>NZ_CP114115.1:0-4800000 GCF_026967615.1 Pseudomonas sp. GXZC
TTGGCTGGCCTCTGATCAACCTACATGTGGATAAGTGGGCGGCTCGCCGCTACAATGGCGGCTGTTTTTGCCTCACCGGCTTTCAACTTAGGGGATATCCGTGTCAGTGGAACTTTGGCAGCAGTGCGTGGAGCTTTTGCGCGAAGAGCTGCCTGCCCAGCAATTCAACACCTGGATCCGTCCGCTACAGGTCGAAGCCGAAGGCGACGAGTTGCGTGTCTACGCGCCCAATCGTTTTGTTCTCGACTGGGTCAACGAGAAGTACCTGAGCCGCGTTCTCGAATTGCTCGATGAACATGGCAACGGCCTCGCGCCTGTTCTCTCCTTATTAATAGGCAGCAAACGTAGCTCGGCGCCTCGCGCTGCGCCGAATGCGCCATTGGCCGCGGCTGCGTCGCAAGCCCAGGCGGCGGCAGCACCTGCTGTCAGCGCGCCGACGCCTGCACCAGTGCCCTCCAAATCCTCTGCGCAGAAAAATGCAGCAGAGAATGAAGAGCCGTCCCGCGACAGCTTTGACCCGATGGCAGGTGCTGCCTCCCAACAGGCCCCGGTCCGCGCCGAACAGCGCACCGTGCAGGTCGAAGGCGCGCTCAAGCACACCAGCTACCTGAACCGCACCTTTACCTTCGAGAACTTCGTCGAAGGTAAATCCAACCAACTGGCTCGCGCAGCCGCCTGGCAGGTTGCTGACAACCCCAAGCACGGTTACAACCCGCTCTTCCTTTATGGCGGTGTTGGCTTGGGTAAGACCCACTTGATGCACGCTGTGGGTAACCACCTATTAAAGAAGAACCCGAATGCCAAGGTCGTGTACCTGCACTCGGAGCGTTTCGTGGCCGACATGGTCAAGGCTTTGCAGCTCAATGCCATCAACGAGTTCAAGCGGTTCTACCGCTCGGTTGATGCGTTGCTGATCGATGACATTCAATTCTTTGCCCGCAAAGAACGCTCCCAGGAAGAGTTCTTCCACACCTTCAACGCCCTGCTCGAAGGTGGCCAACAGGTCATCTTGACCAGTGACCGTTACCCGAAAGAAATCGAAGGCCTGGAAGAACGTCTGAAATCTCGCTTCGGTTGGGGTCTGACCGTTGCGGTAGAGCCGCCGGAGCTGGAAACCCGCGTCGCGATCCTGATGAAAAAGGCTGACCAGGCCAAAGTCGACCTGCCCCACGATGCGGCTTTCTTCATCGCTCAACGCATCCGCTCCAACGTGCGAGAGTTGGAAGGCGCGCTCAAGCGGGTCATCGCGCACTCTCACTTTATGGGCCGCGACATCACCATCGAGCTGATTCGTGAATCCCTGAAGGACTTGTTGGCACTGCAGGACAAATTGGTGAGTGTGGATAACATCCAGCGCACCGTGGCCGAGTACTACAAGATCAAGATTTCCGACCTGCTGTCCAAGCGCCGCTCGCGCTCGGTGGCACGCCCCCGTCAGGTGGCCATGGCGCTCTCCAAGGAGCTGACCAACCACAGCCTGCCGGAAATCGGTGATGTGTTTGGCGGACGCGACCACACCACGGTCTTGCATGCGTGCCGCAAGATCAATGAACTTAAGGAATCCGACGCGGATATTCGCGAGGACTACAAGAACCTGCTGCGTACACTGACCACTTGATGACACCAGCGCAGCTTATTAAGGCAAGGGACTAGACCATGCATTTCACCATTCAACGCGAAGCCCTGTTGAAACCCCTGCAACTGGTCGCAGGCGTCGTCGAGCGCCGACAGACCTTGCCGGTGCTTTCCAACGTATTGCTGGTAGTCGAAGGCCAGCAATTGTCCTTGACCGGTACTGACCTGGAAGTCGAGCTGGTCGGTCGTGTGCAGCTGGAAGAGCCCGCTGAACCCGGAGAGATCACCGTCCCGGCGCGCAAGCTGATGGACATCTGCAAGAGCCTGCCGAACGACGCGCTGATCGACATCAAGGTTGATGACGCGAAGTTGGTGGTAAAGGCCGGTCGCAGCCGCTTTACCTTGTCCACGTTGCCGGCCAATGATTTCCCGACCGTTGAAGAAGGCCCTGGCTCGCTGACCTGCAGCCTGGAGCAAAGCAAACTGCGTCGTTTGATCGAGCGCACCAGCTTCGCCATGGCTCAGCAGGACGTGCGTTACTACCTCAACGGCATGCTGCTGGAAGTGTCGGAAGGCATCATCCGCGCTGTGGCCACCGATGGTCACCGTCTGGCCATGTGCTCGATGCGCGCCGATATCGGTCAGCCGGACCGTCACCAGGTGATCGTACCGCGCAAAGGTATCCTTGAATTGGCGCGCCTGCTCACCGAGCCGGAAGGCAACGTCAGCATCGTGTTGGGTCAACACCATATTCGTGCGACCACCGGTGAGTTCACCTTCACCTCCAAGCTGGTTGACGGTAAGTTCCCGGATTACGAGCGCGTGCTGCCTAAAGGTGGCGACAAGCTGGTACTGGGTGATCGTCAGGCCCTGCGTGAAGCGTTCAGCCGTACCGCGATTCTGTCCAACGAGAAGTACCGTGGCATCCGTCTGCAACTGGCTAACGGTCAGCTGAAAATCCAGGCGAACAACCCGGAGCAGGAAGAGGCGGAAGAAGAAGTGGGCGTCGACTACAACGGCGGCTCCCTGGAAATCGGCTTCAACGTGAGCTACCTGTTGGACGTACTGGGTGTGATGACCACTGAACAGGTTCGCCTGATTCTGTCGGACTCCAACAGCAGCGCCCTGGTGCAGGAATCCGACAACGACGACTCGGCGTATGTTGTCATGCCGATGCGCCTGTAATCATGCTCAGCAGAAGCTAGATGTCCCTCAGTCGCGTCTCGGTCACCGCGGTGCGCAATCTGCACCCGGTGACCTTCTCCCCCTCCCCCCGCATCAATATCCTCCACGGCGCCAACGGCAGTGGCAAAACCAGCGTGCTGGAAGCCATTCACCTGCTGGGGCTCGCTCGTTCCTTTCGCAGCGCTCGCTTGTTACCGGTGATTCAGTACGAGCAATTGGCGTGCACCGTGTTTGGTCAGGTCGAACTCGCTGAAGGTGGGCACAGCAGCCTGGGGATATCCCGTGATCGCGGCGGAGAGTTCCAGATTCGCATTGACGGGCAAAATGCGCGCAGTGCCGCGCAGTTGGCAGAGATTCTGCCGCTGCAATTGATCAACCCCGACAGTTTCCGTCTGCTGGAAGGTGCGCCAAAAATCCGCAGGCAGTTCCTCGATTGGGGAGTGTTCCACGTGGAACCGCGTTTCATGGCCACTTGGCAGCGCCTGCAGAAGGCCCTGCGGCAGCGGAACTCATGGCTGCGGCATGGTACACTTGACGCCGCTTCGCAAGCGGCCTGGGACCGGGAACTGTGCCTGGCCAGCGACGAAATTGATGAATACCGCCGTGCCTATATCAAAGCCTTGAAACCAGTCTTTGAGCAGACCTTGAGAGAGTTGCTGGATCTCGAGGGACTGACGCTGAGTTACTACCGTGGTTGGGATAAAGAACGTGAGCTGAGTGCAGTGCTCGCGACATCCTTGCAGCGGGATCAGCAAATTGGCCATACCCAGGCCGGACCCCAACGGGCTGATTTGCGTCTTAGATTAGGCGCTCACAATGCCGCGGACATCTTGTCCCGTGGCCAGCAGAAGTTGGTGGTGTGCGCGCTGCGTATCGCCCAGGGGCATCTGGTTAGCCAGGCCCGACGCGGACAGTGTATTTATCTGGTGGATGACTTGCCGTCGGAACTCGACGAGCAACACCGCCGCGCGCTATGCCGCTTGTTGGAAGAATTACGCTGCCAGGTGTTTATCACCTGTGTAGACCACGAATTATTGAGGGAAGGCTGGCAGACGGAAACGCCAGTCGCTTTGTTCCACGTGGAACAAGGCCGTATCACCCAGACCCACGACCATCGGGAGTGAAGGCATGAGCGAAGAAAACACGTACGACTCGACCAGCATTAAAGTGCTGAAAGGTTTGGATGCCGTACGCAAACGTCCCGGTATGTACATTGGCGACACTGATGACGGTAGCGGTCTGCACCACATGGTGTTCGAGGTGGTCGACAACTCCATCGACGAAGCTCTGGCCGGTCACTGCGACGACATCAGCATCATCATCCACCCGGATGAGTCTATTACCGTGCGCGACAACGGTCGCGGTATTCCGGTAGACGTGCACAAAGAAGAAGGCGTTTCGGCAGCTGAGGTCATTATGACCGTGCTCCACGCCGGCGGTAAGTTCGACGACAACTCCTATAAAGTTTCCGGCGGTTTGCACGGTGTAGGTGTGTCGGTGGTGAACGCCCTTTCCGAAGAGCTGATCCTGACCGTGCGCCGTAGCGGGAAGATCTGGGAACAGACCTACATCCACGGTGTTCCGAAAGAGCCGATGAAAATCGTCGGTGACAGCGAAACCACCGGTACTCAGATCCACTTCAAGCCATCGGCTGAAACCTTCAAGAATATCCACTTCAGCTGGGACATCCTGGCCAAGCGGATTCGCGAACTGTCCTTCCTCAACTCCGGTGTCGGTATCGTCCTCAAGGACGAGCGCAGCGGCAAAGAAGAGCTGTTCAAGTACGAAGGCGGCCTGCGTGCGTTCGTTGAATACCTGAACACCAACAAGACTGCGGTCAACCAGGTGTTCCACTTCAACATCCAGCGTGAAGACGGCATCGGCGTGGAAATCGCCCTGCAGTGGAACGACAGCTTCAACGAGAACCTGTTGTGCTTCACCAACAACATTCCTCAGCGCGACGGTGGTACTCACCTGGTGGGTTTCCGTTCCGCACTGACGCGTAACCTGAACACCTACATCGAAGCCGAAGGCTTGGCCAAGAAGCACAAAGTTGCCACCACCGGTGACGATGCGCGTGAAGGTCTGACCGCGATCATCTCGGTAAAAGTGCCGGATCCGAAGTTCAGCTCCCAGACCAAAGACAAGCTGGTGTCTTCCGAAGTGAAGACCGCCGTGGAACAGGAGATGGGCAAGTACTTCTCCGACTTCCTGCTGGAGAACCCGAACGAAGCCAAGCTGGTCGTCGGCAAGATGATCGACGCCGCCCGTGCCCGTGAAGCCGCGCGCAAAGCCCGTGAGATGACTCGCCGTAAAGGCGCGCTGGATATCGCCGGCTTGCCAGGCAAACTGGCGGACTGCCAGGAGAAGGACCCTGCCCTCTCCGAACTGTACCTGGTGGAAGGTGACTCTGCTGGCGGTTCCGCCAAGCAGGGTCGTAACCGTCGCACCCAGGCCATCCTGCCGTTGAAAGGTAAGATCCTCAACGTCGAGAAGGCCCGCTTCGACAAGATGATTTCCTCCCAGGAAGTCGGCACCTTGATCACGGCGTTGGGCTGCGGTATCGGCCGCGACGAGTACAACATCGACAAGCTGCGCTACCACAACATCATCATCATGACCGATGCTGACGTCGACGGTTCGCACATCCGTACCCTGCTGCTGACCTTCTTCTTCCGTCAGTTGCCGGAGCTAATCGAGCGTGGCTACATCTACATCGCTCAGCCGCCGTTGTACAAAGTGAAAAAGGGCAAGCAAGAGCAATACATCAAAGACGACGACGCCATGGAAGAGTACATGACGCAGTCGGCCCTTGAAGATGCCAGCTTGCACTTGAATGACGAAGCA
Source organism: Pseudomonas sp. GXZC (assembly GCF_026967615.1). Taxonomy (NCBI): domain Bacteria; kingdom Pseudomonadati; phylum Pseudomonadota; class Gammaproteobacteria; order Pseudomonadales; family Pseudomonadaceae; genus Pseudomonas; species Pseudomonas sp. GXZC. The sequence goes on from NZ_CP114115.1 coordinate 5,608, forward strand.
CCGGGCATTTCCGGTGAGTCGCTGGAACGTCTGGTAAACGACTTCCGCATGGTGATGAAGACCCTCAAGCGTCTGTCGCGCCTGTACCCTCAGGAACTGACCGAGCACTTCATCTACCTGCCGGCCGTCAGCCTGGAGCAACTGGGTGATCATGCAGCGATGCAGGATTGGCTGGCTCAGTACGAAGTGCGCCTGCGTACCGTCGAGAAGTCTGGCCTGGTGTACAAAGCCAGCCTGCGTGAAGACCGTGAACGTAACGTCTGGCTGCCAGAGGTCGAACTGATCTCCCACGGCCTGTCGAACTACGTCACCTTCAACCGCGATTTCTTCGGCAGCAATGACTACAAGACCGTGGTTACCTTGGGCGCTCAATTGAGCACTTTGTTGGACGACGGCGCTTATATTCAGCGTGGCGAACGCAAGAAGCAGGTCAAGGAATTCAAGGAAGCCCTCGACTGGCTGATGGCGGAAAGCACCAAGCGCCATACCATTCAGCGATACAAAGGTCTGGGTGAAATGAACCCGGATCAGCTGTGGGAAACCACGATGGACCCAGCCCAGCGTCGCATGCTGCGCGTGACCATCGAAGACGCCATTGGCGCGGACCAGATCTTCAACACCCTGATGGGTGATGCGGTCGAACCTCGTCGTGACTTCATCGAAAGCAATGCCTTGGCGGTTTCCAACCTGGACTTCTGATCCCGGTAAGCCTGCCAAACTAAAAAGGCCAACGCTTAGCGTTGGCCTTTTTATTGGGTGAAAATCAGCGAATTTGAAAATGCTCCACGTGGAACATCAGCGTAATCAGCCTTGAGAAGCTGCCGCCACACTCTCCAATCGATACCCATACCCATAGATCGTCAGCAACTGCCAACCCCGATCCGCCGTCAGCCCCAGCTTGTTTCGTAACCGGTAGATATGCGTATCCAGCGGCCGTGACGACACCATTTCTTCATGGGTCCAGAACCGCTCGTAGAGGTACTCGCGAGACAGTGGTCGGGCCAAGTTAGCGAACAGACAGCTGGCCAGACGATACTCACGTTCCGTGAGGTTGATCGGTTTGCCTGCGCGGGTCACGGTCAATTCGGCGTCATCAAAGGTCAGGTCATTGAAGCTCTGCACTTCATGGGTTGCAGACTTCTGCAGGCCATGCCGACGCAGAACGGCAGTGACCCGTGCTTTTAATTCGTTGGGGCGGAAAGGTTTGCTGACGTAATCGTCCGCGCCGCTGTTGAGCGCGGTGACAATGTCGCTCTCGGCATCGCGGCTGGTGAGCATGATGACGGCAGGTGGCGACTCCATGTGTTCGCGGGTCCAGCGCAGCAAAGCGATACCGGTGATGTCCGGCAATTGCCAGTCGAGTATCAGCAGGTCGAAGGTTTCCCGGCGCAGTTGGCGTAACAGGTCTTCACCGCGTTCGAAGCAATGCAGGGACCAAGGCTGTTCGGCGGTGCTGGGGATTTGTCGCAGTGTCTGTTCCACCCGGCGCAGTTCAGCGGGCTCGTCATCCAGTATTGCGACACGCATGGGTGGGTCCTTTCATTTGAAGAGTGCGACAGCCGTCGGCCGGTTTTTGAATCTGAAGAATTGTGCGCAGATTCATCGACCCCTCGGATCTCTCTATACGCTGGGATCAATGAGCGGTTAACCCATTGAAAGTCCTCGATACCAATGTGGGAAAGATACCGGCTCCTGACCCTAAGGAAAAGGATCAGCCGACGCATGCGCTGCCGTAAACTCCTGTGCGCTGATGTCTGTTGCCCTCTGGAACCCTGACTTGTATGAGCGCCATGTTTCTTTCTCCTAACTGCCTGCGCTGCGCCCTTCCGTCTTTGTTGATCATGATGGTGGGCTCGGCGGGCGCTGCTACAAAGGTTCGTGCGCCATACATCGACGATGACTTCCTGTGCCGGGTCCAGCCTCTGCCTGCCGTAGTCCAGCATCTCACCGGTGAAGCCTGGAAACTCGATACTCAGGGCAAGACGACTCCCCTGCTCGAAGGCATGTCTATTGATGAACAGGAAGGTGTGAAGACCTCGGCGTCGGCGTTCGTCAGCCTGTTGCTGGGTGATGGATCCCGCGTGGTGCTGCCTTCTGATTCCCAGGTGCGGCTCCACTTGGAAAAGAAGCTGTCGATTCCCCAAGTGGTACTCGAACAAGGCCAGGCCGAGGCGTATGTGATCAAGCGTGCCAGCGATCATGATCGCTTCCAGATCGTGACGCCGGTCGGTGTGCTGGGGGTGCGAGGTACGCACTTTCGGGTGCGCAATGACGCTGAGCGATCGCTGTTGGAGGTGTTGGACGGTCAAGTCGCCGCCAACCGGGATCGGACAGGCGAGATCAAAGTGGCTGCACGCCAAGGCCTGCTCTTCAAGAAACAGGGCGACCTCAATCCCGTAGAACTGCTGGCCGCACCGAAGCTGATCGGCCAAGACGGCCAGAAAGGCGACGCGCCGGTCTGGAGCTTATACCTTCGGCCATTGCCTGGCGCCCAGCGCTACCGTGCACAGGTCGCCACTGACAAAGCCTTTATGAACATCAAGCAGGAAAACTTTTCCAGCACGCCGAAAATGAGCTTCACTGGGCTCAAAGCCTCGTTCTACCACGTGCGCTTGTCGGCTTATGACGAAAACGGCCTGGAGGGAGAAACCGGGGTCTATGACATCTTCTACTACCCGCCCACTGCCCAGGTACGTTGACCAATGATGCTCTGGGGCAAGGCCGAGAAACGTCAACCCACCCATGCCCAGCGCCTGTTCCACGGCCTGGTGCGCGAGTGGTTGTGGATTGGTTTACTGTTGCTGCCCATCACCGCCTACCTGTCGCTGAGTCCGGGCCTGGCCTTGAACAATCCGTTATACGACAGCCTGCGTCGCCTCACACCATTACCCGTCGATCCCCGTATCCTGCTGGTGACGATCGATGATTCCAGCCTTAAGAAGCTCGGCCGATGGCCTTGGCCACGCAGCCTGCACGCCGACCTGATTGATCGCCTGAGTGCTGCGCAACCGTCCGCCATTCTGTTCGATGTGATCTTCAGTGAGCCCGGCGATCCCGCCAATGACAAACGCCTGGCTGAGTCGGTCTGCAACGCTGGCAATGTCTTGCTACCCCTGGTGCGTGAAGGTGCCGCGAACTACAGCCAACCGGACACGCAGATGATGCCGCTGCTCAAATGCGCCAAAGGAGTGGGCCACATCAACGTTGAAGCAGACAGCGATGGCGTGGTCCGCAGCCTCTACCTGCGTGAAGGCCCGCCCGATGCCACGGCACCGCAATTGGCCTGGCTGGCCTATGAGATGAGTGGAGAGTTGTCTGAAATGCCGGGCGAGCCTCTGCAATCGCTCACTCAGCACTGGCATCGGGAGCACGCTATCCGTATCCCGTTCATTGCCCCTCATACGCATTTTCCCAGCGTGTCCTACGCCAGCGTATTGCGCGGTGAAGTGGCTCCCGAGCAACTGCGTGGTCGCCTGATCCTGGTGGGGTCGACCGCCTCCGGGATGGGCGATCGTTTCGTCACGCCACAGTCTTCCACGGTGGGCACCACGGCAGGTGTGGAGATCCAGGCCAACGTGCTGAATGGCTTGCTTCAAGGCCGCAGCATCGTTGATCTGCCAGGCTGGCTTGCGGCCTTGATGGCGACCTCATTGGTGGCATTGTTATTGGGCCTGCTGCTCTATCGCCCGCGCTACGCACTGTGGATGACCCTGGGCTGCATGGGCGCCGCGTTACTCGGTTCCCTGGCCCTGTTGCGCCTGGGGCACTGGTGGTCGCCTGCGGCCTGTCTGATTGGTTTGCTGCTCAGTTACCTGATCTGGAACTGGCGCCGCCTCAGTGTGATCCTCGCCTATTTCGGCTGGGAACTGGCACGCCTGGACAACGAACCCAAAGTCCTGCCCGAACGCCGCCGTGCACCTGCCAGCAAAGGCGATGTGTTGCAGGCACGTATCTTTGCCCTGGAACAGGCCGTAAGCCGCACACGCGACACACGGCGCTTTATGGCCGATGGCCTGGAGTGCCTGCCGGTGGCGACCCTGATTACCGATCCCAAGGGCAATATCCTGCTGGCCAACCGCATTTCCCGGCAAGTGTTCGGCAATGATCTGGTCAACGAAAACCTGTTGGAGCAACTGGCGGACTTGGGCTACCCGCCGCTGCACAATGGCGTGCGCCCTGCCCTGTCGGCGCTGGAGCTTGTGGAGTTCCGGGACATCCACCAACGCAGCCTGCGCATGGAGCTTGCGCCCTTGCTGCCGGCTGAAGGCGATGTCGCCCTTGGTTGGCTGCTGAGCCTGACGGATCTGAGCAAGGAGCGCGAAGCCCAGCAACACCGCGAGACCATGTTGCGGTTCCTCTCTCACGACCTGCGCGCACCCCATTCAGCGATCCTTGCACTGCTGGATGTGCATAACGGCGAGTCCCCAGTCTTTGCCCAGATCGAACAACAGGTTCGCCGTGCCTTGGGTCTCACCGAATCCTTCGTGCAACTGGCGAAAGCCGAGGCTGACGGTTATCAGTTCCAGCCGACGCTGTTCGCCATGTTGGTCATGGATGCCTTTGACCAAGTGGCGCTGATCGCCCAGCTCAAGGGGATTCATCTGGTTCACGACTTGGACGAGGCCGATGAAGGCATGGTGTCGGCTGACCAATCATTGCTAACCCGCGCGTTGTTCAACGTGCTGGAGAACGCCATCAAGTATTCGCCTTCCGGGACGACCGTGAGGTTGAGGCACAGCAGCGCAGAAGGCTGGTTGGAGTGCCGTATCAGCGACCAGGGTCCAGGGATTGCCGCACAGGACCTGCCGGAGCTGTTCAGCCAATACCGCCGCTTCGATTCGTCCCAAGGCAGCGAAGGCCTGGGGTTGGGATTGACGATGGTCAAGGCTGTGGTAGAGCGTCACGGGGGGCGTATCAGTTGCGAAAGCGTGGTGGGCAAAGGCACCACATTCAGCCTTCGACTGCCGCTGCTGGAAGACTGAAAAACGTACTTTTCTGCTGTGCATAAAAAACCGGTCACAAGGACCGGTTTTTTTATGCGGAAAAAACTTATGCACCTTTTCCGTGATTTTATGAGCTTGAGAAATATGTAAGTAAATCAGCCTCTTAAAAGACAAAAAAGGCGATTCGCCAACAAACCGTACACAGGTTATCCACAGATGATCAGATGACCGGCGTGTCGACTACAATCGGCTCTGGTGGCAGCGACCCCATGGCACGTTGCTGCGCTTCATTCCACGCCTGGGCGCGGTCATTCAGCGCGGCGATGGCACGAGGTCCTTCACCTTCGGCGTACATCGGTTCGCCGATCACCACAGTGATAGTGCCTTCGCGTTTAGCCCAGCCGGTCTTTGGCCAGAACTTGCCGGCGTTATGCGCAATCGGCAGCACCGGCAGATGTGCATTGACCGCCAAAGCTGTACCACCGCGTGAGAACTTGCCTACCGTGCCGTAGGGCACACGTGTGCCTTCGGGGAAGATCAGCACCCAAACACCGTCCTTGAGCAGCTCATCGCCTTTCTTGGCCACGTGCTTGAGTGCGGCCTTGGGGTTGTCACGGTCGATGGCGATCGGGCGCAGCATGGCCATGGCCCAGCCGAAGAACGGCACGTACAACAGCTCGCGCTTGAGTACCTGGCTCAGCGGCGAGAAGTACGCCGACAGGAAGAACGTCTCCCAGGTGCTCTGGTGGTTCGACAGAATCACGCAGGGCTGGTCCGGGACGTTTTCCGCGCCCTTGACCTCGAATCGGATGTTCAGGAACACCTTGGACAGCCACAACGCGCAGCGGCACCAATAGACGTTGATAAAGCGATAGCGCGCCTTGAATGGCAAAAAGGGCGCAATAAAAAAGCTCAGGGTGCACCAGAGGAACGAACTGGTGCCCAGCAGCAGGTAAAAGAAAAAGGTTCTGATGGCCTGCAAAATCGACATGGCGGCATTTACCGTTGCGGGACGCGGCCCGCCTGCTAAAAGCGCACTCCCGAGCAATCCTTGTTCAGGAAGTCGAGGGTGGCTAGTTGTTGATAAGTTCTGCGGCAACGGCCGCCAGATCGTCAAAAATCAAGGTGCCTACCGGCAGGTTTTTCGCCTGGGTCTTTTCGCCTTTCCCGGTCTTAACCAAAACTGGCTGAGAGTCGACGGCTTTGGCCGCCTCCAGGTCACCGAGGCTGTCCCCGACGAACCATATCCCAGCTAACGGCACCTTGTAATGTTCTGCAATGGTTTTCAACATGCCAGGCTTGGGTTTGCGACAATCGCAGCCCTCATCCGGCCCGTGGGGGCAGTACACCACCAACCCCACCTCACCGCCCTGCTCGGCCACCAACGTGCGCAAGCGCGCGTGCATGGCGTCCAGGGTGGCGATGTCGTAGTAACCACGGGCGATGCCGGACTGGTTGGTGGCGATGGCCACCGTCCAGCCGGCTTTGCTCAACTGCGCGATGGCCTCGATCGAGCCGGGCAGTGGAATCCATTCCGCCACCGACTTGATGTAAGCGTCGGAGTCGACATTGATCACCCCGTCCCGATCGAGAATCAGCAGTTTCAACATGGTCAGCTCAGCGTCGAAATGTCAGCAATGTTGACGAACAGACCGCGCAGGCGCGCCAGCATGGCGTAGCGGTTTTTGCGTACGCCGGCATCGTCGGCATTGATCATCACCGCTTCGAAGAACGCATCCACCGGCTCACGCAAGGTGGCCAGGCGCGCCAGGGCTTCGGCGTAGTTGCGCTCGGCGATCAACGGTTTCACCGCGTTCTCAGCCTTGGCGATGGCCGAGTTCAGCGAGAACTCCTTGGCATCGGCAAACAGGCCAGGGTCGACTTCTGCGTTGCCCAGGCCTTCGGCCTTGCTCAGCAGGTTCGACACACGCTTGTTCACAGCGGCCAGGGCATCGGCTTCCGGCAGCTTGCGGAAGGCCTGCACGGCTTGTACGCGCTGGTCGAAGTCCAGCGCCGAACCCGGCTGCAGGGCACGTACCGACAGGTACACCGACACGTCCACGCCTTCGTCTTCGTAACGCGCACGCAGGCGGTCGAACACGAACTCCAGCACTTGCTCGGCCAGGCCGGCTTGCTTGACCTTGGCACCGAACTGGCCGACGGCAAACACCACGGCCTGGGTCAGGTCGAGGTCGAGCTTCTTGTCGATCAGGATACGCAGCACGCCCAGGGCCGCACGGCGCAGGGCATACGGGTCTTTACTGCCGGTAGGCAACATGCCGATACCGAAGATACCCACAAGGGTATCCAGCTTGTCGGCGATGGCCACCGCAGCGCCGGTCAAGGTGCTTGGCAGTTCAGCACCGGCACCGCGCGGCATGTACTGCTCGTTCAGCGCCAGGGCCACATCGTCCGGCTCGCCGTCGTTGAGGGCGTAGTAGTAGCCAGCAACGCCTTGCATCTCCGGGAACTCGCCGACCATCTCGGTGGCCAGGTCGCACTTGGACAGCAGGCCTGCACGCGCAGCCCAGGCGGAATCGCCACCAATGCGTGGCGCAATGTAGGCGGCCAGCTTGGAAACGCGTACGGCCTTGTCGTAGACGCTGCCGAGTTTTTCCTGGAACACCACGTTCTGCAGGCGCAGGTTGAAGTCTTCCAGCTTCTGCTTCTTGTCTTGCTTGAAGAAGAACTCGGCGTCAGTCAGGCGCGGGCGAACGACTTTTTCGTTACCGGCGATGATCTGCTGCGGGTCCTTGCTTTCGATGTTGGCCACGGTGATGAAGCGCGGCAGCAACTTGCCGTCCACGTCCAGCAGGCAGAAATACTTCTGGTTGTCCTGCATGGTGGTGATCAGCGCTTCTTGCGGCACGTCGAGGAAACGCTCTTCGAACGAACACACCAGCGGCACCGGCCATTCAACCAGCGCGGTCACTTCGTCGAGCAGGCTTGGCGGCACGATGGCGGTGCCTTCCTGCAGGCGGGCCAGCTCTTCGGTACGCTTGCTGATCAGCTCGCGACGCTCGTTGGCGTCGGCCAGCACGTAGGCGGCACGCAGGTCGGCGGCGTAGTTGGCCGGCGAGGTGATGCGTACAGCTTCAGGGTGATGGAAGCGGTGACCACGGGAATCACGACCGGCTTTCTGGGCAAGGAGGGTGCAATCGATGACCTGGTCACCGAGCAGCATCACCAGCCACTGGGTCGGACGTACGAACTCTTCTTTGCGTGCGCCCCAGCGCATGCGCTTCGGGATCGGCAGGTCGTTCAGCGAGTCTTCAACGATGGTCGGCAACAGGCTGGCGGTCGGCTTGCCGGTGATGACCTGGCTGAAACGCAGTTTCGGGCCGCTCTGGTCGATCTCACTCAGCTCCACGCCGCACTTCTTGGCAAAACCAAGGGCAGCCTGAGTCGGGTTGCCTTCGGCATCGAAAGCCGCCTGGCGCGGTGGGCCATCGAGGTTGATGCTGCGGTCCGGCTGCTGGGTTTCCAGCGCGGTCAGCAACACGGCCAGGCGACGTGGCGCGGCGTAGACTTTCTTCGCGGCGAATTTAAGACCCGCGGTCTGCAGGCCTTTTTCGATACCGGCCAGGAACGCGTCGGCCAGGGTGTTCAGTGCCTTGGGTGGCAGCTCTTCGGTGCCCAGTTCAACCAGGAAATCTTGAGCACTCATTGTGCAGCCTCCAGCTTAGCCAACACTTCATCACGCAGGTCCGGGGTTGCCATCGGGAAGCCCAGCTTGGCGCGAGCCAGCAGGTAGGCTTGGGCGACGGAACGCGCCAGGGTGCGTACACGCAGGATGTATTGCTGGCGCGCGGTGACCGAGATGGCACGGCGGGCATCCAGCAGGTTGAAGGTATGGGAGGCCTTCAACACCATTTCATAGCTTGGCAACGGCAGCGGCTGGTCGAGCTCGATCAGGCGCTTGGCTTCGCTTTCATAGAAGTCGAACAGTTCGAACAGTTTGTCGACGTTGGCGTGTTCGAAGTTGTAAGTGGATTGCTCCACCTCGTTCTGGTGGAACACGTCGCCGTAGGTGACTTTGCCGAACGGGCCGTCAGCCCACACCAGGTCGTAGACCGAGTCCACGCCTTGCAGGTACATGGCCAGGCGCTCAAGGCCGTAGGTGATTTCGCCGGTGACCGGGTAGCACTCGATGCCGCCCGCTTGCTGGAAGTAAGTGAACTGCGTCACTTCCATGCCGTTGAGCCAGACTTCCCAGCCCAGGCCCCAGGCGCCCAGGGTCGGCGATTCCCAGTTGTCTTCGACAAAACGGATATCGTGGACCAGTGGGTCCAGGCCCACGTGCTTGAGCGAGCCCAGGTACAGTTCCTGGAAGTTGTCCGGGTTCGGCTTCAATACCACCTGGAACTGGTAGTAGTGCTGCAGACGGTTCGGGTTTTCGCCGTAGCGGCCATCAGTCGGGCGACGACTGGGCTGCACATAAGCGGCGTTCCAGGTTTCCGGGCCGATGGCCCGCAGGAATGTAGCGGTGTGGAAAGTGCCGGCGCCTACTTCCATATCGTAGGGCTGAAGTACCACACAACCTTGCTCGGCCCAGTATTGCTGGAGGGCGAGGATCAAGTCTTGGAAGGTACGCACGGCTGGCGTAGGCTGGCTCACGAAATTCACCTGTTACTTGGGCTGCGATTTAAAGAGCGGGAGTATACCCGATTCGGCCGCGCCACCATCCCCTGGAGCCTTATGCCACGCTGCTTTTGGTGTTCTGAAGATCCGCTGTACATGGCTTATCACGATCAGGAGTGGGGAACGCCGCTGCGCGATGCGCAGGGTTTGTTCGAGTTGCTTTTACTCGAAGGGTTCCAGGCGGGCCTTTCCTGGATCACCGTTTTACGCAAACGCGAGCATTATCGAAAGGTCTTGTTTGGTTTTGATGCGCAGCGGTTGGCGCGGTTGACCGATGCTGAGATCGAAGCGCTGATGCAGGATCCGGGCATCGTGCGCAATCGCCTGAAGCTCAACGCCACCCGCCGCAATGCCGCTGCCTGGCTGGCGCTGGAGGACCCGGTGGGCCTGCTCTGGTCCTTTGTTGGTGGCCATCCCAAGGTCAATCACTTTAAGGACCGCAGCGAAGTGCCAGCGATTACACCCGAGGCTGAAGCCATGAGCAAAGCCCTGAAAAAAGCCGGTTTCACCTTCGTCGGGCCGACCATTTGCTACGCGTTCATGCAGGCCTCGGGCATGGTCATGGACCACACTCAGGACTGCGACCGTTACGCGGACTTGGCCAACGCCGGTTAGAATGCCGGCTTTGCGCACCACACACGATCAGGAGTGAACTGTGGAAAAGTTGAAAGGCGCCTTGCTGGTAGGTGCTCTCCGGTTGTTTGCCCTGCTGCCCTGGCGCGCTGTCCAGGCCTTCGGCACGGCGATTGGCTGGATCATGTGGAAAACCCCCAACCGCTCCCGCGACACGGTGCGGATCAACCTGTCCAAATGCTTCCCGGACATGGACCCCGTCGAGCGTGAAGCTTTAGTCGGCCGCAGCCTGATGGACATCGGCAAGTCCCTGACCGAAAGCGCCTGCGCCTGGATCTGGCCGGCCCAGCGTTCCATCGACCTGGTGCGTGAAGTCGAAGGCCTGGAGGTGCTGCACGACGCCCTGGCCTCGGGCAAAGGCGTGGTCGGCATCACCAGCCACCTGGGCAACTGGGAAGTGCTGAACCATTTCTATTGCAGCCAGTGCAAACCGATCATTTTCTACCGCCCGCCCAAGCTCAAGGCGGTGGATGAGTTGCTGCGCAAGCAGCGCGTGCAACTGGGCAACCGCGTGGCGGCGTCGACCAAGGAAGGCATCCTCAGCGTGATCAAGGAAGTGCGCAAAGGCGGCCAGGTAGGCATTCCGGCGGATCCTGAGCCGGCGGAATCCGCGGGGATCTTCGTGCCGTTCTTTGCCACCCAGGCGCTGACCAGCAAATTCGTGCCGAACATGCTTGCCGGTCACAAGGCCGTCGGCGTGTTCCTGCACGCGCTGCGGCTGCCGGATGGTTCGGGTTACAAAGTGATTCTGGAAGCGGCACCGGAAGACATGTACAGCACCGACACTGCTACGTCCTGTGCGGCGATGAGCAAGGTGGTGGAGCGTTATGTCGGCGCTTATCCGAGCCAGTACATGTGGAGCATGAAGCGCTTCAAGAAACGCCCGCCGGGTGAGGAGCGGTGGTATTGATGCCGGCTTGACACTTGTAGTGAGCGAGCTTGCCTGGCGCGAGGCAAGCTCGCTCACTACAAAAGCACGCGTTTACACGCGGTCGAGTTTCTTCAGGAACACCGCCATTTCTTTTTCGGCCTGCTTGTCGCCGTGAGCCTGGGCCGCTTCGATGCCCTTCTCCCACGCCAGCCGCGCCGCTGCACGATCTTCCAGCCCCAACTGCGCCTTACCCAACAACTTCCACGCCGCCGAATACTTGGGGTCGAACTCCACGCATTTCTGCAGATGCTCGGCCGCCTTGGCGTTGTCCTTCAGGTCCAGATAACCCTTGCCCAAACCAAAACGCAGCAGGGAATTATCCACACCCTTGGCGAGCATTTTTTCCAGGGATTCGAGCATGCAGGCGTACTCCGTTGTGTCAGAAAAAGCTCAGGCCCACGTGGAACAGTTTTTCCACATCGCGGATATGTTTCTTGTCCACCAGGAACAGAATCACATGGTCCCCGGTTTCGATCACCGTATCGTCGTGGGCAATGATCACCTCTTCGTCACGAATGATCGCGCCAATGGTGGTGCCCGGCGGCAAGCCGATATCGCGGATGGCCTTGCCGATCACCTTGCTCGACTTGGAATCACCGTGGGCAATCGCCTCGATAGCCTCTGCCGCACCCCGGCGCAGGGAGTGCACGCTGACGATGTCGCCACGGCGCACGTGGGCCAGCAAGGTGCCGATGGTCGCCAACTGCGGGCTGATGGCGATGTCGATATCGCCACCCTGGATCAGGTCCACATAAGCCGGGTTGTTGATGATGGTCATCACCTTCTTCGCGCCCAGCCGCTTGGCCAGCAGCGATGACATGATGTTGGCTTCGTCATCGTTGGTCAGGGCCAGGAAGATATCCGCGTCGGCGATGTTCTCTTCCATCAGCAGGTCGCGGTCAGAAGCACTGCCTTGCAGTACGACGGTGCTGTCGAGGGTGTCGGATAAATGCCGGCAACGTGCCGGACTCATCTCGATGATCTTCACCTGGTAGCGGCTTTCGATGGCTTCGGCCAAACGCTCGCCGATCTGCCCGCCGCCTGCGATGACGATGCGTTTATAGGTCTCGTCGAGGCGGCGCATTTCGCTCATGACGGCACGAATATTCGCCTTGGCGGCGATGAAAAACACTTCGTCGTCGGCCTCGATCACCGTGTCGCCCTGGGGCAGGATCGGTCGGTCGCGTCGGAAAATCGCCGCGACGCGGGTTTCCACATTCGGCATGTGCTCGCGCAACTGGCGCAGTTGCTGGCCCACCAACGGGCCGCCGTAGTAGGCCTTTACGGCGACCAGTTGCGCCTTGCCGCCGGCGAAGTCGATCACCTGCAAGGCTCCCGGAATCTCGATCAGGCGCTTGATGTAGTGGGTCACCACCTGTTCAGGGCTGATCAGCACGTCGACAGGAATCGCGTCGTTGTCGAACAGCCCGGCGCGGGTCAGGTAGGCCGCCTCGCGTACACGGGCGATTTTGGTCGGGGTGTGGAACAGGGTATGGGCGACCTGGCAGGCGACCATGTTGGTTTCGTCGCTGTTGGTCACCGCCACCAGCATGTCGGCATCGTCGGCACCGGCCTGGCGCAGCACCGTCGGGAACGATGCGCGGCCTTGCACGGTGCGGATGTCGAGGCGGTCGCCCAGGTTGCGCAGACGCTCGCTGTCGGTGTCGACCACCGTGATGTCGTTGGCTTCGCTGGCCAAATGTTCGGCCAGCGTGCCGCCGACCTGCCCTGCCCCAAGGATGATGATTTTCATCCGGTCACTCCCTTAAAACCATTCAGCCGCGCGCGGCGGCGATCTTGATCAGTTTGGCGTAGTAGAAGCCGTCGTGTCCGCCTTCTTGTGCGAGCAACTGACGGCCATGGGGCTGCTTGATGCCGGCCATGGTGGCGAGGTCCAGCTCCCGGGCGCCGCTGGTGCGGGCGAGGAAGGCTTCGATCACCTCGGTGTTTTCCGTCGGCAAGGTGGAACAGGTGGCGTAGAGCAGGATGCCGCCGACTTCCAGGGTCGGCCACATGGCGTCGAGCAGTTCGCCTTGGAGCACGGCCAGGGCGGCGATGTCGTCGGGTTGGCGGGTGAGCTTGATGTCCGGGTGGCGGCGGATCACACCGGTGGCCGAACACGGCGCATCGAGCAGGATGCGCTGGAACGGCTTGCCGTCCCACCAGGTGGCGGTGTCACGGCCGTCGGCGGCGATCAGTTCGGCGCTGAGGCCCAGGCGCGCCAAGTTCTCGCGCACGCGCACCAGACGTTTGGCTTCCAGGTCGACAGCGACCACACCGGCCAGGTCTTTTTCGACTTCCAGAATGTGACAGGTCTTACCGCCTGGCGCGCAGCAGGCGTCGAGCACGCGTTGACCGGGTGCCAGGTCGAGCAGGTCGGCAGCCAGTTGTGCGGCCTCGTCCTGGACGCTGATCCAGCCTTCTGCAAAGCCCGGCAGGCTGCGTACATCGGCGGCGGCTTCGAGCACGATGCCGTCGACGCTGTACACGCACGGCGTGGCGTTGATACCGGCCTCGGTGAGCAATTGCAGGTAGGCGTCACGGCTGTGATGGCGACGATTGACCCGCAGGATCATCGGCGGGTGCGCATTGTTCGCCGCGCAAATAGCTTCCCATTGCTCCGGCCAGAAGGCTTTCAGGGACTTTTGCAGCCAGCGCGGGTGGGCGGTGCGCACCACCGGGTCATGTTCCAGCTCGGCCAGCAGCGCTTCGCTTTCGCGCTGGGCACGGCGCAGCACGGCGTTGAGCAGGGCCTTGGCCCAGGGTTTTTTCAGCTTGTCGGCGCAACCGACGGTTTCACCGATAGCGGCGTGGGCGGGCACGCGGGTGTAGAGCAGTTGATAGAGGCCGACCAGCAACAGCGCTTCCACATCCGCATCGGCCGCCTTGAACGGCTTTTGCAGCAACTTGGTTGCCAATGCCGACAAGCGTGGCTGCCAGCGGGCCGTGCCAAAGGCCAGGTCCTGGGTGAAACCGCGATCGCGATCTTCGACCTTGTCCAGTTGGGTCGGCAACGAACTGTTCAGCGAAGCCTTGCCTTGGAGGACGGCAGCGAGAGCCTTGGCGGCGGCCAGACGTGGGTTCATTGCGCTGCCCCGAGGAGAGTACCCACGGCAAATTTCTCACGACGGCTGTTGAACAAATCGCTGAAATTGAGCGCCTTGCCACCGGGCAATTGCAGACGAGTCAGACACAACGCCTGTTCTCCGCAGGCGACCAGCAGGCCGTCCTTGCTGGCGCCGATGATCTCACCGGGAGCGCCTTTGCCCTCGGCCAAGGTGGCGGCCAACACTTTCAAGGCTTCGCCGTTGAGGGTGCTGTGGCAGATCGGCCACGGGTTGAACGCACGCACCAGACGCTCCAGCTCCACGGCCGGGCGGCTCCAGTCGATGCGCGCTTCGTCTTTGTTCAGTTTGTGGGCGTAAGTGGCCAGGCTGTCGTCCTGCACTTCACCTTCCAGGGTGCCCGCAGCCAGGCCGGCGATGGCCTGGATCACGGCGGGCGGGCCCAGCTCGGCAAGGCGGTCGTGCAGGCTGCCACCGGTGTCTTCGCCAGTGATCGGCGTAGTGACCTTGAGCAGCATCGGGCCGGTGTCCAGGCCGGCTTCCATGCGCATTACGGTCACGCCGCTTTCGCTGTCACCGGCTTCCACGGCGCGCTGGATCGGCGCCGCACCGCGCCAGCGAGGCAGCAGCGAGGCATGGCTGTTGATGCAACCCAGGCGTGGGATATCCAGCACCACTTGCGGCAGGATCAAGCCGTAGGCCACCACCACCAACAGGTCCGGCTTCAGCGCCGCCAGTTCGGCCTGGGCCTCGGCGTTGCGCAGGGTCGGCGGTTGCAGCACGGGGATGTTGTGCTCCACCGCCAACTGCTTGACCGGGCTCGGCATCAGTTTTTGCCCACGACCGGCCGGGCGATCCGGCTGGGTGTACACCGCGACGATGTCATAAGGGCTGGCAAGCAGGGCCTTGAGGTGTTCGGCGGCAAATTCAGGCGTGCCGGCAAAAACAATGCGCAGTGGCTCGGTCATGGGAGGTCTCGGTTAAAAGCAGTCACAAAAGAAAAAGGCTTGCCGCAGCAAGCCTTTGGAAGGGGGCATCAAGCTTGCTGGCGATGCTTTTTTTCCAGCTTCTTCTTGATCCGGTCGCGCTTGAGCGTGGACAGGTAATCGACAAACAGCTTGCCGTTGAGGTGGTCGCATTCGTGCTGGATGCACACTGCCAGCAGGCCTTCGGCAATCAGCTCGAACGGCTTGCCGTCGCGGTCCAGGGCCTTGATCTTCACGCGCAGCGGGCGCTCGACGTTCTCGTAGAACTCCGGCACGGAGAGGCAGCCTTCCTGGTATTCGCCCATCTCGTCGGTCAGCGGTTCGAACTCCGGGTTGATGTACACCATCGGTTCGCTGCGATCTTCCGACAGGTCCATGACCACGACGCGCTGATGCACGTTGACCTGGGTCGCGGCGAGGCCGATACCCGGGGCTTCATACATTGTTTCAAACATGTCATCGACCAACTGACGAACCTTGTCGTCCACTACGGCCACCGGTTTGGCGATCGTGCGCAGGCGCGAGTCGGGGAATTCGAGGATGTTCAAAATAGCCATAAGCGTAATTGCTGCACATGTGAGGTAGAGGCAAATCGGCGTTGGGATGGACCCACACGACCGGTGTGAAACCCTTAAAAGCCGCGAAGGCCAGGGCATTTCACGCGAACGCACATAATAAAGGAGATTCACCCCATGAGGAAATCGCTACTCGTCTTGCTGCTGTGGGCCCCGTTTTCCATGGCCCTGCTGCCCCCGCCCGTCCAGCGCCTGGAACAACCGACGCAACAGGCTATCCAGCGCTTCCTGTTGCATAACCGCATCCTTGATACACCCCAGGACCTGGACAATGCGCCGTACATCGTTGCTGCCGAGGCTGGTCGGGTGCTCGGCGCCATTGGCGAGCGGGTGTATGCCAGGGGCAACCTGGACCCTTCCCAGCCCAACTACGGCATATTCCGACGCGGCAAGGCCTACACCGACCCGCAGACCCGAGAGCTGTTGGGGATCAACGCCGACGATATCGGCACTGCCCGTTTTATCACCGCGGGCGACCTCACCACCCTGGCTGTGCAGCGTATCACCCAGGAGGTGCGCCCCGGTGACCGCCTGCTGCGTGCGCAAACACCCGTCGACCCGGCCGCTCTTGCTGTCACGCCTACGGCCGCCTTTATCGAAGGTCAGATCATCGATATTCCCAAGGGCGTGACCCAGATCGGCGTGCTGGATGCCGTAACCCTGAACAAAGGCCGGCGTGACGGCCTGGTCGAAGGCCAACTCCTCAGCGTGATCAAGACCGGCGCCACGGTGCGCGACCGCCTGACCGGCGCGCCAACGAAACTGCCCGACGAGCGCGCCGGCACCCTGCTGGTGTTTCGCACCTACGAAAAGCTCAGTTACGGCCTGGTGCTCAATGCCTCACGACCGCTGGCGGTGATGGACCGCTTCGAGACTGCTCATCAAACACAATGAATAGCCTGCTAAATAAGTTACCAACAGAGTTATCCACAGCTTGTTACGGTCAAGGATGATCAGATGTTTCCGACAAATAGCCATGAAATTTCCCCATCAGAACTGGAAGCCCGACTACGCTTGCACAGGCTGCCGGAACTGGGTCAGAAACGTTTTCGCTTGTTGATCGAAGCGTTCGGCTCTGCCTCAAAAGCCATCAGTGCGCCTGCCAGCGCCTGGCGTTCACTCGGGCTGCCGGCCATCAGCGCCGATGCCCGGCGCAGTCATGAAATTCGCGATGCTGCCAGCGAGGCTTTGGCCTGGCTGGCCTGCCCGGCCCAGCATTTGCTGATGTGGGACCAGCCGGACTACCCTGCACTGCTTGCCCAGATTGATGATGCGCCGCCGCTGTTATTCGTCGCCGGTGACCCTGCAATCCTGGAAAAACCGCAACTGGCGATAGTCGGCAGCCGCCGTGCATCGCGTCCCGGTATGGACACGGCGGCGGCGTTTTCGCGCAGCTTGGCGAGCGCCGGTTTTGTCATCACCAGTGGCCTTGCGTTAGGCATTGACGGTGCAGCGCATCAGGCGGCATTGGATGTGGGCGGCCAGACAATCGGCGTGCTCGGCACCGGGCTGGAAAATTTTTATCCACAGCGCCACCGACGGCTGGCAGCGGCGATGATTGACCAAGGCAGCGCGGTGGTTTCCGAGTTCCCCCTGGATGCGCCGCCCCAGGCGGGTAACTTTCCCCGACGCAATCGGATCATCAGTGGCTTGTCCCTGGGCGTGCTGGTGGTGGAAGCCAGCATGGCCAGCGGTTCGCTGATCACGGCGAAACTGGCGGCCGAGCAAGGGCGCGAGGTGTATGCGATTCCAGGCTCCATCCATCATCCCGGCGCCAAGGGCTGTCATCAGTTGATCCGCGAGGGCGCGGTGCTGGTGGAGACTATCGAACACATCCTGGAAGGTTTGCGTGGTTGGCAGGCATTGTCCCGCCCAGCGCCGATGCCGGTTGTGCATCCGTTGGTGGCGTTGCTGCACGCGGCGCCTCACACCAGCGAAGCCCTGGCGATTGCCAGTGGACGGCCGTTGTCCCAGGTGCTGGCGACGCTTACGGAGCTTGAGCTCGAAGGCCAGGTCATCTGCGAAAGCGGGCGCTGGCTTGCACGCTGCTAGGTTTTGTAAAGAAGATCGGTAAACTGCGCAGAGCTTTAGTCTGGAGAGTGAACAATGGTCAACCGGTGGCGTGTGCTGGAAACCGCACGAGAAATTCGCGCAGGCGCGGTGATTGCCTATCCAACCGAAGCGGTTTGGGGCCTGGGCTGCGATCCGTGGAACGAAGAAGCAGTAGACCGTTTGCTCGCCATCAAGAACCGTTCGGTGGACAAGGGCCTGATCCTGGTGGCGGACAATATCCGTCAGTTCGACTTTCTGTTCGAAGACTTCCCGCAGGACTGGATCGACCGCATGGCCAGCACTTGGCCAGGGCCTAACACCTGGCTGGTGCCCCATCAGGACTTGTTGCCGGAGTGGGTGACGGGTGTGCACGACACCGTTGCCCTGCGGGTGACTGACCATCCGCTGGTACGGGATTTGTGCTCGCTGGTGGGGCCGTTGATTTCTACTTCGGCCAACCCGCAAGGGCGCCCGGCGGCGCGCACGCGGATTCGCGTGGAGCAATACTTCCGTGGCCAGGTGGACCTGGTGTTGGGTGGCGCCCTGGGTGGGCGCAAGAACCCGAGCCTGATTCGGGATTTGGTGACCGGCGAAGTGGTGCGGCCTTCCTGAGACCGAGGTGCGGCCTTCGCGGGCAAGCCCGGCTCCCACACTTGATCAGTGTTGTTCATGACAACGCGGTCAAATGTGGGAGCCGGGCTTGCCCGCGATGAGGCCCTTACAGGCTCCAGATATCCATTGTCTTACGGCAGCAAAATAGTCGACCCAGTCGTCCTGCGCCCCGACAACTCCGTCTGCGCCTTCGCCGCCTCCGCCAGCGCATACCGCTGGTTGATATCAATGCGCACCTTGCCGCTCTGGATCATCGAAAACAGGTCATCCGCCATCGCCTGCAGGTTTTGCGGGTTGTTGGCATAGGTCGCCAGGGTCGGCCGGGTCACGTACAGCGAGCCCTTGGCCGACAGAATCCCCAAGTTCACCCCATCCACCGCGCCGGACGCATTGCCGAAACTCACCACCAGCCCACGTGGCGCCACGCTGTCCAGCGAGGTCAGCCAGGTGTCCTTGCCGACGCCGTCGTACACCACCGGCACTTTTTTGCCGTCGGTCAATTCCAACACGCGCTGTGCGACGTCTTCCTTGCTGTAGTCGATGGTTTCCCAGGCACCGAGGGATTTGGCCAGGGCGGCTTTTTCCGGCGAACTCACAGTACCGATCAGCTTTACACCCAGAGCCTTGGCCCATTGGCAGGCCAGGGAGCCGACGCCACCGGCAGCGGCGTGGAACAGGATGGTTTCGCCGCCCTTCAGTTCATAGGTCTGGCGCAGCAGGTACTGCACGGTCAGGCCTTTGAGCATGGCGCCGGCGGCTTGTTCGAAGCTGATGTCATCCGGCAGGTGCACAAGGTTGGCGGCGGGCAGCACAT
Source organism: Pseudomonas sp. GXZC (assembly GCF_026967615.1). Taxonomy (NCBI): domain Bacteria; kingdom Pseudomonadati; phylum Pseudomonadota; class Gammaproteobacteria; order Pseudomonadales; family Pseudomonadaceae; genus Pseudomonas; species Pseudomonas sp. GXZC. The sequence goes on from NZ_CP114115.1 coordinate 24,860, forward strand.
GCAGTTGGCTGTAGGCGCCCAGCGGGCCGCTGCCGTAGGCCACGCGGTCACCGACCTTGAATTGGGTGACTTCGCTGCCGACTGCGTCGACCACACCGGCGCCCTCTGCGCCCAACCCCGATGGCAATGCGGGCGGTGCGTAAAGGCCACTGCGGAAATAGGTGTCGATGAAGTTCAGGCCAATCGCCTCGTTACGCACGCGAACCTGCTGCGGGCCGGGCTCTGCCGGCGTGTAGTCCACATACTCAAGCACTTCGGGGCCGCCATGGGCGCTGAACTGGATACGTTTGGCCATCTGCACTTCTCCTGGGTTCGAATCGCGTAGCCCCCTATCGGACTCCTAAGCTTGATCTTCGTCAACTGCGGCGCAACCGGGTGCAGTGGTATCCTGTGCGCCCATTTGCCGCCGACGCCCAATGGCCTCGCGTAGCTTTGCCCGATTCAAGGTGATGCCATGACTACCCGCACCGAGGCTGTAAAGGCCTACCTGCTTGACCTGCAAGACCGCATTTGCAGCGCCCTGGAAACCTTCGAGACGGACACTCGCTTTATCGAAGACGCCTGGACCCGGCCTGCCGGCGGCGGCGGACGCACCCGTGTGATCGAAAACGGTTCGGTGATCGAAAAAGGCGGCGTCAACTTTTCCCACGTGTTTGGCAGCGGTCTCCCACCATCTGCCAGCGCGCATCGCCCTGAATTGGCCGGTCGCGGCTTTGAAGCCCTGGGTGTGTCGCTGGTGATTCATCCGCACAACCCACACGTACCGACTTCCCACGCCAATGTGCGCTTTTTCATCGCTGAAAAAGAAGGCGAAGAGCCGGTGTGGTGGTTCGGCGGCGGCTTCGACCTCACGCCTTACTACGGCAATGAAGAAGACTGCATCCACTGGCACCGCGTGGCAGAGCAGGCCTGTGCGCCGTTCGGTCCAGACGTGTACTCGCGCTACAAAGCCTGGTGCGACACCTACTTCCACATCAAGCACCGCAACGAACCGCGCGGCATCGGCGGCCTGTTCTTCGATGACCTGAACGAGTGGGACTTCGACACCTGCTTCGCCTTCATCCGCGCCATCGGCGATGCCTACATCGACGCCTACCTGCCGATCGTGCAGCGCCGCAAGGCCACCGCCTACACCGAGCAGCAGCGCGAATTCCAGGAGTTCCGTCGCGGCCGCTACGTGGAATTCAACCTGGTCTACGACCGTGGCACCCTGTTTGGCCTGCAATCGGGCGGCCGCACCGAATCGATCCTGATGTCGCTGCCGCCGCAAGTGCGCTGGAGCTACGACTGGAAGGCCGAGGCCGGTAGTGAAGAAGCGCGCCTCACCGACTACTTCCTGCAAGACCGTGATTGGCTGGGCCTGACCGCGCCCAAGGCGGCTGTCTGATGGACCGCTATGTCGTGTTCGGCAACCCCATCGGCCACAGCAAGTCACCGCTGATCCATCGCATGTTCGCCGAGCAGACCGGCGAGCAACTGGACTACAGCACCTTGCTGGCGCCGCTGGAGGATTTCACCGGCTGTGCCCGTGAGTTTTTTCTACAAGGTCGTGGCGCCAACGTCACCGTACCGTTCAAGGAAGACGCCTACCGCTTGGCCAACACCTTGACCGACCGCGCCCAACGCGCGGGCGCGGTGAACACACTGAGCAAACTCGTCGACGGCAGCCTGTTGGGCGACAACACCGACGGTGCCGGCCTGGTGCGTGACCTCACGGTTAACGCCGGGTTGAGCCTGCAAGGCAAACGCATCTTGTTGCTGGGCGCTGGTGGTGCGGTACGTGGGGCGTTGGAGCCGTTGCTGGCCGAACAGCCTGCTTCGCTGATCATCGCCAACCGCACGGTGGAAAAGGCAGAAATGCTCGCTGAGTTGTTCGACGACCTGGGCCCGGTGTCCGCCAGTGGTTTCGATTGGTTGCGTGAGCCGGTGGACGTGATCATCAACGCCACCTCCGCCAGCCTGTCAGGCGATGTACCGCCGATTGCGGGCAGTCTGATCGAACCGGGCAAGACGTTTTGCTACGACATGATGTACGCCAAGGAACCGACCGCGTTTTGCCGCTGGGCCACCGAACAAGGCGCAGCCGTGGCGATGGATGGCCTGGGCATGCTGGTGGAACAGGCGGCGGAAGCCTTCTTCCTGTGGCGCGGCGTGCGCCCGGACTCGGCGCCCGTACTGGCTGAACTACGCCGCCAGTTGGCGCTGTAATCACTCTTGGAACTGGATGGGGCAGCTGTCGGCCCCTTCCAGCTTTTTCAACTCTTCTACTACCTGCGGCCTGGCCCGACGCAATGTCAGGCTGCGCCCCAACCTGCGCAAGCGCCGCGCTTCCTGATGCAGCATCTCCACCCCGGAATAGTCGATAAAGTTGATCTGCTGCGCCTCGATCACCACCCGTTCGCCCTGCAGGCTTTGCAGGCGTACTTGCAAGTAGTGGCTGGCGCCGAAAAAGATCGAACCGCCCACCCGCAGCACATCTTCATCGCCATCGCGCCATTGCTGTACCCGTGGCTGCGAGGTGCGCTTGAGGTAGAAAAACAGCGATGCCAGCACCCCGGCGTAAATCGCTGTTTGCAGCTCCAGCAGCAAGGTGGCGACGCAGGTCAGGCTCATCACCACGAACTCGGCGCGACTGACGCGGAATAACGCGCGAATGCCGCGACGGTCCACCAAACCCCAACTGATCAGCAAGATGCTCGCGGCCATGCTCGGGATCGGAATATGGGCGATCAATGCCGCGCCAAACAGCGCAAACAGTGCCACCCACAACGCGGAAAACACGCCCGCCAACGGCGAACAGGCGCCCGCCTCGTAGCTGAGGCCGGAGCGTGTGAACGAACCGGCTGACAAATACCCGGAGAAAAATCCGCCAACGATGTTGGATAAACCCTGCGCCCGCACTTCCTGGTTGGCATCGAGCAATTGCTGCGAACGCGCCGACAGCGAGCGGGCAATCGACAAGCTGGTCACCAGCCCCAGCATACCCACCGCCACGGCGCTCGGCAGCAGGCGCAGGATCACGTCCAGGTCCATGGGCAACGGGCTGAACGGCGGGAGTTTGCCGATAAACGAACTGACCAGCGCCACGTGGCCGAACATCGCCGGCCACAGCCACGCCACCAGGCTACCCAGCGCCAAGGCGATCAACAGGGTCGGCCAGCGCGGTACGAGGTATTTGAGCAGTGCACCCACCAGCAAGGTGCCGAGCCCGAGAACGAGGGACGCGTGGTCCCATTCGCCGCTGTGATGGATCAGTGCCAGCAGGCTATTGATCGCCGTGGCCTGGCTCGGTAAATCCAGCCCCAGCAGATTGGGCAGTTGCCCGAGCGCGATCACCACGGCGGCACCCAGGGTGAAACCGAGCACCACCGAATGAGAGACAAAATTCACCAGCGCGCCAAAGCGCAGCATGCCCAGCAGCCACTGGAAAACCCCGGCGAGGAAGGTCAGCAGCAGGATCAGGGTGATGTAGTCCTGCGACCCCGGCACGGCCAACGGGCTGACACTGGCGTAGAGCACAATGGAAATCGCCGCCGTGGGACCGCAGATCAGATGCCAGGAGGAACCCCAGAGGCAGGCGATCAGCACCGGGATGATTGCGGCGTACAGGCCGTATTCGGGTGGGAGACCGGCGATCAGCGCGTAGGCAATTGACTGTGGCAAGGCGAGAACCGCGCCACTGAGGCCCACCATCGCATCCCGGCCGACACTGGCGCGGGTCTGACGCGGGAGCCAGGCGAGGAAGGGGAAGAGTGTGTGGCGGTTGGGCCGGGGCATCGCGGACTCGGTTTGAAAGGTTTGACTGAGATTATCAGGCCCAACCGTTTAGATGATGTCGGGTACCTTGTGGCGAGCGGGGCAAGCCCGCTCGCCACAGTAGGGCGCCTCCCAAGAAGGAGTGTTGGGCCTTTAGAGTTTGGCTTTTACAGCAGCCAGCGCATCCTTGCCATCCACGGTCTTCACGCCCTCCAGCCATTTATCCAATACCGCCGGGTTGGCCTTGATCCACGCTTTCGCCGCATCGGCATTGCTGACCTTGTTGTTGGCCACCTCGGCCATGATGCTGTTTTCCATGTCCTGGGTAAAACTCAGGTTGGTCAGCAGTTTTCCGACGTTCGGGCAGGCTTGTGCGTAGCCCTTGCGGGTCAAGGTATACACGCTGCCGGTGTCACCAAAGTATTTCTCGCCGCCCTTGAGGTAGTGCATTTTCAACTGCACGTTCATCGGGTGCGGGGTCCAGCCGAGGAAGGTCACGAATTTCTGCTTCTTAACCGCCCGCGACACTTCGGCGAGCATCGCCTGTTCGCTGGACTCCACCAGCTTCCACTGGCCGAGCGCGAAGTCGTTCTTCTTGATGATTTCCTGCAACGAAATATTCGCTGGCGCGCCGGAGCCGATGCCGTAGATCTTTTTGTCGAACTTGTCGGCAAATTTGTTCAGGTCGGCAAAGTCATGCACCCCGGCGTCCCACACATAATCGGGCACGGCGAGGGTGAACTCGGTGCCGTCGAGGTTTTTCGCCAGTTGCACCACGTCGCCATTGGCCACGAACTTGTCATAGAAGCCTTGCTGAGCCGGCATCCAGTTGCCCAGAAACACATCCACCTGGCCGTCCTTGAGCCCGCCAAAGGTGATCGGCACCGCCAGCGTGTCGACCTTGGGTTTGTAGCCCATGCCCGTCAGCAGAAAACCGGTGATGGCATTGGTGGCCGCAATATCGCTCCAGCCCGGATCGGCCATCTTTACCGTTTCACAACTGGCGTCTGCGTAAACATTGGCGCTTCCCAGCGCCAGGAGCCCCAGCATCACAGTTAACTTTTGCATGGCCTTCCCTCAGTGTTATTGGTTTTGGCAGGGTTGTGGATAACGTGCCTTGCGCTCCAGGTCGTCGAGGTCGATATGGTTGCGCATGTATTGCTGACTGGCGTCCACCAGTGGCTGGTGATCCCAGCTCTTCAGCTTGCCCTGGGTCAGTGCTTCAAACACCAGACGGCGGCGGCGTTGGCTGGCGAGCACCTGTTGGTGGATCGCCGGGATGTCCCATTTGGCCCGCGCCTCGTCCAGGAAGGCTGCAAACAGCGCCCGGTGCTGCGGCGACTGGCTGAGGTCTTCCTGCTCCCGTGGGTCGTTGTGTACATCGAACAGTAGACAAGGGTCGTCTTCGCTGTAGATGAATTTGTAGGCGCCCCGGCGAATCATCATCAGCGGGCTGATGGTGCCTTCGGCCATGTACTCGCCAAACACTTCGTCATGCCCGCCCTGCCCCTGCAAGTGCGGGACCAGCGAGCGGCCGTCCAGCGGCAGGCGCGGGTCCAGCTCGCCGCCGGCCAGTTCCACCAGTGTCGGCAGCAGGTCGGCGGTGGACACGGCTTTGCTCACGCGGCCTGCCGCGAACTGTCCCGGCGCACTGACCAGCAGCGGCACGCGGGCGGCCATTTCAAACCAGTGCATTTTGTACCAGAGGCCGCGTTCGCCGAGCATGTCGCCGTGGTCGCCGGAGAACACGATGATGGTGTCGTCGGCCAGGCCGGTGTCTTCCAGGGTTTGCAGCAGCTTGCCGACGTTGCTGTCGATGTAGCTGCACGCGCCGAAGTAGGCACGCCGTGCATCGCGGATCTTATCCACAGGCAGCGGCTTGTCCCACAGGTCGTAGACCTTGAGCAGACGTTGGGAATGCGGGTCGAGATCGCCTTGCGCGGGCGTTGTAGGCAACGGGATGTCGGCATCGTCGTACAGGTCCCAGAATGGTTTGGGAATGGTGTACGGGTCGTGAGGGTGAGTCATCGATACCGTCAGGCAGAACGGCTGGTCGCCGTCTTCGCGGATATGGTCGAACAGATATTGCTGCGCCTTGAACACCACCTCTTCGTCGAAATCCAGCTGGTTGGTGCGCACGCACGGCCCGGCCTGCAGCACCGACGACATGTTGTGATACCAGGTGGGGCGCACGTCCGGCTCGTCCCAGTTCACCGCCCAGCCGTAGTCGGCCGGGTAGATGTCGCTGGTCAGGCGTTCTTCATAACCGTGCAGTTGGTCTGGCCCACAGAAGTGCATCTTGCCCGACAAAGCGGTGCGATAGCCGAGGCGGCGCAGATAGTGGGCATAGGTCGGCACGTCGGCGGGGAAATCGGCGGCGTTGTCGTAGGCGCCGATCTTGCTCGGCAACTGGCCACTCACCAGGGTGAAACGCGACGGCGCGCACAACGGGCTGTTGCAATAGGCGGCATCGAATACCACGCCCTGCTCGGCGAGGCGACTCAGGTTGGGCAACTTGATAGGCGAAGAACCGTAGAACGGAAGCAACGGGGCGGCCATTTGATCGGCCATGATGAAAAGAATGTTCTTGCGCTTCATGATCTATCGGCGTTCCATAGGCGGTGTTTATGCCAATGAGCATGCAGCCCACGAAAAGTGGGGTAAAGCCCATGAAAAGCAATGTCTAGGATAAGTACAGCTTATGTATGAAGCCCTCGGTGACCTGTCCCTCGATTTGCTGCGCGCCTTCGAAGCTGCCGCACGTCATCGCAGTTTTACCGCCGCCGCGATGGAACTGGGCACCACCCAACCGGCCATCAGCCAGCAGATCAAGCGCCTGGAAGAACAGTTGGCGATCCGCCTGTTTGATCGCATCTACCGGGGCATCGAACTGACTGACGCTGGCGCCCTGTTGTTCGAGCATGTGCAAGGCGGTTTGCAGGGCATCAACCAGGGCTTGAGCCTGATCACCCAACAGGACCAGCATGAAGTGCTGCAAGTCGCCACCGACTTCGCCTTCGCCGCCTATTGGCTGATGCCGCGCCTGCATCGCTTTCACCAGGCCAACCCTCAGGTCGATGTGAGCTTGGTGACCAGCGAGCGCAACCACGCCACTTTGCGCAGCGATATCGACGTGGCGGTGCTATTTGGAGACGGCCGTTTCAAGCAGGGCGACAGCCTGTGGCTGTTCAACGAGGAAGTGTTCCCGGTGTGCAGCCCGCAGTGGCTCAAGGAACAGGCGACGCCGCTGACTGTGCAAAATTTGCACGATGTCCCCTTGCTGCACCTGCGCCAGGAAAACAACAGCCAGTGGTTCGACTGGAGCGGTGTGTTTCGCGAACTGGGCATCGCCAGCGCACCGACGCCCGGCCAATTGCGTTTCGACAATTACACCCTGTTGATCCAGGCGGCGATTGCCGGCCAGGGCGTGGCTATCGGCTGGCGGCACCTTGTGGATAACCTGCTGGAGCAGGGCTGGTTGTGCCGACCGGTGGGCGACACCGTCATCTCGCGTTTTGGCTATTACGTGGTGCAACCCCAGCGCAAACGCCGAGGGCAGTTGGTCGAGCGCTTCGTCGACTGGCTGGTGGCAGAACAAGCCAGCAGCGCGCAGTCGCTGACCGGGCTGGCCCTGCCGTCCATTGCGGTCTAGCATCTGGCGCCTATTGGATCCGGAGTCCGCCATGCAACGTATCAAGGGCTACCACGCCCATATCTACTTCGACGCCAGCACCATCGAACAGGCGCGCACCCTGTGCGAAGACGCCGCCAAACTCTTCCCGCTGCGCATGGGGCGTGTGCACGAACGACCGGTGGGCCCGCATCCGGATTGGAGCTGCCAGCTGGCGTTCGATCCCGAATACATCGGCGTGGTGCTGCCGTGGTTGGTGATCCATCGCAACGGGCTGGTGGTGTTCCTGCACCCCGAGACCGGCGATGACCTGAAGGACCACACCGACTATGCGGTGTGGATGGGAGCAATGCGGGAACTGAACTTGTCAGCCTTCTCTTAAATAAAATCCCTAAATATGGGATTGATATTTATATATTGAGACTTGCGCCCGCGTAGGTTTATATTCGCTGCATCCGCTCAGAACTCAGGTGAAGCGATGCAGGCGCAATTGATCGCGCTCGATTGGGGGACCAGCTCCCTTCGTGCTTACAAACTCGGCCCCGCAGGCACAGTGCTGGAACAGCGCTCGCTGGCGTGGGGCATCATGCATTTGCCCAGCGAACCCCGTGACATTGCCGGTGTGCGTTGCAGCAACGGCTTCGAGTTGGCGTTCGATGCGGCCTGCGGGGATTGGCTCGATGCCGAACCGGGTTTGCCGGTGATTGCCTGTGGCATGGTCGGCAGCGCCCAAGGCTGGAGCGAAGCGGCCTATCGCAATACCCCGGTCGACGTCGCCAGCCTCGGCCAGGCGCTGCATCAGGTGCACAGCCTGCGCGGCGTGGACGTGCACATCGTGCCAGGCGTGATTGAGCAGGTCGGCTTGCCCAACGTAATGCGTGGCGAAGAAACCCAAGTGCTGGGCGTGCTGCAAGGGCTGGGCGCCGATGTGTTGATCGGCCTGCCGGGCAGCCATTCCAAGTGGGTCGAGGTGGTCGACGGCTGCATCACGCACTTCGATACCTTCATGACCGGCGAGCTGTTTGCAGTGTTGAGCAAACACAGCATCCTCGGGCGGACCCAGCAACCCAGCGAACGATTCCAGGCCGAAGCCTTCGACCGAGGCGTGCACGTGGCGCTTTCCGAAGACGGCCAGCGCGGCGTGCTGTCCACCTTGTTCAGTGCCCGCACCCTGGGGCTCACCGGCGAACTCGCGCCTGACCAGCAGCCCGATTACCTGTCCGGCTTGCTTATCGGCCATGAACTCGCCGGTCTGCCCGACAGCGCCAAACACAAGCCGATCATCCTGGTCGGCGCCGCGCCCCTCTGCGCCCGTTATCAACGCGCCCTCGCCCTTTGCGGCTTTGCCCACGTCAGCCTGGCGCAGGAAGCCACCGAGCGCGGCCTGTGGCAACTGGCCGTAGCGGCCGGGCTCACTCAACCTGTATTGGAGGCCTGACATGCTCAAACAAGCACTCGCGCAAAATGGTTTGATCGCCATCCTGCGCGGCATTCGCCCGGACGAAGCCCAGGCTGTCGGCCAGGTGCTGTACCAGGCGGGGTTTCGGGTGATTGAAGTCCCGCTGAATTCGCCCGACCCTTACACCAGTATCCGCACCCTGCGCGACAGTTTGCCCGCCGATTGCCTGATCGGTGCCGGCACGGTGTTGACGCCGGAGCAGGTCGAGCAGGTAAAGGCGGCCGGTGGCCAGGTGATCGTCATGCCCCACAGCGATGCCAAGGTGTTGCGTGCCGCAAAAGCCGCGGGCCTGTTTCTGTCGCCGGGCGTGGCCACGCCGACCGAAGCCTTCGCCGCACTGGCCGAAGGCGCCGACGTGCTGAAGCTGTTCCCCGCCGAGCAAATGGGCCCTTCGGTGATCAAGGCGTGGCTGGCGGTATTGCCGGCCGGCACCTTGCTGCTGCCGGTGGGCGGCATCACCCCGGACAACATGCAGGTATTTGTCGATGCCGGCGCCAAAGGCTTCGGGTTGGGTTCCGGGTTGTTCAAACCGGGTATGACTGTGGATCAGGTAGCGAGCCGCGCCCAGGCTTATGTCGCCGCCTGGAAAGCCCTCAGCTGAATCAAGTTTCGCGCCTACCGGCGCCGCATCTATAAGAGAGATAACAGATGAAAATCACGAAATTGACGACCTTTATCGTCCCGCCGCGCTGGTGCTTCCTCAAGGTCGAAACCGACCAGGGCGTGACCGGCTGGGGTGAGCCCGTGGTCGAGGGCCGCGCCCACACCGTGGCAGCGGCTGTCGAAGAACTGTGCGACTACCTGATCGGCAAAGACCCCCGCAATATCGAAGACATCTGGACCGTGCTCTATCGCGGCGGCTTCTACCGCGGCGGCGCGGTGCACATGAGCGCCCTCGCCGGCATCGACCAGGCGCTGTGGGACATCAAGGGCAAGGCCCTCGGTGTGTCGGTCAGCGATCTGCTCGGCGGCCAGGTGCGTGACAAGATCCGCGTGTATTCCTGGATCGGCGGCGATCGCCCGGCCGACACCGCCCGCGCTGCCAAAGAGGCGGTGGCCCGTGGTTTCACGGCGGTGAAGATGAACGGCACCGAAGAACTGCAGTTCGTCGACAGCTTCGAAAAAGTCGACCTGGCCCTGGCCAACGTCGCCGCCGTGCGTGACGCGGTGGGCCCCAACGTCGGCATCGGCGTCGACTTCCATGGCCGGGTGCACAAGCCCATGGCCAAGGTGCTGATGAAGGAACTCGACCCGTACAAGCTGATGTTCATCGAAGAACCGGTGCTCAGCGAAAACTACGAAGCACTGAAAGAGCTGGCGCCGCTGACCAGCACGCCGATTGCCCTGGGCGAGCGCCTGTTCTCGCGTTGGGATTTCAAGCGTGTGCTCAGCGAAGGCTATGTCGACATCATCCAGCCGGATGCGTCCCATGCTGGTGGCATCACCGAAACCCGCAAGATCGCCAACATGGCCGAAGCCTACGACGTGGCCCTGGCCCTGCACTGCCCGCTCGGCCCGATTGCCCTGGCGGCGTGCCTGCAATTGGACGCGGTCTGCTACAACGCGTTTATCCAGGAGCAAAGCCTGGGCATTCACTACAACGAGAGCAATGACCTGCTCGACTACGTGCGCGATCCGGGCGTGTTCGACTATGACCAGGGCTTTGTGAAGATCCCCAACGGGCCGGGCCTGGGCATCGAGATCAACGAGGAATACGTAATCGAACGCGCCGCCATCGGCCATCGCTGGCGTAACCCTGTATGGCGCCACGCCGACGGCAGCTTCGCCGAGTGGTAAGCACCCTGTAGGAGCCGGGCTGCCGGCTCCTGCAAGCCCTCAATAAACATAAGAAGAGGCAACCCCCCATGCACCCTGAATCCTTCACCGGGCAGGCTTCTTTAGTCACGCCTACCCGAAAGCGCTTCTTCATCATGGTGCTGCTGTTTATCACCGTGGTGATCAACTACCTCGACCGCAGCAACCTGTCCATCGCCGCCCCGGCCCTGACCAGCGAGTTGGGGATCGACCCGGTGCACGTCGGGCTGATTTTCTCCGCGTTCGGCTGGACCTACGCCGCCATGCAGATCCCCGGCGGCTGGCTGGTGGACCGCGTGCCGCCGCGCATCCTCTACACGGCGGCCCTGCTGTTGTGGTCCATCGCCACGGTCATGCTCGGCTTCGCCGCCAGCTTTATCGCGCTGTTCGTGTTGCGCATGGCGGTGGGCGCGTTGGAAGCGCCGGCCTACCCGATCAACAGCCGTGTGGTTACCACCTGGTTCCCCGAGCGTGAGCGCGCCACGGCGATTGGCGTTTATACCTCCGGGCAATTTGTCGGGCTGGCATTCCTCACGCCGGTACTGGCCTGGCTGCAACATGCCTTTGGCTGGCACATGGTGTTTGTCGCGACCGGTGGCGTGGGCATTGTCTGGGCGGTGATCTGGTACGCGGTGTACCGCGAACCGAAGGATTTCAAAGGCGCGAATGCCGCTGAAATCGACCTGATCCGTGAAGGTGGCGGCTTGGTGGATATGCAGGAAAAAGCCGCCAAGGCGCCGTTCAGTTGGGTCGACCTGGGCATTGTGTTGAGCAAGCGCAAACTCTGGGGGATCTACCTGGGGCAGTTCTGCCTCAACTCCACGCTGTGGTTCTTCTTGACGTGGTTCCCGACCTACCTGGTGAAATATCGCGGCATGGACTTCATCAAGTCCGGCTTGCTGGCGTCATTGCCATTCCTGGCGGCGTTTGTCGGCGTGCTGTGTTCGGGGATCTTTTCCGACTGGCTGATTCGTCGCGGCGCGTCGGTGGGGTTTGCGCGCAAGTTGCCGATCATCGGCGGGCTGCTGATCTCCACGGCGATTATCGGTGCCAACTATGTGGATTCGACGGCGTGGGTGATTGCGTTCCTGGCGGTGGCGTTCTTTGGTAATGGGTTGGCGTCGATTACCTGGTCGCTGGTCTCGACCCTGGCACCGGCCCGCCTGTTGGGGCTGACCGGTGGGGTGTTCAACTTCATCGGCAACCTGTCGGCGATTGCCACGCCGATCGTGATTGGCTTTCTGGCCAGTGGCGATTCGTTTGCGCCGGCAATAACCTATATTGCGGTGCTGGCGTTGCTTGGGGCGCTCTCCTACATATTGTTGGTGGGCAAGGTCGAGCGGATCGAGTTGAACGAATAACCTGTGGTGAGAACGCTTCCTGTGGTGAGCGGGCTTGCCCCGCGCCGGGGTGCGAAGCGCCCCCAAAACCTGTAGGCGAGTAACACCTGATTAAACGCGGCGGCCTTAAATGGGGCTGCTTCGCACCCCAGCGCGGGACAAGCCCGCTCACCACAAAAAAGCCCAAGTCGCCACGAAGTCATGGCTCGGGGTTAGTTGAGGACACCGTCGAGGATCTCATAGACGATGCCCGTACCCACGGCGATCAACACCACATCCGGGCCCGAACGGCGCCATTCATAGCCGGGATACACCGGCAGGCGCGACAGGGCTCGGTTATCGAGGCGTTCGCCGTAATAACCGCGAGGCAACGGCTGGCCACGCACCAGGCGTACATTCGGCGGTGGCGGTGCGCCGCGGGCGAACTGGCCGTGGTTGTCGTGGATGATCTGGCGAACCGGGCCGAAGTCCTGGGGCGGGCCGCCGCGACGGTTGTCCTGCGGGCCGCGATGGTCATCGCCGCGTTGTTCGTGCTGGCCTTGTGGGCCGCCACGGTCAGGGCCGCCTTGGTCATAAGGCGCAGCCTGCACCAGGGCGCTGGCGCCAAGCACTAGCACACCAAGGCCGGCAATCACGGTTTTGGGCATTTTCATCGGGTATTCCTCAGGGCACGCAAACAAAAAAGGGATTTCGAACGAGGTTCGAAATCCCTTGGTCTTGCTGTTTAGGCCGTGCCCGGGCGGGTTGATTCCTCTGTATCAGGAACTTTACCTGCTGCTTACGGGGCCCTTACTTACGAGCGTTACGCACGCCTTCCGACAATGCCGCACACAGGCTCAGCACACCGTCGATGGCTTGCTGATCATTCTTGGCGTTGGCGATATGGTCGATCAGCGCCGAACCTACGACCACACCGTCAGCCAAGCGGGCGATGGCCGCCGCTTGTTCCGGCGTGCGGATACCAAAACCGATGCTGATCGGCAGGTCCGTATGGCGACGCAGGCGGGTCACGGCTTCTTCGACGTGCTCCAGGGTCGCGGCGCCGGCACCAGTCACGCCGGCCACCGATACGTAGTACACAAAGCCGGAGCTGCCATTCAGAACCGTCGGCAGACGCCCGTCATCGGTGGTCGGCGTGGTCAGGCGGATAAAGTCGATGCCTGCGGCCTGGGCCGGGTCGCACAGTTCGCCGTTATGTTCAGGTGGCATGTCGACCACGATCAGGCCGTCCACGCCGGCTGCCTTGGCGTCGGCGATGAACTGCGGCACGCCGTATTTGTGGATCGGGTTGAAGTAGCCCATCAACACCAGCGGCGTGTCGTTGTTGTCCTGGCGGAACTCGCGGACCATCTGCAGGGTTTTCACCAGGTTCTGCTTAGCGTTCAACGCGCGGATGTTGGCCAGTTGAATGGCCGGGCCGTCGGCCATCGGGTCGGTGAAGGGCATGCCCAGCTCGATCACGTCGGCGCCGGCGGCTGGCAAGCCTTTGAGGATCGCCAGCGAGGTGTCGTAGCCAGGGTCGCCAGCGGTAACGAAGGTCACCAGGGCGGCGCGATTCTGTTCTTTAAGCTGGGCGAAGCGGGTTTGCAGGCGGCTCATTAGTGTTTCTCCTGCTGAGACTGTTCCATGTGGTGCATCACGGTCTGCATGTCTTTGTCGCCACGGCCGGACAGATTGACCACCATCAGGTGATCCTTCGGCAGGGTCGGCGCGCGTTTGAAGACTTCGGCCAGGGCGTGGGCGCTTTCCAGGGCAGGAATGATCCCTTCCAGGCGGCAGCATTTGTGGAAGGCATCTAGGGCTTCATCGTCGGTCACCGAGGTGTACTGGACGCGACCGATGTCGTGCAACCACGCGTGTTCCGGGCCGATGCCGGGGTAATCCAGCCCTGCGGAGATCGAGTGGGCGTCGATGATCTGGCCGTCGTCGTCCTGCAACAGGAAGGTGCGGTTGCCGTGCAGCACGCCCGGTACGCCACCGTTGAGGCTGGCGGCGTGTTTGCCGGTTTCGATGCCGTGGCCGGCCGCTTCAACGCCGATGATCTCGACGCTGGTGTCGTCCAGGAACGGGTGGAACAGGCCCATGGCATTGGAACCGCCGCCGATGCACGCCACCAGGCTGTCCGGCAGGCGGCCTTCCTGGGCTTGCAGCTGGTCGCGGGTTTCCTTGCCGATCACGGCCTGGAAGTCGCGCACCATTGCAGGGTAAGGGTGCGGGCCGGCCACGGTGCCGATCAGGTAGAAGGTGCTGTCGACGTTGGTCACCCAGTCACGCAGGGCTTCGTTCATCGCGTCTTTCAGGGTGCCGGTGCCGGCCACCACTGGGATCACTTCGGCGCCCAGCAGCTTCATGCGGAACACGTTGGCTTGCTGGCGCTCGATGTCGGTGGTGCCCATGTAGATCACGCATTGCAGGCCGAAGCGTGCAGCCACGGTGGCAGTGGCCACGCCGTGCATGCCGGCGCCGGTCTCGGCGATGATGCGTTTCTTGCCCATGCGCCGGGCCAGCAGGATCTGGCCGATGCAGTTGTTGATCTTGTGCGCGCCGGTGTGGTTCAGCTCTTCGCGCTTGAGGTAGATCTTGGCGCCGCCGCAGAATTCGGTCAGGCGTTCGGCGTAGTACAGCGGGCTTGGACGACCGACGTAGTCACGTTGGAAGTAGGCCAATTCCTCTTTGAATGCAGGATCTTCCTTGGCCGCTTCGTATTCGCGGGCCAGGTCGAGGATCAACGGCATCAGGGTTTCAGCGACGTAGCGGCCGCCGAACGCGCCAAACAGGCCGTTGGCGTCTGGGCCGTTGCGTAGATCGGTCTGGGACTGAGTCATGGGACGCTCCAGGAAAGAAGAGGTGTGGGAAGCAATGAGGGCCACTCTACCCCTGACGTTCTACGCTGAAAACCGATAAGATCGCCACAACCTGTCAGGAAAACTCACAGATGAGCCGAGACCTTCCGCCCCTCAACGCCCTGCGTGCCTTTGAAGCGACCGCGCGCTTGAACAGCGTCAGTCAGGCCGCCGAGCAATTGCATGTGACCCACGGTGCCGTCAGCCGCCAGTTGAAAGTGCTGGAGGAGCATTTGGGGATCAGCCTGTTCGTCAAGGAAGGTCGCGGCCTTAAACTCACAGATGCGGGCGTTCGGCTGCGGGATGCCAGCGCCGAGGCCTTCGAGCGATTGAGGGATGTGTGTGCCGAGCTGACTCAGGCCAGCGCCGACGCGCCTTTCGTGCTCGGCTGTTCGGGCAGCCTGCTGGCGCGCTGGTTGATCCCGCGCCTGGGCCGCTTGAACGCAGACTTGCCGGACCTGCGCCTGCACCTGTCGGCGGGTGATGGGGATCTGGACCCGCGCCGCCCAGGCTTGGACGCACTGTTGGTGTTCGCTGAGCCGCCATGGCCGGCGGATATGCAGGTGTATGAGCTGGCCAGTGAACGCATCGGCCCGGTGATGAGCCCGCGCTTTGCCGGCTATGAACGTTTGCGCGAGGCACCCCCCGAGGCCTTGTGTGGTGAAAAGCTGTTGCACACCACCTCACGCCCGCAAGCCTGGCCCAGTTGGGCGGCGCAGCACGGCATCGAGCCCGGCGCGTTGAAACACGGCCAGGGGTTTGAGCATTTGTATTATTTACTGGAGGCTGCAGTGGCAGGATTGGGTGTAGCCATCGCCCCGCAGCCGCTGGTGGCCGAGGACTTGCGTGCGGGTCGCCTGGTGGCGCCATGGGGTTTCAGTGAAACCCCGGCGCACCTGGCGCTGTGGCTGCCCAAGCGCGCCGCCGATGGGCGCGCCGGGCAACTGGCGCAGTGGCTCAAGGCTGAGCTACGGCGCGAACCGGTTTAGTCGCCGCGTTTGCACAGCAGATAAGCCGCGAGCAGGCCCAGTGCACCGACGGCGACGCCGGCTGTGGTCCATGGGTGCTCTTGTGCGTAGTCGCGGGTTGCAACACCGGTTTCGCGGATTTTGACTTTGCTTTCTTCGTAGGCATCGCTGATCAAGTGGCGGGAGTGCTTGAGGGCATTCTCGGCATTGCTTTTCAGGGCCTTCAAGGTTTTGCGCGACTCGTCGGATGCATCGTCCTTGAGGCTTTCCAAAGACTTGAGCAGGCTCGAAATCTCGGCTTCCATGCTTTCCAGCGACGCTTTGCGTAAAGAAGTGTTGGCCATGTGGACTCTCCTGAAGTGATTGAGTGGCGTGTGTAGATACCGACTGCGGCCGTTTCAGAAAGTGCAGTAAATCTGAACTTTCGGGTACGAACAGTCGCCAGAAGCAGTACGAACATTGACTGCTACGCTTGCTTAACGACCCTTAGGAGAACTGCCATGAGTGATCATCACACCTACAAGAAAGTTGAACTGGTGGGCTCGTCTACCTCCAGCATCGAAGACGCCATCAACAATGCGCTGGCCGAGGCCAACAAGAGCATCAAGCATCTGGAATGGTTTGAGGTGACTGAAACCCGTGGTCACATCAAGGACGGCAAGGCCGCGCACTTCCAGGTCACCCTCAAGGTGGGGTTCCGAATTGCCAGTAGTTGATCGCGTCGGTTGAACTTGCTGACTGGCCGATTGCCATAACCTGCGCTACAACCAATGGGTGCCGATGCCACAAGCGTCGGCACGCTCTTTTCGATCAGCGCAAGGAAAGTAACGGATGAAGAAGTTCCTGTTAGCGGTAGGTTTGTTGAGCATTGCAGGCACGGCCCTGGCGGCGGGCAAGCCTTGTGAAGAGCTCAAAAGCGAAATTGCAGCGAAAATCGACGCCAAGGGCGCTTCGGGTTATTCGCTGGAAGTGGTGGATAAAGGCGCTGCGCCGAGCGATCACACAGTGGTCGGCACCTGCGAGGGTGGCACCAAGGAAATTGCCTACAAGCGCGGTTAATCCCGTGTTGCAGACATGAATTGACGCTTTTGTGGTGAGGGAGCTTGCTCCCGTTCGACAGCGCAGCTGGAGCCGGCTCTTTTTGGGGCCGCTACGCAGCCCAGCGGGAGCAAGCTCCCTCGCCACAGCGTCGGTTTTTTTCGCCTGAAGGTTTTAGCCCTTCATCACCTGCGCCAGCAGCTCGTAGGAATGAATCCGGTCGGAGTGTTCGTACAGGTCGCTGGTGAAAATCAGCTCATCGGCGCCGGTCTGCTCGATCAACACCTCCAGCTTGGCGCGGATTTTTGCCGGGCCACCGACCATTGCCAGGCCCAGGAAGCTGCCGACCGCGTCTTTTTCATGGGGCAACCACAGGCCGTCCATGGTTTTTACGGGTGGGCGCTGCACCAGGCTTTGCCCGCGCATCAGCGCAAGGATGCGTTGGTAGACGGAGGTAGCCAGGTAGTCCGCTTGCTCGTCGGTATCTGCCGCGACCAGGGGAATGCCGAGCATCACGTAGGGTTTATCCAGCACGGCTGAAGGTTTGAAGTGATTGCGGTACACGCGAATCGCCTCATGCATCAGGCGGGGTGCGAAATGCGAGGCGAAGGCGTAGGGCAAACCGCGTTCGCCTGCCAGCTGTGCACTGAACAAGCTGGAGCCGAGCAGCCACACCGGTACGTTGGTGCCGGTGCCAGGCACGGCGATGATCCGTTGGTCGGGAGTGCGTGGGCCCAGGTAAGCCATCAGCTCAGCCACGTCTTCCGGGAACTCATCCGCGCTGCCGGAGCGTTCACGGCGCAGGGCGCGGGCGGTCATCTGGTCGGAGCCAGGGGCGCGGCCCAGGCCCAGGTCGATACGGCCGGGGTAGAGGCTCTCCAGGGTGCCGAACTGTTCGGCAATCACCAGTGGCGCATGGTTGGGCAGCATTACACCGCCGGAACCGACGCGAATGGTCGAGGTACCACCGGCCAGGTAGCCCAGCAGCACCGAAGTGGCCGAACTGGCGATACCGTCCATATTGTGGTGCTCGGCCACCCAGAAACGGTTGTAGCCGAATTTTTCCACGTGCTGGGCCAGGTCCAGGGAATTGCGCAGCGACTGCGCCGGGCTGCCATTGGCGCGCACGGGCACCAGGTCGAGGGTGGAAAACTTTACGTCGGACAGCGATTTCATAAGCCTGCTTCTCCAATGGGGGCGCAGGCTTCTTAGACGAACCAAAACCTGCCGCTTCATGTGCATGTCTATGCAATGAGGGCATATACCCGAGATTCAATAGCGATTCAGGAAATTTCCTACTTGATTGCTAGGTTTCTCTCACAAGATGAACTTTGCCAGTCCGACTATCCTCAGAACCCTTACTGACGCAAAACCACCGTTCGAGGAGACCGCTATGAGTATCGTGAAAAAAGCATCCGCGCATTGGGAAGGTGACCTGAAGACAGGCCTGGGGTCCATTTCCACGGAAACCGGCGTGCTACGTGAAGCGCCCTACGGCTTCAAGGCGCGTTTCGAGGGTGGCAAGGGCACCAACCCTGAAGAACTGATCGGAGCGGCCCACGCCGGCTGTTTCTCCATGGCCTTTTCCATGATTCTCGGCGATGCCGGGCTCAAGGCCGACAGCATCGACACCCAGGCTGAAGTAACCCTGGACCAGGTCGACGGTGGTTTTGCGATCACCGCCGTGCACCTGATCCTCAAGGCCAAGATTCCGGGTGCAAGCCAGGCGCAGTTCGATGAATTGAGCAAGAAGGCCAAGGAAGGGTGCCCAGTGTCCAAGGTGCTGAATGCGAAAATCAGCCTGGATGCCACGCTGGTCGGCTAATCCCTCTACTTCAGGAGCGAGCAGGCTCGCTCCTGAAGCCTCAAATATGATCGAATAGCCTGCAGCCTAAGCGCACATCCGTGCGCAGTGCATTCAGGGAGCTTCACACATGAAACGTTTTGCCTTGGCAATCATCTGCGGTGTATTGGCCACTTCGGCCGTGGCCGCGCCAAAAGATTGTGAAGAGCTCAGGAAAGAGATTGAAGTGAAGATCCAGGCCAAGGCGATTCCTTCGTACACCCTGGAAATCATCACCGCCGAAGAAGCCAAGAATCACGACAGTGCGATGATTGTCGGTTCGTGCGAAAACGGCACCAAGCGCATCATCTACCAGAAAAACAACGACTGATCAGATGCAGTTGACGCTGCGTTCCTCCGCGAGCAACTGACGCGCTGAATCATACAACCGGATATTCGGCGTGAAGGCCAGCGAGCGCCCTTCCAGCACATAACGCTGGCCGGCCTGGAAGTGGTCATATTCCAGGGTCATGAAGCAGGTGCGATACATCATCTGGCTGAGCCCACCCAAACCGCCGCCGGCCGGGACTTCAAAGTCGAAGCGCACCATCAGCTCGTGATGGCCGGGCGGGAATTGGAAGAAACGTCCGTCATCCAGGTTCTTGCCATCCAGGCGCTGCGCCATCACCAGCTTGGAACCCGGTGTCGGCGTAGTGAAATCGACCCACGCCTGTTGCGGATCCATCGGTGGCACGGGTGTTGTCGTGCAGGCGCTGAGGAACAAAGCGGCGACGGGTAACAAGAGCTGGCGCATGGCAGGCACTCAACGGGAAGATAGAATTGAGCCTGCTGCTCCGGCGGCAGACTTCCTATGAGTATAAACACGTCGAGCCATGGAAAAATTCCGCACAGGCGCGATAGTCTGGCGAGCAAATTACCCAGGAGCGGTCGGGGCATGGTCAGGCGTTTTCTTCCAGGGGTGATGGTCTTGCTGCTCAGCGGCTGCTCCAGTGTCAGTTATTACAGCCAGTTGGCCAGCGGCCAATGGCAATTGCTGCGGGCCCGGGAGCCGGTGGCGCAGGTTATGGCCGACCCGTCCCGCCCACAGCTGTTACGCGAACACCTGACGCAATCACAAAAAGCACGCACGTTCGCCAGTGAGCATTTGCACCTGCCGGACAACCAGAGCTACAGGTTGTATGCCGATATCGGTCGGCCCTATGTGGTCTGGAATGTCTTTGCCACGCAGGAATTTTCCCTGTCCCCCGAAACCCATTGCTTCCCCATTGCCGGTTGTGTGGCCTATCGCGGCTACTACAACCAGGGTGCGGCGCGCGGTGAGGCGGCGTTGTTGAAACAGCGCGGCATGGATGTGTCGATCGGTGGCGTCGAGGCCTATTCCACCTTGGGCTGGTTCAACGACCCGATCATGAATTCGATGATGAGCTGGGGCGATGAGCGCCTGGCCACGTTGATTTTCCATGAGCTGGCGCACCAACGTTTCTATGTGAAGGACGACACCGAGTTCAACGAGTCGTTTGCCAATTTCGTCGAGCAAGAAGGCACGCGGCAATGGCGTGCTGCGCGGGGGTTGCCGCCACAGAGCCTGTCGACGTCGAAGCAGCGTGACCAGTTTATCCAACTGGTCCTCGACACCCGGCAACGCTTGGAAAAACTCTATGCCCAACCGCTGGCCGCTGATGCGATGCGCCAGGCCAAGGCGGCCGAGTTCGAGCGTTTGCGCAGCGAGTACCGGCAACTGCGCGACAGCCAGTGGGGCGGGGATAAGCGTTATGACGCGTGGATCAACCAGCCGATGAACAACGCGCGGTTGTTGCCGTTCGGGCTGTATGACCAGTGGGTGCCGGCGTTTGCGGCGTTGTTTGCGCGGGAAGGTGGGGATTGGGTGAGGTTTTATAAGGCGGTGGAGACGATGGGCGGGTTGCCAGTGGTGCAGCGCAAGGCGGGGTTGAGGCAGTTGCAAGGGGGTGGCCTTTAGGGCCACTTCGCAGGCAAGCCAGCTCCCACAGTTGACCGATTTTCAACATGAGAATGCGTTCAACTGTGGGAGCTGGCTTGCCTGCGATAGCTTTTAAGGCCGCTGCAAAAACGCCTGATGCATCTCACCCAATGTTTCAAAATGCCAAGTCGGCGCCTCGGCATTCAGCTCTTCAAAACTGCCAAACCCATACCCCACCGCTGCCGAATCCAACCCGTTGCTGCGCGCGCCGATCAGGTCATGCTTGCGGTCACCAATCATCAGGGTGGTAGCCGGGTCCAGGCCTTCCTCGCTCATCAAGTGGGCGATCAGTTCGACCTTGTTGGTGCGCGTACCGTCCAGTTCGCTGCCGTAGATCACCTTGAAGTGCTTGGCGAAATCGAAGTGCCGCGCGATCTCGCGGGCGAATACCCAAGGCTTGGAGGTGGCGACGTAGAGTTGGCGCCCCTGCCCGCTCAAGTCCTCCAGCAACGGCATCACACCGTCGAACACGCGGTTCTCATACAGGCCAGTCACCTTGAAGCGCTCGCGGTAGAAATTCACTGCCTCCCAGGCCTTGGCTTCATCAAAACCGTAAAATTGCATGAACGCTTGCAGCAACGGCGGGCCGATGAAGTGCTCCAGCTTGGTCAGGTCCGGCTCGTCGATCCCCAGTTTGCCGAGGGCATATTGGATCGAGCGGGTAATGCCTTCGCGCGGGTCAGTGAGGGTACCGTCCAGGTCGAACAGCACGGTTTGATAATGCAGGGTCATCGGTCGAATCCTTCAGCCAGGTGCAGGTCTTTGAGCTTCACGTAGTTCGCGGCGCTGTAGGTGAAAAAGGCGCGCTCCTTGTCAGTCAGCGGGCGGACTTGTTTAACCGGGCTGCCCACGTACAAGAAGCCGCTGTCGAGTTTCTTGCCTGGCGGCACCAGGCTGCCGGCGCCGATGATCACGTCGTCTTCCACCACCGCGCCGTCCATGACGATGCTGCCCATGCCGATCAGGATGCGGCTGCCCACGGTGCAGCCATGCAGCATGACTTTGTGGGCGATGGTCACATCGTCACCGATCAGCAACGGGAAGCCCTCCGGATTGAAGGGCCCTGCGTGGGTGATGTGCAGCACGCAGCCATCCTGCACGCTGGTGCGCGCACCGATGCGGATGCGGTGCATGTCGCCGCGGATCACGGTCAGCGGCCAGACCGAGCTGTCGGCGCCGATTTCGACATCGCCGATCACCACCGCCGAAATATCGACAAAAGCCCCGGCGCCCAGGGCCGGCGTGTGGTTCTGATAGGTGCGAAGGGTCACGATAGCCTCTCTCTCTTCTGCTGATAGCTGCGGTGGGTGTTGATTGTAATTAAGATGGCCCCATCTTTGTCTTATCAGTTTCTTCAGCCAAGGTGCCAACCGTGAGCGCGAATAACCCGCTTCTGCAGTCCTACGACCTGCCGCCGTTCTCGGCGATCCGTGCCGAGCACGTCCAGCCGGCCATCGAACAGATCCTCGCCGACAACCGTGTCGCCATCGAAGGTATCCTGCAAAGCCAGGGAAAAAATCCGACGTGGGCCGGTCTGGTCCTGGCCATGGACGAGTTGAATGATCGCCTGGGCGCCGCCTGGAGCCCGGTCAGCCACCTCAACGCCGTCTGCAACAGCGCCGAACTGCGCGAAGCCTACGAAGGCTGCCTGCCGGCGTTGAGCGCCTACTCCACCGAGATGGGCCAGAACCGTGCACTGTTCCAGGCCTTCGAAGCCCTGGCCAACAGCCCGGAAGCCGCCGGTTTCGACGTGGCGCAAAAAACCATCCTGGAACACTCCCTGCGTGACTTCCGCTTGTCGGGTATCGATCTGCCGCCGGAGCAGCAAAAACGCTACGCCGAAGTGCAGAGCAAGCTATCCGAGCTGGGCAGCAAATTTTCCAACCAGTTGCTGGACGCCACCCAGGCCTGGACCAAACACGTCACCGATGAAGCCACCCTCGCCGGCCTGACCGATTCGGCCAAGGCGCAAATGGCCGCCGCCGCCCAGGCCAAAAGCCTCGACGGCTGGCTGATCACCCTGGAATTCCCAAGCTACTACGCGGTGATGACCTACGCCCAGGACCGCGCCCTGCGTGAAGAAGTCTACGCGGCCTACTGCACCCGTGCGTCGGACCAAGGCCCGAATGCCGGTCAGAACGATAACGGCCCGGTGATGGAACAGATCCTTGACCTGCGTCAGGAGTTGGCCAAGCTGCTGGGTTATGCGTCGTTCTCCGAACTGAGCCTGGCCACCAAAATGGCTGAGTCCAGCGACCAGGTGCTGAGCTTCCTGCGCGACCTGGCCAAGCGCAGCAAGCCGTTTGCCGCCCAGGACCTGCAGCAGCTCAAGGCCTACGCCGCCGAACAAGGCTGCGCCGACCTGCAAAGCTGGGACAGCGGTTTCTACGGCGAAAAACTTCGCGAGCAACGCTACAGCGTGTCCCAGGAGGCCCTGCGCGCCTACTTCCCGATCGACAAAGTGTTGACCGGCCTGTTTGCCATTGTGCAACGCCTGTATGGCATCGAGATCGCCGAGCAAAAAGGCTTCGACACCTGGCACCCGGATGTCCGCCTGTTTGAAATCAAGGAAAACGGCCAGCACGTCGGCCGCTTCTTCTTCGACTTGTACGCCCGCGCCAACAAGCGTGGCGGCGCGTGGATGGACGGCGCGCGCGACCGTCGCCGCAAAATCGACGGCGTACTGCAAAGCCCGGTGGCCAACCTGGTGTGCAACTTCACCCCGGCCGACAGCGGCAAGCCTGCCCTGCTGACCCACGATGAAGTGACCACGCTGTTCCACGAATTCGGCCACGGCCTGCATCACCTGCTGACCCGTGTTGAACATGCTGGCGTGTCCGGTATCAACGGCGTGGCGTGGGATGCGGTGGAGCTGCCGAGCCAGTTCATGGAGAACTGGTGCTGGGAGCCAGAGGGCTTGGCGTTGATTTCCGGTCACTACGAGAGCGGCGAACCACTGCCCCAGGACTTGCTGGAAAAAATGCTCGCGGCCAAGAACTTCCAATCCGGCTTGATGATGGTGCGTCAGCTGGAGTTCTCGCTGTTCGACTTCGAACTGCATGCCACCCACGGTGATGGCCGCAGCGTGGCCCAGGTGCTCGAAGGCGTACGCGATGAGGTGTCGGTGATGCGTCCGCCGGCCTACAACCGTTTCCCCAACAGCTTCGCGCACATCTTCGCAGGCGGTTACGCGGCGGGTTACTACAGCTACAAGTGGGCTGAAGTGTTGTCGGCGGATGCCTTCTCCAAGTTTGAAGAAGAGGGCGTACTCAACGCTGAGACCGGCCGCGCCTTCCGCGAGGCGATCCTGGCGCGTGGCGGTTCCCAGGAACCGATGGTGCTGTTCGTCGACTTCCGCGGACGTGCGCCGTCGATTGACGCACTCTTGCGCCACAGCGGCCTGAGTGAGGACGCGGCAGCATGAGTGAAGGGCCTGTGATTACCAAAAAGCAATTTATCGCCGGGGCGGTCTGCCCGGCGTGCAGCGAGCCGGACAAGTTGAAGATGTGGACCGAAGACAACGTGCCCCATCGCGAGTGCGTGGCTTGCGGCTATACCGACACGCTGAATGACCAGGGGCTGTCGGTGCCCAAGGAATTGGGCACGCGGGTGAATACTTCTGCGTTGAAAGCGCCGGCGGACCCCAAGGTGCAGGCGGTGCAGTTCTTTCCTAATCCGAAGCTGAAAAAAGACTGACCCTGTTACCCCCTGGGAGCCGATCTCAGGGGGTCACCACCAGCGCGGTTTTTTCTTCTGTTGCTTCATCCTTCGCCGGATTCAGCCAGCTTTTCATCGAGCACAGTGCAAACGCACTCGTGCTGCAATCGCCATTCGCCAAGGCTGTACGCAATTTGTCGACATCGGCCCTCATCATGTAGCGAACACCGTCCTTGAAGCCATTGCTGGTGCCGAAGCCGCCCAAGGTCATCTCGTTCAGCGCATCTTCCTTGCTCCACCCCTGAATCACCACCCGATACATCGCCGCCATCAGGCCGGTGCGGTCAGAGCCGTGCTTGCAATGCATCAGCACCGGGCCGTTGGCTTCGGCTTCCTGGATGGCTCTCAGGGCCGCCAGTACGTCGGAATCATCGACATGGTTGGTGCGATAAGTCAGCTGTACCTGGCGGATATCAGGCGATTTGAGCCAGTCGGCATCGGATTCCGGCAGGAAATTGATCACGGTGCCAATCTTGAGCTTTTCCAGCAGCGGCGCTGCGGTGCTGTCGGGTAACCCGCTGCGATAGAGCGTCGGTGTCATCTGGTGAAGGTTGTATTGAGTGCCCACCGGTTGTGCCCACTCGGGGGAACGGATGGAGATGGGCTCGTCGGCTTGAGCGAAAGCGCTGGAGAACAGCGCGATGAACGCGAGGCCGAAGGCTGGCAGCCATTGATTCTTGAGCATGGGTGACATGACCGGGCAGGAGATAGGTGAATGCCGCTCAGGTT
Organism: Pseudomonas sp. GXZC; assembly: GCF_026967615.1. NCBI lineage: Bacteria > Pseudomonadati > Pseudomonadota > Gammaproteobacteria > Pseudomonadales > Pseudomonadaceae > Pseudomonas > Pseudomonas sp. GXZC. The sequence goes on from NZ_CP114115.1 coordinate 49,959, forward strand.
GGTCCAAGGGGGGTCAATGAAGTGTGAGGACGCCGTCAAAGAACCGTGAATCCTCAGTCTTTAGTCGCTGAAGCGCGTCTCCCGATGCATAGCCTGCTATCATTTGTAACTATTGATTGCCGAAAAAAGCCAAGCCGCTCACCAGAAGCCGGCCGATAAACCCGTGACCACATGATGAGGTGCCACCATGTCTGATCAAGATCAAGACAACCCCCGGCGTGACTTTCTGCGCAAATCCTTGACCTTGATCCCGGTGGTCACGGTTGCCAGCACTGGCCTTGGTGGCTCGATGCTGATGGCCGCGCCTGAGCCGGTCCAAGCCGCGCCGGTCAAGCCTGCGGCCAGCGAAAAGGCCTACGAGCCCACGTATTTCACTGCCGAGGAATGGGCGTTTATCAACGCCGCTGTTGCGCAGCTGATCCCCGCCGATGCCCAAGGTCCAGGTGCCCTGGAAGCGGGTGCGCCGGAATACATCGACCGCCAGATGAACACGCCATACGCCAGCGGTGCCCTGTGGTTCATGCAAGGTCCGTTCAACGCGGATGCGCCGCCGGAGATGGGCTGGCAGAGCAAATTGGTGCCCAAGGAGATCTATCGTTTGGGCATTGCCGCGACGGATGCTTGGTCGAAAGCCTTCAACGGCAAAGTTTTTGCTGCGCAAGACAGCGCTACCCGAGACGATATGTTGCGCCGTCTGGAGGCTGGCGGCGGTGAGGTGACAGCGCATTTCGAGGCGGTGCCGCCCAAGATGTTCTTCAACCTGCTGTTGCAAAACACCAAGGAAGGCTTCTTCTGCGACCCGATCCACGGTGGCAACAAAGGCATGGTCGGCTGGACCATGATCGGTTTCCCCGGCGCCCGCGCCGACTTCATGGACTGGGTTGAACGCAACGAGCAATACCCCTTCCCGGCAGTTTCCATCCGCGGCGAGAGGGCATAAACGTGGCGACCATCATGAAGAAAGTCGATGCAGTGATCGTAGGTTTTGGTTGGACCGGCGCGATCATGGCCAAGGAGCTGACGGAAGCCGGCCTCAACGTGGTAGCGCTGGAGCGCGGCCCGATGCAGGACACTTATCCGGACGGCAACTATCCCCAGGTCATCGACGAATTGACCTACAGCGTGCGTAAGAAACTCTTCCAGGATATCTCCAAGGAGACGGTGACCATTCGTCATAGCGTGAATGACGTCGCCCTGCCCAATCGTCAGTTGGGGGCGTTCCTGCCGGGCAATGGCGTGGGCGGCGCGGGCCTGCACTGGTCGGGCGTGCATTTCCGTGTCGACCCGATCGAGTTGCGCATGCGCAGCCATTATGAAGAACGCTACGGTAAAAACTTCATTCCCAAGGACATGACCATCCAGGACTTTGGCGTGAGCTACGAAGAGCTGGAGCCGTTCTTCGACTACGCAGAAAAAGTCTTCGGCACTTCTGGGCAAGCCTGGACAGTGAAAGGCCAACTGGTTGGCGAAGGCCGTGGCGGCAACCCGTACGCGCCGGACCGTTCCAACCCGTTCCCGCTGGAGTCGCAGAAAAACACCGTCTCCGCACAGCTGTTTCAGAAAGCGGCTAGCGATGTGGGTTACAAACCCTACAACCTGCCATCAGCCAATACCTCGGGGCCTTACACCAACCCCTACGGCGCTCAGATGGGCCCGTGCAACTTCTGCGGTTTTTGCAGCGGCTACGTCTGCTACATGTATTCCAAAGCCTCGCCGAACGTGAACATCCTGCCAGCGCTACGCCAGGTGCCGAACTTTGAGCTGCGGCCCAACTCCCACGTGCTCAAGGTCAACCTCGACAGCACTAAGAGCAAGGCCACTGGCGTGACGTACATCGACGCCCAGGGCCGGGAATGCGAGCAACCGGCGGATCTGGTGATCCTCGGCGCGTTCCAGTTCCACAACGTGCGCTTGATGCTGCTCTCCGGTATCGGCAAGCCCTACGACCCGATCACCAACGAGGGCGTGGTGGGCAGGAACTTCGCCTACCAGAACATGGCGACCATCAAGGCGTTCTTCGACAAGGACACCCACACCAACAACTTCATCGGCGCGGGCGGCAATGGCGTGGCCATCGATGACTTCAACGCCGACAACTTTGATCACGGGCCCCATGGCTTTGTGGGCGGTTCGCCGATGTGGGTCAACCAGGCCGGCAGCCGGCCGATTGCCGGTACGTCCAACCCGCCGGGCACCCCCGCCTGGGGCAGCGCGTGGAAGCGCGCCACCGCCGATTACTACACCCACCAAGTGTCGATGGACGCCCACGGTGCCCATCAGTCCTACCGGGGTAACTACCTGGATCTGGACCCGGTGTACCGTGATGCCTACGGCCAGCCGTTGCTGCGGATGACATTCGACTGGCAGGAAAACGACATCAAGATGAACCGCTTCATGGTCGAGAAAATGGGCAAGGTTGCGGAGGCGATGAACCCCAAGGCCATTGCCGTGCTCGGCAAAAAAGTCGGCGAGCACTTCAACACGGCGTCGTACCAGACCACCCACTTGAACGGTGGCGCGATCATGGGTACCGACCCGAAAACCAGTGCGTTGAATCGCTATCTGCAGTGCTGGGATGTACACAACGTGTTTGTCCCAGGCGCATCCGCTTTCCCACAAGGCTTGGGCTACAACCCTACAGGGCTGGTGGCGGCGTTGACCTATTGGTCGGCGCGGGCCATCCGCGAGCAGTACCTGAAAAACCCCGGCCCACTGGTTCAGGCATAAGGAGCGATGACCATGAAAGCACTTGTTATCGCGACCTTCGCGCTTTTCAGCAGCTGCTCTGTCAGCGCCGCTGAAACGGACTTGATCAAGCAAGGTGAATACCTGGCCCGCGCGGGTGACTGCGTGGCTTGCCACACTGCCAAAGGTGGTAAACCCTTTGCTGGCGGCCTGCCAATGGAAACCCCGATTGGCGTGATCTATTCCACCAACATCACCCCGGACAAGACCGGCCTGGGCGACTACAGCTTCGAGGACTTCGACAAGGCCGTGCGCCATGGCATCGCCAAGAGCGGTAGTACGCTTTACCCGGCGATGCCCTACCCGTCTTATGCGCGTGTCAGCGACAGCGACATGCAGGCGTTGTATGCGTACTTCATGAAAGGTGTCGAGCCCGTCGCCCAGGAGAACAAGGACAGCGACATTCCATGGCCCCTGAGCATGCGCTGGCCGTTGGCGGCATGGCGCTGGATGTTTGCGCCTTCAGTCGAGGAGCATCAGGCTCAAGCCGCGGCCGACCCGGTGATCAGCCGGGGCGCCTACCTGGTGGAAGGCCTTGGCCATTGCGGTGCGTGCCACACGCCACGGGCTTTGACCATGCAGGAAAAATCCCTGAGTGCCACTGACGGCAACGCGTTCCTATCTGGCAGCGCGCCGCTGGAAGGCTGGATCGCGAAGAGCCTGCGTGGTGACCACAAGGATGGTCTCGGCAGCTGGAGCGAGGAACAACTGGTGCAGTTCCTCAAGACCGGCCGCAGTGACCGCAGCGCGGTGTTTGGTGGCATGAGCGACGTGGTCGTCCACAGCATGCAGTACATGTCGGAAAATGACCTGACGGCTATCGCCCGTTACCTCAAGAGCCTGCCGGCGGTGGATCCCAAGGATCAGCCGCACCAGTACGACAAGCAAGTGGCCGAGGCATTGTGGAAAGGCGATGACAGCCAGCGCGGCGCCTCGGTGTATATCGACAACTGCGCGGCCTGCCACCGTACCGATGGCCATGGCTACACGCGGGTGTTCCCGGCGCTGGCGGGCAACCCGGTGTTGCAGACGGCGGATGCCACGTCGTTGATCAACATCGTGTTGAACGGCGGCACCTTGCCGGCGACGCACACGGCACCGTCGACCTTCACCATGCCGGCGTTCGCCTGGCGGTTGTCGGACCAGGAAGTGGCGGATGTGGTCAGTTTTATCCGTGGCAGCTGGGGCAATCAGGGCGCGCCGGTGAAGGCCAGCGATGTGAAGGACCTGCGCCACAACGACATGCGCACTACCTCCGGTGATGACCTGGGGCAAGTGACGCAGAAGCACTGAGGCTTGCCTGACCGCCAAACGGCACTGGTCAGAACCCTCTCGCCTCGATACTGTATATAAAAACAGTATCGAGGCGCTTTCATGTCTACTCCTCTGCCGCCCCGTGGCCGGGGCACGGCCACCAACCTGCATAACCGCTTTGCGCCTACGGTGAGCGTGGCCGAGGACGATGGCTGGTTTCAGGAAGTGCCTCCGACCCAGGGCACCGAAGTGCGTATCGAGACGGCCAAGAGCATCATCACCCGCAATAACTCGCCGGACTTGCCGTTCGATCGCTCCATCAATCCCTACCGTGGCTGTGAGCATGGCTGCATCTACTGCTATGCGCGGCCCAGTCATGCCTATTGGGACATGTCGCCGGGGTTGGATTTCGAAACCAAACTGATCGCCAAGACCAATGCCGCGGACGTGCTGGAGCAGCAGCTTTCGAAGCCGGGTTACGTGTGCGCGCCGATCAACCTGGGTTCCAATACCGACCCGTACCAGCCGATCGAGCGTGAGTACAGGATTACCCGGCAAACCCTCGAAGTGCTGCTGCGTTATCGGCATCCGGTGACCATCATCACCAAGGGCTCGCTGATTCTGCGTGATCTTGATTTGCTCACCGAGTTGGCGCGCCAGCGATTGGTGGCGGTGATGATCAGCCTCACCAGCCTGGACGATGAGCTCAAGCGCATCCTGGAGCCGCGCACGGCAGCGCCGAAGGCACGGTTGCGGGCGATTCGGGTGATGCGTGAGGCGGGGATCCCGGTGGGCGTGCTGTGTTCGCCGATGATCCCGATGATCAACGACAGCGAATTGGAGAGCCTGCTGACCGAGGCCCACGCTGCGGGCGCACAAAGCGCGGCTTACATGATGCTACGCCTGCCTCTGGAGGTGGCGCCGCTGTTCGAGGAGTGGCTGGCGGCGCATTACCCGCAACGGGCGGCTCATGTGATGAGCCTGGTGCGCCAGGTGCGTGGCGGTGAGGTGTATGACAGCCGTTTTGGCGTACGCATGCGCGGTGAAGGGCCGTTTGCCGATTTGCTAGCTCAGCGCTTCAGCAAGGCGATCAAGCGCCTGGGGCTTGATCGACGGGAAGGTTTCAATCTGGACTGCACGGCCTTTTGCCCGCCGGGCAGACAGATGGCTTTGTTGTAGACTGAAGAGGAAAGGTTTGCCTTTCTTGTAGGAATGGTCTCACTTTGACATCACTGAAACCCGCGATCTAGAGCGGTTCATTCAGTTTGAGTTAAGTTTCGACGGTTACCTTGTTCAGCGAGTGACTGATGAGTCGGCGGCCCGGTTTTGAGGCGTTTGCAACTGTTCTCCCGACCCGGCGTCGAACTGACCTGAAAGCTCCCCTGCATTAATCAAGAGGATGAACCATGAGTGACCAGGATAAACAGCCGTTGGCTGCGTCGGCTTCAGCCCCTCAGGTGGCGGAAACCGCCGATGCAGCGCTTAAGCATATCGTTGACGGCTTTTTGCATTTCCATCACGACGTCTTCCCCCAGCAGGAAGAACTGTTCAAGAAACTCGCCACGGCCCAGAGCCCACGGGCGATGTTCATCACGTGCGCCGACTCGCGCATCGTGCCCGAGCTGATCACCCAGAGCTCGCCTGGCGACCTGTTTGTGACGCGTAACGTCGGTAACGTGGTGCCGCCGTACGGCCAGATGAACGGCGGTGTGTCCACGGCCATCGAATACGCGGTGCTGGCCTTGGGCGTGCAGCACATCATCGTCTGCGGGCACTCCGATTGCGGCGCCATGCGTGCGGTGCTCAACCCCGCCAGCCTGGAGAAGATGCCAACAGTCAGGGCCTGGTTGCGGCATGCCGAAGTTGCCAAGTCCATGGTTGAAGACAACTGTGACTGCGCCAACGAAGGCGAGAGCATGAAGGTGTTGACCGAAGAAAACGTCATCGCCCAGCTGCAACATTTGCGCACCCACCCTTCCGTGGCTTCGCGCATGGCCAATGGTCATTTGTTTATCCATGGCTGGATCTACAACATCGAGACCAGTGAAATCCGGGCCTACGATGCGGACCAGTCAGCGTTCCGCTCGTTGAGCGGCGACGGGCCGATTCCTTCCGCGACGCCTAAAGCGCGCTTCTAAAACACTTCCCTGCCGGGTAAAGCGGTGGCTGCCATGGACGCAGCCAGGCTTTGCCGCGCCCGGCGAATGCCTCGGGAGAGTCATCATGCGTGCTGCTCAATTGAAAGCTGTATTGCCACGGGAGCTGCTCGCCTCGGTGGTTGTGTTTCTGGTCGCCCTGCCGTTGTGCATGGGGATCGCGATTGCCTCTGGCATGCCGCCGGCAAAAGGTCTGATCACCGGGATCATCGGTGGCCTGGTGGTGGGTTGGCTGGCAGGCTCGCCGCTGCAGGTCAGTGGCCCTGCGGCTGGCCTGGCGGTGTTGGTGTTCGAGCTGGTGCGTCAGCACGGCATGCTGATGCTGGGCCCAATCTTGTTGTTGGCGGGCTTCCTGCAATTGGTGGCCGGGCGGTTGCGCCTGGGCTGCTGGTTCCGCGTCACGGCGCCGGCGGTGGTGTACGGCATGCTAGCGGGGATTGGCGTGCTGATTGTGCTGTCCCAGATTCACGTGATGCTCGACGGCGCGCCCAAGCCTTCCGGGCTGGATAACCTGGCGAGGTTCCCGGCGGCGTTGGCCGAGGCGATCCCAACCTTGGGTGGCGGCCTGGGGTGGCAGGCGGGATTGCTGGGGTTGTCGACCATGCTGGTGATGTACGCCTGGGACAAATTGCGCCCGCAACGCCTGCGTTTTGTGCCGGGCGCCTTGTTGGGTGTGGGTCTGACCACTGGGGTCAGCCTGGTGCTGGCGCTTTCGGTCAAGCGCGTGGAAGTCCCGGAAAATCTCGCTGACGCTATCGACTGGCTGCGCCCCAGTGACTTGCTGAACCTGGCCGATCCGCAACTGCTGATCGCCGCTTTTGCCGTAGCATTTATCGCGAGTGCTGAAACCCTGCTTTCCGCTGCGGCGGTCGACCGCATGCACAGCGGTCAGCGTTCTGATTTCGATAAGGAATTGTCCGCCCAGGGTGTAGGCAACATGCTCTGTGGCCTGGTCGGCGCCTTGCCGATGACCGGTGTGATCGTGCGCAGCTCGGCCAACGTGCAGGCCGGTGCGACCACGCGTTTGTCGGCGATGTTCCACGGCCTGTGGCTGCTGGCGTTCGTGCTGTTGCTGTCGAGTGTGCTGCAAAGCATTCCGGTGGCGAGCCTGGCGGGTGTGTTGGTGTACACCGGGATCAAGCTGGTGGACATCAAGGCGTTCAAGGCGCTGGGGCGCTATGGACGGATGCCGATGTTTACCTATGCGGCCACGGCGTTGGCGATCATCTTTACCGACCTGCTCACCGGTGTGCTGGTGGGCTTCGGGTTGACGTTGGTCAAGCTGGCGTTCAAGGCGTCACGCCTGAAAGTGAGCCTGATCGATTTGCCTAAAGAGGGTGAAATGGAACTGCGTCTGACAGGCGCGGCGACCTTCTTGAAAGTGCCGGCGCTCACCCAGGTGCTGTCGACGGTGCCTGAAGGGACCATCCTGCATGTGCCGTTGAGCAACTTGAGCTACATCGACCATTCCTGCCTGGAGCTGCTGGAGGAATGGGGGCGGGCCAATGCTGCCAAGGGCTCGACGCTGGTGATCGAGGCGCGCGGGTTGAAGCGAAGGTTGGAAGGTCGGGTCAGGACGACGACGGGGATAGGCTCCGCGCCAGCTTGAACCACCGAGCAACCCTGTGGGAGCCGGGCAAACCCGGCTCCCACATGGGTTCTGTCTCTAGCTCGGACGTCAGGCCGGCTGATCCAACGCCAGCTCAACCCCCAGCTGCCGCGACAGGCACGGCCAGCGCTTCCACGCCGCTTCCGTGTCCGGGCTTTTAAGCGTCTCGCGATATGCCTCCACCGACTCCAGCGCAAAGCTGTCTTCGTTGAGCATTTCATCCACCGCGTGGTGCACCGCTTCATCCAACTGATTGGCGAAGGTTTCGCCAATCAGTTGGTGGGCGATGACATTGGCCACCGTGGTATCTGCCGGAATCAACGGCTGGCCAAAGTGCTTGATATACAGATCATTCACCTCTTCAACCAATCGATGCGCCAGGTAGGCCTCGTCCAGCAGCCCGTCGAGGCCTTCGTGGCCGGCCAGGATCGCGGGCGGTTGCAGGAAGAAATGCTCGGCAATCTTCAGCACCGGTTTGATCTGGCTTTCGATTCCGGCTTCGCGGGCCACGTCGTTGGCGGCGTCCAGCAAATCCGGGACGAGGTCGATGTAGGCGCTGACAAAGCGGGTCATGACAATGTTGCGATCACCGTCAGCCAGGGAAATGGCCGAATGCAGGTGCGGCAATTGTTTTTCCAGTTGCTGGGCAAGCTGGCCCGTGCTGGCTTCGTGTTGATGGGCACGGGAAATCTGCTCGCGCAATGCGGCGGTGTTCATGAAAGCTCCAGTGATGCAGGCGTAGGAAAAGGGAGAGGATAAGGTAGCTCGTTTATACGAGCGCCTAAGACGCATTTGTCATAATTATTTCATGGTTATGCGCCCGCGTTATATCGAATTGCCATCGTTCGTCGGATAAACGATTCCGCCCCCGGTTTTATTAGCCCTGACCGGACATTTTGACTCATTTGCCCCTACACATTGCGGGGTTGCAGAGCCTGTCTATACTCGGATTTGTACGCGATTAGCTGATGACGCCAGACTGCATAAGCAGGCAAGGCCAGGCGGTTGTAAGCAGTATGGAAGCCGCTCCCTTCGACGCAGGTGCAAACCGGCGGGATAACAAGAACGATAAGGGGAACCCGCAATGATGCGACATCCACACGTTTGGATGGGCCTTCTGTTGTGGTCAGTATTCGGCCAGGCACATGCCGCCTGGACAACGAATATGGCGCCAGGGGCGACAGAAGTCAGTCACGCTGTGTTCGACCTGCACATGACCATTTTCTGGATCTGTGTGGTGATCGGCATCATCGTGTTTGGCGCGATGTTCTGGTCGATGATCGTTCATCGCCGGTCCACGGGCCAGGTCGCAGCCAAGTTCCACGAGAGCACCACCGTGGAAATACTCTGGACCGTCGTGCCCTTGCTGATCCTGATCGCGATGGCCATTCCGGCCACCAAGACCCTGATCAATATCTACGACAGCAGTGAGTCGGATATCGATATCCAGGTCACCGGCTACCAGTGGAAGTGGCATTACAAATACCTGGGCCAGGACGTGGAGTTCTTCAGCAACCTGGCCACGCCCGCCGAACAGATCCATAACCAGGCCACCAAGGGCGAACACTACCTATTGGAAGTCGACCAGCCGCTAGTGTTGCCGGTGGGCGCCAAGGTGCGCTTTCTGGTAACGGCCGCCGACGTGATCCACTCCTGGTGGGTGCCGGCCTTTGCGGTCAAGCGCGACGCCATTCCCGGGTTCGTCAATGAGGCCTGGACCCGCGTTGAGAAACCCGGCATCTACCGTGGCCAATGCGCCGAACTGTGCGGCAAGGACCACGGCTTCATGCCCATTGTGGTCGAGGTCAAGTCCAAGGCCGACTACGAGACCTGGCTGGGTGAGCGCAAGGAAGAGGCCGCCAAGCTCAAGGAGCTGACCTCCAAAGAGTGGACGCTGGAAGAGCTGGTGGCCCGTGGCGACAAGGTCTACCACACCACCTGCGTGGCCTGTCACCAGGCCGAAGGCCAGGGCCTGCCGCCGATGTTCCCGGCGCTCAAGGGCTCGAAGATTGCCACCGGCCCTGCGGCTGACCACCTGAGCATTGTCTACCACGGCAAGCCCGGCACCGCGATGGCGGCCTTCGGCAAGCAGCTCTCCGAAGTGGATATCGCCGCCGTGGTGACCTACGAGCGCAATGCCTGGGGCAACAACAAAGGCGACATGGTCACGCCTAAAGACGTGCTGGCCATCAAGCAGGCGGAAAGCAAATGACCTCTCTCAAGGCGTTTACCTCGACCCGCCCCGCCCACCCGCTTGCAGGAGAACGGCCATGAGCGCTGTGATCGATGACCATGGTCACGCCGACCATGCCCACGGCCCCGCCAAGGGGTTGATGCGCTGGGTGCTGACCACCAACCACAAAGACATCGGCACCATGTACCTGTGGTTCGCCTTTGCCATGTTCCTGCTCGGCGGCTCGTTTGCCATGGTCATCCGCGCCGAGTTGTTCCAGCCCGGCCTGCAGATTGTGCAGCCGGCCTTCTTCAACCAGATGACCACCATGCACGGGTTGATCATGGTGTTCGGCGCGGTGATGCCGGCGTTCGTCGGCCTGGCCAACTGGATGATCCCGCTGATGATCGGCGCGCCCGACATGGCCCTGCCGCGCATGAACAACTTCAGCTTCTGGCTGTTGCCGGCAGCGTTCCTGCTGCTGGTCTCGACGCTGTTCACGCCTGGTGGCGGGCCGAACTTCGGCTGGACCTTCTACGCGCCGCTATCCACCACCTATGCCCCGGAAAGCGTGACGTTCTTCATCTTCGCGATCCATCTGATGGGCATCAGTTCGATCATGGGCGCGATCAACGTGGTCGCCACCATTCTCAACCTGCGTGCGCCGGGCATGACCTTGATGAAAATGCCGCTGTTCGTGTGGACGTGGCTGATCACCGCGTTCCTGCTGATCGCGGTGATGCCGGTACTGGCGGGTTGCGTGACCATGATGCTGATGGACATCCACTTCGGCACCAGCTTCTTCAGTGCGGCTGGCGGTGGTGACCCGGTGCTGTTTCAGCACGTGTTCTGGTTCTTCGGCCATCCTGAGGTGTACATCATGATTCTGCCGGCCTTCGGCGCCGTCAGCTCGATCATCCCGACCTTCTCGCGCAAGCCGCTGTTCGGCTACACCTCGATGGTCTACGCCACGGCGAGCATCGCGTTTTTGTCGTTCATCGTGTGGGCGCACCACATGTTCGTGGTGGGCATTCCGCTGGTGGGCGAGTTGTTCTTCATGTACGCGACGCTGCTGATCGCCGTGCCCACGGGGGTGAAGGTGTTCAACTGGGTCAGCACCATGTGGCAAGGCTCGCTGACCTTCGAGACGCCGATGCTGTTTGCCGTGGCCTTTGTGATCTTGTTCACCATCGGCGGCTTTTCCGGGCTGATGCTCGCGATCGCCCCGGCGGACTTCCAGTACCACGACACCTATTTCGTGGTGGCGCATTTCCATTACGTACTGGTGCCCGGCGCGATCTTCGGCATCTTCGCCTCAGCCTACTACTGGCTGCCGAAATGGACCGGCCACATGTACGACGAAACCCTGGGCAAACTGCACTTCTGGCTGTCCTTCGTGGGCATGAACATGGCGTTTTTCCCAATGCACTTCGTCGGGCTGGCGGGCATGCCGCGCCGGGTGCCGGACTACAACCTGCAGTTCGCCGACTTCAACATGGTTTCTTCGATTGGCGCGTTCATGTTTGGCGCCACGCAGATCTTCTTCCTGTTCATTGTGATCAAGTGCATCCGTGGCGGCCCGCCGGCACCCGCCAAACCGTGGGATGGCGCTGAAGGCCTGGAGTGGAGCGTCCCGTCACCGGCGCCATACCACACCTTTACCACGCCGCCGGAGGTCAAATGAACAGGATGACGGGAGGCTGCCATGGCTGAGTCCGTGCCCACCAAGCGCCTGGTCACCCGCCTGCTGATTCTGGTGGTGGCGATGTTCGCCTTTGGCTTTGCGTTGGTGCCGATCTACGACGTGATGTGCAAGGCGTTCGGCATCAACGGCAAGACGGCCGGGCAGTACGAGGGCGAGCAGGTCGTCGACCCAACGCGTCAGGTGCGTGTGCAGTTTTTGTCCACCAACGCCATCGACATGGTCTGGGATTTTTACGCCAAGGCTGACGAAGTGGTGGTCAATCCGGGCGCGGTGACCGAGATGCTGTTCGTGGCCCACAACCCCACCGACAAGCCGATGACGGCCCAGGCCGTGCCCAGTATTTCCCCGGCCGAAGCGGCGATGTACTTCCACAAGACCGAGTGCTTTTGCTTCACCCAGCAAGTGTTGCAACCGGGCCAGCGCATCGAGATGCCGGTGCGTTTCATTGTCGACCGCGACATGCCCAAGGATGTGAAGCATCTGACCCTGGCGTACACGCTGTTTGATATCACTGCGCGCCAACCGCCGGTGGCTGCCCACAGCGGCGGCTAGCTACTGTTTGCCCCCTCAATCAGGAGAGCGAATACATGTCGTCTCATGATACGTACTACGTACCAGCGCAAAGCAAATGGCCAATAATTGCCACGTTTGGCCTGTTGATCACGGTTTACGGGCTGGGTCTGTGGTTCAACGACCTCAAGGCCGCGCGGGCGGAATCCCACGGGCCGTGGATCTTTTTCGTCGGCGGGCTGTTGCTGGCCTACATGCTGTTCGGCTGGTTCGGCGCGGTGATCAAGGAAAGCCGCGCCGGTTTGTACAGTTCGCAGATGGACCGCTCGTTCCGCTGGGGCATGACCTGGTTCATCTTTTCCGAGGTGATGTTCTTTATCGCCTTCTTCGGTGCGCTGTTTTACGTGCGCCACATGTCGGCGCCCTGGCTGGCGGGTGAAGGTTCAAAGGGCGTAGCGCACATGTTATGGCCGAACTTCGAGTTTGCCTGGCCGTTGCTGAATAACCCCGACCCGAAAATGTACCCGGCACCGGAAGGCACTATCAGCCCGTGGGGCCTGCCGCTGGTGAACACCATTCTGCTGGTGAGTTCCAGCGTGACCATCACCGTCGCCCACCACGCGCTGCGTAAAGGCCATCGTGGTGCGCTGAAACTCTGGCTGGCGATTACCGTGCTGCTGGGTCTGGCGTTCCTGGGGTTTCAGGCCGAGGAGTACATCCACGCCTATAAAGAACTGGGCCTGACTTTGGGCTCAGGGGTGTATGGCGCGACGTTCTTCATGCTCACTGGGTTCCACGGCGCTCACGTCACCATCGGCACGATCATCCTGTTCGTGATGCTGATGCGCATCCTCAAGGGGCATTTCAACGCCGAGCACCAGTTCGGTTTCGAGGCGGCCAGTTGGTATTGGCACTTTGTGGATGTGGTGTGGATCGGCCTGTTTTTCTTCGTCTATGTGCTGTGAGGCGCTTTACCACGGCGCATGAGACACCAGTTGGCCGCTGAAAAAGCCCCAGGCGATCAGCGCCACGGTGATCACGGCCAGTACGACACGTACGGTCAAGGCAGTGACGAGGCGATTGGAGTTGCCCTCGTCCTTGACCAGGAAGACCAAGCCACTGAACAGGCTCACGACGGTCGCGGTCAGCATCAGGGCAATAGCGGCTTTGAGCATGGTCGGGCTCCAACGGGATGGGCGGGCAATGAAAACAAGTATAGCCAGCGCCATAAAATGCTTTCGGCCGGGAATCGCACCGACATTGGTGGTGTTGGTGCTGCTGCCGTTGATGGTGGGTCTGGGGTTCTGGCAACTGTCTCGCGGCCATGAAAAGCAGGTGCTGGTGGACAGTTACGCCGAGCGGCGCGCGGCTGAGCCGATCAGCAGCACGCAACTTAACGACATGGCGGACCCAGCCTTTCGCCGCGTTCGTCTGCGCGGCCAATTTGACGCCGAACACAGCGTATTCCTCGACAACCGCATGCGCGACGGCAAGGCCGGCGTAGAGCTGCTGCAACCCTTCCACGACCAGGCCAGTGGATTGTGGCTGTTGCTCAATCGCGGTTGGCTGCCCTGGCCGGATCGGCGCACGCCACCCGCCTTCACCACGCCGGATCAGCCGGTAAATCTCGATGCCTGGGTGTACATCGCCCCCGGCGAAACCTTCCAGTTGCACCCGGACCCCGCGACCGCGCAATGGCCACGCTTGCTGACGGCTTTGCACCCAGCAGCGCTCTGGGCTGAGTTGGGTCGCAACGGTTTCGCCTATGAGTTGCGGGCCGAAGCCGGCCCCGGCACCTATGAAACCACCTGGCCGATCGTCGCCATGGGCCCGGAAAAACACCTGGCGTATGCCGTGCAATGGTTCGCCATGTCGCTGGCGTTGCTGGCGCTTTATCTCTACCTCGGATGGCACAACAAAAAGGAGAAGCCCCATGGGAGCGGCCACGAATCCACTCAACATGTCTGAAGCACCGGACCGGCGTAAAGGCCGTTGGCAGTTGATCCTGATCCTGATGATGGTGATCGGGCCCATGGCGCTGGCCACCTTTATGTACAAGCTGCAGTTCTGGGTGCCGGAAAGCCGCAGCTACCACGGCGAGATGATCGGCAACGGCCAGACCCGCGCCGACATTGGCGTACAGGCCGATGAGCAGCGCTGGCAACTGCTGGTGACCGCACCCACAGCCTGTGCAGCGGACTGTCAGCAATTGGTGTACCTCGCACGCCAGCTGCAAATCAGCCTGGGTCGTGATGCCTCCCGCGCCAGCCATGCCTTGGCCAGCGCGCAGCCGGTGAGCGCGGAGTACGAGGCCAAGCTGAAAATTGAATACCCGCAGCTGCAACGCTACCCGCTGGACTTGTCGATCTTCAGCAAAGACGCTGCCGCGCCGGGTGATGCGCAACTGTGGATCGTCGATCCCCACGGCAACCTGGTGTTGCGCTACGACGCCAAGGTCAAGGGCAAGGATTTGCTCAACGACCTGCGCCACCTGCTGAAACTGTCGAACATCGGATAAGGGCATCGTCATGGCCAAACCTGGATTTCGCCTCGCGTTGTTTGCCACCTTGCTGGCGCTGATCGTCGTGCTGCTCGGCGCCTATACGCGCCTGACCCACGCCGGCCTGGGTTGCCCGGATTGGCCGGGCTGCTACGGCTTCATCAGCGTGCCCAAGACCGAAGCCCAGTTGGCTCATGCCGAGCTGCATTTCCCCGATACGCCGGTGGAGGCCGACAAGGGCTGGGCCGAGATGACCCATCGTTATTTCGCCGGCACCCTGGGCTTGTTGATCGTGTTGCTGGCCGCGCGTTCGTGGAGCCATCGGCGCGATCCAGGCCAGCCGGTGAAGTTGCCGCTGTTCCTGCTGGCGGTGGTGTTCGCCCAGGCGGCGTTTGGCATGTGGACGGTGACATTGAAGTTATGGCCGCAGGTGGTGACGGGGCATTTATTGGGCGGCTTTGCGACCTTGAGCCTGCTGTTTCTGCTGACCTTGCGCTTGTCCGGCGTATTGCCCGCGCTGATCGTGCCCAAGCGCCTGCAATATTGGGCGACGGCGGGCCTGGTGCTGGTGATCGGCCAGATCGCGCTGGGGGGCTGGGTCAGTTCCAACTACGCGGCGGTGGCCTGTATCGATCTGCCGACGTGCCACGGCGAATGGTGGCCGGCGGCAGATTTCGCCAATGGCTTTCATCTGACCCAGCACATCGGGCCCAATTACTTGGGCGGGCAACTGGACAGCGAGGCGCGCACGGCCATCCACCTGACCCACCGCATTGGCGCCGTCATCGTCAGCCTGGTGCTGCTGGGCCTGGCCTGGCAACTGCGTGCAGTGGGCATGACGCGCTTGGCCGGCTTGCTGCTGATCGCCCTGGTCGCGCAAATCTGCCTGGGCCTGAGCAATGTGTATTTCCACTTGCCGCTGCCGGTGGCGGTCGGGCACAACGCTGGCGGCGCGGCCTTGTTGCTGACGCTGGTACTGGTCAACTACCACGCCCGTACCAGCCTGGTCCGGGTGCGCAACCAGCTGCCGTTCGGCTGGCGCTTTATCCCACGCAAACACGTATCGGGCCTCATCACCCTTAAAGGAGAGATGCCATGGCGACCTTGATCGGCGCGCGTCACAGCCAAGCCATCTGGCGTGACTACCTGGAGCTGACCAAGCCGAAAGTGGTGGTGTTGATGCTCATCACCTCCTTGGTAGGGATGTTCCTGGCAACCCGTGCGGGCGTGCCATGGACGGTGCTGGTGTTCGGCAACCTGGGGATAGCCCTGTGTGCGGGCGGCGCGGCGGCGGTGAATCACGTGGTGGACCGACGGATCGATGCCGTAATGGCTCGCACGCACAAGCGGCCGTTGGCAGAGGGGCGTGTATCGCCGCTGGCGGCGCTGGCCTTTGCATTGTTTCTGGCTGTTGCGGGATTGGCGCTGCTGTTGGCGTTCACCAACCCGCTGGCGGCCTGGCTGACCTTGGCTTCGCTGCTCGGCTACGCCGTGATCTATACCGGTTTTCTCAAGCGGGCGACGCCGCAGAATATCGTCATTGGCGGCCTGGCCGGCGCGGCGCCGCCGCTGTTGGGATGGGTGGCCGTCACCGGGCATGTCAGCGCAGAGCCCCTGTTGCTGGTGCTGATCATCTTCGCCTGGACCCCGCCGCACTTCTGGGCCCTGGCCATTCACCGCAAGGAGGAATACGCCAAGGCCGATATCCCGATGTTGCCGGTGACACACGGCGAGCATTACACCAAGGTGCACATCCTGCTCTACACCTTCGCCCTGCTGGCGGTGAGCCTGATGCCCTATGTGATCCACATGAGCGGCCTGCTCTACCTTGCGTGCGCACTGGTATTGGGCGGGCGCTTTCTGCAATGGGCCTGGGTGTTGTACCGTGGCGGTCGGCCGCACGCGGCGATCAACACCTTCAAGTACTCTATCTGGTACTTGCTGCTGCTGTTTATCGCGCTGCTCCTCGACCACTACCTACTGTTGAACCTATGACTCGAACTCAAAAAACTGTCTTCATCCTGGTGGCCCTGGTGGCATTGATCATGGGCCTGACCGTCAACAAAGTGCTCTCGGGCAAAGGCCAGGGCGATCCCACCGCCTTGATCGACGCCGGCATCATCCTGTTGCCGCAAAGCCGTCAGTTGCCGCCGGTGACCATGACCAATCAGGAAGGCCAGCCGGTGGTGGTCAACGAATTGAAAGGCAAGTGGAGCCTGTTGTTCTTCGGCTACACCTTCTGCCCGGACATCTGCCCGACCACCCTCGCCCAGCTGCGCCAGATCAAGAGCGAATTGCCCAAGGAGGTTGTGGATAAGTTGCAGGTGATCTTGGTCAGCGTCGATCCGCATCGCGACACGCCGACACAGCTCAAGCAGTACCTGGGTTACTTCGATCCGCAGTTTGTGGGGTTGACCGGTGCCAATGCCGAGGAGGTGCAGAAGGTGTCGAATGCGGTGAGCATTCCGTTCATTCCGGCCGATACCAGCAAACCCAACTACACCGTCGACCACAGTGGCAACTTGGCGCTGATCGGGCCGGATGGAACCCAGCGCGGGTTCATCCGTGCGCCGTTGAACAACCAGAAGCTGGTGGCGCAGTTGCCTGCATTGCTACAGCGCCCATAAACAAAACCCCCATTCGACCGGGTCGGATGGGGGTTTTGTTGTTTCAGCGGTGGATCAGAACGCCGGCTTGATCGCGCCTTTGTACTTCTCTTCGATGAACTTCTTCACTTCAGGCGTGTGCAGGGCTGCAACCAGCTTCTTCACGGCGTCCGAGTCTTTGTTGTCTTCGCGGGTCACCAGGATGTTCACGTAAGGCGAGTCGCTGCCTTCGATGACCAGCGCATCCTTGGACGGGTCCAGCTTGGCTTCCAGCGCGTAGTTGGTGTTGATCAGCGCCAGGTCGACCTGGGTCAGCACACGCGGCAGGGTCGCGGCTTCCAGTTCGCGGAATTTCAGGCCTTTAGGGTTGGCGGTGATGTCCTTGATGGTCGACAGGATGTTGGTCGGGTCCTTCAGGGTGATCAGGCCGTTCTTGGCCAGCAGCAACAGGGCGCGGCCGCCGTTGGTGGCATCGTTCGGGATGACCACGTTGGCGCCGCTTGGCAGCTCGTCCAGCTTCTTGTACTTGCTGGAGTAGGCGCCCAGAGGTTCCAGGTGCACAGCGCCAACGCTCACCAGGTGAGTGCCCTTGGCCTTGTTGAACTCATCCAGGTACGGCTGGTGCTGGAAGAAGTTGGCGTCCAAGCGCTTTTCAGCGACTTGTACGTTCGGCTGCACGTAGTCGGTGAAGACTTTGACCTGCAGGTCTACGCCTTCTTTGGCGAGGGCAGGTTTCACGAATTCCAGGATTTCCGCATGAGGCACCGGCGAAGCAGCGACCGTGATGGTCTCGGCGTGGGCGGAAAACGCGGCAACGGCGGCGAAAGCAACCAGTAGTTTTTTCATCCAACAAGCTCCTTGTTCGGGCATGTACCGGCGTGCGGCCGGCAATGGCCGTTATTTTCGAGAAAAGTGCACCACCAGCTTGTCGCCGACGGTTTGCAGAATTTGCACCAGGATCAACAGCATCACCACGGTGACCACCATCACATCGGTCTGGAAACGCTGATAACCGAAACGGATCGCCAGGTCGCCCAAGCCACCGGCACCGACCACACCGGCCATCGCCGTGTAGGACACCAGTGTAATCGCCGTCACCGTAATCGCCGCGAAAATGCCAGGACGGGCTTCGGGCAGCAAAGCGTTGGTAATGATCTGGCGCGTGCTGGCGCCCATGGATTGGGTGGCCTCGATGATGCCGCGGTCCACTTCACGCAGGGCGGTTTCCACCAGCCGTGCGAAGAACGGCGTTGCCCCCACGACCAGCGGCGGAATCGCACCCGCCACGCCCAGCGAAGTGCCGGTGATCAGGACGGTGAACGGGATCATCACGATCAACAGAATGATGAATGGTAGCGAGCGCAGGATGTTCACGATCAGCGAGAGCAGCGCGTACAGGCCTTTCTGTTCGAACAGTTGGCGTGGGCTGGTCAGGAACAACAGCACGCCCAGCGGCAGGCCCAGCACCACGGTGAAGAACAGCGAGCCGAATAGCATGGTCATGGTGTCGCCGGTAGCGAGCCAGATTTCCGACCAGTCGATATTGGCGAAGAAACTCAACAGGACGTCCATTAGCGCAGGATCTCCATGTGGACGTCAGCGGCGGTGAAACGCGCAAACGCGGCTTCCATGTCGCCACCGGTGACGGCGAGGGTCAATTGCCCGTAAGGGATGTCTTTGATGCGGTCGATACGACCGGCGAGGATGCTGTAGTCCACACCCGTTTCGCGGGCGACGGTGCCCAGCAACGGCGCGTAAGTCGCTTCGCCCTGGAATGTCAGGCGCACGATGCGGCCTGGCACATGGGCAAAGTCGTCGCGTTGCTCGTTTTCGTCGACCTGCTCGGACTCTTGCACGAAGCGCTTGGTGGTCGGGTGCTTGGGATGCAGGAACACATCGGCCACCGAGCCTTGCTCGACGATCACGCCCGCGTCCATTACGGCCACCTGGTCGCACACGCGGCGGATCACGTCCATTTCATGGGTGATCAACACGATGGTCAGCTTCAACTCGCGGTTGATCTCGGCCAGCAGTTGCAGCACCGAGGCGGTGGTCTGCGGGTCAAGGGCGCTGGTGGCTTCGTCGCACAGCAGGATCTTCGGCTTAGTCGCCAGGGCGCGGGCGATGCCGACGCGTTGTTTCTGGCCACCGGACAATTGCGCCGGGTATTTCTTGGCGTGGTCCGACAGGCCCACGCGCGCCAGCAACTCCGCGACGCGCAGGTCGATCTCCTTGCGCGACAATTCGCCGGCCAGGGTCAGTGGCAGTGCCACGTTATCGGCGACGGTCTTGGACGCCAGCAGGTTGAAGTGCTGGAAAATCATCCCGACCTGCTGGCGGAAACGGCGCAGGCCGTTGGCGTCCAGGGCGGTGACTTCTTCGCCGTCCACCGTGATCTGGCCGCCACTCGGTTCTTCGAGGCGGTTGATCAGGCGCAGCAGTGTACTTTTGCCCGCGCCGGAATGACCGATCAGACCAAACACCTGGCCGTTCTCGACGGTCAGGCTGGTGGGGTGCAGCGCGGGAATATCCCTACCGGCGACGCGGTAGGTTTTATGGACATTTTGAAACTCGATCACGTAGCGAACCTTGTGGGGCGCATGGAAAAGGGATCAGCGGTTAGCCGGGCGCGCATTTTAGCCTGTCCGTATAGCGTTTCTTAGCATTTATTTCGCATTCATCCAGCGATTTGGCAATAACGCGATCAAAGGTCATAAAAAAGGAACGGCCCAAAACCCCATCAGTCACTACTTAAGCAATGCGATTCCCGGGTGCCGTGCCTGGGTCTGAATAAGGAGTTTTGACTGATGAGTACGAAAAAGCCAAAGAGCGAACTCGCCGGAACCGACACCCTGGACCGTAACAACACCAATGCCAAGCTGGAGGCCTTGGAAGAATTCCGCTCTGACGCGACTGGCCAGGCCCTGCGGACCAACCAGGGTGTGAAGATCTCCGACAACCAGAACAGCTTGAAGGTCGGCGCGCGCGGCCCTTCGCTGCTCGAAGATTTCATCATGCGTGAAAAGATTACGCATTTTGACCATGAACGCATCCCTGAGCGCATCGTGCATGCGCGCGGCACCGGTGCCCATGGTTACTTTCAGACCTATGAGAACCATTCGGCGCTGACCAAGGCCGGTTTCCTGCGTGATCCTGGGCACAAAACCCCGGTGTTCCTGCGCTTTTCCACTGTGCAAGGCCCGCGTGGCTCCGGTGATACGGTGCGCGACGTACGTGGTTTTGCCGTGAAGTTCTTCACCGACGAGGGCAACTTCGACCTGGTCGGTAACAACATGCCGGTGTTTTTCATTCAGGATGCGATCAAGTTTCCTGACTTTGTCCATGCGGTAAAACCTGAGCCCCACAACGAGATTCCTACCGGCGGTTCGGCCCACGATACCTTCTGGGACTTTGTGTCGCTGCAGCCGGAATCGGCGCACATGGTGATTTGGGCAATGTCCGACCGGGCGATTCCTAAAAGCCTACGGGCCATGCAGGGCTTTGGCGTACATACCTTTCGCTTCATCAACGCTGAAGGGAAGTCCAACTTCGTTAAATTCCACTGGCGCCCTACCGCCGGCACCTGCTCGCTGGTGTGGGACGAAGCGCAAAAGCTCGCCGGTAAAGATACCGACTACCACCGTCGTGATCTGTGGGAAGCCATTGAGATGGGCGATTACCCCGAGTGGGAATTGGGCGTGCAGGTGATTCCCGAGGATAAGGAGCATGCGTTCGACTTCGACATCCTCGATCCGACCAAGCTGATCCCCGAAGAACTGGTGCCGATCACCCCGCTGGGCAAGATGGTGCTGAACCGCAACCCGGATAACTTCTTCGCCGAGGTCGAGCAGGTCGCGTTCTGTCCGGGCCATATTGTGCCGGGGATCGACTTCTCCAATGACCCATTGCTACAGGGCCGGCTGTTTTCCTACACCGATACGCAGATCAGCCGACTCGGTGGCCCGAACTTTCATGAATTGCCGATCAACCGCCCGGTGGCGCCCTTCCACAATGGCCAGCGCGATGCCATGCACCGCACCACCATCGACAAAGGGCGTGCGGCCTACGAGCCCAACTCCATCGATGGCGGCTGGCCCAAGGAAACCCCGCCTGCGGCACAGGACGGTGGCTTCGAGTCGTATCATGAGCGCATTGACGCCCATAAGGTGCGTGAGCGCAGCGAGTCGTTCGGCGATCACTTCTCCCAGGCGCGGCTGTTTTTCCACAGCATGAGCAAGCATGAACAGGAGCACATAATTGCGGCCTACAGCTTTGAGCTGGGCAAGGTGGAGCGTGAGTTCATTCGCGCGCGTCAGGTGAATGAGATCCTCGCCAACATCGACCTTGAACTGGCCAAGCGTGTGGCGCAAAACCTGGGCTTGCCGGTGCCGAAGAAAGGCACGGTGCCGGAGCGCAAGACGTCGCTGTCGCGTTCACCGGCCTTGAGCCAGGCGAACCTGTTGTCGGGTGACATCAAGACGCGCAAGGTGGCGATCCTCGCGGCGAATGGTGTGGATGGCGTGGCGATAGAGGCGTTGAAGAAAGTGCTGAAGGCCGAAGGCGCCCACGCCAAATTGCTCGGGCCGACCTCGGCACCGGTCACCACGGCGGACGGCAAGAGTTTGCCGGTGGATGCGTCCATGGAGGGCTTGCCGTCCGTGGCGTTCGACGCGGTGTTTGTACCCGGCGGCGCCAAGTCGGTGAAGGCGTTGAGCGAGGATGGCGTGGCGCTGCATTACCTGCTGGAGGCGTACAAGCATCTGAAGGCGATTGCGGTGGTGGGCGAGGCCAAGCAGTTGCTGGACCTGTTGAAGCTGGAGGTTGATGCGGGGTTGATCGTCGGTGGGGATGCCAAGGCATTGAAGGCGTTTGTGGCGGCGATTGCCCAGCATCGGGTCTGGGATCGGGAGCCTAAGGCCAAGGCGATTCCGGCTTAAGCGTTAAAGGGATCGCTCCCACTGGGTGGGAGCGATCATCTTTTCTTACTCCGCCTTGCGCGGAATCAGCACAACCTGCGCCGGAATGTGTTTCAAGATCTGCCGGTGAATCTTCAGGTCATACCCCGAATCAATTCGCTTCACCCGTTTGGTCAGCAACGTGGCCAACCACGGGTAATCCTGGGTGCGCGGCGCCTGGATGGTCACATCGCACTGGTAATTCACCACGTCAGTGGCGATCGCATCCAGCTGATGACGCAGTTCTTCAATATCGGTGAGGTTCAGCGCCACCGTGGTACTGGGCGCTGCCGGGTCGATGACCTTGGCGGCGGGCTTGGCTTCGGCGGCTTTCAGGGCGGCTTCGGCTTTATCCAACTCGGCCTTGCGGGCGTGGGTGATGGCGCTGTTGACGCCGCCGGTCAGTGCGGGCGCCTTGGGCATCAGGGCGCGGGCACGGCTCAGGGCGGTGGCAGCGGCGTTGACGTCACCCTTTTGCAACACGATCTGGCTGCGCTGCAGATAGGCTTCTGCCAATTGGCGCTGATAGTTTTCCAGCGCCGGGTCGTTGGGCGACTGGGCTTGCAGTGCCGCCAACTGGTCTTCGGCGGTGGCCAACTCGCTGCTGGCCAGGTTTTGTTCCAGCTGCGCGATGGCCGCAGCGCGTGCGTCCGGGGCCTCGGGGGCGGCGGACGGTGTGCTTTGACAGGCGCCCAGCAGCAAGGAAAATGCGGCAAGGAGCAGATAACGGGAGGTGAACGGCTTCATTCCTGCGACTCTCTATTTGCGCAAAAAGCGAGCAAGTCTACACCCCTCGACGGGGCAGGACAAAACTCAGCAGAAACAGGGCGGCGGCCGTGACCACAATCGATGGCCCCGCCGGCGTGTCCTTGAACCAGGACAGCGCCAGGCCCCCGCACACCGCAAGCATCCCCAGCAGGCTGGCGCCGATCGCCATCTGCTCCGGCGAACGGGCATGGCGCTGGGCGGCGGCTGCGGGAATGATCAGCAGCGACGTGATCAACAATACGCCGACAATCTTCATCGCGACAGCAATCACCACGGCGATCAACAACATCAGGGCCATGCGCAGGCTCGGCACGGGCAAACCTTCCACCGTGGCCAGTTCTTCATGCACGGTGATTGCCAGCAACGGGCGCCACAAGGCCACCAGCAAGACCAGCACGGCTGCGCTGCCGCCGAGAATCCAGGCCAGGTCGGTGGTGCTGATTGCCAGCAGGTCGCCGAACAAATAGGCCATCAGGTCGATGCGCACTTCATGCATGAAGCTCAGCACCACCAGGCCCAGGGACAGCGTGCTGGGCGCCAGGATGCCCAACAAGGTGTCGGAGGCCAGCGGCTGGCGCTGTTGCAGGGTCACCAGCAGCACCGCCAGTAACAGACAGCCCACGGTCACAGCGATAGTCGGGCTGACATCCAGCAAGAAGCCCATGGCCACGCCCAAGAGCGCGGCATGCGACAACGTATCGCCAAAATAGGCCATGCGCCGCCAGACCACGAACGAACCCAGTGGGCCCGCCACCAACGCCAAAGCCAAGCCTGCCAGCAGGGCGTAGAGCAGAAAATCAGCCATGCTTGCAGCTATCTCCATGAACGTGGGTATGAGGTGTGGCGGGATCGTCGACCACGGCGCCATGCAGGTCATGGGCGTGGTCGTGATGGTGGTGGTAGATCGCCAGGCTCTGGGCGTTCTTGCCGAACAGCTCGACGAAGGCCGGGTCGCCGCTGACCTGTTCCGGGTGGCCGGAGCAGCACACGTGACGGTTGAGGCACACCACCTGGTCGGTGGTGCTCATCACTAGGTGCAAATCGTGGGACACCATCAACACGCCGCAGCCATGGCGGTCGCGCAGGCGGGTGATCAGGCTGTACAGCTCGGCCTGGCCGGCGACGTCGACGCCTTGCACGGGCTCATCCAGCACCAACAGTTCCGGCTCGCGCAACAAGGCACGGGCCAGCAGCACGCGCTGCATTTCGCCGCCGGAGATGCTTTGCACCGGGCTGTCGATCACCTGTTCGGCGCCGACTTCCTTGAGCGCCGCTTGCGCACGGGCACGGTCCACGCCCGGCACCAGGCGCAGGAAGCGCAACACGGACAGTGGCAGGGTCGGGTCCACGTGCAGCTTCTGCGGCATGTAGCCGACACGCAGCTTGGGCTTGCGCCATACACTGCCGGTGTCGGGCTTGAGCAGGCCGAGTACGGCGCGCACCAGGGTGGTCTTGCCGGCGCCGTTGGGGCCGATCAAGGTGACAATCTGCCCAGGCTCCACGCTTAGCGCGATGCTATCCAGCACGGTTTGCCCGGCGAACGTGACCCCGACCTGTTCCAGGCGGATTAACGCGTTGCTCATCAAGCCCCCTGGCAGCCCGCGCACAGGCCGACCACTTCGACCGTTTGCCCTTCGACCCGGAAACCAACGTCGGCAGAGCTCTTGATGATGGCGTCGCTGATGCTTTTTTGTTCAAGCTCGATGGCGGCGTGGCACTCGCGGCAGATCAGGAACTGGCCCTGGTGCGCATGTTCCGGGTGGCTGCAGCCAACAAAGGCGTTCAGCGAGGCGATGCGATGCACCAGGCCGTTTTCCAGCAGGAAATCCAGCGCGCGATACACGGTCGGCGGCGCGGCGCGGCGGCCATCCTGCTCACTGAGTACGCCCAGGATGTCGTAGGCGCCCAGCGGCTTATGGCTCTGCCACACCAACTCCAGCACGCGACGACGCAGGGCGGTCAGGCGCAGACCCTTCTGTGTGCACAGGGTATCGGCCTCCGACAGCGCGGTATGCACGCAGTGAGAGTGGTCGTGGGGACGGCTGGCAAGCGGTGTTTTAGGCATGAGCGGCGACAGACATTTGATAGAGACGTTATTATGTTACCCGTTCCTACGCCATTGAGTGGTCATCGTGTCCCGACTTTTTCCCGTTTTTGTCGTATTTGTCACCAGTTTGTTCGTCGCGAGTGCCGCTCAGGCCGAGGTCAAGGTGCTGACCAGCATCAAACCATTGCAGTTGATCGCCGCGGCCGTGCAGGACGGTGTGGCGGTTCCCGAGGTGTTATTGCCGCCGGGTGCGTCGCCGCATAACTATGCGCTGCGTCCATCCGACGTACGGCGCGTGCAGTCGGTGGACCTGCTGTACTGGATCGGCCCGGATATGGAGAGTTTCCTGCCGCGCGTGCTGAAAGGTCGTACGGCTGCGACAGTGGCAGTGCAGGACCTGCCAGGCATGAAGTTGCGTCGTTTTGCCGAAGATAGCCACTCACACGCCGATGGAGCCGACGAACACGACCACGATCACCGCCCCGGCAGCCTGGATGCGCATCTGTGGCTGTCGACGGTGAACGCTCGGGTGATTGCGGCGCGCATGGCAGCTGACCTGGCTGCCGCCGACCCGGCCAATGCTGCGCGTTACCAGAGCAACGTGAAGGCCTTCAATGAGCGCCTGGATGCCCTGGATGCTCGCCTGAAAGCCCGCCTGGCGCCGATTGATGGCAAACCTTACTTTGTCTTCCACGAAGCCTTCGATTACTTCGAAGACGCCTACGGCCTCAAGCACACCGGCGTGTTCAGCGTGGCTGCTGAGGTACAACCCGGTGCCCAGCATGTGGCGGCGATGCGTACGCGTTTGCAGGAAGTGGGCAAGACCTGCGTGTTCAGCGAGCCGCCGTTGCGTCCGCGCCTGGCTGAAACGCTGGTCTCCGGTTTGCCGGTGAAGCTGGCGGAGTTGGATGCGCTGGGTGGTTACACCCCGGCTACCGCTCAGGGTTATGAGCAGGTGTTGGACAAGTTGGGCAATGACTTGGCGGGTTGCCTGGAGTCCTTGTAGAAGCCGGCAAGCCGGCTCCTGCAAAGGTTAGAGTGCGAAGGGCAGGTGCACGGTAGCCTGCTGACGCTGCACCAACCGATGCTCGAACTCCGCCGGATCATGGATCAACACGTCCTGCCCGGCGAACGATTCAGCCGCGATCAGGCGTGACAACCAGAACCGCACACAGGCCACGCGCAGCATCGTCGGCCACAACTCGGCTTCCTTGGCGGTAAACGGCCGCAGGCTCGCATAAGCCCCCAGCAATGCGCGTGCGCGTTGCCCATCAATCACGCCATCCGCGTCCGAACACCAGTCATTCAGGGCGATTGCCACGTCGTACAGCATCGGACCGGAGCAGGCGTTGTAGAAGTCGATCAGCCCTGTAAGGTGCGTCCCTTCGAACATCGCGTTGTCGCGGAACAGGTCGGCGTGTACGTTGGCGCGTGGCAGCGCGAGGATCTCAGCCTTGTGGGCTGCGATCTCGGTCAGTGCATCCTGCAGCAGGCGTTGTTGTGCGTCGTTCAAGTGCGAAATCAACTGCCCGCCTTCGCTGAGCATCCAGTCCAGGCCGCGATCGGTCTTGCGCTCCAACACCTTTTCACCTTGGGTTGCCAGGTGCAGATGGCCCAGCAGGTCACCGACCTGGGTGCAGTGCTGGGCGTTGGCATCCTTGATGTGCTTGCCGGCCAGGCGCGGTTGCAGCAGTGCGGGTTTGCCTTTCAGCTCGCGCAGAGCCACGCCGTCGGTGGTGCGCAGGGCGTAGGGCACGGGCAGGTCGGCGTCGTGGAGCACGTCGAGCAGTTCGATGAAGAACGGCATTTCCGCGACCGGGCCACGTTCGACCAGGGTCAGGACGAACTCGCCCTGCTCCAGGCTGATAAAGAAATTGGTGTTTTCACTACCGGCGGCAATCCCCTGGAAGTCGATCAGGCGGCCGAGGCCGTAAGGGGCGAGAAAGGTTTCCAGCTCGGGCCGAGCCAGGGGGGTGAACACAGACATGGTTAAAACTGCCAGTACGGGCGCCGCAGTGCGCGGCGCCAATTTAAGTTAAGAAATCATTTCCATTCGAAAATCTTCCATGACGGGATCAGCATATCCGGCTGGTCAGAGCGGATGAAGTTCGCGTCGGTTCCGTCGGCGCGCACCAGGAAGTACGGAGGCGCGCCCTTTGGCGTTACCTTGATCGCATACAGGAAGCCGTTTTGGCGGTACTCCTGGATGGTCTTGTCGCCTTCCGTGCGAATGGTCACTTCCGGATCGCCCCCAGGGGCGCTGTCTGCCGCCATGGCAGCCATCGGAGCGAGTGCAATCAAGCCGGTGAACAGCAGGCGATTGAATGTACGCATGATAACCTTGTCCCTTTGTCGTCATTGGTCCGGCTATTCTAGCGCCTGACCCGCCGAAAAGGTTGATTCTGCTCATGAGCCAAGCACCCCTCGTCCTGGTGGACGGATCTTCTTATCTGTACCGCGCCTTCCACGCATTGCCACCGCTGACCACCTCCAAAGGCCTGCCCACCGGTGCGGTCAAGGGCGTGTTGAACATGCTCAAAAGCCTGCGCAAGCAGTATCCGGGCAGCCCGTTCGCGGTGGTGTTCGACGCCAAGGGTGGGACCTTTCGCGATGACATGTACGCCGAATACAAGGCCAACCGCCCGAGCATGCCCGATGACATGCGCCTGCAGATCGAGCCCCTGCACCAGAGCGTGATCGCCCTGGGTTTCCCGTTGCTCTGCGTCGAAGGCGTCGAGGCCGATGACGTCATCGGCACCCTGGCGCGCAGCAGCGCGGCAGCCAACCGCCCGGTGGTGATCTCGACCGGTGACAAGGACATGGCGCAGCTGGTCGACGGGCACATTACCTTGGTCAACACCATGACCGGTAGTTCGATGGATATCGACGGCGTAAAGGAGAAATTCGGCGTCGCACCGGAGCAGATTATCGACTACCTGGCGCTGATGGGCGATTCGTCCGACAACATTCCAGGCGTTCCGGGCATTGGTCCCAAGACTGCTTCCGGCTTGCTCGTCGGCGTGAACGGCGGCATCAAAGAGCTCTATGAGCAGCTGGATATCGTGCCGACCCTACCTATCCGTGGCGCCAAAACCCTGCCGGCCAAGTTGGAAGAGCATCGCGAGAGTGCATTTCTTTCCTACCAGTTGGCGACGATCAAGTGCGATGTGCCATTGGATGTCGGCCTGGATGACCTGCACCTGATCGAGCCGGATCGCGAGAAGCTGCTGGAGTTGTACACCCTGCTGGAGTTCAAGAGCTGGTTTGATGAAATACAGCGTGACGCCAAGCGTGTGGAGCTCAAGGCGGCGCCTGCTGTTGAGGAAGTCGTTGAGGCAGTGGCGCCAGCAGAGGCGAGCTACACCACGATTCTCGACCAGGCGACCTTCGACATCTGGTTGAAGAAGCTCAATGACGCGAAGTTGATCGCCTTCGACACCGAAACCACCGGTATTGACGCCCAACAGGCGCAGTTGGTCGGCGTTTCCTTCGCCGTCCAGCCCCATGAAGCGGCCTACATCCCGCTGACCCACTCCTACATCGGCGCGCCGGAGCAGTTGGATCGCGACACCGTGCTGCTGGCCCTCAAGCCGCTGCTGGAAGACCCGAGCAAGCTCAAGGTCGGCCAGCACGCCAAGTTCGACATGAACATCCTGGCCAACTGTGCCATCGGTGGCGATCCGGCAAATGGCATTACCGTGCGCGGCATCGCCTTCGACACCATGCTTGAATCTTACGTGCTCAATTCCACGGCCACCCGCCACGACATGGACAGCCTGGCCAAGAAGTACTTGGATTACGATACCGTCGCTTTCCAGGACATCGCCGGCAAAGGCGCCAAGCAGCTGACGTTCGACCAGATCGCGCTGGAGCAGGCTGGCCCGTATGCGGCGGAAGACGCCGATATCACCTTGCGCCTGCACCAGGCGCTGTTTGCGCAACTGTCCGCCATCCCGAGCCTGGCGAGCGTGCTCACGGAGATCGAAATCCCGTTGGTGCCGGTCTTGGCGCGTATCGAACGCCAGGGCGCGCTGGTCGACAAGGATCTGCTGGGCATCCAGAGCATCGAGCTGGGCAACAAGATGGTCGAACTGGAGCGCCAGGCGTTCGAGATCGCCGGCGAGGAGTTCAACCTGGGCTCGCCCAAGCAGCTCGGCGCGATCCTTTACGAGAAACTCGGCCTGCCGGTACTGAAGAAAACCGGCAAGGGCCAGGCCTCCACAGCCGAAGAAGTGCTGGCCAAGCTGGCTGAAGATGACTACCCACTGCCCAAGGTGCTGATGCAGTACCGCAGCATGAGCAAGCTGAAAAGCACCTACACCGATCGCCTGCCGGAGCAGATCAACCCGCGCACCGGGCGCATCCACACGTCCTATCACCAGGCGGTGGCGGCCACCGGGCGCTTGTCGTCCAGTGATCCGAACCTGCAGAACATCCCGGTGCGTACCGCTGAAGGGCGGCGCATTCGCCAGGCGTTCGTCGCGCCCAAGGGCTACAAAATGTTGGCGGCGGACTACTCGCAGATCGAGCTGCGGATCATGGCGCACCTGTCCAAGGACGAAGGGCTGATGAACGCCTTCCGCGACAACCTGGATGTGCACACCGCTACGGCGGCAGAAGTGTTCAAGGTCGAGCTGGGCGAGGTCACCTCGGATCAGCGTCGCAGCGCCAAGGCGATCAACTTCGGCCTGATCTACGGCATGGGCGCGCAGAAGCTGGGCAAGGACATTGGCGTCGATACCAAGACGGCCAAGGCGTATATCGATGTGTATTTCGCCCGTTATCCCGGCGTGCGCGAATACATGGAGCGCACCCGTGCCCAGGCGGCTGATCAAGGTTATGTCGAGACGTTCTTCGGTCGTCGCCTGTACTTGCCGGACATCAACTCCAACAAGCCCCAGGAGCGCGCAGCGGCAGAACGTACCGCGATCAACGCGCCGATGCAGGGTACGGCGGCGGATATCATCAAGAAGGCCATGGTGCGGGTGGACAACTGGCTGACTGAGTCAGGCCTGGATGCCAAGGTGATCCTGCAGGTGCACGATGAACTGGTGCTGGAGGTGCGTGAGGACCTGGTGGCGCAAGTCAGCGAGAAGATTCGCGAACACATGAGCGCTGCCGCACAGCTGGATGTACCGTTGCTGGTGGAAGTGGGCGTGGGCAACAACTGGGACGAAGCGCACTGAGTCCGGGACTCTGCCATCACCTTGCGTGGTGGCAGAGTGCTTTAGTGCGGAAATCGCCGTTGGTTATTTCAAATAGTTTTTCGAACCTGCCGGAACTTAACCCGTGAACTGCTACTCAGAGTTACTGAATGGGTGGTGAAGCCCTTCAATGCTCCTATGTTGTGTTAAGTGTTGGCAGATATCTGGACCCCGCCCTAGCGGTCCGGAACTTGAACCCCGAACTTCCCCTCCCCATACGAAGTCCGGGGTTTTTTTTGCCTGCAGAAAAGTTACTCGGCCAGTTCCGCGCCCTTGTCGGCCAATTCCATCCAGCCTGCCAGCACAGTGTAGGCCTCTTCCAGGCCCATGCGTTTTGGTGCCGAGAACAGCTGGATGGTGATCGCGTCACCCCAACCTCTACGGATTTCGGACTGCACTTTGAGCAGGGTGTTCTTGGCCGCGCCGTAGGTCAGCTTGTCGGCCTTGGTCAGCAGGATGTGCATCGGCATGCCGCTGGCGACCGCCCAGTCGAGCATCAACAGGTCGAAGTCAGTCATCGGATGGCGGATATCCATCATCAGAATCAAACCCTTCAAACTCTCGCGGCCACCCAGGTAAGCCTCCAGGTGACGCTGCCAGTGCAGCTTCAACGGGATAGGGACTTTTGCGTATCCGTAGCCCGGCAGGTCGACCAGACGCCGATCATCGTCTAGCTTGAAGAAATTGAGGAGTTGCGTGCGGCCCGGGGTTTTCGAAGTGCGTGCCAGGCTGGCGTGGGTCAGGGTGTTCAGCGCGCTAGACTTGCCAGCGTTGGAGCGACCGGCAAAGGCGACTTCAAAGCCCTCGTCATCGGGGCATTGGTCAACTTTGGCGGCGCTGAGCATGAACGTGGACTGTTGGCACAGGCCGAGGATGGGATTCTTGAGTTGCATGAGATTTCCGATGTGGGCGGTGCCGAAAAAGGGTGCGGCAAGCGGTGTCGTTTCCGTTTCAGTAGCGCCAGTATATAATGCCGCAGATTTTGTGTGTGCTTTGTCCCAGCGAAGGATGAGGTTCACGGGAGCGATAGACCTTTATTGCGCATTAGAACGCAAAACGCTCTCAAACCCTGAAATGGTCGACGTATGACCAAGTGGTTGCTCGCTATCGGTGTCCTGGTCCCGCTTTACGGCGCTCAGGCTACACAGGATCCGGAAGCGGTGTACAACCGAGTTTGCGTGGCTTGCCATGCCGGCCAGTTGCCCCACGCCCCCAGACGGGGTGACCAGGCAGCCTGGGCGCCAAGACTGGCGCAGGGCATGGACACGCTGGTGCAACACGTGACCCAGGGTTTCAAGGCAATGCCGCCGCGTGGTTTGTGCATGGACTGCAGTACTGAGGATTACCAGGCCGTCATTCAGTTGATGGTGAGTAAACCCGGTAGATAACTCTTAAACCCCTTAGCCGTAGTTGGATTAGCTGATGAACAAACTGATCGTGAGTCTGCTGTTGACCTTGGGCATCACCGGTGTTGCCCATGCTGCAGGCGACGCTACAGCGGGCCAGGCGAAAGCCGCCGTGTGTGGTGCTTGCCATGGACCGGATGGTAACAGCCCGGCGCCGAACTTCCCCAAACTGGCCGGCCAGGGCGAGCGTTACCTGACCAAGCAGATGCAGGATATCAAGTCCGGCAAGCGCACGGTCCTGGAAATGACCGGCTTGTTGACCAACCTCAGCGATCAGGACCTGGCAGACATCGCGGCGTATTTTGCCAGCCAGAAGGGCAGTGTGGGAGCTGCCGATCCGAAACTGGTGGCCCGTGGCGAGAAACTGTTCCGCGGCGGCGACCTGGAAAAAGGCCTGCCGGCCTGCACCGGTTGCCACTCGCCCAATGGCGCGGGCATCGCCGCCGCAGGCTTCCCGCACCTGAGCGGCCAGCACGCTACCTATATCGCCAAGCAGTTGACCGATTTCCGCAAGGAAGAGGCCGGGCGAGCAAACGATGGCGACGCGGCAATCATGCGTACCATCGCCCGTAAGCTGAGTGATGAAGACATTGCGGCGGTGTCCAGCTACATCCAGGGCCTGCACTGAGGTGCACGCAACGTTAACACTCGATTAATCCCGCGATGCAAGCATAAAAAGGGTGGCCCAGGCCGCCCTTTTTTGTGGCCGGTGCCGTTACACTAACGAACTCATGCCCGCGTAGACCTGTCACAGCAAAGGTCGCGTGAGGCGACTTTATTTGTCCAGGAGTAAAGCATGCGTAATCTGATCCTCAGCGCCGCTCTCGTCACTGCCAGCCTCTTCGGCATGACCGCACAAGCTGCCGACGTGCCGCTTGAAGCCGGTAAAACCTACGTTGAATTGGCCAACCCGGTTCCGGTTTCGGAGCCAGGCAAGATCGAAGTGGTAGAGCTGTTCTGGTACGGCTGCCCGCATTGCTACGCCTTTGAGCCGACCATCAACCCATGGGTTGAGAAACTGCCCAAGGACGTCAACTTCAAACGCATCCCTGCCATGTTCGGCGGCCCATGGGATGCCCACGGCCAGTTGTTCCTGACCCTGGAAGCCATGGGTGTGGAGCACAAGGTCCACAACGCGGTATTCGACGCGATCCAGAAGCAAGGCAAGCGCCTGACCAAGCCAGACGAAATGGCTGACTTTGTGGCCACCCAAGGTGTCGACAAGGAAAAGTTCCTGGCCACCTTCAACTCCTTCGCCATCCAGGGCCAGATCAAACAGGCCAAAGAACTGGCGCAGAAGTACGGCGTGCAAGGCGTTCCGACCATGATCGTCAACGGCAAATACCGTTTCGACCTGGGCACCTCCGGTGGTCCTGAGCAGACCCTCAATGTTGCCGACCAGCTGATCGCCAAAGAGCGCGCAGCCAAGTAAGGGGCCCGTCATGCGCCGCTGGGGTACCGAACGTGGGGTTGGCCTGCATGACCCGCAGGTCAACGAACATCACCTGGAATCCACGGGCCTGCCGGCAGACAGCCGCCTGCGCCTGCTGAGCTTCAATATCCAGGTGGGTATCAGTACCGAGAAGTACCGGCATTACCTCACCCGTGGCTGGCAGCACCTGCTGCCCCACAACGGGCGGGCCGGCAACCTGCAGAAGATCGGCAACCTGTTGAACGACTTCGACCTGGTTGCCCTGCAGGAAGCCGACGGCGGCAGCATGCGCTCCGGTTACATCAACCAGGTGGAACACCTGGCCCAGCTCGGTGCCTTCCCTTACTGGTACCAGCAACTCAATCGCAACCTCGGGCGCCTGGCGCAGCACAGCAATGGCGTGCTCAGCCGCTTGAAGCCCTCCGCCATCGAAGACCACCCGCTGCCAGGCCCCAAGGGCCGGGGCGCGATCCTTGTGCGGTTTGGCGAAGGCCCGGAAGCCTTGGTGGTGGTGATGATGCACCTGGCCCTGGGTGCCCGCACCCGCACGATGCAGCTGGCCTACATCCGAGAGCTGATCGGCAATTACAAACATCAGGTGCTGATGGGGGACATGAACACCCATGCCAGCGACCTGCTGCAAAATTCTCCGTTGCGCGACCTCGGGCTACTGGCGCCGCAAGCCGAAGCCACGTTCCCCAGCTGGCGTCCGCAACGCTGTCTTGACCATATCCTGCTCAGTCCGACCCTCACACTCGAAAGTGTGCAGGTGCTGGCGCAGCCCATCTCCGATCACCTGCCGGTCGCGGTAGAGATTCGTCTGCCGGGTTCGCTCACGGCTGATGCATTGCCCGCGTTGAGTTCCGGCCCTCGCGGACCCCTTGCATGAGCGACGACGCCCAGCGCTGGAAAGAAAAATACCTTAAAAGCATCGAGCAACAAGAAAAGCTCGAGCGCCGCTGGGCCGCCCGTCTCGACCTGCTGCGCCGTGGGCTGGTGCGCAGCACCCTGGCCGCTGAAGGAACTGACCGCGCCGTCGACCAATGCATGAAGGAAATGCGCGACGTTGTCCGCACCGATGATATGGACGCCGCCCTCGCCGCCTTGCTGCCGCGCCTGGAAAAGGCGGTGCTGGATTCGGAGCAGCGCCGTGAAACCCGAGTCGATCAGATCAGCACCGCGCTGACGTCCCTGGTCACGCAACTGCAAAAGCTGCCGCTACCGCGTGAGGTGGCCCGCCCGCTGAAGACGTTCGCCAAGCAGCTAGACGGCCGAGTCAGCCAGGCGCGCGAGATTCCCTTGCTGCTCAGCGAATTGAGTGGCCTGCAAGGCCAGGCGCTGAACAACCTGGAGCCGGACGGCGAAACCCCGCGTCCGGGGCCAGGGCTTTTGCAGCGCCTGTTTGGTGCCAAGGACGTCGCGAACGAGGCGGTGGAGAACGAGGCGCCGCCCCGCCCGGCTCCGCAGCCTGCGCCGGCTAAGCCGGTCGCTACCGAGCCACAGCCGCCCGAGCAATCCGAGGAGCTGACGCAAGCGTTGCGCGCCTTTGCGCCGCAGCCTCAAGAAACGCTTGCCCCTGTCAGTGAGCCCGTAGCGCCCGCCAAGGTGGCCGAGCCCTCCAGCGAAACCTTCGTCTACGAAGCCCCGCCTCAAGCCGCACTCCTTGAAACGCCCTTGGCGCGTGTCGAGCCCGAGCCTCAAGTCGAAGAGCCTGCGCCGGAAAGCGCCCTCGCCGCCTTCATCGAAACGCCTGAGGTTCAGGTCGAAGCGCCGGAAGAGACCGTCATCGGCAGCCTTTCACTTCCTCCGGTGCTGGAGGTAGAGGAGTCTGATCCCGACGAACTTCAAGCGGATGGCACCTATGCCTTGCCCGACTCCCCGGAGCCGTCCTACAGCTCTGTGGCCAAGCACATCGAAGACACCCTGCTCGGCCTCTTGGAAGAACTCTCGCTGCCC
Source organism: Pseudomonas sp. GXZC (assembly GCF_026967615.1). Taxonomy (NCBI): domain Bacteria; kingdom Pseudomonadati; phylum Pseudomonadota; class Gammaproteobacteria; order Pseudomonadales; family Pseudomonadaceae; genus Pseudomonas; species Pseudomonas sp. GXZC. The sequence goes on from NZ_CP114115.1 coordinate 84,985, forward strand.
GAGCGCCACCGGCCCCAGGCCGAAGCCATGCGCGAGCGCCTGGCCCATGGGCTGAACTGGTACGAACTGCTGCCGATCCTCGACGACCTGGCTGTATTGATGCTGGCGATCACCGACAGTGGCCAGCATGAGTTCGAGGCATATCTCAAGCAGCTCAACGAGCGGCTTGAAGCCTTCCAGGGGCACTTGCAGGTCGCCAGCGACGGCCATGCCGATAGCCGTTCCGCCGCCCGCGAGCTGGACACGCAGATCCGCGAACAGGTCGATGGCCTGCAAAGCAGCGTGCAGGAAGCTGCCGACCTGGACAGCCTCAAGCACGTGCTGGAAAGCCACCTTGAAGGCCTGCTTGGCACCATGGACGAGCACCAGCAGCAGCGTGATCTGCGCGAGCAGGAAACGGCAGCGCGTCTGAAAGGCTTGGCCGAGCGTGTCGCCAATATGGAACAGGAAGCCCAGGGCTACCGGGAGCACCTGGAGGTGCAGCGCCAGAAGGCCTTGATCGATCCGCTCACGGGGCTGCCCAACCGCGCAGCCTGGAGTGAACGCCTGGATCAGGAGGTCAACACCTGGCACCAGCGTGGCAACAACCTGTCGCTGGCGATGTTGGACCTGGATCATTTCAAGCGCATCAACGATGGCTACGGCCACCTGGCGGGCGACAAGGTACTGAAGATCATCGCCAACGTGCTGCGCAAGCGTCTGCGCTCGACCGACTTTATCGCGCGCTTTGGTGGCGAAGAGTTTGTGTTGTTGATGCCGAATTCATCCCTGGCGGATGCGCTGGCGGCGGGCGAAGTGTTGCGCGCAGCGATTGAAGCGTGTCCGTTTCACTTCAAGGGCGAGCCGGTGACCATCACCGTTTCAATGGGTGTGGCGCAGTTCCAGCCGGGAGAGCGCAGTGACTTGGCGCTTAAACGTGCCGATGAAGCGCTGTACCGGGCCAAGGCGGCGGGACGGAACCAGGTGCAGGCCGCCTAAAAGATGTTCCATTTTGTAATTTGACGGTTGGGTCACAAAGGGTACGTTACACTGTTGCATTATCGTCTTCAGTGTAATGTCTTCCGCCATGAAATCCTTGTACTTCGCCTTTGTGTTTCTTCTGCTCGCAGGTTGCGCCAGCGGCCCGCGCCTGGACACCAGCCACCCGTCGGTGAATCACGACAACCGCGTGCAGTTTGTGATCGTCCACTACACCTCCACCAACCTAGAACGCTCCCTGGCATTGCTTACCCACGGCCAGGTCAGCAGCCATTACCTGATCGGCGACGACGCCTCCGGCACTATCTACAAGCTGGTGGATGAGAGCCAGCGCGCCTGGCATGCCGGCGAAAGCGAGTGGATGGGCCGTACCTGGCTCAACTCCAGCTCAATCGGCATCGAGATCGTGAATCCCGGCTACAAGGACACGCCGACCGGTCGCATGTGGTACCCGTACTCCGAAGCGCAGGTTAAATCCCTGGTGGTGTTGCTCAAGGACATCAGCAAGCGCAATGGCATCGACCCCAAGAACATCATTGGCCACAGTGACATCGCACCGCTGCGCAAGCTGGACCCGGGCCCACTGTTCCCTTGGAAACGCCTGGCCGATGAAGGGTTGGGCGTGTGGCCGAATGCCCAGGCTGTTGCGCGGTTCCAGATGCAATACGCGGCGGAACTGCCAAGCATTACCTGGTTCCAGGAAGAACTGGCCCGCCTGGGCTACCAGACGCCCCAGACCGGCGAGTTGGATGTCGCCACGCGGCATGTCATTGCGGCATTCCAGATGCATTTCCGGCCGTCGCTGTTTGACGGCACACCGGATGCGGAAAGTGCCGCAATCCTGCGCGCGTTGAACCGAACTTAAAGCGGCAACGCCATGTAGAACTGAGTGCCCTGCCCCGGCCGCGAATACACGCCCATGCGGCCGCCGTGCAGTTGCACGATCTCCTTGCACAGCGCCAGCCCCAGGCCGGCGCCACCTTTCTTGCGGCCCACCTGGACAAAGGGTTCGAAGATCCGTCCCTGCTGGCCATAGGCGATGCCTTCGCCGTTATCTTCCACACTCACAATCACTCGTTCGCCATGACGACGCGCCTGCAGGCGAATTTGCCCGCCAGCCGCCGTGTGGCGCAGGGCATTGCCCAGCAGGTTGTCCAGAACCCGTTCAAGCTGTGCCTGGTCCGCATACAACCGAGGCAGGTCGGATTGCGTTTCTACCAGCAGCTCGATGTTCTGCGCTTTGGCCGGCTCGACGAAGCGTGCACGGGCATGTTCCAGCAGGTCAGTTACATCGCACGGGCCCAAGGTGAGTTTCTGCAGGCCGTTCTGGTAGCGAGAGAAGTTGAGCAGGTCGTTGATCAACTGCATCAAGCGCTGCATTTCTTCATTGACCGTATCCAGCAGGTCCGCTTCGCGGGACTCTGCCGGGAACTTCGCACGCTCGCGAAACAGCCCGAAGGCCATGTGCATGCCGGTCACCGGTGTACGCAGCTCATGGGAGGCGCGTAACACGAATTCGCTGCGCACCCGCTCGAAGGCGCGTTGCTCGGTGACGTCGTGCAGCACCATCACTGCGCCGAGGATATGCCCCTGGGTATGGCTGACCGGGGTCAGGCTGTAGGTCAGCAGGCGTAATTCACCCTCGACCTCCACTTCCAGATCGTCCGGCGCCCGCTCCAGGTTACCGCCGCGCAGGACCAGTTGCAGTTGCTCGTCCAGCTCGGGGCGTACAAGTGCTTCGCCAAGGCCTTGTCCAAGGCGTTCCTCGTCCCAGCCCAATTGACGCTGGGCGACGGGGTTGAGGTGTTCCAGGCGGCCTTGGCGGTCAATCATCAGCAGGCCATCGTCGATGCTATCGAGTACAGCTTGCAGACGTTGTTGGCCGGCCAGCAACTCATCGACATTGGTTGCCTGATGCTGGCGCAACGCTTCGGCCATGATGCCGAAGCGGCGTGTCAGCTGGTTCATTTCTGCTGCGGACGAAATCGGCAGTGTCACTTCGAAATCGCCCTGGCCGATCTTGTCGGCGGCTTTGGCCAGCGCTTCGATGGGTCCGCCAAACCTTCGGGCGATACCATGCGCCGTGACAAACCCGATGATCAGCACGGCGAGCCCCACCAACCCCAGCAACCCGGCGATCAATAGCGCACGTTCGCGGGATTTGTGTTCGCTGTTGCTGATGTTCTCCAATGCCTGCTTGTGTTCGTTGATCAGGCCGTTGCGCAACGTATTGAAGGTTTCGGTGAGCTTTTCCTTGGCGCCTGGAGGTGGCGTCGGTTGCTGGGATTCGTCAAAGGCGTCCAGCAGATCCTGATACTGGCCTCGGGCCTCACTGAAGCCACTCCCGCGATTGTCCCGCTGTTCATGGGCGATGCCCTGGTCGAGCAGGTCGAAGTAGCGTTGCTTGGACGCTTGCAGCGCCTCGGGGTCGGGGCGCTCCTCCAGCATCATGATCAATTGATCGCCCAGGCTCTGGCGCAGCTTGAGCCCAAGGTCCAGCGTAATGAAGTTGCTGCGAATCAGCGATTCCTGGGTCTTGGCCATTTGCATGACGCTGACCAGGCCCAGGATCAAACCCAACAGGGCGACGGTGATCAACGCTGAGATACTCAGAAACAACCGAGTACGCAGCTTCATCGCTAGCTTCATAAGGTACAGCTCACAGGTTGTACTGTTTGCGTTTGCGGTACAGGGTCGACGCGTCGATGCCCAAGGTGCGGGCGGCCTGGTCCAAGGTGTCGCTGGTGGCGAGCACGGCGCCGATATGGGCTTTTTCCAACTGATCCAGGCTCAGTGCCGCGCCAATGCGTGGGGCGTTGTTGCCAGGCTGTTCGGCCATCCCCAGGTGGATGATCTCCACCTTTTCTTGCGGGCAGATGATGCTGGCACGCTCCACGACGTTGCGCAGTTCGCGGATATTGCCCGGCCAGCGGTAGTTGAGCAGTGCTTCGCGCGCCTCATCGCTGAAGCCGCGCGCCGGTCGGGCGTATTCCTTGACGAAGCGCGCCAGGAAGCGGTCGGCCAGGGTCAGAATGTCTTCACTGCGCTCGCGAAGCGGCGGCAGGTGCAAGGTGATCACATTGAGGCGGTACAGCAAGTCCTCGCGGAAGCGGCCGTCGCGGACCATGTCTTCCAGGTTCAGGTTGGTGGCGGCCAGGATGCGTACGTCGGCACGTCGAGTGACCGGATCGCCGACGCGCTCGTATTCCTTGTCTTGAATGAAACGGAGCAACTTGGGTTGCAATGTGAGGGGAAAGTCGCCGATTTCGTCGAGAAACAGCGTACCGCCGTCTGCCTGGTTGACGCGGCCCAACGTGCTTTCACTGGCACCGGTAAACGCACCGCGGCTATGACCAAACAACTCGCTTTCCATCAGTTCTGCCGTCAGCGATGGGCAGTTGATGGTGACGCAGGACTTCTTCGAACGCTTGCTCCAGCCGTGAATAGCGCGGGCGAGTTCGCCTTTACCGGTGCCGGATTCACCCAGGATGAGAATGTTGGCGTCTGTGCCGGCCACCTGGCGCGCGGTTTCCAGCACCACCATCATTGCCGGGCTGTGGGAATCGAGGCCGTCTTTGGGTTGGCGCACTTCGCCTTCAAGGGCTTCGAGGCGCGCGGAGAGTTGGCGCACTTCCAACTGCTTGGCGGTGGCGAGGCGCAGTTGATCAGGGCTGCAAGGCTTGACCAGGTAATCGGCAGCGCCGGCCTGGATCGCATCAACGGCGGTATCCACTGCCGAATGAGCTGTGACGATCACTACACGCATCCAAGGCGCTTGGATGCGCATCTGGGCCAGCACATCCAGGCCATTGTCTTCGCCCAGGCGCAGGTCGAGGAAGCACAGGTCGAACACCTGGCGCTGCATCAAAGCATCGGCCTGAGCAGCACTGTTCGCGGTGGCTACGGTATAGCCCTCATCTTCCAGGCAATAACGGAAGGTGCGGAGGATCGCGGATTCGTCATCCACTAAAAGAATGCGGCCTTGAAGTTCCTTGGCTGATTCCATCTGTCCCGCGCTCCTTAAACTATGAATGATGGTGTTTAGTCCCGGAATAATCGGGCAAGTTGCATGGTTTATTCTGATCGATAAAAGGCAGCGTCGTGCAGCTATCTGCATCGTTTCCTACAAAGCCCCCGGCTGATGGCGTTTTCATGCCGTCTTGCCACTTTGGCAACACTCATTCCGTGTTCTATCCCTTGAGCCGACCGCTGGCCATCGTGCATTTCGCACGGCGCTCAGGGGGGCATCGTGCAGGATGCTGGGGGTCAACCCAATCGGTAATATTCAACTCATTGATTTAATTGAGTTTTATTTTGTTAAAAAGCTGGCATGCACTCTGCAATATCTCTCCCAACGAATAATCAGAATGCGGGAGAACAGCAGCATGACTCGCCAAAACCTCAGCCAATTGCATGTATCGCCACTGCGCTTGCAACAAGGCCTGTTTGCCAGCCTGGCCCTGATGGTCACGCTGATTGGCGGCCAGCAGCTGCAACATTGGCAGCAGAGTCAGCAGCAGATCCCCCAGTTTGAACGTCCGTCCATGACCCAAACCCATTTCCGTTCCGTTGGCAGTGTTGCTGCCGATGTAACAGCCCCGCAGTTGCGGATGGTTGACCAGGAGTCCGCCCTGAGTGAGCTGCCATCCCAAGAGCGTTGGGTGTTCTAGGCACCAACAGCCGTTCGTGTTGAGCGGCTGCACGGCACTACCGCTGTTACCCCTATAAAAGCGTAAGGAGAATCACCATGTTGAGTTGGGCAATCACATTTCTGATCATCGCCATTGTGGCTGCAGTCCTGGGCTTCGGTGGTATCGCGGGCACCGCCACGGGTATCGCAAAAATTCTGTTTGTGGTCTTCCTGGTGATGTTCATCGCTTCCTTCTTCTTTGGTCGTCGCGGCCGAGGCTGAACATGACCACTCTGTCCCTTAAAGCTATTGCTGCCGTCCTGCTCTTGGGCGGCAGCGGCTGGGCGATGGCCGCCAACGACGGCCAATCCCGGGCCAATGAATTGCTCAGCGCGGACCCGCAATACCGCGAAACCTGGCAAGGCGTGGTGAAGAAAGAAGAACGCTTGCCGGAATGGGTGATGAACCTGTCGGGTACAGCCGAACAGATGAACGCCGTGGAAGAAGATGGCGACAAGTTTTTGGTCGGGCCACTCTGCGAAACCGCTGACACGTGCCTGAACAAACGCCTGATCGTTGCCTTCAGCCTCGACAAGGAAGATGCCTACGCCATGTTGGTGGAAGTCCCGGCCGGTCTGCCGGCGGACAAATCCCCGACGCGGCACGCCGATTACCGTTTTATCGGTAAGCCGGATGAAGGCATGCAGAAGTTGCTGATGGAGCAGCTGAAGAAAGATCCGAATTGGTATTAGGTTCCGTCCGACGCTTCTGTCGTCTGCGGAGCCTGCGTCCATAGAAAGAAGCCCCCTCGCTTCTTTCTGTCTGCATCGCTCGCCAAGGGCGGTGCATGACCAAGGGGCCGGGTTGCTCTGATCAATCGGGATCGGCGTGACCTACGGGTACAGGGAGTGCCTGCGCAAGGGCCGGGTCAGGCGAAAAGCTGCGACGCAGGTTCACAAGCTCATGGCTTGCTGAACTTGCGGCGGGCTTATTGCTCTTTTGTTATGCCTTCCTTAGTCGAATATTTCCCTTCTGCTTGTTCAGAACCATTTCTTGGTATGTCCGGTCGACCATCTATCGATAAATTTTGGTGGGGGCCATAGGACATTTCTGACACTAAACAACGGAATTCCCAGGCATTTCTGCCAGCTCACCACAGACGTCCTGATTCTCTGAGCGAGCCGGGTTTGGCCGGTTCACGGCATATTTGTCGGACAAAATGTCACATTTGAACTGACCGTTCGGACAGTTATTATAGAAAAAGGCCATGCCGATTCGGCATAGGGTAGGCGTTTACGGCATTAGACGTCGCTCCCTTGCATGGGAATAGTTGCGCCTTTTTTCGCCTGCCAGTAAGCCATTTCGGCCACGCTGCGGTGACCTTCCATGGAGGCAGATGCACACACTTTTTCGCTCTCGAGCGTTGCAGCTGGCGCATTTGCCTTAAGTTCACTTGAAGTAAGGGTAATGACATGAAGAAGGCAAAGCTAAGCCTCGCCTGGCAGATCCTCATCGGTTTGGTGCTGGGGATCGCAATCGGTGCAGTGCTCAACCATTTCAGTGCTGAAAAGGCCTGGTGGATCAGCAATGTGTTGCAGCCAGCGGGTGATATCTTTATCCGCCTGATCAAGATGATCGTGATCCCGATTGTGATCTCCTCGCTGATCGTCGGCATTGCCGGGGTCGGTGATGCGAAGAAGCTCGGGCGTATCGGCGTCAAAACCATCCTTTACTTCGAAATTGTCACCACCATCGCCATCGTGGTCGGCCTGTTGCTGGCCAACCTGTTCCACCCAGGCGCTGGCATCGACATGAGTACCCTGGGTACCGTCGACATCTCCAAGTACACCGCCACCGCCGCCGAAGTGCAGCATGAGCATGCGTTCATCGAGACCATCCTCAACCTGATCCCGTCGAACATCTTCGCCGCCGTCGCCCGTGGCGAAATGCTGCCGATCATCTTCTTCTCGGTGCTGTTCGGCCTGGGCTTGTCGAGCCTCAAGCCTGAGCTGCGCGAGCCGCTGGTGACCATGTTCCAGGGCGTGTCCGAGAGCATGTTCAAAGTCACCCACATGATCATGAAGTACGCCCCGATCGGCGTATTCGCATTGATCGCCGTGACCGTCGCCAACTTTGGCTTCGCCTCCTTGCTGCCGCTGGCCAAGCTGGTGATCCTGGTTTACGTCGCCATCCTGTTCTTCGCCTTTGCGGTACTGGGCCTGATCGCTCGCCTGTTTGGCTTCTCGATTCTCAAGCTGATCCGCATCTTCAAGGATGAGCTGGTACTGGCCTACTCCACCGCCAGCTCCGAAACCGTGCTGCCGCGCGTGATCGAGAAGATGGAAGCCTACGGCGCGCCGAAAGCCATCTGCAGCTTCGTGGTGCCGACCGGTTACTCGTTCAACCTCGACGGTTCGACCCTGTACCAGAGCATCGCGGCCATCTTTATTGCCCAGCTGTATGGCATCGACCTGTCGGTTGGCCAGCAGTTGATGCTGGTCCTGACCCTGATGGTCACCTCCAAAGGCATCGCCGGTGTACCGGGCGTGTCCTTCGTGGTGTTGCTGGCCACCCTGGGCAGCGTGGGCATTCCGCTGGAAGGCCTGGCGTTCATCGCCGGTGTCGACCGCATCATGGACATGGCGCGTACTGCCTTGAACGTGATCGGCAACGCCCTGGCCGTGCTGGTTATCTCCCGTTGGGAAGGCATGTACGACGACGCCAAGGGCGAGCGCTACTGGAATTCGCTGCCGCACTGGCGCAGCAAGGACGCCACGCCGGCCGCCCAAGCGACCCGCAGCTGATAGCACTACAGCTCTAAGACAAACCCCGGATCATTCCGGGGTTTGTCGTTTCTGCCAGCCCCGCTATCATTCGCTCCATTCTTCGAGGGGTTCAACTGATGCTCAATGGCCTGTGGCTTGGCTTCTTTGTCGTGGCAATGGTGTCGGCACTGGCGCAATGGCTGGTCGGCGGTAACGCCGGGATTTTCGCGGCGATGGTCGAAAGCATTTTCGCCATGGCCAAGCTGTCCGTGGAAGTGATGGTGCTGCTGTTCGGCACCCTGACCTTGTGGCTGGGTTTCTTGCGCATTGCCGAGAAGGCCGGAATCGTCGATTGGCTGGCCAAGGTCCTCGGCCCGCTGTTCCGCCGCCTGATGCCGGAAGTGCCCGCCGGGCACCCTGCCATCGGCTTGATCACCCTCAACTTCGCGGCCAACGGCCTGGGCCTGGATAACGCGGCGACCCCCATCGGCTTGAAAGCGATGAAGGCGCTGCAGGAACTCAACCCGATTCCCAACACCGCGAGTAACGCGCAGATCCTGTTCCTGGTGCTTAACGCGTCCTCGCTGACGCTATTGCCCGTGACCATCTTCATGTACCGCGCCCAGCAAGGCGCCGCGGACCCGACGCTGGTGTTCCTGCCGATCCTGCTGGCGACCAGCGCCTCAACCCTGGTCGGCCTGCTCTCGGTGGCGATCATGCAGCGCCTGCGACTGTGGGACCCGGTGGTGCTGGCCTATCTGATTCCGGGGGCACTGGTGTTGGGCGGTTTCATGGCGTTGTTGGCGACCTTGTCCGCCACCGCGCTGGCTGGCCTGTCGTCGATCCTGGGCAACCTCACGCTGTTCGGCTTGATCATGCTGTTCCTGGTGATCGGCGCGTTGCGCAAGGTCAAGGTGTACGAGGCATTTGTCGAAGGCGCCAAGGAAGGCTTTGACGTGGCGAAGAACCTGCTGCCGTACCTGGTGGCGATGCTGTGTGCCGTGGGCGTGTTGCGCGCGTCTGGCGCCCTGGATTTCGGCCTGGAAGGCATTCGCCATGTGGTCGCCTGGACGGGCATGGACACACGCTTTGTCGATGCCTTGCCGACCGCGATGGTCAAGCCGTTCTCCGGCAGCGCCGCACGGGCGATGCTGATCGAGACCATGCAGACACAGGGTGTGGACAGCTTCCCGGCGCTGGTGGCGGCGACGATCCAGGGCAGTACCGAGACCACCTTCTATGTGTTGGCGGTGTACTTTGGGTCGGTGGGGATTCAGCGCGCCCGGCATGCCGTGGGCTGTGCGTTGCTGGCGGAGTTGGCCGGTGTCGTGGCGGCGATTGCGGTGTGTTACTGGTTCTTTGGCTGAGGCTGAACCCCTGTGGCGAGGGAGCTTGCTCCCGCTGGGCCGCGAAGCGGCCCCACAAGATTTCACAGGTGTATCCGATAAAACTTATTGGCTGGTATTGGGGCTGCTGCGCAGCCCAGCGGGAGCAAGCTCCCTCGCCACAATTGATCTATTGCCCTGACTCACCACCCAATCCACCACCTGTTTATTCAACTGATCCCCCGCCTGCCCAAACCCGGCTACCACCGCCGGCACTTTGGTATCTGCCACCGGCTGCCTCACCTCAAACCGCCGGCTGGCAACGATCCGCTGATCACTCCCCCGCACCAACCGCGCATCCAGGCGAATCACTACCTCCACCGCACTGCCATGGTATTCACTCTGGAATGCCTGCAGTTGACCGCCCAGCTCATAGTCGGACTGCAGATTGGTATCGTCGGTGCTCAGCAGCGTCACCCGGCCATCGCGCTGGAAGCCATCCATGAAGCGGTTGCGCAGCAGCACCGGCGACGGGTCGCTCCAACGCGAATTGGCATAACTGCTGATCAGGTCGCCATTGGGCACCACGGCAATGCGCGGGCTGTCGAGAAATTCGCTGGTCTGTGGCTTGTTCACGCGCAGTGACCAACTGACCGGCGCGGCCTGGTTGGTGGTCTGTGCCGAGGCCAGGCGATACACATCCGAAGGGTCGGCCTTGGGCAGGATCGAGCACGCGCTCACCAGTGCCAGGGCCACCGGGGCGATCATTTGGTAAGCACGCTTCATGGCGTGAACTCCTTGTTCTTGTCGCTGCCCAGCAGGTAACCGCTGGGGTTGGCTTCCAGGCGGCGGGAGATGGCGCGCAGCGAACCGAGGGTTTCGCGCAGTTCGCGCACGGCCGGCGCCAGTTCGTTGAGGCCTTGCATGCCGCTGTTCACCGAGTCCTTGTTGTTGGTCAACAAGGTGTTGATGGTCGCGGTGCTTTGTTCAAGGGATTTCATCGCCTGCTCGGCACTGCCGAAGGCCTGCTTGCCCTGTTCGTTGAGCAAGCCGTTGGCGTTGCGCATCAGCACGGTGGTCTGCTCCAGGGCGGCGCTCGCCTGTTTGCTCACCTGCATCAGTTGCTGCATCACCACCTTGATATCGCCGCGCTGGTCGGCGATGGCACCGGTGGTTTGTTGCAGGTTGTCCAACGTATTGCTCAGGCGTTCGACGTTCTCGCGGGAGAACATGTGGTTGGCGTTGTGCAGCAACAGGTTGATGCTGGTCATCAGGTCGTTGCTGTTGTTCAGCAGGCGCGCGATGGGTGATGGCGAGGCGATGATCTGTGGCAGGTTACCGTCCTTGCCCTTGAGCTCAGGACTCTGCGGGGTGCCGCCACTGAGCTGGATGATCGAGGTACCGGTGATGCCGGTCAGGGCCAGCTTGGCCTGGGTGTCTTCCTTGATCGGCGTCTGCCCCGCCAGGCGGATACGCGCCAGCACGCGGCGGGGATCCTTGGGGTCCAGGCTCAGGCTGATGACATCGCCCACCTTGATCCCGCTGTACTGCACCGAACTGCCCTGGGACAGGCCGCTGACCGCCTCGTTGAAGATCACTTCGTAGTCCTGGAAGGCGCTGTCGACGCTGGACTTGGCCAGCCACAGGCCGAACAGCATCGCGCCGACCACCACGATCACGCTGAACAGACCGATCATCACATGATGGGCTCGGGTTTCCATGTCATACCTCGTTAAGCGATTGAGCGGCATCCAATGCCGCGCGGCCACGGGGGCCGTGGAAATATTCGTGGATCCATGCGTCGTCCGTTTCCGAGACAACATCAATGGCATCGGCCACCAGCACTTTCTTTTGCGCCAGCACCGCCACGCGGTCGGTGATGGTGTACAGCGTATCCAGGTCGTGGGTGACCAGGAACACGCTCAGGCCCAGCGCATCGCGTAGGGTCAGGATCAGTTGGTCGAATTGCGCCGCGCCAATCGGGTCGAGGCCGGCGGTGGGTTCGTCGAGGAACAGGATGTCCGGGTCCAGCGCCAGGGCGCGGGCCAGGGCAGCACGCTTGATCATGCCGCCGGACAGTGACGCCGGGTACTTGTCGGCCGCCGACAGCGGCAGTCCGGCCAGGGCCAGTTTCACGGCGGCCAGATGCTCGGCGTCGCGGCGGCTGAGGCCGGCGTGTTCAATCAACGGCAGGGCGACGTTCTCGGTGACGGTCAGCGAAGAAAACAGCGCGCCCTTCTGGAACAGCACGCCGAAGCGCCGTTCCACCAGGGAGCGCTCATGTTCCGGCAGGCTCGGCAGGTTCTTGCCGAACACCCGCACCTCACCTTCGCTGGGCCGACGCAGGCCGACGATGCTGCGCAGCAACACTGACTTGCCGCTGCCCGAGCCGCCGACCACCGCGAGGATCTCGCCTTTGTACAAGTCCAGGTCGAGGTTCTCGTGCACGCTTTGGCTGCCAAAGCGATTGCACAGGCCGCGCACTTCAATCACCGCCTCGGCGGGCGCTCGGTGTTGACGACTCACCAGCCCATCTCCATGAAGAACAACGCGGCGACCGCATCCAGCACGATCACTACAAAGATCGATTGCACCACGCTGGAGGTGGTGTGGGCGCCGACGGATTCGGCACTGCCGCTGACCTTGAAACCCTCTAGGCAGCCAATGGCGGCGATCAGGAACGCAAAAACCGGCGCCTTCACCATGCCCACCAGAAAATGCTGCACGCCAATGTCCGATTGCAGCAGCGACAGGAACATTGCCGGTGAAATATCCAGCGCCACGGCGCACACCACGCCGCCGCCGACGATGCCTGAGAGCATCGCCAGGAAGGTCAGCATCGGCAGCGCCACCAGCAATGCCAGCACGCGAGGCAGCACCAGCAATTCCATCGGGTCCAGGCCCAGCGTGCGGATCGCGTCGATTTCTTCATTGGCCTTCATCGAGCCGATCTGCGCGGTAAAGGCGCTGGCGGTGCGGCCGGCGATCAGGATGGCGGTCAGCAAGACGCCGAATTCCCGCAGGAAAGAGAACGCCACCAGGTCCACCGTGAAGATCGTCGCGCCGAAGCTTTTGAGCACCGTGGCCCCCAGAAAGGCCACCACTGCACCGACCAGGAAGGTCAGCAAGGCCACGATTGGCGCGGCATCCAGACCGACCTGTTCAAGGTGCGCAACCATCGGCGTCACGCGCCAGCGCTTGGGGCGGAAAATGCCACGGGCGAAGGTTTCGAGAATCAGGCCGATAAAGCCCAGCAGTTTCTGGGTGTCCTGCCAGACGGTGTCCACCGCCCGACCGATGCGCGCCAGCACCTGAATGCCCGCCGCTTCTTCCGGGGCTTTTTCCGGCACGCAAAAATCATTCAGGGAACGGTAGACGGTCTTGAGCAGGGCGCGGTCGGCGGCCGACAGGCTGCAATCGGTCTGTTCGGCGGATTGCTCGATGCGGCTCGGCCCCAGCAACTCCACCAGCAGCGAGGCGCCGGCGGTATCCAGGGCGCCGAGGCCGTTGAGGTCGATGCGTGCGCCAGCGTCGTATTGGCCGTCGAGCTTGTCCGACAGCTTCTTCAGGTTGGCATAGTGGGCCAGCGTCCAGTCCCCCGTAATCCTCAGCTGTGGCGGGGTGGTGGACGTGTCGAGGTGGGCTGCACCGGCCGTCGTAGGGGGGGTCATAAGCTCCGAGCTTGTTTGGCTATCCACAATTCCTACGTAATAGCACGAACCTGCTTACTTTGGGTTGTCCGTTTGTGCTGAGTCCGTCACTTTGAAACGCAATACGCCGATCACCTGCCCATCTTCGGTCAGTACGCGTACCTGCCAGCGGCCCACGGCATCACCAGGGAAGTTCTGCTTGTGGGTCCAGGCGCGGTAGCCCTCTTTGCGTCCGCCATGAATGTCCAGGGCGATACGGTCGACTTCTTTGCCGTTGAATTGCCACACATGGTAGATGCGCTCATCCAACCCGCGCGGCGCGTTGATCGCGGTGTAGGCGTACAGCCCGCCGCTGCGCAGTTGGGCGGCGGTGACTTCCTTGAGGTCGTCGCCCGGCGTGCGGTCTTGCAGCTGTGTGCTGATGGCGACTTCGGTCATCCACAAGGTGGCCGGTGGCACCCAACTGCGCAGGAACCACCCGGCGCACCCAATGGCGGCCGTGACCCCGAGTAACATCGCCCAGCCTTTGACACTACGCAGCGGCATACTCACGGCCAAGCTCGGAATCGACAACGCCAAGGCCACGCCGAGGGCGAGTTTGTAACTTTCGGCCGTGGTCAGGTGCAGGATGATCGGCAGCGCAGTGAGCAGCGCAGCGAACAAGGTGAAGGTGTGCAGCGCGAGGAACAGTGAGCGTTTGGGCGCCAGCCATTTGTAGTACAGCGGGTCGACGATCGACACCAGCGCCGCCGCTCCGAGCAGGCCGGTGAACACCGACTGGCCGCTGTTCCATGCCGTGGTGATGAAAAAGAACGGCAACACGAAGAACAGACTTTCCTGGTGGATCATCTGGGTCGCGTAGCGCAGCAACGGTTCGGGAATCTCGCGCTTGAAAACCTTGGTGAACAGTTGGGTGAAGCTGTTTTCCAGCATCAGCCACAGCCAGCTCACCAGCATGATCACCGCGATCCAACTGGCCATGCCCTGCTGGCGGTCCACCAGGATGAAACTGCACACACCCGAGATGAAGCCGCCGAGTGCAATCACCCCTGGGTAACGCTTCATCAGTTCGAGGACGCGGGTGATCAAGCGGGTCAGGTTTTGCATTCGGCGGTTCGCAGTCTTTGTAGGAAAAAATCCCAAACAGAATAACGTCTTAGCCCGTCATCCGTTGCGTCATTACGTGATCCGTTTGCGATAACGCCGCACGGCGATCAACACAAAGGCGATCAGCCCGAGTAGACCGGCGCCGATCCAACTGAGCAGGTCGTAACTGAGCAGCGGTTTCTCGATGCGCCAGTAGCCTGGCTGTTTGAACACTTGGCGCATGGCCTGGTTGGTCTGGTCCAGGCTCACGGCCTTGATGCGTTTGACCGGGTCGCTGAAATGCCCGTTGTTGTAGTCACCTGAAGCGCTCCAGTAATAGTCGGCCAGTGCGCTGTTGCCCTGCACGGCCCAGGCCTGGCGGGCGACGGCGGCCTGTTGCAGGCGGGCGAACACCGCCGGGTCGAGACCGTCTTTGAGCAACTGCGCCCTGAGGTCCTGGAGGACCTGTTCGGCGTCGGGGAGGTTTTCCCGCTCAAGGTCGGCATTCAGGCTGAGGAACCCGACGCCGCCAAGCACTTCGCGTTCGCTCCACGGGCCGTAGGACAAACCGTGCTTGAGGCGCAGTTGACGGTATAGCGCCCAGTCGAGGTAGTCCTTGAGCAGGTCGTAGGTTTCATCATGCCCGTTGTCCAGTACCGGCTCCGGGAACAGCCAGTGCAGTTTGGCGCTATCGCCGACCCAGCCGTGGATCAGTTCGCGATGGCTGGCGGCGGCGTGCTGGATTTCCGGGAGTGCCGGGTGTTCCGTGGGTTCGACCGGGTCGAGTTGGCCATAGGTACGTTCCAGATAGGCCGGTAGCAATTTGTCGAGGTCACCGACGATGATCAGGGTCATGTTGTTGGGCGCGTACCAGTTTTTGCGCAGGTTCTCCAACTGGTCGCGAGTCAGATGGTCGACCTCGGCGCGTTCGGCGCACTTGAGACCCAGCTCGACGGCCAGTTGATTGCTGGCGGTGTGGCCCAGGTCCTGGCGGTCCAGCAGGCGTTGCAGGTGTGAGTAGTGGCCGCCGTCTTCGCGCTCCACCACCCGCTTGGCCGCGTCGATATTGGCGTCGGTCAGTTCGGTGCGGGTGATGATCGCCAGCAGCAGGTCCAGCACCTTGCGCTGGTTTTGTGCGGGCGCTTCGATCACGAAGGTGGTGTCGGCGTTGCTGGTGTAGGCGTTCCACTCGCCGCCCAGCGCCTGCATGCGGTCTTCCAGCTCACCTTCTCCACCGCCGTCGATGCCGCTGAACAGCAAGTGTTCCAGCAGGTGCGGCAGCTCTTTGTCCTCGCAACTGAAATCGTCCAGGCCCACGCCCACCACCAGGCGGATCGCCACATGCCCGCGTTCGGTGCCCGGTTTGAGCAGCAATTGCAGGCCATTGGGCAAGGTGTAGCCCTCGACTTGCAGGCGGTCAAAGGCGAAGGCATGGGCAGCACCCATGAGCAGGCAGGCGAACAACAGGCGACGCATAACAAGCTTCCTGGCGAGTGAGGTCAGTTTTAACTGACTTCACGGGCCATAGTACGTTCAGGGCGAATGTGTGATGTCGGCAATATCTTCGGCGGAGAGCGCGCCGGTGTCGGACGTTTCCAACACTACATAAGCACTGCTGCAAAACAACGAGTTGAGGCGTTTCATGTCTGCAATCAGCTCCAGGTGTAGGGAGCTGGTCTCCAGGCTCTGTACGATTTTTCGCTGCAGGCGGCTCACGTGGGCGTGGGCGAGGCGCCGTTCCTGGGCGCGGAAGCGGCGTTTTTCGCGCAGCAATTGGCGGGCGCTTTCCGGGTCGGCGCTGAGGAACACTGAAAGGCCCAGGCGCAGGTTGGCGATCAACTGACTGTGCAGGCCGGTGAGTTCTTCCAGGCCCACTTCCGAGAACTGGCGACGCTGAGAAGTTTTCTGCTGCTGAACTTTGCGCAGCATGCGTTCGATCAGGTCGCCGGCCAGTTTCAGGTTGATCGACAGCTCGATGATTTCGGCCCAGCGGCGGCTGTCTTGTTCACTGAGGTCTTCGCGGGGCATTTGCGCCAGGTAGAGCTTGATCGCGCTGTACAGCGACTCGACATCATCGCTGAGGCTGCGCATTTCCTGAGTGATGGCGGTCTGTTTGCCGCGTAGCACTTCCTGCCTGGCGGTGAGCATGTTGTCGATCAGGTCGCCCAGGCGCAGGGTTTCACGGGCGGCGTTGGCCAGGGCCAGGCTTGGGGTGCTGAGTGCCGTCAGGTCCAGATGGCGCGGCTTGGCTTTGCCGTTGACCTCTTCACGCTCGGGCAGCAGCCAGGCGCATAGTTTTGCCATCGGGCCGATGGTGGGCAACAGGATCAGGCAACGGCTGACGTTGTAGAGCAGGTGGAAGGTGATGACCATGCCTTGAGCGCTGTAGTCCAGGCCATCCATCCACAGCACCAGCGGGTCCAGCACAGGAATGATCAGCAACAGGCCGATCAATTTGTACAACAGGCTGCCCAGCGCGACCTGGCGTCCGGCGGCGTTCTGCATGCTGGTACTGAGGAAGGCCAACACGCCGCTGCCGATGTTGGCGCCGATCACCAGGCCGATCGCGACATGCAAGCCGATCACGCCTGCGCCGGCCAGGGTGGCGGTCAGCAGGACGGCGGCCAGGCTGGAGTAGGAAATCATCGCGAACAAGGCGCCGACCAGGGCGTCGAGCAAGATGTCGCCGGTCAACGACGCGAACAGCACTTTCACGCCTTGGGCATGGGTGATCGGTCCGGCGGCTTCGACGATCAGTTGCAGCGCCAGGATGATCAGCCCGAGGCCGATCCCCACGCGCCCCAATTGCCCTGCCCGCGTCTGTTTGCGCGATAGGAAGAAAATCACCCCAAGAAAAATCAGCAGCGGCGACAGCCAGGACAGGTCAAACGTCAGCACCCGGGCCATGAGCGCCGTACCGACATCGGCGCCGAGCATGGTCGCCAGGGCGGGCATCAGCCCCATCAGGCCCTGGCCGACAAAGGAGGTCACCAGCATCGCCGTGGCGTTGCTGCTCTGCACCATTGCCGTCACCAGGATACCGGCGATAAACGCCAGCCAGCGCTTGGACATGTTCTGCCCGATGACTTGGCGCAAGTTGGAACCGTAGACCCGCAGGATGCCGGTACGGACGATGTGCGTGCCCCAGATCAGCAGGGTCACGGCGGAAAGCAGATTGAGCAAGGTCAGCATGCTCGGCCCCCCGTGTGGGTGCGCTCGAAAATGAGCGAAGGAAAATTGCCGCGTGCCGCTCTACGTCTTGTAGTTAAGCTGTAGTTGGCGAATGGGCTCTGCGCCAGCATCGCATAGCTAAAGTGAGGATTGAAACAAAACTGTCATGAAATCAGCTTTTTGCGGATGCAAAAAAGGGGCTTATAAAAGCCCCTCTTGTCTGGCTCGGGTTTATTGACCCGGAATGTCTTTGCGCAGTTTCACAGGATCCTGCTGTTTTTTCTTTTTCGCGATGGCGGTGCGCATCTTGATGTTCACCGCTTCCACCGCCAGCGAGAACGCCATGGCGAAGTAGACGTAGCCTTTCGGCACGTGCACATCGAAGGATTCGGCGATCAGCACGGTGCCGACTACCAGCAGGAACGACAGCGCCAGCATTTTCAGCGACGGGTGCTTGTCGATGAACTCGCTGATGGTGCCGGCCGCCAGCATCATTACCAGTACCGCTACGACAATCGCCGCGACCATGACCGGGACATGGGACACCATGCCGACGGCAGTGATCACCGAGTCCAGGGAGAACACGATGTCGATGATGGCGATCTGCACGATGGTGTAGATGAACTTGCCACCCTTGCCGCCTGGCTCTTCGTGGGTTTCGTCTTCACCTTCCAGCGCGTGGTACATCTCCTGGGAGCTTTTCCACAGCAGGAACAGGCCACCGAAGAACAGGATCAGGTCGCGACCGGAAATGCCCTGGCCGAACACCACGAACAGGTCAGCGGTCAGTTGCATCACCCAGGTGATCGACAGCAGCAGCAGGATACGCGTGACCATGGCCAGCGCCAGGCCGAAGATCCGGGTGCGCGCCTGCATGTGCTTGGGCATGCGGCTGACCAGGATCGAAATCATGATGATGTTATCGATGCCCAGGACGATCTCGAGGGCCGTCAGGGTGAAGAAGGCAATCCAGATCTCCGGATTGGTCAGCCATTCCATGTGTATTCCTTTGAGCAAGTGTTAAACCGCGCAAGCTGCAGCGCCGCGCGGTTGAGTTGGTACGATTATAGAGTGCTGAACAGCGGAATAATCCCCATCAGCAACGCGGCGACCATTATGCACAGGCACACCAGTACTGCCCACTTGAGGGTAAAGCGCTGGTGATCGCCAAACTCGATACCGGCCAAAGCGACCAGCAGGTAGGTCGAGGGTACCAGCGGGCTCAACAGGTGCACCGGTTGACCGACGATCGACGCACGACCCATTTCTGCAGCCGTGATGCCGTAGTGGCTGGCGGCTTCGGCGAGTACGGGCAGTACGCCATAGTAGAACGCATCGTTGGACATGAAGAACGTAAACGGCATGCTCACCAGCGCGGTGATCACGGCCAGGTACGGGCCCATCGCCTCAGGAATGACGGCCAGCAGGCTCTTGGACATGGCATCTACCATGCCGGTGCCCGACAGGATGCCGGTGAAGATACCGGCCGCGAAGATCAGCCCCACCACCGCCAGTACGCTGCCGGAGTGGGCGGCGACGCGGTCTTTTTGCATCTGCAGGCATGGGTAGTTGACGATCATCGCGATACTGAACGCCACCATGAACAGCACCGGCAGTGGCAACAGGCCCGCAATCAGTGTGCACATCAGGGCAAAGGTCAGGGCGCCGTTGAACCAGATCAGCTTCGGACGTCGGGCGTCCGGGAATTGCGACACGCTGATTTCGCTGTGGTCGATCTCGTCGCCTTGCAGGTGCAATTCACCCAGGCGTGCACGTTCGCGCAGGCCGTACATGTAGGCGATCACCAGGATGGCGACGACGCCGGCGGCCATGGCCGGGATCATCGGTACGAAAATGTCCGATGGGTCCACATGCAGCGCACTCGCGGCACGGGCGGTCGGGCCGCCCCAAGGCGTCATGTTCATCACCCCGCCGGCGAGGATGATCAGGCCGGCCATGATCCGCGGGCTCATGCCTATGCGCTGGTACAGCGGCAGCATGGCGGCCACGCAGATCATGTAGGTGGTGGCGCCGTCACCGTCGAGGGACACGACCAGGGCCAGCACGGCGGTGCCGACCGAGACTTTCAGCGGGTCGCCCTTGACCATCTTGAGGATCTTGCGCACGGCCGGGTCGAACAGGCCGGAGTCGATCATCAGGGCAAAGTAGAGAATGGCGAACATCAGCATCACGCCGGTCGGCGCGAGCTTGGTGATACCCGCAAGCATCATCGGGCCGATCTCCGGCGCGAAACCGCCGAACAGCGCGAACAGGATCGGCACGATGATCAAGGCGATCAGCGCGGACAGGCGCTTGGTCATGATCAGGAACATGAACGTGATGACCATGGCAAAGCCAAGGAAAGTCAGCATAGGAATACTCCAGGCGTAGCGCGGCTAGGGAATGGCGAACCGGGTGGGGTCAGCGCAGAACGAAAGGCACGAGGCGTACGGGTGGAGTGGGGGCAAACAGGCGGGTACGAGCGGACATCGGGAATCACCATTGTTGTTGTTAACAGCCGGTCTGTTGCCGGCAGTGGGGGCGATCCTAGACGGGTAAGCTTTCAGCCAGCTTTCGCCGGCTGAAAGGGTGATGAAGGGTTGTTCGGCGTTTCAGGGCAGCTCCAGGCCGCCCGCCGCCTTGTGCAATGCCCGCAAATGCTCGCCCACCTGCTTGAGGTTGGCTTCGCAGGCGGCAATCTCGGCGGAGCGCGAGGGATCCAGCAGCGCCCTCACCTCTTTATCCAGCTCGCCGGTCAGTGATTGCAGCTGCTTCTGGCGCTCGGCGCTTTCCGACTCCAGGCGCTTGGCTTCCGAAGGTTGCGGCAGGCCATAGCCGCCACTGCCCAGGAGTTCTGCCGGGCGGCTGAGGAAGCCGCTGTTGGCGAGGATCTGTTGCAGCGTGGCGTTGGCTTTCTCCATGCCGCCGTTTTTCAGCTCGCGGGCGCCGAGGTAGCGTTGCTTGACTTCGTCCTGGGCCAGCATCAACTGCTTGCGAAAGCTCGCCTGCTCAAGCAGCAACAATGCGGCGCTGGTGCGCAGATCGGCCTGACCGAACCACTGGCGACGCTCCTCTGCGCTGAGGGACAGCCAGTCTTCGACCTGGGTCTGTTTGATCGGCAGATGCTTGCGCAGTACATCGAACATCGCCTGGTAGCGTTCGCGGAAGGAGTCGAAGTGATAACCGAGGCGCAATGCCCTGCGTTTGTCGTCCAGTACGCTGGTGTCGGCCAGGCCTCGGGCGCTCAGTACTTCGAGCAAACCGTTAGGCGTGATGTTGTCCAGACCGGTCAGTTGTGGGTTGGCGCTGCCGCTGCGTAACAGCTTCAGGCTCTCCACTGCACAGTTGTTGGAAATGAAGAAGTAGTTGCCGTCGTAGCTCCAGTGCATTTCGGCGGCATGCTCGACGGTGTCGTTGATTTCCTGGCGGGTCAGTTTCAACGGCACGGAGGCCAGGCCGCGCAACTCGGTCTTGGTGTACTCGTCGATCACTTGCGCCAGCGGCAGCACAAACAGGCGCGACGGGTATTTGCCGACCAGGCCGTCCCAGCTCGACAGCTGTACGTCACCGACAAATGCGCGGTAGGACAACACCAGGTGCTGGTCCAGGTCCAGCCGACAATCCGGCCCACGCGGCCTGCCTGGCGCGCATATCACCAGGCGCAACATGCTGTGGCCCCAGCGACTCACCAGGTTCTGGTTGGCTTCGGCCAGCAGGTAGTCGATTTCGTAGACGCGCTCCGGGTCGACATGGCCCAGCGGCGTCTTGGCGAAATCGTTGCCGGCATTCAGGAATGCATAGGTGTTGGCGCAGGCGTCTTGATTCGGCGGCGCCCAGCCAAAGTGTTCTTTGTAGTAACGGAACAGCGAGGGGCGGCGACAGGCGTAGCTTGGGTCAAGCAGGAAGTACTCCATGTTGACTGCGACGAATTCCAACGGGCTGGTGGTTTCGTAGATGTCCGGGCTGCGCGCGACTTGATGGTTGTTTTGTTCGCGCTCGCCACGACGGCCGACGTATTGCGGCCAGCCGGCAAGGTCCAGCAGGCGTGGGTCATCGCTGAGGGTAAAGCGTCGGTCATGCTGGCCGCGGCATTGATCCGGCAGGCCGATCAAGCCGGTGATGCTGTTCTGGCGGCTGCAGCGGTTGATCAGTGCGCGGTCTGCTTTGGACCACAGACGTGCACGGTCATAAATGTGCGTCAGTTCATGCAGTACGGTGGCGAGCATTTCGCGGCGCACGGTGCCGTGGGGGCGATTGGTTTTCTGGGTGGCGGCGCTGCCGTCGGTCAGGCTGGCAAGCAGGTTGCGGTTGAGGTCCAGCTCGGACACCAGCGAGGCTTGCCCGTAGGCGTTCTCGGGCATCTTGTCGGTCCAGCCGACATCAATACGCCGGTCCAACTGCTCGATGAAGCGCGGCGGCAAGGCGCGCATCGCTTCGTCGAGCAACGCCTGGCTGGCCTGCTGTTCAGCCGGGCTCAAGCCCTCGGGCTTGAGCCGCAGTTGCAGGCCGGCCTGGGCTGCGCTGGCACACAGCAGCACAACCCCGGCCAGGAGCCAGGCGGCCATTCGCCTCACAGTGCGAGGATAGCTTCGGCGAGGGTCTGGTCACTGGCGTCGCGGGCTTCCGGCAGACGGGTGCGCAGGGTGTCGAAGGCGGCTTCCAGGTGTGCGCCACGGATCTCGCCGTTGGTAGCGACGAAGCTGGCAGCGTCATCGTGGGCTTCGCGTACGACTTTGGAGTCGCGGATGGAAGTGGTGGTGTCCGAGGTGAAATCAATGGTGCGGCCAGAGGCGCGAACAATGATGTTACTGGTGGCCACCAGGGTGTGTGCCTGGGCAACGTCGGCCAACAACAGCAGGCCAAGGGTGGCGGCAATCAGCGGGCTACGCATGGAATAACTCCAAATACAAAGATGGAATACAGAGATGATTATTGGACGAGAATTGCTTGCGCCAGTTCAAGGTCGCTGGCGTTAAGTTTTGGTTGGCTGTGGCGCAGATAATCCAGCGCTGACTCCAACCGTGCCCCCCGCCATTGGCCGTCAGTGGCGATAAACGCGGCAGCGTCATCCTGGGCGGCCATTATCACTTTTCTGTCGAAGGGTGCGGAAGTCACCTTGCTGGTGGCGTACGCACTGGCGACGGTGCTCTGCGTGGTCAGGTCGAAGGCCGAAGCCAAGGGCGACCAGGCGGCGCAAAGCAATACAGGAACTATTAACAGGCGGTATGAAAAAGCCATGGGACTCGACAACTGAAAACGAGCGCCAAGGCTAGCGTAATGCCCGGGCGAGAGCCAGCGCCCAGGCATCAGCCCTGCATTCAGATCGCCAGGATGGCCTGGGCCAGCTGTGCGTCAGTTGCGGTGTTCAGCTGCGGCGCTTGTTGGCGGATCTGGGCCAGGGCGCTTTCCAGTTTCACGCCACGGATGGCGCCTTCACTGGCAACAAAGCTGGCGGCGTCGTCACGGGCAGCGCGCACGACTTTGTTGTCGCGCAGGGACGAGGTGGCATCGGAAGTGGCGTCGGAGGTGGCCTTTAGCGCGCCGACGATGGAGTCGGTGGTCACGATGAAGCTGGTCGCGTTGGCGTTGGCAGCCAGGGCCAACAGGGCGGCGGCACTCAGCAGGCTAAGACGGGACATGGGATGACTCCTGTAGATGAACGGATAAGGTGGCGCAGGGCAGCCATTGGGATCAGACGCCTGTACTGCGCGGTTCGCCACGTGGTGGCTGGATATTAAGCCGCCGTTTATCCGTTCGGGAAGCATCTTGACTGCCTAGTCACGCCAGAACGGTTTGGACAGCTCGTTCATTCGGTCGCCAGGGCTGATGCCCAGGTCGGACAGTTCACGGCTATCAAGCTGCGACAGCTGGCGCCGTTCATAGGCCTGGCGCAGCCATTTGGCCACCGTCGAGGCCGCTTGGCGTAACAACCGTTTATAGCGGGGGGACGGCGTATCCATGGCAATCACCTTTCATGGGGTCTTGGAACACCATGTTGAGCGAGGGGATGTGACCGATACAGATACACTGAAGTTAAATTGTACTGCTTAACTGTTGTATTTTTTAAACTGTACCTGTCGTCGAATCATGCCACTGTTTCCGGTTGAAAACCCAAACCCCGAAAACAACAAAACCCGCCTCCGGTTTCCCGTGGCGGGCTTTGCTTTGACAAATCAGGGTGCTGGCGGTGGACCCGGTAGGTCAGGGCCAGCGAGCGCTAAGTTAGCGCCAGAACGGCTTGCTCAGCTCTTCGTAGCGTTGAGCTTCGCTGATGCCTGCGTCAGCCAGCAGACGCGAATCCAGGCGAGCCAGTTGGTGGCGGCTGGAGATGCGGCGCTGCCACAACATCAGGTTGGCGATAACGCGCAGAGGCAGGGAGGCCTGGGTGTTTACAGCTTTTTCTTCGAAGAACAGATCGGAACTGAGTGTACGTTCCATGATGACATCCTTCCGCTTGTGGCGGGATTAGGTAGTGGTTTAACTGATGCCAATGATCCTCTTCCGGCGCAAGACTCTCTAGATACAGTTCACCTGTATTGTGAGGGGCCAGTTAACTGTTTATAGGGGCTGTACTGTACGGAAATGGGGCAACTGTACCTGTCCGCACTAAAGTAGTGCGAAATAGGCATTTTTGAAGTGATGTGTGGGATATTTCGGTAGGAAATGACCGGTACAGCAGTACAGTTTTTTCAAGAAATGCCGGTGGAGATGTCGAGCTGATGAAACTGTGTTTGCATCAGCCCGGATCTGTATCAATTACGCCTTGAGCATATGCCCGGATTCTTCCAGGTTGATGTGCCAGCTCAGTGCATCACGCAGGATGTGCGGCGTGTGCCCGCCGATGGCGCAGGCAGCGTTGAAGTAACTGTTCAGGGCGTCGCGGTAGGCGGGGTGCACACAGTTGTCGATGATCACCCGCGCCCGTTCCCGGGGCGCCAGGCCACGCAGGTCGGCAAGCCCAACCTCGGTGACCAGGATGTCGACGTCATGCTCGGTGTGGTCTACATGGCTGACCATCGGCACCACACTTGAAATCGCCCCGCCCTTGGCAATGGACTTGGTAACAAAGATCGCCAGGTGCGCATTGCGTGCAAAATCCCCGGAGCCGCCAATACCGTTCATCATCCGTGTGCCACAGACATGGGTGGAGTTGACGTTGCCGTAGATGTCGAACTCCAGCGCGGTGTTGATACCGATGATGCCCAAGCGACGCACCACTTCCGGGTGGTTGGAGATCTCTTGCGGGCGCAGCACCAGTTTGTCCTTGTACTTCTCCAGGTTGCCGAACACGTCGGCATTGCGACGCTCCGACAGGGTGATCGAACTGCCCGACGCGAAACTCAGCTTGCCCGCGTCGATCAGGTCGAAGGTCGAATCCTGCAACACTTCCGAATACATGGTCAGGTCTTCGAACGGCGATTCGATCAGGCCACACATCACCGCGTTGGCGATATTGCCGATGCCGGCCTGTAACGGCCCGAGTTTGTTGGTCATGCGGCCGGCGTCGACTTCCTGCTTGAGGAAGTTGATCAGGTGATTGGCGATGCCTTGAGTATCGCTGTCAGGCGGCGTCACGGTTGAAGCGGAATCGGCCTGGTGGGTGATAACGATGGCGGCGATCTTTTCCGGAGGGATCGGAATCGCAGTGCTGCCGATCCGGTCATCGACCTTCACCAATGGAATTGGCGTCCGGGTTGGCCGGTACGTTGGGATATAGATGTCGTGCAACCCTTCCAGGTTAGGGTTGTGCGCCAGGTTGATCTCGACGATCACCTGCTTGGCGAAAATCGCAAAGCTGGCCGAGTTGCCCACAGACGTTGTCGGCACAATATGACCCTGCTCAGTGATCGCGACCGCTTCAATTACGGCAATGTCCGGCAACTTGAGCTGGTTGTTGCGCAGTTGCTCGACGGTTTCCGACAGGTGCTGGTCGATAAACATCACTTCGCCGGCGTTGATCGCCTTGCGCAAGGTGCTGTCGACCTGGAACGGCATGCGTCGCGACAGCACACCCGCTTCGGTCAGTTGCTTGTCCAGGTCATTGCCCAGGCTGGCACCGGTCATCAGGGTGATTTTCAGCGGCGAGGTCTTGGCGCGTTCGGCCAGGGCGTGGGGGACGGCCTTGGCTTCACCGGCACGGGTGAAGCCGCTCATGCCGACGGTCATGCCGTCCTCGATCAGTGCGGCGGCGTCTGCCGCGCTCATGACCTTGTTCAACAGCGAAGGCAAGCGGATACGATCACGGTACATGGATTGTTATCTCAGGCTACGGAAGCAAGGTGCGCAGTTTAGTGATTTCAAAAAAATTCGGCCCGCTACCATGGTCGAATGCCAGGCAGCGATTTAGAGCCTTTGGTCGGGTTTCATGCGGTCATAAAAAACCCCAGCCTACTGGAGGCCGGGGTTTCGAGTATTGCGCTGAAGCAGTGTTACTCGACGGCTTTGACCATGTCTTCGATGACCTTCTTGGCATCACCAAAGACCATCATGGTCTTGTCCAGGTAGAACAGTTCGTTATCCAAACCGGCATAACCGCTGGCCATCGAGCGCTTGTTGACGATGATGGTCTTGGCCTTGAAGGCTTCGAGAATCGGCATTCCCGCAATCGGGGAGTTCGGATCGTTCTTGGCGGCCGGGTTGACCACGTCGTTCGCGCCCAGCACCAGCACCACGTCGGCCTGGCCGAACTCGGAGTTGATGTCTTCCATCTCGAACACCTGGTCGTAAGGCACTTCGGCCTCGGCGAGCAGCACGTTCATGTGGCCAGGCATACGGCCTGCCACCGGGTGGATCGCGTATTTCACGGTGACGCCGTGGTGGGTCAGCTTCTCGGTCAGTTCCTTGAGCGCATGCTGCGCCCGTGCCACTGCCAAGCCGTAGCCTGGAACGATGATCACGGTGTCGGCGTTGGTCAGCAGGAAGGTCGCATCGTCAGCCGAGCCGGATTTCACCGGGCGCGCTTCTTTGGAGCCGGCTGCGGCACCTGCGTCCGGCGCATTGCCGAAACCGCCGAGCAGTACATTAAAGAAGGAACGGTTCATCGCCTTGCACATGATGTACGACAGGATCGCGCCGCTGGAGCCCACCAGGGAGCCGGCGATGATCAGCATCGAGTTGTTCAGCGAGAAACCGATACCCGCCGCTGCCCAGCCGGAGTAGCTGTTGAGCATCGACACGACCACAGGCATGTCGGCGCCGCCAATCGGGATGATGATCAGCACGCCCAGCACGAACGCCAGGGCCAGCATCAGCGCGAAGGCGGTGAGGTTGCCGGTGAACATGAACGCCAGGCCCAGGCCAAGCGTCAGCAGGCCGAGCACCAGGTTCAATTTATGCTGGCCGCCAAACTGTACCGGTGCGCCCTGGAACAGGCGGAACTTGTACTTGCCCGACAGCTTGCCGAACGCGATCACCGAACCGGAGAAGGTGATGGCACCGATGGCCGCGCCGAGGAACAGTTCCAGGCGGTTACCGGCAGGGATCGCGTCGCCCAGGTGTTTGACGATGCCCAGGGATTGCGGCTCGACCACCGCAGCAATGGCGATAAACACCGCTGCCAGGCCGATCATGCTGTGCATGAACGCCACCAGCTCCGGCATCTTGGTCATTTCAACGCGCTTGGCCATGATCGAGCCGGCGGTGCCGCCGATCAGCAGGCCGACGATCACGTAGCCGATACCCGCTGTGGCCAGCTCAGCACCCAGCTTATAGATGAGGCCCACGGTGGTGAGCACCGCCAGCGCCATGCCGAGCATGCCAAACAGGTTGCCGCGTCGCGACGTGGTGGGGTGCGACAGGCCTTTGAGGGCCTGGATGAAGCAAATCGACGCGATCAGGTAGAGCGTCGTTACCAGATTCATGCTCATTACTTCGGCGCCTCTTCTTTTACTTTCGGGGCTTTCTTCTTGAACATCTCAAGCATCCTGCGGGTAACCAGGAAGCCGCCGAACACGTTGACCGCGGCGAGGGCCACGGCCAGGGTGCCCATGGTCTTGCCCAGCGGGGTCACGGTGAGGGCGGCGGCCAGCATGGCGCCGACGATCACAATCGCGGAAATGGCGTTGGTCACCGCCATCAACGGCGTGTGCAGCGCGGGGGTCACGTTCCAGACCACGTGGTAACCGACATAAATCGCCAGCACAAAGATGATCAGGTTGTAGATACCGGGGGAGATAAGCTCTTCCATCGTCTGAATCCCTGCTTAGGCGTTTTTGCGGATGACTTGGCCGTCGCGGCACATCAGGCACGCGGCGACGATGTCGTCTTCGAGGTTGATTTCAAACTGCCCTTCCTGGGTGAAGACCAGCTTCAGGAAGTCCAGCAGGTTGCGTGCGTACAAGGCCGACGCATCGGCGGCGACAGCGCCGGCGAGGTTGGTCGGGCCGCAGATGATCACGCCGTTTTCGACGACAACCTGGTCGGCGACGGTCAGCGGGCAGTTGCCACCTTGGGCGGCGGCGAGGTCGATCACCACGGAGCCGGGTTTCATCTGTGCGACGGTTTCAGCGCTGAGCAGGGTCGGCGCCTTGCGGCCTGGGATCAGTGCGGTGGTGATGACGATGTCGGCCTGCTTGGCGCGTTCGTGCACGGCCAGGGCCTGGCGCTGCATCCAGCTGCTTGGCATTGGGCGGGCGTAACCACCAACGCCGACGGCGCATTCGCGTTCTTCATCGGTCTCGTAAGGCACGTCGACGAACTTGGCGCCGAGGGACTCGATCTGCTCTTTCACCGCCGGGCGTACGTCAGACGCTTCGATCACCGCACCCAGACGTTTCGCCGTGGCGATGGCTTGCAAGCCTGCAACCCCCGCACCGAGGATCAACACGCGCGCAGCTTTGACGGTGCCGGCAGCGGTCATCAGCATCGGCATGAAGCGCGGGTAGTGATGAGCGGCGAGCAGTACGGCTTTATAGCCGGCGATGTTGGCCTGGGACGACAGCACGTCGAGGCTCTGGGCGCGCGAGGTGCGCGGCGCAGCTTCGAGGGCAAAGGCAGTGACGCCTCGCTCGGCGAGCTTGGCGATGGTTTCGTTGCTGAACGGGTTGAGCATGCCCACCAAGACGGTGCCGCTTTTGATCAGCGTGAGTTCGCTGTCGCTGGGGGCCACCACCTTGAGAATCAGCTCGGCGCCAAACGCCTCGTTGGCACTGCCAATGGTTGCGCCTGCCGCTTCATAGGCACTGTCAGTGATGCTGGCTTTAATGCCGGCGCCGCTTTGTACAGTGACCTTATGGCCCTGGCCGATCAGCTTCTTGATGGTTTCCGGGGTGGCAGCCACCCGCGTTTCACCGGTCTGGGTTTCGAGAGGAACACCAATGTGCACGTCAAATCTCCTGCATGATCTTTTTGCTTTTGATCTTTTTGTAAAAAGGCCAGTGCACCGCGAGTGGCGCAACTGGGGCGGCCGATCAGCACGATCCCGCTGAAATGACAGCGGGGCGCGGCATTTTGCAGGCGAACTTTACGGCCATCAAGGGATTATGACGGGTGACGAAAAATTAACTACAAGTCACCCTGTGACTGATTGTCGCAACATGTGGAATTAACCTCTTAAAATACAGGGGCTTAAAGGCCTGTAGGCGGTTTTGTAGCTTTTTGACATCTTTGATGTGAATAGTCGGTCATTGGCTTGTATTAGTCGCTACAAGCCATATGGATCATGGCTTTGAGCCCTATTTTTGTGTGACAGATACAGTCTGTTGAAATGCGACATATACGTATATCTGTAGGATTCAAAATTTACTGACTACAAAGTCAGCAATGCGGTTTAGACCTTTAAATACCAGGGCTGTAGCGCTGTGATTGTTCGATAAGCCAATCCCTGAATGCGTGCATCGAGGCTGATTCGACCTTTCTGTCAGGAATCATCAAGTAATAAGCCTTCGAGCTGCTCAGCGCCTCGGGGCTCGCAATCATCAGTTGGCCCTCCTCCAATTCGCGTTGGATAAGGAACGGCGGGATCAGCGCGATCCCCATGTCATGCATGGCGGCTTGGGACAACATCGAGAATAGCTCGTAACGGGGGCCTGTCATGTCGCGGGGTACGCTCAACTGCTGCGCGTTGAACCACTGGCGCCACGCGTAGGGTCTCGTTGTTTGCTGTAGGAGGGGCAGTTCTGCGATTTCCTGAGGGCTGAATTGCGTGCTGCTACCCAGCAGTCGAGGGCTGCACACGGGGACGGGGTTCTCTCCCATCAAGCGGTGCGATTCCGTGCCGGACCAGTCGGCATCGCCGAAGTAGATGGCGGCGTCGAATTCGGTGTCGGCAAATAGGAAGGGCCGTGTTCTGTTCGTCAGATTGACCGTGACTTCGGGGTGCTGGTGTTGAAAATCCTTGAGGCGCGGGATCAACCATTGAGTTCCGAACGTGGGGACAACGGCCAGCTCGATAGTGTTAGCGCCCTGCTGTCCCATGACGGAAAGCGTATCGCGCTCCACTGCGTCCAGCTGTGTGGCAACGCGGCGGCTGTAAGACAGCCCTGCTTCCGTCAGTTTTACTCCGCGCCGTGAGCGTCGAAACAGCTCGACACTCAAAAACTCCTCAAGGCTGGCGATCTGTCGACAGATGGCGCCTTGCGTGATCGAAAGCTCGTGCGCGGCCTTGGTAAAGCTCTCGTGGCGGGCCGCAGCTTCAAAACTGACAAGGGCGGTGGTACTGGGGATTTTCCTGCGCATATACCGTGTCCTCACATGTAAAGCGCATATGCGCGCTTTTCGTCGATTACGAAGTGAGAAATTAGCACAACCCCATGCGGAAACCTCGTTTGCCCTCCTCGCCTGTCGGGCCTAGGCTGGTTCCACGACTTCCGTTTCTTTCCGCGAGGACTTATTCATGGCTGGCAAGGCAAGCTTCAACTGGATCGATCCACTGCTGCTGGATCAACAGCTCACCGAAGAAGAGCGCATGGTGCGTGACAGTGCTGAGCAGTTCGCCCAGGACAAGCTGGCGCCGCGTGTGCTTGAGGCCTTCCGCCATGAAAAGACAGACCCTGCGATTTTCCGCGAGATGGGCGAGACCGGTTTGCTCGGTGCGATGATTCCCGAGCAGTACGGCGGCAGCGGCTTGAATTACGTCAGTTATGGGTTGATTGCCCGCGAAGTAGAGCGTGTCGACTCCGGCTATCGCTCGATGATGAGTGTGCAGTCTTCACTGGTGATGGTGCCGATCAATGAATTTGGCACCGAGGCGCAGAAGCAGAAGTACTTGCCGAAGTTGGCGTCTGGGGAATGGATCGGCTGTTTCGGCCTGACCGAGCCCAATCATGGGTCTGATCCAGGTGCGATGATTACCCGGGCTCGAAAAGTGGACGGCGGTTACAGCCTGACGGGCGCGAAGATGTGGATCACCAACAGCCCGATTGCGGATGTGTTTGTGGTGTGGGGCAAGGACGATGCTGGCGATATCCGTGGGTTTGTCTTGGAGAAAGGCTGGAAAGGCCTGAGCGCACCGGCGATTCACGGCAAGGTCGGGCTTCGCGCTTCCATCACCGGTGAAATCGTCATGGATAACGTATTTGTGCCGGAAGAGAACATCTTCCCGGACGTGCGCGGCTTGAAGGGGCCTTTTACCTGTCTTAACTCTGCGCGTTATGGCATCTCCTGGGGGGCGTTGGGTGCTGCCGAGTTCTGCTGGCATACCGCTCGCCAGTACACACTGGATCGCCAGCAGTTCGGCCGTCCATTGGCGGCGACCCAACTGATCCAGAAGAAACTGGCCGACATGCAGACCGAGATCACGCTGGCCTTGCAAGGCTGCCTGCGTCTGGGGCGTATGAAGGATGAAGGAACGGCAGCGGTTGAAATCACTTCGATCATGAAGCGCAACTCCTGTGGCAAGTCTCTGGATATTGCGCGTATGGCGCGCGACATGCTCGGCGGCAACGGTATTTCCGATGAGTTCGGTGTGGCGCGTCACCTGGTCAACCTGGAGGTCGTGAATACCTATGAAGGTACTCATGATGTGCATGCCCTGATCCTCGGGCGCGCGCAAACAGGTCTTCAGGCGTTCTATTAATAGGAGCACGGCATGGGCGCGCTTTCGCATCTACGTGTACTCGATCTATCGCGAGTACTGGCGGGCCCTTGGTCCGGGCAGATCCTTGCGGACCTTGGGGCTGAAGTGATCAAGGTCGAGCGGCCGGGCAGCGGCGACGATACGCGCGCCTGGGGGCCGCCCTTTCTTAAGGACGCCTATGGTGAGAACACCAGTGAGGCGGCGTATTACCTGTCGGCCAATCGCAACAAGCAATCGGTGACAATCGACTTCACGCGGCCGGAGGGACAGGCGCTGGTGCGTGAGCTGGCAGCCAAGTCGGACATCCTCATTGAAAACTTCAAGGTGGGCGGGCTTGCGGCGTATGGGTTGGACTATGAGTCGCTCAAGGAGATCAACCCCGAGCTGATCTACTGCTCGATCACGGGCTTTGGTCAGACCGGGCCCTATGCGGCGCGGGCAGGCTATGACTTCATGATCCAGGGGTTGGGCGGACTTATGAGCCTGACGGGGCGCCCCGAGGGGGATGAAGGTGCTGGCCCGGTCAAGGTAGGTGTGGCGCTGACTGACATTCTTACGGGGCTCTACTCGACGGTGGCGATTCTGGCGGCACTGGCTCATCGCGATCATGACGGTGGCGGGCAGCACATCGATATGGCGTTACTGGATGTGCAGGTGGCCTGCCTGGCCAACCAGGCGATGAATTACCTGACGACAGGGGCATCGCCGAAACGGCTGGGTAATGCGCATCCGAATATCGTGCCTTATCAGGATTTTCCCACCGCCGACGGTGACTTCATCTTGACGGTGGGTAATGACGGGCAATTTCGTAAGTTTGCCGAAGTGGCTGGGCAGCCGCAGTGGGCGGATGATCCGCGTTTCGCTACTAATAAGATGCGGGTGGCGAATCGGGCGGAGCTGATTCCTTTGATTCGTCAGGCGACGGTGTTCAAGACGACGGCTGAGTGGGTGTCGCAGCTGGAACGGGTCGGTGTGCCTTGTGGGCCAATCAATGACCTTGCGCAGGTGTTCGCCGACCCTCAGGTCAAGGCGCGCGGGTTGGAGATGGCATTGCCTCATGCGCTGGCGGGGATGGTGCCTCAGGTTGCCAGTCCTATAAGGCTGTCCAAGACGCCGGTGGAGTATCGCAATGCGCCTCCGCTGCTGGGAGAGCATACGGCTCAGGTGCTTCAAGATGTACTGGGATTGGGCGTGGCGAATGTGGTTGCTCTGAAGGAGGCGGGTGTTATCTGAATCCTTTCTTCTATATAGAAGGTACTGATGGCCCTTAATTGGTGGTTTTTTAATCAATTCTCGCTAATTGATAGAAAAGTAAAATCAAGGGTTGACGGCAGATTTCAGAAGCCTATAATTCGCCCCACTTCCGGCGCAGTCGAAACGGAAAACTCCTTGATAAACAATGAGTTATGTAGGTTTCGATAGCAGGTTGCTTCAGTTCATCGAAGCCAAAAGGAAGTTGAAAAAGAGGTGTTGACAGCAGCGTGTAACGCTGTAGAATTCGCCTCCCGCTGACGAGAGATCTGAAGCGCAAGTGGTTGAAGTTGTTGAAGAAATCTTCGAAAGCTTCTGAAAATAATCACTTGACAGCAAATGAGGCTGCTGTAGAATGCGCGCCTCGGTTGAGACGAAAGATCTTAACCAACCGCTCTTTAACAACTGAATCAAGCAATTCGTGTGGGTGCTTGTGGAGTCAGACTGATAGTCAACAAGATTATCAGCATCACAAGTTACTCCGCGAGAAATCAAAGATGTAACCAACGATTGCTGAGCCAAGTTTAGGGTTTCTTAAAAACCCAAAGATGTTTGAACTGAAGAGTTTGATCATGGCTCAGATTGAACGCTGGCGGCAGGCCTAACACATGCAAGTCGAGCGGTAGAGAGAGGCTTGCTTCTCTTGAGAGCGGCGGACGGGTGAGTAATGCCTAGGAATCTGCCTGGTAGTGGGGGATAACGTTCGGAAACGGACGCTAATACCGCATACGTCCTACGGGAGAAAGCAGGGGACCTTCGGGCCTTGCGCTATCAGATGAGCCTAGGTCGGATTAGCTAGTTGGTGAGGTAATGGCTCACCAAGGCGACGATCCGTAACTGGTCTGAGAGGATGATCAGTCACACTGGAACTGAGACACGGTCCAGACTCCTACGGGAGGCAGCAGTGGGGAATATTGGACAATGGGCGAAAGCCTGATCCAGCCATGCCGCGTGTGTGAAGAAGGTCTTCGGATTGTAAAGCACTTTAAGTTGGGAGGAAGGGTTGTAGATTAATACTCTGCAATTTTGACGTTACCGACAGAATAAGCACCGGCTAACTCTGTGCCAGCAGCCGCGGTAATACAGAGGGTGCAAGCGTTAATCGGAATTACTGGGCGTAAAGCGCGCGTAGGTGGTTTGTTAAGTTGGATGTGAAATCCCCGGGCTCAACCTGGGAACTGCATTCAAAACTGACTGACTAGAGTATGGTAGAGGGTGGTGGAATTTCCTGTGTAGCGGTGAAATGCGTAGATATAGGAAGGAACACCAGTGGCGAAGGCGACCACCTGGACTAATACTGACACTGAGGTGCGAAAGCGTGGGGAGCAAACAGGATTAGATACCCTGGTAGTCCACGCCGTAAACGATGTCAACTAGCCGTTGGAAGCCTTGAGCTTTTAGTGGCGCAGCTAACGCATTAAGTTGACCGCCTGGGGAGTACGGCCGCAAGGTTAAAACTCAAATGAATTGACGGGGGCCCGCACAAGCGGTGGAGCATGTGGTTTAATTCGAAGCAACGCGAAGAACCTTACCAGGCCTTGACATCCAATGAACTTTCTAGAGATAGATTGGTGCCTTCGGGAACATTGAGACAGGTGCTGCATGGCTGTCGTCAGCTCGTGTCGTGAGATGTTGGGTTAAGTCCCGTAACGAGCGCAACCCTTGTCCTTAGTTACCAGCACGTCATGGTGGGCACTCTAAGGAGACTGCCGGTGACAAACCGGAGGAAGGTGGGGATGACGTCAAGTCATCATGGCCCTTACGGCCTGGGCTACACACGTGCTACAATGGTCGGTACAGAGGGTTGCCAAGCCGCGAGGTGGAGCTAATCCCATAAAACCGATCGTAGTCCGGATCGCAGTCTGCAACTCGACTGCGTGAAGTCGGAATCGCTAGTAATCGCGAATCAGAATGTCGCGGTGAATACGTTCCCGGGCCTTGTACACACCGCCCGTCACACCATGGGAGTGGGTTGCACCAGAAGTAGCTAGTCTAACCTTCGGGAGGACGGTTACCACGGTGTGATTCATGACTGGGGTGAAGTCGTAACAAGGTAGCCGTAGGGGAACCTGCGGCTGGATCACCTCCTTAATCGACGACATCAGCTGCTCCATAAGTTCCCACACGAATTGCTTGATTCATTGAAGAAGACGATAAGAAGCAGCCCGAAATTGGGTCTGTAGCTCAGTTGGTTAGAGCGCACCCTGATAAGGGTGAGGTCGGCAGTTCGAATCTGCCCAGACCCACCAATTTTGTGTGGGAAACGCCTGTAGAAATACGGGGCCATAGCTCAGCTGGGAGAGCGCCTGCCTTGCACGCAGGAGGTCAACGGTTCGATCCCGTTTGGCTCCACCACTACTGCTTCTAGAAGTTGAAAGCTTAGAAATGAGCATTCCATCAGGTTGATGGTGAATGTTGATTTCTAGTCTTTGATTAGATCGTTCTTTAAAAATTTGGGTATGTGATAGAAAGATAGACTGAACGTTACTTTCACTGGTAACGGATCAGGCTAAGGTAAAATTTGTGAGTTACTCAGTTTTGAGTATTATCGAATTTTCGGCGAATGTTGTCTTCACAGTATAACCAGATTGCTTGGGGTTATATGGTCAAGTGAAGAAGCGCATACGGTGGATGCCTTGGCAGTCAGAGGCGATGAAAGACGTGGTAGCCTGCGAAAAGCTTCGGGGAGTCGGCAAACAGACTTTGATCCGGAGATGTCTGAATGGGGGAACCCAGCCATCATAAGATGGTTATCTTACGCTGAATACATAGGCGTAAGAGGCGAACCAGGGGAACTGAAACATCTAAGTACCCTGAGGAAAAGAAATCAACCGAGATTCCCTTAGTAGTGGCGAGCGAACGGGGACTAGCCCTTAAGTGGCTTTGAGATTAGCGGAACGCTCTGGAAAGTGCGGCCATAGTGGGTGATAGCCCTGTACGCGAAAATCTCTTAGTCATGAAATCGAGTAGGACGGAGCACGAGAAACTTTGTCTGAATATGGGGGGACCATCCTCCAAGGCTAAATACTACTGACTGACCGATAGTGAACTAGTACCGTGAGGGAAAGGCGAAAAGAACCCCGGAGAGGGGAGTGAAATAGATCCTGAAACCGTATGCGTACAAGCAGTGGGAGCCCACTTTGTTGGGTGACTGCGTACCTTTTGTATAATGGGTCAGCGACTTATTTTCAGTGGCGAGCTTAACCGAATAGGGAGGCGTAGCGAAAGCGAGTCTTAATAGGGCGTCTAGTCGCTGGGAATAGACCCGAAACCGGGCGATCTATCCATGGGCAGGTTGAAGGTTGGGTAACACTAACTGGAGGACCGAACCGACTACCGTTGAAAAGTTAGCGGATGACCTGTGGATCGGAGTGAAAGGCTAATCAAGCTCGGAGATAGCTGGTTCTCCTCGAAAGCTATTTAGGTAGCGCCTCATGTATCACTGTAGGGGTAGAGCACTGTTTCGGCTAGGGGTCATCCCGACTTACCAAACCGATGCAAACTCCGAATACCTACAAGTGCCGAGCATGGGAGACACACGGCGGGTGCTAACGTCCGTCGTGAAAAGGGAAACAACCCAGACCGTCAGCTAAGGTCCCAAAGTTATGGTTAAGTGGGAAACGATGTGGGAAGGCTTAGACAGCTAGGAGGTTGGCTTAGAAGCAGCCACCCTTTAAAGAAAGCGTAATAGCTCACTAGTCGAGTCGGCCTGCGCGGAAGATGTAACGGGGCTCAAACCATACACCGAAGCTACGGGTATCACGTAAGTGATGCGGTAGAGGAGCGTTCTGTAAGCCTGTGAAGGTGAGTTGAGAAGCTTGCTGGAGGTATCAGAAGTGCGAATGCTGACATGAGTAACGACAATGGGTGTGAAAAACACCCACGCCGAAAGACCAAGGTTTCCTGCGCAACGTTAATCGACGCAGGGTTAGTCGGTCCCTAAGGCGAGGCTGAAAAGCGTAGTCGATGGAAAACAGGTTAATATTCCTGTACTTCTGGTTATTGCGATGGAGGGACGGAGAAGGCTAGGCCAGCTTGGCGTTGGTTGTCCAAGTTTAAGGTGGTAGGCTGGAATCTTAGGTAAATCCGGGATTCTAAGGCCGAGAGCTGATGACGAGTTAACTTTTAGTTAACGAAGTGGTTGATGCCATGCTTCCAAGAAAAGCTTCTAAGCTTCAGGTAACCAGGAACCGTACCCCAAACCGACACAGGTGGTTGGGTAGAGAATACCAAGGCGCTTGAGAGAACTCGGGTGAAGGAACTAGGCAAAATGGCACCGTAACTTCGGGAGAAGGTGCGCCGGTGAGGGTGAAGGACTTGCTCCGTAAGCTCATGCCGGTCGAAGATACCAGGCCGCTGCGACTGTTTATTAAAAACACAGCACTCTGCAAACACGAAAGTGGACGTATAGGGTGTGACGCCTGCCCGGTGCCGGAAGGTTAATTGATGGGGTTAGCTAACGCGAAGCTCTTGATCGAAGCCCCGGTAAACGGTACCGTAACTATAACGGTCCTAAGGTAGCGAAATTCCTTGTCGGGTAAGTTCCGACCTGCACGAATGGCGTAACGATGGCGGCGCTGTCTCCACCCGAGACTCAGTGAAATTGAAATCGCTGTGAAGATGCAGTGTATCCGCGGCTAGACGGAAAGACCCCGTGAACCTTTACTATAGCTTTGCACTGGACTTTGAATTTGCTTGTGTAGGATAGGTGGGAGGCTTTGAAGCGTGGACGCCAGTCTGCGTGGAGCCAACCTTGAAATACCACCCTGGCAACTTTGAGGTTCTAACTCAGGTCCGTTATCCGGATCGAGGACAGTGTATGGTGGGTAGTTTGACTGGGGCGGTCTCCTCCTAAAGAGTAACGGAGGAGTACGAAGGTGCGCTCAGACCGGTCGGAAATCGGTCGTAGAGTATAAAGGCAAAAGCGCGCTTGACTGCGAGACAGACACGTCGAGCAGGTACGAAAGTAGGTCTTAGTGATCCGGTGGTTCTGTATGGAAGGGCCATCGCTCAACGGATAAAAGGTACTCCGGGGATAACAGGCTGATACCGCCCAAGAGTTCATATCGACGGCGGTGTTTGGCACCTCGATGTCGGCTCATCACATCCTGGGGCTGAAGCCGGTCCCAAGGGTATGGCTGTTCGCCATTTAAAGTGGTACGCGAGCTGGGTTTAGAACGTCGTGAGACAGTTCGGTCCCTATCTGCCGTGGACGTTTGAGATTTGAGAGGGGCTGCTCCTAGTACGAGAGGACCGGAGTGGACGAACCTCTGGTGTTCCGGTTGTCACGCCAGTGGCATTGCCGGGTAGCTATGTTCGGAATAGATAACCGCTGAAAGCATCTAAGCGGGAAACTAGCCTCAAGATGAGATCTCACTGGAACCTTGAGTTCCCTGAAGGGCCGTCGAAGACTACGACGTTGATAGGTTGGGTGTGTAAGCGCTGTGAGGCGTTGAGCTAACCAATACTAATTGCCCGTGAGGCT
Source organism: Pseudomonas sp. GXZC (assembly GCF_026967615.1). Taxonomy (NCBI): domain Bacteria; kingdom Pseudomonadati; phylum Pseudomonadota; class Gammaproteobacteria; order Pseudomonadales; family Pseudomonadaceae; genus Pseudomonas; species Pseudomonas sp. GXZC. The sequence continues at coordinate 123,340 of NZ_CP114115.1, forward strand.
TGACCATATAACACCCAAGCAATTTGACTACTCGAAAGAGCATCAGATTGCGGTGTGTGAAGACGATAGAACCGAAAGTTCGATCTCACAAAACACCGAAAGCTATCACATACCCAATTTGCTGAAGCGAGGCACCTGCCACGACTCAGTACCCGAATTTCTTGACGACCATAGAGCATTGGAACCACCTGATCCCATCCCGAACTCAGCAGTGAAACGATGCATCGCCGATGGTAGTGTGGGGTTTCCCCATGTGAGAGTAGGTCATCGTCAAGATTAAATTCCAGAACCCCTGTCTGCTAACGCTGACAGGGGTTTTGTTTATGTAGAAGCTCATGAATTTCACCGGCACGTTGCTCACTCAACGGTCTGGTACACAGAATTTCTTGACGACCATAGAGCATTGGAACCACCTGATCCCATCCCGAACTCAGCAGTGAAACGATGCATCGCCGATGGTAGTGTGGGGTTTCCCCATGTGAGAGTAGGTCATCGTCAAGATTGAATTCCGAAACCCCTGTCTGCTAACGCAGACAGGGGTTTTGTCGTTTAGGGCCAAAAATTACCACGCTTGGTAACTCTGCCGCATACATGTACCGCCGGTCGGTTTCCTACGTAAAAACAGGAAATGCCTCACAAATACCTAAGATTTGCCAAACCTTGGCCGAAAGCCTGACGAGCCATGCGTGCACCGAAATAGAGCGGCCCGAGAGTCCGCCTATACCGTTACATGGAATGTTCCACTCGGCACGCCCACCCCCCTTTGGCAAAAGAAGTCGATGAAATGAATCTCAAGTTCAGTCATAAAATTCTGTTGGCCGCGTCAGGCGTCGTGGTTCTAGCCTTCGCGTTATTCACCCTCTACAACGACTACCTGCAACGCAGCACCATCAAGCAGAACCTGGAGTCGTCCATCCAACAATCCGGTGAGCTCACCGCCAGCAGTGTGCAGAACTGGCTTAGCGGTCGAATACTGGTGCTTGAAAGTCTCACGCAAAACGTCGCTCACCAAGGCAGTGGAGCTGATCTGCCTGGCTTAGTCGATCAACCGGCACTTACCTCAAACTTCCAATTCACCTACGTTGGCCAAACCAACGGTGTGTTCACCCAGCGTCCGGACGCAAAAATGCCAGACGGCTACGACCCCCGTCAGCGTCCCTGGTACAAGCAGGCAGTGGCAGCCGACAAACCCATGCTCACTCCACCCTACATGGCAGCAGTGGGTGGGCAGATCGTGACAATTGCCATGCCGGTGAAAAAGAATGGTGAATTGCTCGGCGTAGTCGGTGGCGACCTGAGCCTGCAGACCCTGGTGAAGATCATCAACTCGGTGGACTTCGGCGGTATCGGACATGCGTTCCTGGTCAGTGGCGATGGCCAAGTCATCGTCAGTCCTGATCAGGACCAGGTGATGAAGAACCTCAAGGACATCTACCCCGGCACCCAGGTACGCATCGAGAAGGTGAACCAGGATGTCGTCCTCAATGGCCAGGACCGCATCCTGTCGTTCACTCCTATCAGTGGGTTACCCGGCGCAGATTGGTACATCGGTCTGTCGATTGATAAAGACAAAGCCTACGCACCGTTAGGCAAGTTCCGCACGTCTGCACTGATTGCCATGTTGATCGCCGTGGTCGCGATTGCCGTGCTTCTAAGCTTGCTGATTCAAGTCTTGCTGCGCCCGCTCACCACCATGGGTGTAGCGATGCAAGACATTGCCCAGGGTGAGGGTGACCTGACCCGTCGCCTCGCTGTGACTAGCAAGGACGAATTTGGCGAAGTCGGCAGTGCCTTCAATCAGTTCGTAGAACGCATCCACGCTTCGATCTCGGAAGTGTCTTCCGCAACCCGTCAGGTCCACGATTTGTCCCAGCGGGTAATGGCCTCGTCCAATGCCTCGATTATTGGTTCTGACGAGCAAAGCGCGCGTACCAATAGTGTGGCTGCCGCGATCAACGAACTGGGCGCTGCCACCCAGGAAATCGCACGTAACGCCGCTGATGCTTCACAGCACGCCAGCGGCGCCAGTGAGCAAGCCGACGACGGGCGCAAAGTGGTGGAGCAAACCATCCTTGCAATGTCGGAGCTGTCGCAGAAGATCAGCCTGTCCTGCACCCAGATCGAGACGCTCAACGCCAGCACCGACAACATCGGCCACATCCTTGATGTGATCAAAGGTATCTCGCAGCAAACCAACCTGCTGGCACTCAACGCCGCCATCGAGGCAGCCCGTGCTGGTGAGGCGGGTCGAGGTTTCGCAGTGGTCGCTGACGAGGTTCGCAACCTGGCTCACCGCACCCAGGAGTCGGCCGAGGAGATCCACAAAATGATTACTTCGCTGCAAGTGGGCTCGCGTGAAGCGGTCACCACCATGAATGCCAGCCAGGCCTCCAGCGAAGAAAGCGTACAGGTCGCGAACCAGGCCGGTGAGCGCCTGGTCAGCGTGACGCAGCGGATTGTTGAGATCGACGGCATGAACCAGTCCGTAGCTGCAGCGACTGAAGAACAGACGGCCGTGGTGGAAACCCTCAATGTGGATATCAACCAGATCAATCTGCTGAACCAGCAGGGCGTGACCAATCTCAATGAAACCCTGAAAGATTGCGATGCGTTGTCGCAACAGGCTAATCGATTGAAGCAGTTGGTTGATAGTTTCAAGATCTGACCCGCTGATTGATCCGGCAGGAGCGAGTCATCTCGCACCTGCCATTTAGCCAAGTATCCGGCGGACATTTTCCAGTGCGCTATCGGCGAAGTCCTGCACGAACTGTTCAAATCCTGTGTTTGCCCTGTCAACGGGCTCGGCAATGATTGTCCATGTCACCTTGGAACGCGCTGCTCCAAGGGCTTCCACACGGATCGCCGCCCACAATCTGGCCACACCGAGGGTGTTGTAGATCGTGGTCCAGGTCATTTGCATGGCCTGCTCGTCCCGGCTATTAAGCTGCTCCACCACACAGTTGCCATCGCGGAATAGCTTTGTACGCAAGGCGCCCACACCTGTACCCCTCATTTCGATATGGGCCAGGTCAGGAATGAACACATCGAATCGGGCAAATTGTCCCACCATGTCCCACAGGCGAGGGGCAGGGCATTCGACCACGGCGGATGCCACTATCGGCAGGCCGTTCGGGTTGCGAATTAACGTATCGGGTTGCAGCGCTTTCATAAGGTTGTCCTGAGGCGTTCAAAGAAAGCCGATGGCCTCGAGGTAGTTGCAGCCTTTACTCAACAGCTCCGGGTTTTTTTCGGGATAGTGGGCCCCCATCTGCTGGACACCCTGTCGCGCGTTGTCGTGACGAATCATTGAGGTGTCACCGATATCTTCGTCGAGACGGTCGAGATAAAAACCCAGCACGCCAAACAGTGCGTTGTCCTGGCTGACCGTTCGTAGCGACTGTTGCCATTGCGCAACGCTCACCCGCCTGAAACGGTGCCCCGCCCGGCTAAAGGCGTCCAAGTAATGCGCCCAGCTCAAAGGCTGCGGGTTTTGCAGGTTGAACACACTCCGATCGGCTTGAAAACGGTCGCAGTGGAACGCGATGAAACGAGCCAGAAAGTCCACTGGCATCAGGTCGAAGTTCAACGTCAGTCGTGGTAGCAGGCCCAATTGCAGTGATCCCTTGAGCATCAGCATCAGGCGATTTTTCTGCGGCTGGCAGACGCCTGTAAGGCTGTTGAAACTGATATTGCCGGGACGATAGATGTTCACCCAGGCCCCGCGTTCCACAGCGCGCCTCAATTGCCGTTCGGCGACCCACTTGGACAGGTTGTAGCCATTCTTGATGTAAAGCGGCAGCGTGGTCGCGGCGGGCGCTTCGAGGACATAGCCCTGGGCGTCGATACTGCTCGAAGCCGACAGCGTGGAGATGAAGTTGAAGACCTTCTTACAGTGCGTCTCACACAGACGCAGGCATTCGAGTATGGGGTCAACGTTGTCCCTGGCCAGTGACGCGTAGTCCTTCACGTGGTTGACCTGTGCCGCGTTGTGCACCAGCACGCCAAAACGTTTAGCGAGGGTCTCATAGGTATCGTTGGCCAAACCCAATCGAGGCAGGCTGACATCAGCTGCAAGTACCTGCACCCTGCTCAGGTCCAGATGCTCCAGACGATACTCGTGTAACGCTTGGGTGAATCGCGCCATTGCCGACTGTCCGGGTTTCTCGCGTATCAGGCACGCTATCTCGGTTGCTCCAGTGGCCAACAATGCTTCGACGATATGGACACCCACAAAACTGTTGGCCCCCGTAACGATCATTTTGTAAGGATCGCCCACGCAAGCCGCGGGCAGCGTGTTGAGTGGCCACTCTTGTTGAGCGTCGCGGATCGCCTGGCTGTAGGGGGCGTTGGGTGGTTCGCCGTTCTCCACCAATGTTGCGAGCGTACGAATCGTCGGCGCCTCAATGAAGTGATTCAGCGAGAAGCTGCGGCCGAATTGTTCGCGAAAGCGCAGTAAAAGGGTCGACAGTAAAATCGAATGGCCGCCCAGGTCGAAGAAGCTTTCGTCGATAGACAATTCTTCCACGGGTAACGCCAGCAGCTCGATCCACAAGCGGGTCAATTGGCTCTGAAGCGGGGTTTGTGCGGCGCTCCGGGCAGCCTGCAAAGTAGGTTGGAGCGGTATTGCCAGCAATGCCGAGCGGTCAATTTTTCCGTTGCTGGAACACGGCATGCGTGGCAGAACGTCCCAGAAACCGGGTCGCATGTAGTCCGGCAGCCACTGTCGCGCGTGTTGCTGCAGGGCCGGCATGGTAGCCCCAGGTTCAGGTTGGGCAACAAAGCCACGGATCCTGCGGTTACTGTCGATCACCACCGCCACCTGGCGGTACAACCGGCTGTTGCGCAAGCACTGTTCAATCTCCTGCGGCTCGACCCGAAAACCACGAATTTTCACTTGATCATCACGCCGCCCCCCCATCACGATCCCATCGGCAGTCCACTGTGCCAGGTCGCCGCTACGGTAGGCACGCAAGGGCTGGCCACCTGGGATTGCCAGCTCCACGAAAGGGCTGCTGGCCTGTGGTGGCGCGTTTACATACCCAAGGCTCACGCCAGGGCCGACGATATACACCTCGCCCATCACCTGTTCATCCACCGGTTGCCGGTGTTCATCAAGAATCAGAACCTGGCTGTTGGCGATGGGGTGGCCGAGATTGCGGTTGCTGTCACTGGGGCACAACGTCCGATGGGTGACCAGCACCGTAGCCTCCGTAGGCCCATAGAGGTTGTGAAGCTGGCACTGCTTCGCCAGATGCTCGATCACATGAGGTTCGCACACATCACCTCCGGTCAGCAGGTGCGTCAGGCCCAACGGTTGACCGAGCGGCAGAATGCTCAGCAGCGCAGGCGGCAGAAAGGCGTGGGTGACGCGCTGCCGATGGAGCAGATCCAGCAGTTGCTGAGGGTCTTGTCGTTGCTCTGCACTGGGGACAATCAACGTGGCACCCGCTATCAGGGCGGGGAAAATATCGATCAGTGATGAATCGAAGCTCAGCGGCGAGAACTGCAAGACGCGGCCCTGTTCATCCAGGCTCACGCAGGACCTGAACCATGCTGTGAAATGTGCCAGGTTGGCTTGGCTGAGCAACACGCCTTTGGGTTGGCCGGTGGTGCCTGATGTAAAAAACATCATGCAGGGCGCATCGATATGAGGGCGGACGTGCACCAATGGGCGAACGATGGCGGCGTCGCGGTGGTCGTTGATGCTGACATCCAATGAAGTCAAACGCCCGCGTAATGGGTGCTGGCCGGTATCCAGCAATACCCGAGCGCCTGCGATGTCGAGCATGGTCTGCTGGCGATGAGTCGGGTGCTCCGGATCCAGCGGGAGGTACACTGCGCCGCAGCCCAGCACCGCAAGAATGCTGGCATACAGTTCGATAGATTTTTCCAGGCACACCCCCACGACTGCTGGCGTCTGCGCAGTCTCCAGCAAGGGACGTAATTGTTGCTGGATTGCTGAGGCCCGAGCATGCAGGTGACGATAGGTCACTTCGCTGGCACCTATGTTCAAGGCGGCCCGGTCTGCGAAAGTGTAAAAACTTGCCTGCAACCGGTTGATCAACGGCAACCTGGCCTCCTCTATCACAGCAGGGTCTGCGGTGTGGTTGAAGCGGTGGGTGAATGCCAGCGCTTCCAGTACTTCCAGACCTTGTTCAGGCCAGTCATTGGCGACGCCACTCAGCGTGAATTGCCCAGGGTCGCGTGCGAAACCACTGACGTGCAGCGCAACCCATTCCACCAACGCATGCGTTACCTGCTGGCGGAGCCGCTGGCCATTACCACTGGGCTCGTCGGCGATGTTCAGTACCGCCACGAACTGTCGGTCAGGTCCATAGGCGCGCAGCTGAAGAGCGGGCAGCCCATAGCCGGTTAACGGGCCAACCCCAAGGCGTAGACTTAAGCCTGGCGTGTGATGATTTTGGTCTCGCAGCAACTGACTGCCGTCTTCGATCCACAGGTCGATGCCTTCATCACTCGAGATATGCCCATACTGTTCCAACTCCTGCCTGACAGCGCGCAAGGCGTTGCTGGCGCCGGCAAAGCTGATAGTCAGTCGCCTCATGCCACCCTCCCGGACGCTGGCAAGTAGTCGTTCAACGCTTGCGCCACACTCGGCGTTTGCAGCAAACCGCTGTGTTGCAAGAAACCAAGGATATTGGCCATCAATGGATGCTGACGGGTGATGGGGAAGGCCAGCGCCGCGACTTCATCGCGTAATGCACCGCGCAGGTGGTTGCTGATGTCGAGATGTTCGATCACGTACAGGTCGAAGTCTTTTTGCAGGTCGTTCGTCAGATACTGGGCCAGGAAAATCGGCAGCACCTTTGCAATGCTATTGCGGTCGTCCGCGCTCGCGGCCTGCCAGTACAAGCGTACGAGCCGTACCCAGAATTGTGCGTGGCGGCCTTCATCAAACAGGTGGTCGGCCATCAGGCCGCGGATGGAAGCTTTGACACTGGTGTCCTTGGAGAACGCGGCCACATCGTGAGTCACCGTGTTTTCGGCAATGGCCACCCCAATCAACGCGACGGCATCGCGCAGGTGGGCTGGCGCCTGTGCCTGTGCCGCCGGCAGTGCGCGGCTCAATTCGATTTCCCTCGGCAGTTCCAAAGGTTGTATACCGGTCATGGCCACGGTTTGCTGCAGGAAATCCAGCGCAACCAATGCGTGGTAGTCCTCGTCCACAACGACAGTCATTGCATCAACACGGCAGATCAGCGGGAAGTGCACCGAAAAGCGATTCTTGGCGATGCTGCGTGCAGTCTCGTCGACGATCTCAGTCTCGAATATCACCACGTCGTTGATGAATTTGTAGAAGCTCTGCACCAGTACGAAATCGCGCCACTGCGGGCAGTGTTCAAGAAAGGTCGCACTGAGTACCAAGGGCTGGCGGCACAGGGGATAGATCAGCTTGTCATCGCTCTCCAGCAAGCGGCGCGGGCGTGTGCGAATGGTTGCTCGGCGCTCCCAGTCGTGGGCAATGGGTTGGTAGTCGGTGGCGTTCATGGGTGCACCTCCTGCAGTGAGGCGCGAACCTCATCCCACAACGCGATACGCCCCTCCACGGCAGCGAGCGCGGCGTCGTTGGCCTGTTGCGGGTATGCCGGGTCAGCGTTGGTCAGGCGGTCGAGCAACTGCTCTGCCGCCGGGCCATGATCCTGGGTGTCCAGTTCGATGTGACGCTTGAGATAAGCGCACAGGGTAGGCGCCTGGCGATGGATGAACTCATCAGATTGCAGGATGCGCTCGAACATTCCTGGGATGACATGCTCGCGACCATGCAGGAAGGTGGCCGCCACACAATGGATAGGCGCATTTAGCGCAAGCTGCAATGTATCGCTGACGAAGCGAGCGACGCCGGGAAGAACCTCGATCGCCTGCAAGGCGGCAGTTGCTTCCAGGCCTTGACGTTGCAGCGCAACGAAGCGGTTGATCGACGAGGTATTGGCACCTACCTCCGCCATGGCCTCCAGATAGAGTTCGAAGTGGCTGCAATAGCCTGTCTCGGGATGCAGGTCTGATTCCTCACCCAGTATGACCTCATTGATCAAGCGCGCTGCGTGTGGGTCGGCAGGCGGTAGCCAGGGCAGGCGAGTGCAGGTCAGGTCCTGTTGCAGGCGTTTAGCGAGGGTCATGAAATCCCAGACAGAAAATACGTGGCTTTCCATAAAAAGTTGTAACTTCCGCAGGGAAGTTATTTCTGAAAATAACGAATGCCTGCATAACTGAAGTTTTGCTGTTTCAAGTAACGGTTGGTGCATGGTTGGTGCCTATAAGTTGCTGCGTCTGCTGTGAAAAACAGCAATGAGTATTCGTAGTTGGCAAGAGGATGGATAGCAGTAGGCCAGGCGCTGGCGTGCAGGAGAACTCGATATGAGGCGCTTCAACGTCTAGCGAAGTATCTGGGTTAGTAATAAAAGATAATAAGCGGATTAAACAGTTTGGCGGGTATACAAATGTGTTAGAAGTTTTGCTAAATAATATTTTATGTAAGTTGGTTGATTTGTTGGGAGTGGGAAGTTTCTTCGAGGCGGGGCGCCAACCGTTACCTAGTTCGCCCCGCAACAGGAGATGACGCCTTAGTGCGTGCCTTTCTTGGCGGGGGCATCCAAGCCGTTGAGATAGGCCGTGATCACCTCCATGCCTCGCATCAAGTGGTTACGCAGGGTCAGGATGCTTTCCTGGGTTTTTTTCTGCGCCACGAGGTTCAGTAGTTCGCGGTGATCTTCCTGGGATGTCTCGCCCAGCCCCATGGCCTCAAGGTTGTAACGCAGGAAGCGCTCCTCTTCGTTCAAACCGTGCTCCACCAATTTGAGCAGCCGTTGGTTCGGGGCTTTGCCATAAAGTGCCATGTGAAACAGGCGATTGAGGCGTCCTATCTCTGAGTAGTCTTTTTCTTGTTCGAGGGCACAAATAAAGGCCTCCGCTTCGACGATATCGGTGTCAGTGAGCAAGGGAATCGACAGGCGCAACGCTTCAGACTCCAGCAACATCCGCAGTTCATAGGTCTCGGCCGAGTTGTCTTCGATCAACGGAGCAACGACGGCGCCCTTGTGCGTCACTACATGCAGCAGTGACTGGGCTTCCAGCTGGCGCAAGGCTTCACGCACCGGCATGCGGCTGACCCCGAACAGGCTGGCCAACTCCTGTTGGCGCATGGCAGTACCACAGGGCAATCGACCATCCAGGATGGCGTTGCGCAAGGTTTCTTCAATTACGGAACGCGCGAGATGGGCGGGAATAGGTCCGCTGATCTTGATGCTGTTCAAAGGGGTCGGCTTCTGCGTCACGGTTACGCTATCCTCCTTATTCGAATGGACGTGGCTAATTGGATCCAATGCACACTAGAGACTGCCCGTAAGCTTGTCAAACGGGCACAGTTTCGGCTTGTAAGCGTTTCAACATAGCGCTCCCAGCGCCCACAGCCAGCATTTAAGGCGCCTTACGCATCCACGTTCATCCAGCCTGCTTCAAGCGCCGACAATTGCAGCATCAGGTGTTATGGACTGAACACTTTACTGCTGTAATTTATTCCCCAGGGCCAAGCAGCATGAGGTTGAGCCGGAACATTCCCGCATATCGATATTCATTAACGGTATTTAAATAGCCGTTCTTATATCTATAAAGTCAATCTCCTGTCTGACCGGGAGTGACCTCATGTCCGCCACCTCTACTGTTCCAACAGCGAACGCTACCGCCCAAACCTTCGAGATTCGTCCATTGCCCGGCAGCGTCGGCGCCGAGATCATAGGCTTGGACTTGTCGAGACCGGTCAACGACCAGGATTTTGCACGTATCCACCGCACGCACCTGGACCATCACGTCGTGGTGTTCCGCGACCAGCGCATCACCCCCGAACAGCAGATCGCTTTCAGCCGCCGCTTCGGTGTGCTGCAGATCCACGTGCTCAAGCAATTCCTGCTGGCCAACCACCCGGAAATCCTGATCGTCTCCAACATCATCGAAAACGGTCAATCCATCGGACTGGGAGACGCTGGAAAATTCTGGCATTCGGACCTGTCTTATAAAGAACTACCGAGCCTGGGCTCGATGCTTCACGCCCAAGAGCTGCCCTCTGAAGGTGGAGACACCTTGTTCGCCGATATGCACAAGGCCTGGGACCAACTGCCCGCGCATCTGCGCACCGCCGTTGAAGGCCGCAGCGCCGCGCATTCCTACACCGCGCGCTACAGCGAAACCAAATTCGAAGGCAACTGGCGCCCCACACTGACCCCCGAGCAGCTCGCCCAGGTCGCGGAAGTGGTGCACCCCATCGTGCGCACCCACCCGGAGAACGGCCGCAAGGCGCTGTTCGTCAGTGAGGGTTTCACCACACGCATCGTCGGTCTGCCGGAAGACGAAAGTCGCGACCTGCTGGCCCAGCTTTACGCCCACAGCGTGTTGCCGCAAAACATCTACCGCCACCCATGGCAGCCCCACGACCTGGTGTTCTGGGACAACCGCTCGCTGATCCACCTGGCCGCCGGTTGCCCGAGCCATCTGCGCCGCAAGCTGTTTCGCACCACCATCCAGGGCGACGCGCCTTTCTGATTCGGAGCACGACCATGTCCAGGAAAATACCCTTCGCACGGCTGGCCGCGACTGTCGGCCTGGGCGTCAGCCTGCTGGCTGGCAGCCTTGCTGCACCGACAGCCGCGCAGGCCGAAGGTGAGATCCGTATCGCCGAACAGTTTGGCATCGTTTACCTATTGCTCAACGTGGTGCGCGATCAGAACCTGATCGAAAAATACGGCAAGCAGGAAGGCATCGACATCAAGGTCGACTGGACTCAGCTGTCCGGCGGCGCCGCCGTCAATGACGCGCTGCTCTCCGGTTCCATCGACATTGCCGGTGCTGGCGTTGGCCCGCTGCTGACCATCTGGGACCGCACCCACGGCAAGCAGAACGTCAAGGCCGTCGCGTCCCTGGGTAACTTCCCGTACTACCTGGTGAGCAACAATCCCAAGGTCAAGACCATCGCCGATTTCACTGAGAAGGACCGCATCGCGGTGCCTGCGGTCGGTGTTTCTGTGCAGTCGCGCTTCCTGCAATACGCCGCCGCCAAACAGTGGGGCGACAAGGAATTCAATCGCCTCGACAAATACACCGTCGCCGTCCCGCACCCGGATGCGACCGCCGCCCTGATCGCTGGTGGCACCGAGCTGACCGGGCATTTTTCCAACCCGCCGTTCCAGGACCAGGCCCTGGCCAATCCGAACGTGCATGTGGTGCTGAACACCTACGACTTGCTCGGCCCGAACTCGCCGACGGTGCTGTTCGCCACCGAGAAATTCCGCAATGACAATCCAAAAACCTACAAGGCATTCGTCGAGGCGTTGACCGAAGCCGCGCAGTTCGCCCAGAACGACAAAGGGGCTGCGGCCGACACCTATATCCGCGTGACCAAGGCCAAGATTGACCGTGCCGAACTGCTGAAAATCATCGACAACCCGCAGTTCGAATTCAGCGTCACGCCCAAGAATACTTATCCGCTGGCGGAATTCCTCTACCGCGTCGGCGCTATCAAGAACAAGCCTGAATCGTGGAAGGACTACTTCTTCCAGGATGCCAAGCCCCTGCAAGGAAGTTGAGATGAACGCGCCCTTGCAAGGCCACACGGCCAGCAACCTGAACACCGCCTTGCCGTTACTGGCGGTGGATAACGTCAGCCTGGAATACCGCACCCCCGAGCGCGTGGTGCGGGCCACCCATCAGGTGAGTTTCGAGATCGATCCCGCCGACCGCTATGTGCTGCTCGGTCCGTCGGGCTGTGGCAAATCCACCTTGCTCAAGTCCATCGCCGGATTTATCAAGCCCTGCGAAGGTGAGATTCGTCTGCTGGGGCAAAAGGTCGAGCAACCGGGCCCGGACCGCATCGTGGTGTTTCAGGAGTTCGACCAGTTGCCGCCGTGGAAAACCGTCAAACAGAACGTGATGTTTCCACTGTTGGCCTCGAAAACCTTGAAGCGCGCCGAAGCCGAAGAACGCGCGCTGCACTACCTCGACAAAGTTGGCCTCACGGCGTTTGCCGACGCCTATCCCCACACGCTTTCCGGCGGAATGAAGGCCCGTGTCGCCATCGCCCGTGCCTTGGCCATGCAGCCGAAAATCCTGTTGATGGACGAACCCTTCGCCGCCCTCGACGCCCTGACCCGGCGCAAGATGCAGGAAGAACTGCTGCTGCTTTGGGAAGAAGTGCGCTTCACCTTGTTGTTCGTGACTCACTCCATCGAAGAAGCGCTGGTGGTGGGCAACCGTATCCTGTTGCTGTCGCCCCATCCTGGGCGCGTACGCGCGGAAATCCACAGCCATCAATACGACCTGCACAGCCTCGGAGGCGTGGAGTTCCAGGCGTCGGCGCGACGCATTCATCGCCTGTTGTTCGATGAAGCGCCCGAGGCCGAACGTGAGTTGGGTTTTGCTGATATCCGCATCGCGTATTAAGGGGAACATCCATGCGCCAGGAATATGAAATCACGCTCGAACCACTGCTCAGCGTCCCCGTGGAGCGCGAACTGCCCCTGCGCCAACGTCTGTGGCAACAAGGCTGGCTGCGCAAGGGCCTGATCCTGATCGTGCTCGCGATCCTCTGGGAAGCGGTTGCGCGTTATCAGAACAATGACCTGCTGTTGCCGAGCTTCTTGCAGACATCGGCCGCACTTTATGACGGCCTGCTCAGCGGCGAACTGCTGAGCAAGGTAAGCATTTCGCTGGTGGTGCTGATCAAGGGTTACCTGATTGGCATCGTGCTGGCGTTCGCCCTGACCACCTTGGCGGTGTCGACCCAACTGGGCCGCGATCTGCTGAGCACCCTGACCTCAATGTTCAACCCGCTGCCCGCCATCGCGTTGTTGCCGCTGGCGCTGCTGTGGTTCGGCCTGGGGCAGAACAGCCTGATCTTTGTGCTGGTGCACTCGGTGTTGTGGGCGCTGGCGCTCAACACCTATTCCGGGTTCCTCGGCGTGTCCGAAACCTTGCGCATGGCCGGGCGCAACTATGGCCTCAAGGGCATGCGTTTTGTGCTGTTCATCCTGATCCCGGCGGCACTGCCGTCGATCCTCGCAGGGCTCAAGATCGGCTGGGCATTTGCCTGGCGCACGTTGATCGCCGCCGAGTTGGTGTTCGGGGCCACCAGCGGCAAGGGCGGCCTGGGGTGGTACATCTTCCAGAATCGCAACGAGCTGTACACTGACAAAGTGTTTGCCGGGTTGGTGGTGGTGATCCTGATCGGCCTGCTCGTGGAAAACCTGGTGTTTGACACCTTCGAGCGCCTGACAGTGAAGCGCTGGGGCATGCAGCGCTGATTACGTGGAATCGTAAGAGTCGTCGTTTTTAAATAGGAATGGTTGCTCTTTGCCCTGTCCGACTTTGATAATCCCGCCCGAATTCGGCACAGTCGCCGTAGAGGCTGCCAGGCAATGGCGTTTCAAACCCCGGACGGTGAATGCCGACCAGCCAGCGGTGATCAACGCGCTGAATGAGATGATGTTTACGCCCGAAGAGCCCAGAACGAAAAGCTCTCAGCTTTCGTTTATGGAAACGACCACCTGCCCGCAACCTGAGGCGCTACCTGTAAAGCCTGCTACGATTGCGCTCAATTCACGCCCTGTTGATCACGAGTGCTTGGCATGCAACTACCGGACATGAACCTGCTGGTCGCCCTCGACGCGTTGCTCGATGAAGGCAGCGTGGTCGGCGCCGCGCGCCGCATGAACCTCAGCCCGGCGGCCATGAGCCGCACCCTTACGCGGATCCGCGAAGCCGTCGGCGACCCGATCCTGGTGCGCGCCGGTCGCGGCCTGGTGCCAACGCCCAAGGCCCTGCAGTTGCAAGGCCAGGTGCGCAACGTGGTGGAGCAGGCGGCGCTGCTGTTCCGTTCGGCGGACCAAGTGGATTTGAGTACATTGCGCCGTCGCTTCAGCGTGCGCGCCAATGACTTTTTCATCGGCGTGTACGGCGGTCGCCTGTTCGACACCATGGAGCGCATGGCGCCATTGTGCGAGCTGTGCTTCGTGCCCGAGGGCGACACCGACGACGAAGCCCTGCGTGAAGGCCGCCTGGATTTGCGTGTGAGCAACACAATGCCGGTCACCCCCGAAGTGAAGGTGCAGAACCTGTTCTCCACCACCTTCGTCGGTTTGGCGCGGGAAGACCACCCGTTGTTCGATGAAGAAATTACCGCTGCACGCTTCGCCAGCTATTCCCATATCAGCATCTCGCGGCGCGGCATTGCCCGTGGGCCGATCGACACCGCGCTGAATGCCCAGGGCCTGGAGCGCCGCGTGGCGATGATCGCGCCTGGCTTTCACGGCGCGATGTTCATGCTGCCCGATTCCGACCTGCTGCTGCCGGTGCCCAAGGAAGCGCTGTTGAGTGCCAATCGCCTGAAACTGCCCCTGCGCTCGTTCGCGTTGCCGATCTCGCTGCCGACGCTGGTCTTGGCCCAATCCTGGCACCCGCGATTCGACAAAGACCCTGCCCACCAATGGCTGCGCGAGACCATGCGCGAGAGTTGCCACGCCACCTGGCTTGAAGCGCAGCCAGTCTGATCATTGCGTCTGGCGCACTTATATCCTTCCAACAAGTAACTTTTTGTCATGTGTGTGCCTGATTAAACTGCTCAGGTATTTAACATTCCGAGTTACCTGTTCATGACGTCCCTCGCTGCCCCCACCCTTGCGGCCGCAGCCAAACCCACTGCCATGACCCCACCCGTATTCGGCCCGCGCATCATCGTCGGGCTGGTCGGCGTGTTGCTGGCGGTGCTGGTCTCTGGCCTCAACGAGATGGTCACCAAGGTGGCCCTCGCGGATATCCGTGGTGCGCTGTACATCGGTTTTGACGAAGGCACCTGGCTGGTCGCGGCCTACACCGCGACTTCCGTGGCGGCCATGGCGTTTGCGCCCTGGTGTTCAGTGACCTTTTCGCTGCGTCGCTTCACGCTGTGCGCCATCGGACTGTTCACTGTGCTCGGCATCCTGTGTCCGTTCGCGCCGAACTACGAAAGCCTGCTGGTGCTGCGCACTGTGCAAGGCCTGGCCGGCGGCGCGTTGCCGCCGATGCTGATGACCGTGGCCCTGCGTTTCCTGCCGGCCAACGTCAAACTGTACGGCTTGGCCGGCTACGCGCTCACGGCCACCTTCGGCCCGAGCCTCGGCACGCCGTTGGCGGCGCTATGGACCGAGTACGTCGGCTGGCAGTGGGCGTTCTGGCAAATCGTCGCGCCGTGCCTGCTGGCCATGGTTGCCGTGGCCTACGGCCTGCCGCAGGATCCGCTGCGCCTGGAGCGCTTCAAGCAGTTCAACTGGCGTGGCTTGCTGCTGGGCTTCCCGGCGATCTGCATGCTGGTCATCGGCATCCTGCAAGGCAATCGGCTGGACTGGTTCGAGTCGGGCCTGATCACCTTCCTGCTGTGTGGCGGCAGCCTATTGCTGGTGCTGTTCATGGTGAATGAATGGTCGCAGCCGATACCGTTCTTCAAATTGCAGATGCTCGGCCTGCGCAACTTGTCATTCGCCCTGATCGTGCTGGCGGGCGTGCTGATGGTGCTGACCTCGGTGATCATCATCCCATCGAGCTTCCTCGCCCAGGTCCAGGGTTACCGTCCGCTGCAAACCGCGCCGGTGATGCTGCTGATGGCGATCCCACAGTTAATCGCGCTGCCGCTGGTGGCGGCGCTGTGCAACCTGCGCTGGGTCGATTGCCGCTGGGTGCTGGGGATCGGCCTGGGCATGTTGGTGCTGTGCTGCGTGGGCAGTGCGCACCTGACCTCGGAGTGGATTCGCGACGATTTCTATGGCCTGTACCTGTTGCAGATTTTCGGGCAACCGATGGCCGTGTTGCCGCTGCTGATGCTTTCTACCGGCAGCATCCAGCCCATGGACGGGCCGTTCGCGTCCGCCTGGTTCAACACTATCAAGGGCCTCGCCGCCGTGATTGCGACCGGCGTGATCGACACGCTGACCACCCAACGCCTGCACTTCCACTCGACGATGTTGGTGGACCGCCTGGGTAACTCGCCCCTGGCTGAAGGCGACGCGCCGGGCCTGGCGCACCGCCTGCACGAGCAGGCCGTGGTGCTGACTTCTTCGGATCTGTATTACGTCATGGCTGCGGTCGCAGTGGCGTTGATCCTGCTGATTTTCTGGATGCCCACGCGGATCTTTCCGCCTCGCGCACCGACTTGATAGAAAGGACTGTTCATGAAACGCAAAGACAAAATTGCCGTCTCCGTCATCGCCGTATTTGCGGTCGGCGTGTTGGTGTACCTGGTCGCGCCGGGCGTGCTGGGCAGCAAGCGCCAGACCACCAACGACGCCTTCGTCGCCGCTGACTTCACCCTGGTGGCGCCGCGCGTGGCTGGCTTTATCAAGGAGGTGCTGGTGGAAGACAACCAGCGCGTCAAGGCCGGGCAACTGCTGGCGCTGATCGACGACCGCGATTTCCGCGCTGCCGCCCAGGCGGCCGACGCCGATACGTTGGTCGCCCAGGCCCAACTGAAAAACGCCACGGCGACCCTGGAGCGGCAAAGTTCGGTCATTGCCCAGGCCCAGGCCACCGTCGCGGCGGATCGCGCCGAAATGGCTTTCGCCGAACACGAACTCAATCGCTACAACCACCTCGCCGGAGTCGGCGCTGGCACTGTACAGAACGCTCAGCAAGCCAAGACCCGTATCGACCAGGCCACCGCGCGCCTGGCGAATGCCACGGCCGTGCTGGCGGCGGAACGCAAGCAAGTGGAAATCCTCACCGCCCAGCGTGATGCCGCCGAAGGTGGGCTCAAACGCGCCCAAGCCGCGCTGGAACTGGCCAGTTTTCAACTGTCGTACACGCGCATCGTCGCGCCGGTGGATGGCATGGTCGGCGAGCGTGCAGTGCGGGTGGGCGCCTATGTGACGCCGGGCAGCAAGATCCTCGCGGTCGTGCCGCTGGAAGAGGCCTACGTGGTCGCCAACTTCCAGGAAACCCAGCTCTCCCATATGCATGCCGGCCAAGCCGTGCAGGTGCGTGTCGACAGCCTCGACGGTGAATTGCTCAACGGCCATCTGGAGAGCCTCGCGCCCGCGACGGGCGTGACGTTTGCCTCGGTCAAGCCGGACAACGCCACCGGTAACTTCACCAAGGTGGTGCAACGCATTCCGGTGAAGATCGTCCTCGAACCCAACCAGGCGCACATTGAGCGTCTGCGGGTCGGCATGTCGGTGGAAGCCAGCGTCGACACCTCGCCGGCCGCGCAGCAGCGCGAGGTGGCCCAGCAATGAAACGAGTGGCCTGGCTCACCTTGAGCCTCATCAGCCTGAGCGCCTGCACGGTCGGTCCGGACTTCCACACGCCCCAGAGCCCGCAAGTGACCCAATGGAGCGAGCCCCAAGGCCGCCTGGCCGCCAGCCGTGCGGTCAGCGACCCATTGCAAGAACGCTGGTGGGATGTGTTCCACGACGCGCAACTCTCGGCGCTTACACGCCGCGCGCTCACCGATAACCTCGACCTGAAACTCGCCAGCAGCCGTCTGCAACAAAGCCGCGCGGTACGCCAGGTGACCACCGCCGAGCGCTATCCGAACGTCAATGCCAACGGTGATTACCTGCGACAACGCAACAGCGGCAAAGGCTTGAGCGACCCGTCCGGCAACAATGGCCGTTCGGCATTCAACCAGTGGGACATGGGCTTCTCCGCTTCCTGGGAGCTGGACTTCTGGGGCCGCGTCAAACGCGAAACCGAAGCCGCCGACGCCACCCTGCAAGTGGCCGAAAACGATCGTCGCGCGGTGCTGTTGTCAGTGTTGGCCGAGACCGCCCAGGACTACATCCAACTGCGCGGCGTGCAAAACACCCGCGCCGTCACCGAGCAAAACCTTGATGTCGCCCGCCACAGCCTCAAGCTGTCGCAGTTGCGCTTGGCGGACGGCGTGGCGACGGACCTGGACGTCGCCGAAGCCGCCGCTCAAGTCGCCGCCATCGAGGCGCGCCTGCCGGATCTGCAACAGCGCCAGGACCAGCTCATCAACGCCCTCAGCCTGTTGATGGGCGAGCCGCCACAAGCCCTGCACGCGCAGTTGTCCAAGGACGCCGCGGTGCCGCAAACCCAGCGCCAGATCGCGATTGGCTTGCCGTCGGAGCTGGCCGAACGCCGTCCGGATATTCGCCAGGCCGAGGCGCGTTTGCACGCCGCCACTGCGAGCATCGGTGTGGCCAAGGGCGATTTCTACCCACGCATTACCTTGTCCGGCAGCCTTGGCTCCCAGGCCATGCAACTGTCGGATTTCGGTTCCTGGGGATCCCGCGCCTTTGCTTTCGGCCCGCAATTCAGCTTGCCGCTGTTTAATGGCGGGCGCCTGCAAGGCATGTTGAACCTGCGTGAAGCTCAGCAACAGGAAGCGGCGCTGGCGTACCAACAAACCGTGCTGCGCGCTTGGCATGAAATCGATGACCAACTGACCCGCTACAACGCCAGCCAACTGCGCCGCGACAGCCTTGCCGAAGCCGTGCGCCAGAACCAGATTGCCCTGCGCACCGTGCAGCAGCAGTACGTTGAAGGCGTGGTGGATTTCGTCAACGTACTCACCGTGCAAAGCGCGCTGCTGGCCACGCAAGAGCAGTGGGTGGAAAGCTCGACGGGCGTGTCGCTGGCGATGGTCGGCTTGTACAAAGCGTTGGGCGGCGGCTGGGAATCGGTGTACCCGCTGCAAACCGCCGGGCGCTAAGTACAAAGAGTTTTTGTCAGTCGCTAAATAAACTGTAATGATAATTGCTCTCAATAGTGTATCTGAGCTTTTTCATGGACAGCGCGACTGACGGCCAGCAACAGCTTCACCTCCTGTACCGCGACCATCACGGCTGGCTGCAAGGCTGGCTGCGCAAGCGCCTGGGCGATCGCGAGCATGCGGCTGACGTGGCGCAGGACACCTTCCTGCGCCTGCTGGTATCCGGGCGCTTTCCCGGCGACAAGGAAAGCCGCAGCTACCTGGCGCAGATCGCTCGCAACCTGGTGATCGACCAGTGGCGGCGCCTGCGCATTGAGCGCGCCTACCTGGAAAGCATCGCGCACCTGCCCGAGCCGGAATCGCCGTCCCTGGAAACCCGCGCGCTGATCCTTGAAACCCTGATGCAGATAGACGCCATGCTCGACCGCATGCCCGACAACGTACGCCAGGCGTTTTTGCTGTCGCAGTTCGAAGGCCTGAGTTATGCACAGGTCGCTGAGCGCTTGGATGTCTCCATTAGCTCGGTGCAGAAGTACATGACCCGCGCCATCGTCGCCTGCTACCAAGTGGCCTACGCCGAATGAGACACGACGCACCCATCGCCCCGGCGATTGTCGAGCAGGCCAGCGAATGGCTGATGCTGCAATGGGGCGGCGACCTGCAAGGCGAACAACGCCAGGCTTTTGCCCGATGGCAGGCTGCCGACCCGGAGCATCGCCGTGCCTGGCAGCGTTTGCAGCAGCTGCAGCACACCCTCGGCAGCGTGCCCGCCAACAGCGCCCGCGCGGTGTTGCGCGACACCCCGGATACGCAGCGCCGCGCTGCGCTCAAGCTGCTCGGCCTGCTGTTGGTGGCTGGTGGTAGCGGCTACTTGGTGCAGCGCAGTGAACCCTGGCAAGCCGGCTTCGCGCAATACCGCACTCGCACCGGCGAAATTCGCCACGTCACCCTCAGCGATGGCACGCGCCTGGACCTCAACAGCGACAGCGCGGTCGACCTGCGTTTTAGCGCCAGTGAGCGGCGTATTCGCCTGATCCGCGGCGAGATCCTGCTGACCAGCGGCCACGATCCCTTCCGCCCGTTGATCGTCGAAACCCCAGCGGGCGATGTGCAGGCGCTGGGCACTCGTTTTGCCGTGTGCGAACTGGCCGATGGTAGCCGTGTCGACCTGTACGAAGGTCGCTTGCGAGTGACCCCGGTACATGGCGTAGCCGTGCAGATGAACGCCGGTGATAGCCTGTGGTTCGACCCGCATCAAAGTTCGGCGCTGGCGGCGGTGAGCGCCAATGCCAGCAGTTGGACCGAGCACCGCCTGATCGCCGAGCGCCAGCCGTTGGGCGAGTTCGTGGCGCAACTGGGCCGTTATCGTCCGGGGCTGCTGCGGTGTGATCAGGTGGTGGCCGGTCTGCTGCTGACGGGCGTGTTTCCGCTGAACGATACCGATACCATCCTCGCCGCGCTGGAGCGCTCGTTGCCGGTCCAGGTGCAGGCGGTCACGCGCTACTGGGTCACGATCAAGGCGCGGGCCTGAAAATTTTTTCACTTGTGCTTGTCGGTTTTTGCGTCCCGTTCGGGATACCTCTTGAAAGCCAATCAAGAAGCGATCTCACGGGAGTCCTGCAATGCCGCACCACCCAATCCAACCCTTGGCCCGCGCCCTGCGCCGTGGCGTATTTGTCAGCCTGTTCGCGACGGTGCCGATGGTGCCGACGCTGGTCCATGCCGAAGAAAGTACCGAGGCGCAGCGCAGCTACAACATCCCGGCCGGCAGCCTCGACCAGGCACTGAATCGCTTTGCCAGCGCGTCGGGTATTTTGCTGTCGGTGGACGCGACGCTGACCGAAGGCAAGCGCAGTGCGGGCCTGCAAGGGCGCTATGGCGTCGGGTCGGGTCTGGAGCGGCTGCTGGCGGGCAGCGGCCTAATGGCGATGCAATCCCAGGGTGGTTGGTCGTTGCAGGCGGTTTCCAATGGCGGACCTTTGCAACTGGGCGCCACCCAGATCAGCGGCCAGCAAGCCCAGGAAAGTGCCTGGGGCCCGGTGGACGGGATTGTCGCCACCCGCAGTGCGTCCGGCAGCAAGACCGATTCGGCACTGGTGGAAATTCCGCAGACCATCAACGTGATCACCGCCGCCGAGATCAAGGCGCGCGGCGCGCAAAGCGTCACCCAGGCGTTGCTCTATACGCCGGGCATGAGTGCGGGTGGTTTCGCCGACCGGGTGAAGCTGTTCGATGAACCGACGTCCCGGGGCTTCTCGCCTACGCCGCTTTATCTGGACGGTCTGCACTTGCCTTATGGCGGCGGCAGCACCGGCGGTGCGTTGCAGATCGAGCCGTATTCCCTAGAGCGCATCGAAGTGCTCAAGGGCCCGGCCTCGGTGCTGTACGGGCAGAACCAGCCTGGCGGCATCGTCAACATGGTCAGCAAGCGCCCCAGCGAAACGCCGATCCACCAAGTGGTACTGGAAGCGGGCACCTACGAGCACAAAAGCGCGGCCATCGACCTGAGCGGTCCACTGGATGAGCAAGGGCAATTTCTGTATCGCCTGACCGGCTTGGCCAATGACGGCCAGGACGAAATCAACTACGTCGAAAACAAACGCCAGTTCATCGCGCCGAGCCTCTCCTGGCGGCCGAACGATGAAACCAGCGTGACGGTGTTCGCGCAGTACCAGAAAGACAAAGGCGTGCCCGAAGCCCAAGGGTTACCGGCATCCGGCACGTTGTGGGCCAACCCCAACGGCAAGATCAAGCGCGACCTGTTCATCGGCGAGCCCGGCGTCAACCAGTACAACCGCGAGCAATACGCGCTGGGTTACGAGATTTCCCATCGCCTGAATGACACGTGGACCCTCAAGCAAAACGCACGTTATGCCGAGGTCGACGACCGCTACACCGCGCCGTTGCACGGCTACCGTTTCGTCGCCAACCCGGCCACGGGCGTACAGGATCAACGCTACCTGCAACGCTTCGGTGTGGACTGGGCGCAGAACAACAAAGTGTTTGGCGTGGACAGCATCGCCCAGGCGGAATTTGATACCGGTGCCTTCTCTCACACGATGATCTTCGGCCTGGACTACTACCATTCCAACTCGCAGTTCCACGGCTTGTACGACCGCAACCCGCCGATCATCGACCTGTTCAAGCCGGTCTACGGCCAGCGCCTGAATTTCGGCCAACCGTACCGCTGGGACCGCACCATCACCCAGACCGGCCTGTACGTACAGGATCAGATCAAGTGGGATAAATGGGCATTGGTACTGGGTGGGCGCTACGACTGGGCAAATGTGGTGAACAAAGAACCCCTGACCGACACTCGCTTCGCCAGCAAAGACCAGGCATTCACGGGCCGTGCGGGCCTGGTGTACCTGTTCGATAACGGCCTGGCGCCGTTTGTCAGCTACACGGAATCCTTCCTGCCACTGGCCGGCACTGACGCCAACCAGAAGCCCTTCGAGCCGTCTACCGGCAACCAATACGAAGTCGGTGTGAAGTACCAACCGCCTGGGCAGAAGAGTTTCGTGCAGGTCTCGGCCTATCAGCTGGACCAGGAAAACGTGCTCACCACCAACCCGGTCGACACCACCTTCAGCACCCAAAGCGGTGCCATGCGTTCACGCGGCGTGGAAGTGGAAGCCAAGGCCGTCCTCAGCGATGCCTGGGACATCGTCGCGTCGGCTTCGCGCAACGACATCAAATACACCAAGGACAACGACGGCCGCGAGGGTCGCCATCCCGCCGGTATCTCACCGCTGACCGCGTCGATGTGGATCAACTACAGCGTACTCGGCGACACCCCGCTGGCCGGCCTCGGCGCAGGCCTGGGTGTGCGCTACGCCCGCCAGAGCCTGGGTGATTACTACGAAGGTGCCTTTACTGTGCCCTCCTACAGCGTCTACGACGCCAGCCTGAGCTACGACCTGAGCCGCTCGCCGCTGAAACTCAAGGGCGTGAAATTGGCGATGAACGTGCAGAACCTCACCAACAAGACCTATGTGTCGCAGTGCACCAGTGACCTGGATTGCTACTACGGCGAAGGGCGTACGGTGGTGTCGAGCCTGACCTACGACTGGTAGGCAGTCGGTTGTAGGACACGTCCTGATTGAGTCGGGTGTGAACTTTAAACGTCTCGCGAGCGTTAGCTTTTGGCTGGCCACCCTCGCGAGATACGGCCTATGTCTGTCGCTGAAGATCCCTATGCCACACCACGTTCCCGCCTGAGCTGGATGCCGGTTCGCGAACCGGTATTCCTGGTGGTCGCCCCGCGCAAACTCCTCGTCTTGGTGCTGCTGACCCTGGGCGGCTACTTCGCCTACTGGCTCTACCAGCAATGGGCACTGTACCAGCAAGCCAGCGGCAAGACGCTATGGCCCTGGGTTCGCGTGATGTTTCCGGCGTGCTACTTCTGTTCGCTGATCCTCAGCGTGATGCGAGAACTGGAGCAGGGCGAGTCGGCCTTTTACTGGTGGCCTCGCTGCCTGGCGGCGGCGATCTTTCTGGGAGGGTGCTTGCCGTTCACCGTGCTGTGGCTGTTGTCACCGTTTGCCGCACTGGCTGTCGTTGCCTGCATCGCCGTGTTGCAGGTGGCGTTGGCGTTGCAACTGCAGTGCGCGATCAATCACTTGGAGCAGGATCCCGAGGGAGAGGGAAACGCACGCCTGACACGCGCCGAATGGCTGGGAGTAGGTGTCGGGCTACTGGGATGGGGGTTGCTTGTGACAGTCTGGGGCGCCGGATAAGGGAACGGCGTTTCAAGGGTTTTGTAAAAACACCACATACCCTCGAAACCACTCGCTCGTTTGCAAATACTTCGGTTCCTCCCACGTCCCGCCTTGAATCAAGCCGATCTTGAACGGCAACCCCAACCGGTTCATCCGTGGCAAATACGCCGCGTAATCGGGGATGCTGTGGCGCCCCTGGTACGTCTGCACCACCACTTCATCCACCACGCCCTTGAGCTGGGCGATGGCGGTGGGGTCGGCATTGCTGCTCCAGTCCATCAGGCCGGTGATGCTCAGGCGCAGGTCGGCGGGCAGGCGCTGGCGCAGGCCGCGCAGGAAGTCGGCGTATTCGTGCAGGTACTGGGTGCGGGCGTCGAAGTCGATCTGAATGCCGACCACTGGATTGCCTGCGTCGCGCCAGCGTTGTACCTGGCCAAGCAGTTGGGTGTAGACCTGTTCGGGCCAGTGCAGGGTGTGGGCGCGATAGACAATCCAGATGTCGCCCTGGGTCAGGCGCGGCACGCTGATGCCTTGGGCGATCATCTGCACGCCGCGCCCTGGCGCGCGGCGCGTGGAGTTGATCTGGCCCTGGAGGATGTACAGGGTTTTCGCCTGCTTGAGCACCGGCTGTGGCGCGACGCCGCTCCACAGCCAGAAGGCGTCATAGTCGCGGGCGTCGACGGCGCCGAAGGCCGAGCCTAGCAACAGCAAGCTGAGCCACAGGTGCTTCACCAGTAGTACTGCAGCGATTTGCCCCACTGGGTGTCGGCGTAGCTGGTTTTCAGCTGGCGGAACCAGGCTTTGCGCACGGCCGGCTGCACGTCGACGCCGCCGCAACTGTTGTAGCCCGAAGGTCCGTAGCAGTTGATGGCGCGGAACAGGGCGTAGGCCTTGTCGTTCTTGGGGGCCTTGGCGTTGCCGATCACCTGTTTGTAGCCGTCCAGGCGCGAGAAGGTTTCACCCTTGAAGTCCGATGCGCTGCTGCCCAGGCTGCCGGCGGCGCGTGCCTGCTCCAGCGGCATGCCGTCCAGGCCGTTACGCAGGATGAACTCACCCAGGCAGTTCAGGCCCTGTGGGTTCTTGGCATCGGCCTGCAAGGTCGCGGCGATTTGCGTAATACTCGGGCAGGCGTAGCCGGACTCGGCTTTGTCACCGTTCCACTGGAACAGTTTCAAGGTCTGGCTGGCGCTGTAGACATAACCCAGGCTGGTGCCCAGTTTGTCGTCCGGGGCAGCGGCTGGCAGTTGCTTGAGGTCGTCGGCGAAGGTGGCGTACTGGCCGCGCAGCAGGTCTTTGTAGAGCAACACGAATTGCGCGGTCTGGCGCTCCAGCGGGTCGCTGGCCCCGGCGATCTGCTGGCGCAGCAATTCAGGACCGGCGACGTTGCGCAGCAGGATGTAGCGCACCGGTTTGGCGCTGATCGGTGAATCGGCGGCAAACACCTTGGCCAACTGGCCGCTACGCTCGTAGTTCAGGGCCAACGCCAGCTCAAGCTGGTCGCGTTGCAACGGCAGTTTTGCCAGTGGCAGCAGTTGCAGCCAGAGCGCTTCGGCGCCTTTCCAGTCTTGCTTGGCTTCCAGGGCCAGGGCGCGCAGGGTCTGCTGGCTGAAGGCGAAGTAATTCAGGCTCGACGGAACGCTCTGGGGCAATTGTTTCAGCGCGGCGTCCGGCTGATGCTCGGTATACAGCGCAGACACCGCGAGCAAGTAGTCATACAGCTGCGGCGCGCCAGCGAACGCCGTTTTCTGCTTTTCCAGGTCGGCGCGAGAGAGGGCGGGCTGGTTGCCACCGCGCATCACCATCAGGTCACTGACAAACTGGATCATCGGCGTGGTGACGGTCTCGCTATTGACCATCAACAGCTTGAGGTCGGCTTCCTCCACCAGATCATCCAGCGACACATTGCGCTGCGCGTCAGTCGCTTCGGTCATCGCCCAGCCGAAGGCTTCGGCGAGTTTGGTGTTGTCACCGGCCAACCAGTAGACGCGACGCAACAGGCCACGGGCGGAGGCCAGGTAGTCGCCCTGTGGATAAGTTTTCAGGTAACCGAGGAAGCCTTCTTCGGCATCACTCAGGGCGGACTTATCCACATGCTCAAGCTGCGGCATGCCGTACTCGTCAAAGGCTTCAGCCTGGGCCTGGTTCAAGGAGGTACGTGCGGTCATGTACAGCGCGGTTTCCTTCAGCCAAGGCACCTGGCTGGTGCTGGCGGCGGCAAAACCGCGCTCAGCGTCACCGAAGCGGCCGCTGTAGAAGTCGGCGGCGGCTTGCAGGTAGGTACGGAACAGTTGGCCGTCGTGGGACTGGATCTGCTGGGCGTCCACCACCTGGCCTTCCCACGAACAGGCCGTGAGCAGTTGCAAGCGCGCCTTTACCAGCAAATCACGCTCGGCTGCCGGCATGTCGGCCTTGATCACCTGGCTGATGAAGGCCGTGGCGCTGTCATCATCGTTGCTGCGGCAACGGCTGCCCTCGCCGGTCAGGAACGCTTCGCCTGCGGTCTTGTACTCGTCGCGCTGGATGCCCAGGGGCTTGAGCAGGGCGTCGAGTTCGGCGGTGCGCGAGTCGTCCGGCTTGTTGTCGGGCTCATCGTTTGTCGCGGGAATAGGCGCCAGGCGATAGACCGGGAAGGGCACCAGGCCGAAGCCTTGGGACAGATCGTCTTCGCTCAGGGCGTTGGGCGTGAGCGGTTCGGCCTTTTTGTCCGCCAGCAGCAGGCGCAGGTTGACGCGACTGTCGTTGCCGGGGCTCAGGAAGGGCAGGTTACTGCAGGAATCGAGGCTGTCACGCGAGACGCGCCAATCGGGGTAACACGAGTCGTCAGAGCTGGCCTGGGCCTGTTGGGTGATGCCGGCAAGCAGTGCCAGTGCCAGAGGTGACAGAAAACCGATGCGCATGTCGTGTCCTTGATCCTGAGTCCTTGGAGGGGGGCAATAATAGCGTGTTCCTACGGTTGCTTCGGAGAAGCCCTGCACAAATTGCTGATTTGTCTGATTCCAGCAGCCAGCCTGGATCTTTTGTCCTAGAGTGGCGGTGTTTGCACTTGGGCAATCAGGGGAATCGAGGTGCGTCGGTCTGTGGTTGAGCAAAACGAAAAGGTCGGGACGTTACCCGCACTCAGTCGCCTCAGTTGGGAAGGTGCCGGCTGGATCAGTCGTCTCTGGTGGGTGCCGATCCTGGCGCTGGCCATGGCCCTGCGGTTTTACAATCTGACGTCGGCGGCGATTTGGGGCGACGAGGGCTCTAGCCTGCTGCTCAGCGAATACGCCTTGGGCGACCTGTGGTTCCATGCGGCGCATGATGTGCACCCGCCGCTGTATTTTTTGCTGCTGCGCGGCTGGATCGAACTGTTCGGCGACAGCATCTGGTCGATTCGCGGCATGAGTGCCATTCCCGGCGTGGTGGCCGTGGGTCTGGGCATCTGGCTCACGCGGCAACTGTCCACCCGCCGTGCGGCGGTGCTGGCGGGGATCCTGCTGGCGCTGTTGCCGACGGCGGTGCGCTACAGCCAGGAAGTGCGCATGTATTCGCTGCTGGGCGTGTGGCTGCTGGGCGCCACGCTGGCGCTGGTGTACTGGGTGCGCCAACCCGAGCGCACGCGGTATCTGGCGGCGTATGTCGTCTTGATGACGGCCGGTTTCTACACCCATTATTTCACTGCACTGTGCGTGTTGGTGCACTGGGCCTATCTGGGTGTGCTGGCTGGCACGATGCCGCGTGACCAGCGGCTTATCACACGCCCGGCCTGGTGGGTGGCCAACGCCGCGATTGTGTTGCTGTACCTGCCGTGGCTGCCGAACCTGCTGGACCTGGTGCAGCATGTCGAACAGCTCAAGGTGGGCGGTGATATTGGCTGGGAAGAGCCGGTCAGCCTGTTCTCCCTGCCGTCGATGATGTGGCAGTTTGTGCTTCAAGACGAAGGTGTCGGTTTCTGGTCGCCGCTGTTCTGGCTGTTCCCGTTGTTACTGGTGGCTGTCGTGTTTGCCACCGCTTGGCGTGACCGTGAGCGCTATCGGCCGGCCAGCCTGTTGGCGCTGTTTTTCCTGTTGCCACTGCTGTTGGTCTACGGGGTGTCATTTATTTCCCCGGTGTTTATCGAACGTTACCTGACGGTGTATGCCCTGGGTTTGCCGATCCTTCTGGCGATGGCCATCGATCGTCTGCCATCGCGGTTTTCACTGCTGGGGGCGGCGCTGTTCGTGCTGTTTGTCGGCGTGGAACTGGTGGGGTTGAAAAACAATTTCACCGTGGATGAGCACGACCAATTCAACGTGCCGGTGGAGTTCGTCAACCGCAATTACCAGGAAGACGACCGCATCGTCCTCAGCGACATGATGTGGTACCTCAGCTACGTGTATTACGACCAGACCGACGCCCAGTTGCAGCTCTACACCCCGCCCAAACCCGACGGCACGCCCACCCGGCCGAATGCCTATGGCTTTGGCACGTTGGTGGACCAGGACGGCGGGCGCATCTACCTCGACCGCCTGTCGGCACTGCCCGCCGAGACCCATCGCGTCTGGCTGATCAGCAGCAACGAAGCCCCCGACGACTTCGCCCCGCTGCCCGAAGGCTGGCGCGAACTCAGTCGCCAGGATGGCGGCGGCGCGCGGGCGCGGTTGTTCGTGCTGTGCAACGTACCGTCGGCACAACCCGAGGGCTGCCGCTAGACTGGGTTGACACTTTTCTATCAGGAGCCCGCCATGGAATCGCCCGTGCATAGCTTGCCGTCACTGTTCAAACAGCTGGGTTTGCCGGATGACCCGGTGAGTATCGAGAAATTTGTGGCGGTGCATTCGCCGCTCAAGCCGGAGCTGAAACTGGCGGATGCGTTTTTCTGGACGGACAGCCAGAAGGCGTTTTTACGCGAGGAGATTCTGGAGGATGCGGATTGGGCTGAGGTGGTGGATGAGTTGAATTTGATGTTGCGGGGTGGGCGGGGCGTGTAAAAAACTTAGTAAAAATGGCAAAACTTGAAAAAATCTGATGAGGGTTGAAAAAAACTAGGCTTTAATCGCGTGAGTGAACTTTTTCTGAGGTTGCGCGATGTCTCTGGTTGGTTATGCCCATCTGCACCAATCCCTCGGATTGAAAGCTATTGCGCCTGGCCGTATCGCGATGATAAAGCCAGTCACCCGCCTCTCGATGATCGGCGGTTGCCTGGCGGTTCCTCACGCCGTTGCGCCTTCCGCGGACTCAGTACTCGACCATATTCTTTTTGCCCTAAAGCACGAAGGCATCAATCTTGGCATCCTGGCTCAGGCGCTTGAAGTCGTTACAGCAGACCAATTGCTGCGAGAGCTTGAAAAAGCCCCCAACGGCGTGTTCATCCGAAAAGTCTGCTACCTCTGGGAGGGGCTGACCCTCCAACGCCTGGATTACAGCAAGGCGATCAACAGTCGTGTTGCTCCGTTGTTTGACCCGCAGCGCTACGTGACAGGACCTTCGACGCGAAACTCCCGATGGCGTATCGACTTCAATGGCCTGGGTTCCCTGTCGTATTGTGCGACGGTCGAGCGTACACCTGAAATTGACGCTCTACTGAGTCTCGACATCTTGGGTCGCGCCAAATCCTTCATGGCCACGCTCCCACCCGAAATGATGGACCGCGCGATCCAGTGGGCCTATCTCCACGAAACCCGCGATTCGTTCGCCATCGAAAAAGAACAACCCAGCGAAGAAAAGTCCCGTCGATTCGTCCAACTTTTGCGCCAGGCTCACGAAGGGCGCCTGCTGACCGAGGACTACTTGGTCGAGCTGCAAAACAGCACCGTTTCCAATCCGTTCGACAAAGCCGTCGCATTCCGCCATGAACAAAACCACCTGCACAACGGCCTGCGTGGTGCAGCGGGTGTCAGCTATGTGCCGCCTGCTCCGGCACTCTGTCAGGACCTGATGGAAGAATTGATGGCGTTCGCCAACCAGCCTGTGAGAGAGGTTGATCCATTGGTGGCGGCTGCCGTCACGGCTTTCGGCTTTGTGTTCCTGCATCCGTTCATGGACGGTAATGGGCGCCTGTCTCGCTTCCTGATCCACCAAACACTCTGCCACTACGGCGCGCTGGAGAACGGGCTGTTGTTGCCTGTTTCCGTTGCGATGAAGCACGAAGAGGCGGGCTATCTGGAGGCGCTCAAGGCGTTCTCCCAACCCACGCGGGAATTCTGGAGCGTGACTTGGCTGGATGGCGATGAAATGGCCTTCGAGTTCATCGGCCACCCGTCGATTTACCGCTACTGGGACGCCACCCGCTGTGTCGAATTCACCCTGCAAATGGCTCGACGCGCATTGGAAGTGGAACTGCGTGAAGAAACCGAATTCCTCGACCGCTACGACCGCGTGATCAAGGCCGTGAACCAGCGTTATGACGTGCGCGGCAGTGATCTGTCGAAGCTGGTGATGATGTGCCTGGACAACGAGGGCAAGGTTTCGAAACATCGGCGCAAGCAGTTTCAGTACAGCGTGGCGGAGGAGGTGTTTCAGTTTATCGAGGAGGAGGCGGGACGGGTAAACGAGGATGAAAGTGCTCAGCCTCCGTTCGCTTGAGGCATCAATGGGGTACGCCACTTTCTGGAGGCCACTGGCGAGCGGTATGCACCAGAGCCACAATCCTCACCACGTTTGGCTCAAGTTGGTAAACGAGCCGGTAACTCGGATGGGGAATGACCTCGCGCGTTCCAGAGATTCGACCTGAGGGGCCAATTTCCGGGTTTTGGGCCAAGCCAGCTGCTGCGATGCTAAAACGCCGGTCCATGTCGGCAGCGGCCTGCGGGTTTTTATCGAATAGAAAATCCCAGATTTCTCGACGATCCTACCCGGCCTCGGGCGTCCAGGTAACCCTCATTCCAGGTTATCTACTTGAGCGCGCCTCGCTGCAAATTCGGCCTCCAGGTCTTCGTTGGAAATCTCTCGGCCTGCCCGAATGGACGCGCGCGAGGCATCTACTTTGCGTTGTAAGAATTCGTCATATTCCCGTGTCTCCTGTTGAGACTGCACAAACTGACGCATCATTTCCCGCACGATTTGCGACGCCGGGCGATGCGAGGCTTCGCACTCTGCCATGAATTGGTCGCGCAACTCTGATTCCAGTTTCATAGTGAAGACGGCTAATTTGGTCACAGTTGAGGTCTCGAAATGGTATGTACAAAGTATATACATCGTAATTACCAATAGAAGTGAGGTCAGGCAGGAGGCGACTAACGGTTTAGAGCAATTCGGCCGATTGCACCCTCGTCGCTTCTCATCAAAATCCGGCACCCGCGCCCAAACCCGCTTTACTTACCCCAACCCCTCACCACCCATCCGCTAAATTGTTTCAAAACTTGACGCATTTGGATCCATCCACCATATTGATAGTTAGCAAACTAACTGTATGCGAACTATCCAGTGCCTCAATCCCTCGAACAACTCCAGATGAACCTCAGCAGCAGCATGGTGGTGGGCGCCCGTAACTGGCGCAAAATCTGCCAGACCACGCTGGTGAGCTATGGCATCTCCGAAGCCTGCGCCGTGCCGTTGTTGATGATCGGCCGCTTGGGCGATGGTGTGCATCAGGTCAAGGTCGCCCAGGCGTCGGGGATGGAAAGCCCGTCGCTGGTGCGCCTGCTCGACCGCCTGTGCACCGACGGTTATGTGTGCCGCACCGAAGACGTGCATGACCGTCGCGCCAAGGCCTTGAGCCTGACCGAGCGTGGCCGCGAGCTGGTGCAAGCGGTGGAAGTGCAGCTGGTGCGCCTGCGTAAGGAAGTGCTGGCCGACATTCCCCACAGCGATATGGAAGCCGCGCTGCGAGTGCTGCGCGCCTTCGAGGCGGCGTCGCTTTGAACGGATTTTTTACCGGTTTCCCGCCCGCCCGTGATTGGTTCTACGGGGTGCGCACCTTTGCAGCCTCGATGATCGCGTTGTACATCGCCATGCTCATGCAAATGCCGCGTCCGTACTGGGCGATGGTCACGGTGTATATCGTTTCCAGCCCGTTTGTCGGCCCAACCAGTTCCAAGGCGTTATACCGCGCCATCGGCACGTTCATGGGCGCGGCGGCGGCGGTGATTTTTGTGCCGATGTTCGTGCAATCACCCTACCTGCTGGTGGTCGTGATTGCCTTGTGGACCGGCACGTTGTTGTTTCTGTCCATGCACCTGCGCACCGCCAACAACTACGCGCTGATGCTGGCCGGCTACACCTTGCCGCTGATCGCCTTGCCGGTGGTGGATAACCCGCTGGCGGTGTGGGATGTGGCCGAGGCGCGCACCGAAGAAATCTTCCTGGGTATCGCAGTGGCAGCGGTGGTCGGCGCGATGTTCTGGCCGCGCCGCCTGATGCCGGTGTTCGATGGCTCGGTGGCCAAGTGGTTTGCCGACGCTCAGGTCTATAGCCAACGTTTTCTGACGCGCAACGTTGAGCCTGAAGAAATCAGCACCCTACGCGGCGGCATGGTCACTACCTTCAACACCCTCGAATTGATGATCGGCCAGTTGCCCCACGAAGGCGCCCGGCCGCAGACGGTGCGCAACACCAAGGAACTGCGCGGGCGCATGATCCACCTGTTGCCCGTCATCGATGCGCTGGATGATGCCGTTTACGCCATCGAGCATCGCGCACCGGAGTTTCTTGATCAGCTCAAGCCTTTGTTGGAAGAAGCCAACGCCTGGCTGGAGAGCACTACCGAGCAAGCGCCCCTGGAACGCTGGCGCGTGCTGCGTGACAAGGTCGACGCCGCTCAACCCCAGGGAGAAGCGCTGGACGACCGGCACACGTTGCTGTTCTCCAACGCGCTCTACCGCCTCGCAGAGTGGATCGACCTGTGGCAAGACTGCCGCAGCCTGCAAGCCGCCATCCAGTGCGAGAGCCAGGACACCTGGCGTGCTGTGTACCGCCATTGGCGCCTGGGCCGGCTCACGCCGTTCCTCGACCGTGGGCTGATGTTCTACTCGGCGTTTTCGACGGTCACCGCGATTATCGTTGCCTCGGTGCTGTGGATCCTGCTCGGTTGGACCGACGGCGGCAGCGCCGTGATCCTGGCCGCCGTCGCCTGCAGCTTCTTTGCCTCGATGGACGACCCGGCGCCGCAGATCTACCGGTTCTTTTTCTGGACCGCCATGTCGGTGCTGTTCGCCAGTCTCTACCTGTTTTTGGTGCTGCCCAACCTGCATGATTTTCCGATGCTGGTGCTAGCGTTCGCCGTGCCGTTTATCTGCATCGGCACGCTCACCGTGCAGCCGCGTTTTTACCTGGGCATGTTGCTGACGTTGGTGAACACCTCGTCGTTCATCAGCATCCAGGGCGCCTATGACGCCGACTTTCTCAACTTTGCCAACGTCAACCTGGCGGGGCCGGTGGGTTTGCTGTTCGCCTTTGTGTGGACACTGATCGCGCGGCCCTTCGGCGCCGAGCTGGCGGCCAAGCGCCTGACGCGTTTCAGCTGGCGCGACATCGTCAGCCTCACCGAGCCTGCGACCCTGGCCGAACACCGGCACATGGCCGCGCAGATGCTTGACCGCCTGATGCAGCACCTGCCGCGCCTGGCCCTGATCAACCAGGACACCGGCACCGCCCTGCGCGATTTGCGCGTGGCGCTGAACCTGCTTGATCTGCTCGCCTATTCGCCGCGCATTCTCGGCGTGCCACGGGTGCTGCTCAACCAAGTCGTCGAAGGTGTGGGCGGTTACTTCAAAGCGTGCCTAAAGGCCGGTGAACGCTTGCCCGCGCCGAGCGGTCTGCTGATGACCCTGGACCGCACGCGCCGCGCCCTCAACGGCCAGGGCCTGCAAGACGAAGACGACACCCGCCTGCATCTTTTGCATGCGCTGGCGGGCTTGCGCCTGTCGCTGCTGCCGGGCGTGGAATTTATTGGCGGCACCGAGATGGAAGCGCCGCTGCCTGATGGAGCGCCTTTATGATCGGTGATCTGGATATCAGCGGGGTGTTCCTGCCCACGCTGCTGGTGCTGATGGGCATTACGTACGTGTTGTTCCTGGTGGTGCACGGGTTGTTGACCCGTCTCCACTTCTATCGCCTGGTCTGGCACCGGGCATTATTCAATGTGGGGCTCTACGCGCTGTTGCTGGGCGCGGTGGACTCACTCAGTCGATACCTGATGACATGAAAAAACCTTTTTTGACCATCGGCCGTGTAGTCCTCACGCTGTTGATCGTGACGTTTGCGGTCGTCGTGGTGTGGCGCATGGTCATGTACTACATGTTTGCCCCCTGGACCCGTGACGGCCACATCCGTGCCGACATCGTGCAGATCGCGCCGGACGTGTCCGGGCTGATCCAGCGCGTGGACGTGCGCGACAACCAGTTGGTGACCAAGGGCCAAGTGCTCTTTGCTGTCGACCAGGACCGCTTCAAGCTGGCGTTGCGCCAAGCCCAGGCCGCCGTGGCCGACCGCCAGGAAACCCTGGCCCAGGCCCAGCGCGAGTACAAACGTAACCGCGGTCTCGGCAACCTGGTGCCCAGCGAGCAACTGGAAGAAAGCCAGTCCCGCGTAGCCCGTGCCCAATCGGCCCTGGCCGAAGCCCAGGTGACGGTGGATTCCGCCCAGCTCAACCTCGACCGCTCGGTGATCCGCAGCCCCGTGGACGGCTACGTCAACGACCGGGCGCCGCGTACCCAGGAGTTCGTCACCGCCGGGCGCCCGGTGTTGTCGGTGGTGGACAGCAATTCCTTCCATATCGATGGTTATTTCGAAGAGACCAAGCTCGACGGCATTCACGTCGGCATGGCGGTGGACATCCGTGTGATTGGTGACAACGCCCGCCTGCGCGGCCATGTGCAAAGCATCGTTGCCGGTATCGAAGACCGCGACCGCAGCAGCGGCTCCAACCTGCTGCCCAACGTCAACCCGGCGTTCAGCTGGGTACGCCTGGCCCAGCGGATTCCGGTGCGCATTGCCTTCGATGATGTGCCGGCGGACTTCCGCATGATCGCCGGGCGAACGGCCACCGTCTCGATCATCGGCGATAAGGTCAAAGACGGAGACCAGCCATGAAGCAGCTGTTGGCCACCGCCGCGCTGGGTGTGTTGCTGTCGGCCTGCCAGGCGGTGGGCCCGGATTACTCGCTGCCGGATAAAGCCGCGGTCAATCGTGGCGACCTGCAAGGGACGATCGCCGGTGAAGGCAACAACGTGGTGTCGGCACCGGTGCCGGCGGATTGGTGGCGGTTGTACAAGGACCCGCGCCTGGATGAGCTGGTGCGCCAGGCGATGGCCTCCAACACGGATCTGCGCGTCGCCGCCGCCAACCTGCAACGCTCGCGGTACCAGGTGCAGCAGGCCGAATCTGCTGGCGGTTGGAGTGCTGGTGCCAAGGCTGAGGCCCAGCGTTTGCAGGAGTCGGGCGAAGCGTTCTTGCTCGCGGACAAAGTGCCGGTCGCCAATATCGGCAGTGTGGGTATCAGCACCTCGTATCAGTTCGACCTGTTCGGCACCCTGCAACGCGGCATCGAAAGCGCCCAGGCCAGTGCTGACGCCGCGCAAGCTGCGGCGGATATCGCGCGTATCACCCTGGTCGCCGACGTGGTGCGTTCCTACACCCAGGTGTGCGCCGCCAACGAAGAAAAGGCTATCGCCCAGCATTCGCTTGACCTGCAAGCCGAAGGCACGCGCCTGACCCAGCGCCTGCGCGACGCCGGCCGTGGCGACGAAACCCAGGTCACCCGTTCGCAAACCCAATTCAAGTCGTTGCGCGCCGATATGCCGCGTTATGACGCCGCGCGCCAGGCCGGGCTGTTTCGCTTGTCGATGTTGCTGGCCAAGCCGGTGGATCAATTGCCCGCCGGCACCAGCAGCTGCGCCGAGTTACCGCACATCGCCCAATTGTTGCCGGTGGGGGATGGCGCCGCCTTGCTCAAGCGCCGTCCCGATGTGCGACAGGCTGAGCGCCAACTGGCCGCTGCTACGGCGCGGATCGGCGTGGCCACCGGCGCGTTGTACCCGGACATCAGCATCGGCGCCACGGTCGGTACGGTGGGTATCCTCGACAACCTTGGCGAGCCCGCCACCAACCGCTGGGGCTTTGGCCCGCTGATCAGTTGGACGGTGCCGACCAACGGCGCCCGAGCCCGTATCCATGAAGCCGAAGCCGCGACCCAGGGTGCCCTGGCGCACTTCGATGGGGTGGTGCTCAACGCCATTCGTGAGACCCAGACCGGGCTGGCGCAATACACCGCGTTGCTGCAACGGCGCGATGCGCTGGCCGAAGCCGAAGCTTCGTCGGAAGAAGCCGCCGACCAAACACACCGCTTCTACCAGGCCGGCCGCGCTTCATTCCTGGCCGATCTTCAAGCCACCGGCACCCACACCAGCATGCGCGCGCAACTGGCCGCCGCCAACACCCAGGTTGCCATGAGCCAGATCGACCTGTTCCTGGCCCTGGGCGGCGGCTGGGAAAGCGGACGAACGCAACCTGCGCCGACCAGCAAACCCTGAGCAAATAGCTATGCTTTGACAGGCGGATCGCCGTGACGATTCGCCTGACACTGCTCGCGTTTGCTCATGGGGATTCCAATAATGAAAAACCCTTATGCTCCCGCTTTCTGGTGCGTGCTCTTCGCACTGGTGCTGTTATCGGCTGCTTATTTCTACGGCGTCATGCTGGCTCACCAACTCGACAAGGCGATGGTGTTTCTCGACAGCGCCTGCCTGGTGATCGGCACCCTGTCCATCGGCGTCGTGGCCTGGGCCTCTTACCAGAACCAACGGGTGAAGAAAAAACTTCTCGAACAAGGCAAGACCCGCGTGGCGATCTGGGACACCAAGGTCGCGTTGCGCCGCGTTGAGACCGTGTTCGACCGCTACTTCTGGGGCAGCTACTGGCAACCGGGGCGCACCTTTCAGGAGGTCATGGGAGACCTGACCGGCACGCCCCTGGAAAAAAGCCTCGAAGTCCTGAAAAAACAGTGCGTGGCACTCGATCAGCAAGTCGCGGATGGTAGGCACTGGCTGAATAACGCGCGGGAATTGTCCGACGTGGCCACGCAAATGGCCCGCGAGCGCTACCAACTGGACTTCTGCGACCCCAAGGCCGACACCCCCGGCAATGCCGTGATACACCGCGAATTTGAGGTGCTGGTGTACACCTGGACGGCACGCCTGAAGAGTTTCGACCACCAGTTGGATGAAATTGAGCTGGAGTATTCCTGAACTAGTGCTGATCTGATCCCTCTGAAAAGCTGGGCCGTTCGCGGCCGCCAGTGCTAATCTTCCCCCGTTTTCGGCGGGCTTGAGCCAATCCCCCATGGGGTTCAAGGAAGACAGCCCACTTCTCACAGGATTTGATCAGGTCACTTCATGAATAAGCCAGCCGTTGTTCTTTTGGGTTTCGTTGTCGCCGTCGGCGTCGTCAGTGCAGGCGGTGCCTGGTACACCGGTAAGCAGCTGGAGCCGGTGCTGCAAACGGCGGTGCAGGACGCCAACAAGGAACTGCAACGTTCCATGGCTGGCGTCGACGGCACCGTTGCCCTGGAGCTGGTGTCCCTGGACCGTGGCCTGTTCAGCAGCACCGCGCACTACCGCCTCAAGGGCCAGGGCTCATTCTTCGGCGAGCAGAACCCGAACCCCGAGCTGCTGTTTGTCGACCATATCGAACACGGCCCGTTGCCGTTCTCGCGCCTGGTGTCGCTGAAGTGGCTGCCGGTCATGGCCACCAGTCACTATGAACTGGAAAAGAACGCCACCACCGAAAAATGGTTCGCCGCCGCCAAGGACGTGTCGCCGCTCAAAGGCGTGGCCAATATCGGCTACAGCCGCTCGGTCACCGGCAACCTCGAATTGCTGCCGCTGGAATTCAAGGACGAGACCTCCTCGGTGAGCTTCTCCGGCCTGAACCTGGACTTCGACAGCACCGCCGAGGGCAAGAAGGTCAAGGTGGATGGCTACATGAACAGCCTCAAGCTGGATGTAGTCGACGCCAATGGCGCGCCGTTCAACGTCGAACTCGCCGGCCTGACCGTGGCCAGCAACCTGGAAAAATCCACCTTCGGCTTCTACACCGGGCAGAACACCGTAGAACTGAGCGATACCAAGCTCACCTTCGGCCCGCAGAAAGCCGTGCTGACCCTCAAGGGCTTCGAGCAGAAAGACACCAGTGAAATCAAGGACAACAACATGTCCGGTCGCGTCGACTACAAGATCGACGAGATCGGCTACCAGGGCAAACCAGTCGGCTCTGCTGCCATGGCCCTGAGCTTGAAGAACATCGACGTGCCGTCCGGCCTGGTGCTGACCAAGCTGTATCAAGACAAAATGCAGCCGGTGCAGGCCGCTGCCGCCGCCGGTCAACCGGTGCCTGAGCTGCAACTGACCGAAGCCGAGCAGACCCTGGCAGAAGCCAACGTCAACCAATTGCTGGCCGCCAAGCCGCATCTGGCGCTGGAAAACCTGTCGCTGAAAACCACCCACGGCGAAAGCAAGTTCAACCTGGTGCTGGACCTGGCCAAGCCGACCTCCATGGAGCTGCCACCGGTTGAACTGGGCAAGCAAATGGTCTCGCTGCTGGACGCCAACCTCACCCTGTCCAAGCCAATGATCGCCGACGTTGCCGCCCTGCAAGCACAGGTCGGTGGTGTGACCGACCCTAAAGCCATCGAGCAGCAATCCCAGATGGCCAGCGAGATGGTCAGCGGCATGGCGGTCGGCACACAGCTGGCAACCCTGGTCGGCAACGACGTGGTGTCCAAGCTGCATTACGCCAACAATGAAGTGACCTTCAACGGCCAGAAGATGACCGTCGAGCAGTTCATCGGCTTTGTGATGTCCAAGGTCGGTGCGGTCGGCGGCGCGCAGTAAAGATTTCGCCATCGCCCAGAAATAATTAATGGGGGAGTGGGGTTGTCCGCGATAAGGGTCAAAAGGCCGGCACTCATGTCGATTAGCCACTCTTCATCGCAGGCAAGGCCGCTCCCCCATTGGTTTTTCAGATTTGTAGGGCAATTCTGAACAATTGTTATGAATTGTCCTTTTTCATACAGGCGTCGGGGATAGTTCATACAGGAAAGCTAGGTCGGGTCACGAGACGCCGACACCCTGATGCAAATTGCTCAGGACCACCTATCGTTACAGCTTTCCGTGTGTAAGGAAGCTCACGATATGCTGCGAAACCTCCCACTCAGTGCCTCAGGCCGGTTACGGCTGCTCATCGGGGTAACCTTGTGCAGCCAGTTGCTGATG
Source organism: Pseudomonas sp. GXZC (assembly GCF_026967615.1). Classification (NCBI taxonomy): domain Bacteria; kingdom Pseudomonadati; phylum Pseudomonadota; class Gammaproteobacteria; order Pseudomonadales; family Pseudomonadaceae; genus Pseudomonas; species Pseudomonas sp. GXZC. Next base: position 161,934 of record NZ_CP114115.1, read on the forward strand.
CCCACCTTCGCCATGGCCGACCCGGCTTATGACGCCCTGATCATCCAGGCGCGCAACGGCAATTTCACACCCGCCTTGACTCAACTGCGCCAACTGCCTGCCGAGCGCCAGACGCCAGGCCAGATCAGCGACCACCTGGTGATCGCCGGTTGGGCCGGCCAGGATGCCGAAGTGCTCAAGGTGTATGAGGCACAGGGGCAGAATCGCAACTTGACCGCCCAGGCGCTGGCCACGGTCGCGCGCACCTATCGCAACCAGAAGCAGTGGGCGCAGGCCGAGGCGGTCTATCGTAAGGCGTTGCTGCGGGAGCCGAACAATGTCGACCTGCAACTGGGCATGGCCCTTACCCAGGCCGACGGCGGCAAGGCCAGCGAAGCCGTACAACGCACCCGTGCGCTGGTAGCCGCCAAGCCCGATGACCCCAACCGGCGCATGGCCCTGGGTTACGCGCTGACCCGTGTGGGCTTGCAGTACGACGCGTTGTTTGAATTCGACCAGGCGTTTATCCGCGCCAGTGACAAACCAGAAGTGGCCCGCGAATACGTGGTCGCCCTGCAAAAGGCGCGTCTGCCCGAACCTGCGTTGCGCCTGTCGGCCCAACGCCCCGGTCTTGTCGACCCGGTGACCCAGCGTCGCCTGGAAGGCGACCTGGCCGCCGAGCGCGTGCGCATGGCCGAGTTCGCCACGCGCACCGAGAAAGAACGCTACGTCATCGCCGATCGCGCCTTGCAGGGCTATGACCAGCTCCTCGCCCGCTGGACCCCGGACCCCACGGCCAAAGACGACGTGGTGCGCTGGCGTATCGATCGCCTGGGTGCGCTCAAGGCGCGGGCGCGCACCGCCGAGGTGATCCGCGAGTACGAAACCCTCCAGGCCGAAGGTGTGCAGTTGCCCACCTATGCGGTGCGTTGGGTGGCCGCGTCCTACCTCGACCAGCGCCTGCCGGAAAAGGCGGCGCCGTTGTATCGCCAAGCGCTGAGCGCGCCCGATGCGGACGTGGGCGACCGCGTTGAAGACAGCACCGCTTTGTTCTATGCCTTGCTCGAAAACGACCAGGTGGACGAAGCGCGAGCGGTCGCCAAGAACCTGGCCGACAGCCAGAAACCCCGGGTCGAACTCAAGGGACTGCCCATCGGCAACCCTAACGATGAGTGGATGGACGCCCAACAATTGGCAGCCCAGGCTGGCACCTATGGCTCTGACCTGCCATCCAGCGAAAAGGCCCTGGAAGAACTGGTCGGCAAGGCGCCTGGCAGTATCGGCCTGCGCCTGGCGCAAGCCGAGATGTACCGCGCCCGCGACTGGCCACGGCGCGCCGAGCAATCGCTCAAGGAAACCGAAGCGCAAAGCCCGCGTGACATCGGCCTGGAAATGTCCCAAGGCTTCACCGCCCTGGACCTGCAGGAATGGCGTCAGCTCGACATCCTCACCGACGACGTGGTCGCCCGTAATCCCGACAACCGCCAAGTGCAGCGCCTCAGTCGCCTGCGCGATGTGCACGACATGGCCGAGTTGCGGGTCGAGGCCTACACCGGTAAAAGCTTCGGCGGCGGCAACAACGGCGATGCCGGTGCCGTCTCGGGTAGCCGTGACTGGGGCATTGAAAGCCGGATCTACACACCGCCCATCGACGAAGACTGGCGCGTGTTTGCCGGTGCCGGATATGCCACTGCCGACTTTGAAGAAGGCACCGGTCACCACCGTTGGCAAGTCGTTGGCGTAGAGCGGCGTACCCGCGACATGACGATTGAAGCCGAGGTCTCCAACCACTCCTACGGCGATGGCTCCAAACAAGGCGCTGCCGTGTCGATTGCCCGCGACATCAACGATAACTGGCAATACGGCGGCAGCCTCGGCTACCTGCTGTCCACCACACCGCTGCGGGCGTTGAATGAAGGGATCACGGCCAACGGCGGCAGCGGTTTTATCCGCTGGCGCGCCAATGAAAGCCGCGAGTGGAAACTGACCCTCAGCCCGTCCCATTTCAGCGACGGCAACGACCGCTTCGAAGCCTTGCTCAGCGGCCGCGAAGGCCTCTACAGCTCGCCCAAGGTGCAAGTAGACCTGGGCCTGGAAGTGGGTGCCAGCCGCAACAGCAAGGAGGACACGATCTACTTCAATCCGAAGTCAGACTTCACCGTGTTGCCTGTCCTCAACATCAATCATGTGCTCTATCACCGCTACGAGACCCAGTGGAGTCAGCAGTTCCAGGTCGGTGCGGGTACGTATAGCCAGCAGGATTATTCCACCGGTGGCATCGGTCTGGTGGGCTACGGCCAACGCTATCGCTGGAACGATGTGCTGGAAGCCGGCGCCAACCTGAGCCTGATCAGCCGACCTTACGACGGTGATCGCGAACGCGATCTGCGTCTGCTCGTCGACCTCACTTACCGTTTCTAGAAGAGCCTGACCATGACCGTCCTCAGCCGTTGCTTGTTGATTCTGGGCGTAATGCTGGCCAGTGCCTGTGCCCAGCAACCCGCGCCTTTCACTCCGCCCGCCGAGCGGCCGACCCCGGCCAACGAAGCGCCGTGGCCGAAAAACCATTTCCTGGGCATTGCCTACCACGACGTCGAGGATCGCGACCCCGATCAGGCGGTGGTGGCCGTGCGCACCGAGCGTTTGATCGAGCAGTTGGCCTGGCTGCGCGAGAACGGCTACAAGGCGGTCAGCGTTGACCAGATCCTGGCGGCGCGCAACGGTGGGCCTGAGTTGCCGCCCAAGGCGATCATGCTCAGCTTTGACGATGGCTATTCGAGCTTCTACACCCGCGTGATGCCGATCCTGCGTGCCTATCGCTGGCCGGCCCTGCTGGCGCCGGTGGGCTACTGGATCGACACGCCGATGAACCAACCGGTGGACTTCGCCGGCCAGCCACGGCCGCGTGGCGAGTTCTTGACCTGGCAGCAGATCCGCGAAGTGTCCCAATCGGGCCTGGTGGAAATCGCCGCGCACACCGACAACAACCACAAGGGCATCCTGGCCAACCCCCAGGGCAACCTGGAGCCGGCGGCGACCTCGCTGCGTTTTGATCCGGCCACCGGGCGCTATGAAAGTCAGGCGCAGTTCGATGCGCGGATGCGTGCCGATGTGGTGGCGATCTCCAACAAGATCCAAAGCGTCACCGGCAAGAAACCACGGGTGTGGGTGTGGCCTTACGGTGCCGCCAAAGGCACCTCGCTGGCGATCATTGGCGAGCAGGGCTACCAGATGGCCCTGACCCTGGAAGATGGCCTCGACAGCTCCAGTGACCTGATGAACAGCCCACGCTTCCTGGTCGCCTCCGACCCGGATGGCGAGCATTTCGCCAACAGCATGGTCGCGGTACAAACCAAGGCGCCGATGCGCGTGTTGCATGTGGACCTGGATAACGTCTACGACCCGGATCCGGCTCAACAGGCACGCAACCTCGACCAGCTTGTGCAGCGCGTGGTGGACATGGGCGCGGGCACCGTGTTCCTGCAAGCCTTCGCCGATCCCAAGGGTGACGGCCTGGTGCATTCGGTGTACTTCCCCAACCGCCACTTGCCGGTACGCGCGGACCTGTTCAACCGCGTCTCCTGGCAGTTGCACACCCGTGCCCATGCCAGCGTGTATGCGTGGATGCCAGTGCTCAGTTTTGCCCTCGACCCCAAGCTGCCACGCGTAACGCGCTGGGACCCGAAAACCGGCCAGGTCGGCCTCGACCCGGACCAGTACAAACGCCTGTCGCCGTTCGACCCGCAGGTGCGCAAGATCATCGGTGAGATCTACGAGGACCTGGCGCGCAACAATGCCATCGACGGCGTGCTGTACCACGACGATGCGGTGTTCAACGATTTCGAAGATGCCAGCCCCGCCGCGCTCAAGGCCTATGCCGCTGCGGGCCTGCCGGACACCATTGAGGCGCTGCGTGCCGATCCGGCCGTGATGCAGCGTTGGACCCGCTTCAAGAGCCGCTACCTGATCGACTTCACCAAGGAGCTGACTGCCAAGGTCCGCGCCATCGGTGGGCCGCAAATACTGACCGCGCGCAATATCTTCGCCGAGCCGATGCTCAACCCCGGCAGCGAAGCCTGGTTTGCGCAGAACCTGGATGATTTCCTGCAGACCTACGACTGGACCGCGCCCATGGCCATGCCGCTGATGGAAGGCCAGGAGTACAGCAACTCCAATGCCTGGCTGGAGAAGCTGGTCGCCACGGTCAAGGCGCGCCCCGGTGCGATGGAGCGCACCGTGTTTGAACTGCAAGCCAAAGACTGGCACACCCAGGCCGCACCGGACATCAACGCCAAGCAAATGGCTGAATGGATGGGTGTACTCAAGCGCCAGGGTGTCACGAGTTTTGGCTACTACCCGGACAACTTCCTGGAAAACTCCCCGGACCTGAAGACTGTGCGTCCGGCCCTTTCCAACCAATGGAACCCTTGACCATGTTCGACAGACTCTTGGCTTTATTCGTGCTGGCATTGGTATTGGGTGTGCCCCTGGGCCTGATCTTCCTGGTCACCGGGCAGTTCCTGATGGACTTTGTGTTTTTCTACCCGCTGTTCATGTCGGCGTTGTGGATCGCAGGCGGCCTGTATTTCTGGCTGCACTGGGAGCGCCACTGGCCCTGGGAAGAAGACACACCGGCGCCGACCTTGGCCGGCAACCCGCTGATCTCGATCATCATCCCTTGCTACAACGAAGGGGATAACGCCGCCGACACCATCCATGCGGCACTGGGTCAGCTCTACCCGAACATCGAAGTGATCGCGGTGAACGATGGCTCCAAGGACAACACCGCCGCCGTGCTCGACGCCCTGGCGCTGGAGAACCCGCGCCTGCGCGTGCTGCACCTGGCGCAGAACCAAGGCAAGGCCGTGGCCTTGCGCATGGGCGCCGTGGCGGCGCGCAGCGAGTTCCTGGTGTGCATCGATGGCGACGCGTTGCTGGATAAAAACGCAGCGGCCTACATGGTGGCGCCGATGCTGGATAACCCACGCCTGGGTGCTGTGACCGGCAACCCGCGCATCCGCACACGCTCGACCTTGATCGGCCGCGTGCAGGTCGGTGAATTCTCTTCGATCATCGGTTTGATCAAGCGCACGCAACGGGTGTTTGGCCGGATCTTCACGGTGTCGGGTGTAGTGGTCGCGTTCCGTAAAAAGGCGCTGGACCGCATCGACTACTGGAGCACCGACATGATCACCGAGGACATCGATGTCAGTTGGAAGCTGCAGCTCGATCACTGGAGCATCTTCTACGAGCCCCGCGCCCTGTGCTGGATCCTGATGCCCGAAACCGTCGGCGGCCTGTGGAAGCAGCGTCTGCGTTGGGCCCAGGGCGGCGCCGAGGTGCTGTTCAAGAATATCCGTGGCATCTGGCAATGGCGTCATCGCTACCTGTGGCCGCTGTTGTTCGAATACTGCCTGTCCACCGGTTGGGCGTTCACCTTCCTGTTGTCGGTGATCTTCTGGGGCGTGGGTAAATTTATCCCGCTGCCTCAAGCGATTGCGGTCGACTCCCTGATGCCTCCGGCGTTCACCGGCTTGGTATTGGCCATGGTGTGTCTGTTGCAGTTTGCCGTGAGCATCATCATCGACCGCCGCTACGAGAAGGACCTGTGGAAAACCCTGTTCTGGACCGTGTGGTACCCGATGGTGTTCTGGCTGGTCAGTTTGTTCACCACCCTGGTCAGCTTTCCCAAGGTGTTGTTCAACCAGCATCAGAAGCGTGCGCGCTGGGTCAGCCCGGATCGCGGCATCAAACCCACTGAAGAGGAGGCGTGATCATGAAACTGGTCAGAACTCGCCAGCGGCTGGTGATGTGGATCATCGACGTGCTGTTGACCCTGATGGCCTGGGCCGGCCTGATTTGGTTGCTGGCACGTGGGATCAGCTCGATGCTGGAGACCCACGATGGCCCGCGTATCGAAGCGCCGATCTTTGCCGCGCTCAATACCTTGCAGGTGTACCTGTGGATTGCATTGTTCAACGCCGTGATCCTGGTCACCTGGGCGCGCTACCAGCAACGCAAAGGGCGCAAGTTTGCCCAGCGTCGCGCGGAGGCCAAGGCGCTCACCGACAAGAACCTGAGCGAGAGCTTCAGTCTGGGCGAAGGTGACTTGGAGCAACTGCGTCGGCCTGGGGTGCTGGTGATCCACAACGATGAGGACGGTGGTGTGGCGCAGGTCAAATCCCATGTTTCCCGTGATGTGGAAAAGCCCGGGCTGACCCTGGTGCCTGGCAAGGACCAGAACAAAGACGCTGGCTAAGAAACACGCAGGAAGATCGTTCCCATGCAAGGTGGGAACGATCCGGTTTAATCCCGACAAATGGGATCCAATTCACAAAACCTCCGCGAACTTTTCTGCTTTTTCCGGTACTAACCTATCTCGGCAATAACTTGATGGCCAACTAATGGCAATTTATAAGTTATCCGACGAATCGCGATCATTAGTGCTGCCGCTTGTCGGAATAATAATTCCAGTGACAGGCCATGTATCTCTTTGATTATTTTTAGTTGTTATTAATCAACAGCTTGCATGATTAACTAGTACGAATGTGCAACTAACTCTTGTTTTTGAGTTGGCGCAAGTTCGATGTTAGTTTGCCGGCCCTTGATTTTCGATGGATCGAACATGTCTTTGTTACTGCCACGGACTCGGTATCTGCTGTGCACTTTCCTGCTCGCCTATTTGAGCCTGAACAGCGCCACGGCCGCTCCTACGCCGGGGGATCAGGACCTGATCCGCGACCGCCAGAACCGCCTCCTCGAAGAGCAGCGCCGGCGCCTGGAAGAACTCCAGGACCTGCCCGGCAAAGGCACCCAGCCCCAGGCCCCGGCGCTGCCAGCGGATACCCGTTGCTTTCCCATCCAGGACATCGAACTCAAGGGCGCCGACAGCCTGTCCGGCGGCGACCGCAGACTGCTGCTCAAACCCTATATCGGCCAGTGCTTGGGCGTTGCACAGCTCAATGAACTGCTCAAGGTTATTACTGACTACTACATCGCCAAGGGCTGGGTCACCAGCCGTGCTTACCTGCCGCAACAAGACCTCTCCAGCGGTCATCTCCAGGTGCTGGTGGTCGAAGGCAAACTCGAAGGTTTGAAGGGCGCACAGGGCAGCAATGTGACCGACCGCGAACTGGCGATAGCGTTTCCCGGCAAGGTCGGCGAGGCGCTGAACCTGCGGGAAGTCGAGCAACTGGTGGACCAGCTCAGTCGCTTACCCTCCAAGCAGGCGCAGATGGAATTGACCCCTGGCAGCCAGGTCGGCGGCAGTGAAGTGCGGGTCAAAAACACGCCACAAAAGCCCTGGCGTGCCAGCCTGTCACGCAACAACGACGGCCAGAAAAGTACCGGCGAACAGCAATGGGGCGCGGGCCTGGAATGGGACAGCCCCTTAGGCCTGGCCGATCAGCTGATTCTGCGTGGCGGCCACGACGCCCTCAGCGACCACCAGAAAACCTCGAAAAGCAGCATGCTCTATTACAACCTGCCGTGGGGCTGGTGGAACTTCAGCTACAGCTACAGCGAGAGTGAATACCGCACCTTCGGCAGGGTCGATGACTTCAAGTTCAAGCAGAACGGCGACAGCCAGAACCACCAACTGCGCGCCGAACGCGTGATCCATCGTGACGATGTGAGCAAGACCTCGGTCAACGTCGGCCTGACGCACCTGCGCACCAACAACTACGTGCTCGACGCACGCCTGCCGACCAGCAGCAACCGCCTCAGCGAGTTCCAGGTCGGCCTCACCCACGGCCGGCGAATCGGCAGTGCCTTCGTCAACCTGGACGTGGGCATGCAAAACGGTATCGGTGCGTTTGATGCGCAAAGCAATCGGCAAGAACGGGACGCCCAGGGCAACCTCACGGCGACGCCGCGCTATCGCAAATACACCGCCACCATGAGCTACCTGCAACCCTTTACGTTGTGGGGCGAGTCGTTGAGTTTTTCCAGCCTCGCCACCGGGCAACGCAGTGAAGACGTCCTGTATTCACCGCAACGCATGAGCCTGGGAGGGTCCTACTCGGTGCGCGGTTTCAAGGACCAGCAACTGAACGGCGACAGCGGTGGCTACTGGCGCAACGAAGTGCGCTGGGCGCGACCGGTCACCCTGGACTGGATGCGTCCGGCCTTCGCCGAATACGGCGCCAGTGTCGGATATGACCAGGGCGTGATTCGCAACGATCGCTACAACGATGACGAGCATGGGCGCGTATCGAGTAATTCCGTCGAGCTGTTCGCCCGCGGCAAATACGTCAGCACCAGTGTGACGTTTGCCCATTCCCTGGAGCGACCTGGCGTGGTGACCGAGCGCGAAGCGCCGATCTATTTCCGCCTGGATTTCTTCCTGTAATTCAACGCCGCTGCCTTGAGATTTAAGAATATGGATGTTCGCCCTGCTTCTGCCCTGAAAAGCCTGTCCCAACGCGGCCTTGCGCTGGTCCTGGCCAACGCGCTGTTCTGGCAGCCGCTGCTGGCCAATGCTGACGGCATCGTGGTCAGCGGCCCGGGCACCAGCGTCGGCCAGGCGGGCAACGGCGTACCGGTGGTGAACATCGCCACGCCCAATGGCAGCGGCTTGTCCCATAACCAGTTCAAGGACTACAACGTCGGCCCCAATGGCGTGATTCTCAACAACGCCACGGGTGCGCTGCAGAACACCCAACTGGGCGGGATCATCGTCGGCAACCCGAACCTCAAGGGCGGCGCGGCGAACGTCATCCTCAACGAAGTCAATGGCGGCAGCCCCAGCCAGTTGCGTGGCTATACCGAAGTGGCGGGGCAGTCGGCCAAGGTCATCGTGGCCAACCCTTATGGCATCAGTTGCAACGGCTGCGGGTTTATCAACACCCCCAACGTCACGCTGACTACCGGCAAACCGGTGATCGATAAAGTCGGTCGCCTGGACCATTACCAGGTGGATGGCGGCGCCGTGACCATCGACGGCAAAGGCCTGAACGCCAGCAACGTCGACCGTTTCGAGATCATCACCCGTTCGGCCAAGATCAACGCGCAGATCAACGCACGCGAACTCACCGTGATTGCCGGTCGTAACGACGTCGATGCACAAAGCCTGAAAACCACCGCACGTGCCGATGACGGCAGCGCCAAACCTGAATTGGCTATCGACTCCTCGGCGCTTGGCGGCATGTACGCTGGCGCCATCAAGCTGGTGGGCACCGAAGCCGGCGTGGGCGTGAAGCTCGACGGTACGCTGGCGGCCAGTGGCGGCGATATCCAACTGGATGCCAACGGCCACTTGAGCATGGCCCAGGCCGCCGCCAGCGGCGCGGTGGACATCAAGGCCGCCAGCCTCGACGCGAACGGGCCGGTCTACGCCGGCACCACGCTCAAGGCTAAAACCAAAGGCGAGCTGAAAAACCGCAAGAGCCTCGCCGCACGCGACAGCATCACCCTGGCCAGTAATGGCCAGCTGACCAACAACGGCATCATCGAAGCCGGGGTCAACGCCGATAACACGCGCAATGCCGGTGGCGACGTCACGCTCGACAGCCAGAACATCACCAACACCGGCCGGGTGATCGCCAATCGCAGCCTCACTGCCACCGCCGCACAAACACTGGATAACCAGGGCGCCACGATGAGTGCCAAGCAGGCGCTGAACGTTACCGCCGCCAGCGTCGACAACCGCAACAAGGGCCAACTGCTCAGCGACGGCGCACAAACCCTCAACGTCAGCGGCCTGCTGGACAACAGCCAGGGCGGCATCATCGATAGCACGGGTGCATTCACCCTGTACGGCAACCGACTGGACAACAGTGCCGGTAACCTCACGGGCGCAAGCTCCATCACCCTGGATTTGCTCGGCGACCTGATCAACCGCAACGGCAAGCTGGCGAGCGTCGGCCCGCTGCTGGTTCAACGCGCCGCCCATGTGGATAACCAGGGCGGCAAGCTCGCCAGCCAGGGCCTGCTGACCCTGTTCGCCAACAGTGTCGATAACCAGAGCAGCGGGACGCTGGCCGCCAACGATGGCCTGGCGCTTACCACCACCGGCCTGCTGCAAAACGGCGGCAACGGGCTGATCCACAGTGAAAAGGCCGGTGTGACGATCACCGCCGGCACCCTCGCCAACAACGGTGGGCGCATCGCTGCCAAAGCCGGCGATGCGGTGATCGATGCCACCGATTTCAACAACGGCAGCGGCACGCTGTTGGCCCGTGATCGCATTCGCCTCAGCGGCTTGAATGTGGATAACGGCGGTGAGATCGCGGCCAACCAGATTGACCTGACGCTGCAAGGCGCCCTGACCAACCGCGGCTTGATCGAGAGCGCCACGACCCTGGATGTCGACACCGCCAGCCTGACCAACAGCGGCCAGATGCGTGCAGTGGGCCAGGTAGGTAAAACCCGCTACGCCATCGGCGGCTTGCTGAACAACAGCGGCAGCCTGGAAACCGCCAACGACCAGTTGAGCCTCGCCGCCGGCACCTTCCAGAACACCGGCGGCAAAGTGCTGCACGTGGGCACTGGCGTGCTGGATCTGAGCGGCATCAGCCTCGACGATGTCGGCGGTAGCCTGGTGACCAATGGCGACCTGACGCTCGACAAAACCCACTGGACCAACAGCACCGCAATCCAGGCCGGACGCTTGACCGTCAATGTCGACAACCTGCAACAGACCGCCACCGGCAAACTGCTCGGCACCCGTGCACTGGTCGGCAAAGGCCTGGACTGGACAGTTGGCGGCACCGTCGCCAGCCAAGGCAGCCTCGACCTGTCCGTGGGCAACCTGCTCAATGACCATGGCCTGATCTTCAGCGGCGGCGACATGAACCTGCGGGTCGAGCGCCTGAAAAACCTCGGCGCCAATATTTACGCCATGGGCAACCTGCGTATCGACCGCGACGGTCAGGGTGGGCTGGCGACCAGCATCATCAACAGCTCAGGGACCATCGAGAGCGAGCGCAACCTGACCTTGGCGGCCAGCACGATCCAGAATATCCGCACTGTGCTCACCACCGAGTCGGGCATCTACAGCGCGTCCATCACCCCCGTTGCCTGTGTCGAGGGCGTGACCGGTGGCGACTGTGACGGTGGCAAGCAGAACCGTCCGTTCCAGATCACCCAGCGCGAACATCTGATCGTCAAGGAGGCTTCAGCCGCCTCCAGTATCACCTCGGCCGGCAACATGCTGTTGACCGGCGGTGATCTGCTCAACAGCAGCAGTAGCATCGCCGCCGGCGGTAACCTGAGCGTGCGCGTCAACCAGCTGAGCAACATCGGCCTGGTGACCCACGACACCCAGCACGACCGTTTCTTCATGTCTGAACGCGAGCGCAAGCCGCAAGGCTGGTACCTCTACGCGGCGAATTTCACCCGCCAGTATTCCGTTGACGGTGCTGGCTACGACGCCAACAACCTCGGCGGTCTTGAAGCAGGCATGGCCGCCTTTATCGGCATGATGCAAAAGGAGCTGGTCGAACTTGGCAAGACCACCGAACTGTCGCCCACCGACCAACGCTACGCCGCGGTCATCCAGGCAGGCGGCGCTGTGGATGTGGTGGCCCAGGCCGGTATCGACAACACCGTGGTACGCGGCGGCTACACCTACGTGGGCAGCGGCGCCAATACCCAGGCGCCGGGCTACTCGACCCAGGTCAGCCTCAACCCGCAACTGCCGCCGGACGTTGCCCAGCAGCAGGTCAACCCACTCGGCCTGCCGGGCTTCGACCTGCCGACCGGCGAGAACGGCCTGTTCCACCTCAACGACGGTAAGGGCGTGAATGGCCTGCCGACCAGCCAGTTCGCGGCTAACCCGCACAAGTACCTGATCGAAACCAACCCGCTGTTTACCGACATGCGTCAGTTCCTGGGCTCGGATTACATGCTGACCAAGCTCGGCTACGACCCCGACACGGCGCAGCGCCGCCTCGGTGATGGCTTCTACGAGCAGCGCCTGATCCAGCAAGCCGTGCTCGCCCGCACCGGCCAGCGTTTCATCGACGGCCAGACCAGCGATGCCGACCTGTTCAAGCACCTGATGGACAACGCCATCAGCAGCAAAAGCGCGTTGAACCTGTCGGTCGGCGTGAGCCTCACCGCCGAGCAGGTTGCGGCGCTGACTCACGATATCGTGTGGCTGGAAAACACTACCGTCGCCGGGCAACAGGTGCTGGTGCCGGTGCTTTACCTTGCCCAGGCCAGCAACCGCCTGGCGCCGAATGGCGCATTGATTTCCGGCAGCGACGTCCGGCTGATCACCGGCAGCAACCTCAATAACGCCGGCACTTTGCGCGCCACCGGCAGCCTGTTGGCAAACGCCGGCGGCAACCTCACCAACAGCGGTCTGATGCAAGCCGGTGGGCGCCTCGACCTGCTCAGCGGCAACACCCTGAGCAACCGTGCCGGCGGCGTGATTGCCGGTGGCGACGTCAACCTCGTCGCCGGTGCCGACCTGCTCAATGAACGCAGCGTGACCACTCACGAAAGCGCGAGTGCCTATCGCACTGAACGCAGCGACTTTATCGACAGTGCCGCGCGTATCGAATCTGCTGATGCACTGGCGTTGAAAGCCGGTGCCAACCTCTACAACGTCGGCGGCGTGCTCAAAAGTGCTGCGGATACCACGGCACAAGCCGCTGGCGACGTGAATATCGCCGCTGCGCAAACGATTAACAGCAGCGCCGTCGGCACCCGCTCGAGCTTCAAAAACATTGCACAGCAGGGCTCCGTGGTCGAAGCCGGCCGCGATTTGCACGTGATCGCCGGTCGCGACATCAGCGCCGTCGCCAGCCAGGTGGAAGCCAAGCGCGATGTGAACCTTGTCGCCACCCGCGACCTCAACGCCATCGCGGCGGCCAACGAGCAACATTCGTCGTTCAATTCGAAAAAAGTCACCAGTATCGAGGACCACGTCCAGCAAGTCTCCAGCGTGATCAAGGCCGGTGGCGACGCCACCCTGAGTGCGGGGCAAGACCTGCAACTGGTGGCCAGCCAGGTGAATGCCGGTAGCGAGGCTTACCTGGTGTCCGGTAAAAACCTCAGCCTGCGTACCGCCGAAGACCAGGACTACAGCTTCTACAGCAAGACCAAGAAAACGTCCCAGGGCAAGAAATTCCGCCTCGACGAAACGGACGTTGTGAACAACGTCGGCAGTCTTGTCAGTGCTGGTACTCACAGCACCGTCGTAGCCGGTGCAGACCTGCTGCTGGCCGGCAGCGCCGTCACCGCCGAGAAAGGCGCGACGCAATTGGTCGCGGGCCAGGACGTGAACATCCTGGCCGTGAGCAATTCCGACAGCGCCCGCCATGAGCGCAAGGAAAGCAAAAGCAGCTGGGGCGGGCTCAAGTCGAGCAAGGTCCAGGACAAGGTCGACGAAAAACGCACCACCGCGATGGGCAGCATGGTCTCCGGCGAAACCGTCACTGTTGCCGCCAAGCGCGACGCCACCGTCACCGGTTCCAACCTGGTCAGCACCGGCGACCTCGCCGTGCAAGCCGGCCGCGACCTGACCATCGACGCGGCGCAAAACACCTTCGCCCGCACCGACATGCACAAGGAAAAAAATCGCGACCTGACCGGTGTGCTGACCGGCAACAAGCTCGGCCTGGATGACATGACCGGCAACCAGAAGCTGTACATCAACAGCTCCAAGCACAACGGCACGGCCAATGAAATGACCTTGACCGGCAGTACCGTTGGCTCGAGTGCGGGCAATGTGTCGTTGACGGCGGGGCGTGAGTTGACGGTGATTGCCAGTGACTTGGTCAGCACCAAGAACATGGCGCTCACCGGTTCAAATGTGAACATTGTGGCGGGGGTGGAAACCGCGCGGCAAACGTCTGAAGATAGTGCCAAGAGCCTGGCGGTTGGCCGGGTGATTGGCGGTGCCGTGGTCGACACGGCTCGCAGTATCCGTGATGCGAGCGAGGCGGCGAAGAACGCCGATGACCCACGGCTCAAAGCCGTGAAAATCGCCCAGGCAGCACTCGCCGCCTACAACTTGGCGGGCCAGGCTTCGGACGCCAACGACCAGAGCGGGGGCTTCAAGAATAAGCAAGGTGGGACCCCAAGCAACGGTTCGCTGATCAAGATCGGTACGGAGCTGGCCAATAACCGCAGCAAGAAAAGCAGCGAATTCAACAGCATCACGGCCAGGCAGAGCACGCTTAACGCCGGTGAGGAACTGGCAGTCATTGCCACGGGCGCAGCGGCGGAAACTCAGGGTGATATCCAGATCACCGGCAGCAGCCTGAAGGCCGCCAATACGCTGTTGTTGGCGAAAAACAATGTGCTGATGCAAAGCGCACAAAACACCACTGACCGTAAGAACGAAGGGTCGAACAACAAGACGGCCATTGGCGCCAGCTTCAATATCGGCGAGCAGAACGGCTTTACCCTCGACCTTGGCGCCCAAGGCGCCAAAAACAATGGCAATGGCAACACCGTCACCCAAGTCAATAGCACCCTCGACACCGGGAGCCTGTTGTTGCAGAGCGGTGGTGACACGACCCTCAAAGGCGCTCAGGTTCGCGCAGACACCATCAAGGCGGATATCGGCGGCAACCTCACGATCCTTTCGTTGCAGGACACTGAGTCGTCGCGCAGCAAACAGAGCAGCGCAGGCTTCGGTGCCAGCATCTGTATTCCACCGTTCTGCTTCGGCTCCACCGTCGCGGGTTCGGCGAATATTGCCGCCGGCAAGACAAACAGTGACTACAAGGGCGTGACCGACCAGAGCGGCCTGTTTGCAGGAGCGGGGGGCTACGACATTGATGTCGGCAAGACCACGACACTGCAAGGCGCGGTGATCGCCAGTGAAGCATCGGCCGACAAGAATCGACTCAGCACGGATCGGCTGGTCGTCAGCGATATCAAGAATGTCAGCGAGATCAAAAGCCAGTCGGTCGGTATTTCGGTGTCTTCCAGCAGCGCCGGCGGCGCGTCGATGGGGGGCAGTATCCCGATTGCACTCAAGGACAACGACCACAGCCACACCCGGAGCGCCGTCAGTGAAGGCACGATTGTGGTGCGCAATCCCGAGGGCGCCAATGACCTGGTGGGGCTCAACCGTGACACGCTCAACGCTAATCAGAAGCTAGACCGGCCCGATGAAAAGGCCATGCAGGAGCGTATCGACCTGGTCCAAAGCTCGGCGCAGTTGGCCAGTGGGGTGATCAGTGCGGTGGGGAAGGCGAAGGCGGATGAGGCGAAAGCACTGGCCGATAAAGCCAAAGCCCAGACCGAAGCCGGTTCGCCGGATGCCGCTGGAACGGTGCTCGCAGCGAATGCCGCTTATACGGAAGCCCAGCGCTGGCAGGTCGGTGGCGACAAACGCTTAATGGCCGATATCGCGTCCGGGCTAATCGCCGCAGGGCTGGGTGGCGCGTCTGTAGGAACGACGGTTGGTATTGTCGCCAACACGGCCTCCAGCGATATCTTCACAAAGATTGGCGATTATGCCCAGTCGCGTGCGACTGATCCAAAGGCAGATGCGGCCACTCGGGCGGCTTGGGCTGAAGGCGGTGCGGCGCGTGTGATGTTGCACGCGTTGGCGGGGGCGGCTATCGGGTTGTCCAGTGGCAATGTGCAGAGCGGCGCGTTGGGGGCGGGAACGTCTGCTGCTCTGATGCCAATCATTGCTGATGCGTTGGGTAAAAATGACATCAAGGGAGTGGACCAAGATACGATGGCCGCATTGATCGCTGTAGGTGTCGGCGCTGCGGTTGGCTCCGGAAATGGCACCGCCGGCGCAGTCGTTGCGGGTGGTAATGCGATGTCGGTCGACGTGTATAACCGAGCAGCGCACGATGACGAGCTCGCGGCGATCAAGGCTGAGGTTGAGAAAGGTGAATTCTCGGAGGCGGACGTGAAGAAAGCCGTGTGCTTCTCCATCAAATGCTGGGCGCATTTGGACAGAGGCTCGAAGGAGTATCAAGAGGCTTATCTGACCGAAGCCGATATGGTCGGGCTAAGCAACGTGCTTGAGTGGGCGGATGCCCAAAGGGATCGGGGGTTATTCAAGTATTCGATGATCGATAATGTATTGGACTTCGGTACACGCGATGCGCTTCCCGTGAGCAAGGACATCGCTGCCATAGGGGGTGGGGCGGTCAGTGTGTCGGCGGGTTATACATTATGTGTCTCTATCATCGGGTGCAGCTTTGGCGTCCCGATGGGGGCGTTCGGGCTTGGCAACATTTCAGAAGGCACCACGGGGGTTTATAACCATTTCAACAATGACCGTGGCGGTTACAACCCGGTCAAAGAAGTATTCAATGAGATTCCTGGCGGGTATGGGCCGGTTATCTACAGTGGTGCGGATTTCGCATTGTCACTGGGCTCAGGCTTCGTTAAGGTCCCGCTTAAAATGGGCCTCAAGGATGGCCTCAATAAAAAGGATTCAATGTTCGGCGTCACCGTGCACGGCTTCGACAACAACAAGTTTGTGTTTGGCAAGGCAGCACCTTACGGGGCAGCGCTGGGAGCGTACCTGAAGTCTGTTGCTGATAAAGGATATACGTTTTACGAGGAGGCTTCGGGTGAGAAGAAATAAATGGATCGGTGGGTTTTTCTTATCGATCTCACTGTTTTCCATGATTCTGGCGGCTAGCCTGCTACTCGCGATGATCATCGCTGCGGTGATTTCACTTGCCCTGCGCACTGACTCGCCTTGGGTATACAACTGGATAGGCTTTCCTCTTACGTTTGTATTCGCGGCGTATTGGATCCTCACTCGATGGACGTATGTGAAGTCTTACATATCCGGTAATGGGGGAATGTAGTGACCTCCTGCGATAAACCCCGACAGATGCCGAGAAAAGGGGGCAGATTTATTTAGAGAGAAAAGGGGACAGATTTATTCAATACTTACGGTCAGTGCCAAGCCTAAATAAATCCGTCCCCTTTTTTACTTTTTCATTAATAAATCTGTTCCTTGTTCTGGAAGAAAAGAGACGGTAATGAGGAGAAATGAACCTTGGTGGCTCGCCGTCTATCTTCCTTGCGCTTGTGCGCTAGGCCTATTGTTCATGTGCGTGTTCTTCCAGGTTGCCGGGTATTGGTTGAGTGGTGGCGAGGACGTTGCCGTGCTTATAAAGGAGAATGTGCCGCTTTATCTCAAGATGGCTGGAGCTGGCTTTATTCTAGGTTTTGTCTTGTGGTTGTCTAATGTTCGTTGAACGTCGCATTTACTTGTTTTATAGATGCTTTTTACCTCTTCAAGGATGATCGATGAAATCCGCAAAATTCTCGCTCCTGGCCTTCCTCATGTCCTGCCTGGTGGCCGGCTGGGGCCTGGTGTATGTCGGCCGTATCAAGTGGGGTATCGGGGTCGCCATATTGCTGTACGGCGGTTTCGCGTTGCTGGGCGCGCTGGGTCTGGTCGCTACCCCCATTGGGCTGTATGGGCTATTCACCTTCTTGATCATCGTCAAGCTGGGCTCAGCCATCCTGTCCGCCGTGCTCGCGCGTCGCTACAACGGACCGCCCAATGTGCCACGCAAGCGTTTCCACGTCCTTTACGTCGGGGTGATGGTGATCGCTGTACTGATGCTCGATGTATTGCGGGTACCCGTGCTGGGATTCAAAAATTACTACATCCCATCCGGATCGATGGTGCCGACGCTGTCCATCGGCGACTACATCCTGACGGACCTGCGCGCCGGTCCGCCCAAGGTGGGGGATATCGTGGTGTACCGCTGGAATGGCACTGAAGCGGTCAAGCGCGTGGCGGGTGTTGCTGGGGACACGTTAGCCCTGGTGAACGGTGAACTGATCCACAACGGCGAAAACCTCGGGTTGTTTCACGCACCGGCCGACCGCGTAAAAGGGCCTGAATCCCTTGAAATGGCACCGGTCACGGTCGAGCCAGGGCACCTCTTTTTGCTGGGCGACAACCGCTGGAGCAGCAACGACAGCCGCTTCATGGGCCAGGTCGCGGTTGAGGACGTGGTGGGCAAGGTGACGGGCATCTGGTTCTCAAATGACCGGGCGCGTATCGGGACGACGTTCCCATGAGCCTTTCGAGTGGGGCGTGTCGGGTTGTGCAGTGGTTGTGCCTGCTGGTGATGTGCGGCAGCGCCAGCGTATTCATATTGGCCTGGCTCTACCTCGACCACAGCTCGTCAGTGCTGGGCGTGGCGGCCGGCGCCTTTGTGTGGTGCGGCATTGGCCTGTTGTTCGCGTTTGTGCTTGAGCGGTCTCGCACTGCCGCAGCCACGCTCCGGTTTATGTTGACTCGGACAGTGGCGCTGCTGATGCTTGCGGCGGGTGCGGCCTATCTGGTTGGCCTGCTGTGGGTCGAGCCGGAGCGCGATTTTATGGAGTCTCAGTTAAAAGGGGCATCGTGCGGCAAGTACACGGGTGTGATTGAAAAAGGGTGGGAGCAAATCTGCGCTGATTCAAAGCAGCCGCAAACGCCTTGAAGCTGGCTGGGCTTGGATAGGCAGTCGGTTTGGTCCTTTTGATTTTTTCAATGTTCGTTGAGCGTTTTTGATGATGAATCGATATGCAGGAAAGCCCTTTCTCCGTCTTCTTGAATGCTATGTCCTGTCGGCCATTGGTGCGCTGTCCGACCAGCAACGCGCCGATTTGACGGCACTCGAACCCAAGTTGCACGAACTCTATGGGACGCAGGGCAGTTGGTCTGATGTCGTCGCCTCTCAGATGGAGTTTCCGACCTCCTTGGAGGAAAAAATCCGTGCTGTTTGGCGCACAAATTCGGCAAAATTCGCCCAGGCCGGTGTGCCAATCAACGCCGAAGACTTTGCCAGAAACTTTGTCGACACCAATTTTCCGTCTTAAAGCTGGAGCAACACCGCATGGACGCAAGCAACACCGCTAAACGCCCGACCATCCTGGCCAGCATTGGCCGCCGCCTGGCCGCGCGGCTCATCGACTGCGTCATCGCCGTGCTGATTTTTTTCATCCTCAAATTCGCCGCCGGGGCGCTGTCTGCCTACGTTCCTGCGGTGACGCCCAAGGCGGGTTTTCTTTCCGCGTTTTTTGCGGCCTTCGCCTACTTCCTGCTGGCTGATGCGCTCCCCAACGGCCAGAGCCTGGGCAAGCGCCTGCTGAGCATTGCCACCGTCGACCGCAAGACCCGAAAAGGCTGCAGCATTTCCCAGTCATTCACGCGTAATTCCGGCGCGCTGGTGGTGATCGATTGGGTGTGGATCTTTATGGAATCCAGGACGCGCCTGGGCGACATGTTCGCCAAGACCATCGTGATCCAGACCGGCAACCTGACGAGCGTGCGCGGCCTGGCGGATATTTATGACAATGGCCGGGGATAAGCACGTTATGAACGATTCAGTATCGGCTGCACAAACCTGGGACCTAGCCAGCCCGTTCCGGCGATTGCTCGGCTATTTCATCGATATGGCCGTGGTGTTTTTCCTGCTGTTTTTGATGCGCAACCTGGACTACGCCTATCTCTATTTGCACTCGCTGGCGGGCCCGATGTTGTTTACTGGCTTGCGCTATGTGCTGATGTTCTCAGCCTTCGGGTACCTTTTGTTTTGCGATGCGTTACCCAACGGCCAGAGCCTGGGTAAGCGGGTGTGCCGCACGGCGGTGGTGGGTTACCCGTATCCAATGAACTGCACGCTGTTCCAGTCGTTTTTGCGCAATGTGCCGAAGCTGCTGTTCAGTGTTCTGGACGGTCCTTTTGCACTGTTCGGTTTGCGCCGTCGCTTGGGCGATATGTTGGCCAAGACGATTGTGATCAACACGTGAGCAGGACAGGGAGGGTGCAGCCGTGGCCGGTTAGTAGAATGAGGCCGGTTGGCAAACCTTTTTATTAATCGCGTAAAGGCCAATAGCCACTATCGTTTTTGTTTTCCTGACAAAGCCTTAGGAGATTTCGCCAGAGGCTTGCGCGCAAGCGCCAGTAAAACGGCGCTGCCAGGGCGTCAAAACAGCTTGAGAACGCCTTTCAACTCCGTAAAATGCCGCGATTGTTTAAGGCTCGATACTTTTCAGGGACGAATTCATACATGCGTGTGTTTGCCGTATTGCTCGTGGCCTGCCTGATGGCGGGCTGTGCTTCCAAGCCGGATTACTACATCTCCCCGGCACCTGTGACCATTCCCAAGACTGCGACCTACTGGCTCGACACCTTCGACGTCGAGGTGGTGGGCAAGAACGAACGCTTCCTGCCGGATGACAAAGTGCGCCAGCAACTCGGTGTCGATCTGGTCGACCGTCTGCTCAAGTCCAAGCGCTACGCCAGCAGCAAGGACAAGGCCGATTACCTGCTGGATGTGAACGTCATCTATACCCGGCGCATACAAGACACCCAAGGCGGTTTCATGACGGCCATCGTCGATGACAAGACCATCCTCGCCAGTGTCGATTTCAACTATCAGGTCAAGATCAAGAAAGCCGGCGCCGAGGTGCTGCATTTCTCTCAGGCTCGCCAAGGGCTGATGCCTGGCGGGTACAAGGGCGATTGGCAGAACATGAAAACGATGGCCGGGGTGCTGACCAACTCCGGCAACTCCAGCGTCGAGACCTTTTACACCGGTTTGTTGAGCCGATTTATTGTTGACGACCTGCGTGGCATTCCGTCCCGCTAGCGTTAGCTGCCGCAACCGTTTTCCCACTTAGGAGCACCCTGTGAAAACACTGTCCAAAATCCTGCTGTCCGGCTTCACCGCCGCAGCGCTGCTGACCGTGGCCGGTTGCGCCACGGAGAGCAACCGCGCCATGCCGGTGGAACAAGTCGCCAGCGCCAACGTCGCCTATTCCGGCGTGCGTGTACCGATTGCCGTGGGCAAGTTCGACAACCGCTCCAGCTACATGCGCGGCATCTTCTCCGACGGCGTTGACCGCCTCGGCGGCCAGGCCAAGACCATCCTGATCACCCACCTGCAGCAGACCAACCGCTTCAGCGTGCTGGACCGCGACAACATGGGCGAGATCTCCCAGGAAGCCGCGATCAAAGGCACCGTGCAGAAGCTTAAAGGCGCTGACTACGTAGTGACGGGCGACGTGACCGAGTTCGGCCGCAAAGAAACCGGCGACCGCCAGCTGTTCGGCATCCTTGGCCGTGGCAAGACCCAAGTGGCCTACGCCAAAGTTGCGTTGAACATCGTCAACATCAGCACCTCCGAAGTGGTGTATTCCACCCAGGGCGCCGGCGAGTACGCGCTGTCCAACCGTGAAGTGATCGGCTTCGGCGGCACCGCCAGCTACGACTCCACCCTCAATGGCAAGGTCCTCGACCTGGCCATGCGTGAAGCCATCAACCGCCTTGTCGACGGCATCAACGCCGGCGCCTGGAACCCACGCAACTGATCAGCAGCACCTCAAGGAGCAGTACAAGGATGAGCAAGGCAGTCAAGTTGGCGCTGATGCTGACAGCAGTGGCGACGGTCGCCGGGTGCCAGACGGCGCCCCAGCCGCTGTACCAATGGGAAAGCTACCAGCCGCAGGTTTACGAGTACTTCAAGGGCGAGCCCAAGGAGGCGCAGGTCGAGGCGCTGGAGCGGGATCTGCAGAAGATCAACGCCAGTGGCCGCAAGGCCCCGCCGGGTTACCACGCCCACCTTGGCATGCTGTACCTGAGCATGGGCAAGGATGACCAGATGGTGCAGGAATTCCGCACCGAGAAGGCACTGTTCCCTGAGTCTGCCTCGTACATGGACTTTTTGCTGAAAAACGCCAAGACCGGAGTCGCCACTAAATGAGCCTGTTGAAACTCACTGGCGCCTTGCTGGCCCTGGCCTTGCTCGGCGGTTGCGCAGCCCCCAAGACCATTGATTACACAGCCTATAAACAGGCACGACCGAAGTCGATCCTGGTCCTGCCGCCGATCAATGAATCGCCGGAAGTGCAGGCGTCCTACAGCATGGTCTCGCAAGTGACCTACCCGTTGGCCGAAGCCGGCTACTACGTGTTGCCGATTGCCCTGGTGGACGAAACCTTCCGCCAGAACGGGCTGACCACCGCCAACGATATCCAGGCGGTGCCACCGGCGAAGCTGCATGACATCTTTGGTGCGGATTCGGCGCTGTACATCACCGTGACCAATTACGGCACCAAGTACATGCTGATCTCCAGCGACACCTCCGTGACGGCCTCGGCCAAACTGGTCGACCTGCGCACCGGCACCACCCTGTGGACCGGCTCGGCGCATGCGTCCAGCGAGGAAGGCAACAACAACGGCGGCGGCATCGTCGGCATGCTGATCACGGCGGCGGTCAAGCAAGTGATCAACAGTTCTACCGACGCGGCGCATCCGATTGCCGGCATCACCAGTGCGCGCCTGCTGTCGCCGGGCCAGCGCGCGGGGATCCTGTACGGTCCGCGTAACCCCAAATACGGCACTGACTGATTGAACGGTTCGGCGGGGCAGGTGTTTCTGTTCCGCCGAACGGTTTAACCCGAACAGCCAGCGCCTTGCGTCTGACCTTGTGAACGGATCATTCATTCACGAGGTTCAGCCCATGTCCCGTCCTCTGCTCTTCCTGCGTCCTGCTGCCCAGGGCTTTGCCGTTACCTTGCTGGTGACGCTGGCCGGTTGTGGGCTGTCCTCTTCCCATGATGTGGCCAAGCCTGACGAAGCGGCGCCAGTCTCCGAGCTGCAAAGCGGTCCAGTGCAAGGCGCGCTGGTTAAACGCATGCCGATGTCTGCACCTTTGAGCGCACGAAGGGTGATTCAGGAGTCCGTGGCAATGGACTACCGCAGCGAACCCCGCGAACAGTACGAAAACCTACCGGACAACCCGGTGCATCGCGTGGCTGAAACGCCGGTTTCAACCTTCAGCGTGGATGTCGACACCGGCAGCTACGCCAACGTAAGACGCTTCCTCAACCAAGGCAGCCTGCCGCCCGAAGGCGCTGTACGACTGGAGGAAATGGTCAACTACTTCCCCTACCACTACGTGCTGCCCACCGACGGCTCGCCCTTTGGCGTAACCACCGAAGTGGCCGCCACACCGTGGAACCCTCACACCCAGTTGCTGCGCATCGGCATCAAGGCCTCCGACCGCGCCGTGGCGCAACTGGCGCCGGCCAACCTGGTGTTCCTGGTGGACGTGTCCGGCTCCATGGACCGCCGCGAAGGTTTGCCGCTGGTCAAAAGCACCCTGAAATTGCTGGTTGATCAATTGCGCGATCAAGACCGTGTTTCTTTGGTGGTCTACGCCGGGGAATCCCGTGTAGTGCTCAAGCCTACTTCGGGTCGGGACAAGGTGACGATCCGCAACGCCATCGACCAACTCACTGCCGGCGGTTCAACGGCGGGTGCGTCGGGTATTGAGCTGGCCTACCAGATGGCCCGCGAAGGGTTTATCGACAAAGGCATCAACCGCATCCTGCTGGCCACCGACGGTGACTTCAACGTGGGCATCAGCGACTTCGACAGCCTCAAGCAAATGGCGGTTGAGCAGCGTAAAAGCGGCGTTTCCCTGACCACCCTCGGCTTTGGTGTGGATAACTACAACGAACATCTGATGGAACAGCTGGCCGATGCGGGCGACGGTAACTACGCCTATATCGACAACCTGCGCGAAGCGCGCAAAGTACTGGTGGACCAACTCAGTTCGACCCTGGCGATCGTGGCCCGTGACGTGAAATTACAGGTGGAATTCAACCCGGCGCGCGTCAGCGAATATCGCCTGCTGGGTTATGAAAACCGCGCGTTGAAGCGTGAGGACTTCAACAACGACAAGGTCGACGCGGGTGAAATCGGAGCCGGGCATACGGTCACTGCGCTGTACGAAATTGTGCCCAAGGGCCAGAAGGGTTGGCTGGAGCCCTTGCGCTACGCTGCTGCGCCGGTCGCCGAGGATAAATCCACTGAGCTGGCGATGCTGCGTGTGCGCTACAAGCCGGCGGCGGGTGGCGACAGCCGGTTGATCGAGCGGCCCATCAGCACTGTGTCGAGCAGGGCCAGCGATGACCTGCGTTTCGCGGCAGCAGTGGCCGCCTTCGCCCAACAACTCAAGGGCGATGGCCGCTACACTGGCAGCATGAGCCTGCAGGACACCGCCGCACTGGCCCGCTCGGCCCGAGGCGACGACCCCTTCGGGCTGCGTAATGAGTTTGTGCAACTGGTGGAATTGGCCCAGAGCCTTAAACCTGTGGCCAAACCGTGAATAAAGGGAGTTAGCCGTCGATATGCCCGCTCCAGACGTCCTACCCAGCGACGAATCACTACTGGCCCGCTACCGAACCGGCGACAGCGCCGCGTTCGAAGCCCTGTACGCCCGGCACCGCCAGGGCCTGTACCGATTCCTCGTGTCCTTGAGTAACAAGACCGAACTGGCCGAGGAAATCTATCAGGAAACCTGGCTCAGCCTGATCCGCAGCGCAACCCAGCCACAAGGCCGGGCGAGTTTTCGTACATGGTTGTTCCAGATCGCCCGCAACCGCTTGATCGATTACTGGCGCAAGCACGGCATCCACAGCCCGCTGCACGACAGCTACGACGAGCAACTGCACGCCCAGGCCGACGACAGCGCCGGCCCCGAGCAGCAGCTGAGTCTGAGTCGCGACCAGGCGCGGCTCGACGCTGCGCTGCAAGACCTGCCCGAAGACCAGCGCGAAGTCTTCCTGCTGCGCCTGCACGGCGACCTCGAAGTGCCGCAAATCGCCGCCCTCACTGGCGCCCCGCTGGAAACCGTCAAAAGCCGCCTGCGTTACGCCCAGCAGAAACTGCGCCGCCTGCTGGCTGAGGAGATACCCGCATGACCGACTCCCGACACACCCCGGACCCCGACGACATGCTGCTCCAGCACATGCGTCAACACAGCACCGGCGAGCCGCCCGCGTCCCTCGACGCCTTCATCCTCAACACCGCCCGCCGCGAAGTCTCGGCACCGCAACCGAACCTGTGGCAACGCTGGCTGCAAGCCTGCCAACGTCCACGCTGGCAAATGGCATTCGCCACGGTTGCAGGCTTGGCCCTGATGATCGGCGTGGTGATGCGCTCGCCCGTGCCGCAACCCGAAATCTCCACGGCGACCTTCTCAGCGCTGCATGAGCAAGCCGCGCCTGCCGCCGCGCCGCCAATGTCCGCGCCGGCACCGGTGGCCCGACTGGCCATCGCGCCCAATGCCGAACGTGCGCAAGTCATGGGCTCGATGGCGGATGAGTCGAGCGCCAAGCTCAGCAAGCGTGCGCCGGTGGCGTTGCCTTCGTTGGAGGAGGGGCTGCAGGAAATCATCAACCTGCGTGACGTTGGGGAGACCAGAGCGGCAGATGAGAAGCTGTTGGCCTTGCATCAGCGCTTTCCTGAAGTGGACTTGCCAGCGCGCTTGGAGGCGTTGCAGAAACACTGAGTCGTCGCCCACAAAAAAGCCCCAGGCCTTTCGACCTGGGGCTTTTTCAGCATATCTGGTGCACCCGGCGGGATTCGAACCCACGACCCCTGCCTTCGGAGGGCAGTACTCTATCCAGCTGAGCTACGGATGCTTGTGCGGGCGACATCATACCCATGTCGACCTTGGGCGTCCATGCTGGTCTTTGGGCGTTCACGTGTAGGAATTTGCCGTACAGAGGCCCTAAGCCGGGCACCACCGATCAGTGCGCAGGAACCCGACCCATCTACGCTGATCAGATAAATCCGATAGATGCGTCGTTTTTGTTCTTTTTTTCGAACAGACTATTGCCCTGCACCCCCATTGATCCTAGGATTCGTTTGAGATTTCAAACGCTCTGTCTCCCGCGTGCGCTTTCACTCCTTTTGCGCGCTGGGGCTGATTTCCCTGACGGCAGCCCACAAGGCGCCTTTCAACAACTCTAATTCGCTCCGCGTGCGCGCGGTGCTGTTAAGGAAAGCCGACATGCAGCTTAAAGATGCCCAGTTGTTCCGCCAGCAAGCCTTTATTGATGGTGTTTGGGTTGATGCGGACAACGGTCAAACGATCAAGGTCAACAACCCTGCCACGGGCGAGATTCTCGGCACCGTGCCAAAGATGGGCGCCGCTGAAACCCGCCGCGCCATCGAAGCCGCCGACAAGGCGCTGCCGGCCTGGCGTGCACTGACCGCCAAGGAGCGCGCCAACAAGCTGCGCCGCTGGTTCGAACTGCTGATCGAAAACCAGGACGACCTTGGTCGCCTGATGACCCTCGAACAAGGCAAGCCACTGGCCGAAGCCAAGGGCGAAATCGTCTACGCCGCGTCCTTTATCGAGTGGTTCGCCGAAGAAGCCAAGCGTATCTACGGTGACGTGATTCCTGGCCACCAGCCCGACAAGCGCCTGATCGTGATCAAGCAGCCGATCGGCGTGACCGCTGCGATCACCCCGTGGAACTTCCCGGCTGCGATGATCACCCGTAAAGCCGGCCCGGCCCTGGCCGCCGGTTGCACCATGGTGATCAAGCCGGCTTCGCAAACTCCGTTCTCGGCCCTGGCCCTGGTTGAGCTGGCGCACCGTGCCGGTATCCCGAAAGGCGTGCTGAGTGTGGTCACCGGCAGCGCCGGCGACATCGGCGGCGAGCTGACCAGCAACCCGATCGTGCGTAAATTGTCCTTCACCGGCTCGACCGAAATCGGTCGTCAGCTGATGGCCGAATGCGCCAAGGACATCAAGAAAGTCTCCCTGGAGCTGGGCGGCAACGCGCCGTTCATCGTGTTTGACGACGCGGACCTGGATAAGGCCGTCGAAGGCGCGATCATTTCCAAGTACCGCAACAACGGCCAGACCTGCGTCTGCGCCAACCGTCTGTATATCCAGGACTCGGTGTACGACGCCTTTGCTGAAAAACTCAAGGTTGCAGTGGCCAAGCTCAAGATCGGCAACGGTCTGGAGGAAGGCACCACCACCGGCCCGCTGATCGACGAAAAAGCCGTGGCCAAGGTGCAGGAACACATTGCCGACGCCCTGAAAAAAGGCGCCACGCTGCTGGCCGGTGGCAAGGTGATGGAAGGCAATTTCTTCGAGCCGACCATCCTGACCAACGTGCCGAAAGACGCTGCTGTCGCCAAGGAAGAAACCTTTGGCCCGCTGGCGCCGCTGTTCCGTTTCAAGGACGAAGCCGAAGTGATCGCGATGTCCAACGACACCGAGTTCGGCCTGGCCTCCTACTTCTATGCCCGCGACCTGGGCCGTGTGTTCCGTGTGGCCGAAGCCCTGGAATATGGCATGGTCGGCGTGAACACCGGGTTGATCTCCAACGAAGTGGCGCCGTTCGGCGGCATCAAGGCCTCGGGCCTGGGCCGTGAAGGCTCCAAGTACGGGATCGAGGATTACCTGGAAATCAAATACCTCTGCCTGGGCATCTAATCCGTCCGGCAAGGCATTGCAGTAAACGCAGAGGGCACGAGAGCGCTGACCCTTTGCGTGTTTCACCCCGTTATTCGTAGTGGCCGGGAACGCTGTGGCAGTCGATCATCGCATGCTGCCGCAGTTGCCTCCCCGCCACGTATTCCTTGGACCACGCCACCCGATGAGTGGCGAATGAGGACTTTATGAGCAAGACCAACGCATCCCTGATGAAACGCCGCGAAGCCGCTGTACCCCGCGGTGTTGGCCAGATTCACCCGATCTTCGCCGAATCCGCGAAGAACGCCACCGTGACCGACGTTGAAGGTCGCGAGTTCATCGACTTCGCCGGCGGTATCGCCGTGCTGAACACCGGCCACGTGCACCCGAAAATCATCGCGGCCGTGACCGAGCAACTGAACAAGCTGACGCACACCTGCTTCCAGGTACTGGCCTACGAGCCTTACGTGGAACTGTGCGAAAAAATCAACGCCAAGGTCCCAGGTGATTTCGCCAAGAAAACCCTGCTGGTCACCACCGGTTCCGAAGCCGTCGAAAACGCCGTGAAAATCGCCCGTGCCGCCACTGGCCGTGCTGGCGTGATCGCCTTCACTGGCGCCTACCACGGCCGCACCATGATGACCCTGGGCCTGACCGGTAAAGTCGTGCCTTACTCGGCCGGCATGGGCCTGATGCCAGGCGGCGTGTTCCGCGCGCTGTTCCCGAACGAACTGCACGGCGTGAGCGACGACGACTCCATCGCCAGCATCGAACGCATCTTCAAGAACGATGCCGAGCCGCGTGATATCGCTGCCATCATCATCGAGCCGGTGCAGGGCGAAGGCGGTTTCTACGTCGCGCCTAAATCCTTCATGAAGCGCCTGCGTGAACTGTGCGACAAGCACGGCATCCTGCTGATCGCTGACGAAGTGCAAACCGGTGCCGGTCGTACGGGCACTTTCTTCGCGATGGAGCAGATGGGCGTTGCCGCCGACCTGACCACCTTCGCCAAGTCCATCGCCGGTGGCTTCCCGCTGGCCGGCGTGTGCGGCAAGGCTGAGTACATGGACGCTATCGCGCCAGGCGGCCTGGGCGGCACCTACGCCGGTAGCCCGATCGCTTGCGCTGCGGCCCTGGCCGTGATGGAAGTGTTCGAAGAAGAGCACCTGCTGGACCGCTGCAAGGCTGTCGGCGAGCGTCTGGTCACTGGCCTCAAGGCTATCCAGGCCAAGTACCCGGTGATTGGCGAAGTGCGTGCTTTGGGCGCGATGATCGCGGTCGAGCTATTCGAAGGTGGCGACAGCCACAAACCAAACGCCGCTGCCGTTGCCGCCGTGGTGGCCAAGGCGCGTGACAAGGGCCTGATCCTGCTGAGCTGCGGCACCTATGGCAACGTGTTGCGCGTGCTGGTCCCGCTGACCTCGCCGGACGAGCAGTTGGACAAAGGCCTGGCGATCATCGAAGAGTGCTTCTCCGAGCTGTAAGCGGAGGCTGACCTGATCGACAGGAAAAACCCGCTTCGGCGGGTTTTTTTATGCCCATTGCCGCACATTCAGGCCGTGTTCATTGTACGTAGGCCGCTCCATTGTCTAAGGTGCAAGCATTGCCGATGGAGCGTGCTGGATGACTGCTGTTGATTTACCCGCTGTACCCCGCGTGTTGATTGCCGAGGCGGACCCTTGGTCGCGGGACCTGCTCAAGCAAGTGTTGTTGAATGTGCGCTGCGACGCGCGGCTGGATGTGTGTGCCGATGGTCAACAGGCGGCGACGTTGTTGCGAGAGAAAGCCTACGACCTGATCCTGGCCGATTGGGAGCTGCCGGGCATTGACGGCTTGAGCCTGCTGCGTAATGTGCGCCAGAAGCGCCGCTCGCCTGCGCTGCCGTTCATTCTGCTGAGCAGTCGCAACGACAGCGCCAGTGTGCGCGAAGCCTTGCCCCTGGCGCCCACGGCGTACCTGACCAAACCCCTGAACATGGAAGGCCTGACCCAGCGCCTGCAAGACCTGCTGCTCAATGAAGGCGAAACGGTGTACTGCGAGATTGAGCCGCTGTCACCGGGCATAACCTTGCCGGTGTTCCTTGAGCGCCGCCGCGAAGCGTCCGATGGCGCACCCTTGCGCGTCGATGTGAAAGCCGCCGTGCAACACAGCCTCGGGCCCGAAGGCCTGGACCTCAAGCGCCTGGAAGACCAGGTACGCATGGACCCGCAAATCACCGCCGTGCTGATCGCCGCCGCCAACAGCGCCGGCCATCACGGCAACCCCGTGCAAACCCTGCCTGCTGCCTTGCAAAAGCTGGTGCCGGGGCAAAGCATGAACTTGATCCTCGGCCTGGCGCTCAAGCACAACGTGGTGCTGGGTGACCCGGCCCTGTTGGCCTATGCCGAGCGCCACTGGCAATTGTCCCAGGACACCGCTGACTACGCTCGACGGTTGGCACGCATGTTGGAGCTGGACCACGAACGCTGTTACAGCGCCGGTATCCTCCATCGGCTCGGTGACCTGGCGTTGTTGCGCTGCCTGGAAGACTGGCGCCAGGGCGGTGGTGCATTGGATGATGAAGCGATTGGTGAATCGCTCTACACCTTTGGTGCCGCCTACGGTTCGGCACTGCGCGCGCGTTGGCGTTTGCCGCTGGAACTGCGCCAATTGATCGCGGCGATTTATTCGTTGGAGGGCGGTGTGTATGCCAGGGATGCATTGGTGGTGAACCTGGCGGCGCAGATGGCGCGCTTGACGGAACATGAGGGCTTGGAAGAGCTGGCCAGGGGCAAGACTGCGCGATTGCTCAAGGTCGGCTTGGCGGAGCTGACGCGGATCCGCAAGGCGTAGCGTCAGCCCGCAACGACGCGATTTTTGCCCAGTCGCTTAGCCTCGTACATCGCCGCATCGGCGCGGGCAAAAAGGCTGTCCAGGGTCGAGTCTTGCTCCGTGAGGCTGGCCAGGCCCTGACTGATGGTCACGCTGAACGCCTGGCCTTCATAGCTGAAACTCAGCTCCTGTATCTCCCTGCCCAGCCGCTCCGCCACTTGCAAGGCCATCTCCGGCGCGCAGCCGGGCAATACGGCAGCAAACTCTTCGCCGCCAATGCGCCCGAACAGGTCGCCACGACGTAATACCCCGCGACCGCTCTCGGCGATACGGCGCAACACCTGATCGCCTTCCAGGTGGCCATAGCTGTCGTTGACGTCCTTGAAGTCGTCGATGTCCAGCAGCAGGAAGGCCAGCGGCGCACCTTGTGCACAGGCCGTATCGAAGGCCTGGTTGGCGCATTCGAAGAAGTGCCGGCGGTTACTACTCTGGGTCAACACATCGGTGGTAGCCAGACGGTGCAACTCCAGCTCCAGTTGTTTCTTCTCGGTGATGTCTTCGGCCATGCCCACTACGATCAACGGTTCGCCGGGCTCGACCTGCTGGTTGATGTAGCACTTGTCGCTCAACCAGCGGATCTGCCCGTCGGCGGTGATGATGCGGTACTCGCGGTCCTCCACGGCGCCTTGTTCCAGCACGCGGGCCAGGCTGTGCTCGGCGTAGTCGAGGTCTTCGGGGTGAATGCTGTTGCGCCATTCACGATGGTCGGCCAGCAGCAGGCCCGCGGAACGGCCGAAAACGCGTTCATAGGCCGGGCTCACATACAGCACACGGCGAGTTTCCCAATCGATGGCCCACAGGACGGCGTTCACGCTTACCAGCATCGAACTCAACAGCTGCTCACGCTCGCTCAACCGCTCGACTTCACCCTGGGCATGCACCAGCGCCAACAGGGTCGCGGCGGCAGCCGGACGCGGATGTTCAGCGGTGGGCGGATCGGGCAAGTAGGGATTTTCGTGAACCATCGGCACAACTCTCTCTGGGCGCGCCGCAGGCTGGAGCAGCGGTCACTACAAGGGGCCACCATGATGGCGAAGTGTTCATTGAGAGAGGGGAATTGCAGTGAAGTTCCGTCAACAGGACCGATTGCCGGTGCCCGGTAAATGACGCCAAAAAGCTGATAGGTGGGAGAGCAAGCCCTCCCACCGCACCATCAGACCGCCGCAGGACGCAGCGAATAAGTCTTCAATTGGTGAGCAAAATCCCGCAGGGACTGGATGCCGCTGGCCTCGGCCTCATGCACCCATTCCTTGATCGCCGCGAGCATATCGTGGCCATTGGAACTGGTCTTGAGCCAGATCTGCTGCAGCGCCAGGCGCTTTTCGTAGATCACTTTCAGCGCCTGGCTGTGTTCCAGCATGCTCTGGATACGCACGTGGTGGCGGTCATCCAGCAAACTGGTTTCCCGCGAAAGCAGGCGCTTGGCACGGTGGAATTGGTGGCGAACGGAGTGATCGACCTTTTCCAGCTCCTGCTTGACCAGTGGGCCGATGACCAATTTGCGGTACTGGGCCATGATCTGGAAGCGGTTGTTGAGGATCGCCATGGCGGTGTCCATGTCCAGGTGACCCTTGCCTTCCACGCGGTGGGCGATGGGCGCGACGCGTTGCACCTTGGCCAGGCGCAGGAAGCTAAAGACTTTGATCCAGGCCCAGCCCATGTCGAATTCCCACTTCTTCACCGACAGCTTGGCGGAGTTGGGGTAAGTGTGATGGTTGTTATGCAGCTCTTCGCCACCGACGATGATGCCCCACGGCACCAGGTTGGTCGCCGCGTCACGGCATTCAAAATTGCGATAACCCACGGCATGGCCCAGGCCGTTGATCACACCCGCGGCCCAGAATGGAATCCACATCATCTGGATCGCCCAGATGGTGATGCCGATGGTGCCGAATAGCAGCAGGTCGATCACGCCCATGATCGCCACGCCCAGCAGCGGGTAGGGCGTGTAAATTTTACGTTCGATCCAGTCTTCCGGGCAGTTCTTGCCGTAGATGCGCAGGGTCTCGGGGTTTTCGGCCTCGGCGCGGTACAGCTCGGCGCCTTTGCGCATTACGGTGGACAGGCCCTTGATGACCGGGCTGTGCGGGTCGTCGATGGTTTCGCACTTGGCGTGGTGCTTGCGGTGGATGGCGGTCCACTCGCGGGTGTTCTGCGCCGTGGTCAACCACAGCCAGAAGCGGAAAAAGTGTTTCAGACCGGCATTGAGCTCCAGGGAGCGATGGGCTGAATAGCGATGCAGATAGACTGTGACCGCAACGATGGTCACGTGGGTCATCAACAGAGTGACCGCCACCAGTTGCCAGGCTGACAGGTCAAGAAAACCGTTGTACCACATAGGCTGTATGGCCCTCAGATAAAGAAAAGAACAGCTCACGCATTATCACTAAGCCTACAGAGAAAACCAGCCGCCCTTTCAGATAGGAGTGACTGGATGTTTCTTATTCTATAATCCGCAGCCTTTGTAGGGCGATTCTGTTTTTTTGGTAAGGATTACTGACCATATGCTGTTTTCATACCGAGGTGCCCTGCGTGCGGGGCTGGTATACCTGCTGGTTTCCGTTCTGTGGATCGGCGTCACTCAGCGCGTATTGATCGAGTTTATCGATAACCCGAGTGAGCTGAACCACTGGCTGCAGGTGCGCGGCTATGTATGGGTGGCGCTCAGCGCCCTGGCGATTTACCTGATCTGCGCTCGGTTTGCCCGGGCCCATCAGCTGCAACAGCCCTTGAAAGAAAACCGCGAACGCCTGCGCCAGGCCGCCGCCGTGTTCGATTGCACCCGCGAAGGCGTGTTGGTGACGGATGCACAGGGGCTGATCGTGCACGTCAACCGGGCTTTCATGGAAATCACCGGCTACAGCCGCGAAGACGTCATGGGGCATCAGCCCAGCCTCTTTAAATCCGGTCGCCATTCGTCGAATTTCTATCAACAGATGTTCCAAAGCCTGGAGCGCACCGGCGAATGGAGCGGTGAAATCTGGAACCGCCGCAAAAGCGGTGAGATTTATCCACAGTGGCAGACCATTCGGGTCATTCACGATGACCAAGGGCAGGTCAGCCATTACGTCGCGGTGTTTTCCGACATCAGCGCCATCAAGGACTCCGAGCACGAACTGGCCCACCTCGCGCACCACGATCCGCTGACCGACCTGCCCAACCGCTTGCTCTTCACCGACCGCGCCGAGCAGGCGCTGGCCTCGGCACAGATCCACAAACGCGGTTGCGCCCTGCTGTTGTTGGACCTGGACCACTTCAAGATCATCAACGACAGCCTGGGCCATAACGTCGGGGACCAGTTGCTCAAGCTGGTGGGCGAACGCCTCAAGGCGCTGTTTGGCCCTGGCGTTACGCTGGCGCGCCTTGGGGGAGATGAGTTCGCGGTGCTGGCGGAAAGTTGTCCACAGGTGGCCCAGGCGGCGGGCCTGGCGCAGCGCATGCTGGACGCGATGAAACAGCCCTTTATCTTCGACGGCCATCAACTGTTTATCAGCGCCAGTATCGGGATCAGCCTGTTCCCCAACGATGCGCTGAGCGCCGAGCAGTTGCTGCGTAACGCCGATTCTGCGTTGTTCAAGGCCAAGAGCGCCGGGCGCGAAGGCTACGCCTTGTACACCGAGGAGCTGACTGCCCACGCGCAGAATCGCGTGGAAGTCGCCAGCGAGCTGCGCCGCGCCCTCGAACAGCAGGAGCTCTGCGTCTATTACCAACCCGTGCACGACCTGCACAGCAGCCGTCTGATCGGCGTCGAAGCGCTGGTGCGCTGGCAGCACCCGGAGCGCGGCCTGGTGCCGCCGGGGGAATTTATCCCGATCGCCGAGCGCACCGGGTTGATTGCCGAGATCGATGCGTGGGTGATGGACCAGGCGTGTCGGCAGATGTGCCAATGGCTGGCTGATGGCGCCCCGCTGAGTTTTATCGCCATCAATGTGTCCAGCCGCCTGTTTGCGCGGCGTGAGCTGTATGAACAGGTTGCCCAGGTGCTGCATGACACGGGTCTGGATCCGGCCTTCCTGGAGTTGGAGGTCACCGAGAGCGCGGTGATGGAAGACCCGGAGGTCGCGCTGGAGCAGATGCACCGTCTCCGGGAGTTGGGGCTGCGCCTGGCGATCGATGATTTTGGTACGGGTTATTCGTCGCTGCTGCGCCTTAAGCGCCTGCCGGTGCAGAAGCTCAAGATCGACCAGGGCTTTGTTGCCGGGCTGCCCTGGGACGAAGATGACGCGGCCATCGTGCGCGTGGTGATCGCCCTGGCTAAAAGCATGGGCATGCAGGTGCATGCCGAGGGGATCGAGCAGGTCGAACAGGCGCGGTTTTTGTTGGCGCAGGATTGCGATATGGGGCAGGGGTATTGGTTTGGCCGGCCGATGCCGGCGCAGGAAATTGATTGGTCGCGGGCCCCCGTAATCGGACAGGCATAACGCGGACAATGTGGGAGCCGGGCTTGCCCGCGATGGCGGATTGTCAGTCGACAATGATGTTGGTTGGCACACCGTCATCGCGGGCAAGCCCGGCTCCCACAGGGTTCAGTGGCACCCTTAAAGAAGTATTTTCAAGCTGAAAGCTGTTGCAACCCCACGCCCCACCAGAAAATTCTTTCTGGTTATATAAACATTCTTAAATAGTATTTTTAAGAATATCCGCGCTTATCTACTATCGCTCTCACGCCGCAAGCAGTGCCGCCACTGCGAGGCACTATTCATATCAGGAGCGAGACCATGAGCGCATCTCTACGTAGCGTCGACGGCCAGGACGAAGCAGCCATTTTGCGTGAGATCCAGAGCGCCCTGCGCGATCTGCGGTTTGGCGCGGTGGAAATCACTGTGCACAACGCTCAAGTGGTACAGATCGAACGCAAAGAAAAATTCCGTTTGCAGAACCCGGGTAACAAACCGAGCTAAGCACTGACGGCGATAGACCCGCACTTAATAAGAAAAAGCCAACACCCCAGAATTTTCAGGAGCTTCTATGTCGTCGATTCGCCGTTATGCCCTGGCCGCCCTGGCCAGCGCCGTGTTTGCAGGTTCCGCCGTTGCCAAGGACTACGAGTTGCTCAACGTCTCGTACGACCCGACCCGTGAGCTGTACCAGGACTACAACGCTGAGTTCACCAACTTCTGGAAACAGTCCCATCCCGGTGACAACGTCAAGATCCAGCAATCCCACGGGGGTTCGGGCAAGCAGGGCCGCGCGGTGATCGACGGCCTGCGCGCCGACGTGGTCACCCTGGCCCTGGCCGGTGACATCGACGAAATCGCCAAGCTGGGCAAGACCCTGCCGGAAAACTGGCAGACCCGCCTGCCGGACGCCAGCACCCCGTACACCTCGACCATCGTGTTCCTGGTGCGCAAGGGCAACCCTAAAGGCATCAAGGATTGGGGCGACCTGATCAAGAAAGACGTGTCCGTGATCACCCCGAACCCGAAAACCTCCGGCGGCGCCCGCTGGAACTTCCTCGCCGCCTGGGCCTACGGCCTGAAAACCGGCGGCAGCGAAGCCAAGGCCCAGGAATACGTGAAAGAACTGTTCAAGCACGTACCTGTGCTGGACACCGGCGCTCGCGGTTCGACCATCACTTTCGTCAACAACGGTCAGGGTGACGTGTTGCTGGCCTGGGAAAACGAAGCGTTCCTGGCCCTGAAAGAAGATGGTGGCGCTGACAAGTTCGATATCGTCGTGCCGTCCCTGTCGATCCTGGCGGAGCCGCCGGTGGCCGTGGTCGACAAGAACGCCGAGAAAAAGGGCAATACCGAAATCGCCACTGAATACCTGAAACACCTGTACAGCCCGGCTGGCCAGGAGATTGCGGCGAAGAACTTCTACCGCCCACGCGATGCAAAAGTGGCCGCCAAATACGCCCAGCAGTTCCCGAAACTGGACCTGGTGACTATCGACAAAGACTTCGGCGGCTGGAAAACTGCCCAACCGAAATTCTTTAACGACGGTGGCGTGTTCGACCAGATTTACACCGCGCAGTAAGCCGAGCAACAACCCGCCCACAGAGCCCGCATTCACCTGCGGGTTTTGTGTGTCAGTTCCCTTAACCAAGGACTCTTATGTCGCGTCGTATCTCCCCCGTCATACCCGGCTTCGGGCTGACGCTGGGCTACACCGTGGTGTACCTCAGCCTGATCGTACTCATCCCCCTCGCGGCGATGTTTGTACACGCCGCTCAACTCACCTGGGATCAGTTCTGGAACATCATCTCCGCACCGCGTGTGCTGGCGGCGTTGCAACTGAGCTTCAGCACTGCGCTGTACGCCGCGTTGATCAACGGCGTGATCGGTACGCTGCTGGCCTGGGTGCTGGTGCGCTACACCTTCCCCGGCCGCAAGGTCATCGATGCGATGATCGACCTGCCATTCGCCTTGCCCACCGCTGTGGCCGGTATCGCGCTGACGGCGCTGTACACGCCTAATGGCCTGGTTGGTCAGTTCGCCGCCGACCTGGGCTTCAAGATCGCCTACACCCCGTTGGGTATCACCCTGGCGCTGACCTTCGTCACGTTGCCGTTTGTGGTGCGCACGGTGCAGCCGGTACTGGCCGATATCCCCCGGGAAGTCGAAGAAGCCGCCGCCTGCCTGGGTGCCAAGCCGTTGCAGGTGTTCCGTCACATCCTGGTGCCCGCGTTGCTGCCGGCCTGGTTGACCGGTTTCGCCCTGGCGTTTGCCCGTGGCGTCGGTGAGTACGGTTCGGTGATCTTCATCGCTGGCAACATGCCGATGAAAACCGAGATCCTGCCGCTGCTGATCATGGTCAAGCTCGACCAATACGACTACCGCGGCGCCACGTCCATCGGCGTGTTGATGCTGGTGGTTTCCTTTGTCCTGCTGCTGCTGATCAACTTGTTGCAGCGGCGCATCGAACGTCCATAAGGAGGCGCGGAACATGTCCCAATCGTCTATTTCCGCCGCGTCCTCGGCCAACGCCGCCCGTCGTGGCAGTGCTGCATCGCGACGTATCCTGATCGGCCTTGGCTGGCTGGTGTTTGCGCTGTTTTTACTGTTGCCGCTGTTTATCGTAGTGACCCAGGGCTTGAAGAATGGCCTCGGCGCGTTTTTTACTGCGATCCTTGAGCCCGACGCGTTGTCGGCGCTGAAACTCACGGTGATCGCCGTGGTGATTTCGGTGCCGCTCAATCTGGTGTTCGGCGTCAGCGCCGCGTGGTGCGTGAGCAAGTACTCGTTCCGTGGCAAAAGCATCCTGGTGACGCTCATCGATTTGCCATTCTCGGTGTCGCCGGTGATCGCCGGCCTGGTCTATGTGCTGATGTTCGGCGCCCAGGGCTTCTTCGGCCCGTGGCTGCAGGACCATGACATCCAGATCGTGTTCGCCTTGCCCGGCATTGTGCTGGCAACCATCTTCGTTACCGTGCCCTTCGTGGCCCGTGAACTGATCCCGCTGATGCAGGAGCAGGGCACCCAGGAAGAAGAGGCCGCGCGCCTGCTCGGTGCCAATGGCTGGCAGATGTTCTGGCATGTGACCGTGCCGAACATCAAATGGGGTTTGATCTACGGCGTGGTGCTGTGTACCGCGCGGGCCATGGGTGAGTTCGGCGCGGTGTCGGTGGTGTCCGGCCACATTCGCGGCGTGACCAACACCTTGCCGCTGCACGTCGAGATTCTCTACAACGAATACAACCACGTTGCCGCGTTTGCGGTGGCGAGTCTGTTGCTGATCCTGGCGCTCTTCATCCTGCTGCTCAAGCAGTGGAGCGAGAACCGTATAAACCGCCTGCGCGCCGGTGCGGCTGAGGAATAAGTCATGTCGATCGAAGTCCGTAATGTCAGCAAGAACTTCAACGCCTTCAAGGCCCTGAACAGCATCAATCTGGACATCCAGAGTGGCGAGCTGGTGGCCTTGCTCGGCCCGTCCGGCTGCGGCAAGACCACCTTGCTGCGTATCATCGCCGGCCTGGAAACCCCGGATGACGGCAGCATCGTGTTCCACGGTGAAGACGTCTCCGGCCACGACGTGCGTGATCGCAACGTCGGCTTCGTGTTCCAGCACTACGCGTTGTTCCGCCACATGACCGTGTTCGACAACGTGGCATTCGGCCTGCGCATGAAACCGAAGAACCAGCGCCCGAACGAAAGCCAGATCGCGGTCAAGGTGCATGAGCTGTTGAACATGGTGCAGCTGGATTGGTTGTCGGATCGCTATCCGGAGCAGCTGTCCGGTGGCCAGCGCCAACGTATCGCCCTGGCCCGCGCCCTGGCGGTGGAACCCAAAGTGCTGCTGCTGGACGAACCCTTCGGCGCCCTCGACGCCAAGGTGCGTAAAGAACTGCGCCGCTGGCTGGCGCGTCTGCACGAAGACATCAACCTGACCTCGGTGTTCGTGACCCACGACCAGGAAGAGGCCATGGAAGTCGCTGACCGCATCGTGGTGATGAACAAGGGGGTGATTGAGCAGATCGGTTCACCGGGTGACGTCTACGAAAACCCGGCCAGCGATTTCGTTTATCACTTCCTGGGTGATTCGAACCGTTTGCACCTGGGCGAAGATAAACACGTGCTGTTCCGCCCGCATGAAGTGTCGTTGTCGCGGCATGAGCTGGAAGACCATCACGCGGCTGAAGTGCGAGATATTCGCCCGCTGGGCGCGACCACCCGTGTGACCTTGAAGGTCGAAGGCCAGAGCGAATTGATCGAAGCCGAAGTGGTGAAAGACCACGATAGCCTGACCGGTCTGGCCCGTGGCGAGACGCTGTTCTTCAAGCCAAAGGTCTGGCAAAAAGCCTAAGCTTAAAAACACCGCATAACCCTGTGGGAGCTGGGCAAGTCCGGCTCCCACAGTGGATCTTCATTAATCTTCAAACCGTGGCACGTTTTTCTCTTGCGGCCATCGGCCCCGAACGCTCCTCGATCTGCTGCTTGAGGTCATGGCGCAGCCCCAGCAAAAACGCCAGCTCCGCCACCACAAACAACGGCCCCACAATCAACCCCGACACGTCATCCACAAACGCCGGTTTCCTGCCTTCGTAGTAGTGCCCGACAAACTGAATCACCCAGCCCACAACGAACATGCCGATACCGCTGCTCAGCCACACTAATGTGCTCTGCGCCGCCAGCACATGCCCGGCCCACACCGACAAGCCCATCAACACCGTCATCAGCACGCCCAGCGCCAGTTCGAGGCGCAGGTAAAACCATGCCGAAAACAGCGCGAGCAGAACGGCCGGTGAGATCCACACGCCACCTGCGGCCCACTCCGGGCGTGACAGCAGCACGGCCACCGCGACGACAATCAGCGGAATGCCGATAAAGTGGCTGGCAATATTGCGCGGGTCGCGGTGGTAGGCAGCGTATTGACTGAGGTGGTCGACGAGGCTTTTCATTGTTGTTCCTCCTGTAGGATGCTTGATCATGCCCTGTCACCCGGTGGCGAACTGTCAGCTGGGCGACAATCTTCGGAGTTCTCATGGACGCAGAGCAATGGCACGCACGGTTGGCCACCGGTCATTGGTTCAGCCGCCTGCCGGGACCTTTTCAGCATAGCTTGCTCGCCCATGCCCGGCTGCGGCAGCTTACGGCTGGGCAGTACCTGTTCAAGCGGGGTGATCCGCCTTGTGGTTTGTATGCGGTACTCGACGGCAGCCTGCGGGTCAGTGCGGTGAATGAGCAGGGCAAAGAAGCCATCCTCAGCCTGGTCGAGTCGCCCTACTGGTTCGGTGAAATCTGCCTGTTCGACGGTCTGCCACGCACCCACGATGCCTGCGCCGTCGGGCCGTGCACATTGTTGCAAGTGCCGCAGCAGGCGCTACTGAACATCCTGGATGAAAATCCTCGGTACTGGCGTGACCTGGCCTTGTTGATGAGCCAGAAATTGCGCCTGAGTTTTATCGGCCTCGAACAACTCAGCCTGATGCCGGCCTCGGTCAGGTTGGCCCATCGATTGTTGATGATCGTCGAGGGCTACGGCGATATCGACCATTCAAAACGCATGCTGCAACTGCCCCAGGAAGATCTGGCGGCAATGTTGAGCCTGTCGCGTCAGACCACCAACGCCTTGCTCAAGGACCTGCAAGCCCAGGGCATCGTGCGTTTGGGGTACGGCGAGATCGAAATCCTCGACGCGCATCGGCTGCGGGAGGCGAGGCACACCTGAGGGTGTTAGCCTGCACGCCTGATCAATCGAGGTGTGTTATGCGCGTGCTGTTAGTGGAACATGAGTCCGACGAGGCACAGCGGATGGCCTGGGGCCTGAACGAAGCCGGCTACACCGTGGAAGTGGCGGCCAATGGCATGGCGGCGTTGCGGCTGGTGGAAAGCACCGAATACGACCTGGTGATCCTGGATGTGATGTTGCCGGGATTGAATGCCTGGAAGTTGCAGCAGGCGATTCGCTTGAAGGGCAAGACGCCGATGTTGTTCCTGACGACCCCTGGGGGTATTGAAGACCGCCTGCGCGGGTTGGAACTGCATGAGGAAGACTATTTGCTCAAACCCTTCGAAGCCAAGGTTCTTGTTGTGCGGGTAAAGAAATTGTTGCGGCGTGATCGCGGGCGCTGAGTTGTTTGAGCGATAGCTATCGCAACCCATCCCGAAACTGCCCCGGCGTCATCCCCGTCCAGCGTTTGAACGCGCGGTTGAAGCTGCTGGTATCGGCAAACCCGAGCAAGTGACTGATTTCCGCCAGTGAGCACTGCGGGTCACGCAGGTGCAACAGCGCCAGGTTCTCCCGGCACTCATTGAGCAGCGCATCAAATCGGCACCCCTCATCCGCCAGGTGCCGCTGCAAGCTGCGCAGGCTCAGGTGCAGCGCCTGTGCGACGCGCTCGGCGCTCGGTTCGCCGTCGGGCAACTGCGCTTCAATCACGCGGCGTACCTTGCGCTCCCAGGTCATCGGTTGCAGTTGGGCGAGGGTGCGCTTGAGCACAGTTTCGTTGTGCTCGGCCAGTTCGGGGTTGGCATCGTCCAGGTGGCTGTCGAAATCCTGCGCGGCGAACTCCAGGCGGTCCTCCTCCGCGCCGAAAAACACCGGCGCGCGAAATACTGTGTGCCATGGCTTGGGATCGGCCGGTTCCGGCCTTCGCAGGTACACCGCCAGCGGCGCGTATTCGCGCCCCAGGCGATTGCGGCAGGTACGCACATAGATCGCCGCAAATGCATCGATGGCCTCGAACGCCGGTGCCGGGCTGTCCGGTAATTGCAGCAAGCGGAACCGATAGCGTTCGCCATCGCGACTCAGCTCCAGCGTCAGGGCATCACTGACCACCTGGTGATAACGCACGATGCGCTCGAATACTTCCCGCAAGCTGCCACTGGCCACCAGCGCATACCCCAGCGCATGAAAGGTGGTGGGGCTGACAAATCGCGACACCCGCAGCCCAATCGCAGGATCACCACTGGCCTGCACCGCCAATTCCCACAGACGCGTGGTGGCCGACAGCGGGTAGCGGGCGTTGGGATCGTCCATCTGCTGTGGGTCGAGCCCGGCTTGCAGGCACAACGCGGCGCTGTCGAGGCCCAAGGCATCGAGCTGCTTGCGCAGGGCGCGGGTCCAGCTGGCGAGGGAAGTGGGTTCGGTCATGACGATTGGCGCTTGCGGTCAACAGGTTGGCGTCCGGGGCTAGCGTCCTGCCAGATCGCTTGGGGCAGGATGGGCGCATCAATACACAAGAGGATGGGAGCATGGACGGTACTTCTGCAAGTCCCCAACAGATGAGCGCACAACAGCGCTCGGCGCATATCCGTGAAGTGGTGCTGGCCGAAGGTGTGCGCTTGCGCCAGCAACACCCTTGGTTGCTGCATCAGGATGCGTTGGGTGCGGGCATCCTGGCGTTTGCGTTGCTCGGCATGCTGGGCTCGGCGGCGCTCTACATCACGGGCCATATGGCCTGGTGGGTGTGCTTGTTGTTGAACGCGTTCCTGGCTTCACTGACCCACGAGCTGGAACACGACCTGATCCACAGCATGTACTTTCGCAAGCAGCGCCTGCCCCACAACCTGATGATGGGCCTGGTGTGGCTGGCGCGGCCGAGCACCATCAACCCGTGGGTGCGTCGGCACCTGCACCTCAACCATCACAAGGTGTCCGGCACCGAGACCGATATGGAAGAGCGCGCCATCACCAACGGTGAGCCCTGGGGCTTTGCGCGGTTGTTGATGGTTGGGGATAACGTCATGTCCGCCTTCATCCGCATCCTGCGGGCCAGGACCTGGAAGCATAAACTGGCGATCCTCAAGCGCTCGCTGCTGGTGTACGCGCCGCTGGCGCTGCTGCATTGGGGGGCGTGGTATGTGTTCCTCGGTTTTCATGCCGCCAATGGCGTCGCCAGTCTGTTCGGCGCGCCCATCGCGTGGTCTGCCGGCACCTTGCAGGTGATGCAGGTGATCGATATCGCCGCCGTGGTGATCATCGGCCCTAACGTATTGCGCACCTTTTGCCTGCACTTTGTCAGCTCCAACATGCACTACTACGGTGATGTGGAACTGGGCAACGTGATTCAGCAGACCCAGGTATTGAACCCCTGGTGGATGTGGCCGCTGCAGGCGTTCTGCTTCAACTTCGGCAGTACCCACGGCATCCACCATTTTGTGGTGAAAGAACCGTTTTACATCCGCCAGATGACCGCCAGGGTGGCCCACAAGGTGATGGCTGAGATGGGCGTGCGCTTCAATGATTTCGGGACGTTTGTGCGGGCCAATCGGCTGGGTTTTCCACCGCCAGCAGGGTTTCGATCAGCGCTTTCGCCGCAGGCGACAAACGCACCCCAGCGCGGCTGATCACCCCGCAACGGTTGCTGAGGCTGTCCAACGCGTGGGGCAGATTGCGCCAATGCAGGACCTGCAATTGGCCATTGGCGAATGCCTCGACGAAGGCCTCCTCGGCACCCAGGCCGATGGCGTCGGATTGCTTCACGATGGTGGCCAATGCGGCAAATTGCTCAAGCTCTATGGCGGGCGCAAAGTCGATGCGCCCACTGAGGTTGGCCAGCAGTTTGCGAATGCCGGGCGCGATCAGGGGTGTGGCCAGCGGGTAGCCGAACAGGTCGTTGGTGGAGAGGCTGTCCTTGGCCAGCAGCGGGTGCCCGGCGCGGCAGAAAAACACGCTGCGCCGAGGCGTCAGGGCCTGGGTCTGAAAGTTCGGGTCAGCCTCGAAATGACGCACATCGGCGATAAAGAATTCGATCTCTTCACGGTTCAGGCTGCGTCCGAGTTTTTCCCAGTTATCCACCTGCAAGGCAGTGCGCACCTTGGGATAGGTGGAGACAAAGCGTGCCATCGCCTGGGGCACCAGGTTCACGGCGGCCACGGCGTCGCTGCCCAAGCGCACTTCGCCCGCATCGAGTTTGGTCATGCGCGTGACTTCATGGCTCAGCAACGCCGCGCC
The DNA here is from genome assembly GCF_026967615.1 of Pseudomonas sp. GXZC. Lineage (NCBI taxonomy): Bacteria > Pseudomonadati > Pseudomonadota > Gammaproteobacteria > Pseudomonadales > Pseudomonadaceae > Pseudomonas > Pseudomonas sp. GXZC. The sequence continues at coordinate 205,298 of NZ_CP114115.1, forward strand.
TTGCACCAGGCTCAATGCGTGTTGCAACACCACCTGGCCTTCGGGAGTGGGGCGCAGGTCTTTGTTCGCACGGTCCACCAGCACACAGCCGAACTCTTGCTCAAGCCCCTGGATGCTGCGGCTGAACGCCGGCTGCGTGATGCCCATGGCGTCCGCCGCGCGCACGAAACTGCGGTGCTCGTTGAGCGCGATGAAGTAGCGCAGTTGGCGAAGGTCCATGGTGTGCCCGGCATCCTATAGGGGAACCGGGATTTTAAGGGGGTTGCTTATTCCGTCAATGAAGCATGTTTGTTTTATCTAGATCTTAAATGCATATCTATAGAGCGGGCGCCGTGCGGTAGGTGGCGGGGCTGAATACGCGGGTCACCACCAGCATCGCCACCGCTGTCACCGTCAGCACCACCCAGGCACTGACAAAGCTGCCAGTGAGTTCACGCAGCCAGCCGGTCAGCCACGGCGAAATCGCATTGATCAAAAAGCCCACACCCTGCACGAACGCCGCCAGTTGCCCGGCTTGGCGCGGGTCGCGGTGGTGGTCGAGGGTCAGCAGCAGGCTCAGGGCAAAACACGCGCCCAGGCCGAAGCCACACAGTGCCACCCACAGATGGGGAAACTGCAACGGTGCCATCAACAGGCCGAGATAGCCAATGGTTTGGGCCAGCAGGCTGATCCACAGCAACGGCCGCCGATCGATCCCACGTTGCGCCAGCACCGGCATCATCAGCGCGGCGATCACCTGAAAGATCGTCATGAAGGCCAGCAACGAGCCACTGGGCAACACGTCCCAACCCAGTTGCTGATAGTAGGCCGGCAGCCACGCCACCATGCTCATGTAGCCGCAATTTACCAGGCCGAAATACAGCGCCAGCAGCCAGGCGCGGCGATTGCGCAGGCCCTTGAAGGCGGGGATGACGTTCGCGCTTTTTGCCGCGCCCAGTGGCAACCAGGCCCACAACAGCAGCGCGGCCAACGCCGGCAGCAACCACACACCGAGCCCGGCTTCCCACCGCTGAAAATGCGTGGCCACCACTGGGCTGAGCAGCGCCGCCAGCCCGCCACCGGCCATCAGCGAGGCCGAATACACGCCCATCGCCACCGGCACGCGGTGGTGAAATTCGCGCTTGATCATTGCCGGCACCAACGCCTGGATCAACGCGACACCGGCGCCACCGAGCAACGCGGTCACCAGCAGCGTCGAACCCTGGCCCATCAGCCAGCGGGCCAGGCACGCCAGCAGAATCATCATCAAGCCCAGGGCAATGCCACGGCGTTCACCCAGTTGCGCTTCAACCCGCACGCCCACCAGCGCCACCAGGCCCATGCACACCACGGGCAGGCTGGTGAGCAGGGCGCTGCTCTGGAAGCTCAAGCCGGTAGCCAGGCGAATCTCACCGAGCAACGGGCTGATGGAGCTGAGGATCGGCCGCAGGTTGAGGCCCAGGACCACCAACAGGCCCCAGCCAGCGAGGGATTTATTCAGGGGCATGCAGATTTTTCCAGTGCTGGTACAGCGTGGTTATGGCCGCATCCGGCAGATGCTGGATCGGCAGGCGCTGCTCGCTCACTGGCAGGCCCACCTGCTGCCCGATCGCCGCTGTCGACAGGCCAAAGGGCTCGGCCATTTCGTTGCTGGCGGCAAACACCACCCGTTCCACACCGCACAGATACATGGCGCTCAGGCACATCGGGCAGGGTTGGCCGCTGGCGTAGATCACGCAGCCATCCAGGCGTGTGCCGAGTTGCCGGCTGGCAGCGCGGATCGCCAACAATTCGGCGTGGGCGGTAGGGTCCTGGGTCAGATGGATTTCATTCACCGCTTCAACCAGCACTTCGCCGCCTTGCGTCAACACCGCGCCAAACGGTCGGCCACCCTGGGCGACGTTGGTCTGGGCAAGTTGGATCGCGCGTTGCAGGCGCTGGTGATCGTCGGTCATGGAAATCCCTCCGGGCATGATTGGAGGGTGAAGTATGGGTAGCCGTCAGGGTATTCTGAAATTAAATATAACCATGCCAACCAGTGGCAAATGGAATGGTAAGCGCCCATGTTCGATCCCGTGTTATTGCGCAGCTTTGTCGCCGTCGTGGATTGCGGCAATTTCACCCGCGCCGCCGAGCGTCTGCACCTGACCCAATCCACGGTCAGCCAGCAGATCCGCCGATTGGAAGAGGCGGTGGCATGTCAGTTGCTCGACCGCGATCAGCGCCGCGTGGTCGCTACGGCGGAAGGCGAGCGCTTGCTGGCCTATGCGCGGCGCATCCTGGCGCTGCATGAAGAAGCCGCCGATGTGTTGATCAGCCAGCAAAGCGACGGCGTGTTGCGCCTGGGTGTGCCGGAGGACTTTGCATCCGAACGCCTCATGCCGCTGCTCTCGGCTTTTGTACTGGCGTTTCCAAGGGTGCGTCTGGAAGTCACCAGCGGCCTGGGGCCCGAGTTGCAGCGCCAGTACCGCAGCGGAGAGTTCGACGTGTTGTTGGTCAAGCAGATGGGCGACAGCGAAGACTGCCTGGCTTCATGGCCGGAGCCCTTGTGCTGGGTGGACAGCCGCAGCACGCCGTCCCTGGGGCGCGATCCTCTGCCGTTGGTGGCATTTCCCGTAGGCGGCCTGTACCGCAATGAAATGCTGCAACACCTGGAAGTGGGCGGCTGGCGCTGGCGCATTGGGTACTCCAGCGCGAGCCTGGCCAGTGTGTGTTCGGCGGTGGCGGCGGGGTTGGGCATCAGTTTGTTACCCCGTCGCGTCGTACAGGCAGGGCATAGCGTGCTGGGCCCGGACAGCGGCTTGCCCAGGGTGCAGGGCGTGCGTCTGGCGTTGTATGGCCGCAGTGGCTTGGGCGCGGCTGGGCAAAGCCTACAACGCCAATTGCTTGATTTGTGTGCAAACAGCCCTGCCTGATCAATGCCTTTACTGAATATTTCTTATGCCTGAAAGGCATTAAAAAACAACGCCTTTGCGCCAGCCCCCGCAGGACGGGGCTTTGCCGTATCCAAGTGTTTCATTTATTCAATTTAGATCTATGTATAACTTTAAAGATTACTTTAAGAGATAAGCGTCTGGCCCCGATGATTCAACCCTCGACGGCCTTCCACGCAGGCCTGTCGGTTTTTTGTTTCAAAACCGTAGGGAGTGAATCAATGGGCAATGTCCAGACCGCCGCCAGTGCACATGAGGCGCAATGGCGCCAGGCACCGGGTGGTGAGTTGGTCGACCTTGGCCGGCCGCACCGCGCGCCGTTGGGGCAGTTGCGCACGCAGAAAACGCCGAAGCGTTTCTCCAGCCGTCGCGAAGGGATCCTGCTGGGTTTGCTGGTGCTGGCCCTGCACGGTGCGGTGATCTACTGGGTGAGCCAGAAGCCGACCCCGGTGTTGCCGATCGTGCCGCCGCAAATTCCGCCGATGACCATCGAGTTTTCCCAGCCGGCACCTCCCGTGGTGGAACCGCCGCCTCCCGTGCCGCCGCCACCACCGCCGCCTGTAGTCGAGCCACCGCCGCCGGTGGTGGATGAATTGGCCTCCAAGCCAGCGCCACCAAAACCGATTCCGAAACCCAAGCCTAAGCCGGTGTGAGTTAGTGACAGCTTTGGCACCGATAGGGATCTGGTGGGAAGAAGCTGGATTAAGCAGGACAACACGTGACAAGCCAGGTAATACGGGCCTTTACGAGCAGCCTAGTTAGCGCCGGCTTTAAAAGTGATGCCAAATAGCTGCAAAACCAAAATCAGACTATTTTGAACCATGAGCCCACGTTTGGCGGGCTCTTTGGCATCGGTCATGCCGCGATTAAATCCAGCCCCCAGCCCACACCACACGACCAATGATCCGCAGATCATTCAGCCTCTCTTTAGGCACAACCATATCTTTATAAGCCTTGTTCTCGCTGATGATATGGATTGACCCGTCAAACTGGCGTTGAAGTCTCTTTGCGTACAGATGGTCATCCAAGTGGATGACATAGACAGCCTCTCCCTCAAGGGAGTTGCGGCCATGGTCGATTAGAACTGTATCGCCGTCGTTCAACAATCCGAGCATAGAGTCACCGTCGACGCGGATTGCGGACAGCCTGGTCGGATCTAGACCCTTCTTGCGAAATGAGTACGCCGTAAATGCGAGCTTGGTCAGCACTCTCGCCCCCTCGTTCCAAGAGCCGTGGCCACCGCTGCAATAGGCATCGTACAACGGCACATATACATACCTGCTCTCTTCGGAAGCTGCCACCGTACCTCTATGTTTATCGCCTTCGCCTGATGCTAACCATCCAATGTCAACGCCCACCGCCTTAGCTATCTCAACGCAGCGCGCCACCTTGGGCTCCCGCTGTCCGGTCAAGTAATACTCCAGAGTGCGCCGAGGGATAGCCGTTAAGCGCGAAAGCTCATCGCCGCTTCCGGCTATGTCGGCGCATTCTCTTATACGTGCTGCCAGATCTTCGCTCATTTCGCTTTCTCCCAGAGAGAAAGCGAAATCTCATAACAAACGAAAACGAAATTTCGCATTCGATTTAAACCCTTTAAAAACAATGACATAGCTACACCGCTTATAAAATTGCCGCTTCCGGCCTAGCGAAATGCCGCTTTTCGCTTTACCGAAAGGAACTAACCGGCTATGTTTATGCCGTAAGTGACGTTAGACACCCCAAAAAAACCACCCTGTCCGGTGGTTAAAAATGGATGTATGGCATGAACAAAACCGAAATCCCTCTGAACCCAACCCTACGTTGGGAATGGATCAAGTACCAGCTACGCGCTAAAGGCACGTCGCTGGCTAAGTTGGCGCGTGAGCTAAAAGTCTCAGACACCGCCGTAAAAAATGCGAAACGTACCGCATACCCGCGAATGGAAAGAGCTATAGCCAAGGCGCTTGGCCTTGAGCCAATCGACTTGTGGCCCGACCGGTGGAACCTTAACGGCACTCCATATCGGATCAGGTCACAACGTGCCGAGAAGAACGCAACTTGTAGCCATGAGCATAACCCAGCTTATGACCTTCGGCACCGTAAAAACGGCACGGAGGGATAAACATGCGCAAAGTCAAAGATGATCGAACGCTGGACATCTTCGCCGTTCCCCAGCCGGTTTTAGCTTTGCCCGGCAACGGTAATAACGCAATTCAGGTAAGTGAACTGATTAGCGAAATCCTTAAAGGTTCCGATTTAGACCGCTATGAGATAGCTGCTCGTATGTCTCGCCTTTCGGGAGATGAAGTAAGCAAGCACATGCTTGACGCCTGGTCGAGCCCTGCGCGTACAGATCACAATTTACCGTTCTATAGAGCACCACTGCTGGAGGAGGTTTGCAGCTGTCACGAACTTACAAACTGGCTTGCCCATCAACGCGGCGGACGGATTGCATATGGGCGTGATGCGTTAAATGCAGAGTTAGGCCGTCTTGAGCGTTTGCGTGATGATGCCGGTCGCAAGGCTCGCGAACTCAAACGTGCTTTGGGTGGCCATCATGCGTAACTGGTATTCAGCGGGCGAACTGGCTGGGTTACCCGGAATGCCAGGAACTGAGCGCGCTATTCAATTGCGAGCTAAGCGTGAACGATGGGAAGGCCAACAGCGCCTTGGCAGTAAAGCCATTGAGTACACACTTTCAGTCTTGCCGAAAAACACCCAGGCCGCGCTGTTGACTGCATCGCTTGCAGAAGCCAGCGATTCACCCGCTGCAGTAGATTACGTAGTTACCACAGGACGCGACTTAGAAAAGCCGTCACGCTTGAACGATTCACAGTCGTCTGTGATGAGTGCCCGTCTTTCATTCGTGCGTGAAATCGAACGCATGAGCAAGGTCGTAAGCCAAAACCGCGCTATATCAACCTTGGTCGAACTGGCGAAAAGCGGCGAACTCAGCCCCTACCTGAATGACCGAGTCATCCGCGCCAACGACCGCAAGACAGAAGACCGCACGCTGTCGGAGCGCACGCTCAAACGCTGGTTGGCCGACTACCGCGCCCATGGAGAAATAGGCCTGGCCCCCGCCCGCCGTCAAAAAGACATGAGCGTTCCAACCTGGGCGGAGGAATTCCTCAAGCACTACCAGCGTCCGCAAAAGCCGAGTGTCGAGGCGGCATACGAACAGTTCAAACAGGTACACCTGGGCACCCAGTCCAGCGTTTGCCCCAGTATCCATGCCGTGCGCCGCTGGCTGAAAAAGCTCAGTCCGTCAGTCCGTGAGCGTGGCCGTATGGGGCCGCATGAACTGAACGCTCTAAAAGCGTACAACCGTCGCCAAGCTGACATGCTCTGGCCAAACGACGTATGGGTGGCCGACGGTCACACCTTTGATGCGGAGGTCATGAACCCATTGACTGGGCAAATATTCCGCCCTGAAATCACCATGGTCATAGACTGGGGTACTCGTCGCATCGTCGGTTTCTCGGTCAACCTGGCCGAGTCGACGTTGGCCACACTGGATACATTGCGCGACGGTGTAAGTCGGTGCGGCATGTACAAAGTGTTCTACGTCGACAACGGCAGCGGCTTTGACAACGCCGTTGTCTACGAAGTAAACGACCGCCTGGGCGGCACCATTACGCACTCACTGCCCTACAACTCTCAAGCGCGTGGCGTGATCGAGCGGCCTCACAAAACCATCCTGGTCAGGCTCGCAAAAACCTTCGACAGCTACATCGGCGCCGACATGGATAAAGAGGCCGCCACCAAAACCCACAAACTCTCCCGTAAACAGCTTGCACTGGGCATGGCGCCAACGGTCGTGCCGGAATTTTCGGTGTTCTTCGCTGCACTGCAACAAGCACTCGACGACTACAACCGTCGCCCACACCGTGGTTTGCCGAGGTTTCGTGACCTCCAGACCATGCGTAAGCGCCATCAAAGCCCCATGGAAGCCTGGAAAGCAGCAGAGGCCGAAGGCTGGGAACCGTTGTTAGCGAGTGCCGACATCGTTGAAAGCCTGACCCGGCCTCAAGTTGAACGCACGGTCCACCGTTGCCAGGTGCAATGGAACAGCGGCACCTACTTTCTCAAAGACCTGGACGGTTTCCATGGGGAACAGGTCCGCGTCGCCTATGACTTCCGTGACGCTAGCCGTGTTTGGGTCCACTCCCTTGAGGGCGATCTGATCGGCGAAGCGCTGCTCGATGGCAACGCCAGCCCGGCCATGCCGAAAACCATGCTGGAAAAAGCCAGCGACAAACGTGAACGCGGCCAACTGAGCCGCCTGGTTAAAAAAGCCAAAACCATCACCGGGCAAGACGTCGAAATGCGCGTTATCCCCGGCCATTCAAGCCAGTACGACCTGTCACCTGAGCAACTCGCCGAGGCCCAGCGATTTGCCCAACTGTCGGCACCGCAGGCGCCGACCTTCGAACTGCCAGGCGACCCCATCGCTCGCTACCGATTCTGGCATCAACTCGACGCTCGCCTCACCAGCGGCGAATCGCTGACGCCCGAGGAAACGCAGTGGCATTCACGTTACCCGCAACACTCGGACTTCACGTCGATTCAGCAGATGTTTGCTTTCGCCGACCAAGCCCGCGCTTAACCCGAAACCTCCAGGAGTCGAACTATGAGTGTTAATAAAATCGTACCTTTGACCAACGTCGGACTCTTATCCGCTGCTATCTCCCGTACCCATAACCGCCCGGAGGGACTACCTGGGGTGGTGGTCATGTATGGCGCAAGCGGCCTGGGCAAAAGCGTGGGTGCCGCTTTCGCCGCAAACCAGCATCGAGCCTATTACGTGGAGTGCCGAGATACCTGGAGTAAGAAGGCCTTTCTTCAAGCCATCTTGCGCGAAATGGGCATCGTACCTGGTACCACTTTGTCGGTGATGGTTGATCAGGTCGCCGAACAGCTGTCCCGCAGCGGTCGCCCTTTGCTAATTGACGATGTGCAATATCTGCTCGAAAAGGCAATTGCCAATATCCTGACTGACATCTGCAACGCCAGCGAAGGCACCATCGTTCTGATCGGTGAAGAACGCGTGCCCGCCAGCTTGGCCAAGTTGGAGCGCCTGCACAACCGCGTGCTGGAGTGGGTACCCGCGCAGCGCGCTACCCTCGACGATCTGCGCGCTTTGGCCCAGTCCAGCTATCCGAAGCTGCGTTTTTCCGACGATCTGCTAGAGGATCTGCGAGTCAAGGTCAGCGGATGCCTGCGTCGTGTTGCCGTCAACCTCTACAAGGTCTACAGCGAAACTCAAGCGCAAGCCATCGACAGTATTGATCTTGCCGGATGGGGCACACGCGGCTGGTTTACCGGCGAAGCGCCGTCGCGGAGGGCTTGAGGGATGCCTAGAGCGAGAGCTGATTTGGTGATGGTGGGCGGTAAGTCCCCTCGCCAATACATTTGGGAAGCTATCCGCGCTGTCAACGCCGGACCTAAAGCGCTGACAATCTACACTGTTGCGCGCAAATCGAACCAAGACGATCAAGCCGTACGTGCCTATTTCCGAGATATGGAAAAGGCCGGGATTGTCAGCAAAATCCGCAACATCGACCGCCGCGATTCCGAATGGACGCTACTCAAAGACGAAGGCGTCGAAGCTCCACGGGTCAACCATCACGGCAAGCGTTCGACCCACGCAGGTGGTGTAGAAAACATCTGGCGGGCGTTGCGCATTCTTGGGGAGTTCACCGCCGCCGAGGCCGCAGCCGCAGCCAGTGTTAACGGTGTATGCATAAGTGAGTTCGGCGCTCATGTGTACTTGTCGGGCCTGGCAAAGGCTGGCTACGTAACCCGGAAAGGCGGAACAGCAGGCTGTAAAACCCGCTTTCGCTTAGTGCCATCGCGGTATACCGGCCCCAAACACCCCATCTACCAGCGTGACTTTGACCAGGTCTACGACCCGAACCTAGATCAAGTGGTGTGGCGTAAGGCTGACCAGGTGGTGAGCGAATGAACCAGGTCAATCTCACCGCCTGGGGCCAGGACGCGCCGTTGTTCGTGCGCCTACTTGCCGCCGAAGTTGCCGCCACCAACAAGACCAAGGCCAGTCAGCGCATCGGCATGAGCCGCACAGCTGTCAGCCTGATTCTATCCAACCGCTATTCATCACCCAGTACTGCGGGCGTTGAGCGGCGGGTAATGGAAACCCTGGGCCGCATTGAATGTGTCGCCCTTGATGAAAGCGTCACCAGCGATCAGTGCCAAAGCTACCGCGAAAAACCGGCGCCAACTCACAACCCACAAGCCATGCAGCGCTGGCGTGCTTGCCAACACTGCCCGATCAACCCCGACTGCTGCAACCAGGAGAACGCCCATGCTCGCCTCCACTAGTTGTACTCCTTTGAAAGTCTTGACCCCGCGCCTGGCCGACCGTCTGCGGGTTTTCAATCAGTGCGCACGGACGTTGCAACAGATGGGCGTTCGCCTGCTACGCATTGAGCCTATGGAAAACAGCCTGACCATCGAACCTGCTGCTGGATTCAAGATTGTCGGCACTCAACCAGTCACTGGCTACCAACGGCATCCCAGCGCCGGTAGCACCCGTTACGTCGTGCAGTTCCAGGGCGTGACCCTGGAATGGCGCGAGCCCATCAGCGCTACCCGTCCAGAAGACTGGGCCCACAGCACCGTCCATTGAGGAACTGATAATGACCCAACAGCAAACCATTCCCGACGGCTACAGGGTTGACGCGCAAAAGCGGCTGATCCCTGAAGTTCTGATCAAGCCCATTGACCTTGAACGGGACACCTTGGTTCTCAAATTGGCCGCTCAAGCGGTCGCCATCCAGGAAGTCCTGACACAGTTCAAGGCTTCTGCTTTCGGTGACATTGAAGCCTTTGTCGAACTCAGCGCCGAGCAGTACGGCGCCCAGATCGGCGGAAAAAAGGGCAATGTCAGCCTGATCAGCTTTGACGGTCGTTACAAGATCGTGCGTGCAGTCCAGGAAAGCATCGCCTTCGACGAGCGCTTACAGGCCGCAAGGGCGTTGATCGACGAGTGCTTACGTGATTGGACGACAGGGGCACGTCCTGAAGTAGTCACGCTGGTAAATGACGCCTTTCGTACTGACCAGAAAGGTGACATCCGCACCGCTCGCGTGCTGGCGCTACGTCGCCTCGAAATCACCGATGAACGCTGGCAGCGAGCTATGCAGGCTATTGGCGACGCGTGCCAGGTTATTGGCTCCAAGTCCTACATCCGCGTGTATCAGCGTGTCGGTGATACCGACCAATACGAAGCGATCAGCCTAGATATTGCGGGAGTTTAAAATGAAAAAGACCGTCACCGCTTACTGCTTTATTTCCGGCCACATCGGTTTTGGTGCCTATGTCCCTGAGGGCGCATTCGGATTGGCTGAGGGTGAAGAGAAGACTGTCCGCGACATCGTCTCAGTAAATGCCCGTCTGTCTCGCGTGGACAACGAAACGCTGTTCGTACCTGGAGTGCCGGAGGCTGCTAACCCACGCGATGGGATCACCGCCGTAGCGCAGTTCATCCAGCAATTGGGCACAAAAAATCAGTCAGGTTTTCGAGCATTGGGGGCCTGATCATGGAGCGCTATCACGATACCCGGAGCGATCCACTGCCGATCCACTCGGCGCAACACGAGATCGAGCGCGCCAACCTTGAACGCCTGACAGCGGAATTCGTGGTGCGTGGCGGCAAGATTCAGGAAGTCGGCCACAAGATGAGCAGCACCCCGGCGACCTTCACCATCAACCCGGAGCGCTCCCCGGTCTATGCCCATCTGTTTGCCCCGACAGCCCCAGCAGCAACCCCGAAGGTTGTCGTACCTAAAGAGCCCGAAGCCCCGCCAGTCGATGCCGACAAGCATGCGGGACTGATTATGGCTGACGCAGCCATGGGTAACTCCCCTAGGTGGATAGCCCGCAAGCACCACATGAGCGAGAAGTACGTGCGTCAAATTGCCCGCGATTACCACATCACATTTCATAAGCAACGCTAAGGAGCCAACCATGGCCGAGTACATCATCACAATCAAAGACGACGACTTGGGCGTCATCGTAAATCTCTCAGGTCCGTCCAACTTGTCAGATCTGACAAAGCCACAAGGGGCAGCCGCCCGTCTAGCTCTTGGGTTAGTGACTCTTGCACCGAGGCTCATTCGCGGAGCGCCTTGTGACTGCAAAGAATGCCGCGCCGCCCGTGAGCTGTCGGATGACAAACCTACGATTCACTGATGCGAAACCACCCGGCTTGCCGGGTTGGTCTGCCGGACGTGGTGGTCCGGCACTGATGAGCAGCCGAGGACAATATGGATCACAGCAAAGCCCTGGAAAAAATCAAGAAACTCCTGCGCCTGGCAGCGAGCGACAACCCGCACGAAGCTGCAGCAGCTATGCGGCAAGCTCGTGCCTTGATGGAAAAGTACCGCCTTGAGGAGTCAGATATACAACTGTCCGAGGTGTACGAGTGCGCAGCCCGTAGCGGCTCGAAGATCAAACCAACGCAATGGGAGGCCAACCTGGCCAGTGCGGTCACCAAGGCCTATGCCTGCAAAGTACTGTTCATGGCGGGCCTGGGTGAATGGCGCTTTATCGGTGAGTTAGCAGAGCTGGCCAGCTACACCATGACGCTGTTACTGCGCCAGGTTCGCCAGTCCCGACGCGACTTTATCAACACTCAGTTGAAGCGATGTAAATCCGCAGCCAAGACCAAGCGCGCTGATGTGTTCTGCGGAGCCTGGGTGTGGGGTGTTCGCCAACAGGTTATGGCCTTTGCCGGTACCGATGAACCATCACCAGCCGCAGTGGAGTACATGCTCAAACATCACCCTGAAACTGTGCAGTCCAGCGGACGAGACCGCAATGCCAGCAAGAGCAACGGCGTACGTTCGTTCACCGATGCGATGCACGGCATCCTCGCAGCAGGTGATGTTCGTCTGAACCATGGGGTCACCGGACAAGAACAGCTTGCACTCAACTAGCGCTCAGCGAGCGCCCTGTTAGTGAAGGGGGACACAATGAACACACGAAACACCCAGCTCAGCAAAATTCATATCGCCAAGAAAGACCTTGGTCTGGACGACGAAACCTATCGGGCCTTGTTGAGCCGGGTTAGTGGAGTTCAATCAGCGAAAGACTTGAAGCCTTTGCAGATCGGGGCGGTGCTGGCTGAGTTGCAGCGTCTTGGATGGAAGCCCAAACGCGCCAGTAAGGCGGGCCGTAAGGCACCAGTTACTCCAGTTGATCGCCAGAAGCTTATGAGCAAGGTTGGTGCTTTTCTGGCTGAGGCCAAGCGTACCTGGGCCTATGCGGACGGCATGGCATTACGCATGTTCAAGGTAGAGCGTGTCGATTGGCTGGATTCAGAGCAACTTAGAAAACTGGTTGCTGCCCTCACATACGATGCCAAACGGCACGGGAGACCGACGCAATGACTGACCAACTGTTCCCGGATGACTCCGATAAGCTCGACCCGAACAAAGTACTGGCTCACATGCAAGATCCAACAGTCCTGAACCGCTGGGAAGGGACGCTGAGAGAGATGGTAGAAATCGCCGAAGCCAAGCTAAACGCGGAGATGAAAGAAGGTGCTACGGCTGCTGAACTGGCACGGCACGTAGTGTTTGCGATCTGCGACGCCCTGGGTGGCTCCGTAATTTACCTGCCTCGGGGCGACTCATTGAAGCGGGGAATGCGGGACGCCGCGATCTTTCATGACTGGAAGGAGAAAGGACTCCAACCGTTAGAATTAGCCAGGAAGTACCGGCTCGTTAACCAAACCATCTATGACATTATCGCCAAACAGCGAGCCTTGCATCGCAAGATTGAGCCAGATCTATTCGGCTTTGAGGGCATTGACGAAGGGAAAATCCACTGATGAAATGGAAAATAGCAGCGCTAGCAATGGGGCTTGGCTTTGGCCCAGTTGTGATGGCTCAGAACTATACAGCATCTTTTATTGCAGACTTGTTCGCTCGGAAGGATCAGTCCAGTGGCGTTATTGTCACAGAAGAAAGGAAGGAACAGCTGCTTCAAATGGTGCGTAGGACCGCAGAGCAATGTCATAACAATTTGGAGCGGGGTAAGGAAGCCGAAAATATCGCGAATATGGTGGTTTTTACACACCAGCAATTAGAAGACGTTCAGATTTACATAACACACTATGACCTATTAGATGTTGTCTATAGCACGCTGGGTGACGGACAGAAAGACTGGAACTGCGCTTCAATTTTGGCGATGTATCTGGTGCTCAGAACTCCGGGCGATGGGGAGCCAGGGGTTACTCATATCAACGCATACAAAGCTATTCAGGCAGGTAGAGATATTGGGATCCTCGGTCCTAAGTGAGTTACCGCTTTACCGTACCATCTGACACGGTTTCTTACGCGGCGACGAAACTCCAACACTCCCCACTACGCGCGAAGCTAGCTCCGTTCCCCATGACGGCAGGCTCGCACCATGCGTACAGATCCCGCTTCCCCAAAAGCCTCCCGGCCCAACCGGCCGCGCCAATATGCACGGCTCATCCTTGCCGCTGGGGATGACCTTGCTCGCGATGTCCTCCTAAGTAAAGTCCCAGCCGACTGGCTGGACTTGGTGCAGGCGCATGTCTCCCAGGGTGAAGCGCATATCCAGCAGCACGTGCGCGAGCAAGAGAAACTTCGCCCATCTGTAACCCCCGCCAGCCCAGCCATCACCACATACCGCGAGCCCGTGCATGTCCCTGGTAATGCCGTAGTCGCAGCACAGCACCTGAATGCTTTGCGTGCATCCCTCAATTCCTCACGAGCGACCCCATGACTCCTTATTTCTTGAAGCGGCGTCCCCGTGCGCCACGTATGACCGACTGGACCATCATCACACTGATTCTGTTGATCGGTTTGGCATTGGTGGCTCCGACAAAACTGCCGGTAGTCCTCTATAAGGCTGGCCTGGTAACCCTGGGCGGTGTCCTCGGCTACTGGATTGACCGGGCGTTGTTCCCCTATGCCCGTCCGAACAGAGTAATGCGCACCGCACAACCTCTGGCCGGTATCCGCCGCGCACTGGTCGTGCTGGCCTGCGTCCTCGGCCTGACCTTGGGGCTCTGAATATGCGCAGAGTTCTTCTATATATAGGCGCTGGATGCTTGGCCACGATTGTCGGGCTTGCCTTATCCACTTTTGCGCGTGCCGAAATACCTGCAGAGGCAGAGCATTACCGCCGTGATTTGACGCGTATCGCCCAGGCCGAGTGGGGCCTGGATGCTCCCGTGGCCACGTTTGCCGCGCAGATCCACCAGGAAAGCCGCTGGAAGTTCGACGCGAAATCGCCTGTCGGTGCGCAAGGCTTGGGCCAGGTGATGCCCTCGACCGCCACTTGGCTAGCCAAGTTATTCCCCAAAGCTCTCGCCAAGGTTGAGCCGTATAACCCGGTTTGGTCTATGCAAGCACTGGTCAGTTATGACCGCTGGCTGGCGGATCGGGTCCAGGCACGTACGCCCTGTGATGAGGGCGCCATGATGCTTTCTGCATACAACGGCGGTCTGGGCTGGGTGATCAAAGACCGCAAGTTGGCATCGGCTAAGGGGGCCGATCCGCTGACTTGGTTCAATTCTGTCGAGCGGTTCAACAACGGCCGCTCGGCCGCTGCCTTCAAGGAAAACCGCCAATACCCCCGTCTGATCCTGTTGCGTTGGGAACGGCTGTATGAAGACGCAGGCTGGGGAAAAGGTATCTGCCTATGAAAAGCCTTTTCCTGAAATCCCTGCCTGTCCTGGCCATTCTTTTTGTCCTCGGCATGGCAATTAAAGTGCTCGATGACTTTGGTCAGTCCAGATACGACGCCGGTTATGCCTTAGCAAAGTCTGAGGGCGACAGGGCACTGGCGAAGGCAGAGCAAGCGCGTGCAGAGGAAAAGCAGAGCGCCGCCGAAACGGCGACCAGTGCCGCACAACAGGCGAATGCAGAGCTGCTTAAAGAGCAGGCCAGGAATGACCAATTGGCTGTCCAGCTCTCCGACACGAAAGAAAACCTGCGCAAAACCACCGACCGACTCAAAGGAGATATTGCCCGTGTTACCACACTCTACCGTCGCGCCCTGGATGAGAAACCTGAGCCGCTGCCTATTGCTGTGTTCACCACTGGCTTTGTCCGCGTGTGGAACACAGCAAACGGAATTACCGCCACTCCCCCAGTGCAAACCACGAACAGCTCCGGCCGAACTCCTGCGCCTGCCAGCGGAACCGGAACCACTGATGACCTCGACTCAGGCGTCACCCAGGAACAACTCCTGACCAACCTGGTGCGTAATGCCGAGCTGCATGGCGTTTGCCGGGCGCAGCTCACAAGCCTGATCAATTGGACACGCAATGAAAGCAAGTGACTACGCGAGCGTACTCGAAGCTCTGCACAACGAAAGCGCTTTAGCGACTCATTTGGCACAGCAAGAAGTTTTAACAGGCCCCTCGGCCGAGTTTTGCCAGGTGGCTGATTGCGATATGCCGATCCCAGAAGAAAGGCGCCAGGCCATACCTGGTGTGCAACGTTGCGCGCAGTGCCAAACACATCGCGAAAGGAGCAAGGCTTAATGGCGACCTTTGAAATGCCTGTGTGGCAGATGATCAGTATCGCCGTGACCATCCTCGGCGCCTTTGTCGGCGTTATGAAAATGCTCCTGGTGCAATTGGAGCGGCGCCTGGATCAACGGTTTGCCGTAGTCGACAAGGACAGTGAGCGGCTGCGCCAGGTTGAGATCGGGCTAGAACGCCTGCGCGGAGAAATGCCTTTGAACTACGTCCGCCGTGAGGATTGGGTACGCAATCAATCCATTATCGAAGCCAAGCTCGACGGCCTGGCACTCAAGTTAGAAAACGTACAGCTCAAAGGACTACGTTGATGAACATCGATCCAGCCAAGGTGCGCCGGGAATCCCTGCGTTGGTACATCATTCTCACCCTCAACACGTCTCGGCCCGTTGATCCCCATGAAGCTGTGGTGCTGTCGACTATCCAGGGCATTTTCCCCGACGCCACCAGCCTGGAGCTACGGCGCGAATTGGACTATCTGGCCGACCGCCAGTTGGTCACGCTGAACAAGCAGCCAATCGGCGTATGGATTTGCGGCCTGACCCACTACGGCGTCGACATTGCCGAGTACACCATTCCCTGTAATCCAGGTATTGCACGACCAGAAAAATACTGGAGCTGACGCCATGCCCCCCCGCAGCAAAGTCGCCAGCCTGCCCAAGTCGGTAAAAAACTGGCTCGATAAGGCGTTGGCTGAAAACAATTTCAGCGACTACGAAGCCCTGGCCAACGAGCTGTCGAACCAGGGTTTTTCGATCAGCAAGTCGGCACTGCATCGTTACGGTCAGGACTTCGAGTCCAAGCTCTCCGCTTTGAAGATGGCCAGCGAGCAGGCTCGCGCTGTGGTGGCCGCTGCCCCAGATGAAGAAGGTGCCGTCAATGAAGCGTTGATGCGTCTGGTCCAGGAACACCTGTTCAAGCTGCTGATGAGTGATGGCGATCAAATGGACTTGCCCAAGGTGGCCAAGGCCGTCGCGGAACTGGGCAAGGCCTCGGTGGTGCAGAAGAAATGGCAGGCCGAGTGGCGGGAAAAGGTCGAAACAGCAGCGGCCCGCGTTGACAAGATCGCTAAGAAAGGCGGGATGACTCAGTCGACAGCTGACGAAATTCGGCGGGAAATCCTGGGGATGGCATCGTGAGTGTCCCCCTTATCCTGGACAGTACCGCAACCCTGGTTGCCCCGGCAGTGCTGCTCGACTACCAAAAAGAGTGGATCGGCATCCGTGCCCCACTCAAGGTGGGCGAGAAGTCCCGGCGTATCGGCCTCACCTGGGCCGAGGCGGCAGATAACGTCTTGGTCGCAGCATCCGAAAAGTCGGCGGGAGGTCAGACCGTCTACTACCTGGGCTACAACCAAGACATGACCGTGGAGTACATCCAGGCGTGCGCCATGTGGGCGCGAGCTTACAACTATGCCGCTGAACAAATCGAAGAAGGCATCTGGCCCGACAGCGATCCAGACAAGCACATCAAGACTTACACCATCGGTTTTCCCAGCGGGCACCGCATCGTCGCGCTGACCAGTCGTCCATCCAACCTGCGAGGCCGTCAGGGTGTTGTCGTGATCGACGAAGCCGCGTTCCACCAGGACTTGGCCGAGTTGCTGAAAGCCGCTCTGGCGCTGCTGATTTGGGGCGGTGAAGTACATGTAATCAGCACTCACGACGGCACGGAAAACGCCTTCAATGAACTGATCAACGATATTCGGGCAGGCAAGCGCAAGGGCAAGCTGTTCCGCTGTTCGTTTCGAGAAGCCGTGGCTGATGGCCTTTACCATCGGGTTTGCCTGCGTAAAGGTATTGAGTACAAGCCTGAGGAAGAAGCGGCCTGGGTTCAGGATGTATATGACTTCTACGGCGAAGCTGCTGAGGAGGAACTTGACTGCGTTCCCTCACAGGGCGGCGGCGCCTTTCTCAGTATGGCCCTGGTCGAACAGCGCAGTAACCGCGACGTGCCGGTGCTGCGCCTGGCGTATCCGCAAGGTTACGAAACTATTGCCGAACACCTACGCCTTGCCGAATCACTGGAGTGGTGCGAGGAGCATTTGCTCCCGCTGCTATCGGCGATCCCTCTGGATGTTCAGAGTTTTTATGGCATGGACTTCGCTCGTTCCGGTGACCTATCGGTCTTCTGGCCACTGCTCAAAGAGCAGAATCTACGCAAGCGCACCCCCTTTGTGGTCGAGTTGCGCAACGTCCCGTTCAAGCAACAGACCCAAATCAAGTTCTACATCATTCGTCGCTTACCCAATTTCCTCAAGGGCGCCGATGATGCCAGGGGCAACGGTTCGCAGTTGTCGGAGGAAACGGCCATTGAGTTTGGGTTCAACCGCATTGAGCGGGTGATGCTCACCGAGGGCTGGTATCGCGACAACATGCCCCCGTTCAAGGCATCCCTGGAAGACGACACCTTCTACGACATCCCGGCCGACAAAGACGTGGTCAGCGACGTGCGCGCCTTTCGCATGGTCAAGGGCGTGGCCCGCATCCCGGAAAAGCGGACCAACGAGAAAGGCGAAAAGGCCGGACCTAAACGTCACGGCGACGCCGGTATCGCTGCAGTCCTGGCCGACTACGCGTCCCGCCAGGAAGTCGAGATCATCGAATATCACCGAGTCCAGCCCGCATCCCAGCATGATCGCGAGATCCAGATCGGCGCCGGTTGGCGCTCCAAAAAAGGCATTTGGTAATGGCTGAATCCAAAATCGTCGACCAATACGGTCGACCGATCCAGTACGACAAGCTCACCGAGGAGTTGGCCGCTGCCCAGACCACCGGCATACGTCAGGTTTGGCATCAGTCGGTGGCCAGCGGCCTGACTCCAGGTCGTCTCGCCGCCATCTTGCAAGGCGCCACCGAGGGTAATGCCCACGACTATTTGATACTTGCCGAGGAGATGGAGGAGCGGGATCTGCATTACGCCTCGGTGTTAGGTACCCGCAAACTGGCAATAGCGGGCTTGGCTATTCGTGTCGAAGCCGCTAGCGACGACGCAGAGGACGTGCGCCGGGCTGACCAGCTCAAGGAAATAGTCGACTCTCCGGAGTTCGGTGAACTGCAGGCCGATCTGACCGACGCCATGGGCAAAGCCTATGCCGTCTCCGAAATCATGTGGGACCGTAGCGGCAAGACCTGGAATCCAGCGCGCTTTGAGCCAAGGGACCAGCGCTTCTTCCAGTTCGACCGCGACACCGGCCGGGAGCTGCGCCTGCTTGATGAGGCTGACATGGTCAACGGCGTGGCCTTGGCGCCTTACAAGTTCATTGTCCACCTGCCGCGCATCCGATCAGGCCTACCGATCCGGGGCGGCCTGGCACGACTGGCTGCTGTGGCTTACATGTGCAAAGCCTGGACCTGGAAGGATTGGATGGGCTTCGCCGACATCTTCGGCATGCCCATGCGCGTTGGGCGATACGGACCAGGTGCCAGCAAGGACGATATTGCGACCCTCATGTCGGCTGTGGCCAACCTCGGCAGCGATGCTGCAGCTGTGATCCCGGACAGTATGCGTATCGACTTCACCCAAGCGGCCAATGTCGCCGGTGCCGGGGACTTTTTCAAAGGCCTGGCTGAGTGGTGGGATAAGCAGGTCAGCAAGGCGGTAGTCGGGCAGACGATGTCCACTGACGACGGCTCCAGCCAGGCCCAGGCGACGATCCACAACGAAGTACGACTGGATCTGCTGCAGGCTGATGCCAAGGCCGAATCAAATACGCTGAACCGCTACTTTGTGCGGCCCTGGTGCGACCTGAACTTTGCACCAGGTAGAAAGTATCCCAAGCTGATCATTGATGTACCTCAGCCCGAAGATATCAAGATCCTAATCTCCGCCCTGGAGAAGCTGGTACCACTTGGGTTAAAGGTCGAACAGTCGGTCATTCGCGACAAGCTCAATCTCCCAGCTCCGGCTGCAGGCGCCGAGGTGCTGGGGGCACCTGTGTCTGTGCCTTCTAAGGCATTGGCTCAGGCGGCCAACAGTGAGCAGGCGCTCGTCAAGCCAAAGGTGGCGCCGGACATCGTGGATAACCAGGTACGGACGATGGAGCGAACGGTGGGGGTGTACATGGATGACATGGTCGAGCAGCTCAAAGAACTGCTCGATACGGTCCACAGCCTGGAGGAGTTTAGGGATCGGCTGATTGAAATATATCCGGCCATGACGACCAGCCAGTTAGCGGACGCTATTGCCGATGGCCTGGCGGCCGCCAGCCTGGCTGGCCGGGATGACATTCTCAGGGGACTCTAATCCTCTTCGGACGAAAGTGTTGTCTCAAGTATTGTACGAAATGTTTTAGATCGGTCAGGAATCGCTAGAAGTGTCTCAATATCTGCATCGTACGCGGCTACATCGAAACCAGGTTGTCGTTTGATTGCGAGGACAATTGCTGCGACGGCCAGGCCGACGTCAGCAAGAAGGGTTGTCAGAACTACTTCTAGTTGTTTTTCGTTAATAGACATGACTCTTCCCTTTCGTTGAATTGGCTACTCGACATTGATTAACCGCAAAGAACAGTACGCTAGGCAAGGACTATAAATGGCTGTCTCCCATGGTTCACTACCTTTCAAGGAACAGGTTGACTATTTCAGAGGAAAGGTCAATCTCCCGACACGCGCCTGGACAGATGTTTACACAGCCGAACACGACTACGCCTTCGTCGTGGCGGGTGCCGTCAAACGCGATCTGCTGACCGACCTGCGCGGTGCAGTCGAAAAGTCCATCGCCAGCGGGACCACCCTGGAGCAGTTCCGAAAAGACTTTGACCAGGTCGTTGGCAAACATGGTTGGCAGTACCAGGGCGAGCGCGGTTGGCGTACCAATGTCATCTGGGAAACCAATCTGCGACAGTCCTACAACGCTGGGCGCGAAGCCCAGATGGCAGACCCGGAATTGCGCAAGCGCCGCCCTTATGCGGTTTACCGTCATGGCGACAGCGCCCACCCACGCCCGATGCACTTGTCCTGGAACGGCATCACACTGCCGCTCGATGACCCATGGTGGGCAACCCATACCCCGCAAAACGGCTGGGGCTGCAAGTGCAAGAAGTTCATGCTCTCTGCCAGGGACGTGGAGCGCCAGGGCCTGACGATTGGCCCGGCGCCCGCCATTGAGTGGGAGGATCGGGTTATTGGCACGAATAGCCCCAACGGCCCGCGCACTGTGCGAGTACCTAAAGGGATTGATCCAGGCTTCGAATACTCACCAGGACAGTCCCGACTGGCGAACTCCGTGCCCCAACTGCGCACCCGTGACCTTGTGCCTGCGCCGTCAGCAGCTCCAGCTCCTGGGCAAGGATTGCCTAACCGCCAGCCGAGTGGCCCTTTACCGCAACCTCGCCTGGTATCAGCAAAGCGCCTGCTTCCTGCCAAAGTTACTGCAGCGAACTCTGTAACCCAGTTCCTGGGCGAGTTTGGCGCCACCGATGCGACACCTGCAGTATTTCGTGATGTGACCGGTGATGCACTTGTCATCGGCCGGGAGATGTTCAGCGGTGCCAAAACCGCCGCAATAGCGTTGCCTCAGCAAATCAAAGCACGTGAACTCCTCTTGTTGGCTGAAGCCATCAAGATGCCCGACGAAATATGGGCACGTCTGGAATGGCAACCCGACCAGGGCAAGGCGGTACTGCGCCGCCGCTTCCTGGCGCACGTCCAGGTAAAGGGTAAGGCCGAACCTGCCGTGGCGGTGTTCGATCAGGGCGCGGACGGCTGGACCGGTGTCACAGGTTTTGTAAATGACAGCGAACAATACCTAGAAGCGTTGCGCCTGGGTGTGAGGCTATATCAACGCGGGAAATAAAAAGCCTCAGCATTTACGCTGAGGCTAATACAAGGGTGCGCCTATCGAAATCTTCGGGGGGTGAACATTAACTTTTACGTTCAATCTTCGCTTGAACCATGTGGTACCCCTGTTTCTCGATGTCGGCGATGGCGTCCTCCGACGAAAGTGCGACCCGTCCGTCCCCTGGCTTAAGATCGAGCTTAGCGGTTTTGTATGCTGCCCCAAGCTTATCTCTCACATCCTGGGGTACCGAATCGAGCGTGGCGTCCACGGGGATGATCACTGAGAACAACTGGTTGTTCATATAAGACATGACTTTCATAATCGTAAACTCCATTAACGATAAAATTTCACGAGCGGCGGGATATTGACATGGCAGGAGCACTGCTGGAAGTAACCGTTAATGAGAGCGAAGTCGGCAAGGCTTTAGGCGTTCTCGCCCAACGTTTGGACGAACTCAATACACCGCTCAACGACATCGCGGAATACCTGCATCAATCCACGGATGACCGCTTTCGTCAGCAGGTCGCACCGGACGGCTCACCCTGGGCGCCGCTTGCACCGTCGACCCTGGCCCGCAAGAAAGGTGGTCGCATCCTGCGTGAGAAAGGCACGCTGCAGGACACCCTGCGCCACAACGTCAGCAACAACGAACTGGCGTTTGGCACTGATCGTGTGTACGGCGCTATCCACCAGTTGGGCGGCAAGATCGAGCATGCAGCCAGGTCACAGCAGGTCTACTTCCGTCAGGGGAAAGATGGATCGGTGGGCAATCGCTTTGTGAAAAAGAACAAATCCAACTTTTCCCAGTGGGCAACCCGAGGTGCAAGCTCTACGGAAATGCAGGCCCGGCCATATCTTGGCCTGTCTTCGGAGGATGAAACCGAGATCCTGGCCATCGTGGGCGATTACCTCACAGAAGGCTTTACAGGTTGATCGTCTGTAATCGTTTTTGCGGCGCGCTGAGCTGTTCGCGGTACATCCGCCGCCGATAGGGTTAGCAACAACCGTTAGACCCGCGTTAGATTGGCTCAGAATGCCAACCACAACGCGCCCGTGAGACACGATTCCTCATTCTCTACGTATAGAATGGGCAGACGGTGTATTCCCGCCCTGGGGTGCAACACGGATTAAAACCTTACGCCGCGCCGAAACTCCCCGCCCTCGATAGCCCGCCGAAACTGGCGGCATGAAAACTCAACTTGCCGTTAACTCCGAGATCTACAGCTCCGTCGAGCTTTCCGATGGGAAGGCGCCCGAGTGGGTCGAACTCATTCCCGCAGGACCAACCGTTGTTGGCCGTGACGGCCGCACTTGGCTGTTCGACGACGTGGCCCATCAGTTCGTGCAAACCAACTTTTCCAGTCGGGCAATCGATTTGCCCATCGACTGGGAGCATGCCACCCAGCGCCGTGCCCCTCTTGGCCAGGAAGCACCGGCCGGTGCATGGATCAAACAGTTGGAGATACGCGACGGTGCTTTGTGGGGGCTGGCCGAATGGACGCCACGCGGCGAACTCCAGGTTGAAAACAAAGAGTACCGCTTCCTTTCCCCTGTTTTCGATTACGACGATGAGACCAAGCGCATCGTGCGCATGGTCAGCGCCGCCCTCACCAACATCCCCAACCTCGTCATGACAGCTCTCAACCAAGAGCAATTGGAGAATGTCCCTGTGAAACCCTCACCAGAGCTTTTAAAGCTGCTTGGTTTGCCTGAGACGGCGACCGCAGAACAGGTCTTTACGGCCACCACCGCCAAACTCAACGCCACTAACCAGGCACTCAACAGCGAGTCGGGCAACCTGGAGCGGTTCGTGCCTCGCGCTGATTACAACGCGGTGGAGTCTCGCGCACTGAATGCCGAACAGGCACTCGCCGAGCACAAGAAAACAGAACACTCCAAGGCCGTCGACGCGGTCATTACTGCTGCCACTCAGGCCGGGAAGATTACCCCGGCGACCGTGGATTACCACCGCGCCATGTGCCAGGACGAAGCGGGCTTGGCTCGTTTCAAAGCCTTCGTGGATGCCGCGCCGGTTGTTGCTGACGCCAGCAACCTGGGCGGCCGCCAACCCGAAAACACCGTCACCGCGCTCAACTCCGAAGAGCAAGCCATGTGCAAGCTGTTGGGCGTAGATCCGGTCGATTTCGCGAAAACCAAACAGAACGAGGTGTAAGCCGTGTCGCTGACCCAAGATCGTAATACTCCGATGAAGGATACCGAGACCCTGGTGATCCCCGTCGCGGCCAACGTCCATATCTTCGCTGGCTCTCTGGTGGTCGCATCGGCCACCGGCTTTGCCGCACCGGGCTCAGCGGCCCTCGGCTTGTCCTGCCTGGGCCGCGCTGAGGAGGAGGTCGACAACCGAGGCGGTGCTGCTGGCGCTAAGCAGGTCGAGATCCGCCATGGCAAAGCCTTCCAGTGGGAAAACGACGGCACCATCACTCAGGCGCACCTGTTCAAGCCCGCTTACATCGTCGATGACGAAACCGTTGCGGCTGCTGATGCAGGCGGCACCCGATCCGCAGCTGGACGCATAGTCGGTATTGATGCCGACGGCGTATGGGTTGAGTAACTCCCTCTATATATAGGAGCGCATTGCGCATGTTAGTTAACAAAGCCTCGATTCAGTTGGCGTTCGTTGCCCTGAAAACCCTGTTTAACAATGCCTTTGCGGAAGCGCCCAGCACCTGGGAAAAGATCGCAATGAAGGTGCCCAGTTCCACCGGCAGCAACATTTACGCCTGGTTATCGGCGTTTCCAAAGATGCGCCGTTGGGTCGGGGAAAAGCACGTCAAGAGCCTGAAGGCTTACGCCTATACCGTGGAAAACGAAGATTTCGAAGCCACCGTCGAGGTCGACCGTAACCATATTGAAGACGATCAACTCGGCATCTACGCGCCCCAGGCACAAATGGCTGGATTCTCGGCCAAGCAGTTGCCCGATGAACTCGTGTACGAGCTGGTCAACGGTGCCTTCGACAACCTCTGCTATGACAAGCAGTACTTCTTCGACACGGACCATCCCGTCGGTAAGGGCAGCGTCAGTAATAAGGGGACCGCCGCGCTGTCTATTGCGACCCAGGCAGCAGCCAAGGCCAGTTACGGTGCGGCCCGTACTGCCATGGGCAAGTTCAAGGACGATGATGGCCGCCCATTGAATGTGCGGCCGACGATTCTGTTGGTCGGCCCCGGCCTGGAAGATACCGCTCGTGCATTGTTGACCAGTGATCGCTTGGAAGACGGCAAGGTCAACCTCTACAAGGGCACCGCTGAACTGGTGGTCTCGACTCGCATCACCTCCGACACCGCCTGGTTCCTCCTGGACACCAGCAAGCCCGTTCGCCCGTTCATCTACCAGGAACGCAAGGCGCCGGACTTCGTCCAGCAGACCGATCCGCAAGCGGACGATGTCTTCAGCCGTAAAAAATTCAAGTTCGGGGCAGAAGCGCGGGCAGCCGGTGGTTATGGCTTCTGGCAACTGGCGTTCGGCTCGACTGGCGAGGCCTAAGGGGGCGTCATGACGACTGTCATCGTTATTACGGCCAGGCGCAATGGCTTTCGTCGCTGCGGCGTCGGCCACTCCGACCAGCCGATTACCTGGCAACCGGGCGACTTCACGTCTGAGCAATGGCATGCCCTGGTCAAAGAGCCTCAGTTGATTGTCACCTGCGTGGAAGTAGATCTGGAGCCAGAGTGGGAGCCGCGCCATGCACTTACGTCGTCCACCGCGCTACCGGAAGCGTCCAACACCGCACAAAACGTTCAGTCGCAGACGCTTGAAGCAAACGCTGCAGCTCTGGGTGATGGAGTGCTTCTGCCCGTTACCCCAGATGCGGGCAATATCGGACTTGATGCCCTCTGGGAAGATGCCCTCATGGAGGATCGGGCATATGAACTAGCCAATGCGATAGAAGCGCCGGACGGTGAACTTGATTCTCTCTGGGAAGACGCCCTGAAAGAAGATCAGGAGCGTGAAGCAGCCAAGACACTGGCAGAGAAACCGCCCGCGAGACCTCGCAGAGCCAAGGCAGGTAAATAGTGAACCTCTCACTGCCATCCGCCAGCCAGCTACTTGTCCGCTTCGGCGCCCGCGACATCACGGAAGTGGCTGTCCCGGACACCGAGCGTGTTATCGAACCGGCGCTACTCGTGGCCGCTGCTGCTGGCGAGCCCTTGGACGAATGGCCGCCTGAGGACGTGGCCATCGCCGTTGCGACGCTGGCCAGGATCGCCGACGCCGTAACGCGGGCACGTAGTGAGGTTTCGTTTTACCTGCGGTTTCGCCCGGCCGGTGAGGATGCCCCTGAATGGGTAATTGCAGATCTGGCCGAGATCGCCCGCTATCACCTGTACGACGATGCGGGCAAGGAAGAGTCGACCGTGCGCGTGCTCTACAAAGACGTGCTTAAGCGACTGGAAACCTTGGCCGCAGAGGACAAGGAACGTGGGGCTTCTGACGGCGGCGAGTCTCGCCTGCAGATCAGCCACCAGCCTCGGCTGATGAGCCGTACCACGTTGAGGAACTTGTAATGCTGGGCGAGCTGGAGGACTTGATTGTGGCTCGTCTGAGGGAGCTGGTTCCGAAGGTCCACCGCCTTACCGTTGACAGCTACGGCGGTGAACTGGGCGACCCGGACTTGCTAGACGGCTTACTCAAGCGCTGCCCGGCCGTGCTGCTGATGGTGCCAAGGGCCGTGTTTCGTAAGCGCAGCCAAAGCCGTTACGGCATTCCGATCACGTTTCGCCTGGTGATCGTTACGCGCCATCCACGGGGCGAGCGGGAGACCAGGCGCGGGACAACTGCCACAGATATTGGCAGCTATGCGCTTTGGGAAGCCTGCATGCACCAGCTTGTGGACTGGCAACCCTGGCCGGATCGAGCACGCATTGAGCCAACCGAGTTATCCAACCTGGTTAATGGCAAGTTTCAAAGCGACTACATGTCGGTCTTGGGGCAATCGTTTTCGATTGAGTTGGATTGGACCAAGCCAGAACTGGACCTGCCGGATCTGGAAGGCATCGACATGGTTTACCACAGCCCGGCCGGCAGTACCGAAACGGCGGCCACCGACACCATTGAACTGAGGAACTTGTGATGTTCGTAGTCGCCGCTCCAGGCCTTAGGGTGCCCACCGAGGGAGACCCGCGCCAGTACATCGAACCCGCACCGGCCGACCCGGTGGATGTTCTAGACACTTCGTACTACCAGCGCCGCGTGTTGTCGGGTGAGCTGGTGGCCGTGAAGAAGAAAACCAACAGTGCCAAACAGCCCGCTAAGGAGTCCGCTGAATGACCGTCGTCATCGATACGATACCGGCCTCGATCCGCAAACCAGGCGTTTACATGGAGTTCAACACCAGCCTGGCCAATCGAAACTTGCCCACCAACGCCCAGAGCATCTGCTTGATTGTGCCCCTGGGGGAAGGCGCAACGCTTGCTGCCAATGTCCCGACTCAGGTGTTCAGTGATCTCGAAGCCAAAACATTGGCAGGCGCAGTGGCCGGCGAAATGGTTGCCGCAGCTATCAAAGCCTACCGCTATGTGGCCATTTCCATTGTCGGCGTGGTTGTCGTCGGTAACGCGGAGCCAGATATTTCAGGGGCGCTCGCCTCAACCGCACAAGGCCGGTTCACCATTCTGGTGCCGGCGTGGTTCAGTCAGGCCGCTTTGACAGCCCTGCGCACGCACATCAACACCTATACCGATTCGATTGAACAGCAAAGCATCATCGGTGTCGGCGCGTTGACCACCACGTTGTCAGCTGCGACGACGTTGGCCGAAAGCCTTAACGCCGGAGCCATCTCGTTGGCGGTGCTGCCGGGAACTACCTCGACAGCCCGCCAGGTCGCTGCGGCTTACGCGGCGGTGATAGCTTCAGAAGAAGACCCGGCCCGGCCACTCAACACCCTTGCACTGGCAGGGATTACGGTTCCCCCCGTGGCTAATCGCCTAGGTCGAACCGAGCAAGAAGCGGCGTTGGCCAACGGTGTGACGCCTCTGGAGGTCGGCGCCGGCGACGTGGTGCAAATCGTCCGGTCAGTCACCACCTACACAACGTCTGCAGCAGGTGCAGACGATGAGTCCATGCTCGATCTGACGACCATTCGCACCCTCTATTACGTGCGCCAAGCTTGCCGCGACCGAATTCGCCAGCGGTTTCCCCGCTCGAAGCTGTCCAGCAAAACCCCGCCGGCAGTTCGTGGCGAACTGCTGGACGTGCTCAAAAAGCTGGAAGAGCTTGAGATCGTCGAAGAGGTAGACGCCAATGCCACTGGCCTGGTCGTCGAGCGCTCGACTCAAAGTGCCAGCCGACTCAATTCGAGTATTCCAGCCGATGTGGTCAATGGTCTGCATGTGTTTGCCGCCCGCATTGACCTGCTCTTGTAAGGGGAGATTGTAAATGTCAGATGATTACGTGGGACAGATTGTCCTGGAGATCAACGGGACCGAGTATGAGGTGGTGAGCATGGAGCCCAGCCTCAAGACCGGCCGTACGGTCGTCAAGACAATGAACAAATTAGGCCGACCACTGGGCACGGCAAAGGGCATGGAGGAGCACGACCTGCGCATTTCCGTGGCGATCCCGAAAACTGGCGAACCTGATTGGCGTGCCCTGGTTGACGCCAAACTCACCATCTATCCGCAGGACGGGGGTAGCAAGCGGGAAACTTGGACAGGCTGTTCCCTGGTCGAGATGGGCAGCAAGTACCAGGTCGAAGGCGAAGCCACCCGCGACTTGACCATCGTCGCCCTGAACTATTACGAGGAGTGATGTAGTGATTCAGATTGATAAGAAATGGGAAGGTTTGACCATCAGCCGTGAGCTGAGCAACGGCGTTTACTATGCGGGTGTCCGGCATAAGCATTTCGTTCTGCGCACAGGTATGGCCGGTGACTGGATCGCAGCCAACGAGATACATCCCAACGGACCTTTTCAACTGGCTGCGCTGGAAGTTTACCGCCGCCAGTTGCTGTCCCTGGGAGAAATTCCCCTTGAACATCTGACCGTCGAGCTGTTGCGAGAAGCGTTGACGGAAGTCGACTTGGCCATCATTGGCGAAGCGGACCTAGAACTGGAAAAAAAGCTCACGCCGCTGAGCGCGGCAACGCCAGTTGGAGATCCATCGAGCACGCCCTTGTCGGGCGAGGCTACCGCCTAGATGAGATCCGGCGTATGTCAAAGGCTGAGGTCGATGCTCGCATTGGCCTGATCGAGGGCAAAAAAACAGGCCGAAGAATCATCAGCAAGCGCCAAAAGAACAAAGGGAAGTCCCCATCACCCAAGGCCCGTTAAAGGGCCTTCTCACTGCCCACTACATCACTTGGAGTCGTCCTGATGAGTTCTGATCTGCGCGTCGCACTTCGCATTCAGGCCAATGCGGGTAACAGTCGTCGTGAAATTCAGGCGCTTGAACGGGACTTGCGCAAAGCCGGGAAAGACGGTGCCAAAGCGCTCGCCGATGACAGTACCAAAGCCACAGGCGCACTGACTAAAACCGGCCAGGCTGGTGCCGCCAGTTATAAAATCATCCGCCAGGCAATGCGCGATACTGCTACTCAGGGCTCAGCAGTGTTTCGCCAAGGTGTAATTCAGTCTCAGGGCGAACTCAAGCAATTGGGGCAAATTGGTCGCCAGGCAGCGCGTGAGGTCAAGGCTGAACTTGTACGCACTACACTCGAAGGGACTGAACCACTGCGCCGAAGTGTTGAACGTACGGACGACAGCATGCGGCGTATGGCGCAAAACGGCGCACGCAACCTTCGAATGTTGAAAACGATAGCCGCCAATACGCGTGCTGAATTTAATCGCCTCAAAGGGCTGGGCGGCACTGTCCAAGGACAATTGGCGGGTGTTGGCTTGGGTTTCGGTGTGGTCTCAGGCCTCACCTCAAGTGCACGGCGAGATCGACAATTAATCCGCACTCAACAAACTGCTGGCATGACGGTCGCGCAACGAGAAGAGTGGCGCACCGAGCATTGGCGGCTCGCAAAAACCTACGGTGTTGATCCAGAGCAAGTGCAGACTGGATTCGACACACTCATTGCAAGCGGCCTTTCCTATGACAAGGCAAAAGCAAGTTCCGCTGCAATAGCCCAGGCCACAGCCGTCACTGGTGCTGACTCAGGCATCCTGGCCAAGGCGTTGGTGACCGGCGCCAGTGCATTTGACATCGATCTATCCCAGCCGAATGCAGCGCTCGATATTCTGCAGAAGATGATTGTTGCGGGTCGATTGGGTAATGCCGAGTTGGAAAACCTTTCGAGCATCTTTCCGAAGGTAGGGCAAGATGCCAAACGAGCAGGTATGACCATGGCGCAATCGCTCTCTTTCGTTGAGACCTTGTCGCTTATCGAGTTGGAGCCTGATCGACTTGGCACGTTGGCACAATCGACCTTGCGTACCTTCACCAATGACAGTTACAGAAAGTACGTTACAAAAAACACAGGCGTAGATTTTTTCGATAAAAACGGCAAGACGAGAAACACGCAGGACGTTTTTGTCGACTTGCAAAAGAAGTACAAAGCGCTGAGAACGGATAAAGAGCGTGCGCGATTCATGGGTGTTGTTTTCGGAAAGATGGACCAAGACACTCAGAAAGGCGTAAACGCATTTCTTACTGGTGACCGTCTGGCAAATTTTGCA
Organism: Pseudomonas sp. GXZC; assembly: GCF_026967615.1. Classification (NCBI taxonomy): domain Bacteria; kingdom Pseudomonadati; phylum Pseudomonadota; class Gammaproteobacteria; order Pseudomonadales; family Pseudomonadaceae; genus Pseudomonas; species Pseudomonas sp. GXZC. The sequence continues at coordinate 235,160 of NZ_CP114115.1, forward strand.
AAGAGCACAGGCGATATCGAAAATGCGAAAGGAGTAGTTGAAAAAGACCTGGCAGATAATCTGGGCAGCACTACAGCTGTTGGCAGTCGCATGAAAGCCACGCTTGGAGAAGCCATTGACCGTATGGCTAGACCGCTTAATAAAGGTTTCGCTGACCTGGGCAGCTATCTATTAGATGATTTAAACATGTCCGGCGAGCAACTGCTCTTCGGCGGCGCAGCGGCTGCTGTGAGTGGCTACTATGCGGGGCGTGGTGCCAAAGCTGGCGCAGGGGCTTTAATGAATAAGTTCCTTGGTGGACCAGAGACACTAAAAAATATTGCCGTAGGCAAGGTACTGGAGGAAGCAACCGGCGTAACTTCCGTTTTTGTAACTAACTGGCCTACGGCTGGATTAGGCTTGGGTAATATCGCCAATGATCTGCCTGATATAGGTGGGGGAAGTGGAAAAGGTAAGGGAGGATTCCGCGCGCCACGAGTTCCTAAGTTTTTGGCTCCTCTGGCCCTCGCTTATGAGTTCACGCAGCTCGGAGGTTCGACAGGCCAGAATACCGATGAGGATCGGTTGGCTTTAGCGGCCAAAAACAAGCTGCTCGATGACGGCCAGCGGACCTATCAGGAAGCCTTTTACCGCAATCGTATTTCGTTGCTCAACCAAAACCCCAACCAGACCTCTGACTGGGCCTCGACCCAGGCACGTCGATTGGCGCAACAAGAGACTGGATTGACCGCTGCTGGCGGCTCAGTCGATAGCGCCAACAATTGGGCTTCTGGGGTGGCAGGCCGAGCAATTGGCGCGGGAATGGGCACGATTGCGGCCGCTGAGCGGCTCAGCCAGCTACTCGATAAGCCGTTGGTCATTGAGCTGCGAACGGATTCGCACTATATCCAGGCTGAAGTTGAGCGCCGTGCTGACATCCAAGTGAGGCGCGGGCAATGACCTGGGCGGAAGACCTGCTCGACTGCTCATACAAGGGCGTCGCCATCGAGGTCATGGACGAAGATCTGGAGGCCGCACGTGCGCTGGGAACCCACGGTGTTCCTTACGTAGATGGTGATGATGTCGAGGATCTGGGGCGAGGAGCGCGCCAGTTCGACGTGCGGGCAGTGTTCAACGGTGTCAACTACCTGCTGCAGTTGCAAGCGTTACTCAGGGTGCTGGATACCCGTGGACCGGGGGAGCTGATCCATCCGGTCTACGGCAGCGTTACGGTTGTAAGTGGCGGTTACAAAGTTAGCCACCAAGCCAGCAGGCCGGACTACGCCGAAGTCGCGCTCAAGTTCCTGGAACACACACCTCGCCAGCCGTTTTTCGCCCGCCAGTTTGAGTTCGTCGACGTGGGCACTCTCGACATTGAAGACAGCGCCAATTGGCAAGATGGCGTGCTCGATCTGTTTGGCCGACTGGACTCGTTGGTGTCCGAGGTACAGTCCTGGATCGGCGGTGGATGGACGGGACTAATCGAAAAAGCCTTGGGCCTGCCCGGCGTCACCTTACGATTGCAGCAGATGCGCTCGCAAATCCTGGGCGTTGTCTCCGGTGTTGCTTCGATGGCGGGGAACACTTCCTCGGCGTTCGATCCACTGCTCGATCTGGGTCGCACACCCACTGAAATTCGAGCCGCTATTCAAAGCAGTACGCCGAGTACTTCGGCTGAACTACTCAGCCGGTCGAGCGTACCGTCGAGTATGCCCGGTACCACTTCATTGCCAGCCGATGTCGGGCGCATGGCCACAGTCTTATTGGTGACAGCGCGCCAAGGTGAGGAACCGCTAGAAAGCTCGGTGCCCGATGCCATGCCGGCAGATCCCGTGGAGGCCTTAGGCTATGCCCTGGTCGTACTGGTGATCACTGAATTAGCGTTGGCAAACGCGCAGGCCATCGGCGTGGTGATCGAGGCCGAGGCGGATGATCTGACCTTGAGCCCAGAGGAGCTGGAGCGCCTGGTTAACCTGGTACGTAGTTTGATCCAGGCAGCCATTCTGCTGCATCGCCGACTATATGATGTTGAAACAGCGCTCCCGGTCATCGAAGACCTTCGCACTATCGCGGCGTTGATCCAGGTCAGGGCGCGCCAGGTGATTCTACAAAGGCCACCGCTGCTCAGCCGGACGGTGGAAAGTACCTCCAGTCTGCGCTTACTGGCTCACCGCTGGTACGGCGACAACTCGCGTGCGCTTGAGCTGCTGCGCCTTAACCCAACATTGCGCACGCCCTATGGCATCGCGGCAGGCACAGTGATGAGGGCTTATGCAAACTGAAGCGTCCATACGCCTTTCCATTGGCGGTCTCTCGCACGAAACCTGGAATGGCTGGTCAGTCGAGTCCGACTTGCTGACGCCCTCTGACGGGTTCGAGCTGGAGTTGTTCACGCGCGACACCATCAAGTTGCCCAAGGTATTGGTCGAGGGCGCGAGTTGTGAACTCACACTGGGTAAGGACCGGGTTCTGACAGGGCAAGTCGATGACTTTGAACATGATGTCTCACGCAGGGGCATCTTCATTCGAGTGGTCGGACGAGACAAGGCTGCCGGCCTGGTCGATTGCTCTACGCCCTTCGTTGCCATGCGTGAAGCCTCCCTGGCGGACATCGTGAAAGAGGTTGTAAAGCCGTTGGGCATTACCCGCGTCGAGATCCGGGCTGAAAACGCCAAGATCCGTCGTCGTATCCAAATCGAGCCAGGCCAGTCAGCCTGGGAGGCCCTCCTGCAGGTGGCCGAGGCGAACGGTCTGTGGCCATGGGTTGAGCCTGACGGTTTATTGGTCGTCGGTGGTCCTGACTACACCTCGGCTCCTGTTGCGACCCTGGTAATGCGAGAGGATGGCCTGGGCAACAATATGGAGCGTTTGTCTGTTCATCGATCCATTGCCGGACGTTATAGCCAGATCACTGTCCTGGGCCAGCACGGTCAATATGCCAACGATGGGCTGGATACCACACGGTCCCACCTTCGCTCAGTGATCCAGGACGAAACCCTGACTCGCCGTGGCATCTTTCGTCCCAAAGTGGTCATCGACAGTTCCAGTGAAAACCAGGACATGGCCACCACTCGTGCCCGCAAGCTATTGGCAGACAGCCGTCTGGAAGGGTTCGAGGCTCGCGCCATTGTTGCAGGGCATCGCACGGGAAACGGCCGTGTGTGGACACCAGGTCAGCGCGTCGTCATCCGCAGTGAGCCACATGAACTGGATGGCATCTACTTTCTGATGGCGAGAACACTGCGGCTGAGCCGCACTGAGGGTGCAATTACCGAGCTGCGGTTTCGTGAAGACAAAATGTGGGTGCTGGACGGTAATCCTGTCAAGAAACATAAGGGTAAGGCAAACCCCGATGCCGCTTTCATCGAATACATTCGCGGGCTCTAACCGGGGGATTTGAATGAGAAGTTTGGCGCGGTTGATGAAAACTCAGGCTGCGAGTGAACGGCGAAATTTCCGGCAAGCGTTTCGCGCTGTGGCTGTCGGCGATACCCAGAGCGCGATAACCGGTGTTGAAATGCAGGGCCTGGCCGGCGAGTCTGTTTCCGGCGAATTGTTCCAGCACTACGGCTTCACCTCGGCCCCTTTGCCGGGGGCGGAATACATCGCCATCCCTGTTGGTGGGAACAGTAATCACACGGTTGTCATCGCGACAGAGGATGGCCGTTATCGTTTGAAGGTGCTTGGTGGAGAGGTCGCACTTTACTCGGACGAAGGCGACCACGTGCACCTCAAGCGCGGCCGCGTGATCGAGGTCGTGACAGAAACGCTGCTGGTCAAAGCCAGTACCAAGGTTCGGTTTGAAACGCCCATGATTGAGACCATTGGCGAAGTTCAAGCAGAGGGCAACATCCAGTCTGCTGGCGAAATCATCGACCATACCCGAAGCATGCAGGACGACCGCGACATCTATAACGGTCACCAGCATGGCAACAGCCCTACACCCACTCAACAGCAATGATGACGCTGGCAATAGCGATAATTCGTCGAGCTGAAACTGCGTTGCGCGCGCACGGGAGGCAATCTACTGCCCTATGGACGCAGGCATAAACCCAACCTCAGGCGATTTGACAGGTCAGCGCATTTCGACGCTGGCAAACGCCGTATACCTGCGCCTTATGACTCCGTTGGGCAGTTACTGGGCTGATCCATCATTGGGCTCGCGACTGCATGAGCTGCGCCGCGAAAAGGACAAGGCTCGTGTCGGTCGCCTTGCCAAACAGTACGCCCAGGTAGCGCTGCAGGGTTTGATAGACGATGGGCGAGCCACAGCTATTGAGATCACTGTCGAGCAATTGCACGACGGCTGGTTACGCTTGCTGATCGAGGTCACCGCTCCGGCCGGTAGACAGACCTTTGAACATTCCGTGAGAGTGATCTGATGGCGTACGACGCCCCCTCATTTGAAACCATTCGCACGCGCGGCCTGCGCGAGATCCGTTCGCTATTGCCGGACGCCGATATTGGCAGCGACAGCGACAATTACGTGCGCATCAGTTCCGTGGCTGCGGTCGCCGAAGGCATTCACCAACAGGGTTCCTGGACTGCCCGGCAAATTTTCCCCGACAGCGCTGACTTTGACGAACTCAAGAAACATGCGTCTACCCGTGGTGTGTACCCCAAGTCTGCCACCGCTGCTGACAGCACCGTTGCCGTGGTCGGCACGGCCGGGAAGACCTTGCCTGCTTCATCACAGGTTCGTCATACCGCCAGCGGCACAGTGCTGACAACTACCGCTGCTGTCACCCTCGGAGTTGCCGGCACTGCGGACGCGCCGGTGACAACGACAGCTACGGGCTCAGCGCTTAATGGGCTGGAGGGGCCAGCAACGTTGACCAGCCCGCCATTAGGTATCAACAGCGCCTGCTCCTTGTCCGCGCTCAAGGGTGGAACAGACGACGAAAAGCAAGAGAGTCTGTTAGCTCGTTACCTGGATGTGCTGCGCAACCCACCCAGCGGTGGAAACCTAGCGGACTATCGGCGTTGGGCATTGTCCGTGGATGGCGTGTCAACGGTCCTAGTGATCCCCAAGCGACGGGGTGGTAACGCCATTGATGTGGTAATCACTTCTGCGGGTGGCCCTTCGTCGGCTGTCATTATCGCCGCCTGCCAGGCCTACCTTGAGTCGGTAGCACCGGCCGGCGCGGATATTTGGGTGTTCACCCCAGCCGTATTGACGGTCAATTTGGCACTACGTTTGGCACTAGATAACGGGTATACGCTCGCCAACCTGCAAAGCCCGGTTGAATCTGCCGCTGCCGGCGTCATTGATCCATTGCTCCCGCTTGAAACTCTTTACCGCATCCGTCTTACCGCCGCCGTTAGCAGTCTCGCGGGCGTTGTTGACTTCGACCTGGTAACGCCAGCGGCCAATATCTCTGCCTCCGAAGATCCGTCAATGGTCCGTTGGGTTCGCCTGGGTACCGTCACTCTAGAGCCGATGACATGAGCGAAGTACTGATCGAGCAGCTTCAGGCATTACTTCCGCCTGTCGCATATGACCCGAATGGCAAAGTGTTGATGGCGCAGCTGACCGCTGAAAGTGATGCGCTGGGCGATGCACTGACAGAACTGGAAGCGATTGGGAGCGCTATTTTTCCGGCCTCGGCCGGTGACTACATCACCGACTGGGAGCGTGTTTACAACCTCACGCCAGCTGACGGCGCCACGATGGATGATCGAGTACAGGCGGTCGAGGCCGCCATGGCAGATCTGGGCGGTCAATCCATCCCCTATTTCATCCGCCTGGCCGCGCTCTACGGTGTTGAGGCGGACGTGGTGATGTTCAGGGTTCCTGTGGTCGGACGGCTGAATGCCGGCGATCCCATTTATTCGGGCGACTGGCCATTTACCTGGCGCGTTGAGGCTCCGCTCACCGCCTATAAAAATGTTGCCATGGAGACCAAAATCATTACGCGTCGGCCTGGTAACACTGATGTGACCTTTGGATACGGTCTAGAAGTTGTGAACGTTATCGCTGATGCAGTCGATCAGTTATTCAACGCAGTGAATTACGTCCTGCCCGCCAACTTGAGTACGAACAATGGCTGATCAATCCACTATTGATGCCCTGGTTGCCTATGCTGGAGAACTCTCTGAGGCATCGGCTAGGGCCAGTCTAGCCTCTCAAAAGCAGCACCAAATCGTTAATGGCGACGCGCAAACAGATGTGATGACCGAGTCTGGAACAGTGCCCTCGCTCGCAAAGCAAGCTGTGTTGTCACAAGCCAAAGTCACCTCGGCGCTAGTAGATGTCGCTGCGCAGATGGCGGGGGCAATGACGTACGCTTCTACAGCGGCAGGCTTGGCAGGCACTGTCAACGGCAGCTATTTCAGCGTGCCCAGCCCAGAATCCGCCGAGTACATCATTCTGTACAAGAATGTCGCCGGGAGTGCGGTTGAGCAAAAACGCTACCCTGCTGCCAGTGCCTTGAGTTCAGCGGTGAATTCGACAACGGCTGCGGCGCAGTATGTCGAAACCGCGCTGGTCGAGATCACCCATAAGAAAGACGCAACTGAGGATGCTGCCGACCACGCCGCTGATAGCGCGGCTTCTGCAAGGTCTAGCGCCGAAAACGCTGTGGCAGTTGTCACCGGCGGTACCGCGTCTCTCAATCCAGCTCCAGGGCTGATGCCCATTGCAGACGCAGAGGGCAGAATTCCAACCGGATGGCTTCGTTTCACGCCTGCAGGTCAGGGAGCAGGGGCAATAGATGTTGGCGATGCGATACGAGCTGGCGCATCGGGCGGCCTTGGCGATTTTACTGTCGACCAGAAGCTCCTGATTTTCTGCGGCGACTCCACGACTGAGCAGATGAAGGGGGCCGGATACGGCTTTGACCGCCTGACTAATTTGCACCGCAAGAATGGTGGACGGTTTGCCGGTGTTCTAGGCACGATCAACTTCGGCGGCTCTGGCTATACGCTTAACGGTTTTCTCAATGACCCAGCTGTAGCGCCGCCCGTGATTCAAAGCAACTCAGTGGGGGCTGTTTCCGAATGGGACTACTACGGGCATAAGCCGGTGGGTTCTATCAGCCTCGGGACAGCTTTAGCGTGGAGGGCTCAGCAGACTGCCAAAGTGGTCTGGGTATCCTGCTTCGGTATCAACGACTGCATTCTCAATGCGGCTGTGGGCAACCTCTCGCAAGCTGAGATTACGAATTACATCGCCCAGCGCCTGAGAGCGGTCATCACCCGAATTAACGCGGCATTTCCGGGGGATGAAATCGTGTTGCGGATGCCCAATCCGATGACAGCTCGCCCTTACGTGGCCAGCGCAGGTTTTCCTTCTGCGGCGGCGTATCCAAGCTTCGGTAATGACCTGGTCACTGATCAAGCGTTGGTCGAAAAGTGGAACCGAGGCCTGCGAGGTGCCTACCTGGCTGTACGAGCAGGTTTTCCTCGTACAATTTTATTCGACACCTGGCCCCTGGTGTTTGGTGACTCCAACACCACGCTGACGGCAGGGACTGAACTGAAATTTTTGGGTGATCTGGTCCATCCCAGCGGTCCAGGTTATGTGCGTCTGGCGGATGCTCTGGTCAACGTCTTGGCCCCTGAAGCAACGGGCAAATCTTCTCGGAGGGTCGAAGCAGACCTTCGCGCAACGGCAATCGGTGGCGACGCCTGGACGTATTACCCGCATTACTTTCGGGACAACCCCGTTTATAAGCGCGTGCTGCGTATTGAAGGGTGGGTAGGGATAGGGGCCAATTACCTCGATCTTTCTGTAATGCTGGCTGACTTCTTAAGACAGGTCGACTCCACCAAACCGATCTACGTGGCGATTGGCGGCATCGCTGCTCAGGCTTTTTTGACGTACACCGCCAGTGCGTCTGGAACGAACACTCGTCTTACCGGTGTTGTCCCGACGGCCCTGATGCAATCAGCCGTTGGAGAGATCGAGGTCTATCAGACGGCAAGCAGTGCCAAAACGAGCGATAGCTACCTGATGGCCCAGTTTGCGAGCATACGCCCGCGTGATGCTTTCATGGGCAAAGTGAGTGGCTCCGGTAACGGTTACATCGACGTGGTACTGGATGCCGCCGAAGGGCGCCCATCGACCAAGTACATAGAGGGCGTCTTGGCGGGCAAGCTGTTGATCGGCGGCGGAAGCGATACGACCCTAAGCCTTTCGGGATTTACCGTTGCCCGCAACGGCACGAGTGCAATACGTACGTTCCGGTTGTTGAAGTCAGGTGATTATTCCTCCTATTCGGGCAAAGCCTGCGCCGTCGTCTTTGATGACTCAGCCCCCAGTCCCCGCGCACAAGAGGCGGTGTTTGCTCAGCGTAGCGTCGTGCCACACGCCAAGGACGCACGTTGCTTTGTCCATTGCCCGGTCAGAATGTTTGACGGTGCGACCCTCCAGGTGTTTCTGACGGAGATCATCGCCCAGGATGTGTCAGTGGAGGTCTATCGAGCCAAATGGCCTGCGCGGACATTGATCGGCTCGATGACTATCTCTGCCAACGCTAGCAGCGCCTCTTTGGCCAATGGCAATCAAACGGACGTTGCGGCTGGCAGCATTTATGAACTCATCATCACATCAGCAACGTCCCAGCCGACTGGACTGGTGGGGCTGGCAGTAGTACCGCTCTAGAGCCATCAACCGCTTTTTAACCTAGCCAAGCATTTGCCATAGTCACAACGTGAGTACCAATAATGGAACGCATCTCAGCCTTTACCGATCTGTGTACCCCGAGCGGCCAATTCCGCTATGGCACCCAAGCGGGTGGCGTTCCTCCTACGCCTGTAAAGGCTGAATGGCTAAACCTGATCCAGGAAGAACTCTGCAGTTTCATTTTGGCTTACCTGCCGTCACTCAATGTCGAGGACAACACGCAGCTGCTTAAGGCAGTCCGCAAGCTCATTTTGAACTACTACACCAAGCCGGAAACGGACGAGCTGCTTTTGCTCAAAGCCCCAGTCAACTCGCCTAAATTGACTGGGACACCCGAAGCGCCGACTCCACCTGTTGGGGCTAACACCAAGCAGATCGCGAATGCGGCGTTTGTCCAGGCTGCAATTGCAGCGCTGGTTGACTCGTCTCCAGGCACTTTGGATACGCTGAGGGAAATCGCGACTGCGCTGGGGGACGATCCGCACTTCGCTACAACGATGACGAACATCCTCGCAACGAAGGCGGCGAAAGCAGTCAGTCTTGCGGGTTATGGCATTGAGGATGCCTATACGGAGACGCAGGTCGACGAGCTTCTATCTCATAAGCAAGATAAAAACACAGCCTTAATGGCCGTCAATGGATGGCGATTGGACCACGCCACGGGGCTCTTGGAGCAATGGGGGCAAGGGGGTGTAGGCGCGGATGGCGTGAGCGGCCCTATGGATTTTCCAACCCCATTTGGCGAGGTCTACAACTGTTTCGGCAACAAAATCACCCCTAACTCCACCGACGGTGATGGCAACTCGGCGGGTGCTTACGCCATTAGTAATACCCAGTTCCGACTGTTCAACGACACGGTGAATTTTGGAGCTACGGTTCATTGGCGGGCACTGGGGAAGGCGCCTGGTTACTGACATCCGATATTGGGTGTGATTCTCCCCTGGCCTGAGTGCCAAACAATTCGCGAAATTTGTCGAGTGCGCTGACCAACGATGGTGCCAAAACATGCGTCAAGTGGTGCCAAATCCGACGCGCGCTTACAGCCGGTTCCAAAGCCTGAGCCCAAGCCCGCACCGAAGCCGGTCGAGCAGCCGCCCGCGCCACCGACACCGGCACCACCTGCGCCTCCAGCACCACCGGCACCGGCCCCGGTAACACCCGCTTCGGCCAACGCCGCGTACCTGAAGAACCCGGCGCCGGAATACCCGTCACTGGCGCAGCGGCGCGGTTGGGAAGGCACGGTGCTGCTCAGGGTGCAGGTACTGGCCAGTGGCAAGCCGGGTGAGATCCAGATCCAGAAAAGCAGCGGTCGCCAGCAACTCGACGACGCCGCCCTGGCAGCGGTGAAGCGCTGGAGTTTTGTACCGGCCAAGCAGGGCGATGTGGCCCAGAACGGCTGGGTCAGCGTACCGATCGATTTCAAGATTCACTAACTATTCGGCTGCGGTGTGTTGCACACGCCGCGACCTGCACAGAGGGAAAACATCATGGCATTAGCATCTCCACTTGAATCCATCGAAAGCGCGGTGATCTGGCTGCTGGTGGTTTTTTCGGTCGCTACCTGGGGCCTGGCCCTGCTCAAGGGCGTGCAGTTCGGTCGCCTCAAGGCGCAGGATCGCAAGTTCCACAAACAGTTCTGGGCGGCGTCGAGTCTCGACTCAGCCGCCGAGCTGGCTGAAACCCAGCCGGGTGCCGCAGCCCGCGTGGCCCAGGCCGGTTACGCCGCGATCCAGGTGGGCGAAGCCCCGCACGCGGCCGACCTGAGCCAGGCGATCAACCACCAGGACCGCCTCGAACGCGCCTTGCGCCAGCAGATCGTGCGTGAACGCCGCTCCCTGGAAACCGGTCTGGCCGTGGTCGCCAGTATCGGTAGCACCTCGCCGTTCATCGGCCTGTTCGGCACCGTGTGGGGCATCATGGAAGCGCTCAAGGGCATCAGCGCTGCGGGCTCCGCCAGTCTCGAAACCGTGGCCGGCCCGATCGGTGCGGCACTGGTCGCGACCGGTGTGGGTATCGCCGTCGCGGTGCCGGCGGTGCTGGTCTATAACTATTTCCTGCGTCGCCTGAAGCTGACCGCTGCCGACCTGGACGACTTCGCCCACGACTTTTACAGCCTGGCCCAGAAGAACTCCTTCCGCGTGCTGCTGCACCCGGCCCTGAACAAAACCACTGCTGGCAACCCGCAGAAAGTGAAGGAGGCGTCCTGAGATGGCCTTCTCCACGCAAGACAGCGATGAGGTGCTGAGCGAGATCAACGTGACGCCGTTGGTGGACGTGATGCTGGTGCTGCTGGTGGTGTTTATCGTCACCGCGCCGCTCTTGACCAACGCGATCCCGATCAACCTGCCCAAGACCGAGGCCGTCGCCCCGGTGGAGCAGAAGGATCCGCTGGTGGTGAGTATCGACGGCGCCGGCAAACTGTTTATCAACAAGGACGAAATCCAGCCGGACCTGCTGGAATTCAACCTGCAGGCGGCCAAGGCCAAGGATCCCGATGTGCGGGTGCAACTGCAGGCTGACGATGGTGTGAACTACGGCGAAGTGGCGCGGGCCATGGCGTCTATCGAGCGCGCGGGGATTACCAAGCTGTCGGTGATTACCGCCCGTTAATTGCAAAAGCCTCGACAATTTTTTGGCCGTCTCCTTGGCAGGGTGCGGCCTTTTTTTTGCGTAAAATCCTTTTGTGATTTTGGTTATTAATAAATAGCTTCTTATTCCTTAACGAATATAACCCCCGTCCCTATACTGTTCAGCAACGTTAAACGCTGCAGGAGGGCACACCCATGCACAGCGAGTCGATTCGTTACCTGATCGTGCCGGGCTGGCAAGGATCGCCAGAAGATCATTGGCAAAGTCACTGGCAGAACAGCCTGCCCAACAGCGCCCGTGTGGAGCAAGATGACTGGCTGACGCCCCGTCGCGAAGACTGGGTCGCCGCGCTGGCCGAGGCCATCGCGGCCGACAGCACGCCGGTGATCTTGATCGCCCATAGCCTGGGCTGCATCACCGTGGCGCATTGGGCGGCCACAGCGCCGGTGCAGTGCCTGCGCCAGGTACGCGGCGCCTTGCTGGTGGCACCGGCCGATGTTGAGCGTCCTGCCTGTGCTCCCGCCTTGCGTAATTTCGCGCCCATCCCCACCGACCTGCTGCCGTTTCCGAGCCAGGTGGTCAGCTCCGACAACGACAGTGCCGTCAGCGCGCCTCGGGCCCTTGAGCTGGCCCGTCACTGGGGCGCCGAAGCCGGGATTCTGTCCGGCGCCGGGCATATCAATGTGAAGTCCGGTCACCAACGCTGGGAGCAGGGGTTTGCTTACCTGTACCGCCTGCAAAGCCGCCTTGAGCATCACGCCCGGCGCACTGCCTGAACATTTTTCAACGCCCCGTCCCTTAAAAGGATTGGGGGCGGGAGCCTGCCATGAGTCTGCATGAAACCTACGGCCAGCCGTTGCTGACCTTCCCCGACGCCGAAAAAAGCCCGTTGAGCATTCGCGCCAAGGCGCTGGTGTTTGTCGACTCCCGTTCGCGCCAATTGCGCGAAGACCTCGAAAGCCTCGCACCACGCGCCTTGCCTGTATTGATTCGCGGCGAGACCGGCAGTGGTAAAGAGCTGCTGGCGCGCCACATTCACCGTGGCAGCGACCGTACCGGTTTGTTTGTCTCGGTCAATTGCGGCGCGATCAGCCCGACCTACGCCGATGCCGAATTGTTCGGCTACGCCGCCGGCAGCCACAGTGGCGCCGCCAGCAGCCGGGCCGGTTGGTTCGGTTCGGCGAATGGCGGCACGTTGTACCTGGATGAGATCGGCGATTTGCCGCTGCCGATCCAGGTAAAACTGCTGGCCGCGCTGGAAAACCACGAAGTCACCCGCGTCGGTGCCCATCAGCCCAGCCCGGTGGATGTGCGCCTGGTCGCAGCCACCAGCATCGACCTGGCCCAGGCTGTGGCCGCCGGCAAGTTCCATGAGCGCTTGTTCCATTACTTGAGCGAAGGGCGGCTGGACTTGCCCGCACTGCGCGAGCGCGTGGGTGACATTCTGTCCTTGGCCGAGTACTTCCTGGGTATCTACAGCCAGCGTCTGGATCTGCCGGTGCCGCTGATCAGTGACGCCGCCCAGCGCGTGCTGGAACTCCACAGCTGGCCGGGCAATACCCGCGAGTTGGAAAACGTCATTCACTTCGCTTTGCTGGTGAGCAGCGGCGACGAGATACTGCCCGAGCATCTGAACCTGCCGGTCGCAGGTTCGCCGTTGGAACAAGTGCAGCGCATTTTCCAGAGTGCCAGCCCCGCCGAGCAGGAAACCCTGCGTAAATTCCTACATGAACAAAATGGAATATCAACGTGAATAAAAGATATTGTTCGGGAATAAAAAATCTAGGTATTGTCCCTTCCACGCCGCGATAGCATTTCGCTGGCACACCTCATAAAAATGGTCGTCAGAGACGCCCCGGAATTCCGATAAGGACACTGCATGAAAAAGGTTCTGTTGTTTACCGCACTGGCGGCTGCCCTGACTGCAAGCTTCGCTCAAGCCAACGAAAAACTGGTCGTTGCCGCCACCCCGATCCCCCACGCCGAGATCCTCGAGCTGATCAAGCCGACCCTGGCCAAAGAAGGCGTGGACCTGCAGATCAAAGTCTTCACCGACTACGTGCAGCCCAACGTGCAGGTGGCTGAGAAGCGCCTGGACGCCAACTACTTCCAGACCCTGCCGTACCTGGAAAACTTCAACAAGGGCAAGGGCACCAACCTGGTGACCGTGGTCGGCGTGCATGTTGAACCGTTCGGCGGCTACTCGAAAAAGATCAAGAACATTTCTGAGCTCAAAGATGGCGCCACTGTGGCCATCCCGAACGAAGGCTCCAACAGCGGCCGTGCCCTGTTGCTGCTGCAGAAAGCTGGCGTGATCACCCTGAAAGACCCGACCAATGCCCTGGCCACGCCGAAAGACATCGCCAGCAACCCGAAGAACCTGAAATTCAAAGAGCTGGAGTCGGCCCTGCTGCCACGCGTGCTGGACCAGGTTGACCTGGACCTGATCAACACCAACTACGCGCTGGAAGCTGGCCTGAACCCAGCCAAAGACGCGCTGATCATCGAAGACGCCAAGTCGCCGTACGTGAACTTCCTGGTGGCTCGCCCGGACAACAAGGACAGCGACGCGATCCAGAAACTGTCCAAGGCCCTGACCAGCCCGGAAGTCAAAGCCTTCATCGAGAAGAAGTACAACGGCGCGGTCGTGCCTGCGTTCTGATGTAACTCAAAACCCCCTTCAAGGTTTGAACGCCGACGGCTGTTACAGCGTCGGCGTTTTTTTATGACGTGCTATTAATCGCCCTGCGCAGCGCCATCAACCACTTCACCAACTCCTGCGGATCCATCGGTTTCACTTCCTGCATGGTTCAATCCCTCGAATCTCAGACCCCCCAACCATAGCTGCCACCCGGCAAACCCGCGAATCCGGCAGTTATCTTTTTGGGTGATATCAATATGCTATTTGGGTATTTAAATTTTCTTTTTTATACCTTTAAAGTTCGCGCTACCCGGCGTTACCCACGCCGGATCGGATTGCGCCCGCTGCATTACCCTTGCGGCGTCATGGACTGGAAATGACCTTCGATTTCGCTTTTATCCTCAGCACGCTCCCGGCTTTTCTGAAAGCCGTGGGTGTGACGCTGCAAGTGGGCCTGATCGCCATTGCCACCTCGTTGCTGGTGGCGCTGATCAATGCGGCGCTGCTGGTGTTTCGCACGCCGTACCTGTCGCGCCTGGTGGCGCTTTATGTGGAGCTGGCGCGTAATACGCCGCTGCTGATCCAACTGTTCTTCGTGTACTTCGCACTGCCGGCCCTGGGTTTCAATATTTCCGGGTTCTGGGCGGCGATCATCACCATGACTTTCCTCGGCGGCGCCTACCTCACCGAGGTACTGCGTGCGGGCGTGGAAGCGGTGCCGCTGGCACAGATCGAGTCGGGCAAGTCCATCGGCCTGTCCGACTGGCAACTGCTGCGCCATGTGATCCTGCCTCAGGCCGGTATCCTCAGCCTGCCGGCGTTGTTTGCCAATTTCATCTTCCTGCTCAAGGAGACCACCGTGATCTCCGCCGTGGCGGTGCCGGAGATTCTCTACACCACCAAGAGCTACATCGCCCTCTACTACAAAACCTACGAAATGCTCGCCGTGCTGACGCTGATCTGCGTGTTGCTGTTCTTGCCGCTGTCGCTGTTGCTCAGCCGCCTGGAAAGGAGGCTCCAGCATGGCCAGTTCGGGTCTTGAGTTGTTGTGGGTGTCGTTGCCGCAATTGGGCAAGGGCGCTGCGCAAACCTTGTCGATTTCATTCTTGAGCATCGCCTTCAGCACTGTCGGCGGCGTGCTGTACGGCGTGTTGCGCACCTTGAACAACCGGCTGATCAACGCGGTGCTGCGGGTGTACCTGGAGCTGTTCCGCGCGATCCCGGTGCTGGTGTGGCTGTACCTGCTGTTTTTCGGCCTGCCGATTTTCTTCGGCCTGAGCATTCCAAGCTTCTGGTGCGCTGTGCTGGTGCTGTCGCTGTGGGGCGCCAGTGAAGTCGGCGAAGTGGTGCGTGGCGCCTTGCATTCGCTGCCGCGCGGGCAACGTGAAGCGGGGTTGTCGATTGGCCTCTCGGACCCGCAACTCTACGGCTATGTGTTGCTGCCCCAGGCCCTGAAACGCATGACGCCGCCGACCATCAACGTCTACACGCGCATCATCAAGACCAGTTCCCTGGCGGTGCTGATCGGCGTGGTCGACGTGATCAAGGTTGGCCAGCAAATCATCGAACGCACCTATGAGTCGGTATTGATCTACGGCGTGCTGTTCCTGTTTTTCTTCTTTATCTGCTACCCGTTGTCGGCCGCCTCCAAGGTGCTGGAACGGCGCTGGGCCCAAGCATGAGCGCATTGATCGAGTTCCAGAGTTTCAACAAATTCTTCGGCGAGGCGCAGGTGCTCAAGGGCATCGACTTGAGCGTGCAAAGCGGCGAAGTGGTGGTGATCCTCGGCCCCAGCGGTTGCGGCAAAAGCACCTTGCTGCGTTGCCTCAACGGCCTGGAAGTGGCCCACAGCGGCAGCCTGCGGTTTGCCGGCAACGAGCTGCTGGGCAAGCAAACCGACTGGCGCCAAGTGCGCCAGGACATCGGCATGGTGTTCCAGAGCTACCACCTGTTCCCGCACATGAGCGTGCTCGACAACATCCTGCTCGGCCCGTTGAAAGTGCAAAAGCGCGACCCGCGCGAAGCCCGCGAACAGGCCGAGAAACTGCTGGAACGCGTGGGCCTGGCCGACAAGCGCGACGCCTTCCCGCGCCAGCTCTCCGGCGGCCAGCAGCAACGCATCGCCATCGTCCGTTCACTGTGCATGAACCCTCAGGTCATGCTCTTTGATGAGGTCACCGCCGCCCTCGACCCGGAAATGGTCAAGGAAGTGCTGGAAGTGATCCAGGGCCTGGCCCGCGATGGCATGACCCTGCTGATCGTTACCCACGAAATGGCCTTCGCCCGCGCCGTCGCCGACCGCGTGGTGTTTATGGAAGCCGGTCGCATCCTTGAACAGAACACCCCCGAGGCATTCTTTACGAACCCGCAAACCGCACGCGCGCAGCAGTTCCTGGAGAAGTTCTCCTTTGTTTCAACACTGCCCAAAAAACCTAAGGAACTTGCGCTGATATGAAAAAGTTACTGCTGCCACTGTTTGCCGTCGCTTTACTGGTCGGCTGCGATAAAAAGGCCGAAGAGCCTGTAAAACCTGCCGCTGTCAGTTACATCGACAAGATCAAGGCCCGCGACAAGCTGATCGTCGGCGTATTCACCGACAAACCGCCGTTTGGTTTCGTCAACGAAGCCGGCCGCTATGTCGGTTTCGATACCGATATCGGCCGCCAATTCGCCAAAGACCTGCTGGGCGATGAAAACAAAGTCGAGTTCGTTGCTGTTGAGCCCGCCAGCCGCATTCCGTTCCTGCAAAGCGACAAGGTCGACCTGATCCTCGCCAACATGACCGTGACCCCGGAACGCAAGGAAGCGGTGGACTTCACCAACCCCAACCTGAAAGTCGCGGTGCAGGCCCTGGTGCCGAACGACAGCGCCGTAAAAAGCCTGAATGACCTGGCTACCCGCACCACCATCGTCACCACCGGCACCACCGCCGATATCTGGCTGACCAAAAACCACCCGGACTGGAAACTGCTCAAGTTCGAGAAAAACTCCGAGTCGCTGCAGGCGTTGTCCGCCGGCCGTGGGGATGCCTACGCCCAGGACAACCTGGTGCTGTTCAGCTGGGCCAAGCAGAACCCGGGCTACCGTGTGCTGGAAGAAAAACTGGGTGATGAAGCGCCGATTGCACCGGCCGTGAAGAAGGGCAACATCGAATTGCGTGACTGGGTGAATGCCGAACTGGCCAAGTTGGGCGAGGAGAAATTCCTGCTCAAGCTGTACGACCAATATGTGCGTAAAGAGCTGAGCGATGACACCAAGCCTGAGAGTGTGATTGTTGAAGGCGGGAAGTGGCAGGGCTGATCCCTGGCTTGTTTGGTGAATGATCTACCGCTATCGCAGGCAAGCCAGCTCCCACATTTGAAATGTATTCACACATCAAAACTGTGGGAGCCGGGCTTGCCCGCGATGAGGCCCTGAAGGACACCGCCTATTCCGGCCAATGCCAAGCCGGCGCATCCAGAATCCCCTGCCCGACGATTCGGGTCTCCCCCAACACCTCTCCAACACAATCGAATTGCACCCCTGGCTTGTTGCTACGCCGGCAGCAGGTCTGGATGCAAAGTGGTTTCCGGTTCGTTCAGTACCATCATGGTTGGCTGCCAACCTGATCGAACAGGCTGTGGTAGTTGGGCGTGTGCTGGGCCAGTACATCCCAGTTGCGCCCGTCGCTGGGGCACGAGCGATGCACCAGCAGGCTGGCCGGTCTTGAGCATGGGCATTCAGTCGGCGTGGGAACCATTGGAGTATGGGAGCCTCCATGCAGATAAGGAACCCTGAACTAAGCTCACAGTCGCATACACACTGGCACGTCGGCATCACGCACAAGGAGCCTGCATGGGCGGTCGCATTTGCACCTTTATTTTCGGACTTGGCCTACTGGCGCTGTTAAGCGGCTGTGGCGAGGAAAAGGCTGAGCCCAAGCAGCATTCGCGGGTATTTGTGCAGACTGTACAGCCGGCGGACTTTGCCGCAGCGGTCACGTTGACGGGCGATATCCAGGCCCGTGTGCAAACCGACCTGTCCTTCCGCGTGGGCGGCAAGATCATCCAGCGCATGGTTGACGTCGGTGATCGGGTGAGCGCCAAGCAAGTGCTGGCCAAGCTCGATCCCAAGGACTTGCAGACCAACGTCGATTCCGCCCAGGCCCAGGTCGTGGCCGAGCAAGCGCGGGTCAAACAGACGGCCGCCGCCTTCGTGCGCCAGGAAAAGCTCCTGCCCAAGGGCTACACCAGCCGCAGCGAATACGACTCCGCCCAGGCCGCGTTGCGCAGCAGCCAAAGCGCCTTGGCCGCCGCTCAGGCCCAGCTGGCCAACGCCCGCGAACAGCTCGGCTACACCTCGCTCATCGCCGAAGCCCCCGGCGTGATCACTGCGCGACAGGCCGAAGTCGGCCAGGTGGTGCAGGCCACCGTGCCGATTTTCAGCCTGGCCCGGGATGGCGAGCGCGATGCGGTATTCAACGTCTATGAATCCCTGCTGGTGGAGCCGCCGCCAGAGGCGCCGATTACCGTCAGCCTCTTGGATAACCCGAGCATCAAGGCGGTGGGCAAGGTGCGTGAAGTCACGCCCGCCGTGGCCGCCAATACCGGCACCGTGCAGGTGAAAATCGCCCTGCAAGCGTTGCCCAAAGGCATGGAATTGGGCTCGGTGGTCAGCGCCACCGCCAATGGCCCGGCCAAGGCCAGCATCGAATTGCCTTGGGCCGCGCTGACCAAGGACCTCAGCGAACCCGCCGTGTGGCTGATTGACGGCAACGGCAAGGCGCAACTGCACAAAGTCACTGTGGCACGTTACCTCACCGGCAAAGTCATCATTGGCGATGGCCTCAAGGGCGGCGAAAAAGTCGTGGTGGCCGGCGGGCAATTGCTGCACCCCGGCATGATTGTCGAGATCGCCCAGCAAGGAGCCCAGCCATGAAGCGCCTGACGGTGTTACTCGCCGCCAGCCTGTTGCTGGTGGCCTGCTCCAAGGAAGAACCGCCACCCGAGCCCGTGCGGCCAGTGCTGTCGATGGAAGTGAAAGCCGAGGACCAGGAAAACCTCGGCCGTTTTGCCGGCACCATCCAGGCCCGTTATGAAAGCAACCTGGGCTTCCGCGTGCCCGGCCGCATTGCCCGCCGCGCCGTGGACGTGGGCGCCGAGGTGGAGAAGGGCGCCTTGCTTGCCGTCCTCGACCCCACCGACCAACAGAACCAATTGCGCGCCGCCCAGGGCGACCTGGCTCGCGTGCAGGCGCAATTCATCAACGCCCAGGCCAATGCCCGCCGTCAGCAGGAATTGTTCAACCGTGGCGTCGGCGCGCAGGCCCAGTTGGATATTGCCCAAACCGACCTGAAAACCACCCAGGCCTCTCTCGACCAGGCGCAAGCCTCGGTCAACCAAGCCAAGGACCAACTCAACTACGCCGAACTGCGCACCGACCACGCAGGTATTGTCACCGCGTGGAACGCCGAAGCCGGCCAGGTGGTCAGTGCCGGTCAGCAGGTGGTGACCCTGGCCCGCCCGGATATCAAGGAAGCGGTAATCGACCTGCCCGCCGGCCTGGCCGAGCGCCTGCCCCATGACGTGGTGTTCCTGGTCGCCGGGCAACTCGACCCAAGCTTCAACACCACCGCCATCGTGCGCGAGATCGAACCCCAGGCCCAAAGCGCCACGCGCACCCGGCGCGCGCGGCTGACCCTGGCGGAAACACCGCCTGCGTTCCGCCTCGGCACAGCGATCAGCGTGACCTTAAGCACCGCCATTGCGCCACGCATCGAAGTGCCCCTGAGTGCTTTGCAGGAGGTCGACGGCAAGACCCGCATCTGGCTGCTCGACACCCAAAGCCAGACCGTGCAACCGCGCGACATCAGCCTGATCAGCCGTGACGCCAACAGCGCCTTGCTCAATGGCGGCGTCAAACCCGGCGAGCGTATCGTCACTGCTGGCGTGAACAGCCTGAAGCCTGGGCAAAAAGTCAAAATCGACGAGGACAGCCCGCGATGAAAGGGAGCTTCAACTTATCCGACTGGGCCCTCAAGCATCAGTCCTTCGTCTGGTACCTGATGTTCGTCGCGCTGCTGATGGGCGTGTTTTCCTACATGAACCTGGGCCGCGAGGAAGACCCTTCGTTCACCATCAAGACCATGGTGATCCAGACCCGCTGGCCAGGCGCGACCCAGGAAGAAACCCTCAAGCAGGTCACCGACCGCATCGAGAAAAAACTCGAAGAACTCGACTCCCTCGACTACGTGAAAAGCTACACGCGGCCAGGCGAGTCCACGGTGTTCGTGTTCCTCAAGGACACCACCAGCGCCAAGGCCATCCCGGAGATCTGGTACCAGGTCCGCAAGAAGATCGACGACATTCGCGGCACCTTCCCCCAGGGCTTGCAGGGCCCATCGTTCAACGATGAGTTCGGTGACGTGTTCGGCTCGGTGTACGCCTTTACCGGCGACGGCCTGTCGATGCGCCAGCTGCGTGACTACGTGGAGCAGGTGCGCGCCGAGATCCGTTCGGTGCCGGGGCTGGGCAAGGTCGAGATGATCGGCCAGCAGGACGAAGTGATTTACCTGAATTTCTCCACGCGCAAACTGGCGGCCCTGGGGATTGACCAGCGCCAGGTGGTGCAGAGTCTGCAATCGCAGAACGCGGTGACGCCGGCCGGGGTGATCGAGGCCGGGCCGGAGCGGATTTCGGTGCGGACTTCTGGGCAATTCGCCTCGGAGAAAGACCTGGCCAATGTGAACCTGCGGCTCAATGACCGTTTCTATCGCCTGGCGGACATTGCCGATATCAGTCGTGGCTATGTGGACCCGGCGCGGCCGATGTTCCGCTTCAACGGCAAGCCGGCCATCGGCTTGGCGATTGCCATGCAGAAGGGCGGCAATATCCAGTCGTTCGGCAAGGCCCTGCACACACGTATGGACGAATTGACCGCCGACCTGCCGGTGGGCGTCGGCGTGCACAAGGTGTCCGACCAGGCGGAAGTGGTGGAAGAGGCTGTCGGCGGCTTTACCAGCGCGCTGTTCGAAGCGGTGATCATCGTGTTGGTGGTGAGCTTCATCAGCCTGGGTATGCGCGCCGGGTTGGTGGTGGCGTGCTCGATCCCGTTGGTGCTGGCGCTGGTGTTCGTGTTTATGGAATACAGCGGCATCACCATGCAGCGGGTGTCGCTGGGCGCGCTGATTATCGCCCTTGGCCTGCTGGTGGACGACGCCATGATCACCGTCGAAATGATGATCACGCGCCTGGAGAAAGGCGAAACCAAGGAGCAGGCAGCGACCTACGCCTACACCTCCACGGCGTTCCCGATGCTGACCGGTACGCTGGTGACGGTCGCCGGTTTTGTGCCCATCGGCCTCAACGCCAGTTCAGCGGGCGAGTACACCTTCACTCTGTTCGCGGTGATTGCCGTGGCGATGCTGGTGTCGTGGGTGGTGGCGGTGCTGTTTGCGCCGGTAATCGGCGTGCATATCCTGAGTGCCAAGGTGAAGCCTCACGATGCCGAGCCGGGGCGAATTGGCCGGGCGTTCAATGGCGGCATGCTCTGGGCCATGCGTAACCGTTGGTGGGCGATTGGCATCACCGTGGCGCTGTTTGTGGCATCGGTGTTCTCCATGCAGTTTGTGCAGAACCAGTTCTTCCCGTCATCGGACCGCCCGGAAATCCTGGTTGACCTGAACCTGCCGCAAAACGCCTCGATCAACGAGACCCGCAAGGCCGTCGACCGCCTGGAAGCGATCATCAAGGACGACCCGGACATTGCACGCTGGAGCACCTACATTGGCCAGGGCGCGATCCGGTTCTACCTGCCTCTCGACCAGCAACTGGAAAATCCCTACTACGCGCAGTTGGTCATCGTGAGCAAGGGCCTGGAAGAGCGCGGCGAGTTGATCGTACGCCTGCAAAAGCGCCTGCGCGATGACTTCGTCGGCATTGGCAGCTTTGTGCAGCCGCTGGAAATGGGCCCGCCGGTAGGTAGGCCGATTCAGTATCGCGTGTCGGGCAAAGACACCGACCAAGTACGCAAACACGCCATCGAACTGGCGACCTTGCTCGACAAGAACACCCACCTGGGCGAGATCATCTACGACTGGAACGAGCCGGGCAAAGTGCTGCGCATTGACATCGCCCAGGACAAGGCGCGCCAACTGGGGCTGTCGTCGGAAGACGTGGCGCAGTTGATGAACAGCGTGGTCAGCGGTGCCTCGGTGACCCAGGTGCATGACGATATCTACCTGATCAACGTGGTCGGCCGCGCCGAAGATGCCGAACGCGGCACGCCGGAAACCTTGCAGAACCTGCAGATCGTCACACCCAACGGCACCTCGATTCCGCTGCTGGCGTTCGCCACGGTGCGCTACGAGTTGGAGCAGCCGCTGGTGTGGCGCCGCGACCGTAAACCGACGATCACCATCAAGGCGTCGGTGCGTGATGAGATGCAGCCGACGGACCTGGTGAAACAGCTCAAGCCGGAGATCGATAAGTTCAGCGCCGGCTTGCCGGTGGGCTACAAGGTCGCCACCGGCGGCACCGTGGAGGAAAGCGGCAAGGCCCAGGGCCCGATTGCCAGCGTGGTGCCGTTGATGCTGTTCCTCATGGCGACATTCCTGATGATCCAACTACACAGTGTGCAGAAGATGTTCCTGGTGGCGAGTGTCGCGCCGCTCGGTTTGATTGGCGTGGTGCTGGCGCTGATCCCCACGGGCACGCCCATGGGCTTTGTGGCGATCCTGGGGATTTTGGCGCTGATCGGCATCATCATCCGTAACTCGGTGATTCTGGTGACGCAGATTCACGAGTATGAAGTGGCAGGTTATTCACCGTGGGATGCGGTGGTGGAGGCTACCGAGCATAGGCGCCGGCCGATCCTGCTCACGGCAGCCGCTGCAAGCCTGGGCATGATCCCCATCGCGCGTGAGGTGTTCTGGGGGCCAATGGCCTACGCGATGATCGGCGGGATCATCATCGCGACTTTGCTTACACTTTTGTTTTTGCCTGCGTTGTATGTGGCTTGGTACAAGATCCGCGAGCCCAAACACGAACAGAGCTGAACATGCCCCAGTTCCTGCGCCACAGTTGGTTGATCTGCACGTTGTTGCTGTCACCCATGGCTTTTGCCGGCACCGTTCTGGAAAACGCGTTGTGGCGGGTCGAACTCGACCCGGCCACCCTTGCGATCCGCGTGACCCCCAGCGGGCAACCGACGATACAAGCCTCCAGCGGCGTAGCGGCCCGTGCCGTCAGCCAGCTTGCCCACAGCGATCAGCAGGCCGATTGGCAATGGGATGATGGCGCCTTCCGTGTGAGCGCTACCCTTGAGCAGCGCGACCTGGCGTTGTCCATCCGTGCGCGTGCGCCGGGTGAAATCCCCATTCTTCAACAACCGGCCAGTGCCTTGGGCCAAGGCTTTATGTGGCCTTTGGCTGAAGGGCATTACGTACCCGCCGATAACGCTATCTGGAAGGCGTTTCTGCTGGAGCAAGGCGACCTCAACACCACCCAGGATCTCAGCCTGCCGTTGTGGGGTGTCGACCACGGCGTGTTTACGCTCAACTGGTTGCTGACCAATCCCTATAACAATCGCCTGCGGTGGCAACCGGACCAGGCCCTGTCCTTGGCCCATGAATTCACCTCGCTCGACCCTGATGCGCCGATGACGTTGCGGTTGCACCTGGGCGATGGCGATCCCTTGGCCGGCGCCAAGCGCTATCGCCAGTGGTTGGTCGAGCAGGGGCGGTACGAGCCTTTGGCGGACAAACTGCGACAGACGCCCGAAGCGCAGAAGTTGCTGGGCGCCAGTCATGTCTACCTGTGGGGTAATGACCTGCTGGCGTTGGAGGATGTGCGGGATTGGTCCTTGTTGCTCCAGCGCCTGCGTGGGCATGAACTCAACGGCTTGCTGGACAAGGAGTCTGCCAAGGTACTGGCGCAGACCACGGCGTTGAATCGTTATGAGCAGACGGTGCTGCTACGAGGGCTGAACGCGGCGATCAACAAGAAAGCGCGGCAGAGTTGGCAGGTAGCAGAGCCTGATATGACACGGCTCGCTGCGCGCTACGGTGAATTGCGTGGCGAGTTGGCCGTGGACTTTGCCGGCGCCCTCAGTGAAAACCCGACAGCCTGGGGCAACCCGGTGATTCAATCGCTGAGCAACGCCGGCCTGCCCCGTGTGTTGCTGACCCTGGGCGAAGGCTGGGAAGGCGGGCTCTGGCACCCCGAGGCGATTCGCGCAGGGGTCGATGCGGGCTTCCTGATGGCGCCCTACGACTCCTATGAAACCGCGTTATCCGCCAGGGAAAACCCCGATTGGACCACCGCCCACCTTGGCAGTAATGCCTATCGCAACTGCGCGATTGTATTGAAAGGCGGCAAGCTCAAGACCGGTTTTCAACAGTCCGGGCACTACACCGACCCGCGCTGTGTACGGCCGTTGCTGGAAGCGCGGGTGCAGGCCGTGCAAGCCAAGGCTGGCTTCAACGCCTGGTTCCTGGATGCCTACGCCACCAGCATGGTGTTCGACAGCTACCGCGGCAGTGCACCGATGACCCAGGCGCAAAACGCCGAAGGTAACATCGACGCCTCCCGCTGGATCAATACCGCGCGCAAGTTGCCTACCGGTTCTGAAGACGGCAACGCCATCACGGCCCAGGGCATTCTGTTTGCCCATGGCATGCAGACGCCAGTGATGGGCTGGGGTGATCACGCGATGACCAAGGACAAGCAGTCGCCCTATTACGTCGGTAACTGGTTCCCACCGGAGCAGCCGGCGGTGTTCTTCAAGCCAGTGCCATTGAAGGAGCCGTTTCGCACGGTGTATGTCGAACCGACGATGCGCCTGCCGTTGTATCAGGCGGTGTTCCATGGCTCGGTGATCACGACTCATCACTGGTTGTTCGACAGCCTGAAGCTGAGCAATGTGCAGGTTGAATATGAGCTGACCCAACTGCTCTACAACGTACCGCCGCTGTATCACTTGAGTGCTGCGACCTTGAAGCAGCGACTGCCATTGATCCAACGCCAGGACGCCTTTTTCCGCCCGTTGCACCAGCGTTTGGCCATGCAGGAAATGACCGGTTTTCGGTGGCTGACAGCGGATCGGCGGGTGCAGGAGACCACGTTTGCCGATGGGACGCGGTTGGTGGCGAATTTTTCCAGTGAGGAAAAAGCAGGGTATGTCGCTCGGAGTGTGACGGCGCTACTGAAGGGTGATGAAGCCCAGGTTTATCAGGTCAAATAACCTGTGGCGAGGGAGCTTGCTCCCGTTGGGCTGCGTAGCAGCCCCAAAGCTTGGGGCCGCTTCGCGCCCCAGCGGGAGCAAGCTCCCTCGCCACAAAAAGCCGTCAGAGTTTGCGCCACACGCTGGCCAGCCAAGGCTGCTGCTCACGCGGCAGTCCGGCGGGGCGGTAGTAGTGTTCCAATTCCACAAAGCCTGCGTGGGTGAGCAACGTTTGCCACGCCGCCAAGTCGTGATAAGACCCATAGCGCGGCCCATTCCAGCCTTCCTGATTCTCACCCCGGGGATTGGAGCTGAACAACACGCCCCCAGGCTTCAACGTCCCCTGCAACTGCTTGAGCACTCGCGGCAGTTCCTGCTTGGGAATATGAAACAGCACGGCATTGGCAAAAATCCCATCGAAGCGCTCGGCGGGCAGGTCCAGCTTAAGGAAGTCCTGCTGCAACACCTCGCAACCACTGTCTTCCCGCGCCATCTGCGCAAACCGCTCCGAGCCATCCAAGCCTACGGCGATGTGTCCCATACGCGTAAACGTCTGCAAATCCCGCCCCGGCCCGCAGCCAAAGTCCAGCACGGTAAACGGCCCTGTGCCCTGGATATGTCTGAGCAAAGCATCGATATTCTGGCTCACATCGTGATCACGGGTGCCTTCACGGAAGTCCTCGGCCACCTTGTTGTAGTGGCCAAGGGTGGTGGAGGTGATCTGGTCGAGGTCGTTGGGCTTGAGGGGCATGGCAAGTAATACCGGGCACTGAGATGCCCCGACTATACCTCACCTCTTGTTGAGCACCCGCGCCAGGCGATCACCGCCCAACTGAATCACCGCCACCAGCATCACCAGCAACACGATCACCGTTAGCATGATCTGCGTATCAAAGCGCTGATAACCATAACGGTAGGCAATGTCGCCCAAGCCGCCCGCGCCAATCGCACCGGCCATGGCCGACGAGTTGATCATGGTGACCAAGGTGATGGTGAACCCGCCGACAATCCCCGGCAGCGCTTCCGGCAGCAGCACATGCCAGATGATGTGCCAGCGACGACAGCCCATGGCTTGCGCAGCCTCGATCAGACCGTGGTCGACCTCGCGCAGGCTCACTTCGGCGATCCGTGCAAAAAACGGCGTGGCGGCAATGGTCAGCGGCACGACGGCGGCCCATACGCCATAGGTGGTGCCGACGATCAGCCGGGTGAACGGGATCAACGCCACCATCAGGATCAGGAATGGAATCGAGCGGAACAGATTGACGAATGCCCCCAGCACGCGGTTAAGCGCCGGGGCTTGATAGATACCGCCTTTGTCGCTGGTCACCAGGAACACCGCCAGTGGAATGCCCACCAGCAGCGCGATCAGTGACGACACGCCGACCATCAACAAGGTGTCGATGGCGCCCTGCACTAAACGATCAAACCACATAGCCCAGCACCTCCGCCTGTTGTGCCCAATTGCCGGCGCGGTTGCGCAACTCGCTAGCGTCGTGGGTCGAGCCACTCACCGCCAACAGCAGTTGCCCAAGGGCATGCCCCTGGATGCGTTCCACGCCACCCTGCAGCAAGCGCACGCGCCCGCCGAGTGCGCTGAACAGCGCGGCCAAGTCCGGCTCATCGGTGTCGCTGCCGGTGAACTGCAAGCGCAGCACCACGGCGGCGTCGGCGGATGCCGGTGTGGCCTGCAAACGGCTCTGCAACTCGTCCGGCAGCCCGTGTTGCAGCGGTGCCAGCAGGGTTTTGCTGACGTCATGCTGCGGGTTGCCGAACACCTGCCAAACCGGGCCTTGCTCAACGATGCGTCCGTGTTCCAGCACCACCACGCGGTCGCAGATTTCGCGGATTACCGCCATCTCATGGGTGATCAATACGATGGTCAAACCCAGGCGCTTGTTGATCTCACGCAGCAGGCCGAGGATCGACTGGGTGGTTTCCGGATCCAGGGCCGACGTGGCTTCGTCGCACAGCAGGATCTGCGGGTCATGCACCAGCGAACGGGCGATGCCCACCCGCTGTTTCTGCCCGCCGGACAGCTGCGCTGGGTAAGACTTGTGTTTGTCCTGCAAACCCACCAGTTCCAGCAGCTCACGCACCTTCTGCTCGCGTTGCAGCTTCGGCATGCCCGCCACTTTCAACGGCAACTCGACGTTCTGCCACACCGTCTTGGCCGACATCAGGTTGAAGTGCTGGAAGATCATGCCAATGCGCCGACGCAGCTCCACCAGACGGTCTTCATCGAAGTCACCGATGTCGACCTGATCGATCAGCACGCGCCCGCTGCTGGGTTGCTCCAGGCGGTTGATGGTGCGGATCAGCGACGACTTGCCGGCACCGCTGCGGCCGATGATGCCGAACACTTCACCGCGCTGGATCGCCAGGTCGATGCCTTGCAAGGCATGCACGGTGCCGTCGTAGGTCTTGCCCAGGTTGATAAAACGCACATGGGCGCGGTTCAGGTCAGCGTGCAGTTCGGTCTGCTCGGCGTCCCTGGGCGGCAGGCCCAGGTCGCGCAGTTGGGCGTTGGCGGCGGTCATTTTTTATCTTCCCAGCCGACCTGGTAGAGCTTGCCGAGGGATTTATCCAACGCAGCGCGCACGACCGGCGAATGTTGGTAGATGTCGACGAACTTGATCACCCGAGGGTCGGTTTTGCTTTTCGGCTGGATCACGAACTGGATCACGTATTCCGGGTGGTCGAGGCCGTCAAACAGCAGTGCCGATTCGGCATCGAAGGTCTTGGACAGGCGGATATACGCCGGGTAGCCCTGCACCAGGTCGGCGTCGTCGTAGGCGCGTACCAGTTGCACGGCCTCGACCTGCAGGATCTTGATCTTCTTCGGATTGGAAACGATGTCCTCTTCGGTGGCCTTGTAGCCCACGCCCGGCTTGAGGGTGATCAGCCCGGCCTTGGCCAGCAGTTGCAGGCCGCGACCGCTGTTGATCGGGTCGTTGGCAATCGCCACGCTGGCGCCTTGGGGCAGGTCGTTGATGCTCTTGTACTTCTTCGAATACAGGCCGACGTTGTTGATGATCCCCGGCGCGTACGGCACCAAGTCAAAGCCGGCGGCGGCCTTGGCGTTTTCCAGGAACGGGATGTGCTGGAAGTAGTTCACGTCGATATCGCCGGCCGCGAGGCTGACGTTCGGCGCGATCCAGTCGGTGAATTCCACCAGCTCGACTTTCAGGCCTTGCTTGCCGGCTTCTGCGACGGCGGCTTCAAGGGGAATCGCAAAGGCCGCCGTGGTGCCGATTTTCAACGGCGCATCGGCGGCGAATACCGCCGAGCTGAACAGTCCGAAAGCCAGGGCCAGTGCTTTGACTGGGTGAGCGAGCAATGTCTTTTTCATAGGGTATTTCCAGTCAGAGAAGCCGTTTGGCGGTAGGTGGAGCCGGTGTGTTGTTCGGGCAGGCGGGCGTTGCCGTGGAAGACTTTTTCGCGCAGCGTGCCGGTCTCGTACGCGGTCTTGTAGGACCCGCGCTTTTGCAGCTCCGGCACCACCAGGTCGATGAAGTCCACGTAGCTTTCCGGCGTGACGATGCGCGTGAGGTTGAAGCCGTCCAGGCCGGTTTCGCTGATCCAGGATTCCAGCTCGTCGGCGACCTGCTCTGGTGAGCCGACCAAGGTGATGTAGCGGCCACCGAGGGCGTGCTGTTCCAGCAACTTGCGCCGGGTCCAGTCGTTGTTCTGCAGATTTTTGGTGGCCGATTGGATCGCGTTGCTTTTCACGTACTGGATAGGTTCGTCCAGCGTGTACTCGGCGAAATCAATCGCAGTAGACGCCGAGAAATGCGCCACACCCGCCTCCGGACTGGCATAGCTCAGGTACTCGGCGTGCTTCTCCCAGGCCAGCGCTTCGGTGGCGCCCACGATCACGTTGAGGCCCATGAACACCTTGATGTCATCCGGGTTGCGCCCGGCTGCCACGGCGCTGGCGCGTACCTTGTCCACCTGCACCTTGGTCGCCGCCTTGTTCTGCCCGCTGATGAACACGCACTCGGCATGCCGGCCTGCGAACAGCAAACCGCGATCCGAACTGCCGGCCTGGAACAGCACCGGCGTGCGTTGCGGCGACGGTTCGCACAGGTGATAACCTTCCACCTGGTAGAACTCGCCGTGATGCTCGACCTTGTGCACTTTGCCGGGCTGCGCATACACCCGCGCTTTTGGATCGTTGAGTACCGCGCCGTCTTCCCAGCTGCCCTCCCAGAGCTTGTACAGCACCTCCAGGTATTCATCGGCCTGGTCGTAGCGACGGTCATGTTCAACCTGCTCGGTCAGGCCCATGGCCTTGGCGGCGCTGTCGAGGTAGCCGGTGACGATGTTCCAGCCGACCCGGCCACGGCTCAGGTGGTCCAGCGTGGACATGCGTCGGGCGAACAGGTACGGCGGCTCGTAGGTGAGGTTGGCGGTGAGGCCAAAGCCGAGGTTTTTAGTGACGGCCGCCATGGCCGAGACCAGCAGCAACGGGTCATTCACCGGCAACTGGATCGACTCCTTGAGCGGTACGTCGATCGAGTTCTGATAGACGTCATACACGCCGACGATATCGGCGATGAACAAACCATCGATCAGACCGCGTTCCAGGGTCTTGGCCAGTTCGGTCCAGTACTCGAGGGTCTTGTATTCGGTGGAGGTGTCCCGTGGATGGGTCCACAGGCCGTGGTTGATGTGCCCGATGCAGTTCATGTTGAAGGCATTGAGCAGGATTTTCTTCTTGGTCATCAGATGGTCCCCCGCAGTGGCGGGTTTTCATCGTTGAGGTAGTAATTGCCCACCGCGTGGTACTTCCAACGCACCGGATCGTGCAGGGTATGCACGCGGGCGTTGCGCCAGTGGCGGTCCAGGCCATGCTCGGCCAGGGTCGCCTGGCTGCCAGCGAGTTCGAACAAGGTACTGCCGGCGGCCAGGGAAATCTCGGTACTCAAGGCGCGTACTTCAGCGACGGCGATGGAGGCGGCTGCAACCGTTTCGGCGTTGCTGTCGGCCTGGGCGCGGTCGAGGCATTCACCCGAGCGTTCCAGCAGCGCCTCGGCGGCGTGCAGGCGGATGCTCAGGTGCCCGAAGCTTTTCAGGGTCAGTGGGTCTTCGGTGGCTTTGTCGTTGCCGGAATCGATCCATGGGCGGGTCTTGGTGCGCACAAAGTGCAACGCATCCTCAAAGGCCGCGCGGGCGATGCCCGTGTCGATGGCGGCGTGGAGGATCTGCGCCAGCGGACCGACGGTTGTGGGGCGTTCAAAGGCGCTCTGGAACGGGATCACGTCTTGCGCGGCAACCCGCACGTTGTCGAACACCACCGACCCGCTGCCGGTGGTGCGCTGGCCGAAGCCGCTCCAGTCGTCGATCACGCTCAGGCCTTCGCTGTCGCGCGGCACAAAGGCGAGTTGCTGCACGCCCTGTTCATCCACCACCGACGTGGGGATGCGTTGGGCGTAGATCGCGCCGGTGGAGTAGAACTTGCGACCGCTGATTCGAAACCCGTCGCCGTCACGGGTGATTCTGGTGACACGGTCATGAGCCGTTTTTGTGCCCAACTCTGCCAGGGCGTTGCCGAAGCGTTGGCCTGCAAGAACTTCGGCGTACAGGCGTTTTTGCTGCGCTGGGCGGCCGTTTACGCGCAGCACTTCCAGGGCATAAAAATGGTTTTGCGGGATCTGGCCCAGGGAAGCATCCGCCTGGGCGATCAGCGCGATGACCTTGGCCAGGGTGACGTTGGACACGCCCGCGCCACCGTACTCCTTGGGCACGCTGATACCCCACAGGCCGGAGCGCGAGAATACATCCAGCTCAGGCAGCGGCAGGCGGCGTTCACGGTCGCGCTGGGCGCTGTCGCGACGGAAGTCTTCGGCCAGGTCGCTGGCGACAATAAGGGCTTGTTCGTCGCTGGTGATAACCGCGACGTTTGCAGAGAAAGTCATAGGTGTTCTCCAGAGGTCTGGTCGGTCAGATCCAGGAATGCCTGGCGGGCAACGTGCCGTTCAGTCGATAGGCGCCGATGGCGTGATATTTCCAGCGCACCGGATCGTGCAGGGTGTGCACGCGGGCGTTGCGCCAATGACGGTCGAGGTTGAATTCGGCGAGGGTGGCGCGACTACCGGCCAGCTCGAAGAGTTTTTCGCTGACCAGCAGCGATACCTCGGTGGTCAGCACCTTGGCTTCAGCCACGGCAATCGACGCACGGGCCGCGGACTGCGCGGTGATGGGCGCGGAACTGACCTGGTCCAGCACCTGGCCAGCCTTGCGCAGCAGGGCTTCGGCGGCATGCAACTCGATCTTCAGCTTGCCGATATCGGCGATCACATACAGGTCATCACTGGCGCGTTCGACCTTGGCATCGATCCATGGGCGTGAACGTTCACGTACGAACGCGATGGTGTCGTCGAGCGCGCCGCGTGCGATGCCGGCGTCGATGGCTGCCTGGATCAATTGTGAAACGGCGCCCTGGATATTCGGCGTCTCGCCGATGCGCCAGTTTTCCACGACCAACTCGGCATCGACCTGCACCTGGTCCAGCAACACGGTGCCGCTGGCGGTGGTGCGTTGGCCAAAGCCGGACCAGTCATCGACGATGCGCAGGCCTTCGGTGCCACGGCGCACAAACGCCATGACCTGCTTGCCGTCATCGTTGAGTGCCTTGACGGCAACCCAGTGGGCGAAGAGCGCGCCGGTGGAATAGAACTTCTGGCCGCTGATTACATAGCCGTCACCCTCAGCGGTGATGCGCGCCTTGAGTTCCAGCGTGTTTTTGGTGCCGCGTTCCGGGCCGCCATTGCCGATGCGCCAGCCGTCGAGGACGCTCTGGAACAGCTGTTTTTTCTGGCGCTCGGTGGCGGCACCTTGCAACAGGTGCAGGATGCCGAAATGGTTCTGCGGTATCTGCCCGAGGGCCGGGTCTGCCGCACTGATGATCGCGAACACGTCGGCCAGGGTCACGAAAGACACCTGCGGGCCGCCGTATTCACGGGGAATGGAAATACTGCCCAACCCACTGCGGGTGAACTGTTCGAGCTGTGCCCATGGCAGCTTGCGCTGCTGGTCGCGCTTGGCGGCTTGCAGGCGCGCAGCCTGGGCGAGTTCATGGGCAGCCTTCAGTGCCTCTGCATCGTTGCGCAGCACGGCGGCTGGCAACAGCAGGGGGGCAATGTCCAGATCGCTCTGGGGGGGTGTTTGAGCCAAGTTAGACATCAGCGCCGCTCCTTGGCTGCACGTAATGCCCTGGCGTTGTGCACCGGGGTAATCCTGACCATACCGACCTCGCATTCAATGAAATAAAAACAGAAAAATCAGCGATGTCCGGTGGTCCGGTGCATATACCCTAAGCGTGTTAAATATTTAAATAAACTAACTTTTGGGAATATGCATAGAAGGTCTGTCACCCAGGTTCGCAGGGCGATCCCAGTGGGCGCGGTTGATAGATCAGCGCCGCCCCGGCCAGACGGGGCGGCGCCTCGGCGGCAATGCGTAACATGCGGGCGGGTGCCCAGCGTGAGTTGTTGCCGACGCGATCCAGAATGCAGTACGTCACTTCCAACCGACAGTCGTCGCCGGCCTCGATAATCACCGTCGAGGGTACCCACACTTGCACAGCGAGGCCGATTTCCTTGGCTTGGATTTTCGGTAGATCAAGGCGCACATCGCCCCAACGCAAGGTGATGGCGTCGCCGGTGGTCATGTTGAGGTACGGCTCGATGGTCAGGGGTATACCGCGCCGTACCTGGCAGGCGTTGACGCCGTAGCGACGAATGGTTTCGGGCAGGCCGACAGGGGCGAGGTTCTGGTTTTCGTCGCAGTACAGGGGCGATGGTGGGCCGCCTGGAAAGAGAGTCTTCACGCAAATTTGCGTCACGGCCGAGCGGGCAGGGGCGTGGCCCACCTGCATGACCTGGTAATGCACTTGGGCCGGGCCATCCAGCACAAAACTCTCCGGCACCCGCAGGTGGGTGAAGGTGCCGACCTTGCAGGCGGTTACCCGACGTGAAGCGGCAAAACAGTTATTCCAGAACAGCTCGATCAAGTCGCCTTCGTCCATGCCGGGATACGGCGCGATGTCGACCTGCAAGTGTGTGGCGGCCAGGGCATTGATGCCGTTGCCGATGGCCTGGGGCAGTGTCGGGGCGGTGAGCAGGGTGGGCGTCATAAATAATCTCCTTGATGCAGCCAGCAGCAATCGCTCCGGCCCCTTGGCGCAGGCAAGCGCGGTGGGCCGAACAAAACGATTCAGTGAATAGCCGGGATAGGATCCAATCCTCTGGGCGCTAGATAAGAGGGTTGGCCGAGGGGCGTCAATGGCGGCAAAGGGCTAAACGGCGGGTTTGGAGATATTCAGAAGGGTCTGACTGGCGCGGGGATTTTTTGCGTGAGTGCGGCGGGGCGTTTTACGCGTGCCAGCGAGGAATTCCTGTAGGAGGAGCTTGTTGTGGCGAGGGAGCTTGCTCCCGCTGGGCTGCGTAGCGGCCCCAAGTTTTTTGGGAGTGCTTCGCACTCCAGCGGGAGCAAGCTCCCTCGCCACATTCAAGCGTTTCCAAGGGGGTGTCAGTGGGCGAGGAATTTGCTCAGGAACTGCTGGGTGCGCTCTTCCTTGGGGTTGGCAAACAACGCCTTGGCTTCGCCTTGTTCCACGATCACGCCCTTGTCGAAGAAGATCACCCGGTTGGCCACATCCCGCGCAAAGCTCATCTCGTGGGTGACGATGACCATGGTACGGTTTTCTTCGGCGAGGCTGCGGATGGTTGCCAGTACTTCACCCACCAGTTCCGGGTCGAGGGCCGAGGTGGGTTCGTCGAACAGAATCACCTCCGGTTCCATGGCCAACGCACGGGCAATCGCCACGCGTTGTTGCTGGCCGCCCGACAGACGCCGTGGGTAGGCGTCTTCCTTGCCCGCCAGGCCGACCCTGGCGAGCAGCTTGCGACCCAGGGCGTCAGCCGCCTCCCGTGGCATCTTCTTGACCACGATAGGGCCTTCGATGACGTTTTCCAGCGCCGTTCGGTGGGGGAACAGGTTGAAGCTCTGGAACACAAAACCCACGTGCTGGCGCAGGCGCCGCACCAGGCTGGCCTGCTGGTTGATCGGCTTGCTGCTGTCGATCTCGATGTCGCCCACCTTGATGCGACCGCTGGTGGGTTGTTCGAGGAAATTCAGGCAGCGCAGGAAGGTGGTCTTGCCGGAACCGCTGGGGCCGATGATGGCGATGACTTCGCCCTCCTTGACCTCCAGGTCGATGCCGTTGAGCACCACCTGACCCTTGAATTGTTTGGTCAGTTTTTCAACCACGATCATGCTTCAGGACTCCAGGTCATGCCGGTTGACCCGGTCTTCCAGGCGATTCTGCAAATGCGCCAGGATGCTCGCCAAAATCCAGTAGATCAGGGCAGCGGAGAGATACATGGTGAAGATTTCAAAGGTCCGCGCCGAGACCAATTGCGCCTGGCGGAACAGCTCGGGCACCTGGATGGTAGCGGCCAGCGCCGTGTCCTTGACCAGCGAAATGAAGCTGTTGCCCAGCGGCGGCAAAGCCGTGCGCATGGCCTGCGGCAGGATGGCCCGGCGCAGGGTCTGCGCACGGGTCATGCCGATACTGGCCGCAGCTTCCCATTGGCCGCGCTCGATGGAACCGATGGCGGCGCGCAGGATTTCACAGGCATAGGCGGCCATGTTCAGCGAAAAGCCGATCATGGCCGCCGGGATCGGATCCAGCTCGATGCCCACTTGCGGTAAGCCGTAGTAGATCAAGAACAGCTGTACCAGCAAGGGCGTGCCGCGAAAGAACGACACGTAGACTCGGGCAAGCCAGCTCACCAGCTTGAAGCGCGACAGGCGCATCAAGGCCAGGCCGAAACCCAGCAGCAAACCGAAAAACATCCCGCCGAGGCTGAGGATCACCGTGTAGTACGCGCCCTTGAGCAGAAAGGGCGCGGAGTCCAGCGCGAGTTGGAAACCTGCTTCCATTATTGAGTGACGTCAGCGTTGAAGTACTTCTCGGACAGCTTCTTCAAGGTGCCGTCGGCGCGCAGTTTGTCGAGGGCCTTGTTCACCGCGTCGAGCAGTTCTGGCTCGCCTTTGCGCAGGGCAATACCGGCTTCCTGACGGGAGAAGGCGTCGCCGGCTGCGGCGGTGTCAGGGGCTTTCTTGGCGTATTCCAGGGCGGCCAGGCGGTCGATCAGGATGGCGTCGATACGGCCGATGCGCAGGTCCTGGAACTTGGTCGGGTCGTCGTTGTAAGTCTTGATGAGGGCTTTAGGCTGATTGTCCTTGAGCCATTGTTCATAGTTGGTGCCCAGGCCCACACCGACTTTCTTGCCGGCCAGGTCGTCGGCGGTCTTGATCGCGTCAACGTTCTTCTTCAGGACCAGTGCCTGGATACCGGAGACGGTGTAAGGCTTGGAGAAATCGTACTTTTTCTTGCGCTCTTCCGAGATGGTCACTTGGTTGACTACCGCGTCCAGACGCTTGGATTCCAGGGCAGCGAGGATGCCATCCCATGGAGTGGCCTGCAGCTTGACCTTCACGCCCAGCTCCTTGGCCAGCGCTTCGGACAGCTCCACTTCGAAACCGCTGAGCTTGCCGCTTTCATCGACGAAGCTGAACGGTGGATAGGTGCCTTCCAGGCCGATCTTGATCTCGCCTGCTTTCTTGATGTTGCCCAACTGCTCGCCAGCCACTGCCTGGCCCATCAGGCCAGCCCCGAGTGCCAGGCCCAAAGTGCCAACCAACAACGTGCGACGGAATACAGAAATAGTCATGAAGAGCCCCTGTGTTTTTTATGGTGAGCGAAGCAGGTGACGCAGTAGTCGTATCCTGCCTTAAAGCGCGTAGCGCGTCTTCGCCTACGGCGCGATGATAAAGCCGGTTTTTAAGACTTGAAAATAATATTAAATCACCAGGTTATTCTTTTTGGGAATAACAGGGTCGGCATTTTTAGAACGCCGAGTCATAAGCGAACAACGCTGGCGCGCCACCGGTATGCAGGAAAATGATCGGCCCGTCCTCAAAGCGTTGACGCCCGATGCCATCCAGCAAACCGGCCATGGCCTTGCCAGTGTAGACCGGGTCCAGCAGCAGGCCTTCCTGGCTCGCCAGCAGCTTGACCGCCGCCAGGGTGCCGGCGTTCGGTTCGCCGTAGCGCGGGCCGAAGTATTCGTCCCACAGGATCACCTTGAAGGCCTCTGGAATTTTTACCCCCAGCAATTCGGCAGTGCGTTCGGCCAGGCCTTCTACTTTTGGGCGCTGGGCTTCTTCGGTGCGCGAGACGGTCACGCCGATCACAGGCAGGCTCGGTAACACTTCGCTCAAGGCCAACGCCAAGCCACTGTGCGTTCCCGCACTCCCGGAGGCCAAGACCACGGCGGCAAACTCGATGCCACTGTCTTTGATCTGCCCGGCCAGTTCCAGTCCGGCGCGCACGTAACCCAATGCGCCGAGGGCATTGGAGCCGCCAATAGGCACCAGGTACGGTTTTTTGCCGTTGCTGCGTAGGCGGTCGGCGAGGGCGTTGAGCTGGTCGTCGACGTTGTCGAGGTTCTCGACCAACTCCACCTTGGCGTCGAACAGCTCCAGCAGCAGGCGATTGCCGTTGCCCAGGTAGTTGGGGTCTTCGGTGCCGGTGGGGTTTTCCAGCAGGGCGACGCAGCCCAGGCCGAGCTTGGCGGCCAGCGCGGCGGTCTGGCGTACGTGGTTGGACTGGATCGCGCCAGCGGTCACCAGGGTGTCGGCGCCTTGGGCGATGGCATCGGCGGCGAGGTATTCAAGTTTGCGCAGCTTGTTGCCGCCCATGGCCAACGGAGTGGTGTCGTCGCGCTTGACGTAGATATCCCTGCCCAACCAGGCCGACAGCCGCTCGAGTTTTTCCAGGGCAGTGGCGCCACCCAGCAGTTCCAGGCGGTTAAAACGGTCGAGCTGTTGTTTGATCATGGCTACGCACGGTTGATGAGTATGGGGCGACTATAGGCAGGCACTTTTCATCGGGCAACCGTCAATCGCTTATTCCGGACGGTTCTTAGCATCACACCATTGGTTCTTAAGGGCGGCCAGGGTGCATACCGTAAAGTGATGGCCATTTCGTCAGGAGTGAATACCGTGAGTGAGCGTTCCAGTCATTGGCAATTACAGACCATCGTCAGCCAACTGCGCAGCGCCCGGGACCAGTGGCGAACGCGCAATGGGCGCTTGAGTGGAGAGCATGGTGGTCGTGAGTTGCCGTCCCGCGAGGCGGTGGCGCAGATTCTCGAGTCGTTGTGCGGCGCGCTGTTCCCCATGCGCCTGGGCCCGGTGGACCTGCGTGAAGAGAGTGAAGATTTCTACGTTGGCCACACCCTCGATGTGGCGCTGAATGCCTTGCTCGGCCAGGCCCGCCTGGAGCTGCGCTACGCCGCACGACAGGGCGCCAAGGATGACAGCGAAGTCGACGCGCTGGCCATCCGCCTGATCCAGGATTTCGCCCTGGCCCTGCCGTCCCTGCGCAGTCTGTTGGACACTGACGTGCTGGCCGCCTACCACGGCGATCCGGCGGCGCGCAGCGTGGATGAAGTGCTGCTGTGCTATCCGGGCATCCTGGCGGTGATTCACCATCGCCTGGCCCACCACCTGTACCGTGCCGGTCTGCCGTTATTGGCGCGGATCAGCGCGGAAATTGCCCACTCCGCCACCGGTATCGATATCCACCCTGGCGCGCAGATCGGCCCGAGCTTCTTTATCGACCACGGGACCGGCGTGGTGATCGGCGAAACCGCGATCATCGGCGAGCGCGTGCGCATCTACCAAGCTGTGACGCTGGGCGCCAAACGCTTCCCGGCAGACGAGGACGGGCAGTTGCAGAAAGGCCACCCACGCCACCCGATTGTCGAGGATGACGTGGTGATCTACGCCGGGGCCACGATCCTGGGGCGCATCACCATCGGTCAGGGTTCGACCATCGGCGGCAACGTGTGGCTGACGCGCAGCGTACCGGCAGGGGCGAATATCACCCAGGCCAACCTGCAACATGATGACGGCACGCAAAAGTGATGGCACTTCCCGTGAGCGCTGAGGACTAAGCTTGCCTTGGGCTGGCGTAGGAAATGTCTACCACTCAGCCCTGCGATTAGTCCCAGACCGCCCATCCATGTTTAACTTGAATGCTCGTTCAAGTTAAACCCGGTGGTTCGCTGCCCGCTCACAACAGGAGGCTTACCTTTGCTGAGTCCGTTATTTACAGCCACATCTCACTCCCTCGGGGTGCATCGTTCATGAGTGCATCGTCCACCCCTACCAGCGGCCAGGTGCGCATGAACGCGCCGGTCTTCTACTTCGCCGCGACGTTTATCCTGCTGTTCGGCATCACGGTCATCGCTATCCCGCAACAGGCCGGTGCCTGGCTGCTGGCGGCGCAAAACTGGGCGGCCAACACGGTCGGCTGGTACTACATGCTGGCGATGACCCTGTATCTGGTCTTCGTGGTGGTCACCGCGTTATCGGGCTACGGCAAGATAAAACTCGGTGCCGACCACGACGAGCCCGAATTCAGTTACCTGTCCTGGGCCGGCATGCTGTTCGCCGCCGGGATCAGCATCACGCTGTTTTTCTTCTGCGTCTCCGAGCCGCTGACGCACCTGGTGCAACCGCCGCAAGGCGCGCCGATGAACGCCGATGCCGCGCGCCAGGCCATGCAGATCCTGTTTTTGCATTGGGGCCTGCACGGCTGGGGCGTGTTCGCCTTTGTCGGCATGGCCCTGGCGTATTTCGCCTACCGGCATAACTTGCCGCTGGCGTTGCGTTCGGCGCTGTACCCGCTGATCGGCAAGCGCATCAACGGTCCCATCGGGTACGCGGTGGATGGCTTCGGCATTATCGCCACGGTGTTCGGTCTGGGCGCCGACATGGGCTTCGGCGTGTTGCACCTCAACTCCGGTCTCGACTACCTGTTCGGCATCGCCCATACCCAGTGGATCCAGGTCGGTCTGATCACGCTGATGATGGGCGCCGCGATCATCGTCGCCGTGGCCGGTGTCGATAAAGGCGTGCGCGTGATGTCCGACATCAACATGCTGCTGGCCTGTGCGCTGCTGCTGTTCGTGTTGTTTGCCGGGCCGACACAGCACTTGCTCAATACCTTGATCCAGAACATCGGCGACTACCTGGGCGCCTTGCCGACCAAGAGTTTCGACGTGTACGCCTATGATAAACCCAGCGACTGGCTGGGCGGTTGGACGGTGTTCTACTGGGCCTGGTGGATTGCATGGTCGCCGTTCGTGGGCCTGTTTATCGCACGCATTTCCCGTGGCCGTACCATCCGCGAGTTCGTGTTTGGCGTGCTGCTGATCCCGCTGGGCTTCACCCTGGCGTGGATGTCGATCTTCGGCAACAGCGCCATCGACCAGGTACTCAACCACGGTATGGCCGCACTCGGTCAGTCGGCCATCGATAACCCGTCGATGAGCCTTTACCTGCTGCTGGAAACCTACCCGTGGAGCAAAACCGTCATCGCGGTCACGGTGTTTATCAGCTTCGTGTTCTTCGTGACCTCCGCCGATTCGGGCACCGTGGTGCTATCCACCCTGTCGTCCAAAGGCGGCAACGCCGATGAAGATGGGCCGAAATGGTTGCGGGTGTTCTGGGGTGCGATGACCGCGCTGGTCACCAGTGCCTTGCTGTTTGCCGGCAGCATCGATTCGCTCAAGTCGGCGGTGGTACTGACCTCGTTGCCGTTCTCGATGATCCTGCTGCTAATGATGTGGGGGTTGCACAAGGCGTTCTATCTGGAGTCGCAAAAGCAGATCGCCCAGTTGCATTCATTGGCACCGATTTCGACGGCTCGCAAGGGACGCGGCGGCTGGCGCCAGCGTTTGAGCCAGGCCGTGCACTTCCCGTCGCGAGACGAGGTGTACCGTTTCCTTGACTCGACGGTGCGCCCGGCGATTGAAGAAGTGACGGCGGTGTTTGTCGAGAAGGGTTTGAACGTGGTGACGCAACCTGACCCCGCCAACGACAGCGTCAGCCTGGAAATCGGCCATGGCGAGGAGCGTCCGTTCATCTACCAGGTGCAGATGCGCGGCTACTTCACGCCGTCATTTGCCCGTGGCGGAATGGGCTCTAAGGAGCTCAACAACCGTCGCTACTACCGGGCGGAAGTGCACTTGGCCGAGGGTAGCCAGGACTATGACTTGGTGGGCTATACCAAGGAACAGATCATCAACGACATCCTCGACCAGTACGAGCGTCACCTGCAGTTCCTGCACTTGGTGCGCTGAGGCTCAGGCCCTGAGGTACAGGGCCAGTGCCACCAGGGGCACGCCGAACACGCCACTGCCGATCACCAGCTCCGACACCAGGGGTTGGCCGGCAGTGACGACCCCTACAGCGCCATTGACCACCGCCACCCCCAACCAGATCGCCACAAAGCTGTAGGCCAGAATGGGCCGGCTGACGCCAAGCTTCTGCCCGATCAACAGCATCAGTACCAGCAGGATCAAGCCTGCGCTGATCACCAGGGTGGTGTGCATGTTCAGAGCTCCTTGCCCAGTGTGTTGTCCAGGGAATAGCGGCCGGCACCGCGAAACACCAGGTACAACGATAGCAGCGCCATCAGCACCGGGTACTCGATGCCTCGGTCGATCCACGGCCACGTCGGCCCCAGCAAGTAAGCAATGGTCAGCATCTGCACGGTCATCATGGCCGCGACCAGCCGTGTGCCCAGGCCGAGTATCAACAGCAATCCACCGACTGCTTCCAGCAAGGCCACCAGCAGACCGATCAGCTCCGCCTGCGGCAAGTGCAGGCGGTTCTGGATCAGATTGATGGAAGCCGCCATCGGGTCGGCCATCGAACCATGGGCGTTGCCCAGCAATTTGGGCAGCCCGTGGGTGAGCATGATCACCCCAAAACCTGCGCGCAGCAGCGCGTAGGCCAGGGGTTCGGCGCAGCGGTAAAGCGGGGCGAGTGCGGGGATCAACAAGGTTGGCATGAAAGAGCTCCACAAAGAGAAAATCGCTGGCCCGGATGTGTGACTTAGACCAGCCCGCCATTGGCGCGCAGAATTTGCCCATTGATCCAAGCACCGGCCGGGCTCACCAGAAACGCCACCACGCGGGCGATATCTTCCGGTTGGCCAAGGCGTTCCAGCGGCGGCATCTTGGCCATGCCCTGGATCTGCTCTTCGCTCTTGCCGTGCAGGAACAACTCGGTGGCGACTGGGCCTGGCGCCACGGCGTTGACGGTAATCCGGCGCCCGCGCATCTCTTTGGCGAACACTTGGGTCAGCGACTCCACCGCCGCCTTGCTGGCGATGTACACCGCGTAACCGGGGAAGTTGAGGCCAACGGTGCTGCTGGAGAAGTTGACGATGCGTCCGCCGTCATTCAGGCGGGTGGCGGCTTCGCGAAGGGCGTTGAAGGTGCCACGGGTGTGGATATCGAAGTTCTGGTCGTAGAGTTCATCGCTGTGCTGGGCCAGGGGCAGCGTCTTGAGGATGCCGGCGTTGTTGATCAGCACATCCACCTTGCCCAATTGCGCCTCGGTTTCGTCGAACAGGCGCTTGATGTCGGCGGGTTTGGCGACGTCGCCTTGGATCGCTATGGCTTGGTGGCCGGCCTGGCGCAGTTCCACTACCAGCTTCGACGCCTCGGTGGCGCTGCTGGTGTAGTTGATGGCCACGGCGTAGCCGTCGGCAGCGAGTTGCTTGGCGATGACGGCGCCAATGCCACGGGAAGCGCCGGTGATGATTGCTACTTGAGTCGTCATGATCTGGGTTCCTTGAACGGGGTGTGGAAGCAGATTCACATGTTTACCCAGGCCGATAAATGCGCCAGAGTTGCCTTGACTGTTCAATAATCGCCAACAATTGATGTGTAGGAGCGCAGCGTGGATCAAGTCAAAGCCATGAAGGTCTTCGTACGGATTTACGAGCGTTCAAGCTTCACGCTGGCAGCCGATGACCTGAATCTGCCCCGTGCGACCCTGACCCACACCCTCAATCAATTCGAAGCCTGGCTGGGCACGCGCTTGTTGGAACGCAGCACCCGGCGTGTGCGCCCGACCCTCGACGGCGAGGCGTATTACCAACGTTGCGTGCAGCTGCTCGCGGAGCTGGAAGAGGCCGAGTTGGCGTTCCGCAGCGTGGCGCCCAAGGGCCGTTTGCGCGTGGACCTGCACGGCACGCTGGCCAAGTATTTTGTGGTGCCGGCGCTGCCGGAGTTCATGGCGCGTTACCCGGATATCGAGCTGTCCATCAGTGAGGCGGATCGCTTTGTCGACTTGATCGCCGAGGGCGTCGATTGCGTGCTGCGTGCGGGCACCCTGGGGGATTCCGCGTTGATTGGTCGGCGCGTCGCCAACCTGCGCCAAGTGACCTGCGCGAGCCCCGCTTATCTGCGCAAATACGGCGAACCCAAGCGCCTGTCCGAGCTGAGTGAACACCGCGCGGTGAACTACGTGTCGCGCACCACGGCCAAGCTGTTTCCGTTCGAATTCATGGTCAATGGCGAGCTGCAGGAAGTGAGTATCGACGGCGCATTGTCGGTGTTCGGCGCGGAGATTTACTCCGCCAGCGCGGTGGCCGGACTCGGCATTATCCAATGCCCGCATTACCGCATGGCCGATCTGATCGAGCAGGGCGTGATGCGAGAAATTCTCCAGGAAACACCGCCACCTTTGATGCCGGTTTCAGTGCTTTATCCACAGAACCGACACATGTCGCCGAGGGTGCGTGTGTTCGTCGACTGGCTCGCGGAAATCTTCAAGAATGTCCGCTAACCCGCGTAGTTAAAGGGTTTCATGAATTTAATTTCATCCGTCTACATCGGGTTTTGACGCGCAACTGTCATCTGGCCACTGCGTAATTGTGTGAAGCGTTTGACGCTTTCATTTCAGAACAGTGACGGAGACCGGTAACAATGAAGACGTTGATAAGCCCTATGGTGGGTGCCGCCATGGCGAGCTTTATGCTGTCCGCCCACGCCGATTTTATCGATGACAGCCACGCCGATGTGACCCTGCTCAACCGCTACCTCAACCAGCAGGGGCGTGATGTGGTGAACAGCAACGCCAAGGCCCACAGCATTCGCGATTGGGGCCAGGGGTTCGAGTTCAACTTCAAGTCCGGCTACACCGAAGGTCCGGTGGGTTTTGGCCTGGACCTGCAGGCGTTCTACGGGTTGAAGCTGGACTCCGGCGGTGACCTCAATGACAAGGAACACCAGGGTCGCTACCCCGGCAGCATGTTCCCGCTGGACAACGGCAAATCCGCCGACCAGTTCGGTGTGTTGAGCCCGACGTTCAAGATGCGTTTCGCCAAGGATGAACTGCGTGTCGGCACGCTCTACGGCAACAACCCGATACTCGCCAACACCGACGGGCGCCTGTACCAGCAGACCAACACCGGTGTGCAACTGGTGTCCAAGGACCTCAGCGACTTCACCTTCACCGGCGGCGATATCTTCAAGACCAAGATCCGCAACGAAACCGGCGACCAAGGCATGATCACCGCTGGCGGCACCAAAGAGAGCGATCGCTTCCTGTTCGGCGGTGCGG
This sequence comes from Pseudomonas sp. GXZC, assembly GCF_026967615.1. NCBI lineage: Bacteria > Pseudomonadati > Pseudomonadota > Gammaproteobacteria > Pseudomonadales > Pseudomonadaceae > Pseudomonas > Pseudomonas sp. GXZC. The sequence continues at coordinate 278,698 of NZ_CP114115.1, forward strand.
ATTACACCGGCATCCAGAACACCACGGTCAGCCTGTGGTATTCCAACCTTGAGGATTACTACCAGCAGTTTTTCCTCGGTGCCAAGCGCCATGACGCGTTATCCGTGGGTGCCATCGACACCGACCTGCGTGTATTCCGCAGCCTGGGGGTGGGCGGCAACGCAGACGGTGACAAGGACTACGCCGCGAGTGGTCTGTACGGCGACGGCGTGAACAAAGGCCGCATCAACCAGACCACCGCCAGCTTGCTTGAGAGCTACAGCCTCGACGGCCACACCGTCGGCCTGGGTATCCAGAAAAACAGCGGCGACAGCGACTTCCCGTACCTGGACTCCGGCCTGAACAGCGGCGACAACCGCCAGGGCCCAGGCTCAGGCGCCGACACCCCGGCGCTGACCAACATGCAGTTGAATAAATTTCAACACGCCGGTGAGCGCACTTGGCTTGCGCAGTACAAGTATGACTTCGGTAAGCTTGGCCTCACGGGCCTGACGTTCTCCGCTGCCTATGCCCATGGCGATGACATCCGCACGGCGCAAGGCACTACCAGCGAATGGGAACGTAACGTCGCCGTGGCGTATCAAGTGCCCACCGGCACTCTCAAGGGCCTGGGTGTGACCTGGAAAAACGCCCACGCCAGCCCGGACATCAGCGGTGCCACCGTGCAGGATGAAAACCGCTTCTATGTGAGTTATGTCGTTCCACTCTGGTAGGCAATTGCTGTAGAACGGAACGGCAGACTTAAGCGATTCAGCTGGTTAAAAGGCCTGGGAATAACCTTATTCCCAGGCCTTATTTGCCGACGTCCAAGAGAGGATTCGATGACTTACATTGCTGCCGAAAACCGCTATGAATCTATTCCGTACCGCCGCGTAGGCCGCAGTGGATTGGTGCTGCCTGCACTGTCCCTGGGCCTGTGGCACAACTTTGGCGACAGCACCCCGATCGACACCCAGCGCGCCCTGCTGCGCACCGCGTTCGACCTGGGCATCAACCACTTCGACCTGGCCAACAACTATGGCCCGCCCTACGGCAGCGCCGAGATCAACTTCGGCCGTTTGCTGCGCGAAGACTTCAAGCACTACCGCGACGAACTGATCATCTCCAGCAAAGCCGGCTGGGACATGTGGCCCGGCCCTTACGGCCAGGGCGGCGGCTCACGCAAGTACGTATTGGCCAGCCTCGACCAGAGCCTGCAACGCCTGGGCGTCGACTATGTGGACATCTTCTACTCCCACCGTTTTGACGCCGACACCCCCCTGGAAGAAACCGCCAGCGCCCTCGCCACTGCCGTGCAGCAAGGCAAGGCGTTGTACATCGGGATCTCGTCCTACTCGGGCGTGAAAACCCGCGAAATCGCCGCGCTGCTCAAAGAGTGGAAAGTGCCGTTGCTGATTCACCAGCCGGCCTACAACCTGCTCAACCGCTGGGTGGAAAAAGACCTGTTGGACACCACCGAAGAGCTCGGCGCCGGGGTGATTGCGTTCACGCCATTGGCCCAGGGTTTGCTGACCGACAAATACCTCAACGGCGTACCGGCGGATGCACGGGTGAACCGTCCGGGCGGTGGTTCGTTGCAGGCCAAGCACCTGTCCGAAGCCAACATCGCCCACGTGCGCGCGCTGAATGAAATCGCCCAACGCCGTGGCCAGAGCCTGGCGCAACTGGCATTGGCCTGGACGTTGCGCGATCCACGGGTAACCAGTGCGCTGATCGGTGCGAGCCGGCCGGAGCAGATTATCGAAAACGTCGGGGCGTTGAAGAACCTGCATTTCAGCGCTGAGGAATTGGCGGAGATCGATCGGTTTGCCCAGGAAGGTGGGATCAACCTGTGGGAAAAGCCATCTACTGCTGAATAAGCGGCCGCACGGGATCAATGTGGGGTTGGTGTGGGAGTGGGCTTGCCCTAATGCCAGCCAGTTAAAAACTAGGAAGAGTAAAAAGTACTTGTGGCGAGGGAGCTTGCTCCCGCTGGACTGCGCAGCAGTCCCATTTTTGGGGCCGCTTCGCGGCCCAGCGGGAGCAAGCTCCCTCGCCACAGGTCCCGCGCACACTCATTGGCGGTCGCTTAGTCTTCGAGCTTCACAATCCGAACTGCTGTTGCTCTCTCAGGCAGTTCAAGCTCGATATAGCCTACGCCTGAAAGCCGGGCTCGTATTCTGCTTCCAAGCCCTTTGCATTTTCGGGTTTTTGCAGCGGATGTATGTGCGCCCAACTTAGGTTTTTGTTTCACAGATTCATCCTCCTGAGAGCGATCAGAAAGATAGCGGTTTAACATATTTAAAAGCCAGTCTTCGGTTCCTGCCCCTCAGAACGGGACATCCCCCAAAATCGTCGCCCGGTGCATCACCCGCCGTTGCGGCCGGTAATCATCCACCGCGTAATGCTGCGTCACGCGGTTATCCCAGAACGCCACATCGTTTTCCTGCCAACGCCAACGAATGGTGAACTCCGGGCGTGTCGCGTGGGCAAACAGCAGCTTCAGAATCGCCTCGCTCTCCGCCGGCTCCAGCTCGTTGATCCTGGTGGTAAACCCATCACTGACAAACAGCGACTTACGCCCACTCACCGGGTGCGTGCGCACTACCGGATGCGACAACGGCGGGTTCTTCTTGCGGGTTTCTTCCCAGCGCGCCAGGTCTTCGGCGGTGTTGCCAAAGCGCTCCAGCGGGAAGGATTTGGTGAAGTCGTGGGTCGCGGTCAGCCCATCGAGCAAGTGCTTCAACGGCTCGGACAGCGCCTCATACGCCGCAATCCCGCTGGCCCACAGCGTATCGCCGCCAAACGCCGGCAGCAGCTTGGCGCTGAGTACGGCGCCCAACGCCGGGGTGGGCAGGAAGGTCACGTCGGTGTGCCACACGGCGTTGTCGCGCACGTCGGTGACGGCGGTGTCGAGGATCAGCACTTCGGGCTGTTCCGGCACGTTGGGGTAGATCGGGTGGATATGCAGGTCACCAAAATTCGCAGCGAAGCGTGCTTGCTGTTGCGGGTTGATCGGTTGATCGCGGAAGAACAGCACCGAGTGCTTGAGCAATGCCTGTTCAATGGCATCGCGCTCTTCAATGTTCAACGGCTGGGTGATATCGACGCCACTGATCAGGGCACCCAATGCGGTGCTGATGGGGGTAACGGTCAGGCTGCTCATGCTGTTCTCACTCAATGTGCCTGGCCATGCCATGGCACCAATTTACGCTGCAGGGCACGCAAGCCCATTTCCATGGTGAAGGCGATCAGGGCGATCACCAGGATCCCCAGCACCACCACGTCGGTGACGAGGAACTGCGCCGCCGACTGCACCATAAAGCCCAGGCCGCTGGTGGCGGCGATCAATTCGGCGGCGACCAACGTCGACCAACCCACCCCCAAACCAATGCGCACGCCGGTGAGGATATCGGGCAGGGCGCTCGGCAAAATCACATGGCGGATCAACTGGGCGCGGGTTGCCCCCAGCGACTGCGCCGCGCGCAACTTGGCCGGGTCAACGGTGCGCACACCGGTCGCAGTGGCGATGGCGATTGGCGCAAAGATCGCCAGGTAGATCAGCAGCACCTTGGACAGCTCGCCAATGCCGCACCAGATCACGATCAACGGTAGGTAGGCCAGGGGCGGAATCGGCCGGTAGAACTCGATCAACGGGTCGAGAATGCCCCGGGCGATACGGTTGGAACCGATGGCAATCCCCACCGGCACGGCGGTCAGCACGGCAAAACCGAGGCCCAGGCCGATACGGCTGAGGCTCGCGCCCAGGTGCTGCCACAAGGTGGAATCCATATAACCGCTGGTCGCCAGCAGCCAGCCCTTTTGCAGCACGGCGGACGGCGGCGGCAGGAACAGCGGTTCGATCAGACCGGTGGCGGTCACGGCCCACCAGATTGTCAGCAGGGCGACCAGCGTCAGCACGCTGATCCAGCGCGTGCTCAAGCTGCGGCGCAGCGGGATAACGGTATGCACCACCGGCTTGGCGGCGAGTTCGTAGCTGCTCATGCGGACACCTGCCGTTGGGAGAACACTTTGCCCAGCACGTGTTCGCGGGTTTCGATAAAGTGCGGGTCGGACTTGATCGCCCGCGCCGACTCACCGGCGGCGTAGCGTTGGCCGAAGTCCAGGCTCAGGCGTTCGACGATCTGGCCAGGGCTGGGCGCCAGCAGGATCAGGTCAGTGGCCAGGAAGACCGCTTCTTCGATGTCGTGGGTAATCAGGAACACCGGCTTGGCCGTGCGCCGCCAGACTTGCAGCAGCAGCTCCTGCATCTGTTCGCGGGTGAAGGCGTCGAGGGCGCCGAAGGGTTCGTCCATCAGCAACACGCGAGGGTCGGCCGCCAGCGCGCGGGCGAGGCCGACACGTTGCTTCTGCCCACCGGAAAGTTGCCAGATGCGGCGGCTGTCGAAACCGGCCAGGTCGACCAGTGCCAGCATTTCCCGAGCGCGCACTTCACGTTGCGCCTTGGGCACACCGGCCAGCTCCAGGCCGAAGCCGACGTTGGCCAGCACATCCTGCCAGGGCAGCAGGGCGTCGTCCTGGAACACCACGCCGCGTTCGGCGCTCGGGCCTTTGACCGGCACGCCATCAAGCGTAATGCGCCCGGCGGACGGTTCGACAAAGCCGGCAATCAGGTTCAACAGCGAAGTCTTGCCACTGCCGGACGGGCCGAGGGCCACCAGCAATTGCTGGGGCCCCAGGTCGATTGAAATGTCTGACAGTACCGGTTCTGTGGCGCCTGGGTACTGTGCGCTGATGCGCTCCAGTTGTAGCAAGGCCATCGCGATGAACTCCTGATCAGTTAGTAATGAACTTGGCGCTGACGTAAGGGGCGTAGTCCGGCAGCACGGAGTCGACCTTGCCTTGCTCCTTTAGGAACGCGGCGGTATCGGTCACGGCCTTGGTGGTCGGTGCGCCCAGCAGGGTCACTTGGTCGGCGGCCAGCGGGTAGACGTTGCCTTGCAGCAGCAGTGGGATGTCGCTGGCCTTGGCGCCGGAGAGTTTCACCAGTTTTTCGACGTTGCCTTTGTCGGCGAGCCAGGCTTGTGGGTCTTTGCGGTAGGCGGCGTAGGCATCCAGGGTGACTTTGGCAAACGCCGTGACGATTTCCGGATGCTTCTCGGCAAAATCCTTACGCACGATCCAGGCATCGAAGGTTGGCGCGCCAAACTTGGCCAGTTCGCCGGAGGTGATCAGCACCTTGCCGTTTTCCTTGGCCACGCCTAGGGCAGGGTCCCATACGTAGGTGGCGTCGATATCACCACGTTTCCAGGCGGCGATGATCGCCGGTGGTGCGAGGTTGAGGATGGTCACTTTGGACGGGTCGATGTTCCAGTGCTTCAACGCAGCCAACAGGCTGTAGTGCCCGGTGGACACGAAGGGCACGGCGATTTTTTTGCCGATCAGGTCCTGCGGGCTGTTGATCCCCGAACCGTCGCGCGCTACCAGGGCTTCGGCGCCGCCGATCTGGGTGGCAACGAGGAAGGTTTCCACCGGCACTTTGCGGGTGATCGCAGCGGTCAGCGGGCTGGAACCGAGGTAGCCGATCTGCACGTCGCCGGACGCGATGGCGGCGATGATGTCGGCGCCATTGTCGAATTTGCGCCAGTTGATCTTGGCGTTGGTGGCTTTTTCGTAAGCGCCGTCGGCCTGGGCGACTTTGGCCGGGTCCACGGTGGTCTGGTAAGCGATGGTCACATCCGCCGCCTGGGCAAACAGGCTGGCACCGGCCAGGGACAATGCGGCCAAGAGGCGCAGAGGGGTCAGCAGTTTCAAGGGGAAGCTCCTCAATCAGGCGGCCGAGGGTCGGCGTGTGAGGAGAGTAAATGATCTAAGAATCCGAAAATAAATAACATTTTCGAATTAGCTTATGAGGAGAAAAATGTTGCTTGTAGTGAGCGGGCTTGCCCCGCGCTGGGTGGCGAAGCCGCCCTAAAATCTGGCGCCGCGTGTTAACTGAATCAATGCGGTTGCCTTATTGGGGCGGCTTCGCCCCCCAGCGCGGGGCGAGCCCGCTCACCACAGTAAATTACCCCAACATTTTTTTAGTTGCTGATGGCGAGGATGCTGGCCTGGTACGAGCCAACAAACACGTCAAAATCACCCACTTCGTTCTGCTCCAGCTCTGCCTGCTGTGCCAGCGATTTGCGTGCCAGTTCTTCAAACTGCGCTTGCTCTTCGGCCGGCAGCGGTTCGCTGCGGAAATGCTCAGCGTGCAACTGGCTCTGGTGCAGGGAGAACTGCGCAAAACTTTCCTTACGCTCGGCCATCGCCGCCAACACTTGGGCCGACGGGGTCAGGGACGAATCCTTGACCTTGGCCAATTGGGCATCCAGCGCCTGGCTGTGTTCGGTGATGCCGTGGCTTTCATCCAGCAAGGCGGCCAGTGGCGCAATTTGCTCCAGCAGCTCGGCAGCCCATTCCTTCATGTCCACAGGCTGGCCCTGACGCTGCAATTGCAGGCCGGGACGACGACCTTCCTTGACCACGCTGAGGAAGTTGGAGGTGGCGTTGCCGCACTCGTTGTCGGCGAACAACGGGCTGTCGTTCAACGCGCAGTACAGCAGGAAGGCGTCGAGGAAACGCGACTCCGGCAGGTCGATGCCCATCGGCAGGAACGGGTTGATGTCCAGGCAGCGCACTTCGATGTACTGGATGCCACGGGCCACCAGCGCCTGGATCGGCCGTTCGCCGGTGTAGGTCACACGCTTGGGGCGGATGTTGGAGTAGTACTCGTTTTCGATCTGCAGGATGTTGGTGTTGAGCTGTACCCACTCACCGTCCTGATGGGTTCCGATTTCGACGTACGGTGCGTAGGGCGTTGCTACCGCTTCGCGCAGGCTGTCGGTGTAGCTGGCCAGGTCGTTGTAGCACGGCGTGAGGCCAGCCTGGGCGTTGCTCTGGTAACCCAGGTCGCTCATGCGCAGGCTGGTTGCGTAGGGCAAGTACAGTGTGTCGGCGTCGAGCACTTCCAGCTGGTGCGAGCGACCCCGCAGGAAGCCGGCGTCCAGGGCAGGGGATGCACCGAACAGGTACATCAGCAGCCAGCTGTAACGGCGGAAGTTGCGGATCAGCGCGATATAGGCGGTGGACTGGTAGTCGCGGTCGGTGCCGACAAATCCTTCAGTCTCTTTAAGCAACGGCCACAGCGCTTCCGGCAACGAAAAGTTGTAGTGGATGCCAGCGATGCACTGCATGGTCTTGCCATAACGCAGTGCCAAACCCTTGCGATACACGTACTTGAGCTGTCCGATATTGGACGTGCCGTAGTAGGCAATCGGAATATCTTCCTCAGCCGGCAACGGGCACGGCATCGAGGGGCTCCACAGGTATTCGCTGCCCAGCTTGGTGTAGGCAAAGCGATGGATCTTGTCCAGGCTGCTCAGGGTATCGGCCGGGTTGGGCAGGGCGGGAGTGATGAACTCCAGCAGCGATTCCGAATAGTCGGTGGTGATCTGTTCGTGGGTCAACGCGGCGCCCAGGGCTTCAGGGTGCGGCGTTTGTGCCAGTCGACCCTCACCGGTGACACGCAGGCATTCGCGCTCGATGCCGTGCAAGCACTGCTCTAGCAGGGAGAGGTGTTCGCGCTTGCCGAGCAGGGCCAGGCGGCGGTTGAGAAGTTCGCTCAAGTTGGATTCCTTCACGCGTCAGTCGCCCCAATATGGGGGTGGGCAGGACGGTCTACAAGGGTGAAGTTAAAACTGGCGTGATCGCCTGGTTTAGAGTCGATTTAACCCGCTCTGAAAATGCCGACTTCACTCCATGAATTTGGCTACAGCGCAGCGAGAAAATTCCGACGCCGTGATTGCAGCGCCGAAATTAACTCAATTCGGGGGTGGGGAGCTATAGGACAGCGAAGGTGCCCTGTGCTTTTGCGACAAGTCTTTCGTCTTGATACACGTCTGCCTCGACCACCAGCGTGCGGCGACCGGCATGAATCACCCGGCTGGTGCACAGCACGTCACCGTCGGACACGGCGCGGATATAGTTGATCTTGCACTCGATAGTCGCGCTCTGCTGGTCGAAACCATGGGAGCTGGAACAGGCCAGCCCCATCGTAATGTCCACCAGGCTAAAAATCGCCCCGCCATGGAGCTTGCCCGCGCGGTTGCGCAGTTGCGGCTCCAGGGTCAGGGCCACCTCGGCAACGCCTTCTTCAAGGCGTTGCAGGCGGCAGCCGATCAGTTCGCTGAACGCGCTCTGGGTCAAACCGGCCGGGATTTCCATCAGCGTTTCTTCAACTGTTTGGCGTTGGCGAACAGCGAGGCCATGGCGTTGTTGCTTGGCGCTGCGGTGGCGGTTTCCTTACGCGGTGCATTGTTCTGCGACTGGCGCGGTGCCGAACCCGGACGAGCACCACGGGCACCGTCGATCTTCTCGCCGGGGGTGTCGCTCATGCGCATCGACAGGCCAACGCGTTTGCGCGGGATGTCGACTTCCATCACCTTGACCTTGACCACGTCGCCGGCTTTGACCGCTTCACGCGGGTCTTTGATGAACTTCTCCGAAAGCGCGGAGATATGCACCAAACCGTCCTGATGCACGCCGATGTCCACAAAGGCCCCGAAGTTGGTCACGTTGGTGACCACGCCTTCGAGGATCATGCCCAGCTCCAGATCCTTGAGGTCTTCGACGCCGTCCTGGAACTCGGCGGTCTTGAACTCGGGACGTGGGTCGCGGCCAGGTTTTTCCAGCTCTTGCAGGATGTCGGTGATAGTCGGCACACCGAAGGTTTCGTCGGTGTACTTCTTCGGATCCAGGCGTTTGAGGAACGCAGCATCGCCGATCAGCGAGCGGATATCGCGGTCGGTCTCGGCGGCGATGCGCTGCACCAGCGGGTAGGCTTCGGGGTGGACTGCGGAAGAATCCAGCGGGTTGTCGCCGTTCATTACGCGTAGGAAACCGGCGGCTTGCTCGAAAGTTTTCTCGCCCAGGCGTGCGACTTTTTTCAGCGCTGCACGGGTCTTGAACGCGCCGTTTTCGTCGCGGTGGGTCACGATGTTCTGCGCCAGGGTGGCGTTGAGACCGGAAATGCGCGCCAGCAAGGCGACGGAAGCGGTGTTCACGTCCACGCCCACGGCGTTTACGCAGTCTTCCACCACCGCGTCCAGGCCGCGTGCCAGTTTCAGCTGCGACACGTCGTGCTGGTACTGGCCGACGCCGATGGATTTAGGGTCGATCTTCACCAGCTCGGCCAATGGATCCTGCAGGCGACGGGCGATGGACACTGCGCCACGGATCGACACGTCAAGGTCCGGGAACTCCTTGGAAGCCAGTTCCGACGCCGAGTACACCGAAGCGCCGGCCTCGGAGACCATGACCTTGGTCATTTTCATGGCTGGGTATTTCTTGATCAGCTCGGCGGCCAGCTTGTCGGTTTCACGGCTGGCGGTGCCGTTGCCGATTGCGATCAGGTCCACCGCGTGCTTGGCGCACAGGGCAGCCAGGATCGCCAGGGTCTGGTCCCATTTGTTGTGCGGCACATGCGGATACACCGTGGCGTGGTCCAGCAGCTTGCCGGTGGCGTCGACCACGGCGACCTTGCAGCCGGTGCGCAGGCCCGGGTCGAGGCCCAGCGTGGCGCGTGGGCCGGCCGGGGCCGACAGCAGCAGGTCGTGCAGGTTGTGGGCGAACACGTTGATCGCCTCGGTCTCGGCGCCGTCGCGCAGCTCGCCGAGCAGATCGGTTTCCAGGTGGGTGTAGAGCTTGACCTTCCAGGTCCAGCGCACCACTTCACCGAGCCACTTGTCCGCAGGACGGTTCTGATTCTGGATGCCGAATTGTTGACCGATCATGCCTTCGCACGGGTGCATGGTGCCCGGCAATTCGTCACCGACCTTCAGCGCGGAGCTGAGAATGCCTTCGTTGCGGCCACGGAAAATGGCGAGCGCACGGTGGGACGGCATGCTTTTCAGCGGCTCGTCATGTTCGAAGTAGTCGCGGAACTTGGCGCCTTCTTCCTCTTTGCCGGCGATGACACGGGCGCTGAGGACGGCTTCCTGCTTCAAGTAAGTGCGCAGTTTTTCCAGCAGGCTGGCGTCTTCGGCGAAGCGCTCCATGAGGATGTACTTGGCGCCTTCGAGGGCGGCCTTGACGTCGGCGACGCCTTTTTCGGCGTCGATGAAGCGGGCGGCTTCGGTGTCCGGGGTCAGCGACGGGTCGTTGAACAGACCGTCGGCCAACTCGCCCAGACCGGCTTCCAGGGCGATCTGGCCCTTGGTGCGGCGCTTCTGCTTGTACGGCAGGTAGAGGTCTTCGAGGCGGGTCTTGGTGTCGGCGAGCTTGATGTCGCGCTCAAGCTGTGGAGTCAACTTGCCCTGTTCCTCGATGCTGGCGAGGATGCTGATGCGCCGTTCGTCGAGTTCTCGCAGGTAGCGCAGACGCTCTTCCAGGTGACGCAGTTGGATGTCGTCGAGGCTGCCGGTCACTTCTTTACGGTAACGGGCGATGAAAGGCACCGTGGAGCCTTCATCCAGTAGAGCGACGGCCGCTTCGACCTGTTGTGGGCGTACACCGAGTTCCTCGGCGATGCGGCTGTTGATGCTGTCCATAAAACCACCTGAAATTCTGAAAAGCAGCTCGCAGGCCCGGAAAACAAGGCCCTGGGAGGCTGGTTGAGCGGCCCGACTGGCGCCGCTGCCTGGGTCAAGAGGCAGCCTATTGACCCTCGAAATCGAAAAAATCACACAAGCGGGTAAAAAAAGCCTCGGCAGCAAACGGTAACGATCTGAAGTTGCCCTGCACGACGGCGCCGCATTATAACCAGCGTTCTGTCCTTGGGGGGGGATTGCGCCAACGGTTGTAGGGCGCGGGTTCGCTGGCAGTTGAGGAAAAATCTGCTAACAATGCACACGGTGCGTATAACGGCAGCTAGGCCATAATGCGCGCCGAGATAAGAGGAGCATCTAATGAGCAGCACTGCACAAACTGCTGAAGGCGAAAAAATTCTCATCGTTGACGACGACCCGGGGCTGAGCAGCCTGCTGGAGCGCTTCTTCAACTCCAAGGGCTACCGTGCCCGCGCGGTGCCGAACACCGAGCAGATGGACCGCCTGTTGGGGCGTGAAGTATTCAACCTGGTCGTACTCGACCTGATGCTGCCCGGCGAAGACGGCCTGACCGCCTGCAAACGCCTGCGCGGCGCGAACAACCAGATTCCCATCATCATGCTCACCGCCAAGGGCGATGAGCTGAGCCGCATCAAGGGCCTCGAACTGGGCGCTGATGACTACCTGGCCAAGCCGTTCAACCCGGACGAGCTGATGGCTCGGGTCAAAGCCGTACTGCGTCGCCAGGCGCCGCCGGTGCCGGGCGCGCCGGGTAGCGAAGACGAGAGTGTCACCTTTGGCGACTACGAACTGTCGCTGGCGACCCGTGAGCTCAAGCGTGGCGATGAAGTGCACATGCTTACCACGGGTGAATTTGCTGTGCTCAAGGCCCTGGTGATGAACGCTCGCCAGCCGTTGACCCGCGACAAGCTGATGAACCTGGCCCGTGGCCGGGAATGGGACGCTCTGGAGCGCTCCATCGACGTGCAGATTTCCCGTCTGCGCCGGATGATCGAGCCGGATCCATCCAAGCCACGGTACATCCAGACGGTATGGGGCGTGGGTTATGTGTTTGTGCCGGACGGCAATAAAACCAGTTGACCGGTGATTTGCAGGGGCGGGCATCCTGGCGTTTGACTCCATGAGGGTCGACGGGATGTCCGGCGTCTGCAATTCTGCGAGCGCCGCTCGTTTCTGCAAGGTATCTAGCAGTCTTCTATGAAAACCCCGCTGTGGTTCCCCCAAAGTTTCTTCTCCCGCACCCTTTGGCTGGTGCTGATCGTCGTTCTGTTTTCCAAGGCACTCACACTGGTTTATCTGTTGATGAACGAGGACGTGCTGGTGGACCGGCAATACAGCCACGGTGTCGCCTTGACGCTGCGCGCCTACTGGGCGGCAGACCCCGAGAACCGCGAGAAGATCGCCAAGGCCGCGACCCTGGTGCGCGTTGCCGGTGCAGGTGTGCCGGAGGGCGAGCAGCATTGGCCCTACAGTGAAATTTACCAACGCCAGATGCAGGCCGAACTCGGTGAAGACACCGAGGTGCGGTTGCGCATGCATGTGTCGCCCGCATTGTGGGTACGTGCGCCGAGCTTGGGCGAAGATTGGTTGAAAGTGCCGTTGTACCCACACCCGCTGCGGGGGCAGAAGATCTGGAACGTGTTGGGCTGGTTCCTGGCGATCGGTCTGCTTTCAACGGCCTCGGCATGGATTTTCGTACGCCAACTCAACCAGCCTCTAAAACGCCTTGTGTTTGCCGCCCGTCAATTGGGCCAGGGGCGCAGCGTGCGCCTGCCGGTCAGCGATACGCCGAGTGAGATGACCGAGGTGTACGGCGCGTTCAATCAGATGGCGGAAGACGTCGAACAGGCCGGGCGCGAACGCGAGTTGATGCTGGCGGGGGTGTCCCATGACCTGCGCACACCGTTGACGCGATTGCGCTTGTCTCTGGAGCTAATGGGCAACCATAGCGACCTCACTGATGACATGGTCCGCGACATTGAGGACATGGACGCGATCCTCGACCAGTTCCTGGCGTTTATCCGCGATGGCCGTGATGAAGTGGTTGAGGAGGTCGACCTGACTGACCTGGTGCGCGAGGTGGTCGCGCCCTACAACCAGAACGGTGAACAGGTACGTATGCGCCTGGAGCCGATCCAGCCGTTTGCGTTGCGTCGGGTGTCGATGAAGCGCCTGTTGAACAACCTGATCGGCAACGCCTTGCATCACGCCGGTTCCGATGTGGAAGTGGCGGCCTATGTGTCCGGCGACAGTGCTGCGCCTTATGTGGTGCTGAGCGTAATGGACCGGGGCGCAGGCATCGACCCGGACGAGTTGGAAGGCATCTTCAACCCGTTCACCCGTGGCGACCGTGCCCGGGGTGGCAAAGGTACAGGGCTAGGGTTGGCGATTGTGCGGCGGATTGCCTCGATGCATGGCGGCAATGTTGAGTTGCGCAACCGAGAAGAGGGTGGCCTGGAGGCGCGGGTGCGGTTGCCGCTTGGGTTGATGTTGCCTAGAGATGCGGTCTGACAAACGCTAAGTCATCAAATGTGGGAGCTGGCTTGCCCGCGATAGCCATAGTGGATTCACCACTGCTATCGCAGGCAAGCCAGCTCCCACACTTTTTAGCCCTTACCCTTGGTCCTCGTCATATTCGGCCCACCATTCTTCTCCAGATGCTGAATGATGATCCCCGCCACATCCTTCCCGGTGGTGGTTTCAATGCCTTCCAGGCCCGGTGACGAGTTCACCTCCATCACCAGCGGCCCGTGATTGGAGCGCAGGATATCCACACCCGCCACACTCAACCCCATCACCTTGGCAGCCCGCAGTGCCGTCATGCGTTCTTCCGGCGTGATCTTGATCAGGCTGGCGCTGCCGCCACGGTGCAGGTTGGAGCGGAACTCCCCCGGCTTGGCCTGGCGCTTCATCGCCGCAATCACCTTGTCGCCCACCACGAAGCAGCGGATATCCGCACCGCCGGCTTCCTTGATGTATTCCTGCACCATGATGTTCTGCTTGAGGCCCATGAACGCCTCGATCACGGATTCGGCCGCTGTCGCGGTTTCACACAGCACCACGCCGATACCCTGGGTGCCTTCCAGCACCTTGATCACCAGCGGCGCGCCGTTGACCATGTCGATCAGATCGGGGATGTCATCGGGGGAGTGGGCAAAGCCCGTTACCGGCAGGCCGATACCCCGGCGCGACAACAGTTGCAGCGAGCGCAGCTTGTCCCGTGAACGGGCAATGGCGACCGACTCATTGAGGGGAAACACCCCCATCATTTCGAACTGGCGCAACACCGCGCAGCCATAGAACGTCACCGAGGCGCCGATGCGTGGGATCACCGCATCAAACCCCTCCAGCGGCTTGCCCCGGTAGTGGATCTGCGGCTTGTGGCTGGCGATGTTCATATAGGCACGCAACGTGTCGATCACCACCATTTCGTGGCCACGTTCGGTGCCGGCCTCAACCAGGCGGCGGGTGGAATACAGACGCGGGTTTCGCGACAGCACAGCAATCTTCATGCAGCACCTGGGACAGATAGAGTAGAGACCGGGAACACCGGCTTGTCTTGAACGTACTTGATGCCGGGATTGACCACCAGTTGGCCGTCAATCAAGGCTTTGGAACCCAGCAACAGCCGGTAACGCATGGCTTTGCGGCAGGCCAGGGTAAATTCCACCCGCCATACCCGATCACCCAGCGCCAACGTGGTGCTGATGACATAGCGCACCTGCGCATGGCCGTTGGAGCTCTTGATGGTTTTCATCGTCACCAGGGGCGCTTCGCAGCGGCGGTGACGCAGTTGCACAACGCTGCCCAGGTGCGCGGTAAAGCGCACCCACTTCTCACCGTCGCGCTCGAACGGCTCGATATCGGTAGCGTGCAGGCTTGAGGTGCTGGCACCGGTGTCGATCTTTGCGCGCAGGCCTGCCACTCCCAAGTCGGGAAGTGCCACCCACTCACGCAGACCCACAACGGTCAAATGGTCAAATGTCTTCAATATGGATAACCGGCATTTCAGAAATGTTTCGTAGTTGTCGAGGACAGTAACGTCCAACGGCTCACGGAGTGTGACAATCCCTTGCCATCACTGAGGCTAGGTGCCGAATTCGCGGTATTCACGCAGAATAATCGGCAAATGGCGACAGATATCTCTCAAGCTTCAATAATCAGTGAGTGCTTGGGCAAGGCACGCAAAACCCGAGGTGCCTGGCGTATCTTAGGTGAGCCTTGAGGTTTATGCGTCGAAGGGTTCCAAGAGTAAGGTTGCGACATTTTTCAGAGCGAGGAATTCAAGTGGCTCAAAAGCAGGAAGAGGAAGAAAAGGTCCGATTGGACAAGTGGCTGTGGGCCGCGCGTTTTTATAAAACCCGTGCCTTGGCCAAGGCCGCCATTGAGAGCGGCAAGGTGCACCATCGCGGCGAGCGCTGCAAGCCAGGCAAGGAGCCGCGTGTCGGCGATGAGTTCCAGATTCGTGTCGGGTTTGATGAAAAGACGGTCGTGGTTCAGGCGCTTTCCATCGTGCGCCGTGGTGCGCCTGAAGCGCAGGCGTTGTACACCGAGACCGAAGCCAGCATCGCCAAGCGTGAAAATGCGGCCGCGATGCGCAAGGCGGGCGCCACGGGCATGACCACCGATGGCAAACCGAGCAAGAAGCAGCGCCGCGACCTGTTCAAGTTTCGCGGCAGTGGCAATGATGACTAGCCTGAGTCGAATGGGCCTTTGTGGTGAGCGGGCTTGCTGTGGTGAGCGGGCTTGCCCCGCGCTGGAGTGCGCAGCGCTCCCGCTTTTTTGAGGCCGCTCCGCAGCCCAGCGCGAGCAAGCTCGCTCACCACAAACTATTGCGCAGTTCTAACGACGCTCATTCGCCCGACGATTGGTAGGCGTGCAGCCAGCCCAAACACCGGCGCGGTCACCCGCAACAACCCGCTCGAAACCTTCGCCGCAAACGGCGTGTAATACCCCCATCCCAACGCCAACAGCGCCAGCAACACGCCACCGATGTAATCGTCCTGGCCCCAATGCGCGCCCGCCACCAGGCGCGGCATCATGAACAGCAGCGCCAGGCCCCAGATCACCAGCACCTGACCAATGCGCTTGGCGAACACCGTCATGAACATCCCCCAGATCAACAGCACCGACGCGTGATCCCCTGGAAAACTCTGGCTCGAACGGTCCTTCAATTCCCAGGTCTTCTCCAGCCCCGGGAAGTAGTCGCTCATCTGGATCGCGCCACTGATCACCATCGACGGGCTGCTGTGTTGCCAACCCATGTGCGCCGCGAATTTGGAAAACAGCATGCGGATAAATAGCAACAGCAGCAGAATGCCGACAAAACCTAACAATGCCTGGCGTACCTGCACGGCCTTGAATATCCAGTCGCCGCGAATCAGCAGCGTCAGCAGAATCACGCCGACCACCGCATCAAACGGCCGCAAACTGGCTACCGCCCACACGTGCAGCCAGGTCGAGTTGCTGGCCAGCGGGTCATTGAGCAGATGAAACAGCCACTCGTCGAAAAGCACACACAGCATCTGGCCCGTGGGCCACAGCCAAAAACACAGCAGTGCGATAGCGAGTAGATTGCAAAAGGCCCATCGCCCGAGGTTCCACTTGGCTTGGAACAAACCCGGATTGTTCATAAACTGTCCCCCACGGCTCTAGAAAACCGCACCAAAACGGTGCTAAAGCGTTTAATTCTATAAACCTTGTAATCAATTTGTCATCAATTCAGATACCCAGACCTATGACTGATCTACCGGATACCGACTTCACCCAACGCTTCATCTTTGACGAGAGCGACGCCCGCGGCGAGCTGGTCTCGCTGGAGCGCAGCTATGCCGAAGTCCTCGCCAAGCACCCCTATCCGGAGCCGGTCGCGCAACTGCTCGGGGAGCTGATGGCGGCGGCGGCGCTGCTGGTGGGCACCATGAAATTTGACGGGTTGCTGATCCTGCAGGCACGTTCCGAAGGCCCCGTACCGATGCTGATGATCGAATGCTCCAGCGAGCGCGAAATCCGTGGATTGGCCCGTTACGAAGCCGACCAGATTGCCCCGGACGCCACCTTGTCCGACCTGATGGCCAACGGCGTGCTGGCGATCACCGTCGACCCCACCGAAGGCCAGCGCTACCAGGGCATTGTCGACCTGGACGGCGAAACCTTGTCGGATTGCTTCACCAACTACTTCGTGATGTCCCAGCAGGTCGGCACCAAGTTCTGGCTCAACGCTGACGGCAAACGCGCCCGCGGCATGCTGTTGCAGCAATTGCCACCGGATCGCATCAAGGACGAAGACGAGCGCACCGACAGCTGGCGCAAGCTGACGGCCCTGGCCGGCACCCTCACCGCTGAAGAGCAACTGGGCCTGGACAACGAAACCATCCTGCATCGCCTGTACCACGAAGAAGCCGTGCGACTGTTTGACGCACAAGGCCTGCACTTCAATTGCAGCTGCTCACGTGAGCGCTCGGCCAATGCCTTGGTCAGCCTCGGCCTGGAAGATGCGCAAAACCTGGTGGTAGAGCACGGCGGGCACATCGAGATCGACTGCCAGTTCTGCAACGAGCGCTACCTGTTCGATGCGGCCGATGTCGCCCAATTGTTCGCCGGCGCAGGCATCGACACCCCTTCCGACACCCGCCACTAAAACGTTTAAGCACAGGTAAATCACCTGACAAACGCCGCATTAGCGCAGTTCTGACGGGAGGGCCCTACTCTTTTTGGGCTTTTCTGGCATAATCCGGCCCACTTTTTTCGCGGTAGTAGTGCGCAACTTTCTACTACAAAACGTTTGGAGCACTCGGCCATAGGCCGACGGGGAACCTCATGACGCAAGCCAACAACGCCGTATACACCGATCTGAGTGTTGACGATCTGGTTAAAGAAGCCCTGCAGCGTGGTGAAGGCGTGCTCGCCGATACTGGCGCGCTGGTCGTCGAAACCGGTCACCGTACTGGCCGTTCGCCGGTCGACCGTTTCATCGTTGAAGAGCCTTCCACCCAGGCTTCCATCGCCTGGGGCCCGATCAACCGCAAGTTCCCGGCCGACAAGTTCGATGCCCTGTGGGCTCGCGTCGAGGCCTTCAACAACGCGCAAGAGCATTTCGTTTCCCATGTTCACGTAGGGGCTGCCGAAGACCACTACCTGGCCGTGAAAATGACCACTCAGACTGCCTGGCAGAACCTGTTCGGTCGTTGCCTGTTCATCAACCCGGCCCAGTACAACCCGGCCGGTCGTGAAGAGTGGCAAGTGCTCAACGTGGCCAACTTCGAATGCGTGCCAGAGCGTGACGGCACCAACTCCGACGGTTGCGTGATCCTCAACTTCGCCCAGAAGAAAGTGCTGATCGCCGGCATGCGTTACGCCGGTGAAATGAAGAAAGCCATGTTCTCGGTGCAGAACTTCCTGCTGCCGGCTTCCGACGTGCTGCCAATGCACTGCGCCGCCAACATCGGCGAAGCAGGCGACGTGACCCTGTTCTTCGGTCTGTCGGGCACCGGCAAAACCACCTTGTCCGCCGACGAAAGCCGTTACCTGATCGGTGATGACGAACACGGTTGGGGCGAAGGTGTGGTGTTCAACATCGAAGGCGGTTGCTATGCCAAGTGCATCGACCTCTCCGAGAAGAACGAGCCGGTCATCTGGAAAGCCATCAAGCACGGCGCCGTGCTGGAAAACGTGGTGATCGACGAGGCCAAGCACGCCGATTACACCAACATCAGCCTGACCCAGAACAGCCGCGCGGCCTACCCGCTGGAGCACGTTGCCAAGCGTTCCGAGAAGAACCTGGGCGGCGAGCCAAACGCGGTAATCTTCCTGACCTGCGACCTGACCGGCGTACTGCCGCCTGTGTCGATCCTCAGCGAAGAACAAGCGGCCTACCACTTCCTGTCCGGCTACACCGCACTGGTGGGCTCGACCGAAATGGGTTCCGGCGGCGGCATCAAGTCGACCTTCTCCACCTGCTTCGGCGCACCGTTCTTCCCGCGCCCGGCTGGCGAATACGCAGAGCTGCTGATCAAGCGCATCCGCGGCTTCGGCTCCAAGGTCTACCTGGTCAACACCGGCTGGACCGGCGGCGGCTACGGCGTCGGCAACCGCTTCAACATCCCGACCACTCGCGGCGTCATCGCAGCGATCCAGAGCGGCGCGTTGATCGGTGCCGAAACCGAACACCTAGACACCATCAACCTCGACGTGCCACTGGCCGTACCGGGCGTTGAAACCGGCCTGTTGAACCCACGTAACACCTGGGCTGACAAGGCTGCCTACGACGAAGCGGCGAAGGCACTGGCGGGTCTGTTCATCGAGAACTTCAAGAAGTTTGAAGTGAGCGATGCGATCAAGGCTGCGGGTCCTAAGTTGTAAGATTCGAGCGTTGTGAAAAAGCCGCCTCTTGCAGGCGGCTTTTTTGTGCGCGAACGCTTAGTCGGCGATGTGCAGAACCACCGCGCCGACCAGTACCAGCACAACCCCCACCACCTGCACCGCCGACAACCGCTCCTTGAAAAACACAAACCCCAAAATCGCCGCAATGCCGCCCGACAACGTACTGATCACCGTCACCACTGACACCGACCCCGCCATCGCCCCCCACGAAAACGCCGAGAACCCACCCAGGTTCATCAAGCTTGCGCCGGTCAGCGTTGCGCAGTTTTTCAGCGGTGGGATTTTCAGGCCGTCCTTGATCTTCAGCACCATCACCACCAATACGCACAGCCCCACCAGGTAACCGAGCCAGAGCATGGTGATCGGCCCCAGCGAGGGCAAGGTATAGCGGCCTTGCAGCCAGAAGCTGGTGCCGTACAGCAAGGCGGCGAGCATGGCGTAGGCGATCGATTGGCGAGGGTTGTTGTGGGGGACGCCGTTGTCTTTATGAATGCTGGAGAGGATCACGCCGATCACGCACACGGCGATGCAGCCCAGTTGCGTCAGGCTGATGTGCTCGCCGCTGGCCCAGGACAGCAGTGTGGTCACCACGCCGTAGGACGTCACCAGCGGCGCGACGATGGCGGCTTTGCCAAGGGCGAAGGCCTTGGACAGCGCCAGGGCGCCGGAGACGGTGAGCAGGGCGGCGGCGACACCCAGCAGCCAGACGCTCAGCGGGGCGTCGAGGGATTTGAACAGCAAGCTCGGGAGAATGGCCAACAGCAGGGTCATGATCAGGAAGCCGAGCGCTTGGCCGAAATACACCGCGCGTTTAACGCCCACGGCTCTGGCGTTGAGGCCCACGAGAAAATCCGTACCACCCCAGAGCAGGGCGGCCAGCAGGCCCATTGTTACGTCCATGTAAGGTCCTTAGTGTTTCAGCTCAGGTTTTCCAGCGTCTGCGTGTCCCAGCTTTGAGTCTTGATGGCCAGGTAGAGCATGCCGAGGGTCAGCGGCACTTTTTCGCCGCGCCCCTTGGCGCGGCGTTTGAGAAACACATCGAACACCGGCGGGTTGAAGTAACGATAAGTGTCGAAGTCGCCCAGGTCGAGCGCAAATTCCTGCTCCAGCGCTTCCATCAGTTGCTTGGCTTCACTGCCGTCACAGCCGAGGTCGAAATTGATCGAGGTTTGCAGGCGAATCGTCTTGTGTTTGGGCAGGCCGATTTCTTCGTGCAGCAGTTGCAGGAGTTGCTGCATGACGGGGTCTTCGGGGAAGTTGGGCGCGAGGTTCATGGTCGGGGCACGCAGGAGTGGGTGAGGGGAACGGTTGCGGCGAAGCGAGTATTCGTTTCGAGTGATGAAGAGTGCCAAGCCTATCAAGAATACGAAGACAGGGAGGAAGGGCATTCTGAGGATGACCGCCACATAGGGTAGGAGGAACGTCAAGGTGAGGCCTGTTGCGAGGAATGTGAGGGCGAAGCGCTTTCTGAGGGTGGGATCGGTGATTTGGTAGTGCAGCACCAGATAGAAAATGAAAAAAAACACTGATTGCAGGTACAGGGCCATGTGATTAAGGCTCGTTCGGGTAGACATGCATTGAGAGCGTTGACCGCTGTGGGCCTATGCCGCCTTTCACGCTGGCATCCAGACCGATGATGATATCCCCCGCGTGATACCTGCGAAGCTTGCTGTCAATTGTGTCGCGAACGAAACCGGCCGTAGCTGCGGAGATTACAATTGCTGGTGCTGCAACCGCGCCAGAGATTATTTGCTTGATGAGTATGTTTTGGTCGTTAAGCCGATCGGCTTGATTGCGTCTCAGGGGGTACGAAATTGCGATGGCTATTTCGCATGGCAAATCTTTAGCCAGCATTCTTTCGTAAAGTCTGCGTACATGATCCCGAACTTGCGGAGCGGCCGCTTTTGCTTCCAGCAAGCAAAGACTTGCTAGAGCGTGCTGATTGCCTGGTAAAACAGTGAAGCGAATCACTGTGAATATCACACCGTAGTGGCCGATATGTTGAGTCCTTTCGATATTCACGGGTATTTGCCGGGGGCTGTTGAAAGGGCGCTAGTTTCAGTCAGAGAAAGGTGAGTTTTGTAGAGGGGCGGGCAGGAGTTTTAAGCAGTTTCGGAAGGGGATGTCGAAGCGTTTGGAGGTTTCTTACAGGGCTTTCCGGGATTTGCGGCTTGCAGTGACTTAACAGCGAAACAGGTGAGTGGTGTGCGGCGAGCTGGCATGTTGTCAGTTGCCAACAGGCCGACTCACACACCGCTCAAAAATCGCCTCCAACCCCCGGTAATCACACGCCACCGCATCAATATTCGCCGGTATCCACGCCGCGTGTTTCACCAGCCACCAGTTCACCGAAAACCCGGCGTTGACGATGATCTGTTCGAACAAGATCCGTTGCGCCCGGCCGTTGCCTTCGCGGAAGGGGTGGATAACGTTGAGGTCGCCGTAGGCCTCGGCAATCTGTGTGATCAGCTCAGCCTGACTCACACCCACATACCAGTTCGCCTCTTGCATACGCCGGATGATCTTCGCCGCTTCCGGCGGGATGCGTTCCGGGGTGCAGAACAGGGTGTCGCCTTTCTGGATGTTGACGCTGCGCAATTCGCCGGCCCAGTCGTAGAGGTCGCTGAACAGGGTGCGGTGGATGTGTTGCAGACGGTCGAGGTCGTAGGGCGGAGGGAAGAGCGGGAGGTTGCCTACGGCGATTTCGGATAATTCCCGCTCGGCTTGGTGCAGGCGGGCTTCGTCGTGCAAATCGAGGCGGTTGCGCAGCACGCTACTACCGGGATAGCAGTACGGATCCTGGCCCACCCCGTATTTGTCGAGCATCAGCGTGGGGTGTTGCGGTACTTGGCGAGGACGGCTTCGCGGGTCGGCAGGGGTTTGTCGACGTCGGCGGGTTGGGTGTCGAACCCTTCCAGGCGCAGGCTGGCCAGGTAATTGGAACGGCGGATCTTGTGGTAGTGATCCTGTTTTTGCTCAAACGTCGGTTCGCTCATGGCAGCGTACTCCTGGGTAGCAAGGCTTTATTGTAGCGCAATGCTTCAGAGGGTAGGCCGGAGAAAAAATCACATCAACGCGCCCCAGTGGGGGCATTGTCTGTTTGCGCAATGGCTACGGGCGCGAGGCGGCGTCGAGGTCCATCAACCCTCGGCCATAGGCTTCGCTGTTGGCATAGATACCCGTTCGATTCGCCGTACTGAGCAGGCGCTCACGCACTTGTTGCGGTGTCATCTCGGGAAAGCGACTCTGCAATGCCGCCAAGGCACCACTGACCAACGCAGCGGCCGGCGATGTGCCCGCGGTGGGTCCGTAGCTGCCATCCTTGTTGGTGGTCAATAACCCTGCGCCACCATCGCCCCCTGGCACCGCAATGCACCAGCGTGCCGCGAGGCCGCAATAATTGGATTTGAGATTGATGGCCGTGCCGTCGTTCTTGAGGGCCATGACGGCAATCCAGCCTTTCTCCAGTTCCGGAACCAGCGCGGGTAGGCCGGGTTCGGCGAGTGGCTCACGCTTGACCTCGTTACCTGTTGAAAAGACGAATATAGCCCCTTCGCCCACTAGCTTTTTTGCCACGCCCAACGAGTCACCCATCAGGCGTTCGTAGATGGGAACCTCGTTGGTGTTGGCTTCAATGGGGTTCGCCCATGAGTTACTGAAAATGCGTGCCCCTTTGCTATAGGCCAGCTCCCAGGCCTGGGCGATTTCACTGTCGAAGTAGAACGGCTCCTTGTCATCACCGAAGCGCATAGGGATCAACTGGGCGTTGAAGGCGATGCCATGGATGCCCTGGTCATTCTTGTTGGCGGCGAGAATGCCGGCCATCTGGGTGCCGTGACCCTTGATGTCGAGGGTGCCGGGCTGCTGTGTCACGAAGTCATAGCCTGGATCGGCCACACGCCCGTGGAACTCGGGCAGTGCCTGGTTGAGGCCTGAGTCGATCAGCGCGACTTTAACGCCCTGGCCAGTGCCACCCCGCGCGTAGAGGGAGGAGGCTTTGACAATGGGCAGGGCTTTTTGCTCGAAGTATTCGGGTGTTTCAAAACGCTGTGTATCCGGTTCGGCAGGTATTGGGGCGGGGGCATTTGCATAGCCCAGCAGCAATAACGACAGCGTGAACACGACGAGGTGTTGCAGTGAAAACAGTGTGCATCGGGACATCCACGACTCCTTGTCGGGGGTAGGTGATCTGGCGTGTTACTGTCTGCGTTTTTGCGCGGGCTTGCTGGTTTTCTCTGTATCAGTTTGTAGCGTTTATCCCCGACCTTTTCTTGATCGCTGATCTATGTTTTTGATTCCTTCAGCGGTCAACGGAGTGACAGCCTATGCACGACACCCTCCAGCAGGTTTTTGGTTATCCACAGTTTCGCCTGGGTCAGGAAGAGACGGTCAGCGCCGTGCTGGCCGGCCGTTCGGCAGCGGCTATTTTTCCAACGGGGTCGGGCAAGTCCCTGTGCTACCAATTGTCGGCGGTGCTGCTGCCGCACCTGACGCTGGTGGTATCGCCGCTGTTGGCGCTGATGCAGGACCAGCTGGGTTTCTTGCAGCGCCACGGCATTTCGGCGGGCAGTATCGATTCGGCCCAGAGCCGCGAGGACGCCAATGAGGTGATGGCCCGCGCGCGTTCCGGCGAGTTGAAGATTCTGATGATTTCCGTTGAGCGCCTGAAGAACGAGCGCTTTCGTAACTTCCTGCAAAGCGTGCAGATCTCGCTGTTGGTGGTGGACGAGGCGCACTGTATTTCCGAGTGGGGCCACAACTTCCGTCCGGACTATTTGAAGCTGCCGGACTACCAGCGTCAGTTCAATATCCCACAAGCGCTGCTGTTGACGGCTACAGCGACGCCCAAGGTGATTGCCGACATGCAGGCGAAGTTCGCCATTGCACCGGACGATGTGGTCACCACGGGCTTTTACCGGCCCAATCTCAACCTGTTGGTGGAGCCGGTCAGCGGTGCGGACAAGCGTCGCCGGTTGGTGCAATGGATGAGCGAGCGTGCCGATCAGCCGAGCATCGTCTACGTCACCCTGCAGAAAACCGCCGAGCAGATTGCCGAGCATTTGAACCGCAACGGCATCCAGGCCGAGGCCTATCACGCCGGTTTGCCTCACGAAAAACGCGAGGGTATCCAGCAGCGCTTCATGGGTGGGCGCTCCAATTGCATCGTCGCCACCATCGCGTTTGGCATGGGCATCGACAAAAGTGATATCCGCAATGTGGTGCACTTCGACCTGCCCAAGTCCATCGAGAACTACAGCCAGGAAATCGGCCGCGCGGGGCGTGATGGGCAACCCTCCGATTGCCTGGTGTTGGCCAACCGCGACAGCCTCAATGTGCTGGAAAACTTCGTGTACGGCGATACGCCGGAGCAGGAAGGTATTCACCGGGTGCTCGACGAGTTGCAGGCCGCGCGAGGCGATGGGCAGTGGGAGTTTTTGCTCAGGTCTTTGTCGGACCACAGCAACATCCGCGAGCTGCCGTTGAAGACGCTGCTGGTGCAGTTGGAGCTCAAGGGCGTGATTGCGCCGCGTTATGCGTTTTATGCCGAGTACCGTTTCAAGTACCTGATCGAACCCGAGGCTTTGCTCGCGCGCTTTACGGGTGAGCGGCAGCAGTTTGTCGCGGCGATCATCCAGGTGTGCAAGCGGGCCAAGACCTGGGCGACGGTGGATTTTGACGCGCTTTATCAACAGCACAATGCCGAGCGTAGCCGGGTGGTGAAGGCGCTGGATTACTTTCAGGAGCAAGGCCTGATCGAGCTTGAGAGCAAGCAGATGACCGAGGTCTACAGCTTGCTTGATACCGAGTTTGACCCTGATGTCATGAGCAAAGAGTTATACACAGGCTTCAAGCAGCATGAAGTGGGTGAGGTCGCACGGATTCACGCCATGCTCGATCTGTTCGCCACCGAGCATTGCCTTGGTCAACGCCTGGCGCAGTATTTCGGCGATGAAAACGCGCCCCAGCGTTGCGGGCATTGCTCGGTGTGCCACGGCCACGTTGCGCACCTTCCGCCGCCGCCAGGTTTGCCGCCGCTTGTGGATAAAAACTTCATGGGGCTGTGCGGTGATTTTATCCACAGGCATCATGAACACACCGGCCATTTGCCTGGGGCGGAACGTCTGACGCGTTTCCTCGGTGGTATTAGTGTTCCGCTGTTTACCAAGTTGAAGGCGCGGGGTATTCCGGGATTTGCTGCGCTGGAGGATTATCCCTACGCCGAGGTCCGCGAGTGGGCCCTGGCCCATCTGAATGACCTGTAAACCCATTTCACGAGACTTGCCCATGTCTGATTCAGTGCCGCAACGCGCCGATTACCCGCACTTCCAGCCGATCATTACGCGCTGGCACGACAACGATGTGTATGGTCATGTGAACAACGTGACTTACTACAGCTTTTTCGACACGGCGGTGAATACCTACCTGATCGAGCAAGGTGGGCTGGATATTCATGACGGTGAAGTGGTGGGATTCGTGGTGAGTTCGGCGTGCGATTACTTTGCGTCGATCGCCTTTCCCGAACGCATCGAGATCGGCCTGCGGGTGGGCAAGCTGGGCAATAGTTCAGTGCAGTACGAATTGGCGGTGTTCAAGCAGGGCGAAGAAGAGGCCTGTGCGGCGGGGCGCTTTGTGCATGTGTTTGTGGAGCGGGGTTCGAACCAGCCGGTGACGATTCCGGGGATGTTGCGCGAGGCGTTGCAGCGGTTGGTGGTGTAGGCGCGAACGCCTACACCCTCAGGCCTTAGCGGTGACGGTAGTGATGCTTGTTCTTGCGATGGCCATAGGCATGACCGCGGCCACGGTGATCATCGCGATCATAGCGACGGTTATCCCGCCCACGGGAGCGACGATCATCGTCATCGCTCTTGTTGCCCATGTAGTTACCCAACGCGCCACCTGCGCCACCGCCGGCCGCTGAACCGATCAGTGCGCCGGTGCCGCCGCCGACACTGCGGCCCACCACGTTGCCACCGGCGCGCCCAGTGCGCCACCAATGGCCGCTTCGCCACGGCTGCGTTTGTCCGCACCCACCGCGCTGCCGCCTGCGCCGCCCAGGGCTGCGCCGATGGTCGAGCCGGTGTTGCCGCCGATCGACTGGCCGACAACCGAGCCTAGAACCCCGCCCAATGCGCCGCCCACACCGGCTTCGGTGGTGCCACCGGCCATGGCTGCGCCACTGACCAGGCCAAGGGACAACAAGAGAATCGAGGAGAACTTCATTAGGGAGACCTCAAGAGGATGACGGCGCGATCCTGAGGCTGTATCGGGGTGGTGACAATAGAAATCCGACCAGTAACACGAGTTGTACACAATTCGCTAAGTTACTGTTTTTGTTGGGGAACTTAAGTTGTTTTTGTGAGTCTTTAACTACTTCGGAATGGCCGCTTTTATGCAAAAGCGGCCTTTTTTGTGCCCGAAGATTTATGCAGAGCGCGCCATGATCAGCCCGTTGTCACTCGCCGCTTCCAAACGGATCGCCACGAATTTCGATGTCGGCGTATGGCTGCCATCCCCCGTGCTTTCCAGCGGCACCAGTGGGTTCACTTCCGGGTAATAGGCCGCAGCCTGCCCAGCCGGAATATCAAACGCCAGCAGGGTGAAGCCCTTCACGCGGCGCTCGCGACCGTCTTCCCACAGCGACACGATGTCGGCCTTCTGTCCCGGCTTGAAGCCCAGGCGGATGATGTCGGCTTCGTTGACGAACAGCACATCACGCTGGCCCTTGACCCCACGGTAGCGGTCGTCCAGGCCATAAATGGTGGTGTTGTACTGATCGTGGGAACGCATCGATTGCATGATCAGGTCGGGCACACGACCGGTCGCATGAGTGCGTTCGTGGATCAGGTCTTTGGGCAGGATATTCGGACGGAAGTTGGCGCGGCCCGACGGGGTGTTCCAGCGACGTGCACCGGCGGAGTTGCCCAGGTAGAAGCCACCCGGATTCTTGATCTTCTCATTGAAGTCCTTGAAGCCCGGAATGGTGTCGGCAATCAGGTCGCGAATGCGGCCGTAATCGGCCACCAGCCAGTTCCAATCCACCGGTTTGCTGCCCAGGGTGGCGGCAGCGATACCGGCCAGAATCGCAGGCTCTGATTTCATCAGCTTCGACAGCGGCTGCAACTGGCCGTTGGAGCCGTGGACCATGCTGAACGAGTCTTCCACCGTCACCGCTTGCGGGCCGTCGGCCTGGATGTCGATGTCGGTACGGCCCAGGCATGGCAAGATCAGCGCGTCTTTGCCGTGCATCAGGTGGCTGCGGTTGAGCTTGGTGCTGATCTGCACGGTCAAGTCGCAATTACGCAGGGCTTCGAAGGTGCGCGGGCTGTCCGGCGTGGCTTGGGCAAAGTTGCCACCCAGGCCGATAAACACCTTGGAGCGGCCTTCAAGCATGGCGTGAATCGCTTCGACCACGTTGTGGCCATTGACGCGCGGCACCTGGAACTGGAAGCGCCGTTCCAGGGAGTCGAGGAACGCCACGGGTGGACGTTCGTTGATGCCCATGGTGCGGTCGCCCTGCACGTTACTGTGGCCACGCACCGGGCACAGGCCGGCGCCTGGGCGGCCGATGTTGCCGCGCAGCAGCATCAGGTTGGCGATTTCCTGGATGGTCGGCACCGAATGGCGGTGCTGGGTGATGCCCATCGCCCAGCACATGATCACGTTCTTGCCTTTGGCGTACATGCGCGCCGCTTGCTCGATCTCCACCAGGGTGAGGCCGGACTGTTCGACGATTTCATCCCAGGAGGTGTCGTCGATCTTGCCCAGGTAATCCAGCACGTTGGCGGTGTGTTCGTTGAGGAAGTCGTGGTCGAACACGGCTTCTTTGCCTTCGGCCTGCGCCTGGCGCTCCCACAGCAGCAGGAACTTGGCCATGCCGCGCAGGATGGCCATGTCGCCACCCAAGGCCGGGCGGAAGTAGGCGGTGTTGGTCGGTTTGTCGCCGTTGGTGAGCATTTCCAGTGGGTGTTGCGGATGCTGGAAGCGTTCCAGGCCGCGTTCTTTCAGCGGGTTGATGCACACAACCTGGGCGCCACGCTTGACCGCCTCGCGCAGCGGTTCGAGCATGCGCGGGTGGTTGGTGCCGGGGTTCTGGCCCCAGACGAAAATCGCATCGGCGTGTTCGAAGTCATCAAAGGTCACGGTGCCTTTGCCGACGCCCACGCTTTGCGCCAGGGCAACGCCGCTGGCTTCGTGGCACATGTTCGAACAGTCGGGGAAGTTGTTGGTGCCGTAGGCGCGCACGAACAGCTGATACAGGTACGCCGCTTCGTTGCTGGCGCGGCCCGAGGTGTAGAACTCGGCCATGTCCGGGCTGGGCAGGGCGTTGAGGTGCTTGCCGACCAGGTCGAATGCCGCTTCCCAACTGATGGGCTGGTAGCGGTCGGTTTCGGCGTCATAGCGCATCGGCTCGGTCAGACGGCCTTGGTATTCCAGCCAGTAGTCGCTTTGCTCCAGCAGGGCGGTCACGCTGTGTTTAGCGAAGAACGCCGCGTCGACGCGACGCTTGGTGGCTTCCCAGTTCACCGCCTTGGCGCCGTTCTCGCAGAACTTGACCATGCCGCTTTCCGGCGAGTCACCCCAGGCGCAACCGGGGCAGTCGAAGCCGCCGTTCTGGTTGGTCTTGAGCATCATGCGCAGGTTTTTCAGCGCGTTGTCGCTGGTCAGCCAGGCCTGCGCCACGCTGATCAGTGCGCCCCAGCCACCCGCTGCGCCTTTGTAAGGCTTATAGCGCGGGGTGGGGGTTTGGTCGGCTTGGTGGTGCTGGCTCATGGCTGGTTCTCCATCGCAGGGCTGTAGACCCGCGGCGCATTTTTCTGCGGCAGGTGGATGAGATTGAGGTTATGCCGGCGGGCCCATTGCAGGGCCAGGCCGGTGGGCGATGACAGGCTGACCAGGGTCTGGATACCCGCGCGCAGGACCTTCTGGATCAACTCCAGGCTGCAACGGCTGGTAACAATCGCCAGGCCGCCTTCGGTCGGAATCTTTTGGCGAATCAAGGCGCCGATCAATTTATCCAGGGCGTTGTGCCGGCCGATGTCTTCACGACCGAGCAACAACTCGCCCTGGCCGTTCATGAACACGGCCGCATGCACGGCGCCGCTGTATTGGCCCAGGGGCTGAAAGGCGCTGATACGTTGGCGCAGGCCATCCAGCCACTCGGCGGGCGGCAAGGGCGCGCCGGGCAATACCTGGAGGTCTGGCAGGGCCTGTTCAACGGCTTCTACGCCACACAAGCCACAGCCGCTAGTGCCGGCCAACTGGCGGCGCTGCTGCTTGAGGTTCCAGAAGGCGCGGCTGGAGATCTGCACCTGAGCGTATTGGGCTGAGCCCGAGCCGCTGAGTTTCAGATCATAAATATCGCTAACGTCGGCGATAATGCCGCTACCGATGCTGAAACCGACAATAAAGTCTTCCAGGTCCGTCGGCGTCACCAGCATCACCGCTTGGCTGATGTCGTTGTAGGCAATCGCCAACGCCACTTCTTCCGCCAGGGCTGTGCTGGCGGATTCTGTGTGTTCGAGATTGCAATACTGGTAGCTCTGGCTGGCGGCGGGCGCTGGCGTTTCGAGAGCGGGCGCCGCGCAGACTGGGCGCTTGGCGTTCATGGGGCAGTACCACCGGCGGATTGATCAGTGTTTAGACTAGGCGCGACAAAGCGTCGCGTCTAATTGCCAGTACTGATCTACCGATAGATGACGTCGATCAAGATTCTTTTTGCGATTTCTGATACAGCGCGAAACACGCCTCCGCCAGTGCAGAGCGCGGCGCGCTGCGGCGCATGATCAGCCCCAGGCGCGCGAGGGTGTGGGCGTCCTCGATCGGCTGCAGGCGCAGGTGTTCGGTGAGTGCGTCCAGGCCGCCATCCAGCGGCATCACCGCGCAACACAATCCACCGTGCACGGCTTGTAACAATTGATGGACGGCGTCGGTCTGCAGCAGCGGTTGCGGGTTGAGCCCACGGCTGTGGAAGTTGTGGTCGATGGATTGGCGAAAGTGCATGCCGCTGGTGAGCATGCCCAACGGCAGTTCGATCAGCGCCTCCCAGCTTAACGGCGTATCACCGAAACTGAAGAAGCGCTGGTCGTAGAGCAGGCCCATGCGGGTTTCGCCCAAGGCCAGCGAGTCGAAGCGCTCGTTGTCCAGGCGTTCCAGGTAGGACACGCCTAGGTCCAACCGGTTACTCGCGAGTTGTTCCAGGATCTGCTCCGAGCTGAGCGCGGAGAGCTCAAAGCGCAGGCTTGGGTGTTCCTTATGCAGTTGCTGCATCAAGGCCAAAGGATCAAAGCTCGACAGTGGCACCACGCCCAGGCGCAATGTGCCCACCAGGTTGCCGCGACAAGCCGCCGCCTCGGCCTGCAGGCCGTCATACGCCGCCAATACCGTGCGTGCCCACGCCAGCACGCGTTCGCCGGGTGCGGTAAAGCCTTCGAAGCGCTGGCCACGATTGACCAATGGCAGATCAAGCTCTTCCTCAAGGTTGCGCAGGCGCATCGACAGGGTCGGTTGGGTGATGTGGCAACGCGCCGCCGCCTGGCCGAAGTGACGGGTTTCGTCGAGGGCGATGAGGAATTTCAGTTGTTTGATGTCCATCTTCGCTCCAGGGCTTATTCCAATGGCGGGGGGATTCTAGCGCGTTTGGGTCTTTGGCCGGGCCGGAACCCAAATCCGTAGGACTGGTCTAGTCTTGGGCATCTGGAACTCAAATCCCAAGGAGAGCGCACTATGAGCATTTTCAGCTTTATCAAGGAAGCCGGCGAAAAGATTGTCGACCTGTTGACGCCGGGTAATGCAAACGCCAGCGAGCAGTTGAAGGACCATGTGTCCAAAGTGGGTCTGGGTAATCCGAATGTGCAGACCACAGTGGATGGCGACAAGGTGACCGTGACCGGTGAAGTCGCCACCCAGGAAGAAAAAGAGAAGATCCTGTTGGCGCTGGGCAATATCGCCGGTGTGGCCAGTGTGGATGACCAGATCACCGTATCCGGCCCGGCCGTGGCTGCCGCCCGTTTCGTCGTGGTGAAAAAGGGCGACACCCTCAGCGCGATTTCCCTGGCGGTGTATGGCAATGCCAACCAGTACAACAAAATCTTCGAGGCCAACAAGCCGCTGTTGTCGCACCCGGACAAGATTTACCCAGGGCAGACTTTGCGTATTCCTGAGTAAGCAGCACGCTGTAGGGGCGGGCGTGCTCGCTCCTACAACCCGATAATCAGCTCGCGATAATCCCCCACCGCTGCAAACTCCGCCGTGTCCTTTGGCCCCTTCTGGCTGTCTGGCTCCTTCACCGCCAGCAAATGCCCGACGCCAAACGCCTGGGCGCTGCGCAGAATCGGCAAGGTATCGTCGATAAACAGACTGCGGGCCGGGTCGAAGTGGATGTCGGCTTGCAGGGCATCCCAGAACTGCGGGTTTTCCTTGGCGAAACCGTAGTCGTGGGAGCTGATCAACCGTTCGAAATACGGCGCCAGTTCAATGCGTTCCAACTTCAATGACAGCGAATCACGATGAGCGTTGGTGATCAGTATCACGCGCTTGCCGGCCTGTTTGATTGCCGCCAGGAAGGTGTCGGCGTCCGGGCGCAGGGCGATCAGGTGGGCGGTTTCCAGCTTGAGTTCGCGTACCGGGATCTTCAGTTCCGCACTCCAGAAATCCAGGCAATACCATTGCAACTGTCCGGCGTTACGCTCGAACAGAGGCTGCAACTCCATCTCTGCCATGGCCCGGCTTACTCCGTGCAACTCGGCGTAGCGCTGGGGCAGGTGCTCCATCCAGAAGTGGTTGTCGAAATGCAGGTCGAGCAGGGTGCCGTCCATGTCCAGCAGGACAGTGTCGATGGCGTGCCAGGGCAAAGAAGGCATGGGGCGGTCTCATGTAAGTAAAAATATCCGACACAGACAATCGGAAAAGCCACGGTATAGTAACCCGATCACGCCAAGGAGCCGCTCATGCGCCAGAAACCCACCGTCCTCGCCCGCGAAATAGTCGCCAGTAGCCGTTTGTTCCGCGTGGAGGAAGTGCAACTGCGCTTTTCCAATGGCGTTGAACGGACCTACGAGCGCCTGGTGGGCCGCGGTGCCGGTTACGGCGCGGTGATGATCGTGGCAATGATCGACGCGGACCATGCATTGCTGGTGGAAGAATACTGCGGCGGTACCGACGAATATGAGTTGTCGTTGCCCAAAGGGTTGATCGAACCTGGCGAAGACGTACTGGCGGCGGCAAACCGCGAACTCAAGGAAGAGGCCGGCTACGGCGCCCGTCAGTTGGAGCACCTCACCGAACTGTCGCTGTCGCCAGGCTACATGAGTCAGAAAATCCAGGTGGTATTGGCCACCGATCTCTATGAAGAACGCCTGGAAGGCGATGAGCCAGAGCCGATGCGGGTGGACCGGGTCAACCTGCGCGAACTGTCGATGCTCGCGCAAAACGAGCAATTCAGCGAAGGCCGGGCCCTGGCTGCGCTGTACCTGGTACGAGACCTGTTGACCCAGCGTGGAGCGTTTACCGCATGAGCGAACTGTTTTTAGGCCACCCGTTTATTGCCCCTGTGATCGAACTGGCTCGTCAGGCCGGTGAAGTGATTTTGCCGTACTGGCGTGCTGACGTGGCCGTGACCTCCAAGGCTGATGATTCGCCCGTGACGGCAGCGGATCTGGCCGCTCATCACCTGATCCTGGCTGGCCTGACCGCGCTGGACCCGAGCATTCCGGTGCTGTCCGAGGAAGACGCTGACATCGACCAAAGCGTGCGCGCCGGCTGGCAGCGCTGGTGGTTGGTGGACCCACTGGACGGCACCAAGGAGTTTATCGCCGGCAGCGAAGAATTCACCGTGAACATCGCCCTGATCGAGCAGGGCCGCGTGGTGTTTGGCGTGGTGTCGATGCCCACCAGCGGCCGTTGTTACTTCGGTGGCGCTGGCCTGGGCGCCTGGCGCTCGGATGTGAATGAAGCACCCAAGCAGATCCAGGTGCGCGAGGCACCTGCAGCAGGTGAGTCGTTTACCGTGGTGGCCAGCCGTCGGCATTCCAGCCCTGAGCAGGAGCGTTTGCTGGACGGCTTGAGCGAGGGCCTGGGCGCATTGAAGCTGGCGAATATCGGCAGCTCGCTGAAGTTTTGCCTGTTGGCTGAAGGCAGTGCCGATTGCTACCCGCGACTGGCGCCGACTTCCCAGTGGGACACGGCGGCCGCCCAAGGTGTACTGGAAGGGGCGGGAGGCGAGGTGTTGGAGTTGAGCGGTGCGCCGTTCAGCTATCCGGCGCGGGCATCGTTGTTGAATCCGTTCTTTCTGGCGTTGCCGGCGAAGGCGGCTTGGCGTGAGCGGTTGCTGACGCTGGCCCGTTCCTGAGGCATTTGTGGGGTGGCGGTTAGCGGTGTAGGACGTACTGGCCTGTGAAGGCAACGGCGCGTTCTTCGCTACCTTCATTCACAATCCACGTCTCCAGCGTCAACCGCGCGCGGCCATAGCGCTTGTAGGTCGCCAGGAACCGCTGCCACACCTTTTCCTCGGGTGCTGTGCAAATCGCGGTCGCATCCCGCGTGACCGGCAGCGGATAGCTGATCTGTCCTTCCTGAATCACAATATGCCCGTCCTCAATCCCTTCTTCCCGCAACTGCAAGTGCAGCCAGCCCCAGCCCGCCAGTACCGCGCCGCAATATAAACTTCCGCCGAACATGGTGCTTTTGTGGTTGATGTTGGCTTGCAAGGGCAGATGCAGTTCCAGCCGCCCCTGTTTCCAGTCGAGCACCTTGAGGCCCATTTCCCGGGTGAGGGGGATGTCGTGGTGCAGGATGGATTCCAGGTAACGGCTGTCGCGGTTCATGGCGGCCTCTTGGCGGGTTGGGGCTGTCATTCGTCGTCGCTGCTTTGGTTGGCGAAGTTCAGGCCATGCTTGCGCAGTTTGTCGTGCAGGGTCTTGCGCGGAACGCCCAGGGCTTCGGCCAGGCTGCGCAT
The DNA here is from genome assembly GCF_026967615.1 of Pseudomonas sp. GXZC. Lineage (NCBI taxonomy): Bacteria > Pseudomonadati > Pseudomonadota > Gammaproteobacteria > Pseudomonadales > Pseudomonadaceae > Pseudomonas > Pseudomonas sp. GXZC. Next base: position 312,580 of record NZ_CP114115.1, read on the forward strand.
GGAGCTGTGGGGGCGGGTCAGTTCGGCGGCGATCAGGCTTTTTTCGAACTGCTCGACTTGCTCGCTCAGGCCGCCAGGCGTGGAGGTCAGCACGCCAGCTGATGGATTGTCCGGTGTGTTGTCCAGCGCCAGTTCCAGGCCCAGAGCAAAGCGCTCGGCGGCGTTCTGCAATTCGCGCACATTGCCCGGCCAGCTATGGCGCAGCAGCAGCGCGCGCTGGCCCGGTTGCAGTTCGTGCAGCGGCAAGCCGTGGCGACTGCTGGCCTCATCGGCGAAGTGCTGGAACAACATCAGCGCATCCTCGCCCCGCTCACGCAGCGGCGGAATACGCAGCGGCGCGACGTTGAGGCGGTAATACAAGTCGGCGCGGAAACGGCCCTGGTCGGCCGACTGGCGCAGGTCTTCCTTGGTGGCGGCGATGATGCGGATATCCAGCGGGATCAGCTGATTGCCGCCCAGGCGCTCCACCACCCGCTCTTGCAACAGGCGCAAGAGTTTGACCTGAACATCCAGGCTCATGCTTTCGATTTCATCCAGAAACAAGGTGCCGCCGTTGGCGAATTCGAACTTGCCGATACGGCGTTTCTGCGCGCCGGTAAAGGCGCCGGGTTCGTGGCCGAACAGTTCGCTTTCCACCACCGACTCGGCCAAGGCGCCTGCGTTGATCGCCACAAACGGGCCGCTGCGGCGGCTCGACAAATCATGCAGCGCGCGCGCCACCACCTCTTTGCCAGCGCCAGTTTCGCCGAGGATCAGCACATCGGCCTTGGTCGCGGCCAGGGCGCCGATCTGCTCGCGCAGGCGCAGCATTTGCGGCGAGTGGCCCACCAGGCGCGTGCTCAGTTGCTGGCGGTCGCTGAGGGCCAGGCGCAGGCTGCGGTTGTCCAGCACCAGCCGGCGCAGGGCCAGGGCGCGGCGCACGCTGTCGAGCAGGGCGTCGCTGGCGAACGGTTTTTCCAGGAAGTCATAAGCCCCGGCGCGCATGGCTTGCACTGCCAGCGGCACGTCGCCGTGGCCGGTGATCAGCAGCACCGGCAGGTCTGGGTCCTGGCCATGCAGTTCGGCGAGCAGCTCCAAGCCGTCCATGCCGGGCATACGGATGTCGCTGACCACCACGCCCGGCCAGTCCCGCGACAGGCGCGCGGTGAGGCCGGTGGCTTCGCCCAGGGTCAGGACTTTCAGCCCGGCCAGGTCCAGGGTCTGGCACAGGGCCTGACGCAGGTGTGGATCGTCGTCGATCAACACCACCTGAATCTGGTTATCGATACTCATACACTGCGGTCCTCGGACGGTTGCAGACTGACGCCCGGCGCACCGGCACGCAATTTCAAGGTTAACAGCGCGCCGCCTTCCTTGTGGTTGGCAAACAGCAGTTCGCCGCCAAAGGCACGCATCAGGGTGTCACAGATCGCCAGCCCCAACCCTAGGCCCTGGGTGCGGGTCTTGGTGGTGTAGAACGGCTCGCTGGCGCGGCCCAGGGCCTCCATGCAAAAGCCCGGGCCGTTGTCGCGAATGTACAGGTTGACGCCCTGTTCGGTGGTTTCGGCACTCAGCCAGAGTTTACGCGGCGGGCCTTTTTCGGTGAGCGCGTCGAGGGCGTTGGCCAACAGGTTGCCCAGCACCTGGCGCAGGCGGGTTTCACCGGCCTGGACCCACAGCGTCGCTTCGGGCAAATCGCGGATCAGCTCGACCTCCATCGACCGTCGGCGCTTGGCCAGCAGCGCCAGTGCATCATCCAGGGCCGGTTGCAGGGCCACACTCTCGGGCGCATGGCGGTCGCGGCGGGCAAAGGCGCGCAGGTGGGCGATGATCGAGGCCATGCGCCCGGTCAACTCGCTGATCAGCTTGAGGTTGCCCCGCGCATCGGTGGTGCGCTCATGGTCGAGCAGGATTTCAGCATTCTCTGCATAGCTGCGAATCGCCGCCAGGGGCTGATTGAGTTCATGGCTGATGCTCGCCGACATGGTGCCCAGCGCCGACAGTTTGCCCGCCTGCACCAGGTCATCCTGGGCGCGTACCAACTCCTGCTGGGCGTGTTCGCGCTCCAGCACTTCCTGTTTCAGGCGCCGGTTGAGGCCTTCGAGGTCACTGGTCCGTTCTACCACCCGCGCTTCCAGCTCGCGACGGGCCTTGGCTTCGAACGCAATGCGTTCCAAGTAATGGCGGCGACGTTGCATCATCAAACCGAGCAGCAACATCAACACCAACAGCGTAGCGCCGCCCACGGCGACCACCGTGCGCACCGGGCGGTTGATCAGCGAGCGCGGCGCGAGGATTTCCACGTTCCAGCCGGTTTCGGCGATGGCCGTGGATTGGCGCAGCCAGGCAGTGTTGCTCAGGCTCAGCGGCTGCGGATCACGGGTCGGGTAGGGCTGGATGGCGATGATGGCCTGTCGTTCTTCAGCCGTCAGTGGCCGGGTGGCGCGGAATCGCCATTGTGGGCGTGAGGTCAGGATCACCACGCCATTGTGGTCGGTGACCAGCAGTTGCTCCGGGGTGTTGCCCCACAGGCTTTCGGTGTGGTCCAGGTCGACCTTGACCACCAGCACGCCGATGATCGTATCGCCATCACGCACGGCGGCGGCGAAGAAGTAACCGCGCTTGGCCGAGGTGGTGCCCAACCCGAAAAACCGCCCCAGGCGCCCGTCCATGGCCTCGCTGAAATAAGGCCGGAACGAGAAGTTGCGCCCGACGAAGCTGTCTTGCTTGTCCCAGTTGGACGCGGCCAGGGTCTTGCCGGTGGTGTCCATCAGGTACATCACCTCCACCCCGGCCTGGGCGGCGACGTCCTTGAGCAGCAGGTTGGCGTTGACCAGGTTGGTGCTGACCCCAGGCGCATCCAACGCGGTGCGCAAGGCCGGCAAGTCGCCGAGAATCTGCGGCAGCACCTCATAACGGTGCAGCGTGCCAAGTAAGTTGGCCACGTACAGGTCGAGGGTCTGGCGGTTCTGGCCGGCCAGCTCACTGCGGTAATAACGCTCGGCCAGGTGCTCCAGCGGCCACAGCAGCGGTGCCAGGCACAACGCCAACAAGGCGAGGCTGCGCCAGCGGGGTCTACGCGGGAGGGGTGGAGTCATGGGAGTCGTGCGCCTGTGGGTACAGGCGCATTATGCCTAGTGCAGCTCTGCAAGACACTCGCGCAATGCGTCTTGCCAGTGGGGCAGGCTGACGTGCCATTGCTGCTGCAGGCGGCTGCAATCGAGACGCGAGTTCAGCGGGCGCTTGGCGGGCGTTGGATAAGCGCTGGAAGGGATCGGCTCCAGTTCGGCGCAGGCCTTGCCCTGTTCGCGTAGGTGCTCGCCAATGGCCTCGGCAAAACCGAACCATGAGGTTTCGCCTGCGGCGCTCAGGTGATAAATGCCCCATTTCCCCGATTTGCCGGCTTGCCAGCGCTCGATCAATGCACGCGTGCTGTTGGCAATGCTGCCGGCCCAGGTCGGCGCGCCGATCTGGTCGGCAACGATGCGCATCTGTGGCTTCTCCCGCAGCAAGCGCTGCATGGTCAGCAGGAAGTTCTTGCCGTGGCTGGAGTAGACCCAACTGGTGCGCAGGATCAGGTATTGGCCACCGACGGCGGCTATCGCTTGCTCGCCAGCCAGTTTGCTCTGGCCGTAGACGCCCAGCGGGTTTGGCGTATCGGCTTCGGTGTAGGGGGCTGGCTTGCTGCCGTCGAACACGTAGTCGGTGGAATAGTGGATCAGCGGGATGCCCAGGGTCTTGGCTTCCTCCGCGAGAACGCCGGGGGCAATGGCGTTGATGGCGAAGGCGGCGTCCGGCTCGCTCTCGGCCAGATCGACAGCAGTGTGGGCGGCGGCGTTGAGGAGCAGGCCAGGGCGGTGGTCGCGGACTTGCTGGCGGATCTGCTCGGGTTTGGCCAGGTCGAGTTGGTCGCGGCCCAGGACGATCAGTTCGCCAAGGCCTTGGAGCCGTTGCTGAAGCTCACGGGAGACTTGGCCGTGTTGGCCGGTGATGAGGATTTTCATGGGAAAAGATCTGCATCTTTCAGGCTTTTACCGTTTTGATCCTTGCCGGATAAAGTCGGGGTACCGGCAAATTGCCAATCGATATTGAGATCGGCATCGTCCCAGCGAATACAGCGTTCGGCAGAGGGCGTGTAGTAATCGGTCGTTTTGTATAGGAACTCAGCGTAGTCACTGAGCACCACAAAACCGTGGGCAAACCCCGGTGGAATCCACAGCTGGCGGCTATTTTCAGCAGACAAACGCACACTGGCCCATTTGCCGAAATGAGGCGAACTGCGGCGGATATCCACCGCGACGTCCAATACTTCGCCAGCGCTCACTCGCACTAGCTTCCCCTGGGCGTTTTCGATCTGGTAGTGCAGGCCACGTAATACGCCTTTTTGGGAGCGCGAGTGGTTGTCCTGGACAAAGTGTTGCTGCAGTCCGGTGGCTAGTGCGAAATCCCGGGCGTTATAGCTTTCATAAAAAAAACCGCGCTCATCGCCAAAAACCTTCGGCTCGATGATCAATACACCGGGCAACTCAGTGGCGGTTACATTCATGAAGCTTCCCCTGCAAGCGTGAAGAGATACTGGCCATAACCCGTCTTGCCAAAGTACTTGGCACGCTCCAGCAGATAGTCGCGATCGATCCAGCCATTTTCGTAGGCGATTTCTTCCAGGCAGGCTACCTTCAGGCCTTGGCGGTGTTCGATTGTCTGCACATAGGTCGAGGCCTCCAGCAGGCTGTCATGAGTGCCGGTATCCAGCCAGGCAAAGCCACGGCCAAAGCGCTCCACATGCAGGTCGCCGCGCTTGAGGTAGGCGTTATTGACGTCAGTGATCTCCAGTTCGCCGCGTGGCGAGGGCTTGACGGCCTTGGCAATCTTGATCACGTCGTTGTCGTAGAAATACAAACCGGTCACGGCATAGGAAGATTTCGGCTTGGCCGGTTTTTCTTCGATGGACAGCGCGCGCCCTTCTTTGTCGAAGTCGATCACCCCGAAACGCTCCGGGTCTTTGACCCAATAGCCGAATACGGTGGCGCCGCTTGGGCGTTCGGCTGCCGTACGCAACTGATCACCAAAGTGTTGGCCGTGGAAGATGTTGTCCCCCAGAATCAGGCAAACCGGGTCATCACCGATAAATTCTTCACCAATGATAAACGCCTGGGCCAGGCCATCCGGAGACGGCTGTTCCGCATAGCTGAAACGTACGCCAAATTGGCTCCCGTCACCGAGCAGGTTGCGGTATTGAGGGAGGTCTACAGGGGTGGAAATCACCAGGATGTCTTTGATTCCAGCCAGCATCAGTACCGAGATCGGGTAGTAGATCATCGGTTTGTCATACACGGGCAACAGTTGTTTGGAGACGCCGAGGGTAATCGGGTGCAAACGGGTGCCGGAGCCGCCGGCCAATACGATTCCCTTCATCATGCGATCAAATCCTTTGTGTCGGTGTTGCCGAGTCGTTCACCTTGATAACTGCCGTCTTGGACCCTGCGGCACCACTCCAGGTTATCGAGGTACCACTGCACGGTCTTGCGCAGGCCAGTCTCAAAGGTTTCCTCTGGTACCCAGCCTAGCTCTCTTTCAATCTTGCTGGCATCGATCGCATAACGCTGATCGTGGCCTGGGCGATCTTTGACGAACGTGATCAGGTTGGTGAACCTCTCGACGCCGGAGGGGCGTTGTGGTGCCAACTCTTCCAGCAGGCCACAGATGCCACGTACCACGTCGATGTTTTTTTGCTCATTGTGGCCGCCGATATTGTAGGTCTCGCCAACGACACCTTCGGTTACAACTTTCAGCAATGCGCGCGCATGGTCTTCTACGAACAACCAGTCACGTACCTGCAAGCCATCACCATAGACCGGTAGCGGCTTGCCCGCGAGGGCGTTCAAAATCACCAGTGGAATCAGTTTCTCGGGAAAGTGGAAGGGCCCGTAGTTGTTTGAGCAGTTGGTCAGCAAGACGGGCAGGCCGTAGGTACGCTGCCATGCGCGCACCAAGTGGTCGGACGCAGCTTTGCTGGCCGAGTAGGGCGAGCTGGGTGCGTACGGGGTGGTTTCGGTGAATAGGTCGTCTACGCCATGCAGGTCGCCATACACTTCGTCGGTCGAGATGTGGTGGAAACGAAAGGCGCTCTTGGCCGGCTCTGCCAACCTGTGCCAATAAGCGCGGGCAGCTTCCAGCAGGCTGTAGGTGCCGACGATATTGGTCTGGATAAAGTCCGATGGACCGTCAATGGATCGGTCGACATGAGACTCTGCCGCCAAGTGCATGATCGCCTGGGGCTCGAAGCGCGCCAATACAGCGCTGACGGTGGCCTGGTCGATGATATCGGCTTGGACGAACTCATAACGGCTGTTGGACGCGATGCTGTTCAGCGACTCCAGATTACCTGCGTAAGTGAGTTTGTCCAGGTTGAGCACTTCGTGCTCGGTATGTTGAATCAGGTGGCGGATCAGGGCTGAGCCGATAAAACCGGCGCCACCGGTGATGAGAATGCGCATGTCGGAGGGCCTTTTCCTTAGACGGACATTAAGCGAGTGAAGCATAGCTTGAGTTGTGTGGCGGGCAGGTGCAAGCGCGGTTTGCGTAGGGGTTGCCTTATCCACCGGAACAATGGCGATATAGACGCCTAAAAAAACCGAGGTCGTCACAATGCTGCTCGCCACCCTGATCCATCGCGCCAGTCTACCCTGTCCGCAAGTTGATCCCGACCAGGCGGCTCAGTTGCTCGAACAGCATTACGGCCTTACTGGCACCTTGCAATCATTGGGCAGCCAACAAGACCTCAACTACAAAGTCGACAGCCCTCGCGGCCGGTTTGTTCTGAAAATCTGTCGGGGTGACTATGCCGCTGTTGAGCTGCACGCCCAACACGCGGCGCTCAATAGCTTGCAGACTGTACGCGTACCCAAGGTCATCAAGTCGTTGACGGGGGACGAGTTGTTGACCCTGAGCCTCGACGGCCAGGCCCTGCACGTGCGGGTGCTGGACTATATCGATGGCCAGCCGTTGACCCATCTGCTTCACCTGGGGCGCAGGGTGATCGCCGGGTTTGGTGACCTGTGTGGGCGCATGAGTCAGGCGCTGGCGCGGTTCGAGCATCCGGGCCTGGACCGCACGCTGCAATGGGACCCGCGCCACGCGCAGGCTTTGATCAAGCATCTGCTGGCGACGCTGGACAATCTTGCGCACCGCCCGGCATTGGAGCAAGTGGCCGAGCAGGTCGAAAAGCGTATCCGCCCCCTGGCCGATCACCTGCCATGGCAAGCAGTGCATATGGACATCACTGACGACAACGTGGTGTGGCAACGTGATGCTCAACGTCATTGGCAACTTCAAGGCGTGATCGATTTCGGTGACCTCGTGCATACCTGGCGCATTGCCGATCTGTCGGTGACTTGTGCGGCATTGCTGCACCACGCCGACGGCGATCCCTTTGCGATCTTGCCGGCGATCCAGGCGTGCCACGCGGTGACGCCGTTGCAGCACGAAGAATTGCAGGCGCTGTGGCCGCTGATCGTCGCCCGTGCGGCGGTGCTGGTGTTGAGCAGTGAGCAGCAGCAACGCCTGGATCCGGATAACGGCTACCTGCTGAAAAACGCCGAGCATGAGTGGGAAATCTTCCACGTGGCGACGTCAGTGCCGTTTGAGTTGATGGAGGCGGCGATTCTGGGATGTGTCAGTCAGGCGCCCGCACCGATCGCCAGCCAGGGTTTTGCGCCCTTGTTGCCGGGTTTGGTAGGGCGCGAGTTCGCGTTGATCGACCTGGGCGTCCTCAGCCCGCATTTTGAGGCTGGAAACTGGGAGCAACCCGGCATTGATCAGCGCCTGTTACAGGAAGCAGCGGCGGTGCATGGCCTGGCGGCGAGTCGTTATGGGCAATACCGTTTGTCGCGTACTGAGCCCGATAGCGCGAATGAGCCAGAGACGTTCCCGCTGCATGTCGAACTGCACGTGCCGTTGGGTACCTCCGTCGAAGCACCGTTTGCAGGTGTTGTGCGACGGGACGCACACGGTGAGCTGCAGGTACACAGCAGCGAGGCAAACGTGCGGCTATGGGGCGTTAAAGCACAGTTGCAGCCAGGTGCTGCGGTGTTGAAGGGCCAGGTGATCGGCGAGGTCGAAGGCCCGCTCACCGTGCAGCTATGCCGTGCTGATGTACCCGCACCGTTGTTCTGCACGCCGTCACGTGCACAGGCTTGGCAAACGCTGTGCCCATCGCCGGCCGCGTTGTTGGGGCTGGCCTGCGATGCCGAGCCCGAGCTGGACCCCGAGGCCCTGCTGGCTCGTCGCGACGCCAGTTTCGCCCGTTCGCAAAAGCATTATTACGTCGACCCGCCGCGCATCGAACGTGGCTGGCGCAACCATCTGATCGACATGCAGGGCCGTTCCTACCTGGACATGCTCAACAACGTCGCAGTGTTGGGCCACGGCCACCCGCGCATGGCGGCGGTGGCGGCGCGGCAGTGGTCGTTGCTCAATACCAACTCGCGTTTCCACTACGCGGCGATTGCCGAGTTTTCCGAGCGCTTGCTGGCGCTGGCGCCTGAGGGCATGGACCGGGTATTCCTGGTCAACAGCGGCACTGAGGCCAATGACCTGGCGATCCGCCTGGCCTGGGCCTACAGCGGCGGGCGCGACATGCTCAGCGTGCTGGAGGCTTACCATGGCTGGTCGGTGGCGGCGGACGCGGTGTCCACCTCGATTGCCGATAACCCTCAGGCATTGAGCAGCCGTCCGGACTGGGTACACCCGGTGACCGCGCCCAATACTTATCGAGGCGAGTTCCGTGGGCAGGACAGTGCGCCGGATTACGTAAGAAGCGTGGAACACAACCTGGCGAAAATCGCCGCGAGCAAACGCCAACTGGCGGGTTTCATCTGCGAGCCGGTGTATGGCAATGCCGGTGGTATCTCGTTGCCGCCGGGCTATTTGCAGCAGGTGTACGGACTTGTCCGCGCCCAGGGCGGCGTGTGCATCGCCGATGAAGTGCAAGTGGGTTACGGCCGGATGGGCCATTTTTTCTGGGGCTTTGAAGAACAGGGCGTGGTGCCCGATATCATCACCATGGCCAAGGGTATGGGCAATGGCCAGCCACTGGGCGCGGTGATTACCCGGCGTGAAATTGCCGAAGCGCTGGAGGCCGAAGGTTACTTTTTCTCGTCGTCGGGAGGCAGTCCTGTCAGTTGCCGCGTTGGCATGGCGGTGCTGGATGTGATGGAAGAGGAAAATCTGTGGGAAAACGCCCAGGTGGTTGGCGGGCATTTCAAGGCAAGGTTGGAGGAACTGATTGATCGTCATCCATTAGTCGGTGCCGTCCATGGTTCCGGTTTTTACCTCGGGCTGGAGTTGGTGCGCGACCGGCAAACCCTGGAACCGGCCACCGAAGAAACCACGTTGCTGTGTGATCGCCTGCGGGAGCTGGGAATTTTCATGCAGCCCACGGGTGACTATTTGAATATTCTCAAGATCAAGCCGCCGATGGTCACCTCACGGCGTAGCGTGGATTTTTTCGTCGACATGCTGTCGAAGGTACTCGATGAGCAACTGTGATTAATCGATTGTTATCGGCTAACTATTGTAATATTCACCCGCTATCATCTTATATTGCTTCAAAGGCCGATTTTTATCCGTTATAAAGTCGGCTTCACCCCCCATTCGGAGTCCTGATCGCCATGACCACCCTGCACAGCACCCCCCGCGCCGATGGCTTCCACATGCCTGCCGAATGGGCGCCACAGACCCAGACCTGGATGATCTGGCCTGAGCGCCCGGACAACTGGCGCCTGGGTGGCAAACCGGCGCAAGCCGCTCATGTGGCGGTGGCCAAGGCCATTGCTCGGTTTGAACCGGTCACCGTGGCGGTATCCGCCGGCCAGTACGAAAATGCCCGCGCACGCCTGGATGTGCCGAATATCCGCGTGGTCGAGATGTCCAGCGATGACGCCTGGGTGCGCGACACCGGCCCAACCTTCGTGATCAACAACAATGGCGAAGTGCGCGGCGTGAACTGGGACTTCAATGCCTGGGGCGGTTTTGATGGTGGCCTGTATTCGCCGTGGAACCGCGACGCCCAGGTCGGCGGCAAGATCCTCGAAATCGAACGCGCACCGCGCTATCGCACCGAAGGCTTTGTGCTGGAAGGCGGCTCGATCCATGTGGACGGCGAAGGCACCCTGATCACCACTGAAGAATGCCTGCTCAACCGCAATCGCAACCCACACCTCGGTCGTGCCGAGATCGAAGCCGTGCTGAGTGCCAATCTGGCTGTGGATAAAATCATCTGGCTGCCGGACGGTCTGTTCAACGACGAAACCGACGGCCATGTGGATAACTTCTGCTGCTACGTGCGCCCAGGCGAAGTGCTGCTGGCCTGGACCGACGACCCGCAAGACCCGAACTACGCGCGTTGCCACGCCGCCATGGACGTGCTGCAAAGCAGCACCGACGCCCAGGGACGCTCGTTCACAGTGCATAAAATGCCGATCCCAGGCCCGCTGTACGCGACCGAGGAAGAATGCGCGGGCGTCGACCCGGTTGATGGCAGCCAGGAGCGCAATCCGATCGTGCGGCTGGCCGGTTCCTACGTCAACTTCCTGATCGTCAACGGCGGCATCATCGCGCCGAGCTTCGACGACCCGCTGGACAGCCAGGCCAAGGCCATCCTGCAGGACCTGTTCCCGCAGCATGAAGTGGTGATGGTGCCGGGCCGCGAACTGTTACTGGGTGGCGGCAATATCCATTGCCTGACCCAACAGCAGCCAGCGCCGCACAAAAATTGAGTGCAGTTGTAACAGCACCATGACGACGAACCGGCGCTGATCGGTTCAGGCGTCCACAACAAGCCCGCGACCCAGACAGGTCGCGGGCTTTTTTGTGCCCAAACGCCTATGGGCCCGAGACATTGGCATAGCTCTTGTATCGCCGTTGTGACAGTGGCCCAAGGCGATGACTGCGCAGTTCTGTCATAAACCTTGAGTAAGTTAGCCGCTCACGCAGTAGGAGAGAGCGCTGAAATGAATGCCGATATCAACCTGATGTACACGCGCACGTTCCACCCTTTGCGGGTCAACGGCGACGCGATCCATGCGCTGGCGCTCTGGTTGAAGGAAAACGGCTCGCGGCAGATCAGGCAACCGCCTGACCTGCGCAGCGTGATGAGTGAACGTTACCCGGCGGGGTTGTTCAGTGAGGATGAAGTGCACGCACTGTGCGACGTGTTGAAGAACTAAAGAATACTGAGATCAAAAGTGTGGGAGCGACGGCGCGACCTGCTCCCACATTTGAATACCGTGTGGTTCTAGAAGCTGTAGGTACCTGTCACCACCAGGCTACGCGGCTCACCTGGCTGAATCTGCGCCACACTGGTCGCCGATGCGTAGTAGTTTTTGTCCGCGATATTGTTCAGCGCCGCCCTCACGTCCCATTCCTTCTGACGGAACCCGGCCAGCGCATCCCAACGGCCATAACCTGGCAACACCACGGTGTTGAGACTGTCGGCATAGCGGTCGCCCACCAGCGTCAGGCCGGTTTCTGCGTACCAGCCCATTTCCGGCTTCCAGGTGATGAACAGGCTTGCATTGCGCTTGGCCACATCGCTGACGCGCTTGCCTTCGAAGCCGTTGTTGTCCTTCTCGACCTTGGCATCCTGCAGGCCGACACCGCCGCGTACATACCAATTGCCGACGAGTTTGCCGGTGGCGGTCAGCTCCACGCCGCGTGAGCGCTGCAAGCCGCTGAGCAGGGTGATGGTGCGGTCCAGCGGGTCGCTGGTGCGGCGGTTATAGAGTTCCAGCTCGTACACCGCCAGGGTGGTGCTCAGGCGGTCGTCGAGCCAGTCGCTCTTGACCCCGATTTCCTTCTGCTTGGTCAGCTCGGGGCTCAGGTCGTTGACGCTGCCGGCAGCATTCGGGGTGATACCGATCAAGCCACCCCCCGCTGGGGAAAACGTCTTGCTCCACGACGCGTAGAACGAGTGGTGCTCCAGTGGCGTCCACACTAGGCCGAACCGCGGGCTGGTGCTGTGGCTTTTGACAGCCTGCTGGGCGTGGGTCAGCTTGTTCTTGGTATCCACTTCAAAGCGGTCGTAACGCAGGCCGCCCAGGACTTGCCACTGATCATTCAGGCGCAGCTGGTCCTGTACATAAAGTGCGCGGCTTTCGACTTCGGTGTGGTTGTTGCTCGACACGCTCATGCGCCCGGTGTGGCTGAGGTTGCGGTTGGGCTGGTTGAGGTCCAGGCTCGGCACGGCCTGGCCGCCTCGGCTGACGGCAGTGGCGGTGTACAGCTTCGGATCGCGGCGCTGGCTGCCCAGTTCGAGGCCTGTGAGCAGGCGATGCTCCAGGCCGTAGGTGCTGAAGCCACCTTCGAGCTCGACGTTGTTGAAGATATTGAGGGTGGTGAGGTCTTGCTGCCAGCGCTGGCGCGTGACGCTGTTGTTCGCCGGCACGTAGGCGGTTTGGTAGGTATTGTCGAAATCACTGTCGAGCTTGAACACACCGAGCGTCTGGCGCAATTGCCAGTTGTCGTTGAGTTCATAAGCCAGCTTGGAGCGCAGCGACTGGGATTTGTCGTCGATGTAGTCGCGGTTATCAAAGTAGGTGGTGCTGCGGCTTACGTCTGCTGGTCGACCGTTGACGCCGGGAATGCCACGGTCGGGCGTGCGGTTGTAGCGGCTGTATTCGTATTGCACCAGCCAGTTCAGGTCCGGCGTGAGCTGCCAGCTCATGGACGGTGCGAACAACTGGCGATTGCCGCTGACGCCGTCGCGGAAGCTGTTGTTGTCCTGGTTGCCCATGTTCAGGCGCAGGCTGATGTTATCCGTGGGGTCGGTGCTGAGGTCGGCGTACAAACTGCGCAGATCATTGCTACCGCCCTGGGCCTCGATACTCGATTTATGCCCGGCCATCGGCAGTTTACTCACGCGGTTGACGATCCCTCCCTGACCGCCTCGCCCGTAAAGCACGGCTGCTGGCCCCTTGAGCACTTCGATGCGCTCGATGTTGTGCAGGTCGCGCACATATTGGCTGTCGTCGCGAATGCCATCCAGATAGAAGTCGTTGCTCGCGTCGAAACCGCGGATGCGCAAGCTGTCGAAGCGCGTGTCGGCACCGCTGCTGACGTTAGGGATGCCGCTCAATGCCTGGCCCAGGTCATTGGTGCCATAGGAGCGCAGGCTTTCGGTCTTCACCGAGTCGATGGCCTGAGGCACATAACGCACCGGTGTGGCGGTGCGAGTGGCGGTGCTGGTTTCCTTGACGCGCGGGTCGTCTTCATCAGCTTCGGCGCTGATCGACGTTTCGGGCAAAGTCGTGGCCGCACAGGCAAAACCGGCAGACAGCAGAACAGAAAGCCCAAGGGTGATGGGCGTCAGGCGAGGGGCAGGCATGGAGAAATGTATCCGAATTGTTTGGGAGGAAATTGCGCGTTAATGGTAATGCTTTGCATTTGCGCGCGTTATCTATTACCAAAAGTATCGGCTTTGAAATATGTTACGGAATGTGTTTTTTGCAGTTTTGAATGCGGTTTTTTGTCGCTTACAGGACCGCTGTAGGCGCTTCCTTAGAATTATTTCGCCTAAATACAGACGATTCGCGAAATTGACACATAGTTCCGGGCGCGACTAGGATTGCGCCCAACGCCTGTGGCTAACCGCCATGACTCATCCAATAAAAAAGGCCCGCGGCCTGTTAAGTCGTCCGCGGGCCTTCTTTTTTCCGGAATCAGTCGACACCAGAAAAAGCATTACGGAGCCTGGTGTCATAGCGCGTACTCAACCAGAAATAAGGAATACAAAAAAATGTTGAAGCAACGGATGAGTCTGATCGCTCTGGGGATTTTGAGCGCATCGACAGCAATGGCAAACGACCAGGACCAGTCCAAGGGTTTTATCGAAGACAGCCACCTGAACATCGCCGCACGTAACGCCTACATCAGCCGTGACTACAAAAACGGCAAGCAAGACAAAGCCGAATGGGGCCAAGGCTTCATCGGTAAGCTCGAATCCGGTTTCACCCAAGGCACCGTCGGTGTGGGTGTGGACGTGATCGGCCAATACGCTATTCGTCTGGACGGTGGTAAAGGCCGCGCCGGCGCCGGCGGTATCGACTTCTTCAAACAGGGTAATGGCACCACCAACCCTGACGGCTCGAACAACCCTGGCTCGGCACCACACGACCTGGCCAAGGGCGGCGCTGCCGTGAAGTTCCGCGTTTCCAACACCGTGCTCAAGTACGGTGATCAGTTCCCGGCCGTGCCTGTGTTGCAGTACGACAACTCCCGCCTGTTGTCGGAAACCTACACCGGTACCTCGATCGTTTCCAAAGAGATCGCCGGTCTGCAACTGGACGCGGGTCACTTCACAAAAGAAGCCCGTAAGAGCATGGAAGGCACCGACAGCGGTCGCCTGAAAAGCATCGACTACATCGGTGGTAGCTACAAATTCACCGAAAGCCTGTCGGCCGCGCTGTACGCCTCCGACATGCAGGACGTGCTGAAGAAGCAATACGTCAACGTCAACTACGTGCTGGCCCTGCCAGAGAAGCAGTCGCTGACCTTTGACTTCAACGGCTACAAAACCAAGCTGGACAAGAGCTTCGCCCTGGAAAACCAAGGCAGCGAAGACGCGCGCGACAACAAGATCTGGAGCCTGGGCGCTACCTGGGCTGTCGGCCCGCACAGCTTCACCGTCGCTCACCAGCGCAGCACCGGTGACACCGGCTACCTGTACGGCGGCTACCGCAATGCTGGCGGCATCGGCGACGGTGGTAACACCATCCTGCTGGCCAACTCCTACTGGTCCGACTTCAACGGCAAGGACGAGCGTTCGTGGCAAGCCGGCTACGGCATCGATTTCGCCACCTTCGGCGTACCGGGCCTGACCTACAACGTTGCCTACGTGCGCGGTACCAACATTGACGACGGTTCCAACCGCGGCGATGGCACCGAGCGTGAAATCTGGAACCAGTTCAAGTACGTCGTACAAAGCGGCCCGGCCAAAGACCTGAGCCTGCGTGCACGTGCGTCCTGGTTGCGCGTTTCGAGCAACGCCAGCAACTACAACGTAGGCGGTAACGAAATCCGTCTGTTCGCCGACTACCCGATCAACGTTTTCTAATTGATCCGGCGTCGCGCCTGATATCCAGGCGATAAAAAACCCCGACTGGTTCGGGGTTTTTTTATGCCTGGCATTCCACCGCGTCTTGTTACACCGCAGTACGAATGAAGTACTCCGCCCCACCTTTATCCCTCTGCGACGCACGCCTAAATTGGCCCCACTGCCCGCCCATCACCCCGATGGCCGGCCACTGGAGTTATCGCCATGCCCTTTGTCAGCCTGCGCATCACCCGTGACGGCGTTACCCCGGAGCAAAAAGCCCAGGTCATCGCCGAGTTCACCAAAACCCTCGAACGCGTTCTGCACAAACGCCCGGACCTGACCCACATCGTCATCGAAGAAGTCGATACCGATAACTGGGGCTACGCCGGCATCACCACCACCGAATACCGCAAATCCCAAGCCTGAATCCCTACCGGAGAACCCTCATGAAAAAAGTCGTCATCATCACCGGCGCGTCCCAAGGTATCGGCGCCGCCGTGGTCCAGGCCTACCGCGCTTTGGATTACCGGGTCGTCGCCACGTCGCGCTCGATCCAGCCGTCCAGCGACCCGGATATCCTCACCGTCGCCGGCGACATCGCCGACCCGGCCACCGCCCAGCGCGTTATCCGCGAAGCGCTGGCCACCTTCGGGCGCATCGACAGCCTGATCAACAACGCCGGTATCTTCATCGCCAAGCCGTTTACCGCTTACACCCAGGAGGACTACGCCAACGTGCTCGCGGTGAACCTCAACGGTTTCTTCTACATCACCCAACTCGCCATTGCCGAGATGGAAAAGAACCACGCCGGCCATATCGTCAACGTCACCACCAGCCTGGCGGACCACGCGATTGACGGCGTGCCGTCGGTGCTCGCCAACCTCACCAAAGGCGGCCTGAATTCAGCGACCAAGTCCCTGGCGATCGAGTACGCCAAGCGTGGCATCCGGGTGAACGCGGTGAGCCCAGGGATCATCAAGACGCCGATGCACGGCGCAGAAACCCA
Organism: Pseudomonas sp. GXZC; assembly: GCF_026967615.1. Lineage (NCBI taxonomy): Bacteria > Pseudomonadati > Pseudomonadota > Gammaproteobacteria > Pseudomonadales > Pseudomonadaceae > Pseudomonas > Pseudomonas sp. GXZC. The sequence continues at coordinate 328,659 of NZ_CP114115.1, forward strand.
CGCGGCGCTTGGGCAATTGCACCCGGTCGGGCACATGGGTGAGGTGAGTGACATCGCCCAGGCGATCGTCTACCTGGAACGCGCTGGGTTTGTCACCGGCGAGATTCTGCATGTCGACGGTGGGCAAAGCGCGGGTCATTGATACACACGTCCCGGCCTAACCCGGCCGGGCGTTGTCCTCTCGTGGCGAGCGACCAAAAAAGGCTTTGTAGGCGCGGCTGAACGCCGCCTCGGATTCATAGCCAATTGCAAAGCCGATTTCGCCGATGCGACCGTCCTGTCTGGACAGCATGGTTTTCGCCAGGGTCAGGCGCCATTCATTCTGATAACGCAACGGCGAGCGCCCGACCAGCGTAGTGAAGCGTTCACAGAAGTTCGAGCGTGACATCCCCGCAATTTCCGCCAGCGCGTCGATACGCCACTGCGTGCCCGGCGTTTCGTGAAGGGCCTTCAGCGCTCGGGCGATACGTGCATCCGACAGCCCACCCAGCCATCCAGAAGCAACACCCTGCTGCACCCAGGTGCGCAGGATACGAATCACCACAAGATCGATAAGCCGCGAAATCATCAACGCACCGCCCGGTTGCGTGTCATGGGCTTCAAGCAGCATGAAATGCAGGATGCCTTCCGCCCAGGCGGCAGCTTCAGCGTGCGGGATATGAATCAGTCGTGGCAGGGCAAACAGCATGGCCTGGAAACTGCTCGCGTCGAACCAGAAGCGGCAGATGACCACGCTGGCGGCCCCATCCACCGCCGTCATCACGAGGCCCGCAGGACCGTGGGGCAGCAGGATGACATCGCCTGGGTTGAAGGTCTGTGCCGGTTGATCGGCCACGTCCAGATGCAGTTGGCCTTGTTGAAGCACGCAGATATGCGCGCTCTTTTCATCAAGATCGAGGCCTTGCGCGTCCGCAAGCGTGCAGGCATAAACGCGGTCGCCCGTCAGACGGATCTGCGCCAGCACCTGGGACAGCAAATCGCCCTTGGCCAGCCCTTCCAGTTGCATTTCCGGATGAATGATCAAGTTTTCCAAGGGATCCATCATATCGGTCCAGTCCCGCCGTCACTAAGCTGATCCCCGAGATCATAGCGTGCCGGCGTCATCGAGATGAACGTTTGCAACGTTGGCCGTTTATGCACGTCATCCAATTACATGGGAACACTAAAATGTTCGGAATCTCCGCCCTTGGCTGGCTTCACACCCTCGGCAGCCTGCCGGCTATCCCACTGGCCGCCTACATGTTTATTAAGCACGGGCGCATCGTGCCTCGGTCGGTACCGGGAGTGTTTTATTTCGTGTCGATGCTGATCGGTGGCCTCACCGTGTTCCTGGTGGCGCATCAACCTGTCAGCAACATCATCGGCGTCATGACCCTTGCGCTGCTGTTGGCAGGTTACGGGGTAGGGCACTTGGCCTGGTTGGGGCGGGCGCGTGTCTACTTGGAAACGATCTTTTTGAGCCTGACCGCGTTCTTTCTGATGGTGCCCACCGTTTCCGAAACGTTGCGTCGCGTTCCCGATGGCCACCCCTTCGTGACAGACCTGCAATCGCCCGTGTTGCTTGGCGCACAGGCGAGTATCGCAGTGGCGCTGGTGATCGGCTTGACGGCACAAATGGTCCATCTGCGCAGAAAGGCGCGTCTCAGAACCGCCCACTGATCCCCAGCAACGGCCCTTTCTGGACGATGTCGTAGACGAAACCATCGTGACGATAATTCACGCCCATCGCCCGGTAGCCGGCCACTGCCGAGAAGCCGGGCCAGAACTCCCAGCCCGCCAGCGCCGCCAGGTCCCAGTCTTGCTTGGACTGCCCGGCGCCCGCCATGCCCCAGGATGATAACCAGAACCGCTCATTCAACGCATAGTGCCCGCGCAGCCCGGCCATGGCGTCGGCCCAGGTGGCGCTGTCGGAGCCGGATCGCCCGCCAGCGGGCCCACCATGAAAGGTGAGGGTGGTGCTGCTGTACCAGACGCGCATCCCGCCGGCCACATCCAACCGCCGATCTGCATCTCCCCACACGGTATAGCCACCTCCCAGGAACCCGGAGGCGGTCTTGCTTTCCACCTCGAGCTTGTTGGCAAGGAGGCCTCCAGGCAGACGGCTGCGGGTGTCAGTGTCGATGTACATCAGGTCGGCGAGCACGCTGTAGGGACCACGACGCGCCTCGCCCATCAGCATCACCGACATATCCACCGTGCGTGCGATGTCGGAGAAATCGGACTTGATAAATTGGGTGCCGGTGCTCCGATGGCCCACGTGCCCACGGATACCGGCGCCCCACAGGTAAGGTCCGCCGTTGAAGGTCCAGCCCTCGCCGTCGGCGGCCGTGGCCAAGGTGGGCATTGCCGCAAAGGCGCCCAACACCAGCGTCAGGCGTCGTAAGTGCATCATGGTGTTTCTCCGATCAGTGCTGGGTCAGCGAGAGCGCCACGCTTTCCGCCCCACAGTCTTGCGTAGGTTTCAGGCCGGTTTTTTGAGCGGCCTTGACCTCCTCTTTCGCCGCCGCCAAGTCCGCCAGGAACGCTGGATTGGCATGCAAGCTCGCCACCGTCGCCGCGCCCATGATGCGACCGGCATCCACGTCGCTTTGCCAATGTGCGTCGCAGATGACGCGGCTCTGGCCGAAGGACAATCCACGGGTCATCAACTCGGTGGCGCGCGCCGGCTGAATCTCGGCCAGCAGCAGTCCCCAGGCCCAACCGGCAGCAGAGTGGCCGGACGGCCAGGAACCATCCGTGCGCAGCAGGGGTTCCATATCCTTGCGGCAGGTGCCTTCGTTATGTGCCACGAAAGGTCGGGTGCGGTTGTAGGCGTTCTTCCCGGCGTAGGTGGAACCGCCGGCGTCCGTGAGGGTGCGCTGCATCAAGGTATAAAGATGTGGCGTGGTTTTTTCGGTGATCGGTGTACCCATCGCGCAGGAGAAGGCTTGTGCCGGGCCCGGGAAGGCCAGCTCCGCATCCGCCGCCGCGAGTTTTTCCCGGGCTGTGCCGCGTAGCGACAATGCAGCGCGCCGCGCTTCTTCATCCCGCGCAAGGGCTGCGGAGTCCGGTTTGGGTGGCGCGCCAAGCAAGGCCAGGCGCAATGGCAGATCCTTCGCGTCAAGATAGCCAGGGGCAAGCTTGAAATGCGGGTCTGTGATCTGGGTGACGGGCTCGTCGGCAAACGCCAGCCCCGCGCCGATCAGGCCTGCCAGCCCCAGCAGCATGTGATGTGTGTTCATTGATTGTTCCCTGGTCAGAATCGGTACAAGGCATTCAGATAGGCGCCTGCGACCACCTTTTCACCCGTCAACGGACTGTTGCGTGCGTCGGAGACCAGGGCGTAGGTCTTGAGGCCGCCTTCCAGCGCCAACTGTGGCTGCAATTGCCAGGTGAGGCCGAGCTTCAAGGTCACGTCACGCATGCCGCCGCCCGGGTGGTATTCATCGAACTGGGTGCGCGCGGCTTGTTGGGCCGTGACGCCATAGCGGGCCATCATGTCGTTCTCATTGCTCCAGGTGCCGTACAGCGTCGAGTCCAGGGTTAACGTCGAAGACAGTGCGTAGGCGGTGGCGAAGCCGGCTTCCAGGTATTTGGTACGGCCGAGGTTTTCGCCGCCGTAGTTGCGACTTTCGCTGGCTTGCAGGCCGCGAACGAACAGGCGCCCGGCGGGCAGGATCCAGTAGGCTTCTGCGCCGATCAGGGCCGTGCTGTCCAGGTTGCCCATGCCCTTGAGGTAGTCGTCACGGCCGCCCAGGGTGTGGATTCTTTCTTTGCGCCCCTGGTCGTACCCCAACAGCAGCGCTACGCCGAAGGGCGATAGCCCCGGCAAGTCCCAGCGCAGCCCGTCCGGGAAGGCCGCGGTGAACTTGCCCCAGTTTTCAGTCGGCAACACGGCCTTGAGTTTCAGTGACGGAAACGCCGCGTAGTGCGACGAACCCTCGTACAACGGGCCGACCGTCAGTCCGCCGCCAACCGTCACGGACGGCTCGTTGTTTGAGTCGTCTGCGTACGCTGGTAACGCCATCGCCACGGCGAGAGTGATACCTGTAATGAGTGTCGTCGGATGCTTGAACACGTTTGAACCACCGAGCGTTGTCATCGATTCTTTCCTGAATTAGAGAGCGACAGGCTGCGGCGTCGGAAAACGCCATTGGCCACTCAAGATCTCATCACTCGGCTGATACAGCCGAACCGTGTAGTTCCAACCGGGCGTAGTCGGCAGGCAGTTGGCGATCTTTCCGTCACAGCCGCCGAACTGGATGACAATCGAGCCGTCAGCACTTTTCTGAGCGGTTAAATTGTTCAGCGAATAAGCGTCATACGGGTTTTGCTGGAAGTAGCCGTCCGCGTTGTACACGCTGACAGACCAGAAGCTTTTCACCGGAACATCGCCGACCTTGAGTCGGTAAACGGTCTTGCCGTCGTTCGCAGGCATCACGCCGCCGAGGTAGATGGCGTCCTTGGCCGGGTTGCCGCCCCATCCCGTGGCCGTGCCGATCAGGTGATGAATCGGATTGACCTTGCCCTTGGGGCCAAACGACTGGTTGTAATCGGGGATCGTCGAGCCCAGCACTTCGAGGGCTTCGCGCACTTTTGCCTGACTGGCCGGGTCCCACTTCGGTACGACCAACTCCCCAACCTTGGCTTGTTCGACCGTGATTGCGTCCTGCAGCCCATGCACCTTTTCCAGGTCTTGACGATCCGTGGGGTCGAAGAAGGTGCGCACAGCGACAAACACATAACGCGTGCCCACCGCCTCTTTCGTCAGCGTCCGGCGACCGGCGCCGTAGGTGACGATGGGCACGTAGTGGTCTTCATTGATCACGGCCATCGACATGAACCTCCCCTCGGCCTCAGGCAAGGCGATCGTGACGGGGCCGGCATCGAGGTCGAATACTGCTGATGAATAGAGCGTGTCCCGATTCATCCGCACCACATTCTGTGCGTCGATGGGCACGGCTTCGCGACTATGAACAAAGCGGCCCAAGCTGCCGGTGGCAACCATTTTGCCCAAGTAGAGATCGGACTCGGCACGCGCAAAATTATCCACACCCACCGGTATCGCCGCCTCCGGGGATGACTGAGCGTGCGCACTTCCAAAAGCAGCCAGCGCCAGGGCGAAGAGGCAGGCCGTGGGTGATTGAGACATTGAAACCTCGGGGTTTTATAAGTTGGCGTTGATTTTTTGACTGTATAAGAACGCCCTGGCGCAAACTTGCCATTTGGTGCCAAAAGCTCAGCGAGCGGGCACGCGAAGGCCTCCGCTGAGCGTGGCCGGAAGGGTTAAGCGAGGGTATTAACGATCTTGTTTCAAGAGGGCGCGATAGCGCGACGGTGGGCTGCCGGTCCAGCGCTTGAAGGCACGGGTAAAGTGCGCGGGATCGCTGTAGCCGACCATGTAGGCAATTTCAGTCGCGCTGTACCGGCCGCTGGCAATCAACTGAAGGGCTTCACTGCGACGTGTCTCGTCACGCAGTGCGTCGAAGTCGATGCCGCAATGTTCCAGGCGTCGTTGCAGCGTTCGCACAGACAGCCCGATCTTTCTGGAAATAGTGACCAGCTTGGAGAGCTCCTGATCGGCAATCTGCTGGGCAAGCACGTCGGCCGCTGCCGAGGTCGAGTTCAAGGCTTGGGTGGTTTTCCAGGCGACATCCCGGACAGGCCGCAGGGGAATTTCGAGCAACTCTCGATCAAACTCGATCATGTTGTAGTCGGCGTTCATGACCAGGTTCGGGCCCAGATACTCTTCAAGCGCCTCATCGCCTCGCTCTCGCGGGGTCTTCAGATGCACGCGTATGGAGCCAGGCGCGCCCGACATGAGCGGCACTTTCCTGAGCACGGCCAGCGTTCCGAAAATCACCTGCTTGGGGTCTGCGCCATGGTGCCCGGTAAAGTGTTGGATCAACTTTGTCGTACGGCCTTCGGTGACAATCTTGACTTCGCTGCCCTGATGCAACAAATCCGTATGCACCGCCGCCGCTGCACAGGCTTGAGCCAAACTGGTCGAACCCAGAATCAACTCGCCCCACAGGCCGGTTGAGCGCACATCGGTTAAATGCCCGATCATCGCTCCACCGAAAGGGTCCTGGGCGATGGCAGCCATTTCATTCGCGATATGAAAGCACGCCGCACGCGGCACCCAGGCTTCAGGGTTTTGAAACACATGCGGGGAAATGCCAAAACGCCGAAAGAACTCCAACGGCGATACCCCGCGCATGCTCAGGTAGGGCGCGATCTGGCGAAGCGTGCTGAGCTTGATGGCGGGCGGGGCATTCGTCATGGGGATTGTCTCGGCCATGATGTCTTGGACGTTTAGGTGCTTGGAGCAGGGTAGCAGAGGGTGGGGCTGTTGATGGTTGAGTAAACAGCAGGAATGGGCGGGTGACAAATCGGGGGATCCCTTACCTAGCCCCGGCCCTCTCAGGGTGGGGCTCTTCAGGTGGGGGTTACTGCCTGGTAGTGCCGGTTGACTCCAACACCTTCACCACACATCAATCACCGCCTTGCTCATCTCCTGCAAGTAATGCGACGCCCAGGCATTCGGGTCTAGGGGCGCTTGGTGCGCCTGCATCTTGCCGGGTTCTCAGGCCCGATCGCTGAATTGGCAGCGAAGCGTGGTGGGGCGGGGGGAGTAATTGGGAACGTTGATGGGATGGGTGGCAGAATCCTTCATTGGGCTGAATAGGTTGCTACTGAAATTATTGTTTTTATGGCTGAGTCATAATTATTGCCAGTTCATAATTTGGAATAAACGTAGAGGTCGGAGGCATTGGTGCAGAGGAAGGCCGTTCAATCTAATAAGAAGAAGGGTAAATAATGAATTCAGGGATTGATTGGACGACAGTTTCCGTCGCATTGATTACGGCCTTTTCCGCTGCGGGTGGCCCGTTCTGGATATGGCATCGTCAAGCTGCGAGGGAGCGTGAGAGCGTTCGTGCGGCTTTGATAGCTGAGGTTTTGGCGCTGGTTGAGTTGGTAGAGCTGAGAGGCTATGTAGAGGGGTTAAGAGCTGCCCAAGCGGATCTTTCTCCGCCTGAAGGGGCCTCGATTGCAGAGATCTTCGAACCGAGGTTTCAAAAATACTCGGTCAACATTCACGAGCACTACAACCGCGTATATCAGGCCAACGTCACTCGGCTCGGTGGGCTATCCACTGACGAGGCTAAGCAGATTGTTCGGTTTTATCAGTTGGCGGACAGCGTGAGGTTGGATGTTACAGCTGGTGGTGTGCTTTTCAGCGGCACAGCAGACCCGGACAGTTTTGGTGAGGCAGCGGATCTATTGGATGCGGCTATGAAAATTGGCCGTGAATTGACAGCGGAGCGCGGCAAGAAGAAGTGGGGGATGCGAAAAAAAGCAGGGTAGTGTTTTGAGCGTGGACGTTTAGTGGGCATTTTCAAGAAACGACGCCCAGAGTTTCTCGCGTTTTCCAAACCCCAGAAACCACAAAGCCCCGCATTGCGGGGCTTCGAGATATGGTGCCGGCACCAGGAGTCGAACCCGGGACCTACTGATTACAAGTCAGTTGCTCTACCAACTGAGCTATACCGGCGTGTTAGGGCGACGATTATAGCGATTGGCAAGGTTCTGTAAACCCCTGAATTCTGACTATTTTTGCAGAACCCAAGGTTTTTTCATCCGCGCCCCTTTTTCCGATCAGCAAGGGTAGGATTCTTCCTTGGTCGCCGAAGGGTCAAACCCGGTGCAATCTCATCCCATCCAAAGGAAGCCCCACGTGAAACGGACTCTCTCCCTGTCCCTCATCCTCCTCACTGCCGTGCTCAGTGCGTGTTCCTCCAATAAGCCCGGTAATGACCCTGCCCTGGTCGGTACTTGGAAAGGCTTGCGTACCGAAACCGGCAAATGTCAGTTCCTGTCGTGGACCAATAATCTCAGGCCTGACGGGCGCTTCGTCATTACCTTCTACCGCGATGCGCAGCAGACCCAGGTGATCCAGACCGAGCAGGGTTCATGGTCAGCGGCCAATGGCAAGAATGAGTTGCGCACGGACGGCGTACGTTCGCCGGATGTGTACACCTACAAGCTGCTCGACGCCGACACCGTTCACTACGTGAGCGTGTCGTCGGACCCTACCAGCGATTGCCAGGATGACTACGCGTTCACCGAGCGCCGCGTGCGCCAATAAGGCTGGCGCGCTCCAAAACCGGGCGCTCGGGTGCCCGGTTGTTATAGGTATCAACACCTCTTCCCACAGTTCTTCCCGAACTTCTTGTAGTCCATTACCCATTTCTGCCTGCATTTGCAGCAAAAGCCTACAGGCTGACTGCGATCAATTTGGTTTAGTTGATGGGCGGTATCCTCCTGGCTTAGCAGATTCAGTGCCTTGGTGGAGTCATGCGGCGCGGGTTTTGCTTCGCTGTCCAGCGAGGCGGTGCCTGTACGCACCGATATACAGGCTGTGGCTTCGCGGGCGATTTGGATCAACCGCTCGGCTGGTTTTCCCTTGAATACAGGTGAAGTTTCCGTATTCTGTGGCGCGATATAAACCGTCAGTTTAATCGCGGTTTCGTGTAGGCAATTTTTCGAGACATTGTTGGGCAATCGAGTATTTGTTGATGGGTGTGTCAGTTTTGCGCCGTTCTTGTCCATCTGGACAACAATTTTCGCGAATTAACAGTGCAAGTTCATGTTCTTACAACGAATGCATTTTTTATCACAAAAAAGTCATAAAAATGGCGCCACGCCGTTCGTCGGATTAAATTGAACTAAAAGCATCAAAATACTGACACCATCAATGTGATATCACAGAATGCGCCCGACACCACATAACTAGAAAAATACAAGGTCAGCCTATTGCTGACCTTTTTATCGCCTTTAAAGCGCAAACAGGTGGGGAGGGGCAGTGAGTGAGTCGAGCAGATGACATTTCAAAACTATTCAACAAGCTGGGTGCCAACCCGAGTGGCTACCGCGAGATCGACTTTGTCCATGAGTTCATCGAGGACGATGTAGAGGTCTTGGAAGCCCCCGTCGCCACTCAAGCCCTGCCTGAAATTGAAGCGCCGTCAGCTCCCCTGTTGCGTCTGCTGGAAGAGCTGAGCCAAGGCGAAGCCGACCACCTGCAGCCGCCCGAAGTGGTGGAGGGGCGTGACGGCGAAGTGTATTCGGAGCAATCGAGCCCCAATGTCGTGGTGGTTGTCTCGGTCAAAGGCGGCGTCGGCCGCAGCACCCTGACTGCCGCGATTGCCAGTGGCTTGCAGCGCCAGGGCCGCCCGGCACTTGCTCTGGACCTGGACCCGCAGAACGCCTTGCGCCATCACTTGTGCCTGGGCCTCGACATGCCTGGCCTCGGCGCGAACAGTTTACTCAATGAAAGCTGGGAAACCCTGCCTGAACGCGGCTTTGCCGGTTGCCGCCTGGTGGCGTTTGGTAGCACCGACCACGAGCAGCAGCAGAGTCTGAACCGTTGGCTGGGCCAGGATAGCGAGTGGCTGGGCAAACGCTTGGCCGAGCTTAAATTGAATGGCCAGGACACCGTGATCATCGACGTCCCGGCCGGCAATACCGTGTACCTCGGCCAGGCCATGTCGGTGGCCGATGCGGTGCTGGTCGTCGTGCAGCCGGATGTGGCCTCGTTCAGCACCCTCGACCAGATGGACAGTGTGCTTGCGCCGTACTTCAACCGCGAAAAACCGCCACAGCGCTTCTACGTGATCAACCAGTTGGACGCTGCCCACCGCTTCAGCCTGGACATGGTCGAGGTGTTCAAGACCCGTCTGGGTGCTGCCCTGCTGGGCACGGTCCACCGCGATCCCGCGTTCAGTGAAGCCCAAGCCTACGGTCGCGATCCCCTCGACCCCACCGTCAACAGTATCGGCAGCCAGGACGTCCACGCCCTGTGCCGCACCTTGCTCGAACGCATCGACTCGGACCTCCCATGACCGACAATACGTCCTCCACGCCCTTCGTCGAAGGGCGCGCTGAACAGCGCCTAAATGGCGCGATTGCGCGCTTCAATCGGTGGCCTGCGGCGCTGCGTACGGTGCTGGTTGTTGCCAGTTGCGTGCTTGGCGCCCTGCTGTTGCTGGGCATTATCAGCGCACCGCTCGACCTCTATAGCCAATGCCTGTTTGCCGGTGTGTGCTTCCTGGCGGTGCTGGTGCTGCGCAAAATTCCCGGACGCCTGGCGATCCTCGCGCTGGTGGTGTTATCACTGGTGGCGTCGTTGCGCTACATGTTCTGGCGGCTCACCTCCACCCTCGGGTTCGAGACCTGGATCGACATGTTCTTCGGCTACGGCCTGGTCGCGGCCGAGTTCTACGCCTTGATCGTGCTGATCTTCGGCTACGTGCAAACCGCCTGGCCGTTGCGTCGCACGCCAGTGTGGTTGAAGACCGAGCCCGAAGAGTGGCCGACGGTCGACGTGTTCATCCCCACTTATAACGAAGCGCTGAGCATCGTAAAACTGACCATCTTCGCCGCCCAGGCAATGGACTGGCCCAAGGACAAGCTGCGTGTCCACGTGCTGGACGACGGCCGCCGCGACGACTTCCGCGACTTCTGCCGCAAGGTCGGCGTGAACTACATTCGCCGCGACAACAACTTCCACGCCAAGGCCGGTAACCTTAACGAAGCGTTGAAGGTCACCGACGGTGAATACATCGCCCTGTTCGACGCCGACCACGTGCCGACGCGCTCCTTCCTGCAAGTGAGCCTGGGCTGGTTCCTCAAAGACCCGAAGCTGGCGATGCTGCAAACGCCGCACTTCTTCTTCTCGCCAGACCCGTTCGAAAAGAACCTCGATACCTTTCGCGCCGTGCCCAACGAGGGCGAGCTGTTCTACGGCCTGGTGCAGGACGGCAACGACCTGTGGAACGCCACCTTCTTCTGCGGCTCCTGTGCGGTCATCCGCCGTAAGCCGCTGCTGGAAATCGGTGGTGTAGCCGTCGAGACCGTGACCGAAGACGCCCACACCGCGCTCAAGCTCAACCGCCTGGGCTACAACACCGCTTACCTGGCCATCCCGCAAGCCGCGGGCCTGGCCACCGAAAGCCTGTCGCGCCACATCAACCAGCGGATTCGCTGGGCGCGGGGCATGGCGCAGATCTTCCGCACCGACAACCCGCTGCTGGGCAAAGGCCTCAAGTGGGGCCAGCGCATCTGCTACGCCAACGCCATGCTGCACTTCTTCTATGGTTTGCCGCGCCTGGTGTTCCTGACCGCGCCGTTGGCTTATCTGGTGTTCGGGGCGGAGATTTTCCACGCGTCGGCGCTGATGATCGTTGCCTACGTGTTGCCGCACTTGGTGCACTCGAGCCTGACCAACTCTCGGATCCAGGGGCGTTTCCGTCACTCGTTCTGGAACGAGGTGTACGAGACGGTACTGGCCTGGTACATCCTGCCGCCGGTGCTGGTGGCGTTGGTCAACCCCAAGGCCGGTGGCTTCAACGTGACCGACAAGGGCGGCATCATCGACAAGCAGTTCTTCGACTGGAAACTCGCGCGCCCGTACCTGGTGTTGCTGGCGGTGAATCTGGTCGGCCTGGGCTTCGGTATCCATCAGTTGATCTGGGGCGATGCGTCCACTGCCGTGACGGTAGCGATCAACCTGACCTGAACCCTCTACAACCTGATCATCACCAGCGCCGCTGTGGCCGTGGCTTCGGAAGCGCGCCAAGTGCGTTCCGAGCCGCGTGTCAGCGCCAAGCTGCCGGTGAGCATCATTTGTGCTGACGGCCGTGTGCTTGAAGGCACGACTCAAGATTTCTCGCAAAACGGCTTCGGCTTGATGCTCTCCGATGGTCACTCGATCACCCAGGGTGAGCGCGTGCAATTGGTGCTGTCACGCAACGGCCAGGACAGCCTGTTCGATGCCCGCGTGGTGTTCAGCAAGGGCGCGCAGATCGGTGCCCAGTTCGAGCCCCTCAGTCTGCGCCAGCAAAGCGAGTTGGTTCGCCTGACCTTCTCCCGCGCCGATACCTGGGCCGCGAGCTGGGGCGCCGGCCAGCCGGATACACCGCTGGCGGCCCTGCGTGAAGTGGGCTCCATCGGCATCGGCGGCTTGTTCACCCTGGGCCGCGCCACCCTACACGAACTGCGTCTGGCCTTGAGCCGCACCCCCACAAAACCGCTAGATACGCTGATGGACAAGCCATGACCTCGAAGATATTCGCTCGCCCTCATCCGCGCCGTGCACTCGCGCTGATGATCGCCTCGCTGATGGGCCTCAACACCCTGGCGCAAGCTGCCGAGCAAGCGGTTGCCACCGTGCCGGTGCAAAGCACCGATAACGGCTACAGCCTGACCCTCAAGCAGCTGGGCCGCCGCGACACCATGAACCTGCAAGGCGTGGAGTCGTCCGACAGCGTCAACTTCGATATCCGTGCCGATGAAGTGGTGAAGGGCGCGCAACTGCTGCTCAAATACAGCTACTCGCCGGCGCTGCTGGCCGACCTGTCGCAGATCAACGTGTTGGTCAACGGCGAAGTCGCCGCCAGTCTGGCGCTGCCCAAAGAAGGCGCGGGCATCCAGCAAGAGCAACTGGTGCAGCTTCCGCCGAAGCTGATCACCGAGTTCAACCGCTTGAGCCTGCAGTTCATCGGCCACTACACCATGTCCTGCGAAGACCCGCTGCACAGCAGCCTGTGGGCCAAGATCAGCAACAGTAGCGAGCTCAAAGTGCAGGTCGAGCCGATCGTGCTCAAGGACGACCTGGCCGTGCTGCCGCTGCCGTTCTTCGACAAGCGTGACGCGCGCCAGGTCAGCCTGCCGTTCGTGTTCGCCACTGCGCCCGACAGCGCCGCGTTGGAGGCGGCCGGTGCCTTGTCTTCATGGATTGGCGGCCTCGCCAGCTACCGGGGCGCGACGTTCCCGACCACCCTCAGCGAGCTGCCGGCCAAAGGCAACGCCATCGTGTTGGTGCAAACCGCCGACGCACTGGACGTGCACGGTGTTGCGGTCGCCAAGCCGACCGGCCCGACCCTGACCCTCATCGCCAACCCCAATGACGTCAACGGCAAACTGCTGATCGTCACCGGGCGTGACGGCGAAGAACTCAAGCGCGCCGCCAACGCGGTCGTGCTGGGCAACCCGGTATTGGCCGGCAACAGCGTGGTCATCACCAAGCTCGACACCCTTGCACCGCGCCGCCCGTACGACGCGCCAAACTGGCTGCCAAGCAACCGCCCGGTGCGCCTGGGCGAGTTGATCGAACAGCAGAAACTCAGCGTGTCGGGCTACAACCCAGGCGCGATCAGCGTCGACATGCGCTTGCCGCCGGACCTGTTCAACTGGCGTGAAGAGGGCGTGCCGCTCAAGCTCAAGTACCGCTACACGCCGCAGCAGGTGTCGACCAACTCGTCGCTGCTGATCGGCCTGAATGATCAATTCATGAAGTCCGTGGCCTTGCCGTCGGTGACCAACCTGGGCGGCGGCCAGACCCTGCTCGACCAGTTGAAGAAAGACGAAAGCCTGCCGCGCGAAGTGACGACCCTGCTGCCGATCAGCTCGGCATCGCCCAAGTCCAAGCTGCAACTGCGCTTCATGTACGACTACATCAAAGAAGGCGAATGCCGCGACATCATCGTCGACAACATGCGTGGCTCCATCGACCCGGATTCCACCCTCGACGTCACCGGCTACCAGCATTACATCGCCATGCCGAACCTGGGCGTGTTCAACGACTCCGGCTTCCCGTTCACCCGCCTGGCTGACTTGTCGGAATCCGCCGTGGTCATGCCCGACAACTTCGGCACCGACGAGTTGACCGCCTACCTGACCGTGATGGGCCGCTTCGGCGAAGCCACCGGCTACCCGGCCACCGCCGTCAAAGTGGTACAGGCCAAAGACGTGCAAAGCGTTGCCGACAAAGACCTGCTGGTGCTCGCCACCGCCGCCAACCAACCGCTGCTCAAGCAGTGGCAGCAATACCTGCCGGCCACCAGCGATGGTGAGCAGCACCAGTTCCTGCTGTCTGACCTGCCACGTTATGTCCGTAGCTGGGTCAGCCCGGACCCGGCGGGCAACCAGCATCCGGCCAATGCCGGCATTACCTTCAAGGGCCTGAGCAACAGTACTTGGCTGGCGGGCTTCCAATCGCCACTCAAAAGCGGTCGCAGCGTGGTGCTGATCGCCAGCAACCAGCCGCAGGGCCTGCTGGAAGCCACCTCGGCGCTGATCGGTGGTGACGACTACAAAGATTCGATCCAGGGCAGCCTGGCCGTAGTGCAGGGCACCACGATCAGCTCGCTGGTAGGTGACGAGCAGTACTACGTCGGCAAGCTCAACTACTTCAAATTCATGCAGTGGCAACTGTCGCAGAACCTGGGCTGGATGCTGTTGATCACCTTCCTCGGCCTGGCGGTGGTGACCAGCCTGATCTACCTGTCGCTGCGTGCACGTGCAAAACGGCGGTTGGCATGAGCCCGCTCAAGAGCATGGCCCTGGCCGCACTGGGCGCGGTGATGTTTGCCGGTAGCGCGCAAGCGCAAACCTGTGACTGGCCGCTGTGGCAGAACTACGCCAAGCGCTTTGTGCAGGACGATGGGCGAGTGCTGAACTCGTCGATGAAACCCACCGAGAGCAGTTCGGAAGGGCAGTCCTATGCGATGTTCTTTGCGTTGGTCGGTAACGACCGTGCGAGCTTCGACAAGCTGTGGACCTGGACCAAGGCCAACATGTCGGGCTCCGACATCGGCCAGAACCTGCCGGGTTGGCTGTGGGGTAAAAAAGCCGATAACACCTGGGGTGTAATCGACCCGAATTCCGCGAGCGACGCTGATTTGTGGATGGCTTACGCCTTGCTCGAAGCGGCACGCGTGTGGAATGCCCCGCAGTACCGCGCCGACGCGCAGTTGTTGTTGGCCAATGTCGAACGCAACCTGATCGTGCGCGTGCCCGGCCTGGGCAAGATGCTGTTGCCGGGGCCGGTGGGCTACGTGCATCCGGGCGGTTTGTGGCGTTTCAATCCGAGCTACCAGGTGCTTGCACAACTGCGTCGCTTCCAGAAAGAACGCCCGAACGCCGGTTGGAACGAAGTGGCTGAAAGCAACGCGCGCATGCTCGCCGACACCGCCAGCAACCCTCACGGCCTCGCGGCCAACTGGGTCGGTTATCGCGCGACCAGCGCCAACGCCGGGCTGTTTGTGGTCGACCCGTTCTCCGATGACCTGGGCAGCTACGACGCGATCCGCACCTACATGTGGGCCGGCATGACCGCCAAAGGCGATCCATTGGCGGCGGCGATGCTCAAGTCGCTGGGCGGTATGTCCCGCGCCACGGCCGCATCGGTCACCGGCTTCCCGCCGGAAAAAATCCACGTGCTGACCGGCGAAGCCGAGAAAAACAACGGCTACACGCCGATGGGTTTCTCCGCATCGACCATTGCCTTCTTCCAGGCCCGCGGCGAAACCGCCCTGGCGCAGCTGCAAAAGGCCAAGGTCGACGACGCACTCGCCAAGGCCCTGGCGCCTTCGGCACCGGAGAGCGTGCAGCCGATCTACTACGACTACATGCTCAGCCTGTTCAGCCAGGGCTTTGCCGATCAGAAGTACCGTTTTGAACAAGACGGTACGGTCAAATTATCCTGGGAGGCCGCATGCGCCGTCACACGCTAGCCATTGCGATTCTCGCCGCCCTGGTCTCGACGGCCAGCGTCGCTGAAACCAGCGACCCGCAGGCCCTGCTGATCGAGCAGGGTTACTACTGGCAGTCGAAAAAGAACCCTGAACGCGCGCTGGAAACCTGGCAGAAACTCTTGAGCCTGAGCCCCGAGCAGCCGGATGCGCTGTACGGCATCGGCTTGATCCAGGTGCAACAGAACCGTCCGGCCGAAGCGCAAAAGTACCTGGCCCGTTTGCAGGCGCTGAGCCCGGTGCCGCGCCAGGCGTTGCAGCTGGAGCAGGACATCACCGTGGCCGTGCCGGACAACGCCAAGTTGCTGGAGCAGGCCCGTGAGTTGGGTGAGCCCGACGACGAGCGCGAAAAGGCCGTGGCCTTGTACCGCCAGGTTTTCCAGGGCCGCCAACCCCAAGGCCTGATCGCCCGTGAGTACTACAACACCTTGGGCTTCACGGCCAAGGGCACCAACGAAGCCATCACCGGCTTGCAGCGTTTGTCCCGTGAACGGCCGAACGACCCGATCGTTGCGTTGTTCCTCGCCAAGCACCTGGCGCGCAACCCGGCCACCCGGCCTGACGGCATTCGTGCCCTGGCCAAACTGGCACCGAACAACGACGTGGGCGGCAACGCCGATGAAACCTGGCGCTTCGCGCTGATCTGGCTCGGCCCGCCGAAGCCGGACCAGGTGACGCTGTTCCAGCAGTTCCTCACCGTGCACCCGGATGACGCCGAGATCCGCGCGCTGATGAACAAAGGCATTGCCCAAGGCAAAGGCGGCGGTACCTGGCAGCGTGACCCGCAGATGACCAAGGCCTTCAAGGCCCTGGATGACGGCGATTTGAAAACCGCCGAGCCACTGCTGGCCGCGCGCCTTGCGCAAAAATCCAATGACGTCGATGCCCTTGGTGGCATGGGCGTGTTGCGTCAACAGCAGGAACGTTATAGCGAAGCCGAAAACTACCTCGTCCAAGCCACCCGCTTGCCCGGTGGTGCCGCGTGGCAGTCGGCCCTGAATGACGTGCGCTACTGGAACCTGATCAGCCAAAGCCGTGACGCCCAACGCGCCGGCCGCAGCGCTCAGGCCCGTGACCTGGTGGCCCAGGCCGAGCGCCTGAATCCAGGCCAGCCAGGCGCAGCGGTCGCGTTGGCGGGTTTCCAGTCTCAGGACAACCAGTTCGAAGAAGCCGAAGCCGGCTACCGCAAGGTGTTGGCCCGTCATCCCGGTGACCCGGATGCCTTGAGTGGCTTGATCAACGTGTTGTCCCAGTCGGGTCAACCGGATGAGGCCTTGAAGCTGATCGACTCGGTGTCACCGGCCCAGCGCGCCAAGTTTGCACCGAGTGTGAAAATCAACGCATTGCGTGCGACCCAGGTCGGCAAACTGGCGGAGCAACGCGGTGACGTGAAAGGCGCACAAGCGGCCTACCGCCAGGCTCTCGACGCTGACCCTGAAAACCCGTGGACCCGTTTCGCCCTGGCGCGCATGTACCTGCGCGACGGCCAGATCCGCAATGCCCGTGCGTTGATCGACGGCTTGCTCAAGACCCAGCCCAACCAGCCGGACGCGCTGTACACCAGCACCCTGTTGTCGGCGCAGCTGAGCGAGTGGAAACAGGCCGAGACGACCCTGGGGCGTATCCCCACGGCGCAGCGCACGGCCGACATGAACGAGCTGGCGATCGATATCGCGCTGCACCAGCAGACCGACGTGGCCATCGAAACCGCCCGCCGTGGCCAGCGCCCGGAAGCCTTGGTATTGCTGGGGCGCTCTGAACCTCTGACCCGTCAGAAGCCTGAGCGTGTGGCCGTACTGGCCGCCGCTTATGTAGAAGTCGGCGCCGCGCAGTACGGCCTGGACATGATGCAGAAGGTGGTGGAGAACAACCCCAACCCGACGGTCGACCAGAAGCTGCTGTACGCCAACGTGCTGCTCAAGGCCAACAAGTACAGCGAGGCGGGCGAGATCCTGCGTGAAGTGCAGGGCCAGCCTTTGAGCGAAATCGGTCGCCAGCGCTATGACGACCTGATTTACCTGTACCGGGTCAAACAGGCGGATGCCCTGCGCGAGAAGAACGACCTGGTAGCCGCCTATGACATGCTGTCCCCGGCGTTGGCCCAGCGTCCGAATGACGCGCTGGGCGTCGGCGCACTGGCGCGGATGTACGCCGCCAGTGGCAACGGCAAGAAGGCGATGGAGTTGTACGCGCCGCTGATCCAGCAGAACCCGAACAACGCACGCCTGCAACTGGGCCTGGCGGACATCGCCCTGAAAGGCAATGACCGCAGCTTGGCGCAGAGCGCCAGCGACAAGGCGCTGGCCCTGGAGCCGGGTAACCCGGAGACGCTCACCTCGGCCGCGCGTATTTACCAGGGGCTGGGCAAGAACAGCGAAGCCGCTGAGTTACTGCGCAAGGCCCTGGCGATTGAAAACGCCATGAAGGCCAAGACCCAAGTGGCCCAGACTGGTGCTCCAGGTACATCGTATAACCCGTTCGTAGGCTTGCCGGGCCAGCGTCGCCAGGTCACCGACCTGACCGTTGCTGGCGCCGTACCGCCGCCGATCGATGCGCCAACCAAGTCCGTGACGTCCAGCGCCTTTGCGAGTGCAACGTCCAACGACTTGAGCGACCCGTTTGTGCCGCCGTCGAGCATTGCCTCCGTCGACAGCCCCGAGCTGAGCCCGGCGCGACGTGCGCTGGATAACATCCTGCGTGACCGTACCGGTTATGTGGTGCAAGGCTTGAGCGTGCGCAGCAACAACGGCGAGAAAGGCTTGAGCAAACTCACCGATGTGGAAGCGCCGTTTGAAGCGCGTATGCCAGTGGGCGATAACACGGTGGCGCTGCGGGTGACGCCGGTGCATTTGAGCGCCGGTAGTGTTGGTGATGATGCTGCATCACGCTTCGGCGGCGGCAAGGTCACCTCACCACGGACCCAGAATGCTACCGGTGTTGGCTTGGCCGTGGCTTTTGAGAACCCTGATGAAGGCCTCAAGGCCGACGTCGGCGTAAGCCCGTTGGGCTTCCTCTACAACACCATCGTCGGCGGCGTGAGCGTGTCGCGTCCGTTCGAGGCCAATTCGAACTTCCGCTATGGTGCAAATATCTCGCGGCGTCCAGTCACCGACAGCGTCACTTCCTTCGCAGGCTCCAAAGACGGCGACGGTTACAAGTGGGGCGGCGTGACCGCCAACGGCGGGCGTGGCGAGTTGAGCTACGACAACCAGAAACTGGGTGTTTACGGCTACGCCTCCTTGCATCAACTGATGGGCAACCACGTTGACGACAATACGCGCATGGAGTTGGGCAGCGGTATCTACTGGTACCTGCGTAATAACCCACGTGACACCCTGACCTTGGGTATCAGCGGTTCGGCGCTGAGCTTCAAGGAGAACCAGGACTTCTACACCTACGGCAACGGCGGCTACTTCAGCCCGCAGCGCTTCTTCTCCCTGGGCGTGCCGATTCGTTGGGCGCAGAGCTTTGATCGCTTCAGCTACCAGGTAAAAAGTTCGGTGGGCGTGCAGTATATCGGCCAAGATAGCGCGGATTTTTTCCCGGGCCGCAAAGACCTCGGTACCCAGGAATACAAAAGCTCGGACAAAACCGGCGTCGGCTACAGCTTCAACGCTGCCGCTGAATACCGCCTGAGCTCGCGGTTCTACCTGGGTGGCGAAATCGGTGTCGATAACGCCCAGGACTACCGCCAGTACGCCGGTAACGCTTATCTGCGCTACTTGTTCGAAGACCTGAGCGGGCCTATGCCATTGCCGGTCAGCCCGTACCGTTCACCTTATTCCAACTGATTAATCGGAGTCATTCATGCCTGTTTCTGCGATTGCCGGCCTAACCATGCTGGTATTGGGCGAAAGTCATATGAGCTTTCCCGATTCGTTGCTTAACCCGTTGCAAGACAACCTCACCAAGCAAGGCGCGGTGGTTCACTCCATCGGTGCGTGCGGTGCCGGTGCGGCGGATTGGGTTGTCCCGAAAAAAGTCGAGTGCGGTGGCGAACGTACACCGACCGGCAAGGCTGTGATCTATGGCAAGAACGCCATGAGCACCACGCCGATCCAGGAGCTGATCGCCAAGGACAAGCCCGACGTGGTCGTGCTGATCATCGGCGACACCATGGGCTCTTACACCAACCCGGTGTTCCCCAAAGCCTGGGCCTGGAAAAGCGTGACCTCGCTGACCAAAGCCATCACCGACACCGGCACCAAATGCGTGTGGGTCGGCCCGCCATGGGGCAAGGTCGGTTCCCAGTACAAGAAGGATGACACCCGCACCAAGCTGATGTCTTCGTTCCTGGCCAGTAACGTGGCGCCGTGCACCTACATCGATTCGCTGACGTTCTCCAAACCGGGCGAGTGGATCACCACCGACGGCCAGCACTTCACCATCGACGGTTACCAGAAGTGGGCCAAGGCGATCGGTACTGCCTTGGGTGACCTGCCGCCATCGGCCTACGGTAAAGGAAGCAAATAATGAAACGGATGACCCTGGGCCTGGCGACCTTGCTCGCCAGCGTCAGCGCCTACAGCGCCGACATCCCGTTGTACCCGACCGGCCCGGAGCAAGACGCAGCGTTCCTGCGTTTTGCCAACGGCACCCCCGGCGAATTGAAGCTGGTGGCCGACGGTTCCAAGGCCAGCTTGGTGTTGAATGGCGACAAAGCCGTGTCGGCCTTTTTGCCAGTGGTCGGCGGTGACAAGCCGATCAAAGGCGTGTTGAGCAGCGCCGGCAAAAACACCGATTTCTCCGTGAAAGTGGCGCCGGGCGAATTCGCCACGGTGGTTGCGCTGGTCGATGCCAAGGGCGCCACGCGTCAATTGGTTGTGCGCGAAGTGCCGGACGACTTCAATGCACTCAAAGCCTCCCTGGCCTTTATCAACGCCGACGCCACCTGCGTCGACGCCAGCCTGGAAGCCGTGACGCAAAAGGCCGAGCTGTTCAAGAAGGTCGCGGAAGGCGCGGTGCAGCGTCGCATGATCAACCCGGTGGAACTGTCGGTGCAGCTCAAATGCGCCGGCGCGCCGGTTGGCCAGCCGCTGACGTTTACCCTCAAGGCGGGCGAGCGCTACAGCGTCTTGGCCGTTCCTTCAGACAAAGGCTCGAAGTTGCTGTTCGCCTCTGACGCACTCGCTAACTGATCGGGCCCGACACCACCATGGTCTTTGCCTCACTCGAATTCCTCACGCTGTTCCTGCCGGCCTTCCTGTTGATCTATGCCCTGGCTCGTCCGAGCTGGCGCAACGTCATCCTGTTAATCGGCAGCTGGTTGTTCTACGGCTGGTTGAGCCCGTTGTTCCTGTTCCTGCACATGGTGTTGACCGTGGTGGCCTGGATCGGCGGCCTGCTGGTGGACCGCTCCCGTGAGGATGGCAAAGGCCGGGTGCGCCTGTTGATTGCGTTGATCGTGTTCAACACGGCGGTGCTGTGTTGGTACAAATACGCCAACATCGTCGCCGGCACCGTGAGTGAGGTGATCACCTGGTACGGCTATATGCCGCTCGATTGGCAGCGTGTGGCCTTGCCGGCCGGCCTGTCGTTCATCGTGTTGCAGGCGATTTCCTATCTGGTGGATGTGCACCGTCATACGGTGCCGGTGGAGCGCAGCTTCATCAACTACGCCACTTATATCTCGATGTTCGGGCATTCGATTGCCGGTCCGATCATCCGTTACGACTGGGTCCGCCGTGAGCTGAACCAGCGTTATTTCAATTGGCCGAATTTCTCCCTGGGCGCGCGCCGCTTCATGATCGGCATGGGCATGAAAGTGCTGGTGGCTGACACCTTGTCGCCGCTGGTGGACATTGCCTTCCACCTGGAAAACCCAAGCCTGGTGGACGCCTGGATCGGTTGCCTGGCGTACTCGCTGCAACTGTTCTTCGATTTCGCCGGCTACAGCGCCATGGCCATCGGCCTGGGCCTGATGCTGGGCTTCCATTTCCCGGAAAACTTCAACCGGCCGTACCTGGCCAGCAGCATCCAGGACTTCTGGCGGCGCTGGCACCTGTCGTTGTCCAGCTGGTTGCGCGACTACCTGTACATCGCCTTGGGCGGTAACCGTGACGGCGTGTGGCGTACCTATCGCAACCTCTTCCTGACCATGGCGATTGCCGGGTTGTGGCACGGCGGTGACAGCTGGAACTACCTGTTGTGGGGTTCGGCCCATGGCGTGGCGTTGTGTGTTGACCGCGCTTGGTCGCGTTCGAGCCTGCCGAGCATTCCGCCGGTGCTGTCGCATATCCTCACGTTGCTGTTTGTGTGCCTGGCCTGGACCTTGTTTCGTGCGCCGGACTTCCACTCGGCGCTGACCATGTATGCCGGCCAATTCGGCATGCACGGCATGGGCCTGGGTGACGCGATGGCGGTGGCCATGCGCCCGGCCCATGGCATGGCGGCTTTGCTGGGCCTGGTGTGCATCATCGCGCCGATCTGGCAGGTGCGTTGCGAACAGCGTTTCGGCACCCAGCCGTGGTTCGTGGTGGCGGCTTCGCTGTGGCCGGTGGCCGGGTTTGTGTTGTCGTTTGCGCTGATTGCCAGCCGCGACGCCGTACCGTTTCTGTACTTTCAGTTCTAAGGACGCCCGACCATGCCTGCTCCTACCGCGCCGACTCCTCCGAGCGACCTGGCCGTTCGCACCAGCCCCCTGGCGGCCTGGGTGTTGGTGCCCTTTTTGGCGGCAGGGTTGTTGTCCTGCGCCTGGCTGATGGTGAAGGGACCGATCAGTTATGTGCCGGCCAAGGTCGACAGCGACATGCTGCTGCACGGCGACCTCACTCACCGTTTTGCCAAGGAACTGGCCAAGGCGCCGATGGCGATCCAGGCCGCGAACCTGGAGCGTGGTGGTAGCTGGCTGGCGTTCGGCGACACCGGGCCACGCGTGCGTCCGGGGTGCCCCGGCTGGTTGTTTATCAGCGATGAGCTGCGCATCAACCGTCACGCCGAAGCCAATGCCCAGACCAAGGCCCAGGCGGTGATCGACCTGCAAAAACAACTGGGTCAAAAAGGTATCGATCTGCAAGTGGTGGTGGTGCCGGACAAGAGCCGTATTGCCGCTGCCCAACGCTGTGGCCTGTACCGCCCCGCGGTGCTCGATAGCCGGATCCGGGACTGGACCCGGTTGTTGCAGGCGTCCGGCGTTTCCGCGCTGGACCTGACCGATACGCTCAAGCCGCTGGGCGCCGAGGCTTACCTGCGCACCGACACCCACTGGAGTGAAATCGGCTCCAACGCGGGTGCCCAGGCCCTGGCGCAGCGTATCCAGCAGCGCGGTATCAAGGCCACGCCGGAGCAAACCTTCGACATCACTCAGGCGCCGCTCGCCGTGCGTCCCGGTGACTTGGTGCGCCTGGCAGGTCTTGATTGGTTACCGCCCAAGTTGCAGCCGCCAGGGGAGTCGGTCGCGGCCAGCACCGCTCATGAAACCGGTGGCGCGACCAGCAATGCCGATGACCTGTTTGGCGACGCCGGCTTGCCCAATGTGGCGCTGATCGGCACCTCGTTTTCGCGTAATTCCAACTTTGTTGGCTTCCTGCAGAAGGCCCTGAATGCGCCGGTCGGCAATTTCAGCAAAGACGGTGGCGAATTCTCCGGCGCGGCCAAGGCCTATCTTGAAAGCCCGGCGTTCAAGCAAACGCCGCCTAAGTTGTTGATTTGGGAGATTCCGGAGCGGGATCTGCAAACGCCCTACGATGCGATCAGGATTGGTCAGTAATTTGACTATTTGCCGTTTGTCTAAAAAATAGACAACTGTCTCATCAAAATAATGACACTTTTACGCGCCTGAAGCAGACTGCTTGCACTAGGGCGACCACAAAAAGACCTGCGGTAAGCAGTCGTATCAGCTGACCTTTTCACGTCTTTGAGCTTCGCCGTGATGAGGGGTTTGTGATGGGCATTACTGAGGGTCTTTTAGCCTTGCTCGGCAAGGATGTCTGCCAGGACGAGCGCGGCATGGCGTCGCGTTTGCATTTCTTCGGCAGCATTCCCAGCCAAGACGAGCGCGCCGCCAACGAAAGCGCCAATCCCGTGCACACCGTGACCTTGAGCCCGAAAGTGGTGGCGCTGGTCTCGATCAATGGCGGTGTTGGCCGAAGCACTCTGGCCACTGCTTTGAGCAGCGGCCTGCAACGCCAGGGCGAGTCCGTCGTGGCGCTGGACCTGGACCCGCAGAACGCCTTGCAACATCACTTCGGGGTCAGCTCGGCATTGCCGGGCATTGGGCGCACCAGCCTGGAGCATGGGCAATGGAGCCAACTCCAACAGCTCAGCTTTGCCGGTTGCCAGGTCATCACCTTTGGCGAAGTCGATATCCCCCAGCAGGAAAGCCTGGAGCGCTGGCTCAAGCACGAGCCGCATTGGCTGGCTCAACACCTCGCGTCTCTGGACTTGAGCGCACGGCATACGGTGATCATCGATACCCCCGCCGGTAACAACGTCTACTTCCATCAAGCATTGAGCGTTGCCGATGTGGTGCTGGTCATCGTGCAGGCCGATGCTGCGTGCCTGGGCACCCTTGACCATCTGGATGGACTGCTTGCCCCGCATCTTGAGGCTCAGCACCCGCCGCGCGTGCGCGTGGTCATCAACCAAGTGGATGAAAGGAGTGCCTTCAGCCTGGACATGGTCGAGGCCTTCACGCAGAGGCTGGGGAAAGCGGCGTTGCAAGTGCACCGCGACATCGCGATCAATGAAGCGCTGGCTTTTGGTGTCGACCCGTTGGATAGCGTGGAGAAGGGGCTGGCAGCTGACGATATCAACGATATTTGCCGGCTGTTGAAGGCGCCAAAAACAAGCGCCTGAAGCGCGGGTTATACGCTGAACGCCAGATGCTTATGCACAATCGGTTGGATGCACCTGTCACTAAACAGCCATTTTGTGGAGCGGTTCTCATCACGCCGCAACTGCCTGTTTTGCGTGCGTTTTATTTTGTGAACAAAAAATGACCAGCTCGGTTTATGACCTGTAGTGCAGATAGCTACAGGCTCCGTAAAGATTTCATCAACAGAGTTATCCACAGGCTGTGCTGCGACCATTTTGCCCCTTAATCGCGCTCGGCAAGCACCATCAAGTTGCGCGGCGTCAGTGCGGGTTCGCAGAACGTGCCTACCTGGACCCTGTAGCCGTTTTCGCCAAGAAACAATGCTCGATCCAGCACCAGCCACATTTCCAGTGGGCGCCGAAACAGACCACGTACCAACTCCAGATTCCTCACCTGCGCCAAGCGGCGCCAGCCGTGTGCCTCCAGCGCCGCCCAATCCTGATCGCCTGTGGATAACCCTTTGAGGTTGGCCAGTTCCTGGCAGTAGTCGGCAAAGGGTTTGTCCAGCCAGCTCGCGGGCAGGGAGGGCGTGGGCAGGTACTCGTCGACGCCACGAAGTTTGCGTTGCAACTGATCGAAGCCCAGGCGTCGCGCCATGGACATGTCCCGTTGCAGGCGTACCCGCTTGCCTGCGGTGACGGTTTCGCTCAGCGGCAGAGCGAGGTCATCGATCGACAGTTGTAGACGTGATGCGCGGCCTGCGTTGGAGAGTGGCAGGTAGGTTTGAGCGTTGATGCGGTTGTAGCAACAAGGCGCCAGCGCGAGCTGTTTGCAGCCAGCGGCGTTGGCCAGTTGCAGCAGGCGTACATGCAGGTCGCCACAGGCATGCAGGGCAACGGGCGTGTGTGCGGGGTTGATTGCCACGTCGGCCATCACGTCTTGCAGACGATGGGTGACCGGCAGGCCGTGATGGTCGCTCAAGGCTTGGCCTGCGGTGATCAGCGCCGGGTCGTACTCCAGGCAGGTCAGTGCTTGACCGTTTTGTAAAAGGCGGCGACCCAGATGGCCCTTGCCCGCGCACCAGTCCAACCAGTGTGTCGGCGTCTGCGCAAATTGCAGCGCAGAGCCAAAGGCTTCGATCTGTTCCCACTTGCGGCCAGGCACATCGACGTTCAGGCGATGGCGAGCGGGTGCGAGGGGTTGCTCCGGTAACTTATCCACAGCGCTGAGCTGACGAGCTTGCGCAGCGAGTTGTGGAAAAGGTGCCGGTGCCAGCAGGTCATGGGGTTGGTTGTGACTGGCTTCGGCATCGGCCAGCGAGCGCTGGCGCAGCCACTGGGCGAGGTCCGGATGCTCGGTTTCCCAAGGGAGCTGGCGATGCGTAAAGGGCCGTGGTTTCCACAGCCCTTGGTGCTCGATCAGGAACGCATCCAGTGCCTGGAAGCGTGCCTCAACGTCCCTGGCAGGCATCGACGCGCAGCCAGCGTTCCAGCAGCTTGAAGCCTCGCACCAGGATGTAAGCCATCAACAGATAGAACAGGCCGGCGGCGAAGAAGATCTCCACCGGTAAATAGGTGCGGGCGATGATGGTCCGTGCCATACCGGTCAACTCCAGAAGGGTGACGGTACTTGCCAGGGCGCTGGCCTTGAGCATCAGGATCACTTCGTTGCTGTAAGCCGGCAGGCCGATGCGCGAGGCGCGTGGCAGGATGATGTAGAACAGCGTCTTCGGCTTGGACATGCCCAGGGCGCGCGCCGCTTCAATCTCGCCGGGCGGGATAGCTTGGATCGCGCCGCGCAGGATCTCGGCGATGTAGGCGGCCGTGTGCAGGGTCATGGTGGCGGTGGCACACCAGAACGGATCGCGCAGGTAGGGCCACATGAAGCTCTCGCGCACCGTGTCGAACTGCGCCAGGCCGTAGTAGACCAGGAACAACTGCACCAGCAAGGGTGTGCCACGGAAGAAGAAAATGTAGGCGTAGGGTAGGGCGCTCACGTACCAACGGCGTGAGGAGCGAGCGATACCCAGCGGGATCGCCAACAGCAGACCGGCGATCACTGCAATGGCCACGAGCTCCAGCGTGAGGGTTGCGCCTTGGGCCAATCTTGGCAGCCACTTGATGATCACGGCCCAGTTCAAGCCCAGGTCAAAATGCGCCAGCCAGCTGTAGTCGCCGCTCATTGGGTGCTCCTTGCAAAGCCGCGGGCGGCGCGTTTTTCCAGGAAGTGCATGCCGGTCATAGCCAGGACCGTGAGGCCCAGGTACATGAACGCGGCCACCATGAAGAAGGTGAATGGCTGCTTGGTGACGGTTACGCCGATCTGCGCATGGCGCATGATTTCTTCCAGGCCGATCACCGACACCAGCGCGGTATCCTTCATCAGAATCATGAACAGGTTACCCAGACCTGGCAGCGCGATGCGCCACATCTGCGGCATGATCAGGCGGGTGAAGATCCTGAACTTCGACAGCCCCAGCGCCACACCGGCTTCGCGGTGGCCCTTGGGAATCGCGAGAATCGCGCCACGGAACACTTCCGTCGCGTAGGCGCCAAAGCACAGGCCCAGGGCGATCACCCCGGCGGCAAAGGCGCTGAGGGAAAGGTCGGGGTTACCGAAGAACTCGCCAAGGGCGCGCATCAGATTGACCGTGCCGAAATAAATCAGCAGTACCCACAACAGTTCGGGAATGCCGCGAACAATGGTCGAATACGCACCGCCCACCCATTGCAGCGGCTTGTACGGCGAAGTCTTGGCCAAGGCCCCGGCAAGGCCGAGCACCAGCCCCAGGCACAGGGCCGTGAGCGCCAGTTTGACGGTCATCAGCGCGCCAGCGGCGAGCGCCGGGCCGAATCCGTAGAGATCGAAATTCATGGTGTTTTCATATCGCGGCAGGCATTGCAAAAAGCCGACGCGCTCAAGTGAGCGCGCCGGGCATACCGTTCAGATCATTCGATGCTGAAAGGGAAGTACTTGTCGTTGATCTTCTTGTAGGTGCCGTCTGCCTTGATCTCTGCCAGGGCTTTGTTCAGGCGCTCGCGCAGTGGGTCGCCCTTGCGTACGGCGATACCGATCTTGTCGCTTTCTACAACCGGGTCGCCTTTAAATTCATAGGCTGAACCGTCTTTGCTCTTGAGCCATTCGTACTGCACGTACTTGTCGGCGAGGATGCCGTCCAGGCGACCAGAGGTCAGGTCGAGGTAGGCGTTTTCCTGGGTGTCATACAGCTTGGCGGTGGTGTCCGGCAGCTTGTCTTCCAGGTAGGTGCCGGCCAGCGTCGCGCGTTGGGCGCCGATGGTCTTGCCCTTCAGGTAAGTCGCGTCGGTCTTGAAGTCCGCAGTGGCTTTAGGCGCGATGAACTGCAGCTTGTTGGAGTAGTACGGGTCGGTGAAGTCGACGGCCTGCTTGCGCTCATCGGTGATCGACAGCGAGGACACCAGGAAGTCGAACTTCTTGGCGTTCAGGGCCGGGATGATGCCGTCCCAGTCGGACACATACACTTCGCACTTCTCGACTTTCATCTTGGCGCACAGGGCGTCGCCGATGTCTTTGTCGAAGCCGACGACGTTGCCGCTGGCGTCTTTATTGTTGAACGGCGGGTAGGCCGCTTCGATCCCCATTTTCAAGGTTTCTGCCATGGCCGTGGCGCTGAACGCCATCGAGACGGCCGCGGCCAGAAGGAATTTTTTATAGTTCTGCATGCATGTTGCTCCGTTAGCGGTTGCTGGACATGAATTGTTTGCAGCGCGCCGAAAGCGGGTTTTCAAACACCTGCTGTGGCGATCCTTGCTCTTCGACCAGGCCCTGGTGCAGGAACACCACTTCACTGGACACTTGGCGGGCGAAGCCCATTTCATGGGTGACCAGCAGCATGGTGCGGCCTTCTTCGGCCAGCGCGCGGATCACATTAAGTACTTCCTGAACCATTTCCGGGTCAAGCGCCGAAGTGGGCTCATCGAACAGGATGACTTTAGGCTGCATCGCCAGGGTGCGCGCAATGGCCGCCCGTTGCTGCTGGCCGCCGGACAATTGCGCGGGGTAAGCGTGGCGTTTGTCAGCAATGCCGACCTTGGCCAGCAAGGCTTCGGCCACTTCGATGGCTTCGGCCTTGCTTTGGCCAAGCACGCGGCGAGGGGCCTCGATGATGTTGTCGAGGATGCTCATGTGCGGCCACAGGTTAAAGTTTTGAAACACAAAACCGATTTCGCTGCGCAGGCGGTTGATCTGCTTGCCGTCGGCGGCCATCAGCTCGCCGTTTTTCGCGGCCTTGAGCTTGAGTTCTTCGCCGGCGACCAGGATCTGGCCCTGGTGCGGGTTTTCCAGCAGGTTGATGCAGCGCAGGAAGGTGGACTTGCCGGAACCGGAGGAACCCAGGATCGAGATCACATCGCCGTCGCGAGCGGTCAGCGAGATACCTTTAAGTACCTCCAGCTCACCATAGCGTTTATGCAAGTTGCGGATTTCAAGCGCGGGCGTGGCCTCGGCCATGTGGGGTCCTCATTGTGTTCGTTGCGATCCTGCTGTTGGGCCGCCTTCCTGGCGAGGCGCCAAGCTAGCATAGCGTCTTGATGGCAGCCAACAGCATGGCCGGCGGTAAACAGGTGGTGTGCGGCAGGGTGTCGCATCGGCACAGCAGCGTGTCGCGCCATCAACAACCGAACATCCGTTTGAACCCGAAAAACCGCAGGCTTCGCGTAAAAAAGGGCGCGATGGTGCCAGCTTTGGCCGGGTGTTGGAAGGGTTAACCGGGCAAACGGTGCATATCAGCCCTTTTGTAGGGCGTCACGTACTTTTTGTGTGTGTTTATGGTGCGTTTATTCGTCTTGAATGTGAGTCGCACGGTAACGCTATAGCGGAATGCCATTGTTCTCAATGACTTGCGAGTCGTGTTGAAACGTCCTACAGCCCGCGTCAATCGCGGCTCTGTAACATTTTGGCGCAAATCTTGCGTAAAAAATAAAGAACGCCCTGTTGGTTTCTTTTCACGAGAAAGATTCCGGGCCGGGCGGACCGTTTTCGCAATTCCTCGTAAAGGTGTGTCAATGAGTAGTACGCAAAGCTCCAATGACCTCGAACAGGGGCTCAAACCGCGTCACGTCACCATGCTGTCGATTGCCGGCGTTATTGGTGCCGGTTTGTTTGTTGGCTCCGGCCACGCGATTGCTGCTGCCGGCCCGGCCGTACTGCTGGCCTATGCCGCGGCGGGCACGCTGGTGGTATTGGTGATGCGCATGTTGGCCGAAATGGCCGTGGCGTCGCCGGACACCGGTTCGTTCTCCACCTACGCCGACCGGGCGATCGGCCATTGGGCCGGTTTCACCATCGGCTGGTTGTACTGGTGGTTCTGGGTATTGGTGATTCCATTGGAAGCCAACGCGGCCGCGACCATTCTGCATGCCTGGTTCCCGGACGTGGCCATTTGGGCCTTTACGCTGATTATCACTTTGCTGTTGACCGCGACCAACCTGTTTAGCGTGAAGAACTACGGCGAGTTCGAGTTCTGGTTTGCGTTGATCAAGGTTGTGGCCATCGTCGGCTTCGTGATCCTCGGCCTGGCCGCGATCTTCGGCTTCCTGCCGACCAGCCAGGTCAGCGGCGTTTCGCATCTGTTCGACACCCAAGGCTTCATGCCCAACGGCATGGGCGCCGTGTTGGCGGCGATCCTGACCACCATGTTCTCCTTCATGGGCACCGAGATTGTCACTATCGCGGCAGCTGAATCGAAGAACCCAGGCCAGCAAATTACCAAGGCCACCAACTCGGTGATCTGGCGGATTGGTTTGTTCTACCTGTTGTCGATCTTCATCGTGGTGTCCCTGGTGCCGTGGAACGATCCGACCCTGGCGGCCGTTGGTTCCTACCAGACCGTGCTGGAACGCATGGGCATTCCGAATGCCAAGCTGATCGTCGACCTGGTGGTACTGGTTGCCGTGACCAGTTGCTTGAACTCGGCGCTGTACACCGCCTCACGCATGCTGTTCTCCCTGGGTCGTCGCGGTGATGCGCCGGCGGTGGCCAAGCGCACCAACAAGAGTGGCACGCCTTACTGGGCGGTGTTGCTGTCGACTGGCGCGGCGTTCCTGGCGGTATTCGCCAACTACGTGGCCCCTGCGGCAGTGTTCGAGTTCCTGCTGGCCAGCTCCGGCGCCATTGCGTTGCTGGTGTACCTGGTGATCGCCGTATCGCAACTGCGCATGCGCCAGAAACGCACGGCGGCGGGCGAGAAGATTGTCTTCAAAATGTGGCTGTTCCCAGGCCTGACCTACGCAGTAATGGTGTTCATCGTGGGCACGCTGACCATCATGCTGTTCCAGGAAGCGCATCGGGTCGAGATCATTGCGACCGGCGTGTTGAGCTTGCTGGTGGTGGCGGCGGGGCTGATTGTGGCGAGCCGTCGCAAGGCGCAGAGAGTGGGTGCTGCTGTGCTGAATTGATCTGTTGAAGAAAACAATAAGGGAGCCATTTGGCTCCCTTATTTATGTGTGCAATTAGTCAGCCGAGCTGGTCAGCGCTTGTGAGGCCGCCACGTAATCCGCCTGGAATTCCGGCGACTCGATCCACGCCAGTGCCGCGGCTTCATCATCGGTATCCGTAACCCACTGGCGATATTCGATCAGCGCCGCGAGGATAAAGTCGGTGGCTTCTTCCTCGCCTTCCTGCTCCAGCACCAGTGCCAGCAACGGGTGGGCCAGGAACACCGCGCACAGGGCCTGTTGACTGGTTTCACCTGCGGCGCGCATCTCTACGAACAGCTCGGTCAGATCCACTGACTCAAGGTCAATGCGGCTGTCATCGCCGGCAAACGCATCCGGTTTGGTCGCGACGGCGCGCTGGGTACGGTTCTGCTTGGCCTTGGCCTTGGCCCGGTGGGCACGTTTTTGCTGCTTGTTTGGCGAGGCCATGGGCTCAGCGTCCTAGGGTTTTGGGTCTGGGTGGAGTATTGAAGCGCAGGTTGGGGGAAATCCCAAGGGTATCTGCAGTCAATTGGCCGTTTTGAAGCCACGCCAGTGCAATCGGCCACAACCGATCCTGATACTCGCTGCGAAAAAATGCGAAATGTCCGACTGTTTTTTCGCCTATATCCTCAGGCGCTATCCGTAAATGAGTGCACTCACTGCCGTCGAAATAACCCAATAACCGTTCGATGGCGGCGACGGTCCCGAACGGATCGTCGGTAATGCTGATAGCCAGTATCTGCGCCTTCACGCGACTGAATGGCAACTCACCCAGGGCTCGTCCGCTGGGGCGTGTTTCATATCTGGGCGTCGGGGTGCTCCAATCCCGCACCACGCCCGCCGGTGTATCTTCCAGCCAGCCCAGGCGCTTACCGGGAAAGTGTCCGCACAGCGCGGTTAGCAGCGGCATCATCACATGCCACTTGGCAAACATCTGCCAGCGCACACTTGCTGCGTAATCGCGCCAGTACGCAAACTGCGCGCCCACGGTCACCATTCGCCGAATGACCGCCCCCGACGCCCCGAGCCCTGCCGCGCAGCCACCGAAGCTGTGGCCGACCACATCAATCGGCTGCCCCGGGAACTCCCGTTGCGCACGTTGCAACATGGCCTCGAAATCCAGCACGCCCCAGTCCGACCATGAAGCCTTGAAGCCGCGCAATGAGCCGCTGCGGGATTCGCCGATGCCACGGTAGTCGTAGGTGATAACGTCAAAGCCGTTGGTGAACAGGTAGTCGGCGAAGCGGGCGTAGTGGCGGCAGCGCACGGAGGTGGCAGCGTTGATGATGACCACGGGGCGTGTGGGATCGGTTCTGATGTGGCGCCAGGTGAAGCCGCCTAGCAGGTGGCCGTCGGCGGCGGGCTCCTTGAAGGATTCGCCGTGGTCGCGCGTAGGTGAGGCCGAGGGCAATCGCAAAGAGGCGTCGTTCAAATTCATTGGGTTCTCGGCCTTTATAGGTTTCTTATTTTTTTAGTAACAGTTCACCAGTTTGCCAGTAGTTGCACCGCGTCTGGCAGGGTCATTAACCTTCGATACCCGCTGATAAAGCCATACATCCGAGAGGAACGACAGCAAACCATGGACCGATTAGACTGGCAGGCATCCATTAAGGAGGTCTCTATGAGCATCCCACTTTCTCCCATCGTTTCTGAGTTTGAAACTGAAGAGCAGGCTGCCAGCTATGACCGTTGGTTCCGTGCCAAGGTGCAGGCTTCAATTGATGATCCTCGACCTAGTATTCCGCATGATGAGGCTATGGCTGAGGTTGAGAGGATGTTAGAAGAGAGGCGCAAGGCTCGCTGGGCTGCTCGTTAAGTGGCGACCTGAGGCTATTTTGGTCTTGACTGAAATTATTGATTTCATTGAGCAGTACAACCCCGTTGCAGCGGCTTCGCTGCACCGTAACATTGTTGCTGCTACTGAACATTTGTCTTCAATGCCGTATGGATTCAAGCAAGGCCGCTTGTCAGGTACTCGGGAAATGGTTGTTCATCCAAACTATTTAGTTGTGTATCGCGTGATGGAGCAGGTTGATATTCTGACGGTACTGCACACACGTCAAGAATACCCCTCGGATGCAATCGTTCCGCTCCACTCGACCTTGCGTCAATAGATACATAGGCTTACACCTTTGCGATCTACCAAGGCGTTTTCATGACCCGCGATACCCTCGAACGCAGCCAGATCCCTTTGTACTTCGTAGTCGTGCTGCTGGCTGCCAGTTTCGGCCTGCTCGCCCCGTCATTCGCCCACCACCTCAGCATACTGATCACACCCGCCATCGCTGTGCTGATGTACGCAATGTTCCTGCAAATCCCCTTTCTGGACCTACGTCAAAGCCTGAACAACAAGCGCTTCCTGTCAGCGTTACTGTTCGCCAACTTCATCCTCATTCCTTTACTGGTGTGGGCATTGACCCAAGGCCTGGCAGGACGCCCGGCTCTGCTGGTGGGGGCGTTGCTGGTATTGCTGACCCCGTGCATCGACTACGTGGTGGTGTTTACCCATATCGGCAAGGGCGATTCGCGGCTGATGCTGGCGGCGACGCCGGTGTTGTTGTTGCTGCAATTGGCGTTGTTGCCGATTTATCTGGGCGTAATGCTCGGTTCACAATCTGAGGTGGTGGTGGAGGTGGGGCCGTTTATCGAGGCGTTCTTCCTGCTGATCGTGGTGCCGATGATTCTGGCGGTGCTCACCACTTCCCTGGCACGGCGATCATCGCTCGTCAGTGCTTGGAGCGACGCCTGGGCGTGGATGCCGGTGCCAGCGATGGCGCTGGTGCTGTTTGTGGTGATCGGCTCGCAAATCACCTCGGTGGTGCGGGATATCAACCTGTTGCTGCCGGTGATCCCGGTGTACATCGCTTTCCTGTTGCTGGCGCCGTTGATGGGCGCGCTGGCATCGCGGCTGTTTGCGCTGCCTGCGGTGACGGCCAGGGCGGTGACGTTCAGCGCATCGACGCGCAATTCGCTGGTGGTGTTGCCCTTGGCGCTGGCGCTTCCGGAGGATGTGCGCGGGTTGGCGGCGACGGCGGTGATCCTGCAAACCCTGGTCGAATTGCTGGGCGAGTTGATTTACGTTCGATTGATCCCGAAATGGGTGTGGCCCGTGGGTCGGTAAACATCGGAATATTCAGGTCTGTTCAGGCGCTATTCAGCAGGGCAGTCGGCACCATAAGTCGGCGCCCTTTACCTGACAGGTCAACCGATGGATCACCGCAACCGTTTTCGCCTGGAGTCCCTGGGCATTTTCCTGTTCGCCCTGCTGTTGTTCACCCTGGGTATCTGGGATCAGCAGCCCCAAGGGTTTGACGGACGCTGGGCGCTGTTCCTGCAAGAAATGTTTCGCCATGGCGCGAGTCTTTTCCCGACCACCTATGGTCAGCCCTACGCGGATTACCCCGGCACCGCGACGTTCTTCAGCTATGTGTTTTCCCGACTGTTTGGCGCCCCCAACCACCTGGCGAATGTGCTGCCCACCGCCCTGGCGTCTGCGGGTGTAGTGGCCGTGGTCTATCGCCTGCTGGTCCCGGCGAATCGCCAGTGGGCACTGCTCACTGTGTTGTTGACCTTGCTCACGACTCAACTGCTCGAAAAATCCCGCTCGGTCTGCCTGGATCAGATGGTGGCGTTGTTGTGTGTGGGAAGTTTCTACCTGCTGCACCGTGGCGGGCGCTGGAGGCGGCTTGCGGTGTTTGCGTTGTTCGTCCTGGGCTTTGCGATACGCGGGCCGCTGGGGTTGATCGAAGTCTGTGGTGTGGTGTGCGTGTACTGGGCGTTGGGCAAGCCTGGGGAGCGGGTGAAACAGGTGCTGGTTCACGGCGCTGTTGGCCTGGTGTTGCTGGCAGCCTGTTGGTGGTTGCTGGTGAAGTTGGCGCGCATCAGCGGGGGTGACGCCTTCGCCGACGAGGTGTTCAAGATGCAGGTGGGCGGCCGCCTCGATGAAACCGGCGAGCCGTTCTATTTCTACTTCCAGTTGAGCCTGTACCGCTACTTCCCGGTGGTGCCGTTGGCGCTGGCTACCATGATTGCGCTGCGTCATCGCTGGTCCGAGCGGCTCGAAGGCGATATGCAACTGGTGGTGCGACTCGCCGCCTGCGGCTTGATGATCTTGCTCGGGCTGTCGGTGCCGCACTTCAAACGTGCCTATTACATCCTGCCCATGGTGCCGATGTTTGCGGCTGTCGCGGCCTATGGGCTGCTCCAGGCGCCGAGTTGGCTCTCGGGCGTGCGCCGATGCTACGAAGGGCTGGTCGTGGCGCTACCGGCGTTGTGCGTGGTTGTAGTCTTTGTCTGTCGGCATGGGTGGCAAAAGCATGGTTACTGGCCCGACGTTTCGCTGCCACTGTTGATGGGTGTGCTGGTGGTGCTGCAAGTGGCAGCGCTGATTGCCTGGCGGCGAGCGGGGCGGTTGGTGTGGCTCAGCCTGATCGCATTGCTGGCGCAATGGTTGTTATTGGTGGCGGTGGTGGAGCCGTCCAAGGATATGCAGTTCGATACCCGCAAGTTTGTCGGTCAGGTAGAAGCGTTGCGTGTCGAGACGCCTGGGCCGCTGGTGTTTATCAATCTGGGGCGAGACACCTGGGCGGTGCGCTACATGATGAACCTGGATCATGATGAGCAACCGCTGTTTGTCGGCGGTCAACAACTCGAGGGGCTGGAGGGCTTGCCTCGACCTGCCTGGGTAATCGTGTCGCGCAAGGAGACCGCACTGCTGCAAGGAACGCCGCTTGAGCGTCAGGCGCCGACCTTTGAGGGGCGGTTGAACGACAATCCGCTGATGGTGTTTTTGCTGAAATGAATCAGCTAGTTGCTGTATGTTCGCTGGCTGAGTGACTGATCGGTCACTCAGTCGAACTGTTTTTTGGAATTGCCGTACTGGAAGCATCATGGACATGACGAAAAAGGACTTTAAGCGGCCTGACTGTGGCCACGTGATCGGCCGTTCGCGAATTGGCTGGTTGAGCATCTG
Source organism: Pseudomonas sp. GXZC (assembly GCF_026967615.1). NCBI lineage: Bacteria > Pseudomonadati > Pseudomonadota > Gammaproteobacteria > Pseudomonadales > Pseudomonadaceae > Pseudomonas > Pseudomonas sp. GXZC. The sequence continues at coordinate 364,416 of NZ_CP114115.1, forward strand.
CTTTGACGGCGGCTGCAGCTACCCGGCGATGATCAATGTGCTCAGAGCGGTCTTCAAGCGCTATGGGCGCCTGGTGCGTTTTGGCGAGAAGCTGTCGGCCCAGGGTTGGATCGATCGGGTCGAGGAGCGGGGCTTTCAGATCTCCGATCAGGAGCGGGTTGCGGTGTTTACGTTGATGTGGGATGGCAAGTGAAAGCTCTTCTGGGGCGATGCTGAATCGCCTCAGGCTAGATCGATAAATCCGAGGCAACAAAAAAGTGCCGGTGTCAAGTCTTTCGCGCAAATCAAGAAGGACTTGAAACCGTATATGGGACAGTAGGTTAGCTCCTTTCGGGGCCGCTTAGAAGAAGAGCGGCGTTGTCGGCTAGGAGCGACATAGGAGCGTTGGGAGAGAAAGCCGCATCGCACTGTGTAGTGCTGGATTGCCGAGGAACGGCGGGCCTGTCGCATCATCATAGCCCAACAGGCTCGGCGGCATCCAGAATGAAGAACGCGCAGCCTGGGCTGCGCGTTCGATGGATGCCGTTGAATAGCATGCGGTGCAATCATGGCGGCTTCGGTGGTGTGCTGCGGGTCGCCGTGCCCTTCCTGAATCCTCGATCCCCCGCCATGAACGCTTCCAGCATATGCGGGATCAGCGTCGCCGCATCAACGGCCTCGCCATACGCCTGCGCGTGTAGCGCGGCGTAGCGGTCGAGGTCGACTTTCAAGCTGGTCGGGCAAACGAAAGTCAGCTTGGTGCTCTCGGTCTTCGGCAGCGGGCCGAGCCGCAGCTTCTTGGTCGTGCTCATCGTGAAGTCCCCCGGTTGAAGAACAGCGGCTGGTACGGCCGCAGCACCAGATCCCGGTTGACGATGATGCGAACCGGCAGGCCCGGCCGTTGCGTTAAGGTCGGCTGGATGTTGAGGTTGCGCCGGGTCATCTCCTGGCCGACCTGATTGATGCTGTCCTGCGCGCTGTCGCGCCCAGCGATGATGACGCGATCACCATCCTGCCGGTTCTCCGGCGCGGCCAGCTCGGCACCGACGCCCAGCAGCGTGGTGAGTGCCGCACCGGCAAAGATGCGGCCCCAGTGGTAGTCCACATCGTCCTCCAGCCCGGCATAGCCGGCTGGGTCGGTGCCGGCCAGGTTGTCGAGCGTGAGCGAAGACGTGTCCGGCAGGATGATCCGGTTCCAGACGACTTGAACGCGGCTCTGCCCGTAGCTGACCTGGCTGTTGTATTTGCCCAGGATGCGCGAACCCTGCGGAATCAGCAGGAAGCGCCCGGTGGCTGTGTCATAGACCGGCTCCGTCACCGTGGCGATCACGTCGCCGGGCAAGTCCGACTTGATGCCCGTCACCAAGGCACCTGCGACCACTGTTCCGGCCATAACCTGATACGGCGAAATTGGCAGAGTCAGATTGCCGGAATTACGGGTTTCAGTGGGGCCAGCTTTCATGAAAGCCTCTTTCTGCTCTTGCCGGTTTTGCACCGCTGTCGGGTCAGCAGGTTGGGCCGCCGTGGAGGCCGGCCCGGCCGCCAGCGGGTCAAACGCCGCATTGGCGGCGAAGCCCGGCGCAGCGGCCACCTGTGTCTGCGCTACCGGCGCCGCATTCCGCCCACCCGAGCGGAAGAACACGGACGAGGCCGCGGCCGCCTCGGCTTCTTTTCGCAGGGCATCGTTCGGGTCGTGACCGGGGGCCGCGTAGGCAGCCGTCGCCGGTTGCTGCGACTTCACGATAGCCGGGCCAAGATCGCCCGGCAGCGGTGGCCCTAGTTCGGGAACGGCAGGCGGCAACGCCGGCGGCAGCTTGGAATAGTCCGTCGGCAGCGCATCCAGTCCTTCCGACTTTGACACGCGATCGACGTTGTAAAGCTCGGTCTGCTCGCCTGTGCTGCGTCGATGAGGTTGCAGCGACCACATCAGCGCGCCGAGCACGGCGACCGCTAGGACGCCGGCAAGGATGGCCAGCGAGCGCCGGTTCAGGCGTGTGACTGGACGCGGCTGGGCGCGCAGCGCCACTGCCTCCGGCGCCACCTTGTCCGCCTGCGGCGCGGCAAGGTCGGGAGTGTCATCCTGGCTCATGGTCAGTTCCTCCGTGCAACACCATCGGTGCGCTCGATCCGCACCACGTCGCCGCCATCGCCGCCCAGCCGCAGTTCGGCCGCGCCGAACAGGCGATCCACGACGTAGTACGGCGAGCGAAAACGGTAGTTCACCAGTTGCCCGTCGCCCTGCGCGCCGATGACAAACAGCGGCGGCAGCTCGCCCTGGGCGATGCCCGGCGGGAACTGGATATAGACCTTCTCTCCATCATCGAAGGCGCGCAGAGGCTTCCACGGCGGGTTGCTGCCCGATACCGCGTAGCGGAAGCGGATCTTGTCCAGCGACAGGCCCGTATCGACAGGCGTTGTTGCCTGCGCTGCCTGCGCCTGGCGCTGCAACGCGAGCATTCGGTCTTTCGGATAGTCCCAGGACACCGACGCCATCCATGCCCTCTCGGTCGAGGTCAGCTCCAGCAGGTAGGTGCGCCGACTGGTGGTGATGACGAGATTGGTTTTCAGACCGGAGCGGATAGGCTTGACCAGCACATTGACGCGCAGATCGGCCCCGCCGCCGCTGGACGTGTCGCCCACGATCCAGCGCACGGTATCGCCGGCGGCGACCGTTACCAGTTCCTCGCCCGGTTGAAGCGAAACCACCGTCACGCGCCCCGGCGACGCATAGACCTGATAAAGCGCGCCATCGGTGAACGGCCACACCTGAATCGCGTTGACGTAGCCCTCACGGGTAGGCGCGATACGCGCTTCTGCATTGGCACGGGAAACGCGCACCTTTTCGTCGGCCGGCTCCGGCGCAACGGGGGCCTCATCGAGTTCCGGCAGGGGCTTCAACTGCGCCGGCAGCGCCAGCGGTTCAGGGACGGCGACGACTTCGACGGGCTTGGGCGGTTCGGGCAACGGCTGGGCCAGCACCGTCTCGTCGAGCGAGATGGATGGCGGCGGCTTCCCCTGCGAGGCGCAGCCCGCGAGGGCCAGCAGCGTCAAAGGAACAACGTAAAGGCGGAAACGAAGTTTCATGGTTTGGCTCCTTCGGAAGAATCCAGTTCGCGGCTCCATGACAGGCCGTTGACGTAGATACCCAATGGGTTCTTGAGCAGGCGCTGTTCAGTACGCGGGGTTTGCAGGACGGTCGAAAGCACGGCGTTCCAGCGTTCGGTGCCGGCGGGCGCACCGTTGACATAGCGCTGCTCTGTCCAGCGCACGTTGAAAGACGTGTCGCTCGCGCGAACCACGCTGGTGATTTGCACCGTTACCGATTCCTTGCCGATGCGGGCGAATGGGTCATTGGTGCGGGCGTAGTCGTTGAGCACCGCCGCGCCCTTGTCGGTGGTGTAGTCGTAGGCATCGAGCCAGTTCTGCCGCACCACGATGGGGTCGATGGACAGCGAGCGAACCAGCGTCACGAAGCGCGCCAGGTGGTGCGCGATCTGCGCGTCGCCGGGCCGGTACGGCGTGGCGGCCTCTCCCACGGCGCGCACCTGCCCGGCTTGATCGACCTCGATGACATAGGGCGTCACGATGGACTGCGCCGAGCGCCACACCAGGCCGCCGGCCATCAACAGCGCGAGCACTAGGCAGCCGAAGGCCATCAGGCGCCAATTCTTCGCCTGCACGCGGGCGGAGCCGATACGGTCGTCCCACACCTGGGCGGCGGCTTGATACGGGGTGGCAGGCTGCGGCGTATCGGCGTAGCGCACCTGCGGTCGTTTGAATCGCATGGGTGTTCTCCTTGAAGTTAGGTATCGGAATCCCGCAGGCTCGGGCCTTGCCCGGAGCCGCCGCCGTCGCCGCCGCGCAGCGTGTGGGCGGCAGTGGTCGCGGCATGGGTAGCCTGCTGGCGGCGGTGCATCCGCTTGGCCCAGGCCGGTTGCTCTTGCTTCTGCGAGCCTGCGGTGCCGTCTGCGGTCTGGCCGGGGCCAGCACCGTCGCTGCCGGCTTCTGTGCCGTTCCAGCCAGCGCGGAAGGAGTCGGCCACCTTCTGCCCAACAGCGGAAGCACCAGAGGTGACGCTGCGGCCTGCGGCTTGTGCGCCAGTCTTGGCGACATTGCCGAGGCCAGCCGCCGCGCCCTTGGCACCGCCGCCGGCCGCAGCGGAACCGGCCTGGAACGCCGATCGGGCACTGCCGGCCGCCGAAGTCGCGGCACGCGCACCGGCACCGGCCAGCTTTGCGGCCGCCGGGGCCATTCGTGCCCCGGCCATGACGGCGCCGCCCACGCCCGTTGCGGCGGCGCCGATGGCAACGCCGGTGCCGACAGCCCCGACCGCAGCACCAGCCATCGCGCCCGCACCAAGCTGTGGCGCACCGGACACCAGGCCGGTGGCGATACCGGGGCCGAAAATGCCCAGCGCCAGCAGCGCGAGCGAGGCCAGCATCACGACCAGCGCGTGGTCGATGGATGGTTCGTCGGGATGCACCTGGAACTCGGCGAACAGGCCTGAACCGATGCCGACGATGACGGCCAGCACCAAGACCTTGATGCCTGACGACACCACGTTGCCTAGCACCTTTTCCGCGAGGAACGAGGTCTTGTTCCAGAGTGCAAACGGGATCAAGACGAAGCCGGCGAGCGTAGTCAGTTTGAACTCGATCAGCGTGATGAAAAGCTGTACGGCCAGCACGAAGAAGCAGAGGATCACCACCAGCCAGGCGATGAACAGAACCACGATAGGGTCGATGTTCACGAACACCTCGGGGAACCCAGCCATGTCCCCGATCTGTTCCAGAATCGGCGCGGCTGCGTCGATGCCGGTCTTCGCCAGCCGGCCCGGCTGAAGGAAGTTCTCCATCGTGATGGCCGAGCCGGTAGCGGTAATTCCCAAGCCGGCGAACGAGCGGAACACGATGCTCGCCAGCCAGTTGAAGTTGCCGATGATGTAGGCGAACGCGCCGACATAGAGCACCTTGCGCAGCAGCTTGGCGATCACGTCGTCGCCCTGGCCGGTGGCGTGGCTCATGGCCCAATACAGGCCAGCGATCGTCATGTCGATGACGATGAGCGTGGCGGTGAGAAATGCCACTTCGCCCTGCAATAAGCCGAAGCCCGAGTCGATGTAGCGCGAGAACGTATCGAGGAAACGGTCGATGATGGTCACGTCGTTCATGGCGAATCCTCGGGCGGAGTGAGCGGAACGGCGCCCTCTGGCAATTCATCTGCGGGCGTATCGAAGCTCGGCGGAATCGGCGGGAGTTCAGCCAGCGAGTTGTATTCATCCGGCCCGGTATGGCCGGCGAAGAAGCGCCGCCGGAAGGCTTCAGCGGCGGCGCGGCAGGCATCCTCGCCCACGGCCTGCCGGTCTACCGCGCATTGCCCGCGCAACGCCTTGAGCCGCACCGGATCTGCGGCCAGGGCGTCGGCCAGGTTCTCGGCCGGCTGCTGGCCGCACGCGGTCAGCAGCACGGCCATCAGGACGGAAGCGCATCGCATGGCCGCCTCCGGTCAGTTGTTATAGAAGTTGACGGACTGCGGCGTGTACGGCGTGCCGGTGCCCAGAAAGCGCCGCCGCACTTCGCGGGCGCGCTCCATAGCCGCCGCTTGCCGCGCCAGTTCCAGTGAAGCGGCCCGGTCTTGCGTGATCTGGAGCTGCTGCGCCTGGATCGACTGCTTGGCCTGCAAAGCCAGGAGCTGGTTCGTCGCCTGCATCGCTTGCAGCGCGCCGGTGGCCGACTGGCTCTGGCTCACGAGATCGGCCAGCGCGCTTTCGTCTTGGGCGAGGTTCTGCGACACCTGCGCCTGCATCCGCATCGCGGTGTGCAAGCCGTTCAAGGTGTTCTGCCAGCGTTCGCGGGCGTCCTGTGCCATGCGGTCGCCGCTGATGGTGGCGGCGTACTGTTCCGGGTACAGGCGGGCGAACGTGGCATCCATGCTCTGCACGTCGTAGGCCAAGCCGCGCGCCTCGGCGATCAGGCGCTCGGTGGTGGCGAGCGTCGAGCGCAGGCGGTTGACGATGTTGAAGTCGAGATTTGCCAGGTTCCTGGCCTGGTTCATCAACATCTGCGCCTCGTTCTGAAGCTGGTTGATCTGGTTGTTGATCTGTTCCAGCGTGCGCACGGCGGTCAGCGTGTTCTGCACGAAGTTGGACGGGTCGAACACCGTCAGCGCGGATGCGGGCTGCACGGCCAGCAGCGATACCGACAGCACGGCAGCGAGTGAGACAGAGAGCAAACGGGGCTTGGTCTTCATGGTGAAACCTCCAGCGGTTGAGAAGCGAGAAAGGAAGCTGCCGCCGGAGCGGACGGCAGCAGGTCGGCGGCCCAGCCGAGGCCGCGATGGCGCAGCCACGCGCCGGCGAAGCCGGGAGCGCCGGCCTGCGTCAGCACGCGGTCAATATCGCGTTGGTCTTGAGGGGTGGATGCGCCCGCGAATGCGAGCGCGACAGGCCCCAGGTCGAGGTCGAACAGGCGATTGCCGAGGCGCGACTGGTAGTAGTAATCGCGCTTGGGCTGTGCGGTCGCCACGATCTCAATCTGGCGGCTGTTCAAGCCGAAGCCTTCGTAGATCGTGCGAATCTGCGGCTCGGTGGCCTGCGGGTTAGGTAAGAAGATCCTGCTCGCGCAGCTTTCGATGATGGCTGGCGCGATGGTCGAGTCCTTGATGTCGGCCAGCGACTGCGTGGCAAAGATGACGCTGACGTTCTTTTTTCTGAGCGTCTTGAGCCATTGCCGGATGCGGGCCGCGAAGGACGGCTCATCGAGGAACAGCCACGCTTCATCGAGGATCAGCAGCGTGGGCGCGCCGTCAAAACGTTCGTCGAAGCGGGCGAACAGGTAGCGCAGCACTGCTTGCACGGCGGCGGGGCTGTGCATCAGTTCTTCCATCTCAAAGCCCTGCACGTCGGCCATGCCCAGCCGGTCGTGGTCAGCGTCCAGCAGCTTGCCGTGGGCGCCGCCCAACACATAGGGCGCGAGCGCTTGGCGCAGCGCGTTGGACTGCAATAACACCGACAAGCCGGTCATGGTGCGCTGCTCCACTGGCGCACCGGCAAGGCTTCGCAGCGCCGACCAAATGGCAGCCTTCTCGTCCGGGCCGACCGTCACGCCTTCGTGCAGCAGCCGGCCCTCCACCCATTCGGCGGCCCAGGTGCGGTAGCCCTCGTGGGCTATTCGCGCGAGTGGCTGGAAGGCGATGCCGCCATCGGCACCGAGGTCGTAGTGCTCACCGCCAAGGCCGAGGATGGTGGCGCGCATCGAGCGCCCCATGTCGAAGGCGAAGATCCGCGAGCCGAAGTAGCGCCGGAACTGCATGGCCAATATGGCGAGCAGCACCGACTTGCCCATGCCGGTCGGCCCGGCGACAAGGGTGTGCCCCACGTCGCCGATGTGCGTCACCAGCCGGAACGGCGTCGCGCCATCGGTGCGGGTGACGATCAGCGGCGGGCCATCGAGGTGTTCGTTCTTCTCCGGCCCAGCCCATACCGCTGACATCGGCATCATGTGCGCCAGGTTCAGCGTCGAAACGATGGGCTGACGCACGTTCGCGTATGCGTTGCCGGGGACGGACGACAGCCAGGCATCGACTGCGTTGAGGGTTTCGGGGATGGTCACGAAACCCCGGCCCTGGATGACGCGCTCCACCATGCGCAGCTTCTCGTCGGCCACGGCCGGGTCGGCGTCGAGCACCGTCACCGTGGCGGTGAGGTAGCCGAAGGCGACTTGATCGCTGCCCAGCTCCTGCAAGGCGGCATCGGCGTCGGCGGCCTTGTTGCTGGCATCGGTATCGACCAGCGGGCTTTCCTGCTGAAAGATCGTTTCGCGCAGCAGCGCGATGACGTTCTTGCGCTTGGCGAACCATTGGCGCCGCAAGCGCCCCAATTCCCGTTCCGCCTCGGCTTTGTCCAGGCACAGGAAGCGCGTACTCCAGCGATACGCAAAGCCCAGGCGGTTGAGGTCGTCCAAGATCCCCGGCCAGGTCGAGGTCGGGAAGCCTCGTACCGACACCACGCGCAGGTGCTGATCGCCCAGCATGGGCGCCAGGCCGCCGACCAGCGCGGCATCGGCCAGCAGTGCGTCGATATGGAACGGCACGTCGGGCACGCCGACGCGATAGCGCCGCGTGGAGACTGTGGCATGCAGGTAGGTCAGCGTCTGGCTATCGTCCAGCCAGGCAATCTCCGGCATCACACCATCGAGCAGGTCGAACACGCGATCGGTCTCTGCCACGAAGGAATCAAGCCGACCACGCCAGTCCACACCCTCAGTGGGCCGGTTCTCGTACAGCATCCCAGCCGCACGGGCGCGAGACTCTTGCGGCGGTAGGTGTTGCAACGTGAAGTGATAGACGCTCTCGAAATGGCCATCCGACTCCTCGAACGCCGCGCGTCGCTCCTCATCCACCAGCCAGGACAGTGGTTCGGGAAAGGAGGATTGCGGATAGCTCGATGCCCGCATCCGCTCGGCCTCGATATAGAAGGCCCAGCCAGACCCGGTACGGCGAAGCGCGTTGTTCTGCCGCGCCGACGTGGCAATCAGCTCGCCCTGTGTCGCACTGTCCAAGTCGGGGCCGCGAAACTGGAACGTGCGTTGAAACGAACCATCTTTGTTCAGCACAACGCCCGGCGCGACCAGCCCGGCCCAGGGCAGCCAGTCGGCAAGCAAGGCCGGGCGCTGACGATATTCGGCAAGGTTCAGCATGGCGTCCTCCCCTCACACGTCCAGAAGCGGGCGGTGTTTGATATGCCGCGCGAAGACCTGCATGAACTGCGGATCGACGCGCGCACCCCATACGGCCAGCGAGTGGCCGACGATCCAGAGCACCACGCCGGGAATCCACAGCTGCAGGCCCAGCCCGACGGCGGCGGCTAGCGTGCCGTTGGCAATCGCCACGGTGCGCGGCGCACCGCCCAGCAGGATCGGCTCGGTCAGCGAGCGATGCAGCGGCACTTCAAAGCCCGGAAGATCGGTGGCCTTACTCATACGACGGCCCCTCCGGAGAAGCTGAAGAACGACAGGAAGAACGAGGACGCGGCGAACGCGATGGACAGGCCGAACACGATCTGGATCAGCTTGCGAAAGCCGCCGCTGGTATCACCGAACGCCAGCGCAAGCCCCGTCGAGATGATGATGATCACCGCCACGATCCGGGCGACTGGCCCTTGGATGGATTCGAGGATGGAGGTCAGCGGCCCTTCCCACGGCATCGAGGAACCGGCGGCCTGCGCCGTGCCCGCCAGCAACAGCATCAGCGCGGCCAGCAGCAGCCCTTGCCCTGCGGGACGGGCCAGGTGGCGCAGCCGCGCCATGCTGGACAGGCGAGAAATAGGATTTACGGAAAGACGGAAAGCATCAACGTGCGTCATGGCAGTTCTCCAGGTTGGTCAGGGGTCGAGGAAGGCGCAGCGGCAGCGGCTGCAAGAGGAACCGGCGGCAGCTCGGGAAACGGCGTTTCCAGCGCATCTGTCAGGCGATAGCCCGCACCGTCGAAGCCGACGACACGGGAGATGGTTTCGACGTGACGTTTGCGGCCACGGCCTGCGATGTGAATCACCACGTTGACCGCCTCGGCGATCAGGGCGCGGGGCGGATTCACTGCCACTTCGAGGATCAGTTGCTCCAGACGCAGCAGTGCGCCCAAGGCGGAGCCGGCATGGATGGTGGCAATGCCGCCGGGGTGGCCGGTGCCCCAGACCTTCACCAAGTCCAGGGCTTCGCCGCCACGCACTTCGCCGACGATCACGCGGTCAGGCCGCAGGCGCATCGTGGCCCGCACCAGCTCGGTCATTGTGACGACGCCGGCGCGGGTGCGCAGCGGCACATGGTCGCGGGCCGCGCATTGCAGCTCGATGGTGTCTTCGAGCACCAGCACGCGGTCGCCTGTGGCGGCGATCTCGGCCAGCAGCGCGTTCGCCAGCGTGGTCTTGCCGGTGCTGGTGCCGCCGGCGATCAGGATGTTCTGCCGCTCGCGCACGGCGCGGCGCAGGAACTCGGCCTGCCCGGCGGTCAGGATGCCGTCGGCCACGTAGCGATCCAGGCCGATGATGCTCACGGCCCGCTTGCGTAGCGCGAAGGCTGGCCCCGGGGCGGCCGGAGGCAGGATGCCCTCGAAACGCTCGCCGGTTTCCGGCAACTCGGCGGTCAAGAGCGGCTGGCCGCGATGCACCTCCGCGCCGACATGCGCGGCGACCAGGCGGATGATGCGTTCACCATCGGCCTCGGGCATCTCCACGCCCAGCGGCGAGCGACCCGACGACAGCCGATCCACCCACAGGGTGCGATCGGGGTTGAGCATGATTTCCACAACATCCGGATCTTCGAGCGCAGCGGCGATCAGCGGCCCCATCGCCGTGCGCAGCATCTGGATGCGGCGATCCTGGGACGCCGCGGCGGATGAGCGAGGTTCAGGCGGAATCTGCGGAACGGCACTCATGACGCACGCTCTGCAGCTCGCTCATCGGCGGACGCCATCGCTGCTGCGTCATCCATCCGCATCGGATCGGGGTGCAGTTCCTCCACCACGTCGCGCACCAGACTGCGGCCACGCAGCAGGTGGCGACCCAACTGCTCGACGAACTGCTCGAAGCGCGCTTTGCCCTGGGCGCGGGCCGCGTCCTTGTGGGCTTCTGGCACCGGCGTGCTGATGGTCAAGAAATAGCGGATGAACAGCGCCAGCGTTTCGATCTGGATGTTCTGGTCGCGCTCCATGCGTTCGGTCTGCCGCGACAGTCGATCCAGCCGCTTGGCAATGGCGGCCTCACGCTGGTCGCCCGCATCGGGTGACAGCCAGGACGCCAAGGCCGCTGCGACGATGGAGGACTTGGACACGCCTTTCTTGGCGGCAAGTTCATCCAGGCGCTTGGCGTGCTCGGGCTGGATGAAAAGATTGAGGCGGTATTGGCTCATAGGTCGATTCCGTCGTTGGGGTCGAGAGAAGCCAGCCGGGCCGTGCGCTGCATGGCCGGGTCGAGCTGGCCGGGAAGCGGGAGCGCCAGGTCGTCGTCATCGAGCAGCTCCAGGTCGTTCGCACACGCGTCCAACTCGGGCTCGTAGGCGACGGTTTCGGAGAGTTCGAGCTGGCGGCGCGGGCCGCCGTCATCGGTGCCGCCCGGACCATCGGCGGATACCGAGGTCGGCGCCGTAGGTACGGCCGGGATCGCCAAGCCGCTCCAGTCGTCGGGGCGGGCTGGCGGCGCGTCGGCGTACCTCCCGACTGCGAGCACGGGCGGTGGCAGGACGCGATCCTTGAAATTGGCGTCGACGTAGTAACGCAGCTTCTTCGCGCGGATCGGGGCAACGCTGGACACCATGACTACGGCGTCCTCAGGTGGAAGCTGCATCACCTCGCCGGGCGTCAGCAGCGGACGTGCAGTTTCCTGACGCGACACCATCAGGTGCCCCAGCCACGGAGCGAGGCGGTGGCCCGCGTAGTTGCGCTGCGCGCGAAGCTCGGTGGCGGTGCCGAGGGTTTCGGAAATCCTTTTCGCCGTCCTTTCGTCGTTGGTGGCGAAAGTCACCCGGACATGGCAGTTGTCGAGGATGGAATGGTTCTGCCCATACGCCTTGTCGATCTGGTTCAGGCTTTGAGCGATGAGAAAGCTGCGGATGCCGTAGCCGGCCATGAAGGCAAGCGCGGACTCGAAAAAATCGAGGCGACCCAGCGCCGGAAACTCGTCCAGCATCAGCAGCAGCTTGTGCCGGCGCGCGATGCCATCGCTGCCGTCGAGCGATTCGGTCAGCCGCCGCCCGATCTGGTTCAAGATGAGCCGGATCAGCGGCTTGGTGCGGCTTATGTCGGAGGGCGGCACCACCAGATAGAGCGATACCGGGTGCTCGGCGGAAATCAGGTCGGCGATGCGCCAATCGCAGCGCGATGTGACTTCGGCCACGGTCGGGTCGCGGTACAGGCCGAGAAACGACATGGCGGTGGAGAGCACGCCCGATCGCTCGTTGTCCGACTTGTTGAGCACTTCGCGGGCAGCGGATGCGACAACCGGGTGAGGCGCATCGCCCAGGTGCTTCGTCGTCATCATCCGGTGCAGCGTCAGCTCGAACGGACACGCCGGGTCGCTGAGGAAGTTGGCGACGCCGCGCAGCGTCTTGTCCTCGCCTGCGTACAGAACATGCAAGATTGCACCGACCAGTAGCGCGTGGCTGGTCTTCTCCCAATGATTGCGCTTCTCTAACGCACCTTCAGGGTCAACCAGAATGTCGGCGATGTTCTGCACGTCGCGCACTTCATGTGCGCCGCGCCGGACTTCAAGCAGCGGGTTGTAGGCGGCCGACTGCCTATCGGTGGGGTTGAAAAGCAGGCAGTGCGAAAAGCGCGAACGCCAGCCCGCCGTGATCTTCCAGTTCTCTCCCTTAATGTCGTGAATGACGGCGGACGCCGGCCACGAAAGCAACGTAGGCACCACCAAGCCCACGCCCTTGCCCGAGCGCGTGGGTGCGAAGCTCAGGACATGTTCCGGCCCCTCATGTCGGAGGTATTGGTCGTCGTGTTGGCCGAGGAAGACGCCCGCCGGGAGGGTCAGTCCAGCTTTGCGGATGTCGACGGCATCGGCCCAGCGTGCCGAACCATAAGTCGTAACCAGCCGCGACTGCCGAGAACGCCATACCGACATGGCGATGGCGACGAGTAAAGCGAACAAACCGCTACCACCCGCAATCGCACCGCCTGTGTCGAAGACGTGCGGCGCGTAGGCATCAAAGAAGAACCACCATTCGAACAAGCGCCACGGGTGATAAACCGGTACACCTAGAAGATCGAACCAGGGCGATCCGAGGCGTACTTGATAGCCAAGGGTCGCTGCTGTCCATTGTGTGGCGCCCCAGACGCCGGCGATCACGATGCCGATTACCACAGCGATCTGGCCGAACAGAACGTTCGTCCCTTGCATGACCTGTCCTCCGATTTCTCCTGCGCTGGTGTCTCATTGAAAGCGTTGCACAGGGGGTGTCGCAGGCGTCAGGATCGGTTCTGGGCTAGTGCCGGTCAAAGACCGTTCGCAGCACAATGGTCGAGGGAAAAGAAAGAATGAGCGCGGTGGCGAGTCAAAGAAAAGCGCCGCAAGCGAAAGCGCACTGCGGCGCATACAGAGTTCCAAGCAAGTTACCCAAAAAAAGCCGTCAATGGGCCTTGCTTCCACTCATAGGCAATATTTAGATATCATGAAAAACGATGATATTTAAGATTGGAATAAAAATGAAAAATATCAAGAGTATGGATCTCAACTTGCTCAAGGCGCTGGACGCATTGTTAGACGAACGCAATGTGACACGGGCGGCGGCCCGTCTGGGACTAACCCAGCCGGCCTTGAGTGGCATGCTGACGCGGTTGCGCGAGAGCTTCGGTGACCCGCTTTTCGCGCGCTCGCAGCGGGGTATCGTTCCAACGCAGCGGGCGCTGGATCTAGGGATGCCTGTCAAGCAGGTGCTCGCCGAAATCGACGCGCTGCTCCAGCCACCTTCCTTCAATCCGGCCACCGCACAACTGACCTTCTCCATCGCCGCGACGGACTATGCGCTGCGTGCCGTTGCTGTCCCATTTCTATCGGCACTTAAACGGCACGCACCGCGCGTACGAGTCTCATTAGTGCCAGTCGAGAGCGGGCAGCTACAGAACCAGCTTGAGCGCGGTCAGATCGATTTAGCCCTCCTGACGCCAGAGATCACTCCGCCAAATCTGCATGCCCGAGAGCTGTTCAAGGAACACTATGTGTGTGTCCTGCGGGAAGACCATCCTGCGGCTATGGGGCGCAAGCTGACCGTTAAACAGTTCTGTGCTCTCGACCATGCGCTTGTTTCCTACGATGGTGGAGGTTTCCGCGGCGTCACCGACGATGCGCTAGAACAGTTGGGCAAACGACGCAGCGTCACACTGTCGGTCAAGAGCTTTCTGATCTTGCCAGACATCCTGCGTGCCAGTGACATGGTTGCGATCTTGCCGAGCCGCTTGGTCGCCGGTATGGACAAGCTGGCTATCTCCCTGCCGCCGGTGAAGATACCGGGGTTCACCAAGACGGCTGCTTGGCACGAACGCACCCATCACGATCCAGCACATCGCTGGATACGAGCACTGCTGTTCACTTCCTGTGCTAACAACAAGTAGGCAAGATCGCTCCTATCGTCATGCTCAGCACAACTCTACCTCGCACTACAAATAAGCAATCAGTCGGCTCAATTGGAGACGCGCCCTTTCGTAGCGCCGCTGCGAGATAGCCTAGTCGGTGGATGGCAGAACCTAGGCCTTGATATCATATTTTATGATATCAAAAATAGAAACTTAGGATTTCACTTATTGCAGATGGAGGCTCATGATTTGCTCCATGACCACTTGAATGACGCAGCCACCCCTGTTGCGTCATCGACATTTTGTGAAGGAGCTTCGATATGAGCAAGCAACAGAACGCCATCCTCTGGCCCGAAGGCTACACGCCGGGCTTTACTGAGAATTTCGCCTCCAATGAGATCATCGCCGCCGGCTTGAGCGCGGCCGACGTATGGCCTCTACTCGTCACACCATCGCTGTGGCCAAGCTACTACGCCAACTCGGCTAACGTGTGCTTTCATGACGGCAAAGGCCCGGTACTGGCCGACGGCGATCGGTTTTACTTCGAGACCTTCGGCTTCCCGGTAGAGGGGCAGTGCAACGAATACGTGCCACCTGCGGATGGGCAACCCGGCCGCGTGGCCTGGCACGGCTGGTCCGGCGAGGAAGGCACAGATACGCGCCTGGATGTGCATCACGCCTGGCTGGTTGAGAACCTGGACGGCAGGCGCGTGCGCATCCTCACGCAGGAAACTCAGAAGGGCAAACCGGCCGAGGAGCTGCACAACGCCAAACCCAACCCGATGATCAACGGCCATCAGGACTGGCTCGACAGCTTGGTCGAGGCAGCGCGCAAAGCCAAGCAGGCGTAGTGGTCTCCGGCCGCTTGATCCCAAGCGTCTGAACGGAGAAAACCATGATGAGAACTCCCCTCAGGATTCTGCTGGTCCTGACTTCGCAGGCAACGATGGGCGACGAACTGCTCAACCGCGAATGGTTCCGCAGTCGGACCGAAGCGAAGGTGCTGATCGAACGTTGGCGACAGTTCTACAACGAGCAGCGGCCGCATAGCGCGCATGCTTACAAACCGCCGGCGACGATCCGGCGCAACTGGATCCAATCCGATAGCATCCCCTCCGAACTCACTGCCTGACTGGCTACAAAGTTCGTACTCAGGTCACCTTGGCGCAGGCACTGAAGGTGGAGCCACCCGGAATGGGTGCTCCCACCGCCTTACGCGCACTGGCTCGAACTCTCCCGAGGCGCCGGCAAGCTCGTCACATAGCGACTAGAGAGAGGAGGTGACCGTACGAGTTCCCAGCGCCCGATCCACTCTGGGAGCTGGGTCGCCTAGCGACTACGCTACCAATGGAGCTAGCGATCAACTCGATAACTTGAGCGTGATAACGCCCAGGATGATCAACGCCACGCCAAGGTATCGCATCAGGGAGGTTGGGTCGCCATAGAAATGAATTCCGACTAAGAAAGTTCCCGCCGCTCCGATACCCGTCCACACCGCATAAGCAGTCCCAATCGGTATCTGACGCTGAGCAAGCCATAGGAAGGCGCCGCTAATTGTCATGAAAGAGACGGCTACTGCGACCCCACTCCAACGCGATGTTGGCTCTTGCGCCATTTTCAGCCCGACCGGCCATCCGATTTCAAACAATCCAGCCAAAACAAGATAGATCCAACCCATTGCGATTCTCCTTCAAATTTTTCATATCCGGCATACATACTCCGGCATGACCACCAGCTTAGAACTTCGGCGGCTCTTTAGGCGTGGTGTGGGGCACATCGCCATCTTCGTAAAAGCGCTTTCGCGTAGCCTCGGCAACCCGGTTACATAGTTGGTCGCCCAGCATTGGTCGATCCAACTTGCATTGCTTGCGCAACTCTTTCAGACGCTCAGGATTGAGCGCTAATTCATCGACTGTCGGAAGGTTGGCTTTATCTGGTTTCCCAGATGGGCTGCAGGCTGCCAATGTCGAGGAAAGCAATATGAGAGCAATCTTCTTCATGGTTAATTTTCTTTGGGAGATTGTGTGATGGTTTACCGCCGACCTTTGGCATCTGGAGATTTGATCGAATGAACGCGTTCCATGAAGCGAGTCAGCATTTCTGACGGCTCGCTGGCCGGCCGTAGTAGATAGGTCGTGAGCATTGGCGAACGTCCAGTCAGCGGCCGTGCGACCACCCCCTGTTCCCTGCTGGCTGTGATATGCGCGCCTCCTGTGAGGCCTAGTGCAAGTCCCGCCGAAACCAGGACCATCATTAGATCGCTGGAAGTCACGCGTTCGGCAATCAGTGGCTCTATGTCCACGCGACGTAGCACCCGTTCAACTTGCCGAGCATGGCCCTCACACGCCACCGCGTCGCAGAGCACCAGCGGATACCGCAACAGCTCTTCTAGGGGAATCTGTTTGTGGGATAGCAAGGGGTGCCGTGCGGGCACAGCTACCATCAGAGGGTCACTCCACACCGGCACGGCGATGATGCCTTCGCCGACTTCATCCGATTGAGCGAAGCCGAGATCGTACAGTTCGCCACACAATCCCTTGATTTGCTGTGCCAAAGGCACCTCGAAGAAGCGAACTTCCACTTCCGGCTCTTCCTGCCGGCAGAGCGCCAACAACGCAGGCAGGCGCGATGGCGTGATTCCATCAGACAATGCAATACGGAGCTGGCAATGAAAGCCATTGGCTGCGGCGTTCACACTGTCGCGCGCCTGCTGCAAAGCTGCGAAGACACGCGGCACGCTCTCAAAGAAGAGCCTGCCCGCACGAGTCAAGCGGGTGCTCCGAGTGGTTCTCGCAAATAGCGCTACGCCCAACTCTTCCTCAAGTTCCTTGATGGCGCGCGACAGCGGCGATGTCTCTATGTGGAGGCGCTCTGCGGCTCGGGCAAAGTGCAGCTCCTCTGCCACCGCCAGAAAGTAGCGCAGGTGTCGAATTTCCATGTTCGCATTCCTCATCACTCAGGCCTCACCACCTTCGCCTTGCGTCACGCTATTTAGCTAGCCTTCGCAAGCTGCTCCAGCATGTTTCTGCGATCAAACAGGAGAGCCGGATAATACTTTTGCCAGGACGCCCCATTGCATGGCTGTCTCGGCCCGCGTGCGGATCAGCGAAGCCTGCGCTGACAGCACCCCGGCCTCAGCCTCGGCCACCACCGTGGCGTCCACTTGTCCCGCCTCGAACAGACGTCGGCTGCGATCGAGCTGACGCTCCGCGACTGCGACACCCTCGGCCTGATGCTCCAGTGCTGCGTGCTGCGTATGCCAACCGAGATATGCGTTCTCTACGTCCTGCAAAGCACTCAACAAAGTGCGCTCGAACTCCGCACGGGCAGCTCGGCTGCGCGCCTCTCCGGTCTCGATGCCGGCACGGATCGCGCCACCATCGAAGATCGGCAACGACACCCCGGCCCCAAGTGAAAAAATGTTTCCAGTGATGCGGGTTCCCACACTCTCTACGCGCTGCCGTCCGCCGCTCAGGTCCAACACCAGCCTGGGGAAGCGTTCGCCTTCGGCTGCGTTCCAGCGCGCGGTTTCGGCGGCGAACTTCGCTTCGGCGGCGCGCACGTCGGGCCGCTCACTCAGCAGGTCCGCAGGTATGCGTGTCGGTGTCCAGTCCGGGACGGCGAGCGACGCAAGAGTTGGGGAAGCTGCAGGCGCTCCGGGCGTTTGTCCCACTAGTACATCGAGTGCATGCGTCGCCTCGCCGCGCGCACGCCGCAGTTGCTCTTGCTCCACGCGCAGTGCGACGACGCCGGCGCGGGTACGCTCGATGTCGAAGCCGGTAGCTTGTCCGGCCTCGAACTTCCGTTGCATCAGCAAGACGAGTCGTTCTGCGGATGCCAGCCGCGCCGCGGCTAGCGCTTCGAGCTCACTGGCTTGGCGCTGCTGCACAGCCGCCGACACTGTTTCAAACGCGACCTGCCACCGCGTGGCAACCCACGCTTGTTCGGCTGCCACCGCATCCAGGCGCGCACCTTCTGCTGCCTGCGAAAGCCGTCCCGACAGGTCTGCCTCCCACGATGCGGACAACGTGGCGCGGCCATCATTGCCGATTGCAACGTTCTCTGAATAGTCGCGTCCTCGAGTTGCCTGCGTGCCCGCGGACAACGAGGGGAGCAGGGAGGCCCGTGCTCGCCGCGTGGCGGCCGATGCCTCGTCCACGCGCGCTCGCGCAATCGTCAGTTCGGTATTGCGCTCCAGCGCCGCCCGGACCAAGGCATTGAGGTGCGGATCGCCGTAGGCCGTCCACCAATCGACGGGAAGAGTACGGCGGGACGATTTGTCCAAGATGCCTTCACCTCCCTCTTCATTTGAGAAATGGGCCGGTACATCCAGGCGAGGTGGATCGGCAGAGTGCGGGGCATGGCTGCAGGCCGCAAGAAGCAGTAGCGGAGAAATCATGGCAATGAGGCGATAGCGTTCAAGAATTTGAGACATGGCAGCTCCTTGCGTTCCGAAAAAGTCTTGACGGACTGTTGTATGGCTTCTACTATACCGTCTGGACTGTATATGACTCAAGCTTTTTTGGAGCACGACCATGCCGCCCCGCGCGAAAACAAAGTTGCCCCCCCCGTCCACTGCCCATAGCAGCGCCGATGCGCAGCCCGGCCTCCAGCAAGGAGCCCAGCGAACTCGCGACCGCATCCTGCAGGCCGCCCGCGAACTGGTGCTGGAGGAAGGTGCCAGTCGCTTGACACTGGACGCCGTCGTTGTGCGGGCCGGGTTGAGCAAAGGGGCGTTTCTCTATCACTTCAAGACCAAACGCGATTTGTTCGTGACACTGATCGACGAGATGATCCGGGCGTTCGACGCGGTACAAGCCAATCACGAGCGCAGGTTTGCCGGAGATCCGGACCCCTGGCTGTCGAGCCAGGTGGAAGCGATGCCCGACGACGAGATGCAGAAGATGGGCGCAGCGCTGCTCGCGGCAGCTGCGGAAGATCCAACACTTCTCGACCCACTGCGCGAGTGGTACCGCGTGCAGTACGAACGCGTGCGTCGATCCCCGCGTGGCACCGAGACCGCGGCACTCATCATGCTGGCATTGGATGGCGCCCTGTTCGCCGATCTTCTGGGTTTGCCAATACTCGCACCCGCAGAGCGGCGGCATTTCTTTCGGGCGCTCCAGGATCTCGCCTCGGGCCATCTCGAACTTGTCCCGGCAAAAGGACGCACATGAGTCGCGTCCGTAGCGGTGTCATGACCGCGTGCGCACCGCGCTCCTTGGCGGTTGCTTGCACACTATCCATTTCGACTCTGCTCTCAGGGTGCGGAAACTCGCAATCCACCGTATCCGAGCCTCCGCGCGCAGTGAAGCTCGCCGCCGCGCAGTCGGATCTCCCGCATAGCTCTCGCATCGAATTGACTGGCTCGGCGCGAGCAACCGAGCGCAGCATCCTAGGATTTGAAACAGGAGGACGGATCGCCAAGTTGAACGTCGACGTGGGTGAACGGTTCTCCCGCGGCCAAGTCCTGGCAGAACTTGATGCGCAACCTGACCGGCTTCGCGTGACACAAGCGCAAGCATCCCTGGCGGCCGCCGAAGCCGGCCTGATGGATCGACGTGTACAGACAGATCAACAGCGCCGGTTGCTCGAAAGCGAAGTCATCTCCCCTGCTGCGTTCGAGAGCGCGAAGGCGCAGCTAGCGGTCGCAGAGGGTCAAGCGCGCACTGCCAAGGCGGCGCTTGGCCTGGCCGAACGAGCACAACGTGGCACGATGATCGTCGCTCCTTTCGATGGTGTCGTGGCGGAAAAGCTGGCTTTGGCGTTCACCGACATTGCTGCTGGTGCGCCGGTATTTCAGGTCGACGGCGTGCGCAGTGGCACTGAGATCATCGCGAACGCGTCTACTACACAGGCACCTCACATAGATGTCGGCCAACGCGCAGAACTGAGCTGGAGCGGAGCCGAACAACCAATCCGAGCGGTGGTACGTCGTGTCGGTCTGCGCGCCGAAAATGGCTCGCTCCTACCCGTGGTGCTAGTGCCTGAAGATAACGCGCAAGCGCGCGCACTTCGGCCAGGTATTCCCGTACAGGTCGTGCTCGACGCACCTGCGGCAACCTCCAAGACCTCTCGGCCCGAGACTGTATCCATACCTTATGCCTCGCTGGTGCTCGGCACGAAGCCGGGCGAGGCTTCCGTCTTCGTCTACACCCCTGAAGATAAGAAGGTGCACCGTCGCGCGGTGCGCTTCACGCCGGTACAGGAAGGAGACAGCGCGCGCGTCCTCGCTGGACTCAAGCCCGGCGAGACGGTGGTTGCCGCCGGAGGAGGATGGCTCACCGATGGACAGCCAGTGACACCACTGGAAGCCACCACTCAATTGACCAAGCGCTAACGCGATCCACCAGGTTACTTCATCATGAAGATCACCGAGATGGCGCTGCGCGCCAGTCGACTTACCTACTTTGTAGCGCTCATCATTTTCGTCGCCGGCATCGCGACCTTCCTGAATTTTCCTTCTCAGGAGGAGCCGACTGTCACGGTCCGCGATGCGATGGTCACGGCGTTGAACCCGGGGCTGCCCGCCGAACGCGTTGAGCAACTCATTGCCCGGCCGATCGAGGAGCGCTTGCGCGAACTGGCAGAGGTCAAGCGCGTGACGAGCACCGTGCGCGCAGGCAGCGCCATGATCCAGGTCACGATCTGGGACCGCTACACCGACTTGGCACCGATCTGGCAGCGCGTCCGGGCCAAGGTCGCCGATTCGAAGGATGCCTTACCACAGAGCACGATGGGGCCTTTCGTCGACGAAGACTTCGGCCGCGTCGCGGTTGCCTCGATTGCGGTCACTGCACCAGGTTACTCCATGAGCGAGATGCGCGTCGCGCTCAAGCAGATGCGCGACCGCCTGTACACCGTGCCTGGTATTGAGCGCATCACTTTCTACGGCCTGCAGGAAGAGCGCGTCTATCTCGAATTCGATCGGCCTAGGCTCGCGCGATTGGAGCTGACACCACAGGGGGTGATCGACCAACTCGTCAAACAGAACGTCGTCGCTTCGGGTGGACAAATTGTTGTCGGCGGCATCAATGCAACCTTGGCGGTCAGTGGCGAAGTGCGTGACGCTCCCTCCCTGCGAGCAATGCCGATCGCGCTGCCACGACCGCAAAGTAGTACGGCGCCCGTGCCGACGATCGCATTGGGTGAACTGGCGCAGGTGAGTGTGCGGCCAGCCGATCCGCCGGAATCTGCTGCCATCTACAAAGGCCAGCCCGCTGTCGTCATGGCGGTTTCGATGGCCTCCGGTCAGAACGTGGAGCAGTTCGGAAAAGCGCTCAAAGCACGGGTTGCAGACCAGGAGAAGCTGCTGCCGGCGGGTTTCGATCTGTCATACGTCACTTTCCAGGCCGATGTCGTCAAGCACGAGATGGGCAAAATGAACCACGTCATGATGGAGACGATCATCGTCGTCCTCGGTGTCGTCGTGCTATTTCTCGGTTGGCGCACCGGGATCATCGTGGGCATGATCGTGCCGTTGACGATCCTCAGTGCACTCATCGTCATGCGCGCGATGAACATCGAGCTTCAGAACGTCTCGATGGGCGCCATCATCATTGCGCTCGGCTTGTTGGTGGACAACGGCATTGTGATTGCCGAAGACATCGAACGCCGCCTGGCCGGTGGCGAAGATCGTAAGCATGCCTGCCTCGAGGCGGGCCGCACGCTCGCCATTCCGCTGCTCACGTCCTCGCTCGTGATCGTGATCGTGTTCTCGCCGTTCTTTTTTGGCCAGAACGCCACGAGCGAGTATCTGCACAATCTCGTGGTCGTGCTGGCACTGACGTTGTTCGCTTCGTGGCTGCTGTGCCTGACTGTCACGCCCCTATTGTGCTACCACTTCGCCAAACCCCATCACAAGCAGGAGCAGGGCGACGCCTATGACACCCGCTTCTACCGTGGCTACCGGCGCGTACTGGAGTGGGTGCTCCACCATAAGGCGGTCTATGTAGCGTCGATGATCGCGGCGCTTGCCATTGCGCTGTATGGCTTCACCACCCTGCCGTACGATTTCATGCCCAAGTCCGACCGGCTTCAGTTCCAGATTCCGGTGCAGCTCGCCCCCGGTACCGACTCGCGCGAAACGCTCGCCCGCGTGAAGCAGATCAGTGGTTGGCTGGGCGACACGAACATCAATCCAGAAGTCTCCGATCACATCGGCTACGTCGCCGATGGTGGCCCGCGCTTCATCCTTAGCCTGAATCCACCACTGCCGGCATCGAACATCGCGTACTTCGTTGTCACATTGAAGCCGAAGAGCGACATCGACGCCGTCCTCGCCCGCACCCGCAGCTACTTTGCGCAAGCACATGGCGACGTGCGCGCCGAGCCCAAGCGTTTCTCGCTCGGTGCGACCGAGTCAGGGACTGCCATTTATCGCGTCAGCGGTCCGGATGAGGAGGTATTGTTGGGGGCCGCGTCCAAAATCGAAGCAGCGCTGCGCAAGCTGCCCGGCACCATCAACGTCAAGAACGATTGGGATACGCGCGTTGGCCGCATCGACGTACGGGTCGACCAGGACCGCGCGCGTCGGGCGGGCGTGACGACTGAAGACATCGCTGGCGGGCTGGATGTCCGCTACAGCGGCAGATCGATCTCGGTTATTCGCGACGGTGACACCTCCGTCCCGATCGTCCTGCGCAGTATCGTAAGCGAGCGTCGCAGCACGGCAGACGTAGGCGCGACGCTCATCTATCCCACCAACGGCGGTCCAGCGGTGACGCTGGCTCAGGTCGCAGACGTATCGCTCGCGAGCGAGCCCTCGGTCATCCAACGGCGCAATCTCATCCGCACGATCACCGTGCAAGGACAGAACACCTCTTACACCGCCCAGGAGATCATCAACCGCCTGGCGCCTAGCGTCGCTGCCCTGGACCTGCCCGCGGGCTACTCGGTTGAACTTGGCGGCGAGATCGAGGAAGCCGCCGAATCGAACGCCGCGCTGTCGACCTACATGCCCCTCGCATTTCTGGCGATGCTGATGCTGTTCGTATGGCAGTTCAATTCTTTCCGCAAGCTCGGTGTGATCCTCGCGACGATCCCTTTCACGCTTATCGGCGTGGTATTGGCTCTGAAGCTGACCGGCACACCTTTCAGCTTCATGGCGACCTTCGGCGTACTGGCCCTGTTCGGGATCATTGTCAACAACGCCGTGCTCTTGCTGGAACGCATCGACCAGGGGCTAGCGGAAGGCCTGCCACGCCATGAAGCCTTGGTTGGGGCCGCGATACAACGGCTTCGTCCAATCGTGATGACCAAGGTCACCTGCATTTCGGGACTGGTGCCACTCATGCTCTTCTCCGGACCATTATGGAAAGGGATGGCGATCGCGATGATCGGTGGGCTGGCACTCGGAACGCTGGTGACGTTGGGCTTGATTCCGCTGCTTTACGAAGTCCTGTTTGGAATCAAGCGAATTGGGCCGTGGAACCTGAGTGCCGCCACCGCGCATGGAGATCGCTCATGAGTCTCTTGCGAGCCGCCGCGTGCTGCGCATTCTCAGAATTCGTATGCACCCACGCTTCATGCGTATGTCTCGCTAGGCTTATGCGATTCAGCACCCATCCGCTGATCTGGAAATCCTGGTCGATTGTCATTGCCGCAGGGGTTCTAGGAGCGGGCTATCCACTGGGCCTGCGGGCCATCACGGCGGGCGGTCCGATGCGCTGGGTCGGCCTCTGTGTGGCAGTGACGTGCATGGCGGCCAGCGGCGCACTTTTGTGGTTCGCGCTCAAGCGGATTCCGATCAGCGCGGCCTCTGCAGCCTGGGCAGGAATCGGGCTACTTGGAAACTTGGGCGTCGGCGCCCTCCTACTAGGCGATGTCGCATCGGTAACGCGCTGGTCTGGCACCGCCCTCATCGCAGCAGGCATTGCCTGTCTTAGTTTCGTTTGATCAAGGAGACCCATTATGAAGAGCAAAACTGCATTGATCCGCGGCGGCATCTTTTTTTGCGCAGCAGGCGCGCTCTCTGGATGCGCGACCAACAGCATGACGCGCTCCGGATTTCTCGGCGACTACGAGAAGTTATCGCCGACACGATACGAGAACGTACTGATGTACCGCGCAGCGGGATTCGAGCCCAAGCGTTATGCCGCTGTCGTGGTGGAAGAAGCGCAGATCAAGACCGCCTCGGGTCGCATCGATGGGCTCGATGACGCGCAGCAGCGCGAAGTGCTAGACCATGTGACGAGCGAACTGAAACGCCAGGAAGGCAAAAGTCCCGCCCCCCCAGGTGGCGCGGGACAGGTTCGGGTGCGTGTAGCGGTCACCGAACTGCAGACACCGAATCGGGCAGTCAATGCAATGACGACCCTGCTGGTTGGACCCGTGACGACGGGTGGTGCCAGCCTAGAGTTCGAAGCAGTCGATTTAAGGACGGGACGCCGGGTTGCTGCCGCCAGTTGCTTCGAGCGCGGCAACGTCATTAAAGAGTTCGCCGGTTCGTACACATTGCTGGGTCATGCCAAAGCGGCGATCACGAACTGCATCGAGCGCATCGACAGCGCTTGGCGGGACACGCAGCCATGAGCAACGCTTCACAGGCTTGGCTCCGGCAGGATGCCATGGTCGGCGGTGATCACAAATGGCTGGCGGGTGGCGACTGGACGATAGAGCACTACGCCAGTCTGGCAAAATCCGTGTCCGCCGCCCGCATCAGTCATGCCGAGGGGTACGCCACTCCCTTACTCGACTGGACGCAAGTCCAGAGACTGGACACCGCCGGCGCGGCTCTGCTGGTGGAAATTCTCGGGCCAGACTCGATACTCGACCGGCCGGAGGCAGCTCCAAATCTGTCCTCGGATCGCCTCGCCCTAATGAGAGCGCTGGCCGCCGCTGCTACCGATCAGCAGAAGACGGAGAAAGCAGCGGTGAGCGGGAATCCTCTGCTCCGCGGTCTGGGACGCATAGGCCTGACCTTGGAACAGGGCTGTCGTGCGTGTCTTGGTCTGGCCGGGTTCGTGGGCCAGATCATCGAAACATGGAGCCGTACCGTTCGTCACCCGCGTCGCTGGCGCGCGACCTCGGTGATCGCTCAAATCCAGCGATCAGCGGTGGACGCCATTCCCATCGTGGCGCTACTGAGCTTCATGGTAGGAATGGTGGTGGCGTTCCTGGGAGCAACGGTGCTGGCCAACTTCGGTGCCAGCATCTTCTCGGTGCATCTGGTCGCCTTCTCGTTCATGCGCGAGTTCGGAGTGCTGCTCCCGGCCATATTGATTGCAGGCCGTACCGCAAGCGCGTACACCGCCCAAATCGGTTCGATGAAGGCAAATGAAGAGATCGATGCGCTTCGCTCCAACGCGCTCGACCCCATCGAGTTACTGGTGCTGCCACGCGTGCTGGCGCTTCTTGTGTCCTTGCCACTGCTCACCTTAGTAGGCATCTTGGCTGGCATTGCGGGCGGCGCCACCGTATGCGCACTGAGCTTGGAAATTCCTCCCGCACAGTTCCTTGCCATCGTGCAGGAAAAAATCGAGGTGCGCCATTTTCTTGTCGGAATGAGCAAGTCCCCGCTCTTCGCGGTGATGATCGCCGCTATCGGCTGCCATGAAGGGTTCAAGGTCGCCGGTAGCGCTGAGTCGGTAGGCGACCACACGACGTCTAGTGTCGTGCAATCAATCTTCATGGTGATCCTGATAGACGCCATCGCTGCACTGTTCTTCATGGAGATGGGCTGGTGAGCGCGGTGAAGCAAGACACCGACAACGGTGTGCGACACGCTATTGAAGTGCGCGGCCTGGACAACAGGTTTGGAACCCAGCAGGTCCATCAGGACCTAGACCTGGACGTGCGGCGCGGGGAAATCCTTGGCGTGGTGGGAGGGTCAGGCACCGGGAAATCCGTGCTCTTGCGTAGCGTCGTCGGGCTGCAGAAGCCGCATTCGGGCGTGGTCCGTATCGGGGGGCGCGACCTACTGCGAGCCCAATGGCTTGCGCGCGCGCGTATGGAGCGAAGGTTCGGCATTCTGTTCCAGAAGGGCGCGTTGTATTCATCGCTGACCGTCTTGGAGAACGTCGCTCTTCCTTTGATCGAGCATGTCGGTCTGGCGCGGCCTCTTGCCGAGCGTTTGGCAAGAAGCAAGCTGGGCTTGGTGGGGTTGCCTGCCGGAGCGGGAGACAAGTATCCGGCCTCGTTGTCCGGAGGCATGGTGAAACGAGCAGCACTGGCGAGAGCCTTGGCGCTTGATGCGAACATCCTGTTTCTTGACGAACCCACCGCAGGACTGGATCCAATCGGGGCTGCATCTTTCGACCAATTGATTCTGACCCTGCGCAATGCACTGGGCCTCACGGTGTTTCTGGTAACCCACGACCTCGATACGCTGTACACCATATGCGACCGTGTCGCGGTCCTGGCGAACCAGAAGGTACTCATCAACGACGGCATCGAGGCAGTCGAGCGCTTCAAGCACCCGTGGATACAGGAATACTTTCACGGCCCCCGTGGCCGTGCGGCCGCACAGGCCACAGGTGCTTCCAGCCAAGAGACGCAGCCATGAAACCCCTCCGCATCTGCATCATTCTTCCGTCGCGCACGCATTGGGCTGGGCGCACGCAATATTTAAACTCTGAGAACGAGGTGGTCTGATCATGGAACCACGTGCCCATCATGTATTCATTGGTCTGTTCGTCGTGCTGCTCGGTGCGATTGGTATTGGCTTCGCGCTTTGGCTCAGCGACACACGTTCCGACCACGATTACCAGTATTACCGGATTATGTTCGATGAGCCAGTGACCGGGCTTACGCCCGGCAGCCAGGTTCAGTACAGCGGAATCACGATTGGCGAAGTCGTTGCACTTTCTCTTTCACCGCGAGACCCAAGGCGGGCGATAGCGCGCGTACGCATCAATGCCACCATCCCGGTCCGGCAGGATACCCGCGCTGAATTGGTCATCACGGGAATTACCGGCAACGCGGTGATCGAGTTGAGCGACGGTGGGCCAAACGTGCCATTGCTGGATCGGAGAGAGGACGAGGAACCGTTGATCCTCGCACCACGTTCGGCGATGGCATCCCTGGTCTCCGGTGAGGGGAACAGCATGACGACACTCAACGGCATCTTGCTGCGCACGCAGGAGTTACTGTCGAAGGAGAATTTGGCTCTTGTGCACCGCAGTCTGGTGAATCTTGAACAGACCACGGGCGCGGTCGCTGACCAGAGGGCCGAGATCGCGACGTTAATCAGCAATCTGACCGAAGCAAGCAGAGAATCGACAGCTGCCGTGCGCCAAGCAAATAGCACTCTTCGCGATGCCAACCTGCTACTAAATAACGATGGTAAGCAAATCATGGTGAACACGCGTGATGCAACGGCATCCCTCGAACGCGCCGCTTTCAGGGTTGAGACGCTACTGCAAAACAATCAGGAATCGCTGAACCAGGGCTTGGCCGCCACAGGTCCTGCCATGCACGAACTCCAGCAGGCGCTGGCCAATCTAAACACCGTGCTGCGCCGACTGGATCGCAATCCGGCGCAATACCTGCTCGGTGGAGAGAACATTGAGGAAACCAAGCCGTGAACACTTCCGCCAGGATGATTCCCGTCGCTGCCGTGACTATGACGCTAGTACTCGGCTTGTCCGCGTGCAGTGTGCTTCCCAAAGCAGCTCCAATGGTCACCTACAAATTGCCCGACTATCACATCGCCCAGGCGGAGAGTACGCCGCGCGCCGTTCCGGGACCCGGGGCGCTGCGCGTCTACGCCCCTGAGAGTAGTCGCGTCCTGGATTCGGAGCGGCTGTTCATTGCGCAGCCCGATGGTCGCTTGTCGGCTTGGCAAGGAGTGCGTTGGGCCGACCCCGCACCGGTGCTGCTGCGTGACCGAATCGTCGAAGCCTTCATGCGCGATGGGCGGTCGACTTCCGTGATTACCGATAGCACCCCAATGAGCGCCGATATGGAGTTGCGCAGTACGCTGCGGGCGTTCCAGCTCGAATACCGCGGCACTGAAGCGATCGCCGCGGTTCGGCTCGATGTGCAACTGGTCGATCCGGCCAAACGGACTGCTATTGCCAGTAGACGCTTCGAAGCAATCCAAGCCACAGGCAGCAAGCGAGAGGCCGATGTGGTGAGCGCGTTCGGTGTCGCCACGGATATATTGGCCGGGCAGATCGTTGAATGGGCAGTTCAGGTCGGGGCAGCGCGTTTGCGAGTTGCACCGGAATTGGCAAGCAACCATGCACCCACAGCGTCGTCGATAAGCACAGACTAGTCGTCTTAACGGAGCACAGAAGCTAGGGCCAAAACGCTGCTCGACACCTTAACTCGGTACGACAGCCTACGGCCCCGATCCAATCCCAGGACCTCTTTGCCGTCCAACCTCCCATGACACACCGCCGCCGCGTACAGTCGCGGCGATCTGCTGCCCCAGTCGTGGCTCGATTATCGGCCGCCAAGGCACCAGACTGAATCCCATGCCGTCATCGAGCAGCGCATAGCGACCGCTGGCGAGCATGACCGAGCGCCGGTAGATGCCGGCTACGCGCTGCCCGTCTGTGACGTGCCGATGCTCCAATCCGCTATCGGCGGCAATGTGCTGGGCGGCCTGCGCCAGCTCCCGATTGCGCAGCGTTTCCAGCAGATTCCGGGAGAGAATCAGCCGCTGCCCGCGCCGCTGGGCCAGCCCCTGTTCTTCGAGGAAGTCGGCGCGCTGCTGCAAGGCTTGCCTAGCATCGCCGCCAAAGCCCAGGTCGCCCAGTCCCTTGCCGCCGCCGATCAACTGCTGATCCAGCCAGGTCGCGCCGATGACGCGGGCCTGCCGTTCAATCGGCAGATGCGATTTCAGTTCGACCGCCACGCCGCCCAGCCGCTGCGCGTCGTACTGGCGGCCACGCTCGGCCAAGTCGTCCGGCACCTTCCATAACCCCTCGGCCACGCGCTCCACGATGCCGGCCCGCCGTAGGGCTTCCAGCCGGCGGATATGGGCCGCCACAGCCTCTTGCGGGTCGCGGCCGGGCTTGGCTCGGCCTTGCTCGATCGCCAGGTGGTGATCGGTGCGGTACAGGCCATTGCTCGCCAGCGTGGCGATGTTCTTGTCGGCCGCCCGCACCTCGGCGGAACCGCGTACCTCCACCACCGCGCCGATGGGATAGTTCGCCAGCTCGTCGCGGGCGTCCAACGCGACGTAGTGGGCTTTGCCGTCCAACCCGTCGATGACCAGATAGCCGCGGTCGTGCAGCTCGTCGGCCAGACCCTTAGCAGCCACGCGACCGACGATAGTGCGGCCGTCGTCGCCCGGCTCGAACACCGCCAGCTCGCGAGGCTTGCCGCTCATGGCCCGCTGCATCGTTCGGATGATGTCGCCACGCTCGCCCAGGGCACGCAAGGTCTTCTCCGCGTCCGCATGGACGGCCCAGGTGCCGGGCTGCACCTCGTCGGCCAGGCCCAGGCGCTGCAAGTGTTGCAGGCGGCCGATCAGCAGCAGGCGCTGGCGTTGCAGCCGGGGTTCGTTGAAGCGTTCGATCTGCACCCGGCCATCCTCGCCGGCCTCGCGCTGCAACGTGCGGTCGAGGCTCGTCCACCGCTCTTGCTCCACCTCGCGCTGCAAGGTCTGCTGGATCTCCAGTTCGGTGCGCGGCCCCAGCCATTCCGTCGCCAGCTCGGCGGCGCGATGGCGGAAGCCGTGGGCGATGTAGTCGCCCGCGATGATGAGGTCTTTGCCGGTATCGTCGCGTCCGCGCACGATCAGGTGCGTGTGCGGGTTGTCGGTGTTCCAGTGATCGACCGCCACCCAATCCAGCCGCGTCCCCAGGTCGGCCTCCATCCGGTTCATCAGGTGCCGGGTGTAGGTGCGCAGGTCGTCCAGCTCCGCACTGTCTTCAGGTGAGACGATGAAGCGGAAATGATGTCGGTCGTCCTGGCAGCGTTCCTTGAAGGCATCGAGGTCGGCTTCGTCGGTCTGCGGCCCGTAGGCACGGCCCGGCTCGCCGTTCCGGCCGGCACCGTCGCGCTCGATGTAGCGCAGGTGCTTGGCGAGCGACTGCGGACTGGCGTTGCGCTGGTTGACCAGCAGCGTCTTGATGGTCACGCGCCGTGACATAGGGGTCAGCTTTGCGCCTGCGAAGCGCGCCGCCGTATGGCCGCGTCCAAGCCGTGAGCCGGGCCGCTGGCCGGCGTGCTGGCCGCTCCCGCCAGCGGTAGGACGGCGCACCGCCGACTTGCCGCCGCTGGCCTTGCCAGCCTGCTTGAGCACCTTGGAAACGAAGCTCTGGCCCTGGCCTTTGCCTCGGTTCTTCGGCGCGCCAGGGCGCACCCAGAAATCATGGTCGCCGCGGTCGGTCATGGCTGTGCTCCCTGCAAGCTCCGGCGTGTCCGAGCGTGCGAAGCACGCGGACATGCCTGCATCGGCGCGTGCCTCGCGCCCCACGCGGCACGGCGGCGAAGCCGCGCCGTGCCGCGCCACCCCACGTGCAGACTGGCTTTGCGGGCGGCAGAGTGCCGAACCCTTTGTCTTGCCTTCCGCCTTTGCCCTCGCTCCCGCTCCGGGCATCGGCGGCCCGGCGGCGCTGCTGCACGAGCAGCCAGCCCGCCGGCGAACACGCCAATGGCCGCAGGCCAGGCGCGTTCGAGGCAAGACGCCTGCACGTTGGGCGGCTGCGCCGAAGGCAGCGCGAAGTGCGGTGCGAATGCACCCGCACTGCACGCGCGACGACACGGCGACGAACAGTAGAACGACATGCCCGATGGCACGATGAGAGGCGCGGCAAAGTGCAGCGAATCGGCGGCCATCATGGACGTGTCTCCAGCCAGATCGGATGCGCAACGCCGATCACGGCGAACGCGCTGACCGGCCCGAAATAGCGGCTGTCGAACGACGCCGGGTTGGTCGCGCTCAACAGGAACAGTTCGCCCGGTTGGAGACGGCGGCAAAGCTGCAAGGATGGCAGCGGCCGGCCCAGCCGGTCGGCAGGCAGGGCGGCGGCCACCGGCACGCCGTCGATGCGAACCTGGCCGGCGACGATGCAAACGTGTTGTGGCGCGACTGCGCCCACACGTTTGAGCAGCGGAACGCGGGTCGGCAGGTAGCCGCGCTGCGCAGCCAGCATGGCGGCCCTGTCGGGCAGCGGCATCAGCACGATGCTGTCCACGGACAGCGGACGTGGCCGCGAGGCGGTGCGCGGGTCGAACGGTTCGATGCGATACCAACCGACCGCCACGCTGTCGGACGGGTTGTAGGCCATTCGCGGCAGGGGCTGCACGAACGCCGCCCAGGCCAGCGCAGCGAGGCCGACGGTGGCGAAGCCTGCCAGGGGAGCCCGCAGAATTCGGAAAAAATCGTACGCTAACAGTTCAAGCGTCCCGGCCACGCCTGACTGTAGCTTGTTGACTGGTCAATCTGTCTCGCGGGTAAAGCGATAGAACAAGTTCGGCTCGCTGACCACGTACAAATACCCTTCATCGTCGATGGTTACGCCTTCGGCTTGGGGTATACCTTTCAGCAAACCAGCAAACCCCCTCGCCAAGGAGCGGAAACTCACCACCTTGCCCTCGTCGGTCATTTCAATCAGCAGTTTCGACTCGTCGCTGAGCAGGATCAGATGGCCGCTCTGTTGATCGAATACAACCGAAGACAAGTCAGTGGCAAACACCTTGTCTTTTACTAGGTTGGACATGTCGCGGACGTGCAGGGAAACGCCTCCTTCCAGGCTGGCACGAAGGCCGCTCACTTCCAGTAATTGCCGGGGGTCACGCTCCTTGGTCACAAACAAACGATCACCTTTTAGGTCGTAGGCGAGCCCTTCAAGGCCTTTGTTGTCCTCCTTGCCAAGCGCCAAGGTTAGCGCTGAATACTGGTCTAGGCTCAATGGTCGATCAGGAGAAAGCTTACCGTATTCGTCGATGGGGATATCCACGATAACCAGGCTCTGCCGCCGCTCTTCGGCAATGACCAGTTGACCGTTGCCGGCATAGGACACCGCTTCCACGTCGTGGAAGCCATCCAGGCTGTAACGTCGCTCCACGTCACCGTCACGACTGAGGGCCAGCAGCTCGTTCGGGCCATTGGTAACCGCCCACAGCAGATTTAGGTCAGGATCGAAGGTCAGGCCCGAAAGGTTGTTGTCCACACCGGGAACCGCCTTAGCATCCAGCTCAACCCGATAGCCAGGCAGCCACACAGAGCGCTCCTGCCAATCGTCTGTGTGCCAGTGGGTCTTGATCCAAAAGTACAGACGATCATCAAGGTGATGAGTACGTACTTGGAATACGGTGAGCAACACAAGGCATACAAGCGCCCACATCCAAACACTTACTTTCCGTGTTCGGCCCAGCCAGTTTTTAGCCATCAAATACATTAGAAGCCTCGTTAAATCAGACTGACGCCACGAGCCGTGATGGTTTCAACCCGACTCGGCGCGGCTGGCACAGGTGATACACAACGGCGTGGCCGGATCGAACTCCAGACGGCCCGAGGCGATCAACTCGCCGCATTGGTTACACCAGCCATAGTCGCCCTCGTGCCAGCGCTTGAGGGCCAGTTGGAGACGGACACGTTCATGCCGTGCACGACTGCGGATCGCATCGTTCATCGCTTGTTGCTGGAGTGCGTCCATTCTCGATAGACGCCCCACCTTGCTTTGATCCAGCTCTACCGATTGCGAGCGAGACTCAGCGTCTCCCAGCAATCGATCCAGCTCGGCAGCCCGCTGTTCCAGTAGGGTCTTGAAATGGGCAAGATCGAGGGCGTCGTCCAGGCTCATTAGCGCAGCAGTAACAGCGGACTGGTGGTGGTACGGAGCATGCTGGTAGTGGTGCTGCCGACCAGGAACTGCCGGATACGTGAGTGTCCATAAGCCCCCATCACTAGCAGATCGATGCCATGCTCTTTCTGATAGGCGTGCAGGGTACGTTCTATTTCACCGCTCCGAGTCTCAGCGCGAACGGTAAATCCGGCGTTGATCAGCACTTTCTGCGCCCAGTCCAGCTGCGCGGACGCTTCGTCGTTCACGGGCCCAACCATGACCAGATGGATCGGCAGCCCCTTCAGCAGCGGGCTGGCTGCCAGCATCTCCACACCCTTGCGGGTTGTAGCGCCGCCATCGAATGCCAGCATCGCGCTCTTGGGCTTTTGGAAGTTGGCCGGGGTGACCAGGATTGGCCGGTGCATGATACGAATAACGCTTTCCAGCTGGCTTCCGACATGCTGACTCAGACCGCCACTAGACTCGCCCTGGCGACCGATAACCAGCAAGCGCGTTTCACTTTGCAGCTCTTGCAAGCTCTCCAGTAAATCGCCATGTCGCTGCTTGGACTCCGGTGCGCGCACACCATCATTCACGGCCCGTTCTTTCGCGGCTGCAAGCATGATTCGCCCTTGTTCAAGGGCCAACTTGCCGCGCTGTTCATCCAGGGAAGCAAGCTCATCAAGCAGGTGCTCGCGGCTGCCAAGGCCAATGTTGCCACTCAAATCTGCTGCAACCGGATACTGGCGCTGATCCAGCACATGCAGGAAGGTCAGCGGCGCTTCCAGGCTCAGACTGGCCCAGGCCGCGTAGTCGCAAACAGCTGGAGCCGAGGTGGAACCGTCGATACAGGCAATTAGGGGTCGTTTGCGGGAGAGGGCGAAATCCTACGCTAAGGCTTTGGCCAACGATATTCTCCGGTAAGATTGATGTGTTCCGAGGGGATAGGAGAAGTCGCTTGATATCTAGTATGACGTCTGTCGCACCTGCTTGATCGCGGCCGCGATAGCTAGATCGCGTTGCTCCTCTTCTCCATCCGCGTTCCAAGCTGCGGAAAGGCACCCATAAGCGTACGCCTGGTCGAGCAGGCGACGCGGATCGACGTCCAGCGCACGAGAGAATGCGTCCGCCATCTGTGCAATGCGTCTGGGATCGAGACAAAGGTCGTCTCTGTCAGCCGGATCGTAGAACATATTGGCGGCGCCAAAGCCCACTTCACCGACCAGACCGACGGGATCTATCACCAGCCAGCCGCGACTGGAGAACATGATGTTTTCATGATGCAGATCGCCATGTAGCCCACGCAGTTCCGAGGCATTGCTCATCATTTGATCGGCTATAATCGCCGCGTGGACGTAGTCAGTTTGACAACCTGCGTTTTGATCATCGCGCGCCCGCTGAAACAAAGCTGCAAAGCGATCCCGGATCGGGAGAAGGGCAGAAGGCAGGGGTTCCTCAGATGCGGCATACAGCTTCGCCATTAGTTCCGCTGCAATTTCGGTCGCCTGGTAGTCGCCGTGCTCGGCAACGATGTGAGAGAGCATTCGCTCCCCGGCATATTCGAGCAACATCAGATTGTTCTCACGACCGAGCAACCGGACTGCTCCCCTCCCATTGCGCCATACCAGATAGTCGGCCCCGCGCAGTTCATCAGCAATGTCTTCTATAGGTTTCAATCCCTTGACGATTGCAGGAGTCCCGTCTGGCAATGAAACTTTCCAAACGAGGCTGGAAAAGGTGTCCGCAATGAGAACAGGTTGCGAAACGTGCCAATGAGCAGGAAAAACAGGCGGCATGAACATCAACCCCAAGTCAGAGGGTCCAATCGCAGATAGAAGGCAAGGCGTTCGCGGTCGGGGGCTTCGATCCCCAATACATTGAATAGGACAGCGAAGGCGCGCTCTGCTTCATCTGGCGCTGCCCAGTTCTCTTCGGCGTTAGCAATCATGAGTGCCAAATCGGCATAGCGATCTGCTGTTCCGAGCCGCCCAAGGTCGATCAGACCCGTGCATTGAAGAGTTTTAGGGTCCACCATGAAGTTCGGCATGCAGGGATCACCATGGCAAACAACCATATCGGTGCGCTCTTGGTCGAGCCGCACCGGTAGCTCTCGTTCGACACGAGCCAAAAGATCGAGCTGCGGCGTACTCTTGTCCTCGTCCGGTAAGAAGTCGGGATTGACGGCATTGCGGGACACCACATCAACGGCGCGTCCGAACATTCGCGACAGCCTGCGCTCAAACGGACATTGATCAACCAATAGGCTGTGAACAGCGCCAAGTTGCTGCCCCATTGACGGCCACGCTTTGAGCAAATCCGCTCCAGACAGATCAGCCGCCGGTACTCCCGGAATTGCCGTTATCACCAAGCATGCACCCTCCTGTTCCTCCTGCCAGTTGATCACCTCGGGGCAAGCCACACCTCGACCTTTGAGCCAAATGAGGCGGTCACGCTCTCCAGCGAGCTCACCGCGGCGGGAAGCAGGTGCGATTTTCGCGAAGGCATGCCCGTCACCACGTCGAAAAACAAAATCACCAGATTCTCCGCCTCTGACAGGCAACCAGTCAGAATGCGATTCACCAAAAAAAATATTAGTTCGATTCAATGGAGGTTCCTTCAGTTTTCTGATGAAGCGCGGAGGTGGCTCAACCTGCGAAAAGAAACGAGTTGCTACGTAAGTCCGAGAACATGCTTTCCATGGTCTCTGAGCTCGCCTTTGGGACCGACATATCGGTAGAGAGTGACGCGCTCGATGCCGAGTTCCTTGCAGAGATCGGAAACTGAAGTATCGCGCTGGGCCATGGCGGCTTGCGCGAGACGCACCTGAGCTTTGGTGAGCGCGAATTTTCGTCCGCCCTTGCGACCGCGCGCTCTCGCGGAGGCGAGACCCGCCATGGTGCGCTCTCGGATCAGATCCCGCTCGAACTCGGCTAAGGTGGCGAAGATTCCGAACACCATGCGACCGGACGCAGTCGTGGTGTCGATCTGAGCGCCCTTTCCAGTCAGAACCCGCAGGCCGATCTTGCGGTCTGACAGCTCCTTCACCGTGTTGACCAGATGGGCAAGCGATCGTCCGAGGCGATCGAGCTTCCAGACCACCAGCACATCGCCGTCACGCAATGACTTGAGGCAGGCAGTCAAGCCAGGGCGATCATCACGACCGCCGGAAGCAAGATCATCATAGATATTGTCCCGTTCGACACCTGCGGCGCGCAAGGCGTCGTGCTGCAGGTCGAGAGACTGCGAGCCATCGGCTTTGGAGACGCGGGCATATCCGATCAGCATGTATCACAAACGTTGGTTTGAGGCGGCGCTTCGGCCACGATTGCATTGACCTCTGGAAATGTATCTCAACCAGCTTCATAAATAAAGCGTCTTGAACGCTATCAGATTTTGAAAAAGGAACATGTATGCCGCGTCGCGTCACTCTAACCGATCGGCAGAAAGACGCGCTGTTGCGCTTGCCGACTTCACAGACGGATTTGCTCAAGCACTATACGCTGAGTGATGAAGACCTTGGGCATATCAGGCTGCGTCGGCGCGCTCACAACAGGTTCGGCTTCGCCCTGCAATTGTGTGTCCTGCGCTATCCCGGCCGGGTGCTGGCTCCAGGCGAACTGATCCCTGCAGAGGTCATCGAATTTATCGGAGCGCAGCTTGGCCTGGGTGCCGACGATCTCGTAGACTATGCTGCCCGCGAGGAAACACGGCACGAGCATCTTGCCGAGTTACGGGGGCTCTACGGCTTCCGCACCTTCTCCGGACGTGGTGCGAGGGAGCTGAAGGAATGGTTGTTCCGAGAAGCCGAGATGGCGGTGTCGAACGAGGATATCGCCCGTCGCTTCGTAGCCGAGTGCCGACGCACCCGCACTGTCCTTCCCGCGACATCCACGATCGAGCGGCTTTGTGCCGCGGCTCTCGTCGATGCCGAGCGACGCATCGAGACGAGGATCGCCAGTCGGCTGCCTATGCCGATCCGAGAACAGTTGCTGGCATTGCTCGAGGAGACGGCTGATGATCGGGTGACCCGTTTTGTGTGGCTGCGCCAGTTCGAGCCTGGCTCGAACTCTTCGTCGGCCAACCGGCTGCTCGACCGGCTCGAATATCTGCAACGCGTCGATCTCCCCGAGGATCTGCTTGCCGGCGTTCCTGCCCATCGGGTGACTCGTCTGCGCAGGCAGGGTGAACGGTATTATGCCGACGGCATGCGCGATCTCCCGGAGGACAGGCGGCTTGCGATCTTGGCTGTTTGCGTCTCGGAATGGCAGGCGATGTTGGCCGACGCAGTGGTCGAAACCCACGACCGGATCGTCGGCCGTCTCTACCGTGCTTCGGAGCGTATTTGCCATGCAAAGGTCGCAGACGAAGCGGGGGTGGTGCGTGACACCCTGAAATCCTTCGCCGAGATCGGGGGCGCCCTGGTCGATGCACAGGATGATGGCCAGCCGCTGGGCGATGTCATCGCGAGTGGGTCAGGGTGGGACGGCTTAAAAACCCTTGTTGCAATGGCAATCAGGCTGACCGCCACCATGGCCGACGATCCGCTCAATCATGTGCTCGACGGTTATCACCGCTTCCGCCGATTCACTCCACGCATGTTGCGCCTGCTCGATCTGCGAGCTGCGCCCGTTGCACTGCCGCTTCTGGAAGCGGTGACGGTCCTTCGTACCGGTTTGAACGATGCCGCGATGACCAGCTTCTTGCGGCCCAGCTCGAAATGGCATCGCCACCTTCGGGCCCAGAGGGCTGGCGACGCTCGCCTATGGGAGATCGCGGTGCTGTTCCATCTGCGCGATGCGTTCCGCTCCGGAGATGTCTGGCTTACTAGGTCCCGGCGCTATGGCGATCTGAAACACGCACTCGTTCCGGCACAATCCATCGCGGAAGGCGGTCGTCTCGCTGTGCCATTGCGGCCGGAGGAATGGCTGGCAGACCGGCAAGCTCGCCTCGACATGCGGTTGCGCGAGCTTGGCCGTGCCGCTCGCGCAGGCACGATCCCGGGCGGGTCGATTGAAAACGGCGTTCTGCATATCGAGAAACTCGAAGCCGCCGCGCCGACAGGCGCCGAAGATCTGGTGCTCGATCTCTACAAGCAGATCCCGCCCACGCGCATCACCGATCTCCTGCTGGAGGTGGATGCGGCGACCGGCTTCACCGAAGCGTTCACCCATCTGCGCACAGGAGCACCCTGCGCTGACCGGATCGGGCTAATGAACGTTATCTTGGCGGAAGGGATCAACCTCGGCTTGCGCAAAATGGCGGATGCGACAAACACCCACACCTTCTGGGAATTGATCCGCATTGGACGGTGGCATGTCGAGGGCGAAGCCTATGACCGGGCGCTGGCCATGGTGGTCGAGGCACAGGCAGCGTTACCCATGGCCCGGTTCTGGGGCATGGGCACGTCGGCTTCGAGCGACGGACAGTTCTTCGTCGCTACAGAGCAAGGTGAGGCCATGAACCTGGTCAACGCGAAATATGGCAATACCCCGGGCCTGAAAGCCTATAGCCACGTCTCCGACCAATATGCGCCGTTCGCAACCCAGGTGATTCCTGCAACGGCAAGCGAAGCGCCTTACATCCTCGATGGCCTGCTGATGAACGATGCTGGACGCCATATCCGCGAGCAGTTCACCGACACGGGCGGCTTCACCGATCACGTCTTTGCCGCATGTGCCATTCTCGGCTACCGGTTCGCTCCGCGCATCCGCGACCTGCCATCCAAACGGCTCTACGCGTTCAATCCGTCTACGCCCCGGCGCACCTGCGAGCGTTGATCGGCGGAAAGGTCAACCAAGCCATGATCGAGCGCAATTGGCCCGACATCCTGCGCATCGCCGCCACCATTGCTGCCGGGACCGTCGCGCCAAGCCAGATTCTGCGGAAACTCGCCTCCTATCCGCGGCAGAACGAGCTCGCGACAGCCCTGCGGGAAGTCGGTCGCGTCGAGCGCACCCTGTTCATGATCGACTGGATTCTGGATGCCGAACTCCAACGGCGTGCCCAGATCGGGCTCAACAAAGGCGAAGCTCATCATGCGCTGAAGCGGGCAATCAGCTTCCACCGCCGCGGTGAAATCCGCGACCGTTCCGCCGAAGGCCAGCATTACCGCATCGCCGGCATGAATCTGCTCGCCGCCATCATCATCTTCTGGAACACCATGAAGCTCGGCGAGGTCGTTGCAAACCAGAAACGCGATGGAAAGCTGCTATCGCCCGATCTCTTGGCCCATGTTTCGCCGCTCGGATGGGAACACATCAATCTCACCGGAGAATATCGCTGGCCAAAGCCTTAGCGTAGGATTCCGCCCCCTCCCGCAAACGACCCCGTGATGACCCTGCAGGCATCCCCTGAGACCCGGTTAATGCGCGCCGAGGTGCAGCGGCATTATCCGCACATCTGGCAGGAGCTGGAGGGGCTGGCGCAGGGACTGGAGGCCACTGTTGATCAGGTCTTTGCCTGGAACTGCCGTGGCGATCTGGTGCGCTCAACGTCGGATGGCTGTACGACGGTGGCCGGGGTAAACGCCGCAGGCGAGCGGATTATCGCGCATAATGAAGACGGTTTTCCTCAGTTACGGGATGAATGCTTGCTGGCTACCATTACTCCGAGTCGCGGTCTGAGCTTTACGAGTTTTGCCTATCCGGGGTCGATTTGCGGCCACACCTTTGCGGTAAATGAAAAAGGTATCGTTAACACGGTGAATAACATCCGTGCAGTGTATCGTCCGCAGGGATTACCGCGTCAGATCCTGGCTCGCGCCTCGCTGAATGCGAACACCCTCGACGAGGCCATCACTATACTTACCGGCCAGCCGCGATCCGGGGCGTTTCACCATACGCTCGGGCAGCTGGGCGATGCGCGGCTGTTCAGCGTTGAGGCCACCGGTCAAGGCTGTTCCGTTCTACCCCTGACGACGGTAACCGGGCATGCCAACCATCTGGTGCATGCGGCACTGGCTGGCGTTGAGCAGATCGTTACCGACAGTTCAGCGTCGCGGCAGTTACGCCTCGTGCAGTGGCGGGAAACGCAACCTCCGTTTGACGCCGCGGCGGCAAAAACCATTCTCTCAGATACCCATGACGCAGAACTGCCAATTTACCGGCTGGCTGCCGACGATCCGGATGAGGAGAACACCCTCGCCACGGCAGTTTTCACCCTCGATGCCAACCACGTCAGGTGGCAAATTTTCGACATTAACCGCGACGATGCTAAATTTCATGGAGAAGTGCGTGGGTGAAATAGCCGGTCGTCAGTCATAAAGGGCAGGGGAGTACCGTTGGCCCGGCGTTCGATAGTACCGTCCGGATACTGCCAGATATCGGCGTCCAGGGAGATGTCCTGAAGCGCGGTGTCCGGAATTTCAGGTTTGTGTCTCTACAAAGACTAACTATCAGAAAAACTCATCGAGCATCAAATGAAACTGCAATTTATTCATATCAGGATTATCAATACCATATTTTTGAAAAAGCCGTTTCTGTAATGAAGGAGAAAATTCACCGAGGCAGTTCCATAGGATGGCAAGATCCTGGTATCGGTCTGCGATTCCGACTCGTCCAACATCAATACAACCTATTAATTTCCCCTCGTCAAAAATAAGGTTATCAAGTGAGAAATCACCATGAGTGACGACTGAATCCGGTGAGAATGGCAAAAGCTTATGCATTTCTTTCCAGACTTGTTCAACAGGCCAGCCATTACGCTCGTCATCAAAATCACTCGCATCAACCAAACCGTTATTCATTCGTGATTGCGCCTGAGCGAGACGAAATACGCGATCGCTGTTAAAAGGACAATTACTAACAGGAATCGAATGCAACCGGCGCAGGAACGCTGCCAGCGCATCAACAATATTTTCACCTGAATCAGGATATTCTTCTAATACCTGGAATGCTGTTTTCCCGGGGAGCGCAGTGGTGAGTAACCATGCATCATCAGGAGTACGGATAAAATGCTTGATGGTCGGAAGAGGCATAAATGCCGTCAGCCAGTTTAGTCTGACCATCTCATCTGTAACATCATTGGCAACGCTACCTTTGCCATGTTTCAGAAACAACTCTGGCGCATCGGGCTTCCCATACAATCGATAGATTGTCGCACCTGATTGCCCGACATTATCGCGAGCCCATTTATACCCATATAAATCAGCATCCAGGTTGGAATTTAATCGCGGCCTCGAGCAAGACGTTTCCCGTTGAATATGGCTCATAACACCCCTTGTATTACTGTTTATGTAAGCAGACAGTTTTATTGTTCATGATGATATATTTTTATCTTGTGCAATGTAACATCAGAGATTTTGAGACACAACGTGGATTTGTTGAATAAATCGAACTTTTGCTGAGTTGAAGGATCAGATCACGCATCTTCCCGACAACGCAGACCGTTCCGTGGCAAAGCAAAAGTTCAAAATCACCAACTGGCCCACCTACAATAAAGGGGTCGTTTGCGGGAGAGGGCGAAATCCTACGCTAAGGCTTTGGCCAACGATATTCTCCGGTAAGATTGATGTGTTCCCAGGGGATAGGAGAAGTCGCTTGATATCTAGTATGACGTCTGTCGCACCTGCTTGATCGCGGCCGCGATAGCTAGATCGCGTTGCTCCTCTTCTCCATCCGCGTTCCAAGCTGCGGAAAGGCACCCATAAGCGTACGCCTGGTCGAGCAGGCGACGCGGATCGACGTCCAGCGCACGAGAGAATGCGTCCGCCATCTGTGCAATGCGTCTAGGATCGAGACAAAGGTCGTCTCTGTCAGCCGGATCGTAGAACATATTGGCGGCGCCAAAGCCCACTTCACCGACCAGACCGACGGGATCTATCACCAGCCAGCCGCGACTGGAGAACATGATGTTTTCATGATGCAGATCGCCATGTAGCCCACGCAGTTCCGAGGCATTGCTCATCATTTGATCGGCTATAATCGCCGCGTGGACGTAGTCAGTTTGACAACCTGCGTTTTGATCATCGCGCGCCCGCTGAAACAAAGCTGCAAAGCGATCCCGGATCGGGAGAAGGGCAGAAGGCAGGGGTTCCTCAGATGCGGCATACAGCTTCGCCATTAGTTCCGCTGCAATTTCGGTCGCCTGGTAGTCGCCGTGCTCGGCAACGATGTGAGAGAGCATTCGCTCCCCGGCATATTCGAGCAACATCAGATTGTTCTCACGACCGAGCAACCGGACTGCTCCCCTCCCATTGCGCCATACCAGATAGTCGGCCCCGCGCAGTTCATCAGCAATGTCTTCTATAGGTTTCAATCCCTTGACGATTGCAGGAGTCCCGTCTGGCAATGAAACTTTCCAAACGAGGCTGGAAAAGGTGTCCGCAATGAGAACAGGTTGCGAAACGTGCCAATGAGCAGGAAAAACAGGCGGCATGAACATCAACCCCAAGTCAGAGGGTCCAATCGCAGATAGAAGGCAAGGCGTTCGCGGTCGGGGGCTTCGATCCCCAATACATTGAATAGGACAGCGAAGGCGCGCTCTGCTTCATCTGGCGCTGCCCAGTTCTCTTCGGCGTTAGCAATCATGAGTGCCA
Source organism: Pseudomonas sp. GXZC (assembly GCF_026967615.1). Taxonomy (NCBI): domain Bacteria; kingdom Pseudomonadati; phylum Pseudomonadota; class Gammaproteobacteria; order Pseudomonadales; family Pseudomonadaceae; genus Pseudomonas; species Pseudomonas sp. GXZC. The sequence goes on from NZ_CP114115.1 coordinate 406,683, forward strand.
AATCGGCATAGCGATCTGCTGTTCCGAGCCGCCCAAGGTCGATCAGACCCGTGCATTGAAGAGTTTTAGGGTCCACCATGAAGTTCGGCATGCAGGGATCACCATGGCAAACAACCATATCGGTGCGCTCTTGGTCGAGCCGCACCGGTAGCTCTCGTTCGACACGAGCCAAAAGATCGAGCTGCGGCGTACTCTTGTCCTCGTCCGGTAAGAAGTCGGGATTGACGGCATTGCGGGACACCACATCAACGGCGCGTCCGAACATTCGCGACAGCCTGCGCTCAAACGGACATTGATCAACCAATAGGCTGTGAACAGCGCCAAGTTGCTGCCCCATTGACGGCCACGCTTTGAGCAAATCCGCTCCAGACAGATCAGCCGCCGGTACTCCCGGAATTGCCGTTATCACCAAGCATGCACCCTCCTGTTCCTCCTGCCAGTTGATCACCTCGGGGCAAGCCACACCTCGACCTTTGAGCCAAATGAGGCGGTCACGCTCTCCAGCGAGCTCACCGCGGCGGGAAGCAGGTGCGATTTTCGCGAAGGCATGCCCGTCACCACGTCGAAAAACAAAATCACCAGATTCTCCGCCTCTGACAGGCAACCAGTCAGAATGCGATTCACCAAAAAAAATATTAGTTCGATTCAATGGAGGTTCCTTCAGTTTTCTGATGAAGCGCGGAGGTGGCTCAACCTGCGAAAAGAAACGAGTTGCTACGTAAGTCCGAGAACATGCTTTCCATGGTCTCTGAGCTCGCCTTTGGGACCGACATATCGGTAGAGAGTGACGCGCTCGATGCCGAGTTCCTTGCAGAGATCGGAAACTGAAGTATCGCGCTGGGCCATGGCGGCTTGCGCGAGACGCACCTGAGCTTTGGTGAGCGCGAATTTTCGTCCGCCCTTGCGACCGCGCGCTCTCGCGGAGGCGAGACCCGCCATGGTGCGCTCTCGGATCAGATCCCGCTCGAACTCGGCCAAGGTGGCGAAGATTCCGAACACCATGCGACCGGACGCAGTCGTGGTGTCGATCTGAGCGCCCTTTCCAGTCAGAACCCGCAGGCCGATCTTGCGGTCTGACAGCTCCTTCACCGTGTTGACCAGATGGGCAAGCGATCGTCCGAGGCGATCGAGCTTCCAGACCACCAGCACATCGCCGTCACGCAATGACTTGAGGCAGGCAGTCAAGCCAGGGCGATCATCACGACCGCCGGAAGCAAGATCATCATAGATATTGTCCCGTTCGACACCTGCGGCGCGCAAGGCGTCGTGCTGCAGGTCGAGAGACTGCGAGCCATCGGCTTTGGAGACGCGGGCATATCCGATCAGCATGTATCACAAACGTTGGTTTGAGGCGGCGCTTCGGCCACGATTGCATTGACCTCTGGAAATGTATCTCAACCAGCTGTTGTGGTCAAGTTTTTTTGGACACGCCGATCAGATGGTAGGGTTATGCACAGGCGGGCAACTGGGCGGCAGGGCTGGCCAGCGTTTCGTACTGTGCGGGTGATCGGTAGCCAAGTTTTGAATGCAATCGGGTACTGTTATAAAAGTTAACGATGTAGTCGGTGATGTCTTGTTTGGCTTCTGTATGGTTGGCATACCGAGTCTGCCAGACACGCTCCATTTTCAAATTCAGAAAGAACCGCTCCATCACGGCATTGTCCCAGCAATTACCCTTGCGGCTCATGCTGAGTACCAGACCATGGTTTTCAAGTAATTGCCGGTGTTCAGCACTGGCATATTGACTGCCCCGGTCCGAATGAACCAATAAACCCGGTGCCGGTTGGCGAACCGAAATAGCCATGCTCAACGCATCGCACACCAGCTGTGCAGGCATGGTCGGTGCCATGGACCAACCCACGATGCGACGTGAATACAGATCCAGCACAGCGGCCAGATATAGCCAACCGCTGTCGGTCCGAATGTACGTCACATCGCACACCCAGGCCGTATTGGGTGCTTCAGGCTCAAACTGACGGTTGAGCACGTTCTCTGCCACCGGCAAATGGTGTTTGCTATCGGTGGTATGAGCGAACTTGCGACGCCAACAGGCCTTGAGTCCACAGGCTTTCATCAAGGTACGACAGCGATGACGTCCAACATCATGGCCCTGGGCACGCAGGGCTGCACTCAAACGACGACTGCCATAGGTGCGACCACTGGCAAGAAAAACCGCCTGAGCATGCACGCTGTCCTGGCAAATAGGTTTGGGTGTATTGACTCTGCGACGCGCTGCGTAGTAACCAGAGCGACTGATGTCCAACGCCTGACAGACCTGCTTGATCGGGGCCTGCTTCGCTAACTCAGTGACAACATCGTGGATCACTTTATTTCCCGTGCGAAGAAGGCCGAAGCTTTTTTTAATAATTCATTGTCTGATTTTAGTCGCCTGACTTCGGCTTCCAGTTCTCGAATACGTTGCTGCTCAGCCGTTAACGGTTTACCAATCCCCGGCCTGCCGGCTGACTCGTCATCCAGTTGGTGTACCCAGCGTCGGACCACACTTTCGGTCAGCTTCATTTCGCGGCAGACTTGGCTGACGCTGACGCCTTGCTCGCGCACCATGCGCGCCACCTGTAACTTGAACGCTGGATCAAAGGTTCGGCGATTCTTGGTTGTGTCGGTTGTCTTGTCGGTCATCTCTTCATGTTCCTTGTCGGGGGGAAAACACCCGATCAAAGTGTCCATTTAAATTTGACCACAACAATCGCGAGTGGGTCAGGGTGGGACGGCTTAAAAACCCTTGTTGCAATGGCAACCAGGCTGACCGCCACCATGGCCGACGATCCGCTCAATCATGTGCTCGACGGTTATCACCGCTTCCGCCGATACGCTCCACGCATGTTGCGCCTGCTCGATCTGCGAGCTGCGCCCGTTGCACTGCCGCTTCTGGAAGCGGTGACGGCCCTTCGTACCGGTTTGAACGATGCCGCGATGACCAGCTTCTTGCGGCCCAGCTCGAAATGGCATCGCCACCTTCGGGCCCAGAGGGCTGGCGACGCTCGCCTATGGGAGATCGCGGTGCTGTTCCATCTGCGCGATGCGTTCCGCTCCGGAGATGTCTGGCTTACTAGGTCCCGGCGCTATGGCGATCTGAAACACGCACTCGTTCCGGCACAAGCCATCGCGGAAGGCGGTCGTCTCGCTGTGCCATTGCGGCCGGAGGAATGGCTGGCAGACCGGCAAGCTCGCCTCGACATGCGGTTGCGCGAGCTTGGCCGTGCCGCTCGCGCAGGCACGATCCCGGGCGGGTCGATTGAGAACGGCGTTCTGCATATCGAGAAACTCGAAGCCGCCGCGCCGACAGGCGCCGAAGATCTGGTGCTCGATCTCTACAAGCAGATCCCGCCCACGCGCATCACCGATCTCCTGCTGGAGGTGGATGCGGCGACCGGCTTCACCGAAGCGTTCACCCATCTGCGCACAGGAGCACCCTGCGCTGACCGGATCGGGCTAATGAACGTTATCTTGGCGGAAGGGATCAACCTCGGCTTGCGCAAAATGGCGGATGCGACAAACACCCACACCTTCTGGGAATTGATCCGCATTGGACGGTGGCATGTCGAGGGCGAAGCCTATGACCGGGCGCTGGCCATGGTGGTCGAGGCACAGGCAGCGTTACCCATGGCCCGGTTCTGGGGCATGGGCACGTCGGCTTCGAGCGACGGACAGTTCTTCGTCGCTACAGAGCAAGGTGAGGCCATGAACCTGGTCAACGCGAAATATGGCAATACCCCGGGCCTGAAAGCCTATAGCCACGTCTCCGACCAATATGCGCCGTTCGCAACCCAGGTGATTCCTGCAACGGCAAGCGAAGCGGCTTACATCCTCGATGGCCTGCTGATGAACGATGCTGGACGCCATATCCGCGAGCAGTTCACCGACACGGGCGGCTTCACCGATCACGTCTTTGCCGCATGTGCCATTCTCGGCTACCGGTTCGCTCCGCGCATCCGCGACCTGCCATCCAAACGGCTCTACGCGTTCAATCCGTCGGCCGCCCCGGCGCACCTGCGAGCGTTGATCGGCGGAAAGGTCAACCAAGCCATGATCGAGCGCAATTGGCCCGACATCCTGCGCATCGCCGCCACCATTGCTGCCGGGACCGTCGCGCCAAGCCAGATTCTGCGGAAACTCGCCTCCTATCCGCGGCAGAACGAGCTCGCGACAGCCCTGCGGGAAGTCGGTCGCGTCGAGCGCACCCTGTTCATGATCGACTGGATTCTGGATGCCGAACTCCAACGGCGTGCCCAGATCGGGCTCAACAAAGGCGAAGCTCATCATGCGCTGAAGCGGGCAATCAGCTTCCACCGCCGCGGTGAAATCCGCGACCGTTCCGCCGAAGGCCAGCATTACCGCATCGCCGGCATGAATCTGCTCGCCGCCATCATCATCTTCTGGAACACCATGAAGCTCGGCGAGGTCGTTGCAAACCAGAAACGCGATGGAAAGCTGCTATCGCCCGATCTCTTGGCCCATGTTTCGCCGCTCGGATGGGAACACATCAATCTCACCGGAGAATATCGCTGGCCAAAGCCTTAGCGTAGGATTCCGCCCCCTCCCGCAAACGACCCCAATTACGTGGGTCATTGTTGTTCTCCTTCTCAGTGGCCCATGAGTTGATCAATGGCGTCAGGTTTATCGTGAACACCAAAGCGATCCACGATAGTGGCGCTGGCCTCGTTTAAGCCCAGCACTTCGACTTCAGTACCTTCACGGCGGAACTTAATGACTACCTTGTCCAGGGCTGCAACAGCGGTGATATCCCAGAAGTGTGCACGATTCAGGTCGATGGTTACCTTGTTCAGGGCTTCCTTGAAGTCGAAGGCTGCGACGAACTTGTCAGCCGAGCTGAAGAACACCTGACCGGTGACGTTATAGCTACGATGCTCGCCGGCTTCGTCCAGCGAAGAACTGATCGCCATGTAATGGCCAACCTTGTTGGCGAAGAACATCGCAGCCAGTAGCACGCCGGCTAACACGCCGAAGGCCAGGTTGTGGGTGGCCACCACGACCACCACGGTGACGACCATGACAATGTTGGTCGACAACGGATGCTTCTTCAGGTTGCGCAGCGAATCCCAACTGAAGGTGCCGATGGACACCATGATCATCACTGCCACCAGCGCAGCCATTGGGATCTGCTTCAGCCAGTCGCCGAGGAAAACCACCATCAGCAGCAGAAATACGCCTGCGGCAAGAGACGACAGGCGAGAACGACCGCCGGATTTCACGTTAATGATCGACTGACCAATCATCGCGCAGCCAGCCATACCGCCGATCAGACCCGAAGCAATGTTGGCCACGCCCTGGCCCTTGCACTCGCGGTTCTTGTCACTCGGGGTGTCGGTCAGGTCGTCGACAATGGTCGCGGTCATCATCGACTCCAACAGACCGACCACAGCCAGTGCTGCCGAATAAGGAAAGATGATGGCCAGCGTCTCGAATGTCAGCGGCACATCAGGCCAGAGGAAGATCGGTAGCGTATCCGGCAGTTCACCCATATCACCGACCGTGCGGATATCCAGACCAACCGACATGGCGACGGCGGTCAGCACGATGATGCACACCAGCGGCGATGGGATGAGCTTGCCGATCTTGGGGACATAGGGGAACAGATAGATGATGCCGAGGCCTGCGGCTGTCATGGCGTAGACGTGCCAGGTGACATTAGTCAGCTCGGGCAGCTGAGCCATGAAAATCAGGATCGCCAGTGCATTGACAAAACCGGTCACCACCGAGCGCGAGACGAAGCGCATCAGCGATCCGAGCTTCAGGTAGCCAGCAGCAATTTGTAGCACGCCACATAGCAGCGTGGCGGCCAGCAGATATTCAAGACCATGGTTCTTGACCAGAGTCACCATCAGCAGTGCCATGGCACCCGTTGCGGCCGAAATCATGCCTGGGCGGCCACCGACAAAGGCGATCACCACAGCGATACAGAAAGAGGCGTAAAGGCCGACCTTAGGGTCAACGCCAGCAATGATCGAGAAGGCGATGGCTTCAGGGATTAGGGCCAGTGCGACCACAAGACCGGCGAGGATGTCGCCACGGATGTTGGATAACCAGGTTTGTTTTAACGAGTGGAGCATCAGAATTCCCAAGGCAATGGATCGCGCAGCACAGCATGGCGCAGGCCAAGTGCAGCTGGTCGATACGAGGTCAAATGTCGGATGTAGAGGAGCTGTGGCGGGTGTTAAAACCTAAAGCACAGCAGAAAGCGACCGCTGGCAGAGCAAGCAGTCACAGATGATGCGGGGGGGCGAAGCGCTATGGCGGCGTAGGCAGCCAGATCATGTTTTGCAGGGTAAGCATGAGGTCTTATCGAGTGTCTTTAGTAACTCAATGGCCGCAACAGTCTACAGGAAGAGGGCAATTTCTGCGAGTCACCCCCGGACTAGGGCGTCCTGTTTGGATGTCAGCCTGAGCTATACCCTAACTGTGTCATTTTCAGAAGACGACTGCACCAGTTGATTGGGCGTAATGGCTGTTGTGCAGCCAGCTCCTGACAGTTCAATATCAGAAGTGATCTGCACCAATCTCGACTATGCTCAATACTCGTGTGCACCAAAGCGAGGTGAGCATGGCGACGGAGGCTCTGTTGCAAAGATTGGCGGCAGTCAGAGGTAGGCTGTCGCTCTGCGCCGATCAGGCGGCTGCTGCGAAATGGTGGTTGAGCATGCCCATGGCCTCCGTCAGCGCCGAGGGCCCAATGCCAAAAGCTCTCTCCACAAGGCGCACCTCGCCCCTGATGCCGGGCTGCAGGCACCAGGGGCGAGCCTGTCCTTGCGCAGGGCTCGCATGACTTCGAATCCCTTGATCGTGGCATAGGCCGTGGGGATCGATTTGAAACCGCGCACCGGCTTGATCAGTATCTTGAGCTTTCCGTGATCGGCCTCGATCACGTTATTGAGATACTTCACCTGCCGGTGGGCCGTCTCCCGGTCCAGCTTTCCTTCGCGCTTCAATTCGGTGATCGCTGCACCATAGCTCGGCGCTTTGTCGGTATTGAGCGTGGCAGGCTTTTCCCAGTGCTTCAGGCCTCGCAGGGCCTTGCCCAGGAACCGCTTCGCTGCCTTGGCGCTGCGGGTCGGCGACAGGTAGAAATCGATCGTGTCGCCCCGCTTGTCGACTGCCCGGTACAGGTAGGTCCACTTGCCCCGCACCTTGACGTAGGTTTCATCCAGGCGCCAGCTCGGATCAAAGCCACGCCGCCAGAACCAGCGCAGCCGCTTCTCCATCTCCGGGGCGTAGCACTGGACCCAGCGATAGATCGTCGTATGGTCGACCGAAATGCCGCGTTCCGCCAGCATTTCCTCAAGGTCGCGATAGCTGATCGGATAGCGACAATACCAGCGCACCGCCCACAGGATCACATCACCCTGGAAATGGCGCCACTTGAAATCCGTCATCGTTCCGTCCGTCCAATCTCCGCCAAGCATGCTCAAGCTTCACGATTTTTGCAACAGAGCCCACACGAGTATTGAGCATAGTCGAGATTGGTGCAGATCACTTCTGATATTGAACTGTCAGGAGCTGGCTGCACAACAGCCATTACGCCCAATCAACTGGTGCAGTCGTCTTCTGAAAATGACATTTGGTATCTCTCATAAACGGATGTTTTTGAGAGAACTATCTTCGGCCTTCACACGCACGAAAGGCGGCGAAGCTCCGCCGTTAATCCGTCCGCCGGAGATCTCGCCCAGGCAGGCTGAAGGCCGAGCAAGCCTGACAGGCCCGAAAAGCCCGGCACGGGCGTCGGCGGCGATGACGGCGGCGGCATTATCCAGGGTTGATGATGGAAGTGGAGGATATCGACAACCTCTCGCGCAACCAAGACATCGCGGTCGGACTGCAAGTGATCTTGAAGCCACGGGCCCGTCCCACCCCGACATGGACCTCGATGCCCGAACGGACGTTAGATTTCGAGTTCTAGGCGTTCTGCGATGAAGGTTGGATCCCAGCCGGGATTGAAAGTGTCGACGTGGGTGAATCCGAGCCGCTCGTATAGGCCACGCAGGTTCGGGTGGCAGTCGAGCCGCAGCTTGGCGCACCCCTGCGTTCGCGCGGCATGGCGGCAAGCCTCGATCAGCGCGGAGCTGACACCCCGGCCCGCATGTGTCCGTCGCACCGCGAGCTTGTGCAGATATGCGGCCTCCCCCTTGAGGGCGTCGGGCCAGAACTCGGGATCCTCGGCCGACAAGGTGCAACAGCCGACGATGCCGTCGCTGCAACTCGCGACTAGGAGCTCGGATCTCAGGACGAAGGTCTCCGCGAATGTCCGGTCGATCCGCGCGACGTCCCAGGCGGGCGTTCCCTTGGCGGACATCCACGCCGCAGCGTCGTGCATCAGCCGCACAACCTCGTCGATATCACCCGAGCAGGCGACCCGAACGTTCGGAGGCTCCTCGCTGTCCATTCGCTCCCCTGGCGCGGTATGAACCGCCGCCTCATAGTGCAGTTTGATCCTGACGAGCCCAGCATGTCTGCGCCCACCTTCGCGGAACCTGACCAGGGTCCGCTAGCGGGCGGCCGGAAGGTGAATGCTAGGCATGATCTAACCCTCGGTCTCTGGCGTCGCGACTGCGAAATTTCGCGAGGGTTTCCGAGAAGGTGATTGCGCTTCGCAGATCTCCAGGCGCGTGGGTGCGGACGTAGTCAGCGCCATTGCCGATCGCGTGAAGTTCCGCCGCAAGGCTCGCTGGACCCAGATCCTTTACAGGAAGGCCAACGGTGGCGCCCAAGAAGGATTTCCGCGACACCGAGACCAATAGCGGAAGCCCCAACGCCGACTTCAGCTTTTGAAGGTTCGACAGCACGTGCAGCGATGTTTCCGGTGCGGGGCTCAAGAAAAATCCCATCCCCGGATCGAGGATGAGCCGGTCGGCAGCGACCCCGCTCCGTCGCAAGGCGGAAACCCGCGCCTCGAAGAACCGCACAATCTCGTCGAGCGCGTCTTCGGGTCGAAGGTGACCGGTGCGGGTGGCGATGCCATCCCGCTGCGCTGAGTGCATAACCACCAGCCTGCAGTCCGCCTCAGCAATATCGGGATAGAGCGCAGGGTCAGGAAATCCTTGGATATCGTTCAGGTAGCCCACGCCGCGCTTGAGCGCATAGCGCTGGGTTTCCGGTTGGAAGCTGTCGATTGAAACACGGTGCATCTGATCGGACAGGGCGTCTAAGAGCGGCGCAATACGTCTGATCTCATCGGCCGGCGATACAGGCCTCGCGTCCGGATGGCTGGCGGTGGTCCGACATCCACGACGTCTGATCCGACTCGCAGCATTTCGATCGCCGCGGTGACAGCGCCGGCGGGGTCTAGCCGCCGGCTCTCATCGAAGAAGGAGTCCTCGGTGAGATTCAGAATGCCGAACACCGTCACCCTGCTGCGTAACATCGTTGCTGCTCCATAACATCAAACATCGACCCACGGCGTAACGCGCTTGCTGCTTGGATGCCCGAGGCATAGACTGTACAAAAAAACAGTCATAACAAGCCATGAAAACCGCCACTGCGCCGTTACCACCGCTGCGTTCGGTCAAGGTTCTGGACCAGTTGCGTGAGCGCATACGCTACTTGCATTACAGCTTACCAACCGAACAGGCTTATGTCCACTGGGTTCGTGCCTTCATCCGTTTCCACGGTGTGCGTCACCCGGCAACCTTGGGCAGCAGCGAAGTCGAGGCATTTCTGTCCTGGCTGGCGAACGAGCGCAAGGTTTCGGTCTCCACGCATCGTCAGGCATTGGCGGCCTTGCTGTTCTTCTACGGCAAGGTGCTGTGCACGGATCTGCCCTGGCAGGGCATCAACGAAGACCAGAACCTGGGCATCGCCATCACCCGCCGTGCGCTGGAAGCCCCGCTGCGCGCCATCGTGGCCAACGCCGGTGAAGAACCGAGCGTGATCGTGGCCAACGTCAAGGCCGGCGAAGGCAGCTACGGCTACAACGCCGCCACCGGCGAGTTCGGCGACATGATCGCCATGGGCATCCTGGACCCGACCAAGGTGACCCGCTCGGCCCTGCAGCACGCCGCTTCCGTCGCCGGCCTTGCGATCACGACCGAAGTGGTCGTGGCCGAAGTGCCGAAGAAGGAAGAGCCGGCCATGCCGGGTGCTGGCGGTATGGGCGGCATGGGCGGCATGGATTTCTGATCCGGTTGGCCCGGTCGTCAGGGAACCGGACCGCGCCAGCGCGGTCCGATCCCGGCAACGACCCGACATCAAGGCCCCAAGGACGGGGCCGGAGCCCGGCAGCGATGCCGGGCTTTTTGTTGTGCCCGCGCCGCGGCAATGTCTGACGCGAAGATCAGAACGCACCGATACGAACGTGCGAACACAGGCGCAACACTGAGCAGCCGTCCCCGCACCGGAGCGCTGCGTGCCGCGCCTCGCCACATCCCGGCGGCAAGCCGCGGGATGCGCGCCACTGCCGTCCGCCCACACCGGTTCGCGGTACGCGCGCCACGCGCCCGAGCGCACGCTGCTGTACGCGTTGGTAGAGGCGCACTACCCGGACTTCATTGCACGGATCGAAGCGGAGGGCCGCTCGCTGCCCGGGTATGTCCGCGAGGCGTTCGATGCCTACCTGCGTTGCGGCGTACTCGAGCACGGCTTCCTGCGGGTGGTGTGCGAGCACTGCCGTGCAGAGAGGCTGGTGGCCTTCTCCTGCAAGAAGCGCGGGTTCTGCCCGAGTTGCGGCGCGCGACGCATGGCCGAGAGTGCGCGGCACCTGGTCGAGGAGGTGTTCGGCCCGCGGCCTGTGCGGCAATGGGTGCTGAGCTTTCCGTACCCCTTGCGTTTCCTGTTCGCCAGCAAGCCAGAAGCCATTGGCCCGGTGCTGGGCATCGTGCAGCGCGTGATCGCCGGCTGGTTGGCCGATCAAGCCGGCATCGACCGCGCCAGCGCCCAGTGCGGCGCGGTGACGCTGATCCAGCGTTTCGGCAGCGCGCTGAACCTGAACATCCACTTCCACATGCTGTGGCTCGACGGCGTGTACGTGGAAGCCACCGAGCTGCCGCGGCGCGAACTGCGCCTGCACCGCGCCCGTGCGCCCACCACCGCGCAGTTGACCCAGCTGGCAGCTACCATCGCGCACCGGGTGTGTCGGCACCTGACGCGCAAAGGCTGGCTCGAAGGGGAGGGCGAATCGGCCTTCCTGGCAGACAGCGCTGCAGGCGACGACAGCATGGATGGGCTGCGGATGAGTTCGATCACCTACCGCATCGCCACCGGCCGCGACGCTGGCTGCAAGGTCGTCACGCTGCAAACGCTGCCCGGTGACGCCGGTTCGCTGGAGGGCGAAGCCGGCAAGGTCGGCGGCTTCTCACTGCATGCCGGCGTGGCGGCCGAAGCACACGAAAGCCACAAGCTGGAAAAGCTGTGCCGCTACATCACGCGCCCGGCGATCAGCGAGAAGCGGCTGTCGATAGCGCTCCAGGGCAGGGTGCGTTACCAGCTCAAGACCCCGTGGCGCAATGGCACCACGCATGTGGAATGGGATCCGGTGGATTTCATCGCCAAGCTGGCGGCGCTGGTCCCGCCACCTCGCGCGCATCTCACCCGCTTCCACGGCGTATTCGCCCCGAATGCAAACCTGCGTGCGCAGCTGACGCCCTCGGGGCGCGGCAAGCGGCCTGCGGGCGATGCGGCGCCAGTGGACGTCAGCGCCCACGACGCGCCGCGCAGCCCCGAGGAGAAGCGCCGTGCGATGAGCTGGGCGCAACGGCTCAAGCGGGTCTTTTCCATCGACGTCACCGCCTGCGTCCACTGCGGTGGCACCGTGCGGATCGTCGCCAGCATCGAGGAACCCACCGCCATCCGCGCCATCCTCGCCCACTTCGAGAAGCACGGCGCGCGGGAAGAAGCGCACTACAGGCCCGCAGCGCGCGCGCCGCCAGTGCAAGCCGCGTGACGATCTGCCGGCTGCACAGCCGACGGCGAAACCGGAATCCGAGCCGATGCGGCCACGATCCGCAGGGCGGCGCTCGGCCCGCTGTCGGGAATCAGCGAAGCATGGCTGCTGACAACGCCGCTGCGTGGCCCCGCGATGCCGAAATCCCACTCACAGACGTCCGATCCGTGCCCAAAACGGGGCTTGCGCGACCGCCGCCTACCCAGCAGACTGCCCGAAAAGGGCGTTTGAACTTCCTATACGCAAGGAACGTCTCGCCTGCCAAATCGGGCCATGTGACGGCTGACCGCTTGGCGAGCGGATGCCGTTCCGGTAGCACCGCCAAGAGCGGTTCGGTCCATGTGCGACGGGAATGGCAGTCGGGTGGTTGGGGCGTGCCCGCGACGAACGCCACGTCCAACCTGCCGGCGCGAAGCTGCACCACCGCTTCACGGGCCGGGCCTTCGGCGATCTCGACTTCAACATCGGGGTAATCCTTGCGGTATTGGCCGATCAGCTTTGCGAGGAAGCTATGCGGAATCAGGGCATGGATACCGATACGAAGCCGGCCGCTTTCTCCGGCTGCCGCCATGCCGGCGGTTTTCACCGCATGGTCGAGTTGGTCAATACCTACGGCTATCCGCTCGACGAAATGGCGTCCGGCCTCGGTCAGCCGAACGCCGCGCGCATGACGCTCGAACAAGAGGATGCCGAGGTCTTCTTCCAGTGCCTTCACGCGGGCGCTGACGCTGGACTGTGCAACGCCGAGCGCGTTGGCGGCGTGACGGAAGTTGAGATATTCGGCGACAGCGAGAGTGTGAACTAAGGTCATCATTGGCACTCGCCCCGAAAGGAGATGATTGCTCAACAGATTTAATCCGTCATTTCTCCTAAGTCTACGCATGCCAAATCGCCATGACTAAATCACAATGAAGTTGCGAATGGTCTGCGTAGTATTGGCAGACATATTAAATAGAGGATCGCGCCGACAATCCAAACCCAACCGTTCCATGCCCCGGCGGTGGCAGAATAGAGTGCTGTGAAGCCAAGCGGTCCTGCGATAGAGCTTAGATTGGTGAGGCTCGTTAGCGTTCCTTGCAAAGCCCCTTGCTTGTTACTGCTGACATTGTTTGAGAGCATTGCCTGCAAGGCCGGCATGCCAACACCCCCGGCGGCAAGCAGCAACAGAATCGGGAACACCATCCATCCCTGCGTGGCAAAAGCCAGAAGAACGAAGCCAGTCGCATCCGCAGCCATGCCAAACAGCAGCGTGCGCCGCTCTCCAAGCCGGCTTGAAAGCGGGCCGGTAACAAACGCTTGGAAGATCGCATGTGTTGCCCCAAACGCCGCGAGCGACAAACCAACGGTCGCGGTGTTCCACTGAAAACGGTCCTCGCCATATATGACCCATAGGGCTGCAGGCACTTGGCCGATCAGTTGAATAATGAAGAAAACTGCGAAAAGCGCACCTAGCCCGCGCAATGCATCATCCAGCCGTAACAGAACGAATGGTTTGATGCGAACCGGCTTTCCGGTCCCGCCATGGCTGTGATGAGTCTCCTTGAGGAAAATGCAGGCAAGCAGGAACGCGAACCCGTTGAGAAGGGCGGCGGCGATAAACGGGGCATGAGCAGAGATACCACCGAGCATGCCACCAAGTGCTGGCCCGGCAATCATGCCCGCCCCATAACAGGCCCCCATGTAGCCGAACCAGCGTGCGCGAGAACCTTCCCCCGTCGAATCGGCAATGGTTGAGGCTGCTACAGCTCCGGTTGCGCCCGTGACGCCGGACACGAGTCGGCCGATATAGAGCACCCATAAGACCGGCGCTGATGCCATAATCGTGTAATCGACTGCGGCTCCTGCAAGAGAAGCCAGAAGTACCGGACGCCGACCGTAAGAATCCGAAAGCTGTCCAAGCATGGGCGCGAAGACGACCTGCATCAATGCATAGAGCGACAGCAAGGCACCATAGTGTCCAGCGACCTGCTCTGCTGGCACAAGCTCACGCAGAAGCGTCGGAAGGACGGGCATGATGAGGCCGAGACCCATGGCGTCAAGACCCACGATCAGCAGGGCAATGATGGCAGAGCTGCGCACCTGAAACTCCAGCGCCGCTCAATGGAGCGACTTTATCAACGATAAGGAGATGGACATATAACTTATCGGTGATAAATTGTCAAGCACTGGCGAAGGAACGTGAATGACCAAACTGGACAAGGGCACCGTGATCGCGGCGGCGCTAGAGCTGTTGAACGAGGTTGGCATGGACAGCCTGACGACGCGGAAGCTCGCTGAACGCCTCAAGGTTCAGCAGCCTGCGCTTTACTGGCATTTCCAGAACAAGCGAGCGCTGCTTGATGCGCTCGCCGAGGCGATGCTGGCGGAACGCCATACCCGCTCGCTACCCGAAGAGAATGAGGACTGGCGGGTGTTCCTGAAAGAGAATGCCCTGAGCTTCAGAACGGCGTTGCTCTCTTATCGGGACGGCGCGCGTATCCATGCCGGCACTCGACCGACAGAACCGAATTTTGGCACCGCCGAGACGCAAATACGCTTTCTCTGCGCGGAGGGCTTTTGTCCGAAGCGCGCCGTTTGGGCGCTCCGGGCGGTCAGTCACTATGTGGTCGGTTCCGTTCTCGAGCAGCAGGCATCTGATGCCGATGAGAGAGTTCCGGACAGGCCAGATGTGTCCGAGCAAGCACCGTCGTCCTTCCTGCACGATCTGTTTCACGAGTTGGAAACAGACGGCATGGATGCTGCGTTCAACTTCGGACTCGACAGCCTCATCGCTGGTTTCGAGCGGCTGCGTTCATCTACAACAGATTAGAGGCTTATGCCCCTTTGCCGCCCCAACTGCCACGACACCGATCCGCTTTGCACGATGCCCATGACCTCACGGCCGAGCTGGCGGTCGATGACCGGCCGCCACGGGACAAGGGAAATGAGCGGTATCTTGCCAGACAGGATACCGCCATTCACGAGGTTTCGAAGATTATTGCGCCGCATCGGAGCGGGCTTGCTTCCAGTCGTCGGCTAGACGACTGGCGACTTCTCGGTGGCAGCATCACGGGATCGAAGGAGCGCCAGCCCCAACGACACCAGCACTGCCATTGCCGTGGCGTAACAAATCACGGGCCACGCTGTATCGCCGTTTAACAGCGTCACCGCCAATGTCCCGACGATACTGACTATCAGGCTTTGGATGCAGAAGTAGAACGCAACCGCTGATCCAGCGATGTCGTCGAACTGCGCAAGTGCGCCGTTGGCGGTAACGGACACCGTGAAGACAATGCCGACCGCGACAACCCACATCGGCAGGATGAAGCTGAAAAATGACGGCGATCCGAAAAGTTGGCCGATCCCCAACAGGATCGCGCCGGAAACGAGCAACGCCATCCCGCGCGCTACGCATCCCGCGATACCCCATTTGGCAACGAAGGACTTTGCGAAGCGGGTTGTCGTGACCATGACCAGCGCGACAGTCGCGAAGGCCAAGCTAAATCCGATCTCGGAATAGCCGGCTTGGCCTATGAGAACACGGGGGGCTGTCGAGAAGAAAACGAAGAATGTGCCCATGCCGGCACTAAATCCGACCGTGTAAACCCAAAAGGCCGGACTCGCGAAGATCGGCAAAACAGATCGTTGCGTTCTGGCCTGATCCAACGGTCGGGTTTCATGCCACCTGAAACTGGCGTTTAAGAGTGCGAGCGAAGCCAGTGCAGCCAGTGTGATGAAGATCGCCTGCCATCCCCAAAACTCGCCGATCAGCGCACCGGCTATAGGGCCGAGCGCAGGCACGAACGCCAGCATCGAACTGAAAAGGCCGTAGATGACGGCACCTTCGGGACGATTGGCATATACGTCGCGCACGGTCGCGAAGGTGGCCACCAGCATGGCCGATGCTCCAACAGCCTGAACCAGACGAAACGCAACAAAGGCTAATGCAGTTGAAGAACAAGCCGCTCCCAGAGACGCAGCAACGAAAGCCGTTGCGCCTACAAGCAGGATCGGCCGTCGCCCGACGCGATCGGAGAGTGGCCCAAAGATCACTTGGCCCACACCGAGCATCACCATGTAGAGGCTCAACGTGAGTTGGATTATGGATGGAGTCGTGTTCAGGACGCCCGGCATCGCCGGAACGACTGGAAGATAAATATCCATCGCCAGCGAGGCGAGGATGTCGAAGGGAGCCATAAGCAGCAAGGCTGCCGGCAGCGTATAGGCCCACGCGGGGCGTGTGGTGGTCATGACGAATCAACCGCTCGATTAAGGATACCGGGCAGCGTCTGCTCGTCAGCAATCAGATGGGATTGGTCTTACAGAGCGCCGCAACAACAATTCTGATGTTGCGGCTTACTTGTCTGCTGACTTGGAATTTCCCATGCTGATGGCTCCACGATTACGAAATTGAATAGCAGCTCTTATCGAATTAGTTGTTGCGTTGCAATGCGGTATCGTTGGCTCCTATAGCCCCAACCCCCGCTGCCGCCCTAACTGCCACGACACCGAACCGCCCTGCATGATACCCGCGACCTCGCGGCCGAGCTGGCGGTCGATGATCGGCCGCCACGGGACAAGGGTGAACTCGTGGCTCTTTTCCACGATGGCGAACTTGCCGCTCGTTAGCTGGACAGTCCCGGTGAACTTGCCGCTGACACTCTCACCATCCTTGGCGGCGCGGAACGGCAGCGCCTTGCCCTCGGCCATCTCCGCACCGGCGCGCGCAACTTCCCGCTCGCGCAGGGTGGCGAGAAGATTGCGCCGGTAGAAGATTCGGCCGTCCCTGTTGCGCGTGGCGTCGCGCTGTTCGATATGATGCTCGCGGCGCTGGTCCATGGCTTCGCGGACCTGTTGCCCGAAGCCGGTCGGCGCAAGGTCGGCCGTTTCGCCATGGACCAATCGCCGGTCCATCCCCGGATCGAGGATGAGCCGGTCGGCAGCGACCCCGCTCCGTCGCAAGGCGGAAACCCGCGCCTCGAAGAACCGCACAATCTCGTCGAGCGCGTCTTCGGGTCGAAGGTGACCGGTGCGGGTGGCGATGCCATCCCGCTGCGCTGAGTGCATAACCACCAGCCTGCAGTCCGCCTCAGCAATATCGGGATAGAGCGCAGGGTCAGGAAATCCTTGGATATCGTTCAGGTAGCCCACGCCGCGCTTGAGCGCATAGCGCTGGGTTTCCGGTTGGAAGCTGTCGATTGAAACACGGTGCATCTGATCGGACAGGGCGTCTAAGAGCGGCGCAATACGTCTGATCTCATCGGCCGGCGATACAGGCCTCGCGTCCGGATGGCTGGCGGCCGGTCCGACATCCACGACGTCTGATCCGACTCGCAGCATTTCGATCGCCGCGGTGACAGCGCCGGCGGGGTCTAGCCGCCGGCTCTCATCGAAGAAGGAGTCCTCGGTGAGATTCAGAATGCCGAACACCGTCACCCTGCTGCGTAACATCGTTGCTGCTCCATAACATCAAACATCGACCCACGGCGTAACGCGCTTGCTGCTTGGATGCCCGAGGCATAGACTGTACAAAAAAACAGTCATAACAAGCCATGAAAACCGCCACTGCGCCGTTACCACCGCTGCGTTCGGTCAAGGTTCTGGACCAGTTGCGTGAGCGCATACGCTACTTGCATTACAGCTTACCAACCGAACAGGCTTATGTCCACTGGGTTCGTGCCTTCATCCGTTTCCACGGTGTGCGTCACCCGGCAACCTTGGGCAGCAGCGAAGTCGAGGCATTTCTGTCCTGGCTGGCGAACGAGCGCAAGGTTTCGGTCTCCACGCATCGTCAGGCATTGGCGGCCTTGCTGTTCTTCTACGGCAAGGTGCTGTGCACGGATCTGCCCTGGCTTCAGGAGATCGGAAGACCTCGGCCGTCGCGGCGCTTGCCGGTGGTGCTGACCCCGGATGAAGTGGTTCGCATCCTCGGTTTTCTGGAAGGCGAGCATCGTTTGTTCGCCCAGCTTCTGTATGGAACGGGCATGCGGATCAGTGAGGGTTTGCAACTGCGGGTCAAGGATCTGGATTTCGATCACGGCACGATCATCGTGCGGGAGGGCAAGGGCTCCAAGGATCGGGCCTTGATGTTACCCGAGAGCTTGGCACCCAGCCTGCGCGAGCAGCTGTCGCGTGCACGGGCATGGTGGCTGAAGGACCAGGCCGAGGGCCGCAGCGGCGTTGCGCTTCCCGACGCCCTTGAGCGGAAGTATCCGCGCGCCGGGCATTCCTGGCCGTGGTTCTGGGTTTTTGCGCAGCACACGCATTCGACCGATCCACGGAGCGGTGTCGTGCGTCGCCATCACATGTATGACCAGACCTTTCAGCGCGCCTTCAAACGTGCCGTAGAACAAGCAGGCATCACGAAGCCCGCCACACCGCACACCCTCCGCCACTCGTTCGCGACGGCCTTGCTCCGCAGCGGTTACGACATTCGAACCGTGCAGGATCTGCTCGGCCATTCCGACGTCTCTACGACGATGATTTACACGCATGTGCTGAAAGTTGGCGGTGCCGGAGTGCGCTCACCGCTTGATGCGCTGCCGCCCCTCACTAGTGAGAGGTAGGGCAGCGCAAGTCAATCCTGGCGGATTCACTACCCCTGCGCGAAGGCCATCGGTGCCGCATCGAACGGCCGGTTGCGGAAAGTCCTCCCTGCGTCCGCTGATGGCCGGCAGCAGCCCGTCGTTGCCTGATGGATCCAACCCCTCCGCTGCTATAGTGCAGTCGGCTTCTGACGTTCAGTGCAGCCGTCTTCTGAAAACGACAAACTGGATGTCAGGCAAGGCGCATCACGCCGTCAGAATAGAGTCCGCTTTCACATTCTTTGACACATGCTTGCCAAGGTCATAGATTTCAGCCTGACAAATTCAAGGCTTCGGGCGCAATGGAACCAAAAACCAACGCAAGCCCTGCCGCCCATCCAGCCCATGGAGGCATCTTGCAGGGACAACGCATCGGTTACGTCCGGGTCAGCAGCTTCGACCAGAACCCGGAACGCCAACTTGAACAGGTCGAGGTCGGCAAGCTGTTCACCGACAAAGCCTCGGGCAAGGACACCCAGCGTCCCCAGCTGGAGGCCATGCTCGGTTTCGTTCGCGAAGGCGACACCGTGGTGGTGCACAGCATGGATCGCCTGGCACGAAACCTCGATGATTTGCGCCGCCTGGTGCAGAAGCTGACCCAGCGCGGTGTGCGCATCGAGTTCTTGAAGGAAGGCCTGGTGTTCACCGGCGAGGACTCGCCGATGGCCAACCTGATGCTGTCGGTCATGGGGGCCTTTGCCGAGTTTGAGCGCGCCCTGATTCGCGAGCGGCAGCGCGAGGGCATCGCCCTGGCCAAGCAGCGCGGTGCCTACCGGGGCCGCAAGAAAGCCCTCTCCGACGAGCAAGCCATCACGCTGCGGCAGCGGGCCGCTGCGGGCGAGCCGAAGGCGCAGCTCGCCCGCGAGTTCGGCATCAGCCGAGAAACCCTCTATCAGTACCTTCGCAAGGACGACTGAACCATGCCGCGTCGCTCGATTCTCTCGGCTACGGAGCGCGACACCTTGCTTGCGTTGCCGGAAAGCCAGGATGACCTGATCCGCTACTACACCTTCAACGACTCCGACCTGTCGCTGATCCGCCAGCGGCGCGGCGACGCCAACCGCCTGGGCTTCGCGGTGCAGCTCAGCCTGCTGCGCTACCCCGGCTATGCGTTGGGCACCGACAGCGAGCCGCCCGAGCCGGTCATCCAGTGGGTGGCCAAGCAAGTTCAGGCCGACCCGGCGAGTTGGTTGAAGTACGGCGAACGCGACGTGACTCGCCGCGAGCACGCCCAGGAACTGCGCACCTACCTACAACTGGCCCCGTTCGGCCTGTCCGACTTCCGCGCCCTGGTGCGCGAGCTGACCGAGTTGGCCCAGCAGACCGACAAGGGCTTACTGCTGGCCGGTCAGGCCCTGGAGAGCCTGCGACAGAAGCGGCGCATTCTGCCGGCGTTGAGCGTAATTGATCGAGCTTGTTCGGAGGCCATTGCGCGGGCCAATCGCCGAGTCTACCGCGCCCTGGTCGAACCACTCACGGACTCGCATCGGGCCAAGCTGGACGAGCTGTTGAAGCTCAAGGCCGGCAGCAGCATCACCTGGTTGACCTGGCTGCGACAGGCACCGCTGAAACCGAACTCCCGCCACATGCTCGAACACATCGAGCGGCTGAAGACATTTCAGCTGGTGGACTTGCCCGAAGGCCTGGGCCGACACATCCACCAGAACCGCCTGCTCAAGCTGGCCCGCGAGGGTGGGCAGATGACGCCCAAAGACCTCGGCAAGTTCGAGCCGCAGCGACGCTACGCGACCCTGGCCGCCGTGGTGCTGGAGAGCACCGCGACGGTGATTGATGAGTTGGTCGATCTGCACGACCGTATCCTGGTCAAGCTGTTCAGCAGCGCGAAGCACAAGCATCAGCAGCAGTTCCAGAAGCAGGGCAAGGCGATCAACGACAAGGTGCGCCTGTACTCGAAGATCGGCCAGGCTCTGCTGGAAGCCAAGGAAAGCGGTAGCGATCCCTATGCCGCCATTGAGGCGGTGATTCCCTGGGACGAGTTCACCGAGAGCGTCAGCGAGGCCGAGCTGCTGGCCCGGCCGGAAGGCTTCGACCATCTGCACCTGGTCGGCGAGAACTTCGCCACTCTGCGCCGTTACACGCCGGCCTTGCTGGAGGTGCTGGAACTGCGCGCTGCCCCGGCTGCGCAAGGCGTGCTGGCAGCCGTGCAGACCCTGAGCGAGATGAACGCCTACAACCTGCGCAAGGTGCCGGCCGATGCGCCCACCGCCTTCATCAAGCCGCGCTGGAAGCCGCTAGTGATAACCCCGGAAGGCCTCGACCGGCGCTTCTACGAAATCTGCGCCCTGTCCGAGCTGAAGAACGCGCTGCGCTCCGGTGACATCTGGGTCAAGGGCTCGCGGCAGTTCCGCGACTTCGACGACTACCTGCTGCCGGCAGAGAGGTTCGCCGCGCTCAAGCATGCGCAGGCTCTGCCCCTGGCGATCAACCCGAACAGCAACCAGTACCTGGAAGAGCGCTTGCAGCTGCTGGACGAGCAGCTGGCCACCGTCACCCGCCTGGCCAAGGACAACGAGCTGCCCGATGCCATCCTCACCGAGTCCGGGCTGAAGATCACCCCGCTGGATTCCGCGGTGCCCAATACCGCGCAGGCGCTGATCGACCAGACCAGCCATTTGCTGCCGCGCATCAAGATCACCGAACTGCTGATGGACGTGGACGACTGGACGGGCTTCAGCCGCCACTTCACACACCTGAAGGACGGTGCCGAGGCCAAAGACCGGACATTGCTGCTTTCAGCGATCCTGGGCGATGCAATCAACCTCGGGCTGACCAAGATGGCCGAGTCGAGCCCCGGCCTGACCTACGCCAAGCTGTCCTGGCTGCAAGCCTGGCACATCCGAGACGAAACCTACTCGGCGGCCCTGGCCGAGCTGGTCAACCACCAGTACCGTCATACCTTCGCCGCTCACTGGGGCGACGGCACGACCTCTTCTTCCGATGGCCAGCGCTTCCGGGCGGGTGGTCGAGGCGAAAGCACCGGCCACGTCAACCCGAAGTACGGCAGCGAGCCGGGGCGGCTGTTCTACACCCACATCTCCGACCAGTACGCACCGTTCAGCACCCGCGTGGTGAATGTCGGCGTGCGCGACTCTACCTATGTGCTCGACGGTCTGCTGTACCACGAGTCCGACTTGCGGATCGAGGAGCACTACACTGACACGGCTGGCTTCACCGATCATGTCTTCGCCCTGATGCACCTGCTGGGCTTCCGCTTCGCACCGCGCATCCGCGACCTCGGAGAAACCAAGCTGTATGTTCCGAATAGCGTCCAGGACTACCCGACATTGCGCCCAATGGTTGGCGGCACCCTGAACATCAAGCACGTCCGCGCCCATTGGGACGACATCCTGCGCCTGGCCAGCTCGATCAAGCAGGGCACGGTCACCGCCTCGCTGATGCTGCGCAAGCTCGGCAGCTATCCGCGCCAGAACGGCCTGGCCGTGGCCCTGCGCGAGCTGGGCCGGATCGAGCGCACGCTTTTCATCCTCGATTGGTTGCAAAGCGTCGAGCTGCGCCGGCGCGTGCATGCTGGACTGAACAAGGGCGAAGCCCGCAACTCCCTGGCCAGGGCGGTGTTCTTCAACCGCCTCGGCGAGATCAGGGATCGGAGCTTCGAGCAGCAGCGCTACCGGGCCAGTGGCCTCAACCTGGTGACGGCCGCCATCGTGTTGTGGAACACGGTGTACTTGGAGCGCGCCACCCAGGCGATGGGCGATGCGGGGAAGTCGGTGGATGGTGAGCTGCTGCAATACCTGTCGCCGCTGGGGTGGGAGCACATCAATCTGACCGGCGATTATGTCTGGCGGCAGAGCCGCAGGCTGGAGGACGGGAAGTTTCGGCCGCTAAGGCTGCCCGGAAAACCTTAGCGTACGATTTTTTCCGTTTTCTCTATTCGCCCCTGCCAGCACGAGGCGAGCGCGCAGGCGCGAGCGAGGATGCGGCACGGGGCCGGTCGTGGAAATCGTGGTCATGGCAATGCCCTCCCGGCCAGCCAGGCGGCGTGCCGTTCTGCGGTGTATGTGGGTAGCGCCGAGCGCGCTGCGAGCCGGTTCGCGAGCGTGCGCCAGTACGCGGGCGATGTGTCTGCGGCTGCGATGCCCAGCGCCTCGATGCCGTCGATGCGTTCCAGCACGGCGCGCACGTTGGCATCGCCTTCGGCGTGCAGCAGCAGACGCGCGCCCGGCTGCACGCCGGGGATGCGCTGCACGGCGTCCAGCGGCGTGGCGGTCTGCATCACCATGAGCTGCCAGCGGATCGTGCCGTAGTCGTTGGCCTGCCAACGGATGCGGCACAGAACCGCGTTCGGCAGGAACACGGCGCAGCGCCGCCAGCGGTCGAGCTGGAGCGTGCGCGCCGGTTCGCCGAAGCGCAGGTAGAGCTTGAAGCGCGGTTCGATGTAGGCCAGCGCCACGCGCGTCAGCGGCACGTTGCCGGCCTGGCCGGCGAGTGTCGAAGGCGCCGGCGGCGGCGCAGCCGTGGGCGCACTTGCTTTGGGGGTGTGGGCGGTCGAAGCGGATGCGTTCACGGCGTGCCCTCCGGGGGAAACTCCCGCTCCAGCAGGTCGCGCAGCAGTTCGGCTACGGTCACGCCTCGCGTGAAGGCCGACACCTTGATGCGCGCCCGCATGGCGGGCGTGATGTCGAGCGTCAGTCGAGCGGTGTAGAGGTCGCCTTTCTGCACGGCATCTGCGTCGCCCTGGCGAATCCACGCTTCGGCGTGCGGATTCGCTGGGGGACGCGCACCGATGCCGACGCGCTTGCTGCGTGGTGGTGGCTTCCCAGTCATGTCGGCCACCGCAGCAGTTCGTCGGTGAGCGCGGCGATCTCGCGGGCAGCGGCGCTGTCGGGCGCGGTTTCGCGGGCGAGCCGGCCAGCGGCTACGCTGTCGGCAAAGACGATGCGCTGGTGGATCTCCGAGCGCAGCGCGGGCAGCGGCTGTTCGGCCAGCGATTGCCGTGCCTCCCTGCCGATGATGGTGGTGCTGACGCGCCGGTTGATGACGAAGGCCGCGCGCAGCGCTGGCCGGAACACCTGTGCTTCGCGGATCAGTGCGACCATCTCGGCAGAAGCCCATACGTCGTAGGGGCTGGGCTGCACGGGGATCAGCACGCGCTCGGCCGCCAGCAGCGCGGAACGCGCGAGGGCGGCGATGCGCGGCGGGCCGTCGATGATGATGTGATCGGCCCGCCTGGCGAGTTCTGGCGCTTCCTGATGCAGCGTTTCGCGGGCAAGGCCCACGGCGCTGAACAGACGGGGCAGGCCCTGCTGGCTACGCCGCTGCGTCCAGTCGAGCGATGACCCCTGCGGGTCGGCATCCAGCAGGATGACATGCAGGCCGCGCATCGCCAGTTCGCCGGCGATGTGCGTGGCGAGCGTGGTCTTGCCGACGCCGCCTTTCTGGTTGAGAAACGCGAAGATCATGGCGCGGCCCTCCGAGCTGGAAAGCCGGCCTGGCCGTGCCGTTTCGTGGTTGTCCACCGAAACGGCGCGCTTCTACTAAAAGTTATGTATTTCTTGTTAGGTAAGTTAGAGGGAACGCAAACCCGCGCCGTTGTTGGCTTTCCGGCGTTTTCGTACTCCTGATAGCACGAGGGTCGTACTCCTGATAGCACGATACCCGGTACTCCTGATAGCACGAGGCCGTCCACAGGTTCTCCCGCAGTTATCCCCGTGCCGCGTGCGGCACGGGCCGGAAGGTCAGCAGCTCGGTGTTGTCGTCCGGCATCCGCTCGATGCCGAGGACGTAGCCGGGCAACGACTGCCGCGCCACCAGGGCGCGCACGTCGTAGGCGAAGTCCGAGAAGCGGGCCGCGCTGCCGGATTTGCGGTACAGGTGTCGGAAGTCGAATTGCCAGCCGTGCTCCTGCCGCCCGCCATGCTTGCGCACCAGGCGGTACAGCCAGCGTTCGATACCGCCCTTCAAGCGGAAATAGGCCGGGTCGATGGTCAGCACCAGGGCGGCGTCGAGCACGCCGGCATAGAACCAGTCCGGCAAGATCAGCTCGATGCCCAGCGGGGTGCCGCTGGCGTCGGCGAGTTCCTTCCACTCGTTGATCCACGAGAAGCGATGCAAGCGCCTTCCCGTGGTTTCGCGGATGGACGTGGCCACCGTGGTCGATTGCAGCCGGTCGAGGGCGGCCTTCAGGCGCTGGTAGTCGTTGAGGGACGTGCCGCGCCCGATGAAGCGCAAAATCTCGTAAGGCGTGGCGCGTATCCAGCGCGACGGGCGCAGGCCCGCGTCGCGCGCCTCCACGATCTGCGAGGCGGCCCATATCAGCACGTCGGCATCCCATATCGTTGCGATGCCGTGCTCCTGCGTGCCTTCCACGCGAATGGTGACGTTCCCGCTGCGGAAGTCGATCGGCGCCGTGCGCCGCGACTTGGCAAGCGAGAAGAACGGAAAGGCCATCAAGTCCTGGGAATCGCGTGGCGCCATGTCGCCCGGCAGCGCGCGGAACAGATCGAGCTGTTCGCGCTGCGGCAAGGCTTGCCCTGGCGGGCTGGACATGGCGAAGGCCACCCACGCGCCGACGATCAGCGGCCATCACGGTAGTCGCCCGCGTGGCGCTCGGCGTATTCGGGATCGGACGTGGCCTCGTAGCTGCGCTGGTCGGCCCAGGCATCGAGGTCGGACACCGCGTACATGACGCGGCGGCCGAACTTGCGGAACTTGGGGCCGCCGCCGATCACCCGCTGCTTCTCCAGCGTGCGCGGCGACAGCCGCAGGTAGTCGGCGGCTTCGTCGTTTGTCAGGTAGCGTTGAGGCTGCGAGGTCGCAGTGACGGCAGCGGCGGCAGGCCGCGAGGGAGCAGGTCGCATGGGATGTACCTCCATCAAGCCCGGCCACACCACGCGGCCGGATAGAGGCACTCTCAAGAAAGCAAGGCTTCTTGCTAAGGGACGATTCGCACGGGTCGAGAAACGTCCCCCCTAATGCGACGGGAACATTGGAAGCTGCGCTAGTCGGCGGTAGCCGCCGTGCATCAGCTCATCGCCGCGGCGTACCAGCCGCCGTACGCGGGCACGCAATGCACTGTCTTTGTGCCAGTCGGCCGCGACGGCATCCGCGCCGAACAGACCTTCGCCCACCTCGCGCAAGGAGGCTCCCGCGAGGGTCGCGTCGAGCGCTTGCAAGGTATGCAGTTCCAGCAGCGCGGCGGGCGTGGGGCGGGAGCGGGCTGTTGCCACAGGCGTGGCCACGGTTGCGGCAGATAGCGCATCCAGCTTCGCAGCGAGCGTGCGGTAGCGCGCACAGGGCGTGGCGCAGGCGCGTGTGGCGTAGAGATAGGCCGAACCATCTTCCAGGTCGGGTGCGAGTGCCAGCCGAACGCAGCAGCCTGGCCAATGCGATACGAGCACCAGGCGCTTGCCGTCGTGGGTCAGTTGCTTGCGCCCAGGAATGCGCCAGAACTCGAAGGTATGCGCATCGGGTGGTGGGTCGGCGTCGGGGTATAGCTGCACCACGGCATCGTGATCGGGGAACCAAGCAGGATGTGCGTCGCGCGCATCCAGGCCGGGATCTTCCAGCAGGCGCAGGCCCCAGGCCTGCGCCGCATCAGGCTTGCGACGCCGGCGTAGCCAGTCGCGCCGGTAGCTTGGATTCCTGCGCAAATACTCCCAAGCCAGCGCTGGGCCATCGAGGTGCAGCGTGTAGAGATACGCGGCCGTGGGATACCAGTGTTGGCTGCTGCGGTCAGTCATGGCGAAACCTCCCTGTTTCTGGGAACGTCGCCACAATTCCGCTGTGCGGGAGCTATCGAATCGCCATCAAGTGGTCATCAAACTCGGGTTACGCTTTAACTGCTGGTGTCAAGACAGATTCGCTCCAGTACATTGCCGAAATCGTCTAAATACGACGACTGCACCGCCCGGAAATGGGGTGCAGCATTGAACACCGTGCCGAATCTCGCGCCTGGCATCATGACTGTTTTGGTCAGGAGCGCACCACCCTGGTGCAAGCATGCGGATCAAGACTTGCCAGGTCTTGGCTAAGACCGAAATAGTCACAATGCGATACTTTTTGCCTGGTCGCGCTGGAATGCGTCAATCGGTGATCGAACCGTTTTCCTGAGCCAGTCGAACGTATTCCGACAGCGGCCGCGTCGGCCGGAAATACCGATCTCGTATCACGGGCTGCTTGAGCGGCCCGACGATGGACGCCAGATCGGACAGCTTCACCGTCGCCAGGGCAGGCATCCCGATCCCGAGGTCGATCAGGCCGTAGGCCGTATCGCCATCGGTCGGATCGAGCGCGGCCAATAGCCAGGTCGCATGTGCGTCCGGTGTGAACAGGCGCACCACGGGCAGCGGGTCACATTCCTGGCCTGCGGCGCGGGTGAGGCCGTGGGCCAGTAGGTGCACCCGGTCTTCCTCGGTGACAAGCGTGGTCAAGGCCGCGCCCCTTCCACGAACACACGCAATCGCCGAGGCGCATCTGTGCCTGCGGACGGATGCACGTATGCGCAAGCGCACGAAGCCGCAAAAGCGGAGAGGCACGAAGGCGTATTGGTGGAAGTCAGGAAAGACACGGATGCGGTTCCCTGGGTCTGAGGAAATCCGCAGATGCGGATCTCCGTAAAAGCACGGAAAAGGAAAACATCACCACCAAATGAACACTATAGATTGTAGTCCTATAGGGCGCAATGGGCTGTCATCTTGGTTTTTTGGGGAAACCATAGGTGGCAGCGAAGAACTCATTGGCAGCGGCGATTCGGACGGTAAGGAAGGCGCGTGGTTTGAGCCAGGAAGCGTTCTCCAACGTGTCCAGTCGGACCTACATGAGCACGCTGGAGCGCGACCTGAAAAGCCCAACCATCCAGAAGCTGGCCGATCTGTGCGAGGTCATGGAAGTGCATCCGCTCACGCTGCTCACATTGGCTTATGCCGGTGACAGCACCCGCGAAGCTGATGAATTGCTGGCACAGGTGCGCCAGGAACTCAGGGCGATATTGGAAGAGCCCGACACGCCTTAGCGCGTTGGCGTGTGGTACTGAATTGCAGCAAGCGGAGCGCGCAGCGCCGCAGGCGCGAAGGCGCGAGGGATTGAAGCCGGATGGCCGTGACGGCTTGCCGGCACGGGGCGAAGCCCGAAAGCCCGGCGGCGCTTACAGCGCCGACACGCCACACACCGCTCGTTGACACGGATTGCGAGCCACAAGGCACGCATGCAGGCCCGCCGTGACGGGCGTATCCAGCACGCGGCAGCAGCAGAAATCCTGCGCGTGCGGTGCTGCGATCAGCAGCATCGCGCCCCGCCGCAGTGGGCGGGACGCGGTAAGCGGCTGTCAGGCCGCCTTCGGCTTGTTGCGCGACCAGATCAGGTCGTGCGTGCCGTCCTCGTTCTCGATCAGGCGGGCATAGACCGTCGCCGGGAACGAAGGGTCGTCGATGGATACGGACAGGTATTCCCGCCCGGCCTCGCTGGTCTTCTTCCACGCTGCGCCGACTTCGTGGCCAGCCGCTTGCAGGTGGAAGTCGGGGGCGTTCTCGGTGTCGCCCTTGTCGTTGGGAACCAGCTTGACCTTGACGTTGAGCGTCAGGGTGCGAAGCGTGCCGGTGAAGCCGTCTTTCTCTGCGGTGAAGGTGCCGATGTTAGCCATGATGTTTCTCCTTTCGGGTTGAACAAGGTCGCGCCAGTGCGTCCTTGTTGTGATCCGGCCGGCGGGGGATGGGCTGGTCGCACCGCGCAGCGGTCGCAACAACGTGGAGAACCTGGAAGCGAAAAGAATTTGTCCCGCGAGGAATGCGCGCAGCGCAGGGGAAATTGTTTTCGCTGCAAGGTTGCGGCCATCAAGCACAAGGCGCAGCCGCGCCACCGCCAGGATTCACAACAAGACAAGGACGCACAGGCCGCCCGCTCCCGAATGGAGACGTGGCCAACTCGGCATCCCCGCGTGACGGCTGCACCGGCTTGCGCCCTGACGCGGGCCAGGTCAATGCCCCGACGACAAGGCCAGAGCGCCCCTGCCGCAGCTCACGGCCACATACTGAGGCGTGGTGTGGAAGCTCCATAGAAGCGAGGCTGGGCGGCGTGTCGGTGAACCGTCTTTCGTGACGTACAGACAACGAACCGCCAGCGTCGGGGACGGCACGCTTTCGTGCAACCTGCCGCAGCAAGCCGGGGCGTAGCCACACCAGCCCCGCCCATTGCGGCGGGGCTCGGTCGAATCGTTGGCGGCGCGATGCGCCGCCACACTTGCTGGCTTCGTGGATTTCGCGCACGAGCGCCCTTGTGCGTGGCCCCATCGCCGCCTGTCCGAAGGCGGCGATGGGGCGTTTTGGCTTTGAGCAGTGAAACCGGGCGCGGCCACCGCCGCGCCCGGAGTTTTCGACCACCGGCCCCAAGGCGGCACGGCTTGGGGCCGGTGCGGCTCGTTATTCCTTGGTTTCGATGATCCACCACACGGCGCGCGGCAAGGCGCGGCCCGTGAGGGGATGCAGATCGGTCAGGTCGGCGCGGGCCGTCCAGCCACGCGGCGGACGGTAGCCGCGCACGTCGCCGTCGCCGTGCCAGCGGCGGGCGCGCACCGTGCCGGAGGCATAGGTCGCAGCCATGCGGGGGCGGTTTGCGGGTTGGTGGGTCATGGCAGGCATCCTCAACATGAAGCGCCCCGGCCGGAACCGGGGCGCTATCTACGGTGCGAAGTCACGCGGCCAAAGCCTCGGCCTGCGGCTGGTCATCCGCCACGGCGGCCACTTCTTCCTGTGCTTCGGCTTCGCCATCCGCCGGCGCGTCCTGCCCGGTCTGCTGCGGGCCTTCGGAGCGGAAGATGGCGGGCATCCAGCCGGTGCCAGCGGCCAGCCGTTCGGCTTCGCTGGCAATGTCGCCCTTCTTCAACTTCGCCAGTCGGGTGACGTGCGAGGGCGCGAACCCGCCAACGGCTTCCAGAATCGCGGCCTTCGGCACATGCCGGAAGTAACCCTCATTGGTGGGCTGCCACCACGCGGCCATATCCAGCCCCACGGCCTGCGCCAGTTCCGCGCCGGGCTGGTGCGGCGTGGCGCGAGGCGTCACCACGTCCACCGTGGAAGCTAAGCACACGGCCAACAGCCGCACCAGTTCATCCTGTGATTTCGCCAGCAGCGCGGCGAACAGTTCGGCGCTGTCCTCCGGCAAGGTTTCGCCTGCCACCTGTTGCAGTTCGCGCAGCGCCACGGCGGCGGGTGATTCCGGCCAGTCCGGGGCCATGCCTTCCAGCCGGTCTTGCACCGTGAGGCGCACACCCAGCGGCAGGTCGTGCCCGTAGTGCCTTTCCTGCAAGACGGTCTGCACCATGCCATGCACCACGGCGGCCAGCGCTGCTTGCGGATGCCGTGCAACTTCGATTTGCAGCGCAGCGGTACGGTGCGCGCTCAACCGCTGCGCCAGTCGGTCAGACATGGCGGCGGTCTTGGGCTGCTCGTCGTCCTCGCCTGCGTCCTCGTTCGCGGCTTCGCCTTCGCTGCCGAAACCCTGCCGCAGCCGCTCCAGCGTGCGCAGTGCCTTGGCCTCCGCTTCGCGCAGCAGCCCGCGATGAATCGCGGCCTGCCCGTCGCGGTCGATGGTGACAATGGCACCGGCTGCGGCCTTCACGTTGGCCGCATAGTCCAGCAAGCCATCTTCCAGCGCCTGCAACTGCTCGCCCAGGCGTTCGCCTTCTTCCTGCAAGGCATCGGCCTTTTCCTCGTCCTCGTCGTCCAGCGCGGCATCCACCGCCTCGGCCAGTTCGTGCAGCTTGGTTTGCAGCTTCTCGATGCGCTGCGCGTCGCGCTTGTTCGGACTGCGGCGTTCCCTTGGCGCACGCTGGAAGGCTTGCAGATCGGCATGGGTCATGCCCGGCGTGGCATCCACCCACGCCCAGCCCTCGGCCTGCACCTTGGCGGCGATACCTGCCAGCTTGTCCTGCGCCAGCCGTTCCAGCAGTGCGGCATCGGTCAGATACACGCCTTTGTCGCCCTCCGCGAACAGGTCGCGGCGGATGCCACCGCCTTCCTGCTCGTAGCCGTCCAGCCCGACAAAGCGCACCAGCGGATGCCGGTAGGCGTCGATTTCGCGTTCGGTCAGGCGGTCGCGCAGGTTGTGCGGGCCGCGCTGCCATGTGGGCGCATCGTAGAACGCGGCTTCCTGCGCAGCATGGTCGTCGGTGATGGCGAGGGCCATCAACTGGTCAAGGCTCACGGCCTCGGCCCGGTAGTCGGCCAGCAGGCGCGGCGACACGTTGGCGAGTTTCAGACGGCGCTGCACCACCAGCGGCGTGACGCTGAAATCCGCTGCAATGTCCTCGATGCTGCGGCCTTCGGCCACGAGCGCGGCGAACGCCTCGAACTGGTCGGCGGGGTGCATGGCTTCGCGCTGCACGTTCTCGGTGAGGCTGGCCGTGCGGGCGGTGCCATCGGCCACCAGCAGGCAAGGCACCTCCCATTCCTTGCTAATGCGGTGCTTTTTCGCCAGCAGCTTCAACGCTGCGAGGCGACGGTCACCGGCCACGACCTCGTAATGCTCGCCATCGGCGGCGGCAATCACGATGAGGTTTTGCAGCAGGCCGACACGCTGGATGCTGGCGGCGAGTTCGGGAATGGACATGCGCGGGGTCTTGCGCACGTTGCGGCCAGTGGGACGCGACACCAGCCGCGACAGCGGAACCAGAATCAGGTTCTTGGTCGGATCAGCGGCTTCCAGCGGGATAGCGGCGGCGGTGTTGATGGCGCGGGCTTCGGTTTGGGTAACGGCGTTCATGGTGATAACTCCTATCGGTTCAGGGATGCAGCAGCGAAGAAAGCGACAAGGGCTGCTGCCTGCCCCTGCCGCGTGGGGATTTAGGCTTTCAACTGGCGCATGCCATCGGCCAGCAGCCAGAGGGCGCGATTTAGTCGGATGTTTTGGTCGATGCCCTGCACCGGGCGGGTTTGCTGTCGGCGCCCGTTGGCGCTGCGGCCACGCAGCCCGCCTTGGGTCAGGTTTTCTTGGGTGCGGTTGAACACGCTCCACAGGTCGGGGCGGCGGTCGTCGAAGCGGCGCGGCATCAGGATTTGCGATTCCGTGATGGGCGCGGGCTTGTCGGGGTCGTCGTACTTGAGGGCGAGCGCGGCGCGGGCGAACACTTCGGATTCGCCATCGTCCAAGGTGATGCCGCGCATGGCATCGCGCGATTCCTTCACCCGATCGAAACCGCTCAAGACTTCGTAAGCGCCCTCAATGACCAGACCGGCCACGTCGCCTTTATGGGGCACTCGCACATCGGCCACGGTGTTGCCGCAGACAAGGCCATTGCTGCACACGAACCGGAACATTCCGGCCAGCATCTGATAGCTGCTGGTGCCGTCGTGCGAGTTCAGCAGCACGATTTCGTTGGCCTCCGCGCCGTTGATCTGGCTGGCATGGCGCAAGCGAATCATGTGTTTGGTGTGCTCGCGCTTGCCTTCGTCGCGCACGCGGGTTTGCGTCACCATGAAAGGCTGGAAGCCTTCTTTGCGAAGCTCGGTCAGCACGGCGGCGGTGGGGATATAGGCGTACCGCTGCGAACGGCTCTCGTGCGGGGCATCCGCGAAGATGGACGGGGCCACGCGGTGAATCTGGTCGTCGGACAGCGGGTAATCGCTGCGCAGCGAGGGGGAGCGGAAAGCGAAACGGGATGCGAGTTGCATGGTCTTTCTCCTGACAAAAGAGGTTTGCTGTTCACACCGCACACCGGATTTCTAGATTCGGAGCCCAGCCTTTCGGCTGTTTGGTGCGGTCGGCACGAGGAACCCGGTTGGCCCTGTTGCCACCGTCTTTCCTGAGTTCATCGCCCGCGGCCAAAGGAGCGCGCGGACGGGGGCCGTCAAGGAGCCAAGCGCAGGGTTGGTGCGGCCCGCAGGCGCAGCCGAGGACACGGCCCTGCGCGCCTTGACGGCACACGGTCGCGGGCTACGGTCGCGGGTAAGGTGATGAAGTCAGGGGAGACGGCTGGACAAGGCAACGGCCATTCCTTTGTGCTGACCGCACGCAAGCGAAGCGCGCAGGCCCGAAGCTGGAAGCCGGGCCGTAGGCGTCAGCGATGCGGAAGGCTGGCGAAGCCAGTCCCGCCAGGGATGAGCGACTAGCGAACCTGGAGCAGCGCGATCCGCGAAGCGGAGACGCAAGAGGACTCTTCGTTTACCATTTGTTTCGCAAGCAAATGATGGGAAAGCAAGAACACGGAGATCTAGAGATGATTGTCTGCATCAACCGCCTCAAACAGTTCGGAATCTTCAGCGACTTCAATGGAACGAAGATCCAAAAGTTCGGCCGGTACAACCTGGTCTATGGTTGGAATGGAACAGGCAAGTCAACGTTATCGAATCTATTCTCTTGCTTTGAGCTTCGCTCGATGGTTCCCCGCTTCAGCACGGGCCAATTTTCAGTAGTTCTGGAGGATGGCTCAACGATCACGGAATCCACACTCCACTCATCCCAATTGAATATTCATGTTTTCAATCAACGCTTCGTGCATGAGAACATTGATTGGGACAAATCCGTAAAGAGCATCCTTCTTATTGCGAAAGAGAAGATTGATGACTTGCAGAAGCTGGAGAAGCTGAAGAGCGAGCTTCAGTCGAAAAAGAAGGCTCACGACGACAAGCAAAGCGATATCAAGAAGCAGCGTGAGGCATTAGAGAAGTTCCTGACCAATGCTGCCAAGAAAATGAAGCTTGGACTTCAGGCGATTGATACGAGCGACAGTTATTACTTGAATTACGACCGCCGCAAGCTCTTCAACTTCATACAGAATAACGGCGAGACAATTATCAAGGCGGAGTCGGTTCTTCCAGATGAGAGGGTTATCGACCTTACGAATGCCGCCAAGCCAGATCAGCTTCCAAGCATTGCTTTCGCCTCAACGGCCATTGAGCCGGACTACTTTAAGAAAGCGGCGGGCCGCATCAGAGATTTGATTGGGACTACGGCGGTCAATCAAGCAATCCAGCGGCTGACCGATAACCCGGAAATCCGCGAATGGGTTCAAGCAGGCTTGGAAATCCATAAAAACCACGACTCGCAATCCTGCGAGTTCTGCGGCTCTCCGTTCGCCCAGCTTCGTGCCGAGGCGCTTGCTGCCCACTTCAGCAAGGAGTTCACGGAGTTTCAGAGCCGACTTCAGAACGCGGCGACATGGATTGAATCTCAAGGCGCTCCAGCTAATCAGTTTCCCGCATCGACCGAGTTTTATAAAGAACTATCGGCCGAGGCAGAGAAGCTTCAAAAGGACTACGCAACTGCTGCTGAAAAGATCGACCAGCAAATCGACGCCTGGCGGGAAGCCTTGAAGGCCAAGATCACAGACCCTGGGAAGACAGACATTCAGATCTCGGATGTGGTTGAAGACGATGTCACCAATTTCAATGACATCCTGAAATCGATTGTTGCTCTCGTTGGAAAGCACAACAATAAGACTTCAAATTTCAAATCTGAGACCTCAAAAAGCAAGGTGGCACTGGAGCTTCACTTTGCTGCGGCTGAGGTGCAAGAGTTTGACTATGCTGGAAGTGAGAAGAAGTGCAATGACCTTGAGTCAGAAGCAAAGAACGACCATAAGGAAATTGAAAAAATTAGTCTAGAGGTCGGAGCCATAGAAGCGGCGCTCTCGAATGAAACGGTCGGGGCAAAGGAGTTCAATGACATCCTGCATCGCTTCATTGGCCGCTCTGAGCTTTGCCTGAACTTCAATCAGAAGAAGAAAGGCTATGAGATCATCAGAAACGGGGTTGGTGAGCACGATGGGAATTTGAGCGAAGGTGAGAAAACTGCGATTGCATTTGTCTATTTCATCACGAAGCTCAAAGAAAATGGAAATAACATCAAGGATACGATCGTCGTCGTTGACGATCCGGTCTCAAGCTTTGATTCTAATCACTTGTTTCACGCCTACTCGTTTTTGAGAACGCAATGCACTGAAGCCAAGCAACTTTTTGTGCTGACTCACAACTTCACTTACTTTAAGCTAGTGAGAGACTGGTTCACTGGCACCAATAGGAATCGAGTCAAAAAAGGCAACGCCGAGAATTGCTTCTTTTATCGCCTGGATGCGCCACCTGGCTCCCCTCGTCACTCCCTACTTGTGGATGCCGACGACTCACTCAAGAACTACGGTTCCGAGTACCACTATATCTTCAAGAAGCTCTACGAATATAGGGCGCACACGACACTCAATCGAGATGAGGCGTTCTTGACCGCCAACCTCGCCCGAAAGCTTGTTGAATCGTTTTTCACCTTCAAATATCCAAGGCGTCGAAGCGACATTAGTCAATTGATGGAGGCTGGCCTAAAAGATTGCACCATCACGACACCAGAGCTTAAAGAAAAAATCTACCGCTTTATCAATAAGTATTCACATAGCGACGTTATTGAGATAACAGAGGAATCCGCAGAAAACTTGGCAGGCGAGAGCCACAGCGTCATCGGGAACATCTTCCAGTGGCTGGAAGAGGTGGACAAGAAACATTACGACGAGATGATTCAGGTTGCGACGGCCTGAGCATCAGGCCGCGAGGGCCATAGCTATGCCACCAGGCGCAGCAAAAAGGGGCCGAAGCCCCTTGGGCTAGATCAGCCCATGCTCGGCGAACGATGCCGTTTCGTTGCCCGCAACGATGATGTGATCGAGCACGCGCACGTCCACCAGACCCAACGCTTCCTTGAGCCGCTGGGTCAGCGCCCGGTCAGCCGCGCTCGGCTCGGGGTTTCCGCTCGGATGGTTGTGCGAAACGACGACCGCCGCCGCATTGAGCCGCAGCGCCTCCTTGACCACTTCGCGCGGATACACCGACGCACCGTCAATAGTGCCGTGGAACATCTCCCTGTATTCGATCAGACGATGGCGCGTATCCATGAACAGCACTACGAACACCTCATGCTCGAAGCTGGCCAACTTTGTACGCAAGTATTCCTTGACCGCCGCCGGCGAAGTGAACTCTGCTCCGCGCCGCATTTTCCGGTCAATGACCTGGCGCGCAGCTTCCAGAATGTCGTCGGCCGATGCCGGTAGATAGCGCCCGTGCGCGTCGCGCACCAGCAGACAGGAATCGAACGAGGGAAAGGACAGTTGCGACATGATCGTGCTCCGGTTGCTCGGGCGGAATTGCCCGGAACCGGCGGCAGCACGGCGCAGCGCAAGCAGTCAGGGGTCGCAGACGGTCGCCAGGACGCAAGCGCGCATGGCGCGCGCCGCCCTTGACGGCGAGAACGCCGTGATACGGTGAAGGGAACAGCAAGACCGCCCACACCCGCCCACTGCACAGAGTCGATTTTTGGCAAGCGGAGCGCGCAGGCCCGGATCAACGAGCCGGGACGGAGGCGTCAGTGATGGAAGCCCGACAGGGGCGAGACTCGCGCAGCGAAGCTCGATGCGCAGCACGACAGCGCGACGGCGGCACGCCGGGACGCCCGACTGCTTGGGACAGGACTACTCGTTGTCCGTCTTGCGCTGCTCGATTTGCAACTGCGCCCGTTGCGTTGCCTGTTGCAGCCGCTCCACCAGCACGCCCCTCGGCGGCAAGGCGGTCAGATACTCGGCAACGTGGATGCCGGACTTGTCCAGCTCCAGCAATTCGATCTGCTCGCGCTTCTTGCCGGTGCAAAGGATGATCCCGAGCGGCGAGGCTTCCTCCGGCTCCCGTTCGTGCTTGTCTAGCCACCGAAGGTAAAGCTCCATCTGCCCTTTGTAGGCCGCCTTGAAGTCACCTACCTTCAACTCCACCGCAACCAGCCGCCGCAGCTTGCGGTTGTAGAACAGAAGGTCAAGGTGGAAATCCTCGTCGTCGATCGGAATGCGCTTCTGCCGGGCGACGAATGAGAAGCCCGCGCCCAGCTCCAGCAGGAAGGACTCCATTTCACGGATGATCGCCGCTTCCAAGTCGCCTTCCTGCCAAGTGTCCCGCAGGCCCAGGAAGTCGAGGATGTACGGGTCGCGCATGACCAGGGCCGGCGACATGCGCTGCGCATCGCGCAGGGTCGCCAACTCCTGCGCTATGGTTTCTTCCGGCTTTTGGGAAAGCGCCGTGCGCTCGTACAGCATCGAGTCGATACGCTCGCGCAGCGTCCGCACGCTCCAGCGTTGGGTGCTGGCCATCTGTGCGTAGTAGTCCCGCTGGAGCGGGTCTTTCAGCGGCATCAGGGCGATGAAGTGCGTCCAGCTCAATTCTCGTATCAGTGATACGAGAATTCGCTCGTCGGGGAAGGTGGCGGCGAACTGCACCATGCGGCGCAAGTTCTGCTCTGCAAAGCTGCTGCCGTACTCCTCCACCAACTGCGCAGCCAAGGTGGGCAGAACTTCCTTGCCGTAGGCGCCCCGGCGCCTGTCCAAGACCTGCGTGTGGATGCGTTGGCCGATGCGCCAGTAGAGCATCGTAAGCTCGCTATTCACCGTCGAGGCGGCGCGCTTGCGCGCCGCCTCGATCAGTGCCCGAATGTCGCCCAGCAGCGCCGCGGGCGCTGCGAGCGATGCTGCTGATGGCCGGCGCCCGTTCATGCCACCGCCTCTGCAAGCTGCCGCGCGCCCGTGATGGCTTGGCGGCGGCTGGCCACCAGCTCGGCCGCCTCGCGCACCGGCTTGTCCTCGGTGTGGACGTAGTGCATGAACATCGCCACGGTCTTGTGGCCCGTCAGCTTCATTCCCACTTTGGTCGGCACACCGGAATTGGCAATGTCGGTGGTCGAGCGATGACGGATGCCGTGCGTGCCTACGTGCGGCACGCTGGCGGCCTTGAGCGTCCGGCACCAGCCGCCATAGTGCTCGCCAAAGGTCAGGTGCTTGGCCGGGTCGTTCGGCGACGGCAGGACGTAAGGGCAGCCTTCCAGACGCGGCGCCGTCGAAAGCAGCCGATAGGCTTCCTCGCTCATGGGCTTGGAAATGCCGCCAACCTTGCTGTCGGGCCACACTACGCGCCGGTTCTCGAAGTCCAGCCAGCTCCATTCGAGCGGGCAGATTTCGGAGCGCCGCGCCGCAAACTCGAATTGCAGCCGGATCGCCAACGGGATGACGTAGTTCTCCAGCCCCTCCGCCTCCAGTTTCTCCAACTGGCGGAAGATCCGCACCATTTCCTCGTCCACGATGAGCCGGGTTTCCTTGCCCGGCGGGTACATCGGGACGTGGCGGCACGGATTCGTGCCGTCCGGGCGGAAGCCCCAGACTTCGGCCAAGTTGAACATCTTGCGCAGCACGCCGAAGGTCTTGTTGGCCTCGGTCGGCTTGTAGGCCAGCTTTTCCATGAGCCCCGCAATGTCGGGCCGCTTCACGTCATGCACCTTCTTGCGGCCCAGCAGCGGGATGATGTTGCGGTCGATGACGCCCTGGTAGCCGTCCTGCGTGCTGACCTTGTTGCGCTTCTTGGAGTAGTCCTCCATGAACTTTTTGCACAACTCGGCCATCGTGGGCGCCTTGCGCGCCTCGGCCTTGGCACCGCCGGGATCACCACCCCGGCGAACCTCGGCCAGCCAGTCCTGCGCTTTGACCCGCGCCTGTTCGACGGTTAGCTCCCCGTAGAGTCCCAGCGAGGGCTTGCGGGGCTGGCCAGAGTTCGTGCGGTACTGGAGCATGAACACCCGGCGTCCCGTCGGGGTAATCTTGCAAAGGAAGCCGGGCACGACGGTATCCCGTAGTTCGATGTCCTTCGCCTGGGGTTGCGCCGACTCTACGGCGGTCTTGGTGAGCTTGATCTTTGCCATGATGACTCCTTGGAACGACCCGGATTCCAGGAGCCAGATAGGAGCGGCGCGAGGGAGAACCGGGTCAAGTTTCAGAAAGCACCGGCATATGATGGAAGCGCGTAAGCTATTGATAAACCTGCTGTATCGGGCTACGTCGCAGTCCAGCGAACTACCGGGCTGGAGTCATCGTGAAACAAAAAACCCGCACTAGGCGGGTTTCTTGTGTGTTTCAGATAATGCTTGCACCACCTGAAACTGAATAGTGGTGCCCAGAGACGGAATCGAACCGCCGACACGGGGATTTTCAATCCCCTGCTCTACCGACTGAGCTATCTGGGCAACGGGGCGCATTAAACGGGTTTTTCGGGGGGTCGTCAAGCAAGTTTTCAAAAAATATTTAATTATTACCGTCGCTTACGTGCAGACCCCGATTTTTGATCAATTATTGAGCAGGCGGCACGTAGCCGTCGGCCTTGGCGTATTCCTCGCCGGAAAAGAACTTGTCCATTTCGCCCGCCAGGTATTTACGGTCTTCGGCGTTCATCATGTTCAGGCGTTTTTCGTTGATCAGCAGGGTCTGGTGTTTCAGCCAGTCGGCCCAGGCTTTGGCGGAGACGTGCTCGAAAATGTCCTGTCCCTTGGCGCCTGGGTACGGAGGGCGTTCGAGGCCTGGCAATTCTTCTTTGTACTTGCGGCACATGATGGTGCGGGTCATGACGGAACTCCTGCATTCAATACATCGGCCGCGCGCTTCAGCAGTTTTTTTACCGGGGCGGCAAGGCCCAGGCGCGGCGGGGTGGCGAGGTTATACCAGAGCCAGTCGGCCTCGGCCACGTGATGGGCGGTTTCCTCGACCTGGACCAGCCAGGGTTCGATGGCGAGTTGGAAGTGGCTGAAGGTGTGGATCAGCCCCGGCAGCGCCTGTTGCTTGCCCAACTCCAGTGCGTGCTGGTTGGCCAGGTGTTCGAGGTCTTGCAGGTCATCCAGCTCCGGCAAACTCCACAGGCCGCCCCACAGGCCTGTAGAGGGGCGACGGTAAAGCAGGATCGCGCCCTCGGCATTGGCCAGCAACGGCATCAGCGTGCGCTTCTGCGGGATGGTCTTGCGTGGCTTGGGGATCGGGTAGCGCGTTTCCAGGCCAAGCATATGGGCTTCGCAGCCTTTTTCCAGCGGGCACAACAGGCAGCTGGGTTTGCTGCGGGTACAGAGCGTGGCGCCCATGTCCATCATCGCCTGGGTGTAGGCGTTGACGCGGTCATGGGGCGTGAAGCGTTCTGCGGTGGCCCACAGCTGCTTGGCCACCTTGGGCTCGCCCGGGTAGCCCTCTTGCGCGGTAAAGCGCGCCAGCACGCGTTTGACGTTGCCGTCGAGGATCGGCGCCCGCAGGCCCATGCTCAGGCTGGCGATTGCGCCGGCGGTGGACAGGCCGATGCCAGGCAGCTCGGTGAGCTTCTCGACATCCCTGGGAAACTCGCCGCCGTACTCGGCCACGACAATCTTCGCGGTTTTTTGCAGGTTGCGCGCTCGGGTGTAGTAACCCAGGCCGGTCCACAGGTGCAGCACTTCATCTTCCGGAGCGGCGGCCAGGGCCTCGACCGTCGGCAGCGAGGCCATGAAGCGGTCGAAGTAATTGAGCACGGTGCTCACCTGGGTCTGCTGCAACATGATCTCCGAGACCCACACCCGGTAAGGCGTGATGCCCTGTTGCCAGGGCAGGTCATGGCGACCGTGGCGGTCGTACCAGTCCAGCACCGCCGTTGAAAACTGCTCGTTTCTCATCGTTTGAACAGGCCTTTCAAAGCATCTTTGAGCTGTGGATTAACCTTGTCGAGCTTCTCTTCCAGCTTCTCGTTCAGGCGGTTGCCGGCCGCCTTGATCGCGACCTGGCCGAGGCCGTCCTTGTCCAGGCGGCAGGCCTTGGCGCCCAGTTCCAGCGGGCCACGGCAGCGCAGCGGCACTTCGATGCCCTGGAAGTTCGAGCCCACCTGGCACGCGGGGTCCGGGGTTTCGCGCTGGTCGCCTTCGACGATGATGCCGACGCGGTAGTCCATGCCCAGCACGCGCAGGTCGACGTCGCCGT
Organism: Pseudomonas sp. GXZC; assembly: GCF_026967615.1. Classification (NCBI taxonomy): domain Bacteria; kingdom Pseudomonadati; phylum Pseudomonadota; class Gammaproteobacteria; order Pseudomonadales; family Pseudomonadaceae; genus Pseudomonas; species Pseudomonas sp. GXZC. Next base: position 446,899 of record NZ_CP114115.1, read on the forward strand.
TGCCGTTGACGGTCAGGCCTGGGATGCGCACTTTCAGGTCAGGGTTGCTGGCCACGCCGTTACGGAAGGTCAGGTTGCCCTTCAACTCCTGGAACGGGGTGTCCTTGCCTTGCGGCGTGCTGCTCAAGGTCTTGCGGTTGAGCAGGGCAATACCGGTGCACAGTTGCTGTTCGAGGTTGGCGTTGAGCAACACACCGTTGTTGATCACAAAGCTGGCGGTGCCGTTGAGGCTGTCGATCAGGGCTTTCTGGCTATTGCCGCGACCCGTGAGATTGCTGTCGAGGGTGATCTGGCCCTTCACCGGCGGGTTTTGCCCCTGGGCTTGCAGGATGCGTTCGACCGGCACCTGCTTGATATGGCTTTGCAGCGCCAGCACCGGAATGTCCTGGCGCACGTCAAGCGTACCGTTGGCCTGGAAAGTGCCGTTGTAGAGGCCGCCGCTCAAGGCGTCGAGCTTGAGCTGGCCATCGATGCCGGACGCTTTGAGCGCCGCATTCTGGATCGGCAGCTTGCTCAGGGTCAGTTGGCCGAAGGCCAGGTCGGCATTCACATCCAGTGTGCGCAGGCGCGCCAGTGGCAGCAGTTTGTCGGTGCTCCAGGCGCCTTTGGTCGGCGCGTCAGGCAGCGGCGTGGTGCCGCCGGCGGCCATGGCACCGGCTTCGCTGTTCTGTACTTCAGCCTGGCGTGCTGCGGCTGTGCCCTTGGCGGATTCAGACTTGGCCGGCAGGTAGTTGTCGGCGTTGAACGTATCGCCCTTGAGCTGGACGCGCAGGGATTGCTTAGCGAAATCGTCCACGGCAAGGCGACCGGTGAAGGTGCTGCCGTCGAGTTTCAGGTTCAGGTCTTCCAGGGCCAGGCTGGTTGGCGTGCCCTTGAGGCGGCTGACCAGTTCGACCTTGCTCAGGCTGCCCTCGGCCATGGGCGGCAACGGGTGGCCGATGCCGTCGAGGAACTTGGCCAGGTCAAACTGGGCGATGGACAGCGCGCCGCTGAATTGCGGAGTCTTGTCCAGGTCGTTGACCTTCAGCTCGCCCAAGGCGCGCAGCTGGTTGGCCGACAGCTTCATGTTGGTCCATTCGGCGATATTGGCCGCCTGGTCCACCAGCAATTGGCCCTGGGTTGAGAAGGTCACAGTCTTGTCTTGCAGCGGCTCGCCCGTGGCTTCACCGGTGATCTTCATGTCTTCAAGCTGATAGCGCTTGAGCGCACGCTGGATGCGCAGGTTGCCGTTGAGCTCGGTCTTGACGCGCATTACCGGCTGGTTGCTGCCGAAGAACGCGGTGAGTTTCACCGGAATGCTGGCGCCTTCGTGCACGGCACCGGCGCTCAGCTGGATGCTTTCGGCGCTGAACTGCTTGCCGGTCTGCTCGTCGTTGTATTCGACGCGGGCGTTGTTGACCGTCAGGCTGTCGATGTCCAGGCGGATGGGTTTCGAGGGTTTTTCCGGTTCGGTCTCGGCAGGTTGCTCGGTCGAGCCGGGGCTGCCGGCGGTCGCCTCGGTCACGTTCTTGCCGATGTCTTCCCAGTTGCCATGGCCTTGCTTGTCGCGGGTGAGGCGCAGGTTCAGGCCTTCGACACGCACATCGCTCATCTGCACTTCGCGGCGCAGCAGCGGCAGCACGCGTACAGAGAGGCCGAGCATCTGCAGGTCGGCGAACGGTTGGGTCGGCGCGGTCAGGGTCGCCACGCTGGCTTCGTGCAGTTCCAGGCCAAGCCAGGGGAACAGGCTCCAGCCGATATCGCCATTGAGCGTCAGCTCGATGTGGGCCTTGTCGCGGGCAATCTGGCGAATCTCGTCTTTATAGTCGTTGGGATCGAAGAGATGGGTCAGGGCAAAGCCTAGAGCCACAATGATCAGCAACAGCCCGAGAAGTACCAGACCCAGGATTTTGCCGAACGCTTTCATGGGCGAGTCCTTGTATGTCGATTTCAAAATTTAGCCGCAGAGTATAACGCCCGACGGCCTGCGTCAGTGCCCCGATCGTTACATTGTATCCAGGGGCGGGGAAACGGGTTTCTGGCGTCAAACAAAACAGATTTCCCGAAAAAGGTGATATCAGTTTGGTTTTTCTGTCATCCACAGGTGCTAATCTGCGCAGGTTCGTCTGCCTTCTGCGACATAGCGTCGCGCTTAAATGGAGCTTTACTCAACAACAACGGCCAACGCTTTGCGTGCAAGGCCGAGGGAGAGAGCGCCTGACGGACACATACTAACAACTGGGGGAAACACCAATGAGCACTAGCACTGCGGCGGGTTCAACTGCCGCACAGCCTGCGTTCCTGTCCAAGGAACGCATCATCGCCAAGCCCGGCTTCAACCGCTGGCTGGTTCCACCGGCCGCCTTGGCCATCCACCTGTGCATCGGCATGGCCTACGGGTTCTCGGTGTTCTGGCTGCCATTGTCCAAGGCGCTGGGTATCACCAAGCCGGTCGCCTGCGCGCCGGACATGAGCTTTATCAGCCAAGTCTTCTCGTCCCAATGCGACTGGCCCATCTCCATGCTGGGCTGGATCTACACCCTGTTCTTCATCTTCCTGGGCTGCTCGGCAGCGATCTGGGGCGGCTGGCTGGAACACGCCGGGCCACGTAAGGCCGGTGTGGTATCGGCATTGTGCTGGTGCGGTGGCCTGTTGATCTCGGCGTTGGGTATCTATACCCACCAGATCTGGCTGATGTGGATCGGCTCCGGGGTCATTGGCGGTATCGGCCTGGGCCTGGGCTATATCTCGCCCGTGTCGACCCTGATCAAGTGGTTCCCGGACAAGCGTGGCATGGCCACCGGCATGGCGATCATGGGCTTCGGCGGTGGCGCGATGGTCGGTGCCCCGTTGGCAGCGGCACTGATGGGCCATTTCGCCACCCCAGACAGCGTGGGCGTATGGCAGAGCTTCCTGGTAATGGCTGCGATCTACTTCGTGTTCATGATCGGCGGCGCCTTGTCCTACCGCGTTCCGCCCACCGGCTGGAAGCCTGAGGGCTGGACCGCGCCGGCGAAAAAAGCCAGCAACGCGATGATCACCCACCGTCACGTGCACGTGAACGTGGCGTGGAAAACCCCGCAATTCCGCCTGGTCTGGCTGGTGCTGTGCCTGAACGTCTCCGCCGGTATCGGCATCCTCGGCATGGCTTCGCCACTGCTGCAGGAAGTGTTCGGCGGCAAGCTGCTGGGTGTGGATGTGCCGTTTGGCCAACTGGATGCGGGCCAATTGGCTTCCATCGCAGCCATCGCCGCAGGTTTCACCGGTCTGTTGAGCCTGTTCAACATCGGTGGCCGGTTCTTCTGGGCGTCGTTCTCCGACTACCTGGGCCGTAAAAACACCTACTTCGTGTTCTTCGCCCTGGGCTTTGCCCTGTACGCGCTGATCCCGAACCTGGGTCACCTGGGCAACGTGGCGCTGTTCGTGGCGGCGTTCTGCATCATCCTGTCGATGTACGGCGGTGGTTTTGCGACCGTTCCGGCCTACCTGGCCGACCTGTTCGGTACACAGATGGTCGGTGCGATCCACGGTCGTCTGCTGACAGCCTGGGCTGCGGCGGGTGTGCTGGGTCCGGTGCTGGTGAACTACCTTCGCGAATACCAGCTGAGCATCGGCGTTGAACGCGCCGCTGCCTATGACATCACCTTGTACATCCTGGCTGGCCTGCTGGTGCTGGGTTTCATCTGCAACCTGCTGGTTCGTCCAGTGGCCGACAAGTACTTCATGACCGATGCCGAACTGGCTGCCGAACAGGCGCTGGGCCATGACAAAGGCGCGGACGCGACCACTTCCCTGGAGTGGAAAGCCGCCCCTGGCACCGTGCCGTTGGCAATTGCCGCGTGGCTGGTGGTGGGTATTCCGTTGGCGTGGGGTGTGTGGGTGACCCTGCAGAAGACGGCGGTACTGTTCCACTAACACCGAACGCCCTTACGGGATTGTTGTGGTGAGTGAGCTTGTGTGGTGAGCGGGCTTGCCCCGCGCTGAGTGGCGAAGCCGCCCCTTGTGAAACCACTGCGCTTTTTCAGATAGAGCGCAGTGGCTGCTTTTGGGGCTGCTGCGCAGCCCAGCGCGGGGCAAGCCCGCTCACCACAACAAGCAAGCCCTCAGACAGGGGGGCGTTCACATGTATGCACATGTCTATCCCCGACACTCCATCAGTCTTATCCCCTCCGATGTTTCTGTTTAGCGCCCGCGCCCCTATAATGGCTGCCTTTTTCGCCCAATGATTTTGCGGAGCTGGTGATGGCCGAACGTAAGGCGTCCGTCGAGCGCGACACTCTGGAAACCCAGATCAAAGCCTCGATCAACCTGGATGGCACCGGAAAGGCCCGATTTGATATCGGTGTACCTTTTCTTGAGCACATGCTGGACCAGATCGCCCGTCACGGGCTGATCGACCTGGATATCGTCAGCAAGGGCGACCTGCACATCGACGACCACCATACGGTGGAAGACGTGGGCATCACCCTCGGCCAGGCGTTTGCCAAGGCCATCGGCGACAAAAAAGGCATCCGTCGCTACGGCCACGCCTATGTCCCGCTGGACGAAGCGCTGTCGCGCGTAGTCATCGACTTCTCCGGCCGCCCAGGCCTGCAGATGCACGTGCCCTACACCCGCGCTACCGTGGGCGGCTTTGATGTCGACCTGTTCCAGGAATTCTTCCAGGGTTTCGTCAACCACGCACTCGTCAGCCTGCACATCGACAACCTGCGCGGCACCAACACCCACCACCAGATCGAAACCGTGTTCAAGGCTTTCGGCCGCGCGCTGCGCATGGCTGTCGAGCTGGATGACCGCATGGCCGGGCAAATGCCCTCGACCAAGGGCGTGCTGTAATGCAGACGGTCGCGGTTATCGATTACGGCATGGGTAACCTGCACTCGGTGGCCAAGGCCCTCGAACATGTAGGCGCCGGCAAGGTGCTGATCACCAGCGATGCCAACGTGATTCGCGAAGCCGACCGGGTGGTGTTTCCCGGCGTCGGCGCGATTCGTGATTGCATGGCCGAGATCCGCCGCCTGGGCTTTGACAGCCTGGTGCGCGAAGTCAGCCAGGATCGTCCGTTCCTCGGTATCTGCGTGGGCATGCAAGCCTTGCTCGACCGCAGTGAAGAGAACGACGGCGTCGACTGCATCGGCCTGTTCCCAGGCCAGGTGAAGTTCTTCGGCAAGGACCTGCATGAAGACGGCGCTCACTTGAAAGTGCCGCATATGGGCTGGAACGAAGTCAGCCAGACCGTCGACCACCCACTGTGGCATGACATTCCGGACCTGGCGCGTTTCTACTTCGTGCACAGCTACTACATCGCCGCCGGTCAGCCCGGCCAGGTGGTGGGTGGCGGTCACTACGGCGTCGATTTCGCCGCCGCGTTGGCCGAGGGTTCGCGCTTTGCCGTGCAGTTCCACCCGGAGAAGAGCCATACCCATGGCCTGCAATTGCTGCAGAACTTCGCCGCCTGGAATGGGCGCTGGTAAATGGCCAGGAAGCCGAAGCAGCCGGTCTTGAACCTCACGCCTGAACAGGAGAGTGAGGCTACCCTCAAGATCAAGCGCTTCATGGAGGACCGCTTCGAGCTCAAATTGGGTTCGTTCGAGGTTGCCGAGATTCTTGAGCTGTTCACCACCGAAGTGGCTCCGCATTATTACAACAGGGCGATTTTCGATACGCAGACGCTCCTTAAAGAAAGGTTCGAAAGCATCGAAAGCGACCTGTGGTCGCTTGAGAAACCCTGATTTCCCAAGCATTGCTGAATATCGAATAAGGTTTGCCAGATGCTGATTATCCCCGCTATCGATCTCAAGGACGGCGCTTGCGTCCGTCTGCGCCAAGGCCGCATGGAAGACTCCACCGTGTTCTCCGATGACCCGGTGAGCATGGCTGCCAAATGGGTGGAAGGGGGCTGCCGTCGTCTGCATCTGGTGGACTTGAACGGCGCCTTCGAAGGCCAGCCAGTCAACGGCGAAGTAGTGACCGCGATTGCCAAGCGCTACCCGAACCTGCCGATCCAGATCGGTGGCGGTATCCGCTCCCTGGAAACCATCGAGCACTACGTCAAGGCGGGCGTGAGCTACGTGATCATCGGCACCAAGGCCGTGAAAGATCCGGCGTTCGTCGCCGAAGCCTGCCGCGCGTTCCCGGGCAAAGTGATCGTGGGCCTGGACGCTAAAGACGGTTTCGTCGCCACCGACGGCTGGGCTGAAATCAGCACCGTGCAGGTCATTGACCTGGCCAAGCAGTTCGAAGCCGACGGCGTGTCCGCCATCGTTTATACCGACATCGCCAAAGACGGCATGATGCAGGGCTGCAACGTACCGTTCACCGCCGCGCTGGCCGCTGCGACCAAGATCCCGGTGATCGCTTCCGGTGGCATCCACAACCTGGGCGACATCAAGTCGCTGCTGGACGCCAAGGCCCCCGGCATCATCGGCGCCATCACCGGCCGTGCGATCTACGAAGGTACCCTGGACGTTGCCGAAGCCCAGGCTTACTGCGACGCCTACAACGGCTGAGGACTGACCATGGCGCTGGCCAAACGCATCATCCCTTGCCTGGACGTCGACAACGGTCGCGTGGTCAAGGGCGTCAAGTTCGAGAACATCCGCGACGCCGGCGACCCGGTGGAAATCGCCCGTCGCTACGATGAGCAAGGTGCCGACGAGATCACCTTTCTCGACATCACCGCCAGCGTCGACGGCCGCGACACCACATTGCATACCGTGGAGCGCATGGCCAGCCAGGTGTTCATCCCGCTGACCGTGGGCGGTGGCGTGCGTACCGTGCAAGACATCCGCAACCTGCTCAACGCCGGCGCGGACAAGGTGTCGATCAACACCGCCGCCGTGTTCAACCCGGAGTTCGTCGGCGAAGCCGCGCAGCACTTCGGCTCGCAATGCATCGTGGTGGCCATCGACGCCAAGAAAGTCTCCGGCCCGGGCGAAACCCCGCGCTGGGAGATCTTCACCCACGGCGGGCGCAAACCCACCGGCCTCGACGCGGTGGAGTGGGCGATGAAGATGGAAGGCCTGGGCGCCGGGGAAATCCTGCTGACCAGCATGGACCAGGACGGCATGAAAAACGGCTTCGACCTCGGCGTCACCCGTGCCATCAGCGACGCGCTGGGGATTCCGGTGATCGCTTCCGGCGGCGTCGGCAACCTGCAGCATTTGGCCGACGGCGTCATCGAAGGCCACGCCAGCGCGGTGCTGGCGGCGAGTATTTTCCACTTTGGCGAATACACCGTTCCTGAGGCAAAAGCCTACATGGCCGCGCGCGGTATCGTCGTTCGCTAAACGCCGCTGGACACCATGGCAAGTGCGCGGCACTCTCTGCGCTTGCCATGGATTCCGGTATCCCTTCATGTTCAAACAGCTGCTGCTCGCCCTCGCCAGTACGTCCATCCTTTTGGCGGGGTCGGCCCATGCCGAGGAACCGTCCGGCACCACCCTGGTGTTGCTGACGGAAAACTTCCCGCCCTACAACATGGCGAAAAACGGCAAGAACTTCGCCAAGGAAGACAACATCGAAGGCATTGCCGTGGACATCGTGCGCGAGACCTTCAAGCTTGCCGGCATTTCCTACAACCTGACCCTGCGGTTTCCTTGGGAACGAATCTACAAACTCGCCCTGGAAAAACCCGGCTATGGCGTGTTCGTGATGGCCCGCCTGCCGGATCGCGAAGCCCTGTTCAAATGGGTCGGCCCCATCGGCCCGGACGACTGGGTGCTGTTGGCCAAGGCCGACAGCAAGATCCAGTTGGCCGACCTTGAGCATGCGCGCCGCTACAAGATTGGCGCCTACAAGGGCGATGCCATTGCCGAGACCCTGGAGAAGCAGGGGCTCAACCCGATCGTTGCGTTGCGTGACCAGGACAACGCGCAAAAGCTGGTGGATGGCCAGATCGACTTGTGGGCCACCGGTGACCCGGCGGGCCGTTACCTGGCCCGCCAGGTCGGGGTGACCCAACTGAAAACCGTCTTGCGTTTCAACAGCGCCCAGTTGTACCTGGCCCTGAACAAAGACGTGCCGGATGACGTAGTGGCCAAGCTTCAGGCAGCACTCGATGAGTTACGGCGCCAGGGTGTCGTCGAACAGATCGTAGCTCGTTACCTCTAGCTCGGGTTCCGCTTGAGGGGCGCTCAAGCGCGCAAGCGTCTCCTCCGGTTGCCGCTCGGCGTCCCGGGATTCGCTCAGGTAAATATGATCGCCATTGGTATAGCTGACGGTGCCTGAGACTTGGCTGCCGTCCTGGCGTAACAGGCGGTATTCACTGTGCAGAAGGTAGGCCGCAACAGCTTTGTTCGGCGCAATGTAGGTGATGATTTCCAGCGATGACGGTTGGCTCCAACCCTTCGCCGAGCGTTGTGTATGGGTGAAGTCGCGATCCAGGTGCGCCGAGAAGGCCGGATCATAGGCGGCTGCGTACACGGGCCACTCCTTGCTCAGGTCGACGTTTGTATTGAAAGCCAAGGCTTTGGCATTGCCTCCCAGCTCGCCTTTGGTGGCGGTCCACATGAATGGCTGGCTGGTTGCCTCAGCGTTGTGCCCGAAGCCTGCGAGCAGTTGGCGATCGGTGCGCTCCAGCCGGTAAACCAGCGATGACTGGAACTGTTCGATCACCGTCAGTTCCGGGTCTTTCACACAGAACCAAGGTAATTCGCATACCTGGACGGTGGGCGTGGTTTCTTCAAGGGCAGGGCTTTCAGTCCCGACGAGAACCGGCGCTGGCGGCAGGTCGTTGAGCTGCGCGGTCAGTTCCAGGCGTAGCGAATAGGGCGCATGGCCCGGCCTGGCATAGCTGTTATGGGCGACGAACGTGCCGGGTGCCAAATAGATTTCTCCCGCTGGTGCATCGGGAGGCGTGATCGACCATGTGCTCAAATCGCTGGCGGAACCGCTGCCTTTGTCATTCCAGATCAGCTCGCCTACTTTGGACGCCACCACCAGATCTTCCCGTACGCAGCGCACGGCATGGAGCGAAGGTTTGTCGTAGTTAACGCCGTATACCAACCCCATCGCCACATAGCCTTGCGGTGGTATTGGGCGCCAGATAGACGCGTTGCTGAGTGCGCCGGTGCCTTCGTCGTGCCACACCAACTGGTAATCCACGGGCGGGCGCAGGGCGGTGCCATCGACCTTGTTGGCGTCGCTGACCACGGCGACGACTTTGCTTTGATTGACGTTGCGATAGTGATCGACCGCAATATCGCCCAGGGAAAAAAACGCGTTCAGTGCGTCGGATGCTGTGCTGGGGCGCCACAAACCGATGGCGCTGTGTGCGCCTGATCCCTTGTCGTTCCACAGGGGCAGGAACTCGCAGGTGAAACTGATGAGCAGGTCGTTGAATTGCAGAGGGTTCATTGGAAGGCTCTCCAGTAGATGGGAGCCCCAACTATCGTGCAGTTCAACGGGCGGCAAGCGGTAGGTATATAGCGTTGCCGCCCGCTTTCAGCGAGGTTTTAGCAGGTCGACACGCAGGGTCGAAGGTTGGTCTGCCTGATCGAAGGCGTAGGTGCAAATCTTGATTGGTGTTGCTCTTACGGTGAGCAATTTTACGAACTTGTCCGGTAGCGTTTCTGGTACATCGTTAAGCGGGTGTACCAGATCGATGGGCTCATCTTCGTCTTCGTCAGTCAAGGGCTCGGGGGGGATCGGCAGGTAGCCAACAGGGCGCAGGCAGTCGGTGGTCGCCGCCGGGCCATACTTGTAGGTGTAGCGCTGCATGAACGGCGGGGCCAGGTGCCAGCTCACGGTATAGGCCAGCAGCCCATGTTTATCGAGGTTGATCGAGAGGTTGGGGGTGCGCGCGGGGCCGGGCTCGGCGAGTTCAACCGCGAGGGTCAGCGCATTGCGCATCATGCCGTTGGTCACCGGTTGCTCGGCGGACGTTACGCCGACGATACACAGCATGTGCATGCCGGTTTGCGGGCCGATGGCGTCGTCGATATACGCCTTGTCGGCTGCTATGGGCGAGCTGTAGTGCACCGGATTTTCGCAGTCCAGTGCGTGGCGCGTGGGTTTGTAGCGATAGAACGGCGTGTTGGTGGTGAACTTCAGGTTCCAGCGCGGCACGATGTCTGTGCCTTTGCTGCCGGCCTTTTTGATGAAGTATTGCTGAATCGGTTCCGGGTTTTTGAAGGTGATTGTGGTGGTCGGGAAGAGATCACAGTGCTCGCTGTCGGATTGCAATACGCCAGCAGAAAAGCACCTGTTCAGGAACGTTACCGGGCTGCCGTAGTTGGTGTCGGCATGCCAGGAAGGTTGCCCGCTGTTGACCTCGCAGGGCGCGTCGCGCTGACACTTGTGTTCTTCGGACTGGCCAGTGGTGCTGGTACTGAGAATGCCGAACACGGTGTTGTTTGCGCGATCCAGCAAAGGCCCGCCAAAGCTGCCCAGGGTGATGCCCTGGCACTGGTTTTTCATGGTGACACGCCATACGAACGGCTGCTCCACCAGTTCTCGAGAGCTTTGTTGGGTGCAGGCAGAGAGATGCAAGGTGTCCCATTCCGGCGCGGCCAGGGCGAGGATGTCGTTCCCGTCGGCGGGAATTTCGTCGGCAAGCTTGAGCGGGTTGATGCCGTCTTTGAGCAGGGTTGCCAACGAGGCTTGCAACTCGACAATCGCCAGGTCCATGCCCTGGCTGCTGCCCCACTTCAACGTTTTGACGGGGTAGGTCTTGAGCGACGCCAGGGTGTCGGCGAAATAGTTGAAGCTGATGCTGCCCTTTATCGGCAGGTCTTTTTGCACCGGTCCATTGAGGCGATGCAGGCAGTGACTGCTGGTGAGCACGTACGCCGGTCCGGATTGCCCGGCGGCGTCGCGGGTATCCAGCAAGGTGGCCGTGCACAGGGTCTGGGCTTCGTTCCTGATGCGGCCAACGCCGTTCCACTGGTTGTGCTCTTGGTGGGCGTTGGTGAGCGGGCGTGCCGGACTGGCGTTAGTCAGGCCTTCGCCGAAATCCTTGGGGGCCGCAACGGGTGCGCCCGCCAGATACCCGAGCAGCAGCCCGGAAAGAACGATGGGGGTGATGTTCATGAAACGTCCTGTAAGAGTGAACTGAAGGGCTCACTATTCAGGGTGCAAGCGTGGTGCGAGCGGTACTTATTTAGCGGCGGGCCGATAGGTCCCGTCTTTGCCGTGCCCGGCCATGGCCTGGTTACTGCGCACGCTGATCATCAGCTTGATATCGATCCAGTCCACGCCCTGGGCCTTGAGCTTGGGCAACTCGCGTTCCAGCACTGCCAGGGTCTGCGGATACGGGTGGCCGATCATCACGGCCGAGCCCTGTTTGTGGGCCAGTTTGATGGCGGTCTGCAACTGCGTGGTGATGGCGGCTTCGGTGCGCTCGTCATCCAGGAACACATCCCGCGAGACGCTGGCCAGGCCGATCTTTTGTGCCTCGGCAGCGGCGACGGTCTGCGCGCTGGTGCGGCTGTCGACAAAGAATTTGTTGCGCCGTTGCAGCTCGGCCATCAACCACGCCATCGCTTGCGGCTGCGCCGTCATGTGGCTGCCCATGTGGTTGTTGATGCCGGCCGTGTAGGGCACGGCCTTGAACGCCGCGTCCAGGCGCTTGCCGAGTTCTTCGATGGACAGCTCCGGATGCCAGGCAAACGGACCGGTGGCCGGATCCATGGGCATGTGCAGGATCACGATCTTGCCGGCCTTGTGCGCTTCGCGGGCGAATTCGGCGGCGTGGGGCGTGTCGGGCATGATTGCCGTGGTCACCGGCCCAGGCAGGGCCAGCACACGACGATCCCGGGGCAGGTTTTGCCCAAGGTCGTCGATGATGAGGGACAGGTAGGCTTTGGATGGCTCGCTGGCCGGGGTCGCGTGGGCGACTCCGGCCAGGCTGCACAGCACAGCGATGATCAGGGCAAAACGCATATCAACGGCTGCGCGTGATGCTCAGGCCCTTGAGCAGGCTCAGCGCCTGGGCCAACTGGTAATCGTCGTCCTGCGGCATCGGCTTGGCTTTCTTGCTGCTGCCGGTTGGCTGGTCGGCGCCGCCGTTGCCATTGCCCAGGTGACCTTGCAGGTCGGCCTCTTTGTAATACTCGCTGTCGATCTCGTTGGTGATCTTGGCCTTGCGCACCTCGATGTCCGGCACGATACCCTGGGCCTGGATCGAACGGCCATTCGGCGTGTAGTACAACGCGGTGGTGATCTTCAGCGCACGGTCGTTGTTCAGCGGCAGCACGGTTTGCACCGAGCCTTTGCCAAAGCTGGTGGTGCCCATCAATACACCGCGTTTCTGGTCTTGCAGGGCGCCGGCGACAATCTCCGAGGCCGAGGCGCTGCCGCCGTTGATCAGCACGGCCAGGGGCACGTTTTCGCTGAGGTCGTTGCCGGTGGCCGAGAAGCGCAGTTCGGAGTTGGCGATACGGCCCTTGGTGTACACGATCAGCCCTTTGGTGATGAAGTGGTCGACCACTTCCACCGCCGACTGCAGCACGCCGCCTGGGTTGTTGCGCAGGTCGAGCACGATGCCGTTGAGTTTCTTGCCATTGTCCTTGCGCAGCTTGGCCAGGGCCTTGGCCACTTCGTCACCGGTCTTGACCTGAAACTGGGTGATACGGATGTAACCGTAGCCCGACTCCAGCAGCTGGCTCTTCACGCTCTTGACCACAATGGTCGCGCGGGTCAGCGTCACGTCGAACGGGTTGCCGCCGTCGCGTACCAGGGTCAGGGTGATTTTCTGGCCGATCTTGCCGCGCATCTTGTCGACGGCTTCGGTCATGGTCTGGCCACGGGTCGGCTGGCCGTTGATCTTCACGATAAAGTCGCCAGCCTGGATGCCGGCCTTGGACGCCGGGGTGTCATCGATCGGCGAGACCACCTTGACGTTGCCGTCTTCGGAGCCCACTTCGATGCCCAGCCCGCCGAACTCACCGCTGGTGCTTTCCTGCAGCTCGGCGAAGTCTTCCGGGCCCAGGTAGGCGGAGTGCGGGTCGAGGTTGCTGAGCATGCCCTTGATGGCATTTTCCAGCAGGGTCTTGTCATCTACGGGTTCGACATACGCGGCTTTGATCCGGTCCATGACCTCGGCAAAGGTGCGCAGCTCGTCCAGCGGCAACGGCGCCTTGGTGGTCGCGGCCGAGGCAGCAGGTGCCGCCGGAGCGGCCTGGTCGGCAAATGCCAGAGGCGCGCCGATCACCAGGGCGATCGTCAGGGCCAGCGAAGTGAGGCGGGACAAATGCAGCATGTCGAACGAACTCCTAATGTAGATGCAGCCCTATCCTTGGGAACGGCACCATTGTGCAGGATCGCTCGGGCGACCCTGCTGACGAATAGCGAAGTACAGCGCCGGGGTGTCCTGGCCACCACTGTTACCGACAGTGGAGATGGATTCACCGGCTTTTACAACATCACCTGCCGACTTGAGTAAAGTCTGATTGTGGCCGTAAAGGCTCAAATAGCCATTACCGTGGTCAAGAATCACCAACAAACCGGCACCGCGCAGCCAATCGGCAAACACCACGCGCCCACCGTGGACGGCGTGCACCTGGCTGCCGGCGGAGGCGCTGATCATCACGCCATCCCACTTCGCGCGGGTGTCATCGCCACGGGTTTCCCCAAAGCGTGCCAGTAATCGACCATCAACGGGCCATGGAAGTTTGCCGCGGGCTGAAGCAAAAGGGCCGCCGAAGTTCTCACCGGCGCTGGAAACCAGCGGGCCAGGCGCTGCATGTGCCGGTTTACGCGGTGCCGGCGCGTCCGAGGTGGCAGCCAGTTCGGCCTCACGCTGGCGCTTTTTTTCGGCTTCCTGCTGGGCGATCAGCGCTTTCTGACGCGCTTCTTCGGCCTCACGTGCCTGGCGGGCCAGGGTTTCTTCGATGGTCTTGAGCACTTTGGCCAGGTCAGCCTGGTCCTGCTCGCGGGCCTGCAGCTTGGCGTCACGGGCCTTTACGTCATCATTGAGTTTGGCCAAGGCCAGTTGGCGTTCCTTGCGGACCTTGTCCAATTCGTTGCGCTGAGTGTCGAGGGCGACTTTCTGGTCTTGCAGTTGGGATTGCTGGTTGGCGATCTCCTGCTCGACGTTGACCAACTGGCGCAGGGTCTCATTGAAGCTTTTAAGCTGCTCCAGGCGGGCCTTGCTCAGATAGTCGTAGTAGGTCAGGGTGCGCGCGAATTTCTCGGGGTTCTGCTGGTTGAGCAGCAACTTGAGGTATTCCTGGCGGCCGTTCTGGTAGGCGGCACGGGCCTGGATCGCGATCAGGCGTTGTTGTTCAACGCGTGCGCTCTGGAGTTTTTTTTTCTCAGCGTCGAGTCGCTCCAGTTCCGACTCGCTCTTCTTTAGTTCTTTTTGCAGCTCCTGGACCTGCTTCTCCAGCTTGCCCATCTCGGTCTCCGTGCCGCGCAGGTCTTTCTGCACCCCGGATTTCTCTTCCTGGAGCTTGCCGAGCAGTTTTTTCAGCTCGGTAATGTCCTGACGCGTAGCGTCCAACTGTTGTTGGGTTTGTGCACGCTCATCGGCAAACGCCGGTTGGAGCAGGCAGACAAGAGCAAGGGTAATCAAGGCGCGAAGCATAGAGGCGGGCGACACCAGGGAAATGGACGGCCTAGTATGCCCGCCAAGCGCAGCAAAAAAAACGCCTCAAAGCCAACTGCTTTGAGGCGTTCGTCATAAAAAGCCGTTTAGGGCGATTTAATCGGTTGGTTTAAGGGTTTAAACAAAATCGAAGAAACGCCTTGAAACGCTCCGGTTGAACGGATTTTTGGTTCTGGGAATAGACTCTCGAACCCGCTCATAAGGTAGTCGGCCCGATCGGTAATGCCCTGTATTCATGAACTCAAAGGCCAGCAAACCTGGCTTGATCACGGCTTGATCACGGCTTGCCCGACTTGCGTAGCCTCGACCGGGCTTATCGGTCCTGTTCGCTTGAGGAAGTGGCGACAGGCAAGGACATTGCTGATGCTGTTGAAGTCGTGGCTTCCAACTTGGGATTTACCGATTCAGCGTCCTCAGAAATTCGTATCGTTTCTCCGTTAGGAGAAGTGTTGATTCGGCGTGTAACGCTGCGGCACATAGTTGAAAAGCGACAAGATGCCAGAGAGCGATATGTGAAGTTTGCGCTGGATACACTCACCGGGCCTCTGGAAATTTGGCGTGTCGCTTACAGTGATGGTTCGACTCGTTTGGCCTTCATTGGCGCTTATGAAACCAAACGGCAAATGCTGGTGGTTGTGCATATCCAGGCAGGCAATCTGCTGTGGAATTTCATGCAGACCGATGCCAAGGCCTTGAACAAGCACCGTCATGGCGAACTGATCTACAGGCGCTACCAACTTTTATAGCAGGCAAAGAAAAGGGCAGTTCAAGAGAACTGCCCTAAATGACGTGCTTGATATTCATATACACACCCTCAAGCGGGGGTGTGGAGGTCTCACCCTACGCTGATGTCCAGCCATCGACGGGGTTCCTACGCCAGTTATCGCCGCTGGAGGCAACTGGTTTCGCGCTCAGGTCCATTATTGACGGGCTACTCGCATTGAGCAACCCCTGAAATATTTCAGACCAGGATTGAGGTGCCCGTCATCTCCACCGGCTTCTCCAACCCCATCAGCATCAGCATAGTCGGCGCCACATCCGCCAGCACGCCGCCATCACGCACCTTGAAATCACGCTTGCCGACATAGATGAACGGCACTGGCTCGGTGGTGTGGGCGGTGTGGGCCTGGCCGGTGGATTCGTCGGACATCTGCTCGCAGTTGCCGTGGTCGGCGGTGATCAGCGCTTCGCCGCCGACCTTTTTCAGGGCATCGACAATGCGGCCGACGCACAGGTCCAGGCATTCCACGGCCTTGGTGGCGGCTTCCAGGTTGCCGCTGTGGCCGACCATATCGCCGTTGGCATAGTTGACCACGATCACGTCGTAACGCTGGTGTTCGATGGCGTCGACGATCTTGTCGGTGACTTCCGGTGCGCTCATTTCCGGCTGCAGGTCGTAGGTGGCGACCTTTGGTGATGGGATCAGGATGCGTTCTTCGCCTGGGAACGGCTCTTCGCGGCCACCGGAGAAGAAGAAGGTCACGTGGGCGTATTTTTCGGTTTCGGCAATGCGCAGCTGGGTCTTGCCGTTTTTCGCCAGGTAATCGCCCAGCACGTTGTCCAGGCTGCCCGGAGCAAAGGCGGCGGGGGCCGGGATGCTGGCGGCGTATTGGGTCAGGCCCACGTACTGCACTTTCGGCTGGCGGGCGCGTTCGAATTCCTTGAAACCGTCTTCGACAAACACACGGCTCAGCTCGCGGGCGCGGTCGGCGCGGAAGTTCATGAACACCACGGCGTCGCCGTCTTCTACCTTCACCGGCTCACCGATGGTGGTGGCCTTGACGAATTCGTCGCTCTCGCCACGGGCGTAGGCGGCTTCGAGGCCTTCCTGGGCGGTGGCGGCGTGGAACTCGGCCTGGCCGTCGACGATCAGGTTGTAGGCCTGGGAGACGCGGTCCCAGCGGTTGTCACGGTCCATGGCGAAGTAACGGCCCACCAGGCTGGCGATGCGGCCTTTGCCCAGCGCTGCGAAGGTGGCGTCGAGCAGTTCGATGGACGATTGCGCGCTTTTCGGCGGGGTGTCGCGGCCGTCGAGGAAGGCGTGCAGGTAGATCTTATCGGCGCCGCGCTTGAAGGCCAGTTCGGCCATGGCCACCAGATGGTCCTGGTGGCTGTGGACGCCGCCATCGGACAGCAGGCCCATGAAGTGCACGGCCTTGCCAGCGGCCACTGCTTTATCTACCGCGGCGCAGATGGTCGGGTTCTCGAAGAACTCGCCATCGCGGATCGCTTTGGTCACGCGTGTGAAGTCTTGGTATACCACTCGTCCGGCGCCGAGGTTCATGTGGCCGACTTCCGAGTTGCCCATCTGGCCGTCCGGCAGGCCTACGTCCATGCCGGAACCCGAGATCAGGCCGTTGGGTACAGTAGCGGTCAGGCGGTCGAGTACCGGCTTCTTGGCCGCGTATACCGCGTTGTCGTGGTGGCTTTCACTGTGTCCGAAGCCATCGAGAATTATCAGGACCAAAGGTTTAGGCGTAGTAGTCATAGATCCTCTCGCGGCGGTAATAAAGGAAGACAATTGAAAAGGGAGTGGCAGTTTAAAGCGAAGTTCCGACCACGTCACCGCTTTACGGGGGTTGGCCCCCCCTGACGGCTGTGTATACTTACCGCCATTTTAACGCCCTGGAACCTCCTTGATGGTTGATCACCTGATTGCATTTGCCACTGCCCACTATCTGCTTGTGGGTGCCTTCGTCATCCTGCTGGCGCTGCTGATCGCTCACGAATTGAGCCGCGGTGGCCGCAGCCTGAGCACGGCGGAGCTGACCGCGCTGGTCAACAAGGACGAGGCCGTTGTCGTTGACATCCGCCCAGCCAAGGATTTCGCCACCGGCCACATCGTCGGTGCCCTGAACATTCCGCAGGACAAGCTGATCGCGCGCCTGGCCGAGCTGGAAAAGCACAAGGCCAAGACCATCATCCTGGTCGACGCCCAAGGCCAGCACGCCGGCACCCACGCCCGCGAAATGCTCAAGACCGGTTTCACCGCGGCCAAGCTGTCCGGTGGCATCAGCAGCTGGCGCGCCGATAACCTGCCGCTGGTGAAGTGATATGAGCCAGGTTGTCGTGTATTCCAGCGATTGGTGCCCTTACTGCATGCGGGCCAAGGCCTTGCTGGAGAAAAAGGGCGTTGCCTTCGAAGAAATCAAGGTCGACGGCAAACCCCAGGTGCGCGCCGAAATGGCCCAGAAGGCGGGGCGCACGTCCGTGCCGCAGATCTGGATCGGCGCCAGGCACATCGGTGGTTGCGACGACCTGTTCGCCCTTGAGCGCGCCGGTAAACTCGATGCGCTGCTGCTCGTCTGACTCCTAAACCCTAAAAGACCCCAAGATCACAAGGATCTGCGATGACTGACCAACAGAACACCGAAGCTGCAGAAGCCCAAGCGCCACAGTTCTCGCTGCAGCGCATCTACGTGCGTGACCTGTCGTTCGAAGCGCCGAAAAGCCCGGCCATCTTCCGCCAGGAATGGACCCCAAGCGTTGCGCTGGACCTGAACACCCGCCAGAAAGCACTGGAAGGTGACTTCCACGAAGTGGTGCTGACCCTCTCCGTGACCGTCAAGAACGGCGAAGAAGTGGCCTTCATCGCTGAAGTGCAACAGGCCGGTATCTTCCTGATCCAGGGCCTGGACGAAGCGTCCATGAGCCACACCCTGGGCGCGTTCTGCCCGAACATTCTGTTCCCGTATGCCCGCGAGACCCTGGACAGCCTGGTCACCCGTGGCTCGTTCCCAGCGCTGATGCTGGCTCCGGTGAACTTCGATGCCCTGTACGCTCAAGAGCTGCAGCGCATGCAACAGGAAGGTTCGTCGACGGTTCAGTAAACCGCCGATGCAGCCCATAAAAAAGCGCCGTGACCGGCGCTTTTTTTATTTGAACCCGAGCTGGCGCCAACCTTCATAGACAGCAACCGCCACGGTATTGGACAGGTTCAGGCTGCGGCAGCCCTCGCGCATCGGCAAACGCAGGCGATGACCGTCGGGCAGCGCGTCAAGCACCTCCGCCGGCAGGCCCCGGCTTTCCGGGCCGAACAGGAAGGCGTCGCCTTCGGCGAAGCTGACATCATGGAACGGCTGCGAACCCTTGGTGGTGAACGCGAACAACCGTGGGTGGCCCAGGCTTTCCAGGCAACTGGCCAGGTCGGCGTGGCGCTGGAGCGTGGCGTACTCGTGGTAGTCCAGCCCGGCACGGCGCAGGCGCTTGTCGTCCATGTCGAAGCCCAAAGGCTCGATCAAATGCAGGTGGCAGCCACTGTTGGCGCACAGCCTGATAACGTTGCCGGTATTCGGCGGAATTTCTGGTTGAAAAAGGATGACGTGAAACATGCACGGCTCCGAAGGTAAAGATGCGCTGCATTCTACCCCCGAAGAGGACCCAAGACCGAAGCTAATGCCACGGGTCATGGGCTCTTTGGCAATTGTTGGCTTGATGGTGGGCCTGATGATCGGCCGCCTGACCACGCCAGACCCAGTCGAGCTGCAACAGGTCGAGACCGCAGCGGACGGCGTAGTGGTGTGGTTCAACAGCGAACCCAAGCTGCACGGCGAGCATATCGACGGCACCGTGGCGCTGCTGTTCGACGCGCAAGGCAAGGCTGGCAGTGGGCAACTCAAGGTCAATGACAAGGATGTGAACTGGCGGGTGCGCAAGACCGATGGCGGCCTGCTACTGAACCTGGTGGCGGCTCGGCCGTTGCGTGGGGAATGGAAAGGGGAGAAAGCTGACGGCCGCTGGCGGCTGGAGATCCATCTCCAAGAGCAATAAAAGAGGGAGTTCCCGGCCTGCCTGTACCGAGGTTCCCCAAAGCGGTGTGGAGCGCGACGCGGTTCGCATCAAGCACCCCGGGTGTAAAGAGGGGATTCTCGGCCTGCCTGTACCAAGGTCCCCGAAACTGGGTAGTACAAGGGTTATTGCAGGGCGCGTGCCAGAGTCGGCAAAGTGTGCCAAAAAATTTCTCCAGAAAGCGCAAAGCCCCGGAATACGGGGCTTTGGTGTTTTAGGCTTTTAGATTTTTATCAGTGAGGCCGAAGTCTCATAGGTTGGATCCATGCCCAATGCCGGTTCATGGTGCATTGAAGCGGTGCACCTTTAGCCTTCATCGCCTTCATCATCGTCACCACCATCGACCTTCATCCCCAGCTCCTTGATCTTGCGAGTCAGGGTATTGCGGCCCCAGCCTAGCAACACGGCGGCATCGCGACGGCGACCGGCGGTGTGCTTGAGGGCGGTTTCGATCATGATTCGCTCGAACGCCGGCACGGCGCTGTCCAGCAGGTTCGACTGGCCGCGTGCCAGGGCCTGGTCGGCCCATTGGCGTAGGGCCTGCTCCCAGTTGGTCACCGGCGCCGAATCCTGTGGCAGGCTCAGCAGCTCCGGCGGCAGGTCGCTGATGTGCACTTCGCGCCCGGACGCCATCACCGTGATCCAGCGGCACGTGTTCTCCAGCTGGCGCACGTTGCCGGGCCACGGCAGGTTCTTCAGGTATTCCTCGGTCTCGCTTTTCAGCAGTTTCGGCTCGACGGCCAGCTCCTGGGCGGCGCGGCTGAGGAAGTGGCGGGCCAGGGTCGGGATGTCTTCGCGACGGTCCGACATCCGTGGAATGTGAATGCGGATCACGTTGAGGCGATGGAACAAGTCCTCACGGAATTTACCCGCGTGGACCAGGGTTTCCAGATTCTGGTGGGTCGCGGCGATGATGCGCACGTCGACCTTGACCGGCGTGTGCCCGCCGACTCGATAGAACTCACCGTCGGCCAGAACGCGCAGCAGGCGCGTCTGGGTGTCGGCTGGCATGTCGCCGATTTCATCGAGGAACAGCGTGCCGCCGTCCGCCTGTTCAAAGCGGCCGCGGCGCAGGTTGGCTGCGCCAGTGAACGCGCCTTTTTCATGGCCGAACAGCTCGGACTCCATCAAATCCTTCGGGATAGCCGCCATGTTCAGCGCAATGAACGGCGAGGCCGCCCGTGGGCTGTGGCGGTGCAGGGCGTGGGCCACCAGCTCTTTACCGGTGCCCGATTCGCCGTTGATCAGCACGGTGATGTTGGAGTGGCTCAAGCGCCCGATGGCGCGAAACACTTCCTGCATCGCCGGCGCTTCGCCGATGATTTCCGGGGTGCGGGTCAGGGCCGGTGGGGCTTCCTGGCTTTGTTGTTCCTGGGCGTGCTGGTTGGCGCGCTTGACCAGCGCCACCGCTTCGTCCACGTCGAACGGCTTGGGCAGGTATTCAAAGGCGCCGCCCTGATAGGACGCGACAGCGCTGTCCAGGTCCGAGTGCGCGGTCATGATGATCACCGGCAGGCGTGGATGCTGCTCGCGGATGCGCGCCAGCAGGTCCAGGCCACTGGCGCCGGGCATGCGGATGTCGGAGATGATCACGTCGGGCTGCTGGCGTGCCAGGCGGCTCATCACGCCGTCGGCGCTCTCGAAGCTCTGGGTGGTCATGCCTTCCTGTTGCAAGGCTTTCTCGAGGACCCAGCGGATAGAACGGTCGTCATCGACGATCCAGACAGTTTCACTACGGCTCATGTCGATGGGGCTCCTTGTTCCAGTGGCAGAAAGATCGAGAAGGTGGTGTGGCCAGGATGGCTCTCACATTCGATCAGGCCCTGATGCTGGCTGATGATGTTCTGGGTAATGGCCAGGCCCAGCCCGGTACCGTCCGGGCGGCCGCTGACCATGGGAAAGAAAATGGTTTCCTGGAGTTCCGCAGGAATGCCCGGGCCGTTGTCGATGATCTCGACCTTGGTCACCAGGCGATGGCGCACGTGACCGATGGTGAACTGGCGCAGGGCGCGGGTGCGCAGGCTGATGCGGCCCAGGCGCAGCTCGTTCTGGCTGCTGATGGCCTGCATGGCGTTGCGCACGATGTTGAGTACCGCTTGAATCATCTGTTCGCGGTCGATCAACACGTCGGGAATGCTTGGGTCGTAGTCGCGCACCAAGGTGATGCAGCCCTGGCTTTCGGCCTCGACCAGTTGGCAGACACGCTCCAGCACTTCGTGCACGTTGGTCATCGCCAGCGAAGGCAGCTTGTTGGAGCCGAGCATGCGGTCCACCAGGTTACGCAGGCGGTCGGCTTCTTCGATGATGACGTTGGTGTAGTCCTTGAGGTTTTCGTCCGGCAGCTCGCGGGCCAGCAACTGCGCCGCGCCACGGATGCCGCCGAGTGGGTTCTTGATCTCATGGGCCAGGCCGCGCACCAGCATCTTGCTGGTCTCCTGCTTGGACAACTGCGCTTCCTCCTTGGTGATGCGCAGCAGGCGGTCGCGGGGGTGCACTTCCAGCAACAGCAGGGTGGCGCCGTTGCTCAGGATAGGGGTCACGGCGTAGTCGACGGTCAGCGTCTGGCCCGTAAGCGCCGTGAGCATCGCCTCGCGCTTGGTGAACGGGTGCGCCTGCTCCACCGCCTGGCGCAGCGAGCTCAAGGCTTCGGCCGACTCGGTGAACAATTCGCTGATGAACTGCCCATGGCTGCGCTGGCCGCTGATAGCCAGGAGCATCTCCGCCGCCGGGTTCATGTACTCAAGGCGCAGGTCGTCATTGAGCAGGATGGTCGCGGTGGTCAGGTTGTCGAGTAGCAAACGGTGCAGTGCATCGCTGATGGTCATCAGGACCTCTTTTGGAGCAAGGCGCGGGCTTGAGGCTCACGCTGATACAAGGAAAATGCAAAAACCAAACCAAGGCTCCGAAAAGAAGCGTGCAAGCCCTGAAATGGGGGTTTTAGGCGCGAAACTGTGGCGTTCTGCCAGCTTGCTCGGGAAGTTTCGAACCAAAATGGGCTGGACAGGTGGGAAGGGTGCAGCCTATCGCACCAATATAGTGCGGTTTTGTGAAGGTTGTTCAGGAAGCAGTGAATGGACCGTTTTCTATATGAGGTGAAAACGATCCGCAGCGATCAGTGTTGCTCTGACAGCGGCATGCCCGGTGTGCCCGCGTAAAACACCAGAAGCTCCACCGGGGTGTCTCCGGTGACGCCGCGATGCTCGGTGCCCACCATCTCGGCCAGGGTTTGGCCTTGCCTCAACGTGCGTGTAGCCCCGCTGCTGCGGGCTTCAACGGTCAACTCACCCGAAACGATATAGGCGGCGTTGGGCATGGGGTGGGTGTGCCAGGGCAGTTGCGTGCGCGCAGGGATCTTCAGGCGTATCAGCGTGAGCTGCGGCGGGCCAGCGGGGTAGGCCCTATAGGGCATGCCGTCCCACGACTCGCTGCTTTCAAGCAATATTTCTTTCTCGATTTGCGTAGCGTCCTTTGGTTGGACGCCGCAGCCAAGCAGCGTTAAACCCAGCATTGTTGCGATCAAACACTTGCAGATATCCATGGTTCCATCCTGTTCGGTCAGTGAACAGTCAGGCTATGGCGATTGATCGCAGTGAGGATGCAGGACGGGGCCTCAAATCAAGTAGGTCGCGTACACAATTCTGCGGTGGCACGGATCATCGCCAACTGACGCAACGGATCGTTCAGCGGCTCATGCACGGCTTCGGCCAGCCACTGTGGGCACTGTGGGTCGGTGCGCTGTGGGGTGAAGTCCGCCAATTGCTGCAGCAGGCGTTTTTGCAGTTCGTCCAACTGCGGGCGGATCTGTTTCACCAGGTCCGGGCGCGGATCGTCAGGCGCCTTGCCCTGAAACTGCCAGTCAGACAGATGGGTGTACTGCACCAGTTTGTTCGCCTCGATCTGCGCCGCGAAAAACTGCTCGACGGCGGCAGGTGCCAGCTTATATTCCGGTGCTTGGGCGACGACGCTGGCGATCACTTCTTGTTCGCGCTTTTTGTCCTCTACAGGCTTGTGGCTATCCCATTTGCTCAGGGCTACCTGGTCGGCGATCTCCAGGCGTTCGGCGATGCTGTTGAGCAGAGGCTCGAGCGTGGCGGGCGCCGCAGAGGCATTGGCGCTGATCAATAGCAGGGCAAAGGCGATTCGCAGGTTCAAGGTCGGTTTCCTTGTCGGGCAGTTGGGCGAGGTCTCAATAGTGAGGGTGTCAGGCTTTTATGTCAGGCAAAAAAAGACCTCCCGAAGGAGGTCTTTTTCATCACGCTACGTTAAATAGCGCTACCGGATCAGCAGCTGTAGTACAGCTCGTATTCCAGTGGGTGTACGAAGGTGCGAACCTTGATTTCTTCTTCGCTTTTCAGGCCGATGTAAGCGTCGATGAAGTCGTCGCTGAACACGCCGCCTTTGGTCAGGAACGCACGGCCCTTGTCCAGCTCTTCCAGGGCTTCTTTCAGGCTGCCGCACACTTGTGGGATCTCTTTGGCCTCTTCAGGCGGCAGGTCGTACAAGTTTTTGTCGGCGGCGTCGCCAGGGTGGATCTTGTTCTGGATACCGTCCAGGCCAGCCATGACCAGGGCAGCGAAGGCCAGGTATGGGTTGGCTGCTGGATCCGGGAAGCGGGCTTCGATACGGCGAGCGCGAGGGCTGGACACGTAAGGAATACGGATCGAAGCGGAACGGTTGCGCGCCGAGTAGGCCAGCATTACCGGGGCTTCGAAACCTGGGACCAGACGCTTGTAGGAGTTGGTCGACGGGTTGGTGAAGCCGTTCAGGGCCTTACCGTGCTTGATGATACCGCCGATGAAGTACAGGGCAGTGTCGGACAGGCCGGCATAACCTTCGCCAGCGAAGGTGTTCTTGCCATCTTTGGCGATGGACAGGTGAACGTGCATACCCGAACCGTTATCGCCGTACAGTGGCTTAGGCATGAAGGTAGCGGTACGGCCGTAAGCGACTGCAGTGTTGTGTACGCAGTACTTCAGGGTCTGTACTTCGTCAGCCTTGGCAACCAGGGTGTTGAACTTCACACCGATTTCGTTCTGACCAGCAGTGGCCACTTCGTGGTGGTGCACTTCGATGACCAGGCCCATGTCTTCCATGGCGTTGCACATGGAGGTACGGATTTCGTGGTCGTGGTCGAACGGCGGAACTGGGAAGTAGCCACCTTTGATGCCTGGACGGTGGCCATGGTTGCCGCCTTCCACGTCCTGGTCGGACATCCAGGAGCCTTGTTCGGAGTAGATCTTGAACATGGAGCCGGAGATGTCGGACTTGAACTTAACCTGGTCGAAGATGAAGAATTCTGGCTCTGGGCCTACGAATACGGTGTCACCGATACCGGTGGACTTCAGGTATTCCTCGGCGCGCTTGGCGATCGCACGTGGGTCGCGGTCGTAGCCTTGCATGGTCGAAGGCTCGATCACGTCGCAGACCAGGATCAGGGTCGGCTCTTCGGTGAACGGGTCGAGTACGGCAGTGCTGTCGTCCGGCATCAGGATCATGTCGGAGGCTTCGATGCCTTTCCAGCCAGCGATGGAGGAACCGTCGAACATTTTGCCTTCTTCGAAGAAAGCTTCATCCAGCGCGTCGCGAGCCGGCATGGTCACGTGGTGCTGAGTGCCTTTGGTGTCCGTGAAGCGCAGATCAATCCATTTAACGTCATGATCTTTGATGAGTTGAACCGACTTCGACATAGTGTCCTCCGGGTGGCTTCGGGCTGGGGTAGTGGAGTTAGCCCTTAGAATGTGGGTGATGCCGGCGCGGATAGTCCGCCATGGCAACCTGCCTCACAAGAGAGCAAATTGCATGCCAGTGCGCCAACATGGGTTTTCTGCTCCAAAAACGCCCCTATAAAGGTGCATTGCGACAAAAGCCCAAAAATAGCGCACCGCAATGTAGCGCAAAGGCGCACAAATGCACCTCTTTAGTGCGTTGCGCTTGCGATGCATATTAACTGGTTAAACCTTGAGCGATTTCCGCTATAATCCGCGCCCCCCTTTTTCAGCAGGCCCGGCGCGCGCTGTTTCCATGAAATTAATCGTAAAAGTCTTCCCCGAGATCACCATCAAAAGCCGACCGGTACGGACGCGTTTCATCCGTCAATTGGCCAAGAACATCCGTGCCGTGCTCCGCGATCTGGACCCGGCTGTGGTGGTGAACGGCGTGTGGGACAACCTCGAGCTGGAAACCCGTGTCACCGAGCCCAAAGCCTTGAAGGACATGACCGAGCGCCTGAGCTGCATGCCGGGTATCGCGCATTTCCTGCAGGTGGATGAGTACCCGCTGGGCGACTTCGACGACATCACCGAGAAGTGCAAACAGCACTACGGCAGCGAGCTGGAAGGCAAGATCTTTTCGGTGCGCTGCAAGCGTGCCGGCAAGCACACTTTCAGCTCCATGGACGTCGAAAAATACGTCGGCAGCAAGCTGCGTCGCGAGTGCGGCGCCGCCGGAATTTCCCTGAAAGCGCCACAAATTGAAGTGCGCATGGAAATTCGCGACCAACGGTTGTTTGTCATCCACAGCCAGCACAACAGCATCGGCGGTTATCCGTTGGGTGCCCTGGAACAGACCCTGGTCTTGATGTCCGGCGGTTTCGATTCCACGGTTGCTGCTTACCAGATCATGCGCCGCGGCCTGATGAGCCACTTCTGCTTCTTTAACTTGGGCGGGCGTGCACACGAATTGGGCGTGATGGAAGTCGCGCACTTTATCTGGAAGAAGTACGGCAGCTCCCAACGCGTGCTATTTGTGAGCGTACCGTTCGAAGAAGTGCTGGGCGAAATTCTCGGCAAAGTCGATAACGGTCATATGGGCGTGGTATTGAAGCGTATGATGTTGCGCGCCGCGTCGCAGATTGCCGACCGCTTGCAGATCGACGCGCTGGTGACCGGCGAGGCGATCTCCCAGGTGTCCAGCCAGACGCTGCCGAACCTGTCGATCATCGACTGCGTTACCGAGAAGCTGGTGTTGCGCCCGCTGATCGCCAGCCACAAGCAGGACATCATCGACCTGGCAGAAGAAATCGGCACTGCCGACTTCGCCAAGCACATGCCTGAGTACTGCGGGATCATTTCGGTGAACCCCAAGACCCACGCCAAGCGTCACCGCGTGGAGCATGAAGAGAAAGAATTCGACATGGCGATTCTGGAGCGTGCGCTCGAGAACGCCAAGCTGGTCCCGATCGATCGCGTGATCGACGAACTGGGCCAGGATGTGAAGATCGAAGAAGTCAGCGAAGCCCTGGCCGGCCAGATCGTCATCGACATCCGTCACCCGGACGCCGCTGAAGATGAGCCGCTGGAAATCGCTGGCATCGACGTACAAACGCTGCCGTTCTATGCATTGAACGCGCGTTTCAAGGAACTGGATAACAGCCGTCAGTACCTGCTGTATTGCGACAAAGGCGTGATGAGTCGCCTGCATGCCCACCATTTGCTCAGTGAGGGGCATGCCAATGTGCGCGTTTATCGACCGAGCTAAGAGCCCGGGGCTGTTTGCCTGTGGCCTGCGTCACCGGCCCCCCGACTCTGCCGTCAAGCTGTAACGGCAAGGCCTGACTCTACTGTTAATCGCTGCCACGACCTGTCAGCACACCGAATCCTCTGATCGAGATACACAAGTGATCGAAAATCTACGTAACATCGCCATCATTGCTCACGTTGACCATGGTAAAACCACCCTGGTAGACAAACTCCTGCGTCAATCCGGCACCCTGGAGCGCAACGAGCTCAACGACGAGCGCGTGATGGACTCCAACGACCAGGAAAAAGAGCGCGGTATTACCATCCTGGCTAAAAACACCGCTATCAACTGGAACGGCTACCACATCAACATCGTGGACACCCCGGGCCACGCCGACTTCGGCGGCGAAGTAGAACGCGTAATGTCGATGGTTGACTCCGTTCTGCTGCTGGTTGACGCTCAAGACGGCCCTATGCCGCAAACCCGTTTCGTGACCAAAAAGGCTTTCGAAGCCGGCCTGCGTCCGATCGTGTGCATCAACAAGGTTGACCGTCCAGGCGCGCGTCCGGACTGGGTTCTGGACCAGATCTTCGACCTGTTCGACAACCTCGGTGCTACCGAAGAACAGCTGGACTTCAAAGTCGTCTACGCCTCGGCCCTGAACGGTATTGCCGGTCTGGAACACACCGACATGGCTGAAGACATGACCCCGCTGTACCAGTCGATCGTCGACAACGTACCAGCTCCAAAGGTTGACCGTGACGGCCCGTTCCAGATGCAAATCTCGGCACTGGACTACAACAGCTTCCTGGGCGTTATCGGTGTTGGCCGTATCGCTCGTGGTAGCGTCAAGCCGAACACCCCGGTTGTCGCCATCGGCGCCGACGGCAAGAAGCGTAACGGTCGTATCCTGAAGCTGATGGGTCACCACGGTCTGCACCGTATCGACGTTGAAGAAGCTTTCGCCGGCGACATCGTGTGCGTGAGCGGTATGGACTCGCTGTTCATCTCCGACACCCTGTGCCAGCCAGACAACGTTGAGGCCATGAAGCCTCTGACCGTTGACGAGCCAACCGTTTCCATGACCTTCCAGGTAAACGACTCGCCTTTCTGCGGTAAAGAAGGCAAGTTCGTGACTTCCCGTAACATCAAGGAACGTCTGGACAAAGAGCTGCTGTACAACGTTGCTCTGCGCGTTGAAGAAGGCGACTCGGCTGACAAGTTCAAGGTTTCCGGCCGTGGTGAGCTGCACCTCTCGGTACTGATCGAAACCATGCGTCGCGAAGGCTTCGAAATGGGCGTTGGTCGTCCAGAAGTGATCATCCGTCAGGTTGACGGCGTGAAGCAGGAACCGTTCGAAAACGTCACCATCGACACCCCGGAAGAATCCCAGGGCAAGGTGATGGAAGAGATGGGTCTGCGTAAAGGCGACCTGACCAACATGGTGCCGGATGGCAAAGGCCGTGTACGTCTGGAATACAACATCCCTGCTCGTGGTCTGATCGGTTTCCGTAACCAGTTCCTGACCCTGACCAACGGTGCTGGCATCCTGACCTCGATCTTCGATCGCTACGACACCATGAAGTCCGGCGACATGTCCGGCCGTCAGAACGGTGTTCTGGTATCGGTAGAAACCGGCAAGGCGCTGACCTACTCCCTGGAAACCCTCCAGGCGCGTGGCAAGCTGTTCGTTGAACACGGTCAAGAGATCTACAACGGTCAGATCGTTGGTCTGAACAGCCGTGACAACGACATGGGTGTCAACCCAACCAAAGGCAAGAAGCTCGACAACATGCGTGCTTCGGGCAAAGACGAAACCATCGCTCTGGTTCCACCTGTTCGCTTCACCCTGGAACAGGCCCTGGAATTCATCCAGGACGACGAGCTGTGCGAAGTCACGCCTAAGTCGATCCGCCTGCGTAAGAAGATCCTGGACGAAGGCGAGCGTACCCGCGCTGCCAAGAAAGCCAAGAACTGAGTTAACTCAGGCTGAATGAAAAACGCCCCCGGTCGAAAGGCCGGGGGCGTTTTTTTGTGCCTGCGATTTGTGTGTTGGGCTGGTTCTTGTGGTGAGCGGGCTTGCCCCGCGCTGGGCTGCGAAGCGGCCCTAAAAAACATGGCCCTGCGATTTATCAGGAGGAACGTAGCGGTCTTATTGGGGCTGCTGCGCAGCCCAGCGCGGGGCAAGCCCGCTCACCACAGGGTTCGGCTTTTGATCAGAACTTGTCGAGGGTCTTGAACTTGGTCTCGCGCACCACTTCCTTTGGCTTGTACGCGCAATACCCTGGGCGCGGCCCGATTTTCGGGTGATTGCGGCAAGTATCCGGGCGCTTGTCATAAATAGTGCAGAAGCGCGTCTTACGATCCAGGAACAGGCAATCGTTGTTGCTCATGCGCTGCAGGGTAAAAATCTCGGATTTGGAATTGAAGCGCTCGACGATGCCTTCCTTTTGCAGCCGCTTGGCGATGTTCTTCGCAGGGTCGCCGAGTTCGAACTCATCGACCAGGCCGATGCGGATCAGGTCCTTGACCTTCACTTCCACCGGCAGCGTGCAGCAGCTGGACACGCAACCACCGCACATGTGCGCGGAATATTTCTGCCACGTTTCGAGACGGTCGAGTTCCGCGGCGGCGATCAATTGAGGCTTCATCAGGGTTCCAAAAGGTGGGGCTGTATCCGGGCGCGCGATCATACCGGGATTGGTGATTTTTTGAACAATATTTTGTGGGTTTCGGCCAGAAGGCGTGCGTTTGCCAAAAGCAGGCACGGCCAATGCATCAAAACCCTGCAAAGGTAAATGCGTTAAAAAAGTGCCGAACCAGAGCGTCTACCGTCTGTCAGACCGTCTAGGCTCTAGCAACTCCTTCTATCTCGCCCGAGGTCGCAATTGATGTCTCAGGAACCACTTGCACGAGAAGCAGAGGTAGCCGCATTTCGCGATGCCGTCTTGACCAAACTCACCTACGCGGTGGGCAAGGACCCGGATCACGCCTTCGACCACGACTGGTTTGAAGCCATTGCCCTGGCCGCGCGCGACCAGATGGTCGATCACTGGATGGACCACACCCGGCGCATCTACCGCAAAGGCCAGAAGCGGGTTTACTACCTTTCCCTGGAATTCCTCATCGGCCGCTTGCTCTATGACAGCCTGAGCAACCTCGGCGTGCTGGAGATTGCGCGCGAAGCGCTATCGGAGCTGGGCGTCGACCTGGAGCGCATCCGCCTGCTGGAGCCCGATGCCGCGCTCGGTAACGGTGGCCTGGGCCGCCTGGCGGCGTGCTTCATGGAAAGCATGTCGACCCTGGGTGTGGCCGGCCACGGTTATGGCATCCGTTATGAACACGGCCTGTTCCGCCAGGCGATTGTCGATGGTTGGCAACAGGAGCAGACCGAACACTGGCTGGACTTCGGCAACCCCTGGGAATTCGAACGCCCTGAAGTGGTGTACCCGATCGGCTTTGGTGGCAGCGTCGAAACCCTGGATGACGGCACCGGCAAGATGGTTCAGCGGTGGACCCCCAATGAAACCGTGCGCGCCATTGCCTATGACACGCCGGTGGTCGGCTGGCGCGGCGCCAGCGTCAACACCCTGCGCCTTTGGCGTGCCCGTGCGGTGGAAGACCTGCACCTGGAGCGCTTCAACGCCGGTGATCACCTGGGCGCCGTCGCCGAAGTAGCGCGTGCCGAAAGCATCTCCCGAGTGCTTTACCCGGCCGACAGCACCGAAGCGGGGCAGGAACTGCGCCTGCGCCAGGAATATTTCTTCGTCGCCGCCTCCCTGCAAGACCTGCTGCGCCGCCACAAGAATATGCACGGCTCAGTGCTGAGCCTGGGCGAACATGCCGCGATCCAGCTCAACGACACTCACCCGTCCATCGCCGTGGCCGAGTTGATGCGCCAATTGGTCGACCTGCACGACATTCCGTGGGAAGCCGCCTGGGATGTAACCGTCGAAACCCTCTCCTACACCAACCACACCCTGTTGCCCGAAGCGCTGGAAACCTGGCCGGTTGGCTTGATGGAACGCATGCTGCCCCGGCACATGCAGATCATCTACCTGATCAACGCCCAACACATCGATTCGCTGCGCGCCAAAGGCATCCATGACTTTGACGTGCTGCGCGCCGTGTCCCTGATCGAAGAAGACAACGGTCGTCGCGTGCGCATGGGTAACCTGGCGTTCCTCGGTTCCCACAGCGTCAACGGCGTGTCCGGCCTGCACACCCAATTGATGCGCAGCACGGTGTTCTCGGAGCTGCACAAGCTGTACCCGGAGCGCATCAACAACAAAACCAACGGCATTACCTTCCGTCGCTGGCTGTACCAGGCCAACCCCAAGCTCACGTCCATGCTGGTGGAGGCACTCGGCCCGGACATCCTCGACAAGCCCGAAGAACGGCTGGTGGAGCTTGAGCCATTTGCCGAAAAACAGACGTTCCGCAAGGCCTTCGCTGAGCAACGTCTGCACAGTAAGCGGGCGCTGGCGGACATCATTCATGAGCGCCTGGGCATTGCAGTCAACCCGGCGGCGATGTTCGACGTGCAGGTCAAGCGGATCCACGAATACAAGCGTCAACTGCTCAACCTGCTGCACACCGTGGCGTTGTACCAGGCGATCCGCGCCGAACCGGGCACCGACTGGGTGCCGAGGGTGAAGATCTTCTCCGGCAAGGCGGCGGCCAGTTATCACCAGGCCAAGTTGATCATCAAGTTGACCAACGATATCGCCCGTACGGTCAACAACGACCCGACCGTGCGCGGTTTGCTCAAGGTGGTGTTCCTGCCCAACTACAACGTTAGCCTGGCGGAAAGCATCATCCCGGCGGCGGACTTGTCGGAGCAGATTTCCACTGCCGGCTTCGAAGCGTCGGGCACCAGCAACATGAAATTCGGCCTCAACGGCGCGCTGACCATCGGCACCATGGACGGCGCCAACGTGGAAATGCATGAACGTGTGGGCGCCGAGCACATGTTTATCTTCGGCCTCAGTGCGCAGCAGGTTGAAGCCCGCAAGCACGCGGGTGAATTCAATGCGGGTCCTGATATCGCGGCGTCTCACCGCTTGAACGACGTGTTGCAAGCGATCCGTGGCGGGGTGTTCTCGCCGGATGATCCGGGCCGTTATGTAGGGTTGATCGATGGGCTGATCGACTACGACCGCTTTTTGGTGTGTGCCGACTTCGATTCGTACTGGGACGCCCAGGCGCGGGTCGAGGCGCATTGGCATGATTCCAAGGCCTGGTGGCGTTCGGCGGTGCTGAATACGGCGCGTATGGGCTGGTTCAGTTCGGATCGTACGATCAGGGAGTACGCCACGGAGATCTGGAAAGCCCTCGACTGAGTTTTCCAGATCTGTGCCCCAAGGCCCAACCTCTGTTGGGCCTTGTCGATATACTAGGCCTCGGTTTGCTTAGGGATATCGACCATGCAATGGATTTTCATGCTGATTGGCCTGGTGCTCGGCTGGACGCTCGACGAGTCGTTCAGTGATGCGGGCATGGGTGCGCTGCTGGGGTTGGGCATTGGCCAGGCGATTCGCCTGGCGCAGCTGTCGGCCAAGGCGGACCAGCAGGCACGTCAGTTGGAAACCACGCAGAAGTCGCTGATTGCGCTGGGCGAGCGCCTGAGGCAGTTGGAAGTCCCTGCGCCTGCAAGCAGCATGAGGGTTGAACCCTCTGTTCCCGAATCGGCACCTGTCGCCAAGTCACCCGAATTGGTGTGGGAGCTGCCTGCCGAATTGGCACCCGTTGCCCTGGTCCCGGAGCCGAGCCAGCCGCTACCGGATGACCTGTGGACCCAAGCGCCGACGCCTAAAGAACCCGCAACCCCTCGCGGCCCCAACCTGATCGAACGCGCCATCGAAGGTGCGCGCAATTGGCTGCTCGGCGGCAACACCGTGCTGCGCGTCGGCGTGGTGCTGTTATTCCTCGGCCTGGCCTTCCTACTGCGTTATGCCACTGAAGGCATGGTGGTGCCGATCGAGTTGCGTTACGCCGGTGTTGCCGCCGCTGCGCTGGGCCTGTTGGGTCTGGGCTGGTGGCTGCGGCTGCGTAACAGCAACTACGGCTTGATGCTGCAAGGTGCGGGTATTGCGGTGTTGTACCTCACGGTGTTTGCGGCGATGCGTTTGCACCCGCTGATCGATCCCGGCGCGGCAATGGGGTTGCTGGTCGCCGTCACGGTATTTTCGGCGATCCTGGCGATCACCCAGGATGCGCTCGGCCTGGCCTGTGCGGCGGCGTTGGGCGGTTTTGCGGCGCCGATCCTGGTATCGACCGGCGCCGGAAGCCATGTGGCGCTGTTCAGCTACTTTGCGTTGCTCAATGCCGGCATTCTCGCAATTGCCTGGTTCAAAGCCTGGCGCCTGCTGAACGTGATCGGTTTTGTGGGCACCTTCGGGATTGGTTTCGCCTGGGGCATGCGCTCCTACACGCCGGAGCTGTTGTGGAGCACCGAGCCGTTCCTGATCCTGTTTTTCACGATGTACCTGGCCATCGGCCTGTTGTACGCCCGGCGCACATTGCTGGAGGCGGGCGAGGGCGACAGCCTGGGTGCGCAATGGCGCAAGGGCGACTATGTCGACGGCACCTTGTTGTTCGGCCCGCCGCTGGTGGGTTTTGGCTTGCAGTTCGCGCTGGTGCAACACCTTGAGTTCGCCGCGGCGTTCAGTGCGCTGGGCCTGGGCATCCTTTACATGGTCTTGGCCCGTGTACTGAGTGGCGGGCGCGCCGTGCTCCTGACGGAAACCTGCCTGGCCCTGGGCGTGATCTTCGCCAGCCTGGCCATCCCCTTGGGGCTCGATGCGCGCTGGACGGCTGCGGCGTGGGCTGTCGAAGGCGCCGGGATCTTCTGGCTCGGTCTGCGCCAGTATCGCCCTGTGGCGCGCGCGTTCGCCTTGTTGCTGCAACTGGGTTCGCTGCTCGCCTTCCTCAGCGAGCTGCGCGATGGCCAGGACACGTTGCTGCAGGGGCCTCCACTAGGGGCGTTGTTGCTGGGCGCGGCATTGTTGTTCAGCTTTTATCAACTACACAAAGCCGCGCCGGAGCAGACCCGGCGTTGGGAGCGCATCGGCGCTCCGGCACTCGCCGTACTCGGCCTGGGTTGCGCCTACCTTCTGGCGCCGCTGTTGTTTTCGACCCAAGGCAGCATCGTCAGTTGGGCGGTTGCGGGCCTCGCGACCGTGTGGGCGGGCCAGCGAATCGGCTCGCCCGTGGTGGTGCGCTGTGGCGTTGCTGTGCAAGTGCTCGCCGGCGCGCTGTTTGCGCTCGACCCGGTGAACAATGCCTGGACACCGATGATCATTGCCTTGGCGGCAATGCTCGGCGCCTGGCGCTTGCCCCGTGGCCGCTTGTCCGCAGGTCTGCTGGCCTGGGGCGTGGCGTGGTGGGCGTTGGCGGTGATCATTGAAGTGTGGCGCCTGGCGCCTGCATCTTTGCACGCTGCGCTGTTGCTGCTGGCGGCTGCGCTGAGCGGGGTGATCTGGACAACACTGGCGCTGCGTTTGCGCTGGGTGGCGTTGGGTATCGCCAGCACGTTGCTGATGCCTGCGGCGGGCCTGGTGTTGTGGGGCGCGTGGACCGAGTATTACCACCCGGCCGCGCAGTTCGGCTGGCTGGCCTGGCTGGCGGTGTTCGTGGTGCATTTCATCTCGCTGCGGCGTTTAGCAACGGTGGTGCCCGGCAAAGTGCTGAGCGCGGCTCATGTGCTGGGCTGCTGGATGCTGATCGGCGTGCTGGCGCTGGAACTGCGTTACGGTTTGCTGGTGCTGTCGAGCGAATACAACGCCTGGCGCTGGCTGGGCTGGGCGATCCTGCCAAGCCTGTACCTGGTGCTGGCCGCCGCGCCGCGCAGTTGGCCGTGGCCAGTTTGCGCGTACCCAAGGGAGTACCGCGTGCTCGCCGCATTGCCCCTGGCGGTGCTGATGCTCGGTTGGTTCTGGCTGGCGAATTTCTTCAGTGACGGCACGGCCAAGCCGCTGCCCTATGTGCCGCTGCTCAACCCGCTGGACCTGGGCCTGCTGTTCGCATTGCTGGGCATTTACCTGTGGTTGCGCAGTGTGGCGCCGCAGCGCGGGCCGCGTGTCGAGTTGATCGCTCAGGGCGTGGCAGGCATTTCGCTATTTGCCTTCTTTACCGCGGTGGTGATGCGTACCGCCCACCATTGGGGCGGCGTGCCGTTTCATCTGGATGCGCTGCTCGAGTCCATGCTGGTGCAGGCGGGCCTGTCGATCGTCTGGACCCTGATCGCCCTCGGCCTGATGATCGGCGGCCACCTGCGTCATCGCCGCGAAGTGTGGCTGATCGGCGCGGCTCTGATTGCCGTGGTGGTGGCCAAGCTGTTCTTTGTCGAACTGAGCAATCGTGGCGGCTTGGCGCGGATTGTGTCGTTTATCGGCGTGGGCGGTTTGTTGCTGGTGGTGGGCTACTTTGCGCCGCTGCCGCCCAAACGCGTTGAAACTGAGGGAGCGTCTTCTTGATGGGCAAGCTGAGTCTGAGTGGGTTGACGGTGTGGATGCTGTGCTCGGCGGCGTTTGCTCAAGAACGTCCGGCTGATTTCGCCACCCAGGTGCCGCTGGCCGTGAGCGGCACGGGGCCCTGGTATCGCCTGGAACTGCCATTGGCGGTTCAACTAAGTGCACGCCAGGCCGATCTCAGCGATGTGCGGGTATTCAACGCTGCCGGTGAACCCCAGGCCTATGCGTTGTCGCGTCAGTCCGCGCAACGCTCCGAGACTCGCAACGTCACCGACGTGAAGTGGTTCCCGCTGTACGCTGCCGACACTCAAGCAGCCTTGCCCGACGTGGTGATGAAGGCCACCACCACAGGCACCTTGGTGGAAATCACGCCATCCTCTGCGCCCAAACCCGGCAAGCAAGTGCTGCGCGGCTGGGTGTTGGACGCCAGTGCAATCAAGGCGCCTTTGCAGCAATTGAGCCTGGACTGGAGCCATGAGCAGGAGGGCTTCCAGCGTTTCAGCATTGAAGCCAGTGATGACTTGCAGCACTGGCAAGCCTGGGGCGATGGGCAGGTGGCGCGCTTGTCATTTGCCGACGAACGGGTCGAGCAGCATGACGTGAGTCTGCCGGGGCAATCGGCGCGTTACCTGCGTCTGGTCTGGCAAGGCCAGGCAGCGCCATTGCTGACCTCTGCCCAGTTGGTGAGTGCCACCCGCAGCCACTTGCCCCAGCCATTGGTATGGTCGCAACCCTTGGCGGGCACGCGGCTCAAGGCCGGGGAATACAGCTGGCAGTTGCCCACGGGGCTGAGTCTTGAGCGGCTGCGCATCGAGTTGAAACAACCCAACACCCTGGCGCCCGTGACGCTGGCGGGGCGCAGGGACAGCAAACAGGCCTGGCAGCCCCTGAGCAATGGCGTGCTGTATCGCCTGACCCAGAATGGCCGGGACGTGGTGCAGAATGAGTTGCAGCTGCCGGGCCAGACGGTTGCCGAGCTCAAGTTGACTGTCGATGAGCGCGGTGGCGGCCTGGGTGTCGAGGCGCCGGCGCTGCGTTTTGCGGTACGTGCCACGCAATTGGT
The DNA here is from genome assembly GCF_026967615.1 of Pseudomonas sp. GXZC. Classification (NCBI taxonomy): domain Bacteria; kingdom Pseudomonadati; phylum Pseudomonadota; class Gammaproteobacteria; order Pseudomonadales; family Pseudomonadaceae; genus Pseudomonas; species Pseudomonas sp. GXZC. The sequence goes on from NZ_CP114115.1 coordinate 483,209, forward strand.
GTTCCTGGCACGGGGCGAGCCGCCGTTCACCCTGGCGTTGGGCAATGCGTCGGCCAAGGCGGCGAACCTTCCGCTCTCGACCTTGATCCCCGACTACAGCGCCGAGCGTCTCAAGACGTTGGGGCAGGCAACGGTCACCGGGGAAATCGCCACTGCGCCGCCCGCCGTCGCGCCCGCTGCCGATGCCGGAACAGACTGGAAAAAACTCGGCCTCTGGGCCGTGTTGCTGCTCGGCGTGGCGGCATTGGGCGCCATGGCCTACAGTTTGCTGCGCAAGCCGCCGGTGGCACGTTAAATAAAGTCCATGAACTCTATTGGGTTTAAATCCTCTGATAGGAGGAAATACGCCCCGACTCGCGTTAAACTGCGCGGGTTTTCAAGCCCCCCCTTTTCCGGAGCCTTACATGTCCCGCGTTACCTTGAGTCGCTATTTGATTGAGCAGACCCGCAGCAACAACACGCCTGCCGATCTGCGCTTCCTTATCGAAGTGGTGGCGCGTGCTTGCAAGGAAATCAGCCACGCCGTGTCCAAAGGCGCACTGGGTGGTGTTCTGGGCAGCATGGGCACCGAAAACGTGCAGGGCGAAGTGCAGAAGAAACTCGACGTGATCTCCAACGAGATTCTGCTCGAAGCCAACGAATGGGGCGGTCACCTGGCCGGCATGGCGTCCGAAGAAATGGACAATGCCTACCAGATCCCCGGCAAATACCCGAAAGGCGCCTACCTGCTGGTGTTCGACCCACTGGACGGCTCGTCCAACATCGACATCAACGCACCGGTCGGCACCATCTTCTCGGTACTGCGTTGCCCGAATGAATACCTGAGCCAGAACGAGCCGCTGAACGAGAAAGCGTTCCTGCAGCCAGGCACCCAACAGGTTGCTGCCGGCTACGCCATCTATGGCCCGCAAACCATGCTGGTGCTGACCCTGGGCGATGGCGTCAAAGGCTTCACCCTGGACCGTGAAATGGGCAGCTTCGTACTGACTCACGAAGACATCACCATTCCTGCGTCCACTCAGGAATTTGCGATCAACATGTCCAACCAGCGTCACTGGGAAGAGCCTGTCACTCGCTACGTGGGCGAGCTGATGGCCGGCGAAGAAGGCCCGTTGAAGAAAAACTTCAACATGCGCTGGGTGGCCGCAATGGTTGCCGACGTGCACCGTATCCTGACCCGTGGTGGCCTGTTCATGTACCCACGCGACAGCCGCGAGCCGTCCAAGCCAGGCAAACTGCGCCTGATGTACGAAGCCAACCCGATGTCCTTCCTGGTTGAGCAAGCCGGCGGCGCGTCCACCGACGGCCACCAGCGCATCCTCGACATCCAGCCTGAAGGCCTGCACCAGCGTGTGGCGGTGTTCCTGGGTTCGAAGGAAGAAGTTGAGCGGGTGACGGCGTATCACAAGGCGTAAGACCTTGAGCTAAAAAATAAACCCCGGAGTGCTGTCAGCATTCCGGGGTTTTTTGCTTATTGGATGAGGTGTTTTAGCAGCAGCGCCTGCAGGCTTTTGCGAGTGTCGGCGATGATATGAATGAAGACGCTTTGATCACGAATCTCATAGATGATCTGGTTCATGCCGCTAACCACTTGCCGATAATGACTGAGATTCAGCTTCTCGATTTCTTCGGGTATCGAGCCTGCATAGGGTTGAGTCTCAAGGCGGCGAATGGCTTGTTTCAAAGCGTCATAGGACTGCTGCCAGGTCGATGTGGAAAACTGCCGGATGAGGTATGACTTGATGTCCTTGAGGTCGTTTTTTGCCGAGTGGAGAATCACAACCCTGAAGGTCATTGGGCGTCGTCCTTGTCCAGTTCAGCGAACACGTCCTCCATCTCCTGGAACTGCCCCAATTCAATCTGCCGGTTGCCCAAGGCCAACAGTTTTAATAACGCCATGGTTTCTGCCTGTTCCTCAAAACTCTTCACATCCATCACGACCAACTTGGCCTCACCATTTTGGGTGATAACCAGCGGCTCGCGGCTTTCAGAGAGTGTTTTGACGATTTCGGCGGTATGACTTTTCAGGTAACTGATCGGTTTTATCTGGGATGAGAATTTCACGGTAAGACCCTCGCTCGACGACAGGACTGATTTTAGTCTTTATTCGGTCTTATAAAGCGCGCGTCCGATGAAAGGTTGATCGTTACGCGTTCGAAAACACGGTGAAAAGGGCCCGTTCACAGAAAAAATAAATACCAACCCTCATCGGGAACCAGACACCTCTTTTCCCTTCTAAGCTTCTGGCAGATACCCACGCTGCTTCGTCCCTCCAGGAGTTTTTCCATGTCGTTACGCCGTCTCGCTTTGCTGGCTTTTTGCGTGCTGTTGGCCGCTTGCAGCAAGGTCAACCAAGAAAATTATCAAAAATTGTCGGCTGGCATGGCCAAGGCTGAGGTGGAGTCGTTGCTGGGTAAGCCGACCGATTGTTCCGGCGCGCTGGGTATGTCCAGCTGCACCTGGGGCGATAAAAACAGCTTTATCAGCGTTCAATATGCCGGTGACAAGGTTCTGATGTTTTCCGGGCAAGGCCTGAAGTAAACCGGGGCGAGAGCCTGCGGGAGAAGAAGAATGATGCGTTTTGTTTTGTTCCTTTGTGCCAGCCTGTTTTTGGCGGGCTGCGCCAGCCATTCTGGCGATGATCTGCAACCCAAGACAGCGAGCAACGTCAACCTCAAGCGTTACCAGGGCACCTGGTATGAGTTGGCTCGATTGCCGATGTACTTCCAGCGCAATTGCGCGCAGTCCGAAGCCCGCTACACCTTGCTGCCCGATGGCGACATGTCGGTGTTCAACCGCTGCCTGACGACCGAATGGAAGTGGGAAGAAGCCAAAGGCACCGCCACCCCGCAAGTGCCGGGCAAGACCGACAAGCTCTGGGTGGAATTCAATAACTGGTTCACCGCGCTGTTGCCGGGCGTTGCCAAGGGCGATTACTGGGTGTTGTACGTCAGTGATGACTACAAGACCGCGATTGTGGGCAGCCCGAGCCGGCGGTACATGTGGATATTGTCGCGCACGCCGACGGTCAGTGCGGACACCCGCGAAGACCTGCTGAGCAGGGCGCGGCAGCAGGGGTATGACACCACGCGATTGATCTGGCGTACGTCGGACAAGCAGATGGCGAAGACCTCGCAATAACCCTGGGTCACCGCCGATCAAAAAATGTGGGAGCTGGCTTGCCTGCGATAGCGTCACTGAGGTGTAACTGATACACCGAGGTGCCTGTATCGCAGGCAAGCCAGCTCCCACATTTGTTATGTGTCGCTGGTTAGCCCAGTAGATCTCTCAAGACGTGCGTGAACGCCCGGCCGCTTTCTTCCTCACCGGCATGATGCCCATCGCGCACCACCCACTTTCCGTTCACCAGCACGTCCCGCACCTGCCGATCGCCGCCCGCGAACAACCAGCGGTTGAGAATTCCGTCCTCAGTCGCCGTGGCCAGGTAGGGATCATTGCCATCCAGCACTATCCAATCCGCACGCTTGCCCACTTCCAGCCGACCAATCGGCTGGCCCAATGCCTGGGCACCGCCGTCCAGCGCGGCGTCAAACAGCGTACGGCCGACCATCGGCTGATCACTGCGATACAAACGATTACGCCGCTGATCGCGCAGGCGCTGACCATATTCCAACCAGCGCAGCTCTTCTACCACGCTCAATGACACATGGCTGTCGGAGCCGATGCCCATGCGTCCGCCCTGGGCGAGAAAATCCACCGCCGGGAAGATCCCATCACCCAGGTTGGCCTCGGTGGTCAGGCACAAGCCGGCAATCGCGCGGCTCTTGGCCATGCGTGCGACTTCATCCGCATCGGCATGAGTGGCGTGCACCAGGCACCAGCGTTCATCCACTTCAACATTGTCATACAGCCATTGCAGCGGGCGTTTGCCGCTCCAGGCCAGGCAGTCGTCGACTTCCTTTTGCTGTTCGGCGATGTGGATATGCACCGGGCACGCCTTGTCGTTGGCGGCCAGCACATCATTGATCTGCTGCGGCGTGACTGCGCGCAACGAGTGGAAGCACAGCCCCAACTGCTGCGCCGGTTGTGCGGCGAGGAGGGGTTTCAACCGCGCCTGCAGGTCCAGGTAGTTTTCAGTGCTGTTGATAAACCGCCGCTGGCCGTCATTAGGCGATTGGCCGCCAAACCCCGAGTGGGTGTACAGCACGGGCAGCAATGTCAGGCCAATCCCGCTGCTGGCCGCCGCCTGGCTGATCTGTCGCGACAGTTCCGTGCGATCGGCATACGGCTGGCCGCTGACGTCATGGTGCACATAGTGAAATTCGGCTACCGAGGTGTAGCCGGCCTTGAGCATCTCGATATACAGCTGGCGCGCGATCACCTGCAATTGATCCGGGCTGATCTTGCCCACCATGCGGTACATCAGGTCGCGCCAGGTCCAGAAACTGTCATTCGGGTTGCCAGCAACTTCCGCCAAACCCGCCATGGCGCGTTGAAACGCATGGGAATGCAGGTTCGGCATACCCGCCAACACCGGGCCTCTCAGCCGTTCGGCACCCTCTGCGCTGGCATTGGCCTCAACCTTTGTCAGCCGCCCATCGGCGCTGACTTCAAGACGTACATCGTTGGCCCATCCATTAGGCAGCAGCGCGCGTTCGGCAAAGAAAGCGGACATGATCAAGGCACCCCGGTCGTGTGTTTATTTGTATATACATATACAGACGTTTGCCTGCTCGGTAAACTCCGGCAATCTATGCATCTTTTCCCCCTGCAAGGATTCCCTGTGCCGACTCCGCCTGCCAAGTCTTCGCTGGCTGCCCACATGGACGAAAGTCCGGCGCCCTTGTATGCCCGCGTCAAACAGATGATCAGCCAGCAGATTCTCAACGGCAACTGGCCGCCCCATTACCGCGTGCCGTCGGAGAGCGAACTGGTCAGCCAGCTGGGGTTCAGCCGCATGACCATCAACCGTGCCCTGCGCGAGCTCACCGCTGAAGGTTTGCTGGTGCGCATGCAAGGTGTCGGCACCTTTGTCGCTGAGCCCAAGAGCCAGTCAGCCCTGTTCGAAGTGCATAACATTGCCGATGAGATCGCCTCCCGCGGTCATCGGCATACCTGCCAAGTCATCCACCTGGGCGAAGAGGCTGCCGGTTCCGAGCGCGCCGTTGCCTTGGAGATGCGTGAAGGCGGGCGCGTTTTCCATTCGTTGATCGTGCACTTCGAAAACGATATTCCCGTGCAAATCGAAGACCGTTTCGTCAACGCCCTGGTCGCGCCGGAATATCTGCAACAGGATTTCACCCAGCAAACGCCGTACGCCTACCTGAACCAAGTAGCGCCGCTGACCGAAGGCGAGCACGTGGTGGAAGCCATCCTTGCCGACGCCGCCGAGTGCAAGCTGCTGCAGATCGAACCCACCGAGCCGTGCCTGTTGATTCGCCGACGCACCTGGTCGGGTCGCCAGCCGGTGACCGCCGCGCGTTTGATCCACCCCGGTTCCCGTCACAGCCTGGAAGGACGTTTCAGTAAATGAGTTCCGTAAAAGTCTGGCGCGCCGCCGATTACGTGCGCATGCCGTGGAAAAACGGCGGCGGCAGCACTGAAGAAATCACCCGAGATGCCGGTACAGGGCTGGATGGCTTTGGTTGGCGCTTGTCGATTGCGGATATCGCTGAGTCCGGCGGGTTCTCCACCTTTGCCGGCTACCAGCGCGTGATCACCGTGATCCAGGGCGCCGGCATGGTGTTGACCGTAGATGGCGAGGAGCAGCGCGGGTTGTTACCGCTGCAAGCCTTTGCGTTCAAGGGTGACAGCCAGGTGTCATGCCGTTTGATCACCGGGCCGATTCGCGACTTCAACCTGATCTATTCGCCCCAGCGTTACCACGCACGGCTGCAATGGATCGATGGCGAACAGCGCTTCTTCAGCACCGCGCAGACGGTGCTGGTGTTCAGTGTTGCGGATGAAGTGAAGGTGCTGGACCAGAAACTTGGCCATCACGACTGCCTGCAAGTGGACGGTAACACTGACCTGCTGGAGGTTACCGTGAGCGGTCGCTGTTGCGTTATCGAACTGAGCAACCGCTGAGCGCTTGTATGACCGGCGCTCAGCCAGTATGGAGAGATGGGTTTACTTAACGCACATCAGTTGAAAGCCCATCGAAGAATCGCCAGCGGGTTTGTTGTCTCCCACTTTCAGCGTTAAAACGTTGACGTAGTTGATCGCCGGGACGCTCCCCAACTTGGCGTGGCCGTAGAAAATGTGATCATTGGAGCTGACGTCCGTCACCGACACGGTGCAAAACCGTGGCGCGTCCTTGAACACCCCCGGCACAAACCTGACTTTGTAATCGGAGAAGTAATCAGGTTGGGCGGTGAGTTTCACGTCCTTGATCCACTTGGGTGACTGCGCAGTAACTTTTCCTGTTTTATCAAGGGTCGCAGTAAAGGTGGCGGCAATGGCCTGGACTGAAGCCATGCTTGTCGCCATGAGTACGATAAAGATGCCTGCCCGTTTTAGAGTGGTCACGATAAGTCTTCCAGGGTGTTGGGTGTGTGAAAGCCGACTCTAAACCACTGAATATACGAAAAAATCCGTTTTTACTGGGCTACAGATAACTCAGAAAAATCGTCGTTGGGACGCACCTTTTGCCTGGCAGGTCAGGCGCGCTATTTCACTGCTACGCATGCCCACCCTCGCTTCCCAACCGTGCGCACCATTTTGTTACCGAATGCCCCAATGCGGCGCAACGCTGCGTTGGAGTGACAAGCCCCTCTCCCGGCAAGAAACGTCTGCAAGAAATTTCATCAAGCCTCAAAGCCTCAATTTCCAAGGCTTGCACACCCCTTCACAAAAAATCCCGACGACGCCTTTCTAAAGTTGGCCGCTTGATTGCATATGCTTGTATGTACAAGTAAAGATGTGTGCGTAAGACTCTCCTTCGCACCATCCATGTTCGCGCATCGTGCCGAGGAGTCCAGCAGTGACCGATTTTTCTAAAGCCAAGCCTACAAAATACCGCGACGTCGAAATCCGTGCCGCCCACGGTAACAAGCTCACCGCCAAAAGCTGGCTGACTGAAGCGCCGCTGCGCATGCTGATGAACAACCTCGACCCGCAAGTGGCCGAGAACCCGAAAGAATTGGTGGTGTACGGCGGTATCGGCCGTGCGGCGCGCAACTGGGAGTGCTACGACCAGATCGTCGAGAGCCTCACTAACCTGAATGACGACGAAACCCTGCTGGTGCAATCCGGCAAGCCGGTCGGCGTGTTCAAAACCCACAGCAATGCCCCGCGTGTACTGATCGCCAACTCCAACCTGGTGCCGCACTGGGCCAGTTGGGAACACTTCAACGAACTGGATGCCAAGGGCCTGGCCATGTACGGCCAGATGACCGCGGGCAGCTGGATCTACATCGGCAGCCAGGGCATCGTCCAAGGCACCTACGAAACCTTCGTCGAAGCCGGTCGCCAGCATTACAACAGCGACCTGACTGGCCGTTGGGTACTCACCGCCGGTCTCGGCGGCATGGGCGGCGCGCAACCTTTGGCCGCAACCCTCGCCGGCGCGTGCTCGCTGAACATTGAGTGCCAGCAGGTCAGCATCGACTTCCGCCTCAACAGCCGTTATGTCGACGAACAAGCCACCGATCTCGACGATGCTTTGGCGCGTATCGCCAAGTACACCAAGGAAGGCAAGGCCATCTCCATTGCCCTGCTGGGTAACGCCGCAGAAATCCTGCCGGAACTGGTCAAGCGCGGCGTGCGCCCGGACATGGTCACCGACCAGACCAGCGCCCACGACCCACTCAACGGCTACCTGCCAGCCGGCTGGACCTGGGACGAATACCGCGCCCGCGCCAAGACCGAGCCGGCTGCTGTGATCAAGGCCGCCAAGCAGTCGATGGCCGTGCACATCAAAGCCATGCTGGAATTCCAGAAACAAGGCATCCCGACCTTCGACTACGGCAACAACATCCGCCAGATGGCCCAGGAAGAAGGCGTGGAAAACGCCTTCGACTTCCCAGGTTTCGTCCCGGCCTATATCCGTCCACTGTTTTGCCGTGGCATCGGCCCGTTCCGTTGGGCGGCACTGTCCGGCGACCCACAAGACATCTACAAGACCGACGCCAAGGTCAAAGAACTGATCCCCGACGACGCCCACCTGCACAACTGGCTGGACATGGCGCGCGAGCGCATCAGCTTCCAGGGCCTGCCGGCGCGTATCTGCTGGGTGGGCCTGGGCCAGCGCGCCAAGCTCGGCCTGGCGTTCAACGAAATGGTACGCAGCGGCGAGCTGTCGGCACCGGTGGTGATCGGCCGTGACCACCTCGACTCCGGCTCGGTATCCAGCCCGAACCGCGAAACCGAAGCCATGCAGGACGGTTCCGACGCCGTGTCCGACTGGCCGCTGCTCAACGCCTTGCTCAACACCGCCAGCGGCGCGACCTGGGTTTCGCTGCACCACGGCGGCGGCGTGGGCATGGGCTTCTCCCAGCACTCCGGCATGGTCATCGTCTGCGACGGTACCGACGAAGCGGCCGAGCGTATTGCCCGAGTACTGCACAACGACCCGGCCACCGGGGTGATGCGACACGCAGACGCCGGCTACCAGATCGCGATTGATTGCGCCAAGGAGCAGGGCTTGAACCTGCCGATGATCAAGTAAGCCAGCACCCCCCTGAAAACAATCCATCAGAGGTTGAACATCCATGGCTGCAAATGACACCACCCCGTTGATCGAGAAACGTTCGATCGACTACATCCCGGAAGCGGAAAGACACGGTCGTCTATTGAGCCAGTTCACTCTGTGGATGGGTGCCAACCTGCAGATCACCGCGATTGTCACCGGGGCCTTGGCCGTGGTGCTGGGCGGTGATGTGTTCTGGTCGTTGATCGGCCTGTTGGTCGGTCAATTGATCGGCGGCGGCGTGATGGCGTTGCATGCGGCGCAAGGGCCCAAGCTGGGCCTGCCGCAGATGATCTCCAGCCGGGTGCAGTTTGGCGTGTACGGCGCGGCGATTCCGATCGTGCTGGTGTGCCTGATGTACCTCGGCTTCACCGCCACCGGCACGGTATTGTCCGGTCAGGCGCTGGGCCAGTTGTTCGGGGTCAGCGACAGCACTGGCATCTTGATTTTCGCCAGTGTCATCGTGCTGGTCACGGTGCTCGGTTATCGGGTGATCCACTTCATCGGTCGCGTTGCCAGCGTCATTGGCGTGATCGCCTTTGTCTACCTGTTCAGTCGTCTGATGAGCCAGACCGACGTTGGCGCACTCCTGCAGATCCGCCACTTCAGCTGGAGCAGTTTCCTGCTGGCGGTGTCGCTTGCGGCGTCCTGGCAGATCGCTTTCGGCCCTTACGTGGCGGACTACTCACGCTATTTGCCGAGCAAGACCTCTTCGGTAAAAACCTTTCTCGCCGCCGGTGCCGGTTCGGTGATTGGCGCCCAGGTGGCGATGGTCCTCGGCGTGTTTGCCGCGGCCATGTCCAACGGGCAATTCGCCGGTCATGAAGTGGCCTACATCGTCGGCTTGAGTGGCACTGGGGCCACTGCGGCGCTGCTGTACTTCAGCATCGCGTTCGGCAAGGTCACCATCTCCACGCTGAACTCCTACGGCAGCTTCATGTGCATTGCCACCATCATCAGCGGCTTCCGTGGCCGCCTGGAGGTCACGCGCTTGCAACGCCTGGTGTTCGTGCTGGCGATTGTCGGCACCGCAACCTTGATCGCCTTGCTCGGCCAGCATTCGTTCCTCGGCGCGTTCAAGTCTTTCATCCTGTTCCTGCTGGCGTTCTTCACGCCCTGGAGCGCGATCAACCTGGTGGACTACTACTGCATCACCCGTGAGCGTTATGACGTACCGGCGCTGGCCGATCCGAACGGTCGCTACGGTCGCTGGAACCTGCTGGGGATCAGCGTGTACGTGTTCGGCGTGCTGGTGCAATTGCCGTTCATCTCCACCAAGTTCTACACCGGTCCTTTGGTGGCTGCGCTGGGTGATGTGGACATTTCCTGGATCATCGGTCTGGTACTGCCGGCAGCGCTGTATTACCTGTGTGCGAAAAAATGGCACGGCACGGTGCCCGATCAACTGATCCTGCCGACAGAGCAGGGCGCTATACCAAGAACAAACGGGCTGGCGGCACAAGCCTGATGGGACGTGGACAGGGCAGGATGCCTACTGACTGCCGTAATCCATTTCAAGATTGGGAGCGTCACAACAATGAAAATGCATAAGACCCTGATGGCCACCCTGCTCTCTGCAGGTTTGCTGGCAAGCGCTGGCGCCCAGGCGGCCGGCTGGTGCGAATCCGGCAAGCCGGTGAAATTCGCAGGCCTGAACTGGGAAAGCGGCATGTTGCTCACCGACATCCTGCAAACCGTGCTGGAAAAAGGCTACGACTGCAAAACCGACAGCCTGCCGGGCAACTCTATCACCATGGAAAACGCCCTGAGCAGCAACGACATCCAGATCTTCGCCGAAGAGTGGGTGGGCCGCAGTGAGGTCTGGAACAAGGCCGAGAAGGCCGGCAAAGTCGTCGGCGTCGGCGCCCCGGTAGTCGGTGCCATCGAAGGCTGGTACGTGCCGCGTTATGTGATCGAAGGCGATGCCAAGCGCAAGCTGGAAGCCAAGGCCCCCGACCTGAAAAACATTGCTGACCTGGCCAAGTACGCCGCGGTGTTCAAGGACCAGGAAGAACCCTCCAAAGGCCGTTTCTATAACTGCCCGGCCGGTTGGACCTGCGAGCTGGACAACAGCGAAATGCTGAAAAGCTACGGCCTGGAAAATTCCTACACCAACTTCCGCCCAGGCACCGGCCCGGCGTTGGATGCAGCGGTGTTGTCGAGCTACAAGCGTGGCGAGCCGATCCTGTTCTACTACTGGTCGCCCACCCCGCTGATGGGCCAGGTCGACCTGGTCAAGCTGGAAGAAAAACCCGGTGTGGATAAAAGCGTGAGCATCAAGGTCGGCCTGTCCAAGACCTTCCACGAGCAAGCCCCGGAACTGGTGGCCGTGCTGGAAAAGGTCAACCTGCCGATCGACCTGCTGAACCAGAACCTGGGTCGCATGGCCAAGGAGCGAATTGAGTCGCCAAAACTGGCGAAAATTTTCCTCAAGGAACATCCTGAAGTCTGGCACGCCTGGGTGAGCGACGACGCAGCCAAGAAAATCGACGCGGCCTTGTAGGTCAAGCGTGCCCGGCTACCCTGAGGGGCAGCCGGGCGCCTGGCCACAACCCACTGGATCGAGAGCACGATATGTTTCCTGAGAGTTTTACGTTTTCCATCGCCGACTGGGTCAACGGTTGGGTGGACTCATTGGTCACCAACTACGGTGATGTGTTCCGGCACATTTCTGACACCCTGCTATGGGCCATCGTCAACCTGGAAGGGCTGCTGCGCGCAGCGCCCTGGTGGCTGATGCTGGCCATCGTCGGCGGTGTCGCCTGGCACGCCACCCGCAAGGTGGTGACCACGGCGGTGATCGTCGGTTTGCTGTTCCTGGTGGGCGCGGTTGGCCTGTGGGACAAGCTGATGCAGACCCTGGCCTTGATGATGGTCGCCACGGTGATCTCGGTGCTGATCGGCGTGCCGCTGGGCATTCTGTCCGCACGCAGCAATCGCCTGCGCTCGGTGCTGATGCCACTGCTCGACATCATGCAAACGATGCCTAGCTTCGTGTACCTGATTCCGGTGCTGATGCTGTTCGGCCTGGGCAAAGTCCCGGCGATTTTCGCCACCGTGATTTACGCTGCGCCGCCGCTGATTCGCCTCACCGACCTGGGCATTCGCCAGGTCGACGGCGAAGTCATGGAAGCCATCAACGCCTTTGGTGCCAACCGCTGGCAGCAACTGTTCGGCGTGCAACTGCCGCTGGCGTTGCCGAGCATCATGGCCGGGATCAACCAGACCACCATGATGGCGCTTTCGATGGTGGTGATCGCCTCGATGATCGGCGCCCGAGGCTTGGGCGAAGACGTGCTCGTCGGCATCCAGACCCTCAACGTCGGCCGTGGCCTCGAAGCCGGGCTGGCGATTGTGATTCTCGCAGTGGTCATCGACCGCATTACCCAGGCCTATGGTCGTCCACGGCATGAGGCGAGCAAATGACTACTGTCAGCAAAATCGAAGTTAAAAACGTCTTCAAGATTTTCGGCGCCCGCTCCAAGGATGCGCTGTCGCTGATCGGCCAGGGCAAGACCAAGGACCAGGTGCTGGCCGAGACCGGCTGCGTGGTCGGCGTGAACGATTTGTCGTTGAGCATCGGCACCGGCGAGATCTTCGTGATCATGGGCCTGTCGGGTTCCGGCAAGTCCACCCTGGTGCGCCACTTCAACCGCCTGATCGACCCCACCAGCGGCGCGATCCTGGTGGACGGCGAAGACATCCTGCAACTGGACATGGAGGCCCTGCGCCAATTCCGTCGGCACAAGATCAGCATGGTGTTCCAGAGCTTCGGCCTGCTGCCCCACAAGAGCGTGCTCGACAACGTCGCCTACGGCCTGAAAGTGCGTGGCGAAACCAAGCAGGTCTGCGCCGAACGCGCCCTGCACTGGATCGAAACCGTGGGCCTCAAGGGCTACGAAAACAAATACCCGCACCAGCTTTCCGGCGGCATGCGCCAGCGCGTCGGCCTGGCCCGCGCGTTGGCGGCGGACACCGACATCATCCTGATGGACGAGGCTTTCAGTGCCCTCGACCCACTGATCCGCGCCGAGATGCAGGACCAGTTGCTGGAGCTGCAAAAGACCCTGCACAAAACCATCGTGTTCATCACCCACGACCTTGACGAGGCCGTGCGCATCGGCAACCGCATTGCGATCCTCAAGGACGGCAAGCTGATCCAGGTCGGCACCCCTCGGGAGATCCTGCATTCGCCGGCGGATGAGTATGTGGATCGGTTCGTTCAGCGGCGGGCGGCGGTGGTTTGAATTGAAGAGGTCAACCATGTTCCAGGCAGCAAAAATCATCATTGCCGACGCCCCGCTGCGTTGGCAGGACGTCGTCGCCGTCGCCCGCCACGGCGCGGTCCTCGAACTCTCGGGCCAGGCCTGGGCGCGCATCGACAATGCCCAGGCCATCGTGCAACGCATCGTCACCAGCGGTGAGCGCGCCTATGGCGTGAACACCGGCCTGGGCGCGCTGTGCAATGTGTCGCTCAAGGGCGAGCAACTCAGCCAGCTGTCGCGCAATACCTTGCTGAGCCATGCCTGTGGCGTCGGCCCGGTGCTGAGCGACGAGCAGACCCGCGCGATCATCTGCGCGGCGATCATCAACTACAGTCACGGTAAATCCGGCCTGCATCCGCAGGTGGTGCACTCGTTGCTGGCGTTGCTCAACCACGGCATCACACCGCAAGTGCCGTCCCAGGGTTCGGTGGGTTACCTGACCCACATGGCCCATGTGGGCGTGGCCTTGTTGGGCGTGGGCAATGTGAGTTACCGAGGCCGCATCGTTCCGGCTCAAGAGGCCTTAAGCGCGGAAGGTTTGCACCCGGTCGTGCTCGGCGCCAAGGACGGCCTGTGCCTGGTCAACGGCACGCCGTGCATGACCGGCCTGAGCTGTCTGGCCCTGGCCGACGCCCATCACTTGCTGCAGTGGGCCGACGTGATCGGCGCCATGAGTTTTGAAGCCCAGCGCGGCCAGATCGACGCGTTTGACGAAGAGATCATCGCCTTAAAACCGCACCCTGGCATGCAACACGTCGGCATCAACCTGCGCGCCTTGCTCGATGGCAGTGAAGTGATCGCCAGCAGCAAGGGCATTCGCACACAGGATGCGTTAAGCATTCGCTCGATACCGCAGATCCACGGCGCGGCCCGCGACCAGGTGGAACACGCCACCCGCCAGATCGAGACCGAACTCAACAGCGCCACCGACAACCCGCTGGTACTCGGCACGCCAGACCATTACCGCGTGGTGTCCCAGGCCAACCCCCACGGACAATCCGTGGCTCTGGCGGCGGACATGCTGGCAATCGCCATGGCCGAAATCGGCTCGGTGGCCGAACGCCGCCTGGACCGCCTGATCAACCCGCACGTCAGCGGCTTGCCGGCGTTTCTGGTGAGCAACCCTGGGGTCAACTCCGGGATGATGATCGTGCAGTACGTCGCCGCTTCGCTGTGTGGGCAAAACCGCCAGTTGGCGCAACCGGCGGTGCTCGACAACTTCGTCACCTCGGGCCTGCAGGAAGACCACCTGAGCATGGGCACCAATGCCGCGCTCAAGCTGCACCAGGTGTTGGCCAACGTGACGCAGATCCTCGCCATCGAGTACTTGCTGGCGGCCCAGGCGTTCGAATTCTTGAAGGACCAGCGATTCGGCGCCGGCACCGACCGCGCCTGGCGCCTGTTGCGTGAAGTGGTCCCGGCCTACGAGCAAGACCGCTGGCTGGCGCCGGACATTGCGGCCGCTGCCCAACTGCTCAAAAGCACCGACTTACCGAATTTGCACTGAAGACTTATTCAAAAGAACAATTCAAAAGGAGTATGAATGTGACTGCGCTAAACCTGATTCCAGGCCAACTGAGCCTTGCCCAACTGCGAGCCATCTACCAGCAGCCGGTAACCCTCAGTCTGGATGACAGCGCCACGGCGCAGATCGACGCCAGTGTTGCTTGCGTGGAGCAGATTCTCGCCGAGAACCGCACTGCCTATGGCATCAACACCGGTTTCGGCCTGCTGGCTTCGACCCGCATCGCCAGCGAAGACCTGGAAAACCTCCAGCGTTCCCTGGTGCTGTCCCACGCCGCCGGCGTCGGTGAGCCGATCAGCGATGCGCTGGTGCGGCTGGTCATGGTGCTCAAGGTCAACAGCCTCAGCCGTGGGTTCTCCGGGATCCGCCGGCAGGTGATCGACGCGCTGATCGCGCTGATCAACGCTGAGGTGTACCCGCATATTCCGTTGAAAGGTTCGGTCGGTGCCTCCGGCGACCTGGCGCCCTTGGCGCACATGTCCCTGGTGCTGCTGGGCGAAGGCAAGGCACGCTACAAGGGCGAATGGCTGGAAGCCACCGACGCGCTGAAAGTCGCCGGCCTGACGCCGCTGACCCTCGCCGCCAAAGAAGGCCTGGCGCTGCTCAACGGCACCCAGGTGTCCACCGCGTACGCCCTGCGTGGCCTGTTCGAAGGCGAAGACCTGTTCGCCGGCGCCCTGGCATGCGGCGCGCTCACCGTGGAAGCAGTGCTGGGTTCGCGCTCACCCTTCGACGCACGCATTCATGCCGCACGCGGCCAGCGTGGGCAGATCGATTCAGCCGCAGCCTATCGTCACCTGCTGGGCGAAAGCAGCCAGGTGTCTCAGTCGCACCAGAACTGCGACAAGGTGCAGGACCCATACTCGCTGCGCTGCCAACCACAAGTCATGGGCGCGTGCCTGACCCAGTTCCGCCAGGCCGCCGAGGTGCTGGTGGTAGAAGCCAACGCCGTGTCGGATAACCCGCTGGTCTTTGCCGCCGAAGGTGACGTGATTTCCGGCGGTAACTTCCACGCCGAACCGGTGGCCATGGCTGCCGACAATATGGCACTGGCCATCGCTGAAATCGGCTCGCTCAGCGAGCGCCGTATCTCGCTGATGATGGACAAGCACATGTCGCAACTGCCGCCGTTCCTGGTGGGCAATGGCGGTGTGAACTCCGGCTTCATGATCGCCCAGGTGACCGCTGCCGCGCTTGCCAGCGAAAACAAGGCGCTGGCCCATCCCCATAGCGTCGACAGTCTGCCGACCTCGGCCAACCAGGAAGACCACGTTTCGATGGCCCCGGCTGCGGGCAAGCGCCTGTGGGAAATGGCCGAGAACACCCGTGGCGTTCTCGCCGTGGAATGGCTGGCGGCGTGCCAGGGCCTGGACCTGCGCGAAGGCCTGAAAACCTCGCCTGCGCTGGAAAAAGCGCGCGGGATTCTGCGTGACAAAGTGGCGTTCTATGAGAAGGACCGTTTCTTCGCACCGGACATCAACGCCGCCAGCGAGTTGTTGGCCAGCCGCTGCCTGAATGAGCTGGTACCGGCCAAGCTGCTGCCGAGCTTGTAACCGATCCAGAGGACGGCATGCTCCCTGTGGTGAGCGGGCTTGCCCCGCGCTGGGCTGCGCAGCAGCCCCAAAAACTGCCGCCGCGTTCTGTCTGAAGAAATGCGGTGGCAACGTCAGGGCCGCTTCGCAGCCCAACGCGGGGCAAGCCCGCTCACTACAGTTGTCAGGCGACAGGGTCGGAATTTTCTCGGGATAAAAATAACTAGGGAAGAGAAATGCACCAGCAAGAGAAAGGATTGAAACGCGGGCTCAGCGCCCGACATATTCGCTTCATGGCACTCGGTTCCGCGATCGGCACCGGGCTGTTCTATGGCTCTGCCTCCGCCATCCAGATGGCCGGTCCCGCTGTGCTGCTGGCCTACCTGATCGGCGGCGCCGCCGTGTTCATGGTAATGCGCGCCCTCGGCGAAATGGCTGTGCACAACCCGGTGGCCGGTTCGTTCGGCCAGTACGCCAGCACCTACCTGGGCCCCATGGCCGGGTTTATCCTCGGGTGGACCTACGCCTTTGAAATGATCATCGTCTGCCTGGCCGACGTCACCGCCTTCGGTATCTACATGGGCTTCTGGTTTCCCGACGTCGCGCGCTGGGTCTGGGTGCTCGGCATTGTGTTTTTGATCGGCGGCCTGAACCTGTGCAACGTCAAAGTGTTTGGCGAAATGGAGTTCTGGCTGTCGCTGCTCAAGGTCGGTGCCATTGTGGCGATGATCCTCGGCGGGTTTGGCATCATGCTGTTCGGCATTCATTCGGCCGGTGAAACCCAAGCCAGCGGCCTCAGCAATCTGTGGGCCCACGGCGGTTTCATGCCCAACGGCATTGGCGGCCTGATCGCCTCGTTCGCGGTGGTGATGTTCGCCTTTGGCGGCATCGAAATCATCGGCATCACCGCCGGTGAAGCCAAGGACCCACAGCGCGTGATCCCCAAGGCGATCAACGCCGTGCCGCTGCGCATCCTGTTGTTCTACGTGCTGACCTTGTTTGTGCTGATGGCCATTTATCCATGGCCGCAGATCGGCAGCCAGGGCAGCCCGTTCGTGCAGATCTTCAGCAACCTCGGCATCGGCTCGGCGGCGACCATTCTCAATATCGTGGTGATCTCGGCAGCCGTCTCGGCGATCAACAGCGACATCTTCGGCGCCGGCCGCATGATGTACGGTCTGGCCCAGCAAGGGCAGGCGCCTAAAGGCTTTGCGCAATTGTCCAAACACGGCGTGCCGTGGATGACCGTGGTGGTGATGGGCGCGGCGCTGCTCGGCGGTGTGGTGCTCAACTACCTGATCCCGGAAAACGTGTTCCTGCTGATCGCCTCGATTGCCACCTTCGCGACCGTGTGGGTGTGGCTGATGATCCTGTTCACCCAGGTCGCCATGCGCCGTTCGATGACTAAAGAGCAGGTGGCCGAACTGAAATTCCCCGTGCCGTTCTGGCCCTATGCGCCGGCGGCCGCCATTGTGTTCATGCTGTTCGTGTTTGGCGTGCTGGGTTACTTCCCGGACACCCAGGCCGCTTTGCTGGTCGGTGCTGTGTGGATCGTTCTGCTGGTGGTGGCTTACCTGCTGTGGGTCAAGCCCGCTGCCGGGCAAGCGGCCAAGGTCTATTACGACTCGGCTTTGTCTCATCGTTAATCTAGGGAGGCGTTGATGAAAACGCTTTGGCAACACTGCCACGTCGCAACCATGGCACAGGGCAAATACTCGATCATCGAGGATGCCGCCATGGTGACCGTCGGTTCGCTCATCGAGTGGATCGGCCCCCGCAGCCAGGCGCCCACGGCGGATTACGCCCAGGTGCATGACCTGCAAGGCGCGTGGGTCACCCCCGGGCTGATCGACTGCCACACCCACACGGTGTTCGGCGGCAACCGCAGCGGCGAGTTCGAGCAACGCCTCGAAGGCGTGAGCTACGCCGAGATCGCGGCCAAGGGCGGCGGTATTGCCAGCACTGTGCGTGCCACCCGTGCGGCGACGGAAGATGAACTGTTTGCCAGCGCTGAAAAACGCCTGCGCAGTCTGCTACGCGATGGCGTGACCACCGTGGAGATCAAGTCCGGCTACGGTCTGGACCTGGCCAACGAACGCAAGATGCTGCGCGTTGCCCGTCGCCTTGGTGAAGCGCTGCCGGTCAGCGTGCGCGCTACTTGCCTGGCGGCCCACGCGTTGCCGCCAGAATACAAGGACCGCGCCGACGACTACATCGAGCACATCTGCGCCGAGATGCTGCCGGCCTTGGCGGCGGAAGGGCTGGTGGACGCGGTGGATGCGTTTTGTGAATACCTGGCGTTTTCCACCGAGCAGGTGGAGCGCGTGTTCAAGGTTGCCCGGCAACTCGGCCTGCCGGTGAAACTGCACGCCGAGCAACTCTCGTCGCTGCACGGCTCCAGCCTGGCGGCGCGTTACCAGGCGCTGTCGGCGGACCACCTGGAGTTCATGACCGAAGAAGACGCCATCGCCATGGCCGCTGCTGGCACCGTCGCGGTGCTGCTGCCGGGCGCGTTCTACTTCCTGCGCGAAACCCAGTTGCCGCCGATGGACGCCCTGCGCAAGCACGGCGTGAAGATCGCCATCGCCAGCGACCTCAACCCCGGCACCTCGCCGGCGCTGTCGGTGCGCCTGATGTTGAACATGGCTTGCACACTGTTCCGCATGACCCCGGAAGAAGCCTTGGCGGGCGCCACTCAACATGCGGCGACCGCACTGGGCATGGGCGACAGCCACGGCTCCCTGGAAGTGGGCAAGGTCGCGGACTTCGTCGCCTGGCAGATTGATCGTCCTGCCGACCTGGCCTATTGGCTGGGCGGCGAGCTGGATAAACGCGTCGTACGCCATGGCGTCGATGTCACTGTTTGAGGAGTACTGTTCGTGGATAAGGTTCTGAACTTCAAACAAGGCCGTGTGCCGCTGCTGATCAGCATGCCCCACGCGGGCCTGCGCCTGACGCCTGTTGTCGAGGCGGGGTTGATTCCCGAGGCGCAAAGCCTGCCGGACACCGACTGGCACATCCCCACGTTGTATGACTTTGCTGAAGAACTGGGCGCTAGCACCTTGGCGGCCGAGTACTCGCGGTTCGTCATCGACCTTAACCGTCCCTCCGACGACAAGCCGCTGTACGCGGGCGCCACCACGGGCCTGTACCCGGCCACATTGTTCGATGGCGTGCCGTTGTTCCAGGAAGGCCTGGAACCCAGTGAGTCCGAGCGCGCCAGCTACCTGCAAAAGGTCTGGGGCCCGTATCACCGCACGCTGCAGGAAGAACTGGCACGGCTCAAGGCCGAGTTCGGCTACGCCTTGCTGTTCGATGCGCACTCGATCCGTTCGGTGATCCCGCACCTGTTCGACGGCAAGCTGCCGGACTTCAACCTCGGCACCTTCAACGGCGCCGCCTGTGATCCGGAACTGGCCAGCCAGTTGGAAGCCATTTGCGCGGCGTATCCGCAGTACACCCATGTCTTGAACGGGCGTTTCAAGGGCGGCCACATCACCCGGCATTACGGTGACCCGGCCCAGGATATCCACGCGGTGCAGCTGGAGTTGTGCCAGAGCGCCTACATGGAAGAGTTCGAGCCGTTCCGGTATCGAGCGGATCTGGCCGAGCCGACGCGGGTGGTGCTCAAGCAATTGTTGCAAGGTTTGTTGGCGTGGGGGCAGAAGCGCTACGGCTGACCGTCTGTCGCCTGGGTGCAAAACCCGGTCGCCACAGGTCGCTTTTATCGAGGTCTCGCTGGGTAAGGTTGTGGATACGGCGCGTCAGACGCCACTCCTACAATAAAGCTGCCGAGTGAGACCTTTTCCATGAAAAAACTGTTGTTGACCCTCACCGGCGCCGCGTTGCTCAGCGCCAACGTCATGGCCGCCGAACCGGCCTCCTGCAAGAACATCCGCATGGGCGTGGTTAGTTGGACCGACGTGGTCGCCACTTCCGGCATGGCCGACGTGCTGCTCAATGGCCTCGGCTACGACAGCAAGCAGACCAGCGCCGTGCAGCAGATCATCTTTGCCGGCATCCGCGACAAGCGCCTGGATATTTTCCTCGGTTACTGGAAACCGGCGATGGACAACAACATCGCGCCGTTCCTGGCGGCCAAGCAGGTCAAGGTATTCGATACACCCAGCCTCGCCGACGCCCAGGCCACCCTGGCCGTGCCGCAATACGTGGCGGATGCGGGCTTGAAGACCTTCGCCGATATCGCCCGTTTCAAGGACAAGCTCGGCGGCAAGATCTATGGCATCGAGCCGGGCAGCGGCGCCAACACCGATATCCAGAAAATGATCGACACCAACCGCTTCGGCCTTGGCGGCTTCAAGTTGGTCGCCTCCGGCGAAGCCGGGATGCTGGCAGCGGTGCAGCGGGCAGTGAATCGCAAGGAGTTTGTGGTGTTCGTCGGTTGGACCCCGCACCCGATGAACATCAATATGAAAATGGCCTATCTCACCGGCAGTGAAGACGTATTCGGCCCCGACGAAGGCCGCGCCACCGTCTCCACCGTCACTGCGCCGGATTTTGCCGAGCGCTGCCCCAATGCCAATCGCCTGTTGGAAAACCTCACCTTCACTGCTGCCCAGGAAAGCCAGTTGATGGTGCCGATCATGGAGCGCAAATCGCCG
This sequence comes from Pseudomonas sp. GXZC, assembly GCF_026967615.1. Classification (NCBI taxonomy): domain Bacteria; kingdom Pseudomonadati; phylum Pseudomonadota; class Gammaproteobacteria; order Pseudomonadales; family Pseudomonadaceae; genus Pseudomonas; species Pseudomonas sp. GXZC. The sequence goes on from NZ_CP114115.1 coordinate 503,803, forward strand.
CAGGACGTGGCCAAGCAATGGCTGCGTGATCACCCCGAGGATTTGCAGCGCTGGCTGGCTGGGGTCAAGGCGTTTGATGGCAGCGATGGGGCGGCGGCAGTGCAGGCGAGTCTTAAATGAGTCGATACCCGATCTCGCCAGAACTGGCAGCGTTCGTGAAGAAGACGGAGTCCTTCACCAGCGACGACTCGTCGCTGGCGGGGTTGCGCCAAAACTATGACTGCATGTGCCGGGCATTCACCCCGGCGAAACCCGAAGGCTTGCAGGTCGAGGACTTGACCTTGGCTGGCGTCGGCGTGCGCAGTTATCTGCCGGCCTCGCCGGTCCCGGCTGATGGCTGGCCTTGCCTCCTTTATATGCACGGCGGTGGTTGGGTCGTCGGCGGGCTGGATTCCCACGATTTCATCTGCTTCGAGCTGGCCACAGCCTTGCAGGTGTTGGTGATCGCCATCGATTATCAGTTGGCACCTGAACACCCGTTCCCGGCCGCCTATGAGGATTGTCGCGCCGTGTGGCAGGCCCTCCAGGCGAGGCAGGCGCCGTATGCCCTCGACCTGCGGCGCCTGGTGGTCATGGGCGACAGTGCAGGCGGCAACCTGGCGGCAGCATTGTGTATGGGATTGCGCGACGACGGGCAACCGTTGCCGCGCGCCCAGGTCTTGATCTATCCGGGGTTGGGCGGCCCCTGCGACCTGCCATCGCGGCGTGATTGCATGGACGCGCCCTTGCTCAGCAGCGCCGACACCGCTGGCTACCTGGCGCTGTACCTGCAGGGCAGTGGCAACCCGTCACCCTACGCCATGCCGCTGCTGGCCGCAGACTTCAGCGGTTTGCCCAAGGCGTTGATCGCCGTGGCCCAGTTCGACCCGCTGCGCGACGACGGCATGCTCTACGCCGAACGTCTGCAGGTGGCGGGCGTAGCCACCGTGCTGTATCCCGGCAAAGGCCTGGTGCACGGCTGCCTGCGTGCGCGGCGGCAGGTGCCGGAAGTGGACCGGCTCTACGATTACTTGCTGGATTACCTGGGGAGCGAAGGGCTGACACAGGTCTAAGTGCTCTAGGACATGCTCATTGCACAATTCGGGTTTATAGTGCCAGACGGCAAAATAAAAGACGTCCCCCCAGGGATGAACCCGACCCCTTACGGAGCGCGCAATGCAGACTTGGTTCCCGCAGATCAAACCCCACGCCCGGCACGATCTGGCCGTCGATGACATCCACACGCTGTACGTCGATGAAAGTGGCTCCCCCGAAGGCTTGCCCGTCGTCTTTATCCATGGTGGCCCGGGTTCCGGTTGTGATGCCCAGAGCCGTTGCTATTTCGACCCTAACTTGTACCGCATCGTCACCTTCGACCAGCGTGGCTGCGGGCGCTCCACCCCGCGCGCCAGCCTGGAAAACAACACCACCTGGGATCTGGTCGCCGACCTTGAGCGCATCCGCGAGCACCTGGGCATCGACAAGTGGGTGCTGTTCGGCGGTTCGTGGGGCTCGACCCTGTCACTGGCCTACGCGCAAACCCATCCCGAGCGTGTGCTCGGCCTGATCGTGCGCGGCATTTTCCTGGCCCGGCCGCAGGACATCCATTGGTTCTACCAGGAAGGCGCGAGCCGCCTGTTCCCGGACTACTGGCAGGACTACATTGCGCCGATCCCGCCGGAAGAGCGTCACGACATGATCGCGGCCTACCACAAACGCCTCACCGGCAACGACCAGATCGCCCAGATGCACGCGGCCAAGGCCTGGTCCGGTTGGGAAGGGCGCATGCTCGGCCTGTGCCCGAGCCCGCAGCATGTGGAGCGGTTTTCCGAGCCACAACGTGCGCTGTCCATCGCGCGGATCGAGTGCCACTACTTCACCAACAACTCCTTCCTGGAGCCCAACCAGCTGATCCGCGATATGCACAAGATCGCCCATCTGCCTGGCGTAATCATTCACGGGCGCTACGATATGATTTGCACTTTGGATAACGCCTGGGAGTTGCACCAGGCGTGGCCCAACAGTGAGTTGCAGGTGATTCGCGAGGCTGGCCATGCCGCGTCCGAGCCCGGCATCACCGATGCCTTGGTGCGGGCGACCAGCCAGATGGCACGTCGCTTGCTCGACCTGCCGCCCGAAGAAGCATGAAGGGCCTGCTGCAACGGGTGCGCGGCGCCCGGGTCGAGGTCGCGGGCGAAATCGTCGGCGCCATCGACCAGGGGTTGCTGGTGCTGGTGGCCGTCGAGCCTGCGGATACGCCGGAGAGTGCCGATAAGCTGTTACACAAGCTGTTGAACTATCGGGTGTTCAGCGACGACGAAGGCAAGATGAACCGGTCGTTGAAAGATATCGACGGCGGTTTGCTGCTGGTGTCGCAGTTCACCCTGGCGGCGGATACCAAGAGCGGGCTGCGGCCGAGCTTCTCTACAGCGGCCCCGCCGGCCCTGGGAGCGGCGCTTTTTGATCACTTGCTGTTACAAGCGCAACAATTGCATGGCAAGGTGGCGTCGGGGCGTTTTGGCGCCGATATGCAGGTGCATTTGGTCAATGATGGCCCTGTGACCTTCCTCTTGCAGACGTGAATGTATTAAAAACGACTTTTAATGCCTAAAAACGCAGGGTTTCGCTACAAATACTTCGTTATCCCTGATGCGTTGTTTCGCGGGCTACTAGATAATCGCGCGCTACGGGGATCAGCGTTGTTTGGTCCATTTTTGACTTAGGTAGAGACTTGTCCGACCACCCATGGGGAATCATTTTGCCCCAGGGGAGTCGGAACAATGCTCGCCAACCTGGCATATAGATAGCTGGCCGTTGGTTTTTTGATCTGTTTTCGGCGAGGGTTGCTCGTGATTGTTAGTCCCTGTAATGCACCAAAATTGTCTGCCAAACGGTTACGAAACGCACTGGTGACGGGCTCCGCCCTGTTTTGCCTGTTCGGCGCGGGTCAACTGTGGGCATTCAGTCTGGACGATGTGTCGGCCAAGGCAAAAGAGCTGGCCGGGCAGAAATACGAAGCTCCGCGCAGCAATCTGCCGAACGAATTCCGCGAAATGAAGTTCGCGGACTACCAGAAGATTCGTTTCCGCAACGAAAAAGCCGAGTGGGCCGATCAGAACACCCCGTTCAAGCTGTCCTTCTATCACCAGGGTATGCACTTCGATACACCGGTGAAAATCAACGAAGTCACCGCCGACAGCGTCCAGGAAATCAAATACGACCCGACACGCTTCGATTTTGGCGACGTGAAGTTTGATCCCAAAGCCACCGAACAGTTGGGTTATGCCGGCTTCCGTGTGCTGTACCCGATCAACAAGGCCGACAAACAAGACGAAATCATGACCATGCTGGGCGCGAGCTACTTCCGCGTGGTCGGCAAGGGCCAGGCGTACGGCCTGTCTGCCCGTGGCATGGCGATCGACACCGCATTGCCGTCCGGCGAAGAATTCCCGCGTTTCACCGAGTTCTGGATCGAGCGTCCAAAGCCGGGTGAGAAACAACTGGTGATCTTTGCCCTGTTGGATTCCCCACGCGCGACCGGCGCGTATCGCCTGATTCTGCGTCCGGGCACCGACACCATTGTTGACGTGAAATCCCAGATGTTCCTGCGCGACAAGGTCAGCAAACTGGGCGTTGCCCCGTTGACCAGCATGTACCTGTTCGGCGCGAACCAGCCGTCCAAAGTGCTGAACTACCGTCGTGAACTGCACGACTCCAGCGGTCTGTCGATCCATGCCGGCAACGGCGAGTGGATCTGGCGCCCCCTGAACAACCCTAAACACCTGTCGGTCAGCAACTTCACCGTAGAGAACCCGAAAGGTTTCGGCCTGCTGCAACGCGGTCGCGACTTCAGCCACTACGAAGACCTCGACGACAACTACGACAAGCGCCCAAGCGCCTGGATCGAGCCTGAGGGCGACTGGGGCAAAGGCACCGTCAACCTGGTGGAAATTCCGACGGCTGACGAAACCAACGACAACATCGTTGCGTTCTGGAGCCCGGCCGAGCTGCCTGAAGTCGGCAAGCCACTGGATGTGTCCTACCGCTTGCACTGGACCATGGACGAAAAATCCCTGCACCCAAGCGACAGCGCCTGGGTCAAGCAGACCCTGCGTTCTACCGGTGACGTGAAGCAATCCAATCTGATCCGCCAGCCTGACGGCAGCGTGGCCTACCTGGTGGACTTCGAGGGCCCGTCCCTGAAGGCCCTGCCGTCGGATGCCCCGGTGCGCAGCCAGGTGAGTGTCGGCGACAACGCCGAACTGGTTGAGAACAGCGTGCGCTACAACGAACACACCAAAGGCTGGCGCCTGACCCTGCGTATGAAGATCAAGGACGCAGGCAAGCCGACCGAAATGCGCGCTGCGCTGGTGCAGGACGTTCCGCCACCGGCTCCTGAGCAGGACTCGAGCCACGTGCTCAAGGCTGACAAGGTCCTGGCCAAGCAGCACGAGAAACAGGCCAAGAAAGACGCGAAAGACAAGGAAGCCAAGCAGCCAGAAGCTGCCCCAGCCACGCCGGAGCCGATCAAGACTGAACAAGTCCTGACCGAAACCTGGAGCTATCAGTTGCCTGCCGATGAGTAATTCTCAAGTCCAGCCAGAAACTCTGCAGGAGTATCTGGCGCATCTACCGATGACCGCTGAGCAGCGCGCCGAATTGGCGGGCTGCACATCCTTCACCGAGTTGCACGAACGCTTGTCGTCCTCGACCTTCGACGCGCCGGTCGACGCCGCCCAGGCGTCGGTTGGCACGCGGTTGACCCTCAACACCGCCGAAGAGCTGCAAGACGCCGAAATGCTGGCGGTCGACGCCGCTGGCCGTGTGTGCCTGAAGGCCACGCCGCCGATCCGCCGTACCCGCGTGGTGCCGGAGCCGTGGCGCACCAATATCCTGGTGCGCGGCTGGCGCCGACTCACCGGGCGCAGCAATCCTCCGGCGCCGCCGAAGGATGAGCGTGTATTGCCGGCCGCGCGCTGGCGTACCGTCGGTTCGATCCGTCGTTACATCCTGCTGGTGCTGATGCTCGGCCAGACCATCGTGGCTGGCTGGTACATGAAAGGCATCATGCCGTACCAGGGTTGGTCGCTGGTCGACTTCGACGAAATCCGCAACCAGACCCTGCTGCAAACTGCTACTCAGGTACTGCCTTACGCCCTGCAAACCAGCATCCTGATCATGTTCGGGATCTTGTTCTGCTGGGTGTCAGCCGGTTTCTGGACTGCGTTGATGGGCTTCCTGGAACTGCTGACCGGCCACGATAAATATCGGATCTCCGGTAAAAGTGCCGGTGACGAGCCGATTCCGAAAGACGCCCGTACCGCGCTGGTGATGCCGATCTGCAACGAAGACGTGCCTCGGGTATTCGCCGGTTTGCGCGCCACGTTCGAATCGGTCGCCGCCACCGGTGACCTGGACCGCTTCGATTTCTTCGTGCTCAGCGACAGTAATGACGCCGACATCTGTATCGCCGAACAGCAAGCCTGGCTCGACGTGTGCCGCGAAGCCGGTGGCTTCGGCAAGATCTTCTATCGCCGTCGCCGCCGTCGCGTAAAGCGCAAGAGTGGCAACCTCGACGACTTCTGCCGTCGTTGGGGCGGTGACTACAAGTACATGGTCGTGCTCGACGCGGACAGCGTGATGAGCGGCGAATGCCTGACCAGCCTGGTACGCCTGATGGAAGCCACGCCGGATGCCGGGATCATCCAGACCGCGCCGCGTGCGTCGGGCATGGACACCCTGTATGCGCGCATGCAGCAGTTCGCTACCCGCGTGTATGGCCCGCTGTTCACCGCCGGCTTGCACTTCTGGCAGCTCGGTGAATCCCACTACTGGGGTCACAACGCAATCATCCGCATGAAGCCGTTCATCGAGCACTGCGCCCTGGCGCCGTTGCCGGGCAAAGGCGCGTTCGCCGGTTCCATCCTGTCCCACGACTTCGTTGAAGCGGCGCTGATGCGCCGTGCCGGCTGGGGCGTGTGGATTGCCTACGACCTGCCGGGCAGCTACGAAGAACTTCCGCCGAACCTGCTGGACGAACTCAAGCGTGACCGTCGCTGGTGCCACGGTAACCTGATGAACTTCCGCCTGTTCCTGGTGAAGGGCATGCACCCGGTGCACCGTGCGGTGTTCCTGACCGGCGTGATGTCCTACCTGTCGGCGCCGTTGTGGTTCCTGTTCCTGGTGCTGTCCACGGCGCTGCTGGCGGTGAATACCCTGATGGAGCCGCAGTACTTCATGGCGCCACGCCAGTTGTACCCGCTGTGGCCACAATGGCACCCGGACAAGGCGGTGGCGCTGTTCTCCACCACCATCGTGCTGCTGTTCCTGCCGAAACTGCTGAGCATCATCCTGATCTGGGCCAAGGGCGCGAAAGAGTTCGGCGGCAAGTTCAAGGTGACGTTGTCGATGCTGCTGGAGATGCTGTTCTCCATGCTGCTGGCGCCGGTGCGGATGATCTTCCACACCCGCTTCGTACTCGCCGCGTTCCTCGGCTGGGCCGCAACGTGGAACTCGCCGCAGCGTGACGACGACTCCACCCCATGGAGCGAAGCGGTCAAGCGCCACGGTCCGCAAACCGTGTTGGGCTTCCTGTGGGCCCTGCTGGTGGTGTGGTTGAACCCGAGCTTCCTGTGGTGGTTGGTGCCGATTGTGGGGTCGCTGATGCTGTCGATCCCGGTGTCGGTGATCTCCAGCCGTGTCGGGTTGGGCCTCAAGTCCCGCGACGAGAGCCTGTTCCTGATTCCCGAGGAATACAATCCGCCGCAAGCGTTGCTGTCGACCGAGCAGTACACCCATGAAAACCGTTGGCATGCGCTGAACGATGGCTTCGTGCGTTCGGTGGTCGACCCGCAGCAGAACGCCCTGGCCTGCGCCTTGGCGACCTCGCGTCACCGTGAAGCGGAGCCGATCGAGTACCTGCGTACCGAACGTGTGCGTCACGCGTTGAAAGTCGGCCCGGCCGGCCTCAACAACGGTGAACGCCTGGCTCTGTTGAGCGACCCGGTCGCCCTGGCTCGCCTGCATGAGCACGTCTGGAACGAAGGCCATGCCGAGTGGCTCACCGCCTGGCGTGACTCGATCAAGGCTGATCCGCACGCGCCGTTGCTGCCGCTGCAACCGCTGTCGTCCCAGGCCCAACCGGCCTGATTCAGACGCCCCCGAGGGTTCTCCTCGGGGGCGTTCCATGCGCTGGTCCTACAGCGTTTTCCGCTCCCTCCTATCTCCTGCTAACGTCTTGTTTTTTCGAAACAAAAGTCCCTCGTCCGAGGCATATTGCCGTGCCCGTGACTGAGTTAGCATCGCCCCGGATTTGGACTTGCCACAGGGGTATTCATGAGCAAAGGCTATTGTTTGGCGCTGCTGCTAAGCGCTGCCGCATTGATTCACATGGGGTTGGCGCAGGCCGGCGCGATTGACGACGCCGTTCGACGCGGCGTGCTGAAGGTCGGCACCACACCCACCTATGTGCCTTTCGAAATGACCGACAAACAGGGGCGAATCATCGGCTTTGAAATCGACCTGCTCAACGTCATGAGCCAAGCACTGGGTGTGCAACTTGAGTTGGTCGCGGTGCCCTACACCGAGCTGGTGGTGGGGTTGCAGGCGAAGAAATTCGACCTGATCGGCAGCGGCATGACGGTCACCCAGGAGCGCAACCTCAAGCTGAATTTCAGCGACTCGTTCATTGTGGTCGGCCAGTCCGTGCTGTTGCACCCGAGCCTGGCGGGCAAGGTCGGCAGCGTCGAAGACCTGGATGACGCCAGCTACCGGATCGCCACCACCGAAGGCACCACTGGCGAGCTGGCGGCGCGACGGTTTCTAGGGGCGGCCCGACTCAGTAGCTTCTCCACGCCGGAGGAAGGAGTACGCCAAGTGGTACAGGGCAAGGCAGATGCTTTTATTTATGACGCGCCCTACAACCTGATCGCCCTGAACCGCCCGGAAAACACCACGCTACTGGCGCTCGAGCAACCTTTCACGTTTGAACCGCTGGCGTTTGGCTTGAAAAAAGGCGATTTCGACAGCCTCAACTGGATCAACCATTTTCTCAACCAGATTGCCCAGGACGGCACCTATGATCGTCTTCACGATAAGTGGTTTAAAGACACCGCCTGGCTGGCGGAGATCGACTGAAAGTCATAACTGCTTACACATCAAGCCGTTGCTTCCATCGACCTTGCACGTGTCTACATCTGCCCTTTGCTGCGCGGTTGTGGGGCTTTTCCGACATACGCCGACAACAAATAGCGGTGAAACCTTTGTGACAGCAGGCGAGTGGGTTAGGATCGCACCCCGAAATGGTGCAGCCCGTTTGCGCGCCGACCTCATAAGAATCGTTCAGGGGACTTGATGATGAAAAAGTATCTTTCGATGCTGCTGCTTGGCGTCACCGCGCTGGTCGCGGTCAATGCGGCCCAGGCCGGCGCCATCGATGATGCGGTCAAGCGCGGCACGCTGAAAGTCGGCATGGACCCGACCTACATGCCGTTCCAGATGACCAACAAACGCGGCGAAATCATCGGTTTCGAAGTGGACATCCTCAAGGCCATGGCGAAGTCCATGGGCGTCAAGTTCGAGCCAATCTCCACCGGCTACGACGGCATCATCCCGGCCCTGCTGACCAACAAGTTCGACATGATCGGCAGCGGCATGACCCTGACCCAGGAACGCAACCTGCGCCTGAACTTCAGCGAACCCTTCATCGTGGTCGGCCAGACCCTGCTGATCCGCAAGGAACTGGAAGGCACCATCAAGTCCTACAAAGACCTGAACGACGAGAAATACCGCCTGACCTCCAAGCTCGGTACCACCGGCGAAATGGTCGCCAAGAAGCTGATTTCCAAGGCCAAGTACCACGGCTATGACAACGAGCAGGAAGGCGTGCTGGACGTGGTCAACGGCAAGGCCGACGCCTTTGTGTATGACGCGCCGTACAACGTGGTGGCCGAAAAGAAAGTCGGTAACGGCAAGCTGGTGTACCTCGAAGAACCCTTCACCTTCGAACCCCTGGCGTTCGGCCTGAAGAAAGGCGACTACGACAGCATCAACTTCATCAACAACTTCCTGCACCAGATCCGCAACGACGGCACCTACGATCGCATCCATGACAAGTGGTTCAAGAGCTCCGAGTGGCTCAAGGACATGGAATAAGGCTTTAGACCGAGTTGCCTGTATCGCAGGCAAGCCAGCTCCCACCTTTGACGGTGTTCACAAATCAAAATGTGGGAGCGGGCTTGCCCGCGATGGCGGCCTCACAGGCAACACAAATCGCGGAAACTGAAATGAAACAGAAAAAAGCCCAATGGCCCTGGCACCTGCTGACCGTGGTCGTGCTGGTCGGCCTGGCCGGCGCCTTGTACTACGCCACGTCGCTGATGTCCTACGAGTGGCGCTGGAACCGTGTACCGCAATACTTCGCCTACCAGGCTGAAACGTCCCAGCGCGCCGCTGATATCTCCACGGTCGTCGAGCTGGTACGCAAAGGCGATATCGCCGAAGTGACCTTGCGCAACGACGCGGGCGTCGAGCAAAAGCTGACCGTTGCCGACAACAGCCTGCAAGTGGCGCGTGGCGACGATGTGGCCGAAGGCGATGTGGTTGGCGTGACCCGCCATTGGGCGTTGGGCCCACTGATGTGGGGTTTGTGGACCACACTGTGGCTGTCTGTTGTCTCTGGCATCCTTGGCTTGATCATCGGCCTGGCGACCGGCCTGTGCCGTTTGTCCAGCAACCCGACCTTACGAGATTTGTCGACGATCTACGTCGAACTGGTACGCGGTACGCCGCTATTGGTGCAGATCTTCATCTTCTACTTCTTTATCGGCACGGTGCTCAACCTGTCCCGTGAATTTGCCGGGATCGCCGCGCTGTCGCTGTTCACCGGCGCCTACGTGGCGGAAATCGTCCGCGCTGGCGTGCAGTCCATTACCCGTGGCCAGAACGAAGCCGCCCGCTCCCTGGGCCTGAGTGCCAGCCAGTCGATGCGCCATGTGGTGTTGCCACAAGCCTTCAAACGCGTGCTGCCGCCGTTGGCCGGGCAATTTATTAGCCTGGTGAAAGACACTTCGCTGGTCTCGGTGATTGCGATTACCGAACTGCTCAAGAGCGGCCGTGAGGTGATCACCACCTCGTTCTCGCCGTTTGAAATCCTGTTCTGCGTCGCAGGCCTGTACCTGCTGATCAACCTGCCGCTGTCGAAAATGGCCAGCCGGCTTGAGCGGAGGCTCGCGCAAAGTGATTGAAGTCCGCGATCTGGTAAAAGTCTTCGACACCCGTGGGCAGGTGGTCCGCGCGGTCGACAACGTGACCACCCTAGTGGCCAAGGGGGAAGTGCTGGTGGTGATCGGCCCGTCCGGCTCCGGCAAGTCCACCTTCTTGCGCTGCCTCAATGGCCTGGAAGAATTCGACTCGGGCTCGGTGAGCATCGACGGCCTGCAACTGGCCGACCCGAAGACCGACGTGAATGCCTATCGCCGCGAAGTCGGCATGGTGTTCCAGCATTTCAACCTGTTCCCCCACATGACGGTGCTGGACAACCTGTGCCTGGCGCAGAAAGTCGTGCGCAAGCGCAGCAAGAAGGAGCGCGAGGCCAAAGCCCTGGCGTTGCTGGAGAAAGTCGGGATTGCACAGAAGGCCAATGAGTTTCCATCTCGCTTGTCTGGCGGTCAGCAGCAGCGCGTCGCGATTGCACGAGCCTTGGCGATGGACCCCAAGGTCATGCTGTTCGACGAGCCCACCTCGGCACTGGACCCGGAAATGGTCGGTGAAGTGCTGGACGTGATGAAGACCCTCGCCCTGGAAGGCATGACCATGGTCTGTGTCACCCACGAAATGGGCTTTGCCCGTGAAGTGGCTGACCGCGTGCTGTTCTTCGATCATGGCAAACTGCTGGAAGACGCCGCCCCGGCTGCGTTCTTCGATGCGCCGAAAGACCCACGGGCCCAAGCTTTCCTGCGTCAGGTCCTATAGCCTGAATTTGCCCACCAGCGCCTGCAGATCCAGGCTCAGCCGGGTTAGTTGAACACTCGCCGCCGCCGTCTCCTCACTGGCGGCGGCAGTTTGTTCGGACACATCGCGCACCTTCAACACACTGCGATTGATCTCTTCCGCCACTGCGCTCTGTTCCTCGGCGGCGGCGGCGATCTGCGGGTTCATTTCCTGGATGATCGACACCGTGCGGATAATCGCCGCGAGTGCATCGCCTGCATCACGGCTCAGGTCGACGCTGTAGTCAGTCAGGGCACGGCTGCCGTCCATGATATCGGCCACCTGCTGAGTACCGGCATGCAACCCGATTATCAGCCCTTCGATCTCTTCAGCGGATGCCTGCGTGCGTAAAGCCAGGCTGCGCACTTCGTCTGCGACCACGGCAAAGCCTTCGCCTGCCGAGCCCGCCCGCGCGGCTTCAATGGCGGCGTTCAGGGCCAGCAGGTTGGTCTGCTGCGACACGGACTTGATCACGTCCAGCACGCCGCCGATCTTTTGGCTCTCCTGTTGCAGTGCAATCATCGCCTGGCCGGCGCGCGCCATTTCGTGGGCCAGGTGGCCAATCTGCTCCACAGCCTGCCCGACGACCTTGTCCCCGACAGTGGCTTGTTCATCGGCCTCATTGGCCGCCGCCGAGGCTTGTTCGGCATGTCGCGCGACCTCCTGGGCAGTGGCGAGCATTTCATTCATGGCGGTGGCCACTTGATCGGTTTCGTCCCTTTGGTTGCTGACCCCTGCGCGGGTCTGTTCGGTGACGGTGGAGAGCTGGGTGGCCGCGCTGGCGATCTGCCGAGCGCTGTCGCCGATGCCGCTGATCAAACTGCGCAGGTTGCGAGACATTTGCGCGATGCTTTGCTGAAGTTGGCCGAGTTCATCCCGACGCTCCACCACCAGGTTGTCGCTCAGATTGCCCTCGGCGATTCGGTTCGCCGCGGCCAAGGCCTGACGCAACGGCAGGGCGATTTGCCGGGCGATCCACCAGGCCGCCAGCGCACCCAGCAACAGTGCGGCAACCGTGACGCTCACCAGCAACAGGCGAGTCTGTTGCGCCTCACCGTCACGCTTGACGATTTGCCCCTCGCTCACCCGGTCGGTTTTTTCGAGCAACTGGTTGAGTTGTTGCTCGAAGCGGTTCTGCACGGTTTCAGTCGTGACTTGAGCGTCCTTGAGCGCCAGTAACTGCGCGCGGTAATTGGCCAGGTCGGTTTTGAGCAGCACCGAGTCCACGGGCAGCTCCGTGACGGCGGCTTGAGCGATGTCCAGAGCATCGAGTGTTGTACCGAGCAGTTCGACATAGGCTTGTAGCGATTCGGCAGCCCAGGCAGGGTTGCGGGCACGCTCTTCAGCTTGCTCCATGGTTTGCCGCAGGTTCTCGATGGCATCGAGTGCTTTTTGATCCTGCTGGTCGGGTAGTTCACTGGCTAATTGGGCGAGGGTATCGCTGGCCTGTAGGGCGGATTTGCGCAGGACAGGCCGGGTGGTTTCGCGCTGTTCGATCAGTGGCGCCAGTTCAACGAGTGCCGTTTTGAAGCTGGACACCAAGCCCTTCGCTTCCTGGATACGTTGCAGGTCGGCTGGGTCTTTCAGGTGGTTTTGCAGGTAGTCGAGGTGCTGGTCGATTTTTTCGATCTGCAATTTCATTTTGCCCAGGCTGGCGGTGTCCGTCAGGGTGCGGTACACGATACGGTCGGCGCGCATGGCTTCTGCCACCGCGGCCAGCTTGCCCAGCTCGGTCAGGTTGCCCGAACGAAATAGCACGGCATTCAAGGCTTGCCAGCCGGTCATGGCGATGATGAAACTGAGGATCAGCACCTGACCAAAACCCAGGGCGAGTTTGAGTCGGACACTGGCATTGACCAGCCAGCGGGTCAGCCAAGAAAACATGATGAACCTCCGAATCGGAAAAGCGTTTCGCGACAGAGCAAACGCTAATTCGATTCGGGGTCATGCTGGGCTGATAACTGCGTAGGAAATTTCACAAGCTGCGGGTTATATCCGGAAACGCCCCACCAGCGTTTGCAGGTAAATGCCCAGGCGGGCCAGCTCGGCACTGGATGCAGCGGTTTCTTCACTGGCCGACGAGGTCTGTTCCGACACATCGCGCACGTTCAACACGCTGCGGTTGATCTCTTCCGCCACTGCGCTTTGTTGCTCGGCGGCCGTGGCGATCTGTGAGTTCATCGCCTGGATGGTCGAGACCGTGCGGGTGATGCTTGCCAAGGCGCTCCCGGCACGGCGGGTCAGTTCGACGCTGCTGTCGGTCAAGCCACGGCTGTTGTCCATGATGGTCGCCACTTGCTGGGTGCCGCTTTGCAGGCCGACGATCAGCTCTTCGATCTCTTCGGTGGACTTCTGGGTACGTTGGGCCAGGCTGCGCACTTCGTCCGCCACCACGGCGAAGCCACGCCCGGCTTCACCGGCACGCGCAGCCTCAATCGCCGCGTTGAGGGCCAGCAGGTTGGTTTGCTGGGCCACGGACTTGATCACATCGAGCACGCTGCCGATCTTGTCGCTTTCGCGCTTCAGGTCGCCCATGGCGACCGTGGAGTTGCCCACCTCGGTGGCCAGGCGTTCGATCTGGGCGATGGCTTCGCCGACCACCTTGTCGCCTTCACGGGCCTGTTGGTCAGCCGCTACGGCGGCTTCAGAGGCCTCCTCGGCGTTGCGTGCCACTTCCTGCACGGTCGCGGCCATTTCGTTCATGGCGGTGGCAACCTGGTCGGTCTCGACCTTCTGGCTGTTGACCCCGGCGCTGGTCTGTTCGGTCACGGCCGACAATTGCTCGGCGGCGCTGGCGATCTGGGTGACACCGTCGCTGATACCACCGATCAGCTCGCGCAGGCCGACGGTCATGCTTTGCATGGCGCGTTGCAACTGGCCCAGTTCGTCCTGACGGGTGGAGGTCAGGTTGTGGCTCAGGTCACCAGAGGCGACGCGCTCGGCCACCTTGAGGGTCTGGTTCAGCGGGATGACGATCTGGCGCGTGATCGCCCAGGCGGCCACCAGGCCGAAGATCAACGCCAGCACGGTCGCCAGCAGCAAGAGTTGTTTGGCCTGCGCGGCGTCGGTGTCGCGCACCATAGTTTGCGAGGTGGTGAGTTTTTCGCTGTGGGCCTGCAGGAGGTCGCCCTGGGCGCTCATGATTTTCAGCGCCTCGGCGGCGGCGGTCTGGGAGTCTCGGTACTGGCTTACGGCCGCGCGGTAGGCCTGCAGCGAGGTGCTGGCCTGCTGCAGGTTGGCCTGGTACTGCGCGGGCAGTTGGCCTTCCAGTTCGGTGATCTTCTTGATGGCGTTATCTATGGCATCGAGGGCCGGCTGTTCAGCCTCGACCTTGGCGCTGTAGGTGTAGCCGCGCACCTGGAAACGCGCTTGCTGAATCAGCTTGCTCAGGTCGACCACGCTGTTGAACTGGGTGACGCTGTCGCCTTGCAGCAGGCTTTTTTCGACCTCGCTGATCTTCGCCACGGCGTTGTCGGCGGTGTCGCCCAGTTTGCTGCGGGCACCTTCGCGCTTCAGCCCAGCCTGGACCATGGCGGCAAAGGCTTTTTTGTATTGGTTCAGGGCGTCTTGTTGCTGTTCCACCAGGGCCTTGTCGTCGGGTTGCTCGATCAGGTCGGCGGCGGTTTTCAGGCCACTGTCCAGTTTGGTGATCAAGTTGTTGACGGCGTCAGTGCCTTGTTCGCCGCGACGCATTTCGAAGTCCAGGCGCGCCAGGCGCAGGTCCTTGGTCAGGCCGTTGAGGCTGGAGATATAGCCCAGCTTGTCACCGCGATTGATCACGTCGCCCAGGCCGGTCCAGCCGGTGAAGGTGATCAACAGCGTCAGGATCAACACCAAGCCAAAGCCTACGCCCAGCTTGCGATTGACGCTTACATTCCCCAGCTTTTCGGCTAACCAACGATACATGCTGCGAACTCCCCTGAAACAAGGCTTGGACTTATTAAGAGCTTATCGGCAGCGTAGGTGAGTTCTGTAGGAACAAGGTCGAATGTCGGAGAGGGTTTGTGTGGTGAGCGGGGCAAACCTGCTCACCACAAAAAGCCCATCCATCCGGAGTAAGCGGGGTTAGAACAAGCGGGCGAGTAGGGCGGTGACGGCGGTTTCGACGCGCAGGATGCGTGCGCCGAGCTGCACAGGCTGTAAGCCCGCTTTGCTGAGCAAATCTACTTCGTAAGGAATCCAGCCACCTTCCGGGCCGATCGCCAGGGTTACCGGCTCGTCCAGCCCGCGTGGGCAGGCCGGGTAATCACCGGGATGGCCGATAAGGCCCAGGGTGCCTGCGGTCATGGCCGGGAGGCGGTCTTCGACGAAGGGTTTGAAGCGTTTTTCGATGATGATCTCGGGCAGGATCGTGTCTCGTGCCTGTTCCAGGCCGAGGATCAGTTGCTCGCGAATCGCTTCGTGTTCCAGGAATGGGGTTTGCCAGAAGCTTTTTTCGACGCGGTAGCTGTTGAGCAGCACTACCTTGGGCACGCCCATGGCGGCTACGGTCTGCAGCACCCGACGCAGCATCTTCGGGCGCGGCAGCGCCAGCAGCAGGGTCAGCGGCAGTTTGGCCGGCGGCGGCTGGTCGAAGCTGACGTGCAGCTCGGCTTCAGCCGTTTCCAGGCGCAGCAGCTGGGCATTGCCCATCTGCCCGCCGATGCGGCCGACGCGTAGGCTGTCGCCGACGGCGGCGCGGTGGACTTCCTGCATGTGCACCAGGCGTCGATCACGCAGCACCACACGGTCGGCCGCGATGAAGTCGGCCTCTTCGAGGAGCAGCAGGTTCACGGCTGGGTCGCTGGCGGCTGGTCGTCGTCGGGCTGGTCATCCGGGTGTTCGCCGCGCTTGCTGATCAAGCCGCTGAACAGAATGCCGATCTCGAACAGCATCCACATCGGCACGGCCAGCAGGGTCTGGGAGAAGATGTCCGGTGGCGTAAGGATCATGCCGACCACGAAGCAGCCGATGATCACGTACGGGCGGATCTTCTTCAGGTACGCCACGTTGACCACGCCGATCCATACCAGCAGCACCACGGCCACCGGGATTTCGAAGGCCACGCCAAAGGCGAAGAACAGCGTCATCACAAAGTCGAGGTAGCTGGTGATGTCGGTCATCATTTCCACGCCGGCCGGGGTGGCGGCGGCGAAGAACTTGAAGATCAGCGGGAACACCAGGAAGTAGGCGAACGCCATGCCGGTGTAGAACAGCAGGATGCTCGACACCAGCAGCGGCACGGCGATGCGCTTCTCATGCTTGTACAGGCCCGGCGCGATAAAGCCCCAGATCTGGTGCAGGATCACCGGGATCGCCAGGAACAGCGAGACCATCATGGTCAGCTTCAACGGCGTGAGGAACGGCGACGACACGTCGGTGGCGATCATCGTCGCACCGGCCGGCAGGTACTGGCGCAGCGGCGTGGAGACGAAGGTGTAGATCTGCTGGGTAAAGGCGAACAACCCGGCAAAGATGATGAAGATGGCCGCTACGCAACGCAGCAGGCGGGTACGCAGCTCGGTGAGGTGCGAGACCAGCGGCATATGCTGGTCGTTTTCCGGTTTATCAGCGCTCATGGGGCTCGCGGCGGCAATGTAGGGTCATGGGGCGCGGGCGACGCGGTGGGCGTCGGCGCAGGCTCGGTGGGCGCGATCGGTGCCACGGGGGCGGCTTCGGCAACCGGTGCAATGCTGTTTTCAGCCACAGGCTCCGCCGGTTTGGCGGGCTCCTGCACCGGCGACAGAATCTTGCGGGCCTCCTGCTCCAACGACAGGATGTGCTCGTTGTGCAGTTGCCGGCGGATCTCGTCCGCGCCGATTTCCCGTTCAACTTCCTGTTTGATGGCGTTGAAACTGCGTTTCAGGCGCCCGATCCACAGGCCGGCCGTGCGTGCTGCACCGGGCAGGCGTTCCGGCCCCAGTACCAGCAGGGCCACGAGGCCGACGAGCAGCAGTTCAGAGAAGCTGATACCAAACATTAGTCAGTGCTCACGAGTCTTTGCGGGTCGGCTCTTCGACTTTCTCAGCCTGCACGTCGAAGGTGCGACGCTCGGTGATCGGCTGGGTGGCCTGCGGGTGCACAGGCTGCGCCGGAGGCACCGGATTTACAGCCGGGTCGGCCGGTTTCTCGTCGTCGTTCATGGCTTTACGGAAGCCCTTGATCGATTCGCCCACGTCGGTGCCCAGGTTCTTGAGTTTCTTGGTGCCGAATACCAGTACCACCACCACCAGAATGACGATCCAGTGTTTCCAGTCAAAAATGCCCATGCTGCAAATCCTCTAGTCTTGTTTATTCAGGCCGACGGGCGCGAGGCTTTCTCGGCATGCCCGGACAAGCCGAAGCGTCGGTCCAGTTCATCCAGCACAGCCTGCGGATGCTGCCCCAGTTGGGCAAGCATGACCAGGCTATGGAACCACAAGTCAGCGGTCTCGTAGATTACATCGCTGTAATCACCGCTGATTTGCGCGTCCTTGGCTGCAATGATGGTCTCGACGGATTCTTCGCCGAGCTTTTCCAGGATCTTGTTCAAGCCCTTGTGGTACAGGCTGGCGACGTAGGAACTGTCGGCGTCCGCGCCTTTGCGGTCTTCCAGCACCTGGGCCACGCGGTTCAGGGTATCGCTCATGTCTAGTGTCCTGCCGAGTAAATGGCGTCGGGGTCTTTGAGCACCGGCTCCACAACCTTCCATTCGCCATTCTCGAAAACGCGATAGAAGCAGCTGTGGCGGCCGGTGTGGCAGGCGATGTCGCCGATCTGCTCGACCTTGAGGATTACCACGTCGGCGTCGCAGTCTATGCGCATCTCGTGCAGGGTCTGCACGTGCCCGGACTCTTCGCCCTTGCGCCACAGTTTGCCACGCGAGCGTGACCAGTAGATGGCGCGCTGCTCAGTGGCGGTGAGGCTCAGGGCCTCGCGGTTCATCCAGGCCATCATCAGCACGCGCCCGGTCTTGTAGTCCTGGGCAATGGCCGGCACCAGGCCGTCACTGTCCCACTTGATCTCGTCCAGCCAGTCTTTCATGTTCGGCTCCGGCAATTTGCGACAGTGTATAACCGGATTGGCTATCGACGCACGATCAGATAAACACCCACGGCGACCATGATGCCAGCCGGCCAGTGGCCCAATTGGTTCAGCGGGCCACCGATGGCCAGCATCACCCCGCCGACCAGGTGCGCAGCGCCCAGCAGGCGCAGGAACCAGTCGTCCTTGCGCTGCTTCCAGGGCGGCGCCGGGTCCTTGGCGTGGGGCTGGGACATGCGCTCCAGCAGGTCGCGGGTCATGTTGGCCAGGTGCGGCAGTTGTTCCATCTGGCTATGCAGGTTGCCCAGCACGGTTTTCGGGCTCATGCGCTCGCGCATCCAGCGTTCGAGGAACGGCTGGGCGGTGTTCCACAGGTCAAGGTCAGGATACAACTGGCGGCCCAGGCCTTCGATGTTCAGCAGGGTCTTTTGCAGCAATACCAACTGCGGCTGCACTTCCATGTTGAAGCGCCGCGCGGTCTGGAACAGACGCATCAACACCTGGCCGAAGGAAATATCTTTTAACGGTTTTTCAAAGATTGGCTCGCACACGGTGCGGATCGCCGCTTCGAATTCGTTGAGCTTGGTTTCTGCCGGCACCCAGCCGGAATCAATGTGCAACTGCGCCACGCGGCGGTAGTCGCGCTTGAAGAAGGCGAACAGGTTGCGCGCCAGGTAGTCCTGGTCTTCCGGGGTCAGGCTGCCGACGATGCCGCAGTCGATCGCAATGTACTGCGGGCTCCACGGGTTCACGGTGCTGACGAAGATGTTGCCGGGGTGCATGTCGGCGTGGAAGAAACTGTCGCGGAACACCTGGGTGAAGAAGATCTCGACGCCGCGCTCGGCAAGCATCTTCATGTCGGTGCGCTGGTCGGCCAGGGTTGCGAGGTCGGTGACCTGCACGCCGTAGATACGCTCCATCACCAGCACTTTCGGGCGGCACCAGTCCCAATACACTTGCGGCACGTACAGCAGGGGCGAGCCTTCGAAGTTGCGCTTGAGCTGGCTGGCATTGGCGGCTTCGCGCAGCAGGTCGAGTTCGTCGTAGATGGTTTTTTCGTAGTCGGCGACCACGTCCACCGGGTGCAGCAGGCGCGCATCGGCCGAGAAACGCTCGGCGGCGCGGGCGAGGATGAACAGCCACGCCAGGTCCTGGCCGATGATCGGCTTGAGGCCGGGGCGGATCACCTTAACCACCACTTCTTCGCCGGTCTTGAGCTGCGCTGCGTGCACTTGGGCCACGGAGGCCGAGGCGAGAGGCTCGACGTCAAAGCGGCTGAAGACTTCGCTGATCTTCTTGCCCAATTGTTCTTCGATCAGCGCCATCGACTGTTGGGAGTCGAACGGCGGCACGCGGTCCTGCAGCAGCATCAGTTCGTCGGCGATGTCTTCAGGCAGCAAGTCGCGGCGGGTCGAGAGGATCTGCCCGAACTTGATGAAGATCGGCCCCAGGTCCTGCAAGGCCAGGCGCAGGCGCGCGCCACGGCTGAGCTCCAGCTTTTTGCGCGGGAACCAGCGCCACGGCAGCACATAGCGCACCGCCAGCAGGAACCACGGCAGGGGCAGGGCGAACAGCAGGTCATCGAGTTGGTAGCGGATTACGACGCGCTGGATACGAAACAAACGGCGGACGGCGAGCAGCTTCATGCGTTATCGCTTGGATCAAGGGAACGGCTCAGGCGCTCGAAGCGGGCCTCAAGGCGTTCCAGGTCGATTTTGGCCTTGTCGAGTTCACGAAAGCGCGCTTGCGCTTCCCGTTCTCCGACCAGGGTGCGCGATTCTTCGCTCAGGTATTCGGCGAGGTTCTGGTTGAGGCTGGCGAACCCTTGCTGATACCAGCGCGAACGGCTTCGCAGGTGCCCGCTGATCAACTGGGTGGCGACGGGGCCGATCCAGCGTGACAGCTCGTATTCCCAGTCCAGTTCCAGGTCCTGCAGCACGGCAGCCAGGTCCATCAGCACCGAGCTGTCGCCTTCCAGCTCCACTTCGGCGCTGTGCAGGATGGCGGTCTTGTTGCGGCTCAGGGCCAGGTGCAACAGGCTCGACGCCGGCGCACGCAGGGTGCAGTCGGCTTCAGCGGCCCATTGGGTCGCGAGCATCAGGCCTTCATCGCTGGGCAGGATAAACAGCTGCAAGGCGGGGCTGCGGCAGTCGACGGCAATCACTTTGCCATTGAGGTGCGCAAGCCGCGCCAGGGCGGTGCTGTCCAGGCGCAGCACACGGTTGAGACCGTGCTCAACGCTGGCGAGAAGACCGGCGAGCAGCATCAGGGCTTGATGCCGCGGTGCAGGGCGACGATACCCGAGGTCATGTTGTGGTATGTCACGCGGTCGAAACCGGCTTCTACCATCATCGACTTCAGGGTTTCCTGGTCGGGGTGCATGCGGATTGATTCGGCCAGGTAGCGATAGCTGTCCGGGTCGTTGAGCACCAGCTTGCCCACCAGCGGCATGAAGGCGAACGAGTAAGTGTCGTAGACCTTGGACATCACCGCGTTGGTCGGCTTGGAGAACTCCAGCACCAGCAAACGCCCACCCGGCTTGAGCACGCGCAGCATGGAGCGGATCGCGTCTTCCTTGTGGGTGACGTTGCGCAGGCCGAAGGCGATGGTCACGCAGTCGAAGTGGTTGTCCGGGAACGGCAGCTTCTCGGCGTCGGCCTGGACGAACTCGATATTGCCGGCTACGCCTTTATCCAGCAGGCGATCGCGCCCAACCTTGAGCATCGAGCTGTTGATGTCGGCCAGTACCACTTGGCCAGTCGGGCCCACCAGCTTGGAGAACTTGGCCGCCAGGTCGCCCGTGCCGCCGGCGATGTCCAGCACACGGTTGCCAGGGCGAACACCCGACAACTCGATGGTGAAGCGCTTCCACAGGCGGTGCATGCCGCCCGACAGCACGTCGTTCATCAGGTCGTACTTGGCCGCGACGGAGTGGAACACCTCAGCGACTTTTTCCGCTTTCTGGCTTTCCGGGACGTTCTTGAAGCCGAAGTGAGTGGTGGGTTCGGCATCGCTGCCTTTGCGCTGATCAGTCATATCGCTGTCACCAAAAGAGAATGCGGGACATGATAATCCCCAAGGCCTGCTTTGTCTTGGCAAGGCTGCAGGTAAGATGGGTGGTCACCGAGACCTTTTGCCGCATCGAAGGTATTCACGTCCCTATAAAGAGGAGTCATTGCAATGGCCCGTATAACCGTTGAGCGCACACATTCCCTGGGTAAAGAGGGCGCGCGGGCGAAGGCCGACAAGTTGGCGCACAAACTCAAAGAGCAATATGGCCTGGAGCCGTCGTGGTCCGGCGATACCTTGAACCTCAAGCGTTCGGGGGTTAAGGGCACGGTATTAGTCACTGAAGATTCGTTGCGCATCGATGTGGAACTGGGCCTGTTGATGTCGGCCATGAGTGGCACCATCAAGTCCGAAATCGAAAAAGCCCTGGATAAAGCCTTGGTGTGATCCGTCTGTTCTTAGGGTGCCGATTCTAATTTTCCAGCCTACTTTGTGCCCAAGCCCTCAACTCCTGCGGGCCGTTCCTCCCCCCTAATCTGCGTGAGGTGCACCATGGCCAAAGTTATCCTGAAGAAAAAAATCGACGCCCAGACCACTACCCTGAGCGAGGTTAAATCCTACGCCCGCAAGATCTGGCTGGCAGGACTTGGTGCTTACGCCAAGGTTGGAAGCGAAGGCAGCGAGTACTTCAAAGAGCTGGTTAAGATCGGTCAACATGTTGAAAGTAAAGGTAAAAAAGTTGCAGTTGAACAACTTGAGGCCGCCAACAGTCAGATTGACCAAGTAAAGAGTAATGTCTCCTCCGTCAAAGGTCTGGTAGAAGTTCAGCTGGATAAAGTTGAAAAAGCTTTTGATACTCGCGTTGCCAGTGCCTTGAATCGAATCGGCATTGCGTCTAAACATGACGTTGAGACACTCTCTGCTAAGCTCGAAGAGCTGACGACATTGCTAGAACGTGTCGCGCGTAAACACTAAGGAGACATCGGGATGGCTGTTAAAAAGACTACTCAGAAAGAAGGCAGCTCGTGGGTCGGGGAAGTTGAAAAATATTCCCGTAAGATCTGGCTTGCTGGTTTAGGCGTGTACTCGAAGGTTAGCAGTGACGGCGGCAAATACTTCGAGACTTTGGTCAAGGACGGCGAGAAGGCCGAGAAGTTGACCAAAACCACGGTTGGTAAAAAAGTTGAAGCCGCCAAGGCAACTGCCGGCTCCGCCAAGTCGAGCATTTCTGACACGTGGGGCAAGTTGGAAGAAACTTTCGACAAGCGCCTCAACAGTGCCATTTCGCGACTGGGCGTGCCAAGCAAGGCAGAGCTGAAGACGCTGCACAGCAAGGTCGATACCCTGACCAAGCAAATCGAAAAACTGACCGGCGCTAAAGTGGCTCCCGCGAAAACGGCTGCTGCAAAACCGGCTGCCAAGCCTGCGGCTAAAACCGCAGCGGCCAAACCGGCTGCGAAAACTGCCGCCAAGCCTCTGGTAAAAGCGGCCGCCAAGCCGGCTGCCAAACCCGCTGCCAAGGCTCCCGTCAAAGCGGCGGCTAAACCAGCCGCCAAGCCAGCGGCAAAAACCGCCGCTGCCAAACCGGCCGCCAAGCCTGCCGCTAAACCAGTTGCCGCTAAAGCTGCTGCCAAGCCAGTCGCCAAACCTGCAGCCAAGGCCGCCGCTAAACCAGCCGCCAAGCCTGCGGCCAAAACCGCCGCTGCAAAACCCGCAGCCAAGCCGGCCGCCGTGAAACCGGCTGCCAAGCCTGCTGCAGCCAAGCCAGCGGCAAAACCAGCCGCCGCGAAGAAGCCAGCGGTAGCAAAAAAACCAGCAGCACCCAAGCCTGCTGTTGCGGCCAAGCCTGCTACGGCGCCGACCGCTTCCACAGCCAACTCGGTGTCCGCACCGACCCCTGCTGCTGTGACCCCGACTGCAACGCCGGCAACCCCGACGCCATCCAGTCAGTCCTGATTTTTCCCAGGACACAAAAAATGCCCGGCCTGCAAAGGCCGGGCATTTTTTTTGCGTCTGTATCAGTTGTAGGTGATAGACACGGTCACAGCGCTGGCCAAGCTGCCTTGAGTGATGGCTTCGCCGGTTTTATGGTAAGCCGCTGCAAGCGCAAGGACAGCTTTGTTGCCGCTGGTGGCAACTGTTCTGCTGCGCTGGTCAGGGGTGCCATTGGCCGGGATGGTTGAAAGCGCGGGTGCGCGATGTGCCAGTAACAGCGCGGTGCCTTTCGAGCCACCGGTACTGGCAAATAACTCGCCATTGCCCGCTGAGGGCGTGCCGGTAAACAGGAAGATCACGTTGCGGATATCGGATTCACATTCGGCGGAGACCTCGAAATCGAGCTGCCCGGCGGAGGGGGTCGCGTCCAGGTCGGAAATCTTGATGGTTGGCAAGGTAATGGTGCGGTTCTCGTCGCCGGCGGCCAGGTTACAGGTGCCGGCGTCGACCTGCCCGGCAAAGGTCAAGGTGCCGGTTGTCGCGGCCTGGGCGCTGAAGCTGGCGAGGCCGCCGGTCATTGCCAACAGAAGGGGAATGCTGCGTAGGTACATCGGGTTTTCCTCAGGTTTCAGTTGTAGGTGATGTTGACGGTGGTGGTACTGGCCAGGGAGCCTTGGCTGACCGTGCCGTTTTTGTGATAAGCGGCGCTGAGTGGCAAGACCGCGCGGTCGCCGGACACCGCCACGGTGCGTTCCTCGTTGGCGCTGATGGTCTGGGGCACGCCGTTGAGGCGTGAGTACAGCCACAGGTCTACGCCGCCGGCAGTGCCGGTGTTGTCGAAGAGCAGGGGGTTGCCCGGCGCCGGGGTACCGCTGAAGCGGAAGGTGACGTTGGCCGCATCGCTGCACTGGGCGGTCAGCTCGAAGTCATGTACGCCCGCGTAGACAACGTCCTTCAAGGCGCTGGCTTGTATCGTGGGGAGCGTGATCGTGCGGTTGACGTCACCGGCGGCCAGGTCGCAGGTGGCGGCAGGCCTGACAAAGCGCACCGCGTTGCCAAGGTCAAGGCGGTAAACCTCTGGGGTGTGTATCCAGCGGTGCTCCCAGAGGTTTCCGGCCGGGATCGTTCCGTCTGTGACAGGCCCCATTTTGTAAAAGTGCGCCGTCGCAGAGGTGTAGCTGGGGATCTTGCCGTACACCTGCTGGGGCGGCTGGGTGTGAATGGCGAAGAACGCTTCGTTGACCCCGTCGGCCCACGTCATGGAAATGCGTACGCCAATACCGGGGACCTCGGTGCGGTAAATGTTGGAGCCTGGGTATCGCTGGTCCGGGTATCGCCCGACATACCATCGGCGCACAGCCACAGGGCAATTGGCGACGAAGGACGGAGAAGGACCGCTGAATGCCTGGCTGGTGATGAGGCTTCCGTCGGGCAGGCTGTCCGGCACCGTGATGGTCGACGGCAGATTGAGAGTCAGCGTCGAGTCTGGATACCGATCACAATACGCTTGGGCGGTCAGCGGCAGGCTCAACACTGTTAAAACGAATTTGGTGGAGTGTTTCATCTTCAGTCCCGTAGTAAGAAGTAGAGCGTTTGAGCGCGCCTGGTCAACCGTTGGCAGCGGCTTGGCAAGTGCCTGCGTCCAGATGGCGCAATCGGTTGCCGCCCTCCGGCCCCCGCTGCGGACCCACGCCGTATTGCAACCGGCAAGAAGCATTGGCCCCCCACTTGACCTTCAACTGCCCCTGCGGGCGAGAGACGCGCACAAAGGCTTTACCGCCTTGCCCGACAATGCCCACGCTGGCGCCCTCTTCATCGAACACATCCGAACCGAACGGCAGCGAGCTACCGTCCTCGCGCAGGGCCGTGATCAAGATCGCCTGGCCGCTGACCGTGTCGAATTGCAGCTTCACCACCGCGCCCGCACGGGGTGCGACGTTTTGCGCGGCGGTCTTGAGCTCTACGTCGACGGACAGGTCCTTGGGGTCCAACTCGACCACGTTCTGGCGATAGGGCGTGAGGTGGGGCACCACGGCATACCCGCGCTTGCCGACCTGGGCGCCGTGGTTGCCATTGATCCGCGCACCCTGCGCGTCAGGCGCCTGGACGATGCCAAGGGTGTCGCCCAGTTCCGGGGCGAAAATCACGCCATCGGCGTGGGCGACGATGCCGCCAGTCATGCCCAGGGAGGTTGCCCGGTAGGCGTCGCTCTGCCCGAAACCTGCGGACAGCACGCCGTGGCTGGCCTGGTATTTCATGTCGGCAGTCACCGAGTTGCCGCTGCCCTGCGTGCGGCTGCCGCCTACGCCGTAGCTGAATTGGCTGCGTTCGCCCAGGGTGCCGCCGAGGTTCATCCGCTCACCGCTGCTTTGATCGCCGCGATAGGCGGTGGTGGTCAGGGTGGGTGCGCGAGCGTCGCTGCCCAGCGGCAGGCTCAGGGTCAGTTCCACTTGTTTGTCGACCCGATCACTCAGCAGGTCCTTGGTGCGCTGGGCACTGACGGTGTAGTGCAAGCCCTTCCAACTGCCGCTGTAGCCGGTGGTGAAGGTCAGGTTGCCGCTGCTGCGGTTCCAGTAGTTTTGCGAAGAGCCGGTCAGGTAGACCGTGCCGTTCGCCAGGCCTTGGTTGAGGCTGATGTCCATCCTGTCGCGCAGGCGCGAGACGTTATCCAGGTTGTTGCCGTCGATGGCGAGGTCGCGAACCCGTGCAGCGTCAGCGACGCTCAGAAAGCCCTGCGTGGAGTAGCGGTAGGCGCCGAGGGCAAAGTGGGTGCCGGTGTCGGTGAAGTTCTTGCTGTAGCGCAACTGCAGGCTTTGCCCTTGGCGAGCACCGTGGCCGGGCAGCGCTGCGTTCGAGTGGGTCAGGTCAAGGGACAGTGCACCATACGGTGTGTTGAACGCCGCCCCCAATAGCTGCGACAGATAGTCGTCACCCGCCACCGCCCCGGTGTAGCCGGTCAGCAGGTTGCTGAGGCCGTGCTGGTAAGTGGCTTGCATCAGCCTTGGGGGATGACGCAGGCCGATTTCGTCGAGCAGGCCGGCGCTCAGCGAATAGCGGCTGTGGCCGGTGCGCAACAAGTTGGCGTTGGCGGCGAACGGCACGATGAATTCACGCTGACGGCCATCGGCCTCGGTCACTGTGACGGTCAAGTCACCGCCATAGCCGGTGGCAAACAAGTCGTTGAGCACGAACGGGCCAGGTGCGACCGACACTTCATCCAGCAACACACCGCGCTGACGCACGGTGACCCGCGCGTTGGTTTCGGCGATGCCGCGCACGACCGGGGCAAAGCCGGTCTGGGAATCCGGCAGCATCCGATCATCGCTGAACAGGCTGGCACCGCGCAGGCGCACGCTGTCGAACAACTGGCCTGGGGTATAGATCTCGCCAACCATCAGCTGTGATCGCAACGGGCTCAATTCGCGCTGCACATAGGTGCTACTGCTCTGGTAGCCCGCGACGGCATCGGTCTGGCTGAAGCTGCCGTTGTGGCGCCAGTGCCAGTCACCCAGGTTGAGCCCGGTGTTCAGGCCCAAGTAATGAGAGTCGATGGAGCGACCATTCGTACGCGTCGTGAAGGTGTTGGCGTTGTAGCGCACAAACGCCGCATCGACCCCGCCGTCCCAGTGTTTGGGGTCGACATACCCTCGGGCTTTGCGCGCCAGGTAGATCTGTGGGACCTGCAACGTCAGGCGGTTTTCGCCCGAGTCGAATTGAGCGGTGCTGCCTGGCAGGTAGGTTGCAATGTCTTCGCAGGGGGCGAATGCGGGAATAGGCGCCTGACCGGCTTCGGCGGGTTGATTGTGCGGCGCCTCCAAGTCGATGCCAAACCTGAGCACGGCGTCGCGCTCCAGGCACATTTGTGCAGCGTCCCGGCCCTTGACTGCGACGAACGTCAGGGTTTCACGGCCAATCCACTGGCCATTCAGATAAACGTCGGTGCGGTAACTGCCGGGCAGCACCACGTTGCCCTGGCTGAACTTGGCGATATCGACCTGCTGGCCGCCCACGCCATCCGGAAAGAAGGCGGGGTTGAACCCGACGTTCTCGGCACCTTGGGCGCCCACGGCGTAGGCGCTGCTCAGCAGCCAGAGGCAGCGCGTCATCAGCGTCAAACGATGACGTGCAAGGAGCCAGCTGTTCGGGCTGGCGTGGATGTTCAGACTCATGTGTACCCTTTCCAAAAAGTGGGCGCTGTCTGAATTCGGGCAAAGCAAAACCCTGCCCCGGGAAATGGGCATCAGACGAACGTGTGCAGTGAGGTCAGTCGTTGGCCAGACTGGCCGTGTGGGTCATGTCGAGAGCGGGCTGCTGTGGGTGCTGCGCACCCCGTAGTCGTCGAGCGTCTGGAACTCCACGGTGGCGGCGCTGCCCGGCGGTTTTTTGAGGCTGGGCAGTTCAAAGCGGGTGCGACCGCCAGGCGGCACCATGTTCCCGGCACCAGAAGCCGAGGGCTTGCGTGCATGACGCTTCTGAGCGTCCAGCACGTCGACCTGCTCGAACGTCACGTGATAGGGCGTGGGGTTATAGACTTCCAAGGCCTGGCCGTGCTCGGTCGACTCACGCCGCCATTGCAGTTTTCCGGGCGCGGCGTCGACGCCATACGGCAGGTTCGGTGGCCGGAAAAACAGCTTGATCCGCGAACGGAAGGCCAGTTGCAGCTGATTGGCCTCCTGGGAATGCGCGGGCACCTCCAGCAGGTTGAACCAGAACAGGCTTTCTCGTTCCGTCGGCAGGCTGTCACCCGTATACGCCAGGCGCACGACCTGTTGCTTGCCCGGTTCCATACGAAAGATCGGCGGCGTGGCGATAAACGGCACCGTGGCCCGATCCGGGGTGGAGTGTTCGTCACCGCCGTCGAGCCAGACCTGGATCAGCACGGGCGCCTGGTTCTTGCTTTCCAGCCTGACCGTCACCTCCTTGTCGTCCTGTGGGTAGATGATCCGGGTGCTGCTGATGATCACGCTGGCCTGCGCGGCGGCGCTCAGCAGTGCAAAGGTCAGCGCGATGAGGCGTGCCGACAGGTGTGAAGCGAAAACGGCGTTCATGGTCTGTTACCCGGCAACTGGAGGTGTAAGGTCTGCCGAGTGGCGCACGCGGGCGCCGAAGTCGCTGACGGCGGTGAATTCGACCTTGAGCGCACCGTTAGGGCGTTCGCGCAGCGACGGCAGCGCGAATACTTTCACGTCGCCGGCCGGCATCATCAGGCTGTCGTTGGCTTCCTTGTTGGCGGCTTTGCCGAAACGCCTTCCTTCGCTCACCAAGACCACTGAACTCAGGGAAACATGGTACGGCGTGGGGTTGGTCGCTTGCAGGGCATAGCCCTGGTGGTGGGCAACCAGTTTCCATTGCAGCTTGGACGCCGCGCTGCCCACCGAGTACGGCAATGTCTGCGGTCGCAGAAACACCCGCAAGCGGGTGCGAAAGGCCAATTCGATCTGGTTGTTCTGTTCGGCACCGGCGGTCAGCGGTGGGACTTCCAGCACGTTCAGCCAGTACAGGCTTTCGCGGTCGGCGGCCGCGCCCTCCCCGGAATAGCGCAGGCGCAGCGCCTGTTGCTGGTGCGGCTCGATGCGGAAGATCGGTGGCGAAAGGGTAAACGGTGTCTGCGCCGTGGCTGGTGTGGAGCGGATGTCGCCCCTGTCCAGCCAGGTTTGTACCAGGGCCGGGCGGTCACCTTTGTTTTCCAGGCGCACGACCACTTCCTGCTGATCGGCGGGGTAGATCACGCGGGTGCCATAGATAATGACCCCAGCCTGGGCGGGAAATGCGTGTAGCAGTAACCCTGCGATACCCCAGGTGGCAAGCGCGAGGCAGACCAGCTTTTTCATGCTCAATGTTCTCTACGAATCAGGCGGATGGGCCTGCCTGGCAACTGCAGGCCCGCTTGCGGTTTAGTTGTCGTACACGACCATGAAGCCGACGCGCGTCTTGACCGTGCCTTCAGTCGCGGCACCGCTGGCGTACATCTGCGCGGCCAGTGGGATGACCGCCTGGTTGTCGGCGATCACCACGCCTTCGGATTTTTCGGTGTAGACGTTGATCGGCGAGCCGTTACGGTTCGTCACTTCAACCTGGACGTTCTTGGCGTTGGTGGTGTCGGACGGGTCATCGTGGCCGTCGATGTTCAAGCGCCCGGTCGCCACATCAATGGCCGGGCTGGTGGGGTCGAATGCAATCATCGCGGTGCGGCCGTTGGTGCAGCCGCCTTCGCCAGGCGCGCCAATGCGAATGGTGAAACCGGTGAGGTTGGCGCGATCACCCGGCTTCGCCAGGCGTGCGGCAGACACACCGCCGAGGTTGACGTCTTTGACCACGGCACCGGTGCCCGGCGCTGCGCCCTCGATGGTGCAGGTCGTATCGTTCACCAGCCCGGTGAAATTGATGGTTCCGTCATTGGCGGCGTGTGCCGGTTGCGAAACGGCCGCAGCCAAGGCAAGTGCTGCGGCAAGGGTGGAGAAAACGTTGACTTTCATAGTGCTCCCAATCGTGAGTTATTTGCGTAACCCGCCGCACAGTGAAGTGCTGCATCGGTAATTTGTTTCGTTTTTTTACCGAATTGCGGGGAGCTCTAATTTGGCTGGGAACGTTAACGATGCCTATAGAGATGTAACGAGATTTATCTAGTAATTGTTCGAAGTCCAAAATATTAATTAAAACAATTGTATGGGTCTGCGTCTGTAAGAATTAGGTGTAAGGCATATGTGTAGGGTTAAGTTGTAAGGGCGGGTCGAGTTGTTTTTTCTATGTTGAATCATGAAAAAAGCTGCGCTATACCCTGTTCGTGCAAGGAGCGTATTTGAACTAAGTTGTACCTACTTTGGCGAACTTTCTGGTGGCCGATATGCACACCATCATGTTGTTGGATGATCACGAGATGGTTCGACAGGGGATCGAACTGGGCCTGCGCATAGAGACCGATCTGGATGTCATCGGCTCATTCAGCACGTCCAGGGCCTTACTGGATGCGCTCACACAGCGACCTGCGGATGTGGTGGTGATGGACTTTACGCTGGGGCCGTCGGACATCGATGGCCTCAGCCTGATCCAGATGCTGAGCCGGCGCTTTAAGCGCTGCAAGGTGCTCGTGGTGTCGTCGCACTGCACACGTGCAAGGGTCACGCTGGCGTTGAAGGCTGGAAGCCTGGGGGTGCTGGGCAAGACCCAACAGCTCACGGAATTGGTCGTGGCTATTCGAACCGTCGCCCAAGGGCGGATTTACCTGCAACGCGGCATGTTGTCGGTATTGCAGGAGGGGGAGTCTGCTTTGCGGCAGATGACTATCGAGTCGAAACTTGAAACGGCTATGCCGTTGCGATTAAGTGGATCTTTAACGCCCAAAGAACAGGAAGTATTGCGTTGTTTTTTGGATGGCATGTCCGTGAATTCAATTGCGGCGAAGTTTTCGCGCAGTGCAAGTACCATCAGTACACAAAAACAATCGGCTTATCGAAAACTGGGGATCAGGACCGACAGTGAACTTTTCATGTTCACTAAGCAGTTTGGTCGACCTGATTGATTTTAATGAGTCTTTAAATCGGATTGTCCAGATACCGCGACGCCCATTGTTCCGTGGCCTGTCGTGCCGGGGACTGCAGATGGGGCGCCACCAGCATCATGATCTGGTAGATCACCACTTGCACCTCACCTTCGCGATCGAGAATCCGCTGGTAATCCAGGGAGAACAGCAAGGTCAGGGTGATTTGCTCAACCAGTTGCCCCAGCGCCTGGGTGTCGCTGACCAATTGCCCGGCGGCCTTGAGCCGCGCCAGCAGAGACGCCAAGGTCCGTTTGAGCGCCGTCAGCAGGTTGCGAATGCCCTTGGCCAGCTTTGGCAGACGCCCCGCCAGGTTCGACAAGTCCTGGAACAAGAACCGGTAATGCGCCATACGCTCGACGATCAGGTGCAGGAACAGCCAGTAATCCTCGGCTTCCAGTTGCGCGTCCGCCGGAGGGTCGAGCAGGGGCGCCAACTCATTCTGGAAACGCTCGAACAACCCGAGCACCAACGGTTCCTTGCCATGGAAGTGGTAGTAGAGGTTGCCGGGGCTGATCCCCATTTCATTGGCCACCTCCATGGTCGACACATTCGGCTCGCCCTTCTGGTTGAACAACTGCAGGGCACATTCAAGGATACGGTCGCGGGTCTTCATCCAGTCTTCTTAATGTGATCGTTGAGCTCAGCGCACCCGCACATAGGTGCCGGGCGCCGCTTCCATCGGTGGGTAATTCTGGTTGCCCAGGGCGGTGAGGGTTTCCCGTTGCACGCCGGAGCGCTGCTGGATCCACTCCAACCATTGCGGCCACCAACTGCCTTCGACGTGGTTGGCGTCGTAGTACCAGGCGCGCGGGTCGCTGCTCAGCTTGGGGTTCTCGACGTAGTTGGCCTTGGGGTTGCCCGGCGGGTTGAGAATGCTCTGGATATGCCCGCTGTTTGACAGCACGAAGCGCCGCTCGCCGCCCAGCAATTGGGTGGATCGATACACCGCGTCCCACGGCGTGATGTGGTCGTTGATGCCCGCCACACTGAAGCTGTCCACCGTGACCTTCTGCAAGTCGATCGGCGTGCCGCACACTTCCAGGCCGCCGGGATGACTCAGCGGGTTGTGCTTGAAAAAGTCCAGCAGGTCGCCGTGCAGCGCGGCGGGCAGGCGTGTGTTGTCGTTGTTCCAGTACAGGATGTCGAAGGCCGGCGGTTCCTTGCCCAGCAGGTAGTTGTTGATCCAGTAGTTCCAGATCAGGTCATTGGGGCGCATCCAGGCGAACACCTTGGCCATGTCGCGGCCGTCCAGCACGCCTTGCTGATAGGAGCGGCGCTTGGCGGCTTCCAGGGTCTGCTCGTCGGCGAACAGGGTGGCGGGGCTGTCGATCTGGCTGTCCAGCAGGCTCACCAGGTAGCTGGCGCTGGAGATGCGGCGCAACTGGCGCTTGGCTTGCAAGTGGCCTTGCAGCGCGGCGATGGTCAGGCCACCGGCGCAGGCGCCCATCAGGTTGACCTCACGGGCGCCGGTGATCGCGCGGCACACGTTGAGCGCTTCTTCCAGCGCAGCGACGTAGGTGGACAGGCCCCATTCGCGATGCCGCACATCCGGATTGCGCCAGCTGACCATAAAGGTCTGCAGGCCATTCTTGAGGGCGTACTGCACAAAGCTGTTGGCGGGGCTCAAGTCGAAAATGTAGTACTTGTTGATTTGCGGCGGCACGATCAACAGCGGCTTGGCGTACTGCTTTTCGCTCATGGGTTTGTACTGGATCAGCTCCAGCAGCTCATTGCGAAACACCACCGAGCCTGGGGTGGTGGCGACCGACTTGCCCACCTCGAAGGCGTGCTTGCTCACCTGGCGCGGCAGGCCATTGTTGTGCAGCAGGTCTTCGAACAGGTTGGTCACACCGCGCACCACGCTGTTGCCGCCGGAATTGAGCAGTTCCTTGATCGCCAGCGGGTTGAGCAGGGTGTTGGAAGGGGAGACCGCATCGTTGATCAACGAGAAAGCAAAATGCGCTCGGGCGCGGTCATCGGCGCTCAGGTTGCTGTCATCGATCCAGTGACGGGTCTGCTTCTGCCAGCTCAGATAGGCTTGCAGGCTGCGCCGGTACAGTGGGTTGAGTTTCCAGGTGGGGTCGGTGAAGCGGCCGTCGTTGGGGTTGGGTTCGTGCACGGTTTCACCGAGCAGCACGCGGCCCAGTTGACCGCTCAACGCCCAGGCATGGCGAGCGGTATGCACCGGGTTGCGCAAGCCATGGGCGGCCACGCTGCGCAGGGTCGACAGCAGGTCCCGACCGCGCAGGCCGGTGATTGCATTTTGCGCATTGATGAACGCGGCAGGGGTGGGCGCCGGGTTCGTCACGGGTCTTTCTCGCATGAGCCAACACTCCTTCGTCAAGCCATCAAACAGGCACGCCAATTCAGAACCATAGCCGGTTCCTGGCAAGTTGCGCGGCGGTGCGGTCCTTACACGGCCGGTCGCGGATGGATCACCGCGCGCATGCGCTCCTCTTCGAGAAATTTCATGATGATCGGCGCCACGGCTTCCGCCCGGGTGATCAGGAACAGGTGGCCGTCATCGATGATGTGCAACTGTGCATTGGGGATGCGCCAGGCCAGCATGCGCATGTTGATCAGCGGGATCAGCGGGTCATCGTCCCCCGCCAGCACCAGGGTGGGTTGGCGGATCTTGTGCAGCCAGTGGATGCTGGTCCAGCCCAACCCGGCGAATAGCTGCCAGTAGTAACCCAACTTACCGGCCGAGCGCACTTTGCTGGCATGCTCGGCGGCGAGCTTGGAATCGCGGCGGAACGAGCCGCCGTAGATCATCGGCGCGATGCGCACCACATGGGACGGTTGGATGTAACGGCGCGGGCTGGCCATCAACCACAACACTTTCGGCTTGCCCGGCACCATCACCGCACCCGCCGCCGTGGCCGCCAGAATCAGCTTCTTGCAGCGCTCCGGGTAGTCGTAGGCAAACTGCTGCGCCAACGCGCCGCCCCAAGACACGCCCACCGCGTTCACCTGGCCATAGTCCAGGTAATCGAGCATGCGTGCGGTGAGTTTGGCCAGGCCTGGGAAACGGTACGGTCGATTGGGTGTGGAGGAACCGCCCACGCCGGGCACATCGAACGCGATCACTTCCAGGTCCGGGTCTAGTGCCTGGACGAACGGAAACACCAACTCAAGGTTGGCGCCGATGCCATTGAAGATCAGCAACGGCGTCAAGTGAGGCTTGCCCGGGCGCACCGCCGTGCGGATGGTCTGGCCATCCAGGTCGATGGTGCGGAAGATGAACGGTTGCGGCATGGGCTTACCCTACGGGTGAGGATTATCGTTCGTGTACATAAGTGCCCGGCGCCGCTTCGGCCGCCGCATAGGTTTTGTTACCCAGGCTTGTAGGCGCTTTCTTCAACTTGCCCGCCCGTTCCGCCTGCCAGGCTTGCCAATGCAGCCACCACGAATCGGTGTGCTTGGTGGCATTCTCCTGCCATTCCAGCGGCTTCGCCGTCAGGCTGTCGCTGGTCTGGTAGCGCGCCTTGGGGTTGCCCGGCGGGTTGAGGATGCTTTGGATATGCCCGCTGCTGGACAGCACGAACTCCACCTTGCCGCCAAACAGCTGCGCCGACTTGTAGCACGACTGCCACGGCGTAATGTGGTCGTTGGTGCCAGCCAGGGAATAGATATCGGCAGTGACCTGCTTGAGGTCGATGGGCGTACCGCACACTTCCAGTGCGTTGGCGCGCACCAGTGGGTTGTTCTTGAACAGCTCGATCAGGTCACCGTGGAATGCCGCCGGCAACCGCGTGGTGTCGTTGTTCCAGAACAGGATGTCGAACACCGGCGGTTCGTTGCCCAGCAGGTAGTTGTTGACCCAGTAGTTCCAGATCAGGTCGTTGGGCCGCATCCAGGCAAACACCTTGGCCATGTCGCGGCCTTCCAGCACGCCGGCCTGGTAGGAGTGGCGCTTGGCCGCCTCCAGAGTCTGTTCGTCGACAAACAGTGCCACCTGGGTGTCCAGCGTGGTGTCCAGCACGCTCACCAGCAGGGTCAGGGCGTTGACCTTTTTCTCTCCCAGCGCCGCGTAATGGCCGAGCAGGGCGGTGCAGGTGATGCCGCCGGAGCAGGCGCCGAGCATGTTCACATCTTTGCTGCCGGTAATCGCCGTGACCACATCCACCGCTTCCTTGAGCGCCTCGATATAGGTCGACAGGCCCCACTCGCGCTGGGCCTTGGTCGGGTTACGCCAGCTGACGATAAAAGTTTGCTGGTTATTGCGCAGGCAGAAGCGCGCCAGGCTCTTCTCCGGGCTCAGGTCGAATACATAGAACTTGTTGATCTGCGGCGGCACCACTAGTAGCGGGCGTTCGTGCACCTGTTCGGTGATCGGCTTGTACTGGATCAGCTCCAGCACGTCGTTGCGAAACACCACGGCGCCTTCGGTCGTGCCCAGGGTCTTGCCCACTTCAAAGGCGCCCATGTTGACCTGGCTCGGCATGCCGCCGTTGTGCACCATGTCCTTGGCCAGGTGGGACAGGCCATCGAGCAGGCTCTTGCCGCCGGTTTCAAAGAAACGTTTGACCGCCGCCGGGTTGGCCGCGCTGTTAGTGGGGGCCATGGCTTCGGTCATCAGGTTGATCACGAAGTGGCCGCGGCTGATGTCCTGTTCCGACAGGTTGCTGTCGCCGATCCAGTCGTGCAGTTCCTTGCGCCACGCCAGGTAGGTTTGCAGGTAGCGTTTGTAGAGCGGGTTCTGGCTCCAGGCCGGGTCCTGGAAACGACGGTCGTCGTTCTCGGGCACCAACGCGGATTTGCCGAACATCACGTTCTTCAACTCGACGCCAAAATGCGCGACGTGCTTGACGCTGTGCAACGGTTGTTTGATGGCTTGCGTCAGCACCATCTTCGCCGAGGCGAGTAAATCCTTTTTACGTAACGCGATGATCGGGTTGAGCCCCAGGGTGTTTTCCGAGGCCTGGCGTTTCAAGTCATCGTTGTTCTTGTTACTCATCTACGACGCTCCATTGTCCGAAAGACGAGTACCGGGGACCGCTGCGCACCCAGTTTCGATACACAACACAAGCCTGGTACTGCGACTCGGGTGACCGTTGATACCGCATCGTCAAATGCAGGGAACTTGCCAGCTCCATTGGTTACCCGAGTTTAATTTTTTTCGCAAGCGGACCAATCGTTGGTCACGCGACAGGGCATTCAAGCAGATGAAATTAGAAAATGCCCTCTAAAGAGCAAGAGGCCTGTGCTAGAGCATCAGCCGTACGACCGACTGATCCGGATCGCGGGTTTTGCCGGCGGCTTTGAGTTCGGCCAGATAATCGACCCACAACGCGTCTTGGCGCACGGCGAGTTGGTAGAGGTAGTCCCAGGTGAACAGTCCGCTGTCATGACCGTCGTCGAAGGTCAATTTCAGTGCGTACTGGCCGGCCGGTTCGATCTTGATCAACCGCACATTGAGCTTGCCGAATTGCAGGATGGGTTTGCCGTGCCCCTGGACCTCGGCGGAAGGCGAGTGGGTGCGCAGCAGTTCGGCCGGGAGTTGGTACACCTCGTCGGGCCCGTAGGTGAGGCCGAGGGTGTTGGAGGTTTTGTGCAGGTTTACAGCGGTGGGAAATTTAGTCATGGCGCAAGTCGTCCAGTATGGCTGGTATATGTGGCGAGGGAGCTTGCTCCCGCTGGACCGGGCTGGCGCTCCAGTGCGAAGCGCTCCCAATATTTTGGGGCCGCTGCGCTGCCCAGCGGGAGCAAGCTCCCTCGCCACAAGAGACCGCCGACGCAGGGAGATGACTTACAGGATATACCGCGACAGATCTTCGTTCTGCGCCAATTCGCCCAAGTGGCTGTTGACGTATTCAGCGTCGATCTTGATCACTTCGCCATTCTGCGCGCCAGCCAAATCGCCAGCACTGAAGGAGACTTCCTCCAGCAGCCGCTCCAGCAAGGTATGCAAACGACGGGCACCGATGTTCTCGGTCTTCTCGTTGACCTGCCAGGCGATCTCCGCCAGGCGCTTGATGCCGTCCGCTTGGAACTCGATACCCAAGCCTTCGGTTTTCAGCAGCTCACGGTATTGCTCGGTGAGCGACGCATGCGGCTCGCTGAGGATGCGCTCGAAGTCGCCTGGGGTCAGCGCCTTGAGCTCCACGCGGATCGGCAGGCGGCCTTGCAGCTCCGGCACCAGATCGCTTGGCTTGCTCAGATGGAAGGCACCGGAGGCAATAAACAGGATGTGGTCGGTCTTGACCATGCCCAGCTTGGTGTTCACCGTGCAGCCTTCGATCAGCGGCAGCAAGTCGCGCTGTACGCCTTCGCGGGACACATCGACACCGCCGGAATTGCCGCGCTTGGCCACCTTGTCGATCTCGTCGATAAACACGATGCCGTGCTGCTCGACCGCTTCCAGGGCCTTGGCCTTGAGTTCTTCCTCATTCACCAGGCGCCCGGCTTCTTCGTCGCGCACCAGTTTCAGCGCTTCCTTCACCTTGAGCTTGCGGCTTTTCTTCTTGCCCTTGCCCATGTTGGCGAACAGGTTCTGCAACTGGCTGGTCATTTCTTCCATGCCAGGCGGGGCGGAGATGTCGACGCCGGAGACTTCAGCGACTTCGATCTCGATTTCCTTGTCGTCCAGCTGGCCTTCACGCAGGCGCTTGCGGAACAGTTGGCGGGTGTTGGAGTCCGAGGCCGGCGCGGCGTCTTCGTTGAAACCCATGCGGGCCGGTGGCAGCAGGGCGTCGAGGATGCGTTCTTCGGCGGCGTCTTCGGCGCGGTGGCTGACCTTGGTCACTTCCTGTTCGCGCAGCATTTTCAGGGCGGCGTCGGCCAGGTCACGGATGATCGACTCGACGTCGCGGCCCACGTAGCCCACCTCGGTGAACTTGGTGGCTTCGACCTTGATGAACGGCGCATTGGCCAGCTTGGCCAGGCGACGGGCGATTTCGGTTTTACCGACGCCGGTCGGGCCGATCATCAGGATGTTCTTGGGCGTTACTTCAACGCGCAGTTCTTCGGGCAGTTGCATCCGGCGCCAGCGGTTACGCAGCGCAATGGCTACGGCGCGCTTGGCATCGTCCTGGCCGATGATATGGCGGTTGAGTTCATGGACGATTTCGCGGGGAGTCATGGACATAGTGTTTGGCGGCCTCAAGCGGAATAAGCCTACGGCTTACTCGGCGAGGTCCTGCTCCTCAATGGTCTGGTTGTGGTTGGTGAACACGCAGATATCACCGGCGATGCCCAGGGCGGTCTCGACGATTTCGCGAGCCGACAGGTCGGTTTTCTTCAACAGTGCGCTGGCGGCCGCTTGGGCGTAGCCACCGCCGGAACCCATGGCGATCAGGCCATGTTCAGGCTCAACCACATCGCCGTTGCCGGTGATGATCAGGGAAGCGTCTTTGTTGGCGACGGCCAGCATGGCTTCCAGGCGGCTGAGGGAGCGATCGGTGCGCCATTCTTTGGCGAGTTCAACCGCAGCGCGCACCAGGTGGCCCTGATGTTTCTCTAGCTGGCCTTCAAAACGCTCGAAAAGGGTGAAAGCGTCGGCGGTGGCGCCGGCAAAGCCTGCGAGAACCTGGCCGTGGTACAGGCGACGCACTTTCTTGGCGTTGCCTTTCATCACGGTATTACCCAGGGAAACCTGGCCGTCGCCGCCCATGACGACTTTGCCGTGGCGACGTACTGATACGATGGTGGTCAAGGGGAGAGTCTCCACGCAGCGGGGCGAAAATGCCCTGATGGAAACTGATATGGGGGTGGTGGGGGGATTTCAACCGTAGGAAATGTAGTGAGCGGGCTTGCTGTGGTGAGCGGGCTTGCCCCGCGCTGGGCTGCGAAGCAGCCCCACTATAAGAAGCGCAGTTTTTTTCAGACAGGCGGTTTTTCCCATTTTTGGGCTGCTGCGCAGCCCAGCGCGGGGCAAGCCCGCTCACCACAAAAGCCCCCATACATACATTTTGATCTGTGTTGACTGTAATCAGCGACTCTGGCGTTGTTGTAACAACAGGTTGCTAAAGCCCGCGCCGGCCAATTGCTTCTGCGCCACAGTCAACTGTTCACGGTTGCTGAACGGCCCCACCAGCACGCGATACCAGGTCGCATCCTTCACCGTACCCGACTCAACCGTCACCGACTGCCCCAGCAGAATGATCTGCGCTCGCACGCGGTCCGCATCCGCCTGTTTCGGGAACGAACCCGCTTGCAGGAAGAACTTGGTCACCGGCGCGGCTTTGGTCTCGGCAACCGGCGGTGCTGGCGGCGGCGTAATGCCAGCCAGCGCGGCCTGGGCGCGTGCCGTGTCGATTTTTGCCGCTTCCGCCGGGGTGACGGGCGTGGTCGGCACCTGTGGCGTCGGCAGGGTTTTCTCCGGCACGGCGTCAGGCGGCACGATCACTTCCGATTCCGGCAGCAGCGTGTAGAAGTCGTACTTCGGCTTCACAGGTGCGGTCGGGCTTGGCGCCGTCTTGTTGGCTTCGGCCATTTTCGTGGCCTTCTGCTGTTCCTGCTTGACCCGTTTGACGTCATCGCCCTTGCCCGGATCCAGCTTCATCAGGAACACGATAAACGCACCGACGGTGAGGCCGATCGCCATCCACAACCAGCCCGGTATCGGCTTCTTCGCCGGGGCCTGGTAGCGGCTGGCGCCGCGCTTGGGTGCAGGTTTTTTCTTGGCAGCCAACTTACATACGCTCCAGAGTTTCCAGGCCCAACAGCTCCAGGCCTTGCTTGAGGGTCCGTCCCGCCAACGCGGCGAGGCGCAGGCGGCTTTGCTTCTGGGCTTCGTCGTCGGCGGTGAGGATCGGGCAGTTCTCATAGAAGCTGGAGAACAGGCCGGCGACTTCGTACAGGTAAGTGCACAGGATATGCGGTGTGCCTTTTTCACCGACGCTGTTCAGCACTTCGCCGAATTGCGCCAGTTTGGCGGCCAGTTCCTGTTCGTGCGGGGCGTCCAGCACGATCTGGCCTTCGACTTCGCTGAAGTCCTTGCCCAGCTTGCGGAATACGCCCGCCACACGGGTGTAGGCGTAGAGCAGGTACGGCGCGGTGTTGCCTTCGAAGTTCAGCATCAGCTCGAAGTTGAAGCTGTAGTCGCTGGTACGGTGCTTGGACAGGTCGGCGTATTTCACCGCCCCGATGCCCACCACGCGGGCGATGTTGCGCAGGTCGGCCTCGGCCAGCTCCGGATTCTTTTCCTTCACCAGGTTGTAGGCACGTTCCTGGGCTTCGGTCAGCAGGTCGATCAGCTTCACGGTGCCGCCGTCACGGGTCTTGAACGGGCGGCCATCGGCGCCGTTCATGGTGCCGAAGCCCATGTGTTCCATGTGCATCGGGTGGGTGACGAAGCCGGCGCGACGCGCCACTTCGAACACCTGCTGGAAGTGCAGGGCCTGGCGCTGGTCAACGAAATACAGCGCGCGATCAGCCTTGAGCACGCCGCTGCGGTAGCGCACGGCGGCCAGGTCAGTGGTGGCGTAGAGATAGCCACCATCGGCCTTGACGATGATCACCGGCAGTGGTTCGCCTTCGGCGGTCTTGAACTCTTCGAGGAACACGCACTGCGCGCCGTTGCTTTCTACCAGCAGGCCTTTGGCCTTGAGATCGTTGACCACGTTGATCAGGTCGTCGTTGTAGGCGCTTTCGCCCATCACGTCGGCCATAGTCAGCTTGACGTTGAGCAGCTCGTAGATTTCCTGGCAGTGGGACAGGGAAATCTCACGGAAGCGGTTCCACAGTTCCAGGCATTCCTTGTCGCCGGCTTGCAGCTTGACCACTAGGCCACGGGCGCGGTCGGCGAATTCTTCGGACTCGTCGAAACGCTTCTTGGCAGCGCGGTAGAAGTTTTCCAGATCCGACAGCTCGTTGCTGGTGATCGGGTTTTCCTGCAGGTAAGCCATCAGCATGCCGAACTGGGTGCCCCAGTCGCCCACGTGGTTCTGACGGATCACGGTGTCGCCGAGAAACTCCAGGACCCGCGCTACGCCGTCGCCGATGATGGTGGAGCGCAGGTGGCCCACGTGCATCTCTTTGGCCAGGTTCGGTGCCGACAGGTCAATCGCCACGCGTTGCAGCGGGCCGGCTTTGCGCACGCCGATCTTGGCGTCGGCCAGGGCCGCATCCAGGCGCGAAGCCAGGGCCTGGGTGTTCTGGAAGAAGTTGATGAAGCCTGGGCCGGCGATTTCAGCCTTGGTGACGCTTTCGTCCACCGGCAGCGCGGCGATGATTTTCTCTGCCAGGTCGCGCGGCTTCATGCCCGCAGGCTTGGACAGCATCATCGCGATGTTGCTGGCGAAGTCACCATGGGTCTTGTCGCGGGTGTTTTCCACCTGGATCGCCGGCGTCAGGCCTTCAGGCAACACACCTTCGTTGACGAGTTGGGTGAGGGCTTGTTGGATCAGCTGGCGAATGGTGTCTTTCATGGTGTTCTCTTTCGACCGCAAGCGGCGGCGCGCGATGCGCAGGTGGAAAAACTGGGCATTATCCGTGGCGAGGGCGGGCTTGCCAACCTTCGAAGACCCTCTACAGACGATTAACCTGTGGCGAGGGAGCTTGCTCCCGCTGGGCTGCGTAGCGGCCCCAAGCTTTTGGGAGCGCTGCGCACTCCAACGGGAGCAAGCTCCCTCGCCACAGAGTTCATTTAATACAAATCTACCGGGTCTACGTCCAATGACCATCGCACTTGGCGACCGCTGGGCATTTGCTCCAGGGCAAGCAACCAGCTACTTAATAGTCGATGAAGGGGCGCGCGCGAGGTTGCCTGCAAGAGTAGCTGAGCGCGATAACGCCCGGCGCGGCGCTCCATCGGGGCGGGCACCGGGCCGAGCAGTTCGATGCCGCTCAGGCCCAGTTCGCCGAGCAAACGTTCGGCGGCGCTGCACGCTTCATCCAGAAAACTCTCTGCTTGCCCTGGCTTGTGGGCTTCGGCGCGCAGCAGGGCCAAATGGGAAAACGGCGGCAGGCCCGCCGCGCGACGTTCGCTCAGCGCCTGCTCGGCGAAGGCGAAGTAGCCTTGTTCGGTCAGCTGGATCAGTAGCGGATGGTCGGCCAGGTGAGTCTGGATGATCACCCGGCCTGGCTCTTCGGCACGCCCTGCGCGGCCAGCAACCTGCACGATCAACTGCGCCATGCGCTCGCTGGCGCGGAAATCACCGGAGAACAACCCGCCATCGGCATCCAAGATCGACACCAGGGTCACCCGTGGAAAGTGGTGCCCTTTGGCA
The DNA here is from genome assembly GCF_026967615.1 of Pseudomonas sp. GXZC. Taxonomy (NCBI): domain Bacteria; kingdom Pseudomonadati; phylum Pseudomonadota; class Gammaproteobacteria; order Pseudomonadales; family Pseudomonadaceae; genus Pseudomonas; species Pseudomonas sp. GXZC. The sequence goes on from NZ_CP114115.1 coordinate 545,431, forward strand.
AGCATCTGCGTGCCGACCAGGATGCATGGGTGGCCTTTCTGGATGGTCGCGAACAGTTGGTTCATCGCGTCCTTGCGCGAGGTGCTGTCGCGGTCGACCCGCAAAACCGGGTAATCCGGGAACAGAATGCCCAGGCGCTCTTCAGCCCGTTCGGTGCCCGCGCCCACTGGTCGCAGGTCGACTTTGCCGCACTGCGGGCAGTGGCGCGGTACGCGTTCCACATGGCCGCAGTGATGGCAACGCAGTTCGCCGTAGCGCTGGTGCACGGTCATGCGCGCATCGCAGCGCTCGCATTCGGACATCCAGCCGCAGTCGTGGCACAGCAGGGTCGGTGCAAAACCGCGCCGGTTGAGGAATACCAGGACCTGTTGGCCAGCGGCGAGGGTCTGGCCGATGGCTTGTTGCATCGGCCCGGAAATCCCGCTGTCCAGCGGACGGCTTTTGACGTCCAGGCGCAGGAATTTGGGTTGCTTGGCGCCACCCGCGCGCTCGTTGAGGCGTAGGAGGCCGTAACGCCCGGTGTAGGCGTTGTGCAAGCTCTCCAAGGATGGCGTGGCCGAGCCCAGCACAATCGGGATGTCTTCCTGGCGTGCACGCACCAGTGCCAGGTCGCGGGCGTGGTAACGCAAGCCTTCCTGCTGTTTATAGGAGCCGTCGTGCTCCTCGTCGATGATGATCAGCCCAGGGTTTTTCATCGGGGTGAACAGTGCCGAGCGGGTGCCGATAATAATGTCGGCCTCGCCATCCCGTGCGGCCAGCCAGGATTCGAGACGCTCACGGTCATTGACTGCCGAGTGCACCAGCGCGATGCGCGCGTTGAAGCGCTGTTCGAAGCGCGCCAGGGTCTGTGGGCCCAGGTTGATCTCGGGGATCAGCACCAGCGCCTGTTTGCCGGCTTGCAGGGTCTCGCGGATCAACTGCAGATAGACTTCGGTTTTGCCGCTGCCGGTGACGCCCGCCAGCAGGAACGCATGGAAACTGTCGAAGCCGGCACGAATCGCCTCATAAGCGGCGCGTTGCTCGGGGTTCAGTGGCAGTTCCGGTTGGGCCAGCCAGTGTTCGTGGCGGGCATCGGGGGCGTGTTTGCGGATTTCCACCTGCACCAGGCCCTTGGCGAGCAACAGGTCGAGGCTGTCTTTGCTCAGCATCAGCTTGCTTAACAGCTGATGGGCTACGCCATGGGGGTGCTGGGCCAGTGTCGCCAGGGCTTCACGCTGGCGCGGGGCGCGGGCGATGCGCGGGTCGTCGAGGCGCGCACCGGGCACCATCGACCAGAAACGTTCCTGGCGCGCTTCGGCCAGTTCGCCCTGGCGCAGCAGTACTGGCAGCGCCCAACTGAGCGTATCGCCGAGGCTGTGCTGGTAATACTGGGCGGTCCACAGGCACAGCTTGAACAGGGCAGGCGGCAACGGTGGGGTGGCGTCGAGCATCGCCAGCGCAGGCTTGAGCTTTTCCGCCGGGACTTCGCTGTGGTCCGCGACTTCCACCAGAATGCCGATCATCTCCCGCCGGCCAAACGGCACGCGCACGCGCATGCCCGGCTGCAACTGCGCCCGCAGCACGCCGGCCGGGGCCCGGTAATCGAACAGGCGGCGCAGGGGCGAGGGCAGGGCTAGGCGCAAAATGGCGTCGGGCACGCGGGGAGTCTCATATAAAGGCAGGCGGTGGCGCAGGGGCGGGAGCCTAGCAGACAGGGGAGGGCTTGGGTATGCCACGGTTTTCTGATGAAAGGAGGTTTTCAGCCGGATACGCGGCTTGCGCGATTAAAAAGGTCTGGTAGAATCCGCGGCCTAATTACGTGCGGTATTCGACAATAGTGTCGAGTGGCGGCACGCTAGCCCGAGGAAGTGCCATGAAAGCCGATATCCATCCAGCGTACGAAACCATCGAAGTCACCTGCAGCTGCGGCAACAAGTTCGAAACCCGTTCGAACCTGTGCAAGCCACTGGGTACTGACGTATGCAACGAGTGCCACCCGTTCTACACCGGTAAGCAGAAAACTCTGGACACCGGCGGCCGTGTACAGCGCTTTGCTGACCGTTTCGGTGCTTTCGGTGCCAAAAAGGCCTAAGGCCGATCAACTTGGGAAGCCGTTACGGTTTTTCCATGCTGATAAAAAAGGCGTCCCTTGTGGGCGCCTTTTTTGTGCCTGGGATTTGGCTCTCGTTCGCCCAGGCCCAGGTGTTCTGCCCCGCACCGGCCACGCTGATCCACGTAGAGGTGCAGCGCGTAGTGGATGGCGACACCCTGCGCCTGAAGGACGGCCGCAATGTGCGGATGATTGGCCTCAATGCCCCGGAAACCGGCAAGAAGGGTCGCCCCGACGAACCTTACGCAGTCGCCGCCAGCCAGCGCTTGCAGGCATTGGTCGATGCCAGCGACGGTCGCGTCGGCCTGGTGCCTGGGCGCGAGAGCAAGGACCGCTACGGCCGCACGTTGGCCCACCTGTACGGCGCGGATGGCGAGAATCTTGAGGCGCGGCTGCTGGCTGAAGGCCTGGGGTTTCAGGTAGGTGTTGCGCCCAACGTGGATCTTGTCGCCTGCCAGCAGGCCGCTGAAAACAGCGCCCGTGACACGCGGTTGGGCCTGTGGCGGCAATCGCCGGTGCAAAACGTGGCCCGGCTCAAGCAGTCCGGCTTCGCCTTGGTCAGCGGCCGGGTGAGCAAGATCGAACGCAATCGTGGCGGAATCTGGATCGAATTGCAGGGTTCACTGGTATTACGCATTGCACCCGACCTCGTCAAACAATTCGACTCTGCAACCCTCAGTGGTCTGCAAGGCAAGGCAATCGAGGCGCGTGGCTGGGTGCAAGATCGCGCCAAACGCGGTGGCCTGAAAAACGGCCACGCACGTTGGGTGCTGCCATTGACCGACCCCAGCATGCTCAAATCGACTGATTAAGAAAAAATTGTAGACATTTTTTTATTCGATTGTGAACAGTTGAGCCCTTGTATCCCGTGGCTCTTGGCCAAAAGTCGTAGCGCAGGGCCCTTGACACCTGTGACTGCCCAGTCTTGTAGGGACTTTGCGACACGCGTATCCTCGGCGGTCCGTCGACCAACAGTAAAAGCGGAATGCCGATATGTCTGATTTGAAAACTGCCGCTCTCGAATATCATGCCCATCCTCGTCCAGGAAAGCTGAGTGTAGAGCTCACCAAAGCCACTGCCACCGCTCGCGACCTGTCGCTGGCCTACAGCCCTGGTGTTGCCGAGCCCGTACGTGAAATCGCCCGCGACCCTGAACTGGCGTACAAGTACACCGGCAAAGGCAACCTGGTTGCAGTGATTTCCGATGGCACCGCGATTCTGGGCCTGGGCAACCTCGGCCCATTGGCTTCCAAGCCAGTCATGGAAGGTAAAGGCGTGCTGTTCAAGCGCTTTGCCGGCATCGACGTTTTCGACATCGAAGTCGACTCCGAAAGCCCGCAGGCTTTCATCGACACGGTCAAGCGCATTTCCATCACCTTCGGTGGCATCAACCTGGAAGACATCAAGGCACCTGAGTGCTTCGAGATCGAAAAGGCCCTGATCGAACAGTGCGACATTCCGGTATTCCACGATGACCAGCACGGCACCGCGATTGTTACTGCGGCCGGCATGATCAACGCCCTGGAAATCGCTGGCAAAACCCTGGCCGACGCACAGATCGTCTGCCTGGGTGCTGGCGCTGCGGCCATCTCCTGCATGAAGTTACTGGTGAGCATGGGCGCCAAGCTGGAAAACATCTTCATGGTCGACAGCAAGGGCGTGGTCCAGTCCGAGCGTACCGACCTGAACCAGTACAAAGCGATGTTCGCTCACGCGACCGACAAGCGCACCCTGGCTGACGCCCTCGACGGTGCAGACGTGTTCGTCGGCCTGTCCGGCCCGAACCTGCTGAGCGCCGAAGGCCTCAAATCCATGGCCGCCAACCCGATCGTGTTCGCTTGCTCCAACCCTGATCCAGAAATCTCTCCGGAACTGGCTCACGCCACCCGTAGCGACGTGATCATGGCGACCGGCCGTTCGGACTACCCGAACCAGGTCAACAACGTATTGGGTTTCCCGTTCATCTTCCGTGGTGCCCTGGACGTCCGCGCCAAGCGCATCAACGAAGAGATGAAAGTGGCTGCCGCCAACGCCCTGCGCGAACTGGCCAAGCTGCCGGTGCCTCAGGAAGTGTGCGACGCCTACGGTGGTATCAAGCTGGAATTCGGTCGTGAGTACATCATTCCGAAACCAATGGATAAGCGCCTGATCACCCTAATCTCCGATGCCGTGGCCAAAGCTGCCATCGAGACCGGCGTTGCGACCCTGCCGTATCCGAAGCACTACCCGCTGCAAAGCGTGGATGATGTGTTCAACGGCTAAGTCGTTGTAACGCACCAACAAAAAGCCCCGGCTCTCGCGAGCCGGGGCTTTTTTGTGGCGAATCTCTTTGTGCTGGTCAGGCTTGCTGTGGTGAGCAGGCCTTTGTGGTGAGCAGGCCTTGTGGTAAGTGGGCTTGTTGTGGTGAGCGGGCTTGCCCCGCGCTGGGTGGCGAAGCCGCCCTAATCCAGGCAATGCGGTAAGTCAGTTAGAGCTCGGTTGTATGTTTTAGGGCTGCTTCGCAGCCCAGCGCGGGGCAAGCCCGCTCACCACAAGAGCCCGCTCACCACAGCAAGCCCGCTCACCACGATAAGCCCTGCTTCCAACCTCAGAACAGATCAATCGGTGCCGCCTCATCCGCCGGCAGCGGGCTGCCTGGCACAACGCCATTGCCCAGCTCGTTGACCGACGGCGGCGTGTCTTCGCTCTTGAACAGTTCGAAGTACGCATTCGGCGTGCTTGGCGACGCTGCACGGCCACTCACCGGGTCGATGCGCAGGCTGAGGATACCTTCCGGCTCCGGCTGGGTATGCGGCGGCTTGTCCTTCAGGGCGGCGCCCATGTAGCTCATCCAGATCGGCAGCGCGACGGTGCCACCAAACTCGCGGCGACCCAGGCTTTCCGGTTGGTCGTAGCCGGTCCACACGGTGGTCACGTAATCGGCGTTGTAACCGGAGAACCAGGCATCCTTGGATTCGTTGGTGGTACCGGTCTTGCCCGCGATATCCGGGCGGCCCAGGGCCAAGGCGCGGCGGCCGGTGCCCTTCTTGATCACGTCTTCCAGGATGCTGTTGAGGATGTAGGTGGTACGGCCATCCACGATGCGCTCGGCCACGGCAGGCGCCTGCGGCTCGGTTGCAGCAGTGTTGGTGGCAGGTGCGGCACCTGGAGTCGGCTCAATGGTGATACCGCCATTGCCTGGGGCCGCCAGCCCATCCGTCGCCGCCACGCCATTGACCACATCCCCCGGCACTCGCGGCGGGTTAGCGGTGAACAGGGTGTCGCCGTTACGGCTTTCAATCTTGTCGATCAGGTACGGCGCGATCTTGTAGCCGCCGTTGGCAAAGGTGCTCCAGCCGGTGGCGATTTCCATCGGCGTGAGGGTCGCGGTGCCCAGGGCCAGGGACAGGTTTGGCGGCAGGTCCGACTTGTTGAAGCCAAAGCGCGTCATATAGTCGATGGTCTTGCCGACGCCCATGGCCTGCAGCAAGCGGATCGATACCAGGTTACGCGACTTGTACAGCGCTTCGCGGATACGGATCGGACCGAGGAAGGTGTTGGTGTCGTTCTTCGGACGCCAGACCTTGTCCAGGTACTCGTCGACAAACACGATCGGCGCATCGTTGACCAGGCTGGCGGCGGTGTAGCCATTGTCCAGCGCGGCGCTGTAGATGAACGGCTTGAAGCTCGAACCAGGCTGGCGCTTGGCCTGGGTGGCACGGTTGTAGTTACTTTGCTCGAAGGCGAAGCCACCGACCAGAGCGCGGATTGCACCATTCTGCGGGTCCAGCGACACCAGCGCGCCCTGGGCGAGCGGCACTTGGCTGAACTTGAGGCTGTCGTCCTTCTGGCGTTGCACGCGGATCAAATCACCCACCTGGGCCACGTCAGACGGCTGCTTGGGCAGCGCGCCCATGCTGTTGGTGTTCAGGAAGGGACGCGCCCATTTCATGCTGTCCCACGCTACATGGGCTTCGCCGGTGCGGGTCAGCACCTGTACGCCGTCTTTCTTAACCTGGGTGACGATAGCCGGCTCCAGGCCACTGATGGCGCGCTGCTTGCCCAGTTCGGTGGTCCAAGCGCTCAGGGTCTTGCCTGGCAGGCGTGATTCAGGGCCACGGTAGCCGTGGCGCTGGTCGTAGGTGATCAGGCCGGAATGCAACGAGTCATTGGCGATTTCCTGCAGGTTGCTTGGCACCGTGGTGGTCACCCGGAAACCTTCGGTGTAGGCCTCACTGCCATAGCGGCCAACCATCTCGGCGCGCGCCATTTCAGCAATATAAGGCGCGTTCACTTCCGGCGTCGGCACGTGGTAGCTGGCGTTCAGCGGTTCGGCGATGGCGCTTTCGTAAGCGGCCTGGTCGATCTTGCCCAGCTTGTACATGCGGCCCAGGATCCAGTCGCGGCGTTCTTTGCTGCGCGCCGGGTTGGCCAGGGGGTTGAAGCGTGAAGGGGCCTTGGGCAGACCGGCAATCATCGCCATCTGCGCCAGGCTGGCGTCACGGATGGACTTGCCGTAGTAGACCTGCGAAGCCGCCTCGATGCCGTAGGCACGGTTGCCCAGGTAGATCTTGTTGACGTACAACTCGAGGATCTCGTCCTTGGTCAGCTGGCGTTCGATCTGCAGCGCCAGGAGGATCTCGGTGGCTTTACGCGAAAAGCTGCGCTCGCTGGTGAGGAAGAAGTTCTTCGCCACCTGCATGGTGATAGTGCTGCCGCCGGACTGGATGTGTCCGCTTTTTACCAGTTGTGTCGCCGCACGCACCAGGCTGCTGGGGTCGACGCCATAGTGGTTGGCAAAATTATCGTCTTCAGCTGACAAAAGGGCGCTGATGAAATTGGGCGGAATATCGGCAAAACGGATCGGTGTGCGGCGCATTTCGCCGAACTCCGCGATCAGTTTTTCATCGCTGCTGTAGACCCGCAAAGGAATCTGCAACTGGATACTTCTGAGGGCCTCTACCGAGGGCAAACCCGGACTAAGGTAGAGGTAAGCCCCGCTGAGCACGAGCAGCAGCCCGCAAACGATGGCGACAATGGAGTACCCGAAAAACTTCAGCAGACGAATCAAGGCTTTTGGATTTCCAGAGAAAAGAATGAGTTAGGCGTCGGGGCATGCATGGCAAACGATGGATCGACCCGAGCTGCAGATAAAAAGCGGGAAAAAACGCTGGGCATTAAAGCATTTTTCGACTTGGGACGTCATTCGCACCTGTTCAACAAGTCGACCGAATGCATGGCGCCCAGCGGCAATCAGGCGGTATGACAGGCAAAGCTTTAGGGAGTTTTATGGGAAAGGGATTTTTCACGGGAAAAGGCGGCACCTTGCTGGGTGTCGACATCAATGACACGGCCATCCGCTTGATCGAGCTGGGCCGTTCAGCTTCAGGCTACAACGTTCAAGGCTACGTCACACAGGCGCTGCCGGCGCAAGCGGTAGTCGATGGCACGTTCCTTGATCTAGACGGCGTAGGGCGCGCCCTGCGCAGCGCGTGGTCGCGGTTGTCGACTTCGGTTCGTGGTGCTGTCGCTGCAGTGTCCGGACCCTCGGTGATCACGCGGATGATCGAGATGGACGCCGGGCTCTCTGATGATGAGATGACCTGGATGATCCAGATGGAGGCGGACCAGTACATTCCTTATCCGCTGGATGATGTGGCTATCGACTTTCAAGTGCGCGGGCCGACGGCCCTGGATCCGAGTCGGGTCGAGGTGCTCTTGGCCGCGTGCTTGAAGGAACACGTGGAGGCTCGCGAGGCGGTTTTGGCGCTGGCGGGGCTGGTGCCGAAGGTGATCGATATCGAAGCGTTTGCATTGGCGCGCGCTTGCCGTCAGGATTTCGCCAGCTTCACGCCGAGCCATCGCGTCGATGGTGCACAATGGGCCGTGGATGCCCAGGGGATGGGAATTGCCTGCGGGTTGGCCCTGAGGAGTTTCGCTTGAAGACACGAATCAACCTACTGCCTTGGCGTCAGGCGCTGGCAGAGCGGCGACGCAAGTATCTACTGGCGTGCTTGCTGGTGTTCACCTGTGCGGCGCTCGCTGCCGTGTGGCTGGCGGACCAGGTCATCGACCAGGCCATCGACCGTCAAGTGACCCGCAATGACCATCTGGGCAAGGAGGTCATCGGCCTGGATTCACGCATCAAGACCATCGACGATCTGCAGGAGCAAAGCCAGCAATTGGCCCAGCGCATGAAAGTCGTGCAAGACCTGCACGATGCCCGCTCGCCAGGCGCGCAGCTATTGGACCAACTGGCGCGCGCGGTCCCCGACGGCGTGCACCTGCATGAAGTGGTCGCCAAGGGCGATACGGTCAGTATCAGCGGCAGCGCTGAGTCCAGCCAGGACATCGCCCAATTGATGCGTCGCCTGGAGGCGGCGGAAGGTGCCCATTCCACGCGTCTGCAGCATGTGCGAACGGATGGCGCGCGCGGTAACAATGAATTCCAGCTGATGGTGCGTCAGGGAGAGTCCTCCGAGGCTCAACCTTGAGCCTGCCAAGGCTCAATCTTTCTGCACTCACTCACAACGCTGCAAAATGGCCCCTACCTGGCAAGGCCCTGTTGGGCTGTGCGCTGGCGGGCGTGGTGTTTGTGGTGGGCGACCTTGTGTACCTGAGCCCTTCGCGGGAGCGGTTGCGTCAGGTCGAAGCGCGGGAAGTGGCCCTACAACAGCAAATTGCACACAAGACTGGCCTGGCCGCCAGCCTTGAAGCGCGCGCACAGCAGCTTCAACGGATGCAAGTTAAGGTCAATGAACTAACGCAGGCGTTGCCCGGCGAGTCCGAAATGCCTGGCTTGCTCGAAGATATCGCGCGCTTGGCACTGGCCAATGGCTTGCTGGTCGAGAGCGTCACGCCGTTGGATGAGGAGTCTCAGCCGTTCTTTCACGAACAACCCGTGCAGGTCGGTGTCATGGGCACTTATCACGATCTGGCAATGTTCCTCACGGGTCTGGGCAGCCTGTCGCGCATCGCTACAGTGTACGATAGGGCCCTGCGGCGTGATGGCAAGCTGCTGCGTCTGGACCTGCTGGTCAAGACTTACTGGCATGCGCAGGGCGGTGGGCAGCGTGTACCGCGACAGCCTTTTGCCTACGACTTGTCGGGGTTGCGTGATCCCTTTCAACTGCTCGCAGCGCAGGTCGACCCTGTGAAGGGGCGGCCGGCCCGGGCGCCGGATCTCACCCGACCGCGTGGCGTGCTGGAAAGCCTCGCGGTTGACCAGTTTGAAATGGTCGGCACGCTGTCCCGTGGGGTGCAGGTTTTTGCCTTGTTACGTGCTGCCTCCAAGGTCCATCGCCTGGCGGTCGGGGACTACCTGGGGCCGGATCATGGTCGGATCACGGCCATCCATGAGCGCGCTATAGAACTGGTCGAGCTGTTTCCCGATGGTCAGGGCGCATGGCTGGAACGCCCGCGAACCTTGTTGTTAAACATCAACTCATAACGGAATCAAACAATGAAAAGGACTTTCTCGTCCTTCGGTGTGGCGCTATGGATAGCGTTCACGGCACCGATGGCTGCTGCTGTGCCCAATCGTGTGGATCTGATCCAGTTGCCGCCTCCCGGCATCGGCACACTGAGCGCCTACACAGGCGATAAGCTCACCCTCAACTTCCAGAGCATCGAGTTGCGCACCGCGTTGCAACAAATTGCCGATGTGGCGGGCCTCAACTTGGTTGCCAGCGATGATGTGCAAGGCTCGATCACCCTGCGTCTCAAGGAGGTGCCCTGGGACCAAGCGCTGGACCTGGTGCTGCAAGCTAAGGGCCTGGACAAGCGGGTCAAGGCCGGTGTGTTGCTGGTGGCGCCGGCCGAGGAACTGGCTGCGCGTGAACTGCTGACGCTGGAATCGCGCAAACAGATGGCCGAATTGGCGCCGTTGCGCCGGGAGCTGCTGCAAGTCAATTACGCCAAGGCGGCGGACCTGGCCAAGTTGTTCCAGTCGGTCACCGGCCTTGAAGGCGTGACCGATGAGCGAGGTTCGGTGGCGGTGGATGATCGCACCAACAACATCATCGCCTACCAGACCGTTGAGCGGCTGGAAGAGCTGCGGCGGATCGTGGCACAGCTGGATATTCCGGTACGCCAGGTGATGATCGAGGCGCGGATTGTCGAGGCCAATGTCGATTACGACAAAAGCCTCGGCGCACGTTGGGGTGGGCGGCTCAATCGGGGCAACTGGGGCGCGGGAGGCATTCCGAAACCTCAGCCTGAAGGCGCGGAACCGCCGGAAAATCCACCCAGTTCACCCTTTGTGGACTTGGGGTCACTCACCGGCACTTCGGGCCTGGGTATCGCCTATATCACCGACAACCTGCTGCTGGACCTGGAACTCACCGCCATGGAGAAAACCGGCAACGGTGAAATCGTCTCGCAACCCAAGGTGGTCACGTCCGACAAGGAAACCGCGCGCATTCTCAAGGGCACCGAGATTCCCTACCAGGAATCCAGCTCCAGTGGCGCTACGTCGGTTTCATTTAAGGAGGCCTCGCTGTCGCTGGAAGTCACCCCCCCAAATCACCCCGGATGACCGCGTGATCATGGAGGTCAAGGTCACCAAGGACGAGCCCGACTACCTGAACAAACTCAACGACGTACCGCCGATCAAGAAGAACGAGGTCAACGCCAAGGTGCTGGTCAAGGATGGCGAGACCATCGTCATCGGCGGGGTTTTCTCCAATACCCAAAGCAAAGTGGTAGATAAAGTGCCATTTTTGGGCGATGTGCCGTATCTTGGCCGCCTTTTCCGGCGCGATGTGATGGCGGAGAAAAAATCCGAGCTGCTGGTATTCCTGACTCCGCGTATTATGAATAACCAGGCGATTGCTGTGAGTCGTTGATTCTGTGCGAAATTTGATTCTTGTAGGACCGATGGGCGCTGGAAAAAGCACCATCGGCCGTTTGCTGGCCAAAGAGCTGCGCCTGCCGTTCAAAGATTCCGACAAGGAAATTGAATTGCGCACGGGTGCCAATATCCCATGGATCTTCGATAAGGAAGGCGAACTGGGCTTTCGTGACCGCGAGCAGGCGATGATCGCCGAGCTGTGCGGCCTCGACGGCGTGGTATTGGCGACCGGCGGTGGCGCAGTGATGCGTGAAGAAAACCGTCGCGCGCTGCATGCCGGTGGTCGGGTGGTCTATCTGCATGCGTCGGTCGAGCAGCAGGTGGGCCGCACCGCCCGCGATCGCAATCGCCCGTTGCTGCGCACGGCCAACCCGGAGAAAACCCTGCGGGACCTGCTCACGCTGCGCGATCCGCTGTATCGGGAAATCGCCGACCTGGTGGTAGAAACCGATGAGCGGCCACCTCGGATGGTGGTCCTCGACATTCTTGAGCGCCTGCAACGGCTGCCACCCCGTTAAAGCCCGGCTCGAAATGCGCTATTCTCGGCGGCGCGCTATCACCCTGCGGGGTGTGGCGTAGAGCCATCAGGTGACGTCAGAACGTGACGTCATCGGTCGTCACAATATCTCTAACGCGGGGACACATGCAGACACTTAAGGTCGATCTAGGCGAGCGCAGCTACCCGATCCATATTGGCGAAGGTCTGCTGGACCAGCCCGAGTTGCTCGCACCGCATATTGCCGGGCGGCAAGTGGCGATCATCTCCAACGAAACGGTCGCGCCGCTGTATCTTGAGCGTCTGAGCCGCAGCCTGTCGGCCTATTCGGTGATCTCCGTGATCCTGCCCGACGGCGAAGCCCACAAGAACTGGGAAACCCTGCAACTGATCTTTGATGGCCTGCTCACCGCACGTCATGACCGACGCACCACCGTGATCGCCCTGGGCGGCGGTGTGATCGGCGACATGGCCGGCTTTGCTGCGGCCTGTTACCAGCGTGGCGTGGACTTTATCCAAGTGCCGACCACGTTGCTGTCCCAGGTCGATTCGTCGGTGGGCGGCAAGACCGGCATCAATCACCCGCTGGGCAAGAACATGGTGGGCGCGTTCTACCAGCCTCAAGCCGTGCTGATCGACACCGCGACCCTTAACACCTTGCCGCCGCGCGAGCTGTCGGCGGGCCTGGCGGAAGTCATCAAGTACGGGTTGATCTGCGACGAGCCGTTCCTGGCCTGGCTGGAAGAACACGTCGACGCGTTGCGCAACCTTGACCAAGTAGCACTCACCGAAGCGATTTCCCGCTCCTGCGCCGCCAAGGCGCTGGTGGTGAATGCCGACGAACGGGAGTCCGGTGTACGGGCCACCCTCAACCTGGGCCACACCTTCGGCCATGCGATCGAAACCCACATGGGCTATGGTGTGTGGTTGCACGGGGAGGCTGTAGCGGCTGGCACCGTGATGGCATTGGAGATGTCGCAGCGCCTGGGCTGGATCAGCGCCGAGGAGCGTGATCGCGGCATCCGCCTGTTCCAGCGCGCCGGTTTGCCGGTGATCCCGCCGCAGGAGATGACTGAGGCGGATTTCCTCGAACATATGGCAATAGACAAGAAAGTGATCGACGGTCGACTGCGACTGGTGCTGCTGCGCCACATGGGCGAAGCGGTGGTGACCGACGATTATCCGAAAGAGATTTTACAGGCCACGCTGGGAGCGGATTACCGCGCCCTGGCCCAGCTTAAAGGTTAATAAGATCCCGATGACTAGTTTGCATGCCGACGAGGCGTTCCTCGGCCATTACCAGTTAAGCCACGACCCTTTTGCTCCACGGGTGCCTGGCTTCAAATTTTTCCCGGCCCAGCGCAAGCCAGTGCTTGGCCAGCTGCACCACCTCGCACGTTACAGCCAGCTGCTGCTGGTCGTGACCGGCCCGCTGGGCAGCGGCAAGACCCTGCTGCGCCAGGCCCTGGTGGCCAGCACCAACAAGCAGTCGGTGCAGAGTGTGGTGGTGTCGGCCCGTGGTGCCGGTGATGCGGCGGGCGTTCTGCGCCAAGTCGCCCAGGCGCTGGACGTGGCGACTGCCGAGCCGAATGCGATCCTCAAGCAAGTGGTGCAGCTGGGCCTGACCGGCCAGGAAGTCTACCTGCTGGTGGATGACGCCGAGCAGCTCGACGAATCCGCCCTGGAGGCGCTGCTGGCGCTGGCAGCCGGTACACCGGAAGGTCGCCCGCACGTATTCCTGTTTGGTGAGTCGTCGCTGATCGCCGAGCTGGAGCAGATCAGCGGTGACCAGGAGCTGTTCCACGTCATCGAGCTGCAGCCGTACGAAGAGGAAGAAACCCGCGAATACCTGGCTCAACGCCTTGAAGGCGCAGGGGCCGGTATCGAACTTTTCTCCGCTCAGCAGATCTCTGATATTCACGAAAGCTCCGACGGCTGGCCTGGCACCATCAACCAGGTTGCCCGCGATGCCATGATCGAAGCCATGATTGCCAGCCGCACTGCGGTCAAGCGTCCAAAGATGGGGTTCACTATGCCTAAGAAACACGTATTGGCTATTTCCGCCGTTGTCGTGGTCGCTGTCGCCGCCGCCTGGTTGATTCCAGGCCGCAGCAAGGCACCGACCACGGCCGGCGCGCCAACCGAACAGGCGCAGTTGCCACTGGGCAAGCCCACGCCAAACGTCGAGTTCGCCAACTCCGGCCAACCGACCAACCTGCCGATGGTCGGCCAGCCGGTGATGCGCGGTCCGCTCGCCGAAGAAGCCGGTGGCATCTCCGAAGGCGACGACGGCGTGCCGCTGGAGGGCTCCAGCGCCACACCACCTACCGTGACCACCACTGCGCCGCCTGCGGGCGTGCCAGCGGGCCAGCCGGCTGCGGTTGCCAAGCCGACCCCGGCACCGACTGTCGCCACCGCCAAGCCTGCGCCTGTGACCAAGCCGGTCGCGCCTGCGCCAGCCGCCAAGCCAGCCCCGGCTCCGGCTGCCAAGCCTGCTGAAAAACCGGCCGCCACCGTTGCCAAAGCCGGCGCCGCTGGCAGCAGCTGGTACGCCAGCCAGCCGACCGGCAACTTCGTCGTGCAGATCCTCGGCACCAGTTCCGAAGCCAACGCTCAGGCGTTCGTGAAAGAGCAGGGCGGCGAGTACCGTTATTTCAAGAAAGTGCTCAACGGCAAGCCTCTCTACGTGATCACCTACGGCAACTTCTCCAGCCGTGCAGCCGCCGATTCTGCGATCAAAACCTTGCCAGCGAAGGTCCAGGCTGGTAAACCTTGGCCTCGCACTGTTGCCAGCGTTCAACAAGAACTCGCAACAACTCGCTGAAGATCCGGCGGCCTTACCCAGGCCGCCCTCCCGGCACCTCAAAAAATAACCGCAAGTGCGTGCAGTCTCTAGAGACCGCGCGCTTTGTGGTGTCTGCGTCACAGTAGCTTTTGAGTCGTAGCGGTCAGAATTAAAAAAGTTTTGACTAGCACAGCATATCGCTTTAAACCTTTCATAAATGCGACATAGATTTGCGACATTTCGTCGCTAAATTTGTGAGCGTCTGTGTCGGTGTGTACAATGACCTCCCTTTTGCCCCCGCTAAGCCGGCGTACGTTCGGCGTGGAAGGTAACCGGTTGAATTGAAAAGAAATTTGCCTCGATATAAGAGGCAGCCTGGTGAGAAAGTGTCTATGAAAGCAGGTCTGTACCAACCCGATGAATTCAAGGATAACTGCGGTTTCGGCCTGATAGCCCATATGCAGGGCGAGCCCAGTCATACCCTTTTGCAAACGGCCATCGAGGCCCTGACCTGCATGACCCACCGCGGTGGGATCAACGCCGACGGCAAGACCGGTGACGGTTGTGGCTTGCTGATCCAAAAGCCCGACCAGTTCCTGCGCGCTGTCGCAAAAGAACAATTTGCGGTCGACCTGCCCAAGCAGTACGCCGTGGGCATGGTGTTTTTCAACCAGGACCCGGTGAAGGCCGAAGCCGCTCGCGAGAACATGAACCGCGAGATCCTGGCCGCCGGCCTGCAACTCGTCGGCTGGCGCAAAGTGCCAATCGACACCAGCGTACTCGGCCGCCTGGCCCTGGAGCGCCTGCCGCAGATCGAACAAGTGTTTATCGCCGGTGAAGGCCTGAGCGACCAGGACATGGCGATCAAGCTGTTCACCTCGCGTCGTCGTTCGTCGGTTTCCAACGCCGCCGACACCGACCACTACATCTGCAGCTTTTCGCACAAGACCATCATTTATAAAGGCCTGATGATGCCGGCGGACCTTACCGCCTTCTATCCAGACCTGAGCGATGAGCGCCTGCAAACCGCAATCTGCGTGTTCCACCAGCGCTTCTCCACCAACACCCTGCCGAAATGGCCGCTGGCCCAGCCATTCCGCTTCCTCGCCCACAACGGCGAGATCAACACCATCACCGGCAACCGCAACTGGGCCGTGGCCCGTCGCACCAAGTTCGCCAACGATTTGATGGACCTGGAAGAGCTCGGCCCGCTGGTCAACCGTGTGGGTTCCGACTCTTCCAGCATGGACAACATGCTCGAACTGATGGTCACCGGCGGCATCGACCTGTTCCGTGGCGTGCGCATGATCATTCCGCCAGCGTGGCAGAACGTCGAAACCATGGACCCGGACCTGCGTGCGTTCTACGAGTACAACTCGATGCACATGGAGCCGTGGGACGGCCCGGCCGGTGTGGTCATGACTGACGGCCGCTACGCGGTGTGCCTGCTTGACCGTAACGGTCTGCGCCCTGCGCGTTGGGTCACCACCACCAACGGCTTCATCACCCTCGCGTCCGAAATCGGCGTGTGGGACTACAAGCCTGAAGACGTTATCGCCAAAGGCCGCGTGGGCCCTGGCCAGATTTTGGCCGTGGACACCGAAACCGGTCAGATCCTCGACACCGACGCCATCGACAACCGCCTGAAGTCCCGTCACCCGTACAAGCAATGGCTGCGCAAGAACGCCCTGCGCATCCAGGCGACCATGGAAGACAACGACCACGGTTCGGCTTTCTACGATGTCGACCAGCTCAAGCAGTACATGAAGATGTACCAGGTCACGTTTGAAGAGCGCGACCAGGTGCTGCGTCCGCTCGGCGAGCAAGGCTACGAGGCGGTCGGTTCCATGGGCGATGACACGCCAATGGCCGTGCTGTCCCAGCGCGTGCGCACGCCGTACGACTATTTCCGCCAGCAGTTCGCCCAGGTGACCAACCCGCCGATCGATCCGCTGCGCGAAGCCATCGTGATGTCCCTGGAAGTGTGCCTCGGTGCCGAGCGCAACATCTTCCAGGAATCGCCTGAGCATGCTTCCCGAGTGATCCTCAGCTCGCCGGTCATTTCCCCGGCCAAGTGGCGCTCGTTGATGACCCTGGATCGCCCAGGCTTCGACCGCCAGATCATCGACCTGAACTACGACGAAAGCCTCGGCCTTGAAGCCGCTGTGCGCAACGTCGCCGACCAGGCCGAAGAAGCCGTGCGCGCCGGTCGTACCCAGATCGTGTTGACCGACCGCCACATCGCACCAGGCAAGCTGCCGATCCACGCTTCGTTGGCGACGGGTGCAGTGCACCACCGCCTGACCGAAAAAGGCCTGCGCTGCGACTCCAACATCCTTGTGGAAACCGCCACCGCCCGCGACCCGCATCACTTTGCGGTGCTGATCGGCTTCGGCGCCTCGGCGGTGTACCCATTCCTCGCGTACGAAGTGCTGGGTGACCTGATCCGCACCGGTGAAGTGCTGGGCGACCTCTACGAGGTGTTCAAGAACTACCGTAAGGGCATCACCAAGGGCCTGCTGAAGATCCTGTCGAAGATGGGCATCTCTACCGTCACCTCGTACCGTGGCGCACAGCTGTTCGAAGCCATCGGCCTGTCCGAAGAGGTTTGCGACCTGAGCTTCCGTGGCGTGCCGAGCCGTATCAAGGGCGCGCGTTTCGTCGACATCGAAGCCGAGCAAAAAGCCCTGGCAGCCGAAGCCTGGAGCGCGCGCAAGCCGATCCAGCAAGGCGGTCTGCTCAAGTTCGTGCACGGTGGCGAATACCACGCCTACAACCCGGACGTGGTCAACACCCTGCAAGCCGCCGTGCAGCAGGGCGACTACGCCAAGTTCAAGGAATACACCTCGCTGGTGGACAACCGCCCGGTGTCGATGATCCGCGATTTGTTCAAGGTGAAGACCCTGGACACGCCGATGGACATCAGCGAAGTCGAGCCGCTGGAGTCGATCCTCAAGCGCTTCGACTCTGCCGGTATCTCGCTGGGCGCCTTGTCGCCTGAGGCTCACGAAGCCCTGGCCGAAGCCATGAACCGCCTGGGTGCGCGTTCCAACTCCGGCGAAGGCGGTGAAGACCCGGCGCGTTACGGCACCATCAAGAGCTCGAAAATCAAGCAGGTTGCCACTGGCCGTTTCGGTGTGACCCCGGAATACCTGGTCAACGCCGAAGTGCTGCAGATCAAGGTGGCCCAGGGCGCCAAGCCCGGTGAAGGCGGCCAACTGCCGGGCGGCAAGGTCAACGGTCTGATCGCCAAGCTGCGTTACGCAGTGCCGGGTGTGACGCTGATCTCGCCTCCGCCGCACCACGACATCTACTCGATCGAAGACTTGTCGCAGCTGATTTTCGACTTGAAACAAGTCAACCCGCAGGCGCTGGTCTCGGTGAAGCTGGTAGCAGAAGCCGGCGTGGGCACCATTGCCGCTGGCGTGGCCAAGGCCTATGCCGACCTGATCACCATTTCCGGCTACGACGGCGGCACCGGCGCTTCGCCGCTGACCTCCATCAAGTACGCCGGCGCTCCGTGGGAACTCGGCCTGGCCGAAACCCACCAGACCCTGCGCGGCAACGACCTGCGCGGCAAGGTCCGTGTGCAGACCGACGGTGGCCTGAAAACCGGCCTCGACGTGATCAAGGCCGCGATCCTCGGCGCCGAGAGCTTCGGCTTCGGCACCGCGCCAATGATCGCCCTGGGCTGCAAATACCTGCGCATCTGCCACCTGAACAACTGCGCCACCGGCGTCGCCACTCAGAACGAGAAGCTGCGCAAGGATCACTACATCGGCACCGTCGACATGGTGGTGAACTTCTTCACCTACGTCGCCGAAGAAACCCGTGAGTGGCTGGCCAAGCTGGGCGTGCGTTCCCTTGAAGAGCTGATCGGTCGCACCGACCTGTTGGAAATCCTTCAGGGCCAGACCGCCAAGCAACATCACCTGGACCTCACGCCGCTGCTCGGCAGCGATCACATTCCGGCCGACAAGCCGCAGTTCTGCGGCGTCGAGCGCAACCCGCCCTTCGACAAAGGCCTGCTGGCCGAGAAGATGGTGGAAATCGCCGGATCGTCGATCAACGACGCCAGCGGTGGTGAGTTCGCCCTGGATATCTGCAACTGCGACCGTTCGATTGGCGCCCGCATCTCCGGCGAAATCGCGCGCAAGCACGGCAACCAGGGCATGGCCAAGGCGCCGATCACCTTCCGCTTCAAGGGCACTGCGGGCCAGAGCTTTGGCGTGTGGAACGCTGGTGGCCTGCACATGTACCTGGAAGGTGACGCCAACGACTACGTGGGCAAGGGCATGACCGGCGGCAAGCTGGTGATCGTTCCGCCTAAAGGCAGCGTCTACAAGACCCAGGACAGTGCCATCATCGGCAACACCTGCTTGTACGGCGCCACCGGTGGCAAGCTGTTCGCCGCCGGCACCGCCGGTGAGCGTTTCGCCGTGCGTAACTCCGGTGCCCACACCGTAGTGGAAGGCACTGGCGATCACTGCTGCGAGTACATGACCGGGGGCTTTGTCGCGGTACTGGGCAAGACCGGTTACAACTTCGGTTCGGGCATGACCGGCGGTTTCGCCTACGTGCTCGACCAGGACAACACCTTCGTCGACAAGGTCAACCACGAGTTGGTCGAGATCCAGCGGATCAGCGGCGAAGCCATGGAATCCTACCGGAACCACTTGCAGCACGTGCTGGACGAGTATGTCGAGGAGACCGGCAGCGAATGGGGCCGCAACCTCGCCGAAAACCTCGATGATTACCTGCGTCGTTTCTGGCTGGTCAAGCCCAAGGCTGCCAACCTGAAATCGTTGCTTTCCAGCATCCGTGCCAACCCGCAGTGATATGCGCCTGAACAGTTTGATGAGGTTTTAACATGGCTGAACGTCTGAATAACGACTTCCAGTTCATCGATGTCGGGCGCAAAGATCCGAAGAAGAAACTGTTGCGTCAACGCAAGAAAGAGTTCGTGGAGATCTACGAACCCTTCAAACCCCAGCACTCGGCCGACCAGGCCCACCGCTGCCTGGGGTGCGGTAACCCGTATTGCGAATGGAAGTGCCCGGTGCACAACTTCATTCCCAACTGGCTCAAGCTGGTGGCGGAGGGCAACATCCTCGCCGCCGCCGAACTGTCGCACCAGACCAACACCCTGCCGGAAGTCTGCGGCCGGGTGTGCCCGCAGGACCGTCTGTGCGAGGGTGCCTGCACCCTTAACGACGGCTTTGGCGCGGTGACCATCGGCTCGGTGGAGAAGTACATCACCGACACCGCGTTCGCCATGGGCTGGCGTCCGGACATGTCCAAGGTCAAGCCGACCGGCAAGCGCGTCGCCATCATCGGCGCCGGTCCTGCCGGCCTGGGCTGCGCCGACGTGCTGGTGCGTGGCGGCGTGACCCCGGTGGTGTTCGACAAGAACCCGGAAATCGGCGGCCTGCTGACCTTCGGTATCCCCGAGTTCAAGCTGGAAAAAACCGTCCTGAGCAACCGTCGTGAAGTGTTCACCGGTATGGGTATCGAGTTCCGCCTGAACACCGAAA
The DNA here is from genome assembly GCF_026967615.1 of Pseudomonas sp. GXZC. NCBI lineage: Bacteria > Pseudomonadati > Pseudomonadota > Gammaproteobacteria > Pseudomonadales > Pseudomonadaceae > Pseudomonas > Pseudomonas sp. GXZC. The sequence continues at coordinate 565,165 of NZ_CP114115.1, forward strand.
TCGGCAAAGACATCACCATGGAGCAACTGCTCGAAGAATACGATGCTGTGTTCATGGGCATGGGCACCTACACCTACATGAAGGGCGGCTTTGCCGGTGAGGATCTGCCGGGCGTTTACGACGCGTTGGATTTCCTGATCGCCAACGTCAATCGCAACCTGGGCTTTGAAAAGTCGCCGGAAGATTTCGTCGACATGAAAGGCAAGAAGGTCGTGGTGCTCGGCGGTGGTGACACCGCGATGGACTGCAACCGCACCTCGATCCGCCAGGGCGCCAAGTCGGTGACCTGTGCCTATCGTCGTGACGAAGCCAACATGCCGGGCTCGCGTAAAGAGGTGAAGAACGCCAAGGAAGAAGGCGTGAAATTCCTCTACAACCGCCAGCCGATCGCAATTGTTGGTGAAGACCGCGTCGAAGGCGTGAAGGTGGTCGAGACCCGTCTCGGCGAGCCGGACGCCCGTGGCCGTCGCAGCCCTGAGCCGATCCCGGGTTCCGAAGAAATCATCCCGGCCGACGCCGTGGTCATCGCCTTCGGTTTCCGCCCAAGCCCGGCGCCGTGGTTCGAGCAGTTCCAGATTCAGACCGACAGCCAGGGCCGCGTCGTCGCCCCGGAACAAGGCCAGTACAAGCACCAGACCAGCAACCCGAAGATCTTCGCCGGTGGCGACATGGTGCGTGGTTCTGACCTGGTAGTGACGGCGATCTTCGAAGGGCGCAATGCTGCCGAAGGGATCCTGGATTACCTGGGCGTCTGAGCCCTGATACCCGCGACAAATTGACCCGATAGACAAAAGGCACGGCTCATACCGTGCCTTTTGCGTCTGGCTCTGAGAAAATGCCCGCACTTTTTTTGCGGATGCCGACATGACTGCCCTCAAGAACGACCGTTTCCTTCGTGCCCTGCTCAAGCAACCCGTGGACGTCACCCCTGTGTGGATGATGCGCCAGGCCGGTCGCTACCTGCCGGAATACCGTGCCAGTCGCGCCAACGCCGGCGACTTCATGAGCCTGTGCATGAACCCGGAGTTCGCCTGCGAAGTCACGATGCAGCCGCTGGACCGCTACCCACAACTGGACGCGGCTATCCTCTTCTCCGACATCCTCACCATCCCTGACGCCATGGGCCAAGGCCTGTACTTTGAAACCGGCGAAGGCCCGCGTTTCAAGAAGGTCGTCAGCACCCTGGCCGATATCGAAGCCTTGCCGATCCCCGATCCGCACAAAGACCTCGGTTACGTGATGGACGCCGTCAGCACCATCCGCCGCGAGCTTAACGGCCGTGTGCCGCTGATTGGCTTCTCCGGCAGCCCGTGGACCCTGGCCACCTACATGGTCGAAGGCGGCTCGTCGAAAGACTTCCGCAAGACCAAGGCCATGCTCTACGACAACCCACAAGCCATGCACCTGCTGCTGGACAAGCTGGCGCAGTCGGTCACCGCCTACCTCAACGGCCAGATCATGGCCGGTGCGCAAGCGGTGCAGATTTTCGACACCTGGGGCGGCAACCTGTCGGCGGCGGCGTACCAGGAGTTCTCCCTGGCCTACATGCGCAAAATCGTCAGCGGCCTGATCCGCGAACACGAAGGCCGCAAAGTGCCGGTCATCATGTTCACCAAGGGCGGCGGCCTTTGGCTGGAAAGCATTGCCGACGCCGGTGCCGATGCGCTGGGCCTGGACTGGACCTGCGATATTGGCGAAGCCCGCCAGCGCGTGGGCAACCGCGTCGCGCTGCAAGGCAACATGGACCCGACCGTGCTGTATGCCAAGCCGGAAGCGATCCGCAGCGAAGTCGGCCGCATCCTCGCCAGCTACGGCAAAGGCACTGGGCACGTGTTCAACCTCGGCCATGGCATCACCCCGGAAGTGAATCCGGAGCATGCCGGCGCGTTCCTGCGTGCGGTGCATGAGTTGTCGGCGCAGTATCACGAATAACACGCAAAACAAATGTGGGAGGGGGCTTGCCCCCGATGGCGGTGTACCAGTCAGTACAACTATGACTGATCTACCCTCATCGGGGGCAAGCCCCCTCCCACATTAAAAGCCAGAGAAACTCAGGCCTTCGCTTGCCCCAACGGCGGCAACTTCGCCAACTTCAACGCCACCAGCAACGCGCCGATCAGCAGCGCGATGATGAACGCCCCAATCCCATTCCATCCGGCAAAGTGCCAGAAGAACCCGCCTGCCGTTCCCGCAATACTCGACCCCACGTAGTAGCAGAACAGGTACAGCGACGACGCCTGCCCCTTGGCTTTCACCGCGCGGCGGCCGATCCAGCTGCTGGCCACCGAGTGGGCGCCGAAGAAGCCGAAGGTGAAGATCAGCATGCCCGGTACCACCAGCCACAGTGGGGTGAACAGGGTCAGGGCCATACCGGCCAGCATCAGCACGATGGTGCCCCACAGCACGCGACGGCGTCCGAGGCGGTCGGCCAGGGAGCCGATTTTCGCCGAGCTGTAGATACCCGAGAGGTACACCAGCGACAGCAGGCCGACCACCGCTTGGCTGAGGTCGTAGGGATCGGCCAGCAGGCGATAGCCGATGTAGTTGAACATGGTCACGAACGCACCCATCAGCAGGAACGCTTCGAGGAACAGCCACGGCAGGCCTGCGTCCTTGAAGTGCATGACGAAGCCATCCACCAGGCTGCGCGGCTTGAGGCTGGTGGCGCGGAAGTTGCGCGATTCGGGGAGGATTTTCCAGAACACCGTGGCGGCAATCAGCGCCAGGGCGCCGATGATCAGCATGGCGGTGTGCCAGCTGACGAAGTCGATCAACACGCCGATGATCAGGCGCCCGCTCATACCGCCAATCGCGTTGCCGCCGATGTACAAACCCATGGCCAGGCCGATGTGCTGCGGGTGGATCTCCTCGCTCAGGTAGGTCATGGCCACGGCAGCCAGGCCACTCAGTGACAAGCCCACCAGTGCACGCATCAGCAGGATGCCTTCCCAGGTCGGCATCAGACCGCTGGCGATGGTGGCTAATGCGGCGCAGAACAGCGCGGAGACCATCACCGGCTTGCGCCCCAGGCGGTCGGAAATCGGCCCGGTGATCAGCAAGCCGAATGCCAGCATCGCCGTGGCCACCGACAGGATCAGGCTGCTTTGTGCCGCATTGATGGAAAACTCCTGGGACAGCGCCGGCATCATCGGCTGCACGCAATACAGCAGCGCAAAGGTGGCGAAACCACCGGAGAACAGCGCCAGAACCGTACGCATGAACATCGGCGTGCCTTTTTCGATGAACTCGTCATTGAGCTGGGCCACCACCTCATCCAGGGCGGTGGGCGGGACGTCTTGAGCGAGTGGAGCGACAGCAGCTTTCAAGGGGACCTCGGGGAGGAAGAGCGTGCCAGGACAGGCAATGCAAAAAAGAATATAGCTCCCTAATGATTCTTTCCAATATATTGTTCGACCTGTTTGATAGCTTTGACGACCTAATGAGGCTCCCATGGAATTGCGTCACTTGCGGTACTTCATCGCCGTCGCCGAAGAACTGCATTTCGGCCGAGCCGCGCAGGTGCTGGGCATCTCGCAACCGCCGCTGAGCCAGCAGATCCAGGCGCTGGAGCAGGAAGTGGGGGCGCGGCTGTTTGAGCGTACCAATCGTCGGGTCGAGCTGAGCGAGGCGGGGCGGTTGTTCCTGCACGAGGCGCGGTTGGTGCTGGCACAGGTCGACAAGGCGGCGGACGTAGCGCGCCGGGCGCAGTTGGGTGAACTGGGCGAATTGAAGATTGGCTTCACCTCGTCGGCGCCGTTCAACTCCAGCATTCCCCAGGCGATCTTTTCGTTTCGCCAGGCGTTCCCGGCGGTGCATCTGAACCTGCAGGAGATGAGCAGTACTGAAGTGGCCGAGTCGCTGGTGGATGAGTCGATTCAGGTAGGGCTGATGCGGCCGCTGCCATTGCCGGATTCGCTGAGTGTGGTCGAGTTGATGCGCGAACCCTTGGTCGCTGTGTTGAATGCCGGCCATCCTTTGGTGGAGGGCAGTGAACGGGGCTTGCACCTGGCGCAACTGGCGCAGGAGCCGTTCGTATTTTTCCCGCGCACCTACGGCAGTGGCCTCTATGCCCAGTTGCTCAGCCTGGCGCGTGATGCCGGCTTCAGCCCGCACTTTGCCCAGGAGGCCGGGGAGGCGATGACCATCATCGGCCTGGTGGCGGCGGGTTTGGGTGTATCGGTGCTCCCGGCGTCATACCAGCGCATACGCATTGATGGCGTGGTCTATCGCACGTTGCTGGACCAGGAGGCGATGACGGCGGTGTGGCTGGTGCAACGCAAGGGCGCGCAGACGCCGATGGCAGAGGCGTTTGTGGAGTTGTTGACGCGCAAGGCCATTGTGTAGGCACTGTCACATATCAGGTAACGCAACCGGCTTAGTGATTCGCCGGAAAGTTGCGCAGAATTGCTTCTTTTCAAGCGAGTGATATGGATGGCACTTCTCTATCAGCCCAAGGAGGGCAGCGTGTTGATTTGTGATTTTCGAGGCTATGAGGTCCCGGAAATTATAAAAATCCGCCCGGTCATTGTGATACGTAAGCACCGAACCAATAAGTTGCTGGTGACGGTTGTGCCGTTGAGTACTACTGCGCCGCAGACGGTTCTGGATCACCACTGCCAGCTTGATAGTCATCTTCAAGGAGCGAGCCCTATCTGTTGGGCGAAATGTGACATTGTGGCAACCGTCAGCTTGGGCCGGCTTGACCGAATCAAAAGCAAAGATCGTCATGGCAAACGAACTTACAAAATCGCTGAGCTCACTTCTGATCAGCTTCTAGCGATAAAGGCAGCGGTGCGCAGTGCGCTGGGGTTGCGCTGAAGGATGAACGGCACTTTGCCACAGGTTGCCGAAAAGTTGATTTCAGGCATACTGCCCACGTTCCCGAAAGGGGCTTGTGAGACTCTGAGGATCCTGGGCAACCAGCAATCGCAGAGCCAGGCAGGAAGCGGCGATGACAAGCCAACCTGTTTGTGAAGAGGGCGCCGAAAGGCGCCCTTTGTCGTTTCTGTAGAGCCTGAATTCGTTTTACTTGGTGGTGCCGGTTTGTTCAAACAACTGCGCCGCCGACCCCGCCTCATTCACGCCATTGCTGCGCAACCCCGCCATGATGTCGCTATCCAGGTTGTTCACCCAGCGGTTGTAGTTGCGATGGATCTTGCCGTCCTTGTAGCCCAGGTCGCGGCTGTCGCGGTAGGTGATGGCGTAGCTGTTGCGGGTGTAGCGGATGTCGATGGCTGCGTAGTACTGGTTACGCACGTTGATTTCGGCTTGCACCAGTTGCGGGCTCAGGCGTTGTACCGTCCATTCGCGCTTTTGCAGGGCGTTGACGATCACCGTTTTCATTTTTTCTTCGCTGACCTGGGCATCGGCCGGCAGGTCGTGCTGGGTATTGAGGATCGGCTTGTTGGTACAACCGGCGGTGACCAACAGGGCCAGGGTGATCAAGGTGACGCGCAGCAAGGAAGACATTCCGTATTCTCCAATCGATTTAAAAGTCAGGACCAGCGGCGGAAGATCAGCGAGGTGTTGACGCCGCCAAAGGCAAAGTTGTTGTTCATCACGTAGTCGTGGTGCATCTCGCGGAACTCACCTTGCAGGTAATCCAGCTCGCCGCATTGCGGGTCGACGGAGTCCAGGTTGAAGGTGTGCACGTACTGGTTGCGGTTCATCATCTCGATGCTGAACCACGACTCCAGCGCGCCGCACGCGCCCAAGGTGTGACCGAGGAAACTCTTCTGCGAGCTGATAGGCATGCGGCTGCCGAACAGGCTGCTGGTCGCCAGCGTTTCGGCGATATCGCCTTGGTCGGTGGCGGTGCCATGCCCGTTCACGTAGCCGATAGCGGAGGGCTCCAGTCCGGCATCTTCCAGGGCCAGTTCCATGGCGCGGCGCATGGTTTTCTGTTCCGGGCGGGTGGTGTGCTGGCCGTCGGCATTGCTGCCAAAACCGACCAGCTCGGCGTGGATATGCGCACCACGGGCCAACGCGTGTTCCAGTTCTTCAAGCACCAGCATGCCGCCGCCTTCGCCGATCACCAGGCCGTCGCGGCCGCTGTCGTAGGGGCGTGGGCTGGTCTGCGGCGCGTCGTTTTTCAGGCTGGTGGCGTAGAGCGCGTCAAACACCATGGCTTCGGTGGGGCACAACTCCTCGGCGCCACCGGCGAGCATCAGCGGCAGACGGCCGAACTTGATCGCCTCATAGGCATAACCAATGCCCTGGCTGCCGCTGGTGCAAGCGCTTGATGTAGGGATCAGCCGCCCGGTCAGGCCAAAGAAGATGCTGATATTCGCCGCCGTAGTGTGCGGCATCATGCGCACATAGGAGTTGGCATTCAGCCCCTCGGCCACCGAGTTCAGCAGCATGTTGCCGAACGCCTTGATCTCGTCAGTGCTGCCGGTAGACGAGCCGCAGGCCACGCCCATGCGCCCGTCCTTGATCGACTCGTCGCCCAGCAAGCCCGCGTCCTGCAACGCCTGCTCGGCCGCCCACACTGCCAGGCGCGAGACCCGGCCCATGCTGCGCAGTTGCTTGCGCGTCCAGTGCGCGGGCACGACAAAATCGTCGATCGGCCCGGCCAGGCGCGTGTTCAGTTCGGTAAAACGGTCCCACTCGTCCATGCGCCGGATGCCGCTGCGGTTGGCGCGGAAGTTGGCGGAAATGGTCGCCCAATCGCCGCCCAGGGAAGTCATGCCGGCCATGCCGGTCACTACGACGCGTTTCATCAGCACAGGCCTCCATTCACGGCCAAGACCTGGCGCGTGATGTAACCGGCTTCGGCCGACATCAGGAAGTTCACCGCACCGGCCACCTCTTCCGGCGTGCCCATGCGCTGCGCCGGGATCATCTTCATCAGTTCTTCCACCGGCACGTTTTCATCCAGCATGGCGGTGTCGATCAAGCCGGGGGCGACGCAGTTGACGGTGATCTTGCGCTTGCCCAGCTCAATGGCCAGGGCCTTGGCTGCGCCAATCAGGCCGGCTTTGGAGGCGCTGTAGTTGACTTGGCCGCGGTTGCCGATCAGTCCGGAAACCGAGGTGATGCACACGATGCGCCCAGCCGCGCGACGACGAATCATCGGCATCATCACCGGGTGCAGCACGTTGTAGAAACCGTCGAGGTTGGTGCGCATCACCACGTCCCAATCGTCTTCCGACAGGGCCGGGAAGGCGCCGTCACGGGTCAGGCCGGCGTTGAGCACCACGCCGTAATAAGCGCCGTGTTGCTCGACGTCAGCGTCGAGGATTTCCTTGCACGCAGCCCGATCCGCGACATCGAATTGCAGCACCCGCGCCTTGCGGCCTAGGGCTTCAACCTCGACCTGCACCGCATCGGCGTCGCTACGGCCGCTGCGACAATGCAGCACGATGTCATGCCCGGCCTGGGCCAGGCGCAGGGCGATGGCGCGGCCGATGCCACGGCTGGAGCCGGTGACCAGTACGGATTCAGTCATGGCGTTACGTCCTTCGATTCATCTAAATAGTTGGCCGCCTGGGGCGGTCGAAATACATTCAAGCGGGCGCTGGCCTGGATCCCGTCGCCGATCAGGTGGCATTCGAACACACCCATGCCGTTGTCGTCTTCCAGGGAGCGCAGCCCGTGGATCGCCAGCTCGGCGCCCGCCGGGAAGTGCTCCACGTTGCACTCGAACTTACGTGTGCCGAGCAGGAAGCCCAGTTCCACCGCTTCGCCTTTCTGGCGCGCGCGGCAACCGGCGTAGGCGGCGACGCTTTGTGCCATCAGCTCGATGCCGACCCAGGCCGGCAGGCTGCCGTCCGGGCGGTTGAACAGGCCGCCGGGTTTGACCGTGGCGCGGGTGTGGATCTGCTCTTCATCGAACGACAGCACCTGGTCGATCAGGATCATGTCGCCCGCATGGGGCAGCAGTTCAGCGAGTGGCCAAGCAATCATGGGGCCTCTCCGATAATCAGGCTGACGTTGTTGCCGCCGAAGGCAAATGAATTGCTCATCAGGCAGCGCTTTCCCAGGGCTTCCGAGGCCTGCGCCCACTGCAAGGCGGGCAGGGCCGGGTCGGCCTGGCCGTCCCACACGTGGGGCGGCACGCGATTGTGAGCCAGGCTCAACCAACAGAACGCCGCTTCCAGCGCCCCGGCTGCGCCCAGGGTGTGACCGCTCATGGGTTTGGTCGATGAGCAGGCCACGCCGTGCGGGAACAGGCTGGCGACAGCCAGGCTTTCCATGGCGTCGTTATGTTGGGTGGCGGTGCCGTGCAGGTTCAGGTAGCCGATCTGCTCAGGCTGCAATCGGGCGCTGGCCAAGGCCTTGCGCATCGATTGCAATGCGCCTTTGCCGGTGGGCTCGGGCGCGGAGATATGGTGAGCGTCGCAACTGGCGCCGCTGCCCAGCAAGGCAATCGGCGCGGGTTGCTTGCTCATCACAAACAGCACGGCCGCTTCGCCGATGTTGATGCCGTTGCGGTTCACCGAGAACGGATTGCAGCGCTCGTTCGACACCGCTTCCAATGAGCTGAAACCGTTGAGGGTCAGCTTGCACAGGCTGTCGACGCCGCCGCAGATCACCGCATCGCACACACCCAGGTCCAGCAGGCGCTGGGCACTCATCAAGGCGCGGGCGCTGGAGGTGCAGGCGGTGGAGATCACATAGGCCGGGCCGCTCAGTTGCAGCCAGTCGGCGAGGAAATTCGCCGGGGCGCTGAGTTCCTGCTGCTGGTAGTCGTAGTCACCGGGGAACTGGTGTTCCCGCAGAAAATGCGCGATGCCCCGACTGGCTTCGTCGATGCCCGAGGTGCTGGTGCCGAGCACCACGCCCACTCGCGATGCGCCGTAGGTGTGGATCGCCTGGCGGATATCGCTTTCAATCTGCAACGCCGCTTCCAGCAGCAACTGGTTATTGCGGCTGCTTTGCTGGCCCAGTTCGGCGGGGATGGTCGCCAACTCGCCGTGCACACCGGCCACCGGCAACACGCGTTCCGGCACCCAGCCGCTTTCGGCGCGCATGCCGGAGCAGTCGCCGGCAAACAGGCTGCGGCTGACTTCATCCTGGCCACGGCCGAGGGCGCAGATCACGCCCAGGGCGTTGAGGTAGGCGCTCATCGGGCGGCCCCGAGCGGCGTGATGCGATAGCTCAACGGCTGGCCGGTCATGTTCACGCTGAAGACCTCGGACGACTGATACACGATCTGCCAATGCCCCGGCAGGGTGCGCGTCAGGTCCATGGCCTGGGCGCTGGGGTAGAGCGCGCGCACGTCGTCCGCCGACGTCAGGGCAAACAGCAGCGCGGCAAACAGCTCGCGCGCCTGGGGATTAGGCGGCAGCAAACCGTCGGCCTGCCACTCGCCATCGATCAGTTTTTGTCGGGCCTGGGGGATGCCCAGCGGGTCCATCATCGACCAGCGAATACCGCCGCTTTCGCGCTGGATCACCAGCAGCCAGTCCTGGCTCTGCCCGTCGGCCAGGCGCTGCACATGCAATTGCAGCGGCAAGGCCAGGGTTGGGGGTTTCTCCGGCAGCGGCGGTTGGCTGGCGCAGGCGCTCAGCAGCAACAGGCAACCGATCAACAGCATGCGCATCATGGGGCGGCACTCGTCAGCGGTTTGCGTGCCACGCAGTTGACCAATGTTTCCTCGCGCTGGCCCACCGGTGGCGCCTTGCGCAGGCCCCAGCGTTCCAGCAGGCCGAAATCGCTGGAGCGGCTCCACCACAAGTACGGGTACGAGACGTTCTGCGGGCCAAATTCAAAGCCCTGCTCACGGAGCATCTCCAGGTACTCTTCGGCGCTTTTCTGCACATGCATCGGGTGGCGGAACAGCCAGCGGATCACCCACGTGTCGATATAGGCTTCGGTGGATTCGGCAAACAGCAGATAACCGCCCGGCTTGAGCACACGGTAGAACTCCTTGAGCGCGCGGTGTTGCTCGACCAGATGGTGGAAGGTCTGGTGGCAGAACAGGATATCGACGCTGGCGTCCGGCACTTGCAAGGTGGCGCAGTCGCTGCCGATCAGTTCGATGGCCAAGCCTTGGCGCTGGGCTTCTGCACGGCTCAGCTCCAGGCTGTGCGGGTCGGCATCCAGGCCGATCAGGCGCTCGGGGGCGAACACCTGCTGCAAGTACTGGAACGACTTGCCCTGGCCGCAACCGGCGTCCAGCAGCACTGGCGCCTCTGGCAAAGGGTCGGTAAACAGGCTGCGCAGGTCGTTGATCGCCACGCGCAGCACATGGTGCTGCCAGGTGTGGCTGCGCAGGAACCAGAAGCCGAATTTGGTTTCTTCGACGTAGTTTTTACTCAGGTACTGGCTAGTCATACCGGCTCACTCGCACAAATCTCCGACAGCATCCGCAACCGCCGCTTGGGCTCGCTGACAAACGGGTTGCGCTCATCCCACGCGTAGCCGGCGAGGATCGAGCAAATCATCCGGCGAATCTCTGGCGAGCTGTCCGGGTGATAGATCACATCCTGGAACGTCCCGGCATACCAGCCCTCGACGTAACAGCGGAAGGTGTCCACGCCGCGTTTCAAGGGCACGGCGAACTCGCTTTCCCAGTCGACGGTTTCGCCCTTGAGCTGACGGTGCAACACAGCGGCTGCCATGCTCGCCGAACGCATGGCGATGGTCACCCCGGAAGAAAACACCGGGTCGAGGAATTCCGCCGCATTGCCCAGCAAGGCAAAACCCGGCCCGTGCAGGGTTTTGACGTTGGCCGCGTAGCCGCCGAGGGTACGCGCCGGTGTATCCCACACGGCGTTTTGCAGCACGCCGGCAAGGCTTGGGGTTTCATTGATAAAGCCGCGCAGGCAGGCGTCGAGGTCGCCATCACGACCGTCGAAATGCTCCTTGGCCGCGACCACGCCCACCGAGCAACGCCCGTTACTGAACGGAATGGACCAGAACCAGATATCACGCTGGGTGGGATGGGTGGTCACCAGAATCTTGCTGCGATCAAAACCTGGATGTTCGATGCGGTCTTCGACGTGGGTGAACACGGCCTGGCGTACGGGGAAGTCGGACGGCAGATCCAGGTCCAGCAGGCGCGGCAGCACGCGGCCATAGCCGCTGGCGTCGAGCACAAACTTGGCCTTGAGGTGGTACTCGGTGCCGTTCTCGCGGCGTACGTGCAGGTAACGGGATTCGCCCTGGAAGTCCACGCCGACGATGGTTTCGCCGTAGCGGATCTCTACGCCTTGCAGCGCGGCTTGATCGGCCAGCAACTTGTCGAACTCGCCGCGCTGCACCTGGAAGGTGGTCGGCTTGCCGTTGCTGAAGGTGTCACTGAAATCAAATGCACTGTAACGCTCGCCCCAGGCGAACGCGGCGCCCGTTTTCACCTGGAACCCAGCGGCCTGTACGGCGTCGAGCATCCCGGCTTCTTCGATGAAGTCGATGCAGTGGGACAGCAGGCTTTCGCCAATCGAGAACCGTGGGAAATGCTGGCGCTCGATGATCAATACCTCATGCCCTTTGCGCTTTAACAGCGCGGCGGCGATGGCCCCGGACGGACCGGCACCGATCACCACCACCTGGCGACGTTCCATTTCAACTGTGGGCACGAGGGCTCCTTGCCACATTGGCGATAATCACATTCATAAGGCGTGTTTCTGTTGCCCGGCCCAGGGTGCCAGCATAAAGCTGAATGCCAGGCCCAGGCTGACCGATAAGCCGAAATTGCTCACCGCCGGTGTACTGGACACCGCCAGCAGCCCAAACGACAACCAAGTCGTCACCGCTGCCAACAAGGTCCCCAAGAGACTGACCGCAGGACCGCCGATTTGCTCGCGCATCAGGATCGCGTAGTCGACGCTGATGGCCGTGACCAACAGCAGGCCGAACAGGCTGAACAGCGTCAGCGGCTGGCCGAGCCAACCGAGGCTGGCGAGGCTGCACAGGGCTGCCAGCAGCGGCAAGGCGACGATGCGCAAGGCCCCGCCGAAGCCGAACGGCAGGATCAGCAGCAACACGATCAGCACGCAAGACATCAACTTCAATTCAGCGGCGCTGATCTGCGTGTCGGCGAACACCCGGTTCAAGTCACCCAATCGGTCGACCAATTGCACGCCCGGCAAGTCCAGCGCCTGCACACGCAGCAAGGCGGGGTTGTTCAAGCCTTGCAGGCTGACCATGGCCGCCACGCCGCCCTCGACCTTGCCGAGCCACAGCGTGCGCCAAGGTTCGGCCATCGGGCCGGCCAGCGCGGCGTCGATGTCTTGGGTGGGCAGCGCTTGCAGGTGCGCGACTTCGGCTTGCAGGGCGCTGGCGGGCACGCCGAGGTCCAGCAGCGGCTGCCAGTGTTGTGGCAGGTTGTTCAGCGCATCACGCAGTTGCTGTTGCTCGGCGGGCTGGCTGACCAGTTGATTGAGTGCCAGGTAGCCCTGGAGCTTGTCCATGTTCACCAATTGATCCAGGCGCTGCGCCAACGCGCTCTGACGCTCCAGCAACTGTTGCTGGTTGTCCGCCCGCACCAGGAAGAACTGGCTGGTGGGTTGGAACCCGGTAATCCGCGCCACGGCCTGCGCTTCTTGCAGCAATTGCGGCGGCGCGCCGATCCATTGGCGGATATCGTTTTTGCTGTTCAGGTGCCACAGGCCACCGGCGCAAAACAGCAGCACCAGCGCCAATAGGACCGGGCTCGGCACGCGTTTGAGCAGCGACTCACGCACCAACCACAGGCATTCGGCGACACGCAGCGGCCATTGCGCCGGGCGCAGTTCGACGCCCTTGAGCAGCGCCGGCAGCAGGCACACGGCGGACAGGTAGGCACCGACCAGGCCGGCGGCTGAGAAGATGGCGATTTGCGTCAAGGCCGGGAACGGCGTCCAGGCCAGCGCCAGGTAGCCGATGCAACTGGTCGCCAGGCTCAGGCTCAACCCCGGCAAGGTGATGCGAAGCGCCGGCCAACTGCGCCACGGGTTCATGCTCCAGCTTTTCGACAGGTAATGCAGCGGGTAATCCACCGCCACGCCGATCAGGCTGGAGCCCAGCACCAGCGTCATCACATGCATATGGCCGAACAGCGCCACGCAGGCCACCGCGCCAAACAGCATGCCCACCAGCACCGGCACAAAGGCCAGCAACACCCGCCAGCGGCGGAAGGCGAGCAACAGCAACAACAGGATGCCGACGGTTGCACCGCCACCGACCCAAGTAATTTCCCGCGTGGCTTGCTGCTGACCATTGGCGGCGTAGAGCAAGCCGCTGGCGGCGAGTAATTGCGCGCCGTGTTCGCTGGCTTGCTCGCGACTGGCCTGGAGCAAATCCGCCACTTGCAGCGGCAGTTTCATGTCGAAGGCATTGCCGGTGGTGCGCGCACGCAGCAGCACCCAGCTCTTGCCGTCGGCATCGGCGATCAACGCGCCGCTGCCGATATCCAGCTGCACCGAGCCGTGCTGCGGCTGGCTGTTCTGGATGCGCCCGGTAAGGCCCAGCCAGTCGTCCTGGCTCGGCACCAGGCTGAACCCGGTGAAGGGATCGAACAGCGCTTGCACGCGCTGTTGGATAAACGCGTCAGGCTGTTCGATCAACTGCTCGCGGTCCTTGGCCGAGAGCATCGCCAGGCGCCCGCGCAGCAATTGCTCGCGCAGCGCCGGCAGGTCGGCTTGCAGGTTCCACTGCACTTTTTCAAACAGCCCGCTGGCCTGCCAGCGTTCGCCCAATTGTTGCGCGACGGCCACGGCTTGCTGGCGATCGGCGTGGCCCACCAGCACCAGCATCTCGCGGTTCAACGGTTCCTGCATGCGCTGTTCGGCTTGCAGCTCCAGGGCGTCCGGCGTGTTGCCCGGCACCAGTTCCATCAGGTTGGCCGACAACGGTGCGCCATGGCGCCATTGCCAGCCGGCCAGGGCCAGCACGGCCACCAGCAGGATCAGGAACAGGCGCGGCAGCCAGCGCTCACTGGGCAAAGTCGTGTTGCTCCGCTTCGCTCAGGGGTTGGCCGGCGGTGCTGTCCTGCATGCGCAAAACAGTGCTGTCGCCTTGGGTTTCCAACAGTTCGATGGTCTGCACCAAGTCGCCGCCGTCGATGTTGATCTGGGTGAAAACCTGCTTGAGCAACAGTGAACGCGGGATCAGCGTGAGCTTCCACTGCTTCGCTTCGCCTTGCAGATGCAATTCGAAGTCACGCTGCAAGCCGCTGCTGTCGCCCTGGAGCACGGCTAGGAACAGGCGATTCTGCTCGGCGCCGGCGCTCTTGTTCGGCAGCAGTTGCCAGCCATTGGCGTCACGGCGGGCGATGCCCTGGGCGCTGATGCGGTAGTCCTGTTGCAATGGGGTTTTCAGCAGCCACAGCAGGCCGTGGTCTTTCGCCAGCACAAAGGTGCCTTTGCTGACCAAGGGCTGGGGCAGGGCGCGCAGGTGTTTTTCCTGGGTGAAGCTGCCGTGGATCACGCTGGGTTTGGCCAACTGCTCGCTGAGCTGTTGCAGATCGAAGGCGTGGGCATGCAGCGACAGCAGCAGTGCACCCAGAAAGGTGATCCATTTCATGACAGGGCCTTTTCGACGGCTTCGGTGAATACTTTGGGTGAGGCCAACTGCATCTCGCGACTGGCGATTTCCACCGCCACTTGCACGGTGCTGGCGCGGGTCAGACGCTCGCCACTGTCTCGGTCTGTGATCAGGTAATTGACCTTCAAACGGTTCTCCCACTCCACCAGGCTGGCGCGCACGTTGAGGGTCTGGCCGAACACCGCGCCGCGCACGTAGCGCAGCTGCATGTCGATCACCGGCCAGGCGTAGCCGGATTCGAGCATCGCGGTGTAGTTGTGACCGATCTTGTCCAGCAACGCGCAGCGCGCGACCTCCAGGTACTTCACGTAATGCCCGTGCCACACCACGTTCATGGTGTCGACGTCAAAAAACGGCACGAGGATTTCAGTGTCGCAATGCAGCACGCCCTGGCTACGCATGCAGCCTCCAGTGTTGCTCGGCAATGCGTTGCAGGCACAGGCGCAGTTCGCCTTCGAGGGCGCGGTCTTCGATGACAGGTGGGAAGTCCTTGGCCAGTTCTTCGTGCATTGCTGCCAATGCGGGTGGCAACGGTCGCGCATCTTCGGCCTGGGCGCGCAGCCACACGCCTTGGTTGGCGGCGAGCAGCGTGGCAGCGGCGACCTGCTCGGTCAGCTCCAGTACACGGATCGCATCGCGGGCGGCGATGGTGCCCATGCTCACTTTGTCCTGGTTGTGGCACTCGGTGGAGCGCGAGAACACGCTGGCCGGCATGGTGTTTTTCAAGGCTTCGGCGGTCCAGGCGCTGGTGCCGATCTGCACGGCCTTGAAGCCGTGGTTGATCATGGCGCGGTCGGCTGGCGCGCCGGACAGGTTGCTCGGCAGGCCGTGGTTGTAGCGCACGTCCACCAGCAACGCGAGCTGGCGGTCGAGCAGGTCAGCGACGTTGGCCACCAGGGTCTTGAGGCTGTCCATGGCGAAGGCGATGTGCCCGCCGTAGAAATGCCCACCGTGCAGCACGCGTTCTTCCTCGGCGTCGATGATCGGGTTGTCGTTGGCGCTGTTCAGCTCGATCTCGATGAACGAGCGCAGCCAGTTCAGGCTGTCGGCCAACACGCCAAGGACGTGGGGCGCGCAGCGCAGCGAGTAACGATCCTGCAGGCGATGCAACGGCGCGGTCGGCGCGTCGATGGCCAGGTCCTTGCGCAGCCAGGCGGCGACTTGCATCTGCCCAGGGTGCGGCTTGGCGGCGAACAGTCGCTCGTCGAAGTGTTCCGGGTTGCCTTGCAGCGCCACCACGTTCAGCGCGGTGATGCGCGTGGCCAGTTGCAGCAGGTAGTCGGCGCGGGCGAAAGCCAGGCAGGCCAGGCCGGTCATCACGGCGGTGCCATTCATCAGCGCCAGGGCCTCCTTGGGGCGCAGCACCAGCGGTTCCCAACCCAGCTCGCGGTGCACGTCGGCGGCTTGGCGGCGTTCGCCACGGAACATCACTTCGCGTTCGCCGGACAGGGTTGCGGCCACGTAGGACAGCGGCGTCAAGTCACCGCTGGCGCCCACCGAGCCTTCTTCCGGGATCAGCGGCAGCACGTCGTGTTCCAGGAACGCCTGCAGGCGTTCTAGTAACTCCACGCGCACCCCGGACATGCCGTGACAGAGCGACTGCAATCGCGCCGCCAGCACGGCGCGGGTGGCCTGGGCGTCGAGCAACTTGCCCAAGCCGCAACCGTGGAAGGTGTACAGATGACGCGGCAGCGCTTCGACGTGCTGCAACGGCACCGCCACTACGCACGAGTCGCCGTAGCCGGTGGTCACGCCGTAGATCACGCCTTCCTTGTCCAGCAGCGAGTCGAGGAACTGCGCGCCCTTGGCAATGCGCTGGCGATACGCTGCGTCGCCCTGCAATTGGGTCGGCGCCTGACGGTTGGCCAGGGCCAACACGTCTTCGATGCGCAAAGCGCGTTCGCCAAAGGTTACCGGCTCAAGATGCGTCGTCATCGGTCTTCCAGAAAGGGTAAAAGTTGAACCATTGTTGGGGCGCTTCCAGGCAGAACTGGCCCAGCCGTGCGGCGTAGCGCGCGGTCCACAGGGCTATGACCTGCTCGCGGGTGTTGCGTTTCCATTCGATCAATTCAGCGAAAGGCTCAATGCTCAGGTGGTAGCGGCCTTTGTGTTTGAGGCACATCAGCAGGTTAACCGGGCACTTGAGCAGGCCGGCCAGCAGCCACGGGCCTTGGGGGAAGGCGGCGTCATGGCCGAGGAAATCCACGCGCACCGTGCGCCCGCCGTGCAGCGGCACGCGGTCGCCGGCAATGGCCAGCCATTCGCCGTCGTCCAGGCGCTGGCTGAGCAGCAGCATGGTGGCCGGGTCCAGCTCGCTGACCTGGATCAGGCGCAAATGGGTCGCCCCGGCTTCACCCAGCAGGCGGTTGAATTGCTCGGCGTGCTTGGTGTGCACCAGCACATTCATGGTGACCTGCTCGCCTATTTCGGCGAGGGCGCGGCACACTTCCAGGTTGCCCAGGTGCGCGCCCACCAGCATCTGCCCGCGCTCGCCACGCAGTTGCCCGCGCAATTGCGCCGGGTCGTTGATCTCGATCTGCTCCAGGCGCAGCTTGCCGTTCCACACGTCGAGTTTGTCGAGCAGCGAGTCGGCAAACGCCATGAACTGGCCGAAGACTTTCCAGTGGCTGGGGCGCAGTTCATCGCGCCCGCTCCAGTCGGCCAGGCGCTGCTGGTACTGCCAGGCGCTGCGGCGCGCGGTGCGGCCGAACAGGAAGAAGTACAACACGATGCCGTACAGCACCGGGCTCAACAGGCGGCGGCCAAGGACCTTGGCGGCGAAAGCGGTGAGTTTCATCAGCCAATAGCTGCCGCGTTCCTCGCGGTCGGCCCAGTGTTTGCCGCTGTCGCTCATGCCTGCCACCGTCGCCACAGGATCATCGGCGCGCGCACCAACATGCCGAAGAACAACCGGGTGTGCATGGCCGAGATGCGTACGTTGTCGCGGAACAGCCGGAAGTGCGACAGGCCGTCAGCCGGGTAGTGCACCTGGGTCGGCAACCAGCGCATCGGCTGGTTGCGCCAGGCCAGGCGCACCAGGATGTCGGAGTCGAAATCCATGCGTGTTCCGATGTAGGCCGAGTCCATCAGCGCCAGCACCGGGGGCAGCGGGTATACGCGAAAGCCGCACATCGAGTCGCGGATCTGCAGCGACAGCGTGTTGATCCACACCCACACGTGGGTCAGGTAGCGCGCGTACAGGCGGCCTTTGGGCACGCTGTCGTCGTATTCGGGGTAGCCGCAGATAATGGCGTCGGGGTGTCGGCGCGAGGTGTCGAGGAAGGTCTCGACTTCGCGCAGATCGTGCTGGCCGTCGGCGTCGACTTGCAAGGCGTGGCTGAAGCCCAGGCGTGCGGCCTCGCGGAAACCGGCCATGACGGCGCCGCCCTTGCCCTGGTTGGTGGGCAGGGTCAGCAGGGTGACGTTTTCCAAGGTGGCCAGTTGCGCCAGCACGGCGGCGCAGGCCGGGCTGCTGCCATCGTCCACCAGCAGGCAGGGCAGGCCACTGTTCAACAGACTCCGGACCACGGCGGGTACGGCGGCTTCGTGGTTGTAGACCGGGATCAGGGCGCAGGGGTTATGCATGCGCGGCCTCCAGCAAAATCCGGCCGCTGGAGCAGGCCGCGACGCCGTTGCGGTAGGCGAAGTACAACTTGCCGCGCTCCCGGTCGAAGCGCAGATGCAGCTCTATTGCATCGCCGGGGCGGACCAATTGCTGGAACTTGAGCACTTCCATCCCGGCAAACGTTGCCGGTAAATCGAGCAGTTGCTGGCCCAGGTTGAACGCCCATTCCACCTGCACCACGCCCGGCAATACTGGCGTGACCGGAAAGTGCCCGCTGAAATAGGCCAGGTCTGGCGGGACGCTCAGTTGCAAGGTCCATTCGCCATTGGCTTCGACCTGCTCCAGTACTTCCGGGGCTTTCGGTCGTGGTGCCAACAAGAGCGCTTCGACCTGCGCCTGGGGCAGTTTGCCTTGGCTGTTCAGCGGCAACTGTCTCAGTAAACGCCAGCGACGCGGCAACGCCAGGGCTTCGCAATGTTGGCTCAAGTGCTGGCGCAGGGTTTGGGTGAGCGTGCGTCGGCCCTGATTGCGCAAGGCATGCAGGGCTTGAGCACTCAGCACCACCAGCGCGCCAAGGGACGCGCGGTTTTCCTGCACCACACCCAGACGCGTTTCCGCGACCCACGGGTGGGTCATCAATGCGTGTTCGAGCATGGGCAGGGAGATGCGTTTTTCTTCCAGCTTGACGATGCGATCCAGGCGCCCGAGCAACTCGAAACGGCCATCGGCATGGATGCGCGCAGCGTCGGCGGTTTGTTCGATATGCCCTTCAGGCAAATAGGGTGAGGCGATGCGCAAGGCGCCGTCGGCGTCCTGGCTCAGGTGCACGTCGGCAAACGGTTGCCAAGGCTGCGCACCCTGGCGCCAGGCGATGCCGCCGGTTTCCGAACTGCCGAGGATTTCCGTGGGCCACTGTTGCAAACGGTCGTACAGGCTGCCGGCGGCTTCCACCGGCAATGCGCCGCCAGAGGAAAACACCCGTGACACCTGGCTCAGCGCCGGCCAGTCGAGGTTGTCGCCCATGCGTTTGAGCAACGCCGGGCTGGCGACCCAGGCGAACCGGGCATGCTCGCGGCTGGCGCGCTGCAAGTCTTCTGGGAAGGCCAGTTGCTTGCGCACGAAAGTGCGGCCGGCGCACAGCGGCCACAACACACGAAATAGCAAACCGTAGATATGCTGGGTGGCGACGCTGCCGATGATGCAGGCGTCCTTAAGGTCCGGTCCCCACAGCGTTTCCAGGGCTTCGACCTCGTTGGCCAGCTGGCGCAGGGTCTTGTCGATGCGCTTGGGCTCGCCGCTGGACCCGGAGGTGCACAGGCTCAGTTGGCAGGCGTCCAGGTCCAGTGCTGCGGCAGTCAGTGGCGCCTGGTACAGCGCGTCCAGGTCTGTGGCTTCGGTCAACCAGGCATCGACGGCCTCGTCCCAGCGTTGGCGGGTCTGAGGTTGCAGGTCGGCGGGCAGCAACACGCTGACCCCGGCGCGCCAGGCGCCCAGCAGGGCAATCGCCAGCAGGCCGGCGTCTTCCAGGTACACGGCCAGGCGTTGGATACCGCGCGCTTGCAGGCCTGCGGCCAGGCTCAGGGACTGTTCCCGAAGTTGGGCATGATTCATTGCAGGTTCGGTGGTGACCGGACGCTGTTCCAGCGGCTCAAGCAGCAAGTGCTCAAGTTTCAACCCATTCATACGCGGCCTCGAACCCTTTGTCGTACCAGCCATTCCACGGCAAACAACAACCCCATCAGCCCGTAGGCGATCAGGCCGTTGTACAACGTCCACCAGCTCAGCGGCGCCCACAGGGTGAGGGCGGCGGCGAGCAGGCCATTACACAGAAAAAACACGCTCCACACCACGGTGACCTGGCGGGTATACACAATGGCATGCGGGGGCAGCACCGGATCGGTCATGCGCGCCAGGCGCTCGACCATCGGCGGGCCGTATTTGAGGCTCAAGCCAAACAACGCCAGCATGAACCCGCTGACCAGGCTCGGGTACCAGCGCAGCAAGTGCGGGTTGTCGAACCAGGCCAGTAGCAGGCAGAAAACGATTACCGCCACTGCCATCCAGCGGCTGCCGGGGCGTCGCGCACCGGTCAGAGCGCGCAGCAGCCACAAACTGCCGAGCAGCAGGCCGAATTGCCACGGGGCGAAGTGTTCGGTGCCGTAATACACCGCAAAGGGGTACAGCAGCCCCGCCAACAACAGGCCAAGGCCGATCAGCCGGCTCATGCGGCAGGCTGGACCAGACGGTACACCGCCTCAACCACGTCGTTGACGGTGCGCACGGCCTTGAATTCTTCGGCGGCGATCTTCTTGCCAGTCTGGCGCTTGATGTGGTCGATCAAGTCGACGGCGTCGATGCTGTCGATTTCCAGGTCCTGGTACAGGTTGGCGTCAAGGGTGACGCGTTCCGGCGGCAGTTCAAACAGTTCCACCAAGGCGTCGCGCAAGGTGTTGAAAATATCGTCACGAGTTTGCATGGTCCGGTCTCAAGCTGCCTGTCTGGCCGTGACGAACGCCGCAAGGCTGGCCACGTTGGTGAAGTGATTGCGGGTGTCCTTGGCGTCGGCATCGATCTTGATACCGTACTTTTTCTGGATCGCCAGGCCCAATTCCAGGGCGTCTACCGAATCCAGGCCGAGGCCTTCGCCGAACAGGGTCTGCTCGCTGCCGATGTCGTCGACGCTGATGTCTTCCAGGCCCAGGGCCTCGATGATCAGCGTCTTTATGTCGTGCTCAAGGCGGTGTTGGTCGCTCATCTTCGGCGAGCTCCTTAATAAAATAGTGGTGCAGGTAATCGTTGAGCTTGCGTGAGGCCTGGGGCGCGGGCCCCCTTGATGCGAACGCCTGTGGTTCTATATCGGCACCCACCCGCAAACTGAAGTGCACGCGGCATTTTGGGATGCGATACCAGGGTTCGGCCTTGGTCAGCGTGGTGGGGCTGACCTTGATCACCACGGGGGTGATGATTGTCGCACCGCGCAGCGCAATGGCGGCGCCGCCGCGATGAAAGGCAGGCGCCGCGCCGGGTGTGGTGCGGGTGCCTTCGGGAAAGATGATCAGGGTCTGGCCACCACGCAGGGCATCCGCCGCCGCATCGAGCATTTCGGCACTGCCGTCGTTGCTGATATAGCCCGCGTCGCGCACCGGCCCACGGGTGAAGGGGTTCTGCCACAGGCTCTGCTTGACCACGCAGTTGGCCTGGCGCACCAGGCCGATCAGGAACACCACGTCGATCAACGATGGGTGGTTGGCGATGATCATCTGGCCTGGGCGGCCGAGGTTTTCCGCGCCTTCGACGCTGTAGGTGAGCACGCCTGCGCGCTGCATCAGGCGAATGAAGAACCAGAACAGCCAACTGATGGTGTGGCGGGCGCGGCTGCGGTGTTTTACAGCGTCCCCTGGCAGGCAACTGAGCAGCGGGAACACCAGCAAACGCAGGCACAGCCCACCGAAGCCGAACAGCGCGAAGCTGGCGGCGGTGGCGAACAGGCGCCAGTAGTAGGCGTCCCGGGGTTTTTCGTTCAGGGCTTGCGTTGCCAGTTCCATACACGGTTCTTCCAGGCATGTTGGCAGGCGACCTGTTCGGTGAGCAGGGTGCGCAGCAGGTTCAGGGCGTGGGGCCACTGGGTTTGAGTGAGTTGGACAGTGCCGCTGTTCAGTTCCAGCTGCCACTCGTCGCCCGGCGTCAGCAGCAGGCCAAGGGCGTAGGGGAACGGCACGTCCACAATCCAGCTGGCGTAGGCCTCGGGCGGCTGTTCTTCGGTGATCACCAGCAATACGGCCGGGGCACCTTCGTTGAGCAGGGCGGCGGCTTCGAGCATGCCGTGTTCCAGGCCATCACCCGCGGCGGCGAGGGCGGTCATTTCGCTGGTTTCATTGCGCAGGATCGACCACAGGCCAATCACCGCGTTGTGCACCGACAGGCTGAACTGGGTCGGCGACAGCGGCTGGTCGTTGGCCAGGTCACTGAGGATGTCGAGGGTGCGCGGGGTCTCGCCATGCCGGGAGACAAACACCAGCGGCAGGTCCTGCAAACCCTCGGCCAGTGGCCAACCCACGCTGAACGCCATGCGCGCCAGGCGACTCAGACGGCGGCGCTGCATGGCCGGCAGGAACGACACATCAGGGCAGGCATCGCTGGCAGGCAGCAACACCGGGGCTTGGCACCAGGCGCGCCAGTCGTCCACGCTATCGAGCCCTGGAGCCCAGGCGCGCCATTGGGCGATGTTGAAGTTGATCACTGAGAAGTTATCCCGCCCCTGCGGGCTTCCATGTGCGGCTTTTGGCCCCGAATACCGGGACAGGGAGCAATAGCCGAATGGCGCGCATTATCCCGGTGCCGTGGGGTTCTAGCAAACTTTGGTAAAGATTTGTGCACGGTTGATTACAAAATAGTGGAAAGGATTTACAGATTGTCCTTTACCAGGGGACTGATTGGATTGTCGGACCGTTCTTTTTAATCTGTCGGCTGCGTATGACAGGCAGGTCGCCGATCGGCCGTGATGCAGCAGTGCATGGATGAACGAGGTAGCTAACAGGCGCTTTTGCCCTCTACACTCGGACATTCATTGATACACGGAGGTTTTTCCATGCGGCGTGTGGTGTTCAATCAAAAAGGCGGGGTTGGCAAGTCCAGCATTGCCTGCAACCTGGCGGCAGTCAGCGCCAGCGAAGGTTATCGAACCCTGTTGGTGGACCTCGATGCACAAGCCAACTCAACCCAGTACCTCACGGGGCTGACCGGCGACGATATCCCTATGGGTATCGCGGATTTTTTCAAGCAAACCCTGTCTTCCGGGCCGTTTTCCAAGAAGAACAAGGTGGATATCTACGAAACCCCGTTCGACAACCTGCACGTCATCACTGCGACCGCAGAGTTGGCCGACCTGCAGCCCAAGCTTGAGGCCAAGCACAAGATCAACAAGCTGCGAAAGCTGCTGGATGAATTGAGCGAGGATTACGACCGGATCTACCTGGATACTCCACCAGCTCTGAATTTTTATGCGGTTTCGGCGCTGATTGCTGCTGATCGCGTGCTGATCCCCTTCGATTGCGACAGCTTCTCGCGCCAGGCGCTGTATGGCCTGCTGGCGGAAATCGAAGAATTGAAGGAAGACCACAACGAAGGCCTCGAAGTGGAAGGCATCGTGGTCAACCAATTCCAGGCCCGCGCGAGTTTGCCGCAGCAGATGCTTGATGAATTGATTGCCGAGGGGTTGCCGGTATTGCCCGTTTACTTGGCCAGTTCCGTGCGTATGCGTGAGTCGCACCAGGAGAGCAAGCCGCTGATCCACCTGGACCCACGGCATAAGCTGACGCAGCAGTTTGTGGAGTTGCATAACCTGCTGGAAAACGCGTGATTGATGTCGATCCTTCTTACAGGGGGTGTAGGAAGGGTCTGGCTATAGGGGTTAAGCCTTGTAACGTGGCCTACAGGTACTCCAGAATCCGCTGGCTTGTGCGTCTGGATGGGCTTCTCTTAAGGTTCTCGGGCCACTGAATTCTCAGTGGTCGGGTTTAGTAGCCCAACCGACCAAAGCATTTACACCGCCCTAAAAGCATGGCGTTTTATCGCCTATCTGATGGTGGCTGTGCGCAGGGCACTTTCGGGTGCGCCGGTCTTTGCTTTGTTCTCCGGTCTACTAACCTGCGTACAGCTGCCGCCCTTCGTTTAGTAGCGAAAAGGTGGCCGCCCTATCAGAGAACAAATGCATGTCTATTAATCTTTTCAATGTGGCACCCAACCTCCCCACCGAAACCCTAGTCCTCAACAGCTACGAAACCTTTTCCTCCGTCCGCACCCTGTTGCTCAACCTGTCCAACGACCTCACCGGCGAACACCGCGACGTGGCACTGGCGATCCACCAATTGAGCGAACTGGGCGTGCTGCTGGTCGGCCAGATGATGGACCGTGAAGCCCCGGTGGCTCACACCCCCTGACTGCGCAACCAGCTCATCAACTGGGGCAACGGAAACGCCCCACTCTGGCGCGCCACTTCGCGGCCGTTCTTGAACAGAATCAAGCTGGGAATCGAGCGAATCCCCCACTGCGCCGACAACTGCTGATTGGCTTCGCTGTCCAGCTTGGCCAACCGGCACTTGCCCGCCAACTGCCCAGCCGCCTGTTCGAACACCGGTGCAAACGATTTACACGGCCCACACCAGTCGGCCCACACATCCACCAGCAACGGCAAATCGCCTTTGACCTGGCTGGCGTAGTCGCCTTGCTTCAGCTCAAACGGTTTGTTCAGTAAAACCGGCTGCTTGCAGCGCCCGCATTTGGGCGCATCGCCCAGGCGTTCGCCGGGGATGCGGTTGAGGCCGTTGCAGTGGGGGCAGGGAATGACAAGAGGTTCGGACATGGTGGAGCTCCAACAAAAGCAGTCAGTGAAGCTCAATGTGGAGTCGGGCGCAGGTGTTATCAAGTTCTGAAGCGGCGTTGCATATGCTCACAGATTTTTGCGCGTCGATTGCGCGCGCCTATCTAGGCTGTGAAAGCGTGCTCGACAAAGCACCACCGGTCCGATCGGCTCTATAGCAAATTGCGATAGTCAGTGTTCGGGTATAACCTTCATAGCAAGATGCGATAGGGATGTTGCATGCGAGTGATCAGTGCGAAGCAAATACGAAATGCCAAGGAAAAATGGCCTCACTCAGCCAGTGCTCTGGATGAGTGGCATCGGAAGGTCAAAGTCATCAGCCCTGAAGATTTTGCGACGTTGAGAGCCGTTTTCCCGGCTGTGGATAAAGTTGGGGCGCTGCATGTGTTCAATATCGGAGGCAACAAGCTCCGCCTTGTTGCCATCGTGCGCTATCGAATGCAGCGCCTCTATATCCGGCATATTTTGAACCATCGTGAATACGACAAGGGTAAATGGAAGGAGTCATGGGAAAAATGAGTGTATTGATCGAGCAAGTCGCCGAGCATTGGCAGTTCGTGTCCCCCTTGTTGCGTAAGCCGAAAACCGAGGCTGATTACGATCTGTTGGTCGAGGCGCTCGACGAATTGCTGGATATCGTGGGGGACGATGAAACCCATCCGCTGATGGGGCTGGTCGATATCATCGGTGACTGGGTTGAGGCCTACGACTTAGAGCATTGGCCAATACCTGAGGCGAGCGGTGTCGATGTGTTGCGGTCAATGATGCAGGAGCATGGCTTGACGCAAAGTGACCTGCCTGGGGTCGGCGCTCAGTCGGTTGTTTCAGAAATCCTGAGTGGAAAACGCCAGCTGAACGTTCGGCAGATTCGTTGGCTGGCGGAGTTCTTCAAGGTCCCTGTGGATATGTTCATCTGATCACGATCAAGGCGGTGGGCGATCTTCTGGATAGGCCTCCTACGACGAACAACTAATCTCTAAATGCTTCCCCCAATCCGGCGGGCGCTGTGCGTATTGCTCCATCCCTGCTTGCTCCTCAAACGGCTTGGAAAGCACCTCATGCAGCCGTCGCACCTCGCTGTAATCCCCGGATTCAGCGGCCGCGATGGCGTTTTGCGCCAGGTAGTTGCGCAGGATATACAGCGGGTTCACCGCGTGCATCCGCGCACGGCGCTGTTCCTCGGTGTAGTCACCATCCCGTGCAACACGCGCCTTGTACTGCTCGGCCCAGGTATCAAACCCGGCCAGGTCGACAAAGTCATCGCGCAGCCGCGCCACGGCCAACGCCGCCGACTCATCTCCCAGGCGGCGGAAGAACAGGGTGTAATCCACGCCGCTGTTCTGCATCAGCTTCAATAAACGCTCCACCAACTGCTGGTCATCGTCTTCGGCGGTGGTCAGCCCCAGGCGACGGCGCATCAAATCCAGGTAGTTCGCTTGATACAGCGGCAGGTACAGCCCAAGGGCTTCTTTCAAGGCGTCGACGCTGATAAACGGCGTCAGTGCTTGTGCCAATGCGCTGAGGTTCCACTGCCCGATCGGCACCTGATTGCTGAAGGAATAACGCCCTTCGTGATCCGAGTGGTTGCAAATGAAGTGCGCGTCAAAGTCATCCAGAAACGCAAACGGCCCGAAGTCGAAGGTGATGCCGAGGATCGACATGTTGTCGGTGTTCATCACGCCGTGGCAGAAGCCATAAGCCTGCCACTTGGCGATCAGCTCGGCATTGCGCTCGACGATTTCGCGGAACATCGCCAGGTACGGCTCGGGCTGTTCGCGGCACTCGGGGTAGTGCAGGTTCAATACGTGTTCGGCCAACAGCGCTTGCTGCTCGGGCTTTTTGGTGTAGTAGAAGTATTCGAAATGTCCGAAGCGGATATGGCTGTGTGCCATGCGCAATACAATCGCGCCGCGTTCCTGCTTCTCGCGCCACACGGGGGTGTCGGAGCCGATCACGCACAGCGCACGGCTGCTGGGGATGCCCAGCGCGTGCAGCGCTTCGGAGGCCAGGAACTCGCGGATCGACGAGCGCAACACCGCGCGACCATCGCCCATGCGTGAGTAGGGCGTCATCCCGGCGCCCTTGAGGTGCAGGTCCCAGTGCTCGCCGGCTTCGTTGTACACCTCGCCCAGCAACAAGCCACGGCCGTCACCCAGTTGCGGGGTGTAGCCGCCGAATTGATGCCCGGAATAGACCATCGCCCGGGGTTCCGCCTCGGCCCACAGCTTGTGCCCGCCAAACAGCTCGGCAAATACCGGTGTTTCGGCCACGGCGGGATCAAGGTCGAGCAGGGCCAGGGCGGCCTCACTCGCCACAACCAGGCGCGGCGCGTCGAGGGGCTCAGGCAATACGTGGGTCGAGAACGCGTCGCCCAGGCGTGCGAAGCGGTTGTCGAAGGTCAGTTCGTCGAGGGCTTTCACCGGCCATCTCCAGCAGAATGTCCGAGCATTCTGCTGGGGATAGCGCGGTTAGTCGAGTTTGCTCGGCGGTGGTTCCTGCACGCCGCCGTCGTTGGCGGGCTTGGCGGGAGGGGTGTCGACTTCCACCAACTTGTATTCCTGGCCGTGGAGGTTCTTGAGGTAGACCTCCATCTGGCGGAACGAAATGTTGATGCTCTCTTTCTTGAACTCGCGATTGATAAAGCGGTTCACTTCGTCGATCACCGGGTTGCGGTCGCCCAGGTCGCGCACGTGCATGCGCAGTTCGTGGTCGAGGGTGCTTTCGCCGAAGTTGAGGAAGTACACGTGGGGCTCTGGCTCCTTCAGTACCCGAGGGTTGTCGCGGGCGGCCTTGAGCAGCAGTTCCTTCACGCGGTCCAGGTCGGAGCCGTAGTCCACGCCGAGTTTGAGGGTGACGCGGGTGATGGTGTCGGTCAGCGACCAGTTGATCAGTTGCCCGGTGATGAAGGTTTTGTTCGGGACAATGATGTCCTTGCGATCGAAGTCGGTGATCGTGGTGGCGCGGATGCGAATCTTGCTCACCGTGCCCGACAGGTTGCCGATGGTGATGGTGTCGCCGATGCGCACCGGGCGTTCGAACAGGATCATGATGCCGGAGATGAAGTTGGCGAAGATTTCCTGCATACCGAAACCCAAGCCCACCGACAGCGCCGCCACCAGCCATTGCAACTTGTCCCAGCTCACGCCGAGGGTGGACAGGGTGGAGACGAAGCCGACGCCGGCAATCACATACGACAGCAACGTGGTGGTCGCATAGGCACTGCCCTGGGCCAGGTCCAGCTTGGACAGCACCAGCACTTCGAGCAGGCCGGGCAGGTTACGCGCCAGGGCGAAAGTTATGCCGATGATGATCAACGCACCGAGCAGGTCACCGATGCTGATCGGCACCATGCTGATATTGGCGCCGGTGCCGCTGGTGTATTCGTACAACGTGACGTTATCCAGGTACGAAAACACCGAGATCAGGTCCGACCACACCCAGTACAGCGCCGCGATAAAGCCGCCGAGCAAGGCCAGGCGGATCAGGCGCATGGATTGTTCGTTGACCTGTTCGATGTCCAGGGTCGGCTCTTCGATCACCGCTTCACCGTCGCCGGCTTCCTTGGCGGCCTGGCGTTTGGCCAGGGCGCGCGCATAGGCCAGGCGCCGGGCGGCAACGCCCAGGCCGCGAACGAAAGTGGCCTCGATCACCAGCCAGAACATCAGCAGGTACAGGGTGTTGATCAGGCGGTCACTGAGCTTGAGCGCGGTGTAGTAGTAGCCAAAGCATACGGCGATAAATAACGCGACCGGCAGCGCGGTAAACAACAGGCCTACGGCCTTGCGAAACAGCGAGGCTTTTTCATGGGTCGGGCTGTTGAGCAACAGGCGGCCGAGCAGCCAGGCCATCAGCGCGTAGCAGGTGAGTACCACGCCGATGCCCAGCACGTCGTCGGCCAGCGCCGCCGGTTGGTGCTCGGCAATGGCCACCACGGCCACCAAGGCCAGTACCACCAACCCGAGTTTGCGCACCCAGCCTTGCAGGAATTCGACCTGGGGTTTTTCCCAGCGAAAGTGCAGTTCCGCCACGCCACCCGGCGCCAGGATGCGATAAGCGGTGTAGAACACCAGCCAGGCCTGGGCGATCTGCAGCAGGGCCGAACCGAGGTTGGCGTTCTGCCCACGGGCGTCGATCTGCAGCGCGTAGCCGCACAGCGCCAGGCCGAGGGAAACCGGCATCGCCAGCAGGATATTGATCAGGATGGCCTGGGGCGTGTGCCACTGGCTGTCGCGCTTGAAGTGGCCAATGTCCAGATGAACCTTGTTCAGGCGCTGGTACAGGTTTTTACGGCGCCACAGCAGCGCGCCAATCAACAGCAGCAGCGGCAGGAACAGCAGCGGGCGCTGGGTCAGGCCGTCATACAGTTCGCTGACGCTCGACGCCCAGGGCAGGGTGGCGACTTGCTTGCTCAGGTGCGCCGGCACGGTTTCCAGCCATTCGGTGTCCAGCGGCTTGTTACTGGGGATCCAGAACATCTGCTCATCCAGCGTCGCGCGCAGGGTGGTGGCGGTGCTGAGCAGTTGTTTCTGGTTCAGTTGCAGGGTAATGGATTCGTTGAGCAGCGCGCTCAGCTCACGGCTCAGGCGCTCCAGCAGGTCGCTGCGGGTGATCGCCAGTTCCAGCAGTGTGCGGCGCAGCTGGGGGGTGACGTCTTCCGGCGCTTGGTTGGCCAGCAAGTTATCCACATACGCACTTGGCGAACTGATCAGTTCGCGCTGCTGGTTGACCTCGAACTGGTAGAGGCGAATGTTGGCGATGTCGTCCGCCAGGTCGCGGTCCACGGTCAGGCGTGGCAAGGCTTGTTTCTGTTTGTAGAGAATCTTGGACAGCAACAGGCTGCCCTTGAGCACGTTGATCTGCTCGTCCAGGGCCGAGTCGCTCTGGGTCACCGTGTCGAGTTGTTGCTTGGTTTTCAGGTTTTTCTGGGTCAGGTCATTGAGGCGGTCGGTGCTTTTGAGCAGGTAGTCGGACAGCTTCAGGTTGGCCGCGCTCTCGGTGGCGAGCAGGCTGCTGCCGCCGGCTTTTTGCGCTTCGATGGACTGCTGGGTCACCGTTTGTTGGGATTGGGCCAGGCGCTTCTGATTGATCAGGGTTTGCAGGTCCTGGATCTCTTGTTCCAGGCGTGCAGTTTTTTCCATCACCAGGTCGTGCTGGCTGTTGCCCAGGTCTTGCAGTTGGCTGTTGCCGGCCAGTTCCTGGCGGCGCAACGGGATCAGTGCGTTGAGGGCGGCGAGTTCGGCGTTGAGCTGGTTGCGCTGGTCGCCGGTCAGGGCCTTGCCGTTGTCCTTGCCGGCCTTGAGGATCGAATTGATCTGCAGGATGCGCGTCTGGCTGCTGCTGATTTCGGTCTGGGCGCGTTCGGGACGGGTCTGGGCGGCGATGGACAGGCTGTTGGCGTCGGCCAGTTCTTTTTGCAGGTCGCCTTGCTGGGTGGTGCGCTGCACCAGCAGTTGCTCCAGCTGCGGCACCGGCAAGGTGGCGTAGCGCTGGGCGACCGGGATGATTTTGGTGGCCTTGAGCCGGGTCAGCTCGCGCTGGTTGTCGGCGGTCTCGCGCGGCGCGTCTTCCAGCTGGCGCTTGAGGTCGACCAGGCGCTGCTCGTAATCCTGCTTGTTGCCCAGGTAGGTCAGGGTCTGCTGCAGGATAGTCTGTAGGGCCTTCATGTCGGCGTCGGGCAGCTTGCGGTCGGGCAGCTTGTCCAGGGTTTGCTGGATGGCGTCGGCGCTGGGCGGGTCGGCCGCGTGAACGGTGCCGACACAAAGGGTCAGGCCCAGCAGGGCAGTGGCGAGGAACGTGCGCAGGGTAGGCATAGAGACCGGTCTTGCAAGGTGAAGAATCGGGGGCGTCGTCGCCCCGCAGTTTAGAGGAAGAGTCCGGGGCCCGGGCGACTTCCTTCGGGGAATCTGACGCCCACTTTGCCGATCTTGTTCCCGTCCATGACCGCGACGGTCCAGATGGTGTTGTTCCATTCCACCTGGTCGCCGACGATGGGCGCGCCGCCGACTTTCTGGGTGATGAAACTGCTCAGCGGCATATCCGGGTCGATGCCCTCCAGCTTCAGGCCGTACAGCGCGGAAACCGCGCCCAGCTGGGCGTCGCCTTCCAGCACGAAGTCGCCGAAGAAACGCAGGTCCAGACCGCGTTGCGGCGCCTGGCTGAACAGTTTGCCCAGGGCTGGCAGGTTGTGTTCATGGCCGATCACGCAGAGCAAATCGCCGACTTCCAGCACGGTACTACCCGACGGATGGAGCAGTTGCTGGCCACGGAACAGCGCAGCGATCCGCGTGCCTTCGGGCATTTTCAGCTCACGCAGGGCGGCGCCGATGCACCATTTTTCCGCGCCCAGGCGGTAGACGAACAACTCCCACTCGCTGGTGACGTGCACTTCCAGCGCGGCACGGGAAATCGGCGCCGGGTCCGGCGGTACGGTGACTTTGAGCAGCTTGGCCACCCACGGCAGGCTTGTGCCCTGCACCAGCAGCGAGACCAGCACGATAAAGAACGCCAGGTTGAAGTACAGCTGCGCGTGGGGCAGGCCGGCCATCAGCGGGAACACCGCCAGAATGATCGGCACCGCGCCGCGCAGGCCGACCCAGGCGATAAAGGCTTTTTCGCGTCCGTGGAATGCCTTGAACGGCAGCAGGCCGACCATCACCGACAATGGCCGCGCAAACAGAATCATCCACAGCGCCAAGCCCAGGGCCGGCAACGCGATGGGCAGCAAGTCATGGGGCGTGACCAGCAGGCCCAGTACCAGGAACATGCCGATCTGTGCCAACCAGGCCATGCCGTCGAGCATATGCAAAATGCCATGACGGCTGCGCACCGGGCGGTTGCCGATCACCAGGCCGCACAGGTATACGGCGAGGAAGCCGCTGCCATGCAGGGCGTTGGTCACGGCGAACACGAACAGGCCGCCGGCGATCACCAGGATCGGGTACAAGCCAGTGGCCAGGTTGATGCGGTTGACCATTTGCAGCATCAGCCAGCCACCGCCCAGGCCGACCACGCCGCCGATGCCGAACTCGCGCACCAGGTGAGTCAGCAGACTCCAGTGCAGGCCGGTCTGGCCGCTGGCCAGCATGTCGATCAAGGTGACGGTGAGGAACACCGCCATGGGGTCGTTGCTGCCGGATTCGATTTCCAGGCTGGCAGTGACCCGTTCGTTGAGGCCCTTGCCGCCGAGCAGCGAGAATACTGCCGCTGCGTCCGTGGAGCCGACAATCGCGCCAATCAACAAGCCTTGGATGATATTGAGGTCAAACAGCCAGGCCGCAGCCATGCCGGTGAGGCCGGTGGTAATCAACACCCCCACCGTGGCCAGCGACAACGCCGGCCAGAGTGCCACGCGGAAACTCGCCACCCGTGTGCGCAAACCGCCATCGAGCAGGATCACGGCCAGGGCGAGGTTGCCCACCAGGTAGGCGGTTGGGTAGTTATCGAAGATGATGCCGCCGCCATCGACGCCGGCGACCATGCCCACGGCCAGGATGATCACCAGGATCGGGATACCCAGGCGGGACGAAAGAGAACTCACCAGAATGCTCGCACTCACCAGCAACGCGCCGATCAAGAACAGGCTGTTGATGGTCGTCGCATTCAAAGGCAGTACTCCATGAGCAAACAAGACGGGGCGCAAACTGACCATGCAGTCTGCGTGCCAGCGATTCTAACCTGTTGAATTGCTGCACTGTCAAAAAGCTTTTTCTGATTCGTGCAGGGTTAATGTGGAAGCTGGCT
The DNA here is from genome assembly GCF_026967615.1 of Pseudomonas sp. GXZC. Classification (NCBI taxonomy): domain Bacteria; kingdom Pseudomonadati; phylum Pseudomonadota; class Gammaproteobacteria; order Pseudomonadales; family Pseudomonadaceae; genus Pseudomonas; species Pseudomonas sp. GXZC. The sequence goes on from NZ_CP114115.1 coordinate 597,321, forward strand.
TGCTGTAGTGGGCAGGGCTCTTGTAGTGAGCAGGCTTGCCCTGCGCTGGGCTGCAGAGCAGCCCCAACAGGAACACCTCATGTTTACAGATAGTATGCGGTGACTGGTTTTGGGGCTGCTTCGCAGCCCAGCGCGGGGCAAGCCCGCTCACTACAGTCGGTCGGGGTCAGTTACAGGCGGAAGCGGCCGACCATTCCGTTCAAGTCCACCGCCAGGCGCGACAGTTCACTGCTCGCCGCACTGGTCTGGCTGGCGCCGGTCGCTGATTGCACCGATAGATCGCGGATGTTCACCAGGTTGCGATCCACTTCCCGCGCCACCTGGGCCTGTTCTTCCGCCGCGCTGGCGATGACCAGGTTGCGTTCGTTGATCTCGACGATCGCCGTATTGATGGTATCCAGCGACATCCCGGCGCCTTTGGCGATGTTCAGCGTCGATTCGGCGCGTTCGGTGCTGTTGCGCATTGAGTCTACCGCGTGCTCGGTGCCGGCCTGGATACTGCCGATCATCCGCTCGATCTCGCTGGTGGATTGCTGCGTGCGATGGGCCAGGGCGCGCACTTCATCGGCGACCACCGCAAAACCGCGACCGGCTTCACCGGCACGTGCCGCTTCAATCGCTGCGTTCAGGGCCAGCAGGTTGGTCTGGTCGGCCAGACCGCGAATCACATCCAACACCTTGCCGATGTCGCGCGACTCATTGGCCAGGTCGCCAATCAGCGTGGCCGTGGCTTGCACGTCGCCGCTCATGCGTTCGATAGCGCTGACGGTTTCCTGCACCAGGTCACGGCCATCGCCGGCGGAGGTGGTGGCGTTGCGCGAAGCTTCGGAGGTGCTCACAGCGTTGCGGGCGACTTCTTCGACGGCGCTGGTCATCTCGTTCACCGCCGTGGCGGCTTGTTCGATTTCGTTGTTCTGCTGGGTCAGGCCGCGGGCGCTTTCGTCGGTGACGGCGTTCAGTTCCTCGGCAGCCGACGCCAGTTGGGTCGCTGACCCGGCGATGCGTTGCAGGGTGTCGCGCAGCTTGTCCTGCATCTTGGCCATGGCGGCCAGCAGGCGCCCGGCTTCGTCGTTGCCGTCGACCTTGATCGGCCGCGTCAGGTTGCCTTCGGCCACTTCTTCGGCGGCTTCGAGTGCCTGGGAAATGGGCAGGGTGATGCTGCGGGTCAGCAGCCAGGCGAACAGCAGGGTCAACGCCGTGGCGATCACCAGCAGGCCGACCACCAGGTCAAAGGCCAGGTTGTATTGGTCTTCGGCTTGCTGATTGGTGGCCAGGGCCATCTTGTTGTTGATGTCCAACAGACGGGTGAGCACGGCGTTGACCTGCTCGGAGTTGCTCAGCAGTTCGGTGTTGAGCAGGGCGCGCAGTTCTTCCACTTGATTGGCGCGCGACAGGCTCTTCATGCGCTCTTCAATCTGATGGTACTGGCCCAGCAGGCGCACGTATTCGTCGTAGGTCGAGCGCTCTTCGCTGCTCTCGATGAGTTTTTCGTAGATGCCCTGGGCGGTGCGAATCTGCTGGTTACGCAGTTCAAAGGCTTCCAGGGTTTTTTGCTGAACCTCAGGCTCACGGTTGGTCAGCAGGCGGTACGACAGCACCCGCAGGCGCAGGGTCAGCTGGGTAAATTCATCGAGGGCACGAATGCTCGGCACGCTGGACAGGGTGATGTCTTCGGTGGCGCCACGGATCTTGCTCATCTGGTTCAGGGCAAACACACCGAGAAACAACATCAACGCGCCAATAAACGCGAAGCCGAGGAAGGCCCTCGGAGCGATATTCATATTACGAAGCGACATGCGGGAATCCTGGGGGAGAAGCGCGATCCGTGCGGCCATGAGACAGGGTGTCCCTCTCTATCGGTCGTACGACTAAAGTCTAAAGGGGCGTGTGCGGTTTTGTCGCATCTGACGAGGGGTTTCGCGGATTCAGGAACCAGATCCGGTAAATGCAGTCACTAAGGCTCGAAAGTGCGGCCCGGCCCTTAAAAATCGGGCTGCGCGCCGGGGATAACCCTGGCATCCGAGGTGAATTTTCTTTATCGTCACCGCCCTTTGAAAAAGCCCGAGAAATCAAAATGTTAGAAGCATCCCTCAGCCAATTGGAACAACTGGTCAGCGACCTGGTACAACAGAATCAGGACCTGCTGGGCACCAACGAATCCCTCAAGGCGGAACTGGCCCGCGCCAAGGACGAGAACGACAGCCTGCAACTGAACCTGATGGAGCAGGAAGAAAAGCACGGCGCCACCGCCGCACGTATCCAGGCGCTGGTTGAGCGTGTGAGCGCAGGGCCTGTCGGCGCATGAGTGAAGGGATAAAGGTCGTTTCGATTCTCGGAGAGGATTACTCGATCAAGGCTCCGGCCGGGGAAGAGAAAACCCTGATGCACGCCGTGACCCTGCTCAAGGCGTCCCTGGCCACCACCAAGAAGAAGTACCCGACCCTGATCGGTGACAAGCTACTGGTGCTGGCGGCGCTGAACCTGTGTGCCGAGCAGATCGAAATGCAGCAGGCGCACCAGCAGGAACTCGACCGTTACCAAGAGCAAGTCAGCGCCACGGTCGATGTGATTTCCAAGGCGATCGGAACGCCTTAGAACCACTCATCTTGCATGCCGAGGCACGTGTCATCACGGGCCTCCAAGATTGCCAGTTCATGATGGCAGCTCGGCACTTCCCAGGTCAGGAAGTACCGGGCGGCCTGGAGCTTGCCTTTATAGAAGGCCACATCCGCCGCATTGCCCTTGGCCAAGCCTGCTTCGGCGTGAATCGCCTGTTCCAGCCAGCGCCAGCCAATCACCGTATGCCCGAACACTTTCAAGTACAGCGCTGAGTTCGCCAGGCTGCTGTTGACCTTGCCGTGGGCGAGATCCGTCAGCAAACCGAGGGTGACGCTTTGCAGGCGGTTAACAAGCTGTTCCAGCGGTTCCCTCAGTGCGGTAAGGCTTGGGTATTCCTGGGCGCGGGCGCCGGTTTCGGCGATCAGTCGGATGAGTTGCTTCAAGCCCGCGCCACCGTTCTGCGCCAGTTTGCGCCCGAGCAGATCCAGGGACTGGATGCCATGGGTGCCTTCGTGGATCGGGTTCAGGCGGTTGTCGCGGTAGTACTGCTCCACCGGGTATTCGCGGGTGTAGCCATGGCCGCCGAGAATCTGGATCGCCAATTCGTTGGCCTTGAGGCAGAACTCCGACGGCCAGGATTTGACGATGGGCGTGAGCAGGTCCAGCAGTTCGTGGGCTTGCTTGCGTTCGGTTTCGGTGGCCAAGGTGGTGGTGTCGTCAAACAGCCGTGCGGCGTAGAGGCCGAGGTCGAAGGCGCCTTCCACGTAGGATTTTTGGGTGAGCAGCATGCGCTTGATGTCCGCATGCTGAATGATCGAGACCGGTGCGGTCGTGGGATCTTTACTGTCGGGCAGGCGACCTTGCGGGCGTTCGCGGGCGTACTCCAAGGAGTAGAGGTAGCCGGCGTAACCGAGCATGACCGCGCCCATGCCGACACCAATCCGCGCCTCGTTCATCATCTGGAACATGCAGCTCAACCCCTGGTGCGGCTTGCCCACCAGATAGCCGATGCAATTCCCGTTATCGCCGAAGTTCAGCGCGGTGGACGTGGTGCCGCGCCAGCCCATCTTGTGGAACAGGCCGGCCAGCAGCACATCGTTGCGCTCTCCCAGGCTGCCGTCGTCGTTGACCAGGAATTTGGGCACGATAAACAACGAAATGCCCTTCACCCCGGCCGGCGCGTCCGGCAGTTTGGCCAGCACCATGTGCACGATGTTTTCCGACAGCGGGTGGTCGCCGCCGGAAATGAAAATCTTGTTGCCCTTGAGTCGATAGCTGCCGTCTGCCGCAGGCTCTGCCCGTGTACGAATATCCGACAGCGAAGAACCGGCGTGGGGTTCGGTGAGGGCCATGGTCCCGAAGAAACGCCCGTCAATCATCGGTTGCAGGAAGCGTCGTTTCTGATCCTCAGTGCCGAAGCTCTCGATCAGGTTGGCAGCGCCCATGGTCAGGAACGGGTAGGACGTGGATGCGGCGTTGGCCGACTGGAAGTGCGCAAAACAGGCTTGGGACAGCAGGGTCGGCAGTTGCATGCCGCCGGCTTCGAAGCTGCGCGCGGCGTTGAGAAAGCCGGCCTCCAGGAAGGCGTCCACGGCGGGTTTCACTTCCGGGATCAGGATGGCCTGGCCGTCTTCGTAGCGCGGTTCGTTTTCGTCGTTCTTGCGGTTGTGCGGGGCAAAGTACTTTTCCGCAATAGTGCGGGCGGTGCTGATGGCCGCATCGAAGGTTTCACGATTGTGTTCGGCAAACCGCTCGCGCTGGGTCAGGCCCTCGGCATCGAGGACTTCGTACAGCTCGAAAGCCAGATTGCGGGAACTGAGCAGCGTCTCGGACATGGCGGCTTACCTTTAGAGGAATTGGCCTGAGTCTAAGTGCGCGAATGGAGGGTGGATAGCAAGATTGATTTGGGTGATGGAAGGCCAGAACAAACTCGGTTCCTGCGGGAGCTGGCAAGCCAGCTCCCACAGGGTTTACCATTAACCGATGGTCATCAGGCTGGCGTTACCACCCGCGGCTGCGGTGTTGACGCTCAACGCACGCTCGATCACCAAACGCTCCAGCGCAATCGCCGTCTCGCCCTGCGACAAGCCATGCACCCCGACAATCGCCCCACCACGCTGCGCCACTTGCTGGCACACCGCGCGCAATTGATCGGAATCACCGTGATGCAGAACAGCGTCAAACACCACGTCGTCCTTGGTCCAGTCGGCCACGCGCTTGATCTTCGCCTGAATCTCTTTAGGCAGGCGTGGGAACAAGGCCTTGGTCAGGTCGGATTCGGGCCATACCGCCGAGCCGCCCACAGCCAACACTGCCGCCAGCTGCGTCAGCAGATCGCCTTCCACTTCCGCCAGGCACAGTACGTGCTCGCGGGGCAGGATGGCGTAGCTGTTGCGTTCGCCGGTCGGGCCAGCCAGTTGGCGGGTGATACCGCTTTGCGATTGCGCGGCGAACTGGCTGCACAGGGCACTCAGGTCGCTGAACTTATTGCTGTCAGCCCAGGTTTTCAGGGCGGTCAGCGGCTGGCTCATGGCGTCACGCAGGCGCACGTCCGGTGCGGCCAATGCGTCGCCGCGTACGAAGGATTGCTCAATGGCATCCGTAGGACGTGTCGACAGCAGGCGGTACAGGTACAGCGGGCCACCGGCTTTCGGGCCAGTGCCCGACAGGCCCTCGCCGCCGAACGGTTGCACGCCGACCACCGCGCCGACGATGTTGCGGTTCACGTAGACGTTACCGGCATGGACGTTGTCGATCACCTTGGCGATGGTCTCGTCGATACGGGTGTGCACGCCCAGGGTCAGGCCATAGCCGGAAGCGTTGATCTGACCGATAAGCTGGTCGATTTCTTTGCGCTTGTAGCGCACCACGTGCAGCACTGGGCCGAAGATCTCGCGTTGCAGTTCGTCGAAGCTTTCCAGCTCGATCAGGGTCGGCATCACGAAGGTGCCACGCTTGATCTCTTCACCGTCGGCAATCGCCACTTGATACACGTTGCGGCCTTTGTCGCGCATGGCCTGGATGTGTTTCTCGATGCCGGCCTTGGCTTCGGCGTCGATCACCGGGCCGATGTCGACGGACAGGCGCTCCGGGTTACCCAAGCGGCATTCCGCCATGGCGCCCTTGAGCATTTCGATGACACGGTCTGCCGAATCTTCCTGCAGGCACAGCACGCGCAGGGCCGAGCAGCGTTGGCCGGCACTGTCGAAGGCCGAGGACACCACGTCGATGACCACTTGTTCGGTCAGCGCCGAGGAGTCGACGATCATCGCGTTCTGGCCACCGGTTTCGGCGATCAGCGGGATCGGACGGCCCTGGGCATCCAGACGACCGGCGACGTTGCGTTGCAGCAGGCGCGCCACTTCGGTGGAGCCAGTGAACATCACGCCTTTGACGCGATCATCACCCACCAGGCGGGCACCGACGGTTTCGCCCTGGCCCGGCAGCAATTGCAGCACGCCTTCCGGAATACCGGCTTCCAACAGGATGCGCACGGCTTGCGCGGCCACCAATGGGGTTTGCTCGGCAGGCTTGGCCAGTACCGGGTTGCCGGCGGCCAATGCGGCGGCGACTTGGCCGCTGAAGATGGCCAGCGGGAAGTTCCACGGGCTGATGCAGACCACCGGGCCCAGCGGGCGGTGGGCGTCGTTGGTGAAGTCGTTACGTGCCTGCACCGCGTAGTAGCGCAGGAAATCCACGGCTTCACGCACTTCGGCGATGGCATTGGCGAAGGTCTTGCCGGCTTCGCGGGCCAGTAGGCCCATCAGCGGTTGGATCTCGCCTTCCATCAGGTCGGCGGCACGTTCTAGGATCGCAGCGCGCTCGGCGGGCGGGGTGGCCTGCCAGATCGGACCGGCGCTGATGGCGCACTGGATAGCGTTGTCGACGTCTTGAACGGTGGCTTCTTGCACGTGACCGACCACGTCACGCAGGTCGGACGGGTTCAGTACCGGTGCTGCGGGTTGCTCGCTGGAGGCGCAACCGAGCATCGGCGCCGCTTTCCAGTGGTTGTGCGCGGTGGCCAGCAAGGCGCAGGACAGCGACGCCAAGCGGTGTTCGTTGGCCAGGTCGATACCGGCCGAGTTGGCGCGGTCGCTGCCGTACAGGTCACGCGGCAAGGGAATGCGCGGGTGCGGCAGGCCGAAGCCGCCTTCCAGCGTAGCCATTTGCTCGATGCTGGCCACTGGGTCGGCCACCAGCTCCTGAATGGAGATGGATTGGTCGGCAATGCGGTTGACGAACGAGGTGTTCGCGCCGTTTTCCAGCAGGCGACGCACCAGGTAAGCCAGCAGCGTTTCGTGGGTGCCAACCGGTGCATACACGCGGCATGGACGGTTCAGCTTGCCTTCGGAAACCTTGCCTACAACCTGCTCGTACAGCGGTTCGCCCATGCCGTGCAGGCATTGGAACTCGTACTGGCCGGGGTAATAGTTCTGACCGGCGATATGGTAGATGGCCGACAGCGTGTGAGCGTTGTGCGTGGCGAACTGCGGGTAGATGACTTCCGGCACCGACAGCAGTTTGCGTGCGCAGGCAATGTAGGAAACGTCGGTGTACACCTTGCGGGTGTACACCGGGTAGCCTTCCAGGCCTTCGACTTGGGCGCGCTTGATCTCGCTGTCCCAGTACGCGCCTTTTACCAGGCGGATCATCAGGCGATGGCGGCTGCGGCGTGCCAGGTCGATGACGTAGTCGATCACATACGGGCAACGCTTCTGGTAGGCCTGGATCACGAAACCGATGCCGTTCCAGCCGGTCAGTTGCGGCTCGAAGCACAGGCGTTCAAGCAGGTCCAGGGACAACTCCAGACGGTCGGCTTCTTCAGCGTCGATGTTCAAGCCGATGTCGTATTGCTTGGCCAGCAGGGTCAGGGACAGCAGGCGCGGGTACAACTCGTCCATCACACGCTCGTACTGCGCACGGCTGTAGCGCGGGTGCAGGGCCGACAGCTTGATGGAAATGCCCGGACCTTCATAAATCCCACGGCCGTGGGACGCTTTACCGATCGAGTGAATGGCTTGTTCGTACGAGGCCAGGTACTTCTGCGCGTCGTGTTCAGTCAGCGCGGCTTCACCGAGCATGTCGTAGGAGTAGCGGAAGCCCTTGGCTTCGAACTTGCTCGCGTTGGCCAGGGCCTCGGCAATGGTTTCGCCGGTGACGAACTGCTCGCCCATCAGGCGCATCGCCATGTCGACGCCCTTGCGGATCATCGGCTCGCCGCTCTTGCCGATGATGCGGCTCAGGGACGAGGTCAGGCCCGCTTCGTTGTGGGTGGCGACCAGTTTACCGGTCAGCAGCAGGCCCCAGGTCGCGGCGTTGACGAACAGCGACGGGCTGTTGCCCAGGTGCGGCTGCCAGTTGCCGGTGCTGATCTTGTCGCGGATCAGTGCGTCGCGGGTGCCCTTGTCCGGGATACGCAGCAGCGCTTCGGCCAGGCACATCAGTGCCACGCCTTCCTGGGACGACAGGGAAAATTCTTGCAGCAGGCCCTGAACAATACCGGCACGGCCGCCGGCACTCTTCTGGTTACGCAGTTTTTCAGCGATCGAGGCGGCCAGCTTGTTGGTGGCTTCGGCCATCGGGGCCGGCAGGCGAGCCTGTTCGATCAGCATCGGCACCACTTCCGGCTCGGGGCGGCGGTAAGCGGCGGTGATCGAGGCGCGCAATACGGATTGCGGCAGGATGCTTTCGGCGAACTCAAGGAAGCACTGGTGGGCGTGGTCGGTCTGGACCTCGCCCGCATCGTCGGCGTCCTTGCTGCTCAAACCATTGAGTTCGGTCAGGGTTGCACCACCCTCCAGTTTCTCCAGGTAATTGAAAATCGCCTGCTTGATCAGCCAGTGCGGCGTGCGATCAATGGAGGTCGCGGCAGCCTTCAGGCGCTCGCGGGTCGGGTCGTCGAGTTTGACCCCAAGGGTGGTCGTAGCCATTTTCTTATCCTCATGGGTGCCACTACCGAGTGGCATCAGCTGGCGGCAAGATTAGCTTTGCGCATGCGGAGGTGCAACCGGGTGCAACCCTTTTTGTTCAGGAAATTTTCGATCGTGATCGGGAAAAAAATACACCGCCGACGGATTGCGCTCCGCCTTGGTGCGTTTACTTCTGAGATCGGCTGTTCTTGCTCCGAAAAGGAGCAAAAACAGGCTGTTTTCCGCAAAACATATCCAGGTGCAACTTATTCTCACGAAACTGGTTGCACCTTATTTGCTTTGTTGAATAGCATTCGCGCCCAAGGTGCAACCACCTCAACGAGTCGGTTCATCGGCTGACGGCTTTCCTGGGGAAACGTCAGTCATAAATGCGCGGCACGCAGCTACGTCTACCTACTTCCAGTGGGTGGCCGTCTGACAGACCGCTGCTACATAAAAACAAAGCCAGGGCGTCACTCTTATGAGCGTTAGTAATCCAACCCTGATCACGTTCGTGATCTACATCGCAGCAATGGTGCTGATCGGCTTCATGGCCTATCGCTCCACCAACAACCTTTCCGATTACATCCTGGGCGGTCGCAGCCTCGGTAGCGTGGTGACTGCCTTGTCGGCCGGCGCATCCGATATGAGCGGCTGGTTGTTGATGGGCCTGCCGGGCGCGATCTACATGTCTGGCTTGTCGGAAAGTTGGATCGCCATCGGCCTGATCGTCGGTGCCTACCTCAACTGGCTGTTCGTTGCCGGTCGCCTGCGGGTCCAGACCGAGCACAACGGTGACGCCCTGACCCTGCCGGATTACTTCTCCAGCCGTTTCGAAGACAAGAGCGGCCTGCTGCGGATCATCTCCGCCGTGGTGATCCTGGTGTTCTTCACCATTTACTGCGCTTCCGGCATCGTCGCCGGTGCCCGCCTGTTTGAAAGCACCTTCGGCATGTCCTACGAGACTGCGCTGTGGGCCGGTGCTGCAGCGACCATTGCCTACACCTTCGTCGGTGGTTTCCTGGCAGTGAGCTGGACCGACACCGTACAAGCCACGCTGATGATTTTCGCGCTGATCCTCACGCCGATCATCGTGCTGCTGGCCACCGGTGGCGTCGACACCACGTTCCTGGCCATCGAAGCCAAGAACCCTGACAACTTCAACATGCTGAAAAACACCACCTTCATCGGCATCATCTCGCTGATGGGCTGGGGCCTGGGTTATTTCGGCCAGCCACACATCCTCGCGCGTTTCATGGCGGCGGATTCGGTGAAGTCGATCGCCAATGCGCGTCGCATCTCCATGACCTGGATGATCCTGTGCTTGGGCGGCACCGTGGCGGTGGGCTTCTTCGGTATTGCCTACTTCTCGGCGCATCCGGAAGTGGCAGGTCCTGTGACCGAAAACCACGAACGCGTATTCATTGAGCTGGCCAAGCTGCTGTTCAACCCATGGATTGCCGGCGTGCTGCTGTCGGCAATCCTGGCGGCGGTGATGAGCACTTTGAGCTGCCAACTGTTGGTGTGCTCCAGCGCCCTGACCGAAGACTTCTACAAGACCTTCCTGCGCAAAAACGCCTCCCAGCTTGAGCTGGTATGGGTCGGCCGCCTGATGGTGCTGCTGGTTGCACTGATCGCCATCGCCATGGCTGCCAACCCGGAAAACCGCGTACTGGGCCTGGTGAGCTACGCCTGGGCCGGCTTCGGCGCCGCGTTTGGTCCTGTGGTGCTGATCTCGGTGATCTGGAAAGGCATGACCCGCAACGGCGCGCTGGCCGGTATTCTGGTGGGCGCAATCACCGTGATTGTGTGGAAACACTTCGAACTGCTGGGTCTGTACGAAATCATCCCAGGCTTCATCTTTGCCAGCCTGGCGATCTACTTCGTGAGCAAGATGGGCGCACCGACTGCCGGTATGGTCGAGCGTTTTGATGCTGCGGAAAAAGACTACAACCTCAATAAGTAATTCGCTGGGTGTTTAGCGCCAAGTGAGTTGAAAGAAAGGCCCGCGTCCTACGGATTGCGGGCCTTTTTTTGCGTGCGTTTTACGTCGGTCCGAAGAGGATTCAGACGCGTCTGTGTAGGGCTTTACTGATTTAGCGGCGACCTGCTCAGCCAGGGGGAGCCGTGATGCAGAATCGGTCCTCCACACCTAGCAGAGAAACACCGGATGTTCGCTCCTGCCAATCAAAGCGCCTTTACCCTGACCCTCGATGGGGAGCCCAGTGAATTCCAGGTCCACGGGTTTATGGGGGATGAGTTCATCAGCCTGCCTTTTCGCTTTGACCTTGAGTTGGTCAGCGAACAATCCGATCAAGACCTTGAGAGCCTGCTACATCGCCAAGCGTTCCTGGGGTTTGACGCCCATGGTCATGGGATTCATGGCCTGGTGTATCGGGTGGGGCAGGGCGATTCGGGCAGACGCCTTACCCGTTACCAGATCACGCTGGTGCCGCAGTTGGCTTATCTGGAACACAGCACCCATCAGCGGATTTTCCAGAAGAAAACGGTGCCCGAGATCATTGCGCAGGTACTGGAAGCGCAGGGTATCCAAAGTGATGCCTTTGCGTTTCAACTGAGCGGCAAGTATCCCGAGTGTGAATACTGTGTGCAGTTCGGCGAAACCGATCTGGAGTTCATTCAGCGTCTATGTGCCGAATCGGGCATTCACTATCACTTCCAACACAACCCTGAGCGACACCTGTTGGTGTTTGGCGACGATCAAAGTGTTTTTGCGCGGCCTGATCAATCCACGCCGTATTCGCCTGGTACCGGGATGGTTGCCGACGAGCCAGCGATCAAGCGCTTTATCCTGCGGCTGAAGACGTGTACCACCGGTGTGAACCTGCGTGACTACGATTTCAAGAAGCCTGGCCTGACGTTGGAAAGCGAAGCATCCAGTCGGCTGCGGCCCACCCTGGACGACCAGCGCTACCCGGGGTACTTCACGGATCGTGAGCAGGGTAAGTACCTGGCGCAACGCTTATTGGAGCGTCATCGCAGCGATTACCGTCAGGCCAGCGGCGCTAGCGACCAACCAGCGTTGGTGACTGGGCAGTTCTTGAAGATGACTGGACACCCTCGTCAGGAATGGAATGATTTGTGGCTGGTTACCCAGTTGCACCATGTAGGGCACCAACCTCAAGTGCTTGAGGAGTCTGTTGGCGATGAGTCGCCTCAAGGCTACAGCAATGAATTTGTTGTAACGCCTTGGGACGTAGCGTTTAGAACACCTTTGATTATGTCTCGGCCTCAAATAGCGGGTTACCAGAACGCAGTGGTGACCGGCCCTGCCGACAGCGAAATCCATTGCGACGAATAGGTCGGGTCAAGGTGCAGTTGGCGTGGGATCGTGACGGTGAGCATAACGACCATTCCAGCTGTTGGCTGCGGGTTGCAAGCGGTTGGGCGCATGATCGTTATGGGGCGGTATTGATCCCTCGGGTTGGTATGGAAGTACTGGTGGGCTTCGTTAATGGCGACATGGATATGCCGCTGGTCATGGGCTGCCTGCCCAATGCGGCCACCCAGGTGCCCCTCGATCTGCCTGCGGACAAGACTCGCAGCATCTTCCGCAGCCAGAGCAGCCCCGGTGGTGGTGGTTACAACGAGTTGCGCATCGAGGACCGCAAGGGGGCCGAGGAAATCTACCTGCGCGCCCAGCGGGATTGGACGCAGCACGTGCTGCATGATCTTCGGGTAAAGGTGGACGGTGAGTCGCATCACGAAATGCAAGGTGAGGAGCTGCGCATCATCCATGGCAACCGTCTGACCGACCTGAAGCAAGACGACCACTTGATGGTGGGCGGCTCACGGCAGGTTAGGGCAGGGCAGATCATCCAGATAGGCGCGGGGCAAAGCGTTGTGATCGAGGGTGGCGCAACCGTCACGATTCAGGCGGGCGGGCAGTCGATCACGCTGTCTGCGGGCGGGATTTTCAGCAGTGTGCCGATCCGGCTTGGCAGTGCGCCCGCAGCGACTGCAGCGCCGTTAACGCCTGGACTGAAGGAAACGTTGCTGGCGGTGATCCCCGCTCCGCTCAGCCGCGTGCAAGTGGCCAGCCTGAAGCGCAGCGCGCCTTTTTGCGAGGAATGCGAGCGTTGCAAAAACGGCCAGTGCGGCCCCATCTGACTTTTAAAGGGACTTACGAAGATGCATCAACCTATGTTGCCTGGTGAACAGATGTTTGCAGTGCTGGGCGCTGCCAGCGACGCCAAACCCCTTGAAGCCTGGCGGGCGCTCGCCGCCGGCCCGTTACATCCGGTTTGGGCCGGCACGGCGTATGCGGCATGGGACGAGGTCATGCCCTATGTAGGCGTCGTTGAGCCGGGCAGTCCTTTCCTGGAATGGGCCGCCTCCACTGATGCCACGGATTGGGGGTGGTTGGCCCTATCGACCCACCCGCTAGTAACCGTGATTGCACACCTGCAAGGGCTGACCAAGGTGTACCTGCCCGATGGCCAGGAAGTGTTCTTACGGCTCTGGGATGGTGCTCAATTCCTGCCGATTCTTCAGCAGGCAGGCGATGAGCTATTGCCGGTGTTCCAGCGCTACGTGATCAACGGCCAGTCGCTGACCGTCGCCACCGGCCCGGTCACTGCCGCCAGAGCGAGCCCGTGGTGGCGAGTGCCTGCGCCGTTACTGCAACATCTGGCCGAGCAATCGCCGCAAACCCTGATCGATAACCTCCTGCAAGGGCTCGAAGAGCAGCGCCCCGACCTCCACACCGCGTTTATTCCGACGACCTTGCGGCACAAGGTCGCCTACTTCGCGCGCCGCCGCGACGTCAGCCATCAGGGTTTGGCGGACTATCTGGCTTCAGAGTTGAGTTGAACCCAGCGCTCCCCTTCGACTTAAGCACCGCCCGGCACACCGCACTGCACCAACGCCCGCGTAAAAGGTAAACTTCGCCCCCTGCGCAGGAGCAACCATGAATTATCGTCACGCCTTTCACGCCGGCAACCATGCCGATGTCTTCAAACACCTGACCTTGACCCGCCTCATCGCTCTGATGTCGCGCAAGGAGCAGCCGTTCGCCTACCTCGACACCCACGCCGGGATCGGCCTGTACGACCTGCAGGGCGACCAGGCCAACCGCACCGGTGAATACCTGGAAGGCATTGCGCGCCTGTGGGGTGAAAGCGACTTGCCGCCGTTGACCGCTGATTACATGCGCGTGCTGCATGAGATGAACCCGGACGGCCAGTTGCGTTACTACCCTGGCTCGCCGGAACTGGCGCGACGCCTTACCCGCCCCCAGGATCGCGTGCTGCTCAATGAAAAACACCCGGAAGACGGCGTGCTGCTCAAAGACAACATGAAGGGTGATCGTCGGGTGAAGGTTCACCTGGGCGAAGGCTGGCATGTGCCGCGTGCCCTGCTGCCGGTGCCGGAAAAACGCGCATTGATGCTGATCGACCCGCCGTTCGAAAAACTCGACGAGATGCAACGCTGCGCCGCTTCCCTCAAGGAAGCCGTGAGCCGCATGCGCCAGACCGTCGCGGCCATCTGGTACCCGGTGAAAGACCAACGCCTGTTGCGCCGTTTCTACCAGGATCTGGCCGGCACAGGTGCGCCAAAGTTGCTGCGTGTGGAATTGCTGGTGCATCCGCTGGACACACCCAACACCCTGACGGGCTCGGGCCTGGCGATTGCCAACCCGCCGTGGGGCTTGGAGGAGGAGTTGCGTGAGCTGCTGCCGTGGCTGTCCAAGAAGCTGGGTCAGACCCAGGGCGGGTGGCAGATGGATTGGCTGATCGCTGAATAGTCAGCGGCGTCCGGGCTGTTGTGGTGAGCGAGCAAGCTCGCTCACCACAGGGGATTTGTGTAAGCACAAGATGGCGTCAGATCGGGCAGGTCACACCTGTGCCACCGATGCCGCAATACCCCTGCGGATTCTTCGCCAGGTACTGCTGGTGATACGCCTCGGCAAAATACACCGTCGGCGCTTCTTCGATCTCGGTGGTGATCGCACCCAGGCCAGCCTTGGTCAACTCACCCTGATAAGCCTCGGCGCTCGCCTGCGCCGCCGCCAATTGCTCCGGCGTGGTCGCGTAGATCACCGAGCGGTACTGGCTGCCGATGTCGTTGCCCTGGCGCATGCCCTGGGTCGGGTTGTGCAGTTCCCAGAACATCTTCAGCAAGTCTTCGTATTTCACCTTGGCCTGGTCATACACCACCAGCACCACTTCGCTGTGGCCGGTCAGGCCCGAGCAGACTTCTTCGTAGGTCGGGTTCGGCGTGTAGCCGCCGGCGTAACCGACCACGGTGCTGACCACGCCATCGCGCTGCCAGAACCGGCGCTCCGCACCCCAGAAGCAGCCCAGGCCGAAGATCGCAAAGCCGACGTCATCCAGGAAGGGGCCGAGCAGCGGGTTGCCGTTGACGAAATGCGTCTCCGGCAGGTTCATCGGGGTTTCACGGCCAGGCAGAGCTTGTTCTTGAGTGGGCAGCACGTTTTTGTTCACCAGAATTTCCGAGCGCAAGACCATGATCAGTCCTCTCGTCAGGTTGAGTTAGCGGTAAAGATTCAGACAGCCAGTGTGCCCGAGTGTTACGGCGCTGTCAGGCGATTGGCCCGCGCGGGTAGCGTTTGAGCATCGCCAGCAGCTCTGCACCGGGGATCGGCCGGTCAAACAGGTAACCCTGACCGACATCGCACCGGTGCCGGCGCAGGAACGCCAGTTGCTCGGCGGTCTCGATGCCTTCGGCCACGACCTTGAGCTTGAGGTTGTGGGCCATGGCGATCACGGCCGAGGTGATTTCCATGTCGTCCTGGTTGTCCGGGATTTCGTGGATGAAGCTGCGATCGATCTTGATGATGTCGATGGGGAATTTTTTCAGGTAACTCAGCGACGAGTAGCCGGTGCCGAAGTCGTCCATGGCCAGGGTCAGGCCAAAGCTTTTCAGTTGATCAAGCTGCAGGCGTGTGTCTTCGGTGGCTTCCAGCAGCAGGCCTTCGGTGAGTTCCAGCTCCAGCAGGTTGGCCGGCAGCTGTTCTTCCTTGAGAATCGCGGCAATCGAGGCCACCAGGTCCGGGTCGGAGAACTGCTTGGGCGACAGGTTGATCGCCACCTGCAAGTTGCCCATGCCGCCGGCGCTCAGTTGCTTGCTCATGCGGCAAGCCTGGCGGGCGATCCATTTGCCGATCGGGATGATCAGGCCGGTCTCTTCCGCCACGCTGATGAATTGGTCCGGGCGGATCATGCCCTTTTCCGGATGGTTCCAGCGCAGCAGCGCTTCCATGCCTAGCAGGCGGCCGCTGCGCAGGCACAGCTTGGGCTGGTAGAACACGTCCAGCTCGTTCTGGGTGAGGGCGCGGCGCAGGTTGTTCTCGACGAACAGCTTGTAGCTGGCTTCGGCGTTCAGCGCTTCGGTAAACACCTGGACCTGATGCTTGCCGTTGGCCTTGGCCTTGTGCAAGGCCAGGCCGGCGTTGCGCATCAGGGTCTGCGGGTCGCGCCCATGCAGCGGCGCGCAGGCCAGGCCCACGGAGCCGGTGACGCTGATCAATTGGTTGTCGACGAACATCGGTTTGTCGAGCGTCGCCAACAACTGGCTGGCAACCTGCTGGCCGCTCTCCAGGTCGGTGTCATCGAGCAGCACCGCGAATTCGTTACTGGCAAACCGCGCCAGGCTACCACCCGCACTCAGGCTGTTGCGCAAACGCCGCGCGAGGCTGATCAGCAGCTTGTCGCCGGTCTGATGGCCAAGGCTGTCGTTGATGCGCTTGAAGTTGTCGATGTCCACCAGCAACAGGCTGATCGGGCTGTCGCTGTCGCGGGCAAAGCGCTCGTCGAGGTTGCGGATGAACGCCGGGCGGTTGCCCAGGTTGGTCAGGTTGTCGGTGTAGGCCAGGCGCTCGATGCGCTGCTGGGCCAGCTTGGTCTGGGTGATGTCTTCGTAGATGCCGATGTAGTGGGTCAACTCGCGGTTGTCGCCATACACCTTGGAGATCGACAGCTGGCCCCAGTAGGGTTCGAGGTTTTTGCGCCGGCTCTTGAATTCACCCTGCCAGCTGTTGCTCTTGGCCAGGCTCGACGGCGCATCGAACAGCAATTCACTGAGGTTTTCCAGCGCTGGCAACTGGGCCAGGCGATGGCCGTGGACCTCCTCGGCGCTGTACTGGGTGATCGCGGTAAAGCTTGGGTTGACGTACTCCACCACGCCGTCGCAATTGACCAGCAGAAAGGCGTTGGCACTTTGCTCCACGGCGCGCTGGAACAGGTGCAGGGCGCTGGTCGCGGTACGGCGGTTGTGGTTGTTGATGACCTGCGCGAACTGATCGGCCAGCTCACCGGCAAAGGCAATTTCATCGGCCTGCCAGGCGCGCGTGCTGCCGCTTTGCTCCAGGCACAGCACGCCCACCACATGGCCGTCGACGCGAATGCTTGCGTCGAGCATGGCGTGGATGTCTTTGTCGCGCAGGCTGTCGGCCATTTCCCGGGTGCGTGGGTCGCGCAGCGCGTTGGTGGCGTCGATCGCCCGGCTGCTGTGCAAGGCTTCCAGGTAGTCCGGGAAGCAGCTGGCATCGATGGATTCAGGCAGGTGGTGCTGCCCGTCGGCGCGGTGGTAGGCCGAGATCGGCACCAGGCGCTGACCTTCGAGGTTCCAGATGCTGGCGCAGTCAATCTGGTAGATATCACAGGCACTGCGGGTGATCAGCTCGGCGGCTTCTTGCAGCGAATTGTTAGCTGTGTAGCGCTGGCGGGCCAGCAGCAGGATCAGCTCCTGCTGGGCGCGCACCCGCTCCAGGTGCTGCAATTGTTCCTGCTGGGCGCGCTGGTTGAGCTCCAAGGCGATCTGCAGGCGGCTGTTCTGGTTCTCCAGGTCTGCCGTCGGGGCGGCGGTGGGAATCTCGCTGAACAGACCGTCGACCACCATCAGGTAGCCGCGCAGCAGGTGGCGATTGTGTTGCTTATAGGCTTCACCCATTTCCAGCAGGCTCAGCGGCCCGTCGCTGGTGTGCAGGGTGTAGCGCACCAGGTAATGCGGGCTCTGGGTCAGTTGCTGCTGGATGGTGTCGTGTAGTTGATAACGCGCCTGGGGCTCCATCAGGCTGGCGTAGGGCGTGCCGATCAAGGCACACAGCTCGACCGCTGGCAGGCCGAATTGGCGTTCGCAATTGGGATCGAGGTAAAGCAGGGCCCAGCTTGCCTCATTCAGCCGCTCGAAACGCAGCATACCGAGGCGCGAAGGCACCGGTAACTGCGTCACTACCTCGGCCGCCATACGGGCGACATCGGGTTGGCTTTTCATGGGGGAAACTCACTTGAAATTACGCGCACGGCGCCGGGCTCACGCCCTCTTTTCTGTTGCCTGCGGCAAGGTTGCATCATGCGGCGCGGGCTGACAAGAGAGGATGAAGGCTAAGTGCTATAAGGGTGTTATCGGCCGCGAAAGGGATTTCTGCAATCGGGGTGATGGAAGGTGTACAAGCTTGTTTTTGTTGTCCAACAAACCGGCAAAAAAAGCCCCGCCAAGTGGCGGGGTTGAGGTACGAGCGTGGCGCTCGAAAATCGGTGCAACCAGGCCTCCCGGGTGAACGGGAGGCCTGTTCGTGCTTACAGCAGGATGGTGCGGATGTCGTTCAGCAACTGGCTCAGGCGCTGGGTGAAGCGAGCAGCAGCGGCGCCGTTGATCACACGGTGATCGTAGGAAAGCGACAGTGGCAGCATCAGCTTCGGCTGGAACGCTTTACCGTCCCACACAGGCTGGATGGTGGCCTTGGACACGCCCAGGATCGCCACTTCCGGCGCATTGACGATTGGCGTGAAGCCAGTGCCGCCAATGTGACCGAGGCTGGAGATGGTGAAGCACGCGCCCTGCATGTCGTCCGGGGTGAGCTTCTTGTCGCGGGCCTTGGCCGCCAGTGCAGCGGCTTCGGCAGCGAGTTGCAGCAGGCTCTTCTGGTCGACGTTCTTGATGACCGGTACCAGCAGGCCATCCGGGGTGTCGACGGCAAAGCCGATGTGCACGTACTTCTTGCGGATGATCGCCTTGCCGCTTGGCGCCAGCGAAGCGTTGAAGTCCGGCAGTTCCTTGAGCAGGTGCGCGCAGGCCTTGAGCAGCAGCGGCAGCACGGTCAGTTTCACGCCGGCTTTTTCGGCCACGGCTTTCTGCGCAACGCGGAAAGCTTCCAGGTCGGTGATGTCGGCCTGGTCGAACTGAGTCACGTGCGGGATGTTCAGCCAGCTGGCGTGCAGACCGGCCGCGCCGATTTGCATCAGGCGGGTCATCGGCACTTCTTCGGTTTCACCGAAGCGGCTGAAGTCCACGGTACGGATCGGCGGAATGCCCGAACCACCGGTAGCAGCGCCAGCAGCCGGAGCTTCCTTGGCTTTCTGCATCATGGCCTTGACGTAGACCTGCACGTCTTCCTTCAGCACGCGACCGTGAGGGCCGGTGGCCGACACAGCGTTCAGCTCAACGCCGAACTCACGGGCCAGCTGACGCACGGCAGGCCCGGCGTGAACCTTGGCACCGCTTGGCGCAGGTGCGGCAGCAGCAGGGGCCGGTGCGGCCTCGGCTTTTGCAGCAGGTGCAGGCGCAGCAGCCGGTGCAGCTTCAGCCTTGGCGGCGGGAGCGGCGGCCGGGGCCGGCGCAGCAGCAGGTGCAGCGCCTTGTACTTTCAGTTTGAGGATGAAGTCGCCAGTGCCGACTTCGTCTTCCAGCTTGACCGCGATGCTTTCCACCACGCCGGCAGCCGGCGAAGGGATTTCCATGGAGGCCTTGTCGGACTCCAGGGTGATCAGCGACTGGTCGGCTTCGACGGTGTCGCCGACCTTGACCAGCAGCTCGATGATCTTGGCCTTGCCCGACGAACCGATGTCCGGGACGTGAATGTCCTGGACGCTGGCAGCGGCAGGTGCAGCAGCCGGGGCCGGAGCGGCCTCGGCAGCCGGCTTTTCAGCAGCGGGCGCAGGTGCGGCAGCGGCAGCAGGAGCCGCCGCAGGGGCCGCATCAGCGGCACCTTCGATTTCCAGTTCCAGCAGTTCGTCGCCTTCTTTCAGGCGGTCGCCCAGCTTCACTTTCAGGCTCTTGACCACGCCGGCCTTGGGAGCAGGGATTTCCATGCTCGCCTTGTCCGATTCCAGGGTCAGGATGCTCTGGTCGGCTTCGACGGTGTCGCCGACCTTCACAAACAGCTCGATTACTTCACCTTCACCGCTGCCGATGTCAGGTACGCGAATGAGTTCGCTCACAAAAAGTCTCCTCAGCAGTCCAGTGGGTTGCGTTTTTCCGGGTTGATCCCGAACTTGACGATAGCGTCTGCCACCACCTTAGGTTCGATCTCACCACGGTCAGCCAAGGCTTCCAGGGCTGCCAACACCACGAAGTGACGGTCGACTTCGAAGAAGTGACGCAGCTTCTTGCGGCTGTCACTGCGACCGAAACCGTCGGTGCCCAGGACTTTGAATTCCTTGGACGGGACCCACTGGCGAATTTGTTCAGCAAACAGTTTCATGTAGTCGGTCGAAGCGATCACCGGACCTTTACGGCCATTCAGGCACTCTTCAACGAAGGTGCGCTGTGGCTTCTGGCCAGGGTGCAGGCGGTTGTGACGCTCTACGGCCAGGCCGTCGCGACGCAGTTCGTTGAAGCTGGTCACGCTCCATACGTCGGCGCCGACGTTGAACTCGTCACGCAGGATCTTCGCCGCTTCACGCACTTCGCGCAGGATGGTGCCGGAGCCCATCAGCTGTACGTGGTGCGCTGCTTCCTTGGTGTCTTCTTCGAGCAGGTACATGCCCTTGATGATGCCTTCTTCCACGCCAGCCGGCATTGCAGGCTGCTGGTAGGACTCGTTCATCACGGTGATGTAGTAGAAAACGTCCTGCTGCTCTTCGGTCATCTTCTTCATGCCGTCCTGGATGATCACCGCCAGCTCATAGCCGTAGGTTGGATCAAAGGTGCGGCAGTTCGGGATGGTGGCAGCCAGGATGTGGCTGTGACCGTCTTCGTGTTGCAGGCCTTCGCCGTTCAGCGTGGTACGACCGGCGGTACCGCCGATCAGGAAGCCACGGGTACGGCTGTCGCCTGCTGCCCACGCCAGGTCGCCAATGCGCTGGAAGCCGAACATCGAGTAGAAGATGTAGAACGGCAGCATCGGCTGGTTGTGGCTGGAGTACGAAGTACCGGCAGCGATGAAGGAGCTCATGGCGCCCGCTTCGTTGATGCCTTCTTCGAGGATCTGGCCCTTCTTGTCTTCCTTGTAGAACATCACCTGGTCTTTATCGACTGGCTCGTAGAGCTGGCCGACGGAGGAGTAGATGCCCAACTGACGGAACATGCCTTCCATACCGAAGGTACGGGCTTCGTCCGGGATGATCGGCACGATGCGCGGGCCGATTTCCTTGTCCTTGACCAGCTGCGCCAGGATGCGCACGAAAGCCATGGTGGTGGAGATTTCACGGTCGCCCGAGCCGTCGAGGATAGCCTTGAGGGTGCTCAGGTCTGGCGTCGGTACGCTGAAGCTGTTGGCGCGACGCTGAGGCACGAAACCACCCAGTGCGGCGCGACGTTCGGCCAGGTAACGGGCTTCGGCGCTGTTCGGCTCCGGCTTGAAGAACGGCAGGTTCTCCAGCTCTTCGTCCTTGACCGGAATGTCGAAGCGGTCGCGGAACAACTTCAGGCTGTCGACATCGACTTTCTTGGTGTTGTGCGCAGTGTTCTTCGCTTCGCCGGCACCGGTGCCATAACCCTTGATGGTCTTGGCCAGGATGACGGTCGGTTGTTCTTTGTGGTTGACCGCTTCGTGGTACGCCGCGTAGACCTTGTACGGGTCGTGGCCGCCACGGTTGAGTTTCCAGATTTCGTCGTCGGACAGGTCTGCAACCATTGCCTTGAGTTCAGGCGTGTTGAAGAAGTGTTCACGCACGAACGCGCCGTCTTTGGCTTTGTAGTTCTGGTACTCGCCGTCGATGACTTCGTCCATGCGACGTTGCAGGATGCCGTCGACGTCTTTGGCCAGCAGTGGGTCCCAGAAGCGGCCCCAGATGACTTTGGTCACGTTCCACTGAGCACCGCGGAACACACCTTCGAGTTCCTGGATGATCTTGCCGTTGCCGCGAACCGGGCCGTCGAGGCGCTGCAGGTTGCAGTTGATGACGAAGATCAGGTTGTCCAGCTTCTCGCGGCCAGCCAGCGAGATGGCGCCCAGGGATTCCGGCTCGTCACACTCGCCGTCGCCTAGGAAGCACCAGACTTTCTGCTTGCCTTCAGGGATGAAGCCACGGGCTTCCAGGTACTTCATGAAGCGCGCCTGGTAGATCGCCTGGATTGGGCCCAGACCCATGGAAACGGTCGGGAACTGCCAGAAATCAGGCATCAGCCAAGGGTGCGGGTACGACGACAGGCCGTTACCGTCCACTTCCTGGCGGAAGTTGTTCATGTGTTCTTCGGTGATGCGGCCTTCCATGAACGCACGGGCGTAAACGCCTGGAGAAGTGTGGCCCTGGAAGTAGATCAGGTCGCCGCCGTGTTCGTCGGTCGGGGCCTGGAAGAAGTAGTTGAAGCCGATGTCATACAGGGTTGCGCTGGAAGCGAAGCTGGAGATGTGACCGCCCAGGTCCGAATCTTTCAAGTTCGTGCGCATTACCATCGCCATGGCGTTCCAACGTACCAGCGAGCGAATGCGGCGTTCCATGAACAGGTCGCCAGGCATGCGTGCTTCGTGGGTAACAGGGATGGTGTTGCGGTATGGCGTAGTGATGGCGTAAGGCAGTTGCGAGCCGCTGCGGGTCGCGAGTTCGCCCATACGGGTCATCAGGTAGTGAGCACGGTCTTCGCCTTCTTTGTCGAGAACCGATTCCAGGGCGTCCAGCCATTCCTGGGTTTCGACGGGATCGAGGTCTTGCATGGCTTGCTCCAGGGCGGAAAGGCTACCAGAATCGGTTGCCTGAAGTTTGCGACTGGCCTTGTGGGCAGACGACATAAATTCTTGGATGGCCGAAGGTTGCTTCGGCGTCCTGTAGTTTTACTACAAATCGTCGGCCATTTCAGCCTTTCGAATGTATATACGAGTAGTAAAACTACACAAGACTGAGCGTATGGCTCGGTCTGGCTGGTGAGCATAATCGTTATTGTTGATCTTTTGCGAACAAGAAAAGGTGAATGTTTGATGTTGGCTGCCAAAATGAAATTAATTTCAGCTATTTCTAACCTTTGTTCGACAGTCCTTCATAGAGCGTGGTTCTTGCGTTCACAGCCACACGCCATTTACGCGCCGAACAAGGATAGACCATGAGCCTTCCAACACTCGCCGAACTACCGGCGATTCTCTTGCCAAAAGCCCAGCGGGCCGAGCAGTCATTTCGTGACGCAGTGGCCGCGCTGGACGACGATCATGGACTTTCTGCGTGGACGCCGCAACGGTGGGCCGACTTCGCCCGCGTGTGCGCGGCCAGTGATTTCGTCATTGAACAGAGTGTTCGTGACCCTTTGATGTTGCTCGAACTGGTGGCCTGGGGCGAGTTGGACCGTGGTTTCGCCCCTGATGAGCTGTGCGGGCAAATTGCTGGCGCCGTGCAACAAGCCGAAACAGAAGATGAGCTGGGACGTGTGCTGCGTCGCCAGCGTACGCGCCAGCAGGTGCGCATCATCTGGCGCGACCTGACCCGCCAGGCGGACCTGGTGCAAACCTGCCGCGACCTCTCCGACATGGCCGACGCCAGCATCGACCAGGCCTACCAATGGCTGTACCAACGCCACTGCGTGCAATTCGGCACGCCCACCGGCCGGCGCAGCGGCGAGCCGCAGCACATGGTGATCCTGGGCATGGGCAAGCTCGGCGCGGTGGAGCTGAACCTGTCGTCGGATATCGACCTGATCTTCGCCTACCCCGAGGGCGGCGAAACGGTCGGAGTGAAGCGCTCCCTGGACAACCAGGAGTTTTTCATCCGCCTGGGTCAAAAACTGATCAAGGCCCTCGACCCTATGACCGTCGACGGCTTTGTGTTCCGCGTAGACATGCGCCTGCGGCCTTACGGTTCAGCGGGTGCGCTGGTGCTCAGTTTCAATGCGCTGGAGCAGTACTACCAGGACCAGGGCCGCGACTGGGAACGCTACGCCATGATCAAGGCGCGCGTGGTGGCTGGCGATCAGGTGGCGGGTGCGCAGTTGCTGGACATGCTGCGACCGTTTGTCTATCGCCGCTACTTGGACTTCTCCGCCATCGAAGCGCTGCGCACCATGAAGCAGTTGATCCAGCAGGAAGTGCGGCGCAAGGGCATGGCCGACAACATCAAGCTGGGCTCGGGCGGTATCCGTGAAGTGGAATTCATCGCCCAGGCCTTCCAACTGATCCACGGCGGTCGTGACCTGAGCCTGCAACAGCGGCCGTTGCTCAAAGTGCTCGGTACGCTGGAAGGCCAGGGCTACCTGCCGCCGGCGGTGATCGCCGAATTGCGCAATGGCTACGAATTCCTGCGCTACACCGAACACGCGATCCAGGCGATTGCCGACCGGCAGACGCAAATGCTCCCGGACAGCCCGGAAGACCAGGCGCGCATAGCCTTTATGTTGGGCTTTGCCGACTGGACCGCCTTCCACGAGCGGCTGATGTACTGGCGCGGTCGGGTGGATTGGCATTTCCGCCAGGTGATTGCCGATCCTGACGAAGAAGAGGGCGAAGAAAGCGAGTTGGTGGTGGGCGGTGAGTGGTTGCCGCTGTGGGAAGAATCCCAAGATGAAGAGGCGGCTTGCCGCCAGTTGGCTGAAGGCGGCTTTACTGATGCGACCAAGGCGCTCAAGGCGTTGGCCGGCCTGCGCAACAGCCCGCAATTGCGCGCCATGCAGCGTTTGGGGCGTGAGCGGCTGGATGCGTTCATTCCGCGCCTGCTTGCCCAAGCGGTGGAACACGCCAACCCGGACCTGGTGCTGGAGCGCGTGCTGCCATTGGTCGAAGCCGTCGCGCGGCGTTCCGCTTATCTGGTGCTGCTCACGGAAAACCCCGACGCCCTGCGTCGCCTGTTGACCCTGTGCGCCGCCAGCCCGTGGATCGCTGAGCAGATCACCCGCTTCCCGCTACTGCTCGACGAACTGCTCAACGAAGGCCGTCTGTTCAAGCCACCCTTGGCGCCTGAATTGGCCGCCGAGTTGCGCGAGCGTCTGACGCGCATCCCGGAAGACGACCTTGAGCAACAGATGGAAGCCCTGCGTCACTTCAAGCTGGCCCACCGCCTGCGCGTGGCCGCTTCGGAAATCGCCGGCAGCCTGCCGCTGATGAAAGTCAGTGACTACCTCACTTGGCTTGCCGAGGCGATTCTCGAACAAGTGCTGGCCCTGGCCTGGCGCCAGACCGTGGCGCGCCATGGCTCGCCGCAACGGCTGGACGGCACTCTGTGCGATCCTGGGTTCATCATTGTCGGTTATGGGAAAGTCGGTGGGATCGAACTGGGGCATGGTTCGGACCTGGACCTGGTGTTTATCCACGATGGCGATCCGCAGGCGGAAACCGATGGCGCCAAGCCGATCGACGGGGCGCAGTTCTTTACGCGCCTGGGCCAGCGCATCATTCACTTGCTGACCACGCAGACCAACTCCGGCCAGCTGTACGAAGTCGACATGCGCCTGCGGCCTTCCGGCGCGTCCGGTTTGCTGGTGAGCTCGCTGGGGGCGTTTGACCGCTATCAACAAAATGAAGCCTGGACCTGGGAACATCAGGCCTTGATTCGCGCGCGGGTGCTGGTGGGCAGCCAGGATGTGGGCCAGGCATTCGAGCAGGTGCGGGCCAAAGTGCTGGGGCAGCAACGCGACCTGGCGAAGCTGCGCCAGGAGGTCAGCGAGATGCGTGCCAAGATGCGCGACAACCTGGGCACCAAGACCACGGCGGCCGGCACCGGCGCCAATGCCTTCGAGGCCACGGCGGCGTTCGACCTCAAGCAGGACGCCGGAGGTATCGTCGATATTGAATTTATGGTGCAATACGCGGCTTTGGCGTGGTCTGCGCAACATCCATCGTTGCTGCGCTACACCGACAATATCCGCATTCTGGAAGGCCTGGAACAGGTGGGCTTGATGCCCGCCGCCGATGCCCATCTGCTGCGCGAGGTGTATAAGGCCTACCGTTCCGCCGCGCACCGCCAGGCCTTGCAAAACGAGGCCGGCACGGTGGCCGGGGATCAGTTCGCCGACGAACGGCGCCAGGTGATGCGAATCTGGCGAGAGCTGGGGTTGAGCTGAAACACTATTAGGGCGGGGAGGCATAAGCCTCCCCGCATCGTTTGTGGAAACTACATGAATATTCTGATCGTTGGGCCCAGTTGGGTCGGTGACATGGTGATGGCGCAGACACTGTTCCAGTGCCTGCGTATGCGCTACCCGGACTGCCAGATCGACGTACTTGCCCCTGAGTGGAGCCGGCCGATCCTCGAACGCATGCCGCAAGTGCGCAAGGCCCTGAGCTTTCCGCTCGGCCATGGCGCGCTGGAGCTGGCGACCCGCCGTCGTATCGGTAAATCCCTGGCGGGCGAATACGACCAGGCGATCCTGCTGCCCAATTCGCTCAAGTCGGCGTTGGTGCCGTATTTCGCCGGTATCCCCAAGCGCACCGGTTGGCGTGGCGAATTCCGCTACGTGTTGCTCAATGACGTGCGCACCCTGGACAAAGCCCGCTATCCGCTAATGATCGAGCGCTTCATGGCCCTGGCCTACGAGCCGGGGGGCGAGTTGCCCACGCCGTATCCGCGTCCGAGTTTGCAGATTGATCCGGTGAGCCGTGACGCCGCCCTGGCCAAGTTCGGCTTGGAACTCGACCGTCCAGTCCTGGCGCTGTGCCCCGGCGCCGAGTTTGGCGAGTCCAAGCGCTGGCCGTCGGAGCACTACGCCAAGGTTGCCGAGGCCAAGATCCGCGAAGGCTGGCAGGTCTGGTTGTTTGGTTCGAAGAAAGACCATCCGGTGGGCGAAGACATTCGCCAGCGCCTGATTCCTGGCCTGCGTGAAGAGGCGGTCAACCTCAGTGGTGACACGTCGCTCGCCGAAGCCATCGACCTGCTGTCCTGCGCCGACTCGGTAGTGTCCAATGACTCCGGCCTGATGCACGTCGCCGCCGCGCTGAACCGCCCGCTGGTGGCGGTGTACGGCTCCACATCGCCGGGTTTCACGCCGCCGTTGGCCGACAAAGTCGAAGTGGTGCGCCTGGGCCTGGAGTGCAGCCCGTGTTTTGATCGCACCTGCCGTTTCGGTCACTACAACTGCATGCGCCAGTTGCTGCCGCAGCCGGTGAACGAAGCCTTGCAGCGGTTGCAGGGCTCTGCGGTCGAGGTCCGATAGTTTGCGCGTACTGGTAATCAAGACCTCATCCCTGGGCGACGTGATTCATGCCTTACCGGCCCTGACCGACGCGGCGCGGGCGATTCCCGGCATCCGGTTCGACTGGGTGGTGGAAGAAGGCTTCGCCGAGATTCCCACCTGGCACCCGGCGGTCGATAGGGTGATCCCGGTGGCGATCCGCCGCTGGCGAAAAAATATCTGGCAGACCCTCAAGAGTGGCGAATGGCGGCGCTTCAAGCAGCAAGTCCAGTCGACCAAATATGACCTGGTGATCGATGCCCAGGGCCTGCTGAAAAGCGCCTGGCTGACCCGCTACGTGCGTGCGCCCATCGCGGGTTTCGACAAGCATTCCGCGCGCGAGCCGATGGCTGCACGTTTCTATTCCCGTCGCCTCGCCGTGGCGCGTGGGCAGCACGCGGTGGAGCGGCTGCGTCAGCTGTTCGCCGTGGCCCTCGGTTATGACTTGCCCAAAGGCTTGGGCGACTACGGCCTGAGCACTGAAAAGCTCCTGGGCCTGCCGCCGAAAAAGCCGTTTGTACTGCTGCTGCACGGCACCACCTGGGACACCAAACACTGGCCCGAAGCCTACTGGCGTGAGCTGGCCGAGCGCATGGGGCGTCTGGGCGTCGACGTGAAATTGCCTTGGGGCAACGCTGCCGAAAAAGCCCGCGCCGAACGCTTGGCCCAAGGCCTGCAAAACGCCGAAGTGCTGCCCAAATTGAACCTGGCCGGCGTCGCCCGCGTACTGGCCGGCGCCCGCGCCTGTGTGGCGGTGGACACCGGTCTCGGTCACTTGGCCGCCGCGCTGGATGTGCCGACCATTTCCCTGTTCGGCCCGACCAACCCCGGCCTCACCGGCGCCTATGGCAAGGGCCAGATTCACCTGGCCAGCGACTTCCCATGCGCGCCGTGCCTGCAAAAGCAATGTACCTATCAACCGACGGCCGACGACCTGCGTCGGTTCGACATCAAGCGCGAGTCCCCCCTGTGCTTCACGCGCCTGAATCCTGAGCGTGTGGCAAGCCGACTGAGCACGTTGTTATTGGCTGAGGAGCTGCACTGATGCAACTGGCTTTTGTGCTGTACAAATATTTCCCCTTCGGTGGCCTGCAGCGCGACTTCATGCGCATCGCCCTGGAGTGCCAGCAGCGCGGCCATCAGATTCGTGTCTACACGCTGATCTGGGAAGGCGACATCCCGCCCGGCTTTGAAGTGCTGGTGGCGCCGGTCAAGGCGTTCTTCAACCACCGGCGCAATGAGAAACTCAGCGCCTGGATGGCCTCCGATCTGGCCAAGCGCCCGGTGGACCGTCTGATTGGCTTCAATAAAATGCCTGGCCTGGATGTGTACTACGCCGCCGACGGCTGCTTTGAAGACAAGGCGCAAAACCTGCGCCACTCGCTGTACCGCTATTTTGGCCGCTACAAGCACTTTGCCGAGTACGAGCGCGCGGTGTTCGCCAAGGACGCCAAGACCGAAGTCTTGATGATTTCCGAAGTGCAGCAGCCGCTGTTCATTAAGCATTACGACACACCACTGGAGCGCTTTCACCTGCTGCCGCCGGGCATTGCCCAGGACCGGCGTGCGCCGCCGAATGCGGCTGAAATCCGTGAAGGATTCCGTAAGGAGTTCAACCTGGGCGACGACGATTTGCTGCTGGTGCAGATCGGCTCGGGCTTCAAGACTAAGGGCGTTGACCGCAGCCTCAAAGCCGTTGCCGCGTTGCCGTCTGAGCTGAAAAAACGTACGCGCCTGTTTGTCATCGGCCAGGACGACCCCAAAGTATTCCAACTGCAAAGCGCTACGCTGGGGCTGGGGGACAATGTGCAGTTCCTCAAGGGCCGCAGCGATATCCCGCGTTTCCTGTTGGGGGCCGACCTGTTGATCCACCCGGCGTACAACGAAAACACCGGCACGGTATTGCTTGAAGCCCTGGTGGCCGGGCTTCCGGTGCTGGTCTCGGCCGTATGTGGTTATGCCCACTACATCGCTGAAGCCGACAGCGGCCTGGTGCTGGATGAGCCGTTCGAACAAGCGCAGCTCAACCAGTACCTGGCGAATATGCTCACTGACACTGCACAGCGCGCGGCCTGGAGCCGCAATGGTTTGGCTTTCGCTGAGACGGCCGACCTTTACAGCATGCCGCAGCACGCTGCGGATGTGATCCTGGCGGAGCCAAAACGATGAAGTTGATTCTTGCCGAACCGTTCAAGACGTTATGGGCCGGGCTTGATGCCTTTGCCGAAGTCGAGAAGCTGCAAGGCGAAGTATTCCGCGAGCTGGCGGCGCGTCGCACCCTGCGTACCGTGGTGGATGGCCGTCCGTATTTCGTCAAAATCCACCGTGGCATTGGCTGGGGCGAGATCTTCAAGAACCTGATCACCGCCAAGCTGCCGGTGCTGGGTGCGGGCCTTGAGTGGGCGGCGATTCATCGCTTGCAGGAACTCGGCGTGCCCACCATGACCGGCGTCGCCTTCGGTGAAAAAGGCAGCAACCCGGCCGACCAGCACTCGTTCATCATCACAGAAGAACTGGCGCCAACCCTCAGCCTGGAAGATGTGACGATCAATTGGGTGGCCTCGCCTCCGACGCCTGCGTTGCGTCATGCACTCACTCATGAACTGGCACGCATGGTCGGCGACATGCACCGTGGCGGCGTAAACCACCGCGATTGCTACCTGTGTCACTTCCTGCTGGACACGGCCAAGCCCATCGATGCGAAGAACATCAAGCTGTCGGTGATCGACCTGCACCGTGCCCAACTGCGCGCGCACTTGCCGTTGCGTTGGCGTGACAAGGACCTCTCCGCGCTGTACTACTCGGCGCTGGACATTGGCCTGACCCGTCGCGACAAGCTGCGTTTCCTCAAGGGTTACTTCCGCCAGCCGCTGCGCCAGATCCTGGCCGAGCAATCGGCGTCGTTGAACCTGATGCAGCGCAAGGCCGACAAGCTGTATGCGCGCAAGCTACGTTACGGGGATGCGATCTGATGGCGGGTTGGAACCTGGGACCGGCCTACGCGAACCTGGCGGATGATTTTGGCAGTCTTGAAGCGGTATTCGCCTTGCAAGGCGAGCGCCTGACCCGTGACCCATTGTCGGAAGTGATCCGCGTAGAGCGTGGCGGGGTCAATTACTACGTCAAGCGCTACACCGGCGCAGGCAAGGGCCTGCGGCGTTACCTGGGCAAGCCTCGGGTCAAGTCCGAGTGGCAGAACCTCAAGCGCTTCGCCAAGTGGGGCATTCCCACTGCCGACGTGGTTGCCTGGGGCCTGGAGCGCAAAGGCCTGGCCTACGACCGTGGGGCGATGATCACCCGCGAGCTGCCGAGGACCGAAGACCTCTCGGTGCTCGCCGAGCGCAACGATGCGCGCCTGCGTGACCCCAAGTGGGTCAACGCGGTGAGCCGCCAGCTCGCCGAGTACACGCGCACCATGCACGATCATCGCTTTACCCATAATGATTTGAAGTGGCGCAACCTGCTGATCGATGACCAGGCCACCCTGTACCTGATCGATTGCCCCAATGGCGACTTCTGGCGCGGGTTCTGGCTCAAGTACCGCATCACCAAAGACCTGGCCTGCCTGGACAAGGTGGCCAAGTATCATCTGTCCGCCACCCAGCGCCTGCGTTTCTACATGCAGTACCGTCAGCGTCGGCACCTGAGTGCATCGGATAAAGAGCGGATTCGCCACGTGGTGAAGTTTTTCGAGGGACGCGAATGAGTGATTTCCTGGCGGCTGAAGACCGTGCGCTGCTGGAGCGCCACGGCCTGGCGACGTTCGACGCCTTGTGGGCCAAACAGCTGGACGCGGTGGATGAACCCAATACCAGCCGTGGTGGCTGGAGCAGCGTGTTCCGCCTCGAACTCGACGGCCAGGGTTATTACCTCAAGCGCCAGAGCAATTACCTGACGCGCAGCTTGCACCGCCCCTTGGGTGAGCCGAGTTTTTCCCGCGAATTCCGCAATATCAGCCGTTACCGCAAGCTCGGCATTCCGGCCTTGCAAGCGGCGTTCTACGGCGAGCGTAAAGTCAACGGCGAACATCGCGCCATGTTGCTGACTCGCGCCCTGGACGGCTGGAATGACCTGGATTCGCTGCTGGAGCAATGGCCTTCATTGAGCGATGCCCAGCACCGCGCGATCTTGCTGGCCTGCGGTCAACTGGCGCGTCGGCTGCACAGCGTCGGCCAGGTGCATGGCTGTTTTTATCCCAAGCATATTTTCCTGCAGGCCACCGGCGACGGTTACGGTGCGCAGTTGATCGACCTGGAAAAAACCCGCCCGCTGCTGTTTGGCTGGCGCGATCGGGTCAAGGATCTGGAGCCGTTGTTGCGTCGCGCACCCCAATGGTCTGATGCGCAGGTGCGCCAACTGTTGGCGGCGTATCTGGAACTGCCTGCGGACAGTTCGTTGGTCGACACCTGGTTCCAGCGCCTGAGCGCCCGCCGTAGCCACAAGGAAAACCGTTGATGCGTTTGTCCGAGCTGAAAACCGCCGGCCGTTCCCCCGACTTGCCCATGACCCTTGAACTGGCTGATGCGGCGGGCCCCGGCCAGTTGCAATTGCTGAGCCTGTTGCGCGTGCTGCCGGGCGAGCGCTACGTAGGCGCTGCCGTATGGCGTGGGCGCCCGGTGCTGGCAAAATTGCTGGTCGGCAGTAAGGCGGCGCGGCATTTTCAGCGCGAGCTTACGGGTGTGCGCCTGCTTGCCGAGCAAGGGCTGACCACGCCGTTGCTGCTGGCCGATGGCTTGCAGGAAGGCGAGGGTGGCTGGCTGCTGTTCGAGTTTATTGAAGGCGCCGAAAGCCTGGCTGACGCCTGGCATGCCGTCGAAGGTCTGCCGCCGCTGTCCGACGAGCAAACCGCCGTGCTCGCCGAAGCGCTGGGCGCGATTGCGCAGATGCACACCCAGGGCCTGTGGCAGGAAGACCTGCACCTGGACAACCTGCTGCGCCAAGACGGCAAACTGTATCTGATCGATGGCGCCGGGATTCGTGTGGAAGAGGCGGGCAAACCGCTGTCGCGCAACCGCGTACTGGAAAACCTCGGCGTGTTTTTCGCTCAGTTGCCGAAGAACCTTGAGCCGTTTACCGAAGAGCTGTTGGTGTATTACCTGCTCGGCAACGGCGAACACGCCTTGCCGCTGGAAGCCCTGGAAAAACAGGTGCGCAAAGTCAGCGCCTGGCGCCTGAAGGACTTTCTCAACAAGGTCGGCCGCGAATGCACGCTGTTCAGCGTGCTGCGCGGGCCGTTTGCCTTGCGTGCCATCCGCCGCGAGGAAGAAGCCGCGATGCTGCCGGTGCTGGAACAGGCCGATGCGCTGCTCGACCAGGGCCATCTGTTCAAGACCGGTGGTGCCGCCACGGTGGCCAAGGCTGAAGTGGCCGGTCGTGCGTTGGTGATCAAGCGCTACAACATCAAGGGTTTCGCCCACTGGCTCAAGCGCTTCTGGCGCCCGAGCCGCGCCTGGCATTCCTGGCGCGAAGGCAATCGCCTGACCTTTCTTGGCATCGCCACGCCCAAGCCGCTGGCCGTGCTGGAAAAGCGTTTTTTCTGGCTGCGCAGCCGTGCCTACCTGGTGACCGAACTCATCACGGGGCCGGACATCATCGAGCGCTTTGCGCCCTACGTTGAACAAGGCGATGCGCCGGAAGATGAGCTGCTGGCCCTGGATCACCTGTTTGCCGAACTGATCCGCGAGCGCATCAGCCATGGTGATTTCAAAGGCCACAACCTGTTCTGGGACAACGACCGCTGGTCGTTGATCGACCTGGATGCCATGCGCCAACACACCTCCGCCGCGAGCTTCGCCCCGGCGTTTGCCAAGGACCGCGCGCGGTTTATGCGCAACTGGCCTGAAAGCAGCGCGTTGTATCAACTGATCGATCAGCGCCTGCCTAAACAGATCGCCTGATCCGTTTAGGCCTCAGCTTGCCGGCGCTATTGCGCGTTGACCAGCGTGGTACGGGTTTTGTATTTGCCCTGGATAAAGTCCTGGCTGGCGAAGAAATACCCGTAGTCCTGCAGGTACATGACCGTGCCAGTCGCCTGGTAGTTATCGCCAGTAGCCGTGCAATTGAGCTCTTTCGCGTTGCCGCTCAGTGCCGAATTGACTTTGCTGGCCGGCAGTTCGCGTGCGACGACGCAGGTCGAATCACGGGAGAGCAGGCGGTCCTCTTCGGCGGTGTTGCGATTGCGCTCTTTTACCTTGAAGCCCAGCGTTGCGCCGACCGGCATGTGTTTCCAGTCGCCGGTGAAACTGAGTTGTTCAAGGTGGCTTGCGGCCGAGACGTTCAACCCGCGCAATTCAAATCCGCCTTGGAATGTCAGGCTGAACAATCCACGGAACGTCGTGATGTGGGCGGTCGAGAACTTAGTCACGCGGCGGGCTTTAAGTTGGTTTTCTGCAGCGCCGGGCTCAATGAATACGTCGGTTTGCAGGCTGGAGGAGCCCAGGTCGCGCTTCTCCACAAGGTGATGGAGTGACTGAGGGGTAGCGGGCATGCCCAGGGCAGAGATGGCCGCCGTTACCGTTGCGGGAACGGGCGGTGGTGTCAGGGTTTCCTGGACCTTGTCGCGTGCAACGGCGACCGGCAACTGCGCAACGGTTGACGAACATGCAGCTTTGAGCAGGGACTGGCTGTCCGCCTCGGCGCTGCTGAAGGGCTGGTCAATGGGGACGGCGACGACGTTGCCGAAGGTGACCTTGTTGTTTTGGGTGAGGCTGAAGGCCGCCAGGGTGCGATAGGTCTGGCGATTGCAGTTGACCTCTAAATGGATACGCGTCTGGGCGTAGGGCATTTTCTTGAGTTTGTTGATCAGGATGAGCGGCTCATCGTAGGCGCCCCAGAGCTCCACTTTCTCGCCCACGGTCTTGAGGCTGGCGCGGTCGATGAGCAACTGGCGTTGAGTCTCTGTCGTGCTGACCAGGCGCCAATCCGGGCGCTGCGTGCGGGCGCAAGCGTCGGTAAAGCTGGTGTTCTGTTGCAGTTCGCCAATCACTGCGGGCACCAGGTCACGCATGACCGTGATGCGAGTAGGCTGGCCATCGCGCCCTGGGGTGCCGGGGGCTTCCAGATACAGCAGGCTCCCGCTCGGGGTGGTGCAGGATGCCTGGATCTGCGCGATATCCGGCACAGAGGTGTTGTTGGTCAGGGTGACATGAACCTGGTAACTGAGGTCGTCGCCATCGCGCATGATCGAATCGGCCAATAGCGGCTTCTTGAGCATGTCTTTATACGGGGCGTCGGCCTTGTCGCCGCTCTTCAGCCCTTGCGCGCCGCAACCACTGAGCAGGCCTAGGGCGACGATAACCGCGATGTGTTTCATGAGCGTTCCTTGCAGGGATGAGAGGTGATCAGGGCCTTTCGACCCGCCGCATCGCGTTTTGTGCGGGGCGCGCTGATCAGAATTGATACTCCGCCCCTGCACCCGCATACCAGGAGCGCCCCGGCGCGGCTTCGTAATAGCGGTTGTTGCCATCGCCGACGATCACCGAGCCGACGTACTGGCGGTCGAGCAGGTTATCCAGGCGCAGGGTCTGGTGGAAGGTCCAGTGCTCGACTTTCTGCTCGAAGCGCGCGCGCCAGTTGAACACGCTGTAGGCCGGTGCGGCGTGTTGGCTGTTGGTGTCCTCGACATAGACCTTGCTGCGGTACAGGCCTTCGATGGCGGTGCTGACCCAGTCCCGGGGTTTCCAGTTCAGCTCGGCGAACAGCGTGGTTTGCGGTACGCCGGGCAGGTAGTTGCCCTTGTCGACGGTCGTGCTGCCGCCGCTGACGAAGTCACTGTCATAGGTGGCTTGCAGGCGGGTGTAGGCGAGGTTGGTGCTCCAGTGTTCGCTGAGCTGGCTTTCGATGCCCAGTTCGAAGCCGCGGCGCAGGGTGCGGCCGGCGTTTTGATAAGTCGTACGCCCGCCGCTGGATTGCTGCACCACCAATTCGTCTTCGGTCGTGATCTGGAAGACGGCGGCGTTGATGCGCGTGTCCTGGCCGACGCGTGCTTTCAGGCCAACCTCATATTGCGTACTGACCGAAGGCTTGAGCGCAAAATTGAAACCGTTTGAGCTGCTGGAATAAGCCGATTCAGCTTGCGTCGGGGTTTCAAAGCCTTTGCCTGCGCTGACGTAGCCGTGCAAGTCAGGCGTGAACGCGTACATGACGCTGACTGACGGTGTGTTCTTCTGGTAAGTCTTGCTGCCGCTGTCGTTGCCGTCGCTAAGGAAGTGGTCGTCGATCTTCATTTCCATGGTGCTGTGGCGTAGCCCTGCTTGCAGCGTCCAGTCACCCAGTAACCAGTTGGCTTGCACGAATGGGTCAAGGCTGGTGGCGGTGTCGATTTCGTCGCGGCCAAGGGCGCCTTTCACGCCGTGAACGCCATTGACGGTGTTGGAATAGCCTTGGCGATCATCCTGGCTGCGGTCGTAGTCGAGCCCGGCGATCAGGGTCAGGTCGCCCGGGGCGCTGGTGATGGGTTGCAACCAGTGGACGGAACCGCCGTAGAACTTGCGGTCGAACGCCACCACGCCGCCGCGTGCATTGGCGGGGTTGGTCACGCCACTGGGGAACTTGTCAGGGATCGACAGGTACTGAATCACACTCCGCCGCCCCGTATACGCATTCACCTGCAACGTCGCATCGCCGAAGTAGCGCTCGTAATTCAGGCCCAATTGCTGATGATCGATACTTTTGCGCGTGTTGTAGGTCAGCGCATTGGCACTGACCGAGCGCGGATCGGCCTTGTACGCCGCCCAGGTCTGGCCCAGCGGATCCTGCGTGCCGTTCTGTTCCAGGCTGCTGTAGATCAGCGCGAGTTTGCTGTCGTCATCCGGCTGGAAGTTGAGCTTGGCGAAGGTCTGGTCGCGACGTGCGCTGCTGTGGTCGCGGTAACCGTTGGTGTCCATGCGTGAGGCGTCGAGCACAAAACCTGCGCCATTTGTCGCGCCCTCGGCGGTCAGGTGGTTCTTGTTCAAACCGTCGCTGCCCACCAGGGTCTCGGCGCCGATGCGTGGCGGGCCTTCGCCGTCGCGGGAAAACATCTGGATCACGCCGCCGGCGTTGCTGCCATACAGGGTGGCCGCCGGTCCGCGCAGGACTTCGATGCGCTCGGCGGTGTCGAGGTTGAACGTGGCGGCCTGGCCCTGGCCGTCTGGTGTGCTGGCAGGGATACCGTCGGCGATCAACTTGATACCGCGTACGCCGAAGGCCGAGCGGGCGCCGAAGCCGCGGGAAGAAATCTGCAGGTCCTGGGCGTAGTTCTGGCGGTTCTGCACCACCAGGCCGGGCACGCGAGACAGGACCTCGGAGGCATTGATGCCCAGTTGGCCGTCGCTGATCTGCTCACGGCTGATGCCGTCGACCGAGTAGGGCAGGTCGAAGGTCGGGCTGGCGCTGCGGGAGCCGGTGACCACGCTGGGGTCCAGGATCAGCGGTGCGTCGTCAGCCCGCGCGGCATCATTCAAGGCGAGCAAACCGGGCAGCAACAAGGTGAAGCGGGCGAGGGTTTTCATGGGTCAGCCAGAATCCGTGGCGCGTTGTATAGGAGGTAAACGCGCAAAGGGGCGCGAGTTTAGTGACTCAGGCGAGATTTATCATTTAGGAATCGTCTTACGCTGCACATCGGAGGTGCCACCCTGGGACATCAGCCTTTGCGATGTTAGCGTGGCAGGCCTTGGTAACGACAATAGCCGATGGGTCAAAAGGAGGGGGTCATGAGGATTGGGTCGAAAGTCGTGTGGCTTGTGCTGTGCTGTCTGCTCACCGGTTGCGGAACCGTCACCACGGTCATGCGTCCGGACGCGGTTGCCAGCCAGAACCTCAAGGATTCGCGCAGCCACTGCGAGAGCGTGCCTCGTATCTACAGCGGGGTGATCTACAACTTCTGCACGCTCAACGGCGAGCCGGCCCCCGCCAAAAGCCTGACAAGCAACAGCCTGACTGACCATGGCGGTGCCACGCTGCCCTTCGTTGCCGTGGATTTCATTGCCTCCGGCGTGGTCGATACGCTGGTGCTGCCTTACACCCTTTACCGCCAGAGCAAAGACGGCAGCATCGAGATCTTCCGCTGATCCCTCTTGCCACTTGCCGCTAACAGCTCCCCCCTGCTTTTAAGCTATAATCCCGCCCTTTAGCTGTTTCCTGCCCAGGCGGGAAGCACACTTTTTCGCGGCGTAACCCGCCTGCATGCAGACTAAAAGAGGCTAGACCCCTGTGGCATTGACGATTCTTGGCCTGTCCGGCGCCCTTAGCCATGATCCTTCCGCAGCCTTGTACATCGACGGCAAGCTGATCGCGGCCGCCGAAGAAGAGCGCTTCGTACGCGACAAACATGCAAAGAACCGCATGCCCTACGAGTCGGCGAAGTTCTGCCTGGAACAGGCCGGCATCAAGCCTTCCGACGTTGACGTGGTGGCGATTCCGTTCGCCCCGATCAGCCTGTTCGGTGAGGCGCGCTGGCACTACGCCAAGCGTTACTGGTACGCCCCGGACCGCGCCCTCGACGCGATCCTGATGGGCAACCGTCGCTACAAGCGCTATCGCAACAAGATCGTCTGGTGCCTGGAGCAACTGGGCTTCGATCCGAAGAAAATCAAGATCGAACCGGTTGAACACCACCTGGCCCACGCGTCCAGCGCCTACCACTGCTCCGGCTTCCAGGAGAAAACTGCGATCCTCGGCATCGACGGTAAAGGTGAGTACGCCACCACGTTCTTCGGCTACGGCGAGAACGGCAAGATCCACAAGATTAAGGAATTCTACGACCCTGATTCCCTCGGCGGCCTGTACGGCGCAATTACCGAGTTCCTCGGTTTCGAGATGCTCGACGGCGAGTTCAAGGTCATGGGCATGGCGCCGTACGGCGATGCCAGCAAATACGACTTCTCGCGCCTGGCCTCCTTTGAAAACGGCGAGCTGGTGATCAACACCGACTATGCCAACGTCATCGGCCTGCGCCGCTATAAAGAGAAAGGCAAAGGGTTCTACTTCTCGCCAAAGCTGATCGAGTGGCTGGGTCCGAAGCGCGAAGGCGATATCGCCGACGAGCCGTACATCCACTACGCCGCCAGCATGCAAGCGCTGTTCGAGAAGCTGGCCCTGCAGATGATCGACCACTACCTGGGCGACATCCTGAAAGACACCGGCAAGCTGGCCTTCGCCGGCGGCTGCGCGTTGAACGTGAAGCTGAACCAGAAGATCATTGCCCGTGACGACGTCAAGGAGCTGTTCGTACAGCCGGCGTCCGGCGATGCCGGTACGGCGGTCGGTGCGGCGGCTTATGTGTCCCACGCCCGTGGTGTGCCGGTGGAGAAGATGGAACACGTCTACCTCGGCCCGTCCTACAGCAACGAAGAGGTGATTGCGGCGTGCGCCAAGCACGAGAGCAAGCCCGTATGGCGCAAGATCGACAACATGCCCCAGCGCATCGCCAAGATCATGGTCGACGGCAACCCGGTGGCCTGGTTCCAGGGCCGCATGGAGTTTGGCCCGCGTGCCCTCGGCGGTCGTTCGATCATCGGTTGCCCAAGCGCCACCGGCGTGGCTGACCGTATCAACCACCAGATCAAGTTCCGTGAGCGCTGGAGGCCTTTCTGCCCGTCGATGCTCGACACCGTGGCTCCGCAGATGATCAAGGTCGACCACCCGGCGCCGTTCATGACCTTCACCTTTGAAGTGGCTGAAGAGTGGAAGACCCGCGTGCCGGAAGTGGTCCATGAAGATGGCACCTCCCGCGCCCAGGTGCTCAAGCGCGAATACAACCCGCGCTACTACGACATGATGAAAGAGCTGGAAGTCCTGACCGGCAACGGCGTGTCCCTGAACACTTCGCTCAACCGTCGTGGCGAAGCGATGATCTGCTCGCCCAAAGACGCGCTGGACATGTTCTTCGGCTCTGACCTGCAATACCTGATCATGGAAGACATCCTGGTCGTCAAAGACGGCGTGGACCCTTATGACACGGTCGGCTGAACGCCACGTCCTGCAGTTCTGCCACGGCTATGACGGGCCGTTCCTGGACTGCGCGCGGCAATACGCCAGCCTGTTCGCAGGCTCCGGCTACAAGGTGACCACGGTGTTTCTCACCGGGGTTGCCGACCCTGAGGTGGCGGCGGGTTGCGCCAGTGATGAGGTGTTGTTCATGGAGTTCAGCTCGAAGGCCATTCGTGGCCTCAAGCTGGGCGCCATCGCCGAGATGCGCAAGATTGCCGCCTCGCGCAATTTCAGTTTCTGCATCGCGCACCGCGCCAAGCCGATCTACGTGGCGTTGCTCGCCACGCGGTTGCAGGTGATCGGTGTGCACCATGCCTTCGGTGATTATCAGCGCCGTGGCCGCCGCCTGTTCGCGTCGATCTTGCGCAAGCGCCTGAGCCTGCTGGGGGTTTCCGACGCCGTGCGCGATGACATCCGCCGCTGCCTGCCGAATTGGCCGGCGGCGCGTATCCAGACCTTGTACAACCGCATCGATGTGCAAGCCCTGCAAGCCCAGCAGGTTTCCAGGGATGACGCACGGGATGCCCTGGGGTTGTCGCCGGATGAATGGGTGGTCGGCAACGTCGGCCGCCTGCACCCGGACAAGGACCAGGCCACCCTGCTCAAGGGCTTTGCCTTGGCCCTGCCGCAGCTGCCGGTTGAAAGCCGCCTGGCGATCCTCGGCACCGGGCGCCTGGAACAGGACCTGAAGGAGCTGGCCCGCGAGTTGGGGGTTGCCGACAACGTGTTGTTCCTCGGCCAGGTGCCGGAGGCGCGCCGCTATTTCCGCGCGTTTGATGTGTTTGCGCTGAGTTCCGATCACGAACCCTTCGGCATGGTGCTGCTGGAAGCTATGGCTGCTGGTGTACCACTGTTGGCCACCGCGTGTGGTGGTGCACGGGAAGTGGTCGAAGGTGTGGGCATCCTGTTTCCGTTCGGTGACGCCGAGCACCTGGCCCAAGGGCTGGGCCATCTGGCCGCGATGGACCCACACCAGCAACACCAGTGCGCAGAGCTGATGCAGGAGCGCCTGCACGCACGATTCTCGGATCAGGCGGTGCGCGACACTTTCTGGCAATTGCCCCATGTCATTGAACTGACCGCGAGGGCTTGATGCTCAATCGATTCCAAGGCTGGCGCGAGCGCGGCTGGTGCGTCGTCGATGCACCGGCCTACCACGAGGCCTGGCAGCGTTTTGGCGGTAGCGTCGCCACCCATCCGCAAGTGATCGAGCGCTTGGCTGGGCTGGCGCAGATTCCCGTGCGATACCTGGCCTGGGAGCAGGCGGGTGAACTCAAGGCGTGCATTGCCACTTGGGGGCGCGACCTGGCGTTATCCAAGGACGTGCTCAAGCGCAGTGGCAAGAAAGGCCTGTTTGACCTGGGCAATGCTGAGGTTATCTTGCCGGCCGCCGCCGATGCGCAGGCGCCTTTGCGCCAGCGTGCACGCTACCTGTCGACCCTGAACGAAGGCCGCTTCAGCGGCCTCAAGCCCCAGGCCGAACAGTTGGCTATGGCGCGCACCCCGGAAGAACTGTCGAAGAAGTTTCGCTACAACCAGCGCCGCGAACTGCGTTTGCTGGAAGAGGCGGGCGGCGTGGTACGGCCGGTCAGCGAGTTTTCCAGCGCGGAGCTGGCGGCCATCTATTGTGACCTGTTCCTGCGCCGCTGGGGCTTCACAGCCACGGGCGCCGAGCGCTTGGCTGAAGTGATCGAGCTGATGCGCGAGTGGTTGATCGGCTCGGTGATTTTCCTGAATGACGCGCCTATCGCGATTCAGTTGGTGTATCGGGTCGAATCGCCGGAGTGGATCAGTGTCGAGTACGTCAACGGCGGGGTCGATCCTGAAACCCGCGCCTTCAGCCCCGGTAGCGTGTTGAGCTTTCTTAATACCCAGAGCGCCTGGGAGCAGGCGCGCGAAGTTGGCAAGCCGTTGCGCTTCTCCTTTGGCCGGGCCGATCGCGAGTACAAGGACCGTTGGTGCAACCCCGTGCAGGTATTCAGCGTATGACCCGTAAGCAGCAACTGCTCAAGCGCCATCGGCGCAACAAGCGCACGGCGCTGATGGTTGGCGTATTGCTGCTGGTGGTGATCGGCATCCTGGTGGCCTGGTGGTTGCCATTGCTGTTGGCCGTGCTGGCCTGGATCGCCCATGAGGCCTGGTTTGCCGACCATCTGTTCTATGCGCCCAACGAGGATTACCAATACCGTTTTGCAGCGGACGCCGAGGTGCCGGGCGTGCGCCTGGAACATGGGCGCTTGCTACTGGACCAGCCGGTGGACGCGGACGCAACGCGGGTGCTGGCGATCAAGATCAAAAGCACGTGGCTGGGACGCTTCCTTGACCCGAGCATTGAACTGGCGGGCGACCGGCAAACCTTTGAGCGCGGCGTCAACGGCGTGCGTTACCTGAACCTCAGCGGCTTGGCGCTGAACGAGTTGCCGTTGCGCGGTCGGCATTGCCGAGTGATCGGCACGCCACGCCTGTGGGCTTGGAACCACCCGGATTACCGCACGCAGCGCGTGATGGTGATCGCGCCCCATGCCGACGATGCCGAATTGGCGGCTTTTGGTCTGTACAGCCAGGCTCAAAAGCCTTGGATCGTCACCCTGACCGCAGGTGAAATCGAAGCCGAGCATTACCAGCAGATGGGCCTGGACGCGGTCGAAGCCGCGCGCATCAAGGGTCGCCTGCGCGCCTGGGACAGTATCGCGGTGCCTCTGTGGGCCGGCGTGCCACAAGCCCATTGCGTGCAACTGGGTTACTTCTGCCTGCAATTGCAGGCGATGCAAGCCGCTCCGGATCTGCCGTTTGCTTCCCGTGAAGCCGAGATGACAGACGTTCGGCCGTTCCGCCAATTCAATCCGTTTGCATTGCCAGCGGACAGCGATGGCTTGCCGACCTGGAACAACCTGTTGGCCGACCTGCGCCAAGTATTGTTGATGGCGCGTCCAGACGTGATTGTGCTGCCGCATCCGGTATTGGACCCGCATCCAGACCACATCTGTGCACAGCACGCGGTTCTGGAGGCCTTGCAAGGTCTTGAGTGGCAGCCGACGACAGTACTCGGCTACGCCAACCACTTGCACGACAACGACCGCTGGCCCATGGGCGACGCGGGCACCGGCATTGCGTTGCCGCCGCTGTTCGACGCGACCGAAGAGCTGCTGCCCTGCAGCCTGCCTCTGACGCTGACACAGCAGCGTGACAAGGCCATGGCGCTGGGCATGATGCATGACTTGCAACCGTCACCGCCCTTCAAGCGTCGCGTACGGCGTTGGCTGCAGCGAGTGTTGGCGGGCCGTGCACCGTCGCCGTATGGTGAGAACGAATTTTTCCGCAAGGCCGTACGACGGCATGAGCTGTTCTGGCGTTTGGGAAAGGATAAGTCATGAAAGTCTTGTTTTTGGTGCAGAAAGAGCAGCGCGCCATCCTCGATCGCTTGTACGAAGGCGTGGCCGAGCACTGCGAATGCGATATCCGTTGGTTGAGCAGCGATGAGCAGCGCAACCTGCGCGGTTACTTCCGGCGTGAGGTCGACGTGACCCGCTACGACCGCATTGTGTTCTTCCTGCGCTTCAAGCAGGAAATCCGCCAGGCCGGGTTTATCCGTACGATCCCGAACCTGGTGATCCTCGAACACGACGCCTACCAGAACTACATTCCTTGCAAATACACCGGTAAATTCAGCGCCCATTACCGCCGATTGCCTTGGGCGCGAGTGATCAGCTCCGGCTACATGGTGACCGAACGGCTGCGCGCCGAGGGCTTTGACGCGGTGTTCGTGCCCAAGGGCTATGATCAGGCGCTGTTGCAGCCGCAGCAGCGTGAGCGGGATATCGAACTGGCGTTTGTCGGCAGTACCAACAGCGTCGCCTACAGTGGTCGCAAGGCGCTGCTCGATGAGCTGGCACAGGTTGAGCCGTTGGTGGTCACGCGCACCAAATCCGGTGAAGAATATTGCGCCACGCTCAACCGGATCCGCTTTTTCGTCAGCGCCGATGTGGGCATGGGCGAGTACATGATCAAGAACTTCGAAGCCATGGCCTGTGGATGCGTGCTGCTGGCGTTCGATCAGGGCGCCGAGGAAAACGCGGCCCTGGGATTCGAAGAGATGGTCAATGTGGTGTTCTACAAGGACATCCCCCAGTTGCAGGAAAAGCTGGCCGTGTTACGGTCCAATCCGCAGTTGGCGGCCGATATTGCGCGCAAGGGCCAGGACCTGGCCGTCAGCCAGTTCAGCTTTGCCCGGATCGGCCAGCGGATTGTCGAAGCCCTCGAGCCGCCGCTGCGGCCCCGTGCTCCATTGAGTCTGCTGGAAAGGTTGCGCCTGAAACTGGGCGTTTGATATCGGCCAGATGGCCGCAAATGATGGCTATGTGATATTATCGAGGCTTGAATGCAATTCTCCGATCAAAGCGACATAACGCTCGTAGTGACCAGTTGCGGTCGCTTCGATTTGTTGAAGCGCACGCTCGAGAGCTTCGATCAGTTCAATACGGCGGCGATCCGCGAAGTCTTCATTACCGAAGACTCCGGTGATGACGCCGTGCGCCAAGCGGTTCCACAGCACTGGCACGGCCATTGCACCTTCTTGATCAACCGCCCGAAGCTTGGGCAGTTGGCTTCCATCGACTTGGCCTACGAGTCGGTCAAGACCCCCTACATATTCCATTGCGAGGATGACTGGGCGTTTTATCGACCTGGCTTTGTCGAGGACTCCAAGACGGTACTGGAGCATCGACCGGATGTTTTGCAGGTGTGGTTGCGTAACTACGTCTACGACTTGCAGGTGCACAGCCCCTATATTCACCTGGGGCCACGTGAAGTGGTGGGCGGGGTACCGTGTTATCCCCTGTTGTCTGACAAGCCTGAGTGGCAGGGGTTTTCGTTGAACCCTGGCTTGCGACGTATCAAGGAATATCGCCTGTGCGCGCCCTATGCAGGGTTCGAGGGTGAGAAGGGACTATCGAAGCGTTACGCGCAGCTGAACCTGGCGGCCGTGACTCTGGAAGGCGATGCGGTTCTGCATACCGGTTTCGGTTTGCATGTGGCGACGGCAGAAGAGCGCTTGACCAAAGCGCGGCGCAAGCGGCGCGAGCGGATCAAGCTGGCAGCTATGCTGGTACTGGGTGTCGGTATTGGCTGGTTGATCCATTAAGTACAGGTAAGTACAGGCGACAAGCCACCACACTGCCGCAAAAGGTCATTTTTTCGATGAGTATCCTCAACATCATGTGGGCCGGTGGTTCTGCATTCGCTTCGGTGCAGAAGGTTCATCAACAGATACTTTCCCACGCTGTATGCCGTGCGCCGATCACGACTTGGTTGCTCCAAGGTCGTTCGCAGGAGGGTGAGTCGGCACTGGAGTGGAATTTA
Source organism: Pseudomonas sp. GXZC (assembly GCF_026967615.1). NCBI lineage: Bacteria > Pseudomonadati > Pseudomonadota > Gammaproteobacteria > Pseudomonadales > Pseudomonadaceae > Pseudomonas > Pseudomonas sp. GXZC. The sequence goes on from NZ_CP114115.1 coordinate 641,408, forward strand.
TCCTCTGCCCGACTTAAAGGCCGTCACCTCTGGAAGCTACTGATGCCCTGGATGCGCGCGCGTTTCCAGAAGGCGCTGCCTGACGATCTGCAGGTTGTGTTGCTGGACGGCGTGGGCGTGGCGAGGGTGATGCTGCCGGTGCTCAAGCACTTGCCGCACGTGCGCGCCGTCGTGGTCTTTCATGGTGTCACGCGCATGCGCCGGGCGGACCAGAAGCTGTTTGAGCAGTTCCCCGCCCAACAACTGACCCTGGCGGCCGTCTCGCAAACCCTGGCTCACTCCATCGAGCGTTTCCTGCAACGGCCGGTAACCGTGCTGCGCAGCGCGTTCGACCCGGTGGCCTTCCGCAACGCCGCGCTTTCTCGGGAGCAGGCGCGCACTCGTCTTGGTCTTCCATTGGACGGCTCGCCCGTGCTGGGTGCGGTGGGTCGATTGGTCGACGGCAAAGGGCTCAGTTGTCTGCTGGAGGCTTTTGCCGGCGTGTCGGTGCATCAGCCGGATGCGCGGCTGGTGATAATCGGCGAGGGGGCGGCGAGGAATACTCTGGAGGCGCGTATCGAGCGGCTCGGCTTGCAGGGCAAGGTTTCGCTGCCGGGTCATTTGCCGGACGCGGCGACGCTGTACCGGGCCTTTGACTGGGTGGCGATTCCGTCGACGCAAGAGGGCTTGGGGTTGATCCTGCAAGAGGCCGTGATGGCCGGCGTGCCCGTATTAACCAGCGAATTGGCCGTGTTCCGCGAGCAACTGGCGGACGCCGGCTGGTACGCCCCTTCGGATAATGCACAGGCGTGGGGCCGCTTGATGGAGCGCGCCTTCGCCACTTCGGCCCAGGACGTGCTCGACGCTCAGTCCCAGGCATTGGCGCCTGAGCAAGCCTGGAAGGACTTCAGTGAAACCTCCCAGCGCCTGTTTTCATGCCGCTAAGAGCGCTTGCTCCAGTGCTTGCATTGGAAAGCGTTCGTTCAGCTTCTCACGCGCAATATAGCGTGCGAAATGCTGCAAGTTGCGCCGCGCGAGCTCCGCGTTCAGCGGCGCGCGTAAAAAGCGCATGTCCGCCACATCGATCAAACCCATTTCGTTATCAGGTGTAACAACGATATTGCCCAAATGCAGGGAGCGGAAGTAGATTCCCGCACCATGCAATCGGCGGATAAGTGCCACCAGCGGGTCGAGGTTCGCTTGCCAGTCAAAGCCTTCCTTGTTGGAAATCTGGCGCAACGTTTCACCCGGCAGCGGGCGATACAGCACGGCGGTCATGCCAGGCGCCGCCAGTTGAAAGAACGCAAGCACGGTCAGCGTGGGGATGCCACGTTGTTGCAACTGCGCCACGTTGTCGATGAAACGCTTGGAGTAGGGGCGAAACAGCGCCGACGAAAACAGGCGCTTGCGGCGAAACAGTTTGAGGATATTCCCGTCAGCCAGCAGGTAGACCTTGGGGCCGTAGCTGTCCTTTTCGAGGATGCGGGCACCTTCAATCATTGCGTTTAAATCGGCTTGGGGAAGCCTTGAACATTGCATCGTCGGAAAGCCTTGTAGGAGTCGCGGGCACAGTGATCGGTAATAATGCCGAAAGTTTTGGGTTTTAACCATGCCGCGTTGGCGGGGTGGACGTATTCAGGAGCGGGTGATGCAAGCAAGTCGTTGGGCGCAGGTATGGATGATTTTCGGGTTACTGTGGTTTTTGCTGGCGATTGCCTTTGCGCCGACCAACAAGATTTATCAACAAGGCCTGACCCTGTTTCTCTGGTTGCCCGCCATGGTGTTTGCCTGGTCGGCCCGTGAGCGTTTGAAGGAAGTCTGGCGCCAGCAGCGTTGGATGTGCCTGATGGTGGCGGCGTTGGCCGTCTGGGGTGCCATCAGCCTGTTGTGGACCAATGCCGAAGACCCATCACGCGAGGCCAAGCGCCTGCTGTATATCGGTGTGTTCCTGCTGTTTTTCCCGGTGTTTGCCTGTGGGCAGACCGAGCGGATCATCCGTGTGATGCAGTGGGGCGGTTTTGGATTGGCCTTGTCGTCATTGGTTGCGATCATCAAGTTCTACGGCGTTGAACACAACGCCTGGTTTGCGCGCCTCGAGGGCATAGGTCAGTTGTCCCACCCGATTCTGGGGGCTTATGTGATTGGTCTTGCTGCCGTCTGGCTGCTGCATTGGCTGCCACGCGGCCGCTGGATGCAGGTGGTGTGGGTTGTGTCCATCGCGTTGCTTGGGCTCTTCGTCGTGCTGAGCCAGAGCCGGGGGGCTGCACTGGCCTTGCTGCTGACCGTCGTGGCGATGCCGGCCTGGTGTCGTGATCGTCGTACGGCAGTGATCGCCATTGGCGCCGTCATCGCGGCGCTGGCGGTGTTCTTTGCCATGCAATCGTTGATGCTTGCTCGCGGCGTTTCTTATCGTCCACAGATCTTCATGTCTGCCATGCAGATGATTGCCGAGCGCCCGTGGACCGGTCTGGGGTTGGGCGGTGACTATAAAGTCCTGGCTGAGGGCGTGTATTTCGATCACGCCCACAACCTGTTCTCCCACGTTGCTATCGAACTCGGTCTGCCCGGCCTGCTGCTGTGGTGCGGCCTGTGGTTCGGCGTGCTTTGGCAAGCCTGGAAAGCCCGCGACACGCTCTACGGCAAGGGTGTCATCGGGATGTGGGTGTTTTCGTTCCTGGCCATGCAGTTCGATGCCGCCAGCCTCACGGGCACTCCGCGGGCCGAGTGGTTTATCTCATGGCTGCCGATTGCGCTGGCGACTGTCTTGGTCTGGGCTCGGGCCAACCCCGATGCATGTGATAAAGTTCGCGTCCTACCCAATCAGTGAGCTCGACACATGAGTGACGCACCGCCCAAAGCGGACCAGGAATCCAGCCTGAAAATCTATTTCAGGCTGCTGGGCTATGTGAAACCGTACATCGGCATGTTCATGCTGAGTATCGTGGGCTTCGTGATCTTTGCTTCCACCCAGCCGATGCTGGCCGGGATCCTCAAGTACTTCGTGGATGGCTTGAGCAATCCCGACGTGGTGTTCCTGCCCAAGATCCCGTTGTTCAAGGACCTGAAGCTGCTGATGGCCGTGCCGCTGCTGATCATCCTGATCGCCGCGTGGCAAGGCCTCGGCTCGTTCCTGGGCAACTACTACTTGGCCAAGGTTTCCCTGGGCCTGGTGCATGACCTGCGGGTCCAGTTGTTCAACAAACTGCTGGTATTGCCCAACCGTTATTTCGACACGCACAACTCCGGCCACCTGATTTCGCGCATCACCTTCAACGTGACCATGGTCACCGGCGCCGCCACGGATGCGATCAAGGTGGTGATCCGTGAGGGTCTGACGGTGGTGTTCCTGTTCGGCTACCTGCTGTGGATGAACTGGAAGCTGACCTTGGTCATGCTGGCGATCCTGCCGTTGATCGCAATCATGGTGGGCAGCACCAGCAAGAAATTCCGCAAGCAGAGCAAGAAGATCCAGGTGGCGATGGGCGACGTCACCCACGTGGCCTCGGAGACTATCCAGGGTTACCGCGTGGTGCGCAGCTTCGGTGGCGAAAGCTACGAAGAACGCCGTTTTGCCGCGGCCAGCCAAGGCAACACCGACAAGCAACTGCGCATGAACAAGACCGGCGCGGTCTATACGCCGATGTTGCAACTGGTGATCTACACCGCCATGGCGGCACTGATGTTCCTGGTGCTGCTGCTGCGCGGCGATGCCACGGCGGGTGACCTGGTGGCCTACATCACCGCAGCGGGCCTGTTGCCCAAGCCGATCCGCCAACTGTCGGAAGTCAGCTCGACCATCCAGAAAGGCGTCGCCGGTGCCGAAAGCATCTTCGAACAGCTGGATGAAGAGCCGGAAGTCGACAGCGGCACCGTGGAGCGTGACCGCGTCAGCGGTCGCCTGGACGTGCGCAACCTGAGCTTCACCTACCCAGGTGCCGAGCGTGAAGTGCTGAAGAACATCAGCTTCACCGCAGAGCCTGGGCAGATGATCGCCCTGGTCGGGCGCTCGGGCAGTGGCAAGTCCACGCTGGCCAGCCTGATCCCGCGCTTCTACCACCACGAAACCGGCGAAATCCTGCTGGACGAGGTGGAAATCGAAGACTACCGCCTGCGCAACCTGCGCCGGCATGTGGCCCAGGTGACCCAGCACGTCACGTTGTTCAACGACACGGTGGCCAACAACATCGCCTATGGCGATCTGGCGGATGCACCGCGTGAAGACATCGAAAAAGCTGCCACCGATGCCTATGCCATGGACTTCATCGCCGAGCTGCCAAAAGGCCTGGACACCGAAGTCGGCGAAAACGGCGTGCTGCTTTCCGGCGGTCAGCGCCAGCGCTTGGCTATCGCCCGGGCACTGCTGAAAAATGCCCCGCTGCTGATCCTGGATGAGGCGACTTCGGCGCTGGATACCGAGTCGGAGCGGCATATCCAGGCCGCGCTGGACAAGGTCATGAAGGGCCGTACCACCCTGGTGATCGCACACCGACTGTCCACCATCGAGAAAGCCGACATGATTCTGGTGATGGACCACGGTGAAATTGTCGAGCGTGGTACACACGTGGAACTGCTGGCCATGGGCGGCTATTACTCGCGCCTGCACGCCATGGGCCTGGATGAGCCGGTAACGGCCAACATCACCTGATGTGCCGGGGCGCGCAATGCGCCCCGGGTTTGTATCAAGCCCCTTACAGGCTTGACCAAAGCCAAATAATTCGCTGCCTATCGTTTGTTATGTTGGCCTTCTCGATTCGATTGACGAACGAGAGGGCTAACCTTCTTGCGTGGGTAACGGAATGTTGCAACGTCTGTTCTGGAAATTGCTTCCCAAACCCCAACGGGTGTTTCTGCTGGGGCGTTTATCGGTGGTGGACCGTCAGGCGGTGAACAAGTCCCTGTCTGGGGTGACCACACTTGCGCCGGCGTTCGAACGTCATAACTGCGTATTTATCCATGTGCCTAAATGCGCCGGCAGCAGCGTCTGCTCGGCGTTGCTCGACGAGCGCTGGCCGGGGCACCTGCCGTATTACTGGTACCAGCAGCAATTCCCCGAACACTGCGAACGCAGTTTCAAGTTTGCCTTTGTGCGCGACCCATTGGAGCGCGCCTACTCGGCCTACACCTACTTGCGCAGCAACCAAATGGGCACTCGTGATTTGCACGCCCAGGCACTGGTGTGCAGCTACCGCGACTTCGATCATTTCGTGGGCAACTGGCTGCACCCGGACAACCTGCGCCGCCAACTGCATTTCGCCCCCCAGACTGATTTCCTGGTCGATCACATGGGGCGCATGGCCATGGACTTTCTTGGGCGCCAGGAATCACTGGAGCAGGACTTCCAGCAGTTGTGCGAGCGCCTGGGCGTGAGCGCTTCCCTGCCACACCTGAATGTTTCACAGGGGCGGCGCAGCGAACCGGTCAGGGATTTCTGCACGCTGCGTACGCGACGCCTGGTCCGACGAGCCTATCAACGTGATTACGAGGTCTTGGGGTATGAATAGTCAGTCGCTCTCCGGTGGTTCTGCTTCTATTCGACCCTTTGCCTTATCGTTGTCGGTCGCCGCACGGGCCGCGCTCAAGCACCAGCAGCCTTGCTGCCTGTGGCTGACGGGGTTGTCCGGGTCCGGTAAGTCGACCTTGGCCAACGCTCTGGAAGTGCAACTCAACGAGCAGGGGCGGCATACCTTCGTGCTCGATGGCGATAACTTGCGCACCGGGTTGTGCAATGACCTGGGCATGAGTGATGCGGCGCGCAAGGAAAACATCCGGCGCATCGGCGAGGTGGCGCGGCTGATGGTGGACGCGGGGCTGATCGTGATCGTTTCGGCGATTTCCCCGTTCAGCGCCGATCGGGCAACCGCCAAGGCACTGTTCGGGCCTGGGCAGTTTTTCGAGGTCTACATCAGTACGCCGTTCGAGGTGTGCGCGCGGCGTGATCCCAAGGGCTTGTACCGTGCGGCGCTGGAAGGGCGGATCAAAGCCTTCACCGGGCTGGACAGCCCCTATGAAGCACCGATCAAGGCTGACTGCGAAATCAATACCGATGAAGTCGAACTGGCCGACGCGGTGGATCACATTTTGGCGGCATTGTTCAAAAAATGATCAGATTTCGCATGTGATGCATCCCACATAAAGCTCTCGAACTAGGCGGCGCTCACCCTGTGCTAATATCGCGCCCCTGTTCATTTTGTATGTGGGATGCTCCATGAAGTTGTCCATGCCGCGATTCGATCAAGCCCCTGTCTTGGTGGTCGGCGATGTCATGCTCGACCGTTACTGGCATGGCGGTACCTCACGGATTTCCCCTGAGGCGCCGGTACCGGTAGTCAAGGTCGAGCAAATCGAAGACCGTCCGGGCGGCGCTGCCAACGTTGCCCTCAATATTGCCGCCCTCGGCGCGCCGGCTTCCCTGGTCGGCGTGACCGGCGATGATGAAGCCGCCGACAGCCTGGCCAACAGCCTGCGCGGTGCCGGCGTGCGCGCGCTGTTCCAGCGCATTGCCCACCAGCCGACCATCGTCAAGCTGCGGGTCATGAGCCGTCACCAGCAACTGCTGCGTATCGATTTTGAAGAACCCTTCGCCACCGATGCCCTGGCCCTCAGCGGCCAGGTCGATGAGTTGCTCGAAGGCATCAAGGTGCTGGTGTTGTCCGACTACGGCAAAGGCGCCTTGCGCAACCACCAGGTGCTGATCCAGGCCGCCAAGGCCAAGGGCATTCCGGTACTGGCCGATCCCAAGGGCAAGGATTTCTCGATTTATCGCGGAGCCAGCCTGATCACGCCGAATCTCAGCGAGTTCGAAGCCATCGTCGGCGGTTGCGCCGATGAACACGACCTGGTCACCAAGGGCGCTGCGCTGATGGCCGACCTCGACCTGGGCGCCTTGCTGGTCACCCGTGGCGAGCACGGCATGACCTTGCTGCGTCCTGGCCACCCGGCGATGCACCTGCCGGCACGTGCCCGTGAAGTGTTCGACGTGACCGGCGCTGGCGACACCGTGATCTCCACCCTGGCCGCCTCGATTGCGGCGGGCGAAGAACTGCCCCACGCCGTGGCCCTGGCCAACTTGGCGGCGGGCATCGTAGTGGGCAAGTTGGGTACCGCTGCCATCAGCGCACCTGAATTGCGCCGTGCGATCCAGCGCTCCGAAGGCTCGGAACGCGGTGTGCTGACCATCGAACAATTGCTGCTGGCAATTGACGACGCTCGTGCCCACAACGAAAGCATTGTGTTCACCAATGGCTGCTTCGATATCTTGCACGCCGGTCACGTGACCTATCTGGAACAGGCGCGCGCCCAAGGCGATCGCCTGATCGTCGCGGTCAACGATGACGCGTCGGTCAGCCGCCTCAAAGGCCCTGGCCGTCCGATCAACAGTGTCGACCGTCGCATGGCGGTGCTTGCAGGTCTGGGCGCGGTGGACTGGGTGATCAGCTTCCCTGAAGCGACCCCGGAAAACCTGCTGGCCCAGGTCAAGCCGGACGTGCTGGTCAAAGGTGGTGACTACTCCGTCGACCAAGTGGTAGGGGCGGATATCGTCAGCGCCTACGGTGGCAAGGTCAAAGTACTGGGCCTGGTCGAGAACAGCTCGACCACCGCCATTGTCGAGAAGATCCGCAACAATGAGTAACGCTGATAAGTGGGTTTTGATCACCGGCGGCGCCGGCTTTATTGGTTCGCACCTGGTCGATGCGCTGCTTGCCAAAGGCTACGGCGTGCGAGTGCTGGATAACCTGTCCACCGGCAAGCGCAGCAATTTGCCGCTGGACAATCCACGCGTCCAATTGCTCGAAGGTGATGTGGCGGATGCCGATCTGGTAGCCCGCGCCGCCGTCGGCGCAACAGCGGTGGTGCACCTGGCGGCTGTGGCCTCGGTGCAGGCCTCGGTGGATGATCCGGTCAGCACGCACCAGAGCAATTTCGTCGGCACCTTGAATGTCTGCGAAGCCATGCGCAAGGCCGGCGTGAAGCGGGTGGTATATGCCTCCAGCGCGGCGGTGTATGGCAACAATGGCGAAGGCGCTTCGATTGACGAAGACACCACCAAGGCGCCACTGACGCCCTATGCGTCCGACAAGCTGGCCAGTGAGTTCTACTTTGACTTCTACCGTCGTCAGCACGCGCTGGAGCCGGTGATTTTCCGCTTTTTCAATATCTTCGGGCCTCGCCAGGATCCGTCATCGCCGTATTCCGGCGTGATCAGCATCTTCAGCGAGCGCGTGCAGCAGGGGGTGCCGATTGCCGTGTTCGGCGATGGCGAGCAAACCCGTGACTTCATGTACGTGGAAGACCTGGTGGACGTATTGGTTCAGGCGATTGAAGCGCCGACCGCACCGCTGGGCGCCATTAATGTGGGCTGGAACCGCACGACTACCCTCAAGCAGGTGTTGCAGGCGTTGGAAGAGATTGTCGGCAAGTTGCCGGCGGTGACTTACGGTCCGGCGCGTTCTGGGGATATTCGCCACTCGCGGGCGAACAATCAGCGGTTGTTGGCGAGCTTCACACTCCCCGAGCCCACTCCCTTGAAGGTCGGGCTGGAGCGCTTGCTCAAAGGCTGACGCGATTTGTAGTGAGCGGGCTTGCCCCGCGCTGGGCTGCGTAGCGGCCCCAAAAAAGCCGGAGCGCTACGCACTCCAGCGCGGGGCAAGCCCGCTCACTACAGTCTGATTCAGGCCTTGGCTTTTTTCTTCGGCACGATCTTGCGCAGCACCCGCTGTGCCAAGCGCTTCAATTTCGACTCTTTCTCCGGCTCCGCCAACCCCTGCTGGCGTAGCCAATCCTTCCAGCGAATCCGCTCCTCACGCACCAGCCAGCCTTCCTGCTGGGCGAAGCTTTCCGCCAGGTACAAACCGCGAGTACTGGCCGGGTACAACTGGTCTTTCTTGACGGTGTACAACTCGGCCAGGGGCTGGCCGTCTTTCAACGGCATCAGGTACAGGTCAGGACGCTGGCGGTCCAGGCGTGCCACCAGTTGATCGCCTTCCAGGCGCTCGTCCACATGGAACAGGCTCAGGGACTTGGCTTCCTTGGGCACTTCCAGGCGCAGGTCATAGATCAGTTGCAGAGAGGCGGTGGGCAGGTGCACGTAGGCGCGCGGGCGCTCGATCAATTGGGTGGTGGCGCAACGTACCGGGCGGGCGGCACCGGAGAGCGGGCTGAGGCGAAAGGGCAGGGCTTCACGGTAATGCAGCGCGGCGGAATAAGGCGCCGGTAGCCAAGTGTCGTTGAAGCGTCCGCCCAGCCAACCTTCCGGCGTCTCCAACAGGCACTCTTCGGCGATTTCCTGGATGGCGGTGTGCAGCGGCAGGTTCAGTTCATGGGCGGGTACGTAGCCGGAGATCAGCTTGAGCACCACATCGCCACGGTCTTGGCGGCGTTGGCGCACCAGCACCCAATAATCGCGGTTTTGCCAGTGCAGGGTCAGGCGTACCGATACCCCGAGGTTGGCCAGTTCCAGGGCGAAGCGCTCTGGGTCGGCCACTTCCACCGGTTTGCGCCGTTGCAGGGTCTGGGCAAAGTTGAGCGGCATGCCGACGCTCTGGTAACTCAGGCCTTCGGGGGTGGCTTCGACGTGCAGCGGCAGTGTCTTGAAGTTGCTGGGATTTTTTCTTATGAGCGTTCGCGGCATGTCGGCTCCTTCTTGCGACGGGGTCGGCCGCGTGGGCGGCATCAGAGTTGACGAATGACCTGGGCAGCGGTCGCCACGTTATGGGCCAGGTGCAGCGGATTAATGGTCCCGACAATAGCACTGGCGACGCCCGTTTGCGCAAACAACAGCATGAAACTCGCACGAATTGGATCCATTCCAGACTCCAGGCAAACGTGACCACTGGCCAAGGCCTTTTTCACCAGGATGCCCTTGCCATGGGCGGCCGCATAATCAATGACGGCTTTCTCGGCCTGTTCGTTCAAATTGTAGGTGACCATGGCGCAATCGCCCTGTTCCAGAGCCTTCACCCCGCCTTCGACGGTTTTGCCGGAGAAGCCGAAACCGCGGATCTTGCCTTCTTTTTTCAGCTCGGCCAGGGTCTGGTAGACCTCACAGTCGTTGAGGATGTGCAGGTCGTTACCGTCGGAGTGCACCAGCACCAGATCGATAAAATCGGTTTCAAGTCGTTTCAAACTACGCTCGATCGACCTGCGGGTGTGAGCCGCGCTGAAGTCGTGACTGGACAGACCATTTTCGAACTCTTCACCGACCTTGCTGACAATCACCCACTCCTTACGTTGGCCGCGCAACAGCGGGCCCAGGCGTTCCTCGCTCATGCCATAAGCCGGCGCGGTGTCGATCAGGTTGATGCCCAGTTCACGGGCCTGTCGCAACAGCATGCGCGCCTCGTCATCACCGGGAATCTGGAAGCCGCTGGGGTACTTCACCCCTTGGTCGCGGCCCAGCTTGACGGTGCCCAGGCCCAGCGGCGATACCATCAGGCCGGTGCTGCCCAGGGGGCGATGCAGGTCGTGCAGGGTAGGCAGGCTCATGGCAACAGTTGCTCCCAGGCAGGGACGCCGATGGCGGGTTTTGGCAGGTCGGGCAGCGGTTCGCTGGCGCTTGGGCGAATGCCGTCACGTTCCAGGCTGTTGATCACCCGATCGGCGAAGTCCGGCGCCAGCGCCAGTTTGGTCGGCCAGCCCACCAACAGGCGGCCTTCCTCGGCGATGAAGGCATTGTCGGGACGTGTGAGGCCCGATTGCAGCGGCTCGGCACGGTCGACGCGCAGGGTGGCCCACTGGGTTTGGCTCATGTCGATCCACGGCAACAGCTGAGCAAGCTCCTTCTGCGCCGTGGCGATCTGTTCTTGCGGCGTGCGCGCCACGCCATCGGCTTCGGCAATGTCGCCGCCCATGTACCACACCCAGTTGCCATCGGCGGCTGGGTGAGTGGTAACGGTGATGCGCGGCTTGGTGCCGCCGCCCAGGCAGTGGGCATACAACGGCTTCAGGCTGGGGCCTTTGGCGATGATCATGTGCAAGGGACGCTTCTGCATCGCCGGCTGGCTCAGGCCCAGCGCGGTCAGCAGATCTGCCGTACCGGCGCCGGCACTCAACACGATGCGCTGGGCGCGGATCTCGCGGCCGTCCACTGTCAGGCCGACGAGTGTGTTGCCTTCCAGCAAGGGCTCGATGTGCTGCCCGGCGAGCAAACCATCACCGGCCAGTTGCGCGAGGCGCTCGATCAGGCTCGGCACGTCGATGACCAGCTCGGCCAGGCGATAGACCTTGCCCTTGAAGCGACGGTCTTGCAGGGCTGGCGGCAGGTCGTCGCCCTTGACCTGATCGACACGGCCACGCACGGCCTTACTGGCGAAGAAGCTGGTGAGGTTGCCTGCGAGGGTGCCGGGCGACCACAGGTAATGGGCTTCGGACAACAGGCGCACGCCGGTCAGGTCCAACTCACCGTTACCCGCCAGCGCCTCACGCCAGCGGCGCGGCATGTCGGCAATGGCTTCTGAGGCGCCGGTGAGGGCGCCGTGCAGGGCGTATTTGGCACCGCCGTGAATAATCCCCTGGGACTTCACGCTTTGCCCGCCACCCAAGGTGGCGTTTTCCACCAACACCGTGGAAAACCCCTGGCGGCGCAGGCGCGCATTCAGCCAGAGGCCGGCAACCCCGGCGCCGACAATCAGAACGTCGGTGGAAATAACGGATGGCATGGGCGACCTCAGTGTTCAAGACAAGAGGCGCAGTATACAGGCTGTTGAGGAGTGGTCAGTGCCCGGCGGTTTTCGAGAACAACTGGATCACCACCACGCCCAGCACAATCAGACCCATCCCCAGCATCGCCGGGATATCCAGCTTCTGCCCGTAGATAAACAGCGCCGCGATGCTCACCATCACAATGCCCATCCCGGCCCACACGGCGTAGGCCACGCCCACCGGCACCGTGCGCACCACCAGTGTCAGCATCCAGAACGCCACGCCGTAGCCGACGATCACCAGCAACAGTGGGATCGGCGTACTCCAGCCCTTGATGGCCTTCATGGAAACGGTGGCGATCACTTCCGAGCAGATGGCAATGGCGAGGTAGTAGTAAGCGACGTTCATGGGGCAATCCTCGGGGTAAAGCAATCAGATAAGGCTGGCATTCTAGTGTTTAATCAGATGGGGTAAAGTCATCACCTATCTGAATTGGAGATGGGTTGAGCCATGAGCGTGCAATGGGATCTGGAGCAGATGCGCCTGTTTGTCAGCGTCGCCGAACAGCGCTCGTTTTCGGCCGTGGCGCGCCAACAGCGCAAGGCGCAGTCGGCGGTGAGCAATGGGATTGCAATGCTGGAGGCGGACCTCGGCGTCAGCCTGTTCGAGCGTAGCAGCGGCCGCCAACCACGGTTGACCGAAGCCGGCAGCGTATTGCTGGAGGAAGCACGCGAAGTGCTGCGCCAATGTGAGCGCCTCAATGGCCGGGCGCTTTCGCTGACCCGCGGCGAAGAGGCGTGCCTGCGCCTGGCCCAGGACGAAGCCATGTTGTTCCAGCCGGTCCTCGACAGCCTGGAAGCACTGGCCGGCCAATACCCATTGCTGGAAGTGCAGCTGTCCAGCGCCGCCCAAGGCGATGTGGCGCGCAAGTTGGTGGAGCGCAAGGCTGACCTGGGCCTGCTGTTCTATCACGACCAGATCCCCGAAGCCTTGGAACGACGGGTGGTCGGCAGTGTGGAGATGGTCACGGTGTGCGGTGTGAATCACCCACTGGCCAAGGAACCCTACGTGACATGCCAACGCCTGGCACAGTTCCGCCAGTTGCTGATGTCGACCCAGACCAGCGTCTATCCCGGCAGCGAAGCGGCCAGCCCGCTGGTATGGCGCGCCGACAGTTTCTACGTGTTGGCCGAGTGGCTGATGAGCGGCCTGGGTTGGGCCTGGCTGCCCCGGCATATCGTGCAGTACCCGACCTATCAGCAACAGATGGTGGAGCTGGACAGCGAATGGACGCCGCCGGCCCTGGTGGTGGAGTTGGTCTGGCGCCGCGACGAACACCTGGGACCTGCCGCGCGCTTCCTGGCCAAACGATTTGCCGAGTGCTTGCAGGCGATCGACTGAAAAAGCCGATAAACTCCGCCGCCATGAATAGAACTCTCTACAGCTGTCTGTTTTACCTGGCGCTGCCGTTGGTGGCTTTACGTCTGTGGCTGCGCGCGCGCAAGGCGCCGGCCTATGCCAAGCGCGTCGGCGAGCGCTTTTCCTATGGTTTGCCGGTGATGCAGCCCGGCGGGATCTGGGTGCATGCCGTGTCGGTGGGCGAGAGCATTGCCGCCGCACCCATGGTGCGCGGGTTGCTGGCGCGTTATCCGACGCTGCCGATCACTGTTACCTGCATGACGCCCACCGGGTCCGAGCGCATCCAGGCATTGTTCGCCAACGAGCCACGCATCCAGCATTGCTATTTGCCGTATGACTTGCCGTGCGCGGCCAAACGTTTCCTCGACCGTGTGCAGCCGAAACTGGCGGTGATCATGGAAACCGAGCTGTGGCCCAACCATATCCACGCCTGCGCCCAGCGTGGGATTCCGGTGGCGTTGGCGAATGCGCGGTTGTCGGCGCGTTCGGCCAAGGGCTACGCACGCTTTGCCAAGCTGACGGCGCCGATGCTGGCGCAAATGAGCCTGTTCGCCGTGCAGACGCACGCCGAAGCCCAGCGTTTCCTTAGCCTTGGCGCTCGCCCGGAAACCGTCGACGTCACCGGCTCGATCAAGTTCGACCTGACCATCGACCCCGAACTGCCAGCGCGGGCCGCTGCGTTGCGCGCGCAATGGGGTGCCAGCGAACGCCCGGTGTGGATCGCCGCGAGTACCCATGAAGGTGAAGATGACGTGGTGTTGGCAGCCCATCGCCAATTGCTCGAAAGCTATCCCAACGCGCTGCTGATTCTGGTGCCGCGCCATCAGGAGCGCTTCGGGCCGATGTTCGAGCTGTGCCAGCAGCAAGGTTGTGCCACCGTGCGTCGCTCCAGCGGCGAAGCCGTCACTGCGCAAACCTCGGTTCTGCTCGGCGACACTATGGGCGAATTGCTGTTTCTCTACGCTATGGCCGACAGCGCTTTTGTCGGCGGCAGCCTGGTGGCGACCGGCGGGCACAATCCCCTGGAGCCGGCGGCATTGGCCAAGCCTGTGATCATGGGGCCGCACGTGTTCAACTTCCTCGAAATCACCACGATGATGCGTGAAGCCGGGGCGTTGCGCGAGGTGGATGACGCCGAAGGCTTGGCCGAAGCCGTGCGCCAGTTATTCGAACTGCCGCAGGATGCGCGCAAGATGGCGCAGGCGGGGCTGAAGGTGATGCAGGCCAACCAGGGCGCGTTGAAGCGCTTGCTGGATGGCCTGGGGCGTTTGCTTCAGTAGCCGGGGCGGGCTTTCAATTGCTCGGCGGCGGCTTTGGCCAAATCCGGCGGCAGGAAGTCGCGGTCCGGGTTGTAGTCAGCCTTTAAGTAGCGCGCCAGGTCCTGCAAGTCGCCTGGATTCAAAGTTCCCGCCGCCTGCTTCAAGCGCAGGTTGTCGAGGATGTAGTCATAACGGCTGTTGTTGTAGTTACGCACCGACGCGTAGAGCTGGCGTTGTGAATCCAGCACATCGACGATATTGCGCGTACCCACCTGATAACCGATTTCCGTGGCTTCCACCGCGCTCTGGTTGGAGATGATCGACTGGCGGCGCGCTTGCACCTGCTCCACATCGGTGTTCACCGCACGGTGCAGGTTGCGGGTGTTTTCCACCACCTGGCGGCGCAGGCCTTCGCGCTGTTGTTCGGTCTGGCCCAGGCGCGAGTAGGACTCACGCACTTGCGAGCTGGTCAGCCCGCCGCTGTAGATCGGGATGCTCAGGCGCAGGCCGATGGTGCGTTGTTCCACATCGCCGCGGTACGGCGTGCCGAACGCATTCGGGTTGCTGAAGCCCAGGGCGTCGTTGTCACCTTTTTCGTATTGCGCCACGGCGTCCAGGGTTGGGGCATGCCCAGCCTTGCGCTGTTTGAGGGTTTCTTCGGCGGCGGTGACGGCGTAGTTGCTGGCCAGCAGGTTGAGGTTCTGGCGGCCGGCGGTTTCGACCCAGGCCTTGGCGTCGTTCGGCAGCGGCGGTAGCACCGGCAGCGTGTGGACAATGCCCTGGATCGAGTTGTACTGGCGGTTGGTCAGCGTGATCAAGGCTTCGAACGCGTCCTCCACCTGGCGTTGGGCCAGGATGCGGTTGGCGCGGGCGGTGTCGTAGCTGGCCTGGGATTGCAGCACGTCGGTCTTGTCCGACAGGCCGACGTCGAAGCGCTCGTTGGACTGGTCCAGTTGGCGCTTGAAGGCATTCTCTTCGGCCTTGGTCGACGCCAGGTTGTCTTGGGCGCGCAGCACGGCGAAGTAATTTTCGGCACTTTGCAGAATCAGGTTCTGTTCGGTGGCCGACAGTTGCAGCGCCGCCTGCTCGTTGGTGGCCTCGGCCGCCTGCAGTTGGAACCAGCGGTCGGCGCGGAACAGCGGCTGGCTCAAGGTGGCCCGCCAGGAATGCGCATCGCGGTTGGCGGTAGCGGCGGGTGTGTCGATCTGAGTGCGCACGTTATTGATGTCGGCGCCACCGGTCAGGTTCGGCAGCAGCCCGGCGCGGGCCTGGGGTACCACTTCTTTTTGCGCGCCGTATTGCGCACGGGCGGCGGCCAGGTCGGCGTTGTTGTCCACCGCTTCCTGGTAGACGCTGACCAAGTCTGTTTTAGCGGACAAGGGCGCTTCAGCTGCCCAGACCATTCCGTTGGTCGCACAAGACACGGCGAGAGCCAGTGAAAGTTTGCGCAGCATGAGGCGATCCCTAGATAAATATTATGGATGTAATTTCGAGCCCAAGGCTAAGGCTCGCCTTTTGTGGCGTCAAGCCTTAAGCAGTTCCCGAGTGTAGTGGCGCGGTCACCGCACAACAATCTGCAAAAGAGCCATTCATCACGCTGAATGCACCGCCATTGGCAATTTGCCCACGCCATGGTCTAGACTGGCCGCGTTCTTGTCGGGGTGCCTTGTTGGAAGGCTGAGATCGGTAAATACCGGATCCCGTTGAACCTGATCAGGTTAGCGCCTGCGTAGGGAACAAGATTTCTCGTCACCCGGCGAGTCCTCTTGTGCTTCGTCCGGGTTGTTGTTCGTTTTTTGAACAGCTCTCGTGCGCCAAGCACAGCACTGGTTTCAGTGCGTCCATCCGTCACAGGTTCGCTCCGACAAAAATCCACCGCCTGGATAAGTTGGAGAGCCCGTGATGACGACAAAACTAAAAAATACCGTGCACCTGAGTGAATCGGCCAAGGTCGACTCCGGTTCTGTGCAACCCTTTACCCGCTCGCAAAAAATCTACGTACAAGGCACCCGCCCGGATATTCGCGTGCCGATGCGTGAAATCAGCCTGGACGTGACACCCACCGACTTCGGCGGTGAAATCAACGCGCCGGTCGTGGTCTATGACACCTCCGGCCCGTACACCGACCCTAACGTCATCATTGACGTGCGCAAAGGCCTTGGCGATGTACGCTCGCCATGGATCGAAGTGCGTAACGACACCGAGCGCCTGCCCGGCCTGAGCTCGCACTTCGGCCAACAGCGTTTGAGCGATGCCGAGTTGACCGCGCTGCGCTTCGCCCATGTGAAGAACCCGCGCCGCGCCAAAGCCGGCGCCAACGTCACGCAGATGCACTACGCGCGCAAAGGCATCATCACCGCCGAGATGGAATACGTCGCCATCCGCGAAAACATGAAGCTGGAAGAAGCCCGGGCCACCGGTTTGCTCGACCAGCAACACGCCGGCCACAGCTTCGGCGCCAGCGTACCGAAGATCATCACTCCGGAATTTGTGCGCGAAGAAATCGCCCGTGGCCGCGCGATCATCCCGGCCAACATCAACCACACCGAACTGGAACCGATGATCATCGGCCGTAACTTTCTGGTGAAGATCAACGGCAACATCGGCAACAGCGCCCTGGGGTCGTCCATCGAAGAAGAAGTGGCGAAACTGACCTGGGGCATTCGCTGGGGTTCGGACACCGTGATGGATTTGTCCACCGGCAAGCACATCCACGAAACCCGCGAGTGGATCATCCGCAACTCGCCCGTGCCGATCGGCACTGTACCGATCTATCAGGCCCTGGAAAAAGTCGGCGGCGCCGCCGAAGACCTGACCTGGGAGTTGTTCCGCGACACCCTGATCGAACAGGCCGAGCAAGGTGTGGATTACTTCACCATCCACGCCGGCGTGCTGCTGCGCTACGTGCCGCTGACCGCCAAGCGCGTCACCGGCATCGTGTCCCGTGGCGGCTCGATCATGGCCAAGTGGTGCCTGGCGCACCACAAAGAGAACTTCACCTACACGCATTTCGACGAAATCTGCGAAATCATGAAGGCCTACGACGTCAGCTTCTCCCTCGGCGACGGCCTGCGCCCTGGCTCGATTGCCGACGCCAACGACGCCGCGCAATTCGGCGAGCTGGAAACCCTTGGCGAGCTGACCAAAACCGCCTGGAAGCACGACGTACAAACCATGATCGAAGGCCCTGGCCACGTGCCGATGCAGTTGATCAAGGAGAACATGGACAAGCAGCTCGAATGCTGCGATGAAGCGCCGTTCTACACCCTCGGCCCGCTGACCACCGACATTGCGCCGGGCTACGACCACATCACCTCCGGCATCGGCGCGGCGATGATCGGCTGGTTCGGTTGCGCCATGCTCTGCTACGTCACGCCCAAGGAACACCTGGGCCTGCCGAACAAGGATGACGTGAAGACCGGGATCATTACCTACAAGATCGCCGCCCACGCGGCGGATTTGGCCAAAGGGCATCCGGGCGCGCAGATCCGCGATAACGCCTTGAGCAAGGCGCGTTTCGAATTCCGCTGGGAAGACCAGTTCAACCTCGGCCTGGACCCGGACACGGCGCGTTCGTATCACGATGAAACGCTGCCGAAGGATTCGGCCAAGGTCGCGCATTTCTGCTCGATGTGTGGGCCGAAGTTCTGCTCGATGAAGATCACCCAGGAAGTGCGTGAATACGCGGCCAACCAGCGCATTGAAGCGGTGGACGTGGATGTGGCCAAGGGCTTGGCGGAACAGGCGGAGCGGTTCAAGCAGGAAGGCAGTCAGTTGTACAAGAAGGTCTGATCTGGGACTGTAGTTGTCCTTAATGGCCTCTTCGCGAGCAAGCCCGCTCCCACATTTGGAACGCATTCCAAATGTGGGAGCGGGCTTGCTCGCGAATGCAATCTCCCAAACAACAAATGTTCCTCAGAGATAACACCCTTGAGCATTCAACCGAGTACTTACTCCCCGGACATCGCAGTACCGAGCGACAAAAGAGTCTTCGGCGCCCGCGACCTGTTCTCCCTGTGGTTCTCCCTCGGCATCGGCCTGATGGTCCTGCAAACCGGCGCCTTGCTTGCGCCGGGCCTGGGCCTGTCCGGTTCGTTGCTGGCGATTTTCCTCGGCACCCTGGTGGGTGTCCTGTTGCTGGCCGCCGTCGGCGTGATCGGCAGCGACACCGGCCTGTCCGCCATGGCCGCCTTGAAACTCAGCCTCGGCGCCAAGGGCGCGAGCCTGCCGGCGCTGTTGAACCTGCTGCAGCTGATCGGCTGGGGGGCGTTCGAGATCATCGTGATGCGCGACGCGGCCAGCCTGTTGGGCACGCGGGCGTTCAGTGAAGGTAGCCTATTGGCCAGTCCATTGCTGTGGACCTTGTTCTTCGGCGGCCTGGCGACCCTGTTGGCGGTCAGTGGCCCGCTGACTTTTGTGCGTCAGATCCTGCGCAAATGGGGCATCTGGCTGCTGCTCGCCGCCTGCCTGTGGCTCACCTGGAACCTGTTTGCCAAGGCCGACCTCACCGCGCTCTGGGCCCAGGCCGGTGATGGTTCTATGCCGTTTGCGGTGGGCTTTGACATCGCCATCGCCATGCCGCTGTCGTGGCTGCCGCTGATCGCGGATTACTCACGCTTCGGCAAGCGTGCCAAAAGTGTGTTCGGCGGTACCGCGCTGGGGTTCTTTATCGGCAATTTCTGGCTGATGAGCCTGGGCGTGGCCTACACCCTGGCGTTTGCGCCGAGCGGCGAAGTGAACGCGCTGTTGCTGGCGTTGGCCGGGGCTGGCCTGGGGATCCCGCTGCTATTGATCCTGTTGGATGAATCGGAAAACGCCTTCGCCGATATTCACTCGGCGGCGGTTTCCAGCGGGATATTGCTGCGCCTGAAGGTCGAGCACCTTGCGCTGGCGATTGGCGTGATCTGCACGCTCATCGCCTGCTTTGCGCCATTGGCTCAATACCAGAACTTCCTGCTGCTGATCGGCTCGGTATTCGCGCCGCTGTTTGGCGTGGTGCTGGTGGATCACTTCATCCTGCGCCGTCGTAGCGGGGGAGCCGTAGCTAGCCTGCGCTGGCCGGCATTAATCGCCTGGCTGGGTGGCATTGCGACTTACCACCTGCTGGCCAATCTGTATCCGGACATCGGCGCGACCCTGCCGGCTCTGGTGCTGGCAGGGCTGTTGCAACTGATCCTGGGCCGGGCCTTCAGCGGCGCGCAGGCACCAGCTCAGGCTTGAGGATGCCGTCCAGGCGCGAGTACGGAATCTGCAACTCGACGTGGCCCAAGGCATACGGCGCGATGGTGGTGGTGGGGTACTTGAGGATCACGCCACCGTAAGTGAGCGCCACGTTCGGGGTTTTCTGGAAGGGGTACTGTTTCACGTACTCCGGTTCCAGGCTCAGGCGGGTGCTGATCAGCCAGCTGTTATGGGCCACTTGGGCGGCTTTCCAGAAGGCGTCTTCCTTGCCGGGCAGCAACATGTCGGTGAGGGTCAGGGCCTTTTGCTGCTGGCGCGAATAGTTGATGAACGCGCGGCCTGGCTCGCCGTGAGTGGCGCCCTGGTCCAGGTAGCTGGAGAGTTCGATGATCACCAAGCCGTCATGCTGCTCACGTACCTTGGCCTGCAAGTACATGCTGTTGCGTGGAGCGGCGGTGCGCAGGAACTGCTCGCTGTAGGTCGCGAGGCTGGTTGGCAATGGGTCGGCCTGGGTCATTTCCAGCAGGCGCTGTTCGATCAAGGCGTCCAGCTTGGGCTCCTTGGCAAAGTGCACCGTGTCGATGTTCACCAGCGGGCAGTCGGCGCTGGCGCAGCCTGGCTTGCTTTGCTCGGTGGCGTCGCGGGTGGCGTCCAGCGGGGCTTTATAGCTGGGCTGGAACAGGCTTTGGCAGGCACCGAGGGTCAATGCGATACAGGCCACGGAGGCGATTTTTAAAAGCGACATGTAGGGTCTTCGTCCGTCGATAAGAGCGAAATTGTGCAGCTTCGACTACCGGCAAGGCAGTCAGTTCGCCACTAGGCTGATTAGAGTGAGTTTGACGCCCGCCGTCTATCCCGGCAACTGGAAAGGGGCTGCAACCAGAGGCATGAGCGCGTTAGGATGGCGCCAAATGCGCAGGCTCAACGAGGAAGGGATATGACGGACATCGTAAAATCGACGCCGAGCACCATCGAGATTGTTCAGCGCGACAATGCCTACCAGGGCTTCTACAAGCTTGATCGCGTGCAACTGCGCCACGAGAAATTCGACGGCAGCATGAGCCGTGTGATCAACCGCGAAGTGTTTGTTCGTCATGATGCCGTGTGTGTATTGCCCTACGACCCGCAGCGCGATGAAGTGGTGCTGATCGAGCAGTTTCGTGTAGGCGCCATGGGCCGTACCGATAACCCGTGGCTGGTGGAAATGATCGCCGGCCTGATCGACAAGGATGAAGAGCCGGAGGAGGTTGCACACCGCGAAGCCGAGGAGGAAGCTGGGCTGACATTCTCCGCGCTGTGGCCGATCACCAAATATTTCCCGTCGCCCGGCGGCAGTACCGAATTTGTCCACTTGTACCTGGGCCGTTGCGACAGCTCGGGCGCCGGTGGCGTCCATGGATTGGAAGAAGAAGCTGAAGATATCCGCGTCACCGTCTGGGCCTTCGAAGATGCCCTGCAAGCGGTGCGCGACGGCAAAATTTCCAACGCAGCCAGCATTATCGCCCTGCAATGGCTTGCGCTTAATCGCGCGGAAGTGAGGGGGTTATGGCAGTAAAGGCACGGGAACGTTATCGAGTCGACCTGATCGGGCTGCAAGCCGCCTGCGAGGCCAACTATGCGCGGCTGATGCGCTTGCTCCCTGACATGCGCCATGCCCCCGAGGCCCGGCGTATCGGCGTAACCCACGGCGACCAGATGCTTGGCGTGCTGGCGCTGGAAGTCATCGTCAATTGCCCGTACACCACCACCTTGCGTGTACGTCAGGAACACAGCCTGCCCTGGCTGCCGGTGCCGCAATTGGAAGTGCAGGTGTACCACGACGCGCGGATGGCCGAAGTCATCAGCGCCGAACATGCACGACGCTTTCGCAGCATCTATCCTTACCCCAACGTGTTCATGCACCAGCCCGATGAGAAAGCACAGCTCAATGTGTTCCTCGGTGAATGGTTGAGCCATTGCCTGGCCTTGGGCCATGAGTTCGAAGTTGTGCGGTAGATGTGAACTGCATCTGCTTCCCAAGGTTTCCTCTTGTGTCCTGCCCCAGCATAATCACGCCACACGTCCATTCCTGTGATTGCCTTGGGAGAGCGCCTTGCCGAGCGTATCCACTGTGAGTCCTGATGCGCCCGCATTGCTGGTGCAACTGTCCGACAGCCATTTGTTTGCCGAGGCCGACGGTACGCTGCTGGGCATGAACACCCGCGAAAGCCTGCAAGGCGTGATTGAACGGGTGCGCGCGCAGCAGCCGCGCATCGATTTGGTGTTGGCCACGGGGGATCTGTCCCAGGACGGCACGCTGGAGTCGTACCAGCAATTTCGCGACATGACCCGGCAGATCGACGCCCCGGCGCGCTGGATTCCCGGCAATCATGACGAGCCGCAGATCATGGCTCACGCCGCCGTGCACAGCGATCTGCTGGAGCCGGTGCTCGATATCGGCAACTGGCGCGTGACCCTGCTGGATTCCGCCGTACCCGGTTCAGTGCCGGGCTACCTGCAAGACCAACAGCTGCAGCTGCTCGCTCAGGCCCTGAGCGAAGCACCTAACCGTCATCATCTGGTGTGTTTTCACCATCATCCGGTGCCCATCGGTTGCGCCTGGATGGACCCCATTGGCTTGCGCAATCCTGAGGCATTGTTTGCCGTGCTTGACCGTTTTCCGCAGGTGCGGGCGGTACTGTGGGGGCATGTGCACCAGGAAATCGACCGCGAGCGCAACGGCGTGCGCCTGCTGGCATCGCCGTCCACCTGCATCCAGTTCGCACCGGGCAGCGAGGATTTCAAGGTCAGCGAGCAAGCGCCGGGCTACCGCTGGCTGCGTCTGCATGCCGACGGACGGTTGGAGACCGGGGTAGAGCGCTTGGTCGGCTTCGCGTTTACGGTGGATTACGGTAGCAACGGCTACTGAGATTTACCTGTAAACTGCGCCTTTTTGGCGCAAGCACGGAGAGCCCGGCATGTCCGCTTCGATCCTGTATATCCACGGCTTCAACAGCGCGCCTGCGTCCAACAAGGCCACTCAGTTGATCACCGTAATGGGCGCCATCGGCCTGGCCGACCAATTGCGCGTGCCGGCCCTGCATCACCATCCCCGTCAGGCGATTCCCCAGTTGGAAGCGGCCATTGCCGAACTGGGGCGGCCACTGCTGGTCGGCAGCTCACTCGGCGGCTACTATGCAACCCATCTTGCCGAGCGCCATGGCCTCAAGGCGCTGTTGGTAAACCCGGCGGTCAGCCCTCACCGGATGTTCGACGGTTACCTGGGCACCCAGAAGAACCTCTACACCGATGAAACCTGGGAACTGACCCACGACCACGTCACGGCGCTGGCCGAGCTGGAAGTACCGGCTCCCCAGGACGCGGCGCGGTATCAGGTGTGGTTGCAGACCGGGGATGAAACCCTGGATTATCGCCTCGCCCAGCAGTATTACCGGGCCTGTGCCTTGCGCATCCAGGCCGGCGGCGACCATGGTTACCAGGGGTTCGCCCAGCAATTGCCGGCGATGTTGAGCTTTGCCGGTATTGGCGCAGATCAGTATCAATCCTTCGATTTTTCTTCATTGTAAGAATCGCAGGTCACTTTTTAATCGAACGACTCACGACGAGACCCCATGGCCACTCCCAGCGCTAGCTCTTATAACGCCGACGCCATCGAAGTCCTCTCGGGCCTCGACCCGGTGCGCAAACGCCCCGGCATGTACACCGACACCAGTCGGCCGAACCACCTTGCCCAGGAAGTCATCGACAACAGTGTCGACGAAGCCCTGGCCGGCCACGCCAAGTCGGTGCATGTCATTCTCCACGCTGACCATTCCCTGGAAGTGTCCGACGATGGTCGCGGCATGCCGGTGGACATCCACCCGGAAGAGGGTGTGCCCGGTGTTGAGCTGATCCTCACCAAGCTGCATGCGGGTGGCAAGTTCTCCAACAAGAACTACCAGTTCTCCGGCGGTTTGCACGGGGTGGGTATTTCGGTGGTCAACGCCTTGTCCACGCTGGTGCGGGTCAAGGTCAAGCGTGACGGCAACGAGTACCAGATGACCTTCGCCGATGGCTACAAAGCCACCGACCTGGAAGTGATCGGCACCGTTGGCAAGCGCAACACCGGCACCAGTGTGTACTTTGCGCCGGACCCGAAATATTTCGATTCGCCAAAATTTTCCATCAGCCGCCTCAAGCACGTGCTCAAGGCCAAGGCTGTCCTGTGCCCCGGCCTGCTGGTGACCTTTGAAGACAAAGGCACCGGCGAGAAGGTCGAATGGCACTACGAAGACGGCCTGCGTTCGTACCTGGAAGACTCCGTCAGCGACTTCGAGCGCCTGCCCAACGAGCCGTTCTGCGGCAGCCTGGCCGGTAATAAAGAAGCCGTGGACTGGGCGCTGCTGTGGCTGCCAGAAGGTGGCGACAGCGTGCAGGAAAGCTACGTCAACCTGATCCCGACCGCCCAGGGCGGCACCCACGTCAACGGCTTGCGCCAGGGCTTGCTGGATGCCATGCGCGAATTCTGCGAATACCGCAGCCTGCTGCCGCGCGGCGTGAAGCTGGCGCCGGAAGACGTGTGGGAGCGCATCGCGTTCGTGCTGTCGATGAAAATGCAGGAGCCGCAATTCTCCGGCCAGACCAAAGAACGCCTGTCGTCCCGCGAGGCGGCGGCGTTTGTCTCCGGCGTGGTCAAGGACGCCTTCAGCCTGTGGCTCAACGAACACCCTGAACTGGGCCTGGCCCTGGCGGAACTGGCGATCAACAACGCCGGCCGTCGCCTGAAGGCCAGCAAGAAGGTCGAGCGCAAGCGCATCACCCAGGGCCCGGCATTGCCCGGCAAGCTGGCCGATTGCGCCGGGCAAGACCCGATGCGCTCCGAGCTGTTCCTGGTGGAAGGTGACTCCGCCGGTGGTTCCGCCAAGCAAGCGCGGGACAAGGAATTCCAGGCGATCCTGCCGTTGCGCGGCAAGATCCTCAACACCTGGGAAGTCGATGGCAGCGAAGTCCTGGCCAGCCAGGAAGTGCACAACATCGCCGTGGCCATTGGGGTAGACCCAGGCGCGGCGGACATGAGCCAACTGCGCTACGGCAAGATCTGCATCCTCGCCGACGCCGACTCCGACGGCCTGCACATCGCCACGCTGCTGTGCGCGCTGTTCGTGCAGCACTTCCGCCCGCTGGTGGATGCCGGTCACGTCTACGTCGCCATGCCGCCGTTGTACCGGATCGACCTGGGCAAGGAGATTTACTACGCCCTGGACGAAGCCGAGCGTGATGGCATCCTCGACCGCCTGGTGGCCGAGAAGAAGCGCGGCAAGCCACAGGTCACACGATTCAAGGGCCTGGGTGAAATGAACCCGCCGCAGCTGCGCGAAACCACCATGGACCCGAACACTCGGCGCCTGGTGCAGTTGACGCTGGGCGACGACTTCGCCGCCACCTCGGAAATGATGGACATGCTGCTGGCGAAGAAACGCGCGCCGGACCGCAAGTCCTGGCTGGAGTCCAAAGGCAACCTGGCCGAGGTTCTGGGCTGATGCGCACAGGTTTCGCCCTGGCGATCCTGATGTTGAGCGGGCTGGCGGCTACCCCAGTGGTGGCCGCGCCCGTGGCTGAGCTGAAGCTGGTGTCCGAGCACCCGGTGGACGGCATGCGCGGCGGTAACCTGTCGGGCCTGGCCCTGTGTGGCAAGGAGTTGTGGACGGTTTCCGACCGCGATGACGACCAGATCTACCGCCTGGATATCAGCGCGCCGACCTGGCAGGCCGAGGCGGTAAAGATCGACGTGCCACCGGTGCCGGAATCCGGGCTGCCGTGGGGTTTGCGTTCGCGCACCAAGGCCGCATCGTTCATTCGCGGTGGTGACTTGGACTTTGAAGGCATCTCCTGCGATGCCGCCGGCAACCGCTACATTGTCAGCGAAGCCCATGCGGCGGTGCTGCAAGTGCCGGTGACGGGCGCGCCGGAGTGGTTGAAGATCGCGCCGGGCATGGTGCGTGAAGCGCGGGCCAGTGGCATGTTGCTGCACTTCAATGCGTTGTTTGAAGGCCTGGCGATCAACCCCGAAGGCAACCAGATCTGGCTGGCCGCTGAGCGCGAAAGACGTGGACTGATTTCGATCAAGCGTCCGCAAAGCCTGTGGGACTGTGACGGCCCCCTGCGTCTTGCTGAGCGAGGCCGGCCAGGAAGTGCAACCGGCCCAGTTCCCGAACGCCAAGGCGGTGTCCAAGGATTTCGCCGACCTGGCGCTGTTCAACGGCAAGCTGTTTACCCTGGAGCGCAATGCGTTCCAGATTTGCCGACGGGATGCGGTCACGGCCAAGGTCGAGCTGTGCTGGTCGTTTGCCGACGAGACCCTGACGCCCGAGCGGCGTTATCCCCAGCCCTATGGCCTGGCCGAAGCCCTGGTGGTGGATGCCGACGGCGCCTGGCTGGGCATCGACAACAACTTCGGCCCGCGTGCCGATGGTGAAAAGCGCCCCGTGGTCTATCGTTTCGCCGCCCCTGCCGGTGGCTGGAGCGCTCGCCCATGAGCCCCTGTTTTTTTGAATTGACCCGGTGCAGCGGCAGTTCCGCAGCACCTTACCCGACCATGATGAGGCCCGCATGAGTGACATCCTCGCAGACAGCTTAGATGGCGTAGAACGCCGGTCGCTGGCTGACTTCACCGAAAATGCCTACCTCAACTACTCCATGTACGTGATCATGGACCGTGCATTGCCGCATATCGGCGACGGCCTGAAGCCAGTACAACGGCGCATTATCTACGCCATGAGTGAGTTGGGCCTGGACGCCGATTCCAAGCACAAGAAGTCGGCGCGTACCGTCGGTGACGTGCTCGGTAAGTTCCACCCCCACGGCGATTCCGCCTGCTACAAAGCCATGGTGTTGATGGCCCAACCGTTCAGCTACCGCTACACGCTGGTAGACGGCCAGGGCAACTGGGGTGCGCCGGATGATCCCAAGTCGTTCGCTGCGATGCGCTACACCGAGGCCCGCCTGTCGCGTTACTCGGAAGTCCTGCTGAGCGAATTGGGCCAGGGCACCGCCGATTGGGGCCCTAACTTCGACGGCACTCTCGATGAACCGCTGGTGTTGCCGGCACGTTTGCCGAATATTCTGCTCAATGGCACCACCGGTATCGCTGTCGGCATGGCCACCGATGTGCCGCCGCATAACCTGCGCGAAGTCGCCACCGCGTGCGTGCGCTTGCTGGATGAGCCCAAAGCCACGGTGGAACAGCTCTGCGAACATATCCAGGGCCCGGACTACCCGACCGAAGCGGAAATCATCACGCCGCGCGCCGACCTGCTGAAGATGTACGAAACCGGCAAGGGCTCGGTGCGCATGCGCGCCGTGTACCACATCGAAGATGGCGACATTATCGTCACCGCGCTGCCGCATCAGGTGTCCGGTGCCAAGGTGCTGGAGCAGATCGCCGCGCTGATGCAGGCCAAACCGTCGAAATTGCCGCAGGTTGCCGACCTGCGTGACGAATCCGACCACGAAAACCCCTGCCGTATCGTGATCATCCCGACCAACAGCCGGGTCGACCACGAAGTACTGATGCAGCATCTGTTTGCCAGCACGGACCTGGAGTCCAGCTACCGCGTCAACGTCAACATCATCGGCCTGGACGGCAAGCCGCAGTTGAAAAACCTGCGCAACCTGCTGGTGGAATGGCTGGAGTTCCGGGTGCAGACCGTGCGTCGCCGCCTGCAATTCCGCCTGGATAAGGTCGAGCGTCGCCTGCACCTGTTGGACGGCTTGCTGATCGCCTACCTCAACCTGGATGAAGTGATCCACATCATCCGTACCGCCGAACACCCGAAAGCCGAGCTGATCGCGCGTTTCGAGCTGAGCGAGATCCAGGCTGACTACATCCTCGACACCCGCTTGCGCCAGTTGGCGCGACTGGAAGAAATGAAGCTGCGCGACGAACAAGACGCGCTGCTCAAGGAACAAGCCAAGCTGCAAGCGCTGCTGGGCAGCGAAGCCAAGCTGAAGAAGCTGGTGCGTAGCGAGCTGATCAAAGACGCGGAAACCTACGGCGATGCCCGTCGTTCGCCGATCGTCCAGCGCGCCGAAGCGAAAGCGCTGACAGAAACCGAGCTGCTGCCAAACGAGAAAATTACCGTCGTTCTGTCGGAAAAGGGTTGGGTTCGTTCCGCCAAAGGGCATGATATTGACGCCACTGGCTTGTCGTACAAGGCCGGCGATGGTTTCAAGACCGCCGCTGCCGGGCGTTCCAACCAGTTTGCGGTGTTTATCGACTCCACCGGGCGCAGTTATTCGGTGCCGGCCCACACCTTGCCATCCGCAAGGGGGCAGGGCGAGCCGTTGACCGGGCGCCTGACGCCGCCGCCAGGGGCGAATTTCGAGTGTGTGTTGCTGCCCGACGATGATGCGCTGTACGTGATTGCGTCCGATGCGGGTTACGGTTTTGTGGTGAAGGGTGAAGACTTGCAGGCCAAGAACAAGGCCGGCAAGGCCTTGCTGAGCTTGCCGAACAACGCCAAGGTGATCCTGCCGCGGCCGGTGGACGATCGCGAGAGCAACTGGCTGGCCTCGGTGACCACCGAAGGGCGTTTGCTGGTGTTCAAGATCAGCGACCTGCCGCAGTTGGGCAAAGGCAAGGGCAACAAGATCATTGGTATTCCCGGCGAGCGGGTGGCCAGTCGCGAAGAGTACGTGACCGACATCGCAGTGATCCCGGAAGGCGCGACGTTAGTGCTTCAAGCCGGTAAACGTACCCTGTCGTTGCGTCCTGACGACCTTGAGCATTACAAGGGTGAGCGCGGTCGGCGTGGTAACAAATTGCCTCGCGGCTTCCAGCGCGTGGATGCTTTGCTGGTGGAAACGCCGGTTTAACGCGTATTAGAGCCCTCGATCTACGATTTAACGCGTAGATCGACGCTTTGGCGCTGGAGTCATGGCGCATATTCACGGATGATATGGCCTTTCCAGCGCCGGCGTGGCCGAGCGTGTTTAGGTTATTTTTAGTATTACATTGTGGTTCGCCTTGTGGCAGCCACCTGGATGGGATGATGACTGCTCCACGCCTTCCTTTATTTTTTGTACTCGCTGGCCTTTTGGGGCTGGCGGGTTGCAGCACACATCAACCGGTGTCGCTGTACCAGCTGGACAGCGGAAGTCCGGCTCAACCTGCACAGACCGCCGGCATGGCCGTCTTGCTGGGCCCGGTGGTCGTCGCCGACTACCTGCAACGCGAAACACTGCTGCAACGTCAGAACGACGGCAGCCTGCAAGGTTCCACCGATGGTCGTTGGGCGGGCAGTTTGTCCTCCGACATCAACCAATTGATGTTGCGCCAGGTGGCGGGTCAACTGGACAGCCAGCGTGTGGTGCTGGCGCCCGCGCCGACGGGTTTTACCCCGGATGTGCAGGTGTTGCTGACCATCACCCGTCTTGACTCCGGTACGTCGCAACCGGCGATCCTCGATGCGCAATGGCGCTTGATCGATCGTCGTGGCCAGGTCCGCGATAACCGCATTGTGCACCTGCAGGAGCAACACACCGGCACCACCGCGTCCCAGGTCCAGGCCCAGGGCGTGTTGTTGCAACATCTGGCACAGCAGCTGTCGGTGGCCCTCAAGCCATTGGCCAACCAGCCGCCGATTGCCGAAGCGCCGCGCAAGCAAAGCGCCCCGGTACAAGCCAAACCAGCAGAACCGCAGAAGCCGAAGATGCCGATGGCAACGCCGATTCGTACGGATATGGAAGTGTTCAGGTTCTGACTTGAATCACCGACATAAAAAAAAGGCCCGCTGACTCAGCGGGCCTTTTTGTTTGTGCGCCATTTGGGTGTCACTGAAGATCACCTGTGGGAGCGCAGTGTCTTAGTTTTTGGTGCGGGTCTCGTGCATCCGCGCCAACTGCCGCTCCAGCATCGACGGATACGGCTCCATCAACCGCTCCACACAGCTGGCACCCTCTGGGCTGGCAATCGGGCGGATTCGTGCGCGTTGGCGGATCAGCGTGTCTTCGCTGATCTTGCGCTCCACCAGCAGCAGGTTGCGACTGTGTTGCGACAGCGCCAGGGCGTCCTGGGCGCTCTCGGTGAGCAGCAGGTCGATCTGGGTCATGCCAAACAGGTCATCGCTTACCGTCAGGCCCAACTGCAGTTGCAGCGTGATGCCACTGTCGGCCACTTCGATCTGCAGGGCATGGCCCAAGGCGCGCAGTAACTCACCGCAGCAGATGGCGTTGGTCAGGTAGTCTTCGCCGCTGTCTTCACTGTGGAACAGCATCAAGGTACTGCCATCGTTCAGGGTGTGCAGTTCGCTCTGGTACAGCGACGCAGCCTGGTCGAGGCAGTCGCGGTAGCGCTCCAGCAGCTCGGTCAGGCGTGCGCGGGGCAGGCGACGCAGTTGGTCCTGAGCGCCCAGTTGCACCGCCAGTACAGCGCTGAACTGAGGTTCGGTATTCTTCACCGGGGCGGGTTTTGGTGCGACGGCCGGTGCGCTGGCCGAGGTGTCGCGCAGGTCGGCGAAGGGGTCTTCGTCGTCCAGTTCGTCTTCTTCGGCTTTGAACGCCTGGCGGGTGGCAGGTTTCAGGCCCGCTACCGGTGCGTCCTGCACTTCAAACTCAGGCTCGTCGTCGTAATCGGTTTCGTCGAACTCAGGCTCTGGCTCCACTTCGCGCACCACCGGCTCCGGGGCGAAACTGGCGTGCAACTGGCGGGCGAGGTCGCCGATTTCATCCTGGCGGTCAGTGGCCGGGGTGTGTTCGTCGATATCGCGCAGCCAGATGCGCAACTGCATCAGCGGCGTAGAAATGTGCCGGCCCAGGCGCAGGCTCAAGGCCAACGCCAAGGCCAGCAGAATTGCGCTCAAGATGCCCATGCTTTGCAGGCTGATGGTCATCGGCTGCTGGAATTGCTGCATGTCCAGGCTGATGCGCAGTTGGCCAGCTTTCACATCCTGAAACGTAATGTTGCTCTGATACAGGCCTTCGGCTTCACCCAGCAGGCCGTTTTTCGGGCGCTGCCCGGCTTCGGCCATGATCCGGTTGTCCACGCTGTAGATGGCGGCGTGGGCCACCAGCGGGTTCTTGGTCAGGTTGTTGAGCAGCACGTTGAGGCTGAGGATGTCGTTGGACACCAGCAGCTCAGTCGCCGAGGTGGCGGTCTGGGTGGTCAAGCTCTCGCCCAGGGCGTCGGCTTGCTCGTGCATGGCCTGTTTGAACTGCAAACCCATCACGCAGGCGTAGATCACCAGGGCCAGGGCGACCAGGATCACGTTATGGCTGGCGATGCGTAATGCGATCGGTACACGGCGGTGGCGCAGTGCCCGGAAGATCAGCAGGAAGAAATTATCGGTTTTTACTGGCGTGGGCCGGTTCACTTGCGCTCGGCTCTTGGTCCGTGAAGTTGACGCGCAGTATAGCGACAGCCCTAGAACCGGCAAAGCGCTGGCTGTGCCCGATGGTCACTGAAAGTGGGTAGAATGCGGTTTTTTTCCAGCCTGGGGGTGCGCCTTGCGCGAAATTGTCCTGATTAACATCACGGGGGAAGACCGCCCAGGTCTGACCGCAGCCATTACCGGCGTTCTGGCCCAGGGTGGTGTGAACATTCTCGACATCGGCCAGGCGGTGATCCACGACACCTTGTCGTTCGGCATCCTGGTCGAGATTCCGAGCACTGAACAGGCGTCTTCGGTACTCAAGGACATCCTGTTTACGGCGTACAAGCTGGATCAACAGGTGCGCTTCACCCCGGTGTCCGAAGAGGACTACCAGCAATGGGTGGCCGGCCAGGGCAAGAAACGCCATATCGTGACGCTGCTGACCCGCAAGGTCACCGCCGAACAATTGCAGCGCGTCAGCTCCATTACCGCGCAGTACGGTCTGAATATCGACCATATCGACCGTCTGTCGGGTCGTATGCCGCTGGATACCCCGGCCGACAAGGGCAAGGGCTGCATCGAGTTCTCCGTGCGCGGTGAACCGGCCGACCCTCAGGCCCTGCGCGCCGAATTCCTCAGCGTGGCCCAAGAGCTGAACGTCGACATCGCCTTCCAGGAAGACTCGCTGTTCCGCCGCAACCGCCGCCTGGCGGTGTTCGACATGGACTCCACGCTGATCGAAGCCGAAGTCATCGACGAATTGGCCAAAGCCGCCGGTGTGGGCGAGCAGGTTTCCGAAATCACCGAACGCGCCATGGCCGGTGAGCTGGACTTCCGCGCCAGCTTCAAGGAGCGCCTCGCGCTGCTCAAAGGCCTGGACGTGAGCGTGCTGGACTCCATCGGCGCCTCCCTGCGCCTGACCGAAGGCGCCGAGACCCTGTTCGCCGAACTCAAGCGCCTGGGCTACAAGACCGCCATCCTGTCCGGCGGCTTCACCTACTTCGCCAAGCAATTGCAGGCCAAGCTGGGCATCGACTACGTGTTCGCCAACGAGCTGGAAGTGGTGGATGGCAAGGTGACCGGCGTGGCCGTCGAGCCGATTGTCGACGCTCAGCGCAAGGCGGATCTGCTCAAGGAGTTGGCGCACAAGGAAGGTTTGCGTCTGGAGCAGACCATTGCGGTCGGCGACGGTGCGAATGACTTGCCGATGCTGGCAATTGCCGGGTTGGGTGTGGCGTTCCGCGCCAAGCCGTTGGTGAAGCAGTCGGCCAAGCAGGCGATTTCGACGTTGGGCTTGGATGGCGTGTTGTATCTGCTGGGCTTCCGTGATCGCGACGGTCAGCTGTAACTCGCTCTAACGGGTAAATGTGGGAGCCAGGCCAGGCTCCCACCTTCAATCAGGCTTTCGGTAGACCGATGCCTTGGCCCATCTGTACCGGGCTGCCAGCGGCCAGCTCCTCAGCCCACTTCACCTGATCCGGCCCAAACAGCACAATCGCGGTCGAACCCAGCTTGAAGCGACCCAGCTCCGCACCTTTCTCCAGATGAACCGGCGCGCGCGCAGCTTCGTCATAGCGGAAGGTTTTCAGCTCGCGCTTCGGCGGCGTTACCAGCCCAGCCCACACGGTTTCAATCGACGCCACAATCATCGCACCCACCAATACCACGGCCATCGGGCCGCGTTCGGTGTCGAAGATGCAGGCAACGCGCTCGTTGCGCGCGAACAGCTCAGGTACGTTTTCAGCGGTAGTCTGGTTGACCGAGAAGATGCGACCCGGGATGTAGACCATCTCACGCAGCGTGCCGGCCAGCGGCATGTGCACGCGGTGGTAGTCCTTTGGCGACAGGTAGATGGTGGCGAAATCGCCGCCCATGAACGGAGCCGCGACGGCCGAGTCGCCGCCCAGCAATTCCAGCACGCTGAAACTGTGGCCCTTGGCCTGGAACACCCGGCCATGCTCGATCGGGCCCAACTGGCTGACCGCACCATCCGCGGGGCTCAACACCGCGCCTGGGGTTTGATCCAGTGGGCGGGCGCCATCTTTCAGGGCGCGGGTGAAGAAGGCGTTGAAGTGCTCGTAGGCGGTCACGTCTTCAACCAGGGCCTGGGACATGTCCACTTGATAACGCTTGGCGAACCAGCTGGTGAAGGCATTCTTGAACCAGCGCACGCGGCACTCGGCAATGCAACCGGCCAGACGCGACAGCAAGTGGTGCGGCAGCAAGTACTGGCTGAGGATAAACAACTGCTTTTTCATAACTGTCCTTAAACCTTAAATCTCGACGGGGGTGTCGGGGTGGTTGCCCCATTCGCCCCAGGAACCGGCATAACCTTTGACTCGCGGATAACCGAGCGCCTTGGCCACCAGGTAGGTGAAGCCAGAACGGTGGTGAGTCTGGCAGTGGGTGATGATTTCTTTGTCTTTGGTCAACCCGAGGTCTTCGAGGATCTGTGGCATGTCGCGGCGGATGCGCAGGTTGCGCGCCTTGTCCATGCCGGCAGTCCATTCGAAGTTCACCGCGCCGGGGATGTGCCCGCCTTTGGCGGCGAGGACCTTCTCGCCGGAATACTCCAGCGGACCGCGTGCATCCCAGATGCCCAGGTCGGCGGCACCCAGGCGGCTTTGCAGGTATTCGCGGGTGGCGGTGGGGCCATCGTGCAACGTGAGGCTGACCGGGCCGCCGACGGGGGCGGGCACGTCGGTCGAGACCGGGTGCTTGTCTTCCAGCCAGGCCAGCAGGCCGCCGTCCAGGTAGTGGTACTTCTGGTGGCCGATCACGTCGAGCATCCAGATGAATCGTCCGGCCCAGCCGCCGCCTTCGTCGTCGTAGACCACGTAGGTGGCGTCCGGGGTGTGGCCCAGTTCGCCGAACAGTTTTTCAAGGTCAGCCTTGTTGGGCAGGAGGCCGGGCGCCGGCGGCTGGCCCAGTTGGGTGCGCTTGGGGTCAACGAAATGCGCGCCGGGGATATGCTCTTCGGCGTAGCGGGCGGCACTGGTGAGGTCCACCAGTATCAGGTGTTCGGTATCGAGGCGACCAAGCAGGTCGCTGGATTCGATCACCAGCGGCAAGCCAGAGAAGTCAGGCATGTGAGGTCTCCTGGGCACAAATGTTGGCGATAAAAGACGGCGATTGTAGCGCAAGCATCAGGCGCTGCGGTTGGTAAAGCAGTGCAGGGCTTTCTCGATGCATTGGGCGGTTTTGCCGAAGGCCTGCACGGTGGTTTCCGAGAACGGTCCGCCGCCTTGGTCGGCCACCATCAGCATCACCACCTTGCCATTACAGCTCAGCGAGCGCAGCAACAGGTGTTCGCCGGTGAACAGGCGACGCAGGATCGGCGGCAGCAAGGCCGAGAACTGCGCGTGGTTTTCCGGGTTGAGGCGCACCTGGGCGGATTTTTCCAGCAAGCGCTGCAATAGCGTGCTGTTGACCACATCCAGGCTCAAATTGGCTGCATCTTTCGGCAGGCCATCGACCTGGTGCACACGCAAGGTGCTCATGGCGCGGTCAGCCATCAACAGCATGACCCGCTGCATGCCACTGGCCACCAGGGCCTCCTTGGCGCAGGTGGTCAGGTGCATGGCGTTGGCAAAGCGGCTCGGTTCCACCAGCAGTTCGGTGCAGCGCTTGCGCCACACGGCCAGGGCCTCGGCGGTGGGCGGTGGCGCTGGAAGCAGGCCGCGATGAATCTTTTGTACATGCCACGGCCAGATCAGCGACAGCGCCGGGTGCCAGAGGTCGGGCATCAAGGTGGTGCGGGCGCTGGTGACGGCTTGTTGGTGAACCTGCTGCTGCACCTCGCCCAGGGGCTGTTGCAGGTACAGCGCCGTGAGGAGTTGCCAGCGTTCGGTGTGCGGGCAGGTCCAGGATTCCTGGGCCGACATCGCCAGGCCGTTGGCCAGCAGCACGGTATTGGCCGGTTGGTTCAACCAGCGGCGCAGGTTGGGTTCGGCGTCGAGCAATTGCTGGTGGCGCAGTGGGTCGTCTTCGCGGGCGATGTGCAGCGCCTTGACCAGCAAGCGTTGCTCGCTCATCAGCAGCTTGTAGCCCTGGGACACCCAGATCGGCAGGTGCCAGGCTTCGGTCAGGCCGACGCACAGGTCCAGCAGGCGCACGCCGAACAGTGCCTGCTCGACCTCGCGGGCCGATTGGCCTTTGTGGATCACCCGCAGTTCCCATTCTTCGAGGAGCTTGGGGTAGGCGACCGCCATTGGCCACAGCGGCGACAGAAACAGCAGGCTGCCCCAGTGAATGTCCTGCCACAGTCGCGCCAGGCGGCTGCCGAACAAACCGTTGGCTTGTTGCGATGCGTGCTGGCTGACCAACAGCAGTTGGCGCAACGCCACGGGGATCTCATTGGCAGGCACCGACGGCAGGCGCGCCAGCAGTTCTTCGGCGCGCTTGAGGCCAAGGCGGTTGAGCGCCACTTCAAGGTTTTCCGCCGGTTCCGCCAAGCTGCCATGGGTGTGGCTGTTGGCCTCGCGCATCACGCTGAGCACAAGCGCCGGGCTGCTTTGCATCAGCTCGGCAATATCTCGCAATGAACTGCGGCTGTCGCGGATGCCTTTGCACACCCGGTCGTGACTGGCCTGGGGCACAGGCAGCAGCACATCGTCCAGGCGCTTGATCCAAGCGGCGAGAGAGTTGGGTTTTGCACTTGGGACTGTCGTTTCATTAGCCATGATAGGGGCGCGATCATCACTTGCGGTCTACACGCCCGGAGCGGGCCGAACTGGCTTTTCGCCTTAACGGGCTATAGTCTGGCGCAGTTTTGCCGATAAGTAGAACAAGAGTTTTCTGCTACACCCAATATGTCCATGAACCCGACGGCGCAAGTACTCATCCCCTATGGCTAAAATTATCGGCATCATCGTCGTCATCGCAAGTGTGCTCGGTGGCTACGTCCTGTCCCACGGTAAAATTGCGGCGTTGATCCAGCCCTTCGAAGTGCTGATCATCGGTGGTGCGGCGTTCGGCGCATTCTTGCAGGCAAACCCCGGCTACATGACTATGCACGTGGTCAAGAAATCGCTGGGCATGTTCGGTTCGCGCTTCACCCACACCTTCTATCTTGAGGTGTTGGGCCTGGTCTACGAGATCCTCAACAAGAGCCGCCGCGAAGGCATGATGGCCATCGAGGCCGACATCGAAGACGCCGCCGCCAGCCCGATTTTCGCCAAGTACCCGGCTGTGCTCAAAGATGAGCGCATGACCGCCTACATCTGCGACTACCTGCGCATCATGTCCTCCGGCAACATGGCCCCCCATGAGCTGGAAGGCCTGTTCGACATGGAGTTGTTCAGCCTTAAAGAAGAGTTGGAGCATCCTTCCCACGCCGTGACCGGCATCGCTGACGGTATGCCGGGTTTCGGTATCGTCGCGGCGGTACTCGGTATCGTAGTGACCATGGCGTCCCTGGGCGAAGGCGACCAAGCCGCCATCGGCATGCACGTGGGTGCGGCACTGGTCGGTACGTTCTTCGGTATTCTCGCGGCCTACGGCTTCTTCGGCCCGCTGGCGACCTCCCTGGCCCATGACGCCAAGGAAGAAATCAACCTGTACGAATCGATCAAGGCCAGCCTGGTCGCTTCGGCTTCCGGCATGCCGCCGTCCCTGGCGGTGGAGTTTGGCCGCAAGGTGCTGTACCCGAAACATCGCCCAAGCTTCGCCGAGCTGGAACAAGCGGTTCGCGGTCGCTAAGCCATGGAAAACAACCAGCCGATAATCATCAAGCGCGTCAAGCGCTTCGCTGCGGGGCACCATGGCGGCGCCTGGAAAATCGCCTTCGCCGACTTTGCGACGGCGATGATGGCGTTCTTCCTGGTGCTGTGGCTGATGTCCACCGCCACGCCCGAACAGAAGATCGCCATCGCCGGCTACTTCAAAGATCCGATTGGTTTCTCGGAAAGCGGCACGCCCTTCGTGATCGACCTGGGTGGCTCGCCGCAACTGGCGCCTGAGCGCACCATCAACCCGGAAATCAAGACCGAGTCGCCCCAGGAGAAAATCCCGATCGAGCGCGACACCGTCGAGTCCATGGCTGAGCAGGTCGAGCAGGAGCGGCTTGAGCTGCTGCTGCAAGAGCTGCAGACCAAGGTCGAAGAAAACCCGCAACTGCTGAAATTCAAGGACCAGATTTCCTTCGAAATCACGCCCGAAGGCCTGCGCATCCAGATCACCGACGCGGCCAACCGGCCGATGTTCGACTCTGGCAGTGCGCGCTTGAAGCCGTATTTTGAAGACATCCTGCTGGCCATGGCCGACACCATCAAGGCGGTGCCGAACAAGATCAGCATCAGCGGCCACACCGACGCCAAGCCATACGCGGGCCAGGGTGATTTCGGCAACTGGGAACTTTCGGCCAACCGCGCCAACGCCGCGCGCCGCGCGCTGGTTGCCGGCAGTTATCCGGACCCGCAAGTGGCGCGCGTGGTGGGGTTTGCTTCGTCGCAGCTGTTTGATCATCAAGACCCGTTCAACCCGGTCAACCGCCGGATCGACATCGTGGTGCTGACCAAAAAGGCCCAGCGTGCGATTGAAGGCGATCAACCGCCGACGCCGCAACCTACCCCAGGCGCAGGCGCGCCGGGTGAGGTGCCGGCCGATCCGAACGCGATTCCACCAGGACAGGAGCCGTTGCCGGCGCATGAACTGCGTCAGAAGCTGAACTTGTTTGATGATGGTGGGGTGAAGGATCCTACGGTACCGGGTACCGGGTCGTAGGCCCTTTTCGACAAACTTCGTCAGTGAAAACGCCCCAATTCATTGGGGCGTTTTGTATCCGTCAGAGCGGAAGATAGCCTTTCACACCGCTGATCACGCCTTGCATGTCGTCGGTACATAACCTCGGTACGAAGTACTCTCGCCCTTTGGAACGGGTCTTTCTGTGGAGTTTGTCGAGCCGCTCGAAGCTGACGGTGTAAATCATGTCGCACTTCACCCACAGCTCTTTGTAGCCATCCGTTAGAAGTGGATTGGTGTGAAGTAAATGGTGCCAGTCGTGCTGTATCTCGGGAGCGGTAGAAGAGATCGGCACTACCGTGCAGAGCTTGCGGTTGTGGGTAGCCGTCGGGGATATCACTACGACTTTGCGGATCTTCAACATTTCTGGTGCAACAAAGCCTCGCGTGAAGTCGCAGAGCAGCACATCGCCTTGTTTGGGGTGATAGTAGAGAGGCAATCGTTAATTCCCCACAAAAAGCAAAGCCGCCCGAAGGCGGCTTCATTCGACACGCAGTGGAGCTTGCTTCGCCCCTTCTGCGCCGCTGGATCAACCCCGAAAAGGATCCAGACTCCTGCCAGCTTTCGCTGGTGACGGAGCAATTATGCGCATCAGAAATTCCGAATTCAAGCTGGCTCGTGTCGACTGGCCGCCCAGTTGTCCTGAATTCTTGATGCCAAACCCCGTTAAATCAATGGACTAGGCCGACCTGTGCCTTACTTTATGTGTATCAAGGCATGGCGGCTCAGTAACTGCTCTCCGGCAAACTCGCAATAATCGACCGATAGCTATTCATCCGCTGCTGCTGCACACGCCCATCCTCCAGCGCCTTGAGCAATGCACAACCGGGCTCGCGGTCGTGTTTGCAGTCGCGGAAGCGGCAGGTGCCGATCAGGTCGTTGAATTCGATGAAGCCTGCTTCCACATCGCTGCGGCTGACGTGGCCGAGGCCGAATTCGCGGATACCGGGGGAGTCGATCAGCTCACCGCCGCCGGGGAAGTGGAACAACCGCGCGGTGGTGGTGGTGTGGGTGCCCTGGCCGGACAGTTCCGACAGCGGGCCCACGCGGGTGTCGACTTCCGGCAGCAGGCTGTTGACCAGCGAGGATTTGCCCACGCCCGACTGGCCGACAAACACGCTGATGCGTCCGTCCAACTGCTGTTGCAGCTGCTCCATGCCATTGCCGTGATGCGCCGAGACTTCCAGCACCGGGTAGCCGAGCGTGCGGTACACCGCCAGCAGGGCATTCAGCGCCGGGGCGTTCTGCTCGTCGATCAGGTCGAATTTGTTCAACAGCAACAGTGGGCGAATGCCAGCGTGCTCGGCTGCGACCAGGTAGCGGTCGATCAGGTTGGCAT
Source organism: Pseudomonas sp. GXZC (assembly GCF_026967615.1). Taxonomy (NCBI): domain Bacteria; kingdom Pseudomonadati; phylum Pseudomonadota; class Gammaproteobacteria; order Pseudomonadales; family Pseudomonadaceae; genus Pseudomonas; species Pseudomonas sp. GXZC. The sequence goes on from NZ_CP114115.1 coordinate 680,311, forward strand.
GGGGCTCGGGCAGTGGCGCGAACACGATGACGATCATGTCGACGTTGGCTGCCACCGGCTTGAGCTGGCCACGGCTGTCGGGGCGGCGCAGTTCGGTGGTGCGTGGCAATTGGGCGACAATCACGCCGATGCCCTGGTTGCCGGCACGCCAGACCACTTGGTCGCCGGTCACCAGCGCAGGCAGGTTGGCGCGCAAGTGGCAACGGAACACTTGGCCTGCGAGTTCGCCTTCGAGCGCCTCGACTTCGACCTGCACACCAAAGTGCGCGATCACCAGGCCCGTTTGTTCAGGGCCCAGGTCGCCGCCTTCAAGCGCTTCCACGGCGGAGGATTCACGTTTGGCGGCGCGAGCGGCGCGTTCACCTTGAATCTTTTCGATGCGCCAGTTTTGGCGACGGTTGAGCTGGCGTTTGGCCATTGGTGTTCCGTGTCGATAATGCAAAGGTTGGGTAAAACGGTCGCGAGTCTAGCACGCCCCCGCCTGCTAAACTGCGCAGCTACGCCAAGGTGCCAAGAGAATCAAGCCATGCAAAACCCACAGAACCTGATTTGGATCGATCTGGAAATGACCGGTCTGAACCCCGACACCGACGTCATCATCGAGATGGCGACCATTGTCACCGACAGCAACCTCAACACCTTGGCCGAAGGTCCGGTGATCGCCATCCACCACAGCGATGCCGTCCTTGCCACCATGGATGAGTGGAACACCCGCACCCACGGCAACTCCGGCCTGACCCAACGCGTGCGCGACAGCCGCATCAGCATGGCCGAGGCCGAAGCCGAGACCATCGCCTTCCTGGAAAAGTGGGTGCCCAAAGGCAAGTCGCCGATCTGCGGCAACAGCATCTGCCAGGACCGTCGCTTCCTTTATACCCACATGAAAGGGCTGGAAAGCTACTTCCATTACCGCAACCTGGATGTGTCGACACTTAAAGAGCTGGCCGCGCGTTGGGCGCCGGAAGTCAAAGACAGCTTCCATAAAGGCAGCACGCATTTGGCGCTGGATGATATTCGCGAGTCGATTGCCGAGTTGCAGCATTACCGCAAGCATTTCATCAAAGCGTGACGCCCCCTTTTGGTGCCGTCAGCAAATGATTAGACTGCCGGCCTCAATGCAAGGATCGCCCTCATGCTGCTGATGCTCTACCTCATCGCCATCACCGCCGAAGCCATGACCGGCGCGCTGTCGGCCGGGCGACGCGGCATGGACTGGTTTGGCGTTGTGCTGATCGCGTGTGTGACGGCGTTGGGGGGCGGTTCGGTGCGTGACGTGCTGCTTGGGCATTACCCGCTGACCTGGGTCAAGCACCCGGAATACCTGGTGCTGACCTCTATTGCCGCACTGGTGACGATCTTTATTGCTCCGCTGATGCGTCGCCTGCGCTCGCTGTTCCTGGCGCTGGACGCCGTGGGCCTGGTGGCGTTCACCCTGATTGGTTGCATGACCGCGCTGGAAATGGGTCACGGCATGTTGGTGGCCTCGGTCAGTGGTGTGATCACTGGGGTTTTCGGTGGCATCCTGCGAGACATCTTCTGTAACGACATCCCGCTGATCTTCCGCCGCGAGCTGTACGCCAGCGTGTCGTTCCTCGCCGCCTGGTTCTACATGCTCTGCCTTTATCTGGAACTGCCCAGCGAGCAGTCGATCCTGCTGACCCTGTTCAGCGGCTTTTTATTGCGGCTGCTGGCGATCCGTTTTCACTGGGAAATGCCCAAGTTCGTCTATAACGACGACGTGCACTAGCGCGTAGCGTGCTGGTTCAGCGCCCATTCCACGTGTTCGCGCACCAGCTCCGACGGGTAATCCCGGCGCGCCTTCAAGGCTTCCAGCACCGGAATACTCGACGGCGCATTGCCCAGGCCCACCGCCAGATTGCGCAGCCAGCGCTCATAACCGGCGCGGCGTAGGGGCGAACCTTCGGTACTGCTGAGGAATTTATCCTCGTCCCACATAAACAGTTCGGCCAGCTCCGCGTTATCCAGGTTGTGGCGCGGTTTGAAATCGCTTTCGGCGGTGGAGCGGGCGAAACGATTCCATGGGCATACGATCTGACAATCGTCGCAGCCGAACACACGGTTGCCGATCAGGGGGCGCAGGTCCTCGGGGATCGCGTTTTTCAGCTCGATGGTCAGGTAGGAAATGCAGCGTCGCGCGTCCAGCACGTAAGGACCGACGAAGGCATTGGTGGGGCAGATGTCCAGGCAAGCCGTGCAGCGGCCGCAATGTTCGGTGCTGTGTGGCGCGTCGATCGGCAACGGCAGGTCGACGAATAGTTCGCTCAGAAAGAAGTAACTACCGGCCTTGCGATTGAGGACCAGAGTGTTTTTACCGATCCAGCCCAGCCCGGCTTTTTCGGCGATGGCTTTTTCCAGCACGGGCGCGCTGTCGACAAAGGCGCGGAAACCGAACGGGCCGATCTGCGCCTGGATGCGATCAGCCAGTTGCTGCACGCGCTTGCGGATCAGCTTGTGGTAGTCACGGCCCAGGGCGTAACGCGAAATGTAGGCTTTTTCTGGCTTGGCCAGCAATTGGGCCATTTGCGTGTCGCCCGGCAGGTAATCCATGCGCAGCGACACCACGCGCAAGGTGCCCGGCACCAGTTCGTCGGGATGGGAGCGTTTGCTGCCATGGGCGCCCATGTAGTCCATCTCGCCGTGGTAGCCCGCGTCGAGCCAGCGTTGCAGGTGCTGCTCATGCTCGGCCAGGTCCAGGCCGCTGATGCCGACTTGTTGAAAGCCCAGCTCGCGGCCCCAGTCTTTGATCGATTGGGCGAGGGCGGGCAGATCGGACGTAATAGCAGGCATGAGACACGAGAAACCACAGGTTAGATGCGTATAATTCTGCCAGACATCGGAGCTTGAAGACGCATGCCGCAGACAAAACACGCAATAACCGACGTACAGCCCCTGTTGCACGGCCATTTGCCGCAACTGGCGGCCCGTTCGCCGGACGCCCATAAAGGCCAGTTTGGCCACCTGTTGGTCATTGGCGGTGACCACGGCTTTGGCGGCGCCGCCTTGCTGAGCGCCGAAAGTGCCTTGCGCAGTGGCGCGGGCATGGTGTCCCTGGCGACGCGCCCAGAACACGTGCCAGCCGCTTTGGCCCGCTTGCCGGAAGTCATGACCGTCGGCGTCAGCTCGGCCAACCAACTGATGGGCTTGTTGGAAAAGATCTCGGTCATTGTGATCGGGCCTGGGCTGGGTGAAGCGTCCTGGGGCAAAAGCCTGCTGTCCGTCGCCGCCAACGCCAAGCAGCCGCAAGTCTGGGATGCCGACGCCTTGAATCAGCTCGCCAATGGCGGCATCAGCTTGCCAGCCAACAGCGTGATCACCCCGCATCCGGGGGAGGCTGCGCGGTTGTTGGGCCTTTCGACAGCCGAGGTTCAGGCCGATCGTCTTAAGGTGGCGCGCGCGTTGACTCAGAAATTCAATGCAGTGGCTATCCTCAAGGGGGCTGGCAGTTTGATTGCCAGCCCGGACGGACGTGTTTCACGCTGTGACCAAGGCCATCCGGCGATGGCAACGGCGGGGCTTGGTGATGTCCTGGCCGGGCTGGTGGGCGCGTTGCTGGCCCAGGGCATGCCGGCCTATGAGGCAAGCTGCCTGGCGGTTTGGTTGCATGCCACGGCGGGTGATCGCCAGGGCACCTTTGGTCGCGGCTTGGCTGCCAGCGACTTGATAGCCGCCATTCGTCAATTGCTGGAGGAGCAATCGCCGTGTCTGAAGTAATCCTTTTCCTGGCCGATGAAGAGGCCATGGTTGCGTTCGGGCAACGCATTGCGCAGGTGACGGCCGGAGCCGGGCTGATCTTTCTGGAAGGCGATTTGGGGGCGGGCAAGACCACGCTATCCCGAGGGATTATCCGAGGGTTGGGCCACACAGGGGCAGTAAAAAGCCCTACGTTCACCCTGGTAGAACCCTACGAGATCGGCGCAGTGTGCGCCTTCCACTTTGACCTTTATCGTCTGGTTGACCCCGAAGAGCTCGAATATATGGGGATCCGGGATTACTTCGATGAAGATGCGTTGTGCCTGATCGAGTGGCCAGATAAAGGCACAGGCTTTTTGCCAAAGCCTGACATGACCATTACCATTACGCCGCATGAGCATGGACGTCAGTTGAAGTTGTTGCCCCAGAGCGCGCGCGGCCAGTCGTGGTGCGCCGTTTTGGCATTGGAATTCAAATAATTGGTGGGGTTAGGTATGCGCTTTCGCGCGTTGGTTGCTGTCGTGGGGGTGTTGCTTGCGGCAATGACTGTCAATGCTCTGGCTGCTTCACAGGTGAAAAGTGTTCGCCTGTGGCGAGCGCCGGATAACACGCGACTGGTGTTCGACCTGTCTGGCCCGGTCCAGCACAGCGTCTTTACCCTGACGGCGCCTGATCGCCTGGTGATCGACATCAACGGCGCGACCCTGGCCGCGCCGTTGAAAGTGTCCACTGCCAATACCCCGATTACCGCCATGCGCTCGGCCCAGCGCACGCCGACTGATCTGCGTGTGGTGATCGACCTGAAAAAGGTCGTGACCCCGAAAAGCTTCTCCTTAGCGCCCAACGCCCAGTACGGCAACCGACTGGTGGTCGACCTATTCGACAATGCCGCCGATGCCAACCCGCCGCCTGCACCGCCTCCAAGCGTCGCGACGGTGCCGGCTGTGCCGGTCAACCCGTCGCAACCGCAGGTCAAGCTGCCTCCGCCGCCACCGGCTCCCGCCGGCAAGCGTGACATTATCGTGGTGATCGACGCCGGTCACGGCGGCGAAGACCCCGGTGCCTCCGGCTCACGCGGCCAGCATGAAAAAGACGTGGTGCTGGCGATTGCCCGTGAACTGCAGCGCCAGATCAACGCGATGAAAGGCTACCGCGCTGAGCTGACCCGTACCGGCGACTACTTCATTCCGTTGCGCGGCCGTACCGAAATTGCCCGCAAGAAAGGCGCTGACCTGTTCGTGTCGATCCATGCCGACGCCGCGCCTTCTACCGCAGCCTTTGGCGCCTCGGTGTTTGCCCTGTCGGATCGCGGCGCGACGTCTGAGACCGCCCGCTGGCTGGCCGACAGTGAAAACCGTTCCGACTTGATCGGCGGGGCGGGTAATGTCTCCCTTGATGACAAAGACAAAATGCTCGCCGGCGTACTGCTCGACCTGTCGATGACCGCTTCGCTGACGTCCAGCTTGAACGTGGGCCAGAAGGTCCTGAGTAACATCGGCCGGGTCACCTCGCTGCACAAACAGCGCGTGGAACAAGCAGGATTCATGGTGTTGAAGTCGCCGGATATCCCATCGATCCTGGTGGAGACCGGGTTTATCTCCAACTCCAACGAGGCCTCGAAGCTGGCCAGCGCCAGTCACCAGCAAGCGCTGGCGCGTTCCATCAGCGCCGGTGTGCGCCAATTCTTCCAGCAGAATCCGCCACCGGGCACCTACATCGCATGGCTGCGTGACTCCGGGAAAATCGCCCAGGGCCCGCGCGACCACCGCGTTCAGCCCGGCGACACCTTGGCTATGCTGGCCGTGCGTTTCCAGGTATCGGCCGCGACCTTGCGCAGCGCCAACAACCTGAAGACCGATGAATTGAAAGTCGGCCAGGTGTTGACCATCCCTGGCACCGAATTGGCGGCGCAGTGATGAGCGACTCGATCCTGGATAACGGCTCACGCATCGAACTGCTCAGCCCGCGCCTGGCCAACCAGATTGCGGCCGGTGAGGTGGTGGAGCGTCCGGCCTCGGTGATCAAGGAGCTGCTGGAAAACAGTATCGACTCCGGCGCCAAGCGCATTGATGTCGACGTGGAACAGGGCGGCGTCAAGCTGCTGCGCGTGCGGGATGATGGCAGCGGTATCTCCTCCGACGACCTGCCATTGGCCCTGGCCCGTCACGCCACCAGTAAGATTCGCGACCTGGAAGACCTGGAGCGGGTGATGAGCCTGGGCTTTCGTGGTGAGGCCCTGGCGTCCATCAGCTCTGTGGCGCGCCTGACCCTGACGTCCCGCACCCGCAGCGCCGAGCAGGCCTGGCAAGTGGAAACCGAAGGTCGCGACATGGCGCCTCGGGTCCAGCCGGCAGCCCATCCCGTCGGTACGTCGGTGGAAGTGCGCGACCTGTTCTTCAACACCCCGGCGCGGCGCAAATTCCTCAAGGCCGAGAAAACCGAATTCGATCACCTGCAGGAAGTCATCAAGCGCCTGGCCCTGGCCCGCTTCGATGTGGCATTCCACCTGCGGCATAATGGCAAGACCATCCTCAGCCTGCACGAAGCCCACGATGACGCCGCGCGTGCTCGCCGGGTGTCAGCGATTTGCGGGCCGGGCTTCCTGGAGCAGGCGCTGCCGATTGAAATCGAGCGCAATGGCCTGCGCCTGTGGGGTTGGGTCGGTTTGCCGACCTTCTCCCGTAGCCAGGCGGACTTGCAGTACTTCTTTGTGAACGGCCGTGCGGTGCGCGACAAGCTGGTCGCCCACGCGGTGCGCCAGGCCTATCGCGATGTGCTGTTCAACGGACGGCACCCGACGTTTGTGTTGTTCTTTGAGGTCGATCCGTCGGTGGTGGACGTCAACGTGCACCCGACCAAGCACGAAGTGCGCTTCCGTGATGGGCGCATGGTGCATGACTTCCTTTATGGCACCTTGCACCGCACCCTGGGTGATGTGCGTCCGGATGATCAGTTGTCTGCGCCTATTGTGACCGCAGTGGTCCGTCCGAGTGGTCCGGAAGCTGGCGAGTTCGGCCCTCAAGGCGAAATGAGCCTGGCGGCCAACCTGCTGCAATCGCCGCAGTCGCAACCTGCCTATACCGCGCCGAACTCCGGCGCCGGCTCGGGTTATCAGTACCAGTACACCCCGCGCCCACAGTCGGCAGTACCGGTGGCTGAAGCCCAGGCGGCCTACCGCGAGTTTTTCGCGCCGCTGCCAGGTGCCGAGCCGGGCGCGCCTGTGGCCTTGCCCGAAGGCGGTGGAGATATCCCGCCGCTGGGCTACGCGTTGGCGCAGCTCAAGGGTATCTACATCCTGGCGGAAAACGCTCATGGCCTGGTGCTGGTGGACATGCACGCCGCCCATGAGCGGATCATGTACGAACGCCTCAAGATCGCCATGGCCAGCGAAGGCCTCAGCGGCCAGCCGCTGCTGGTGCCGGAGTCCCTGGCCGTCAGTCAGCGCGAGGCCGATTGTGCCGAAGAACACCACGGCGTGTTCCAGAAGCTAGGCTTTGAGTTGCAGCGCCTGGGCCCGGAAACCCTGGCCATCCGCCAGATTCCTGCGTTGCTCAAGCAGGCCGAGGCCAACCGCCTGGTCGCTGACGTGCTGGCGGACCTGATGGAATACGGCACCAGTGACCGTATCCAGGCGCACATCAACGAGTTGCTCGGCACCATGGCCTGCCACGGCGCCATCCGCGCCAATCGCCGCCTGGCCCTGCCGGAAATGAACGGTCTGCTGCGCGACATGGAAAACACCGAACGCAGCGGGCAATGCAACCATGGCCGGCCGACCTGGACCCAGATGGGCCTGGACGATCTGGACAAACTGTTCTTGCGCGGCCGTTGATGAGTGCCTTGCCCCCCGCGATCTTCCTGATGGGCCCCACGGCCGCCGGCAAGACCGACCTGGCCATCGAGCTGACCAAAGTGCTGCCGTGCGAGCTGATCAGTGTCGACTCTGCCCTGGTTTACCGGGACATGGACATCGGCACGGCCAAGCCGTCAAAAGAGCTGTTGGCCCAATACCCGCATCAGCTGATCGACATCATCGACCCGTCAGAGAGCTATTCGGCGGCGGATTTCCGCACCGATGCCCTGGCGGCGATGGCCGACATTACTGCGCGGGGCAATATTCCGCTGCTGGTGGGCGGCACGATGCTCTATTACAAGGCTTTGCAGGAAGGACTGGCGGATATGCCGCCGGCCGACGCCCAGGTGCGCGCCGAGCTCGAAGAAGAGGCTCTACGCCTTGGCTGGCAAGCCTTGCACGACCAGTTGGCCGCCGTGGACCCGGTGTCCGCCGCGCGCATTCACCCCAATGACCCCCAGCGCCTCACTCGCGCCCTGGAAGTCTGGCGCGTGAGCGGGCAGACCATGACTGAACATCGGCTGAAACAAAGTGCGCAAAGTGCTGACGCAGGCGCATCTGGCGCGTCACAATTGCCCTATACTGTGGCGAATCTGGCCATCGCTCCGGCAAATCGCCAGGTGCTGCATGATCGAATTGCACAAAGATTCACAATTATGTTGGAACAGGGGTTTGTGGACGAGGTCGTAGCTCTGCGTTCCAGAGGTGACCTGCATCCAGGGTTACCTTCGATACGTGCTGTAGGCTACCGCCAAGTCTGGGATCATCTGGATGGCAAGCTGACGTCAGCCGAAATGCAGGAGCGCGGCATCATTGCCACGCGCCAATTGGCGAAACGCCAGTTCACCTGGTTGCGCAGCTGGAGCGATTTGCACTGGCTGGACAGCCTGGACAGCGACAATCTGTCACGCGCCTTGAAATACTTGGGATCGGTCTCCATATTGAGCTGAGTCCTTGCAATTGCCGTCTATCCTTGGGGGTGTGACGGCCATAAGCTATCTATTTTCCGATTTTTATTATTGATCCTTAAAGGAGTGCGGCACATGTCAAAAGGGCATTCGCTACAAGACCCTTACTTGAATACTTTACGTAAAGAGAAAGTGGGGGTTTCCATCTACCTGGTCAACGGTATCAAGCTGCAAGGCACGATCGAGTCGTTCGACCAGTTCGTGATCCTGCTGAAAAACACCGTCAGCCAGATGGTCTACAAGCACGCTATCTCGACAGTCGTTCCTGTTCGTCCAATCCGTCTGCCTAGCGCCGCCGGTGATGAAGCAGCTGACGCTGAGCCAGGTAACGCCTGATAGGAGTCTCCTTTGTTCTTTGAGCGCCACGGTGGTGGTGAGCGGGTAATACTCGTTCACTTGGATGGACAGGACCCTGAGGCGCGCGAAGATCCGCAGGAGTTTCAGGAGTTGGCAAATTCGGCCGGCGCCGAGACCGTTGCGTTTTTTAACGTGCCGCGTCATCGGCCAACCGCCAAATTCCTGATTGGCAGCGGCAAGGTCGAGGAACTGCGCGACCTGGTCCATGCCGAAGAAGCCGATCTGGTGATCTTCAATCACGTCCTCACGCCCAGTCAGGAACGTAACCTCGAACGTGTCTTCGAGTGTCGCGTGATCGACCGTACCGGTCTGATTCTCGATATTTTTGCCCAGCGCGCCCGTACCCATGAAGGCAAGCTCCAGGTTGAACTGGCCCAGCTTGACCACATGAGCACCCGCCTGGTCCGCGGCTGGACTCACCTTGAGCGTCAAGGTGGCGGCATCGGCATGCGCGGCCCGGGTGAAACCCAGCTCGAGACCGACCGGCGCCTGTTGCGGGTTCGCCTGCGCCAGATCAAGGGCCGCCTCGAGAAAGTGCGCAGCCAGCGTGAGCAATCGCGCCGTGGGCGTACCCGCGCGGATATCCCGACCGTGTCTCTGGTGGGCTATACCAACGCCGGCAAATCCACACTCTTCAATAATGTGACGAAATCGGACGTGTACGCGGCCGACCAACTGTTCGCCACCCTCGACCCGACCCTGCGCCGTCTGGATCTGGACGACCTGGGGCCGATTGTCCTGGCCGACACCGTGGGTTTCATTCGTCACTTGCCGCACAAGCTGGTCGAGGCATTTCGGTCTACGCTCGAAGAGTCGAGCAATTCCGACCTGCTGTTGCACGTGATCGATGCGGCTGAACCGGATCGCATGTTGCAGATTGAACAGGTGATGCTGGTGCTGGGCGAGATTGGTGCCCAGGACTTGCCGATCCTCGAGGTCTATAACAAACTCGATTTGCTTGAAGGCGTTGAGCCACAAATCCAGCGCGATGAGAACGGCAAGCCCCAGCGGGTCTGGCTGTCGGCGCGTGATGGCAGTGGTCTTGAGTTGCTTGAACAGGCCATTGCCGAGTTGCTCGGCGGCGATTTGTTCGTTGGCACCTTGCGCTTGCCCCAGCGTTTTGCTCGACTGCGTGCACAGTTTTTCGAGTTGGGCGCGGTACAGAAAGAAGAACACGACGAAGAAGGTGTCAGCTTGCTGGCCGTTCGATTGCCGCGCTCGGAGCTCAATCGGCTGGTCAGCCGTGAGGGCGTTGTACCGACAGAGTTCATCGAACAACACACTTTGCAATAAAAGCCTCCTAAAGCGGTTGTGCCGCAGTGGCAGGCATTCTGTAGCATTGGTCGGCGCGCCGTGGGTGCGTCTTTGCTTTATCAGATGGAGAGCGCTATGGCTTGGAATGAGCCGGGTGGCAACTCGAATAATCAGGATCCTTGGGGTGGTAAACGCCGCAATAATGGCGACCGCAAGGGGCCACCAGATCTCGACGAGGCCTTCCGAAAGCTGCAGGAAAGCCTGAATGGGTTGTTCGGTGGTGGAAAAAAACGTGGTGGTGACGACGGCGGTCGCACAAGCAAGGGCGGCGGCTATGGCCTGCTTGGCCTGGGTCTTGTCGTGCTGGCGGCCGTATGGCTATACAGCGCCGTCTACGTGGTGGACGAGCAGGAGCAAGCCGTGGTGCTGCGCTTCGGCAAGTACTACGAGACAGTCGGCCCTGGCCTGAATATCTACTTCCCGCCGATCGACAAGAAGTACATGGAAAACGTCACGCGTGAGCGTGCCTACACCAAGCAGGGCCAGATGCTGACCGAAGACGAGAACATCGTCGAAGTGCCGCTGACCGTGCAGTACAAGATCAGCAACCTGCAGGACTTCGTGCTGAACGTTGATCAGCCGGAAATCAGCCTGCAACACGCTACCGAAAGTGCCCTGCGCCACGTCGTCGGTTCGACCGCGATGGACCAGGTGCTGACCGAAGGTCGTGAATTGATGGCCAGCGAGATCAAGGAGCGCCTGCAGCGGTTCCTCGATACCTATCGCACCGGTATCACCGTTACCCAGGTGAACGTACAGAGCGCAGCCGCACCGCGTGAAGTGCAGGAAGCCTTCGATGACGTGATCCGTGCCCGTGAAGACGAGCAGCGTTCGCGCAACCAGGCTGAAACCTACGCCAACGGCGTCGTGCCGGAAGCCCGTGGTCAGGCCCAGCGCATCCTAGAGGATGCCAACGGTTACCGCGACGAAGTGGTCTCCCGCGCCAAGGGTGAGGCGGATCGCTTTACCAAGCTGGTCGCCGAGTACCGCAAGGCGCCAGAAGTCACGCGTGAGCGTCTGTACCTGGACACCATGCAGGAAGTCTTCAGCAACACCAGCAAGGTTCTCGTGACCGGCAGCAAGGGTGGGCAGAACAACCTGCTGTACCTGCCGCTGGACAAGATGATCGAAGGTGGTCGTAGCAGCACCAGCGCACCGTCCACCGGTTCCAATGCCGCTGCCAACGAAGCGAGCGCCCGTGCGGCCGCTGACTTGCTGCAACAGCAAACACGTACCAGGGAGAGTCGTTGATGAGCAATAAATCGCTGACCGCCCTGATTGTGGGCGTCGTCGTGGTCATCGCTGCCTGGAACTGCTTCTACATCGTGGCTCAGACCGAGCGTGCGGTGCTGCTGCAATTCGGTCGCGTGGTCCAGGCGGATGTCCAGCCGGGCCTGCATGTGAAAGTCCCCTACGTCAACCAGGTGCGCAAGTTCGACGCCCGCCTGATGACCCTGGATGCACCGACACAGCGCTTCCTGACCCTGGAAAAGAAAGCCGTGATGGTTGACGCCTACGCCAAGTGGCGCGTCAAGGATGCCGAGCGTTTCTACACCGCGACCTCCGGCCTCAAGCAGATTGCTGACGAGCGTTTGTCGCGCCGTCTGGAATCGGGCCTGCGTGACCAGTTTGGTAAGCGCACCCTGCACGAGGTGGTATCCGGTGAGCGTGACGCGCTGATGGCTGACATCACGCGTTCGCTGAACACGATGGCAGAGAAAGAACTGGGCATTGAAGTGGTTGATGTCCGGGTCAAGGCGATCGACCTGCCGAAGGAAGTGAACCGCAGCGTGTTCGAGCGTATGAGCACCGAGCGTGAGCGTGAAGCCCGTGAGCACCGCGCCAAGGGTAACGAGTTGGCAGAAGGCATCCGTGCGGATGCCGACCGTCAGCGCCGTGTACTGTTGGCCGAAGCCTATCGCGAGTCTGAAGAGGCCCGTGGTGATGGCGATGCTCAAGCTGCGGCGATCTATGCCAAGGCCTACGGCCAGGACCAGGAGTTCTACGCGTTCTACCGTAGCCTGCGCGCCTACCGTGAAAGCTTCGCGAACAAAACCGACGTCATGGTGCTGGACCCAAGCAGCGACTTCTTCCGCTACCTGGAAAAGTCCAAGTAACCAGCCTGTGATTCTGTAGGTTTCACTCCCGTCGGGCGGCTAAAACGCCTGGCGGGGTGATCCTTTCAGAAAACGGGTGTATGATGCGGCAGCCGGGAAATTCCCGGCTTTTTTGCGTCTGCATGTTTGATTCGGCAGGCGTGACAGGTTTTTCGAGGAAAGTGCCCGACGAGGCCGATTACAGGCCGTTCGTCACGTCGCTCTTGCGCGTGGTTTATGCAGGGGGCGGGTATTTTCTGCTTCACTCAAGGCTCGGCCGAGGGCTGGCCGCCCGGATCAAAGGGGAATGGCGTAATGGCAACGGTAGACCGCTGGCTGCTGCCAGATGGCATCGAAGAAGTACTGCCACCAGAAGCTGCGCGCATTGAAGTAGCGCGTCGCCAGGTGTTGGATCTGTTCCAGAGCTGGGGTTACGAGTTTGTCGTGACCCCCCATATCGAGTACCTGGAATCCCTGCTGACCGGCGCGGGCCAGGACCTGGATCTGCGCACCTTCAAGGTCATCGACCCGCAATCGGGCCGGCAAATGGGTTTCCGTGCCGACATCACGCCGCAAGTGGCGCGCATCGATGCGCACACCCTGCGTCGCGAAGGTCCAAGCCGCCTGTGCTACGCGGGCAGCGTGCTGCATGCTCAACCGCGCGCGTTGTCGTCGTCCCGTAGCCCGATCCAACTGGGCGCCGAGTTGTACGGCGATGCGAGCCCGAGCAGCGACGTTGAAGTGATCAGCCTGATGCTGGCCATGCTGCAGCTGGCCGATGTGCCGGATGTCCACATGGACCTGGGCCACGTCGGTATCTACCGTGGCCTGGCCCGTGCGGCTGGTTTGTCTGGTGAAGTGGAACAACAGCTGTTCGATGCCCTGCAACGCAAGGCCATCGATGAGGTGATTGCTCTGACCGCTGGCGTGCCTGCCGACCTGGCTGACATGCTGCGTGCACTGGTCAATCTGTGCGGCGGCCGTGAAGTGCTGGTGGCTGCCCGTGAGCGCCTGGCCAAGGCGCCGGCGCCGGTACTGGCTGCACTGGACGACGTACTGGCGATTGCCGAGCAGTTGTCGGCGCGCTTCCCGGAGCTGCCGCTGTACTTTGATCTGGGTGAGCTGCGCGGCTACCACTACCACACCGGTGTGGTGTTCGCCGTCTTTGTACCGGGCGTTGGCCAAGCCATCGCCCAAGGTGGTCGTTATGACGATATCGGCGCCGACTTCGGTCGTGCGCGTCCGGCCACTGGTTTTTCCACCGATTTGAAAACCCTGGTGACCCTGGGGCGTGCTGAGGTCGAGCTGCCGTCTGGTGGCATCTGGATGCCCGACAGTACGGACGCAGCACTCTGGCAGCAGGTTTGCCAGTTGCGCAGTGAGGGTCAGCGTGTCGTCCAGGCTTTGCCTGGGCAGCCATTGGCCGCCGCCCGTGAAGCGGACTGCGACCGGCAATTGATTCTGCAGAACGGGCTTTGGCAAGTATCGCCACTGGCTTCTTGAGTTTTCCTGCCGGCCATCGCCGGCACCAAGTTTGCGCGAATGAGGACAAGTGTTATGGGTAAGAATGTCGTAGTCCTGGGCACCCAATGGGGTGATGAGGGCAAAGGCAAGATCGTTGATCTGCTGACCGAACATGCTGCCGCCGTAGTGCGCTACCAAGGTGGCCACAACGCTGGCCACACCCTGGTCATCGATGGCGAAAAAACCGTCTTGCACCTGATCCCGTCGGGCGTTCTGCGCGAAGGCGTGCAGTGCCTGATCGGCAACGGCGTGGTGGTTGCGCCTGACGCCCTGCTGCGTGAGATCACCAAGCTGGAAGAGAAAGGCGTACCGGTGCGCGAGCGCCTGCGTATCAGCCCGTCCTGCCCGCTGATCCTGTCCTTCCACGTTGCGCTGGACCAGGCCCGTGAAAAGGCCCGTGGCGAGCTGAAGATCGGTACCACCGGTCGCGGCATCGGCCCAGCCTACGAAGACAAGGTTGCACGTCGTGGCCTGCGTGTGGGCGACCTGCTCAACATGCCGCGCTTTGAAGACAAGCTGCGTGAATTGGTGGATTACCACAACTTCATGCTGGTCGGTTACTACAAAGAGCCGGCCATCGAGTTCGAGAAAACCCTGGCCGAGTGCAAGGAATACGCTGAGCTGCTCAAGCCGCTGATGCTGGACGTGACCGCCGAGCTGCACGACCTGCGTCGCGCTGGCAAAGACATCATGTTCGAAGGCGCCCAAGGCTCCCTGCTGGACATCGATCACGGCACCTACCCGTACGTGACCAGCTCCAACACCACAGCGGGTGGCGTTGCGACCGGTTCCGGCGTTGGCCCGATGTTCCTGGACTACATCCTGGGCATCACCAAGGCTTACACCACTCGCGTAGGTTCGGGTCCGTTCCCGACTGAGCTGTTCGACGACGTCGGCGCTCACCTGGCCAAGCAAGGTCACGAATTCGGCGCGACCACCGGCCGTGCTCGTCGTTGTGGCTGGTTCGACGCCGTTATCCTGCGTCGCGCTATCGATGTGAACAGCATCTCGGGCATCTGCCTGACCAAGCTGGACGTACTCGACGGCCTGGAAACCATCAACATCTGCATCGGTTACAAAGATGCCGAAGGCAAGGACGTTGCTCCGACCGACGCCGACAGCTACGTGGGCCTGCAGCCTGTGTACGAAGAAGTGCCGGGCTGGACCGAATCGACCGTGGGCGCCAAGACCCTGGAAGAGCTGCCGGCTAACGCCCGTGCCTACATCAAACGTGTCGAAGAGCTGATCGGTGCGCCGATTGACATTATTTCGACAGGTCCGGACCGCAACGAAACCATCGTTCTGCGTCATCCGTTCGCTTAATAAGCTGTTGATGTAAAAAGCAAAGGGCTCCTGCGGGAGCCCTTTGTCGTTTCTGTCGCCTGGGCGGCACGACCCTTGCTTTGGTTCTTTCTTTCGCGGTGCTATCAAATTAATGGCACCCGTGGTGGAGGGATTCCCGATGTCTGCCGTTCTCTCATTGTTACAAAGCCGTCTGTTGCGGCCGGTGTTCGTTACCCTAGGTATCGCCCTTTTGGTGCAAGTGCTGGTGGCCGTCGCCCTGACGCGAAGCACCGTCACCGCGCTGGAGGCTGATTTAGGCAATCGCCTGGGCATCGACAGCCAGAAACTGTCGGGTGAATTGGCCCAGGCCGGTAAAGAAGTCACGTCCAGCCTGGACAGCTTGTCGACCAGTACCCGTCAGCGTCTGACAGCGGGGCTTTCAACCCGCCTGCAGGAAGAGCAGAAGCAGCTGCGTGCGACCCTGGAAAAAGACCTGAAAGACTCCGCCAATGACATGGCGCAACTGCTGGCCTCGGTGGCGCCCCGCGCCATGTGGGACAGTGACGTGCCGACGCTGTCGGAGTTCGCCCGGCGTGCCCAGCGCAATCCCAACGTGCTGTTTGTGGTCTATGACGACGCGGCGGGTGAGCACTTGACCCGCTACCTCAACCGTGAAAACCCGATCAACCAGGCACTGTTGGAAAAAGGCAAGGGTGACCGCGCCCTGGATAAAGTGTTGGATGCGGCCAAAGATGATCCTTCGGTGTTCTATGTCGAGGCGTCCATCAGCCCCAACGGCGTGGAGATCGGCAAGGTGCGCATGGGGGTTTCCACTGCCGCAGTGGAGGCCGATCTGGCCGCATTGGATAAGCGTTTCGCCGCACTGATCGCCAGCGGTGACCAGTTGGTGGGCGACAGCCTCAAGGGCGCGGCGGCCGATAGCGCTGCCGCCATGGGCGCGCGCCTGCAATCCGCGCAAGCCACCGCCACCCAAATGACGGCCAACACCACCAGCGCCGTCCAGGACGCCGCCGGCACCTTGCGCTGGCGCATCGGCATGGGCCTGGCGCTGGTCGGTTTCGGTGTGTTGCTGCTGATCGCCATCGTGTTGGGCCGTCGCGTGGTCAATCGTTTGAAGTTGCTGATTGCTGCCATGGATGACTTGGCGGCGGGCGAGGGTGATCTCACCAAGCGCGTGCAAATCAGCAGCAAGGATGAAATCGGCGACATGGCGTCGGCGGTCAATCGCTTTGTGGATAAGTTGCAGCCCATCGTGCGCGAGGCGGGGGATGTGGCCCAGCGCACCGGCGTGGAAATCGGCGCGATGACCTTGCGCAATGCCGGTGCTGACGCAGCGGCGGGCTTGCAGCGCGATGAAGTGGCCGAGAGCTTGCGCGCACTGTCGCAGATGGCCGACGAGGCGCAAGCCGAAAGCCATGCAATGCAGGCGGCGTTGCAGCAGGTGGTGGATATTCGTCAGGCCACGGATGAGAACTCGCGGACCTCGGCGGAGGTCGGCAGTTTGATCGAGGCACTGGCGGGCCAGGTGCAGGCCGGCTCCACGGTTATCGAGCGCCTGGCCCAGCAAAGCGAGCAGATCGAGGTGGTGCTGACGGTGATTCACGGCATTGCCGAGCAAACCAACTTGCTCGCCCTCAACGCCGCAATCGAGGCGGCGCGTGCGGGCGAGACCGGTCGCGGCTTTGCGGTGGTGGCGGATGAAGTGCGTGCGCTGGCGAGCAAGACCCAAAGCTCCACCGGCGATATCCAGGCGCATATCGTGGCGTTGCAGCAGGGCGCGCGGGAGGCGGTGGAAACCATCGGCAAGGCCGGGCGTCAGGCTAATGAAGGTTTGCTGGTGCTGCGTGACAGCGTGCGCTTGCAGCAGACGGTGCAGGCCTCGGTGGAGCAGGTGCATGCGGCGATTGGCTTGGCGACGCGCGCGGCCGAGCATCAAGCGCAGGGTGCTCATGCGGTGCGGGGTAGGGTCGAGGTGATCCATGCCCAGGCCGAGCGTGCCGCACAGGCAGTGGTGGAGACCACCGCCAGTGGCAAGGTGCTGGATGGGCTGGCGGCGCAGTTGAAGGCGAGCCTGGGGCAGTTCAGGGCTTAGCGTCGTCAGTGCTGGCCCCTTCGCGAGCAAGCCCGCTCCCACATTTGGAATGCATTTCAAAATGTGGGAGCGGGCTTGCTCGCGAAAACGATCTTAACGGCTCAGATACATCCGAGTCGTTAGCAGATAAACCGGCAACCCCGACACCAAAATCAACAGCGCCGCATATGGCGCTGCTGCCGCGAATTCAACATTCGAGGTATGCGCCCACACCGCCGTCGCCAAGGTATTCAGCCCCGTTGGGCTAAGCAGCAGCGTCGCCGTCAATTCCTTCATCGCATCCAGAAACACCAGCGCAAACGCCGCCCCCAATGCCGGGAAAATAATCGGTAAGGTCACCCGGCAAAACGCACTGAACGACGAGGCCCCCAGCGTGCGTGCAGCCTCTTCAAGCTGCGGCGCAGCCTTGTTCAGCGCGGTACGGATCGGCGCCTGGGCCAGCGGCAAAAACAGCAGCGCATAAGCAATCAACAGCAATGCCGAGGTCTGGTACAGCGCCGGCACATAGTGCAGGGCGAAGTACACCAGCGTCAGCGCAATCACCAAGCCGGGCAGGGCGTGCAGCAGATACGGCAGGCGTTCGGCCCAGATCGCCAACTGGCCTTTGTAGCGCACCACCAGCAACCCGACCGGCACCGCCAGTACCAGGCAAAGCGCGGCGCCGCCCAGGGACAATGCCAATGAAGACAGCAGCGCCTCACCGATTTCTGCTACTGGGAAAGCGGCAGAAGATCCCACCGCCAACCAATAACCGAGCATCCCCAGCGGAATCCCGCTGCCGATGATCGCCAGCGCCAGGCAATACACCTGGCCCAATGGCGCCCATTGACCCAGTCGAACCTGCTCCGCATGCCGCGCCGCGCCCTGGCCAATACGCACATGCCGGCCCTTGCCGCGCACACGCAACTCCAGCCACAGCAGCGTCAGGCACATCACCAGCAACACCGCCGAGAGCATCGCGGCATTCGCATTGCTGAACTCAAGCTCGAACTGTTGGTAGATCGCGGTGGTGAAGGTCTGCAAGCCGATGATCGACAGCGCGCCAAACTCCACCAGCATATGCAGTGCGATCAACAATGCCCCGGCCAGCAGTGAAGGCCACAACAGCGGCAAAGTGATGCGAAAGAACACGCCCCAGCGATTCAGCCCCAGGGTGCGGGCCGACTCTTCCAGGGAGGGATCAAGATTGCGCAGGGTCGCTGCCACCGGCAAAAAAACCAGCGGGTATTTCGACAGGCTCATCACCAGGATCGCCCCGCCAAGCCCTTCAAAACTGGCGCTCAGCGATACCCAGGTAAAGCTGCTGACAAACGCCGGCACTGCAAACGGCAGGCACAGGATCACGCCCCAGATACGTCGCCCTGGCATGTTGCTGCGTTCCAGCAGCCAGGCCAGGGACAGGCCGATCACGCCACACGTCACCGTCACCCCGACCATCAACGCCAAGGTATTGCGCAGCAACCCGAACACATACGGCCGCCACAGCAGGTGCACCGCCTCCGCCCAGCCGGCTTGCCACGCCTTGAGCCCGACATAGGCCTGCGGCAGCAAGCTCAAGCCGACCAGCAACAGGACGGGCAGCAACAGCCAGATCGACGGGCGCTTGCGCCTTGGGCGCAAACCCCCGCGCAGGGCGGGGGCGGGTAGCGATGGGTTCATCAGTTCAAGCCAACGTCACGTTCCAGGTCCAAGGCTTCTTCGGCGTTGCCAAGGTCTGCAGGGGTGACTTTCGGCGGTTGCAGTTCGCTGAAGGGCTTGAGGCCACGGTTGGACTCCATGCCTTTGCGCAGCGGGTATTCGGCCGAGGTGTTGGTGATGACGCGCTGGCCCTCTTCACTGGCCATGAACGCCAGCAGTTGCTGGGCTTCTTTCGGATGCTTGCTGGATTTCAGCGCCGCCGCCGAAGACACGGTGATCAAGCCCCCGGCATCGCCATCGGTGAAGTAATGCAGTTGGGAGTCCAGGTTGGTTTTTTCTTTCTTCAGGGCGAACCAGTAGTAGTTGTTCACCAGTACGGTGGCCACTTCGCCATTTTCAACGGCTTTGAGGGCGACCATGTTGTTGCTGTACACCTTGCCGAAGGCGCGCAGGCCGGTCAGCCATTCTTCGGCGGCTTCACGCCCGTGCAGCTTGATGATCGCCACGGCCTGTTCCTGGAACGCGCCGCTGGTGGGCACAAAGCCGACCTTGCCTTGCCACTCGGGGCCGGCGAAATCCAGCACCGATTTGGGCAGGTCTTTTTCCGCGATCAATTTCGGATTGAACGCCACGACGCGGGTGCGCGCGGTCACGCCCATCCAGTCGCCGTTGGCGCCGACGTAATCCTTGGGCAATACGTCGAGGGTGCTGGCGTCGATCTTGGCCAGCAGGCCTTGCTCGCCGAGTTTGTTCAGGGGTGGCGATTCTTCGGTGTAGATCACGTCGGCAGGCGAGCGGTCACCTTCTTCCACGACCTGGCTGGCGAGCTGGTTGCTGCTGCCTTTGCGCACGTTGACGTGAATGCCGGTCTTGGCTTCGAAGGCTTTGGCGAGTTCATCGCCGACTTCTTTGTGCTGGCCGTTGTACAAGGTCAGGGAAACCTTGTCGGCGGAGTAGGCGGTGGGCGAAAGCAGGGTCAGGCCGAGCAGAGTGATGGTCAGGCCACGCAGAAGGGATGTCTTGAGATGGGTATCGCGGATCATCATCCGGGTTGTTCCTCACTTGTATGCAACAAATACTTACAAGGATAAACGATAAAGTTTCTCAGGTGCGGGCGAGGGGGAAAATCGCAGGGAAAGTTTCCGAGATGAGGTTTTTAAAGCCCGGAAACGAAAAAACCCGCTTTCGCGGGTTTGATCTGAATTTGGTGCCCAGGAGAAGACTCGAACTTCCACGACCTTGCGATCACCAGCACCTGAAGCTGGCGTGTCTACCAATTTCACCACCTGGGCATTATCAGCAGCGCTTGCGCTGTTGATGGGACGAACTATACGGAGGGCTTTTTGATCTGTAAACCCCTGATTCGAAAAAATAAATCAAGTTTTCCGTTAAAAATCAAAGACCTGAAACGAAAAAACCCGCTTTCGCGGGTTTGATCTGAATTTGGTGCCCAGGAGAAGACTCGAACTTCCACGACCTTGCGATCACCAGCACCTGAAGCTGGCGTGTCTACCAATTTCACCACCTGGGCAGCATCAACAACGTTGCCGTCGTCGATGGCGCGCACTATACGGAGGGGATTTTAAGCTGTAAAGCCCTGCCACGAAAAAAGCCTGGAAAATTTCGCCAATGGTCGTGCAAGGTGCCCGCCGGGGGCTGCAAAGGGCTTTAAAAGGCTTGTTGGCGTCTGAAATTTCCCGTTTCAATACGCGTATGCCAAACTAACCCGCATATAGACAAGGTGAAAACTCTCTAATGGCCGATTGGCAGTCCCTCGATCCCGAGGCCGCTCGTGAAGCGGAAAAATATGAAAACCCTATTCCTAGCCGCGAACTGATCCTGGCGCATCTCGCCGATCGGGGTTCGCCTGCTAGCCGTGAGCAGTTGGTTGAAGAATTCGGTCTGACCACCGAAGACCAGCTCGAAGCCCTGCGCCGCCGTTTGCGTGCCATGGAGCGTGATGCTCAACTGATCTACACCCGCCGTGGCACTTACGCGCCTGTGGATAAGCTCGACCTGATCCTGGGCCGCATTGCCGGCCACCGTGATGGTTTCGGCTTCCTGATCCCCGACGACGGCAGCGATGACCTGTTCATGAGTCCGGCGCAAATGCGCCTGGTGTTCGATGGCGACCGTGCCCTGGCGCGCGTTTCCGGCCTGGACCGTCGCGGTCGCCGTGAAGGCGTGATCGTCGAAGTGGTGTCCCGTGCCCACGAGTCCATCGTCGGCCGTTACTTCGAAGAAGGCGGCATCGGCTTTGTGGTGCCGGATAATCCTAAGGTCCAGCAGGAAGTGCTGATCACCCCAGGCCGCAATGGCGCCGCCAAGGTCGGCCAGTTCGTCGAGGTGAAAATCACCCACTGGCCAACGGCGCGCTTCCAGCCCCAGGGCGATATCGTTGAAGTGGTCGGCAACTACATGGCGCCGGGCATGGAAATCGACGTTGCGCTGCGCACCTACGATATTCCCCACGTCTGGCCTGAGGCTGTGCTCAAAGAAGCCGGCAAGCTCAAGCCTGAAGTGGAAGAGAAAGACAAAGAAAAACGCATCGACCTGCGCCATCTGCCGTTCGTCACCATTGACGGCGAAGATGCCCGCGACTTCGACGATGCGGTCTACTGCGAAGCCAAGCCAGGCAAGCTGCGCCTGTTCTCCGGTGGCTGGAAGTTGTTCGTCGCGATTGCCGACGTGTCCAGCTACGTGAAGATCGGTTCGGCCTTGGACAACGAAGCTCAGGTGCGCGGCAACTCCGTGTACTTCCCTGAACGCGTGATCCCGATGCTGCCTGAGCAGCTGTCCAACGGCCTGTGCTCCCTGAACCCGAAAGTCGACCGCTTGGCCATGGTGTGCGAGATGACCATCTCGAAAACCGGCGAAATGACCGACTACCAGTTCTACGAAGCGGTGATCCACTCCCAGGCGCGCCTGACCTACAACAAGGTCAGCACCATCCTGGAAACGCCGAAGACCAGCGAAGCCAAGGCCCTGCGCAGCGAATACGCTGGCGTGGTGCCGCACCTCAAGCAGCTCTATGCGCTGTACAAGGTATTGCTGGGCGCTCGTCATGTACGTGGCGCGATTGACTTTGAAACCCAGGAAACCCGGATTGTCTTCGGTTCCGAGCGCAAGATCGCCGCAATCACCCCGACCACGCGTAACGATGCGCACAAGCTGATCGAGGAATGCATGCTGGCGGCCAACGTGGCCACCGCTGAATTCCTGAAGAAGCATGAGATTCCAGCGTTGTATCGCGTGCACGACGGCCCGCCGCCGGAGCGTCTGGAGAAGCTGCGTGCATTCCTCGGCGAGCTCGGCCTGTCCCTGCACAAAGGCAAGGACGGCCCGACGCCGAAGGACTACCAGGCTCTCCTCGCCAGCATCAAGGACCGTCCGGATTACCACGTGATCCAGACTGTCATGCTGCGCTCCCTGAGCCAGGCGGTGTACAGCGCTGACAACCAGGGCCACTTTGGCCTGAATTACGAGGCGTACACCCACTTCACCTCGCCGATTCGCCGCTACCCGGACCTGCTCACGCACCGCGCAATCCGCAGCGTGATCCACTCCAAGCAGAACACCCCGCACGTCAAGCGCGCCGGTGCCATGACCATTCCGAAAGCACGGATCTATCCGTACGACGAAGCGGCCCTGGAACAGCTGGGCGAACAGTGCTCCATGAGTGAGCGCCGTGCCGACGAAGCCACCCGCGACGTGGTGAACTGGCTCAAGTGCGAGTTCATGAAAGATCGCGTGGGCGAGACTTTCCCTGGTGTGATCACGGCCGTGACCGGCTTTGGTCTGTTTGTCGAACTGACCGACATCTACGTTGAAGGCCTGGTGCACGTCACCGCGTTGCCGGGTGACTATTACCACTTCGATCCTGTGCACCACCGCCTGGCGGGCGAGCGCACCGGTCGCAGCTTCCGTTTGGGCGATACCGTGGAAGTGCAGGTCATGCGCGTCGACCTCGACGAGCGCAAGATCGACTTCGGCATGTCCGACAAGCCAGCCGAATCGCCGGGCAGCCGTAAAAAACGCGGCAGCGAACCGACCAGCAAAGGCAAGGCAGCACCTGCTAAAGCAGCGACCGCCGAGCCTGCATCTGCCAAGGCCGGTCGTCGTCCGTCCGCGAAGGAAAAGGCCCCCGAAGCCTACCGCCCAAGCGATGCGGCGGCGAAAAACGCCGAGCTGCGCAAGAGCCGCGAGTTGAAGCAGCAGTTGCTCAACGAAGCCAAAAGCGGTGGTAAAGCGGCGTCTGGGGGAAAGTCCCGCGGGGCGGAAAATCCGTCGAGCAAGCCAAGTAAACACCGTAAAGGCCCGCCAAAAGCGGGTTCGGGCCCTGCCAAGAGCGGCGGGTCGCGCAAACCTAAGGCCAAGTCATGAGTCTGGAAAAAATCTACGGCGTGCACGCCGTAGAAGCACTGCTGCGTCACCACCCTAAACGCGTCAAGCAAGTGTGGTTGGCCGAAGGCCGCAGCGAGCCGCGCGTGCAAGCGCTGGTTGAATTGGCGACCCAAAACAAGGTTGCCATCGGTCAGGCCGAGCGTCGCGAAATGGACGTGTGGGTCGAAGGCGTCCACCAGGGCGTCGTGGCGGACGTCAGCCCGAGCCAGGTCTGGGGCGAGGCGATGCTCGACGAGCTGCTCGACCGTACCGAAGGTGCGCCGTTGCTGCTGGTGCTGGACGGCGTGACCGATCCGCACAACCTCGGCGCCTGCCTGCGTTCGGCGGATGCTGCCGGTGCGCTGGCGGTGATCGTGCCTAAAGACAAGTCCGCGACCCTGACGCCGGTCGTGCGTAAGGTCGCCTGCGGCGCGGCGGAAGTGATTCCTTTGGTGGCCGTGACCAACCTGGCGCGCACCCTGGAGAAACTCCAGCAGCGTGGCCTGTGGGTCGTGGGCACGGCAGGCGAGGCCGAGGTCAGCATTTATGACCAGGACCTCACCGGCCCGACCATCCTGATCATGGGCGCCGAGGGCAAAGGCATGCGTCGCCTGACCCGCGAACATTGCGATTACCTGGTCCATCTGCCGATGGCCGGTAGCGTCAGCAGCCTCAACGTGTCGGTCGCCACCGGCGTGTGCCTGTTTGAAGCCCAGCGCCAGCGTGGCGCCAAGGCCAAATCGAAGAAATGATCCACCTGCAGTGATTGGTGATTGTTCAAATAATCACCAATCACCTTGCACGCTTCCTCCCCCTTCTCTACAATTGCGCCCCTTGCCTTCCTGGCGGGCGCCGATGTGCCTCCCTGCGGCAAGATCCATAAGTGTCATTCACTCCTTGTCTGACCGTTTTTGAGCGGCAGGCTACAACCCGTAAGGAGCATTCATGCGTCATTACGAAATCATCTTTTTGGTCCACCCGGATCAAAGCGAGCAAGTCGGCGGCATGGTTGAGCGTTACACCAAGCTGATCGAAGAAGACGGCGGCAAAATCCACCGTCTGGAAGATTGGGGCCGTCGTCAACTGGCCTACGCAATCAACAATGTTCACAAGGCTCACTACGTGATGCTGAACGTTGAGTGCACTGGCAAGGCCCTGGCCGAGCTGGAAGACAACTTCCGCTACAACGATGCTGTGATCCGTAACCTGGTCATCCGTCGCGAAGAAGCCGTTACCGGCCAATCCGAGATGCTCAAGGCTGAAGAAAACCGCAGTGAGCGCCGTGAGCGTCGCGACCGTCCTGAGCACGAAGGCGCTGATAGCGCTGATAGTGATGACAGCGACAACAGCGATAACGCTGACGAGTAATCCACGGACCTTTTAAGGAGCCTATCAAATGGCACGTTTCTTCCGTCGTCGTAAATTCTGCCGCTTCACCGCTGAAGACGTGAAAGAGATCGATTACAAAGATCTCAACACTCTGAAAGCCTACGTATCCGAGACCGGCAAAATCGTTCCAAGCCGTATCACCGGTACCAAAGCACGTTATCAGCGTCAGCTGGCCACCGCTATCAAGCGCGCCCGCTTCCTGGCCCTGCTGGCCTACACCGACAGCCACGGCCGCTGAGACCGGGCAGTCGACAAGTAGTAAGGGATTGAATGCATGCGCGCCTTAGCTGAGTTCATCATGCGCGGTCGTGTGCAGGCCACTCTCGTAGTGGCTGGATGTGCAGCATTGCCGTTGTTGTATTGGTTGGCTGCCGCCGCGGGATGCCTTGTGCTCCTGCGGCGCGGTTTGCAGGATGCCGTTGGCATCCTGGCCCTGGGAGTCGTGGCTGCCTTGATCTGGTGGCTGCAACTGGGCGAACCCAAAGTGCTTCTGGTGCTGCTGGGGTCGTCGAGCCTTGCGTTGGTTTTGCGCGCAAGTGAGTCCTGGGTCCGCACGCTGCTGGTCAGCGTGGCATTGGGGTTGGTGTTTTCGGTGTTGATTGACGCGGCTTTCCGCCCGCAAATCGAGGTACTGTCGCAAGAGATCGCCAAGATCCTGCCGATGGCCCTCGGGGAACTCTACCAGCAGCTGTCGGTAGAAGAGCGAGCGCGACTGGCAACACTGATTGCACCGGCCCTGATCGGCCTGATGGCGGTAATGATGCAGATCGTCAGTTTGCTGAGCCTGATGCTTGGGCGATATTGGCAGGCGTTGTTGTACAACCCGGGTGGTTTTGGTCGCGAGTTTCGCAGTATCAGAATCCCCGTGGGCCCGGCGATGTTGCTGCTGGCACTCATGATGGTCGGACCGTACTTCGGTTCACAAGCCACCTTGCTAGTGCTGTTTTGCAGCGTACCGCTGGTGTTTTCCGGACTGGCCCTGATTCACGGGCTGGTCGCGCAGAAGCGCCTGGCCAAGTTCTGGCTGGTGGGGATGTACGTAACGATGCTGGTGTTCATGCAACTGATCTATCCGTTACTCGTGGTTTTGGCCATTGTCGACGGCCTGATTGATTTTCGCGGTCGTCTGGCGCCGAAAGACGCCGATAACGCGAACGGTGAAGGTTAAAAGTTAGAGGATTTTCACATGCAACTGATCCTTCTGGAAAAAGTCGCCAACCTGGGCAACCTGGGCGACAAAGTGAACGTTAAGGCCGGTTACGGTCGTAACTACCTGCTGCCATACGGCAAAGCCACCGCTGCAACCGCTGCCAACCTGGCTGCGTTTGAAGAGCGTCGTGCTGAGCTGGAAAAAGCAGCAGCAGACAAAAAAGCTTCGGCCGAAACTCGCGCTGCCCAACTGGCTGAGCTGGAAGTGACTATCACTGCCACCGCCGGTGACGAAGGCAAGCTGTTCGGTTCGATCGGCACCCACGACATCGCTGATGCACTGACCGCCTCCGGCGTTGAAGTGCAGAAGAGCGAAGTTCGTCTGCCGAACGGCACCATCCGCAACGTAGGCGAATTCGACGTAGCCGTGCACCTGCACGCCGAAGTTGAAGCCACCGTACGCGTTGTCGTGGTAGCAGCTTAAGCAATACCTAACTGACTGGCACCTCGCGTGCCAGGCAGTTAACATCGGGCACGATCCTGTTTACAGGTCGTGCCTTTTGTTTTTCTACACACCCCTAATTCCAAGTGGCCATGAACGATATTTCAGCTCCTGAGCAATACGATCTGCAAACCGCTGCCCTGAAGGTGCCGCCGCATTCCATCGAGGCCGAACAGGCTGTGCTCGGTGGTTTGATGCTGGACAACAACGCCTGGGAACGCGTGCTGGATCAAGTCTCGGACGGTGACTTCTATCGCCATGACCACCGCCTGATCTTCCGCGCCATCGCCAAACTGGCCGACCAGAACTCACCGATCGACGTGGTGACCCTGGCCGAGCAGCTGGACAAGGAAGGCCAGACCTCCCAGGTCGGCGGCCTCGGCTACCTCGGCGAGCTGGCGAAAAACACGCCGTCCGTCGCCAACATCAAGGCGTATGCCCAGATCGTCCGCCAGCGGGCCACGCTGCGGCAACTGATCGGCATCAGCACAGAGATCGCCGACAGCGCCTTCAACCCGGAAGGGCGTACCGCCGAAGAAATCCTCGACGAAGCCGAGCGCCAGATCTTCCAGATCGCCGAGGCCCGCCCGAAAACCGGCGGCCCGGTGGGCGTCAACGAGCTGTTGACCAAGGCCATCGACCGTATCGACACCCTGTTCAACACCGACGCGGCCATCACCGGTATTTCTACCGGTTATGCGGACCTGGACGAGAAGACCAGCGGCCTGCAGCCGTCCGACTTGATCATCGTCGCCGGTCGTCCCTCCATGGGTAAGACCACCTTCGCGATGAACCTGGTGGAAAACGCCGTGTTGCGCAGCGACAAGACCGTCCTGGTGTACTCCCTCGAGATGCCAGGTGAATCGCTGATCATGCGGATGCTCTCGTCCCTGGGCCGTATCGATCAGACCAAGGTGCGTTCCGGCCAGCTGGAAGACGACGACTGGCCGCGCCTGACCTCGGCGGTCAACCTGCTCAATGACCGCAAACTGTTCATCGACGACACCGCGGGTATCAGCCCCTCGGAGATGCGCGCACGTACCCGCCGCCTGGTGCGTGAACACGGTGACATCGCACTGATCATGATCGACTACCTGCAGTTGATGCAGATCCCGGGCTCCAGCGGTGACAGCCGGACCAACGAGATTTCCGAGATCTCCCGGTCCTTGAAAGCCCTGGCCAAGGAATTCAACTGCCCGGTGGTGGCGCTGTCCCAGCTCAACCGTTCCCTGGAACAACGTCCCAACAAGCGCCCGGTGAACTCCGACTTGCGGGAATCCGGAGCGATCGAGCAGGACGCCGACGTCATCATGTTCGTGTACCGCGACGAGGTGTACCACCCCGAGACCGAGCACAAGGGCATCGCCGAGATCATCATCGGCAAGCAGCGGAACGGCCCCATCGGTTTTATCCGCCTGGCCTTCATCGGTAAGTACACCCGCTTCGAGAACCTCGCGCCGGGCAGCTACAACTTCGACGACGACGAATAACCCGTCTGCTCAATTCCGACCATTACCGTCGGAATTGGTCAAAATTTGTGCTATATTCCGCGCCCGCGATTTTCCATCTCAACACCGGTCACCGTCATGCAAACAGCCAAGCCGTTATTTGACTATCCCAAGTACTGGGCCGAATGTTTCGGTCCAGCGCCATTCCTGCCGATGAGCAGGGAGGAGATGGATCAGCTTGGCTGGGATTCCTGCGACATCATCATCGTCACCGGTGATGCGTACGTTGACCATCCGTCGTTCGGCATGGCAATCATCGGCCGGCTGCTGGAGTCCCAGGGCTTTCGCGTCGGGATCATTGCCCAGCCGAACTGGCAGTCCAAAGACGACTTCATGAAGCTCGGCGAGCCGAACCTGTTCTTCGGCGTCGCGGCCGGCAACATGGACTCGATGATCAACCGCTACACCGCCGACAAGAAAATCCGTTCCGACGACGCCTACACCCCTGGCGGCATGGCCGGCAAACGCCCGGACCGCGCCAGCCTGGTGTACAGCCAGCGTTGCAAGGAAGCCTACAAGAACGTGCCGATCGTACTCGGCGGCATCGAAGCCTCCCTGCGTCGCATCGCCCACTACGACTACTGGCAGGACCGCGTGCGCAACTCGATCCTGATCGACGCCACCGCCGACATCCTGCTGTACGGCAACGCCGAGCGTGCGATTGTCGAGGTTGCCCAGCGCCTGTCGTGGGGCCACAAGATCGAAGACATTACCGACGTGCGCGGCACCGCGTTCATTCGGCGTGACACGCCAGTGGGCTGGTACGAAGTGGACTCCACGCGTATCGACCGTCCGGGCAAGATCGACAAGATCATCAACCCGTACGTGAATACCCAGGACACCCAGGCCTGCGCCATCGAGCAGGAAAAAGGTCCGGTGGATGACCCAGAAGAGGCCAAGGTCGTACAGATCCTGGCCAGCCCGCGCATGACCCGCGACAAGACCGTGATCCGCCTGCCGTCGGTGGAGAAAGTCCGTGGCGATGCGGTGCTCTACGCCCACGCCAACCGCGTGTTGCACCTGGAAACCAACCCAGGCAACGCCCGTGCGCTGGTGCAGAAGCACGGTGAAGTGGATGTGTGGTTCAACCCGCCGCCCATTCCCATGACCACCGAAGAAATGGACTACGTGTTCGGCATGCCTTACGCCCGCGTCCCGCATCCGGCGTATGGCAAGGAAAAGATCCCGGCCTACGACATGATCCGTTTCTCGGTGAACATCATGCGTGGCTGCTTTGGCGGCTGCACCTTCTGCTCAATCACCGAGCACGAGGGCCGCATCATCCAGAACCGCTCCGAAGAGTCGATCATCCGCGAGATCGAAGAGATCCGCGACAAAGTGCCGGGCTTTACCGGCGTGATCTCCGACCTCGGCGGCCCGACCGCGAACATGTACCGCATCGCCTGCAAGAGCCCGGAAATCGAATCCGCGTGCCGCAAGCCGTCGTGCGTGTTCCCTGGTATCTGCCCGAACCTGAACACCGATCACTCGTCGTTGATCCAACTGTACCGCAGCGCCCGTGCGTTGCCGGGTGTGAAGAAGATCCTGATCGCCTCCGGCCTGCGCTATGACTTGGCCGTCGAGTCGCCTGAGTATGTGAAAGAGCTGGTCACCCACCACGTCGGTGGCTACCTCAAGATCGCCCCGGAACACACCGAGGAAGGTCCGCTCAACCAGATGATGAAGCCGGGCATTGGCAGCTATGACAAGTTCAAGCGCATGTTCGAGAAGTACACCAAGGAAGCGGGCAAGGAGCAGTACCTGATTCCTTACTTCATCGCCGCCCACCCCGGCACCACCGATGAAGACATGATGAACCTGGCCCTGTGGCTCAAGGGCAACGGCTTCCGTGCCGACCAGGTGCAGGCGTTCTACCCGTCGCCGATGGCCACCGCCACCGCGATGTACCACTCGGGCAAGAACCCGCTGCGCAAGGTCACCTACAAGAGCGACGCGGTGACCATCGTCAAGAGCGAAGACCAGCGCCGTCTGCACAAGGCGTTCCTGCGTTACCACGACCCGAAAGGCTGGCCAATGCTGCGTGAAGCACTGACCCGCATGGGCCGTGCCGACTTGATCGGGCCAGGCAAGGACCAGTTGATCCCGCTGCACCAGCCGAGCACCGACAGCTACCAGAGCGCGCGTCGCAAGAACTCGACGCCGGCCGGTAGCCATAAGGTCGCGAAGGAAACCACCACCAAGATCCTCACTCAGCACACCGGTTTGCCTCCTCGCGGCAGCGACGGCAGCAACCCGTGGGACAAGCGCGAGCAAGCCAAGGCCGCCGCCCAGGCGCGCAACAAGCAAGCCGCCAAGGAGCGCAGCGATGCGGCCAAGGGCAAGGGCGGCAAGCCTGCGCGCAAGCCGGTGGTGCCGCGTTGATCGCAGCCTGAACATGCAAAACGCCAGCCTTGTGCTGGCGTTTTGCTTTCTAGGCGCTGGGTGGGTGGTTTGTTAAGGTGGCGCCCATTCAGTTCAAGGAAGAAAAACATGGCTAACCCCCTGGCCGGCATCGGCATGGATTCCAACCGCTCACAGTTCATGGCGCGCCAGCGCATCGAAAGCCAACTGAACCTGCCGCGTATATTTGCCGCCATCGACGCCGACCCCAACATCGTCGGTGCAGGTGTGGTGTATATCGACGCCGACTTCAACGTTGTCACCCTTCGCGAATTCAAGCCGATTTGCAGCATCCAGCCCAAACGCATCATCGTGCGCGAAGCGCAAAAATACGTAGCACCTGCGCAGTTCGCCGATCAGGTGATGAATAATCCGCGCGAGTCGCGGCTGATCAGCGAAGCCTTCAACACCACCTTATCCTGCGGTGGCGCGGTGCTGGGCTGGCTGGTGATGCTCAGTGGCACCATCGCGGTGCCGTTTACCGGTGGCGCCAGCTCGGTGATCACTGTGATTGGCTACACCAGTGCCACCGCGAGTACAGCGTCCTGCCTGATGGGCGCGTTTCGGACCCGCAATGAGATCGTCAACCCAGGCATGAACGACTATCTGGACAGCGAAGAGTGGTACCAGAACGCGACCAAGATCATGGACGGCGCCGCTTTGGTGGGTGTGGGCGCCTCGGCATTGACTACGGTCAAGCTGGTCAACGTGGCGCGTGCATCCACCGGTAAATCCTTGCGCCAAGTGCTCAAGGGGCTCAACGGTCAGGAGCGGGAAAAACTGACCAAGGAATTGCTGAAAATCGCCGATCCGCAGATGTCGACCAAGATGCGCAAACTGCTGCAACTGCGCGGCGACTTGCCCAAGCGCTTCAGCCATACCCAGCTCAAGCACGCCACCATCGTGCAGATCGGCGATGCCTTCAGTGCAGGGCTGAGTGTCTGGGGCCTGGCGCGTTCGGATAACCCGGGCCAGCTCAAGACCCTGGCGATAGGCTTGTATGAGGAGCTTGAGTGATGAGTGGCGCACCGTCCCTGAAACCCTTTTTGCTGGAGCATTTTCCCTCGTTCATCGGCGTGATTCTCGCCGGTTGCCTCGGTGGTTCCGGTGCTATTTCCCTGGCGGCCAGCACCTATTTTGCCGACGTGCCCATGGGCACCAATGCCACGGTGTCCTGGTGTGTGGTGATTTTTGCCGCATTGTTCGTGGTCAACAGCAACTTCCTGGTGGTGCGCGGTCACGCCTGGGCGGTGTGGGGCATGGTGGGCTTTTTTGTGCTGTGTTTGCTGGTGGTATTGCCGACGCTGCAATACCGCCCGCACTGGTTTATCTACAGTGAAAGCCTGTTCTGGCCCTTGCTCGGGTTGTTGCTGCTCAACGGCAAGGGCTATCGTTCGATGGTGAGGAAACTGGTTGAGGTGCGTCGCGTGCGTGAGGCGGCCAAGTCGGCCTGACTGGGTAGATTCCCCACCCACCTTCACACCGACGCCACAAATATGTGCGTCACTTGCACCATGGCACCGCCGTTGGCGCTGTTTTGGTGCTGTACTGCACCGGGTCTTACGATAAAGCGCAATGACCGCCGCTCTGGCATAAGTCTTGCGCGCTTTGTTTCCATGCCCTGGCTCGCAGGAGGCCGCCGTGTCGATTCATGTCGCGTTGCACCACGTTACGCATTACCGCTACGACCGCGCTGTCGAACTTGGCCCACAGATCGTGCGCTTGCGCCCGGCGGCCCATAGCCGCACGCGGATTCTGTCCTATGCGCTGAAAGTGCTGCCCGAGCAGCATTTCATCAACTGGCAGCAGGACCCCCAGGGCAATTACCTGGCGCGGTTGGTGTTCCCGGAAAAGACTGACGAGCTGCGCATCGAAGTCGACCTGGTCGCTGAGATGGCCGTATTCAACCCCTTCGACTTTTTCCTCGAACCCTACGCCGAGAAAATCCCCTTCAGCTACGCCGCCGACGAGCAGCGTGAGCTGGCGCCGTACCTGGAAACCCTGCCGCTCACGCCCCGGTTCGCCGCGTACCTGGCGGGCATCGACCGCACGCCGCTGCCGGCCGTGGACTTTTTGGTGGGCCTCAACCAGCGCCTGGCGGCTGATATCGGCTACTTGATTCGCATGGAACCGGGTGTGCAAACGCCTGAGTTCACTCTGGAAAACGCCTCCGGTTCATGCCGCGACTCGGCTTGGTTGCTGGTGCAGATCCTGCGCAACCTGGGGCTGGCGGCGCGGTTTGTGTCCGGCTACCTGATCCAACTCACTGCTGACGTCAAAGCCCTCGATGGCCCCTCCGGCACGGAAGTGGATTTCACCGACCTGCACGCCTGGTGCGAAGTGTATTTGCCCGGCGCCGGCTGGATCGGCCTGGACGCTACCTCCGGGTTGTTCGCCGGTGAAGGCCATATTCCGTTGGCGTGTAGTCCCGATCCATCGTCCGCCGCACCGATCAGTGGGCTGGTGGAGCCTTGCGAGTGTGAATTCACCCACGAAATGTCAGTTGAGCGGATCTGGGAAGCGCCGCGCGTCACCAAGCCCTACACCGAAGAACAATGGCTGGCGATCCAGGCCCTGGGTCGTCAGATTGATGGCGACCTGCTCAAGGACGACGTACGCCTGACCATGGGCGGCGAGCCCACCTTCGTCTCCATCGACGATCCCGACGGCGCCGAATGGAACACCGCCGCCCTCGGCCCGGACAAGCGCCGACTGTCCGCCGAGCTGTTCCAGCGAATGCGCAAGCACTACGCTCCGAAGGGTTTGGTGCACTTCGGCCAAGGCAAGTGGTACCCCGGCGAGCAATTGCCGCGTTGGTCGCTCAATTGCTACTGGCGCCGCGACGGTGTGCCGATCTGGCACAACAGCGCGTTGATTGCCGATGAGCAAGAGGACTACGGCGTGGATGGCGCGCTGGCCGGGCGTTTCCTGGCCAGCGTCGCAGAGCGCCTCAAGTTGCCGGCGCGCTTTGTGTTCCCGGCCTTCGAAGACAATTTCTACTACCTGTGGCGCGAAGGCGCGCTGCCGCAGAACGTCACCGCCCAAGACCCGCGCCTGAGCGACGACTTGGAGCGCGAACGCCTGCGCAAGGTGTTCAGCCAGGGCCTGGATAAAGTCATCGGCCAAGTGCTGCCGTTGGCGCGCACGGCGGCCAATGACCGTTGGCAGAGTGGGCGCTGGTACCTGCGTGACAACCACTGCCGCCTGGTGCCGGGGGATTCGCCGTTGGGCTATCGCCTGCCATTGGCCTCGCAGCCGTGGGTGACGGCGGCGGAGTACCCGTTTGTGCACCCGACTGACCCGAACCAGGATCAGCCGGAGCTGCCGTCCACCGCGCAGCTGCAAAGCCACGATGAGCCCGCGCAGAACGATGAGCGTGTGCCCTTGGTGAACGAGTCCGCCGACTGGCTGACCCGCACCGCCCTGTGCGCCGAAGCACGGGAAGGGCGCCTCTATCTGTTCATGCCGCCCGTGGAGCGTGTTGAAGACTATCTGGAGCTGGTGGCCGCCATCGAAGCCACCGCTGAAGAGCTGCATTGCCCGGTATTGCTGGAAGGCTATGAACCACCCGCCGATACACGCCTGAGCAACTTCCGCGTGACGCCGGACCCAGGTGTGATCGAGGTCAACGTGCAGCCGTCCGCCACTTGGGACGAATTGGTGGAACGCACCGAATTCCTCTACGAAGAGGCGCGGCAGACGCGCTTGACCACCGAAAAATTCATGATCGACGGGCGCCACACCGGCACCGGCGGCGGTAACCACTTTGTGCTGGGCGGCGCGACGCCCAAGGACTCACCGTTCCTGCGCCGCCCCGATCTGCTGCGCAGTCTGATCAGCTACTGGCACAACCACCCCTCGCTTTCCTACCTGTTTTCCGGCCTGTTCATCGGCCCGACTTCCCAGGCACCACGGGTGGACGAGGCGCGCAACGACGCGTTGTACGAGCTGGAAATCGCCTTCGCACAAATGCCAGAGCCCGGCGAAGAATGCCCGCCGTGGTTGGTGGACCGCCTGCTGCGCAACCTGCTGATCGACGTGACCGGCAACACTCACCGTGCCGAATTCTGCATCGACAAACTCTACTCGCCGGACGGCGCCACCGGCCGCCTCGGCCTGTTGGAGCTGCGCGCATTTGAAATGCCGCCCCACGCCCGCATGAGCCTGACCCAGCAATTGCTGCTGCGGGCGCTGGTCGCGCGTTTCTGGCGCGAACCCTACGCGCCGCCGAAGCTGGCACGTTGGGGCACGGAGCTGCACGACCGTTTCCTGTTGCCGCATTTCATCGAGCAAGATTTTGCCGATGTGATCGTTGAGCTCAACGCCGCCGGTTATCCGTTGCGCGCCGAGTGGTTTGCCGCGCACCTGGAGTTCCGTTTCCCCAAAGTGGGTGACTACGCCGTCAGCGGGATCGAACTGGAGCTGCGCCAGGCCTTGGAACCTTGGCACGTACTGGGCGAAGAGGGTGCGGTGGGCGGCACGGTGCGTTACGTGGATTCGTCCCTTGAGCGCCTGCAAGTCAAGTTGACCGGGCTGCCCCCGCAGCGCTACCTGCTGACCTGCAACGGCATCCCGGTGCCGCTGCAAGCCACCGGGCGAGTCGGTGAGTTCGTCGCTGGCGTGCGTTACCGCGCCTGGCAGCCGGCCAACTGCCTGCAACCGACCATCCCGGTGCATGCGCCGCTGGTGTTCGATCTGCTGGACACCTGGATGCAGCGTTCGCTGGGCGGCTGCCAGTATCACGTCGCCCATCCGGGTGGGCGCAACTACGACAGCTTGCCGGTGAATGCCAATGAGGCAGAGAGCCGGCGCATGGCGCGGTTTTTCCGGTTGGGGCATAGCCCAGGGAAGCTCGACGTGCCGAGCGTGGTCGTGAACGATGAACTGCCGATGACCCTGGATCTGCGCCGCTTCCCCCATAAAAATGACTGAACGCGATCCCTCTGTGGGCGTGAGCTTTTGTGGTGAGCGAGCTTGCCTCGCGCGGGGCAAGCCCGCTCACCACAAAAGCCGGGGCCTACAGGGGATTTGCAGTGTTTGTTGAGTTAATCTGAGCCCCCTTGCCTCTGCCGAGCGTTCCATGTCCGACTTGCTCGACCGTTACCCGCTGACCGCGGGCACTTATCACGAACTGCTGGATGACAGCGGCGCAGTGCGTGCCCATTGGCGGCGCCTGCTGGACCACCTGCAGCGCAGCACGCCCGCGCAATTGGCCCAGCGTCAGGCATTGCTGACCCGGCAGATCCAGGAAAACGGCGTGACCTATAACGTCTACGCCGACCCCAAGGGCGCCGACCGGCCGTGGGAGCTGGACCTGCTGCCCCATGTGCTGGCGGCTGATGAATGGCAGCATCTGTCGGCCGGTATCGCCCAGCGCGCACGGCTACTCAATGCCGTGCTGGCGGATCTGTACGGCCCGCAGCGTCTGATCAAGGAGGGTTTGCTGCCGGCGGAGCTGGTGTTCGGGCATAACAATTTTCTGTGGCCGTGCCAGGGCATCCAGCCGCCGGACGGTGCGTTCCTGCACCTGTACGCCGTGGACCTAGCGCGCACGCCGGATGGCCGCTGGTGGGTCACCGCCGACCGTACCCAGGCGCCATCCGGTGCCGGCTATGCGCTGGAAAACCGCACCATCGTATCCCGCGCCTTCCCGGATCTTTACCGTGACTTGCAGGTGCAGCACCTCACCGGATTCTTCCGCACCTTGCAGGAAACCCTGGCCCGCCAAGCCCCAGGTGATGACCAGCCGCCGCTGATCGTGCTGCTCACGCCTGGCCGGTTCAATGAAAGTTACTTCGAGCACCTCTACCTCGCCCGTCAGTTGGGCTACCCGCTGGTGGAGGGCGGCGACCTCACCGTGCGCGACAGCACCGTATTCCTGAAAACCCTCAGCGGCCTGCGCCGGGTGCACGCGATCATGCGTCGTCTCGACGATGATTTCTGCGACCCGCTGGAGCTGCGCACCGACTCGGCCCTCGGCGTACCGGGGTTGCTGGACGCCGTGCGCCAGGGCAACGTGCTGGTCGCCAATGCTCTGGGCAGCGGCGTGCTGGAGTCCCCTGGATTGCTGGGCTTTTTGCCGAAGATCAACGAGTTCCTGTTCGGCGAAGCACTGATCCTGCCGTCCATCGCCACCTGGTGGTGCGGCGAAGCGCCGGTACTGGCCGAAGCGCTGGAGAAGTTGCCGGAACTGCTGATCAAACCCGCGTTCCCGTCCCAGAGTTTCGCGCCGGTATTCGGCCGCGACCTCAACGACGAACAGCGCCAGGCCCTGGCCGAACGCATGCGCGCGCGGCCTTATGCCTACGTCGCCCAGGAGCTGGCTCAATTGTCCCAGGCGCCGGTGTGGCACACCGTGGACGATCATTTGCAACACCGCGCCATCGGCATGCGCGTGTACGCCGTGGCCAGTGACGACGGTTACCGCGTATTGCCCGGCGGCCTGACACGCGTGGCGGCCGAAGCCGACGCCGAAGTGGTGTCGATGCAACGCGGCGGCGCCAGCAAGGACACCTGGGTGCTTGGCGAACGTGCGCCGGGTAATGAGCAGTGGCGCGCGCAACGCACGATTGGCGCCCACGATCTGGTGCGCCGCGATCCTTATCTACCGTCCCGCGTCGTGGAAAACCTGTTCTGGTTCGGTCGTTACTGCGAGCGCTGCGACGACAGCGCGCGTTGGTTGCGTATCGTGCTGGCGCGCTATGTGGATGGCGACGATCCGTTGGCTTTGCAGGCGGCCGTCGAGCTGGGCGAAAACCTGCGCCTGCTGCCGGAGGAGGGCGAATTGCCCGAACGCCTGCTGGCGGCCCTGCTCGGGGATGACTGGCCGTCGAGCCTGCGCGCCAACCTGCAACGCTTGCAGTGGGCGGCGTCGCAAGTGCGCGGCAAGCTGTCCCGGGAAAACTGGCAGGCCCTAGTGGAGTTGCAGCGCGAAGCCGTGGAGCTGGAAAGCGAGTCGCCGGATTTTGGCGAGTTGCTGGACTTCCTCAACCGCCTGGTGATGT
This sequence comes from Pseudomonas sp. GXZC, assembly GCF_026967615.1. Lineage (NCBI taxonomy): Bacteria > Pseudomonadati > Pseudomonadota > Gammaproteobacteria > Pseudomonadales > Pseudomonadaceae > Pseudomonas > Pseudomonas sp. GXZC. Next base: position 717,504 of record NZ_CP114115.1, read on the forward strand.
CCCTGGCGGCGCTGTCCGGGTTTGCCCTGGACGACATGACCCGCGATGAAGGCTGGCGTTTCCTGATGATGGGGCGGCGCATCGAGCGTCTGCAGTTTCTGAGCAGCAGCCTGGCGGCGTTCCTGCGCGGTGTGGCGGTGTTCGATCAGGCCGGGCTGGAGTGGTTGCTGGAATTGGGCAACAGCAGCATCACCTACCGTTCGCGCTACCTCGCGGTGCCGCAACTGATCCCGGTACTCGACTTGCTGTTGCTGGACGAACAGAACCCCCACGCGGTGCTGTTCCAGCTCAAATTGGTGAGTCGCACGCTGCGACGTCTCAATGATGACTTTGGTGTGCCTCGGGAAACCGGTCTTGGCCCCTTGGTGGAGCGCCTGGCGCGATTCGACCTGGGTTGCCTGGAGAACCCGTTGTTCGGCGAAGCCAGCGTACGTGCCGCGCTGGAGGGCCTGGCCGACTTGCTGCAAGCAGTGGCCGATGAGAGTGGGCAAGTGTCGGATCGCCTGGCCTTGCGTCACTTTGCCCATGTGGATGATGTCAGCCAGCAAACGGTGTCGGTGTGATGAGTGCGCGCTACCAGATTTTTCACGATACCCACTACCACTACGACAGTCCGGTATCCCTGGCCCAGCAGCTGGCGCACCTATGGCCACGGCCGTGCGCCTGGCAGCGTTGCAGCTCGCAACAGCTGGATATCAGCCCGGAACCGACCTCGCGCCGCGATGAGCTGGACGTGTTCGGCAACCCGATCACGCGCCTGGCATTCGAGCGGCCGCATGATGAATTGCTGGTGAACGCCGGGCTGACCTTGGAAGTACTGGCGCGGCCGGCGTTGGATTTCCAGCAGTCGCCCGCCTGGGACCAGACCCGCGACAGCCTGACCTACAGCAGTCAACCGATGTCCGATGCGCTGATCGAAGCCTGCCGCTACCGCTTCGAATCGCCCTACGTACACCTGAAGAAAACCTTCGTCGAATTCTCCGAAAGCTGTTTTGCCCCCGGCAAACCGCTGCTATTGGGCGTGCAGGCGCTGATGGAAAAGATTTTCAGCGAATTCACCTTCGATGCCGAAGCCACCCAAGTCGCCACGCCGCTGGTGGAGGTGCTGGAGCGCCGTCGCGGCGTGTGCCAGGACTTCGCTCACCTGATGCTCGCCTGCCTGCGCTCGCGGGGCCTGGCGGCGCGTTATATCAGCGGTTACCTGCTCACCCAGCCACCGCCCGGCCAGCCACGGCTGATCGGCGCCGATGCGTCCCACGCGTGGGTCTCGGTGTATTGCCCGGTTTCGGGCTGGGTGGATTTCGATCCGACGAACAATGTGCAGCCGGCACTGGAGCACATCACCCTGGCCTGGGGCCGGGACTTTTCCGATGTGTCGCCGTTGCGTGGGGTGATTCTGGGAGGAGGGAGCCATGACCCGGAGGTACGGGTGACGGTGATGCCGCTGGAATAACAGTTGATTGTGCCGAGCCGGGAAGGCCGGCTCAGCACAAAGGAATTTATTCAGCCGGATCTTTTGGTGTTTCGGTCTCGTCGCTCGTTTCTTCACCATCAACATCGGCGTTCAGCCCATTGGCCTCTTCATCTGCAGCGGCTTTCTTGCGTTGCAGTTTTTCCTCTTTCTTCTGCTCCTTGGCCAAGTCTCTCTGACGTTTGGCGAAGGAGTAATTAGGTTTGGCCATGGGCGATCCTCTAGGGTCGAAGGTGAGGGTGGCGGCGCGCAGCTGCCTTGGGACGACATGGTAGCAGCTTCAGGGGGCGCTTGGCCTTCACTTACCGCAGGCGTAGGCGGCCAGCAGGCCGTTGAACAGTTGGTTGAGGTGCATGGCGCGGACTCCGATGGGTGATGAGCCGATCATAGCCAGGGGGTTGTACTTTGGCTGGTAGATTGTGTTGATAAGTCTGATAGCCTAAAGTTGTATACAATCTGTTGATTCAGATCATAAGAATTCCTGCCTGGTTCAGGCACCCTTGTCGCAATACGCGTTTTCTAAACCCTGCCTTGGAGATTCACATGTTTGCCAAACTCGTTGCTGTTTCCCTGCTGACTCTGGCGAGCGGCCAGTTGCTTGCTGCAGAGTGCAAGGTCACTGTCGACTCCACCGACCAAATGTCCTTCAACACCAAAGCCATTGAAATCGACAAAAGCTGCAAGACGTTCACCGTTGAGCTGACCCACTCCGGCAACCTGCCGAAAAACGTCATGGGTCATAACTGGGTGCTGACCAGCGCCGCCAACATGCAGCCGGTTGCTACCGACGGCATGGCCGCCGGCATCGACAAGGACTACCTGAAGCCGGGTGACGACCGCATCATCGCCCACACCAAGATCATCGGTGCCGGCGAGAAAGACTCGGTGACCTTCGACGTGTCGAAGCTGGCCGCCGGGACTGACTACGCATTCTTCTGCTCGTTCCCAGGCCACATCTCGATGATGAAAGGCACTGTGACCCTGAAGTAAGCCGACTCTTGTCGAAAAAAAAGCGCCTGTTCAGGCGCTTTTTTTGTGCTCGCTCATATCAAGGCGCAAACGGCATGACCCGCTTGTGCTCGGTCTTGCGATACGTGTCGCAGATGATCCTGAACGCGTCCTCACGCACCGGCTCACCGTGCAGGAAGGCATCGATCTCGGCATAGGTCACGCCGTGTGACGCTTCGTCCGGCTTGCCCGGCGACAGGTCTTCCAGGTCCGCCGTCGGCACCTTCTCCACCAATGATTCGGGCGCACCAAAGTGCCGCGCAATCGCACGCACCTGGTTTTTCACCAGCCCGCTCAACGGTGCCAGGTCGCACGCGCCGTCACCGAACTTGGTGAAAAAGCCCATCACCGCTTCCGCCGCATGGTCGGTGCCGATCACCAGGCCACCGGCTGCGCCGGCGATGGTGTACTGCGCCACCATGCGCATGCGCGCCTTGGTGTTGCCCAGCACGAAATCGCGGGACACTGCGGCCTTGCCTTCAAACGCCGCCACTTCATTGGCCAGGGCTTTGACGGCCGGTCCGATGTTCACGGTGTGGCGCTCGTCCGGCTCGATAAAATCTACCGAGGCGGTGGCATCGATTTCGTCGAACTGGGTTTCGTAAGGCAGTCGCACCGCAATAAAGCGGTAAGCCTCATCACCGCTGTTCTCACGCAGCTCTTTCACCGCGCGTTGGGCCAAGAGGCCTGCGGTCAGGGAGTCGACGCCACCGCTGATGCCCAGCACCAGCGTCTTGAGCCCGGAATTGCGCAGGCAGTCCTGGATAAAGGTCACGCGGCGGGCAACCTCGGCCTCAAGGGCGGCCTGGTCGTGGAACGGCGCTTGGACCTTGAGCTGTTCAGCAATCTCACGCTGTACGGCTTGCATGATTCACTCCTTGCTAGAGATGGCAGGTACTTTGAAAACATGACGCAAATAGGCGACGAAATTCGGGTCCGTGCAGTGGGTCTTGCCCGCTTCATCGGAGATCTTCGCGACGGGCTGGCCATTGCAGGCGGTCATTTTAAGCACGATGCTCATCGGTTCCACACCTGGAATGTCGCAGGTCAGGTTGGTGCCGATGCCAAAGCTCACATTAATGCGACCGCGCAGCGCACGGAAAATCTCCAGGGCCTTGGGCAGTGACAGGCTGTCGGAGAACACCAACGTCTTGCTCATCGGCTCGATGCCAAGCTTGTGGTAGTGGGCGATGGCTTTTTCTGCCCATTGCACGGGATCGCCGGAGTCATGGCGCAGGCCGTCGAACAGCTTGGCGAAGTACAGGTCGAAGTCGCCCAGGAATGCGTCGGTGGTGATGCAGTCGGTCAGGGCGATGCCCAGCAGGCCACGGTATTCGCGGACCCAGCAGTCGAGCGCGGCGATCTGGCTGTCGATCAGGCGTGGGCCGAGTTGCTGGTGGGCCATGATCCATTCGTGGGCCATGGTGCCCAGCGGTTTCATATCGAATTCACGGGCCAGGTGCACGTTGCTGGTGCCGACAAAACGCCCGGGGAAGTCGTGCTTGAGCACGCTGACCACTTCTTCCTGCACCCGGTACGAGAAGCGCCGGCGCGTGCCAAAGTCGGCCACTTGCAGCTCCGACAGTTCATCGCTGCTGGCATTGGCGGTCAGCCAGTCGAACTTGCGGTACAGCTGCTCGCGGGCCTGTTCGAGGATCACGGTCTGGTAGCGGTAGCGGTTGCGCACTTCGCTGACGATGGCCAGCATCGGCACTTCAAACAGGATCACATGCAGCCACGGCCCGCGCAGGCGGATGAACAGTTCGCCGTTCTCGATACCGGTCTGCACATAGCGCAGGTTGAAGCGGAACAGCCCGAGAAAGCGCAAAAAGTCCGGCTTCATGAAGCTGATGCGCTCCAGGAAACCCAACTGGTCCGGGCTCAGGCTCAGCTCGGCGAGGCGTTCGATCTGGTAGCGGATCTCCGCCAGGTACGGGCGCAGGTCTTCGCTGTTACGGCACCGGAACTCCCATTCAACTTCCACGTTGGGGTAGTTGTGCAGCACCGCCTGCATCATGGTCAGCTTGTAGAAGTCGGTGTCGAGCAAGTTCTGCACGATGCGATCGGCAAACACACTCTCGCTCATAACGGGAATCTCCAGACGGGTCGGCGATGGGCGCCGACCTTTACGCACAATTAAGGAAGGGGGCTAGTGGCGCATAGACGCGGGTCGGTTTGCCAGTGTTTTTTCAGTTGGCATCCACCTGCTCCATCATCCACTTCACAAAATCGCGCACCTTGGGCACCTCCGCCGAATGCTCGGGGTAGGCCAGGTAATAGGCATCCTGGCTCGGCATTGCATGCTGCCAGGGGATCACCAGCTTGCCGTCGGCCAGTTCCTCTTCCACCAGGAATCGCGGTAGCAGCGCCACACCACAGCCGACTTGGGCTGCACGAATGCACATATAAAAGGTGTCGAAACGCGGCCCATGATAGCTGTGCTCGGTCTGGTAACCCTGGCTGGCGAACCAGTCATGCCAGCCCTGGGGGCGTGAGGCGTTTTGCAGCAGCACCAGGTTGCTCAGTTGCGTGGGGTCGGTGAAGGGCTGCGCGGGCAAACTCTCGGGTGCGCACACCGGTACAAGCTCTTCGCTGAACAACTTCAGGCTCTCGGTGCCGGGGCGTGAGCCCTGACCGAAGTAGAACGCCATGTCGGCCTTGCCTTGCAGCAGCTCATCCGGTTCCTGTTCATTGCACAGGTCCAGGTGGATCTGCGGGTGACGCAGCCGCCAGCCCTTGAGGCGCGGCACCAGCCAGCGCGCGCCGAAGGTGTAGGGCGTGGACACTCGTAGCACCTCGGTTTCACCGCCGTAGGAGCGCAGGTAATGGGTGGACATCTCCACCTGCGTGAGGATTTTTCTCACTTCCACGAGGTACAGGTCGCCCGCCGGAGTCATCTGCAAGCGACGGCGCACGCGGCGGAACAGCAAGTGCTGCAGCAGCTCTTCCAACTGCGCCACCTGCTTGCTCACCGCGCTCTGCGTGAGGTTCAGTTCCTCGGCGGCGCGGGTGAAGCTCAGGTGGCGGGTGGCGGCTTCGAAGCACTGCAGGGCGGTGATCGAGGGCAAATGTCTTTTGTTCAGCACGGCGTGCCTCTTTTTATGCTTTGCATGAATAAACGGAATGATATCTCGCCTAATCGTCGTTTGTTGGCAAGTCTTGGGCCAGCTACAAATAAGGCCTGGATCGCCGTGTCGGTGGCGGCGCAATTTTTCTGTTTATAGATTGAAGGAGTGACCCATGGTTGCCGCATTGCTTGATCGTCTCGGGGTAAACCCGGCGCTGTACCAGTCGGGCAAGCAGCCCGTGCATTCGCCGATCGATGGCAGCCGTATCGGCAGTGTGCACTGGGAAGGTGCCGCCGAGGTGGAGCAACAGGTCAGTCGCGCCGAGCATGCATTCGAAGCCTGGCGCAAAGTGCCGGCCCCGCGCCGTGGCGAACTGGTGCGCCAGTTCGGTGACGTGCTGCGCGAATACAAGGCCGACCTGGGCGAGCTGGTGTCCTGGGAAGCCGGCAAGATCACCCAGGAAGGCCTGGGCGAAGTGCAGGAAATGATCGACATCTGCGACTTCGCCGTTGGCCTGTCGCGCCAGTTGTACGGCTTGACCATCGCCTCCGAACGCCCAGGCCACCACATGCGTGAAACCTGGCATCCGCTGGGCGTGGTTGGTGTGATCAGCGCGTTCAACTTCCCGGTCGCCGTGTGGGCGTGGAACACCACCCTGGCGCTGGTGTGCGGCAACGCCGTGATCTGGAAACCCTCGGAAAAGACCCCGCTCACTGCGCTCGCCTGCCAGGCATTGTTCGAGCGCGTGCTGAAAAAATTCGATGGCGCCCCGCAATACCTGAGCCAAGTGATCATCGGCGGCCGCGACGCCGGTGCTGCACTGGTGGACGACCCGCGCGTCGCGCTGATCAGCGCCACCGGCAGCACCCGCATGGGCCGCGAGGTGGCACCGAAAGTCGCCGCCCGTTTTGCCCGCAGCATCCTGGAGCTGGGCGGCAACAACGCGATGATCCTCGGCCCAAGTGCCGACCTGGACATGGCCGTGCGCGCCATCCTGTTCAGCGCCGTCGGCACCGCTGGCCAGCGCTGCACCACCCTGCGCCGGCTGATCGCCCATGAGTCGGTGAAAGAGGAAATCGTCACCCGCCTCAAGGCCGCCTATTCCAAAGTACGCATCGGCCACCCGCTGGAAGGCAACCTGATCGGCCCGCTGATCGACAAGCACGGCTTCGACAACATGCAGGACGCCCTGGAGCAAGCCTTGAGCGAAGGCGGCAAGGTGTTCGGCGGCAAGCGCCAGCTGGAAGACAAATTTCCGAATGCCTACTACGTCTCGCCGGCGATTGTGGAAATGCCCGAGCAAAGCGACGTGGTGTGCACCGAGACCTTCGCCCCGATCCTCTATGTGATCGGCTACAACGACTTCAACGAAGCCCTGCGCCTGAACAACGCCGTGCCTCAAGGCCTGTCGTCGTGCATCTTCACCACCGACGTGCGTGAAGCCGAGCAGTTCATGTCGGCGGTGGGCAGCGACTGCGGCATTGCCAACGTCAACATCGGCCCGAGCGGCGCGGAAATCGGCGGCGCGTTTGGTGGCGAGAAAGAGACCGGCGGCGGGCGTGAGTCGGGTTCGGATGCGTGGCGCGGGTATATGCGTCGCCAGACCAATACGGTGAACTACTCGCTTGAGTTGCCGCTGGCACAGGGCATTACTTTCGACTGATTCCTCAAGTCGAAGCGCGGTCAATGTGGGAGCTGGCTTGCCTGCGATAGCATCACCATGGGTATCTGATACACCGAGGTGCCTGCATCGCAGGCAAGCCAGCTCCCACATTTGATTGGGTTTTCAATTCAAAATAACAGTTGTTTGTTAGGTTTCATCCCGGAGTCTGGCAATGGCACTACGCGAAACATGTTTATGGGAACACCTCACTCCCAGCCGGCCGGACCGTGCCGCGCTCAAGGGCGAGGTCAAGGTGGATGTGTGCGTGATCGGCGCCGGGATCACCGGTTTGTCGGCGGCCGTTCATTTGCTGGAACAAGGTAAAAGCGTCGCCGTGCTGGAAGCTCATCGCACCGGCCATGGTGGTTCCGGGCGTAATGTGGGGCTGGTCAACGCCGGCATGTGGATCCCGCCGGACGAAATCGAAGCCGGTTTCGGCGAAGCGGTGGGCAGCCAGCTCAACCGTATGTTGGGTGCGGCGCCGTCCCTGGTGTTCAGCCTGATCGATAAATACAACATCGATTGCCAATTACGCCGTGAAGGCACCTTGCACATGGCGCACAACGCCCGTGGCGAGGCGGATTTGCGCAGTCGTGAAGCGCAATGGAAGCGCCGTGGCGCGCCAGTCGAGTTGCTTACCGGCCAGGCTTGTGAACAGGCCACGGGCACCAAAAAGATCGCCGCCGCCTTGCTGGATCGGCGTGCCGGCACCTTGAACCCGATGGCCTACACCAGCGGTTTGGCCAATGCGGCGGCGGGCCTTGGCGGGCAGTTGTTCGATCATTCGCCGGTCACGCAGCTTGAGCGCCAGGGTTCGCACTGGTCGGTGCAGACCGCACAAGGGTCAGTGCAGGCTGCACAAGTGGTGATCGCCTCCAACGCCTACACCGAAGGCGAGTGGACCGAGTTGCGGCGCAATTTCTTCCCCGGCTATTACTACCAGGTCGCGTCGGCCCCACTGACGGGCGACGCCGCCCAACAGATCCTGCCCGGCGGCCAGGGCTCATGGGATACGCGCCAGGTGCTGAGCAGCATCCGTCGCGACGCCGATGGCCGTTTGTTGCTCGGCAGCCTGGGCAACGGCAACCAGAAGCCCGCGTGGTTCCTCAAGGCGTGGGCCGATCGGGTGCAGCAGCATTACTTCCCGTACCTCAAATCGGTGCAGTGGGAGTTCACCTGGACTGGCTGTATCGCCTTCACCCCGGACCACTTGATGCGCCTGTTCGAACCGGCGCCCGGCCTTGTGGCAGTCACGGGCTATAACGGCCGTGGCGTGACCACCGGCAGTGTGGTCGGCAAGGCATTTGCCGACTACTTGTGTCACCAGAATCCCCAGGCGCTGCCGATTCCCTTCGCGCCGATGCAGCCTTTGGCCGGGGTAGGCTTGCGCAGCTGCCTGTATGAAGCCGGGTTCTCGCTGTATCACGCCGGCCAATGCCTGAGGATCGTGATCTGATCAGCGAAATACCGCTCAGAAGCCTGCATTTTCTTAGCAGGCTACTAATCTGTATTGGTGCAAGTCGTAGCAATCACGCACTGTAAATGTGCAGTTCCGTTACGCCGTTTGTTACAGCGCCAGGAACTGTCGTTTATAGGCTTGGTTGCAGGTACGACCTGCCACGGTTGTACTTTTTGGATCCATTGGTTGCACCTCTGGACGCTAGAGGGTTGCACGTCCTGGCGAATGGAGCCGAAACACCTGCAATAACAATGACACCGTGTCTTTTTGAAGAATAAAAACGTAATGGCACGCGCCTTGCTCTGGGCTTTCAGTGAAAGGTTTGAATGCAAGTTGTCGTGCCAAAAATCAAAAATATCGGAGCACCACTCATGTCCCAGACGTTTTACAAGAAAGGTTTTCTGGCCCTCGCCGTTGCAGCGGCGCTGGGTGTTTCTACGTTTGTTCAAGCTGATGTGAAGATCGGCGTCGCGGGGCCCATGACGGGCGCCAACGCCGCTTTCGGTGAGCAGTACATGAAGGGTGCCCAGGCGGCAGCCGATGTGATCAACAAGGCCGGCGGCATCAACGGCGAGAAAATCGTGCTGGTAGCTGGCGACGATGCGTGTGAACCCAAGCAGGCTGTGGCCGTGGCCAACCGCCTGGCCGACCAGGACAAAGTGATCGGCGTGGTCGGGCACTTCTGCTCCTCCAACACCATCCCGGCCTCCGAGGTGTATGACGAAGCCGGCATCATCGCCATCACCCCAGGCTCCACCAACCCACAAGTGACCGAACGCGGCCTGGGCGCCATGTTCCGTATGTGCGGGCGTGACGACCAGCAAGGCATCGTTGCTGGCGACTACATCGTCGACGTGCTCAAGGGCAAGAAAGTCGCCGTCATCAACGACAAGGACACCTACGGCAAAGGCCTGGCCGACGCCACCGCTGCCCAGTTGACCAAGCGCGGCGTCAAGCCGGTGCTGGAAGAAGGCCTGACCCGTGGCGAGAAAGACTTCAGCGCCCTGGTCACCAAGATCCGCTCCACCGGTGCTGACGTCGTGTACTTCGGCGGCCTGCACCCGGAAGCCGGTCCACTGGTTCGCCAGATCCGTGAAGCTGGCTTGAAAGACGTCAAGTTCATGTCCGATGACGGCGTGGTCACCGACGAACTGGTTGCCACCGCAGGCGGCAAGCAATACGTCGACGGCGTGTACATGACCTTCGGCGCCGACCCGCGCCTGCTGCCAGACAGCAAGGCCGTGGTGGAAGAGTTCCGTAAAAACGGCACCGAGCCGGAAGGCTACACCTTGTACGCCTATGCGTCGGTTCAGGCCTTGGCCGCTGGCTTCAACGGCGCCAAGTCCAACAAAGGCGAAGACGCCGCCAAGTGGCTCAAGGCTCACCCGGTGAAAACCGTCATGGGCGAAAAAGCCTGGGATTCGAAGGGTGACCTGAAGATCTCCGACTACGTGGTTTACCAGTGGGATAAAGACGGCAAATACCACCAGCTGGAAAAACAGAAGTAAGCACGACGCCTGATCTTCTGTAGGCGCGGGCTTGCTGTGGCGAGGGAGCTTGCTCCCGCTGGAGTGCGTAGCACTCCCAAACCGTTTACCGAGCTACATCTGATGTACCTCGATCACCCAGTTTGGGGCTGCTTCGCAGCCCAGCGGGAGCAAGCTCCCTCGCCACATTAGCGCGCTCCGACAGGAGTAAACCTCTGTTTTCCTCCAGAAGCGCCGCACACCCACCGGTGTGCAGGTGCTCACCGCGTGAGATTGCGTTATGGATGGTATTTTCCTGCAGCAACTGGTCAACGGCCTGACCCTCGGGTCGGTCTATGGCCTGATCGCCATCGGCTACACAATGGTCTATGGCATCATTGGCATGATCAACTTCGCCCACGGCGAGGTTTATATGATTTCCGCTTACCTCGCGGCGATCAGTCTGGCACTGCTGGCTTACTTCGGCATCGAATCCTTCCCGCTGCTCATTCTCGGCACCTTGATCTTCACCGTCGTCGTCACCGGCGTATACGGCTGGGTCATCGAGCGTGTCGCCTACAAACCGCTGCGCAACTCCACCCGACTGGCACCGCTGATCAGCGCCATCGGTATCTCGCTGATCCTGCAGAACTACGCACAGATTGCCCAGGGCGCCAAGCAACAAGGCATTCCCACCCTGCTGGCCGGGGCCTGGCGTGTCGATATCGGCACAGGCTTCGTTCAGTTGACGTACACCAAGGTGTTCATCCTCGTGGCGGCGTTTGCCGGCATGGCGTTGCTCACTTACATCATCAAATACACCAAGCTCGGCCGCATGTGCCGCGCCACTCAACAAGACCGCAAGATGGCGTCGATCCTCGGCATCAACACCGACCGGGTGATCTCCTATGTGTTCGTCATCGGCGCCGCCATGGCGGCATTGGCCGGCGTGTTGATCACCCTCAACTACGGCACCTTCGACTTCTATGCCGGCTTCATCATCGGCATCAAGGCGTTTACCGCAGCGGTACTCGGCGGCATCGGCTCCCTGCCTGGGGCGATGTTGGGCGGGATCATCCTCGGTATCTCCGAGTCGTTGTTCTCGGGGTTGATCAACTCTGACTACAAAGACGTGTTCAGTTTCTCCCTGTTGGTGGTGATTCTGATTTTCCGTCCCCAGGGCCTGCTTGGTCGCCCACTTGTGGCGAAGGTGTAAACATGTCTGCTGCCAAACCCATCGATATCAAGAAAAGTGTGGTCGATACAGTCCTCGCCGGGCTGATTTCACTGGTCGTGTTCGGTCCGATCGTCGGCGTGGTCCTCGACGGCTACAGCTTCAACCTGGAACCGGCCCGCGTGGCCCTGTTGGTGGCCATCGTGATGGTCGGCCGCTTTGCCATGAGCCTGTTCCTGCAAACGCCCAAGGGCCTGAAGATCCTGCAGGGCTTCGAGAGCACCGGCTCTGGCGTGCACGTGCTGGCGCCGGACTACAAGTCGCGGTTGCGCTGGATCATCCCGGCCCTGATCGTGATCGCCATCGTGTTCCCGATCTTCGCCAACAAGTACCTGCTCACGGTGGTGATCCTCGGCCTGATCTATGTGTTGCTCGGCCTGGGCCTCAACATCGTGGTCGGCCTGGCGGGCCTGCTCGACCTGGGTTACGTGGCGTTCTACGCCATCGGGGCCTACGGCCTGGCATTGGGTTATCAATACCTCGGCCTGGGCTTCTGGACGGTGCTGCCATTGGCGGCCATCGCGGCGGCGCTGGCGGGGTGCATACTCGGGTTCCCGGTGCTGCGAATGCACGGTGACTATTTGGCCATCGTGACCCTGGGCTTTGGTGAAATCATCCGCCTGGTGCTCAACAACTGGCTGTCGTTTACCGGTGGGCCCAACGGTATGCCGGTGCCCTCGCCGACCTTCCTCGGCCTGGAGTTCGGCAAGCGCGCGAAGGATGGCGGGGTGCCCTTCCATGAGTTCTTCGGCATCGACTACAACCCCAACATCAAATTCCTGTTCATCTACATCGTGCTGTTTCTGGTGGTGCTGGCCGTGCTGTACATCAAGCATCGCCTGACCCGCATGCCGGTCGGCCGCGCCTGGGAGGCCTTGCGCGAAGATGAGATCGCCTGCCGTTCCATGGGGCTGAACCATGTGTTGGTCAAACTTTCGGCGTTCACCATCGGTGCATCGACGGCGGGTTTGGCTGGGGTGTTCTTTGCCAGCTACCAGGGCTTCGTCAACCCGTCGTCGTTCACCTTCTTCGAGTCGGCGCTGATCCTGGCCATCGTGGTGTTGGGTGGCATGGGTTCGACGGTGGGCGTGGTGATTGCGGCGTTTGTTCTGACCGTCGCGCCTGAACTGCTGCGTAGCTTCTCTGAATACCGCGTACTGCTGTTCGGCGTGTTGATGGTGGTGATGATGATCTGGCGACCACGCGGCTTGATCCGCATCAGCCGTACCGGTGTGACACCACGTAAAGGAGTGGCGCCATGAGCAAGGAAGTCGTCCTCTCCGTGGAACACCTGATGATGCACTTCGGTGGCATCAAGGCCCTGAGCGATGTGAGCCTCAAGGTCGAACGCAACTCGATCTTCGCCTTGATCGGCCCCAACGGCGCCGGCAAGACCACGGTGTTCAACTGCCTCACCGGCTTCTACAAAGCCAGCGGCGGCAAGATCCAACTCAATCTTCGCGGCAAGCAGACCGACGTGATCCAGTTGCTCGGCGAGCGCTTCCAGCCCACCGACTTTGTGTCGCCCAAAAGCTTCCTCAGCCGGGTGTACTACAAGATGTTCGGCGGCACCCACCTGGTGAACCGCGCCGGCCTGGCGCGGACGTTCCAGAACATTCGCCTGTTCAAGGAAATGTCGGTGGTGGAAAACCTGCTGGTGGCCCAGCACATGTGGGTCAACCGCAACATGCTCGCGGGCATCCTCAACACCAAGGGCTACCGCAAGGCCGAAAGCGACGCCCTCGACCACGCTTTCTACTGGTTGGAAGTGGTGAACCTGGTCGACTGCGCTAACCGCCTGGCCGGCGAACTCTCCTACGGCCAGCAGCGCCGCCTGGAGATCGCCCGTGCCATGTGCACGCGGCCGCAGATTATCTGCCTGGATGAACCGGCTGCGGGCCTCAACCCCCAGGAAACCGAAGCCCTCAGCGCGATGATTCGCCTGCTGCGCGACGAACACGACCTCACGGTGGTGCTGATCGAACACGACATGGGCATGGTGATGAGTATTTCCGACCACATCGTGGTGCTGGACCACGGCAACGTGATCGCCGAGGGCGGGCCGGAAGCGATCCGCAACGACCCGAAAGTGATTGCCGCCTACCTGGGCGCCGACGAAGAGGAGCTTGTATGAACGGGCCTATCCTCGAAATGAAGGACCTGGACGTGTATTACGGCCCGATCCAGGCCCTGAAAAAAGTCTCGCTGCACATTAATGAAGGCGAAACCGTCAGCCTGATCGGCTCCAACGGCGCGGGCAAATCCACGCTGCTGATGTCGATCTTCGGCCAGCCACGGGCCGAGTCGGGGCAGATACTCTATAACGGCGTCGACATCACCCATAAGTCGTCGCACTACATCGCGTCCAACGGTATTGCGCAGTCGCCGGAAGGGCGGCGGGTGTTCCCCGACATGACCGTCGAGGAAAACCTGCTGATGGGCACCATCCCCATTGGCGACAAGTTTGCTCAGGAAGACATGCAGCGCATGTTTGAGCTGTTCCCACGGCTCAAGGAGCGACGTACCCAGCGCGCCATGACCATGTCCGGCGGCGAGCAGCAAATGCTCGCCATCGCCCGCGCGCTGATGAGCCGGCCCAAGCTGTTGCTGCTGGATGAACCGAGCCTGGGCCTGGCGCCGATTGTGGTGAAGCAGATCTTCTCGACGTTGCGCGAGCTGGCCTCCACCGGGATGACCATCTTCCTGGTGGAACAGAACGCCAACCATGCGCTGCGCTTGTCGGATCGGGCGTATGTGATGGTCAACGGCGAGATTCGCCTGACGGGCACCGGTAAGGAATTGCTGGTGAATGAGGAAGTGCGCAACGCCTACCTCGGCGGTCATTAACGAATAGATATTCTTGGAATGACCTGTGGGAGCTTCGGCTCCCACATTCATGTTGAGGCTATCTACAGAGCTTTCTGGAAATTGTGGAAAACAAATCCAGCCCCCCTCCAAAGCGCGACATATAGCCGCCGCAAATCCCTGTTTTGTCACAGTTTTGACTTGTCCCCATCCGCTGTGGAACCGGCTGTGGGTAACGTGGGAGTAGCTGGCTGTAAGCCAATGAATCCGGGGCTTGTAGCGCGGCGGTTGTTTTTTGATCAGGTGGTTTTTGGTCGCCGCTCCAAGCCTTTGTCAACCTGTTTAAAGACACAGGTATATGACCGAAATATGTCCCGCCAGCCTGTGGATAAGTCTGTGACTAAACTCTGGAAAGACCGCCGCAGAGGCCGGAATGACTGGCCTGGAGCCATCGTTCTGATTTTGCGATCGGCGGCAGGCCTACATACGCCCCGGCCAAGGTCAAGCAAAAAACTTTCTAAAACCGCCTGTAGCCCTTGTGTATAGCGGCTTGGAGCATTCTGTAGTTGCCCCCAAAGACTGTGGGCGCAGTTGTGGATAACCTGCGCGCACATAGCTGCAAGCCACGGCCTGTATGGTTTTTATAGAGTTGATTAAAAAGTGATCAGGCGTGTATCAAGTTGTGTGCTTAGCGGTTGCCGCCATCGCGGTGTACGGGCATTCTGCTGGCAACTTTTTTCCGATGCCCGCAAGGAGAACACCATGTCCGACACGTTGTTTATTACTGGCGCAACCTCAGGTTTCGGCGAAGCCTGCGCCCGTCGTTTTGCCGAAGCCGGCTGGAAACTGGTGCTCACCGGCCGTCGTGCCGACCGCCTGAATGCGCTGGTCGAAGAACTATCCAAGCAGACTGAAGTGCATGGCCTGGTCGTGGACGTGCGGGACCGCAAAGGCATGGAAGACGCCATCGCCAACCTGCCGCCGTCGTTCGCCAAGCTGCGCGGGCTGATCAACAACGCCGGCCTGGCCGTGGGCACCGACCCAGCACCCAAGTGCAGCCTCGACGATTGGGAAACCATGGTTGACACCAACATCAAGGGCCTGCTGACCACCACTAATCTGCTGCTGCCACGCCTGATCGCTCACGGTCGCGGCGCGGGCATCATCAACCTGGGGTCCATCGCGGGTAATTATCCGTATCCGGGCAGCCACGTGTATGGCGGTTCCAAGGCGTTCGTTAAGCAATTTTCGCTGAACCTGCGTTGCGACCTGCAAGGCACGGGCGTGCGCGTGACCAACATCGAGCCGGGCCTGTGTGAAAGCGAGTTCTCGCTGGTGCGCTTCGGCGGTGATCAGGCGCGGTATGACGCGACTTATGCGGGTGCCGAGCCGATCCAGCCGCAGGATATTGCGGACACGATCTTCTGGGTCATGAACACGCCGGCGCATGTGAATATCAACCGGTTGGAGCTGATGCCGGTAAGCCAGACGTGGGCTGGGTTTGCGATTGAGCGCGGGGCCAAGGGCTGACGCTCCGTCCTGCTGGTTTTTGTGGTGAGCGAGATTGCCTCGCGCGGGGCAAGCCCGCTCACCACAGGATCAGGTTTTTACCGGTAATCATGCGGCAAATCAGCCAAAACAGGTCATAAGGTACACTTACCGCCTGAAAACCCCTCCGCACTGTGCGGATTTAAGGTTTTAACGGGAGGAAATGTGAGTAACCGAGGTGAGCAGGCACTGCTCAAACAATCGACCATCCTGATGTTCGCGGTCGCGATCGCCGGGATTGTCACGGGTGTGATTTCTGGCGCCCAATCCATTCTGTTCGACGGCTTTTTCTCGTTGATCGCCACCGCCATCAAGGTGTTGATGCTGATCACGGCCAAGCTGATCGCCAAGAAAAGCAACGAGCGTTTCCAGTTCGGCTATTGGCACTTGGAACCCATGGTGCTGCTGATCGAAGGCAGTTTCCTGTTGCTGATCGCCATCTATGCGTTCCTCAATGGCGTGTTCGGCATTATCAATGGCGGGCGCGAGATCGAGTTGGGGTTGGTGATCATCTACGCGGCGGTGTTTACCGTCGTCGAGTTCGCCTATTTCTTCTACGTGCGTTATCGCAATCGCCAGCTGAAATCATCGTTGATCCAGTTCGACAATATCAGCTGGCTGGTGGACGCGATGCTGTCGGTAGGCTTGCTGATCAGCTTCCTGGCGGCGCTGTTGCTCAAGTCCCAGGGCTATGGCGAGTGGGCGGTGTATGTCGACCCATTGATCCTGATCCTGCTGGCCCTGAGCATGCTGGCGCCGGCGTTCAAGATCCTGCGCCCGGCCTTGCGCGAGGTGCTGGGAATCGCGCCGGACCAGTTGGACGACACAGTGCGCGAAGTGATGGAAGCGGCCCAGGCCAAGCATGGTTTCGACGACTACGTGTCCTACGTGCAAAAGCACGGGCGGGCACGGTTTATCGAGATTCATGTGGTGTTGCCGGCGGATTACCCGGTGGATAACGTCGCGACCCTCGACGGGCTGCGCGAAGAGATATCCACAGGGCTCGGCACGCCGGATGCGGCGCGCTGGCTGACGATCAGCTTTACCGGAGATCGCAAGTGGATTGCATAAGGCCCTGGTAACAGGTTGCCAAGTGATACGGCGTGGTCGACGGCATGTCCCGTCGACTCACGGCACCCTTGGCATCCAGGCATTCATTCCAGCCTTTTGCATGCAGAAAGTGCTGTTGCAGCGCCAGCAACTGGCGCTGTAGCACCGCTTCGCTATTGGGTCGCAAGGTCAGTGCCCGCAGGTATTCGGCCTGGGCCCAGATACGCTGGGTGCCGTCGCGTACCGTACCGTCTAGCGCCAACATGCCGCTGACCGCACCGCTGAGGTTATCCACACCCTTGAGTTCTGCGTAGGCGAACGCCCGGGTCAGGGATGCATGCAGAGGTGTACCGCGCAGCACGTCCGAAGACTCCAGCAAGAAGAACCATTCGAACTGGTGCCCCGGTTCAAACCAGTTATCCACAGCACCCAGCGGTTTTTCCATCATCACGCCGTGCTGGCGGTCGATGAAGCGCTGCTGCATGGCCGTCGCCAGCGCCAGCAGGGCGGCTTGCACGTCGGCGTCTTCACGCACCGCGAGGGTGGCGAGGAAACCTTCGGCCAGGTGCATCAGCGGGTTTTGCAGTGGGCCAGACTTGAGCGATGACCAGTTGCGCTCCAATACGGCTTCGTACAGACCGTCGCCTGTGGAGAACCGCTCGGCGACCACTTCCAGGGCGGCGTTGAGCACCGACGCCACCAATGGCTCACGCACCTTGGCCCAATAATGGGCGCAGGCAAAGATGATGAAGGCGTGGGTGTAGAGGTCTTTGCGCTTGTCCAGCGGCTGGCCGGACGGGTCGATGCTGTAGAACCAGCCACCGTGCTCGGCGTCGTGAAAGTGCCGTTGCAGGGAGCGAAACAGTGCCGCTGCACGTTCTTCAGCAAAGGCCGCGCCGGGCTCGCCGATCAGGCTGGCAAACAGGTACAACTGCCGGGCGCAGGCCATCGCGCGGTAGCGTTGCGGGGGCAGTGGCTGATGATCGGCGTCCAGCGCCTCATAGGGCAATGCCAGGTCGGCATTCCAGCCCGGGCCTTGCCAGAGTGGCACGATCAGGCTGTGGAAGTGCGTAAGCACGGTGTTCAAGGAGGGTTGGGAAGCGCTGGGCATTGGCTGGCGTCGTCACGGCAGGGGTGTAGGCGCGCATGGTAGCAGAGGGGCAGCCTTGAGTTGTGAGCTGCAAGCTGCAAGTCAGCGCAAATCAGCCTTACTTGCAGCTTGGAGCTTGCGGCTGTTAGCTGGCGAGCAGCCATACCCCCGTCGCCGCCGAAGCCGCCCCCGCAATCCGCACCAACGGCGCCGCCGCAGCCGGCAGGAAGCGCACCACCGCATATCCGGCCGCGTGCAGCACGGCAGTCGCACCGACAAAACCCGCGGCATATGCCCACGGGCTGGACATGTCCGGCAACTCCAGACCGTGCGCCACGCCATGGAACAGTGCGAACAAGGCCGTCGCACCCACCGCCACGAACAACGGCGGACGCACCGCCAGCGCCACCGCCAGGCCCAGGGCCAGCACCGACGCGGCAATCCCGCTTTCCAGCAGTGGCAACTCTAGGCCTTCAAAACCCAGCACGCCGCCAATCAGCATGGTGCCGACAAAGGTGCACGGCAACGCCCAACGGGCGGCGCCTTTTTGTTGGGCGGCCCACAAACCGACCGCGACCATGGCCAGCAAGTGGTCGATGCCACTCAGGGGATGGCTGATACCGGCCACCAGGCCGTTGTCGCCATGGCCCGGGTGAGCGAAGGCCAGGGCAGGGGCCAGCAGCAGGGCGGCGGCGGTGAAGAGTTTCTTGAGGTTCATGGACAGGTTCCTTATGGGTTGATCAGGCGGCGGTCAGCAGGCCTTGGCGTTCGATGAAGGCGACGATGTCCTCCAGGCCGACACCGGTTTTCTGGTTGCTGAACACAAAGGGTTTGCCGTTGCGCATGCGCGTGGTGTCGCTGTTCATCAGCTCCAGCGACGCGCCGACCAAGGGCGCCAGGTCGATCTTGTTGATCACCAGCAGGTCGGACTTGCAGATGCCAGGCCCGCCCTTGCGCGGCAGCTTGTCGCCGGCGGACACGTCGATCACGTAGATGGTCAGGTCCGACAACTCCGGGCTGAAGGTGGCCGAGAGGTTGTCGCCGCCGGACTCCACCAGGATCAGGTCCAGGCCGGGGAAGCGGCGATTGAGCTGGTCGACGGCTTCCAGGTTGATCGAGGCGTCTTCGCGGATCGCCGTGTGCGGGCAGCCACCGGTTTCCACGCCGATGATGCGTTCCGGCGCGAGGGCCTGGTTGCGCACCAGGAAGTCAGCGTCCTCGCGGGTGTAGATGTCGTTGGTGACCACTGCCAGGTTGTAGCGATCACGCAGCGCGAGGCACAGGGCCAGGGTCAGGGCCGTCTTGCCGGAGCCCACCGGGCCGCCGATGCCGACACGCAAAGGTTGTGAGTTCATATGCTTCTCCTAGGAACGAAACAGTCGGCTGTATTGGCGCTCGTGGGCCATGCAGGCCAGGGACAGGCCGAACGCGGCGCTGCCGAAATGGTTGGGTTGGATGCGGTTGGCGTCCTGCTGGGCCTGTTGCAGCAGCGGCAGCAGTTCACTGGTGAGGCGTTGGGCGGCTTGCTGGCCCAGGGGCAGGGTTTTCATCAGCACAGCCAATTGGTTTTCCAGCCAGCTCCATAGCCAGGCGGCAAGCGCGTCGGCGGGGCTGATGTTCCAGGCACGTGCGGCCAGGGCCCAGCCCAATGCCAAATGCGGTTCGGCGCACTGTTGAAGAAATAGGCGGGCGGCGTCGTCCAGTTCCGGCAGGCCGTTGAGCAGTTGTTGCAGGGAGTAGCCCATCTGCCGGCTCTCCTGGTACAGCTCGCGGGTCTCACGGCTGGCGCGATGTTCTTCGCACAGGTGAGCCAGGCGCGGCCAATCGGCCTCAAAGGCGGCATGGCAATGGGCAAGCAGAACGGGTGCCTCGAAACGTGCGAGGTTGAGCAGCAACTGATCGCTGATCCAGCGCCGTGCACTGGCAGCGTCGTTGACGCGACCGTTCTCCACCGCCATTTCCAAACCCTGGGAATAGCTGTAGCCACCAATCGGCAATTGCGGACTGGCCAGACGCAACAGCGCCCAGGCTGGGTTCATAGACGCACGCCGAACTGGTGCAGCTTGGGCGGGTAGTTGAAATCTTCATCGCCATGGCGCGAATGATGATGGCCGCCGCCATAGGCGCCATGTTCCGGCTGGAATGGCGCTTCGAGGGTCTGCGTCTGCGCGCCCAGCTGTTCGAGCATGGCCTTGAGCACATAGTCATCGAGCAGGCGTAGCCAGCCATCGCCCACTTGCAATGCCACGTGACGGTTACCCAGGTGATACGCCGCGCGCGTCAGTTCAAATGCGCTGCTGCAGGTGACATGCAGCAGTTGTTCAGGCCGGGCGCACACGCGTACGACTCGTCCGTCCTCCGCCTGTAGGAATTCGCCATCGTGCAGCGGTGGTTGGCCGCGCTCCAGGAAAAGGCCGACGTCTTCACCGTCGGCACTGAAACAGCGCAGGCGGCTTTTGCTGCGGGCTTCGAAGTTCAGCAGCAACTCGGCGGCCCAGAGGGCTTGGGGGGCGATTCGGCGGTGGATCACCAGCATCAGGAAGCTTCCAGCTATGAGCGATGAAACAGCTAGAGCAAGGGGCTTGCCAACCTGGATGGGGAGTAGGAATTGCCTGTAGGCAATGAGGGGTGTGCCACTAAACGGGGCGAGGAAGAGTTTCCCGTGTGCGCCAAAGTGGTGCGCATTATTGCCTGTTGCACGAGTGATGGGCGTTTTCAGATTTTCCCTACAGGGTATGGGGAATTGGCGTTCATCACCTTTCCTGCGGGGTCATTAGGCTGTGCGCCGTGTTTAATTCACTGCGACGTTTATCATGTTCAAGTCATTTTGTTATCTGGTTATTGTCAGTCTGTCTTTCGTGCTTTCATCGGCCTCTGCCAATCTGAAATCTCATCCGTCCTTCAGCACTTCTTTGAAACACGCGCCTATCGAGGATGTGGTCGACCGCGCCCACGAACTGCTGGGTACGCCTTACAAGTGGGGTGGCACCTCGGCGGATCAGGGGTTTGATTGCAGCAGCCTGCTGGTCTATTTGTTCAAGACCGAAGCCAACATTCAGATCCCACGCACCACCGCGGCCATGCAGCGGTCAACGGCCGCGACCATCAAACGCAATGCGCTCAAGCCCGGCGATGCGGTGTTTTTCAAAGCCAACGGGCGCGGCCAGGTCAGCCATGTGGGGCTCTATATAGGCGATGGCAAATTCATTCATTCGCCGCGAACCGGCCAGCGCATCCGTATCGATTCATTGAGCAACAGCTACTGGAACAAGAACTACACCACCGCCAAGCGTTTTCATACGGCAGGGTGATGGCTTTATTCGGTACTGCCCAGGCCTTGCCAGTGCTTCAAGCCGATAAATATAAAGCGCAACTGCTGGGTGATTTTCGCCTGGGGCGTGAGGTGGTCAGGCAGGGCCTGGGCTGGCGGGTCGATGATGTCGGGAAGGGTGGCGAACACACTTTTGACGATCAGGTCGGCCATCACATGCAGGCCTTCAGCATCCAGGTGCTGCAGTTTAGGCATGAACGTCAGGTCGGCCGCGAGGTCGCGGGTGATGTCTTCACGTAGCGCCCCGATGGCCTGGCGCACGGCCAGGCAGCCGCCGTATTGCTCGCGGGCCAGGAACAGGAATTGCGAACGGTTGGCCGAGACCACATCGAGAAAGATCCGCACTGAGGCGTCGATAATGCCGCCCATCACGAATTCGTTATGGCGCACCAGGCGGATAGTGGCGCGGAAGGTCTGGCCGACTTCACTCACCAACACAAGCCCAAGCTGGTCCATGTCGGCAAAATGCCGATAGAACCCGGTGGGCACGATACCGGCCGTCTTCGCCACTTCGCGCAGGCTCAGGCTGCCAAACCCACGGCCGCACTCCATCAGATGGCGGGCTGCGTCCATCAGGGCGAGGCGGGTCTGTTGCTTCTGTTCGGCGCGGGGCAGCATGGGCGGGCGGGCTTTGTCGGCAAGTACAGCGACGCACTCTAGCAAAACAGGTCTGTTGGCGTCGAACTTGGCAGGGGAAGGGCGTGATGCGATCTACAGGAAAGCAAAAGCCCGATCGACAGATCGGGCTTTTTTCTCGGCCACCACGGGGTTAGCTCTGTGCTTGATGCAGTTCTTGCAGACGGTCAGCACCGCCTTCAGCAACGCCTTCGGTGTAGGCACGTTTGTTGGCTTGTTCAGCGCCGCCTTCGACCAGACCTTTCTGTTCCAGGCGATCACGGCCACCTTCGGCAACAGCGTTGCGTTCCAGCAGGCGATCAGCACCACCTTCAACCAGGCCTTTTTGTTCCAGGCGGTTGCGGCCGTTTTCGGTCAGGCCTTCGGTGTAAGCGCGTTTGTTGGCTTGTTCCGAACCATTTTCAGCTACAGCGCCTTTGGCGTAGTCACGGTTCTCTTCTTCTTGCGAACCGCTGCGAGCGACGGTCTGGCTGAAAGGAACGGCGTCCGCTTTGACTTGTGGGGTGGCCTGTTCGGCGGCTGGCAGGGCAAAGGCACTGGAAGCCAGGATGGATAACAGGGCGGTAGCGAGTAATTGGCGTTTCATGATGGGTTGCTCCTTGGGAGGGCGATAAAGTGGGTACAGGGCTAATGCTACTCTCGATAAGTCGATATAAAAGTTCATAAACACAATGGTAATAATCAACAGAATTGATTGTTATAGGCAGAGGCTCTAGAACGGGCCTCTCAAGCACGCGGTTTTGCACCGGTGTGGGTATTTTCGACACGCGCGCGGGTAACAATGGTGCGCAGTCGTAGGGGGAATCTGTCGAAGTGGTCAGAAATTTAGGTTTTTCCAGGCAAATCGGGGATCGGGTTAAACCCCCAGGCGGTTTGCCAGTCGTAGTTCTATAAGCTGTCCTTAAAGGCTGTCACCCAGCCAGTCGTATTCAGGAGTCCTGTGCAATGACGCGCACTCGTAAAATCGTCGCTTGGAGCTGCGCCAGCTTCGTTGTGTTAATCGCCGTAGTGGTGTTGGTCCTGGTGTTCTTTGACTGGAACCGCATCAAGCCGCCCCTCAATGCCAAGGTCTCCGAAGAATTGCATCGACCGTTTGCCATCAACGGCAACCTGGCGGTGGTGTGGGCGCGTGAGCCCGATGAAGGCGGCTGGCGCGCCTGGGTGCCATGGCCCCACGTGATTGCCGAAGACCTGACCCTGGGCAACCCGGACTGGTCGAAAACCCCGCAAATGGTCAGCCTCAAGAAGGTCGAACTGCGCATCTCGCCCCTGGCATTGCTGGTGCAGCGCGTGGTGATCCCGCGTATCGACCTCACCGAGCCGAGCGCGCAGTTGCAGCGTCTGGCCGATGGCCGCGCCAACTGGACCTTCAAATTCGACCCCAAGGACCCGAACGCAGAGCCTTCCAACTGGGTGGTGGATATCGGCGCCATCGGCTTCGACAAGGGCCATGTGACCCTTGACGACCAGACCCTCAAGACTCAGCTGGATGTGATCATCGACCCGTTGGGCAAACCCATCCCGTTCGGCGAAATCGTCGGCGACGCCGATGCCAAGAAGGCCCTGGAAAAAGGCTCCGCGCCCCAGGATTATGCGTTTGGCCTCAAGGTCAAAGGCCAGTACCACGGCCAGAAACTCGACGGCAGCGGCAAGATCGGCGGCCTGCTGGCCTTGCAGGACGCGGCCAAGCCGTTCCCGCTGCAAGCGCAGGTGAAGATTGCCGACACCAGCATCGCCCTGGCCGGCACGCTCACCGACCCGCTGAACCTCGGCGCGCTGGATTTGCGCTTGAAACTCGCCGGTTCCAGCCTGGGCAATCTCTACCCGCTGACCGGCGTGACCCTGCCGGATTCGCCGGCCTATTCCACCGACGGTCACCTCATCGCCAAGCTGCACGAAGCCAGCGGCGCTTCGTTTCGCTATGAAAACTTCAACGGCAAGATCGGCAACAGCGATATTCATGGCAACCTCGCCTACGTCGCCAGCCAGCCACGGCCCAAGCTCAGCGGCGCACTGGTGTCCAACCAATTGCTGATGACCGACCTCGCCCCGCTGATCGGCGCCGACTCCAACGCCAAGCAAAAAGCCCGTGGCGGCGACAGCAAACAGCCGGCCACCAAAGTGCTGCCGGTGGAAGAGTTCCGCACCGAGCGTTGGCGCGTCATGGACGCTGACGTGGAATTCACCGGCAAGCGCATCGTGCACAGTGCCGATCTGCCATTTACCGACCTCTACACCCACCTGGTCCTGAATGACGGCGAGCTGAGCCTTGAGCCGCTGCGTTTTGGTGTAGCCGGCGGCAAACTGGATGCGCAGATCCGCCTCAACGGCCGCATCACGCCAATGGAAGGCCGGGCCAAACTCACCGCACGCAACTTCAAGCTCAAGCAGCTGTTCCCAACCTTCGAACCGATGAAAACCAGCTTTGGTGAACTCAATGGCGATGCCGACATTTCCGGGCGCGGCAACTCCGTAGCAGCCCTGTTGAGCAGTTCCAACGGTGACCTGAAGATGCTGATCAACGACGGTGCCATCAGTCGTGGCCTGATGGAAATCGCCGGGCTCAACGTGGGTAACTACGTGGTTGGACGCTTGTTTGGCGACAAGGAAGTGAAGATCAACTGCGCGGCGGCGGACTTCGGCATCAAGACGGGCCTGGCGACCACGCGTTTGTTTGTGTTCGATACCGAGAACGCCATCATCTACATCGATGGCACCGCGAATATGGCCACCGAGCAACTGGACCTCACCATCACCCCGGAATCGAAAGGCTTCCGCCTGTTCTCCCTGCGTTCACCGCTGTACGTCAACGGGCCATTTATCAAGCCCAATGCGGGTGTCAAAGCCATTCCACTGGCGCTGCGGGGGGCGGGCATGGTGGCGCTGGGTGTGATCGCCGGGCCGGCGGCCGGGTTGCTGGCATTGGTTGCGCCAAGTGGCGGTGAACCGAATGAGTGTGCACCGTTGCTGCAGCAGATGAAGGAAGGCAAGGCGCCGAAAACCGTTAAAGGCTGATCGTCGAAATTGTCAGAAAGGGCGACCCTCGGGTCGCCTTTTTTATCGCTGCGCCGTCAGTGTGATCCTGACGTTTTGTAGTTCATTTCTGAAACGCTGAAACCGTCCTGGATTCCCCTTACACCTCCTACGGCGCCTTCTTATAGTCGGCCGCCATACATACGTGGAGGTGTCATTCATGCAGGGAGCCTACGCATTTATCAATGAGCGACCGCAACCTTATCCCTTGCTCAAACTCAGCCTGTCGCTGAATCCTCAGGCGCAAACCAAGTTCGACATGCTCAATCAGCACATTCGCAATGTCGTGGTATTGCCGGGGCAGTTGGTGATCATTCCAGATGGACGTGCGGCGTCTTGCACGGCTGAAGAGGCGGGCTTGATGCGCTCGGCCCAGAACATTAATCAGGCGTTGCTGGCGCATTCTGCGACGGATCAGTTTCTGATCAAAAACTATGACGTGCTGCAGACCATCATGTCCCATGCCTCCATCGGTATTGGAACGGCCAGCAGCGTTTGGAGCAAGCACTTGGCGGACATTGAGAAAACCCTCAAGGACGTCGACGATTTGCATAAGCAGTATTTGCGCAGGGGCACTACGGGAGCGAGGGATGAGTTCCTGGTCAGACGAAGGGCGCTGTTTGCGAAGTTGGATATTCAGCTTTCCGGTATGGCACGTTTTGGTACGGGCCTGAAGGACGAGGGATCGATCAAAAAAATGCTGGGCATCTCTACAAAGAGCTATTGGCATCACGGTGAGATTCGTCGTTATGAAGAGACCGTAAGGCGCGTAGCCAAGGCTTCGCAGATGCTGAAGAAAGGGACTTATGTCGGTATCGCGCTGGATGTGGGAGCTACTGCGTTGGAGATAACGGAGGCCTGTTCGACGGGGGGGGAACAGGATGTACACGGGCGAGGTTTGTGGAAGGTGGAAAGTTGGTATTGGGAGTTGGTGGCTCCGCTTTCGGCGGGTATGCAGGAGTGGGGTTAGGCGTTGCCGTATGTGCAGCGGTTTTCGCCATACCGACTGCCGGAGCGAGTGCGCTAGGCTGCGCAATAGTGGGTGGAGTTGTTGGAGGTGTAGCTGTGGGTACCTTAGGAAGTGAGGCGGGTGAATTGATCGGTACCAGGCTTTACGAAGTTTCAGGGGGTGGGCAATGATGTCAGAGTCCATCGCAATAGTGTCTGGTGTGTTGATGCTGCTGTGTTTTCCGATAAATTTCTACGTCATTCATACGCGGTTAGAAGAGGCTGAAGACTACCTGAAATTCAGCACGTTTATAGTGACTTTCAAGCATAGATTTGGCGTTGGGCTATTTGGCGGTAAGTTGAAACGTCTATTCGCGATCGCCCTGGTCATACTTATGCCGAGGCTTTTCCAATGGCGTTATCTCGTGCTGGTTGAGGATGTGAAACGTATCCCCGTAAGTCTCAGGCTCTGGATAGTCGTTCCCTACCTCCTCACACTGTCGTCCATAGCGGGAATGACGCTGTCATGGTTCCTGACGCGCTGATCAATCAGGTCGCAAAAAAGAAGGCGCCGTATGACCGGCGCCTCTCTTTTTCTAAAGCGAGTTACAGACTTTCCAGAATATCCGCCATATCGTCCGCATGCTCTTCTTCCTGAGCCAGGATCTCTTCAAACAGACGACGCGTGGTCGGGTCTTTATCGCCAATGTACTGGATGATCTCGCGATAGCTGTCTACCGCAATCCGCTCGGCAACCAGGTCTTCGTAGACCATTTCCTTGAGGTCCTTGCCGGCCACGTATTGCGCGTGGGAGTTCTTGGTCAGCAGGTCCGGGTTGAACTCCGGCTCGCCGCCCAGTTGCACGATGCGCTCGGCAAGTTTGTCCGCGTGTTCGGCTTCCTGGGTGGCGTGTTCGAGGAATTCATCGGCGGCGACGGACGCCTTGATACCGCTGGCCATGAAGTAGTGGCGCTTGTAGCGCAGCACGCAGACCAGCTCGGTGGCCAGCGATGCGTTGAGCAGGCGGATGATTTCTTCGCGGTCGGCGTCATAACCTTCGGTCACTGCACCGTTTTCGACGTTCTGGCGGGCGCGGCTGCGCAGGGTCGCAACGTCAGTCAAGTTTGCTTCGGTCATCTCAATCTCCTGGTACTAATCCGGTTTTGCGCCACGCTCTGCCGGCGTGATCGCTCCAAGTTGTGAGTCCCGCGTCACGCAAAAAGTTTTATCGGATTTATGTCATCAGCGCGTCGTGGGACTGGGCTAGCCTCTGGTGGTCTTTCCTGATCAAGGACGTTCGGCCCATGCCGCAGTCGTTAGCCACGCGTTACCCCCTGGTGTTGGTCCCCGGCATGCTCGGGTTTGTGCGCCTGGGTTGGTTCCCCTATTGGTATGGCATCGTCCCGGCGCTACAGGCAGGCGGGGCGCAGGTGTTTCCTGTGCAGGTTGCACCACTGGATTCCAGCGAAGTGCGCGGCGAGCAATTGCTGGTGCAGATCGAGCGCATTCGGCGTGAAGCGGGGGCCGACAAGGTCAACTTGATCGGCCACAGCCAGGGTTCGCTCACCGCGCGGTATGCGGCGGCCAAGCGCCCGGAGTGGGTGGCGTCGGTGACGTCCGTGGCCGGGCCCAACCATGGCTCGGAGCTGGCGGACCATATCCACCTCAATTACCCCGTGGACGGCGTGAAAGGTCGAATCATGAGCGCGCTGTTTCACTTGGTTGCCTGGGTGATGGGCGTGCTGGAAACCGGCTATCGCGGACCGCGCTTCAAGGCGGACTTGCAGGCCTCCCACCATTCGCTGACCAGTGCCGGCGTGGCGCTGTTCAATCAGCATTATCCACAGGGGTTGCCTTCGACATGGGGCGGGCAGGGGCCCGAAGAGGTCAACGGCGTGCGGTATTACTCATGGTCCGGCACCTTGCAGCCGGGCATCACCGACCGGGGTCGCAACCTGTTCGACGGTACGCATCGCAGTTGCCGCCTGTTCGCCCGCAGCTTTGTGCGCGAAAAGGGCCAGTGTGACGGCATGGTCGGGCGCTACAGCTCACACCTGGGGAAGGTGATCGGCGATGACTACGCCTTGGACCACTTCGATATCGTCAACCAATCCCTGGGCCTGGTGGGCAAGGGCGCCGAGCCGATTCGACTGTTCGTCGAGCATGCCCGACGCTTGAAGGAGGCCGGGGTTTAACGCACCGGCGTGGTCCAACGCTCCGACAGAATCACCCCGCCCAGGGTCAGCAAGCCGCCCACCAGGTGGTACAGCGCCAATTCTTCCTTCAGCACCACGGCCGCAATCAACGCGGTAATCAACGGCAGCAGGTTGAAAAACAACGTCGTGCGGCTGGGGCCCAAGGTCTTTACCGAATGCATCCACGCCAGCGGCGCGACCATCGAGGCCAACAGGCACGCATACAGCACCAGCGGAATGTTCGCCCAACCCAAGCCGGCCTTCGCCGAGAACAGGAACAGCGGAAACAGCACCACCACCGCCACCAGCACCTGCAGATACAACAACACCAGCGGCGGCAGGCGTAGCTGCCATTTTTTCAGCAAGGTGCTGTAGACCGCGTAGGCCAGGGTCGCGACCAGCATCATGCCGTCCCCCAGGTTGACCCCGTGTTGCAGCAGTGCGTCGAGGCTGCCGGCGGAAACCACCACCACCACACCGGCGAACGACAGCACGGCACCGGTCATCGCACCGTAGGTGAGGCGTTGGCCGAGGCTGATGATCGCTGCTGTGAGTGCCATCAATGGCATCAACGACAGGATGATGCCCATGTTGGTCGCCGTGGTCAGCGACGCGGCGTAGTACGCCAGGCTTTGGTACACCGCCATGCCCAGCACGCCGAGGATGAACACCTTGCCCAGGTTCGGACGGATCAACGCCCAGTTGGCGATCACCGGCTTGATCATGAACGG
Organism: Pseudomonas sp. GXZC; assembly: GCF_026967615.1. Lineage (NCBI taxonomy): Bacteria > Pseudomonadati > Pseudomonadota > Gammaproteobacteria > Pseudomonadales > Pseudomonadaceae > Pseudomonas > Pseudomonas sp. GXZC. Next base: position 746,240 of record NZ_CP114115.1, read on the forward strand.
CGTGAACAGCAGCGCCGCCAGCAACCAGCGGTAAAAGCCGATTTCCGCCGGGAACAGTGCGCCCACGGCCAGCTTGTTGACGACGGTGTTGCCGGCCCAGATGAAAATGGCCAGCAAGGGATACGCGTATTGCATCGAAAGGAACCCAGTGTGTTGATGAGGCAGGATTATCCATTGTCTGGATCGAAGCCTATACTGCGATCCAGACAAACCACCTCTGTATCCAGACAATATGGCCAAGCACAACGTACGCCTTGCGGATTTCCCCCAGCTGCCGAGCCCGGTGTACTTCCGTTATTCGGATTTCGCCCCCGATACCGAGTGCACCCCGCACCAGCACTTCTGGGGTTCGTTGGACTACTCGGCCAGTGGCGTGATGCGCATGGAAGTGGCTGGCAACCGCTTTATGTCGCCGCCGCAATACGCGGTGTGGGTGCCGCCGCATACGCAGCACAGTTCCTACAACGCCGAGGCTATCGTCTATCACTCGGTCGGGTTGGCGCCGGAACTCTGTGAACAGTTGCCCCAGGAGCCGTGCACCCTGGCGATCAGCGATATCCTCAAGGCCATCCTCAGCGATTTCGCCCAGCGTGATGTGAACATGCCGCAGACAGAGTCCGACATCCGCCTGGCCCAGGTGCTGGTGGACCAGCTCAAGCAGGCGCCGATCCACGAATGCTTTTTGCCTTACGCCCGTCACCCCGGCTTGCTTGGCGTACTCGAAGGCATGCAGGCCGACCCTGCCGATAACCGGCCCCTGGCGCACTGGGCCGAGCAAGTCCACGTGAGCGAACGCACCCTGGCGCGCCTGTTTGTGCGGGAGTTGGGCATGAGCTTCGGCGAATGGCGTCAACGCCTGCGCTACCTGGCGGCCATCGAAGCCCTCGACAGCCCGCGCAGCGTGCAACACGTGGCGTTTGACCTGGGCTACAGCACCGCCTCGGCCTTTATCGCCATGTTCCAGCGCCAGGCGGGCTGCACGCCGGAGCAGTACCGACGGACGCATATCCGTAGCCGGTGAAGTTGTAACAGGCTTTGACTACACTGCTGGGTAGGCCGTGCCGCCCGGCACGGTAACAGGGAGAAAACTCCATGAAGATGCTGCGAATTCCGCTGTTGATGATGGGCCTGCTGCTGTGTTCCCAAGGCTTTGCTGCCACCGCCCAGCAAAACAAAATGACCACCTGCAATGCCGAAGCCACCACCAAGACGCTCAAGGGTGATGACCGCAAGGCCTTCATGAAGACCTGCCTGTCAGCCCCGGCGGCCAATGACGCCAAGACCCTGACGCCGCAGCAGCAGAAGATGAAGGATTGCAATGCCTCAGCGAAAACCAAGGCGCTGACCGGCGATGCGCGCAAAACCTTCATGAGCACTTGCCTCAAAGGCTGATCACACAGGTGGGAGCAGGCTGCCTGCTCCCACACTTGATCGCATTCACCACTGACCCACTCGCTTGATTCTCTCAAGGCTGGCAGACTGCCCATCCTTTAACGCCGTTCGTTTTGAGGCTGTATGCCAACGTTTTCTCAGCGTCACGTGATATTGCTGGCCAGCTACATCATCATTTTCGGCGGACTGCTGCTGGTGCTGCCGCTCAAATTACTGCCCAGCCTGCTGGCCGGTCTGTTGGTGTTCGAGCTGGTCAACATGCTCACTCCCCAACTGCAACGGCTGATCGAAGGCCGGCGTGCGCGCTGGCTGGCGGTGGCCTTGCTCGGCACCTTGATCGTCAGTGTGCTGACTTTGATCTTCGCCGGCGCCATCAGCTTCCTGCTCCATGAAGCGGAAAATCCTGGCGCTTCCTTGGACAAATTCATGGGGGTGGTCGACCGCGCGCGCGGTCAACTACCGCCCTTCCTCGACGCTTACCTGCCTGCCAGCGCCGCCGAGTTCCGCGTGGCCATCGGCGACTGGCTGAGCAAGCACCTGAGCGAACTGCAGCTTGTGGGCAAGGACGCCGCCCACATGTTCGTCACCCTGCTGATCGGCATGGTGCTCGGTGCGATCATCGCCCTGCAACGCGTGCCCGACCTGACCAAACGCAAACCCCTGGCCGCCGCGCTGTTCGACCGCCTGCACCTGCTGGTCCAGGCCTTTCGCAATATCGTCTTCGCACAGATCAAGATCGCCGCGCTCAACACCGCCTTCACCGCCGTGTTCCTCGCCGTGGTACTGCCGCTGTGCGGGATTCACCTGCCGCTGACCAAAACCCTGATCGTGCTGACCTTCCTGCTCGGTCTGCTGCCGGTCATCGGCAACCTGATGTCCAACACGCTGATCACCATCGTCGCGCTGTCGCTGTCGATCTGGGTGGCGGTGGCGGCGCTGGGCTATCTGATCGTGATCCACAAGATCGAGTACTTCCTCAATGCGCGCATTGTGGGCGGACAGATCAGTGCCAAGTCGTGGGAGTTGTTGTTGGCGATGTTGGTGTTTGAGGCTGCGTTTGGCTTGCCGGGGGTGGTGGCAGGGCCGATTTACTATGCCTATCTCAAAAGTGAGTTGAAGCTCGGCGGGATGGTTTGACGCGATAACGCAAGTGCTTTGGCTTCACAAACTTTAAAGGGATTTAGAGGGTAACCAGCAGTGAGCGACAATATCTATGCGCCGCCAACGGCGCAGTTGAGCGATACGGTTAAGACGTCGCCTGAGTTTTACGTCATTTCCAAAAAGAAGCTGCTGATTCTCAGCGTGCTTAGTTTTGGGCTGTACACCTATATCTGGTCGTATAAAAACTGGCGCTTGTACAAGGATTTCCACCAGTTGGATATCTGGCCTTTGGCGCGGTCCATCTTCTTCATCTTCTTCATGCATCAGTTGTATCGCCGGGCCGATGATCGGGTAGCCCGTAGCGGTCGGAAATTCGATTTTGACTTCGAGCAGTGGGCGACCGTGTTTGTGGTGGTCACCGTAGGGTCACGGGTTTTCGAGATGGCCGCGAACCGGATCGACAGCTGGTTGGCCTACAAGCCCTTGGTCATCCTGGCAGTGCCGTTGTGTGCCTACATCCTCCAGCAAGCCCAGGGCCTGATCAATTTCGCAGCGGACGACCCGGAAGGCCTGAGCAATAAGCGTTTCACGCTATGGAACTACCTGGTGATCGTGCCGGGTGTGGTCATGTGGTGCCTGACAGGGCTTGGGCTTTGGGCTATCTACCACCCTTAGGCTCCACTCTGAAAATAAGGATTTGAAACTCGGACTTTGCGCCCTGGCGTTTAGAAAGTAGTGTGCCGAACGGAGTCTTTGTGGTGAGCGGGCTTGCCCCGCGCTGGGCTGCGTAGCAGCCCCAAAACCTGCAGGCAAGGAGTGCCAGAGACGCTGCATTTCTCTTTACTGGGGCTGCTGCGCAGCCCAGCGCGGGGCAAGCCCGCTCACTACAGGAAGCTCGCTCAGCATTCGACAGATCAGTGCCCGTAGCGCTTGCTGGCCTCAATTGCCAGACCACTGCCGATACTGCCAAAGATATTCCCTTCCACATGCCGCGCATTCGGCAGCATCGCCGAAATGCTGTGGCGCAGTGCCGGAATGCCGCTGGAACCGCCGGTAAAGAACACCGTGTCCACCTGCGCCACGCTCACCGAAGCGTCGTTGAGCAACTGCGTCACGCTACCGCGCACGCGCTCCAGCAAGGCGTCGATGGACGACTCGAACAGCGTCCGGCTCAGGTCGACGCTCAGGCCGGCTTCGATGCGGTCCAGCGCCACGTGGCGGCTGTCTTCGTGGGTCAGTTGGATCTTGGTTTCTTCCACTTCCATCGCCAACCAGTGCCCGGCGCGCTGTTCGATCAACTTGAACAGGCGGTCGATGCCGCCGGTGTCTTCGATGTCGTAACGCATGCTGCCCAGGGCCAGCTGGGATTTTTGCGAGTACACCGAGTTGATGGTGTGCCAGGTCGCCAGGTTCATGTGGTGGCTGGTGGGCATGTAGGCGCCGCTCTTCATGCGGCTGCCGTAGCCGAACAGCGGCATCATGCCGTTGAGCGAGAGCTGCTTGTCGAAGTCGGTACCGCCGATGTGCACGCCGCCGGTGGCGAGGATGTCGCTCTGGCGGTTGTCGTTGTGACGGCGGTCCGGCGACAGGCGCACCAGGGAGAAGTCAGACGTACCCCCGCCGATATCGACGATCAGTACCAGCTCTTCCTTCTGGATGGTGGACTCGTAGTCGAACGCGGCCGCGATCGGCTCGTACTGGAACGAAATGTCCTTGAAGCCGATCTTGCGCGCCACGTCGACCAGGGTGTTCTCGGCTTCCTGGTCGGCCATCGGGTCGTCATCGACGAAAAACACCGGGCGGCCCAGCACCACTTCTTCGAACTCACGGCCAGCGTTGGCTTCGGCGCGGCTCTTGAGCTGGCCGATAAACAACGCCAACAGGTCGGTGAACGGCATCGCCGTGCCGAGCACGCTAGTGTCGTGCTTGATCAGCTTGGAACCCAGCAGGCTCTTGAGCGAGCGCATCAGGCGGCCTTCGTAGTTTTCCAGGTACTCGTGCAGCGCCAGGCGACCGTACACCGGGCGGCGTTCCTCGAAGTTGAAGAACACCACCGACGGCAGGGTGATCTTGTCGTCCTCCAGCGCAATAAGCGTCTCCTCGCCGGGGCGGATCCAGCCGACGGTGGAGTTGGACGTGCCAAAGTCGATGCCGCAGGCACGGGCTGGGGATGAGTTTTCCATGACAATCAGGTTCCGGTTGAAAAACGGCCGCGCAGTGTATGCCAGTCGGCGGCGGATGCGTAGGCCGACCATCTGTTAAATCATGCTTGAAACCTGGGGATTCGCCCCCACATCTGCTGCATACGGCAAGCGCCGATAACACTTTGACGCACCCCCAGGCCACAAGACTCAACAGGTGCAATGCAGCGCACGTTGTGCCCCGGGCTGTGCGATCTCGATTAAGGATGGTGAACCGCCGATGGATTTCAAAGACTACTACAAGATATTGGGCGTAGAGCCGACGGCCGACGACAAGGAAATCAAGGCGGCCTACCGCAAGCTCGCGCGCAAATATCACCCCGACGTGAGCAAGGAAAAAGACGCCGAAGCCAAGTTCAAGGACGCGTCCGAAGCCTATGAAGCGCTCAAAAGCGCGGACAAACGCGCCGAATACGACGAACTGCGCAAATACGGCCAGCATGGCCAGCCGTTCCAAGGGCCACCGGGCTGGCAGAGCCGTGGCGGTTTTGGCGGCGGTGGCGGCGGTGAGGACTTCTCGGACTTCTTCAGCTCGATCTTCGGCTCCCGTGGCGATGCTTTCGGGGGCGGCCAGCGCCGTCCAACCGGGCGAAAGGGCCAGGACGTGGAGATGCAACTGACGGTGTCCCTTGAAGAGACGCTGTCCACCGAGTCCAAGCAGATCAGCTTCCAGGTGCCGCAATACGACGCCTCGGGCCGACATGTGAGCAACACCACCAAGAGCCTGAACGTGAAGATCCCGGCCGGCGTGGCCGACGGCGAGCGCATCCGCCTCAAGGCGCAGGGCGCGCCGGGGATCGGCGGCGGGGCCAATGGCGACCTGTACCTGATCATCAAGTTTGCGCCGCACTCGAAGTTCGAAGTCGAAGGCGAAAACCTGGTGATCACCTTGCCGCTGGCGCCGTGGGAACTGGCGCTGGGCGCGGAAGTGGCCGTGCCGACGTTGACCGGCAAGATCAACCTCAAGGTGCCGGCCGGCAGCCAGAACGGCCAGCGCATGCGCGCCAAGGGCCATGGTTTGCTGAACAAGGCCGGCGAGCGTGGTTTCCTGTACATCCAGCTCAAAGCCGTGATGCCCAAGCAGGCAGACGACGAGACCATCGCGCTGTGGCAGGAACTGGCGAAAAAGGCCGCGTTCAACCCACGGGAAAACTTCTGAAAATAGACACGCCGCGCTAAGTATCTAGCGCGGCTCTCACCCTCGGCCATGATGTGCTGATGCTCCCATTCACAGGAGCTACATCATGGCCGATCTTCCTTCCAACACCCCACCGGCGGCGACCCTCAGCATCCACCGCGATTACCTCGAACAGGCCAGCCCTGCCTGGCTTAAAGACGCCACCGCGCAACGCCGCGCCCAACTCAAGGACGCCCCTGCGTCGGTGCCGCCCTGGTATCGGCAGGCAACGCCTGCGCAGCGCCAAACCCTGCATGAAAAATTCACCGCCAGCTTCACCGCGCAAACCGTACTCGACAAGACCATGGCGTCGGTGCAAGACATCGACGCCTTTGCCGAGCCCTTGCTGGTCAAGGCGCTGAAGGACCAACACCAGGTGCAACTGGATGTGCATAAAACCCTCGTGGTGCTGCGCAAACCGCTGGAGGTTGGCGAGTTCGGTCTCGATATCGGCAGTTTCGAGGTGATGCGCATGCCCTTGTTGCAGGCGGCGCTGCATAACTTCGAAGCATTGGAGTGTTTGACCGGGTCATTTCATGAGTCGTCCGGGTTTTTCACGCTAACCCCGGAGGGCGATAGCATCGTGGCGGTCAGTACCCCGCTGGAGGTGACTGAGTTCACCTTGCTCTGCCGGCAGCTGGACATTGGCGCGCAGTATCAGCGCCACCTTGAGGGCTACGTACGCCCCAAGAGGGCGGCCGACGAGCAGGCGCTACGAGGTCAATTCATCAGCGCACGCAAGGCCGATCTGGCAGCCGCCGCTGAGCAGGCCTTGCTGACCAAGGATATTGAGCCGCGCGATTACCGCATGATCCTTTCGGTGATCAACGGCGAGACCGAGCCCAAGACGGGCGGCGAAACGGTGTGGTTTCGCGACTTGGGCCTGGTGAAAAAACGCATGACGGGCTGTGTGGCGTTTGTCATTTGCGAGAAATATCGCTACCCCACGGCATTGATCCTGTATGTCCCCCAGGACCCCCATCACCCGTTGAAGCGCTTCACTTACCCTGAGATGAGCGCCATGTTCAAGCAGCGCTTTACCGCCCGTGACCAACCCGATCCAGGGGATGGCAGCCCTACGGCGTATCAGCGGTTTTTCAGCCAGTTCGTGGCCTATGGCGACCTGCCTGCGTATTTCGATGCCCTGACCCAAGACGCACCTGCGCCGAGCGTAGGGGCGAAGTTGATGGCTTATGCGCCGTTGCTCAATGAGCTTGTGAAGGGCTTGAGTGCGTTTTCGGTGTTTTACGGCTTGAAGGAGTTGCCGCCAGCGCAACCGGCCGCAAAAGTCCCTGAACCGGACCCCCTGCTGGCGCCCGTCCCATTGATGCCCAGCGGCCGTGGGCTTTGGGACGATAACGTCGACTTGTGGGATCACCTCTATGAGCGTCATCGCGACAAACTGCTGGGTGACGCCCGCAGCCACGCTGTGCCCACGGCGGATGTGGATACCCGGGTGCGCTCGGAAAAAATCGCCGGTCTGCTCAATATCGGCCTGTTGGCGTTGAACGCCGTGTCCATGTTCGTGCCGGTACTGGGCGAGGTGATGATGGTGGTGATGGCGGGCCAGCTGTTGTATGAAACCTTTGAAGGCAGCATCGAGTGGGCCGAGGGTGACCGCCGCGCGGTCAAGGCGCACTTGGTGGACGTGGCGCAGAACCTGGCTTTTATCGCCGTGATGGCCGGCGTCGGCAAAGGCTTTTCCAAACTGGCGGCGGCCAAGCCTGAGCCGGTGATCGAGCGCCTTGAACCCATCACCTTGCCCAACGGCCAGGCCCGGCTGAGCAAGGCTGATCTCAGCGGTTATGAAAGCCCCGTCACCCTGCCGGCTGACATCAAGCCCAACGCCCAGGGGCAATACGTGCATGCGGGTAAAACCTATATCCGCCAGTCGGGCAAGCTCTATGAAAAAACCTTCGATGAGTCCAGCCAGCGCTGGCGCATCCAGCACCCCACCGACCCTGACGCCTATCAGCCGTCCCTGGCCCACAACGGTGCCGGTGCCTGGCGCCATACCCTGGAACGGCCTTTGGATTGGGATCGCCTGACACTGCTCCGGCGCCTGGGGCCGGTGACCGAAGGTTTCAGTGACGAGCAACTGCTGAAAATCGCCGACCTCAGCGGCACCCGTGACGCGACGTTGCGCCATATGCACTTGGATAACCTCCCGCCGCCCGCGCCTTTGGCCGATACCTTGCGTCTGTTCAGGGCTGACCAGGACGTGGGCCAGGTGATTGAACAAGTCAGCACCGGCCAGGCCGTGAATGGCCGCTATCTGTATTCCTTGCCGTTGCTCACCGAAATGCCACGCTGGCCCATGGGCCGGGTGCTCGAAGTGTTCGATGAGCCGAGCCTGACCGGTCCCGTGCAACGCTATGGTGGCGAGCGTCTCTATCACGGGGTCAAGCGCAAGGTGCCCATCCGGATCAGCCGCGCCGACGTACTGAGCAGTCGTTTACCGGCGCATATTCTTGCGGCGCTGGACGAAGCGGAGATCGTCGGCATGCTCGGTGGCGAAGGCGCGCGGGTGCGTGAGAATCGGCCGCAAGAGCTGCGCAACCAGCTCGCCGACTACGCCCGCACGCGACAGCCGGCGTTGTTCGATAGCCTCTACACCGGCACTGAGGCGCCGAGCCCCACGGTCGCCAAGTTGCAGCGACTGCACCCCGGCCTCAGTGAGCACGCTGCGCAAAGCGTGCTGGCCGAGGCGGATGCCGAACAACTGGACCGCCTGCACCGCACCGGCCGTGTGCCGCTGGCGATGCAAGAGCATATCCGTTGGCAACTGCGCGAGGGCCGTATGGGCCGCGCCTTTGCCGGCCTGCACATGGAAAACCTGACCTCGGCCGACAGCAAGCGCCTGGCCCTGCACACCTTGGGCAAACTGCGGGGCTGGTCGGACCAACTGCGCCTTGAGGTGCGCGATGGCGACATCAACGGCGCGTTGCTTGACGGCATCGGCAGTGACACCGCGGCCCAGCGCAAATACCTGGTCAAGCTGGGGCCGCAGTATCAGGCGTACAACGAACGTGGAGAGACACTCAACAGCCTGCCGCGCCATGGCGACAATTTCTACGCGTCGCTGATGCACGCCATGCCCGATCAGGCACGCCAGGCGTTGGGCATGCCACATGTCGGGCAGAGCATGGACCTGCGCCGCGCGATCATCGACTACGCCACAGGGCATAGGCTGGAGTCGACGCAGATCGTTGAACAAGGGCCCCGGCGCCACCCCTGGTTCAAACCGCCGCAACGTATTTCAGAAAAACTGCTGGGTTACCCGGCCAGCGGGCGCGGGCAGGGCGCCATGCCGTCATTGGTCAGCCGCGTGCAGGACGTTTATCCGCACATGACTGAGGACCAGGCCAACGGTTTCATTCTTGGGCAGATGCTTGCGGGCAAGACCGATGCGCAGATGTTTACCTTGCTCAACAACCGCATGATCGAATGGCGGCAGTTGGAGGCAACACTCAATCTTTGGCAGATGGCCGCACCCAGCGACCCCTTCATTCGAGAGTACCCGCAACTGGACTCACGCCCTGCCGTGGCCCAGGCGCTCAAGGCGAGTTGGCGTAATGCACCGCTGGCCGAGCTGCATGGGCGAAGCGAACTGCGCCTGATGGGCGAGGTGCCGTTGCCACTGCTGAGCGCGGATTTTTCCCATGTGCGCAGCCTGACAGTTCGGGGGCATGGGATGATCGAGGGGCATATCGAGCAGCTACTCGGGGCTTTTCCAAACGTGCAGGAGCTCACCCTGGCTGGCGCCGCGACACCCTCGTCCAGCGTGCCCCAGGCCTTGGAAAACCTGCGCGGGCTGACCCAGCTGAATATCGAGTCAGTCGCGAATTTGGCTGAGCCGCAACTGGCTCGCCTGGAAAGTCTGACGGGCCTTGAACACCTGGGCCTGCACACCCTGCTCAAGCCCTCGCGCCCGTTGGATGTCAGCCGCTTGAGCCAGTTACGCAGCCTGAGATTGTCGGGTGAGGGCCAGACGGTGTTCCCGCAGGGCGCGCTTGAACTGCCTGCATTACGGCATCTGGATTTGAAAGGGGCGGCCATCGACGCCTTGCCGTCTGCCCTGTTTGAACCGGGGCGTGAACGCCTGTGGTCGGGGCTGTCGGTGAAATGGTCGGGCTTTTCCCGGGAACACTTCAAAACCGCGTATGAGTACGTGAAGGGGCAACCTGAACACGTGCTGGACCAGGACGAAATGGTCCGTGGCTATTGCTCCGGGCAACTCAGTGAGCGGCTCGGCCGTGCGCCCTACAGCAATACGGCCGCGAGCGCGCAGCTCAATGCGGCGTTCTTCCAGCGCTGGACCAGCGCCCAGGCTCAGTTCGAGGCCATTGAGGCGCTGAGTGACGAATACGCCGAGTTGTCCCGGCGCATTGACACGTGGCTGGCGCCAGGCGGCGAACGTTTGGAACGGCCCAGCCGTACAGAGATCGCCTATACCTTGCGCAACAGCTGGTACCAGGGGCTTTTGCAGCGCTACAGCGTTACCCCGATCTCGGTCCTGAGTCTGCCCGGGATCATGGTCAGCGAATTGCCGATCCTCCCCGCCACAGGTTTTGAGCATGTCACGGAGCTGCGCCTGCAAAACTCGCGGGTGCCCTCGGCGCAGATGAGCCGCTTCGTGCGCGGGTTCAGCGGGCTGCGCACCTTGGACGCCAGTGGCTGCGGCCTCACCGAACTGCCCTTGGCCGCCGGGGAATGGCCGATGCTGGAGCACCTGAACCTGGGCAACAACCCCCTCGCACACCTGGGTGTCAGCAACCTGGGCCAACTCCAGTCACTGAACCTCAGTGCCAGTGCACTGGACACCTGGCCGACGGGCGCGGAGCAGTTGCCCAACCTGACCTGGTTGGACCTGCGTGGCACCCGGCTCACGGAACTGCCAGCAGCGGCCCTGGCCCGAGACAACGTGCTGCTCGATACCCACCTGGGCGGCACACCCTTGAGCCCACAGGCACACACGGACCTGACCGCTGCGCGACAACGCGTCGAGCACACACTGGGCATGGACGCCGGCACGCTGGAGCGCTTTGAGCAGCAAACCCAACACGACGTATTCCCGCCCGATGAGACCGGCAGCAGCCTGGCTCGCCAACTGCTGCCGCTGCCGACGGCCGACGCCGGCGCTGTCGAGGTCGCACTGACCCAGCGCCTGAACACTTGGCTGTACCGTCGCCGATACGCCCCGCGTGACGATTTAATGGTGTCGTCCAGCACGCGTCGGATCGCCGCGCAGCGCATCCTCGACTGCTGGCGCAAGGGCTTGTCGAGCGTGGTCGAGGAGGCTGATCGCGAGCTGAACCTGCATGGCCTGGTACTCGGCGAACTGCCGGAATTGCCAGTGACACTCGCGCACATCGAGCACCTGAACCTCAATGGCGTGCAACTGAGCGCGCAAGGGTCCAACACGTTTTTGACTGCGTTTCCTCAGGTGCGCGCGCTGGTGCTGAGCAACAACCCCCTGGCGGTGTTGCCGCAAGCCTTGACGGGCATGGTTCGCCTGGAACGCCTGGAGTTGTCGTCGATTGACTTGAATGACTCGGAGTACCTGTATAACGCCCTGGTGAACCTTGAGCATTTGCGCTGGCTGGACCTGAGCTATTGTGGTCTGGAAAGTTTCCAGGCTGATCGCTTCCAGGCACTGCACACCTTGAACCTGAGCAACAATCAATTGACGAGCTGGCCGCAGGGCGTGCTTGAGGTGCCAACCCTTCGCACCCTGGACCTGAGCAGCAATCAGTTGGAGGACATTCCACCGGACGTGCTTGAGGGTGGGCACGATGAGTTGATGGCCGGCACCGACCTGTCCGACAACTTGAGCCTGCCCCTCGCGGACTTGTACCGGCTGCAGGCCTATGCCGAGCGCGTCGGCGGGGACAATGCGCTGGGCCTGAGCAGCGCTGACCTGCAAGGCCAGATCGACGATCTTGAGCACCCGATCAACAGCGAAAGCAACGGCGAGGGTTTCGTTCCGTCCCCCGACCTGTCCGATGAGGAAGTCACTGTCGCGCACACCTCGGCGTTGAATCGTGAACCCTGGCTGAAAAACCTCGCGCCCCAGGTACAGGCCCACCACATCGAACTCTGGGACCAACTGGCCAGCGAGCCGGACAACGCCGCGTTCTTCAACCTGTTGTCGCTGTTGCCACAGACCCAGGAGTTCGAGTCGGCCCGCGCTTCCCTGACCGCACGGGTGTGGCAGGTGATGGAGGCGGCGGCGGGCAATACCGAGCTGCGCCAGACTCTGTTCGGCATGTCCAGCACCCACGGCACCTGCAGCGATGGGCGCATCCTCACGTTCAGTGGGTTGGAGATCAAGGTGCTGGAATTCAACACCTTGAAAGGCATCGCCCCCGGCGACCTGACCCTCAAGGGGCCTGCGTTGTTGACGTTGTCACGCAACCTGTTTCGCCTGGATCAGATCGAAAAAATCGCCGCCGAGCACATCCGGGTCAACTCCGACCCGGCCGAGGTGCGCCTGCAATACCTGATAGGCCTCAAGAGCCGCCTGCAATTGCAAGGCGTGCCAGGAAAAATGCGCTTCGCCATTCCCATCAGTGGCGCCAGTATGGAAGAGCGTGCACGCTCTATCGAGGCCCTGGAAAAGACCGATGTGTTTTACCAGAGCCTGATCAACCGCGACTACTGGGTGGCCTACCTCAAGGAGCGTTACCCGGTGGACTTGGCTGCGTTGGAGCAACGCAGTGCGCAGCTGCGCGATGCCTATGAAGACGCCCATCCCAGCATCGACGACCCGGCCTACATCAAGGGCCTGGAAACCCTCAGCTATCAATTGCAGGCCGACGAAACCCAGACCCTCATGTCGCTCTCGCGCCGTGCGGACACGGCGTTGAGCCCCGAGGCGCACGACCCGAACCAACCAGGCACTTCCACTGGGCCGAGGAGGCCTTGATCAAAAGCTTGATCCGGACCGAGTGGGCGGCGTCTATCGCACCACCTAAATAGTTAGCCCGGGCGCCCCGATGGCCGACATTAGGATGAAGACCTTCTCAAAAAAGGTTGCCCTCCCATGCCCACGACGCCCGCCACTTCAACCTTGCCACCGGCTTTGCCCGGTGAGCAGGGCCAACATTATTCCTTCATCAAGCAAACCATTCCCGACTGCCTGGTCAAGTCCTCGCCCGAGCGCCGCGAGGCCCTCAAGCAAACCACGCCCGAGGTGCCCGACTGGTATGACAAGGCTTCCCAGCCCCACAAGGACGAGCTCAAGGCGTTGCTGCAAGCACGCTGCGAGTCGCTCAACCTGCTGGAGAAAACCCTGCGCAAGGCCCTGTCGCTTGTGGCCTTCGCACAACCGTTGCTGGAGACTGCGCTCAAAACCGCAGGCCATGAACTGGATGTCAACCTCACCTGGCTGCGCCTCTACAGCCCGTTCAAGGACGCCTTCGGCCTGCGCAAGATCGGCTTCAAGGTCAAGACCTATTCGTTGCTGCAAGCGGCGTTGAGTAACTTCAACGCCGATGAAGCCAAGGCGGACTATTACAACAGTGCCTCGGGGTTTATCACCCAGCCGGATGCACGCCAGTTGTTCGAACGACACGCCACCACCCTGAGCATCGAAGCCTTCGTCAAACTCTGTCGCGAACTGGACCTAGGGGCACAGTACCAGGCGTACCTGGAGCGCTTTTGGCACCCCGCCGACACCGTGGCCGAAGGCGTGCTGCGCGAGCAGTACATCCGTCATCAGCAAGATGCCTTTGCGGCGGCGGCCCTGATGGCACTGGTCAAGGGTGATATCAATGACAGCGATTACGCCTTGTTGCAGCGCGTGCACGCCGGTGAGCAAACCATCAAGGTCGGCAACAAACACGTGTGGTATCGCACGCCCTGCATGATGAACCTGCACCTGCAAGGTTGCCTGGTTATCTGGCCCAGCGCCAAGCTCAGCTTTGGCGATGAACTCATCGCCTATATCCCGGATGATCCGGAACACCCGATCAAGCGCTACGACTCGCTCAGCGCATTCAAAACGGAACTGACTGCTCGCTTGAGCGCCAAAACCGACCGGATGGTGCAGCCGACGGCAACCCCGCAGGTCACCGACTTCCAGCAGTTTTTCAGTCAGTTCATCGCTTATAAAGATCGCCCGTATTACTTTCGCCGGTTGACCGAGCTGGTAGCGGACGCACCGCCCCCGTCTTTGCACTCACCCTGGTGGAGTGCGGATTGGCAGACGTTGGCGATGACCATGGAGGCGCCGGAATTACCGATAAACACCTTGGTCGACGGTGGCCCGCAAGCAACTGTGCGTGTGCCGATCAACGTGCCGAATTTTGGCATTGAACTGCATGCCATCAGGGAGCTGTGGGAGGACATCGATCTGTGGCCGCAGCGCTTTGAAGACGTGCGCAAGCGTGCGCTCGACGATGCCCGCGCCCAGGCCATTTGCACCGCAGATGCCGATGCGGCCGCCAGCGCCAGTCGCCTGCAGCATTACCTGAACCTCGGCCTGCTTGTGGTCAATACGATAGCGATGGTGATCCCGCCATTGGGCGTGGCGATGTCCGTGGTGATGGCCGGCCAGCTGCTCTACGAAGTGTTTGAAGGGGTGTCTGAACTCAGCAAGGGCGACCGCGAGGCCGGGTGGGCGCATATCAATGACGTGATGGAAAACCTGGTTTTCCTGGCGGGCGGTGCAGCGGTTCACTTTACGGCGTCGTCGTTTATCGAAAACCTCAAGGCCGTCACCTTGCCCAGCGGCAAGACGCGGCTGTGGAAGCCTGATCTTGCGCCCTACGAGCATCCCCGTGCCTTGCTGCAAGGCACGCAACCCAATGAGCGCGGGATCCATACCATCAGCGGCGAACAGGTCATCGCGCTGGAAGATAAGCGCTTCAAGGTTCGCCATGAGCCGGCGACCGACCGCTATGTCATCCAGCACCCTTCACGCGTCGATGCCTATGAGCCGACACTCAAGCACAACGAAGCTGGCGCTTGGCACCATGAGCTGGAGCGCCCGCAGACTTGGGAGGGGGCGAAATTGATGCGTCGGCTTGGCCCGGTGGTCGAGGGCTTCAGTGAAGCGGTGCTGGAACAGATCCGCACAGTCAGTGGCGTAGAGGACGACGTGCTGCGTCGCTTGCACGTGGACAGCGAACCCGTGCCGGCGATCCTGCTGGACACCATTCGCCAGTTCCGTGCCTATGACAGCGCCATGAAGGTCGCTCAAGGCATCGGTGACGGCGCGTTGCCCGATGACTTGTGCAGTTACCCGGCGTCCCTGGCGGTCGAACTGCCGGGCTGGCCGCCGGGCAAGGCGATCGAGGCGTTTGCCGGCGACGAATTGAGCGGGCCGTCGGTCAAGTATGGCGCCGCTGACGCCCTGCCGGCCGACACCTTGCGCATCGAGCGCAACGGGTTGATGACCGGGCAGTTGCCCAAGCGTATTGTCGAATTTCTAGACCCCGCGCAGCGCGATCAACTGGCGGGGCGTTACTCTCACCTTGAGCCCCAGGCGCAAATCAACGCGGTGCGCGCGAAGTTGCAGGAACGCGCAAACCTGACGCGGGCGCGGCTGATGCGCAGCCTGTACGTGGACAAACAACCGCCTACGGATGTGGCGGAAAGATTGATCCAGCGCGACTTCAAAAACCTGCCGACGCTGATGGTGCGCGAGATGCTCGCCGATGTCACCGCTGCCGAGCGTCAGATACTCAATCAGGGCCAGCGCATTCCCCTGCGTGTGGCGGAGCAGGCGCGCCGGTTGCAGCAGCAGTTGCGTCTGACCTTGGCCTACGAAGGCTTGCACCTTGACGCCCTGGCCAACCGTGACACCGAGGCCCTGGTGCTCAACACGCTACCGAACCTGCCTGGCTGGTCGGACAACCTGCGCCTGGAGGTACGCGAAGGCGGCTTGGAAGGGGAGTTGCGCGCCGGCTTCGGGCCTGAAACCGGTGACAAAAAAATCCTGGTGCGCGTGGCGGACGGGCGCTACCAGGCGTTCGATGATCGCGGGCAGCAGCTGCACGGCGTCAATGGTCTTTACGGCGCCTTGCAGCATGCGCTGCCGGACGCGCACCGCACTGCACTCGGTGTGCCTCACGTGGGGCAAGGGGAGCGGCTGCAGGTGTTGATACGCGACAACGCACTGCCTCGCGAACACCTGCGTCGCGTATTGGGCATGCAGCCCGAGCGCCGGCCGTTCTTTCGCTGGCCGCAGCGTTTGTCCGGTAACCGTGTGGGCTATTCGCTGAGTGGGCGTGGGGCTGGCCAAGGGATGTGGCAACAGGTCCTGGAAGAGCGGGTACGCACCCTGTACCCCGCCTTTACCCAGGAGCAGTTGCGCACATTTATAGAAAACCTGGGGCAGGATCAAGAGCCGGCGCTCAGGCGCTTGGAGGACGAGTTCAAGCAGTTGTCCAGCCGCCTGCAATCATGGCGGCATGAACTGTCGCAGGGTGTGAACCTGGAGGAACAGGCGTCAGACGCATTCCGTGCTCGACGCTACGCCAGGCGAATCATTGCGAAGGAACTGATAGAGGCCTGGCAGCGCACAGGAACGGTCGATGTGAATGTGATCGGTGAGGAAGTCGGCCAGTTCATCGACCTGGCCGATGAGGAGCTGCAAGGTGAGCTCAGCACGCTGCCGCCGCTGAGCGCAAACTTTGACCATGTCACCCGTCTGGACTTATCGAATACCGGCCTGAGCCAGAACATCGACGCTGCTCTAGGGAACTTTAAAAGACTGCGCCGCTTGGACCTGAGCAACAACGATCTGACGGCGCTGCCCGCCTCGGTGGGCGGAATGCGTCACCTGACCGATCTTGATCTCTCCGACAACGACATCGTGCTGACTGCGGAGTCTGTCAACCAATTGAGCGAACTGACGCGTTTGGGGTATTTGAGCCTCGAAAGCAATCCGCTGACGATCGCACCGGACATTGGGCGCATGCCGGAGTTGGTGGTCGTGACGCTGGAGAACACCGGCATCGATACCTGGCCAACGGGCGTGTTCGATCAGCCACGGGGGCGCACCTTCAACCTGGATTTGAGCGCCAATAGGCTGGAAACCATCCCCCTGGTCGAGCCCGGCTCCGACGCCGCCGAGATTATCGCGCGCACGACGATCAGTGAGGAGCCGGCCTTCATCTCGGCTGAGAACCTGGAGCAGGTGCGCGAGTATCGGGCATCCGTCGGCCTGGACCCACATCGCCGCTCCCCGCCCCGAGGCATGCTTGACACCTTCAGTTGGCGTACCGGGCTTGACGATGCGCAATTCCAGCACAACACCGACGTGTGGGAACTGCTTGAGGAAGAGGTGGGTTCGGAGCCGTTTTTCGATGAGCTGCGCAAGTTGGCGGATTCGGCTGATGCGGTGTTCGAGGACGACGCTGCCCGTATAGACCTGACGCGTAAAGTCTGGGAGATGATCGAAGCGATGGCGAATAACGCGCAGTTGCGCGAAAGAATATTCAGCATGGCTGCTGCACCCACCACCTGTGTGGATGCTGGCGCACAGGTGTTTAACGCCATGGGCTTGGAAGTCTTGATCGATCAGGCCTACGACTTGTATGCAACGGACCTGATCGAGGCCCGGTTGCTTGAGTTGGCGCGGGGCAAGTCACGGCTGGACGAACTGGGTCGTATCGCCCGCGCTCGCATCGGTGAGCTGCTCGAACAGGGGCGCAAGTTTCCCGAATACGACGCAGATGGACATCGCATTCCCCATCGTGATAGCCAGGGCAATCTGCTAAGAGACATTGATGAAGTTGAAGTCCACATGATGTATCCCACGCGATTGGCGGAGTCGTTGGAGTTGCCGTGGCAGTCTCGGAACATGATGTTTCCGGAGGCGGATGTGAGCGATGAGATGATCGAAAATGCGCGCAAGCGCGTGTTGGCGCTGGAAGACGGGCCTCTGTTGCAACAACAGATCATCGATCAGCCGTTCTGGGTCGATTTTGTCAAACGTGCCAACCCAGAATCGTTTGAGGCGTTTTCTCGTCGAGCCGAGGCCTTGCTCGACTTGGAAGACACCTCACCCGGTAGCTATGAGACCGGGTTGTCATCGATAGTTGCTGATGAGCAAGCAGAGGTGCTCAAACTGACCCGCGAAGCGATGCAGCGCGCCAAACTGCAGAGAGTGGAAATCCCTTTCCAGCTCGCAACGGGTAACGGTGTATCGACTCAGAACAGGAAATAACGCTGCGCCATCGGCAGCACCTCGGCCGGTTCACACCACAGCAGTACGCCATCGGCCTTGACCTGATACGTCTGCGGGTCAACCTCGATATCCGGCAGGTAATCGTTATGGATCAAGTCGGTTTTCTGCACGTCGCGGCAACCCTTGACCACGGCGATCTGCTTCTTCAACCCCAAGGCTTCTGGCAAGCCCGCCGCCATCGCTGCCTGGCTGATAAAGGTCAGGCTGGTGGCGTGCAGCGAGCTGCCGAAGCTGGCGAACATCGGGCGGTAGTGCACCGGTTGCGGTGTGGGGATCGAGGCGTTGGCGTCGCCCATGAGGCTGGAGGCAATCGCGCCGCCCTTGAGGATCAGGGTCGGCTTGATGCCGAAAAATGCCGGACGCCATAGCACCAGGTCGGCCCACTTGCCCACTTCGATGGAGCCAACGATGTGGCTCACACCGTGGGTGATCGCCGGGTTGATGGTGTACTTGGCGATGTAGCGTTTGGCGCGGAAATTATCGTTGCCCGGACCGTCACCGGGCAGTGGGCCGCGCTGTTTTTTCATCTTGTCGGCGGTCTGCCAGGTGCGTGTGATCACCTCGCCAACGCGGCCCATGGCCTGGCTGTCTGAGCTGATCATGGAGAACGCGCCGAGGTCGTGCAGGATGTCTTCGGCGGCGATGGTCTCGCGGCGGATGCGGCTCTCGGCGAAGGCCACGTCTTCGGCAATGCTCGGGTCGAGGTGGTGGCAGACCATCAGCATGTCGAGGTGTTCGTCGATGGTGTTGCGGGTGAACGGCCGCGTCGGGTTGGTGGAGCTGGGCAGTACGTTGGCGAAGCCGCAGGCCTTGATGATGTCCGGCGCGTGGCCGCCACCGGCACCTTCGGTGTGATAGGTGTGGATCGTGCGGCCCTTGAGGGCGGCGAGGGTGGTTTCGACAAAGCCCGACTCGTTGAGGGTGTCGCTGTGGATCGCCACCTGCACGTCGTATTCGTCGGCCACGCTCAAGCAGTTGTCGATGCTCGCCGGCGTGGTGCCCCAGTCTTCGTGCAGCTTCAAACCGATGGCGCCGGCCTTGACCTGCTCGATCAACGGCTCCGGCAAACTGGCGTTGCCCTTGCCGGTAAAACCGATGTTCATCGGGAACGAATCACTGGCCTGGAGCATGCGCGCCAGGTGCCACGGGCCGGAGGTGCAGGTGGTCGCATTGGTGCCGGTGGCCGGGCCGGTGCCGCCGCCGATCATGGTGGTGACGCCGCTGGTCAGCGCTTCTTCGATCTGCTGCGGGCAAATGAAATGCACGTGGCTGTCGATGCCGCCGGCGGTGAGGATCATGCCTTCGCCGGCAATCACCTCGGTGCTGGCGCCGATGGCCATGGTCACGCCGGGCTGGATGTCGGGGTTGCCGGCTTTGCCGATCGCATGGATGCGCCCGTTCTTCAGGCCGACGTCGGCCTTGACGATGCCCCAGTGGTCGATGATCAGCGCGTTGGTGATCAGGGTGTCGACCACTTCATGGGCGAGCAATTGGCTCTGGCCCTGGCCGTCGCGGATGACTTTGCCGCCGCCGAATTTCACTTCTTCGCCGTAGACGGTGAAGTCCTGTTCGACTTCGACAAACAACTCGGTGTCGGCCAGGCGGACCTTGTCACCGACGGTGGGGCCGTACATGTCGGCGTAGGCTTGTCTGGAAATCTTCATGTGTATGTCCTCAAGTTATTCCAGATTGCCCATGATGCGTGCGGCAAAACCGAACACTCGGCGCCCGCCACTCAAATCCACCAACTCCACCTCCCGACTCTGCCCCGGCTCAAACCGTACCGCCGTCCCCGCCGGAATGTTCAACCGCATGCCCCGGCTTGCGGCGCGGTCAAACGTCAGCGCGTCATTGGTCTCGAAAAAATGATAATGCGAGCCCACCTGGATCGGCCGGTCGCCACTGTTGGCCACGCTCAGGCTGATCGTGCGGCGGCCGACGTTGAGTTCGATATCGCCAGGCTGGATCTGATATTCGCCAGGAATCATGCAGGTTGCCCCAGGTTCTTGAAGTAGATGGCGGTCGGGCTGTAGCGCCCGTCCGGGCTTTGGCAGTAGTCGGGCAGTTCACCGATCTTGGTGTAGCGCAGCGACTGGTAAAAGGCTTCGGCAGGCGAGCCGGCTTCGGTGTCCAGGTACAGCAGGCCACGTTTGTGCTGGCGAGCGGCGAGCTCCAGGGTGGTCATCAATTGCTGGCCGAGGCCATGGCGGCGGGCGCGGCTGTGCACCAACAGCTTTTGCACTTCGGCGCGGTTGAGGCCGTTGGCTTTCTGGCACAGCGCCAATTGCACGCTGGCAATCACCTGTTCATCACGCACTACCACCCAAAGCAACAGGCTGGTGTCTTCGATGCTCGCCTGCACGCTGCGCAGATACTCGCGGGCCTGGGCCTCGTCGAAGTCGGCCATGAAGCCGACGGACGCGCCATGCCTGACCGCGTCCAGCAACAGCTCGATCAAGCCCAAGCGATAGTGGGCAAAACTTTCCGCATTGACTCGACGCAGTTGCGCGGCGTTCATCGACGTCACTCCTTGGGCGGTTCGGCGCCCGGGTTCAGGGCCAATTGCATGAAGGTCAGGTCCAGCCAGCGGCCGAACTTGATGCCCACTTGGGGCATCTGCCCGGTGGTGATGAAGCCCTGGCGCTCATGCAGGCGGATCGAGGCCTGGTTGCCGCTTTCGATGGCGGCGACCATCACGTGTTTGCCGCACGCGCGTGCACGTTCGATCAGCGCCGCCATCAGCAACGGACCGAGGCCCTTGCCGCGTTGGTCGCTGCGCACGTACACCGAGTGCTCGACGCTGTAGCGGAAACCTTCGAACGGCCGCCAGTCACCGAAGGAGGCATAACCGGTGACTTCAGCGTTTTCCACCGAAACCAGGATCGGGTAACCCTGGGCATGCCGCGCACTGAACCAGGCCTGTCGGTTGCCCAGGTCCACCGGTTGTTCGTTCCAGATCGCCGTGGTGTTGAGGACCGCGTCGTTGTAGATATCGCGGATCGCCGGCAGATCATTTTGGGTTGCGTCACGAATCATCATCAGGCCTCACGCAATCGGCTGGTGGACGGTGACCAGCTTGGTGCCGTCGGGGAAGGTGGCTTCCACCTGGATATCCGGGATCATTTCCGGGATGCCTTCCATCACTTGCTCGCGGCTGAGCAGGGTGGTGCCAAAGTGCATCAGGTCGGCCACGGTGCGGCCATCGCGGGCGCCTTCCATCAGGGCGGCGGAGATGTAGGCGATGGTTTCCGGGTAGTTGAGCTTCACGCCGCGCGCGAGACGGCGCTCGGCCACGAGGCCGGCGGTGAAGATCAGCAGTTTGTCTTTTTCCCGTGGGGTCAGGTCCATGGTTCAGGTACTCCAGATTCGGGGGGGGACGGCTTCACGGCCCAGCACTGCGGGGCGTAACAGGCGCCATAAATCGATCAGCCAGGCGCGGGCATGCAGCGCTTCGCTGGCCAGGCAGCGGGCGACCAGCAGGCCTGGCAATTGGGTCAGGTCGCCGCGCACTGCGTGGGGCAGGGCGCGGCAGGTGTCGAGTAATTCAGGGTCGATATCGCCCGTCAGCAGCAACGTGGCAAACACCGGTTGCCCGTCCAGGCCGATGGGCGAATCGAGCAAACCATCGCCACCGACAATGCGCTGGCGTTCATGCCAGAGCAACTGGCCGTCGCGGCGGATATCCAGGTGCGATTGGAAGTGGCCGAGGTCGAAACGCTCACCGCTGGCCGGGCGGCCCAGGGCAACCACGTCCCAGTAGAACAAGCGCGCATCGCCTTGCAGTTCGATGCGGGTGGTGAGTTCGGCCTGAGCCGCGCTGAACACGATGGTTTCCTGGGGTAGCCATTCCAGAGTGGCGCCGGCTTCGACAGTCAGGTCGAGCTGCTGGAACGCCGGGCCGCTGGCGCGGTACCACTTGGCCGCGCCGGGGCTGGTCAGTTGCGCCCAGGCGCCGGCGCCGACGTGGGCGCTGATGTCCAGGCGATCACCCCCGGCAATGCCTCCGGGCGGGTGCACGATGATGTGCTGGCACACCTCGGGGCCTTCGGCATACAGGTGTTTTTGCACGCGCAATGGGCCGAGGTGGCGGCGCATCACCGGCCGCGTAGTGTCGCCGAAACGCGCGTAGCCGAGTTCCAGCTCGGCGTGCCAGCTGGGGGTGAACAGGGCAGGAGTAACGGGCAGGTTCATGGTGTGTGCTTATCGTTAGGACGCTACAGATTAGATGGTTACCAGGCCGCGCACACCCTCACTTTCCATATTTTCACCTCGGCCCTGCTGCACGATTTCACCACGGGACATCACCAGGTATTGGTCGGCCAGCTCGGCGGCAAAGTCGTAGAACTGCTCCACCAGCAGGATCGCCATATCGCCGCGCTCCGCGAGTTTCTTGATCACCGCGCCAATCTCCTTGATCACCGAGGGTTGAATGCCTTCGGTGGGTTCGTCGAGGATCAGCAAGCGTGGCCGACTGGCCAGCGCCCGCCCAATCGCGAGCTGTTGCTGCTGGCCGCCAGACAAATCACCGCCACGCCGATGTTTCATCTGTAGCAACACCGGGAACAGTTCGTAGATGAAAGCGGGCACTTCCTTGGCCTCGGAGCCGGGGAAGCGCGACAGCCCCATCAAGAGGTTTTCTTCCACCGTCAGCCGCCCGAAAATTTCTCGGCCCTGTGGCACGTAGGCGATACCCGCGTGCACGCGTTGGTGCGGCTTGAACCCGGTGATGGCGCGGCCTTCCCAAGTCACCGCGCCTTCTTTGGCCGGCAGCAAGCCCATCAGGCACTTGAGCAGGGTGGTCTTGCCTACGCCGTTACGGCCGAGCAGGCAGGTGACTTCGCCGATCTTCACGTCAAACGACAGCCCGCGCAGGATGTGGCTACCGCCGTAGTACTGGTGCAACTTGTCGACTTGCAGCATTTTCAAAACCTCCTGAAATCATGCCTGTGCCCGGCTTTTGTGGTGAGCAGGCTTGCCCTGCGCGGGGCAAGCCCGCTCACCACAAGAGCCAGTGTCCGCATAAAGCGCTTTAGCGGCCCAAGTACACTTCGATCACCCGCTCGTTTTCCTGCACCTGTTCCAGCGACCCTTCGGCCAGCACACTGCCTTGGTGCAACACGGTGACGTGGTCGGCAATCGAGCCGACAAAGCCCATGTCGTGTTCCACCACCATCAACGAGTGCTTGCCCGCCAGGCGCTTGAACAGTTCGGCGGTGAATTCGGTTTCGGCATCGGTCATGCCCGCCACCGGTTCATCCAGCAGCAACAGTTGCGGGTCCTGCATCAGCAACATGCCGATTTCCAGGAACTGCTTCTGGCCGTGGGACAGCAACCCCGCCTGGCGCTGGGCCGAAGCGGTCAGGCGGATGGTGTCGAGCACCTCATCGATACGGTCTTTCTGCTCGCCGCTCAGGCGTGCGCGCAGGCTGGCCCATACGGACTTGTCGGTCTTCTGCGCCAGCTCCAGGTTTTCGAACACGCTGAGGGCTTCGAACACCGTGGGCTTCTGGAACTTGCGGCCGATACCGGCCTGGGCGATCTGCACTTCGCTCAGGCGGGTCAGGTCGAGGTTTTCGCCAAACCAGGCGGTGCCGTGGCTGGGCCGGGTCTTGCCGGTGATCACGTCCATCAGCGTAGTCTTGCCGGCGCCATTGGGGCCGATGATGCAACGCAGTTCGCCGACGCCGATGTACAGGTTCAGGTTGTTGAGCGCCTTGAAGCCATCGAAGCTGACGCTGATGTCTTCCAGGCTCAGGATGGTGCCGTGGCGGGTGTTGAGACCTTTGCCGGCAGCCTGGCCAATACCGATGGCATCACGGCCTGCGCCTGCATCGAAAATAGGTTCAAGCATGACGTTCCTCATTTCTTCAGCAGGCCGATAACGCCCTTGGGCAGGTACAGGGTGACGATGATGAACAGCGCGCCGAGGAAGAACAGCCAGTATTCCGGGAATGCCACGGTGAACCAGCTCTTCATGCCATTGACCACGCCCGCGCCCAGCAGCGGGCCGATCAAGGTGCCGCGCCCGCCCAGAGCGACCCACACGGCGGCTTCAATGGAGTTGGTCGGCGACATTTCGCTGGGGTTGATGATGCCCACTTGCGGCACATACAACGCACCGGCCAAACCACACAACACCGCGCTCAGTACCCACACGAACAGCTTGAAGCCGCGAGGATCGTAGCCGCAGAACATCAGGCGGTTTTCGGCATCGCGCAGGGCGGTTAGCACCCGGCCGAACTTGCTGCGCGCCAGGCGCCAGCCGATGAACAGGCTCGCCACCAACAACAGCACCGTCGCGACAAACAGCACCGCCCGCGTGCCCGGCTCGGTAATGCCGAAGCCGAGGATGCTGCGGAAATTGGTGAAGCCGTTATTGCCGCCAAAGCCGGTCTCGTTGCGAAAGAACAGCAGCATCCCGGCAAAGGTCAGGGCCTGGGTCATGATCGAGAAATACACGCCTTTGATCCGTGAGCGGAAGGCGAAGAAGCCAAACACCAGCGCCAGTAAACCTGGGGCCAATACCACCAGGCACATCGCCCAGAGGAAATGCTGGGTGCCGACCCAATACCAGGGCAATTCGGTCCACGACAAAAAGGTCATGAACGCCGGCAACTCATCGCCGGACGCCTGGCGCATCAGGTACATGCCCATCGCGTAGCCGCCGAGGGCGAAGAACAGGCCGTGGCCGAGGGACAACATTCCCGCATACCCCCACACCAAATCCAAGGCGAGGGCGACGATGGCGTAGCAGAGGATCTTGCCCACCAGGGTCAGGGTGTAGGCCGACACATGCAGCGGGTTTTCCGGTGACAGCAGTGAACACAATGGCAACGCCAGCAACAGCGCGAGGATCACTACGCCCACTGCAATCGTCACCTTCGGGCCAGCCTTCTGCGTGGCCGTGAGCATCAATGGTTGGTTCATCAGTCGATCACCCGTCCTTTCAGTGCGAAGAGTCCCTGCGGGCGTTTCTGGATAAACAGAATGATCAGCGCGAGGATCAGGATCTTGCCGAGTACGGCGCCGATCTGTGGTTCCAGGATCTTGTTGGCGATGCCTAGGCCAAAGGCGGCCATGACGCTACCGGCCAACTGGCCTACACCGCCAAGTACGACCACTAGGAACGAATCGATGATGTAGCTCTGGCCCAGGTCCGGGCCGACGTTGCCGATCTGGCTCAGCGCCACGCCACCCAAGCCTGCGATGCCTGAACCCAGGCCAAACGCGAGCATGTCCACCCGCCCGGTGGGCACGCCGCAGCAGGCCGCCATGTTGCGATTCTGGGTGACGGCGCGCACGTTGAGGCCCAGGCGGGTCTTGTTCAGCAGCAGCCACGTCAGCACCACCACGCACAGCGCAAACGCGATGATCACGATGCGGTTGTAGGGCAGCACCAGGTTGGGCAGCACTTGAATACCGCCGGACAGCCAGGCGGGGTTGGACACTTCGACGTTCTGCGCGCCGAACACCAGGCGCACCAGCTGGATCAGCATCAGGCTGATGCCCCAAGTGGCGAGCAGGGTTTCCAACGGTCGACCGTAGAGGTGGCGAATAACCGTGCGTTCGAGTGCCATGCCGATGGCAGCGGTGACAAAAAACGCCACCGGCAGCGCGATCAGTGGGTAGAACTCGATGGCGGCGGGCAGATAACGTTGCATCAGCATTTGCACCACATAAGTGGAGTAGGCGCCGAGCATCAGCATCTCGCCGTGGGCCATGTTGATCACGCCGAGCAGGCCAAAGGTGATCGCCAGGCCCAGCGCCGCTAGCAGCAGGATCGAACCGAGGGACATGCCGCTGAAGGCTTGCCCGAGGATTTCACCCAGCATCAGTTTGCGTTTGACCTGGGCCAGGCTGGTTTCGGCGGCGGTGTGCACGGTGGCATCGGTCTCGACACCGGGGGCGAGCAAGGCTTCAAGGCGGGTGCGCGCCAGTGGGTCGCCGGTACTGCCGAGCAAGCGCACAGCGGCAAGGCGAACCACGGGGTCAGGGTCGACCAGTTGCAGGTTCGCCAGGGCCAGGCTGAGGGCGGTATGCACCTCCTCATTGGTCTCACTGGCGACCTGCTGATCAAGGAATTTCAGTTGTGCGGGTTGTGCGCTTTTTTGCAGGGTCTGCGCGGCTGCGAGACGCACCTTGGGATCGGCGGCGAGCAGTTGTTGGCTGGCTTGGACGTTGTCGATCAGGCTGCGCAGGCGGTTGTTCAGGCGTACGGTCTTGGTTTCACCGTTGACCGTGAGCTGGCCTTGTTGCAGCGCGTCCACCAACTCAATGCGTGCCGGGTCGGGCTGGGCGGCCCAGTCCTGGAGCAGCTTGGCTTGTTGGCTGGGGTTGGCGGACAGGAAGTCTTCGGCGTCGCTGGCATATACCGCCAGGGGCAGTAATAACAGGATTGCCAGAATGAAGCGGCAGAGGGCAGTGGGCATAACAAAGTATCCTGATCATGCGCGGACTGGCTTTCTGTGGGAGCGGGCTTGCTCGCTCCCACATTTTTTGACCGAGTCGGGCTTTAGTTGCTCTTCACGGCGTAATCCGGCTTCTTGTCATTGCCCGGAATGTACGGGCTCCACGGCTGTGCACGAATCGGCTCCTGGGTCTGCCACACTACCGAGAACTGACCATCCGCCTGGATTTCACCAATCATTACCGGCTTGTGCAGGTGGTGGTTGGTCTTGTCCATGGTCAGGGTGAAGCCCGACGGTGCGGCAAACGTCTGACCGCCCAACGCTTCGCGCACTTTGTCGACATCGGTGGACTTGGCTTTCTCCGCCGCCTGCGCCCACATGTGGATGCCCACGTAGGTGGCTTCCATCGGGTCGTTGGTCACGGCTTTGTCAGCGCCCGGCAAGTTGTGTTTCTTGGCGTAGGCTTTCCAGTCGGCGACGAATTTCTTGTTCACCGGGTTCTCCACCGACTGGAAGTAGTTCCAGGCGGCGAGGTTGCCCACCAGCGGCTTGGTGTCGATGCCGCGCAGTTCTTCTTCACCCACGGAGAACGCCACCACCGGCACGTCGGTGGCCTTCAGGCCCTGGTTGGCCAGCTCTTTGTAAAACGGCACGTTGGAGTCGCCGTTCACGGTGGAGATCACAGCAGTCTTGCCGCCAGCGGAGAATTTTTTGATGTTGGCCACGATGGTCTGGTAATCGGCATGGCCGAACGGGGTGTAGACCTCTTCGATGTCTTTATCTGCCACGCCTTTGGAATGCAGGAACGAACGCAGGATCTTGTTGGTGGTGCGCGGGTACACGTAGTCAGTACCCAACAGGAAGAAGCGTTTGGCTGCGCCGCCTTCTTCGCTCATCAGGTATTCCACCGCCGGGATCGCCTGCTGGTTCGGAGCTGCACCGGTATAGAACACGTTCGGCGACATCTCTTCGCCTTCGTATTGCACCGGGTAGAACAGCAGGCCGTTGAGTTCTTCGAACACCGGCAATACGGATTTGCGCGACACCGAGGTCCAGCAGCCGAACACCACGGCGACCTTGTCCTGGGTCAGCAGCTGCCGGCCTTTCTCGGCGAACAATGGCCAGTTCGAGGCCGGGTCGACGACCACAGGCTCCAGCATCTTGCCGTTCACGCCGCCCTTGGCGTTGATCTCGTCGATGGTCATCAACGCCATGTCTTTAAGCGACGTTTCGGAGATGGCCATGGTGCCGGACAGCGAATGCAGGATGCCGACCTTGATGGTCTCGGCGGCCTGGATCGTCCAGGTCATGCCCATGGCGGCAATGGATGCCGAGAGAGTGAAAGCCTTGATCAAGCTGCGACGCTTCATGGTGCAATCTCCGTGACCGATTTTTTTTGGATGGCTGTTACAGAGGAGATAGCAAAGGCTGTGCCGAAGTTGTCAAAGCCTGGCAGGTGAGGGGCAGAGAGGGGCGGGAAGGGCCATGGCGCGCACCATTGTGGCGCTTGTTGAACGCTCGTGTGCACGGCGATGGGCTGTTGTGGTGCCTGCTGACGTTGTGTGGCGCACGCCAGCAGCCCACGAACAACCGGACTACTTATCTACCGATTTAACGTCGTGCCCGGTGCCGAGAATGAAGCGCCAGGACATTGTGTCCTGGCATCATCTCAAGGAGTGGTCATGGCTATCAGATTGTCACGCGAAGAGCGTGCAGCCAGTTCGAACCGTGGGGCTGCAAAGTTGCCCACGCTAAGCCCGGCGTTTATCAAGGAAACCGATGCGGCCTACTGGGCGCATATGCACATCGGCGAACGCCGTGATGTGGAGTACGGCGGGGTGATTCTGCGCGATTCAGCCGGCCTGTATTTCGCGAGTTACCCGTTTCAAAGTGGGGTCATGCAATTTGACCTGCGCGATATTTTGGCCGTGGGAGCTGACGGCTACTATCAACAGCCACAGGGCTATACCTGTGTGGCCAGTTACCACTCCCATCCTGCCCAACATGCGCTGATCATGAGCCGAAACCCCAGTTTCGATGAGCGCATGACAAAGGCATTTTTGGGGTTTTTCTCCGGTACGGATTTTTACTCGGATGTGCATGATCGAGACTTTTTTCCGTCGGCTTACTTGTCTGGCCCGGACGGTTCGCTGATTCGTCACACCCCCAGCGGTTCGCCGGCGGAATTCAGTTTTGCGTTGTGGGTGCAGGCCGGCAAGCCAGCCAACAATCCTGTCGGGGTTTATGGTCCTTTTGATGAATTCATCAAGAAGGTTTCCAGCTTCGGTTCGCTGAGCTTTATCGTGTCAACCGAGTGGTGGGGCGGCTCCGTCGGGCGCGTACCGGCGGATTGGGTGGTGTTCGAACCCTTTACCTCCTCCGACGTCACCGAGCAGCCGTTGTGTTCAAGTGTGTTTGATCAGGCGAAGCTGGCGGTGATGACGGCGCTACCTTCGCCGGCGCCAGAGGCTCAGGTGGGTTTTGTGCTCAAGCACCTCACCCAGGAACGCTACGTGGCTACCGTGGCAGCCTTCAGGCATGCGCCGTTGTTTGCGTTGGATGGCGTGTTTCCAAAAGGCCCTGACGGTACGCCGCAATTGCCTATCGACTATCGCCTGGAGGCCATTTACTTCAGCGACTGGTACGCCAAAGAGGAGGTGTCGGCCCGGGAAGACTGGCTCGCCAGCGTGTTTTTCTCCCCGGCACAGGTGGTCGCGGCGATTCAACAGGGGCAAAGCACTGAGACGTTGCACGCTCCCAGCCGTGGGCTGGACCTGTACATGCGAGCCTTGGACCACACCCTACTTCAACTCAAGGTGCCTTCGGCGGCGTTGTCCACCGAGCTGTTCAAGCGCGCGAGTGACGGTACGATCAATGACAACGGCGCCCAGGCGGCGCTGACCGCAGGCACCTTGAGCCCACGCAACTATGTGCGCAGGGTGATCGACGCCACGCCGCTGTGGGTGGTGCAGTCCGGAGGGCTGTGGCATGAAGTGGGCGAGGTGAACAATAGCTCGGCGTTGTTGAGCCCACTTAACTCGGCCACACTGAGTCACTCGTTTTTCTCCGCCCGTGATGCGGCGGTGTATGCCCATGAGCAAGTCGGCCATCAACGCCGCTTCTACTACGGAGGCTATGTACTAAAGAGCACGGATGGCCGTTTTGTGATCACCCAACCGCTGGAAAGTGTGGTGCATCCTTTTGCGTCCACGCTGTTTTTTCCAGTGAACGAACCCGGCCCGCTGATTCCGCCAGAGCCTTACGAATTGCATGCTCGCTACGGTTCCCACACGGCGCTGTCGATGGTCGACCCCGAGTGGGTCAAACAGCGGGGCTGGTCACGGGACGAAGCCTTGATCAACTTGCAGGTGTTTTCCACCGATGAGATGTACTCGATCATTCAGGATCGACGGGTGGCGTACTTGTCCGGGGCTGAGGACTGCCTGTTGGAGTACACGCCGAATCAGTCGCCTGAGGAGGCGTTGCTGCTGGCCAATATCGCCCCTGGTGCCGGGGAGAACAGCCTGGGGCGGCGCCTCGATCGCGGCGAGATCCGGCCGGACGATTGGGTGCGGCGCCTGGCCGTGGCGGGGGAGTTCAAGATCGTTCAGGGCAATGCATTGTGGGGGCCACGCTCGGTGGTCTACAGCGATTGGTCACCCAATTTTACCTATGCTCCACGATCCGGCCCGCCTGATTACATAACCTATGGCGGTATCTTTACCAGCGCCGATGAAGCGGCTCGAGACCTGCAAGCGCGCGTGCAGGGGCGTCGATTGCCGGAAGAGGCGTGCTTTGCCTTTGTGCTTAAGCATAAAAGCCGGCCACAGTTCATCGCCACCGAAGTGGTTGGCGCGCGCACCGTAGAAGACCTGTTCAACCTGAACCGTCTGTTTCCCCGTGTACACCGGCGGGACATCTACCAACTGCCCGAGGGGTTTAGGCTGCATTCCTTATTCCGCTTGCAGCAATGGTCGCCTCACTGGCTGTCGGGCGCCTCTGGCTGGTTAACACAGCATTTCGTCATGCCCGACGTATTGTTGGCCGCGCTCACTAGCGCCCTGGAGGATGAAAATGCACGCATGGCGATTTACTTTTCCACGCTTGATGGCGCGCTGTTACGGTACAGACCCTCACCTATAAACCTGGGAAAGGGTGGCGAGGCCGACCGCTTACTGGGAGAGGCAAAAACCCAACTGGCTTCCGGTGCGAAGACACCGCAGGCGTTTATCCAGGACTGGGCGGCCAGGGGCGACCTGCAAGTGGTGCGTGTCAGCCTTTACTGGGACAAGGTCGGGCTGGTCGGTACTGGGTGGAACGGCTATGAACACATTGCGCCGCGCCGTTTGACCCCGTGTTTCGCGTTTGCCGATGATGCCGTGCGCCACGCCCAGACATTGGTCGGCAACGGGCACAAACGCGCGTATGGCGGCGTCGTCCTGCAGTTGGTCAATGGGCTGTTTGTAGCGACAGAGCCCCTGCTGATTCCTCCTGAGGGCGCGACACTGAGTTGGGTCTACCCCGATGCTACGATTGCTACCGGGCTTTACCCTGGCGGCAGTACCCTCGTTGCCAACTATCGGTCGTTGCCGGAGCGAGAGGTGCCCATACTGCTGTCGCCGACGCAAAAAGCCGTTTACCAAAGCATGATTCCCACTGAGGTATTGGCTCATCTACTGCGCCAGACCACTAAGATCAAACGTCAATACGTATTCGGCCCCACCGGTTCGATACTCAGCTATCAGTTGTCAGACACTATTGATGAGGCGCAGCTCAAAAAAAGCCTGAATCTCAATGGCCGCTACACCGGCGACTTCGTTGACAATTTCGCCGAACAGAAAATGCGTACCCAAGCCCTGCTGCCTCAGGACTTCGTCGAGAGCGTGGTCCGCGCCGGCGAATTGCGCGTGGTGCAGGGCGATACCTTGTGGGGTAGTCCCAGGCTATTAAGGTCCAGGTTTGCACTGAATCAATATCAGGCCAAGCCATGGGAGGTTATCTCGGCGGTTGCTGACGCGCCGTGCGGTCCGATTTTTACCCGTGCTTTGGATGCCGTGCGGCATATTCAGCGCCATTGGCAGCCACAGACGCGTGTTGCCATCGGTTATGTACTCAAGGCCTTCGGGCGGGAGTTTTACATGGCCACCCAGCCCCTGCTCCGAGATAGTCATGAGAATATGAGGGCGATTTTCCTTGATGGAAAAGTACCCCAGGGTTATTCCATCGTCGGCGTGTATTTGTGTGCGTCGACCGAAACGATCGCTACGGCTGACGATGCAATGGCCCAGCATTTTTTCGCACCAGCGAGGATTGCCCAAGCGCTGCAGTTCATGACCACGCCTCGCAACGGGAACACGTTGCCGTTGTACCTGCTGTGTGCTGACGGCGCACTGCTCTGGTATAGCGTGCCCAAGACGGCGTCCGTGTCGGAACGCCTGAGCAAGGTGAGTCAGGACGCCACGCAACTGCGAGATGGCACGCTGACGGTGCGTGACTATGTCGTCAAGTTGGCTGAACTGGGTGAGTTGCAAGTCAGGCTCACCAGTGAAATATGGGGGCGCAAGGAGCGTGTCACTGCGCAGTGGCAGCCTAAGCGGGTGGCCCACACGTTTACCAGCGATCCCTATTTCCATTCGTTCTGCGGGCCACTGTTCTTCTTTGCCGACGACGCCGCGCGTTATGCCCAGCAGTTGATCGCACCGTTTCAGGCCAAGACGTATCTGGGGGCCCTGCTGGTGCCCCCGCGCCTATCGGGGTTTGTTGCGATTGACCCGGTGGAGGACCGGCCCGGGCTTGGCAACAGTTCGCTTGAGTGGTTCTTCTGGCCTGGGCATGCCGGGTTCGACGTACCGGCGGGTCACGACCTGCATGACTACAAAATTGCTGCGGTGCATGCGTTCTTCAAGTCAATCCCGTACACCAGCAGTCTCAAACCACTGGACATCAGTCTGCTGCCCAATTTTGTCTCCAGTCAGGACCTGAACAGTTACCTGTCTGTGCACATCAGCAATCTTCCCGACGCCCAATGCATCTATCTCTCTTGCCGGGGGGGGGAGCCTGCTCAAGTACGTACCCGCAGTGTCGAGCGCGGAGTCGACACTGCTTAGCGCTCGGCCTGCGCCTGCGCCCAGTGCATTGGTCAGTCATTTGTGCCGTTTGGGCAGCTTGTCGGTATTGATCACTGACTCGTTCTGGAAAAGGCGAGGGGTGCTGGGGGGCGAATGGGCAACGGTCAGTGGGGAGGCCGGCGAGCCCTGGTATGGGCGTGCAAAAGACGAGCTCTAATCTCAGCGCCTGCGCATCAACCCGATAAAAAACAACCCGCCAATCGCCGCTGTGGCCACGCCGATGGGCAGGTCTTCGGGGGCGATCAGCGTGCGCGCAGCCACATCGACCCAGACCAGGAACAGGCTGCCGAGCAGCCCGCACACCGGCAGTAACCGCCGATGCTCGGCGCCCACCAGGCGCCGGGCAATGTGCGGGATCATCAGGCCGACAAAACCGATGGAGCCGCTGATGGAGACCAGCACGCCGGTCATCAGCGAGGCCACCAGAAATACCTTCAGCCGCACGTTGCGCGCATTCAGGCCCAGGGTTACGGCGGTCTGTTCGCCGGCCATCAGTGCATTCAATGGGCGGGCCATGCCCACCAGTACCAACAGGCCCATCAGCACTGTGGCGGCGGGAATCGACAGCAGTTCCCAACGTGCCAGGCCCAAGCCGCCGAGCATCCAGAACATCACCGCTGAGGCAGCCCGATGATCACCCATGAACAGCAGCAGATTGGCCGCCGCCATCATCACGAACGACACCGCCACGCCGCACAGCAGCAGGCGATCACTCTCCAGCCGACCGTTGCGACTGGCCACCGCCAGCACCACCAGCATGCTCGCCAATGCCCCGATGAAGGCGGCGATAGGCAAGGTCAGCACACCGACGATTTCACCCACATGCAGCACCACGATGACTGCGCCCAGCGTGGCGCCGGAGGTCACGCCGAGTAAGTGCGGGTCGGCCAGCGGGTTGCGCGTGACCGCCTGCAGCACCGCGCCGATCAGTGCCAACCCCGCACCGACCAACGCACCCAACAGCATGCGTGGCACTCGGATCAACCAAACGATATGTTCCTGCCCGGCGGGCCAATTCACCTCACCGATGCCAAAGGCCTTGTACACCAAGATCCGCCAAACAACCTCCACCGGCACTCGCGCCGGGCCGAAGCCCAGCGAGATGACACAAGAAACCAGCAGCACCGCAGCCAGGACGATGAGCAGCAAGGCATAGCGACGGCTGATCATTCGCCGTGGAACCCCTTGGCCAGCGTCTCGACGGCCAGCACGTTATCGATGCCCGGCGTGGCTTGCACATAAGGGATCACGATAAACCGTTGGTTCTTGATCGCGTCCACCGCTTGCAGCGCCGGGTTGTTCAGCAGGAACGCCTGCTTCTGCTCGGCGGTGATCTCGCTGTAATCCACGATCACGATCACCTGCGGGTTGCGCTCCACCACGGTTTCCCAGTTGACGCGGGTCCAGCTGGCATCGACGTCATCGAGAATATTGCGTCCACCGGCCGCCTCGATCAGCGCCTGGGGCATGCCGAGGCGGCCTGAGGTCATGGCTCGGTCTTCGCCGCTGTCGTAGAGGAACACCCGGGGTTTGCCTTCGGGCAGGTTTTTCTGTACCTCGTCGACCTGCGCCTGCATCTGCGCAATCAACGTATTGGCGCGGTCCTGCACGTCGAAAATCTTGCCCAGGTTGCGCAGGTCGTTATAGGTGTCTTCCAGCGTCGCGGCCGGGCGTTTCATCACGAAGGCACAGGATTCGGTCAGCTCGTACACGTTGATGCCCAAGGGTTGCAGGGTGCTGGGCGTGAGGTCACCGCCCACGCGCATGCCGTAATCCCAGCCGGCGAAGAAGAAATCCACGTTGGCGTTGAGCAGGGTTTCCACCGACGGGTATTTGCTCGCCAGCTCCGGCAGGCCGTCGAGGATCTCGGCCATTTGCGGGGTGACTGACTTCCAGCCGGTCACGCCGCTGTAGCCGGCCATGCGCGGCTTGAGGCCCAGGGCGAGCATCATCTGGGTCATGTTGATGTCGTGGCTGACCGCGTGTTTTGGCGCTTCCTGGAAGGTCACGTCGCGGTTGCAGCTCTTGATGGTGACCGGGTAATGGGTCGCTTCGGCGAACGCGTGGGCAGAACCGAAGAGCAACGCGAAAGACAGCAGAGAGCGCAGGATCATGGTTGGGTTATCCAGGTGATTCGGGGGTAGCCGGACAAGGGGTGGGTGTCGATCAATGCTTCGACGCCAAACACCTCGCGCAACAATTCGGCGGTCAGTACATCATGGGGCGTACCGCTGGCGACGATGCGCCCGTGGTTGATCACGTACAGACGATCACAGAAGGCGGCGGCCAGGTTCAGGTCGTGGATGCTGGCCAGAGTGCCGATGTTGAGGCGCTTGACCAGCCGCAGCAGTTCAAGCTGATAGCGTGGGTCGAGGTGGTTGGTGGGCTCGTCGAGGATCAGCAGTTGCGGTTGCTGGGCCAGGGCGCGGGCGAGGATCACACGCTGTTTTTCGCCACCGGAGAGGGTGGCGAAGGCGTGGTCTTCGAAGCCTTGCATGCCCACCGACTCCAGGGCCTGCTGGATCAACTGCCGGTCGTGCAGCGTGTCGCCATCGAACAAGCCCTTGTGGGGCGTTCGCCCCATGGCGACCACTTCATCGACCCGCAGCCCAAAGGCGTCGGGAAACTCCTGTAGCACCACCGCGATGCGTTGCGCACACCATTTTGAACTCTGCTTCCACAGGTTCTGATGTTCCAGCCGCACATCACCCTGTTCCGGTTTGCTGAACCGGTAGGCGCAGCGCAACAGGCTGGTCTTGCCGCTGCCATTGGGGCCGATCAGCCCGACGAACTCTCCCGCACCGACCTGCAGGCTCGCATCACGCAGGTGGAACCGGTGATGGCAGTGGCCGTGATCCGACGGCGTCCAGGCCAGGTCGTTGAGGGTGAGTGAAGTCATCAGAAGCTGTAGTCCGCGGTCACGAAGAATGAGCGCGGCTCGCCGAGGATCCACTGCTGCCCGTCGTTGTACTGGCTGACGGCATAGGTGCGGTTGAACAGGTTGTTCAGTTGCAGGCCCAGGGTGGTGTTGCGCAGGGCTTGCCACGACACGCTGGCGTCGACCACGGTGTAGCTCGGCAGCTCGTTCTGGTTGGCCATGTCGGCATAACGGGCATCGACATAACGCACACCGGCACCGGCGCGGATGTCGTCGGTCACGGCCTTGCTCAGCCACAGGTTGGCGGTACGGCGTGGCACGTCCACCGGGCGGTTGCCGTCGCGGGAGACCTGCACGCCGTTGACGTCCTGGCTGAAGTCGTCGTACTGCGCATGCACGATGGCGGCGTTGGCTTGCAGGGCCCAGGCGTGAGGCAGTTGCAGGTCGAGGCTGGCTTCCAGGCCTCGGGAGGATTGCTGGCCGACTTGCTGCTGATGGTCCGGGTCGCCCGGAATGTCGGTGAGCAGTTTCTTTTTGACGATGTGATAAGCCGCCAAGGTCCATTCGCCGCGTTGGTCCCAGAAGGCTTGCTTGATACCGATCTCCGTCTGCTTGGCGGTGGACAGGTCGAACTGCTGCTGGCTCGGGCTCAGGGAAATCAGGCCGCCGACGCCGTCGGTGCTGGTGGAATACTGACCGTAAACCGAGGTGTCGGGTGTGATCGCGTAGACCAGCCCGGCTTTCCAGTTATTGCCGGTGAGGGTCTTGTCGGTCTGGCTGCCATCGCGCAGGTCCTCGCGCTCGACGTGGGCGTAGTCGCGGCGGATGCCGGTGATCAGCGACAGTTGGTCGGTGAGTTGCAGGCGGTTTTCGGCGAAGCCTGCGACGGTTTTGGTGGTGGTAGAGAACAGTGGCGCGAACGCGTTTTGGCTACTGAACGGCGCAGGCGCCGGGTGATTGATATCGATCGGCTGGCCGCTGGGCAGTACATCGTTGAACGGCGAGTTGCTGGCCAGGCGAAAGCGGATGCGGTCGTATTCCACGCCGGTCACGGTCTGGCTGTCGAGGCCGAACAGCGTGTGCTTGAAGGTGAAGGTCTGGCGATCGCCCACCTGCTCCTGATTGTGCTTGATACCAAAGTTGCCACTGCGTGTGAGCTGGCCGTTGGTGAAGTTGTAGTTCTCGGCGTTCTGCCAGCGGCGCTGGTTTTTCAGGTAGAACAGCTCGTTGGTGGCGCTGACACTGTCGTTGATCTGCCATTCGCTGGTCAGGCGCGTCCATTGGTCGTTGTAGTGCTGGGTATCGTTGTTGACGTTGTAGTTCTTGTCGCGCAGGCCCTTGTGCAATTGGCCGTTGATCAACGGCGTGCCGAAGTAGTTCTGCGGGCGCTGGTCGCCGTAGTCGCTGGCCAGGGTAAAGCTCAGGTTGTCCGCCGCCTGCCAGCGCAGGGCGCCGCTGACGAAGTCGCTGCTGGAGTCGCCACGGTCGATAAAGCCGTTGCTGCGCAGGCGATTGAGGTTCAGGCGATAGCTCAGGGTATCGGTCAGTGAACCGCCGCTGTCCAGGGCTTGCTGCTGGCGATCATAGGAACCGTAGCCCAGGCGGATGTGGTTTTCGATCTCGCCTGCAAACGGCTTTTTCGGCACGGTGTTGATCACTGCACCGGTGGCGCCTTCGCCATACAGCACCGAGGCTGGGCCGCGTAAAACGTCCACCCGCTCTACCGCCCAGATGTCCACCGGGAAGGTCGAGGTGCCCATGCCCATGTACATGCGGTTGCCGTCGTACAGCTGCATCACCGAACCCTGGCCGGTAAATCCACGGGCCGACAACGAGGTGCCGCCATCGCCCGGCGTGCCGGTGCGGCTGATGCCGGTGGCGCGGGAGATTGCGTCTTGCACACTGGCATCGCCGCGTTCGCGGATCTGCGCGCCGGTCTGGCTTTCGACGCTGCCAGGGGTTTGCAGCGACGTGAGGTTCAAGCGCGAGCCGGCGGTGGTCGGGGTCTTGAGGTCGACGCGTTCGTCATCCACCGCGGGCGCGGTGACGGGGCTGGCGGGCAGGGTCAGGGCTTGGGCACTGTTATGCAGGGCGAGCAGGCACAGCCCGGACGCAAGGTACTTGTTCATCGGTCGATCAGTCTTCTAGGAGGAGTACTCGCCGCAGGGCGCGGCGAGCAACGATAACGCAGAAAGTGTTATAAGTTAACACTTATTCGCTGCGCGGCCAAAGTCCGCGCAAGGCTACAGAAGGGCTCTGTGCCGGGCATCTCGCCTGTTTCATGCAGAACCTGAGGCGGATTCACGTTGCGCAAAAAAACGTGAAAGCACCAGGCGGTCCAATGCCCACACCAGGATCAACGAGGCACCCACCAGCGGAAAAATGATCGCCAGGGCGAGCATGATCACCATCGCGGTTTTCCACTTCGGCAGGTCATGGCGCAGCGGCGGAACGCCCAGCCCGCCCTGAGGCCGACGCTTCCACCAGATCACCACGCCGCTGACGGCGCTGAGCAAAATCATCAGGCAGATCAGCAGCACGATCAGCTGATTGACCCAACCGAACATCTTGCCTTCGTGCAGCATCACGCCCGTCTCGGTGGCTCGCGCAACGAGGTTGTAATGTTCCCAACGCACATCGGCCAGCACCTTGCCGGTGTATTGGTCCACATGCAGGGTGGCGTCATTGCGTGGGTCGTTGGCGAACACCGCGACGGTGAATACGCCTTCGGCCGTGGTGGGGAAGGTGATGCTGTAGCCAGGCTCGACGTGGCGTGCATTGGCCAGGTCGACCACCTGCTGCAAGCGCAAGGTGGGCGCCGCCGGACCCGAGTGCATCGCGCCGTGGTTCATGTGTTCGGCATGGTCGCCGGACATCGGCATCGGCGTGTTTTCCATGGCCCAGGGCACGGTCTGTTGGCTGGCGGTATTGAGCACGCGCGCCTCCTGATCGGACTGCGGCACGTTGTTCCACATTGCCGCCGGAAAGGTGTTCCACAGATCAGCGTATTGCTTGCCCCAGAAACCGGTCCAGGTCATGCCGCTGAGCAGCATCACCAGCAAAAGTGACGCGCCCCAGAAACCGGTGACTGCGTGCATATCGCGCCAGAACACCCGGCCACGACTGTTGACGCGCGGCCACAGAACACCCGCCGAGGACTTGCCGCGCGGCCACCACAGGTACAGGCCCGACACCACCAGCATCACGCCCCAACCGGCGGCGAGTTCCACCAAGCGGTCGCCGACGGTGCCGATCATCAGCTCGCCATGCAGGGCGCGGGCGATGGCTTGCAGGTTGTATTTCGAGTCCTGCTCGCCGAGGACCGTGCCGCGATAGGGATCGACGAACACGGTCACTTCGCGGCCTCCGTTGTGCATCACGAATTGCGCACTGCTGGTGGCGTCGGCCGGGGGCAGGTATTTGCTGATCGCGGCGCTTGGGTAGGCGGTTTTGGCGCGTTGCAGTTGCTCGTCGGCGCTCAGGGCGTGCTCGGCGGTCTGGACCTTGAGCAGGTCGCCGTACATCAGCGGGTCGAGTTGGGGTTTGAACAGGTAGATGATGCCGGTCAGCGCCAGCAGCACCATGAACGGGGCGACGAAGAGGCCGGCGTAGAAGTGCCAGCGCCAGGCCAGGTTGTAGAAGGAAATCTTTTGAGTGCTCATCGGGGGCTCCGCAAGGCATTAATTTTTTATGTCCGTGATGCTTTTAGAAGCTCATATCGACTTTGGTCCAGAGCGTGCGCCCCGGCTCCTTGATGGCTTGCGGGTCACTGGCCGGGTAGCCGAACCCGGCGTTGCCGGCCAGGTTCAGGTGCTCGGCGTAGGCCTTGCCGAACAGGTTGTCGACGCCGGTGCTGACCTTGAAGTGTTTGTTGATGCGATACGCCGCGTTCAGCGAGAACACGCCAAAACCGCCGCTCTTGTCGAAGTCCTTGCCGACCACGTTGCCCTTGTTCTGATCGATGCGGTTTTGTGCAGCGACCACACGCCACAGCGCGCCGGCGCTCCAGTCATCTTCGCTGTAGGTCAGGCCCAGGCGTGCATCCAGTGGCGGCATTTGTGGCAGCGCCTTGCCGTCGCTGCTGTTTTTGCCCCAGGCGTAGGCGAGGGTTGCGTCGGTTTTCCAGTGGCGCGTCAGTTTGTACGCCGTGCCCAATTCGCCGCCCATGATGCGTGCGTCGACGTTACGCGCCTGGGAGGTGGTGCCCATCATGCCGGGGCGGTAGTCGAACAGGATGAAGTCCTGCACTCGACCGACGTAACCCGAAGCCCAGGCTTCAAGGTCTTCAGCTTTGTATTGCGCGCCGAAATCGAGTTGGGTGGTTTTCTCTGGCTTCACGCCGTCGAAGGCATTCACTGAACCGCTCGCGCCGGTGTTGGGCGAAAACAGCTCCCAGTAATCGGGGAAACGCTCCGAGTGGCCCAGGCCTGCATAGAGGGTGGTGGGGCTGTCGGCCAGGTCGTGTTCATAGCGCACGAAGCCGGAAGGCAAGGTGTCGGCGCGAGTGTTGTCGGCGGTCGGGTTGGGCCGCGTCATCATGCCGGAGCCGGTGCTCTGCCGGAAGTCCTTGGCCGAGGCGCGGTCCAGGCGCGCACCGGTGATCAGCCGCTCGCGGTCGGCGGCGTACCAGGTGAGTTCGCCGAACACGCCGTAGTTGTGGAAGTTGGCGTCCTTGACCCGTGGCAGGTCCTTGTAGGTATCGATACCCATGCTGCTGCGCTGGCGGTGTTCGTTGGTCTGCGCGTCTAGGCCGCTGATCAACTGCACATCGGCCCAGCGCCAGGTGGCCTTGATCCGCGCGCCGAGGGTGCGACGGTCGACGTTGGACGCCATTGGCCCGGCCATCATCCCGGTGCCGGAGGGCGTGCGCAGGCTGTAGTTGTCCATCACGTGGTCGGCGTAGTTGTAGTAGACCTGGGCTTCGACCTTGTCGAGGACGTCGCCAATATTGGATTTTTCGAAACGCAGCCCCAGGCTTTCCCGCAGGAATTGCGAGCCATCCATGCCACGTCCGGCGTAGCGCGCTTCGCCATCGCCCCGGCCGGCAGTGAGTTCCAGCAGGGTGTCGGCGTCGGGGGTGAAACCGACGGCGACGTCACCGTTCCACTTGTCGTAGCGCGAGGCGACGGTGTCGTTGTTGCCGTCCTTGTAGTCATCGGCATGGGCCTGGTTGCCGATCACCCGTACATAGCCCAGCGGACCCCCGGCGGCGGCATCAATGACTTTGTCGAAACGCCCGTTGGAACCGGCCAGCACACTGGCGTTGAGCCGCGTACCCAGCTCGCCGAATTGCTCAGGCTCACGCTCGAACAGCACGGTGCCAGCCGACGCTCCAGGGCCCCAGAGCACGGTCTGCGGGCCTTTGATGACGGTGAGCTTGTCGTAGGTTTCCGGTGAGATGTACGAAGT
Source organism: Pseudomonas sp. GXZC (assembly GCF_026967615.1). Lineage (NCBI taxonomy): Bacteria > Pseudomonadati > Pseudomonadota > Gammaproteobacteria > Pseudomonadales > Pseudomonadaceae > Pseudomonas > Pseudomonas sp. GXZC. The sequence goes on from NZ_CP114115.1 coordinate 787,133, forward strand.
GGGCGCGTCCATGCGGCCGGGGCAGGCGCCGAGCATCATGCTGCCGTTGGTGAGGATGTTCAGGCGCGAGCCAAACATGCCACGTAGCACCGGGTCGCCATTGGTGCCGCCGTTGCGCACCAGGGCGAAGCCGGGGATGGTCTTGAGGTAGTCGCCGCCATCGCTGGCGGGCACCGGTTGGCGCGGGTCTTTCGGGTTGGTGATCACAGTCAGCGGTGAGCTGGGGGCGATCGCGGTAATGACGGTGGGGCTCAGTTCATTTTCGTCGGCGTGAGCTACCGGGGCCAGCAGTGCGCCGCACAGAACAGCGAACACGGGAGTACATCCCAAACGGGTGTCAGCAGAAAACCTGGACATGACAAATTCCATCAATCAATCGTAAACAACACGGCCAGCAGCCTGCGGCTGTCTGTCTAGAGTCGGCCGGGGTGAAGTAACGCTGTGAAGTGCTTACGAAGCGATGGGCGGCGCGCGGCTGCGGGCGCCGGGGAAGATGCTCTGCCGGGCATGGCCCAGGCGCGTGGCGGGGGTGAGGGCGTTGGCGGGTGGCGGACTGCTCAGGGTGAAGGTTGAAACGCCGCCGGGCAGGGCGGGGCAGCTGTAGAGCAGGTCGCAATAGCCGCACTTGGACCAGAGGGCGTGGTGTTCGTCAGGGGCTTTGGGGTGATGGGAGTCGCCGTGGTCCATCGGCATGTCCATCGACATACCGGCGTGATGGTCCATCGGCATCGCTTGGGAAATCAGCGGACCGATAAAGATCATTAGCATGGCAAACAGGCTGATCCAACCGCCGCGCCTTACGCGGGCGTGCGGGGAGAGCCTGGCGCGAGGGGCGCCCATCGAATGTCAGCCTATTGCGGGTGCTTGTGCTCGTGGCCGGCCATCGGCGGTACTTTCTGCACCGACACGTCCACCTCGACCTTGCCGGCTTTTTCGAAGGTCAGGGTCAGCGGGAATTGCTTGCCGTCGGCCAACAGGCTGCGGTCTTTGAGGCCCAGCAGCATCACGTGGTACGCCATCGGCGCGAAGGTCAGGTCACCCTTGGCCGGCACGGCGACGCTGGGCACTTGCTGCATCTTCATCAGGTCGCCTTGCATGACGTGTTCGTGCAACTCTGCCTTGTCCGCTACCGGCGTTTCGACGCTGAGCAGGCGGTCCGGGGATTCGCCGGTGTTATGAATCACAAAATAGGCGGCGACAGTCGGCGCATTCGGCGGCAACTCCTGGGACCAGGGTTCGCTGACCACCAGGTCGCCGGCCTTGTAGTCCTCGGCATTGGCAGCACTGAACACCGGCAGCAACAACGCAGCCAGAAGCAGGGAAGATTTGAGCATGGCAGTTCTCCAGAACGGTTCTAAACGCAGTTCACTTGCGAAGAAAATCAGACCGTTGGAGAGGCGCGGGGGTTGAGGCTTGGCCATTGCTGGCGCGGTGTGGGGCTTTGCAGCCGGGGCGGCGGCAAGCTCTGCGAGGTACTGAATTGGGTGAGATACAACTGCGGCGCATGCCCCGGCAACGCCACCAATGGTGCCGAGCCCGAGCAACACCAGCAATGTTGCATGGTGGAATGATCGTCCTGCTGCGGCGCCGGAATCTCCAGCTGGCCCAGGGCGATGGTCTTCAGGCTCGCACCATTTGAGGAACAGAAACTGCCCCACAGCAACTGCTGCACCGGGTCCTGGGACTGTTGCATCGCGCTGGCCATCGGCATGGCAAAGGCGTTGAACAGCACTGCGAGGCAGGCGATCCAGGCGATTGCGAAGCGTTGACGGGCCATGGCGGACAATCCGTAGGGTTAAACGATCAGGGGGGTATTTAGCCTGATCGTGGGGGATAAGTAAAAACAGGGCATGTGGTTTGGTGTCGCAGTGCTATCAGATAGCGGTGGCGTGAAGCTTCAGGCCCAACGCTTTCATGACTTTCATGATAGTCGCGAATTCGGGATTGCCAGTGGCGGAGAGGGCTTTGTATAGGCTTTCGCGACCGAGGCCGGCGTCGCGGGCGATTTGGGTCATGCCCTGGGCGCGGGCGATGTTGTTCAGGGCTGAGCGAATCAGCAAGCCGTCGCCGGAGTCCTCTTCGAAAGAAGCTTCAAGGTACTCGGCCATGTCCTCGGGAGTCTTGAGGTGCTCAGCTATGTCGAAGTCTTTAAATTGAGTCATGAGTCACTCCTTATTCCAAATTCATCGGCTATTTCTTTAGCGCGCTGGATGTCGCGTTTTTGCGTGGATTTATCGCCACCTATCAACAACAGGTAAACCACCTCGTCAACGCGTGTGAAGTAAACGCGGTATCCAGGGCCATAGTGGATGCGCATTTCTGATACGCCATTTCCTACGGGTGCACAGTCTCCGAAGTTACCCCTCGTTGCGTTATCCAATCTTGTCAACACACGACCGCGGGCTGGCCTGCTGCGTGACGAATCAAGCCACTCTTGAAACTCGTCGGATCTCTTGAATCGAATCATGTTCGATCGTATTCCTTGGGATACAGAATGGCAAGTTGCGATGCGCTGCAAAAGCAGTGCGTCTCCATCGCGGATGCTGGTGCGAATTCGCGAGGAGAGAGGTTAGGGCGGCAGCTTTTGGCTGAACCAGCCAGTTGGTTCGGAAGTGTTTGTAGGGGGATTCGGCTTTTATGAGAAGGCCAAATGGTTGGTCATTTTTCGGGTTATTTGAAACGAGAGGAATTGCTCGGCGTTGCGCAATTGATTGAGCTGGCGCAATTGCTCGCGAAGGCGGAGTGTCGGCCAATAGATTTGGTGACTGACGCACAGCCTTCGCGAGCAAGCCCGCTCCCACAGGGATTTGTGTTGGTTAGAGAGTGTTGATTGCCTGTAGTACCTCAGGCATGGTGGTAAATTCTCGATCTACCTGAGCCAAAACGGGCCGCTTCAACACCAACACCGGCACCCCAAGCTCCCGCGCCACTTCTAGCTTCGGCTCCGTCGCCGTGCTCCCGCTGTTCTTGCTGATCAGCACATCAATCCCGCGCCTTTCGAACAACACGCGCTCATCCTCGATCAAGAACGGCCCGCGTGCGCCGATCACTTCACAGCGTTCATTCCCCGGATACACATCCAGCGCACGCAGCGTCCAGAACTGCTCTGACGGGATCTCATCTAGGTGCTGCAACGGCTCGCGCCCCAACGTGAACAACGGGCGCTTGAAGGGTTTCAACGCTTCAATCAATGAAGCCCAATCACGCACTTCCCGCCAATCATCCCCCGCCTGCGGCTGCCACGCCGGTCGGCGCAATGCCCAGCAAGGCACGCCGCTCAACTGCGCAGCCTCGGCCGCATTCCGGCTGATCTGCGCCGCATACGGATGGGTCGCGTCGAGAATCAGGCCAACCCTCTCATCCCGAACAAATTGCGCCAAGCCCTCAGCGCCACCATAACCACCGACCCGCACCTGGCAGATCAGGTCAGTCGGCACACGGCCAACGCCAGCGAGGCTGTAGATATGTTCCGGGCCCAGGGTGCGAGCAATGGTTAACGCCTCAGTCACGCCGCCCAGCAGCAGGATGCGTTTCATAGCGGCTTGACCACTTCCAGCAAGGTAATCGGCAACGCCTGGCGCCATGTATCAAACTCCCCCAACGGCTGCGCCTGAGCGACATGGACGCGGGTCAACTCGCCGCCATGTTGCGCGCGCCAGTTCATCAAGGTCATCTCGCTTTGCAGGGTCACGGCGTTGGCGACCAACCGCCCGCCAGGGCGCAGGTGTTGCCAGCAGGTGTCGAGCACGCCTTCGCGGGTCACGCCGCCGCCGATGAAGATGGCGTCTGGTGCTTCCAGGCCAAGCAATGCAGCGGGGGCCTTGCCGCGAATCAGTTGCAGGCCGGGCACGCCAAGGGCGTCGCGGTTGTGTTCGATCAGGCCTTGGCGACCTTTATCCGCTTCAATCGCCAGGGCGCGGCAGCTCGGGTGAGTACGCATCCATTCGATCCCGATGGAGCCACTGCCCGCGCCCACGTCCCACAGCAGTTCGCCGGGCATCGGCGCGAGGCGGGCCAGGGTCATGGCGCGTACATCGCGTTTGGTCAGTTGGCCGTCGTGTTTGAAGGCTGAATCCGGCAGGCCTGCCAGTCGCGACAGACGGGGTGTTTTGTCAAAGGCCACGCAATCAATGGCGACCAGATTCAAATCGGCGACTGATGCGTGTTGCCAATCAACAGCCAGCCCGTCGATACGCCGCTCATGCGCGCCGCCCAAGTGCTCAAACACACTCATTCGGCTCGGCCCGAAGCCGGACTGAGCCAACAACGAGGCAATCAACGCCGGACTGCGCCCGTCATTACTCAACACCAACAACCGCACGCCACTGGCCAGATGCGCATTCAGCGCCGCCAGCGGCCGGGCGACCACGGATAAGGTCACCACGTCCTGCAACGGCCAGCCCAACCGTGCCGCTGCCAAGGACACCGACGAAGGCGCCGGCAAAATCAGCAACTCTTCAGCCGCCACCTGTCGCGCCAGGCTCGCGCCCACGCCATAGAACATCGGGTCCCCACTGGCCAGCACACAGACCGGCTCGCCGCGCCGAGCCAGCACCGGCTCCAGGGAAAACGGGCTCGGCCACAACGCACGCTCGCCGCGAATACACACCGGCAACAGGTCCAACTGGCGCTGAGCACCTATAATCCGCGTGGCGCGCAGCAGGGCATGCCGGGCATTCCTGCCCAGCCCCTTGAAGCCGTCTTCACCGATGCCTACAACCGTCAGCCAGGGCGACATAAAGATTCCTTGAACGACATCCGACGGGCAGGCTTTTCATGCCGCCGGACAAAGCAGGCATAATACCGCGCCTTTACCCATCAACCGGTAGCCCCGTGAACCCAACGCCCGCTGTGAATACCTTGCGCCCCTCGGCTTGTCCGGGGTTGCTGCGTATTGTCCAGGCGCTGGACGGCGGCATTTGTCGGATCAAATTGGCCGGTGGTTCGATCACTGCCGCCCAAGCCCACGCGGTGGCGGATGCCGCCCAGGCCTATGCGGGCGGGGTAATCGAGGCGACCAACCGCGCCAATCTGCAGATTCGTGGGATTGGCACTGAAGAAAGCGCGCTGATTGCGACGCTGTTGGAAGCCGACCTCGGCCCCAACAACGCGGCTGGCGACGACGTGCGCAACCTGATGCTCAGTCCCGGCGCCGGGATCGACCCGCAGATGCTCTTCGATACGCGCCCGTTGGCCGGGCAGATCCTCGCCACCTTGCAGAGCCACCCGCGTTTCCATGAGCTGTCGGCCAAGTTCGCCGTACAGTTGGATGGCGGTGAGGCGTTGGCGATGCTCGAACATCACCATGACCTTTGGTTGTCGGCGTTCGTACGCAATGGCCAGACGCTTCTGGCGTTTGGCCTGGCCGGTTGCCCGGGGCTGGATGCGCCGCTGGCCGCCGTGCCGCTGGAGCAAGGCCATGCATTGGTGGTGGCTGTGCTGGAGGCGTTCCTCGACCTCGCCACACCAGAGCAAACCCGCATGCGTCATCTGGCTGTGGATAACGTACTGCGCCGCCTCAGCCTGCCGCTGCTACCGGCCGACAGCCTTAAACGCCCGCCCAGCGGCGCTTTGCTGCACCTCGGCACTTATCCACAGGCGCAAAAGAATCAGTTCTACGTCGCCGCCATCGCCCCCTTGGGCCGCCTGGATGCGACGATGCTCAAGGGCGCCGCTCACCTGGCCAGCGAGTACGGCGACGGCACGCTGCGTTTCACCCCCTGGCAGGGCGTGCTGCTGCCCAACATTGAAAAACCTCGCGCCGTGGCCGAACGCCTGGCGCAGCTTGGCTTTCTGTGTTCAATCGACCAGCCCCTGGCGCGCATGACCGCCTGCACCGGCTCCAGCGGCTGCGGCAAGGCCCTGGCCGACACCAAGGCCGACGCGGTGCAACTCGCTGCCCTGGACACCCGGCACAACGTGCACCTGTCCGGCTGCCCGCGCTCCTGCGCCGCCGCACACACCGCGCCGGTCACCTTGCTGGCCGTGAGCCCCGGCCACTACGACCTCTATTTTCGCGAGGCAGCCCACCCCGGTTTCGGCCGGCTGCACGCACGCAACCTTTCTATTGAAGCGACGGGCGCCCTGCTGCGCGCCCGCCCACGGAGCAACACCGATGATTGATTACATCCGCGACGGTCAGGAGATCTATCGCAACTCCTTCGCCATTATTCGCGCGGAAGCCAAGTTGGACCGCATCCCGGCTGATTTGGAGAAACTCGCGGTGCGGGTGATTCACGCCTGCGGCATGGTCGACGCCATCGACGGCCTGCAGTTCTCCGAAGGGGCGGGCAAGGCCGGGCGCGATGCGCTGGCTGCGGGCGCACCGATTCTGTGCGATGCGCGGATGGTCTCCGAAGGCGTGACCCGCGCACGCCTGCCGGCCAATAACCCAGTGATCTGCACCCTGCGTGACGACAGCGTGCCGGAGCTGGCGCGTGAGCTGGGCAACACCCGTTCCGCTGCCGCCCTGGAGCTGTGGCGCCCGCACCTGGAAGGCAGTGTGGTGGTGATCGGCAATGCACCGACCGCGTTGTTCTACCTGCTGGAAATGCTCGATGCGGGCGCGCCGAAACCGGCGTTGATCCTCGGTTTTCCGGTGGGTTTTGTCGGCGCCGCCGAGTCCAAGGCGATGCTGGCCGCCGACAGCCGTGGCGTGCCGTTCGTGATCATGCAGGGCCGCCTGGGTGGTAGCGCCATGGCGGCCGCTGCGGTGAATGCCCTTGCCACGGAGGTCGAGTAATGCAGGCACGCGGACGTTTGATCGGCCTGGGCGTGGGCCCCGGTGATCCGGAACTGATCACCCTCAAGGCCCTGCGCCTGCTGCGCGAGTCGCCGGTGGTGGCGTACTTCGTGGCCAAGGGCAAGAAGGGCAACGCCTTCGGCATCATCGAAGACCACTTGGTGCCGCAACAGACCTTGATGCCGTTGGTGTACCCGGTGACCACCGAAGTGTTGCCGGCGCCGATGTCCTACGAGCAGGTGATCAGCGATTTCTACGACGCCGCCAGCGTTGACGTCGCCGCACACTTGGACGCCGGCCGTGACGTAGCGGTGATCTGCGAAGGCGACCCGTTCTTCTACGGTTCCTACATGTACCTGCACGACCGCCTCGCCGAGCGCTATGAAGCGCAGGTGATTCCAGGCGTGTGTTCAATGCTCGGCGGTGCCTCGGTGCTGGGCGCGCCGCTGGTTTACCGCAACCAAAGCCTGTCGGTACTCTCGGGTGTGTTGCCCCATGACGACCTCAAGCGCCGCCTGGCGGATGCCGATGCGGCCGTGATCATGAAGCTGGGTCGCAACTTCCCGAAAGTGCGCCAGGTGCTGGAAGAGCTCGGCCTGGCCGGACGTGCGCTGTATGTGGAACGCGCCACCATGGCCAACCAGAAGATCGTGCCGCTGGATCAGGTCGATCCATCGTCGTCGCCGTACTTCTCGCTGATCATCGTGCCCGGTGAACGGTGGCAAGGTTGATGAGCCCGGCGATTGTCATTCTGGGCCAGGGCAGCCTGGCCACTGCGCGCAAGATCCAGCAGGTCTACCCCGGCGCGTTGATCCACGGCCTGGCCGGACGTGTCGACGGTGCGGACCAGTCCTACAGTGAATTCGGCGCGACCCTGCGCCAGTTGTATCAGCAAGGCACGCCGCTGATTGCGTTGTGCGCGGCCGGTATCGTCATTCGTACCTTGGCGCCGCTGCTGCTGGAAAAAGGTGAAGAGCCCGCCGTGCTGGCCGTGGCCGAAGACGGCAGCGCAGTGGTGCCGTTGCTCGGCGGCCTGGGTGGTGTGAACGTGATGGCGCGCGAAATCGCCGCTGCGTTGAACGTGGCCGCTGCGATCACCACCAGTGGCGAGCTGCGTTTCGGCACCTGCCTGCTCAATCCGCCTGCGGGTTATGAACTGGCCGACCTGGAGCTGGGTAAGCGTTTTGTCTCCGACCTGCTGGCCGGCGAAAGTGTACGCATCGAAGGCGCCGCGCCGTGGCTGGACCAGGCCAACCTGCCCCAGGACCAACAGGCACGCCTGGCGATTCACGTGGGCAGTAACGCGCGCACGCCTGCCGCCGATGAATTGCTGATCTACCCGAAGAACGTCAGCGTGACCTGCAAGCCCGGCGCGCAACTGGCTGGGCGTGTGCGCACGGTGTTGCATGAGGCGGGCATCGCCGTGCAATCCCTGGCGTGCCTGTTGGCCAGTGATACGCAGATGGCCGAGGCGTCGTTGCATGCAGCCGCGTTGGAGCTGGGTGTACCGCTGCGGTTTGCCAGCGTTAGCCAGGACGCGGATATCGTCATCAACGTTGCCGAGCAACCCCTGGACCTGTCGCAAGTCGGCCGTTTGCGTGGTCGTCTGGCCGTGATCGGCCTGGGCCCCGGCGCTGCCGAGTTGATGGTGCCAGCGGTGAAAGCAGAACTGGCGCGTTGCACCGACGTGCTCGGTTACGAAACCTACGTGCGCATGGCCGGGCCCTTCCGGGACGATCAGGTGCAGCACTGCACCGACAACCGCGAAGAAATGCAGCGTGCCCGCCATGCCTTCGAGCTGGCGGCCCAAGGTCGCTCGGTGGTGGTGGTGTCGTCTGGCGACCCCGGCGTGTTCGCCATGGCCGCTGCGGTGATCGAAGCCCTGCACGAATCCAGTGATCCGGCCTGGCATCAGGTCGACCTGGAAATCCTGCCGGGTGTTTCGGCCTCGCTCGCCACCGCCGCCCAGGCGGGTGCGCCGTTGGGCCATGATTTTTGCGTGATGTCGCTGTCGGACAACCTCAAGCCGTGGTCGATCATCGAAAAACGCCTGGACCTGGCGTCCCAAGCGGACCTGGCGCTGGCGTTCTACAACCCGATCTCGCGCTCGCGGCCGTGGCAACTGGGGCGTGCGCTGGAAATCGTCGCACTGCACCGTACGCCTGAAACGCCGGTGGTGCTGGGCCGGGATATTGGCCGGCCAGGCCAGACCCTGCGCGTCACTACCCTGGGGCAACTGACGCCGGAGCAGGTGGACATGCGCACCATGGTGTTGATCGGTTCGTCCACCACCGCCACCTTCCCGCGTGCCGGTGGCGGTGAGTGGGTGTACACGCCGCGCTGGTACGGCGAGAAACCCGCCTCCTGAAAAGGGCCCCTCGGGTGCCTGAAAGCTCCGAATGACCCAGGGATTTTCCTGGCGTTGTCCGGGGCTTTTTCTTTTTTCTGCGACGAAATCCGGAAGCCCGCCAGGCATGCCGCGTGATTGCTGGGCGGCGCGGTTTGACGGGGGGCGCCAAGGGATGTTTGTCGTCTGGAAAACGCTCCAGCCAGTGGACTAGGGTGGACATAAGCCCCGAGTTGGGGTGCTTGTGGAGAACCAAAATGGAGCGACATCACAGAAGGATCAACAATAAAAAAAGGCGCAAATTGATTGCCGCCTACAAGTTGCCGGGAGCGTCTGGAGCGCTTAAGGCTTTGCCGTTGGACATAGAGGACGACTTCAACGCCGCCGTGGTCAACAACAGTGTCATCTCGTTTGCCGAAGGCTTGTCCGGCTTGAACCGGGAGTACGTGCGCAAGAGCTATTTGCTGGCCAGCAGCTATGTCAGCGATGTGTTGAAAGTACAGCGCGGTACCGAGGGTTGGTACGACGAGTTCATCAAGGTGATGGTCAGCCTGGGGTGGCTGCCGGTGCGCAGCCGCTTCGAACGGGTTTCACGTTCCGGCAAGGGCCTGACCGTGCAATGGGCGGCGTTGAATATCATCACCACCCTGCTGGCGTCGACCTCATTGTCCGGGCACTTGCTGAGCACTTTGCCGAAACTGGCGGCCGATGCTTTGGACGCATTGAAGCAGGCGCCCGGGACGTTCGAACTGTTCAAACGCAACAGCGCGGTACACCAGGGCGGCGACTTCGGCCTGGCGTCCTGTGCCGAAACGGACGGTGAACTGATGATGGTGCTGGTGACCTACAGCAGCCATGGCGTGAGCAAGCAGGTAGGGCTGCCCTTCCTGGAGTGGGACAGCTCTTCGTTCGAGGCCTTCAGCGGGCAGACGTGCCTGGTACTGAATACCTCGGTGGTCAACGAAAAGACGATCCAACTGATGCGCGAGAGTGCGGGCGACAAAGTGCAGTTGGCGATCGCCAAGTACCGGATCTAAGGCAACAGGTAACCGCGCACACCGGTGAAGATGATTTGCGCGGCCAGGGCGCACACAAACAACCCCATCAACCGACTGACAATCTGCAAACCCTGGTCACCGAGGATGCGTTCGATCCGGTTGGACAGGTACAGCACCACGCCCACCGTGAGGCTGGCCAGGGCGATGCTGAGGATGGCGGTGAGCTTGTCATCCCAGTGCGGCTGGCTCACCCCCATGACCAGCAGCGCACCGATGGTGCCGGGGCCGACGGTGAGGGGAATGGTCAGCGGCACGATGGTCACATCCTGCTGCACGTTGTCGGTCTGCACCGCCGACTTGCCTTGGGCCATGCCCAGGGCGGAGATAAACAGCACACTGCCGGCACCGATGCGGAAGGCGTCGACGGTGATGCCGAACACGCTGAAAATCACGCGGCCGAACAAGTAGAGCAACACGCTCGATACCAGGGTCGCCAACGCCACCTTCCACGCCAGGCGGCGCCGTTCTTTGCTGGAGTAGCCACGGGTCAGGCTGATAAAGCAGGACAGCACGAAGAACGGGCTGTAGAGCACCAGCATTTTCAGGTAGACGCTGAATAACACGTGGAGCATGGGGGCGGCTCGCGAGCGGGAGAAGTGCACTCAGTCTATCAGGCGAACCCAATCAAATGTGGGAGCTGGCGTGTTGTGGTGAGCGGGCTTGCCCCGCGCTGGGCTGCGAAGCAGCCCTAAAACCAGTCACCGCATTTTGTCTATAAAAACGGGGTGCTCCCATTGGGGCGGCTTCGCCACCCAGCGCGGGGCAAGCCCGCTCACCACAGCAAGCCCGCTCACCACAAAAAACTGCGGCTAAGAGGGAGCGTGTTCCGGGCGCTGTTGACGCTGCGCCACCCAAAACTCCACCAACTCACGCAACTGCGACAACTCCACCGGCTTGGCCATGTGCCCATCCATCCCGGCCTGGCGTGCGCGCTCTTTATGTTCCGACAGAATGTGTGCCGTCAGTGCCACCACCGGTGTGCGAATACGCTGGTGGCTGACTTCCCACACGCGCAGTTGCTGGGTGGCCGAGAAGCCATCGAGGATCGGCATTTCACAGTCCATCAACACCAAGTCATAGCGCTGGGCTTTCATCGCTTCCAGCGCTTCTTCGCCATTGCTGGCAGTGTCCGGGTTGAGATTGAGCTTGCCGAGCATGCCACGGATCACTTTGGTGGAGATGCTGTTGTCTTCAGCCACCAGGATGCGGAAATCCGTCGGCACAGTGATGGCCGCGGGCGTATTGAGGACCGGCCGAGGTGGAACGTTGCCCTTGCTGCGTTGGGTCAGTTCGTCGGCCAGGGTGGTCTTGAGCGTGTAGCCCGCCACGGGTTTGGCGAGGATGCGCTTGATCCCGCAATTGCGCGCGATGATCTTGCTCGGCGCGTTGCTGATGCCGGTGAGCATGATCAGCAGGATGTCGTGGTTCAGGCTCGGGTCTTCCTTGATCTTCGCCGCCAGTTGCATGCCGGTCATGCCCGGCATGTTCTGGTCCAGCAGCACCACGTCGAAGTAATCGCGCAGGTGCGCCTTGGTGCGCAGCAGTGCCAGGGCTTCCTTGCCCGATGGCACGGCGCTGACGTTGAGGCCCCAGGCCGAGCATTGCTGCACCAATACTTTGCGGCAGGTGTCGTTGTCGTCCACCACCAGCACCCGTGCGCCCTTGAGTGGGCCGTCGAGGTCGGAGGTCGGGTGTTCCAGGCGTTCCGGGTCCAGCGGCAGGGTCAGCCACAAGGTACTGCCCTGATGGCTGCCGCTCTTGATGCCGAACTCGCCGTTCATCAGCAGGATCAGTTGGCGGGCGATGACCAGGCCCAGGTGACCGTTCAAGCGGGTGGCCGAGAAGAAATTCTTGCTGTGCAGTTCGCTGTGCAGCAGCGCATCACGCTCGGCGGCCTCCATCGGCAGGCCGCTGTCCTGCACGGCGATGCGCAGGCGCGGCTTGGTGCTGCGGTCATCCAATGCGACCACGATCAGCACTTCGCCTTCGTCGGTTTTCTGCAGGGCGTTTTCCAGCAGGCTCAACATGGCCTGGCGCAGGCGCGTCGGGTCGCCGCTGATCACGCGGGGCACTTGGGGCTGGATAAAGCTGATCAGCTCGACGTTCTGTTGTTCAGCCTTGGCGCGGAAAATACTCAGGCAATCTTCGATCAGCGCGTTGAGGTCGAACTGCACGTCATCCAGTTCGATCTGGCCGGATTCCAGCTTGGAGATGTCGAGGATTTCGTTGATCAGCGTGAGCAGTTCATTACCGGCGCTGTGGATGGTCTGCACGTAGTCGCGCTGTTTCACCGACAGCGGCGTACCCAGCAACAGTTCGGTCATGCCCAGCACGCCGTTCATGGGGGTGCGGATTTCGTGGCTGATCTTGGCCAGGAACTCGGCCTTGGCGGCAATCTCGGCATTGCTCGCCGCCAAGTCGCGGCTGAGGCTGAAGCGCGCTTCGACAATCGCGCGCTGGCGTTCGCCCAGCGCCAGGCTCATCAACAGGCCGCTGAGGCAGATAAACGCCAGCAGTGTGACGATCAGGCCCTGGGGCGAGACCATCGTCAGGCCCAGCAGTGCCGGTAGGATGATCAGCGTGCCGATGTTAAACACCACCATCGCCGCCACGAACAGGCGGGCCGGGCGGTAGCCTTTCTGCCAGTGATAGGCCGAGACAAACAGCATGCTCAAGCCGGCCAGGGCCACCAGGGCATAGGTGATGATGTTCAGCGGCAGGGTGTTGACGAACAACAGCAGCAGGCCGCACAACACGATGAACAGGATGTCGGCCATCAACAGCTTGTTCAGCGGGTGTGGTCCCAAAGGCATGAAGAACCGATAGGCAAACATCAGCCCGCACGGCGCGGTCAGCAGCAGGGCCAGGTAGGCGCCGGGGGTCTGGATCGCGTGCCAGTTTGGCAGCCAGGGGCCGATTAGGTTGAGCAGCAGTGCGAGGCTGAGCATCAGCAGGATTTCGCAGGCCGCCAGCCACAGGCTGCTGCGCGAGCGGTGGTAGGCGAAACGGGTGATGTTGTGCAGGATCAGCATCAGCAAACAGCCGAACAGCAGGCCGTAGATCAGCGTCTGCGTCTGGTCGGCGGCGGCGAGCACGGCCGGTTCCAGGGTGATATAGGGGCGCAGCTCATGTTCCGAGACCAGGCGCAGGTAAACCTCTAGAGGTTTCTGGCTCTGGGGCATCGGCAGCATGAAGTCGCTGCTGGGCAATGGGCGCTCGGCCTGGGGCTGGCGTGTGCCGGTGCTTTGTTGCTCCACCAGGGTATCGCCGTCCAGCACATAGAGGCTCAGGTGGGACAAATCCGGGGCAAAAACCCGCAGCACTTGTTCGTGCTTGCCGGGTTGCAGCTTGAAACGCACCCACAACGCACCGTCCGGTTCCGCGGCGGTAAGGCGGTCCAGTTCGATGGGGCTGAATTGATTGGTGTAGCGCGAGGAACGGATGTCGCTCAGTTGCAGGTCGGCCTGTTCATCAAGCAATACTGCCCAGCCACTGCCTTGCGCGGCGGCCTGGGCCGGGAACAAGCAGAGCAGTGTCAGCAGACTGACAGTGAAACCTATGGCGATCCTGAGCCAGCGCACGGCGAAATCCCTTCGTAGGTTGATGCACGGTTAACTATGCGCGGGTAGGCCTGCATACGGCAAGGGCCAGAGGCCCTTGCCTAGCCGAACGGATAGCGGCTTACTGGCTTTCGCCACGCTCCCGCGCAATGGCGCGATAGCCGATGTCCTTGCGATAGAAGCAGCCTTTCCAGTCGATTTTTGCAGCCAGCTTGTAAGCCTGTTGCTGCGCGGCGTCGACGCTGGCGCCCATGGCGGTAGCGCACAACACACGGCCACCGGCGGTCACGACCTGGCCATCCTTGAGCGCAGTGCCCGCATGGAACACTTTGCCTTCCAGCGTAGCAGCCGCGTCGAGACCTTCAATCACGTCGCCCTTGGCGTAATCGGCAGGGTAGCCACCGGCCGCCAGCACAATCCCGACGCTCGGACGTGGATCCCACTGGGCTTCTACCTTGTCCAGGGCCTGGGCCAGGGCAGCTTCCACCAGCAACACCAGGCTCGATTGCAGACGCAGCATCACCGGTTGGGTTTCCGGATCGCCGAAGCGGCAGTTGAACTCGATGACTTTCGGGTTACCGGCTTTGTCGATCATCAGGCCGGCATACAGGAAACCGGTGTACACATTGCCTTCGTCGGCCATGCCACGCACGGTCGGCCAGATCACCAGGTCCATGACGCGCTGGTGCACGTCGGCGGTGACTACCGGGGCAGGGGAGTAGGCACCCATGCCGCCGGTGTTCGGGCCGGTGTCGCCGTCGCCGACGCGTTTATGGTCCTGGCTGGTGGCCATTGGCAAGACGTTCTTGCCGTCGACCATCACGATAAAGCTGGCTTCTTCGCCGTCGAGGAATTCCTCGATCACTACGCGCGAACCGGCGTCACCAAAAGCATTGCCGGCGAGCATGTCGCGCACGGCGTCTTCGGCTTCCTGCAGGGTCATGGCGACGATCACGCCTTTGCCGGCGGCCAGGCCGTCGGCCTTGATCACGATCGGCGCACCTTTTTCACGCAGGTAAGCCAGGGCCGGCTCAATCTCGGTGAAGTTCTGGTAGTCGGCGGTCGGGATCTTGTGGCGCGCCAGGAAGTCCTTGGTGAACGCCTTGGAGCCTTCCAGCTGGGCCGCACCTGCGGTTGGGCCGAAGCAATCCAGGCCACGGCTGCGGAACAGGTCCACCACGCCGGCAACCAGCGGGACTTCCGGGCCGACGATGGTCAGTGACACATTCTTTTCAGCAAAGTCGGCCAACTGTTCAAGGGCCAGCACGTCGATAGCGACGTTCTCGCACTTGGCTTCAATGGCGGTACCGGCGTTGCCGGGTGCTACGAAAACTTTCTGGACGCGCGGGTCCTGGGCAACTTTCCATGCCAGGGCGTGTTCACGGCCACCGCTGCCAATGATCAAAACATTCATGTCAAAAACCTCAAATTCTGTCAGTGGCGGAAGTGGCGCATACCGGTGAAGACCATGGCGATGCCGGCTTCATCAGCGGCGGCGATGACCTCAGCATCACGCATCGAACCGCCCGGTTGGATCACGGCGGTCACGCCTGCCTTGGCGGCGTTGTCCAAACCGTCACGGAACGGGAAGAACGCATCGGAAGCCATTACCGAACCCACCACCTGCAAACCAGCATGTTCAGCCTTGATCGCGGCGATACGCGCCGAATTCACGCGGCTCATCTGGCCGGCGCCGACGCCGATGGTCTGGCGGTTCTTGGCGTAAACGATGGCGTTGGATTTAACGTACTTGGCCACTTTCCAGGCGAAGATCAGGTCGTTGATCTCTTGCTCGGTCGGCGCGCGCTGGGTCACGACTTTCAGGTCTTCGCTGCCGATCATGCCGATGTCGCGGCTCTGTACCAGCAAGCCGCCATTGACGCGCTTGTAGTCCCAGGCTTCGGCACGTTCAGCCGACCATTCGCCGCAGGCCAGCAGGCGCACGTTGGCTTTGGCCGCTACGATGGCGCGGGCTTCCTCGCTGACGCTTGGGGCGATGATCACTTCAACGAACTGACGCTCGACGATCGCCTTGGCGGTCTCGGCATCCAGCTCACGGTTGAAGGCGATGATGCCGCCGAACGCCGACTCGGTGTCGGTGGCGTAGGCCAGTTCGTACGCCTGGCGGATACCGCCTTCAGCGTCCGGGCTCACCGCCACGCCGCACGGGTTGGCGTGCTTGACGATCACACAGGCTGGCTTGACGAAGCTCTTCACACATTCCAGCGCGGCGTCGGTGTCGGCCACGTTGTTGTAGGACAGCTCCTTGCCTTGCAGTTGGGTCGCGGTGGCGATGCCCACTTCGGCTGGCTTGGCTTCCACGTAGAACGCCGCGCTCTGGTGCGGGTTCTCGCCGTAACGCATTTCCTGGGCCTTGATGAACTGGCTGTTGAAGGTGCGCGGGAATTGGCTGCGGCCTTCGGTCGACAGGGTTTCAGCAGCCTGGTTAACCGTGCCCATGTAGTTGGCGATCATGCCGTCGTAGGCGGCGGTGTGTTCGAACGCCTTGAGCATCAGGTCGAAACGCTGGGCGTAGGTCAGGCCACCGGCTTTCAGACTTTCCAGCACGTTGGCGTAATCACTGGCGTTGACCACGATGGCCACGTCTTTGTGGTTCTTGGCCGCCGAGCGCACCATGGTCGGGCCGCCGATATCGATGTTTTCGATGGCGGTCGGCAGGTCGCAGCCTGGCTTGTTGATGGTGGCTTCGAACGGGTAGAGGTTAACGGCCACCAGGTCGATCGGCTTGATGCCGTGCTCGGCCATGATCGCGTCGTCGGTGCCGCGACGGCCGAGGATGCCGCCGTGGATTTTCGGGTGCAGGGTCTTGACCCGACCGTCCATCATTTCTGCGAAACCGGTGTAGTCCGCCACTTCCACTGCGGCCACGCCGTTGTCCTGCAGCAGTTTGAAGGTCCCGCCCGTGGAGAGGATTTCCACGCCGAGGGCTTCCAGCTCCCGGGCAAATTCGAGGATCCCGGTCTTGTCGGAGACACTGATCAAGGCGCGGCGGATCGGCAGGCGGGTAGTCTGGTCGGTCATTTCAATTTCCATCAAAAGCAAAGGAGTCAGCAAAAAAGGCGACCGTTTTTTACGCGGGCGCCTTTCTGGTTTGATTGAATGCTTACAACAAATCGTACTGCTTGAGCTTTTTGCGCAAGGTGCCACGGTTGAGGCCCAGCAGCTCACTGGCTTTGGTCTGGTTGCCCTTGACGTAGTTCATCACGCTTTCGAGCAAGGGCGCCTCGACTTCGGAGAGCACCAGGTTGTACACGTCCGTGACGGAAGCGCCCTCAAGGTGGGCGAAATAATTGTGCAGCGCCTTCTCGACACTCCCGCGAAGGGTCTGGCCTTCTTCGCTCGGCGTGTTGAGGTGCTGTTTCAAATTGACGTTGTCGCTCACGGGTGTTGTTCCACTCACTAAAGTCTCGGTCATCATCGTCATGCGGCCACCCCCTCTCCGTCCCCTGTCCCCAGGCTCTTGTAACGCTCGCTGAAGAACTCACGAACGTTGGCGCACTGTGCTTCCGTATCATCCAAACGATTGAAGTGGGCGCGAAACTCCCTGGCGCCCGGCAGGGTTGCGAGATACCAGCCGACATGCTTTCGAGCAATGCGTACTCCCATCACGTCCCCATAGAAGGCGTGCAGGGCGGCCAGATGCTCTAGCAGAATACGTTCCACCTCGATCAGCTCCGGTGCCGGCAACACTTCGCCAGTACGCAGAAAATGCTCGATCTCACGAAAAATCCACGGCCGCCCCTGGGCAGCCCGGCCAATCAACAAACCATCGGCACCGGTCGCGTGCAGCACGCGCCGGGCTTTCTCGGCGGAGTCGATGTCGCCATTGGCAAACACCGGCATCGACACCGCCTGCTTGATCGCGGCGATGGTGTCGTACTCGGCTTCACCTGTGTAAAGGTCGGCGCGGGTGCGGCCATGCACCGCCAGCGCTGTAATGCCTGCCTGTTCAGCGATCTTCGCCACTGTCAGGCCGTTCTTGTTGTCCCGGTCCCAACCGGTACGGATCTTCAGGGTGACCGGCACATCCACTGCGGCGACAACGGCCTGCAGGATCTCGGCAACCAATTGCTCATCTTTCAACAGCGCGGAACCGGCGGCCTTGTTGCAGACCTTCTTGGCCGGGCAGCCCATGTTGATGTCGATGATCTGCGCCCCCAACTCCACGTTGGCCCGGGCCGCATCCGCCAGCATCTGTGCATCGCCACCGGCGATCTGTACCGAGCGGGGCTCGGGATCACCTTCGTGGATCATGCGCATCCGCGATTTGCGGGTGTTCCACAAGCTCATGTCGCTGGTGACCATTTCCGAGACTACAAGACCTGCGCCCAAACGCTTGCACAGCTGACGAAAGGGCTGGTCGGTAACCCCCGCCATCGGGGCGAGGATCAAGCCGTTCTGCAATGTATATGGGCCGATGCGTACCGCCGACATAGGACTTCCCTGTTGTGGGGCCGGATCATTAGAGTTCGAAAAAGGGTTGGCATGATACCCGCTCTCGATGACTGGATAAAGGCTGAATTGGATAAAATCTGAACAGTTATTTCTTTATCGCCACCGGTTTGGTTGCGCAAAGGAAAGTCAATAACCTGCCGTCAAATCTCAATGCACGAACCGATTCACTCGGGCGAGTGAAAGCTCAGGCTGTAATTCACGGCTTTGTTGCCGGGATCGAGGATGTCCAGGGAGATATGGATCGGGGTTTGCGAGGGCATTTCGCTAACACCGGCCAACTCACCGCTGAGGTATTCGGCGGGCTTGAAGCGACGACTGGCAATCAGGCTGCCATTCAAATCGGCAAACCGCAGCTCCAGCAGCGGAAAGGGCTGGGAGAAGGTCGCGCGGTTATAGATGATCGCGTCCACCACCAGTGCCCCGGCGAAATCCGGGTGGCTGCGTACCACCAGGTTGCTGCTCTTGATGTGGGCGATATCGACCCGTGATGGCACGGTGCAACCCAGTGTGGGGCACAATTGCTGGAACCACGGGCGATAGGCGTCCTGGCGGGCCAGGTCGTCGAATTGATAGGCGATGTACTGGCCGGCAAGACCGCCGGCGGCGATCAGGACCAGCAACAGCCAGACCAGGCGACGGCCCCAGCCCGACGGGCGCTTTTGTGCGTAGAGGTGCAGCGGGTCGTCTTCGAGGTCCAACAGTTGGTCGTCTTGCACGCTCGTTTCGGCGCGCGAGCGCTTGCGACGGGGTTTGGGGCGTTCTTCGGGTTCTACGTCATCGGCCGATTGGGTCAGCGGCGTAAACGGCGGGTCGATGTCGTCATCGTCGGGCGTTGAGCGCAGTGGCGGCTCATCGTCGATATCGTCGGTGTGGAACGACATGGAGGGTTCGGTGCGCTGCTGAGTCGCAGGATCGGGCGCGTCTTCAGTGACGTGAATGCGCTCTTCAGGCGGCTCGCTGAACAGGCTCGCCGCCCATTTCTCTTCTTCGGCCTTGACCGTGTCGCGGCTGGCGCTGAAGGATTCTTCCTTTTGGCGGCGGTCGGTGCCGGGCTGGCGACGATCTGCGCCCATCGGCAACGTGTGCTGAATCTCGCGGCGTTCCAGCTTGGCCAGTTCTTCGTCCAGGTCCAGGTTGTCCAGGTCCAGCTCTTCGGCAGTCCACCGCTTCTGGCTGATGGCTCGCGCGGGCTCCGGCGTCAGCTCTGCCGGCACTTCTGGCACTTGCGGCTCAGGCGCGGACGCCTGGCCGCGCTGCTCCAGCAACTGACGAGCGGCATTGAACACTTGCAGGCATGAGCCACAGCGCACCACGCCACGGGCCACGCTCAATTGAGCGTGGTTGACGCGAAAGCGGGCTTGGCAGTGCGGGCACTGGGTGACGAAACTGTCGGTCATGCGGCTATCCGATTCAGGCAAGCGCTCATTCTAGCGCCGACGACCGCTGATGCGTACCCAGCCATCGCGGTTGGCGATCGGGTCCAGCTCGAAATCCTTGGCGTAGGCAGCAGCGACGTCTTCGCCTTGCTCGGCCAGGATGCCCGACAGCGCCAGGCGCCCGCCCGGCTTGACCAAGCTCGACAATTGCGGCGCCAGGGACACCAGCGGGCCGGCGAGGATGTTGGCGACCAGTACGTCGGCCTGCACCTGGGGCAGGTCTTCAGGCAAATACAGTGGGAATTTGCCTTCAGGGACATTGTTGCGTCCGGCGTTATCGCGGGAGGCTTCCAGGGCCTGCACGTCGATATCGGTGCCCACGGCTTCCTTGGCGCCCAGCAACAGGGCGGCAATCGCCAGGATCCCCGAGCCGCAGCCGAAGTCCAGCACGTGGCTGTCGGTCAGGTCCTGGCCATCCAGCCACTCCAGGCACAGCGCGGTGGTGGGGTGGGTGCCGGTGCCGAACGCCAGGCCTGGGTCGAGCAGCAGGTTGACCGCGTCTGGCTCAGGCGCGGCGTGCCAGCTCGGCACGATCCACAGGCGCTGGCCGAAACGCATCGGCTGGAAGTTGTCCATCCAGCTGCGTTCCCAGTCCTGGTCTTCGATGACTTCGCTGTGATGCTCCGGCAGCGGGCCGCCGGTGAGCAGTTCCATATGGGCCAGCACGGCGGCGGCATCGGTGCCGTCTTCGAACAGGGCCAGCAAATGGGTGTGGGACCACAGCGGGGTGGTGTTGAGTTCAGGTTCGAAGATCGGCTGGTCTTCGGCGTCCATGAAGGTCACTGAAACGGCGCCGACTTCAAGGAAAGCGTCTTCATAGGTTTCGGCTTGTTCTGGGCTGATGGCGAGACGGACTTGCAGCCAAGGCATGGCGGGCACCTTTGAAAAAATGAATGTGCGACTACATCTGTCGCGAAAGCGCGGGAGTTTACGCGAGCGCATGATCTGTGGCGAGGGAGGCTTTTGCTGTGAGTGGGCTTGTTGTGGTGAGCGGGCTTGCCCCGCGTTGGGGCGCGAAGCGGCCCTAATCCAGACACCGCATTCATCCAGGTGAAACGCGTCGGCAGGCTTTGGGGCGGCTTCGCCACCCAGCGCGGGGCAAGCCCGCTCACCACAACAAGCCCGCTCGCCACAGAAATTGTACTGCCTTTCAGAAACAACAAAACCGCCCGAAGGCGGCCTTGTTGGTTGGAGCACTTACTGGTTAGCCAGCTTGTGTTCCAGGTAGTGAATGTTCACACCACCTTCGCAGAAGCCTTCATCGCGGACCAGGTCCCGGTGCAGCGGGATGTTGGTCTTGATGCCGTCAACCACGATTTCGTCCAGGGCGTTGCGCATACGGGCCATGGCCTCGTCGCGGGTGGCGCCCCAGGTGATCAGCTTGCCGATCAGCGAGTCGTAGTTGGACGGAACCTTGTAGCCGCTGTACAGGTGCGAATCCACACGTACGCCGTTACCGCCGGGCGCGTGGAAATGCTTGACCAGGCCAGGGCTTGGGATAAAGGTTTTCGGGTCTTCGGCGTTGATGCGGCACTCCAGGGAGTGGCCGTGCATCTTCACGTCGTCCTGGGTGAAGGACAGCGGGTTGCCGGCGGCGATGCTGAGCATCTCCTTGACGATGTCGATACCGGTGACCATCTCCGACACCGGGTGCTCTACCTGCACACGAGTGTTCATCTCGATGAAGTAGAAACGACCGTTCTCGTACAGGAACTCGAAAGTGCCCGCGCCACGGTAGTTGATGTCGATGCACGCCTTGACGCAACGAGCCAGTACTTCCTGGCGCGCTTTTTCATCCAGGCCCGGTGCCGGAGCTTCTTCCAGAACCTTCTGGTGACGACGTTGCAGCGAGCAATCGCGGTCGCCCAGGTGGATGGCGTGGCCTTGGCCGTCGGACAGTACTTGCACTTCCACGTGACGTGGGTTGGTCAGGTACTTCTCCAGGTAGACCATCGGGTTGCCGAACCAGGCCCCCGCTTCGGAGCGAGTCTGCTTGGCCGCTTCGATCAGGTCTTCTTCCTTGTGCACCACGCGCATGCCGCGACCACCACCGCCACCGGCGGCCTTGATGATCACCGGGTAGCCGACTTCGCGACCAATGCGCAGAGCGGTTTCCTCGTCTTCCGGCAGCGGGCCGTCGGAACCTGGAACGGTTGGCACGCCGGCCGCGATCATGGCGTCCTTGGCCGAAACCTTGTCACCCATCAGGCGAATGGTTTCGGCTTTCGGGCCGATGAAGGCGAAGCCGGATTTTTCCACCTGTTCGGCGAAATCGGCGTTTTCCGCGAGGAAGCCGTAGCCAGGATGGATGCCATCAGCGCCGGTCACTTCCGCGGCCGCGATGATGTTCGAGACTTTCAGGTACGAGTTCGTGGCCAGTGGCGGGCCGATGCAGATGCTTTCGTCCGCCAGTTTCACGTGCATCAATTCGGTATCGGCCGTCGAGTAAACAGCGACGGTCTTGATGCCCTCTTCCTTACAGGCGCGCAGGATACGCAGCGCGATCTCGCCGCGGTTGGCGATCAGGACTTTTTGCAGTTTCTTCGCAGGTTTCAACATCGAAGGCGCTCCGCGGTTCAAACGATGGTGAACAGCGGCTGGTCGTACTCAACCGGCTGACCGTTTTCTACCAGGATGGATTCGATGACGCCGGCTTTTTCCGCGGTGATGTGGTTCATCATCTTCATCGCTTCCACGATGCAGATGGTGTCGCCCACTTTCACGGTTGCGCCGACTTCAACGAAGGCTGGCGAGGTCGGTGCAGGGGTGCGGTAGAAGGTACCGACCATTGGCGACTTGACCACGAAACCGTTCAGCGCAGGTGCAGCTGGAGCGGCAGGTGCAGCGGCAGCAGCAGGTGCGGCGGCTGGAGCAGCAGCCGGCGCCGGTGCTTGCATCTGTGGCGCGTAGAACTGTTGGGCCGGGGTCTTGCTGTGGCGGCTGATCCGTACGGACTCTTCGCCTTCCTTGATTTCCAGCTCGTCGATACCGGATTCTTCCAGCAGTTCGATCAGTTTCTTAACTTTACGGATATCCATGAATCATCAACTCCCAAGGGTCGGTCAGGGGCGCTTGGCCGGTTGTTCAAGTTGTTCCAGGGCGGCCTCCAGGGCCAGTCGGTAACCGCTGGCGCCAAGGCCGCAGATCACACCTACCGCTACGTCGGAGAAGTAGGAGTGATGGCGGAAAGCTTCGCGTTTGTGCACGTTCGACAAATGCACTTCGATGAATGGGATGCTCACCGCCAGCAATGCGTCACGTAATGCAACGCTTGTGTGTGTAAAAGCGGCGGGATTGATCAGGATAAAGTCCACGCCTTCGCCACGCGCGGCATGGATGCGATCAATCAATTCGTACTCGGCATTGCTTTGCAGGTAGAGCAGATGGTGGCCGGCTTCACGCGCCCTGCGTTCCAGGTCGAGGTTGATCTGGTCCAGGGTGACTGCCCCGTAGACGCCCGGTTCACGGGTGCCGAGCAGGTTCAGGTTGGGTCCGTGAAGAACCAGTAAGGTCGCCATCGGCTGTTCCTTGTTATTGATGTGGGTACGGCAGAACCCGGCGACTATGCCGCAAAGCCTTTGTGACTGTCCAGTTCTATGCAGTAGGCAGCACGATTAGCGAGGATAGCGCGAAATTTGTGACTGTGAGGCCGGATTCGGTCAGTTACACACGAAACGCCTGCACGGCGGTGTTGAGCTGCCCACCCAGCACCAGCAAGTGCTCACCTTGGCTGCGGCCTTGGCCGATTCGCAGCAAGTTGTCCTCACCCAACTGGTGAATCCGCTCGCTGTTGTCGCGAATCTCACTGACGGCGCCACTCTGCTGTGCCGTCACATCGGCGATGCGCACGGCGGTGTCGGAAATGGTCTGGATAGCCCCGACGATTTCATCCAGCGCGCCGTCCGCTGCCTGGGCTTGCTGGGCGGTGGCCTCGGCGTGCTCGACCTGAGCACGCATGCCTTGCACCGATTGATGGGCGGCGCTTTGCAGGCCGGCGATCAGGGCCTGGATCTCTGCAGTGGCGCCGGCGGTGCGTTGGGCCAGGGAGCGGACTTCGTCGGCCACCACGGCAAAACCACGTCCGGCCTCACCGGCACGGGCGGCCTCGATGGCGGCGTTGAGGGCGAGCAGGTTGGTCTGGTCGGCAATCGAGCGGATCACCGTCAGCACGCCGCCGATGGTGGCGGACTCTTCGGCGAGTTTTTCGATCATCTGCGCATTCTGCTGTACTTCGCCCACCAGGGCATGCAGCCCGGTCAGGCTCAGGCCGATCACACGTTGGCCCTGTTCCACGGCCTGGCCAGCACTGCGACTGGCGCCTGCTGCCTGGCTGGCATCGCCCGCGACTTGTTGGATGGTTGCTTCCAGTTCGCCCAGCGAATCACGGATCTGCGCGGTGTCCCCGGCCTGGCGTTCGGCGCCGTCGTGCAGGCCGCTGCTCAGTTCGGCCAGCGCACGGCTGCTGCCGGCGACTTCCTCGGCATTGCCGCGAATGGTGCCGACCAAATCCACCAGGTAAGCCCGTAGACGGTTCAGGGAAGCTTCAATGTCGTGCAGCTCGCGGTTGGTCTTGCCCAGGGCAATCGGCTGGCTGAAATCACCCTCGGCCCAGGTGGACAGGGCCGGTGCCAGGTTGGTCAGCACCCGTGCCAGGCGGCGTTGCAGGGTGTCGATCAGCAGCGCGATCAGCAGGATCAGGCCGATCATCACGCCTTGCATCAGGCGCACTTCGCCCTGGATCTTACCGTGCTGCGCGCGCACTACGGGCTCCAGACCGGCGATGGCTTGCTGCACGGTGTCGATTTTCTGGTGGGTCTTGGCGGCCAGGTCGGTGCGTTGCTGGATCTGCTCGCGGGTGCGCTTGAGTTCGGCGGGGTAGCGGGTGAGCAGGCTGTTGAGTTCACGCTTGAGGTCGACGCCTGTGTCCTGGGCTTCGGTTTTCTCGGTGTTTTCCAGGCCCATCAGCGCGGAAAAGTCGTCGGCGCTGGATTCGGCACTGGCTTTCACACCCAGCAGCGGCAGCGTTTCCAGCACATCGGCTTGGCTGCGGATGCTACCGACTTCGCGCTCCACATCATCGGCCAGTTCCGCGCGCCCACTGCTCACCAGCTTGTCGCGGGCCAGCGACAGTTTGCCCAGGTGCTGCGACGCAGCCAGCAAAGGCGGCAGATAACGGGCTGCTTCAGCGGAGTTCACACCGATGGCGTACTGACTCAATTGCTCCAGGTTCGCGCCCAACTCGCGCTCGGCCTGCAGTAACAAGGCTTGCGGGTCGCCCGCCAGTTTGCCGGCCGCCAGCAAGTCGGTCTTGCTGAACGCATCCAGGTCCACCAGGCTCGGGCGCAGGTTTTGCGCGAGGTCCGCCGGCAACTCATCCAGGTGCTGCAACAGGCTTTCCAGGCTTTGGCTGGCGCTGCTCAAGCGCAGGGCATCACCGCTGGACAGGTAGTCGTCGATATTGCGCGCCGCCTGGTTCTGGAACGTCTGGGACAACCCCAGGTAGCGCTCCATCAGCAAATACGGCCGTTCCAGCGCGCGCTGCGACCACCACAGGGTCGCGCCCAGCGCCAGGCACACGGCCACCAGAAGAAGGGTGTTGAGATTGGTCAGCAGCTTCAGGCGCATGCGTGGTTTCAACCGACAGCAAAAGATAAGTGCCTGAAGTTATTGCGTTTTCATTACAGGGTTATGACCGAATCAGTGGATTCTGGTGAAAAGGTGGCACTTTGCTTTGACGTGCGCGCGGCTTGCACCCGGTTGCGTCCCGCATCCTTGGCGCGGTACAGCGCCTCGTCGGCCTGGGCTGCCATCATCAGGCTGTCGGAACCATCGCATAGCTCCACCAGCCCGGCGCTGAAGGTGCACCACAAGTCCTGGGGTTGGGCGGGGTAGTGGATTTCGGCAAAGCGCCCACGGATTTCATCCAGCACTTTGCACGCCGATTCCAAGTCGGTATCCGGCATCACAATGGCGAACTCTTCACCGCCGTAGCGCCCGATGTAATCGGTCTTGCGCAGACGCTGCTTGAGAAACAGCGCCAGGCTCTTGATCACGCGGTCGCCCATGGGGTGGCCGTGGCTGTCGTTGACCCGCTTGAAGTGGTCGATATCGAGCATGGCAAAGCTCAACGGCTTGTTCTCGCGGCGCGCGCGGAAGCTGCAGTCTTCGAGCAATTGCAGGATGTGGGTGTGGTTGTACAGGCCGGTCAGGCTGTCGCGCACCATCCGCGCCTTGAGGTTGCGCGCACGCGCGGCGCGGTTGCGTACGGTGGTGATCAGGTGGCGCGGCTTGATCGGCTTGGTGAGAAAGTCGTCGCCGCCTTCGCTCATGGCGTCCAGCTGTTTATCCAGATCGTCTTCGGCCGACAGGTAAATGATCGGCACGCTCACATAACGGTCGTTATGACGGATGACCTTGGCCAGTTCAGTGCCGGTACAGGCGGGCATGTACATGTCGAGGATGATCAGGTCGGGCTGGAAGTCCGCCAGTTCGGCCATGGCCTGGATCGGCTCGATCAGCGTGCGGGTGACGATGCCGGCGCTGTTGAGCAGGCGCTCGGTGTGCAGCGCCTGGGCCCGGGAGTCGTCGATGATCAGCACCTTGTACGGTTCGTACTGGGCGACGCAGGTCAGCACTTCGATCTTTTCCAGTAGGCTGGAGGCTTCCAGCGTGCCGGTGAGGAATTCCTGGCCGCCAGCGCGCACGGCGGCCAGGCGGGTCGGGGTATCGGTTTCGTGCAGGCTGAAAAACAGCAGCGGCAGCTTTTGCTCCAGGCCTTCCTGGGCTTCGGCGGCGAGCTTGAGGCCCAGGCCAGTGCCACAGAAGTCTACGTCCATCACAATCGCCGAAGGCAGGCGCTCGGCCATTGACGCGCGAAAGGCCGCCACGCTGTCGAGGGACTGAGCACTCATGCCAAAGAATTCCAACTGCTTGGCCAGCCGCTCGGCGCGGTCGTGATCGGCCAGCATCACGTAGATCGGCTTGCGCATGGGCGGCAGGAAGGTTTGTTCCAGCTGGTCGCCCTGGCGCAGGCCGGTACGGGACAGGCGCTGCATCAAGCGGTTGAGTTCGGTGATCAGGTGGCTGCTCAAGCGGCCACGGTTTTCGTCCACCGCCTTGAGGGATTCACCGATATGACGCGCCAACTGGCCGTGTTCGGGCTGTTCGAAGCGCTCGGCAAAACGCAGCAGGCGCAAATTGGCCTCGCTGAGTTCGGACAGGTCGGCGCCGGACCATTCGCTGCGTTGCAGGCGCTGCCAGATCTCAAGAATTTGACGTGCCTGATGAATTACCCGCTGGGCAAAATGCTGCTTGAGGCGCTCACGGCTGGGGTCTTCTGGCTCGGTCATATCCTGACTACTAGTTAGGGTGCATGCTGAGGTCGACTGATGGCTCTATGCTAGCACCATCTTTCCGATGGGATGAGTGTCATACGTCAATAAACTGCGTGCCCGTCGCATTCAGTTGCTGACTGGAGGGTCGCGCTGCGTAAAAAGCGTGCATCCTTTATAGTCGAACGTCCCCTGTGCGCCAGTTTGGCGAAAAGCCCCGCACGGGTGGGCACGATGGGGTAGGGTTGTGGTCGGAGTGTTTGAACGCACGCCATCAATTCAAGTGCATGAACTCAAGTGATTGAAAGGATATCGCCATGCTGGACTGGAAAAACCGTGCAGGCAGCGCCAAAGGCCCTGCGCCTGAGCCCAAGTCGGCCAACCGCGGCTATTTTCGTACCGTGCTGATGAGCCGTGCCGTGCTCAGCGTGCTCGGCCTGTACCTGTTGATCACCGGCGCCCTGGGTTGGTACTGGAGCGAAGAGCCGGCGCTGTTTCCGGTGCAGCAGAATGCGCAGCTGGCCGCCGAGAAGGAAGGCAAGCAGATGGTGGTGGGCTACACCACGGTCGAAACCCTCAAGACCGTGGTCGGCACTTTGCTGAACAAGCCCGGTGGCTACATTTCCAACGACCGCTTCCCGCCAGGCCTGTGGATGGACAACATGCCGAGCTGGGAATACGGCGTGCTGGTGCAGGTGCGTGACCTGACCCGCGCCCTGCGTAAAGATTTTGCCCGCTCGCAGTCGCAGTCGGCCGAAGACGCGGACTTGGCCAAGGCCGAGCCACGCTTCAACTTCGACAACAAGAGCTGGGTGCTGCCATCCAGTGAGTCGGAATACCAGGAAGGCATCAATTCCCTGAGCCGCTACGAAGCACGCCTGTCCGACCCGAACCAGCGCGGCGCGCTGTTCTATGCGCGTGCCGACAACCTGAACAACTGGCTGGGCGACGTCGCCACGCGCTTGGGTTCGCTGTCGCAACGCCTGTCGGCCAGTGTCGGCCGGGTGAAACTGAACACCGCACTGAAAACCGAAGCCCTGGCGCCGGGTGAAGTGCCGCAGGTCGATGAAGAAGTGGTGGAAACCCCATGGATGCAGATCGACAACGTGTTCTACGAAGCCCGTGGCCAGGCTTGGGCCTTGTCGCACTTGCTGCGTGCCATTGAAGTCGATTTTGCCGATGTACTGGCCAAGAAGAACGCCACGGTCAGCGTGCGCCAGATCATTCGTGAGCTGGAAGCCTCGCAGGAACCGGTTTGGAGTCCTATGATTCTTAACGGCAGTGGCTTCGGGGTACTGGCGAATCATTCGCTGGTGATGGCCAACTACATTTCCCGGGCCAACGCTGCAGTGATCGACTTGCGTCAGCTCCTCAACCAGGGTTGATGATGGACGCTACTCAAAAGGAGGCCGCACACCGCGCGGCTTCCGATGCTGAACTGATCTGCTGGGTCGACGAGCAGGACCACCTGCTCGGCCACCTCGTGCGGTCCGACCTTCGCCAGCGCGGCCTGATTGGCCGTTGCACCTTCATATTCCTGTTCAACTCCAAGGGTGAGCTGTGTGTGCATCGGCGCACCCTGAGCAAGGCGTTGTACCCCGGTTTCTGGGACACGGCGGCGGGCGGCATGGTGGCGCAAGGAGAGTCGTATGCCGTGTCGGCAGCGCGCGAGCTGGAAGAGGAGTTGGGTGTCGGTGGCGTGGAATTGGTCGAACATGACCACTTCTATTTCGAAGATGGCGAC
Source organism: Pseudomonas sp. GXZC (assembly GCF_026967615.1). NCBI lineage: Bacteria > Pseudomonadati > Pseudomonadota > Gammaproteobacteria > Pseudomonadales > Pseudomonadaceae > Pseudomonas > Pseudomonas sp. GXZC. Next base: position 815,827 of record NZ_CP114115.1, read on the forward strand.
AGCCGGCTCTGGTGCACCTCCTACTCTGCCGTCTGGGACGGGCCACTGCGTCTACAGCCGGAAGAGGTCATGGAGGCGCGCTTTTTACCCCTTGAAACAGTCCTGCAGGAGGCTGGGCAAAAGCCTTACTGCCCGGATGCCCAGGAAGGGTTGCGGCGTTATCTGGCCTCGCGTCGCTAAAGTTGCATAAATTGGCGCCATTTGACTCTTAGCAAGTCGGCTTTTTGTGGTTACACTGCGCGACTTTTCACCCGAACCGCCTTGGCGGTCCGGTAGCGCTGCCCCTGCCTGAGTGGGGCTTCGCGGTCGGTTCACCGCTTTGCGGGTGCCGATCAGTCTTCATCCTCCCAAGAGGATTGCCGGTGGCCAAAAAAGCCGCATCCTTCGCCGCCCTTGGTGGCCTGGTATTTTCCACCGACGCAGGTCGACACTGCCCGGACTGTCGTCAGCCCGTGGATTCGTGTACCTGCAAACAGACCCTGATCCCTGAAGGCGACGGTATTGCCCGCGTACGCCGCGAGAGCAAAGGCCGTGGCGGCAAGACGGTGACCACCATCACCGGCGTGCCGTTGGCCGAAGAAGCCCTGAAGGAACTGGCCACGACGCTGAAAAAACGCTGTGGCACCGGAGGCGCGTTGAAAGACGGCGTCATCGAGATCCAGGGCGATCACGTCGAGTTGCTGTTGGCCGAGCTGATCAAGCTCGGGTACAAGGCCAAGAAGTCCGGCGGCTGAAAGCCTCTTCCCGACCTGTGTCTAAACTCTGTCCTGCGCGTGGGGTCCTACCTTGCACGCAGGCAAATCGTCATTTTCATTCTTTAGACTGCGCCAGCCTCAGATAGGGGCGGTGCCTTCGACTTCATTTATAGGGGACTTCGATGTCCGTACGACGCACACGCAAAGACGATGGCAGCCAATGGACAGTTGCGGACAGCCGCAGTGTTTACGGGATTCGCCATTGGGGGGCCGGGTATTTCGCGATCAATGATGCCGGTCGCGTTGAAGTCCGTCCGAACGGCCCGAACAGCACGCCGGTCGACCTGTACGAACAAGTCGACGAGTTGCGCAAGAGCGGCCTGTCGTTGCCGTTGCTGGTGCGCTTCCCCGACATCCTGCAAGACCGTGTACGCCAGCTGACCGGCGCTTTTGATGCGAACATCGAGCGCCTGGAATACCAGAGCAAGTACACCGCGCTGTACCCGATCAAGGTGAACCAGCAGGAGGCGGTGATCGAGAACATCATCGCCACCCAGAACGTGTCGATTGGCCTGGAAGCCGGCTCCAAGCCTGAGCTGCTGGCCGTGTTGGCCCTGGCGCCGAAGGGCGGCACCATCGTTTGCAACGGTTACAAAGACCGTGAGTTCATCCGCCTCGCGCTGATGGGCCAGAAACTCGGCCACAACGTGTTCATCGTGATCGAGAAAGAATCCGAAGTTGAACTGGTGATCGAAGAAGCCGCCAGCCTCAAGGTCAAGCCACAGGTTGGCCTGCGCGTGCGTTTGTCGTCGCTGGCATCGAGCAAGTGGGCGGACACCGGTGGCGAGAAATCCAAGTTCGGCCTGTCGGCGGCGCAACTGCTGTCCGTGGTCGAACGCTTCCGCGCGGCGGGCCTGGACCAGGGTATCCGCCTGCTGCACTTCCACATGGGCTCGCAGATCGCCAACCTGGCGGACTACCAGCACGGGTTCAAGGAAGCCATCCGTTACTACGGCGAGCTGCGCAACCTCGGCCTGCCGGTGGACCACATCGACGTCGGCGGTGGCCTGGGCGTGGACTACGACGGTACGCACTCGCGTAACGCCAGCTCGATCAACTACGACATGGACGACTACGCCGGCGTGGTCGTGGGTATGCTCAAGGAATTCTGCGACGCGCAGAGCCTGCCGCACCCGAACATCTTCTCCGAAAGCGGCCGCTCCCTGACCGCCCACCACGCCATGCTGGTGGTGCAGGTCACCGACGTCGAGAAACACAACGACGAAATCCCGGTGATCGAGAATAAAGAAGCCCTGCCGGAAACCGTGCAATGGCTGGTGGACCTGCTGGGTCCGACCGACATCGAGATGGTCACCGAAACCTACTGGCGTGCGACGCACTACATGAGCGACGTGGCTACCCAGTACGCCGACGGCAAGCTGACCCTGGCCGAGAAAGCCTTGGCCGAGCAATGCTACTTCGCCGTGTGCCGCCGCCTGCACAACTCGTTGAAGGCCCGCCAGCGCTCGCACCGCCAGGTACTGGACGAACTCAACGACAAGCTGGCCGACAAGTACATCTGCAACTTCTCGGTGTTCCAGAGCCTGCCGGACACCTGGGCCATCGGCCAGGTATTGCCGATCCTGCCGCTGCACCGCCTCGATGAAGAGCCGCTGCGCCGCGCCGTGCTGCAAGACCTGACCTGCGACTCCGACGGCAAGATCAAGCAGTACGTCGACGAGCAGTCCATCGAGACCAGCCTGCCGGTGCATGGCTTGAACGAAGGTGAGGACTACTTGCTGGGTATCTTCCTGGTCGGTGCTTACCAGGAAATCCTGGGCGACATGCACAACCTGTTCGGTGACACCGACTCGGTGAACATCTACCAGCGTGAAGACGGTTCGGTGTACAGCGCCGGTATCGAGACCCACGATACCATCGAAGACATGCTGCGTTATGTGCACTTGTCGCCGGAGGAGTTGATGACCCATTACCGTGACAAGTGTGCGAGCGCGAAGATCAGTGCGTCGGAGCGTACCCAGTTCCTGGATGCGTTGCGTCTGGGCCTGACGCGTTCTTCGTACCTGTCCTCGTAACCGCGTAAAACTCGGTCATTGTGGTGAGCGAGCTTGCCTCGCGCGGGGCAAGCCCGCTCACCACATTAGTCTGTCTTCACACGTATAAGGGGTTGGCGATGTCGAGAGTATTCTTGCAAGCGTTCACCCTGGCCGTCGCGGCATGCCTTGCGGCCTGTTCGCCCATCAAAGTGCTCAACGCACTCACCCCCTCCAACACCTTCACCAAAACTTCAGCCATCGCCTACGGCGATGATCCCCGGCAAAAACTCGATATCTACCGGCCTGTCCCTGTTATCTCCAATGCTCCAGTCGTGGTGTTTTTCTATGGCGGCAGCTGGAACAGCGGCTCCAGGGACGACTACGGTTTCGTCGGCGAAGCCCTGGCCTCACGCGGCATCGTGGTGGTGATCGCCGATTACCGACTTTACCCGCAAGTGCGTTATCCCGCTTTCCTCCAAGACAACGCCCACGCCGTTGCCTGGACCTATCAACACGTCGCCCAATATGGTGGTGATCCCCAACAGCTCTATGTCATGGGGCATAGCTCCGGCGCCTATAACGCGTCGATGCTGGCGCTGGATGCGCGTTGGCTGAAAGAGGTTGGCCTGACGCCGTCAATCTTTAAAGGCTGGATCGGCCTGGCCGGGCCCTATGACTTTCTGCCGATTGAAAACCCTGACGTGAAACCGGTGTTTTTCTTCCCCGATTCACCGCCGGATTCCCAGCCGATCAACCACGTCAGCCGTGACGCACCGCCCAGCCTCTTGATCGCCTCGACGGATGACAAGCTCGTCAACCCCAAACGCAACACCGGCGGGCTGGCCCAGCAATTACGGGCGGCAGGTGTGCCGGTAGAGGAAGTCTATTTCGGCAAGACCAACCACCAGACATTGGTGGGGGCGATCGCCCGGCCCTTGCGTTGGCTGGCGCCGGTACTGGACCGGGTCACCGCGTTTATCCAAGCCACTGGTCCTGTCGGTTCAAGCGCCAGGCAATCGCCCACAAAGTAAGGCTGCGCAGGGCCATGAAGAGCAGGAAGGTTATCCACAGCCCGTGGTTACCCAAACCCTGCAACGCCCAGGCGAAGGGCAGTGTCAGCAAGACGGTCAGCAGCATGCCATTGCGCATCTCCCGCGCGCGGGTGGCGCCGATGAACAAGCCATCCAGCAAGTAACTCCACACTGCAATCAGCGGCAGTATCGCCAGGTAAGGCAGGTAGAGGTCGGCGGTTTCGCGCACGCTGGGGATGTCGGTCTGCATGGCGATAAAGAGGTGGCCGGCCACTGTGAAGAGCAGCGCAAAGCCGATGCTCGCGATCAACGACCAACCGCCGGCCACCACCAATGAACGGCGCAAGGCCTGGCGGTCGTGGGCGCCGATTGCGTGCCCGCACAGGGCTTCGACCGCATGGGCCAATCCATCCAAGGCGTGGGCGGCCAGCAACAGGCCGTTGAGCAGCAGCGCGTTGGCGGCCACGGTGGCGTCGCCCAGGCGCGCGCCTTGCACCGTGATCATGAAAAACACCGATTGCAGCGCGAGGCTGCGGATAAAAATGTCGCGGTTGACCGCCAGCAGTGGGCGCCAGCTCTCCCACAGTTTGAGTGCGGCCCAGGCAATATGGCCGGGGTAGGCGCGCAGGGCTTTTTGCGTCATCGCCAGGCCGAGCAAAGCGCCGGTCCATTCCGCCACTACGGACGCACGCGCCGAGCCGACCACACCCCAATCCAGGCCGAGGACGAACCACAGGTTCAACGCGATGTTGACCAGATTGGTGGTCAGCAGGATCGCCAAAGGCGCGCGGGCGTTCTGCGTACCGAGAAACCAGCCGACCAATGCGTAGCTCGCCAATGCGGCGGGCAGGCCGAACAGGCGGGTATGGAAAAAATCCTGGGTCAGTTGATTGAGTTCGGGTGAAGGCTGCATCCACTCCAACGCCAGATGGCTCAGCGGAATGCCCACTGTGCCCAAGAGCATCGCCAGGCCCAGTGCGAGCAACAGGCCTTGCAGCAGGATCTGCCGCAGCGCCGCCCCATCATTGCGCCCGGCAGCCTGGGCGGCGAAACCGGTGGAACCCATGCGCAGGAAACCCATGGCCCAGGCGAGGAAGGTGTACAGGCTGGCGCCGACCGCGACGGCGCCCAACTGGTGGGCGTGGGGCAGGTGGCCGATGACCATGCTGTCCACCAGCGCCACCAACGGCACCGAGATGTTCGACAGGATCATCGGCGCGGCCAGGGCCCAGACGCGGCGGTGGGTGGGGCGATGGCGCCAGTCAGTGAGTAAGGTGGGCATGCAGGCTCCTTCAGAGGAGCGGCATTGTAACCGGGCATTGGCAGCGCGGCAGAACCAAACCACCCTCCGTCGGTCAATGTGACCAGCACCTCATCGGCCCCACGCGGGCTGATATATAGTTCACCCTCGGCCCCTCCCACTACGAGTGCCCCATGCTTAACAAAGGACTGTTCCTGGCTTGCGCGCTGGCCCTGCTGAGCGCCTGCGATTCCTCCGATAAACCGGCTGCCCCGACCGCGCCCGCGGCGGCGACGATTGCGCCCAAACCGGCCAAGGCCGTGGTGGATGTGGCGGCGCTAAAACAGCGTTACGCCGGGCGCGAGTTGAGCGTGGTGGACGTGTCCGAAGTGCAGCTCGACGGCGCCAGCACGCTCTCCGTGAGCTTTTCCATCCCGTTGGACCCCGATCAGAAATTCGCCGACAAACTTCACTTGGTGGACAGCAAGTCCGGCAAGGTCGATGGCGCCTGGGAAATCTCCGACAACCTGATGGAACTGCGTCTGCGCCACCTGGAACCGCAGCGCAAGCTGGTGCTCACGGTCGACGCCGGTGTGAAGGCCGTCAACGACAATACCCTCGCCGCCGAATACAGCGCGCGCCTGGAAACCCGCGACCTGCAAGCCACTGTCGGCTTTGCCAGCCGTGGCACCTTGCTGCCGACGCGCCTTGCCGAAGGCCTGCCGGTGATCGCGCTGAACGTCGACAAGATCGACGTCGAATTCTTCCGCATCAAGCCTGAATCCCTGCCCACCTTCCTCGCGCAATGGGGTCGCAACACCAGCCTGCAAAGCTATGAGTCCCGCGAACTGCTGCCGTTGGCCGAACTGGTCTACGGTGGCCGTTTCGACCTGAACCCGGCGCGCAACACCCGTGAAACCCTGCTGCTGCCGATCGCCGGCCTCAAGCAATTGCAACAGCCAGGCGTGTACCTGGCGGTGATGCGGGCTTCGGGCACCTACAACTATTCCCAGCCGGCCACGCTATTTACCCTGAGTGATATCGGCCTGTCGGTGCACCGTTATGCCAACCGCCTGGACGTGTTTACCCAGGCGCTGGAAGGTGGCAAGGCGCTGGATGGCGTCGACCTTGAAGTACTCGACGCCGAAGGCCGTGTGTTGGGCCAGGGCAAGACCGAGAAGGGCGGACACGCCGAGTTGCCATTGCCGAAAAAGGCCCAGGTGTTGCTCGCCAAGCAAGGTGAACAGACCAGTATGTTGCGCCTCGACAGCGCGGCGCTGGACTTGGCCGAGTTCGACATCGGCGGCCAACCCTCCCACCCTTTGCAGTTCTTTGTATTCGGCCCGCGTGACCTGTATCGCCCTGGCGAAACCGTGCTGCTCAATGCCCTGCTGCGGGACAAGGACGGCAATGCCGTCAAGCCGCAGCCGGTGAGCGTCGAAGTGCGTCGACCGGATGAGCAGGTCAGCCGCAAATTCGTCTGGGATGCCGACGCCTCTGGCCTTTATCAATATCAACTGCAACTGGCTGGCGAAGCGCCGACCGGGCGCTGGCAGTTGGTGTTTGACCTGGGCGATGGCAAACCGCAGCTGTATGAATTCCTCGTCGAAGACTTCCTGCCCGAGCGCCTGGCGCTGGAACTCAAGGGCAGCGACACCCCGCTGAAGCCGGCGGACGACGCGGTGATCCAGGTCAACGGCCGTTACCTGTACGGCGCGCCTGCCTCGGGCAATCGCGTCAGCGGCCAAGTCTATGTGCGGCCGTTACGCGAAGCGGTCAAGTCGCTGCCGGGCTATCAGTTCGGCTCCGTCACCGAAGAAGAACTGAGCCAGGATTTCGAACTGGAAGAAAGCGTGCTCGACGCCAAGGGCCAGGAAGCGCTGACCCTTGAAAGCAAATGGGCCGAGGCCAAGTCGCCGCTGCAACTGATCGTGCAGGCCAGCCTGCAAGAGTCAGGCGGACGGCCGATCACCCGGCGCCTGGTGCAGCCGATCTGGCCCGCCGAGCAACTGCCGGGCCTGCGCGGACTGTTTGATGGCAAGGAAACCAACGGCGACGGCCCGGCGGAGTTCGAAGTGCTGCTGGCCAACCAGGACGGGCAGAAGCTCGCCGCGCCGAACCTCAAGGTGCGCCTGGTGCGTGAGCGCCGCGACTACTACTGGAACTACTCCGAGAATGACGGCTGGAGCTATCACTTCAACGAGAAATTCCTCAACCTCGACGAACAGACCCTGAACATCAAGGCGGGCGACACCGCCAAAGTCAGCTTTCAGGTGGAGTGGGGCCCGTACCGCGTCGAGGTCGAAGACCCGCAGACCGGCTTGGTCAGCAGCCTGCGCTTCTGGGCTGGTTACCAGGCCCAGGACAACACTGAAGGCGGCGCCGTGCGGCCTGATCAGGTCAAGCTGGCGCTGGATAAACCGGCCTATGGCGATGGCGATACGGCCAATGTGACCGTCACGCCGCCGGCTGCGGGTAAGGGCTACCTGCTGGTGGAGTCTGCGGAAGGCCCATTGTGGTGGCAGGAAATCGAGGTGCCGGCTGAGGGCAAGAGCTTCGCGGTGAAGCTTGATCCGAAATGGTCGCGTCATGATTTGTATGTCAGCGCCTTGGTGATCCGCCCCGGCGAGCGCAAAGCCAACATCACGCCCAAACGGGCGGTGGGCCTGCTGCACCTGCCGCTGGATCGCACCCAGCGCAAACTCGGCGTGACCCTCAGCGCGCCGGAAAAAATGCGCCCCAAACAGCCGCTCACCGTGAAAATCGCCGCCAAGAATGCCGATGGCAGCGTGCCGAAACAGGTGTATGTGCTGGTCGCTGCCGTGGACGTGGGCATCCTGAATATCACCGAATACCCGACGCCGGATCCGTATTCCAGCCTGTTCGGTCGCAAGGCCTACGGTGTGGACCAATTCGATATCTACGGTCAGTTGATCGAAGCCGGCCAGGGCCGATTGGCCAGCCTGGCATTTGGTGGCGACGCGGCACTCGCCAAGGGTGGCAAGCGCCCGGACACCAGCGTGACCATCGTCGCCCTGCAAAGCGCCCCCGTGACGTTGAACGAGCAAGGCGAGGGCGAAGTCAGCGTCAATATTCCCGACTTCAACGGCGAGCTGCGCCTGATGGCCCAGGCCTGGAGTGACGATCGCTACGGCATGGCCGAAGCCAAGACGGTGATTGCCGCCCCGCTGATTGCCGAGCTGTCGGCGCCGCGCTTCATGGCAGGTGGCGACCAGACCTCGTTGGCGCTGGACCTGTCCAACCTGTCGGGCAAACCGCAGAAACTTGATGTGCAATTGAGCGCCGATGGGCAGTTGGAGCTGGTCAACGGCGGCGCGCAAACCGTCGAACTCAAGCAAGGCCAGCGCACCACCCTGCGTATCCCGGTGAAAGCCTAGGGCGGGTTGGGGCAGGGCAAGGTCAAGGTGACGGTGAATGGCCTGGATCTGCCGAGTGAGAACCTGCCGCCGTTTACGCGCGAATGGACCCTGGGCGTGCGCCCGGCTTATCCGGCGCTGCTCAAGCACTATCGCGCGGTGCTGAAGGATCAACCGTGGAGCTTGCCGGCGGGGACGCTGGATCAGTTCGATGCGTCGGGACGCCAGGCGCTGCTGAGCCTGTCGAGTCGGCCGCCGCTGAACCTCGGTGCGCAGATCAGTGCGCTCAAGGCCTACCCTTACGGTTGCCTGGAGCAGACCGCCAGCGGCCTGTACCCGTCGCTGTATGCCGACGATGCATTGCTCAAACGCCTGTCGATCAAAGGCGAGTCGGACAGCGAACGCAAACGCAAGATCGAGCTGGGCATCGAACGCCTGCTGGGCATGCAGCGCTACAACGGTAGCTTCGGGTTGTGGGGCGCGGATGGCGAAGAGGAATATTGGCTGACGGCTTACGTCACCGACTTCCTGCTGCGCGCTCGCGACCAGGGTTTCGCGGTGCCGCCTGAAGCCTTGAAAAAGGCCAGCGAGCGTCTGCTGCGCTACGTGCAGGAACGCAACCTGATCGACGTCGACTACAGCGACAACGCCGACCACACCCGCTTTGCCGTGCAGGCCTACGCGGGCATGGTGCTGGCGCGCAGTCAGCAGGCGCCGTTGGGCGCGTTGCGCAGCATCTTTGAGCGCCGCAGTGATGCGCGCTCCGGTCTGCCACTGGTGCAGTTGGCCATCGCGTTGCAGAAGATGGGTGACCAGCCGCGTGCGGACCAGGCGTTGCTCGCCGGCCTGGCGGCGCAGCGTAATGCCAATGAATGGCTGGCCGACTACGGTAGCCCGTTGCGCGACCAGGCGATGATCCTGGCTTTGCTGGAAGAGAACGACTTGGCCAAGGGCAAGCGCGAGGAGCGCTTGTTCACGCTGTCGGATCAACTGGCGGCTAGCCCGTACCTGTCGACCCAGGAGCGTAACTCGCTGTTCCTGGCCGGGCGCCTTGGGTTTGCTAAGCCTGATGCGAACTGGCAAGTGTCATTGACGGGCAGTGGCGGTGTGCAGGAACTGAACAATCAGCAGTCGACGCTGGAATTGGAAGGCAAGTTGCTGTCCAGTGATCTGACCTTGAGCAATCAGGGTGAGACGCCGGTGTACCAGCAATTGACGATTTCGGGATATCCACAGGTGCCACCGGCACCGGGTGGCGACAACCTGAGCATCCGCCGCGAATACCTGGGCATGAACGGCCAGCCGTTGAACCTGCGCAGCCTCAACAGTGGCGATCTGGTGCTGGTGCATTTGGCGGTGAGTGCCAAGCAGCGGGTGCCGGATGCGTTGGTGGTGGACCTGTTGCCGGCTGGCCTGGAGCTGGAGAACCAGAACCTGGCGCAAAGCGCCGCCAGCCTGGAAAACGCCAGCAGCCAAGTGAAGGAGTGGCGTGAGTCGATGCAGAACGCATCGCTCAAGCACCAGGAGTTCCGTGATGACCGTTACGTGGCGGCGATCAACCTGGAAGGCTCCGGCACCACGCACCTGCTGTACCTGGCACGTGCCGTGACACCAGGTACTTACCGTGTGCCACCGCCGCAAGTGGAGTCGATGTACCGGCCGAACTGGCAGGCGGTGGGTGAGACGCCGGCGGATCTGGTGATCAAGGGGCGTTAATGTAAAACGGGGCCATGTTCGTCATGGCCCCGTTGTTAATGCACAACCCAGCTCAGTAGCCACAGGCCCAACAGCAACCAGATAATCCCCATGATGATCGATGCCCGCATAAAGGCGCGCACCGCCGAATACAGCAGCATCAGGCCGATGATCAGGGTGATGATGCTGATGATCGAGGTGTCCATGCCCAAGGTGCGGGACAGGCCATCGATAAAGTTGCCACCGGCATTGGTCAGCGCACCGAACAGGCCGCTGAGCCCGTCGACGATAAAACGGATGATGGAACCGAGCGCCTGGCCCAACCAGCCGAAAAAGCTTTCTACCTGCATATGTGTGTCCTGATGAGAAGGTGGGCGTATCTGTGCCTTTGGTTGTTATTGCAACAGGCTAGTTCCCTACCAGCATAGAGGTTTGCCCGTTTGAGTTTGCGTTTAGTTGCCCGTTGGACCTTGGCCGGCCTGTTGTTGGTGCTGGCCTTGCTGTGGCTGGCCGACCGCATCTGGCCGCTCCCCTTGCCCAAGGATGACCTGGCGCGGGTGGTACTGGCCGAGGATGGCACGCCGTTGTGGCGGTTTGCCGATGCCAATGGCGTGTGGCGCTACCCGGTCAAAACCAGCGAAGTATCGCCGTATTACCTGGACGCGCTGCTGACGTATGAGGACCGTTGGTTCTACCAGCATCCCGGCGTGAACCCGCTGGCGCTGGCGCGGGCGACCTGGCAGAACCTCACGGGGGCGCGGGTGGTGTCGGGCGGCAGCACTTTGTCGATGCAGGTGGCGCGGTTGCTGGATCCGCATTCGCGCACCTTCCACGGCAAGTTGCGTCAGTTGTGGCGCACGGCGCAGTTGGAATGGCACCTGTCCAAGGGCGAAATCCTCAACCTCTACCTGAACCGCGCACCGTTCGGCGGTACGTTGCAGGGTGTGGCGGCGGCCAGTTGGGCCTACCTGGGCAAATCCCCTGCGCAACTGACCCACGCCGAAGCCGCCTTGCTCGCCGTTCTGCCCCAGGCGCCCAGCCGGTTGCGCCCGGATCGCCATCCCCAACGTGCCCAGCAAGCCCGCGACAAAGTGCTGCGCCGCCTCGCGGAGTTCCAGGTCTGGCCACAATCGGCCGTCGATGAAGCCCTGGAAGAACCGTTGCTGCTCGCCCCACGCCTGGAGCCGAGCCTGGCGCCCCTGCTCGCGCGCCGCCTGAACCGCCCCGACAGCCCGCCGCTGATCCGCACCACTCTGGATGCCACGTTGCAACGCCGTCTTGAAGACCTGCTGCTGGGTTGGCGCGCGCGGCTGCCGGAGTACACGTCCGCCGCGATCCTGGTGGTGGAAGAGGAAAGCATGGCCGTGCGCGCCTACCTTGGCTCGGTGGATATCAACGATGCCAAGCGCTTCGGCCATGTGGACATGATCAGCGCCTTGCGTTCGCCGGGCTCCACGTTGAAACCGTTTCTCTATGGCATGGCCCTGGATGATGGGCTGATCCACTCCGAATCCTTGTTGCAGGATGTGCCCCGGCGTTATGGCGATTACCGGCCGGGCAACTTCTCCATGGGGTTTACCGGTGCAGTGCCGGCGAGTACGGCACTGTCGAGTTCGCTCAACCTGCCGGCGGTGCAGTTGCTGGAGGCCTACGGGCCCAAGCGCTTTGCTGCGCAAATGCGCATCGGCGGTGTGCCGTTGGCGCTGCCGGCGTTGGCCGAACCGAACCTGGCGCTGATCCTGGGCGGCGCAGGCAGTCGCCTCGAAGACCTGGTGAGCGGCTACAGCGCCTTCGCCCGTGACGGCAGGAGCGCCGCTATTCGATTACAGCCGGACGATACGCTCAGGGAACGGCCGTTACTGTCGCCAGGGTCCGCCTGGATTGTGCGGCGTATCCTCAGCGGCCAGGCGCGGCCCGACCGTGACCCACGTGCCGAACTGGTGCAACGCCCGGTGCTGGCCTGGAAAACCGGCACCAGCTACGGTTTTCGCGATGCCTGGGCCATCGGCGTGGGGCCGCGTTATCTGATCGGCGTGTGGATCGGCCGCCCGGACGGCACGCCGGTGCCGGGCCAGTTCGGCCTGGCCTCGGCCGCGCCGTTGATGTTGCAGGTGCATGACGTGCTGACCAACCGCGACAGCCAGCGCGGTATCAGCGCCCCCGTCAAACCGGTTCCGGCCAATGTCGGCGTGGCGGCGATCTGTTGGCCGCTGGGCCAGCCCATGAGCCGCAGTGACCCCAATTGCCGGCGCCAGCGCTTTGCCTGGACCCTGGATAACACCACGCCGCCCACCTTGCAGGCACTGGACCAGCCGTTGAGCGTGGGCTTGATGGAAAGCGTGTGGGTCAATGCCAAGGGCTTGCGGGTCGACGCCCATTGCCCCGGCGCCGAGCCGAAAAACATCGCCCTGTGGCCCGCGCCGCTGGAACCCTGGCTGCCTCGGGTCGAGCGCCGCGAAGCACGCATCCCGGCCGCCGATCCCGAGTGTCCGCCTCCGGCATTGGCCGCGTCGTCGCCGTTGTCGATTGTCGGCGTGCGCGAAGGTGACCAACTGCGCCTGCCCGCCGCCAGCCAACAGGCCCTGCGCCTGAAAATCTCCGCCTTGGGTGGGAGCGGGCGACGCTGGTGGTTCCTCAATGGCGCGCCGCTGGGGGACAGCGCCAACCAGGACTTTATCAACACCAGTTTCGAGCGCCTGGGCCGCTACCAGCTGAGTGTGCTGGATGAGGCGGGGCAGACGGCCAGGATCGAATTCAGTGTGGTGGATTAACTTGCCTTCCGGCGCTTTCGGCCCGAAGCTATCCACCTTCAGGAGCCTGCCGCATGAACCTCGAACACCTCACCGAACGCCTGCACCGCATCCGCGATACCAACAATTGGAAACAATTCCACAGCCCCAAAAACCTGGCCATGGCCGCCAGCGTGGAAATGGCCGAGCTGGTGGAAATCTTCCAATGGCTGACCGAAGACCAGTCGCGCCAGCTGCCGGCCGACACACTCGCCCATGCCGGGCAGGAAGTCGGCGATATCGTGCTGTACCTGCTATTACTGTGCAGCGAGTTGGGCTTGGACATGAACGAGGTGGTACGCGCCAAGTTGGCCGACAGTGAACGGCGGTTTGCCCATGAGTGATCGTCATTTCGACCAACTGGCCACGCGTTTCGCCGAGAAAATCTATGGCGGTGCCAAAGGCGCGATTCGCCTGGCGGTGCTCCAGGCCGACCTGACCGAGGCCCTGCCGAAACGCCCTTTGCGCGTGCTGGATATCGGCGCGGGCCTGGGCCATATGTCGCTGTGGTTGGCCGAACAAGGCCATGAGGTCACCCTGGCCGAGCCCGCCGAGCCGATGTTGGAAGGCGCCCGTCAACGCTTCGCGGATGCCGGGCAAACCGCCACGTTTATCCATGCACCCTGGCAAGACCTGCTCGGCCAGCTCACCGAACCCTACGACCTGGTGCTGTGCCACGCCGTGCTGGAATGGCTGGCCGAGCCCCACGCGATCCTGCCGGTGCTGCACCAACTCACGGTGCCCGGCGGTTGGCTATCGCTGGCGTTCTACAACCGTGATGCGCTGATTTACCGCAACCTGCTCAAAGGCCACTTCCGCAAAATGCGCAAGAACGACATGGCCGGCGAAAAGCAGAGCCTGACGCCACAACAACCCCTTGATCCCCGTGAGTTGGCGGCGCAACTCGATGGCCTTTGGCAGGTCGAAAGCCAAAGCGGCGTGCGGGTGTTCCACGACTATATGCCGGTGGAATTCCAGGCCCGCGCCAATGTGCAGGACCTTTTGGAGATGGAACTCGCTCACCGTCGTCACCCAAGCTTTGCCGGACTTGGGCGTTATTTGCACTGGATCTGCCGTCCGGTTTAAGCGGCCCAGTCTGCGGAGGTCGAAATGCGTCGTCTCTGTTTGATCCTGTTTTCCCTGGGTTTGGGCGCGTGTTCCAGCCCGAACCCCTATGTTGCCGCTTCGGCGCCGATCCCTCCGGCGCCGCCCCAGGCGGCCAATACCTTTGATGCCAGCGCCTACCCGGCGCCCGTGCGCGACTACGGCGCCTACCGCAATTGGGCCTGGCGCAACGGCCAGTTACCGGCGGGCACGGCCTGGGCGGATTCGGCGCAGATTGCCGAAGCGGTCAGCGGTGCCCTTGACCAACGCGGGCTGCGCCCCTTGCATGACAATCGCCCGGCGGACCTGTTTGTCAGCGCCGATGTGCGCCTGGAGAAACGCCTCAAGCAGGTCCAGGACGACTACGGCTACGGTTACGGCGGCTACAACCGCTATGGCAATGGTTACGGCATGTATAACTCGGTGCCGATCGTGCGCACCTATGAAGTGCAGGTCGTGGTGGTTCGCGTCAATCTGTTCGATGCCCGCACCGGCCAGCCGGTGTGGAGTGCCAGTGCGGAAACCGGCAGCCAGGGAAGCCTCAGTGAGCGGGGAGATGCCTTGCGCCAGGCGGTGCAAAAGGCAATGACGGCGTATCCTCCCAGTTAACAGCTATTCTCATCTTTAGCGCGGGTCGCTCTTTGGAGAAAAACCATGTTTCGTCGTATCGCTACGCTTGCTGTTGTAGTGTTGCTGGGCGGTTGCCAGACCAGCCAGGTCAACCACGATTTTGACGCCAGCCGGGACTTCGGTGCCTACCGCAGCTGGGCCTGGAAAGACCCGGCGCTGCAATACCGTCCGGATGATCCGCGCATCAAGAGTGACCTCACCGAACAGCGCATCCGCCAGGCCGTCGGCGAGCAACTCGACCAGCGCGGCCTGCGCCCAGCGGCGCCGGGCAGCAAGGCTGACCTGAATGTTCAGGCCTACCTGATCGTCGAGGACCGCCAGCAACAAGTCACCACCAACTACGGCGGCGCCTGGGGCGGGCCGTGGAACGGCTATTGGGGCGCGCCGATGTACAACGAAACGCGCAACATCACCTACAAAGTCGCCACCATCCAGATTGACCTGCTCGACGGCAAGGACGGCAAGCTGGTGTGGCGCGGCAGCGACGAACAGATGATGGCCTCCTCGCCCAACCCCCAGGACCGCGACAAAGCCATCCGCACCACCGTAACCCGCGTCCTCTCCAGCTACCCACCGCACTAGAAATCTCTTCCGCCAGTCGCCAATGTGGCGACTGGCCAGCGCGCACCTGAAGCCTTGTCTACACTTCAAACCAACATTGGAGAGTAAGCGCTAAGGAGTGCCTGATGTCTCCCCAACTGGGTTCCCGGCAGCGTGGTGCGATTGGCTTGATGGCGGCAGGCACCCTGGCGGTGGCCATGGTGTTCATGCTGCTGGCGGTGGACAGCGGTCGCCTGTACCTGGAAAAACGCAGGTTGCAGTCCATCGCCGACACAGCGGCATTGGAAGCCGCCGGTCGTGGCGGCCTGTGCACGCCCTCCACCACGGCCAATGACTACGCCAAGGAAAACGCCGCGCGCAACGGCTTTACGGTGGTCGCCGGCGACAACAGTCGGGGCCTGGCCGTGACCTGTGGCACCTTGCCTACCAATGCCAGCAATATCCGTGTGTTCGTCGCTGATGCGACCAAGAACGACGCCATACGCGTCGTCGCGACGCGCAGTGTCATGACCAGTCTCGCCAGTGGTATCTGGAACATGTTCAGCGGTGCGCCGGTTGCCACCCAGACGATATTGAGTGCCACCGCCGTGGCTGCGACTGCGCCACCGGTGGCGCAACTGACGATTCGCAGCAGCCTGGCCTCCGTGAATTCGGCCAACTCCCCGTTGCTGAACATGGTCATCGGCAATCTGTTGGGCGGTAGCCTTTCGCTGACGGCAGCGGGCTGGAATGGCTTGCTGACGACGAACGTGAACCTGCTCAGCTATCTGGATCAGTTGGCGATTCAATTGAACGTGAAGGCGGGGGACTACGACGCGCTGCTGAGCACTGCTGTCTCCGCCAGTCAGTTGCTCGACGCCGCCGTGAAGGTTCTGCAAAAAAACGGCGCGGTCGCCACGGCGGTCATCAACGATCTGATTACCGTAAACGCCATCGCGCCGAACACCCAGTTGCTGAAGGTCGGAGACTTGCTGAAAGTCGCCACCGGAACGCCGGCGGCGGCCTTGAATACCAGTGTGCAGTTGTTTCAGTTGCTGGAGACCGTGGCGCAGCTCTCCAGTAGCAAGAATGCGGTGAGTGCGGCAGCCAAGGTCAATATTCCGCTGGTGGGCACCGTTTCGATCCAGACCAAAGTCATCGAGCCACCGCAACTGTCGGCGATTGGCAATCCGGCCAAGGCCAAGGCGGGGCTTTTGAATAACCCGCAAACGGATCAGATTTTTGTGCGAACGGCGCAGGTACGCACGTTGGTCACCATTGATGCGCCGATCATCAAGGTGGTTTCGGGTGTCACGTCGATTCTTTCCGGGCTGGGAACGCCGGTGTCGAAGGTGGTCAGCGGCCTGTTGAACCTGAACATTCCGGCCGTGGTCGGCGGTGTCTTGTGCCTGGTGGCGTGCAATGTCACGGATGTCGACATCAACCAAACCCTGTCCATTTATATCGAGGCGGCCAGTGCGCAAAGCTATGTCACGGACTACAGCTGCGCCACGCCTGCCACCAAATCGTTGACGGTAAAGACCACCACCTCGCTGGCCACGTTGGGCGTGGGTTACGTGGATCCGGTTACTGCGTTTTCTTCATCAGCCCCCGTCACCGTACAACCGGTCAGGCTGATCGACTTTGGTGAACGCTATTGCATTGTGCTGACGCTGATCTGTGGTCCGCGTACAGCGGGCGTAGGTGGGGGGTTGAATTTGAAGGCGCTGTCTACCGTCGCCGCGCAAACCAACTCGATGCTGTTTTTACCCGTGGCTGAAATGAACACGACGCCGACCTACAAGAACGCGCCAGGCACCGCCGATATCCTTTATAGCCTGGGGGATACGCTGAACGGTCTGCAGGTCACCTACGTGCCGCCCAGCGGCAGCACACCCAACCCGGCGAACGGCACCGTGACCAGCGCATTGGCGACCATCATCAGCTCGGTGGTCAGCCTTGTCCAAAACGTCCTGTCGCCGATACTCGACCCCATCGTCAACACGCTGCTCTCGGCGTTGGGCATCAGCCTGGGCAACGCCGAAGTCGGCGCCAACCTCAGTTGCCACATGGGCCGCGCCTATCTGGTGATTTAACTTACCGGCAACTCCACACAAAACCTCGCGCCGTGCTCGCCATTGGCGACGCTCAGGCGCCCGCCCATGTTTTCCACGATCCCGTAACTCACTGACAAACCCAAGCCGGTGCCCACGCCGATCGGCTTGGTGGTGAAGAACGGCTCGAAAATCCGCTCCAGCAAACGTGGGTCAATGCCGCCGCCGTTGTCCTCCACCCAGATGCGCACATGTCGGCTGTCATGCTCGCAGTGCAGGGCGATCCACGGGCGGAACCCAGGATCTTTTTCCCGTTTGCTCAGCAACGCATCACGGGCGTTGACCATCAGGTTGATCAGCACTTGCTCGAGCTGGTCGACATGACCTTTGACCTGCACCGTGAAGTCCGCAGGCGTGATGCGCAGGTCCACGCCCTTGCCGCGCAGGCCCTCACCGAGCAGCGACAGCGTGCCTTCCACTGCCTGTGACGGGTCGAAGGGCTGTTGTTCGATTTCTGAGCGGCGGCCAAACACGCGCATATGGTCCACCACGCGCGCAGCGCGCTGTACCTGGGTGTCGATGCGCTGGAGCTTTTCGGTGAGGTAGTCGATCTGCGCATCGCCGTTACTGAGGCGCTTGAGCACATTGACGATGGCCATGCGCATCACGTTCAGCGGCTGGTTGATCTCATGGGCCATGCCCGTGGCCATTTCGCCAAGGGTGGCCATCTTGGCGCTTTGGGTCAGTTGCTGCTGGGAGCGGCGCACTTCGGTGTTGTCGCGGCCCACCGCTTGCACCTCCACCAGTGTGCCCTGTTCGTCGAACACGCCCCGGTCCGACCACACCCACCAGGCATGTTCGCGGCCGGGCAATTCCAGGCTGATCTCGGCGGTGCTGACTGGGAATTCCGGGGTCAATTGTTCGATGCGTTGCACAAAGGCCTGGCGTTGTTCGTCCGACAGCCAGTGCCCCAGGTTCAGCCCCGGCAGTTGCGCCGGCGGGCATTCCAAGTAGTTGGCCAGCGGTGTGTTGCCGAAGGTCAGGGTCAGGTCCGGGCGATAGCGGCAGATCATCGCCGGGGAGTCTTCGACCAGGATGCGGTAGCGCTCTTCGCTTTGTTTGATCTGCTCGGCGGCCAGGGTCGCCTCGGTGACATCCAGCCACAGCCCGACGGCTTCCACCGGCAGGCCGAGGTCGTCGCGCAACAGTTTGGCTTCGTCCAGCAGCCAATGGTAGTGGCCCTGCTTGTCGCGCAGGCGGTAACGGCTGCGCACGTTGCCTTCGCGCAGCAGTTGGCGGCTGCGCTCGAAGTACAGTTCACGGTCGTCGGGGTGGATCAACGAGGCCAGGTTGTCTGGGGTGCAGTCGGCCAGGGTCCAACCCAGCAGCGGCAGCAGGCTGTCGCTGAAGAACGCCGGGTGCAGGGCGCCACTGACATAGCGCTGCACATAGATCACCGCTGGCGAGCTGGCGATCAGGTTGTCCAGGCGCGCATGAGCGGCGGCGGCTTGCAGTTGCTGGTTCTTGATGTCGCTGATGTCGAGCATGAAGCCAATCCAGCGCCGGTGATCGCCCACGCCCAGCACCTGGCCCTGGACGCGATACCACAGGGGGTTGTGCTCGGCGTCGGTGCGTTGCAGGCGCACACTGGTCATCAAGGGTTTGCCCAGGGCTTGCAGGTCGTGCAAACGGCTGTTGAACGCCTGGCGGTCGGCGGGGTGGATCAGTTCAAGCCACTGGTCCAGCGGCTGGCGGGTCGGGCCGTCCTCCAGGCTGAGATTGTGCAGCAACTGCGGGGCCAGTTGGATCTCCTGGGTGGCCGGCAGCAGTTCCCACCAGCCGGTGCCGAGCAGGCCTTGCAGGGCTTCCATACGGTCGAGCTGTTGGTGGTTGCGTTGCTCGCGCAGTCGGCTCAACAGCGGGGCGGCGAGGGCGGCGGTGAGGTTCAACCAGTCCCGCTCGTTGGTATTTAGCTGGCCGCTGTAGAAGCCGCAGAGCAACCAGGCGGCAACGCCCTGGCTGTCACGATAAGGCACCAGGAACCCATCGGCATTACCGAAAATGCTGTGCAGGCGCGGGTTGTCGCTGCGCTCCTCGGCCAGGCTCAACGGCGTGTTGCCATTGGCACTGTCCAGGCTGGTGCCCAGGTGCTGGCCGGTCTGCCACAAGGCGGGTGCATCGTGGGCGGCGTAGTGGTTGTAGATCCGCCAGCCCTGGTTTTCTTCGTCGAGCAAGGCCATGGCCACGCAGGGGATGTGCCAGCGCTGGGCCAGGCTGCGCAGGTGCTCGTTGAACACCTCGGGCAGGCGGGTCAGGCTGCACACCCGCAACTGCTCGCTCATCTGGCAGGCCAACTGATGGTTCTGCTCGCGATGCTGGGCCAGTTGTCTACCGGCCAGCAAGTCGCTGACGTCTTGCAGGTGCAAGCGCCAGCCGTCGTCTTCGGGTTCGATCCAGCCCCGGGTATGCAGGGGCCGGCCGGCGACGCCCTGGAAGTCCAGGTCCAGGCTCTGGTGTTGCCAGTCGGCGGGCTGGCCTTCGATACTCAAGGCGCTGCTGGCGCACAACAACTCGCGCAGCAAGGGGCGTGATTCGTGGGGGGCGAGCAGCGCGCGCAGGGTGCCACTGAAGTCCAGCACACGGCCCTGAGCATCCAGTAGCAGGTGCAGCCCTGGCACAGGGGCGCCGGGCGTATCGAGTGCGAGCGCGCTGCTGCGGCCGAGCAGGCGCCCGAAGAGCTTGTCCCCCGAGGTCAAAGCTGCAGACTCGAACTGACCAACAGGTTGGCCGGCAGATTCGGCACGGTGCCGATGAACGGCAACACCAGCGCCGGGAACACCGAGTTGAGACGGCTGGTGGGGTACTTGATCGTGACGGTCAGCGGGGTGCCGGTGCCGGAGTAGGTGGCGGTGACCAAGTCATCGGTAAACTGAAAGCTGCTGGGGATCCATTTCAACTGTTTTAACGCGGTGGTTTTGGCGAGTGTGGTCACTTGAGTGGGATAAGTGGTGCCGGCGGCCGCAGGGTCCACCGACATCGCCTGGCGCACGCCTTCCGCCGCCGCCTGGTTGAACGACTGCAACATCAGCAGCGGCAGGCTATAGCTGATCAAGCCATAAAACACCGCGAAAAAGATCCCGAAGACCAGGGCGAACTCAATCGCGGCTGCACCTTTTTGCTTACCAGGCAGGCCTGTTTTCATGACTGCGTCTACCCTGACGGCTACTACTTGATATCAGCATAGAATCATTCAGCGAAAAGGGATGTTTTTTACGTGATCCATAGCGTGGTGATACTGATCTGGTTGGGACTCTGCGCGTTGCAGGACATGCGCCAACGGCAAATCGCCAACAGCTTGACCCTGGGGGCGGCGTTTTTGGCCTTGATCTACCTGGTATGGACGGGTACGACCTGGTTGGGTGCGCCCGCCACCGATGGGGGCTGGGCCTTCGCCGTGGCGCTGTTGCTGACCTTGCCGGGGTATGCGCTGGGCCGCTTTGGCGCAGGGGATGTGAAGCTGCTGGCCGCCCTGGCCCTGGCGAGCAATCTGGATGCCTTATTGTGGTCGTTGATCGGTGCCGCTGTGTTCCAGGGCGCCTGGGTGCTTATCCATCAACGGCTTAGCGTGCGCCGCGAGGTATCGTCACCAGGCGTGTCAACAAAACAGCCTTATGCCCCCTTTGTATTGACAGGGTTTGTGCTTTACTGGCTTTGGATCCATTAGTCGCAGAAGGCCTCTATCGCTATGTACATAGTCGGAAAGTAGGTCTAGGTTTATTGAGTGGATGCATAGGATTCTTCGTCAAAATGGATAGGTCAATCTTTTGGCTGGCCAGGCATGGAGTAACGCGTGAACAAGCTTACCTCGGCGGTGAAAGTGCTCGTGGTCGACGATCAACCGTTGATCGTTGAAGAGCTCTGCGAATTTCTTGAAAGCAGTGGTTACCGTTGCGTCCCGTGTGAGTCCAGCCGACACGCCTTGAAGCGCTTCAGCGAAGACGCCGAGATCGGCCTGGTGCTGTGCGACCTGCACATGCCGGACATGGACGGCATCGAGCTGGTGCAGGCCATGCAGAAGGTGGCGGGCAAGGCGCGGGCGTTCGAAGCGATCATGCTCACCGGACGCGCCGACAAACAGGACGTGATCAAGGCCCTGCGTGCGGGGATCTCGGACTACTACCAGAAACCGATCAATCTCGACGAGTTGCTCGAAGGCCTGCAGCGCCAGGAAGCGGCATTGGAGGAGCGGCAGAAAGAACTGCAACTGGGGCACCTGAACCAGAAGCTGCAATACCTTTCCGAATCCATCAATGACCTGTACCAGGACCTCGACAAAGTGCGTCGCAGCCCAAGCGCCGGGTTGGCCGATGAGGCCGATCTGGTTGCCGAAGACGCCGGGCCGATGGAAATTCCGACCATCTTCAACCAGCTGTCACCGCGCCAGCTTGACGTTGCGCGCCTGGTGGGCAAGGGCCAGACCAACTACCAGATCGCCTGCGAACTGGGGATCACCGAGAACACCGTCAAGCTGTACGTGTCCCAGGTATTGCGCCTGACCCATATGCATAACCGCACCCAACTGGCACTGGCCTTGTCGCCGAGCAACTCGGCGATGCGCCAGCGGGTGACTGCCCATTGAGCGTCACTGGCTCTTGCCGCCTTTAGAACCCCCACCCGACTCCGATTCATAAAACTCCGGAATCGGGTGCTTGTGACTGTCCAACCAACGCTGCAAGGACTGCTCCCGTTCCGCGGGCGTGGCCCTTTGCGGCGTCGGCGAAGCGGCCCGCCCATTGATCTGCAACGCCATCCAGTTTTCCGTTTCCGC
Organism: Pseudomonas sp. GXZC; assembly: GCF_026967615.1. Lineage (NCBI taxonomy): Bacteria > Pseudomonadati > Pseudomonadota > Gammaproteobacteria > Pseudomonadales > Pseudomonadaceae > Pseudomonas > Pseudomonas sp. GXZC. Next base: position 837,867 of record NZ_CP114115.1, read on the forward strand.
CTGCTGCGGTGATGACGGGCCGGGTTCGATGGCCATGGCACCCAGTGGTAACAGCGCCAGCCCGATCAGGTAATGTGCTTTCATCGATCACTCCTTACTTGAGGCTCACCGGCAGGCCATCGCGGACGGTCGCGACTTTGCGCGCCGCCGTGCGGGCACCCTTGAGTTTTTCCGCACGGGCCTGGGCATCCGTGACCTGCTCGCGGCTCAGGCCCAGTTGGCTGACCACTTTGGCCGCTTGCCCCCAGTCATCCTGATAGATCAACAGCGTTACCAGGTTGACGGCGGCCAACGGGTCGCCCTGCTTGAGTTCGATGGCGGTCATGAACTCAAAGCGAGCGTCTTCCACGCGCAATTGGTTGAGGTACACCACGCCCAAGTCATTGCGGATCTTTTCGTCGGTGGGTGCCAGCTGCGCCGCCCGTTGCAGGTGCGCCATGGCCAGGCCGTTGTCGCCCTTGGCGACCGCCAACTGCCCTAGGCCGTGCTCGCCTTCGGCGGTCATGCAGGTGCCGAGCAGGCTGCGGTACAGCGGCTCGGCTTCACTGCGCCCGAGCAGGCGGTACGTGCGGGCCTTGCGTTGACGCACCTGAGGCAAGGCGTCGGGCAGGTTCTGCAGGTTCGCCAGGCTGGCGTGCAGCTTGCCTTCGTTGGCTAAATCATCGGACAGGTTGAGCGCCAGTTCCTGCTCCGAACTCGGCTTGGCGCAACTGCCCGGCGAGGTCAGCGCGGCCCAGGGCGATTGGCCGTTGGTGGCGCAGCCGCCGAGCATCAGCAAGGCCATGCCGGCAATCAGTACTTTCATCAACGTCTCCTCAAAAATGGACCAACGCACGGGCGATGCCGATAAAGGCTGGGCCGCCGAGCACGATCAGCAACGCAGGGAACAGAAACACCATCATCACCACCGACATCTTTGCCGACATCTTCGAAATGTATTCCTGCAGGCGGGTCAGGCGGCGGTCGTCGAGCAGTTGCTTGAGCGCCAGCAAGGACTTCATCGCGCCGCCGCCCTGTTGGATCAATTGCTGGAGAATGATGCAGGTGTCCGTGAATTCATCCACCTCCAACACGCGCACGGTCTTGCCGAGTTCTTCGCCCAGCTCCAACCCGGAGTCGACCCGTGCCAGGATCAGCCGCAATTCATGGGTGAGGTGAGGGAGCAAGCGTTGGGCTTCGGTGCCCATTACACGCAATGACTGTTCAACTGCCATGCCCGATTCGAAGAGGATGCGCAGCAGCGGAATGAAGGTTGAGATTTCTTTGGCGATGGCCTGCTGACGATGCTTGGCGGCGGCGGCGAGCACGCGTTTGGGCAGCAGGTAGCCGATGCCCAGGCCAAACAGGGGCGCAATCCAGGCGGGGTCCATGTCAGGGAAAAAAATCTGCTGGCCGAGAAAAGTCAGGCCCAAGAGCACGATCGGCAAGCCGATCTGAAAGGCCGCAAACAGCGAGCGTTGGCTGGCCTTGCGCCAACCGATGCGGTTGAGCAGCACCTGGGTCTCGTTGTCCAGGCTGACCGAGCGCTGCGCCAGGCTGCTTGCGCCGAGTTGACGCAACAGCGTACCGAACTTGGCATCGCCACCCATGCGCCCTTGCAGACGTTCAGCGACCTGGCGATCACGCCGGCGGTTTTCGAGCAACTGGCCGCCCACCAAGACCAGGGCGGCGAGTAACAACAAGGCACACGCCAGCAGGGCCATCTCACACACTCCTCAGCATGCGCCACATGAGCAAGGTGCCGCTGATGTCCATGGCCAGCGCGCTGAACAGCATGATGCGCCCCGTGCCGTCGTTCCACATGGTCATCAGGTAATCGGGATTGACGATGATGAAGTAGCCCACGATCAGTATCGGCAGCCCGCCAAGCACGTAGGCGGTCATGCGGGTTTCGCCGGTCATGGCCTTGAGTTGACGGGCGCCCTGTTCCCGTTCGCGGATCATTTTGATCAGGTTTTCCAGCAGCTCACTGGCATTGCCGCCATAACGGTGATTGACCTTCAGACCGAGGGCGAACAGGCGGAATTCGTCCTGTTCGTAGAACTCGGCAAAGTCGCTGACCGAGTCCGGCAGGCTGACGCCCATGCGCACGTTGCGCTGCACGCGGCCCATGGCTTCCTTGAGCGGGTTTTCAGTGCTCTCGACGCCACCCAATACAGCGTCGGCCAAGGTTCTGCCGGATTTGAGGCTGCGCACGCTGTGGTCGAGTAACTGCGGCAGTTGCTCGACCATGCGTTGCACGCGGCGTTGATAACGCCAGCTGATGTACACCCGCAGGAACAGGGGGGGGCCCACGATCATCGCGATCAGGCCTAAGCCGTCGGCGAGCAGCCAGCCCAGCAGTACGCCGATCACCCAGGCGCTCAACCACAGGCCAAGGCGTTCGGTGGGTTTGCCCAACCCGGCGCGCTGAAACATCCGCTCAAGGCCGGTCCACGTGGTGTTGACGTCCTGTGCTTCGGGCTGGCCCTGGCCGAGGCGTTCCAGTACGCGGTCGGTCTGGGCCTTGCGCAGGCCATGCTGAAGTTGCCAGAACGACAGGCCGATCAGCAGCAGGCAAACGAGCAACAACACCGGTCCTATCATCACGCGCTCCCTATGACTGCAAGGCCGATTCACGGCGCAGTTTGTCGCCGGCCGGGTTGATAGCCTCGCGCAGGAAGCCGAAGCCGGTGCGCCGGTCCAGGCGGAACAGGGTGTTGGTGACATACACGTCTTCGCGCACGCCGACCACTTCCACCACTTCGCTGACGCAGCGACGGCCATCAGGCATGCGCGTCAATTGGATGATCACGTCCAGCGCAGCACAGATCATCTGGCGCAGGGTTTTTTCGGCGACCACGCGGCCGGTCAGACCCACCAAGGTTTCCAGGCGCAGCAGGGCATCCTGGGCATTGTTGGCGTGCACGGTGCTCATGGAACCGTCGTGGCCGGTGTTCATGGCGGTCATGACGTCGAGTACTTCCACGCCACGGATTTCCCCGAGGATGATGCGGTCCGGGCGCATCCGCAGGGCGTTGCGGATCAGGTCGCTGGAGCGCACTTCACCATGGCCCTCGGCGTTCGGCGGACGGGTTTCCAGGCGCACCACATGGGGATGGCCCAGTTGCAGTTCGGCGACGTCTTCGATGGTCACCAGGCGTTCATGGGGGTTGATCAACTGGCTGAGGATGTTCAGTAGGGTGGTCTTGCCGGTGCCGGTGCCGCCGCTGATCAAAATATTGCAGCGCTTGCCCACGGCCTCCTGGAAGAACTCGAAGATGCTTTGATCAATGGTCTGCATGGCGACCAGGTCGCTGCTCTTGAGCATGTCCTTGCGGAATTTTCGGATCGACAGGCACGGGCCATCCAGGGCAATCGGCGGGATGATCGCGTTGACCCGGCTGCCATCGGGCAAGCGCGCATCCACCATCGGTGAGGACTCATCCAGGCGCCGGCCCAGCGGCGCGAGGATGCGTTGCATCACACGCTCCACGTGGTGGTCGTCGATAAAGCGCAGGTCACTCTGGTGCAACAGGCCATCGCGTTCGATAAACACCCGATGTGGCCCGTTGACCAGGATTTCCGTCACCGAGGGGTCACGCAGCAGCACTTCCAGCGGGCCGAAACCGGTGAGTTCGTCGACGATTTCTTCGGCCAGGCGCTCCATCTCATAACGCGAGATCGCCAGGCGCATGCGCGTGATGTATTCGGAAACCTTGTCGATGACAAATTGCGCCAGGGACTGGCGCGTGCCTTCGAGCAGGTTCTTACCCGACTCCTCGATGGCGTCGATGATGTAGCGGTGCAGCACCAGCTTCAGGCCATCGTGATCGCTGTTGCCACCGGCAGTGCGGGCCGGGCCGCCAAACAGTTTTTCGCCGTTCATCGTCCCGACCCCAGGATGCGTTCAAACCAGCGCATTGAAGGTTTTGCCAAGCCTTCGGATCGCTTCGCCAGGCGCTCGCCCAAGGTGCGCACGGCTTGGGTCAAGGGTTCACGCGGGGCCAGGGCAAACAGGGTCTGGCCCTGGTTTTTCACGTTCAGGCGCAGTTCGGCGCTCAGGGGCAATACAGCGATGCACTCAAGGCCGAAGCTTTTTTCCAGGGCTTCGGTGTCGGGGGCGCACGCCTTGATATAGCGGTCCACCACCAACTTGGCGTGATCGAGCTTCATGCCTTTTTCGCGCCAGCGGTTGAGTATTGCCAGGTTGCGGCGACAGTCCAGCACACTCTGGTCGGTGCACCACAGCAGCTTGTCGCAGTGGCTGACAAAGGTGCGCAGGGCTTCGCTGTCGGGTTGCCCGGTAATGTTCACGACGATGTGCTGGAAATGTTGGCGCAGCGCACTGAGCAACATGAACAGTTCGGCGGCGCTGGTGAGTTTGAGCGGTTCGTCACCGGTGGCGTAGGCCAGGATGCGCAGCCCGCCCAGGGCCGTGGTGAAGGCGCTGTTGATCAGGGTGGTATCGAGGCGGCGCAAATGCCGCAACGCATCACCGAAATTAAACGTGCTCTCTAGGCCCAGCAAGGCCAGGCTGTCGCTGCGCGGCAGGCCCAGGTCGAGCAGCAGGGTTTGCTGCCCGCTCTTTTGCACGACCAACGCCAGGTGGGTGGCGAGCATTGCTCCATCGGCATTGCTCTGAGTGCCAAACAATACGGTCAGGCCGCCCAGCTGTGTGTTGGGCGTGACGGTGGGCAGGCGCTTGCTCAAGCGTCGCACCAGGCCCGCCACTTCACTGGATCGCGAACCGTAGGCGACGAAATCGCGGGCACCGGCGCGCATCGCATTCAGGACCAACTGGTTGTCCATGCCATCGCCCAGGGCGACCACGGCGAGCATCGGCTTGGCTTCCAGGGCGCCTTCAATGAGTGCGCTCTGGGCCACGACGTTTTCGCGGTCCAGGCCGACGAACACCAGGTTGGCGAAGGTCACGTCCACCAGCGCCAGCAGTTCGTCGAGGCTGCCGGTGCCGGCGCTGACGACTTGGCCCAGGGGCGCCAGGGCGCCCTGCAGCCACTCCAGATCAGTGGTGTTGCGGGTGATGGCGAGAAAGGTCTGGCTCAGGCTATCGCTCATTGGGAAAGTCCACTGCGACGGTCGAAGTTGCCGTTTTCCAGGAAGAACAACCGATACCAGTTCGGATCATAGTTGCGCAGTTTTTCGCCCGGCAGGGAGGGCAGTTGCGCGTTGGCCGCCAGCGGTTGCACCAGATGCGGCGTGACGATCATCAGCAGTTCCTTCTCTTCGCGGCTGATGTTTGAGTCACGAAAAAATGCGCCTAGGATCGGGATATCGCCCAACCCCGGAAACTTGCTGATGGTTGAGCGGTTATTGGTGCTGATCAGGCCGCTGATCACAAAGCTTTCGCCATCGGCCAGGGACACGCTGGTGTCGGTTCGACGGACCGTCAGGGCCGGCACCTGGATGCCTTCGATCTGGACCGCGTTGCTGTAGTCCAACTCGCTGACTTCCGGCGCCACCTTGAGGGTGATGCGGTTGCGGTCAATCACTGTAGGGGTCAGGGTCAGGCGAATACCGAACTCTTTGTATTCGATGGAAATGGTGTCGCTGCCGGCACTGGGTACCGGCACTGGCACCTCGCCGCCAGCCAGAAAGGAGGCACTCTGGCCACTCATGGCCACCAGGCTTGGCCGTGCCAGGGTGTAGGCAAAACCGCTGCGTTCCAGAGCGTTGATCATGGCAGAGACGCGGCCGCCGCCAAAACCGATATTGAAGTTGCTGCTGCTGATCGCCAGGGCCTGGGTGGTGGGCGTAGGGAACAGCAAGTTAGGGCTGCCGAAAAAAGCGTTCTTGGCGGTGCCGAGGATCGTGGTGCTGGCCTCTTTGAGCTTGGTACGACTGACCTCGACAAAGCGGATATCCGTCTGCACCTGGCTGGGCAACAGCGGATCGTCCGACGGCGACAGCGACAAGCTGGTCAAGGCCGACGTCGCCTTGCCTTTGACGAACACCATGCTTTGGCGCGGCGTGCTGGCGCAGGCGGTCCAGACCATCAGGCTGGTGGCGCCGGACGAGACACCGGTCAGCAGAAAATTGCGGTCACCATTGACCCGCACATCGGCGATTCTCGGGTCGCCGATGGCCAGGCGCGTAATTGCCACTGGCGATTGCAGCTCTTGTTGCAGGCCTTCTCCCACCTCGACCACGGCGGGCAACTGGCCCAAGGCGCTGCAGTTGCCCGGCGCCGCCACGGCCATGCCGACCGGCAAGCTCGACAGCATCAGGGCCCAGGCCAGTTGCGTGAACAGGGGTGCGTAGCGATGGCTCATTCAAGGCATCCTTGCTCGATCACGGAGTTTGTGGCGCCGCTTGGGCGCCGCGAATCACTTCAATGCCACGGCGTACGCCGGGCCCAGCGGTGGAGGTTTGGGCGACGCGTTTGGGCGGGCCGACCAGGGCCAGTTGGGTGAATTGGTAGAGGTCGCGGTTGGCGCTTTCCAATCGCTCTGACGCATCGCTTTCGCCGGCCCAGTAGCGGCTGAGCAGTTGTTCCTCGGCGCTGCGCACGGCCAGGCGCAACACGCCGGCTTGGGCCGCAAGCATCAGGCGGCTTAACAGTGGCTCCGGCACGGCCAGCACCACGGTGCGTGCGCCGGCTCGGCGTTGGGCAGCTTGGACGCGTTCTTCAGGCGTGGCCGGAGGAGGAACCGCAGGTTTGCCATCGTTGGCCAGGCCCAATTGGTCACCAACGCTGAGCAGGCGCATGGCCGGAAGAACGATCTGCGCCGACTGTTCGGCGTTGCCCGCATCTTGACGCAGGAACAGCAGCACATCCACGTAGTCGCCGGGCGTCAATTGACCTCCGGCGCCGCTCACCTCATCCACCGCTACGGCCAGGGCGCGCTCGTTCGGGCGGATCATGCGTGCGAGTGGGCCGCCGGCGCTGAAGCTTTCTTCGGTGAGCCACGTGCCCGCCCCCAGCGTACGCAGGGGCGTGCGGCCGATGGCCTGGTCGAGTTGGGTCAGGCTGCCGGCGGGGGCGGTGAGCAGTTTTTCGACGGCCAGGTCGGCGGCGGTCAACGGAGTAAAGGCGGGCACGTCATGCACCAAGACCACCACCGGTTGGCGGGTTGGGTCTTCAACGGCAGCGGCAGTGTGATCAACAGAAACGACAGGTGCGGCAGGGGCGGCTACAGGCTCCGGTGCGCGGCTTAAAACAAGCCCCCAGTACCCGGCGATCAAGGCCCCGATCAGCAGCAAGCCGGCCAGGACCATGCTGATGCGACTGTTCATGACGGCTCTCCCTTTCCCGTTGCACTGCACACCCGCTTAATCCGAATGGGTTAATCCGCAACCTGGCTGTGATGAACATCTAACGATTTGGCTATTTGAAGGTAGCTCAGCTAGGACGAAATGCCATTACCCCAGGAAAAATTTATCTGAACTATAAAAGCAGCCTTTCAGGGTGCGGGTTTATGGCGTCAACTTTACGACTAATACTTTATGATTAATCCGTTATTACAGTTGTGAGGCTGAGGTTTGTTGACAATGCTCTAGTAGCACGCCGCGATCATCTGGTACTAGAGCCGTTCCGGCTTCCAGTGGCGTTTTAGGGAGAAGTCTTATGTTCCTTGACCTGGTGTTGAAACTTTATGTCCACACGCAACTTTTCTTCAGCCGCAAAGAGGGAGCTTCAGGTATTGAGTACGCCATTGTCGTGGCGTTAGTCGCGCTCGTTATTGTGGGTGCCGGGACAGGGCTGGGAACTAAGATAAAGACAATCTTCACTAACATGTCTTCCGGCATGCCGACGGGGACTTGATTGATTTTTGGCTGCTGTTATGACTATCCCCTTTTGCAGGTAATGCCATGAGCGCGTCTTCTTCACGCCAGCAAATTCTATTGGTGGACGACGAAGAGGATGCTCTTATCGAACTCGCCGAATCCCTCGAAAACGAGGGATTTGTCTGTTTCACTGCCACTTCCGTCACCTTCGCCCTGCAAGAATTGACACTTCACCCGGACATCGCGCTGGTCATCACGGACCTGCGCATGCCCGAGGAAAGTGGCATTTCCTTGATCAAGCGCTTGCGCGAACACACCTCACGCTCACACCTGCCGGTCATCGTGATGTCGGGTCATGCGGAAATGGATGATGTGAGCGACATGTTGCGCCTGCAGGTGCTGGACCTGTTCCGCAAGCCGATATACCTGGTGCGGCTGATCGATACCTTGAACAACCTGTTTCCTCTCCCCAAAACCAGACTGTAGGCGCCGCTATCCCAGGCGCCTACAGGGTCCGGTTACAGCTGGTAGCTGAAACTCAACGAATACCGAGGCCGCCGATCGTAGCTGTCCAACGCCACGTCCGACATCGGCTTGGCGACTTCCAGCGCGATGTTGTAGTACTTGGCATCACCAAAGCGCAGCCCCAGCGCCGCCGATGACAGGTCGTTGCCTTTGACCGGCACGTCGTTGAACCAGGTCTTGGCACGGTCGAACACCACGTAGGGTTGCAGGATCCTCACCCAGTCGCCGGCGCGGTTGTAGCTGTAGTTGACCTCGTAGGCCAGGCCCCAGCCCTTGTCGCCGGTGCCCTGGTCATCCGGGTAGCCGCGTCCGAAGCTTTGCCCGCCGAAGGTGGCGCGTTCGCTGTCGGGCAGGTAATCGTTGCTCCAGTAGAGCGCGCCCGATAGCACGCCTTGCCAGTTATCGAACAGCTTGTTGCTCTGCACGCCGGACAGGCGCAGGCGGAAGAAGTCGAGGTCCTGCTTGAGGCCGCCGAAATCCGTGCGGGCCTTGGCGCCCAGGCCATTGATCCCTTGGTAGATGCCACCGCTGATGATGCGCAACTGCGTGGTGTCGGCCTTGCGCCAGTCACCTTCGAATGCCAGGGCGCGCAGGTTTGTTTCCAGCTCAAAGCGTTGTGGGAAACCGTCGATCTTGTAGCGGTTGGTCTGGTCGACGGCGTAGAGGCGCGTGCCCAGGCTCAATGACTCGCTGGGCGAGGCGATAAAGGGGTGGCTGAGACCAATGGAGTAACGGTCGATTTCCTGGTGTGGCTTGAGTTCCAGGCCGTCGCCCAGTTGCAGGCCGGTCTTGGGATCGGCGCGGTAGCGTTCGCCCGAGAGGGCAAGTTGGGTGCCCTCGGCGTTGATGAATTGGCTGTAGCTCGCGCGGTAGTAATGCTCTTTGTCTTCGCCCGGTGGGAACAGGCCGCTGACGTTCAGTTGTTCGCCCATGGACGTCCACGAGTTGCTGGTGGCGGTCAGCAGCGCTTGGGTGCCGCCGCGGTTGGCTTCATTGAGGCTCATGCTGGTGGTAAAGGGTTTGCGGCTGGCAGTGACCTGCATATGCGCGCCGCCATCGGTGGTGTTGGGTGGCGGCACCAGGGCTTGCACGGTGAGGCCAGGGATGGCACTCATCAGCGTGGTGTAGCGATCGAAGGTCTTGCGCGTGAGCGGGCGCTCGGCCTTGAGTTTTTCCGCCAGCTTGTCGATGTAGGACGAGACCGAACCGATCTCGCCTTGCACTTGGTAATCGCGGATATAACCCTCCACCAACACCACTTGTACCAGGCCACCTTCGAAGCGTTGCTCCGGCAGATAGGCATAGGACAGCAGGTAGCCGTCCTCTTGGTAACGGCGGGTAATGCTGCGGGTGGCTTCGATCAATTGCGCCAGGTTGGTTTCATGGCCAATCAGCGGCTCGAAAACCTGGGCGACTTCCTTGAGCGGGTACACCGTGCCGCCGTCGATCTGCAGTTTGCGGATGGTCACTTTGGTGTCCATCAGCAGCGGTTGCCCGGCGGTCGCCGCTGGCACTGGAACCTGGGTCGGTGTGGCGGCGGGTCGGTAAGCGTCGGCGGGCAGGTTGGGCACGGGCAGGTTGCGGATGGTGTCGTTGCTGTTGAGGAAACTGGGTAGGGTATCGGCGTGGGCGTAAGCACTGAGGGTGAGCAACAACAACGGCGTCAAAGCGCGCATAGGACACTCCATGGTCAAAATTGCTGCAGCGTTTCGCAGATTCCCGCCGGGCTCTGGGGGCGCGGTTCGGGGACTTTCAGGGATCGATCACTGACCCATAAAAAAAGACGAGAGACTTAGTGGGGTCTCTCGTCTCAACCAAGCGTAGGCGCTGTAGGTGAGGCCGTCTAATCGGCCAGGTGCAATTCTATTTTTTGCCGGTCAGGCCACCCAACAGCCCGCCCAGAAGACCACCATTTGCACTGGCGCCTGCACCGGCGCCCGCCGAGGCACCAGCACCCACATTCAGGCCACCGCCGAGCAAGCCGCCGCCGGTGTTGGTGCCACCGGTGACCAGGCCGCCAATCGACGCCACGGTGCCACCCACTGCGGTCACGGTGCCGCCCAGGGCATTGGTGACCGGGTTGGCGTTGGTGCCGCTGATTTTGCCGCCGAGGCTGCTGACGGCGCCGCCGACATTCGTGACCAGGCCGTTGACCGGGCCACCCAGGCCCGTGGCATTGCCGACGTTTTGGGTCAGGCTCTGCACGCCACTGGTGACGGGGTTGAGTGCGCCGCCGATCTGGTTGGTCAGCCCGGCAACGGGGGCGCCTGCCGCCGTGTTCGGCGTGCCGCTGCCACCCAGGATTGTGCCCAGCGAGGCCACGGTGGTGCCGGCTTTGACGCCGGTCACGCCGGTTGCGCTGACCACGCCATTGGTGCTGCCCGCATCCAGGCCGCTGCCAGCGCCTGCGATAATGCCGCCGATGAGTTCAGGCAAGCCCAGCTGGTTAGTGCCGCCGCCGGTCCCACCGCCGCTGCCGCCACCATTGCTATCTGCATCCGGGTCGACATAACCACTGGCCTTGCCAACCACGGTGCCGACACCATTAAGCACGTCGCCCACGGCTCCGGTCACCGGGTTGCCGGTGCCGCCTGCGCCAGCGACTTTATCGCCGAGGCCGTCGACGGTATCGCCGACTTTTTGCAGCAGGCCGCCCACGGGCTTGTCGAGACCGGTGGCGGTGCCGACTTTACCGGTGGTGTTTTCCACCAGGGAGACCACCGGCACCAACACTTTCGCGCCGACGGTGTTGGTCACCGAACCGAGTGGGCCAGTGGTGCTGGCGGTGCTGAGGGTGTCGCCGAGCATGGTCACGGCATTGCCGACCTTGCCCACCACGTTGCCGACTGCCGGCGCGGCGCCGCCGACCACAGGCACATTGCCCAGCAGGGTGGCGACGTTAGTACCGGTGACGGTCACGCCATCGCCCAGGTCAGAAACCCCGTTGGCCACGCCAGCGACGGTTTTGCCCAGTGCATTGCTGTCAGTACCCAGCGAACCCAGGCCGTCTGAAAGGCCGGTGCCGATGCTGCCGACGGCGTTGCCGGTCGCGTTGACCAGGCCACCGGCAGTGGCGCCCACGATGGGCAGGCTGCCAAGGGTGGTGCCCAGGCTGCGGACGGTGCCGCCGAGGCCGGTCACCGTATCGCCGACGGTGTCGACCACCGTGGCGGTGACCAATGGCGTCGAGCCGCCGCCGGGGGTGGTGCCAGGGTCGGTGCCGCCACCGGTACCACCACCCGTACCGCCGCCTGCGCCCGCGCCAGCATCGGAAGATCCACCACTGTGATGCCCGCCACCACCGCTGCTGCAGCCGCCGAGTGCCAGTGCTACTGCCAGGGCCAGCGCGGTACTTGCTTTCCAAAACACGAGTTGAGTTTTCATGATTGAGTTCCTTGCACCTGTACAACCTTGGTTGTCTTCAAACGCTCACTATTTCTGGGGATAGCGATGTGTTTGTCCGTGTGGCTATAACAGCCCCGGCGGTGCGTTCGCTCAATGCTCTACTTGGTATTAACGATTTATATACGGCGCGGGTGTACCGTTTAAGTAACTAATACCAAGGGTATAAAGCATGGATGTATCAAGATGTATATGTGTTTATTATCAATGGCTTGAATAAAAAAGCGGACGTTAAAAAGTCCGCTATTACTTAGGGTGTATATATACAATTAATCGAGTTATTTCAGGCGATCGGCCGCCACTTGCCTACCATATGTTCAATATCGCCCGCGCCTTTCAACCACAACTCACCGCTGGAACCGGCGGCGCTGGCCAATAACGTCACTTCACCGGGCAGGCGCACGGGTTTTCTAAACTCGACGCTGATCTCGATATTGGCGGTGGGCAAGTGTTCGCCAAGGGCGGCGAGGGTGCGCCCCTTGTTCCACAGCCCGTGGGCGATGGCCTGGGGGAAACCGAACAACTTGGCGGTGATGGCGCTGAGGTGGATCGGGTTGTAGTCGCCGGAGACCCGTGCGTAACGGCGGCCGATATCGGCGGGGGCTTTCCAGCGGGTCAGTTCGCTGACCTGTGCGGGGGAGGGTTGTGCGTCATCCTGGGCCTCACCTTCCAGCTTTACGCCCCGGCACAGCATGCGGCTTTCGGCTTCCCATAGCAGGCCGAGTGAGTCCTCGACGGTGGTGATCAGATCGAAGGTTGCGCCTTTGGGGTGGGGCCTGAGGTTCTGCGTGTGGACTCCGACGGACAACTCACTCACTCCCCCGAGCGGGCGATGAATGCGGATGCGGTTACTCAGGTGAATCAACCCCAGCAACGGGAAGGGAAATTTTTTGTCGGTGAGCAGTCGCATCTGCAACCCGAACGCCAGGATATGCGGATAGGTCGCCGGCAGGATCGGGCTCTGCGCAAAACCGCAGACCTTACGATACGCCGCCACCTGCTTGGGATCGATGCTTCCCCGGCAGCGCAACCCCTGCTCGGGCAGTGTGTTGCCGGTGATCTTGCGTTTGAGTGCCGCGCGCCAATACAGCGGCGGCAGGAATGGCGTAGTGCCTAGCGTCTTCCATTGCATGTTTATGCTCCCAAGAGGCTTTGCCCACACACCCGCAGCGCTTGCCCGGTGACCGCACCGGAGCCCGGTTGGCCGAGCCACGCCACTGCTTCGGCGACGTCCTGCGGCAGGCCGCCCTGGCCCAGCGAACTCATGCGTCGTCCGGCCTCACGCAAGGCAAATGGAATATGCGCAGTCATCTGGGTTTCGATAAAACCGGGGGCCACCGCATTGATGCTGATGCCGCGCGCCTTGAGCAGCGGTGCCCACGCTTGGGCGAGGCCGATCAATCCTGCTTTGCTCGCGGCGTAATTGGTCTGCCCACGGTTACCGGCAATGCCGCTGATGGAAGCCAGCAACACCACGCGGGCGTTGTCATGCAGGGTGCCGCTGTCGAGCAGCGCCTGGGTCAGCACTTGGGGCGCATTGAGGTTCACCGCCAGCACCGCGTCCCAGTATTCCGGGGTCATGTTGGCCAGGGTTTTGTCACGGGTGATGCCGGCGTTGTGCACCAGGATGTCGAGGCCATCGGGCAGGTGTTCGATCAATTGGCTGGCGGCATCTGCGGCGCAGATATCCAGCGCGACCGTGCGTGCGCCCAGGCGCGCCGCTAGGGCTTCGAGGTCGGCCTTGGCCTGGGGCACGTCGAGCAGGATCACTTCGGCGCCGTCGCGGGCCAGGGTTTCGGCGATGGAGGCACCAATGCCTCGGGCAGCACCGGTGACCAGCGCCTTGCGCCCGGCCAGGGGCCGTGTCCAATCCTCGACGGGTGTGGCGCACGCTTCCAGGCGAATGACCTGGCCGGAGATATACGCGCTTTTGGGCGAGAGGAAGAAGCGCAACGCACCTTCCAATTGATCCTCTGCACCGTCGCCCACGTAGAGCAATTGCAAGACGCCGCCGTTGCGCAGCTCCTTGGCCAGCGAACGGCTGAAGCCTTCCAGGGCACGCTGGGCGCTGGCGGCGAAGGGATCGCTGAGGCTTTCCGGCGCGCGGCCAAGGATCACCAGATGCGCGCTGTTATCCAGGTTTTTCAGCAGCGGCTGGAAGAATTCGCGCAGCTGTTTGAGTTGATCGGTGTGTTGCAACTCGCTGGCGTCGAACACCACGGCCTTGAGCTTGGGGCCGTGGCCGGGGATCCACGTCGATGCCTCGGTGCCGTAGGTATAAATCGCGTCGGTAAGCTTGTGGGCAAACGCCTGTACGTTGCTCGCCAGCGCGCCGCCGCCCAGCAGCAATGCACCTTCCACTGGACGCAGGCGCCCGGCTTGCCAGCGTTCCAGGCGTACCGGTGACGGCAGGCCAAGGGCGGCGACCAGGCGATGGCCGAGGCTTGAGTTGGCGAAGTCGATATAACGGTCAGACATGGAACGCTCTCCGAAGGCTGGGGTTCAAAGGGTTGACCACCCCGGGGTGGCACTCGTTCGATTGAGCCTAGGCTAGGCTGAATGATTCCACCCATAACCATAAGGGAGCTTTCCATGACTCAATTGCGCCGTGTGGCGATCATCGGCGGTAACCGCATTCCGTTTGCCCGCTCCAATGGCCCTTACGCCACGGCGAGCAACCAGGCGATGCTGACCGCTGCCCTGGAAGGCCTGATCGAACGCTACAACCTGCACGGCTTGCGCATGGGCGAGGTGGCCGCTGGCGCCGTGCTCAAACATTCCCGCGACTTCAACCTCACCCGTGAATGCGTGCTCGGTTCGCGCCTGTCGCCGCAAACCCCGGCCTATGACATCCAGCAGGCGTGCGGCACCGGTCTGGAAGCTGCGTTGCTGGTGGCCAACAAGATCGCCCTGGGCCAAATTGAATGCGGGATTGCCGGCGGGGTGGACACCACGTCTGATGCGCCCATTGGCGTGAATGAAGGCCTGCGCAAGATCCTGTTGCAAGCCAACCGCAGCAAATCCGTGGCAGATAAATTAAAAGTCCTGTTACAACTTCGTCCCCATCACCTCAAGCCAGAGCTACCGCGCAATGGCGAACCCCGTACCGGTTTGTCCATGGGCCAGCACTGCGAATTGATGGCGCAAACCTGGCAGATCCCCCGCGCCGAGCAGGATCAACTCGCGCTGGAAAGCCACCAGAAAATGGCCGCCGCCTACGCCGAAGGCTGGCACAACGATTTGCTCACCCCGTTTCTGGGCCTGACCCGCGACAACAACCTGCGGCCCGATTTGACCCTGGAAAAACTCGCCGCCCTCAAGCCGGCTTTTGAGCGTAGCGAAAAAGGCACGCTCACCGCCGGCAACTCGACGCCGCTCACCGATGGCGCCTCGCTGGTGCTCTTGGGCAGTGAAGCCTGGGCCAAGGAGCGCGGTTTGCCGATCCTCGCGTATTTGCGCGATGGCGAAGCGGCGGCGGTGGATTTCGTCAACGGTGCCGAAGGCCTGCTGATGGCGCCGGTGTATGCGGTGCCACGCTTGCTGGCGAGGAACGGTCTGACGTTGCAGGACTTCGATTACTACGAGATCCACGAAGCTTTCGCTGCCCAAGTGTTGTGCACGCTTAAAGCCTGGGAAGACGCGGACTATTGCAAGACACATCTGGGTCTTGACGCCCCCCTGGGCTCCATCGACCGCAGCCGGCTCAATGTAAAGGGCAGCTCCCTGGCCGCCGGACACCCGTTTGCCGCCACGGGTGGGCGTATCGTCGCCAATCTGGCCAAGTTGCTGGATGCGGCGGGCAAGGGCCGCGGGCTGATATCCATCTGTGCGGCAGGTGGGCAGGGCGTTACGGCGATCATTGAACGCTGAAACTGGCCTATTGGTTGCATTCTTAAGTGATCAACGGTCGGTAGCCCCTCCCACCGACGCGCTGATTGCCGTATAACGAGTGCCATACGCGTATTTGGTAATAAAGGACCCACAATAAAAGCTGATGAAGACTCCTAAACGCATTGAACCCCTGATCGAAGACGGTCTGGTCGACGAAGTGCTGCGCCCACTCATGAGTGGTAAAGAAGCAGCTGTTTATGTGGTGCGCTGCGGCAACGAATTGCGTTGCGCCAAGGTTTACAAGGAGGCGAACAAACGAAGTTTTCGTCAGGCATCCGAATACCAGGAAGGCCGTAAGGTCCGTAACAGCCGGCAGGCCCGGGCCATGGCCAAGGGCTCCAAGTTCGGCAAGAAAGAAACCGAAGATGCCTGGCAGAACGCCGAAGTGGCGGCGCTGTTCCGCCTGGCCGGTGCGGGCGTTCGCGTGCCCCAGCCGTTCGACTTCCTCGAAGGCGTGCTGCTGATGGAACTGGTGGCCGACGAGTACGGCGATGCGGCGCCGCGTCTGAACGACGTCACGCTGGAACCGGACCAGGCGCGCGAATACCACGCCTTCCTGATTTCCCAGATCGTGTTGATGCTGTGTACCGGCCTGGTGCACGGTGACCTGTCCGAGTTCAACGTGCTGCTCACGCCGACCGGTCCGGTGATCATCGACCTGCCCCAGGCGGTGGATGCGGCGGGCAACAACCACGCCTTCAGCATGCTGGAGCGCGATGTGGGCAACATGGCGTCCTACTTCGGGCGCTTTGCCCCGGAGCTGAAGAAGACCAAGTACGCCAAGGAAATGTGGGCGCTGTACGAAGCCGGCACCCTGCACCCGGCCAGTGTCTTGACCGGTGAGTTTGACGAGCCGGAAGAACTGGCGGATGTCGGCGGCGTGATCCGCGAGATCGAAGCGGCGCGGTTGGACGAGGAGCGTCGCCAGGCGATTCGGGCGGCGGATGATGCGCCACCGAGCAAGGTCCCGGACGAGCCACCGCCACCGCCTTGGATGCAGTAACGATTCAGTATGAGCTGGCTTTTGTGGTGAGCGGGCTTGCCCCGCGCGGGCAAGCCCGCTCACCACAATAAATACAGGCTCAATCGGATATCGCGTTTTCTCCTTCAGGCGCAACAGCTACCGGACGCCAACTCCTTGAGAATCGGACAATCCGGCCGATGATCGCCCTGGCAGTGTTCCACCAAGTCCTGCAAGGTATCGCGCAGTTGCCCCAGTTCCAGAATCTTCTGGTTCAGCTCATCGATATGCTGGCGCGCCAAGGCTTTTACGTCGGCGCTGGCCCGTTGCCGGTCCTGCCACAGGGTCAGCAGCTTGCCGACTTCCTCCAGTGAAAATCCCAGGTCCCGCGAACGCTTGATAAACGCCAGGGTGTGCAAGTCATCCTGCCCGTATACGCGATAGCCACTGTCGGTACGATGCGCGGCTTTGAGCAGGCCGATGGATTCGTAGTAGCGAATCATCTTGGCACTCAACCCACTCTGGCGCGCGGCTTGGCCGATGTTCATGGGCGCTGATCCTCCAGGTTCTTGGGCTTCCACGTCTTCAACAGTAACGCATTACTCACTACGCTGACGCTGGACAAGGCCATCGCCGCGCCGGCCAGCACCGGGTTGAGCAGGCCGAATGCCGCCAGGGGAATGCCGATCAGGTTATACACAAAGGCCCAGAACAGGTTCTGGCGGATCTTGGCGTAGGTCTTGCGGCTGATCTCCAGCGCGGCCGGTACCAGGCGCGGGTCGCCGCGCATCAGGGTGATGCCGGCGGCGTGCATCGCCACGTCGGTGCCGCCGCCCATGGCGATGCCGATATCGGCGGCGGCCAGGGCCGGGGCGTCGTTGATACCGTCACCGACCATGGCCACTACGCCGGTTTTTTTCAACTCGGCGACGGTGGCGGCTTTGTCGGCGGGCAGTACTTCGGCGTGCACGTCGTCGATACCCAACGCCTCGGCCACCACGCGGGCGCTGCCGCGATTGTCACCGGTGAGCAAATGGCTGCTGATGTGCTGGGCCTTGAGTTGCTTCACCGCTTCCAACGCGCCGGGTTTGAGCGTGTCGCCAAAGGCGAACAGCCCCAGCACTCGGGGTTGTGAGCCTTGCTCGATCAGCCAGGACAAGGTGCGGCCTTCTGCCTCCCAAGCCTTGGCTGATTCGGCCAACCCGCCCGCGTTCAAGCCGCTTTCTTCCAGCAGGCGACGGTTGCCCAGGGCCAGTTGCCGGCCGTCCAGCGTGCCGGCGATGCCGCGTCCGGTCAGGGATTGGCTGGCCGTTACATCAGCCACCTTCAGCCCTTTTTCATCACAGGCATCCAGCACGGCTTTGGCCAGCGGGTGTTCACTGCCCCGTTGCAACGCGCCGGCTTGCTGCAGCAGCAAGGCCTCATTGCCATCCACGGCCGCCAGGTGCGCAATTTTTGGCGCGCCGGAGGTGAGGGTGCCGGTCTTGTCGAAAACCACCGCACTCACTTCATGGGCGCGTTCCAGGGCTTCTGCGTCCTTGATCAAAATGCCGTGGCGCGCGGCAACGCCTGTGCCGGCCATGATGGCGGTCGGCGTGGCCAGGCCCAGGGCGCAAGGGCAGGCGATCACCAACACGGCGACGGCATTGATGATTGCGGTCTCCAGGGGCGCGCCATACAGCCACCAGCCCACCAAGGTCACCAACGCCAGCACCAGCACGGCCGGAACGAATACCTGGCTGACTTTGTCCACCAGTTTCTGGATCGGTGCCTTGGCGGCCTGGGCGTCTTCCACCAGGCGGATGATCCGCGCCAACACGCTTTCAGCGCCGAGGGCCAGGGTGCGCACCAGCAGGCGGCCTTCGCCATTGATGGCGCCACCGGTCACCTGATCGCCGGGCTGTTTCGGTACGGGCAGGCTCTCGCCACTGATCAGGGCTTCGTCGGCATGGCTTTGGCCCTCGACGACTTCACCGTCCACCGGGAAGCGTTCGCCGGGTTTTACCAGCACCAGGTCATTGAGTTTCAGGGCATTGATGGCGACATCTGCTTCACGGCCTTCAATCACCCGAATCGCCCGCTCTGGACGCAAGGCTTCCAGGGCGCGGATAGCGCTGGCGGTCTGGCGCTTGGCACGGCTCTCCAGGTATTTACCGAGCAGCACCAGGGCGATCACTACTGCCGAGGCTTCGAAGTACAGGTGCGGCGCCATGCCAGGGTGCGCCGTGAGCCATTCATAAATACTCAGGCCGTAACCGGCGCTGGTGCCGATCGCCACCAGCAGGTCCATATTGCCAGCACCGGCACGCACGGCTTTCCAGGCGGCGATATAAAAGCGTGCGCCAAAGATGAATTGCACGGGGGTGGCCAGGGCGAACTGCACCCAGGCGGGCAGCATCCAATGCAGGCCGAACGGTTCCACCAGCATCGGCAGCACCAGCGGCAATGCCAGCAGGATCGCCAGCAGCAGCGACCAACGCTCGCGGTGCAGGCGCTGGGCTTGATTGGCGTCGGTGGCGGTTTCGCTTTGGGGCAGGGTGGCGGTGTAGCCGGCTTTGTCGACGGCGGCGATCAACACGCCGGGGTCCATCTGGCCGAGTACTTCGATATGGGCGCGCTCATTGGCCAGGTTGACGCTGACGCGTTGCACCCCCGGCACCTTGCCCAGCGCACGCTCGACGCGGCCGGCACAGCTGGCGCAGGTCATGCCGCTGATGGGCAGGTCAAAGGTGGTGGATCCATTCATGGGGCAGTCCTCCAAGAGAAGTTGCCCCTAGGATCAACCTTGACCTGTGGGGAAGGTCAAGCGCCTTCAGTATTCCAGTTTGGCGGCTTTGAGGTACATCCCGTCCGGGCCTTGGGCAATGCGCAATTTGCGCACGTCACCGGCCTTGAGCGTGATGTTCTGCGCCGGCGGCGCCAGCATCCCCGGCAGGCAGCCAGGGGATTGGCCCGGCAGCAGCTTCAGGCGCAACGACAGATTACCCGCCGGCAAGTTGAACGACGTAGCCTGCTCCTGGAACAGCCGGCCGGCGAGTTGGTCATTCAGGTACAGGCCGATCTCGCAGTTGGTCGGCACTTCCAGGCGTTCCCGGGAAATAATCAGCACCGCATAGTCTTCTGCGGCGAAGGCCTGAGGCACTGCGGCCGACAAGCTCATCAGGCCCGCAAGGGCAAAAAACGACCAGCGCATGGCGAATGCTCCGTGGTGTGAATCAAAGATGAGTGAAGCTTGGCCTTAGAAGCGGCCAAATACCAGCCCGGCAGAAGTTTTCAGAACTTGACCTTGCCATCGTGGCAAGGTCGAGACTGGGTTCAACCTCATCAAAGGAGTCATGTCATGCAAGTATTCAGCGTTGAAGGAATGACCTGCGGCCATTGCGTTCGAGCGGTGACCCAGGCCGTGCAGAGCCAGGACCCGGCGGCCAGCGTGAAGGTCGACCTGGCTGCCAAGGAAGTGGGCGTCGAAAGCCGTTTGTCTGCCGAGCAAGTGATCGAGGCGATCACCGAAGAGGGCTACAGCGCAAAGCTTGCCTGATACGGGTAAATAGTTAGCGAGCTATCGTGTTCAATGCACCCAAGCGCGGCTAGACTATCGGGCTGCCGTCTCACTTGGGTGCCCGATGAACCTTCGCATAATCCTGATTCTGGGTGCCTTGAGCGCCTTCGCGCCGTTGGCGATCGACTTTTACCTGCCCGGCTTCCCGGCCATGGCCAAGGCTTTCGCGACCGATGAAAAACACATCCAGCTGACCCTGGCGGTGTATTTCGCTGGCCTGGCCATCGGCCAATTGATCTACGGCCCACTGGCTGATCGCTTTGGTCGACGCGGCCCGCTGCTCAGTGGTGTCACGCTGTTTACCCTGGCTTCATTTGCCTGCGCCTATGCGCCGACCCTGGAGTGGCTGATCGCTGCGCGTTTTGTGCAAGCCCTCGGCGGCTGCGCCGGCATGGTGATTTCCCGTGCGGTGGTCAGCGACAAATGCGACGCGGTCGGCTCGGCCAAGGTGTTTTCCCAGTTGATGCTGGTCACCGGCCTGGCGCCGATCCTCGCACCGCTGGCCGGTGGTTTGATGGTGGGCATATGGGGCTGGCAGTCGATTTTCCTCGCGCTGTCGATCTTCAGCGTGATGGCGGCCATCGCCGTGGCGGTCGGGCTGCCGGAAACCTTCCCGGCCCATCAGCCGCGCCAGCCGTTATCCGGGTCATTGCGTCGTTATGCGGCGCTGTTGTCGGACCGGGTTTATCTGGGCTATGCCCTCACAGGCGGTATCTCGATTGCCGGGATGTTTGCCTACATCGCCGGTTCACCTTTCGTGTTTATCCAACTCTATGGCGTGCCTGCCGAGCATTACGGCTGGCTGTTCGGTTCCAACGCTGCGGGCTTTATCCTGGTGGCGCAGGTCAACGCGCGGTTGCTGTCCAAGCGTGGCCCGGCGTTCCTGTTGTCGCGCAGCGTTTGGGTTTATCTGCTGGCGGCGTTGAGCTTGCTGGGTATCGCGGCGCTGCGCACTGACGCGTTGTGGCCATTGCTGGTGCCGCTGTTTATTTGCATTGCCAGCCTGGGCTGCATTTTGCCGAATACCTCGGCTTGTGCCATGAGCGGGCAAGGTGCAAGGGCGGGTAGCGCTTCGGCGTTGCTCGGTTGCATTCAGTTTGGCGTGGCGGCGGGGGCGGCGTCGTTGGTCGGGGTTTTGCACGACGGCACGGCGATGCCGATGGCGATGGTCATCAGCTTGTGCGGTGTGTTGGCGGTGACGATTGCGATGTCGACCCAGCGCCTGCAACGCAAACGGGCCTTGCAGGCGCAGGTCTGAACAGCGGATCAGCCAGCGGCGGAGCGTTGCTGGCTGCTTGGAAAACGGTGGGGCGCTTGGATACGGGCTTGCAGGGTATCGGCAAAGGCGCGGGCCTCGGCCTCGGTGCGGAAGGTGAAGGCGTCCTGGTCGAGACGGACCTGCCATTTATTGCCTGCGGATTTTGCTAACGCTTTTATCAGGATTTTCATTGCTGACTTCCTCACGTAAAAGAATCGTGGCAAAGGCGGCCAATATAAACCCGAATACGCTCACAAAGATGACAAAGGTCAACTCTCTGACTAGCGGTGTCGTCCATTACCCACATGAATAATGGACGACCCTGACAGCTATTTTTTAGAAGCCTTCCAGCACGATCTTGCCCTTGGCCTTGCCACTTTCCAGCAGCGCGTGGGCACGGCGCAGGTTTGCCGCATTGATCACACCGAAGTGCTCACCCACCGTGGTTTTCAGGGTGCCGGCGTCGATCAGTTCGGCCACGCGATTGAGCAGGTTGTGCTGTTCGATCATGTCCGGGGTCTCGAACATCGAGCGCGTGTACATGAACTCCCAATGCAGCGACAGGCTCTTGCGCTTGAGTTTGCTGACGTCCAGCGCCTTGGGGTCGTCGATCAGTGCCAGCTTGCCCTGGGGTTGCAGGGCTTCCACCAGTTGGTCCAGGTGATGATCGGTCTGGGTCAGGCTGGCAACGTGGGTCACTTGCGGGTGGCCGGCAGCTTTCAGCGCTTCGCTCAGCGATTGGCTGTGGTCGATCACCAGGTCGGCGCCGAGGGCTTTGGTCCACGCTTGGGTTTCCGGACGCGAGGCGGTGCCGATCACTTTCAAGGCGGTGAGCTGGCTGGCCAGTTGAGTCAGGATCGAGCCCACGCCACCAGCGGCACCGACGATCAGCAGGCTCTGGCCTTCGTCTTGTGTACCTTCCTGCACTTGCAGGCGTTCGAACAGCAATTCCCAGGCGGTGATGGCGGTCAGCGGCAACGCGGCGGCGTCGGCAAAACCCAGGCTTTTCGGCATATGCCCGACGATGCGCTCATCCACGGTGTGCAATTCGCTGTTGCCGCCTGGACGCACCAGGGAGCCGGCGTAGAACACCTTGTCACCGGCCTTGAACAGCGTTACGTCGCTGCCGACGGCCTTGACCACACCGGCCACGTCCCAGCCCAGTACCTTGGCGGCGCCATTTTCCGGGGAGACGTTCTGGCGCACCTTGGTGTCCACCGGGTTGACCGAGATGGCTTTGACTTCCACCAGCAGGTCACGCGGGCCAGCGACAGGCGCGGGCAGTTCGATGTCTTGCAGGGCGTTTGGATCGTTGATCGGCAGTGAGGCGTAGTAGGCAATGGCTTTCATGATGGCTCCAGAAAAGGGGGGATCAGGCGAGGAATTTCAGGCGCTTGAGCTCGAAGTGTTCGAGCACATCCGCGGCCTTGGCGCGAAAGCTCTGGATGTGCGCGCTCTGGTCGTGGTCGGCCAGCGCCGCGTCGTCGCTCCAGCGTTCGAGCATGTAGAAGGTTTCGGGGTGTTGCAGATCCTGGTGCAGGTCGTACTGCTCGCAACCGGCTTCCAGGCGCGTGGGCTCCAACAGGCCGCGCAGCAAGGTTTCCAGGGTGGCCTGTTGGCCGGGTTTGGCGATCAGCGTGGCAATGACGTTAAAGGCGGTGGACATATTCAACTCCAGACACGTGATGAACGGGATGCACAGATGATTGGCTATTTCCCGCGCAGATAAAACCCGCTAAAACTGCAGTCTGTTTCAACAAAACTTTGATAATGAGCGGAAGAGCATGCTGCGTTTTGATGATTTGCAGTTGTTTGTGCGTGCGGCAGACCTGGGTAGCTTGTCCGCAGCAGCCAGGGTAATGGACCTGTCGCCTGCGGTGGCGAGTGCGGCGCTCAAGCGCATCGAACAGCAACTGGGCACACGCTTGCTGGCGCGTTCCACTCGCAGCCTGCGCCTGACCGCCGAAGGCGAGGGCTTCCTGGAGTATGCCCGGGCGGCCTTAAGCTCGCTGGATGAAGGGCGACGTTTATTGGCCAGCGGCCAGGACCATGTCAGTGGTGTGCTGCAGTTGTCGGCCCCGTCGGATTTCGGGCGCAATCAGCTGTTGCCGTGGTTGGATGAGTTCCAGCGTGATTACCCGCAACTCACCGTGCGGCTGTTGCTGGGCGATCGGATTGCCGATCTGTTCCGCCAGCCGGTGGATATCGCCCTGCGCTATGGTGAGCCTGAAGACTCCAGCCTGATTGCGCTGCCCATCGCCCCGGACAATGTGCGTGTGCTGTGTGCGTCTCCCAGCTATCTCGCACGTCATGGCGAGCCTCGGCACCTGGAGCAACTGGCCCAGCACAATTGCCTGCTGTATATGCTCGGCAGCCGGGTCCACGATCACTGGAGCTTTCACGACGGTAAACGTGAAATCAGCCTGACCGTCACCGGTGACCGCTTCAGTGACGATGCCGATGTGGTGCGGCGCTGGGCGGTGGCGGGCGTGGGCATTGCCTACAAGTCCTGGCTGGATGTGAGTACCGATGTGCTGGCAGGACGTTTGCGCCTGATCCTGCCGGAGCTGCGGGGCGAGCGTACTCCGCTTAATCTGTTGTGTGCCCATCGGGCGCAACTGAGCAAACCCATTAACTTGTTGCGGGAAATGCTCGTGTCCCGTTGTGCGACATTGACCGGCCAGCTGCCAGAGCGATCCGGCACCACGTAAAGGACTCCATCAAAGCAGGAAATTTCACTCAGATCCTGTCCCTCTCTACGCTGTCAGACGCCATGGAACCGGCGGTTTGCGCCCCTATACTTTGGTGCCAACCTCAGCAGAAAAATAAATCGACAGGGAGTGAAAAGATGGAAGCTGCACCTTGCATCAGTCAGATCGCCAGCTTGCTCGCCGAGCCCAAACGTACTGCCATGCTGTGGGCCTTGATGGATGGCTCGGCCAAGTCGCCCGTCGAGTTGGCGACGCTTGCCGGCTTGTCACCGACCTCCGCCAACGCGCATCTGGCGCGAATGACGGCCAGTGGTGTATTGCGGGTGGAAGCTCGGCGTGGCAAGCGCTTGTTCCGTGTCGCGGCACCTGATGTCAGCGCGGCCATCGATGCCTTGGCCAGGACCACCATGGCCTGCGCTGCACGCCGTGCACCGGATGCTCTGCCTCCGGCCCTGGTGGCTCCCGCATTGTTACGCCATGCACGCCTGTGCCATGGCCACCTCGGCGGGGAACTGGGCGCGCAGTTGTACCAGCACCTGCTGGAAGCGGATTGGATCGAACGTCATGAGCACCGCACCGATATCACGGTCAAGGGCGCGCAGCACCTGGCAGGCCTGGGTATTTTTACCCAAGCCCTAGCGTCGCCGCTGGTATGCAATTGTTTCGACTGGAGCCAGCACCAACCTCATCTGGGTGGTGCGCTGGGGGCGGGGTTGTTGCAACTGTTTCTGCAGTCAAACTGGATCAGTGTGATCAATGAGTCCCACGCGTTACGGGTCAACGCCGTAGGGCACAGGGAAATCACCCGATTGGCCATGTCTGTGTGACATAGCCAATCGCTTTTACTCAGTCATGGCTTTACGAGGCGCGCATCCAGGCTGTTCTGCGCCAGGCGTTTGGCCTGATCCTGGGTCATGCCCAGCGAGGTGTACAGCGCGTGGAAGTTCTCGGTGACATAACCGCCGAAGTAGGCCGGGTCATCCGAGTTCACCGTCACCTTCACGCCACGCTCCAGCATGTCGAGGATGTTGTGCTGGGCCATGTCGTCGAACACGCACAGCTTGGTGTTGGACAGTGGGCAGACGGTCAGCGGGATCTGCTCGTCGATGATGCGCTGCATCAGACGCTCGTCTTCGATGGCGCGCACGCCATGGTCGATACGCTGGATTTTCAGCAGGTCGATGGCTTCCCAGATGTACTCGGGCGGGCCTTCTTCGCCGGCGTGGGCCACGGTAAGGAAGCCTTCGTGGCGGGCACGGTCGAACACGCGCTGAAACTTGCTCGGTGGGTGACCCATTTCCGAGCTGTCCAGGCCCACGGCCACGAATGCGTCACGGAACGGCAAGGCCTGGTCCAGGGTTTTCTCGGCTTCGGCTTCGCTCAGGTGGCGCAGGAAGCTGAGGATCAAGCCGCTGGTGATACCCAGTTGCTGCTCGCCATCTTTCAGCGCAGCGGCGATGCCGTTGAGCACCACTTCGAACGGGATACCACGGTCGGTGTGGGTCTGCGGGTCGAAGAAGGGTTCGGTGTGGATCACGTTCTGCTCTTTGCAGCGCAGCAGGTAGGCCCAGGTCAGGTCGTAGAAATCCTGGGAAGTGCGCAGCACGTCGGCGCCCTTGTAATACAGGTCGAGAAACTCTTGCAGGTTGTTGAAGGCGTAGGCCTTGCGCAGGGTTTCGACGTCGTTCCACGGCAGCGCAATCTTGTTGCGCTCGGCCAGGGCGAACAGCAGCTCAGGCTCCAGCGAGCCTTCCAGGTGCAGGTGCAGTTCAGCCTTGGGCAGGGCGTTGAGCCAATCGTACATTTTCTAAATTCTCATCAGGTGCAATGGCGGCATTCTACAGGCCATGGCCGAAATAATCGGCAAAACCTGACCAGCAGGATTGTTTTCGTTGCATTCGCGCAAGGGCCGCGTGAACTAAGGTGTAACGAAACGTTAGCGGCGTGACGCAGTCTGTACCCCATCAATGACTGATTTGCCGCACTAAAAGGCCCGGAATGCTCACATCCCTCAAGCAAGAAAAATTCATGCTGCTGGCGCTGATTGCCGCCATCGCCGCCTACCCATTGGAGCACTGGATGCTGCACAACGGGCAGATCACGGCGTTGCTGGCTGGCGTGGTGCTGATCGGCTTTATCGTGGTGGCGTCGATGCGCGTGGCCCACCATGCCGAGCAACTCGCGGAAAAAGTCGGCGATCCCTACGGCACCATGATCCTCACCCTTGCCGCCGTACTGGTGGAAGTGGTGATCCTGGCGATCATGATGAGCAACGAGCCGTCTCCCACCTTGGTACGGGACACCATTTATTCCGCGGTCATGCTCGATATCAACGGGATCCTCGGCCTGGCCGCGCTGATGGGCGGCATCAAACATGGCGAACAGTCCTACAACGATGATTCGGCCCGCACCTACAGCGTGATGATCCTCACCGCCATGGGCGTGTCGATGGTGGTGCCGGAATTCATCCCCGAAGCCGACTGGAAAATCTACTCGGCCTTTACCATTGGCGCGATGGTGGTGTTGTACACCCTGTTCCTGCGTATGCAGGTGGGGCCGCACAGTTACTTTTTCAGCTATAGCTACCCGGAAAAACGCCGTAAGAAGTTGCCGGAAGAAGAGCAGGCGCCGCCGGTCAACCTGGCATTTTCCATCGGCACCCTGGTGTTTGGGGTGGTTGTGATCGGCGCGCTGGCCGAGGTGATGTCCAAGACCCTGGATCTTGGTCTGGAAGGTACGGGAGCGCCGCCGGTGATCACGGCGATTGTGGTCGCGGCGATTTCGGCTGCGCCGGAGATTTTGACGGCATTGCGCGCCGCGTTGGCCAACCGCATGCAGTCGGTGGTCAACATTGCGTTGGGTGCTTCGCTGTCGACGGTGATCCTGACGGTACCGGTGATGGAGGCAATGGCGCTCTACACCGGCCAGCCGTTCCAGATGGCAATGACCCCGGTACAGACCGTGATGGTGTTTATCACGCTGATTGTCAGCGCGATCAACCTCAACGATGGCGAAACCAACGCCATCGAAGGGATGACCCATTTTGTGCTGTTTGCGACCTTTATCATGCTGTCGCTGTTGGGGTTGTAGTCAGCCGGCGATCAACTGCCGCGCGGCCTGGCTGTGATCGGCGATCAAGCCTTTCAGGTCCAGGCCTTCGACTTGGCCGTCGATCACGCGCCATTTTCCTGCAATCATCACCCGGTCCGCACGGTCGGCGCCGCACAGCAGCAGCGCCGAGATCGGGTCGTGGCTACCGGAGAAGCGCAGCTCGTCAAGCTTGAACAGCGCCAGGTCGGCCTGTTTTCCGACGGCCAATTCACCGATATCCGTACGGCCCAACAACTGTGCCGAGCCTTTGGTCGCCCAGCCCAGCACGCCTTGCGGGGTTATCTTTTCCGCGCCGTAACGCAGTCGCTGGATATACAAAGCCTGGCGCGCTTCAAGGATCATGTTCGACGCATCGTTGGAAGCGGAACCGTCCACGCCCAGGCCGATAGGTGCGCCGGCGGCGAGCAGGTCCAGGGTCGGGCAGATGCCGGATGCCAGGCGCATGTTCGAGCTTGGGCAATGGCAAATGCCGGTGCCGGCGGCGCCCAGGCGTGCAATTTCATCCGGGTTGAAGTGAATGCCATGGGCCAGCCAGGTGCGCGGGCCGAGCCAGCCGACGCTGTCCAGGTAGTCCACGGTGCGCAAGCCGAAGCGCTGCAGGCAGAAGTCTTCTTCGTCGAGGGTTTCGGCAAGGTGGGTGTGCAGGCGCACGTCCAGGCGGTTGGCCAATTCGGCGCTGGCTTCCATGATTTCCGGGGTCACGGAAAACGGTGAGCAAGGCGCCAGTGCGATCTGGATTTGCGCGCCGTCACCACGTTCATGGTATTCGTGGATCAGGCGTTGGCTATCTTCAAGGATAACCTGGCCCTGTTGCACCGTTTGTTGCGGTGGCAGGCCGCCGTCGGCTTCGCCAAGGCTCATGGAACCACGGGTGAGCATGGCGCGCATGCCCAACTCGCGGACGCTTTCCACCTGTACGTCGATGGCGTTTTCCAGGCCGTCGGGAAATAGGTAGTGATGGTCCGCCGCCGTGGTGCAGCCCGAGAGCAGCAATTCGGCCAATGCGACTTTGCTGGCGAGGGCGAGTTTTTCCGGGGTGAGCCGCGCCCACACCGGATACAAGGTTTTCAACCAGGGAAACAACGGCTGATTGACCACCGGCGCCCAGGCGCGAGTCAGGGTTTGATAAAAGTGATGGTGGGTGTTGATCAGGCCGGGCAGGATCACGTGTTCGCGAGCGTCAAACACTTGGGCGCACGGCACGGAGGGTTCTTGTCCCCAGCCCAGTACTTCGGTGATCACACCGTCTTGCAGTACCAGGCCGCCACGGGCATCGAGGCCATTGGCGGTGAAAATCGCGAGGGGGTTTTTTAACCAGATACGGGTCGCAGGCATTGGCCGGCTCCTCTGAATGATGGGTTCAGGTTTGCCAGCTCAGTGTTGCCCTGTCTGCTGATCCAGGGTCGCCGGTGAGGGCGAGGGGGCAGTCTACGTGCGGATCGTTACCGACGGCAATCGGTCGATAACGATCCCCTGGGTTTTACCAGGCGATGGTGTCGCCTTTGTAATCGATGAAGTGATGGCCGCCCTTGCCGGTGTAGGCGTTCACCTGGTCCACCAGGCCGCGCACGCTGGTATCGACGTCGATGTGTGCGTTTTCGCCGCCCATGTCGGTCTTCACCCAGCCTGGGTGCAGCGACAGCACGGTCAGCTTGTGATCGCCCAACTGGGTAATGAAGCTGTTGGTCATGGAGTTGAGTGCCGCCTTGCTGGCTTTGTACAGCGCCAGGTCGGAGCCGTCGGGGATGGTCACGCTGCCCAGTACCGAACTCATGAACGCCAATACGCCGCTGTCCTTGCGGATCTGCCCGAAAAAACGCTGGGCCAGATTGATCGGCGCTACGGCGTTGGTGAAGAACAGCTGGCCGACTTCTGCCAGCGTGGCGTGGCCCGGCTCCTGATTGGCGGGGCCTTTGACGCCGGCGTTGACGAACAGCAGGTCGAAGGTGCGTTCCTTCAGGCGCTGGCTCAGGGCGATCACGGCTTGCTGATCATCCATGTCGAGTTTCTCGATCTGTACTGGGCCCACGGCTTTCAGGGCATCGGCCTTGCTCGGATCACGCACGGTGGCGGTCACGTCCCAACCGTCCTGCAACAGTTGCTTGACCAGGCCAAGGCCCAGCCCACGCGAGGCGCCGATGATCAATGCGGTTTTTGGCGTAGACATGAAAAGCTTCCTTTAAGCGTCGCGGTTCAGGGATTTCAGCGTTGGAGCAGGATACGCCCACGGCTGAGGTCTGCGAGTTGAATTTGCAGGGTGTCGATATGCGCTTCGCCCAAGGCAAGCTGCAACTCGACGCCGTTGGCGGTGAAGGTTTCTTCGACCACCAGCCCGCCCAGTTCTGCAACGCGCAGTTTAACCAGATTCAGCTCTGCGAAAGCGCAGGCGCAGCTCAACGGTACGCGGCTGATCAACTCAATGCGTTCGGCCGTTTGCAGGCATTTATTGGCGCCACCACCGTAGGCGCGGGCCAGACCGCCGGTGCCCAGTTGAATGCCGCCGTACCAACGGATCACCAGCACTGCGACCTGATCAAAACCCTGCGCCTCGATGGCGGCCAGAATCGGTCGGCCAGCGGTGCCGCCGGGTTCGCCGTCGTCGTTGCTGCGGTATTGATCCGCGAGCTTCCAGGCCCAGCAGTTGTGCGTGGCGTTCAAGTCGCTGTGCTGCTCGAAAAACGCCTGGGCGTCTTGCGCGCTGGTGATGGGCGCCGCGAGGGTGATAAAGCGGCTTTTGCGTATTTCTTCACGAAACTCGCAAAGGCCGGTGAGCGTGAAAGGCATAAGTCGCTTCGTTTAATAGGCGGGCTTGACGCCACAGCCTTTGAGAATGATGTGGATCAGGTTGGTGCCGGCGTCTTCCATGTCCTGCTTGGTCAGCTTGGTGCGCCCGGTGACGCGGCAGATCTGGGTGGCGAAGTCGGCGTAGTGCTGGGTGCTGCCCCACAGCAGGAAGATCAGGTGCACTGGGTCGATGGGGTCCATCTTGCCGGCATCCATCCAGGCCTGGAACACCGCCGCGCGGCCGCTGAACCAGGCGCGGTAGTCCTGGCTGAAGTATTCGGTCAGGCATTCGCCGCCGCTGATGATCTCCATCGCGAAGATTCGCGAGGCCTGGGGTTGGCGGCGTGAGAACTCCATCTTGGTGCGGATGTAGCGCGTGAGGGCCACGGCCGGGTCATCTTCGGCGGTCAACGCGTTGAAGGTGCTGTCCCACAGTTCGAGGATGTTGCTGAGTACCGCGATATAAAGGCCGAGCTTATTGGTGAAGTAGTAATGCAAGTTGGCCTTGGGCAGCCCGGCACTGGCAGCGATGGTGTTCATGCTGGTGCCTTTGTAGCCATGACGCGCGAACTCATCTTCAGCAGCCTGGAGAATCGCTTGTTCGTTCTTTTGCCGAATGCGGCTGGCGGGCTTACCGGCGTGGTTGCTGTGGGCAGGAACTTCGAGGCTCATGGAGGTTTCCGTGCTGATCGATAGAGACGACGTGTGCACAGATAACCCACCCTCAAGCCTCAGACAAGTCCTGATGCAATAAAACCGTCAAAGCGATTCCAGCGTGTCGCTTTCCGGTGCGTGGTTTGCGGCAGTCGTGGTTGCCTTGGCTTCGGGCAATAACAGACACAACACAATCGCGGTCAGCCCGCCGCTGGTGATGGCGGAGTCGAACAGGTTCTGTACCAGCGTCGGCATCAGGTGCAGCAGGTTCGGTTGGGCGGCGATGCCCAGGCCGACGCCAAACGAGGTGGCGATGATCAGCATGCTGCGTCGGTCCAGCGGCGCCTGGGCGAGAATGCGTACGCCGGCGGCGGCCACGCTGCCGAACATCACCAGGGTGGCGCCGCCCAACACCGGTTTGGGGATTTGTTGCAGTACCGCGCCAATCAATGGAAACAAGCCGAGGCAAAAAAGCACCACGCCTATGTATAAACCTACGTAACGGCTGGCCACGCCGGTCAGTTGGATCACGCCGTTGTTTTGCGCAAAGGTAGTGTTGGGGAAGGCGCTGAACGTAGCGGCGATCATGCAGCTCACGCCATCACCGAGTACGCCGCCCTTGAGCCGGCTTATATAAGAGGGGCCGCTGATGGGCTGTCGGGCGATCATGCAGTTGGCGGTGAGGTCGCCGACGGTTTCGATGCTGCTGATCAGATAAATCAGCGCGATCGGCAGGAAAGCGCTCCAGTCGAAGCTGAAACCGAAGCGGAACGGAATCGGCAGGCTGAGCAGAGGGAGGTCGGGCAGGGCATGCGGCACGAGCTTGCCGCTGAACCAGGCGGCCAGGCTGCCGAGGGCCAAGCCGATGATGATGGCCGAGAGGCGTACCCAAGGCGTATTGGAACGGTTGAGCAGAATGATCGTCAGTACGACGAACACGCCCAGCGCCAGGTTGGTCGGGGCGCCGAAGTCGGGGGCGTTGAAGCCGCCGCCGAGGTCAGTGATACCGACCTTGATCAAGCTGATGCCGATCAGTGTGATGACAATCCCGGTCACCAGAGGCGTGATGACCCGACGCAGTTGCCCGATAAAGCGGCTCAGCACGATCTGCACCACAGCGCCGAAAAAGCACACCCCAAAGATCATCGCCATGATGTCTTCCGGGCTGCCGCCGCGTTGTTTCACCAGGAATCCGGCTGATAGCACTGCACCGAGAAACGCAAAGCTGGTGCCTTGAAGACAGATCATCCCGGCGCCGATACCGAATGGCCTACGCGCCTGAATGAAAGTGCCTACACCGGAAACCATCAGCGCCATGCTGATCAGGTAGGGCAAGTGGGCAGTCAGCCCAAGGGTGGAGCCAATGATCAGCGGCGGGGTGATGATGCCGACAAATGCAGCGAGTACATGTTGCAGTGCGGCGAGAAAAGCCGGGGCGGGTTTTGGGCGATCGTTGAGGCCGTAGATCAGGTCGCTGCTGTTGGACGCTTCTGGTGACATGGCGGGCAAACTCGAGGTCTATGTCCTCGGGCTGTTGCAAAAAGCTGTCCAACTGCTCAGCTTTCGCTTCGAAGCCGAATTAGCGGGTTGCCGCGAGACTTTCCAGGAAGCTTTCCAGCACCAAATGGGGGCGACGGCCCTTGCGCGTGACCGATGCGAGGCTTAAATCGTAAAAACGTGTAGTCGGTTTCAGCGCACGCAGTCGGCCTTGCTGTACCCACAGGCTGGCGTAGTGGTCGGGCAGATAGCCGATATAGCGGCCGGTGAGAATCAGGAACGCCATGCCTTCCCGGTCCGAAGCGCTGGCGGTGCAGTTGAGCGCCTGGTAATGGGCCTGGATCTCGGCGGGCAGGCGGAAGGTCGGGGCGATCGCGTCTTGGGCATCGATGCGTGCGTCGTCCAACTGCTTGTTGTCGGCGTAAAACAGTGGGTGACCCACCGCGCAGTAGAGCAATGAACGCTCACTGTACAGCGGCTGATATTCCAACCCCGACAAGGCGCTGGCCTGGGGCACCACGCCGACATGCAGGCGGCCGTCGAGTACGCCTTGTTCGACTTCGTTGGGGGCGATCATGCGGATCTGGATCTGCACATCCGGACCACGTTCCTTCAACTGCGCAAGTGCGTGAGTGATGCGCATGTGGGGCAGGGTGACGAGGTTGTCGGTGAGGCCGATGATCAACTCGCCGCGCAAGTGCTGGTGCAAACCGTTGACCTCGGTGCGGAAACTTTCCAGGGCGCTCAATAATTGCAGTGCGGATTGGTAGACCTCGCGGCCCTCTTCGGTCAGCGAGAAGCCGGCGCGGCCGCGTTGGCACAGTCTTAATCCGAGCCGTTGTTCAAGATCGCTCATTTGCTGGCTGATCGCCGAGCGCCCGATGCCCAGCACGGTTTCCGCCGCCGAGAAGCCGCCGCATTCGACCACGCTGCGAAAGATGCGCAGCAGGCGGATATCGAAGTCGCTGACTTGGGCCAGGGGATCGGGTCGACGGCTGCTCATAGTTTAGTGAAGGCCTGACTGAAGGTTAGAAGAGTTGAATTTCACCGACTTTATCGCCGTGGCAATTTAGCTGCAACAACGCTTTTCAATCCCGACGCTGCCTTTTGCCCTGCGAGGTTTTGCTGATGAACATGCCCGAAAACGCCCCATCGTCCCTGGCCAGCCAATTGAAGCTGGACGCGCACTGGATGCCGTACACCGCCAACCGTAACTTCCAGCGCGACCCGCGCCTGATCGTGGCGGCCGAAGGTAGCTGGTTGACCGATGACAAGGGACGCAAGGTGTACGACTCATTGTCGGGCCTGTGGACCTGTGGTGCCGGGCATACCCGTAAGGAAATCCAGGACGCGGTGGCCAAGCAATTGGGCACTCTGGACTACTCGCCGGGCTTCCAATACGGTCATCCGTTGTCCTTCCAACTGGCGGAAAAGATCACCGACCTGACCCCTGGCAACCTGAACCATGTGTTCTTCACCGACTCCGGCTCCGAGTGCGCCGATACGGCGGTGAAGATGGTGCGTGCCTACTGGCGTCTGAAAGGCCAGGCCACCAAGACCAAAATGATCGGGCGCGCTCGCGGTTATCACGGTGTGAACATCGCCGGCACCAGCCTGGGCGGCGTTAACGGCAACCGTAAGATGTTTGGCCAGGCGATGATGGATGTTGACCATCTGCCGCACACCTTGCTGGCGAGCAATGCTTTTTCCCGTGGCATGCCGGAGCAGGGCGGTATCGCGCTGGCCGATGAGCTGCTCAAGCTGATCGAGCTGCATGACGCGTCGAACATCGCCGCAGTATTTGTTGAACCAATGGCCGGCTCTGCGGGCGTGCTGGTGCCGCCTCAGGGTTACCTCAAGCGTCTGCGTGAGATCTGCGACCAGCACAACATCCTATTGGTGTTCGACGAAGTGATCACCGGTTTCGGCCGTACCGGCTCTATGTTCGGTGCCGACAGTTTCGGCGTGACCCCAGACCTGATGTGTATCGCCAAGCAAGTCACCAACGGCGCGATCCCGATGGGCGCGGTGATTGCCAGCAGCGAGATCTATCAGACCTTCATGAACCAGGCGACGCCGGAGTACGCAGTGGAATTCCCCCACGGCTACACCTACTCGGCGCACCCGGTCGCTTGCGCGGCGGGTTTGGCAGCATTGGACCTGTTGCAGAAGGAAAACCTGGTGCAGAGCGTAGCCGAAGTCGCACCGCACTTTGAGAATGCGCTGCATGGCCTGAAGGGCAGCAAGAACGTGATCGATATCCGCAACTACGGCCTGGCCGGCGCGATCCAGATTGCCCCGCGTGACGGTGATGCGATCGTGCGTCCATTCGAGGCCGGCATGGCCTTGTGGAAAGCCGGCTTCTACGTGCGTTTTGGCGGTGACACCCTGCAGTTTGGGCCAACCTTCAACAGCAAGCCGCAGGACCTGGATCGGCTGTTCGATGCGGTCGGCGAAGTGCTGAACAAAATCGACTGATATCTCCTTCTATATAGAACAACTTTTCAGGAGCCCTGCATGAGCCTTATCCAGCACTTGATCAACGGTGAGTTGGTCAATGACAGCGGCCGTAGTGCCGACGTGTATAACCCGTCCACTGGCCAGGTGATCCATCAGGTGCCGTTGGCCAGCCGTGAAACCATTCAACAGGCGATCGACTCGGCCAAGGCGGCGTTCCCGGCCTGGCGTAATACACCTGCGGCCAAGCGTGCCCAGGTGATGTTTCGTTTCAAGCAATTGCTGGAGCAGAACGAAGCGCGTATCTCGCAGTTGATCAGCGAAGAGCATGGCAAGACTCTGGAAGATGCTGCGGGTGAATTGAAACGCGGGATCGAAAACGTGGAGTACGCGTGCTCGGCGCCAGAGATTCTGAAGGGCGAGTACAGCCGTAACGTAGGACCGAACATTGATGCGTGGTCGGATTTCCAACCGCTGGGTGTAGTCGCTGGTATTACGCCGTTCAACTTCCCGGCGATGGTGCCGTTGTGGATGTATCCGCTGGCGATTGTCTGCGGTAACTGTTTCATCCTGAAACCATCGGAGCGTGATCCAAGTTCCACGCTGTTGATCGCACAGTTGTTACAGGAGGCCGGTCTGCCTAAAGGTGTGCTGAGCGTAGTGCACGGCGACAAGGGCGCGGTGGATGCGCTGATTGAGGCGCCGGAAGTGAAGGCGCTGAGCTTCGTAGGCTCGACACCGATTGCCGAGTACATCTATTCGGAAGCCACCAAGCGTGGCAAACGCGTGCAGGCACTGGGTGGTGCGAAGAACCATGCGGTACTGATGCCGGATGCGGACTTGGATAACGCCGTGAGTGCACTGATGGGGGCGGCGTACGGTTCTTGCGGCGAGCGCTGCATGGCGATCTCGGTAGCCGTGTGCGTGGGTGACCAGGTGGCGGATGCCTTGATTGCCAAGCTGGTGCCACAGGTCAAGGCACTGAAAATTGGTGCGGGTACGTCCTGCGGTCTCGATATGGGGCCACTGGTTACCGGCCAGGCGCGTGACAAAGTCAGTGGTTATATAGAAGACGGCTTGGCAGCGGGGGCCAAACTGGTGGTTGATGGTCGTGGCTTGAGTATTGCCGGGCATGAAGAGGGCTTCTTCCTTGGTGGCAGCCTGTTCGACCGTGTGACGCCAGAGATGCGCATCTATAAGGAAGAGATCTTTGGGCCAGTGCTGTGCGTGGTCCGGGTGAATAGCCTGGAAGCGGCGATGCAGCTGATCAACGATCACGAATATGGTAACGGCACCTGCATCTTTACCCGTGACGGTGAAGCGGCGCGTCTGTTCTGTGACGAGATTGAAGTGGGCATGGTGGGCGTTAACGTTCCGCTGCCGGTGCCGGTGGCGTATCACAGCTTTGGTGGCTGGAAGCGCTCGTTGTTTGGTGACCTGCATGCGTATGGGCCGGATGGGGTACGTTTCTATACCCGTCGCAAGGCGATTACCCAGCGTTGGCCGCAGCGGGCCAGCCATGAAGCGTCGCAGTTTGCTTTCCCCAGCTTGTAATGTGGGCTGAAAGCCGGCCCCTTGGGGCCGGCTTTCGCGTTTTTGGGGCTTTTCTGACTTATATGACAGAAATATGAAGAAAGGCATTGACGGCAGATTCCAGATGTCTATAATTCGCCCCACTTCCGGCGCAGTCGAAACGGAAAACTCCTTGGTAAACAATGAGTTATGTAGGTTTCGGCAGTAGGTTGCTTCAGTTCATCGAAGCCAAAAGGAAGTTGAAAAAGAGGTGTTGACAGCAGCGTGTAACGCTGTAGAATTCGCCTCCCGCTGACGAGAGATCTGAAGCGCAAGTGGTTGAAGTTGTTGAAGAAACCTTCGAAAGCTTCTGAAAATAATCACTTGACAGCAAATGAGGCTGCTGTAGAATGCGCGCCTCGGTTGAGACGAAAGATCTTAACCACCCGCTCTTTAACAACTGAATCAAGCAATTCGTGTGGGTGCTTGTGGAGTCAGACTGATAGTCAACAAGATTATCAGCATCACAAGTTACTCCGCGAGAAATCAAAGATGTAACCAACGATTGCTGAGCCAAGTTTAGGGTTTCTTAAAAACCCAAAGATGTTTGAACTGAAGAGTTTGATCATGGCTCAGATTGAACGCTGGCGGCAGGCCTAACACATGCAAGTCGAGCGGTAGAGAGAAGCTTGCTTCTCTTGAGAGCGGCGGACGGGTGAGTAATGCCTAGGAATCTGCCTGGTAGTGGGGGATAACGTTCGGAAACGGACGCTAATACCGCATACGTCCTACGGGAGAAAGCAGGGGACCTTCGGGCCTTGCGCTATCAGATGAGCCTAGGTCGGATTAGCTAGTTGGTGAGGTAATGGCTCACCAAGGCGACGATCCGTAACTGGTCTGAGAGGATGATCAGTCACACTGGAACTGAGACACGGTCCAGACTCCTACGGGAGGCAGCAGTGGGGAATATTGGACAATGGGCGAAAGCCTGATCCAGCCATGCCGCGTGTGTGAAGAAGGTCTTCGGATTGTAAAGCACTTTAAGTTGGGAGGAAGGGTTGTAGATTAATACTCTGCAATTTTGACGTTACCGACAGAATAAGCACCGGCTAACTCTGTGCCAGCAGCCGCGGTAATACAGAGGGTGCAAGCGTTAATCGGAATTACTGGGCGTAAAGCGCGCGTAGGTGGTTTGTTAAGTTGGATGTGAAATCCCCGGGCTCAACCTGGGAACTGCATTCAAAACTGACTGACTAGAGTATGGTAGAGGGTGGTGGAATTTCCTGTGTAGCGGTGAAATGCGTAGATATAGGAAGGAACACCAGTGGCGAAGGCGACCACCTGGACTAATACTGACACTGAGGTGCGAAAGCGTGGGGAGCAAACAGGATTAGATACCCTGGTAGTCCACGCCGTAAACGATGTCAACTAGCCGTTGGAAGCCTTGAGCTTTTAGTGGCGCAGCTAACGCATTAAGTTGACCGCCTGGGGAGTACGGTACGCAAGGTTAAAACTCAAATGAATTGACGGGGGCCC
Organism: Pseudomonas sp. GXZC; assembly: GCF_026967615.1. Taxonomy (NCBI): domain Bacteria; kingdom Pseudomonadati; phylum Pseudomonadota; class Gammaproteobacteria; order Pseudomonadales; family Pseudomonadaceae; genus Pseudomonas; species Pseudomonas sp. GXZC. The sequence goes on from NZ_CP114115.1 coordinate 875,453, forward strand.
GCACAAGCGGTGGAGCATGTGGTTTAATTCGAAGCAACGCGAAGAACCTTACCAGGCCTTGACATCCAATGAACTTTCTAGAGATAGATTGGTGCCTTCGGGAACATTGAGACAGGTGCTGCATGGCTGTCGTCAGCTCGTGTCGTGAGATGTTGGGTTAAGTCCCGTAACGAGCGCAACCCTTGTCCTTAGTTACCAGCACGTCATGGTGGGCACTCTAAGGAGACTGCCGGTGACAAACCGGAGGAAGGTGGGGATGACGTCAAGTCATCATGGCCCTTACGGCCTGGGCTACACACGTGCTACAATGGTCGGTACAGAGGGTTGCCAAGCCGCGAGGTGGAGCTAATCCCATAAAACCGATCGTAGTCCGGATCGCAGTCTGCAACTCGACTGCGTGAAGTCGGAATCGCTAGTAATCGCGAATCAGAATGTCGCGGTGAATACGTTCCCGGGCCTTGTACACACCGCCCGTCACACCATGGGAGTGGGTTGCACCAGAAGTAGCTAGTCTAACCTTCGGGAGGACGGTTACCACGGTGTGATTCATGACTGGGGTGAAGTCGTAACAAGGTAGCCGTAGGGGAACCTGCGGCTGGATCACCTCCTTAATCGACGACATCAGCTGCTCCATAAGTTCCCACACGAATTGCTTGATTCATTGAAGAAGACGATAAGAAGCAGCCCGAAATTGGGTCTGTAGCTCAGTTGGTTAGAGCGCACCCCTGATAAGGGTGAGGTCGGCAGTTCGAATCTGCCCAGACCCACCAATTTTGTGTGGGAAACGCCTGTAGAAATACGGGGCCATAGCTCAGCTGGGAGAGCGCCTGCCTTGCACGCAGGAGGTCAACGGTTCGATCCCGTTTGGCTCCACCACTACTGCTTCTAGAAGTTGAAAGCTTAGAAATGAGCATTCCATCAGGTTGATGGTGAATGTTGATTTCTAGTCTTTGATTAGATCGTTCTTTAAAAATTTGGGTATGTGATAGAAAGATAGACTGAACGTTACTTTCACTGGTAACGGATCAGGCTAAGGTAAAATTTGTGAGTTACTCAGTTTTGAGTATTATCGAATTTTCGGCGAATGTTGTCTTCACAGTATAACCAGATTGCTTGGGGTTATATGGTCAAGTGAAGAAGCGCATACGGTGGATGCCTTGGCAGTCAGAGGCGATGAAAGACGTGGTAGCCTGCGAAAAGCTTCGGGGAGTCGGCAAACAGACTTTGATCCGGAGATGTCTGAATGGGGGAACCCAGCCATCATAAGATGGTTATCTTACGCTGAATACATAGGCGTAAGAGGCGAACCAGGGGAACTGAAACATCTAAGTACCCTGAGGAAAAGAAATCAACCGAGATTCCCTTAGTAGTGGCGAGCGAACGGGGACTAGCCCTTAAGTGGCTTTGAGATTAGCGGAACGCTCTGGAAAGTGCGGCCATAGTGGGTGATAGCCCTGTACGCGAAAATCTCTTAGTCATGAAATCGAGTAGGACGGAGCACGAGAAACTTTGTCTGAATATGGGGGGACCATCCTCCAAGGCTAAATACTACTGACTGACCGATAGTGAACTAGTACCGTGAGGGAAAGGCGAAAAGAACCCCGGAGAGGGGAGTGAAATAGATCCTGAAACCGTATGCGTACAAGCAGTGGGAGCCCACTTTGTTGGGTGACTGCGTACCTTTTGTATAATGGGTCAGCGACTTATTTTCAGTGGCGAGCTTAACCGAATAGGGAGGCGTAGCGAAAGCGAGTCTTAATAGGGCGTCTAGTCGCTGGGAATAGACCCGAAACCGGGCGATCTATCCATGGGCAGGTTGAAGGTTGGGTAACACTAACTGGAGGACCGAACCGACTACCGTTGAAAAGTTAGCGGATGACCTGTGGATCGGAGTGAAAGGCTAATCAAGCTCGGAGATAGCTGGTTCTCCTCGAAAGCTATTTAGGTAGCGCCTCATGTATCACTGTAGGGGTAGAGCACTGTTTCGGCTAGGGGTCATCCCGACTTACCAAACCGATGCAAACTCCGAATACCTACAAGTGCCGAGCATGGGAGACACACGGCGGGTGCTAACGTCCGTCGTGAAAGGGAAACAACCCAGACCGTCAGCTAAGGTCCCAAAGTTATGGTTAAGTGGGAAACGATGTGGGAAGGCTTAGACAGCTAGGAGGTTGGCTTAGAAGCAGCCACCCTTTAAAGAAAGCGTAATAGCTCACTAGTCGAGTCGGCCTGCGCGGAAGATGTAACGGGGCTCAAACCATACACCGAAGCTACGGGTATCACGTAAGTGATGCGGTAGAGGAGCGTTCTGTAAGCCTGTGAAGGTGAGTTGAGAAGCTTGCTGGAGGTATCAGAAGTGCGAATGCTGACATGAGTAACGACAATGGGTGTGAAAAACACCCACGCCGAAAGACCAAGGTTTCCTGCGCAACGTTAATCGACGCAGGGTTAGTCGGTCCCTAAGGCGAGGCTGAAAAGCGTAGTCGATGGAAAACAGGTTAATATTCCTGTACTTCTGGTTATTGCGATGGAGGGACGGAGAAGGCTAGGCCAGCTTGGCGTTGGTTGTCCAAGTTTAAGGTGGTAGGCTGGAATCTTAGGTAAATCCGGGATTCTAAGGCCGAGAGCTGATGACGAGTTAACTTTTAGTTAACGAAGTGGTTGATGCCATGCTTCCAAGAAAAGCTTCTAAGCTTCAGGTAACCAGGAACCGTACCCCAAACCGACACAGGTGGTTGGGTAGAGAATACCAAGGCGCTTGAGAGAACTCGGGTGAAGGAACTAGGCAAAATGGCACCGTAACTTCGGGAGAAGGTGCGCCGGTGAGGGTGAAGGACTTGCTCCGTAAGCTCATGCCGGTCGAAGATACCAGGCCGCTGCGACTGTTTATTAAAAACACAGCACTCTGCAAACACGAAAGTGGACGTATAGGGTGTGACGCCTGCCCGGTGCCGGAAGGTTAATTGATGGGGTTAGCTAACGCGAAGCTCTTGATCGAAGCCCCGGTAAACGGCGGTAGTACTATAACGGTCCTAAGGTAGCGAAATTCCTTGTCGGGTAAGTTCCGACCTGCACGAATGGCGTAACGATGGCGGCGCTGTCTCCACCCGAGACTCAGTGAAATTGAAATCGCTGTGAAGATGCAGTGTATCCGCGGCTAGACGGAAAGACCCCGTGAACCTTTACTATAGCTTTGCACTGGACTTTGAATTTGCTTGTGTAGGATAGGTGGGAGGCTTTGAAGCGTGGACGCCAGTCTGCGTGGAGCCAACCTTGAAATACCACCCTGGCAACTTTGAGGTTCTAACTCAGGTCCGTTATCCGGATCGAGGACAGTGTATGGTGGGTAGTTTGACTGGGGCGGTCTCCTCCTAAAGAGTAACGGAGGAGTACGAAGGTGCGCTCAGACCGGTCGGAAATCGGTCGTAGAGTATAAAGGCAAAAGCGCGCTTGACTGCGAGACAGACACGTCGAGCAGGTACGAAAGTAGGTCTTAGTGATCCGGTGGTTCTGTATGGAAGGGCCATCGCTCAACGGATAAAAGGTACTCCGGGGATAACAGGCTGATACCGCCCAAGAGTTCATATCGACGGCGGTGTTTGGCACCTCGATGTCGGCTCATCACATCCTGGGGCTGAAGCCGGTCCCAAGGGTATGGCTGTTCGCCATTTAAAGTGGTACGCGAGCTGGGTTTAGAACGTCGTGAGACAGTTCGGTCCCTATCTGCCGTGGACGTTTGAGATTTGAGAGGGGCTGCTCCTAGTACGAGAGGACCGGAGTGGACGAACCTCTGGTGTTCCGGTTGTCACGCCAGTGGCATTGCCGGGTAGCTATGTTCGGAATAGATAACCGCTGAAAGCATCTAAGCGGGAAACTAGCCTCAAGATGAGATCTCACTGGAACCTTGAGTTCCCTGAAGGGCCGTCGAAGACTACGACGTTGATAGGTTGGGTGTGTAAGCGCTGTGAGGCGTTGAGCTAACCAATACTAATTGCCCGTGAGGCTTGACCATATAACACCCAAGCAATTTGACTACTCGAAAGAGCATCAGATTGCGGTGTGTGAAGACGATAGAACCGAAAGTTCGATCTCACAAAACACCGAAAGCTATCACATACCCAATTTGCTGAAGCGAGGCACCTGCCACGACTCAGTACCCGAATTTCTTGACGACCATAGAGCATTGGAACCACCTGATCCCATCCCGAACTCAGCAGTGAAACGATGCATCGCCGATGGTAGTGTGGGGTTTCCCCATGTGAGAGTAGGTCATCGTCAAGATTAAATTCCGAAACCCCATTTGCGAAAGCAGATGGGGTTTTGTTTTGGGCGGTCGAAAACTTCAGCGCCGCGAACCTCCCGACAAATTTGCACAGTTATTTCTGAACCAGACCACTAGAATAGGCACCTAACCTTTTTTAGAGTCCGAGCCCTACTTATGCCCGATCCGGTTGATGCCCTTGAGGTATCGGATTTACCACTGGACGACCTGGTGGCATGCCATGAGTGCGACTTGCTGATGCGCAAACCAGTGCTCGCCCTCGGCGAAAAAGCCCAATGCCCACGTTGCGGTTACGAGCTGTACGCTCACCGCCACAACGTCGTTGAGCGAAGTCTCGCCCTGGTGCTGGCGGCGTTGCTGTTGTACATCCCCGCGAACTTTCTGCCGATCATGCAACTCAATCTACTTGGGCAGTCCTCTGAAGACACCGTGTGGAGCGGCGTCGTCGCCCTGTTCGATACCGGCATGCAAGGCGTCGCCGCTGTCGTCTTCCTGTGCAGCATGGGGATTCCCTTGCTCAAGCTGCTTTGCCAGTTGGCAGTCTTGCTCAGTATTCGCTGGAACATCGGCCGCAGTTATGGACTGCTGTTGTACCGCATCTACCATCACATGAAAGACTGGGGGATGTTGGAGGTCTATCTGATGGGCGTCCTGGTGGCGATCGTTAAACTCGCCGACATGGCCGCCATCACGGTAGGCCTCGGTCTTGTCTGCTTTGTCAGCTTGTTAATGGTTCAGGTGTTGCTTGAGGTGGTGATGTCGCCCCACCAGATCTGGCAAGCGTTGTCAGGAGAGGATGAACATGCGGGCGATTGATGCAGGCATTCTGATTTGTACCGAATGCCATGAGTTGAATAAACAAGACGCCGACAGCGACGAGCAAATTTGCACGCGTTGCGGTGCGCTGATCCATGCTCGTCGCCCCAACAGCCTTGCCCGCACATGGGCGCTGCTGATCACGGCGGCCATCTTGTACATTCCCGCCAACCTGTTGCCGATCATGACTATCAACTCCCTTGGTCAGGGCGATCCCAGTACCATCATGGCGGGTGTGATCCAATTGGTGCAGCACGGCATGTTCCCCATCGCCGCTGTAGTGTTCATTGCCAGTATCCTGGTGCCCACGTTCAAGCTGGTCGGCATAGGTCTGCTACTGTTCTCGGTGCAGCGTCGTCAACCACTGTCCGCGCAACAACGCATCGTGATGTACCGCTTTATCGAATTCATTGGCCGCTGGTCCATGCTGGATATCTTCGTGATCGCCATCCTGGTGGCGGTTGTAAACTTTGGGCGACTTGCCAGTGTCGAGGCCAATCTCGGTGCTGCAGCGTTCGCCAGTGTGGTGATCTTGACGATGCTTGCCGCAGTAACTTTCGATCCCCGACTGATTTGGGATAACACGGAGTCGGACGACGACCATGAGTGATTTGCCTAAAGCTAAAACCCGCCCAGCCTCCAACTGGTCGGCTATTTGGGTGCTGCCCCTGATTGCCCTGATCATCGGTGGATGGCTGGGATGGCGTGCCTATTCCCAACAGGGCATCGATATCCAGGTGCGCTTTGAAAGCGGTGAAGGCATCCAGGTCAACAAGACCGAAGTGGTCTACAAAGGCATGCCGGTAGGTAAGGTCAAGGCTCTGGCCCTGGACGACGAGGGCAACAATCGCGGGGTGATCGCCACCATCGAGATGAACAAGGACGTCGACCAGTACCTCAAGACCAATACGCGCTTCTGGTTGGTCAAACCGAGCGTCACCCTCGCCGGTATCACCGGTCTGGAAACCCTGGTTTCAGGTAACTACATTGCTGCCAGCCCAGGTGATGGTGAGCCCACACGCAAATTCAAAGCCCTTTCCGAAGAGCCGCCTTTGTCCGACGCCAAACCGGGCCTGCATCTGACCGTCAAAGCCGATCGCCTTGGCTCGCTCAACCGTGGCAGTCCGGTGTTCTACAAACAGATCCAAGTTGGCCAAGTCAAAAGCTACCTGCTCTCTGAAGACCAGAGCACGGTCGAGATCAAGGTCTACATCGAACCCACCTACGCCAGCTTGGTGCGCAAACACACACGTTTCTGGAACGCCAGTGGCATCAGCATCGACGCCAACCTTTCCGGTGTAAAGGTGCGCAGCGAATCCCTTTCCAGCATCGTTGCTGGGGGCATCGCCTTCGCCACGCCGGAGAACCGCAAGGACAGCCCGCCGACGGATCCTAGCCTGCCCTTCCGTCTGTACGAAGATTTCGATGCGGCCGCGGCCGGCATCAGAGTCAAGGTCAAGCTCACCGATTTCGAAGGCCTGCAGGCGGGGCGTACGCCAGTCATGTACAAAGGCATTCAAGTCGGCAGCCTGAAAACTCTGAAGATCAACCCTGACCTTTCCAGTGCCAACGCAGAACTGACGCTCGATCCTCTGGCCGAAGACTATTTGGTACAGGACACCCAATTCTGGGTCGTCAAACCGTCCATATCCCTGGCGGGTATCACCGGGCTTGAAGCCTTGGTCAAAGGTAACTACATCGCCATTCGCCCAGGCGACAAAGGCACCCCTCCACAAAGGGAGTACGTCGCCCGCGCCAAGGCGCCGCCGTTGGACCTGCGTTCCCCTGGCCTGCACATGGTGTTGTTCACTGACAACCTCGGCTCCCTGGATGTTGGCAGCCCGATCCTCTACAAGCAGGTCAAGGTCGGGTCGGTGCAGAGCTACCAGTTTTCGCGCAAGAACAAGCAACTGGTGATCGGCGTCCACATCGAGAAGGAATACGAGAACCTGGTCAACGGCTCGACGCGCTTCTGGAATGCCAGCGGCGTCACCCTGACCGGTGGCCTCACCGGTGGTATTCAGGTCAAGAGTGAGTCGCTGGCCAGCCTGATGGCCGGCGGTATCGCCTTCGAAACCCCGGAACCGAATGTCCCATTGAAAAAGCGCATCCCGCGTTTCCGTTTGTTTGCCGACCGCGAGGCCGCCAACCAACACGGCACCTTGGTGACCATCAAGGTCGACCGTGCCGACGGCCTGCGTCCTGGCACACCCGTGCGTTTCAAAGGCCTGGACGTGGGCAAGATTGAAAGTGTCGATCTCAGCGCCGACATGCAGTCGGTACTGCTCAGCGCACGTATCAACCAAGTGGCGGACCGCATTGCACGCGTCGGCAGCCAGTTCTGGGTGGTCAAGCCTGAGCTGGGCCTGATGAAAACCTCCAACCTGGAAACCCTGGTCACCGGGCAATACATCGAAGTGCAACCGGCTGCGAAAAACGCGGGCCCGCAAAAGAGCTTCGTCGCGTTGGACCAGCCGCCTGAAGCTGTGCACCAGGAAGCTGGCCTGAGCCTGACCCTCAGCGCCGCACGCCGTGGTTCGCTGAAGGAAGGTGTACCGGTCACTTACCGTGAAGTCACCGTGGGCAAGGTCACCGGCTACGAGTTGGGCCAGACCGCCGACCGCGTATTGATCCATATCCTGATCGAACCTAAGTACGCTCCCCTGGTACGTGGCGGCAGCCGCTTCTGGAACACCAGCGGCTTTGGCCTCGACTTCGGTCTGTTCAAAGGTGCCACCGTACGCACGGAGTCCCTGGAAACCCTGGTCGCCGGCGGTATTGCCTTCGCCACACCCGACGGCGAACGCATGGGCAACGCCGCCCGCCCACAACAAACCTTCCCGCTGTTCGACAAGTTCGAAGATGAATGGCTGACCTGGGCGCCTAAAATCCCACTCGGCAAATAAGCGCTCATAAAAAAGGCCGCGATCCAGAAGATCGCGGCCTTTTGCATTTCAGCGAATCAAATCAGACTTCATCCAGCTCCGGCTCGTCCGCCTGTACATTCATCGTCGCCTTCACCACATCATGGCGACGGATGTACTTCCAGTCCGCTTCATCGATATAGATCCCGTTCGGCCCGCTGCCGCCTTCCAGGTCGATTGCCACCTGCGCCGACACCTGCGGCTTTACACTGGCCAGAATCGGCACGAAGCCCAGCTGCAAGCTGGTTTCCAGCAACGCCGCCTGGTTTTTCTCGTCGATGTCCGCCGCCTCGTCGAGGTAGTACGGTAGACGCACGCGCCCGGCCTGGTCGCGGTCCATCAAGTGCAGCAACAAGTACATGTTGGTCAACGCCTTGATGGTCATGGTGGTGCCGTTGGACGCCGCGCCATCGATGTCGGTGTGAATCACCGGCTGGCCGTGCACCTTGGTGATCTCGAACGCCAGCTCGAACAAGTCCTTGAGGCCCAACTGGTTATGGTTGGCGGCCACCAGGCGCGCCAGGTATTCCTTGGCTTCTTCGTTCTTGTTGTCCTGCTCGGCGCTTTGGCTCAGGTCGAACACCGACAGCGTCTCGCCTTCTTCATACTGGCCGGCACTGTGGATGATCTGGTCGATATGCTTGAGCGCTTCCTTGTTCGGCGCCAGCACGATGCGGAAGCTTTGCAGGTTGGAGACCTGGCGTTTGTTGATCTCGCGGTTGAACAACGCCAACTGGTGCTCAAGGCTGTCGTAATCGCTGCGGATATTGCGCAGGGTCCGCGCAATGTCGGTGACCGCCGCACGGCGTGCCTTGCCCAACGTCAGGGCTTCATCGGTACGGTGTGCATAGGCGTTGATCAGCAACTGCAGGCGACGCTCAACGTCATCCTCGCTGTCGAACTTGGCCACGCCCTTGAGGCGCACCTGGGCATACAGCGCTTCGATCTGGCCATCAGCGCGCAACAGGCCTTGCCAACTGTCCTGATAGTCATTGAGCAGCGGCAGCAGGTTGTCCATGGAATCGTCGACCGGGTCCATGAACGGTGTGCCGAACGGCAAGTCCGCCGGCAACAGCTGGCGACGGCGCAACGCGTCATCCAGCGTGCGCTGCTTGGCTTCCATATCGCCAATCTGACGGCCCACCAGTTGCAGCTTGGCCGACAGTTGCTGGACGCGCTCGGTGAACGCATCGCTGGAGCGTTTCAACTCGTCCTGCGCTGCTTCCATCTGCGCCAGGTTTTCCAGCTTTTCGCCTTCTTCTGCGCTCAGGGTTTGCGCACGGCGGAAGTCTTCCAGGGCTTTTTGCGCATCCAGCACCTGCTGGTACAACGCTTCGGTCTGGGTCTTGCTCGCAGCGCGGTCAGACGCGACAGCCTGCTGGGTTTTCAGCTGCTTGAGTTCTTTCTCCAGGCGTTCTTTCTGGTCGCGCAACGCCGCGCGGTCTGCCAAGGCTTGCAACGCAGGCGGTTCGATGTGGGAGATGTCGATGGACAGCCCCGGCACTTCAAAGCGCTCGCCCTTGAAGCCATCGAGGATCTGCTCCAGGGATTTAACCCACAGGCCATCCTCGTCCAGCGTGATGCCATGCGTGCCCAATGGCAGGCTGAACAACGAACTGTTGAACAGGCGCATCAGACGCTCGACATCCGGCTGTGAGAATTCTTCCCGCAGCTTGGCGTAGCTGTTGTTGTCGGCGTGGTCGAGTTGCTGCTTGACCGACTTCAAGCGCTTTTCCAAATCGCGCAGACGCTCGTCCAAATCCTCGGCGCTGAACTGTCGCGACTGCGCCAACGCGCCCGCCAGTTCATCGTGAGCATCCTTGGCCGCCAACAGCTGTTGCTCCAGCAACTTCACGTCATCCACCAACGCAAAGCGGTGCTTGAGTACCGACAGCTCGCCCAACCAACGCTGAATTCCACTGATTTCCCGCTCCAGGCGCATCAACTCCTGAGTGCCGCCGCGTTGGTCGTTCTGCAGCGCGTCTTGCTCGTTGCGGTAATGCTCGGCCTGGATGGTCAGTTCTTCCTTGCGCGCACTGGCGTAATCCGACCAGGTGCCCAGCAACGAATCCAACAGCGGCGACAAGCGATGCAGCTTGCCGCGCAACACGTCGCGCAGGCGCACGCCATTGGCCAGGGCTTCAACCAACGGGCCGGCGGCGACCAGCGAGTTGTAGTCCTGTTCCATGCGTCGCACATCACGGAAGGCTTCTTCGCACGCCGCAATGTAATCCACGCTACCGGAACGCAAGCTATGTTCGAAGGCATCCAGGAACAGCTGCTTGAGCTTGGCCGCGGTGATTTCGCGCATGTGCAGCAGGTTGATAAACAGTGCGCGGAAGGTCTTCAGGCTCTGCTCGCTGGTGGAGCGCAGCGGAATCAGCGTCAGGTCCAGCGGGATCGACGTGTGGCCGCCTACCAGCAAGCGACGCAGTTCATCCGGCTTGAGTTCGTAGGCTTTCAGGCCTTCGCGCTCAAGGTTGGTGAACAGTTCTTTCTGACGCAGGCAGGTGTCGTTCTTCTGGTAGTGGGCCAGGTCCAGCTTGCCCGCATAGGCAAAGAACTGGTGACCGAAACCACCGCCCGGGCCGCGCCCGACCACACCGATCACGTGCGGGCCGTGGGGCAGGGAGACTTCCACCAGGATGTAGCTGGTGTCGGTGGCAAAGTAGAAGCGCCGCGATTGTTCCAGGGTGTACTTGCCGAAACTCATGTCCGACATGCGCGCCAGGATCGGGAACTGCAAGGCGTTGATCGACGCGGATTTACCCAGGTTGTTCGCGCCATACACCGACAGCGGTTCTTCCAGCGGGAACAAACCCAGGCTGTAACCTGCGGTATTCAATAGGGCGAAGCGGCGGATGCCGTAGCGTTCCTTACTCATGCATCGGTCTCCTGTTCTTCGGCAATGGCGCGGGCCAGGGCGTCTTCTTCGCTTTCGTCGGCAAAGTCACTCAAGTCCAGCGGATCATCGGTTTTCAGCAGTTTTTCATCGCTGTCTTCATCGATGATCACCGGCGCCGGCAGTGGCAACACACTGTGGACGCTGGCCGCCAGGTCACGGTCTTGCTGCACCGACAGGCACACATCAAGGAAGCGATGCATCGGCGGCAGGAAGCGATAGATGCCGTTATCTTCGCTGGCAAAACCCAGTTGGGTCATGCGGCGCATGATTTTTTCTTCGAGTTCTTCCTGGGTCTGCACTTCGGCCTGGATAAACAGGTCGCGGTACTTCTCCAGCAGCGACGGCAGTTCATCACGGCCCAGGCTGCCACCATCGAGCACGGCAATCGGGTCGCGGCCCTGGTCGGCCAAATGCTCGACGATGATGAAGGTGAACAACGCCAGGCGTTGGGCGGTTTTGTTCACCTGCGCGCTGGCGATGGCGGAGTCCGGCACGAAATAGTAGAAACCCCGTGTATCGCAGACCAACTCGAAGCCCAAGGCCCTGAACAGCGTGCGGTACTGGTCCTGGAAGTTCGACAGTTGCGCGTACAGCTCCGGGTCGCGGCGGCTGACGTGGTAACCCTTGAACAGCTCGCGAAAGATCGGCGCCAGCTGGGACAGTTCGGATAGATCAAGATGCATGGGGTGTACTCGCAGAGTGCTCGGCGGCGTCGGAACCGACCGGGAGCAGGGCGAAGGAGCGCAGGCTGACCTGGTGCTCGGTGGTGTGGTACTCGCGGCGTTCCAGGCGTTCGCGCTTGAAGCGTTTTTCGCGGGACAGGCGCGAGAACCAGTACAGCAATTCGTCGGTGGCGCCGTCCGGTTCCTGCTCCAGCAGCCAGGTCATCAGGTCTGGCATCGGCAGCGCGTCTTCGCAGCGTTCGAGCATTTCCTTGACCGTACGCGGTGCGCGCTGGGCGTCGCCCTTGTGGGATTTGTGCGCCTTGGGGAATTTTGCCGGTTTCGGCTCGAAATTCGCCAGGGCGTAGACATAGGCTTCCACTTGGCTGGCACTGCCGAGAAAGGTGCTTTGCGGGCGGGTGAACATCGGCATCGCCGCTTGCGGCACCGCGTCCAGCCCTTTACGGCGGATGGCCGACAGGGCCAGCGCCGCGCCACGGGTCACGGCGTTGTGCCGGCGCGCTTCTTCACGCAGCGGCAGCAGCAGTTCGCGGGCATGACGCAAGGTCAGCTGGGCGCTGGTCTGCATTTCGAGGATGCGCGCATGGGTGCGCAGCAGCATGTCATCGTCAACCAAATGGCCGAGGCGCTGTTGCTCGGTGAGCATGCGCAGCAGCACATTTTCCACCTTGCGCACGCCTTGTTCGAAGGCGCCATCCGCGTTCACCAGTTGGATCATCGGTTCGACGTATTCGTCCCAGGTCGCCAGGACCTCGGCGTAACGCTGGCGCAACGGGATCTGCCGGTCGCTGGTCTTGGCCCGGTCGGCCACGGCGGCGAGGGCCTGTTCGTCGTTGGCGAGTTTTTTCAGCACGTCCCGCACGCGCATATCGAGCAGGCGCAGTTGGCGGGCGAGGTCGTGGCCATCACGGATGTCGAAGGCGTCCTGGATATAGCCCGCCAGGCGCTCGAGATGGCGCAGGTAGGCTTCGATTTCCAGGCACAGGCCAAGCCGGTGCTCCTTGCGAAGATAGGCCAGGAAGTCGTGGATCTGTGCGTTGAGCTCGAAACGGTTCGGGCTTTTGGCGACAGGCACCAGGATATCCAGGCGAATCCACACGTCCAACAGGCTGGTAATGTCCTGCGGCGTGCTGTCCAGTTGTTGGGCCGCCAGTTGCGCGCGCAACTCGCCAAGGCTCAAGGTGCCTTGGTCGAAGTGTTCGCACAGTGGCTCAAGCAGGGCCCAGTGTTCGGCGAGGGCGCGCAAGACGCGCTTGGGTTCGATCATCGGAATGGCCGGCTGGTTGGCGATTAAAAGTCGCGATTGTACTGCATCGGACGCGGGATTTATCCACAGCCGGTCAGTGCGCAGTGGGCGATTGTTGCCGAACAGCGGTAGAATCCCCGCTCTTTAGTTATCCACAAGTGGCCGAGCTGTGCTTATCGAGTCCCGACGTCGCGCTTACTTGACCGCCATGCAGGTGGTCAACTGGCTGCCCCGCACCGAACTGCCGTTTGCCGCGCCGTCGCGGCCCGAGCTGTTGCAGGCGCTTGAGCCCTATGAGGCGTTCGAGTCGTCCGGCGAGGAGGCGGCCGCGCCAGTGGCGGTGGTCAAACCTGCGCCTGAAGCGCGCCCGGTCGTCGAACGGGCCAAGGTCGAAGTACCGCGCCCGTCGCCGGTGACCAAAGCGGCCAAAGTCGTGGAAGAGGCGGCCCCGGTGGTCAAGGCCCCGGTGGTGCCGCCGCCGCGTTTCGCCCTGCAATTGCTACGAGCTGGCCGCTGCCTGTTGCTGGTCGAGTTGCCCACCGGCGAACGCTTCCAGACCCGCGACCCCGCCTACATGCTGCTCAAGGACATGCTGCGCGCCGCCGGCCTGCCCGACAGCCCGCAAATCGTCGGCGACCCGGTGCGCTGGCCCCTGCTGGTGCGCGGCAACATGGACCAGGGCCCGGAAGCAGCGCGGGATTTTGTGCAAGGTTTTGTGTCGGCGCGCCTGGAAGACGAACCCTGCGTGTGCCTGTGGCTGATTGGCCTTCCCGCTGTGCGCTTTGCAGGCGAAGCCAATGCCGAAGCCTGGTACCGCGAACTGCAGGTCGAAGGCCTGGGTTCGGTATGGGCCCTGCCGGGCCTGGAATTATTAATGGAAGAGCCACAGCGTAAGGCTGATGTCTGGCAAGCCATGCGCCGGCTGATGGCGCGCTGGAAAACAACCGATGAGTGAGGCTTTATCCTTTCGCCCAATGACCGAGGCTGACCTCGACGCCGTGCTGAAAATCGAATACGCGGCGTTCAGCCACCCCTGGACCCGTGGGATCTTTCTCGACGGGCTGGGCAAATACCAGATCTGGTTGATGTTCGAAGGTGAGCAGCAAGTAGGGCATGGTGTGGTGCAGATCATCCTCGACGAGGCGCATTTGCTGAACATCACCGTCAAACCGGAAAACCAGGGCCGTGGCCTCGGCCTAGCACTGCTGGAACACTTGATGTCCCGCGCCTACGCCGCCAGTGCGCGTGAGTGCTTCCTGGAAGTGCGCGACAGCAACACCGGCGCGTTCCGCCTGTATGAGCGTTATGGCTTCAACGAAATCGGCCGTCGGCGGGATTATTACCCCGCCGTGGGGGGCCGCGAAGACGCGGTCGTCATGGCCTGTACCCTGGTCGACTGACCGCGCCTGACTTAGCGGTTTCCGTCCAGCGGATCCCGCTTCGCCAATTCCGCCTCATCCAGGCCATTGCCGCCGCCAATCTCGTCCTCGTCCACGATACTCAGGTCGTAATCCGCCGGATTGTCTTCGCCTTCTTCCCTGGCATCTCGTGCGCCATCCTCAGGGATCAAGGTTTCCGGGGTTAAATCATCACCGGTCTGCGCCGAGGGTTCATCTTGGTCAAAATCCAGCTCGCGCATCGAACCCATGCGATCTTCATTGTCATCAATGGGTTCGGGCTGCGTAGCACCGTAGGGACGTCGTGATTCAGTCATGGCCTATCCTCATACTGTGGGGCTTATAGTGTGTGGACAGGCTGCGCGGCCCAAAGATTCAAGCTAATTCACGCTTGTTATTCACCGGCAGGGCGTGACCTGGACGTGGGGTTGTCAGTCACAAAACTGCGCATCATTCCTGAGGCTTTCCCTGATGAACGAACTACAAGACCTGCTTGATAACAATGAACGCTGGGCGGACGCGATCAAACAGGAAGATCCCGAATTCTTCGCCAAGCTCGCCCGCCAGCAAACCCCGGAATACCTGTGGATCGGCTGTTCCGACGCCCGCGTACCCGCCAACGAGATCGTCGGCATGCTGCCGGGTGATCTGTTCGTGCACCGCAACGTGGCCAACGTGGTGCTGCATACCGACCTCAATTGCCTGTCGGTGATCCAGTACGCAGTGGACGTACTCAAGGTCAAACACATCCTGGTGACCGGCCACTACGGCTGCGGCGGCGTGCGCGCCTCGATGCAGGATCGCCAATTCGGCTTGATCGATGGCTGGCTGCGCACCATTCGTGACCTCTATTACGAAAACCGTGACGTGTTGGCCCAGTTGCCGACCGAAGAAGAGCGCGTCGACCGTATGTGCGAGTTGAACGTGATCCAGCAAGTGGCCAACGTCGGCCACACCAGCATTGTGCAAAACGCCTGGCACCGCGGGCAGAGCCTGTCGATCCATGGCTGCATCTACGGCATCAAGGATGGACGCTGGAAGAGCTTGAACACCACCATCAGTGGCTTCGAGCAATTGCCGCCGCAGTATCGCCTGCGTCCGTTGGGTGAAGCCTAAGGGCGTTTGCGCTCGCGCCATTGAGCCATGAACACCTGACCCTCGGCGTTCAGCGGTTCATTGCGACCAGTTATCCAGCCCCGGCAATTCAACTCGCCACATTGGCAGGCGAACTGCCGGAACAGCTTGTCTTCGGTGTTGGCGTAATCCACGGTCAACAGGTCGCCAGCGAAGATTTCAATTAGCGTCCAGGCCTCGAGGTAGCACGGGTCAATAAATACGTTTGGTTTGCAAGAGTGCGCAAACAGGCCACTGAACCAGCAATCGTAGAGGTGGATTCGTGATGATATTTGCAGGGTATGCAGCCGTGGCTCGCCCAGGGCGTATCCTGAAATCTTGGCGATACATATCCGGCTGTCAAAGGCCACCCGTGCCTTGACTCCCGCGCCTAGGCCACTGGCGTTGTGCACCACTTCAAATTGCGTGCTTGAGGGGTAGCCTTGTCCAGGCTTGGGCTTGAACGTGTAAAGGCAGTCGCTCTCTTCGGTTTTAGCCGTATCCATGGCCTGAGTGTTCATAACTCTCCTGGGTTAGGCTGCATCGACCTGCGGGTGGTGTCTGACTACCAGTCTTGCAGCGGATGGGCGCGGTTCAAGACTCGCTGAACGTGGATCCGATTTCTACTGTCAATGTTGACAGTAGAAATCGGTCGTTTTTTGTGCGATTTACAGCGCAGGCGCTGTGATGGCGGGGGCTGGGGCGGCGTTTTTCAGCTGTTTCAACTGGCCCTTGATGGCGGGTGTAGCGCACTTGGCATTGGCATCCACCGAGGTCATATGGCGCACCGAGGTGTAGAACAATTCACACGTCTGCTCCTTGCGCGTGACCTGCCAGGTATTCATGCACGCCTTGAGCAACACGTTCGGATCACTCGCGGGTTTCTGACCCATTCCGGCCTGCCAGCAGGCGGCGCTCAAATCTTGACCCATCGCCTTCAAGCCGGCCTCGTCGGCTTTCTGCTCGTTGCCATCGTAGGTGTCGGGGCTTGCGGCATACCAGATATAGCTCGGGTGATTGGCGCCCAGCACTGACACGCTTTCGCCCGGCGTCGGGCTGATCTGTGCCAGGCTCAGCACGTTCACGGTCTGCCCATACTGCTGCTTGATCCAGCTGCGTACCGGTGCGCCAAATGCCACCATCGGCAACGCGCCTTTGGCGGACAGGCTCAGTTCCTGGACCATGCGCGTCTGGTAGTCGGTGAAGTAGCTGTAGACGGTTTCCAGGTCCTTGCCTGCGTTGGAAGGCGCGGCGATAGGCGCAATATCGATGATGGTCTGGTAAGCCGGCGTTTCGGTGGCCGGGATGCCGTTATCCGTGAGCAACGTGGCCCAGCGGTCGGTGGTGGCCGATTCCAGGTAATCCTGGGCCTGGGTCAGCGAATAATCCGGCGGGAAGTGCAGCAGTTCGATGCTTTTGCGGTTTTCCAGGGCCATGCCCAACGGCAGGAACAAGTACCAGTTGTAGGCCCACTTGCCGTCGCTGTTGAGCTTGCTGGCGCCTTGATAGGCCAGGTCGGCGGTATTGAGCAACGTGGTCAGGGGTTGGCCGTAATTGTCAGGCACACCGCTGAAGGTCGCTGACACCTGCCCGTCATGGGTCTTGACGCTGACTTTTGCGCGGCTGTAGCCATCCCGTTGCAGGCTCTGGTTCAAGTAATGCTCGGCAGTCTGTTCCAGCGTCCATGGCCGAAAGCAGATCACATTGCAATTGTTGGGGAAGGCGAACAGTTGGGTCACGCGTTGCGTACTCCCCAATGGCACCTCGATGTCGGCCTGTACGACCGCACTCGCCATCAGTGCGGCCAGGGTGAAGGACAACCTGGTCGGTTTAAACATTGTTGTTTCCTTGTCAGCGAAAGCCCGTCTGCGCGGGGTGAAAGCCCACCTCCACACAGTAGCGGTTGACCAGGAAAACCGCGTGCTAAATCACCAGGTGTGTCGCTATTGGATAAGAAAACCTACAGGCTGAACTGCAACGCGTTGCTCAAGTCGCCCATGGGTTTCTGGCCACGGGCGGTCATCGCGTCATCCCGTTGCTTGAGGCCATCCAAGGTCTCCAGTTGGAATACGCGGGTGATCAAGCGCAGGATCGACGCCGTGTCATACACCGTATGGTCCACGGTGCCCTTGCGTGCGAACGGCGACACCACAATGGCCGGGATCCGCGTGCCAGGGCCCCAACGGTCGCCCTTGGGCGGTGCCACAGGGTCCCACCAGCCGCCGTTTTCATCGACGGTCACCACGACCACCATGTTTTTCCACTGCGGGCTCTCTTGCAGCACCTTCAGGGCGCGGGCGATATGGCGGTCGCCAGAGGCCACGTCGGCGTAACCCGCGTGCATGTTCAGGTTGCCCTGGGGCTTGTAGAAGGTCACGGCAGGCAGCTTGCCCGCTTGCGCGTCAGCAAAGAACTTGTTGGTGCTGGACTCGTCACCCAGGCCGCCATCGCGCAGGCGCTTGTCACGCTCCACACGATTCTCAGGACCCTGCTGCTTGAAGTAGTTGAATGGCTGGTGGTGATACTGGAAGTTAGGGATCTTCGGGATACCGCCCGAATCCTTGAACTGGTCCAGGGTGGCTTGCCACGCACCGGCATACCAGGCCCAGTCGACATTCTTTTTCGACAGCTTGTCGCCAATGTGTTCGTGGGTTTGCGGCACCAGCACATTGGGCAGGTCGGGTTTGGAGTAATCCGGGTTTTCCGGGTCGCGGATCCAAGTCGGCCAGTAGGGCGGGGCCAAGGTATTCACGCCGTAACCGTCTGGGGTCAACGCGCTGGGGCCGAACTGCGGTGGGCCGGTCATGGCGCTGGCTGGCGACTTGTCCAGCGGCTTGAGGCGCGGGTCGGTGGGGTCATCGCTTTGCAGCGTGGCGATCTGCGCCTTGGCCACCGATTGCGCTGCATTCGGGTAAAACGGCGCGGTGGCGCTGATCAGGTACTGGTGGTTGAGGAACGAGCCGCCAAACGCACCCTGGAAGAAGTTGTCGCAGAGCACGAACTCCTTGGCCACGTCCCACAGGCGCAGGGAATAACGGCTCTGGGCGTAGTGACCCATCACCAGGCCACCCGAGTCTGCCCAGGCGACGAAATTGTCGTTTTTACCGCCGTTGATCTGCATCTGGTTCTGGTAGAACACGTGCCACAAGTCGCGGGTGACCAGGCTCAGGGGCAGGTCTTCTGCGTTCGGGCCCTTGAGGGCGAAAGGCGCATTGGGCAGGTTTTCCTGGAATTGCACTTCGCTGGGGTAGGTCACCCCGTCCACCGATTGCGGGCCGACTTGCAGCACGCCACCCCAGGCCGGTGGCAGGGTAGTCAGCAGGCTACCGTCGCGGTCGCGTTGTTGGGTATCGGCGGCGGACAGCGCCGATAGCGGCTTCTCCACACCCGGGAAATCTGCAAACAGGTTATTGAAGCTGCGGTTCTCGGCATAAATCACCACCACGGTTTTCACCTGGTCGTGCAGTGCCTTGTCCAACTCTTGCGACGTGAGCGGACGTGCCACCGGTTTGCCCGGCGCTTCGCTGGTGTTGCCGCAGGCACTTAACGTCGCGCCGACCCCCAACACCGCCGCGCCCCCCAGGAAGCGCCGACGGCTGGTGTCGACCGGTGGTTGGGCGGCGGAATCAGGAGAAGGGCGGTCTTCGTGCTCGTCACTCATTGCGGGGGAGTCCTTGGCGAGATGTTGCAAGATATTTCGCAGGACGGTAGCAATGCAATGTGACGGAACGAAGACACTGATTTCACAGCAGGCGCAGTGCCAGCTGGCTGCCCGCGCGCAAGTACTCGACCTGGGCCGTCACCGCATCCTTGACGATGGCCTCGCCGGTGTCGGTCAGCTTGGCCTTCTTTGCATCGATGACACTGGTCTGCAGCAGTTGCATCGCCACGTCGATCGATTTCTGGAACGCGGTTATGTTGTTATGCAGGCCGAATTCCTTGATCACGGCGGCCATGCGGCGGTCGGCGTCGTCGCGCAAGGTTCGGTATTCAGTGACCGAAACGTTGTCGTCCTTGTAGATATCAGTGATCAGGTCTTCCAGTGATTTGGAGAGGGGCGTCATCGGATTTTCCTTGGTTTCAGGTGAGGAGGAATCCGAGACAGGTTAATCAAAGGCGTTGATGGGAGGAGTCAGGAAGGGCTATCCATCTGAGTGAGATAAGCCTACGCGTTTGGTCAGAGAACTGGCTTTCATCTTGTCGATTGTATTCGGGGTCAGGTGTTTTAACGGGTGGTATGCATGTGTCTACTGGCGGCCTGCACTGCTAGACTGGTTGGATAATGGATGCCATTGAGGTGAACCGTGAAACCTTCAACCGCCCTTGACCTACAGCGAGCCGCCGTCAGAGAGGTGGTAGGACGCTTTCGCATCTTAAACCCAAGAGTATTCGGGTCTGTGTTGCTGGGGACCGACCAAGAGGGCAGTGATCTGGATTTGTTGGTCGATGCACCGCCTGGAACGACGCTTTTTGATCTTGGCGGGCTGCAGGTCGAGCTTGAGGATCTGCTCGGGGTCAATGTGGACTTGCTGACGCCCGCAGATTTGCCGTTGAAGTTTCGCGCAAAAGTGTTGGCAGAGGCGCGGCCGGTATGACAATAAACTTCTTGAAGATTATTTGAATCACATTCGGCGCGCTGCCTTTGATGCGATCAGCTTTAATGGTGTCTTGAGAAAATTGGAGCGTCTTCCTGCCGCACCTGCATGAAGCACCCGTTGCAACAACAGGTGCTTCATCCGTTGATCAGGGCATGACCGGCGGCAAATACTTCAACGTCGTCCCCAACGCCCACAGCAAGAACAACACCAGCGGCGTGTGCACCAGCAACTGCACGAACGAAAACCCGATCAAATCCCGCGCCTTCAACCCCAGCACGCCCAGCAACGGCAGCATATAGAACGGGTTGATCAGGTTTGGCAGCGCCTCGGCAGCGTTGTAGATCTGCACCGCCCAGCCTAGGTGATATTGCAGGTCATTGGCGACTTGCATCACATAGGGCGCTTCGATGATCCACTTGCCGCCGCCCGACGGAATGAAGAAACCGAGCACCGCCGAGTACACGCCCATCAGCAGCGCGTAGGTGTCGTGGGAGGCGATGGACGTGAAGAAGGTCGAAATGTGGTGGGCCAGGGTCTGGCCGTCACCGCCTTTCACCACCGTCATCAGCGCGGCAATCGAGCCGTACAGCGGGAACTGGATCAGCACGCCGGTGGTGGTGGGCACCGCACGGGCCACCGCATCGAGGAAGCTGCGCGGGCGCCAGTGCAGCAGCGCGCCGACCATGATGAACAGGAAGTTGTAGGTGTTCAGCCCCGAAATTGCGCTGATCGCCGGCTTGGTCGAAAACTCGTGGAACAGCCAACCGGCTGCCAGCAGTGCCAGCAGGATGGTCAGCAATGGGCTGTGTTCCAGCCATTCACCGGGTCGCGTCGGTGCTTGAATCTTTGGCAGGTTGAACGCCGGGTCGACGCCACAGGCCTTGGCATCACGCGCGCTGTTCGGGCCGGGCGCGGTAGCGTAGGCGATGATCAGCGAGACCACGATCAACGCCAGCAGCAACACGCCGGATTGCCACAGGAAGATGGTGTCGGTGAACGGGATCACGCCGGTGATCGACAGGATCGACGGCGGCAGGCTGGCCGGGTTGGCCTGCAACTGCGCGGCGGACGACGACAACCCCAGCGCCCATACGGCGCCCAGCCCCAGATACGCCGCCGCACCGGCCGCGCGGTAATCCATCTTCAAGTCCGTACGACGCGCCAGCGCCCGTACCAGCAAGCCGCCGAACACCAGGGACAGGCCCCAGTTCAGCAAGGAAGCGACCATCGAGATCAACGCCACCCAGGCCACGGCCGAGCGGCCGTTCTTCGGGATACGCGCCAGGCGGTCGATCAGTTTCACCGCGGGCGGCGAACTGGCCACCACATAACCGCCGATCACCACAAAGGCCATCTGCATGGTGAAGGGGATCAGGCTCCAGAACCCGTCACCGAACGCTTTGGCGGCCTCGGTCGGCGCGGCGCCCATGCCCAGGGTCGCCACGGCGACGATGATCACGGCGAGGGCGGCAAACACCCAGGAGTCGGGAAACCAGCGTTCGGCGAAGTTGGAGCAACGCAGGGCAAAGCGGGCATAGCGGCTTTCTTCGATAGCGTCGGCCACGAGTCTTTCCTCTTATAGTTATTAGGTGCAGGCAATTTTCCGGCATGTTCCGCTACGGCCATTGATATGGGAATGCAGTTATCTTCATCGATCCATGAGGAAAACAAATATATCTGTCGTGATTGCCATCAATGGGCTCAGCTCATAACCTGCACGCCATTTTGTTTGTCTGCCGAGCCTTCACATGACTGCCACCTTTCCTGCACAGGCGCAGCGTTTTTCCCGCTCCGACTACAAAACCCTGGGCCTGGCCGCCCTGGGCGGTGCCCTGGAAATCTACGACTTCATCATCTTCGTGTTTTTCGCGCTGACCTTGAGCCAGCTGTTCTTCCCGCCGGAAATGCCCGAGTGGCTGCGCCTGTTGCAAAGCTTTGGCATTTTCGTCACCGGCTACCTGGCGCGCCCGCTGGGCGGCATCCTGATGGCGCACTTCGCCGATCACCTTGGACGCAAGCGCGTGTTCAGCCTGAGCATTCTGATGATGGCGCTGCCCTGCCTGCTGATCGGGATCATGCCGACCTACGCGCAAATCGGTTATTTCGCACCGCTGATCCTGCTGGCGTTGCGCGTGCTGCAAGGCGCGGCGGTGGGCGGTGAAGTGCCGAGTGCCTGGACCTTCGTCGCCGAACACGCGCCGTCCCACCATCGCGGTTACGCCCTGGGCTTCCTGCAAGCTGGCCTGACCTTTGGCTACCTGCTCGGTGCGTTGACGGCGACCCTGCTGGCGCAAGTCTTCACCCCGGCCGAAATCCTCGACTACGCCTGGCGCTTTCCCTTCCTGCTCGGCGGTGTGTTCGGCGTGATCGGCGTGTGGCTGCGGCGCTGGCTCAGCGAAACCCCGGTGTTCCTCGAAATGCAGGCCCGCCGCCAGGCCGCCGCCGAACTCCCCCTGCGCACCGTGTTGCGTGACCACCGCGCCGTGTTGTTACCGGCAATGATCCTCACCTGCGTGCTCACTTCCGCCGTGGTGGTGCTGGTGGTCATCACCCCGACCATGATGCAAAAAACCTTCGGCATGAGCCCCAGTCACACCTTCGCCTTGAGCGCCTTGGGCATCGTGTTCCTCAATATTGGGTGTGTGCTGGCGGGCTTACTGGTCGACCGCATCGGCGCCTGGCGCGCAGTGCTGGTCTACAGCCTGTTGCTGCCGGTGGGGATTGCGGTGCTGTACGCCAGCCTGATCAGCGGCGGTATCTGGCTGGGTGCGGCGTACGCCGTGGCGGGCTTGAGTTGCGGCGTGGTGGGCGCGGTGCCGTCGGTGATGGTCGGCCTGTTTCCGGCGCAGGTACGGGTGTCGGGGATCTCCTTTACCTACAACATTGCCTACGCGCTGTGGGCAAGTACCACGCCGTTGTTGCTGATTGCGCTGATGCCGACCAGCCCGTGGATTTGCGTGGGGTATTGCGTGGTGATGGGGGCGGTGGGGGTGGTGAGTGTGGCGCTGTTCGGCAAGCGCCACACTTTGGCGGCTTAGGCTTTAAGTCAGGAAGTGCCAGAACAGCAGCGTACCGATCAAGCCAACCACCGAAACAATGGTCTGCAACACCGACCACACCCAGATCGTCTGCTTCAACTGCAAGCCGAAGTACTCACGCACCATCCAGAACCCGGCGTCGTTGACGTGGCAGAAGAACACCGAGCCGGCGCCAATCGCCAAGGCCACCAACGAACTCTGCGTCGCCGCGAGACCTGCCATCATCGGCGCGAGGATGCCGGCGGTGGTCGTCGTGGCAACGGTGGCCGAGCCAGTGGCTTGGCGCAGCGCAACTGCAATCAACCACGCGAGTAGCAGGTAGGGCATGTGCGCGCCTTCGGCGACCTTGCTGATGGTCTGGCTCACGCCGGCATCCAACAGGGTTTGCTTGAGGCCGCCGCCGGCGCCGATGGTCAGCAGCAACACGGCGATGGGCGCGAGGGCCTTGCGCAGGGTGTTGCCGACCTCGGTGCGCGGCATGCCGGCGGCCCAGCCCAGGCAGATCACGGCGGCGATCACAGCCAGGCCGAGGGCAATCAGCGGTTCGCCAAGGAATTTCAGGGTCAGGCCGAGGGTGCTTTCAACCGGCAGTGCGACCTTGGCCAAGGTGCTGCCCAACATCAGAATCACCGGCAACAGAATAATCAACAACGACACTGCAAAACTCGGCTGGCGCGGTGCCTTGGGCGGTGCGCTGAACAGCGCGCCGATATCCGCAGGCTCATCCACATGCAGGCGCTTGGACAGCCAGTTGCCGTAGATCGGGCCCGCCAGGATCACCGCCGGTACCGCGATGCAGAAACCCAGCAACATGGTCAGGCCCAGGTCGGCGTGCAACGCGCCCACGGCAATCAATGGCCCCGGGTGCGGTGGCATCAGGGCGTGCAACGTGGTCATACCCGCCAGCGCCGGGATAGCGATTTTCAGCAATGGCTGGTTCGAACGCTTGGCCATCACAAAGATGATCGGGACCATCATCACCAGGCCCACTTCGAAAAACAGCGGCAAGCCGATCACCATGGCCACCAGCGCCATCACCCAGGGCAGTGACTTGCCCTTGCCCAACCCGAGCAAGGTCGTGGCGATGCGGTCGGCTGCACCGGATTCCGCCATCAGCGCGCCGAGCATCGAGCCCAGGGCGATGATGATCCCGGCTTCACCGAGGATCGCGCCGGCACCTTTACTGAACGCCTTGGCCACTTCTTCAGGCGGCAGGCCCGCGCCGACCCCGGCGATGAACGTGCCGATCAGGATCGACAGGAACGGCGGCAATTTGGTCGCACTGATCAGCACGATGATGCTGGCGATGGCCAGCAGTACACAGAACATCAGGCGGGTGTCGTGAACCATCCACGCGGCAGTCGATAACTCCAAAACGGGACTCCTTATCGAACAGGTTGGGGAAATTGTTTCTTTTTGTTTCCTGCCTGAAAAGCATACCTGATCCCGCGATGGCCAAGTGCTTATGTGCCGTTTTGGTGCGATCAGCGGTAAGGCGCCGTGAGGCCCGCCGCAGAGCCATTGCTGTCGGATTTGTAATCTTTGCTCCACCGCCCTGATAAGTCGTGACAGCTACATTGCCCCGGCTTGTACTTCATGGGCGTGGAACTCTCGTTATGGCAATTTCCGTTAGAAAACTTCTGGAGGCGGGCGTGTTGTGGATGGTTGCCAGCGCGAGCCAGGCACAAACCCTCACCCTCGACTCGGCCCTGCAAACCGCCTTCGCCAACAACCCGGAACTGGCGGCAGCACAATGGGACATCGACGTTGCCCAGGGGGGGCGCCAGCAGGCCGGGTTGATCCCCAATCCGGTGGCCTCCTGGGATGTGGAGGACACCCGTCGTGACTCCCGCACCACCAGCATCAAGATCAGCCAGGCCCTGGAACTGGGTGGCAAGCGGGGGGCGCGAATCGACGTGGCGTCCCGCGCCCAGGACGCCGCCGCGCTGACGTTGGAGCAGCGCCGCAACACCCTGCGCGCCGAAGTCATCGACAACTACTACGGCGCTTTGCGTGCCCAGGAACGCCTCGACTTGGCGCAGCGTTCCATGACTGTGGCGGAACGCGGGCTGGTTGTCGCCAACGGTCGGGTGACAGCAGGCAAGGCCTCACCGGTGGAGGCCACACGGGCCCAAGTGCAGTTATCGGAGATTCGTCTGGAACTCGACCGCGCGCAGATTGGCCTTACCGATGCCTATCGTCGCCTGGCCGCCAGTACTGGCAGCGCCGCGCCGAACTTCCAGGCCGTCGCCACACAAAACCCGTCAACACCGACCGTGCCGTCGGCCACCCAGTTGCTGGCGCGCCTTGAGCAGACCACCGAGTTGCGCCTGGCCGAACTGAGCATCCTGCAAAACGAAGCCAGCGTTGGCCTGGAAAAAGCCCAGCGCATTCCCGACCTCGACGTGTCCATCGGCAGCCAGTACGACGCCAGCGTGCGCGAGCGGGTGAACCTGGTGGGCGTCTCGATGCCGATCCCGTTGTTCAACCGCAACCAGGGCAACGTTCTCGCCGCCACCCGCCGCGCCGACCAGGCCCGCGACCTGCGCAACGCCACCGAACTGCGCCTGCGCACCGAAACCCGCCAGGCCCTGGACCTGTGGCAGTCCGCGAATACCGAGGTGCGCGCGTTTAACCAGCAGATCCTGCCCGCCGCCCAAAGCGCGGTGGACAGCGCCACCCGTGGTTTCGAAATGGGCAAGTTCAGCTTCCTCGACGTGCTGGACGCCCAGCGCACGCTGATCGCGGCCCGCACCCAATACCTCAACGCCACCGCCCAGGCCACCGATGCCTGGGTGCGTATCGAACGGATTTACGGCGACCTCGCCCGGTTTTGATTTTTCCTGGAGTCCTTTATGAACAACAAACATGGCGTGGCGCTTGCCGTCGCCTTGAGCCTGATGCTGTCCAGCTTTGCAAGGGCCGACGAAGAAGAAGGCGAGCTTGAACTCACCGAGCAGCAGATTCAGGCCGCTGGCATTCAGGTCGCCCAGGCTCAACCGCGTTCGATCAGCACGTTGCTGGTGCTGCCGGGTGAAGTGCGCTTTGACGAAGATCGAACCTCCCACATCCTCCCGCGTACGGCGGGCGTAGTGGAGTCGGTAAAGGTCAACCTCGGCCAATCGGTGAAGAAAGGTGAGCTGTTGGCGGTGATCGCCAGCCAGCAGATTTCCGACCAGCGCAGCGAATTGGCGGCCAGCGAGAGACGGGTCGAACTGGCACGCACCACCTTCCAGCGCGAACGCCAATTGTGGCAAGACAAAATCTCCGCCGAGCAGGATTACCTGCTGGCGCGCCAGGCGCTGCAGGAAGCCGAAATCGCCCTGAACAATGCCCGCCAGAAGATGACGGCTCTCAGTGGCAGCGCCGTATGGGTGGGCGGCAATCGCTATGAGCTGCGTGCGCCGTTCGCTGGCGTGGTGGTGGAAAAACACTTGGGTGTCGGTGAAGTCGTGAGTGAGACCACCAACGCCTTCACCCTTTCGGACTTGTCCCAGGTGTGGGTGACGTTCGGTGTGTTTCCCAAGGATTTGAACAAGGTGCGGGTCGGCAAGCCGGTCAAGGTCAACTCCACCGAAATGGGCACCGAAGTGCAGGGCACTGTGGCCTATGTCGGCAGCCTGTTGGGTGAACAAACCCGTACGGCCACCGTGCGCGTGAGTGTGCCCAACCCTGATGATGCTTGGCGTCCTGGTTTGTTTGTCAGCGTGCAACTGGCCACCGACACGTTCCAGGCCAAGGTCACCGTCCCCCAGGAGGCGATCCAGACCGTCGAGGACAAACCTTCGGTGTTCATGCGCACCGAACACGGGTTTGTCACCCGTCACCTGGAGCTTGGCGCGAGCGAAAACGGCTACGTCGAAGTACGCCAAGGTCTCGACGCCGGCGCACAGGTGGCCACCGTTGGCAGCTTCATCCTCAAGTCCGAACTGGGCAAAGGCTCGGCCGAACACGCCCATTGATCCCGCGAGTGATTCCCCATGTTTGAGCGCCTTATCCAATTTGCCATCGAGCAGCGCATCATCGTGCTGCTGGCGGTGCTGTTGATGGCCGGTGTCGGCATCGCCAGCTATCAGAAGTTGCCCATCGACGCGGTGCCTGACATCACTAACGTGCAGGTGCAGATCAACTCGTCGGCGGCCGGGTATTCACCGTTGGAGACCGAGCAGCGCATCACCTTTCCCATCGAAACCGCCATGGCCGGCTTGCCGGGTTTGCAGCAGACGCGTTCGCTGTCGCGTTCCGGTTTGTCCCAGGTCACGGTGATCTTCAAGGACGGCACGGACCTGTTCTTCGCTCGCCAATTGGTCAATGAGCGCCTGCAAGTCGCCCGTGAGCAATTGCCCCTGGGCATCGAGACGGCGATGGGGCCGATTTCCACCGGGCTGGGGGAAATTTTCCTATGGACCGTCGAGGCCAAGGACGGCGCACTCAAGGACGACGGCACGCCCTACACACCCACCGATCTGCGGGTTATCCAGGACTGGATCATCAAGCCGCAACTGCGCAATGTGCCGGGCGTGGCCGAGATCAACACCATCGGCGGCTTCGCCAAGGAATACCAGATTGCACCCGACCCCAAGCGCCTGGCCGCCTACAACCTGACCTTGAATGACCTGGTCACGGCGCTGGAACGCAATAACGCCAACGTCGGTGCTGGCTATATCGAGCGCAGCGGCGAGCAACTGCTGATCCGCGCGCCGGGGCAATTGGCGTCCATCGACGACATCGCCAATATCGTCATCACCAGTTCGGATGGCACGCCGATTCGCGTGCGCAACGTGGCCCAGGTCGAGATCGGCCGTGAGCTGCGTACCGGTGCCGCCACCGAAAATGGCCGCGAAGTGGTGCTGGGCACGGTATTCATGTTGATCGGCGAAAACAGCCGCAGCGTGTCCCAGGCCGTGGCGAAAAAACTTGAAGAGATCAACCGTTCGCTGCCCGAAGGCGTGGTGGCCGTCACTGTCTACGACCGTACCAACCTGGTCGAAAAAGCCATCGCCACCGTGAAGAAGAACCTCTTCGAAGGTGCACTGCTGGTGGTCGCAGTGCTGTTCCTGTTCCTCGGTAACATCCGCGCCGCACTGATCACCGCGATGGTGATTCCCCTGGCGATGCTGTTCACCTTTACCGGGATGTTCACCAACAAAGTCAGCGCCAACTTGATGAGCCTCGGCGCACTGGACTTTGGCATCATCGTCGACGGCGCGGTGGTGATCGTCGAGAACGCCATTCGCCGTTTGGCTCACGCACAGCAGCGTCACGGGCGACTGTTGACACGTAGCGAGCGCCTGCACGAAGTGTTCGCCGCCGCCAAGGAAGCACGGCGGGCGCTGATCTTCGGGCAACTGATCATCATGATGGTGTACCTGCCGATCTTCGCCCTCACCGGGGTGGCCGGGAAGATGTTTCATCCCATGGCGTTTACCGTGGTGATTGCCCTGCTGGGCGCGATGATTCTGTCGGTGACCTTTGTCCCAGCGGCGATTGCGCTGTTCGTCACCGGCAAGGTCAAGGAAGAAGAAAATATCGTCATGCGCAGCGCGCGTCGGGTCTATGCGCCAGTGCTGGATTGGGTGATGGCGCGTCGGCCGCTGGTGTTTGGCCTGGCCGTGTTGACCATCGTCGCGTCAGGCGTTGTCGCCAGCCGCATGGGCAGCGAATTTATCCCCAGCCTCAGCGAAGGCGATTTTGCCCAGCAGGCCCTGCGCGTGCCCGGCACCAGCCTGACGCAGTCGGTGCAGATGCAGCAGCAACTGGAAAAAACCTTGATGGCCCAGGTGCCGGAAATCGAGCGGGTCTTCGCGCGCACTGGCACTGCGGAAATAGCTTCTGACCCCATGCCACCGAACATTTCCGACAGCTACGTGATGCTCAAACCCAAGGACCAATGGCCGGATCCCAAGAAGTCCCGCGAAACCCTGATCGCTGATATCCAGCGCGCCAGTGCGATTGTGCCGGGCAGTGCGTACGAGTTGTCGCAGCCGATCCAGTTGCGTTTCAACGAGCTGATTTCCGGCGTGCGCAGCGATGTGGCGGTGAAGGTGTTTGGCGATGACATGGACGTGCTCAACAAGACCGCCGGGGAAATTGCTGAGACGCTGAAAAAGCTCAATGGCGCCTCGGAAGTCAAGGTTGAGCAAACCTCCGGCCTGCCGGTGCTGACCATCAATATCGACCGCGACAAGGCCGCGCGATTTGGCCTGAACGTGGGGGATGTGCAGGACACCATCGCCGTCGCCGTCGGAGGGCGTCAGGCCGGTACGTTGTACGAAGGCGACCGGCGTTTCGACATGGTCGTGCGTTTGTCCGACGCGTTGCGCACCGATATCGACGGGCTGTCGCGTCTGTTGATTCCGGTGCCGGGTAATGCGTCTGGCCAGTTGGGTTTCATCGCGTTGTCCCAAGTGGCGAGCCTGGACCTGGTGCTCGGCCCGAACCAGATCAGTCGAGAGAACGGCAAGCGTCTGGTGATCGTCAGCGCCAACGTGCGTGGGCGGGATATCGGTTCGTTCGTCGAGGAAGCCGAGGCGGCCATCCTCGCTCAGGTGAAAGTGCCAGCGGGCTACTGGACCACCTGGGGCGGCCAGTTCGAACAGCTGAAGGAAGCCTCCGAGCGCTTGCGCATCGTGGTGCCGGTGGCGCTGCTGCTGGTGTTTGGTTTGCTGTTCATGATGTTCAACAACCTCAAGGATGGCCTGCTGGTGTTTACCGGCATTCCGTTCGCCTTGACCGGTGGGATCATGGCGTTGTGGCTGCGGGATATTCCGCTGTCGATCTCGGCGGGGGTGGGCTTTATTGCCTTGTCCGGCGTGGCGGTGTTGAACGGCCTGGTGATGATTGCGTTCATCCGCAACCTGCGCGAGGAAGGGCGCTCGTTGTCGATGGCGATCAACGAAGGCGCGCTGACCCGGCTGCGTCCGGTGTTGATGACCGCGTTGGTGGCGTCCCTTGGATTTATCCCCATGGCGCTCGCCACCGGCACCGGCGCTGAGGTGCAGCGGCCGCTGGCGACGGTGGTGATCGGCGGGATCATTTCCTCTACGTTGCTGACCCTGCTGGTGTTGCCGGCG
Organism: Pseudomonas sp. GXZC; assembly: GCF_026967615.1. Taxonomy (NCBI): domain Bacteria; kingdom Pseudomonadati; phylum Pseudomonadota; class Gammaproteobacteria; order Pseudomonadales; family Pseudomonadaceae; genus Pseudomonas; species Pseudomonas sp. GXZC. The sequence goes on from NZ_CP114115.1 coordinate 905,528, forward strand.
CTGTATCAATGGGCGCATCGCAAGGACGAGGAAACACCAGGCTGAACCGTGTGAACCGGCCCGGTTGGCTGCTGACATCGGCGTGCCCCTGATGCAGGTGCATGATCGACTGCACAATCGCCAGCCCAAGGCCGGTGCCGCCTTCGGCACGGGCGCGGCTGTTGTCGGCGCGGTAGAAACGTTCGAACAGGTGCGGCAGGTGATGGGCTTCGATACCGCGCCCTGGGTTGCCCACCGACAGCGACACGTTCTGGTCGTAGCTTTCCACCAGCAGCAACACACTGGAAGCATCGGGGGTGTGGCGAATGGCATTGGACAGCAGGTTGGAGATGGCGCGCTGGATCATCAGGCGATCCCCCATCACCCAGGCATCGCCGCGCAGGCTCAGGGTGATGTGCTTGTCTTCGGCGCTGAGGGCGAACAGCTCCATCACCCGCTGTGCTTCCTGTGCCAGCGACACCGGGGCAAAACCGGCGCGCGCGGCGGGATGGCTGACCTGAGCGAGGAACAACATGTCCGAGACAATCCGCGACAGGCGCTCCATTTCCTCGGTGCAGGATTCCAGGCCGGCCTTGTATTCCTGCGAAGGCCGCTCGCGGGACAAGGTCACCTGGGCCTTGCCCATCAGGTTGGTCAACGGCGCGCGCAGTTCGTGGGCCAGGTCGTCGGAGAACTGCGACAGTTGCTGCACCCCGGCGTCGAGGCGATGCAGCATCACGTTGATGCCCTCGGCCAGTTCGCCCAGCTCCTTGGGCAGGTTGTCCAGGGACAGGCGATGGGTCAGGTCTTGGGTCGTGACCTTGGCCGCCACGCGGCTGAACTGTTGCAACGGCGCGAGCCCGCGCTGCACCAGCCACCAGGCGCCCATGCCGATCAGGATCAACAGCATCGGCAGGGCGATCACGGTGGAGCGCAGATAAGCACTGAGTAACGCTTCATCATCGGAGCGGTCCAGCGACAGCAGCACGCGGACATACTCGCCACCTTGCAAGGGCATCAGGCGCGTCGCACTGAGGATGCGATTGCCCTGGCCGTCGACCCAGTTCAAATAGGCCAGGTTCTTGCCCGTGGGCACGTCTAGCAGCAGCGGTTGCTGGGGCTTGGCGCCAACGCTGAGCAGTACCGGTGCATCGGGCCGTGCGCCGAGGATGGTCAGGTAGATGTTGTCATGGCCCATCACCAGGTCCAGCAGTGAATGAGGACGGTTGGTGATGCGGTGTTCATCGAGGCCCTGGTTGAGGGTATGGGCCAGTTGCTCCATTTTGTTTTCCAGGCCCTTGCGCGCGAGCTTGTCCAGTTCGTGCGTCAGGGCCAGGTACGCCAGGCTCGCCAGCAGCACCACCAACCCGGCGCCCATCAGGCTGACCGTCAGCCCCAGGCGCATCGACAGGCTGCTGGTCTTCATGGGCGCGCCTCCAGCACATAACCTACACCGCGAATGGTATGGATCAACTTCACCTCGCTCTGGTCATCGACCTTGCCGCGCAGACGGCTGATGGAGACTTCCACCACATTGGTGTCGCAGTCGAAGTTCATGTCCCACACCAGCGAGATGATCTGCGTGCGGGTCATCACTTCGCCGGCCTGGCGCATCAGTACGTGCAACAGGGCGAATTCCTTGGTGGTCAGGTCAATCCGACGGTTGCCGCGATAGGCGCGGTGTCGACGGGGGTCCAGTTCCAGGTCCGAGACGCGCAGCACATCCGGCAGCGGGATGTGCTCGCTGCGCCGCAACAAAGTGCGCACACGGGCCAGCAGCTCGGGAAATTCGAAGGGCTTGACCAGGTAATCATCGGCGCCCATGTCCAGGCCCTTGATCTTGTCGGCCAGCCGACCGCGCGCGGTCAGCATCATCACGCGCTGGTTACCGTCGCGGCGCAGTTGCTCCAGCACTTCCCAGCCGTCGGTGTTGGGCAAGTTGACGTCGAGGATCACCAATTCATAGCTGTGTTGCCTGGCCAGGTGCAGGCCATCAACGCCGCTGGCGGCGCAATCGACCACATAACCGCTTTCGGTCAGGCCTTGCTGCAGGTAGTCGGCGGTTTTTTGTTCGTCCTCAACCACAAGGATACGCATGGGGGTTACCTTCAAAGAAAACGAAAAGGGGCATGGCCTCATGGCGAGGCTGAGTAGGCTGTAGGAAAACTCTGAAGCGTGAAGTAGCTTTAGGGTCAAGCCGCGTCAGGCGGGTGCGACGATTCGTCACTGACCCAGCACACAAAAAAAACGCCCCAACCGGGGCGTAAAAATTCATCTCTGTTCCAAAGGAGCTACACAAAAGCCGCAGAGATGAGTTGTGTTCGGTGTGCAGTGTAAAAAGTGCAACTTAACGGGAAGGTGAGGCCAATATTACAGTTCTGACAGACTTCAACTTGTGAACAGATGTAGCGCATCGGCAAGTGAATGTAATTGGCCTCCCTTAAAGCACTGCAATGGGATACTCGACAATCAAGCGAACTTCTTCCAGGTCCGACTCAAATGCACTAGAGCGCACTGTCGCTTGTCGCAGTCGCAGCGATAAGTCCTTCAAGCGGCCACCTTGCACCACATATTTGGCCTCAATGTCCCGTTCCCAGCGGCGCTGATCGGTGAGCGGATTGCCAGCCGCGTCACGGCGCATGTACACCGCGTTGGCGTTGCTGTAGTCAGCGCCGGTGCCTTTGCCGTAGCGGGTCATGAACGACAAACCAGGAATGCCGAACGCCTGCATGTCCAGGTCGTAGCGCAGCATCCACGAGCGTTCCTTGGGCGAGTTGAAGTCGCTGTACTGGATCGAGTTGTTGAGGAAGATCGAGTCGGACTGGCGCAGGTAATCGAAGTCGTCATCGCCATTGTTGCGTTGGTGCGAGACGGCTAGGCTGTGGGCGCCGACCTTGACCCCGAGCCTGGCGCTCCAGATGTTGTTGTCGAATTCGCCCAGCAGCTTTTTACCTTCGTCCACGGCCTTGTAGTAGTTGAAGTCGCCGAACAGCGAGACGTCTTCGCCCAGTGGATAGTTGCCGGCGGTGCCGAAGTAGTATTGGTCCCAGGCGTCCTTGAGGCGACTGCTGTAGAGGCTGACACTGAGGTTTTTGTTGACGGTGTAGTCGCCGCCGAAATAGCCGATCCAGGGCGAGTTGACCGGGCCCGCGTAGAAGGTGGCAAAGCCCTTGTCCATGCCGCTTTGCGTCGGCTGGCTCATGCCGCTCAAGCGCCCGCCCTGCAAACTCAGGCCCTCAAGGCTGGTGTTTTGCGCGGTGACGCCACGAAAGCTTTCCGGCAAAACACGTGAATCTCCGTAAGCCACGACCGGGGTCAGCGGGAATACATCGCCGGCCTTGATCACGGTATCCAGCACGCGCAGTTTCGCCGCGCCGCCGAATTTGCTGTAGCTGCCTTCCGGGCGGTTATCGCTGTCCACCGGCAATACGCCGAACGAGCCTTTGCCACCGCTGCGGCCGGTGCCCGAATCCAGCTTCACGCCGACCATGGCGAATGCGTCCAGGCCAAACCCCACGGTGCCCTGGGTAAAACCGGATTCGAAGCGCCCAATCAATCCCTGCGCCCAGGCCTCTGAGTAGCCGTTGCCGGTGGGGCTGGATTGGCCTTTGCGATCATCGCGGTTGAAGTAAAAATTACGCGCCAGCACGTTAACGCTGCTGCCTTCGATAAACCCCTCGGGTTTCTCTTGCGCCGCCACGGCGGCCAAGGGCAAGGCGGCGCACAGTGAAAGGGGAAGGCTGTAGTGACGGATACGCATGGTTCGCTCCTAAGTAATGGCAGTTTTCAGCTTCTTATGGGAGTGGGCGTTCTTATTGATCTGGCCCGGGCTGATAGTTGCAAACCGTGGATAACGAAGAAGTGGCGTGAAGATTACAATTCTGGAAGCTCACGGTTATCTAACAAATAAGTAATGTTCTGGTGAAGATTGCGTCAGGGTCAGTTGGTTAGTCTCGGCACTGAACTTTTCAACCGAGGAACTAACCATGAACTTTTATAACATCGCGCTGGGCGTGTTAACGGCAGTTTTATCGTTCGGTGCATTGGCTGAAGGCGGGGGCGATCGTACGTTCGCGCTGATGATGGAGCGCAATCAGAAAGCCATGGCCGACTATGCTGCCAAAAAGGGCAAGCCGGCGCCCGAGGTGCAGGCGTACCGCTATGGCATGAAGCTGGACATCGCCAAGGTGGTCAACGTCACGCCGCCGATCCGTTCGTGCAACCCGGTGCCGTCGCGCATGACCTACGAAGACTCCAGCGGCAAGCTCAATACCCTTGAGTACCAAGTGATGGGGGTGTGCCGAAACAATGGCAGTTGATGGATCCAAAAATATAGTTGGGCCTGGGGCTAAAGCCCTCTTCAGAAAACGCCGACAGCGCCGATGCAGGTCAGATCACTCTCCCCATTTGACCATCGGTGCCCCATGTTCAACACCCGTTTGAAGCAGGAGCTGTCGGCTCTTCGCGAAGAATTGTCCAGCTTGAATCAGGTCAAGGAGAGCCTGGAAAGCGAAATGCTGTGCCTGACGCTGGACGCCGAAGGCCGGGTGGAGTGGGCCAATGCCAACTTCCTGCAAGAGTTGGCCTATCAGAGCGGCCAACTGCTGGGGCGAAAGATCGAAGATCTGGAGCCGGTCCATGTGCGTCGGGATGAATTCCAGCAGCGCTTCAAGAACGCCCTGGTACGCGGCGAGCACTTCGCCGGCACCGTGCGCCTGATGCGTGGCAACGGCCAGGAAGCCTGGCTGCGTTCGATTGTGCAGCCGGTGCGCAGCTCAGATGGGCGCATCAAGCATTTTTCGATTTACTCCAGCGACCTCACCCGCACCATCGAGGCTTCTCGCGAGCACGAAAACCTGATCACTGCGCTGGTGCGCTCCACCGCCGTGATCGAGTTCGACCTCGGTGGCCACGTGCTGACCGCGAACGAGCGGTTCCTGGGTGGCATGGGTTACAGCCTGGCGCAGATCCAGGGCAAACATCACCGCATGTTCTGCGAGCCGGAGGAATACAACAGCACCGAGTACCAGGACTTCTGGAAACGCCTGAACGCCGGTGAGTTTGTCGCTGCGCGCTTCAAGCGTGTCGACAGTCATGGCCGTGTGGTGTGGCTGGAGGCGACGTACAACCCGGTGCTGGACGCCACCGACCGGCTGTACAAAGTGGTCAAGTTCGCCACGGTGATCACCGATCAGGTCAATCAGGAACAGGCGGTGGCCGAGGCCGCGAACATTGCCTACAGCACTTCGCTGCAAACCGATAACAGCGCCCAACGCGGCACTACCGTGGTGACCCAGGCGGTGGATGTGATGCGCGACCTGGCCAAGCACATGCAACAGGCTGGCGAGGGCATTGAGGCGCTGAACGCTCAATCCCAGGTGATCGGGACCATCGTCAAGACCATCAGCGGCATTGCCGAGCAGACCAACTTGCTGGCGCTGAATGCGGCCATTGAAGCGGCGCGTGCAGGCGAGCAGGGCCGTGGTTTTGCGGTAGTGGCCGATGAAGTGCGGCAGTTGGCCTCGCGTACCAGCAAGGCGACTGAGGAGATTGTCGGCGTGGTGCGTCAGAACCAGGACATGGCGCGCGATGCTGTGAGCCTGATGACTGAGGGTCGCCTGCAAGCCGAGCAAGGCCTGGCCCTGGCGGCCGAGGCGGGCACGGTGATCGTGGAGATCCAGGACGGCGCGCAAAAGGTGGTCAGTGCGGTAGGACAGTTCGCCAACCAACTCTCGAGTTGAGCCGGGGGCTTCGGGTATCGTAGGCGCTTTCTTGCATGAAGAGCCGACTGTCCATGAGCCCTACCCACCGTCGCCCCGTTCCGCTGTCCAAGGCCTATCGTTTGCTCAACCACGGTCCGACCGTGCTGGTGAGCGCTGCGCACAATGGCCAACGCAATATCATGGCGGCTGCCTGGGCCATGCCGCTGGATTTCGAACCGCCGAAAGTCGCCGTGGTGCTGGACAAGGCTACCTGGACCCGCCAACTGCTCGAAAGCGCTGGCACCTTTGTGCTCCAGGTGCCTTGCGTAGCCCAGGCCGATCTTGTGCAAACCGTGGGTAACACCACCGGCGCCGACACTGACAAATTTGCCGCCTACGGCTTGCAGACGTTCAAGGGTGAACACACCGAAGCACCGTTGCTGGAAGGTTGTGTGGCCTGGCTGGAGTGCCGTCTGCTGCCCGAGCCTCACAATCAGCAGACCTACGATCTGTTCCTCGGTGAAGTGGTGGCGGCCTATGCCGATGCGCGCGTATTCAGCGACGGCCGCTGGCATTTTGAAGGCCATGATGAACTGCGCACCTTGCACCATGTGGCGGGCGGGCATTTCCTTACCATCGGCCAGCCGATTGATGGGCGTCAGCTCTAAGCCTGATCAGCGCCCCAGCATCTTCACCCAACGCGACGGTGGCATGCCGTAGGTGCTGCGAAATTGTCGGGTCATGTGACTCTGGTCGGTAAACCCGGCTGTCATCGCCGCGTCGACCAGCGATTGGCCCTGGGCCAACAGGCTGCGCACCAAGTCCAACCGACGCATGGTCAGGTAGCGGTAGGGGCTGGTGCCGAACAGCAGGCGAAAGTCTCGCGACAGCGCCCAGCGGTCGCGACCGGCATGGTCGGCCATCTCATCCAGGGTGATGCTGCGGCCAAGGGCGCCGTGGATAAATTCCCGGGCACGCTCGGCGGCCACGTAGTCGAACGTCTTGCGGCTGATGATCCCGCCCGAGACGTTGCTCAAGGCGTGGGCCAGGTCGAACAGGGCGTCCTGTTCCTGCAACGGGTCGATGGGGTTATCCAGGTTCTGCAGCAACACTTCGCTGGCGCGAAACAGCCGTAGGTCGGTGGACAAACCATTGGGGATAAACGGCAGTGGCTTGCCGCCGAGGATCTGTTGGATCAGCGACGGCTCGACATAAATCATCCGGTACTTGAAGCCCTCATCACTGCCTGCGTGACCGTCGTGGGTCTCATCGGGGTGCAGCACCATGGTGGTGCCGGGCAGGCTGTGGACCATGTCTCCACGATAGTGAAAGCTTTGCACGCCGGTCAATGTACGCCCGATGGCGTAGGTGTCATGGCGATGCGGGTCGAAGGCAAAGCCGGCAAAGTACGCCTCGATACGGTCCAGGCCACTGGCATGCGGGGCGCGGTGCAGCCAGTCGAGAGTGGCGGTGGGTTTGCCCATGGTGGTGTGTCACAAAAAAGAGAGGGAAGTACGTTAACCCAGTCTGGCGCGGGTTGTCTGCCGAGTCTTGGATGATCGTGCGGGTTTCTGCTTGTGAGCGTCAAAGGGTTGGGTTTGTATTGTTTTATAATGAATTATTATTGTTTTACGATAATTTTGTGGTTATCTTGCCTCGACATTCCTTCAGAGAGGCCTTTTATGAATACCCAACGTCTTGCTCAACTCAGCCAGCGTATGTCGATGATCACTCTCCTGCTGATCATCAGCATGTTGGTGCTCAACGCGGCTGTCTGGCTGTTTCCGGTATTGAGTTCTTCCGCTGATGGGCTAGGGTTCGGCTTCGCACTGAGCGACCGCCAGATTCAAGGGCGTGCCGAGCAGGTGGCGTTGTTTCCCTTTTGGCAGATTCTGGGAGGGATCGTGTTGTCCAGTGTTCCCTTGATGGCACTGGCGTCCGGTCTGAATCACCTGCGCAAGCTGTTCAAGAATTATGCGCGAGGCGAGTATTTCTCCAGTGCGGCAGCGTTGCATCTGGGTAAGGTTGGCAAAGCAGTGGCGATCTGGGTGTTGCTGGATTTCTTATGTGAGCCACTATTGAGCGTCTGGGTGACCATGAACGAGCCGGTCGGCCAGCGGATGATCAGCCTGAGCGTGACGGCGCCCAGCTTTGTTGCCCTGTTTCTGGCTGCCTGTATTGCGGTAATCGCGCGTATCCTGTTGCAGGCCAGTGAAGTGGATTCTGAAAACCGTACTTTTGTTTGAGATCGACATGCCCATTGTGATTGAGTTGGATGTCATGCTTGCCCGGCGCAAGGTCAAGTCCAAGGACCTGGCGGCGGCCATCGGGATTACTGAACAGAACCTTTCCTTGCTCAAGCAGGGCAAGGTCAAAGGCATCAGGCTCGGGACGCTGGATGCCATCTGTACTTACCTGGATTGTCAGCCCGGTGACTTGCTGGTTCATATGCCAGAGCCGGTTGCCGACCAGTAGAGCCTTATCAACACTGCGAAGAAGGATCATTCGATGCTGCTTTCCAACCTGCCATACGCTGCGCCGTTGTTGTCGTTGGCCCTGCTCTGGACGGTCGCGGTGGTGACACCGGGCCCCAACTTTTTCAACACCGCACAACTGGCGGCCAGTTGCTCACGTCGCCATGGCGTGGTGGCATCGGCCGGAGTGGCCACCGGGACTGTCATGTGGGGGCTCGCGGGTGGCTTGGGCATCAAGTCGCTGTTTACCGCCGCGCCCATGCTGTATATGGCGTTCAAGATCATCGGCGGTTGCTACCTGATTTATCTCGGCCTGAAACTGTTCAAACGCTCGGCACCCACCATGAGCCAGAGTGTGCTGCCGGACGAGGCGCGTCGTTCGCTGTTCTCCGCTTGGCGCCTGGGGTTGCTGGGCAACTTGTCCAACCCCAAGGCGGCTCTGTTTGTGGCGACCATCTTCGCGTCCACCATGCCGCCGTCTCCCTCACCAATGCTGCTGACCCTGGCGGTCATGACCATGGCCACCTTGTCGTTCAGCTGGTATTCCTGCGTGGCCCTGGTGTTTTCCAGTGAGCGCATGGCCGACCTTTACAGCCGCTCGCGCAAGTGGCTCGACCGCTTTGCCGGTGGCTGCTACCTGCTGTTCGGTGCACATCTGGTAGCGAATCGCTGACCGCCCGTGGTAAGAAGCCTTACTTTCAACAGTGAGGCCGGGTCATGAGCAAGGTGCGGGTAGGTATTATTTTTGGTGGCCGGTCGGCCGAGCACGAAGTCTCGTTGCAATCGGCGCGCAACATTGTTGACGCGCTGGACCGCTCCCGTTTCGAGCCGGTGTTGATCGGTATCGACAAGACCGGCCATTGGCACCTCAACGATACGTCGAACTTCCTGCTCAACCAGGAAAACCCGGCCCTGATCGCCCTCAACCAGTCCAACCGCGAGCTGGCGGTGGTGCCCGGCAAGGCCAGCCAGCAACTGGTGGAGACCTCGGGTTCGGGCCTGCTGGAACATGTGGATGTGATTTTCCCCATCGTCCACGGCACCCTCGGCGAAGACGGTTGCCTGCAAGGCCTGTTGCGCATGGCGGACCTGCCTTTTGTCGGCTCCGACGTACTCGGCTCGGCAGTGTGCATGGACAAGGACATCAGCAAGCGCCTGCTGCGCGATGCCGGCATTGCCGTCACCCCGTTCATCACCCTGACCCGCAGCAACGCGGCGCGCACCTCGTTTGAGGCTGCGGTGAGCAAGCTTGGCCTGCCCATGTTCGTCAAACCCGCGAACCAGGGTTCCTCGGTAGGTGTGAGTAAAGTAGGCGACAGAGCCGAGTACTTCGCCGCCGTCGAACTGGCCCTTGGTTTTGATGAAAAGGTGTTGGTTGAATCCGCCGTAAAAGGCCGTGAAATCGAATGCGCCGTGCTCGGCAACGAAAACCCCATCGCCAGCGGTTGTGGCGAGATCGTGGTGAGCAGCGGTTTCTATTCCTACGACAGCAAATACATCGACGACCAGGCGGCCCAGGTAGTGGTGCCAGCCGACATCAGCCTGGAAGCCAGCGAGCGCATTCGCGGGTTGGCCATCGAGGCCTTCGAGGTGCTGGGCTGTTCCGGTCTGGCACGGGTCGACGTGTTCCTCACGGACGAGGGTGAAGTGCTGATCAACGAAATCAACTCACTGCCCGGCTTCACCCGCATCAGCATGTACCCCAAGCTGTGGCAGGCGGCGGGGATGAGCTACAGCGAACTGGTGAGCCGGCTGATCGAGTTGGCGTTGGAGCGGCATGCGGGGCGTAAGGCGCTCAAGATCAGCCGGTAGTCACTGCCCAGGACTGGGTAACGCTATCAGGCGTTACTGAGGACTTCCCGAAACACGTCCGGTCTGATCGCTGCAATATGCAGCAGCGATCGAGCTGCGCCAGAAGGCGATCGGCGGCCTTGCTCCCACTCTTGGAGGGTTCTTACCGAAACCCCCAAAAGCTCAGCAAACTTGGGTTGCGACAACCCTGTCTTACTTCTTGCTTCGGCCGCTTGAGTGACCTCTACCTGGTGTACTGCACCGTATCGCCCCGCTTTGACATCCTGAACAGCCGCCAGTAATTCTTCGCCGATATTGCGCTTGGCGTCACGTTCCTTCAGCTGTTTTTCAGTGAGTGGCATGGTTCATTTCCTTCGCGATTTTGTACAGGGTGTGCGCTGGAATGCTTTCGGTTGCATTCTTGCCATAAATCAGTAGTGCAACCAGGGCTCCACAAGCCAGCTGTGTGGTGTAGATGATCCTAACTGAGCCACTTTTACCTCGGCCATCCAGGCACCAGCGCACTTTCCGGCATCCACCTGAGCCTGGTACAACGCTACCTGCTTCAGGATGGCTGGCTAGAAAAGCCATGAAAATGCCTCTTTCCTCTTCGGTCCAATAGTCAGGCCACAGCCTGCTGAACAACGGAGATTCTATGATCGTCAACACGCGAAATTCTACGTCCTTGACGTAGCCTCTGGCAAGAAAGGGCGAGCCAGAAAATCGCAGGAGAAAAGGAGAGACTCAAGGGGCCTTTTATCGCAAAACGTGACATCCACGTTACGCAATGAAGGTATGAGTAGGGCCTAAGAAAGTGGTTTGTAGGTTTTCTCTCGCGGCCCCGTGCGAGCAATCCACGAGTAAATCAGCGTCTTCACCTCCTCCGGGTGGTGCGTCCTTCGGCGGTAGCTGGCAAAGGTGGGTGACGTGCAGTAAGTGCACACCTCACTCACCTCGATCTGCTCCCGCCGCAGGCCGGCCGCTTGCAGCAACATCACGCCATAACCACTCAAATCAAACCACGCACTTGCGGCTTGCCGGGGATGGGGTGGTGTGATTTCAGGTGGGAGCAATGGCGCGGGTTGCACCACGCTCCACGGCGCTCGCCCGCTTAACCACAAGTGCCCCTGATCCGCCTGGAACTGCGTGATAAACGCCTCGCTCACCTCATAACAGCACGGCTTGATCGACGGCCCTATCGCCACCCGCAACTGGTCGGCGGCAACGCCTTCACCCGCGAAGCGCTGCACGGTGTTAGCAATAATCCCTGCGTGTAATCCCTTCCATCCGCCATGCACAGCGGCGACTTTCTCGCCATTCTTTGAGGCAATGAGAATGGGCAGGCAATCGGCGGTGATCACGGCGATGGGCTGATGCTCGCCGGTGCACACGCCATCTGCCTCTACCGTGTTGGGCACCTGGCCCACTTGCCATTCAATCACTGACGCGCTGTGTACCTGCTTGCAGATAAATACTTCTTGCGGGCGCAGTGGATCATTGATGGAACAAAAACCGTGGTCGACGCCAGGGATGGCGCCGAGATTATCTGCCTGTTGCAAGAGCGCATTCTCCGTTGATTGAATCGTCAGTCGCCAACCGCTTCGCCTTCGCGCCGAGGGTCGGCGCCGCCGCTCAGAGACAGCTTGCCCTGGGCATCCCGCGTGCGGACGATGGCCTGGATGCCGCTGGTCATATCGATTTCGCTCAGCGCATGGCCTTTGTCCTTGAGGGCCTGTTTCAGCGCGGGGCTAAACAGGCCGGTTTCCAGTTCGGTCGCGCCATTGCGGCTGCCGAAGTTAGGCAGGCTGATGGCGGTTTGCGGGTCGAGTTTCCAGTCGAGCATCGCCACCAGGGACTTGCTCACGTACTCGATGATTTGCGAGCCGCCGGGCGAGCCGACCGTGGCCAGTAACTCGCCGCTGTTGCGATCGAACACCAGGGTTGGCGCCATGGCCGAACGCGGGCGTTTGCCGGGCTCGACGCGGTTGGCGACGGGCTGGCCATTTTCTTCAGGGATAAACGAGAAGTCGGTCATCTGGTTATTGAGCAAGAAGCCCTGCACCATCACATGGGAGCCGAATGCCGCTTCCACCGTGGTGGTCATCGACACGGCGCCGCCCAGGTCATCCACAGCGACCACTTGCGAGGTGGAAATGCGCAGCGGCGAGCGGTCCGGCGCGTAAGCCACCTGGATGCCCGCAGGTACGCCCGGCTTGGCGATGCCCATGCTGCGTTCGCTGATCAAGGCCGCACGCTTGGCCAGGTAATCCGGTGCGACAAGGCCTGCCACCGGCACCGGAACGAAGTCCGCGTCGGCGACATAGAGCGCGCGATCGGCAAACGCCAGGCGCCCGGCTTCGGCCAGCAGGTGCACGGCTTCCAGTGTGGGTTCAAGGCCGGCAGGCGACGGGCTTTTCACTGGGAGCATGGGAGCGATGGCCAGGGCGGGATCGCGGGCCTCCAGCGCCTGCAAGGTGCCGAGGATTTGCGCGATGGCGACGCCACCGGATGACGGCGGCGGCATCCCGCAGACTTTCCACTGTTTGTAGTCGGTGCACAGCGGCGTGCGCTCCTTGGCGGTGTAGCCCTTGAGATCCGCCTGGGACAGGCTGCCCGCGTTACGATGGCCCTGCACCTTGCGCGCGATTTCATCAGCAATCGGCCCTTGATACAGCGCATCCGGGCCTTCCTTGGCGATGCGTTTGAATACATTGGCCAGTGCCGGGTTTTTCAACAGGGTACCGGTGGCTTTCGGCGTGCCATCGGCGTTCAGGAAGTACGCCGCCATGTCTGGCGATTGTGCGATAGAGCGGTCGGCTGCGATCAGGCTGTGCAGGCGTGGAGAAATCGCGAAGCCCTGTTCCGCCCAACGGATTGCCGGTTCGAACAACTCGGCCCATTGCAGATGACCGGTCTTCTTGTGCGCCATCTCCAGTGCCCGCAATACCCCAGGCGTGCCGACCGAACGCCCGCCAATCTGCGCCTCGGGGAACGCCATCGGCTTGCCATCGGCCTTCAGGAACAACCGCTCCGTCGCCCCGGCCGGCGCGGTTTCGCGGCCGTCATAGGCGTGCACGGTTTTTCCATCCCACAGCATGATGAACGCGCCACCGCCGATCCCGGATGATTGCGGCTCCACCAGGGTCAATACCGCCTGCATCGCAATTGCTGCATCAATCGCCGAACCGCCTTTGCGCAGCATTTCGCGTCCAGCCTCGGCCGCCAGGGGGTTGGCGGCGGCGGCCATATGGCGCTCGGCGTGTTGGGTGGTGAGGTCGGTGCGATAGCCTGAACCCAGTTCGGGGGCCGGGGGCTGTTCGTTGACAGAAGTGTTGCATGCAGCCAGGGCAAGGGCTGCGGCAATCACCGACAGTTGACGGCGGGAAATCGAAAACACGCGCTGAACTCCGTTCATTTTGAGAATGATCTGTTGTCCTTGAGGTAATGCGTTTTACAGGTAAATCGTGCCTTGCAGGTAGAGCACGGCATGGCCGGAAATGATCACACGGTCACCCTTGAGTTCGCAGCGCAGTTGGCCGCGGCGCGTTCCGCCTTGTTCCGCTGTCAGTTGCGACTTGCCCAAGCGTTCGGCCCAGAACGGCGCCAGTGAAGTGTGGGCTGAGCCGGTGACAGGGTCTTCATTCACACCCACGTTGGGACCGAACCAGCGCGAAACAAAATCAAATCGCGCGCTTTTGGCGGTCACTGCAATTCCGCGTTTCGGCAAGCCTTTGAGGCGGGCGAAATCCGGCTTCAGTGCGGTGACTTGCGCTTCGTCTTCCAGCAACACGATGTAGTCATCGGTACTGAAGACTTCGGCCTGTTCAATCCCCAGCGCGCTCAACATGTCATCGGGTGGTTCGCAGCGCTGGGGTTGCTTGGCCGGGAAGTCCATCGCCAGTTCTTCGCCGTTGCGGGTCACCCGCAATTCGCCGCTGCGTGTCGCAAAGCGCAACACTTCAGGTGCATCCGTCAGTTGGTGAATCAACACCCACGCGGCCGCAAGTGTGGCGTGGCCGCACAAGTCCACTTCGACCTCCGGCGTAAACCAGCGCAACTCGTAGAACCCGTCACGGGGCACGAAGTAGGCGGTTTCAGAGAGGTTGTTTTCTGCCGCGATGTTTTGCAGTTGCTCATCGCTGAGCCACTCGGTCAGCGGGCAGACAGCGGCCGGGTTGCCGCCGAAGACGGACTGACTGAAAGCGTCGACTTGATAGATATCCAGTTTCATCGAGAGCACTCCGTGTAAGGGTGGAGCCGGACACTAACAGTGGGTCAGGCAAGCGTCAAAATACAGATGAGCGGTTTTTTCCTGCGCATGCAGTCGCCGTTATGGAAAAGCCTGCCTGGAACCAAACAGGGCGGATACCCACTAGACAGCTGTGATGAATTTTGTTTGGGAGTATTGCCATGCGCACAGAATTGAAAGCTCTCTTTAAGCTGCAGCATGACCTGGTGGAACGCTTGAAGAGGCCGGCCCAGGAACCGCCTCCGCCTGTGTTGTTGCACTATCAACCGTTGCAACCGACTTCGATGCAGTTCGATGTGTCCCTGCGCGATGGCAAGGTGCAGGCTGATACGACACTCACCGGGCGTGAGATTGCCCGCCACCTCAACCAGCCCGATAAGCACTATGTGGCTGATGCTCCTTCTGCAGCAGGTACGTTGCGGATGAAGGATGAGCGCCAGTACGTGTTTCACATCCAATCCACGCCGGCTGTTGCTGCGGTGTTCAAAAGCAGTCTTGCGGATACAGCCGGCGGCGCTGGCGAGAGTCCGGGGCGCGCGCACGTGGGGAGCGTCAGCGCTGTTCAGACGACGGTCGAGGGTCAGCAGTTTCGTCTGGAGGGCCAGCGCCTGTTTCGCTTTGAACCGCTCACACTTTCCTGGGTACCCGACGCGGATAGCCGTGCACTCAGCCGCATTGGCCTGACGAACGAAGGGCAGTTGCTGAAGACCCCCAAAGGCTTTGCAGACAGCAGTGCGCATGGCCGTACGACGGTGCAGTTGAGCCAGACCCTGGATGCTTCTTTTGTGCAGGTCCAGGGCGGGAGTGCACAGGCGTTGCAGCCGGTGGATGAGGCAGGAGTGCCTGTGCAGCTCGCACGTATCGGGTTGTCTGGAAACACGCTGTATGGTGCGACAACGGACGGCGAGCTGGTCCAAGCAGACCTGCGTATGGCACTAGATCAGCAGCTGCCGATGGTCGGGCAACCAGTCGACTCGCTGGAGCGAGCGCTGAAGGGGGCCGTCCGTGTCGAAGGCTTCTTTCATGATGATGCGGGGCAACTCAATGCTCAGGTGCGTGACGCGCGTGAGCAATTGCACAGCGTGCCTTTAAGTGACGCAGACGCGCTACGCCCGCAATGGAACCTCAGCGACGTGCTGGTCAAGGGCATTGAGAAAGGCCTGCCTCTGCCCAGTCAACAGGCACTGGCGGCGACGGTCGACCTTGGACAGCGGGGCAAGGTGGCGTTGGATTCAGGCAGCCTGCTGACCTGGGACGCGGCGGCGCAACGTTGGCAAGACACTGCTCAACCTGGCGTCGAACATCTGGAGCGCGGGTTGGATGGTCGTGCCTATGTGCTGCAAGACGGGCAACTGAAGGCGGTGGCCATCGGTAAAGTGCGCGACCCGCTGATTGAGGGGGCCAGTCATGATTTGGCCGCGCTTCCCATTCCGCGCCCGCAGGTGTCTGTTGACGAAGTGCTTGCAGGCAATGATCAGCGACGCATTACCGGATTCGCGGTCGTCGACGGGCGCAATTTTGTCACCGTCGATCAGGATCACCAGCTTCAGGTTCACCACGACGGGGATGCCAGGCCGCTTCACGCGTCACCTTCCATTGATATAAAAACACTGGCCCTGGATCACGTGGGTAATCTTTATGCGCACACACGGGGCGGTGAGCTATTCAGGTTGGATCGTCAGGCCTGGCAGGGCAATACCGCGAGCGCGCAACGTTGGAGCAGGGTTGAATTGCCGGGTCGCCAACCGTTGGAGTCCTTGCGCATGGGGGCAGACCAACACCTGATTGGAGGGTGGGATAAGCAGTTTTTCCAACTGGACAATGCTTCCACCAGCGCGATGGAGTGGGGCCCGCTGCCATTGACGACCCAGGCGCCGTCGCTGGCCGACACGTTGGCGAGCACGCCAATGCGCGCGCAGTTTTCCGGAGGGGCACTGACGGTCAGCAGTAATGTCTTGGGACAAACCCGTGAAGGGATACCGCTCAAGCGTTCATTTTTCCAAGGCATTGGCGCACACTTTCACCCCCTGGAAGCCCTCGGCCAAAAGGCTAAAGGCGTTGCGCAACATTTCAATGGCCGCAAAGGATTGGAGAGCGTTTACGCTGACGATCAACGATTGCACCAGCAACTCAATGCACTCGCACAGAGCCGGCCGGTTTCCGCTGATCTCAATCATCGGCTCGCTGCCCTGAGCGAACCTGGGCCGCGACAGGCACTGGCCGAACAGATCCGCCAGGCGTTGACGCAGGTGGAGCAGAGCAGCCAGTCAAGTGCGCGCCGCTTGGGCGATGCTCACGGTGTTGCGTTTGACCCTCAGCCCACATTGAACCGGGCGACCATTACGCCAGATTCGACGCTGCACTCGCTGTATGAAGCGTTCAAGAGAGTCTCTCCTTCGCCGGAAAAGTCGACCGCCGTGTTGCTGGCCAACTTCGAAGGGCAGGGTTTGTCGCTGCCCAAGTCCATGCCCGAGCACAAACGAAACCTTGACCACCCCTCGGCGCTGATCGAGGGCGACCTGATCCATCATGCGAGTACGCTCAAGCAGTTGGCGGACCTGGTACAGGCGCTCGACGCTACGTCGGGCCATAGCCCTAGTGCCTTGACGCGTATAGAAACGTCTCTGCGCGACGTCATGCAAACGTTCCAGGATAGCCCTGTGCACACGTTGGCCAGCCAAGGCATTGCCAGTTACGAGCAGGCGGAATCGTTGTATGGCAATTTCAAATTGTTGGCCAAGGACCTTGGAACACCGGGCTCTGCGCTTCATTGGCATCTTTCGGGCCTGTTGGGGTTGCCCAAGGATGCGCCGATCAAAGAGGCGATGACGCAGCAGGTACAGAATCTGGGCAGTGGCCAGACCCTTTCTCCGAGCCGGACCCAAGGTAAAACCCTGGGGTTGATCGTGACGGGGATAAAACCGGTAGCCCCTTTGGAGTTTTTTCTGGAGGCATCCGCGTCCCACACTCATGGTGTGAGTATCAGTCGTACCGACAAAGGTGCCCGCGTTGAAATCAGCACGGACAACACGCGACGGTTGGTGGGTTCGGTGGCTTCGGGTGTGACGCTGGGAGGTGGGGCAGGTGCGGTGAGGCCAGGCTTGAGGGTGGCTGCGGAATTGAGCGCAATGGTGGCAAAAAATACGGGATCCAGCATTGGCTTTGATGTGAAAGAGTCAGACTTTGGCAAGATGATGGCGATCCTGACCGGCGAGACCGGGACCGTCTACGACTTGCTGGCGCTGGGCGAGGGGCACTCGGCCGGCACAAGCTCGAAACTCAGTGGCGACGTCAACCTGGACGCACTTGCGCAATTGCGTTTGATGCACAGCCCTCAGGAGGACATCGCCGCCCTCGACTCAGTGATCCGCGCGGGCATTGGTGGGGTGGGCAACCTCAATCTCGCGCATGCAGACAAAAGCCAATCAAGCACGCGTACCGCACAAGGCACCCGCCACGGTAGCGCCGCTGGCGCGCAGCTTCTGCGACAGGGCGGAGTAGGGGCCAATATCGTGCCGCTCGGCGCGTTGGTGTTGGGCAATGCTGGCAGTGGTGGCCCCAGCGCGATTGCGTTCGCGCTGCCGGAGTTATCGGTCATGGTGCGGTTTGATCGCGGGGTATCCCAGGCCTTTAATTTTGCCTTCAAGCACCCGCAACCGGTGAGTCAGTCGCAGATTGATGAGCTCAAACGCAGCGTGTCGCTCTACTCGCCGACGTTCAAGCGGGAGCTGGCATCGACCGAGCTGTCGGAGGGCACTGTGGATCAGCAGTTGGCCACTCTGCAGCAGTTCCTCGCAACTCATCCGTCCCTTGCAACAAAACCGGACGCCTATCACGCGATCAGCCAATCACTCGACAAGCTGATGAACCAGCAAAACCTGGCAAGGAATGGGTTGCGCCAACTGGCGTCGGTTGAGTCATCGGTCACCCGTGTCGGCTTGCGGGACGATGGGCGCCATGCCTGGCTGGATGATGTGGCGCCGGCCAACAAAGCAGCGATTGAACAATGGATAAAGGATGATCCGCAGTTTGCCCAGGTGCTCGATCAGTTGCAGCGTGGCGAAGGCACTTCAGTCACCCTTGGCATGGAGCTCAAGCCAGAGGTCCTGCGAGCGATAGAGCGCAGTCACCTTGCCGGAGAAAGTACCGAGCCGCTGATCAAGCGCGCACTGAGTGAACGCAACAATCTGCGGGTCAAGCACATGAGCCTGAGCTACACCGCCACCCAGTCCCATGGCATGTCGATACCCGCTATGACGAATCTCAGTTTTTCCAGCAGTGCCGGCCTGAGTCATTCCCAGGCGCGCGTCAATGCAGACCTTGAATACGGGCAGGACCCCGACAAGCCATTGCGAATGAACCTGAACGACACGCTGGGTAGTCTGCCGAGCCCTGATCTGACGATTGACCTGGGAGACCTGCGCGTGAGGACGCAAGGTCTGTCAGCGAGCTGAACTTATGCCTGAGAGGTTGGCGTATCGAATGAGTGGTGCTGCTCTAAAAGGCGGCGCCACTGCATTCGAAACCAGGGCGTGAAGTGTGCGGCCGAATCTGCGAGTTGGGTTGAGACTTGAGCGCGGCTCAGCCACTGGATCTCGCTGACCTCTTCGACGGCCGGGCAGACCACCGTGTCAGATTGAGCAACCAATACATGGCATAACTCATGTTCCGCACCGATCACCCCAAAGCGCGCATGGTATTCAAAACTGTACAGGAAGCGGCAGGAGGCGCCGACCCCCAGCTCTTCGCGCAGGCGACGACACGCTGCGTCCAGAACAGTCTCGCCAGGTGCCGGATGGCTGCAGCAGGCATTCGACCAAAATCCAGGCCAAAGCATTTTGCCTGCGGCACGACGTTGAATCAGGTGACGCCCGACACTGTCGATCAGGTGAACCGAAAATGCGCGATGAAGCTGGCCCTCCCCCAGGTGTGCGTCGCGTTTATCACACACACCAATCTGACGATCGTGTGCGTCGACCAAAATCACGGAGTCTGTCATTCGGTGTCCTCTTTTGTTCAGTCACGGCTGTCTAGTCGCGCTCGGGCACTTGCCCCCAGGCGCTGATGAACGTCAACGCTGCCTCGGTGAAGGTCGCAGAGGCGCGCAGCCTGGCCATGGCATCAAGGTCATCCTGAGTGAGCAGCCCGAGCTTCAGTAACGTCGGTCCGGCTTGTGCTGTGGTTGCCGCCCAGAATGCGTCGGCCGGGCTGTTGTCGCCGATACTGCCTTCCAGGGTGCGATACCCGATATTGCACAGTCCCCGTTCGCCTAGCCGGTCGGGGAGCGTATCGGCCCAGAGCATGTCGGAACCAATGGACTGCTCCAGGAGTGTGAAACCGGCCTGGGCGATTTTCCGGAACAGTGGGTTGGCCGTTCTCACGCTGGGTCGCAAGCTCACATCTTCGATCACCAGCCAGCCGCCCGGACGGACCCAGGTGGTTGCTCTGGTCAGTATGTCTTCGCGCTCGGGCAAGTGGCACAACAAGGCCCTGACGTGCACCACGTCAAAAGAGGCGGCGGGGAAATCATCGGTCGCGGCATTATGCGTGACCACCTGAATGCCGGGTATGACGTTGAGAAACCGGGTGTCAATGTCGGTGGCAATGACCGTCGCGTCGGGATAGCGCGTGCTCAGCCAGCCAGCGAATGATCCGGCACCGGCGCCGAGGTCAAGAAGGGTCAGTTTGTCCGGAAGAGGCAGTTGGCCAAACACTGTTTGGCTCAGCGGGTCAAAGGCACGCTCCAGGGTGCGCATCCGCGCCAACTGGCCGGCATGCTGGTCACCGAGATAGCTGTTGGTGTAGCGGGGCTCCTCGGCTGGGTCACTGGTACTCACAGTGCGACCTCCAGCTGAGGAGGGCAGCGGTTGAGAAAGCCGTGTTCGGCGGGCTGGAACCCTGGAGCCCAGCGCACGTCTGGAAAGGTCTGTAGCAACAGGCGAGCGCCGAGGGTGATTTCCATCCGTGCAAGCATGGACCCCAGGCAAAAATGACGACCCGCACCGAAGGCAAAATGATTCGTCTCCTGATGGGGGCGCGACAGAGTGAAGATGTCCGGATCGGTGAACTGGTGCGGATCACGGTTGGCCGAGCCGATCAGGCAGGCCAGGGTCGCGCCGCAAGGAATGGTTCCGGACGGCAGCTCCAGCGATTCACGGGCCTCCCGGAGAATGAGTTGCAAAGGAGGGTTGCGTCGCAAGGTTTCAGCGAGCGCATTGTCCATCAAGTCCGGATCAGCCATCACTGCTTCTTTCACGCCGGGCTCGTTCAGCAGGTTGACGATGAGGTTTGCCAAGGCACCGTGGCTGGTCTCACTGCCGGCCGTCATCAAGATCGCGCAATAGGCCCGCACGAACGCCTCGGACAAGGGCTGGTCGTCAATCCGTGCGGCCACAAGATGTGAGATCAAATCGTCGGTGGGGGCCGCGCGACGGGCGTCGATGTGGGGCTGGATGAAGTCGTAGAAACTGTCACGGTTGGATAAGCCGCCGGTCAAGAGCGTCGGATCCTGTCGGTAGTTGCCCATATAGGCGAAGCCGATGGCACACCAGTTCTTCAGCCGAGCGACTTCCTCCGGGGTTTCAGCCGGGAGCCCCAGCGCGCGAGCCATCACCCGCACGGGCAGCACTGAGGTGAAATCGGCAACGAGGTCCACCTGGCGGCGGCCACGCATCTGTGCCAGCAGGTCCATGCTCACCGAGGTGACCGATGCTTCAAGGACTGTGAGGGCCTTGCTGCGGAACGACGGGCTCAGCAACGCTCGATGCTGGGCGTGTTCACAACCGTCCATGGCGACAATGGTGTGCCCCAGCAACGGTCCGATTTGCCAGCTGTAGTTGTTGCTGCTCGTGCCAGGGTGGGTCAATGCGGCTTTGACATCCGCATAACGGCTGACCAGCCACACGTCCGTAGGCTCGTCGTAGACAATGGGCAGCGTGGTACGCAAACGCTCATAAAGGGGGTAGGGGTCGATTTCGAATTGCCGGGATTTCAGGGTAGGGGGGATGCACGCCAGGTCCACCTGTCGGTTGGCCTGACCCGTGGCGTCGGTGGCCTGCAGGTGATACCGGGAAACGTTCTTGTGCCAATCGCCCGCCGCTCGGGCAACCTGGCGCAGCCGCTCCGGGTCGGTGGCGGCGGACGCTCGATGCGGTCTAGCTGAGGCCAGGGTGAATGCCTCGACGGCTGTATTCAGCATGTGCAGGGCCGCTTCGATCGACTCAGGCCAGTCGGTGCCATGGGTGTCCGCCAGAACGGAGACCAGGTTGAAGCGCTCGCCACACACCACATCTTTGGCAATCGAGTGGATGTCGTTCGTCCAGGTGATGATATCGGCCGCGTGCTCGCGGAGTGTGTTCCACCAGACGATGTTTTCTGAATGCTCGTAGGGATCGAGCGTTTCGGCCGCGTCGATGAGATCGAAGAAGAACAGTGCACCGAACGAATCCCGTCGCAACGGCAGGTATTCGGCCAGCGTGAGCGCCGTGCCGGTTTCGCGCATTCTCACCAAGGTCGCCTGCGCACGCAGATGCCCGAGTAAATTGCGTACGAGCCTAAGCCGCCAATGCTCATCACCCCAGCTCCGTGTCCGTGGCCACAGATCATCGATCAGGACACTGAGCATTGGGTCATCAAGCCGGCCGATTTCATCGGGTGAATCGATACGGTCGCTCTCGGTTATGGCCTGCACCGCTGCGACGAAACGTTCCAGCACGCCGTTTTCGGCCCAGGGGCCGTCATCGATCCGGTCATCGAGTGTGAGTGCCCACAGATACCAGCACACCAGGATTTCGGCCTGCTGCGTCGGGGCTTGTCCGCACAGCGCTATCCCCAGGTCGAGCAGCGCAGTGGTGCTTAGCCGGTGCGCACCCCGACGGCCGATCAAGCCGTATCGTTGCGCCCAGGCCAGGGCATGTTCCCGCAACTGATGACTGTCAGAACGTGGCGGCGGACTGGAAAACGGAAGCTGTATTTCGGGAATGATCAGGGGTGCTGTCGGCATGAAGCCCCCTCTGAATTATCTGTCATGTGACATCCTTGTTTCATATCCAAGCAACCTCCACAGGTGGGAGGTTCAGGGCAACGTGGCTGTTTTCAAACCCTGTGGAGCATGCTTGGAAGTAAATGGCTTTGGATGTCAGGTGTTTCCGAGGGGCGCGCGGGAACCCCCGCAAAACTGAAGGCGAAATGGGGTTTCAGGAAGGAGGGCGTTCAGGAGAAGGCGCTGTGAGGCTGCGGTGTTTTGGAACGTCAGAAACAAGAAAGCCCGCACTAGGCGGGCTTCTTGAGGTGATTCATAGACTGCTGTAGACATCTATGGATCGGTACTTGGTGGCTACACAGGGACTTGAACCCCGGACCCCAGCATTATGAATGCTATGCTCTAACCAACTGAGCTATGTAGCCAAGTGGCGCGCATTATTCGCGTAGAACGGGAATGCGTCAAGTATTTATTTTGAATTTTTATCTACGCTTTCAACTGTTTAAGCGAAATCAGCGGATCTGGCGACGAGTGGATCAGTATTCGCCCTGCCGAGGCCCCGCAAAATGTGATCGCGTTGAGCAGATATCCCTGCCGCTCAACGCGTGCACTGACGCTAAGGGTGTTTCGGGTTGTGCGTGGCGCGCTTGAGCTGTTCACGGGCCCGTGACAGGCGTGAGCGCACGGTGCCGATAGGAATGTCCAGTGCGTCGGCTGTGTCCTGATAGCTACCGTCGGTTTCCAGTGATGCGTACAGCGTCTTGCGCATTTCCGTCGGCAGATGATCGATAGCGCTCAGGGTTTTTTCCAGGCGACGGTTGACCTCAAATTCCCAATCCAGATTGTGGTTGTCCTCCTGGCCGTGCCAGAGCGACTCATCAAACTCGCAATGCACGGGCTTGGCGTACAAGCGCCTGAAGTGATTGCGGATCAGGTTTTGCGCGATACCGCACATCCACGTACTGAGCGTGGCATTGCCGCTGAAACGCTCTCGGTTGCGCCAGGCTTCCAAGTAAGTCAATTGCAGAAGATCATCCGCATCTTCCGGGTTGAGTACGCGCTTATGAATGAAGCGCCGCAGTTTTTTTTGCTGGTCGTCTGTCAGGTGAAGCATGAATTGAGGCGAGCTGCCAACGAGGTGCGCTAAAGCTTCAATAGGGATATTCATGATTGTTTCCTTGGTGTAGACGCAGTCGAAAAGGTGTCGACGGGAACCCCTTTTGCACTGGCTATGCCAAGAAAATAATTTTCATAACTTTATGATTTATATCGATAATTTTTTTTGAAATGTATTTTTTCGTGCAGCCCTTTGCATAGAGCCTTGAAGGTCTGTGCAAGTCTTTTCAAACTTTTCGTGTGATCTGACTTTTTGGAACCATTTGCGCTGGCCTTGCCACACAGGGAAACACTCTTCCTGTTCAGGTCTGTCCATGAAAGTCGAATCCTCCCCGGATGTGCAAACGGTCCAGCCGCTGGATCAACCTGCCGTCAGCCCGGCCTCCACGCCGGCGCCGGCTTCTGGCATGGATGAGCTCGCCCACCTGTTCAACCTGGAAGTGCAAAACAACAGTCAACCGTTGAGTCAGCGCATGATGAGTGTGCGCGTGCCGCCGGCCGAGCAGCTCGCGCAAATTTATGATCAGTTGGGCCACCCTGCCCAGGCGACCCTCGCGAGCCTTTCGCGCCGTATCCGTTGGCAGTTGCTGCAGCATCCCCATGTCGACAAATTGCTGGAACTGGCGGGTGGAGACCCCGCCCGTGCGTTCGTGGTACTCAAATATGTGGCAACCCAGGCCGATGTTGAAATACGCCCATCGGAAGCCGCGTTGGCCCGTGATGCAATTGCCAAGCTGGAGGTCCGCTTCAAAGGGGAGATCCAGGCTGGCCTGAACATTGCCGTGGCGCTGCAAGCGGCGGGTACCGATCCACAGGAGCGCCAGGCGCTGCGTACGCTCTACTACGCCAGTGTGGTCGCGCGTCAATCGTTGGCGACGATGATGCAGGCGTTGCTGGGGGTTTATGGCGAAGAACGGCTTGCCGACGGGCTCAAGATGATGCGCAAGGCTTTGGCGGACGACATTGCGGCCAAGGTGTCGTCACTGCCAACGCCGCTGTTGCGTACCCTGTTACTGGGGCTGCAAAGCTGTGGACAGTTGAGCGGCGTGTTGGCCGGTTGCAATGCCCTGATGCAGCGCCTGGGTATCGATCATGATGCCGTGAGCCTGCTGCAACGCCTGCTGGGTTACGCGGGCGCCGGTATCGCGGCTGCTGAAATCCTGCGGCTTGGAAGCGACCTGTCAGGGAGTTCGAATGCCCAGCAATTGCTGGCCCTCAATGCGCTTTATCCCGTGGTCCAGCAATTGCCTTTGGCGATATGGCTCGACGGTCGGGTACGCGAAGAGACCTTGCGTGGCTTTCTGGCGGTGATCGGTGAGCTGGACCGGGTGACGCGTGGCCCCGCGCGTTTTCCGGGTGAGCTGGGGGTTATGGCGTGACAGCGCTTTCGGCCATCAACGGTTTTCTGCTCAAGGTCGCGCAACGCGCAGAAGTGCTGGGCGCCGTGGTGGTGATGGCCATCGTGTTCATTTTTATCGTACCGCTGCCCACTTGGCTGGTGGACATCCTGATCGCGCTCAACATCTGCATCTCATGCCTGTTGATCGTGTTGGCGTTGTACCTGCCAGGCCCCCTGGCGTTCTCTTCGTTCCCGTCGATCCTGCTGTTGACCACCATGTTTCGCCTGTCTCTGTCGATTGCCACGACACGCCTGATCCTGCTGGAGCAGGACGCCGGAGACATCGTCGAGGCCTTCGGCAACTTTGTAGTGGGCGGCAACCTCGCCGTGGGGATGGTGATCTTCCTGATCCTGACCCTGGTCAACTTCCTGGTCATCACCAAGGGCTCGGAGCGAGTGGCCGAAGTGGCCGCGCGTTTCAGCCTGGATGCGATGCCCGGCAAGCAGATGTCCATCGACAGCGACTTGCGCGCCGGTTTGATTGACGGCATGCAAGCGCGGGACAAACGGGAGCAGTTGTCCCGTGAGAGCCAATTGTTCGGCGCCATGGACGGCGCCATGAAGTTCGTCAAAGGCGACGCCATCGCTGGCCTGATCATCGTTGTGGTGAACTTGCTGGGTGGTTTTTCCACCGGCATGTTTCAGCACGGCTTGAGTGCTTCCGAGTCCATTACGCTGTACTCGGTATTGACCATCGGCGACGGCCTGATCGCACAGATCCCGGCGCTGCTTATTTCCCTCACCGCCGGCATGATCATCACCCGTGTGGCGCCGGACGGACGCAAGGGCGCCAGCAACATGGGCGCCGAAATTGCCCGGCAAATGACCAGCGAACCCAAGAGTTGGATGATCGCCTCGGTAGGCATGCTCGCCTTTGCCGCGGTACCCGGCATGCCCACTGGAGTGTTTATCCTCATCGCGCTGGTCACTGGCAGTCTGGGGTACTACCTGATGCGCCAGCGTCAACGGCAGGAGCAACCTGCTGCAGAAACCGCCGAAACGGTGCGTCCTGAAGAGAACGGGCGTGAGGACTTGCGTGGGTTTGATCCGTCGAGGCCCTACCTGCTGCAATTCTCCCCGGTGCTACGGGGGACGCCTGAGGTGACGGATCTTGTTCACTCGATCCGCCAGGCCCGAAATGCACTGGTCGCCAATATCGGCTTGACGCTGCCACCGTTCGAGGTGGAACTCGACGACTCACTGGACGACGACGAAATGCGCTTCTGTGTCCACGAAGTGCCCATGGTCAAGGCATCGGTGGTCAGCCATGTGGCGGTGGAGCGTAAAGCGCTGACGGTTGAGCCGGCACATGCCATTCCAGGATTGGTGGAGCGCGATGAACAGGATTGGCTATGGCTGGCACCGGATGATCCGCTGCTCGATGACCCGCAGTTGGAGCGCTTCACCTCGGCGAGCCTGATCGTCGAGCGCATGAAGCAGGCGATGATGCTCAGCGGGCCGCAGTTCCTGGGGATTCAGGAGAGTAAGTCGATCCTCAGTTGGCTGGAGCACAACCAACCCGAACTGGTCCAGGAACTGCAGCGGATCATGCCGCTGTCGCGGTTTTCGGCAGTACTGCAACGCCTGGCCAGCGAGGGTGTGCCGTTGCGCGCCGTACGGCTGATCGTTGAGTCGCTGATCGAGTACGGCCAGCATGAACGCGAGCCGGACGCGCTCGCCGACTACGCGCGCATTGCGCTCAAGGCACAGATCTACCACCAGTACAGCGAAGCTGACGGCCTGCATGCCTGGTTGCTGTCGCCGCACACTGAAAACATCCTGCGTGAGGCGCTGCGCCAGACCCAGACCGGGGTGTTCTTCGCCCTCGATGACGAACACAGCGCGGCGTTGGTCAGCCTGCTCAATCAAGCCTTTCCCGTTCGCCCCAAACTCAAGAGCGTGATGCTGGTCGCACAGGACTTGCGCAGCCCGCTGCGCACGATGTTGCTGGAGGAGTTCAACCACGTGCCGGTGCTGTCCTTCGCTGAGCTGGGCAGCTCTTCCAAGGTCAAGGTGCTGGGGCGCTTCGACCTGGGCCAGGACGAGTTGATGCGTGGTGCGGTGGCATGAAGACTTGGCTATGTCAGGCCTGGGGGGCTCGCTGATGTTCGAATTGCGAGTGCTTGATGGGCGGCATCAGGGGGCAGCGCTGCCCTTGTTCGGGGAGCAGTGGAGCATCGGTGCCCACGCTGATGCTGACCTGGTGCTGAGCGATCCAGGCGTCGCCGAGCAGCATGCCCGGCTGCGACTCATCGACTCGAACTGGTCGGTGCAGGCTGAGGCCGGGTTGTTGCAAGGTGCAGAGGGTCAGGTGCTGGCTCAGATTGCCCATCTGGCGCCGAACGCCACGTTTCTGGTGGGCAACGTGCGGTTGTGCGTCACGTTGGCCGATGAGCCCTGGCCCCAGGCTGCAGCCTCTGCACCGGAGGTGTCGCCACGGGTCAGTGAATCAGTGCCGGTGCTTAAGTTGTCGGCCATTTCGCACACTCAGCAGAAGCGTCTGATTACGCTGGTGCTGGTGGTGACGGTGATCTTCATTGTGGTGGGCATGGCGTCCACCGGGAAGCCTGAGGCCCAGGCCTCGCTGATGCCGCCTGTGGTGCAAAAGCACGAACTGGCCTCACCGTTTGAGGTCCGCCAGCAGTTGTTGAAGATGCTCGGCGAACGTGAATTGAACCAGCGCGTCAGCTTGCAAGTGATCAACGGGCAGGTCGCGCTCAGTGGGGACGTCTCACAGGATGATGTTGAGCTGGTCGCACGCATGCTCAGCCGTTTTGGCGAGCAGTTCGACAGCGCCGTGCCGGTGATCAGCCGTGTGCGCGTACGCGATGGGACGTTGCCGTTCAAGATTGTGCAGATCGTGGGCGGGCCCAATGGTCACGTGGTTCTGGAGGAGGGCAGCCGCTTGTTTGTCGGGGATGAAGTCGACGGCCTGCGCCTGGTGCTGATCGACAACAGCAAGGTGGTGTTCGATGGCGTACAGCGCTATGAGGTGCGCTGGTGAGTGCGGAACTGCAAGCACGCCTGGAAGCCTGGCAGCAACGCCAGTTCCAATCGTTGGCCACCTTCGCACCGGTGACCATGCGGGGGCGCATCCAGCGCGTCAATGGCATGTTGTTGCAGTGTCGGCTGCCTCAAGCGCGTATCGGTGATCTGTGTCGGGTCGAGAAAAAGCAGGGCGACTACATGCTGGCCGAGATCATCGGTTTTGATCAGCAGGACGCGGTGCTCAGCGCCCTGGGCAATCTGGAAGGCGTGCAGGTGGGCGCGGGGGTGGAGCGTCTTGGGGTCTCGCATCGGGTGCAGGTCAGCGAGGCTTTGCTGGGCCAGGTGCTGGACGGCTTCGGGCGACCGATCACGGGAGAAGGCCCGAGTGCGTTTGTCGAGGCTGACTCGCCGGACTCCAGCGCCGTGTTGTGCGAGGCACCGTTGCCGACTGATCGACCGCGCATCAACCGCGCCTTGGCCACCGGTGTGCGTTCGATCGATGGCCTGTTGACGCTGGGCGAGGGCCAGCGCGTGGGCCTGTTCGCCGGGGCCGGTTGCGGCAAGACCACCCTGTTGGCCGAGATCGCTCGTAACGTGGAGTGCGATGTCATCGTGTTCGGCCTGATCGGCGAGCGGGGTCGGGAACTGCGTGAATTCCTCGATCATGAACTCGATGAGCAACTGCGTTCCAAGGCCGTACTGGTGTGCGCCACGTCCGACCGTTCCAGCATGGAGCGAGCCCGTGCAGCCTTTACGGCCACGGCACTGGCTGAGGGTTTTCGGCGCAAGGGCAAGCGAGTGCTGCTGCTGATCGACTCCCTCACCCGATTTGCCAGGGCCCAACGTGAGATCGGCCTGGCCGCTGGCGAACCCCTCGGGCGCGGTGGCCTGCCGCCTTCTGTGTACAGCCTGCTGCCGCGTCTGGTAGAGCGCGCCGGGTTGACCCGTGAGGGGGTGATCACGGCGATCTACACCGTGTTGATCGAGCAGGACTCCATGAACGATCCGGTGGCCGATGAAGTGCGCTCGTTGCTCGACGGCCACATCGTGTTGTCTCGCAAGTTGGCGGAGCGTGGGCACTATCCCGCCGTGGATGTGCTGGCGAGCCTCTCGCGGATTCTGAGCAACGTCGCCGAGCCTGTGGATATCCAGGCGGGCACGGCGTTGCGACGCTTGTTGTCGGCCTATCAGCAGATCGAACTGATGCTCAAGCTGGGGGAATACCAGCCCGGCAGCGATGCCTTGACCGACCTGGCGGTGGACAGTCGCCAGGCGGTGGACAATTTCCTGCGCCAGGACTTGCGTGAGCCTGCGCCGATGGCGACGACGCTTGAGCAACTTAAGGAGCTGACAGCCTATGTCCCCTTCTGATGGGCTGCTCGGCGAAGTCGAGACACTGCGCCGCCTGCGCCGGCATCGGGCAGACCGAGCCGAACGTGCCTTGCGGGAGGCGAAGCGGGCCCAGCAGGCCCTGCTTGCCAATATCCGCCAGGCCGAGGATGCACTTGAGCAGATCCGCCGTGATGAGGCTGAACGAAGCGCCCAGTTGCTCAGTGAGCACCAGGGCCAGGTATTGAACCTGCAGGCGCTGAAGTCCTGGGGCGCGCAGGAGCGTTCCTTATCGGCCAATACCCGGCGGGGCATGGGGCAATTGGAAGCCTTGCAGGGCCAGCAGGAAGAACGACAGACCTGCGTCGGCAGAGCCCAAAAGCAGGTCACCGCCTGCCTGCGGCAGGTGGAAAAACTTCAGGAGTTATCTCTTTTACTGGCGCAGGAGCCAACATGATCCAGGTTTCAGATAAACCCGCCGAGCGTCCACGCCCGCGTGAAAGACGAGAGGAGCGAGAACCTGCAATGGCGGGCGTCCTGCCTGCGGAGCTGACGCGATTGTTTTCCCAATTGTGGGCGGATGAGGGGGAGGGCTCTGGGGCAGGGCCTCAGCTGTCGGGAACCAAGGCGTCGAGCGCTGCAGCCATGATCGAGGCGCTGGCCGAGCAACTGGTACCTCGTCTGCAGGCCGCGTCGCAGTGGCCGCTGCAGGCGGTGTTGTACTTGCCCCGCCTGGGGCGGATCAACGCCAGTGTGCGCCGTGAACAGAGCGCCTGGAGTATCGACCTGGACGCACAAGATGATGCGACGGCGCGCTGGCTGAATGGCGTGCGGCAACAGGTTGAGGACCGCTTTACACAATCGTTGGGGCAAACGGTCAGCCTGCTGCTTCCCTCTGTCGGGGCTGCATGATGATTCCGGCAGTGCCGCTGCCTCGGGTCAGTGGCGACATAGTTGCCGCACGCCGTCGTCTCGGGCGCGGCTTGCGCTTGCCCTTCGACGTCGCGGGGCAGCGTGGTGAGCTGTGGCTCGAACCGGGTCGTGCGCCCACTGCGGGCCAGCCATTGTGTTTCGAAACGGCACGCGGGGTGTTGGCGCTGGCCGAGGCTGGCCCCTTGCTCAGTCTGCTGGGCGAATGCCCGGTGACCTTGGCCAAGACGGGCAACGATCCGGACTCCTGGTTCTGGGCGTTGTTCCAACACCACCTGAGCCCGCAGGTGCAAACACTGCTGGGCCATGTGCGACTGCTGGACGTCGAGCGTCCCAAGGGGTTTGGTTGCCGACTCAGCGTGACGCTGGGGGCCTCCCGGGCAATGGGCTATCTGTGGCTGACGGCCGAGAGCTTCCTCGCGTTGTGTGATGCCGGGTCGTGGCGCAGCAACGCCGCGCCGTTGTCAGCGTCGTTTCAACTGGCAATTGCCGTGACCCTTGGACGCCTGCAATTACCGATTGCACAGGTGCGTGGCCTGCGGGCTGGGGATGTGCTGATACCAGAACAGAATTTTTTCCAGGCCCAGGGCGCTGGCCACGTACAGGTTGGCAGGCAGCGGCTGCATGGGCGCATTGACGATGACGCAGGCGCGTTGTGTCTGACACTGACTTCGATTGAGGGCACCTCCATGGATGAAGAATTTATCGCTCCCCATTACTCGGGGTATGACGAAGATGAACCCGTTGTGGACGTATTCGGCCATGAGCCCTTCGACGAGTTGAGCATGGCGTTGAACATACGCTGCGGAACACTGAACCTCACCCTGGGCGAGTTGCGCAGCCTCGCCCCCGGTGCCGTACTGGGTGTCGCCGGTTATGCGCCCGGCATGGCGGGTCTCTATTACGGCGACCGGCCGATCGGCCTGGGGCAGTTGGTGGAAGTCGACGGGCGCCTGGGCTTGCAGTTGTCCCGCGTGATGTTCGCCGGATGATCCTGCAAGGGCTGGATCCCTTAGTTCTCGCGGTCTTCCTGGCGGCATTGTCATTGATGCCCATGCTGTTGATCGTCTGTACCGCGTTCCTGAAAATTGTGATTGTGCTGATGATCACCCGCAACGCCATCGGTGTGCAGCAGGTGCCGCCCAGCATGGCCGTCAATGGCATCGCACTGGCGGCCACGCTATTCATCATGGCCCCGGTGGGGTATGAAATCGCCGAGCACGTCAAAGCCTCGCCCTTGGACTTGAGCAACGTGCAAATGCTCCTGCAGACAGGAAACGAGGCCATCAAACCGCTACGTGCCTTCATGCTGCGCAACATCGATCCGGATGTGCTGACGCACCTGTTGGAGAATTCCAAGCGCTTGTGGCCTGCGCAGATGGCCGAGCAGGTGCAGCGCGAAGACTTGATCCTGGTGATCCCGGCCTTCGTGCTGTCGCAGCTGCAGGCGGGGTTCGAGATCGGCTTTCTGATCTATATCCCCTTCATCGTGATCGACCTGATTGTTTCCAACCTGCTCCTGTCGTTGGGCATGCAAATGGTCTCGCCGATGACTATTTCCCTGCCGCTGAAATTGCTGTTGTTCGTGATGGTGTCCGGCTGGTCCCGGTTGCTCGACAGTCTGTTCCTCTCCTACCTCTGAGTGCCGTATGGAACCTATCGTGCTGTTCAAGCAGGGCATGTTGCTGGTGGTGGTGCTGTCGGCGCCGCCGTTGATCGTGGCGGTGGTGGTGGGGGTGTTGACGTCTCTCGTGCAGGCATTGATGCAGGTACAGGACCAGACATTGCCCTTCGGTATCAAGCTGGTGGCCGTGGGTATCACGCTGATCATGACCGGCCGCTGGATTGGCGTGGAGTTGATCCAACTGATCAACCTGACCTTTGAAATGATCGGCCGCTCGGCCCTGAACTGAGGCCCAACCCATGCTGCTCTATCTCGAATACCTGCCCAGCCTGGTGATCGGCATGGCGCGTATCTACCCGTGCGGCATCCTGGTGGCGGCGTTCTGTTTTCAACACATCCGAGGCATGCCGCGGCACACCCTGGTGATGGTCATGGCGTTGATGCCCGCACCGGGTATTCATGCTGCATTGGCGGGCCAGGATTACTCCGCAATCATGCTGGCTGCGTTGGTACTCAAGGAGGTGGCCCTGGGGATTTTACTGGGGGTGCTTCTGGCGATGCCGTTTTGGATGTTCGAATCAGTGGGGGCGCTGCTGGATAACCAGCGGGGAGCCTTGGCGGGTGGGCAACTCAACCCTTCGTTGGGGCCGGATGCAACGCCGATCGGGCATATGTTCAAGCAACTGGCGATTTTCCTGCTGATGACCAGTCTCGGCTTGGGCACGCTGACCCAGGTGATCTGGGACAGTTACCTGATCTGGCCGCCCACCCTGTGGTTTCCGCTGCCTGCGGTGAATGGCTTTGATGTGTTTATCGGCCTGCTGGGGGATACGTTCACCCACATGATGCTCTATGCCGCCCCCTTTATTGCGGTGTTGCTGTTGCTGGAGTTCGGCATCGCACTGTTGGGGGTCTACAGCCAGCAGTTACAGGTGAGTACCCTGGCGCCACCGGTCAAGAGCCTGGCGGGCATTGGCATCCTGTTGTTGTACTTTGCGCTGCTGCAGGATCTGATCGTCGGGCGTATAAGCCTGCTGGGCGACCTTAAACATTCATTGGGCGTTTTGCTCAAGGTCGCAGTGCCATGAGTGACTCAGGCGAAAAAAAGCACCCGGCGTCCGCCAAGAAACTGCGTGACCAACGCAAGAAAGGCCAGGTCGCCCAGAGCCAGGATGTCGCAAAGCTGCTGGCGCTGACAGCGATCAGTGAAATTGCCTTGGCCACCGCCGAGACCAGCCTGCAACGCTTCCAGCAATTGATGCTGTTGCCGATGTCACGGCTGAACCAGCCTTTCACGCGTGCGCTGGAAGAGGTGCTGTTCGACGCGCTGGGGGTGTTCTTTTCATTTGCCCTGTTGATGGCCGGGGTCGCGATTACCACGAAGCTGATCAGCAGTTGGATGCAGTTCGGACTGCTGTTTGCGCCGGAGGCCTTGAAGATGGATTTCAATCGCCTCAACCCCGTCAGTCAGGTCAAGCAGATGTTCTCTGCCCAGCAGTTGATGAACCTGCTGATGAGCGTGGCGAAAGCCTTCCTTATCAGTTTGATTCTGTATGTGGTGATCTGGCCCGCAGTGGGCACGCTGATCAACCTGGCCACCAGTGACCTGCAAAGCTACATCGTGGCGTTGATCGCGCTGTTCCGTCATCTGCTGCACGTGTGCCTGGGCATGCTGCTGGTGCTGGCGCTTGTCGACATGATCCTGTCCAAGCACTTTTTTGCCAAGCGCATGCGTATGACCCAAGTAGAAGTCGTCAAAGAGTACAAGGACATGGAGGGCGACCCCCATGTGAAAGGGCAACGCCGTTCGTTGGCGTACCAGTTGGCTCAGGAAGAACCAAAGGTCAAGCTGCCCAAGCTCGAGGAGTCCGACATGCTGGTGGTCAACCCGACGCACTATGCCGTCGCGCTGTATTACCGTCCGGGTAAGACACCACTGCCGATGTTGGTGAGCAAAGGTACGGATGATGAAGCCCGCACATTGATCCGCCGCGCCAAGGCGGCCGACGTGCCGGTGATCCAGTGTGTCTGGCTGGCGCGCACGCTCTACACGAAAAAACTGGGCGCTGGTATCCCTCGCGAAACCTTGCAGGCCGTGGCGCTGATTTACCGAACCCTGCGTGAGCTCGATGATGAGGCCAAGCGCGAAACCCTGGAACTTCCCGAGCTTGAGCGACGCTGATCACGTGTCCAAGGCTTGCAGGGTGGCCAGCGACAGCATCCGGCTGAGGATCCTGTCGAGCGTGCTGGCGGTTGCCGGCAGTGCATGCCAGATCACCAGGGCGTGCTGAGGGTCGAGGTAGATAAAGCAGCCAT
This sequence comes from Pseudomonas sp. GXZC, assembly GCF_026967615.1. Classification (NCBI taxonomy): domain Bacteria; kingdom Pseudomonadati; phylum Pseudomonadota; class Gammaproteobacteria; order Pseudomonadales; family Pseudomonadaceae; genus Pseudomonas; species Pseudomonas sp. GXZC. Next base: position 939,406 of record NZ_CP114115.1, read on the forward strand.
CGAACGCGACTGCCTGCTCAAAGCGTCGCTCCAGCACCCGTTGCAATTGCCCGGTCTGCAAAGCCTCACGCGCGATGCACAAGGCCAAGCCTGGTCGCTGGCCGGCGCGTTGTGCGCAAACCTTGATGCCGGGCGCCAGGGGCAGGTGAGCGGCTGCGCCACTCACCAGGTTGTCGAAAAATGCCTGCCTTGGGTCGTCGGGCATATCCGGATGTCTCATCGTTCCAGTGATACCGTTTGGTAATCCGCCCGCTCACCGGAGGGGGCGGGCTCGACGCGCATCTGCGGCGGCCACCAGATCACCATTTTGTCTTGGCTCGATTGCGGGCGTGAGCATGAGTCACCTTTGCACGTCGGCGTACAGCCGGTGAAGAGCATTGCGGCGCCGATCAAGGTGACGCACAACAGTCGGTTCATCATGGTGTGGCCTTCTGAGCTGGAGTGATCATAGAGGGACGGGGCACACTGAGGTGTTCATCCTTCACCACCGGGCGCATGGCGATAAATACCTCGGCTTCTTCACCCGGCTTGAGCCATGCGCGCGGCCAGACGGTGACCGCCAGGGTCTGCGAGTTGCTGCATTCCTTTTCATCGATACGCACATTACGTTTGAACTGGTTGCGCAACACCACAACCGCCACGTTGTATTCCGGGCCGGCGTACCACTGGCTGCGTTCGCTATTGAGCGCCAGTAAATCACGGGTGCTGCACAAGGTGTTCAGCGCCAGAGGCATAGGTGCCGCACTGAAAGACTTGGGGACTTCTCCACTGACCAAGCGCGCCAGGGTGGTGATGATGTCACTGCGTTTGATCACCGGCTGATGCGGTGAGTAGCGCCTGGCCAGTGGTGTGAGGGCCGCTTGCAACTCGGCCTGGTCGTCCTGTGGCAAGTAGCGCGACGGGTCGTCCTGGTCCCCGATCACGCGGGGAGTGAGGATGAACAAGCGTTCACGTCGATTGTTGTGGCGTTCTGTCGAGGAAAACAGCGCCTTGCCCAGCAACGGAATATCCCCCAGCAACGGGATCTTCTTTTGCTGGTCGGAACTGTCGGTGACATGGAAGCCACCCACTACCAGCGAACGCTTCTCCTGCATCACGGCCTGCGTGCTGACCTTGCCCCGTCGAACATCGGGGTGATTGGGGTCTCGCTCGGGGTTGGTTTCGTCGAAATTACCGTCTTCGATATCGATGGCCAAATGGATCTGGTGAACGCCGCGCCCCGTCGTTACCCGGGGAACCACTTGGAGGCTGGTGCCCACCGTGACGGGCAAAATGGTTGCGTAATCTCTACCGGGAGTGATGTATTGGGTGCGGTTGAAGTCGATCACCGCCGGCTGGTTTTCCAGGGTGAGCACCGACGGGTTGGAGACCATGGTTGCCAGCCCCTTGGCCTCCAACGCGCGGATATCGGCGTAGAAACGATCACGGTTTTCAATCGACACCTGCGACGAGGTGCCAGGCGCCATGTTGACGCCGCCGCGGAAGCGGCTGTTCTGGAAACCCCAGTTCACCCCGAATTCGCGCAATTGCGTACGTTCGATATCAAGAATGATCGCATCGATTTCGATCAGTTTGCGGGCGACGTCAAGTTGGGTGATCAACTCGCGGTACATGGCCTGGCGTTCCGGCAGGTCATAGATCAGCACGGCGTTATTGCGCACGTCGGCTTCGACGCGGATGCGGCTGTTGGATGTCGGTGCCCGCGTGGTCATTGTGGGTCCGGCGTTCAACTGCCCTGTGTTGCCATTTGCACCGAGCATTTGGCCCAGCAACGGGTTGCCCAGCCGAGGCACGTTGGGGGTTAGAGGGGATGGCTGGGATGAGGCGGGTTGGCTCATCCCCGAAAGCGTTGAGGCGGAACGGGGTTCCAAGAGTCCCCGCAAAATGCTCGCGACGCCGGGAACGACGAGTTTTTCACCTCGGTAATCCACGGTGCGGTCTGCCGCGTTGGCAAATTTGAGCGGGTAGCTGAGCACGCTCTGCTTTTCGTCCGCCGAGCGGCGTTTGCTGCTGAACTGCTTGATCTGTTCGATGTAGGTTTTGGGGCCGGAAACCAATACGACACCGTCTTCGGGCAATTCGCCCCAGCCGAAACGGCTATCAAGCAGGCCGATATCGGTCAGCGCTTGCTTGAGGTCTGAAATAGTTTCCGAGGAGACTTCCAGGCGCGCGGATTCCTGCTGGTCCAACTTACTGATGAACAGGGTGTTGTTGTAGAGATACCACTGAAACCGGTGTTCAACCCCGAGTCTATCCAGCATGGACTGTGGGGTATTTGCGCGGATCTTGCCGTTGACGTCACCCTCCAGCAGGCCTTCGATTTGCAGTTGCGTGCCAAAGGTCTGGGCGAAGTCGTCGAGCACTTCCCGCAGCGGTTTATGGTCGGCCTCGTAGCCGTAGGCGGTGTTTTTCCATTCTGAGGGGATGGCTGCAAGCAGGTTGTGCGCTGGAGCCATTACGCAGGCTAATAGAGCCAGCCATTGCCATTTCGCGCGTCTGGATGAAGTGTCAGGCGGATCAATATGCAAGCAGGTGTGTTGGGAAATCTTGTTATGCATAGGAGCTTTCCTGATTAATGCCGCAACGCACGTAGTGAAGTTGGTTTGGGTGTATGGGCTGGTTTATTCAGGCGTGCGAACATGGCGCGCCAGGTATCCCGTTGGTTGAGCAGAGATTCGATGCTACCGAACACGCGATGCTCGTCAGGCGCACCCTGAAGACTTTGGATAATCCAGAGGGTGCCACAGCTGGATGCTTGCGCCACTGCGCCCTGAAAGTGATTCAGACTCGCAGAGCCGATCCGCATCCAATGTTGCAGTTCGGTGTTGTTAGATGAAGTTGAAGTCAGCCTGACGCTTACCAATACCCCGCTAACATGAAGGCGGATCACAATGTCATCTTGTCCTTCAAGTAAGGTTATTTGTTCTTTGCCGCTCTTCAACCAGTCAATGATGAGCGCTTTCAAATCACTGAAAGCTCTCGATGGTTGTTTTGATCGTTTCGTGAATGACGCGCCCTTGCTCCAGATAGGCAAAGTTGGCGAAGTCTTGCTGTAGTATGAGCGAGTAGAACGCCTGAATGTCTTCCGATGTTGCAGGATCTTCACCCGCGCGTATGACTTTCTGGTTGGCGGTGGTGCTGTTTCTCGCAAGCTGAAGCGATAAGTTGCTTAAAGAACTCATAGTGATTCCTCAATGTTTTTTGTGTTGTGGTTTGTCACCGCCAGTCAGTTCCGTGCACAAGAAACTATTTGATACGAGGTGAACCATTGAGCAAGCGCTTATGGTTTATCGACTCTGTTTGAGAAACATCTCGAGCATCGATTGCCAGCTGATCAGAAAATCCCCCTCGTCTGTCCTCAGTGTCAGGGTTTGAGGGAGGGCAGTGGCGTCTGGTTGCAGCTTCCAGAGTGTCGCCCCGTGAGAAACAAGGTACTTTTTTATATACTCGAATTCGGTTGGGCAGCAGAGCAGCGTTGCGTTGACCTGCGGTATCTGATTTGCCAGCAGCTGCTGGATGAGAGCTTGCAGACGCTGAGGCTCGACAGTCTCGTCAAGGATGCGCTGGATGGCTTGGTTGATAACTAAGGTCGCATGGTGTTCAAGACTTGCCAGAATTGCCTCACGCTCATGTTCCCAGCACTTGAGCTGCTTATCGGCGCGCTGCCAGAGTTCCAGCGAGGCTTTTTTCTGCATCGCCTCACATTTCTCACCTGCTCTTCTTATCAGATCCTCAGCCTTCGCTTGCGCATGCAATAGGATCTGATTGGCGTTTTCGACGTCTGCGAGCACTTCTCGGGGAACCAAGGGGTTTGGAAAACTGGCAGCGTTCTGGTGCAACTCAATTTTTTGCAGTTGAAGCATTATCGATCTCCTGGCGTGTGCATGTCAGGAACTGTGTCGTGGCCGTTTCGTGATGTGGCACGCCAGATCACGGCTTGCCAGAGCGTGATCAATCGGCTGCATGCGTTTTCGAATACGGGAGCTCTTTCTTCCACCGTGAGAACTCGCTCAACGGGAAAACGTAATCGAAGCCGCTGCCAGACAGCGGGTGCGATCCAATTGCACAGTAATTGCAAAGGGTCATCTTCGGGCAGAAGCATGTCAGGTGAGAGGGCTTTGGAAAGGCTCATGCACCATAGGTCATCGCCTTCGTTCAAAGAGGGTGCAGATTCAGGCGTGACAGTAAGGTGAATCAATTTGAGCGCGAGGTTGAGTTGGTCCGTTGAGGCGAGCGCCAGTCGAAGCACCGCGAACTGAGGCGCAGGAGGCAAGGAGGGAGCAGCACCTGCAAGCCCGTTCTTCATCAGGACCTCACAGCATTGCATCAAAGCAATTTCAGGGTAAAAAGATCTCCAGCTTTCGTGAGAGGTCTTCCAGGGAAATGCCCACCATTGAGCCCAAGCAAGATGGTCACTCATGGATAAGGAGTGGCTAATGATCATGTGCAGGACCTGTCGTTACATCAGGTATCGACTGCGCCATCCGCTGTCGCCGGTTTAACAGGAAGAGTGAACCGGCCACCGTCACAATCAAACCACCCAGCACACCCAAGAAACAGGTCCACCAAAAGCTACGGTCATCTGCCGGAATTAAGAAAGGTCCGAAGTAGACCAATCGCTTTTGTTCCTGATAAGCCGCGGCGGGTACAAATATGACGCTAAGTTTTTGTGGGTTGTCCACGGCGGTTGTCATCCCCGGAATACTGCTTGCGACCATTCTGCGAACACGGGCTCTGATATTGTCGGGATCAAGACGAGGATCGTGTTTGATGAAAACCGAGGCGGATGCAGGCTGCACTGGTTCTCCTGGCGCAATGCGCTCGGGAAGCACGACGTGCACTCGGGCAACGATGACACCGTCGATGTTCGACAGGGTGGCTTCGAGCTCCTGGGATAAGGCGTAGATGTAGCGTGCGCGCTCTTCCAGTGGCGTAGAGATAACGCCCTCTTTGCGAAACGTATCGCCGAGTGTGGCGCGAGCGAGCTTGGGCAGGCCCACAGCCTCCAGCGTGCGAACGGCTCGGCCTATGTCGTTTGCATCAACACTTACCGTTACACCATCCTTGGTCGGGATCTTTTGAGCTCGAATATGTTTGTCTGCCAGTTCTGCAATGACTTCATTGGCCTCTTGCTCAGAGAGTTGTCGATGCAGTTCGACACGGTCACCGCAACCACTCAACAGAAATAGAAAACTGAGCGCCAATAGCGTTGACTGCAGGAAGCGCCTGCGCGCTACTGCAGGTTGCATATTTTGTCGATGCACTGGGTTGTTTTACCAAGGGTTTTTACGATCAAGTGCGACATGAGTAAAGCGTTGGAAAGATCATTTGGATACTTACGTAACGCCTCTCTGTCGATGTTTTTGCTGAGTTTGCTGAGGTCTCTCGTTATTTTGTTTTTTGTTGTATCGATCGCCGTTGCCGCGTTCGCCAGCAAACTCATTGTTTCAAATTGTGCTGCCATAGGTTTTGTCGAAACGGGACGTTCGAGTTCTGAGGTGAAAAAGTCGACATCTGTACTTGAGGGTGGGCCATCAGATGAACGAAGGGTGCTTTTATGGCTGCTAAGCGCGATTGAGCTATTGTCTTCTACAAGCATCGGTAATCCCGGTAGGTGAGCAATGGTACTTTTACGCAGGCTTTAAGTGTCGGCATCCTTTTTAATACAAGATGTACCTCCTCGGCGGGTAAGCCGAGGAGGTCTTGCATTAACGCCTTTTTTCAGCAGCGCCTTTGACGTTGCTATCTTGCGTTGCGTCGTTGCTCAATTTCAGGCCCTGAGTCTGTATTTCCTTCGACCGCTGACTTTCTGCATCAAGGCCGGGGTTTCCAGCGGTGTCGCCGGCGCCGTAGCCGGAGTTATAGGGGTTGTAGGAACCGTAACCGTTAACTTGAGACATGGACCTTCTCCACTTCGCTAGTTTGAAATATAGTGCAATACTCAGTCATCATTTTTTGCAAGGTTTTACAGTGTGATGTCTGACGTTAACTGTGTGGTATTCGCTATTTAAGTAGTTCCAAGCTATTGCAAAAAAAACTGGAGGCCTCCCACTGGTTACAGCAGTGTTGGGGTTTAAATATTGGTTTAATCAATCCCCAATTGTTTCATCCGGTAATAGAATGTACGTTTGGCAACTCTCAAATCAGCCGCCGCAAGATCCACATTGCCGTTGTGCCGATGCAGTGATTCCTCAATCAGTGACTTCTCAATACGTTGTAAGCGTTCCTTGAGGCCTGCTTCAGATTCCTCAGGATTCCTATCCCTCACTGAGAGTGGAGGAAGGCCCAAAACAAAGCGTTTAGCGGTGGAACTCAGTTCGCGAACATTACCAGGCCAGGGATGGCATAACAGCTGCTGTAACAAGGAATTTGGAGGCTGCGGAGAAGGGCACTTAAAAGATTCCGCTTCTTGGCGGATCATGCTTAAAAAAAGCGGAATGATACGATCTTTGCATTCTCGCAAAGACGGGAGCTGAATATCGACGACACTTAAACGAAAATACAGGTCCCGCCGGAAAGTCCCTCGTTCAACCATTTCGTAGAGCGACTGTTGAGCCGATGCGATAACGCGCATGTCTACCGGGATAAACCGGGTCGAGCCGAGTCGCTCGACACCGCGCGACTCCAGCGTGCGGAGTAGCTTGGCTTGCAAGGAAAGCGGCATGCTGTCGATTTCATCCAGGTACAAAGTGCCTAGATGTGCGGCTTCGATAAAGCCTGCCCTGGACTGTACAGCGCCCGTGTAGGCTCCGCTATTGACGCCGAACAGTTGGCTTTCTGCAAGGGTTTCTGGAATGGCGGCACAGTTCACTGCGATGAAGCTCCCCCGTCGTCCGGATAAACGATGGATTCGCTGTGCCAAGGTGTCCTTGCCGGTTCCGGTTTCTCCCAGCAGCAAAATATCAATATTGAGCGAGGCAGTGCTGTTCAGTATTTCTTCAATGTCGGGGCCTTCAAGCAGTGAAACATTCGCTTTATTGTCCAGGGTGTCAGAGGCCGACATTGCATGATTACTCCATAATCGTTATTGCTTCGCAATTGGTGTGCAGGCTCGGTTCAGTAGATAGAATTCTATAAGTGTTGTCACTTGTTGTTGATCGTGTTGGTCGCCAATGTTGTGTAGGATAAGTTTGGTTTTGACTTGGGTTTAATTTCTCGTCACAAGACTCGGGAATGTCAGTAGGGGGAATCTGAAAAACTCTAATGCTTGGCGTGCGTATTGTTAAGTGCAGATAAACAACGCCCACAAAAAAGCCGATGCAATGCATCGGCTTTTTTATTTGCGATATAAACCGCAGTTAACGCTTACACGTTAAAACGGAAGTGCATCACATCGCCATCTTTAACAATGTATTCCTTGCCTTCCAAGCGCCACTTACCCGCCTCCTTGGCACCGGCTTCACCCTTGAACTGGATGAAGTCGTTGTAGGCAATCACTTCGGCGCGGATAAAGCCTTTTTCGAAGTCGGTGTGGATCACGCCAGCGGCCTGTGGTGCGGTAGCACCGACCTTGACGGTCCAGGCGCGGACTTCTTCGACACCTGCGGTGAAGTAGGTCTGCAGGTTGAGCATTTCGTAACCCGCGCGGATCACGCGGTTCAGGCCAGGCTCTTCCAGGCCCAGGGCCTCGAGGAACATGTCTTTTTCTTCGCCGTCATCCAGCTCGGCAATTTCTGCTTCGATCTTGTTGCACACCGGTACCACGATCGCGCCTTCTTCGTCGGCGATGGCCTTGACCACGTCGAGCAGCGGGTTGTTCTCAAAACCGTCTTCGGCAACGTTGGCGATGTACATGACAGGCTTGGTAGTGAGCAAGTGGAAGCCCTTGATCACCGCTTTTTCGTCGGTGCTCATGTTCTTCATCAAGCTGCGCGCAGGCTTGCCTTCGGTGAAGTGAGCGATCAACTGCTCCAGCAGGCTTTTCTGGACCACGGCGTCCTTATCGCCACCCTTGGCGTTGCGCGCGACTTTCTGCAGTTGCTTCTCGCAGCTGTCGAGGTCGGCGAAGATCAGTTCCAAGTCGATGATCTCGATGTCGCGTTTCGGGTCGACACTGTTGGAGACGTGAATCACGTTCTCGTCTTCAAAGCAGCGGACCACGTGGGCGATGGCATCGGTTTCACGGATGTTGGCCAGGAACTTGTTGCCCAGGCCTTCACCTTTCGAGGCGCCGGCAACCAGGCCAGCGATGTCGACGAATTCCATGGTGGTCGGCAAGATGCGTTTTGGATTGACGATGGCCGCCAGGGCGTCCAGGCGTGGATCCGGCATCGGCACGATACCGCTGTTGGGCTCGATGGTGCAGAAGGGGAAGTTCTCCGCTGCAATACCGGACTTGGTCAGAGCGTTGAACAGGGTGGATTTGCCGACGTTGGGCAGGCCGACGATGCCGCAATTGAATCCCATGGTGTTTCCCCTCGGTAAGAGTCAGGCCTTCTGGCTGTGCAGGTTTTTCATCGCGCGGTTCCATTCACCGGCGAAGATATCCGGCAGCACGCCGAGGGCAAAGTCGATGCTGGCATCGAGTTTTTCCTGTTCGGCGCGTGGCGCACGGCCCAGGACGAAATTTGAAACCATACTGGCAACGCCTGGGTGGCCAATGCCGAGCCGCAGACGGTAGAAATTATTCTGATTACCCAGCTGCGCGATGATGTCGCGCAGGCCATTGTGCCCGCCATGCCCGCCGCCCAGCTTGAGCTTGGCAACACCGGGTGGCAGGTCCAGTTCGTCATGGGCCACCAGGATTTCCTCGGGTTTGATCCGGAAGAACCCCGCAAGCGCCGCGACAGCCTGGCCGCTGCGGTTCATGTAGGTGGTGGGAATCAGCAGACGAACATCCTGACCCTGGTGCGAAAAGCGCCCGGTCAGGCCAAAATATTTGCGATCAGCCACCAGGTTCACACCTTGCGCGTGGGCGATGCGCTCAACAAAAAGGGCCCCCGCGTTATGCCGGGTCTGTTCGTATTCGGCGCCTGGATTTCCCAGGCCAACGATCAGTTTAATGGCAGTCACGACAGGGGCCCTTCCTTTGGAGTTGTGGATAACATCGCCGCAACCTGTGTGCGGCGAAAGTGGACGACAGAAGCTATTTACTCAAGAGTAAACGCCGCGTTATCGCCCGCTTTCTCGCTACGTTCCGGTCCGCGATGTTTCCTCAAGCTCCGGCAATACAGAGTGAATTACTCTGCAGCGCCTTCTTCAGCTTCTGGAGCAACGCGTGGAGCGTGAACGTTGGCAACCGCTTTGTCATCACCGTGAGCCAGTGCAACAAACTCAACACCTTTAGGGGCTTTGAGGTCGGACAGGTGAACGATAGCGCCGATTTCCAGAGCCGACAGGTCGACTTCGATGAACTCAGGCAGGTCTTTCGGCAGGCAGGTCACTTCGATTTCGTTCAGGACGTGCGAGATCTCGCCGCCTTTCTTGACCGGAGCGTCTTCACCAACAAAGTGCACAGGCACGATGGCGGTCAGTTTCTGGCCAGCTACAACGCGAACGAAGTCAGCGTGCATGATGAACTGCTTGGACGGGTGACGCTGCATCGCTTTAACGATGACGTTCTGCTTGGCGCCGTCGACGTTCAGCTCGATAACGTGGCTGTAGGCAGCTTCGTTTTCGAACAGCTTGGCGATTTCCTTGGCCAGGATGGTCACGGATTCAGCAGGCTTGTTACCACCGTATACAACGGCTGGGATGTTGGCGGCGTGACGCAGGCGGCGGCTCGCACCTTTCCCCAGGTCAGTACGCGCTTGAGCGTTCAGAGTAAAGTCAGTCATTTTGTATCTCCAAAATAGCCATCATCGAGGGGCGTTTGCGACCAGCGCCGTACTCGACATGGGCAAAAAAGCCCCGCCCCAACAGAATGTCGGGGCGGGGCGCTTTTCGTCAGTGGGATGTGCCGAAGGTGTGACCCTTAGCGGAACATCGCGCTGATCGATTCTTCATTGCTGATGCGGCGGACCGCCTCGGCAACGACCGGTGCGATATCCAGTTGACGGATACGCGCACAGGCTTGAGCAGCGGCGGACAACGGGATGGTGTTAGTCACCACCAGTTCGTCCAGCACGGAGTTCTCGATGTTCTCGATCGCTCGGCCCGACAGCACAGGGTGTGTGCAGTAGGCGAAGACTTTAGCCGCACCGTGCTCTTTCAAGGCTTTCGCCGCGTGGCACAGGGTGCCGGCGGTGTCGACCATGTCATCAACCAGAATACAGGTACGCCCTTCGACATCACCGATGATATGCATCACTTCAGAGTGATTGGCTTTCTCACGGCGTTTGTCGATGATCCCGAGGTCCACGCCCAGGGATTTGGCAACAGCCCGTGCACGCACGACGCCACCAATGTCCGGGGACACGATCATCAGGTTTTCAAAGCGCTGGTCTTCGATGTCATCCACCAATACCGGGGAGCCGTAGATGTTATCTACCGGAATATCGAAGAACCCCTGGATTTGGTCAGCGTGCAGGTCAACCGTGAGAACACGGTCGATACCTACCACGGTCAGCATGTCAGCGACGACTTTCGCGCTGATAGCCACACGTGCGGAACGCGGACGGCGATCCTGACGGGCATAACCAAAGTAAGGGATTACAGCTGTGATTCGAGTCGCTGAGGAGCGGCGGAAGGCATCAGCCATCACGACGAGTTCCATCAGGTTATCGTTGGTCGGAGCGCAAGTCGGCTGAATAATGAAGACGTCTTTACCGCGGACGTTTTCATTGATCTCGGCTGTAATTTCACCGTCGGAAAACTTACCGACAGAGATGTCACCGAGAGGGATATGCAGCTGACGTACGACACGCCGAGCCAGATCGGGGTTAGCATTCCCCGTAAAGACCATCATCTTGGACACGCGCAGTACCTAGAGGCTGAGGGTAACCTGGATGAGTATAGAAAATGGCAGGGGCGGCTGGATTCGAACCAACGCATGGCAGGATCAAAACCTGCTGCCTTACCGCTTGGCGACGCCCCTGTATCTGTTGCAACGAGTGCCTAACACTCGGTTCCTTTAGAGCAGACTTTGCAGCTTGCGATGCAACATCGAAACGTTGCTTCCCTTTGCTACAAACCCTGTAAGGGTCTCTGTAAGAAGGGCCGAGACTTTATCAGCTTCAGCTTTGCTTGGGAAGCCCCCAAACACACAACTTCCAGTTCCGGTTAATTTTGCTTCGGTATATTTACCTAACAAATTCAAAGCGTTACGTACCTCTGGATAACGCCTTGCTACAACCGGTAAGCAGTCATTTCGACTGTTTCCCTTGGGAACGGGGCGCACTTTAATGGGAGAAGAGTTACGTGTCAACAACGGATCTGAAAAAATTTCTGCTGTACTTACAGATACTTGCGGCACAAGCACGACATACCAAGGCTCTTCGGGGTATTCCGGGCTGAGTTTCTCCCCCACGCCCTCGGCGAAAGCCGCGTGCCCACGCACGAAAACCGGGACGTCGGCGCCCAGTGTCAGGCCCAGCGCGGCCAGGCGATCTTCGTCCCAACCCAGTTGCCACAAGTGATTCAGGCCCAGCAATGTGGTTGCGGCATTCGAGCTGCCGCCGCCGATTCCACCGCCCATGGGCAAAATTTTATCGATCCAGATATCGATACCTAGCCCGCATCCGGATTGTTCCTGAAGTTTTTTCGCCGCCTTCACGATCAGGTTGCTGTCGTGAGGCACGCCTTCGAATTCGGTATGCAGCTTGATCACGCCGTCGTCGCGCACGGAGAAGGTCAGCTCATCGCCGTAGTCGAGAAATTGAAACAGCGTCTGCAACTCGTGATAGCCGTCTTCACGGCGACCGAGAATATGCAGCATCAAATTGAGTTTCGCGGGGGAGGGCAGCGTCAGGCGTTCTACAGTCACGTTATTGCCCCAGTTTGCGCGGTTGCCAGTCCTTGATCACCAGCGTGACGTCAAGGTCGGGGCCATGCAGTTTGATGCGCTCGGGCAGCGAATAACCGCTTTGCTCTACGTAGCTCAAATATTCCACCTGCCAGCCATCCTGCTCCAGCGTGGCCAGGCGGCTGTCGCCATTGAGGCCCAGGCGGCTCTTGCTGTCAGGCGCGGGCAGGCCGCGTACCCACCAGACCAGGTGAGACACCGGCAGCTTCCAGCCAATTTGTTCTTCCAGCAGCGTTTCCGGCGAAGTCGCTTCATAGCGCCCCTGATTGGCCACCTCGAGGCTGACTTGCCCCGGTCGACCGGTCAGGCGTGCCGCGCCACGTCCTAGTGGGCCGGACAGGCGAATATCGTAGTAATCCTGGCGTTGCAGCCAGAACAAAGTGCCGCTGCCCGAATCCTTTGGCGCGCGAACCCCGACTTTGCCTTCGATCTGCCAGCCGTCGATGCTGCTGAGCTGATCTTTGTGCTGCTTCCATTGCGCCGGGTTGCCCTGGCCTTCAACGGATTCACGGGCGCCGAAACCCGCGCAACCGGCGAGCAGGGCGATGAAGCTGAAAACGACAATGTGGCGCAAGAACATAAGCTTAAAGGGTCTCGGATCCGGTCAGGCGCAGGATGGTGCCGCGCAGGATGGGGCTTTCGGGTTGTTCCTTGAGGAATTTTTCCCAGATCTGGCGTGCTTCGCGCTGTTTGCCATTGGCCCAGAGCACTTCGCCCAGGTGAGCAGCGACTTCCTGGTCGGGGAAGCGTTCCAGCGCCTGGCGCAGCAAGCGTTCCGCTTCGTCGAGGTTGCCCAGGCGGTAATTCACCCAGCCCAGGCTGTCGAGTACGGCCGGGTCTTCCGGGTTGAGCTTGTGGGCTTGTTCGATCAACACCTTGGCTTCGGCGTAACGCGTGGTGCGGTCGGACAAGGTGTAACCCAAGGCGTTGAGGGCCATGGCGTTGTCCGGGTCGCGCTTGATGATCAGGCGCAGGTCTTTTTCCATCTGGGCCAGGTCATTGCGTTTTTCCGCCTGCATGGCGCGGGTATACAGCAGGTTCAAATCGTCGGGGAATTGCAGCAAGGCTTGTTGCAGCAGTTTCCAGGCGCGCTCGCCCTGGTTGTTGGCCGACAAGGTCTCGGCCTGAATCAGGTACAGCTGGATCGCATAGTCCGGCTCGGCATCGCGGGCCGCAGCCAGGCGTTTTTCCGCCTCGTCGGTGCGACCGTTGCTCATCAGGATATCGGCCTGGCGCAATTGGGCAGGCAGGTAATCATTGCCGGGGCCAACCTGGGCGTATTCGAGCAGGGCGGCCTGTGGGTCGTTGCGCTCTTCCGCGATACGGCCAAGGTTCAAGTGCGCCGAATCCACATGGCTTTCGCGCTGGATCAGCTCTTCCAGGTAACCCTTGGCCTCGTCCCAGGCCTTGGCTTCCAGGCACACCAGTGCCAGGGAATAGCGCAATTCGTCATCGTCCGGGTATTGCTGGACCAAGCTGGCGAACTGCACTTTGGCGTCCTCCATGCGGTCCTGCTCTACCAGCATGCGCGCGTAGGTCAGGCGCAGGCGTTTGTCTTCCGGATACTTCTTGATGCTTTTTTCCAGCAGTGGAATCGCTTCCTTGCCGCGATTGAGGTTCTGCAGCAGGCGCGCACGCAACAGGATCGGGGCGATTTCGCCTTCTTCCGGCGGATTCTGCTCCAGCAGTTTCAGCGCGGCGTCGGCTTCGTCATCCTGTTGCAGCAGCAAGGCCTTGCCGAAAATCAGTTGGCTGTTCTTCGGATGTTTTTGCAGCAGGCGGTCGAAGCTCTTCATCAAACCGTTGCGCGTGTCCTGGTCCGTGTCGGCCGCTGACAGCGCAAGAAAGTCGAAATGCGTGTCGCCCTTGCCCTGCAGGACCTTCTCCATATAGACCATGGAGTCGTCATAGCGCCCGGCGCGTGCCAGTTGAACGGCCGCCGCGCGTTGGGCTTCCAGGTCGTCCGGTGCGTTTTTGGCCCAGATCAGCGACGTGTCCAGCGCAGCCTGGTCGGCGCCCAGGTACTCGGCGATGCGGAACGCGCGCTCGGAAATCCCCGGATCCTGAGTGTTGATGGCCTGGGTCACGTAGTTATCCAGGGCAATGTCGAAACGATTGCGCTGGCCGGCGAGTTCTGCGGTCAGCAGGCTGTACACCGTTTCTTCAGTGAACGAGGAATAAACCTTGGGCTTTTCAGGGGCGGGGGTGCTGTCTTCCACCGACGGCGTACCGTCCGGCGACACGGGTGCCATGGCCTGGCAGCCGCTGAGGAAGACAAAAGCAAGGAGCAACGCGGAAGATCTATTCATATAGGAAAAGGACGACTAACCTGCGGTCGGATCATCATGACACAAGCCTTCGGCCAAACATAACCGAGTCTCAATGGGTGCCTTTATAGACACAAGGCATTAGGACAATAGCTTACGGTGGTTGTTCTGAATCTTTCGAAGTAGGACAATTGTCGGCTTCCCGACATCATCAGCGATATTGAATGGCCTTCCTCGCACTCGGTATTAACCACAAGACTGCCTCCGTAGACGTGCGCGAGCGCGTGGCGTTTACGCCAGAGCAGTTGGTTGAGGCCCTGCAGCAGCTCTGCCGGCTCACCGACAGTCGCGAAGCTGCGATCCTTTCGACCTGCAATCGCAGCGAGCTTTATATAGAGCAGGAACATCTTTCAGCGGATGTCGTACTGCGCTGGCTCGCCGATTACCACCATTTGGACCTCGACGACCTGCGCGCGAGCGCTTACGTGCACGAAGAGGATGCGGCAGTTCGTCACATGATGCGTGTGGCGTCCGGTCTCGATTCGCTGGTGTTGGGCGAACCGCAGATTCTTGGCCAGATGAAGTCCGCCTATGCCGTGGCGCGCGAGGCCGGCACTGTTGGCCCGTTGTTGGGCCGTTTGTTCCAGGCCACCTTCAATTCCGCCAAGCAGGTACGCACTGACACCGCCATCGGTGAAAACCCGGTATCCGTGGCATTTGCTGCCGTCAGCCTGGCCAAACAGATTTTCAGTGACTTGCAGCGCAGCCAGGCCCTGCTGATCGGCGCCGGCGAGACCATCACCCTGGTCGCCCGCCACCTGCATGACCTGGGCGTGAAGCGCATTGTGGTCGCCAACCGCACCCTGGAACGGGCGAGCATCCTCGCCGAGCAGTTCGGTGCGCATGCCGTGTTGCTGGCGGATATCCCGGCCGAGCTGGTGCGCAGCGATATCGTCATCAGCTCCACCGCCAGCCAGTTGCCGATCCTGGGCAAGGGCGCGGTCGAGAGCGCCTTGAAGCTGCGCAAGCACAAGCCCATCTTCATGGTGGATATAGCCGTTCCGCGGGATATCGAGCCCGAAGTCGGCGAGTTGGACGACGTTTACCTCTATAGCGTCGACGATCTGCACGAAGTGGTCGCCGAAAACCTCAAGAGCCGCCAGGGCGCTG
Source organism: Pseudomonas sp. GXZC (assembly GCF_026967615.1). Classification (NCBI taxonomy): domain Bacteria; kingdom Pseudomonadati; phylum Pseudomonadota; class Gammaproteobacteria; order Pseudomonadales; family Pseudomonadaceae; genus Pseudomonas; species Pseudomonas sp. GXZC. The sequence goes on from NZ_CP114115.1 coordinate 954,745, forward strand.
CCCAGGCGGCCGAAGAGATGGTCAGCACTGGCGCCGAAGACTTCATGGTGCGCCTGCGCGAATTGGCGGCGGTGGATGTGCTCAAGGCGTATCGTCAGCAGGGCGAACGCCTGCGCGACGAGGAGCTGATCAAGGCCCAGCGTTTGCTGGCCAACGGCAGCAGCGCCGAAGAAGTGCTGATGCAACTGGCGCGCGGGCTCACCAACAAATTGCTCCACGCGCCCAGCGTACAATTAAAAAAGCTTACCGCCGAAGGCCGCCTCGATGCGCTGGCCATGGCCCAGGAACTCTTTGCCCTCGGTGAGGGCGCGTCAGATAGCTCTTCGGATAAAAAACCGCAATGAAAGCGTCACTGCTCAATAAACTGGACGTGCTCCAGGACCGTTTCGAAGAACTGACCGCCTTGCTTGGTGATGGCGAAGTCATCTCTGACCAGGCCAAATTCCGTACGTATTCCAAGGAGTACGCGGAAGTTGAGCCAATTGTGACCACCTATGGGCAGTGGCTTAAAACCCAGTCCGACCTCGAAGGCGCCCAAGCACTGCTCAAGGATAGCGACCCGGACATGCGCGAAATGGCCGTGGAAGAAGTCCGCGAAGCCAAGGACAAGCTGGCTGCGCTGGAAGGCGACCTGCAACGCATGCTGCTGCCCAAAGACCCGAATGACGGACGCAACGTATTCCTTGAAATCCGTGCCGGCACCGGCGGTGACGAGGCGGCGATTTTCTCCGGCGACCTGTTCCGCATGTATTCGCGGTATGCCGAGCGTCGCGGTTGGCGCGTAGAAATCCTCTCCGAGAACGAAGGCGAGCACGGCGGCTATAAAGAAGTCATCGCGCGGGTTGAAGGCGACAACGTCTACGGCAAGCTCAAGTTCGAGTCGGGTGCGCACCGCGTACAGCGCGTGCCGGCGACCGAGTCCCAGGGCCGTATCCACACTTCGGCGTGCACCGTAGCCGTGCTGCCCGAGCCGGATGAGCAGGAAGCCATCGAGATCAACCCGGCCGACTTGCGCGTCGACACCTACCGCTCGTCGGGCGCTGGCGGTCAGCACGTCAACAAGACCGACTCCGCCATCCGCATCACTCACTTGCCATCGGGCATCGTGGTGGAATGCCAGGAAGAACGCTCCCAGCACAAGAACCGTGCGCGGGCCATGTCCTGGCTGTCGGCCAAGCTCAACGACCAGCAGACCAGCGCCGCCGCCAACGCGATTGCCAGCGAACGCAAGCTGTTGGTGGGCTCGGGCGACCGCTCCGAGCGCATCCGTACCTACAACTTTGCCCAGGGCCGGGTCACCGACCACCGGGTCAACCTCACGCTGTACTCCCTGGACGAGATTCTCGCCGGTGGCGTGGACGCCGTGATCGAGCCGTTGCTTGCCGAATACCAGGCCGACCAATTAGCGGCGATAGGTGAATAAATGACCATCATCGCCAGCCTGCTGCGCGCCGCTGATCTGCCGGATTCGCCCACTGCGCGCCTGGATGCCGAATTGTTGCTGGCGGCGGCCCTGGGTAAGTCCCGCAGCTACCTGCACACCTGGCCCGAGAAAATCGTCAGCAGCGAACACGCGCTGGCGTTTGCCGGTTACCTGCAACGCCGTCGCGGCGGTGAGCCAGTGGCGTATATCCTCGGCCAGCAAGGTTTCTGGAAGCTGGACCTGGAGGTTGCGCCCCACACGCTGATCCCGCGTCCGGACACTGAATTGCTGGTGGAAGCTGCCCTGGAATTGTTACCGGCCACGCCCGCCAAGGTCCTTGACCTGGGCACTGGCAGTGGCGCCATCGCCTTGGCCTTGGCCAGCGAACGCCCGGCCTGGCAAGTCACCGCCGTCGACCGTGTGTTGGAAGCCGTGGCCCTGGCCGAGCGCAACCGTCAGCGGTTGCACCTCAATAACGCCACTGTGTTGAACAGCCATTGGTTCAGTGCGCTGCAAGGTCATGCCTATGACCTGATCATCAGCAACCCGCCGTACATCGCCGCCAACGATCCACACCTGGTAGCGGGCGATGTGCGCTTTGAGCCGGCCAGCGCGCTAGTGGCTGGCCATGATGGCTTGGACGACCTGCGCCTGATCATCAAACAGGCCCCCGCTCATCTGAATGCGGGCGGCCGCCTACTGTTGGAGCATGGTTACGATCAGGCCCCGGCTGTGCGCGACCTGCTGCTGAGTGAAGGTTTCGAAGACGTGCACAGCCGAATCGACCTCGGCGGCCACGAGCGCATCACCCTGGGACGCCTGCCGTGCTGACCGATCAGGAGCTGTTGCGCTATAGCCGACAGATTCTGTTGCAGCATGTCGACATCGACGGCCAATTGCGCCTGAAAAATGGCCGTGCCTTGATCGTCGGCCTTGGTGGCCTGGGCGCGCCCGTTGCGCTGTACCTGGCAGCAGCGGGTGTGGGCGAACTGCATCTGGCGGACTTCGACACCGTCGACCTGACCAACCTGCAACGCCAGATCATCCATGACACTGAGAGCGTCGGGCAGACCAAAGTCGATTCGGCCCTACGCCGCCTGGCCGCCATCAACCCCGAGATCAAACTGATCGCCCATCGCTCCGCGCTGGATGCCGACACACTGGCAGCAGCGGTCGAAGCGGTGGACGTGGTGCTTGATTGCAGTGACAACTTCTCCACCCGCGAAGCGGTCAACGCGGCTTGCGTCGCGGCCGGCAAACCCTTGATCAGCGGTGCCGCCATTCGCCTTGAAGGGCAACTGTCGGTGTTCGACCCGCGCCGCGCCGAGAGCCCGTGCTACCACTGTTTATATGGGCACGGCAGCGATACCGAACTCACCTGCAGCGAAGCCGGCGTGGTCGGCCCGCTGGTGGGGCTGGTCGGTAGCCTGCAAGCGTTGGAAGCCTTGAAACTGCTGGCCGGTTTCGGTGAGCCCCTGGTGGGCCGTTTGTTGCTGATCGATGCCCTGACCACGCGTTTTCGCGAGTTACGCGTCAAGCGGGACCCCGGTTGCAGCGTGTGCGGGAAGCAACATGGTTAAGGGCGCGCCAATCGGTGTGTTCGATTCCGGTATAGGCGGGTTGACCGTGCTGGAGGAAATCCAGCAACTGCTGCCCCACGAATCACTGCTGTACGTGGCCGATTGCGGGCACATCCCCTACGGTGAGAAAAGCCCGGCATTTATCCTTGAGCGTTCGCGGCGGGTGGCGGCGTTTTTCCGGGAGCAGGGCGCCAAGGCGTTCGTGATTGCCTGTAATACCGCCACGGTCGCCGCCGTTGCCGACTTGCGCCTGGATTTTCCCGATTGGCCGTTGGTAGGCATGGAGCCCGCCGTCAAGCCCGCAGCCGCCGCTACTCGCAGTGGCGTCGTCGGCGTGCTTGCCACCACCGGCACGCTGCAAAGCGCCAAGTTCGCCGCCTTGCTCGACCGCTTCGCCACCGATGTGAAGGTCGTGACCCAGCCGTGCCCGGGCCTGGTCGAGCTGATTGAAAGCGGTGACCTGAACAGCCAAGCCCTGCGCCAGATGTTGCAGGGTTACATCGAACCGCTGCTCAGCGCCGGCTGCGACACTATCATTCTTGGTTGCACCCACTATCCCTTCCTCAAGCCACTCCTGGCGCAGATGCTGCATCCCAGTATCATCCTCATCGACACCGGCGCCGCCGTGGCCCGCCAGCTCAAGCGTCTGCTGGGCGAGCGCGACCTGCTGGCCGACGGCAATCCTGAACCCGCGCAGTTCTGGACCAGCGGCGATGTGTATCACCTAAGAAATATCCTACCGACACTATGGAAATATCCTGGCGTTGTGCGAAGCTTCGCTTCGTGAAAAATTCGTGAAATACCGGCGTTATAAGCTGGAACTTCTGACTACACGCCAGCTTCTATAGCGAGATTGCCTGTAAAAAATCCTATAACTTCGTTTGGAAAGGATGTTTCTTATGAAGCGCTTGTTCTGTTTGGCCGCGATTGCGGCCGCTGTAGTGGGGCACTCTGTTTCGGCACAGGCCGCTGGCCTGGAGTTGGGTGTGGGGAGCACCAGCGATTCGACCATGACTTATCGGCTGGGGCTGACTTCGGATTGGGACAAAAGCTGGTGGCAGAGCGATACCGGTCGACTGACCGGCTACTGGAGCGGCGCCTACACCTATTGGGACGGTGACAAGCGCGCCAGCGTCAGCAGCCTGTCGTTCTCGCCGGTGTTTGTGTATGAGTTTGCCGGGGAGAAGGTCAAGCCGTACATCGAAGCGGGGATTGGCGTAGCGGTGTTCTCGCGCACCAAAGTGGAAGACAACAACATCGGCCAGGCTTTCCAGTTCGAAGACCGTTTGGGTTTCGGCCTGCGCTTTGCGGGCGGACATGAAGTGGGCATTCGTGCCACGCATTATTCCAACGCGGGCATCAGCAGCAACAACGATGGGGTAGAAAGTTACTCGGTGCACTACACCCTACCGCTGTAACCCCCAAAAAGAACTGTGGTGAGCGAGCTTGCCTCGCGCGGGGCAAGCCCGCTCACTACAAAAGCCAAGGGATCAGCGGTAGGCCGTTGCGATCCCTTCGCGCTCGGTCAGGCACTCCGGCGCCCCCATTTCGAACTCCCGGCAGATCAGCGGCCGTCGCTCGTAGATCGTGCACATCATCGTGTCCCGATCCAGCGCCGCGCACCAGCCGTCGTCCAGACGCAACATCACTTCGCCGCCCCAGTCATCGGTATCGATATAGCGTTCCGGCACACCGGTGTCGGTGATCAGCATGACTTCCAGCTGGCAGCAGCAGGCCGCGCACGTCGAGCAGGTGACGGCGGGTTCGGTGATTTGGGTGTGGGGGATGTTGGTCATAGGCGCGCAGTGTAAGGCAAGCGGGTGACGCAGGTGTGAAACGACTGACAGGCGTCAGCGCGCCAGCCGGTGCAGGCCTACAAACACCGCCGCCCACAGCAGCGCCAGTAAGGCCATCGTGGGGGTGAGGCCGAAACCGAACTGTACGTCGGCCAATTGGCTACCGGCATAGTAAGAGAGCGGGCCGCCCACTGCGCCGAGTACAGCCGCACGCCACCAGGGGCGAGCGCTCCAGGCCAAACAATGGCGCAACGTGGTCGCCAGCAACGCCCATAACAGGATCAGCCAGAAGGGAATCATCGGGCCCGGTTCAGTGAAATGAAACACGCCCAGCGTGCGCAACGCCGTATCCAGCAGGGTGCCCACTACCGTTACGCTGAGGATCAGCCTGCCGTCTTCAGCCCAAGAACTTATCCACAGCAGATGAATGGCGAGTACGGCCAGCCCCACCAGTAGCCACGCGCTGTCACCGCCGAGCACACACGCAAACCAACCGCACTGAAACAGCACGGCGTTGGCCAGCGTCTTAAGCACTGAAGCGTCCGAGTAGCGGCGGGTTGATCGCGGACGGTTTGGCCAGCAGCAATTGCGCGGTGCCGATGGTGCGCTCCATAAAGCCACCTTCGCAGTAGCACAGGTAAAACTCCCACAGCCGCAGGAAGTATTCGTCGTAGCCCAATTCTGCAAGGCGGCCGTGGGCGCGGCGAAAGTTCTCATGCCACAGGCGCAAGGTTCGCGCGTAGTGCAGGCCAAAATCTTCCATGTGCAGCAAGTTCATATCGGTGTCGCGGCTGACGATCTGCAGCATTTTTTGCACACAGGGCAGGGCACCGCCCGGAAAGATGTAGCGTTGGATAAAGTCGACGTTGGTTTTGGCCTGCTCGTAGCGTTGGTCACGAATGGTGATGGCTTGCAGCAGCATCAGGCCGTCGCTCTTGAGCAGGTGCGCGCACTGTTTGAAGTAGGTCGGCAGAAAGCGATGGCCCACCGCCTCGATCATCTCGATGGACACCAGCTTGTCATACTGGCCAGTAAGGTCGCGGTAATCCTGCAACAGCAGCGTGACCTGGTCCTGCAAGCCCAAGGCTGCGATGCGTTTTTCGGTGTAGGCAAACTGCTCCTTGGACAAGGTCGTGGTGGTGACCTTGCAGCCATAATGCTGCGCGGCATACAGCGCCATGCTGCCCCAGCCCGTGCCGATCTCCAGCAAGTGGTCGCTCGGCTTGAGCGCCAGCTTCTGGCAGATGCGCTCCAGCTTGTTCAGTTGCGCCTGCTCCAAAGTGTCGTCGGCGGTCAGGAATTGCGCCGCCGAGTACATCATGGTCGGGTCGAGGAATTCTTCGAACAGGTCATTGCCCAGGTCGTAGTGGGCGGCGATATTTTTCTGCGATCCCTTGCGTGTATTGCGGTTGAGCCAGTGCAGGCCCTGGGTGAACGGACGGGCCAGGCGAGCGAGGCCGCCTTCCATCGCGTCGAGCACGTCGAGGTTGCTGACCATCACGCGAACCACTGCCGTCAGGTCCGGGCTGCTCCAGTAACCGTGGATAAATGCCTCACCGGCGCCGATAGAACCGTTGGCTGCCACCAGGCCCCACACGGCCGAATCAAGGATCTGGATTTCGCCCAGCAGGTGCGCTTCGCGTGCGCCGAAGACTTGCCGCTCGCCGTCCTCGATCACCACCAACTGGCCATGGCGCAGTTGGCTGAGTTGACGCAGCACGGCCTTGCGCAGCAGCGCGGCGGTCATGCCGTTGACGTTCAGGCGATGGGTCTTGACCGATAAGCTAGGGGATTTCATGGCGGCGATCCTTGGTGTACCCGACTGCGGTGCGAGAGGCGCCATCGGCGGCCCGGTGGGAAAAAATCGGTGTGCGTTTGAGCAACAGGCGCAGGGCCTGCCAGTAGATCGCGAGGCAGGTCTTGGCGGTCATCCAGGGAAAACGCCATAGGTAGCGGTGCAGGCTGGCGCGGTTGAGCGTTTCTTTTTGCAGGCTCAAGGTCGCATCGAAGACTTTCAGTTCGCCCTGCCAATCGGCCATATGCACGCCGAGTCTGGCGTCGGGCGGGCTGAAGCTCATGCGGTATTCCAGGTCGCGTGGCAAGAATGGCGACACATGGAAGGCCTTGGCCACGGCGAAGTGTTGGTGCTCCTCCGCAGCCAGGGCCTGGGCCGGCAGCACGTAGTGATAACGCTCGCGCCATGGGGTGTTGGTCACTTCACACAGGATCGCGGCCAGACGTCCGTCGGCCTCGAAGCAGTAGAAGAAACTCACGGGATTAAAAGCCAGGCCCCAACTGCGAGCCTGGGTCAGTAGGCAGATAACGCCCTGGGGTGTACGCCCCAGTGCCTTGCCGACTTCCTGGCGCACCGCATCGCTCAAACTCATGCCGGTGCGCGTCAATTCACGCAGGTAGTCCTGCTGGCGAAAACCGAAGGGCGCCAGGCGGCTACGCCCGGCCAGGGGCGAAAGGCCAAGCACTTCGTGTTCTTCGCTCAAATCCAGGTACAGCAAGCCAATGCGGTAGCGAAAGGCATGGGCCTTGGGCGCAAACCGGCGATGGGCAATCCAGCCGCTGTACAGGGCGCTGTTCACAGGGTTTCCCCAAAGGCTTGGGCCACGTGCAGCGCGCTGACCACGCCGTCTTCGTGAAAACCGTTGGCCCAATAGGCGCCGCAATAAAAGGTATTGCGCACGCCCGAAATTTCTTCCCGACGCCCTTGGGCGGCCACCGCCGCCAGACTGTATTGCGGGTGGGCGTAGGTGTAGCGGGCGAGCACCTTCAGCGGGTTGATCATCGGCGTCTGGTTGAGGCTGACGCAAAAGGTGGTGGCGCTGTCGATGCCTTGCAGGATGTTCATGTCATAAGTCACGGCCGCCTGCTTCTGCGCATTGCCGCTCAGCCGGTAGTTCCAACTGGCCCAGGCCAGTTTGCGGTCGGGCAGCAGACGGGTATCGGTGTGCAGCACCACGTCGTTGTCGGCATAGGGCAGGGCGCCGAGGATGTCTTGTTCGGCCTGGCTCGGGTCGGCCAATAACGCCAGGGCTTGGTCGCTGTGACAGGCGAAGACCACGCGATCGAATGCCTCACTGCCGGCCAGGCTGTGGATAACCACGCCGTCGTCGCTGCGCTCGACGTTATGCACAGGGCAATTGAGGCGGATCTGTTCACGAAAGCTGCGGGTCAGCGGTTCGATGTAGCGGCTGGAGCCCCCCTCGATCACGCACCATTGCGGGCGGTTGCTCACTGACAGCAAACCGTGGTTCTTGAAGAAACGCACGAAGAACTGCAAGGGGAAACCCAGCATGTCGGCCAGGGACATCGACCAGATCGCCGCGCCCATCGGTACGATGTAATGGCGGATAAACCGCTCGCCATAACCGTTGGCGTCGAGGTAGTCGCCCAGGGTCATCTCAGCGCTGATGCGCTGTTCCTGCAGGTCGAGCGGCGCGTGGCGATTGAAGCGCAATATGTCACGCAGCATGCCCCAGAACCCCGGCGACAAAATATTGCGACGCTGGGCAAACAAGCTGTTGAGGTTATTGCCGTTGTATTCGAACCGAGTGTTTTCGTCGCACACCGAAAAGCTCATCTCGGTGGGTTTGAACGTCACCCCGATCTGCCCCAACAGGCGGATGAAGTTGGGGTAGGTCCAGTCGTTGAATACGATGAAGCCCGTATCCACCGCATAGCTTTTACCCTCGACGGTCACGTTGACCGTGTGTGTATGCCCGCCGATGCGGTCGCCCGCTTCGAACAGCGTGATCTCATGCCGGCGGCTGAGCAGGTAGGCACTGGTCAGCCCCGCGATGCCGCTGCCGATGATGGCGATCTTCACAGGTCGTCCTTCTTCGGCGGTGGGCTGCGCAGCATGCGCTTGCCGATGACCAACTGCGCACGATTCGGCAGTTTCGACAGCGGCCAGAGGGCGGCAATGAACAGCGCGGGAAAGGCAATCTCCAGAGGACGCTTTTCCAGCTTGTTGAAGATATGCTTCGCAGCCTTGTCGGCCGGCCAACTGAGTGGCATCGGGAAGTCATTGCGTTCGGTGAGCGGCGTGTCGACAAACCCCGGGCTGATCACTGTAACGTCGATATTTTCCGGCGACAGGCTGATGCGCAAGGATTCGAACAGGTAGCGCAGGCCGGCCTTCGACGCACCGTAGGCTTCGGCGCGGGGCATCGGCAGGTAGGTCACGGCGCTGGCGACTCCCACCAGGTGCGGCGTGTGCCCTGCGCGCAGCAGTGGCAGCGCGGCTTCGATGCAATAACTGCTGGCCAGCAGGTTGGTGCGCACCACGTGCTCGATGATCGATGAATCAAACTGCCGTGCGTCCACGTACTCACAGGTGCCGGCGTTGAGGATCACGGTGTCCAGCGAACCCCAGACCACACCTATATGCTCGCCGATCTCGCGCACGGTCTGGCTGTTGGTCAGGTCGCCCGCGACTACCAGTACTTGGCCGGGATAACGCTGCGCGAGCGCTTCCAAAGGCCCTTTGGTGCGGGAACTCAGCGCTACATGGGCGCCGCTGTTGAGCAACTCCACGGCCAGCGCGGCACCAATGCCACTGCTGGCGCCGGTCAGCCAATAACGACGGGGCACTGTGCTGCTCATCCCATTCTCCTTTTCAGCCAACTGATGACGCTGCCCAATACGGGCAGGTGTTCGTACAGCAGGGCGCCGGCGTCGAAGTAATCTCGATGACGGTACACCTTGTCACGCCACATCAGGTGCGAGCAGCCTTCCACGCGGATGACCTTGCCGCCCGCCAGGCGCGGGTGGCAGAAGCTCATTTTCCAGCGCAGGTAACCTTCGCCTTCGGCCACCTGGTCGAAGCCGTGGAAGTCGAAGCGCAGTTGGCTGACGTTGCTGTACAGCTCTGCGAAGTAGCGGTGCAGGGCGGGCAGGCCGTGGACTTCGTGCAGCGGGTCGGCAAAGGCGATGTCCGGGCTGTACAGGTTGTCGAGCAAATGCAGGTTGTGCTTGTCGAGCGTGGCGAACGCCTGGGCGAATCGGCGCAGGAAATCACTCATGTTCGCCCCCGACAGCTTGGCGCGAAGGTAGGCTGCGGAAGGCGGCCAGGGCGCGTTCGCGGGATTTTTTCAGGTCGACAATCGAACGCGGGTAGTCGGCCACGCCGAACAAGCCGCCGACGGCTTCGGGGTTGTGCACTTCTTTTTTATTCAGCGCGGCCAACTCCGGCAGCCAGTGCTTGATGAAAATGCCTTCGCTGTCGAATTTCTCCGACTGACTCAACGGGCTGAATATCCGGAAGTACGGTGCCGAATCAGTGCCGGTGGACGAGCTCCACTGCCAGCCGCCGTTGTTGGCAGCGAGGTCGCCATCGATCAAGTGGCGCATGAAGAAACGCTCGCCTTCGCGCCAGTCGATCAGCAGGTTCTTGGTCAGGAACATCGCCACCACCATGCGCAGGCGGTTGTGCATCCAGCCGGTTTCCAGCAGTTGGCGCATGGCGGCGTCGATGATCGGCAAGCCGGTGCGCGCTTCCTGCCAGGCGGCGAGGTCCTTGGGCGCATTGCGCCAAGCCACGGCTTCGGTTTCGGGGCGGAATGCGCGATGGCGTGAGACCCGTGGGTAACCCACCAGGATGTGCTTGTAGAACTCGCGCCAGAGCAACTCGTTGATCCAGGTGATGGCGCCCATGTCGCCACTTTCGAACTCGCCGCCGTTGGTTTGCAGCGCGGCATGCAGGCACTGGCGCGGCGAAACCACGCCCGCCGCGAGGTAGGCGGAGAGCTGGCTGGTGCCGGGCTTGGCGGGGAAGTCGCGCTCGTCCTTGTAGTAGCTGATTTGCTGGTCGGCGAAGGCGTCGAGGCGACGTCGGGCTTCGTCTTCACCGGCAGGCCAGAGGGCGCGCAGTGCTTCGCTGGGTGGTTCGAAACCATCGACCGTGTTCGGCACGGGATCGCTTTTGAGCTTGATCGGTGCCTGGGCTTTTGGTGCTGCGACCGTGCGCGGCAGAGCGCTGTGCAGGCGCGTGTAGCAAACCTTGCGGAACTGGCTGAACACCTGGAAATACGTGCCCGTCTTGGTCAACACGCTACCGGGCTGGAAGAACAGTTGATCGAGGTAGCTGTGGAAGGTCACGCCATCGGCCTCCAGGGCCTTGGACACAGCCGCATCCCGACGACTTTCGTGGATGCCGTATTCCTCGTTGACGTGGACCGACTCAACCGACAGTTCACGGCACAGTTTGCTCAATACGTCGGGCGCCTGATCCCAGGTGGCCGCAGTGCGAATCAGCAGGGGGATGTTCCGTGCGCCCAGCGTCTTGCTCAGGTCTTGCAGGTTACGTAGCCAAAAGTCGACTTTGCACGGCGCATCGTCGTGGGCGAGCCATTGTTGCGGCGTGATCAGGTACACGGCGGCAATCGGGCCCCGCTGGCTCGCGGCGGCCAGGGCAGTGTTGTCGTGTAGGCGCAGGTCGGTGCGCAGCCAGATCAAATGCATTTAAACGAGTCCACGCTGGATCAATAGCTGGTGGGCCGACAACAGCTCTTCGGCGACGAACAAATCAGGGATGTCCTGGGTTAATACGGTCAACTCGGCCTGGTGGATGCATACCGTTGGTCCGACCATCAATTTTGGGCAACTGACGCCACTCAAAAGTTTTGCGAAAGCCGACAGGTGGAGCGCCTTGCTCGAATACAGCAGCACCGCGCGCGGTTGCAGGTGTTCCACCGCAAGGGCCAGCTCACCGGCAGGCAGCGGCCAGTCGAACACTTCCACCGGGCAATCGGCGCTGCTGGCGAGCCAGGCGCTGAGCCACAGGTGCGGCTCCAAGGGCAGGTCGGATTGATTCACCAGCAGCAGCGGCGCGCCATGCAGCTGGCGATTGTTGTGATAGATGCGCGCACCAAACTTGCTACGCAGCCAGGACAGGAAAAACACCCGCTCCATCTGTGCGCCGAACTGGCCTTGCCAGCGTTGTTCCAACTCCTGCAGCAATGGCAGCAGCAGTTGCTCGCACAGTGTGCGCGGCGGGTATAGCGCCATGGCTTGGTTGAAGGCGTCATCCACCCGGCGCTCGGCCAATTCGCTGATGGACTGCACAAGGCTCTGGCGCAGGGTGTGCCATTCGTTTTCCACGGCATCGGGAACGCTGAGTGCTGAGTCGATCAGGCCTTTGACCTGACTCACTGGCACGCCGCGATTAAGCCAGGTGAGGATGGTGTGGATGCGTTGTACATGTTCGGCGCTGAACAACCGATGGCCCTTGGGCGTGCGCTGGGGCACGATTAGGCCATAGCGGCGTTCCCAGGCGCGCAGGGTCACGGCGTTGACGCCGGTCTGGCGCGCCACCTCGCGGATCGGCAGCCAGCCGTCTTCGAGGGCTTGGGCGATGTCTTCGCCGGGTTCGTCTTGCAGGGCAGCTTTCATGGGCTAGATCGCATTTCGCAGGCTGAGGTTTTCCGGGTGCGGTTGCAGGTAGGCCTGCTGCGCGATGTAGCGGTCCGGGTGTTGGCGAAAGTGGTGCTTGAGCAGGGTCAGTGGCACCACCAGCGGCACGATGCCTTGGCGGTACTGGCCGATGACGGTCTGCATTTCCTGCTTGTCGTCGGCACTGATGACTTGTTTGAGGTAACCGCTGATGTGTTGCAGCACATTGGTGTGGGTGCCGCGGGTGGCGCATTGGCTCAGGCCGGTCATCAGGTCGCTGAAGTAACAGGCGGCCAATTCGAGGTGGGTCTCTTTGGTCATGCTGCCCAGCAGGTGGCCGAGGCTTTTGTAGTGCGCCGGGCTGTGGGCCATCAACAGGTATTTGTAGCGTGAATGGAAGGCCAGTAGGCGGTGGCGGGTCAGCCCTTCAGCCAACAGCTGTTGCCAATCGGCGTAGACGAAGACGCGGGTCAGGAAGTTTTCCCGCAGCACCGGGTCATTCAATCGACCGTCTTCTTCCACCGGCAGATTGGGGTGACGCGCGCAAAAGGCTTGGGCGTAGATGCCGCGCCCACCACCGTCGACTGGGGTGCCGTTGTCGCGGTAGACCTTGACCCGTTCCAGGCCGCACGACGGTGACTTCTGCATGAAGATGTAACCACACAGATCGGTGTGTTCCGACGCCATCTGCTGGCCGTAATCGTCCAGCGGCTGGGTGACGTTCAGTTCACGGTGTACCGTGCCGACGGCTTGCGGGTGGGCTGGGTCGCCCACCAGGCGGATCGGTTCGCGGGGAATGCCCAGGCCGATGGCGACCTCGGGGCACAACGGCACGAAGTCGAAATAGTCGGCGAGGGTCTGGCTGCACAGCAGGGATTGTTTATGGCCGCCGTTGAAGCGCACGTTTTCGCCCAGGAGGCAGGCGCTGATGGCGATCTTTGGTTTGGTGGTGCTGGACATAAACGAACCTCTGCAAGATTCCTGTACAAGGCTGAAATCTTGTACAACTAAATCCCATCATAGATTCGATGCTGTACAAGTCAAATTTTTTGTACAAGTTTTTTGCAGGCCCCTTATTTCCAGCCGATTTTCCAAGCGTCGGCGTTTTGCAGGGTTTGCCAGGCGAAGCGTTCGGCGCGTCGGGTCATGACGGCTTGCAGTTCGATTTCCAGCACGACACCTTCTTCATCCCGAAACAGTTCGGTGACCAAAAAGTATTTTTCTTTGTTGCGAGGATGAGCTGCTGTCCATTTCGACAGCAGCAATTTAGCCGGATTGATGCGGTTCATTGCAGGTGTTCGATCAAGCGTCGCGCGGCTTCCTGGCCACTGAGCCAGGCCCCTTCGACGCGGCCCGACAGGCACCAGTCGCCACACACGTACAAGCCCAGGTCGGCATCGGCGAGCACGCCGAATTCGTGGCTGCTGGACGGTCGCGCATAGAGCCAGCGGTGCGCCAGGCTGAACGACGGCGCGGGCATGGCGCTGTGCAGCAATTCGGCGAAGGCGCCGTGCAGGTGCTCGATCACCGCCTCCTTGGGCAGGTCCAGGTGGGCCTTGCTCCACGTGCTGGTGGCGTGCAGTACCCAGGTGTCGAGGTGGGTGTCACGTCCCGGTTTGCTGCGGTTACGCGCGAGCCAATCGAGGGGGCTGTCTTGCACGAAACAGCCCTCCATCGGCGTATCCAGGGGCTTGTCGAACGCCAGGGCGATGGCCCAGGTCGGGTCCATTTTCACGCCGGCGGCGGCACTGGCCAGCTTGGGGGCGGCGGCCAGCAGGGCGGTGGCCTGGGGCGCTGGGGTAGCGATGATCACGTGGCTGAACGGGCCGTGGTTTTCGCCGTCGGCATCCAGCAGGTTCCAGTGTTGCTTGCCCTGGAATACCTCAGTGATGCGGCAACCGAACGCCACTGGCAGGTCGTCGAGCAGGGCGCGGGTGATCGCGCTCATACGCGGCGTGCCGACCCAGCGGATCTGTTCATCGGGGGAGGGCGTCAGCTGGCCGGACTTGAAGTTGTACAGCTGGGGTTTCCATTGCTCGGCCCAGCCATTGCTTTGCCAGCGTTGCACTTCGTTGACGAAGCGCCGGTCGCGTGCGGTGAAGTATTGTGCGCCCATGTCCAGGGAACCGGCATCGCTGCGCTTGCTGGACATGCGGCCACCACTGCCGCGGCTTTTATCGAAGAGTTGTACAACGTGCCCCGCGTCTCGTAACGCTCGGGCGGCGGAGAGACCGGCGATGCCGGTGCCGATGATCGCGATGGGAACAGTCATGGGAGGCCTCGTTTTACCGTTGGGTACAGACTACGCCGACACCAATAGCTGTACAATATTGTTTTTTGGTATAAGTTTTGGCTTACCTGTTCTTACGGCGTGACCTATTGTTAAAGCAGAGGCTTAATCCAACGTTACGCCCGCTGCTTATAAAATAGACCAGTGAGGGGCGGCGAACGTTACATGAGGAAGATCCCATGCACATTTTGCTGACCGGCGGTACTGGCCTGATCGGCCGCCAACTCTGCCAGCACTGGCTTGCGCAGGGGCATCGGCTGACGGTGTGGAGTCGTCAGCCGGAACAGGTTGCCAAGCGATGCGGCGCTCAAGTCGCAGGCGTCGAACACCTGCAACAGGTGATCGGCCCGGTGGATGCGGTCATTAACCTGGCCGGCGCGCCCATTGCTGATCGCCCCTGGACCCACAAGCGCAAGGCGTTGTTGTGGAGCAGCCGCATCAGTCTGACTGAAACCTTGCTGGCATGGCTTGAAAGTCTGGAGCAAAAACCAGCGGTGTTGATTTCCGGTTCAGCGGTCGGCTGGTACGGCGACGGCGGCGAGCGGGAATTGACCGAAGCCAGCGGCCCGGTGCAGGACGATTTCCCCAGCCAGTTGTGTATCGCCTGGGAAGAAACCGCCCAGCGCGCCGAAGCCTTGGGCATTCGTGTCGTGTTGGTGCGGACCGGCCTGGTGCTGGCAGCCGAGGGCGGCTTTTTGTCGCGGCTGTTGCTGCCCTTCAAACTGGCGCTGGGCGGGCCGATTGGCAATGGTCGGCAGTGGATGCCGTGGGTGCATATCCAGGATCAAATCGCCCTGATTGATTTTCTTCTGCACAAGCCGGATGCCCGTGGTCCTTATAATGCCTGCGCGCCACACCCAGTACGCAATCGCGAATTTGCGAAAACCCTGGGCCAGGTGCTGCACCGTCCAGCGTTCATGCCGATGCCGGCCTTTGCATTGAAGGTGGGCCTGGGCGAGTTGTCTGGCCTGTTGCTGGGTGGGCAGAAGGCGGTGCCCGAACGCTTGCTGGCCGCCGGTTTCACTTTCCAGTTCACTGAGTTGCGCGCGGCCTTGGACGACTTGTCCAGCCGCCTCTAGAGATAGGATGTTGCATGACGGATCACGCGTTGTTACTGGTCAACCTGGGCTCGCCAAAGTCCACTTCGGTGGCCGATGTGCGCAGTTACCTCAATCAGTTCCTGATGGACCCTTATGTGATCGACCTGCCGTGGCCGGTGCGGCGCTTGCTGGTGTCGCTGATCCTGATCAAGCGCCCCGAGCAGTCGGCCCACGCCTACGCGTCCATCTGGTGGGATGAAGGTTCGCCGTTGGTAGTACTCAGTCGTCGTTTGCAGCAGCAGATGACTTCGCAGTGGACCCAAGGCCCGGTGGAGTTGGCGATGCGCTATGGCGAGCCGTCCATTGAAACTGTGCTGACAAGCCTCGCCGCCCAAGGCATCCGCAAAGTGACCTTGGCGCCGTTGTACCCGCAGTTTGCCGACAGCACCGTGACCACGGTGATTGAAGAGGCCAAGCGGGTTGTACGTGATAAGAAGCTGAGCGTGCAGTTCTCGATCTTGCAGCCGTTCTACGACCAGCCGGAATACCTCGACGCCCTCGCGGCGAGTGTCCGCTCTTATGTGGAACAGGATTACGATCACCTGCTGCTGAGCTTCCACGGCCTGCCTGAGCGTCATCTGACCAAACTCGACCCGACAGGCCAGCATTGCTTCAAGGATGCCGACTGCTGCAAGAACGCCTCGCCTGAGGTGTTGAAAACCTGCTACCGCGCGCAATGCTTCAGCGTCGCTCGCGATTTCGCCGAGCGACTGGGCTTGCCGGAGGGCAAGTGGTCGGTGGCGTTCCAATCGCGTCTAGGTCGGGCGAAGTGGATCGAACCCTACACTGAAGCCCGCCTCGAGGCGTTGGCCCAGCAAGGCGTGAAAAAGCTGCTGGTGATGTGCCCGGCGTTCGTTGCCGATTGCATCGAAACGCTGGAGGAAATCGGCGATCGCGGGTTGGAGCAGTTCCGTGAAGCCGGGGGCGAGGAATTGGTGCTGGTGCCGTGCCTGAATGATGACCCGCAGTGGGCGAAGGCGCTCAATACCTTATGTGAAAGAGCGCCGGGGTCCCTATAGGCTCAGCGTCAAACTGACGGTTAGATTGCGCGGCTCACCGGGGTTGATCCAATAGTTGCTGTAGGACCGCTCGTAGTACTTCTCATCAAACAGGTTGTTGAGGTTCAGGCCCACGGTGACGTTCTCCGTGGCCTTGTAATGCGCCAGCAGATCGACCGTGTGATAGGCCGGCAGCTCGAAATTCGTGCCGGCCTCACCGGAACGATCGCCCACATACGTGAACGCCGCGCCCAGGTCCGAGCCGCGCAACGCGCCATCCTGAAACTCATACACGCCCAAAAGACTGCCGCTGCGCTTGGCCACGCCAAGGATGCGGCTGCCGGCCGGAATGGCTTTGTCGCCTTTGGTTACTTCGGCGTCGATGTAGGCAAAGGCGCCAATCACCCGTACCGCATCGGTCACTTGCCCGGTCAGTTGCAGGTCAAAACCCTGGCTGCGCGCCTTGCCCACGGCGCGGTTGAGGTTGGTGGCCGGGTCCAGGGTCAGCACGTTTTCCTTTTCGATATGGAAGGCGGCGAGGGTGGCGCTGAGGCGATCGTCGAACAGCTCGCTCTTGATTCCTACTTCATAGCCCACGCCTTCTTCGGGCTTGAAGGATTTGTTGTTGGCGTCCAGGCCGCTGTTGGGCTTGAACGATGTGGAGGCGTTGGCAAACACCCCGACCTGCGGTGTGAGCTGATAGAGCAGGCCGGCGCGTTGGGTAAAAGCGTCGTGGGTCTGCTGGCTCTTGGCGTGGTTGCGGGTGAAGTCGTCGATGCTCTGTTCGAAATGCTCGAAGCGCGCACCGAGCATGCCGCGCAGGCGGTCGGTGAAGATGATCTGGTCCTGCAGGTTCAGCGCGTGGCTTTTGGTCTGTTCGAAGAAGTCGGTACCCGAGCGCGCGCCATTGGGTTTGGGCTGGCCGTAGACAGGGCGGTAGATATCGATGGCATACGGGCTACCGGCGATAGCGGTCACGCGCTCCTTCTTGCGGTAGTCCTCGTATTCAGTGCCGACCAGCAATTCGTGCTGCCAACTGCCAATGTCGAACAGGCCGCGCAGTTCCAGCTGGGTAATGCTGTCGTGCCAACCCGTCGAGCGTTCGCGGTAGCGGCGGTTGATCGTATGGCCGTCGGCGTTCAGTGCGCGGTTTTCCGAGGCGTCACCCCAGAGGCTGCCTTGCTTGTAGTGGCTGGCCAGGCGCAGTTTCCAGGCGTCGTTGAGGTGGTGCTCGAGGGTCGCCTGAAGGCGGTTGTTGTGGTTGTCGATATCGCCATCGTTGGGTTCGCCGAGGAAGGTGGAGCGGGATATACCGGGGGCGTCGACGATGCCACGGTCGAAGGTGGAGCTGTGGCGCACGAATTCGCTTTCCACCAGCAGGCTGGTGTCCGGGTCCAACTGCCAACTGAACGAAGGCGCGACGAATACCCGCTTGCTCTGCACGTGGTCGCGGAAGCTGTGGTTGTCTTCCACTGCCAGGTTGACCCGTGTCAGTACCTTGCCTTCGCTGTCCAGCGGGGTGTTGACGTCCACGGCGGTGCGATAACGGTCCCAACTGCCGGCGCTGGTTTGCAGGGTGGTGAAGGCTTCAGGCTGGGGCTTCTTGGTGACGATGTTCACGGTGCCGCCCGGATCGCCGCGCCCGTAGAGGCTGGCGGCGGGGCCCTTGAGCACTTCGATGCGTTCGATGTTCGCCGCGTCCGGTGTGCTCGGGTAGCCACGGTTGGCGCTGAAACCATCCTGATAGAACTCCGACGTGGTGAAGCCGCGCACGCTGTATTCGTAGAGGGTCAGGCCACCGAAGTTGTTCTGCTTGGACACGCCACCGGCAAACTCCAGGGCGCGTTCTACGTTGGTGCTGCCCAGGTCCTTGAGCACCGTGGCGGGAATTACGCTGATGGATTGCGGGATGTCACGAATCGCGGTGTCGGTCTTTGTCGCGCTGGCCGAGCGGGTGGCGCGATAGCCTTTGACGGGGCCGGTGGCAGACTCATAAGCGTCGGTGGTGACGCTGATGGTATCGAGTTCCAGGGTGTTGTCTTCGGCGTAGGCGGGGTCGAGCAGCAAACCCAAGGCCAGGCCAGCCAAGGGGGCGATTCTTCGAGACGGCATGATAGAGCGTTCCAATAGCGATATTGAAACAATATAACATGCCAAATGAGAATGGATTGCCTTGAAACATCAACTTACAGGTGCCCGCGAATGGGCACCTGGACGAGGCGCGTTATTCCTCTTCTTTCACCGGCGCGGGCGGCGGGCGCAAACCGATTTCCGCCAGCAACTTGATCTCCTTGCCGTTGCGCATCACCTGGATCGCCACCTTGTCGGTCGGCTTGATCCGCGCCACCTGGTTCATCGACTTACGACCATCACCCGCCGGTTCGCCATTGATGCTGAGGATCACATCGCCCAGTTGCAGGCCGGCTTTCTGCGCCGGGCCGTCGCGGAAGATCCCGGCGACCACGATGCCTGGGCGTCCGGTCAGGCCAAACGACTCGGCCAGTTCCTTGGTCAACGGCTGTACTTCAATCCCCAGCCAGCCACGGATCACCTGGCCGTGCTCGATGATCGACTTCATCACTTCCATCGCCAGCTTCACGGGGATCGCAAAACCGATGCCCTGTGAGCCGCCGGACTTGGAGAAAATCGCCGTGTTGATACCGGTCAGGTTGCCATTGGCATCCACCAGCGCACCGCCGGAGTTGCCCGGGTTGATCGCCGCATCGGTCTGGATGAAATCTTCGTAGCTATTAAGGCCTAACTGATTACGCCCGGTGGCACTGATAATGCCCATGGTCACGGTCTGGCCCACACCGAACGGGTTGCCGATGGCCAATGCCACGTCACCGACGCGCAAGCCATCGGAACGGCCGAGGGTGATGGACGGCAGGCTTTTCAGGTCAATCTTCAATACCGCGAGGTCGGTTTCCGGGTCGCTGCCCACCACGCGGGCCAGGGTTTCGCGGCCGTCACGCAGGGCCACCACGATCTGGTCGGCGCCGGTGGTCACATGGTTGTTGGTGAGGATGTAGCCTTCTGGGCTCATGATCACGCCCGAACCCAGGCTGGATTCCATGCGCCGCTGCTTGGGCCCGTTGTCGCCGAAGTAGCGGCGGAACTGCGGGTCTTCGAACAACGGGTGCGCCGGTTTGTTGATGACCTTGGTCGTGTAAAGGTTGACCACCGCCGGGGCGGCGATGGTGACCGCATCGGCGTAGGTCACCGGGCCTTGCACCACCGCGCTGGTCTGCGGTGCCTGTTGCAGGTTCACATCCAGGCTGGGCAGGCCCACCAGTTGCGGGTAACGCTGAATAATCAGCATCGCGATCAGCACGCCAGCCAACAATGGCCATCCAAAAAAACGCAGCGCCTTGAGCATCAAGTAAGTCCTGACAGGTTGCAGGGGGCGAGAGAGCGCCCATAATGTCGCGCATTATACGAGGCTGTGACGCCTGCGAATGGGATATTTAGGAGTCTTTTATGGCCGTCCCCCTTACCACCCTCGTCGAGGAAGCGGACCGCTACCTCGGCAGCGCCAAAATTGCCGATTATTGCCCCAATGGCCTGCAGGTCGAGGGGCGCCCGCAAGTGATGCGCATCGTCAGTGGCGTGACGGCAAGCCAAGCCCTGCTGGACGCGGCCGTCGAAGCCCAGGCCGATCTGATCCTGGTACACCACGGCTATTTCTGGAAAGGCGAAAACCCCTGCATCACCGGCATGAAGCAGCGTCGCCTCAAGACCCTGCTCAAGCACGACATCAGCCTGTTGGCCTACCACCTGCCGCTGGACCTGCACCCCGACGTCGGCAACAACGTGCAACTCGCCCGTCAACTCGACATCACCGTCGAAGGCCCGCTGGACCCGAGCAACCCCAAGATCGTCGGCCTGGTCGGCTCCCTCGCCGAGCCCCTGTCGCCCCGTGATTTCGCACGCCGCGTGCAGGAAGTCATGGGCCGCGAACCGCTGCTGATCGAAGGCAGCGACATGATCCGTCGTGTCGGCTGGTGCACCGGCGGTGGCCAGGGCTACATCGACCAGGCGATTGCCGCAGGCGTCGACCTGTACCTGAGCGGCGAAGCCTCCGAGCAGACCTTCCACAGCGCCCGCGAAAACGACATCAGCTTCATCGCCGCCGGCCACCACGCCACCGAGCGCTACGGCGTACAGGCCCTGGGCGATTACCTGGCGCGGCGCTTTGCCCTGGAGCATCTGTTCATCGACTGCCCCAACCCGATTTGAGGGCCAAACCTGGGAGCATATTCATATACCGTTTCGATCTAGCTGGCTCCCTGAATAGAAGCAGGTGCTGTGCTAGCATGCCCCGCTCGAACACGGCCCGCTGGCCGTCCATAAGATCGTTTTTCCGTGAGTAACCATGGTCGACAAACTGACGCATCTGAAACAGCTGGAGGCGGAAAGCATCCACATCATCCGCGAGGTCGCCGCCGAGTTCGACAACCCGGTGATGCTCTACTCGATCGGTAAAGACTCCGCCGTGATGCTGCACCTGGCGCGCAAGGCCTTCTTCCCGGGCAAGCTGCCGTTCCCGGTGATGCACGTCGACACCCGCTGGAAATTCCAGGAGATGTACAAGTTCCGCGACAAGATGGTCGAGGAGCTGGGCCTGGACTTGATCACCCACGTGAACCCGGACGGCGTGGCGCAGGGCATCAACCCCTTCACCCACGGCAGCGCCAAGCACACCGACATCATGAAGACCGAAGGCCTCAAGCAGGCGTTGGACAAACATGGTTTCGACGCCGCTTTCGGCGGTGCCCGTCGCGATGAAGAGAAATCCCGCGCCAAAGAGCGCGTGTATTCGTTCCGCGACAGCAAACACCGCTGGGACCCGAAAAACCAGCGCCCCGAGCTGTGGAACGTCTACAACGGCAACGTCAACAAGGGTGAGTCCATCCGCGTGTTCCCGCTGTCCAACTGGACCGAGCTGGACATCTGGCAGTACATCTACCTCGAAGGCATCCCGATCGTGCCGCTGTACTTCGCCGCCGAGCGTGAAGTGATCGAGAAGAACGGCACGTTGATCATGATCGACGACGACCGCATCCTCGAGCACCTGTCCGACGAAGACAAAGCCCGAATCGTCAAAAAGAAAGTACGTTTCCGTACCCTTGGCTGCTACCCGTTGACGGGCGCGGTGGAGTCCGAAGCCGAGACGCTGACGGACATCATTCAGGAAATGCTCCTGACGCGAACTTCCGAGCGCCAGGGCCGTGTCATCGACCACGATGGTGCAGGCTCGATGGAAGATAAAAAACGTCAAGGCTATTTCTAAGGGGCTGTCATGTCGCATCAATCTGATTTGATCAGCGAGGACATCCTCGCCTACCTGGGCCAGCACGAGCGCAAGGAAATGTTGCGCTTCCTGACCTGCGGCAACGTCGACGACGGCAAGAGCACCCTGATCGGGCGCCTGCTGCACGACTCCAAGATGATCTACGAAGATCACCTGGAAGCCATCACCCGCGACTCGAAGAAGTCCGGCACCACCGGCGACGATATCGACCTGGCGCTGCTGGTCGACGGCCTGCAGGCCGAGCGTGAGCAAGGCATCACCATCGATGTGGCCTACCGCTACTTTTCCACCGCCAAGCGCAAATTCATCATCGCCGACACCCCCGGCCATGAGCAGTACACCCGCAACATGGCCACCGGTGCCTCCACCTGTGACCTGGCGATCATCCTGATTGACGCACGTTATGGCGTGCAGACCCAGACCCGTCGCCACAGCTTCATCGCCTCGTTGCTGGGCATCAAGCACATCGTGGTGGCCGTCAACAAGATGGACATCAATGGCTTCGACCAGAGCGTATTCGAGCAGATCAAGGCCGATTACCTGAAGTTCGCCGACGGTATCGCCTTCAAGCCGAGCACCCTGGCGTTCGTGCCAATGTCGGCGCTCAAGGGCGACAATGTGGTGAACAAGAGCGAGCGTTCGCCTTGGTACACCGGGCAGTCGCTGATGGAGATCCTCGAAACCGTCGAGATCGCCAACGACCGCAACTACACCGACCTGCGTTTCCCGGTGCAGTACGTGAACCGTCCGAACCTGAACTTCCGTGGTTTCGCCGGCACCCTGGCCAGCGGCATCGTGCACAAGGGCGACGAAGTCGTGGTGCTGCCGTCGGGCAAGAGCAGCCGCGTCAAATCCATCGTCACCTTTGAAGGTGAGTTGGAACACGCCGGCCCAGGCCAGGCCGTGACCCTGACCATGGAAGACGAGATCGACATCTCCCGTGGCGACCTGCTGGTACACGCCGACAACGTGCCGCAAGTGACCGACGCCTTCGACGCCATGCTGGTGTGGATGGCCGAAGAGCCGATGCTGCCGGGCAAGAAATACGACATCAAGCGCGCCACCAGCTACGTGCCGGGTTCCATCACCAGCATCGTGCATCGCGTGGATGTGAACACCCTGGCCGAAGGTCCGGCGAGTTCGCTGCAACTGAACGAAATTGGCCGGGTCAAGGTCAGCCTCGACGCCGCCATCGCCCTGGACGGTTACGACAGCAACCGCACCACCGGCGCGTTCATTGTTATCGACCGTTTGACCAACGGCACCGTGGCAGCGGGCATGATCATCGCGCCGCCGGTCACCCACGGCAGCTCGGCGCAACACGGCAAGCTGGCTCACGTCGCCACCGAAGAACGCGCGCTGCGCTTTGGCCAACAACCGGCCACCGTGTTGTTCAGTGGCCTGTCGGGCGCGGGCAAGAGCACCTTGGCCTACGCGGTTGAGCGCAAGCTCTTCGACATGGGCCGTGCGGTGTTCGTGCTGGATGGCCAGAACCTGCGTCACGACCTTAACAAGGGCTTGCCGCAGGACCGCGCCGGGCGTACCGAGAACTGGCGTCGTGCCGCACATGTGGCGCGTCAGTTCAACGAAGCGGGCTTGTTGACTCTCGCCGCGTTCGTGGCGCCGGATGCCGAAGGCCGCGAACAGGCCAAGGCGCTGATTGGCAGTGATCGTTTGCTGACCGTCTACGTGCAAGCGTCGCCGTTGGTGTGCGCCGAGCGTGATCCGCAGGGCCTGTACGCGGCGGGTGGGGATAACATCCCTGGCGAATCCTTCCCGTACGACGTGCCGTTGAATGCCGACCTGGTGATCGACACCCAGGCCTTGTCGTTGGAAGAAAGCGTCAAGCAAGTGCTGGAGCTGTTGCGTCAGCGCGGCGCGATCTAAGGATCGCAGCCACAAAAAAGCCCGCCATCGAGTGATCGATGGCGGGCTTTTTCATGCCTTATCGGGGGTACTGGGTATGCAGCTTTTCCAGTAATGCATCCTTGTCTTCCCACAACCGGTTGATCCAACCCTGGAACGCCGTCCGGTACTCCCCATCCTGCTCATAATTCTTGCCAATGAACGCGGCCGGGATCTGCACTTCTTCGAACTGCACCACCACATCCTTCACATTCCCGCATAGCAAATCCCAATACCCAGGGCGACCGGCGGGATAGTGAATGGTCACATTGACCAGTGACTTCAACTGCTCACCCATGGCATCCAGCACAAACGCAATGCCACCGGCTTTAGGCTTGAGCAGATAACGGAACGGCGACTTTTGCTGCGCATGCTTGCCCGGGGTAAACCGTGTGCCTTCGGCAAAGTTGAAAATGCCCACCGGGTTGTCGCGAAACTTCGCACAGGTCTTGCGGGTGGTTTCCAGGTCCTTGCCTTTCTTCTCCGGGTGTTTTTCCAGGTATGCCTTGGTGTAGCGCTTCATGAACGGAAAGCCCAGCGCCCACCAAGCCAGGCCAATCACCGGCACCCAGATCAGCTCCTGTTTCAGGAAGAACTTCAGCGGACGAATCCGCCGGTTCAGCACGTATTGCAGCACCATGATGTCGACCCAGCTCTGGTGGTTGCTGGTCACCAGGTACGAGTGCTGATAGTCCAGCCCTTCCAGGCCGGTGAGGTGCCAGCGCGTGCGCCGCACCAGGTTCATCCAGCCCTTGTTGTTGGTCACCCAGGCTTCATGGGTGTGGTTCATCAGCCATTCGCTGAAGCGCTTGGCAAACGGCAACGCCTTGAACAGCGCCACGATGAACAGGAACGAGCACAACAGGATCGTGTTCAGCGCCAACAACAGCGACGCAATCACCCCGCGCACGGCGGCAGGTAGAAAATCCAGCATTTAGATATCCATAGGTCGGTTGGCGGCTTGGATCGCGGTGAGCGCGATGGTGTACACGATGTCGTCTACCTGGGCGCCGCGCGGCAGGTCGTTGACCGGTTTGCGCAGGCCTTGGAGCATTGGCCCCAGGCTCACGCAATCGGCGCTGCGCTGCACGGCCTTGTGCGTAGTGTTGCCGGTGTTGAGGTCGGGGAACACAAATACGGTGGCCTTGCCGGCGACCTGGCTGTTGGGCGCCAGTTGCCGCGCGACGTTTTCGTTGGCGGCGGCGTCGTATTGCAGCGGCCCGTCGATCAGCAACGAGCTTTGCTGTTCGTGGGCGAGCAGGGTGGCTTCGCGGACTTTTTCCACTTCCTCGCCGCTGGCCGAGTCGCCGCTGGAATAGCTGATCATTGCCACGCGTGGCGTGATGCCGAATGCCGCCGCCGAGTCGGCACTTTGCAACGCGATCTCCGCCAATTCGGCGGCGCTTGGGTGTGGGTTCATCACGCAGTCGCCGTACACCAGCACCTGCTCGGGGAACAGCATGAAGAACACCGACGACACCAGTGTGCAGCCCGGCGCCGTTTTAATCAGCTGCAGGGCAGGGCGGATGGTATTGGCGGTGGAGTGGATGACGCCGGAGACCAGGCCGTCCACTTCGTCCAGCGCGAGCATCATGGTGGCGATCACTACGGTGTCTTCCAGCTGCTGCTCGGCCATCGGCGCGTTGAGGCTCTTGCTCTTGCGCAGCGCGACCATCGGCTCGACGTAGCGCTGGCGGATCAGGTCCGGGTCGAGAATCTCCAGGCCTTCGGGCAATTCGATGCCCTGGGCGCGGGCGACCGCTTCCACGTCTGCCGGTTTGGCCAGCAGCACGCAGCGCGCAATGCCCCGCGCCTGACAGATCGCGGCGGCTTGCACGGTCAGCGGCTCGCTGCCTTCGGGCAATACAATGCGTTTGTTGGCGGCCTGGGCGCGCTGGATCAACTGATAGCGGAACACCGCCGGCGACAGGCGCATCTCCCGTGGCGTGCCGCAACGCTGATGCAACCAGCGCGCATCCAGATGGCTGGCGACGAAATCGGTGATGATCTCCGCACGTTCGCGGTCATCAATCGGGATTTCCTTGTTGAGGCTGTTGAGCTGGTTCGCCGTGTCGTAGGAACCGGTGCTCACCGACAACACCGGCAGCCCGGCCTGGAACGCGCCACGGCACAACTCCATGATGCGCGGGTCGGGCAGGGTGTCGCTGGTCAGCAACAGGCCGGCCAGGGGTACGCCGTTGATCGCGGCGAGGCTGACGGCGAGGATGATGTCGTCGCGGTCGCCGGGGGTCACCACCAGTACGCCAGGCTTGAGCAGCTCCACGGTGTTACGCATGGTACGGGCGCAGATGATGATCTTGGTCATGCGCCGGGTTTCGTAGTCGCCGGCGTTGAGAATCTGCGCGCCCATCAGGTCGGCCACGTCACGTGTGCGCGGCGCGTTGAGTTCCGGTTGATAGGGAATGCAGCCGAGCAGGCGGAAATCGCCGCTGCGCAACAGGGGCGAATGCTCTTTGAGGCGTGCCGCAAAGGCTTCCATGCTTTCGTCGGTGCGCACCTTGTTGAGGATCACGCCGAGCACTTTCGGGTCTTTCGGGCCGCCGAACAGTTGGGCCTGCAATTCCACGCGGCCGGAGAGTTCGGTGAGCACTTCGTTTTCCGGGGCCGAGACCAGGATCACTTCTGCGTCGAGGCTCTTGGCCAGGTGCAGGTTGACCCGCGCCGCATAGCTGGCGCTGCGGGTCGGCACCATGCCTTCGACGATCAGTACGTCCTTGCCCACGGCGGCTTGTTGGTACAGCGTGATGATTTCTTCGAGCAGTTCGTCGAGCTGGCCGTCGCCGAGCATGCGCTCTACGTGGGCCAGGCCCAGGGGCTGTGGCGGCTTGAGGCCATGGGTGCGCGCCACCAGCTCGGTGGAACGCTCGGGGCCGGTATCGCCGGGGTGTGGTTGGGCAATCGGCTTGAAGAACCCGACTTTCAGCCCGGCCCGCTCAAGGGTGCGCACCAGCCCAAGGCTGATGGAGGTCAGACCCACACCAAAATCGGTGGGCGCGATAAAAAAAGTCTGCATGCGAATTCTCTGAAGGTGCATGGCTTCGGTGAGGTTCTATGGTTGAACGTCTACCGGGAATCAGGCGCCAAGGTTATCGTTATTCGTGTGCTTGCGCACACCAGCCGCAGGCAAAGGGCTGGCCTATTTTTTCAAGGCGTTGCGCGGGGTCGAGTACCCAGGCGCGGGACTGCCAGGGTGGCTGGTGGCGCAGGTGCTGGGTGTGGCCACAGGACAGCTCCGCGACCCAGTGCTGGTCGTCATCCTGATGGAACCCGATGATGAAGGATGCCGTTGATCGGTCCCGTCTGTCCGGGTTCTGTTCGCTTTCGGGCAAATCCTTGTTTAGACTTGTCCGTTCTTCATTCTTATGCAAAAGGTCTCGCCCCATGACGATCGCCGCTAACAAGGCTGTCTCCATCGACTATACCCTGACCAACGACGCTGGTGAGGTCATCGACAGCTCCGCCGGCGGCGCGCCGCTGGTCTACCTGCAAGGCGCAGGTAACATCATCCCAGGCCTGGAAAAGGCTCTGGAAGGCAAGAACGTCGGTGATGAGCTGACCGTTGCCGTAGAACCTGAAGATGCCTACGGCGAGTACTCGGCCGAACTGGTCAGCACCCTGAGCCGCAGCATGTTCGAAGGCGTTGACGAGCTGGAAGTGGGCATGCAGTTCCACGCTTCCGCGCCAGACGGCCAAATGCAGATCGTGACCATCCGTGATCTGGATGGCGACGACGTGACCGTCGACGGCAACCACCCACTGGCTGGCCAGCGTCTGAACTTCCAAGTGAAGATCGTTGCCATCCGCGACGCTTCCCAGGAAGAAGTGGCCCACGGCCACGTCCACGGTGAAGGCGGTCATCACCATTGATTGTGGTTTGATCAATAGGTAGCAAAAACGCCCCGACTGGTTCGGGGCGTTTTTTTTGTCTGTGTTTTTTGGTGGACCGGTTTCCAGTGGTGAGCGGGCTTTTTGTGGTGAGCGGGCTTGCCCGCGCTGGGGCGCGAAGCGGCCCTAATACCTGAGATTGGGTTCTGTCTGGAGGAGCGCATTGAATGTATTGGGGCTGCTGCGCAGCCCAGCGCGGGGCAAGCCCGCTCACCACAAAAAAGCCGCCCATCCGGGATGGGGGTATTTTCAGGCGCAAACAAAAATGCCCCGGACCTTTCGGTACGGGGCATTTCTTAACTGTTTCGCGACCTGGGTCGCGTTGCAGTTGTTACCACTTAGGCTGCAGCAGCGACGCTCAGAGCCTTGATGTGGCCATTCAGACGGCTCTTATGACGAGCGGCCTTGTTCTTGTGGATGATGCCTTTATCGGCCATGCGGTCGATAACTGGCACAGCCAGAACGTAAGCTGCTTGAGCTTTTTCAGCGTCTTTGGTGTCGATGGCTTTAACTACATTCTTGATGTAGGTACGAACCATGGAACGCAGGCTGGCGTTGTGGCTGCGACGCTTCTCAGCCTGTTTTGCACGTTTTTTGGCGGAAGGTGTGTTGGCCACCGTCGAGCTCCTCGAAAGACTTTTTAGGAAATAGCAAACAAAATAGGCCGCGAATCATGCCGATGACTTGATGTGTTGTCAAGGGCGGCTGATGCGAACTGCTGAGTGGTCGATCTGAAGAGGCGGGTGATTTATTTCCGGCGCTTGACCTGTAAACTCGCGAGCTTTGGCTCTGTGCTGTTGCAGGCGCGCAGTATCGCATAAGTAGGCGCGTTGTTCGCCTGCTCTTTATCTAAAGGCGCAAACTCTTTCAATGAATCTGCTCAAATCGTTGGCCGCCGTCAGCTCTATCACGATGATCTCCCGGGTTCTGGGGTTTGTGCGCGACACGCTGCTGGCGCGTATTTTCGGCGCCAGCATGGCCACGGATGCCTTCTTTATTGCTTTTAAACTGCCCAACCTGCTGCGGCGGATCTTTGCCGAAGGCGCGTTTTCCCAGGCCTTCGTGCCGATCCTGGCCGAATACAAGACCCAGCAGGGCGAAGAAGCCACCCGCACCTTTATTGCCTACGTCTCAGGCCTGTTGACCCTTGTTTTGATGCTGGTGACCATCCTCGGCATGCTCGCCGCGCCCTGGGTGATCTGGGCCACGGCGCCCGGTTTTGCCAATACACCGGAAAAATTTGCGCTGACCACCGACCTGCTGCGGGTGACCTTTCCTTATATATTGCTGATCTCCCTGTCTTCCTTGGCCGGTGCGATCCTCAACACTTGGAACCGTTTCTCGGTGCCGGCCTTCGTGCCGACCCTGCTGAACGTCAGCATGATCATCTTCGCGCTGTTCCTCACGCCTTACTTCGATCCCCCGGTGATGGCCCTGGGCTGGGCCGTACTGGCCGGCGGCCTGGCGCAATTGCTCTACCAACTGCCGCACCTGAAAAAGATCGGCATGCTTGTACTGCCGCGCCTGAACCTCAAGGACACCGGCGTATGGCGCGTGATGCGCAATATGCTGCCGGCGATCCTCGGCGTATCGGTCAGCCAGATTTCCCTGATCATCAATACGGCGTTTGCCTCGCTGCTGGTGTCCGGCTCGGTGTCGTGGATGTACTACGCCGACCGTCTGATGGAGTTGCCGTCCGGCGTGCTGGGCGTGGCGTTGGGCACGATTCTGCTGCCGACCCTGGCGCGCACCTACGCCAGCAAGGATCGCCAGGAGTATTCACGCATTCTGGACTGGGGCCTGCGCCTGTGCTTTGTATTGGTGCTGCCATGTGCCCTGGCGCTGGGGATCCTGGCCGAGCCGTTGACCGTGTCGCTGTTTCAATACGGCCAGTTCGATGCCCATGACGCCTTGATGACCCAGCACGCGCTGGTCGCCTATTCCGTCGGCCTGCTTGGCATTATCGTGATCAAAGTGCTGGCTCCCGGCTTCTATGCCCAGCAGAACATCCGTACGCCGGTGAAAATCGCGATATTCACGCTGATCGTCACGCAACTGCTCAACCTGGTGTTTATCGGCCCGCTGGCCCACGCCGGCCTGGCCCTGGCGATCAGTGCGGGTGCGTGCATCAACGCCGGGCTGTTGTTTTACCAATTGCGTAAGCAGCAGATGTTCCAGCCGCAGCCAGGCTGGGGCCTGTTTGCCCTCAAGTTGCTGGTGGCGGTGGCCATGATGTCGGCCGTGCTGTTGGGCCTGATGCACTTCATGCCGGCGTGGGATGAAGGCCAAATGCTGGAGCGCTTCATGCGTCTTGGCGTGTTGGTCGTCGCGGGCGTGGTGGTGTACTTCGGGATGTTGCTGCTGCAGGGCTTCCGCCTGCGGGATTTCAATCGCAAGTCCCTGGGTTAGAGAGTTTGCCGCGATAAAACCGTTGTTTTATCGATTCGATCCATTTGGCCTGTGCTGTTGCCTGTCGTCCGGGGCCGGGTGTGGTTATAATCGACCACTTTATGAGCAAGAAGCGCGTTATGCAGCTGGTTCGAGGTCTCCACAACCTGCGCCCCGAGCATCGGGGCTGCGTCGCCACTATTGGCAACTTTGACGGTGTTCACCGTGGCCACCAGGCTATCCTGGCTCGGCTGCGCGAACGCGCGGTCGAGTTGGGCGTGCCCAGCTGCGTGGTGATTTTCGAGCCACAGCCGCGGGAATACTTCACCCCCGAAACCGCGCCAGCCCGCCTGGCCCGCCTGCGGGACAAGCTGCAATTGCTGGCTGAAGAGGGCGTGGACCGTGTCCTCTGCCTGGCCTTCAACCAGCGTTTGCAAAGCCTGAGCGCTGCCGAGTTCGTCGACCGTATCTTGGTCGATGGCCTGGGCGTGCAGCATTTGGAGGTCGGTGACGATTTCCGCTTCGGTTGCGACCGTGTCGGGGATTTCGATTTCCTGCAACACGCGGGCGTCAACCAGGGTTTTACCGTCGAAGCCGCGCAAACCGTCGAACTGGACGGCCTGCGCGTGAGCAGTACCCAGGTGCGTAACGCCCTGGCCGCTGCCGACTTCGCCTTGGCCGAGCGTTTGCTCGGTCGCCCGTTCCGCATTGCCGGGCGGGTCTTGCACGGCCAGAAGCTGGCGCGCCAATTGGGCACGCCGACCGCCAACGTGCAACTCAAGCGCCGTCGTGTGCCGCTGACCGGGGTCTAC
The DNA here is from genome assembly GCF_026967615.1 of Pseudomonas sp. GXZC. Classification (NCBI taxonomy): domain Bacteria; kingdom Pseudomonadati; phylum Pseudomonadota; class Gammaproteobacteria; order Pseudomonadales; family Pseudomonadaceae; genus Pseudomonas; species Pseudomonas sp. GXZC. Next base: position 985,661 of record NZ_CP114115.1, read on the forward strand.
CTGGTGAGCGTCGACATCGACGGCCAATCGTGGCCCGGAGTCGCCAACATAGGCGTCAGGCCCACGGTTGCAGGTGATGGCAAGGCCCACCTGGAAGTACACCTGCTGGATTTTGCCGGTGATCTGTATGACCGGCGTTTGACGGTGGTTTTCCACCAGAAGCTGCGTGAAGAGCAGCGTTTCGCCTCCCTTGAGGCGTTGAAAACGGCGATCAATGCGGATGTCGCCGCCGCCCGTGCACTAGCCGCACCTAGCGCCCATCGCTAACCGAAGAGCCTTAAATGACCGACTATAAAGCCACGCTAAACCTTCCGGACACCGCCTTCCCAATGAAGGCCGGCCTGCCACAGCGCGAACCGCAGATCCTGCAGCGCTGGGACAGTATTGGCCTGTACGGAAAGTTGCGCGAAATTGGCAAGGATCGTCCGAAATTCGTCCTGCACGACGGCCCTCCTTATGCCAATGGCACGATTCACATCGGTCATGCGCTGAACAAGATTCTCAAGGACATGATCCTGCGCTCGAAAACCCTGTCGGGCTTCGACGCGCCGTACGTGCCGGGTTGGGACTGCCACGGCCTGCCGATCGAACACAAAGTCGAAGTGACCTACGGCAAGAACCTGGGCGCGGATAAAACCCGCGAACTGTGCCGTGCCTACGCCACTGAGCAGATCGAAGGGCAGAAGTCCGAGTTCATCCGCCTGGGCGTGCTGGGCGAGTGGGACAACCCCTACAAGACCATGAACTTCAAGAACGAGGCCGGGGAAATCCGTGCCTTGGCCGAGATCGTCAAGGGCGGTTTCGTGTTCAAGGGCCTCAAGCCTGTGAACTGGTGCTTCGACTGCGGTTCGGCCCTGGCTGAAGCGGAAGTCGAGTACGAAGACAAGAAGTCCTCGACCATCGACGTGGCCTTCCCGATCGCCGACGACGCCAAGCTGGCCGAGGCCTTTGGCCTCTCTTCCCTGGCCAAGCCGGCCGCCATCGTGATCTGGACCACCACCCCGTGGACCATCCCGGCCAACCAGGCGCTGAACGTGCACCCGGAGTTCACCTATGCCCTGGTGGACGTCGGTGATCGCCTGCTGGTGCTGGCCGAGGAAATGGTCGAGGCCTGCCTGGCGCGCTACGAGCTGCAAGGTTCGGTCATCGCGACCACCACCGGCAGCGCGCTGGAGCTGATCAACTTCCGCCACCCGTTCTATGACCGCCTGTCGCCGGTGTACCTGGCTGACTACGTTGAGCTGGGTTCGGGCACCGGTATCGTTCACTGCTCGCCTGCCTATGGCGTAGACGACTTTGTGATCTGCAAGAAGTACGGCCTGGTCAACGACGACATCATCAACCCGGTGCAAAGCAACGGCGTGTACGTGCCGTCGCTGGAGTTCTTCGGCGGTCAGTTCATCTTCAAGGCCGATCAGCCGATCATCGAAAAGCTGCGTGAAGTCGGTGCGCTTATGCAAACCGCCACCATCCAGCACAGCTACATGCACTGCTGGCGCCACAAGACCCCGCTGATCTACCGCGCCACCGCACAGTGGTTTATCGGCATGGACAAAGAGCCTACCAGCGGCGACACCCTGCGTGTGCGCTCGCTCAAAGCCATCGAGGACACCAAGTTCGTCCCGGCCTGGGGCCAGGCGCGCCTGCACTCGATGATCGCCAACCGTCCGGACTGGTGCATCTCCCGTCAGCGTAACTGGGGCGTGCCGATCCCGTTCTTCCTGAACAAGGAAAGCGGCGAGCTGCACCCACGTACTGTCGAACTGATGGAAGAAGTGGCCCAGCGCGTTGAACAGGAAGGCATCGAAGCCTGGTTCAAGCTGGACGCCGCCGAACTGCTGGGCGATGAAGCGCCGCAGTACGACAAGATCAGCGACACCCTCGACGTGTGGTTTGACTCGGGTACTACCCACTGGCACGTGCTGCGTGGTTCGCACCCGATGGGTCACGAGACCGGCCCGCGTGCCGACCTGTACCTGGAAGGCTCCGACCAACACCGTGGCTGGTTCCACTCGTCGTTGCTGACCGGTTGCGCCATCGACAACCACGCGCCGTACCGCGAATTGCTGACCCACGGCTTCACCGTCGACGAGACGGGCCGCAAGATGTCCAAGTCGCTGAAGAACGTGATCGAGCCGAAAAAGATCAACGACACCCTGGGCGCCGACATCATGCGCCTGTGGGTTGCGTCGACCGACTATTCGGGCGAAATCGCCGTATCGGACCAGATCCTGGCCCGCAGCGCCGATGCCTACCGCCGCATCCGTAATACCGCACGCTTCCTGCTGTCGAACCTGACCGGTTTCAACCCGGCCACCGACATCCTGCCGGCCGAGGACATGCTTGCCCTCGACCGTTGGGCCGTGGACCGTACCTTGTTGCTGCAACGCGAGTTGCAGGAAAACTACGGCGAATACCGCTTCTGGAACGTGTACTCGAAGATTCACAACTTCTGCGTGCAGGAGCTGGGTGGTTTCTACCTCGACATCATCAAGGACCGCCAGTACACCACCGGCGCCAACAGCAAGGCGCGCCGCTCGGCGCAGACCGCGCTGTATCACATCTCCGAAGCGCTGGTGCGCTGGATCGCGCCGATCCTGGCCTTCACCGCCGACGAACTGTGGGAATACCTGCCGGGCGAGCGTAACGAGTCCGTGATGCTCAACACCTGGTACGAAGGCCTGACCGAATTGCCGGCCGACTTCGAACTGGGCCGCGAGTACTGGGAAGGCGTGATGGCCGTGAAGGTTGCGGTGAACAAGGAGCTGGAAGTGCAGCGTGCGGCCAAGGCCGTCGGTGGCAACCTGCAAGCCGAAGTCACCCTGTTCGCCGAGGACGGCTTGACCGCCGACCTGGCCAAGCTGAGCAACGAACTGCGCTTCGTGCTGATCACCTCTACCGCGAGCCTGGCGCCATTCGCCCAGGCCCCGGCGGACGCGGTCGCCACCGAAGTGCCGGGCCTCAAGCTCAAAGTGGTCAAATCGGCCTTCCCTAAGTGCGCCCGTTGCTGGCACTGCCGTGAAGACGTCGGCGTGAACCCTGAGCATCCGGAAATCTGTGGTCGCTGCGTCGACAACATCTCGGGTGCTGGTGAGGTTCGCCACTATGCCTGATGCCAGCCGTTTCGGACGTCTGGGCTGGCTCGTACTGAGTCTGCTGGTCCTGGTCATCGACCAGGTCAGCAAGGCTCATTTCGAAGGCTCCCTGCAGATGTTCCAGCAGATCGTGGTGATCCCGGATTACTTCAGCTGGACCCTGGCCTACAACACCGGCGCCGCTTTCAGCTTTTTGGCTGATGGCGGTGGCTGGCAGCGCTGGCTGTTCGCCCTGATCGCCGTGGTGGTCAGTGCGGTGCTGGTGGTGTGGCTCAAGCGTCTTGGTCGCGATGACACCTGGCTGGCTGTCGCCTTGGCCCTGGTGTTGGGCGGCGCGCTGGGCAACCTGTACGACCGCATCGCCCTTGGCCATGTGATCGACTTTATCCTGGTGCATTGGCAGAACCGCTGGTACTTCCCGGCGTTCAACTTTGCCGACAGCGCCATCACCGTCGGTGCAATCATGCTGGCGTTGGACATGTTCAAAAGCAAGAAAACCGGAGAGACCGTCAATGACTGATCAGGTATTGGCTGAGCAACGCATCGGCCAGAACACGGAAGTCACTTTGCATTTCGCACTGCGCCTGGAGAATGGCGACACGGTCGACAGCACGTTCGACAAAGCCCCGGCCACCTTCAAGGTCGGCGATGGCAACCTGCTGCCGGGTTTCGAAGCGGCCCTGTTCGGCTTCAAGGCCGGCGACAAGCGCACCCTGCAGATCCTGCCGGAAAACGCCTTTGGCCAGCCCAACCCGCAAAACGTGCAGATCATCCCGCGTTCGCAGTTCCAGGACATGGACCTGTCGGAAGGCCTGTTGGTGATCTTCAATGATGCGGCGAATACCGAACTGCCCGGCGTGGTGAAAACCTTCGATGACGCGCAAGTGACCATCGACTTCAACCACCCGTTGGCCGGTAAAACCTTGACCTTTGATGTTGAAATCATCGACGTTAAAGCGATCTAACAGAAGATTCCGGCCATTGTGGGACGGGGCTTGTTGTGGCGAGGGAGCTTGCTCCCGCTGGAGTGCGTAGCGCTCCCAAACTGATCATAGAGATATGTCTGGACTGTTTTGGGGCTGCTGTGCAGCCCAGCGGGAGTAAGCTCCCTCGCCACAAGAAGCTCGCTCCTACAGGGCAAGACACGAGGCACAGCATGCAAATCAAACTCGCCAACCCCCGTGGCTTCTGCGCCGGCGTGGACCGGGCGATCGAAATCGTCAACCGCGCCCTGGAAGTCTTCGGGCCGCCGATTTACGTGCGCCATGAAGTCGTCCACAACAAATTCGTGGTCGAAGACTTGCGCGCGCGTGGCGCCATCTTTGTCGAAGAGCTGGACCAGGTGCCGGACGACGTCATTGTCATCTTCAGCGCCCACGGTGTTTCCCAGGCTGTGCGTACCGAAGCGGCAGGCCGTGGCCTCAAAGTCTTTGATGCCACCTGCCCGCTGGTGACCAAGGTGCATATCGAAGTCGCGCGCTATAGCCGTGACGGTCGAGAGTGCATCCTGATCGGTCATGCCGGCCACCCGGAAGTCGAAGGCACCATGGGCCAGTACGACGCCAGCAATGGCGGGGCGATTTACCTGGTGGAGGACGAAAAAGACGTCGCCAACCTGCAGGTACACAACCCCGAGCGCCTGGCATTCGTGACCCAGACCACCTTGTCGATGGACGACACCAGCCGCGTGATCGACGCGCTGCGCAGCCGCTTCCCGGCCATTGGTGGGCCACGCAAGGATGACATCTGCTATGCCACTCAAAACCGACAGGACGCGGTCAAGCAACTGGCCGATGAATGCGATGTGGTTTTGGTTGTCGGCAGCCCTAACAGCTCAAACTCCAACCGCTTGCGTGAGTTGGCGGAACGTATGGCAACTCCGGCGTACCTGATCGACGGCGCCGAAGACATGCAGCGCAGCTGGTTCGATGGCGTCGAGCGTATCGGTATCACGGCGGGCGCTTCGGCCCCGGAAGTGCTGGTGCGCGGCGTTATCCAGCAACTGCATGCCTGGGGTGCCACCGGTGCCGACGAACTGGCTGGACGCGAAGAGAACATCACCTTCTCTATGCCCAAGGAACTGCGGGTTCGCTCGCTGCTCTGAGTGCCTGTGTGCCGGAGTCACTCCGGCACAACGCCTGCTCGGCACGCTCGCTGCGCAGGCTTATGCGTCCGCTGGGCGCCAGTACGACCTGATACAGGCTCTGCGCCTGGTCCGGGGTGCAAACATGCACGGTGCCCGCGCGAAAACCTCCCCCTGAAAACACCGGTTCGCCCAAGCCGCTGAAGCGCACCTGGCTCTTGACCGGCCCATTGCCGACTATTGGCACACGACCGTTATCCTGATGCTCCTGCAGCACGGGGTTGTCGTCATCCAGGTAGCCACGTCCGCTCACATCCACAATGACCCGCCAGCCCTGGCTCCAGTCGTCTTCCCGTGCATGAATGACCACCGGCTGGTTACGGGCGATGGCTTCAGAGCGCGCGTAACGCAGGCCAGCGGTCAAGGACTGTGCCGCGCTGTGTCGCTGCTGTGATTCCAGCAATCCCTTGAAATTCGGGGTTGCCAGGCTGGCCAGGATGCCGCTCACGATCAGCCCGAGCAGCAGTTCAATCAGGGTGAAACCTTGTTGGCGCATGTATCGTCCCTCCTTGGATTCAGGTGCAATCCTAGGTATAGCGCCCCGTGCGTTACGCCGAATGATGGCCTTCATGTCCAAAGTATTTCCCTTTGTTCCGGGAGCAGCGCGAGCGAAAAACCGGCGCTAGTCTTGGGCCGCACAGCAGATTTCTTCTGCTTTTTTCGGACCTCGACACGGATGACGACGGTAATGCTTGCCTGCCCCAACAGCGGTTTTCCTCAGGATTTTTCTCGACACCAAATCGGCATGACGCTGATCGAGGTGCTGGTTGCCGTGCTGGTTCTCGCCATTGGCCTGCTGGGCGCGGCGGTGATCCAGCTCAATGCGCTCAAGTACACAGACAGTTCCCGAATGACCAGCCAGGCCAGTTTCATTGCCTACGACATGCTTGACCGAATCCGCGCCAATTCCGCTGTCGACTACTCCTGGGGCCGGGCCGAACGTGCGCCGGCCAGCAGTGCGTCTGCCAGCGTGCGCGACCTGGACTTGCATGACTTCGAGGCCAATATCCTCGGCTTTGCCGGGGCGACTGCCAAAGGCTCTGTGTCTGTCAGTGCGGGTGAGGTGACGGTCAGCATCAGTTGGGACGATAGCCGGGGCACAAACAGGCCGGGGGCTCGGGAAACATTCACCCTGACCAGTCGCGTCAGCGATGAATCGAGGGGGGCGCAATGAGGCGTCGTGCTGGGGGATTCAGCCTGGTGGAATTGCTGCTGGCGTTGGCCACGGGCTTGGTATTGGTGTTGGGGGGGACTCAGGTGCTGATCGGTTCCAGAGCCACCCACGCCAGCCAGCAGGCGGCCATGTTGCTGCAGGATGACGCACGGTTCGTGCTGGGCAAGATAACCCAGGATATTCGCCAGGCGGGCATGTTTGGCTGTTTGGGCACGGCGTTTATCGACAATGTCCCGTCGGCCTTTGATCAGCCTGTCAGTTGGAGCGTTGGGGCGGGGGCAAAGTCGCTGACGCTAGTCACGGCAGATGTTGGTAACGAGAATGGCAAGGCTGACTGGACCGTATTGTCCGACTGCACGGGCACCGCCCAGGCCTACGCAGATAGTTCTCCTGCGCCTGCCCCCGGACAAATCCGCTTTGCGCTGCGCCAGATCACCTACACCTTCGAAGCCGGTCAATTGAAAGTCAGCACGCCTGCAGCCCCCGCCAAGGCCGTATTGGTGGATAACGTGCAGGCTTTCGATATCAGCTTTGGCGTGGCTGCCAAGCCCTCGTCGACGGAGGTGGCGCGTTACGACGCGAGCCCGGCGGACCTGGGCTTGATACGCAGCGTGCGCATCCTGATGACGTTGCAAGATCCCGCCGGACGCGTGAAGGATCAAACCTACAGCGTCGTGGCGGCGCTGCGAAACCGTCTGGGGTAGCGCCGCCATGAAGCTTAAAGAACCTATTCGCCTGCGGCAGGCCGGCATGGTGCTGCTGATCAGCCTGGTGTTGTTGCTGCTGTTGTCGCTGATCGGTCTGTCATCCATGCAAGGCGCGGTCACCCAGCAAAAGATCACCGCTAGCCTCTGGCACCGCAATCAGTCACTGCAAAGCGCCGAGAGCGGCTTGCGACGCGGAGAGTCGAGCGTGCAGCGGTCATTTGCGACACTGCTGCCGTGCCGGTCGATTGTCACCTGTGCACCGCCGGCCGCCGCCTATTCGGTAGTTGGGGCTGGGCTGGACCCTGTCTCGGGTGTCACTTGGGTAGCGCTGAGCGGAGGTCTGTACGGCATTCAATCCCTGGGACCTGCGGTGGGGCTGGCGCATGTACCACCACAAACCGTGGCCGACGTATATCGAGTGACGGCCGTCGGATTAAGCGGCCAATTGCGCACGGTGCTGGAGAGCGTCTATGCGCGGGTAGAAGAGGAGGGCGGCTCGCGTTTTCAGCGGGTGGCCTGGCGGCAACTTCAATAAGGAGCGTTGAAATGGGCATGGACAGCCAGGGCTTTACCCTGATCGAGTTAATGATCGCCGTGGTGATCATTGCAGTGCTGGCCGGGATTGCTTACCCCGGCTACACCAGCCATATGAAAAAGGTCTATCGCGCGGAAATCGTCGCGTTATTGACTGACCAGGCTCAGCACCTGGAGCGGTTTTATACGAGGAGGGGCACTTTTATTGATGCAGGCGGCGTCAGCGAGGGCAATGATCGCTATAGAATCACCGCTGCATTGAACCCTCAGGATTTCCAGTTGGTGGCTTCGCCTGGCGCCGGCTCGGTGATGACCGGCGACCTTTGCGGCGACTTCAGCCTGACCAGCGCAGGCGCGCGGACCAATCCGGGCGCCGCTCCGGACATGTCGCGCAAGCTGTGCTGGGGGCAATGATGAGGATGCTGGACGACTGGGCGCCAGGTGCGCGTATTCCTATTTATCGGCTGGATCAAATGATGGCAGAGCAACAGCAGGTAGTGATTGTCGGTGGCGGGGTCATCGGCTTGTTGACGGCGTTCAACCTGGCGACCCAAGGGCAAGCCGTGGTGCTGCTGGAGCGCGCGGGGTTGGGGCAGGAGTCCTCCTGGGCGGGCGGCGGTATTGTCTCGCCGCTGTATCCGTGGCGCTACAGCCCGGCTGTCACTGCACTCGCGCATTGGTCCCAGGACTTTTATCCACAGCTGGCGCAGCGCCTGTTCGCCCAGACGGGGGTTGATCCGGAGGTGCATACCACCGGCCTGTACTGGCTGGACCTGGACGACGAAGCCGAAGCCCTGGCCTGGGCTGCGCGGGAAGGTCGCCCCTTGAGCAAGGTGGATGTCTCGGCTGCCCATGATGCCGTTCCGGTGCTGGGCGGCGGGTACTCCAGCGCGGTCTACATGGCTGACGTCGCCAATGTGCGCAACCCGCGCCTGGTCAAATCCCTCAAGGCGGCGCTGCTGGCGTTGCCCGGCGTGACCGTTCACGAACAATCTGAAGTGACTGGGTTTGTTCTGGATGCGGGCAATGTCGTGGGGGTGAACACCGCCAATGGGCCGATCTTCGGCGATCAGGTCGTACTGGCGGCTGGCGCCTGGAGTGGTGAACTGCTGGGTACGTTGGGCCTGTCGCTGCCGGTCGAGCCGGTCAAGGGCCAGATGATCCTGTACAAATGCGCCTCGGACTTCCTGTCGAGCATGGTCCTGGCCAAGGGCCGTTATGCGATCCCGCGGCGTGACGGGCACATCTTGATCGGCAGTACCCTGGAGCATGAAGGTTTCGACAAGACCCCCACCGAAACGGCGCTGCAAAGCCTCAAGGCATCCGCGGTGGAGTTGATTCCCGCCCTGGCAGGCGCCGAGGTGGTTGGGCACTGGGCCGGATTGCGCCCCGGTTCGCCGGAAGGCATTCCTTACATCGGCCCAGTGCCGGGCTTCAGCGGCTTGTGGCTCAACTGCGGGCATTACCGCAATGGCCTGGTGCTGGCGCCGGCGTCCTGCCAGTTGTTTACCGACCTGCTGCTGGCGCGTACGCCGATCATCGACCCCGCGCCTTATGCGCCAGAAGGTCGGATCAACGCTGGATAGACTTCGGTCCTTGCTCCAGATGCGCCTGGGTGCAATACCACTCCTGGCGCGAGCTCAAGGCACGATCCTGTGGCAGGTGCACGCCGCAGTGGGCGCAGCGCACCATCAGGGCTGCGTCAGGCTCACTGGCGCGATGCTGCTTGGCGGCCGGGCTTTTGAATTTGCGCCAGAACCATACTGCGGCGGCAATGACGGCAATCCAGAACAATAGACGAAGCATGATGGGCAGTTTCTCGACAAGGAATGCGCCAGTTTAGCCAAGGACGTGCCAGGCGCACAGCGCAATAAATATCACCCACAAAAAAGGAGCCTCGAAAGGCTCCTTCTTGATGACACCGGGTGCTATCAGTCAAACACACCGAAAGTCATGTAGCTGAACCACGAACGATCCTGGTTGTTGCCCAGGGCCTCAGGCTCTTCTTCTTTGATCACGTCGCCGTTCTCGTCATGCGGCTTGAGCTCCGAAGGAATAGCGTCCTTGGCGTCCTGGTACTGCTTGATCACGTCCTGGTTGGCGCGGGTTTCGCCCGGCGGCAGCGGTGGACGGGACTCGATCAGGCCCAGGGTGTACTTGCTCAGCCACGAACGGTTGTCGGCTTCAGCAACCTGAGGCACGAACTGGCCGTCTTTCAGGCTTGGGTGATCCGGGTAGTTGAGCTTCAGGGTTTCCAGGCTGGTGCTGGCCAACTCGTCCAGGTGCAGACGCTGGTAAGCCTCGGTCATCACGGCCAGGCCGTCACCCACGGAAGGGGTTTCCTGGAAGTTCTCTACGACATAACGACCACGGTTGGCGGCGGCTACATAAGCCTGACGGGTCAGGTAGTAGTGGGCCACGTGGATCTCGTAGGAAGCCAGCAGGTTGCGCAGGTAGATCATGCGCTGCTTGGCGTCTGGCGCGTAGCGGCTGTTGGGGTAGCGGCTGGTCAGCTGGGCGAACTCGTTGTAGGAGTCGCGGGCAGCGCCCGGGTCACGCTTGGTCATGTCCAGCGGCAGGAAGCGCGCCAGCAGGCCGACGTCCTGGTCGAACGAGGTCAGGCCCTTCATGTAGTAGGCGTAGTCAACGTTCGGGTGCTGCGGATGCAGGCGGATGAAACGCTCGGCGGCGGACTTGGCAGCTTCCGGCTCGGCGTTCTTGTAGTTGGCGTAGATCAGCTCGAGCTGGGCCTGGTCGGCGTAGCGCCCGAACGGATAGCGCGACTCCAGTGCCTTCAGCTTCGCTGTGGCGCTGGTGAAGCTATTATTGTCCAAGTCTTTCTGAGCCAGTTGGTACAACTCGACTTCGCTCAGGTTTTCGTCGACGACTTCCTTTGTTGACGAGCAAGCAGCAGTCATGGCGAGGATGGCGATCAGCAGCAGGTGTTTCACTTGCATGGCGGCTTGCGTCCCTATGACGGCCGCTGTCTTGGGCGGGGCCGTCCTGTTATGATGAGCGCCCCGTTGAAAGCCTCGGGGCAAAAGACGCCGTATTTAACCACAAGCGCGCAGCCGAAACCAAAGGCTGTGCCACGCCTAGTCTGAGCATGTCCGATAAAATTGAACTTCGCGCAGAGGTGCCGTCCGAATTGGGCGGCCAACGCCTCGATCAAGTCGCCGCACAATTATTCGCTGAGCACTCGCGCTCGCGCCTTTCCGCCTGGATCAAAGACGGCCGCCTGACTGTGGATGGAGCGGTTATCCGCCCGCGAGACATAGTCCATGGCGGTGCGATTCTTGAGCTGACTGCCGAGCAGGAAGCCCAGGGAGAATGGGTCGCCCAGGACATCGAGCTGGATATCGTCTATGAAGACGACGACATCCTGGTCATCAACAAACCCGCAGGCCTGGTGGTTCACCCTGCAGCCGGGCACGCTGATGGCACCTTGCTCAATGCCCTGCTGCACCACGTGCCGGACATCATCAATGTCCCGCGCTGCGGCATCGTGCACCGTCTGGACAAGGACACCACCGGCTTGATGGTGGTGGCCAAGACCATTCAGGCGCAGACGCAGTTGGTCACACAATTGCAAAGCCGCAGCGTCAGCCGGATCTACGAGTGCATCGTGATCGGCGTGGTGGTGGCGGGTGGCAAGATCAACGCTCCCATCGGTCGCCACGGCCAGCAGCGCCAACGTATGGCGGTGATGGAAGGCGGCAAGCAGGCCGTCAGCCACTACCGGGTGCTGGAGCGTTTCCGTTCCCACACCCACGTGCGGGTCAAGCTGGAAACCGGTCGTACGCACCAGATTCGCGTGCACATGGCGCACATCAACTTCCCGTTGGTCGGAGATCCGGCCTACGGCGGTCGTTTCCGTATTCCGCCTGCGGCCAGCCAGACCATGGTTGAATCGTTGAAAACCTTCCCGCGCCAGGCACTGCATGCGCGCTTCCTGGAACTGGACCATCCGACGAGCGGTAAGCGGATGAGCTGGGAATCGCCTCTGCCGGACGATCTGGTCTGGTTGTTGTCGCTGCTCAAGCAGGATCGCGAGGCGTTTATCGGATGAGTGACTGGCTGATTCCTGACTGGCCTGCGCCGGCTCAGGTGAAAGCCTGCGTCACCACCCGTGCGGGCGGCGTCAGCCTGACGCCGTTCGACAGCCTAAACCTGGGCGATCATGTCGAGGACAGCCTGGAGGCTGTCCTTGAGAATCGCCGTCGTTTAAGTGATGCCTTTGATATCCAGCCGGCCTGGCTGCGTCAGGTTCATGGTGTGACCGTGGTCGAAGCTGACCCAGGCCGCACCGCTGAAGCCGATGGCAGTTGGACCAGCACCCCTGGCATCGCTTGCACCTCAATGACTGCCGATTGCCTGCCCGCACTGTTCTGCAACCGTGCTGGCACTCGCGTCGCCGCAGCCCATGCTGGTTGGCGTGGCCTGGCGGCGGGCGTGTTGGAAGCAGCATTCGAAAGCCTGGATGTCGAACCCGGTGAAGTGCTGGTCTGGCTCGGCCCGGCGATTGGTCCGCAAGCCTTTGAAGTCGGCCCGGAAGTGCGTGAAGCCTTCATGCAGCAACAGCCGATCACTGCCGAAGCCTTTGTGCCTAGCCGCAATCCCGGCAAGTTCATGGCCGACATCTATCAGCTGGCCCGTTTGCGCCTGGCTGCACGCGGTGTCACTGCTGTTTATGGTGGCGGATTCTGCACCGTGACCGACCCGCGCTTCTTTTCTTACCGCCGTAGCCCACGCACCGGTCGGTTTGCCTCCCTTATCTGGCTGGAACGCTAGACTCCTCTGATCTGCGTCAACTGTCCGAAGCTTGAAACTCCCAGAATCCACCCCATCTATAAGGGTATCTGGCAGGTTTCTTCATTCAGGAATGTTTTATAGCTCCGGCCTGCTCAAAAGGAAGGTGACTAATGCGTATAGATCGTTTAACCAGCAAATTGCAGTTGGCGTTATCTGACTCTCAATCCCTGGCGGTGGGCCTCGACCACCCAGCCATCGAGCCTGCACACTTGATGCAGGCGCTCCTGGAACAGCAAGGTGGTTCTATCAAGCCCTTGCTGATGCAGGTGGGCTTCGACGTCAACAGCCTGCGCAAGGAGTTGAGCAAAGAGCTCGACCAACTGCCGAAAATCCAAAACCCGACTGGCGACGTGAATATGTCCCAGGACTTGGCGCGCCTGCTTAACCAGGCAGACCGTCTGGCCCAGCAGAAGGGTGACCAGTTCATCTCCAGCGAACTGGTGCTGCTCGCCGCCATGGACGAGAACAGCAAGCTCGGCAAGTTGCTGCTGGGCCAGGGCGTGAGCAAGAAAGCCCTGGAAAACGCCATCAACAACCTGCGCGGCGGCGACGCGGTGAACGACCCCAACCATGAGGAGTCGCGCCAAGCCCTGGATAAATACACCGTCGACCTGACCAAGCGCGCCGAAGAAGGCAAGCTTGACCCGGTGATCGGCCGTGACGATGAAATCCGTCGCACCATCCAGGTCCTGCAACGTCGCACCAAGAACAACCCGGTGCTGATCGGTGAGCCTGGCGTGGGTAAAACCGCGATCGCCGAGGGCCTGGCCCAGCGCATCATCAATGGTGAAGTGCCGGACGGCCTCAAAGGCAAGCGCCTGCTGTCCCTGGACATGGGGTCGCTGATTGCCGGTGCCAAGTTCCGTGGCGAGTTCGAAGAGCGCCTGAAATCCCTGCTCAATGAACTGTCGAAGCAGGAAGGGCAGATCATTCTGTTTATCGACGAACTGCACACCATGGTCGGCGCCGGTAAAGGCGAAGGCTCCATGGATGCGGGCAACATGCTCAAGCCGGCCTTGGCGCGGGGCGAGTTGCACTGCGTCGGTGCCACGACGCTCAACGAATATCGCCAGTACATTGAAAAGGACGCGGCCCTTGAGCGTCGCTTCCAGAAAGTACTGGTGGAAGAACCGAGCGAAGAGGACACCATCGCGATCCTGCGTGGCCTGAAAGAGCGTTATGAGGTCCACCATAAGGTGGCGATCACCGACGGCGCGATCATTGCGGCGGCCAAATTGAGCCATCGCTATATCACTGACCGTCAGTTGCCCGACAAGGCCATCGACCTGATAGACGAAGCGGCCAGCCGCATCCGCATGGAGATCGATTCCAAGCCGGAAGTGCTCGATCGCTTGGATCGGCGCCTGATTCAACTGAAAGTTGAATCCCAGGCCCTGAAGAAGGAAGAAGACGACGCGGCGAAGAAACGCCTGGAAAAACTTCAGGAAGAAATCGTCCGTCTGGAACGTGAGTATTCGGACCTGGAAGAAATCTGGACTTCGGAAAAAGCCGAAGTGCAAGGTTCTGCGCAGATCCAGCAAAAGATCGAGCAGTCCCGCCAGGAGCTGGAAGCCGCGCGCCGTAAAGGTGACCTGAACCGCATGGCCGAGTTGCAGTACGGGGTGATCCCGGACCTGGAGCGCAGCCTGCAGATGGTCGACCAGCACGGCAAGCCTGAGAACCAGTTGCTGCGCAGCAAGGTGACCGAGGAAGAAATCGCCGAAGTCGTCTCGAAGTGGACCGGCATTCCCGTGTCGAAAATGCTCGAAGGCGAGCGCGACAAGCTGCTGAAGATGGAAAGCCTGTTGCACCAGCGCGTGATCGGCCAGGAAGAGGCTGTGGTGGCGGTGTCCAACGCGGTACGGCGTTCGCGGGCCGGGTTGTCCGACCCGAACCGTCCGAGCGGCTCGTTCATGTTCCTCGGCCCGACCGGCGTGGGTAAGACCGAGCTGTGCAAGGCCTTGGCCGAGTTCCTCTTTGATACTGAAGAGGCCATGGTGCGGATCGATATGTCCGAATTCATGGAGAAACACTCGGTGGCTCGCTTGATCGGCGCACCACCAGGCTATGTGGGCTACGAAGAGGGCGGTTACCTGACCGAAGCCGTGCGGCGTAAGCCTTACTCGGTGATCTTGCTGGATGAGGTCGAGAAGGCGCACCCGGATGTGTTCAACATCCTGCTGCAAGTGCTGGAAGATGGCCGTCTGACGGACAGCCACGGGCGTACCGTGGACTTCCGCAACACGGTGATCGTGATGACCTCCAACCTGGGCTCGGCACAGATCCAGGAGTTGGTGGGTGATCGTGAAGGCCAGCGCGCTGCGGTGATGGATGCGCTGACCAGTCACTTCCGTCCGGAGTTCATCAACCGGGTCGACGAAGTGGTGATCTTCGAGCCTCTGGCACGGGATCAGATCGCGGGCATCACTGAGATCCAGTTGGGCCGCCTGCGTAGCCGCCTGGCAGAGCGCGAGCTGGACCTGGTATTGAGCAGCGAGGCGTTGGACAAGCTGATCGCAGTCGGTTACGACCCGGTGTATGGCGCACGGCCTTTGAAGCGTGCGATTCAGCGCTGGATCGAGAACCCGCTGGCCCAGCTGATCCTGTCCGGCAGCTTCATGCCTGGCACCAGCGTCGAGGCGACTGTGGAAAACGACGAAATCGTCTTCCACTGATCCCAGTCTGTTGGGTAATAAGAGAAGGCCCCGCATTGCGGGGCCTTTTTTTCGATAGGGCGTTGAACTGTAAGGCAAAGGCTTGTAAAGTGCGCCCCGCAGCAACGTCAGCCCACGGGTTTCTTCTCCCCAAGAAGAAATCAGAAACAAGCGCAAATCATTGTCTTAAAAGCAATTTAAAGGGTTGACAGGGGTTTTTAAGATTGTAGAATAGCGCGCCTCAGAGACATGAACGTAGCGATACGGACAAGTCGAAGAGAAGGTAGTCAGCAACAACGTAGTACTTTGAAATATGTAGTTCCGTGATAGCTCAGTCGGTAGAGCAAATGACTGTTAATCATTGGGTCCCAGGTTCGAGTCCTGGTCACGGAGCCAATTTCAATATCGGGGTATAGCGCAGTCCGGTAGCGCGCCTGCTTTGGGAGCAGGATGTCGGGAGTTCGAATCCCCCTACCCCGACCATATTTGGGTCGTTAGCTCAGTTGGTAGAGCAGTTGGCTTTTAACCAATTGGTCGTAGGTTCGAATCCCACACGACCCACCATTTTTGAGACCAGTTAGCGCTGGAATCAAATCTTAGGATCAGAGTTTGCAGCTCTGATCGAGGCGGTTTTACGGTCTTGGAAAGTGTTGCAGCACTTAGATATTGCCGTAGACATGCAGCCGTCTGAGGCGAACAGTAGTTTCGGTTCGTCATGATGTCAATGTGCATCGTTTTTTCGGTGCGCATTCCGGGGTATAGCGCAGTCCGGTAGCGCGCCTGCTTTGGGAGCAGGATGTCGGGAGTTCGAATCCCCCTACCCCGACCATATTCAGTGAAAAAAGGCGCCTTTATGGCGCCTTTTTTTTGTTTGTGAATCAGATAGATACATCGGGTCTGCTTATCCAGGTCGGTCTCCTCAGAAAATTTATTACCAGGCACGCGAAAGCCTCCGCTTAACCAGAGCTCGCTGTTGCCGGATGCTTTGACTTAGGCGTCTATCTACGGAGATGCTCGGGAGAACGATGTGATTCCCATCGATCGCTCAGTTGAGGTGCTTTTCCTGAATCTGCCGACGCCAAGGCCGCTAGCCATTAGCGTTAACATTAGATTCTGATCTAATTGATCTGTCTGTCCATCCGTGGCTGATGTCACAGAGTCGCGATGTAGTTGCGCAGATGCAAATTCGAGAGCTCTCTGCAGTATGCTCGCACCTGTTGATCTGCTAGGCCTATCACTATTGAACTCTGCGATAGGCCGGTGTTGTGGCGGCTGCAACTTCTTAGGTTTCGGATGGGCGCTTTCTGGCGATGGCAGTCTAGTTTGAGCGGGTGGTAACGTAGTGGTTGAAGTCGGAGTTGTGCCGCTTGGGTCAACTCGTCTAACACGGCTTAAAGCACCCTGAGCCAGGCTTCTCTCGTGCAGAACCGTACGCATGTGGCCATAGTCGACTTCGATGTAATTCATCGTCGTTGCAATATTTGAGTGGTTCAGCAGACTCTTCGTGAGATGGATATTTCTCTCTGGTTGTTTCATCAAGTCTGTTGCGAGGGTGTGCCTAAAGCGGTGAGGAGTCATCCGCACCCGCACTTTATCGGTGAGCTTGCGGTACATCGACTCGACCTGGTCGATGTTCATTTCCTTGCCCTGATAGTGCCGGGAGAATCGGTTGACGTTAAATAGCTGATCGTTAGGTGAAAAACCTATCTTCTCTGCTTCTCCTAGTACTCTGCAAAGGTGCGGCGCGAGCCCCTCCATGATGGGGAGAAAAAACTCTCGGTGGGTTTTTTCTGTTTCGCCGCGCACTAGGATCATTTGACTGTCCCAGTCAATATCCTTGTAGCGTAGGCATAGCAAGGCATTCAATCGAATACCGGTGTAATAAAACATCTCGAAAACTGCGAGCCAGAACCAGGCAGGAGTTATTGGGCTACGCTCTTGAGTGCAGCGCTCTTGCCCAACAAGAGATGTGAGCCAGTTACGTGCTTGTTGTATGGCTTCTCCATTGATTGTCTTGCTGGCTCGCTTTGGTGGAATTACGCTGGTTTTTCTGAATGGATTGATCGTGGTGTGGGTCGTCAGGCCGTGCTCTATGGCATAGCCCCAAACAGTACGAAGATGATTCGAGTAGGTGTTCCAGCTTCGTTTGGATAATCCATTCTCAAGAATCTTCTTTCTCCATTTTAGTACTGCACGATGATCAATCTCCTCAATCGGGGTTGTTCGAAAATGCTTAATTAGTGCTTTGGTCGATGCACGATAGATCTTCGCACTAGCATCGCGAAGATCGTGGGCAAATATATACTCCTCTGTTAACTTCAAAGGCGTGATCATTCCGGCGATTCCAATAATTCCGATTTCAGAGACAGGCTGACGTTGTCAAAGGGAGCCTCAGAGAAAATCGTGAGCGGGTCTACAAGTAAGTACCCCTTGAGCTGCTTAGTTTTTCGAGGTCCAACAACGTCGCATGTCCAAATATTAAGGTGTTTCGCAGTTTTTTTATGAAGCTTCAGCTTCTCGAAACTCCGCTGAACCATCTGCCAAGCATTCATCTGCTGTGCTTTAGCCTGCTGTTCAATGTGAGGAAACTCCAGAACATAGCGTTTGAATATTCCAGGCGTTACCAACATAGCGGTCCCCGCCACCGTATGAACTTGTGCTTTAGCGTCATTTATGATGATGCTGCGGGATGCGATGCCATTTTTGAGCCATTCAACAAATTCCCTACCAAACTCAGTGTTATTCCTAGGCATCGGAGCTACTTCTTTAGCAATTGCGAGAGTCGCATTCCCTTCATTCGAGCTGAGTGAAGCCTGAGTATCATCCAATTGAAGGAGGGGGGTGAGTGCCGCTGAAGCTTGGTTGTTTTTGTTATTTTCTAGTGGCTCATTGATATTACCAAGGAGGGCCAGTAGCTCGTCAAATTCAGCCGGGTTGCTCGAAGGAGGCTGCGAGACTTCTAAAGGGGGGGCTACTGGCGGTGCCAAAGCGGTTGGTATCGCGCTAGATTCAATGTCTGAAGGCAATAATCCCGCTGGTGTTGTCATGTTATTTTTCGCCGGAGAGTTTTCTACCGGATCGCCCGCTTCAACTTCTAAAGTGCCTGTATAGGCTGGGGGCCGGTCGTTTGGGTCATTCCAAATCAGCGCAGGGGATAGCTTGAGCAGGGTGAAGGTGTTTCGCCAACCGCGGCCGTTGTCGATCGTAGCCCTCCAAACTGCCTTGTCCTGGGCATTGGTCTGGATAACCCCCTGATCCTGCAGCATGTTGAAGAACGGCGCATTGGAGCTGGGGACACCCTCGACGCCTTGGGTTAGCAAATAGGCGCGTAGTTGATCGGCGATAGGTTTGCTGACCAGCCACAAGGCATCTTGCGTCAGCCAACCATCTGCAGGTCCATCAGGCTTATTCAGCTTGAATGTGTCACGTACCAGATAACGCAAACCGTCCGCCAATTGCCGCTGCAAGGACTGTTTTGGCGCGGACAGTGCGCGGGCAGGATTGCCGCCGAGCTCCTGCGCTACGGACGCCTGGTCGGCCTTGACTACGATCTCGCCCAGAATGCCGGCGTGTTCGTACTGCCCGGCCAATATGAAGATCAATTGCGACCACACTTCACGGAAGTCACTGAGCCAGTCCAAAATCTGCGGGGTGAGGATCTGGGCGTAAATCAGTGCGGCAGCGGCGCCATGTAGCTGGTAGTTGCGTCCTTTCACGTAGCGAAAGCGGTAAGGGCGGTTAATCGGGCCATGCCACGGGTGCCAGGTTTTACCTCCCTCCAGTTCGATGTGCACGTCGACGGCAATCTTGCCGAGGTCGTGTATCAGAGCTCCATAAGCCGCTGCGGCAGTCCATGCTTCGGCCTGAGCGGATTGAGATTCCGGTGGCGCGCCTATGGGGAGCAGGTACGTCTGTCGAATCTTCAGGGCGTAGGCGACGATCTCAAGCCCGTGATCCAGCATGCCGCCAGGGTGTGCATGGTGGTGGTTCTGAGAAGCAGGGAGTTGCTGGACCAACTCCGCGTAGCGCTCAAGTGGAAGCCGATAGAGTTCTGCAAATTGTGAGCGGGATAACGATGCTCGCTGCCAGATATTCTCCAGCAGTTTTTGACGACGTGGCGATGCCAGCAGTGTTTGGCTGGAGGCCGGCTGCAAGAAGCCGTTTGGAGAGGGGCCTTGGGCGGGTAGCGCTTTTTTGCGACGGAAAATAGACAACATCGCTTGCTCCAGAATTGACTTATGGGGCGGGCTTTTCGCCTATCCGAGGTGCGCTCTACAAGGTAAAAGTAACATTAGTGGTCGCAGGTATTTCTTTGGCTACTTGCCACCTTTTGCCGTTTCGGTGATGAATGGTCTCCAGGAGTGACGTATTCGTGCCATGCAGCCTTTTGCTTTTCCCCGCTGACGGCGGCCCTTTCGGGTAGGGCTTTTACCCTTGTGAACCATTCCATTCGCTCTTGCAGACCCTTTTTACCTTTTGGGCCATTTTCTGCGTTGAAAAGCTGGTCGTATGAGCGGGGAGCAGAGGCGGTTGTGCATCAGAAAGGCTTGCGGCAGAGAAAAATCAGGATTATAAATAATGTCAAAGCGCCTCTAGTTGTTGAGGCATTCGAGGATGAGCATCATGACCACACACGCCACTCAGGGAGTCGCAAGCCGCTTGGGCTATGCCTTGGGTGTTATCGTGCGCGCCGTTTGGTTCAGCCAGAACCGCACACTGCGTTGGGTCAAGCGTCTGGCCCTGATCGCAGTGGCCGTGTTTTTTTCAGCTGGTTTATTCCACTGGGTTGCAAGTTTGTTTATGGCTGTTCTAACCGCCGGGCTCGTTTTGGTTGTGTTGGTTAAAGGAGATTCTTCTTCCTTGAAGATGAGCCAAGATGAAATACCTGGGCAGGATGACGGCTTTCGATATGGCCTGTATGGCTATGGTCAGTACTTGAATGGTGTTCGTACTGACGCAGAAGAGGAATGATCAAGGATCAAGACAATTTGTAGTTTTCTTAATCATTCCGAATTCTTCTCAGTTTTTTGTTCCAGCCACACCAACAACCGCTTGCTTAGCCAGGCCTCCCCCCTGAGCCCCAGCTTTTTGAACTCCGTCAGTGCCGGTTTGCAATCCGCCTAGAACTGAACCCGCTTTTATGCCCGCCCAACTGAGTGCTCCTACCCAAAATACTGGGAGGATGATGAACATCGCCCCCATCACGAAGTTCAAGATCGCGTCTTGAGTTGTGGCGTTTAACCCCATTACTGGATCAAATGATAAATGCGGTGAGCCCGAACCATACAAGGCATCCAAGATCGTGGTGTCGATCCACCTGGCCAGTTGAAACCAGAAGTCGACGAAAATCAGTGCAAAAAACACAACCGTTAATGTCATGGCAACCTGCAGTTGATAGGCGCCGACAATCAGTACCAGCGGTATGCAAATCACCATGGCCATCTTCAAGAATGCCATCACCATCGGTAACGCCTGACGAACCATGTCCATAGCTGGGAAATAGGCCATTGACCCTAATGCAACGCCTAGGGTCCCAGCAGCCCGGGCGGCGCCGTTCCAAACGGTTCCGTTGATTTGCCCGCCGTAGTCCGAATACACGTCTCCTTTCACTTGATTAGACGGTGAGACCAGTTGCCGAACAAGCGAGTCGGTTACGTCTTCTGGTGACAACCACTTGGCCCAGCCGAGCATCCTGGTCATCAGGTCTGGCGACACTTGAGCCTTGATACGATCTTGCAGCCCCACTCCGCTATCGGACCACCATTGCTTGCAGGTTGGGTATCCGCCGCCGCCGCTCACTTGCGGTAAGGCCACATCGCGTGTTGAGTTGTACGGCCAAGAGGCTCTTGGTGTCTTAGAGTAGTCGGTGTCGTAGTAACCCGAGGTGTTAAGCAAGAAGTGCGAGCCGATCCAACTTAGATCCTCCAAGAACTTTGGATCATCGGCTTTCGCGCCAAGATCAGGTTGACGCATGAAGAGTCGTGCGCGGGAGGGGCCATAGCAGTCATGGGTAAAGTCACCGATTTCCTGAGCCAGTAATGGGTTATTGATTTTGGTGTTGTTCACATCCATACGAACTTGCCGCAAATCGGTTCCGCAAGGAATTGCTGCTACAGCACCGTTTGTTAACCCCTTCGATAGGGCATGCATAAAGGCCCACCACATGGGCATTTGTGCGCTCTTACCTGCCAGTGTACTGAATGATGTGTTCCAGCCTGTATCGGATGGTTTAGGTAAGTTGTATTGACACTGCTGAGATCTGCTTTGATCAAATGCCAGGGTATCAAAGCTCACATTGACGGCTGGTACAGCGAAGAATGCGACGACGATGTAACCCACATAAATCTGGGTCTCGATCCGGGCCAGTGAAAGTACCCCTTTGTTGCCCTCATCAGCCCCTTCACCCCGCACCTTCAGCCATTCTCGAATAACGATGATGCTGAAGGGCAGGGCGAACAAGCCGGTGTCAGAAATCATGTCCCAGATGCCGTTGTTGATGATCCAACCCACCAGCGTGAGGTAGTACTCAAGATAGTCATTGGTGTAGAGCGTCATTGGAAGCCTCCACTGGGGAGAAACGCTTTGCTCAGTTCGATCATGACAAACAGCAGCACAATCAAGACCTCCAACCTCCTGAGCTCCCTTCGGGCTTCAGCCCGTTTAGATTGGGATAATCGCGCTTTGAGCTTGAGCCAGCTCGCGAAAAGGAAGGCATAGACCACCAGGCGCCAAGTGGCGAGGGTCCAGTAATGGTCGGTACGCCAGGCTTGCCATTGCTCAGCACTGTCGAACACGCTCATCAAAACGGCACTGAGTAGTACCATGAGAGCGGTAGCTGAGAGCAACGTGCCTAGAACCAACATAATGCACCGCACGACTCGTCGAGTCTGTGAACGGCCGGGTATGGCGACAGGATCCTGAGAATCTTTCATGGCCTATTTCTCACTGATTGTTCTTCGCGGGTGACTGCAACTGGTTCAGGCGATCCGTTTCAGGGGCCCCCGGAGACACACCACGTGAGTCTTCTGCTCGCGCTTTACCGCGCTCGATGATGGTGAGAGGCGAGTTCTTAGCGAGCTGCTGACGCATATCCAGCTCCATCTTTAGATTGCCTATTTCCTGCTGCAGCGAGGAGCTCTGCTGACCGACTGCCTGAACGGCGAGATCATTAGCCGCGACGTTCGGCTCGCGACTGCCCGCCATCAGCGTGCGCTGCAGGGTCAAGGCTTTCTCCAAGACATCAGAAAGCGCGACTTCGGAGGCAAGCCTGCGAGCAAGCACGTCCTGATCACGCTCGTCCTTGAGCGCCGCCACTACCCCTCGGGTAATGGGCAGGGAGTTACTGCTTGCCGCTTCCAGGTTGTCTACCGACAAGGTTTTGCTTCCGCTCAGCAGCTCCTGCAGAGCCTTCAGCTTGGTGTCGTACGTTTCCTGAATCAGCGGCGTGAGACCGACGCCTGCGGCTGTAACCGTTTTAGGGCAACTGTCACAGGTCTGCTGTTGCTGTTCCCCCAGCACTCGAGTGGCGAAGGCCGTGGCCTCTTGTGGTGATGACCAAACGTTGCACACCATGCCATTGTTGCAGTTGTCTTTGCTGATCGAGGATGTGTCGCCGGCGGCACGCTTGTTCAGCAGGTTGTAGCCCGCCTTGGTGACGTCCCCCACGATCCGAATAGGCTTTTGGCCGGAACCTCCAGCTCTATCCCCCCCAACCCAAGTGACGCCATCGTTGCCACCTTTCTTTTCGACTTGCTCCACAGCAGATACCGCGTCCGTGGTGGATGTCAGCGCCTGGCTCATGGCCTGACCCTCAGCGAGCTTGCCCCAACCCATTTGGTTGCCGGCGATATCGGCCATTTTTTCTCCAATGGCGCGGCAAGTACCTTTGGAACGGTCAAAGTCCAATCGAGCCTGCAAGATGCCGTTGGTGATGAGGTTGTACAGCGCAGGGTTTGCACGTTGAAGAATTAACGCCGGCAGAGAAGCAACGGCGCTGGTGGCGTTCTGTACCACGGAACTCATGATGTTCTGGAATCCAGAAGTGGCTCCATTCAACTGATTCTGCAGGGTGTTGCTCATACTCATATTTCCGCAGACCAGATTGTTGTTCCAACCGCCGCCAACGGAGATGCTGTCCATGTTACCGGCGCTACCCATTGTTACGGCGTTACCCCCGCCGATGTTGTACAGCACGTCATCTCCAATGACGCTTCCAGAAGAGGAGACGTTGATTGGATCAGCAGAAAAGGCTAACGCACTGCTGAAGCAGCAAATCAGTCCGATCGCCAAGGTGGTGAGTTTCATGTTGTGCTCCGATAACTGAAATTCATTGGAAGTCCGTACTGCCGAGGAAGGTTTGGCCACGACGCTGGCAGCACGAATACGGGCGCCAGAGCGCCCAGGCGTAACCACCATCCTGCGCATCGATGTTCGGGCCGATGGTGGGAAAGGTTGCGCAAGTCGGGTTGAGGACTGGGGTAAGCTCTTGCCACTTGCCAGTGGAGGCGTCACCTTCGCGTAGCGGCCCTGCAGGCCAGTAGCCGGGGTAGGGAAGGGCGAGCATCGGCAAGTAGACATGTACCTGGCCTGGGCGGGTGACCACGTCGCCGGCACGCTGCGCAATCACTGCGCCGGTCTTGTAATCATCGGTCTGGTTGAGAAAACCGCTGCGTGGATAAACATTCCCCCAGCTATTTGCTGTGAGCAGACTGCCGACTTCACGCATCCCTGGAATTAGTGCCTCTGGATATACGGACTCGGGTACACCGTACCGCCAGGCAATGGGGTCAAGGGTACTAAGGAGGTAGGGCACAAGCGGTAATGTTGCACCCTTGCAAACGTAGCCCGAGGCGCTTGCGAACTGACTCAACGTCGCGCCTCCGGGATGGCCAATGACATCGGCTTCTTTGAACTTGATGATGTTGTTTTCTGCGACGTGGTTGGTGGTGCCGTCATTGCCTGCCTGAGCCATCGCGTTCGGTGTGCCAAGGGATGACATTTCTATCCAAGGATTAGCCCCCGTATTTGAGTATGCGGACACCACCGCGTCTGGCACGTAGTGACGCACCTTGGTCGAGGTTTTGACTTTGCAGCCGAAAGGCGTACAGAGCAGCCAATAGCAAATGCCGACCACCTTGTACTCCAGGCACGTTGGCGACAGGGTCGATGCAATGATCGCTGCCGAGTTGATTGCGGCTGATGCGCTGAAGGACAAACTGAAAGTGATAGCCAGCGACAATGGTCTGATCCGGAAGCGTGAGTGCCTCATCGCGACAGGCTCCTTGCTCGATCAATCAGAGTTACGGCCTTGGCCACGTCCGGCTCGCCATAGACGACGTAGCGACGATCAACGACCACGGCTGGGAGCTTTTCAATCCCTAGACTCCAAGCGTCAGTGACCCCTTGTTGCGCCTGGGCCAGGTCGCGCTGCAGAAGTTGGCCTGTAGGGCTGGCCAGGTACTGTTGGATCTTTGCTTCAGCCTGGCGCGGATCGGCAGGCAGTACCCGGGATAGTTGCTCTTCAAGACGTTGCTGATCATCCAAAAGAATGATGCGAGTGCCGGAGGGCGCCGCTACCGGATGCGCCTGATTGGTAATGACCCACGTCTCTGCGTGGGAAGCAGTTGGCAAGAGCAGTAGCAGCGGGAGCAGCCAGCGCCGAGTTTCGCTAAGGTGGGTAAGGATCTGGAGCATGGCACCGTACCTGATATGAGTTCAGGTACAGAAAACCGGATGGTGGTCTTGCATGCATTAAGAAATAGGAGTTAGGGGGGGAGAGGTATTTGCCAGTGCTGAATTCAGGCGAAAGTTGCCTTCCCGTTTCTATCATGTAGGGGGCATCGTCCAGAAGGTGGATCCCGACGAGGGGTATCAAAGTTGCTGCACTTGGTGCCCCCAATTCGAACTGACGCCATTGGGTATAAACAACGCATGTAAGAGCGATTTGCCGATGTGCCTCCAACTGTTTAGCGGAGCAAACTAGGACCAGAATTGATGGTTTTCCCAGCCAGCAACAAGCCCAAGATCAGCCGTGGTCCGGCCAGCCTTGGCCAGTGCGGTCATAGGCAGGCTTGCTATCAAGTGCTTGAATCGAAATTTCCAATCGGAGGTCGGATCGATCTTTGCTAGCAAAGCCTGAACTACCACAGCTCTGGCAAAAACCCGACCTCGATCTTGGTGGGGTGGAAACTCATTAGCGATGGCCTTCGCATACTTTGGAGCGCCTGCCGTGATCGACGCGTTCCATAGTCGGCCATGATGGGCGCAGACGTTGCGAAGTAACGTTAAGCTCTGTAGCCATGTCGATAATACGGATTCGTCGTAGCTGAATTTAGCAGCAATCATCTTGCGGTGATCCAGATGCAGATCGCTGAACAGACGAGATAGCTGGCCAATTGTCATTGCTTCGAGCACGGTCCAAACCGGCGGTAGAGCTGGTGTATTGTATGTGTCGTAGTAATGCTTAAGTGACGCATTGCCACTGTCACGCAGACCTAGAACCTGTTTCAGAAGATTGCGATGGGCCTGACCATCATTGAAGTGAATTGCATCTAGATAGAAGTGTGGGCCACATGCCTTGTGTAAAGCCAAGGTGTTGATTATGGCGGAGCGAAACGCGACCTCAATTCGATCAATCGCATCCAGAAAAACCAACCGTAGGCGACGGTCAAAGTCATACAATTGCAGGATGTCGTCGAACTGGACAGTGGCAAAGAAACGCTTCTGCGGATTTTGCAGGGGGCGCATATAAATGAGCAGCCGGTGATACCCAATGAACTCGAGAGCTTGCAGGGCTTTAGCTGTCTGTTTTCGTGTGTCTAAGCCTTTGAGCTGCATGTGACGCAGGAGGGCATTCGGGGATTTGGCAGGTTTATGGAAACTGATCCGGGCATGCGGCATGCCATGGCTTCCTGCTTGGCATTTATGGGAGGGGGATTTTTGAGTCTAGAAAAAACTAACCCCCTGGTGCGCAGTACAGGTCATGGACCTGCCCGAGGCGTGGGGGCTATTCTTGGAGTGAATGGTATCACGGCTATCTCGGTTGATCAAATTTGATCAACTCCTGACGTGCATCTGCTTTCTGAGCTAACCAGTCTATAGCCGATAGCAAAAGCACCCCATCAGCGGGCCCTTCAAGCTTTATGGACCGGCCTGTCATATTGTCTCTGACCAGCAAAGTAGGTGTTGCTGAGACACCTGCTTTGCTGGCTTCACCGATTTGCTGGTTAATGCGCAGAGCGATTTGTTTGTCGCTTGCGATACAGGCCGCCAGGTCTTGCTGATCAACTCCATCGACGTCGAGATGACCATTGAAACCCTGACCGTTGCTGCGTGTGCGTTCAAAGGTCTGGTCGATGGCTTGCCAGAATGCCTGAGTCCCGCCCAACTTCCCTGCGCATTCAACTGCCTGAGCTTCGTGTACTGCAATCGGGCCGTGAAAATCCAGAGGCAGATGGTGCCACCGCATGTTTATATCTTTCTGCCGCTGAATCCAACTCTTCAGCGCCGGCGTATACGTCTTGCAGTAGGGGCACTCAAGATCTGCAAACTCTGTCACAGTCCAACGAGCATTGGGCGAGCCATACACCCAGGGACCTGTGTAACTTGGTGTTTTTATTTCATCTCGAATGAAGGGAATACAGGCCAGCGTGACGCCTAATAACAGGAGTATTACTACCACGCTTTTAAAGCGAGGGGGAGTCATGCCCCAGCCTCAACTAACTTCGATGAAAGAAGCGCTTGTTTACGCAGGGCTTCAAGAAGCGCGGTCTCAGCACCCTCGGGTTGTGGATGCTGCCTAAGCCAGTTGGCCAACACCGTTTGAAGCTGGGACTCGACGTCGCGACGATCCACCGCTCGTACTACGACCTGCTGCAGTTGCTCTATCAATACTGGAGCGCACACTTCCAGGGTGTGAAGGGCGTCCTCTCCGGGCTGTTCAAGTAGGTGAATCAGACTTTCGATCAGATTCTGGGTCAGGGAATTTAATGCTCTCATGCTTGGCGCTCCAAGGCCGTAACTTGCTCGGGGAAAGTGATGATGTGAGGTTCGATACCGCGATAGCGGTCTAGGGTTGCGGCAACTTCAATGGCCGCATCGAGCTCGTTGCAGCCTTTGGACTGCATGATGTCGTAGCGTTGTTTCTTCTCTTCCGGTTCTGTCATGGCCAGGGCCAGGTATAAACTAGGCGGTACCACCCGGAATAACATTTCCATGCTTTTGGAAAGCACTACGCCCTCGGTAAACTTCCCGCTTTCTTTGCGTGCGGAAAGCATCATCGACTTCTGAGCGGGGGTCAGTTCCCGAAAGCGTGCGATCTTCTCCACCTCATCAGGCGGCATATTCAAGCAGATCCACCACTCGATCATGTTGAGGAGAGCCGAGGCCTCTGGGGGCACGTCATCAACGTTTTGAGTGGCCATCCAGAACCAGGCTCCCAGCTTTCGCCACATTTTGGTGATCTTTACGGAGTAGGGTGACAGTAGTGGAACCTTCAACTGGATGTGGCCTTCGTCTGTGAAGAAGATCAGGGGACGGCCTTTGAATTGATCCCGCTCTGCGATGTTGTTGACCGTGTTGAGCAGCGAAATGTAGGCGATGGCCATCTGTGCGCTGTAGCCTTCACGGGCATACGTGGCCAAGTCCACAATGGTGATATCCGCTTCTGGCCATGGCGTACCTGGGCGGTTGAACATGTCGCCTTCTGTGCCCATGCAGAACATGGACAAGGCTTCAGCCATCTCCAGGAAGCGTGAGCTTCGAGCAGCTGGTATACCCGATTCATGCCCCATCTCTCGCAGTGCCTCACGGATGTCTTCGGGAAGCACAATGCGTTGTTCGGCGACACACTTTTGTGCCGCATTGAGAATGCATTGGCGTATGGCGCTGCGATCAGCCCGGGTAAGGCGCGCATCTTCTTTATCCTCCCCGCCAGTGATCATCAGCCTGGCTGTAATTTCCATTTCACCCAGAATGTCGCGCTGTTCGTCTTCGGTTTGGCTTGCCAGGTGTTCGTCCGAGGCCTCGAGGTCATCAGCCTTGAGAGTTTTGACGTTTGCGGTGGGCTCAATGAGTTTTTCAGCATCGGCGAAGGGCGCTAAGCTGACGCCTGATCCTGGTGCAAGCCGGACACGGTTAACCGTCAAACCGAGCTTCTTGGCAAAGTCACCCAGCAGACCAAAACTGTTGCCGGCCTCAACGATGAAAAGTCGCGGCCGATAGATGGCAACGATCTGACTAAGGATATTCGTTGCGCTGGCTGACTTTCCTGAACCCGTGGGGCCGAAGATGAACAGATGCGCGTTCATCTGGCGGTCTAGCTTGTTCAGCGGATCGAAGGTGATCGGCGCTCCACCTCGGTTGAACAAGGTGATTCCAGGGTGTCCCGTTCCGGTCGACCTTCCCCAGATGGGGGCCAGGTTCGCAATGTGTTGAGCGAACATCAGTTGCGCGTACCACTCCAGTGCTTTGCGCTCATTGGGATCAAAATTGCCGGGCAACCATCTGAGGTACGAGTTTAAGGGCGCAACCTCATCCCGAGGCTCCACGGGTTCCATGCCCGCTCCCAGCAAGGCACTGCTCAGTTGCAAACTGCGCTCTTGTAACTCCACGTCATCTTTCCCGCGTA
Source organism: Pseudomonas sp. GXZC (assembly GCF_026967615.1). Lineage (NCBI taxonomy): Bacteria > Pseudomonadati > Pseudomonadota > Gammaproteobacteria > Pseudomonadales > Pseudomonadaceae > Pseudomonas > Pseudomonas sp. GXZC. Next base: position 1,014,407 of record NZ_CP114115.1, read on the forward strand.
GGTAAAACGCTACGCTGCCTCGATAAAGCTTGTGCTTGCGGCCAAGCAACTGGCGTGCGACAGCAACGTCTTCGCGGGTCAGGATCGACGCCTGGGTATCACCAACGGCCTTGCGTGAGAGCTGTTCCAGATGGCCTTCAAGGATGTCCTGCGGAGTGATCACGAGGGTGATACAGAGAATGGTGTCCTCTGGCATTTTGTCGAACAGGGCGTTGAGCGCATCACCACCCTTGCGTGTTTCTCCGGTCAGATGGCCTGTCTTGGGCGCTTCGCGCAGGCGATCGAGCATCACCACGCGGTGGGGCAGACCATCGAAGTACCACAAGCCTTTCTCAGTGTGCGATAGCGGTTCGCGGTAACACAGGTTTTGCGAAAAGTCGGTCCCGCTGGCCAGCGGTAACTCGCCTTCCTCCGCTGCCGGCACTTGCTTGCAAACCACCTCATAGAAACGGCGGATATCAGCGTCTGCCGGGCCAAGATGGTCAGGTCGTGGATTGAACCAGTGAATCAACCAGTGACGTATAGCGTGGCCATCCATGCGATGAGTCTTGATGCCCGCGTTTGCCAGCCCGCCTGCCAGGCGATCACAGATGTTTTTTAGGTAGGGGGCCGGTGCTTGGCCGCGCACGTCCGCTTGTGCCCCTTGTGTACGTCGATACACAACAATGCGGACACGGCGTTGCTGGCCCCTCCAAGGCAGTTGGCTGACCTTAGTGTCTTCAAACAGCCCGCCCGGCTTAGAAATGGCTTCCAGGTGCTGCTTCATCAGCTTCAAATAAAGCTCGGTGAAATCACTTCCCTGTGCCCGGGGTTGAATGTAGTCGTGCAACTGCTGCAGGTAATTGTCCCAACTGGTTTCGTCCTGAGCATACAGCTGCACAACCCACGGGGAAGTCTCCAGCTCATCGAAAGAGTCTTGCAGGGCGTTTTCCAGGGCATCCCGGGCTTTGCGCAACCAGTCGGGGTCTCGACCTTCGGTTCCTATCGGCGTCAGCTCGAAGAATGCAGCACGAGAAATGCCATCTTCCAACAGTATGGCTTTTTCCGCCGGCAGATAGTCCACCCACGGCAGAAGATCCACAAATGAGGGATTCACGTCGTACATCCGGTCGACGTCTGCAGTAGTAGCTGGTTTTTTCTTTGGATTACGCCAGTCGCTCGGCGAGGGAATGCCCATGGCAGCCAGGCGTGCGAAATAGCGCTCGGTCGCTGCCTCCAAAGATTCAGTCGCTGATGCCTGCACGTCGACATGCTCGGTAGCATTAGCGGCGAGGTCCGGCTCGACTCTGTCTGAGCCACGTCGTGTTTTAAACCGCTCAAAAAACCTCATTAATAGGCCTCCGTGCGTTCACCGGGCATGGCGTATTGCACGCGCTGGTACAGTGGGAATATGGTTGTGTACCCTGGAATCGGTGCAGGGTCTGAGCCCGCTAAATGGGGAAAGACATACATGACCAGGTCCGGATTGGGCAGGCGCTTGAACTGGCTGTAGATCTCGTTTTGGGCTGTGCGGGTGAATTTGGCGTTGTTTGTTACATCCGCCTCCAGAGGTCGCCGGAGGTCTTGGCGCGCATCGAGCAACTGTCGGCTACTCGTACTATTGCCTGAACCATTGGCACCTTGATCCCAGACGTCCATCATCGTGTTGTCGCCATGGGGGAGCAGTTCGTCCTTGCTGGTGGAGCAACCAGTTGCGAGAACGATGAAAGAGGCGATGGCTAGATACGCCGCTGGTTTTAAGGCCTTATTAGTCAAGCGAAGTCGAGGCATGACGGGCTCCTGAGCGATAGTTGACCTTGCGGCCTTGGAGTTCGTAATCGATGGTTAGCTGCTGGTCTAGGTGGACGGCAACTTTGGCGCCTGGCTGCACGTACACCGCCGCGAAGGCTTGCCCATAGAGCTTGTTCACCCAACTGGACACATCATTGACGCCTTGGCCAATGATCTTGCCCATGGCGTCACTGCCTGAGCCCCCAACGGAACCGATGGTTCCGGACTGCGGATTGATAAATGAACTGCTGTTTCCATCCGATTTGATTAGGGAGGCAGCGCCGGCGCCGGCAGCGGTAATCAATACCTGGGAACCGATGTATTGCGAGGCGTTGCTTTTACGATCGCCACTGATGCAGGGAATACCGTAGGCATCGCTGATCCAGCCCAGACCACCCTGGATGGTTGTTTGGGTGCCATTATTCTGGTTATTGCCGTTCTGACTGCCGTTCGTTTCTTCTTGAGGTTGTGGCAGCGTGCGTACGGTGCCGTCGTTGAAAACAAAGGTCAGGCTTTTGATCTGCCCGCGTACGCAAGACAAGGTCCAGTCGCCGGACGCTGTACCGCTGGCCACTGCGCCGGCGACGTCGGGTAAGTCGATACCGTTTGCCGTCAGGTTGTCCGGGCCGATCAGCACCTTGAATGGGTAGGGGTCGTTGACCGTGCCGTCGATAGGCACGCGGCCAATAAGCGCGGACATCGCGACAGAACCCATCAGTGTGGAGTTCTGTGGCAGGGTATAGACCTTTCGAACCTGTTTTCGGGCCTCCTGTGGCGAGATCTCATTCGCAACGTTCTGGGCTCCCGTTCGCAGAGCATTTTGCCCACGGTCTACTGACTCGCCAAAGGAAGTTGGGAAGTTGAATCCCGAGGCGGTTTGATTGGAGCCGGCCGCAATGGGCTTCCCATTGATATCGACAGGGGTACCGTCCTGCGGCTCGATCCATACGACATCCGGTCCAGGCGCTCCTTTGAAGTCTTGCCCATCACCTGGCTGTACACCGAATCCGATCGGCAAATCCGATCCAGACGAATCGCTGCCAACAGATTTGCTGCTCAGGGTGTTGTATTGCTGCTGCAGCGTATCCAGGATGGTCTGGCTTTGTTGTTGTGACTCCTGTTTCATTGTTTGCTGGACGTTTTGCAGCTTGCTGTCGACGTTGTCGTTGATCGACTGCAATCGTCTTTGTAGCTCAAGGTTTTGTTGCTTCAACTCATCATTGTTCTTGAGCGCATTAGAGACCTGGTCTTTAAGCTGTCTGCTTTCCACAACAATGGTGCGCAGGGTGTCGCCGGGTGTATCGCCGTCAACGCCAAGCTTTTTGGCTTCACCCGTACTGAGCACGAGCGTATCTGGAGTCTGAGCCTGTTTCTCAGAACTGCCCTTACTGAATAGTTTGACCACCACGAATAACGCCAGGATCGCGAACGGGATGACCAGGAATTTAACCAGCGGGTTACTCTTCACGGCGACCTCCTTTCGGATCGATCTGGCTTACGGCCGCCGGCAGCAACGACTCGGCCAAACCGTGGCCACGAGTCACCAGATAGACCGTTGTGGTATCACTTGCATCACCCTTGGTGCCGAGGTAAGGGTGCTGAAACGTCGCCGTGATGAAGTCCCCCATAAGATCCCGAGGATCCAGTGCAAGGTGCTGAGAGCTGGTGTTGCGCAGTTTCACTGCCGTCACCCAGTAGTCGTCTAACCGCCATGCTCCTAAAGCCGAGGCCTCGACCGGTAACGTCGGTAGCAAAGTGGTGAGGTTCAGGCCCCGCTTAAGATTTACCTGGGCGATACCGTCTACAGGCTCAACGGTGCGTAGAGGGGCATAGAGCATCTGTGCGGCATAACGTGTAATGACCACAGGGAGTGGCGTCTCACGGCGCGGTGTCGGCGGATCCTCTTCTTGAACGTTGTGCTGCGACGTGGAGGCCGGAGCGCGGCTGCTCGTCGGCTTAGAGCTGGGCTGCCCGTAACGAGGCGAGGGACCTTCACCGGCAACAATTTTTGCAGGCTCGGGGGCGGCCTGATTTGGTTTGCCTTCTGTTGCAATGATGTCCACCAGCATAATTTCGCCACTGCTCATATTTTGGAGCTGCAGGCGAGTCGGAGGTATGGGCTCTTTGGCCAGCAGGTACAGTGCGCCACCCGTGCTCTGTACTCGAAGCTTATCGACCAAATTCCGGGGAAGACCCACTCGAACATTTTGGTCGACAAAAACAATGCGTTCCTGGCCGACGATCAAGGGCAGTGCCAGTGGAATTCGGTCCCAGCGTAAAATCTCAACGGCATTGGCCATCCCGCAGAAGTTCAGCATGAGCAGTCCGATAATCAGCAGCCGGCGCATTATCATTTACCTCCTGATCGGACAGGTTCTGCGGAAACTTCGATGCGCTGAGGGTTGCCGCTGTAGCAGTCCCAAGCCAAGCCAAAGAGGTTCTTTTCGGGGTCAACATCGGATCGAATGATGTGCAGGGGATAACGAGCCAGTGCGCGTTTCACGCGTTCCCCGCCGTAGTGCTCGTCAGCTGTGATATCCAGATTCACCGTCCAGTCATTAATGCTGTGCTGCTCAATATGTTGTTCTGATTTATCGTCAATTCCTCGGCCAGGAATCTCAAATACACCGCGCTCGCGTTTGCGCAACTCCCCACTGTTGCGGCGCAGTTCGAAGTCTTTTTGCAGATAGGCTTTGCAACTGGGCGTCAGGTAGCCACTCAAGCGTGCGATGTTGTCTTCGTAGTCGGTTTCACCGTCGACGGGCCAACGATTCATTTGCTGGAAGATATACAACCCAAAGGCATACACAGACTCTGGGGGGACATCCCACCACTGACGGGTGCTGCCCGACCGGAGGTCAGGCGGTACATGGATAGTCAAATCACGCGGTGCGCTCTGCCAGCCGTAGGCCATGTAAAGACCGAGAGCGATCAGCAGGCCAATGACCAGGCGCAGGCTGTTGATATGGGACAGTTGGGCGTCCACTTTTTTTCGATAAGTCATTCAGCCCCCGTTCTACGGCAGGTCCACGCACCCGTGCGTGTGATCAGGTGGGCCTTGTTCCAGGTAGGAAGATATCGTGCGACGTTCAGTTGCATTTGCCGGTATAGCCAGGTATCGGGTCGACCACGTTTCCAACGCCTTAAAAAGCGACTCGCAAGAGTCAGTCCGAGGACCGCGAAGAGCATGGCAGCGGCAATAATAAGCGCCCAGATGTGGGTCAGGATCGCTGCCAGAACACCAACAACCAGCCCGGTGCCTGCACTGAGCGCTAGGGTGGCCCACATCTCATCGGCGGTGAGACCACCCATGATGACTGGCTGATTGTTTAGCCGCACAGGTAGGAAAATAAGCGTTCCATCGTCAGAGAGTTCTGTCATGGCCAAGGCTCTTTAAAGAATGTTTGTTGCCTTAGTGACCAGGAAGATGGCGACACCCAAGATGGCTACACCGACAGCGGCGGTAGCGCCTAAGTCCATCCATTTCTTTTTGCCGTGCTGGATCTCGTGGTAGGTGCCAAAGGCATGCCAGGCCACCCCGCTGAAAATGACGGCGCAGATGATGAGACCGAGCAGAGAAAAGCCGTCAAAGGCGTAGTTCTGCATGGTTTGCATCAGATTGGAGCCTTCGCCGCGTGTGGGGGGCTGAGACTGGGGCAGCGCAGCCATGGCCAGTTGAGGGAGTGCAAGAATGCTGATCAGCAATCTGCGTTTTTTTGAGAGCAAAGGCATGGTGAATCTCCGATAGAGTTAACTGAGAACAAACGTGGTGAGGATCATGCAAAGGAGCAGGATGCGAACAACCGACGTCGAAGCAATCGTCCGGTCAAGATTGCCGGTGGCCCACCCTCGGTAGCAGCTCCAGACGGCCCAGGCCCCCCACAAGAAAACGATTGCCACGGCCACGCCGACGAAAAATAGGTAGCTCAACGAGGCGGGGAATCCTCCCGCAGCTTGAAAGGCGGACGCTTGAGCGCCATTCATGCTCATGGCTTGTGTCCTTCAGCCGTGTATTGGCCGGAAAGCTCCACCGGATCACGTGGCTGGGCTCGGCTAGGGGTCAGGTATCCCTCAAGACCGTGGCGAATTTGCGCGATATCGCCGGCCAGGCGTTGGTAATCGAAGAAGTAGCGCTTGCCTGGCTCGTCTGCCACCTGAGCGCTACGACGTGCGGTGTCCTCCAAGGCATTTAACTGGCGGATCATCACTTCCAGATTGGCCTGTTCGGAGGCCGAGGCAGCCGCTACATAGGGGATAGGCAAACCCAATCCAAAAAGCGCAATGAGGCCTGCTAAGGCAAGTCGGCAAGTGAGTGCAGTGAGGCGTGGATACTGGATCACGGCTGGGCTCTGGTAATTCCTGATGCCGTCAGCTTGCCGTTTTCATCCCAGCCCACGCCGCAAGAAAACCATATTCAGAGCTTGAAGGATTTCTTCAAACCGGGGCGAACCCATCAGTCATTATGGATAGCGCGTTTGAAGAACATCAGAAAGCCCGAAGGCAAGGCGATGCCGTAGGCCCAGCCTTGGGCATTTTGATTACCGATTTTGACGTCACCCCTGATGACTGATTGAACACTGACCAGTTCCCAGCCCTCTTTACCAAGTTCTAATAGGCGCTGTTGATGCCCAAGATTCTGTAGAAACCCCTGAATATCAGGTTCGGTCGTAGGTTCTTCAGATTTGAACATCAGGACTTTTTTGGTTCGGGTCAGGTAGCCCAACGGGGAGAATTCGGTATGGTATTCAAATTTCTGCCGGCCCATGACGACGTCCTCAGTGTTCGGAGCTATCAGGGTTTCAACTCTCAGTGCGTGCCAGCAATCAGAAATAGTTTTTTGCTAAGCAGATGATTTCTGAGGTTGGGTTGGAGAGGTACGAGCATCTACATAGCGCTGCATGATCGACAGCACCATCGAGTTCAACGCTAGAATCTTCATTCCCCGCGTCACGCTCACGTACAGCAAATTCAGCTCATCATCTCGACGTCCCTGATCCATATCTGCGGACAAAGGGTCAGCCGTGAAATCGTCATATAGGCTGACAAAGTCCCACTCCAGTCCTTTAGATTTATGCCCAGTCGTAAGCGTCAGCGTGGCATCCAGCTCGTTATCCACTGACCGGGAGCGTAGGGTTTGAATTCGCTGAGGTAGGTCTGGATATGCCGCAATGATCTTGATCGATCGCAGCATCGCACTGTCTTGGCTTACCTCAGCAATTTCTACGTACTGCGCAAAGTCTCGGTAATCCCGCAGCAGCTTGCGGTTCTGGACTTCTTGATTACGGTTTCTGCTGAACATGTAAAGGTCTTCCAGGTCGCGCAGCGAATAGCTGTCGATACCACCAACCCAGAAGATTTTGGGGTTCATCGCGACCAAGAGCAGGGCGTTCTCGATAACGCCAGTAACGGTGCGATGGATAAACGTGCGATGCGGTAAATCTTCAGGCAGCGCCCGTTTTACCAGTGTGTTGGGCCCTAACCCCTGCAGTTTTCGTGTTTCCCCCTTGTAGAAGAGAATGATGTTGGCCACATGAGCGACCGCTGGGCCGAAACGAAAGCTTTGGGTCAGGTAATGGCGTTCGGCACCGGCCATCCAATCGCTGTTGAGCGCGTCTTCGGCGCCGCGGAAGCGATAGATCTGCTGATGGGGATCGCCAACGGTCACCTTGCGGATCCGTTGTATTTTTACAATGTCGGCAATAACCGGGTTCACGTCTTGACCTTCATCGAGAAGGATCGCATTAAAACGTTCGCACAGGTCGGGCTTGCTTAGCTGATACAACTTTAGGTAAGCGTCATGGGTGATCGACATTCCGGTGTCCTGAGGATCGATCATGCGGTTCCAGACGGTGCTGGCCACGGTAAGCGCGCTGTTCAGGTTTCGCTCCTGGGCACTGGTGAGCATTCTTTGCTCTTGGAACCTAGGAAAATGCCCGCTTCCCAGCTCGTCGTCGGCGCTGGCCATAAAGTTGTTTAGCGTACTGAGGACGTCCCGCACGAGCTCCCAGTCCTGCGTGTTGACGGCTCTGGCGATATCAGTCAGGCGCAAGTTGTTTGTCTGCTTGGCGGCGTACTGGTTGCCATAGACTGCGTATGCGAGGCCATGCGCGGTCTTGCACACTACGTTGCTGCGAGGAAAGCGGCCCTTGGCCGCAAGTTCAACGGATTTGTTGTAGCAGAGGTACAGCATTTTCACTGAGGCGTGATGGGTGGCGTAGCCCACCAATGTGGTGGTTTTGCCGGTACCGGCAAAAGCCTGGACCAGTAACTTGTCAGCTCTTGAATGGATAATAGGCTGCTGTTCTTGAGTCCACTGCATTGGCAGCTCCTAAAGGTATTTTTTGAAACTTGAGACAGTGATGTAGACGGAAGCGCCCAACAGCACTGCGCAGGGCAACAGAATTAAAAGTGGGCTGACACTGATGGGGATGGCCAAGTAGACCGTCCAGGGCACGATAGTCAGTGGAATGATCGTCCCCCGCGCTTTGTGATACAGGTAACTGGACTCCCGGCCGGAGCCGAATTTTCGCAGATCACGCTTCACCAGACCGTCGACGAGACCGGTGAACGCTGCCAGTGCAAAGAGTGGGAGTGTCAGTGTCAGGATGACCATCCGTACACAGAAGGTCAGCACGGTATACAGGGCAGCCAAGCCGTAGTCCTGGAACTTGATCATGACTCGGCCGAGCTCGTAGCGGAGATTGAAGGTGCCTGCTTGTTGTTGCGATATGGATCGGGCGTACTGGGTTAGTGCATTGATGTTGTCCTGCAGGCCGGTTTTCACCATCAGCCAGTCATACACGGTTTCTGCCAGCCACGTAGCTGTGCGTCCAGGTTCTTTGATCACAACGCTCTGTAGCAAGTCTTGGGATAGCCTGCTCAATTCATGCTGGAACATCTGCTGGGCATGTTTCCAGCCAGCATCAGGCCAGAACACGTACATGCATAGCCATTCAACGATGACGGCGCCCAGCAGGGAGCCGAACATCACCCCCAGGAAGTGAAAGGGAGCCGAGAACAGCATGCCCAGGAAGGTTTTTTGACCTTCCTGCTGTTGCTTGGCTTTTTCCGCGATATCGGCCATGGCCTTGCTCCTTCAGGCTTATGCGACTTTCTCGTCGGTGGCCAACTTGCGGAAATCATTGACCAGATCATCTGGAAGCGATTCGCCTAATGCTTCATAACCCGGCGCTTGCCACCAATCGTTGCTCGTTCCGGATCCTTTGCGCATACCTTCAACCAATGCCTGAAGATCCTTGGGCATGACTTCATCGGGATCGTTTGCCGGCAACGGCATACGAATCTTCCACAGGTTGCCGCCCTCGATCAGGGCAAAGCATTGCCCCTTGGGCAGCGCAACGACGTGCGCCGGTTCGATCATCGGCACGCTGACGCTTTGGATCTGGTCGTGGGTGTTGGATGTGAAAGCGGTCTTGCCATTGATCGCATCATTGGCACTGCTGGCCGGTGTGCTGGTGAACACCTGGACCTTGGGCAACTGGTTTGTCAACAGCTCGGCGGTGGCGGTTTCACGAACACGCAACATGAACAGGTTGTTGAAGTTACCGATGACTTGGCCCGCTTTTGCGCGGTTACCGATTTTGGCCTCGATGTCGCTCATGGTCTGGGTGTAGGCCGTAACCTGCATGCCGGCGCCGCCGCCTTTGTTGATCATCGGAATGAACTCATCGCCCATCAGTTCGTTGAACTCGTCGGCGTGCACGTTAATCGCCACCTTCCCAACGCTTGCCCCGGGCAAACCATCATCGATGCCGAATTTGTAGATGTGGCCCGCGACTGACACCAGATCGCTGAACATGGAGTTGCCCACTGCCGCAGCCACCTCTGTATCGGACAAGGCATCCAGACCGACATAGACCACCGCCCGTTTGCGGATGACCTGCATCCAGTCAAAGATTGGTCGTGGGTCCTCAAGGTCCATGTAGTCTGGAGAAAGCAGCTCAGCAATACGCCCCGTGGTCAGTTTTTCCAGCAGTGGTAGCAGGCTGGCCACAATCTTGTCGAAATAGGTTTTGTCATAACGTACCGCTGATCGCAGGCCTTCCATCACAGGATCGGAGATGCGTTGCTGAGTGAGGTACATGTCCAAGGCCACTACTCTCAGCGGTCGATCCTTCATAGCAAAACTGAGGTTTTTACGATCGATCTTGCCTTCCAATTCGACCACAGTTTGCCAGGCCTTCGGATCATGCTCAGCAAAGTACTTCTGTGCGTACTCGATGAAGAGCGCATCAATGTTGGTCACATGCTTGAGGATCTGCTCGTAGTCCGGTCGACGTCCGAGGGCCACCAAAGCGCGTGCGATGATGTTGACGAAACGCCAGGCGAACTCGCGGAACGCGGCCGAGTTGCCTTCTCCTGATAGTTGACCGGCAATCCGGGTCGCCACCTCTGAGATCCGACCAAATCGGCCAACGGCATTGTAACGAGCGGAGTGGTCGGGCCAGCCCAAATGGAATACGTAAAACTCATCCAGTCTGCCGGCACGCTTGCACTCTATGTACATGCGTTTCAGGAGGTCGGCATCGCCTTTGGGGTCGAAGACAATAACCACCTCGCGATCAAGGTTCATCTCATCAGTTTTATCGACGCTGCGCGGGCTCCGATGAACAGGCTGAACACGGCGCCCCATCTGAACGCGCCGGCGGGGCCGTCTGCGGGTGCGCCTGATGTCTTGGGTGATAAACAGTTCGGCCAGGCGGGTTTTGCCCACTCGTGTAGTACCCAACACCAGGGAGTGCCCAACACGTTCACCCAATGGCAAGCTGACGTCACCTTCGTTCGGTTCTATGCCGTGTAAGCGCGGTAGGCCGCCGACCGGTGGAAGTGGACGCGCCGGGTTCAATGGCACGTCCCAAGCGGTAGCCTTTGCCAGAAGCTTGAGTGGGAAGGGGGCGAATTCCAATCGTTCTTCAAGCCGCCTTGCCCAGTTGTAGGTCGAGGTAGGCTCGACGTACTCGGCATATTTGGGGAGGTAAGTGTCCATCAAGCGCTGGGTATGTTTTTGAGTCCAGCGAAAGCCTTTGCCTATAAAAAGCCGCTCGTTGCTGACCGGAATTTCTTTGCTGGTCATGGTGTAGTGGGGGAGGCGCCGGATATTGCGTCGGTAGCGCAATACCATCAGGGCCTGCTTCAGGCGAACAAACCCAAGACCTAAAAAGCCAGTAGCGGCAACCACTCCAAATAAAGGCGTCAGTGCAAACGCCCAGGGCGCGAAAATACAAAGCAGCGCTGCAGCAGCACAAACCAAGACCGTGTAAAGCTCGACGGCAGGACGAAGCAATGACTCGATAGTGAAGGGGCTGGCCATGGTTGCGTGCCTTTAAAGCTTATTGAGTTTTAAGGGGAACTGCTCTTCCAGCTCCTGTTTCACCAGTGCTAGCTCATGTTCCGGTATTCGGTCGGCTAGCTTCTCGCGCATAGCGATGGCGTCACCCTGTTCTGTGGACGTCACGCGGCCGCCATAAAGCCAAACCACGTAGGTCACTTGCTCCAAAATCAGCTGGCAAGTTCGCGGATCTTCCGGTTGTCTGATCACCACGGTGAGTGACTGAGGTGGCGGCATCCCTGTCTCCTACTGCTGAATGGCTGTTGCAGTAATGAGCAGTGGGTAGTGTTTGATTCCAACGCGCTGCGCCAGGTCGTTTGACGGCGCTGGAACCATCTGCAGGTCGCCTGCCCATCGTTGTACCTCTGCAAATCGCTCGGCACTGGCCACGTTCACTACCAGACCTACCGCTTGCAACTGCAGCAGTTGCTCACGGCGTTGAGTCAGCCAGGCTCTGGACATTTCATCGTCACCCACCAGGAAAAGAGGTTGTAGGCCTGGCGCGTTTATAACCCGGCCCTGCTCTTGGCCGGGGACAAGCTGGTCTGAGCGCACGGGAAAAGACCCATGGCCACGTACCCCCATAGTTTCGATTGGTGTGGATTGCGCGGTAAGTTCAGGTGCTAAGTCTTGGTAGTAGGGCAGGGCGGATACACCGCCCCGGTCTTCAACCACAATCAACGAGCTTGCGTTCACCACAATTGGGGTGGCCAAGCACAGCAAAAGCACGAAACTCAACAGTCCATTCATGGGTTGTTCGCCATCAGGTTGATGCCGGTGACCCGGCTAAGATGTTGGGCAAATGCGCGGCGGTAGCGGGCAGCAGGTTCGCCGCCGGCCGGGCGGTGGTATCGGCCAGCGGCCGTGATCCAATCTCCGCCTTTGGCTTTTTGCTCGGCCAGGATCTGAGCCGTAACCGAAAGGTTTTTGTAAGGATCCAGTCCTTCGCAGGGGTAGCTGTAACGATGGCCATTGGCACCGATATTGGTTTGCCCTAGACCGACGTCGACCCGATTGGGGCCAGCGGTCTGAATCGCAAGCATCAGTGCCCTGCATGCATCGCTACGGGTCGCAAAGCGGTAGCCGGCACCGGCGACATTTAACGTCCATGGCCAGGGCACGATCTGGCCACGCAGTCGCGTACCGCTCTCCTGCAGTGCGACTGAATAGAGCACCTCGGATGGAACTCCGGCAGGCAACGCAATCAATTGATAGGCCGGTGGCGGGACCTCTGCACTGTTAGCCATTGCAGCGCCAATTAGAAGAAAGCCAGCCAGCACTGCGCGTACTACTGACGCTGCCATTGCCCATTCACCTCGCGCACCACAGCTGGTAGCTCGCCGCCGAGTCCAAGGCCGAGCCAGCGGCCGGCGTCGTGATTCAGTGTGATCTGTCGGTTGCGCACGCTAGTTGGCTCGATGCCTGCCAGGATCGCCCAACGGCGAATGGTCTCGTCGTCACCTTGGCTACCCACGAAGTACAGATCAAAGGGTTGTTTCTGAGTCTGAAGGTCTTTCACTCGAGCAATGCAGGCGGTGCAGCTGTCTTGAACAAAAACGGCTAATCGCCCTGTACCTTTTAGAGCTGTGGTGGTGCCAGAGCCTGCGGGAGATGTCGGGCCTGATGATATTTGGATGACTTTTTCATTGGGATAGAGGCGAGCAAAGGCTTGGTCATAAGCTCTTTGGTAGGCAAGCTCCTTATCGATACGTTGTCGCTCGGCCTGCACCTGTAGTTCTGCGTACCGTCTGCGCTCTTCAGCCGATTTGGCTTCGATGCCAAGCGCGGTCAACGGATCCAGTCCTGGCGAATAGATCCCGCGCGGTCCCGCCATAACCGTTTGATAACGGGTCCACTCTTGGGGGGTTAACCCCCACTCGCGGGCGAGTTCTGTCTGACTGGCACCTTGGGAGGGATTCTGGATGCCGAGCTCGTTGATTTGAGTGTTTGTAGTTGACGCAGCGTGTTCCGGAGCAGCCTGGCAGCCATAGGCAAAGGCAAGGATAGCCAAGCCTGTAGTGAGCCGCGAGGCGCTCGTGGATCTCGGCTTTTCTGATATGGGCGTTGGGAAATACATAAAAGAGGTCCTATTGCGCGACGGTTACGGTTTGCGGTTTTCCAGCCACGTCAAAGCGTGCTGATCTGCCGTCCAGTGTGTTGAGGCGCCACTCAGTACCCGCCACTGCGTCACCAGGACGAATTAGGTAGATCTGGTTTAACTGTGTGCTGCCTGGCGGTGCTACGGACAAAAAGCGTTCACCGCCCCGGTACTCGATGCCTATAACGGTGAACGGGGGCGATTTCGGCGTAACGACGCTAGTGCTGGGCTTTTGAACGGGAGGTGGTTTGCGGACAACTGCTTTGGGCTTGGAGGGAGCTGCGGTAGGTTGCTTGATCTGGGATTGGCTTATTTCGTGAACACGGCTATCAAGCGTTTCGACGCTGGCCTTGAGCGCTACTAGCTCCCCTGTAGACGCGGCATTTTGTGAGATTTCCTTGGCTGTTTCGGTCGCTTGCTTAGCGTAGGCCTGCGCTGCATCAATACGGTTCGATAGCGCCTGCTGTCCGGAACGGAAATCCTCATTGGATACAAGGTGCTTTCCATCCACCATATCAAGCCGCTCGTCGACTTTGCCCAGTCGCGCAAGAAGCGCGTCGAGTGAGTCTTTGTCTGCGGTCGACGCAAGGCTAGTACTGAGATTGGATAGTTGGTGATGCTGATAACTCAGCATCCCGGCCATGATGACAAGGCAGATACTGAGTAGCACTGTGGTCCGGGTAGGGCGTGGTAAGTTCATGGGCGTCCTCGCGCGAAAACAAGGCCACCTTCTCAAACCGGTACATCGATCACATTAGGAAATAGGTTTCCCATAAATTTTGTTTTTCTGAGCATGCTTTCCAGGGGTTGCAAAGTTCCTATGAATAAGTAGTGAAAAATACTGTATGTTTTCCTAGGTATCAGTACGCAGCGTCTGCGTTCCATTCGATTACTCGTACAGGCTTAGCCCACACCTGCGGGCTTGTGGATGCAGCGGACTTTTCCCTTAAACTTGGGGCGGAATGGCAGGGCTGGGCTTATTGTCGTCAAGGTTCATCGCCGTGACCCTGAAGGTGAACCCTGCTTTACGATCCTTCAACACGGTATGGCTTTGAGGAGTATTTTGAGCCAGTTGCTCAAACGCTGCCTTCAGCGCACTCTGCCGTCTTCTGGCGTCGCCGCGTAAACCTGTAATTCGATGTGAGCCTGAAAGGGCAGTGGTTTGAGCATGATGATCTTCCGTTGTTCGTGGAGCTGGTGGTGGACGGGGTGACTTGTCGCCTTGGATGTGGGTACCAACAATGGCCAGCTGTCTGAATCCATACGATCCGCTTCGTTTCATCATTAGTGTTGAAACGTCCGTTCACGGGCTTAGTTTCTTCTTGCTCTGCCATTCGCGACCTATCCCCGAAAAACATCCATGATGCAAAATAATGATGGCCAGATAAAATCATATTGAGGTCATTTAACTCAATTTCAAGGGAGATTTGAGGACGATTAATGCTGAGTCGGCTTTTAGCAGGAGGCCTCTATTGGCTCATCGAACAGAGCGGTGACGTTGACCGCTATCCTGGTAGGCACCGCTGAGTAATAGCGCTGGCAACAACGTATGTAACGATATTAGCGAATTTATGCAAAAGACATAAACTCGCTAATATCAATACTTTTTTCCTGAAAACCACAAACATCAGAGTCCTCGCCGCTCTTTCTCGAGGCAGTTGGCGGTCAAACCCTAGCGCCAGGTAGGGAGACAGATATGGCTGAGTTTCCAGATGTCCAAAAAGCAGTTGATGCTTTAAAAAACTAGGCAGCAAATGCGACCTCGTTTTCTACATTTTCTATTTACGTATTAACTTCCTTATCAGGTTCAGCTAAGAGGCGCCGGCGTCGTATCAGGTAATAGGCTGCCGGAATGACAAACAGGGAAAGCAAGGGGGCCGTGACCATGCCGCCGACCATGGGTGCGGCGATACGGCTCATCACTTCGCTACCAGTACCGCTGCCCAACAAGATAGGTAAAAGGCCTGCAATGATTACGGCCACGGTCATGGCTTTGGGCCGCACGCGTTGCACAGCGCCTTCACGAATCGCCGCCACCAGCCCGCGCTCAGTGCTGTCGCCAAGGTCTTCACGCTCAGCCCAGGTGTTCTTCAGGTAGAGCAGCATGATTACGCCAAATTCGGCAGAAACGCCGGCCAAGGCGATAAAGCCAACCCCAGTGGCAACCGACAGGTTGAATCCCAACAGATAGAGAAACCATGCCCCGCCCGTGAGAGCGAATGGCAGCGTGGCCATAATCAGCAAAGCCTCATCAAGGCGTGCAAATGTCAGGTAGAGCAACACGAAGATGATCAACAGCGTGGCAGGCACCACCAGTTTGAGTCGTGCGTTGGCCCTTTCGAGAAACTCGAACTGACCTGAGTAGCTCAGGCTCATGCCGGGCTGCAACTTAACCTGCTCACTGACGACCCGGCGTAGATCGGCGACTACGGAGGCAATGTCCCGGCCACGCACGTCGATATACACCCAGCCTGAAGGTCGTGCGTTCTCACTCTTGAGCATCGGCGGACCATCGCTGACCTTGATCTTCGCCACAGTGCCAAGGGTGATCTGACTACCCAAAGGTGTGTAGATCGGCAACTGCTCCAGGGCACCGAGTGAGTCACGCCACTCGCGAGGGTAACGGACGTTGATCGGGAAACGAGCCAGCCCTTCAATCGTCTCCCCGACGTTTTCACCGCCTATTGCGCCGGCCACGATCGACTGCACATCGGCAATATTTAACCCATAGCGGGCCGCAGCGTTACGATCTATATCTACGTCAATATAGCGGCCACCGGTCAGTCGTTCGGCCAACACTGAACTGACACCTGGCACGTCCTTGGCCACACGTTCGACGGCTTGGGTTACGGCATCGATCTCCGTCAGGTTGGTAGCGGCAACTTTCACACCAATCGGGCTTTTGATACCGGTAGCCAGCATGTCGATGCGGTTACGAATCGGCGGTATCCAGATGTTGGTCAAGCCTGGGACACGCACCACTCGGTCCAGCTCCTCCACGAGCTTTTCCTGGGTCATGCCTGGCCGCCATTGCTCGTGCGGCTTGAATTGGATGGTGGTTTCGAACATTTCCAAAGGTGCGGGGTCAGTCGCGGTTTCAGCGCGGCCGGCTTTTCCGAATACGTGTTCTACCTCTGGAACTGTCTTTATCAGACGGTCAGTCTGTTGAAGCAGTTGCGCGGCCTTCTGAGCCGATAATCCCGGCAGAGCTGATGGCATATAGAGCAGGTCCCCCTCGTCCAGCGGGGGAAGAAACTCACCACCCAGACGAGAGATCGGCCACAACGCGCTGACAAAGACCAGCAACGCAACCAGCAGGGTTACTTTGGGTCGACGTAATACGGCGTCCAGAGCGGGCTCGTAGATCCGGATCAGCCAGCGATTTAGCGGATTCTGTTGCTCATTGGGAATTCGTCCACGAATCCAATACCCCATCAGCACCGGTACGAGAGTTACCGACAGTCCAGCCGCTGCGGCCATAGCGTAGGTTTTGGTGAACGCCAATGGACCGAATAGACGTCCTTCCTGAGCCTCCAGCGTGAACACCGGAATGAACGACAGGGTGATGATCAGCAGACAGAAGAACAATGCAGGTCCTACCTCGGCAGCCGCTTCGGTCATCACGTGCCAGTGATGCTCACCCTTGAGTTCTTCCCCTGGGTGGGCCATGTGCCAGGCCTCTACCTTCTTGTGGGCATTCTCGATCATCACCACTGCGGCGTCGACCATGGCGCCGATAGCGATGGCGATCCCGCCCAAGGACATGATGTTGGCATTGATGCCTTGGTAGCGCATGACGATGAAAGCAATCAACACCCCCACTGGCAGGGAGATAATTGCTACCAGGGATGAGCGCAGGTGCCAGAGAAAGATCCCGCAGACCAACGCGACGACGATGAACTCTTCGATCAGCTTGTGGCTGAGGTTTTCCACGGCACGATCAATCAACTTGCTGCGGTCGTAGGTGGTGACGATTTCTACCCCGGCCGGCAAACTGCTTTTCAGCTCGTCGAGTTTGGTTTTGACCGCCGCAATGGTTTCACGAGCATTCTTACCGCTGCGCAGAATCACCACGCCGCCGACAGTCTCACCTTCGCCATCCAGTTCGGTGATGCCTCGACGCATCTCAGGCCCCAACTGAATCGTGGCAACATCGCCCAGGGTGACCGGCACACCGCCCGTGCCCAGTTTGAGTGGGATAGCGCGAAAGTCATTGAGCGTCTTCAGGTAGCCGGAAGCTCGTACGATGAACTCTGTCTCCGCCATTTCCAGCACGGCCCCACCGGTTTCCTGATTGGCCTTGCCGATCGCCTCGGTCACCTCAGACTGCGTGATACCCAAGTTCGCCAACTTAAGCGGATCGAGTTGGACCTGGTACTGTTTGACCATGCCACCCACAGTGGCCACTTCCGCAACGTTCGGCAGTGTCTTGAGCTCGAACTTGAGAAACCAATCCTGTAGGGCTCGCAGTTGCGCCAGATCGTGCCCACCGCTGCGATCAACCAGCGCGTACTGAAAAATCCAGCCAACCCCTGTGGCATCAGGTCCTAAGGCGGGCTTGGCACTGGCCGGAAGGCGACTCTGTATCTGGCTCAAGTACTCCAACACCCGCGAGCGGGCCCAGTACAAGTCAGTTCCGTCTTCGAACAGCACGTAAACGAAGCTGTCGCCAAAGAAGGAATAACCGCGCACAGTCTTGGCCCCAGGCACTGAGAGCATGGTGGTTGCCAATGGATAGGTCACCTGGTTCTCGACGATCTGTGGGGCTTGGCCTGGATAAGGTGTACGGATAATTACCTGAACATCCGACAGGTCTGGCAATGCATCGATGGGCGTACTTTGAACCGCCCAGATACCCCATGCCGTTACGAACAGCGTCGCCAGCAACACAAGAAAGCGGTTGGCCACCGACCAGCGAATAAGGGCCGCAATCATGGCTGGCTCCCAGAGCGTTCCAGACGCTCAACGCGCAGACCATCATCCGTCTGGCTGACAGCAATCCGAACCTTGTCGCCCGTTTTAAGATCCTTCATCAGAGCTGGAGCGGCGAGAGGGAAAGTCATCGTCATGCCTGACATACCCAATGTTCTGAAGGGACCGTGGGCGAGCGTGACTTCTTTGTCGTTGATCTCAACGATCTGACCATCGGCCTCATGCAAAGCTCCGACGGTTACAGTAGATGGCGAAACGTCCAATGAGCTTGCGACAACGCCCTTGAGACTGGCCTCCGAGTCGAGCAGGAACTGGCCAGAGGTCACCACTTTCTGCCCCTCTTCCAAGCCTTTCAATATAGCCGTCTTGCCATCGTTATCCTGTCCTAACTGCACCTCCACCGGGCGATATCGACCAGCGTCTTCAGAGAGCATCACCAACGCACGTCGACCGGTACGAATGACAGCCTCGCTCGGCACCCACAAAACACTTTGCTCCGTCGAACGGTTGAGGCTTACCTGTGCGGTCAAACCTGGTCTGAGTCGACCATCCGGATTGGGTAACTCGACTCGAACGCGAAGTGTGCGACTGTCCGAACTGGTTTCCGGAAGAATCGCACTAACGACGCCCTTGAGCACAACTCCAGGGAACGCGGACAAACGCGCTTCAGCTGCTTGTCCTACGACGATTGACCCAGCTTCCGACTCTGGTACAGCCACGGCCAGCCAGACACTGCTCAAACCATTAACACGAGCCAGCGTCTCGCCTGCGGCCACCGTCATACCTTCACGCACACTCAGTTCTTGAAGCACACCACCAATAGGGGTGGTCAGAGTCAGGTTCGGCTGAACCTTGCTACTGCGCTCAACTTGAGCAATTAACGAAGTTGGCATTCCGGTAAGCCGCAATCGCTGACGGGCCGCTGTCAGCAAGCCAGCATCGCCAATACGCTTGAGGGCGAGAAATTCCTCCTGCGCAGCTGCCCACTCCGGCACCAAGATATCTGCCAAGGCGGCATTCGCCTTCAGCACATCACCAGGTGCATGGGCATACACGCGCTCGACAAAACCCGCCGTACGGGCCTGAATGACTGCAACGTCCCGTTCGTTGAAGGCCAGCACACCTACCACGTTCAGTGTCGAGGCAAATACGCCTCGACTGACGCTTGCCAGTCGCACACCAAGGTTCTGAGTCAGGCTTGGATCAATTCGAATGGCAGCGCTGTCCCCCTTGGTATCTGCGTATTGAGGGATCATCTGCATGTCCATGAAGGGTGACTTACCCGGTTTATCGAATTTCTGTTGTGGGTACATTGGGTCATACCAATACAGAACTTTTCGATCGGCAGAGGCTTTGGGTTCCTGATCCGGCACGACACCAGCTACTCCGCTCATTCGCGGTTGAGCTAACCAGTAACCACCGGCAACACCCAAGGCAATCGAGATGCCGACGACCAAAGTCCCTTTCCAGACTTTAAAAATCATTGAGCGGACTCCCCGTAGGAGAAATACAGGCGAGCGCTGGTAAGAGCACGTTGCTCTTCAACGTCAATCTGCTTGAGACGGGCTTCGATGAGTTCGCGTCGGGCGGCCACAACAGAGTTCAAATCACCCTTGCCGGAGCGGTAGCTGGCCATGGTGAGTTCGACCTTTTCTTTAGCCAGCGGCAACAAGCTTTCCTGATTACGGTTGACTGCACGATTGAGGCGCTCGTAGTCGGCCAGTTCATCCTCTAGTTGCTGGGTATGCTCGCGTGACAGGGCTTCGCGCTCAGCCTCAAGCTGGTTTAGTTCGGCGTGCTTGGCCGCAATCTTGGGGTTTTGCCGAGAGTCAGGAAACAGCGGGAGATCCCATGAAAATTGCACGCTAACCATGTCACCGAATTGTTGGCCTCGATGCTGATAGTCGAATTCCCAGCTCCAGTCAGATTGCTTTTCCGCCTCAGCTTCACGGATCTTGGCTTGTGCTTCTCGGGTCATCGGCACAAAAGCCGCTAGTTCGGGGTGATGTTGCAGCTTATGGGAGTAACCAGAGGTTTCGATGGGCCAATCAGGCAAGCTGCCCACCGGTTTGTCATTGGCGGCAGGGCCAATCCAGCGCTTGAGGGCAGCCCGGGCCTGTGCACGTTGGCGAACTAAATCATCCTGCTGCTCGGCCAGTTGAGCAGCTTCCTGTTTAGGTGTCACCGCATCGGCGGGTTGAGCGCGGCCACCCGCAATCTGTGAAAGGACGGTATCGCTTAGAAGACGGTTCTCTTTATAGAAGTCCTGGAACAACGCATCTTTACGCTCAACCGAGTAGCTATTGATCCAGGCCAATGCCGTGGACAGGCGCACGTTCAGACGCGTCACTCGACGCTCAGCGGAAGCTCGATCAACAGCCGCATCCGCGGCCTCGATACGTGCTTTGCGCTTGTCGCTGTTGGGCATCTCCTGCCTGATCCCGACTACTTGCATGGTCATGAAGTCCTGGTCGATGCTCCATCTGTCGGGACCACCAATGGGGTAGTTCTGCGCGCCCAGCAGTAGCTTGGGATCGGGTAGTTCGCCGGCGGGAATGGCCGCGCTGGTGGCTGCTTGAATTTTGGCGTCCTGTGCGGTCAACGACGGTGCATTGTTTTCGGCCAGCCGCAAAGCTTCATCGAGTGTCAATGCGCCAGCGAGGCTCGGCAATGCCAGTACGCTGCTTACCGCCAGGCCGGCCACGAGGGACCAACCTGTGCAATAGCACTTGGAGTTCATGTTCACGATTCCTGTGATGATCCACCGCGCGCTTCATAAGACATGCGCGCAGATATGCCATCCCGCTAACGCGGAATGAGGCTCAGTGTGGTACAGGAATCAAGTACGGGGCGGTCGCCATACCCCTGAAGGGGTTTGTACGAGAGGGAAATGGCTGGAGAAGGGCAGAACGAGAGGACTGGACAAGGTGATAGGAGGCTTGATGATCGAGACTTGCAGCATACCGCCAGTTTTGCATTCCTGACCCGGCTTACAAGGTTTGCCATGCTCGGTGGGACTTTTCATGTCGTGGCAGCAATCTTGCCCCATACCATCCATCATCGCCATGCCCATGGTTTTCATCGGGCATGGTTCAGTCGATGTCTGAACACCCGCCATCCCACTGAGGGGAAGCGCCAAGCTAATCAGGAAAATCAGGCAAAACCGCAGATAACGTTTCATGGGCTGAAGTGTAGACGGTGCAAATGGCCCTTACAATTCACCCTTAAGACTCCTTTGTTGGCTGTCACCAACCGTTATGCCGCGCTCATTTCCATTTCCGGACTTAAAGTGCCTAACCATGCGACAAGACAAATTATGATGACTGCCATTGAAAACTCGAGCGTCATGCTGCGACGCAAAGCATTGACCGCGACAGAGTATTCACCATTGCGAACAGAACGTTCCAAGAGCGGGCTTAGGTGAAAACGGTTGAGCGTCGCTAATACGATCATCCCAGCAAATAGCAGGACCTTCAAAAATAGCAACTCGCCATAAGTGCTGAGCATCACCTCATCGAGATTTGGCCCAACGATAAATAGGTAGTTCGCCACTCCCGTAATGCTGATGATCACTACAATCACCGCGCCGGCCGATTCAAACCCTGTCAGTACCCGAGCAAGAATTCGTGCTTCTCGCTCACCTTTCAGTGAATTCAAACGCAGCAGCAGGGCAAATGCCGCTAGCGCACCCAACCAACCGCCTGCGGCCAAAAGATGGAAGATGTCGCTAATAAAGTGCCAGTAGCGACGGCTTCCCTCGTCCATTGCTCCGTGTCCCGTCCATGCCAGCGTCGCTAGCGCAATCGCGCCACAGACAGTGACAATCCAAAGACTCAGTGTTGGAAAGCGCTTGTTCAGGGAAACGCCAATAATTGCCGTCACCAACGCCCCTATTCGGACCATCCAGGTCAAACCGACGTCAGTCCCCATGAGAACCATTTGAAAAATATGGTGATGTAGCTCCATGAAGCCCGATACGCCACTCATTGCTTTCGCGAGCAACAGCATGGCTGCAAGGGACAGAGCTACACCTACAACAGATGTACCGTAAAGAAGCGACTCAAAATTCAAAACCGCTCCCGATACTCTTTCTTTACCCCTCAGGCTATAAAGACCGAAAATTGCCAGTCCAAATAAGAGCATAAGGTCGAAATAAAGAGCAAAGCGAACAGCGATATTTATTGAGTCGCTCATGAATCATTTCACTTTGAAGGAAAAGTTACCGGTAATCGGGTGAGTGTCCGAGGAGACGGCACGCCATTCGACTTTATAAGTACCCGTGGTCAGTGGCGATGCGGGCGTGATAACCATCGTCTTCGGATCACTGCCACCTGCAACGCCGGCTTTTACGCCCATAGGGGAGTTCGGCATGCCAGGCATATCGGTCATGATCAGTTTGGCACCAGAGAACTGAGTCGTTAGATTCTCAGAAAAGTGCAGTTCAATTTTAGAAGGAGCCGCCGCATCCGACCCTTCAGCGGGAGTAGAAGAAACCAGCTTTGGATGCGCTTGAGCAACTGCACTCAGAAGCAAACCCGCAGTCAGCGCAACAGCTACGGTGGTAGTTTTAAGGAATGACATGCAAGACTCCTCACAGCAAGAGCTGTTGATTCTAGGTTTTTTAGGGAATATCTAGTTTTAACTTTTTGACGGTTGTTAAAGCCACTGGCGAATACCTAGCAGATTCCGTGTCCTAGGGCGGGCTGGACAGGAAGAAATCACAAGAACTCTAACGTCACAGTGCGAGTACACGATGCCACATGAACGCAAACTATTCGATTACATTTCAGTCAGCTTGAGGCGAGACTTTGGACACTGATAAGCGCGTATACAGGTCCGAATACGTGACTCCCTTTGCGACGCGCCAAGAGGTTTCCGTCATCCACGAACGTTCCCTTTGAGCTAACCACATGCTGCTAGATATATATGAGCAACGGGCCTTACGCCTTTTTTTCATCCGCGCAAGGGAGTTCAATATGAAAGGCTGTTTTTCCGCTTGATGACGTACACCAAATCTTGCCGTCATGCGCTTCTATAATTGATCGAGTGATCGACAAACCTAACCCTGCATTACTTGGGCTCCCTTCTCTACGAGCCGGGTCCACGCGATAAAAACGATCGAACAACTTTTCAAGATGCTCAGGCGCGATTGGCTCTCCAGGGTTCTCCACGGAGACCGATATTGAAGTTCCCTTCTGCCGGATATCGACACTAATACACTCCCCTTCGGGGGTGTACCTGAGTGCATTTGAGAGCAGATTAGAGATGGCCCTGTCGAGCATAAGGACGTCACCTCGGACGCTCCCCCTCCCTGTGACTTTGAGGTCGATCCCTCGCTCATCAGCAAGCAAGCGGTAGTATTCGAGTAATTTCTCTACTACCGCTACCAGGTCTATCGGTTTGTTTTCATGTGTAATCAGACCGTTGTCTGATTTCGCCAGAAAAAGCATGTCATCAATCATCCGGCCCATACGTTTCAAATCATCAAGATTTGAGTACAGATTGTCTTCGTAGTCCTCAATATTCCTTTTTCTAGATAAAACCACTTCAGTGTGAGTCATCAAATTACTGACCGGCGTTCGTAATTCGTGAGCAATGTCCGCAGAGAAGTTCGATAAACGAACAAACGCATCGTCCAATCTGGATAACATTGCGTTGAACGACAACACCATCTGCTGGAGCTCTTTAGGAACGGGACCTAACGGAATACGCTCTTTGAGTGATTTAGCTGACATTGAAGCCGCGACCTGAGTGACTAGGCGGATAGGCCGTAGGCCACTACTCGCGACCATCCAGCCCAGCGCCGCACTAACCAGCGCGCTTATCACCAGCCCTATCCAAAACCATCGCTCAAGCGTCTCGAAGAAGGCCATATGTTGAGTAACGTCAAAGATCAACATAACGGTCAATGGTTTGTCTTGTCCCGTCACAATGGCTTGTGCCGTCACCCCGCGGAACATCTGCTCTTGCTCTCGCCACTCCCAGACGTTGTTGTTTGAGGTCGTTCGAAAGTCCTCAGGAACGTTGATCGGACCTGGATCAGCAAACAGGAGCTTGCCGTCCCCATCGATGATAATGGCTGTCAAATCACGGTGAGCACCAAGCAGCGCTTCCAGCTCAGGTTTAACATCACTGAACTGTTCAATACTGTTCAACCCAGTCAAAATTCTTTGCGTTGAGTGGAGCTTTTCGTTCAGCGCCTGCTGATCCAGCATCTTGAAGTGATGCCGGCTGAGGTTGTTAAAACTGAGTCCGGCGACGGTGAGCACAGCTGTTACAGCAAGCATGAACATCAGGCTCATGCGGGTAGTCAGTGACATTCGCTTCATTCCGACCCCGAGTCCGGTGCGTCCAACATGTAACCCATCCCCCGAGAGGTGTGGATCAGCTTGACCTCAAAATCATCATCAATCTTAGCTCTGAGCCTCCTGACCGCGACCTCGATGACGTTGGTATCGCTGTCGAAGTTCATATCCCAAACTTGGGAAGCAATAAGTGACTTGGGGAGAACCTCGCCTCGACGACGGAGCAGCAATTCGAGTAACGCAAACTCTTTGGCTGTCAGATCTATGCGCTTGCCTCCTCGAATAACCCTGCGCTTGAGTAGATCCACCTCCAGATCTGCCAATTTCATATAGGTTTGTGAGGGCGCACTAGTGCCGCGACGCAACAAAGTTCGAACGCGTGCCAGCAGCTCTGAAAAGGCAAAGGGTTTAATCAGGTAATCGTCGGCCCCCAGTTCAAGCCCTTTTACTCGGTCCTCAACGCGGTCTCGCGCCGTGAGGAAGAGCACCGGAACATCTTTCCCGGATGCGCGCACTTTCTGAAGTACTTCCCAGCCATCCAGCCCAGGCATCATCACATCAAGAATCAGCAGGTCATACGCCTCGCTCAAAGCGTGCTGAAGCGCGTCTTGGCCATTGGTAAAGCGATCAACATTGAACCCCGCCTCAGTGAGTCCTTGCTGCAAATAGATACCTATTTTTGGTTCGTCTTCCGCAACCAGAAGTCTCATGGGGGTGGCTCTCAAATAATTGTGAGGCTGAGTCTGCAACGAAATGCTTCTGCCAACCAGCAACTGACAGAAAAGTAATATTGGCTTCAGGTAGTTGTCAGCGAGCGGTGTCTAGGGTTCAAACATGAGTACTTCCTGGTGCTCGACCGACTCTTCAGCATGAAACCTAGGGGGAGCCGGAAAATAAATCCATAAGGAGCTGTCCCATGAATCGCCTAAAAGTCCTTTTCTTTGTGAGCGCCATACTCGTCTCGGCTTCTGCGTTGGCTGAAGGTGGCGCAGACCGGATCGCGGAGCGTATGGAGAGCCTGCGCGACAAAGCAGAAGCAACCTTGGTACAAGCTGAAAAAGCCCCTGAAGGACAGCGCCATGTACACATGGCCGAGCATATGAAAATGCTGGGCGAAATCATGAGCCAGCTCCATCAAGATCACCCAAGCGTATCAATGTCACCTCAGCAGCACCTCGCTTGGATGGAAAAACACGATGCTATGATTGATGACGTTTTGAGCCAAATGCAGCGCGAGCACAAACTGATGCTTTCTGAAAACCATCAGTGACCAACCAGGTCTCATTGGTTTTTTTGAATCGGTCCTCTAAACACGGCGTCATTCGGGCGCCGCGTTTTCTTTTGAAAACTTACAGAAATGTAGTGTTCAGGTCAGTTAAGTGGCAGCTCCGCCCCTTTAGCATAGCCAGTGATTCGCTCTTAACCCACGAGGTCACCATGAAAAATAAGCTTATTACCCCAGTTATTGCGGCAATCACCCTACTCTTCGGTGCTACAGCGATGGCCAGCGCAGGTCATGGGAAAGAGGATATTGGCCAGCCTGGAGTCGCCTCTGAGGTTACTCGCACGGTTGATGTGGAGATGGGTGATATTTTCTTCAAAACTAAAAACATCGACGTAAAGCCCGGTGAAACAGTTCGCTTTGTACTTCACAACAAAGGGGCGCTGCTGCACGAGTTCAATATCGGTCAGGCCGCTGCTCATGCGGCGCACCAAAAAGAAATGGCGAGCATGTTTCAGAATGGAACGCTTACACCCATCGGTGCTGGGAAGATGACGGGCAACATGGGCCACAGCATGGGAGGGATGAAGATGGTCGGAATGGAACATAACGACCCGAACAGCGTGCTGGTCGAGCCAGGAGCAACCAAGGAGTTGATCTGGACCTTCAACAACAGCGCCGGACTTCAATTTGCCTGCAACGTGCCAGGTCATTACCAGTCGGGGATGGTCGGTCAATTTGACTTGAAGTAAGCCTGAGCTGACAGCTAAAACCGCGTCGACGCGAGAGTTGACTACGCTCTGAGGCAGAGATCAGAGCAACTCGCTCACACTGGGGTCTAGATCATGAATAACCATCAGCATCCGTTTGGAAGCACCACCCCTCCATTTTGGAGGCGCAAAACAGGCGTTGTACTGATCATGCTCATCGCGATCGGTGCCTTCTACGTGGTGCGGGAACATTTCAGCCACGTTTATCCGTATTTGCCCTATCTCATCCTGTTGATCTGTCCATTGATGCATTTTTTTGGGCATGGACATGGCGGACATGATCATGGCGATCAGGCAGCAACCAACAAGGACGAAAAATAGCTATGCCCACTACACCGAGCCATCACGATCACGGTCCCGTCCACGCTGCCTCGCCCCCTGACGGTGATCTACGTGACCCGGTGTGCGGTATGACGGTTACGCCTCCAAGTAAATTTGGCGAGTCTTATCAGGGACAGATGTATCAATTTTGCAGCCAGAAATGCCAAGAGAAATTTCGGGCAGATCCAGACCACTACAGTGGTAATCATCCCAGCACTGAACCCAGCATCTCCGCTACAGAGCCTGTGCTACAAGTAGCCACTGAATTTACCTGTCCTATGCACCCGGAAATAAGACAGCCAGGGCCCGGCAATTGCCCTAAATGTGGCATGACATTAGAACCGGTCATGCCCGCACTAGATGACGATGACAAAACCGAGCTCCGGGATTTCGCTCGCCGCTTTTGGTGGTCGCTGCCTTTAACCGTGGTAGTGACCCTTCTAGCCATGGCGGGTCATTCATTACAATTCTTCCACGGCTCGGTTCAAAACTGGATCGAGTTCGCTCTGGCGACGCCGGTCACCTTATGGGCAGGTTGGCCCTTTTTTGTAAGGGCCATAGCATCTGTTAGAAATCGCAGTCCAAACATGTGGACTCTGATTGGGCTGGGGACTGCCGCAGCCTATCTTTACAGCGTCGCGGCAACCCTATTTCCCCAAAGTTTTCCCACCACCTTCATGCAAGATGGACGCATCGGCGTTTACTTCGAAGCCGCTGCGGTCATCATCTCGCTCACCTTGCTTGGGCAGATTCTTGAGCTCAAAGCACGGTCACAAACCTCCGCCGCCATTAAGTCCCTTCTAGGCCTATCTCCCAAAACTGCACGCAAGATCAACGCCGATGGTCAGGAGGAAGACATTCCTCTTACCCATGTTCACTTGGGCGACCATTTGCGGGTCAGACCTGGTGAAAAGGTGCCAGTTGATGGCTCTGTGCTCGAGGGAGAAAGTGCGGTGGATGAGTCCATGCTCACTGGTGAACCTGTGCCGGTAATGAAAAGACCAGGGGATAGTTTGATCGGCGCCACGCTTAATACTCACGGGAGCTTGGTGATGGAGGCGCAAAAGGTCGGCGCCGACACCATGCTATCGCAGATAGTGCAAATGGTTGCTCTAGCCCAACGCTCCAAAGCGCCAATGCAAAGAATGGCCGACTCGATCGCCGGCTACTTTGTGATGGGGGTTATCGCGATTGCGTTGCTGACATTCTTAGGCTGGGGACTATTCGGCCCGGAACCCAGCTGGGTCTTCGGCCTGATCAACGCTGTCGCCGTACTTATCATCGCTTGCCCCTGTGCACTTGGTCTCGCAACGCCCATGTCGATCATGGTTTCGACGGGTAAAGCGGCCAGTATGGGTGTGCTGTTCAGGGACGCCAGTGCTATTGAAAACCTTTGCAAGATCGACACGCTGATTGTCGATAAAACGGGGACCCTGACAGAGGGACGGCCGGTATTTCACAGTGTGGAGGCCACACCAGATTTCAACCCACACGATGTTCTTCAACTGGCCGCTAGCCTTGATCAAGGCAGCGAACATCCTTTGGCGCACGCCATCGTCGATCACGCCCGAACTGAAAATATCGCGCTCACCAAGCCTGAATCGTTTGAGTCCGGGTCTGGGATTGGAGTCAGTGGCCTTGTTGATGGCAAGAAAGTACAGCTGGGCAACACAGCGCTGATGGACGCTGCCGGTGTAAGCACCAAGGTCTTAAAGTACCGTGCAGAGTTGTTGCGCCTTGAAGGCATCAGCATAATCTATCTAGCAGTTGACGGGGTTCTGGCAGGATTACTGGCGGTCTCAGATCCGATAAAACCGACCTCCAAAGAAGCAGTCACCAAGCTTAAAGCTGATAATGTAAAAATCATCATGGCCACCGGAGACGGGCTCACCACCGCACGTGCTGTCGCCAAGGAGATGGGTATTGAAGAGGTTCATGGAGAAGTCAAACCTCAGGACAAAGAGCGCCTGGTGGCGGACCTCCAGCGATACGGTCGAAAGGTTGCCATGGCCGGCGACGGTATCAACGACGCACCGGCCTTGGCGCGTGCAGATGTGGGCATTGCCATGGGTACAGGGACTGATGTCGCGATGAATAGCGCTCAGCTCACGCTGGTAAAAGGCGACCTGATGGGGATTTTACGGGCACGGGCACTTTCGGTTGCGACAGTAAAAAACATGCGGCAAAACTTGGGTTTCGCCTTCCTTTACAACTCAATGGGTATTCCCTTGGCCGCAGGCCTACTCTATCCGCTGACGGGGCACCTTCTGTCGCCAATGATCGCTGCGTTAGCCATGAGCGTCAGTTCTGCGTCAGTAGTTTTCAATGCTTTGAGACTGAGGAATACCCATATAGCTTGAGCGCAACCGTTGCTCGCACCCCACAAAACATAACTCTTGACCTTACCGCGGTGTCAACGTTGATGCTGTAATCGCGGTGAAAAGAGACCGCTCAGCACAAGAGGAATAACCATGTTCGTCTTAAACGTATCAGGCATTGGTTGCGGTAGCTGCGTCAGCAAAATCACTAAAGCGATTCAGTCGTTGGACAGCGAGGCTAAAGTTTCCGTGGATCGCGCGGCAGGTAAGGTAAAAGTTGAAAGTAGCGAAAACCCAGAGCAAGTTCGTAAAGCTGTCGAATCACTCGGTTTCCCATCGCAAATCAGCGCTTAAGGCGCTGATTTCATTGTTGGGTAAATTTTACTAATCACCTCGCAGAGCTTTAAGCAGCCCCTTAAATGCTCCGTTCAATCTATTAAAAGCGCTTTCAAAATGAATTTCGTTATCAGTAAACTTTGCCACTTCAAGCTGTGCATCCACAGTATTTTGATCAAGTGACGGTTGGTAAGGCGTGCTGTAAAACAAACCATCACCTTGACCATCACTTGCTAATTCGTTTGCGGCAATATGTTTTAGGTTTGTTGTTTTCAAAGAGAACGGAGAATCCAAGCCTCGTTTTGTCTGGCTGGCGAGCACAGCAGAAAACTCCAAATCTCTAGCCTTAAAGTTAGGAGTATCAGCGTTAGCGATATTATTGCTAAGTACCTCAGTTCTTTGGCTGCGATAAACTAACGCTCTTTCTGCGGAGCCCAGCGCTTTTTCAAAATTAATGCTCACAAGCGGCCACCTTCCGTCACGCTACTATTTCCCATTTTTACCTATATCAAACACTTATGTGTTGAATGTGGTGCGTCTGAGTCGGCTTATAACTCCGGTGCAAATTCAAAAAACGTCAAGCCCTGTGAAAGTGACCGAAAGCACAGAACACCGAACGGCTAAATTTTAGGAGCTTGATTTCAGCGAATTCCGACAATGGATAGACCATACGGATTAAGTACATCGCAGCTCAAGAGAAATATCGGAACCTGACACAACTGTAATATTGGCCTAAGCTGCCTGACAGGGAATCAGTCTTATAGTCCTATTGAGCCTTAAGCTCTTCCCTAAGCATCAACAACTTTGTTGTGGATTCAGGGGCTACCATCTATCAGAGGAAACCCAAATGAACCCTATCAAAACCTTGTTCGTCATCGCTGCTCTGACCGTATCTTCTTTTGCTATGGCTGAGGGCGGAGGTGACCGCACTTTCGAACGTATGGAAGCGGCCAGGAGTAACTCGATGGAATCGTACCAAGTAGCCCAAACGAAAAATTCCCAGCCTCCTATCGCGGAAAGCAAAGCCAGGGCGATGGACCACAAAAATTGCTAAATATTTGAGCTACGCTCACAAGCTGACAGAAATGTAATCACTGTGGTGGTTTAAATGTGGCAATTTCTGAGCTCGCTTACCGTTTGAGTTCGTCTTTTGTAACGGTGAGAGAGTCTCATCCAGACAATTCATTTGTTGTTTCGCGCGGCTTCCCTTTTGACTGATTGGACATAACGGCATGCACTCCAAAACCTCTAGGCGGACATTCGTGAAAGGCTTGGCCGCTGGTGGCATTCTCGGCGGCCTTGGCCTTTGGCGCACTCCTGTATGGGCGGTGACAAGTCCTGGTATGCCGAGCGTACTCTCCGGTAACGAATTTGATCTGTTTATTGGTGAAAGCCCTGTAAACATCACAGGCTCGCCTCGCACAGCTATGACCATCAACGGATCATTGCCCGGACCGTTGCTGCGTTGGCGTGAGGGGGAGACCGTCACTCTGCGTGTAAAAAACCGTCTAGACCAAGACACATCAATCCATTGGCACGGGATCATCTTACCCGCCAACATGGACGGTGTGCCTGGCTTGAGCTTCCATGGCATCGCACCCGATGGCATGTACGAATATAAATTCAAGCTTCATCAGAACGGAACCTACTGGTATCACAGCCACTCGGGTTTGCAGGAGCAGGCAGGCGTTTACGGTCCAATCGTCATCGATTCGAAAGAACCTGAACCGTTTCAATACGATCGCGACTACGTGGTGATGTTGACTGACTGGACCGACGAAGATCCCAGTCGCGTTATGGCGAAGCTCAAGAAACAATCGGGCTATTACAACCATCACAAGCGCACCGTCGGAGACTTCATAGACGATGTCAGCAGCAAAGGTTGGTCTTCGACGGTAGCAGATCGAAAGATGTGGGCTGAGATGAACATGAGTCCTACTGACCTCGGCGATGTCAGCGCGGATACCTATACCTATCTCATGAATGGCCAGGCACCCAACGGTAACTGGACTGGTATTTTCAAACCGGGCGAGAAACTCCGTCTGCGCTTTATCAACGGCTCGGCCATGAGCTATTTCGACGTCCGCATTCCTGGGTTGAAGATGACCGTGGTTGCCGCAGACGGTCAACATGTCAAGCCGGTGAGCGTCGACGAGTTTCGTATTGCGGTAGCTGAAACATATGACGTTATTGTGGAGACTGCTACTGATGAGGCTTACACCATCTTCGCTCAGTCTATGGATCGCACAGGTTACGCTAGCGGAACACTTGCAGTGCGTGAAGGCCTTAAGGCACTGATACCTGCAATTGACCCACGTCCTATAGTAACTATGGATGACATGGGGATGGGTGGTATGTCTGGTATGGACCATGGCAGCTCGGGTGGAATGGGCGGCGGCGACATGGCCGGCATGGATCACAGCAAGATGGCAGGGATGAACCAAGGTGACATGACCGGGATGACCGGCATGGACAGCGGTGACATGACTAACATGGCTGGCATGGACCACAGCAAGATGGCAGGAATGGGCAGTGGCGATATGTCAGGGATGGCTGGCATGGGCGGTATGGGCGGTATGGGTGGAGAAATGCAGACTCATCCAGCCTCTGAAACCAACAATCCCTTGGTTGACATGCAAGCCATGAGTCCAACGCCAAAGCTGAACGATCCTGGCATAGGCTTGCGGAACAATGGTCGTCGAGTGCTCACTTACTCCGACTTGAAAAGCACTTTCCAAGATCCTGACGGCCGCGAGCCAAATCGCACCATCGAGCTTCACCTGACCGGTCACATGGAGAAGTTTTCGTGGTCGTTCAACGGCATCAAATTCTCTGACGCCGAACCGCTGCGCCTGAAGTATGGCGAGCGTCTGCGCATCACCTTGGTGAACGACACCATGATGACCCACCCCATCCACCTTCACGGCATGTGGAGTGACCTCGAGGATGAGAACGGCAAGTTCATGGTGCGCAAGCACACGATTGATATGCCACCAGGTACCAAACGCAGCTATCGAGTCACCGCTGATGCCTTAGGCCGCTGGGCATATCACTGCCACCTGCTTTTCCATATGGAAATGGGCATGTTCCGTGAAGTACGGGTTGATGAGTAAAGGAGACGATCTGTGAGCACATACCTAAATCGTAATTCCCTCGTGGGTTGCCTCTTTGCCGCTGTCCTGCTGAGTGGACTCTCGTCCACGGTGCTGGCAGAGGAAAATGGCAGCGATCATTCAACCACTGTTCCTGCTACAGCAGCGGACAAGCCAGCAGCGGCAAACGATTCGAAGCTAGATCACGGGTCAATGGACCATAGCAAGATGAGCCATGAGTCGATGGATCATGACCAAAAAACCAAAAAGGCAGATTGAGATCATGACCAGTAAGTTTTTACGCCCAACGTTGATGGCACTTGCAGTCTCCACCGGTCCAGCATTCTTTTTTATGGCTCAAGCCGCTGAAGAGATGGATCCGTCGATGGCGATGCCATCAAGTGCGGACGCAAAGCCTTCAACTGCACAAAAATCCAAACCAGCCAAAGCGATAGATGCCGCGATGGATCACTCCAAGATGGACCACGGCTCAATGGGAGCCATGGACCATAGCAAGATGGGGGCGATGGATCACAGCAAGATGAGCATGGATAACGGGCAAATGGACGGTATGCAAAGCATGGATGGAGGGGCGACTACCACAAGCCGAACCCCGATCCCCGTACTTACCGACGCTGACCGGGCCGCCGCTTTTCCAGACGTACCAGGCCATGGTGTGCACGATAAAAAAATTAACTCGTTCATCCTCCTGGATAAATTTGAGTACCAAGACGCTGACAACGGCAGTGCGCTGGCTTGGGATGCAAAAGGGTGGATCGGCGGTGACGTCGACCGCCTCTGGTTGCGTTCGGAAGGTGAACGTACAAATGGCGTAACCGAAAACGCTGAACTTCAGGCTCTGTGGGGACACGCCATCGGTCCATGGTGGGATGTCGTCACCGGCATTCGACAAGATTTCAAACCCGGGTCACCTCAAACCTGGGGAGCGCTCGGTATTCAGGGCATGGCCCTCTATAACTTTGAAGCTGAAGCGACTGCTTATATTGGTGAGAACGGTCAAACCGCTGCTCGATTTGAAGGCGATTACGACATCCTGTTGACCAATCGCCTGATCTTGCAGCCGACCGCCGAAGTAAACTTGTACGGGAAAAATGATCCTCAGCGCGGCATAGGATCTGGATTGGCCAACACCGAACTAGGCCTGCGGTTGCGCTACGAAATTACTCGTCAATTCGCACCCTACATTGGTGTTAGCTGGAATCGCTCATACGGTAAAACGGCTGACCTGGCCAGCGATGAAGGGGAAAAAACAGACGAGGCCCGATTTGTAGCTGGTATTCGGATGTGGTTCTGAGCGATTTGAGCACTAGCCCTACGGATTCAAATGATCGGGGAGTTGGCTCCCCGACTCTAAAGTAGATCCTTCAATGTAACCTTTGCAGCGGCATAAACGCTTGAGTGGGGTTCTATTGCTTCATGGAACATCTCGCCGTCTCCGAGGGACAAGGAAATATTCATGACAGGTAGCTTCCGACTTTCAAGTCGATTTCTGCGTATCGCAACATTCGCCGCGCTGTTCATTGGCTCAACGGCTCAAGCGGCGCAGGCCCTCACCATCAATGTGCATCGTGATGCAAACTGCGGATGTTGCAAAAAATGGATTCAGCATCTTGAGGCCAATGGCTTCACCGTCATCGATCATGAAGAAACCAACATGAGTGCTCTCAAACAAGATCTGGGTGTCGCTCCACGACTCTCGTCTTGTCACACCGCGATGATCAACGGGAAGTTTGTTGAAGGCCACGTGCCAGCTGAGCAAATAATTGCGATGAGTAAACGCGACGACCTTCTCGGGATCGCTGCTCCTGGCATGCCACCTGGTTCTCCAGGAATGGAAGTCGACGGAGTGCATGAGACCTACCAGATAATCGGCCTGACCAAAGCTGGCACAGATCAGGTCATTGCTGAGTACCCTCAAAACTAATCCCACCCCATCCCTCCCTCACAGCATGGTCAGCGTTCATGACCATGCAGCGGGACATGCTCCTTCGATTTCATTCTCAAGCCATGGCTAAAGACGATCAACAGCCGTCGTAAAGGCATGCTTGTGCCTAATCAGATAACCCCGAACCGCAGTCCTCAATAACAATTTGAGATGACGCCATCCTCCTCATGCTGACAAGCGCTGCGCAGCTGATCGCGATAGTGTTAAGTTCGGAGATAGCGTTCCCCCCTCAGCTTGCCTTCCCGAATCAGGACATCTGTCTCAGCTGAAATAGTAGAAAACGTAAATGACGATGGCTTAAGAGTTCTTTTTTTGAAGACTCTTCAGACGCAGGGCCGCGCGTTGTACAGCGGCCATTTTTTCTGGACGCTTCATTCGTTTCCATTTTCTGATGTCTTCCCTGGTGCGACCGCAGCTAACGCACAGTTCGCTGTTCAGCTGGCAAACAGAAATACAGGGACGGGTTGGGTGTGGTTACTTCAATTACCATGCCGTGCCAGGAAACTTAAAGTGATTGAGTGGCTTCAGGAAAGCCATATGCCGATATTGGCGTCAAGCTCTGGGGCAGCGCAGCCAGCGAAATCGGCTGCAATGGTATCGCTTTGGGTTGTTGGCCAACCATTATATGCCAGACCCAAAGAATGCACATCCTTACCCTGAGGATCGCTTCGCGTCACGTACAAAAGGCATGAGCCGTATGCGGTAGTTCCGCACGTACGGATCTGAGCGGGGGGCGGCAGGTAACTGCCGTCCCTACGGCGACCTAGCCACTCACTCATATCGATACGATGGCCGCGTAATTACAATCCCGACAGAATCCGGCCTAGACCTTTTGATTTCGTCTGAGTCACCTTATGATCAAAATCAGTACCAATCTACCACTTGAAACGTAGCCACCGTTTAGCATGGCGCTAAAAACTCAGCATTCGTAAAGTCGTTATTTTATCCTATATCTGACCAAAATATGATTTTTTCTAAAAGTCGGCGAACAAGATACTTAATTAAGCTATATTTAGGAAACACGTAGCTCCATAGCAGGGCAAGTGTGCGTCCTTTACGTTACGGAAGGAGAAGTATGTGGCATCTAATCACTCTCATGGCGCTGCAGCGCTAAGTGAAGGTCACCAGAAAAAGCTAGTCATGGCACTGGTCTTGACAGGCAGCTTCATGATTGCTGAAGTGATCGGAGCATTGGTTACTGGCAGCTTAGCATTGCTGTCCGACGCGTCGCATATGCTTACAGATACTGCCGCCCTGATGATTTCGTTGATTGCGCTTCAAATAGCCAAGCGGCCAGCAGATCAGAAACGAACTTTTGGCTATGCTCGCCTGGAAATTTTAGCATCCACATTCAACGCCCTATTGCTCTTCATGGTGGCTATTTACATCTTGTACGAAGCTTATCAACGCTTCCTAATACCGTCTGAGATCTCAACCGGCGCGATGATGTGGATCGCTATTGGGGGCCTTGTTGTAAATCTGATATCGATGCGCTTGCTCTCCTCAGCCAGTAATGAAAGTCTGAATGTCAAGGGAGCCTATCTCGAAGTTTGGAGCGACATGCTTGGGTCGTTGGGCGTGATAGTTGCCGCACTTGTAATCCGGTTTACGGGTTGGAGTTGGATCGATACGGTCGTCGCCGTAGCGATCGGAGTATGGGTGCTGCCGCGCACTTGGCAGCTAATGCGCGAGAGTTTGGGAATCCTTATGGAAGGGGTTCCTGGCGGCCTCAACATTAAGGAGATCGAGTCGACGATTCTACGTGTCGATGGTGTCACAGACGTTCATGATCTACATGTTTGGGCTGTAAGTAGCGGTCGGAACGTACTGACGTCGCACGTTGTAGTTCGCGACTTAGTAGATCGAGATGCTGCGCTAGCAGATGTAATCAATGCGGTAAGTCATGCGTTCGACATTCACCATTGCACAATTCAAATGGAGAGTACGGACTTCCATAAGGACACTCCAATTCCTTCACACTAGCTAACCTAGAAAACTTAAGCCGTAGGGTTAATATTGAAGGCGTCAGCACCAAAAATTTAGATTAATTTTGGTTTATTACTTAGCATCGAGAGACAGGCCAAGTAAAGATTATTTTATTGTCACGTTACGTTAGTAACAATACCACCAGCTAAATATTACAAAACTAAAATATTGGCACGTTAACCAGGAATATAATTTTTACTCCGATCGATTGATGCCAAATCACAATGGAGCTGACCGAAAAAATATTCAGCGGCTCTCGAGCAGAATAGTCTGGTGCATCCGCCAGTCGTGGCGGTGCTCAACTACCTCGTTCATCAAAGCTATGCTACACCAATAATTTAAATCGCCAAAACTTTCAGTGGCCTTGCGATCAAATTAAAAATTTGTAATTTTTCGCCAAGGCCCACTATTTCGCGTTAATATTCGAGCATCCTGAGTTGATCACGGCGTATTGATATAGGTAGAAATCACCACATGCCAAGCACGCAGAGAAACTTTAAACTGGCCTTAAATCACGATCAGGGAGAACTCGGCCTACTCCTTACTCACACCTTGAGATAAGTTATGCGCGTACTAGTTGTGGAAGACGAGATTAAAACCGCAGAATATATTCAGCAGGGTCTATCCGAAAGCGGGTACGTCGTAGACATTGTACACAATGGTGTTGATGCTCTTCACTTGTTCAATACTATTGTTTATTCGCTCGTACTCCTAGATGTGAACCTCCCTGGCATCGATGGTTGGGACCTTTTGGAAACTATCAGAAAAACTAGCCGGGTTCGCATCATCATGCTGACTGCCCGCGGACGCATTAATGACAAGCTCAGGGGGTTGGATGGTGGTGCAGATGATTATCTCGTCAAGCCCTTTGAGTTCCCCGAATTGCTTGCTCGCATCCGGTCACTGCAAAGGCGTGGCGATGAGCTTGTCGAGAAGAGCACACTTATAGTAGCGGATTTGGAATTGGATTCCTTGCGCCACAGAGTATGCCGAGGAGCGACACGCATTGATCTCACCACGAAGGAATTTGCTCTCCTGCACTTACTAATGAGCAGAACAGGCGAAGCGCTTGCCCGTTCGCAAATAATCTCGTTGGTCTGGGACGTAAATTTTGACTGCGATACTAACGTTATTGATGTCGCCATCCGGAGATTGCGCTCAAAAATTGATGATCCATTTGAGACCAAGCTCATACACACACTTCGAGGCGTCGGATACGTGTTGGAGGAGCGTACATGAGGCCTTTCAGCCTCGCTGTGAAGGTGGGATTCAAAGTTGGACTGATGAGTGCGGCGTTGCTGCTTCTTTTCGCCACCTTCGCTTATCTGATGGTGAGCCAAGCTCTTGAGAGAAACGCCCGAACCGACCTCGAAGTGAAAATGGTAGGCATGGCTCACAACCTTTCCGCAATCACTGCTATTTCTGGTGTAAATGCAGACGCCCACCAGCTTGTTGACTTGGTCATGGGGCATAACAATCTTTACGTCAGCATCTTCGAATCGACACAAACTCTAACTCCATTGCTCTCGATAGGCTCGAAGCAAGTCAACATGGAAGTGCACAAATTCCAGCCTACCGAACAGGCGGAGCAGCGAGAGTGGCGCGACTCGACGGGCCGCCCGCTAATGAGCGCCTCACGAGTCATGCGCTTAGGCGATGGAACCGAAGTTAGTGTATTCATGACCATGGACCAGTCATCTAACCATGCCCTTCTTGATGCGTTGCTCACCTGGGCATTAATGGTGTCGCCTCTTATTCTGATGCTGATCTTGGCAATTGGGTGGTGGACTGTACGCAGAGGACTGCTCCCCCTCACCAAGTTCCTGAAGGTCGCCTCAAGGATTTCCACCGAGAGCCTTGAGCATCGCCTTCCAACAAAGGGGATGCCGGCAGAACTTAAGAATCTCGCCGATGGAATTAACATCATGCTGATGCGTTTAGACGACGGAGTTCAGCAGCTTTCGCAGTTCTCTGACGACCTTGCTCACGAACTGCGGGCACCACTATCTAACCTGATGGGTAAAGCTCAGGTCGCGTTAACCCGGGAACGATCCCTCCCTGAGTATAGAGAGGTCCTAGAGTCGTGCACAGAAGAGCTGCATCGCATGAGCCGGATGGTTTCCGACATGCTATTCCTAGCCCAAGTCAGCCACCCAGCGTCAATGGTAGAGTTCGAAAGCGTATCTCTAATCGACGAAACTCAGCGGGTCTGCGATCTGTTCAGCATTACGGCCGAAGAAGGTGAGATACAGCTCCAGATCGCAGGAAGTGGAGACGTAGTGCATGGTAATCAGATAATGATTCAGCGAGCCGTCTCGAACCTGGTCTCGAACGCGATCCGCTACTGCCCTCGTGGCCGGACGGTTTACGTGAAGGTTCAACGCGGTGCTGACGGCGCCACATTGAGTGTTGGCAATCCGGGACGTGGGATCGCCAAGGAACACCACGCGCATTTGTTCGAGCGATTTTACCGGGTGGACAAAAGTCGAGCACGAAGCGAGGGTGGCACCGGTCTTGGCCTAGCTATCGTTCAGTCAATCATGATTTTGCATCAGGGTTCGGCAAGAGTGGAAGTTACGGATCAGAACTTCACTTGGTTTCACCTTAACTTCCCCGAAGCTCAAATGAAACAACAAGAAATGAAGCCAGCTTAGCTCCGTGGAACGAAGAAGGCTCAGTTATAGATGAGCCTTCTTCGTTCTAGGTGCAGGCGCGAATGCCTGAGACATAGCCGACGCGTGGGCGCTCAAGGACTCACAGACGTTATGTGAGAAAAAACTCTATCGCCAGAATCCTCACATGGCGCGTAGAAAACCGGAGTGGCTCTAAACTTCAGACCGAATAATTCGCAACCGTCGCTTTTGCCTGGCGCTCAACGATCAGAGACCCCGCTACACTCTGCAGAATATGAAATGCTTCGAATTATAAGGCGACTCGACGGCATGGGGCCGCGCCTTCTCTCTTGCACCTTCCCCCGGAATATGCGGCGGAGATCGTAAATTCATTGAAAAAAATCAATTTATCTCCCCCGACCGCGTCGCGCGCCCTAACGTGAAATGAAAGCTCACTTAGCTGGAAATTGAGTCTAGATGCATGGGCGAAAATCAAAGACTTCTGCCACTCAGGGCTCTAAATCGAACATGATTAGCTCCTTGGCAGGCAAGAAAAGCCTCCAGTGTTAATGCTCCGGATATCAAAATTGAAAATTAATAAAAAGCCCCAGCTCTTCATCGTCTTTTGTTATCGCCTGGAAGACTTAAACCTTCTCGCCAAGCGTAAAAATTACGAAATTGTAATTATTAACTCACCTTGCCGTTAGCTTCGTAATCCTAGACTAGTAACCAACAAAGGATGCTATCTAGGCAGACCTAGTGAATATCGAGGCTTCAATGAAATTCGTAAAATACTTCTCTATTGGCAGCCTGCTAATTGGGCTTACAGGTTTCGCGTTTGCTGAAGATGGTTTCGAGCGAACTAAGCAGTTCAAGGAAAACTTTCGAGCCGAACAGGCTCGTTTGTGGGGCCCTGATTCCTCGGAGCAAGGTAAACAGAAAGTTGCTCAAGAAAAGCAGGAAGAGCGTCAGGATCGTCAGGAGCAAGCCGATAACTAATAGGCGGTTAGATTTAAAATGTCGATTCGTATCGACGAAAAAGCCAGATTGATATCTGGCTTTTTCTTAAATTTAGTGTTGGCTGTTCCGGCAGTGATAGACGGAGCTACTCAGATCCAGAGAGCATCTCTAAGACTTATTGTTCTTTTAAATCTGAAATAACGTCACGCTTTGAGTATTTCCTTCATCGGGTGATCATTTTCGATTAGAGCCCGCTACGCCATCTCCTGCAAAATCTTCACTATCTTGGCCCAGTATTCTCCCAACGACAAAGAAGCAGTAGGCTTGCGTTCGTTTCGGTAACTCTTACGCAACCTAGGCCTGTAGGCAGATCAGCATTGCTGTCGCGCAAACGCCTGGAAAGATAGAAAAAGCTGTTGCGAGGCCACTCATCAGGATCTTTGATGTTTTCGGACATTCCCCTACTATAAAACTCAGACGAATACGAACGACGGCCAGGATAGATCAGGGCACCAGATTGAGCCGACTGTGCTTTGAACCAGGCGTCAACCACATCTCGCTGGTTTTGAGGGCGTTCGTCTAGTACTCCAGCGTAAACGATACCTGCGCCCACAATTGGTAGCAGGAAAGCGCTCGCTGCAGCAGCCCGGCTGGTATAGAGGCCGACTTCACTGATTCGCCCTGCAAGAAGCAGCGCCCAGGCGGGTAGAGCCGGGAGCAGATAGGTCCAGAGAATGTTGCCAGAGAACGTGAAGAAGAGAGGCGTGGCCAATGCCCAGAGCCACATATAAGCCTCGAAACGCCGCATCAATGCTCTTCTGCGAATCATTAGAGGCAGAAAAAATGCCCAAGGCAACAGCGACAGACCGAGCTGGATCCAGATGGTACCATATGGCTTGGCATGTGCACTGCCATATAGGTCTCCAGCCCAATCACTAATTACATATCGGCTCCAGTGTTCACCAACAAAAAAATATTCCATGAACCCAGGCGTCTTTATTTCGGCCGCGACATACCAAGGCGCAGAAATACCGAGCATGAGAATAATCCCGGTTACCCACGGAAGCATCATCATCCGATTCCATTCTTTGTGGATGACGATCCAGGCGAACGCCGGCATGCCCATCAACACCAGTGTCAGTGGTCCCTTAGCGAGTAAGCCCAAGCCCAGACCTAAGAACATCAGATAGGCATCCGCTTTGCCTGCACACTTCATCCAACGCCAAAAACCATAGCTAGCAAGCAGTATCGAGAACGATAGAACAGGGTCCGTCAGCACAACACCACTGGATACCAGGCCCAGTGTTGTGCTTGAGAAGATGATGGCTCCCCAGATGCCAGCCCTGCTCGACATCTCCTGAGTCGCGAGCTTAATGATGATAAAGCAGCTTGCTAGGTGAAGTAGCCAAGCTGGAAATCGGGCAGCGAACTCGTTGATACCGAATAACTTCATGCTAGCTGCCTGAGTCCAGAAAGACAGTGGCGGCTTTCCCCAAAACGGTACTCCATAATCGAACATTGGGGTAATCCAGTCATTCAGTTCGACCATCTTGCGTGCCATTTCCGCATAGCGTGCTTCGGACGTATCCATCAGGGGATATGCTCCCAGCCCCAGAAGACGTAAAAGCAGAATCGAGATTAGGATCCACAGCAGTGTCCGCTCGTTTTTCAAGTTCAGCATTTCTTACTCTCGATCGAGGAAACCGGAGGGTGAATAGTCACGGGGGTTGCTTTGTTATTGCTCTTCAAAAAATAAAGCGGTCGGCGTTTGACTTCCGCGAGTGTCACACCCAAGTACTCGCCCACCATGGCAACCCCCAAGCACATAAATGAAGCCATTCCGAGCAGCAAGTGATGGATGTCGAAGGAGCCTGCCACGAGCGCTGCGAGCAGGAAACAGATACTGGAGACGAAGAAGCCGAAGCTAATGAGGCTGAATATACGCAGCGGCTTTCGAGAGAAACTGAGAACACTTTCAATGGCTAGATTGAACAGCCCAGCGGCGTTCCATTTGGTATTACCCGCATGACGAAAAGTGCGATTGTAGGGTAGCTCTATGGTACGAAAACCCACCCAGCCGATCAGGCTCTTAAGAATTCTGGAGCGCTCGTCTAGCGCTCTCAGTGCAGCCAATGGCGCAGGGCCAATCAGACGGAAGTCACTGACATCCGCCGGGAGATCAACTTTCTCCACCAGTCGCTGCATGATCCAGTAGTAACTGCGCGCACTCATGCGCTTTAGCAAGGAATCGCCGGTTCGCAAGTCGCGTTGCATGTTCACAACGTCGTAACCCATCTGCCAGTAGTGCACCATGCTCGTAATGAGTTCAGGCGGGTCCTGCAGGTCCACGTCAATAAAGATCAATGCGCTACCGCGCGCGTGGTCGATGCCTGCACTTAACGCAGCCTCTTTGCCGAAGTTTCGACTCAGGAACAGGCAGCGTACATCTGATCCATCCTGATAGTGGCGAAGTAAGTCTGCAGTACGGTCATTGCTTCCGTCGTCGATATAAAGAATCTCGCACGATACAGGCAAACACCTTACGACGCGGGTGATGCGCTTGTGAAATTCGGGAATGGTTTGCTCTTCTTGAAAGCAGGGCACCACAATGGTTAACAAAGGATCAGGGCGTTCGGAAAGCCGATGTAATGTCTGCATGATTGAATGTCCAGAAACGGTGTGCGATGAATCCGAGCGCAGTTAGGATTAACGTCACCAATATCTGGGATATAAACGGTGACAGGTCAATTTTAATTAAGACCCACATGCCCATTCCATTACCGAGGTTTGTCGCCAACGAAATCAGCAAAAACCTAATGGGTTGAAGCTTACAATCCCCCTTCGCTATAAAGCAGAGCCTTTTATTACCAACATAGCTAACAAACGCGCCTAAGACGCCTCCGCTAACGCTGGCCAACACTGGATCAGCAAACCCGCTCGCGACCAGTGCAAGGAAAACAGAGTAATGCACTCCCGTTGCAATAGATCCGACCCCTAGATAACGAATAAATAACGCTACAATAGGCAAATTTTTATTTTCCATCTGCGAAGCTTAAGGAGTTCAAAGTGAAAAAAAAGTGAAAATTACATCTGATTTCAGAGTTGAATAACTTCAGCATGACTCGAAAATTACAATTTTGAAAAAAAATCAGACAATCCATATCACAAGTATAGATACCCCACATTGTCCTGCTGCAAGTTGAATGGGTGACCACATAGTAAGTTTGTCTATCGCAGAGATTAGTGAGTACAGAGAGACTGGAATCACAATTGTACGCTTCTAGGCTTTCCCACATACTACAAGCTTCCAATTTACTCCACAGGTCGAAGTTTTAGAAATAGACTGCCCCAATCATTCGGCCTCGCCAATTTTAGCCGTCTTAATATCAAAATATTCAACAGGTTAAATACCAAAAGCTCACTCTGAGCAAGCTGCGATCAGGTTAATCTAGGGAAAGTTACTATTGCTTAGCCATCAGGAGGGTCAACCAGATGTTATGAACTCGATCATTCTGAATGCAGGTGTCCCAACCAAGTATATTAGCTATAACTTATTAAGTCTTGAGGGCGAGTAGCACCATCGGTGCGACAATGTTTGCCTAGTACCACTCCAGGCGCCTTGAAAAACGCCAGGCATTGCCTGGCGCTTATTAAATACCTAGCCATTCAAAAAATTCAGCTTTTGTTATTCGGGCATTGCGAGAATACAGAATAGCGAATCGTCTTGAGTTCACCCTGGGGGTCTTCGTAGCTCAT
Source organism: Pseudomonas sp. GXZC (assembly GCF_026967615.1). NCBI lineage: Bacteria > Pseudomonadati > Pseudomonadota > Gammaproteobacteria > Pseudomonadales > Pseudomonadaceae > Pseudomonas > Pseudomonas sp. GXZC. The sequence continues at coordinate 1,058,200 of NZ_CP114115.1, forward strand.
CAATCGTGAATAAATCTGGCAAGTACGAGGGTCCTGGGATTGACGTACGAACTTCTCTACATCAATCTTCATGCCGTATCTATAGTCGACAATCTCTGGCATAGGCTTGTTATTTTTTTTCGCATAGGCAGCCACGGCACTTTGGTGCTCCTGGATGTATTCCATCTGCTTCTTCTCGGAAAAAGTAGTGGCTTGCGAAGTCATAGAGCAAAAAACAAGTGCAGCTGCAACAATAAGCTTTTTCATAAGTTTCTCTCGATATCAATGTCACTGGATGCAACCTTATCAATTCATAGGCATCACCGGCATGACGGAAAACTTACAATTTTGAAAGGTGAAATATCGACCCTATAAAAACGAAAAAGCCCACAACTGTTGTTGTGGGCTTTTGTTTATCAGCTATCAGCTTTCTGCTTCATCGCCGTCATCATCCTTGCGGTGTGCCCATTGATACAGAGCAGGCAATACCAGCAAGGTAAGTGCGGTGGAGGACAAGATACCGCCGATCACCACTGTAGCCAGCGGCCGCTGAACCTCTGCACCGGTACCGGTTGCCAGTGCCATAGGTATGAATCCCAGGGATGCAACAAGGGCAGTCATCAGCACTGGCCGTAATCGAGTCAATGCGCCTTCATCAACTGCGTGACGTAGGGTACGCCCTTCCTCACGTAGTCCGCGGATAAAGGAAATCATTACCAAACCGTTCAACACAGCTACACCGGAAAGCGCAATGAATCCGACCCCTGCCGAGATCGACAGCGGGATATCCCGCAGCCAAAGCGCGACTACGCCACCCGTGAGTGCGAATGGGATCCCGGTGAAGACCAGCATGCCATCCTTGAGGTTGTTGAACATCAAGAACAACAACGTCATGACCAACAGCAAAGCTACCGGAACAACTACCTGCAGACGTTTGGCTGCCGACTGCAGTTGCTCGAACTGACCACCCCACGTGGTCCAGTAGCCAGCGGGAATCTCCACGCCGGTTGCCAGAGCACTGCTCGCCTCTTCAACAAACGAACCCAGGTCACGCCCCCGAACGTTTGCGCTGACCACAACAACACGCTTACCGTTCTCTCGGCTTATCTGGTTCGGACCTAGCTGCAGATCCAGGCTAGCCACTTGGGACAGCGGAATGAAGCCGATTTGATTCGCCCCTTGTGCCGCATTCGGCGGCACGGGAATCAGCAAGCCGGACAACCCCGCTACATCTGTACGCAGTGTTTCAGATAGACGTACCACCATATCGAAGCGGCGATCGCCCTCATAAAGCGTGCCGGCCTGACGACCACCTACTGCGATTGCAATCGCATCTTGCACTGCGCCGATGTTCAGGCTGTAACGTGCTGCCTTCTCCCGATCAATATTGATGGTAAGTACAGGCAGGCCTGTAGTCTGCTCTACCTTCACCTCCGAAGACCCCTGGACACCCTTTAATGCAGTGGCTATCTTCGCTGCTGTTCGATTTAGAACGTCCATGTCATCGCCGAACACCTTGACGGCCACGTCACTGCGGACACCCGAAATGAGTTCGTTGAAGCGCAGTTGAATAGGTTGGGACAACTCATAGTTGCTGCCAGGCACACTTGCTGCAGCTTTCTGAACTTCAGCAATTAGCTCTTCACGCGATCGATTGGGATCTGGCCACTGGTCTTTCGGCTTCAGCATCACGTAAGCGTCTGAGATATTCGGCGGCATTGGATCGGAAGCAATTTCCGCTGTGCCTGTACGGGCAAACATTCGCTCGACCTCAGGCACCTGCTCAATGACGGCTTTTTCCAAGCGCTGCTGCATGTCTACGGACTGAGTCAAGCTGGTCCCCGGTACTCGTAAAGCCTGCAGCGCAAAATCCCCTTCACTCAGACTCGGAATGAACTCACTGCCCATTCGGCTCGCGAGCACACCACTTAGAACGACCAAGGCTATGGCGGCGGAAAATGCGATGCTTCTATGCTTAAGCACCCACTGCAGAACGGGAGCGTAACGCTGCCGTGCAATACGCATCACCATCCCCTCTTCTTCCTTGACCTTGCCTGTGACGAACATGGCAATTGCCGCAGGAACAAAGGTTACGGAGAGAATCATCGCGCCGACAAGTGCCATCACCACGGTGAATGCCATGGGGTGGAACATTTTTCCTTCGACACCGGTGAGTGCAAAGATCGGCAAATACACAACCATGATAATCAGCTGACCGAAGATCAAGGGGCGGCGAGCTTCCCGTGCAGCTGCAAAAACCTCGTGAAAGCGCTCGGCTTTGGTGAGCATCCGCCCATGCTTGTTTTGTGCATGAGCTAGGCGCCTGATTGCGTTCTCGACAATCACTACCGCCCCATCAACAATGATGCCAAAGTCGAGTGCGCCAAGGCTCATCAAGTTGGCACTGACCTTGTTGTTGAACATGCCTGTAAACGTGAACAACATGGACAACGGGATCACCATGGCAGTGATCAGTGCCGCACGGATGTTACCGAGGAACAGGAACAAGATAACGATTACAAGAATCGCTCCTTCAATCAGGTTCTTCTTCACTGTCGATATGGCTTTTTCAACCAAATTGGTACGGTCGTAGACGGTAACGGCAACAACGCCCTTGGGTAGGGTACGGTTAATGTCAGCCAGTTTGGCTGCGACAGCTTGAGATACTGTCCGGCTGTTTTCGCCGATCAGCATGAACACCGTACCCAATACAACCTCTCGACCGTTCTCAGTAGCAGCTCCAGAGCGAAGCTCTTTCCCGATGCTGACTTCAGCGACATTGCTGACTCGAATCGGCACGCCATCGACACTGGTAATCACAATATTGGCGATATCTTCGATACTGCCTACCTGGCCGGGTGCGCGGATGAGCAACTGCTCACCGCTGCGCTCGACGTAACCGGCGCCAACGTTGGCGTTGTTGCTTTCCAAGGCAGCGACCAGATCATTAAGAGTCAGCTTGTAAGTGGCCAGGCGTTTCGGATCCGGAGCAATCAGGTACTGCTTGGCATAGCCACCAATGGTGTTGATCTCGGCCACACCCCGGACGTTGCGCAATTGTGGCTTGATTATCCAATCCTGGATCACGCGCAAATCAGTTGGTGTATAGGCCGTACCATCCTCTTTGACAGCGCCTTTCTCAGTCTCGACAGTCCACAGGAAGATCTCGCCGAGACCCGTTGATACAGGCCCCATCACTGCGTCTACGCCATCCGGCAACTGCTCCTTCGCTACCTGCAGTCGCTCGTTGACCTGTTGCCTAGCGAAGAAGATGTCGGTGCCGTCTTCAAAAATGACGGTGACCTGAGATAGTCCAGAGCGAGAAAGGGAACGAGTCTGCTGAAGGCCCGGCAAGCCAGCCATTGCCGTTTCAACTGGAAAGGTAATTCGCTGTTCGGTTTCCAACGGAGAGTAACCAGGAGCAGCAGTGTTGACCTGAACCTGCACGTTGGTAATATCTGGTACTGCATCAATAGGCAGCTTTTGATAGCTGTAGACACCGATACCGGCCATGATCAGCACTGCTATCATTACAACGATGCGCTGCTCAATGGCGAATCTTATGAGACGTTCAAACATGTGGAATGATCCTGTCAGTTCGCATCAGTGACTGTGCTCGGCACTAGCCTTGCCGAGCTCGGACTTGAGCGTGAAGCTGCCACTGGCTGCCACTTGGGCGCCGGATTGGAGGCCTTCGGTTATTTCCACATAGCCACCTGCACGGCGACCAAGCGTTACCGTGCGAGTGTCAAATCCCTCAGTGGTCCTGACGAATACCGCAGGCTTTTCCTCAACGGTCTGCACTGCGGACTCTGGAACGGCTACGGCCACCCGATCAGTCTGTGAAGTGACCGCGATGCTTACGAAAAGGCCTGGTCGCCAGGCTCCATTAGGATTGGTCAGCGTGACGCGAACGGTCGCTGCACGGTTCTGCTCACCCAGGAGGCTGCCTACATAACCAACCTTGCCGTCGACCTCAGCCTTCATGTCAGGCGAAGAAACCTTTACCGCACGGCCTGTCACAACCTTCCCCAAATCGCTCGGAGGAACTGCGAAGGTTGCCCACACCTGATTGAGGTCTGAAAGAATGAAAGCGTTGGTTGCCTCGCTGACAACCTCACCGACGGTCAGGTGCTTCTCCACGACAACTGCGTCGAAGGGCGCGCGAAGCTCGTAGCGGTTACCGCCGGCAGAATTGACCGATGCGCCGATAGCTCCGACCTTTTGCTTAGCATTGGCCAAGGATATATCTGCCTCTTGCAACCCTTGACGAGCCTGGAGGTAATCCTGTTCGGCGGAGATTTTGTCCTGCCACAACTGTTTCTCGCGGTCGAAGGTCAAACGTGCCAGTTCTACACGTCGTTGAGCGGCTTGTTGCTCACTGCGTAGATCGGAGATCTGTTGACTCGCAATCACCGCAAGGACTTGCCCCTTCTTAACCGACTCTCCGAGGTTGGCCTGAACGCTTTCTACAACGCCAGGTACGCGAGGCACGACATGCGCTGTATGGTCCTCGTCAAACCGTATCTCGCCAGGAAAAGTTACGACAGTGCTAAGTTCACGGGGAGCCGCAGCTTCGAGGACGACACCGGCAGCCTTGATCTGCTCAGCGCTAAGCGTCATCTTGCCTTCTTCCTCCTCTCCCTTTTCGCTGTCGCTGTGGCCCTCCTCACCGTGGCCATCATCCCCCCCCTCTTCAGCGGGTGCTGCGGCAATCTTCTTATGCTCATGGCCGTCCTCAGCGCCGTGTTCGGCATTACTGGCTGGCGGCTGCTCAGAACTAGAGTTCCAGGCGAAGCTGCCAAATCCAAGGGCTGCCACAGCGACTACCGCCAGTGCGATCTTATGTTTCTTGTCCATTGTTACTCCTGCTGATCGTAGATAGCGGCTTATTCAAAGACGCGTACCGAGGAAAATGTCTAGGCGTTCAGCGAAAACTGGCATTCGATCCGACGTCGCCATAAACCCTTTCCACCTGCGCACGCGCATTGGTTGCAGCCGCCAACGAGTCGAGGTACTGGCCACGAGCGACTATCAAGGTGCGCTGCGCATCCAGCACTTCGATGAAGCCGAATTTGCCCATCTCAAATCCACGCGTTGCGGTATCCACGGCCAGTTGAGCTGAAGGCAGAATCGTCTTGTCGTAAGACTCGACCTCTTGCATGGCGGTAGCCCACTGGTTAACTGCGGTTTGGGTTTCGGAGCGTAGCCTTAGCTCTACAGCGTTTCGTTGGTCTCGGGCCTGATCTGCGCGGCGAGAAGCGGAAAGAATGTTGCCCTGATTACGATCAAAAAGCGGCAAAGGCATCGACAGCCCCACGAGGTTGACCCGCTCGCGAACAGACCGGTCATATTGGCTACCCACACTCACAGTGAGATTCGGGATACGTTGGGCCTTTTCCGACCCGAGTGAGGCATCGCTCTTGTCTATTTGAGCAAGCGCCTGTCGCATCTCTGCAGTTTGATCAAGCTTCGCCAATAATTCTGCGGCCTGCGGCGGAATGCCGGGAGATAGGTTTGGCGAGTCCAGACGATCAAATGCAGTAGCCGAGCTGCCTATTACCTGGGCCAATTGCTGGTAAGCCGTTGACTTCGCTGTTTCAGCGCGCCTTACCTGTAACTTGGCTTCAGCCAACTGCACCTGGGCGCGCGTAGCCTCCACCGGTGAGGACTTACCGGCACGCACCCGACCATCCACTATGCGCAGACCCCGCTCGGTCAGCTCCAAAGATTGTTTTGCCAGGTTCAAGCCTGTCTGAGCCCTTAAGGCGGCGTAGAAAAACTGGACAACATCCGCACGAAGACTATTGACTCGTCGGTCCAGTTCTAGCTGCGCGACGGTTTGACCGTAGGTGGCAACTTCGACACGAGCACTTCGTTTGCCACCCAACTCTAAAGGCTGACTAAGGGTGACTGTGGTCGTGCTTGTATTACGACGGGTGTCTTCCACGTCATACGAAATTTCAGGATTAGGGATGAGTCCCGCTTGCTTGCGAACACCTTCCGAGATGCCGATTTCCTGACGCGCAGCTGCAAGATCGGGGTTAGCATCCATTGCAGTGGAAAGCGCTTCGGCCAGGCTAATACTCTGAGCAAATGCGGCTGGCACGACCGCTCCTGAAAGGAGCGTACAGAATGCAATGGCTCTCAAGGGAAAGACAAAGACAGAGGTTTTAGATAAAACGTTGTGATTATACCAGGGCACTTTATGGTCCTCGTGCACAAACTTTGATAAAGCTTGGCGAGAACGTATTTACAGCCGCCAAGCTCCACTGGATCAGGTGATGGCACTCTAATCAGCGATCGCTATCAGTGGGGTGGCTGTAAAATTACAATTTCGTTAGAAAGTATGTTCGACATTAAAATTTTCCGCCCAGTTGCGCGGGGGGCAAGCTATTGAGTAAATCAGTCCGCAGCTACAAAACGTCCTTAAATACGACAGATTACAATTAGATTGCCAAATTGTAATTTTTCTATCACCGATCCGTTATCTTTGATCTGCAACTATCATGTCAGGTGCTACGCAGGTGCCCGGCCGGGCCACAAAAAAAATATAGCCGTGTCGGTAAGTCATAATAAAAGCTGCCGTAATCAAAGGGGCATCAAATGAAAATTAAAGTACCGTTGTGTGTGTTCGCAGCTTCTGCTTTTTCCATAAGCTATACAGCTATAGCAAACGCGGAAGATAAGTCATCAGAAGGTTTTATTGACGGTAGCAGCCTCACTGTTTTAAACCGAAACTTCTATTTCAATCGTGATAATCGCAGCTCTTCTGCGCCAACGTTCAATAGCGGCAAGGGAAACACCAACGGATATTCTGAAGCTTGGGCGCATGCGATAATTTCTAAATTCAACTCGGGCTTCACCCAAGGCACCGTCGGCTTTGGTTTAGATGCCTTCGCCATGATCGGCCTCAAGCTCGATACAGGCGATGGCCGTAACGGCGGCCGAAGCTCCTTCGACGTGTTGCCAGTTGATGGAAAGGGCCAGGCCCGTGATGAATACACGAAGGTTGGGGGGGCTGCCAAAGTCCGCTTGTTCGATACCGTAGTGAAATTGGGTGATGTCTTCCCAGCGACACCAGTCGTTGCATCAGGAGACGCACGTCTACTGCCAGAAAGCTTCCGCGGTGTAACGGTTGAAAACACCAGCATCCAAGGCCTCACCCTGCAGGGCGGTAGACTACACGCGATGAGCCAACCAGTATCCAGCGACCTGAACGATAACTTCGTGACCTTCTATGGCGGCCCAGTCAACTCGCCTTGGATCGGTTACGGTGGCGGCGATTACAAGGTCAACGACAGTGTTACTGTAAGTCTCTATGCCAGCCAGCTAAAAGATGTATGGAATCAATACTACGCCGGGACAAGCGTCTCCTACCCGCTTAGCAATGATTTGACCCTGATCAGCGGCTTTAATTACTATAAAGCTGTTGACGAAGGCAAGAAGCGTTTGGGTGAGTTCGATAATAACATCTGGAGCGCCAAGCTCGGCATCAGGTATGGTGCACACACCCTCGCACTGTCGCATCAGCGTAACAATGGCGATGACGATTTCGACTATTTACGTCAATCAGACTCGATATTCGTCGACAACTCAATTCAGTACAGCGATTTCAACTCGCCAAAAGAACGCTCTTGGATGCTGCGCTACGACCTAAACATGACCGACTACGGTATTCCAGGCCTTTCGTTCATGACTCGCTATGCCAAAGGCTCTGGCGCGGACTACTCTAATGCCAATCAGTTTTACATGCGTACCGATGACAATGGCAATCCGCTCACCAATCAGAAACGTTGGGAGCGTGACATTGAGGTTAAATACGTAGTGCAAACAGGAGCTGCCAAAGACCTTTCTTTGAGATTGCGCCAAGCAAATACACGAGCAACTGCTTTCGAATCGGATTTGGATGAAGTGCGCCTGATCGTTGAATACCCACTTTCGGTACTATGAGCCACTGTGTTGCTCAGCTACTCCTCCAGCCGAAACTTCTGAAAAGCAAAATCGCTAGTTCAACGAATTCACCTTGAGTTGCTTAAATGCTCCTTTGGTAAAAGGTGAATATTTTACGCCCTTCGGGGCGTTTTTTTTTACTAAAATTCCAATACCTGTTCAAGGATGTGCATGGCATCCCGATGGAGTTCATGGCTGCACCAGTGGCCCACGTCCTCAACGTGAAAGTCGACCCCATCATCTGAACGGAACAGAGCGACCACGAAAAATAGAACAACCCAACATTTCATAAGGTAAATTCACCTAATGGGGGAGGGTCCGCGATTGACAAACCCAGATGGCGACACATTAAACCGCGAGGTTATCAAGCGTATTGCTTAACAATTACAAGTCCGTTATTTAAGCCACGGACAGTTAGTTTTGATTTACCATTCCCCCCAATGATGACTGCGCACTTGCGTGGTTAAAACTGCTGAGTAATATCGAGACAAAATCCAATGCGAATTCTGGTAATTGAGGATGAGGTAAAAACTGCTGAATATGTACGCCAGGGCCTCACGGAGTGCGGGTATGTAGTGGATTGCGTACATACCGGCTCTGACGGGCTATTTCTGGCCAAGCAGCACATGTATGAACTCATTATTCTAGATATCAATCTTCCAGAGATGGATGGTTGGCAAGTTCTAGAACTATTACGACGCAAAGATTGCTCTTCGCGTATTATGATGCTCACTGCCCGCAGCCGACTAATCGATAAAGTCAGAGGTTTGGAGAATGGAGCTGATGACTATCTAATTAAACCCTTCGAGTTCCCCGAATTGCTTGCTCGAGTTCGCGCATTGATGCGTAGGTCGGATAGTGCTGCATCTGTAGAAATCATTCGCGTAGCTGACCTTGAATTGGATCAAAGCCGCCACAGAGCGTTCAGGGATGGTCAGCGTATAGACTTAACAACAAAGGAGTTTGCTCTGCTGCACTATCTAATGCGGAATACGGGCATTGTTCTAAGCCGCACACAAATCATATCCCAAGTGTGGGATATGAATTTTGACTGCGACACTAATGTCGTTGAGGTTTCCATAAGAAGACTTAGAGCCAAGATGGACGACCCTTTTGAGAGTAAGTTAATACACACACTTAGAGGCGTGGGATATGTTCTAGAAAAACGCTAGATTTACATTATTAAAAATAATGAACTTGCGAATAATATTTGATACTTTCAAATAATGCCCCGTTCAAAATCCTTGGTAGCAATATAAAGCGCTCAAATTCAGAATGTTAAAAGTGTTCGTTCATGAGGGTGTTTTTAGCAGAGCAGTCAGGAAAGCCTTAAATTTTAATATGTCGCCAAATTCATGTTCCCAAGTGGCGCTCCGCAGATTTACTACTTTGAGATTGACATCATCGAAATGGCGCCGCCATAGGGCAATTACTTGTCGAATAGTGCAGAGAAAATCTTACTGCCGCCTTGTTTTGGTCTTGTAAAGACCTGTAAGCCTTCAACCACTCCGCGGCCTCCCGCTCAGCTCTTGTTCTCTCGAACAGCATCTGGGCCTGAGACTCAAGTGCTAACTCAAAGCGCTTCTTAAGATCAAGGTTTTCTTGTTTTATCTCTTCAATTTTTTTGGCAGCCTCACCACGTTGAGGCAATTTTCTTTTTCCATTTTTAAAACTATATCCCTCACTTAATAATATTTAGTATTTGATCGAGCTATGAGGGATCGAGACCTACCAGCCTCGTCGTCCACGGCGGACAACGTGACTTCTAGCTTGCCTTTGCGCTGCCTTTCTAAATTTTTATGATTACGGGGCACGTTGTTTACCAGCCTCTCAAAAGCCTCGGTTATAATATCAAACTCGTCAATAGAGCGTTTTCGAAAATTAGTCGTTGATATTAAATTGCCGCCTATTCCGACTCATTACCCAAAGACAAAATCCTTATAGTTTTTCGCCTGTTCAGCCTGTGTACGAATAACTGCGAATGAAGAATCACTCTTAGGCATATCCGAAGTCAAGAAATTCGGATATTCTGAATATCGATATTTTCAGAATGATAAATGGCGTCTGTTAATAATAAAACATTGACATCCTAAACATGCGCTAGGCTGCTGAGCTTTATAATTAGGTACTCTACATATCGGGGGCCTTCTTCCGCATACCCAATGACACTTCATCTGCGAATCATCTAGAGGAAGACAAGCGCCGTGCGGTGCGAACCAGATAACCAATACTTTTTCAAACAAAAAGTGTCTAACATCAGCCCTGCCCTAAACCGCCCACTGATGCATATTCCTTTAAAGGCCTGAAACATGGCCTTCAGAAGGTGGCTCGGACTGTACACGTTCTACTAACGGACCCCACCCATAAGATCGTTATTCGAAAGAACGACGATGGGCGTACCAGCAAGATCCGGCCGAAACACTCGCTCGCAACTGGCATAAAAGCTGTTGTTCTGGAGCTTGCGAAGAGTTAGGAGAAAAGTATCCTCGTGGCAACAGATTAGAAATCTTCAGTATTCAAGCCCGGTTGGAGGAAAGAGATGGAGCTGCTTTGGGCCACTGAGTCCTTAGTGATAGGAGGTCGTCCATATCCTGGATTCCCGATCTTGCTGTGGGACACCATGGATAGTTGCGTGCATGCGAACGAGTTTATGCGCGACTACCTCCTCCGAGGGGCCATAGGATCTAAGAAGTCTTGGCCTAGCACCGGGCGTGCTCTATACGATTATTTCAGCTTCCTCCAAGCGCATGGACTCGACTGGCGAGATGTAGATCGAGGTGAGGCAAAGAGCCTAGTCGTGGGCTACCGAGATTTCTGCTTGGTAGAGTGTCAGTTGGCACGTTCCACCACCCGCCAAAGGCTTCATTACGTATGCAAGTTCTACGAGTTTGCTCAACATCAGGGATGGGTAACCAAGCTACCGTTCAGACTTGAGGAGCGGAAAATAAATGGCGAGTCAGGTTTTCTAGCTCACGTTGCTGCCAATGGTGGAACAGCATTGGTGAATGACATCATGCCGGTGAAGCACCGAGTGCTGCCCAAATTTCTCAGCATGAACGAGATTAAGGCGCTGCTGGCAGAAGCAGAGAATCCACATCACCGAATGATGATCCGGCTGGGTCTTCATACAGGGCTGAGGCGAGAAGAAATCGCGACTTTTCCCTTGTCCTACGTCTTCGATCCCGACAAGGCCGGCAAACCTGAGCGAAACATTCGGATTCATCTCGATCCACAAGATGGTAGCAGTATGCGCACCAAGAGGAGCAAGCCGCGTGACATTTACATCAGTCGGCGTTTCCTCCTGGAGCTCCATCGATACGCGGTGCAAGTTCGTGGTGAGCGGGCTTCGTTGAGTGATACCCAGCACAAACCATTGTTTCTGAATCAGCTTGGTGAGCCTTACGCCGATGATGGAAAGCGCATTGAACGCATTGTCCGTGATATTGGAAAACGAGCGAACCTCAGAGTGCATCCGCACATGCTTCGTCACACCTATGCAACTCATACGCTACTCGCTCTTCAGCGCAATGGCCGAGAGGTTGAACCGCTCGTGTTTTTGCAGCGACAACTCGGCCACAGCTCCATCCAAACGACGATGATATACCTGCACCTGATCAATGAACTCGCTGACAATGCGGTACTGGCTTACGATGACGAGCTTGCAGATGGCATGGACGCATTTTAATGGGCAAGCGAAAGATCTTTGTTAAGACCGACCTCAGCGTGCCCCAGGTGGAACATAGTCGTGATTCAGTGGGTGCGGTTTTCGTACTTCCTGAAGCGCTTCCACCTACAAATACGAATGTCGATTTTGGGAGAAACCCTACCGGCTCTAGAAACTATGATTTCGCGTCGTGGTACGGGGTTGGTATCGATTCAATCACCTATGCATGCCAGCGGCAAATTGAGCGATACCTCGCCAAGCAAGACAGCGAAATCGAGCCGAGTACCGTAGCGAGTATATGCAAAGGCGGCCTAAATCACTTCCTCAACTTTGCGACTTTGCGAGCCACAGCGCTTGAGCGTGAGCTAGTGCTTGGAGACATTAATCGCTCCTTAGTGGACGATTTTCTCGGGCACCTCGCAGGCCTTGGCATCGCTACCCTCAGCCAGAGAAGTCACTACACGTCTGCGAAATCCATCCTGAATGCGCTAGGTAGCAGAGGGATAATTTCTCTGATCACGTCAGGGGACGATGCGACCTTTCCAAGAAACCCCTTCCCTAGTAGTGGTAAACACAAAGGAGAAACGCCACTACCCAAGCGCCAAAGGCAAGCGTTTGCCTCGGCATTGAAACAAGCAGTTGCACCGATATGGAAAGATGATGCCGTCCTAAGTGGTGAGCTTTTGGCCTACGTACTGTTGACCATCGCACTGCATACAGGGCGCAACTCCACCCCTCTTCTAGAAATGGGGCGCGACTGCCTGCGAGCGCATCCCAAAGACGGAAGTGTATTTTTGGTTTTGTGGAAGCGCCGTGGACACACCACAAACAAGGTTGCTCTACGAACAGAAAGCGCGGACGAGCGCCTCCTTGAATCTACTCCGACCATCAGAACCAATATTGAGCGCCTGATCCGCCGAGTCCTGATCCTTAGTGAACCGCTACGGCCAGAAGCGCCTGATAGCATCAAAGATCTTGTATGGCTCTATCGCGTACAACGAGGGCCAGGCCGTGGCGGCATCATCGAATTGACAGACGGGGCGCTGAAGCTAGCGACCAGAAAGCTGGTAACCGACTACAAGCTTGTAGACACAGATGGTAAGCCGCTTCGCATCAATATCTCACGCTTGCGCAAGACATTTGCCAATCGAATATTTGAACTGTTAGATGGCGATTTGACGACGACGTCAATCGCGCTAGGAAATACGCCTCAGGTGGCCGAGAGAAATTATCTAGCACCGAGCACTGAAGCAAGGCGCAACTGGCGCTTCATGGGAGAGATCCTGGTGCAAGAACTACTTAGTCGGACGATAGGCGCTACATACCAAAAAACTCCAATGGGCCAGTGCGAAGACCCGGTAAATGGTCAATACGCGCCAAAACGCCAAGGTATCGCGTGCTTTTCATTTCTCAACTGCCTGCGTTGCAAACACTACGCGATTACAGGTGAGGATTTGCACCGACTATTCAGTTTCTATTTCCGAGTATTTGCGGAGCGTGTACGGATGGGTAAACGGCGTTGGAGCCAGCAATACGCCCACATTCCTAGATTGATAGACGACTATGTTATCGCCGAAGGCCTGCGGCGAGGAGCGTTCAAACCAGAAGCTGTGGAGGCAGCCCGCGAGCAAGCTCGCGTCAGTCCGCATCCCTTTTGGTCAGTGGATGTCCTGGATAGCCTGGAGATTTTCTCGTGAGTGCGCTTAATACTGATGCACTACAGTGGAGCGAATTGGGACAGCAGCCAGGGGATGTTCGCAAGCTCGCTGTGAACGAACGTGAAGCGCTCATCATTAGTGCCACTAGGGTAGGACGCGAGTGGGTCATCCTTAGTCGATATCGTGACATGACTTGGCGATTAGAGGGATTCACCAGCAATGTGCCAGACGGTGTGCGGGAGATAGACTTCAGTCGCGTCCCTATTGAATTTATTCCGGTGATGAAGTCCGTCATGTATCGGTATTTACGTCGTGGCCGCGCCGGACAAAAACGCCCATCTGCCAGCACACTGCGCAACGTTTTCGAAAACAGCCTGCCGTTTTTGCGGCATGTAAGCACATTCAAGATCGATCATTTCGGTGCGATAACACCCATGGTCTGTGCAAATTACGTTTCTGAGTGCAGGGCTATCCGCCAGACACGGCGTAGTAAGGGAAAACCCTTATCTGTCAGCGCGCTTGAACGGCGCTTTATGGCTGTGGAGGCCCTCTACGAGCTGAGCCAATACACCCACGATCCAATACCTAGAAACCCTTGGCCTGATACCTCGGCGAGCGCGATGTCAGGGCGCCGATCGCGGGGTGAAGAGGCTGGCAAGACCCCATTACTACCCGACGATGTATTTTGCACTCTATTCGAGAAGGCACATGAGCAGGTTCGGCGTGGTAATGCTTTGCTCGACATCCAAGATGATCTAGAACGCGTCTCTGCTGAGCGGAATGGACAAGTAACCAGAAACATTCAAGAGGCGAAAAATCGTCGACTGGTTGCGCTTGGCTGGGCCGGAGGGCTTGGAGAGTTCAATCAAGCGATCCAGAGCCTCAGAACGGCATCTTACATTGTCATAGCCAGCACTTCCGGCTGCCGAAACCATGAGTTAGCAAACGTCATGATCGGAGCTCACCACAGCACTGAGGACGATGAAGGCACGGTCTACCACTGGCTGCGATCAACGTCGGAAAAAACCGACGCAGGTATCCATGATTGGATGATTCCTGAAAGTACAGTATCGGCGGTGCGCCTAATGGAGCGTTGGGCCGCTCCCTACCAGGCGATGATTGCTGACGAAATCACTCGGCGCCACAGCATCAATCCGACTGACCCTCAAATCACCGAAGCACACAAGCATCGGCATGCGCTTTTTCTTGGCGTCAGTGCCACGAAAAACAACCTAGTCAGAACCCTCTCGGGCTCAACCTGGAACAAGAACCTGAAAGCCTTCGCAAGGAGTTGTGGCCTCAGTTGGAATCTCGCAAGCCATCAATTCCGGCGAAAATTTGCCAACTACGCTGCGCATAGCCAATTCGGTGACCTGCGCTACCTCCGAGAACACTTCGCTCATTGGTCGATGGATATGACCTTAGGTTACGCCATGGATCAGGAGTGGGGTCAGCACCTCGATATCGAGCTTTTTGAAGATATCCAGTTCGAACTCGAAGACATCAAGTCTGGTGTGGTTAGTGGCTGGTTGGGCACTTCATCTCTAGGGGGCGGTTACGGAAGATCAATCAAGCAATGGCAAAGAGACCCCAAAAATCTCGCCATTTTCAAAAGCCATGCCTCGATGGTTAAGTCGATTGCCGAGAGCACCTCGATCCGAAGTAATGGCCACTCCTGGTGTACTGCTGATGATGACGGTTGCGTCGGCAATACAATGGAAAGAACGCGCTGTGGCGGCTGCGACAGCTCTGTGATTGGTGTCCAGCACGCTGGGGTCTACCAAGGTCTCTTCAACAACCTAAAAGGATTGTTGGACTGTAAAGACATCGGCGAAGGTGGTCGACAGCGCGTTCTGCGTGATTTGGATCGTTGTCGGAATGTACTGGAACAGCTTGAATTTGAACCTGAGACCGCTGACGAATGAAAACAACACGCAAGACATCCGACAGTCGAGAGCGAGATCTACGTCTTGCGTTAGCTCGCATTCAACGTGGCCGAGCCCATACAGGTGAGACCAAAGTCACTATTGCCGCAGTAGCTCGTGAGGCGGGCGTCTCAACGGCGTTGATCCATAACCACTACCCGAATGTGGCCGAGGCAATCCGCGAGGCTCAGGGCCGCTCCAGTCGTGCCCAACGCGACGTAAAGCATCAGGATCTCATAGCGGAACGCGAGAAAAATAAACTGCTCCGCCAAGAACTAGAAGAGCTACGCCTGAAAACCGCTGACCTCGCGTCGATTAATGAAGTTCTGATGGCAGAACTGCGAGCCCTAAAAGCAAGAAGCGGTGACCTTAAAATAGTAGCCCTGCCCTCCCACAAAACGTGACCCACAGATCAAACGGCCTGTAATTTTTGTTCCGAGCCGCCAGATGCGAAATTGCATTTCACGTGACCACCTTTGCATTCGACCTGACCACCGATTGCATCGGATTTGACCAGCACGCTTAGTGGCCATGACCGACAGAGAACGGCCAGGAGCGGTCATTTGTTTCGTCTCATTCATTGGGTTTCAATGCTAACCTCCCTGACGAACGAGATACTCACCGATACGTCCTGCGCTGCACTAGTTTTGACAAAACACCAAAACAGAATGGTCGAGTCTGACATAGCCAACATCAAGAGCACTATGGAGTGTGATAGTGATAAAAGGAATCTCGAAGATAAAAAATCTGGGCATTTACAACAACTACACTAAGCCGATAGATACCCAAGAGTTCGGGATAAAAAACTTGATCTTTGGGTGGAATTACTCGGGAAAAACGACGCTTTCGAGGCTATTCGCACAACTCGAAGCAAAGAAGCCGAACCCCGATCTAGCTGGATGTGAATTCAGCTTCGAGACCGATGAGCAGCCGATCACAGACAAGAACTTCGAGCAATCCAACTTGATAGTTCGCGTTTTTAATTCAGACTTCATTCGAGACAATTTGCATTTTGAAGGCAATAGCTTTAAGCCAATTCTTCTTCTCGGCAAAGAATCCGAAGAGGCCCAAAATCAGATTGGTTACATCTCGGGTCGAATCAAAAAATCCGAGGGAACGAGGAAGAAGCTTGATTCTCAATTTAACACTATCACCCAGACAGTTTCCAATGCCAAAACGGATGCGGCCAAAAACCTTCGTCAGCTTCTTAAGATTGATCCCTATACTGCAACCCAGCTAGGAAATGACATACCGGTCGTGGGCGTCCTCGACTCCCAACTTCTGGACGAGAAGGATCTTTCGGAAAGTATTGAACTTGCCTTAACTCCTGACAACAAGAAGCCAAGCACCGTCGACAGGGTCGACGCCTCTCCATCGATTGAAAATATTCACCAAGATGCAGTAACAATTCTTGCTGCTATCCCAACTTTCACCAACATGCTCAAGCATCTTGAAGACCATCCGGAGATCGAGCGCTGGGTTGAGTCAGGCCTACACATCCACCAACAAGAAGGCACTTGCGAGTTCTGCGGAAACACTGTCACCGAGGATAGGCTTGCCACATTTCGAGCCCACTTTTCCAAAGATCTCAAGGAGCACAAGCAGAAAGTCGAAAACCTTTTGCAGCGTGTAAAATCCGCTGAGATCAAGCTCACGCTGCCCAAGGAAGCTGAGTTCAACCCACAGTTCCGAGACAGCTATAAGGTCGCTGCCGCGCCTTTACCTAAGGCCATTGAAGCGTTCAATCTGGCAGTAAAGACCCTTGCGGATGACGTCCAACGCAAGGTTGATGCCCCACGCAAACAGCTGGAACCAACCCCTTTGGCCGAAGGACTGGCCAGTGTCATTGTCGATGCGATCAAGGTCATCAATACCGTAATCGATGAAAACAATAAGCTAGCTGACAACTTCACCACTGCTAAGGCAGAGGCCATTAAGCAAGTGAGGTACCACTACGTTCAGCAGTTCATCGACTCTCAAGAGAATGCCGGATACGAACGTAAAAAAGCACGGATAGTCAAACGTCGTGATCGGCTGCACACGTACGCCACACGCCTTCAAGGGGAAGTCGAGAAACTTCAGGCCCTCATCAGTCAAGCCCAGCTTGGCCGAGAGAAGATCAATGAACGACTGGTATCCATGCTGGGCAGTGAAGCTATCCAGATATTGGTTATCAAAGATCCGACGACGAACCAAGAGCAGTTCAGGCTCTTCCGCAAGAATGGCAAGGTCGCCAAGAATCTTAGTGATGGGGAGCGCACCGCCATTGCCTTCTCCTACTTCCTCACTAAGCTTCAAGAGTTGAAGCCTGAGGAGTTCAAGCAGACTGTCGTATATATCGACGACCCAATTTCAAGCCTTGATGCCAATCATATCTTTCAAATCACAGCCGCGATCCGATCATTATTTTTCAAGCAAGAAAACGAAAACTCCCCATGGTTAACTACCTGCAAGCAGATTTTCATTTCGACTCACAATTTCGAATTCTTTAACCTGCTACGCGAAATTAAGCCAGAAGCCTCCAAGCAAGGGGCTAGACTGTTCCTCATTAAGCGGATAAGCGAGAAGGAATCAACATTTTGCGACATGCCTACATCATTGGCCCGTTATCAATCGGAGTATCATTTCCTCTTTGAAGTGATTTACCGCTTCCACCAGGCCCCAGACAAGACAGATCATACCGTTTTAATGCTCTTGCCCAATGCAATACGGAGATTCATTGAGCTTTATACCTACTCAAGATTACCTGGAATCATGAAGGAGACGGTAGATCAACGAGCTGAAGCATTATTTGGTGTTGAGAAATCCAAGCGCATCCTTAAGGTCTTCCACTACTTTAGCCATGCCAACACTATCGATAGATTGGTTGGGAACAATGAACTGATCTTTGATGTTGAGTATGCCGTAAAGGATCTCATAGAAGCTATCACGCAAACCGATCAGAAGCACATGGATGCACTGATTGCCTCTCTCTAAGAATAGAAATTGAAAGTGACAAGGTTGTCCGCTATGGGTCGTCTTCTGCCGGTCATGATCAAGAAGCGTGCTGGTCGAATCCGGCCCAAAGGACTGGTCAGGTCGGATGCAAACGGGCGGGCAAGTCTGTGTAATACCCAGCCAGAAACTCGATTGCCGCGTGGAGTCCTGCCATGCCCCTCCATGCCTGATCTTTGGAGCCACATGGATAGCGGATGGGCAGAGCCCGATTAACGTGCGACGACCACCTCAAAAACAAAAAACGTGAAAAAAATTACCTAGCCTAACCGATTGTATTCTCTAGAAAAAATCGTATCTAACTGTTAGTAAAGCCCCGGAACTGTTGCAGTCCGCCAGAGCGAATACTGGAGTGATGCTCATGTCGAGCGCTCGTGATCGCGCAGGCTGTATTTGACCACACCCCAAATCATCAGCTCATCGCCTTCCATCACATGCCTAGGTGGGAACCTTGGGTTTTCAGCCATCAACACGACTTGGCCATCTCGATTGTGCAGACTCTTGCACACGCACTCGGTGTTGAGCGCTGCAATGACGAGATCCCCATGATGTGCTGTTTTGCTTCGGTCGACGATCACCAGGTGGCCGTTGAAAATACCGGCGCCTTGCATGCTGTCACCCGAAATTTTCGCCAAGTAGACGTGCGGCGCTCGTATCTCAAAAAGCTCATCCAGCGATATCAGCTTTTCAAGGTAGTCGGCCGCCGGCGAAGGAAAACTGGCCGAGACCTAGCTGGAATAAATCGGTAGGAATGCCCACCGGTGGTGATGGGACCAAGGAGGGTTGCGTTCATAACCTGGCCTAATGTTAACTTTATGGATAGCCAGTTAACTGCTTGCTTGATACTACGTCAATTTGACCCGACCGAATGCCGGTTAGGCCCGGTGGCTTAACGGATCGAGTAGGAGGTGGATGTACATACGCCATCCTCTCACACCACCGTAAGTACGGATCCGTATACGGCGGTTCAAGCTATGCGGCTAAGCCGGTTTATCGTATCCAGTACCGAGACCAACCCAAGTTTATCCCATAGCTTCTTCGGCAGCGCCTGATTCATATGAGATGCTACCGAGCTCCACCATTGGCCTCGGCCATTGAAGGCTGATTTGCAGGCGCGAGCTTCGCTAAGCCCAGGCGCATCAAGTTACGTGCCTTCGTTGAGGGCCGCTTCCATTGACGCCAGACGACGCAGCGAAGTTTGCGCCGCACCCAGCCGTCAATTTCCTCAAGTGGCCGTTTGCTCTGACTGAGCTTGAAGTAGCCTGCCCACCCGCGCAGCACAGGGTTTATCCGTTCGATGACATTCGCCATCTTGTGGCCCCGCGTCCCGCGCAGCAGGTCTCTTAACCGGTCGTGCAAGCGACCCAGACTCATCGTCGCCACTCTCAGCCTCGGTTGCTGATGCCAGCTCATCCCATAACCCAGATAGTCGCAGACCCAAGGCCGTGCTACGAGGCTCTTTTCCCGGTTCAGCGTCAGTTTAAGACGCTGATTCAGGAAACGCTCAACACCGGCCATCACCCGCGTGCCAGCTCGCTGACTGCGCACATAGATGTTCGCGTCGTCGGCATAACGCACGAAGCGATGGCCTCGCCGTTCCAGTTCGCGGTCGAGTTCGTTGAGCAGGATGTTCGACAGCAACGGCGAGAGCGGGCCGCCTTGCGGCGTCCCTTCCTGCCGTCGGCTGACGAGTCCGCCCTACATCGTTCCCGCTTCGAGGTAACGACGGATCAGCGTGAGCACACGCTTGTCTTCGATTTGACGCGCCACGTAGGCCATCAGGACATCGTGGTTGACCCGATCAAAGAACTTCTCGAGATCAAGTTCCACGCACCAGCGGTGACCTGCTGCCAGGTGGCCGCGCGCGGTTTCGATGGCTTGGTGAGCGCTTCTACCCGGACGAAAGCCGTAGCTGTAGTCCGAGAACAGAGGATCGAAGATTGGCGTTAGCTGTTGCAGCAGTGCCTGTTGGATCAAGCGATCCACGACGCTGGAAATACCCAGTTGCCGTGTTCCGCCTTTGGGTTTGGGGATGTCAACGGCGCGTACACCCTGCGGGTGATACTCGCCGGCCAGCAACCTCACCTTGAGGGTCGGCCAATACTGTTTCACGTAGTCCGCCAAGTCGTCGACCGTCATGCCATCGGCACCCGGTGCGCCCTTGTTGCTGACCACACGTTGATACGCAGGCCTAAGGTTGGCCGGTGCAAGCACCTGCTCCATCAGCGTGTCCGGCTCCGCGTTCGTCCACGTCACAGATGCCGCCGATACCTGTGCGCTGTCAGCCGTCATCCTCGGATACTGTCCGGGACTCGGAGTAACAGTCTTCTCTTGGAGAAATTTCTGCATTTCGGTATTCAACGAGACTGTGACGCCTACTGGCGGTATAACTTGTTCGGCCTTTGGTGACGGGGTTATTCGCCACTTACTACGGCCTCGGCTGACTTCTGCACGCTCATCCCGTCGCCTCTCGACGCTCGGTAGCACTGTGGCAAACGTGCAGATCTCCCAGGGTAATTCGCGCGACCTTCCTGCTTATGCCTGTCGGATCTACGTCGCAGCGTCCCGTGCAAGTATTGGGCTTTAGGGAAACACGCCCCTTCACCCCGCAGCGCCGCCTCTATCCGCTTGCTGTTCGTCAGGCCAGCATTTTGCCTCGGGCTTCCTTCAGATTCGCGGTCACCCGCGACACCGTTGCCTCTGGCTAACACTTCCCCTTGCCGGGTGTGTAGAGGACTTTCACCTCCAAGTCACCAGCGAGGCCACCACGGCCAAGCTGGTTGCGCTTGCGCGCAACGCGCCATGCCTGGCGCACGTGTAAAAAAGGCCACCCGGAGGTGGCCTTGAGGTCATACAGAGATCAATTGTCTAGCAAGTGCCATCTCGACCGAATCCCCATCCTGGTTCAACGAATCGAGACCTGACTCCGGTACGTCTCCTGACGTGCTCTGAGCCACCGCGATCTTTTTCGCCATCAACTGCAAGCAGGTAATCTGCGAGCTTTGTGCGTAGCCAAAAAACACCACCCGCACCGGAAGTTTCTGACCGATCCTCCATGACCTTCGCGCCGCCTGCTGCAGGCTGTAAACGTTGTATCCCGTTTGCATGAACGCGATGGTCGGGAAGTCGAGCAGATCCAGTCCGGTTTTTACCAGCTCCGGGTTGGTGATCAGCACGTCGACGCCGCGATCAACCTGATCGAGGATCCAGTCCTCGCGCCTGGCCGTGTCGACCGAGGCTCGAAGGACTGCCACTTTCAAGCTCGCCTGTTCCAAGAGCCGCTTGAGTCTGCTGGTGGTGTCTCGCGTCCCGGTGTACACGGAGTAAGCCAAAACCTTCCGATTTTTCGCTTTCTCCGATAAACACAGGTCCAACAGCGCCTTCTCCTTCGGCATCAGTTCCTCGTCTGCAAAAAACGAAGGAACAAACGCCAGTGTCTCCTTGGAGCGGGGGTGTTTGACTACCTCGGGTCGGAAACAGCAGTCAGGCCACGCCAGCAGCACGTTGAGTACCACCCCCAACAGCGTGGTATCCCGGCGAGCAAGTGCTTGGCGAAGTTCAGCAGCCAATGTTCCGGCTAGCTTCTGGTAGGCAGATGCCTGATCCAATGCCATGGGCACGTCGACCAGCTCCTCTTCGTAGTCGGGCAAGATGTTTCCACCGATGTCTTTGAGCTTCAAAAAGACGGTGAACGGCAATACGAAACGGTGAATTCCTTTAGGGCCGAAGCCCGGGGCTTTCACCGTACGTACTGAGAGTTTTTTACCCTTGGCGGTTTTGTGCGACTGATTGTCCCGCTCGCTGTAAATATCCTTCAGCACGCCATGATCGCGCATGAACGACATGGCGGCTGGTGCCATGCTGCCGCGTGTGTTTGGTCGGTAACCGTCCTCGATCATGCGGCGAGTGAGGATACGAAACAGAAGGTAGAACAGATCGTCGGCGTAGCCTCCCATGAGTGTGCCCGTCAGCAGCACGGTTTTACGTGCTTTTGCTGCCAGCACTCCCATGGCTTGGCCCTGGGCAGAGCCGCTGTTTTTGTACTCATGCCCTTCGTCCACCACCAGCAGGTCAAAATATCCATCAGGCAAGTAGCGCTTGATGAACTCCGTGGGTTGATAGCCACCTTCACCAAAGCCAAACTCAATGTTGGCCATGGCACGCTCCATGCGTTTGGCTTGACGGTCGCTGAAGATGAAGTTGCCCTTGGCGTCCATCAGGTTAATGAATTCGCTGACGTTATCGATCAGCATCGAGGCGAGAAAATCCTCCCCGAAATCATTCAGCAATTTGTCTGCACGTATTGGGCCGATGGTCGGAATTCGGCACATCGACTTCAGTATGGTTGCCCGACGCGTTCCGTTCTCGGCCTTGCCTGGACGCATCAGCGTCCAGAGTTGGCCATGACAGTGAGGGCAGCTTTGACGGCGTTCCTCTCGGTGAAAATCTTCGACAGTGATCCTGTTCCCTTCTAGATCCTCCAGAAGACGACCGCAATCTGGGCAGCCTGCAAAGCGGTGTCCGCCGGCAGAGCGACGTGGCCAACACGCGGGACGCCAGTGAAACCCCATCCGCATACGCACGCGCCCTAGGATGAAGAACTCTTGCCGACCGTCGTAGGGATCTCCCAGTTGATCACGCAGTTTGAGCAGCTTGACCAGGGTATCGGGGCCATTGAACACCCAAACGCGAGCATCTGGAATGGTTTCAAGGATCTCCCGCCGCCATTTGTAGACTAGGTGAGGAGGCGAAACGACCATGGTGCGGCGGTAGCCGGCGCCGTGCATGACGGCCGCCACGGCAATGGCCATCATGGTTTTACCAGTGCCCATCTCCGCATTGATAACGGCTGCCTCTTCATTGCGGTCCAGCAGTAGAGCGGTAACGGCCTGAACTACCTCAGATTGCGCTGGGAAAGGTTGGCGTTTCAGTGCGTTCATCACCTGATGACGAGCTTCGTTGGTGTTGCCGGCATAGACCGGTGGGTTAGAGCGGTTTAGAGAGTCCAGCAACTCATCACCGAACTCGTCGATGAATTCGGTCAGGCCGTTGGTCAACGGTGGGCACGCGGTGTGTGATAGGTCGTTCATGTTTGTTTCTCCGTAAGGAATGAAACAGGGCATGCACGACACCCCGACGGGTATGGTGAATACCCTGCGGGTTGATTGATGTGTGATCAGCTTGACTTGATAGTTCAGTAGTCCGATGGCAGCAACACGGTAGTAGTACTCCGGTCAGCTTCGGTGATGATCCACAACCTTGTTTCATAGCCGACGTCGACGTTGTAGCTGGAGAACAGCCGCTCCCTGGTAGTCAGGGCGCGTTGGTTGCTGTTCCTGTCTTCGTCGTGCAGTTCACCCCAGTCCCCGGAGAAATGTCGTCGGAGGTAAAGAGTTGGGTCGAGGTATCCGCGTTCCATGAGGTGTTGCACAGATTGGGTAAGTAACACGCGGCCAGGATCAAAAATGACCTTTGGTTGGTTATTGGGGGTAGGCGCAGAAACTGGTTCGTCAGGCTCAGGCCGTGGATCCTCCGATGAACTGATGGTGATCACCTTGCCGAAGTTGGTGGAGCCTGACGTCATGTCCCATGCCCGAATAATGGGTACGAAACGATCTGTCAGGATCCTTACCTCTGAGACGTTACCGTTCTGGTCCTCCGTGAACTCGGTCTTGCGGACCTTATCTTTGTAGGTATCGCCCTTGAGCACCAATACGCGACCGGTTTTGGATGTCACCACTCCGGATATCGCACCGGCAGCCAAGGCAAGCGCCAGGTGCCAGCGCGAGAGTTCCCTCACGGGAGGTCGTGGCTGGGCGGCACTTTGACCAAAATGCAGTGTGAAGTCCGGCCACATGCCACGAAGTCTTTTGACCTCTTCGCTGAGCTGTTCGGGTTCAAGGCTGATACGGTAGAAGTGTTCCAGGTCAGTGGATGCTGGGAGGACCCTGTAGGGCTCCCACGTCCAAGTGGTTGGTAACGCTTCCGCACTCAATGTGCCGGCGCCGATTGCCTGGAGGCGTGCGCGTACGTATTTGACCTCTTGCGGTCGAGCCAGGTCCTGGCGGCGAATACGAATACCGAAGATCACCACCTGTTTGAAGGTTGGATCAGCTGCATTGTAGATCCGCAGCTCAGTGAAGTGATTGCAGAGCCAACCGCACAGTTCATCGTCCAGCAAGTAATGCGGGACAATCAGCACCATGACCCCACCGTACTGCAGCAGTGGAAGCGTCCGTTGATAGAACATCTTCTCGAGGCGCCGACGGCCGTTACCTTGGTACTGTGAGGCACCTGCATGGTCAGCGACCAGGTCACCGTAGGGCGGGTTGAGCCAGAGCAAGCCAAAGGCCTGGCGGCTGATCATAGTGTCCATTAGATCGCTATGCAGCACGCGATCCAGCAGTGTCTTGCAGTGGTTGGCACGTTCCTGGTCGTACTCGACTGCGTAGGTCTCGACGCGGTCACGTCCGAGCGCATTAGCCGTTTCAGCCAGCGCAACACCCTCACCGGCACAGGGATCAAAGATCCGCATCTTGCCAGTGGAAGAGGGGGCCAACGCCTGCAGGGTCCGTTCCAGCGTCATTTCGTCAGTGGGGTAGTAGCCATTTCGAGCGAAGTTGCGCGCCAAGCGTGGGAACATCAAGGCCATGATGAGGCTCCTGGATCAAGGCTCAAAACTGAGCGTGGGTTGAGAGTTGCCCTTGGCGAATGAGATCGCCTAAAGCAGGTTCGAGGACGTCGAGTTGCAACGACAAACGCCATGCCGCAACTGCGCCGGATGTTCCGGGCAAGAGCTGCAACATGTCGTGTTGGGTGAGCCAGTCCATCACCGGCTTCTGCCAGTGTGGAAGCAGTGGTAAAGGGCAGGTGTCGTGGATCAACGGCCAAAGCCTTTGATGAGGTGACTGCCCTTTCTCAAGTAGGGCATAGGCGAAGTGGTTGGCTCGATCCGGCTGCACGCAGCGTCGGTCGAACAACCAGAGGTGAATCAAGCTGCCGAACAAAGTCCCGCGCATTTGCCGCGTGGTGCGTTTTTCCAACAGGTCGATGTTGGGAAAGACGGGGAGACTTCGGCCGTCCACAACAAGGTGAAACTGACTCAGACCATCCTCGGCAGCGCCGAGGGTCAGCCTGGCCAGGAACTCCTGCAGTGCCGTGTCACGGCCCCATGCAGAGAGAAACACTAGGTTGCGTTGCTCGTCACAGGCGCAAGCATCGACGAATAGGTCATTGCACTCCTCGATTGGGAAGAGCGGGGTAGGGCTGGGCATGGGAACCTCCATTTTGAAGAGGGAACCCGCCCGGAGGGGCGGTGAGCCCCTCGGGGTTGTTATCAGTGAGTGTTATTGCTTGGGAAACAGCACGACGTCCGACTTGAACGTTTTGTCGTTCGGATCAAATGAAGTCGTATCGTCATGAAACAGAGGGCTGTGCCCTGTCAGGAAGACTTTTCCCAGGTATTGGGAGCGGAGTGCCACGGCGGCATCAGCTTGTTCAGCCGTCATGTCGAGCTCTTCTATAAAGAAATCCCATAGTTCTTCATCCGTCGATACTTCGTTGTTGGCAAGTTGATCGTCGATATTGTTCAGAACTGCAGCGGTCAGGTTGCTGAAAATTGGGTTCATGTAATGCTCCTTAAATACGAAGGAGCGCCCATGAGGGAGCCCCTCAAGGGTGGGTGTTGGAACAGTTAGAAGTTTGAGAGCGTCCAGACTTGTAATTTGAAATCCAGTACGTAGCCGAGCTCGCCGAGGCGAGTGCATTGCTGACGTAAGCGCTGGCGATCAACAGTGGTGTCAAGCTTGACCGTGTCGCACAGAGGCCAGATCGTGCCGAACAGGTCGGCGTCTTGTTCTGCGCTGCTGGCCAAGCTAGGCGGCGGCATCCCAAAGGGTGCATCCTCTGCTGCAGACGATTCTCCAATGCTGCCTGCCTCTTTAGACGACGTCAGCTTCTTACGCTGCTGGAGAGGCTTTTGCAGCGCTGAAGATGACTCTTCATCAATAGGGTCCGGCTCACTCGCAGAGAGCGTGGCAGCGTCTTCCGCTGTCAACTTATCCACATCGTCCAAGCTCATGCTTTCGAGTTTTGCACGAATCTCGACGACTAGCCGACCCGATGTCGAGTAGTACGAAGGGCGAATTTCTGTGATCAGGAAATCGCCTCGGTATTTACCCTCATTGTACTGATCGAGGAGCGCGTCTTTGATGACGAACTCACCGATTGAAGTTGAAAGTCGTCCTACGTTGAAGTCGCCGTTACGGCCGCTGATGGTACGGATGGCCAGTTGGCCTGGGATGTTGATCATGTGCAGCTCCACACTGCTATGAATGAAAAAGCCCGACAAATGTCGGGCTTGGGGGAGTGCTGTGAATGCCGAAGCGGTTATGGGCAAGAAGTGTGCATTTCTTCTTTGAGTGAGATGTAGAGGTAGAAAACGCCAGGTGGCGATTCAATTCGGTCAAGTTTCAAGTCCAACCAGACTCGATCTGAGCTGTTGCCGTCAGGCAGCAGGCGATAGAGGCCGAAATGGATCAGGTCGCTGTCAGGTTGCAAATGCAGCTCTCGGTAGGCTTCCAGGACAACATCGCCCAGTCGCTGACTGATAACAGAGGCATCCTGTTGGTTTTCAATATGTACCGCTTCTTGCCAGGCCCTAGGGGTCAACACGACCGGTAGCTTGAGCAAATCAGGCGATACTAGGTGAGAAAGTTTTTTCATGGTCGACTCCAGGTGTGAAAACCACCTGGCCCATACGGGAGGTGGTTTCCCGTTGGGTGTGTATAGGGTATTAAGACGGTGATTTAGGCTTTGTATCCTGTCAGTACTCGTCGTCACATGGGCAAGAAATGTGTATCTCTTGGACTCGGAAGTCGAGGGAGAAAACGCCAGGTGACGATTCATTTCGGTCAAGTCTCACGTCCAACAAGACTTGATCTGAACTGCCGTCAGGCAGCATCCGACACTCCTCGTCAGGCCCAAGCGCGAGTAGCTGCACTTCTTCTGCTATCAGGAACCCTTCTTCTTCAGTCAAGCGTGAACAAACTCTGCCATTAATGGCCGCGTGTACTCCCTTATCCCAAGCTCGATTGAGCGAGGGAACGGTCTTGAACAACTCGGGTACGTTGGGCAGGCCGGCGCGGTATGCGTCTGCGCCTAGGATTTGAGCCTCGATCACATAGATAATCTGATCAATCTTATTTTCAAAGATCACTGCTTTTGCATAAGCAACGCGTATGTCAAGAGCTTGTGTAAATAACGTGTTCATCATGGTGAGTCTCCAATGTATGAGAATCACCGTACCCAGAAGGGAGGTGTTCCCTTCGGATGATGAAAGGCACCCGAAGGGTGCCTTGCAACAGAGTGAATCAAGATGCCTTACGCTGCCGTTTAGCAGGCGTTGGCTCCAGTTGTTCCTCCGCAACTGGCTCGATTGCTTCTTCGCTTTCGAGTGGTGCTTCAGATTTCGCTTCGCCTTGTTCAGCAACTGTTTCAACTTCACGAGGCTTGGCTTCATAAACGGTTTGCCCGTCTACCTTGATCCAGCCGATAAACAAAAGTCGTCCTTTGAGGCTTGCTCCAGGTTGGCCCTTTTTATCGCCTTTCTCATAGGTAAAAGCATCGGTCCAGATATCGCCGATACGGAAGCTCACAAGGACCTTCTTTCCTGCTTCAACGGCCGCTTGGCTGCGACGAATCAGCTTTTCAGCTTCGGCGCCGACAATGTTGCAGTCGATGTAGGAGTACTCGGCTTCATCTGTAGAACCGCGCAGCGCCGCAACGGTGACAGCCATGAATGGCTTGCCCTTGCCGCGAGGTTTCACTTCACGGATACGGTTGAGGTAACCGATACCAGTGGTGTGAAGATCGAAGAATTTTGCTTCGTTGGTTTGAGTAGTGCTCATGATGATTCTCCAGTTTCGAAATAACAGAAAGCGGAGAAACACTTCGCCCTTGGGGGAAAGTATTCCCCGCGAGGGTGATGAAGCTAAAGGGTTTGTTTAGTGCAGGAATTTCATGGCAGCAATCAGCACACCAGTGGTAGCTGACAACATGACGCCCATGCGAATAGTGAGTTTTACTTCGAGCTGAGATATTTCAGTTTTCAGCTCAGCAGTAAGGGCGGTCAAATCTGCTTTGGTAGCCAAACGTGAAAGCATGTCGGTCTCCAGAGCTTCAATGACAGCGTTAGCTTTCTGTTCCGGGACGTTGATCGAGATCAGCGCTTGGTAGAGAGCCAGTTCGGTTTTCATCAGACCTCCAAAAAATTGAGAGGCCTGCCCTGACGGGGTAGGCCCGTCATGGGTGGGAAAGGTGCTTCCATCGACTGAGTCGACTGATCGCGCTACCGGAAGCTATGGCGATCTTGGGAGTGGATCAATGCGGTAAACCGCATCGTAGTCTTTCGGATCCAGACTACATGGGCATGTTGCTGACGACGTCAGCGATACATGCACACAGAATGGAAAACGACGTTGTAGGTTGTCAAGTCTTTGGTGAAAAAAGTCTTTGGCTGAGAAGAACCTCCCCCGTGGGGAAGGTTCCCGACGGGGTGGAGGGGCTGAGATCAGTTGCCGAGTGCGCGGAACTGTTCATCGGTTATGCCGCATTCCATGGCACGGCGATAGTCAGAGAACCGGTCAGGAATGGGGATGAGCTCAACGAGTTTCATCTCAACGCCCGGAGTGCTTTCTACTGGAGACGCCTGTTTTCCAGGCGTTCTGGGTTTGCGCTGACGCGCCGGTTTCTTCAACGCCACCACACGGGTGTTGGCTTCGTACCAAGAGTTGAGATCGACACCCTTCAGGCGAACGATTGCGGGAACCTGGCGCATGGTCTCGAGGACCTGGCCGGATGGGTGAGGAGCCGCCTGCAGCAATTGCGTGGCTATGAGAGGGCTGGCGGGTGCTGTGTGCTTGGGGCTTTTCATCACCCGAAGAAATCCACGGGCGACAGCACCGAGGGTGTAACCAACGTTATAGCTGAGTGTGGACATGGTGTTTCTCCTGCAGGTTGAGATGCGGAGAAAGCACTGGCCCTGTCGGGGAAGTGATTCCCCGCGAGGTGAGTAACATCAGATGCTTCTATCGACGATTGTCGACCGACCGCGCTACCAGAAGCTCAGCGGTCTTGGGCGAATCAACACGATTGACGTGTCGCAACCTTAAAGATCCTGGTTGCCTGGGCATGATGCTGACGACGTCAGCAAAACACGTCCATATCATCGAAGGGGGATAGTGATGTGTCAAGCGGGGAGGGGAAATTTGGGGAGGGCAAAAACAGATTTAACACCGCAGGAGAAACTACCGAGAGCAGCTGGGTAAACAGTCGCCCTCGGTTGTAGTTAGACACGTCTTTCAGAAAAAAAATGCCACCTGTGTGGAGATAAAGGCGTCATCGATCCCTGGGCTGTGATCTGTACGTCTCACTTCCTACACCTGGCCGATTATCGTGGCTGAGGCCAGCAAACATAAGGCACGCATCCGCGCACAAAGGGAGCCCTGCGTTTCGCCGGCGGGCCACCGGCAGGGAAAAGCAGCTACCAAAGGGTAGCCTGATAATCCTTCACAAGATCATCAGGCTACCCATTGTGTGAGCTTTAAAAAATGTGGGCCACAACACCAGTGTGGCCCTGAGATTACTGTGCTTCGAACCTCAACAAAGCCCTATGTGCCTTTGAACTCGCAATTCACGAGTTAGACGGCTGCGTGTCTGGCTTGAACAGGGAGACACAGGGAGAGCTTTGAACCAGATCCGCACGCCCTTCCCGGAGCTCAGCGTGCTTTGGGGTTGGTAATGTGGCAAGCCGCATCACCGGGCGCTACTGATGACCGCCAGTAGCCAACGGGGTGGAAACGTTTGTTGCGTGCATTATGTTGATAGGCTGGGGCATATGCAACAGAGCGAATGCGGAACTGAGCTATGGTCAGTTGACGGCGACGATTGCACCTTCTGGTACTGGCGCTGGAACCGCAATTTCCATGATTCCTCCCTTCGGTGAGAAAAGCTGGCCGGATCTCTTTACCCCGACGGTCGCAGACTCAGTGCGATCGGTTAGTGCGGAAGGCAGCCCTGCAGGAACTCCGCCGGCGATGTAGGTGTATGACACTCCATCGGCGACATACGTGTTGATCCCGTCCAGCTTGGTATACCAGTTGGGAAGGTTTAGAGACGCCTCTGACGGCGCGCCAGTGAACCCAGGATTGGCCCGGGCATACTCCGCTGCGGCCGAGCGGTAGACGAGCATACTCCGGCTGAGGGCATCGATCGTGGCTTGCTCAGACACAGTCTCGTCGCTGTGCTGCACCTGGGAAAAGATGCCTCCTGCCACGATCAGCAGGGTCATAGCGATCCAGTAGATGTACATGAAGAAATCCTAGGGTATGAGCGTTGTTGACTATAGTCAGCTGACGATTATAGTCAACAAGCCGAAAATTCTGACCTTTGATCTCGTGATCTCGGGTTGGACTTTTGAAATTACAACCAGATTCTTCGAAAAAGCACAATCATGCATTCGGCATGGTGTTGGCTGAGCGGCGCATTGCTCGGGGCATCTCGCAAGAAAAGCTGAGTTTCGAAGCTGGTGTAGATAGGTCGTACATCAGTCTGCTTGAGCGTGGCCACAAATCTCCAACCCTCGATACCGTTTTCAACCTTTGCCGCGCATTGGAAATCCGATTCGACCAGCTGGCCAGGCTGCTGCAGGCCAAACTGGAAGAGTTGAATGACCCAGGACATGACGCTCGCTGAAGGCTTGACCCTTTATCGACAGAAAGTCTCCGTGCTGAAGAAAGGCTTTGTACAAGAAAGTTACCGTATCTCTAGTCTGCTCAAATCCAAGTACGCAGCCAAGAGCATGCGTGAGTTTCGGAGTCCGGATATCGCGAATCTCCGCGACGAGCGTCTCTCGCAGACCAACCCCAAAACGGGTTCACTAATTTCACCATCGACGGTGCGCCTGGAGATGTCGTTGCTGTCGAACGTTTTCGACATAGGCCGGATCGAGTGGGGGGTGTGCGAGTCGAACCCAGTCTTGAACGTGCGTAAGCCGAAAGCAGCACCTGGTCGTGATCGGCGGTTAACCGCCCGTGAGGAGCGCCAGATCATGCGTTATTGTCACGCGCATCCCACACCGGACCTCTACGTCCTAGTCGTCCTTGCGATCGAGACTGCTATGCGCCAGGGGGAACTGTTAAAGCTTGAGTGGGAGCACATCAGCTTACAGAGGCGAATCGCTCACCTCCCCGATACCAAAAACGGATCGAAGCGGGACGTGCCCCTCAGCCTCAAGGCTCGTGATGTGTTGATCCATATCGGTGCACGGACAAAAGGCAAGGTGTTCGGTTATACCGCCAATGGCTTGAAATCGGCCTGGCGCATCATGCTCCAGCGGCTGGACATTAAAGATCTTCACTTTCACGACCTAAGACATGAAGCCTGCTCGCGCCTGTTTGAGCTTGGCACGCTTGACATCATGGAAATTGCTGCGATCAGTGGGCACAAGAGCCTCTCGATGTTGAAGAGGTACACCCACTTGAAAGCGTCCAGGTTGGTCAAGAAGCTTGAGGGTAATAAACATCGTGGCCAGCAGGTGATCATCAATCATCTGGTTCCGTATCCTGCAGTAGTTTTGAAAACACCTAACGGTGTCACCGTGCGAGTTCTCGACTTCAATGGTGTACAAGGCGCTGGGAGCACTGCGGAGTCAGCGACGCGGGTGGCGCAAGATGCGCTGCTACGGCATCTGATGTTGTCGTTGCGGGACAAGGAGCCTATTCCAGCCCCTGATCAGTATTTGGAGCAGGTAAACGAGGGCGACATAATCATGTTGGACCCGTTGAGCCAGAACTGCATCTTAGAAAGGGGTCACACTTTTTTGCGGTGAATAGGTGATGCC
Source organism: Pseudomonas sp. GXZC (assembly GCF_026967615.1). NCBI lineage: Bacteria > Pseudomonadati > Pseudomonadota > Gammaproteobacteria > Pseudomonadales > Pseudomonadaceae > Pseudomonas > Pseudomonas sp. GXZC. The sequence goes on from NZ_CP114115.1 coordinate 1,090,273, forward strand.
TAGAGATTGCCCTGACCAGCTAGGCTGGGCATTTCGGGAGATCCTATTGCCAATCCGGTGTGTGGCGTTCAAGCGTTGGCGGAAAAGTTTTAACTGGCTTTATTACTCACGGCCAACAAATACCGCTGCCAACTGGTAGCGCAGCTGGAAGTTGTACTTGGTCAGCATCAGACGCAGCTAATCCACACCCAGCTGCTCGGCCAGACTACGCTGGTGGCAATTATGCTTATGCCGATGCAAACAGAGTCGTCACATGTGGCTTTTATGATAAAGGAGCATTTAATATCGGGGGCACCTGCAGTTACATAATCGCCTGTAACTAGCCCTGATTGCTCATTGCCAATCCGGCGTGTGGAAAAATAACGGTTCCGGAAACTTCAAAGGTACCTACATTTACGGAACCTTTGATGGTGGATGCAGGCAAGGTAATCCGCTCACAGGCAGTTGTAGTTGCCCCACAGGCTCATCAGGGTATCTGTCAGGCCAAGCGTTTCAGTGGTCTCAGTGGGACGCGACAATTGTTGGTTGTTATTTACTTAATTAACCCAGCTTTGCCAAATCCGGTTTTCAGCTGCAAACAAAAGCCATAGGGTTTCGCCCTATGGCTTTGTGCTTTGTGGATACCTGTAACTTTAGTCGGGACGATAACAGCTGTAAGCAGCGCAAGGGTTGCAGCCTCCAATTGCGATGGCAAACGCGCCGCTTGCGTTGTAACCAGTGGGGCAACTGCACGAGCCTGTATATGGATTTGAACCGGCGCAACCACCAGACGCCCAGGAGGCAGTCCAAAATGAACCACCCCAGCGGTCTTTGCCACCAGACCCTTTCCACACACCGGATTGGCAAGAAGGTGTGAGGCACTGGCAGGTCAGGGGCGCGCCCATGTTGTTTTTCGACTGGATACCGATCTTCGGGCAGGCCTGTCCTTCGACTGCGGTGCTGTCGATGTCCAGGTATTCCCCAACTGTGACTCGTCCATCCGCCTGGAGCGTGCCTCCGCGGATCTTCCCACCGGTCAATAGACCCTTGTTGTTAAGGACTCTGACCCAGTCAGCATCGGACTGATAGATGCCGCCCCCCCACTTCTCGTTCACCCAGCCGGTGTCGTTCTGGCTTCTGAACCAGCCGTCCTTACTGGTGATGTCGTTCGTCGCGGTGACGGTGTGAGCGTTGTTGATGTCGTTGCCACCCATATCAATAGCGGTATTCATCCGGTTGTACTCAGGATGGCCTGGTACAGCGTTGCGGTAGAGGTAGTCGTTGGCCAGGTCGCCGTCCATCAAGAAAAGCGCGCTCGCCGTATGTCCCTGGCCAGGGTTAATGCCGTAGTTGCTAAGGGCGACTTCCCATCCACCACGCACTCCCTGAATGACTCCGGGCTTTAGTGACGAAATAAAGCCGCCCGGTCCGCCAAGGTGCTCAGCGATGGTGCGAATGCCCAGCTCAGGGATGACCTGGCCACCGGTGGTCACCACAACGGCCTCGAGCTGATTAGCATTCAGGCGTCTGGCCAGACCAACGATGGTCTGGCCGAAGCTGTTGGTTGAGCTGAAGCCCGCCGGCAGATATTTGGCGTTCTGCATCATGTCCACGGTGACCTGCACGGGCGTGGTCGGGCCGGCGTTGTTGAGCACCACTGAGTAGTTGTCTTTCAGGTATTTGGCAAAGGCATCTGCCGCAGTCCGCTGATGTTCGGCGGCGATCCTGTAGTCCTGCTGGTTTCCCAAACTGAACATCCACCAGCCTGCGAGAGAGAGCATGATGCTCAGCACGATCAGGCCGAACATTGCGTCGATGGTAAAAAAGCCAGCTTGCCCGCGTTTACTGGCCATGCCAGAGACTCCTATTCGATTGTGTGACAACGTCTTGCTCGATCATCTGAAGATGCCCGCTGCGGATCTTCTCGCGGATGGACGGAGCGTCTTCCTGGGTAAGCAAGAGAGTTTGGAGCGTCAGCCGCGGTTGTCCGTGGTCGGGGCGCAGCAGGGTTTGGTGAATCACCGCCGTCAGCCCTTGGGATAGCACCTCCATTGCATTGGGCATAACAGGCTCGGCGAGCACGGCCAGACGTTTGATGGCCCCTCCTATGCTGCCAGCGTGTCCGGTAGAAAAAATGAGATGGCCGTTGATGGAAGCCTTGATGACCTCAACCGCTGTAGCTGTGTCCCGCACTTCGCCGACCAGGATGAGGTCAGCGCGCGTGCGAAGGGCACGGATCAGCGTTTCTGAGTAACCGCCCTGGATGCGGGAGACTGGCAACTGGATGCAACGGCCCGGGCCATGCTCGCCCTGCAGGAGAGTTTCTGGCGGATCCTCGACCGTCAGGCCAAGGCCTCCAAGTGACGTCAGGCGAGCCTTTGCCGCCGAGGCTGCGCTGCTGGTCTTCCCCGTCCCCATCTCTCCAGCGAAATACACGAGGCCTCTGGTTTCCTCTGCGAGCAGGCACTCGTAGATATGATCCGGTAACCCAAGATCCTCGAGGGGCATGATGGTTGCTCTTGAGCGGTTCAGTACAAAAAACGGCTTGGTGAAGACATCCAGGTTGTACGTCACCCGCAAGAGCACTCGCTCCTCCAGTACGAGGGCGAACTCAGGCTCACGGGTCGTTTCGTACTGATGCAGACACTGTGCCCGAAGCTCCTGAATCTCGGTCAACCATTCCGCAGGAGCGGTGACCTTGCGAGGCTGGCCGGCCAGCCCCTTCACATCGGCAAAGTCGTGGCCAAGGTAGAGGTCCACGAAATCAGCAGCTGCAATCAAGCTCACGCTGTCGCCCTTCAGTAAGTGGTCCAGGAGATCGAGTTCATGTCGTTGGAGCAGCTTGTTGTTGCGGCGGCGGGAAGGACCTCGCCGCTGGTTGCCGAACCACCGTTGATGGCGGTGGTGGTCTGCTTGTCCTTGGCGATCTTGGTGGTCAGCGTGATGCAGGCCGCTTTGGGCACGTTGCTTTCGGAGAGAGTGAAGGTCATACCATTGCTCAAAAGCGTTACGGCGCCATTCCACTGATTCGTCAGGTTGGTACCCGAAACGCCCATGGAACCAGTACCGTCAATGGCGATTAGAGATGGGACCAGGTTGGTCCCGGAAGTGCCGTATCCAGACGACCCCTTGAGCTTTTTTGCGTTGGTGATAATGGTGGTGATATTGCTCTGTTCTATAGCGGCATCAGAGCTGCCGAGCATCTTGTAGCCGATCCAGGCGATGAAGCCCAAGGCGATGGTGATGAGCATGATCCACATCACGCCGTCGATGGATAGGAAGCCACGTTGGTTTTTAGGGGTAGAGAGTGTCATTGGTTGCCTCGGAGCTGTTTGCTTAGTGTTGAATTGAGTCCATCAGGCCGATGGCGAGCTGGAAGATGCCGACCATCACGAAAATCATGAGCAGGCCCATGATTACTGCGGATATTGCTGTGAGGGACGTTGAAATCGCTTCCACGCGCTTGAGCATCTGCTCGAGCCAACGATTGGCAAACCGCTCCATCGACGTGGCAAAGCTCTGTCGGGTGGCCAAGACCTGTAGGAAGTGGATGGCCATCTGGTCAGGGAACTGGTGTCCGGCCAACTTGAGCGCAGTGCCGAAATCTTTACCCGAGCTGACGCCGTAGTTGATAGCTTCGATCCTTTCTCGCAGCCAGGGGGAGGCGCTTCGGCTGAGGATACTGAGTGCACTTAGCTGGCCGACGCCGGCGCGGAGCATCACTGACATGTTCAGCAGGAAGATCGAGCCATGCAGGACTTTGTAGATTGACCAGGGTGGAATGCTCTCGAGTCGCATCCTGGTGGTCTGCAGCACCAGGCTGAGCTTTGTTTTCCATATCGGGCTGTCTGGTCGAACCTGCAAGCCGCAAAAGTATGGAAGCGTCACGAAAGAGACGACGATCAAGGTCAGCACGACCGCTACAATCAGCAGACCGTAGTGTGTGACCAGGTTTGAAAGGGCGTACAGCAGACTGGGGATGCCGGTCCACAGCTCTGGGTTTTGGCGCTGAGCCATCGACGGCACCATCCAGGTGGCGATGACATACAACAGTGCCCCCATGAGGCTCCAGGTGATCGAAGGAAGCGCTACGACCGAGATGACCAAGCGAGCTATGCGTTGGCGAGCCTCGATGAGCCGGACGCAATCCCGGAATGCTCCTACCAGGTTGCCGGTTTTCTCCCCGGTCTCGACCAGGGAGGCCTCGTCATATGGCAAGTGGCTCCTGCAGGCGTCCGCCAAAGATTTCCCTCCACGCACGAGCATCGCCACCTGACCACAAATGACCGACACAGGATGCATCGCTTTGCCGTCGCCGCTAAATGCCTTCGCAACGGTCTCCAGCGCTTCCTCGATCGCAATCCCGTCCTCGAGCACGCCCATCAGACTCTCGTAGAACTGGATTCGCTCGTTCTTCCCAAACTGCTTGGCGTAGAAGGTGACAACCCATCCCTGGGCAGCCTCCCGTACGCCTGTCCAGAAGTCCTGAATCAACTCAAACATCGGATTGCTCCATCAGTTGCCTGTCGAAGTCGAGGGGGCCCGCAAAGAGCTCGGCATCGCGTGGATCCACGATTCCTTCGGAGATCTTCATGATCGCGTGGGTGATCTTGGTGATCCCGCCCATCTCCTTCACCCAGTACCTGCGCGCAGCGCTCGCACCTCGCTTGGTGAACGTATCCATGAGCTTGACGCTGGTCAGCAATGTTTCAGCGATGACAGTGCGATCGACAACGCCGAGATTTCTGCACTGGCTGCAGCCATCACCGACGAGGTTGACCTGGTCGACGATCTGCAACTGCTCCAGTCGGGCGAAAAGATCGCTGCTGATGCTGTGTTTGTGGTTCTTCAGTGGAACTCGGCAAGCGGGGCAGAGAACCGGCACCAACGACTGGTTCACGATTCCCGTGGTCAGCAGTGGGTCGGTGACCAGGTAATCAGCTACACCCATATCAATCAAACGTTGGATGGAGGCGATCGCGTTGTTGGTGTGTAGCGTCGACCAGCTCTGGTGACCGGTCATGGCACCGGTATATGCGGCCTGGGCGGATGCTAAGTCGCGCAGCTCGCCGTACATGAGGACATCGGGGTCAAGGCGTACCGCGTTGGTAATACCGTCACCCCAAGTCTCGCCGGCATAGATCGGTGACTGGTTTGCCTTGAGCGGATACTCCGGTGGATGCTCGAGCGTGAGTATGTGTCGGGAGCCACCGGTTTCGTCGTACAGCTCGTTCAGATTGACCTGAAGGGTCTTGGATTTACCGGAGCCTGTTGGCCCAGTGATAAGGTTTAGCCCGTAGGGAAGGCTTCGCAGTCTCCTGAAGTGCTCGGTCTGCTGAGGCAGAAAACCTAGTTCCGCGAAGCTTTGCTTGGACGTGTCGTCGTACAGCAAACGCATCACCATCAGCGGGCCATCCACCAGTGGCCGAGTTGCGACCCGAGCACCATACAGACCCAACTGGTCGACGAATTTTCGGCTGACCCTCGCATCCTGAGCAATGTGAGGCTGGTAGTAATCGCCCGAGACATCGCACATGCTGTTGTAGAGTGCAGCGCAGAATTCACGACCTACGTCGCTCTTCTCCTGACGGACCTCCTGTAGGACGCCGAAGAGCCGGTACTTGATTCGAGTGACATCGTGCGAAACGACAATGTGAATGTCACTGGCGCCGCGGCGGTGGGCGTCTCCCATGAACTCCACAACCTGAGCTTGGCGTTGAGTCTCGACAAGTGACTTCACGCCCGTCGACGCCGAGGCCTGGTACAGCGCTTTGATCTCCGTCATCGATGCAGAGATGACCTCGAAGTTGATCCCCTTGTGGTCCAGCTGGTCCATGAATGACATGACATAGGGGTCGCGGACGTGCTGGGGAGAGATGTACAGCTTCCCATCGGCTGTCAGAGCAAGGACTTGGCGCAAGTCATCTTTTATTGGATGAGGGCCATCTGGCCCGGTCAGCAACGCCACTGGCAGCGCTGCCAACGCCAAATCGACAGGCTCAAGGTCAACTGGCACTGTGGATAGCTCGGTCATGGTCAATGCTCCTCAGGGTTGCCCGGGCATAAGGCCCGGCAGGCTCTGTTGTGGTTGAATCATCACTCGGTTACCGAATCCCAGGGGGTATCGCTTCCCTTCCTTGCTCAGCACCACCCCATCGAGCGTGATCTGTTGAACCCGGAAACCGTTTGGTAACTCGCTTCCCGGCTTGGCATCGACCTCGCTGCCGTCGCCGTAAATCAGGCTTGCCCGTAATTTCTGTCCGGAGCCGCTGATTTCTTTCACCACCGGTAAGGCCAATAGGCGCGGTCCCGGGGCGGTTGCGGTGATGGTGGGAGTGAGCCCAGTAGTAGGGAACTGCCCCACTGGTTGGGGGGCGTTAGGTATTGTGCCGTTTGCCTCGAGCTCGGCTTTGGTGCGCTCGGCCTGAGCCTTGAACAGGATGGTTTCGCTCTGCACCTTTCCGAGTTCGCCGACACTAATGCCTGAGAGGTCTGGGACGGCAGCAAGGGCACTGGTGAACGGCAACCAGCAGGCCAGGAATAAAACACTGGGGTTATTTCGCATACAGGACTCCTATGACCGACCAGATCAGGTGGTCAGCCTTGTACTCGGTCTTGATCTCCTGCAGGCGCAATCCCTGGGTCGGGGCGCCATTGAAGGAGTCATAAGGCAGAACGCCAGTAGTGTAGGAAAGCTGGTACTGCTTCCACTGAGGTGGCGGGGGGGGAGGTGGTGCCGGCTGGCCTGGCAGAACCGGCTCCTGTGGAATAACCACCGGCATGGATTGCAACTGCGGCTCCTGAGAGAAACTGTGGAACCAGCTGGTCAGATTCTCTAGAGCGTCCTTGGCCTCGACCAATGCATCATCACCTGCGGCGTCAATGGAAATGTCGAACTTCAGGATCCCGGACTTAGCCTGGTCGGTGAAATCCGGGCGTGTGGAAAAGAGCTCCCCGACGGCCGTCGTGAAGTCATTAGCAGTGCTGTTACCAGCTCGGTCGTAGGTCGCGATGATTTGAGAACCGTTGCACTGGGCTTTATTGATGGGCCAGCCCTGAATATTCAGGGGCAACTGGTACATCACATGGCTGCAGACCGCTACGAAGTCGGTGACCGAGGGTTGTTTCGCCCAGGGGTGCTCCAGCGCCTGGAGGGGTTGCTCTGTACCTGTTTGCCTCTTCAGCTCGGCCAGCTCCTCGAGGCGCTTCTTCTCCGCCTCGATGGCAGCTTGACGCGCGATCTCTGCCTGATGTGATTTCCATTGTGACCAGGCCAGTAGGCCACCACCGATCAAAAGGAACACCAGAAGCAGCTGGGCCAGCTCAGGCTTGGACATACCAAACACGAGTGGACGCAGCCGATACTCGCGCTTGAGCCTCGACGGGTGGAGTAACTCATCGATGTCGATGAGCTCGCCACCCATGGCAAACTCGGTCGGTAAGAACTCTCGCTCGAACTGGATGCCGCGACTGCGTTGCTGCAACACCCGTTTACGGACCTCTGCTGCCGTGGCAATCAGGTCGCAACCCGGGATGATCCTGCCCTCATGGACAGCAACGATGGCATATCGATCTTGATCGGCGTCCACGGCCCAGGCAGCAATCCACGAATCACCGAGCTGGCCAGCCAAGGTCGCAGCCAAGGAGTACATGCCTTTGTGAACGTCAGAGGAGCGAGAGACAAAGCCCGCCTGGATCATTAGTGACGTTCTTCGGATAGCCACGATGTCCAGGCCGTGCTCATGACCATACTGACGGGCTTCCTTCATGTAACTGGTCATGTTGCCCAGCGGAATCCAGAGCATACCTGTAACGAAGACTCGGCCGCGGTGCTGGATGATTTGCACCCGGCTGGAAGATTTTGGGGCTTCCGTTGTCATGTTTTTGACCATCACAGGCTGTCCGGGAGCACGATCGGTGTGACCAGTACCACCAGGGCGCTGCGTGACGTCGAACGCGTACTGCTGCCGCCCAAACCGAAAAAGCCCGGGCTGCCTAGGCCTGACTTGCGTGCGTCATCCCCGTTCTCGTCGAACCCGGTGAGGATCAGTGTTTCACCGCTGCGCAGGCGGACCTTTGGCGCAACGTTCTTGGTGTCGTAGTCGGTGGTCTGGACCTTGGAGTTGTTGCTCTCGAAGTCCTTGAAGATTGGCTTGCTGCTGATGCTGAGAGTGATCATCAGCAACATGTTTTCTTTGTCCAGAAGCTTGGGGAGCAACATCATGTTGAAGCCGCTGGTGATGGTTGCCGGTGTAAGTGCTGTGCTCGAACCTACCGATGCGGTGGTGGTGGTCGAGCTGGAGGCGACATAGCTTTGGACGTTACCAATCTGGATCGGTGCCGGCTGCAGGTTCAGCGTGGTCACCGACGGCGAACGCACTTCAGAGACGCGGCCTTGCTCTGATAACGCTTGGACAACGGCCTTGGAGCCTGCCCATGGTGAGCTGGAAGTATCGAGGATGCTGCCGCTGGCTGAGATCGCCTCAGAGCTGATGCCTGCGACAGTGTTGCTTAGGCCGAAACCCCAATTTCCAGAGATGGACTTGTACACTGCGCTCCAGTTGACCGCCGTCTGGTCCCTGTCGCTGAAGTTCACCTCGTACACCTTAACGTTGAATAGGACCTGCCGGGTGATGCTGCGGTTGGTTTCTTTCAGATAGGCCGAGATCCGATTCAGCACCTCCGGGCGGTCGCTAACGGTGAGTGTCCCAGTTGAGCGAGAGAGATAGAGCCGTCCTGGCGGCTGCATGCTGAGCATGGCTTTGACGTTGCTCTCGATGTCGCTCATTAGCGAGGTATTGTAAGTGGACTTTGTGCTCTGGTTGCTGCCGGACTCACCGGTAGCTCCCCCCGAAGAGGTTGAGGAGCCCGAAGATCCATTGCCCGTAGAGGTCAGCAGGCCAGATTTGACAGTGCTCTCGATCTCCAACTTGTCACCGAACGTCCATACATCGAAGGTTCTGGTGTCGAAATAGGTGACACGCACGCCCTGCAGCTCGGGGTCGAAGTGCCACGACAGCCCCAGGCGGGAGGTGGACTGGTTCAGCAACCCCGAAACATTGCCGTTATAGTTCAGACCGGAGATCAGCCCGCCGCCGCTGAGGCCCAGGTCAAATGAGCTTGCGCTTCCAGGTATGGTCCCTGCCAGGCCGCTTGGCAGTAGGCCAGCCAGGCTGTCAGGATCCGGTGAGGCCGGGGTTGCTACCCGCGTTGCACCGCTGGAGGGTTTCGAAGAAAGAATCCCTGGGTTAAGAGCATCCGGCGCGACTACCACCTGCAGGCCAGTTTCATTGGTTATGAGCTGAGCTACGTCAGCAATAGACACAGGGCCCGCCGGGCGGTACGAGATGTTACGGTCCAGGTTGAACGGCAGTCCGCGTCTGGTGATCAGCGGCTCGGTAGAAACCCAAGGTTTATTACTGAAAACAACCGTGGCGCGGTTCTGGTGCGGCTGCTGGCTCTGTAGGAGTCTGGTGTATTGGTCAGCCGTTTGGCCTTGGACCTCAGCTCGGTCGAAGGACTCATTGACACGCTGCACAGCACAGCTGCTTACCAAGGCTAGGGCCATCGACGTCAGTGCCCAGTGGGCCCATTTGAACTTGATCATTTCTTCTTCCTCTCAGCGACGTACAAGACGCTCTGGGAGCCTTCGCTACCGTTGACTACGAAGGATCGCGGGGCATTGTCGTAGAGCGGGAACAGCTGCTCGATGGCTTCCTGAAACGAGCCCTCAAAGTGCAGTGGTGCCTTGATGGGGTAATTGAGATCCTCCTGGGCCCAAATCACTCGCCACCGGGCTTTCTTGGCCCATTCCTCAACGCTATCGCGCAGAGTTGACCCAACTTCGGCCGTCCATACCTGGGGCAGCGGCCGGGTGGAGGGAATGGGTTTGACCTCGATGGCCGGGGCCGCTACCGCAGTAGTCGTGACGGCTTTAGCTAGCTTGGATGTCGCGAGCTGGTTGGGCACGCTCGATGCCGAGGACGTGGCTGCTATCAAAGGTTTGGCTGCAGCAGTAGGTGTCACAACAGGAATAGGGCCATCCTTGGCAGGTGCCACTAGAGGAAGCACGGTGGTAGCTGGTAAAGGCTCTGCAACAGCGGATGTAGATGTGGAGATCGGGGCCGATGCAGGTATAGCGGCGACGACGACACCCTGTGTCGAGGCCGGGGCAGTGGAGTTGGTGGATGCAGAAACCTGCGACTTATCGGCATAGAGCTTGCCCGCCGGCGACGCTGGGGTTGGTAATTGATAGCCTGGGCGCAGCACGTAGCAAACCTGGCGGTTGACCTCGTCGACCTTCACTTGCCACGCCGGACCCGCGAGTACCTGCAAGGTGTTACGCAATGTCATGGGACCGAGCTTGTATTGGGCTGCAGGCAAGGGACGGGTATACAGGATATTGACGTGACCAGTTTCGGCCGAGCACAGCGAATAACCTGAACGGTCCACTACGTACTGCATGGCATCGCGCACATTGGGGTGCATGTTGGCAGGAATGCTGATGTCAATGATCTGAGCCATCAGGTCACGCTGACCCGAGTCAGGCAAGGTACTGACCAGGGTGTAACGACCGTAGCGCACGACCGGTTCCTTTTCAGGCACGGCGCCGCTGGGGTAGAGGTCCGGCGTCAACATATCCGGATTACGGCTGCTATCAAACGCCGGCTTTGGCGTCTGTGGCGTGTGGGTTGCGCAACTGGCGACGAGCGCGAGCAGGGAGAGAGTGGTGAAGTGCCTGATCATGTGCCGAAAGGCCCCCTTTGATGATGGAGGCACAGTGACAGCCAGTCATTGACGGCGCAGTAGAAAATAGGAGTTTGCGTCTTTAGGTATTTAAGCGAACGCTTTCAATGCAATTGCGGTGATTAATTTCAATCGGCATTTTACAAAATGGCTGACAGTTGGGACCTGGCGTTTGCTGCTGCATCGGGCTCAATGAGGTCGCTCGCTAGTTGCCGTTTATCCAGCAGCATTTGCCACAGCATCTGATCGATGGAGTTTTCTACCAGCGGGATCTTCACCACAACCATGCGCAGCTGCCCATTCCTGTAGGCTCTATCTTCCGCCTGATCCTGTAATCCTGGCGTCCATGGCAGCCCCAGGAACATGACATTGTTTGCAGCAGTCAGGTTATTTCCTGTACCTGCGGCAGAAGTGGTGGCAGCGAACACTCTGGTGTCAGGATCACTTTGAAAACGGTCGATCGCTTTTTGGCGTTTGCCGAGGGAGTCACTGCCTACCACGGTAACGCAACCGTATCCGGCTTGCTCGCACTCCGCTCGCAGGGTGCTGACAGTGTCCTTGAACTCACAGAACAAGATGACTTTGTCTTCCACATCCAGTTCGCACAGCAGCTCCATGACGACCCGAACCTTCACCTGCTCTAGCAATTGGCGCAATGAACCAAGCCTGGCGAGACTTGGTCTGTCTTCAAGACGTATCCGGTCGTATTCACGACGTTCCTCGACTGAAAGCTCTACCGGCAAAGTCTGACGATGCTTGCCCTTGAGATCTGTGAGCACGTCTTTACGTCGACGAAGCATCCAGTCGCCAATCGCATCTCGAAGATTCTTGCGAAATTCCGGACTGCCGGCGAACTGTTCGCAAAACTCCTTGAGCGACAGCTTTCCGACGGGGTGCCCTGACAGTCGTAGAAGCGTGTGAAGTTCTGATTCCCGATTGAGCACCGGTGTACCGGTCAATAAATATCGATTGGGCACCTTGGCTGCAATGTCGAACCCATGGCGCGTCCATGCGGCGGTTGGCTCCTTCAGACGATGAGCCTCATCGATGATCATCACTTCAAAATGGCCGGCCTGCAGGACATAGTCGCCCAAGCGCTCGTAGTTAATGATGGTCCACTGCAACGACGGATCAAAGACCTGCTGACCTATTCTGGCTTCGGGATACACCATCTGGATTTCACGTTGCCAGTTGATAATCAGAGTCGACAAAGTGATGACGAGGATAGGGCTGTCACCCGCTCGAATAGCGGCGGCGATGATGGCCTGACGTGTTTTTCCTAGGCCCATATCATCGGCGAGCAATGCACTGGTCCGTTGCAGCAGATGCCGGATGCCCGCTGGTTGATGGCCGAGCAATGAATAACTCGCCAGGGCCAGATCGATTTGTTCAGTGGTGAACTCGGTCCGCTCGATGTATGGCACAGCGGCAAGGTAAACGTCGGTTGAAACTTCTTCGTTACCAGATTGAGCAGCGCGCTCCTGGGGCGGACCTCCGAGGCTGATGCGAGATACTTCATCTGCGGGAACAATAGATCCGTCGGTCAGCAGCTCCTGCACGGTGTCCAAGATTTCGAACTGTTCCTCAGACAATCCAAGCTCAAGAATCAGGTTGCTTCGCACCAATTCTGCGCCGGCATCGATGCGCCAGGATTTGGAATGCCCGAGAAACACACCATGCATGCGCCGTGAAACGGCGACTGCTCCAGGGTGGTAGTCACCAGACAGCAGAACTCCCCCCTGAACGAGCGGAGCGATCCGAAATGTCAGCCCCCAAGTGAATGCCTGCCGATCTGGAGTTTTTTGCGCTGATGAGATTTTCTGTGAAAACGTCTCCCAGCTTTCGTTAAAGCGGTTCTCGCACAGTTCCACCAAACGATGGAATAGCACATCCAGGTCATCCAGCAATTTTCCCTTGGGCAAGCGCCAATAGCGATGCTGGGGATGCTCTGCACGCCGGATATAGAAACCGTCACGTTCGAGAAACAGCCGATTGGCTCCTTCGACGTACTGCAACAAAATGCCGAAGTCATAGCCGTCGAAAATGACCTTTTCAACCAGGTCTTGCCGGCGGTTCATGAGGCGAGGACGGCTCATTTTCTGCTCAGGCGCAGGTTGATCCATTCTGCGCACGCTTGAGCATGCAGTTGTTTCCGGTTTCGATTTGTATAGCGAGACATGGATAGGGTTTGGTCGGGCCATTCCAGATTGATGTCGAGCTCACCCGATTTGATCTTTGCCCAAAACCATTGATAGGCCCGGTCAACCCTGGAGCCCGACTTAGGCGTGCGATTGCGCAGCCCTCGCAGTTGTGTCGTCACCAGGTGTTTGGGAGTCAATTTCTCTAACGTTTCTCCCCAGGCACTTTCATTCATCTGGATTTCGGCAGAGGCCAAGGATTGCCCGTTTTCGCGAACCGAAAAAAGTCGGCAGTTGCCCCGATAAGCGCTGTAGTCATAACCATCAATACAATGGCCCAGCGCTTGATGTTCCGCATAAAGATCGGCTGGACATTTCAGCTCGACAATCAGCAGCCCATTCGGACTTACGAGGGGTGTGTCATTTGAATTAAGTAGCGTCCTCCAGGGCGTTAAAGAGTCTGTTTTTGTTTGGGGATCTGCGGCATCCAAGGCTTCACGTATGTCTATCATTGCAAGGTGAAAGCTATCCACCAAGCTGGCGATCTGGTGATAGGTAGCAGTACCAATGAAGCTTTTGAGTTTTTGGAGTGCTTCACCGGCATCGGGTCCGTAGCTCTGATCTATGTTGTTGAAGAGCTCGTTCAGGTCTCGCAAATCGTCGGCGATTTGGGACCAACTGGGGTCCGACCAATCAGTTGGACACCCCGACAGCAGCCTGTTCCAGTCCTGCGTTTGCTCACGCAGTTGATACGGGATTTTATCCAGCAGGGCGAAGAACGTGATCCAGTGCGCTTTTTTAAGGGGACGTCGATTGCCAAGTGAGGCTCCTAACAGCAGTCGATGCCAGGGAGCTTCAGGCCCCTCACGATTGATACGGGTCAATGCACTGCCGGTATCGTATACACGTTGTTGCCCTAAATAGCGCACTGCAGTACGCGGCGTCTGTAGCAGCCACGCCAGGGTGTCGGTAAGCGGAAGACCTGCGTCTGCAATGCGACCTATCAGGCACTCTTGAGCGATGATCAAAGACCCATCGTCGCTCCAGTTTGGGCGGCATTCTTGAAGTTCGTCCCACGGGCAGGTCATGTATACCTGCTCCTGCTTATCCCACGGCCACGGCCATTGATCTACCAATACCAGAAGTGGAATCAGTACCGGTTGAGCTTTAAGCGCCTGCAACCGGCGTATCCGGTCGCCTTGAGCCAGCCAGTTATAGAGCTTTGGGGAAGGGCATTGCGCCGAACGGATAGCGAACAGAAGCTCCTGGTCCAGGCACTGGCAAAACTGCTTCAGCGTGCTGCCAATCTGCTTCAGGTAAAAGCGGTTTCGAGGATTGAAGTACCGATTGTTGCTCACCGTTGCATCGTAGCGATTGCGATTGAAGCTCCCGAGATCTTCAATCGATAGGTCTTGCGCCCTCTCTCCAGCCGACCTGCAGAAAGAGGTCAGGAGGACGTCTGCATACCAGCGTTTTTCAAACCTGAGCAAGAGCTGCTGGGCCACTAGTGCGGTGGGTTTCTTCTTGTGGACGCGGTCCTTGCCAGTGATTTTGCAGGCCTTCATCAGATGACCATCGAAGTACTGGAGGTGATCGCCGATTCTGGCCAACATTGGACGTATTTGATCATTTGGTGAGGGCAGAGTGACGCACCAGCACCGAGTGTGAACGGTTGAACTCAGGTAGGTTTCTATGAATGAGGTCAGTCGGGTGGGAGGCACGCTAAAATGCAAAGCCCAGGTCTGGGCGACTTCAATTTGCCGGTCAGAGAACTTCTCCAGTTTCGGCGCTAAGAGGCGCAGACCCAACACCGATTGTCTCTTCTGTTCGCTCACCCATGACCTCCTCTGCAATTTCGCAGAGGAATGTCAGGTATAGGCGTGGTCGGCTTCCAGGGGTAATGCGTAACGGCGTTGACAGTGATTTGTATCGACAATGGCAGAGGTCAAACCCCTCTGGGTTTATTGAGATCGGGTTTGCCATTCAAGTTTGGAAAACTCACCTTGCAGCCATTCGATTTGAAGCCCGTGCACCCCCAAAAGTCATATCCACCGTCTCCTTTCTTCTGCCGCCTTGCGAGGGACTGATTGCATTTCGGACAGTTGAAAGCACCACCAGATGCAGCTGCGCGTGGCGCGGAGGTCATGGCCACACTCGGCATTCCACTTTGCTGAGACAGTTCCTCCTGCAGTCGCTTATGCAGACGTGCAACGACGGCGCCGTAGGTGTCTTGGCCCTGGGCGATTTTGTCCAGGTCGCGCTCCAGCTCCCGCGTAAAATCCAGCTCCACGAAACTGAAGAACCCTTCGAGTTTCGCGATCGTTTCCTCCCCCAGCGACGCCGGTACCAGTTTGCGGCTTTTTTCCTCGATCAGGCCTTTGCTGGTGATGTTCTTCAAGATCGAGGCGAACGTACTGGGACGACCAATCCCGCGTCGTTCCATTTCCTTGATCAAACTGGCTTTGGTGTAACGCGAAGGTGGCTGTGTTTTTTTCTTCAGCAGTTCGCCGCTGTGGACTGAAAGAATCTGTTTGGGGGAGAGTGCGGGGACAGGGTTGTTGGTCTTGGTGTCCTCTTCATCGTCAGTGTCATCGCCCTTGAGCAGTTTCCGCCAACCGGGATGAAATAGAGTTTCACCTTTCGCTTCAAATCTCAGCGCCTTACCGCCAGGCCCAACTGCGAGCAATGTCACCGTGCGTACGGAAAAGATTGCCGCTTCGAGCTGGCTAGCCAGAGCACGCACCCATATCAACTTGTACAGGGCGAGTTCATCGTCATTTTCCCCTGCCTTGGCATCAGCCCAGTAGGTCGGTGTGATGGCTGGATGGCCTTCCTGCGCGCCTTCGGCGGACTTAAACGTCCTCCGTTCGTCGACGGCCGTCATCCCGAGGGCTTTAGCAACCGTTCGAATATCGTCCATGGCTTCATCCGGAACATTGGGGTTGTCCGTCCGGTGATAAGTGATCACGCCTTGCTCGTACAAGCGCTGGGCCACCTGCATGGTTTTGTCAGGATCCCATTTCAACGCGTTGCTGGCGGCCTGTTGAAGAGTGGATGAGATGAATGGTGCGGGAGGATGACGCTCGGCCTTGCGATCCTCGCAGGACTCCACCACCACATTTCGAGTGCCGGCGACGTGCTGAGCCAGGTTGCTATCCTGAACATAGGGGAATTCCTTGCTTGTGAAATCTGGTACCGGTTGCCACTCGGCATACCAAGTGGTGCCCCGACTTACATCGGCAAAGAACAGGCGCACGCCAAAGTGATTGATCACCTGAAAGTTGCGGATCTCGCGTTCGCGCAAGACCACAAGAAACACGGCGGGTGATTGAACGCGGCCAGCGGAAGTAGGTTTGCCCATCAGGCGCCGCAACTCTTGGGTCACCAGGTAACCCACCAAGCGGTCAAGCACACGCCTGCATTCCTGTGAGGCAACCCTGTTCAGATCGATTTGTCGTGGATTGGCTAGTGCCTCTTCAACGCGCTTGAGAGTGATCTCGTTGAAGGTAATGCGTTTGTAGGATTTGACCGCCAGTACCTGCTGGATGTGCCAGCTGATGCTTTCACCTTCGCGATCCGGGTCGGTTGCGAGGTAGATTTCATCGGCCTGTTTAGCTGCGGCCTTCATGGTTCGCACGGCCTTGGCGCTCTTGTCCAGGATCTCGTACACCGGTGTGTAATTTTTGCGGACGCCTGTGGTGATCATGCTGTCGTCCTGACCTTTCGCCGGCAGGTCGCGGATGTGCCCACCACTGGCAACCACCTGCCAGTCTTCGCCTGGGCGTAGCTTCTTCATCATTGGCTGGAGCTTTTTCAGCTTACCAGGTGCCTCGATGATCAATAGCTTCACGGTGTGTCCCTCTCAAATAATCAGAGCGGGACTGTTGCGTCAGGCGGGCAGGGCTTCAATAGGAAATGGTCAATACGCAGGGGAGGGCATTATGCGGCTATAGGTCCAGCGATAGCTGCTGCGCCTGGGCAAAGCCCTTTAGCCACGACGCACGCATAGCGGGGTGTTGGTAAGGGCAGTCATACACCCGTAGCCCTTTCCGCGCAGCGGCCGCACCAGTGGCAATAACCGTCAGGTGAGGGTTGTTGGAGTGTCGCTTGTCAGAGGTTTTAGGCAAGAAGGCGTCATCACCCATGCCGGTTGCTCCTCGATGCTCAAATTCATCTACCAGCAGATCCGCGCATGGCGCGATTTTTTACGGGAAAGTGTTTCTGGCAGGTGCCGGGGCATCGAACCAATCGGCGGCCCTTAGCCAATGTACGAAGGACTCGACAGATTGACCACTTCGTCGTTGAAAGTCGTGTAAATCGCCATGAAGCTCAAGATCCTCAGACTCATCATCCCAGTTGAAAAGTTCGAAGTAGTTGGTGTCGTAGCGATCAGGATTCAAAAGCTCTTGTATGAATCTTCGTGCGACAAATGAGCTCATGTCACTGTAGTCATTCGCCCAGACGTCTTTATCACGCCAACCAGCTTTGATCCAGGAGGCGAGTTGAATGTTATCGGTGATACCGTAGTAGTCTGCTGCGTTTACGTCGCTCTCATCACAGTACCGCCAGTAAAGCCGCCCTAACGTGGGGTGATCCGCAGCTACCAGAAGCCAGCCATCTGGGCACCTCACCTCATCATCGTCCCGCATTGTAATACACCTTAAAGCTTCACGATTGGGGAGGGAAAGCCGTTGAGGGTTTCCCTCCACCACAAGTTTCACGATGGGGGGGCCAAAATTAAGCCCCTGTAATCAGAACTGACGGTCGGGGTCCGGGTAGTCGTCGAAATCTGGTGCAGGTTGCGGACTGGATTGATCACGTGGCGTGTTGCCTTGGCTCTGCGACGGTGTCAGGGTCACGCTCGCAATCCTGTGCGGCATGATGGCAACCCGAGAGGCTTGAATTTTCAGAGCCGCATTTTCCTCACCATCTTTTTCCCAGCGATCCATTACGGCGCGACCGGAAACAATTACACGCATGCCTTTCTGAAACAGTTGCGAGTAGTGTTCCGCGTCTTTGTGCCACCATTCGACGTTCGCCCAGAATCCCCCTCGATCTTCGTATCCGCCTTTACCGTCCGGGATCGAGTTGTCGAAGTAGACGTTGGCCCGCATGAGCCTCCGTGGGTCCTTGTTACCGTTGGCGAACTCTTTGAATTCCGGGGTGGAACCGATATTGCCTTCCCAGCCTTGTACTGACGTGCCCATAAATAATCTCCGAGGTTATTGGTCTTGCATTGGGTTGGTGAGCTGCTGCAGTCGAGCGGTGTACACGTCCTCTGCCTGGCCCATTTTTTCGGCGCACTCGGCGGCCTGTTTGGTAATCGAGTGCAACAAACTCATTTGCATGTTCAAGGTGATGCGCTGCAGCTCCATCACGTAGAGGTCCTGCAGCATGGATTCCGGTGTTCTGGGTGAGCTCATCATCTCTGCCCAAACTCCCACGCCCATCCGCCGGTCCGTCACTTTCTGCCAGCGCAGAAACTGGGTACCGGCTTGGGTGTTCTGTTCAGTGAGTCGCACTGGAACAAGGGTGAATGGATATTGGCGTGCCTGGCTCAGCACTTCCTGGGCAAGTGCTTTCAATTCCGATTCTTGAACTCGGCATAGATCGGCAAATTGGCTCAGCTCCCCCTTACCTTTAAAAGGCTTTAAAAGGCCTTTTAGTGAGGCAGCCTGTTGCAGTCGCTGGAAGGCATCCTGTTGCAGTGGTCGGAAGGCGGTCTGTTGCAGCACGCCGTCTTCTGAGGACGTCTGGCCCATGACCATCAGCCTTCCTCGGTATCATCAAAGTGATCATTCACCTCGGACTGCTGTTGGCCACGAATGATGGGGGGAGCAAAGTTCGAACGGCGCGTGCCTTCCAGGATGTCCTGCGGCAGTTCACCGTAGCGCTCGTAGATTTTGCGGGCTGCTTCAGCCTTGGCATTGTTGGCGGCGAAGTCATCGCGGGCAGCGCCGGAGTATTTGTAGTTCTGGGCCAGACCAAAGAGTCTGCGCAGTACCGCAGCACCTTCATCGATCCAGGTTTCCATGTCGTGCCGCCCGACAAGGCCAACGTGCTGGGCCAGCAAAATGCGTCTGACAAGTTCGTCGTAGTTAGTGAGCAGGTAAACGGCCTGGAAACCGAGTGGGTTGGCAATGTACAGCGGTAGGCTGACAGGCTGGATTGACAGGTTTTCGCTGATGGTGATGGCCGGGGGGAGGGAGGCCATCGCTGTGTCTAGGCGCTCTTCAATAGTTTTCAGCGCTTCCTTTGACTCGCTGATTTTTTCTTCTAGTTGGATCATCCACCAATCGGAGTAGGGATCATCCTGTTGGGCGCCACGAGACATGCGATTGACGACAGTGCAGAACCCCGACAAACCGATGATGCCGACTTTGAGATCATTTTTTGGGCGTCCCATCCAGATACGTGCTGCATGGTGCGTGTGAAGGGTTAGCTTTACATCGCTGCGCAGTGAACCGATGTTGAGCCGGAAGTTATCAGCCATGGTGCAGTGTTTCCTTGGGAAGAGGATTGACGTACCCATGCTGCAATTTGGCTATAGGAGACGCAGCATTAAATGCGTAGCCCGATGGAAGGGGATTTGTTGATGCTTCTATATATAGGAAGAGATGTAACTCGCCTGTGAGCTGATGACCTTCACTGATGCCGGACCCTGTTGGTGTGTTGCGGGCCGCAACACTTGCGTAGCATCGACCACTGCTGCCGGATCCTATTGGGGGGGGGTGTGAGCCGCACCACTTGCGTGGTGGCCTCCGCTGATGCTGGATCCTGTTGAGCTGTTGCGGGCCGCAACACTTGCATAGTGGCCTCCACTGATGCCGGATCCTGTTGGTGTGTTGCGGGCCGCAACACTTGCGTAGCGTCGACCACTGATGCCGAATCTTGTCTGGGTGTTGCGGGCCGCAACACTTGCGTAGCATCGACCACTGCTGCCGGATCCTTTTGGGGTGGTGTGAGCCGCACCACTTGCGTGGTGGCCTCCGCTGATGCTGGATCCTGTTGAGCTGTTGCGGGCCGCAACACTTGCATAGTGGCCTCCACTGATGCCGGATCCTGTTGGTGTGTTGCGGGCCGCAACACTTGCGTAGCGTCGACCACTGATGCCGAATCTTGTCTGGGTGTTGCGGGCCGCAACACTTGCGTAGCATCGACCACTGCTGCCGGATCCTTTTGGGGTGGTGTGAGCCGCACCACTTGCGTGGTGGCCTCCGCTGATGCTGGATCCTGTTGAGCTGTTGCGGGCCGCAACACTTGCGTAGTGGCCTCCGCTGATGCCGGATCCTGTTGGTGTGTTGCGCGCCGCAACACTTGCGTAGCGTCGACCACTGATGCCGAAACTTAGCTGGGTAGGGTGGGCCACACCACGTGCGTGGTGGCCGACACCGATATCGAATCCTGCCAGGGCGATGCGGGCCGCATCACTTCCATAGGCTGGCTCTAAACCAAACTTCATGGAGGTGTACCCCGATTGGGCTTCAGCAAATGCAACATTCCGCTGAGTGTGTGTTTCGCGGTTTGTATCGACTCAGGGCTACGCGGCTGAGCAACCGTCTTCGTAGTCTGCTCTGAGCCCTCTGGAGGGGTTGAAGCGTCTTCACGCTCGGAGCTCGCTTTTGCCTTGTCGTCAGGGTTCCAATGGCTGTTGAAATCGCCGCGAACGGCCATGCCAACGAGCGTCATTAGGTATCCCAGCGGATTTCTGACCCCTCCCGAGTCACAGCGGTGGACCCATTGTTTGATGAGCGCAGGTTTCAACTCTGCAGGAACCTTTTGCAGCGCCAGGACCGCGTTCTGTTTTTGCTCGACTGGTAGTCGATGCAGTGCACCGAGCAAATCGGCAGCGATATCGTTTGATGCGGGGGGTACATGTACAGAGCTTTTACAAACATCTTTGTGTGTATCTGTATACGTACTATATGAGTTCGGATTCCGAACTAAGTCCGAACTCAGGGATTTACGGCTGAGTTCGGCATCCGAACTCTGCTCCAAAGCGATTCGCTCTTGGTCTTTTTTGCTGAGTTCGGTATCCGAACTCAGTGGGGATAGAGCTATATTTTGCTGAGTTCGGATTCCGAACTCAGCCGCTTTGATAACGACTGGAGCCTGCGCTTTGGTCCAGGCCTGGCTATTCATTCGGGATTCGATGATGTCTAGCCGGTTAGGTAAGCGTTGGCCAACGTCAGGATCAGATGCAAATTCCTTCCAGGCAATTTCCGCTACTTCGCGAATCACCTTGGTTTGGTGCTGCATTGACTGCGCGAGTAGCTGCAAGTAGTCCTTGTCGAACTCTAGAGCTTCGGCCGGTGTGACCGGTTCGTCATGAAGCAGGTAGACGTTGCCTTGCACTTGTCCACTCAGATCATTGCGCACCCGTCGCCCCAGGCTAAGCCAACGGGTAAGCCGTAGGGTCACTAATGCTTTTGATACAGTTTCACGTGAGGCAGGCCTACCGGGTTGCATACCCAAATATGGCCGCAGTTGGTCATAGGTAGGGAACGCCGTAAGGCCGTCGTCATTGATCAGTAGGCGAAATACCTGCCAGGTGTTTCTTTCAAGCGGGGTTAAGCGATCATCTAAAAGCAATCGGCGAGGCACCGTTTCGTGTGGGTTCCCGCTGAAAATAATTCCGGAGTAGGGGGAAGACCCTTCAATCCCCGGAGGCGCCGACTCTTTTTTCTGAAGCAAGTGAGCTTCAAGATGATCCGAGGCCGAGTCTAAAAGAGTCGACAAGGGGAGCCGAGACAACCTCATAATACAGAGTCACCTTCCACTGATGTCGCTGCAGGCTGTGCAAGTCGTTGAGAAGACACAAGCTGTAGCCTTCTCGGAAGGCCCTGGTTTGCAGGAGGGTAAAGCCCTTCCTTTATCCAGGACTGAATGCGATGCCAGATGATGGCCAGGCTGAGGTTTTCGTGGGTTTCATCTGGACTAGTATCCTGTGGAGCATTGAGTTCCTCGGCGACCAACATGGCGATGTCCAGCAACGCGAGACTGTCGCCAAGCTCTACCTGATGCTCTTGCATTAGGTGCGTCCATCGGTACCAAAGCTGAGCGTCCATCTCCTCACTGAACTCCCGCCAACGGCCACGACGTGCCGTCACGCCGATCATGAGGCGTTGAAGTGCCACATCCTGCGGAGACAGCCCGAAGAACTGTTGCAGCATTTGAGTGGTCGCGCCAAGTCGCAGCGCACGTTCAATCATGCGCACTTCTTCATCAGAACGCTGCGCGCCTGACAGTAGTTTTTTTACCATGTCCCCATCAATGGTGACGTTGCACCAAGACACGGGAGTGTTAAGCAGCAAGCTCAGAACTGAAGGTTGTTGGAGCTGAGCCAATATCTCTGGCTCCAGGCCCATTTCGATGCAGCGCCGAAGTTGGCCATTACGCATGTGATGAAGCACCTGTGACAGGATTGCTTCATTTATTGGTGTCTTGGACATGACGACTCCCCCTTATAGAGTCCGTGTGTTAACTGGCTGAATTCGGACCATTGTTGGCGACTGACTGGATTTCCAGGTCAATCAAACGTCTTGCGAGACGAATAATGCGGAACAGCTTCACTAGAGCGCCGTCGCTGAGACGGCATTCACTTTCAGGGGGCTGATCTTTTGTGTGAGGCTGGCCCAGTAAGATCTGGCCCAGCCCTGCTGCGAACTCGAAGTCAGCCAACGCGTCGATTTGAAGCTCGGGTTGCTGCTGAATCATTTTCAGTACGATGGCCATCGAGCCGCTCAAAGACTGGAGCAGCGTCAAGGTATGTTGGGCTGTGGCAGTAATTTCGACTTCCGCTTCGGGGTGTCGGTAGCTGAACCCGACGCCACCGTCGATATCGATGAATTGACCTGGGGCTTTGACCGAGCTGGCTATTTCGCGAGCCAATTGAGCGATGTGCTGACGCAGGGTCGAGGTATTGTCTATTTCGCGTTCGATGTACCAAAGGTCAGAAATGGGATTGAGTCCGCCAGCTTGAACAGGGATGGCCACCAAGGAATTGGAGGCGAAGTCGGGCAAGACCTCACCGTCAAGCGCAGCGAGCTCCCGTTTCATCTTGTCGACTCTGGGAGAAGTCTTCACAGGGCTCGCAACGTGCCCATCGATACGTGCTTGGCGCTCTTGTGGGCTCATTTGCTGCTGCGGAGCAGGTGCCAGTTGCTGTTGCACCTCTTCAGGTGAAGGACTCTCTTTGGAGGGCGTCGTCTTATGTGTGCTGCCCCCCGAAGTAGTAGGGGGTAGTTGTAGAGGGTTCGGTTTAGCCTCAATGCCATTGTTTGAAACGTTAAGTTGAGTCCCCTCCTCAAATTGCGATGCAGGGTACTGTGGCATCTCAAGAACCGGCGTAGACCTGCGCAATTGGTCCTGGTTCTGAGTGATTTCCAACAGTATCTGCTCGTAGCCGAGGTTCAGCGGTTTTTTTAGCTGATCTATCAGTTCGTCCTGAAATCGCTGGAATAGGAATTCCTCAGCGTCGCCTTCAAACTGGGACAGTACATCTTGGAAGAGCGTATCGAAATCAAGGTACTGCTCCTGCTCTTGATAATTGCGATCCCAGCACTGAAGAGCTGTTTTGCGTAGCGCAAGCAGTTTCGAGATCCGATCTACGCCCAGCCCTGAGTAAAGTACTCCAGGTATTGCTGGGAGCAGGTAACGGATGCTGTCCTGCATACGACTCAAGTGAGATGCAGAGACCGGGTAGCCATCCGATGACAGCCGCCGGGAAAGCTCTCGCAATGAGATTGATTCCCCTGCCTCTGTTTCATACAAGGCTCTCGCTTTGTCGACCCCAATAGCCCGCTCAATGAACAGGAGCTGGCCTTGCAGGTCGTTTTCAGCCAAGTGGCCGGTAAGCGAGATGATTTCGCCCCGAACGGCGTCCCAGGGGCGAAATAGGCAGTGAAACTTGAAGTACTTCTCGTCGCCGGTCTCACGATACAACTCGTTTAAAATTGCCAGGCGAGTGTTGCCGCCGTTGCGGATCCGGTACTTATCTTCCCCAGGTTTACGGGTGACGGGAGGTGGCGTATCGAGTCCCCGATTCCGTATCGACTCTTTAATTTCATCGTACTTGGGGTTACGCGTCGTCCTTGGGTTCTCGTCATACGGCAGTGTTTCGTCGAGGGTCAATAGCATAGGGGTATCGACGATGGGGTCGCTCATTCGAGCTGCCACCGGCGACTTTGATTCAAACGCAGGCAGCAGCAGCTTATCTTTCATGGTCTGGGCCAAAGACGGTTTCATACTCTGGCTCCAGGTTGCTCGTAAGCTGGGCTTGCCGCCAAAAGCTGGTCAATGATTTTTAAAGCTCGATCCAGAGCGGCCTCAAGTTCGACGGTGGATTCCAAACGATGAACGATTTCCGAGTTCATTGATCGGGTGTTTTCGCGCGCCTGCACTGCGATACGTTCGCGCATCCCATCGGGAAGGCGAACAACGAATTTTTCTTCGTGCAGACGTTTTGGTTTGTTGATCATGGTGGGCTCCGATGCCTAGGGTAGAAAGTGTGTTCAGCGACGTTTCAACTGATCAGTGAGTTGGGTAGGTAACCCCTTGATGACTAATGAATTGGACGCCTCGTCGTACTCGATCTTGTCCCCTAGCAGATGGGCTTCAAAACTGATGGACAAGCCTTCGGCACGGCCGGTGAACCGACGGAATTGGTTGAGAGTGCGTTTATCCAGGGGGATTTCCGGCGACAGGCCGTAGTCCTTATTGCGGATATGGTCGTAGAACGCCTTGGGGCGATCTTCATCGATCAAGCCTGACAGTTCCTCCAGGCCCATGGGTTCACCGAGCTTGGCCTGGCTGGTGGCGTAGTCCACCAGGGCCTTGGTTTTCTCGCGGGCCGATTCATCTGGCAGGTCTTCGTTTTCAACGAAGTCGCTGAACGCCTTGAGGAGGGTGCGGGTTTCGCCCGGGCCGTCGACGCCTTCCATGCAGCCAATGAAGTCGCTGAAATACCCCGAGATCTTTTTACCGTTCTTGCCTTTGATGTAAGAGATGTACTGCTTGGACTGCTTGTTGTTCTGCCACTCGGACAAGTTAATACGCGCCGCCAGGTGCAACTGGCCAACGTCCAGGTGGCGTGAAGGAGTGACGTCCAGATCGTCAGTAACCACCACGCCTTCACTGTGATGGAGCAGGGCGACAGTCAGGTAGTCGGTCATGCCTTGCTGGTAATGGGCAAACAGTACATGGCCACCGGTGGAGAGGTTGGATTCCTCCATCAGCTTTTGCAGATGCTCGACCGCCGTGTGGCTGAAGGCGGTGAAGTCCTGGCCACCTTCAAAGTACTGCTTTAACCAGCCGCTAAACGGGTGCGCGCCGGACTCTGCATGGAAGAAACCCCAGGCCTTGCCTTGTTTGGCGTTATAGCTCTCGTTGAGGTCGGCAAGCATGTTCTCGATGGCGACCGATTCGGATAGCTCCGAATCGCGTGCCTGGAGAACAGCTGGTGAGCCATCGGGTTTTTTGTCGATCAGGTGGACGATGCAATGACGGATAGGCATTAGATTGCCTCCTGCGAGTGTAGGGTTCGAGCTCGATCAGCACGACGAATACGGGCTTTGGCATTGAGGCCTGAGCGGTAATCGCTTGCGGTTGATGAGGTGTAAATCGATCCAAGGCCAGATTTCGTGAACTTGATGTGGCCACCTTGAGTGCGAGACACCGTCCAGCCATTCGCTTCAGCAAACTTCACGAGTACACGAAGGCTCTCGCTTTTTCCGCGTAGGAGATTGGTGGTCATAGCTCTGCATCCCTGTCTGCCAGAACGTTACCAGTCTGGATCGCGATGATTTCAGCCTGGTCGCCAGGAAACTTGGTACCGAGCTCATGCAAAAAGTGACGCGTAGCCTCACGTGCTCCAGGCACGCGGAACACCACGCTGCAGTGCTGAACTTCCGCGGGGTGTTGCAGGTGAGACATGACGGCCACTTTCAGCGAGCAGCACTGGAGGTAGCGGGGCACCCAAACCGACCAGAAGTAGCTGGATAGCAAGGCGCCCGCACAGAGCAGTTCAACGGTAATTGTTGCGCTGGGCGTGTTGGTCAGCTCAACGTAGCCGAGCTTCTCAAACTCCAACAGATCCTCACGCATGCTCATTGGGACCACGGTGCTGTGGTCACGAGCAAGGCGGCCGATCGCTTGAGCTAATGCGTCGAGCTCCACTGGGTTGATCCCAGATTTATGGGCATGAGCCACGGCAGAAGCTTCGAACACGGCACCGGCATGGATACTAGGAAATAGCTCGGCGCTACTGTGCATCCGACACCTCCTGAAGCTCCTCGATGTCATAGCTATTGCAAATAGGGCAAATAAGCTCGTCCACTTCACTGCCGGGTAAGGCTGGAGCGCCACTCACTTGATGTTTCGGGTGGTGGCTATCGCATTGAAGGCACCAGTGAGTGATGCGTACGAGAGTATTCATCGCTGAGGTGTGCTTTTTCATAGTTGAGCCCCTTGCCAGCCGGCGTTGGGACTGAGGTTGGCAAATCGGGTCTGATTGGCGATAAAGGCTGTTCGTACGGTCCCAGTTGGGCCGTTACGCGCCTTGCCGAGAATGATTTCTGCAATGCCTTTGTGTTCGCTCTGAGGGTGGTACACCTCGTCGCGGTAAACGAACATGATGACGTCTGCGTCCTGTTCGATTGCTCCGGATTCCCGTAAGTCTGAGTTGATCGGGCGCTTGTTCGGACGTTGCTCTAGGGATCGGTTGAGCTGCGATAGCGCTATCACTGGGCAGTTCATTTCCTTGGCGAGGGCTTTAAGGGCCCGAGAGATTGCGCTGATCTCGTTGGCTCTGTTTTCCTGACCTGGGCAGCGCATGAGCTGCAGGTAATCGATCAGGATCAAGCTCGGGTGCCCGAAGCGACGAGCTGCTCGACGAGATTTGGCTCTGATTACTGCAGGCGTGAGCGCTGATGAGTCGTCGATGACCAGGCGCTCGCCATAGCCATTGATACGAGAAACCGCTGCAGTCAGCTTCGGCCAATCATCATCATCGAGCTTGCCCTTCAATAGCCTGCCCAGATCGATATGGCCTAGGATGCCCATCAATCGATACATCAATGCTTTGGCCGGCATTTCCATGCTGAAAACCTGAACTGTACGATCAAGCTTTGCCTGCAGAGCCGTATCTATGAAGTTCAAGGCCAGAGAGGTCTTCCCCATAGACGGGCGCGCGCCGAGGATGATCAGGTCGGCTTCTTGAAAACCCGACGTCAGCTCGTCCAGGTCCTCCAGGCCTGAAGGCAGGCCGGTCACGGTGATATTGCCGTTGAAATGTTCGTCTATTTGTTCGACGACATTCGTCAGGCACTGGTTGATATTGACGAATTCCGTTGCGCTCTTGCCCCCACCCAGAGCGAACAGTTGCTGTTCAATTGATTCTTGAACATCCTCCGCATTTGCCAACGGGTCTGTCGCCTCGCGAGAGCATTGGTATCCAAGGGACATGAGCTGTCTGAGCCGAGAGCGATTACGCACGATGGATGCGTAATGCTCGATGTTGGCTACAGACGGCGTGTTTTTGGCCAGCTCGCCCAGATAGCCCAGCCCTCCGGCTTCGTCTGGCTCTTCCAACGCGTTGTGGACGGTGACGATGTCGAACGGAATCGACTTGTCAGCAAGGCTTGCCATTGTCCGGAACAGCAACCGATGGTCGTGTCGAAAAAAATCAGAGGCATCCAGTTTGTCCGCGACGAGATCCCAGGTGTTGTTGTCGAGCAGTAGCCCACCTAACACACCTTGTTCAGCCTCTACGGAGTAGGGCGGTGATAGGTCAAGGTGATTCATTTCCCTGACTCCTGACCTATCTGAAGAAAACCACTCCCGTTGCGTGCCCCCAGGGCTTTGACCATGTCGACTTCAACCTTCGCTGAATTGATCATGACCTGAGCAACCTCCGCTACCGCTTTAGCCCGTTCAATTTCCATTGGTTTTTCCGGGTCCAGGAGGCTCTCGATCGCGACGAACAGGTGATTACGTAGATCTTCAATCTTGTTCTTCATTTTCAACCTCCCGGATGGTGCGTTTGAGTTTGCCGATAGCGCGTATTGCGGATTTCAGCTCTTCCGGATACCGATGAATGGTGTTACGACGCATGCGTTCTGCCCTCGTCAGCAACTCCAGGTTATTCAGGGCTATATGGGCCTTGTTGCCGTCCTTGAAGCACACGCACATGTTTAAAGGGACTGGTCCGTGATGCTCCTCCCAGAGCAGTACGTGCACCGCTTTCCAGTCAACGGGTGGATAACCGGTATCGGTAATTTTCTTCTGCTGATAGCCGTCAGGAGTCGTGCGCAGGCTGCCAACAGGTAGCCAGTTCCCCGGTTTATTCCCCGCCTTAAACTGCGTTTGAGTCATGCGGCCAGAGGAGGGGAGCCCCTTGAGGCCCTTATTCCACGGGACAAAACCCTTGGGAAAGCGGAATTCAGCTCCCAACTTGCCGTCAAGCCGGCCACAGAGACTACTGCGAAGAAACTCGGTGCTTTTGCTCAAACCCAGCCGTTTGGCTTTGGCATAGACCTGATAGACGCTGAGTCCCAATTCGGCGGCTAGGACATGAGTCGGTTCATCGGGATAACGGGCAATGAGCGTGCGCTCTTCTGCCTCACTCCAAACATGGTGTTTGTGAACCGGGGTAAGCCCAAGCTGGGATCGGGCTTGTTCCAGCGCCGCCATGGCCAAAGGTGAAAGCGAATGAGTTCTCATTGGCTCCCCCCATGCCCAAGGGCTACTTGCGACTGCTGTCCAACACCACGATGCAGCCTGGCATGCTTGCCCTGGTCCCATCCCGCTTGCAAAGAGCGGGTGTCATGACCTTTGGCTTCGATGGGCTTGATAATGGCTAGTGTTAGTTTTGGATGGTGCCATTCCAGGTAGGCTTGGATCTCCAGCGCAGTGTTTTCGTCTATCCCGCCTGCAAACTGGTTCACCTTAGAGGCGACGGCATTGAGCCAGCCCTCTGCAAACAGTTGGCCACGGTGACGTTTGGTTTTTAATTGGCAACGCTTCTGCTGGGCAACATGAGCTCGTCGGGCTGCGACAAGCTGGTGATGCAGCGTTGAATAGGTGTGAGCTGCCAGCTCGGGTGAAATACCTTTCCCCAAGAACTTGAAGGACCAGCCAAGCAGCGGATTGAAATACGCCAAGTGGCTGCAATCGAAGGCTTGGGAGCAGATTGAGGCCAGGTTGTGCAGCCAATCCTGCGGTGCCCTACGGGTTTTGGTACCCACAATGGCTTCTTCGATTGTATGGGCAGCAACTTCGGTGTGTTCCAGGTTGTACTGTTTCATCAAATGGCGAGCTTGACGAAGTGCAATTTCCACTTCGTTTGGGGCAGCGCCTTGTGACTTGGCCAGCGTCATGAGTTTGGCAACCTTGCTGAGGACTTTTTGCTTGTCCATCATTCGCCCCCTTCCTGTTGAAGGCTGGGGGAGAGCGCCTCTGACCACAGGCGAAGTGTTTCTTCCTCATCAGCAGAGAGGTGAGTCTGTGCAAGACAGTCCGCAACCTTCTGTTTCAAGGCATCAAGACGGTCTTGAACACTTGATCCGTCGTCGTAAGCAATCTCCTGCTCAACAGCCTGCATAACTTCATTGCGCACAGAGAGAACAGTGCTTATCCAGAAGGCACTTGGGCTGCTCCAGCCAATGAGTTTTCTAGTCCTTGCAGGCAATAGGTACTCACGGAGAATGAGATTGAAATCCCTAGGGGACAAACCATTCCTAAAGACGTCTGCGCGATTTAGTGTCAGCGCTGTTTTAAGAATTTCGAGGAGCGGTTCCAGATCCGCTGGCTCAGAGACAAAAGGTTTTAGATATGTTTCAGCTACCAGGCGCTTGGCTTCTGCATATCGTGCTTGCTGACGGACTTTGGCTTGGCTTTCGACGCGGCCGCGCTTTTCCTTCGCGTGTTTTATGTTCGAGTTCACTGACTCGATTAGCTTCGCGGCGTCTTGCAAAAGCTGAATCTGTTCAATGCTCAACTGGGCGCCAATCCGACGGGGTAGATGGCAACCGCTTGTCAGGGCTCTGATTTCTCGTGCGGTTCCACTGAGCTTGGCTTGCAAGCTGCGCAATTGCTGAGCGCTGTAGTACTTGCCAACCTCTAGGATGAGATCTGCAGTAATACTGCGGGCGTCGGTAATGGAGGGCTTCGCCATTTCAACGACCCTCCCTCACCAAGTTGGCTACCTTTTCCTCGGTCATGGCCTCGAAGCGGTCACGCCATTCTGGGAAAAGCTCAATGGCCAAACGGCGAATGACGACTAGGGCTGCCGGGGATATTCGGTTTGAAGGCTGTCGGTATTCCAGGCGGTGTACTGGGACGCCCAGGGAGGAACCGCTACGAAACACTACTGCGCTGGGGACGACGCTATCCAGAACGTTGATTTCGTCATTGTCCTGGAAAATTTCCCGTACCGACTGCTCGATCATTTGCGCGTCAGTGGTTTGGTCGAGATTGTTGACGACTATCCGCACGGGTGGGATTTTCATGCCCAGGCGCCCATAGGCGCGCAGGCCGTCCAACATCTGCATGGTTCCCCGGCTGAACTCCCGTGCAGCGAGCATATTGGGCGGAAGTGGGGATATGACCAAATCAGAGGCTAGGACCACCATTTCGAGCATGGCCGATCTGGCGCCTTGGGTGTCAATCAGTACCAGGTCGAAATGATCTTTGAACGACGGCATCAGGTTGGCGAGCCGCAACCGTCCGTCAGGAGCTTGCAGGAGCAGGCTGTTCAGTTGGTTGTTGATGTCGTTGGAAATGACAAGCGATAGGTTTGGTATCGCGGTGCTGGATATGATCTTGGCTGATTCGGTGATATTGAATGCCAGCAGGTCGTAGATGCCCCCCTGAGCTTCGTCGACCAATTGGTAATACGAGGAGAGTGAGGGCTGTGCAGGATCTAGGTCGATGAGGAGCACGCGCAGGCCTGCATCCGCACAAAAAGCGCCGAGGTTGGCCTCGATGGTGGTTTTGCCTACGCCGCCTTTGGTCGAAACGACCGCAGAGATTTTCATGGTTTGGAGCCTCTAATGTGGGTTCATTAGAGGCTGCGAGGCCACGGAACAGCTATGTGTAGCGAACAGGATCCTGGGCTTTGAAGCACTAAAACCAATTGTCTTTTAACCAATTGGTCGTAGGTTCGAATCCCACACGACCCACCATTTTTGAGACCAGTTAACGCTGGAATCGAATCTTAAGATCAGAGGCCAAAAGCGCTGATCGAAGAAGGCGACTGAAAGGTCGCCTTTTTTTTACCGGGGTATAGCGCAGTCCGGTAGCGCGCCTGCTTTGGGAGCAGGATGTCAGGAGTTCGAATCCCCTTACCCCGACCATATTAAAAATCCTCGTATCGCAAGATACGGGGATTTTTTTTGCCCGTTTTCTACTTCATTTGTGCGAATTCCAAACAGATATTGTGCTGATTGGTGCGTTGGTGCTGCGGCGGTCGCCTCCTAGACTGGGCTCCGTCAGTTACTTACCCCAACAGGAATTCGCATCATGACCCGTACCGTATCGTTGCTCTGCCCTCAATCGACTCGTTCATTGCCTGCATGGGCCAAATCCACGCTCGTTGGTTTGGGCATGATGTTGGGTTTCGGCCAATTTGCCGCCGCCGCCGATGCCGCAGCGAACCCGCATCCCACTATCCGTGCCATGTCGGGCGCCGAATCCATTGGCCGGCTGGACCCGAAAACCACCGCCTTGCTGGTGATCGACTTCCAGAATGAATACTTCACCGGCCGCATGCCGATCCCGGACGGTATGAAGGCCCTGGAAAACACCCAGCGCCTGATCAAGTTTGCCGACAAGGAACACATCCAGGTTATCCATGTGCAACATATCGCCCCAGACGGCGCGGCTGTATTCGCAACCAATGGCAAGACGGTCGATTTCCACCCCTTGATGAAGCCGAGACCACAAGACAAATTGGTGCAGAAAACCACCGTCAGCGTATTTGCCAGTACCGATCTGGATGCCCAATTGAAGCAAGCCGGCATCAAGACCCTGATCATCACGGGCCTGATGACGCACGCCTGTGTCGCCGGTGCCGCCCGGGACGCTGCGCCGTTGGGGTATGACGTTGTGGTAGCATCCGATGCCACCGCGACCCGGGCGATCACCCGTGTCGATGGCCGTTCGGTGACCAAGGATGAGTTGCATAACGCGGCGCTGGCTGAGATCGAAGACACCTTCGGTTCGGTGCTGACCACCTCGCAAATCATCGCTCTGCCGGTTAACTGATTCCCCCTGACCAGCCTGGGATCACCCGTTCCATGAACCAGTTATCCGCCATGCGCGCCTTTCGGGGCATCGTTGAAGCCAAGGGGTTCTCTGCTGCCGCAGAACGCCTGGACACCACACACTCGACGATTTCCCGGCAGTTGCAGCAACTGGAAACTGAATTGGGCGCCCAACTGATCAATCGCAATACGCGGCGCTTCAGCTTGACCTCGGCAGGGGAGCAATACTACGCAGCGTGCGTTGATATCCTTGATCGCGTCGAGGCCGCCTCCCAGGCTGTCGCCCAAGGGCATCAGCGTGCGGAAGGTCTGCTGAGGGTTAGTGTTCCGCTGGTGGTGGGGACGTTGGACTTGCCGCAATGGTTGCCGGGTTTTCAGCGACGCTACCCGGATATCGAGCTTGAGTTGCATTGCGATGATCAGTTTGTCCATCTGGTCGCTGACGGCTTTGACGTCGCCCTGCGTATCGCCAGCGCCTTGGCGGACACGACGTTGATGGCCCGAGCGTTGACGATTTCCAAACAGGTGCTGGTAGCCTCGCCGGCTTACATTGGTCGCCATGGTTTGCCACGTTCGGCCCAGGAGCTCGATAAGCACCGACTGCTGACATTCATTGGCGCCTCGTCGGACTGGGTGTTGAGCCCGGTACGCGGTGAGGCTGTCACGGTGACGCCCTCCGGGCGGTTCAGGAGCAACACCATCAGTGCGCTGCATGCGGCGACATTGGCGGGGGCGGGCATTGCGTGTTTTACCCAGGCCACGGTGCGCAGTGATTTGGCGCAGGGCCGCCTGGTGCCGATCCTGCCTAATTACTCGCTAGGCGAGCGGCACTATTACGCCCTTTATCCACAGTCCCGGCACTTGGCACCGAAGGTGCGGGCGTTCGTCGACCACATGGCTGAGTTTTACAGGGCCCAATAAAAATCCCCCTCTCTTTCGAGAGGGGGATTTTTTTCAGCGGCGCAGTCGATCAGTGCAGCTTGAGCCGTGGCTCGGTGCCACGCCCGATCTTGCTGCCCAGCATCAGCATCGCCGTGCGAAAGAAACCATACAGCGCCATCTGGTGCATGCGGTACAGCGACACATAGAACATCCGCGCCAACCAGCCTTCCAACATCACACTGCCGGTGAGGTTGCCCATCAAGTTACCCACCGCCGAGAAGCGCGACAGCGAGATCAGCGAGCCGTAGTCGGTGTACTTGTAGCTCGGCAGGTCCTTGCCTTCGATGCGCAGCTTCAGCGACTTGGCCAGCAACGAGGCCTGCTGGTGTGCGGCCTGGGCGCGTGGCGGTACGTTGCGGTCGGTGCCTGGCTGCGGGCAGGCGGCGCAGTCGCCAAAGGCGAAGATGTTCTCGTCGCGGGTGGTTTGCAGTGTCGGCAGTACTTGCAGTTGATTGATGCGGTTGGTTTCCAGGCCATCGATGTCCTTGAGGAAGCCTGGCGCACGAATCCCGGCGGCCCAGACCTTGAGGCTGGCGGGGATTACCTGGCCGCTGCTGGTGATCAACGCATCGGCGGTCACTTCGCTCACCGCCGAATTGGTCAGCACGGTCACTCCAAGTTTCTCCAGGGTTTTATGCACAGGCCCGCCGATACGCTCCGGTAGGGCAGGCAGCACCCGTGGGCCGGCTTCGATCAGGGTGATGTGCATGTTTTCCGGCTTGATGCGGTCCAGGCCGTAGGCGGCCAGTTCATGGGCGGCATTATGCAGTTCGGCGGCCAGCTCGACCCCGGTTGCACCCGCGCCGACGATGGCGACGCTGATCTTTTCCACCACGTCCGTCTGCCCGGCATGGGCGCGTAGGTAGTGGTTGAGCAATTGCTGGTGGAAGCGCTCGGCTTGCTTGCGGGTGTCGAGGAACAGGCAGTGCTGCGCCGCGCCTTCGGTGCCGAAGTCATTGGTGGTGCTGCCCACGGCAATCACCAGGCTGTCATAGCCCAGCACGCGTGCGGGCACCAGCTCACGGCCTTCTTCGTCGAGGGTGGCGGCCAGCTGGATTTTCTTCTGCTCACGGTCAAGCCCGCTCATGCGCCCCAGCTGGAACTCGAAGTGGTTCCATTTGGCTTGGGCAACATAGTTGAGTTCGTCTTCCGAAGAATTCAGCGAACCGGCCGCCACTTCGTGCAGCAAGGGTTTCCAGATGTGGGTCAGGTTGACGTCTACCAGCGTGATGCTGGCGGTGCCGCGCTTGCCCAGAGTCTTACCCAGGCGGGTAGCCAACTCCAGGCCGCCGGCGCCGCCGCCGACGATAATAATACGATGGGTCATGGGGATATCTCGCAAGGCTAAAAGAAATCGGAGCAGTTACCCCCGCGAGCGCCAGGCAGCTCATAGCGTCAGGTAACTCAAAAGTCGGCTCAGCAGGCCCAGGCCGATCACCACAACAAGCACCACACCCAGGAGCAGCCATGGCCGGAAAGGCTTGCGCTCGACTCGGTTTTGGGAGAGTTGCAGGTACTCTTCGACATGCTGTTGGTCATCGGGGTTCAGGCGGCTGGTCATAAAGGCCTCGTCAGGTAGACGTTGCAAAAGGGCGCCACGTTACAGTCCGGGGGATCAGAGGCTGATGCCCACGTCGAATACTATGCTGCGGCCCAGGTTGTTGCGCAAGAAATCCGGAGCGTCCGGGTGCGCGAACAACACCCGTGCAAACGTCGGTCCCACCAATGACAGTGAGCGCCAGCCCTGGCGCAGGTATTCCGTCGGTGGCGGAAAATGGCTGTTCAGGTCGAGCACTTCGCGCTTGAGGCTGGTGAAGGCGACGATATCCAGCTCGCCCAGATCCATCCCGCGCTCTTTATAGTTATGGGCTTTCTTGCGCAGTGTAGGCGCCAGGCGCAATAGAAACTCATGGGCGGGGATGCGTCGCGGCTTGGTCTCGCGTCGTACCAGCTGGCTCAGGGAGAAGGCGCTGCGCCGGCGCAGTAACTCGTCGCGCCATTCGTCGTTCAGGCGGCGGCCCTCATCCAGTACGAAAAACACCTCGAAGCTGGCGTCACGAAAAAGTACGTCCGGGGGCTCTTGCCCTGCGGCGTGAAACTCTTCGGCTCGATAAGGCACGTTCAAGCCTTGCAGCAGGCGCTGGCAGACCCAACGCTCACGCTCCCACTTGCGGGCATTGGACAGGAATGCGTTGGCTTGTTCGGCCGCTACGGTGAGCAGGCGCAAGTAATCTGAGTCATCCATAGTTAGCAGCTTAGCGCTCAAATGATGACCGCAGGAAGTACCCCTCTGAAACGTCGGTGTAAACTGATTATCCGACGGATATTCGACCAAGGGGAGTATCGCCGTGATCAGTGCCGCAATGCTGGCGCCAACCACGATGGGCATGGGCTGGCTGTTATATGCGCCCGTGTTGCTGTGGGCGGTCTTGCGTTCGCCCTGGGTGGAGCTGTTCGCCGACCGGCGCCGCCAGCACCTACTCTTCGGCACGGTGTTCGCATTGTTCATGTTGTGGCTGGTCCGGCGGGACTTCGATACCGGTGTGTCCTACCACTTCATTGGCATGACTGCCGTGACCCTGCTGCTGGATTGGCCCTTGGCAATTGTCGGCGGCTTCGCGGCCCAGTTCGGGTTGATGTTGTTGGGGCGCCAGGACCTGGGCGCCCTTGGCATCAATGGCCTGTTGCTGGTCGTGCTGCCGGTGCTGGTCACTGAAGCCTGTGCGCAGTTGGTCGAGCGAGCACAGCCGCGCAATCCCTTTGTGTATATCTTCTGCTCCGGATTTTTTGCCGCCGCATTATCGGCCTTGCTCTGCTTGCTGTTCGGGCTGGGGCTGCTGTGGTTCGACGGCCGTTTCGCCATGCCGGAATGGCTGGAGGATTTCGTTGGCTACCTGTGGCTGATCATCTTTCCCGAGGCCTTTATCAACGGCATGGTCGTCAGCGCCCTGGTGGTGTTTTGCCCTGAATGGCTGGAGACTTTCAACCGCACGCGTTACCTCTCGGCGCCCTGGAAGGATGACGATTCGCAGCGTTGATCCAGATCAAATCTCACGCGCCCTGGCAGGCCCATGCTCTGCAAAATTTTTCCAGGAGCACGGATCATGAGTGTGTACGAGTGGGCACGGCAGGAATTGCGCAGAAGCCAGGACGCGGCACAGGAAATCGGTTTTGACCCAGGCCTGACCCTGCGCGCCATGCTCAGTGCAGTGGTGCAGCAGAGCAAGGGGGTGCGCAGTTTCGAAGACCTGGCCGACGAGCTGCAATACCTTGCAGAAAACCTCGACGACCAGCAGGAATACGCCTTTATGCGCCCTTAGTGGCGCGGTGGAAGATCTTCGGAAAACAGTTCGTCTTCGGCATCCGGGGCCACGGGGATCTTGTGTTCTTCAGCGGCCCAGGCGCCCAGGTCGATGAGTTTGCAGCGGTCCGAGCAGAACGGCCGGTTGAGGTTGGTCGCTTTCCATTCCACGGGTGCGCCGCAGGTTGGGCAGTCGACGGTCAAGGGTTGGCTCATGATCGGCCTCCACGCAAAGTAAGGTAAAAGTGGTGCAGTCGCTCGACCTCGCTGTGCAGCCAGGCGAGGTCCTGGTCATTGACCAGGACGTCATCGGCATGTTTCAGGCGGTCTTCGCGGCTGGATTGTGCCTTGAGGATCGCCTGTACCTGTTGCTCGTTGATGCCGTCGCGCTGCAGGGTACGCTGAATCTGCAGCGATTGCGGCACGTCGATCACCAGGATGCGCTGGGTCATGCTGTACTGGCCGGATTCGATCAGCAGTGGCGACACCAGGATCGCGTAAGGTGACGTTGCCCGCGCCAGGTGGCTGCGAATTTCTTCACCAATCAACGGGTGCAGCAGGGCTTCGAGCCAGCGGCGCTCTTCGGGGACTTCAAAGATCAGCTTGCGCAATGCGCCGCGGTCCAATTGGCCGTCAGGCTGCAACACGGCGGCACCAAAGTGCTCAGCGATACGCGCCAGTGCCGGACGGCCAGGCTCCACCACCCAGCGGGCGGCGTGGTCGGCGTCTACCAGGTCGATACCCAGGTCGATAAAGTGCTGGGCCGCCGCGCTTTTGCCGCTGCCGATGCCGCCGGTAAGGCCGAGAATCCAGGGTGTTGCAACAGAAGTGGTCATCTGAAACCGACAGACTGCAAATAGAAGTCGGTTATTTGACCACCCCAGAGCAATGCAATCCAGCCGGCAATTGCCAGATACGGACCAAATGGCATCGGCGCCGACGCTTGGGCCTTGTGCAGGCGCATCAGGATCAAGCCGACAAATACACCGACCAACGACGACATCAACAGCGTCATCGGCAGAATCTGCCAACCGCCCCAGGCACCGAGCAGCGCGAGTAACTTGAAGTCGCCGTGGCCCATGCCGTCCTTGCCAGTGACCAGCTTGAACAGCCAGAACACGCTCCACAGGCTCATGTACCCGATCACCGCGCCCCACAGTGCGTCGGGCAATGTCGTCAGCAGGCCGAACCCGTTGACGATCAGCCCCAGCCACAGCAACGGCATCACCAGCACATCCGGCAACAATTGATGATCGGCATCAATCAGGCTCATCGCCAGCAAGCCCCAGCTCAGTACAAGCACTGCGCCCGCCTGCCAGCCAAAGCCGAAATGCCAGGCCACCCAGGCCGAGATCAGTCCACACGCCAGTTCAGTAAGCGGATAGCGAGGGCTGATTGCTCCTTTGCAATGGGCGCAACGACCTCGCAGAAACAAGTAGCTGAGCAGTGGGATATTTTCCCACGGGCGTATCGGATGGTTGCAATGCGGGCAGCAGGAATTGGGGTGCATCAGGTTGTAGGTCGGCCCGGCTGGGTCGGCGGCTAGACCGAGCACTTCATGGGCTTGGGCGCGCCATTCCCGTTCGAGCATTTTTGGCAGGCGCCACACCAGCACGTTGAGAAAACTGCCGACGATCAGCCCCAGTATCCCTGCCATCACCACAAAGGCCCACGGGTGTTCAACCAGTAACAGGCTCAAAACGCGCTCCCCAGCTGGAAGACCGGCAAGTACATGGCGATGACCAGCGCGCCGACGATGCTGCCCAGGACCACCATGATTAGCGGCTCCATCAGGCTGGTGAGGTTATCGACCAGGTTGTCCACATCGGCCTCGTAATGATTGGCGACCTTTTCCAGCATACGGTCCAGTGTGCCCGACTCTTCGCCGATGGCAGTCATCTGGATCGCCATGGGAGGGAACAGGCCGCTGGCGAGCATGGATTGATTCAATGGCAGGCCGGTGGATACATCGTGTCGCATATGTTCGATTGCCTGTTTGAACGGCCCTGAACCGACCGCGCCGGCTACTGAATCCAATGCCTGAACCAAGGGGACACCCGCCGCAAAGGTCGTGGACAGTGTGCGGGCGTAGCGGGCCACGGCCGATTTTGTCAGCAGTTTGCCTGCCAGCGGCGCTTTCAACAAACCGGCATCCAGCCAGAGTCGAAAAGCAGGGGCGGCGTTATAGGCGTGGCGTAACCCCATGCCGCCCGCGAGAATGCCCAGCGCTACGAACCACCAGGCTTTCTGCACAAACTCGGACAAGGCGATCACCTGCAAGGTGAAACCGGGCAGCGTGCCGTCGACGCCGGCAAACAGGTTCTGGAACTGCGGCACGACGTGGATCAGCAGAACGCCGGTGACCACGCTGGCCACCACCAGCACCGCGATCGGATAGGTCATGGCTTTTTTGATCCTGGTCCTTAACTGCTCGCTCTTTTCCCGATGGATCGCCACACGCTCCAGCAGGGTTTCCAGCGCTCCGGCCTGCTCGCCGGCCGCCACCAGATTGCAATACAGCGCATCGAAGCAGCGCGGTTGTTTGCGCAAGGCTTCGGCCAGGCTGGAACCTGCGGCGATCGCTTGTTTCAGCCCCTGCACCAACTCGCGCATAGCGCGGTTGTCGAAGCCATCGCCGATGACGTCGAAAGCTTGCAGCAGGGGAATCCCGGCCTTCAACAGCGTCGCCAGTTGGCGAGTGAACAGGGTGATATCCGTCGATTTGATCGACGGTGTGAGTCCTCGCAGAACGGGGGATTTCTTGCGCACATGCCCCGGGCTGATGCCCTGTTGGCGCAACTGGGCCCTGACCCAG
Organism: Pseudomonas sp. GXZC; assembly: GCF_026967615.1. NCBI lineage: Bacteria > Pseudomonadati > Pseudomonadota > Gammaproteobacteria > Pseudomonadales > Pseudomonadaceae > Pseudomonas > Pseudomonas sp. GXZC. Next base: position 1,129,456 of record NZ_CP114115.1, read on the forward strand.
GCAAGATTGTGCCCCGTGGTTTGCCCGCACACCCTGCGTCCTTTGCGATTGATGCCTTCCCAGGCGTACAGCGTTAAAGCGTCGTCCATGTCACCGTTCCGCACAGAGGTCGTCGAAGATTTATAGCTTAGTCAGGTGACGGATTCGGGCAGGCGGGCGAAGCAGGATAAAATGTCAGAATGTGCGACTTGCGCGCGATTGAGCGCCTGCGGATGAGTACACTGGCGCCGCTGCACAACAACGGGGCGCAGGACGCGCCTTGTCATGAGTTTTATCCTGGAGAGTGAATGTGAGACGTCAAAAAGGTTTTACCCTGATCGAGCTGTTGATCGTCGTGGCAATCATCGGCATCTTGGCCACCATTGGCCTGCCCATGTACACCACCCACCAGGCCAAGGCCAAATTCACTGCCGGCCTGGCTGAAATCAGCGCGTTGAAGCCTGGGTATGAAGACACCCTCAACCAGGGCACGGTCCCGACGCTGGTATTGATCGGCGGCACCAGCCCGACAGCCAACTGCAAGATTGATGTAGCAGGCGATGTCGCCACGGGCGCCGGCTCCATCCGTTGCGAAATACTCGACGCGCCCGCACCGGTGCTGGGCAAGACCATCAGCCTGACGCGCAATGCCACCACCGGTTGGAAATGCACCACCACGGCTGACGCAAAATATGTCGCCAAAGGTTGCGGCGCGGACGGTGCATAACTGCTAAACCCTCCGCAGGGAAGTTGAGGTGGCCGATGGCGTTATCCGTAGAGCAGCGTGGCAGTATTTTTCTGGTGGCCGTGGTGTGCCTGCTGGTGGTTGGGGTTTGTGCTCCCTTCAGTGGGCATGATCTGCAACGGGTGATGCAGATCGCCATCGGGGCTTGCGCGGTGCTGTACGGGCTGTCGGTCGCCCACGTTGAACGGCTGGTTGACCGGCCCACGGCCTTGGGCCTGGCGCTGATCATTGTGCTGGGCCTGGCGTCTTCAATGCGGGCTCACGAGCCGCTCTGGGCGCTTGTCGAAATGGCATCGTTCGTCAGCTGCGGCGCGATTGCGGTGGCATTCGCCCTGCTGCGACGCCAGGGCGGTGAATCGTTGGACCGCGTCTTGATTCTGTTCGTGGTGCTGCTGTGCCTGATCAAATCGATTCAATACACCTACGCCGGTGCTCTGGCGTTCATCAGCGCTGAGCGCACGCTAGACCCTGACGTACTGCTGACCGGCTTTTCCAACAAACGTTTCTACGGCCAGTTCCAGACGTTTACTTTGCCGCTGCTGGCGCTCCCCTTATTGATCCCCACGCTGTCTCGCTCGCTCAAGGCCGCGGTGTTTGCGCTGCTGTGCGTGTGGTGGCTGATTGCAGTGGGTGGCGGCACGCGTGGCACCTGGCTTGGCATGGGCGCGGCGGGCGTGGTGTTGGCGGTGCTGGGGCCATGGGGCCGGCGCTGGTTGGGTTGGCAGTTGGCCGCAATGCTGGGCGGACTGTTGTTGTATTGGCTGGTGTTCAAGGTGTTGGCGGATTACCTGGGGATCGAGATCGCCAATGCCGCCAGCGATCGCCTCACGACTTCGCTGTCGGGGCGAGGGCCGATCTGGTGGCAGGCCTGGCATATGCTCGTCGAGCGGCCTTGGTTGGGCTTCGGGCCAATGCATTTCGCCGATATCACCAACAGTATTGCCGCTCACCCCCATCAGGCCATCCTGCAGTGGGCCAGTGAGTGGGGTGTGCCATCGGCGTTGTGCGTCGCGATCTTGGCGTGGCGCGGAGGCTGGGCTACGGTCGGCGTTCTGCGTGAGCGTAGGTTGAGCGCCGAGCGTGCAGACTTGATGCGGCTGTGCCTGTTTGCGGCGTTGGTCGGTGCGCTGGTGCAGTCCATGGTCGACGGCGTGATCGTGATGCCCAACTCCCAGGTCTGGCTGGCGCTGGTGGTGGGCTGGCTGATGGCCTTGCATGTGTGGCGAACCCCGCAAACCGCCCAATTGCCATTGGCCTGGGGCGCCTGGAAAGTACTGGGCCTGCTGGCCGTTGGTCTGTTGAGTGTTATCGCCGTGCGTGATGTCCCCCATATCGAACAAGCCCAGCAGCAGTACCTGGACAGCCATGCCAACATGCTGCAACCACGCTTCTGGGCCCAAGGCGTAATAGCCCGCTGACGGCGGCAAGTTGCCGGACTCCCGATGCGGTGCTAGCTTTAGCCCACCGCCCGTGTAGCTCAGCCGGTAGAGCAGCGCACTCGTAACGCGAAGGTCGCAGGTTCGATTCCTGTCTCGGGCAAAAAGGCAACATCGGCAGCACTGTTTTCAGATGATCCCAGAATGGTTCTGAAGGCCAGACGAGCTGGCATTTGCGCCCGCTCTTTTGTATCTGCGCAACCTTGATGACCCAGATGCATCCCCATTCCTCGATCTAAGAGAACGACATGACCACGACTGAAATGACCCAGGAAGTTCGGCATCAAGCAGCCCTCGAAAAATACCTCGAGGAGTCGCCGCAACTTAAAGAAGAGATCAAGGACCTGAGCGTTGATGATCAGCGCGACCAGATTCAGTGGGCATTCGAGGACGAGGCCGAGAGCCAGGGCTATCAGCCCTGGGAGCTGACCCTCAAGTACACCTCGACACCGGAAGAGTTTGAAGCGGCACGGCTGGCCTTGCACAAAGAGGCGGCCGAGGTGTTGGGTGTCGAGTGGGAAGAGTATTGCGAGATGAACGACTTGGTGGTCTAGAAGCAGCTGTGGTGAGCGGGGCAAGCCCGCTCACCACAGAAGTATTTTTGAACGCCTTAGATACTCAGCCGCATCGACAAATCCACCGCCTTCACATCCTTGGTCATCGCGCCAATCGAGATGTAATCCACCCCGGTCTCCGCAATGGGCAGCAGGGTGCTTTCATTGATCCCGCCGCTGGCCTCCAGCTTCGCCTTGCCGCCGTTCAGGCGCACAGCTTCACGCATATCGTCCAGGCTCAGCTCATCGAGCATGATGATATCCGCGCCCGCCGCCAGCGCTTCGCGCAGTTCATCCAGGCTTTCCACTTCGATTTCCACCGGCTTGCCGGGGGCGATCTTGTGGGCGGCCGTGATCGCCTGGGCAATGCCGCCACAGGCCGCGATATGGTTTTCCTTGATCAGGAACGCGTCATACAAACCGATACGGTGGTTGTGGCAGCCGCCGCAGGTTACGGCGTACTTCTGCGCCAGGCGCAGCCCCGGCAAGGTTTTGCGGGTGTCCAGCAGCTTGACCTGGGTACTGGCGACAAAATCCGCCAGGGATTGCGCACGGGTGGCGACACCGGAGAGCAACTGCAGGAAATTCAGCGCGCAGCGTTCGCCGCTCAAGAGTGAACGTGCCGGGCCTTCAAGGTGGAACAGCACCTGGTTGGGGCTGACGCGTTCACCGTCGGTCACCTGCCAATGCACCGCGACCCGAGGGTCCAGTTGGCGGAACACCGCATCCACCCAGGCCGTACCGGCGATAACAGCCGTGTCACGGGTAATGATGGTGGCCGTGGCCAGCCGTTCGGCCGGGATCAACTGCGCAGTGATGTCGCCGCTGCCGATATCTTCCAGCAGTGCGCGGCGCACGTTGGCTTCGATTTCGGCGGTGAGGTCGGCAAGACGGAGATTCGGCATAACAGGCTCCACAGACAAAGTGCCCCGATTATAGGGGCAGTGCGCGTTCGAACCCAGGCTCACCACTCATTTACCGAGCAAAGGCAGAGTTTGCTGGCGCAACCCCCCTCATTTGCAAGATAATCTCGCGCCTTGCAATTGGCGTCATAGCTTTGACGTTCAGACCCATACCGCCGTTTCAGGAGGCCAGGATGCACAATGACGGAAAGGTGGTGCCCTTCAACAAGGCGCCCGCCACGCCATCGCCGCTCGCCCGACTGCCGGTGGTGTTGCTGCAGGTCCGCGACAAGGCGGCGCAACAGTTGCAGCAAGGGCTGCAGGATCTGTTCGATAACGCTGACGACACCTTGTTCGAAATGGCCGACAAGGCGCGTAACAACCTTGATCACCACATTTTCTTCGAAGCCATGCGCGACCTGCGCCTCAAGCGCAAGAATTTCGAGCGTGTGTTCATGGAGCGCCTGTTTGAAGCCTTCGCCAGTCTGGGTCAGGCAGGGCGCGGGGAATTGCAGTTGGTGCCGGTGGTGTCCTACGACGCGGCACCGGGCTCATCCAGGGATGATCGCGAAAAAGCCGTGGCGCTTGAGGCCATGCTGGGGCGGGTGCGGCACCGTGATGGCCTGGCCCTGGGCCAACTCACCGCGCGCTTGAGCGCGTTGCTCGGCAACCGCCTGGATGATCGCGAAAACCCCCTGGGGCCTGCACTGTTGTGTGAGTTTTTCCTGCGGGCGGGACGCAGCCTGGGCGTAGAGATCCGCGTTAAGCTGATCATGCTCAAGCTGTTTGAAAAATACGTACTCAGTGACGCCGACCAGCTTTACGGCGAAGCCAATCAATTGCTGGTCGCGACCGGTGTGTTGCCTGAACTCAAAAGCGTACCGTCGCGGCGGCTTGAAGCGCGTGAGTCCCGTGAACTTGCGCGCGAGGAAGCCCTGCCGCCCGTTGACGAAAATGGCCAGCAAGCCTTTGCCGCGCTCCAGCAGTTGCTCACGGCGGTACGCGGTAGCGTGGCGCCGACGCTTGAAGCCAGCGCCGAACCCTTGCCCATCGCCACGCGTGACCTGCTGCGCCTGCTCTCCCATTTGCAGCAATACGTGCCCGAGCCTGAGGTCGAGGATGATTTCGACCTGCGCAACCAGCTTGAGCAGTTGCTCACGCGCGTCAGCGTTAAGAGTGGCAAGTCGCGGGTGGTGGAGGAGGCGGACGAAGATGTGATCAACCTGATCGCGCTGCTGTTCGAATTCATCCTCAACGACCGCGCCGTGCCTGATGCCTTCAAGGCCCTGATCGGTCGCCTGCAGATCCCGATGCTGAAAGTGGCGGTGCTGGACAAGAGTCTCTTCAGTCGCGCCAGCCACCCGGCGCGGCGCCTGCTCAATGAAATCGCAACCGCCGCAATGGGCGGCAGCCAGCGCGACCATCTGTACCTGCGCATCGAGCAGGTGGTGCAGCGCTTGCTCAACGAATTTGTCGAAGACCCGGCGATATTTTCCCAACTGCTCGCCGAGTTCAGCGCGTTTACCGCGGATGAGCGGCGGCGCAGCGATTTGCTTGAACAACACACCCGCGATGCCGAAGCCGGGCGCGTGCGCACCGAAGCGGCCCGCCAGCGCGTGGCCGATGTGCTGAACAAACGGCTGTTGGGCAAGACCCTGCCGCGTCCGGTCGTGCAGTTCCTGCAGCAGGCCTGGAGCCAGGTGCTGTTGCTGGCCAGTCTCAAGCATGGCGAGCAGTCGGTGCAGTGGCAGGCGGGGCTGCGCACCTTGGACGAACTGATCTGGAGCGTTGGCCTGCAACAAGACACCGAAGCCGGGCGCCATCTGCTGGAGCAACTGCCGGGCTTGCTCAAGGCCCTGCGCGACGGCTTGACCAGCGCCGCGTTCGACCCCTTCAGCACCCGCGAATTTTTTGTGCGCTTGCAAGCCCTGCATGTCCAGGCACCTGAAGGCGTCGACGAGTTGATCCAAGTAAGTGAGCCGTTTGTGCTGACCTCGGCGTCACCCGACCCGTTCAGCGACTTGCCGGACAACGACCCCGACTTGCTTAAAGCCCGAGAACTCAAGGTGGGGGGATGGGTGGCGTTCGAGGAAAACGAAGCCACTACGCTGCGCTGCCGACTGACGGCAATCATGGCGCAGGCCGACACCTATATCTTCACCAGTCGTACGGGGCTCAAGGTGTTGGAGAAAAGTGCCGGCCAACTCGCATCGGCGTTCAAGCGTGGTGTCCTGCATGCCCTGGACGATGGCCCCCTGTTCGAGCGCGCACTGGCCGCTGTGGTGAGCAAGCTGCGTCAACTCAATCACGGCAAGTGATCGCAACCTGAGGGTCGAACGCGGCATACTGGTCACACGTTGTCTCGTTCAAGGAACCTGTATGCAGTTGGACCCCACCAGCGGTTGGTGCCAGGGCATCCGTCATTGCCCTTCACCCAACTTCAACGAGCGCCCCGCCGGCGAAATCTCACTGTTGGTGGTGCATAACATCAGCCTGCCACCGGCGCAGTTCGCCACGGGTAAAGTGCAGGAGTTTTTCCAGAACCGCTTGGATGTCACGGAACATCCCTACTTTGAAGGAATCGCTGACCTACGGGTGTCTGCGCATTTTCTGATTGAGCGTGATGGTGCGGTGACGCAGTTTGTGTCCTGTCTCGACCGGGCCTGGCATGCCGGGATCTCGCAATTCGAGGGGCGGGAAACCTGCAATGATTTTTCCCTGGGGGTGGAGCTCGAAGGTACGGATGACCAGCCGTTCACTGACGCTCAATATGCATCATTGACTGACCTGACCCGCCAGTTGCTGGCGGCTTACCCCGGCATCACGCCCCAGCGCATTTGTGGTCACAGCGATATCGCTCCGGGTCGCAAGACCGATCCCGGCCCGGCTTTTGATTGGAAGCGCTTTCGCAGCGCCCTGCAGGATGGAGGACACGCACGATGAGTTTCCTGGTGTTGGTGCTGGCGGTCTGGATCGAGAAATTTTCGGCCCTGCGCCAGCGGTTGCAGCGTGATGGGGGTTGGCTGCGGGAACTGGCCAAGCTGGAATCGAGCCCGCGCATGGGTAAGCAGCCCTGGCTGATTCTGACGTTGTTGGTATTGCTACCGGTGGCATTGCTGGCGTTGTTGCTGTTGGTGTTGGAGCCGGTGGCTTACGGACTGTTGGCGCTTCCCGTGCACCTGCTGGTGGTGATCTACAGCCTGGGCCGTGGTGATCTGCTCGCCGGGCTTGGCCCCTTTCGCGATGCCTGGCGACGGGGCGACCTCCAAGCCGCCGAACACGTGGCTGAGCGTGACTTGAACCTGAGCGCCGACAGTGGCGAACAATTGCTCGAACGCGTCCAGGGCCATCTGTTGTGGCAGGCCTACCAGAGCTTTTTTGCCGTGATTTTCTGGTACTTCCTGTTGGGCCCGGTGGCTGCGTTGGCTTATCGCCTGCTCGCACTGGCCAGTGAACACAGTAAGAACCCTCTGGTGGCTGAGCGGGCCGGGCAACTGCGCCACGCATTTGACTGGCTGCCGGTGCGTCTGCTGGCGGCCAGTTTTGCCCTGGTGGGTAACTTCGTCGCGGTCGGCCGTGTGATGCTCCACGAACTGCTGAGCTGGGACATCAGCGCTGCCCAACTGGTGGAAAAAGTTGGCCTGGTCGCCGCTGAAATCCCGCCTCCAGCGGTCGGCCACGATGGCATCAACAGCCTGGACCGACTGTGGGAGCTTCTGCTGCGCGCGGCGGTGTTGTGGTATGCCGGGTTTGCGATCTGGACGGTACTGCCCTGACGGCTGATCTCATTAACCTTAAGTTACAAAACTCCCTTTCAAATTGAGCTATACAGATGCTGGCTAACTGCCGCCCTGCGCCTCAATAAAAATAAAAGAAAGGGAGTTCACCTGTGAAGAGCTTGCTCTATCCCGCCGTCGCCCTGATGAATCGCCTGAGCTTCGGCATGAAGTTCAGCCTGATCAGCGTGTTGTTCCTGCTGCCGATGCTGGCGACCAACTATTACCTGGTGCGTGATTCGTGGCGTGAATTCCAGGGCACACGCGTCGAGCTGCAAAGCCTCGACCTGCTCGGTAACAGCCTGGCCCTGCGCCGCGACCTGGAAACCCTCAACAACCAAGTGCAGATCAACGCCACGTTGGGCCAGTCCGGTAAGGCGGGCGACCTTGAGGGCAAGATCAGCGCTTTGGAACAAAGCGTGCTGAACCGCCTGCAAAGCCTTAGCGCCATGACGACCGAACCCGAGCAAATTGCCGCGTTTGACGCCAAGCGCGACGAGTTGGTCGCCGCCTTCAAGGCCCAACAGCAGGAAACCTCGTTGCTGAGCAAAAGTGCCCTGATTGGCAAATTGCTCAACAAGGCGCAGATGCTCAGCCAGATCATCTCCAGCCAATCCGGGCTGAGTCGCGACTCCCAAAGCGACCTGCGCCAACTCAGTGAACTGATCACCAGCGTGACCCCACAAGTCACCCAGACCCTGGGCGAAGGCCGGGCAATGGGCGCGTATTCCCTGGGCCAGGGTTTTCTCAACTCGTCGTCCAGCACACGCTTTGACGAGCTGTTGCAGCAATTGGAAAAACTCCAGGCCGAGTATGGCTTGAAGTTGCAGGACGCCTTGGGCTCCAGCAAAGCCGCGCACGCGGCCCTCGACACCCTGGCCAAGACCAGCAACGCCAGCCTCAAGCAAGGCAGCGAGTTGTTCGAGGAGCAGGTGGTGATGGCCGAAACCCTCGATGCGCCCTGGCAGGGCTTTTACGACAGTGTCAGTCAGTTGATGGCCCAGACCTACCAGTTGGATGACGCCACGCTGACCTTTCTCGGACAACAGTTGGAACAACGCCTGGCACAGAACCGCACGCACATGGTGGTGCTGGTCTCGGCCTTGAGCGCGGTGTTCCTGTTGATTTTCTACCTGTACGCAGGCTTCTACGCGTCCACGCGCACCACGCTGCGGCGTCTGGGCGCGATGATGGATAAGGTGGCGGCCGGTGACATGACCGTCACCTTTGTTGCGCATAGCCGCGATGAGCTGGGTGACCTGGGCCAGGTATTCAACGGTACCGTGGCGAAGATCCATGACTTGATCGAGCGCGTCGGACACACCGTCAGCCAGGTCGAGTTACAGGCCGGGCAGGTGGAGACGGTCTCGGCCCAGAGCAATCAGGCCGTTTCCGGGCAGCGCACGCAGATCGAGCAGGTGGCGACGGCCATGAACCAGATGTCGTCCACTGCCCAGGAAGTCGCACGCAGTGCGGCGGCGGCGGTGAGCAGTGCCCACAGCGTCAACGATGAAACCGTCAGCGGCCGTGGCCTGGTGCAGTCGCAGCAGGGCAGCATTGCGCGACTCGCCACGGAGATCGATCAGTCGGTGCGGGTGATCAATCAGTTGGCCACCGACAGCCAGTCCATCAGCAGCGTGTTGGAAGTGATCAAGAGCATTGCCGAACAAACCAACCTGCTGGCACTCAATGCGGCCATCGAGGCCGCGCGGGCCGGCGAGCAAGGGCGTGGGTTTGCGGTGGTGGCGGACGAGGTGCGCACTTTGGCTCGGCGCACCCAGCACTCCACCGAGGAAATCGAGCAGATGATCAGCCGCTTGCACAGCGGCGTGGCGGCGGCCGTGAAGGCCATGGGCAGCAGCCATGAAATGGCCAGTGGCACCGTGGGCCAGTCGGAAAAGGTCCAGCAAGCCCTGGAAAACATCCTCGGTGCCGTAGGGATGATCGTCGATCAGAACCAGCAGATCGCTGCCGCCGTGGAGCAGCAAACCGCTGTCGCCCACGATATCGACCAGAACATCGTTGAGATCAATCGGGCTGGCGAACATGCCGCCCAAGGCGCACACCAGACCGAAGCGGCGAGCCGACAGCTGTCGATACAGGTGATCGAGTTGAAGCAATTGATCGGCGCGTTCCGCGTGTGAGACCGGGGCGTAGGATTTATCGTTTGCTGGCGTGGTGCCCGTCCTGATTTCTCGGCGTCTCTTTTCCATGGCCTTGAATGGGTGAAAATTGTTTCACTCGATTTCAAGTCCTGGGGAGGCACAGCGATGAGCGCTGTAATCGGCATCAAGGGGCACTGCGCCCATTGCGACATCACCTTTAATCTCAAGCCTTGGCAACTGAACGCCATTGCCATCGAAGAACCGTTCGATTGCCCTTACTGCCAGTGGATCTTGCAGTTGAACTGCCCTCGGCAGTTGCGCCAATTCAGGTCCCTGGACCATTGGGCACTGGTGCGCCCGAGCATGGTGGTATTGACCTGCACGGCGCTCATCGTGGCACTCGTGACGGAGTGGGTGGGGCTGATCAGTGTGATCGGCCAATTCAACATTTCGCTGATCGTGCTGCTGGTACATTTCCTGGTGCTGCGATATGCCCGCTACCGTCAGCGGATAACGCTGGAGCTGCAAGTGGTCTCGCCTTCTCTACCAATTGAACAGCTCGCACGCATTGCGTGTGCTCGCCTCAGCCAGTAATAAAGGGCTGGTATTCATGCGCTCGGCGAGCGCGGTGCAGATGTCCGGCAGGTGTTCGGGGCTGTTGCGCTGGCCGGGGTACATGGCGGGTGCCATATCCGGTGAGTCGGTTTCCAGTACCACCGCGTCCAACGGCAGGTGGGCCAGCACCTTGTGCATGCGCAGGGCTTGAGGCCAGGTCGCCGCGCCGCCCAAGCCCAGTTTGAAGCCGAGCTTGATGTATTCGTGGGCTTCTTCACGGCTGCCGGCGAACGCATGGATGATGCCGCCGCGAGGCAGGCGAATGCGCTTGAGGGTTGCAATCACGGCGGCGTGGCTGCGGCGCACGTGCAGCAGCGCCGGCAGTTGGAAGTCCACCGCCAGTTTCAGTTGGGCTTCGAACAGGCTTTGCTGGCGTTCGCGGTCCAGCTGTTCGAGGAAGTAATCCAGGCCGATTTCGCCCACGGCGCACAGTTGCCGGTGGCCGTGCAAGCGGATCAGCCAGTCGCCCAGTTCCGTCAGGTCGGCGGGGCGATGGTCATCGAGGTACACCGGGTGCAGGCCAAAGGCAGCGAACAAGCCTTCGTCCGCTTGCACCAGGTCCCACAACCGCTGCCAATTCTGCTGATACACCCCCAATACCACCATGCGTCGTACGCCCAGTGCCCGGCTGTGAGCGAGGACTTCCCGGCGATCGCTGTCGAAGTCCGGAAAGTCCAAATGGGTGTGGGTGTCGATCAACTCCACGCTCAGGCCTCGTGAATACGCTGCTTGAACGTCCGGCCGATGGCATGCACGCCCGGTTGGTACTGTTCTTCTTCAATCGCGGCCAGGGCCAGGCGCAGTGCGGTCTCGGCGATCAGTTGATGTTGCTGGGCCATGGCGTTGACCGGCAGCGGCAGGAAGTCCAGCAACTGGGTATCACCAAAGGTGCCCAGGCGCAGCGGCCGGGATTTGAGCGGAAAGTCATGCAAGGCGTCGAACACGCCTTGCAGCAGTACGTAGGACGTGGTCACCAGCGCGTCAGGCAAATGCCCCAGTTGCTGCAGAAGTTGCTCCATCAACTGTCGGCCACAATCGCGACTGAAGGCTTCACCGTGTTCGACGATCACCTCACCGGTGAACCCTTCGAGGGCCTCGCGGAAACCGGCGGCACGTTCCTGGCTGATGCTCAGCTCGGGCCGTGCGCCGATCAATACGATCTGCTTGGGCAATGGCTGCAACAGGCTGCTGGTCAATTGCTGGCACGCCTGGCGGTCGTCGCTGACCACCGAGCAGAATTGATCCGCGCCCATCACCCGGTCGATGGCAATCACTGGCAGCCCCTTGGCCTGCAGCTCGCGATAACTGTCATCGCTGGCCGGCAGGCAGCTGGCGACAAATAGCGCGTCACAGCGCCGGGCGCGGAACAGTTGCAGCAGTTGGCGCTCGCTGTCGGCGTCATCGTCGGAGCTGGCGATCAGCAGTTGATAGCCGCGCGCCCGCGCACCTTGCTCCAGGAGCTTGGCGATGCGTGCATAACTGGGGTTTTCCAGGTCGGGCAGAATAAATCCCAAGGTGCGCGTGTGCCGACTGCGCAGCCCGGCGGCCTGGGGGTTGGGGGTAAAGCCATGGGCTTCGACCACGGCGCGCACTCGCTCGACGGTGGCGCTGCTGATGCGTTGCTGTTCAGCCTTGCCATTGATGACGTAGCTGGCGGTGGTCACGGACACACCGGCAAGACGGGCGATATCACTGAGTTTCAAACCGGGATTTCCTTGTTTTCTGGAGCTTGCCCCGACATTTTCTCCAATCGTAACCGATTCCTGTACACGACCAATGTCCTGGCTCAAGCGCCGAGTGGTTCTTCAAGGATGCGCAATTAACGGGTAGTCTTCCATAAACTATAGATTAAACGTTTCAGCCAGCGTATTTTTACGACGTTCGCGACTGAGTGGCTACTGCCAATTGACTGCTCAGTCAGTAAAACCTGAACACCCTTTACACTGTTTGTTTAAAACAATACCTAGTGCGCCACTGCACTAACTAGGAGAACGGCATGCTTGAGCTCACTGTAGAGCAGATTTCCATGGGCCAGGTGGCCGTGGACAAATCTGCTGCCTTGCACCTGCTCGCTGAAAAACTGGTGGCCGACGGCCTGGTCGCCGAGGGTTACCTCAGCGGTTTGCAAGCTCGTGAAGCCCAAGGCTCGACCTTTCTCGGCCAAGGTATCGCCATCCCCCACGGCACCCCCGAAACCCGTGACCAGGTGTTCTCCACCGGTGTGCGCCTGCTGCAGTTCCCCGAAGGGGTGGACTGGGGCGACGGCCAGATCGTGTATCTGGCCATCGGCATTGCCGCCAAATCCGACGAACACCTGCGCCTGTTGCAACTGCTCACCCGCGCCCTCGGCGAAACCGACCTGGGCCAGGCCCTGCGCCGTGCCGGCAGTGCCGAAGCGCTGTTGAAACTGTTGCAAGGTGCGCCGCAGGAGCTGGCGCTGGATGCGCAGATGATCAGCCTGGGCGTGTCCGCCGACGACTTCGAAGAATTGGTTTGGCGCGGCGCACGGCTGTTGCGTCAGGCCGATTGTGTAAGCAATGGTTTCGCCGCCGTGTTGCAGCAGGTGGATGCGCTGCCCCTGGGCGATGGCCTGTGGTGGTTGCACAGTGAGCAGACCGTCAAGCGCCCAGGGCTGGCGTTTGTCACCCCGGACAAACCCATGCGCTACCTCGGCCAGCCGCTCAACGGCCTGTTCTGCCTGGCCAGCCTGGGCGAAGCTCACCAGACGCTGCTCGAACGCTTGTGCGCCTTGCTCATCGAAGGGCGCGGCCAGGAACTCGGCCGCGCCACCAGCAGCCGCGCCGTGCTTGAAGTGCTGGGCGGTGAATTGCCGCCCGACTGGCCCACCGCGCGCATCACCCTGGCCAACGCCCACGGCCTGCATGCGCGCCCGGCGAAGATCCTGGCGCAGTTGGCGAAAAGTTTTGAAGGCGACCTGCGTGTGCGCATCGTCGATGGCCCGGTCGGCGCCGTGTCGGTGAAAAGCCTGAGCAAACTGCTGAGCCTCGGCGCGCGGCGCGGCCAAGTGCTGGAGTTTGTCGCCGAGCCGACCATTGCCGGCGACGCGCTGCCCGCGCTGTTGGCGGCGGTGGAAGAGGGCCTGGGTGAAGAGGTCGAGCCACTGCCAACCCAAAGTGCCCCGCCTGAAGTCGTAGAGATCGAGCCGGTGCTCAGCGCACCCTTGGCCGGCAGCCAGATCCAGGCCATCGCCGCCGCGCCGGGCATTGCCATCGGCCCTGCGCATATCCAGGTGCAGCAGGTCTTCGATTACCCGCTGCGTGGCGAATCCTCGGCCATTGAGCGCCAGCGCCTGCACAGCGCCTTGGCCGATGTGCGCCGGGATATCCAGGGCCTGATCGAACGCAACCCGTCCAAGGCGATCCGCGAGATTTTCATCACCCACCAGGAAATGCTCGACGACCCGGAACTCACCGACGAAGTCGACACCCGCCTCAAGCAAGGCGAAAGCGCTGAAGCGGCGTGGATGAGTGTGATCGAGGCGGCCGCCAAGCAGCAGGAGTCGTTGCAGGATGCTTTGCTCGCCGAACGTGCCGCCGACCTGCGTGACATTGGTCGCCGCGTGCTGGCGCAACTGTGTGGCGTCGAAACCGCCCAGGAGCCGAGCGAACCTTACATTTTGGTGATGGACGAAGTCGGTCCGTCCGATGTGGCGCGTCTGGACCCGGCGCGCGTCGCCGGCATCCTCACCGCCCGTGGCGGCGCGACGGCCCACAGCGCCATTGTCGCCCGCGCCCTCGGGATTCCCGCGCTGGTCGGTGCCGGCGCGTCAGTGTTGCTGTTGGCTGCCGGTACGCCATTGTTGCTGGATGGCCAACGCGGTCGCCTGCATGTGGACGCCGACGCCGCGACCCTGCAGCGCGCCACGGTCGAGCGCGACACCCGCGAACAACGCCTGCAAGCCGCCTCGGCGCAGCGCCATGAACCGGCGTTGACCCGCGACGGGCATGCCGTGGAAGTGTTCGCCAACATCGGCGAAAGCGCCGGTGTTGCCAGCGCAGTGGAGCAGGGCGCCGAAGGCATTGGCTTGCTGCGCACCGAACTGATTTTCATGGCCCACCCGCAAGCACCGGACGAAGCCACCCAGGAAGCCGAATACCGCCGCGTCCTCGATGGTCTCGCCGGTCGTCCGCTGGTGGTGCGCACCTTGGATGTAGGGGGCGACAAACCGCTGCCTTACTGGCCGATCGCCCAAGAGGAAAACCCCTTCCTCGGCGTGCGCGGCATTCGTCTGACCTTGCAGCGCCCGCAGATCATGGAAGCGCAACTGCGGGCGCTGCTGCGCTCGGCGGACAACCGCCCGCTGCGCATCATGTTCCCCATGGTCGGCAGTGTTGACGAATGGCGCGCGGCCCGCGACATGACCGAGCGCCTGCGCCTGGAAATCCCGGTGGCAGACCTGCAACTGGGCATCATGATCGAAGTGCCGTCGGCCGCGTTGCTCGCGCCGGTCCTGGCCAAGGAAGTGGATTTCTTCAGCGTCGGCACCAACGACCTGACCCAGTACACCCTGGCCATCGACCGTGGCCACCCGACCCTGTCCGCCCAGGCCGATGGCCTGCACCCGGCGGTGTTGCAACTGATCGACATCACCGTGCGCGCCGCCCATGCCCATGGCAAATGGGTCGGCGTGTGCGGCGAGCTGGCGGCTGATCCGTTGGCGGTGCCAGTGCTGATCGGCCTGGGTGTCGATGAGCTGAGTGTGTCGGCCCGCAGCATCCCCGAAGTGAAGGCGCGCGTGCGCGAATTCAGTCTGAGCGAGGCCCAGGGCCTGGCGCAACAAGCACTGGCGGTGGGCTCGCCCGCCGAAGTGCGAGCCCTAGTGGAGGCCGTGTAGATGGCAAGGATTCTGACCCTGACGCTGAACCCGGCGTTGGACCTGACGGTACGCTTGGCGCGCCTGGAACCGGGTGAAGTCAACCGCAGCGAAACCCTGCTGACCCATGCCGCCGGCAAGGGTGTGAATGTGGCGCAGGTGCTGGCCGACCTGGGCCATCAGGTGAGCGTGGGCGGGTTTCTCGGAGAAGAAAACCCCCAGGCGTTCGACGCGCTGATCGCCCGCCGTCGATTTGGTAATGCGTTTATTCGTGTGCCGGGCGAGACACGCAGCAACATCAAGATTGCCGAGCAGGATGGCCGGGTCACGGATATCAATGCGCCTGGGCCGTTGGTCAGTGACGAGGCGCAAGCAGAACTGCTCAAGCTCATCGCCATCGTCGGCCCGGAATTCGATGCGGTGGTGGTGGCTGGCAGCTTGCCGCGCGGCGTCAGCCCGCAGTGGTTTCAAAAAATGCTCGAACAACTGAAAAACCTTGGTTTGAAAGTCGCCCTGGACACCAGCGGCGAAGCGTTGCGCGCCGGCTTGCAGGCTGGCCCGTGGCTGGTCAAACCCAATACCGAAGAACTGGCCGACGCACTGGGTAATGCCCCGGATGCCATCAGCCAATTGCATCAACAGGGTGTGGAACACGTTGTGGTCTCCGACGGCGCTGCGGGCGTGAGCTGGTACAGCCCAGGCACATCGCTGCACGCCACACCGCCCAAGGTCGCGGTCGCCAGCACCGTCGGCGCGGGCGACTCGCTGTTGGCTGGGATGCTCCACGGTCTGCTCAATGGCGATACGCCGGAGCAAACCCTGCGCCGCGCCACGGCAATTGCCGCGATGGCAGTGACGCAGATCGGCTTCGGTATCAGCGATCACGCGCAGTTGGCGCGCCTCGAAAGCGGCGTCCACGTGCGTGCGCTGACAGAACAATAAGAGGGTTTGTGATGAAGTTAGCCATTGTTACCGCCTGCCCGAACGGCATGGTCACCAGTGTGCTGTGCGCCCGCTTGTTGGACGCTGCCGCGCAACGCCAGGGCTGGAGCACCAGCGTTGAAGTGGTGGATGTGCAGCGTCCGGAACGCCAGTTGTCCCAGGCCACGATCGACGATGCCGAATGGGTGTTGTTGGTCACCAGTACGCCGGTGGATATGCAGCGGTTTGTCGGCAAGCGCGTGTTCCAGAGCACGCCGGCCCAGGCGCTGGCCGATGTCGACGCGGTGTTGCGTCGCGGCGCGGAAGAAGCGCAGGTGTATGTCGCTACGCAGCAGGCGGCCAAAAATGCACCGCGCATCGTTGCCATCACCGCTTGCCCGACGGGCGTGGCTCACACCTTCATGGCTGCCGAAGCCTTGCAGCAGACCGCCAAGCGGCTGGGCTACGACTTGCAGGTCGAGACCCAAGGCTCGGTCGGCGCGCGCACGCCCTTGAGCCCGCAGGCCATCGCCGATGCCGATGTGGTTTTGTTGGCGGCGGATATCGAAGTCGCCAACGAGCGCTTCGCCGGCAAGAAGATCTACCGTTGCGGCACCGGCATTGCCCTCAAGCAGTCCGAAGCCACCCTCAACAAGGCCCTGGCCGAAGGTGCGGTGGAAAACGCGGCAAGCGGTGTGGTGGCCAAGCAAGAAAAGACTGGCGTGTATAAACACCTGTTGACCGGTGTGTCGTTCATGTTGCCGATGGTGGTGGCGGGCGGGCTATTGATCGCCTTGTCGTTCGTGTTCGGCATCCATGCCTTTGAACAGGAAGGCACCTTGGCGGCTGCACTGAAAACCGTGGGTGACCGCGCCTTCATGCTGATGGTGCCGTTGCTGGCGGGCTACATCGCCTACTCGATTGCCGACCGTCCCGGCATCGCGCCCGGCATGATTGGCGGCTTATTGGCTGGGACGCTGGGCGCGGGCTTTATCGGCGGCATCTTCGCCGGTTTCCTGGCCGGCTATTGCGTCAAGCTGATCACGCGTGCGGTGAAGTTGCCGCAGAGCCTGGAGGCGCTCAAGCCGATCCTGATCATCCCATTGCTGGCGAGCCTGTTTACCGGCCTGGCGATGATCTACCTGGTGGGCCCGCCGGTCGCGCGCCTGCTGACTGGGCTGACCGACTTCCTCAGCACCATGGGCACCACCAATGCGGTGCTGCTGGGGATCCTGTTGGGCGGCATGATGTGTGTCGACCTGGGCGGGCCGATCAACAAGGCAGCGTATGCGTTTTCCGTCGGTTTGCTAGCGGCCTCCAGTGGCGCGCCGATGGCTGCCACCATGGCCGCCGGCATGGTGCCGCCGATTGGCATGGGCATCGCCACATTCCTGGCCCGCCGCAAGTTCGCCCAGACCGAACGCGAGGCCGGCAAAGCGGCGATGATCCTCGGCATGTGCTTTATCTCCGAAGGCGCGATTCCGTTCGCCGCCAAGGACCCGCTGCGCGTCATCCCGGCCAGCATTGCCGGTGGCGCGTTGACCGGTGCGCTGTCGATGTATTTCGGCTGCAAACTGGCGGCGCCCCACGGCGGCCTGTTTGTGCTGGTGATTCCAAATGCGATGAACCACGCGCTGCTGTACCTGCTGGCGATTGTCGCCGGTAGCCTGCTGACCGGCCTGGTGTATGCGCTGATCAAACGTCCGGAAGCGGTCGAGCTGACTGTCGCACCGGTGTCATAACCCCATGCTTTAGTGGCCCTTTTGATAATCAAGAGGGCACCTGCATGAGTCACTTCGATCTCGGCCGCCGCCGCGTGATGCAAGCCGTCGGCGCCGGCCTGTTGCTGCCGGGCCTGGCCCCGGCGGTGATCGCCTCTGTGAAGGACCGGCCGCAACTCACCGACGGCGTGCAGTCCGGCGACCTGCTCGGTGATCGCGCCATGATCTGGAGCCGCAGCGACCGCCCGGCCCGCATGGTGGTGGAGTGGGACACCCGAAGCGTCTTCAGCAACCCGCGTCGATTTGTTTCGCCCCTGGCCGACAACCGCACCGACTTTACCGCCCGCGTCGAACTCACTGGGCTGCCCGCCAACCAAGCGATTTTCTACCGCGTGCACTTCGAAGACGCACAGACCGGCGTTGCCAGCGAACCCTGGTTTGGCCACCTGCGCAGCGTGCCGCAACAGCGCCGCGATATTCGTTTTGTGTGGAGTGGCGACACCGTCGGCCAAGGCTTCGGCATCAACCCGGACATCGGCGGCATGCGCATCTACGAAGCCATGCGCCTGCGCCTGCCGGACTTCTTTATCCACAGCGGCGACACCATCTACGCCGACGGCCCAGTGCCGGCCCAACTGACGGTCGAAGACGGGCGCATCTGGCGCAACCTCACCACCGACGCCAAGAGCAAGGTGGCTGAAACCCTGGATGAATATCGCGGCAACTACCGCTACAACCTGATGGACGAAAACGTCCGTCGCTTCAACGCCGAAGTGCCGCAGATCTGGCAGTGGGACGACCATGAGGTGGTGAACAACTGGTCGCCAAGCAAGCAGTTGGATGAGCGTTACCAGGTCAAGGACATCAACACCTTGGTCGGCCGTGCGCGCCAGGCCTGGCTGGAATATTCACCGATGCGCCGGCAGAGCGCCGATGGCGGCGGGCGCATTTATCGCAAGCTCAGCTATGGGCCGTTGCTGGATGTGTTCGTGCTGGACATGCGCAGCTATCGCGGGCCGAACGATGACAACCTGGGCGCTGAAAAACCCTTCCTCGGCCGCGAGCAGTTGGATTGGCTCAAGCGTGAACTCAAGGGCTCGCAGGCGCAGTGGAAAGTCGTCGCCGCTGACATGCCGATTGGCCTGGGTGTGCCTGATGGCGAAGTGAGCCCCGGCGTGCCGCGCTGGGAAGCGATTGCCAACAACGACCCAGGCGCACCGCAAGGGCGTGAGCTGGAAATTGCCGAGCTGCTGGGCTTTTTAAGGGCGCAGAAGGTGCGTAACCATGTGTGGCTGACGGCGGATGTGCATTACTGCGCGGCACACCACTATCACCCGGATCGCGCGGCGTTCCAGGATTTCGAGCCGTTCTGGGAGTTTGTCGCCGGGCCGTTGAATGCGGGGAGTTTCGGGCCTAATCCGTTGGATAAGACCTTTGGGCCTGAGGTGGTGTTCGAAAAGGCGCCGCCGGCGCAGAACACCTCGCCATTCGCCGGTTTTCAGTTTTTTGGCGAGGTGAACATTGATGGGCAGACGGCGGAGTTGACCGTGATTTTGCGGGATCTGGATGGAGTGTCGGTCTTCGAACAAAAACTCCAACCCACCTGACTTGGAACGCAATCAACTGTGGGAGCTGGCAAGCCCTAACGCCAGTCAGTTAAGGGAAACGCTGTACCTGTGGCGAGGGAGCTTGCTCCCGTTGGACTGCGCAGCAGTCCCATTTTTGGGGCCGCTTCGCGACCCAACGGGAGCAAGCTCCCTCGCCACAGGTTCCTTTCTAGCCTTTAAACCTCTTAAATGACTGGCATTAGGGCAGTTTGATTGTTGTATTCAGTAGACGTCGCGGCGATAGCGACCTTGTTCGATCAACCGCTCCACGGCTTCACTGCCAAGGATGTCCACCAACGCCTGATCCACCCCAGTTGCCATCCCCTGCAGGCTCCCGCACACATAAATCGCCGCGCCGTCGCTCAGCCACTTACGCAGTACTTCGGCTGACTCCCGCAGGCGATCCTGCACGTAGATTTTTTCCTCCTGGTCGCGGGAAAACGCCAGGTCCAGCAGCGCCAGATCGCCACTGGCCAGCCAGCCTTGCAGTTCGTCCTGACAGAGGAAGTCATGCTTGATATTGCGCTCACCGAACAGCAGCCAGTTACGCTGCTGGCCGTCGGCAATGCGCGCCTTGAGCAAACTGCGCAGGCCGGCCAGGCCGGTGCCGTTGCCCAGCAGGATCAGCGGCACGGGTGCTTGCGGCAGGTGGAAGCCACTGTTGCGGCGCAGGCGCAGGCTGATGCTGGAGCCGAGGGCGGCATGTTCGGTGAGCCAGCCTGATCCCAGGCCCAGGCTGCCGTCGGGGTGGCGTTCCTGGCGCACGATCAATTCGAGTACGCCATCGCTGGCAATCGAGGCAATGGAGTATTCGCGCATGCCCAGCGGTACCAGCGCGTCCACCAGCGCCTGGGCATGCAGGCCGACCAGGTGGGCGCGATGCGTCGGCAGTTGGCGAGTGGCCAGGGCCTGGTCGAGGGTGTGCGCCATGCCGTCGATCAACACGCCGTCACTGCCGGCCAGGCCCAGGCCTTCGAGGAAGTGTTCGATGGCCCAAGGGCAGTTGCGCGGCAGCACTTCCACCAGGTCGCCGGCTTGCCAGCGTTGGGGTGACGAGGAGGTGAGGCCCAGCAAGTAGACATCGGCGCCTGCGCTGTCGCGGTTGAGCAGGGTGCGTTGGCTCAGCGTCCAGTTTTCGTATTGGGCGGTCGGCCAAGCGGCCGCCGGGGCGTGGCCGGTGAGCTGGCCGAGTTGTTGTTGCCAGTGCAACAGGGCGGCGGTGTCGCCGCTGTCGACTTCTACCGGAGCAAATAAAGCGTTGCCGCCCTGGTGGGTCAGCCAGAAATGCAGGCGCCGCGCGAAGCCGCAGAAGTGTTCGTATTGACGGTCGCCCAGAGCCAGGACCGAGTAGTTCAAGCCCTTTAGGGACAGGTCTTGGCCGAGCACGCTGCGCTCGAAACCGCGAGCACTGTCAGGGGCTTCGCCGTCGCCGAAGGTACTGACCACGAACAGCGCATTTTCCGACTGGCGCAGGTCATCCTGGCTGACGCTGCCCAGGGATTGCACCTTCACCGGCAAGCCAGCCGCCTGCAATTGGCCTGCTGTTCGCCACGCAAGCTGCTCGGCAAAACCGCTCTGGCTGGCAAAGCCGATCAGCCAGGCCGGGGCATCGCTGGCGTTGGCCGTGAGGCCTTTACGCGCATCACGCACCTGGCGTTTCTTGCGACGACGGTCCAGGTACAACAGCCAACCGGTGATAAAGAACAACGGCATCAGCACCGAGCTGACTGTGAGAATGATCCTTCCTGCCAGGCCGAAGTAGCTGCCGGTGTGCAGCGCGTAGACGCTGGTCAGCAGTTGTGAGCCGAGGGTCTTGCTGGCGTAGCGGTCGTGGGATTTCACCTCGCCGGTCGCCGGGTCCAGGTTGATCTGGTTCAACGCGCGGTCATGAGGCGAATTGTTTAGCAGGTAGTACACGGTGGCCGGTTGCCCGGCGACAGCTGGCATACGGATGTTGTAGGCACTCAAGCCGGGGCCGGCGTTGCTGTAGATGCTGCTCCAGATCGCATCGTAATTGGCCACGGGCGCCGGGCCTTCAGGCGCCGGGCCGCGTTTGCGCACCCGTTCATTTTGTGGGGCGTCGGACAACAGTTTAGTCAGGCCCTGGCTGTACCAGTCGTAGGACCAATACAACCCGGTCAGTGCCGACAGCAGATACGCCAACAGGCACCAGGTACCGAACACCGAGTGCAGGTCCCAGTTGAAGGCACGGCCTTTTTTACGCCAGTCCAAGGTCAGCCAAGCACGCCAGCTTGCCACCTGGCGCGGCCAGCGCAGGTACAACCCGGACAGGCAGAAGAACACCAGGATCAGCGTGCACGCGCCGGTGATGTTGCGCCCGGTATCGCCCATCACCAGGAAACGGTGGAATTGCAGCAGGAAGCCGAAAACCTCCTGGCCGACCACGTCGCCCATGTAGTCGCCGGTGTAGGGATCGAAATAGCGCAACTGGCCACGGCGTTCGCCGGGCGGCGGGGTGAAGAACACGCGGGCGGCGTTGCCGCTTTCGCTCTCCACGAACAGCATGGCCACGGTCTGGCCTTCGGTGGCTTCCAACTTGCGCACCAGCTCGGCGGGCGGCAATACACCGGCTTCGCGTTTTTCCACGGTCAGTACGCTCGGGTTGAGCGCCCGTAGGATTTCATCCTGAAACGAGACCGCAGCCCCGGTGATCCCCATCAAGGCCAGCACCAGCCCGGCGGTAATGCCGAAGAACCAGTGCAACTGGAACAGGGTTTTCTTCAACACGTCTGACCGCCTCGTCTATCCGGATATGTAGGGCACGGCGCGCATTATGCCGTGGCTTGTCGAGAAACATTCTGTTTTACACGCAAAAGCCCCACGCATCCGATGCGTGGGGCTTTTTGCTGCGTGGTGTGGCTGTTTAGAAGTGGAAGCTGGTGGACAACAGGGCCGTACGGCCGGCCGCCTGGTTGGCGAAGTGCGACGCGTAGGCCTTGTCGTAATAGGTCTTGTCGGTCAGGTTCTGCACGTTCAGTTGCAGGTCGACGTTCTTGGTCAGCTTGTAGCTGGCCATGGCGTCGTAGCGGGTGTAGGACGGCACGTACACGGTGTTGGCCGCATCGCCGTAAACCTGGTCGACGTAGAACGCGCCGCCACCGATGGTCAGCTTCGGGGTGACGTCATAGGTGGTCCACAGGCTGAACGAGTTCTCTGGAGTGTTGGGCATCTGATTGCCTTTGTTGGAACCCGCCTGCACGACACCCTGGCGGTTGCCGTTCTTGCCAGGGTCAACCAGCTCGGCTTTCAGGTAGCTGTAGCCGGCGAACACTTGCCATTTGTCCGTGATCTTGCCGCTGGCGGACAACTCCAGGCCGTCTACGCGGGATTCGCCTGCGGTTTGGTAGGTGTTGGAATCCACCAGGATGCGGGTGTTTTTCTTCTCGGTACGGAACACCGCAGCCGACAGCGACAGGCGGTTGTGGAACAGGTCCCACTTGGTGCCCAGTTCGTAGTTGACGGTTTCTTCTGGCTTGAGGTCGCTGGTGTTGATGCCGGTCGGAATCGCGTTGTTGTCCACGCCTTCACCCACCAGGCCGCCGGCCGGCGAGGCCGAGGTGGCGTAGGAGGTGTAGATGCTGCCGTTATCCAGTGGTTTCCAGACCAGGCCGGCCTGCCAGTTGAAGAACTGGCTGTCGTCCTTGACCTTGCTGCGCGCCTTAACGGTGGACGTCGGCACGGCATTGGTATTGGCTTCGGTGTCGAAGGTGTCGTAGCGCAGGCCTACGTTCAGCAGCCATTTCGGGTCGAGTTCGATGGTGTCGAACACATACGCGGCGCGGCTGGTGGCCTTGGTGTTGGTGCCCATGTAGTTACGGGCGATGGAGCCGTTCCAGGCGTCATCCGGGTTCGGGTTGCCCAGCGAAGTGCACTGGCCGCCAAGGCTGCCGGCAGCCACGGTGCAGCCGCCGGTTGGGTTGCTGTTCGGGGTGACGGTGTAGCCGCTGACACGGGTTTCTTCACCGGTGAATTCCAGGCCGGTGGAGTAGCTGTGCTTGAAGCCCAGGGCCTGGAAGCTGCCGAACAGGTCGGTCTGGTTGGTGGTGGTCGTGGTGGTGGACACGCGGGTGTTGGCCCGACGCCATACCGTGCCGAAGCGATTGACGTTGCGCTGGCTGTCATCCGGCTGGGTCAGCACGTAATCCTGGCCGGTGCTGCCGTGGCGCAGGGTGTTTTTCAGGGTCATGTTGTCGTTCAGGTCGTGCTCGACGGAGATCGTGCTGATGTCGGCGCGGGTCTTGCGGAAGTCGCGGCTCTTGAGACCGTAGAAGTTGTTGCTGTCGCCGCCGTCATTGGGTTTGTCATGCACGTGGGCGGTGGCGGTCGACGAGCTGTAGCCGTAGGGAATGCCCGAGTCCGGCAGGTCGTTGCTTTCCATGTGGTAGTAGCTGAGGTTGACGCGGGTCGGGGTGCCTAGGCCAAACGTCAGCGACGGGGCGACACCCCAGCGGTCGTAATTGATCGCGTCGCGACCGGCGACGTTCTGTTCGTGGCTCATCAGGTTCAGGCGGAACGCGGCGCTGTCGTCGAGGAACTGACGGTTCACGTCGAGCACATAGCGGCGGGTCTGGTCGGAACCATAGGTGAAGCCGCCGTTGGTGAAGTCCCGCGCTTGTGGGGTCTTGCTCACCAGGTTGAGGCTGCCGCCAGCCGAGCCACGGCCGCCGAACGACGAGTTCGGGCCCTTGCTGACTTCGATCGATTCGATGTCGAAGATCTCACGGCTCTGGCCGCCCGTGTCGCGCACGCCGTCCAGGTAGGTGTCGCCCTGGGCGTCAAAACCACGGATGAACGGGCGGTCGCCCTGGGGATTGCCGCCTTCACCGGCGCCGAACGTGATGCCCGGTACGGTGCGCAAGGCGTCCTGCAGCGAGGTGGCGGCGGTGTCCTTGAGCACTTGTTGCGGCACCACGGTGACGGAACGCGGTGTATCCACCAGCGGCGCGGTGTATTTCTGCGACGAGGCTTTTTCGACCTGGTAGGAGGTGTTGTCCTGTTCTTCGCCGGTAATGCTGGTGGCGCCCAGGGAGATGCTGTTGCGCTGGCCTTTTTGTTCAGTGTCTTCGGCCGCTTGCGCCAGATGGGCGACAGAGCTGGCGCTGAGGGCAACGCCGATGGCCGAAGCCAGCATGCGTGGTGAACTGGCAGGTATTTTTGTAGTGGTGCGCGACATGACGTGTCCTTTCCCCAAGGATGTGAGGCCGCGGAATATAGTGTTAACAAGTATTTCTATCAATTGCGATACATTGCTAATTGCACTGAATTTACATTCTTTACACTTTTTGCTTACGGTTTTTACGAACTCATCCGTCCCGACGTTTTACAGGGCGGATAAGAATCAATACCATTGGCGCCTCTCTGAATTCAGGTATTGCCCATGCTGCTGCACATCCCCGGCCTGTTCTCTCGTGAGGAAGTGCAGCGCATTCGCCAGGCCCTGGAAACCGCCGATTGGGCCGACGGTAAAATCACTGCTGGACACCAGTCCGCCAAGGCCAAGCACAACCTGCAATTGCCTGAAGGCCACCCATTGGCCAAGGAAATCGGCGCGGCGATGCTGGAACGTTTGTGGCAGAACCCGTTGTTTATGTCGGCGGCGTTACCGCACAAGGTCTTCCCGCCGTTGCTCAATTGCTACACCGCCGGCGGCAGTTTCGACTTTCACATCGACAACGCCGTACGCCAGCCCAAAGGCAGCCACGAGCGCGTGCGCACCGATTTGTCATCCACCTTGTTTTTCAGCGACCCCGATGAATACGACGGCGGCGAGCTGGAGATCCAGGACACCTTTGGCCTGCAGCGTGTGAAGTTGCCGGCCGGCGACATGGTGCTGTACCCCGGTTCCAGCCTGCACAAAGTCAACGCCGTGACGCGCGGCGCGCGCTACGCCTCATTCTTCTGGACCCAAAGCCTGGTGCGCGAAGACAGCCAGCGCACCCTGCTGTTCGAGATGGACGGGGCGATCCAGCAACTGAGCGCCGATGTGCCAGACCACCCGGCACTGATCCAGCTCACCGGCACCTACCACAACCTGTTGCGCCGCTGGGTCGAGGTCTGACATGGGCTTCTTGTTGCGCCGTGAAGAAGTGCTCAACGTCGAGCAACTGCAAAGCATGCTCGATGATTCCCCCGTGCGCGCCGCCCAGGCGATCCTGGTGGCGGCAAAGGAGGGTGTAGTAGACGCCCAGGCGTTGCTCGGGCAGATCCTCTTGGATGGCCGTGGCATTACGCGGGATGAAGCGCTGGCGTTGCGCTGGTTCCAGATCGCGGCCCAGGGTGGGCACTTGATGGCGCGCAATATGGCCGGGCGTTGTTTGGAACATGGCTGGGGTGGTGCGGCGGATGAAACGGCAGCGGCGCGAGAGTACCGTTTGGCCGCCGAGGCCGGTTTGGATTGGGCGCAATACAACTACGCCAACCTGTTGGCGACCGGACGCGGTATTGCCGAAGACCAGCAACAAGCGCTGAGCCTGTACCGCCAGGCAGCGGAACAAGGCCATGCCAAGTCGATGAACCTGCTGGGGCGTTATCTGGAAGACGGTCGCTTCTGTGGGCAGGATCTGGAGGCGGCGGTGGACTGGTATCGGCGCTCGGCCGAAGGCGGCGATTTTCGCGGGCAGTTCAGCTATGCGGCGGTGTTGGCCGACAGGGGGCAAATCGACGCGGCGCTGGAGTGGTTGCGCAAAGCGTTGGCGGGGGGGAATCTGAAGTTTTTGCGCACGGCGCACCAGGCGCTCTCAGCGGCGAGCGACCCGCAAATCAGAGCAATGGCAGAGGCCTACCGTGAGCGCGCAGGCAGCCTTTCTTAAGGCGTAAAAAAACCCATGAATTGTCATGGGTTTTTTAGCTGCAGCCGTTTTACACGTAGAAGGATTTCAGTGGCGGAAAGCCATTGAACTCAACCGCGCTGTAGCTGGTGGTGTACGCACCGGTCGACAACCAGTACAGACGATCACCAATCGCCAGGTTCAGCGGCAGGCCGTACTTGTAGTTCTCGTACATGATGTCGGCGCTGTCGCAGGTTGGGCCGGCAATGACCACTTCTTCCATCTCGCCTTTCTTCTCGGTCCAGATCGGGAACTTGATAGCTTCGTCCATGGTTTCGATCAGGCCGGAGAACTTGCCCACATCCGTGTACACCCAACGCTCGACGGCGGTACGGGATTTACGCGCCACCAACACCACTTCGCTGACCAGGATACCGGCGTTGGCAATCAACGAACGGCCCGGCTCCAGGATGATTTCCGGTAGGTCGTCGCCGAAGTCTTCCTTGAGGAAACGGATGATTTCTTCAGCGTAGGTTTCCAGGCTGTTGGTGCGGGTGATGTAGTTGGCCGGGAAGCCGCCACCCATGTTGATCAGCTTGAGATGGATGCCGTCTTCTTCCTTCAGGCGCTCGAAGATCACTTTGACCTTGGCGATCGCCGCGTCCCACACGCTGATGTCGCGCTGTTGTGAACCCACGTGGAACGAGATGCCGTAAGGCACCAGGCCAAGGTCACGGGCCAGGATCAGCAGGTCCATGGCCATGTCGGTCTGGCAGCCGAATTTGCGCGACAAAGGCCAGTCAGCCGTGGTCGAACCTTCGGTGAGGATACGTACATACACTTTCGAACCCGGCGCGGCCTTGGCGATGTTGCGCAGGTCGGCTTCGGAGTCGGTGGAGAACAGGCGCACGCCTTTCTCGTAGAAGTAGCGGATGTCCTTGGACTTCTTGATGGTGTTGCCGTAGCTGATGCGGTCGGCGCTGACGCCACGGTCCATCACTTTATCCAGCTCGTAGATCGAGGCGATGTCGAAGCTCGAACCCTTTTCTTTGAGCAGGTCGATGATCTCGACAGCCGGGTTGGCTTTGACCGCGTAATACACCTTGGCGAATTCGAAACCGGCGCGCAGGTCATCGTAGGCCTGGCTGATCATCGCGGTGTCGATCACCACGAACGGGGTTTCTTGCTTGTCGGCGAACGCCTTCATTTTGTCAAAAGTGGCGCGCGCGAAATAATCTTCGACGTTGATCGACATGCTGGGAACTCCTAAGGGCAAACTAAATTGATCAATGGGTGCAAATGAACGTCCTCCGTATCCCCACTTTGGTTCGCCTACTTCCCAAGGCATGTCGCCGAAAGCAAAAAGGCCATGGGAATAACCGCTTCCCTTGGCCTTGCTGTCTCGTCGTCAGTACTTGAGCCGGATGGATCGTTTCCAGCATGGACGTTCGGCGCGAACTTTAGGGCGTGAGGGGCTTGAGATCAACTAAAAATGTCGCGTTTTTGCACGCGTTCGTCGCGCGAACCCGTGCAGCTACTTATGTAACCGACAGGTGTGACGGAATGATGTTCCCCGGAGGGGGCAAATCAGAGGGATTTGTGGTGCCTTCATCGCGGGCAAGCCCGGCTCCCACAGGGACTGCATTCCAACAGATGAATGCAGTCCATTGTGGGAGCCGGGCTTGCCCGCGATAGCGGTCTATCAGGCGAGTGCAGTCTCGGCAGGCGAGACGATGCTGGTCTTACCCCCACGCGACTTACCCGAGCTCAGATACTCAGCAATCGACTCCTGCGTCACCTCACCCAGGAACACCCGCTCCGCATCCATCACCGGCAACCACGAACGGTTGAACTCGTACATGCGCGACAGCAGGATGCGCAGATGCTCGTCATACGCCGCCGTGGCGTTGAACTCGCGCAGGTACTGGCCGCAGGTGCCGGTCTGACGGTGCAGGTCGCGACGTCGTACATAACCCAGCGCCTTGTTCTCGGCACAGGTGACCACCACGTAGCGACGGTCATGCTCGTCCATCAGCTCCAGCGCGTCTGCCACTGGCGTTTCCGGGCTCACCGAAGGGGCATTGTCCGCCGCGTCTTCGGCCTTCACCAGCAACAGGCGCTTGAGGGTGCTGTCCTGGCCCACGAAGTTGCTGACAAACTCGTCGGCCGGGTGCGCCAGCAGGGTGTCCGGATGATCGATCTGCAGCAGCTTGCCGGCACGGAAGATCGCGATCTTGTCGCCCAGCTTGATCGCTTCGTCGATGTCGTGGCTGACCATGATCACGGTCTTGTTCAGCGCACGCTGCATCTCGAAGAATTCGTTCTGGATCATTTCGCGGTTGATCGGGTCGACCGCGCCGAACGGTTCATCCATCAACAGCAACGGCGCGTCGGCCGCCAGGGCTCGGATCACGCCGATCCGCTGTTGTTGGCCGCCCGACAATTCACGTGGGTAGCGGTGCAAATACTGCTTGGGTTCCAGCTTGATCATGCTCATCAACTCGCGGGCGCGGTCGTGGCATTTTTGCTTGTCCCAGCCGAGCAATTTCGGCACCACCACGATGTTTTCCTCGATGGTCATGTTCGGGAACAGGCCGATCTGCTGGATCACATAACCGATGTTGCGACGCAGGGTGACTTCGTCGAGGTCGGTGGTGTCTTCGCCGTTGATCAGGATCTTGCCCGAGGTGGGCTTGATCAGGCGGTTGATCATCTTCAGCGTGGTGCTTTTGCCGCAGCCCGACGGGCCGAGGAACACGCAAATCTCGCCTTCATTGACGGTCAGGCTTACATCGTTCACGGCGGTGACAGTCTTGCCGTTGCTTTGGAAGGTCTTGGACAGGTTTTGAAGTTCGATCATTTGAGCAATCCTTTTGGAGTCAGCGAGCGTTGCAGCCATTGCAAGAGCAGGTCGGCAAAAATGGCCAGGAGACTGACCAGCACGGCGCCGACGATCAGCATCGACATGTCGCTGCGGCTGATGGAAGCCAGAATAAGTACACCCAGGCCACCGGCACCGATGGTGGCGGCGATGGTCATCACACCGATATTCATCACCACGGCGGTGCGTACACCGGCGAGGATCACCGGCACGGCGATGGGCAGTTCGACCATGCGCAAGCGCTGGCCGAAGGTCATGCCGATGCCGCGTGCGGCTTCGCGGATACCCGGCTCCACACCCGTGAGGGCGAGGTAGGTGTTACGCATGATCGGCAGCAGGGAGTAGAGGAACACGGCGGTGATCGCCGGCATCGGCCCCAGGCCCTGGCCGAACTTGGAGTAGAACGGCAGCAGCAGGCCGAACAGGGCGATGGACGGCACGGTCAGCAGCACCGTGGCGCTGGCTTGCAGCGGGCCGGCAAGCGTCGGGAAGCGCGTCATCAGGATGCCCAGGGGCACGCCGATCAGGATCGCGAGGATCACGGCGATGCCGACCAGGGTGATGTGTTGTCCGGTCAGTTGTAGGACTTGGGCCCAATCAAGATGGGAAAAGGCGTTCAGGAATTCCATGTCTTCTCCTCTTATTGATTGATCGGATGTTGGCGCAGGAAGTCGGCGGCAACCGCGGAGGGGCTTTCATGGTCGACGTCGACCCGCGCGTTCAACTGGCGCATGGTTTCGTCGTCGAACAGCTCGGCCAATGGCTTGAGGTCAGCGGCCAGTTCCGGGTGCGCGTCGAGATACACCTGACGCACCACGGGCGCGGCGGTGTAGTCCGGGAAGTAGTGCTTGTCGTCTGCCAGCAGCTTCAGTTTGAAGGCGTTCAGGCGACCGTCGGTGGTGTAGACCAAACCGGCAAACACCTGGCCATTACGCAGCGCGGTGTAGACCAGGCCGGCGTCCATCTGCCGGGTGTTTTTGCGGGTCAGGTTCATGTCGTACAGCTTGACCATGCCGGCCAGGCCGTCGGAACGGTTGGCGAACTCGGTGTCCAGGGCCACCAGGCGGTTGCTCTTGGCATCTTGCTCGACGGCCAGGGTCAGGTCGCTGATGCTGTTGATCTCGGGATGCTCAGCGGCAACCTTCTCCGGCAGCGCCAGGGCGTAGGTGTTGCTGAAGCGCGACGGGGAGAGCCAGACCAGGCCTTTTTTCGCGTCGAGTTCTTTCACCCGAGCGTAGGACTGTTCGCTGTCGAGCTTCTCGTCGACGTGGTTGTAGGCCACCAACGACACGCCGGTGTATTCCCAGATCAGGTCCAGTTGCCCGCTTTCCTGGGCACTGCGCGCCAGGTTGCTGCCCAGGCCGCCGGTCACGCGGGTGTCATAGCCCTTGGTGCGCAGGTACTGGGAGGTGATTTCGGCCAGCAGGGTCTGTTCGGTGAACACCCGGGCGCCGATGCGGATGACGGGTTTTTCAGCGGCTTGCGCAAAACCTGCGCACAGCAGGACGCAGCTCAGTATCAGTGTCAGCTTTTTCATGTCGGCTCCTTAAGACGCACGCAACCCGCGTTCCAGCCAGAGGCGGCTGGCCAGTGTCACCAAGCCGTCGAGCAGCAAGGCCAGCAACGCGGTACACGCGGCGCCGAGCAGCAATTGCGGCTGATTGTTCAGGGCGATACCAGGGAAGATCAGGCTGCCCAGGCTGTTGGCGCCGATCAGGAACGCCAGCGGCGCGGTACCGACGTTGATCGCCAGGGCCACGCGCACGCCACCGATGATGATCGGCACGGCGTTGGGCAATTCCACGCGAAACAGCACCTGGCGTGGCGTCATGCCAATGCCGGTGGCCGCTTCTTTCAGCGAGCCTTGAACGTTTTTCAGGCCTTCGTAGGTATTGCGCACGATAGGCAGGAGGGAGGCGAGGAACAGCGCGAAGATCGCCGGGCCGCTGCCGATGCCGAGGACGCCGAGGGCGATGGCCAGTACGGCCAGGGGAGGGACGGTGTTGCCGATGTTGAAGATCTGCATGAAGCGTTCTGCGCGCCCGACCATGTGCGGTCGGCTGAGCAGGATACCGGCGGGGATGCCCACAACGAGGGCCGCCAGCATGGAGACAAGAACGAGGATCAGGTGAGCTTGCAGGTAAAACAACAAATCGTCGCGGTACAGTTCGATCGTGTTGATGCCGATCCAGTGGACCAGCAGGGCCAGGAGGGCGACGACAACCGCTCCTCCTATCAGCCCTTTGCCATAGCGAATAGCCACAGGCGGACTCCTTTTTTCTTTTGTCGGCGAACACATTTCCGAGCGGCAATGCCATTCCTGGCTGTCGGCGAATGAGTTCGCGAAAAGCAGCTCGCCGATACCGGCAACGCGGTATGCGATCGAGCCATGAGCGCAGCCTCGTCAGGCTAACTTGCTGATTTATCAGCCCCTGTTCCGAGTGCGGTAGCAGGGGAGTGGACGTCTCGACCTTTTAAAAGGTTCCATACTTGGCAGCATTTAGCCACCCCTAATCGGGTGAACGGTGGTCCGGCAGCCGGGGTTTGCGCTATACTCGCCGCCCTTTTTTGACTCACCTGCCAGGCGATTTCCCATGACCCACCAGGCCGCCGAAGTCGCGAAACGCCGCACTTTCGCCATTATTTCCCACCCCGATGCCGGTAAAACCACCATCACCGAGAAGCTCCTGCTGATGGGCAAGGCAATCGCGGTGGCCGGCACGGTGAAATCCCGCAAATCCGACCGCCATGCCACCTCCGACTGGATGGAAATGGAAAAACAACGGGGTATTTCCATTACCACGTCGGTCATGCAGTTCCCGTATCGCGACCACATGGTCAACCTGCTCGACACTCCGGGCCACGAAGACTTCTCCGAAGACACCTACCGCACCCTGACTGCGGTGGACTCGGCGCTGATGGTCCTCGACGGCGGTAAAGGCGTCGAGCCACGTACCATCGCCCTGATGGACGTGTGCCGTCTGCGTGACACGCCGATCGTCAGCTTCATCAACAAACTCGACCGCGACATCCGCGACCCGATCGAGCTGTTGGACGAAATCGAAGCCGTGCTGAAGATCAAGGCCGCGCCGATCACCTGGCCGATCGGTTGCTACCGCGACTTCAAGGGCGTGTACCACCTGGCGGAGGACTACATCATTGTCTACACCGCCGGCCACGGTCATGAGCGCACCGAAACCAAGATCATCGAGAAACTCGACTCCGACGAAGCCCGCGCCCACCTGGGTGACGAGTACGACCGTTTCGTCGACCAGCTGGAACTGGTGCAGGGCGCCTGCCATGAGTTCAACCAGCAGGAATTCCTCGACGGTCAGCTGACCCCGGTGTTCTTCGGTACCGCCCTGGGCAACTTTGGTGTCGACCATGTGCTCGACGCCGTGGTGGATTGGGCCCCACGCCCACTGGCCCGTGTTGCCAACGAGCGCACCGTGGAACCGGTTGAAGAAAAATTCACCGGCTTCGTGTTCAAGATCCAGGCGAACATGGACCCAAAACACCGCGACCGCATCGCCTTCATGCGCATCTGCTCCGGCAAATACGAAAAAGGCATGAAGATGCGCCACGTGCGCACCGGCAAGGACGTCCGCATCGGCGATGCCCTGACGTTCTTCTCCTCCGAGCGTGAACAGCTCGAAGAAGCCTACGCCGGCGATATCATCGGCCTGCACAACCACGGCACTATCCAGATCGGCGACACCTTCACCGAAGGCGAAGCCCTGGGCTTCACCGGTATCCCGCACTTCGCCCCGGAACTGTTCCGCCGCGTCCGCCTGCGTGATCCGCTCAAATCCAAGCAACTGCGCCAAGGCTTGCAGCAACTCGCGGAAGAGGGCGCCACCCAGGTGTTCTTCCCCGAGCGCAGCAACGACATCATCCTCGGCGCCGTCGGTGTGCTGCAGTTCGATGTGGTCGCCAGCCGCTTGAAAGAGGAATACAAGGTTGAGTGCTCCTACGAGCCGATCACCGTGTACTCCGCGCGCTGGATCGATTGCAGCGATAAGAAGAAGTTGGAAGAGTTCTCCAACAAGGCTGTGGAAAACCTCGCGGTCGACGGCGGTGGTCACTTGACCTACCTGGCGCCGACCCGGGTTAACCTGGCGCTGATGGAAGAGCGCTGGCCGGATGTGAAATTCCGTGCGACCCGCGAGCACCATTAAGGTCTGAGCGGTAAAGAAAAGGGCGAAGCTGTGATGGCTTCGCCCTTTTTTGTGGCGCGTCCTGATGAATGCGTGTAGTAGATATATAGAATATTGCTTGTAGTTATTTTCCCAAATAAGCGTAGGCAAAAGCACTCAATGTAAGTGGTCAGATTCCTTTTTGACGTTGGCTTTCATTTTTATGGCGACAAGGTCTATTGCTACGTCTAGCTTTCATAGTGTGTTTAAACTTTGTGGAGGCTAAAGATGGGTCAGGCTAATGAGTTAGGTGCGTTAAAAAAAATAGAAGAGCACGGCAATAAGAATAAAAGGGTCGCCATTCTCGATCGCTATTATGATCTCCTTGTGAAAAGTGCTGCTGACTTTGAATTGTCTTGTCTAAATGGCGAATTCGAGCCTTTAATGGAGCTTCCTATATTAGATGAGCGTATGCGTCAGTTTCTTTCAGTGGCAACGGCACAGTTTTTTGAACTTGGAACGTATGGCGGCGTGCCCCTGCGGTTGCTTGACCTGAGGGGTAACCCAAACACTCAAACGACGAAAACACTGGCGTCGACTTTAATTGTGGCCCGTGCGGTCCGGCATATTCAGAAGACAGGAGAAAGTATTTTACTGTTTTCACCGTCATCAGGGAATAAAGCTATTGCATTGCGTGATGCGGTGTTGCGCGCACTACAAGCAAAGCTGGTTCATGAAGAACAGTTGCGAATTGTCACGCTAACTCCGGTCCAGACAGTAGAAAAGCTTCGCCGTAACGAGCTATATGAAAATCCGAGGCTTCGGGAGTTAAATCCAATCTTCGTGCTTCATACGGATTCACCAGAGCGGGTAAAGACTGTTGGTCAGGAATTTAAGGAAGGATTTTCTGGTGTTGAGCGTACGGGACTAAGATTATGGCATTCGCTACGCCTTGAAAATTACCGGTTCTCCGATCAGTCGCGAGCTTTTTTTGACTTCGAATACGGAGACGCATGGGATGTAGATCGTAAGACAGTCCATGTGCATGCTGTCTCTAGTGCATATGGTCTATTAGGGTATTTGTCAGGAATAAAAGCCTTAAGGAAGAGCAATCATTCCGTGGCATCCCCATTATTTTTGTTAGTTCAACATTTGGCTACAAGTGACATGGTGCTGCACGTGTTGGACGGTGATTTTTCTGGCATGTCCACGCCTAACTATTCGCTCGTCTCGGGCGGACTGTGGGTGCAATCAGAGTCCCCGCATTTCCCTGCGACCACCTGGAGCCCTAATGAGGTTCTTGAGCCGACTTTTTACACGCATCATCCTGCCACTGCTGATGAGATGAGTGCAGCGATAAAACAAAGCGGTGGTTCAGGCATTGTTGTATCTCTTCACGAATGTTTGCAACGCTATAGCGAGTGCGTCCACCTATTAGCCAAGACGCCGGTGAGATTACCCTCTGATCCAAGGGATCTTAAGGAGTGGTCATTAGTTATGGCGATTAGTGGATGCTTGAACGCAATTGATCGGGGGCTGTTAATGGGAGTTGATGGATATACCATACATGCTTCGGGAACCTACTCGAGCCAAGATTACAAGCGCGTGCCTGATGAGGGACTGATTTATGTAAATACGGTCGAGGAAATGCTAGCGTATTTTCGCTAGTGATGGGAAAGTTTGACTATGAGTATATCGATAGATAAATTATGCCATTTTCGAGTCGTGAGAGGTCTTTCCAAAGTAGGGGAAGATGTTGAGATTACCTACGTGGGTGTCAGTGAGGGTTTAGTTTATATCGAGCCTTTTATAGAAGGATGTTACTTTGATCTCTCGTCGATCGTAAGTCAGGGCACCTTCGAGTGGAAAGATCTTGAGCGTTTTTTGAGGAGCACCAAAAGCGAGTTGGTGGTTATGATGGCGCCTGTGCCGACCATAAGCCAGTTTGTGTGTAAAACTGATGTTGTTGGTGTATGTCGTATTCATCAGGAGGTCGATGTCTCGCGAGGGTATGATCATATAAAGAGCCAGATATCCAGAAGAGAGGAAAAACGTAGAACTCAATGTATTGCGCAGGGATTTTATTACAACGTCTCAGTTGAGGATCGTGATTTTTACGAGTTTTATCATTCGATGCATTTGCCAACAATGAGGAATCGTTATGGAGATCTTGCACGAAGTGTGAAAGAAACAGAGGCATATACCGACTTGTTCAAAAAAGGTGTGTTGTTTCGCGTGTACAGAACTCAGGGGTGGGTCGCGGGGAGTGTTTCGCAAATTGATGAATCTAGTCGAATACTTAATGCTCGGCTGATAGGCGTTAAAGAGGGGTGTGATATATATCGCACTGATGGTTCTCAAGGCTTTGTCTATCACTCAATCATAGAGTGGGCGGCCCATAACTCAAGTATTGACTGTGTTGACTTTCAAGGCTGCGAGCCATTTTTGACCAAGGGGACATTTCAATACAAAAAGCGTTTTGGCGCGCGCGCAGTTATTCCTAAAAATAAATTTGGTGATTGGCGTTTGCTTATCCGTGTTGCATCGCTAAGCCTATCGGCTCGACATTTTTTAATAAATAATCCTCTCTTGGTGGAAGATGAACGGGGAGGGTTGAACGCGCAGTACTGCTTTGATGCAACTAACGGTCCGCGTAAAGATATTCCGTATGCCTCAGAGGGAATAAATGGCGCGGTATATCTCAATTTGGATAGTCTATATGACTAGATTAAAATTCATAGTGATGCAGTGGGTAAGGTATTTCAGTCCAGTCGCTTGGGTGCTCGCGTCAATTATTTTCATCAATCGACTGAGTGCCATGGTCAAACTGTTCATGGCGCTGTACCTCCGTCAGGTGCTGGATTTGCCTATTGAGTGGGTCGGTTGGATGTTGTCTGGGTACGGCGCAGGTCTTTTGTTGGGGTCACTAGCGGGTGGGATATTGAGTGACTTTTTTCCAACTGCACGTCTTACTGTTCTGTTGTTATCAGCCTGTAGTATTGCGCTGGCTTCATTAGGGTTCGTGATCGACGTATATCTACTCGCTGGACTGTTGGTGATGGGGGGGATTTTTGACGGTGCTGTTCGAACACTGCACCAACGTTTGATCATGGAGTATTGCGAAGTCTCGGATAGGCAACGGACGCAGGCGTTGAACCGCGTTGCAGCAAATTTGGGTATGGCAGTCGCCGGTTTGATGGGCGGTATGCTGGCGCAGATTGACTTTCGTTGGTTGTTCTTCATTAGCGCCATATTTATGGTTGTAGGACTTGTATGGTTTGCACGTACAATTCTGCATCGCGCCGTACAGGTATATGCAAGCACTCCATCAAGTAACGGCCAGCAGAGCCCTTACAAAAAACGAGAGTTTCGTTGGTTGCTGGTTGCTACTATTTTTCTCGGGCTTGCCTTCGAACCTGTTTATAGCATGCTCGGAAACTACCTTGCAGACTACTATCAGTTTGGTACAAACGTCATTGGATGGCAATTTGCATTGAATGCATTATTGATCGTAGCGCTGCAAGTACCGATTTCTCACTGGACTGAACATTGGGGAGTGCGTCAGCAGATTTTAACAGGCTGCGTGCTTCTGGCATGCGGGTTCGGTATGTTGCCATTTGGATCCGGTCTTTTTTTTGTATCGCTCTCAACAATACTTTGGACACTGGGAGAGATTTTATTTTTACCAGCGCTCAATATTCTTGTTATGCAATTCGCGCAATCAGGTAAAAGCGGACAGTACTTTGGCATTTTTTCGATGTGCTGGAGCGGTAGTGTTCTGGTATCGCCCACGTTGGGAGGGCAGATTTACGGTATGTTCGGTGGGCACAGTATTTGGGTGATCACATCCTTACTGGCTCTGTTTTCAATACCCTTTGTCTATCTGGCCGTCCGTTTCGAACCTCGAGGTGCACAGGGCCTTGTTGTGCCGCATTCCGTGGGCCCAAAAGGATCCACTAAGCGTTGAGCATTACAGGAGAAGGATGCAGTTTTTTTTGTGGCGAGAGTGGCACATCGGGTCTAGCGTTGCGGGTGTAGGAACTGCCCATTGATTGAGAAAGAGGAAGACGCTGTGCCTAGTGTCAAACGCGTCATCTGCTGGATGCTGTTAGCCAGTCTGGGGCTGACCACGGTCCCGGCACTGGGGGGCGCTGGAGCGCCGCAATGGAAAGACACCGGCCCGGTCACCAAGAAAAAACAGCAAGAGGTCAACTCCGGCAGCTGGAAACCGCAAGCCCAGCCCGCCCCGAAGGAAGACCAGGAAAACCCCTACAACGATGGCGAGGACAGTGAAACCTACGACGACGGCGAAACCTGACGCCTGGCGTAAACCCGGCATCGGGGCTAGCGTCAAGGCTGGCGGCGGTGAACGGCTGTCGCGTGGGATCTACCTACTGACGGGACGGAATCAACCATGAGTATTTTTCAACGAGTTGTGCTGTTGATAAAAGTGATGGTGTTGTTGTCGTTGGGAATGTCGTCGGCCTGGGCGCATAACCCGGTGCAGGGCGGTGTTGTGTCATCGGGGCATAGCCAGGATCTGCAATTGGCGAAGTCCGAGGCGGAACCTGGCGATAAGGACCAGGGTGGCAGCGAGGGTGATGATGACTCCACCACCGACGAGCCGGACAGCGATGATCCGGACGCCGAAGGCGACAGCCAGACGTAGGCTTCGCCCAAAAGAAAGCCCCTCCCGCCAGGCTGATGCGCAACCTGATGGGAAGGGCTGTAGAACACAGGCAATGCCCTGGGCTTGATCACCCAGGGCATTTTTGTTGCGATGTCACGCCACGAACTGCTCCGCGTAGTGGCAGGCCACCTGGCGGTTGTCCAAGGCGCGCAGTTGCGGCTCCTCGGTGCTGCACCGTGCGGTCGCGTACGGGCAGCGCTTGTGGAAGGCGCAGCCAGGCGGCGGGTTCAGCGGGTTGGGCAGTTCGCCGACGATCTTGATCTTCGGCTTGTTCGGGTCCGGGTGGATGGTCGGGGTGGCCGACAGCAGCGCCTGGGTGTAGGGGTGCAGCGGACGGGCGTAGATGTCTTCCTTGGGACCGACTTCCACTGGACGGCCGAGGTACATCACCATCACGTCATCGGCGACGTGTTGCACCACCGCCAGGTTGTGGGAGATGAACACGTAAGCCGTGTTGAATTCCTGCTGCAGGTCCATGAACAGGTTGAGCACCTGGGCCTGGATCGACACGTCGAGTGCGGAGGTGGGTTCATCCGCCACCAGCACTTTGGGTTGCAGCATCATGGCGCGGGCCAGGGCGATCCGCTGACGCTGACCACCGGAGAACATGTGCGGGTAGCGCTGATAATGCTCGGGGCGCAGGCCCACTTGCTTCATCATTGCCTGCACTTTTTCGCGGCGTTCGGCAGCGGACAGGTTGGTGTTGATCAGCAGCGGCTCGCCGAGTTGATCACCGACTTTCTGGCGTGGGTTCAGCGAGGCGTACGGGCTCTGGAACACCATCTGCACGTCTTTGCGCAGTTGCTTGCGCTGGGCCTTGTCCGCGCCGGCGACTTCCTGGCCGGCGATTTTCAAGGAACCCGAAGACGGCTCTTCAATCAGCGTGAGGGCACGGGCCAAGGTGGATTTGCCGCAGCCCGACTCGCCCACGACGGCGAGGGTCTTGCCGGCTTCCAGCTCGAAGGACACGCCATTGAGAGCACGCACGGTGGCGTGGCCCTTGAACAGGCCACGGGACACTTCGTAGTGACGGGTCAGGTCGCGGGCGGTAAGAACGACGGCCATTACGCCACCTCCTGGTTCAAGGGGTAGAAGCAGCGCGCGAGGCTGTTGGTTTTTGGATCAAGCCCCGGACGCTGGGCACGGCAGGAGTCCTGCACGTACGGGCAACGTGGCGACAGCAGGCAACCCTGTGGACGGTCATAACGGCCCGGCACGATACCCGGCAGCGTGGCCAGGCGCGTGGCGCCCAGGCTGTGTTCCGGAATCGCCTTGAGCAGTGCTTCGCTGTACGGATGCGCCGGAATGTCGAACAACTGCGGCACCTGGCCGACTTCAACCGCTTGGCCGGCGTACATCACGCAGACGCGCTGGGCGGTTTCCGCCACGACTGCGAGGTCGTGAGTGATCAGCACCAGGCCCATGTTCTGTTCTTTCTGCAGGGCCAGCAGCAGTTCCATGATCTGCGCCTGGATGGTCACGTCCAGTGCAGTGGTCGGCTCATCCGCGATCAGCAGTTTCGGCTCGCCGGCAATCGCCATGGCAATTGCCACGCGCTGGCTCATGCCGCCGGACAGTTGGTGCGGGTAGGCATCCATACGGCTGGCGGCGCCGGGGATTTCAACCTTTTCCAACAGCTCGATGGCCCGCTTGCGCGCTTGTTTGCCGGACATCTTCAGGTGCAGGCGCAGCACTTCTTCGATCTGGAAACCCACGGTGTAGCTGGGGTTCAGCGCGGTCATCGGGTCCTGGAACACCATCGCCAGGTCTTTGCCGACGATCTGGCGGCGCTGGCGGTTGCTCAGCTTGAGCATGTCCTTGCCGTCGAAGTTCAGCGCGTCGGCGGTGACGATGCCGGGGTGCTCGATCAGGCCCATCAGCGCCATCATGGTCACGGATTTACCCGAGCCCGACTCGCCAACGATTGCCAGGACTTCGCCTTTGTCGACCGAAATGTCGAGGCCATCGACCACCGGAACGGCGGTCTTGTCGCC
Organism: Pseudomonas sp. GXZC; assembly: GCF_026967615.1. NCBI lineage: Bacteria > Pseudomonadati > Pseudomonadota > Gammaproteobacteria > Pseudomonadales > Pseudomonadaceae > Pseudomonas > Pseudomonas sp. GXZC. Next base: position 1,169,140 of record NZ_CP114115.1, read on the forward strand.
GAAGCGCACGTTGAGATTCTTGATTTCTAACAGTGACATGGGAATCTCCTCAGGCGGCGTTCTTGAGTTTCGGGTCCAGCGCATCGCGCAGGCCGTCGCCCATCAAGTTGATTGCCAGCACGCTGAGCAAAATGGTCAAACCAGGCAGGCTCACCACCCACCAGGCGCGTTCGATGTAGTCACGGGCCGAAGCCAGCATGGTGCCCCACTCCGGGGTTGGCGGTTGTACGCCAAGGCCGAGGAAGCCCAGGGCTGCGGCATCGAGGATCGCCGAGGAGAAGCTCAGGGTGGCCTGTACGATCAGCGGCGCCATGCAGTTGGGCAACACGGTGATGAACATCAGGCGTGGCAGGCCGGCACCGGCGAGGCGGGCGGCGGTCACGTAGTCACGGTTCAGCTCGCCCATCACCGCAGCGCGGGTCAGACGGACATAGGACGGCAGCGACACGATCGCGATGGCGATCACCGTGTTAATCAGGCCAGGGCCGAGGATCGCGACAATGGCCACGGCCAGCAGCAGCGAAGGCAGGGCCAGCATGATGTCCATCAAACGCATGATGGTCGGGCCGAGCAACCGCGGGAAGAACCCGGCGAACAGACCCAGCAGGATGCCCGGAATCAGCGACATCACCACCGACGACAAGCCGATCAGCAACGACAAACGCGAACCCTGGATCAAGCGCGAGAGCAAGTCACGGCCCAGTTCGTCGGTGCCGAGCAGGAATTGCATCTGCCCGCCTTCCAGCCACGACGGCGGGGTCAGCAGGAAATCGCGGTATTGCTCGCTCGGGTTATGCGGTGCAACCCAGGGGGCGAAGATCGCGCAGAACACGATCAGCACCATGAACAACAGGCCGGCAACCGCGCCTTTGTTCTTGGAAAAGGCTTGCCAGAATTCTTTGTACGGCGACGGGTACAGCAGGCTTTGATCGACTGCTGACACTGGAGTAGGTGTGGTCATGGTCATGATCTCAGCGCTGGTGACGGATGCGTGGGTTGGCGAAGCCGTAGAGGATATCCACCACGAAGTTCACCAGGATCACCAGGCAGGCGATCAGCAGGATGCCGTTTTGCACCACCGGGTAGTCCCGCGCGCCAATGGCTTCGATCAGCCATTTGCCGATGCCGGGCCAGGAGAAGATGGTCTCGGTCAAAACCGCACCGGCCAGCAGCGTGCCGACTTGCAGGCCGACCACAGTGAGTACCGGGATCAGCGCGTTACGCAGGCCGTGCACGAACACCACGCGCGCCGGCGACAGGCCTTTGGCCTTGGCGGTGCGGATGTAGTCTTCACGCAAGACTTCGAGCATCGACGAACGGGTCATCCGCGCGATCACGGCCAACGGAATGGTGCCGAGCACGATGGCCGGCAGGATCAGGTGGTGCAGGGCGTCGAAGAAAGCGTCCGGCTCGTCAGCCAGCAGGGTGTCGATCAGCATGAAGCCGGTGCGCGGCTCGATGTCGTAGAGCAGGTCGATCCGCCCGGAAACCGGGGTCCAGCCCAGGCTGACCGAGAAGAACATGATCAGGATCAGGCCCCACCAGAAGATCGGCATCGAATACCCCGCCAGGGAGATGCCCATCACCCCATGGTCGAACAGGGATCCTCGCTTGAGTGCCGCGATCACCCCGGCCAACAGGCCCAGGATACCGGCGAACAACAGGGCGGCCATGGACAGTTCCAGGGTCGCCGGGAAAAGGGCGGTGAATTCAGTCCACACGCTGGTGCGGGTACGCAGCGATTCACCAAGGTCACCCTGGGCCAGTTTGCCGACGTAATCCAGGTATTGCGCATACAGCGGCTTGTTAAGGCCAAGGCGTTCCATTGCCTGTGCGTGCATCTCGGGGTCGACGCGCCGCTCGCCCATCATGACTTCGACGGGGTCGCCAGGGATCATGCGAATCAACGCAAACGTGAGCAACGTGATGCCGAAAAACGTGGGGATCAGTAACCCCAGTCGGCGGGCAATAAAACTAAACATCTTGTCGTGTACCTCAATCAGCCGGTTAGGCAGGTTCGGCACCGCCAATGTCGACGGTGCCGAGCGTTTCTCTTATTTACTTCACCTGGGTGGTGGCGAAGTTATTTGTACCCAGAGGGCTTTGAGTGAAGCCTTCTACGTTCTTGCGCATGGCGGTGAACAGTTTCGGATAAGCCATGGGAAGCCATGGTTGGTCCTTATCGAAAACGTCCTGTGCTTGTTCATAGAGTGCAGCGCGTTGGGCGGGTTCAGCGATGGCGCGCGCCTTGTCGATCAAGTCTTGAAACTCTTTGTTACACCAGCGGGCGTAGTTTTCGCCGTTTTTCGCTGCATCGCAACTCAGGTTTGGCGTCAGGAAATTATCCGGGTCGCCGTTGTCACCGACCCAGCCAGCGGAAACCATGTCGTGCTCGCCGTTTTTAGCACGCTTGAGCATTTCGCCCCATTCCATGACTTTGATATTTACCTTCAGGCCGATCTGCGCCAGATCCGCCTGCATGCGCTGGGCGCCGAGCATCGGGTTAGGGTTGGTCGGGCCGCCACCGTTACGGGTGAACAAGGTGAACTCAGTGCCTTCCGGTACACCAGCTTCCTTGAGCAGGGCGCGGGCCTTGTCGAGGTCACGGGGTGGGTTCTTCAGCTTGTCGCTGAAGCCCAGCAAGGTCGGCGGATAAGGGCCGGTGCCCACGACAGCATTGCCTTTGCCGAACAGGGCTTCGGTGTAGCCAGCCTTGTCGAACGCGATGTTGATCGCGTGACGCACCCGCGCATCGCTCATGTATTTGTGGGTGGTGTTCAGCGCGGTGTAACTGGTGGTCATCGCCGCCAGTTCATCGACTTTCAGGTTAGGGTCTTTCTTGATGCTGGGAATGTCATCCGGCTTGGGGAACAACGCGATCTGACATTCGTTGGCCTTGAGCTTCTGCAGGCGCACGTTGTTATCGGTAGAGATCGCCAGGATCAGCGGATCTACCTGCGGTTTGCCACGGAAGTAGTCGGGGTTGGCCTTGAACCGCGCCTGGGCGTCTTTCTGATAACGGGTGAAGACGAACGGGCCGGTGCCGATGGGCTTGGCGTTGAGGTCTTCGGTCTTGCCGGATGCGAGCAACTGGTCGGCGTATTCCTTCGAATGGATGGAAGAGAATGCCATGCCCAGGTCGGCCAAAAACGGTGCTTCAGGACGGGTCAGGGTAAAGACGACGGTGTGGTCGTCGGTCTTCTCTACGCTCTTGAGCAGTTCCTTGAAGCCCATGCTTTCGAAGTACGGGTAGCCCACGAGGGACTTTTTATGCCACGGATGGTTCGGGTCCAGCTGGCGCTGGAAGCTCCAAAGCACGTCGTCGGCATTCAGGTTGCGCGTGGGTTTGAAATAGTCGGTGGTGTGGAACTTGATGTCGTCACGCAGGTGAAAGGTGTAGGTCAGGCCATCGGCGCTGATCTCGGGCAGGTCCTTGGCCAGTGCCGGGACCACTTCGGTGGTGCCGGGCTTGAAGTCCACCAGACGGTTGAACATGGTTTCGGCGGCGGCGTCAGCGGTCACGGCCGTGGTGTACAGGACCGGGTCGAAACCTTCCGGGCTGGCTTCGGTGCAGACCACCAGTGGTTTGGCCGAAACGCCGATCGCCACGCTCAACAGCGCGGCAGCCATGGCGGCTTGTAGTGGGAGCAATTTCATTCGGAGCCCTCTGCAATCGATGGGACCAGACAAGCGTAGACGGCGGGCTCGTCCTGAGCCCGCCGTCTACCTGGCGCTAATTAAAGGATGTTGAACGGAACAGTGGTCACCAGACGGAACTCTTTGATGCTGCCGTCAGCCTGGAACTCACTGCCACGGTGCTCAACATAGGTTGCGCGCACGGTGGTGGCCTTGAGCGGGCCGCTCTGGATGGCGTAAGAGCCACCGATACCGTATTCCTGGTGTTTTTCGCCGTCTTGCTTCTGGATGCCGTCGTAGGCGAACTTGGCCCGACCGTTGTTACCGGTGTAGTGGGTACCGTCGATGCCCCAGCCGCGTGCCGAGTAGATGTTGAACTTCAGGCCTGGCACGCCGTATTCGGCCATGTTGATGCCGTAGGCAACCTGGAAGGATTTCTCGTTCGGGCCGTTGAAGTCGGAGGTCAGGGAGTTGGCCAGGTAGATGCCGTTGGTTTCGTGCAGGTAGTCGAAGTATTCGTTACCGTTCACCGCCTGGTACGAGAAGGTCAGGCTGTGTGCCTGGTGGGCCAGGCCCAGGGACAGGGAGTAGGTATCGTTGTCGATTTCCCCCATCTCTTTTTTGCCTTCATCGACCGTCTTGTAGTAGTTGAAACCGGTGGTCAGCGCCAGTTGCTGAGCGTCGCCCAACTCGTGGGTTGCGCCGAAGTAGTACTGGTTCCAGAAGTCCTTCACGTTGGCGCCGAAGACGCTGACTTTCAGGCTTTTCAGTGGCTGGTAGTTCAGGCCCAGGGTGGACACCTTGTCGGTTTCAGCGCCATTGCCGTATTCGGTACGGAATTTCGACAGGCTCTGCTCGGAACGTGGCGAAACGCGATCGAAGATGCCGCCCTGGAACGACAGGTTGCTGAATTCTTCGCTGTTGAAGCTCACACCTTCAAAACTCGAAGGCAGGGCACGGTTGCCGATGGTGTCGACGATGCCGCTGCTGAAGTTCTGACGACCGGCGGTCAACGTGGTGTTCGACACACGGAACTGCACGTTGGCCAGGCCCAGTTTGCTCCACTGGCCGACTGCATCGCCATCGGAGTCAGCCAGGGTACGGTTGGAACCGCCCTTGATGTCGCGCTTGCTACGGTCCAGGGCCACGGCGTTGTAGACCGCCAATTCAGTCTTCACGCCCACGGTGCCCTGGGTGAAACCCGAGCTGGCGTTGATGATGGTGCCCTGTACCCAGTTGGTACGGTTGCGGTCGGTACGGGTTTGGCCGTGCTTCTGGTACTCAAAGGTACCCCCGCGGTATTTGCTTTCGTGGGAGTACCAGTTACGCGTGGTGCCGCCCAGGCTGAAATCTTCGATAAAGCCCTTGGCCTCGCTTTGGGCGCTGGTGCCGGCCAGTGTGGTAGGAACGAAGTCCTGGCTGGCGGATTCAGCGTAGGCGGTGGCCGTGATGCTGCTGATGGCCAAGGCCAGAAGCGCTTTGCTGCTCAGTTTCATTGATGAAGCTCCTTTGGTTCTCTTTTTAATGCCGGTCTTTTTTGGTGATCCGGCTATTGGGTGTGTAACTCGTTCAAGCCATTGCAAACGTTTGGCGTAGGAAAATTCCCAACAAAAGGCCGCGCGTTTGCAGCAAGGCGTTATCCGCCCTGCGCAATCCGGTTATTTTCTTATGGGGTGATACTGACGCCCGAAAACACGTTGCGGCCGAAGGGGCTCACTTTGAAACCTTCGACTTTGGCGCTTAACGGCTGGTTGACCGTCGAGTGGGCGACGGGCGTGATCGGCACCTGCTGCTTGAGCAGTTGCTGCGCCTGTTTGTACAGAACAGTCCTTTGTTCGCGGTCGGTCACGACCTTGGCTTGCTTGATCAGCTTGTCGTACGCCGGGTCACACCACATGGAGTAGTTGTTCCCGCCGATGGCGTCGCAGCTGTAGAGGGTGCCCAGCCAGTTGTCCGGGTCACCGTTGTCACCGGTCCAACCGATCAAGCTCACATCGTGCTCACCGTTCTTGGTGCGCTTGATGTACTCGCCCCACTCGTAGCTGACGATCTTGACCTTGAGGCCGATCTTGGCCCAGTCGCTTTGCAGCATCTCGGCCATCAGCTTGGCGTTGGGGTTGTACGGACGTTGGACCGGCATCGCCCACAGGGTGATTTCGGTGCCTTCTTTCACGCCGGCGGCCTTGAGCAGTTCCTTGGCTTTTTCCGGGTTGTAGGCGGCGTCCTTGATGCTGTCGTCGTAGGACCACTGCGTCGGTGGCATGGCATTGACGGCCAATTGCCCGGCGCCCTGGTACACGGCGTTCAGGATGCTTTGCTTGTTCACCGCCATGTCCAGCGCCTGGCGCACTTCGAGCTGGTCGAAGGGCTTGTGACGCACGTTGTAGGCGATATAGCCAAGGTTGAAACCTGGCTTGGTCAGCAGTTGCAGGTTCGGGTCAGCCTTGAGGGCATCGACGTCAGCCGGGCGCGGATGCAGGGTCACCTGGCATTCGCCGGCCTTGAGCTTTTGCACCCGCACCGAGGCGTCGGTGTTGATGGCGAAGATCAACTGGTCCAGCTTGACCTTGCTCGGGTCCCAGTACTGTTTGTTGGCCACATAACGGATCTGCGAATCTTTCTGATAACGCTGGAACACGAAAGGGCCAGTGCCGATCGGCTTCTGGTTGATATCGCTCGGCTTGCCATCCTTGAGCAACTGGTCGGCGTACTCGGCCGAGAGGATCGCGGCGAAGCTCATGGCGATGTTCTGGATAAACGCGGCGTCGACCGTGTTCAGGGTTATCACCACGGTGTGCGGGTCGGTTTTGGCGACCTTGGCAATGTTCTTGTTCAGGCTCATCCCGTTGAAGTACGGAAACTCGGTGGGGTAGGCCTTGCGAAATGGATGGTCGGGGTCAAGCATGCGGTTGAAGGTGAACAGCACGTCGTCGGCGTTGAAGTCCCGCGTTGGCTTGAATTCCTTGTTGCTGTGGAATTTCACCCCCTCACGCAAATGGAAGGTGTAGGTCAGGCCATCTGGCGAAATATCCCACTTGGTTGCCAGCGCAGGTACGACACCGGTCTCGCCCTTTTCAAACTCAACCAGGCGGTTATACAGCGGCTCCGCTGCATCGTTATCGGTGGCGGTGGTGTATTGCGCGGTATCAAAACCGGCCGGGCTGCCTTCCGAGCAGAACACCAGGCTCTGCTTGTCGGCGGCGTGGCCCATCGTGGCCACAGCCAGCAGGCTGGTGGCAAACATTGCGGATAGAACGGTGGTATGGCGCATGACGATCCCGATCCTTGATTGTAGTTGTCATCAGCGAGCAATCACCCTGGCGTTTGACCGGGGTGACATCACTGATCCCACACGCAGCAAGTGCCATTCCGAACTGGTTGCCTCTGCTGTCCCACGACGTTATGGGTCGCGGACCTGGCAGTAAATGCACCAAATCGGATTGACCTTGTAGGCAACGGAGTCACGCATCGCAGTTCATTGCTGTAGGACGCAACGGTTGCGAGTGTGGTCTGTTTCCTACGGTCTAGGCGGATGCAATAACGGCGACGTTATGAAACGTCGCCGCCAATGATCCTTACTTGCCGCTGACGCTCACGCCGTAGAAGGAGTTCAAGCCAAACGGGCTGATCTTGAAGTCCTGCACGGTGGAACGCATGGGTTGATACACCGTCGAGTGCGCGATAGGTGTCATCGGGACAGCATCTTTGAGGATATGTTGCGCCTGCTTATACAGCTCGGTGCGTTTGGCGACGTCCGACGTAGCCTTGGCTTCTTTTACGATGCCGTCGAATTTCTTGTCGCACCATTTGGAGAAGTTGTTGCCTTGCAGCGAGTCGCAGCCGAACAGCACGTTCAGCCAGTTGTCCGGGTCACCATTGTCACCACTCCAGCCAATGATCATGGCCTGGTTCTCGCCACCTTTGGAGCGCTTGATGTACTCGCCCCACTCGTAGCTGGTGATCTTCACGTTGAGACCGATCTTCTTCCAGTCGTTCTGCAGCATTTCTGCCATCAGCTTGGCGTTCGGGTTGTACGGACGCTGAACCGGCATGGCCCACAGGACGATTTCGGTACCTTCCTTGACGCCCGCTTCCTTGAGCAGCGACTTGGCTTTCTCAGGGTCGTACTTGGCGTCCTTGATGGTGGTGTCATACGACCATTGGGTGGGTGGCATGGCGTTGACGGCCAGTTGGCCGGCGCCCTGGTACACGGAGTCGATGATCTGCTGCTTGTTCACCGACATGTCCAGCGCCTGGCGTACGCGCAGGTCTGCCAGCGGGTTGGGCTGGTCGCTGCCCTTGACCTTGTCCATGACGTTGTAGGCGATGTAGCCCAGGTTGAAACCGGCTTGGTGCGGCAGTTTCAGATCCTTGTCATCGCCAAGCGCCTTGAGGTCGGCCGGACGAGGGAACAGGGTGATCTGGCATTCGTTTTTCTTGAGCTTCTGGATACGCACCGACGGGTCGGTAGTGATGGCGAAGATCAGGTTGTCGATCTTCACGTCTTCAGGTTTCCAGTAGTCCTTGTTGCCGGTGTAACGGATGTTCGAGTCTTTCTGGTAGCTCTTGAACACGAACGGGCCAGTGCCGACCGGCTTCTGGTTGATGTCCGCGGCCTTGCCTTCTTTCAACAGTTGGGCGGCGTATTCAGCCGACTGGATCGAAGCGAAGCTCATTGCCAGGTTCTGGATGAAAGCGGCGTCCACGGTGCCAAGGGTGAACTTGACGGTATGGTCATCGACTTTCTCGATGTTCTTGATATTGGTGTCCATCCCCATGTCCGTGAAGTACGGGAACTCGGTGGGGTAGGCCTTACGGAACGGATCGTCCTTGTTGATCATGCGGTTGAACGTGAACAGCACGTCATCGGCATTGAAGGTACGGGTCGGCTTGAAGTACGAGGTGGTGTGGAACTTGACGCCATCACGCAGGTGGAAGGTGTAGGTCAAGCCATCCGGGGACACGTCCCAGCTGGTGGCGAGCCCAGGAATCACAGCGGTGCCGCCGCGCTCGAACTGGGTCAGGCGGTTGAACATGGTTTCGGCCGAGGCATCGAAGTCTGTTCCGGTGGTGTACTGGCCTGGATCAAAACCGGCCGGGCTCCCTTCGGAGCAGAACACCAGGTTAGTCGCCGCTTGGGCGAAAGGAGCTGCGGCCATAAGGCCAGCGCTAACAATTAACGGAATGACTGCGTGTTTAAGCATGTTGGCCTCATGATTTGTTGTCATTTTTGGTGGTGAGGGCGACCTCGTGAGTCGGCCTGCGGATACTTATGCAGGCGCCATACCCATTGCAAGATGCTGAACCGTTACGAAGGTAAAACAGTGGTACGAACGTACAGGAATGTCGCAATTATGAAAGTTTGTACATATTTGCGTCTATTTCGAGGGTTTTTTCGGTGCAGGCGGCGCACCAAAAATGACCAACCGAGGCGTCTAGCGCACTCGGTTGGGGCGTCGCTGTTACTTCTCTAGACTCACGCCGTAGAACGGCGTCAAGCCGAAGGGGCTTATCTTGAAGTCCTTGACTTCCTTACGCAGCGGTTGGAAAACCGTCGAGTTCGCAATAGGCGTTATAGGTACTTGTTCCTTAAGGATTTTTTGTGCCTGTTGATACCACTTGATGCGCTGCTCGCGGTCGCTGCTGACCTTGGCTTGCTGGACGAGTTTGTCGTAGGCCGGGTTACACCATTTGGCGTAGTTACTGCCCTTGACCGCGGCACAACTGTAGAGCACGCCCAACCAGTTATCCGGGTCGCCATTGTCACCGGTCCAGCCATAAATCATGGCGTCATGCTCGCCATTCTTGGCGCGTTTGATGTATTCGCCCCATTCATAACTGATGATATTGGCCTTGATGCCGATTTTTTCCCAATCTTGCTGAATCATCTGTGCGGACATGCGCGCGTTGGGGTTGGAGGCGCGTTGTACGGTCATGGCCCACAGGTTGATGGTGGTACCGGGTGCAACCCCTGCTTCTTTTAGTAGCGCCTTGGCCTTCGCCGGATCGTGAGGCGCGTCCTTGATACCGGCGTCATAAGACCACTGCGCAGGCGGCAGTGCGTTCTGCGCCAATTGTCCGGCGCTCTGGTACACGGCCTTGATGATTGCCGGCTTGTCGATCGCCATGTCGAGCGCCTGGCGCACCTTGAGCTGGTCCAGCGGCGGGTGGGTCACGTTGTAGGCCAGGAAGCCCAGGTTGAAACCGGCTTGTTGCAGGACACGCAGGTTCGGGTCCTGTTTCATCACCTCGATATCCGCAGGGCGCGGGTATCCGCTGACCTGGCATTCACCGGCCTTGAGCTTTTGCAGGCGCGACGCCGCATCTGGCGTGATGGCGAACACCAGGTTGTCGAGCTTCACATCCTCGGGTTTCCAATACTGTTTGTTGGCCACGTAGCGGATCTGCGAATCCTTCTGGTAGCGCTTGAATACAAACGGCCCGGTGCCTACCGGTTTCTGGTTGATCTCGTCGGCCTTGCCTTGCTTGAGCAGTTGCGCGGCGTATTCGGCGGATTGCACCGAGGCGAAGCTCATGGCCAGGTTCTGCACGAACGACGCATCGACGTTGTTCAGGTTGAAGCGCACGGTGTGCTCGTCGAGTTTGTCGACGTTCTTGATCGTGGTGTTCAAGCCCATGTCGGTGAAGTACGGCGATTCGGAAGGGTAAGCCTGGCGAAACGGGCTTTGCGCATCCAGCAGGCGGTTGAAGGTAAACAGCACATCATCCGCGTTGAAGTCGCGGGTAGGGGTGAAGAAATCGGTGGTGTGGAACTTGACGCCATCGCGCAGGTGGAAGGTATACGTCAGGCCGTCCTTGGACACGTCCCAGCTCGTCGCCAGGCCAGGCTCGACTTCGGTGCCGCCACGCTTGAACTGGGTCAGGCGGTTGAACACGGTTTCGGCAGACGCATCAAAATCGGTGCCGCTGGTGTACTGGCTGGGGTCGAAACCGGCGGGGCTGGCTTCGGAGCAGTAGACCAGGGTACTGGCCGCCTGGGCCAGTGGCATAAACGCCAGCAGGCCGGCAGCGAGGAGGAGCGGTTTTAAGGCAATTCTTTCCATGGAGACCCCTGAAGTGGCAGGCATATATAAGCTGCCCAAACGAAAACGGCGCTACCGAGGGTAACGCCGTTCAGGTTTATCAGGTAGGGGTCACGGCATCTGCACTTCAATCACGCCATCGGCGCTCATGTTGACCTGGCTGGTGCCGGCTTCCACTTCAGGCGTGGGTGCCGAATCGGCCATGGCCGCTTTCATCATCATGCCGCCACGGGCATACGGCATCGGGTAGCCGTTGGTGTTGAAGTTCAGGTTGACGATCTTGTAGCCCTTGCCACCCAGCGCATCGGTGGCCAGTTGCGCGCGTGCTTTAAACGCGGCGACTGCATCTTTGAGCAAGGCATCTTCGCTGGACTTGCGCGTGGCGTCGGCGATGGAGAACTCCATGTTGTCCATCTTCAGGGTGCTCTGCAGTTCGCCGGTGAGTTTGGACAATGCTGGGAAGTCCGCGCTTTCCAGGCGCAGTTCAGCGCGCTCACGCCAGCCGGTGATCTTCTGGTTCTTGCTGTCGTAGATCGGGTAGCTGTTGCGGCTGCCCTGGCGCAGGGTCACTGCTTTGACTTCGCGCGCCTGACCCAAGGCCTTGTTCATGGTGGTGGTGATTTCAGCGGCGAGCTTGGCGGGGTCGCTGTTCTGGGATTCGGTGTACAGCGTCACGATCATCTTGTCGCGGGCCACCTCCTGGCTGACCTCGGCGCGCAGGGAAATCTGGTTGTAGTTCAGTGCGTCAGCGGCCAGTGCTGGCAGGCTGACCAGGGTGCCGACGCTGAGGGTGAGGGCGGCTGCACTGCGAGTGAAACGAGACATGGAAGCTCCTTGAGATAGTCGTGTTGGGTATGACTGTAGACGGTGGCATCGGGTTCTTCGGGTTTACACATTAGCTACAAGTTGTGGTGATGCCGACGAACGGTCATTGGCCCGGCCTGCGGCAAAGAGCCACACGCGCCGTGCCAGCCCGCCTGCTTCGTTTATACTCCTGCCGATCCGCCTGCAGCGCTCACCGGGAGAGCACATGCTCGCCGCCGTAAAACTGACTTCCGCCACCCGCCAGAACCTCTGGCGCCTGACGTTCATCCGTACCCTGGTACTGGCCGCACAGGCCGGCTCCGTCGGGCTCGCCTATTGGTTCGACCTGCTGCCGCTGCCGTGGCTGCAACTGGGCGTGACCCTCGGTTTCTCCACCGTGCTCTGTGTGTTTACCGCGATCCGGTTGCGTACCACGTGGCCGGTAACCGAGCTGGAATACGCCCTGCAATTGGCCTGCGACCTGTTTATCCACAGTGTGTTGCTGTATTTCTCCGGCGGTTCCACCAACCCGTTCGTTTCGTATTACCTGGTGCCACTGACTATCGCTGCCGTGACTCTGCCGTGGCGCTATTCGGTGGTGCTGTCGGGTATTGCCCTGACGCTTTACACCTTGCTGCTGGCGCGGTTCTACCCGTTGCAAACCTTCCCGATCGCCCGGGAAAACCTGCAGATCTACGGGATGTGGCTGAGTTTCGCGCTGTCCGCTGCGGTGATCACCTTCTTCGCCGCACGGATGGCCGAAGAACTGCGTCGCCAGGAAGAACTGCGCGCCATTCGCCGTGAAGAGGGCCTGCGCGACCAGCAACTGTTGGCCGTCGCCACCCAGGCTGCCGGCGCCGCCCATGAGCTGGGCACACCCTTGGCGACCATGAGCGTGCTGCTCAACGAAATGACCCAGGACCATCACGACCCGGCGCTGCAAGAAGACCTCGGCGTACTGCGCGAACAGGTCAAGCAGTGCAAGCAGACCCTGCAGCAACTGGTGCGCGCCGCCGAAGCCAATCGCCGCCTGGCGGTGGAAATGCAGGACGTGACCCAGTGGCTCGACGAAGCCCTGAACCGCTGGCACCTGATGCGCCCCGAAGCCAGTTACCGTTTCCATCTGCTGGGCCAGGGCAGCGTGCCGCGCATGGCGCCGCCACCGGACCTGACCCAGGCGCTGCTCAACCTGCTGAACAACGCCGCCGACGCTTGTCCCGAGGGGTTGGGCGTACAGTTGGACTGGGACGCCGAAGACGTGACCATCAGCATTCGTGACCACGGCGCGGGTGTGCCGCTGGCCATTGCCGAGCAGATCGGCAAACCTTTCTTTACCACCAAGGGCAAAGGCTTCGGCCTTGGCCTGTTTTTGAGCAAGGCCAGCGTGACCCGCGCGGGCGGCTCAGTGAAGCTCTATAGTCATGAGGAAGGTGGCACGCTCACCGAGCTGCGCCTGCCCCGTGTCGCACGAGGAGATATCGATGAGTGACGAGATCCAAGTCGAAGGCGAAGAACTGCCGCACCTGTTGCTGGTAGATGATGACGCCACCTTTACCCGCGTGATGGCGCGCGCCATGAGCCGTCGCGGTTTCCGCGTCAGCACCGCAGGCTCGGCCGAGGAAGGCCTGACCATCGCCCAGGCCGACTTGCCGGACTACGCCGCGCTGGACCTGAAAATGGACGGCGACTCCGGCCTGGTGCTGCTGCCCAAGCTGCTGGAACTCGACCCGGAAATGCGCGTGGTGATCCTCACCGGATACTCCAGCATTGCCACGGCCGTTGAGGCGATCAAGCGCGGTGCCTGCAACTACCTGTGCAAACCGGCGGACGCCGACGACGTGCTGGCCGCCTTGCTCTCCGAGCACGCCGACCTGGATACCCTGGTGCCGGAAAACCCGATGTCGGTAGACCGCCTGCAGTGGGAACACATCCAGCGCGTGCTGACCGAGCACGAAGGCAATATCTCTGCCACTGCCCGTGCCCTGGGCATGCACCGCCGTACCTTGCAGCGCAAGCTGCAGAAGCGCCCGGTACGCCGCTGAGCCCGATCTGAACAACAGCTGAACAATCTGCTTCAGGCCGCACGGAGCCCCGAACCGATCAACTATGATCGGTTCGAACGCCTGTCATCTTTTCCCTACCGAGCCTGAACGATGAATCAGAACGCTGAGTACTCCGCGGTCAACGACGCGGTGCGTGGGCAATTTCTACGGCGGGTGTGGGGGTTGATCACGCCTTACTGGCGCAGCGAAGAAAAGGCCAAGGCCTGGCTGCTGCTGTTGGTGGTGCTGGGGTTGTCGCTGTTCAGCGTCGCCGTGTCGGTGTGGTTCAACAGCTGGAACCGCGATTTCTACAACGCGCTGGAAAACAAGGACTACGACGCCTTTACCCATCTGCTGATGTACTTCAGCGTGATTGCGGTGGTGTCGATCGTGACCGGCGTGTTCACCTCCTACCTGCAACAGATGCTCACCATCCGCTGGCGCCGCTGGCTGACGGAAACCTATTTCGCCCAGTGGCTGGGCCACAAGAATTACTACCACCTGGAATACGGCGGCTACACCGACAACCCCGACCAGCGTATCTCCGAAGACCTCAACGCGTTTACCAGCAGCACCCTCACGCTGGGGCTGGGCTTTATCGCCAATTTGGTGAGCCTGGTGTCGTTCTCGGTGATCCTGTGGGGCGTGTCCGGCAGCATCGAAATCTGGGGCATTACCATTCCCGGCTACATGTTCTGGGCGGCATTGATCTACGCGGTGATCGGCAGTTGGTTGACCCACTTGATCGGTCGCAAGCTGATCGGCTTGAGCAACCGCCAACAGCGCTTTGAAGCTGACTTGCGTTTCAGCCTGGTGCGGGTGCGGGAGAACGCGGAAAGCATCGCGCTGTTCAATGGCGAGCCCAACGAACATCAGCAATTGAGCGCACGCTTCGGTCGGGTGTGGAGCAACTTCTGGAACATCATGCAGCTCAAGAAGCGCCTGAATTTCTTTACCAGCGGTTACTCCCAGATCGCGATCATCTTTCCCTTTGTGGTCGCGGCGCCGCGTTACTTTTCCGGCAAGATCGAACTGGGCGTGCTGATGCAGGTGGCCCAGGCGTTCGGCAGTGTGCAGGGCAGCCTGAGTTGGTTCGTCGACGCCTACACGCTGTTGGCCAGTTGGCGCGCGACCTGTGATCGTCTGTTGAGTTTCGGCCAGGCCATGCAGGAAAACGAAAGCCGCACGATGGGCATTGGCTTGCAACAACAAGGTGGCGACTTGCAGGTCAAGGACCTGAGCCTGGACCTGGCGGACGGCCGGCATTTGCTGCAAGGCGCCGACCTGACGGTGGCTGAAGGCGAGCGGCTGATGCTCAGTGGTCGTTCCGGCAGCGGCAAGTCGACCTTGCTACGCGCCATGGGCAACCTGTGGCCCAACGGCCACGGCACTATTCGCCTGCCGGCCGAACGTTATTTGTTCCTGCCGCAAAAACCTTACCTGCCGATTGGCACGCTGAAGGCGGTGTTGAGTTATCCACAGGACGACAGCGTCTACCCGGCCGAACGTTATGCACAGGTCCTGGAAACCTGCCGCCTGCCGCATCTGGTTGGGCGGCTGGAGGAAGCCAACCACTGGCAGCGCATGCTCTCGCCGGGCGAGCAGCAACGCCTGGCGTTTGCCCGCGCCTTGTTGTTCGCGCCGCAATGGCTGTACATGGACGAAGCCACGTCGGCCATGGATGAAGAGGACGAGGCCACGCTGTATCAGGCGCTGATCGATGAGCTGCCGGGGCTGAGCATCGTCAGCGTCGGCCATCGCAGCAGCCTCAAGCGCTTCCATGGTCGGCATGTGCGCATCGAGGGTGGGATGTTGCAGGAACAGCCGGTGTAAACGCTAGCCAACAAAAAGCCCGGCTGATCATCGATCAACCGGGCTTTTTAGTGCTTGAAGATTAAGTTACTTCTTCAAACCGTAATGCTCATCCAGCATGCCTGGGGCGTTCGGCGTTTTTGGCGCGTAGTCCCGTGGTGGCTCCTGGTTTTCCCGTGGTGGGGTCAGGCGCTCCCGTGGGGTTTGCGGTGCATCGGAATGCAACGCGGCTAGCAGGCGCTGGCGGGTGATGTCGTCGAGGGCCAGGCGGTTTGCGCCATCGGCGAGATGATCCTGTACTTCCTGGTAGCTCTGGGTGAGCTTCTTGACCAGGGTCGCGGTGCTGTTGAAGTGGGTAACAACCTCGTTCTGATAACTGTCAAAACGTTCCTGAATGTCATCCAACTGACGCTGCGTGCGGTTAGGCGCGGCATTCGGCAGCAAGCGAGCAACCAGGAAACCAATGGCGACACCGGCAACCAGGGCAAGAGTCGGCAACAACCAAACTAAGAGCGAGTGTTCCACGAGTCCTTCCTCTATAAACGGCTTTGCTTTACGTTAACGGCTCAAACCTGCGCTGTATACCGCGATTAAGCTCGCAATGATGCCAAGCACAGACTTTTAGCTAGACGAGTCGACCCATTGAGAGGTCACGGAGTTCATCTCTTGCTCATGCGTGAAACCCCCGTTTTGATCGATGGCCCGGTAGGCCAATTGGAAGCCCTGTACCTGGATCACCCCGAGCCACGTGGCCTGGCGCTGATCTGCCACCCCAACCCGGTGCAGGGTGGGACCATGCTCAATAAAGTGGTATCGACCCTGCAACGCACCGCCCGCGATGCCGGTTTGATTACCTTGCGTTTCAATTACCGTGGCGTCGGCGCCAGTGCCGGCACCCACGACATGAGCACCGGTGAAGTGGATGACGCCGAAGCGGCCGCCACCTGGCTGCGGGAAAAACACCCGGACCTGCCGATCACCTTGCTCGGCTTTTCCTTCGGTGGCTACGTGGCTGCCAGCCTCGGCGGACGCCTGGAAGCCAAGGGTGAAAAACTGTCACATTTGTTCATGGTTGCCGCAGCGGTGATGCGTCTGCGCGATACCGATGCGCTGCCACTGGGTTGCCCATTGACCCTGATCCAGCCGGAAACCGACGAAGTGGTCGACCCACAGACCGTCTACGACTGGTCTGCCGCCCTGAATCGCCCCCATGAGCTGCTGAAAGTGGCAGAATGCGGACACTTTTTTCACGGCAAGCTCACCGATCTGAAGGATCTGGTGCTGCCGCGACTCTCGAATTGATAGCAGTCTGATAAGCGATTACCCATGACGACTCGTACCCGTATCCTCACCGGCATCACCACCACCGGCACGCCGCACCTGGGCAACTACGCCGGTGCGATCCGCCCGGCGATCCTCGCAAGCCAGGACGCCAATGCCGACTCCTTCTACTTCCTGGCCGACTACCACGCCCTGATCAAATGCGATGACCCGCAGCGCATCCAGCGCTCGCGCATGGAAATCGCCGCGACCTGGCTGGCCGGTGGCCTGGATGTGAACCGGGTGACCTTCTACCGCCAGTCCGACATCCCGGAAATCCCCGAGCTGACCTGGCTGCTCACCTGCGTGGCCGCCAAGGGCCTGCTCAACCGTGCCCATGCGTACAAGGCCTCGGTGGACAAGAACGTGGAAGCCGGCGAAGACCCGGATGCGGGCATCAGCATGGGCCTCTACAGCTACCCGGTGCTGATGGCGGCGGACATCCTGATGTTCAACGCGCACAAGGTGCCGGTCGGTCGCGACCAGATCCAGCACGTGGAAATGGCCCGTGATATCGGCCAGCGTTTCAACCACCTGTTTGGCAACGGTAAAGAATTCTTCACCATGCCCGAGGCGCTGATCGAAGAAAGCGTCGCCACCTTGCCGGGCCTGGATGGCCGCAAGATGTCCAAGAGCTACGACAACACCATCCCATTGTTCACCAGCGCCAAGGACATGAAGGACGCGATCTCGCGGATCGTCACCGACTCCCGCGCGCCGGGCGAAGCCAAGGACCCGGACAACTCGCACCTGTTTACCCTGTACCAGGCATTTGCCAGCAAGGCCCAGGAAGAAGAGTTCCGCGCCGACCTGTTGCAAGGGCTGGGCTGGGGCGAGGCGAAGAACCGTCTGTTCCAACTGCTGGATGGCCAACTGGGCGAAGCCCGCGAACGCTATCACCAGTTGATGTCGCGCCCTTCGGACATGGAAGACTTGCTGCTGATCGGCGCCAAGAAAGCGCGCGCCGTGGCTGCACCGTTCCTGGCTGAGCTGCGTGAAGCCGTGGGCCTGCGTTCGTTCGTCAACCAGGCTGCGGCGCCGGTCGCCGCCAAGAAGAAAACCGCCAAAGCCGCGCGCTTCGTGAGCTTTCGCGAGGACGACGGCAGCTTCCGCTTCCGCCTGTTGGCGGCTGATGGCGAGCAACTGCTGTTGTCGCGCAATTTTGCCGACGGCAAGGCGGCGGGCGCGGTGACCAAGCAACTGCAAAGCGGCGACGCGCTGGACGTACGCACCGAAGCCTTGGCCTTCAGCGTATGGCTGGACGGTGCCGTGGTGGCCGACAGTGCCGAGTTCGCCGACGAAGCGTCGCGCGACGCGGCCATCGAAGCCTTGCGCGTTGCGTTGACCCCCCTCGAGGATTAACCCGACCAAGGGTTGATTGCCATTATCCGGGGCCGTCGTTACAGTGACGGCCCGTTTTTGTTGCCTTGCTAACGAAATTATGACGCCCCTAGAACGATATCAAGCTGATCTGAAACGCCCTGAATTCTTCCATGACGCGGCCCAGGAAAATGCGGTGCGTCACTTGCAGCGCCTGTACGACGACCTGCTCGCGGCCTCGCAAAGCAAGCCGGGGATGTTCAGCAAGCTGTTTGGCAAGAAAGACCACACGCCGGTCAAAGGCCTGTACTTCTGGGGCGGCGTGGGGCGGGGCAAGACTTACCTGGTCGACACCTTCTTCGAAGCGCTGCCGTTCAAGGAAAAGGTGCGCACGCACTTCCACCGCTTCATGAAGCGCGTGCACGAAGAGATGAAGACCCTGCCAGGCGAGAAAAACCCACTGACCATCATCGCCAAGCGTTTCTCCGAAGAAGCGCGGGTGATCTGCTTCGATGAGTTCTTCGTCTCCGACATCACCGACGCCATGATCCTCGGCACCCTGATGGAAGAACTGTTCAAGAACGGCGTGACCCTGGTGGCCACCTCGAACATCGTGCCCGACGGCTTGTACAAGGACGGCCTGCAACGTGCGCGCTTCCTGCCGGCCATTGCGCTGATCAAGCAGAACACCGAAATCGTCAACGTCGACAGCGGCGTCGACTACCGCCTGCGTCACCTGGAGCAAGCGGAGCTGTTCCACTTCCCGCTGAACGAAGCTGCCCACGAAAGCCTGAAAAAGAGCTTCCGCGCCCTCACGCCGGAATGCACCCAGGCGGTGGAAAACGACAAGCTGATGATCGAGAACCGCGAAATCATCGCGCTGCGTACCTGCGATGACGTGGCCTGGTTCGAGTTCCGCCAGCTGTGCGACGGCCCGCGTAGCCAGAACGACTACATCGAACTGGGCAAGATCTTCCACGCGGTAATCTTGAGCGGTGTGGAGCAGATGAGCGTCACCACCGACGACATCGCGCGACGTTTCATCAACATGGTCGACGAGTTCTACGACCGTAACGTGAAGCTGATCATCTCGGCTGAGGTTGAGTTGAAGGACCTGTACACCGGCGGGCGCTTGAACTTTGAGTTCCAGCGCACGCTGAGCCGCTTGCTGGAAATGCAGTCGCATGAGTTCCTGTCACGCGGGCACAAACCGTAAGCAAATCTCCAGAAAAGTGGAGATCAAAATGTGGGAGCAGGCAAGCCAGCTCCCACATTAGATTTGTGTTTGTCTCGGGTCAGGCAGCCTGCTGAAACTGCTGCCGATACTGGTTCGGCGATAGCTCCGTGTGCTGCCTGAACAGCCTGGCAAAGAAACTCGCATCGTCATACCCCACCTCATAACTGATGGTCTTGATGCTCTTGCGGCTGCCCGAGAGCAGTCCCTTGGCCGTCTCGATACGCAGCCGTTGCAAGTAATGCAGCGGTTTGTCACCGGTAGCGGTCTGGAAGCGGCGCATGAAGTTGCGGATGCTCATGCCGTGTTCCCGGGCCACGTCTTCGAAGCGGAATTTGTCAGCGAAGTGTTCCTCCAGCCAATGCTGGATCTGCAGGATGATCACATCCTGGTGCAGCTTCTGTCCGCCAAACCCGATGCGACCCGGTGAATAGCTGCGCTGCACCTCGTAGAGGATATCGCGGGCCACGGCCTGGGCGATGTTGGCGCCGCAGAAGCGTTCGATCAGGTAGATATAGAGGTCGCACGCCGAAGTGGTGCCGCCGGCGCAATACAGGTTGTCGGCGTCGGTAAGGTGTTTGTCCTGGTTGAGCTGAACCTTGGGGAAGCGTTCGCTGAAGGCATTGAAGAAACGCCAGTAGGTGGTCGCTTCCTTGCCATCGAGCAAGCCGGCTTCGGCCAGCCAGAACACCCCGGTGGCTTCGCCGCACAGCACGGCGCCGCGTGCATGTTGCTCACGCAACCAGGGCAGCACTTGCGGGTAGCGGGTGCACAGGGCGTCGAAGTCATCCCAGAAGGCCGGTAGCACGATGATGTCGGCGTCTTCCAGGCCGCCGTCCACCGGCATGATCACATCACTGAAGCTGCGTACCGATTGCCCGTCGGGGCTGACCAGGCGCGATTCGAAGGCGGGCGTCAGGCCCAGGCCTTGCTGTTTGCCGTAACGCAGGCTGGCGAGGTGGAAGAAATCCTTGGCTTGCATGAGGGTTGAAGCGAATACCCGATCAATGGCCAAAATGCTGACGCGCCGCAACGGCGTGGAGATTTGGTTAGACATAATTTCATTTATTCTTATAGGGGAAAGTGGTCACCAGACGGCTGGATCGTCTTATTTTTTGTCGCATGTGTCCAGTGTCCCGTGCTGCCTTCGCGGCATAGGCTCTGTGGGCTCGTCCTTGTCCGACAATCCACGCAGGTGACCCATGATTCCCAGAACCTTGTTCAGCCCGGAGCACGAACTCTTCCGCGAGAGCGTGCGCACCTTCCTCGAAAAAGACGCCGCGCCGTTCCATGGGCAATGGGAAAAACAGGGCTATATCGACCGTGGCTTGTGGAGCAAGGCGGGGGAGGCGGGGATGCTGTGTTCCCACCTGCCGGAAGAATATGGCGGGCTGGGCGCGGACTTTTTGTACAGCGCGGTGGTGATCGAAGAGATCAGCCGGCTGGGGCTGACCGGCATCGGTTTTTCCCTGCATTCGGATATTGTTGCGCCATATATCCTGCATTACGGCAGTGAGACGCTGAAGCACAAATACCTGCCCAAGTTGATCTCTGGGGAGATGGTCACGGCCATTGCCATGACCGAGCCGGGCGCCGGTTCCGACCTGCAAGGGGTCAAGACCACCGCCGTGCTGGACGGTGATGAGTACGTGATCAACGGCTCCAAGACTTTTATCACCAACGGTTATCTGGCCGAGTTGGTGATTGTCGTCGCCAAGACCGATCCCAAGGCAGGTGCGAAGGGCACCAGCCTGTTTCTGGTGGAGGCCGACACGCCTGGCTTTGACAAGGGCAAGCGCCTGGAGAAGGTCGGTATGAAGGCCCAGGACACGTCGGAGCTGTTCTTCCAGGATGTGCGGGTGCCCAAGGAAAACCTGCTGGGCCAGGCGGGCATGGGCTTCGCCTATCTGATGCAGGAGTTGCCTCAGGAGCGACTGACAGTAGCCATTGGCGCGCTGTCATCCGCCGAGGCGGCGCTGGAATGGACCCTGGAATACACCCGCGAACGCAAGGCGTTCGGCAAGGCGATTGCCGACTTCCAGAACACCCGGTTCAAGCTGGCGGAGATGGCCACCGAGATTCAGATCGGTCGGGTATTTGTCGACAAATGCATGACGTTGCACCTGGAAGGCAAGCTGGATGTGCCCACGGCGGCGATGGCCAAGTACTGGGCCACGGACCTGCAATGCAAGGTACTCGATGAGTGCGTGCAGTTGCACGGCGGTTACGGCTTCATGTGGGAATACCCGATTGCACGGGCGTGGGCGGATGCGCGGGTGCAGCGGATTTATGCGGGAACCAATGAGATCATGAAGGAGATTATTGCGCGGGCGCTGTGATGGTGTGCTGCTGAGGGTCTCATCGGGGGCCTGCCCCCGATGAGGCCTACAGGTCAATCAAGGCGCTGGATTCGGATGATCCTTCTGAATCGCCTCGATCCCTTCCAGCACTTCCTTCGATAACGTCAGATCGGCACTGGCAATGTTGCTGTCCAACTGCTCCAGGCTTGTCGCCCCGATAATATTGCTGGTCACAAACGGCTGCTGCGTCACAAACGCCAATGCCATCTGCGCCGGGTCCAAGCCGTGCTCGCGCGCCAGCGCCACATAACGGCTGCACGCCGCTTCAGACTGCGGGTTGAAGTAGCGGCTGAAACGGCTGTACTCCGTCAGGCGTGCCTTGGCCGGGCGTGCGCC
This sequence comes from Pseudomonas sp. GXZC, assembly GCF_026967615.1. Lineage (NCBI taxonomy): Bacteria > Pseudomonadati > Pseudomonadota > Gammaproteobacteria > Pseudomonadales > Pseudomonadaceae > Pseudomonas > Pseudomonas sp. GXZC. The sequence goes on from NZ_CP114115.1 coordinate 1,191,047, forward strand.
GTTCTCGTACTTGCCACTGAGCATGCCAAACGCCAGTGGCGAGTAGGCCAGCAGGCCGCATTGCTCGCGAATCGCAACTTCCGCCAGGCCCACCTCAAAGCTGCGGTTGAGCAGGTTGTAGGGGTTCTGGATCGACACCGCGCGGGTCCAGCCACGGGCTTCGGCCAGGGCCAGGAATTTCATGGTGCCCCACGGGGTTTCGTTGGACAGGCCGATGTGGCGGATCTTGCCGGCCTTCACTTGCTCGTCCAGCGCTTCGAGGGTTTCTTCCAGTGGGGTGAGGTCCTCTTCGTCCTTGTGCTTGTAGCTCAGTTGGCCGAAGAAGTTGGTGCTGCGTTCCGGCCAGTGCAACTGGTAGAGGTCGATCCAGTCGGTCTGCAGGCGTTTGAGGCTGGCATCCAGGGCGTCGACGATGTGCTTGCGGTTGTGGCGCAGGTGGCCATCGCGGATGTAGTCGATGGTGTTGCCGGGGCCGGCGATCTTGCTGGCCAGGATCCAGTCGGCACGGTCGCCACGGCTTTTGAAGTAATTGCCGATGTAGCGTTCGGTGGTGGCATAGGTGTCGGCCTTGGGCGGCACCGGGTACATTTCGGCCGTGTCGAGGAAGTTGATCCCCGCGCCCTTGGCCCGCTCGATCTGCGCGAAGGCCTCTGCCTCGCTGTTCTGCTCGCCCCAGGTCATGGTGCCCAAGGCTATCGCGCTCACGTTCAGATCCGTACGGCCCAGCTGTCGATAATCCATCGGGTACTCCTTCAGGGAAAACAATCATAAAAGCAGGTTGAATTTTTTTTCGCAATCTGCATAATTGCCCACCTCTTTCTGCAGTGGAAGTGATGCGCCGCCTGCCGAAGAATCTTGCCGTTGAACGGACGCGCCGACCCGAGCCCCCGATAGCGTCTGTATCCGGCTGCCTTTGACTTGTCAAAGTACGCACTATTCAGTAAGATCCGCCGTCTAATTTACAGGGCGGCCCCTGAGGCTATTAAAGAATGACAACTTTTACTGCAAAACCGGAAACAGTTCAGCGCGACTGGTTTGTCGTCGACGCCGCTGGTCAGACCCTGGGTCGTCTGGCCACTGAAGTCGCCAGCCGTCTGCGTGGCAAGCACAAGCCTGAGTACACCCCTCACGTTGACACTGGTGACTACATTGTCATCATCAACGCTGAGCAGGTTCGTGTAACCGGCAACAAAGCAAGCGACAAAATGTACTACCGTCACTCCGGTTTCCCAGGCGGTATCAAGTCTTCCAACTTCGAAGGCCTGATTGCCAAGAAGCCTGAAGCCCCGATCGAAATCGCGGTCAAAGGCATGCTGCCTAAGGGCCCACTGGGTCGCGATATGTTTCGCAAGCTGAAAGTCTATGCGGGCGCTGTACACCCTCATGCTGCTCAGCAGCCCCAAGAACTGAAGTTTTAACGGAATAGTTCATTATGTCGGCGACTCAAAATTACGGCACTGGCCGTCGCAAAACCGCAACCGCTCGCGTTTTCCTGCGTCCGGGTACTGGTAACATCTCGATCAACAACCGCTCCCTGGACAACTTCTTCGGCCGCGAAACTGCCCGCATGGTAGTTCGTCAGCCGCTGGAACTGACCGAGACCGTTGAAAAGTTCGACATCTACGTCACCGTTATCGGTGGCGGTGTAAGTGGTCAAGCTGGCGCAATCCGCCACGGTATCACTCGCGCTCTGATGCAGTACGACGAAACCCTGCGTGGCGCTCTGCGCAAAGCTGGCTTCGTGACTCGCGATGCTCGTGAAGTTGAACGTAAGAAAGTCGGTCTGCGTAAAGCGCGTAAGCGTCCGCAGTACTCGAAGCGTTAATTCGCTTTACGTTCCACAAAAACGCCCAGCCTCCTCACGGAGCTGGGCGTTTTTTATTGCCTGCGATTTATGCATAAAAATCGCCGTGACAACTTGCCACATCCGTAGACCCCCTATACTACAAGGCCTGGAGGCTGAGCTCCCGGCAATTCCCTTGTCAGACGTGGGGCTTTTCATTACCATTCGGCAAAATTTTTATAAGTAAAGATTCAACACTTAGTAGACGCCTGATTTAACAGGCCAAAAAGCTGATGGGAGAGGACTGAATGAGCAATGACGGCGTGAATGCAGGCCGGCGTCGCTTCTTGGTAGCAGCCACATCCGTGGTGGGTGCTGCAGGAGCGGTGGGGGCTGCGGTCCCGTTCGTGGGGTCATGGTTTCCCAGTGCCAAGGCGAAAGCCGCAGGTGCACCGGTGAAGGTGAATATCAGCAAGATCGAGCCAGGGCAGCAGATGATTGCTGAATGGCGCGGCCAGCCGGTCTTCATTGTTCGTCGTACCGAGGAAATCCTGGGGAATCTCAAAAAGATCGAAGGCCAGTTGTCTGACCCTAAATCCGAGAAGTCTGACCAACCCGCCTACGCCAAGAACGAAGTGCGTTCGATCAAGCCAGAGATCCTGCTGCTGGTCGGTCTGTGTACCCACTTGGGTTGCTCGCCTACCTTCCGCCCGGAAGTGGCGCCTGTCGATCTGGGCAAGGATTGGGTCGGCGGCTATTTCTGCCCCTGTCACGGCTCCCACTACGACCTTGCTGGCCGCGTCTACAAGTCCCAGCCTGCTCCTTTGAACCTGCCGGTTCCTCCGCATACCTACGAAACTGACGACCTCATTGTCATTGGCCTCGATAAGGAGAACGCGTGATGAGCAAGTTCATGGATTGGGTGGATGCGCGCTTCCCCGCCACTAAAATGTGGGAAGACCATCTCAGCAAATATTACGCGCCGAAAAACTTCAACTTCTTCTACTTCTTTGGCTCCCTGGCATTGCTGGTGCTGGTCAACCAGATCGTCACCGGCGTTTGGCTGACGATGAGCTACACCCCGTCGGCGGAAGAGGCATTCGCCTCCGTCGAGTACATCATGCGTGACGTCGAGTACGGCTCGATCCTGCGCCTGCTGCACTCTACCGGCGCGTCAGCGTTCTTTATCGTCGTCTACCTGCACATGTTCCGTGGCCTGCTCTACGGCTCGTACCAGAAGCCCCGCGAGCTGGTTTGGGTCTTCGGCATGCTGATCTACCTGGCGCTGATGGCCGAAGCCTTCATGGGTTACCTGCTGCCGTGGGGCCAGATGTCGTACTGGGGCGCCCAGGTGATCATCTCGCTGTTCGGTGCCATTCCGGTGATCGGCAACGACCTGACCCAGTGGATCCGGGGTGACTACCTGATCTCGGGCATCACCCTGAACCGCTTCTTCGCCCTGCACGTGGTGGCCTTGCCGATCGTGATCCTGGGTCTGGTGGTGCTGCACATCCTGGCGCTGCACGAAGTGGGTTCCAACAACCCGGATGGCGTGGACATCAAGAAGCACAAGGACGAAAACGGCATCCCGCTGGATGGCATTCCGTTCCACCCTTACTACACCGTGAAAGACATTGTCGGCGTGGTGGTGTTCCTGTTCGTGTTCTGTTCGATCGTGTTCTTTTTCCCGGAGATGGGCGGTTATTTCCTGGAGAAACCCAACTTCGAACAGGCCAACGCCTTCAAGACCCCTGAGCACATTGCCCCGGTCTGGTACTTCACGCCGTTCTACGCGATCTTGCGGGCGATCCCCGACAAGCTCATGGGCGTAATCGCCATGGGCGCGGCCATCGCAGTGCTATTCGTGTTGCCTTGGCTCGACCGAAGCCCGGTCAAGTCCATGCGCTACAAGGGCTGGTTGAGCAAGATCTGGCTGTGGGTGTTCTGCATCTCCTTCGTGATCCTGGGTGTGCTGGGCGTATTGGCGCCGACTCCTGAGCGTACGTTGCTGTCGCAGGTCTGCACCTTCCTGTACTTCGCCTACTTCATTCTGATGCCGTTCTACACCCGGCTCGAGAAGACCAAACCGGTTCCGGAAAGGGTGACTGGCTGATGAAAAAGTTATTCGTTGCATTGATGTTTGCGGCCCTGCCGCTCCTGTCCTTCGCTGCCGAGCATGGCGGACCGGAACTGGAAAAAGTCGATATCGACGTGTCGGACAAGGCTGCCATGCAAGACGGCGCACGCACGTTCGCCAACTACTGCATGGGCTGTCACAGCGCCAAGTTCCAGCGTTACGAGCGGGTGGCCGATGACCTCGGTATCCCCCATGAAATGATGCTGGAAAAACTGGTGTTCACCGGCGCCAAGATCGGCGACCACATGACCATCGGCATGAAGCCTGCAGACGCCAAGACCTGGTTCGGCGCCGCACCGCCAGACTTGACCTTGGTCGCCCGTGTACGTGGCACCGACTGGCTCTATGGTTACCTGAAATCCTTCTACGAGGACCCGGCGCGTCCGTATGGCGTGAACAACCGTGTGTTCCCGAACGTCGGCATGCCTAACGTTCTGGTCGGCCTGCAAGGCAAGCAAGTGGTAGGATGCAAGCAGATCCAGGTCGTTGAAGACGGCAAGAAGCAATACGATCCGTTGACCGGCACGCCGTTGACTCATGAAGCGTGCGATCAACTGAAGATAGAAACCCCAGGTTCGTTGACAGACGAGCAGTTCGACGAGAAGGTCAAGAACCTCGTGACCTTCCTGGCCTACTCGGCCAACCCGGTCAAACTGGAGCATCAGCGCATTGGTACCTATGTGCTGCTGTACCTGGCGTTCTTCTTCGTATTCGCCTACCTGCTCAAACGCGAATACTGGAAGGATGTGCATTGATCCAACCGTAAGCAATTGCTGTTAATCTTGCGCGCCCAGCGGCATCTCTGAATACGTAGCGACCTGGTTTAACCGGTTGTTACAGGGATGTTCTCTGGGCGCGCTCGTTTTTGAGCTTTCGATAATTTCAACAAGCGAGGAGGACCGCCATGGGCGTGACCAATCGGTTGGCCTGTTACTCCGACCCCGCCGACCACTATTCCCACCGAGTGCGCATCGTGCTCGCAGAGAAGGGTGTCAGCGCCGAGATCATCAGTGTGGAGGCGGGTCGCCACCCACCGAAACTGATCGAAGTGAACCCTTACGGCAGCTTGCCCACCCTGGTCGATCGTGACCTGGCGTTGTGGGAGTCGACCGTGGTGATGGAATACCTGGATGAGCGTTACCCGCATCCGCCTTTGCTGCCGGTGTACCCGGTGGCGCGTGCCAACAGCCGCCTGCTGATCCATCGGATCCAGCGTGACTGGTGCGGGCTGGTGGATGTGATTCTGGATTCGCGTACAAAAGAAGCCGTTCGGGTACAGGCGCGTAAGGAATTGCGCGAGAGCCTGACCGGCGTTTCGCCGTTGTTCGCTGATAAGCCTTTTTTCCTCAGTGAGGAACAAAGCTTGGTGGATTGCTGCCTATTACCGATACTCTGGCGTTTGCCGATTCTCGGTATTGAACTGCCGCGGCCTGCCAAGCCGCTGCTTGATTACATGGAGCGCCAGTTTGCGCGTGAGGCTTTCCAGGCGAGTCTGTCTGGTGTCGAACGCGATATGCGCTAAGGCTTAAGGAGCCGCTGATGAACTCCAGTCGACCCTACTTGGTCCGCGCGCTCTATGAGTGGATTGTGGACAACGATTGCACCCCGCACATGCTGGTCAATTCCGAATTTCCTGCGGTTCAGGTGCCGGATGGTTTTGCCAGTGATGGGCAGATTGTGTTGAACGTATCGCCGAGTGCTGTGCGCCATCTGCACATGGACAACGAAGCCGTGAGCTTCGAAGGGCGTTTTGGCGGCGTGCCGCATACGCTGTTCGTGCCGATTGGCGCCATCCTCGGCATCTATGCAAGGGAGAACGGCCAAGGCATGGTGTTCGATCTGGAGTCGCCTTTCGAGGATGACGAAACGATCGAAAACGAAGATGGCGATGACCTGCCGCCACCGGATTCCGAGCCACCGCGCCCCAGCGGCCGGCCGAGCCTGAAAGTGGTGAAATAACGCGCGTCCCTCTCGGGATGCGCTGAGAAAATGCCTCGACCTGTGTCGGGGCATTTTTTTGCGCGAAGGATAAGGATGAAAGTCGTGCCTGGACGGTGATCGTACAACCACCATGGGCTATGATGCGTGCTCAAGCTCACCGAGAAAGATGATCCATCATGGAAAACGCCAACACCGCCCCTCGTCTTCCCCGCAAGCGCCGCAGCCTTGCCCAGGAATTGGTCACGGTGTTGTCCGAGCAGATCCGCGATGGCCAGCTCAAGCGGGGCGACAAATTGCCCACCGAGTCGGCGATCATGGAAGCCCATGGGGTCAGCCGCACGGTGGTGCGTGAAGCCATTTCACGCTTGCAGGCGGCAGGGCAGGTCGAGACCCGGCATGGTATCGGCACCTTTGTGCTGGATACGCCAAGCCCGAGCGGTTTCCGCATCGACCCGGCCACCGTGGTGACCCTGCGTGATGTGCTGGCGATCCTGGAGTTGCGGATCAGCCTGGAAGTGGAGTCCGCAGGTCTGGCCGCATTGCGCCGCAGCGACGAGCAACTGGCCGCCATGCGCGCGGCGCTCGATGCCCTGAATGAAAGCGCGGCACACGCCGGCGATGCGGTGGCGTCCGACTTTGCATTCCACCTGGAAATTGCGCTGTCCACCGGCAACCGCTACTTCACCGATATCATGACGCACCTGGGCACCAGCATCATTCCGCGCACCCGCCTGAATTCGGCGCGCCTGGCCCATGATGACCAGCAGCACTACATGGGGCGCTTGAGTCGTGAGCATGAAGAGATTTATGAGGCGATTGCGCGTCAGGACTCGGACGCGGCGCGGGCGGCGATGCGGTTGCATTTGACCAATAGCCGGGAGCGGCTGCGCCATGCCCATGAAGAGGCGCAGGCGCAGCGGGGGTAGTAGCGTTCGACTGTGAAACGGTTTAATCAAAATCCAAATCAATGCCCTGGACTGCGTCATTTGCGTCGTACTGGAATACCTTTTTTGTTAGCGTGAATTCCGGCCCGCCATCGAATTGAGCGTGATCCCCCACCATGATTATCTCTTCAACGGCAACGCATGCGTTCTCCCCATGGTTTTTTTTGGGGTGAGCTTTGACGCTGATCTTTTTTTTGCTAGCCATGATGTACCTCGTTGACTTTTGAATGAGTGAGTAGCAAACGTGGATTGCACCTTTGGGTGCTGCAGGGCTATGCCCCAACCATGTCCAAGCTACTGTGAGCGAGTGCAGTGTTGATACTGTCAGAATTAACAGTAGCGACGAACGGCGCCCATGTGTGCGATTGCACACATGGGGTTATGGTCACCTCAAAGTTGCGGGCTATTCGGCTTGTAGTCCTTCAACAACAAATACGTACTCCACCCCCACCAATCATTCGTCCAGTGCTTGTCGTTCAGGTCATTCACATCCTTGCGACGTAGCACTTTGTCTCCCTCCGTCTTGAACAGTGGCGAAAAATTATTCGCCGGGTTCTGCGCCGCATTCAGGTCCGGCACATGCAACGGCGCCTTGAAATTGGCCGGGGAGGGCGCGACACCGCTGATGAAGGTTTCGAAAATTTCATCCGCCGAAGCCTGCACGGCACGTTTGACCTGCGCCCGATTGTCCGCATCGATGACGTCGAAGTAGCGTTTGTCTCCATACGCGTGCCATTGATCGCCCATGGCATTGCGCACCTTGAGCCCGAACTTACTGTCTTCGTCGTGCATGAAGCGGCTGATCAGCGAGCCAAGCTCACCCGGTGTCACCACGGCGGCGAGTTGTTTGCGCGGCACGCGCAGATGGCCGGCGGAGAACAGGTCGGTCAAAAAGTGATCAGCAAAACTGTTCATCGCATACGCCAGTTCCAGCGCCTGGTCGGTGCCGGTCTGGTGCGCCACGACGGCTTGTTGCAGTGCTGCCGTGTGCCCCGCCAGGTAGGCTGACAGTGCCCATTCACCGAAATGGTCGGCATTGTCAGCCGCCAGTTTCAGATAACGTCCCAATGGAATCAGCGCCGAGACTGCGCTGCCGCCGCCAGTGATGCGGTTCCATTCCTCGGACAACGTATCACCCAAGGCGTCGTAGGCTTCATGGGCCTGTTTTCCGTCCTTGATCGCCTGCTTGACCGCAGTGATCTCCTTTTGCATCACCGCGAGGATCTTGTGCGCTTCCTCCCGTGAGGTGGGCAGTACTGCCAGGCTGTTGAAGGCGGCGGTAAAGCGTTGCACGCGGTCGGCAGGGGAGGCGCCATCGCTGATTGGTTGGCCGGGGATGCCATAGAAGTCGCCGCCCAGGGCGATCACCTGGCCATAGGTCAGCGCCAGCCCGTTGGGCAGGTGCAGCTCGACTTGGTGTGCGGGAATCGCCGGGGCGTCCTTGGCGAAGCGCAACAGGGTTTCATCGCCGATAGCAGTGTGTTCACCGCCTTCGAAGCGCAGAGTCGGAGGGTTTTTTTCGGGTGCCGCGAGTTCAAGACCTGACATGTTAGCTCCTTGCTATGCCGTAGGAATCTTCCGTAATAACTGTATGTATATACAGTTAAGCCGAGCATAGAGGAAAAATTTCCTACGTCAAGAAGGCGCGCATCCACAGCGCCCACCATGAAGTCTGATGAATTGCAGTTGACGAATCTTTTTATAGTTGTACGATGACGTACGACATCACCAAAACCAACAACAACCTTTCGACAGAAAGTCTTCGCCCAGGGTGTTCGAATAATGAATCCACAAGAACTGAAGTCCATCCTTTCCCACGGTCTGCTGTCTTTCCCGGTGACCGATTTCAACGCCCAGGGTGACTTCCACCAGGCGGGTTATATCAAGCGCCTGGAATGGCTGGCCCCGTACGGCGCCACCGCCTTGTTCGCGGCCGGCGGCACCGGTGAGTTTTTCTCCCTCGCCGCCAGCGAATATTCCCAAGTGGTGAAAACCGCCGTTGATACCTGCGCCACCAGCGTGCCGATCCTGGCCGGTGTCGGCGGTTCGACCCGCCAAGCCATCGAATACGCCCAGGAAGCCGAGCGCCTCGGCGCCAAAGGCCTGCTGCTGCTGCCGCACTACCTCACCGAAGCCAGCCAGGACGGCGTTGCCGCCCACGTTGAAGCCGTGTGCAAATCGGTCAAGATCGGTGTGGTGGTCTACAACCGCAACGTCTGCCGCCTGACCGCGCCGCTGCTGGAACGCCTGGCCGAGCGCTGCCCGAACCTGATCGGCTACAAGGATGGCCTGGGCGATATCGAGTTGATGGTGTCGATCCGTCGCCGCCTCGGTGATCGTTTCAGCTACCTCGGCGGCCTGCCGACTGCAGAGGTTTATGCCGCTGCCTACAAGGCCCTGGGGGTTCCGGTGTACTCCTCGGCGGTGTTCAACTTCATCCCGAAAACCGCGATGGACTTCTACCACGCGATTGCCAAGGACGATCACGCCACCGTTTCCAAGATCATCGACGACTTCTTCCTGCCTTACCTGGACATCCGTAACCGCAAGGCCGGGTATGCCGTGAGCATCGTCAAGGCCGGTGCAAAAATCGCCGGCTACGACGCAGGCCCGGTGCGCACGCCGCTGACCGACCTGTTGCCGGAAGAATATGAAGCCCTGGCCGCGCTGATCGACAAGCAAGGCGCGCAATAACCCATCTACAAGGCCGCTGAGAGATCAGCGGCCTTTTGCGTCAGGAGAAGATTCGTGTCCCAAGCCCAACGTTTTGACAACTACATCAATGGCCAATGGGTGGCCGGTGCCGACTATTGCGTCAACCTCAACCCCTCGGAGTTGTCCGATGTCATTGGCGAATACGCCAAGGCGGATGTTGCCCAGGTCAACGCCGCCATCGATGCAGCCCGCGCGGCATTCCCGGCCTGGTCCACTTCCGGGATCCAGGCTCGCCATGATTCTTTGGATAAAGTCGGCAGCGAAATCCTCGCCCGCCGCGAAGAACTCGGCACCCTGCTGGCCCGTGAAGAGGGCAAGACCCTGCCCGAAGCCATCGGTGAAGTGACCCGCGCCGGTAACATCTTCAAGTTCTTTGCGGGTGAATGCCTGCGCCTGTCTGGCGACTACGTGCCGTCGGTTCGACCGGGCGTGAACGTCGAAGTCACCCGTGAAGCTTTGGGTGTGGTCGGCCTGATCACGCCGTGGAACTTCCCGATCGCCATCCCCGCCTGGAAAATCGCCCCGGCCCTGGCCTACGGCAACTGCGTGGTGATCAAGCCCGCCGAGCTGGTGCCTGGCTGTGCCTGGGCCCTGGCCGAAATCATCTCCCGTGCCGGTTTCCCGGCGGGTGTGTTCAACCTGGTGATGGGCAGCGGCCGCGTGGTCGGCGACGTGCTGGTCAATAGCCCGAAAGTCGATGGCATCAGCTTCACCGGTTCTGTGGGTGTCGGTCGTCAGATCGCTGTCAGCTGCGTGTCGCGTCAGGCCAAAGTGCAGTTGGAAATGGGCGGCAAGAATCCACAGATCATCCTCGACGACGCCGACCTCAAGCAGGCCGTCGAGCTGTCGGTCCAGAGCGCGTTCTACTCCACCGGCCAGCGTTGCACCGCTTCCAGCCGCTTGATTGTCACCGCTGGTATCCATGACCAGTTCGTCACGGCCATGGCCGAACGCATGAAGTCGATCAAAGTCGGCCACGCCCTGAAAAGCGGCACCGACATTGGCCCGGTGGTTTCCCAGGCGCAATTGGACCAGGACCTCAAGTACATCGACATCGGCCAAAGCGAAGGTGCGCGGTTGGTCAGCGGTGGCGGCCTGGTGACGTGTGACACCGAAGGCTACTACCTGGCCCCAACGCTGTTTGCCGACAGCGAAGCGGCCATGCGCATCAGCCGTGAAGAGATCTTCGGGCCGGTGGCCAACGTGGTGCGCGTGGCGGATTACGAAGCGGCGCTGGCCATGGCCAACGACACCGAGTTCGGTTTGTCGGCGGGCATTGCCACCACCTCACTCAAGTACGCCAACCACTTCAAGCGCCACTCCCAGGCCGGGATGGTGATGGTCAACCTGCCGACCGCCGGTGTGGATTACCACGTTCCGTTCGGTGGCCGTAAGGGCTCATCCTATGGTTCGCGTGAGCAAGGTCGCTATGCGCAAGAGTTTTATACCGTGGTGAAGACCAGCTACATCGGTTCGTAACGCGCAACACCTTGTGGGGCCGGATGCCTGCCGGTCCCCACACTGAAAACAGAAAACCATTACCCGCAAAAAAAATAATTAGTGGGAGTACTTCTACATGCAAGCGACCAAGCCGACCCACGTCCGCTATTTGATATTGCTCATGCTGTTCCTGGTGACCACGATCAACTACGCCGACCGGGCCACCATCGCCATCGCGGGCTCCAGCCTGCAAAAAGACCTCGGTATCGACGCGGTCACCCTCGGTTATATCTTCTCTGCATTCGGTTGGGCCTACGTGGCCGGGCAAATTCCCGGTGGCTGGCTGCTGGACCGGTTCGGCTCGAAAAAAGTCTATGCCCTGAGCATCTTCACCTGGTCCCTGTTCACCGTGCTGCAAGGCTATGTCGGTGAGTTTGGTGTCTCCACCGCCGTGGTTGCGCTGTTTATGCTGCGCTTTATGGTCGGCCTGGCAGAAGCGCCATCGTTTCCCGGAAATGCCCGTATTGTGGCGGCGTGGTTTCCTACGGCTGAGCGCGGTACGGCTTCGGCGATCTTCAACTCGGCCCAATACTTCGCCACGGTGTTGTTTGCACCGCTGATGGGCTGGATCGTCTACCGCTTCGGCTGGCAGCACGTGTTTATCGTGATGGGTGTGATCGGCATCGTGTTCTCGCTGATCTGGCTGAAAGTTATCCACAGCCCGCGCCAGCACCCGCTGATCAACGAAGCTGAGTTCAATCACATCGCCGCCAATGGCGCGATGGTCGATATGGATCAGGACAAAGGTAAGGGTAAGAAAACCGACGGGCCGAAGTGGGATTACATTCGCCAGTTGCTGACCAACCGCATGATGCTCGGCGTGTACCTGGGCCAGTATTGCATCAACGGTATCACCTACTTCTTCCTGACCTGGTTCCCGGTGTACCTGGTGCAGGACCGTGGCATGACCATCCTCAAGGCCGGTTTCATCGCCTCGTTGCCGGCGATCTGCGGGTTTATCGGCGGCGTGCTCGGCGGGGTGATTTCCGATTACCTGCTGCGCAAGGGCCATTCCCTGACCTTCGCCCGTAAAGCGCCGATCATTGGTGGCCTGCTGATCTCCAGCAGCATCGTGGCCTGTAACTACGTGGATATCGAATGGATGGTGGTGGGCTTCATGGCCTTGGCCTTCTTCGGTAAAGGCGTTGGCGCACTGGGTTGGGCGGTGGTGTCTGACACCTCGCCGAAACAAATCGCCGGCCTCAGTGGTGGCCTGTTCAACACCTTCGGTAACCTGGCTTCGATCACTACCCCTATTGTGATTGGCTACATCATCAGCACCACCGGTTCGTTCAAATGGGCCTTGGTGTTCGTCGGCGCCAATGCGCTGGTGGCGGTGTTCAGCTACCTGGTCATCGTCGGCCCGATCAAACGTGTAGTCCTCAAAGAGCCGCCTACCAAAGGGCCTGAGTTGACCAACCTAACCGAAGCGCATTCCTGAGGGGCCGTGTGATGCAGTTGATTGAACATGCCGACTCGCCGCGCTCGATTCGTTTGCACGAACGCGACAACGTGGTGATCGTGGTCAATGACCAGGGCGTACCGGCCGGGACCGAATTCCCGGACGGCCTGGTGACCGTGGATTTCATCCCCCAGAGCCACAAGGTGACCCTGGAAGATATCCCCGAAGGCGGCCAGATTATTCGCTACGGCCAGACCATCGGTTACGCCCTGGCACCGATCCCGCGCGGCAGTTGGGTGCAGGAAGATCAACTGCGTATGCCCACTGCGCCGCCGTTGGACAGCTTGCCGCTGTCCACCGAAGTGCCTGAGGCCCAGGCACCGTTGGAAGGGTTTACCTTTGAGGGTTACCGCAACGCGGATGGCACGGTGGGCACGCGCAATATCCTGGGCATCACTACCACAGTGCAATGCGTGACTGGGGTGCTGGACCATGCGGTCAAGCGCATCAAGGACGAATTGCTGCCCAAGTACCCACACGTCGATGACGTGGTGGCGCTGACCCACAGCTACGGCTGCGGCGTGGCGATCACCGCCACCGATGCCTACATTCCGATCCGCACGGTGCGCAACCTGGCGCGCAACCCGAACCTGGGCGGCGAAGCCCTGGTGATCAGTCTGGGTTGCGAGAAATTGCAGGCCGGGCAGGTGATGCACGACAACGACAGCTCGGTTGACCTGAGTGAGCCCTGGCTCTACCGGCTGCAGGATTCCAGCCACGGCTTTACCGAGATGATCGAGCAGATCATGGAACTGGCCGAGACGCGCTTGAAGAAACTCGACCAGCGCCGCCGGGAAACCGTGCCGGCGTCCGAGCTGATCCTGGGCATGCAGTGTGGCGGCAGTGATGCGTTTTCCGGCATCACCGCCAACCCGGCGCTGGGCTATGCCTCGGATTTGCTGTTGCGGGCCGGCGCGACGGTGATGTTTTCCGAAGTGACCGAAGTGCGCGATGCCATCTACCTGCTGACGTCTCGCGCGCAAAGCAAGGAAGTTGCCCAGGAGCTGGTCCGCGAAATGGACTGGTACGACCGTTACCTGGCCAAGGGCGAAGCGGATCGCAGCGCCAATACCACGCCCGGCAACAAGAAGGGTGGGTTGTCGAACATTGTCGAGAAGTCCCTGGGCTCCATCGTCAAGTCTGGCAGCAGCGCGATCAATGGCGTGCTTGGCCCTGGCGAGCGTTTCAAGGGCAAGGGCCTGATCTTTTGCGCCACGCCGGCCAGTGACTTTGTATGCGGCACCTTGCAACTGGCGGCGGGGATGAACCTGCATGTGTTCACCACCGGGCGTGGTACGCCGTATGGGCTGGCGATGGCGCCGGTGGTGAAGGTGTCGACGCGTACGGAGCTGGCGCAGCGTTGGCCGGACCTGATCGATATCGACGCGGGGCGTATTGCCACGGGACGGGCGAGCATAGAGGAACTGGGTTGGGAGTTGTTTCACTTCTACCTGGATGTAGCCAGTGGCAGGAAGCAGACGTGGGCGGAGCATCACAAGCTGCATAACGACATCACCCTGTTCAACCCTGCGCCGATTACCTGAGACCGAGTCGCCTGCCTTTGTAGTGAGCGGGCTTGCCCCGCGCTGGGTGGCGAAGCCGCCCCAAAACCTGGCACCTCGGTTTTATTGAAACACCGCGGCGTCCTTGTTTGGGGCGGCTTCGCCACCCAGCGCGGGGCAAGCCCGCTCACCACAGGATCAAGGCCAGACGGCAGAGGGCAGCATGGCTTATCATTAGCCACCTAACGACGCTCACCAAGGTTCTCCCCGGCATGCTGGCAATTTTCCTCACGACCCTGACCATCACCGCGCCGGTGTTTGCCATGCTGTTCCTGGGGGTGTTGCTCAAGCGCATCAACTGGATCAACGACAATTTCATCCACACGGCCTCGTCCCTGGTGTTCAACGTCACCATGCCGGCGCTGCTGTTCCTCGGCATCCTGCATGCCGACCTGCACTCGGCGCTCAAGCCGGGGCTGCTGATCTACTTTGCGGTTGCGACCTTGCTCAGCTTCGCCCTGGCCTGGGGTTGGGCGATCTTTCGTTGCCCGCGTGAAGACCGGGGCATCTACACCCAGGGCGCGTTTCGCGGCAATAACGGTGTGATTGGCTTGGCGTTGGCGGCCAGCATGTATGGCGATTACGGGATTTCCCTTGGTGCGATTCTCGCGGCGCTGGTGATCCTGTTCTACAACACCCTGTCGACCATCGTGTTGGCGGTCTACAGCCCGGTGATCAAGTCCGATCCGTGGAGCATCTGCAAAAGTGTGGTGGCCAACCCGCTGATCATCAGCGTGATCGTGGCGGCGCCGTTCGCTTATTTTCAGATTGGCCTGCCGGGCTGGTTGGAAAAATCCATGCAGTATCTGGCCGATACCACCTTGCCGTTGGCCTTGATCTGCATTGGCGGCACCTTGTCGCTCGCAGCGTTGCGCAAGAGCGGCAATAGGGCGCTGAGCGCGAGTTTGATGAAGATGGTCTGGCTGCCGGTGGCGGCGACCTTGGGCGCGTGGTTGCTGGGCTTTCGCGGGCCGGAGCTGGGAATTCTGTTCCTGTACTTTGGTGCGCCGACCGCAGCCGCCAGTTTTGTGATGGCCAGGGCGGCCGAGGGTAATCATGAGCTGGCGGCGGCGATTATCGTGATCACCACCTTGATGGCGGCGGTGACCACGAATATCGGGATCTTCGTGTTGCAGGCCGGCGGCTGGATCTAGCCTTCTTTCTGGTAGGTGTCGATCACTTCCTGGGCGGCGCGGAACGCATCAATCGCCGCCGGCACACCGGCATACACCGCGCAATGCAGCAACGCCTCGCGGATCTCCTCCACGGTACAGCCATTGTTCAGCGCGCCGCGCACATGGCCTTTGAGCTCCTGCGGGCACTTGAGCGCGGTCAGGGCGGCGAGGGTGATCAGGCTGCGGGTTTTCAGCGGTAACCCTTCGCGGTTCCATACACTGCCCCAGGCGTGCTCGTTGACGAAATCCTGCAGCGGCTGGGTGAACTCGGTGGCATTGCCCAGGGCGCGGTCGACGAACACATCGCCCATGACCTGGCGACGCATCTCAACCCCGGGCTTTTTCTGATCGGTCATTGCGATTCCCTCTTGTGTTGACGGCGCCAGGCTCGCAGCGTGCTGAACAACAGAAAAGCCACCAGCACTGGCAGGACGTAATACAGCATCAGGTGTTCAAGCTTGGTGGCCAGGGGCATGCCCGTGGTGAACGCCATTACATGCAGCCCGTACGCCAGGTACAGGCCCAGCAGCACCAGGCCTTCGGCGCGGGTCACCCGGTAGCCGGTGTAGAACACCGGCAGGCACAGCACCACCACGCCGAGCATCACCGGCAGGTCGAAGTCCAGGGCATTGGGCGATACCGACAGCGGCGAGGGCGCGAGCAGGGCAGTCAGGCCCAATACGCCCAGCAGGTTAAACAGGTTGCTGCCAATCACGTTGCCCACGGCGATGTCCCGCTCGCCGCGCAGGGCGGCAATCAGCGAGGTCGCCAGGCATGGCAGCGAGGTGCCGACGCCGATCAAGGTCAGGCCGATCACACGTTCCGACAGGCCCAGGTCGCTCGCCACATCCACCGCCGCGCCCAACAACAAATGGCCGGCCAGCACCAGGATCAGCAGCCCGCCGAGCATCAGCAACACGCTGCTCAGCCAGGGCGCGCTGGCTACGGTGTCGAGTGTGCGTGGGCGGCGGGAGTGACGGGTCTGGTAATGCAGTACGCCAAGGTAGGCGACCAGGGCAACCAGCAACAGCAAGCCATCAAGCGGCGTGAGTTCTTCGTTGGCGGCGAGGGTGAACACCAGCAGCCCGGCCAGGATCATCACCGGAATATCCAGGCGCACCAGTTGGCGTGAGACCCGCAGCGGAATGATCAGCGCCGACAGGCCCAGGGTCACCAGGATATTGAAGATGCTGCTGCCGATCACACTGCCCACGGCGATATCGGTGTTGCCGGCCAGGGTGGCTTGCAGGCTGACGGTCATCTGCGGCGCGCTGCTGCCGAAGGCGACCATTGTCAGGCCGATGATCAGCGGTCGCACCTTGAGGCTCGCGGCCAGGCGCACGGCGGCGCGTACCAGGATTTCGGCGCCGATGATCAGCAGCACCAGGCCGCTGACCAATTCCAGCAGGCTCCAGGGCGAGAGGGCGGTTAATCCGAAAATGGCCTGGGCTCCGTTTAGTTGCTTAGCGCTTGTACGCGCACTCGCGCCGTACCGCTGCTGATCATACCCAGCTGTTCGGCTGCCTTGCGTGAAAGATCGATCAGGCGCCCACGGGTATGCGGGCCGCGATCATTGATGCGGACAACCACGGATTTGTCGTTGTCGAGATTGGTGACCTTGACCTGGGTGCCGAACGGCAATTGCCGGTGGGCGGCGGTCAGGGCGTTCTGGTTGAAGGGTTCACCGCTGGCGGTCTTTTTGCCATGGTGCCGGGCGCCGTAATAGGAGGCGGTGCCGGTTTCGTCGTAGCCGTTGGGGTTGATGACGCCGCTGGCGCAGCCGGCCAACAGGGAGAACAAGGCCAGGAGGCCGAGTAGACGCTTCATGCAAGGTGTCCCCGAAAAAGTGCGCCCCCGAAGGGGCGCGTGTCGCTGGTCAGCCTTCGAGCTTGCTTTTCAGCAATTCGTTCACCTGCTGCGGGTTGGCCTTGCCCTTGGAGGCTTTCATCGCCTGGCCCACAAAGAAGCCGAACATCTTGCCGCGCTTGGCTTCGTCTGCCGCACGGTATTGCTCGACCTGCTCGGCGTTGGCCGCGAGCATTTCATCCAATACGGCCGAGATCGCGCCGCTGTCGGTGACTTGCTTGAGGCCACGCTTCTCGATGATCTCGTCCGCGCTGCCTTCGCCTGCGGCCATGGCTTCGAACACGGTCTTGGCGATCTTGCCGGAGATGGTGTTGTCCTTGATGCGCAGCAGCATGCCGCCCAGTTGCTCGGCGGTGACCGGGGCTTCGTCGATTTCCAGGCCCTGTTTGTTCAACAGGCTGCCCAACTCAACCATCACCCAGTTGGCCGCCAGTTTGGCGTCGCCGGCAATGCTCACGACTTTTTCGAAGTAGTTGGCTTGTTCACGGCTGGAGGCCAAGACGCTGGCATCGTAGACCGACAGGCCGAACTGCGCCTGGAAGCGCTCGCGTTTCTGCTGCGGCAGTTCCGGCAGGGTGGCGCGCACGTCATTGAGGAACGAGTCCTCGATGACCACCGGCAACAGGTCCGGGTCGGGGAAGTAACGGTAGTCGTTGGCTTCCTCTTTGCTGCGCATGGCGCGGGTTTCGTCTTTGTTCGGGTCGTACAGGCGCGTTTGCTGGATGACCTTGCCGCCGTCTTCGATCAGCTCGATCTGGCGGCGCACTTCGCTGTTGATCGCCTTCTCGATGAAGCGGAACGAGTTGACGTTCTTGATCTCGCAGCGAGTGCCGTACTCGGCTTGGCCCTTTGGACGGATCGACACGTTGCAGTCGCAACGCAGCGAGCCTTCGGCCATGTTGCCGTCGCAGATGCCCAGGTAGCGCACCAAGGCGTGGATGGTCTTGACGTAGGCCACGGCTTCCTTGGCGCTGCGCATGTCCGGCTCGGAGACGATTTCCAGCAGCGGAGTACCGGCACGGTTCAGGTCGATACCGGTGGCACCTGGGAATTCTTCGTGCAGGCTCTTGCCGGCGTCTTCTTCCAAATGCGCACGGGTTACGCCGACGCGCTTGATGGTGCCGTCTTCCAGGGGGATGTCCAGGTGGCCCTTGCCGACGATCGGCAGTTCCATCTGGCTGATCTGGTAGCCCTTGGGCAGGTCCGGGTAGAAGTAGTTCTTGCGCGCGAACACGTTGTGCTGGCCGATCTCGGCGTCAATCGCCAGGCCGAACATCACCGCCATGCGTACCGCTTCCTGGTTCAGCACTGGCAAAACGCCGGGCATGCCCAGGTCGACCAGGCTGGCCTGGGTGTTCGGCTCGGAGCCAAACGTGGTGGCGCTACCGGAGAAAATCTTCGATTGGGTGGCAAGCTGGGTATGAATCTCCAGCCCGATCACAACTTCCCATTGCATAGTGTTCTCCTCAGAAGCCGGTAGGGGTGCGAGTGTGCCAGTCGGTGTTCAACTGGTACTGGTGCGCCACATTGAGCAGGCGGCCTTCCTGGAAATACGGGGCGAGCAATTGCACGCCGACCGGCAGGCCATCGACGAAACCGGCTGGCATGGACAAGCCAGGCAGGCCCGCGAGGTTGGCGGTGATGGTGTACAGGTCTTCGAGGTACGCAGCCACCGGGTCGCCGTTCTTGGCGCCGAGCTTCCAGGCCGGGTTCGGCGTGGTTGGGCCGAGGATCACGTCGACTTGCTCAAAAGCGGCCATGAAGTCGTTCTTCACCAGGCGACGGATTTTTTGCGCCTTGAGGTAGTACGCGTCGTAGTAGCCGGCCGACAGGGCGTAGGCACCGACCATGATGCGGCGTTGGACTTCGGCACCGAAGCCTTCGCCACGGGAGCGCTTATAAAGGTCGGTGAGGTCTTTCGGGTTTTCGCAGCGGTAGCCGAAACGCACGCCGTCGAAACGCGACAGGTTCGAGGAGGCTTCTGCCGGTGCGATCACGTAGTACGCAGGAATCGCGTGCTGGTTGTTCGGCAGGCTGATTTCCTTGATCACGGCACCCAGGCTTTCCAGCGTCTTGACGCTGTTGTGCACCAGCTCAGCAATGCGCGGGTCGAGACCGGCGCTGAAGTATTCCTTCGGCACGCCGATGCGCAGGCCCTTGAGCGAGGTGTTCAGGCTGGCACTGTAGTCCGGCACTGGCTCATCGATGCTGGTGGAGTCCTGTTTATCGAAGCCTGCCATGCCTTGTAACAAAATTGCGCAGTCTTCGGCTGTGCGCGCCAAAGGGCCACCCTGATCGAGGCTGGAGGCGTAGGCGATCATGCCCCAACGGGAAACGCGACCGTAGGTCGGCTTCAAACCGGTGAGGTTAGTGAAGGCCGCAGGCTGGCGGATCGAACCGCCCGTGTCGGTGGCCGTAGCCGCCGGCAGGAAGCGCGCGGCAACCGCGGCCGCCGAACCACCCGACGAGCCGCCGGGCACGTGCTCCAGGTTCCACGGGTTTTTCACCGCGCCGTAGTAGCTCGACTCGTTGGCCGAACCCATGGCGAATTCGTCCATGTTGGTCTTGCCCAGGGTCACGGCCCCGGCGGCAGCCAGCTTGGACACCACGGTGGCGTCGTAGGGTGCTTTAAAGTTGTCGAGCATCTTCGAGCCGCAACTGGTGCGAATGCCCTGGGTGCAGAACAGGTCTTTGTGGGCGATTGGAGCGCCCAGCAGCGCGCCATTTTCACCGTTGGCGCGACGTGCGTCGGCAGCCTTGGCCTGGCTCAGGGCCAGTTCTTCGGTGAGGCTGATGAAGCTGTTGACCGCAGGATCCAGCTCGGCGATGCGCGCCAGCAGGGTCTTGGTCAGCTCTTCGGAAGAAAACTTTTTGTCGGCGAGACCGCGGGCGATCTCGGCCAGAGTCATGTGATGCATTGCAGGCTCTTTCCCTTTAGTCGATGACTTTCGGAACCAGGTACAGGCCGTTTTCGACCGCTGGCGCGATGGACTGGTAGGCCTCGCGATTATTACTCTCGGTCACGACGTCTGCGCGCAGGCGCTGGCTGGCTTCCAGCGGGTGAGCCAGGGGCTCGATACCGTCGGTATTCACGGCCTGCATTTGGTCGACCAGCCCGAGAATGCTGTTCAGGGCTGCGGTGGTCTGTGGAAGATCGGCATCATTAAGGCCCAGCGAGGCCAGGTGCGCGATTTTTTCCACGTCGGAGCGTTCAAGCGTCATGGGAATCTCCAGTGGAAAACAGAACGGAGGCTGTCCGTGTGTTAGATTGTCGGAACACTACCGCATTTCTACGGTCTTACGGCCGCGATTGTGGGGTTAGGTGCACAGAAAGTCGGCCAATTTAGCACATTGGCGCCTTGCCCAAAATCCCTGTCGTTGTTAGAGTTTGCCGCACTTTTTTACCCACGCGTTGCCTAGGGTCCCTTTCCCATGTTCAAGAAACTGCGTGGCATGTTTTCCAGCGATCTTTCCATTGACCTGGGCACTGCCAACACCCTTATTTACGTGCGCGAGCGCGGTATCGTCCTGAATGAGCCATCGGTTGTGGCTATTCGGACGCACGGTAACCAGAAAAGTGTCGTTGCCGTCGGCACCGAGGCCAAGCGCATGCTCGGCCGTACACCGGGCAATATTGCCGCTATCCGTCCGATGAAAGACGGCGTGATCGCCGACTTCAGCGTCTGCGAGAAGATGCTGCAGTACTTCATCAACAAGGTTCACGAAAACAGTTTCCTGCAGCCCAGCCCTCGTGTGCTGATCTGCGTTCCGTGCAAGTCCACCCAGGTTGAGCGTCGTGCCATCCGTGAATCGGCCCTTGGTGCCGGTGCCCGTGAAGTGTTCCTGATCGAAGAGCCAATGGCGGCTGCGATCGGTGCCGGCCTGCCGGTTGAAGAAGCACGCGGCTCGATGGTGGTGGATATCGGTGGTGGTACCACTGAAATCGCCCTGATCTCCCTGAACGGCGTGGTGTATGCCGAATCCGTCCGCGTCGGCGGCGACCGCTTCGACGAAGCGATCATCACCTATGTGCGTCGTAACTACGGCAGCCTGATCGGTGAATCCACCGCTGAGCGCATCAAGCAGGAAATCGGCACCGCCTACCCAGGCGGCGAAGTGCGCGAAGTTGACGTGCGCGGTCGCAACCTGGCCGAAGGCGTTCCACGTGCCTTCACGCTGAACTCCAATGAAGTGCTGGAAGCTCTGCAAGAGTCCCTGGCAACCATCGTTCAGGCGGTGAAAAGCGCCCTGGAGCAATCGCCGCCGGAACTGGCTTCCGACATCGCCGAGCGTGGCCTGGTGCTGACCGGTGGTGGCGCCTTGCTGCGCGACCTCGACAAGCTGCTGGCCCAAGAGACTGGCCTGCCGGTGATCGTCGCCGAAGACCCGCTGACCTGCGTTGCCCGTGGCGGTGGTCGTGCACTGGAAATGATGGATAAACACACCATGGACCTGCTTTCCAGCGAATAAGTCATTGCTGGTTAGCCCATGTTTCGCCCGCAGGCAGCACTTTGCAGTGCTGCCTGTTGGCGTTTATCTTCTTCAATCTGCATCCAGGCCGGTTAGATGCCGTATGAATAAAGAGAACATTTGCCTGGGAGGAGCGGCTTATTAAACCGCTTTTCGCCAAAGGCCCCTCATTGGGCGTGCGCCTGTTGGTGCTGGTCGTGCTTTCGGTCGCGCTGATGGTGGTCGATGCCCGCTTTGCACTGCTCAAGCCCGTGCGCAGCCAGATGTCGCTGGTGTTGATGCAGACATACTGGATCACCGACCTGCCGCAACGTCTGTACCAGGGCGTGGCCAGCCAATTTGGCAGCCGCACCGAACTGGTCGCCGAAAACGAAAAACTCAAGACCGAAAACCTGCTGTTGCAGGGGCGCATGCAAAAGCTCGCGGCCCTCACCGAGCAGAACGTTCGGCTGCGCGAGTTGCTCAATTCTTCCGCGCTGGTCAATGAAAAGGTCGAAGTGGCCGAGTTGATCGGCATGGACCCCAACCCCTTCACCCATCGCATCATCATCAACAAGGGTGAGCGCGACGGTGTGGTCCTGGGCCAGCCGGTGCTCGACGCCCGTGGCCTGATGGGCCAGGTGGTTGAGCTGATGCCCTACACCTCGCGGGTGTTGTTGCTGACGGACACCACCCACAGCATTCCGGTGCAGGTGAACCGTAACGGCCTGCGTGCGATTGCCAGCGGTACCGGTAACCCGGAGCGCCTGGAATTGCGCCACGTGGCGGACACCGCTGACATCAAGGAAGGCGACCTGCTGGTCAGCTCCGGCCTGGGTCAGCGTTTTCCGGCGGGTTACCCGGTGGCGACGGTGAAGGAAGTGATCCACGATTCCGGTCAGCCGTTCGCCATTGTGCGTGCCGTGCCGACGGCTGCGTTGAACCGCAGCCGCTACCTGCTGCTGGTGTTCAGCGACAACCGTACGCCGGAAGAGCGCGCCAACGACGCCGCGCAGGCCCAGGAAGCGGAAGACAAGCAAAACGGTACAGCGCCGATTGTTCCGGCGACTGTGCCCAAGCCGGCATTCGTCGGGCCGCCTGCACCGACGGCGGCTCCGGCAGCGCCCGTCGCCACCCCGGTCAAGCCGGCCGCTCACAACACGCGCCCCGCCAAGCCAACCGTGACTAAACCACCGGCCGCGACCCCGGCTGCCAAGCCTCCGGCAACTGCCCCGGCAACCACGCGGCAGAGGGAGGAATAATGGCCAGTACTCATTCGCGCAACGGCTGGATCGTCTGGCTCACCTTTGCTATCGGTATGCTGCTGAGCGTTTCGCCCTTGCCGCAGTTCATGGAAATCCTGCGCCCGCTCTGGCTGGCACTGTTGCTGGCGTTCTGGTCGTTGAACCTGCCGCACAAAGTCGGCATGGTCACGGCGATGTTCCTGGGCTTGGCGGAAGATGTGCTCTATGGCACCTTGCTGGGTCAGAACGCGTTGATCCTGACGCTGATCACCTTCCTGGTGCTGTCGTTGCAACAACGCCTGCGCATGTTCCCGATGTGGCAGCAATGCCTGGTGATCCTGGTGATCTTCGGCCTGGCGCAGTTGGTTCAGCTATGGCTGAGTGCGTTGACCGGTAACCGCCAGCCAACCCTGGCGCTGGTATTGCCGGCGCTGGTCAGTGCCTTGCTGTGGCCATGGATCAGCTTCGGTCTGCGTGGATTGCGTCGTCGCTATAAAATCAATTGAATGGATTGCGAGGCTCTGCCTGGTTATCGAACCCTACAGGGAGAGTCTGCAATGAATTCGCTTTACCTGGCCTCGGGCTCCCCGAGGCGGCGTGAACTGCTGACCCAGATCGGTGTGCCTTTCACCGTGGTCAGTGCCGCTATCGATGAAACTCCTCTTACAAACGAATCCGCCATTTCCTACGTCGAGCGCCTTGCGCGTGGCAAGGCGACGGCGGGTTTGGCTGTGCTCGAAAACACCTCCGACGCCTGTGTGTTGGGTGCCGATACCGCCGTAATCGTCGATGGAAAAATCCTCGGTAAGCCCGTCGATCAGGCCGATGCCCTGGCCATGTTGATGGCGCTGGCGGGGCGTGAGCATGAAGTGCTCACCGCCATTGCCCTCACCGATGGCCAGCGCTGCGAGACTGTTTGTGTAAGCAGTCGTGTACGGTTTCGCGAGATTTCCGTCGAGGAAGCAACCACCTACTGGCACAGTGGCGAGCCCCAGGACAAAGCGGGCGGCTATGCTATCCAAGGGTTGGGCTCGGTGTTCGTCGCAGGGCTCAATGGCAGTTATTCCGCCGTGGTAGGCCTGCCGGTGTGCGAAACCGCGCAACTGCTCGGCCAATTCGGCATACCCTGTTGGCAAAACCTTACCGTGCGCTGAACGCCGTACTCCAGCGCCCAGCCTTAAGCGATCGGTCACTATTGTGAAAACGCCTGAACGAGACCCAGCCATGAGTGAAGAGATTCTGATCAATATCACGCCGATGGAATCGCGCGTGGCGGTGGTAGAGAACGGTGTTCTGCAAGAAGTGCACGTGGAGCGCACCCAGAAGCGCGGGATCGTCGGCAATATCTACAAAGGCAAGGTGGTGCGGGTTTTGCCAGGCATGCAGGCGGCCTTCGTCGACATCGGCCTGGACCGTGCCGCGTTTATCCATGCTTCGGAAATTTCCCTGCGCGAAGGGCCAGCGGTAGAAAGCATCAGCGCCCTGGTACACGAAGGGCAGAGCCTGGTGGTGCAAGTCACCAAGGACCCCATCGGCTCCAAAGGCGCGCGCCTGACCACGCAACTGTCGATTCCGTCGCGTTACCTGGTGTACATGCCACGCACTGCCCATGTTGGCATTTCCCTGAAGATCGAAGACGAAGCCGAGCGCGAGCGCCTGAAAAAGGTGGTCAGCGACTGCGTGGCGGCCGAAGGTATCAAGGAGGCGGGCGGTTTTATCCTGCGCACTGCCGCTGAAGGCGCCGGCGCCGATGAGATCCTCATGGACATCCGCTACCTACGGCGCCTGTGGGACCAGATCGGCGCCCAGATCAAGACCATTGGCGCGCCCAGCGTGATCTATGAAGACCTCGGCCTCGCCCTGCGTACCCTGCGCGACCTGGTCAGCCCGAAAATTGAGAAAATTCGCATCGACTCGCGGGAAACCTTCCAGCGCACCACGCAGTTTGTTGCCGAGCTGATGCCGGAAATTGCCGACCGTCTGGAGCACTATCCCGGCGAGCGACCGATCTTCGACCTGTATGGCGTTGAAGACGAAATCCAGAAAGCCCTGGAACGCAAAGTGCCGCTCAAATCCGGCGGGTACCTGGTAGTGGACCCGGCGGAAGCCATGACCACCATCGACGTCAACACCGGCGCGTTCGTCGGCCATCGCAACCTCGAAGAAACCATCTTCAAGACCAACCTCGAAGCGGCCACCGCGATCGCGCGCCAACTGCGCCTGCGTAACCTGGGCGGCATCATCATCATCGACTTCATCGACATGGAAGATGAAGAACACCAGCGCCAGGTGCTGCGTACCCTGGAGAAACAGCTGGAGCGCGACCACGCCAAGACCAACATCATTGGCATCACCGAGTTGGGCCTGGTGCAGATGACCCGCAAGCGCACCCGCGAAAGCCTGGAACAGGTGCTGTGCGAGCCGTGCAGCAGTTGCCAGGGCCGCGGTAAATTGAAGACCCCGGAAACCGTTTGCTACGAGATTTTCCGCGAAATCCTGCGGGAGGCGCGAGCCTACCAGGCCGAGGGTTACAGAGTGCTCGCCAACCAGAAAGTGGTCGACCGGCTGCTGGACGAAGAATCCGGTAACGTTGCCGAACTGGAGGGGTTTATCGGACGCACGATACGCTTCCAGGTCGAAACCATGTATTCCCAGGAACAATACGACGTGGTGCTGCTCTGATCCCCATTCGCTTACCTTTTATGAGACAGGCAGGCCCTGATCTGCCGTCCGACTACTGCCTTGAGGGTCGCCTGACATGGAGCGTCTGATACGCTTTTTTGCCGCTTTGACCCGTTGGGGCCTGGGCCTCTGTGCCTTGCTGCTGGTATTAGCAGCAGTGTATGTGAGCCTGGGTCGAGAGTTGACGCCACTGGTGGCCGAGTACCGTGCGGAGATTGAAGCCAAGGCACAGGCTGCGGTGGACATGCCGTTGCACATTGGCAGTCTTGAGGGCCGCTGGAGCGGCTTCGCGCCGGTAGTGCGGGCCCATGATGTGATGGTAGGCGAGGGCAGCAGTGCCTTGCGCCTGGACCAGGTCGAAGTGGTGCCGGACATGTGGGCCAGCCTGATGGCCCGCGAAGTGCGTATTGCTCATCTGCAGGTCAGTGGCTTGCAGCTCAGCGTCAAGGAAGACAAGGACGGCAAATGGGCGTTGCAAGGCCTGCCGGTGCAGGACGACCAACCCGTCGACCCTGAGCAATTGCTCAAGAACATGCAAAAGGTCAAGCGCGTGTCGCTGCTCGACAGCCAAGTGACCTTGCAGCCGTTTGACCAGGCGCCTGTGACCCTGACGTATGTCGGCCTGAGCCTGCACACCGGCGTCACCCGCCAACGCCTGGATGCGCGCCTGACCCTGCCCGACGGCCAGCCCTTGGCGGTGAGCCTGCGCACGCGTATCCGCGCCAGCCAGTGGAAGGACGGCGAGGTCCAGGCTTACCTGAGCCTGCCGCAAAGCGACTGGGCCAAGTGGATTCCGGCCAAGCTGACTCAGCAATGGAAGCTCAGCCAATTCAAGGCTGGCGGTGAATTCTGGCTGACCTGGGCCAAAGGTACTGTGCAGAGCGCAGTAGTGCGCCTCAACTCGCCGCAGGTAAAAGGCAGCTACGCCGATCGCAAACCTGTGCATATCGAGAACCTGGCGCTCACTGCTTACCTGCAACGCAGCGAAACCGGTCTCAAGGTGCTGTTCGATTCGCTGGCGATGAACCTGGGGGAAACGCGCTGGGAGTCGCGCCTGCAACTTCAGCAAACCCTGGCCACCGACAAGGATCAGGAAGTCTGGAAGCTCCAGGCCGACCGCCTGGACCTCACGCCGATCACGCCGCTGCTCAATGCCCTGGCGCCACTGCCGGAGGGTTTCGCCAAGACCATTCAGCACCTCAAGGCCACGGGCCTGCTGCGTAATGTGCTGGTGGATTTTCGCCCTCAAGACACCACCGATCAAAAAGTCAGCTTCGCCGCCAACCTCGAGCGCATCGGTTTTGATGCCTACTTTGGCGCACCGGCCGCGCGCAACGTGTCCGGCAGCATCAGTGGTGACCTGGGGCACGGCGAGTTGCGCATGGACAGCAAGGACTTTTCCCTGCACCTCGACCCCATCTTTGCCAAGCCGTGGCAGTACATCCAGGCCAACGCACGCCTGACATGGAAGCTCGACAAGGAAGGCTTCACCCTGATCGCGCCCTACATCAAGGTGTTGGGTGAGGAGGGCAAAGTCGCTGCGGATTTCTTGATTCGCCTGCACTTTGACCACAACCAGGAAGACTATATGGACCTACGGGTCGGCATGGTCGATGGCGATGGGCGATTCACCCCCAAATACCTGCCGGCGGTGTTAAGCCCGGCGTTGGATGAGTGGCTGCGCACGGCGATTCTCAAGGGCGCGGTGGACCAGGGCTTCTTCCAGTACCAGGGTTCGCTGAACCACGACGCACTGCCGGCCTCGCGCAATATCAGTCTGTTCTTCAAGGTGCATGACGCCGAACTGGCGTTCCAGCCGGGCTGGCCGCATGTGAGCAAGGTCAATGGCGAAGTGTTTGTCGAGGAGAGCGGTGTGCGCATCCTGGCCAGCAAGGGCCAGTTGCTCGACACCAAGGTCAAGGACGTCTACGTCAATATCCCCCACGCGCCGGAGGGCAAGGACAGTCATCTGTTACTGACCGGCGGGTTTGCCGGTGGTTTGGGCGATGGTTTGAAAATCCTCCAGGAAGCGCCGATCGGCACCGCATCGACCTTTGCCGGCTGGAAGGGCGAGGGCGACCTGCAGGGCAGTCTTGATCTGGATGTTCCATTGGCCAAGGGCACCGAGCCGAAGATTGTGGTGGACTTCAAGACGGACAAGGCACGCCTGCAATTGGCCGAGCCGACCCTGGACCTGACCCAGCTCAAAGGCGATTTCCGCTTCGACAGCGCCAAAGGCCTCAGTGGCCAGAACA
Source organism: Pseudomonas sp. GXZC (assembly GCF_026967615.1). Taxonomy (NCBI): domain Bacteria; kingdom Pseudomonadati; phylum Pseudomonadota; class Gammaproteobacteria; order Pseudomonadales; family Pseudomonadaceae; genus Pseudomonas; species Pseudomonas sp. GXZC. The sequence goes on from NZ_CP114115.1 coordinate 1,218,762, forward strand.
TCACGGCCCAGGCGTTTGACCGGCCGATCACGGCGCAGATCGTTGCCGATGGCAAGCCGGGCAATATCAGCACGCGTCTGACTGCCAAGGGCCAGGTGACGGTCAAGCGGCTGACGGACTGGTTGAAAATCAGCCAGCCGTTGCCGGTGTCCGGCGATATTCCCTACCAGTTGCAACTGACCCTCGACGGCGCCGATAGCCAACTGATGGTCAACTCCAACCTGAAAGGCGTTGCCGTGGACCTGCCGGCACCGTTCGGCATGCCCGCCAGCCAGGGGCGTGACAGTGTGTTCCGCATGACCTTGCAGGGCGCCGAGCGTCGTTATTGGTTCGACTATGGCGAGTTGGCCAACTTCACCTTTGCGGCGCCGCCGGACAAATTCAATGAAGGGCGCGGTGAGCTTTTCCTGGGTGATGGCGATGCCGTGTTGCCTGGGGCGAAGGGCTTGCGCATTCGCGGCGTGCTGTCTGAACTCGATATCGATCCGTGGAAGAAGCTGGTAGACCGCTACGCGGGCAACGATCCGGGCGGCAGCGCCAAGCAGTTGCTCAGCGGCGCTGACTTCAAAGTGGGCAAGCTGACCGGTTTTGGCACCCAGTTTGATCAGGTCAATCTACAGCTGGACCGCAAGCCTGCGGCGTGGGGCCTGCAACTCGGCAGTCAGCAGGCCAAGGGCACGGTCAACCTGCCGGACGCCAAGGGCGCACCGATTGCGGTCAACCTGCAATATGTGAAGCTGCCGGCGGTGGATCCTACGGTGCAGGCTGACGAAAACGCGCCGGACCCCTTGGCGGGCATCGACCCCAAGGACATTCCGGCGCTGGATATCGCCATTGATCAATTGTTCCAAGGACCGGATCTGATAGGCGCCTGGTCGCTGAAAATCCGCCCGACAGCCAAAGGCCTGGCCTTCAATAACCTGGACCTCGGCCTCAAGGGCATGCAGCTCAAGGGCGCGGGCGGTTGGGAAGGTACGGCAGTCGACAGCAGTAGTTGGTACAAGGGTCGCCTGGATGGCAAGAATATCGGTGATGTACTCAAGGGTTGGGGTTATGCGCCCACTGTCACCAGCCAGGATTTTCACCTGGATGTCGATGGTCGCTGGCCCGGTTCGCCGGCCTATGTCGGGCCCAAGCGTTTTTCCGGCAGCCTGGATGCAGCGTTCCGCAATGGCCAGTTCGTCGAAGTGGAAGGTGGCGCCCAGGCGCTGCGGGTGTTTGGCCTGCTGAACTTCAACTCCATTGGGCGCCGTCTGCGCCTGGACTTTTCGGACTTGCTCGGCAAGGGCTTGAGCTATGACCGGGTCAAAGGGTTGCTGGCGGCGAGCAACGGCGTGTTCGTGACCCGTGAGCCGATCACCATGACCGGGCCTTCGACGAACCTGGAACTCAACGGCACCCTGGACCTGGTCGCAGACCGTGTCGACGCCAAGCTGTTGGTCACCTTACCGGTGACCAATAACCTGCCGATCGCTGCGCTGATCGTGGGGGCGCCCGCCATTGGCGGCGCATTGTTCCTGATCGACAAGCTGATTGGTGACCGTGTTGCGCGCTTCGCCAGTGTGCAATACAAGGTGGAAGGCCCGTGGAAGGACCCGAAAATCACCTTCGACAAGCCATTTGAAAAGCCAAACTGAGGGCCTGTGGAGTAGCATGGCCGCATGCCCTTGACGGAGAGACGGCCCATGTCCTTTGCGGTAATTCAAATGGTCAGCCAGAGCGATGTGCTGGCCAACCTGGCCCAGGCCCGGCGCCTGCTGGAGCAAGCGGCGGCGGGTGGTGCGAAGCTGGCGGTATTGCCGGAAAACTTCGCCGCCATGGGCCGCCGCGACGTGGCCGACATCGGTCGCGCCGAAGCACTGGGCGAAGGCCCGATCCTGCCGTGGTTGAAACAGACCGCCCGCGACCTCACCTTATGGATAGTGGCAGGCACTTTGCCGCTGCCGCCAAAGGACCAGCCAAACGCCAAGTCCAATGCCTGCTCGTTGCTGGTCGATGATCAGGGTGAAATCGTGGCCCGTTACGACAAGTTGCACCTGTTCGATGTGGATGTCGCCGATGCCCGTGGTCGTTATCGCGAATCCGACGACTATGCTTTCGGAGGCAATGTGGTGGTGGCGGACACGCCCGTCGGCCGCTTGGGCCTGACGGTGTGTTACGACTTGCGCTTCCCTGAGCTGTACAGCGAGTTGCGCGCGGCAGGGGCTGAATTGATTACCGCGCCGTCGGCCTATACGGCGGTGACCGGCGCGGCGCACTGGGATGTGCTGATTCGCGCACGCGCCATCGAGACCCAGTGCTACCTGCTGGCGGCCGCTCAAGGCGGTGTGCATCCGGGACCACGGGAAACCTATGGTCATGCGGCGATTGTCGACCCCTGGGGGCGGGTGCTGGCACAACAGGATCAAGGCGAAGCGGTGTTGCTGGCCGCACGCGATAGCACTGAACAAGCGTCGATACGGACGCGCATGCCGGTGGTCAACCATCGGCGCTTTTTCTCGCAGGGCGCACAGCGACCTGCTTCGGAACGATGAATTTAAGGCCATACCTATGAGCGAGTTGTTGTCCTCAGTCAGTGAACACCTCCTGGCACCCGGTGGCGTGACCATCGAAAGTTTGCAAACCGTACTTGGCGATCTGGCCGGGCCGGGCATTGACGCGGCCGACCTGTATTTCCAGGGGCAGATTTCCGAGTCCTGGGCCCTGGAAGACGGCATCGTCAAGGAAGGCAGTTTCAACCTCGACCAGGGAGTGGGCGTGCGTGCACAGTCCGGTGAAAAAACCGGTTTTGCCTACAGCAACGCGATCACCCTGGAGGCCTTGGGCCTGGCGGCGCGTGCCGCGCGCTCGATCTCCCGGGCCGGGCAAAATGGCACGGTGCAGGCGTTCAGCACCCAGGACGTGGCGCAGTTGTACGCGCCGAATAACCCTCTGGAAGTGATCAGCCGGGCCGAAAAGGTCGAGCTGCTCAAGCGCATCGACGCCGCCACCCGTGCGCTGGACCCGCGTATCCAGCAGGTCACAGTGAGCATGGCCGGTGTGTGGGAGCGCATTTTGGTGGCGTCCACCGATGGCGGCCTGGCGGCGGATGTGCGGCCGCTGGTGCGCTTCAACGTCAGCGTGATCGTCGAACAGAACGGTCGCCGCGAGCGCGGTGGTCATGGCGGCGGCGGGCGTACCGACTACCGTTATTTCCTCGCCGACGACCGTGCCATGGGTTACGCCCGTGAAGCGTTGCGCCAGGCGCTGGTCAATCTGGAAGCCATTCCAGCGCCGGCCGGCACTTTACCGGTGGTGTTGGGTTCGGGCTGGTCCGGCGTGCTGCTGCACGAAGCGGTCGGCCATGGCCTGGAAGGTGACTTCAACCGTAAGGGCAGTTCGGCCTACAGCGGGCGCATGGGTGAAATGGTTGCGTCCAAACTCTGCACCATCGTTGATGACGGCACTCTGGCCGGTCGCCGGGGCTCGCTGAGCGTCGATGACGAAGGCACCCCGACCGAGTGCACCACCTTGATTGAAAACGGCGTGCTCAAGGGCTACATGCAAGACAAGCTCAACGCTCGCCTGATGGGCGTGGCGCGCACCGGTAACGGCCGCCGTGAATCCTATGCGCACCTGCCGATGCCGCGCATGACCAACACCTACATGCTCGGTGGCGAAAGCGACCCGGCCGAGATCATCGCTTCGGTGAAGCGCGGTATCTACTGTGCCAACCTCGGTGGTGGCCAGGTGGATATCACCAGCGGCAAGTTCGTGTTCTCCACCAGCGAGGCGTACCTGATCGAAGACGGCAAGATCACCGCGCCGGTCAAAGGTGCAACGTTGATCGGTAACGGTCCGGAAGCCATGAGCAAGGTGTCGATGGTCGGTAACGACCTGTCGCTGGACAGCGGCGTGGGCACCTGTGGGAAAGACGGGCAGTCGGTACCGGTGGGTGTCGGCCAGCCAACGCTGAAGATTGATGCGATCACCGTGGGTGGTACGGGGTCGTAAGAAAGGTGGAGCTTCGGGTGGCGAAAACCGCCACCCGGGGAAGAGGGTCAACGCAGGCCGCGTTGAGTCTCGTCCAGCTCACGGATGTACTTGAAGATTTTACGGCTGGTGGCCGGCGCCTTGTTATGCGCCAGTTCGTGCTGGGCCTGACGGATCAGGGAGCGCAGTTGCTGGCGGTCCGCGTCCGGATAGTCCACCACGAATTTCTCCAGCACCGCGTCATCGCCCGAGATCAGGCGGTCACGCCAACGTTCCAGGTTATGGAAGCGTTCGTTGTACTGGCGAGTCGAGGCATCGGTTTGATCGAGCAAGGTCAGAATGGCGTCGATGTCCTGATCGCGCATGAGTTTGCCGATAAACGAGATGTGCCGTTTACGCGCGATATTCGCGGTGTGCTTGGGCGCATCGGCCAGGGCACGACGCATTTCGTCGGTCAGTGGCAGTTTTGCAATCAAGTCTTTTTTGAGCGTTGTAAGGCGCTCGCCGAGGTCAACCAGAGCATGCAGCTCACGTTTGACCTGGGTTTTGCTTTTCTCCCCATCGAGGGAGTCGTCGTAAGAATCAACCATGGTGGCAGTCCGCAAAGAAACGCCGCCATGATAACCAGTCGGGGGCCGCTTGTCCGGCCCGGTCGCTCGATGGCCTTAACCGAAAGCAGAATTTGAGTGGAGAAAACCATGAGTGCAGCCCAAAGCGTCGGTCCGCAAGCGTTACCGGCACTGCAGGAACAAGTCGAGCAGATCCTTGCCGAGGCCAAGCGCCAGGGGGCCAGTGCCTGTGAAGTGGCGGTGTCGCTGGAGCAAGGGCTGTCGACGTCGGTGCGCCAGCGGGAAGTGGAAACCGTTGAGTTCAACCGCGACCAGGGTTTTGGTATCACCTTGTATGTCGGGCAACGCAAAGGTTCGGCCAGTACCTCGGCCAGCGGTCCGGAGGCGATTCGCGAGACGGTGGCGGCTGCGTTGGCAATCGCCAAGCACACCTCCGAGGACGAAAGCTCGGGCCTGGCCGACAAGGCGCTGATGGCCAAAGACCTGAAGGACTTCGATCTGTTTCACGCCTGGGACATCACCCCCGAACAGGCCATTGAAAAGGCGCTGATCTGCGAAGCCGCCGCGTTCGACGCCGATGCCCGCATCAAGAACGCGGATGGCACCACGTTGAGTACGCATCAAGGTTGCCGTGTGTATGGCAACAGCCATGGCTTTATCGGTGGCTATGCGTCCACCCGCCATAGCTTGAGCTGCGTGATGATCGCCGAGGCTGATGGCCAGATGCAGCGCGATTACTGGTATGACGTGAACCGCCAGGGCGAGTTGCTGGCGGACCCGGTCAGCATTGGCCAGCGCGCCGCGCAGCGTGCGGCGAGCCGTCTGGGTGCGCGCCCGGTACCGACCTGTGAAGTGCCGGTGCTGTTTTCGGCAGAACTGGCCGGTGGGCTGTTTGGCAGTTTCCTGGGGGCGATTTCCGGTGGCAACTTGTACCGCAAGTCTTCGTTCCTGGAGGGGGCGATTGGCCAGAAGCTGTTCCCGGAATGGCTGACTATCGATGAGCGCCCGCACTTGATGCGCGCCATGGGCAGTACGTCGTTCGACGGTGATGGTTTGGCGACCTATGCCAAGCCGTTCGTCGAGAAGGGCGAGTTGGTGTCTTACGTGTTGGGCACCTACGCCGGTCGCAAGCTGGGCCTGCCAAGCACCGCAAACTCAGGTGGTGTACACAACCTGTTCGTCACCCACGGCGATGAAGACCAGGCGGCGCTGCTGCGGCGCATGGGGCGCGGCTTGCTGGTGACTGAGCTGATGGGCCATGGCCTGAACATGGTCACCGGTGATTACTCCCGCGGCGCGGCGGGTTTCTGGGTGGAAAATGGTGAGATCCAGTTTGCCGTCCAGGAAGTGACCATCGCCGGCAATATGCGCGACATGTTCAAGCAGATCGTCGCCGTGGGTAATGATCTGGAATTGCGCAGCAACATTCGCACAGGTTCGGTGTTGATCGAGCGGATGACTGTCGCCGGCAGCTGATCCCGCTAACGCGTAAGCCAAAAAGGCGCGCCATCCATCAGGTGGCGCGCCTTTTTTTGTGAGCGTTTTGCAAGCGGATCAATCTGCCGCTATTGTTTTGATTCTCAATATCATTTAATAATAAATATCATTACCGGATGAGCGTGGATCATGAGTTCTGTCCTGCATGAGGATCCTTACTTGGAGAGCTGGCGCTGGATGAGTCGCCAGATTCGCTGCGGCCTCGACCCCAACGAGCCGCGCCTGATCGAACATTACCTCAATGAGGGTCGATACCTGGCGTGCTGCACGGCGACCCATCCGTGGACGATCGCAGAAACCTCATTCCGCCTGCTGCTCGATACCGCCAGCGACATCGCGCTGCCCTGGCATTGGCGCTCCCTGTGCCTGGACCAGGCTTGGCGCCCGCTGCGCGACCTGGAAAAACTCTCCCACTGCGCCTGCCGCCTCAAGCGCTGGCAGTCCTTTGCGTGGCGATTGGCGACCTGCGAATTGCTGCCCTCCCTTTCTGTTTCTGACCTGGTGCAAGGATCTAACGATGAGTAACACCCGTATCGAACGCGACAGCATGGGCGAACTGCAAGTACCTGCCGAGGCCTTGTACGGTGCGCAAACCCAGCGCGCGGTGAACAATTTCCCGATCAGTCATCAACGCATGCCGGCGCAATTCATTCGCGCCCTGATCCTGGCCAAGGCGGCTGCCGCCAAGGTCAACGTCGACCTCAAGCAAATCAGTGAAGGGCAGGGCAAGGCCATCATCGACGCCGCCCAAGGTTTGCTGGAAGGCGACTTCATGCCGCATTTTCCGGTGGATATCTTCCAGACCGGCTCCGGCACCAGCTCCAACATGAACGCCAACGAAGTGATTGCCACCCTGGCCACGCGCTTGCTCGGCGAGTCGGTCAACCCCAACGACCACGTGAACTGCGGCCAGAGCAGCAACGACATCATCCCGACCACGATCCACGTCAGTGCCGCGCTGGTCCTGCATGAGCAAACTCTCCCGGCCCTGCTGCACCTGGTACAGGTCATCGAGCGGAAAGCCGAAGAGGTTCACCCGTTCATCAAGACCGGCCGCACGCACCTGATGGACGCCATGCCCGTGCGCATGAGCCAGGTGCTTAACGGTTGGGCTCAGCAGCTCAAGGCCAATATCGGTCATCTGCAGGACCTTCTGCCGAGCCTGCAAGCACTGGCCCAAGGCGGTACGGCGGTCGGCACCGGAATCAACGCACACCCTGAATTCGCTGCACGGTTCAGCCAGCAGTTGAGTAGCCTGACCGGCGTGAAATTCACACCCGGCAAGAACCTGTTTGCCCTGATCGGCTCCCAGGACACGGCCGTTGCAGTCTCTGGCCAGTTGAAAGCCACCGCCGTGTCGCTGATGAAAATCGCCAACGACCTGCGCTGGATGAACTCCGGCCCACTCGCCGGCCTGGGTGAAATCGAGCTGGAAGGCTTGCAGCCGGGCTCTTCGATCATGCCCGGCAAGGTCAATCCGGTGATCCCCGAAGCAACTGCGATGGTTGCCGCACAGGTCATCGGCAATGACACAGTGATCACCGTCGCCGGTCAGTCGGGCAACTTCGAGCTGAACGTGATGCTGCCGATCATCGCGCAGAACCTGCTCAGCAGTCTGGAATTGCTGGCCAATTCCAGCCGTTTGCTAGCCGACAAGGCCATCGCCAGCTTCAAGGTCAACGAAGCCAAGCTCAAGGAAGCGCTGTCGCGCAACCCGATCCTGGTGACCGCACTCAACCCGATCATCGGTTACCAAAAGGCTGCTGAAATCGCCAAGAAGGCCTATCAACAAGGCCGTCCGGTGATTGACGTCGCCCTTGAACACACGGACTTGCCGCGCAGCCAACTGGAGATCCTGCTGGACCCGGAAAAGCTCACCGCTGGCGGCGTGTAATCACCGACCCTGCTTTGGAGGCTCACCATGGAGCACTGGAAACGCACGATCGAACGGGCCAATCGCTGCTTTATGGCGGGCGAGTTGGTTGACGCTCGCGAGGCCTATTTGCAAGCCCTGGCCCTGGCCCAAGTGTTGTTCGAACGCTGGGCGGATGCCGACGAAGCAGTGGCGGCTTGCGTCATTTCCCATCACAACCTGGCGGACCTGCACCTGCGCCTGAACCAGCCGGAGGAAAGCGCGGAATACCTGTGCGCTATCCATCAGCGCCTGCTGCAGACCATGCAGGACCCGCGTCTGAGCCCGCAATTGCGCGAAGCGGCGCTGCGCCAGAGCAGCAAGACCTACGTTGAGCTATTGAATTTCATCAGCGATCACGGCGAGTACCCGCGTACCCATCGCTTGTTGGGTGGCGCTGCGGCGCAACCCGCCACTCCTCATTACGGAGCACATTGATATGACTTACACCCTGCCTGCATTGCCTTACGCCTATGACGCCCTGGAACCGCATATCGATGCGCAAACCATGGAAATCCACTACACCAAGCACCACCAAACCTACATCAACAACCTCAACGCTGCCGTCGAGGGCACCGAGTTCGCCGGTTGGCCGGTCGAGAAGCTGGTCTCCAGCGTGCAGCAACTGCCAGAAAAACTGCGCGCAGCGGTGATCAATCAGGGCGGTGGGCATGCCAACCACTCGCTGTTCTGGGCGGTGATGTCGCCTAAAGGCGGTGGCAAGCCCGAAGGCGCACTGGGCAAAGCCATCGAGGAGCAATTGGGCGGTTTTGATAGCTTCAAAGAGGCGTTTACCAAAGCTGCACTGACCCGTTTCGGCAGCGGCTGGGCCTGGCTGAGCGTCACCCCACAAAAGACCCTGGTGGTGGAAAGCAGCGGTAACCAGGACAGCCCGTTGATGAACGGCAACACGCCGATACTCGGTCTGGACGTGTGGGAGCACGCCTACTACCTGCTGTACCAGAACCGTCGCCCGGAATACATCAATGCCTTCTACAGTGTTATTAACTGGCCAGAAGTCGCCGCACGCTATCAGGCCGCCGTGGCCTGATATTCACCTTCATAACAAGATCTAAGGCCGACTATGGGCACTGAAACACTGGCAATCAGCAGCGGGCGAATGTTTCGTTATGCGTTTGGCTCGCTGTTGCTGTTGGCAGGTACTGCATTGCTGGTGGCCCATGGGCTGGCCTGGCTGAACCTGGAACCGCGCATTCTGCGTGCCCTGCAGGGCGGATCCATCTGCGCACTCGGCACGGCGCTCGGTGCGGTGCCGGTGCTGGTCATTCGGCGGATGCCGGTGGCGTTGAGCGATACGCTGCTGGGGTTTGGGGCTGGAGTCATGCTGGCGGCGACAGCGTTTTCGCTGATCGTGCCGGGCATTGCCGCGGCTGAAGGCCTGGGCCTTTCGCCCTGGGGTGCCAGTGGTTTGATCAGTTTTGGCATCATGCTGGGTGCTTTCGGGCTGTATCTGGTGGACCGCAAGGTCTCCGGCGCCAGCCCGGAAATGCTGGTGGGCACGCCGGAAAAGCCGGTGATTCCACCGCGTATCTGGCTGTTCGTGTTTGCCATCATCGCCCACAACATCCCGGAGGGTATGGCGGTCGGCGTCTCGGCGGGCGGTGGCATGCCGGATGCCGACAGCCTGGCCATGGGCATTGCCTTGCAGGATGTGCCCGAAGGGTTGGTGATTGCGTTGGTGTTGGCCGGGGCGGGGATGTCGCGGGTCAAGGCGTTCCTGATTGGCGCGGCATCAGGTCTGGTGGAGCCGGTATTTGCTGTGCTCTGCGCCTGGTTGGTGAGCCTGGCCGAGGTGCTCTTACCGCTGGGACTGGCCCTGGCAGCTGGCGCGATGCTGTTGGTGGTGACTCACGAAGTGATCCCCGAGTCGCGACGCAATGGCCACGAAAAACTCGCCAGCCTGGGGCTGTGCATCGGGTTCTGCTTGATGATGGTGATGGATACTGCGTTGGGGTGAAGCCGTTGCGGCTTCACGCATGTCTCAAAGGGTGAGCTTACTCACCCTCATCAAAGAAGTTATTGATCAGCGCTACCAGTGCGGCCATCGCTTCGTCTTCCTGCTCGCCTTCTGTCTTCAAATGAATCTTGGTGCCTTTGCCGGCTGCCAACATCATCATGGCCATGATGCTTTTGCCATCGACCATGGATTCCGGCGTTCGACCTGCACGGATCTGGCAGGGAAACTGCCCGGCCACGCCCACGAATTTGGCCGAGGCACGGGCGTGCAGGCCCAGTTTGTTGATGATTTCAATTTCCAGAGCGGGCATCGCGAAGGTGTTCCTTTCAGCTAAGGTCGCGGTGGCGGACCTGGACGTTCTTGAGGGTTTGTTGCAACACCTGGCCCAGGCGTTCGGTCAGGTAGACGGAGCGGTGGTGCCCGCCGGTGCAGCCGATGGCAATGGTGACATAGGCGCGATTGCTTGCGGCAAAACGCGGTAGCCATTTGAGCAGGTAGCTGGAGATGTCCTGGAACATCTCCTCCACATCCGGTTGCGCGGCCAGGTAATCGGCCACGGGCTGGTCCAGCCCGGACTGTTCACGCAGTTCCGGCTTCCAGTAAGGGTTGGGCAGGCAACGTACGTCGAACACAAGGTCGGCGTCCACAGGCATACCGCGCTTGAACCCAAACGACTCCACCAGAAACGCGGTACCCGGCTCCGGCTGGTTCAGCAGGCGCAGCTTGATGGCATCCCGCAACTGGTACAGGTTGAGGCTGGTAGTGTTGATCTTGAGGTCGGCGAGGTCAATGATCGGCCCCAGCAGCTTGGTTTCGTCTTCAATGGCTTCCGCCAGGGAGCGGTGAGGGCTGCTGAGGGGGTGACGCCGGCGGGTTTCGGAGAACCGCTTGAGCAGGGTCTCTTCATCGGCGTCCAGATACAGCACGTCGCAATGAATGTGCTTGGCCCGCACTTCCTCGAGCAATTGCGGGAACCGCTCAAGGTGGCTGGGCAGGTTGCGGGCATCAATCGAAACGGCGACCAGGGGTTGCGCCAGTTCGGTGTGAATCAACGCGCGTTCCGCCAGTTCCGGCAGCAGGCCGGCGGGCAGGTTGTCGATGCAATAGAAACCGTTGTCCTCAAGCACATTGAGGGCGGTACTTTTACCCGAGCCGGAGCGGCCGCTGACGATGATCAAACGCATGATTACTGCCCGTTCTGTTCATCCAGGACAACCTGGTACAGCGCCTCGTTGCTGCTGGCGCTGCGCAGTTTGTCACGTACTTCCTTGCGGTCGAGCATGCTGGCGATCTGCCGGAGCAGTTCCAGGTGCGCATCGGTGGCGGCTTGCGGGACCAGCAGAACGAACAGCAGGTCAACCGGGGCGCCGTCGATCGCATCGAAATCGATGGGGGCTTCCAGGTGCAGCAGGGCGCTGACGGGGGTTTCGCAGCCCTTGAGACGGCAGTGAGGAATGGCGATGCCGTTGCCAAAACCGGTGGAACCGAGTTTTTCACGGGCAATCAGCGCGTCGAAGACATCTTGCATCTCCAGATCCGGCACTTCGCGCGCGATCAGGTTGGCAATTTGTTCGAGGGCTTTCTTCTTGCTGCCGCCCGGCACGTTCACGAGGGAACGGCCGGGGGTCAGGATGGTTTCAAGTCGGATCATGGGGGGAGGGTTAACGACCTGTACCTTGCATTAGGTGCAGATTCTTTTCCTTATGCTTTATGAGTTGGCGGTCAAGCTTGTCGTAGAGCGAGTCGATCGCCGCGTACATGTCTTCATGCTCCGCATTGGCGACCAGCTTTGCATTCGGTACGTGCAGGGTGGCCTCGATTTTCTGCTTGAGCTTATCGACCTCCATGATGACCTGCACGTTGGTGATCTTGTCAAAATGCCCCGCCAGCTTGTTCAGCTTGCTTTCGGTGTATTCACGCAGGGGTTTGGTGACTTCCAGCTGGTGTCCACTGATGTTGACTTGCATACAGCTTCTCCTTCGTTGCCAGTGCATAAAGCGGTGGGCAGGAATACCCACCACTGGAACGCTGTGGCCCGCCCGTCACATCAAACGCTTACGCTCGCTGGAAGGCGCGATCCCGAGGGACTCGCGGTACTTGGCGACGGTTCGACGGGCGACCTGAATGCCTTGTGCCTCCAGTAAACCAGCGATCTTACTGTCACTCAATGGCTTTTTCTGATTTTCCGCGGCAACCAGTTTTTTGATGATCGCGCGGATCGCCGTGGACGAGCATTCACCGCCTTCGGAGGTGCTGACGTGGCTTGAGAAAAAGTATTTCAGTTCATAAATACCCCGTGGGGTATGCATGAATTTCTGCGTGGTGACCCGGGAAATCGTCGATTCATGCATGCCCACCGCTTCGGCGATGTCATGCAGCACCAGCGGTTTCATGGCTTCGTCGCCGTACTCCAGGAAGCCGCGCTGGTGCTCGACGATCTGGGTGGCCACTTTCATCAGGGTTTCGTTGCGGCTTTGCAGGCTCTTGATGAACCAGCGCGCTTCCTGCAACTGGTTGCGCATGAAGGTGTTGTCGGCGCTGGTGTCGGCGCGACGCACGAAACCGGCGTATTGCGGGTTGACCCGCAGGCGTGGCACCGACTCCTGGTTCAGCTCCACGAGCCAGCGCTCGTTGTCCTTGCGCACGATCACGTCAGGCACCACGTACTCGGCTTCGCTGGACTCGATTTGCGAGCCTGGGCGCGGGTTGAGGCTCTGTACCAGCTCGATGACCTGGCGCAGGTCGTCTTCCTTGAGCTTCATGCGGCGCATCAACTGGCTGTAGTCGCGGCTGCCCAGCAGGTCGATGTAATCGGTGACCAGACGCTGGGCCTCGGCGAGCCAAGGTGTCTTGGCTGGCAGTTGGCGCAATTGCAGCAGCAGGCATTCGCTGAGGGTACGCGCGCCGATTCCAGCAGGCTCGAACTGCTGGATGCGGTGCAGGACGGCTTCAATCTCGTCCAGCTCGATATCCAGTTCCGGGTCGAAGGCTTCAAGAATCTCTTCAAGCGTCTCGTCTAGATAACCCTGGTTGTTGATGCAATCGATCAGGGTCACGGCGATCAGGCGATCAGTGTCCGACATCGGCGCCAGGTTCAGTTGCCACAGCAGATGGCTCTGCAGGCTTTCGCCGGCGGAGGTGCGGGTGGTGAAGTCCCACTCGTCATCGTCATTGCTGGGCAGGCTGCTGGCGCTGGTCTGGTAGACGTCTTCCCAGGCCGTGTCGACGGGAAGCTCGTTGGGGATGCGTTCGTTCCATTCGCCTTCCTCAAGGTTATCCACCGTAGGGGCGGTTTCCTGATAGGAGGGTTCCTGCACGTCGGAATTGGGTTTTTGCTCGATGTTATCGGCCAGCGGGTCTGCGTTATCGAAGTCGTCGCCTTCTTCCTGGCGTTCGAGCATCGGATTGGACTCCAGGGCCTCCTGGATTTCCTGTTGCAGGTCCAGGGTCGACAATTGGAGCAGGCGGATGGCCTGTTGCAGCTGCGGTGTCATCGTCAGCTGCTGGCCCATTCTCAGGACTAGCGATGGTTTCATGGCAGGGGCTTAACACCTTATTCGCCGGCGCAATGCGCCATCCACGACAGGGCGCGTGAGCGCCAAACATAAGCAAATTATATGCCTGATGTCGGGGGCTTTGCCTAGAGCGCGGTAACAATAAAAATCCGGAGGTTTTTATTGACTCCCGCGCACCTCGGCAAACGGCCGTGACACCACGGTGTTTACAGGCGGAACTCGTGACCCAGGTACACTTCCTTGACCAGTTCGTTGGCCAGGATGGTGGCGGAATCACCTTCGGCGATCAGTTGACCATCGTTGACGATATACGCGGTTTCGCAGATATCGAGGGTCTCACGGACGTTGTGGTCAGTGATCAACACGCCAATGCCCTTGGCCTTGAGGTGATGGATGATCTGCTTGATGTCGCCGACCGAGATCGGGTCAACGCCGGCAAACGGTTCGTCCAGCAGGATGAACTTGGGTGCCGTGGCCAGGGCGCGGGCGATTTCCACACGGCGACGCTCACCACCAGACAAGCTCATACCGAGGTTGTCGCGGATGTGGTTGATGTGGAATTCCTGCAGCAGGCTTTCCAGCTCCTTGCGACGGCCATCACGGTCAAGCTCCTTGCGGGTCTCGAGGATCGCCATGATGTTATCGGCGACCGACAGTTTGCGGAAGATCGACGCCTCCTGCGGAAGATAGCCGATACCGGCGCGCGCACGGCCGTGCATCGGCTGGTGGCTCACGTCGAGGTCGTCGATCAGGACGCGACCCTGATCCGCCTGGACCAGGCCGACGATCATGTAGAAGCAAGTGGTCTTGCCGGCGCCGTTGGGGCCGAGCAAGCCGACGATCTGGCCGCTGTCGATCGACAGGCTGACGTCGCGCACGACCTGACGGCTTTTATAGGCCTTGGCCAGATGCTGGGCTTTCAGGGTTGCCATTACTCGGCCTTCTTCTTCGGCTGGATAACCATGTCGATGCGTGGACGAGGCGCGGTGACCTTGTTGCCATTGGCACGACCGGCGTTAGCGATCTGTTTCACGGTGTCATAGGTAATTTTCTCACCTTCCGTGGAGTTGCCATCGGGGCTGAGCACCTTGGCCTGGTCGATCAGTACGATGCGGTTTTGCTGGGCGTGGTACTGGATGGTCTTGCCATAGCCTTTCATCGGGCCAGTGTCGGTGGGCGACTGCTTCTGTTCGAAGTAAGCCAGGTTGCCTACCGAGGTCACGACATCGATATCGCCGGTCTTGGTGCGCGTAAGCGTCACGGTATTGCCGGTGATTTTCATCGAACCCTGGGTGATGATCACGCCGCCGGTGTAGGTGGCAACGCCTTGCTTGTCATCCAGCTGCGCATCGTCGGCCGAGATGTGGATCGGCTGCTGGCTATCGTTCGGCAGAGCCCAGGCGCTCACGCTTCCCAGTGCTGCGCCCAGGCCGAGCAAAATAGGGAGAGTTTTAACGAGCCTCATACTGTCCTCTTACGTTCGATAGCAGGTGTATCCTGCTTTCTTTCAAATACGCTTTCATTCCCTTGCCAGTCGATACACCGCCAGCGCCGTCGATTCTAACGTCTTGCTCGGTCTGCGCATATTGCTTCTGCGGGAATACGGTCATGCGACTGCTGGTAATCACGGTCTCACGTTTTTTATCGTCAGTGCGCGCAACGCGCACCGAGTCGATCAGTTCCACCTCGGTACCGTCCGGGTTGACCTCGCCACGCTTGCTGGTGACGTGCCACGGAAATTCGGTGCCGCGGTAAATATTCATGTCCGGGTTGGTCAGCAGGGTGATTTCGCTGGCCTTGACGTGCTCGACCTTGTCCGAGGTCATCTCGTACTGCACCTTGCCGTCGGGCAGGAACTGCACGCTCTTGGCATTGGTGGCGTAATAGTCGATAGCCCCCTCGTCAACCTGCGCAGCAGGCTGGTCGAGAAAGCGCTCCGGGCTGATATTCCAGTAGCCCACCGCCAGGAACAGCGCGGCGATGACCCCGAATAGCAGGAAGTTGCGAATCTTTTTGCTCAGCATAAAACGCTCTATAGGTAGGCGGCGTGGGCCGCTTCAAGGCTGCCCTGGGCACGCAGGATCAGCTCGCAGAACTCGCGGGCGGCACCTTCGCCGCCACGGGCGGTGGTGATGCCATGGGCGTGCTCGCGAACAAACGCCGCCGCATTGGCGACGGCCATGCCCAAGCCCACTCGACGGATCACCGGCAGGTCTGGCAGGTCATCGCCCAAGTAGGCGACCTGCTCATAGCTTAGGTTGAGTTGGCCAAGAAGCTCGTCCAGAACCACCAGTTTATCCTCGCGGCCCTGATACAGGTGAGGAATCCCCAGGTTTTGTGCGCGGCGTTCCACAACCGGGGTTTTCCGGCCGCTGATAATCGCCGTTTGCACGCCCGACGCCATCAGCATCTTGATGCCTTGGCCGTCGAGGGTGTTGAACGTCTTGAATTCGCTGCCGTCTTCGAGGAAGTACAGGCGGCCATCGGTCAGCACGCCATCAACGTCGAAAATCGCCAGTTTGATGTTCTTGCCGCGTTGCAACAGGTCGCTGGTCATTTACATCACTCCCGCACGCAGCAAGTCGTGCATGTTCAGGGCGCCGATCGGGTGGTCACTGCCATCGACCACCACCAGTGCGCCAATCTTGTGGTCTTCCATGATTTTCAAGGCTTCGGCTGCCAGCATCTCGGGACGGGCGGTCTTGCCGTGGGGGGTCATCACCGCGTCGATGGTGGCGGTGTGGATATCAATGGTGCGATCTAGGGTGCGGCGCAGGTCGCCGTCGGTGAAGACCCCGGCCAGGCGGCCGTCGGCTTCCAGGATCACGGTCATGCCCAAGCCCTTGCGGGTCATTTCCATCAGCGCGTCCTTCAGCAAGGTGCCGCGCTGGACGTGGGGCAATTCATCACCGGAATGCATGACGTTTTCCACTTTCAACAGCAGGCGACGGCCCAGGGCGCCACCCGGATGGGAAAACGCGAAGTCTTCCGCGGTAAACCCGCGGGCTTCCAGCAGCGCCACGGCCAGGGCGTCGCCCATCACCAGTGCGGCAGTGGTGGAGGAGGTGGGTGCCAGGTTCAGCGGGCAGGCTTCGTGGGCCACGTGAACATTCAGGTTCACTTCGGCGGCCTTGGCCAGCGTCGAATCCGGATTGCCGGTGAGGCTGATCATCTGGATGCCCAGGCGCTTGATCAGCGGCAGCAGGGTCACGATTTCGTTGGTGGTGCCGGAGTTGGACAGCGCCAGGATGATGTCATCCTTGGTGATCATGCCCATGTCGCCGTGGCTGGCTTCGGCCGGGTGCACGAAAAAAGCGGTGGTTCCGGTGCTGGCCAAGGTGGCGGCGATCTTGTTGCCGACGTGGCCCGACTTGCCCATGCCGACCACGACAACGCGGCCTTTGCTGGCCAGAATCATCTCGCAGGCGCGTACGAAATCTGCGTCGATATGCGCCAGCAAGCCTTCTACGGCTTCAAGCTCGAGGCGGATGGTGCGTTGTGCGGATTGAATAAGGTCGCTGGATTGGCTCATGTCTGAAATCGTATAGCCTGACGAAAAGTCGGCGATTATAGCGGTAATGATCAATTCCCTCACGCTAGTTCGTCAGGGTTTGTTCGCAATGCGCCTGAGATTCATCCTAAGCAACGATTTTTCCCTGTCCCCAATCTGAACAAGCGCTGTTCCGGCCTTGGGCGCCTTGTACCAGCAGTGATATAGTTCGCCGCCAGTTCGGTCCGCCCAGCCCACGTGCCAACTATTGCACAACGGTTGCAAACGTTTGTCGCAAGCGTGGTGTCTGAGTGAGAGGCTGCATCCCAAGGAGTTTAGATGAGTGCCGATAACGCCTACGCGGTCGAGCTGAAGGGACTGACCTTCAAGCGCGGGACGCGCAGCATCTTCAATAACGTCGATATCCGCATTCCGCGCGGCAAGGTCACGGGCATCATGGGGCCTTCCGGTTGCGGCAAGACCACCCTGTTGCGCCTGATGGGCATGCAATTGCGGCCCAGTGCCGGCGAAGTGTGGGTCAATGGCCAGAACCTGCCGACTCTGTCGCGCAGCGATCTGTTCGATGCGCGCAAGCATATGGGCGTGCTGTTCCAGAGCGGTGCGCTGTTTACCGACCTCGACGTGTTCGAGAACGTGGCCTTTCCGCTGCGGGTGCATACCCAGCTGTCCGATGAAATGATTCGTGACATTGTGTTGCTTAAACTGCAGGCCGTAGGGCTTCGCGGTGCCATCGACCTGATGCCTGACGAACTGTCCGGCGGCATGAAGCGCCGTGTGGCCCTGGCGCGCGCCATCGCCCTCGACCCGCAAATCCTGATGTATGACGAGCCCTTTGTCGGCCAGGACCCCATCGCCATGGGCGTGCTGGTGCGCTTGATCCGCCTGCTCAATGATGCGCTGGGTATCACCAGCATCGTGGTCTCCCACGACCTGGCAGAAACCGCGAGCATTGCCGATTACCTCTATGTCGTCGGCGATGGCCAGGTGCTGGGGCAGGGCACGCCTGAAGAGCTGATGAACGCCGACAACCCGCGCATTCGCCAATTCATGACCGGCGATCCCGATGGCCCGGTGCCTTTTCACTTTCCGGCAGCGGATTACCGCTCAGATCTTCTGGGGAAGCGCTGATGCGCAAGACATCTCTTATCGAGAAGGTTCGCCTTTTCGGTCGCTCGGGTATCGACATTGTCGAAGTGCTCGGCCGTTCGACGATTTTCCTGTTCCACGCCCTGCTCGGTCGCGGCGGCATTGGTGGCGGCTTTGGCCTGCTGATCAAGCAGCTGCATTCGGTCGGCGTGATGTCCCTGGTGATCATTGTGGTCTCCGGGGTGTTCATCGGCATGGTGCTGGCGTTGCAGGGCTTCAATATTCTTTCCAGCTACGGTTCGGAGCAAGCGGTCGGGCAGATGGTCGCCCTGACGCTGTTGCGTGAACTGGGGCCGGTGGTGACCGCCTTGCTGTTCGCCGGGCGTGCGGGTTCGGCGCTGACTGCCGAAATCGGCAACATGAAATCGACTGAACAGTTGTCCAGCCTGGAAATGATCGGCGTGGACCCGCTCAAGTACATTGTTGCCCCACGCCTGTGGGCCGGCTTCATTTCCCTGCCACTGCTGGCGATGATCTTCAGTGTGGTGGGTATCTGGGGCGGTTCGTGGGTGGCGGTGGACTGGCTGGGCGTCTACGACGGCTCCTACTGGGCCAACATGCAAAACAGCGTGACCTTCAGCGGTGACGTGCTCAACGGCATCATAAAGAGCATCGTCTTCGCCTTCGTCGTCACCTGGATCGCCGTATTCCAAGGCTACGACTGTGAGCCCACTTCAGAAGGGATCAGTCGCGCCACCACCAAGACCGTTGTGTACGCCTCGCTGGCGGTACTGGGCCTTGACTTCATTTTGACCGCCTTGATGTTTGGAGATTTCTGATGCAAAACCGCACTGTGGAAATCGGTGTCGGCCTTTTCTTGCTGGCTGGCATCCTGGCTTTATTGTTGTTGGCCCTGCGCGTCAGTGGCCTGTCGGCGAGCCCCACCGCCGATACTTATAAACTTTACGCTTACTTCGACAATATCGCCGGTTTGACTGTCAGAGCTAAAGTGACCATGGCCGGTGTGACCATCGGCAAGGTCACGGCAATCGATCTGGACCGCGACAGCTTCACCGGGCGAGTGACCATGCAACTGGACAAGAAGGTAGATAATCTGCCGACTGACTCCACTGCATCTATCCTCACTGCGGGTCTGCTGGGCGAAAAATACATCGGTGTCAGCGTGGGTGGGGAAACAGCCTTGCTCAAGGATGGCTCGACAATCCACGACACACAGTCGTCGCTGGTGCTTGAAGACCTGATCGGTAAATTCCTGCTTAATACGGTCAATAAAGACGCCAAATGAGGAATCTGTTCATGATCTCTACCTTGCGACGTGGCCTGCTGGTGTTGTTGGCAGCGCTGCCGCTGATGGCTAACGCTGCAGGCTCTGCCCACGACCTGGTGCAGGACACGACCAGCAAAATGCTGGCTGACCTGACTGCCAATAAAGAGCAGTACAAGCAAGATCCGAGTAAGTTCTACGACGCGCTCAACACCATTGTCGGCCCGGTCGTCGATGCCGAGGGCATTTCCCGCAGCATCATGACCGTCAAGTATTCGCGCAAGGCGACCCCGGCGCAGATGCAGACCTTCCAGGAAAACTTCAAGCGTGGCCTGTTCCAGTTCTATGGCAATGCGCTGCTTGAGTACAACAACCAGGGCATTACCGTCGCTCCCGCCGGTGATGAATCCGGTGATCGCACCAGCGTCAACATGAGCGTCAAGGGCAACAACGGCGCCGTCTACCCGGTGCAGTACACCCTGGAGAAGGTCAACGGCGAGTGGAAGCTGCGTAACGTGATCATCAACGGTATCAACATCGGCAAGCTGTTCCGTGATCAGTTCGCCGACGCCATGCAGCGCAATGGCAACGACCTGGACAAGACCATCAATGGTTGGGCCGGTGAAGTCGCCAAGGCCAAGGAAGAAACCGACAAACAAGCTGCCGGGAAGCCTGCGCAATGACCGAGGCGGCTGTTCGTCTAGGCAATGCCGGCGAGCTGTTCATCAGCGGCGTGCTGGATTACCGCACGGGGCCTGACCTGCGCAAGCAGGGTCAGGCACTGATCAAGACCAGCTCCGCGCCCGCGTTGGTGCTGGATTGTTCGGCGGTGACCAAGTCCAGCAGCGTGGGTTTGTCGTTGCTGCTGTGCTTCTTACGCGATGCTGAGGCGGCCAAAAAGCCGGTCAGCATTCGTGCAATGCCCGAAGACATGCGTGAAATCGCCGAAGTTTCCGGCTTGACCGAGCTGCTGGCGCATCCTTAATACACATTATTAGAGAGGCCCCCCGTCAGAGTCCTGCTATGCGGGGTTCGCAGGCGCGGGGCTTTTTTGTATGATGTGCGACCCGCGCGCACTGGGCGCCGATAGAGGTTGAGCATGCAGGCCCTAGAAGTTAAGAGCTTTCTTGAAGGAAAGCTGCCGGAAACGACCGTTGAAGTTGAAGGCGAAGGCTGCAACTTCCAGCTGAACGTGATTAGCGATGAACTGGCGGCATTGAGCCCGGTCAAGCGTCAACAGCAGATCTATGCCCATTTGAACCCGTGGATCACCGATGGCAGCATCCATGCGGTCACTATGAAATTTTTCAGCCGCGCGGCCTGGGCCGAGCGCACCTGAGCCCCCAAGGCGTCGAGATTCTTATGGATAAATTGATTATTACCGGCGGTGCCCGCCTTGATGGCGAGATTCGCATCTCCGGTGCAAAAAACTCCGCCTTGCCGATCCTGGCAGCGACCCTGCTGTGCGATGGCCCGGTCACCGTGGCCAACCTGCCGCACCTGCACGACATCACCACCATGATCGAGCTCTTCGGTCGCATGGGCATTGAGCCGGTAATCGACGAGAAGTTGGCCGTCGAAATCGACCCGCGCACCATCAAGACCCTGATCGCCCCGTACGAACTGGTGAAAACCATGCGTGCGTCGATCCTGGTGCTGGGCCCTATGGTTGCCCGTTTCGGTGAAGCCGAAGTCGCTTTGCCTGGCGGTTGCGCCATCGGCTCGCGTCCGGTGGACCTGCACATCCGTGGCCTCGAAGCCATGGGCGCGGTCATCGACGTCGAAGGCGGCTACATCAAGGCCAAGGCGCCGGAAGGCGGCCTGCGTGGCGCGAACTTCTTCTTTGATACCGTCAGCGTGACCGGTACCGAGAACATCATGATGGCCGCTGCCCTGGCCAAAGGCCGCAGCGTGCTGCAGAACGCTGCGCGCGAGCCGGAAGTGGTCGACCTGGCCAACTTCCTGAACGCCATGGGTGCCAAGGTTTCCGGTGCTGGCACCGACACCATCACCATCGATGGTGTAGAGCGCCTGCACACCGCTACCTATAAGGTGATGCCAGACCGTATCGAGACCGGCACCTACCTGGTTGCCGCCGCCGTGACCGGTGGTCGCGTCAAGGTCAAGGACACCGATCCGACCATCCTGGAAGCAGTCCTGGAAAAACTGCGCGAAGCCGGTGCCGAAATCACTACTGGCGAAGACTGGATCGAGCTGAACATGCACGGCAAGCGTCCTAAAGCCGTCAACGTGCGAACCGCTCCGTACCCGGCGTTCCCGACCGACATGCAGGCGCAGTTCATCTCCTTGAACGCCATTGCCGAAGGCACCGGTGCCGTGATCGAGACCATCTTCGAAAACCGCTTCATGCACGTGTACGAGCTGCACCGCATGGGCGCGAAGATCCAGGTCGAAGGCAACACCGCCATCGTCACCGGCACCGAGAAACTCAAGGGCGCGCCAGTGATGGCCACCGACCTGCGGGCTTCGGCCAGCCTGGTGATCTCGGCGCTGATCGCCGAAGGCGACACCTTGATCGACCGCATCTACCACATAGACCGTGGCTACGAGTGCATCGAAGAAAAACTGCAGATGCTCGGCGCAAAAATCCGCCGCGTACCGGGCTAGTTGCCGTTGTAGTGAGCGGGCTTGCCCCGCGCCGCGGTGTATCAGGTATGGTTAAGGCGCCTGACACACTGCGGCGCGGGACAAGCCCGCTCACTACAAATTAAAGAAGCAGTATGCTGAATTTGTTCAAAATCGAGGCTGTAATGGCCTCGATCTGTGTCCGGCGCCGTTTGCGACCGGGCAGCAATAGCCTGATGAAGGACTGACGTTTCCCATGTTGACCATCGCACTGTCCAAGGGCCGCATCCTTGACGACACTTTGCCGCTTCTGGCTGAAGCGGGCATCGTGCCGACCGAGAATCCGGACAAGAGCCGCAAGCTGATCATCCCCACGACCCAGGACGACGTTCGCCTGTTGATCGTACGGGCTACCGACGTGCCGACCTACGTTGAACATGGCGCGGCCGACCTCGGTGTCGCCGGTAAGGACGTGCTGATGGAATACGGCGGCCAGGGCCTGTACGAGCCGTTGGACCTGCGTATCGCCCTGTGCAAGCTGATGACCGCCGGCCGTGTTGGCGACGTCGAGCCTAAAGGCCGCCTGCGCGTCGCGACCAAGTTCGTCAACGTTGCCAAGCGTTACTACGCCGAACAGGGTCGTCAGGTCGACATCATCAAACTCTACGGTTCGATGGAGCTGGCGCCGCTGATCGGCCTGGCCGACAAGATCATCGACGTGGTCGACACCGGCAACACCCTGCGTGCCAACGGCCTCGAGCCGCAAGACTTCATTGCCGACATCAGCTCCCGCCTGATCGTCAACAAAGCCTCGATGAAGATGCAGCACGCCCGTATCCAAGCGTTGATCGACACCCTGCGCAAGGCAGTGGAGTCGCGACACCGCGGTTGACTTACCCGCGTAGCCGGAAGGCTGCGCCCGTCTATCCGCCTCATAGCCAGAATTCTCAGGTGCCCAAGCGGAAACGACTGCTAGTTTAGGGCGCCTGAGTTTTTGCCAATTCTATTGAGGCCCTCGCTATGACCACGTCCACTGCAATTGCCCGACTCAACGCTGCCGACCCGGATTTCGCCCATCATCTGGATCATCTGCTGAGCTGGGAAAGCGTGTCCGACGAGTCGGTCAACGGGCGAGTGCTCGACATCATCAAGGCCGTGCGCGAGCGCGGTGATGCGGCGCTGGTGGACTTCACCCGCCAGTTCGATGGCTTGGACGTCGCGTCGATGTCCGACCTGATCCTGCCCCGTGAACGCCTGGAACTGGCCCTGACGCGCATTACTGCACCTCAGCGCGAAGCCTTGGAAGTCGCGGCGGCGCGCGTGCGCAGCTACCACGAAAAGCAGAAACAAGACTCCTGGAGCTACACCGAGGCCGACGGCACCGTGCTGGGCCAGAAGGTCACGCCGCTGGACCGTGCCGGCTTGTACGTGCCAGGCGGTAAAGCTTCCTACCCGTCGTCGGTATTGATGAACGCCATCCCGGCCAAAGTGGCAGGCGTGACCGAAGTGGTCATGGTGGTGCCGACTCCGCGCGGTGAAATCAACGAATTGGTGCTGGCAGCTGCCTGCATCGCCGGTGTCGACCGCGTGTTCACCATCGGTGGCGCCCAGGCCGTCGCCGCCTTGGCTTATGGCACCGAAAGCGTGCCGAAGGTCGACAAGGTGGTCGGCCCTGGCAATATCTACGTCGCCACCGCCAAGCGTCACGTGTTTGGCCAGGTCGGTATCGACATGATCGCCGGCCCGTCGGAAATCCTCGTGGTGTGCGACGGCCAGACCGATCCGGACTGGATCGCCATGGACCTGTTCTCCCAGGCCGAGCACGACGAAGACGCCCAGGCGATCCTGGTCAGCCCGGACGCCGCGTTCCTCGACCAGGTCGCCGCCAGCATCAACAAGTTGCTGCCGACCATGGACCGCGCCGAGATCATCGAGAAGTCGATCAATGGCCGTGGCGCGTTGATCCTGGTGCGTGACATGGAGCAGGCCATCGAAGTGGCCAACCGCATCGCGCCGGAGCACTTGGAGCTGTCCGTCGCCGATCCACAAGCCTGGCTGCCGTCGATCCGCCATGCCGGTGCGATCTTCATGGGCCGCCACACCAGCGAAGCCCTGGGCGACTACTGCGCGGGCCCGAACCACGTGCTGCCGACGTCCGGCACTGCGCGTTTCTCGTCGCCGCTGGGGGTGTATGACTTCCAGAAGCGTTCGTCGATCATCTTCTGCTCGCCGCAGGGCGCCTCCGAGCTGGGCAAGACCGCCTCGGTGCTGGCCCGTGGTGAATCCTTGAGCGCCCACGCCCGTAGCGCCGAATACCGCATCCTTGAAGAAAAGGGGAACTGAGACATGAGCAAATTCTGGAGCCCCTTCGTCAAGGACCTCGTGCCTTACGTGCCCGGCGAGCAACCCAAGCTGACCAAACTGGTCAAGCTCAACACCAATGAAAACCCCTACGGCCCATCGCCCAAGGCGTTGGCGGCGATGCAGGCCGAGTTGAACGACAACCTGCGCCTGTACCCGGACCCCAACAGCGACCTGCTCAAGCAGGCAGTCGCCAAGTATTACGGGATCGATGCCGGCAAGGTGTTCCTCGGCAACGGCTCCGACGAGGTCCTGGCCCACATCTTCCACGGCCTGTTCCAGCACGACCTGCCGCTGCTGTTCCCGGACATCAGCTACAGCTTCTACCCGGTGTATTGCGGCCTTTATGGCATTCAATCCGACCCGGTGCCGCTGGACGAGCAGTTCCAGATTCGTGTGGCGGACTACGCCAAGCCCAACGGTGGGATCATTTTCCCCAACCCGAACGCGCCGACCGGCACCGTGCTGGCGTTGGATGCGGTGGAGCAGATCCTCAAGGCCAGCCCGGATTCGGTGGTGGTGGTTGATGAAGCCTATATCGACTTCGGCGGCGAAACCGCGATCAGCCTGGTGGACCGTTACCCGAACCTGCTGGTGACCCAGACCCTGTCCAAATCGCGCTCACTGGCCGGTTTGCGCGTGGGCCTGGCCGTGGGCCATCCGGACCTGATCGAGGCGCTGGAGCGGGTCAAGAACAGCTTCAACTCCTATCCGCTGGATCGCCTGGCGATTGTCGGTGCGGCGGCGGCGTTCGAGGACCGTGAGTATTTCGACAAGACGTGTCAGTTGGTGATCGACAGCCGCAACAAGGTGGTCGGGCAGTTGGAGGCGAAGGGCTTTGAAGTGTTGCCGTCGGCAGCGAACTTTATCTTTGCTCGTCACCCCAAGCACGACGCTGCCGGCCTGGCGGCCAAGTTGCGTGAGCAAGGTGTGATCGTGCGGCACTTCAAGCAGGCGCGGATTGCGCAGTTCCTGCGGATCAGCATTGGTACGCCGGAGCAGAACCAGGCGTTGATCGATGGCCTTGGTGAGCTGTAACACCGACGCTTGAAACAAAAATGGGAGCCTGTGGGCTCCCATTTTTATTGGCTCAACCGTCAGATCAACGGCTCATCCGGCTTCTTGTTCTTCCAACCATCATTGCCCGGCAGCAGCAGGTTCAAGCCAATCGCTACCACCGCACACAGGGCGATGCCCTTGAGGCCGAAATCATCCGGGCCGGTGCCGGTGCCGACCAGCACACCGCCAATCCCGAACACCAATGTCACCGACACGATCACCAGGTTGCGCGCTTCGCCCAGGTCGATCTTGTGGCGGATCAGCGTGTTCATGCCCACCGCCGCAATCGAACCGAACAGCAGGCACAGGATCCCGCCCATCACCGGCACGGGGATGCTCTGCAGCAGTGCGCCGAACTTGCCGATGAATGCCAGGCTGATGGCAAACACTGCCGCCCAGGTCATGATCTTCGGGTTGTAGTTCTTGGTCAGCATGACCGCGCCAGTCACTTCCGCGTAGGTCGTGTTAGGCGGGCCACCAAACAGGCCGGCGGCCGTGGTGGCAATACCGTCGCCCAGCAGGGTGCGATGCAGGCCGGGCTTCTTCAGGTAGTCGCGACCGGTCACGCTGCCGACCGCAATCACACCACCGATATGCTCGATTGCCGGGGCCAGGGCCACCGGGACGATGAACAGGATCGCCTGCCAGTTGAATTCCGGCGCGGTGAAGTGGGGCAGGGCGAACCATGGCGCGGCGGCGATCTTCGCCGTGTCGACCACGCCAAAGTAGAACGACATGGCAAAACCCACCAGCACGCCGGAGATGATCGGCACCAGGCGGAAAATGCCCTTGCCGAACACCGCCACGATCAACGTGGTCAGCAGCGCTGGCATCGAGATCATCATCGCCGTCTGGTAATGGATCAGCTCGGCACCGTCGCCGGATTTACCCATCGCCATATTGGCGGCGATTGGCGCCATGGCCAGGCCGATGGAAATAATCACCGGCCCGATCACCACGGGCGGCAGCAGCCGGTCGATAAAACCGGTGCCTTTGACCTTCACCGCCAGACCCAGGAAGGTATAAACGAAACCGGCCGCCATCACGCCGCCCATGGTCGCCGCGAGGCCGAATTGGCCCTTGGCGAGAATGATCGGTGTGATAAACGCAAAGCTCGACGCCAGGAATACCGGCACCTGCCGCCCTGTCACCACCTGGAACAGCAACGTGCCCAGGCCCGCGGTGAACAGTGCGACGTTTGGATCAAGACCTGTGATCAGCGGCATCAACACCAGCGCGCCAAATGCCACGAAGAGCATTTGTGCGCCAGACAGGATCTGGCGCCAAAGCGGGTCGTTGAATTCATCCTGCATGCTCACGCGTCCTTCTGCTTGGTGCCGAAGATCTTGTCACCGGCATCGCCCAGGCCTGGGATGATGTAGCCGTGTTCGTTCAGGCGCTCGTCGATGGACGCGGTGTAGATCTGCACGTCCGGGTGGGCCTTCTCGACGGCCGCAATGCCTTCAGGCGCAGCGACGAGAACCATGGCGCGGATGTCCCGGCAACCGGCTTTTTTCAGCAGGTCGATGGTGGCAACCATGGAACTGCCGGTGGCCAGCATCGGGTCGATGATCATCGCCAGGCGCTCGTTGATTTCCGGAACGAGTTTTTCCAGGTAGGTGTGGGCCTCCAGCGTCTCTTCATTGCGGGCTACGCCCACGGCGCTGACCTTGGCGCCCGGGATCAGGCTGAGCACGCCTTCGAGCATGCCGATACCGGCGCGCAGGATCGGGACCACGGTGATTTTCTTACCAGCGATTTTCTCCACCTGGACGGGACCGGCCCAACCGGGGATCTCGTAGGTTTCCAGGGGCAAATCCTTGGTGGCTTCGTAAGTGAGCAACGCTCCGACTTCCTGAGCAAGCTCACGGAAGTTCTTCGTGCTAATGTCGGCGCGGCGCATAAGGCCGAGCTTGTGTCGGATCAGCGGGTGGCGGATCTCGCGAGTGGGCATGGGAAAGGCTCCGGCGGCGGGCAAAAAAACCGGCCTAGATTAATCTATCCGAGGGTGTTGTCCTATAGACATCTAGTACGTTAGTCCATTAAGGCTTGCTCGGAGCGCACGAGAAGCGTACCTTCGCCCGCTTTTCTTGCCACAGCACCCCCTTGGAGAGCGCCATGTCCGCTGATCTCGAGCATATCCGTCAAATCATGCGCGAGGCTGACTGCCTGTACACCGAAGCGCAAGTCGAAGAGGCGATCGCCAAGGTCGGCGCGCACATCACCCGCGAAATGGCCGACACCAATCCGGTGGTCTTCTGCGTGATGAACGGTGGCCTGATCTTCGCCGGCAAATTGCTGACTCACCTGCAATTCCCGCTGGAAGCCTCCTACCTGCACGCCACTCGCTATCGCAACGAAACCAGCGGCGGCGACCTGTTCTGGAAAGCCAAGCCGGAAGTTTCGTTTATCGACCGCGACGTGCTGATCATCGACGACATTCTCGATGAAGGCCACACCCTGGGCGCGATCATCGACTTCTGCAAACACGCCGGCGCGCGCAACGTGCACACCGCCGTGCTGATCGACAAGGACCACGACCGCAAGGCCCGCCCAGACCTCAAGGCCGATTACGTCGGCCTGCCGTGCATCGACCGCTACATCTTCGGTTACGGCATGGATTACAAGGGCTACTGGCGCAACGCCAACGGTATCTACGCCGTCAAAGGGATGTAAGCCATGGCCCGCTTTCTGGATCAGACGCTGTTTGCCGAACTGGCCGAGAAAGCGGGCGCCAGCCCTCGTGGCCGGCACCATCACAACTTCCACCAGATGGAAGAACCTTGCCACCGTCTGGCCGTAGGGCTGCAACCCAGCACTTATGTGCCGCCGCATCGTCACCTGAGTGCGGACAAGGCGGAAACCTTGCTTGTGCTGCAGGGCAGCCTGGGTTTGCTGGTGTTCAGTGAGTCCGGCGAAGTGCTCACCAAGCGCGTGATGCAGGCTGGTGGTGAATGCGCTGGGGTCGATCTTCCACCTGGCGTGTTCCACGGCCTGGTGGTGCTTGCGCCCGACACGGTGATGTTCGAGTGCAAGGCTGGCCCGTATCGCCCGGTGGGCGAAGGCGAACTGGCCGACTGGGCCCCCCGCGAAGGCGATGCCGGCGTAGCCGAGTATCAACGCTGGATGCTTGCCCAGTTCGATTGAGCTACAGTGCTGGGCCCATCTTGCCGGAGCGGCCCATGAGCCTGTTGATTCGCACCTGCGCCGCCCTGGCGCTGACCCTCAGCCTGCCGCTGGCCGCGGCGCCGGCACCGATGCACAGCCAATTCCTGCCCTCGGACGACCTGAACCTGCGCGCCGAAGCGCCGGACCAGCAGCAATTGCTGCAAGTTACCGAGTACACGGTGGTGGTCGGCAACCAGCGCCAGTCCAGCCAGCAGCCGATCCCGGTGACTTCGCCGCTGATAATCCGCCTCAAGGGCAAGTCCCTGAACAAAGGCGCGTCTATCGCCCAAGTGGTACTCAATTTCGACGCCGAAAGCAAAAGCCTGAAAAAACCGGCCTACGATGACAAGAGCAAAACCCTGACACTGTCCTACCCGGTGGCTCAATACCGCGTGATTGTCGACCTGCTGCGCAATGACACGGTGTATGTGCAGTTTCTCAGCTACGCCAATGGCCACATCTGGGCGGATCTGCACACCGGCGCTGTAAAGGCCAGGTAGCCCCGCCTACACAAGCCCGCGCCCCGCAGGTAGACTTCAAGCCCCGTGTAAATGTCTGCAGGCTGGAGTCGGTAATGCGTAAAGATAAGAAACAGGTGATTGGTGACGAGATCGGCGACGATCAGATCAAGTTGTTCCTGGACTTCGAGCCGGTCGACGCGACTTCCCCGTCCCTGCACAAACTGATCAAGGCCTACCGTGGCCTGCGTATCGACGATTTCGAGCGGTTCCTGGGCTTTTTCAAGGAAGCAGGCCTGGACCTCGACGGCAAGGATGAGCATGGCCAGACCTTCGTCGACCTGATCAAGGACCAGCGCAACGCGGACGAGTACATCGAACTGATCGAAAACGCTCGCGGCTGATTATCCGAGACATAAAAAAACGCCCCGTCCTCAGGTTGAGAGCGGGGCGTTTTTTATGGCGCCTCAAGCGTAGCTTTCGGTCTCGGCGGCAGGTTCAACCAGCTCCAGGCTGATGTTGTTCTGCGCGTTGATCTTGCGATACAGCTCGGCGTCCGTCTCCAGGACCTTTTCCCGTGCCGGGAAAATTTCCTGCAACTTGGCGGCCCATTCACCCGACGCTTTGCCTGGGAAGCACTTCTCGATCAATTCCAGCATGATCGAAACGGTCACCGAAGCACCTGGGGACGCGCCCAGCAGCGCAGCCAGCGAGCCGTCTTTGGCCGCGACCAGCTCAGTGCCGAATTGCAGCACGCCGCCTTTTTTCGGGTCTTTCTTGATGATCTGCACCCGTTGGCCGGCCACTTCCAGGCGCCAGTCTTCGGCTTTTGCCTCCGGGTAGAAGCGACGCAGGGATTCCAGGCGCTGTTCCATGGACTGGCGTACTTCGCTGACCAGGTACTTGGTCAGGTCCATGTTGTCGCGGGCCACGGCGAGCATCGGGCCGATGTTGCCGGCGCGAATCGACATCGGCAGGTCGAGGAACGAGCCGTGCTTGAGGAACTTGGTGGTGAAGCCGGCGTATGGCCCGAACAGCAGGGATTTCTTGCCATCCACCACGCGAGTGTCCAGGTGCGGCACGGACATCGGCGGCGAACCCACGGCGGCCTGGCTGTAGACCTTGGCCTGGTGGTGCTTGACCACGTCCGGGTTGTCGCAACGCAGCCACTGGCCGCTGACCGGGAAGCCGCCAAAACCTTTGCTTTCTTCGATGCCCGAGGCTTGCAGCAGCGGCAGGGCCGCGCCGCCGGCGCCGAGGAACACGAACTTGGCGTCCACTTCACGGCTGTTGCCGCTGTTGACGTCCTTGATGCTCACGGTCCAGCCCGCGCCGTTGCGCTTGAGGCCGGTGACGCGCTTGCAGTACTTGACCTGGGCGTCGGGCGAGCTGGTCAAGTGGCTGAGCAGTTGGTTGGTCAGCGCGCCGAAGTTGACGTCGGTGCCGTTCATCACGCGGGTGGCCGCGATTTTTTCGTCGAGCGGGCGGCCCGGCATCATCAGCGGCATCCACTCGGCCATTTCGCTACGGTCTTCGGTGTAGTGCATGTCCGAAAACGCGTGGTGCTGGCTGAGGGATTCAAAGCGCTTCTTGAGGAAGTCCACGCCTTTTTCGCCCTGCACGAAGCTCAGGTGCGGCACCGGGCTGATAAAGGACTTGGACGAGCCAAAGGTTCCCTTTTTGGTCAGGTACGCCCAGAACTGCTTCGACACCTCGAACTGGGTGTTGATGTGCACGGCTTTCTTGATGTCGATGGAGCCATCGGCGGCCTGCGGCGTGTAGTTCAGCTCACACAGCCCGGCGTGGCCGGTCCCGGCGTTGTTCCACGGGTTGGAACTTTCCGCGGCACCCGAATCCATCAGCTCAACGACTTCCAGCTTGAGGCCGGGGTCGAGCTCTTTGAGCAGTACGGCCAGGGTGGCACTCATGATGCCGGCCCCTACCAGTACTACGTCGACTGCTTCGTTATGCGCCATTTAACGCGTCTCCAAAATCTGCAGCACCAAATTGACGGCATGGCTGCCAGGAGTGACGGGGCGGTTCACGTGTTGCCCCAGGTTACCCATGGCCAGGATCGCCATGTCCGATTCGCAATTCTTTGCATGTTCAGCGCACGCTTCCTGCCGGGCTAATCTGCCTATGAACGCATTCATGGGCGCCTGTGGCAATTCGACTTATGGTCAAAGCGTGCGATTCGTGCAACCAATCCGTAGCGGACAGGCTCAAGCTCCGGTTTTTAAGGCGTGCTCGGTCCTGTGTGGTTGGGCTGTTCCAGACGCTGATGGTGCTTGTACAAACGCCAAACTATTCATTTGCTCGCCACACTCTTGTGAAGTTGTGAAAACCCGTTTTTTCACGCTCTTTTGAAGACGTGAACCTCAAAAAAGGGCTGCCCCAGCCTGGCACCTGGCCCCTAGCCGACACGCGGCAATACGGGCAAACAACTCAAGTGGCCGAGCGCAATGGCAGCTCTGGCAGATTCGGTAAAGGCGGGTGGTTTGCAAAGAAAACAGCAAGCGCGCCAGCTTCACTCGATCTGTGTGGGCGGCTCTCTGTGGGCGATTGTGGGGTTAGTGCCGAGGCATTAACGATGCTGCGAGGCCCGATCAGGAGACGTCCTTATAATCGGGGGGAGATTGTAGCGAAGAACGCCAGGGAAATGGGCGTGTTTTATGACTTTTATTAGGCGTTCGGTCAGGCGGCCAACGGCTGATGCCGGGGCGACCGCGCAGGACGTGGGTTGACGCGGGCACGGGCCGGCAGCGGGTGGTGCATCCAGCTCAGGCGGATTTCATCGATTTCTACCCAACCGTCGCCAACAGGCGGCTGGCTGCACTCTTTGAAGGCCTGGCAACGACCTTGCACATCGAGCAGGGCGAACTGACGAAGGGCGGGCTTGCGCGTAAACAATGACCAGAGAAAATGCATGGCGATCAACCTCCTGAGATTGGGACCCAGCATGCCTGGCCGGGATGACGAGCCCATGTAACGGGTGTGACATATCGGTGACATCGAACCGCCGCCCAGCCAACCGGTCTCAGGTTGTAACTGATGCTAGTTCCCCGCAGTGGCGCCCCGCTATACTGCCGGCCTGTCGGATCCTGATTTCTGGAGAGAAGCGCATGTTGCAACGCCTGTTGTTCGGTTTGATCACTGTGACCAGTTTGACCCTGGTTGGCTGCGCCAACAGCCCGCAACAACTGACCCCTGAGCCGAAAATCACCACGCAGCTGGCCCCAGTGGGCCACGGCCAGCCGGTGTCGGTGCGTGTGGTGGATGGCCGTCCGTCGCCGACCCTCGGCTCGCGCGGTGGCCTGTACCCGGAAACCGCCCTGGTCTCGGTGAATGCCCAGGACGTGCTGCCCAAGCTGCAGGCCCAGGCTGAAGCCGCCGTGCGCCTGCTGGGTTTCACCCCGAGCGCCAACGCACCGGGTGCGCCGCAGCTGACCATCACCCTGGCTGAACTGAAATACCAGTCGCCTAAAGACGGCCTGTACGTGACCGAAGCGTCCATCGGCGCGACCTTCAAGTCCGACGTCAGCGCCGGCACCCGTCGCTACAGCGGTCGCTACGGTGCGTCCCTGAACCAGCGCTTCGGCATGTCGCCGAACCAGGAAACCAACACCAAGCTGGTCAGCGACGTCCTCAGTGATGCCTTGACCCGCCTGTTCAAGGATCCAAGCATCGGTTCGTTGCTCAGCTCGCAATAAGCGATCCCACAAAAAGCCGGGCTCATTGATGAGCCCGGCTTTTTTTCGTCTCCAGTTTCATGCGGCGCTGTCGATACAGAAATCCAGCAGGCTCACCCCTGTCAGCAGATCGGTCTCCGGCAAGTCCGCATGCTGGTGTCCGCCGAGGGCGCAATACACCAGCCAGTGGCGGTCCTGGACGTTGAAGGCGAGGCCGCCGACCAGTGCTTCTTGCTCATCACTTTGGGCGATCAGATACAGCCGATCCTGGTTTTGCGCGTGCAGCATGACAAGCTCCTAAGCGTCGAAGGGCAACAGAGTGGCTTGTTAAGGTGACGTTCAGGTGACGGCGTAAATTACTGGATACATTACCCGTCAATGGGGGAGGGAGCATTTACGGCGCCGGAGGCCACTATCGTTCAGGTTTGTATCTGAACCGATACCAAAACACTGTTTTACCGAGGTTTGCGATGGCGCTGCCCGCATTATTGACCAATGTTGTTGCGTTAGCAGTGGCCTGTCCGGGCGCTGCGCTGCTGTTCCTTACTCGCCTGCGCGAACAGCGCGCACTGGCCGACCTGACCGCGCAAGGTGAAGACCGTGCGATCGACCAACCGATGTTGTTTCTGGATGTGCGCACCGAACGGGCGCATCGTCTGGCTTACCGCATCGGGTTCGCCTGCCTGGGGCTGGCGCTGGCCATCTCCTGGCTCAGCACCCGCCTCTAAGCCTTAAAGGGCAATCCCGGCCTTGACCCGATACTGATTACGCACCGGCGTTGCATATTGCACCACCAGGAAGGGGCGGTGCTCGGCCGGGCATTCGTTCAAGCGCCGCTCCCACTCTGCCTTGGCCTTGGCCAGTTCGTCCGCCGGGAACACTTCGGCGGCGGTCGGCACCTGCAATTGCGGGTCGGCATCGCTCCACTGGGCGTAGGCCAGGTAATGCACCGGGAACAGGCGATAACCGCCGAGAATCTGCCGGTCCATCTCTGCGGCCAGCAGCTTGGTGTCTTCGAAGCGCTCAGTGATCGGCGGCGCGAAGTTCACATGCACGCGGCCTTTGTAGCCGGTGATGCCCAGGGCAATGCTCACGTCATCCTCGCCCGGCGCCTTGCTGTAGGTGCCGGTGGTGGCGCGGATGTACAGTTCGCGGGCCTTGGCTGAATCGCACGGGTCGTATTCGTAGCTGATGGACACTGGCGTCAGGTTCAGCGACTGGATCACCTCGGCAAACGGCTCATCCTTGCGGCTGACGTGGAACATCTTGAGGATCGCCGACTCGGTGCGATCGTCCCCATCCTTGGCGCGCCCTTCGGCCTGGGCGATCCAGATCGACGCACCGTCGTTGCGGATTGAATGGTTGATGTACGCCGACAGCAGCTGATAGGCCGCCATCTTCTCTTTGCGCCCGGTGATCGAGCGGTGCACGATGAAGCTCTTGTTCAGGCGCATCAGGTCGCTGACAAACGGCTTTTGCAACAGGTTGTCGCCGATAGCGATACGCGGTGTCGGCAGGCCGGCGTGGTACACGGCGTAGTTGACGAAGGCCGGGTCCATCACGATATCGCGGTGGTTGGCCAGGAACAGGTATGCCGTGCCGGACTTGAGCTGCTCGACACCCGTGTAGGTTACACCGTCGGTCGCCCGATCAATGGTGTGGTCGACGTAGTACTCGACTTTGTCCTGCAGCGTGGCCACGGTGGTGACGCCAGCGAACTCGCGGCGCAGTTTGCGGGCGATCATCGGCTTGAGCAGCCAGCCCAGGGCGCCGGCAAAGCGCGGGAAGCGGAAGTGGGTCAGGATGTCCAGAAAGGCCTTGTCACTGAACAGACGTGCCAGCACTGCCGGGACTTCGCTGTCGTTGTAAGGTCGGATGGTATCGAATTCGCCCATCATGCTCTCTTGTTAGAAACGGCTAGGGTAAGTAAAGGAAATACCAGGGGGCGGACTGAGGAATGGCCTCAGCCGAAAATAGCCCTGTCAATAGACCGGCGATTATACGCACAAGTCACCTTGGAGGCTGCGATGCTGGAAAACGCGACGTACGATTGTCCTTATTGCGGTGAAGTGGTCGAGACAACTGTGGATTTATCTGGCGGTGACCAGCGCTATATCGAAGACTGCCAGGTCTGTTGCCGGCCGATCATTTTCGATCTGCAGGTACATGGGGAAGAGTGGATGCTCGAAACCCGAAGCGAAAACGAATAACGGATACACCCATGCAGCGAATCTACGAACCGGAAAACCTGATGGAAGGCGAGTTGCTGCAACAGATGCTCGCCAGCGAGGGCATCGAGGCGCATCTGGTGGGCCGTCATTTGCTCGGCGGCACCGGCGAATTGCCTATTTTCGGCCTGCTGGGCCTGGAGGTGGACAACGACCGCGCCGTGGACGCCCGTGAGCTGATTACTGCCTATATCGGCGCACAGCCGCTACCCGGTGACGAACCCGACAGCTTCCCCGATGTGCTGGTCTGTTAGGCTGTCGGTCGGTTTACCCAAGAGTCGTGTTGCCCCATGTGTGGACGTTATGCCCTGTTTCGCTGGAACCCCGCCTTTGCTGCCTTGCCGGGCTTCCCGGCCGACCAGCAGGCCCAGTGGAATATTTCCCCGAATGATTCGGTGCTGATCCAGCGTGTCACCGACGGTCAGCGCACCCTGGCCCGCGCCCGCTGGGGCCTCACGCCGCCGTGGTTGACCGATCTTTCCCGCACGCCCGCCCATGCCCGCGCCGAAACCCTGGCCGAACAACCGATGTTCCGCGAAGCATTCCGTCTGCGGCGTTGCCTGCTGCCCGCCAATGGGTTCTACGAATGGCGCGGCACCCAGCGCAAACGCCCGTACTGGCTGACGCCGGGGGAGGGCTCCACGCTGTTTTTCGCCGCGATCTGGGAAGCGTATCCGGTGCAGGAGCAGGTGTGGCTGAGTACGGCGGTGGTGACCCAGGCCGCGCAGGCCCAGCGTCGCCCGCTGATTCTGGATGAGGCCGGGCAGGCAGCCTGGCTCGATCCCGAGACGCCGTTGCATGTATTGCAAGGCCTGCTGGCCAGTGAACCCGTCGCGTTGCGCGAACGGGTGCTGGCCAACATGGTCAACGATCCCAAGCTCAATGGGCCGGAGTGCCTGACCCCGGCTTAGACCTTGAACTGATTGATCAGCCGGCGCTGCTGCTCCGCCAGCTTGGTCAAGTCTGCACTGGCCGCGCTGGATTCATCCGCGCCGCCCGCCACTTCATTGGCCACCTGGCCGATATTGATCACGTTACGGTTAATGTCCTCGGCCACCGCGCTCTGTTCCTCGGCGGCACTGGCGATCTGGGTGTTCATGTCGTTGATCACCGAGACGGCCTGGGTGATCGTCTCCAGCGCTTCGGCCGCCTTGGCGGCGTGTTGCACGCTTTCATCGGTGCGGTTCTGGCTGTCCTCCATCACCCGCACCACGTCCCGCGTGCCTTGTTGCAACTGCTGGATCATGGTCTGGATTTCTTCAGTGGCCTTTTGGGTCTTCTGCGCCAGGTTGCGCACTTCGTCGGCGACCACCGCAAATCCACGACCTTGCTCACCGGCCCGTGCTGCTTCGATGGCGGCGTTGAGCGCCAGCAGGTTGGTCTGTTCGGCAATCCCGCGAATCGCGGTGAGGATGGCGTTGATGTTCTCGCTGTCCTTGGCCAGGGTTTGCACCACGCTCACCGCTTTGCCGATTTCCTCGGCCAATGCGCCGATAGAGGTGGAGGTGTCGCGCACGATGCGCATGCCTTGGCTGGCGGCCTGGTCGGCATGGCTGGCAGCTTGGGCGGCCTGGGTGGCGTTGCGCGCAACATCTTGCGCAGTGGCGGTCATTTCATGCACAGCGGTGGCGACCTGATCGATTTCCACCATCTGCTTATGCACGCCCTGATTGGTACGGATCGCGATGTCGGCGGTGTGTTCCGAGGAGTCGCTGACTTTCTGCACCGAACTCACCACCTGGGTAATCATGCCCTGCAGCTTGATCAGGAAGGTGTTGAAACCGCTGGCAATCGCACCGAGTTCATCGGCACGGTCACTGGTCAGGCGCCGCGTCAGGTCACCTTCGCCCTGGGCGATATCATTGAGCATGGCCACCATTTGCTTGAGCGGACGGGCAATGCCGTGGCCGACCAGCCAGATCACCAGCAAACCAATACCCGCGATCAGCAGACCGGCGATGGTCATGCCGAAAATGTCGGTCTTGCGCTGGGCTTCCAGGTCGCTTTGCAGCTTCTGCGAATCAGCCATCACGGCGCTGAGTGGTAGTTGCAACATCAGCGTCCAGCGCGCGTCGGCCTGGCCGATATTGAACGGCAGGAACAGCTCGATGTGCCCGTGTTCCTTGTCGATGTCGTAGCGCACTTCGCCGACTTTCAGTTGGCCGAGGTTCGCCAGTTCGTTGCTGTCGAGCAGGTCGGTGGCCTTTTCGCCGAGCTTGCTGGCGTCCTTGGTGTAGGCCACCAGGCGGCCGTTGCTGGAGATCAGCGCCAGTTCACCCGCGCCGTTGTAGAGTTTTTGATCGGCGCTGGTGAGCATGTCCTGGATGAAGTTCACCGACAGGTCGGCACCGACGATGCCTTGGAACGCGCCGTCGATCATGATCGGCTCGATGAACGAAGCCAGCATCACCATCGCATTGCCCACCTTATATGGGGCGGGGTCGATGGCGCAGGCCTTTTTGTTTTCCTTGGAGCACAGGTAGTACTCACTGGCGCGTACGCCGGTGGAGAGGATGTTCTGGTCGTTGACGTCGGCAAGCTTGTCCAGGCCCAGGCTGCCATCGGCGTTGCGATACCACCACGGCAGGAAGCGGCCGTCGGCGGCCATGCCGACAATGGGGCTGTTCACATAGGCCGCGTCGTTACGATCGATCGCGTTGGGCTCCCAGCCAATGTAGGCGCCGAGGATCTTCGGGTTGCGCACCACGGTTTCATGCAGCAGGTTGATCAATTGCTCTCGGCCGACTTGCAGGGCCGGCTCGCCCTTGGCGTCTTTCATGCCGAGCAGGGCGTTGGCGGTAGCCAGGCTCTTGGCGGTCACCAGCGGTGCTTCGAGTTCGCGCTGGATCAGGGTGGCCTGGGTCTGGGCCAGGGCGGTCAGGCGTTGCTCGATGATCTGTTCAAACTGCACCTGGGTGCGATCCTGCACCATCTCTTGGGTCCGCGCTCCGGCAAACAAGGCGTACAGCACCAGCACCGCGACCACGCTCAGGACAATCGCCCCGGCCAGTGCCGCGACAGAAAATTGGATCGACTTGAATTTCATGAAGGCTCCGGGCACAGGGGAGAGAATCCGCCTTTTTGTATCGGCCACGGGCGCGCAGGGCATTAGGGCTTGTCCTACAAAAATGTTTGGAGCGTCGCAAATGGAATGCCCGCCGCCGTTGTGGGGGCGGTGGGATGTATCCGAAAATCAGCGGTTACACGTCTGGTGTATCTGGCGTCGATACAAACGAGCGCCTACGATACGCGCCATGTTTTAAGGGCGTGTTTTCAGGGAGAGGTTCATGAAGAAGTCATTGGCAGTTAGCGGCCTGGTTGCAGCGATGCTGCTGGCCGGGTGTCAGTCGGTCAACACCACCAGCGGCGGCGCCGTTGGGGTTGAGCGCAAGCAGTACATGTTCAGCATGCTGTCGAGTCAGGAAGTCGACCAGATGTATGCCCAGTCCTACCAGCAGACGTTGGGCGAAGCCAATAGCAAAGGCCAGGTGGACAAGACCAGTGCCAACGCCAAGCGCGTGCAGGCCATCGCCAACCGCTTGATCGCCCAGGCGCCGACCTTCCGAGCGGATGCTGCGCAGTGGAAGTGGGAAGTGAACCTGATCAAGAGCGACGAGATGAACGCCAACTGCGGGCCTGGCGGCAAAATCTTCGTGTACAGCGCCTTGATCGACAACCTCAAGCTCACCGATGACGAACTGGCCGCTGTGATGGGCCATGAAATCGCCCACGCCTTGCGTGAACACGGCCGTGAAGCCATGTCCAAGGCCTACGGCATCGAGATGGCCAAGCAGGGCGCCGGTGCCTTGTTCGGCCTCGGCCAGGACAGCCTGGCATTGGCCGATACCGTGGCCAACTACGGCATGACCTTGCCCAACAGCCGCAGCAATGAAAACGAAGCGGACCTGATCGGCCTGGAGCTGTCGGCCCGTGCCGGTTACAACCCGAACGCTGCCATCACCTTGTGGAACAAAATGGCTAAAGCCTCGGAAGGTGCGCCGCCGGAGTTCATGAGTACTCACCCAGCGTCCGACAGCCGAATCGCCTCGTTGCAGGCGGCGATTCCGAAGGTGATGCCGCTGTACCAGCAGGCCAAAAAGTCCTGAGTTAACGCAGATCAATGTGGGAGCCGGGCTTGCCCGCGATGCAGGCGGCTCGGTCTTTCAGTTGCACCGGGTTGCTGCCATCGCAGGCAAGCCAGCTCCCACAGGGATCGGGTTTACAGATTTAGATCCAACCGCTGCTCTGCATGGCCTTGTAAACCGCCACAATCGCCAGGATGAAGAACGCCGACGCCGCCAGTCGACGAATCAGCGTCAACGGCAGTTTCTCCGCCGCAAAATTTCCCGCCAGGACCACCGGTACGTTGGCAATCAGCATGCCCAGGGTCGTCCCGATAATCACCAGCCACAACTCCGGGTACTGCGCCGCCAGCATCACCGTGGCGATCTGCGTCTTGTCACCGATTTCCGCGAGGAAGAACGCGATCAGCGTGGTCAGGAACGGACCGAATTTGCGCGTGGTACTGGCTTCGTCATCGTCGAGTTTGTCGGGCACCAGGGTCCACAAGGCCGTGGCGCAGAAGCTCGCCGCGAGGATCCAGTGCAACACCGCATCCGAGAAGAAACTGCCGAACCAGGCCCCCACGGCACCGGCGGCCGCATGGTTGGCCAGGGTCGCGGCGACGATGCCGGCGATGATCGGCCAGGGTTTGCGAAAGCGTGCGGCCAGGATGAGCGCGAGCAGTTGCGTCTTGTCGCCGATTTCGGCCAAGGCAACGATTGCGGTAGGAACGAGTAGTGAATCCAGCATCAGGTAGGTTTCCAGGGGCGGGTCGACACGGCTATGACACGTACAGCCTTCCCGCCCCGGGTAAGGTGTGCGTGTCATAGGTCTTGTCAAACCCCGGTCCGTCTGTGCGGACTCCTGGGTCGCATACGCCATGGTCTGCTGACCAAGTATGTTGACGTATGCCGGACGAGCGTGGCGCTCGTGGGAGACTACTCCCCTAGGACGGAGCGGATTCTGCCTAGGCAAAACCCATTCGGCAAGCCTTCTTTTTCAAACGCCCGTCAGCCGCGCTTGGCGCGGTAGATGCGAAAACCATTGCCCTCGGCCTTGATTGCGCACACGCCCAGGTGCTCTTCGATCAGCGGCTGGTACTTAAGGAAGCTGTTGGCGACAAGGCGAAGTTCGCCACCTTTTGCCAGGTGTTTCGCCGCTTTTCGCAGCAGGTTTTCAGTGGCGAAATAATCGGTGTGTACGCCAACATGGAACGGCGGGTTGCTCAAAATCGCGTTCAAACCCATCGGTGCTGCGTCGATGCCATCACCGGTCAACACCTCGGCTTCCAGACCATTGGCGGCCAGGGTCAAGCGACTGCTGGCGGCGGCGAAGGCGTCCACGTCGAGCATCGTCACCGTGTTGTGCGGGTAGCGACGTTTGACCGCAGCCCCCAGCACGCCCGCGCCACAACCGAAGTCCAGCAAATGGCCGCTTGGCAGTTTGTCCAGATGCTCCAGCAACAACTCGGTACCACGATCCAGGCGCCCGTGGCTGAACACGCCTGGCAGGCTCACCACTTTGAGCGGGCCCTCGGCCAGCGGCACGTCGAAGACCTGGGCGAGGCTCTCCAGCTCGACCGCCTGCGGGGCGTTGGCCACGGTGATCTGCCACAGCTGGCAATGCCGCGCACTGTCGAGCTTGCGCGGTTTGCCGAAGGGGATCAGCTGCTTGGCGGCGCTTTCGATTCCGGCTTTCTTCTCGCCGACCAAAAACACCTCGGCGCCGGGCAAGCGCGAGGCCACGGCGTTGAGCAGGTAGTCGGTGAGGTCCTTGGACTTGGGCAGGAAGATCACCGCCACATCAAACGCCCGCTCCGGCACGTTCACGCCAAACTGGCTGCGCTCGGGGAAACGTGCGTCGAGTGCCGCCTGATCGCCGGCATGCCAGCACCAGCCGTGGGCATTGGGCAGGCGACCCAGCAGGTCGTCGGCAGGCAACCCCACCAGCAGCAGGTTGCCTTGAAAAAGTTCGGCCTGACGAAGCAGTACTTCACTGCGCGGATCCATGGT
Source organism: Pseudomonas sp. GXZC (assembly GCF_026967615.1). NCBI lineage: Bacteria > Pseudomonadati > Pseudomonadota > Gammaproteobacteria > Pseudomonadales > Pseudomonadaceae > Pseudomonas > Pseudomonas sp. GXZC. The sequence goes on from NZ_CP114115.1 coordinate 1,259,710, forward strand.
CTGCTCCTTGAAAAGGGGCGCAGTTTATCAACTGACGACGCGCAGCGGGGCCCCGTTGAAAAAGCCCCGGGCGTTTTCCGCCAGTTGGCCGACGATGCGCTGGCGCGCTTCGCGACTGCCCCAGGCGTTGTGCGGGGTGACGATCAGCCGAGGGATATCACCGGCCAACAGTGGGTTGCCATTCGCCGGCGGCTCCACGCTCAGCACATCGGTGGCCGCGCCGCCCAGATGGCCGCTGCGCAAGGCGTCCGCCAGGGCCTGCTCGTTGATCAAGCCACCACGCGCCGTATTGACCACAAACGCGCCAGGCTTGAGCAGCGCCAGTTCACGGGCGCCGATAAAGTCGCGGGTGTGTTCGTTGAGTGGGCAGTGCAGGGTGAGTGCGTCCACCTGCGCCAGCAGTTCATCCAGCGGCACGCGGTCCGCACGGGCTGGTCGGCCTGGAATAGCGCCGAGCACAACACGCATGCCGAACGCTTCAGCCAGTCGCGCGACGGCGCCGCCCAATTCGCCATGACCGAGCAGGCCGAGGGTCTTGCCTTCCAGCTCGACAATCGGGTGGTCCAGCAGGCAGAACTGCTTGGCTTCCTGCCACTTGCCGGCGCTGACGTCCCGTTGATAATCCTTCAAGCGCGTCGCCAGGTTGAGCAACAGCATGATCGTGTGCTGCGCCACCGACGGCGTGCCGTAGCCCTGGCAGTTGCTCACGGTGATGCCGTGGGCACGTGCGGCGTCGAGGTCGACGTTATTGGTGCCGGTGGCCGACACCAGGATCAGCTTGAGTTCCGGGCAAGCCGCCAGGGTTTCGGTACTGAGCGCGATCTTATTGCTGATGACCACGTGGGCGCCTTGCACGCGTTCAATCACGTTCTGCGGCGTGGTGCCGGTAAACAACTGCAACTCGCTGAAGCTGTCTCGCAGCTCGCTGAGGTCGAGGTCCCCCAGGTCCAGGGACGGGTGATCAAGGAAGACGGCGCGGCGATTGTTCGTCATCAACTGTACCTTTTGCGACAGGGTTCGAAGGCGTAATCTCCCGAGCCTATCAGATGAAATAATCAGTTACTTAATTGGAGTGAGCATGTACGCCGCCGAGTTCTTGACCGTAGCCCTGATTCACTTGTTGGCGGTGGCCAGCCCCGGCCCGGATTTCGCGGTGGTGGTGCGTGAAAGCGTGACCCACGGCCGTCGCGCTGGCACTTGGACTGCGCTGGGCGTCGGTTCGGCGATTTTCCTGCACGTGGGTTATTCGTTGCTCGGTATCGGCTTGATCGTGTCCCAGTCCATCGTGCTGTTCAACGCCCTGAAATGGGCGGCCGCCGCCTACCTGCTGTACATCGGCTTCAAGGCCCTGCGCGCGCAGCCGGCCAAGCCTGTCGCTGAAGGCGAGTTGCACCGCGAAGCCGGCGAGCGCACCCCGCGTGGCGCGTTTACTGCCGGTTTCGTGACCAATGGCTTGAACCCCAAGGCCACGCTGTTTTTCCTGTCATTGTTCACCGTGGTGATCAACCCCCACACACCGCTGGCGATCCAGGCCGGTTACGGCGTGTACCTGGCGGTGGCGACGGCGCTGTGGTTCTGCCTGGTGGCCATGCTGTTCAGCCAACAGCGCGTGCGCGCCGGGTTTGCGCGGATGGGGCACTGGTTTGATCGGACCATGGGCGCGGTGTTGATTGCCATCGGCGTGAAGCTGGCATTCACCAGCATGAAATAGGCTGGATGCTGGCGCAAAGCTAGCATCCATTGGCTTCTACAAATCATTCCTTTGGCTGATTTGGCTGAAACATATGCGCTCTACAGTGCAGTTCTTTCAGCCAAGACCGTGCAGTCATAAAAGGGATTCGTATGTTGCAGACCCGCGTCATTCCGCCCGCCGAAGGTGCGTACCAATACCCGCTGTTGATCAAACGCCTGTTGATGTCCGGCACCCGCTATGAAAAGACCCGGGAAATCGTCTACCGCGACAAACTGCGCTACACCTACCCCACCTTGATCGAGCGTGTTGCGCGCCTGGCCAATGTGCTGACTGACGCGGGCGTGAAGGCCGGTGATACCGTGGCCGTGATGGACTGGGACAGCCACCGTTACCTGGAATGCATGTTCGCCATCCCGATGATTGGCGCGGTAATCCACACCATCAACGTGCGCCTGTCGCCGGAGCAGATCCTCTACACCATGAACCACGCCGAGGACCGCTTTGTGCTGGTCAACAGTGAGTTCGTGGGGCTTTACCAGGCCATTGCCGGGCAGTTGACCACGGTCGACAAGACCCTGCTGCTTACCGACGGCGAGTCCAAGACCGCCGAACTGCCCAACCTGGTGGGCGAGTACGAAACCCTGCTGGCCGCCGCCAGCCCGAAGTACGACTTCCAGGACTTCGACGAACACTCCGTCGCCACCACCTTCTACACCACCGGCACCACCGGCAACCCCAAGGGCGTGTATTTCACCCACCGCCAGTTGGTGCTGCACACCATGGGCGTGGCGACCATCATGGGCAGTGTCGACAGCGTGCGGTTGCTGGGCACCAATGACGTGTATATGCCGATCACGCCGATGTTCCACGTGCACGCCTGGGGCTTGCCGTACGTGGCGACCATGTTGGGCCTGAAGCAGGTCTATCCTGGCCGCTACGACCCGGAATATCTGGTGGAGTTGTGGCGCAAGGAAAAGGTCACCTTCTCCCACTGCGTACCGACCATCCTGCAAATGGTGCTCAACGCCAAGGCGGCTCAGGACGTGGATTTCGGTGGCTGGAAAATCGTCATCGGCGGCAGTGCGCTTAACCGTTCGCTGTACGAAGCGTCCAAGGCCCGTGGCATTCAGTTGACCGCCGCCTACGGCATGTCCGAGACCGGGCCATTGGTGTCCTGCGCCCACCTCAACGAAGAACTGATGGCTGGCAGCGAGGATGAACGCACCACTTACCGCATCAAGGCTGGCGTGCCCGGGCCGTTGGTGGAGGCGGCGATCATCGACGGTGATGGAAACTTCTTGCCCGCTGACGGCGAGTCCCAGGGTGAGCTGGTGCTGCGCGCGCCATGGCTCAGCGAAGGCTATTTCAACGAGCCGCAAAAAGGCGCCGAGCTGTGGGAAGGCGGCTGGATGCACACCGGCGACGTCGCCACGCTGGATGCCTTCGGCGTGATCGACATCCGCGACCGCATCAAGGATGTGATCAAGACCGGCGGCGAGTGGATCTCCTCCCTGGCCCTCGAAGACCTGGTCAGCCGTCACCCGGCGGTACGCGAAGTAGCGGTGGTGGGCATCGCCGACCCGCAGTGGGGCGAGCGCCCGTTTGCCTTGCTGGTGGTGCGTGATGGCCATGTGATAGGGGCCCGTGAGCTCAAGGAACACCTCAAGCCGTTCGTGGAACTCGGCCACTTGAGCAAGTGGGCGATTCCGAGCCAGATTGCCGTTGTTACGGAAATTCCCAAGACCAGTGTCGGCAAGCTCGACAAAAAACGTATCCGCATCGACATCATCGAATGGCAGGCCAATAACAGCACCTTCCTGTCCACCCTCTGACGCCCCTCGCCGTGCCCGTTCGGGCACGGCAATGCTCTATCTGGCGCCTTTACTTGTGATTTGCCAATTTTCAGCCATCCTTGCCGCGTCGGCTTCCGCCGACGTGGCGAAAGGGTCGTGGCAGACGGGTCGGTGATGCAAATCACACTTTAGAGGGATCAAGCACTACCCCCTGCTGGCTATAGTCCCTTCCAGAGTTTTTCAAGGATGTTCCGCTACGGGCCATGGGGGCTCGGCTGCCGAGCGGCATTGGAATCGTTGTATTCCGGCCGTTACATGCATCACAGAAAGAACTCACTGCCATAACAATAATGCACATGGAGTAGCGTCGATGACCTCAGTAAACCAGTTCTGGCGCCGGGCAAGACTGCCCCTGGCCGTCAGTCTCGCTTCTACGCTCGCCGGGCCCGCATTCGGCGTCAGTTTCAACATTGGTGAAATCGAAGGGAGTTTTGACTCGTCGCTTTCCGTGGGGGCCAGTTGGTCGACAGCGAAGGCCAACCGCGATCTGATCGGTGTCAACAACGGTGGCAGGGGTTTGTCCCAGACTTCCGATGACGGCCACTTGAACTTCAAGCGTGGGGAGACCTTCTCGAAGATCTTCAAGGGCATCCATGATCTGGAACTGAAGTACGGCGATACCGGTGTGTTTGTGCGAGGTAAGTATTGGTATGACTTTGAACTCAAGGACGAAAGCCGCGAGTTCAAGGATATCAGCGACAAAGGCCGCCAGCAGGGCGCTCGCTCGTCTGGCGGGCAGATACTCGACGCATTCATTTATCACAACTACTCAATCGCCGATGAGCCAGGGTCTGTGCGGTTTGGCAAGCAAGTTGTGAGCTGGGGTGAAAGCACCTTCATTGGTGGCGGCATCAACTCGGTCAACCCGATTGACGTTTCGGCGTTCCGACGCCCAGGGGCCGAAATCAAGGAAGGCCTGATTCCAGTCAACATGTTCTACGTGTCGCAAACGCTGACCGATAATCTATCGGCAGAAGCGTTTTACCAATTGGATTGGCAGCAGACGGTGACGGATAACTGCGGGACGTTCTTCTCGCAGCCAGATGTGGTCTCCAAAGGCTGTGATGACAATCTGCGCCTGCTTGCCAAGCGCTCGACCATCGCTGGACAACCAGGTGGCCCGGGGGCATTGGCAGCGTTCAACGCTCTGGGGATTGATACCAACGAAGAGGGCACACTGGTTCGTCGCACCAAAGATCGCGAGGCGCGCGACGGCGGCCAATTCGGCGTGGCCATGCACTACAACTTCGAGCCGCTGGACACTGAATTCGGCGCCTACTTCATGAACTACCACAGCCGTGCACCGATTTTCAGCGCGACGGCGGCTCCGGCATCCGCCTACGCAAGGGCGCCGGCCTTTGGCGCTCTGGCCCCGGTATTTATTGCGGGTAACTCCAAGTATTTCGTTGAATACCCGGAAGATATCCGCCTGTACGGTCTGAGCTTTTCGACCACGCTGCCTACTGGCACCGCCTGGAGTGGCGAGATCAGCTATCGTCCTAACGCGCCTGTGCAACTGAACACCACGGACATCCTGTATGCCGGCGTCCGGGACCTGCCTGCTGCGTTTGGCTTGAGCAATGCCTCTTTGCTCAAAGGCAGTCCTGGCCAGGACTTGAACGGCTACCGTCGTAAAGAAATCACTCAGTTCCAGACCACCTTGACGCACTTCTTCGATCAAGTGATGGGCGCCAGTCGCTTAACCCTGGTGGGTGAGTTGGGAGTCACCCATGTCGGTGGCCTCGAAAGTAAATCGGATGTCCGTTATGGTCGAGACCCGGTCTTTGGTCCTGGTGCATTGCCTTCGACAGGCGCGCGTAATACCTGCTCACAGATTCTCAACCCATCGACTATCGGCGGCGCAGGGCCCGGTACCGATGCGAGCAATATGTCCAAGTACTGCGACAACGATGGTTTCACCACAGCCACCTCTTGGGGCTACCGTGGTCGTGCAATCTGGGAATACCCGGACGTCTTCGCGGGTGTGAACCTCAAGCCTAACGTTGCGTGGTCTCACGACGTAAAAGGTTATTCGCCAGGCCCTGGCGGTAACTTCGAAGAAGGTCGCAAGGCGGTCAGCCTGGGCCTGGATGCCGAGTATCAGAACACCTACACCGCCAGCCTGGCCTACACCAACTTCTTTGGTGGCAAGTTCAGTACGGTGGATGACCGCGACTTCGTCGCTTTGAGCTTCGGCGCCAACTTCTAAGCACACTGCATTTCAGGAAGACCAGAACATGAAAATAACTAAAAGTCTGTTGCACGTGGGTGTGCTTGGGCTGTCGATCCTGGCGAGCAACGTCATGGCGGCAGTGTCGGCGGATGAAGCCGCCAAGCTGGGCACGACCCTGACGCCGATGGGCGCTGAAATGGCCGGTAACGCCGCAGGCACCATTCCTAAATGGTCACCGCTGCCCACCAACGCCGGCGCTGTCGACGCCCGTGGATTCCTGGCCAACCCGTACGCCAGTGAACAACCGCAATTCACCATCACCGCGGCCAACGTCGAGCAGTACAAGGACAAGCTGGCGCCGGGGCAGTACGCGATGTTCAAGCGCTACCCGGACACCTTCAAGATGCCGGTCTATCCGACCCATCGTGGCGCTACCGTGCCGGCGGATGTGTTCGCAGCCATCAAGAAGAACGCCACCACCACCAACCTGGTGTCTGGCGGCAATGGCCTGGAAAATTTCGAAACCGCCGTGCCATTTCCGATCCCGAAAAGCGGCGTAGAAGTGATCTGGAACCACATCACCCGTTATCGCGGCGGCAGCGTGACCCGCCTGGTGACTCAGGCCACACCGCAAACCAACGGCTCGTACAGCCTGGTGTACTTCCGCGACCAGTTCGTATTCCGCGACAAGATGAAAGACTTCGACCCGAAAAATCCGGGCAACGTGCTGTTCTACTTCAAGCAGCAAGTGACCGCGCCGGCACGTCTGGCCGGTGGTGTGCTGCTGGTGCACGAAACCCTGGACCAGGTGAAGGAGCCGCGTTCGGCCTGGGTCTACAACGCCGGCCAGCGCCGTGTGCGCCGGGCGCCGCAAGTGTCCTATGACGGGCCAGGCACCGCAGCCGACGGCCTGCGTACCTCCGACAACCTCGACATGTACAACGGTGCGCCGGATCGCTACGACTGGAAGCTGGACGGCAAGAAAGAAATCTACATCGCCTCCAACAGCTACAAGATCGATGATCCGAAGCTCAAGTACGCCGACATCATCAAGGCCGGCCACATCAACCAGGACCTGACCCGCTACGAGTTGCGTCGCGTCTGGCACGTGGTCGCCACCTTGAAGGAAGGCCAGCGCCACATCTATGCCAAGCGTGACTTCTTCATCGACGAAGACACCTGGCAAGCAGCGGTCATCGACCACTACGACGGTCGTGGCCAACTGTGGCGCGTGGCGGAAGCCCATGCCGAGAACTACTACGACAAGCAAGTGCCGTGGTACGCCCTGGAAACCCTCTACGACCTGCAGTCCGGCCGTTACCTGGCGCTGGGCATGAAGAACGAAGAGAAACAGGCGTATGACTTTGGCTTCACCGCCACCACCAGCGACTTCACCCCGGCGGCCCTGCGCCAGGATGGTGTTCGCTAACGTGCGTTAACCGAGGCCGCATCCTCGCAAAGAAGCCCCGACCGGTTCGGGGCTTTTTTGTGCGCGTATTTTTTTGTCGCAGTTCTTTTTCAGTCATTTGTAGCAAAGATCTACAAACCGGCGGCTTTTACCGCTAGTCTGCGGACATCTGCAATGCCGACAACAGCCTTCTACAAGAGCCCGGCGATGACTGATCTGTCCCGAATCCAAGGGCCTGCCAGTGCGGTAATCCCGACCCTGGAAGGTCGCTTCTACAGGCCACCGCTGCCTGACGGCTACGTCCTGCGCCCGCGCCTGTGCGAACGCCTGAGCGCCGGGCTGGAAGGGCGACTGTTACTGGTCAGTGCACCGGCTGGTTTCGGCAAGAGTTCATTGGCGGTGGAGTTCTGCCAGAGCTTGCCGGCCCATTGGCAAAGCCTGTGGCTGGGCCTCAGCCCACGAGACAACGACCCTGGGCGTTTCCTCGAACGCCTGCTCGACGGTTTGCAGCAATTCTTCCCGCAACTCGGCGCCCAATCCCTGGGCCTGCTGAAAATGCGTCAGCGTCATCAACCCTTTGCCTTTGAAGAATGGCTCGATGGCCTGCTCGACGAGCTGGCGGTGCAGTTGTCCACCCGCGCGCCGTTATTGCTGGTGCTGGATGATTACCATCTGGCCCAGGGGCCGGTGCTTGACCGTTGCCTGCAGTTTTTCCTCAATCATTTGCCTGATGGTTTGGTGGTATTGGTCACCAGCCGCCAGCGGCCGGACTGGCATCTCGCGCGGCTGCGGTTGTCGCGTCACCTGCTGGAACTGCACGAACAGGATCTGCGTCTGACGCACGAGGAATCACTGGCCGTGCTGGATCGCCACAGCAGTTCCTTGCGCGGCGAAGCCCTCGACAACCTGATCCGCCGCAGCGAAGGCTGGGTCGCCGGCCTGCGTTTCTGGCTACTGGCCGCCTCCGAGGCTGGCAGCGATGGCGCCTTGCCGCAGAGCCTGCACGGCGGCGAAGGGCTGATCCGCGATTACCTGCTGGAAGAAGTCATCGACTGCCTGCCGACCGAAGTGCAGGCATTTTTGTACGACACCGCCCCTCAGGACCGTTTTTGCAGCGAACTCTGCGACGCGGTGCGTGAAGCCCACGACAGCGCCGAAATCCTGCATTACCTGCAGGCGCACCAAGTGTTCCTGGTGCCGCTTGACGAGCAGGGGCATTGGTACCGTTATCACCATCTATTTTCAGACTTGCTGCGCACGCGGCGCGCCAGCAGCAACGTGCTGCCGGCGGCCAGCCTGCACCTGCGTGCGTGTCGCTGGTTCAATGCCCAAGGTTTGATCGACGAGGCGGTGGAGCAGGCGTTGCGCGCCGGTCACCTGGATGTGGCTGCGAATCTGGTACAAAACCTTTCCGAAGAACAACTGTTGGCCGAGCAGAACGTGGGCATGTTGCTGCGCTGGAAAATGGACTTGCCTGACAGCCTATTGATCAGCACGCCGCGCTTGATCGTGCTCTACAGCTGGGCCTTGGGCCTGGCCTGCCAACTGGATGCGGCGGAGGAGCTGTCCAGCTACCTCAGCCGCTTCCTGCCGGCGCCGTCGGCCACTGCGCAAAAATCGATGCTGGCCCAGTGGCTCGCGTTGAGCGGGATCATCGCCCGTGGTCGGGGCGATCGCGAACTGACCCAGCGCTATTGCAGCGAGGCGCTGGAAAGCTTGCCGCAACGGCGTTATGGCCAACGGTTGATGTGTTTGTCGACCTTGTCCAACCTGGCCATTGTCGATGCCGACCTGTGGCGTGCACGGGGCTTGAATCGTGAATCCCTGGAACTGGCGCAGCGCGTCGGCAACCCCTTGTTCGAAGCCCTGGCCCATTACGACCGTGCGCGGGTATTGCAGGCGCGCGGCGAGATCCTGCGTTCCCTGGATGAAGTGCGCCAGGGCCTGCAACGCCTGCACGGCCTGGCGCCGCAGCGCTTGTACGCGGTGCGTGCACGGTTATCGCTTTACGAGGGTTTTTTGTTGCTGGTGCGGCTCCAGCCCGAAGCGGGCCTTGCCCGTTTGCGCACCGGTCTTGCTGAAGCCCGCGCTTGCCGCGATATAAGTGTGTTGATCGGCCATTGTGTGATCGCCAATTTCGAGGGTCGCCGGGGTGACTTTGCCAAAGCTTTCGCCGAACTGGCCGAGGCCGAACGCCTGATGCATATCTGGGACGTGCCGCCGATCTACTACCTGGCAATGATCACCCTGATCAAGTGCGAGCTGTGGCTGGCCCAGGGCCGCACCGACCTGGCCGATGCCTGGTTGACGCGCCTGGGGCAAACCTACAACGGCGAACACGCTGCTGCCGCGCCGGAGTTCCACCCACACCTGCCGCAGCATATCGGGCTGCAACAGGCTGCGTTGGACGCGACTCGCCATCAACCTGCTGCGGCGTTGCAGCGCCTTGAAGAACTGGCGCAACAGGCGCACAACAGCGGGCGTCAGATGATCGCGCTGATGGCCCTGACCCAGCGGGTGCAACTGCTGCTGGAGGACGGCCAGGAGGCCAAGGCGCGCCCGGTGTTTGCCCAGGCCCTGGAGGCCGGCATGGGTGGCGCGCTGCAACCCTTCCAGCGTTTGCTGGAGACTCATCCAGACTGGATGCGTGAGCAGCTTGCCAAAGATCCCCATGGGCTGCTGAATCAGAGCCTGCTGGCGTTGTTGCCGTCGGTCGTGGTGGTGGAGGCCGTTTCAACCCATGAGACGTTGAGCACGCGGGAGCTGGCGGTGTTGCAATTGATCGCCCAGGGCTGTTCGAACCAGGAGATTAGCAACCGGCTGTTCATCTCTCTGCACACGGTCAAGACTCACGCCAGCCACATCAACAGCAAGCTGGGTGTGGAGCGGCGTACCCAGGCCGTGGCGAGGGCACAGGAGCTGAGGTTGATCGGCTAGGGACGCCCCAGTCTGTTTTAATGGTGCAATTATTCTGGCGATACCTGCCCGGAATCGACATTTCACTTGCACGACAGGACCCTGAATGGAAACCGCCAAGCCGACCCTCATCCGCGAAACTTTTCCCGTCGGCCCTTTGCAGTGCAACTGCACCATCATCGGTGATCCGATCAGCAAAAAGGCCATCGTGGTCGACCCGGGCGGCAATCATGAGCTGATCCTGGCGCGACTCGATGCCTTGGGCCTGAAGGTGGTAAGCATCATCCACACCCATGCCCATCTGGATCATTTCCTGGCGTCCGGCCAGTTGAAAGAGAAGACCGGTGCCACCTTGCACCTGCACAAAGAAGATCAATTCCTTTGGGACAATCTGGAAATGCAATGCCAGATGTTTCGTGTGCCCTACATCCCGGTGCCTTCGCCAGATCGTTGGCTGGAGCATGATGAGGAGTTGGCCTGCGGCTGTGGCGTGGCGTTGCACACCCCAGGCCATACGCCGGGGTCGATGAGCTTCTGGTTTGCCGATGCCAAGCTGCTGATTGCCGGCGACACGTTGTTTCGTCGCGGTATCGGGCGTACGGATTTATGGGGCGGCGACCAGGCGACCATCGTGCGTTCGATCAAGCAGCGCCTGTACACCCTGGACGAGGGCGCGACGGTGGTGACCGGTCATGGGCCGGATACCCGACTGGGCGATGAAATGCGTGAGAACCCTTTTGTGCGGGCGTAAAGGAATAATTTCCGAGAAGCACGCGTTCTATAACAGGCAAGCCTTGTCGCAAAAACTCAGGTCGTGTTCAGCGTGCGTCTGCTACGGTTTCTGTAGCCACGGAATTTTTACCGTTTGTCGCGTTCCAAACTCCGCACAGGTCCATTGCCAATGTCCTTTGCACCATAGAATGCAAAAGTAGGAGCTCCCTTCATGTTCACTTCGCGTCGTCTGCTTGTTGTCGCTACCGTCGTAGCCCTGTTGTCCGGCTGCGCATCACCTAATCCTTATGACGGCAGCAGCCAGGGACAGGCGAGTAATGAATCCGGCGGTATGAGCAAGACCGCCAAGTACGGTGGCCTGGGTGCCCTGGCCGGTGCATTGGCGGGTGCGGCCATCGACCACAACAACCGTGGCAAGGGCGCACTGATCGGTGCGGTCGTTGCGGGTGCCGGTGCTGCGGGTTATGGCTACTACGCCGACCAGCAGGAAAAGAAACTGCGTGAAAGCATGGCTAATACCGGTGTTGAAGTTCAGCGCCAGGGTGACCAGATCAAGCTGATCATGCCGGGCAACATTACCTTTGCGACCAACTCGGACGCGATCTCCAGCAGCTTCTACCAGCCGCTGAACAACCTGGCCAACTCGCTCAAGCAGTTCAACCAGAACACTATCCAGATCGTTGGCTACACCGACAGCACGGGTAGCCGTCAATTGAACATGGACCTGTCCCAGCGTCGTGCCCAGAGCGTGGCCAACTACCTGACGTCCCAGGGCGTCAACGGCGCCAACCTGAGCGCCCGCGGTGCCGGTCCGGATAACCCGATTGCCAGCAACGCCGACGTCAACGGCCGTGCTCAGAACCGTCGCGTAGAAGTCAACCTCGGCCCGATCCCAGGCCAGCAGTATGGCCAGCCAGGCGCCCAGCAACAGGCACCACAACAGAACAATCAGTTCCAGGGCAACCCGTACTCGCAGTACCAGTAAACACTTGCTAATAAAAAAGGGCGCCATGCGGCGCCCTTTTTTGTGGCTGTCGTTTCGGTCAGTCGATGTACTCGAACACCTTGACGATTTTCTGTACCCCGGACACGCCCTGCACCAAGTTGGCTGCGCGAGTGGCTTCGGCCTGGGTGAGCAGGCCCATCAGGTAGACGATGCCGTTGTCGGTCACGACCTTGATGCGCGAGCCAGGGATCGCGTTATCGGTCAGCATCTGCGCCTTGATCTTGGTGGTCAGCAACGCGTCGTTGCTGATGGCCAGCAGGGTGATCGGGTCCATCACCTGCAATTCGTTGTGCACCTTCTTCACGCGCTGTACAGCGGCGGCTGCTTGTTCGGCCTGGGCCTTGAGGTCGGCGCGGGGCGTCTGGCCGGCGAGCAGCACGACGCCATTGAAGCTGGTGACCACAATGCGCGAGGCGCCGTTGCCCAGGTCGGTGGCGGCCTTGGCGACGTTGACTTCAACCTTGGTTTCGATCAGCGAGTCATCAATCTTGCTGCCGAAGGTGCGGGTGCCCTTGTCATCCTGAATAGGGGTGTCGCGTGTTGCAGTGATGGCCGTGCTGCAGCCGCTGATAGCGAGGCACAGGGTCATGGCCAAAAGGCTCAGGCGGTTAACGGTCATTCTTCACTCCCAAACAGTTGGCTGTCGATCAGATCGCACAGGCAGTGGATCGCCAGCAGGTGGACTTCCTGGATACGTGCGGTGACATTGGCCGGGACGCGAATCTCCACGTCTTCAGGCAACAGCAGCGAAGCCATGCCGCCGCCATCGCGTCCGGTCAATGCTACGACAATCATTTCGCGATCATGTGCGGCCTGGATCGCCTGAATAATATTCGCCGAGTTGCCGCTGGTGGAAATCGCCAGCAATACATCGCCGGGTTGGCCCAGGGCGCGGATCTGCTTGGAAAAGATCTCGTTGTAGCTGTAGTCGTTGGCGATCGAGGTGATCGTCGACGAGTCGGTGGTCAAGGCAATGGCCGGCAGGCTAGGGCGCTCACGCTCGAAGCGGTTGAGCAACTCGGACGAGAAATGCTGGGCATCGCCGGCCGAACCGCCATTGCCGCACGAAAGCATTTTGCCCTCGTTGAGCAAGGCATTGACCATAACCTGACTGGCTTGCTCGATGTGCGGTGCAAGTACGTCCATCGCCTGTTGCTTGGTGTCGATGCTGGCCTGGAAAAGCTGGCGAATTCGGGATTGCATGTCCATCTGTGTGACCTTAAGTAGCGCGGCTGTTTGGCACAGGAATGTGCAGCCCGCAAAGCAAAGAGCAAAAGTGTGTGGTGAAGATGTCCGGCGAATCAGCTGTCGAAGGCATTTTTCAGCCAGTTCAGATCAGCCTGACCAGACGGTGTGCTTTCTATGGCAACCACATCGAAACGGCAGGGGGCGTCGGCCCAGCGATGCTCTTTTTGCAGGAAAAACTGCGCGGCGAGTATCAGCTTTTGACGCTTGCGCCCGTCAATACTGGCGAGCGCGCCACCCCATTGTGCGTGTTTTCTGTAGCGGACTTCGACGAATACTACTGTATCGCCGTCAAGCATGACCAGATCAAGCTCGCCGCGTTTACACAACCAGTTCTGCGCCAGTAGGCGCAGACCCTGTTGTTGCAAGTGTTTCAGAGCTTGTAGTTCGGCATCCTTGCCGCTTTGTGCGCTGGACCGCTCAGGCATCAGCGCGGGGTGTCCGGCAGGCGCTGGATCTCGCCGCCGACAAACTTGGCCCATGGCATCTGGCGATCAACGCGCTGGTTGGCGCTGATGCCCAGGTTGCCCGACAGGCCTTCAACACGGGTGTCCGGCAGCGCCTTGAGTTGCCCCAGGCGCGGCGCCAGGCGGTAGGCATCGACGCCCATCGCGTACAGTCGGCCGAGGCTGCCATTGGCTTGCGGCCATTGCGCGGCAACCTGGTTGCGCAGTGGGTCGGTGGTGTTGAGCAGCCAAGGGGTTTCGCAGAACATCACGTTGGTCATGTCCAGGTACTGGTTCTTGTCGCCGCTGGCGCTGAACACGTGGGACGTGGCGTACACCGGCACATCACCAGCATATTGGAAGTTCAGGGTTGGCTTGATCTGTTGGGCCAGTTGCGGCGTCACGGCCAGGAAGATGAACTCGATGTCCTGGCGACGCGAAGGTTGCGCGGCGACGTCGGTGCCGACGGTGCTTTGCAGGCTCTTGGCGCGGCCTTCGCTTTTACGTAGTTGGAACAGGTCGGCAATTTGCTGGGCGAGGGCGACTGGCTGATCGACATACTCGACCCCCATGACCTGGCCGCCATTGGCTTCCCAGTCCTGGCGGAAGGCCTTGTAGACACGCTCGCCCCATTCGCCACGGGGCACCATTGCAGCCGCGCGATGCAGGCCATCGGCACGGGCGCGGCGCGAGACTTCGCGGGCTTCGTCTTCTGCGGCCAAACCGAACTGGAACAGTTGCGCCGGGCTGCGATCAGTCTCGCTGTAGTTCAGCGCCAGGGTGGTGATCGGTAACTGCGGACGTGCGCTGAGCTGTTTGACCAGCGGTTTTTCCAGCGGGCCGACCACCAGTTGCACGCCAGCAGCCTGGGCCTTGGCGTAGAAGTCGTCGAGGGAGCTGAGGCGCGAGCTGTCATAGAACTCGATGACCGGCGGCTTCTGCCCGGCTTGTTCAGCCTGGTAGTGCGCCGCCATGAAGCCTTCACGCAGCGCCTTGCCGACGGAAGCCAGCGGGCCGTCCTGTGGCAGCAGCAGGGCAATCTTGGTCAGTGGCTGGCTGGCCAGCTCCTTGAGCTTGGTCAGTGGCGTTGGCAGTTGCACAGCCGCCGGGTGACCCGGGTTTTGCGCACGCCAAGTGTCGATAGCGGCTTGTTGTTGCTCCAGCGTGCCGGCGCCCTTGACCGCCTGGGCCAGGGTGATCCAGCCGTCGAGCGTCGGGTTGCCGCTGGCTTGCAGCTGTTCAGCCGGCAGGGCGGCGATCAATACCCAGATGGCTTCATGGTTGCTTTTGGCGGCATCGCCTGTGAGCAGCGGGGCCATGGCCACACGTTCGCGGGCGGCGGCCAGGGTCTGGCCATCGGCTTCATAGGCACGGGCGTGCACGCTGCCGGTGCGGACCTGCTGTTCAGGTGGCAGGTCCTTCAGGCTTTGCAGGCTCGGGTGGTTCAGGGCGGTCAACGCGGCCTTGGGCTGGTTGCGCGCCATGGCCAATTCGGCGGCCAGGGTGCTGGCAAACACTTGCGCGGCGGGCTTGAGGACGTCCAGGGGCACCTGCGCAAGAATCTGCGACGAGCGGCCAGGGTTGTTCTGCTTGTAGGCCATGTCTGCCGCACTCAGGCGCAGCAATGCGGCCTTTTCTGGCGTCTTGGCGGTGGTGGCCTGTTCGAGCAGTTGCTCGATACTGGCGTCCGGGGTCCGTGGAAGGTCGCCAAGGCTGGACGAGGGCGAGCTGGCACACGCGGCCAACAAGGCAGCGAGGCAGAGGGCGGAGAGCAGCCGCAGGCAAGCGATCATGTAAGTGTTCCTGATACCGATCAAATTAGCGTGGAATTGTACCCAAGCACTGGCCCAGGCGCGATGTTACTGGCGTGAAACCGTCGATTTAGGTCGTGCAAATGTTGCAGTTGGCTTTAAACGGCTGAAAAGGCATCGGCCGTGATGGCATATTTTCCAGGCGCCTACGCGCTACAATGTCGCTTTTGCTAACCATCGAGGTGTGCGTTTTGACTGCTCCAGGTCCTTTGAATTCCACTGCAGGCTCGCTTTTTGTCGTGGCGACGCCCATTGGCAACCTGGACGACATCAGTGCGCGAGCATTGAAAGTGTTGCGCGAGGTTAAATTGATCGCGGCTGAAGACACCCGTCACTCCCAGCGGTTGATGCAGCATTTTGGTATCAGCACGCCATTAGCGGCTTGCCATGAGCACAACGAGCGCGAGGAAGGCAGTCGCTTTATCGTGCGCCTGCTGGCCGGCGACGATGTGGCGCTGATCTCCGACGCGGGCACGCCGCTGATCTCCGACCCTGGCTACCACCTGGTGCGCCAGGCGCGGGCCGCTGGTATCAATGTAGTGCCTGTTCCGGGTGCGTGCGCGCTGATTGCTGCATTGTCGGCGGCGGGGTTGCCGTCCGACCGTTTCATCTTTGAAGGTTTTCTGCCGGCCAAGGCTGTTGGGCGTCGTGCGCGCCTTCAAGCCTTGAAGGAAGAACCCCGCACCTTGATCTTCTATGAGGCCCCGCATCGCATCCTTGAATGCTTGCAGGACATGGAGCTGGTATTTGGCGGCGAACGCCTGGCGCTGCTGGCCCGCGAGCTGACCAAGACCTTCGAAACCCTCAAGGGCCTGCCATTGGAAGAGCTACGTGCGTTCGTCGAGGGCGACAGCAACCAACAGCGCGGCGAGTGCGTGGTGCTGGTGGCGGGCTGGACCGCGCCAGAGGACGAAGACGCCGTGGGCAGCGAGGCCATGCGCGTCCTGGACTTGCTGCTCAAGGAGATGCCGCTCAAGCGAGCCGCAGCCCTGGCGGCGGAAATTACCGGCGTGCGCAAGAACCTCTTATATCAAGCGGCGCTGGATAAGCAGAAAGCCGAATAGTTCCGGTGTTAAACCGGTATTGCGTCTGAACGTGATGGCAATTCTGAACTTTTATTACTTGTCCTAAGTCCGCCGTGCCGTTAACCTGCGCGGCGGAGAGTCGATTGGACAGTCGCTGCCCTCTATGAAAATTAGGGGGGGGAGGAAAGTCCGGGCTCCATAGGGCGAAGTGCCAGGTAATGCCTGGGAGGCGTGAGCCTACGGAAAGTGCCACAGAAAATAACCGCCTAAGCACTTCGGTGCCGGTAAGGGTGAAAAGGTGCGGTAAGAGCGCACCGCACGACTGGCAACAGTTCGTGGCTAGGTAAACCCCACTTGGAGCAAGACCAAATAGGGTCCCAAGGCGTGGCCCGCGCTGGGACCGGGTAGGTTGCTAAAGATGTCCAGTGATGGCCATCGTAGACGAATGACTGTTCAAGACAGAACCCGGCTTACAGATCGACTCTCCACCTTTTTCCTTCTGTCCGAATCTCGGGCAGAAAACCGGTAGTAACGCAAGAATCCCTCCCTGCCGAATCATTGGCAGATGCATCTTCGTAATACCAAAAAAATCTTACTCTTAATAAATTACTTTAACTTCGAGCTATAGCTCTTTGAGCTATTTGCGCTTGTTGGGCCAAAAACATCGCCGAACTCTGGTTTCTCCTCCTTTTACGCTCCTAAATCTCCGTTCTGTAAGGCTTTTCCTTGAATCCGCGCCTTGACGGTGTGGTGGGCGCATTCCTATAGTGTGCGCAAGTGGCGGAAAGTGGCACAAAGTGGGTTTTTTGAACGTAAAACGCTAAAATTTGGAGAAACGCATCTGTGTTTCGCGGAGCTAACGCTATCAGTCTCGATGCAAAAGGCCGTCTCGCCATGCCGAGCCGGTATCGTGACGAGCTGATTTCGCGAAGTTCTGGACAGTTGATTATCACGATCGATGCTGTTGACCCTTGTTTATGTGTTTACCCCCTCGATGAGTGGGAGTTGATTGAAACCAAACTGCGCGCCCTGCCTTCATTGCGTGAAGAGAACCGTCGCCTGCAGCGTTTGCTGATTGGTAACGCCGTCGACCTTGAGTTGGATGGCAGCGGTCGCTTCCTAGTGCCTCCGCGTCTGCGCGAGTACGCCAAGCTGGATAAGCGCGCAATGCTGGTCGGCCAACTGAACAAGTTCCAATTGTGGGACGAAGATGCCTGGGATGCTGTTTCTGCAGCTGACCTGGCTGCTATTCAACAACCGGGCGCTATGCCTGATGAACTGCGTGATTTGATCCTGTGACTATTGATAGCGGCTTTAACCACATCACCGTACTGCTTGACGAAGCCGTTGAGGCTCTCGCCGTACGCGCGGATGGCTGCTATCTGGATGGCACCTTCGGCAGGGGCGGGCATAGCCGGTTGATACTCAGCCAGCTCGGGTCCGACGGCAAACTCCTCGGGTTTGATAAAGACCCTCAAGCGATTGCCACCGGGCAAGCGCTAGCGGCCGAAGACGGCCGCTTTGTCGTTGTGCAGCGCAGCTTTGCCGAACTAGGCGCTGAAGTCGCCGAACGTGGCATGGCGGGCAAGGTGGCCGGGGTTTTGCTCGACCTGGGCGTGTCTTCGCCACAGCTCGACGACCCGGAGCGCGGCTTCAGTTTCATGAACGATGGCCCGCTCGATATGCGCATGGACCCGACTCGGGGCATCAGCGCAGCGGAGTTCATTGCGACCGCGCCCCATGAAGAAATCACCCGCGTGTTCAAGGAATACGGTGAAGAACGTTTCGCCGGTCGCATGGCCCGTGCCGTGGTCGAGCGCCGTGAAATCCAGCCGTTCGAACGCACCGCCGACCTGGCCGAAGTGCTGAAGGTCGCCAACCCCGCGTGGGAAAAAGGCAAGAACCCGGCGACCCGTGCGTTCCAAGGCCTGCGCATTCACGTCAACAACGAATTGGGCGACCTGGAGGCCGGCCTTGAGGCTGCCCTCGAGGCGCTGGAAGTGGGCGGTCGCCTTGTCGTGATCAGCTTCCACTCCCTGGAAGACCGTATCGTCAAACTGTTCATGCGTCGCCTGGTCAAGGGTGAGTCCGACAACCTGCCGCGCAACCTGCCGGTGCGTTTCGAAGCCTTTGTGCCGAAAATCAAAATCCATGGCAAAGCGCAGTTCGCTTCCGAAGCCGAACTCAAGGCCAACCCACGTTCCCGCAGCGCCGTCATGCGCGTTGCCGAGAAGCTGCGGTGAGCAAGCTTTTTGCCAAGCCCCTCCCGGGCGGTAGCTTCTTTATGATGCTGCTGTTTGTCGGTGTACTGGTTTCCGCGATTGCGGTGTCCTACAGCGCCCACTACAACCGTCAACTGCTCAATACCCTGTACGGGGAGCTGAGTGTGCGTGACAAGGCACAAGCGGAGTGGGGCCGGTTGATCCTGGAGCAAAGCACCTGGACGGCCCATAGCCGTATCGAAGTGCTGGCCACCGAACAGCTGAAAATGCATATTCCTGGCGCGGCTGAAGTCCGCATGGTGGCGCCATGATGAAACTCGAGGGCGCACTCTACCCCTGGCGCTTCCGCCTGATGCTCGGCTTGCTGGCATTGATGGTGGGTGCGATTGCCTGGCGGATCATCGACCTGCAAGTGGTCGATCGCGACTTCCTGATCGGCGAGGGTAACGCCCGTAGCTTGCGTCATATCCCTATTCCTGCACACCGCGGCCTGATCACCGACCGCAACGGCGAGCCCTTGGCCGTTAGTACCCCGGTGACCACCCTGTGGGCGAACGCAAAGGAATTGCAGGTCGCCAAGGATCGTTGGCCGGCCCTTGCCTCTGCGTTGGGACAGGACCCGAAAGCCTTGGCTGAGCGCCTGGAAGCCCAGGCCAATAAAGAGTTTATCTACCTGGTTCGCGGGCTGACCCCTGAACAAGGCCAGCAAGTGCTCGACCTTAAAGTCCCCGGTGTCTACGGCATCGAGGAATTCCGTCGTTTCTACCCGGCGGGTGAAACCACTGCGCATATGGTCGGCTTCACCGACATCGATGACCATGGCCGCGAAGGCGTGGAACTCGCCTACGATGAATGGCTCGCCGGGGTTCCCGGCAAACGACAAGTCATCAAGGATCGGCGTGGCAGACTGATCAAGGATGTCCAAGTCACCAAAAACGCCAAGGCCGGTAAGCCCTTGGCGTTGTCGATTGACCTGCGCCTGCAATACCTGGCCAACCGCGAGCTGCGTAACGCGATCATCGAAAACGGCGCCAAGGCTGGCAGCCTGGTGATCATGGACGTGAAGACCGGCGAGATCCTCGCCATGGTCAACCAGCCGACCTACAACCCGAACAACCGTCGCAACCTGCAACCGGCGATGATGCGCAACCGCGCGATGATCGACGTGTTCGAGCCGGGTTCGACCATGAAAGCCATCTCCATGAGTGCCGCCCTCGAAACCGGACGCTGGAAGCCCAGCGACAAGGTCGAGGTGTATCCAGGCACCTTGCAGTTGGGCAAATACACCATTCGTGACGTATCGCGCACTGAAGGCCCTGTGCTGGATTTGACAGGTATCCTGATCAACTCCAGTAACGTGGGCATGAGTAAGGTCGCCTTCGATATCGGCGGTGAAACCATCTACCACCTGGCGCAGAAGATCGGTCTGGGCCAGCCCACTGGCCTCGACTTCCCAGGCGAGCGCGTGGGCAACCTGCCGAACTATCGCGACTGGAAAAAGGCCGAGACCGCCACGCTTTCCTACGGTTACGGCCTGTCGGTGACGGCGATCCAACTGGCCCACGCTTTCTCTGTATTGGCGAATAATGGCCGGATGGTTCCGCTGAGCCTGATCCACGTCGACGAAGCACCTAAAGCCACTCAGGTGATTCCGGAAAACGTCGCCAAGACCATGCAAGGCATGCTGCAACAAGTGATCGAAGCACCGCGCGGCGTATTCCGTGCCCAGGTGCCGGCGTATCACGTGGCCGGCAAGTCGGGTACTGCGCGTAAAACCTCGGTGGGCACCAAGGGCTACGCCGAAAACTCCTACCGTTCGCTGTTCGCCGGTTTCGGCCCGATGAGCGATCCACGCTACGCCATCGTCGTGGTGATCGATGAGCCGAGCAAAGCCGGTTACTTCGGTGGCCTGGTATCGGCGCCGGTGTTCAGCAAAGTGATGTCCGGCACCCTGCGCCTGATGAACATCACGCCGGACAACCTGCCGCCGACCCAACAAGCGAACGCCGGACCACCGGCCGCTGCCGTAAAAGCCAATGGAGGGCGCGGCTGATGTCTCTTAGCCTGAACAAGATTTTTGCCCACGCCGGTCGCGATCTGCTGATTCGCGAGTTGAGCCTGGATAGCCGTAATGTGCGTGCCGGTGACCTGTTCCTGGCCGTGCCTGGCGGTAAATTCGATGGCCGAGCGCATATCGCGGATGCGTTGCAACGCGGTGCGGCCGCCGTGGCTTATGAGGTGGAAGGCGCCACCGTGCTGCCGATCACCGACGTGCCGTTGATTCCGGTCAAAGGTCTGGCCAAGCAGCTCTCGGACATCGCCGGGCGTTTTTATGGTGACCCAAGTCGACACGTCAATCTGGTCGGCGTCACCGGCACCAACGGCAAGACCAGCGTGACCCAACTGATTGCCCAGGCGCTTGACCTGCTGGGTCAGCACTGCGGCATCGTCGGCACACTGGGCACCGGTTTCTACGGCGCGTTGCAAAGTGGCCTGCACACCACGCCGAATCCAATCGCCGTGCAAGCGACCCTGGCCGACCTGAAAAAGGCCGGTGCCAAGGCGGTTGCCATGGAAGTGTCGTCCCACGGTTTGCATCAAGGCCGCGTGGCTGCGCTGGCGTTTGATGTGGCGGTGATGACCAACCTGTCCCGTGATCACCTCGACTACCACGGCACAATGGAAGCCTACGCTGCCGAGAAGGCCAAGCTGTTTGCCTGGAACGACCTCAAGTGCCGCGTGGTAAACCTGGATGACGCATTCGGCCGCCAACTGGCCGCCGAAGACCGTGAATCGCGCCTGATCAGCTACAGCCTGGAGGATTCCAGCGCGTACCTGTACTGCCGCGAAGCCCAGTTCAATGACGAAGGTGTGCGCGCCACACTGGTAACGCCGCAGGGCGAGCATCATCTGCGCAGCAGCCTGCTCGGTCGCTTCAACCTGAGCAACACCCTGGCGGCCGTCGGTGCGTTGCTCGGCCTGGATTACGCACTCGATGAAATCCTGCGTGTACTGCCGAAGCTGGAAGGCCCGGTCGGTCGCATGCAGCGCCTGGGTGGCGGCAAGCAGCCGTTGGTGGTGGTCGACTACGCCCATACGCCGGATGCCCTGGAAAAAGTCCTGGTGGCCCTGCGCCCACACGCCAAGGGCAAGCTGTTGTGCCTGTTCGGTTGCGGCGGTGACCGTGATCGCGGCAAACGCCCGTTGATGGCCGAGATCGTCGAGCGCTTGGCCGATGGCGTGCTCGTCACCGACGACAACCCGCGCAGCGAAGACCCGAGCCAGATTTTCGACGACATTCGTGTCGGCTTCAAAGACGTGTCCAAGGCCACCTTTGTCGCCGGTCGCGGTGCAGCCATCGCCCAATTGATCGCCAGCGCTGGTGCTGACGATGTGGTGGTGCTGGCAGGTAAAGGTCACGAGGACTATCAGGAAATCAACGGTGAGCGCCACGCCTTTTCCGATCTGGTCGAGGCCGATCACGCCTTGACCGCCTGGGAGGTCGCCCATGCTTAAAGCAATGAAATTCAGCGAACTGACCGAGGCCCTGTCGGCCCGCGTGTTGTCGAGCGATTGCAGTTTCGACGGCGTCAGTATCGACAGCCGCGCCATCAAGCCAGGGCAATTGTTTGTCGCCCTGGCGGGCCCGCGTTTTGATGGTCACGACTACCTGAATGACGTCGCCGCCAAAGGTGCCGTCGGTGCCTTGGTGCAACGCGAAGTGGCGGATTCCACACTGCCACAACTGCTGGTTGCCGATACCCGTTTGGCCTTGGGTCAACTGGGTGCGCTGAACCGTGCGGCCTTTGACAAGCCTGTTGCAGCCATCACCGGCTCCAGCGGCAAGACCACGGTCAAGGAACTGCTCGCCGGTGTGTTGCGTACACGCGGCCCGGTTCTCGCGACCCGTGGCAACCTGAATAATGATTTCGGCGCTCCGTTGACCCTGCTTGAATTGGCCCCGGAACACACCGCTGCCGTGATCGAGTTGGGCGCATCGCGCGTTGGCGAAATTGCCTACACCGTGGCGCTGACCAAGCCCCACGTGGCGATCATCAATAATGCCGGTACCGCCCACGTTGGCGAGTTCGGTGGCCCGGAGAAAATCGTCGAAGCCAAGGGCGAAATCCTTGAAGGCCTCGATGCCTCGGGCACCGCTGTGTTGAATCTCGACGACAAGGCCTTCGAAACCTGGCGTGTACGCGCCGCGGGTCGCAAGGTCCTGACGTTTGCCGTGCTCAACGCCGCGGCCGATTTCCACGCCTCCAACATTACCGTTGATGCGCGTGGCTGCCCGTCCTTTACCTTGCACACCCCACAAGGCAATGAACACGTGCAGCTGAATCTGCTGGGCAACCATAACGTCGCCAATGCCTTGGCCGCTGCCGCTGCCGCGTACGCCCTGGGCGTGTCGCTGTTCGGTATCGCCACAGGTTTGGGTGCGGTGCAGCCGGTCAAGGGGCGCACCGTGGCGCAGTTGGCCAGCAACGGCATGCGCGTGATCGACGACACCTATAACGCCAACCAGTCCTCCATCTGCGCCGCCATCGACCTGCTCAAAAGCTTCGACGGCCGCAAGGTGTTGGTGCTGGGTGATATCGCCGAGCTGGGTGAGTGGGCCGAACAGTCCCACCGCGACGTCGGCGCCTATGCCGCTGGCAAAGTCGACGCGCTTTACGCCGTCGGCCCGCACATGGCTCACGCTGTCAGCGTGTTTGGCCCCGGCGCTCGCCATTTCGCGACCCAGGCCGAGCTGATCCAGGCGCTGACGGCGGCTGAACACGACAAACATACAACCATTTTGATCAAGGGATCGCGCAGCGCGGTGATGGAAAACGTCGTCGCGGCCTTGTGTGGCTCAAGTACGGAGAAACATTAATGCTGCTGCTGCTGGCTGAGTATCTGCAACAGTTCCACAAAGGCTTCGCGGTCTTTCAGTACCTGACCCTGCGCGGGATCCTGGGTGTGCTGACCGCGTTGTGTTTGTCGCTGTTCCTGGGGCCGTGGATGATCCGCACCCTGCAGAACCTGCAAATTGGTCAATCGGTTCGTAATGACGGCCCGCAGTCGCACCTGTCCAAATCCGGCACCCCGACCATGGGCGGCGCGCTGATCCTGTCGTCCATCGGCATCAGCACGTTGCTGTGGGCCGACCTGCACAACCGTTATGTATGGACCGTTCTGTTGGTGACGCTGCTGTTTGGCGCCATCGGCTGGGTGGATGACTACCGCAAAGTGATCGAGAAAAATTCGAAAGGGCTGCCAAGCCGCTGGAAGTATTTCTGGCAGTCGGTGTTCGGCCTCGGCGCAGCGATCTTCCTTTACACCACCGCGCCAAGCGCCGTGGAAACCACCTTGATCATCCCGATGCTCAAGGACGCCAGCATTCCCCTGGGCATCGGCTTCGTGGTGCTGACCTACTTCGTGATCGTCGGCTCCAGCAACGCGGTCAACCTGACTGACGGCCTCGACGGCCTGGCGATCATGCCAACGGTGATGGTGGGCGGCGCGCTCGGCATCTTCTGCTACCTGTCGGGTAACGTGAAATTCGCTGAATACCTGCTGATCCCCTATGTGCCGGGCGCAGGTGAATTAATTGTGTTCTGCGGTGCGCTGATCGGTGCCGGCCTGGGCTTCCTGTGGTTCAACACCTATCCCGCACAAGTCTTCATGGGTGACGTCGGCGCACTGGCGCTGGGCGCGGCCCTCGGCACCATTGCCGTGATCGTTCGCCAGGAAATCGTGCTGTTCATCATGGGCGGCGTGTTCGTGATGGAAACCCTGTCGGTGGTCATCCAGGTGGCGTCCTTCAAGTTGACCGGGCGCCGCGTGTTCCGCATGGCGCCGATTCACCACCACTTTGAACTCAAGGGCTGGCCTGAGCCACGTGTGATCGTCCGTTTCTGGATCATCACCGTGATTCTGGTGCTGATCGGCCTTGCCACCCTGAAACTGAGGTAGAAACGAGTGTCCCTGATCGCTTCAGACCACTTCCGCATCGTTGTCGGCCTCGGCAAGAGCGGCATGTCCCTGGTTCGCTTCCTGGCGAACCGGGGCAAGCCGTTTGCCGTGGCCGATACGCGGGAAAATCCACCGGAGCTGGTCACGCTGCGCCGTGACTACCCGCACGTGGAAGTGCGTTGTGGCGAGCTGGATGTCGAGTTTCTGTGCCGTGCCGACGAGCTCTACGTGAGCCCCGGCCTGGCCATCGCGACGCCGGCCCTGCAAGCTGCCGCCGCCCGTGGCGTGAAGCTGTCGGGCGATATCGACCTGTTCGCGCGTAACGCGCAGGCGCCGATCGTGGCCATCAGCGGTTCCAACGCGAAAAGCACCGTGACCACCCTGGTCGGCGAGATGGCGGCTGCGGCCGGCAAGCGCGTGGCCGTGGGCGGCAACCTTGGCACGCCGGCGCTGGATTTGCTCAGCGACGACGTCGAACTGTACGTGATGGAACTGTCGAGCTTTCAGCTGGAAACCACCCACGACCTCGGTGCCGAAGTGGCGACCGTGTTGAACGTGAGTGAAGACCACATGGATCGCTACAGCGGGCTGCCGGCGTACCACCTGGCCAAGCACCGGATCTTCCGTGGCGCCAAGCAAGTGGTGGTCAATCGTCAGGACGCGTTGAGCCGTCCGCTGATGGGCGAGGGCCTGCCATGCTGGACCTTCGGCCTGAGCAAACCTGATTTCAAAGCCTTCGGTATTCGCGAAGAGAACGGCGAGAAACACCTGGCCTTCGAATTCCAGAACCTGATGCCGGTGCGTGAGCTGAAAATCCGTGGCGCCCATAACCAGTCCAACGCCCTGGCGGCTCTGGCGCTGGGGCATGCCGTTGGCCTGCCGTTCGACGCCATGCTGTCGGCCCTGCGTACTTTCGGCGGCCTGGAACATCGCTGCCAGTGGGTTCGCGATCTCGACGGTGTCAGCTATTACAACGATTCCAAGGCCACCAACGTCGGTGCGGCCCTGGCGGCTATCGAAGGCCTTGGCGCCGATATCGAAGGCAAGCTGGTGCTGATCGCCGGTGGCGACGGCAAGGGTGCCGACTTCAAGGACCTTAAAGGCCCAGTGGCTGAACACTGTCGCGCCGTGGTGCTGATGGGCCGCGACTCAGACCTGATCGCCGCCGCCCTCGGCGATGCGGTGCCGCAAGTGCGCGCCAACTCCTTGGACGACGCCATCGCGCAATGCAAAGCCCTGGCCCAGCCGGGCGATGCGGTGCTGCTGTCGCCGGCGTGCGCCAGTTTCGACATGTTCAAGAACTACGAAGAGCGCGGCCAGCTGTTCGCCGCCGCCGTGGAGGCCTTGGCATGAGTATCAACTTGCGGAACATCATCAAGCCGTACCCGTCGCCGATCATCACCGGGCGCGGTATCGACCTCGACTTCCCGATGCTTGCCGGTTGCCTGGCGCTGTTGGGCCTGGGCCTGGTGATGATCACCTCGGCGTCGTCCGAAGTGGCCGCCGTGCAGTCGGGTAACACGCTGTACATGATGATCCGTCACCTGGTGTACCTGGTGATCGGTCTTGGCGCGTGCATCGTCACCATGATGATCCCTATCGCCACCTGGCAACGCCTGGGTTGGCTGATGCTGATCGGTGCGTTCGGCTTGCTGATCATGGTGATCCTGCCCGGCATTGGCCGCGAGGTGAACGGTTCGATGCGCTGGATCGGCTTCGGCGCGTTCAACGTGCAACCGTCGGAAATCGCCAAGGTGTTCGTGGTGATTTACCTGGCCGGTTACCTGGTACGTCGCCAGAAAGAAGTGCGCGAAAGCTGGATGGGCTTCTTCAAGCCGTTCATCGTGCTGCTGCCGATGGCCGGCCTGTTGCTGATGGAGCCCGACTTCGGCGCCACCGTCGTGATGATGGGGGCTGCGGCGGCGATGCTGTTCCTTGGCGGTGTGGGCCTGTTCCGCTTTACCTTGATGGTGGTGTTGGCCGTGGCCGCCGTGACCATTCTGGTACAGGCGCAACCCTACCGGATGGCGCGTCTGATCACCTTTACCGATCCGTGGTCCGACCAGTTCGGTTCCGGCTACCAGTTGACCCAGGCGTTGATCGCCTTCGGTCGCGGCGAGTGGCTGGGCGTGGGCCTGGGCAACAGTGTGCAGAAGCAGTTCTACCTGCCGGAAGCGCACACCGACTTCGTGTTCTCGGTACTTGCCGAAGAGTTGGGCGTGGTGGGTTCGCTGTGCACCGTCGCGTTGTTCGTGTTCGTGTGTGTACGCGGCATGTACATCGGCTTGTGGGCCGAAAAGGCCAAACAGTATTTCGCTGCTTATGTGGCGTACGGCTTGTCGTTCCTGTGGATCGGCCAGTTCCTGATCAACATCGGGGTGAACGTCGGCCTGCTGCCGACCAAGGGCCTGACCCTGCCGTTCCTCAGCTACGGCGGCAGTTCGTTGGTGATCTGCTGCGCGTGCCTGGGCTTGTTGCTGCGCATCGAGTGGGAGAGTCGAACCCACTTGGGCAGCGAAGAGATGGAATTCAGCGAGAGCGATTTTGCCGAGGAGCCGACCCATGGGCGCTAACGTGCTGATCATGGCGGGCGGCACCGGGGGCCATGTGTTCCCGGCCTTGGCCTGTGCGCGGGAATTCCAGAACCGTGGCTACACCGTGCACTGGTTGGGCACGCCGCGTGGCATCGAAAACGAATTGGTGCCGAATGCCGGCTTGCCACTGCATCTGATCAACGTCACGGGCCTGCGTGGCAAGGGCAAGTTGTCCCTGCTCAAGGCGCCGTTCGTGTTGCTCAAAGCGGTGTGGCAGGCGCGCAAAGTCATTCGTGAACTGAAGCCGGTATGTGTGCTCGGTTTTGGTGGGTATGTGACCGGTCCTGGTGGTGTTGCCGCCAAGCTCGCCGGTGTGCCGGTGATCGTGCACGAGCAGAACGCCGTCGCCGGTACCGCCAACCGTCTGCTGGTGCCGTTGGCTGCGCGGGTGTGTGAAGCATTTCCGAGAACCTTTGGTGCCTCGGACAAGCTGCGCACCACCGGCAACCCGGTGCGTACCGAACTGTTTATGGACATCGCCCGTGAAGCACTGCAAGGGCGCAAGCCGCACCTGCTGGTCATGGGCGGCAGCCTGGGCTCCGAGCCTTTGAACAAACTGCTGCCGGAAGCCCTGGCGCAACTCCCTGTGGAATTGCGCCCGGAAGTCTTCCATCAGGCTGGCAAAGATCATGGTGAAGTCACCGCCGCGCGTTATCGCGAAGCCGGTGTCGAGGCAAACGTACAGCCCTTCATCAAAGACATGGCCCACGCCTATGGCTGGGCCGACCTGGTGGTCTGCCGCTCCGGTGCGCTGACTGTCAGTGAACTGGCTGCCGCCGGTCTGCCGTCCTTGCTGGTGCCTTTGCCCCACGCGATCGACGATCACCAGACCCGCAACGCCGAATATTTGGCCGGGGAGGGCGCTGCCTTCCTGCTGCCGCAAAGAACGACTGGCGCCGCCGATTTGGCCGCACGCCTGACTGAGGTTTTGATGCAACCGGAACGACTCAATAGCATGGCGAGCACCGCAAGCCGCCTGGCCAAACCTGACGCAACCCGCACCGTGGTCGATATCTGCCTGGAGGTGGCCCATGGTTGAGAATCAGAAAGCCATGCCACAACCGGAAATGCGCCGCATCCGTCGTATCCACTTCGTTGGTATCGGTGGCGTGGGCATGTGCGGCATCGCTGAAGTGTTGCTGAACCTGGGCTACCAGGTGTCCGGCTCCGACTTGAAAGAGTCGCCGGTCACCGAACGCCTGAAAACCTTTGGCGCACAGATCTTCATCGGCCACCGTGCGGAGAACGCCGCCGAGGCTGACGTGCTGGTGGTATCCAGCGCCGTGAACACCTCCAACCCGGAAGTGGCCACCGCCCTGGAGCGTCGCATTCCCGTGGTGCCGCGCGCCGAGATGCTGGCCGAGCTGATGCGTTATCGCCACGGCATCGCCGTCGCCGGTACCCACGGCAAAACCACCACCACCAGCCTGATCGCCTCGGTGTTCGCGGCCGGTGGCCTGGACCCGACGTTCGTCATCGGTGGCCGCCTGAATGCAGCCGGCACCAATGCACAACTGGGCACCAGCCGTTACCTGATCGCCGAAGCCGATGAAAGCGACGCGAGCTTCCTGCACCTGCAACCACTGGTCGCCGTCGTCACCAATATCGACGAAGACCACATGGCAACCTACGACGGTGACTTCAACAAGTTGAAGAAAACCTTCGTCGAGTTCCTGCACAACCTGCCGTTCTACGGCCTGGCCGTGGTGTGCCTGGACGATCCGGTGGTGCGCGAAATCCTGCCACTGGTCAAGCGTCCGACCGTGACCTACGGCTTCAGCGAAGACGCCGACGTGCGCGCCATCAATGTGCGCCAGGAAGGCATGCAAACCTTCTTCACCGTGCTGCGTCCCGACCGCGAGCCGCTGGATGTTTCGGTGAACATGCCGGGCAACCACAACGTACTCAATTCCCTGGCGACCATCTGTATCGCCACCGACGAGGGCGTCAGCGATGAAGCCATCGTCGAAGGCCTGTCGCGCTTTGCCGGCGTGGGCCGTCGCTTCCAGGTCTACGGCCAGTTGCCGGTAGACGGCGGTGACGTGATGCTGGTGGACGACTACGGTCACCACCCGACCGAAGTCGCTGCCGTGATCAAGGCCGTGCGCGGTGGCTGGCCGGAGCGCCGCCTGGTGATGGTGTACCAGCCGCACCGCTACAGCCGTACCCGCGACCTGTACGACGATTTCGTCAATGTATTGGCCGATGCCAACGTGCTGTTGCTGATGGAGGTGTACCCGGCCGGTGAAGAGCCGATCCCGGGCGCCGACAGCCGCAAGCTGTGCAACAGCATCCGTCAGCGTGGCCAGTTGGACCCGATCTACATCGAGCGTGGTGTGGACCTGGCGCCAATCGTCAAGCCGCTGCTGCGCGCTGGTGACATTTTGCTGTGCCAGGGTGCCGGCGACATTGGTGGTCTTGCGCCTAAGTTGCTGGCGAGCCCGCTGTTTGCTGCTGCGAAGGGGAAGTCGAAATGATCAACGACTACGGCTCCCTGTTTTCCACAATCGCACCCGCTGACTTCGGCCGCGTCGCGGTGTTGTTCGGCGGTAAAAGCGCTGAGCGCGAAGTGTCGCTCAAGTCGGGCAACGCTGTGCTCGAAGCCCTGCAAAGCGCCGGCGTGAATGCCTTCGGTATCGACGTGGGCGATGATTTCCTCGCCCGCCTGCTGGCCGAGAAGATCGACCGCGCCTTCATTATTCTCCACGGCCGTGGCGGTGAAGACGGCAGCATGCAGGGCCTGCTGGAGTGCGCCGGCATCCCTTACACCGGCAGCCGCATCCTCGCTTCCGCGCTGGCGATGGACAAGTTGCGCACCAAGCAGGTGTGGCACAGCCTGGGCATTCCCACCCCGCGTCACAGCGTTCTGTGCAGCGAAGACGATTGTATTTCTGCAGCCAAGGAACTGGGCCTGCCTTTGATCGTCAAACCTGCCCATGAAGGCTCCAGTATCGGCATGGCTAAAGTGAACTCGGCCGCCGAATTGATCGACGCATGGAAAGCGGCAAGTACCTACGATTCGCAAGTGTTGGTGGAACAGTGGATCCAGGGTCCCGAGTACACCATCGCCACCCTGCGTGGTCAGGTTTTGCCGCCTATCGCATTGGGCACGCCCCACACCTTTTACGACTACGACGCCAAG
Source organism: Pseudomonas sp. GXZC (assembly GCF_026967615.1). Lineage (NCBI taxonomy): Bacteria > Pseudomonadati > Pseudomonadota > Gammaproteobacteria > Pseudomonadales > Pseudomonadaceae > Pseudomonas > Pseudomonas sp. GXZC. The sequence goes on from NZ_CP114115.1 coordinate 1,289,937, forward strand.
TACCTGGCTTCCGATACCCAGTACCGGATCCCGTGCGGCCTTGACGCAAGCAAAGAACAGGAATTGATGGACCTCACGGCGAAAGCCTGTGAGGCGCTGGGTATCGCCGGTTGGGCGCGGGCAGACGTGATGCAGGATGACCAAGGGAATTTCTGGTTCCTGGAAGTCAACACCGCACCGGGCATGACCGACCACAGCCTGGTTCCCATGGCAGCCCGTGCGGCCGGTCTGGACTTCCAGCAGTTGGTGCTGGCGATCCTGGCCGACAGCATTGAGCCAAGAGGCTAAGGACATGAAAGGCGCATCGCTTCGTCATCAGCCCCCACAAGCACCGAGCCGCAAGCCGGTGCCACGGGGTGCCAGCCGAATGGTGGCTAAAGAGCCGATGTCGGCGCGCCTGCCGAAAGCCAACTTTGGTTTCCTCAAGGCGCTGTTCTGGCCGGTGTTGCTGGTGGTGCTGGGTTTCGGAACCTACGAAGGCGCGCAGCGTCTGTTGCCGTATGCCGACCGGCCGATCACCAAGATCAGCGTGCAGGGCGACTTGAGCTACATCAGCCAGCAAGCGGTACAGCAGCGCATCGGCCCGTACCTGGCGGCGAGTTTCTTTACCATCGACCTGGCCGGAATGCGCGCGGAGCTGGAACAGATGCCGTGGATCGCCCACGCCGAAGTCCGACGAGTATGGCCGGACCAGGTGACGATCCGCCTGGAAGAACAACTGCCCGTGGCCCGTTGGGGCGACGAAGCGCTGTTGAACAACCAGGGCCAGGCGTTCACCCCGCGTGAGCTGGCCAACTATGAGCACCTGCCGCAGCTGTTCGGGCCGCAGCGGGCGCAGCAACAAGTGATGCAGCAGTACCAGGCCTTGAGCCAGATGCTGCGTCCCATGGGCTTCTCCATTGCACGCCTGGAACTGCGTGAACGGGGTAGCTGGTTTTTGACGACCGGGGCAGGCAGTTCCGGCCCGGGCATCCAGTTGTTGCTGGGACGCGACCGCTTGGTGGAAAAGATGCGCCGCTTCATTGCCATCTATGACAAGACCTTGAAAGAACAGATTACGAACATTGCGAGCGTCGACCTGCGTTACGCCAACGGCCTGGCCGTCGGCTGGCGTGAACCGGCAGCGCCCACGGCAGCGCAACCCGCTGTCGCGAAGAATTAAGAAGAGGCAGGACCCATGGCAAACGTGCAAAGCGGCAAAATGATCGTCGGTCTCGATATCGGCACCTCCAAAGTGGTGGCGCTGGTGGGCGAGGTCGGGGAAGACGGCGTTATCGAAATCGTCGGTATTGGCACGCATCCGTCCCGGGGCCTGAAGAAGGGCGTGGTGGTGAACATCGAGTCCACCGTGCAATCGATCCAGCGCGCCATCGAAGAAGCGCAGCTGATGGCCGGTTGCCGGATCCACTCGGCGTTCGTTGGCGTGGCGGGCAACCATATCCGCAGCCTGAACTCCCACGGCATCGTGGCGATCCGCGACCGCGAAGTCAGCTCCGCCGACCTTGAACGCGTGCTCGACGCCGCCCAGGCCGTGGCGATCCCGGCTGACCAGCGCGTGCTGCACACGCTGCCGCAGGATTACGTGATCGACAACCAGGAAGGCGTTCGCGAGCCGCTGGGCATGTCGGGCGTACGTCTGGAAGCCAAGGTCCACGTGGTGACCTGCGCCGTCAACGCCGCACAGAACATTGAAAAATGCGTGCGCCGCTGCGGCCTGGAAATCGACGACATCATTCTTGAGCAACTGGCCTCGGCCTATTCGGTGCTGACTGACGACGAAAAAGAACTGGGCGTATGCCTGGTCGACATCGGCGGCGGCACCACCGACATCGCGATCTTCACCGAGGGTGCGATCCGTCACACCGCCGTGATCCCGATTGCCGGTGACCAGGTGACCAACGACATCGCCATGGCGCTGCGTACACCGACCCAGTACGCCGAAGAAATCAAGATTCGCTACGCCTGCGCCCTGGCCAAACTGGCCGGTGCCGGCGAGACCATCAAGGTGCCGAGCGTGGGCGACCGTCCACCGCGCGAACTGTCGCGCCAGGCCCTGGCCGAAGTGGTCGAGCCGCGCTACGACGAACTGTTCACCCTGATCCAGGCTGAACTGCGCCGCAGCGGCTACGAAGATCTGATCCCGGCCGGCATCGTGCTGACCGGTGGCACCTCGAAGATGGAAGGCGCGGTCGAATTGGCCGAGGAAATCTTCCACATGCCCGTCCGCCTGGGCGTGCCCCATGGCGTCAAAGGCCTGGGCGACGTGGTGCGCAACCCGATTTACTCCACCGGTGTGGGCTTGCTGTTGTACGGGCTGCAAAAGCAGACCGACGGCATTTCCCTGTCGGGCCCGAGCAATCGTGACAGCTACCGCAGTGACGACGAGGCGAAAGCGCCGTTGTTCGAGCGGTTGCAGGCATGGGTCAAAGGCAATTTTTAAAGATTTACCGCGACACCGTTGTAAGCAGTAGGCGAAAAAACTAGAGAAATGAAAGGAGAGGGAACATGTTCGAACTCGTAGACAACATCCCCGCAAGCCCGGTTATCAAAGTAATCGGTGTCGGCGGTGGCGGCGGCAACGCTGTCAACCACATGGTCAAGAGCAACATTGAAGGCGTTGAATTCATCTGCGCCAACACTGATGCCCAGGCGCTGAAAAGCATCGGCGCGCGGACCATCCTGCAATTGGGCACAGCCGTGACCAAGGGCCTCGGCGCTGGCGCCAATCCGGAAGTCGGCCGTCAAGCCGCCCTGGAAGACCGCGAGCGTATTGCCGAAGTGCTGCAAGGCACCAACATGGTGTTCATCACCACCGGCATGGGCGGCGGTACCGGTACTGGTGCTGCGCCGATCATCGCCGAAGTGGCCAAGGAAATGGGCATTCTGACGGTTGCAGTCGTGACCCGTCCGTTCCCGTTCGAAGGTCGCAAGCGTATGCAGATCGCCGACGAAGGCATCCGTCTGCTGTCTGAAAGCGTCGACTCGTTGATCACCATCCCCAACGAGAAACTGCTGACCATCCTGGGCAAGGACGCCAGCCTGCTGTCCGCGTTCGCCAAGGCTGACGATGTACTGGCCGGTGCCGTTCGCGGTATCTCCGACATCATCAAGCGCCCAGGCATGATCAACGTCGACTTTGCCGACGTGCGTACCGTGATGAGCGAAATGGGCATGGCGATGATGGGCACTGGCTGCGCCAGCGGTCCGAACCGTGCACGTGAAGCTACTGAAGCGGCCATCCGCAACCCGTTGCTGGAAGACGTGAACCTGCAAGGTGCACGCGGCATCCTGGTGAACATCACCGCCGGTCCTGACCTGTCCCTGGGTGAGTACTCCGACGTGGGTAGCATCATCGAAGCCTTCGCTTCTGAACACGCGATGGTCAAAGTCGGCACCGTGATCGATCCGGACATGCGCGACGAGCTGCATGTGACCGTGGTTGCGACCGGCCTGGGTGCAAAAATCGAGAAGCCTGTGAAGGTGATCGACAACACCCTGCACAACGCCCAAGCCAGCCACGCGAGCCAAGCGGCTGCCGCTCCAGCGCCTTCGCGCCAGGAACTGCCGTCGGTGAACTACCGTGACCTGGACCGTCCGACCGTGATGCGCAACCAGGCTCAGGCCGGTGCTGCGGCGTCCCGTAGCCCGAATCCGCAAGATGATCTGGACTACTTGGACATCCCGGCATTCCTGCGTCGTCAGGCCGATTAATGGAATGTATCAGGGCTATGAAGGTGATTGGTGTTCAGCAAAGGTCTGGTCTGCTATTATCGCCAGCCTTTGTTGATACCAGTTCGCAATTTGCGCTCAAGCGGTCCAAGCCATGATTAAACAACGCACCCTGAAGAATATTATCCGTGCCACAGGTGTAGGTCTGCACTCCGGGGAGAAGGTATACCTGACCCTCAAGCCCGCACCTGTCGACACCGGCATCGTGTTTGTTCGTGCCGACCTGGACCCTGTGGTGCAGATTCCTGCTCGCGCGGAAAACGTTGGCGAAACCACGATGTCGACCACATTGGTCAACGGTGACGTCAAAGTGGACACGGTGGAGCACTTGCTCTCGGCCATGGCTGGCCTGGGCATCGATAACGCCTACGTCGAGCTCTCCGCGTCCGAAGTCCCGATCATGGATGGCAGCGCTGGACCCTTCGTATTCTTGATTCAATCTGCCGGCCTGGAAGAACAGGACGCAGCCAAGAAGTTCATTCGCATTCTGCGGGAAGTGACAGTAGAAGACGGCGACAAGCGCGCCACCTTCGTCCCGTTCGAAGGCTTTAAAGTGAGCTTTGAGATCGATTTCGATCACCCGGTATTCCGTGACCGCACCCAAAGTGCAAGCGTGGATTTTTCCAGCACTTCGTTCGTAAAAGAAGTCAGCCGCGCCCGTACCTTTGGTTTCATGAGTGACATCGAGTACCTGCGCAAGCACAATCTCGCACTCGGCGGCAGCGTTGAAAACGCCATTGTGGTCGACGCGGATGGTGTACTGAACGAAGACGGCCTTCGCTACGAAGACGAATTCGTGAAGCACAAGATCCTCGATGCAATCGGTGACCTCTACCTGCTGGGCAATAGCCTGATAGGCGAGTTCAAAGGCTTCAAGTCGGGCCACGCCCTTAACAACCAGCTGCTGCGCAAGTTGATTGAGCAGACAGACGCTTGGGAAGTCGTGACCTTCGAAGATGCCAGCACCGCACCGATCTCTTACATGCGTCCCGTTGCGGCGGTGTAAGTAACAACTCTCTTTCTTTAGTTTTGAAAGGCTGCCTTTGGGTGGCCTTTTTTTATGCCTGGTTGTTCGCATCCACAATACGGTTACGCCCGGTGTGCTTGGCTTCGTAGAGCGCCTGATCCGCACTCAGCAACAACGCCTCCAGCGACTGACGGCTGCGCTTGTCCCAAGTACTCATGCCGATGCTCACCGTAATCGGCTGTTCATCTCCTCCCACCCTCGGCAAGTGCTCGATACCGCTGCGGATATGCTCGGCAATCACCCAGGCGCCCTTGGCATCGGTCACCGGCAGCACCACCGCAAACTCTTCGCCGCCATAGCGCGCGGCCAGGTCGGCCGGGCGGCGGATATTGGTACCGATCACCTGAGCGACAGTGCGTAATGCTTCATCGCCGCCGTGATGGCCGTGGCGGTCGTTGAACGCCTTGAAGTGGTCCACATCGATCATCAGCACCGTCAGCGGCTCGGTCGAACGTTGCGCGCGATCCCATTCCAGGCGCAGGCGTTCGTCCAGGATACGACGGTTGGCCAGGCCGGTGAGGGCGTCGGTGGCTGCCAGTTCTGACAGTACGCGTTCGGTGCGATAACGGCGGCGCAATTCCCGGCGCAGCATCCAGGTCAGCCAGAGCAAGCCGACACAGAGGATGCCGGTGGCACTGCTGACCAGCAGCGCGGCGCGTTGCCAGGGCGCAAATACGTCATCGGCGGAGAGCGCCACCACCACAATCAGCGGCAACTCACCGACGTTGCTGAACGTATACAGGCGTTCCTGGCCGGAAAGGGCGGAGATCGCCCGGAAACTCCCTTCGCCCTCGCGCAGCATGCGTTTGAAGTTGGGGCGATCGCTCAGGTCTTTGTCGATCATGTCGCGTTCCAGCAACGGCTGCTGGGCCAGGAGGATGCCGTGGGTATTCAGCAGATTGACAGAGCTGCCATTGCCGATGGCCAGGCGGTTGAACAGTTGATCGAAATACGCCAAGCGCATGGTCGCCACGGCCACACCGGCAAACTCACCGTTGGGGCCGGAGACCCGGCGGCTGAATGCAATGCGCCACACCTGGTCGCAGGCACAGTGGATCTTGAATGGGCGACTGATGAACAACCCGGCCTGGGATGTACGTTGATGGGCCTGGAAGTAATCGCGATTGGCAAAGTTGCGCGGCGTCGGCCACAGCGTCGAAGAGTCGGCAATCACCGCACCGTTGGCGTCCAGTAACAGCACTTCACCTTTGAAGGGGGCCGCTGTGGATTGATCAAACTGCACCAGATGCCGGATGTCCGGCGAAACCTGGCTCAAGTCCTGCCGCGTAGTGGCAGCGATAAGCCCTTGCAGCGCCAAGTCGTAGAGTTCGACGTTGCGCAGCACATCGGCATTGATCAGTTGGGTGATGTTGCTGGTGGCGCGCTTGGCGGCCTGCAAGGTGCTGGCATGTTCGCGGATCAGCAGCGCCGCGACGATCACCACAATCAGGACGACAGTGAGGCCACTGCCCAGCATCAGAAACAGCTCCGGGCGTGCCGGCAGGGTGCGAGAACTGGATTGACTCATCGGGCAGACTTCAGCGGTGAGGATGCTGGCAGTTTAGTTCTACCCGATGAAAATTAAATACTTGGTTAAAAAGAAAGATCTGTCCGTCAGAACACGTTGATCGGGTAATCGACGATCACCCGGTATTCATCCACGTCGCGATCCACCGCCGAGTAGCCGTTACTGCCGCGATTGGTCGCCCATTGCAGGCGCACGGCCAAGTCCTTGGCCTTGCCGCCCTGTACCACGTACTTGAGGTCGATATCCCGTTCCCAGTGCTTGGCATCTTTGCCATCGGCACTGTACCAGGCGCTGTAGCCACGGCTTTGCGGGTCGACCTTGGTCAGGTCGGTCTTACCGCTGATGTAGGACACGGCCGAGGTCAAGCCGGGCATGCCGAGGCCGGCGAAGTCGTAGGCGTACTTGAGCTTCCACGAGCGTTCGTTGGGGCCGTTGAAATCGGAATACTGCTGGGAGTTGTCCAGGTAGATGCTGTCGCCCTGGGCAATGTAGTCGAACGGCGTGTTGCCGTTGACCCGCTGGTAGGTGGCCGTGACGCTATGGTTTCCCACGCCGACGGTGAAGTGCAGGCTGTAGGTGTTGTTGTCGATATCCCCGAGCAGGGACTGACCGGTGTCCTGGGTGTGATAGTAGTGCAGGCCCGGGTTGAGGCTGATCAGGTCATTCAGCGCGTAGGTGTAATCCAGGTCGTAGTAGTACTGGTTCCACACGTCCTTGAGTTCGGAGGCGTAGAGGTTGCTGGTCAGCCCTTCAATGCCGCTGAACGATACACCGGCCCAGTTCATGTGCTGGCTATCGGTGTTGTTTGGCAGAGCGCCGTAGCTGGTGCCGATGCGGCGATGGCCGCTCTGGTTGTAGAGCTTGGTGAAACTGGCCTGGCCGCCTTCGAACATCCAGCCGTCGAAGCTGTGGTTGGTCAGGCTCACACCGCGGAAGGTCTGCGGCAGCATGCGGGTCATGCCGCCGGCGATCACTGGGTTGTTGAGGAACAGGTCGCCGGCCTTCAGTTCGGTATCGAACGCGCGCATTTTCAGGGTTCCGCCGGCGGTGGAGAACGAGCCGGGCGCCTTGCCGTTGCCACTGCCGTACGGAAGGATGCTGGAACCATCGGTGCCGCCACCGCCGTCCAGCTTGAGGCCGACCATGGCGTGGGCGTCCAGGCCGAAACCGACCGTGCCCTGGGTGTAACCGGACTCGAAGGTGCCGAGAAAACCCTGGCCCCATTCCTTGCTGTCATCGGTGTGAATGTCGCGACGGTCGCGGTTCATGTAGTAGTTGCGGGTGTTGATGTTGAGGTGGGCGCCCTCGACGAAACCGTCGGCGGGGGTGGTGTCTGCCGCGTGGGCAAGGGGGGCAATCGTTGCTGCAATCGCGAGGAATAACGGGGTGAACGTCAGCGAGTTCTTCACCGGTGGAGCTCCTTTGGTCAATCGAAAACGGCCAATGTCGTGGGTGTGCCTGGCCTTTTTTACGGCAAAAAAAAGCCGCTGAAGTCAGCGGCTTTAAGACAGATTCCCAGTGTAGAGCCCTGGAAAAAAGTCGAGGGAAATTCGGGTAAGCGGAGACTGCCTTTGCCGTCGCGCTCATCGATGCGTCAAATTAACGCAGGCGAGCGGTACGATACAGAGTGTAACAAGATAATGACTGTTGCCCAAATCGCAACAGTCAGAGGTTAGACCGGCAGGGTGATGCCAAACGTATTCCCACCGCCCTCGCTGCGCACGAACACATCACCGCCGTGCATCAAGGCAATCGCCTTGACGATGGCCAGTCCCAGGCCGTGATTGGCCCCGCTGTTGCTGCGCGACGCGTCCACCCGATAGAACCGTTCGAACAGGCGTGGCAGGTGCTCGCTGGCAATCGCGTCACCGGGGTTGGTCACGCCGATGGCCACCTGGTGCTCCTGCACCTCAATGTTCACAACGATGACCTGTCCGGGCGCGGTGTGTTGTACCGCATTGCTCAACAGGTTGATCAAGGCACGGCGCAGGTGGGCTTTTTCGATCTGCACCGTGGCATCGCCGCGTACCTGCACCTCGACTTGCGCGTCTTCGAGGATGAAGTCCAGGTAGTCGAGGGTGGTGGCCACTTCATCGGCCAGGGAGCTTTCGATCAGCTTGGTGGCCTTGCTGCCCTGGTCGGCGCTGGCGAGGAACAACATGTCATTGATGATTGAACGCAGGCGCTCCAGTTCTTCGAGGTTGGATTGCAGCACTTCGAAGTAATGCTCGGCCGACCGCCCGCGGGTCAGGGCGACCTGGGTCTGGCCGATCAGGTTGGTCAGCGGCGAGCGCAGTTCGTGGGCCACATCGGCGTTGAACGATTCCAGGCGCGAATAGGCCTGCTCGACGCGATCCAGGGTGGAGTTGAACGAGTTGACGAACTGGCTCAGTTCCGGCGGCAATGGCGACAGCTGCAGACGACCGGAGAGCTTGGGTGGTGCGAGTTTCTGTGCCTCATCCGAGAGCTTGCCCAACGGTTTGAGGCCGATGCGCGCGACCCAGAAACCCAATAACGAAGCGAGTACCACGCCGACCAATGCGAGGCTGACCAACGCGACCAACAGGTGGTGCTGGGTGGCCCGGAAATTCTCGGTGTCGATGGCGATCATGAAACGCAGCGGCGGGCGCTGATCCTTGGCCGGGAACTGGCTCACCAGCACCTTGAACGGGTATTTGCGCCCCGGCAAGCGCAAGTCGCGCTTGCCCGTCGGCCCCTCGGCAAAGGCGCGGATCTGCGCATCGGGGTTGCCGTATTCGTAGTTCGGATCACTGCTTACCACCCAGAAACGGATGCGTTTGTCTTCCTCGCCCAGCAACTTGAGCTTGGCTTGCATCTTCACCCAATGGTCCGGCGTGCCGAAGCGGTTGACCGAAGACTCCAACACGCTATAGCGCGCGTCCAACTCGGCGCCCGGCAACAAACCCAGGCTGCGGTCCACCTGCTGATACAGCGCGCCGCCGATCAACAGGAAGATCAACGCCGCTACCAGCGTGAACAGGCTGCTGAGGCGCAGGGCGATGGAGTTAGCCGACACTACGACTCTCCAGCACATACCCCATGCCCCGGATGGTGTGCAGCAGTTTGGTGTCAAACGGCCCATCGAGCTTGGCGCGCAGGCGCTTGATCGCCACTTCCACCACGTTGGCGTCGCTGTCGAAATTGATGTCCCAGACCATTTCCGCAATCGCGGTCTTGGACAGGATTTCGCCTTGGCGCCGCGCCAATACGCTGAGCAGCGAGAACTCCTTGGCAGTCAGATCCAGGCGCAGGCCGTTGCGGCTGGCCTTGCGGCTGATCAGGTCGATCCACAGGTCCGCGACGGTCACCTGCACCGGTTCATGCCCACCGCTTCGGCGGGTCAGGGCTTGCAGGCGGGCCACTAGTTCCAGGAAGGAAAACGGCTTGCCCAGGTAATCGTCGGCGCCTTCGCGCAGGCCACGAATGCGGTCTTCCACGCGTTCGCGGGCAGTCAGCATTATCACCGGCGTTTGCTTGCGCGCGCGCAGCGCTCGCAACACGCCAAAGCCATCAAGGCCGGGCAGCATTACGTCGAGCACGATTACCGCGTAGTCGTTTTCCAGCGCAAGGTGCAGGCCTTCGACGCCTTCGCGCGCCACGTCGACGGTGTAGCCTTGCTCCGTCAGGCCGCGGTGCAGGTAGTCCGCGGTTTTTTCTTCATCTTCAATAATCAGGACGCGCATGAGCCTTTTGCTCCAGGCCGGGGCCTCAGCCTCATTGTGTGGCCGCCAACGCAGGCGTTGGTTTGGGCTTGTGGAAAAACTTCTCAAGGTACAAGTATATGACCGGCGTGGTGAACAGCGTCAGCGCCTGGCTCACCAGCAGGCCGCCGACCACCGAGATACCCAGCGGCTGGCGCAGTTCCGCACCGGCGCCATAGCCGAGCATCAGGGGCAAGGCGCCGAGCAATGCGGCCAATGAGGTCATGATGATTGGCCGGAACCGTGTGATGCACGCTTCGAAGATCGCATCATGGGGCGACAGCCCCCGTGTGCGCTGGGCGTCCAGGGCGAAGTCGATCAGCAGGATACCGTTTTTCTTGACGATACCGATCAACAGCACCAGGCCGATCAGCGCCATGATCGAGAAGTCCTGGCCCAACAGCCACAACATGATCAGGGCTCCCAGGCCGGCAGAGGGCAACGTCGAGATGATCGTCAGCGGATGCACGAAGCTTTCATACAGCACACCGAGAATGATGTAGACCGCCACCAGCGCCGCAAGGATCAACCATGGTTGGCTGGCCAGCGAACTCTGGAACGCCTGCGCCGCCCCCTGGAAGTTGCCGATGATCGAGGCGGGCATGCCGATTTCGTTTTTCGCCTGGTTGAGCAGGATCACCGCGTCGCCCAACGCCACACCGGGCGCCAGGTTGAACGACAGGTTGGCGGCCGGGAACATGCCGTCGTGGCTGATGGACAGCGGGCCGACCGTAGGCGCATCGACGCTGGCGACCGCCGACAACGGCACCATTTCATTGGTCAGCGGCGAACGCAGGTAGAAGTAATTCAGGCTTTCGGCCTTGCCGCGCTGCTGGGTGTCCAGTTCCAGCACCACCTGGTACTGGTTGATTTCGGTCTGGAACTCATTGACCTGGCGTTGGCCGAAGGCATCGTAGAGCGCCTGGTCGACGTCGGTGGCGGTCAGGCCGAAACGTGCGGCGGCGCGGCGGTCGATGGTGATGTGGGTAATGCTGCCGCCCAGTTGCAGGTCGTTGGAGATATCGCGGAACGCGGGTATGGAGCGCAATTTTTCGGTCAGGCGCTGGGTCCAGGTGTTCAGCGTCGCGCCGTCGTTACTCTTGAGTACGTACTGGTATTGGCTACGGCTGGGGCCCGAGCTTAGGTTGATGTCCTGGCCCGCACGCAGGTACAGCACGATGCCCGGCACTTTGGCCAGCTTGGGGCGGATGCGATCGATGAATTGGCTGGCGGACACATCCCGGTCGCCTCGGGGAACAAGGGAAATCCAGAAGCGACCGTTGGCGATGGTCTGGTTGCTACCGGTCACGCCGACGGAGTGGGAGAACGCGCGCACAGCCGGATCAGCCTTCATGATCTCAGCCAGCGCCTTGTGCTTTTCGACCATGTCCGGGTAAGACACGTCCGCAGCCGCCTCGCTGGTGCCAAGGATGAAACCGGTGTCCTGTACCGGGAAGAATCCCTTGGGGATAAACACATAGCCGGCCACGGCCAGCGCCAGGGTCAGCATGAAAATGCCGGCCATGGTGCGTTGGTGGGCCAGGGCGCGGCGCAGGGTTCTTTCGTAGGCTGCCAGCAGCCTTTCACCAAAGCCGGGTTTGTCATGGGGACGATGGCTGGGCGCATTCATGAACAATGCGGCCAGGGTCGGCGCGAGTGTCAGGGACACCACCACGGAAATCAGGATGGTCGAGGTGGCGGTCAAGGCAAACTCCTTGAACAGCCTGCCGACCACGCCGCCCATGAACAGCAGCGGGATGAACGCCGCCACCAGGGACACGCTGATGGACACCACCGTAAAGCCAATTTCGCTGGAGCCCTTGATTGCCGCCTCGCGTTTGTCCAGCCCTGTCTCAAGGTGGCGATGGATGTTCTCCACCACCACAATCGCATCGTCCACCACAAACCCCACGGCCACCACGATGGCGACCAGGGTCAGGTTGTTCAGACTGAAGCCCATCACGTACATCAAGGCAAAACTGGCGATCAACGACACCCCCAGTACGCTGGACACAATCACGGTTGCCGACCACTGGCGCAGGAAAATCGCCATGACGCCGATCACCAGTAACACGGCGATCAACAGGGTCATCTCCACTTCGTGCAGCGAGGCGCGGATGGTGGTGGTGCGGTCCATCAACACGCTGACCTGCACCGAGGCCGGCAGCATGGCCTCCAGGCGCGGCAGTTCGGCCTGGATGCGCTCCACGGTCTCGACAATGTTGGCGCCAGGCTGGCGGGTGATCACCAGGTTGACGCCGGGCGTGTCCACGGCCCAGGCCTGAACGTAGGCGTTTTCCGAGCCATCAACCACCTTGGCCACGTCGCGCAGTTGAACAGGGGCGCCGTTCTTGTAGGAAACGATCAGGTCGCCGTATTCATCCGGGTGGAACAGTTGGTCGTTGGTTGCCAGGGTCGACACGCTGTTCTTGCCGTACAACGCACCTTTGGCCAGGTTCAGGCTCGATTGCTGGATCGCCAGGCGGATGTCGGCCAGGGTCAAGCCGATGGCGGCGAGCTTGTCGGGAGACGCCTGCACGCGAATCGCCGGGCGTTGCTGGCCGGTAATGTTGATCTGCCCGACGCCGTCGATCTGGCTGATCTGCCGGGCCAGCAGGGTTTCCACCAGATCGCTCAGTTCGGTGCCGGGCATGTCATGGGAGCTGACACTGACGATCAGCACCGGGCTGTCTGCCGGGTTGACCTTGCGCCAGGTCGGCAGGCTCGGCATGTCGCTCGGCAGTTTGCCGGCGGCGGTGTTGATGGCGGCCTGCACTTCCTGTGCAGCGGTGTCGATGCTCTTATCGAGGGTGAATTGCAGGGTCAGCAGGGTGGAGCCCAAAGCACTGCTGGACGTCATCTGGGTCATGCCGGGGATGGCGCTGAACTGCACCTCCAGCGGGGTCGCAATCGACGATGCCATGGTGTCGGGGCTGGCGCCGGGCAGTTGCGCGGTCACTTGGATCGTCGGGAATTCCGCTTCCGGCAAAGGGGCGATAGGCAGCTTGGGAAAGGCAATCAGCCCGAGCAGCACCAGGGCGAAGGTCAGCAACAGGGTGGCGACCGGGCGGTCGATACACCAGGCGGAAATTGATCCCCGCGATGTCGTCATGGCTGCACCTTGGCGTCAGCGGTCTGGATCGCCTGGGGTGGCTCTTTGAGAATGTCGACCTTGGCGCCGGCCTTGAGCCGCGACTGACCATCGCTGACCAGCACATCGCCAACCTGGATACCTTTGAGGATATTGCGGTCGCTGTCCTGATACACCACTTGCACCGGCACGATGTCGACCTTGTCGCCGTTGACGCGGTACACGAAGTGCGAGTCCAGGCCGCGTTGCACCACGCTGGGCGGCACTGCCAGGGCGTTGCGGTCGAGGGCGGTCTGGATCTTGATCGTCACCAGTTGGCCCGGCCAGAGTTTCTGCGTGCTGTTGCTGAATTCGGCCTTGGCGCGGATGGTGCCGGTGGTGCCGCTGATCTGGTTGTCGATCAGACTCAAGCGGCCCTGGCCCAGCAGGTCGGAGTTTTCACTTTCGGTATCGGCACCGAGGTAGGCGTCCACGCGTGCTGGATAAGCGGCCGCGATCAGGCCTTGCAGCGTCGGTAGCATCTGCTGCGGCAGGGAGAATTCGATGGCAATCGGGTCGATCTGGGTGACCGAGAACAGCCCCTGGGCATCGCTCATGCGCAGGAAGTTGCCTTCATCCACACTGCGGATGCCGACGCGGCCGGTGACGGGCGAGCGAATCTGCGTGTATGACAGCTGTACCTGGGCCGCGTCGATAGCGGCCTGATTACCTTGTATCGTGGCTTTCAACTGGTTGACCAGCGCCTGTTGCTGGTCATAGGTCTGCTTGGAGATGCCGTCATCAACGCTCAGTTCCTTGTAGCGCTTGAGGTTGACCACGGCCACTTGCAGCTGCGCCTGGCTCTCGCCCAGTTGCGCCTTGGCCTGGTCGAGGCTGGCGCGGATCGAGCGGTCATCGATGGTCGCCAATAGATCGCCAGCCTTGACCAGTTGCCCTTCCTTGACCAGCAATCGCGTGAGGATGCCGTCGATTTGCGGGCGGATGACCACGCTGTGCAACGACAGCACCGAGCCGATGCCCGTGACGTAGCGTGGCAAATCCTGTTCCACCACTTTCATCACGCGGACCGGCACGGCCGTGGAGGCGACCAGCTTGGTCTTGGCGGGCCGGGTCAGCGCCCAGGCCGCCACGGCCAGTAGGATGAGGACTCCCACGATCACTGCAGTTTTTCTTCTAGGAATGTGCATGCGGTAAGGCGCCAGGACGAAGGGAAAGAGATGGGGTGAGTATTTATAGCCTGCGGACCCGGTCAGTAAAGTGACCGCTATCTGACAGCCGCGTCAGTAAAGGCCTGACCACTCGTACGACGCAGGTCAAAGATTTGCGTTGCGCAGGTATACTTCCTACATACGTGGCCCTTAATGTGTGCCCGCATCACTTCCTGCACGCCCCGGAGCTTTCATGACATCCCCGACACAATCCCCTGTTGAAGCGACCGATCTCGTCGATTCGGCCAGCGCCGATGGCGTTGAAAAAGCCGAGATCCCGGCGTTCAAGTTTCCTTTCAAGCCGGGTGAGCTGGAGGGGAGCAAGAATAACGCCCAGCCCTGGTACAAGAATGGCGCCAAGAACGGTCATACCAAGACTCCAGGCATGGCACCGCCGGGCACTCGCCGCTCCATGGGTAAACGTTAAGAATAATTCGCTGCAATATTTCGCGGACGTTGCCTACGCTGATCGCCGAACTTTCTGCTTGTAGGCCTGCGATCCTTTCTTGAAAGCTTGCACAGTTTCTGTCCAGCCCTGATTTTTTACCCGGCTGGGCAGGAGGGAGCTCTTTCCGGAAAAGGACGTATCCTGTGGCCTTTGTACGCCTGTGTGTAGCGCTTGCCCTGTTACTTGCAGTGGATGCCGTCGCGGGCCTGGATCAACCGCGACGTGAAATCCGTTTCGCCGTCGCCGCTCTATTTCCGCCTTTCCAGAGCCGCAATCCGCAAGGGCAGTTGGTCGGCCTGAATATCGAGTTGGGAAATGCCCTTTGCCAGCAGTTGAATGTGCGCTGTACCTGGGTCGACCAGGTGCTGGTGGAGAACTTCACAGACCTTGAAGCCCGCCAATTCGACGCAATCATGGGGATCGCGCCAACCCCGAAGCGGCGGCGCTGGGTGAGTTTCACCGATATCCTCTATCCCTTCACGACACGGCTGGTGGCACGCCGAGACTCAGGGCTGACGCCAACCACAACGTCCCTCAAAGGCAAGCGGGTCGGTGTGTTGCTGGGCAGTAATCGCGAAGCCTTCGTTCGGACTCAGTGGGCCGGAAAAGGGGTGATCATCAAAAGCTTCTGGCTCAACGACGAATTGATCCGCAGCCTGGTGGCAGGCGATATCGATGCAACCTTGCAGGGCACCGTCGAAATGCGCAGCGCGTTGCTCGACACAGCAGCCGGCGAGGATTTCGACTTCATGGGCGCCGCCGTATCCGCCGAGATGTTGGGTGATGGCGTATCGATTGCGCTGCGCAATACCGACACGGCCTTACGCACGGAGCTCAACCGCGCCCTCGAACAGCTCAAGCACAATGGCGAATACCAACGGATCCTTGCGCCTTATCGATTGGCCCCACAATGATGGCTAATTAATTGCGCGGAACATGAGCTGGATCAGTATTTGCCCTCTCGGTGCGCTTAGAGTCGACGCCCTGCCGACTCCTCCAACAATCACGAGCGCGCTTCTCCATGAAGATCAATCTGCCGGTCACCGGTCGGAATGTGGACTTTGCCCCCGACGCCAACATCCTTTCGACCACCGACCTGACCAGCGCGATAACCTACGCCAACCAGGATTTCATCGACATCAGCGGCTATAGCCGTGACGAGTTGCTGGGCATGCCGCATAACGTGCTGCGTCACCCGGATATGCCACCCGAGGCATTTGCCCATATGTGGCAAACCCTCAAGGGCGGGCGGTCGTGGATGGGCATGGTGAAAAACCGTTGCAAGAACGGCGATCACTATTGGGTCAGCGCCTATGCCACGCCGGTCACCCGTGACGGAGCGACGGTGGAGTATCAATCGGTGCGTACCAAGCCGGATGCCCGCAGGATTGCCCTGGCAGAGCGGGCCTACGCACGCTTGCGAACCGGCAAGCGCCCGGCGTGGCCGGCCATCGGCATGGGCATGAAACTGGTGGCGTGGGTCGCCGTCACCTGTGGTGGGACCTGGGCGCTGGGCCTGGGCTTGGTGGAATACGCGTTGCCTTGGCAATTACTGGCGCTGTTGGTGGGCTGTGCGGTCGGAGTTGTGGGTGTGCAAGTGATCCTGCGGCCCCTGGCCCAGTTGCAAACGCGGGCGCGCCGTATCGCCGACAACCCCTTGAGCCAGGCGATCTACACCGGACGCCGCGACGAGTGCGGGCAGGTCGAGTTTGCCTTGCATATGCTCGAAGCCCAGGTGGGCGCTGTGGTGGGCCGTATCGGCGATGCGTCCCAGCGCCTGTCCGGCCATGCCGCGCAATTGGTGCGGCACCTCGACAGCAGCCACGCCAGTAGCTTGGGGCAGCAAACCCAGACCGACCAAGTGGCGGCGGCGATCCACCAGATGGCCGCCAGTGTGGCCGAAATGGCCAATCATGCGCAGCAGGCGTCCAAGGCTGCCGACCAGGCTGGCACCGAAACCCGCGAAGGCCATCAGCGGGTGGATCAAAGCCGTGATGCCGTGTTGCGCCTGTCCCAGGAACTGGCGCGGGCGACTGAGGTGATCCACCAGTTGGAAAGCCACAGCGAAGAGATCAGCAGCGTGCTGGAAGTGATCCGCACGATTGCCGAGCAGACCAACCTGCTGGCGCTGAATGCCGCTATCGAGGCTGCGCGCGCGGGAGAGCAGGGGCGCGGGTTTGCCGTGGTGGCCGATGAAGTACGCGGCCTGGCCCAGCGCACCCAGCAATCGACCGATGAAATCCAGCGCATGATCAGCACCCTGCAAGGCGGCGCGCGGGACGCGGTGCAGGCCATGGCGCAAAGCAGTGAGCATGTCGAGGCCAGTGTCGAACAAGCGCAACGGGCCGCCGCCGCGCTGGATGGCATCAGCCAGCGCGTCACGCAAATCACCGCCATGAGCCAGCAGATCGCAACAGCTGTGGAGGAGCAGAGCGCGGTGAGCGAAGACATCAACCGCAATATCGTCGGCATCCGAAACGCCGGGGAGGCCACCGTCAGCGCCGGGCAGCAGAGCCAGCTCAGCTCAAGCGATGTGGCGGCGTTGGCGGAGGATTTGCGTCAGTTGGCGCGAGAGTTCTGGTCTAAGCCGCGCGTAGCGGGATAAACGCATAGTTGGCCGGCACCTCGGTGGCAATCTGCGCCCCGGCACCCAACACCTGTTCGGCGATATCCATTCCCGACACATGGAACACCCATTCATTGGCCACGGACGGCTGATTCATCGCCAACTCAATCGCCTGGGCGAAGGCGCCCATGTCCGGCAAGTAAGCGGTAAATCCATCACCCTTGAGCGCCGTGGTGCGAATGCCCAGCAAAGCGCACACCGCCTCTTTGGTCTGCACATCGTCGCGGTCGGCCTGGCGCGAGCGGCGGATCAGTTCAGCCAGTTCCTGGTCCATCAGCTCACCGCCGGCGATCAGCGCCGGCCCCTGTTCCCAGGATTCTGGCGGGCAATCCTTGGCGGCGGGGTTCAACGGGATATGCGGGTTGATTTCCATCGGGTAGATGCGGCACACCAATGGGCGGCGCTCATAGATGCGGCACAGGTTGTCTTCGTCAAGATTCCGGCAGCGTCCGGCGTTGTAGGCGGCAAAGGTGATTGCCACAAACGCCTCGGTATTGCCGCTGGGCACCACCACCGAACGGCGCTCGGCATGTTCGCGTTGCTGCTGGGGCAGGCCCAGGCCATTGCCCAGGAAACCTTCCACCAGAACGATGACGTTACCGCCGTCCGCCGCCCACATCCGGGCTTCTGCGAGGGTCAGGGGCACGTGGTGGTCGGAGCAGCATTTGCCGCAACCAACGCAGGAAAATTGAGTATTCATGGCGGATCTGTCACCAGGCTAGGTCAGAGGGCACGCAAGAACGGTGACGGGTTTTTACCTCTGTTCACCGATTCGCTCTCTGGAAGCAAGTTACACGCCAGTGCGTGTCAGTCCTGGCTGACTAAGTCGCGTAGGACAAATGTCATCCCCGCGCTTTCATACAGCTGGCGAGCACGCCCATTGCTCTCCAGCACCTTGAGGTCCACATAGGGCTCACCGCGTTGCTTGAACACCTGGAAGCTGTGCAGCAACAGGGCACGCCCCAGCCCTTGGCCTTGGGCGCAAGGGTGAATGGAGAGGTTCTTGATAAAGGCACTGGTCCAGCATTGGGCCACGCCGAGAATGCCGTCGTTGTTGCTGACCACCAGGCACAGGGTGGGATCGAACTCGGCATCGGTGGTGAATTGGTGTCGCCAGGTTTCCAGGTTGGGCACGCGACCGCCGCCCTGTTCCTGGGTCAGGCACAACACGGCATGAATCGCTGGCGCCAGGTCGTCTCGGTAGTGGTCCAGCTGCACCCCGGCGGGCCATTGCGGGGCGGGCAGGCTGCCAGTGAGGTCGCGCCGCAGCAGTTGGAAATAATCGCTCACAGGCCTTTTTGCGCCACCGTTTGCGCGGCCACCACCAGGCACTTGGTCAGCTCTGGCGATGAGAATTTGGTCAGTACTGCGTCGGCGCCGGCCAAGCGGGCTTTTTCGCTGTTCATCGCACTGTCCAGGGAGGTGTGCAGCAGTACATAGAGGTGTTGGAAATCCGGGGTTTCGCGCAGGGTACGGGTCAGGGCGTAGCCATCCATTTCCGACATTTCGATGTCCGACACCACCACATTGATCTGCTCGACCGTGCCTTGCAGCTCCAGCAACACATCGATGGCTTCCTTGGCACTGCGCGCGGTGTGGCAGGTGAGGCCGAGGTTACGCAGAGTGTGCACCGATTGCTGCAGGGCGACCTGACTGTCGTCCACCACCAGGATGCGCGCGTTGCCGAGTACTTCGGCTTCTTCCATGGTCAGGTCGGTTGGCGCCGCTTCGATTGGTGCCGGCGCGATGCCGTGGATGACTTTCTCGATATCCAGCACCTGCACCAGGCCGCCTTCCACCTGGGTGACCCCGGTGATGAAAGCGCGGTTGCCGCCAGAACCATAGGGCGGTGGGCGGATGTCGGTGGTCAGGCAATGCACGATCTTACTCACCGCCTGCACGTGCAACCCTTGCTTGGAGCGGCTCACGTCGGTGACGATCAGGCAGCCGCCGTCGGGGTCTGCCAACGGCATTTCGCCGAGGGCGCGGCTCAGGTCGATCACCGCCAGCGAGTTACCGCGCAGGGTGGCGATGCCTTTGACGTGTGGGTGGGACTCCGGCAGCTTGGTCAGCGGCGGGCAGGGAATGATTTCGCTGACTTTCAGCAGGTTGATCGCCATCAGCTTGCCGCTGCGCAAGGTAAAGAGCAGAAGCGAGAGTGAGTCTGCGCGGGCTTTGGTGGTGGACATAAAAACCTTCTGTGGATCAGGGATGACGATCTATGGAAGGTTATCGACTTGAGGGGCCCATGCTTTAGGGGCATGGGCCCTTAAAGTCAGCCCTTCCACACCTGCGGGTTCACCAGGTCCTGCGGACGTTGGCCCAGCAGGGCGCTGCGCAGGTTTTCCAGGGCGCGGTTGGCCATGGCTTCGCGGGTTTCGTGGGTGGCCGAGCCGATGTGCGGCAAGGTCACGGCATTGCTCAGTTGGAACAGCGGCGACTCGGCCAGAGGCTCCTGCTCATACACATCCAGCCCGGCGCCACGGATTGTCTGGTTTTGCAGGGCTTCGATCAGCGCCGGCTCGTCGACTACCGGGCCACGGGAGATGTTGATCAGGATCGCGCTGGACTTCATCAAGCCCAGCTCGCGGGTGCTGATCAGGTGACGGGTCTTGTCGCTCAACGGCACCACCAGGCAGACGAAATCCGCCTCGGCCAGCAACTGATCCAGGCTGCGAAACTGTGCGCCCAGTTCCTGCTCCAGTGCCAGCTTGCGGCTGTTGCCGCTGTACAGGATCGGCATGTTGAAACCCAGGCGCCCACGCCGCGCCACGGCCGCACCGATGTTGCCCATGCCGACGATGCCCAGCGTTTTGCCATGCACGTCGCAACCGAATAACGGCGCGCCGACGCTGGCTTTCCACTGGCCGGCCTTGGTCCAGGCGTCCAGCTCGGCCACCCGGCGGGCGCTGCTCATGAGCAGGGCGAAGGCCAGGTCGGCGGTGCTTTCGGTGAGCACGTCGGGGGTGTTGGTGAGCATGATCCCGCGTTCGTTGAAGTACGCCACATCGTAGTTGTCGTAGCCTACCGACACGCTGGACACCACTTCCAACTTGCTCGCGCCCTGCAACTGTTCGCGCCCCAGCTTGCGGCCCACGCCGATCAGGCCGTGGGCGTGGGGCAGGGCTTCATTGAATTGAGCGTTGAGGTCGCCCAGCTTGGGGTTGGGCGCGATCACCTCGAAATCCTGTTGCAGGCGTTCGATCATTTCCGGGGTGACGCGGCTGAAGGCGAGGACAGTCTTTTTCATTGCAGGCGGGCTCATCGACTACGGAAGAATGCCAAGCACGCTAACATTCCTGTTGCGGATTGTCAGTTCGCCATCCGCACGCCGCTGAGGCTGCCACTCAACTCATACGCCACCAGTTCCGCCTGGTGTGCCGCCAGAATCTCCGGCAGCGAGCCGCGCAAGTATTCCACCCAGGTCTTGATCTTCGCATCCAGGTATTGGCGCGACGGATAGATGGCGTACAGGTTCAGTTCCTGGGAACGGTAGTTGGGCATCACCCGCACCAGGGTGCCGTTGCGCAGGCCTTCGATGGCCGCGTACACAGGCAACAGGCCGACGCCCATGCCGCTGGTGATCGCGGTTTTCATTGCATCGGCCGAATTCACCAGGAACGGCGAGGTGTTGATCGCTACGCTTTCCTGGCCTTCGGGGCCGTTGAAGGTCCATTTATCCAACTGGATCACCGGGCTGACCAGGCGCAGGCAGGCGTGGTTGAGCAAGTCCTGTGGGCGCTGGGCGCAACCTTTGGCCTTGACGTAATCCGGCGAGGCACACGCGATGCTGTAGGTGATGCCCAGGCGCTGGGACACAAAACCCGAGTCCGGCAGCTCGCTGGCCAGCACGATGGAGACGTCGTAGCCCTCATCGAGCAGGTCCGGCACGCGGTTGGCCAGGGTCAGGTCGAAGGTCACGTCCGGATGGGTGCGGCGGTAGCGCGCAATCGCATCAATGACGAAGTGCTGGCCGATACCGGTCATGGTGTGCACTTTCAACTGCCCGGCGGGGCGCGCGTGGGCGTCGCTGGCTTCGGCCTCGGCTTCCTCGACGTAGGCCAGGATCTGTTCGCAGCGCAGCAGATAACGTTTGCCGGCCTCGGTCAGCGCGATGCGGCGGGTGGTGCGGTTGAGCAAGCGGGTTTGCAGGTGGGCCTCAAGGTTGGAGACCGCGCGCGACACATTGGCCGTGGTGGTATCCAGTTGCACGGCGGCGGCGGTGAAGCTGCCAGCTTCGGCCACGCAACTGAAGGCGCGCATGTTTTGCAAAGTGTCCATGGAGTGTTCTCAGGGGAGATAACAAATTGTGACAGAAAGTTACGCCGTCCAGTGATCCCTACCAACGGATTATCGCCTGAACGGTAACAAAGATTCACAGGAATACCAGCTTATCGTCCTTCATGCCGCCCCCTAGAATTGCGCCACCTACCCCGCACCACCACCTCAGGAAGTCGCCTGCCGTGCCGCGTCGCATCAACAGAGAGCTGAAGACTCTCAGTGTTTGGGCTCTATCGTTAGCAATCAGCGGCTGCATCGGAACCGGAGGAATCGCCCCACAAGGCCAATCTCTCGACGCCAACCACCTGGCCACCGACGAAGCCATCCAGAGTGCCGCCCAGGACGCCCGCTGGCCCACCGGGCAATGGTGGCAAGCCTACGGCGACCCGCAACTCAATCGCTGGGTCGAGCTGGCCACGCAACACAGCCCGAGCCTGGCCATGGCCGCCGCGCGAGTGCGTGAAGCGCGGGCCATGGCTGGGGTTGCCGAGTCGGCCGAGTCGCTGCAGATCAACAGCGACACCACCCTCAAGCGCCACAACTGGCCGAAGGATCAGTTCTATGGTCCCGGCGAGCTGAGCGGTGCCAACACCTGGGATAACAATGCGTCCCTGGGCCTGAGTTACGCCCTCGACCTGTGGGGCCGCGAAAGCAATGCCACCGAGCGCGCGGTCGACCTGGCGCACATGAGCGCCGCCGAAGCGCGTCAGGCCCAGCTCGAATTGCAGAACAACATAGTGCGCGCCTATATCCAGTTGTCGTTGCATTACGCCAACCGCGATATCGCCGCAGCGACCCTGGCACAACAGCAGCAGATCCTCGACCTGGCCAACAAGCGCCTGAATGCCGGGATCGGCACCCACTTCGACGTCAGCCAGGCCGAAACCCCGTTGCCGGAAACCCATCGCCAACTGGACGCCCTCGACGAAGAGATCGCCCTGAGCCGTAACCAGCTGGCGGCCCTGGCGGGCAAAGGCCCGGGGGAAGGCGCGCAGTTGCAACGCCCGCGCCTGTCCCTGGCCGCACCGTTGAAATTGCCGTCGAGCCTGCCCGCGCAGTTGCTCGGCCAACGCCCGGACGTGGTTGCCCGCCGCTGGCAAGTCGCGGCCCAGGCCCGTGGTATCGATGTGGCCCACGCCGGTTTCTACCCCAACGTCGACCTGGTCGGCAGCCTCGGCTACATGGCCACCGGTGGCGGCATGCTGGAATTCCTGGCGGGCAAGAAATTCAACTACAACGTGGGACCTGCGATCACCTTGCCGATCTTCGACGGTGGCCGCCTGCGTGCGGAGCTGGGCGAGGCCAGCGCCGGTTATGACATCGCCGTCGCCCAGTACAACCAGACCCTGGTCAATGCGCTCAAGGGCATCAGCGACCAATTGATCCGCCGCGAATCGATGGACAAGCAAGCCGCCTTCGCCGCGCAGTCGGTGGCCTCGGCGCAGAAGACCTACGACATCGCGATGATCGCCTATCAACGTGGCCTCACCGATTACCTGAATGTGCTGAATGCGCAGACCTTGCTGTTTCATCAGCAACAGATCGAGCAACAGGTGCAGGCCGCTCGCCTGAGCGCCCACGCCGAACTGGTGACGGCCCTGGGCGGCGGCCTCGGCGCTGGCAACGATGTGCCGCAAGACGCCAAGACCCTTCCGAGCAAGACCCCAGCGGCGCTGGCCGTATTTGATCACTGAGTAGGATGCGATGACTCCCTTGCCTGCACCGCTGCGCTGGCTGCATGCCCTTGAGTGGCGCCGTGGCTTTTTCGACTGGGCACGCAGCGACGGCGTGACCTGGGTGTATATCTTCAAGGTACTGGTCGCCGCGTTTCTGACGTTGTGGCTGGCCATGCGCCTGGAACTGCCGCAACCGCGCACAGCGATGATCACCGTATTTATCGTCATGCAGCCGCAAAGCGGCCAGGTGTTTGCCAAGAGTTTTTATCGCTTCCTTGGCACCTTGGCGGGGTCGGCGGTGATGGTGTTGTTGATTGCCTTGTTTGCGCAGAACACCGAGTTGTTCCTCGGCGCCTTGGCGATCTGGGTCGGCATCTGCACCGCCGGTGCCACGCGCAATCGCAACTTTCGCGCCTATGGTTTTGTGCTGGCCGGTTATACGGCGGCGATGGTCGGGTTGCCGGCCCTGGCGCATCCGGACGGCGCCTTCATGGCGGCGGTGTGGCGGGTGCTGGAAATCTCCCTGGGGATTCTGTGTTCCACCCTGGTAAGTGCCGCGATCCTGCCGCAAACCAGCAGTGCCGCCATGCGCAACGCCTTGTACCAGCGCTTCGGCGTGTTTGCGCTGTTCGTCACCGACGGCCTGCGTGGGCGCAGCCAGCGTGAGGGTTTCGAGGCCAGCAACGTGCGGTTTATCGCCGAAGCGGTGGGCCTGGAGGGGCTGCGCAGCATCACGGTGTTTGAAGACCCGCACATGCGTCGGCGCAACGGCCGGCTCAGTCGCCTCAATAGCGAGTTCATGAGCATCACCACACGCTTCAATGCCTTGCACCAATTGCTGGAGCGCTTGCGCACGGATGAGGCGGACCATGTGGTCGCGGCCATCAAACCCGGCCTGCAGGATCTTGCCGAACTGCTCGATGGCTTCTCCGACCGCGCGCTCACCAGCCCGGACGCGGCACGCTTGGTCAACCAACTGAGCGCCTACAAGGACGGCCTGCCCGCCAAGGTCCGCAGCCTGCGTGCGGCCTTTCAGGAAGAGCACCCGAGCGAAGCCGAACAGCTGGATTTCCACACCGCCTACGAGCTGCTTTATCGCTTCGTTGATGATGTGCACAACTACGCGCAAACCCACGCGTCCCTGGCTGACCACAGCCATGAGCGCGAGCAGTGGGACGAAACCTTCATCCCCAAGACCAACTGGCTGGCCTGCGCCGCCTCGGGGATTCGCGCGTCATTCATTCTCATCGTCTTGGGCAGCTATTGGGTGGCCACCGCCTGGCCCAGCGGCGCGACCATGACCTTGATCGCAGCCGCTACGGTGGGCTTGTCCGCCGCCACGCCGAACCCGAAACGCATGGCGTTCCAGATGGCGTGCGGAACCTTGATCGGGGCCCTGGTGGGCTTTGTCGAAATGTTCTTCGTGTTCCCCTGGATCGACGGTTTCCCACTGCTGTGCGTGATGCTTGCGCCGGTGATCATCTTTGGCGCGTTCCTCGCCTCGCGCCCGCAATACGCGGGTGTCGGCGTGGGGCTGCTGATTTTCTTCAGCACCGGCTCGGTGCCAGACAACCTGACGGTCTACAACCCCTACACCTTCATCAACGACTACATCGCCATGGTCATCGGCATGCTGGTGTGCGCGGCGGCGGGGGCGATCATCCTGCCGCCCAACAGCCGCTGGTTGTGGCGGCGGTTGGAGCAGGACCTGCGCGAGCAAGTGGTGTATGCGATTAGCGGCAAGCTCAAGGGCTTGGCGTCGAGTTTCGAAAGCCGCACCCGTGACTTGCTGCACCAGGCCTACGGTCTTGCCGTCGGCCAGCCACAAGTGCAGCGCGACCTGCTGCGCTGGATGTTCGTGGTGCTGGAAGTCGGCCACGCGATCATCGAGTTGCGCAAGGAACAGGCGATTCTGCCAGTGCATCCGGCGTACGCCGAATCCCAGCCGTGGCGCCAGGCGATCCGCGTGATGGGCCGCTCGCTGGTGCGGCTGTTCCTGCAACCGAGCGCGAGCAACCTGGAGCGTGGCCTGATCGCGGTCGACCATGCGATCAGCCGCGTGCAGGCCACCGACGAACCCTTCGCCCCGCACTTCGACACCTCGGCCCTGCGCCGGGTGAAAAGCTATCTGCACTTTATCCGCACCTCGCTGCTGGACCCGCAATCGCCGCTGGCTGCCCTTAAAGGATCCCCGCATGCCCCGTGAAATCGCCTTCCACGGCGTGTACATGCCGACCATGACCCTGATGTTCCTGATCGCAGCCGTATTGGCCTGGGCGCTTGATCGCTTCCTGGCCGGGTTCGACCTGTACCGTTTTTTCTGGCATCCGGCGTTGCTGCGCCTGAGCCTGTTCGTTTGCCTGTTCGGCGCCCTGGCGCTGACCGTCTACCGTTGAGAATGCCCCGATGAAAAAGTTTTTCAGCCTGCTCGCGACCTTGCTGGTGTTGGCCTTGGCCATCTGGATTGGCCGCACGTTGTGGGTGCACTACATGCAAACCCCGTGGACCCGCGACGGGCGTGTGCGTGCCGATATCATCAACGTCGCCGCCGACGTCACCGGTGAGGTGGTTGACGTACCGGTGCGTGACAACCAACTGGTGAAAAAGGGTGACCTGCTGATGCAGATCGACCCCGAGCACTACCGCATTGCCGTCAAGCAGGCGCAATCGCTGGTGGCGTCGCGCAAAGCCACCTGGGAAATGCGCAAGGTCAATGCCCATCGCCGCGCCGACCTCGATGCGCTGGTGATCTCCAAGGAAAACCGCGACGACGCCAGCAACATCGCCGACTCGGCGCTGGCCGATTACCAACACGCGCTTGCGCAGCTGGAAGCCGCCGAACTCAATTTGAAACGCACCCAAGTGGTGGCGGCCGTCGATGGTTATGTCACCAACCTCAATGTGCATCGCGGCGACTATGCGCGCATCGGTGAGGCCAAGATGGCCGTGGTGGATATGAACTCGTTCTGGGTGTATGGCTTCTTCGAAGAAACCAAGCTGCCCCACGTCAAGGTCGGTGATAAAGCCGATATGCAATTGATGAGCGGCGAAACCCTGAAGGGCCACGTAGAAAGCATCTCGCGTGGCATCTACGACCGCGACAACCCCGAAAGCCGCGAGCTGATCGCCGATGTGAACCCGACCTTCAACTGGGTGCGCCTGGCCCAGCGGGTGCCGGTGCGGATTCATATCGATGAAGTACCGGAAGGGGTGTTGTTGGCGGCGGGGATTACTTGCACCGTCATCGTCGATCAGACACAAAACTGAAACGGCGTTAAGCCTTGATAAACGTTTCATGCAAATGGCGCCACAGCAACGCGCCACTGGCCTGCTTCTCGAACACCACCGTGGCACGGCGGTCCGTCTGTGTACCGCTGGCATCCACCTGATGTTCGCGATAGGTCACCGTGGCGCCACGCGCATGGCGATCGATGCCGGCCATTTCGCTCAAGGTTATTTTCAACCCCGGGCGCATGCCGCCCAACCGTGTAAACAGGGCGTTGACTCCGGCCGCGTTGACCCGTGTACCGGTCGCCGGGGCGACCATGCTGAATTCCGGGGAGAAACGGGCTAGCAAGTTCTGCAAGGTGCCCTCGGGTGCAACCCCGGCAAACCATTGCTCGATCTCGACGTGCGTCTGGATCACTTCTTCAAAAAAGTCGCTGTAGTCGATCATCACAAACTCCGTTCCAATCCAAAGCGTTTCTTCAAAACGCGCTCCAATAAACCTTTGGGCAGTAACGCGGCCATCAACGGTAACGCTCGGCTGCCATTTCCGGCGCGCAGCAAACGCGGTGGCGCGGGTTGCTGTACGCCCTTGAGCACTTGCGCGGCAAACCGGTGGGCCGGGGTAGGGTTGTCTTGCGAGGCCTGGGAGCGGGCGCGGATGCCGTCGCGCAGCGGCCACCAGGGGGACTGTTCGTTGATCAACAGTTCGGCCTGGGCCCCGGCGTTTTTGGCGAAGCTCGTATCAATAGCTCCTGGCTGCACCTCCATCACCCGCACGCCAAAGGGTGCCAGTTCCATGCGCAGCGCATCGCTCAAGGCGTGCACGGCCGCTTTCGACGCGCAGTAGGCGCCCGCAAACGGCGTTACCAGCACACCGGAAACACTGCCGATATTCACTACCAATCCCTGGCTGCGGCGCAGGGCCGGGAACAACGCCTGGGTCACGCCGACGATGGAGAACACGTTGGTTTCGAATTGACGTTGCATCGCTTCGGTGCCGCCGTCGAGCAACGGACCCATGGCGCCATAACCGGCGTTGTTGACCAGTACATCCAATTCGCCCAATGGCTCGGCCAGGCGTTGCAGGGCGGCGCTGTCGTTGACATCCAGTTCAACGGCGTTGAAGCCTGCCGCGGCGAGGGCGGCGACATCTTCCGGGCGGCGGGCGCTGGCCCAGACGGCGTAGCCGGCGGCTTTGAATGCGTCCGCCAGGGCGCGGCCGATGCCGCTGGAACAACCGGTGATCAGTACGTTGGGCATGGATCGATCCTTAATCAGTCCGAGAAACTGCCTTGCAGGTGCTCGGCACGAAATTCCAGGGTTTGCGCGCGGTAGCCGGGGCGCAAAGGCGGAGTGGGCAGGCAGTCTTCCCAGGTGGCGCCGGCTTGCAACTCACCGGGGCCGCGATAGCGTGGGGCGGTGTAGACGTTGTCCGCGAGGTTCACCGTATCGCCCGGCGCATACGCAGCGACGCGCCAGCGCAGTTCGGTAAGCGGCACATCGTTGCCGTTGTTCAGCGTCAGTTTGAGCGGGCGGTCGGCGGGGCATTCGTCGGCGGCGTAGGTGATGCGCAGGTCAAGGCGGGCCAGTTGGGAGGCTTCGCGGTTGTCCAGCCAGACTACCCAGATCGCCACGAACCCCAGGCCGACGGCGGCAGCCAACGACACCGGCAAGGCTTTGGCTGGGTAGCGCAGCAGCAGAACCAGCCAGGTGATGATCAGTAGGACGCCGAAGAACATGATGACAACCTCATATGCGGATAAAACATCCTACCTGCGGGTTGGGCTTGATGCCTATTGCGGCTTGCGCTCTTGAGGGCGCGCAGCTGTTTATTTTTTAGAGACAGGAACCGGTTTCGAGATTTTTCCACTGAGGTTGGGCACGGAAGGAAGCACTTGCAAAACCAGGACGGTCCTTAACCTAAAACTTGCAAAGCGAGATTTTTATGACCGTTTCAACTATTTCGACACCCGTACTGACGTCTCCAATTGCGCCAACACCTTTGGCAACCGCCGCACCAGCGCCCACCCAGACGGGGGCAACCCATCCTGAACATGAGGCCAGTTCATCCATGGTACCTCGTATGCAAAACCTAGGGCTTACGAACCTGCGGCAGACGTTGATGCAAGGCATCAACGAGCACCTTGCTTCATACGTCTCTCCGCGGCTTTCCATGCTGCCGAACTCGGACGAAGCCCAAGCAGCTGCCATGACGATCTTTGGGGGAGTGGCAAAAACGGTTGGGAAGAACATGGCGAAAACGGGGGGGGCAACCACAAAAGCCGTCGGTACGGCTTTAATGTGGGGGGGCAAAACTGCCGAGAAAATTGGCAAGGCCGAGTATAAAGAAGCGGGTAAGGACAACAGCAGCGGCAGTTACAACGCCTTTGCCCCGCGTAACTGGGCGAAGTAGAACTAAGGAGTCCTCTGCCCAGCCGCCTTCGGGTAAACGACGCGGTCGGCTGGGCGAGAGGGAACCTGATGACTCATTTTTTCCACAGATCGAACATAGGGAAATACAGACTACCCAAGTGGGTATCACCGCAATCTGACCCAGTGAGACGAACTATGATCGCATCAGCCATTATTGTCCCGGCCGTGACCTCTGCACTTGCCTCTGTGGCATCTTCTCTTATCCTTCCCCAGCGAACGACCGATGCTGGCGCGTCCGCGCAAACGAGTGCGAACGCGTCCTGTCGCCCGTTGGATCGAAGACAAGGTCAGAAACTGACGAGCTTGCAGCAACAGATACTGGAATCGTCCCAGAATTGTTTCCCGAAGACGCGCCCTGACAGCGCCAGTGTGAACGCCCAAAAAGCCAAGGGGGTCGGGATTGCCATGGGCGGTGCTGTGGTCAAGGACGTTGGACATACGATTGCCAACAGTCACGGTACGCTCGGCAAAGTCTTGGGTACGGCGATGGCTTTGGGGGGACAGGTTGCCCAGTTGTACGGGGCTGAAAAAATCCAAAATGCTGACCGTCGCTAACGGCGCTCACAATGCCTGCGGGGTATTCGCGGCATTAAAAAGCCCCCGCCCAACCGGCTGCGGATAGGGGACGCAGTCGGCTGGACGGGGGCTTCTTGTACGACTCTTTTACTGCGCGATAGTTTTCACCGACACGTCACGTTCAACCGGCGTCGAGCGACCGTAGATATCTTCAAAGCGCTCGATATCGTCTTCACCCAAATAGCTGCCCGATTGCACTTCGATGATCTCCAACGGGATCTTGCCCGGGTTGCGCAGGCGGTGCACCGAGGCGATCGGGATGTAGGTGGACTGGTTCTCGGTGAGCAGGAACACGTTCTCGTCGCAGGTCACTTCGGCAGTGCCGCTGACCACGATCCAGTGCTCGGCGCGGTGGTGGTGCATCTGCAGCGACAGGCACGCGCCCGGCTTGACCGAGATGTGCTTGACCTGGAAGCGACCGCCCATGTCCACCGAGTCGTAGGAGCCCCACGGACGATAGACTTCGCAGTGGTTCTGGGTTTCGCTGCGGCCCTGGTCGTTGAGGGTCGAGACCATCTGCTTGACGCCCTGGACCTTGTCCTTGTGGGCAATCATCATCGCGTCTTTGGTTTCCACCACCACGATATTGTCCAGGCCGATCACCGATACCAGTTTGCCGTTGCCGTGGATCATGCAGTTGCGGCTGTCCTGGATCACCACGTCGCCTTTGCTCACGTTGCCGTGCACGTCTTTGTCGTTGACGGCCCACAGCGACGCCCAGCAACCCACGTCGCTCCAACCGGCACTCAACGGCACCACGCAGGCGCGCTGGGTTTTTTCCATCACGGCGTAGTCGATGGAATTGTCCGGGCAGCAGGCGAAGGTGGCTTCGTCGAAAGATACGGTGTCGGCGGTCTGCTCGCTGCGTTCCAGGGTCAGCAGGCAGGTGTCGTAGATGTCCGGGTCGTGCTTTTTCAGTTCTTCGAGGAAGCGGCTGGCGCGGAACAGGAACATGCCGCTGTTCCAGAAGTAACCGCCGCTTTTGACAAACTCCACGGCGCGCTTTTCATTGGGTTTTTCCACGAACTGCTCGACGCGGCTCACGCCCTCGGGCAGCAGCGAATCGTTGGTGGACTTGATGTAGCCATAACCGGTTTCCGGACGGGTGGCCGGTACGCCGAACAGCACCATCTCGCCACGCTCGGCGGCCACGGTGGCCAGGGCCAGGGCGCGTTGCAGGGCTTTCTGGTCGTCGATCACGTGGTCGGCGGGCAGCACCAGCATCAACTCGTCGCGGCCTTCATTGACCAGCATCATCGCAGTGAGGGCCACGGCCGGCGCAGTGTTGCGGCCGAACGGCTCCATCAGGATGCGCTGGCTTTCCAGCTTGCGGGCGGCCAGTTGCTCATTGACGATGAAGCGGTGGTCCTTGTTGCAGACCACGATCGGGGTGTCCATGCCTTCGAACACCAGGCGTTCCAGGGTTTGCTGGAACAGCGTGTGCTCGCCGGTCAGGGCCAGGAATTGTTTAGGGAACTGTTTACGGGAAAGCGGCCAAAGACGTGAGCCGCTACCACCGGAAAGGATTACTGGGATCATGGGTGTTTCTCCTTGAATCGATTTGGGTCAGAGCTACGAAGGTTTGTCGTTTCACTCTTGTTTTTGTCTCGGTCCGGGTTGGCCTTAACCAACCCGGAAAATGGTTTAGCGGGTCGACACGGGGCGTTTCACCCAGACTGGCGACAGGCTCGAACCGGAACCGGTGACGTACAGCACCGCTGCCTCACCACGCTCCAGGGCTACGGGCTTCACATCGCCAACTTTCTTGTCACCGTCATACAACGCCAGGCTCACTTTCACCGGGTTGATTTCACGCTCGCCACGGCCTTTGGCAGCGACTGCCTTGACCACATCGGTCTTGCCGTCAGCCGTCTTCAAGGTCAGGGCCTTGTCGCTGAGGTTCTGCACGCGCACCAGGGACTTCTGCTTGTTTTTGAACGGTGGCTCTTCGATCAGTTGTGGCTGGCCGCTGCCGCTGTTGACCAGGGTGTAGTAGTGGTCCGGGGCGAGTTTGACCGGCACGGTCTGGCTGCCGACCTTGGCGCTGTAGTCACCGCCGGGCATGAAGCTGAAGTCGCTGCTGGCCAGTGGCGCAACGTCGCTCAGGTTGGTGGCGCCGACGGTGGCGCTGACTTCCTGGTTGCTGGCGTTGTAGATCCGCACGAAGCTCGAGCCTTTTGGCGCGGTAGGGCCGTACAGGGCTGCGTCGCCACCGGCGAAGGCGGACATCGATACGAAGCTCAGGCCGGCCGCGATAGCCAGAGTTTTAGCGAGACGACGAGGAGTTGTAGTGAAAGTCATGTGAGTTACCTCTCTTTCAGTTTTGCGCCCGGTCGGGCGTCTCGGATTGAGTGTTGATAGCCATGTTCTGTTGGCGCGAACCGGCTTGTTTAAGCTGCGCAACCCACGCGGGGTCGGCATCACCGATTTCGTTGTTCACGGGCAGATAACGTTCAGGAAACTCCCAGATCAGCACCTGGGGCGGGCTGTTCTTGAAATCATCGCTTTTCAGGTAGCTGAGCATCGGCAGGATCGGGCCATGGCCGTCTTCGGCGTAGCTGACCACGTCGCTGCCCAGGGCTTGCTTGAGGGCACCGACGAAGTTCCAGTTGGGGTTGGCGCTGTAGCTGGTGCCCACCAGGGCCACTGGGGTTTCGCTGTCGCTGAACAGGGCGTCGTCACCTTTGGTTTCGGCCAGGTGCGTCACGCGTTTTTCCAGCGGCTCTTTAGGTGGCATCAGGTTTTCAAACAGCGGGTCCAGCGGCAGGAACAGACGCAGGTCGCCTTTATGTGGCTCGGTTTTTTCCGCTTCGGTGACAAAGCGCTGTGGCTCGCCGCTCAGTGGCGTCTTGTCGGCGATGGTCTTGGCCAATTGCTTGGCGGCGATTTCAGCACCGTCCGGAGTCCAGTGGGTGTCAGTACGCAAGAACACTTGCTTGCCGCCGAGCTTGGCCTGTTGCAGCGGGCCGAGCAGGTCCGGGGCGATGATCTTGTCGGCGGCGACACGGGCGTGGAAGTCGTCGTAGAGGTTGGCGTGGATGCTCGCCGGTTTCACTTCACCCAGGTGTTCCGGGTACAGGCGCACCTTGGCCGGCACGATCGCCATCACCAGTTGAATGCCTTGGGCCTTGAGCTTCTGACGCACGCCTTCGACCAGCGCGTAGTTGCCTTGCAGGTTCTGCTCTTCGTTGACGGCGGGGTTGAACTCCTCGTCGCTGTACAACCAGTGATCGCGGCCCAGCACCACGCCAGGGCGGCCTTCATTGAACAGCTTGTAGTCCAGCGCCGCCCACAGGTTGGTGCCGATGCGCTTGATCGGGAACTCGTCGTCGTAGTGGGTCTCGACGGCTTTGGTCCAGCGACCGTTGAGCACAGTGGCGTCGGCATTGGTGCTGAAGCCGAAGAAACTGCGCAGCGACCAGGCGCCCAGGGCCAGCAGCACCACCAGGAACAGGCCGATATAGAGGACGCGTAATGAACGGGTCATGGTCGGCTCCCTCAGAATTGGAAGTAAAGGAACGGCGAGAAACTCTGCGCCGACAGTTTGAGAATCGACGCCATGAACAGCAGTAGCACCGCAGCGCGCATGGCGTAGCGTGGCCAGTCAGCGGTCCAGTAGGCCGGTTGCACGGCGGCATCCTGGCCCACGGTGAAGCCGGGTTCGTGGATGCTGCCTGGGTTGTCGCCCGGTACGGCCTTGATCAGGCTCGGATCGGCTGGCTTGGTTTTCTCGGTCTTCTCGGCTGGGCGGTTGGTGTAGAAGTCGCGCAGGCCAAAGAACGCTAGGGTTACGTAAGCCACCACGAGGGTTGCCACTTGCAGGCCGGTGAGGTTGGCGCGGTTGAGTTCCGACAGCGACCACTCGCCAAAGCTGAACATCGCACCGTACATACGGCCGGCGACGTGCAGGTTCTCGGCGCGGAAGATCACCCAGCCCATCACCACCAGCAGGAAGGTGAAGGCCCAACGCACCGGGTTGAAGCTGCGCGGCGAAGTGTTGAGGCCGATGGCTTTTTCAATCGCCAGCCACATGCCGTGCCACGCACCCCAGACGATGTAGGTGATGTTCGCGCCGTGCCACAGGCCACCGAGCAGCATGGTCAGGAACAGGTTGCGGTAAGTGGTCAGCGTGCCTTTACGGTTGCCGCCCAGGGTGATGTACAGGTAGTCACGCAGCCAGGTGGACAGGCTGATGTGCCAGCGCCGCCAGAACTCGGTGATCGACTGGCTGATGTACGGCTGCTTGAAGTTTTCCATGAAGCGGAAACCCATCATCAAGCCCAGGCCGATGGCCATGTCGCTGTAGCCGGAGAAGTCGAAGTACAGCTGCGCGGTGTAGGCCAGCGCGCCAAGCCAGGCATCGCCCGTGGTCGGGTTTTGCAGGGCAAAGCAATGGTCGGCCACCACTGCCAGGGTGTCGGCAATGAACACCTTCTTGATGAAACCCTGCATGAACCGCGTGCAGCCCTCGGAGAACTTGTCGAGGGTGTGGGTGCGGTTGTTGAACTGGTCCGCCAGGTCGCGAAAGCGCAGCACCGGGCCGGCAATCAGGTGCGGGAAGATCGCCACGAACGCCGCAAAGTCGATCAGGTTGCGGGTCGCCGGGGTATCACCGCGATACACGTCGATGATGTAGCTGATGGACTCGAAGATGTAGAACGAGATCCCGATCGGCAGCAGCACGTGGGTCAGGATGAACGGCTCCAGGCCGGCCGACTTCATCATGACGTTGATGCTGTCGACGCCGAAGTTGGCGTACTTGAAGTAGCCGAGGATGCACAGGTCAACCGCCACGCCCAGCAGCAGCCAGCGTTGGGCCGGCTTGGTGCGCACGCCAGCTGCACCGACCTTGAGGCCGATCCAGTAATTCCATAGCGTCACGGCGGCGAACAGCGCCAGGAAGTCCACTCGCCACCAGGCGTAGAACACGTAGCTGGCAATCAGCAGCAGCAGATTGCGATAGCGTTGCCCGCTCAAGTAGTACAAGCCGAGAAAGATCGGCAAGAACAGAAACAGGAACACATTGGACGAGAAAACCATCCCGATCTCTCCATGTTTAACCAACAGTCAAGGGCCAGAGCCCCCCCAAACCCCCCATGGTTTCCATGGACGGCGATGCAGCTTTTTGTGGTGAGCGGGCTTGCCCCGCGCTGGGCTGCGTAGCAGCCCCAAAACCCCACGTCGCGGTATACCTGGCACACGGCGACGAATCGATTAGGGCCGCTTCGCAGCCCAGCGCGGGGCAAGCCCGCTCACTACAGGTAATCCATTCAGCCTTAGGAACCTTTGTTGCCTTTTTCATGCGTCGGGTCGTAGACCTTGGTCAGGTCACCCCCGAGGCGAAAGGTCTTGAACGGCTGCATCCCGTGCTTGCGCTCGAGCACATCCGGCGCGCAGGTGTAGAGGGTGCAGAAGGGTTCGAGCCAGGCGAATTTCATGTCCTGTTTCAAGTCCTTCATGTCCTGCTCTTTGCCGTTCTTCTGCTCGAAGATCTCCGGGTCCTTGACCCCGGCCAGCACCTTGTCGCCCAGGCGCTTGAGCGCGCCGTTGTTTTCCTGGCGCAGGTCCACACCGTTGACCAGGGCAAAACTGGCGATCATCGACAGCGGCGGCAGCGCGTAGTTGTGGTACGACAACGCGCGTTGCTGGCGCTTCAATTCGTTGGGCAGGAAGCCTTGGTCGTCGACCTGGTTCACGCCGACCTTGTATTCCTTCACGGCCCAATCAAACAGGTCGCGACGGTTGACGGCGACGGACGTGGCCATCACCGACCAGGCAGCCCAGTAAGAGTGGTTGTTGGTTTTTTCCAGCGGCAGGTTGTCCCAGTCGCTCACCACCTGATCGGCCAGTTTGTTGAACCAGGCTTCGATCAGCTGCGATTCCTGCTGGTGGTTGGCCAGCGGGTGCGAGTCGGAGAACTTCAGGCGCACATAGGCCGAGGCCATGCTGCCCAGCGCCCATTTGCGCATGGACTTGCCGGTGTGGTTGAAGTCCTTGGACATCAGTGCGTCTGCCTTGGCCCAGCTGGTCAGCCAGTTGAGCGTGCATTCCAACTGCTCCGGACGACCGTCGCGCATGAACTGCATCACGCGCTTGCTGGTGTCTTTTTCCAGCTTGGTGATGTCGGCGGTGCTGTCGCGAAAGGCTTTTTCGGACTGGGTATTCAGGGTGGCGCGGGCTTTGTCCGAACCTTCGTACTTGCTGCGAAATTGCAGCGAGCCGGTGTACGGCGCCGGCATGGCGTCGCAGTCATTCTTGAAGTCGCCGGTCTTGAACGCTTCCACTGGGGCGAAATAGCCCTGGGGTGGACGCAGTGGGGCGGCGGCGTTGACTGAGCCTGCGAACATCGCCAGGCCCAGCAGCGTTGGAATCAATAACTTCTGCATAGGTAACCTCATTGCACGCTTATTTCAAGGCGTCGAAGCAGTCTGTTGACCGCTCGCTGGGAATACGTTGCGTGTGCAAATTTTCGCTTCAACCTTCTGCGCAGCCTGGCCCGCTTCCGGGCCTTGGACTTCCACGGCCAGCAAGTTCTGCGAGGCCCAGTCTTCATCGGTACGCAGTTCGAAGGCGAAACGCCCGTCTGTATCGGATGTTTCGGGTTTCTCGATCTTGATGTCCTCGTGGCGCCCGTTCATGTACCAGAGGGTGGCTTGCAGGGTTTTCACCGACGGGTCGGCGAAGCGGATATCAACCTGGTGATTGGCATTACGCAGGTCTTTGTTCGAACTGTTCACCATCAATTCGTTCTTGCCCGGCTTCAACGAAGTGCTGGCGGTCATCTGTGCCGGCTTGCCTTCGCAGCCGTTGTCCAGCAGCGACATCATCTGGCGGTAGATGGTCTCCTGGTCCAGGCGGTACAGCGGCGAAAATTCCCAGATGAGGATTTTTGGCGGGGTCTTCTGGAATTCGTCGCTGCCCAGGTACTGGATCATCGAGCCTTCGAGGCCACCGCCAGGAAAGGCGACGTTGAGGATGTCGGCGCCGATTTCCTGTTCCAGGAAGCCGGCGAAGTTGTAGTTCTTGCCGCTGTGGCTGGTGCCCACCAGGGTGATCTGCGGGTTGCCCGAATCGCCGAACAGGTCGCCGTCGCCCGCTTCGCCCTTGGGCTCGGTGGTGAACTGGTCCATGTACTGGATCGCGTAGCTGGTGCCGCAGAGTTGCCCGGCCATGTTGTGCAGGGTGCCGGTCTTGCCCATGCGTCCGGAGCGTTTGGTCTCGAATTCGCGCTTCGGAATATCCGCGAATTCAGGCATGGCGCGCACTTTCTCACCGACGATTTTCGCGGTGCGCTGGGCACCGTACGGGGTCCAGTGTTGGTCGCCACGGAAGTAGAAATCGTGGGCCGGCAACTCGTCCGGCAACTGCTCGTTGGTCAACGGCGACAGGTCCGGCACCACGTAGCCCATCTTGGCGAAACGCCCGAGCATGGTTTTGTAGTTACCCAGCGCCTTGTCGAAATCGAACTTGGCTTTCTCTTCTGGGTTGAGCTTGTTGCGGTTCACCAGGCCACGGGTCGGCTGGTAGACCACCACCAGTTCCACGCCCTTGGCCTTGAACGCATCGTGCAGCTGTTGCATGCGTTTGTAGCCGGCAGGCGATGTGTCGAACTCGGTGCGCAGGTCTTCCTGGGTACGGAACAGCCAGTCGCCCTGGGCTTGCACCAGGGTGGTGAAGTTCTGCTGGTAGCGCGTGGTGTAGTTGCGTGCATCGTGGGCGGCCGGGCACAGGCTGCAGCACGGCTCGGCGGTGAAGGTCGGCGCCTTGATTTCGTCGGCGCGCACGCCCTGGCTGGCCGCGAGCAGGCCGAGGGTCAGACCCGAGAGGCTCAGCAATTTGATCATGTGTGGGTGCATAAGGGTCATCCTCAGTCCTGCAATTCGGTCTGGCGTTCGACAGGGTCGATCAGCACGGCTTTCTGCTGGCGCACCAGCAGGTCGAGAATCTCTTCCTGGCGATCGCCCAGCACGCCGTTGAAGCTGATACCGCTGGATTTGGTCGGCGCCAGCATCGACACGCGGTACAGCTCCACGCTCAATGGCGAGTCGATGGACAGCGGTCCGCTGCCGTTACCCGCCAGTTCACCGCCGACCACGATCAGCGAGACCTTGGCGTCGAATGGGTCGAGGGCGATGTCACGGTCGGTGTCGGTCAAGTCCTTGATGTGGCCGTACAGCCCGGTCAGGCCGTTGGCCATCGAGGTGTTCTCGTACAACTTGATGTTCACGCTGTTACGCACGCGGATACCGTGGCGACGGTTGGCAATCACCTTGTTGCCCCACAGCAGGTTGTCACCGCTCTCATAGAGGGTGATGCCGTCGGTGTGGTTACGGTAGAACTCGTTGTCGGCCACGATGTTGTTGACGCTGTTACGGTCGAGTACCAGGCCCGAGAGCTTGTTGTCGTAGCTGCGGTTGTTGAAGATGAAGCTGTCGTTCACTTCCCGGGAAATGATGATGCCGTGCTTCTTCTTGGTGCCGTAGACGGTGTTGTCCGCGATGATCAGGCCGTGGGAACGGTCATGGGGGTCAATGCCATAGACGATGTTGTCTTTGTAGGTATTGCCCTTGATCACGAAGTTCGTGGTCTCGTAGCAGTAGAAGCCGTACCACATGTCCGAGAACTCGGAGTTGATGATCCAGCCGGTCGGCTCGGGACGCTTGAGCACCTTGGCCATGTTCGGCGTGTACTG
This sequence comes from Pseudomonas sp. GXZC, assembly GCF_026967615.1. Classification (NCBI taxonomy): domain Bacteria; kingdom Pseudomonadati; phylum Pseudomonadota; class Gammaproteobacteria; order Pseudomonadales; family Pseudomonadaceae; genus Pseudomonas; species Pseudomonas sp. GXZC. The sequence continues at coordinate 1,328,202 of NZ_CP114115.1, forward strand.
GGAAATACTCACCCCGTACGACTTACTGTTGGCGTAACCGAAACTGGCCATCTTGGTGTTGGAGATATACGTCTCGGTGCCACCCCAGGCCAGCAGGAACGGGCGGAATTCCTTGGGCGACTTGAACAGCGCCGGGCCGTTGGCCTTTTCGCTCCAGCCGGTGACGTTGGTGTCACGCACAAACAACTGGCCGTCGTTGATCAGGAACGAACCGGCTTCCTGGGACAAACGCAGTTCCTGGGTCTTCTTGTCGATTTCCAGGATGCCCTTGCGGCCAACCACGATTGGCAGCCTGGCCACGATCACACCTGGCGAGGTCTCGCTCAGGTACTGCTTGGGCACTTTACCCAGCAGGTCCTTGAGGTTCATGTAGCCGTCGTCGACAAAAATCGCCTGGGGAATGCCGTGCTGGCGCACCACCCACTCGGCCATCTTGTTATCACCGCCGATGAAATCCTTGAGGGCGTCTTCCTGCATCATGCGGCGCAGGCTGATCTTGCCCGGCTTGCTTCTGACGATTTTCTTTTCCATCGCCGCATCGGTGTAGCCCGACAGATCCGGCAGGGCCGGCTTGGCCATTTCCAGCGGCGCGGTCGGCGGGCTGGAGATGGTGTAAGTCTTGGCCTGTTGCAGCTCTTTGGCGATGGTCGGCGCTTTCGCCTGCGGCGCGACATCGGCCAGGGCAGCACCGCTTGCCAGCAGCATCGCTGCCGCCAACAGGGCCGAGCCTTTGAGGGCTTGAGGGTTCATTGCGCAGGCTCCCATCAGAACTTCCAGATCACGTCGACAAAGGCGCGATGCATGTACGAATCGACCTGGCTGCCATAGGCGTCACCCGGCTTGAACACACCGGCACGGAAACGCACCAGGGCCGACGGCTCGTCGATCGACTGGCTCAGCGCAGCCGGCAACAGGCCGGTCTTGAAGTACTTGGTGACGACCAAGTCCATCTCTTGGCCCAGGTCTTTCTTGCCGTCTTCAAGCGGCAGGGACGTGCTGGACAGGATCGCGCCGGTCACGTCGTCAGTGTTGTTCTGCACCGCATCGATGCCGTTGCTGCCGACCGGCTTGTTGCCGTCGACACGCCAGAACTTGTGATACACCAGGCTGGCGTCATAGTCCTCGCGCAGCTGCCAGGAACCGAACAGGCTCATGGACTGCATGTTGTTCATCTCGCCACGGAAGGCTTCGCCGAAGCGGTGCACGCGGGACTGGGTACCGGTCCAGTTCGAACGGTTGCTCTGCAGGCCGTTCTGCTCGTACTCGGCGCTGGCGCGGGAGTAGGCCGCACCGACTTGCCACTGCGGATCAAGGCGCAGACGCACGCCGAGGTCGGTGGCCCAGCCGCTCACGTCATCGCTGCGCTTGGCATTGGTTGGGCGAGTGCCATCGGCGTTCAGCGCGTTGACGGTGTCACGGTCGCCACGCATGCCGGTGACGCTAGCCCAGTAGTTGACGGTATTGGTGTTGCGCCAGTTGTAGGCGTCGCTGTTGGCTTCGATGCCGAGCCAGCTCAGGTCGCCGTTCTCACGCTTGTCCAACGAATCGGTCGGCACGCCGGGTTCGGGGTAGTCGAGCTTGCCGTTGTCGTGGGTGTGGTGGCCGCGCAGGCCGATCCACTGGCCGGGCGTCCACTGGTAGGCGGCGTCGGCGTACAGGTGCTGGCGGTCCTTGTCCTTGGGCGACAGTTCCTTGAGGTCGGTGCGGTATTCGCTGAAGCGTTCGGCAACGCCGACATTGGCCTTGAGCAGGGTGGTGTCGAAGGTCCAGTTCAGCGCTTCGATGTTGGTGTCGCGCCATTGGCCGTCGTCGTTGCGCAGGCGTTGGCGACCCAGCTTGAGGATCTCGCCAGGGTAGGGCGTGAAGCCGCTGTAGCCGACCCAGAACTCACGCATGGCCAAGTAGTTTTTCTTGGCCTTGCGGTCGTTGTTGGTGGTCTGCTGGTTTTCGTCATCGGCCGACTGTTGCAGCGGGTCGGTCTCGATGATGTCGCTGGAGACCACGGCCTGGCCCATGGCGTAGGCGCTCCACGCGCCGCTTTCGCCGTAGATCCACGGGCGCAGGTCGAGGCCGACGCCGTTGACGTCGCCGCCTTTCTGCGTGCCCAGGTCGCGGTCGTCTTCGGACTGCGCGGTGGCTTTGACTTCCAGGCCGAAGTTCTTGGCTTCGGTCAGCGCGGCCAGGGTCGGGCACGACCACAGCAGGGCGAAGGTCAGGCCGATACCGGCCTTGACGAATGGGTTGAGCTTCATAGGGATTCCTCGCCGTCGTCTTCTTCATCCAGGGCGTGCAGTTGCAGCGTGCTCTGGGCCAGGGTGCCGCGGGCGGCCAGTTCCTGTTGCACCAGGCGTTGGCCTTGGGCGCGTTGCTCAGGCGTCAGCGGGGTTTCCAGCTGCGTGGCCAAGTCGTTGGCTTCTGGCGTGTCCTGGGCTTTGGCCAACTGGCTGAAGACATAGGCATTCAATGGGTCGGGCTTGGTGCCCTTGCCTTGGGAAAACAATTGGGCGATGGCGAAATCGGCGCTGTTCTGGCCGTTGCGCGCAGCGGTCAGCAAATGGTCCAGGGCTTTTTGCGGGTAGACCTTGCCCAGGTAGCCACGGCGATAGATCTGGCCGAGGTAGTAATCGGCGGCCACTTCCTTGCCCACGGCTTTTTCAAAGTGCGCTTCGGCGGCCTTGGCGTCAGCCGGCACCCACTTGCCTTCGTAGTAGAGCTTGCCCAGCAACAGTTCGGCGCGCGGTTGGTCGGCGGCGCGGCCGTTGTCCAGGTACTTCATCATCTGGTCGACGTCACCCAGTTCCGGGAAGTCGTAGAGCAGTTGCGCCAGGCTGACCCACGAAGCCGGGTAGCCAGGGGCGATTTTTTCCAGCAGGGCCTGGGCGGTTTTTTCGTCCGGTTGGCCGAGGGTGGCGTCGCCGAGTACGCGGGCAACACTGTCGACACGCTGTGCAGTAACGGTGCCACGGCTGTAGCCGGCTTCCATTTGCTTGAGCAACTCGGCTTGTTTCTCGGGCTCGGCTTTTTTCTGATAGACCGTGGCCAGTTCGACGTAGCAGATATCGGTGGTGTTCAGCGCGGCCTTGCAGATGCGCTCTACGTCATCCAGATGCTGGTCGTAGGTGTCTTGGGTGCGATACAGCAGGACCTGGGCCAGTCCAGCTTCCGGATAACCGGCTGCCTGCCATTTGCTGATCTGCTGCTGCGCATTCACGTTCGGGAAGCTGTGTGGGTATTGCAGGTACAGCATCGCCAGCGGGATCAGGGTGTTGCCTTCGCCATTGGCAAAGGCTTTTTTCAGCAGGCCTTCGGCTTCATGGTGTTCGGCTTCGGTGCTGCCAGGCTTGGCCACCAGCAGGCGACCGAGGCGGGCCTGGGCGCGGGGCGAGGTATCTGCCGCTGCGCGGTAGGTGGCTTCGGCCTGTTTGATTTGCGCCGGATCGCGGGTGCCTACCTGGATATCAGCCAGGCCCACCTGGGCCTCGCTGTAGCCCAGGTCTGCCAGTTGCTGGTAATTCTGCTGCGCGGTGACGGTGTCGCCACGTTTCAAAGCTTCGTTAGCCAGGCGTTGGTCGGGCAGGCCGGCGCAACCGGCGAGGGCGATGGCCAGCGCCAGGGGCACCGGTAGGTTTCGAAGGGCGCTCATGATTAAAGACCCGCAGCCATGGCTTTATCGATCAGCCAGTTCAGCGAGGGGCCACGGTCGCTGGTCACTTCTACCGGGCGACCGGCGTAGGTGCTGTCCAGCGGTGCGTCAGGCTTGATCTGCACGCGGATGTCGGAGGACAGGTCGGCGCTGTTCAGGCTGGTGCTGCTGACGATAGTGCCGGTGCGGATCTGTTCTTCGTCGGCCACTTGGAAACTCACCGGCGTGCCTGGGCGAACATCGGCGAACTGGCGATAAGTGAAGCGCGCTTCCACATTGGCCAGGCTGCCGCGTGGCACCAGTTGGAAGATCACGTCGCCTTTGTTGGCGTACTGACCGTCGGCGACCATTTGCTGGGCTACCACGCAATCGCAAGGCGAGGTCAGGGTGCCGGTCATTTGCTTGCCGAACAGCTCTTCGACCTTGGCCGGCTGCAGTTGGTCTTCGTCCAGGTGGCCCTTGAGCACGTCGAGCATGCTGGTGCTGAAGGTGGCGAGCGGCGCGCCTTTGGCGGCGATCCCGTCACCTTTGAGCAGGCTTTGCACCGTACCGTCGCGCGGCATGGTCACGTTCATGCCGGGTACGCTGACCAGGCCGGCCTGGGCGTGGCTGACGAAGTACATGCCGTACACCGATTTGAAGATGAAACCGAAGGCGGCCAGGCCGACGATGAAGATGCCTGCGCTGAACACCACGGCACGTAGACGGCCGGCGGCGGTCATGTTGCTGCCGCCGTCCTTGACCTTGCGCGCCTTGGTGAAGTTGTCGCGTTGCAGGGTTGCCAGCACGTCGCCCATGGTCACGATGTCGCCGGACAAGTGCGAAGTGATCAGGTGGCGCAGGGTAGAAATATCCTGGGGTTCGAGGTTCTGGAACTGGCAACCGGTGCGGCCGCTCTGGCGGTCGTAGGAGCGGATCTGCAGCTCCACGTCCATGGCCAGGCCCAGGTTATCGATCACGAATTGCAGGCGGCCCTTGTGTACTTCGCCGACGGTCAACGGCTGGGTCGAGGTGAAGGCCAGGCCGCCGGCGGACAGGTCGATCACCCGGGCTTCGGTCGGCGTGCGGTCAGTGTTGAAGAAGCGCAGCTTGGCCGGGATTTTCACGCGGGCATGTTGGCGCTGGGCTTCGGATTCGTGGACAACGTTGACGTTTGCTTGGCTATTCATGGTGTGTAGTTCCTAGTTAATTCAGGCTTGGCAGGGTCAGACCATCATCAGCAACACGGCAACGAAGATGCTGCCGGCGGAGAAGGTCATGGTCCGAGACGACCAGGTGTTGAACCAACGTTGAAAGCTGGCCAAATCGCGGGTCAGTTTGGTGTCCTGGCGGGTCCAGGACTGTTGATCAAGGCGGAAGAACACGTAGATCTTCACCAGTGCGCCCATGATCTGGTTGTAATAGAGAATCGCCGGGTAAGCCGGACCGATGGTGTGGCCAGAGCACGACAGCAACAGGGTGAGAATCAAGCGGGTAATGCCGATCCACAGCAGGTACGCGAGGATGAACGCGCCGCCATACTTGAAGGTGGCGATGATTGCCACGGTCAGGCCGAGCAGAGAGGTCCACATCGACACGCGTTGGTCGAACAACACCACGCTGGTGAACAGACCCAGGCGGCGTACACCCAGGCCCAAGGCGCGGGAGTTCTGGCGCAGGTTGTTGCCGTACCAGCGGAACATCAGCTTGCGGCTGGCCTTGATGAAGCTCTTTTCCGGCGGGTGTTCCACGGTATGGATCGCCGCGTCCGGCACGTAGAACGTGTCGTAGCCCAGGCGCATCAGGCTGAACCAGCTGGACTTGTCATCACCGGTGAGGAACTTGAAGCGGCCCAGGCGCCAGTGTTGCAGCGAGTCGCTTTCCACGTCGGCGATAAAGCCGGGGTCGGTGACCACGCTGGCACGGAACACCGACATACGACCGGTCATGGTCAGTACGCGCTTGGACAGGGCCATGGAGCACATGTTGATGTGGCGTTGGGCGAAGCGCAGTTTGTGCCACTCGCTCATGATGTAGCCGCCGCGTACTTCACAGAATTCGTTGGTGGTGAGGCCGCCGACATTGCCGAACAATTGGAACCACGGCACGGTCTTGCGTACCACGCCTTCGGCGAGCACGGTGTCGCCGTCGATCACCGCAACGACTGCGCGGTCATCCGGCAGGTGGCGGGAGATGGCGCGGAAACCAAAGGCCAGGCCGTCGCGCTTGCCGGTACCGGCGATACGCACGAAGTCGAGCTTCACGTGTTCCGGCGGGTTCATGCGTTCCCACAGGCTTTTCACCAGCAGCTCATCGGACATTTCCACCAGCGAGCAGACCACGGTGGTCGGGAAGCCGCATTCGATGGCTTCACGGATCACCGAGCTGTAGACCTGCGCGGTGGTCAGCGCATCGATCCGGAAACTGGTGACCATCAGGAACACGTGGGACGGGTCGGCAGCCTTGCCCAGCTTGCGCACTTTGCGGCGCAGGTGCGGGTAGACCACGTACAGGAACAGCATGCCGCGAAAGAAATGCGTAGCACCCATCGAGTAGCGCCAGATGCCGACGGCGCCAATCAGGAAAATAAAATTCTTCGACTCGGAGTCGAACGTACTCGCCGGTAGCAGCAGGGCGAGTCCCATCAGCAGGCTGAGGAAGAACAGCCAGCCGGCGGATTGGAGCAATATGTGTTTTAACTTGGACATAAGCGTCATCCGAAGGTGAAGAAGGCTCCAGGCTGCCAGCGCTGGGGATTAGTACGCTGGCAGCTTGGAACTGGCCGTTGCTGTTACCAGCAAATGCCTTCGGTACGACCGCTCGTGCTGGTGGCCTTGGACATGAAGCCCACCAGGTCGATCACTTGCTTGCCGTGCGGTGCGTTCTGCGCCAGGGCACGGAATTTCTCATCGCGGTTGCCCAGGATGATCACGTCGGAGTTGTTGATCACGTCGTCGAAGTCCGAGTTGAGCAGGGACGACACGTGCGGGATCTTGCCTTCGATGTAGTCTTTGTTCGCGCCGTGAACACGGGCGTACTCGACGTTGCTGTCGTAGATGCTCAGGTCGTAGCCCTTGCCGATCAGCATTTCGGCCAGCTCGACCAATGGGCTTTCGCGCAGGTCATCGGTACCGGCCTTGAAGCTCAGGCCCAGCAGGGCGACTTTGCGCTTGTCGTGGCTGGAGACGATGTCGAAGGCGTTCTGCACCTGGGACTCGTTGCTGCGCATCAGCGAGTTGAGCAGCGGCGCTTCCACGTCCAGCGAACTGGCGCGGTAGGTGAGGGCGCGCACGTCTTTTGGCAGGCACGAACCACCGAAGGCGAAGCCAGGGCGCATGTAGTACTGGGACAGGTTGAGGGTCTTGTCCTGGCAAACCACTTCCATCACTTCGCGACCGTCGACGCCGACGGCCTTGGCGATGTTGCCGATCTCGTTGGCGAAGGTCACCTTGGTGGCGTGCCATACGTTGCAGGTGTACTTGATCATTTCGGCAACGGCGATGTCCTTGCGGATGATCGGTGCGTCGAGCTCTTCGTACAGCGACTGCAGGACATCGCCGGAGGCTTTGTCGAATTCACCGATGACGGTCATCGGTGGCAGGTCGTAGTCGGCGATGGCGGTGGATTCACGCAGGAATTCCGGGTTGACCGCGACACCGAAGTCGACGCCGGCTTTTTTGCCCGAGCAGTCTTCGAGGATCGGGATCACCACGTTGGCCACGGTGCCTGGCAGCACGGTGCTGCGCACGACCACGGTGTGGCGGGTGGTTTTGTCACGCAGGACCAAGCCGATTTCGCGGCATACCGCTTCGATGTAATCCAGTTCCAGGTCGCCGTTTTTCTTGCTTGGCGTACCGACGCAGATCATCGACAGGTCGGTGTCGCGGATGGCTTCGGCGAAGTTGGTAGTACCGCGCAGCCGGCCGTTCTGAATACCCTGGCTCAACAGCTCGCCCAGACCAGGTTCAACGATTGGCGATTTGCCCGCATTGATCAGGTCAATCTTGTCCTTGGAGATGTCTACGCCCACCACTTCGTGGCCACGGGCAGACAGGCAACCGGCACACACTGCGCCAACGTAACCCAAACCAAATATGCTGATGCGCATCGCATTTACCTCTTTGTCATTGAAGACGGTGTTAATCATGCCAATTAGATGGCGAGTTCATGTTTGCAAGCGTCACTGATGCCACGAAAGTTGGGCGAATAGACGCCGACTTACCGCGTACAGGCATGTTAATTAGTGAGTGACTAACTATTGCACTCAAGTTGTGCGCAACTTGGCCTTGTTATTGGGGCTTGCCCTGAAATGCAGCCGGCCTTCCTGGGGGAAGGTGCCGACGCCAGTGCCGCAGGGTGCAGATAGAGGCTTAAAGCCTTTATTTATCAGCACCTTGGGTGTCATCACTGACACATCTAGGTAAGCGCTGCCTTGGCCTATAGGGGATAGCAATTCATCCTTATCGCCGCCCTCAACTCATATCAGTTGATGATATGACCCATGAGTCAAAGTTGATGGGGCAACTTCGCTACTTCCTTGGGTCGTTATGTAAGTCATCTCTTACAGAAACAGAGAATTTCGTTACCGGTGGTATGAGCCGTGCGTTTTGACGAAGTTCCGGGCCGCTCATCCTGTTTCCGGAAATTTCTTGAAATATTAGGAAAGATGGCACTGGTATTATATTGATAGCACTTGCTATTTGGGCCAGTAGTTGTGGGGAGTTGGGAGAGGGGGATAGTTTTGTGCCACTAGTGTTTAAAAAAAGTGGTGCCACTACGAAAAAAAACGACGGATGTCGAGTGAAAGAATTGTTAGAGATGCGTCAAGATATTTTTTGACGCCAAAATAATGACGAACATGGTGCTGAGATGCACTCAAAAATGTGGGAGCTGGCAAGCCAGCTCCCACTTTGAACATCTGTGTTCTGGAGAGCTTTATTCCGGTGCGTGATCGCGCAGGAACACCAGGTTATCCGGCTTCGACTGCTCCGCATTGAAGCGATAGCCCTGCACGTCGAATTCCTTCAGCTTGGCCGGGTCGTTGATACGTTCTTCGATCACAAAGCGGCTCATCATGCCCCGGGCTTTCTTGGCGTAGAAGCTGATGATCTTGTACTGACCGTTCTTCAGGTCCTTGAACTCGGTGTTGATGATCCGCGCGTTCAGCGCCGTGCGCTTGACCGCCGAGAAGTACTCGTTGGAGGCCAGGTTCAGCAGGACATCATCGCCTTGTTCAGCCAGCGCTTCGTTAAGCCATTCGCTGATGCGGGTACCCCAGAAGGCGTACAGGTCCTTGCCACGGGCGTTGGGCAGTTTGGTGCCCATTTCCAGGCGATACGGCATCATCAGGTCCAGCGGGCGCAGCAGGCCGTAGAGGCCCGAGAGCATGCGCAGGTGGTCCTGGGCATAGGTGAAGTCGGCGTCGCTGAACGTCTCGGCATTCAGGCCGGTGTACACGTCGCCTTTGAAGGCCAGCAGCGCCTGCTTGGCGTTTTCCTGCGTGAACGCAGGTGTCCAGCTGCCGAAACGCGCGGCGTTGAGGCCGCCGATCTTGTCGGATACGTGCATCAATTCGCTGATTTGCGCCGGGCTGAACTCACGCAGTTGCTCGATCAGCTCCTGGGAATGGTCCAGGTACTGCGGCTGGGTAAAGCGCTGGGTCGCAGGCGCAGTCTCGAAATCGAGGGTCTTGGCGGGTGAAATCACCATCAGCATGAAGTCGTCTCCTGTAATCGTGGGAGGGATTCTAGGGGCTGGGGCGTTTTGACTCCACCTATGATGGCGATAGGCGTGATCCGCTATGATGACCGGTGACTCTGGAGAGGGAGACCCCGTGTGCGAATAGCGCTTTTCTTATCGGCATGTCTGCTATGCCTGAACGCCCAGGCAGCGCCCGTGGATGTGGCGAGCCTGGACCGTGGCATCTGGCCTGAAAAACTCGGCAGCCCGGCGCTGTTCGACGTGGCCTCACGCGCCGAAATCCTCATGTTCGCCCACAGCCTGCTGGCCAGTGAGAATCAGGACGACGCCGCGCTCAAACAGCGGCTGGGCCTGAAGAATATCAACCTGTCCGCCATCGACGACCTGCGTCGCCAGCTCTGGCAGCGCCTGCTGGAGAATTACACGTTTGCCCAGCAGAGCTGCGAAGTCGACGCCTCGTTCTGTTATCTGGTAGAGAACATGGACGACCTGCGTGAGCAGGCCGGCAAGTTCGAGGTGAGTGAAGACTCCTTCTATATAGGCTGGGCCAACCCCAGCCATGTGTTCCATGAGCGCTACCTGGACGAGCTGCTGCGCAAGGCCGCGCTGTTCCCGCAGATCAGCAGCGAAATCGCACGGTTCGGCGACCATGAGCGCAATGGCGATGAATTCAACGATCGCCTGTTCCTGCTTACCTTTGACGGCGGCCCCGCGCCGGTCAGCGGCAATACCGACTGGCTCACCGACTACCTGCGCAAGCAAAAGATGAACGCCACGTTCTTCGCCCTCGGCAGCAGCCTGCAAACCCGTGTCGAGCGCAGTTCGGTGGCCGATGTGCAGGCGTTGTACCAGGGCCAGTGCGTTGGCACCCAAGGCTGGCAGTACCGTTCACACAGCCATTGGGTGGATTGGCAGAGTTCCATCACCCGCAGTGCGTCACTGGCGCAAAACCTCATGCCGGAAAACTACGTGCCGCTGTTCCGCCCGCCCTATGGTCAACGTCGTGCGGACAGCCAGGGCTTCTTTCAAGCCCAGGGCTTGCAGGTGGCACTGTGGGACATCGATTCCCAGGACGAACCGGGCAAGCTCAAGGCCGATGAATCGGCGCAACGGGTGCTGACCTTGATGCTGCTGTGGCGCAAAGGCGTGATTGTGTTTCACGACACCCAGGACAAGGCGCGGGTGGCTTTACCCATGCTGTTGCAGGCGACGGCGCAGAGTGGTCTGGGTTGGCAGGACTGCCGGGAGGCGTTTCGATGAAGTGCCCGGCCCTGTTGGGGATGAGGCGTTTTCGGGGTGATTTTTTGCGACATTTCGAAGCAGGCGGACTTCCGACTTTAGCGGGGTACGGGGTACTCGGCTAGTGCTATTCGTCATCCTGAAAAATAAACTTCAAAAAAGCGTCAAAGTGCTTTTTTCTGTCACATGTTTTGCGGTATTACGAAGTCAGATCGCCGAAACCTGCAGCACAGGTGGCGTCTTCCAAGACTCCTCAGGTGGGCACTGCGCTTGACGTCACTCAGGTGCAGTCGGTGGTCGAATCGAGGCGCAGCACCGCCCAGGTATTGCGTCGACTGGCTCCCACAAAAGGTGACCGAGTATGGATGATCATGGACGTAACCCTTCTTCCGACCAGCCAATCCTTTATGTGCTTGATACCAACGTATTGATCCACGATCCAAACGCACTGCTCAACTTCGAAGAACACCACGTCGCCATCCCGATGATCGTGCTTGAGGAACTCGACAAACTCAAAAGCGGGCACCACAGCGTTGCCGCCGAATGTCGCCAGGCCATCCGCCTGATCGACAAGACATTGGGCGAAGCGTCGCCGGAGGACGTCGAAGTCGGCGTACCGATCCAGCGCGGCAAAGGCGGGCCCAAGGGCTTGCTGTCGATTCTGATGAGCAAGCGCAGCGAGCCCAACAGCCTGCTGCCGGAAAATCTGAACGACAACAAAATCATCAACCAATTGATCGACCTGCACGCCCGCGACAAGGACCTGCGCGTAGTGCTGGTGACCAAAGACATCAATATGCGCCTCAAGGCCCGAGCGTGTGGGATCGCGGCCGAGGACTACAGTACCGACCAACTGGTCGACGACGTGTCGATGCTGTCCCGTGGCTATCACATGATCACTGGCTCGTTCTGGGATCGCGTCAGCAAGGTCGAAACCCGCCAGGACCATGGCCGTACCTGGCACCAGGTGCAGCTGATCGAAAATCTGCCCGCGGTGCATATCAATGAATTCATCGTCGACGAACAGGGCTTCGTGGGCTGGATCAAAGAGATCCAGGTCGACAAGCTGCTGATCCTCGACCTGCATCAGGAACCCCTGTTGCACCAGGAAGCCTGGGGCCTGAAACCGCGTGACATCTACCAGAGCCTGGCGCTGTACGCGCTGCTCGACCCGGACATCCACCTGGTCAACCTGACCGGTGCCGCCGGTTCCGGCAAGACCATCCTCGCCCTGGCTGCCGCGATCGAGCAGACCATGGTGACCAAGCGCTATCGCCGCATCATCGCCACCCGCAGCGTGCAGGGCCTGGACCAGGAAATCGGCTTCCTGCCCGGCACCGAAGCGGAAAAAATGGAACCGTGGCTGGGGGCGATCACCGACAACCTCGAAGCCTTGCACATGGATGACGAAAACACCCATGGCAGCGTCGACTACATCCTCAGCAAAGTGCCGTTGCAGTTCAAATCCCTCAACTACATCCGAGGTCGCAGCTTCCAGCAGAGCCTGATTTTGATCGATGAATGCCAGAACCTTACCCCGCACCAGATGAAAACCATCATCACCCGTGCCGGCGCTGGTTCCAAAGTGGTGTGCCTGGGCAACCTGGCACAGATCGACACCCCTTACCTGTCCGCGACCAGCTCCGGGCTGACTTACCTGACGGAACGCTTCAAAGACTTCCCGAACGGCGTGCACATTGCGCTGCAAGGGGTTCCACGTTCGATCCTGGCGGAATACGCCGAATCCCATCTGTAACCACAGCCACAGTGGGAGCTGGCAAGCCAGCTCCCACATTTATTGTGTGTAAGGTTTACAATCGGTGCTCCTGATCAGGAGTATCCCTGTGCTGACTCACCTCGATTCCCAAGGTCGCGCCCATATGGTCGACGTCACCGACAAGTCCGTGACGTTCCGCGAGGCGGTGGCCGAAGCGCGCGTGCGCATGTTGCCCGAGACCCTGCAAATGATTGTCGATGGCGCCCATCCCAAGGGCGACGTATTTGCCGTGGCCCGTATTGCCGGGATCCAGGCGGCGAAAAAAACCAGTGACTTAATCCCCCTGTGCCACCCGTTGATGTTGACGGGCGTCAAGGTCGAACTGAGCGCCGATGGCGCTGACGCGGTGCACATCCTGGCGCGCTGCAAACTCTCCGGCCAGACCGGCGTGGAAATGGAAGCCCTCACCGCCGCCAGCGTCGCGGCATTGACGATCTACGACATGTGCAAGGCCGTGGACCGCGGCATGACCATCGAAAGCATTCGCCTGCTGGAAAAGCTGGGCGGCAAGAGCGGGCACTTCAAGGCGGACCAGGCATGAGCATCAACGTATTGTTTTTTGCGCGTTACGCCGAGGCGGTGGGGTTTGATTCGCTGGAGATGGAAGGTGATTTCGCCACTGTCGACGCTGTACGCCTGGCGTTGGCCAGTGACCCGGAGTTTGCCGTACTCAACGAGACCAGCCTGATGTGCGCGCGCAACGAAGAGCTGTGCGGCCTCGATGAGCCGGTGCAGGCAGGTGACGAAGTGGCATTCTTCCCACCCGTGACCGGAGGCTGATCATGGCCATTCGTGTGCAGGCCAAGGCGTTTGATCCGGGTTTTGAGGTGAATGCCATGCACGCGGCCAATGTGGGCGTGGGCGCGGTGGTGAGTTTTGTCGGCTACGTGCGCGACTTCAACGATGGCCGCGACGTGTCGGGGATGTTCCTGGAACACTACCCCGGCATGACCGAAAAAGCCCTGGCCAAGATCGCTGTGGAAGCCGAGCAGCGCTGGCCGTTGCTCAAGCTGGAAGTGCTGCACCGCATTGGCGCTTTGGAGCCGGGTGAGCCGATTGTGTTTGTGGCGGCGGCCAGCGCTCATCGGCAGGCGGCGTTTGATGCGTGCGCGTTTGTGATGGACTACCTGAAGACACGGGCGCCGTTCTGGAAGAAGGAAAATACCAGTGAGGGGCCGCGTTGGGTGGAGGGGCGCAGTAGCGATCACGCCGCAGCGGACCGCTGGAAGTCCTAGGTCAAACACAAAAGCAAATGTGGGAGGTGGCTTGCCTGCGATGCAAACACCTCGGTTTTTAAGTTACACCGAGGTGATGCTATCGCAGGCAAGCCACCTCCCACATTTTTGGCCGCATTTCAGGCTTAAGGGCGCTTACGCTCCACCGCCCGCAGCAAATGCGTCGGCGGCGTCTCGCAGCTGATCTTGCGCCCCAGCAGCGCCTCGATCGACGGCAACTGATACGAGTCATCCTCACCCGCAAAGCTGATCGACACACCCGCAGCCCCCGCACGACCCGTACGGCCAATGCGGTGCACGTAGTCATCCGGCACTTCCGGCAGGGTGAAGTTGATCACGTGGCTGATGCCGTCAATGTGAATCCCACGGCCTGCCACATCGGTCGCCACCAGCACGCGGATCTTGCCCTCGCGGAAGCCTTCCAACGTCTTGATGCGCTTGTGCTGGGGCACGTCACCCGACAATTGCGCAGCGTTGACGCCATCGCGCACCAGGCGTTCTTCGATGCGGCGCACTTCGTCCTTGCGGTTGGCGAACACCATCACGCGCTCCCAACCGTTGTCGTTGACCAGGTTGTAGAGCAGCTTGTACTTGTCGGCACCGGCCACGGCATAGATGTGTTGCTCGACGTTTTCGCTGGCGACGTTTTCCGCTTCGATCTCGACGATGGACGGGTCGGTGGTCCACTGCTTGGCGAGGTTCATCACGTCTTCGGTGAAGGTCGCGGAAAACAGCAGGGTCTGGCGCTCGGATTTCGGCGGGGTCTGGCGAATGATCTGACGCACTTGTGGGATAAAGCCCATGTCGAGCATGCGGTCGGCTTCGTCCAGCACCATCACTTCGACCATGTCCAGGTGCACGTCGCCGCGCTGGTTGAAGTCCAGCAGGCGGCCCGGTGTCGCCACCAGGATGTCGCAGTGACGGGCTTCGAGGTGCTTGAGCTGCTTGTCGAAATCCATGCCACCGACGAACGTCATGACGTTGAGACCGGTGTACTTGGTCAGGTCGGCGGCGTCCTTGGCGATCTGCACCACCAGCTCGCGGGTCGGGGCGATGATCAGTGCGCGCGGCTCACCCATGTAGCGCTCTTTCGGCGGCGGCGTCTGCAGCAACTGGGTGATGATCGAGATCAGGAACGCGGCGGTCTTGCCGGTGCCGGTCTGGGCGCGGCCGATGGCGTCTTTGCCGGCCAGGGTGAAGCCCAACACCTGCGCCTGGATCGGCGTGCAGTACGGGAACCCCAGGTCCTGGATGGCGTGCATCAGTTCAGGCGCCAGTTTGAAATCGTGGAAACGCGTCTTGCCTTCCTGGGGCTCGACGACGAAATCTTCGAGTTTCCATGGGATCACCGGCGGCTTTGGCGCACGTTCGCGACGTGGCTTTGGCGCCACTGGCGCGGCAGCAGGTTCAACTGGCTTTGCCTGTTCAGGCGGTGTCACCGCTGGCTTCTTGGGCTGGGCAGCCGGTGCGTTCCGCGCGGGTTGTTGGCCGTCATTGCGGCTACCGGCTGTCGGGGCAGGAGCACTGGAATCAGGCGCGAGCGGCTCAGCCTCGCTTTTGCCGAACATCTTCTTGAGTGCTTTGAGCACGGTGATCTCATTAATTGGTTAAGGAATGTACGCCGGCCAGTGTAATGCAAGAATCGGGCGCGGCGTAGTGCGTCTGTCATACGGCTACATAAACCGTGGTTTTCAGCCCAGGCGAGCGGTCAACCAGGCACCGATATCGCGGATCTCCTCGGGTAACACTTCGTGGCCCATTGGGTATTCCTGCCATGTCACGGTGACACCACGGGTCTTCAAATGCTCATAGGCACTACGGCCCATAGCGTTTTGCACCACGTCGTCATATTGGCCGTGCAGGCACAGCGTCGGAATACGCTGCTGACTGGCGGACAATTCAAGTTCATCACTGAAGGTCGGCGCATAAGTGGAGAGGGCGATCACGCCACCCAACGGGCCTTCCCAATTCAGGAATGCGGTGTGGAAAACCACGGCGCCGCCTTGGGAGAAACCGGCGAGGAAAATGCGCGACGCGTCTATTCCGGTTCTCTTCTGCGCTTCGATCAAATCCGTGACCATTTTGGCTGAGACTTCCAGCTCTTCCAGGCTGATGGAGCGCGCCGGGCTCATGGCCTTGATGTCGTACCAACTCGGCATCTCGTAGCCACCGTTGATCGTCACCGGACGGGTCGGCGCCTGGGGCAAAACGAAACGGGTAGTCAGTAAGCTTTCCTGCAGCGCTTCGGCCACCGGCAGGAAGTCGTAGCGATCGGCACCCAGGCCATGCAACCAGATGACGCAGGCGTCTGCGGGCTTGGCGGGCTGAAGAATCAAGGGGTCGGTCATGTCTGCTCCATTAATGTGCGCGCGCTCCGATTAAGTGCGACTGAACGGTGCGTCACGGGTTGATCTGTTAAGAGAATGTCGCAAGGTTGAATCTTTTGCTCTTGATAGTGGGCTGAAACGGCTCAGCCATCACTCTGGTACGCGCCTTGCTACGTGTAGTTCGATGTCAGAGCTTTCCTGATTCGGTAACACTATCAGTGACTACCGTTGTGGGAAAGCAGCTGGAATTACCGCGAAAGCCTCATGCTGCTTGACCCTAAAAAAAGCCAACACGGGTCGATATCGCCTCATAAGGGTGCGCTGAGGTTCGAGCTCCGACACAACAAGAGCAAACTGGAGGTTTGAATGAAGGTATTGAAATCCACCCTGGCCATCGTCACTGCGGCGGCTGTACTGGGTGTCAGCGGTTTCGCCCAAGCCGGCGCCACCCTGGATGCCGTGCAGAAGAAAGGCTTTGTGCAATGTGGCGTGAGCGACGGCCTGCCGGGTTTCTCGGTGCCGGATGCCAGCGGCAAGATCCTCGGGATCGACGCTGACGTGTGCCGCGCTGTGGCCGCTGCCGTTTTCGGCGACGCGACCAAGGTCAAATTCAGCCAGTTGAACGCCAAGGAGCGTTTCACCGCGCTTCAATCCGGCGAAGTCGACATCCTGTCCCGCAACACCACCATGACCAGCTCCCGCGACGCCGGCATGGGCCTGAAATTCCCAGGCTTCATCACTTACTACGACGGCATCGGCTTCCTGGTAAACAACAAGCTGGGCGTGAAAAGTGCCAAGGAACTGGACGGTGCAACCATCTGCATCCAGGCCGGTACCACCACTGAGCTGAACGTTTCCGACTACTTCCGTGGCAACAACCTGAAATACACCCCGATCACCTTCGACACCTCCGACGAAAGCGCCAAGTCGCTGGAATCCGGGCGTTGCGACGTGCTGACCTCCGACAAGTCCCAACTGTTCGCCCAGCGCAGCAAGCTGGCCGCGCCGAAGGACTACGTGGTTCTGCCGGAAACCATTTCCAAAGAGCCATTGGGCCCGGTCGTGCGTAACGGCGATGACGAGTGGCTGGCCATCGTGCGCTGGGTTGGCTACGCCATGCTCAACGCTGAAGAAGCCGGTATCACCTCGAAAAACGTTGAAGCTGAAGCCAAGTCCACCAAGAACCCGGACGTTGCGCGTCTGCTCGGTGCCGACGGCGAATACGGCAAAGACCTGAAAGTGAAGAAAGACTGGGTTGTACAGATCGTCAAGCAAGTCGGTAACTACGGTGAAGTGTTCGAGCGCAACCTGGGCAAGAGCACCCCGCTGGAAATCGACCGTGGCCTGAACGCGCTGTGGAACAACGGCGGCATTCAATACGCACCCCCTGTGCGCTGATCGCTGATGGTTCTGTCACCCGGTGGGCCAACCGCCGGGTGATGTTCTGTTCCATTATTTTCGGGGCATTTCATGCAAAAACAAATCGGCGCACCCAAGCAGAAGCTCAGCTTCAGCGACCCTAAAGTGCGTGCGTGGCTCTTCCAGATCATCACGATTGTGGCGGTGGTCTCGCTGGGCTGGTACCTCTTCAACAATACCCAGACCAACCTTCAACACCGGGGCATTACCTCGGGTTTCGACTTTCTTGAACGCAGTGCCGGCTTCGGCATCGCGCAGCATTTGATCGACTACACCGAATCGGACAGCTATGCCCGGGTCTTTGTAATCGGTTTGCTCAACACCCTGCTGGTGACCTTCATCGGCGTGATCCTGGCGACCCTGCTCGGGTTCGTCATCGGCGTGGCGCGGCTATCGCCGAATTGGATGATCAACAAGCTGGCGACCGTGTATGTGGAAGTTTTCCGCAACATTCCGCCGCTGCTGCAAATCCTGTTCTGGTATTTCGCGGTGTTCCTGACCATGCCGGGGCCGCGTAACAGTCATAACTTCGGCGATACCTTCTTTGTCAGCAGCCGTGGCCTGAACATGCCGGCAGCGATTGCCGCCGACGGTTTCTGGCCGTTTGTGGTCAGCATTTTGGTCGCCATCGTGGCAATCGTGCTGATGGCGCGTTGGGCCAACAAGCGTTTTGAAGCGACCGGCGTACCGTTCCACAAGTTCTGGGCCGGCCTGGCGCTGTTCATCGTGATCCCGGCTTTGTGCGCCTTGATCTTCGGTGCCCCGCTGCACTGGGAAATGCCAAAGCTTTCAGGCTTCAACTTTGTCGGCGGCTGGGTGCTGATCCCCGAACTGCTGGCACTGACCCTGGCGCTGACCGTCTACACAGCGGCGTTTATCGCCGAGATCGTGCGGTCGGGCATCAAGTCCGTCAGCCACGGCCAGACCGAAGCCGCGCGCTCCCTGGGCCTGCGCCCTGGGCCGACGCTGCGTAAGGTCATCATTCCGCAGGCCCTGCGGGTGATCATTCCGCCGCTGACCAGCCAATACCTGAACCTGGCGAAAAACTCGTCCCTGGCGGCCGGTATCGGTTACCCGGAAATGGTTTCGCTGTTTGCCGGCACGGTACTCAACCAGACCGGCCAGGCCATCGAGGTTATTGCCATCACCATGAGCGTGTACCTGGCGATCAGCATCAGCATTTCCCTGCTGATGAACTGGTACAACAAGCGCATTGCGCTGATCGAGCGGTGAGGAAACGCCCATGAGTTCACATACTTTCAAACCGGATATGCCGCCGCCGAACAAAGTGTTCGGGCCGATGGCCTGGATGCGCGCCAACCTGTTCTCCAGCTGGCTCAACACCTTGCTCACGCTGCTGGCGTTCTACCTGATCTACCTGGTGGTGCCGCCGATCCTGAGCTGGGCGATCATCGACGCCAACTGGGTCGGTACGACACGCGCCGATTGCACCAAGGAAGGCGCCTGCTGGGTGTTTATCCAACAGCGCTTCGGGCAGTTCATGTACGGCTACTACCCCGGCGACCTGCGCTGGCGCGTGGACCTCACCGTGTGGCTGGCCATCGTTGGCGTGGCGCCGTTGTTCATCTCGCGCTTCCAGCGCAAGGCGGTCTACGGGCTGAGCTTTTTGGTGCTGTACCCGATCATCGCGTTCTTCCTGCTGCACGGCGGGGCGTTTGGCCTGACCAACGTGGCGACCAGCCAATGGGGCGGCCTGATGCTGACCCTGGTGATCGCCACCGTCGGCATCGCCGGCGCCTTGCCGCTGGGCATCATGCTCGCGCTCGGGCGGCGTTCGAATATGCCGGCGATTCGAGTGGTCTGCGTGACCTTCATCGAATTCTGGCGCGGCGTGCCGTTGATCACCGTGCTGTTCATGTCCTCGGTGATGCTGCCGTTGTTCCTGCCCGAAGGCATGGGCATCGACAAACTGCTACGGGCGCTGATCGGCGTGATCCTGTTCCAGTCGGCCTACGTGGCTGAAGTGGTGCGCGGTGGCTTGCAGGCGATTCCCAAAGGTCAGTACGAAGCGGCTGCGGCGATGGGCCTGGGTTACTGGCGTTCGATGGGCCTGGTGATTCTGCCGCAGGCGCTGAAGATGGTAATCCCCGGCATCGTCAACACCTTTATCGCGTTGTTCAAGGACACTAGCCTTGTGATCATCATCGGCCTGTTCGACCTGCTCAACAGCGTCAAGCAAGCCGCCGCCGACCCTAAATGGTTGGGCATGGCCACCGAAGGCTACGTGTTCGCCGCCCTGGTGTTCTGGATTTTCTGTTTTGGTATGTCGCGCTATTCCATTCATTTGGAACACAAGCTCGACACAGGCCACAAGCGTTAGGAGTTGTTGTTATGAGCGAAGCGATCAAACAGCCTGTGAGCCCTGAAGGCATTATCCAGATGCAGGGCGTCAACAAGTGGTACGGCCAGTTCCACGTGTTGAAAGACATCAACCTCAACGTCAAGCAGGGCGAGCGTATCGTGCTGTGCGGCCCGTCGGGTTCGGGCAAGTCCACCACCATTCGCTGCCTCAACCGCCTGGAAGAACACCAGCAGGGCCGCATCGTGGTGGATGGCGTGGAACTGACCAACGACCTCAAGCAGATCGAAGCGATCCGCCGTGAAGTCGGCATGGTGTTCCAGCACTTCAACCTGTTCCCGCACCTGACCATCTTGCAGAACTGCACGTTGGCGCCGATGTGGGTGCGCAAGATGCCCAAGCGCAAGGCCGAGGAAATCGCCATGCACTACCTGGAGCGCGTGCGCATCCCGGAGCAGGCCCACAAGTTTCCGGGTCAACTGTCCGGTGGGCAGCAACAGCGTGTGGCGATTGCCCGGGCGCTGTGCATGAAGCCGAAAATCATGCTGTTCGATGAGCCGACCTCGGCACTCGACCCGGAGATGGTGAAGGAAGTACTCGACACCATGATCGGCCTGGCCGAAGACGGCATGACCATGTTGTGCGTGACCCACGAAATGGGCTTTGCGCGCACCGTGGCCAACCGCGTGATCTTCATGGACAAGGGCGAGATCGTGGAACAGGCGGCGCCAAATGACTTCTTCGACAACCCGCAGAATGAGCGGACCAAGTTGTTCTTGAGCCAGATTTTGCATTGATCGATATGTGAATAAATAAACCCGGCCTGGCGCCGGGTTTATTTTTTTGGGCTAGGACGCTTTGAGTGCTTCAGCGTCGTTGTTCACGGTGTAGGTAAAGGCGCCGCGCATATCGGCGCCTTCTGCCAAGGCTTTTGCATCCGCCAGCAAATGCGGGTGACGATCCAGCAAGCGCATCAGTAGCACCAAGGTTTTGGGGGCAAGCAGTTCGCCGCGTTCGTAACGTGAGAAGGCGTTGTGACCGCCACCGGAGAGCAATTCCACCGCTTCCTTTTGCGTAAGGTGCAGCTTGCGGCGGGTACGTTTTATCTCGGCGCCGATCATTTTTCGGGCGGCGACGACGAGTTCATCGCCTGCTTCTCCATAACGGTCGGCGCTATCTGTATCTGGATCCCAAAAGCCGTCTCCACATACATGACATTCCCAGCCAGAGAGATTGTCCACCCGGCGCTCCATGCCTTTGACACTAATGGTTTCACTGCGGCCCTCGAAGTAGTGTAGTGCGTCGGGGGCGCCGCAGATGTAGCACAGCTCGGGTTCTTTCATTGGTTTTTCTCCTTGAAGGAGATTACCGGAGGTCTACCGTTTGCGCGGTAAGTCACCTTGACGTAAATCTCCCTGCCTTTCGAGTGGGTGTAGTACACGTCTTGCCAGACTCGATGATCTCCATAAGTGGTCATCGATTTGTACAACATCCAGTTTTGTAACTCGTAAATGACGTCCTGCATTTGCTCGATGCTGAAGCGCAGTTCCCAACCGGATTTTTGCGCTGTCTGTGTAAAGGCGCTTCTCCCCAGCCGCCTCACATCCGCCTTTATCACCGCCAAATCGTAATGAGGTGTGTACTTTTCCATAAGACACCTGAGTCCAATAATTACCCTCAGAGGGTAATTTTACCAATCGAAAATACTGCTCCTTTTCCTGCCTAAAAAACCTAGTGCGTTGCTCTTGTAGGCGCGTCCGAATAGGCTGTGGGACTTTTCAACCAGTGATCAGGGCAAACGCCCATCCCTCTGCCGGCAGTGGATCAATGACCTCCGAAACCAAGCTTGAAGAACTCTTGATCGACGCCGAAGCCGACGACGAAGTGGTGCAACACTGCCCGCCGGTGGTAAGCCGCCCGTGGTTGTTGATCTTGGGGTTGGTGTTGGTGGCAATGAACCTGCGCCCGGCGCTGTCGAGCCTGTCGCCGTTGCTCAACGACGTGTCGGCCAGTTTGGGACTGTCGGCCGCCAAGGCCGGTTTGCTGACCACCTTGCCGGTGCTGTGCCTGGGCCTGTTTGCGCCGCTGGCGCCAATCCTCGCGCGGCGCTTTGGTGCCGAGCGCGTGGTGCTGGGGATTCTGCTCACACTGGCCGCAGGCATCATCCTTCGCAGCTCGTTTGGCGAAGCCGGGCTGTTCGCCGGCAGCCTGGTCGCAGGCGCCAGTATCGGCATCATCGGCGTGTTGCTCCCCGGCATCGTCAAGCGCGACTTCGCCAAGCAGGCCGGCACCATGACGGGTGTGTACACCATGGCGTTGTGCCTGGGCGCGGCATTGGCAGCGGGCGCGACAGTGCCGTTGAGTCACTACTTCGGTGACAGCTGGACCCTCGGCCTGGGCTTCTGGATCATGCCCGCGCTGTTGGCGGCACTGTTCTGGTTGCCGCAAACAAGGCAGAAACACGGCGTCCATCAAGTCGCCTACCGCGTGAAAGGCTTACTGCGCGATCCACTGGCCTGGCAAGTCACCCTGTACATGGGCCTGCAATCGTCCCTGGCCTACATCGTGTTTGGCTGGGTGCCGTCGATTCTGATCAGCCGTGGCCTGAGCGCCACCGAAGCCGGCTTGCTGCTGTCCGGCTCGATCATCGTGCAATTGCTCAGTGCCCTGACCGCGCCGTGGTTGGCCACCCGCGGCAAGGACCAGCGCCTGGCCATCGTGGTGGTGATGTTGCTCACCCTCGGCGGGCTGTTTGGCTGCCTGTTTGCGCCGCTGGAAGGGTTGTGGGGCTGGGCGATTCTGCTGGGACTGGGCCAGGGCGGTACGTTCAGCCTGGCGCTGACCCTGATCGTGTTGCGCTCGCGGGACTCCCACGTGGCCGCCAACCTGTCGGGCATGGCCCAGGGCATTGGCTACACACTGGCATCCATGGGCCCGCTGGCCGTGGGTGTGTTGCATGACTGGACCGGTGGCTGGGGCGCCACCGGCTGGGTGTTCGGCGTGATTGGCCTGGGCGCGATCATCGCCGGGTTGGGCGCTGGTCGGGCCTTGTACGTTGGCGTGACCAGCGAGAAGGTTTAGAGGTAACGCACGGTCAGGGTGACCGAGCCGTCGATGGGCACTTCCTCAGTGAGGTTCAGGCCGCTGGTGGGGGCGATGAGTGTGAAGATACGCAACGTCGAGCTGAACTGCTGCACCGGGATTGGCGCGTTGATGCTGGCATCGGCGACCGAAAGAATATTGGTGCGCCACAGATAACGCCCGTTGCTCCAGGTCAGGCCGCCATCTTCGGAATGGATCATCCGGGACGCGACGCCATCGGCTACCGGGTTCGAAAGGCTAAGCTCCATGGCACCGAGCTTTTCACTGCCATTGATCAAGCCCAGGCCGAATTGATCGACCCTGTCGGTATAGTCCGAGCCTTCACGATTATCCTTGGCTTGCAGTCCCATGAGGGTTGCGCCTTCGCAAGTCACCGTAAATTGAAAGTAGTGTCCCTTCAGGATTGTTTCGTTGTCGGGTTTGAGATCCTTGGCGGAAATTTTGCCGAAATCGGCTAAGCCGCCGTTGGAGATGCCGGGTGCGCAGGCGCTCGGCGTGATTGAGCCTTTGACGGCCAAGTCGACATTGGACATGGCGCCAGCATGCGCGGCGCTTGTCAGCAGTGCTGCAATCAGAAGGTTGCGGGTGGTTTTCAACGTATTGTTCCTGGCTACGGAAAGTAGAACGTTTAGGCGGGGAAGCAATGGCTACCCCGGTAACGTGGGCTGCGGGCGGACAGGCTTGCGCTCAATTGCCCTTATAGGTAACGCACGGTCAGCGTGACCGAGCCGTCGATGGGCACTTCTTCGGTGAGGGTCAGGCCGCTGGTGGGGGCGATCAACGGTGTCAGGCTCATTCGGGCGGAAAACTCTTGAACAGGAATTGGCGTAAAGGTCCCGGTGTTGGCAACCGAGGTGATGCGGTCCGGCCCGATGGAGAAGTGCCGCTCCCAGGTGGTGCCACCATCCAGCGAATCGATGGCCCTGCTGGCCACGCCATCAGCCACTACTTGCTCCAGAAGAATCGAGAGGGAGCCGAGTTTTTCGTTGCCATTGATCAAACCAAGGCCAAAGTAGACCGGCTCGCCCATGGCTTCCGAGCCCGCCCGGTTGTCCCTTGGTTCAATGGCCATCAGGGTCGGCGCTTCGCAGGTGACGGTGACCTGCGTGAAGTGGTCGCTGAGAACTGTGTAGTCATTCGCCTTCAAGTCCTTGGCGGCAATCTTTCCAACTTCGAACTGCCCGCCGTTGCCAAGTCCAGGCGTGCAGGCGCTTGGGGTGATCAGCCCACGCACGCTCAAATCGATGCTAGATGCCGCAAAGCTATTACCAGCACCAGCGATCATCAGGGTGGCGATCAGGGTATTCAGGGACTTGCTCACAGTGTTGCTCCTATCTAGGGAAGTGGATCGTTCAGGGTGTTACAGGTACACAACTTCCAACGTCGCGGACCCGTCCATCGGCGTTTCCACGCTGAGGTCCAGGTTCTGCCGGGCGTTGAGCGTGGCTTCCAGCTTGAGGGTGCTGGTCATCGTCTGGATGGCCGACGGGCCGGCAGTGCTGCCGACCACATCGGTGAAACCGAGCAGGCTGCGCGAGCCGACGTCGATAGGGTTGAGGTTGGCGGTGCGCCAGGCCAGGCCGCCGGTGGTGGACTCGGTGCCATACACCACGGCCAGGTCATCGACCACGGTTTGCTTGGGGTCGAAACTCACCGAATACACGCCGATCTTGTTGCCGCTGGTGTCCAGCCCCAGGCCGTAGAAAATCTCGCTGTTGACGTGGGCCGTGCCGTCGCGGTTATCGCGCATACGCAGGGCGAAGCGCCCGGGGGCGTTACAGTTGACGGTGAGGGTCAGGTACTTGTGGGGCAGGCGCGTGCCGTTGGTGAGGTTGAGGTCATTGCGCGAGATCTTGCCGAAGTCCACCAGCCCGCCGCTGGACAGCAGCGGGGTGCAAGCCATGGGGGTGATCAGGCCGGTGACGGCCAGGTCGACGGTGGAGGCGGCGTGCGCGGTGCCAGACAACAATGCCAAGGCGATCAGACGGAGTTTCATGGCAGGGCTCCTAGAGGTAGTTGAGTTCGAGGGTGACCGAGCCGTCGATGGGGACTTCTCGGGTCAACGTCAATGTGTTGGCCGGGGCGATCCTCGGTGCGATCAACACGTCTGCGACGAGGCGCTGGATCGGCGTTGGCGCCAGGAACGGCGTACTCCGGTTGTTGGTGAACGAGGTACGGAAGTTCGTCGACAGAATGGATGTCGGGGACCATTCGGCGGTTGAGCCCACAGAACCGATGGGGTACATCTCGGTACCGTCGGCCACGATGGCCTGCATATTCAGCATCATGCTGCCGACCTTTTCGTTGCCATTGACCAGTCCAAGGCCGAACTTGTGCGTACTGGCGCTATCGAAATGGCTGCCGGAGCGATTATCCGAGGGCTGCAGGGCGACCAGGGTCGGTGCTTCGCAGGTGAGTCCCAGTTGCAGGGTGTGGTTGGCAAGCGCGGTCGGCTGATCGATATTCAGGTCGTTGGCGGCGATCTTGCCCAGCTCATACACGCCGCCATTGGACAGGCTCGGCTCGCAGGCGCTGGGGGTGATCGTTCCGTTGACGTTCAGGTCGATGGTCGAGGCGGCTTGGGCGGATACGCAGCCGGTCGCCAGCCAAAAAGCGCTCAGCACAAGCAATGGATTTTTCATGGACGTACTCTCAGAGGTAGTTGATTTCGAGGGTGGCTGCGCCGTCCAGCCGCACTTCGCTGCCCAGGTCCAACCTGCCCAGTGGAGCGATCACCGCTTCCAGGCTTGTTGTGGCGCTCAGTTGTTGAATCGGTTCGGGGCCGCTGGTGTTGCCGGCGCTGGTGCTGAACCCGAGGAAGCGGCTGGCGCCGATTGCCAGCGGGCTGGCACTGGCGCTGCTCCAGGGCAAGGCGCCGGTGGCGGAGTCGGTGCGGTACACCTGCGCCGCGCTGTCGGCGGTGGTGCGCTGCGGGTCGAAGATCAGGCGGTAGCGCCCGATTTTTTGCTGCTGGGCGTCGAGGCCCAAGCCGTAAGTGGTTTCATCCGCTGGACCGGTGGCCGATCCCTGGCGGTTGTCCTGCAAGCGCAAGGCGAAGGCGCTGGGCGCATCGCATGTCACGCTGACCACCAACGGGCGCGCGGGTAGGGCGGTTTCCTGGTCGAGGCTCAGGTCCATCACCGACAACTTGCCGAACGCCACCGTGCCGCCGTTGGACAGGCTCGGTGTGCAGGCCGCTGGGGCAAAGCGGGCTTGTAGACTCAGTTCCCGCGAGCGGCCGGTGTGGATCGCGTCGAATACGCCACTGGTGTCCCAGGTGACCGCATCGCTGACCCGTAAAGCTTCCTCCCCAGCCCAGGCGCTGACTTCCAGTTGCAACGACAAACTGCGCCCGCTGACCGGTACTCCGGCGCGCATCGGTACAATGCCGTGTTCGGGACGCCAGCCCAGCGTGGCGCCGGTGCTGACGGCCGGTTGGCCGATGCCGGGCAACAGCCCCAATTCCACGGACTGTCCATCGAGTAGAGCAGCGCTGGCCCGCAGGCTATAGCTGCCACGTGGGGTGAACTGGAAGCGCTCGCCGCTCCCCGCCAAACCGCGATAGAACAGGCTCATGTCGGTCGGGTTGGGACAGTTGAGGCTCAGGCTCAAGCGGCGTTCGCCCAACAGGCGCTCAGCCGCTGGACCTTGTGTGGCCGCCCGGTTCATCAGGCCGAAATCCACGCGGGTTTCGCTGAGGTTCAGTTGGCATTCATCCATGCCCCAGGCGTTCGTGCCCAGCAACAGGCTCAGTGACAGCAAGACCGGTTTCAGGCCCATGGTTAGCTCCCTCATGGTTGGCATCGCGCCGGTGCGGTTTCGAAATACACCTCGGGGTCGCCGCGTTCGGGCAGCGCGAAGTCCAGGCGGCAACGGGGTTGGCCGGGGGCGCTGACCCACAGCTCGCGGCGGTCGAGCACGTCAGGCAGGAACACTTGGCTGCCCTCCTGCACGAGGGTCACGAACTCGCCGTCGGCGGTGCTCACTGCCGCGCCACGGGGCAACGCCTGGCCGCCAGGCGTGGTGACGTTGAGCAGCGCGCGGCGGGTGAGGGCCACGCCAAACTCGACTTTGTCCACCGCCCCACGCCCGGCCGACAGCACCGCCAACCCGTTGCTGATGTCGGCGTTGCGCGGCAGCGAGCGGGTTTGCACTTCCACCGGGCTGCGCCCGTAGGGGCTCAGTTGCGGCACCACAGCCTGGCCTTGCCAGTCGGTCCACACCGGGCCGCTGGGGGTGCTGACCTTGATGCCGGCCATGTCGCCCACCGACATCACGGCGAAGGTCTCGCGCACTGGGTAGGGCGAGAAGGTCAGGCCGTCGCCGTGCAGCACGACGCCACCCCGTGCGCCGCCCTGGTAGCTGGAGCGTTCCTGATTGTTGCGGGTGTAGTTGAAGTCCAGTTGGCTGTAATACGGCAGCGCCGAGACGCCGACGGACGACTCCACCTCACGGTCGCGGCTGTCGCGCTCTACGCCGACCTGATAGCTCAACTGGTCATTGAGTTGCTCGCTGATCCCGGCGCCAATGCGATGTTCGCCACCGGCATTGCGCGCCCAGGCACGGCCGCGACGGTTCTCGCCCAAGGGCACGCTGATGTTCAGGTACACGCTGTCATCACTTTGCTGGCGCCCGCCGACTTGCCACTCGGCGCTGGCCGACACCGACACGCGCCCGAAGCTGGTGCCCCATGACGCCAGTGCGCGGCTGCTGCTGTCACCGGTGAACGAGGACGCGCGCGAGATCCCGGCACTGAACGCACCGAGCATCGGGTGCGACCAGGATGCGGTGGCGCTTTGCTGGTCGCGATAACGGGCGCGGCGTTGCTCGCGGGTGTCGGTGGTGTAAGTGGAGTCGTCCAGGTCGCGATAGCCCAGGCTGCGCCAGGAGCCGGCCGTGGTGATTGCCCAGCGTTCGCCCAGGCGTTGCGACCACGACAGGTCGGTTTGCACGCCGCGTTCGTTGCCATCGCGTGTGGCTTGGGCGACTTGGCTGGAGACCTGGAACTGGCTGTCCTGCCACGGCAACCAGCCGATGTTCGCGCCCACCGCGCGGTAATCTTCGGCGGCCAGTGCGCCGCCGCCGACGCTGACCTGCGGGTGCAGCGAGCCACTCCAGCCGCCGCTGACCACCCACGGCTCGGCCCCTTCACCGGCGCCGATCTTGCGCACGCTCCCGGCCGCCACCGAGTAGCCCGGCGCCGGCAAGCCCAGGCCGAGCATGGCTGCAGGAACCGTGAAGCGGCGCTCTTCGCCACTGGTTTCCTTGACCGTGACTTCCACATCGGAGCGGCTGTTCAAACGCCGTACATCGGTGAGGGAAAACGGCCCGGCAGGCACTACCGTGGAATGGATCAACGTGCCGTTCTGGCGGATCTCCACCTGCGCCGGACTATTGGCGATGCCGGTGATGGTCGCGCCCTGGTTCTGGTCTTGCAGGGCGGTTTCGGTGAGCACCTGGGCGCCGGTGATTTGCGTACCGGCCAGCACGGGGTTGTACAGGTTGATCTGCCCGGCCTGGAACACCGCTTGTTGCTCGGCAAAGGTGCGCTGGGCGTAGGCGTCCAGGTGCGTGGTGCGCGACACCTTGTCTTGCCAGGTGCGCACCTGGCGGCTGCGCACGATCCAGTCGCCAGCGTTGAATCCCACCTCGGTATTGGCCGAACCGAAGCGGCTGTTGTCGTCGCCGTACTCGTTGTACAGGCCGCTCAGGTCATAGTTGAGCAGCCCGGCAAACCCACCGGTCTGGTAGCCGGACACGTCGCGCACGGCGGGGCGCAACGCCTCGGTGGGCACTACCAGCGACAGGCTGAGGGTGGCCGGGTCTTGCTCGATCACGGTCTGTGGGTAGGCGCCTAGGAAGGCATGGCACTCCTCCTCATCGGCCGGTATGCGCAAGTCGCCCGCGTCCAGCAGCGCCTGGTTGAAACACAGTGCGCCTTGCCCGTCGAACACCACATCCACGCGGCCACGCCGTTGGCCGTTCACGTTGAGATTGAGGGCGTGGCGCCCTGCTGCGAAGCGTGGTGCTTCCAGCAGCAGGTTCGCCAGTTGCGGATCAATGCCGCGCTGGGACAAGGTTTGCGGGTCGAATGAACCGGCCAGTTCTTCGGCCAGGGGTTCACTCGTGGGCAGCGCCGTGCCCACGGCCAGCGCCAGGCCCGCCAGCAACCGGCGCGATGAAATCCCAGGCACGGCGTTGCCGTAGCGATCAGTCATAACTGTGCTCACAAGGGGTACTCGAATAAGTGGAGGCAGGGCCACGCCGATCCTTCGGCGCGGGCAGGCTCCCGGTGGCCTTCAATGGGAGGCCACTTCGTTATCAGGGCGCCGGCATTACTCCCGCCGGCGCTGCGATCAAAGGGTGATCGGTGCTTCGTAGGGCGCGACCGCAAACCCGTAGACGGTGGCCGGTTGCATCTGCACGGTGCTGGCCTGGGCCTGGCTGGCGGTGACACTCAAGGTCTCGCCCGGCAGCACGTAGGTACGCGGCAACAAGGCCGAGCCTTTGCCGGGCAGCAGTGTCAGTTCCTGCGCCAGGCGTACGACGTAAGGGGTCGGGTTATTCACGCTCAACTGCTGGTTTTTCAGGCGCCAGACCAGGCCGGTCCACGGCGTGCGGTTTGGCGCGAGCCCTTTGGGATGCAGGATCACCGGCAGGTTCTGGCGCACCGTCACACCCACCCGTGCATGGCCGGCCTGGCCAGTGGCGCGGCCTTGGGGCATACCCTCGAAAATCACGCGCTTGAGGCGCTGGGTGGTCAAGGGCGTGGGGGCTTGCAGGATGAAGCGGATCAGTTGGCTCTTGCCTGGCTCTACGCGAGTCAACGGCGGCGTGACAAACAGCAACGATGCCGGGTCTTCGGGAATATCTTCAAGGGTGACGTGCAGCAGGGCGAGCTTGGTGTCGGTGTTGGTCACCGACACGGCGGCCTCGCCATCGGCTTCATTGACGATCACCACCGAGGTATCCGGCACCATGCCGTCGGCGAGCACCAGCGTTGGGCCCCACAGCGTCAGCAGCAGTGCCGCGAAGTAGAGACCGGTGTAGCGAACCAGGTTGAACACCCGTGTTATTAAGGCAACGCAAGGGAAGGGGAACATGACTACAAGTACCTCAGGTCTAGCACGATGGAGCCGTCCAGCGGCACCTCTTGGTCGAGGGTCAGGTAGGCGGCGGCGTTGATCGACGTCTTGATTTCCAGTTTGGCGCTGAGCTCACGGTGCGGGTCTGGCACCAGGGTGCCGGGGTGCGCAAAGCCCATGTAGTTATCCGGGTAGGCGTTGGTTTCGGGGAACCAGGTCAGGCCCTTGTTGCTGGAGGCCAGCACAATGGCGCGTTGCCCGTCGCCCACTGCTTCGCGAATCGCCAGGGCCACCGAGCCCAGGCGCTCGGTCGGCGCATGGATGTTGTTGCCCAGGCCATAGTAGAAACCGGGTCCCACGGACGATGCGGCACGGTTGTCCACGCCCACCAGCACGAACAACACCGGTTGGTTGCACGTCACGCTCATGTCCAGCGTCCTGGCGGGCAGTTCGGTGAACTCGTACTGGTTGAGGGAACGGGCCGGCACCCGCCCGTGATCGACGATGCCGCTGGGCGACAGGATCGGTGTGCAGGCGCTGGGGGTGATGCTGCCGGTCAACGTCACTTCGACCGATGAGGCGCACAAGGCGGGGGTGGCGGTCAGGCAAAGACAGAGCGACATCAAGCGGCGTGAGAGCGTGTTCATGGTCTGTTGTTGGAACCGTGTTGAGGAGCCATCCGTGAGAACAGCGGTGGGCGCAAGGCAGTGCGTTGCACCCGTTTTGCGTTACAGGTACTTGACGGTCAGGGTGGCCGAGCCATCGATGGGCACTTCTTCGGTCAGGGTCAGGCTGTCGGCCGAAGCAATGAAGGGGACGATGACGACGTCGGTGACCAGCGACTGCACAGGTACTGGGGCGATGGTGGTGGTATTGGCCACGGAGGTGATGCCGTCGTTGGTCAGGTACATGTAGCGGGTCCAGGTCAGGCCGCCGTCACTGGAAGAAATGGGGCCCAGTTCCGTGCCGTCACCCACCGGCGATTGCAAGTACATCTGGAAAGCACCGAGTTTCTCGCTGCCATTGACCAGACCCAGGCCAAAGTTTGTATTGCTGGGATTGAAAGCGGACCCGGCGCGGTTGTCTTTGGGCTCGATTGCCATCAGGGTCGCAGCGTCGCAGGTGACGGTCAGTTGCACGGTCTGGTCGGGCAGACGGGTGTGGGTGTCGGCATTGAGATCCTTGGCGGAAATCTTGCCGATCTCTACATTGCCGCCGCCGGACAGCGACGGTTCGCAGGCACTCGGGGTGATCAACCCGCGCACGGTCAAGTCCACGCTGGAGGCGGCGACGGCGCTGCCTGCTCCAGTGAGCAGCAGGGTGGCGAACAGGGCGTTGAGGGTTTTCATGGTGTTGCTCCTAACTAGTTGAGAAAAAACGGCTTACCAGTACTTCAGTTGTAGTGTGGCCTGGCCATCGATCGGCACTTCATCAAGCAACGTCAGGTCGGTGGCGGGCACGATGATGGCGAACGTACGCAGGCGGGCGTTCAGGGTTTTCAGGGCGATGGGCGTGTTGGGGCCGTCGAGGGCCGCGAACGAGGTGAGCGCCTCATGCCCCAGGTAGATCGATGCGGACCAGTTGGCGCCGCCATTGCTTGACGTGATGACCTTGACCGGCTTGTCATCGGCCACCGGGTCGAACAGCGAGAACGCCACACTGCCCAGTTTTTCTTTTTCCGGGGTCAGGCCCAGGCCATGGTGTCGCGGGTTGATGGCGGAGGTGCCCGCGCGGTTGTCCACGGTGGTCAAGGTAAAAAAGGTCTCACCCTCGCACAGCACTTCAAGCTGGATCTCTGCCGGGTCGAGCCGCGTGGGCGAGGCCGGTTGAAGATCCTTGGAGGTCATCTTGCCGTGATCGATCAGGCCGCCATTCGACAACTGGGGCGCGCAGGCGCTGGGGGTGATCGTCCCGGAGAGATTCAAGTCGGCGCTGCTGGCGGCAAAGGCGCCGGGCGCCAGGGCTGCGAGCAGCAGGGCGAGGGTGGGTTTATCCATGGGCACAGGTCCTTGTGAATGTGGGGGGCGTTACAGGTAGATCATGTCCAGCGTGGCGCTGCCGTCGATGGGCATTTCCTCGGTGATGGGCAGGTCTTGCACACGTGCGATTTCGGTGAGGAAGCGAAGGTCAACCTTTACGTTGCGCAGCGCCTTGGGCGTGGGGGTGTCGCCAAATGCAGTCCAGTGGTAATGGCCCATGTAGCTGCCGAAAGAGTTCACGAGCCAGGTGGCGCCCTGGTCGGAGGAATACAGCGGATAGACCGGCTCGTCCGCCACCGGGTCGAACACGCCTATCTGATAGGCGCCCAGCTTCACGTTGCCGCTGACCATGCCCAGGCCGTACATATGGTTGAGGGCAGGAAAAATGGAAGAACCCAAACGGTTATCCCGGCCGGTGAGGGCAAACAAGGTCTGGGCTTCGCAGTCCACGGTCAGTTGGAGGCTCAGGCGAGGGAGCAGGGTCGTGCCGCTGGGTGACAGGTCCTTGGCGGCGATCTTGCCGTAATCCACCACGCCGCCGTCGCTGAGGCTGGGGGTGCAGGCGCTCGGCGTAATCGCGCCTTTTACCGACAGGTCCACGGTGCTGGCGGCCAGCGCCACAGCGCCTTGGGCAATCAATAGGGCGCCTGCCAGGGCGGCGAGAGAGTCTTTCAACACAGCGGGTATTCCTATGCAAGGGCTTGGGGACAGATTGGCGCGGTGAAGTTGCCCATGGTTTTTTGGTTGTTGGGGGCACGCGCCACTTCAGGGAGAGCGGAGGGAATTTATCGCTGAGAGGTAAAGACGGGAATGCAACTATTACGAATGACAGGGTGGTAATGACAAAAGGGGGGTGTTTAGTGAGAAAGCCACGTTTTTCGCGGCTCAAGGTTGAGTTGTCGTAGTTGTTGTATCGCGGTTTAACACGCATTCGGATAGTTTTCGCGCTCTTTTATGGCCTTGATCTAACTCGTTTGGATTAGGGCGATGGTCTTTTTGCGAAAAGTTCGGGTGAGCTGATCGCCCTCATCGAGGGCTCTATGCCTGGTTACTTCCCACCCCCAGGTTCGCCCGGTGTGTTACCTGAGGTCGCCTGGCCACAGGCTCGGGTGCTGGTGGTGGATGACCATTACACCTATCGATTGCTGCTCGGCTCTCTCCTGGAAAAACTCGGCGTTGCCCACCTGTGTTGCCGTGATGGACAGCAAGCGTTGCAGACCTTGGCTGCCGAGCGTTTCGACCTGGTCATCACTGATTGCCGCATGCCGGTGATGGACGGCTACACCCTGACCCGTGAATGGCGCCGTCATGAGCAGGCTGAGGGCCGCGCGCCCATCGTGGTGCTCGGCCTTACCGGCAGCCTGGGGCCTGAAGAGATTCGCCAGTGCGTGGCGTGCGGAATGGACGGTTGGCTGATCAAGCCCATCGGGTTTGCACAATTGCGCGAGGTGCTGCTCTGCTGGCTGCCGCAGTTCGCGTCCACCGCCAGTGCCGGCAATGCCGCAAGCCCTGCGCCGGTACGCAGGCCTGTCTTTCCCAGTCGGGCCGGTCTGATCGAGGCTTTTGGTTCGTGGGAGGTGGTGGCACCGATGGTGTCCAGCCTGATCCAGGAGGCCCATGCCGACTTGGCTGTGCTGACCCATGCCCAGGCCGTGCTGGATGCAACGATGGCCGCACAGTGTTTGCACCGCCTGGTGGGGAGTGTGGCGTTTCTGGGAGAAACCGGCCTGGAGACGGCGGCGGTGCAATTGATCAGGCAGGTGCATTCAACCGGTGTGGGAGAGAGCCATGCGGCGCTGGAAGCCTTTCGCATTGATGTAGGGCGTTATCTGAATTATCTGGCGAATCTATGAAGGAATTTATCCTTTTGCAATGTAGTACTTTTCTGTATGTAATTTCTTTTAATTGTGTAGTCCATTGTGAGAGGGGCTCTAAATACGGGGTGGAACAGCTAATCGATGAATTATTTCCTGTTGTTGCAAGATCATGATCGCGGTATTTTGGCGCTCTCAAATTGCCATCATGGAAAAACCGATGATTCGCATCATTATTGCTGACGATCACCCTATTGTTCGCGTGGGCCAGAAAGTGGTGATCGAAGCGAGTGGTAAGTGCAAAGTAGTAGGCGAGGCCGATGGTCCTGATCAACTTCTAGAGTTGGTCAGTCATATACCGTGTGACGTCATTGTGACCGACTTCGCCATGCCCGGTAATCATCAAGTTGACGGCTACGGTTTGCTGGGATTATTGAACCGTCAGTATCCCGATGTCCCTGTGATCCTGGTGACGATGTTTGCCAATGTCGCGACGCTGCGAGCGGCCTTTGCCCACGGTGCGCGCGGTGTCATCGCCAAGAGTGCGTCCGCCCGCGAGCTGCCCCAGGCGTTGAAGGCCGTGGTGCAGGGGCGTGAATTTGTCAGTGAGTGCCTGCGTGTGCAATTGGACCAAGCGTGTATTTCACAAACCACCCAGACGCCTACATTGTCCGGCAAGGAACAGGAAGTCGTGCGCATGTTGGCCAGTGGCATGACCGTCAGCCAGATTGCGGCACGGGTCAATCGCAGTATTTCAACTATCAGTAAGCAGAAGAGTACGGCAATGAATCGGTTATGTATCTCCACGGATGTGGATTTATTTGCCTACGCACGGGATACCGGAATGGTGCCTTAGTTTGCTTATGTATTCGTATTACTTGTATTGGGTGGGCGCGGGTCGCGAGATAAAGTTAGTGTGTGCTCTAGTGCGGTGTGAGGCTGGAGTACTAATCCTTAGTTAAATGATAGAGCCGTATTTGTTGAGGCGTCTGGCGCAGTGATGTGCCCGGCGTTCAATAATAACAACGGACGCCTGCGAGCATTTACATAATGAGAAAGTTACTGAGTGTGATGGGGGCCGCTATGACCTTGGCCTACCTGGGCCCGGTTGTGGCGGCATCCAGTGTGGATGTCACCGTCAAGGGCAGTATTACGCCGGCAGCGTGTACACCAATGCTCACCAATGGTGGTGCGGTGGACTACGGGAAGATCTCCATCAAGGACCTGAACCCTGCAACCCATTTGCCCACGTTGTTGCCGGTGGCCAGCCTGCGTCTGAACATCGAGTGCACCGCGCAGACATTGATGGCAGTCAAAGTCCGCGATAACCGCGCTGGCAGTTCCCCCGAGTCAGATCTGTTTAACCAGAACTTCGGTCTGGGCTGGGTCAATGGCGATAAAAAAGTGGGCTGGTATATTTTGAGAATGAGCCATGGCGTGGCGGACGGCGTTGAGCGTTCGTTGATCGAGTCAATGGATGGCAGTACCTGGTTCGATGCGGCTCCTGCAAACCAGGTTTGGCAACCCGGTTGGATGAGAGCGTTGACGGCGGGCGGCGCCAGCCCGTCGCCTCTGCCGGTGCAAACCATGGCAGTCGATATTCATGTGGGCACTACGATCTTGTCCCGGATGCAATTGCCCAAAGACCAGGAAATCCCCATTGATGGCAGTGCCACCCTGGACGTTGTCTACCTCTGACGCCATTGCCATCATTGACGTGGCAAATGGGCATGGCTTTGCGCCCATGGGCAGACTATCGTGCAAACCGGATAACAATAGCGCCCGGAGCCTGCCCATGAGTGATGCCCACACCGCCCTGATCAACCATTTCTACCAGGCCTTCCAGCGCCTGGACGCCGAAGCCATGGCCGCCTGCTACACCGACGACGTGGTGTTCAGCGACCCGGCTTTTGGCGAACTGCGCGGGCGCGATGCCGGCGATATGTGGCGCATGCTCACCACCCGCGCCAAGGATTTCTCCCTGACCTTCGACAACGTGCGCAGCGATGAACGCAGCGGCGGTGCGCATTGGGTGGCGACCTACCTGTTCAGCGCCACCGGCAACACGGTGGTCAACGATATCCAGGCGCGCTTTGTGTTTCGCGACGGCAAGATCTGCGAGCACCACGACAGCTTCGACCTGTGGCGCTGGTCGCGTCAGGCGCTGGGCACCAAAGGCCTGTTGCTGGGTTGGACGCCCGTCGTCAAAAATGCCGTGCGCAGCCAAGCACTGCGTGGTTTGAAGGCATTCCAGGCCAGTCGTTGATAAGCTTGGTGCTCCTGTGTTTTAGCCGAATCGACCCGTGACTGATCCCTCTGCACCCAAACCCTGGTTCGTCTACCTGGTACGTGCCGCCAATGGCTCGCTCTATTGCGGCATCAGCAATGACCCGGTGCGCCGCTTTGCCATGCACCAGAGTGGCAAGGGCGCGCGGTTCTTCCTGTCCAG
Organism: Pseudomonas sp. GXZC; assembly: GCF_026967615.1. NCBI lineage: Bacteria > Pseudomonadati > Pseudomonadota > Gammaproteobacteria > Pseudomonadales > Pseudomonadaceae > Pseudomonas > Pseudomonas sp. GXZC. The sequence continues at coordinate 1,364,270 of NZ_CP114115.1, forward strand.
CCCGGCGGTGGCGCTGGTGTACACCGAGCAATGCGCGAGCAAGGGCGAGGCGTTGCGCCAGGAACGGCTGATCAAAAAGTTGAAGAAGAGTGCCAAGGAGTGCCTGGCGGCCAGTGGTTCATTGATTTGACTGATGGGTTCCCATCGCCCCGTTTCGTGTGGTTGCAGGCTAAGCTAGCGGCTCACTTCTAGAGCGGAGTCCGGCATGTCTGAATTGATTCTTCATCACTACCCACAGTCCCCCTTCGCAGAAAAAGCCCGCCTGTTGCTGGGCTTCAAGGGCTTGTCCTGGCGCTCGGTGCACATCTCGCCGGTGATGCCCAAGCCGGACCTCACCGCCCTCACCGGCGGCTATCGCAAGACCCCGGTGCTGCAAGTCGGCGCGGACATCTACTGCGACACCGCCTTGATCGCGCGCCGCCTGGAGCAGGAAAAAGCCGCCCCCGCGCTGTTTCCCCAGGGCCTGGAACTGGTCACCCAAGGCTTCGCCGCCTGGGCCGACTCGGTGGTGTTTTCCCATGCGGTGGCGTTGGTGTTCCAGCCCGAATCCCTGGCGGTGAAATTCGCCAAGGTGCCACCGGAAATGCTCCAGGTGCTGGTGGCGGACCGCAGCAAATTGTTCAGCGGTGGCACCGCAACCCGTGTGCAATTGGAGCAGGCCAAGCACCAATGGCCGACGATCATCCATCGTATCCATCAGCAATTGCAGCACCAAGCCGGGGATTTCCTGTTCGGCGAGCCGTCGATTGCCGACTTTGCCCTGGCCCACCCACTATGGTTCCTCAAAGGCTCTTCGGTGACGTCGCCGTTGGTGGACGCCTATCCCGCCGTCGCCGCCTGGCTGGATCGCGTGCTGGGCTTCGGCCATGGTACGTCCACCCAGATGAGCGCTGAACAGGCCTTGGACGTATCACGCAATGCGGCACCGGCTGTCCTGCCCGAAGAAGTCTTCGAGGACTTGAACGGCTTCAAGGCCGGCCAGCAGGTGACCATTTGCGCCACCGACTACGGCACCGACCCGGTCGCGGGCGAACTGCTGTTTGCCGGGCGCGAAGAGCTGATCCTGCGCCGCAGCGACGAACGTGCTGGCACCGTGCATGTGCATTTCCCACGCATGGGGTTTCGTATCCAGGCGCAATAAATAAAATATTTTGCAAATAAAGGTGAGGTAAATCCACCGCCCATCCGTGTAGTGCTTGAAACTGCGATCTATTCGCATTAACAGCGTTTTCTACACGGGTTCTCACAGCATGAAGTCGACGGCGGGCGGTTGGGTTAAACAGTGGCTGGGAGCCTCGGTATTGGCGGTATCGGGGTTGGCGTTGCTGCCCCTGAGCATTGCGCAGGCGCAGGAGCAGCAGAGCGCCCAGTTCAACTTTGCCCTGGCGGCCAAACCGCTGCCCCAGGCCTTGAGCGACTTCAGCCGGGTCACCGGCATCAGCGTGATCTATACCGACGAAGCGCCTTACGGCCTCAGCGCCCCTGCAGTCAGCGGGCAGATGAGTGCAAACCAGGCGCTGCAACGCCTGCTGGGCAACAGTGGCTTCACTTTCCGTCAGATCGATGCCCGCACCCTGGCCCTTGAACCGCTGCCCACCGAAGGCGCGGTCAACCTCGGCGCCACCACCATCAGCGGTGTCGGCCAGGCCCAGGACAGCACCAGCTACCAGCCACCGCCCACCAGTTCGGTGATGCGCTCCCACGCGCTGCTGCTGGAAACCCCGCAAACCGTCAATGTGGTGCCCGCCCAAGTACTGCGCGACCAAACCCCGCGCAATCTGGATGATGCCCTCGCCAACGTCAGCGGTATCACCCAGGCCAACACCTTGGCCAGCACCCAGGACGCGGTCATGCTGCGCGGCTTTGGTGATAACCGTAACGGCTCGATCATGCGCGACGGCATGCCCATCGTGCAGGGGCGTGCATTGAACGCCACGGCGGAGCGCGTGGAAGTGCTCAAGGGCCCGTCGTCGCTGCTGTACGGCATCCAGGATCCGGGCGGCGTGGTAAACATCGTCAGCAAAAAGCCGGAACTGGTGCAGTCCACTGCCCTGACCGTGCGCGGCTCGACCTTTGGCGACGGCAAGAACGGCAGCGGCGGCAGCCTCGACACCACTGGCCCGATTGGCGACACCGGCTTGGCGTATCGCCTGATCGTCGACCATGAAGACGAAGACTACTGGCGTAACTTCGGCACTCACCGTGAGAGCCTGATCGCGCCGTCCCTGGCCTGGTATGGCGACAGCACCCAGTTGCTGTTTGCCTACGAACACCGTGAATTTCTCACGCCGTTCGACCGTGGCACCGCGATCGACAAGTCCAACCACCCGCTGGACATCCCGGCCTCACGGCGTCTGGATGAACCCTTCAACAACATGGAAGGGCGCTCCGACCTGTACCGCTTCGAGGCCGACCACGACCTGAACGATGATTGGAAAGCCCACTTCGGCTATAGCTGGAACCGCGAGACCTACGACGCCAGCCAAGTGCGCGTCAGCGCGGTGAACACCAACGGCACCCTGACCCGCAAGATGGACGGCACCAAAGGGGCAATCACCACGGACCGTTTCGCCACGGCGAGCCTGGAAGGTAAGGTCAATGTGTTCGGCCTGCAGAACGATGTGGTGTTCGGCCTGGATGACGAGTACCGCAAGATTTACCGCGCCGACCTGATTCGCCAGAATTCGCGTGCCACCAGCTTCAACTACAACAACCCGGTGTACGGCAACGAAGTGGCGGGCACTACCGTCAGCCCCGCGGACAGCGCCCAGACCGACCTGCTGCGCAGCGATTCGCTGTTCTTCCAGGACGCCCTGCACCTGAACGAACAGTGGATTTTCGTCGCCGGTGCGCGCTACCAGATGTACGACCAATACGCCGGCAAAGGCGTACCGTTCAAGGCCAACACCAACGGCAACGGCCAAGCCTGGGTGCCGCGTGCGGGCCTGGTGTATCGCTACACCGATGAACTGTCGTTCTATGGCAGCTACACCGAGTCGTTCAAACCCAACTCCACCATCGCCGCCTTGGCCGATGGCAGCACCTTGAACGGCGACCTCACCCCTGAGGAATCCAAGTCCTGGGAACTGGGGGCCAAGCTCGACATTCCGGGACGTATCACCGCCAGCGCCGCGTTGTTCAATATCGACAAACGCAACGTGCTGGTCTCCGTTGGTTCCGGTGCCAACACCGTCTACAGCATTGCCGGCCAGGTGCGTTCCCGTGGCCTGGAACTGGATGCCACCGGCCAACTGACTGACAAGGTCAGCCTGATCGGCAGCTATGCCTACACCGATGCGCTGGACGTCAAGGACAAGGACCCGACCCTGGAAGGCAACCGCCTGCAAAACGTCGCCAAGCACACCGGCTCGCTGGCGGTGGCTTATGACTTCGGCAACATCTTTGGCGGCGACCAGTTGCGCGTGGGCACCGGTGCGCGTTACGTCGGTGAACGTGCAGGCGACGCGGCCAACGATTTCACCTTGCCGGGTTACACCGTGGCGGATGCCTTCGCGACCTACGACACCAAGATCGATGGGCAAAAGGTCAAGTTCCAGCTCAACGTGAAAAGCATGTTCGACCGCGTCTACTACACCTCGGCGGCCAGCCGCTTGTTTGTGTCCATGGGCGATGCGCGGCAGGTGTCGGTGTCCAGTACCCTGGAGTTCTGATGAAAAAGCTTGGCGCAGCCTTGGCCCTGTTGATCAGCACCTCGGTGCTGGCCGATGGGCTGTCGTACCACCGCGAACACCGGATGACCTTGCCTGGTTCCGGCCACAGCTGGGGTTTTGTCGGGCTCGATCCGACACGGCCCTACCTGTTCGTGGCCCGTCGCGAAAACGGCCTGATGGTGTTTGATGTGCAGCACCAGCGTGCGGTCAAGACCGTGGCCCAGTCCGAGGGCGCCAACGGTGTGGTGTTCGTGCCCGAATTGGACCGGGTATTCGTGCTCAATACCGACGGCAGCCTGGGCGTGGTGCAGTTATCCACCCTCAAGCCGCTCAAGCGCATTGCGGTGGCGCAAAGCAACCTCAACAGCGCGGTGTATGAGCCGTCTACCGGTAAAGTGATCATCGTCAGCGGGCGGCGGGCGGATCGTTCCACGCTGTTTGAGTTCGATCCCAAGCAGGAGCGCATCACCGGTGTCCATGAACTGGCGGTGAAGAAAATCGACCCGCTGCTGCTCAAGGGCGACGGCAGTTTCTTCTTGCCGATGCGCGATGAAGGCCAGGTGGCACGTTATTCCGCCAGTACCTTTGCCGTGCTCGATACCTGGCAATTTGCCGACTGCCCCAAGCCCAGTGCGCTGGCTCAGGATGTCGCGCGCCAGCGTCTGTTTGTGGCCTGTCGCGGAGATGTACCCGTGTTGATCGTGGCGGACCGTGAAACGGGGGAGGTGAAGGCCAAGCTGCCGATTGGGCGTGACGTCAATGCCGTCGCTTACGACAAGCAGCACCATCGTGTGCTGATCCCAAGCGGTGTGGATGCGAACCTGAGGGTGATTGATCAGCAGGATGCCGATCATTACGCGTTGGCGACCACCGTCAGCACCTTGCCGATGGCCTACAATATGGCGTTTGACCCACAGCGCCAGCGGGTTTACCTGCCTGCGATGGACTTCAACCAACCCGCGCCCAGCAAGGCCGAGCCCAAGCCTGACCCACAATTTCAGGCCGATACCTTCTCCCTCACCACCCTGGCACTTGATTGAGAGCAGTGAATTCACCAAGCTGCGCACTTTCACCGATTCAGGAATGCCAGGTTTATGCGGTTGGGACGATGGATACACGCCAGTGCGCTGGTGCTGGGTGTCGGGCTATTGCTCGGTGGTTGCGCAACGCCTTCAACGACCTCTACCGGGCGCAGCCTGGACCAGTTGTTGGCGGATCCGGCGCTGAATGGCGCCACCGTCTCCCTGATGGTGCGTGACGCCCGCAGCGGCAACACGCTTTATCAGTACAACCCGCGCACGCGGTTGATCCCCGCTTCCAACCTGAAGCTGCTGACCACGGCGGCGGCGATGGACGTGCTGGGGCCGCAATACCGCTTCTCCACACAGTTGCTGAGTAACGGCACGCAGCAGGGCGAGCGCCTCACCGGCAATCTGTACCTTAAGGGCCTGGGTGATCCGACCACGCAACTCGCCGATTACCAGGCATTGGCGGCACAGCTTGCGGGCCAGGGTGTGCGCCAGGTCCAGGGCGACTTGGTATTCGACGATACCTTCTTCGACGCCGAACGCCTGGGCGTGGACTGGGCACACGACGATGAAAGCACTTACTACGGCGCGCAGATTTCCGCGCTGACTGTATCGCCTAACACGGATTTTGATGCGGGCACGCTGCTGGTCACGGCAAAGGCGCCCGTGCTGATTGGCCAACCCGTCATCGTGGTGGTGAGCCCTTCTACCGACTACGTGCAACTGAGCAACCGTGCAGTCAGCGGTCCCGGCAACAATTACGGCATCACTCGCCAGCACGGCACTAATCTGCTGCAACTCAGCGGCGCATTGGCGCCGGGCAAGCAAAGCCGGCAGTGGATAAGCGTGTGGGAGCCGACGCAACTGGTGGCCAATCTGTTTGAGCAGGCGTTGGCGCAGCAGGGCATCCAGGTACTTGGGCGACGTGTGATCGGTGGCGTCAGCCCCGTAACGGCCAGGGTGTTGGCCGAGCACCAGTCGGCGCCGTTGCAGGAGCTGATCACGCCGCTGCTCAAGCTGTCGAACAACAACATGTCCGAAGCGTTGCTAAAGACCATGGGCCGCAAGGCGTCCAATGCAGGGACGGCGCAGGCCGGTGTCGCAGCGGTGGCGGACTTCATGCGCCGCCAGGGCTTGGACCCGCTGACGCTGAGCCAGGTCGACGGTTCGGGCTTGTCGCGGCGCAATCTAGTGTCGTCGCAGAACCTCACCGATCTGCTGGTGGCGACTGCCAAGCAGCCTTGGTTCGAGGCTTGGTACAGCGCCTTGCCGATCGCCGGCAACACCGATCGCATGAGCGGCGGCAGCTTGCGTTATCGCTTGCGCGGGACGGCGGCAGAAAACAACCTGCACGCCAAGACCGGCTCCATGGCCGGCGTGTCTTCGTTGAGCGGCTACATCACCGACGCCCAGGGCCGGCGCCTGGTGTTTTCAATGATCAGCAACAACTACCTGAGCAGCGCCGCACCGATCCGCGCCCTGGAAAACCGTGTGGCGCTGGCCCTGGTGCAGTGGCACGACTAATTCAGGGCTGATAGCCCATGCGCCAACTCACGGCCCGGCTCGCCGCCAGCAAGTGCTGCGCCGCCGGGCCGTCTTCATCGGCATGGAACAACGAGGTGGGGCCGACCACGGTCATCACCGCCGCCACTTGGCCGATGGCGTTGAAGACCGGCGCGGACAACGCATCGACGCCGGGCATCAGCAAACCGTGCACGAAATGCAGGCCACGCTGTCGGATCTGTTCGCAGGCGGTGGCGTAGGCCTGGTCGTCTGCCAGGGCATGGGCAGTGCCGGCCTGGATTTCGCGTTCGCGCAGTTCCACGGTTTCCCGCGACGGTAGAAACGCGCTGAACACCAACCCGGTGGACGAACTGAGCAGCGGCAGCACCGAACCCAATTGCGTCACCACAGTGACGGCGCGCACGGCGGGTTCGATCTGCACCACGGTCGCGCCCTGGTTGCCCCATACCGCCAGAAAGCAGGTTTCATTCAACTCATCGCGCAGCTCCGCCAGGGGCATCGCGCCGACTTTCAATACGTCCATGCTGCCCAACGCCGCCAGGCCCACGCGCAAGGCTTCGCGGCCCAACCCGTAGTGGTTGGTGGCGGTGTTCTGTTCGGCGAAACCCGAGGCGATCAGCGCCTGCAGGTAGCGGTGCACCTTGCTTGCCGGCATCTGCACATGTTCGGCCAGGCGCGACAGCGAAGTGGCCGGGGACAACTCGGCCAGGGCCTTGAGGATATCGGTGCCCACTTCGGCCGAGCGGACTTTCTGTTTACCGGTGTCGCGGGGCTTTTCCATGGAGGGGCGAGAATCCGAGAGATGAATGGGCGTCTTTATAGCTTGACGGTCGATAGTGATCAAATTACGTTATGCGTAACTGGATTACGATAAAAACAACTTCCGCACAGAGGACGATCCATGAACCTCGAATACCTGTCGGGCTTCGGCAATGAATTCGCCAGCGAAGCCTTGCCCGGCGCACTGCCGGTCGGCCAGAACTCCCCGCAAAAAGCGCCCTACGGGCTGTACACCGAACTGTTCTCCGGCACCGCGTTCACCATGGTGCGCAGTGAAGCCCGGCGCACCTGGCTGTACCGCATTCAGCCGTCGGCCAATCATCCTGCTTTCATCAAATTGGAACGGCAATTGGCCGGTGGGCCGCTGGGGGCGGTGACGCCCAATCGCTTGCGCTGGAATCCGTTGGATTTGCCGAGCGAACCGACGGATTTCATTGATGGGCTGGTAGGCATGGTCGCCAATTCGGCGGCGGAGAAACCCTCTGGCATCAGCGTCTACAACTACCGCGCCAACCGTTCCATGGAACGTGTGTTCTTCAACGCTGATGGCGAACTGTTGATTGTCCCCGAGCAAGGCCGCCTGCGCATCGCCACCGAATTGGGCGTGCTGGAAGTGGAACCGCTGGAAATCGTCGTGCTGCCGCGCGGCCTTAAATTCCGCGTAGAGCTGCTGGATGAGCAAGCGCGCGGTTACGTCGCCGAGAACCATGGCGCGCCGCTGCGCCTGCCGGACCTGGGCCCCATCGGCAGCAATGGCCTGGCCAATCCGCGCGACTTCCTGACGCCGATCGCTCACTACGAAGACGTGAAGAAACCAACAACGCTGGTGCAGAAATTCCTCGGCGAACTGTGGGCCTGCGAGCTGGACCATTCACCGCTTAACGTAGTCGCCTGGCACGGCAACAACGTGCCGTACAAATACGACCTGCGCCGTTTCAACACCCTTGGCACCGTGAGTTTCGATCATCCGGACCCGTCGATCTTTACCGTCTTGACCTCGCCCACCAGCACCCACGGCCTGGCCAACCTCGACTTCGTGATCTTCCCACCGCGTTGGATGGTGGCCGAGAACACCTTCCGTCCGCCGTGGTTCCACCGCAATCTGATGAACGAATACATGGGCCTGATCCAGGGCGCCTACGACGCCAAGGCCGAAGGCTTCCTGCCTGGTGGCGCGTCGCTGCACAGCTGCATGAGCGCCCACGGCCCGGACGGCGAGACCTGCACCAAGGCCATCAACGTGGACCTGGCGCCGCACAAGATCGACAACACCATGGCCTTCATGTTCGAGACCAGCCAAGTGCTGCGTCCCACCCAGTTCGCCCTGGACTGCTCGCAACTGCAAACCACTTATGACGCGTGCTGGGCCTCGTTGCCCGCCACCTTCAACCCGAACCGGAGATAACCCATGACTCAGTCCACACTTACCCGCAGCTGGGTGGCCTCCGCCAATGGTCACAGCGATTTTCCCCTGCAAAACCTGCCGTTGGGCGTGTTCAGCATCAACGGCTCGGCCCCGCGCGCGGGCGTGGCGATTGGCGACTCGATCCTGGATCTGCACGCCGCCATCGATGAATTCGACGGTGAAGCCCGTCGCGCCGTCGAAGCGACCGCCGGTGGCCAGCTGAACGCCTTTTTTGAACTGGGTCGCGGCCCGCGCGTGGCCTTGCGCGAGCGCCTGCTGGAACTGCTGGCCGAAGGCAGCAAGCTGCACACCCGTGAAGCGCAGGTGCTGCACCGCGCCGCCGATTGCCAGATGCAGGTACCGGCGCGGATCAATGACTACACCGACTTCTACGTCGGCATCGAGCACGCGCAGAACGTCGGCAAGCTGTTCCGTCCTGATAATCCTCTGCTGCCGAACTACAAGTACGTGCCGATTGGTTACCACGGCCGCGCTTCGACTATTCGCACCTCAGGCACCGACGTGCGCCGCCCCAAAGGCCAGACCCTGCCGGCCGGGCAGACCGAGCCGACTTTCGGCCCGTGTGCGCGGTTGGACTATGAACTGGAGCTGGGCATCTGGATCGGCCAGGGCAACGAGATGGGCGATTCGATTGCCATTGGTGACGCGGCCGATCACATCGCCGGTTTCTGCTTGCTCAACGACTGGTCGGCACGGGATATCCAGGCCTGGGAATACCAGCCGTTGGGGCCGTTCCTGTCGAAAAGCTTCATCACCACCATCTCGCCTTGGGTCGTCACGGCTGAAGCCCTGGAACCGTTCCGCAAAGCGCAACCGGCGCGCCCTGAAGGCGACCCGCAACCGCTGTCGTACCTGCTGGATAAACGTGACCAGGCCGCAGGTGCCCTGGATATCGAGCTGGAAGTGCTGCTCACCACGGCCGCCATGCGCGAGCAGAACCTGCCGGCCCATCGCCTGGCCCTGAGCAACAGCCTGCACATGTACTGGACGGTTGCGCAATTGGTGGCCCACCACAGCGTCAACGGCTGCCAGTTGCAGGCAGGCGATCTGTTTGGTTCGGGCACCTTGTCCGGCCCGCAAGCCGGTCAATTCGGCAGCCTGCTGGAAATGACCGAAGGCGGCAAAAAAGCCGTTGAATTACCGTCCGGCGAAGTGCGCAAGTTCCTTGAAGACGGCGACGAAATCATCCTGCGTGCCCGTTGCAACCGTGAGGGGTTTGCCTCCATCGGTTTCGGCGAATGCCGTGGCACCGTGATCGCGGCGCGCTAGGAGGGCAGGGTAATGGAACTCTACACCTACTACCGTTCCACTTCGTCGTACCGGGTGCGTATTGCCCTGGCGCTCAAGGGCCTGGATTTCACTGCGGTGCCGGTCAACTTGCTGGTGCCGGCGGGCGGCGCCAATCGTCAGCCCGAGTACCTGGCGATCAACCCGCAAGGTCGCGTCCCGGCCTTGCGTACCGAGGAGGGCGAACTGTTGATTCAGTCGCCGGCGATCATCGAATACCTGGAGGAACGTTATCCACAGGCGCCGCTGCTCTCCAAGGACCTGGCGACCCGCGCCCACGAGCGTGCGGTGGCCTCGATCATCGGCTGCGATATTCATCCGCTGCACAACTCCAGCACCCAGAATCTGCTGCGCCAATGGGGGCATGACGAGGTGCAACTGTTGGAGTGGATTGGCCATTGGATCAGCCAGGGCTTGGGCGCGGTGGAGCAGTTGATCGGCGACCAAGGGTTTTGCTTCGGCGAACAGCCGGGGTTGGCCGACACCTTCCTGATCCCGCAACTGTATGCCGCCGAGCGTTTCAAGGTGCCGCTGGCGGCGTACCCGCGCATTGGGCGGGTAGCGGCGTTGGCGGCGCAGCATCCGGCCTTTGTGCAGGCACATCCGGCCAACCAGCCAGATACGCCTGCCGCCTGACGCTTGCTGTTCCATAAAAATAAAAAAAACAGGTACTTGCGATGCACAATCAGATTGCCAGCTTTCGCGCGGCACTCGACGCCCGTCCGGTGTCGCGCTATCAGTGGCTGATTCTCCTGTTGCTGGCGCTGCTGCTGGTGACCGACGGCTACGACGCCCAGGTGCTGGGTTACGTGGTGCCGGCGCTGGCCCAGGATTGGGGGCTGGAGAAAGCTGCATTCGGCCCGGTGTTCAGCGCCAACTTGCTGGGGCTGACCTTGGGCTCGTTGCTGGTGACGCCGCTGGCGGACCGGTTCGGTGTGCGTCGCATCCTGCTTGGCTGCGTACTGATCTACGCCACGCTGACGGTGCTGATGGTATTCGCCAATTCGCTGAACACGCTGATGGCTGCGCGGTTTATCTGCGGCATCGGCATGGGCGGCGCGATGCCCAGCGCAATGGCGTTGATGTCGGAATATTCGCCGCCGCGCCTGCGTACGTTGATGGTGACCCTGGCGGCGTGTGGCTTCTCGTTCGGTGGCGCAGCGGGCGGGTTTGTGGCGGCAGGGTTTATCGAAGGCTTCGGCTGGCAGGCGGTGTTTCTGGCGGGGGGCGTGACGCCATTGCTGTTGTTCCCGTTTCTGGTGTGGCTGCTGCCGGAGTCCTTGCCGCGTTTGCTGCGTGATGCACCGCCCTATGCGCGGCTGCAGACAGTGACGTCACGCATGCTGCCGGACTGGCAACCGCCGCCAGCGAGCGAGGCCGAAAACCAGCAGGAACAGGGCAGCAAGCTGACGGTGGTGGAGTTGTTCCGCAATGGCTACGCACGCCCTACGCTGCTGATCTGGGCGACGTTTTTTGTCAGCCTGATCCTGCTGTATTTCATGATCAGTTGGTTGCCGTCGCTGTTGCTGGAAAGTGGCTTGGCGTTGAAAGAAGCCAACCTGGTGACCTCGATGTTCCTGTTTGCCGGCACCGTGGGCGCCATTGGTATGGCCTGGTTCGCCGACCGCTTGAAAAGCAAAGTGCGCCTGTTGTCCTGCGTACTGGCCGCGGCTGCGGTATGCACCCTTCTGCTCGGCCTCAACCATGACAACCCGCGCTATCTGGTGGCCTGCGTATTTGCGGCCGGGTTTTGCATCATCGGTGGTCAACTGACCCTTAATGCCTTCGCCAGTAACTTCTACCCGGCGCACGTGCGCGCCACCGGCACAGGCTGGGCGTTGGGCGTGGGGCGTTTTGGTTCAATCCTGGGGCCGTTGTTTGGCAGTATGTTGCTGGCGATGCATATTCCGGTGCAGCAGATTTTCTTCTTCTGCGCGATACCGGCGGTGATCGCAGCGTTGTTGATTATTCAGGTGCGTTCGCCTGGAGCCGAGGTGGCGAAGAGTCCGCTGCCGGGCGATATTCTCAAGACACCGCAGGCTTAATGCACCACTGAATTGGGTGGCAGGTGGCCCAGGCGTTCGGTCAGGCGCAGGCGTTGGATCGGGTCTTCGCTGAGCATCAGCGCGTGTTCCAGATCGAAGCGTTCGGCGTTGGGGCAGTCCAGGCGCTGATAGAGGCTGGCCCTTGCGAGGTAATCGGCGGCGCTGGCGTTGCCCAATTCCAGCACGCGTTCGGCGTCGATCAAGGCCTGGAGCGGAACGTCGTTGGAAAGGTGCAGTTGGCGCAGGTTGCGGGACAACCGTTGCAGGATCGAACGCGGGTCGGCGGTGTGCAGATGATCGGCCTGCAACTTGAGGTTGGGGCCGTATTGGCGCTGCAACAGGTCGCGGCAATCGTTGGGGTACAACCGTCGACCGCCGCAGGGGTCCAGCAGATGATCGGCGCCGGGCACGCGCAACAGGAAATGGCCGGGGAAATTCACGCCAACCATGGGAATCTCCAGGCGCCGCGCCAGCTCAAGGGCAATCAGGCCCATGGCCAGGGGTTGTCCGCGTTTTCGCTGCAAGACTTTGTCCAACAGGGCGGCGGCGGGGCGCAGGGGCGTGAATTCATCCTGGGCAAACCCGAGGTCATTCAAGCGCCGCAACAGCGGCTGGCCCAGTTCATCCGCCGGCAGCAGCGGCATGCCCAGGCTGACCTGTTGTTGCAGCAAGGTCAGTTCCTGCAGGATCTGCGAGGGCTTCACGGCCGGGTCGTGCTCGGCAGCAATCCACAACGCCGCTTCAAACAGCGCGGGTGGGGAGCGTTCCAGGCAGGCGAAAAAGGCTTTGCGGGGATTCATTGCATTCTCCGGCGGATGCCCCCGTTTTAGCCTTGCTGGGAATTTTCGTCCAGTGGCTTGGAAAATATCCTGCGTGCTTATGTCGCAAGACCTGCGAAATCGGACGGCTTATTCCAGCCTGGTCCGGCAGTTTTCTGCCGCAAGCCTATACTTGGCCCACTACCAGAAGTGATTCGGGAGCTTGACGATGTTTGCTCTCATGCACAGCACCCGCCTTGAATCGCTGCACTTGAGCATCGACCCGGCCACCGGGCTGAAGGCGGTCATCGCCATTCATAACAGCCGCCTGGGGCCTGCTCTCGGTGGCTGTCGCTACCTTTCCTACCCCGACGACGAAAGTGCCGTGGCCGATGCCGCGCGCCTGGCCCAAGGCATGAGCTACAAGGCGGCACTGGCCGGTCTGCCGGTGGGCGGGGGTACCGCCGTGATCCTGCGTCCCGGCCACGTGGAAAACCGCGCGGCATTGTTTGAAGCCTTTGGCCGTTGCATCGAACAACTCGACGGGCGCTACATCACCGCCACCGACAGCGGCACTTCGGTGGCCGACATGGATTGCATCGCCCAGCACACCCGTTACGTCACCAGCACCACCGCCGCAGGCGACCCATCGCCCCATGCGGCGATGGGCGTGTTCGCCGGCATTCGCACCACCGCCATGGCGCGCCTGGGCAGCGATAACCTTGAAGGCTTACGTGTGGCGATCCAAGGCCTGGGCAATGTCGGCTACGCCCTGGCTGAACAACTGCACGCTGCCGGTGCGGAATTGCTGGTAAGCGACATTGACCACGGCAAAGTGCAGTTGGCCATGGAACAGTTGGGCGCGCACCCCATCGCCAACGATGCGTTACTCAGCACGCCATGCGACATCCTCGCGCCCTGCGGTCTCGGCGCCGTGTTCAATCGCCAGAGTGTTGGCCAGTTACGCTGCGCTGCCGTCGCCGGTTCGGCCAGTGCGCAATTGACCAACTTGCAAGTGGCCGACCAACTGGAAGGGCGCGGCATCCTTTACGCCCCCGACTACGTGATCAACTCCGGCGGCCTGATCTACGTCGCGCTGAAGCACGGCGGAGCGGAACTGCCGACGATTACCGCGCACCTGTCCAACATCGGCACGCGACTCACCGAGATCTTCGCCCACGCCCAGGCGGAAAAACGCTCACCCGCACGGGTGGCGGATGAGCTGGCCGAGCGCTTGCTGTATCGCTGATACACCGATCAGAGTTGATACTTCTCACGTACCAGTGAGCCGACCCCCATGCGATCCAGAATGTGCATTGGGCACAGAATCGTGACGCGAACGGTCCCTGGCAGCCGACTGATTTCAATCGAGCCGTTAAGCGTTGCGCGGTTGCGCACCTCGTCCATCGACAGGCCCGTGACCGCCGCCGCGCGCTCCAGGCCGTTTTCCGTTGCCAGGTTGAGGTCGGCGCCGCTGCCGATAAAGGTAATGGGCCCGTTGTCTTCGATCTCGAACTGCCCCCAGCGCTCGCCCAATGCCTTGACGTGCAGCCGTTGCTCGGCGGTCATCGGACGAGCCATGGGCGGCAGGTCATCGAGGTTTTGCAGCAGGATCGGGCCGTCGAGGTTCAACCCCTTGATCACGTGGGCAGTGAGTTCGGTTTCGCCCGAGACATCGGTGGCATGCCCAGCGATTTCGCCGTTGCCTTGCTGGGCGTGCATATCGCCCATGTACACCCCGGCGCCGGGGACTCTCACCGGGCAAATCAGCACGCAACCTTCGCGTACGGAGTTAGTGTCCATATGCCCGTCGGTTTTCGCGGCATGCAGTTGGTCATGGGTCATGCCGTAGCGGTGGGGCGCGCCGACGAGGTACTGGCCAAAGTCGGCACAGTTATGGGAATCCGGCAGATCCCTTGAAGGCGTGGTGCCGATATTGCCCAGGAACGGCCGCATGTGCGCGGCAAGGCCGGGGATATCGGCGCGGGCCAGGGACAGAATCGAGTGTTGCGCGGACATCTCCGGCAACGCCGCCATATCGGGTGCCTGGCCGGCGAGGCGGTCGGCTACCAACTGGTTCACGGTCAGGCTCACCTGCTGCTCGGCATCGAACACGATGACGTAGCCATGGCTGAAACGAAACGCGCTGACCTCCGCACCGCAGGCGTTGCAACGAATGGCGTCGGCGCCGATCCCCTCGACATGGCTGGCGGGATGTTCTTGCCCACAGTTGGAGCAGAACTTGGCGACAAAGGGATCGCCGTGATAGCGCCCCTCAACAAAGCGCATGACGCCTGACGAAGTGGCCAGCGACGTTACGCGCATGCGTTTGATCTTCAGGGCCACGGCGTCACCGACTTCGGCGCCGGCGATGAATACGGGTTGAGTCACCTCATGCCCGCCCTCAAACGCGGGCGTGATCATCGGGCCCCAACACCCCGGTGGTGTACCTGTGATGAGGGTGCCGCCATCGGCGAGTGGGCCGAGCATCTTCTGGCTGGGGCCGATGAGGCCGTTGGTATAGGTGTTGACGATCAGGCGATCAACCGGTTTTGATTCGTGCATTTTTATTCTCCGGGTCCTATGTGATTGAACCTTCGGTCACGGTGTATTGATCAGTGAAGGTTCAGGCAGGCCCAGTAGACCGGTGTTTTGTATCCCGAATATGTCTCGCGGGTGCGCTAATACACAGTGGTACATAACGAGGGAAGAGGAAGGTTTTTCAGCTTGAAAATCCTGATAGGGTTCTGAGGGCGGGCGCTTTTCGGTACTTGCCCGCTATCGTTTTCCTACTTGCCGCGGAGAGTCTTCATGTCCAATCAAGCAACAGCGCATTCCGTAACGTTCAAGCGCCCAGACGGTGCCGAGGTCAACGGCTACCTGGCCAGCCCGGCTGAGCTGGAAGGGGCGCCGGCCATCGTATTGATTCAAGAGTGGTGGGGGCTTAACGAGCAGATCAAGGGCGTGGCCATCCGCCTGGCCGAATGCGGTTACCGGGTGCTGGTGCCGGACCTTTATCGCGGCGCCTCGACTGTGGAAGAGGAAGAAGCCCATCACCTGATGGACAGCCTGGATTTTGGCGATGCGGTGTCCCAGGACATCACAGGCGCGGTGCGTTACCTGCAGGCCGACTCGAAAAAAGTGGGCGTGACCGGCTACTGCATGGGCGGGGCGTTGACGCTGTTGGCGCTCAATGCCATTCCGGAGCTGGCGGCGGGTGTGGTCTGGTATGGCTTCCCACCGCTTGAATACCTGGATGCGGCAAAAATCAAAGCACCGCTGATTGGCCATTGGGGCACGCAGGATGCTTTTTTCAACATCGACACCGTCGCGGAGTTGGAGTCAACGCTGCACGCGGCCGGTGTTGACGCTACGTTTTATCGCTACCTGGCGCGCCATGCCTTTGCCAACGAAACGGCGATCGGCCATGGCCGTATCCCCGACACGCAATACGACGCCGCATGGTCGCAACTGGCGTGGGACCGCACGTTGACCTTCTTCGGTAAAACCTTGTGGCAGGCCTAAGGCGCAAACAGCCTTCGGTAAAACCTTGAGCCGCCGGTCTGCCTGAACCCGTTGGTTCACCCTGAATCAACGGAGGCGGGCCGTTCCTCTTACTCCGCCTCCGGCTGCCCGATCTCGGCCAGGGCGCTGGCGTTGTTCTTGAACGCTGCTGCAAAGGCGGCGCGGTTCTTGGCCATGAAAATACCGGCGTCTTCTGCCTGCTTTTCAGTCAAGCCTTCCACGTTTTTCAACAGGACATCCATCAGAGACTCTGCCAGTTCAAGCATCTGGTCGTGTGCGTCGGCAAGTTTGCGATCCACGAATGTAGTCTCCAAGTCGCGGGTACTGCGATACAGGGTTTCAACAGCCATTTTTTGGCCTCGTCATCAGGGTGCAGTAGTGAAGGGGAGTAGCCCTTGTGTTCGGGTGTTGCCATTACTGTATTTATATACAGCTAAAAGAGTAAGCCAAACCACGGGGGTTTGGGTAGCAGTTTTTTAATGTAGTTGGGAAATGGGGGTTTGCTACAACGGAAATTTCTGACGACACGGCGGGGTTGCCGGGTAATCCTACGGTGACTTATCTTTTTCAGCCCTGCCTATGCAGGGCCGAGTTTGGCGGCTCGATTAAGAAGGAGTATTCATCTGACAAATACTGGAGTCGTCTCATGCCAAAAAAACATTTCAGCTGTGCCGGGCAATTCAATACAGAAACCCCTATCCCGCTCTTCAACGTGACGACCAACGCTGACACAGAAACCTTGCTGGCTAACGCCAGCGAGACCTTGAGCAGTGCGCGTGAAATGGCGAGTACGTTGGCGTTCGACCTTGATGGACCACAGCGAAGTCTGGTGTTAGCTATTCATCAATTGGTGGAAATGAGCGGTTTGTTAGTCGATCGAGTATTGGAGCAGGTCGCGCCGGCCTAAGGTCAACCGAGTACCTGTGGCGAGCGAGCTTGCTCGCGCTGGGCTGCGAAGCAGCCCTTTCCAAGGGCAACCTTGTTGTTTCAGGTAAGCCTCAGTGAATAGTGTTGGGGGCGCTTCGCACCCCAGCGCGAGCAAGCTCGCTCACCACATCAAAAGTGTTTACCGCTAATGAAAACCGAATCACCTGACACCGAAGATTGCTCCTACCTTTATGACCGTTGGTTCCGAGCCAGGGTACAGGCGGCCCTGGATGACCCCAGTCCAGGAATCCCTCATGAACAAGTGATGCGCGAAATGAATGCATTGCTTGCAGCGAAGTGCCCAAAGCAACAAGTCGATTAAGTGCCTCATGTCACCCGGCCACCATCTCATACCCGCCCCTGGCCTTTTTTCTGCATGCAGAACAACCGTCACGTCCAACCCGCATTATCCGGTCGAGTCGACCTAAGGAAGCATCATCGTGAAAATCAACTGGGCCGAAAGGCTGCGCCAGCAAGTACACGGGCTGGCCGAGTCCCTGGGTAACCTGTTCGTCGAGTCGTTCCACTACCTGGCGTTGTTCGCCATTGGTGCGGTGACGGCCTGGGCAGCGGTGATGGAGTTTCTGGGGATGTTGGAGAACGGGCACATCAAGATCGATGACATCTTGCTGCTGTTCATCTACCTGGAATTGGGTGCGATGGTCGGTATTTACTTCAAGACCAACCACATGCCGGTACGCTTCCTGATCTACGTGGCGATCACCGCGTTGACGCGGCTGCTGATCTCCAACGTGTCACACCACAACCCTCCCGATGTGGGAATCATCTACCTGTGCGGTGGGATTCTGCTGTTGGCGTTCGCGATTCTGGTGGTGCGCTACGCCTCGTCGGCCTTCCCGTCGGTGAAGGTCGAAGGCCCGCGCCGCAAGGGCGAGGCGAGCCTGGAAACCGAGAAGGGCGAGCTTTAAAGCCCGACGCTGAACGGCAGGGCGCGGGTTGGCGGTCGATGCAGGACTTTGTGATCGCCATCCGTCATCACCGCCAGGATCTCCATGGCGCTGTGGCCCTGCTCGATGGCAATACCGAACTGAATGCTTTGCACCAGGCGTTTCAGCCGCTTGGGATCATTGCGCTGTTCGGCGCTGATCATGCGCTTGGCCACTACGCCTTGTTCGTTGGAGAGGGTCAGCATGATGCTGCCGTCCAGGCGTTGGATGCTCAAGTTGACGCGGTATTCAGGGGTGAAGGTGTCGGTGATGATCTGAAAAGGATTGTCCATGGTGCGTACCGCCTGATAAGAACATGCAGTCATTGACGACCGGTGTCGGGATTAGTTCGCGTCTCCTGACCATCGGCCACTCCGTCGCTGAGGTTTTCACAAGGTCCGTTTCCCTCTACAGCTGTACAGCAAAGGCCGTGCCGCATAAGGCGCCGAGCCGTTATTGCGGGATATGAAAAAGGCGAACCGAGGTTCGCCTTTTTGTTGGGTGATCTATTTCAGGGCAGTACCGAGAAAACGATCGCAGACAGCGCAATCAACCCGATCACCACTACAAACACATTCGACATCTGGCCCGAATACTGGCGCAGAGATGGCACGCGACGAATGGCATACATCGGCATCAGGAACAGCAGGCACGCGATGATCGGCCCGCCCATGGTTTCAATCATGCCCAGGATGCTTGGATTGAAGGTGGCGACGGCCCAGCAGGTCAGCACCATGAACAGTGCGGTGCAGCGTTCCAGCCATTTGGCCGACATCGAGCGATTGCGCCCGCGCAGGGATTTGACGATCAGGCCCTGGAAACCTTCGCTGGCGCCGATGTAGTGGCCGAGGAAGGATTTGGTGATAGCTACCAGCGCAATCAACGGCGCGGCGTAGGCGATCACTGGCGTCTGGAAGTGGTTGGCCAGGTAGGACAGGATCGAGATGTTCTGCGCCTTGGCTGCCGCCAGGTCGGCCGGCGACAGTGCCAGTACGCAACTGAAGCAGAAGAACATCACGGTCAGCACCATCATGCCGTGGGCCGTGGCCAGGATGCCGCTGCTTTTGCGCTCGGCCTGGGCGCCGTACACGCGTTTCTGGTCGACGGCGAAGGCAGAGATGATCGGCGAATGGTTGAAGGAAAACACCATCACCGGAATCGCCAGCCACAGGGTCTTGAAGAACAGCGGCAGGGGCATGCCATCACCCGCGGAGGCGAAGAATGCACCATTCCAGTTGGGGATCAGGCTGAACGCCAGCAACAGCAGGGCGGCGACGAACGGGTACACCAGCACGCTCATGGCCTTGACGATCACGCCCTGGCCGCATCGTACGATAGCCATCAGGCCAAGAATCAGCACCAGCGACAGGATCGCCCGAGGGGGCGGGGCCATGTGCAGTTGGTGTTCCATGAAGCTGCTCAGGGTGTTGGTCAGTGCCACGCTGTACACCAGCAGGATCGGGAAGATGGCAAAGAAATACAGCAGGGTGATCAGCTTGCCCGCACCGACACCGAAGTGTTCTTCGACCACTTCGGTGATGTCACCGGATTTGCCTGACAGCACAAAGCGCGTCAGCCCACGGTGGGCGAAGAAGGTCATCGGGAAGGCCAGCAGGGCCAGCACGATCAAC
The DNA here is from genome assembly GCF_026967615.1 of Pseudomonas sp. GXZC. Lineage (NCBI taxonomy): Bacteria > Pseudomonadati > Pseudomonadota > Gammaproteobacteria > Pseudomonadales > Pseudomonadaceae > Pseudomonas > Pseudomonas sp. GXZC. Next base: position 1,383,819 of record NZ_CP114115.1, read on the forward strand.
GGCCAGAAGCCGCCGACGCCGGCATTGATCGGCAGGAACAACGTGCCGGCGCCGATGGCGGTGCCGTAGAGGCCCAGCATCCAGGTGGTGTCGTGTTGGGTCCAGCCGGTGGTCACGGTGGTTGCTGTAGCAGCAGGATTTTCAGCAGCAGGTGTACGTACATCGGTCATCGGTATTGCCTCGTTATTATTTTTGCGCGGGCTCACGTAAGGGGCGGGTAGCAGTGCTCCGATCAGCACTCCACCCAGCTGACCGCCAGGCCGCCCCGTGAAGTTTCTTTGTATTTGTCATGCATGTCGGCGCCGGTATCACGCATGGTGCGGATCACCCGATCGAGGGAAATGAAGTGTTTGCCGTCACCGCGCAGGGCCATTTGCGTGGCGTTGATCGCCTTGACCGCCGCGATGGCATTGCGCTCGATGCACGGCACTTGCACCAGACCACCCACTGGGTCGCAGGTGAGGCCGAGGTTGTGTTCCAGGCCGATTTCGGCGGCGTTTTCCAGTTGCTCTGGAGTAGCGCCCAAAATATCGGCAAGCCCTGCTGCAGCCATGGCGCAGGCCGAACCCACCTCACCCTGGCAGCCGACTTCGGCGCCGGAAATCGAGGCGTTTTTCTTGCAGAGGATGCCGACTGCCGCAGCGGCCAGGAAGAAATTGACCACGTCGTCGTCAGACGCGTCGGCGTTGAACTTCATGTAGTAATGCAGCACCGCCGGGATGATCCCGGCCGCGCCATTGGTCGGTGCGGTGACCATGCGCCCACCGGCTGCGTTTTCTTCGTTGACGGCGAGGGCGAACAGGTTGACCCACTCCATGGCCGACAGGGTCGAGGTGATGACATTCGGTTTGCCGATTTCCAGCAGGCTGCGGTGCAATTTCGCCGCGCGGCGCGGTACGTCCAGACCGCCCGGCAAGATGCCTTCATCGCGCAGGCCTTGCTCCACGCATTCACGCATTACCGACCAGATGTGCAACAGGCCATTGCGGATGTCGGCATCGCTGCGCCACGCGCGTTCGTTGGCCATCATCAGCTCGGAAACCCGCAGGCCGTGCTTGTTGCACAAGGCCAGTAGTTCTACGGCGCTGGAAAAGTCGTAGGGCAATTCCACATCGCTGGTCGGCGCAATGCCCGAGGCCGCTTCCGCCGCTTCGATGATGAAACCGCCGCCTATGGAGTAATAGGTTTGCTCGCTCAGCAGGCCGTTTTCGCCGTAGGCGTGCAGGGACATGGCGTTCGGGTGGTAGGGCAGGCTTTCGTCCAGCAGTAGGAGATCGTGCTTCCAGTTGAAGGCAATGTCCTGCTGACCTGCGAGAAGCAGTCGGCCGGATTCGCGCAGTTGCTGGATGCGTGCGTTGATCGAGGTGGGGTCGACCCGGTCCGGCCATTCGCCCATCAGGCCCATCACGCAGGCGCGGTCGGTGGCATGGCCGACGCCGGTGGCGGACAGCGAACCGTACAGGCGCACTTCTACACGGCGAGCGTCGCTCAGCAGGTGTTGGTCGATCAGGGCCTGGGCAAAGGTCGCCGCCGCCCGCATCGGACCGACGGTGTGGGAGCTGGAAGGGCCGATGCCCACTTTGAATAGATCGAAAACACTGATAGCCATGCTAAAGCCTTACAAGCAATGGAGTAGAAATCGCTGCCATGTTTTGTAGAGCGAGCGGAATTGGCGCGATACTGAGCCTCTGGATCGGCACTGACCAACGAATTATCCTAAGACACCCTTTAGCAGGACTAAACACTATGACCCGGCCCATTCATGGCCAGACGTATGTCTGGCTGCACGTTTTTTCCTGTGCTGCGCGGCATTTGTCGTTCACCCGCTGCGCCGAGGAACTGCACATCACGCCGGGCGCGGTAAGCCAGCAGATCCGCCAGTTGGAGGAGCGCTTGGGATTCCGCTTGTTTCATCGGCGCGCGCGGGGGGTGGAGCTGAGTGCAGAGGGACAGCGATTGGCGACAACGGTGGGCGAGGCCTATGGCAGCATCGCCGCGGAGTTGCAGCGCCTGGACGCGGGAATGATCAGCGGGACCCTGCGCCTGCGCTCGATCCCATCGTTTCTCGGCAAGTGGCTGACCCCGCGCCTGCCGCGTTTGCAGCAGCGCTTTCCGGATATCCAGTTGCGTATGGTCGCCGAAGACAGCAGCATCGCCCTGCATGAGGGGGACTTCGACCTGGCCATCGACTTGAACGACGGCAGCTACCCTGGCCTGTTGTCCACGGCCTTGCTGGACGAACAGATTTTCCCCGTTTGCGCCCCGAGCCTGCTGCGCGGCCGGCCACCGCTGCATGGCCCCGCTGACCTGGTGCATTTCCCACTGCTGCACGACATCACCGCCTGGCGTGGGAGTTATGAGTACGCCGAGTGGGAGTTTTACCTGAATGCTATCGGCTATCACGACGCCGATGTACGGCGCGGGCACACCTTCAACCGCAACCACCTGACCATCGAAGCCGCCATCGCCGGCATGGGCGTGGCCATTGCGCGGCGCACCTTGCTCAACGATGAGTTGGAGCGCGGCACCTTGATCGTGCCCTTCGGCTTGGCCGTGCCTAACCACAAACGTTACGTGTTGCTGTATGCGCCAGGCGCACTGAGCCATCCGGGCGTACGCGCGGTGCACGATTGGTTAGTTGAAGAAGCAGAGGTTTTCCGCGGATTGCACCCGTTGGGAGAGGGGCAATTGTGAGGCTGGCGGGGCGTAAGAAGATGTAACTAACTCCCCACCCTAACAGCGTTTTTGCTCGTAGTCAGACTTAATTTGTAATGTGGGATTTATCTTTGCAAAGGGGTTGAATTGTTCTGCTGACTGCTCAATTGTGTAATCAAGAGGTCATGGTTTCACCGACCCGGTGTTGCAGTTGTGACCTCTCGCGAGCTAGCTGAAATAAGGGAAGAACTATGCAAATCCAAGTCAATAGCGATAACCATATTGAAAGCAGCATCCGACTGGAGGAGTGGGTACGTACGACCATTGAGAGCACGCTCGAACGTTACGAAGAAGACCTGACCCGAGTGGAGGTCTACCTGCGGGATGAGAACGGCGACAAGCCCGGTCCCCACGATTTAAGTTGCCGCCTGGAAGCGCGGCCAAAAGGCCATCAACCGCTGTCCGTGCTGCACAAAGCCGATACCCTGGAACAGGCGATCGACGGTGCGGCGACCAAGCTGGACCATGCGTTGGAGCATTTGTTCGGCAAACTGCAAGGCAAGCCACGCGCTGCCGGGAAAAACCAGCCGACCACCAAAGTCAACGAAGATGAGCTTGAGCAGGAGTTTCTGGAAAAAGAACGCGCCGTGTTTAACGGCTGATAGCTTTCTCACGCTCCACTAAAAACGGGCCTGCATTTGCAGGCCCGTTTTCGTTTGGGTGGCGTTAGAACGCAATGGAGGTCTGCACGTAGACCGTGCGGGGTTCGCCCACGTATTTACCCTTATTGTTATCGTCGAACGAGCGGGTGAAATACTGAGTGTTGAAGATGTTTTTTACACCCACTGCCACATTCAAATCCGACAGTTGCGGGCCGAAGTCATAGGCCGCACGGCTGCTGAACAGCATGTAGCCAGGGATGCGTCCGTTGGCGCCGTTGGCGGTTTCCTTCTCGGTGTTGGCGTTGTCGGCGAACTGGCTGCTCTGGTAGCTGCTGTCCAGGTTGAGTTTCCAGCGGCCTTCGGTGTAACCCACGCCAAGGGTGCCTTTGTGCTTGGACGAGAAGGGCACGCGATTGCCTTTGTTCGGGCCGTCTTCGCGGATGGTCGCGTCGACGTAGGCGTAAGTGGCGTACACATCGAAGCCAGCCAGGGCCGGGCTCAAACCATCGAGCGCGTAGTTGACGCTGGTCTCGATACCCTGGTGGCGGGTTTCGCCACGGGCAATCACCGAGTCGTTGGTCTGGTTGCTTTCGTACTGGTTGTCGAAGTTGATCAGGAATGCGCCGATTTCCGCACGCAAGGTGCCGTCGTCGTAGCGGGTACCGAGTTCCCAGGTGCGGGCTTTTTCCGGTTTCACTTCGCCGCTGGTCACGCGGTTCGGCATCTGGCTGTACTGCACGCTGCCGAACGAACCTTCGGTGTTGGCGTAAAGGTTCCAGCTGTCGCTGAGGTGGTACAGCACGTTCAGTGCCGGCAGCGCGGTGTTGTAGTCGCCTTTGTATTTGACGTTGGTCAGGTTGTTGGTCTGCTGGGACTCGATCATCTCGTAGCGAACGCCCGGCGTGATGGTCCACTTGCCGATATCGATCCGGTCATCAATGAAGAACGCATTGGCTTCGGTGCCACCACGGGTGTCGCGGTCGTTGCGGCTGTCGGTGGTGGGAATCTGCTGGTTGGCGGCAATCGGCGTGCGGTAGCGCAGTTCGTGGCCGGCCTCGTTGATGTAGCGGTAGCCGACGCCGACTTCGTGGCTGGTTGGGCCCAGGTCGAAACCTTGGGCGAAGCGGGTCTCGATGCCACGCACCCAGTATTCACGCGGGGACAGCGAAAGGAACGTGCCCTGGTCCAGGTAACCGCTGCGCAAGGTCTTGGTGAAGAAGCTGTTCACGGTGAACTCGCGGCGGTCCTGCTCATAGCGATAGCCGACGTTGAACATCGTACGTCGGCCCCAGAATTTGTCGTAGGGGCGGGTGGACTGGTAGGGATCCGCCTTGTAGTCCGCGACGTTCAAGCCCCCCGGCATATCGGCCTGGCCTTCGTAGTACTGCGCCATGGCGTTGAAGCTGTTGGCGTCATCCAGTTGGTATTTACCCTTGAGGATCAGGTCGTCGATACGCGTATTGCTGTTTTCGCGCCAGTCGCCGCCACGGGTGCCGGAGTACAGAATCGCCCCGCCCAGGCCGTTGTCAGCCGTGCCGCCGGCCAGCAAGTTGCCGGTGGTCTTGAAGCCGTCGTGGCTGGAGGATGGGCTGGTTTCGGTCTGCAAGCCGCCTTTGACCGTCGGTGCATCCGGGATCGCGCGGGTCACGAAGTTGACCACGCCGCCGACGTTCTGCGGGCCGTAGCGCACCGCACCGCCGCCGCGCACTACGTCGACCGCGTCCATGTTGCCCATGCTGATCGGCGCAAAGGATAGTTGCGGCTGGCCGTAGGGCGCGAACGGCACCGGGATGCCATCCATCAGCACGGTGGAGCGCGACGCCAGGCGCGGGTTGAGGCCACGAATGCCAAAGTTCAGTGCCATGTCGTGGCTGCCAGTGCCGTTGTTGTCCGGGGCGTTCACGCCGGGAATGCGGTTGAGCACGTCCTTGGCCTGGGTGGCGCCCTGGCGTTCGAATTCTTCACGGCGGATCACATCGCGGGCGCCGGGGTGTTCGAACACATTGGTCTGCGCTGCGTCGCCCAGCCAGTCGCCGACCACGCTGGAGGTGCCCAACTCAATGCTGGCCGGTGCTGTGGCCGGTTGCAGGCTGTAGGCATTGTCGCCTTCGGCACGGGCTTGCAGGCCGGTGCCTTCCAGCAGTTTCTGCAGGCCGTCCGCAGCGCCGTAGTTGCCGGACAAACCACGGCTCTGCATACCCGCCGTGACTTCGGAGCCGAAGGAGATCAACACGCCAGCTTCGCGGCCAAACTGGTTCAGTGCAGCTTCCAGCGACGTCGGGGCGATGTGAAAGGGCTTGGCGTCAGCTGCCATCACCGGGGGCAGCACGGTCAGACTGAGGCTAACGCCGAGTAGGAGTTGGCGCACGGTGCGGGCAAGAAGCGTCGGTTGCTGGGGCATGAAGAGCGGTCCTGAGAAGGAAGGATCAAGGTGGCTTTCCTTCTCTGTCACGCGAGGGGTGGAAAACGGCTCACTGTTTTTTGAATTAATTTCAGGCGCGTGCCTGCACGGTCACCCAGTAGTGGGTAAAGCGCCGCACCTTCACCGGCAGGCTCACTTCCAGCAGGTCGAGAATGCGTTCGCTGTCATCCAGCGGGTAGCTGCCGGAGATCAGCAGGTTGGCTACCTGTGGGTCGCAATTGACCTGGCCACGGCGATAACGGCCGAGTTCGCCTAGGAAATCTTCCAGGCGCATGTGGGCAGCAACCAGCATGCCGTCGGCCCAGGCGCCGCTGTTGGCGTCGGTGGGGCGCGGGGTGTCCCAGCCTTTGCGGGTGAAGTTGACCTGGTGCGCGGCCTGGACGCTCAGCGGCAGGCCGGTGTAGGTGTTGGGCATGACGTCGACGCGGCCGTCGAGCACGGCCAATTGCGTGTGATCGTTGAATTGTCGCACGTTCATGCGCGCCGCCTGGCTGGTGAGCAGGCCCTGGCCGGTCAGCACCTGCAATGGCGTGCTGCCTGTAATACCCGTCAGCAGAATCTCACCTTCAAGCAGGCGGATCAGGCGTTGCTGGCCATCAAAATGCACATCCACCGCGCTGCCGGTGTTGAGCTGCAACTGGCTGCCATCGGCCAATTGCACCTTTCGTCGCTGGCCAACGGGACTGCGATAGTCGGCGGTCAGCGGCGGCAAAATATGCTGTTGGCGCAGGCTCCAGGCGGCAGCGGAACCGGCGCCGAGGATCAACAGCAACTTCAGCGCCTGACGACGGCTGGTGGAGGTTGGCGCATTCAACGCCGCATGGGCCAGGGGCGACGGCATGCCGCGCAGGCGCTGGTTGACGCGCTGCATGTGGTCCCAGGCACGCTGGTGTTCGCTGTGGGCATTCAGCCACTGTTGCCAGGCGGCTTGCTGGCGTGGGTTGAGCGCGCCTTGCTGCATTTCCATCAGCCAGTGCACGGCTTGTTCGGCGACTTGGGTGGAAAAGTTCATAGGGCGAAGTAGCAGCGCATAGCCGCTTTGCTCAGGTGGCGTTTGACGGTGGCGATGGAAATACCCAGTTCAGTGCCGATTTGTGCGTAGGTCAGGCCATCGAGTTGGGCCAGCAGGAACGCACGCTTGACCTGGATCGGCAGGCCGTCGAGCAGTTGGTCCAACTCCACCAGGGTTTGCAGGATGATTGCGCGTTCTTCTTCCGACGGTGCCACGTGCTCGGGCATCTGCGCCAAGGCGTCGAGGTAGGCGCGCTCCAGGTCCTGGCGGCGGTAGAAGTTGAAGAGCACACGCTTGGCGACTGTGGTGAGGAACGCGCGCGGTTCGATCAGCGTGGGTGTTTCCCGCGCGGTAAGCACGCGGATGAAGGTGTCCTGGGCCAGGTCGGCAGCGTTTTCCGGGCAGCCGAGCTTGCGTCGCAACCAGCCGGTGAGCCAGTGGTGATGGTCGTTGTACAACACTTCGACGGTATTGGACGGGCTCAACGCGGACACTCCACAAGCATCGCCATGCTTTAGAGAACAAGAATTGTTCGTATTGTAGGGCTCGCGACGGGCTTCGGCAATCCGTCAGGGAAGGTCTTTCATCCGTTCTGTTTTGCTTATGAGAATATTTATCATTAATATTGCGGCTTGATGAACCTGGCGCCTCCCGCATGAAAAGCAAAACCTCGCTGCCTGTCTCCTATCGCCTCGCCGTCACCTCGCGCGTGCTGGCTGCCGTGGTGGGCGGCTATCTGATGGCTTCCCTGGCCAGCATCTGCCTGGCGCTGTGGATGCCGACGTCCCGCGCTGACGCAGTGATCACTGGGATGATGAGTTCGTTCGTGTTCTACCTGCTGGCCGTGCTCTGGTGTTTCGCTTGCCGCAGCGCCGCGCGCGCCTGGTTTGGCGTGATGCTGCCAAGCGCGGTATTTGCCACCCTGGCGGGTGTGGGCTTCTGGATGGCACGCACATGAAAGAGGGCTTTCGCCAGGCCATGGCCTGGTTGCACACCTGGGCGGGGCTGATCTTTGGCTGGCTGCTGTTTGCGATTTTCCTGACGGGCACCTTGGCGTATTTCAAGGATGAGATCAGCCATTGGATGCAGCCTGAAGTGCAGGCCCGCCCCCTGGACGATGCGCGCAGCCTGACGGTCGCCCAGACCTATCTGCAGCAAGTTGCGCCGACCGCCGCACGCTGGTTTATCACCCTGCCGGACAGCCGTGACCCCGGCCTGTCGGTGATGTGGCAAGACAAGGTCGACCCCGGCAAACGCGGCAACTTCATCCAGAAAACCCTCGACCCCGTCACCGGCCAGGCCGTGCAAGCCCGTGAAAGCATGGGCGGCGATTTCTTCTATCGTTTCCACTTCCAGCTGCAAATGCCCCATCCTTGGGGCCGCTGGCTGTCGACCATCGCCGCGATGGTGATGTTCATCGCCTTGATCACCGGCATCATCACCCACAAGAAAATCTTCAAGGACTTCTTCACCTTCCGCCCCCGCAAGGGCCAGCGCTCCTGGCTCGACGGGCACAACGCGGTCGGCGTGCTGGTGTTGCCCTTCCATCTGATGATCACCTACAGCAGCCTGGTGATCTTTATGAGCATGGTGATGCCGGCGCCGATCCTGGCTTCCTATGGGGGAGACACCCGAGCGTTCTTCAGCGAAGTGTTCCCGAATACCAACAACGCGCCGGCAACGGGTCAGCCAGGCACATTGCTGCCGCTGATGCCGATGTACGAGCAAGCGCGGGCGCAATGGGCCGGTGGTCATGTGGGGCGCGTGGCCGTGAATAACCCCAGTGATGTGAACGCCTCGGTCAATGTGTTCCGCGCGGGTTCCGACAGCGTGGTGCATGATTTTGGCAGCACCGTGTCCTTCAACGGCACCACCGGCGAGCTGGTGCGGGTCAGTGGCGGGCAGTCGTTGCCTTCTGCTATCGGCGGTACTTTCTATGGCCTGCACATGGGCCACTTCGCCGGTCCGGTGTTGCGCTGGTTGTACTTTATCTGTGGCCTGGCGGGCACGGCGATGATTGGCTCCGGGCTGGTGATCTGGCTCGGCAAGCGCCAGCTCAAACATGCCAAGGCTGCGGTCATGCCGTTTGAGTTGCGCTTGGTGGAAGTGTTGAACATCGCCAGCATGTCCGGGTTGATGATCGCCATTGCGGCGTTTTTCTGGGCTAACCGTTTGTTGCCGGTGAGCTTTGCCGAGCGTTCCGATTGGGAAGTGCAAACCTTCTTTATCGCCTGGGGGCTGAGCCTGTTGCACGCCCTGCTGCGTCGCGGTCGCCAGGGCTGGGTCGAGCAACTGAGCTTCGGCGCGTTGCTGTTTATCGCGATCCCGCTGCTCAATGCACTGACGACTTCGCATCACCTGGGCGTTTCGCTGGCAACCGGCGACTGGGCCATGGCTGGCTTCGACTTGACCTGTCTGGCCAGTGGCGTTTTCCTCGGCTGGGCCGCCTGGAAGATGCAGCGTCGCACCGCGCCTGCGCCTAAAGCAGAGCACGCACGCCCCCTGGCGCTGAAGCAGGAGGCGAACTGAATGCTGCTCGCGCTGCTGATGTGCTACGCCGGGTTCACCGCACTGTGCCTGTCCACTGACCGTCACCACGGCGAGTTGCTGCACAGCAAACCCTCGCCCCGTCGGCGCTTGGGTTTGCGGGTGATCGGCTGGTTGCTGCTGGTGGTGTCGATCTGGCCAGCAGTGGATGTCGCCGGTTGGGGCCAGGGCCTGGTGGAGTGGTGCGCCGTGCTGATGCTCAGCGCATTGCTGCTGGTGCTGTTGTTGCCGTACCGGCCAAGGCTGGCCTTGATCCTGGCGGGTGTCGGCCTGCTCGCCAGCCCCGTTGCAGCCTTCGCCACCCTCTGAGCCCGTCCATGATGATCAGCACGCCCCCCGAATCCCAGGACAGCCCGCACGCTGACGCGGCGGGTGGACGTGCGCATTTCCTGCAGGTGTTCTTGTCCCAGCGTTCGCAGATGGAAGCCCTGGTGAATCGCCGCGTGGGCTGTCGCGCCACGGCGGCCGACCTGGTGCAGGATCTGTTCCTGCGTTTCTGGCGCCGGCCCTTGGTGCAGGTCGAGGAGCTCAGCACTTACCTGCTGCGTTGCGCCGGCAACATCGCCATCGACCACCTGCGCAGCGAAGGCGCACGGGTGCGTAGCAGTGAAGGCTGGCTGCCTGAACAGCAAGACAACCAAGGCTCCGAACCCCAGGCGGCACTGGAAGCCGGCAATGACCTGCGCCATGTCGAAGCTGCCTTGCGCAGCCTGCCGGAGCGTACGCGGCAGATTTTCCTGCTCAACCGCATCCACGGCCGCAAGTACGCAGAAATCGCCAAGGCCATGGGCCTGTCCCAAAGTGCCGTGGAAAAACATATGATGCGTGCCCTCGAAGCCTGCAAAGCCAGCCTTCGCGAACCATCGCCAGGGAAAGCACCGTGAACGTCACTCCTACGCCCGCCCAGGAACAAGCCGCACTGGCCTGGCTGAGCCTGCTGCATGACCAGCCCAGCAGTGGCGACCAGGCCACTTTCAGCCAGTGGTTGCGGGCAGATCCGGCGCACGTTGAGGCCTACTCCCAGGCCCAGGTGTTGTGGGAGTTGAGCGAAGTGCCAGCGCGCAAGCTGGCGGACGAAGATTCGTTGGTGTTGCAGGGCTACCTCAATGCCATGAACGCCCCGAAACGCTCGCGGGTGGCGCGTTGGTCCGGCGCCTTGGCGATGGCTGCGTGCCTGCTGTTGATGGTGTCCATGGGCGCCGGCTGGCAGCCGTCACGCTGGATCGATGACTTCGGTGCCGACTACGTGACCGCGCCGGGCGAAGTCAAAACCGTCACGCTGGCGGATAATTCCCAAGTCACCCTCGATGCCGACAGTGCCATTGCCGTGGATTTCAACCATGGCGAACGGCACATCCAGCTGCGTCGAGGCGCCGGTTTTTTCAGCGTGACCCACACCGGGCAATCCTTTGTGGTGGAGGCGGGCAGTGGTGAAGCGCGGGTGCTGGGGACGCAATTCGAAGTGCGCCTGCAACCGGCAGGCGCTCAGGTGACGGTGTTGTCCGGACGGGTTGGCGTGACGCCGTCCAAGCAAGGTGCGCAGCAAATTCTTACGGCGGGACAGCAAGTGGCCTACGTAGACGGTGTTGCTGACCCTCTGCACGCGGTGGACAGCGAATCACGCCTGGCCTGGCGCGACGGTTGGCTCAATTACTACAAGGCGCCGTTGGTGGACGTGGTCAAGGACCTGGAGCGTTACTACCCAGGCCGCATTCTGTTGCTCAACGAAGAGATGGGCGCCAAGCGCGTCAGCGGCAGTTTCCCGAGCAAGGACCCGCAGGCGGTGTTGAATGCCTTGCAGTCCGTGCTTGGCTTTGAGCTGCACACAGTATTGGGACGGATGATCGTAGTGCGCTGATTATTTCAGCGCCGCCATGATCTTCTCGGGGTTGTAATCGCGAATCAGCGTGCCGTTCACGTCCACGAACGGAATTCCGCCGCCGCCCAACGCTTCATACGCCTTGCGCGCCTGGGCATCCTTCTCGATATCGACCGCCTGGTAGGGAATGCCTTTCTGGTCCAGAAAGCGGCGGATCTGCTTGCAGTAACCGCACCACTCGGTGGAATAAAGCACCACCCGCGCTGAAGCGCGGGTTTGTTCCGATACCACTTGGGACGGGTTGAACACCCGCTCGATCTTGCCCCAGTTCTGGATCACCACCACGACCAGCAACACCAGCAGGACTTTCTTGAAAACCCCGCCGAGCATCAGTTACGGCGCTTGAGCTGATCAGTCAGTTGAGTCGGCAGACCCTTGATGATCAAGGTGCCGGCAGCTTCGTCGTACTCGATCTTGTCGCCCAGCAGGTGCGCTTCAAAGCTGATGGACAAGCCCTCGGCGCGGCCGGTGAAGCGGCGGAATTGGTTGAGGGTGCGCTTGTCCGCCGGGATTTCCGGCGACAGGCCGTAGTCCTTGTTGCGGATGTGGTCGTAGAACGCCTTAGGCCGATCTTCATCGATCAACCCCGAGAGTTCTTCCAGGCCCATCGGCTCGCCGAGCTTGGCCTGGCTGCTGGCGTAGTCCACCAGGGTCTTGGTTTTCTCCCGGGCGGATTCGTCCGGCAGGTCTTCGCTTTCGACAAAGTCACTGAAGGCCTTGAGCAAGGTGCGGGTCTCGCCCGGGCCGTCGACACCTTCCTGGCAGCCGATGAAGTCGCGGAAGTATTCCGAGACCTTCTTGCCGTTCTTGCCCTTGATAAATGAGATGTACTGCTTGGACTGCTTGTTGTTCTGCCACTCTGACACGTTGATGCGTGCCGCCAGGTGCAATTGACCGAGGTCCAGGTGGCGCGACGGGGTCACGTCCAGCTCGTCGGTCACCGCCACGCCTTCGCTGTGGTGTAGCAGGGCGATGGCCAGGTAATCGGTCATGCCTTGCTGGTAGTGGGCGAACAGCACATGGCCGCCGGTGGAGAGGTTGGACTCCTCCATCAGCTTCTGCAGATGCTCGACCGCCGTACGGCTGAAGGTGGTGAAATCCTGACCACCGTCGAAATACTCCTTCAACCAGCCGCTGAACGGGTGCGCGCCGGACTCGGCATGGAAGAAACCCCAGGCCTTGCCTTGTTTGGCGTTATAGCTCTCGTTGAGGTCGGCAAGCATGTTCTCGATGGCGGCCGACTCGGCAAGCTCGGAGTCGCGGGCGTGGAGAACTGCAGGTGTGCCGTCGGGTTTTTTGTCGATCAGGTGGACGATGCAATGACGGATCGGCATAGGCTTCTCGGCTGGTTGAGCGGGGAGCGGTGGGCCTCCCCGAAAAGTGGCCAAGTGTACCGCACCATTGGCCGAGACGGGCTTCGAAGGGTGTTTTGGGCGCCGTCCGACGGGCCATATGCCTTTTTTTCACGGTTTAGAGCGATAAAGCTGACCAAATGGGTAGGTAGAAGCGGATATTTCCCCGTCTCTGTGCTAGTTTTGCCCCGTCTTACGCCAAGTCTCGGCGATAAGCGTGCATTCAGCATCTGTCAGGTCGAACCAATCCCCGTTTCAAGCATCTATAACCCCGATCTCCGTGGTTATAGCCGGGGGTGCCAGGCCTAGACGGTCGGGCTCGACGGCTGACACTGCACTCTGCAATCCATATGAATTTGATAGGGAAGGAACACCACAATGGCTATTACTAAAGACCAACTGATCGCTGACCTGGCTGAAGCAGTAGACGCACCGAAAACCACCGTGCGCGCTCTGCTGGACCAACTGAGCCAAGTTGTTGCTGACCAGCTGGAAAACGGCGGCGAAATCACTCTGCCAGGCGTTGGCAAACTGAAAGTGACCGAGCGTCCTGCCCGTACTGGCCGTAACCCTTCGACTGGCGCTGCCATCGAAATCGCTGCCAAGAAAGTTATCAAGCTGGTTGTGGCCAAAGGCCTGACCGACGCTGTTAACAAGTAAGACGCAGCAAAAAAACCGTGCTCCGGAGCGATCCGGGCACGGTTTTTTGTTGCCTGCGATTTGTAAAGGCACTTGAATGGTTTTTACCGGCTGGCACCTGCTTTTGTGGTGAGCGGGCTTGCCCCGCGTTGGGTGGCGAAGCCGCCCCAAAGTCTGCAATGAGGTTAGGCTGGAGAAATGCGGTGCCCGATGTGGGGCTGCTTCGCAGCCCAGCGCGGGGCAAGCCCGCTCACTACAGAAAGTGGCCCCAACAGTGATTCAGTCGCGAACCCAGCGCTGGCGCCAGATCTGTTGCTCGTTCTTGGTCTGGAAGGTCCAGGCCACGAAGCGGCTTTGCTTCTGGCCCTGGGACATTTCCACGACCTGGCTTTCCAGGACACCGGCCTTTTTCAGGGCGGTCTCGATCGCGGGCAAGTTCGATGCTTTTGACACCAGGGTGCTGAACCACAACACCTTGTGGGAAAAATGCGCGCTCTCGGCGATCAACTGCGTCACAAAGCGCGCTTCACCGCCTTCACACCACAGCTCGGCCGATTGGCCACCAAAGTTCAGCACCGGCAACTTGCGCTTTGGATCGGCCTTGCCCAGGGCGCGCCACTTGCGTTCGCTGCCCTTGGTGGCTTCCTCCATGGACGCATGGAACGGCGGGTTGCACATCGTCAGGTCAAAACGCTCGCCCGGCTCCAGCAGGCCCAGCAGGATCTGCTTGGGGTTGGTTTGCTGGCGCAGATGGATGACCTTGCTCAGGTCATTGGACTGCACGATGGCCTTGGCGGCGGCCACGGCGATAGGGTCGACTTCCGAGCCCAGGAAATTCCAGCGGTATTCCATATAGCCAATCAGCGGATAGACGCAGTTGGCGCCCATGCCGATGTCCAGTACCTTGACGATAGAACCGCGCGGGATCTTGCCATCGTTGGTGCTGGCCAGCAGGTCAGCCAGGAAGTGTACGTAGTCCGCACGCCCCGGTACCGGTGGGCACAGGTAGTCCTGCGGGATGTCCCAGTGCTGGATGCCATAGAAGGCTTTCAGCAGCGCTCGGTTGAACACCCGCACCGCATCCGGGCTGGCGAAGTCGATACTTTCCTTGCCGTACGGGTTGATGATCACGAATTTCGCCAATTCCGGCGTGGTCTTGATCAGCGCCGGGAAGTCGTAACGGCCTGTGTGGCGGTTGCGTGGGTGCAGGGTCGCCTCTTTACGCGGCGCGACGGGCTTGGCCGTGGCGGCGGTTTTGGGCTTCTTGCGTGGAGGCTTGGGCGTGCTGGGGGCGGTCATGATGATTCTGGTGTTGGCTCAAAGTGGTGGGCATTGTCCCACATTCTCCGGCGACTTACGGCAGGCATAAAAAAAGAGACCCGAAGGTCTCTTTTTTCACACGGTTTACACCTTACAGGCTGGAAATCCGCGCATGTTGCTCTGCCAGCTTGCCCAGGGCCTGTTCAGCCTCGGCCAGCTTGGCACGTTCTTTCTCGATCACTTCAGCCGGTGCCTTGTCGACGAAGGCCGCGTTGGACAGCTTGCCGCCCACGCGTTGCACTTCGCCTTGCAGGCGGCCGATTTCCTTGTCGAGACGCGCCAGTTCGGCATCTTTGTCGATCAAGCCGGCCATCGGCACCAGCACTTCCATTTCGCCAACCAGTGCGGTGGCGGACAGCGGTGCTTCTGCGCCGGGCGCCAATACGGTGATCGACTCCAGCTTCGCCAACTTCTTGAGCAGCGCATCGTTCTCGGTAAGACGACGCTGGTCTTCAGCGCTGGCGTTCTTCACAAACACCGCCAATGGCTTACCCGGCCCGATGTTCATCTCGGCACGAATGTTACGCGTGCCCATCATCAGGGTCTTGAGCCATTCGATATCGCTTTCGGCGGCCTCATCAATGCGTGCTTCGTTGGCCACCGGCCAAGGTTGAAGCATGATGGTCTTGCCTTCGATACCGGCCAGCGGCGCGATGCGCTGCCAGATTTCTTCGGTGATGAATGGCATGAACGGGTGCGCCAGACGCAGCGCCACTTCCAGTACGCGCACCAGGGTGCGACGAGTGCCGCGCTGGCGTTCGATTGGCGAATTTTCGTCCCAAAGCACGGGCTTGGACAGTTCCAGGTACCAGTCGCAATACTGGTTCCAGATGAACTCATACAAAGCCTGTGCGGCCAGGTCGAAACGGAACTGGTCGAGTTGGCGGGTCACTTCGGCTTCGGTGCGTTGCAACTGCGAAATGATCCAGCGGTCGGCCAGGCTCAGTTCGAAAGCTTCGCCGTTCTGGCCGCAGTCTTCGCCCTTGTCCAGCACGTAGCGCGCCGCGTTCCAGATCTTGTTGCAGAAGTTGCGATAGCCTTCGACGCGGCCCATGTCGAACTTGATGTCGCGACCGGTGGACGCCAGCGAGCAGAAGGTGAAGCGCAGGGCGTCGGTGCCGTAGCTGGCAATGCCATCGGCGAATTCGTCGCGGGTCTGCTTCTCGATCTTCTTCGCCAGTTTTGGCTGCATCAGGCCCGAGGTGCGTTTTTGCACCAGGGTTTCCAGGTCGATGCCGTCGATGATGTCCAGTGGGTCCAGGACGTTGCCCTTGGACTTGGACATTTTCTGGCCCTGGCCATCACGCACCAGACCGTGCACGTACACGGTCTTGAACGGTACTTGCGGCGTGCCATCCTCGTTCTTCACCAAGTGCATGGTCAGCATGATCATCCGGGCAACCCAGAAGAAAATGATGTCGAAGCCGGTGACCAGCACGTCGGTGGAGTGGAATTTCTTCAGGAATTCGGTCTGCTGCGGCCAGCCCAGGGTGGAGAAGGTCCACAGGCCCGAGCTGAACCAGGTATCCAGTACGTCGTTGTCCTGTTGCAGCGCAACGTCGGCACCGAGGTTGTGCTTGGCGCGCACTTCGGCTTCGTCGCGGCCTACATAGACCTTGCCCGACTCGTCGTACCAGGCCGGAATGCGGTGGCCCCACCACAGCTGACGGCTGATGCACCAATCCTGGATGTCACGCATCCACGAGAAATACATGTTTTCGTACTGTTTCGGCACGAATTGGATGCGGCCATCTTCCACGGCGGCGATGGCAGGTTCTGCCAACGGCTTGGTGGACACGTACCATTGGTCGGTCAACCACGGCTCGATCACGGTGCCGGAGCGGTCGCCCTTCGGCACCTTCAGGCCGTGGTCGTCAACGCTCACCAGCAAACCGGCAGCGTCGAAGGCGGCCACGATCTGCTTGCGTGCTTCGAAACGGTCAAGGCCGGCGTATTCAGCCGGGATCTTGCCGTCGATGCTCTCGTTCAGCGTGCCGTCCAGGTTAAACACCTGGCAGGCTGGCAGTACGGCGGCGTTTTTGTCGAAGATATTCAGCAGCGGCAGGTTGTGGCGCTTGCCGACTTCATAGTCGTTGAAATCGTGGGCCGGGGTGATTTTCACGCAGCCGGTGCCGAATTCAGGGTCGCAGTAGTCGTCCGCGATAATCGGGATGCGGCGGCCGACCAATGGCAGCTCGACGAACTTGCCAATCAGCGCCTGGTAGCGCTCGTCGTTCGGGTTAACCGCGACAGCGGCATCGCCGAGCATGGTTTCCGGACGGGTGGTGGCGACGATCAGGTAGTCGTTGCCTTCAGCGGTCTTGGCGCCATCGGCCAGCGGGTACTTGAGGTTCCACAGGAAACCTTTCTCGTCGTGGTTTTCCACTTCGAGGTCGGAAATTGCAGTGTGCAGCTTGGTGTCCCAGTTGACCAGGCGCTTGCCGCGGTAGATCAGGCCGTCTTCATGCAGGCGCACGAAGGCTTCTTTCACGGCTTCCGACAGACCGTCGTCCATGGTGAAGCGCTCGCGGCTCCAGTCAACGGACGAGCCCAGGCGCCGGATCTGACGGCTGATGTTACCGCCGGACTGGTCTTTCCATTCCCAGATCTTTTCCAGGAATTTCTCGCGGCCCAGGTCATGACGGCTCTGGCCGGTGGCTTCGAGTTGGCGTTCCACCAGCATCTGGGTGGCGATACCGGCGTGGTCGGTACCCGGTTGCCACAGAGTGTTGCGGCCCTGCATGCGGCGGAAACGGATCAACGCATCCATGATCGCATTATTGAAGCCATGGCCCATGTGCAGGCTGCCAGTGACGTTCGGTGGCGGAATCATGATGGTGTAGGAATCGCCCGCGCCTTGCGGGGCGAAATAATTCTCGGATTCCCAGGTGTTGTACCAGGAAGTTTCGATGGCGTGCGGCTGGTAGGTCTTATCCATGCGCGGCGGGACCCTAGTTGGCATTTATTCAGGAAAGCCGGCAAGTATAACGGGGGATAGGGGAGAGGGGTAGGAGCGAGCAAAATCGCTCCTGATAGGACTTATGACTGGTATTGGCTCAACAACCGCTCCATCCGCGCATCCAGCCGACGCTTGATCTCGGTCTCGATATGCGGGGCAAAGTCGTCGATCACGTCTTGCATGATCAACTGCGCGGCTGCGCGCAGTTCGTTGTCCAGATGCAGCAGCAAGGCGTCTGGCCCTTTTTCAGCAGCGGCAGGTTCGACGGTGGGGGCTACCGCAACCGGCTCCGGCGCGACGGGTTTGCCGCCGACCATGTCGAACAACAGCGGAATCTGTACCTCGCCCTCGACCGTCTCGGTCAACAGCGGCGGTTGCAAGTCATCATCACCGAGCAACTGACGGATCGACTCCAGGTCGTCCAGCAGGTGGTCGTCTTTTTTTATAGGGTTGGGATTGTCCATCATGTACTCAAAGTCGTTGTAGCCGGTGATCTTGCAGAGGATAGCCCTGTTCGCGGTAGAAACGGAAACTCTCCCGCGCGGCCTGACGAATCGCCGGGTCTTCCACCACCACTTCCGCCACACGGGCGAAGGCCTTGGCGAACGGCGGTACTTTCAGGTCCAGGTTGACCAGCAGGTCCTGGTGATCGCCACAACTGTCGCCTAAACCCAGGACAACCAGGCCGTCGGGTTCGGACTCGGCGGGGCCGTGAGGCACGAAACTTTCGCCCTTGAAGCGCCACAGTCGGGCATCCAGCTCGTCGCGTTGGGCGGCATCGCTGCAATGCAGGTAGATGCGGTGGCCCATGCGCCAGGCTTTTTCGGTGAGTTTGCAGGCAAAGTCCAGGCGCGCGAGCGGGTCGGCGCTGGGCAATATATAGAAGTCGACTTGGGTCATTGCGGTTCCTGAGGCCGGGGCGGTGAGACAATCACCACCCCGGCGTCTTCAGTTTCAGGCCTTGGCCCGATCCAGCAGGTACTGGGTCAGCAGGGGAACTGGACGGCCGGTTGCGCCCTTGTCCTTGCCGCCACTGGTCCAGGCCGTGCCGGCGATGTCCAGGTGTGCCCAGTTGAAGTTCTTGGCAAAGCGCGACAGGAAGCAGGCCGCAGTGATGGTGCCGGCTTTCGGGCCGCCGATGTTGGCGATGTCGGCGAACGGGCTGTCCAGCTGCTCTTGGTACTCATCGAACAGCGGCAGTTGCCAGGCTCGGTCGTCGGCAGCTTTACCGGCGCTGAGCAGTTGCTCGATCAGCTCATCGCTGTTGCCCAGCAGGCCCGACGTGTGCGAACCCAGGGCGACGATGCAGGCGCCGGTCAGGGTCGCGATGTCGATCACCGCCTGTGGCTTGAAACGCTCGGCGTAGGTCAGGGCATCGCACAGCACCAGGCGGCCTTCGGCGTCGGTGTTGAGGATTTCGACGGTCTGGCCGCTCAGGGTAGTGACGATGTCGCCAGGACGGGTCGCGCCGCCGCTCGGCATGTTCTCGGCGCACGCCAGGATGCACACCAGGTTGATCGGCAGCTTGAGTTCCAGCACGGCGCGCAGGGTGCCGAACACGCTGGCGGCGCCGCCCATGTCGTACTTCATTTCGTCCATGCCCAAGCCCGGCTTGAGGCTGATGCCGCCGGTGTCAAAGGTGATGCCTTTGCCGACCAGGGCGTAAGGCTTCTCGGACTTCTTGCCGCCGTTGTATTGCATCACGATCAGGCGTGGCGGCTGGTCGCTGCCCTGGCCCACGGCATAGAACGAGCCCATGCCCAGTTCCTTGATCTTCTTCTCGTCCAGCACTTCGACCTTCAGGCCCTTGAACTCTTTGCCCAGCGCCTTGGCTTGTTCGCCGAGGAACGTCGGGTGGCAGATGTTCGGCGGCAGGTTGCCCAGGTCACGGGTAAACGACATGCCGTTGGCGATGGCGGTCGCGTGGGTTACGGCGCGCTCAACTTCAGCCTGGGCGGCCTTGATGGTCAGCAGGGTGATTTTCTTCAGGGCGCGGGGTTCGGCCTTGGTGCTCTTGAACTGGTCGAAAAGGTAGCCGCCGTCCACCAGGCTCTCGGCCAGCAGGCGGGTCTTGCCGTAGCTGTCACGGCCTTTGACCACGACTTCATCGAGTGCCAGCGCGGCGTCAGTGCCGCCCAGGCCCTTGAGGGTGGTGAGGATGCCGCTGACGATTTTGCGGAACGGACGGTCGCCCAGTTCAGCGTCCTTGCCCACGCCTACCAGCAATACGCGGTCGGCTTTCAGGTTGGGCAGGCTCTGCAACAGTAGGCTCTGGCCGACTTTGCCGGCCAGGTCGCCGCGCTTGAGCACTGCGCTGATGGCGCCGCCGCTGAGTTCGTCGAGTTGCTTGGCGGCTACGCCGAGCTTGCGGCCTTCGCCGATGGCGACCACGAGGGTGGCGGTTTTCAACGTTTCGGGGCTAACGCTTTTTACAACCAATTCCATTTTCGGGTCCCTTATAAAGGTCGGTTAGCCAGGAGTCTGTACTCCGGCTTTAATACCAGGCAGCTGTGTAAACCGCCGGCGACAAAGGCCGCAGTTTGAACCTCGCCAGCGGAGCCTGACAACCCTTGTCACCCGCTTTGTGCTCGTGCATGAGCAAGCTCCGTGACAGGCGCGGTCAATCACAGGATAATGCGCCATCTTTTTAGCCGGCCCGTGCAAGCGGGCTGACTCGGTATGCTTGCTTGTTTGGCCGCCTTAGCCTGACAACCCTGGAGTGTCTGGTTTGATCGTCTTCCGTTATCTGTCCCGCGAAGTCCTGTTGACCCTGAGTGCCGTGAGTGCGGTGTTGCTGGTCATCATCATGAGTGGTCGTTTCGTCAAATACCTGGCCCAGGCTGCCTCCGGCGCACTGGATCCGGGCTCGCTGTTCCTGATCATGGGCTTTCGCCTGCCGGGCTTCCTGCAGTTGATCCTGCCGCTCGGCCTGTTCCTCGGGATCCTGCTGGCCTACGGCCGGCTGTACCTCGAAAGCGAAATGACCGTGCTCTCGGCCACCGGCATGAGCCAACAGCGCCTGTTGGGCATGACCATGATCCCGGCCGCCGGCGTCGCGCTGATCGTCGCCTGGTTGAGCCTGAGCCTGGCCCCCCAGGGCGCCATGCAGTTCCAACTGGTACTGAATAAACAGGACGCGATGACCGAGTTCGACACCCTCGAGCCGGGCCGCTTCCAGGCGCTCAATGACGGTTCACGGGTGACCTACACCGAAACCCTGACCGACGATCGCGCCAACCTGGGCGGCGTGTTCATCTCCGAGAAGCGCCTGGGCCAGGACAAGAAGGACCGGGGCATTTCCGTGTTGGTGGCCGATTCCGGTCGCCAGGAAGTGCGTCCTGACGGCAGTCGCTACCTGATCCTGGAAAATGGCTATCGCTACGATGGCAGCCCGGGCATGGCCGATTACCGTGCGATCAAATACGACACCTATGGCGTGATGCTGGCCCGTCCGGATATCAGAGACGAAGTCACCGACCGCGACGCCATCCCGACCACCGAGCTGTTCGGCAGCAAGGAGCTGCGCTCGATTGCCGAGCTGCAATGGCGGATTTCCCTGCCGCTGCTGGTGTTTATCGTGACCTTGATGGCGGTGCCGCTGTCGCGCGTCAACCCGCGTCAGGGCCGCTTCCTCAAGCTGTTGCCGGCGATCCTGCTGTACATGGCTTATCTCACCATCCTGATTTCCGCCCGTGGTTCCCTGGAGAAGGGCAAGCTGTCGCCAACCCTGGGCCTGTGGTGGGTGCACGGGATCTTCCTGGTGATTGGCCTGGGCCTGCTCTATTGGGAACCGATCCGTTTGAAAATGATGAGCCGTCGTGGCCAGAAGGAGTTGGCTCGTGGCTAAGCTCGATCGCTACATTGGTAGCAGCGTACTGATCGCCATTCTGGCGGTGTTGGGCATCATCCTCGGCTTGGCGTCGTTGTTCGCCTTCATCGATGAAGTGGGTAACGTCACCGACACCTACACCGTCTGGGACGTGCTGAGCTACGTGGCCCTCACCGCGCCGCGCCGCCTCTACGACATGATGCCGATGGCTGCTCTGATCGGCTGCCTGATCGGCCTGGGCAGCCTGGCCAGCAACAGCGAACTGACCATCATGCGCGCCGCTGGCGTGTCCATCGGTCGTATCGTCTGGGCGGTCATGAAGCCCATGCTGCTGCTGATGGCGTGCAGCGTGCTGATCGGTGAATACGTGGCGCCGCCGGCCGAAACCACGGCCCAGGCCAATCGTGCCCTGGCCCAGGGTTCGGGCGACGCACAAAGCTCCAAGCACGGCCTGTGGCACCGCCAGGGCGATGAATTCATCCACATCAACGCCGTGCAGCCGGGTGGCCTGTTGATTGGTGTGACGCGTTACACCTTTGACAAAGAACGCCATCTGCTGTCGTCGAGTTTCGCCAAACGTGCGCAATACAGTGGCGAAAAGTGGCAGCTGAGCGACATTACCACTACGTATTTCCGCAACATCGACAAAGGCTCCAACGCCAGCACCGAAGTGATCAATGTGCCGAGCGAAGAGTGGGACATCGCCCTTAAGCCGCAATTGCTCAATACCGTGGTGATGATCCCGGAAAGCCTGCCGATCTCCGGGCTGTGGGGTTACATCCACTACTTGAAGGACCAGGGCCTGAACAACGGCCGCTACTGGCTGGCATTTTGGGTCAAGGTGTTGCAACCGGTGGTGACGGCCGCGTTGGTGCTGATGGCGATTTCCTTCATCTTTGGCCCATTGCGTTCCGTGACCCTGGGTCAGCGCGTATTCACCGGCGTGCTGGTGGGCTTCACCTTCCGCATCGCCCAGGACCTGCTCGGCCCGTCGAGCCTGGTGTTCGGCTTCTCGCCGCTGTTTGCGGTGCTGGTGCCCACGGCCATCTGTGCCCTGGCCGGCTTCTGGCTACTGCGCCGGGCCGGTTGATTGCGCGCTTATGAACAAAAAATGCCCCGGTCGAGAGATCGGGGCATTTTTGTTCTGGTCAGCAAAGATGACGTCTGGCCTGAGCATCAGGTACAATTCCCGGCTATTTTTCAGCGGGCAATCTGCCTGCAGCCTTTTTGAGTGTTGATCCGTGAGTGATTTGAGTCATATCCGCAATTTCTCCATCATCGCCCACATTGACCATGGTAAGTCGACGCTGGCCGATCGATTCATCCAGATGTGCGGCGGCCTTGCCGAGCGTGAAATGGAAGCCCAGGTCCTGGACTCCATGGACCTCGAACGCGAGCGCGGGATCACCATCAAGGCCCACAGCGTCACCCTGTACTACACCGCCAAAGACGGTATCAAGTACCAGCTGAACTTCATTGACACCCCTGGCCACGTTGACTTCACCTACGAAGTCAGCCGCTCGCTGGCTGCCTGTGAAGGTGCGTTGCTGGTGGTGGACGCGGGCCAGGGCGTTGAAGCCCAGTCCGTCGCCAACTGCTACACGGCCATCGAGCAGGGCCTGGAAGTGATGCCGGTGCTGAACAAGATCGACTTGCCACAAGCCGATCCGGACCGCGTCAAAGAAGAAATCGAGAAAATCATCGGCATTGACGCCACCGACGCCGTCGAGTGCAGCGCCAAGACCGGCCTGGGCGTCGACGAAGTGCTCGAGCGCCTGGTCAAGACCATTCCTGCGCCAACCGGCAACTACGAAGATCCGCTGCAAGCGTTGATCATCGACTCCTGGTTCGACAACTACCTGGGCGTTGTTTCCCTGGTCCGCGTGCGCCATGGCCGTGTGAAGAAAGGCGACAAGATCCTGGTCAAGTCCACCGGCAAGATCCACCTGGTGGACAGCGTCGGTGTCTTCAACCCAAAGCACACCGCTACCACTGATCTGAAAGCCGGCGAAGTAGGCTTCATCATTGCCGGAATCAAGGACATCCACGGTGCGCCAGTCGGTGACACCCTGACCTTGAGCTCCACCCCTGACGTCGACGTGCTGCCGGGCTTCAAGCGCATCCAGCCGCAAGTCTACGCCGGCCTGTTCCCGGTCAGCTCCGACGACTTCGAAGACTTCCGTGAAGCCCTGCAAAAACTGACCCTCAACGACTCGTCGTTGCAGTACACCCCGGAAAGCTCCGACGCCCTGGGCTTCGGCTTCCGTTGCGGCTTCCTCGGCATGCTGCACATGGAGATCATCCAGGAGCGCCTCGAGCGCGAATACGACCTGGACCTGATCACCACCGCGCCGACGGTTATTTTCGAGTTGGCGCTGAAAACCGGTGAAACGATTTACGTCGACAACCCGTCCAAGCTTCCAGACCTGTCTTCCATCGAAGACATGCGCGAACCGATCGTGCGCGCCAATATTCTTGTGCCGCAGGAACACCTGGGCAACGTCATTACGCTGTGTATCGAAAAGCGTGGCGTACAGCACGACATGCTGTTCCTCGGTACCCAGGTGCAAGTGACCTACGATTTGCCGATGAACGAAGTGGTGCTGGACTTCTTCGACCGTCTCAAATCCACCAGTCGCGGCTATGCTTCGCTGGATTACCATTTCGACCGTTACCAATCGGCTAATCTGGTGAAACTGGATGTGCTGATCAACGGCGACAAGGTCGATGCCCTGGCACTCATCGTGCACAAGGACAACGCGCACTACAAAGGTCGCCAGTTGACCGAGAAGATGAAAGAACTGATTCCGCGCCAGATGTTCGACGTCGCGATCCAGGCCGCCATTGGCGGGCAGATCATTGCACGGACCTCCGTCAAGGCACTCAGAAAGAACGTACTGGCCAAATGCTACGGCGGTGACGTAAGCCGTAAGCGCAAGCTGCTTGAGAAGCAAAAGGCCGGTAAAAAACGCATGAAGCAAGTAGGTAACGTGGAAATTCCACAAGAAGCCTTCCTTGCGGTGCTCAGGTTGGATAGTTAGGTCCTATGTCGCTAAATTTCCCGCTGTTGCTGGTCATCGCCGTTGCCGTTTGCGGTCTCTTGGCGTTGCTCGATCTGGTGTTCTTCGCCCCGCGTCGGCGGGCGGCTATCGCGTCCTATCAGGGCAGCGTCAGCCAGCCCGATGGCGTGGTGATCGAGAAGCTGAACAAAGAGCCTTTGCTGGTTGAATACGGCAAGTCGTTCTTCCCGGTGTTGTTCATCGTGCTGGTGCTGCGTTCGTTCCTGGTAGAGCCGTTTCAGATCCCGTCGGGGTCGATGAAACCTACCCTGGACGTGGGCGACTTTATCCTGGTGAACAAGTTTTCCTACGGGATCCGCTTGCCGGTGATCGACAAGAAGGTCATCGAAGTCGGTGACCCGCAGCGCGGCGATGTGATGGTGTTCCGCTACCCGAGCGACCCGAACGTCAACTACATCAAGCGTGTGGTTGGCCTGCCGGGCGACGTGATCCGCTACACCAGCGACAAGCGCCTGTTCATCAACGGTGAGTCGGTGGCCGAGAAACTGATCGGCTCCGAGCCGAACAGTTTGGGCAGCGCCGAGTTGTACCAGGAAAAACTCGGCACGGTAGAGCACGAAATCCGCAAGGAAATGAGCCGCTACCGTGCCCAGCCTGACGGCCAGTGGACAGTGCCGGCCGGGCACTACTTCATGATGGGCGACAACCGCGACAATTCCAATGACAGCCGGTACTGGGATGACCCCAACATTCCCAAGGACCTGCTGGGCATGGTTCCCGACCAGAATATCGTCGGCAAGGCCTTCGCGGTCTGGATGAGCTGGCCGGAACCCAAACTCAGCCACCTGCCGAACTTCTCGCGGGTCGGGCTGATCAAGTAATACAGGCGGCGCTGTGAACACAGCGCCGAATGCTTTTCTGGGGTGGGGACAAATCTGTCCTGCCTCATGCTGTACCAACCAGGATTTGAATTTGAACACTGCGTCAATCGTCGATGGCCGCCGGTGCCACCAAACAGATATGGGTAAACCGTGACCGTTTCTCTAAGTCGTCTCGAGCGTCAGCTCGGCTACACCTTCAAGGACCAGGAATTGATGGTCCTTGCCCTCACACACCGCAGCTTTGCAGGGCGCAACAACGAGCGCCTGGAATTCCTCGGTGATGCCATCCTCAATTTCGTCGCCGGTGAAGCGCTGTTCGAACGCTTCCCCCAAGCCCGTGAAGGCCAGCTTTCGCGCCTGCGCGCACGCCTGGTGAAGGGCGAGACCCTGGCGGTGCTGGCCCGTGGCTTCGGCCTGGGCGAGTACCTGCGCCTGGGGTCCGGTGAACTGAAGAGCGGTGGTTTCCGCCGTGAGTCGATCCTGGCCGACGCCCTCGAAGCGCTGATCGGTGCCATCTACCTCGATGCAGGCATGGAAGCAGCCAAGGAGCGCGTCACCGCGTGGCTGACCTCCGAGATCGAAAGCCTCACGCTGGTCGACACCAACAAAGACCCCAAGACCCGCCTGCAGGAATTCCTGCAGTCCCGTGGTTGCGAACTGCCACGCTACGAAGTGGTGGATATCCAGGGTGAGCCCCATTGCCGCGTGTTCTTCGTGGAATGTGAAATCACCTTACTGAACGAAAAAAGCCGAGGTCAGGGTGTGAGCCGTCGCATTGCCGAACAGGTAGCGGCCGCTGCAGCACTGATTGCCCTGGGCGTGGAGAATGGCCATGACTGATTCAACCGCAACACGCTGTGGCTATGTTGCCATCGTCGGCCGCCCGAACGTGGGCAAGTCCACGCTGCTGAACCACATCCTCGGCCAGAAGCTGGCGATCACCTCGCGCAAGCC
This sequence comes from Pseudomonas sp. GXZC, assembly GCF_026967615.1. NCBI lineage: Bacteria > Pseudomonadati > Pseudomonadota > Gammaproteobacteria > Pseudomonadales > Pseudomonadaceae > Pseudomonas > Pseudomonas sp. GXZC. The sequence goes on from NZ_CP114115.1 coordinate 1,409,950, forward strand.
GCAGACCACCCGCCACAACATGCTGGGCATCAAGACCGAAGGCACCGTGCAAGCGGTCTACGTCGACACCCCAGGCATGCACAAAGGTGGCGAGAAAGCCCTGAACCGCTACATGAACAAGACCGCTTCGGCGGCGTTGAAAGACGTCGACGTGGTGATCTTCGTGGTTGACCGCACCAAGTGGACCGACGAAGACCAGATGGTCCTGGAGCGTGTGCAGTACGTCACCGGCCCGCTGATCGTCGCGTTGAACAAGACCGACCGCATCGAAGACAAAGCCGAATTGATGCCGCACCTGAGCTGGTTGCAGGAACAACTGCCGAACGCGCAGATCATCCCGATCTCCGCCCAGCACGGCCACAACCTGGATGCCTTGGAGCGCGTGATCGCCGAGCACCTGCCGGAAAACGAGCATTTCTTCCCGGAAGACCAGATCACCGACCGCAGCAGCCGTTTCCTCGCCGCCGAACTGGTGCGCGAGAAAATCATGCGCCAGATGGGCGCCGAGCTGCCGTACCAGATCACCGTCGAAATTGAAGAGTTCAAGCAGCAGGGCAAGACCTTGCATATCCATGCGCTGATCCTCGTCGAACGTGACGGCCAGAAGAAAATCATCATTGGCGACAAGGGCGAGCGCATCAAGCGTATCGGCACCGAAGCGCGCAAGGACATGGAATTGCTGTTCGATTCCAAGATCATGCTCAACCTGTGGGTGAAGGTGAAGGGTGGCTGGTCCGATGATGAGCGTGCATTGCGCTCCCTGGGCTACGGCGACCTATAAGAACACCGCAGGACTAAAAATGTGGGAGCGGCTTGCTGTGGCGAGCAGGCTGTTTGTGGTGAGCGGGCTTGCCCCGCGCTGGGCTGCGAAGCAGCCCCAAAACCTGCCACTGAGATCTGCCTGAAAGAACTGCGGTGATTTGTATGGGGCCGCTGCGCAGCCCAGCGCGGGGCAAGCCCGCTCACCACAGTGGTTCTTCGCTATTTCATGGTTTGCGTTCCGTCATCGAGACTCCCATGTCCCAATCCCCACCCCCCAGCCAACCCGCCTACGTCCTGCACAGCCGCGCCTACCGCGAGACCAGCGCCTTGGTGGACTTCCTCACGCCCCAAGGTCGCCTGCGTGCAGTCTTGCGTAGTGCGCGAGGCAAGGCGGGCACGCTGGCACGGCCATTCGTGGCCCTGGACGTGGAGTTTCGCGGCAAGGGCGAGCTGAAGAACGTCGGTCGCATGGAAAGCGTCGGCACCTCCGCCTGGCTCAATGGCGAGGCGCTGTTCAGTGGGCTCTACCTCAATGAACTGTTGATCCGCCTGCTCCCTGCCGAAGACCCGCACCCGGCCGTCTTCGATCACTACGCTGCCACCTTGCTCGCCCTGGCCGAAGGGCGCCCTCTGGAACCACTCCTGCGCGCCTTCGAATGGCGCCTGCTCGACGACCTGGGCTACGGTTTTGAACTGACCAATGACCTGCACGGCGACCCCATCGCGGCCGACGGCATGTACCGTCTGCAGGTCGACGCCGGCCTGGAGCGCGTCTACCTGCTGCAACCGGGCCTGTTCCAGGGCACCGAGCTGCTGGCCATGAGCGAAGCCGACTGGACCGCTCCCGGCGCCTTGTCTGCCGCCAAGCGCCTGATGCGCCAGGCCCTGGCCGTGCACTTGGGCGGACGGCCGCTGGTCAGTCGCGAGTTGTTTCGAAAGCCCTGACAACCCCGTGTATGCTGTGCAGCGTTTCTTTCCCTTTTCAGGAGCGCTTCCGTGACCACCAGCAATCGCATTCTTCTTGGCGTCAACATCGACCACGTCGCTACCCTGCGCCAGGCCCGGGGCACCCGTTACCCTGATCCGGTCAAGGCCGCGCTGGACGCCGAAGAAGCGGGCGCCGACGGCATCACCGTGCACCTGCGCGAAGACCGCCGCCACATTCAGGAACGTGACGTGCTGGTGCTCAAGGACGTGCTGCAAACCCGCATGAACTTCGAAATGGGCGTCACCGAGGAAATGATGCAGTTCGCCGAACGCATCCGCCCGGCGCACATCTGCCTGGTGCCGGAAACTCGCCAGGAACTGACCACCGAAGGCGGCCTCGATGTGGCCGGCCAGGAAGCGCGGATCAAGGCCGCCGTGGAACGCCTGTCGAAGATCGGCAGCGAAGTGTCGCTGTTCATCGACGCTGACGAGCGCCAGATCGAAGCCTCGCGCCGTGTCGGTGCACCGGCGATTGAACTGCACACCGGCCGTTACGCCGATGCCACCACGCCGACTGAAGTGGCCGATGAGCTGCAACGTATCATCGACGGCGTGAGCTGCGGCCTCAATGAAGGCTTGATCGTCAACGCCGGCCACGGCCTGCACTACCACAACGTCGAAGCCGTGGCGGCGATCAAGGGTATCAACGAGCTGAACATCGGCCATGCGCTGGTGGCGCACGCGCTGTTCGTCGGTTTCAAAGGTGCCGTGGCCGAGATGAAAGCCCTGATCCTGGCGGCCGCCAAGGCCTGATCCGCCTACTGCGGCAATGCGAAGCCTTACTGTTTAGCCAGGGCAGGTGTATCGTATCTGCCCTTTGCAGGCCTTGGGCCTGCGGCCGATACGTGAGGTTGTTGTGTCCCGATCCTTTTCCCGTCGACAAATCCTGGGTGGTCTTGCAGGCCTGGCCGTAGTGGGCGTCGGTGCCGGTGGCGCCTACCGCTACTGGCTGGGGAAAGTTGCCGAGGCCGAGGCGGGGCATGATTACGAGCTGATCGCCGCGCCGCTCGACGTGGAACTGGTGCCGGGTCACAAGACCGAAGCCTGGGCATTTGGCCCGTCAGCGCCGGGCACCGAGTTGCGGGTGCGTCAGGGCGAATGGCTGCGGGTGCGTTTCATCAACCACTTGCCGGTCGCCACCACCATTCATTGGCATGGCATCCGCCTGCCGCTGGAAATGGACGGCGTGCCCTACGTCTCGCAGTTGCCGGTACTGCCCGGTGAGTATTTCGATTACAAATTCCGTGTGCCCGACGCCGGCAGCTACTGGTATCACCCCCACGTGAACAGCAGCGAAGAACTCGGCCGTGGCCTGGTCGGCCCGCTGATCATCGAAGAGCGCGAACCCACCGGTTTCAAACATGAACGCACCCTCAGCCTGAAAAGCTGGCACGTGGACGAAGAGGGCGCCTTCGTGGCCTTCAGCGTTCCTCGTGAGGCGGCACGCGGTGGCACCGCCGGGCGGTTGTCGACGATCAATGGTGTGTCCCAGGCAGTGATCGATTTGCCGGCCGGACAGATCACTCGCGTGCGTCTGCTCAACCTCGACAACACCCTGACGTATCGCATCAACATTCCGGATGTCGAGGCGCAGATCTACGCGCTGGACGGCAACCCGATCGAGCCGCGCCCGCTGGGCAAGGAATACTGGTTGGGCCCCGGCATGCGCATCTGCCTGGCGATAAAGGCACCGCCGGCGGGCGAAGAGCTGTCGATCCGCAATGGCCCAGTACGCCTGGGTACCTTCCGTTCGGTGGCCAACGCCGATGCGCCGACTGAGTGGCCGCCTGCATTGCCCGCCAACCCGATTGCCGAGCCGGACCTGGCCAATGCGGAGAAACTCAACTTCAATTTCGAGTGGGTCGGCACGGTGTCCGTGGATGACGGGAAACCACCAAGCCTGTGGCAGATCAACGGCAAGGCCTGGGACATCACCGACAAGACCTGTGCCGACCGCCCGATTGCCAAGCTGGAAAAGGGCAAGAGTTACATTTTCGAATTGAAGAACATGACCCAGTACCAGCACCCGATTCACCTGCACGGCATGAGCTTCAAGGTGATCGCCTCGAACCGCCACAAGGTGATCCCGTACTTCACCGACACCTACCTTTTGGGTAAAAACGAGCGCGCCCGCGTGGCGTTGGTGGCGGATAACCCAGGGGTGTGGATGTTCCACTGCCATGTGATCGACCACATGGAAACCGGCCTGATGGCCGCCATCGAGGTGGCGTGATGCGCCAGTTCCGCCCTACCGCGATCATCGACCGCAGCCGCGACCAGGACTTCATGCGCGAAGCCCTGGCCCTTGCCGCCCAAGGCGCTGCATTGGGTGAAGTGCCCGTCGGTGCGGTGCTGGTGCAAGACGGCGAAATCATCGGCCGTGGCTTCAACTGCCCCATCAGCGGCAACGACCCCAGCGCCCACGCCGAAATGGTCGCCATCCGCGCCGCCGCGCAGGCCATCAGCAACTATCGCCTGGTGGGCAGCACGCTCTATGTGACCCTGGAGCCGTGCAGCATGTGCGCGGGGCTGATCGTGCATTCGCGGATTGCGCGTGTGGTGTACGGCGCGCTGGAACCCAAGGCGGGGATTGTGCAAAGCCAGGGGCAGTTTTTTACCCAGGGCTTTCTCAATCATAAGGTGCTGTTTGAAGGGGGGGTGTTGGCCGAGGAATGCGGGACGGTCTTGAGTGAGTTCTTCAAGGCGCGAAGAGCCAAGCCGTCCCTTTGAGATTTATTTGCGGGCGATGATCACGGCCCGCATCGGCGCCGGCAGCCCTTCGATGGTTTTGCTGTGATCTTGAGGATCGAGGAAATCACTCAGCGACTGGTACTTCATCCACTCTGTCCCACGCTGTTCCTCGACCGTGGTCACACTCACATCCACACAGCGCACGTCGCTGAATCCTGCGCGGCGTAGCCACAGCATCAACGCCGGCACTGACGGCAGGAACCATACGTTGCGCATCTGCGCGTAACGGTCTTCCGGCACCAGCACCTGCTGCTGATCGCCTTCGACCACCAGGGTTTCCAGGACGAGTTCGCCGCCTTTGACCAGGGTGTCCTTCAGCGCCAGCAGATGCTCAATAGGCGAACGCCGGTGATAGAACACCCCCATGGAAAACACCGTGTCGAAGCCTTCCAGATTCGACGGCAGGTCTTCGAACGGGAACGGCAGGTGCCAGGCCTTGGGTTCGGAGAGGTAACGCTGCACCGCCTGGAACTGACAGAAGAACAACCAGTTCGGGTCCACGCCAATCACGCTGTCGGCCCCGGCGCCGAGCATGCGCCACATGTAGTAACCGTTGCCGCAGCCCACGTCGAGGATGCGCTTGCCCTTCAGGTTCAGGTGCGGTGCCACGCGGGACCACTTCCAGTCCGAGCGCCATTCGGTGTCCACATGCACGCCGAACAGGTTGAATGGCCCTTTGCGCCACGGGCTCAGGCCCATCAGCGCGGAATGCATCTGCACGCGGGTGTCATCGTCGCAGTCAGTATCGAGCGTCAGGCCGTTCAGCAAATCCACTTCGCTGGGCTGGATTTTTGGCAGTGCATCCAGCGCACTCTGCCAGCGTTCCAGGTCGCCATGACCCTTTTCCATCTTGCTATCGAGTTGCGCTTGCAGGCCCTGGGCCCACACGGCCAGGGGAGTGCCGACCAGATGGCGGGCGAGGGGAGAAAGATCAATCATGGCAAGGCAATCAACGAGGCAAAGTTAAGACACTGGAACCACGGCACGACTGTCGAAAAACCGGCCGCCAGCAGGCGCTCGCGGTGTTCTTCGAGGCTGTCGGGCTTCATGACGTTTTCGATGGCGCTGCGTTTCTGGGCGATTTCCAGTTCGCTGTAGCCGTTGGCGCGTTTGAACGCGATGTGCAGATCGGTGAGCAGCGCGTGTTCTTCGGCATCATTGAAGCGCAGCTTTTCCGAGAGGATCAGCGCGCCACCCGGCAACAGCGACTGGCGGATGCGCGCGAGCAAGGCCAGGCGCTCATCGGGCGCGATGAATTGCAGGGTGAAATTCAGCGCCACCACCGAGGCCGGCTGGAACTGCAGCGCGAGGATATCCCCCTCGATAACCTCGACCGGCAGCAGCTCCTGGAACATCGAGTCCTGGCCATTGAGGTATTCACGGCACCGCTCGACCATCGCGGCCGAGTTATCCACCGCGATTACCCGGCAACCGTCGGTGCGCACATGACGGCGCAGGGCCTGGGTCACCGCGCCCAGCGAGGATCCCAGGTCATACAGCACGCTGTTGGGCTGGGCGAACTGCGCGGCGAGTACACCGAGGTTCTCGACGATAGTCGGGTAGCCCGGCACCGAGCGCTTGATCATGTCCGGGAACACCCGCACCACGTCCTCGTTAAAGGCGAAGTCCGGCACCTGGGGCAGGGGCTGGGCGAATAGGCGATCGGGTTCTTTGCTCACGGTTGTTCCGGCGACGATGGGGAAAGGCCGGCATTTTAGCCAAGTTGGCCCCGGTGTGCGCGGGTTGTCTGATAAACCGTGATGGAGCTGTCGGTACTGGCTTCACCGCCCCGGCGATCTCCGTCACTTTTTGGCGCTAGGGCCCGTGTGAATAGCAAAAGCACCCTCAACCTCAATGATGTTTTTTGGTGGAAAGATGTTTTGTGCAGTGAACTTGAACTGGCCCTCGTAGCGGCCAGTTTTATGGTCAAAATCAACGGTCACACGACCGCTGCTGGTTAAATAGTGCGAGGGAGCAGTGTTTCCACCGCCTATGAGTGCGCGAATGTGATCGCCTGGAAAATCATGTTCGCCGTAGGGTATGTGCGCCACCATATCAATCTGGATGATGCGTAGAAGGCTGGCTGAATCCTCATCCACACCTACGATCCTTGTCAGTCCATTCTCGTGCGTCAGATAAACCGCGTCTGCAACGAAATTCGCTTCACCGTTGATGGAGGCGGTCAATGTTCCCTTGGCTTTCTTGAGTGTTCTACGGGTGGCCATGATTGAATCCTTCTGACCCATTCGCCCACATGATTGTGCGCGTTGTCCCACGACGTTATCGGCAGGCGCCTACTTTACGTAACTGTCAAAACTACCAGTCGTTTAGATGTTTTGATTCTAGGCAGGGCGTAGGATAGAGGACTTGGTTTTTTCAAGGATTGTCGCTGAGGTGTTCTGTCTGCGTACCGAGTGCAAACGCAGATGCAGTGATACCCCACTGGCCCAGCCAATAGGTACTGATCAGCAAATACGGCGCTGCATCGAACGCCACCACAAACCGATTGATACCGATCAGCGTGTCAGAAAACACAAACGACGCCGCACCTGCCGCCGCCAGCCATGCCGAGCGTTTCGGCACATCGCTGCCCAGTCGCGCCAACGCACGCCAAAGCATGGCACTGATCACGGTTGCATAAACCACTACAGGAACCAGCAGGTCGCCCAGGCCATGGGAGATCAGGATGCTCAGCAGGATTGCGCCCACGCCCAGCGCCAATACCAGCGGCAGCAGCGCCATGCGGCGACAGTCACTGAAATAGGCTTTGAGGTACGCCAAATGCGCAAACAGGAAGGCACCCAAGCCGAAGACGAACAGGTCGCCCGGCCAGGCCAGCAGCACATCGCCCACCAGGGAAAAAATCAGCCCCAGGCTGATCCAGCGTCGATAGTCGGTGGGCGGTGCATCATGCAGCCAACCCAACAACGCCAGCACCGGCAGCGGTTTGACCAGCAGGCACAATAAGGTGGCATGGGTGGTCAGGCCGTAGATAAAGGTGCCGGCGCCCATCAACGCAAGAATCAGCCATGGCATATCAGTTCACCGTAATGGCGCAGTCAAAGGTTTCGACGGGTTCGGCTTCCGGCTCCCAGGGTTGCTGGGAGGTCAGGCGCAAACGACCCTGGCCGGCTGCGAAAGCCTGGAAACGCCAGGTCGACTGGCCGCCGCCACCGACCACACCGGATTCCGAGCTGCTGTAGACCTCCGGGCTCAGCGCGCGCAGCACGCCGCCAGCGGAGTCCTGGATGGCCCAGCGGTAACCGGTGGTGGGGTTGCTTGGCAACGTGAGGATAAGGTTTTGTCCGCTTTTGAGCTGGAGCGGGCAGGCGCTCTGGTTGTCCACGGTGACGTTTTGCTTCGGTGCACTGGCGCACGCGGCCAGCAGGGCAAGGCTCAAGGGGAGAAGCAGGCGGGCAGCGGTCATGGGGGCTCCGTTGATTCACGACGAAGGGCGAGCATAACCGAAGATGAGACAAGGTGTGACAAGGAGGGATTTGCGCTGTGGCGACTGACGCCTTCGCGGGCAAGCCCGCTCCCACATTTTGATGGGTGAACACATTCAAAGGTGGGAGCCGGGCTTGCCCGCGATGAGGCCAGACCAGGCACTACATAATTGTCAGAACAGCACTTTCGCCACATCCGCAAAGCGCTTGGCAAAGTGCACCGTCATGCCTTCCTTCAGGTACTCCGGCAGCTCTTCAAAACTGCCGCGGTTCGGCTCCGGCAAGATCAGTTCATGGATCTTCTGGCGCCGCGCCGCAATCACCTTTTCGCGCACCCCGCCAATCGGCAGCACGTGTCCGGTCAGCGTCAGCTCGCCGGTCATGGCCACGCCTTTTTTCGGCGGCTGGTTACGCGCCAGCGACAGCAGCGCACTGGCCATGGTCACCCCGGCGCTCGGGCCGTCTTTCGGCGTGGCGCCTTCCGGCACGTGCAAGTGCACGAAGGCTTCGTCGAAGAATTTCGGATCACCACCAAACGACTTCAGGTTCGAACTGATGTAGCTGTAGGCGATTTCCGCGGACTCCTTCATCACTTCGCCCAACTGCCCGGTGAGCTTGAAGCCACGATTGAGCGTGTGGATACGCGTCGCCTCGATCGGCAAGGTCGCGCCGCCCATGCTGGTCCAGGCCAGGCCTGTGATCACGCCGGTGCCGGACAGCACTTGCTCGTTGCGGAACACCGGGATGCCCAGTGAGCTTTCCAGATCCTTGTTGCCGATCTTGATCACCGAATCCGGCTCGTCCAGCAACTTGACCACCGCCTTGCGCACCAGTTTGCCCAGCTGTTTCTCCAGCTGACGCACCCCGGCTTCGCGAGCGTAACCGTCGATCAACGCACGCAAGGCGCCGTCGCTGATGGTCAGGCTGTTTTTCGACACGCCGGCTTTTTCCAGCTGTTTCGGCCACAGATGGCGCTTGGCGATGGCGACTTTTTCTTCGGTGATATAGCCCGACAGGCGAATCACTTCCATACGGTCCAGCAGCGGGCCGGGGATGGAATCCAAAGTGTTGGCGGTGCACACGAACAGCACTTTGGACAGGTCCAGGCGCAGGTCCAGGTAATGGTCGAGGAATTCGACGTTCTGCTCAGGGTCGAGGGTTTCCAGCAAGGCCGACGCCGGGTCGCCCTGGAAGCTCTGGCCCATCTTGTCGATCTCGTCGAGCATGATCACCGGGTTCATCACTTCCACATCTTTAAGCGCCTGCACCAGCTTGCCCGGCAGGGCGCCGATGTAGGTGCGGCGATGGCCCTTGATCTCGGCCTCGTCGCGCATGCCGCCGACGCTGAAGCGGTAGAAGGGCCGGCCCAGGGATTCAGCGATGGATTTACCCACGCTGGTCTTGCCCACGCCCGGCGGGCCGACCAGCAGCACGATGGAACCGGCGACTTCGCCCTTATAGGCACCCACCGCAAGGAACTCAAGGATGCGGCTCTTGATGTCATCCAGGCCCGCGTGGTGTTTATCCAACACTTTTCGCGCATGTTTCAGGTCGAGTTTATCCTCGCCAAACACGCCCCACGGCACCGAAGTGGCCCAGTCCAGGTAATTGCGTGTCACCGCGTACTCTGGCGAGCCGGTTTCGAGGATCGACAGTTTGTTCAATTCTTCATCAATGCGTTTTTTTGCCTGGGGCGGCAGCACTTTGCCTTCCAGGCGTTGCTCGAACTGTTCGACGTCCGCACTGCGGTCGTCCTTGGTCAGGCCCAGCTCCTGCTGGATGACCTTGAGTTGTTCCTTGAGGAAGAACTCCCGCTGGTGCTCGCCGATCTTGCGGTTGACCTCGGCGGACAGTTCTTTTTGCAGGCGCGCGACTTCAACCTCTTTGCGCAGCATCGGCAGCACTTTTTCCATGCGCTTGAGCATGGGCACGCAGTCCAGCACTTCCTGCAACTCGTTACCGGTGGCCGACGTCAGCGCGGCGGCGAAGTCGGTGAGTGGCGACGGGTCGTTGGGGCTGAAGCGGTTGAGGTAGTTCTTCAACTCTTCGCTGTACAGCGGGTTGAGGGGCAGCAGTTCCTTGATCGCATTGATCAGCGCCATGCCGTAGGCCTTGACCTCATCGGTCGGCTCGCTCGGCTGGTGCGGGTATTCGACTTCCACCAGGTACGGTGGGCGGTGGTGCTTGAGCCAGGTCTTGATGCGCACGCGGGTCAGGCCCTGGGCGACGAATTGCAGCTTGCCGTTTTCGCGGCTGGCGTGGTGCACCTTCACCAGGGTGCCGTACAGCGGCAGGCTGGAGGTGTCGAAGTGGCGCGGGTCTTCTGGCGGTGTGTCCATGAAGAACAGGGCCAGGGAGTGGTGGTCGGATTTGCTCACCAACTCCAGGGTTTCGGCCCACGGCTCTTCGTTGACGATCACCGGCAGCACTTGCGCCGGGAAGAAGGGCCGGTTGTGGATCGGAATGATGTAGACCTTGTCCGGCAGGTTTTGCCCTGGCAGGGCCAGGCCGGTATTGGACGAGGCGGATTCAGCGTTTTCGGGGTCGGCGTAGTCGTTGAGGTCGTAATCAGGGAATTCTTGCTGGTCGCTCATGGGGCACCTGCATAAGGAAGTATGCAGGTTAGATGGGGCGGGGTAGCGGTGGTTTCAATGGTCGTGTGAAGTTAGCAACAAATTGCATGAATTCAGCTGATCTTATGCAGATAGCTCGGCAATGGCTGCTCCGGAAGCACTGACAACACTTTCAACCGTTGCAGCATGCGCTGCCGTGCGCGTTGCAGGTGCTCACGCAGATTCAACGCCGCTGCATCAAATGCACCGTGCAGCAGTAATTCCAGAATCAACCGATGTTCGGCCAGCATGGCCGGATCGGCGCCGATCCCCAGCAAACGGTAGAAAATCCGGCTGATGATCATCGGGCTTTGGCCTTGGCGGATCAACGCCGCGATCTTGCGGTTCTGCAGGCCCGCGAGGCAGCGCTGGTGCAAGTCCTCCTCGATCTGTTCGATGGCCTCCAGGCTGCAGTGGGCGCTGTCCTGGGCGTCCAGCACGCGTTGCAACATCGCTTCCAGCATCTCGCGGTCCAGCCCCGGCGCACTTTGGCGCAAAGCTTCGGGTTCCAGGCAGGCGCGCAGTTCGTAGTCTTCGGTAACTTCACGGGCGGTCAGCGGTCCGGCCAGCCATTGGGAGTAGGGCTCTTTTTCCACCAATCCCCGGTCGCGCAGGCGCATCAGCGCTTCACGCACTACCGCGCGGCTGACGCCGTAGTGGTCGGCGGCGGCTTGCTCATCGAGGCGGTAATGGCCGAAGGCAATGCAGGTGGACAACGCCGCGCCAATCTCCTCGACGATGCGCTCGCCCAGCGGCCGCGTGTCCACCAACTCATCTTCGCCGTTGAGGCCCAGGTGCGCATGGCTCAAGGGCAAGCGCAGCGGTTCCATGGCCAGGCCGTCGGGATTGATCAGGTAACCCCGGCCGTTGAAGCGGCAGATCAGGCCTTCCTCATGCAGCAGGTCCAGGGCCCGACGCACCGGCACACGGCTGGTGCCGAACAATTCGGCCAGTGGCGCTTCCAGCAAGACCAGGCCGTGGCGCGCGGTGCCGTTGACGATCGCATCACGCAATACCTGGTGAATCATCGCGTAACGGGAGGCCGAGGCGGACGCTGCTTTCATCGCTTTCTCTGGGGCTTGTAGGACGGTGGCCGGGGATTCTCTCATAAGTTGCGCCTGTCACCCTGCGCCACAGCGGCGGCACCTTTGTGGGGCTCGGAATCGGGGAATGTTACTTTTCTGCACCGAAATGTACTTATTAATAAAAGATACATTATTTCATTGAAGGCGCTTTCCGGCGGCCTGGCAAGATTTTTTCCCGCTGGTTAAAACCATCTATCCCGTAGCTCTGGGCGAAATCCCCTGGTTGCGTAAATGCTGCCTGAGAAAGACTGGCACGAAAGCTGCCTTTATAAAATGTACATTTTATTAATATGTACGTTTTATGGGGGTCACTCTGATGTCAGACGCCACTTCAATGGCTGAAGATTTCGCCAGCGGTCGCAGCGATCCGGTGCAAATCCTCGAACAGGCACTCGAAAAGGCGAGTGAGCTCCCGGCGGTGTTTATCAGCCTGACCGCCGAGCGTGCGCGTCGCGAAGCCGAAGCCTCTGCCGCCCGCTGGCGCGCCGGCCAGCCATTGAGCGTATTCGACGGCGTGCCTCTGGCTTGGAAAGATCTGTTCGACGTGGCCGGCAGCGTCACCACTGCGGGCGCGGCCTACCGCCGCACTGCGCCTGCCGCGTTGCTCGACGCACCGACCGTGGGCCTGTTGTGCCGCGCCGGGATGGTCAGCGTGGGCAAGACCAACCTCAGCGAACTGGCCTATTCCGGCCTGGGCCTGAACCCGCATTTCGGCACGCCGCACAACCCCCATGGCACTGACCAACCGCGCATTCCTGGCGGTTCGTCGTCCGGTTCAGCCGTGGCCGTTGCCGCCGGAATCGTGCCGATCGCCATGGGCACCGACACCGCCGGTTCGATCCGCATCCCCTCGGCCTTCAACGGCCTGGTGGGGTACCGCAGCAGCAGCCGACGCTACAGCCGCGACAGCGTGTTCCCGTTGGCCCATACACTCGACAGCCTGGGCCCGCTGACTCGCAGTGTGCGTGATGCCCTGGCCATCGACGATCTGCTGCATGGCCGTCGCCAAACCCACACCCCTCGCAGCCTCAAGGGCCAGCGTTTTGTGTTGGCGCAACAAGACGTCGAAGCCGCCGTGCGCAACAACCTGCTGCGCGCCGTGGAGCAACTCAAGGCCCACGGCGCACTGATCGAAGAGCGCGAATGCCCGACCTTCCAGGCCACCCTCGACCTGATCAAACACCACGGCTGGCTCGGTTCCTTCGAAGCCTTCGCCCTGCACGAAGCCTTGCTCGACAGCCCCGACGCCGAACAACTTGACCCACGTGTACGCCGCCGCCTCGAAGCCGCGCGCACGCTTCCGGCCAGCCAACTGCTGCATCTGGTCGATGCCCGCCGCCGCCTGCAACAGCAACTGGTCGACGACCTCGACGGCGCCATCCTGATCACCCCCACCGTCGCCCACGTCGCACCCGCATTGGCACCGCTGGAAGCCGACGACGACCTGTTTGTGAACACCAACCTCGCCACCCTGCGCCTGACCATGCCCGGCAGTTTGCTCGACATGCCGGGCGTGACCCTGCCCAGCGGCCGCGATGCCCAGGGCCTGCCCACCGGGCTGCTGCTCAGCGCCCCGACGGGGGAAGACGCTCGCCTGCTGCGCGCAGCGTTGTCCGTCGAATCCGTACTCAACGTTTAAGGAGACACATCATGGCTAAAGACATTCTCTGTGCATTCGGCGTCGACGTTGACGCCGTCGCCGGCTGGCTCGGTTCCTACGGCGGCGAAGATTCGCCGGACGACATCTCCCGTGGCCTGTTCGCCGGGGAAATCGGCGCGCCGCGCCTGCTCAAGCTGTTCGAACGCTACGGCCTGCGCACCACCTGGTTTATCCCAGGCCACTCGATGGAAACCTTCCCCGAGCAAATGAAAGCCGTGGCCGACGCCGGTCACGAAATCGGTGTGCACGGCTACAGCCACGAAAACCCCATCGCCATGACGGCCGAGCAGGAAGAAATCGTCCTGGATAAATCCATCGAGCTGATCACCCAGGTCACCGGCAAACGCCCGACGGGTTACGTGGCGCCGTGGTGGGAATTCAGCAAGGTCACCAACGAACTGCTGCTGAAAAAAGGCATCAAGTACGACCACAGCCTGATGCACAACGACTTCCACCCCTACTACGTGCGCAAGGGCGACAGCTGGACCAAGATCGACTACAGCCAGCACCCCGACACCTGGATGAAACCCCTGGTGCGCGGCGAAGAAACCGACCTGGTGGAGATCCCGGCCAACTGGTACCTGGACGACCTGCCGCCGATGATGTTCATCAAAAAAGCCCCCAACAGCCACGGCTTCGTCAACCCGCGTCACCTGGAAGAAATGTGGCGCGACCAGTTCGACTGGGTCTACCGCGAACACGAACACGCGGTGTTCACCATGACCATCCACCCCGACGTCTCCGGCCGCCCGCAAGTGCTGCTGATGCTGGAGCGCCTGATCGAACACATCCAGAGCCATGCCGGCGTGCGCTTCGTCACCTTTGACGAAATCGCCGACGACTTCATCCGCCGCCAACCCCGTACCTGACCCCTTATTCCTGAGGCGCGACCCATGTCCATCTACAACAAGCTTGACCTGACTGGCTGGAAACCCCGGCAACTGACGTCCAAGGAGGTGCGTTTCGCCACCTGGATCGCGTTTTTTGCCTGGGTGTTTGCGGTGTATGACTTCATCCTGTTCGGCACCTTGCTGCCGGAGATTGGCCGGCATTTTGGCTGGGGTGAAGTGGAGCAAGCTGAAATTGCGACATGGGTGGCAGTGGGCACGGCGGTAGTCGCGTTTGCCATCGGCCCGGTGGTGGACAAATTGGGGCGGCGCACCGGGATTATCTTCACCGTGGCCGGCTCTGCGCTGTGCTCGGCGCTGACGGCGATTGGCGGAGCGTGGGGCAAATCGCCGCTGATCTTGATCCGTTCCTTGGGCGGTTTGGGTTATGCCGAGGAAACCGTCAACGCCACGTATTTGAGTGAATTGTACGGCGCTTCTGAGGATCCGCGCCTGACCAAGCGCCGGGGTTTTATCTACAGCCTGGTGCAGGGCGGCTGGCCGGTGGGTGCTTTGATTGCCGCCGGTTTGACCGCGCTGTTGCTGCCGATCATTGGCTGGCAGGGCTGCTTCATCTTCGCCGCGATCCCGGCCATCGTCATCGCGATCATGGCGCGCAAGCTCAAGGAGAGCCCGCAGTTCCAGATCCACCAGCGCATCAGCCAATTGCGTAAAAGCGGCGCCGTCACAGAAGCGCAAAACGTCGCCGCCACCTACGGCGTGGACTACGACGAACACAGCAAGGCGGGCCTTAAAGCCGCGTTCCGTGGCCCGGCGCGTCGCGCCACCTTAGTGATTGGCGCGGCACTGTTGCTCAACTGGGCGGCGATCCAGGTGTTCAGCGTGCTCGGTACCTCGGTGATCATCAGCGTGCACCACATCTCGTTCGAGAACTCGCTGATCATTCTCGTGCTGTCGAACCTGGTGGGCTATTGCGGCTACCTCAGCCACGGCTGGATGGGCGACAAGATCGGCCGTCGCAACGTGATCGGCCTGGGCTGGATGCTCGGCGGGCTGTCGTTCGCCGGGATGCTGTTTGGCCCAAGCAATATGCCGATGGTGGTCGGGCTGTATAGCCTGGGCTTGTTCTTCCTGATCGGGCCGTATTCGGCGGCATTGTTCTTTATCAGTGAAAGTTTCCCCACCAGCATCCGCGCCACCGGCGGCGCAATCATCCATGCCATGGGCCCGATTGGTGCGGTAGTCGCAGGCTTTGGTGCGACCCAAGTGTTGTCCGCTGGCAGCGACTGGCAGACCGCCGCCCTGTGGTTCGGTGCACTGCCGTGCTTCCTGTCCGGCGCCTTGATGTTTTCCGCACGCCATGTGCGTCCGGAAACCGTTCAGTAAGGAGTGATTGATGAGCCGTAAAGTTGCCTTGATTACCGGTGCCGCCAGCGGCATCGGCCAAGCCCTCGCCGTGGCCTATGCGCGCAACGGTGTGGCGGTGGTCGGCGGGTATTACCCGGCCGATCCCCATGACCCGCAGTCCACTATCCGTCTGGTGGAAGAGGCGGGCGGCGAGTGCCTGATGCTGCCGTTGGACGTGGGTGACACCGCTTCCGTCGATGCACTGGCCGCGCAAGCCATCCAGCATTTCGGCCGACTTGATTACGCCGTGGCCAATGCCGGCCTGCTGCGCCGCGCACCCTTGCTGGAGATGACCGACGCGTTGTGGGACGAAATGCTCAATGTCGACCTCACGGGGGTGATGCGCACCTTCCGCGCGGCAACCCGGCATATGCATGCAGGCGGCGCGCTGGTGGCGATTTCGTCGATTGCCGGCGGCGTGTATGGCTGGCAGGAACACAGCCACTACGCGGCGGCCAAGGCGGGCGTGCCGGGGCTGTGCCGGTCGCTGGCGGTGGAGTTGGCGGCCAAGGGCATTCGTTGCAATGCGGTGATTCCTGGATTGATCGAGACGCCGCAGTCGCTGGATGCAAAGAACTCGCTGGGGCCGGAAGGCTTGGCCAAAGCGGCGCGCGCGATTCCATTGGGCCGGGTAGGGCGGGCGGATGAAGTGGCGTCGCTGGTGCAGTTTTTGACCAGTGACGCGTCGAGCTATCTGACCGGGCAAAGCATTGTCATCGACGGTGGCCTTACCGTGCGCTGGCCGGACTGATTGAGGAATGAACATGAGACAATTGGAAAACCGCCGCGCGGTGATCACCGGCGCTGGCAGCGGCATCGGTGCCGCCATCGCCCGTGCCTACGCCGCTGAAGGCGCGCGCCTGGTGCTGGCCGACCGCAACGCCGCCAGCCTCGCGGAAACGGCGATCACCTGCCGCAACCTCGGCGCCGAGGTGTTCGAATGCCTGGCCGATGTCGGCACCGTCGACGGTGCGCAGGCGAGTGTTGACCGTTGCGTCGAACACTTCGGCGGCATCGATATCCTGGTCAACAACGCCGGTATGCTCACCCAGGCGCGCTGCGTCGACCTGTCCATCGAGATGTGGAACGACATGCTGCGCGTCGACCTCACCAGCGTGTTCGTCGCCAGCCAGCGCGCCTTGCCGCATATGCTCGCGCAGCGTTGGGGACGGATCATCAACGTCGCCTCGCAACTGGGCATCAAGGGCGGCGCCGAGCTGACCCATTACGCGGCGGCCAAGGCCGGGGTGATCGGCTTCACCAAGTCCCTGGCCCTGGAAGTGGCCAAGGACAATGTGCTGGTCAACGCCATCGCGCCCGGCCCGATCGAGACGCCGTTGGTGGGCGGTATCAGCGACGACTGGAAACGCGCCAAGGCCAAGGAACTGCCCCTGGGGCGCTTCGGCCTGGCGGATGAAGTGGCGCCCACGGCGGTGCTGCTGGCCAGCGAGCCCGGTGGCAACCTGCTCGTCGGTCAGACCCTGGGTCCGAACTCCGGCGATGTCATGCCATGAGTGAGGTATAGCCATGTGCGGACTCTGCGGCTTGCTCGGCGAAGACTTGCACTGGAGCGATCCTTTGGGCGACGAACTGCCCCGACGCCGCGAACGCCTGCGCCGAATCGCCGCGATCAATCAGGTGCTGGCGGTGTTCCGGCTCAAGGTCGAAGATTTCCAGGGCGCGTCGTATCTGCTGCTGGGCGCTACCGGTAAGCAGGAATTGGCCAGCGGTCTGGATCAACTCTGGCAGGCGGCCGAAACGATGCTCGGCCGTCCGTTGGATCCCCTCGATCCGCGCTTGCTGGATCATCTGGAGTCATCCGTATGAGCATCGCCCTTAATGTCATCACTGGCTTCCTCGGCAGCGGCAAGACCACCTTGCTCAAGCGTCTGCTGCAAGGCGAAAGCCTGGGCGACACCGCGCTGCTGATCAACGAATTCGGCGATGTCGGTATCGACCATCTGCTGGTGGAAGAGGTGGCACCGGACACCGTACTGCTGCCCAGCGGCTGCGTGTGTTGTTCGATCCGAGGCGAGCTGAAGGAAGCGCTGCTCGGCCTGTTGCAACGCCGCGAGCGCGGTGAAATCCCGGCGTTCAAGCGCGTCATTCTGGAGACCACCGGCCTGGCCGACCCGGCACCGATCCTCGCCACCCTGAACAACGACGTGCAACTGCGCGGGCGTTTTCATGTTGGCCTGGTGATCACCCTGGTCGATGCCAGCCACGCCGACCTGCAAGAACGCCTGCACCCGGAATGGCTGGCCCAGGTGGCGGCGGCGGATCGCCTGCTGTTGAGCAAGACCGACCTGGCCGGCGATTGCACGGCGTTATGCGCTCACTTGCAGGCGCTGAATGCCGGTACGCCGATCCTCGATACCCACGACATCCACAGCGGCGATCAACTGTTGCTCGGCGAAGGCCTGCGCAGCGCCGAACCCGCCGTGGAAGTCAGTCGCTGGCAACTGCATCGCACCACCACCGCTACCCACGGCGCCGCACAAGTGTGCAGCCTGACCTTCGACCAGCCGCTGGACTGGGTGGGTTTCGGGGTGTGGTTGTCGATGCTGTTAAGATGCCACGGCGAACGAATCCTTCGTGTCAAAGGGCTGCTCAACGTGAACGCCAGTAACGCCCCCATCGTCATTCATGGTGTGCAGCATTGCCTGCATGCGCCGGTTCATTTGCCTGCATGGCCGGGCACCGATCGGCAGTCGCGCCTGGTGTTTATCCTGCGTGGCCTAGACCCCGAACTGTTGCGACGCTCCTTCAACGTGTTCTCGCGGCGGTTCGCGGCATGATCACTCTGCGCGTCCTCGGCACCTCCGTCACCCTGCTTGAATGCCTGCGCGTCCGTGCGGAACAGGAGCTGGGTATTCGCCTGGTCTACCAAGTACACGATGTCGAGCAGGCCCAACGCATCGCGGTGATGCAACCCGAGAGCTACGACCTCTACGACCAATGGTTCCACAACGTCGACTTCGTTTGGCCGGCCCGGGCCATCCAGCCTATCGACACCCGGCGCATTGCGCTGTGGCACGAGATTAATGACCTGCCCAAGCGTGGGCGCCTATCACCGGATGACCGACTGGGCAGCGGCAGCGTGCCCAGCGAACGATTGTTCGTGCAGCACGACGGCAGCCTCGGCAGCACGGTCACCGAGCGCATCAGCATGTTGCCCCTGACCCACAACGCCGATAGTTTCGCCTACCGTCCCGAACGCTTGCCCGAAGGCTTTTGCCACGGTAATGAAAGCTGGGGCTGGCTGCTCGATCCCGCTTGGCGTGCACGCACGGCCCTGCAGAGTGACGCGGCTATCGGTGCGTTGGATGCTGCATTGGCGGTGCAGGGTGCGGGGCTGGCCAGTTTCAGGGACATCGGCAATATGAGCATCGAGGAGATCGACGTGCTCGCCGACATCCTGGTGCGCAAGCAGAAGGAGGGGCACTTTGCGGCGTTCTGGTCTGATGATGAAGAGGCGGCGCAATTGATGCTCAGCCCGAGTATCGATATCCAGAGCCTGTGGTCGCCGACCTTGATGCGCCTTCATCGTGCGGGTGTGAAATACCGCTTGGCGGTGCCGCGTGAAGGCTATCGCGCGTGGTTTGGTGGGTTGTCGTTGTCGCGGCATGCCAAGGGGCCGGTGTTGGATGCGGCTTATGCGTATTTGAATTGGTGGTTGTCGGGGTGGCCTGGGGCAGTGATGGCGCGCCAGGGGTATTACATTGGCAACCCGGCGCGGAGTCGGGATCACTTGAGCAGTGCGGAGTGGGATTACTGGTATGCCGGCAAGCCGGCTCGGGAGGAGTTGCTGGGGAGTGATGGGTTGCCGTTGATTGATGTGGGTGAGGTGCGGGATGGGGGGTCTTATGAAGCGCGCATGGGGCATATTGCGGTGTGGAATTCGGTGATGGATGAGCATAATTATCTGGTGCGGCGGTGGGGGGATTTTATGCGGGCTCGGTGTGTTTGATTGTTTGATTGTTTGATTGATTGAGTACATATCCGTTTCTTCGGTAACGGCTGATATGGGTTCCGCTCTTACAGCGGGTCACTTTTGGAAGGACCTGTATGGACCGGATACATGGTGGACACATGTGCGGGGACATGGTTGACACATTATGAACCATAGTCAGGTTTGCTCACGTCGATCGTTCGTAGGAAGTGATGACAGAAGTAGACATCAAAAAGGCCATCACTTTCAGGGTTAGGCCGTATCGCGATATGAAGCCCAGCCAAACCCTTGGCAATGCTGAAATAGCGTTTCTGAAAGCGAAATCGACTGTGATAAGCCTTAGCCAGCTTATCATCCGGACCGTATTCAAACTCCGATAACTGCTGCGGATAAATCCAGGGGCTGGAGCGATACCGGTCCATAGGTACCTTGTAATCCAACGCTTGATGAGGACGTTGTAGGTTATAAATCTCACGCCATTGATCAAACGCTTTTTGAGCCTCCTTGGTAGTGGAAAAATGACGCCCTTCAAGCACTTCGGCCTTGAGTGAGCGGTGGAAACGTTCGATTTTTCCATTTGTTTGAGGATGGTATGGACGGCTGAAGCTGATCCGAATTCCTAGGCGAATCAACCAGATACTTAGCTCTGTGATTTCACCAGGGTTGCGTGGCGAGCCCCATGGCGGGCCGTTATCAACGTTGATGCGAGCCGGTAATCCGAAGCGTTGGAATACCTCGATCATCTTCTCCTTCACCGTAGCTCCACGCTCGTTGTCACAGGCCTGAATTGCCAAATTGAATCGTGAATGGTCGTCCAGCATGGTCAGCGGATGGCATCGGCCTTCTTGCGTAGGAAAATGCCCTTTGAAATCCATCTGCCAAAGATCGTTAGGCGCATCGTGCTCAAATCTCAGCTTTGCCTCTTGTTCCTTCTGAGAAGGCTGAATCAGACCGTGCCGGTGCAGGACATTGGTGACGGTGCTGGGAGCGATCTGCTTGTTCAAGAGGCTGCTGATTGTGCGTCCACCCCATGCTGGATGGTCTTGCCTAAGTGCTATGACCTGCGCTTCCAGAGCTGCGGTGGTCAGTTTGGGACTGGTGGCCGGTTTGCGAGACCTCTCTTGCAGCCCTGGCTGACCGTGCGCTTCGTAGCGTTTGAGCCACTTGTAGGCCGTTTGCGGACTGATGCCGAATCGTCGGCATAGCTCTCGTTTATTACTGCCGGGTTGCCGTGCAAAGGCAATGAACTCTTCTTTCAGGCTCATGGTGTCTCTCGTGTTCCAGGGCATGATGGCTTTCCGGCGAAGTTGGCTCGCCGAAAAGTGTCCACCATGTCCCCGTACACCCGTCCACCATGTGTCCGGTCCATACAGAAGGACCCAAAAGTAACCAAAAGGTCCTCGCCCCAACACTCGGCACCTCGCCTAGGCTCGGTGTGCCCGTAATCCGACAGGTATTTGGGGGGGCCGCCGCCACGCGCCATCCATGGCGCGGGGCGGCTAAACCGGCATCCCTGCCGGTTTACCCCCCAAATCCCTGTCGAATTCCGGCCAGCGTGTTTGACGGGGCGTCTGAGATCAAAATCAAAAACAAAGCCAGAGCCAGAACTGAATAGGATCTGCTTTTCTGTGGGAGCTGGCTTGCCTGCGATGCAGGCACCTAGGTACATCAGGCACACCGAGTTGATGCAATCGCAGGCAAGCCAGCTTGTGTCTTCAAGATCTCTTAAACTCAGAAGGGTGAGAGCAGTGGATGGCAGACTGAAAGCCAGCGGTGCTTAAAGCACGAGTGGGAGCCAAGTCGCCATCCACCTCTCACTCTGACCAGAAGCCCGAACAGTTGGATGAGCGGCAAAACTCGAAATCACAAGCTAGGGATAGGTCAGAGTGCTCTCACTTCTTGAGTGTAAGAGGGTTTGGCGATGATTTCCTACTATGTTGGTCTCGATGTTTCGAAAGCGACTGTGGATGTGGGGTTTCTTCCTGCGAATTACACGCAGTTTCAGGTCAGTAATGACCTTGAGGGCTTCACTCGGCTGATCACATGCCTGAACGAGCTTGAGGTGGGAAGGGTCTTGCTTGAAGCCACCGGCGGCTATGAAAGGGCATTGCTCAGAGCCTTGCGGTTGGAGGGTTTGAATGTCTTTCGCGTCAATCCAAAACGCGCTCGCGACTATGCGAGAGCAATGGGCAAGATAGCTAAAACCGATAAGATCGATGCTCAGATGCTGGCGAAGTTTGCGAGAGATTTCGAGGACTTGCCGCATGTTGAACCGAATAAGGATCGGGATGAGCTGGGCGAATTGCTCAAGCTGCGAGGCAGCTTGGTCAAGAGCCGGGACAGCGACAAGCGCCGGATGAAGCAAACCACATGCGCTAAAGCCATATCCACTTACACCGATCACATCGCTTACCTGGAGGGCCAGATCAAGTCATTGGGTAAGGAGATTGAGGATGCCTCGACCGTGCTGGATCAGGAGAAAGCCAGACGACTGAGGTCGGTGAAAGGGATCGGAGCCATCACCTGCGGAACGCTCTTGGCATTTCTTCCTGAGCTTGGAACCGTGTCGGGACGCAAGATTGCGGCTTTGGCAGGGTTAGCGCCCTACAACAACGATAGCGGCAAGAAGAGCGGCCCTAGATCAATCGAGGGCGGGCGCTATACGGTGCGTGGCGCAACCTATATGTCGACCTGGTCAATGGTTCAGCACGATCCGCAAGTCAAAGCCGAATATGAGGCTCTGCGAGCGCGAGGCAAGCTTGCGAAGGTCGCTGTTGTGGCATGCATGCGAAAGCTCTTGATTCGTCTAAACGCAATGCTGCGAGATGGCACGGGTTGGAGAGAGCAGAAATCTCAGGTCCCCGCAGCCTGATAACAAATGAGGGGCACTTTACTGAAGCGCGGGCTTCGCCAGTAATACCGCTACGCGGTATTACTGGCGAAGCCATGTCCGAAAGGATTATTTTTAAAATAAATCCTCAAAGACAGTTGCTCCCACACTTGACCGAGTTCGCCGACACAACACCGGTCGGCTCTAAGGCCGCCGCGCTTTTGCTTTTGATCTGAGGCGCCCCGTCAAACACGCTGGCCGAACGCAGGCTTGAATCCGTGGGTAACCCGGCAGGACGCCGGGTTAGCCGCGCTGGGCCAAGGATGGCCCATCGCGGCGGCCCACGGATTCAAGCCGGAGTGAGGGCACACCGAGCCTAAGCGAGGTGCCGAGTGTTGGGGTAAGAGCGTTTTGGTTTACTTTGCCGCTTTTGCAAAGTGACCCGCCGTAAGGGCGGAACCCATATCAGCCGTTACCCAAATAACGGATATGTACTCAACTCAATCCCCAGCCAACCCATTGTCGCCAAAAAACCGCCACCAAACTCCCCGCTTTTATTGGGTGCACTTAACCCAAGTCCCAGCTAATCTCCTAAGACCTAATATTCAATCCAAATGGATATTTTTTTGACGCCAGGTCAGCAGTCGCAAGGAATGCACATGACAAAGGGACGTAGTGGCAGAGAGAGGCGAACGCTGCCAGAGGGCACTGCAATGAGGTGGCGCCACACGTTCCAAACCCGCATCGCCGGGGTGCTGGCGCTGTTACTGCTGGTGGTGGTCGGCGCCACCTATTTCGCCGTCAAGACCGCCACCACCCGCGCCGTGGAAAACCAGGCGCAAGTCCAGTTGCAAACCGGCAGCCAAGTGTTCGAGCGCCTCATCGACCTGCGCGGTCGGCGCTTGCAATACGGGCTCGACTGGCTGACCGTCGACCTCCCGTTCAAACAAGCCGTGGCCGAAGGCAAGACCGTGCCGATTCTGGCTGCGTTGCGTCGCCACGGCACGGGCATCCGTTCCAGCGAGGTCTTCGTACTGGACCTGGACGGCAAGGTCATGGTCAGCACCTTGCCCATCCTCACGCGCGGCCAACCGTTCCCCTATGACGATGCCCTGCGCCATGCCCGGCGCACGGGCCTGCAGATGCTGATCGTGGCCTTGGACGGACGGCCGTATCTGTTGGTGCAGGATGAAGTGCTCGACGAGTTGCCCATCGCACGCATCGTCATGGGCTTTCCCATGGACAAGCTGTTCGCCAATGAGCTGCGTTCCATGAGCAATCTGGAGGTGTCGTTCCTCAGCGTGCAAAACGGCATCCCCGGCCCGCTGTACAGCACGCAGCCGGATGCTTACCAGGCCGCCACTCTCAGCCTGTTGCGCGAAGGGCATGTCGACCCCGAGCCGAAAATTCACTTGTTCTATGGCCAGCGGGTACTCAGCCAGGTGCTGCCGCTGGCCAACACCGACGATGGCGATGAAGTGCGCGTGCTGCTGCAAAGCCCACTCGACCATGCCCTGGAATCCTTTGCGCCGCTGGACCGGCAGTTCCTCGGGATTGCCCTGGCAGTGCTGCTGGTGTCGTTGGCCGGCGCGCTGTTTCTGGCGCGACGGGTATCGCGCCCGCTCAATGCCCTGGTGCAGGCGGCCGAGCGTATCGGTGCCGGTGATTACCGCACACCGGTGCGAGTACGCAGCCACGATGAATTCGGCTTGCTGGCCCGCGCCTTCAATGCCATGCAAAGCGGCATTGCCGTGCGCGAGCGGCAGTTGGCGCATAACGCCCTGCACGATCCATTGACCGGTTTGCCCAACCGCGCCCTGGCCATGGAGCGCCTGGGCAGTGCGATCAGTGCGCGACGGCCGGTGGTGTTGCTGTACGTCGGCATCGAAAATTACCGGGTGATCAACGAAGGTTTCGGCCCTGAAGGCGTTGAAGAGATGCTGCGCGAAGCCAGCCGCTGCTTGTCCATGAGCCTCTTGGCCAGTGATACGGCGGCGCGTATCGCTGGCAGCGAGTTCCTGTTGTTACTGGAAAATACTGAGGTTGATCGCGCCGTGGCCCGCGCGGACCGTCTCTACGCGCTGCTCACCGAGCCGCAGCGCATCGGCCATGACGAGCTGCGCCACGAAGTGAGCATCGGCATCGCCGCCTACCCGGCCGACGGCCAGCAAGTGGAAGAGTTGATCAGCCGCGCCGCCATCGCTCGGCATGACGCCGCCAGCCTGCCGGGGCATTTGCAGATCTACCAGCAGGACCGCGACCTGGCCCACCAACGTCAGATCACCCTGATCCGTGACCTGCGTCGAGCGGCCATCGAGGGTGAGTTGTTCCTGTGCTACCAGCCCAAACTCGACCTCAAGCATGGCCACGTACGCCAGGCCGAAGCCTTGTTGCGCTGGCAGCACCCGACCCTCGGCCAGGTGTCTCCGGCAGAGTTCATCCCCTTGGCCGAACGCACTGGCAGCATGGGCAGCCTGACCCTGTGGGTGATTGAAGAAGCCATCCGCCAGATCGCCGAGTGGTCGCAGCGCGGCATGCTGATCCAGCTGTCGGTGAATATCTCGGTGGATGATTTGGCTGATGATGACCTGGCGATTCGTGTCACTGCGCTGTTGATGCAATATCAGGTGGACGCCGAGCAACTGATTTTCGAGATCACCGAAAGCGCGATCATGCACAACCCACAACAGGCCCTCAGTGTGTTGGAGCAGTTGCGCGGCTGCGGCATCAGTTTGTCGGTGGATGACTTCGGCACCGGCTATTCATCCCTCGCGCAATTGCAGCGCCTGCCGGTGCAGGAGTTGAAGATCGACCAGTCCTTCATACGTAACCTCAACAACACCAGTGGCGACGGGGTGATCGTGCGCTCCACCATCGAGATGAGCCACAACCTTGGGCTCAAGGTCGTCGCCGAGGGCGTGGAATTCGCCCCCAGCTTGAAGCTGCTCAAACAGTGGAATTGCGACACCGCGCAGGGCTACCTGATCAGTCGGCCCTTGAATGCCATGGCGTTCGAGATGTGGATGCGTCGCGAACGGGTGCCGATCTAGATAAGCCCTTCCCATCGACTACAGAATTTTGAGACGGGGTCGATAATCTCTACAGAGCCTGACCGGTTGCATAGGTTTTTGCCGACCGGCGGTCATGTATTGATGCATGTCCAGTGATGGCAATTGGCCTTATTTACGTCATCATGCTCGCAGTTCAATGCTGTTGTGCCAAGGCTGGCCGCTCTTTTAGCCCTTTTCTGCGGATCGACCATGGCTCGGATTTTCTCTCTGTTATCCCTTGCTGCGCTGTTGCTGGCGGCGGCCGGCCTTGTGCCTGCGGCGACGCTTGAGGTGTTGGCTTACCAGGCCGATGGCCGCCCGGTGACCGATGCTGTGGTGACCGTGTGGGGCCCGGTTGGTGCGCCCGAGGGTGTGCTCAAGGCGGATATGGACCAGCGCGGCCAACGCTTCGCGCCCCATGTGTTGGCCGTGCATACCGGCACGCAGGTGCGCTTCCCCAACAGCGACAACATTCGTCATCAGGTCTATTCGTTTTCCACCGCCAAGCGCTTTGAGCTGCGGCTATACGAGGGCACGCCATCCGACCCGCTGCTGTTCGACAAGCCCGGGGTCGTGGTGTTGGGCTGCAATATCCATGATTGGATGCTCGGCTATATCTACGTGACCGAGGATCCTCGCTTCGGTGTCAGCGATGCCGAGGGACGCGTGCGCCTGGAGCAACTGCCGGCCGGTGACTACCACCTGACCCTGTGGCACCCGCAGTTGGCGGGTATGCAACCGCTGGACGGCGGTACCTTGAAAATCCCCGCTGCGGGCCTGAGCCATCGGGTTTCAATGAGCCTGGAGCCTGCGTCCGCGGATCTGCCGCCGACGCCTAGCGCCTTTGGTGATGCCTTCAATCGAGCCGCCCGTGAAACTGCGCAGTAGTTTCCAGGCGCGTGTCGCCAGTGTGCTGATCCTGCTGTCGCTGGTGGTGATCGGCGCGCTGTATTTCAGCGTCAAGGCGGCGACCCGCTCGGCGGTACACGGCCAGGCCCTGTCCCAGTTGGAAGTGGGTACGCGGGTGTTCGAGCGCTTGCTCGATGTTCGTGGTCGGCGCCTGGCTGACGGCGTTCAGCTGTTGGCCGCCGACTTCGGTTTTCGCGATGCGGTCGCCAGTGGCGATTCGGCGACGATGCGCTCGGTGCTGCTCAACCACGGCAAGCGCATCAACGCCAGCGACATGATCCTGCTGGGCATGGACGGCAAAGTCCTGGCCAGCACCCTGGAGGAAGTCCCGGAGGGCTCGACCTTTCGTTACGACCAGGCGTTGCGCGAAGCACGACGCAATCGCCAGGCGATGTTGATGGTGCCGTTGCAAGGCGAGCCGCATCTGTTGGTGGAGGCTTCGGTGCTGGCGCCATTGCCGATTGCGCGGGTGGTGATGGGTTTCAGCATGGACGCAGCGTTTGCCGATGAGCTGCGTTCGTTGAGCAACCTGGAAGTCTCGTTCCTGGCGATTGACCACGACCGCCCTGGCGAGTTGGTCAGCACCCAGCCACAGGTGCTGCGCGAGAGCATCAGTGTGTTGATGCAAGGCGACTCGACGCGCCGTGGCGTGTCGACCACCGATCATCTTGAACACAGCTTTCTCAGTCAGTCGTTGGTCCTGGCCAGCGATGAAAACGGCAAAGTCCTGGCCTTGCTGCAAAGTCCGCTGGACGCGGCGATGCAGGCGTTTGTGCCGCTGGATGAAAAGATCCTTGGGATAGCCTTGGTCGCGCTGATAGCGTCTCTGGTCGGTGCCTTGCTGCTGGCCCGTACGGTGTCGCGTCCGGTGCAGGCGCTGGCGTTGGCGGCCGAGCGTATCCGCAGCGGCGACTACCAGACCCCGGTCGTGCTGGCGCGCAGTGATGAATTGGGGCGTCTGGCGCTGGCGGTCAACACCATGCAAAGCGGGATTGCCGAGCGTGAACAACAGCTGGCGCACAACGCCCTGCATGATCGTCTCACCGGCCTGCCAAATCGCGCACTGGCGATGGAGCGCCTGGGCAGTGCGATTGCCCTGCAACGACCGATGGCGCTGATTTACCTGGGCATCGACAACCTGCGCGCCGCCAGCGAAGCCGCCGGCCCCGAAGCCGTGGACCAATTGCTGTTGACGGTGAGCCAGCGCCTGCAGGCGGCGCTGCGCCCCGGCGACACCTTGGCGCACCTGATTGCCGATGAGTTCCTGCTGCTGCTGGAAGGCGCGGGCAGTGACGAGGCGGTGGGCATGGCTGACAAACTTCAGCAACTGTTGCTGCGTCCCCAGCGCATCAATGGCCATGACCTGGCGTTGGATTGCCGCCTGGGCATCGCGGCCTACCCGGCCGATGGCGAAAGTCCCCAAACCTTGCTGGAACGCGCGGCCATCGCCATGAAAGATGCCGCGCAAATGCCGGGGCGCTTGCAGATCTACGAGCAGGGCCGCGACTTGGCACACCGCCGCCAGATCACTCTGATCCGCGACCTGCGCCACGCGCCTAACCAGGGCCAACTGCTGCTGCACTACCAGCCCAAACTGGATATTCGCCAGGGCCACGTGCGCCAGGCCGAAGCCCTGTTGCGCTGGCAACACCCGCAATTTGGCATGGTCTCGCCCGCGGAGTTCATCCCCTTGGCCGAGCGCTCGGGCAGCATCCAGTTGCTGACCCAATGGGTGATCGAAGAGGGCATTCGCCAGTTGTGCGAATGGAACCGGCGTGGCCTGTCGCTACAGTTGTCGCTGAACATCTCGGCCGACGATCTGCTCGGCGATGAACTGGCCCACCGCGTGTCGGCGTTGTTGCGTCGCTACGGCTTGCCAGCGGAACAGCTGTTGTTCGAAATCACTGAAAGCGCGGTGATGCGCGAGCCGGAAAAAGCCCTCAAGGTACTCAACTTGCTGCGCGACTGCGGTATCGGCCTGTCGGTGGACGACTTCGGCACCGGTTATTCGTCATTGGCGCACCTCAAGCGCCTGCCGGTGCAAGAGTTGAAGATCGACCAATCCTTTGTGCGCAACCTCGATGAAACCAGTGAAGACGCGGTGATCGTGCGCTCCACCATCGAGATGAGCCACAACCTGGGCCTCAAGGTGGTCGCCGAGGGCGTTGAGTACGCCCACAGCCTGCGCTTGCTGGAGCGTTGGCAGTGCGACACGGCCCAGGGTTACCTGATCAGTCGGCCTTTGAGTGCCGACGCCTTCGAAGCCTGGGTGGCCTTGCCCCTCAGTGCGCAAACTTCCCTGGTTCATTGAGTGGCATGACGGTGCGTGTTTCTTTTCTGATCGGTTGCCTTGGTGCACTGACCCTGCAAACGGCGTGGGCCGATAACGGCCGTCTGATTGCCACGGGTGGCGCCAGCAGCATTGAAGGTACGGCGGGCGGCGGGATCACGCCGTGGGCGCTGCTGGCCGGGTATGGCGAACAGCACGAGTGGGGCGCCACGGCGTTTGCCACCACGGTCAACCTGCCGGACTATCGGCTGGACGTGGCCGGGTTGGCGCTGGCGTATGACAACCGCGTCGAAGTGTCTTTCGCCCGCCAGCGTTTTGACCTCGGCACGCTGGTGCACACGCTCAATCTGCCCGAAGACAATCTCGGCCAGGACGTGCTGGGCCTCAAGGTGCGACTGTTTGGCGACGTGATCTACGACGATTTGCCCCAAGTGTCCCTGGGCTTGGAATACAAGCACCAGACCAACTTCGACATCCCGAAGTTGGTGGGCGCCAAGCGTGACAGCGACGTTGAAGGCTACCTCGCCGCCAGCCGCCTGTTCATGGGCGCCGCGTTTGGCTACAACGTGCTGGTCAACGGCAGCCTGCGCTACAGCCGGGCGAATGAAACCGGTTTGCTTGGCTTTGGCGGTGACCGCCGCGACAGCCGCAGCCTGCTCAAGGAAGGCTCGCTGGCGTTGCTGCTCAACCCGCGCTGGGCGGTGGGCGTGGAGTACCGCGAGAAGCCCGACAACCTGTCGTTTGCCGGCGAGAGTGATTGGGCGGATGTGTTTGTCGGCTACTTTCCCAACAAGCATGTGTCGTTCGTATTGGCCTACGCACGCCTGGGCGAAATCGCCACGCTGGATAACCAGAACGGTACCTACCTGTCTGTGCAGGGGAGTTTCTGATGCGTTGGCTGCCTGTGGTGTTCGTCATGCTGCTCAGTGCCTGCGCTCAGCAACCGCCCAAGGACGACAGCCTGTACCGCGACCTCGGCGCCATGCCGGGTATCACGCGTATCGTTGAGGGCATGCTGCTCAACATCGCCCGCGATGAACGTATCGTCGAACGCTTCCGGCGCATTGATATACAGCGCCTGCGGAACAAATTGATCGAGCAGTTCTGTGTGGAAGCGGGCGGGCCGTGCACTTACACCGGGGATAGCATGGCCGAGAGTCACAAGGGGCAGAATGTGAGCCGCAGTGACTTCAATGCGTTGGTGGAGGATTTGATCAAGGCGATGGACAGCGAGGGAATCTCGGTGCCGGTGCAAAACCGTCTGATTGCACGGTTGGCCGTGATGCGTGGGGATGTGATCGAACACTGACCCCAAGAAAAAGGCGGCGACCTGTTGAGGGGCGCCGCCTTTTTTACCGCCAGTAAAGCTTATTCCGGCAGTTTGAACGCCATCACGTAGTCACCCTGTTTGGTGCCCAGGGAACCGTGACCGCCGGCCATGACCAGCACGTATTGCTTGCCGTCTTTACCGGTGTAGGTCATCGGGGTGGTTTGCGCGCCGGCTGGCAGGCGGCCTTCCCACAGTTGCTTGCCGTTTTTCACGTCATAGGCACGCAGGTACTGGTCCAGGGTGCCGCTGAGGAACGCCACGCCACCGGCGGTGGTGAAGGTGCCGCCCAGGCTAGGCACGCCCATGGTCAACGGGATCGGAACCGGCGCGCTGTCACGCACGGTGCCGTTCTTGTGCATCCAGATGGTTTTATGGGTGGTCAGGTCGACCGCTGCCACATAACCCCACGCCGGTGCCTGGCACGGCAGGCCCATTGGCGACAGCATGGCTTCGAGGATCACGCCGTACGGCGCGCCTTTGTTCGGCTGCACGCCTTCGGTTTCGCTGACGCGTGGACCTTGCTTGGCAATGTCGGCGGCCGGGATCAGCTTGGATTTGAACGCCATGTAGCTCGGGTTCACGAACGCGATCTGGCGCACCGGGTCGACGGAAATGCCACCCCAGTCGAACACGCCGAAGTTACCTGGGTAAACGATCGAACCTTGCAGCGAAGGTGGTGTGAAGGCCCCGTCGTAGCGCATGGATTTGAAATCGATGCGGCACAGCAGTTGGTCGAACGGCGTCACACCCCACATGTCACGCTCTTTGAGCGGCGGTGGCATGAAGTTCAGGTCGGACTTCGGTTGGGTTGGCGAAGTGTGATCGCCAGCCACTGCGCCCTGCGGTACAGCGACTTCGTGGATCGGCACCACAGGCTGGCCGGTTGCACGGTCCAGCACGTAGATGCTGCCTTGCTTGGTCGACGCCATCACCGCCTGCTTCACGCCGGCTTCGGTCTTGATGTCGATCAGCGACGGCTGGCCGCCCACGTCCATGTCCCACAGGTCATGGTGAGTGAACTGGAAGGTCCACTTCACGTGGCCGCTGTCGATGTCCAGGGCGGTCAGGCCGGCGCTGTATTTTTCCGAATCTTCGGTACGGTCGCCGCCGTATTGGTCGGGCATCTGGTTGCCCATCGGCAGGTAGAGCATGCCGAGTTTTTCATCCACGGCGAACATGGACCACATGTTCGGCGAGTTGCGGGTGTAGGTCTTGCCTTCGGCCAACGGGGTGGTGTCGTCCGGGTTGCCGCTGTCCCAGTTCCACACCAGCTTGCCGGTGTGCACGTCGAACGCGCGGATCACGCCGCTCGGCTCGTCGGTAGAGACGTTGTCGGTGACGTGGCCGCCGATCACGACCAGGTTTTTGGTCACGGCCGGTGGCGAGGTGGAGTAGTAACCGCCTGGGGCGAAACCACCAATGTTGGCTCGCAGGTCGACCTGGCCTTTGTCACCGAAGTCTTCGCACATCTTGCCGGTGTCGGCGTTGAGGGCGATCAGACGGGTGTCGGCGGTCGGCACGAAGATGCGTTTCGGGCAGGCATTCGGTGCGGCAGCCGGGCTGGCGCTGCCGGTCGGGCTCTGCTCGGAAGCGTAGGCGGCGTCATCGTGATACGACACGCCACGGCAGGTCATGTGGGCCCAACCCTTGAAGTTCTCGGCACCCATGCTGCTGATCTTCGGATCGAAGCGCCAGATTTCCTTGCCGGTGTCCGGGTCCAGCGCAATCACTTGGCTGTGCGGCGTGCACACGTAAAGCATGCCGTTGACTTTCAGCGGGGTGTTTTCTGCGGTGGTTTCGCCTGGATCGTTCGGGCCAGGAATGTCACCGGTGCGATACGTCCACGCCGGCACCAGCTTGTGGGCGTTTTCCGGAGTGATCTGCGCCAGTGGCGAGTAGCGATCGCCGTAGGCCGAACGGCCGTAGGAGTTCCAGTCGCCATCCGCCTGGGACGGTGCAGCGCTGGCCATGCCAGGGACTGCGTCGCGGTCGAGTTGGCCGGTCTTGACCATTTCACCGGGGTTGGTGAACTGGCTGGCCAGGGCGGTAGCACCCGCCAGCACCACGGCCACGCTCAGCGCGCCAGTGCCCAGCGGGGCAGGTTGGCCACGCAGCAACGGACGGCGAAACCACGGCAGCAGCATGACGATGCCCAAGGCGAACAGCAGCGCCAGGCGCGGCACCAACTGCCACCAATCCAGGCCGACTTCCCACAAGGCCCACACGGTGCTGGCAAACAGCACCAGTGCGTACAGGCCCAGCGCGGCGCGACGGGTGGCCAGCAACAGGATGCCGGTCAGGGTGATGCCGATACCGGCCAGCAGGTAATACAGCGACCCGCCAAGCATCGTCAGCTTGATACCCCCGGCCAGCAAGGCCAGGCCCATGATCAGAAGCAAGACGCCGAGCAGCCTGGGCAGCAGGCGGCTAGGGCTCGAAGCACCATCAGTGCTCATAGTGTGTTTCTCCGTGACGTTGGAATTATGTATCCCCGTGTTTCTTCACTGTAGATGACGATTCGACACGGGCTTGGTTCAGCGTTAATTCGGTTTTTCTGGGGATAAGTGGGGTTATCCACAGACGGGCGATTTATCCCCAGGCGCAGGTCGATATAAGACAGCGCTGTCTTTGGCAGAGGGGGAATTCGGCAAGATGGGGTCGACCGCGGAAGTGAAACGTTTCAGTTTGTTGCGGGCAAGGATAAAGGGAGTTGTCTTGGAGAGAAAGGACGAATCGCGATATGCATCATTTCTGAATTGGTAACAGTGATTGTGGTGAGCGGGCTTGCCCCGCGTTGGGCTGCGCAGCAGCCCCAATACCTAAGCTGGGATGTGCCTGAAACAACGAGGTGGCGTTATTAGGGCGGCTTCGCCACCCAGCGCGGGGCAAGCCCGCTCACCACAACAAGCCCGCTCACCACAGTGAGTAAGCGGGCTTCCTTTGAATGGGTTGAGCTTTAGAAAGTGGTTCGCACGCCGAACTGCACACTCCGCCCCGGCGCCGGCGCAATATCCCGCAGGATCGAGCTGGCATACCGCACCGTCTGGTTGGTCAGGTTTTCACCGTTCACAAACGCCAACCACTGGCTGCCACCCATGTTGAAGCGATAACCCGCGCTCGCTCCCAAGGTGGTGTAGCCATCGGTGCCGCTCTCGTTATCCGGCACACGGCCTTGGCCCGCCGCATGTTCCACGTCGATGCGTGCCTGCCAGCGGTCCAGTTCCCACAGCAAGCCGCTGTTCAAGCGCAGCGG
Source organism: Pseudomonas sp. GXZC (assembly GCF_026967615.1). Taxonomy (NCBI): domain Bacteria; kingdom Pseudomonadati; phylum Pseudomonadota; class Gammaproteobacteria; order Pseudomonadales; family Pseudomonadaceae; genus Pseudomonas; species Pseudomonas sp. GXZC. The sequence goes on from NZ_CP114115.1 coordinate 1,443,122, forward strand.
TGCAATACGCGGCAAGGCTTCGCCGGTGTCCAGGTTGGTGGCGCGGGTGTAGTCGCCCGACAGTTCCAAGGCAAACTTGCCGTAGGCGCTTTCGCCAAGCTTCCAGTGATCCTGGGCTTCAAAGCCGGCGAAACGGGCGCGCACGCCAGAGTATTTGTACTCAGGGATGCCGCCGGCGTCTTCTTCACCTTCATCGTTCAGCGTGCGACCGCTGCCCAACAGGCCTATGTAATTGGAGAAGCGGCTGTAGAAAACGCCGAAGCTGCCCTTGTGAGTGCCGTTGTCAAAGCGCAGCGCCAGGTCGCTGGACACGGCTTTTTCTTTCTTCAGGTTGGCATCGCCCAGCTCGTAGGTGCCGGTGGCAACGTGGGCGCCGTTGGCGTACAGCTCGTAGAACGTCGGTGCGCGTTCGGTGTAGCCCAGGGTCGCGGCCAGGGACCAGACTGGCGTGAGGGTGTACACCGCACCGGAAGACAGGCTGCCGGCGGTGAAATCGTTGGATTTGTCGGCCCCGGCAAAACGCGCGTTGCCCTTGGCGTCCGGGTCGACGCTGGTGTGTTCCAGGCGTCCGCCGAGGCTGAGTTTCAGGCGTTCGGTGGCCTGCATTTCTTCGAGGATGAACAGCGCGCCAGCCGTGGTGTCGGTCTGCGGTACGAAGGCTTCTTCACCGAGGGCCGAGAATTCATTGCGGGTGACTTGGGCACCGACCACGCCATCGAGCGGGCCAATCGGCTGGTGACGGGCTTCAACGCGGGCTTCGTAGCCTTTGTTCTTGAAGATCGTGCCGGTTTCGCCGCCTTCGATTTCGCGGTGTTCGTAGTCGGTGTAACCCGCGTCGAGTTTTACCGAGGTAAACGGGCCTTGCAGGTTGCGGATCTCCGAGGCGAAGGCGTAGTGATCCTGCTTCATGCGGATGCGCACGTCCTGCTCGGCCGGGGAGCCGTAGTTCGCGTCGTAATTGCTGTAGGACAAACCAGCATAACCGTCGTCCCAGGTGTAGGAACCGCCCACGGCACCACCGTCCTGGCGCCCGTCGCTGTTACCCAGACGGCCGTTTTTACCCGGTGCGTCGTCGCTTTCTGGTGCGTGACGGCTGCGGGCCTGGCCGGGGATTTTCAGGTCGTTGAATTCCCGCGCATTCGCATCCAGGTGCAAGGCAAAGGTGCCGTTGCCGGCTTCCAGCCTGCCCGCGCTGCTGCGGGTGGTGTCGGCGCCGCCGTAGCGCAGTTCACCGGCACCGTGGATGCCTTCGATGGCTTCGGTCGGGATGCGGTTGTCGAAGGTGTTGACCACGCCGCCAATGGCGCTGCCGCCATACAAAAGCGCCGCCGGGCCGCGCACGATTTCAATGCGGTCGACGTTGACCGGGTCCAGCGGCACCGCGTGGTCGTAGGACAGCGACGAAGCATCCAGCGCGCCCACGCCATTGCGCAGGATGCGAATGCGGTCGCCGTCCTGGCCCCGGATGATCGGCCGGCTGGCGCCTGGGCCAAAGTACGAAGAGGACACACCCGGCTGCTTGTTGAGGGTCTCGCCGAGGCTGCCTTTTTGTTGCAGGGTCAGGTCATCGCCTTCCAGCACGGTGGTGGGCGAGGCGAGCTGTTCGCTGCCCAACGGGTTGCCGGTGATGACTTGGGGTTGCAGCTCAAGCGCGTGGGCTTCGGAGCCGATCAACAGGGCGGCGGCAAGCGGGGACAAGCGCCAGAGAGAAGAGAGGGACATCGGACACATTCCTTGGCAAAACGACTAAAAGATTTGAAAGTTATAGTTACAATATAACATCTCTTTTTCGTTGAGAACGGGAACTTTTTTCTTCGTGCTAAAGTGAGCGGCTGTATTTCTACTTTTTTGCAAAAGGCCTGGCATGACCGCGACAAGCAACGACCCACTTCACGGCGTGACCCTGCAACACGTCCTCACCACTCTGGTGGAACACTACGAATGGGAAGGCCTGGCCGAGCGCATTGATGTCCGCTGTTTCAAGAGCGACCCCAGCATCAAGTCGAGCCTCACGTTCCTGCGCAAAACTCCGTGGGCGCGGGAGAAAGTCGAAGGTCTGTACGTAAAACTGATGCGCACCAAACGCCCGCTGGATTGATTCGATGAAGCGGTTCGTGGCAGCAGCGGCGCTGGCCGGTTGGGCGGGGTTGGCGATCCAGCAATACCTGATTCTCTATTCGCGCTGGGAATCCGGTGCCAGCCTGTTGGGCGGGTTGATCAACTTTTTCAGCTTCTTCACCGTGCTCACCAACACCCTGGCGGTGGTGGTGTTGAGCTATGCGCGGGTGAGCCGTGATTCCCCTGCGAAGCGGTTTTTCCTCGCGCCGGTGATCAGCAGCGGCATCGCCGTGAGCATCCTGGTGGTAGGCCTGGCGTACAACCTGCTGCTGCGCCATTTGTGGCAGCCCGAAGGCTTCCAGTTCATCGCCGATGAGTTGCTGCACGACGTGATGCCGGTGCTGTTTTTCATCTACTGGTGGCGGTGTGTGCCCAAGGGCGATTTACGCTTGAAGCACATCGGCGGTTGGGTGATTTACCCGCTGGTGTACTTCGCTTACGCACTGTTGCGGGGGGATCTGCTCGGGCAGTATCAGTACCCGTTCATTGACGTGAGCACCCTCGGCTATCCACAGGTGTTTGTGAATGCCGGGGGGATTTTGCTGGGCTTTGTGCTGATCGCGTTGGCGGTGGTGGGGCTGGATAAGCTGATCAAGCCCCGGCGCTGATCATTCCTCTTCGCTGCCATCGGCACGCCAGTAACCCACGGCCTTGAGGTAGTCTTCATTGACCTGATGCGTGTCCAGCAGCACACGGCGCACACGGCGTGACAACTTGGTTTCGGTCGCCACGAAGCTGTATAGCGAGCCACTCGGCAGCGTCAGTTTTTGCACGGTGTCGAGCAGGTCATCCTGGCCACGGATCACCCAGATCACTTCAACATCGGCAGCGCTTTGCAGCGGCTGCTTTTCTTGCGCATTGGCGATCTCAATCACCGCCAGCACCTTACGCCCCGCCGACAATTCTTCCAGGCGCCGCGCGATGGCGGGCAGGGCGGTTTCATCGCCGATCAGCAAGTAGCTGTCGAAGATATCCGGCACGATCAACGAGCCCCGTGGCCCGCCGATGTACAGGTGCTGGCCGACCTGCACCTGCTCGGCCCAGGTGGACGCGGGGCCATCGCCGTGGAGCACGAAGTCGATATCCAGTTCGCCGATGCTCAGGTCAAAGCGACGCGGCGTGTAGTCGCGCATGGCCGGCTGCGGGCCGTCGCCCTTGATGGTGAAGGTCGGGCTTTCCAGTGCAGCCTGCTCGGCGGCGTTCTGTGGGAACAGCAGCTTGATGTGATCGTCGGCCCCCAGGCTGACAAACCCCGCCAGCTCAGGCCCGCCCAGGGTGATGCGACGCATGCGTGGCGTGATATCGACCACCCGCAACACTTGCAGGCGGCGACGTTTGATTTCGTGGGTAACGCGATGGATGACTTGAGTATTCATTGGTCTTTCCCGTCGGCAATGGCTTGAGCGGTGCGATTGAGCAGCGCCGCGACACGAACGATTTCTTCCGGGCTCCAGCGCCCGTGGTGCGAGTGCAGGGCATGACGCAGGTTGTGCACCGCCTCGTGGATCTCCGGTGGGCGGTCATGGCCGCGCAGTGAACGCTTGCTCACGTCGATGCGCATGCGTACGCCGTCCAGGGCGACCGCTTGCTCGCTTAAGAAGAGACGACCGGCGTCGGTGATTGTGTAGCGTTTTTTTCCGCCATCGGCGTCGCCCTGGATCAAATCGCTTTCTTCCAGGAAGGTCAGGGTCGGGTAGATCACGCCGGGGCTGGGGGTGTATGCGCCGTCGAACAGGCTTTCGATCTGGCGGATCAAGTCGTAGCCGTGGCAAGGCTGTTCGGCGATCAGCGCCGGCAGCAGCAGTTTCAAATCGCCGGGTGCAAATACCCGGGGGCCGCGACCGCGGCCTGCGCGCGGGTCAAAGCCGTCGCGCTGGTGAGGATGGTCTCGCATGGGTAGGCGCCTCTGTGTGTGTCTAGATATAACGTAAGATATATCTTAGATGGCTGGCAAGAGCGCCCGACGGACGGCATGCCGTCTCGCCGGTGTTCGCGCATGACGACGAGATAAACTAGAGCAACTACTCAAGTTAAGCATTAAGTGGGTTAAGTCTAATAAATGCAGTTGTTTTTTATTGGGTGTAATCCTATTCTTACGGATAAGAATGCAACTAAAACATTCTCATTTAGTCTCGCGTAGTCTTTGTCTTACAGCTATATTTTAAGTTTTGGCAAAATGCCATAACTTTCCTATCAGTTGTAGTGTTACAAGGCTACGCAACTAAGTGAATTCGCCTGCTTACTTTAAAGAGCGTGAGCTGGATACTTGCCTGGCGTTGAACAAGTCGCTGACTTGCAATGCAAATAGTTGGAAAATATGTCGTTTTTCAACTGCTTCTAAGAACCCCTCTTTAGATGACAGGTAATCACCATGTTCAAGACACTCGCCGTAGCTGTCCCATTCGTTGCGGCCGCCCTGAGTTCCTCCATTGCCATGGCTGCCGATGACGCGCGTTCGTCCATCAGCATCACGGCCGATATTCCAACCAAGCAGTTTCACGCGCAGCCTCGTGACCCGAACTTCGGTAAAGACGAGACCATGAACTACAACCCTGTCAGCGGTGAACTCAGTTCCCTGCGGGCAACCTTCGATGTGAAAAACACCGACGGTTCGGTCAATGCCTACATCGAAGGCGGCCCAACCGCCGCTGCGCTGTACAACGGTTCGGACAGCATTGCTCTGACCAACACCTTCAACGGTGTGGTCCTGACCGGCACTTCGCAGGAAGTGGTCGATGATCCGCAGTCCACGCCCGGTACCCAGGCTGACCTGGTGATCGCTCCGGCTCGCCCGGCAGACACCCAGAACGGCCTGTACACCGCCAGCTACACCGTGATCTTCGACGCAGTACCACGTTGATTCCAGCGGGTGCGTAACCCCCAGGCCGCCCTGGCCATGGGGGCATGAAAAGACCGGCCGGCGCCTTCCTCCCCGAACGCCGGCCTGGTTCAACCGTCCCGACTGTCCGTACCGACGAGTATTCCGTCCATGTTTTCGATGACGCCAATTGCGGGCGCGCTTGCGCTGTTGCTGTGCGCCAGTGCGCTGGCCGCGCCAGCGACCCCCGGCACCACGCCCGGCAGTCTGTTATCTCAGTCCAAGGGACTGCCGGCAGAGTTTGAACAACACTTTTTCGATGTGCCATTGGCCGTGCGCGTGGAACTGGATCAACAGTTCCTGGGCGAAGCCATGATTGTATTAGGGCGCGATGATCGTATTACCCTGCTGCAATTCAATGATATCGGCGACAGCCCCGTCTCTGCCACAATCCGTGCAACTTGGGAGCAACTTCTGCAACAAGGCCTGTCGCTGGGAAGTTGCCAGCAAAGTTGCCCGTCGCAACTGTTGGCTGTGCACTACAGCTTGGAAAATTCGTTGGTGTCAATCCTGACCGAAAACGTCGAGCGCAGCGCACAGATCAAACAGTTTTATGATCAACCGGAGACCGGCAGCCTGGGGCTGATCGTCAATAATCAATTGAATATTACGGGTGGCGAGAACGAAGCCGTCGGCGGACGTTACGGTGTCGTCGCCAGTTCCAGTCTCGGCAACTGGACCCAGGCCATGAACCTGCAGTTGTCGCGTATCGGGGGCACCGACACCACGCTGTATCACGCCATGCACGAGCTTTACACCCAGCGTGAATTGGAAGGCAACTTCGTGCGCCTGGGCTATTTCACTCCCGGCTCCAACGGCCTGACCCGGCAGATCCGCTCGTTCGGCGCCAACCCCGACACCGCCATGGGGGTGATGTACGGCAGTTCCGACAGCCTGGTGATCAACAACCCCAAGCCCAGCGTGTACCCGGTGTATGTCACCGCCAGCCGCCAAGCGTCGGTGGAGATCTACCGTGCCGGCCTGCTGATCAATACGCAGCCGGTCGCCGCCGGCCTGCAAACCCTGGATACGCGGCCCTTGCCCGGCGGTATCTACGAAGTGGAAGTGCGCCTGATCGAAGACGGCCTCACCACCTCCACCACCCAGGAGCTGATCTACAAGCCCAACAACTGGCGCAACCTCGACGAGCGTTGGCGCTACAACACCTTTGTCGGGCGCGAAAGCAAACTGCTGAGCAACTGGGATGAGCAGTCCAGCGGGTTCCTGACCTACGGCGCCGGCCTCAATTACTTGGCGCATCCACGGGTGATCCTTGGCCTGTCGACGCGCAAAGTGCGTGAAGCCATGCAATACGGCACCTCCATCGACTGGACCCTGGGCAACAGCCTCAGCCTGTATGCCAACGTCTACCAGACCCAAAACCACGGTACCGGCCTGGACCTGCAAACCCTGTACAGCTATGGCACGGGCAGCGTGGTGTTCAGCCACAACCGCAGCTGGCTCGACACCACCAATACCTATGAAGTGCTGCCGGACGGCACGCGTGTGCGGCAGCGCAACGTGTTTATCGGCCAGACCAGCAACTCATCGTTGTCACTCAACCATCGACTAAGCAACACCAGTTCGATCAACTCGCGGCTGTCCTACAGCCAAGGCAACATTGAAGGGATGGGCCTGGATGTGGGCTGGACCGAACGCGGCACGTTCTTTGGCAGCGATGCCAACTGGCGCCTCTCGGTATTCGACCGGCCCGCCACCGCGAGCACTGGCGACAACCGCAACCGTGGCGTCGACCTCAGTGTCAGCGTGGCCCTCGGTTCACCGGGCGAGCAGTGGAGCGCCAGTATTGGTACGCGCACCGCCCGCGACGGCACCCGTGATAACAACGGTTCGCTCACCTATACCAAAAACCTTGAAGACCACGTGCTGCAAAGCGTCTCCGGCACGGTGCTGGCCGACACCTACGGCGTCGGGCTGGCGGGTCGTGCCAGCTTCCAGAGCGACGCGCTCTACGGCGACACTTATGCGCAGCGCTCGTCGTTCAACGGGCGTTTGTCCGGTGGGCTGAACCTTAGTAGCACGGTGGCGGTGGGCGGCAGCGCGCTGGCCTTGAGCAGCCAACCCCAGGGCGGCGGTGCCGGGATGATTGTGGACGTCGAAACCGACCTCGACGACATCACCCTGCGCGCCGATGACTTGACCGGCGGCAGCACGCGCCTGCGGCCAGGGCGCAATTTTGTACCGATCACCGCCTACAAGAACAGCACCCTCGCGTTCGACTTCGAAGGCAACCATCCACCGGCGGCCAACATTCAACCGCCACGCAGCAACTACCACCTGAACAAGGGCGGCGTGGAGTACCGAAAAGTCAGTGTGATGAAAACCGTGACCGTGCTCGGGCGCCTGGTGGATGAAACCGGCCAGCCGCTCAGGGGCCATCAGGTGATCAACCACGCCAGCCGTGCGGTGAGTGAGGTGGATGGTTTCTTCTCGATGGAAATGACCGCCAGCGCGCCGACCCTGGAAGTACGCCACGCCAACCAGTTGCTGTGCCAGTTCCGCTTGGACCCCAGCACGGCGCGGCGGGAAAGCGATGTGTTGATGATCGGCGATCTGCGTTGCACGCCGGACACCTTGGCGGATATCGCCGTCGCCCATCGCGCGGCGGGTTGAGCACATGTTTTGGAGCCACTCAGTGAAGACGCTTTATCGGTTTTTAGCAGGCGCGTTGCTGGCGCTGACGGCAGCACAGGTGTACGCGGGGAATGTGGAGGTGCGCGCTGAGTTTCGGCCCAACCCTGCCAACCCGATGGTCAACCGCTTCAAGAACGTGACGCCCAGTGCCGGTTATTGCGCTTATTTCTACGCATTTTGTGATCCGCGTGGGTTGTTCAGTTTGCTTATGCCAATAGGACCGGCCCGCCAGACAATCGGCGGGCCGATACTGGCCAATCATCCCGACCCGCGCCAAGGCGCCTACCTCAAGGTGCCTTCAGACTGGCGCAACGTCACAGTAACCAATGATCAGGGCGACGACTCGCAGCTGGAGGTGCGTATTGCCGGGATCGGCGGTCGGGCAGACCATTACGGTGATGTCGTGAAAATTACCGGCGGTGGCAATTACAACCATTTGTGGAGCTACGGCCGCTGGAGCAGCGCGCCGCCTCCTTGCCAGCATACCGGTGGCCTCAACGGCACCAGTTATTGGGTGTGGTTTTTCTGGCTGGTGCCGGAAAACGCCGGCGCGTGCGCCACTCAAGCCAAGTTCGACCTGACGCAGTTCGACTACGCCCACCTCGAATTCGCGTACGAGCTGCGTACCCCCAACCCATTGGCCATGCCCGCCGGGACCTATCGCGGCAGCCAGATGTACACCGTAGGCCCCGGCAAGGACTTCGACTTTGGCGACAACGTACTGCCTAAAGAGAACCTGGCCGTGATCGACTTCGTGCTGGACGTCGACCACATCCTCAAAGTTGAAATTCCTCCAGGCGGCAACCGCATCCTGCTCGAACCCCAAGGCGGCTGGCAGGCCTGGCTGCAGAACGGGCGAAAACCCAGCCGGCTGTTCCGCGACCAGAACATCAACCTGTGGACCAGTTCGGCCTTCAAGATGACCCTCGAATGCCCCGAGCCCCTTGGCAACACCTGCAGCGTGCGCAATGCGGCAGGCGTGCAGGTGCCGTTGGACATTGCGGTGACGCTGCCCAATGGCATGAGCGACGGCGCCGGGCGCCCGGTCAACCGCTTGCCCCTGCGCCTGGACGGCAGTGGCACCGAGCTGTTCCAGCCCACGCAATACATTGACCGCAAACCCAGCACCCTGCATTTCGAAATCAAGGCCGACGTTGTCGAGCAGATGCTCGACCACCCCGGCAGCACCTTCTCCGGCACCGTCACCGTGGTCTGGGATTCACAAGTTTGAAGCGCTTTTACATGAGGTTGAGTGAATGAAACGTTTGTTGATGCTGTGCGCCTTGTCGCTGTGTTCCCTCGGCGCCTTGGCCGGCCCGCAGATCAATGTGGGGGTGGTGTACGACTACCTCGCCGGCGATAAAAGTACCTACATGAAGCGGGTGTTCAACGGCGGCACGTCCACCGCCTTCGTCAAGGTCAACATCCTCGAGATGATTTACGACGAAGACGGCACCTACCGCGAAGTGCCCCTGCAAAACCAGCCCGGCGCCACCGCCCGCGATGGCTTGATGGCCAGCCCGGCGCGGCTGATCGTGCCGGCCAACGGCACCCAGGGCACGCGCCTGCTGTTCATGGGCAACCGCGATAAAGAGCGTTATTTTCGCGTACGTTTTGTGCCGGTGGTGCCCCAGGCCGAGGATGACTTTGCCGTCACCGAAGACGAACGTGCTGAATACAAGGAAAGCCTCGCGGCCGGCGTACGCGTGCTGGCCGGCTATGGCACGGTGTTTTTCGTGCGGCCGAAAAACACCCAGTTCAATACTCAATTGCAGGACGACGGCAAGCGCTACACCCTGCGCAATAACGGCAACAGCGTGGTGGTGGTCGATGAATTCAAGGACTGCGCCGCCGCTTCGCCGCAAGAGTGCCGGCCGACCCTTCGCCATCACATCCGCGCCGGGCGCTCCTACGGTTTTGACAAACAACCTGGCCGTGAATACCGCTTCAGCCTGATCGAAGGCGAGGCAACCCGCAAAATCGAGGTCAAGGGGTGAAGCCATGTACAGAATAATTGCGCTGGTCGTTCTGGCGATGGTGCTGGGCTTGTCGATATCCCGGTTGGAGGCCGCCGTCGAGCGCGAGACATTCGAGGTCTCGGTGACTATTCCCACCGCCGACTTCTACGTGCTGCCCGTGGATCCGCAACTGGTGCAGCGCGAGCAAAAGCTGGCCTACAACCCGGTGAGTTCGCAACTGGCCATGTTGCGCGCACCGTTCGATGTGAAGAACGTCGGCGGCGCGATCGGCGCGCGGCTGGACCAGGAGGCTTACCTGTTCAACGGCACGGATCGCGTCGACCTGCGCGTGACCTTCAATGAGGTGGTGCTGGGGCTGACGCAATCCGAAGTGGTGTCCACCGTCGACGCGCGGCCGGGCAAGCGCGTCGGCCTGGAAATCGCCGCGATCAAGCCGGCTGACGATTATCGTCCGGGCCATTACTCCGGCACGGTGCACATGGTGTTTGATGCGATCGCGCCGTAGAGGCCTACGAACGGGCGCCGCTTTCCTGTGCTGTTAATGCTCGCAGTACTTCCCGTGTGAGGCGGCGGGCGAGGTTCTCTTCACTGGGCACCTCCTCGGTGAAGCCGGCGGCGAGGATACGTTCATAGGTTTCCTGGCTCATCGGCTGGCCGCTGAACACCTCGGCATGGGGCACGTTGAGCGCATCAGCCAAGGCCTGCAGGCGCGGTTTCAACAGCGTCTGCTCGGCCGGACCGGCGCTGGCCCATTGGTTTTGGGCGAAGAGCAAATCGTCCAGCGGGTCGATCAATGCATTGGCGCGCTCAATGCTGGCTTGGAATGCCGGTGCGTAGGTCTCACGTAAGTAGAGGTCCCAGAACGGTTGCTTACGCATGCCGTCCACCAGGCCGTCGCCGGCCTCCAGGCGCATCACGTGGTCGAACGCGCGGTTGAGTCGGGTCACGTCGACGTCGGCCGTGGCGCGGTAGTGCATGTGTTGCGATACCCAGGGCAGTTTCAGGCGCGTCTTCAGCCCGCTGTGATACGCCAGGTACACCTCCACCTCATCCACCGTGCCGGGTTCGCCGTCAATCACCTCGGTGCTGAAGCGCAAGCCCTGGCCACCTTCTGCCCGAGGTTTGATGCGCTGGCGGATATCGGCCTGGGCTGCCTGGTTGAGGCGATCCAGGCGGGACTTTCCCCTGGCCAGATGAGCCAGCTTCAACGCGCGTTGCTGACCGTGCAGGTCACGGTTGATTTCTGCCAATTGCACTTCAATACCCATCGCATTGAAGGTATGCGCGCCGGCATCGGCGCAGGTCACCGGGTTACTGGCCATCTGGAACAGCCGCGTTCGCAAGTCCGTGTCGGTCTCCATGGTCAGCAGCATGCGCCAGACCTTATCGGTCAGGTCACTGCGCCCTTGCTCATACAGGTCGGCATCGACTTCATCCTCAAACAGCGCCGACGGTTCCAGGCTTTTGATCACTTCGAAAAAACCTTGGGAGCCGTGCTCTGTCTCGATGTCTTGCCAAAGCTCCTGCAACCAGGCTCGGTGCTGTGGCGATTCGTTCTCCAGCCAAAAGCGCGCATCGCCCTTGGGCGGGTAGTTGCGATGGGGATCCAGGCCGGCCTCCAGGCGGTAGCTGATCAAGAGTTGCTCGTCGTTGGCATTCAGGTGATTGCGGTCGAGACGGGTGTACGCCAGCAGTTGGGCTTCGGGTTGCCAGGGCAGAAATTGCGGCAGGCGGTTGATCGCGGTGTTTTGCACATCCAGGTAAAACCCCCAGGGCCTGGGTAGATCGAACAAGCCGTCGGGCCAGTCGCTGATCCCCGTGTTGCGCAATGACAACGCCTCCAGATGCGGCAGGCCACCCAGGTTCGGCGCCTGGACCAGATGGCGGTTATGGCCCAGGGACAACTGGCGTAAGTGGGACAGCTCGGCCAGTTGCCGCAGGCCCACGGGGTCCCACTCGATCGGGTTGCTCTCCAGGCTCAAATACGTCAGTGAGGTCATGCCTCGGATGGCCTGCGGCAGTCGGGTCAGTTGGTTATCCCGCAGGCTGAGGCTGACCAACTGGGGGAAGCTGTCGAGGAGCAGCGTGTCGTTGTCCAGCAGGCCTGCGTCGATCATTTCCAGGTGCAGCACATGGTTGAAATTGGCGCGCAGCCGCAGGTTGCCCAACAACCCCGACAGCCTTACCCCTTGCAGGCTCAGGCGCACACCAGTGTCGTCGACGCCGAGGTTTTCTTCCCAGGTGCGCAACAGCGCCTTGGCCAGGTAGTAGCGTTGATCGGCCACGCCCGGTGCCTCGTCAATAGGGGCGGTGTTGATCCAATTGCTGAGGTCGACGTGCAGTTCGGCTTTCTCGATTTCGCGGGCTTCGAAGTGCTGGCGTTGCAGTGGATCGGTGAGGGTCTGCAGGTAGCTGTCGATCAGGGCTTGGTCGGCGTAGGGGTACAGCACCTTGACCCGTTGCTCCAGGGTGCCGGGGAACAGGTCGCTGCTCCAGGGCGCCGCCGGATGCATGGGCTTTTGCAGCAGTGGCGAGTTGGCCGCGGGCGCAGGTTTGACGGGCTGCGGTCCCGTCAACACGGTGCGACGCGCTTCGGGGGCGAGCAACGTGTCCATCACCCACTCCTTGAGCGCGGGCCCCGTGCCCAGTGTCGTGCGTTTGTCGGTGGGCAGGGCATCGAGCAGTGCGTCAAACAAGTCGGCAGCCGGTTGCAGGCGCTGCTGGTGTTCGTTGTAGACCTCATACACCCCGTCGGTTTTCAGCAACAGGCGGCGGTGGCGGGCGCCCGGCGGCCCGGCACTGGCGCGCACATTGGCAATCGGCGTGTGTTGGCGGATCTCGATGCGGCAATCCTGCAGGTTGTCGCTGAACAGGCGCAAGGTGTCGAGCACCATTTGCTCGGTTTGCGGGGTGAGCAATTGAGCGTCGTAGAAGCCCTGATAGGCATGGGCGCCCCGGGCCTGCAACTGCCCTGCGCGGGCCAGGGTCTTGAGGCGCAAGGGCAGGCGTTTTTGCGTGTCCAGGATCGCCAGCTCATCGGGCCGCGCCTGGCCCAGCACGTGGCGCACCAGGTTTTTGGGCAGGCCAGGGCAGGCTTCACGTATGCGCAGGCCATGCTCGGTGGTGAGGTCTTCGCTGTGGCGGTACAGGTAGGCGAACAGCGAGCCCCTGCGCTGGGCCAAGTGGTCGGCCATGCGATTGCGCAGGGCATCGATACGCGCTGCGCGACTTTCGGGCAGTTCGCCGAGCAGGGTCGTCAGTTGAGGTGTGTCGAGAAAGTCCACCAGGCGCTCCGGTAATTTACCCTGGTTCAGGTCATCGCGGCTGATCGCCAGGGTATGCGATGCCTCGGGCTCGCCGAAGCGCAGATGGTCGCCGCTGAGGTCGGCGTTTTCATACACCAGGATCGCCCGATCACCGGGCCAGCCCGGCAGCTCGCGGGCGATATGCGGGCTCCAGTAGGTGTCTTGATCGATCGGTTCGCCAGCGCGTAATTGACCTGCCATGTCGGCCGCTTGCTGGTTCAGGCGCACGCGCTTGAGGGTATCGTCGAGCAACGGCGCCGCCAGGTTATCGGCCTGCACCGCACGCAGCGTGGCATGGTCGAGGCCGCTGGTGCGCAGGATCTGGTCGTGCTGCGCCGGGCTGAAAGGGCCCAGCGCTTGCAAGCGGCGCTGATCGCTCCAGGCTCGCGGGCTGTCGTTATGTTGCAGCGGCGGGGCATAGGCGTCCGGGCGGCTGGCATGCTGGATGCGGTATTCGCCGCCTTCAAGCTTGACCGCATAGTGCTCGCCCGCAACGGGCAGAACCTTTTGCCCCAGGTGGGTGTGCAGGCCCCATTCATCGGCAGTCGAGTCGGCGGGCAGTTGGAGGTCTTGCCGGTAGGGCTGCGGGTCAGGGTTCCACAAACGCGTCTTGCCCTTGACCTCCACCGGCTTGAGCCCGTTGACGAACACCGACTGGGCCAACTCTCCACCGACGCCAAACGCCCTCAGTTGCACCGCATCGCTGACCACCCCGACAAAATGCCCGGCGGCTTCCATCGCCTGGCCTTCGGCAAGGTCCACCACGCCCTCCACCAGTTCATCCAGCAATTGGTAGGCGGTGTAGGCCAGCATCACTTCGCCCAGCAACGGCACGAACGGCGTGATCACCAGCAGCGCCACATTGAGCACGCCTTCCAGGGTTTGACTGACCTTGTCCCACCAGGCCCAGCGTGCGCGGCGGTCGGCATCGGCGGTGGACACGGCCAGGCTGCGGCCGTCGTTGAGGATCTTGTTCAGCGCGGCCTGGTACAGCAGCGGCCACAGTTCGCCGTCGATGCGCTCGGCGGCGAGCGTCGGGCGTTGTTGCAGCCCGCTGAAAAACGCCGTGCGTTGCCCGTGGTCGATGAACTGGCTGAAAAACTGTTGGTAGGCCGGGGCTTTCAACTGCTCGACCAGCGCGTTGCGCAACGCCAGGGTGCTGGGGTATTCGCGGATGGCGCCCTGGGGGTCGTGGGGGATATAGGCCACTACGGGCACTACATCGGTTGCCTGATCGAGGTTGGCGGCGATCAGCAAGATGCCGGCGAGCAAGGTGCCTTGCATACGCAGCCGATAAAACTGCATCACCCCACGTTCGCCCTTCACCGTGCGTTGCAGCAGATGAAAGGTGGCGGGCTGGATCTCGTCGTGCAATTGCGCCAGATGTGCGGCGTTGTTCAGTGCGGCTTGCTGGCTGGCGATCACTTGGGGTTGCAGGTCTGCGCCGTCAAGCAGGTGCTGTTTCAGGTGCCGGGCGTATTGCGCGCCGATGTCCAGTTCGCGGCACAGGGCGACGAATTGCGCGATGCTCATGCGGTCCTTGTGCATCTCGATCATGAAGTGCCCGCGTGCATCCGGTCGGGTGATGTAGCTGGAGCTGTCGGTGAAGGTTTCGTCTTTGGCGAAGTTCTGCAGCGCGGCGTCCAGCAGCGACACGGTGCGGCTGCTGGTGCCCTGAAGCAGGGTGCCCTTGGTGATTACTAGGAATAGGTGAGTTGCGCGCACGTCGAGCGTGATGGCGTAGCGTTGCACCAGCGCCGCCGTGAGCAAGGGCGCGGCGAAGGCGTAGACGTCTTGCAGGTCCTTGAGGCGTTTGTCGATTGCGTTTTGCGTGGTCCAGGCTTCGGCGTTGGCCCGTTTGAGCGCGCTGTGGTCTTTATCGGCGGTGCGCAGCAATGTGGGTAAACGGGCCATTGAGACCTGGCCCAGCGCCTTTGCCCGTGGCACGGCGGTGGTCGCCAGCCAATCGGGCAAACGGCGTTTGATCAGTGAGTAGTGGGGGCCTTTAGGCATGGCGGATGACCTTGTGTTGTGGACAAGGCCATCAGCCTAGGGGGGCTGGGAAGTGCCAGGGGTTAGATAGTTAGGTCGTCTTCAACCAGTTGCACCGTTGGCCCCGAAGGCGGTGGCGTGACCGGACAGTTCGGCGCGAGTGCGGTGAACTGGCCATAGGTGTAGTCCAGCGCCTCGGTGGTCAGCACGTCGCCCACCAACCAGCTCTCGGTCCAGGGCGCGGTTTTATCTTCGGCGTTAAACACCAGCCTGGCCGACAGGTCCAGGCCCGGAAAGTCGGCTTGCGGCAGGTAGGGCTCAATGGTTGGGTGTTGGCGTTTCCAGCGTTCCCACAGCAGGTCGAGGTAGCAGTGATGCAGGAAGAACACCGGGTCATTCGGTGAGCTGCTGAAACCCATGTCGCCCCCCACCCAGCGATGCACCGGATCGTGCAGCACGCCCTCGCAGAAATTCAGCCAGGTATCGGGGCCACCGGCGTAAGGGGTTTTGGATAGGGCGGTGGTGACCTGTTCGTTGTCCGGCAAGTGCGCGCCGGCTTCGTTGCCGAAGTCGCGGCGCAGACCGGGGTCGCCTGCGTCCTGTTCCCAGACTTTCACTTCGAAGCGTCCGGCTTGCGCCGCGAACGGCCCGGTGACCACCCGAAAATTCTGCTCGCGGTCACCGTTGCCGCCGAGAAAGGTCGGGGTGAAGGGGTCGTTGGGCCCGGTCAGGGTCCAGTCCCAGAATGGCAGGGTGATGCTGGTGTCATTGGCCGCCGTTTGCAGGGCGCGTTCGAACTGGCGCAGGAACACCCGATGCCAGGGGAAAAACAATGGACTGCGGTGCGGCATGGGCTGGAACTGGTCGGCGCCGCCCATGGCGTTTTTGTGCACCTGTACAAAGTCGTCGTAACGGTTTTGCTGACCGGGGCGCAGCACACTGGCGGTGTCGTTTTTCAAGCGCAGCACGGCTTCGACTAACGTGGTTTTTTGCTCGCGAGTCATATTGCGATGGTTGATCCGGATATCCATGGAGGGTCTCTGATAGGAGGGATGTGGACTCAATCTAGAAACCCGGGCGGGGGAGCGCCATCGGCCAAGTTGCTGCTGCGTGTGGGAGTTCCACGCCAGCATCGGTAAGCTTGCGGTGAGGTAATTGTGTAGTGCGGGGTAGGGAGGCGACAGCGTTAGGGTGGCGGTTTGAATGTCACCGAGAACTGAGTTGATGACCGTTTCCGCTACGTCCTTGCGACACCTTCGTATCCAGGAGGTGCTGGCGCTTTTCAGCGATCCTCCGTCCCTGAACGACGTCGCCAACGACAGTGTCCAGGCCTACCTGGACCTGCATTTCGCCGGGCGTCACTATGCTGCCGGTCACCTGGTTGTTGCGGCACCCAGCGGGCCTTATCGACCATTGCCTGACTGGGTATTGCAGCGCCTGGCCGCCGCACGCCCGACGCTGCTGGTGGAGCAGTATCATCAGGTGTTCCTGCGTGTCCGCGAGAGCTACGCGTCGGTCGGCCCGAGCCTTGCCGAGATTGAGTCGTTGATCAATCACTGCGGAGCAACACTGTTGACGCTCTATGGTCAGCGCCTGCAAGCCTGGTGGCGTGAAGCGCTGCCGGTGGAGATGACGCGCTGGGGCTATCTATCGGACGAGCTGTTGGAGTTGCTTTTCGATTCCTCCCCCCCACCGGGCATGGCCCGGCAACGCTTTGACGCGACATTCCCCAGGGCACAACTGCACGCACGTCGACCCGATCGCCTGTGGAGTGCCCGTAGCTCGACGCTGCGTGTGCAAACTGTGCATCTGCAGCAGCCGGCGCAGATGTTGCCGCTGTTGTTGTTCAGTCAGCCGTCTCAAACGAGCTATTGGTTGTTCAGCCCGGCCAGCGGCGTGCAGGCGCTGGCTGACCTCGATGCGCTGCAAGCGTTGTTGCCGGCTTACACTCGCCAGAGGGGATCGTGGTTTACCGCCGAGGTCCAGGGCGATCCCTTTGATGCCTTGGCCGCCAGTTACTTGCAGCGCCAATTGCACGACATTGCCAACCTCAACCCCCAGGTGCCGCGCCTGCTGGAGGATTATCAAACGCAGCTGGGCATGATCACCGACAGCCAGCGCTGGTTTGTGCGCCCGCTGAGTGATCGCCAGCACGACCTGCACGACAAGTTGCCGCTGTGGCTACTGCATGCCGATGCTGGCGCGAGCATCGCCTATGCGCAGTTGCTGCAGGCCTTGATACTCGACCGCCAGCAGCACGGCACAGCGCATTTTCTGGACGCTATCCCCACCCTGAAAGGGTACGCGAGCGAGCAGCTGCAAACCTGCCTGCGCAATGAACCCAAGGCGGCCCACCTCAAACCGGACGACATCACCCTGACCTTCGAGCGCGTGATCGCCGCCGCAGTACCGGTGCCCGGCGGCTTCGTAGCGGGCGAGGTCGAGCGTGTCGAGGTGAGCCTGACGCAGTTGGCCCTGGAAAACCTGGCCGGGTTTCCCTACACCGCCAAGGCCATCAGCCCGGCCGGTTTGAGTTATGACGAGCTCAAGGCCTGTGTGACGCGCATCGACGTCGGCCAGACCTACCCGACCCTGCTGAAAAAGCACCTGATCGATGACCAGACCGAAGCGGCCCGCCGTCGCCAGCGTTTCGGCCAGCAACTGCGCATCCAGCTGCCGATGCAAGCGTTGGAGTGGCAGATCAAAGGCGAGCATGGCCTTACCCACGAAGGCTTTCGCCGGCTGCGCGCGGCACTGCAAGCCACAGCCGCGGAACGTCAAGGCATGGGGTTGTGGCCGTTGGCATTCAAGGCCACGGCTCGGTCGACGGCGGACACGGTGGCGAATGTGTTCATTGTTGGCCCGCAACAAGGGGCCGACGGCTGCCACTTGCTGTACCGGCCATTGTTCGAGCCGCCGTTACTGGAATTTGCCACGCTCGACGCCTTGTTCGAAGCGATCAAACAACCGGGCGCGGTGCAGGAGAGCGTGTTGACCTGGATAGAACCTCGGCGCCAGGCGATATACGCCAATGGTGGTTTTCGCGAGCCCCATGTACGGCACTTTCTGCCGGGCGACGAGTTCAGCCGTTATGACACACCCGCACCCGCCCAGTTGAGCAAAACCGTCTCCAGCGGCGACCCGGCCTGGCAGCTGTTTACCGCCACTGCCCAGGCGTTGGTGGCGCTGGCCGACCGCCAGTCGGTGTCGAATGCCGAGCAACGCTGGGCCAGTATCAAGCGCATCGGCTGGCTGCTGTTCGGCACGCTGCAACCCCTGTTGAGCGGCCCGCTGATGCTCGTCGGTTGGCTGGTGCAGGTGATGGACAGTGCAGGGAAAGACATCGCCGGGTTGCAAAGCAGCGATCCACAAGCTCGCAGTGCGGCGATGCTGGATGTACTGGTGAATCTGATGGTGATCATCGCGCACCAGGCCACGCCCCATGATGTGCAGCAGCATCTGGACCTCGAACACGCGGTGTTCGAACCCAAGGATGACCCCCCCAGCGTGCCGCTCACGCGGATTCCGACGCCCGCGCCTTTTGTCGCCCCTGCCGCCTGGGCCAATGCCCGTGATGTGCTGACGCCGCCTATGCAAATTCGCCTGAATGCATTGAGCCTGCGCACGTTCCCAAAACCTTGGCCAAAGACGCTGCCGGGCGCTCAGCAAAGTGGCGCTTGGCAAGGCTTGCTGCGGGTTCAGCAACAGTGGCAGGCGCTGGTACGGGGTCAGCTTTTTCGCGTGCGCATAGAACAGGGGCGGGTGCGGATCATCAGCGCCGATGGCAGCCGCCAGGGGCCGTGGCTTAAAGCCGAAGGTGGCGCAAGCTGGGATCTCGACCTGCAACTGCGCTTGAGCGGCGGTGCCGACCCAGTGCACGCCACACCGGTTGACCGCCCACTGCTGGAAGCCCAGTACCAGCAAGCCGTTGTTGAACGTACGCGGTTGCAGCGCGCCATGGAAATTGCGCGCAACCTATTGCAGCACCTTCAGGAAACGGGCGACGAACAGCAACGCAGTCAGGCCCAGGCCCGCTACCGCAAGGCGCTGGAGGACAAGGCCCGGCAATCCATAGCCGAGTTGGGCATGCTGCGGCGCTTGCGCGAGCTGGCACCACGACCACGTTATGAAGCGGAGCTGAGTCAACTGCTGGAGTCCATCGTGCTCACCCTGCAATTGATCGACATCCAGATGAGCACCGAGGTGCGACAGGCCAACGCTCGGGTAGTCCCGTTGCTCAAACGTTCCGACGAAGGCGGTGACGCCCAGGCCCATGCCGCGCTGAACCAGGGCATGCGTGTGCTGGCGGCCAGTTATGATCAGGCGATTCACTGGCGCAGCCAGGAAGACCGCTACCTGAACGCGCTGCAGCAAGTCCCTCGGTTTGGACGCGATAAGGCGGCTGCGCTGATCGCCGAAACGCCAGTACGGCCCTCTTTGCTGGACCTGCAGTCCTTGCAATTGAGTACCTTGTGGGGGCTGGCCATCGACGTGCCGGGGCCTGTGTTTGAGGACAATCTGTTTGAGCGCATGTCCGAAACCATCGTGCGCGCACGTTGGGCCAGCCGTTCGCTGGCAGAGTTGGCGCAGGTGCAGGCGAGCGATGCCGAACGGATTGAGCTGCTCGACAGCATCGACCACGTCTTCGCCCAGACTGATGACCAGATCGAATTCTGGCGCGCGATGGAACCGGAAAAGTTCGAGCTGGATTATCTTGGAAAACTTCAGCAACTGCTCACCACGCTGCATGTGCAGGTGGAACGTGACCTGACGGTATTACTGCGGCCTGTGTCACCTGACGTGCCGAAGCCCAAGCCCGTTCCTGTTCAGCGCAACAAGAAGATCATTCGTATGCGCAACCGTGATCTGCTGGTGGCCCGTACGGAGTCGCAGAGCAGCACCGCGGCACAGTTGACGGATGCCAGCGGGAGTGTGATCGGCACCTTCAACGAGGCTGATGACGGCGTCTGGGAAGAGGCGCCGCCAACGCGGGTGCCACGTCCCGACCCCGAATTGGGCAGCCTGCTGAAGAGCGCCGGCACGCTGTTGCAGGAGGTCGAAAGCGCCATTGCCAACGTCGACAAATTAGCCGCCCGCGCCAATGACCTGGCCTCCCTGCAAGACCTGCTCGAAGCCGAAGCGCGTCGACACCTTTGGCTGGCCAACAAAATCCGCGACAAATTGAACAGCGAGGGCACGCCTCGTTTGGCCGCGGTGCAGCAAGCCAATGCCCGCACGGCCGAAGCGGGTCTGCGCAAGGCGGTGACGCGGCTGAACGAGGCAGGGCTGGCTGTGCGGATTCGCGCCACGTGCGACAACGTGTTGACCCTGGACGGCCTCGTGTTTCTGCATCAGCACAATCAAGTCCGCATTGTGCGGGAGGGGCCACGGGTCATGCTCAAGGGGCCGCCTGTGGATTACTTGCAGGTGTACCGAGTGGAGGCCGTGCAGCCCCCAAAAGTGTTGGCCTATGCCCACTTCCATTACGCACGAGCTCAGGCGCTGGATGAGCATTTCAGTGCCGGTCATCTGAAAACTCCCGAACAGAACCGTCTGGGGCGAAAAGCCCAGGCGCGTGCCGAGTCTGCGGGAGGCAAGGCGCTGGAGATTCATCGCTCGGCCATTGGACTACCCCTGGCGCGGCGGGTGTTTTTCAGCGTCGACTAATGGGCCGGGCACGCATTGCGTGTGCTCGCCAGGCTGCAGGTACGGCAACAGGATCGGCGCCATGCCCTTGAGCACCTGCACCGGCAACGCCGAGGTAAAGGTGAAGTGTTCGGCGGACTGGCCGGGTACAAACGCGGTCAACGTGCCGAAGTGGTGCTCGCCGAGGTAGAACACAAAGGTTGCGGTGCGGTTGATGGATTTTGAACTGAGAATCCGCCCACCCGCGCCAATTGCCTCGATACGATTGTCACCAGTGCCGGTCTTGCCGCCCATGGCCAGGGGCGTGCCGTCGGCCAGTTTGAAACTGCCGGCGACGCGTTTGGCGGTGCCGGCATCCACCACCTGGGACAGCGCGCCGCGTAAGGCTTGGGCCACCTCGACTGGCATCACCCGTTTGCCCGGTGCCGGGTCGTTGACCATGCGGGTTTCATACGGGGTGTCGGCGGCAAAATGCAGGGTGTCGACGCGCAGCACGCGAGGCCGCACACCGTCATTGAGGATGATCCCCATCAGTTCCGCCAGCGCGGCGGGGCGGTCGCCGGAGCTGCCGATGGCGGTGGCCAGCGACGGCACCAGATGGTCGAAGGGGTAGCCCACGGACTTCCAGCGTTGATGAATATCCAGGAACGCTTCGATCTCCAGCATGGTGCGGATGCGGCTGTCCCGCGCGCTCTGATGGCGGCTCTTGAACAACCAGCTGTAGACCTCCTGGCGTTCGAACTGGCTGGCCTTGACCGCGTCAGTGAGGGTGGCATCGGGATGATTGAGCAGGAAACCCAGCAACCACAGGTCCAGCGGGTGCACCTTGGCGATATAGCCTTGGTCGGGCAGGTCGTAGGTGCCGGGGCCGTAATCCTTGTAGAGTTTTTCCAGGCGCTCGTCGGTGAGCTTGACCGTGCTTTTAACGCCGGTCATGTGGGCGCGCACAAACAGGTTGAAACTCTCCTGGCTGGCATTGGGCAACAGGTAGCGGTGCACGGCGGCCAGGCGGATCGGCGTGGGGCGCAGGCTGTCGAGGAAGGTTTCCAGGCGCGCCTGGGTGTCTTTTTTCTGGTACTTCTTCCAGAACTTGCGCAGGAAGGTGGTGCCTTCACGGTCGGCAAACCCGGCGAGGTATTCCTGGCGGCGCGGGTCGCTATCGTCCTTGAGCAGTTCGGCGCTGTTGTTTTCGCCGGCGTAGGTGACGTAGCGCACCACGTCGCGCATCAGGCGGATGAATGGCAGGTTGATCGATTCGCGCAGGGCGTCGCGCAAGGTCGGGTTGCGGCCGTTGTCCTGGCTGCGAAAGTTGTGGAAGGTGTGCAGGCCGCCGCCGGTGAAAAAGCGTTCGCCGGGGTTGGCCGAATAGGTGCGGTCAAGAGCGGCGTCGAGCATCTTGGACAGGGATTTGTCCGAGGTCTGGATCAGGTAGTCGAGGGCCCAGCGGCTCAGGCGATCCTGGTCATCCACCGGGATTTTCTTCAGCTCAGCCGGCGCCTTTTCCGCGTACTTGTCGTGCAGTTCACTGATGATTTGCAGGTACGTCGTGAGCACGCGCAGCTTAGCCGTGGAGCCCAGTTCCAGCTTGCTGCCTTCGTTGATATCAAAGGGTTGGTCGGTGTTGTCGGTCTGCACGCGCACACGCGAACCGTCGGGCGTCAGTTCGAACAGGGTGAAGCTGTAGCGCACTTGAGCGGTGCTGGCGGGGGTGAGCAGGCGCTCACCGAGCAAGCCGATCTGGCGGGCGTACTCCGGGTCGGCTAGATGCCGCAGGTAGTCGGTGGCCTGGCCTTGCAGCTCTGCTTGCAGGGTGGAGGTCGCGGACAGGTCCAGGCGGTCCAGGTCGTACAGCGGCCGGTCGAGCAGCGCGGCGAGGCGGCTGCGGGCGACGCTGATGCCTTTGTTGGTTTCGATCGGTTGAATCGTGGGTTGCTGCGCCCAGTCGCGATAGGTGACCTGGCTCGCCAGTGCGGCCTGCAACAACGCCGGTTCGATCACGCCATTCTGCGCCAGTAGGCGCAGGTGGCTGTCGGTGAGCTGGGCGAGTTCTTTGCGGCCTCTGGCCAGGTAATGCGAAGGCCGACGCTGGGCGATGATCAGCGACAGCACCTGGCGCAATGCCAAGCCTTGCGCCGCGTTGACCGGTCCGGTCAGCGCCTGGTTGACCTGGTTGAAATCGGCGCCGTACCACACCCGTAAACCTTCGGCCATGCCATGCACTTCGCCATGGCCGGGCACGGCGGACAGCGGCACGCTGTTGAGGTAGTCGCGCAGGATATTCTGCCGTGCAGGCAGGGTCTGCGGCCCATCGTGATAGGCGCGCACGGCGGCGGAAAACATCTGCCGCAGTTTCTCGCCGCCCGACAGGGTCAAGCCGTCCGGCGAATGGCGGTATTTTTCCAACTGGGTCGCCAGGGTGCTGCCGCCGGCACTCTGGCCCGGCAGGTGTAACAGCTTGGCCACTTGCGACCACGCCGCCTTGGCAAACCGCGGCCAGTCCACGGCAGGGTTGGCCTGGGGTTGGGCGGGATCGAGCAGGTCGCGGTTTTCGATAAACAACAGGCTGTGGGTCACCAACGGCGGGATCGCGGCGAAGCTGGCGTACAGCTGTTGCGGGTAGTTGTACTGATACAACGGGACTGCACGGCAATCGGTGATCGACAATCCCGCCTGGATTTTTTCCACATAGGGCACAAAAAAACCCTTGGCGCTGTAGTCCATCAATTCAGGCGAGAAACGTGCCTGGGCCTCGATCACATACCCGCGCTTGAGCAAGCGCGGCAGGAACGTATCGAGGTCGCTGTAGCCCAGGCGGCGGTCGAATGGGCCGGCGCCGGGGTAGGCAATGGCGTCACTGGGGCCGGGTTTGACCTGATAGGTCAGGTCGCGGGCCAGGCGGCTGAGTTCCTGGGCCTGCAGGCGTGAGGTGCGCATTTCTTTGGCGGCGGCAAACCCCAGGGCAATCAGGCCCATCAGCACGATGAGCCAGAACAGGCGGCGGGCGTAACGGGGCCGGGGTTTGTTTTCGGGTGACGGCGCTGGGTCCGAACTGCCTTGTACTTTCGCAGCCTGGGTCGAGTCGGTTTGCCACAGTGCGCCCATAGTCGATTGATCCTGCACGCAGATTGATCGGACTTGCTGAAAGCTTAGTCGATGGCGGTGATCCTGGCGTTTTAAGGTATTGGCAGTTTATCGCTGAGGGTCAGGCGTGCGAGCCAGGCCGGATCATTGGCTCGCGCCCATCGATAAGCCCCGGCACTCTTGAAAAACACCGAGATATCCAGCAGATCCCATTCGATCATTTTGATATTCAGTGCGTGGATGTAATCAGCCGCTGCGCTGGTGACCGTCGACCACGGATCGCTGATCCACACGTCGTCCCACCCGACTTCACCGAAGTTGATGGTTTGTACCAAGCCTGGCGGTGGCGTGCCCACCACGACAAACGCATGCCCAGCCGGCCGTGTGCCCCAGACACTCGCAGTACCACCGTTTGTACGGATCAGCTCGCAGGCGATGTGGGCCATCTGGTCGCAATTGCCTGCGCCTGTCTTGAGGATGACTTCGGTGTAATTGGGATGGCCCATTTTGCTGTACTCCCACATCACGACGGGCTCGGCTACCCGCCAACGCTGCATTTCGGCGGGGCCCAGGCCGAGGGTGTTGGCCGAGCCAACGCCGGTTTTTTCCACCACGGCCAAAGTGCTCTCTCTAGCCCGCTCCGCCAAATAGCGATTGATCTGTTGGGCGTTGGCACCACCGGGCACATTCGGGCGGGGTGGCCAGATGTCCAGTTGGATCGGTCGGTTGACCACCTGGATGTCCAGGCGCCGGCCCTGGTCGGAGGCGTTCAGCAATAACTCCCGTTGTTTGAGTACGCTAAGCCGGCTGGCTTGGGTGCGCAGCCGAGCCAGGCGCGCGGCATCGAAACCGCGGCGTGTCAGTTGGCGGTAAAGGGTTTCCAGGGTGGGCAGAGCGACCAACGGCTGGTCCGGGATCAGTCCTCCCGCATTCAGGTGCTGGTTGCGCCAATCGCAGAAAGCCCGGATCAGTGCCCTGTCTTCACCGTCCAGGCTGTAATCCAATTGCCGCAAGTGCAAGGGGCCCGTGGGCGTGGCGGTGGTCGCGTAAAACACGCCAGTGTCGGCCTCGACGACCCACTGGGTGCCATTCGGGCTGCCTGGCAAGGTGATGACCGCTGCTCGCAGGGTGCGGCTGTCGTCTATGCCGTCGTGAATGCCGGCCAGGCGCACGACTTGGGTCTGGCGGTTCAGCAGGTTATCCAGCTTGTCGCCAGGCAGGCCGAACTGGGGTTCGTTGTCGATCCGTTGGGCGCTGACCTGCTGTTTGTAGGTCAAGGGCGTGCGTGGCCGCAGTGGCCTGAGCTCGAAATCGCTCAGCGTCACGACGACCTCGTATACCCGGCGGTGCAGCACCAGTCGGCGGTTGGCGCCCCCGATAACCGGTCCTGGAATCAGTCGGATATGGTCCAGGGCCTGGACCCGGCGTTTATGGATGGAGCCCAGGAAGGGATAGAGTTTTTTGCTGAAGCAGACAATGGGCACCGGGCTGCGTTTTGCCCGGCCGAGCGGGCAAGTGCTCTCAAGGGCATCGCTGAGTCGAATATAGGCGGCGCTGGTGATGTCGTTCAACTGTGCGGGGTTGTGCGGGGCTAATCGCCAGAGATGATTACGCTCAAGAAGGTCGGTGGCGTCGGCACGGGGGATGATCAACGGCGGCGTTTCAAACAGGCGCTTCACCACACGGGCCTGATAGCCGTCGACGCTGCGCATCGGGTGGGTGACCAGCGCCGAATCCAGGCGCAGGTCACCCAGTGGCGGACCATAGGGCCGGCTGCTGAAAGGGTCGAAGCCATACCAGGCTGCGGGACGATGGATGACCGGCAGGTGGGTTACCGTCTCGGCATGAAACAGGCGCGCGTTGTCCACATCGGCCCGTTCGAGCAGGCGGCTGTAGTCCAGGCCACTGCCCTTGGCCAAGCGTTGCCGCGCGTGCCCCAGCGCAGTGTCCATCAAATGGCGCCCGGCTTTGCTCAGCCTTACCCAGCCGTGGACGCCGAGGCGCACCAGCGACGGTAAGCCGTCGAGTGGGTTGAACGTTGCGTTCACATAGCGCGCACTGAGTGATGCCAGTTGCAGCAGTTTACGGCTGGCCGGCAAGGTTTTGCCCAGGGTAGACAGTGTGCGCGAGGCAAACACTTGAGTGGGGGCAAACACCCCCAGTACATCGAAGAAACAGCTCCATGCGCCCTCAATGGCCTGGCGGGTATCGCCCGAGCGCAGGTCTTGCACGCAGGACCAGAAGGGGACCAGGTTGAGCAGGTTGCGTATCAGGGCATCGTTGATGCGTTGTTGATCCTCCAGGATGTTGGACCCGCGTGCCTGCACAAGCAATGCATCAATATCGAGAAACAAGTGCTGGCGCGTGATCGCCTGGGCGATTGCCTGGCATCGCGGTGCATCGAAATCAAAAGCTGCGTCACTGGCCTGGGGGATATCAACGGGCAACGGGTCGGTGATCACGGTTGCCCATTGCTCCGTCTTGGGCGGTGAACCCTTGACGTAAGCCGACCAGTCAATGGCCAATCGACTGCCGATATACAACTGGCTGCGTGGGTGAGTACTGGTGGGGCTGCCGGTGTTGAAGGACAGCGGCTGCCCGCCTGCTTGCAGGCTGATGGGCAGGCGTGGGTTCTTGCGCACGTGGTTGAGCATCGGGAACAGCTCGTAATACGTCACCACCGGGCGCTGCTCGCAACGTAGCAGGACCCCGTAACGCCCGGTCCGGGCCATCTTGTCCACGACTGACTCCTGATCCAGGGGCACCTTGGCCGGCTGGCGGAGCACCCACAGTTGCAGTTCGCCGTGCAGCAGCAGTTGCCTGTCAGCCAGGGGCAGTTGCGACAACAGGTACTGTATGGCGTGGGTATAGGCGCTTTTAAGGCGTGTCACATAGGCTTCGGCGGCGTGGTTGAACTGGGCAATGATGTTGTTCAGGTATTTGAAACCGGGTTTGAGCCGCGCGAGATCAAGTTGTCGGTCGGTCGAGTGCCATTCAGGGCGGATCGGCGTCAGGTCTCCGCTGATGTGCAGGTCCACCAGGCTTTGGGGGGAAGGGTGGGCGCGCCGAAACGGCGGGGCTTTGCCGACGCCCTTGACCCATCGCAGGCATTGTTTTTCCAGCAAGGGATGGTTGGGAAAGACGCGTTGCAAATCGGCCAGGGCCAAGGCGCGACGCGTCACCAGGGCAGTGGTCAATTGTTGGCTGGCGGACCTGAGGGCTTGCATGCGCGGTGCCAGTTGCTGTTTCAGCGCCTCGATGGCGGCGAGCGAATAGGCTGGACCTTCGGGCGCAGGGTGCAGCAGGTTCCGGGCAACACCCCAGTCAATCAGGCTGGCGGTGGCGCAGTGTTCGTACCACAGCTGTTCATCGGCGGCGGCCTCCTGGGTCGCCAGGGTCATGACCTCGATAAATGTCATGTGTCGCGCTGCGCCACTGGCCAGTGCCTCGGCCTGTAGAACGCCTTGCTTGAAGATCATCCAGGCGTAGGAACTCATGAAGTACAACGAGGCTGGAATGTCGCGCACCACGCATTCGGGCGCTACACCGGCCAGTAGCAGGTGGGCGGCAAGGGCCGTAGTGCGCGCGGTGGCGACACCCCGGTCGATCAGGTGCAATTCGACCGCCTGACGCAGTTCGACGTAATCGCGCCCCCAGAAGTCGCTGTGATTGAGGTCGAGCCCGGCAACGCGATAGCGAACTTCGCCGGCGTGGGGGTCCAGGCTGAGTATCAGCGCGCCCAGCACCAGCGCGTCACGGCTGGCGCGGTTGGTCGGTTCATCGGGCGCGTGGCCGTACCAGCCGACCGCGCGGATCAGGCAGTCGGCCAGTGCCTGCGCGCGTGGGCTGTTGAGTAATTGATGCAGGCTTTCATCAGGTTCAGTGGGTTCCAAGGGGCCCAACAACGTGGTCAGCAGCCCATTGATTGAGTCGGGCAGAAAAGCCGCGACCACCTCCCTGACTGCGGTGCGTTGTTGCGCCGAGAGCGTCAGCGCGCTCGGCTTGGGCAACCCCAGGGTTTCCCAGTAATTGCCCCAGCGCGGTTTAGCGTGGGCGGTGACGGGCTGGTCGTAGTGCAACAACGCTACGTCGGAGTTGGCGAAGTCGCAGGCGGGCGGCACCGCCAGCGGTTCGGCCTGTTGCAGTTGCTCGATCACATCCCAGGCATCCTCGCGGCTGGCGGGCAGTGGCAGTTGATGCAGGTTGAGCAGTTGCGCCAGGCTGAAGCGGCCGTCCTGATGAATGAAGGTTTGCAGGCGCCCGGCGACGGCCATGAACTCGTCAAACCGGGCTTGCGGCGGGAGCGCCAAGAGTTGTGCATGGCTGATCTCGACCGACGTGCCGCTGAGGGTGCCTGCGATAGGATCAAAGGTGTAAACGTCACTCGCGGGTGCCAGGGCAATAAGGCTTGGATGTTCGATCATGGCTTGCAACAGGGTAGCGGCATGGCCCATGGCTCGGGCCCAGAACGAGTTCGACGTCAGCCAGCACCGCGTTCGGTACAAGGCGAATAAGTTGAAGGGGTCATCGGCCAAATCATGATGACTGACCAGTGCACGCAGTTCACGCGCCAGGGTTTGCGTGTCTTGGTGAAGCTGCTCGAAAGCGCTGTGCAGTGTTGGGATCCCGGGCGTATCGGCGAAACCCTGACGTGTACGCAAGGCATCCAACAGTACGCCCCGTTCGGCTGGCGTGCGCGGTTGTGGGTAGCCGTAGAAACGCAGGATTTGCCCAGGGCTCAGGAGGGGCAAGCCTTGGCTGTCGGGATCGATGATCCAGGCCAACTGTTGTTTGCGCCAAGGTTCGTTCTGCGCTTTGCGGTAGCACCGCAACCAGCTGTCCAACGAGCTGTGCGCCGGGAGAGGCAGCGTCGCCTCTGGGGTGTTGCCGGCAAGATGATCGATCAGGCCGTTGATCAGCTCGCGGTCGGCCTGTTGGCGTTGAAGGGGCTCCATTCGTAGCGTCCTGCTGGAAAAACACCAGCCTGCCCGTTGGCTGCGTGACCTTCATCGCGAGCTTTCCGATTTATCCATGGGGAAACTCAACGTTGATTGAACGGCTTGAGATAGAGCTGCCCGGGGCGCGATAGCGAACGCCGCCAGCGCCGCTGTCCTGCAACACCTCCCAACGATTCGCTAGCTGTTTATTGCCAGAAGCATAGGGTATATGCTCCTGTTGTTTGTGCTTTTAGCAGCTGCTTTCACTAAATAGAATGGATTTTATGGTGAAAGAACCTATGTAGAGCTTTTTATACTGCATGCCCGCTGATCTTGCCTGGCAAGAAGGGCCCGCCCATGAGGCGGCTCCGGTTTCGGCAAGGGCGCAGGCTCACCGGCTTGTTCCCTTGAAACTCAACGGACAATCCAATAACAAAATGAGGTTGTACCCCTATGCCAGTCGGCAACCCACTGCCCCATGGCGAGACCGCTCAAGGCGGCCCGCTCAAACGCGAACTCGGTGAACGGCACATTCGCCTCATGGCCCTCGGTGCCTGCATCGGTGTCGGCCTGTTTCTCGGTTCGGCCAAGGCCATTGAAATGGCCGGCCCGGCGATCATGCTGTCGTACATCATCGGCGGCCTGGCGATCCTGGTGATCATGCGCGCCCTCGGCGAAATGGCGGTGCACAACCCCGTCGCCGGTTCGTTCAGCCGGTATGCCCAGGATTACCTCGGCCCTTTGGCGGGCTTTCTCACCGGTTGGAACTACTGGTTCCTGTGGCTGGTGACCTGCGTCGCGGAGATCACCGCCGTCGCCGTGTACATGGGCGTGTGGTTCCCCGACACGCCACGCTGGATCTGGGCCCTGGCGGCGTTGATCAGCATGGGCACCATCAACCTCATCGCGGTGAAAGCCTTCGGTGAATTCGAATTCTGGTTCGCGCTGATCAAGATCGTCACGATTATTGCCATGGTTATCGGTGGCGTCGGCATCATCGCGTTCGGCTTTGGCAATGACGGCGTGGCGTTGGGTATTTCCAACCTGTGGGCTCACGGCGGCTTCATGCCCAATGGTGTGCAGGGCGTGCTGATGTCCCTGCAAATGGTGATGTTCGCCTACTTGGGCGTCGAGATGATCGGCCTCACCGCCGGTGAAGCGCGCAACCCGCAGAAGACCATCCCCAGTGCGATCGGCTCGGTGTTCTGGCGCATCCTGTTGTTCTACGTCGGTGCGCTGTTCGTGATTCTGTCGATCTACCCGTGGAATGAAATCGGCACCCAGGGTAGCCCGTTCGTGATGACGTTCGAGCGCCTGGGCATCAAGACCGCCGCCGGCATCATCAACTTCGTGGTGATCACCGCCGCGCTGTCGTCGTGCAACGGCGGCATCTTCAGCACCGGGCGCATGCTCTACAGCCTGGCGCAGAACGGCCAGGCCCCGGCCACCTTCGGCACCACCTCCAGCAATGGCGTGCCGCGCAAAGCCCTGTTGCTGTCGATTTTCGCCTTGCTGCTGGGCGTGCTGCTCAATTACCTGGTGCCGGACCAGGTGTTTGTCTGGGTGACCTCCATCGCCACCTTCGGTGCGATCTGGACCTGGCTGATGATCCTGCTGGCCCAGCTCAAATTCCGCAAAGGCTTGAGCCCGGCCGAGCAGGCGGGGCTCAAGTACCGCATGTGGCTATACCCGGTCAGCTCCTACCTGGCGCTGGCGTTCCTGGTGCTGGTGGTCGGCCTGATGGCCTACTTCCCGGACACCCGCGTGGCGCTGTATGTGGGGCCGGCGTTTTTGGTGCTACTGACGGTGCTGTACTACGCGTTCAACCTGCAGCCCAAGCTTGCGGGTCGTGTGGTGTCTCAATAAATCAATAATCGGCGGGCAGTTCACCTGTGGTCAGGAATTTCTGGGTGAACTGGCTGACGAGTCGTTCGCTTTCGGCGACTTTCAGTTTTGTGATGGATTGGCGGCGCTCCTGATACTCGTCGGAATGCGGGTCGGGGACTTGTTCTCTGAGTATTTGCATCATTTTATCGGTGTGAATCTCGACAATGCTGAAGCGTTTCGGTCTGCTGCGCCGTATGTAGTTGATCCATGTCGCGTTTTTCTGCAAAGCCTGGCTCACCTCATTGGTGGACTTCAGCGTGTTCATTTTGTTGCGAATCGCGTTCAGGTCCTCGGGCAGCAGGTCTTCACCCGGGTTGTATAGCCTGTTTTCATGTTGCATTGGCAAGTCGAATGACACGCGCATATCCAGGCGCAGGTACAGCTTGACCTCAACGTCATCGGGCATGGCTTTGGGCTCAAGGGTGGGGTTTAGCGCGTTCCATACTTCGCGTTCGCTGCGCAACCGTTCGATATGCTCGAGAGCAAAATCATCAAGGCGGCGCAGGTAGAACAGCCCATCCAAGAGTTTTTTCAGTGCTTGAGTGGCTTGGTTGGAACTGGGCAGCGTCATCGCCGCATGTTGCTTGCTGCGGATCTCCATCTCCATGAAGACCAGAATGGCCCCGTCACCGCAGGTGCCGGCCTCATAGGTGTGCAGAAAGATATCTTCTCGCAGCTCATGGGACTCGGCCATTGCCTGCAGCACACGCCACACGCGTGCCGTCAAGGCTGCCCTTCGGGCGCCACCCTTCTTGTAGTCGCCCGAGTTTCTTAAATCCCCCAGGACCCGAAAGACATCGTCGGGGTTCGCGCCTTCGTTGGCTTGCAGTTGGTCCCAGACGATTCGGCGTTGGCCATGCTCAGCCTCCGGGACGCCAGCCAGCCATAGGCCCAAGGTGCCCAGGGGATGCACAGGTGGCTGGATTGGAGCGTGCACAGGCGCGTGCACCTGCCCCGGAATCTCGCCGTTGAACCGGCTGCCAGTGCGCAGGCGATATTCAGCCATTCGTTGCAGCGTCGCTGCGCTCAAGGGGTTCTCGTGCAGTTCGGTGTTGCGGTTGGCGTGTTGCATGTCTGGGTTGGTGAACAGGGCTTCGGGCACGGTGGTGATCTGGTTTTCCTGCAGCTCTACGCTGTGCAGTTGGGTCAGGCGTTCGGCGCCGATGGGCCATTCGCTGATGCCGGTGTGGCGTAGGTTCAGGTTGAGCAAGTGGTGCATGCGAGTGACATCCGGCGTCAACCCCAGCGGGTTGTGGCTCAGTTCCAGTATCTGCAACTGCGTCAGCCCAGCCAGGCGTTGGCGTGATTCCGGCGTGAGGACGATGTCGTTGTCCTGAAGGTCCAGGTTTTCCAGATGTGCCATGGCGGTCACGCTGGGCGGCAAGTGGGTGAGCATGCAATCGAGTTTCAGCTCGCGCAGGTTGGCGAACTTGCTCAGGAACGCATCGCCGTTGGCCGGAAAAGCATTGCCCGCGATTTTCAGGTACTCAATGTGCGCAAAGCCTCGGGTGCCCAAGATGAAGTCAACGTCCGGCAGGGTGTTGCCGTCCAATTGCAGCTCCAGGCTATGGGCATCGAGCAACCCGCCAATGTACGGGCGCAGGGTTTCCTGGCGCCAGGCGCTCAATAGGTTCAGTGCGGTCATGCGTCGTTGGTTGAGGTTTAACGGATTGTCGGCATCCACGGCGTATTCGGCGTTCGCCCAGCGGTTGAGGCCGTATCTGAGGGCTTGGTATTCGGCTTTGCGCCGTTCCAGCTCAAGCAGTGCCGCCGGCTCGTTCGGGCCCAGGGAATCAAGCAGGTCATTGGCATTGGCGCGGGACATGCTGGGGTAAAGCTCGCGTACTTTGTTGACAAGGTCCCTTGAGTGGCGCCCACCGAACGGCCACAGGTCCTGCACGGTGAAGGGGTAGGCGGTGAACGAGCTGTCGACGCGCATCGGCGGTTGCAGCCAGTACGGAATGTGCGCCAGGCCCAACAGGTCCTTGATCGCAATGCGCTGGTTGAGGGCCAGGTCGGCGATGGCGTTGCGTAGCGCGCTCAGGTCGCCGCTGTCGGCCACGCCCAGGGCTTTACGTTCGCTGTCGTCGAGTACCTGCCACAGCGCGGTGAGCAAATCGTAGGGTTGCTCACTGATCAGCTTGCCCTCGGCGTCATACGCTTGATAACGCTCATCGACCCGCGCTAGCCGCCTGCGGTCACGGCCGGCCAGGTGCCCGGCGCTTTCGAGCAGCGGCCCGCTGGCGCTGCCCTGGTGAATATCCACGCGCACATCGGCGGGCCAACCGGGCAGCAGCTTGAGCGCATGCAGGATGATTGTTTCACTGTCGGGGTTGGCCAGGGTGGTCAGGTACAGGCCTTCGAAGGCGCGGTTCAGGCGCACATCGTCGGCGGTCAGCCTGGCTTGTTCGGCCAGGCGCAGCGGTACCCAGTCTTTCTCGCCCAGATGCTTGAGCTCCTTGGGCGTCGCGTGGTCGAGCAAGGCCTGGATCGCACTGGCGGGCAATTGCGGGTAGTGGTTACGCAGGCGGTTGTGCAGGCCGTTGCCATTGCGCTCGCTTTGCGCGTACAGCGTGTCGAACAGTTGGCTGCGTTCGCGGTAGGCGTGTTCGGCGATTTTTTTCGCCAGTTTGAACAGGCGCTCTTGCTGGCCCTCGGGCAACTCGCCGAGCAGGGCGCGGGTCAGGTCGTCGTTGCGCACCAGGTTGAGCAGGGGTTCGAGGCTGCGGCTTTGTGCTTGCGACATCCGCACTTTATGCGGCGCGTCGGCGTTGGCGGCCGGGTAATGCGCGGTGGTTCGGCCCGACTCGTCATGCACTTGCAGCACGTGGCTGGCCGGCCACTGCGGCAGGGCGCACACCAGCAGCAATTGCAGGGACGGCCGCGCGGTGCGGGTGGCCGAATAGGTGGTCATGGCCTTGATGAAATGCAGGATCTGCGCCTCGATGTCGAAGCGCTTGGTGCTGTCTTTCAACAGCGGCGGCGGTGGCAGGCCGGCGCAATGCACTTCGCGCAATGCCCGCGGCGGGGTATCGGTGAGTTTCAGGATGCGCTCGCTGGTGGCCTGGCTCACGTTGAAATCGCTGCCCAGGCGCGAGAACAGGTGATGGTCATCCCAGCTCAGCGGGCTTTCGTTTTCCAGGCGCCAGGCGCCGTGGCGGTTGTGTTCCAGGCGGGGCGTGTCGACGCCGACTTTATGCGGGTGCTTGAGCCGCCATTGCAGCAATTTTTGGTCGAACGTCACCGGGTAGAACGCGCCGTACAGCGCCATCAGTTGTTCGCCCTGCCAGTCGTACAAGCCTTCGGGGTTGGGACGCAAGTCGACCGGCAGCACCAGGTTGTGCTTCTGGTATTGGCCCAGCGAATAGTCCATCAAGCTGACCAACCCGCTGGGGCTGCGGCGTTCGCTCATCAGGTCGCCCAGGGTGTTGCGCAGGCCTTGGGCATCGGTAGCGGAGTTCATGCCGAGCAGGCTGCGTTCGTGGGGTTGCAGCACCGAGGCGATGGCCAGGTAGAAACTGTCGGTGGCCGGCGATACCGGGATC
Source organism: Pseudomonas sp. GXZC (assembly GCF_026967615.1). Classification (NCBI taxonomy): domain Bacteria; kingdom Pseudomonadati; phylum Pseudomonadota; class Gammaproteobacteria; order Pseudomonadales; family Pseudomonadaceae; genus Pseudomonas; species Pseudomonas sp. GXZC. Next base: position 1,477,145 of record NZ_CP114115.1, read on the forward strand.
GGCCCGGCGTTGCGCATGTCATAGGCTTCGTAGCGGCCGTCGCCGTAGTGCAGCAGCTCGACGGTGGTGTCGTCGGGGCCGCTGCTTTTGTAGCGGTCCTTGGGCTGCCCGGTCGCCATTTCAGTGACGACAAACTCGCGCTTGAGGCGCTCGCGCAGCAGGCTGCCGGCAAATTCCCGGACCCAGAGGTCAGTGTCGTGGTTGAACACCCGCGCGTAGTAGAGGCTGTCGATCACGGCGTCGATGCGCACGGTGGTGCGGTGTTGTTCAAGGTGTTCGCGCACGTTGTCGGGCAGCTTGGCGTCCTTGAGGTAGGTGCTTTGCTGGGCCGGGGTCAGTGGCTGGGTGTCGAGCAGTTGCTTGAGGTTGGCCAGGCTCAGCGGTGCAAATTGCGCTTGCAGTTTGCTCAGCAAGGGCGTGGCTTGCACGCCATTGGTCGCGGCCTTGATCGGCACAAATGCCCGCGCCGTGTCGCCCTCCGGCACTTGGTGGCGGGCTTGGCCGCTGTAACGGGTCAGCGCCTGGAACAGGGCGATGCGCTGTGTGCTCGCCAAGGCGCTGATCTGTACACGCAGCCTGGCGATGCGCTGGGTCTCGCTGAGCTGCGGGCTGCCTTCCTTGCCCAGGGTGGAGGTGGCGGGTTGCTGGCGCAGGATCAGTTCGAACAGCGACTCCTGCGTGGCGAGGTCGGTGTCCGCTGCTTCGAGGGCAACGTGGGTGCCGTCATCGCGGCGCTTGAGGTTGATGGCGTGGCTGGCGTCGGCGCTGGCGGCGTGGCTTTCCAGCAAGTTGCCTTGACTGTCATGCACATGAATGACCGCCTCCGCGGGCCATGCTGGCAGTTGGGTCAGCAGGGCAAACACGGCGCTGCCGGCATGGGCGGGCAGGTTGCCGCGGCGATGGAAATCCTTGCTCAGTTGCTCGATCACGCGGTCGGCCTGTACACGGCGGGAGGCTTCGATCAGGTTGACTGGCGGCTGCTCGCCGGCCCAGATGGCATCCAGGGTGGCGCGGGACACAGCGGTGCTGCGCAGCAGGTTGCGGATTTGCACGGTGGGCACGGGGGCTTCGCCGTTGGGCAGCATTTGCCCAATCAACTGGGTGTCCGAGAGTTGGCCGGCACTGTGCAAGTCCAGGACCCAGGCTTGGCGCCTGGGGTCGAACACCACGGGCGCGGTGACGCCGTTGCCGTTCTTGCGCTTGAGCACGAAGCCCTGGGTCTTTGGATCGACCGTGACTTGCGCCACGAGCTGCTGTTGGCCTTGTTGCACGCGCACGTACTGCTGGTTATTGATCAGGTACAGGCCTTGGGCATTTGGCATCTGGCCGTCAAGCAGGCGTTGGTTGGGGCTGGCATAGGCGGTGATATCGGGTTTCCACAGCTCAGGGGTGCCGTCGCTGCGGGTCACTTTGCGCGGGTTGCCCAAACGTTGCAGCAGGCCTTCGATCCGCTGGCGATGGACACGCCCGGCGGTGGAAATCAGCAGGCCGTTGATTGCCAGGTCAGCCACATCGGCCAAGGCGCCGGCAAATTCGCTGGCTTCACCCTTGGCGGCCTTGTCGATGCCGACGATCACGCTGTAGGCCAGGTTGCCGAAGACCACGACTTGCATGATCCGGTTCAGGCCCCAGACGCCGCCCGGTACAGGTGTCATCAGCAGCTCCATGATCTCGGCGGCAATCGCCGCCGCGCCGTCGATCACGCCTTGCAGGTCGCGCTCCGAACGGCGCGTGGCAAGCATGCCGAGGTTGGTGTGGTAATGCCGGATATGGCGCTGGGTGAGGGCTTGTACGAGGGTTTGCGGACGACTCGGTTTTGGATCGTGGATGAACCTGAGGTGATCCAGGGTTTTCTCCGGGAATAGCGTGTGGAAGGCGTCATAGAGGAAACCCGCCACCAGGCTCAAGCCCTTGGGGCGCGGGTCTTCGCGCAAGAGCTGGGTGAACTGATTGACTTCGCGGATAGGCAACTGCCGCGAAAACCAACCGAGGTCGTCGTCGCTATGGCCTGCCTTGAGGTCCGCGTGCAGTTGCGCACCGGCAGCCTTGGCGTCGAGGTGATAACGCATGGCCCCGCCTGGCCTGTAGGGAAAATAGGACACCACGCCCACGCTGCCGACATGGATCAGCATCAAGGGCAGCGGAATGCCCTCGCCGGAAGGTACGAACGGTATGGTCTGAATGATGGCCGTGTCGAAGTCCAGGCTCAGGGTATCGAACGGCAACGCCGCGCCGCTGCCGTCAATCGCCCCCACCAGCGCGTCGTACCGGTCCCGCATCACGCCCGTGCTGGCGCGGTTGCGATAGGCCTCCAGCGCTTCGAACAGCAGGTGGGCGCGCGTGCTGGCCTCAATCAAGCTGTGCAGCTTGCCACCCTGGCCCAGGGTGTTGGTCAAGGTGGTATGCAGTTGGCCGCCAAGGTCCAGTTCGCGGCTGATGTCGACGAACTGGCTGACGCTCAGCTGTTTTTTATCCACGCCGGTCAGGTAGGAGGCGTCGACATAGCTGTGCCCGGACTGTTGAGGGTTGCCGGTGCCGAAGTCGAAGTTCAGGCACGCGGCCTGCCATAACGTCATCCTTGATTCATGTGTGCGGTATTGCCACTCATCCACCGCCCGCCTGTAGCGCGAGCTTAGCGTCAAGCCCTCGCTGGCGCTGCTGCGCGGCTCCCAGGGCAAGGGCGCATCGACCTTTTCCAGGTAGCGCGTGTTGATGTGGATTTCGTTCGGGTCGAGGCCACCGAGCCTGGCGCGCAACTGCGCCTGGCCATTGACATTGAACTGCTCGACCAAGGCGGCGTTTTCTGTTTCGACCGCCTTGAGCGCGGCGACGGCCTCGCGTTGCAGTCGCACATAATCGCGCTGTTGCGCGAGGGTCAGGCTGCTCATCGATTGCGCCAGGATCTGGCGCAGCAGTTCCAGGGCCTGTTGTCGGCCCCAGGATTCGCTGGACTGCAAGTGGCCGGAGAGACCGTTGAGAAGGTGGTGGTTGGGCATGTGCCATTTCCTTTCACAGTGAGACGTGGAAGGAAATGGGAACACTCGCCCAGCCGTGGCGGGCGCTACCTATATAGCCCGGGGCTGGCTCAGGCGTTTGTTCAGATCCAGCCAGGCGCCCAGTGCGGCCATCAGCACCACACCCGCGACAGCGGTGAGCAATTGCATGGTCAATGTGTCGCCGGCCATGGCGTTGAGCATGTCTGCCAGCGGTGCAATCAGCACGCCGAGGCAGAAGATTTCCAGGGAAAACCGCCCCATGCGGCCCACTTGCGCGGCGACCGGGTTTTGCGTCCAGCCCGCGCCGGGCAGCAGTTTGGCGGTGACATAGGCCAAGGCCAGGAAGTGCAGCAGGCGCACTGGCGACAGGTCGGTCTTGCTGATGGGGTAGATCAGGTCGCTGATCAGCGCGGGCATCAACGCGTCATGGATTTCGGGCCAGCGCCACGACACGGTGATCAGGCCGGTGACCAGCACATACACCGCCGCTGCCACAAACAGCGGCTGACGCTGCAAGGGCAGGCTCTGGGCGGGCTTGGGTTGCCCGCTGCGAATCGCCGCCGCGCCGCCCAGCACAAACAGCAGCTGCCAGGTGACCGGGTTGAAATACCACACGCCATCTTCGATGGCCCGCAGGTTCCAGCCCATCCACGGCGCCAGCAGGTACACCGTCAGCGACACTGCCACTACCACCAGGGGTTTGCGCAGCATCAGTGGCAACACCAATGCCAGGCTGGCGAGTAACACGATATACAACGGCAACGGGTCCATCAGGTTGGGCTTGAAGCGTAGCAGCAACTCATCCAGCAACGCCTGTTGCGGATGGGTGATGAAGTGGGTCATGCCCATCTCCTGCACCAGGTCGCGGGTCTCCACGTGGCTGTTGGCGAAAAACACGATGCCCATCAGCATCGCCAGCAAGAAGATATGCACCACATAAAGCACCCAGGTGCGGCGGAGGATTTTCAGGCAGGCCATCCAGTAGCCTTCGCGTTGCAAGACCTTGCCATAGGCCATCACCGAGGCGAAGCCGGCGAGGAATACAAAGACCTCCGCAGCATCACTGAAGCCGAGGTTGCGCAGGGTGATCTGGCCGAGGGGGTTGTGGGGGACGTGATCCCAGAAAATGAAGATCAACGCCAGGCCCCGAAAAAAATCGATGCGTGGGTCGCGTCCGTTCAGCATGGCAGCGGGCTCTTGTACAAAATAGTAGGAGTGACAGAGAGGCGAGAGGGCGCCTCACGTCGGGCGGGCGCAGGTTGGCGGTATTTGTAAACAATTGCAAAGGTTGGGTATTACTGAATGTCTCTAGACATCAATGATCACCAGGGTACCTTGGCTACCGGCGAGGACCCCATGGGCAATGCCGGCTTCTACGAGGTACATCTGACCGGCGCTGACCGTCACCACGGCATCCGCGATGCTCAGGCGCAAACACCCGCTGATCACCAGCAGCCCTTCGTTGTAATCGTGGGTCTCTTCCTCATAGGCCTGCGCATCCATGCGCAGCACCTTGATATGCGCCGGGCCGACCTGGCCCAGGCGCGTGGATTTCCAGGTGTCGGGCAGTTGTGCGGCAATGGCAGCGAAGTCCAGTAACGGCATGTGAATCTCCTTGTTTCAGCGATGCCGTCGGTGGTCCGGTTCAGCGGGGAAAGGTGTTTGGCTCAAAACGCATCCATCAACAGCACTCGGCATGGCTTGGCTTGATACGCGTTGATCTGCGGCACCAGGCGGGTGAAGTGTTCGGTCTGGCAATGGGTGTCGAGGGCTGCCTGGTCGGGCCATAATTCGACAAAGATAAAGTGTCCTGGGTCTTTTTGATCAATGAACAAATCGTAGGCGATACACAGTGGTTCCTGGCGTGTTTTTTCCACCAGCTCGGCGTACCACCCGTGCACGGTCTCTACATGTTCAGGTTTGATGAAGTCTTCGGCGATGACCTTCAACACGGTGCGGCTCCTTAAGCGGCAACAACTTCGTGGGGTTCAAAACTGTCGGCCCGGGCCATCTGCCACATGCGCGAATAGAACTCGCCATTCACCTCGCCGGTCAGCAGTTCGCCGGGCTTGAGGAACACATGCAGTTGCGAGAACAGCTTGATTTCGGTCGCCGACATGCGTCGCACCAGATGCTTGGCCGACAGCTGCGACGGATGATCCAGGCCGGCGGCGGCGAGCATTTCCGCGAGGGCCTTGAGCGTGTTGCGGTGGAAGTTGAACACGCGCTGGGCTTTGTCCGGCACCACCAGCGCACGTTGGCGCAGTGGGTCCTGGGTGGCCACGCCGGTCGGGCATTTGTTGGTGTGGCAACTCTGGGACTGAATGCAGCCGATGGCAAACATGAAGCCCCGCGCGGAGTTGGCCCAGTCGGCGCCGATGGCCAGGACGCTGGCGATGTCGAACGCGCTGACGATCTTGCCGCTGGCGCCGAGCTTGATCTTGTCGCGCAGGTTCAGGCCCACCAGGGTGTTGTGCACGAACAGCAAGCCTTCACGCAGCGGCACGCCGATATGGTCGGTGAATTCCACGGGCGCGGCGCCGGTGCCGCCTTCCTTGCCGTCCACCACGATAAAGTCCGGGAGGATGCCGGTTTCGAGCATGGCCTTGGCGATGCCCATGAATTCCCACGGGTGGCCCAGGCAGAACTTGAAGCCCACCGGTTTGCCGCCGGACAGTTCGCGCAACTGGGCGATGAACTGCATCAGCTCGATAGGTGTGGAGAACGCGCTGTGGCGCGACGGCGAGATGCAGTCCTCACCCATCAGGATGCCGCGGGTGTCGGCGATTTCCTGGGTGACCTTGTGCTTGGGCAGGATGCCGCCGTGGCCGGGCTTGGCGCCCTGGCTCATCTTGATTTCGATCATGCGCACTTGCGGGTTCTGCGCCTGCACGGCGAAGCGTTCCGGGTCGAAACGGCCGTCGCTGGTGCGGCAGCCGAAGTAGCCGCTGCCCAACTCCCAGGTCAGGTCGCCGCCGTTTTCACGGTGGTAGGGGCTGATGCTGCCTTCACCGGTGTCGTGGGCAAAGTTGCCCAGCTTGGCGCCCTGGTTGAGCGCGCGGATAGCGTTGGCGCTCAACGAACCAAAACTCATCGCCGAGATATTGAACACCGACGCCGAGTACGGCTGCGTGCACTGCGGGCCGCCGACCATCACGCGAAATGCGCTGGGGTCGCTGAGCGGTGCCGGGCGCATGGAGTGGCCGATGAATTCGAAGCCCGACTGGTACACGTCGATCAGGGTGCCGAACGGTTTGTCGGCGGTTTCATTCTTGGCCCGCGAATAGACCAGCGAGCGCTGGGCCCGGGAGAAGGGCAGGGCGTCGCTGTCGGATTCCAGCAGGTACTGGCGGATTTCCGGGCGGATGGCTTCCACCAGGTAACGGATATTGCCCAGAATCGGGTAGTTGCGGCGCACGGCGTGGGGGCTTTGCAGCAGGTCGAACACACCGATCAGGCTCAACACGCCCGTGACCAGGGTAATCGGCCACAGCCATTCATGTTCGATAAAGGGGAGGCTGGCGAGGGTGAAAATGACGCACACGGCAAAGAAGGCGTAACGGCTTAATAACGACAGGCTCATACGGTTTTCCTTGGTTCGGACTCATCGGCTAGGCGTTTTGCGCCTGTAGAAAGATCGAGAACAGCTCTGACTGGGATTTGATCCCTAACTTGCTGTAGATGTGTTTCTTATGGACTTTCACGGTTTCAACAGAGATTTCCAGCTTACGAGCGATCTCCTTGCTGGAGCAACCGCTGAGCATCAAGCGGCCCACATCCAGCTCGCGGGCGGTGAGTTGCGCGCCCCAGTCATCATTCTGGATCGGCTGCGGCGTACTGACCTGGCTGAGTTCATGGGGCAGGCGTTGGCGCAGCAGGCTCACGACCCAGGGTTGAATCAGCGATAGCAGGGCGATCTGCTGCGGGTCAAAGCGCTGCTTCGAGCCCAGCGACAGGCACAGGGTACGCCCATCCGGCAGGTGGCAATTGAATTGGATTTCGTCGGCCACCACGTTCAGGCGGAAGTAGCGCTGGTAGTACTCGGTGAGTTCAAAGTGTTCCGGCGCCACTTCGGCCAGACGCAAAAGCCCGGTGCGCGCGTGTTCGCGGCTGGCGATGTAGAAGGGGTCGAGCAGGTACAGGCCGTTGAGGTAGTCCTGGAACAGGTGGTCCGGCGTGCCGTCGGCGCCGGGGCATTCGGCGAACACCAGCGGGCGGTGCGCGCTGCTGAACAGCAGGGCTACCCAGCTGTCGGACGGCACGTATTGGTCCAGCAACCGGACAAGCTGGGTCCAGAAGTTGGGCTGGTCCAACGCGTCTATCATTTGCCCCACCGCACGGTGCCAGGCGATGTCTTGCAGCGACATGGTCATTGATCTACCCCTATCGGGTTACCCCCGCCGCGTGATTCCCTGGTGGGTTGAGGCTGCGCATACTGCGGCACAGCTAAAGAACAAGGAATACCCATGAAGGTCGAATTTGCCCAGTTGGCCGGTCGTGATAACGATACAGCTTACAACCTTGAGCGCGCCTTGGCGGCCATTGCCGCCTGCGCCGACGATACGCAACTGATCGTATTCCCGGAAACCCACCTGACCGGTTTCCCCACGGCCGAGACCGTTGCAGCCATCGCCGAGCCGCTGGATGGCCCCACCGTACAGGCGATTATCCAGGCCGCCCGCGCGCGCAACGTCGCCGTGGTCATCGGCATCGCTGAAAATGATGGCGGCCAGTTCTATAACGCCACCTTGTTGATCACTCCCGAAGGTATCGCCCTCAAGTACCGCAAGACCCACCTGTGGCCGTTGGAGCGCGGTGTGTTCAATCCTGGCGATCGTTACCCCACTGGTATGTGGAACGGTCTGCGCGTCGGCCTGCTGATCTGCTACGACATCGAGTTCCCTGAAACTGCCCGCGCCCTGGCGCAATTGGGCGCTGAGTTGCTGATTGTCACCAACGGCAACATGGACCCCTACGGGCCTACCCACCGCACCGCGATCATGGCCCGTGCCCAGGAAAACCAGGCATTTGCGCTGATGGTCAACCGGGTGCAAGAGGGCGATGGCGACCTGGTGTTCGCTGGCGGCAGTGCGTTGGTGGACCCGTTTGGCACGCTGCTGTTTGAAGCCGGGCGTGAGGAAGGGCAATACACGGTTGAGCTGGATCTCGACCGACTGGCGGCGGCGCGCAAGGATTACCGCTACCTGGATGACCAACGCATGAAATTGCCGGGTGAGGTGATTGAACGCAGCGATGGGACGCGCGAGTTGTTGATCCCACAACACTGATTTCCCTTTGTGCATCGGACCATTGTGGCGAGCCCGCTCGCCACACGAAACAAGCTTGATCATAAGAAAAATGACATTCGCAACACCCACTTCAGTTCTGCCATAAATCTAATAATTGCGCGGAGAATCACCCATGGCTCGTTTGCAACGCACCCTGTCGCTAGGGTCGGTGGTGCTGTTTGGCATCGCCTATATGACGCCGATCATCGTGCTCGGCACCTTCGGCATCCTGGCGCAATCCACTGCGGGCATGGTCCCCGCCGCTTACCTGGCTGCCCTGGTGGCGATGTTTTTCACCGCCATGAGTTACGGGCGCATGGCTTCGGCGTTTCCGGTGGCCGGTTCCGCCTACAGCTATGTGCGCAAGGCCATCAGCCCCAAACTGGGGTTTATCGCCGGTTGGGCGGTGTTGCTCGACTACCTGTTCTTGCCCATGGCTATCTGGCTGATCGGTGCGGCGTACCTCAATTCGGCGTTCCCGGCGGTGCCGCAGTGGATCTGGGTGTTGGCCTTTATCGGCATCACCAGCGCCATCAACATCGTCGGCCTCAAGCTGGCCAACGGTATCAACGCCTTGCTGATGCTGGTGCAATTCCTGGTGCTGATTGCGTTTGTGGCGCTGTGCATCCACTACATCGGCGGTGACGCAAGCAAGCCGCTGTGGACCATCGCCCCCTTCTTCAACGGCCAGATGCACATGCCGTTGATCATGAGCGGTGCGGCCATCGCCTGCTACTCGTTCCTGGGCTTTGACGCGGTGAGTACGCTGACCGAAGAAACCCGCGACCCACGCCGCACCATCCCACGGGCGATCATGTTGATCACCTTGGTTGGCGGCCTGATCTTCGTGGCGGTGTCCTACTTTGTGCAGATTGCCCATCCGTCGTTCGAATTCGCCAATGTGGATTCGGCGGCGTATGAAATTGCGCGCAATATCGGTGGCGACCTGTTCGTGTCGATCTTCCTGATCGGCCTGATTGTCGGCCAGTTCGCTTCGGGGCTGTCGGCCCAGGCCAGTGGTTCGCGCTTGCTGTTCGCCATGGGCCGCGACGGTGTGTTGCCCAAGTCGTTCTTCGGCGCTTTGCATGCGCGCTTCGGTACGCCGGTCAACAGTATCCTGCTGTGTGCAGTGGTCGCCCTGCTGGCGTTGAAGCTGGACGTGACCACCTCCACCTCGTTCATCAACTTCGGTGCATTCCTGGCGTTCAGCCTGGTCAACCTGTCGGTGATTTTCCACTACTGGATCGGCGCCAAGCAGCGGGGGGGGCGTGAATTGATCCTGTTCCTGGTGTTCCCGTTCATCGGCCTGCTGGCGGACCTGTGGTTGATGGTCAGCCTCGATCATCTGGCGATCTATCTGGGCCTGGTGTGGTTGGCGATCGGCCTGGTTTACCTGGGCGTGCTGACTCGCGGGTTCTCACAGCAGCCACCGGAGATGGACTTCCAGGAAGCCGCATAGAAGCGACGGGCCTATTCTTATTGCAATCGGTTCTCGTTTGGGTGCATGATTTGTGTTACTGTATAACACATCAAATGCACCCAGACGCCCCGGAGGCCTTATGAAAGCTGGTATCCATCCCGACTACCGCACCGTGCTGTTCCACGACACTGCCGCCGACGTGTTCTTCCTGATCGGCTCCACCGCCGACAGCGACCGCACCCATAAACACAGCGACGGCAACACTTACCCGTACATTCCGCTGGACGTTTCCAGCGCCTCGCACCCGATCTACACCGGCCAGCAGCGCAAGACCCAGGTCGAAGGCCGCATCGCCGGGTTCAACAAGCGTTTCGCTTCGTTCGGATCAAGCCCGAAAAAAGCTGACGCGTGAGGTTTACAGGTTTCACCTCGAAGGCCGCTCCGGAATCTGGAGCGGCTTTTTTGCTTCGGTGCTGACCGTTTGTCGCTACATCCCTGAGCGTGCTCAATGACCCGTTGAATATCCTGGGAACCCGTGTAGAGTTTGGCGTTAACGAATAACGTTAAGCATTAAGCGATGATCAGAAGCTTCAAATGCGCGGATACCAAAACCCTTTTTGAAACCGGTCGAACCCGGCGCTGGTCTGCCATCGTGTCGGTGATTGAACGAAAGCTCAGCATGCTCGATGCGGCCATTGATCTTGCCGATTTGCGTTCGCCACCTGGAAACAGGCTGGAAGCACTGTACGGTGACAGAGAGGGGCAGCACAGCATCCGAATCAATGGTCAATTCCGGATCTGTTTCATTTGGGGGCCTAACGGTCCGCAAAACGTTGAAATTGTGGATTACCACTGAGGTGAATCATGTTTAAAAACGGCATGCGCCCCGTACACCCTGGAGAGATTCTCAAGGAAGAATACTTGGAGCCGTTGGGCCTTACGGCTGCAGCCCTCGCGCGAGCGCTGCATGTCTCCGCGCCGACGGTGAATGACATTGTGCTGATGCGCCGTAGCATCAGTGCTGATGTGGCGCTTCGCTTGGCCGCTGCGTTGGAAACATCCGCGCAGTTTTGGCTTAACCTGCAGACCGCTTATGATTTGCGTACGGTGGAAATTGCCAAGGGCGCTCAGATATCCAAGGAAGTGGAGAAAGTCGCGCATTGCGTCTGATGTTCCACTCTTCAAACCCGGCGAGAGTGCCGGGTTTTTATTGGCGGTTGAAAAGGGGTGATACTGAAAGGCCATCACCTCCCCAAAAAACCGACTAAGCTACTCAGTAATAGGCAAATCAGTAAGCGCCAGGAAGGCAGACCCCGACCATAAGGACCGCACACCGACGATCCGAGGTGTCCCATGGGAGAGTCAGTCACTTTTACCGATGCCGAACGTGCCGTGGTGCTGTTGATCGACGCCCATCCGGACGTCCTCCACAGCCTCACCCAACTGTTGCGGCTGGAACCCTTCGACCTGCACAGCGCCACCTGCGCTGTCGATGCCCTGGCCATTCTCGCCAGCCAACCCATCGACCTGGTGATGAGCGCCGCACGCTTGCCGGACATGGACGGCGCCTCGCTGCTGGCGCATATCCACCAACACTACCCTCACACCGTGCGCATTCTGCTGACCGGCGAAACTGACTTGACCCTGATCGTCAAAGCCATCAACGAAGGTGAGATCTACCGCTACCTGAGCAAACCCTGGAAAGACGAAGAATTGCTGCTGGCCTTGCGCCAATCCCTGGCCCATCAGCATTCAGAGCGCGAACGCCTGCGTCTTGAACAACTGATTCAGCAGCAGAACGAAGCACTCAAGCAGCTCAACGCCAGCCTGGAAAAACGCGTGGCCTCGCGCACCAGCGAGTTGCAGCAGACCGCCGACATGCTCGACTTGGCCTACGAAGAGCTCAAACACAGCTACGCCACCGGCACCGAGGTGTTCTCGCTGTTGGCCAATCTGCGACTGCCGCGAGCCAAGCAGACCAACCGGCAGATTATCGAGTTAGTGCGCACCTGGTGTGTGACTCATGGCGTAGACGAGGCGAGCAACCGCGACCTGACCATGGCCGCCGCGCTCTACAACATCGGCAAACTGAGCTGGAGCGACAGCATGATGGCCTCGCCCTCGGACCTGCTGCACAGCAGCGACCGCGAACGCTATCGCGCCTACGCCACCCAGAGCGAATCACTGCTGATGACCCTGGAGCCGATGAAAGACGCCGCGCGCCTGATCCGTCATCACCAAGAACGTTGGGACGGCAGTGGCTTCCCCGATCACCTCAAAGGCGAAGCAATTCCCACCGGTTCTCGTTTGCTCAAACTGGCGGTGGATTTCATCGAGTTGCAAAAGGGGTTGATCTTGGAGCGACAGATGAACAGCGACGAAGCGCTGCTGTACATCCGCAAATACGCCGGTCGGCTGTATGACCCGGTGATGGTCGAAGACTTTGTGCTGGTCTGCGCCACCTATCTCAATGACGTGACCTTGGGCGACCCCAACGTCAAAGTCCTCGGCACCCGTGAGCTGGAAGAGGGCATGGTGCTGGCGCGCAACCTCAATGCCGACAACGGCATGTTGCTGCTCAACGCCGGCAAGGTGTTGAACCTGCCATTGGTGGATAAATTGATTGCCTTCGAAACCATGGAGGGCGCGCGCTACAGTGTCTTCATCAAGGACAACGGCGATGCACTGCTTTGCGGCTGAGCCACTTCATGTGATCCTTGCGCCTTTTGCAGCCAAGGAAGATCGTTCATGCCCTCCACCATCCGCATCGCCGCCGCCCTCCTGATCGGCGCTGACGGCCAGACCCTGCTGGTGCGCAAGCGCGGCACCCAGGCCTTCATGCAACCTGGCGGCAAGATCGATGCTGGCGAGCAGCCTGCCGAGGCCTTGGCCCGTGAGCTGCACGAAGAGCTGAACCTGCGTATCGAGCCCAGCGCCGCCGTCTATCTCGGCAAGTTTTCCGCACCTGCGGTCAACGAGCCGGGTTTCACCGTGGAAGCCGAGCTGTTCCAGGTGCAGATCGATGTGGCGGTCACGCCTGCCGCCGAGATTGAAGAAGTGCGCTGGATCGACCCGGCCGGTGACGGCGGTCTGCAATTGGCCCCGTTGACGCGGGACCTGATCCTGCCGTTTTACCGTGCCTCGCTGACGGCATGATCATTCGCCCGCTGGCGGCCAGCGATGCCGAGGCGTATCGGGCGTTGATGCTGGAAGCCTATGGCGTCTATCCCCAGGCGTTCACCTCCAGCGTGGCGGAGCGTGCAGCCATGCCGCTGAGTTGGTGGGAAAAACGCTTGAGCAGTCCGTTGGATTGCTTGCTCGGTGCGTTTGCCGGGGATGAGCTGGCCGGCATTGTCGGCCTGGCGTTTGAGCCGCGAGAGAAAGCGCGGCACAAGGTGACCCTGTTCGGTATGTACGTGAATGCAGGCCACCAACAACAAGGCTTGGGCCGGCAACTGGTGGAAGCGGCACTGGATGAAGCGCGCAAACAGCCGCGGCTCAAAGTGATCCAACTGACGGTCACCGCCGGCAATGACGCCGCCTTCGCCCTGTACCAACGCTGCGGCTTCATCCAGTACGGCCTGGAACCGCTGGCGGTGCGGGTCGGTGTGGATTATTTCGACAAGATCCACATGTGGCGTGAGCTGACGCGCTAGCGCACTGCGCTGACCCCATCCAGGGTGGAAAACGACGTGTCCTTGGCCGTCAGCAGGAAGTCGCGCATGTAGGGCGCATCCAGCATGTCCGCACGAATCCCGGCATACAGCGTGGCAAACAAACCTTTCTCACCCAGGCGCTTGGCCTTCACGTAGCCACGCGAGCTGTACTCATGCAGCGCCCAATGGGGCATGCCGCACACGCCACGGCCGCTGGCCACCAGCTGCATCATCATCACCGACAGCTCGGACGTACGCACCTGCGCCGGTTCCACATCGGCGGGTTCGAGGAAACGCGTGAAGATATCCAGGCGGTCGCGTTCCACCGGGTAGGTGATCAGGGTTTCGGTCAACAGGTCTTCGGGCACGATGTACGCCTTGGTTGCCAGCGCATGCTGGTTGGCGACGGCGAGCATGGCTTCGTAGGTGAACAGCGGCACGTAGGTGATGCCTGGCAGTTCCAGCGGGTCGGAGGTCACCACCAGGTCCAGGTCGCCACGGGCCAGCGCCGGCAGCGGGGCGAAAGCGAAGCCGGAGGCCAGGTCCAGCTCCACTTCCGGCCAGGCATCGCGGAACTGGTCGATGGTCGGCATCAGCCACTGGAAGCAGCTGTGGCATTCGATTGCCATGTGCAGGCGCCCGGCGGTGCCGCCGGCCAGTCGCGCTATGTCACGCTCGGCGCCGCGCAGCAGCGGCAGGGTGGCGTCGGCCAGTTGCAGCAGGCGCAGGCCGGCGCTGGTGAAGCGCAGCGGCTTGGTCTTGCGCACGAACAGCGGCATGCCCAGACGCTCCTCCAACTCTTTGAACTGGTGGGACAGCGCCGACTGCGTCAGGTGCAGGCGTTCGGCGGCTTCCACCAGGCTGTCGGCCTCGCGTAAGGCGTGCAGGGTCTTGAGGTGACGGATCTCGAGCACGGGCTCTCCATGAATATAATTTGTGACGAATTCGAATGGCGTGAGTTTGTCTCATGTTGGCTTGCCTGTCGATAAGCAGGTCGACAATGACCGCTGGGCACTCTTCATCAAACTGTCACGCAACTGTGGCAGCGCGCTTGAACAAACTTCATCAGACTCGCGCTCTACTGGGGTTCTGCGTTTCGGTGTTTTTCATGCGCGTGTTGCTTTTACTGGCCGCTCTGTTGTTCGGCCTGCCGTCTTTTGCGGCTTCTCGATGTGATGTCAATGTCCCGACCCAAACGGTCGATCTGGCTCAGGTGAGCATCGCCTACCAGAGCATCGGCCGTGCGTCCGACCCGGCGTTGCTGCTGGTGATGGGCCTGGGCGGGCAGTTGATCCACTGGCCGGATGAAGTGGTGGTCGCCCTGTGCCAGCAGGGTTTTCGGGTGATCCGTTACGACAACCGTGACGTCGGCCTGTCCACCTGGCGCCAGGCACCGGCCAACGCCAACCTGACCTTTGAAGTGCTGCGCTACAAGCTCGGCCTGCCGGTGGCGGCGCCTTACACGCTGACCGACATGGCTGATGACGCCATCGGCTTGATGGACGCGTTGCAGATCCAGCAATTCCACGTGCTCGGCGCGAGTATGGGCGGCATGATCGCCCAGCACCTGGCGGCGATGGCGCCGCAGCGGGTCGAAAGCCTCACGCTGATCATGACCAGCTCCGGCGCCGAAGGTTTGCCTGCGCCGAATGCGGCGTTGGTGCAACTGCTGTCGCGGCGCAGCGCCCCGAACCGTGAAGTGGCGCTGGAGCAGCAGGCCGATCTGCTGGCGGCCCTGGGCAGCCCGAACGTGACGGATGACCGCCAAGCGCTGTTGCACCAGGCGGCTCTGTCCTACGACCGCGCCTTCAACCCGGACGGCGTGAAGCGCCAGATCATGGCGATCCTTGCCGAACCCAGCCGCGTACCGTTGCTCAACCAACTGCGCGTGCCGACCCTGGTGGTGCACGGCACCGCCGACCCGCTGTTGCCGGTGATGCACGGCGTGCACCTGGCGGCGCATATCCAAGGCAGCCAGTTGAAGCTGATTCCCGGCATGGCCCATCGTTTCCAGGAAGCGTTCAAGGCACCGCTGCTGACGG
This sequence comes from Pseudomonas sp. GXZC, assembly GCF_026967615.1. NCBI lineage: Bacteria > Pseudomonadati > Pseudomonadota > Gammaproteobacteria > Pseudomonadales > Pseudomonadaceae > Pseudomonas > Pseudomonas sp. GXZC. The sequence continues at coordinate 1,492,547 of NZ_CP114115.1, forward strand.
CGGTGTTGCCGTACCTGCAAGCCCATCGCGAAGACGCGGCGCATTGGGCGCAGATTGACCTGGGCGAGCCTTCGAAGGTCTTGTGACATTGGTGTATCGTGCAACCTTTGTGGCCCATTTGCGCCTGCGAGGTAGCCTGTCATGAGTACTCCCCTGAAAATCGATTTCGTCAGCGACGTGTCCTGCCCCTGGTGCATCATCGGCCTGCGCGGGCTGACCGAAGCCCTCGACCAACTGGGCGCCGAGGTGCAGGCCGAGATCCATTTCCAGCCCTTCGAGCTGAACCCGAACATGCCTGCCGTCGGTCAGAACATCGTCGAGCACATCACTGAGAAATACGGCTCCACCGCCGAGCAATCCCAGGCCAACCGCGAGCGTATCCGCGACCTGGGCGCCGGGTTGGGTTTTGCCTTCCGCACCGACGGCCAAAGCCGCATCTACAACACCTTCGACGCGCATCGCCTGTTGCATTGGGCCGGGCTGGAAGGCTTGCAGTACAACCTCAAGGAAGCGCTGTTCAAGGCCTACTTCACGGATGGGCAGGACCCGTCCGACCACGCCACCCTGGCGATCATCGCCGAAGGCGTCGGCCTGGATATCCAGCGTGCGGCCGAGATTCTCGCCTCCGATGAATACGCCGCTGAAGTGCGCGAGCAAGAGCAACTGTGGATCTCCCGTGGCGTGACCTCAGTGCCGACCATCGTCTTCAACGACCAGTACGCCGTCAGCGGCGGCCAGCCGGCGGAAGCCTTTGTGGGGGCGATCCGCCAGATCATCCAAGAGGCCAAAGGCTAAGCGCTGGCCCGTCCCTTGCATTGACCCCCTAAAGCCCATCCGGTACCGGATGGGCGCTGCCATTAGGGGTGAAACATTACCTTGAATATTCTTGACCTCGACCACAGCCTCACCGGCCAGGCACCGATTGCCCGGCGTCTGGCCAGCGGCCGTGCCACGCGTATCGACCTGCTGGACCTGGGCCCCAAGCTGCGCCTGTGGTCCACCGAAAAAACCTGGAAGCGCTTCGCCGAACGCCTGGCCCAACGGCCACGACCCACCGATGCGCGCCCGGAAATCCTGTTTGTCGGCTCCGGCGACTATCACCACCTCACGCCAGCCTTTCTCGCCGACCTGAAAGAACCCATCAGCCTGATCCACTTCGACAATCACCCCGACTGGGTGCGCTTTGCGCCCAAGCGTCACTGTGGTTCGTGGGTCAACCGCGCGCTGAAGATGCCGGCGATCAAACGCATCGTCACCCTCGGCCCGTGCAGCGACGACCTGCACAACCCGCAGCTGCGCGGCGGCAACCTCGGCGCGCTCAAGCGCGGGCACTTGCAGTTGTTCCCCTGGCAGCATCCGCCGTCGAAAGTCTGGGGCCGGGTAGGGGATGGCGCCGGTCACCAGCAGCAGGAAAACCACCTGTACTGGCGCAACCTGGCCGAGCTGGATTGGGCGCAATTCCTCGATCAGATGATCACCAGCCTGCCCACCGAAGCGATCTGGATCACCATCGACAAAGACGTGCTCGCCAGCGAAGACGCGGCCACCAACTGGGACCAGGGCGGCATGCGCCTGACCCATCTGCTACAAGCCCTGCGGGCCTTGGCAGCGCGCAAACGCATCATCGGCATCGACGTGTGCGGCGAGTTCGCCACGCCCGCCTTCAGCAATGCGTTCAAGCGTTGGGAAGCCAAGTCCGACCAGCCACCGCCCGAGCGCTGGAGCGCGGAAGATCTGCAGCGTAATGCGGCCACCAATGAGGCCTTGATCGACCTGTTTGAGGAGCTGTTCCCGTGACGTTGACCGTGGTGTTGCTGGTGGCGTTTTCCATCGTGCTCGATGTGATCGGCCAGTTGTGTTTCAAGATCGGCCTCGACCGTTTGCCCGAGTTGGACGGCGGTTTTCGCCTGAATGCGTTCTGGGGCCAGGTGTTCAATGCGCCGTTGCTGTGGGCCGGGATCGGTGCCTATGCCATTGAGTTCTTCGTGTGGCTCGAAGCCTTGTCCCGTGCGCCGTTGAGCCTGTTGTTCCCGGCTGCGGCGCTGGCCTATTGCGGCGTGGTGCTGGCGGGCAAGGTGGTGCTGGGCGAAACCGTCAGCCGCCGCCGTTGGCTGGGCACGCTGGTGATCACCTTGGGTGTGATGTTGGTGGCGATTGCAGGGAGTCAGGCATGAGTACGCAAACCATGAATAACGGATGGCTACATGGGCGCCTCGGCACGGTGGTGCTGTGGGCCTTGTTGATCTGCACCGAAAGCGCTGGCCAGCTGTTTACCAAAGTGGCCGGGGATCAACTGGGGCAGATGGATTTGAGCTGGCAATGGCTGGCGGACGTGGCGCGCAACCCTGGGATTCTGGCGGCTATCGCCAGCTACATCGGCGCGTTTTTCGTGTGGATGCTGATCCTGCGGCGCAGTAGCCTGTCCCTGGCGTTTCCGCTGAGTTCACTGGTGTTTGTGGTGGTGCTGCTCGGTTCGTGGCTGGGGCTGGGGGAACATATCAGCCCGCTGCACTGGGTGGGGGTGGCGGTGATTATCGGCGGTATCGCCCTCCTGGCGGAAGGCGAAGAAAACTGATCACTTTGGTCTGGTTTGATTTGATTTTTGTGGTGAGCGGGCTTGCCCCGCGCGAGGCAAGCTCGCTCACCACAAAATCCCGGTTTCAGCCCTAGTTATTGCGGTGCGCTACCAGAAAGCCCAACCCGTGTGACACCGGAAGCTGCTTGACCCCCGCCTCACGCTGCTGCTCGGCAATCTCCCGATGAAACGCCTTCACTTTCGTCCAGTGCATTTTCGGCCGGTAGTGGTGCTCGGCGTGATAGCCGTTGTTCATCCAGATCAGGTTGTACAGCACGCTGTAGGAACTCACGCCCCAGGCGATCGGCAGGTCCGGGTTGCCGCCGAAGTGTTCGTAGTAGCCATTGAGCGATGACAGGCACTGGCCCAGGTACCAGAACGGCAACAGCCACAACACCGCCTGCCAGTTGTAGAACGCCAGGGCGATATAGAACGCTACCGTCACGCCGATCTCAACCTTGACCCAGCGCGCATCCGCCGGGCGCTTGCGCTTCATCTCGTCATAGAACGGCTTGGGATCGTCGCGGAAAAAACTCAGGAAAGTGTAAGCCCACGGATTTTCCGGCTTGCCATTGTGGCCGCGCTGGTAGATCGACAGCGGGTCAATGGTTTTACCGTCCGGGCCCGGCAGGTCGGCGTTGCCACGGTGATGGCGGTTGTGGATATCGCGGTAGAGCGTCTGGGAAAAGCCGATGGTCACCGACAGCAGCAGATCGAACGCCCGGTTCATCGCACGATGGGTGAAGTAGGCGTTGTGGATCTGGTTGTGGGAGATGCTGTTGATGCTCCACGACAGACTCACCGCGTAGACCAGCGCCAGGGGCACCAGCGCCCACCAACTCAGGCTGTGGAACGCGGTGACCAGCCAGATGACAAAAGCGAAATGCGCCAGGCCCAGGGCGATGGGCACCAGGTCCCAGAGCGAGTGGTGCAGCAGGCGGTAAGCGGGGCGAGCCATGAAGAGTGTCCTGGAAAAATGGATTCCAGGACCTCATTGCAAACCCCAGACCAACCTAATCGAACTTGTAGCTGATGGCCGTCTGCACCTGGCCTTGGTTCACGTCGCCGGTCTGCCGCACGATGCTGCTGTCGGCCGCCGAGCCCACCAGGTGAACCCAACTGGCGCTGGTCAGCAATGACCATTTAGCCGCCAGGGGAAACTCGAAACTCTGGGTCAGCGTCAGGTTCTGGAAGCCGCCGCTGGCGTTGTAGGGGCGAAAGCCGGTGGCGGCGGCCTCGTTGTCATCCACGCCGAAAAACGTGTTGGTCTGGCGCGCATCGGCGAAATGCGCGACCAGGCCGCTGCTGCCGATAATCCCGCCACCCAGGGGGTAGCCCAGTTCGCCGCCGACTTTGCCCAGGGCACCGCTCTGCGAATGCCCCCCGCCCACGGCTTGCCCCAATTGTGCGTAGACCCGCCAGAAATCAGCCGGGGCGTATTGGATAAAACCACCGACTTCCGCCATGTCCGACACATTGCGCAGGCCCTGGAGATCGCCATTGGACGTGCGGCCCGACAGGTAATTGATGTAGGGGCCGGCGCTCAGGCCCTGGGTGTTGAGCGCGCTCCAGGTCAGGCCGTCATCGGTACTCAGGCTGACATCGCCCCAGTCCAGGTCGAAATAGGGCACGGGCCGCGTTTCGTAGCGGCTGCCGGTGGGGTCATGGGGCTGGTAGCTGACGCCTGCGCCGACTTCGCCGGTGATACCGCCGGCCTGAGCCGCGCTAGAAACGCTCCAGAGGCCCAGTAAACCGGCCAGTGCAGCGCAAGTGATCCTCAACATGGTCACTGTTCCTTGATTGATTACGTGCGCATGAACGCGCAAAGCATCCTTTCCACGCAAGCACTCATCTTGTTTGTAGCAAGCTACAAAAATTGTAGCTCCTGGGACACAAATTGCCCGCCATGCCAGGCAAAGCACCAGCCCCGCTGGCTGTTGGCCAGTTGGCACACTCCCTGCTCTACCCCTTGTTGCAAGCGCATACAGCGCGCTCCTCCAAGGTAAACAACGATGATCCACTGGCATATCGTGTGTGACTTCGACGGGACCATTACCCCCACCGATGTCATCGACAACGTCCTCCAACGCTTCGCCGGCCCCGAGTGGGAAACCATCGAACAGGAATGGCTGGATGGGCATATCGGTTCACGCGAATGCCTGAGCCGCCAACTGGCGCTGATCAAGGCGACCCCCTCCGAACTGCTGGCGTATTTCGACAGCGTCGAGATCGACCCGGACTTCCCGGACTTCGTCGATCACGTCATGGGCCTGGGCGCAACCATCGAAGTGGTCAGCGACGGCATCGAGCAGGGCATTGCGCGGATCCTGTCGCGCAACTACGTGACCTTGCTGCCGATCCTCGCCAACCGCTTGCGCCAAGTCGACCAGAACAGCTGGCGCATCGACTTCCCGTATTCCAGCGATGCCTGCCGCGCCGCCTCCGGTAACTGCAAGTGCAAGTCCACGCCGCGCAACAAGCGCGTGCTGGTGATCGGCGACGGCAAGTCCGACATGTGCGTGGCGTCCACCGCCGATTTCGTGTTCGCCAAGGGCAGCCTCGCCAAGTACTGCGAAGCCAACAACATTCCTCACGCACGTTTCGACACTTTTGCCGAACTGCCTGCGTTGCTGGCCCGACTGCCACAAGGCATTGCCGCCAACGCTACCTCCTTTACTGCTGCTGACAATCAGGAACTCTTCCACCATGTCTGATATCCGTATCGCTACCGCCGAAGACCAGATCCTTCTGGATAAAGAAGCCAAATACTGCTCCTACGGCGACACCGTCCACTACATCGAGCCGCCACGCATTTTCAGCCGTTGCGAAGGCTCCTACGTGTGGGACACCGAAGACCAGGCCTACCTCGACCTGCAGATGTGGTACTCGGCGGTCAACTTCGGCTACGCCAACCCACGCCTCAACAACGCGCTGAAACAGCAGATCGACACCCTGCCGCAGATCGCCAGCCAGTACCTGCACAAGGGCAAGATCGAGCTGTCGGAAATGATCGCAGTCGACGCCAAGAAGAAATTCGGCCTCGACGGTCGCGTGCACTTCAACGTCGGCGGTTCGCAGTCCATCGAAGACTCCCTGAAGGTGGTGCGTAACGCCACCAACGGCAAGAGCCTGATGTTCGCCTTCGAAGGCGGCTACCATGGCCGTACCCTCGGCGCTTCGTCGATTACTTCGAGCTACCGCTACCGTCGCCGCTACGGCCACTTCGGCGAGCGCGCGCAGTTCATCCCGTTCCCGTACCACTTCCGTGGCCCTAAAGGCATGACCAAGGAAGAGTACGGCAGCCACTGCGTGCAGCAATTCGCCCGCCTGTTCGAGACCGAATACAACGGTGTGTGGGACCCGAAAGTCGGTTCCAGCGAATACGCTGCGTTCTACGTCGAGCCGATCCAGGGCACCGGCGGCTACGTGATCCCGCCGATGAACTTCTACCGTGAGTTGAAGCACGTGCTGGATCAGCACGGCATCCTGATGGTCTCCGACGAGATCCAGATGGGCTTTTACCGCACCGGCAAACTGTGGTCGATCGAGCACTTCGACGTGCAACCGGACGTGATTGTGTTCGGCAAGGCGCTGACCAACGGCCTCAACCCACTGGGCGGCATCTGGGCCCGTGAAGAGTTGATCAACCCGAAGATCTTCCCGCCAGGTTCGACCCACTCCACCTTCGCCTCCAACCCATTGGGCACGGCGGTAGGCCTGGAAATGTTCAAGATGACCAACGAAGTCGACTACGGCGCGATGGTCATGGCCAAGGGCAAGTTCTTCCTCGAAGGCCTGCAAGACCTGCAGAAGCGTTTCCCGATCATTGGCGACGTCGACGGCCTGGGCCTGGCCCTGCGCTGCGAAATCTGCGGCCCGGATGGTTTCACGCCGGACAAGGCGACCCTGGACTACATGGTCGAAGAAGGCATGAAGGGCGACATGGTGGTGGACGGTCAGAAACTCGGCCTGATCCTCGACGTGGGCGGTTACTACAAAAACGTGATCACCCTGGCACCGTCCCTGGAAATCAGCTACCCGGAAATCGAACTGGGCCTGAAGCTGCTTGAGCAACTGCTGGTGCGGGCGACCAACCGGTGAAAACGGCAGAGATCGACCTCGGTGAAGGTACTGCCGGCTTCGTTCTCGGTGATGGTCCGGTCGGGATCCTGTTGATCCACGGCCTGACCGGCACCCCGACGGAATTGCGCCAGGTCGCCAAGGGCCTGGCCAAGGTGGGCAATTGTACGGTGTACGTGCCTACCCTGGCCGGGCACTGCGGTGATAACAGCGACCTGCAAGCCACCGGCTGGCGCGACTGGTACGAAGGCGTGCGCAAGACGTTCGTCGGTGTGAAACAGCGCCATGAACAGGTGTTTGTCGGTGGTTTGTCCATGGGGGCGGTGATGTCGATGTACGTGGCCGCCGAGCACCCTGGGCAAGTCGCCGGGCTGCTGATGTATTCCACCACCCTGAAGTACGACGGTTGGAGCATCAACAAGCTGGCGTTCCTCACGCCGTTGCTGATGAAAATCCCTTTCGGCGTGCATATCTGCCGCTTCGAAGAGAAGCCGCCGTACGGCATCAAGAATGAGCGCCTGCGCGGCATCGTCGAGCGGCAAATGAAGGAGGGCGAGAGTAGCGAGGCGGGCTTGCTGACCATGGAGGGCATCACCGTGCGCGAGTTGCACCGGATGAACGCTGTGGTCAAGAAGCGCATGCCGCAGGTCAAGGTGCCGGCGTTGGTGTTGCATTCTATCGAGGATGACATCACCAGCCGTTGGAACGCTGACTATGTGGAACGCCACCTCGGTGGCCCGGTGACCAAGATCCTGCTGGACAACTGCTACCACATGATCACCGTCGACTTGCAATACCGCCGGGTGATCGAGTTGAGCGCCGACTTTGTCGAACAGCACACTGTCCTCTCCTGTGGTGAGCGGGCTTGCCCCGCGCTGGGTGGCGAAGCCGCCCTAAACCCAGGCACCTCGGTTTTAACGGGGGGAATGCAGTGTCAGTGATGGGGTGGCTTCGCCACCCAGCGCGGGGCAAGCCCGCTCACCACAACAAGCCTGCTTGCCGCCACAGACTCTAACAAAGGACACGATGTGATTACCGCCCAAGCCTTCCCGACCATCCGGGCCCTCCAGCGCAGTGCCTGGAACGACTGTTTCCCGGGTGCCCTGGAGGACTGGGACTATTACGTCGCCGTGGAAAACGCCGCCATCGATGATTTCCAGTGGCGTTACCTGGCGGTTTACGAAGATGGAACGCTGGTGGCTGTGGCGGCCGCGTTCATCACCCATTATCGCCTCGACACCACGGTGTCGGGCGCCGGCAAACGCTTGACCGAGCGTGTGGAGCGACTGTGGCCGGGGCTTTTGCAACTGGGCCTGTATGCCCTCGGCTCCCCGGTGGCGGAGCGCTGCGACGTTGGTTTTGCCAGCAGTGTGGCGGATACACGACGTCCGCTGCTGCTCAAGCACCTGTTGGAAGCCGCGCGCCAGGATGCCGATGACTTCGGTATCGGCCTGGTGGCGGTCAAGGACGCACCGAGCAAAGACCCGCACTGGGTCGAAAGTTGCCGCGCGGCGGGCTTCCAAAGCATGCCGAGCTTGCCCACGGGCGTGTTGCCGCTGCCCTACGGCTCGGTGGACGCTTACCTGGGATCCTTGGGCAAATCCACACGCAAGGACCTGCGCCGTAAACTGCGTGCGCCGGGGCCGCGAGTGGAGTGGCGGCGCAATATCGACGACGTGCTGCCCGAGGTCATGCGCTTGTACGAGGCCACGCTGACGCGTGCCGAGTTGCAGTTCGAGCGGCTGCCCGCCGGCTACTTCACCGGTGTACTCGAACGCCTTGATGAGCGGGCAGTCTGTGTTCTTTACTGGGTGGACGAGCAACTGGTGGCGTTCAACCTGATCCTGTTGGACGAGCACCGACTGGTGGACAAGTTTTTCGGGCATGACGTGGAATTCACCCGTGACTACAACCTGTACTTCCGTAGCTGGCTGACCAATGTCGACTACTGTATTCAACACAATATTGCCGTGTATGAGTGCGGCCAGGCCGGGTATGCCAGTAAGCTGCGCCTGGGCTGCGAGTTCCAGGGTAACAGCGTGTTTTTCCGCCACCGCAACCGGCTGGTGAACGGCCTGCTCAAGCTTGTAAAACTGTTTATTCGACCGGATCGTTCCGACCCTGCCATGGCTGCTGCGATAAGCGAAACCTGATGATCACCAAGACCCGCCAGAAAGCCCGCCCCTTTGCCATTTCGCGCTGGAGCGTCCAGCGCAAGCTGGTGCTGGCGTTCTGGTTGGTCAGCGTGATCCCCACCATGATCGCCGCCGAATTGGCGGCTACCACGCTGTCGCAGATCTTCGACAGCAACGTGCGCATCTGGCTGCAGGAGTCGACCAAGATCGTCAAGGATGAGATCGGCGACATCCTTCATGACAACGCGCGCATGGCCAAGTTGTTCCTGCGCTACACCAGCCCGCCGTCGAGCCGGCAAGCCGCCAAGCACGACCGCCTGACCGCCGACATTGCCGACGCCACCGACATCGACGTGGTGGCGCTGATCCGCATGAGCGACCACAAGCTGGTGTTCAGCACCGCCTCTGACGACATCGTCAAGCAGATCAGCCTGACCAGCAACGCGGTGTTGCAGACCGTGCAGGTGGCCGGGGTGAGCACGGGGGTTGTGGTGTCGACTTTTGAAACCACCCAGGACGGTGTCGATTACCTGCTGTTGGTCGCCACTTATCTGGACAGCAGTTTCCTCACCAGCGTGGCCGATGTGCATTCCCTCGACCTGCGCCTGTACCTGGCCAACCCCAATGGCTTCTCAGAGATATTCTCGACCCAACGCTTTGAAGATCACCCGTCGCGCATCCCCAAGAGCGTCGAAATCGCCATGCGCAGCACCAAGCAGCCGAGCGAACAGTTCACCAACAACTACAGCGGCTTGTACTGGCCGATCTTCAACGATGCCGGTGAGCTGCAAGGTGTGATCTTCAGTGGCTTGTTGCGCCATACCAGCCTGGTGGGGCTGGTAAACCAGAGCAATCTGTTCGTGCTGATTTTCCTGCTCAGTTCGGCGCTGTCGCTGGCGGCGGGGGTGTTGGTATCGCGGCGCCTGACCAAGCCGCTGCGGGACCTGTCCCAAGGCGTGAGCGCGGTGATTTCCGGCGACTACGCGCACCGCGTGGTGGTCAGCGGTGGCGACGAACTGGCGCAGTTGAGCAGCACCTTCAACCACATGACCGAGCGGCTGGGCGAGTTGCATCACCTTGAAGCCCAGCTGCGTCGACGTGATCGCCTGCATGCCCTGGGTGAAGTCGCCATGGGCCTGGCCCATGAGATTCGCAACCCGCTGGGCATCATCAAAACGGCGACGCAGCTGCTGCACCGCCGCGCCGACCTGGCGGAAACCGACAAGCGCCATTTGGAATATGTGGTCAGCGAGGTCAGTCGTATCAACGACTTGATCACCGAATTCCTCGACTTTGCCAAGCCCAACCCGCCGTTGCGCGTGTTGTTGCCGGCGCGCCCGCTGGTGGAGGAAATCCTCGGCTTCTGCGCGCCGGAACTGGCCACCCATAACATCGACGCGCACATCGACGACCAGGCACCCGGAGCGACGATTTACGCGGATGCCAAACAGCTCAAGCAGGCGTGCCTCAACCTGATCCTCAACGCCATCGACGCGATGCCCGAAGGCGGGCGCCTGACCCTGGGCATTCGTACGGAAGGCGAGAACACGCTGATCAGCATTACTGACACCGGCCAAGGCATTCCGGCGGACATGATCGAGCGCATCTTCACGCCATTTGTCACCACCAAGGCGTCGGGCACCGGATTGGGCCTGGCCAAAGTCTATTCGATCATGGAAAGTCACGACGGCAGCATCGAATGTGCCAGTGAGAAAGATGCCGGCGCCACCTTCAGCCTGTACATTCCGGCGAGTGGCGAAGACGACGAGGACAGTCATGACGCATAACATTCTGGTAGTCGACGACGAACCCAAACTCTGCGACCTGTTGGCCTCGGCCCTGGGCCAGAACGACGTGCAGGTGTTTGTCGCCGGCAACGGCCTGCACGCGCTCAAGGTGCTGGAGCAGGAAGACATCGACCTGGTGATCAGCGACTGGCGCATGCCCGGCATGGACGGGCCGGCGCTGCTGGCCGAGATCAAGGTGCGCTACCCCCATGTGCCGGTGATCGTGATGACCGCCTACAGCACGGTGAAAAACGCCGTGCAGTCGATGCGCAACGGCGCCTACGACTACATCGCCAAGCCGTTCGATATCGACGAGCTGGACATCACCGTGGCCAAGGCCCTGCAATTTCGCGACATCATGCGCGACAACGCTCGCATGCGTGCCGAGCTGGACGAACACGCGCAGTTCGACAGCCTGGTGGGCGACAGCCCGGCGTTTCGCAAAGTACTGCAAGCGGTGGACTCGGTGCGCGACAGCAGCGCCACTATCCTGCTGACCGGCGAAAGCGGCACCGGCAAGGAAATGGTTGCCCGTGCCATCCACAAGCATGGCAGTCGCGCCGACAAACCCTTCGTGGCGGTCAATTGCGCGGCCATCCCGGAAGGGTTGCTGGAAAGCGAAATGTTCGGCCATCGCAAAGGCGCGTTTACCGGCGCCGTGGCTGACCGGGTAGGGCGCTTCCAACAGGCCGACAAGGGCACGCTGTTTCTCGATGAAGTGGGCGACATGCCCCTGGCGTTGCAGGCCAAGATCCTGCGCGCGTTGCAGGAGCGGGTGATTGAGCCGGTGGGCGATCCCCGCGAACGCAAGGTCGATGTGCGGGTGATCGCCGCCACCAACAAAAACCTGCTGGAAGCGGTGGCCAACAAGGAATTTCGCGAAGACCTGTACTACCGACTCAACGTGTTCCCGATTCCCCTGCCGTCCTTGCGCGAACGGGTGGAAGACATCGCCCCCTTGGCCCGCCACTTCGCCCAGACCCTCAGCGCTACAGCGGGTAAACGCATCACCGGCTTCAGCCCGGAGGCGTTGCAGGCCATGGCGGCGTATCACTGGCCTGGCAATATCCGAGAACTGCAAAACTGCGTAGAGCGCGCGACCATCGTGGCGGCGTCGCCGGTGATCGAAGATATCGACTTGCCGGGTTACCTGTTTGCTTCGAAGCCAAGCGAGGACGGTGTGACGGCGATCCTCAGCGACGGGCCGGGCATTCCCCAGGACCTGGATGCGGCGCTGGCGGAGGTGGAGAAGGCCTACATACTCGCGGCGTTGCAGGAGAGCAATGGTGTGCAGGCAGCGGCGGCAGCGAAGATCGGCATTTCGGAGCGCAGCTTCTGGTATCGCCTGAAGAAGCTGGGCATTCAGGTCGACAAAATCGTGCGCTGATCAGGCGTGAACGCGGACCCACACGCTGACCAGCACCGTCGCGGCCATCAACCATGCTACTGCCGCCACGGCGAGTGACGCTTCCAACCGCATCCGATCGACCATCACATACAACGTCGCCAAATACACAAAATACGGAATGATCGACCACATCCCGAACAGGATCGTGGTCTTCAAGTCGTCCACCGAACGGCCTTTGCCGACGATGTAGTGGGCGATCAAGGCAAAGGTCGGAAACAGCGGCACCAAGCCTGCGATGTAGTAATTCCTGGTCTTGGCCAGCGCGGCCAGAATCAACACCACGGCCGCGCCCAGGGCGGCTTTCAATAGCAGATCCATCAGTGGCTCAACCCGTATTTTTTGACTTTGTCGAACAGTGTGGTCTTGGCCATCCCCAGTTCCTGGCTGGCCTGGGTCAGGTTGCCACCGCTGCGTTGCAAGGCATCGTTGAGCAGGTTGCGTTCGAAGGCTTCCACCGCTTCGGTGAAGGCCAGGCCCTGGCTGCCGCTGCTGGCGCCGCTTTTCTTGAACGCCGGCAGGCCGAGGGCGAAGCGTTCGGCGACGTTGCGCAGCTCACGCACGTTGCCCGGCCAGTCGTGGCTCATCAGGCTCGACAGGGTCTGGTTGTCCAGCTCTGGCACACTGCGGTCAAAACGCAGCGACGACTGCTGCAGGAAGTGTTCGAACAGTTGCAGGATGTCTTCACGGCGCTCGCGCAGCGGCGGCAGTTCCAGGGTTACCACGTTGAGGCGGTAGTACAAGTCGCTGCGGAATTGGTTGGCGCGGCTCAGTTCGTCGAGGTCGGACTTGGTGGCGGCGATCACCCGGCAATCCACCGCCACGCTCTGGTTCGAACCCAGGCGCTCCAGGGTGCGCTCCTGCAACACCCGCAGCAGTTTGATCTGCAGGTTGATCGGCATGCTTTCCACTTCATCGAGGAACAGCGTGCCTTCGTGGGCGTGTTCGATCTTGCCGATGCGGCGTTTGCCGGCACCGGTAAAGGCGTTGGCTTCGTGGCCGAAAATCTCGCTTTCGAACAGGTTCTCCGGCAGGCCGCCGCAGTTCAGGGCGACGAACTGGTGGGCGTGACGCCGGCTGAAATCATGCAGGCAGCGCGCGACCAGTTCCTTGCCGGTGCCGGTCTCGCCTTCGATCAGCACGTTGGCCGAGGTGTCGGCCACATTGGCGATCAGCTCGCGCAGGTTCTGCATGGCCGGCGAGCGGCCGATGATGCGGCCTTCCAGTGAATCGCGCTCGGCCAGTTGGCGGCGCAACGACCAGACTTCCCGCGCCAGCCCGCGCTGCTCCAGGGCGCGGCGCGCCACGTCGACCAGGCGTTCGGGGGAGAAGGGTTTTTCCATGAAGTCATAGGCGCCGTTGCGCATGGCGCCGACGGCCATGGAGATATCGCCATGCCCGGTGATCAGCACCACCGGCAGGCTTTTATCCAGGGCCTTGAGGCGGGTGAGCAGTTCCAGGCCGTCAATGCCTGGCAAGCGAATGTCGCTGATCACGATGCCGGCGAAGTTCTCGCCGATACGTTTCAACGCTTCTTCAGCGCTGCCCACGCCGACACTGGGAATGTCTTCCAGAGCCAGGGCCTGCTGGCAGCCGAGCAGCACATGAGGATCGTCTTCGACGATCAGCACCGTGAGTTCGTCTTTGATGGCTTTAGCGTCTGTATTCATGTCGACTCAGCTTTTTGAGCGCCCGCCAACGGCAGGCACAAGACAAAGGCCGTTCCACCACTGGCCGGGTGCTCCACGGCAAGGTTGCCGCCGGTGGCCGCCGCGAGGCTGGCGGACAGCGTCAGGCCCAGGCCCAGGCCTTGCTCGCCGGGCTTGGTGGTGAAGAACGGTTCAAACAAATGCTTGCGCGCCTCGGCGTCGATACCGTGACCATTATCGCGCACGTGCAGGCGGTATTTGCCCTCGCTGCTGCTGCCTTCCAGCCACAGCTCGGGTGCGGGTTGGGCCTGCATGGCGTCGAGGGCATTGCCGATCAGGTTGACCAGGATCTGCTCCAGGCGCGTCTGGTCGATTTGCAATTGGGCGGGGGAAAAGTCGCGGTGCTGGGTCAGCGGCAGGCTGTCCAGGCGTGCGCCGAGTACTTGGAAAGCCGCGTCGACCGCTTTGGTCAGGCTGGCCTCGCCCTGGTCATCGCCACGTCGGGCGAAGGAACGCAGGCTGGCGGTGATGCGGCCCATGCGGTCGATCAGTTCGTTGATGGTCTTGAGGTTGGCGCTGGCGGTGTCCAGGGCACCGCGCTCCAGGAAGCGCACGGTATTGCCGGACAAGGTGCGCAGCGCCGCCAGTGGCTGGTTCAATTCGTGGGCGATGCTGGTGGACATCTGGCCGATGGCCGCCAGTTTGCCGGCCTGCACCAGCTCATCCTGGGCGCGGCGCAGCGTCTCTTCGGCCTGGCGTCGTTCGCGGATCTGGCCTTTGAGCCGTTCGTTGCTGGCGCGCAGGTCGGCGGTGCGCTCGGCGATCCGCCGTTCCAACTGGCTGTTGGCTTCCTGAAGGGCTTCACGGGCGGCGAGGCGGGTGGCGATGACCTTACGCCGCTCGTTCCAGGCGATCAGCAAAAACGCCACCAGGCCAAACGCAACGGCCACCAAAATGCCCTGGTTGATCGCGGCGCGGCGTAGATCGTTGAGCGGCGTGAGCAGGGTGAAGTTCCACGGCGTGTCATTCAGCGGGCGGGTTTGCGCCAGGTAGCTGACTTCGTGCTCGTCGTTGACCACTTCGCTGTTGGCCGGGAAGGTCAGTTTTTCGGTGCCTTCGTTGAGGCGCTCGCGGGCCAGGGGTTCCAGCTCGTTGAGCGTCGCCCAGTAATATTGCAGGCTGTGGGCCAGGCGATCCTTGGTGTCATCGCTCAGTGGACGCACGGCCTTGAGGCGGCGGGCCGGGTCGCTGGAGAGGATGATGATGCCGTTCTCGTCGCTCACAAAGGCTTCGAGGCGCGCGCGTTGCCAGCGTTCTTCCAGGGCTTCGAGGCGCACCTTGACCACGGCGACGCCGATGATCTTGCCGTGTTCTTCGAGGCCGTGGGCCAGGTAGTAGCCGGGTTCACCGTTGGTGCTGCCGATGCCGTAGAAACGGCCAGGCTGGCCGCGCACGGCGTTCTGGAAATAGGCACGGAAGGACAGGTCTTCACCCTGGTAACTGTCGGCATCGCGCCAATTACTGGTGGCCAGTACGCGGCCGGTGGTGTCCATCACATAGATGGCCCGACTGCGACTGCGTCGGTTCAGGCCTTCGAGGTAATCGTTGACGGTCTTGCGGGTTTCCTGGTTCGGATCGGCCAGCAGCGTGGAGACGCTGGATTCCAATTCCAGAAGGCTCGGCAGGTAGGTGTATTTGCTCAGTTCACTTTCGACGGTGCGGGCATGCAGCTCCAGCTGGCGTTCGCCGGTATCGCTGAGGGTGCGGATGCCGTAGTACTCGCTGACCCAGAAGCCGATATAACCCAGGCCGATCATCAGGGCGATGATCAACGGCGGCAGGAACAGTTGGCGGATCAGACGTGGTTTCACGGCAAGTGATGGCGGTGCGGCGCGAAATTGGTTGGGGTCGCATTTCATCACAGATGCCTTGGGTCAACCAGTTGTGGTGAAAGGGATTGGGCCCTTCACCACAACTGGGCAGTGCTTAGTGCTGCAGGATTTTCTCAAGGAAGTGCTGCGCGCGTTCGGAGCGGGCGCTGATGTCGCCGAAGAACTCTTCTTTCGGGCAGTCTTCGATGATCTTGCCGGCGTCCATGAAGATCACGCGGTCGGCCACTTTGCGCGCGAAGCCCATTTCGTGGGTCACGCACATCATGGTCATGCCTTCGTGGGCCAGTTGCACCATCACGTCGAGCACTTCGTTGACCATTTCCGGGTCCAGCGCCGAGGTCGGTTCGTCGAACAGCATGACGATCGGGTCCATGGCCAGGGCGCGGGCAATCGCCACACGTTGTTGCTGACCGCCGGAGAGTTGGCCAGGGTGCTTGTGGGCATGTGCCGACAGGCCTACGCGGTCGAGCAGCTGCAGGCCTTTCTTGGTGGCTTCTTCCTTGCTGCGGCCGAGCACCTTGATCTGCGCGATGGTCAGGTTCTCAGTAATGGTCAGGTGCGGGAACAGCTCGAAGTGCTGGAACACCATGCCCACGCGCGAACGCAGCTGCGGCAGGTTGGTCTTCGGGTCGGCGATGGAGGTGCCGTCGACCACGATGTCGCCCTTCTGGAACGGTTCCAGCGCGTTGACGCACTTGATCAGGGTGGATTTGCCCGAGCCGGACGGCCCGCACACCACGATCACTTCGCCTTTTTTAACCTCGGTGCTGCAATCGGTCAGCACCTGGAAGTCGCCATACCACTTGTTGATGTTCTTGATAGAGATCATACGGCAAACCTTTTTTGCAGACGCTTGACCAGCAGCGAGGCGGAAAAGCTGATGATGAAGTAGACGACACCGGCAAAGATCAGGAACTCGTTGGAGCGGCCGATGATGTCGCCGTTGGAGCGGGCGGAGTTGAGGAAGTCCACCAGGCCCACGGTGTAGACCAGCGAGGTGTCCTGGAACAGGATGATCGACTGTTGCAGCAGCAACGGGGTCATCTTGCGGAACGCCTGGGGCAGGATGATCAGGCGCATGGTCTGGCCATAGGTCATGCCCATCGCCTGTGCCGCCGCCATCTGGCCTTTGGGGATCGACTGCACGCCGGCCCGTACGATTTCACAGAAGTACGCGGCTTCGAACATCATGAAGGCCACGACGCAGGAGGTGAACGCACCGATCGGCGTGTCTTCGCCGGTGATCCAGCGCAACACGAACGGCACCGCCAGGTAGAACCAGGTGATCACCAGCAGCAGCGGGATCGAGCGGAAGTAGTTCACATAAGCGCCGGCCACGCGCGACAGCAGTTTGCTGGACGACAGGCGCATCAGCGCCAGGACCGTCCCCAGCGCAATGCCGCCGACCACGCCCATGACCATCAACTGCAAGGTCATGACCATGCCGTTCCACAGGCCTGGAATAGCGGGGATGATGCCGCTGAAATCGAAGTCCATTATTTACCCCCCACGGAGATCAGGCCGGGCACTGCGACTTTCTTCTCGACCAGGCGCATGAGCAGCATCAGGCTCATGTTCAGGGTGAAGTAGATCAGCGTGGCCAGGGTGAAGGCTTCAAACAGGTTGGCCGAGAACTCGGCGGTCTGTTTGGTTTGCGCCAGCAGTTCCATCAGGCCGATCAAGGACGCCACGGAGGAGTTCTTGAAGACGTTGAGGAACTCCGAGGTGAGCGGCGGAATGATGATCCGGTAGGCCTGTGGCAGCAGCACGTTCCAGTAGATCTGCGGCAGCTTGAAGCCCATGGCACGCGCGGCGGATTCCTGGCCGCGTGGCAGCGCCTGGATGCCGGTACGCACTTGCTCACACACACGGGCGGCGGTGAACAGGCCCAGGCACACGACAACGCTCAGGTAGGCCGAGGTGGTCGGGTTGAGGTCTTGTTTGTACCAGTCCTGCAGGTTCTGCGGCAGCATGTCGGGTACCAGGAAGTACCAGATGAATAGCTGAACCAGCAGCGGCACGTTACGAAACAGTTCCACGTAGCAGGTCGCGATGCCCGATACGATGCGGTTTGGCACGGTGCGCATGACGCCCAGAATGGACCCCAGCAGCAAGGCGATAATCCATGCCACGACAGCGATGGCGATGGTCCAGCCCAAGCCGGCGATGTACCAGTCGAGATAAGTCTCGCTGCCCACGCCAGTGGACTTGAAGAACACGCCCCAGTCCCAGTTGTAATTCATTAGGGTCTCCCCTCGAGATCGATCGATGTACAAGCACCCGCTTGGGGAAGATCCTTTCCCACCTGACGGTGAACGTCAGGCACACGCGATCGGCTCGAAAACCGCCAGGTCGAGTGTTCCAAAATAAAGCCAGCAGGTAGTAACAGACGCCTGAGGGAGGGTTGGCTCCCTCAGGAGATAAGCTTAGTCAGGTATCAGATTTTTACGTCAGGCGCTGGCTTGTCGCTTGGGTTGGCGATCAGCTCCTTCACCTTGTCGCTCATCGGGAAGTTCAGGTTCAGGCCTTTTGGTGGGATTGGGCTCTCGAACCACTTGCTGTAGATCTTGTTGATTTCGCCGGATTTGTACAGGGCAACGATGGCGTCATCGACGGCTTTCTTGAAGGCTGGGTCGTCTTTACGCACCATGCACGCGTAGGCTTCGAAAGATTGCGGAGTACCGGTGATGACCCAGTCGTCCGGCTTCTTGGCCTTGGCTTCTTCACCGGCCAGCAGGGCGTCGTCCATCATGAACGCTACGGCGCGGCCGCTTTCCAGCATCTGGAAGGATTCGCCGTGGTCTTTGGCGGAGATGACGTTCATGCCCATTTGCTTGTCGGCGTTCATCGCTTTGATGATGCGCTCGGACGTGGTGCCCGCAGTGGTCACGACGTTCTTGCCTTTCAGGTCAGCGAAGTCAGCGTAGGACGGCTTGCTTTCCTTATCTTTCTTGACCAGCAGACGGGTGCCGATTTCGAAGATGTTGACGGTGAAATCAACTTGTTGGGCGCGTTCGGCGTTGTTGGTGGTGGAGCCGCACTCGAGGTCCGCGGTGCCGTTCTGGATCAGCGGAATACGGGTTTGCGAAGTGACCAGGTTGTACTTGGCCTTCAGGTCGGGTTTGTTCAGGTCTTTTTTCAGTTGCTCGACGACGGCCAACTGAATGTCGTGGGAGTAGCCCACAGGTTTGCCCGAACCATCCGCGATGTAGGAAAACGGAATGGAGCTGTCGCGGTGAGCGAGAGTGATGGTGCCGGAGTCGTTGATCTTCTTCAGCGTGCCGGTGAGTTCGGCGGCGAAAACTGGAGTGCTGATCAGAGCAGCAGCGATAGCTGCGCCCAGAATATGGGGAACGATGCGCATCAATACTTCCTCGACATTTGTTTTTTTTATGAAGCCGGCTAAACGGCTCTCTTGTACAGCGAATGCCCGTGACGGCTCCTGAGGCGTCCCAGGCAATCGTCCAAGAGTGTAGAGCATGAGTCGTGCCAGGCTCGCTATAAAAGGTTAACTCAATGATTTATAAGGTTATTAACTTTATATGACGGGGTTTTTCAGGGCCTGAAGTCCGGCAAACCGAATGGATGGTACTGTGGTGTTCGGAAAACCGAATGTGAAAAAAAGCCCCTGAACCTTTCGGCGCAGGGGCTTTTGTAGTACCGGTCCGTCAGGCGGCTTCGATCTTGCTGCGGTTCTGATCAACGGTGGTCAGGTAGCGCTGCACGTTGGCCTGTTCTTCCGGGGTGGTGAACAGACCCAGCTTGGTACGACGCCACAGCACGTCCTGAGGCTGGGTCGCCCATTCCTCGGCGCACAGGTAATCCACCTCGCGGGTGTACAGGCCACCGCCCAAGTGCTCACCCAGGTCCGCCAGCGACTGCACGCCTTCCAGCAGGCGCCAGGTACGGCTGCCGTAGGTGGTGGACCAGCGGCGCGCGATTTCAGTCGGCACCCAGTCGAACTTGCTGCGGATGGCCTCGGCCAGGGCTTGCGGCGTGGTCATGTCTTCGCCGCCCGGCAGGCTGGCCTTGGCGGTCCAGCTTGGGCGCATCTGGGTGAAATACGGCGCCAGTTGTGCCATCGCCGATTCAGCGAGTTTGCGATACGTGGTCAGCTTGCCGCCAAACACCGACAGGATCGGCGCTTCGCCCTTGCCACCGGACAACGCCAGTGTGTAGTCGCGGGTGATGGCCGACGGGTTGTCCGATTCATCATTGCACAGTGGGCGCACGCCGGAGTAGGTGTGGACGATGTCGTCGCGGCTCAACTGCTTTTTGAAATGCGCATTGACCACTTTGAGCATGTAGTCCGTTTCACCTTCGGTGATCGCAACGGCAGCCGGGTCACCGGTGTATTCGCGGTCGGTGGTGCCGATGATGGTCAGGTGGTTCAGGTACGGGATGGTGAAGACAATGCGCTGGTCTTCGTTCTGCAGGATATGCGCGTGGGCGCCTTCGTACAGTTTCGGCACGATCAGGTGGCTGCCCTGGATCAGGCGGATGCCGTAAGGCGAATCCAGCTTCAGGTCGTCCCTGATGAACTTGGCGACCCATGGGCCCGCGGCGTTTACCAGGGCACGGGCACGTATCGAGAACAGGCTGCCATCGGCACGTTCCATGTTCATTTCCCACATGCCGTTGCTGCGGTGGGCGCTGATGCAACGGGTCTGGGTGTGGATGTGCGCGCCTTTTTCACGGGCGGCCATGGCGTTCAGCACGACGAGGCGGGCGTCATCCACCCAGCAGTCGGAGTATTCGAAGCCTTTGGTGATTTCGCTTTTCAGCGGGCTGTCGGCGCCGAACTTGAGGCTTTTCGAACCGGCGAGTTTTTCGCGCTTGCCGAGGTTGTCATACAGGAACAGACCGGCACGGATCATCCACGCTGGGCGCAGGTGCGGGCGATGCGGCAACACGAAGCGCATTTGCTTGACGATGTGCGGGGCCTTGGCCAGCAATACTTCACGCTCGGCCAGGGCTTCGCGCACCAGGCGGAATTCGTAATGTTCGAGGTAGCGCAGGCCGCCGTGGATCAGCTTGCTGCTGGCGGACGAGGTGTGGCTGGCGAGGTCGTCCTTTTCGCAAAGGAATACCGACAACCCGCGACCGGCTGCGTCTGCTGCAATGCCGACGCCATTGATCCCGCCGCCGATCACGGCAACGTCATAGACTTCGGCAAGCGGTGGAGCAGGCAAGGTGGAAGGGTTCATCGGCTGGCCTCGCGATTTTTTCGTCTTGGAATTCGAACATTAATGTTCATTTGCGAAAATGGTAGCTGATAAACACGCGCACAGCCAGCCGACTTCGATTGAAAAAACTCATCGAAGGGCTGGGAAAGGAAGATTTGTGAACATTTGCACGAAGGGCAGCCGGCTGGTGTGGTGAGCGGGCTTGCCCCGCGCCGGTGGTGGAGCCGCCCCAAACCCAGGCATCTCGGTCACCCTGATGCGCTGTGGTGGTCTTATTGGGGCGGCTTCGCCGCCCAGCGCGGGGCAAGCCCGCTCACCACAGGGTTACACGACTTCCAGCCGCACCTTATGGTCACTCAACAACTGCACCAACGCCGGCACCGGCTGCTGATCCGTGACCAAACAATCCACCAAGCTGATCGGCCCCAGGCGAATCATGGCATTGCGCCCGAATTTGCTGGAGTCCGCTGCCAGGATCACCTGGCGTGCATTGGCGATGATCGCCTGGGAAACCCGAACTTCCTGGTAATCGAAGTCCAGCAGACTGCCGTCTTCATCGATACCGCTGATGCCCACAAGGGCAAAGTCGACCTTGAACTGGTTGATGAAGTCCACACTCGCCTGACCCACCACACCGCCGTCACGCCGCACGTTACCGCCGGTCAACAACACGTCGAAGTCGTCCTTGGCACTGAGCATGGTGGCGACGTTGAGGTTGTTGGTGATGATTTTCAGGTGATTGTGGTTGAGCAGCGCACGGGCGATAGATTCGGTGGTGGTGCCGATATTGATGAACAGCGAGGCGTGATCGGGGATCTGCGCAGCGATGGCTTCGCCGATACGCTGTTTCTCGTCGCGCATCTGGTCGGCGCGCATGGCGTAGGCGGTGTTTTCGACACTGGAGTCATAGGCCGCGCCGCCGTGGTAGCGGCGCAGCAGATTGGCGTCCGCCAGCTGATTGATATCGCGGCGGATGGTTTGCGGGGTGACAACGAACAGCTGCGCCATTTCCTCGATGCTGACGTAGCCGCGTTCGCGGACCAGCTCGAGGATTTGTTGTTGGCGGGGAGGCAGATTCATGGGGCGTCCTTTGGGCTGCCATACAAAAGTGGCCCATGATGACGCAGGAATCCGCTCCCTGCCAGTTACAACCGGACGTTGGCTTATTCAGCGCCTTCGTGGGGCTCCCAGTCGCGGGTGCGGCTGACCGCTTTTTGCCAGCCGGCGTAGAGCTTCTCTTTGGCTGCTTCGTCCAGTTGCGGTTCGAATTCGCGCTCGATCACTGCCTTGCCGCGCAACTCTTCCAGGCTGCCCCAGAAGCCGCACGCCAGGCCGGCCAGGTAGGCGGCGCCCAATGCGGTGGTTTCGCGCATTTGCGGGCGCTCGACCTGGGTGCCGAGGATGTCGGCCTGGAACTGCATCAGGAAGTTGTTGGCCACCGCGCCGCCGTCCACGCGCAGGGCCTTGAGGCGTTCGCCCGAGTCCTGTTGCATGGCGTCGAGCACGTCACGGGTCTGGTAGGCAATCGACTCCAGGGCTGCACGAATAATGTGGTCCACGCGTACGCCACGGGTCAGGCCGAACAGCGCGCCACGGGCGTACGGGTCCCAGTACGGGGCGCCCAGGCCAGTGAAGGCCGGCACCAGGTACACGCCGTTGCTGTCCTTGACCTTGCCAGCGAAGTATTCGGTGTCGTGGGCGTCGTTGATGATTTTCAGCTCATCACGCAGCCATTGCACGGTGGAACCGCCGTTGAACACCGCACCTTCCAGGGCGTAGGCCACTTCGCCACGCGGGCCGCAAGCGATGGTGGTGAGCATGCCGTGCTTGGATTTCACGGCTTTGTCGCCGGTGTTCATCAACAGGAAGCAGCCGGTGCCGTAGGTGTTCTTGGCTTGGCCGGCTTCGACGCACATCTGGCCGAACAGGGCGGCTTGTTGGTCACCGGCGATACCGCCGATGGCAATGCCGCTCTTGGTGCGGCCGTAGATTTCGGACGACGACTTAACTTCCGGCAGCATCTCGCGCGGAATGTCGAGGATCTCCAGCATCTTCGCATCCCACTCCAGGGTGTGGATGTTGAAGAGCATGGTGCGCGAGGCGTTGGTGTAGTCGGTGACGTGGGTCTTGCCGCCGGTAAATTTCCAGATCAGCCAGCTGTCGACGGTGCCGAACAGCAGTTCGCCATTACGCGCACGTTCGCGGCTGCCTTCGACGTTGTCGAGGATCCACTTGAGCTTGGTGCCGGAGAAGTACGGGTCGGTGACCAGGCCGGTGGTGTCGCTGATGTACTGCTCGTGGCCGTCGCGCTTGAGTTGCTGGCAGATCTCGGTGCTGCGGCGGCACTGCCAGACGATGGCGTTGTAGATCGGGCGACCGGTGACTTTGTCCCACACCACGGTGGTTTCACGCTGGTTGGTGATGCCGATGGCGGCGACCTGGTCATGGTGCAGGCCGGCCTGGGCCAGGGCCTCGACCATCACCGCGCTCTGGGTGGCGAAGATTTCCATCGGGTCATGCTCGACCCAACCCGCTTGCGGGTAGTGCTGTGCGAATTCACGCTGGGCGGTGCAGACCACGTTGGCGTCACGATCGAAGATGATCGCCCGGGAACTGGTGGTGCCTTGGTCAAGGGCAATGATGTAGTTCTTATTCTGAATATCGGTCATGTCGAATGCCTTGGAAAATAAGAAAATCGGTAATCAGCCTGGGCTACAAAGGGCAGGTGCTCAGGCTGGCGCTATCAGGAAATACGGGTCTTGCCGTTGACAGCCGTGTCAGGTGTTGCTTCATCTATAGCAGGTGCGGCGCTAGGCAGATGGCGGGCAATCAGCCCGCGATAGGCCGCAGCACCGAGGCATGCGCCGACGATCGGCGCGAAAATCGGTACTAGGAAGTAAGGGATATCACGGCCACCAGTGAAAGCCATTTCACCCCAACCCGCGAAAAAGGTCATCAGCTTGGGCCCGAAATCCCGCGCCGGGTTCATCGCAAAGCCGGTCAACGGGCCCATGGCGCTGCCAATCACCGCGATCAGCAGGCCGATCAGCAGCGGGGCCAACGGGCCGCGTGGCAGGCCGTTGTTGTCATCGGTGAGGGCCATGATCACGCCCATCAGGATCGCGGTGATGACCATTTCCACCAGGAACGCCTGGGCGGTGCTCAGCAGCGCATGGGGGTAGGTGGAGAATACCGACGCCAATTCCAGGCTGGCCTGGGAACCGCGCACCATGTGATGGGTTTGTTCGTAATCGAAAAACAGGTTGCTGTAGAGCGTGTACACCAAGGCCGCCGAGCAAAAGGCACCGGCGATCTGGGCGAGGATATAGAAGGGCAGTTTGCGCTTTTCGAAGTCAGCGAAAATACACAGGGCAATACTGACGGCGGGGTTGAGGTGGGCCCCGGAAATCCCGGCGCTCAGGTAGATCGCCATGCTGACGCCGACCCCCCAGATGATACTGATCTCCCACAAGCCAAAGCTGGCTCCCGCGACCTTGAGCGCAGCGACGCATCCTGTGCCGAAGAAGATCAGAAGCGCAGTCCCCAGGAATTCGGCCATGCATTGGCTCGAAAGTGAAGGCTGTTGAAGAGCAGTTGTCATGGAAAACCTCAGTTGTTGTTCTTGTCTGGCGCACAACCTCAACGGATTGTTGCGCGATTTTCACCGTGGCAAGGATCCCCATCCCGGTCACGGCTTACTGCTTGAATGCTGTGGGTCTATTCCTACAGTATTCGGAAACGAAAAAATATAGACAAGAATGACGGCTGTCAAAGGTCGAAAGTGAACCGTCAGTCACTTTCAAACTATTGGTCTGGTGAATGATCACGCTTGTCACATTGTATGTGCACCTTAAGAGTGGGCGGACTAGAGCGTTTTGTGTGGGCTTGGCCTAGAATTGGCCATCTGTTTGCCACGCCTGGAGACGTCATGACCCCCGCATTGGACCTGTTGAAAAAAGTTCGCGCCGAACATCGTATCCACAGTTATGAACACGACCCCAAGTCGGCGTCCTATGGGCTGGAGGCCGCGGAAAAATTGGGCCTCGACCCGGCGCAGGTGTTCAAGACCTTGTTGGCGAGCAGCGAGAAGGGCGAATTGTTGGTGGCGGTGGTGCCGGTCGTCGGAAGTCTGGACCTGAAGGCTCTCGCTCACGCGGCGGGCGTCAAGAAAGTTGAAATGGCCGACCCGGCGGCGGCGCAACGTTCAACCGGGTATCTGCTGGGGGGCATCAGCCCGTTGGGGCAAAAGAAACGCCTGCGCACGTTTATCGATGCAACGGCGCAACCCTTTGCAACGATTTTTGTAAGTGCGGGGAGAAGAGGCTTGGAAGTTGAACTGCCGGCAGCGGTGCTGGCTGAACATACCCAGGCCAAATTCGCAGAAATTGGCCGGGCATGACAACGCGTTAGACCGGGCTGTAGCGCCGCACGCCGGATTCGGCTTGAGGGATCTGCGCGGCGGTGCTGCCTGAGGCCTGGAACAACACCAGGTGTTCGGCCGCCACACGAATCCCCACATCCGCGCCGACCAGATGGTCGGCATGGCTCGGGAAAATCGACTCCAATTGCGCACCGGTCGGCAACTGCAGGCGGTACAAGGTCGACGCGCCGAGGAAGGTCTTGCCGACGATCCGCGCTTTCAACGCGCTGTCCGGTGCGTAGACGATGTCGTCCGGGCGCAACAGCACATCCACAGCACCGCCCGTAGGCCAGGTGTAGGCGCGGTTGCCGCGCAACTCACCCAGTTCGGTGCTGACCGACTCCGGCGAACTCAATTGGCCACGGATGAAGTAACCCTGGCCGATAAAGCTGGCGACATAGGGCGTCTGCGGTTCGTGATAGAGGTTGTAGGGCGTGTCCCACTGCTCCAGACGACCCTCCTTGAAAACCCCGACTTGGTCGCTGACGGCAAAGGCTTCTTCCTGGTCATGGGTCACCAGAATCGCGCTGGTGCCGCGTGCCTTGAGGATGTCGCGCACCTCGTGGCTGAGCTTGCGGCGCAACTCGCCGTCCAGGTTGGAGAAGGGTTCATCCAGCAGCAACAGGGCCGGCTCCGGCGCCAAAGCGCGGGCGAGGGCGACGCGTTGTTGCTGGCCGCCGGAAAGTTCGTGGGGAAAGCGTTTGCCGAGGTTCTTCAGGTTGACCAGCTCCAGCAACTCAGCCACCACACGATCTTTTTGCGGATGCTTGCGAATGCCGAAGGCAATGTTGTCGGCCACGCTGAGGTGCGGAAACAGTGCGTAGTCCTGGAACACCATGCCGATACGACGTTTCTCCGGAGCCAGTGTGAAACCGGCACTGGAGATCACTTCGCCCGCCAGGCTGATCTCGCCATCGTGCACCGGCTCAAACCCGGCAATCGCACGTAACGTGGTGGTCTTGCCGCACCCCGAAGAGCCCAGCAGGCAACCGATATCGCCGGCATTGAGGTGCAGGTTGAGGTTCTGTACCACCCGTTGATCTTGATAGCCGCATGCCAGATTGCGCAGGTTCAGCAGTAATGGCTGGCTCATGCGTGGTGGTACGACGGCGGGACGAGGAATTCGAGCAGGGCCTTTTGCGCATGCAGGCGGTTTTCAGCCTGGTCCCAGGCGACCGAGCGCGGGTCGTCGAGCAGGTCGGTGCTGATCTCTTCGCCACGGTGGGCCGGCAGGCAATGCATGAACAGCACGTCGGGCGCGGCCAAGTCGAGCAGGGCGCGGGTCACCTGGTACGGGGCGAACAGGGCCAGGCGCTTGGCGGTTTCCTCTTCCTGGCCCATGGAGGTCCAGACGTCGGTGCTCACCAGGTGTGCGCCGATCACCGCGTCACGCGGGTCGCGCACCAGGGTCACGCGGTCGCCGGCCTGGGCCAGGAAGCGCGCGTCAGGCTCGTAGCCTTCCGGGCAGGCAACGCGCAGTTGGAAGTCGAACTGGATCGCCGCTTCTATATAGCTGTTGCACATGTTGTTGCCGTCGCCGATCCAGGCCACGGTCTTACCCTGGATCGAGCCGCGGTGTTCAAGGAAGGTTTGCATGTCGGCCAGCAACTGGCACGGGTGCAGGTCGTCGGTCAGGCCGTTGATCACCGGTACGCGGGAGTGGGCGGCAAATTCAGTCACGGTGCTGTGGGCAAAGGTACGGATCATCACGGCGTCGAGCATGCTCGACATCACCTTCGCGCTGTCGGCGATCGGCTCGCCACGGCCCAGTTGGGTGTCGCGCGAGGACAAGAAGATGGCTTGGCCACCCAGTTGGATCATGCCGGCTTCGAATGACACGCGGGTGCGGGTCGACGACTTCTCGAAGATCATGCCGAGTACGCGGTTTTTCAAAGGCTCGAACAGTACGCCGCGGTTACGCAGGTCTTTAAGCTCAATGCCTCGACGGATCACGCTGACCAGCTCTTCGGGCGTGCAATCCATCAGGGAGAGAAAGTGCCTTGCGCTCATCATTAACTACCTTTTTGCAACAGACCGCAGATACTCAAAGCCTTGTTTATTGTGACAACGGGCGAGACCTGCGGCGAAAGCCGCACGGGGCGACGAAATAGGGGGAGGCGCGATCTTATAATTAAATGTCGCGTCTTACCAATAGGGCTACGGTTTTTAAGGGTGTTCAAGAAGGGCGCCAAGGCGCTTTTGAAGACAATCTCCAGACAGCAGCGAGCCATTTGTACACTGGCGCCGAGACCTTTTGCAACGTGCGGGGGCGGGCTCAGGCCAGGCTGCGTCGGTTTCAGAGGCGGTATGCCGGGTTTTGAAACATTTGCTCACGCTTGGCCATGGTCTGGCCTGATGCAGGTCGATTCACGGGACGAACGTTGGTGGCGCCTGTCTCGGTCGCGGCCCATAGTGGGATCAAAGCCCCTATAAAAGAGACTGGCCATGACCAAGACTCTCCACCACCGTGCCTGCCACCTGTGTGAAGCCATTTGTGGCCTGACCCTGGAAACCACCCAAGCGGACGACGGCAGCCTGGCGATCACCTCGATCAAGGGCGATGCGCTGGATACGTTCAGCCGCGGGCATATCTGCCCCAAGGCCGTCGCGTTGCAGGATATCCAGAACGATCCCGACCGCTTGCACCAACCCATGTTGCGGGTCGGCAGCGAATGGCAGCCGATTGCGTGGGAAGACGCCTTCGCGCTTGTCGCCGAGCGTCTGTCAGGCATTCAGGCGCGGCACGGGCAGAATGCAGTGGCGGTGTACCAGGGCAACCCGAGCGTGCACAACTATGGGCTGATGACCCACAGTAACTACTTCCTCGGCCAGTTGAAGACGCGCAATCGGTTTTCCGCGACGTCGGTGGACCAACTGCCCCATCACCTCAGCAGTTACCTTATGTATGGCCATGGCCTGTTGTTGCCGATCCCGGACATCGATCACACCGACTTTATGTTGATTCTGGGAGGCAACCCGCTCGCGTCCAACGGCAGCATCATGACCGTGCCCGACGTGGAGAAACGCCTCAAGGCGATCCAGGCGCGGGGCGGCAAAGTGGTGGTGGTCGACCCACGGCGCAGTGAAACGGCAGCAATGGCTGACCAGCATCTGTTCGTGCGTCCCGGTGGGGATGCGGCGTTGTTGTTCGGCGTGCTCAACACTTTGTTCAGCGAGGGCCTGACGCGCGACAGCCATCTACCGATTGAAGGCCTTGAGGAGGTGCGTCGTGCGATCGCCGGGTTTACTGCCGAGACCATGAGCCGCCAATGTGCGGTGCCTGCCGAGCAGATCCGCCAGTTGGCACGGGACTTTGCTGCAGCCGACAAGGCCGTGTGCTACGGGCGCATGGGTGTGTCGACGCAGGCGTTTGGCACGCTCTGTCATTGGCTGGTGCAGTTGATCAACCTGGTGACCGGCAACCTGGACCGCGTCGGTGGCGCGCTATGTACCACGCCGGCGGTGGACCTGGTGGCGTCGACTGGTGGTGGGCATTTCAATCGCTGGCAGAGTCGGGTGTCCGGGCGTCCGGAGTACGGTGGCGAGTTGCCTGTGTCGGCGTTGGCTGAGGAAATGCTGACCGAGGGCGAAGGACAAATCCGTGCATTGGTCACGGTGGCAGGCAATCCGGTGTTGTCGACGCCCAACGGCCGGCAGTTGGAACAGGCCCTCGATGGCCTGGAGTTCATGGTCAGTATCGACCTCTATATCAACGAAACCACGCGCTATGCCGACCTGATCCTGCCGTCTACGTCGGCGCTGGAAAACGATCATTACGACACCACCTTCAATATGTTCGCGGTGCGTAATGTCACCCGCTTCAATCGGGCGATCTTGCCCAAGCCGGAAGGCGCGTTGCATGACTGGGAGATTTTCGTCGGCCTGGCCAAAGCCTTCGCAGCCCAGAGCGGTGTCGCGCTCAAGCCGGCGATGCCCCCGGCACACATGATTGATTTCGGTCTGCGTGCGGGTGTCTACGGTGATGCATCCAGCCACAAGTTGTCCGTGGCCATGCTGGCGGATCATCCCCACGGCGTCGACCTTGGGCCGCTGCAACCCAACCTTGCAGCGCGTTTGAAAACCGCGGATGGCAAGGTGCAGGCAGCGCCGCCGGTGATCCTCGCCGACCTGGCGCGCTTTGCCGCGCAACCGGTGCCTGTGGCCGACGAACTGCTGTTGATCGGCCGCCGCCATGTGCGCAGTAATAATTCCTGGATGCATAACTATCACCGGCTGGTGAAGGGTAAGCCGCGCCATCAATTGCTGATGCATCCGGATGATCTGGCCAGTCGGCAATTGAGCGATGGCCAGCGGGTCAGGGTCAGTTCGCGCATCGGCATGATCGAAGTGGAAGTCTTGGCCAGCCTGGACATGATGCCCGGCGTGGTCAGCCTGCCCCATGGTTGGGGCCACGGGCGTCCTGGGGTACAGATGACGATCGCCAGTGGGCAGCCAGGGGCGAGTGCCAACGATTTGACCGACGAACGGCAACTGGACGAGCTGTCGGGCAATGCGGCATTGAACGGCGTCCCCGTGCAGGTAGCAGCCGCCTGAGCACTGCGCTGGAATTTTGCGTTACAATGCGCCACCGTGCCGACCTGTGAGTCGCAAAGTTCCAGCCGAGGTGTTCCATGGATATCATCGAAACGATCAAAGAGCAGATTGCCAACAACACCATTCTGCTTTACATGAAGGGCGCGCCAAACGCTCCTCAGTGCGGTTTCTCCGCGAAGGCGTCCCAGGCCATCATGGCGTGCGGCGAGAAATTCGCTTACGTGGATATCCTGCAAAACCCTGAAATCCGCGCCAACCTGCCGAAATACGCCAACTGGCCGACTTTCCCACAGCTGTGGGTGGCCGGTGAGCTGGTCGGCGGTAGCGACATCATCGTTGAGATGGCGGCTGATGGTTCGCTGCAAACGCTGGTCAAAGAAGCAGCAGCCAACGCGGCGGCCAAGACCGACGCTTGATGCGCTTGCAATAAAAAGCCCCGCTTCTCGTGAGAGAGCGGGGCTTTTTTGTACCTGCTTGCTGGGGGCTTATTCTTCGCCCATCTGCGATTGCAGGTAGTTTTCCAGGCTGACTTTGTCGATCAGGCCCAGTTGGGTTTCCAGCCAGTCGATGTGTTCTTCCTGGTCTTCGAGGATGTCTTCCAGCAGTTCGCGGCTGCCGAAGTCGCCCTTGGTTTCGCAATGAGCGATGGCGGCCTTGAGGTCGCTGTGGCTCTTGTGTTCGAACTTCAGGTCGCTGCTGATCATTTCCTGGGTGTGCTCGCCGATGTTCAGCTTGCCCAGGTCCTGGACGTTCGGCAGGCCTTCCAGGAACAGGATGCGCTTGATCAGCTTGTCCGCATCTTTCATGGCCTTGATGGATTCTTTGTATTCACGCTTGCCCAGCTTTTCCAGGCCCCAATCGTCATACATGCGCGCATGCAGAAAGTACTGATTGATCGCGACCAGTTCATTGGCAAGGATTTTGTTGAGTTGCTGGATGACTGAGATGTCGCCTTTCATGACTGGGGTCCTGCCCTGTAATAGCTGTGTATAAGGCGGAGTTTGAGCGGCGAAATCCCTAGTGTCAAACCTAAGTTATTGAATAATAAATGAAAATTAATCGGAATAAGAATGTTTGTGTTCCGCGTCTTAGTGCTAACTTATTGAATTGCGGGCATAAAAAAACCGGACACTAAGTCCGGTTCTTTAAAACACGCCAATCAGGCGTGTGTAAATTCTGCTGAATAGGGGAGCGCGGCCTGGGCTGTCTGCAGCTGCGTCAGGGTTTCCCGTACCACTTGCTTGGCGAGGCAAGCACATTTACCGCACTGGCTGGCAACGCCGGTGGTTTCACGCACTTCCTTGTAGCTGCAGCAACCTTCATAGATTGCTTCGCGGATTTGTCCGTCGGTGACGCCAGTACAGAGGCACACATACATAAGGGAGAACCGTCGCGGGTTTAAGGCTTAAGTGCGATGGATCTTAATGTTAACGAGAATGATTGTCAAAGTAGATTCGTAGGGTATTTGCTGGCACCGCGCCCGCACTGACGAACGGTTTTTTCAGTGTATGATGGTCGGTCTTCACGAAGCGTGACCGCGTCACAGGGCTGTCGCTTATTAACGGCAGACTCGGAGCCGGTCCTTTTACTTCAATCGTCACCCTCACATCAGGAGATACCCAATGAGCGTACTCGTCGGCAAACAAGCGCCGGATTTCGACGTCCCAGCCGTCCTCGGCAATGGCGAAATCGTAGACAGCTTTAAACTGTCTGAAGCCATCAAAGGCAAATACGGCCTGGTGTTCTTCTACCCGCTGGACTTCACCTTCGTCTGCCCTTCGGAGCTGATCGCTCTGGACCACCGCATGGACGATTTCAAGGCGCGAAACGTTGAAGTGGTAGCCGTTTCCATCGACTCCCATTTCACCCACAACGCCTGGCGCAACACTGCCATCAATGATGGCGGCATCGGCAAAGTCAAATACACCATGGCTGCCGACATGAAGCACGACATCGCCAAGGCCTACGACGTTGAGTCCGAAGGCGGCGTGGCGTTCCGTGGCGCGTTCCTGATCGACGACAAGGGCGTTGTCCGCTCTCAGATCATCAACGACCTGCCACTGGGTCGTAACATGGAAGAGCTGATCCGCCTGGTCGACGCCCTGCAATTCCACGAAGAGCACGGCGAAGTCTGCCCTGCCAACTGGAAAAAAGGCGACAAAGGCATGAACGCTTCGCCAGAAGGCGTTGCGGCTTACCTGACCGAGAACGCTGGCAAGCTGTAAGCCAGGTTTGAGGTACAAAAAAACCGGCCTGATAAGGCCGGTTTTTTTTGTGGTGAGCGGGCTTGCCCCGCGCTGGGTGGCGAAGCCGCCCTAAAACCTGTCAGTGAGTTCTAGCTGGAGAAATGCAGTGCCTGAGTTGGGGCCGCTACGCGCCCCAGCGCGGGACAAGCCCGCTCACCACAACAAGCCCACTCACCACACAAGCTTTTCTCAATCGTTGAAGTCTTCCCAGCCGCCCATGTCTTTCCAGCGGTTGACGATGCCGCAGAACAGCTCGGCAGTCTTCTCGGTGTCGTAGCGAGCCGAGTGAGCCTCACGGCCGTCAAAATCGATACCGGCGGCCTGGCAGGCTTTCGCCAACACGGTCTGGCCATACGCCAGGCCTGCGAGGGTGGCCGTGTCGAAGCTGGAGAACGGGTGGAACGGGTTGCGCTTCATGTCCAACCGCGCCACGGCGGCGTTGAGAAAGCCCAGGTCGAAGCTGCTGTTGTGGCCGACCAGGATCGCGCGTTTGCAGCCATTGGCCTTCAACGCCTTGCGCACACCACGGAAGATATCGGTCAATGCCGCTTCTTCACTGACCGCCATGCGCAGTGGGTGATCGAGCTTGATGCCGGTGAATTCCAAAGCGGCGGCTTCGATATTCGCGCCTTCAAACGGCTCGACGCGGAAGAAGTGGGTGTGTTCCGGGAACACAAAACCCTGTTCATCCATGCCAATCGTCGTTGCAGCGATTTCCAGCAAGGCGTCGGTGGCGCAATTGAAACCACCGGTTTCTACGTCGATGACAACCGGCAGATAGCCGCGAAACCGCTCGGCCATCGGGTGGCGCGAACCGCCACCACTGTGCTCGTGTTCGTCGTCGTAATGGTCTTCACTCACTTGCTTTCCTCCAGCAGGCGCCAGCGCAGTGTTTCACCGGCGCGCAGCGGGATAACGGTCAGCTCGCCAAACGGCAGGCTGGCAGGGGCGGTCCAGTCTTCACGGACCAGGGTGATGCGGTCGGTATTCGCCGGCAGGCCATAGAAACGCGGGCCGTTGAGGCTGGCGAAACCTTCAAGCTTGTCCAGGGCGTTGCGCTGTTCGAACGCTTCGGCGTACAGCTCAATCGCTGCATAGGCGGTGTAGCAACCGGCACAGCCGCACGCCGCTTCTTTGGCATGCTGTGCGTGAGGCGCCGAGTCGGTGCCGAGGAAGAACTTCGGACTGCCGCTGGTCGCCGCATCCAGCAAGGCCACCTGGTGGGTGTTGCGCTTGAGGATCGGCAGGCAATAGAAGTGCGGCCGAATCCCGCCCACCAGCATGTGGTTGCGGTTGTACAGCAAGTGATGCGCGGTGATCGTCGCGCCAACGTTGGCCGAGGCCTCGCTGACGAACTGCACGGCATCGGCGGTGGTGATGTGCTCGAACACCACCTTGAGGGTCGGGAACAGCTCGACCACACGGCGCATATGCTCGTCGATGAAGATCTTCTCGCGGTCGAACACGTCCACGTCACCACGGGTGACTTCGCCGTGGATCAGCAGCGGCATGCCGACTTCGGCCATGGCTTCGATGGCCGGCAGAATCTTGTCGATACTGGTTACGCCGGAATCGGAGTTGGTGGTCGCGCCGGCCGGGTACAGCTTGGCAGCGTGCACGAAACCGCTGGCCTTGGCCTCACGAATCTCTTCGGGCTGGGTGCGGTCGGTGAGGTAGAGCACCATCAACGGTTCGAAGCGGCTGCCGGCCGGTCGTGCAGCGAGGATACGCTGGCGATAGGCATCGGCTTGCTCGGCATTACGCACCGGAGGTACCAGGTTAGGCATGATGATGGCGCGGCCAAACGTGCGCGCGACATCGGCCACGGTGTGGGGTAACGCAGCACCATCGCGAAGATGAATATGCCAGTCGTCGGGACGCAGCAGGGTCAGGCGGTCGGACATTGGGGATTCCAGGCGGGTCAATCTGGTGGGAATGCTACCGGAAAAGACTCTCTCAGGCACTCGCTATCAAGTTTTGCAGGATGCAACCGATAGCCTTGGGTATGCCTTATCGATGTATGACGCTTTGAAGTGTTGTAGAAACCAATGGAGCCTCCCGTGCGCCAGCAATATCTAGCCCTGCTCAGTGTGTTCGCCAGCCTGCCTGCGATGGCCCTCACGTTCCAGACACGTCTGGAGAATATTGAGTGGAAGGTGGAAGGCGACCAATTCGAGTGCCGCCTGACCCAGCCGATCACCGATTTCGGTTCGGGTGAGTTCGTGCGCCGGGCCGGCGAGCAGGCGACGTTTCGTCTGAAGGCCTACAACGGCTCACTGGGCGCCGGTTCTGCCACCTTGCTGGCCGCCGCTGCACCGTGGCAGCCGGGCCGAGGGGATATCAACCTCGGCGCCGTGCGTGCAGGCAGTGGCGATGTGTTGTTCAACAGCTCCCAGGCCCAGGCCGGGCGTCTGTTCAATGGCTTGCTGGAAGGGCGTAGCCCGACCGTGCGGCACTATGGGCGCGAAGGCGGCTATTCGGAGATCCGCCTGCTGCCGGTCAAGTTCAATAAGGCCTACAACGATTACCAACTGTGCACCGCCAAGCTGTTGCCGATGAATTACGACCAGGTCAAACAGACCGAAGTTGGCTTCCCCGGCGGCGGAATCGAGCTGGACGCGGCCGCCAAGAAGAAACTCGACGTGATTCTCGCGTTCATGAAAGCCGATCCGACCGTCAACCATATCGAATTGAATGGCCATTCGGACAACAGCGGTAATCGTCTGACCAATCGAGACGTCTCGCGTCGTCGCGGCCTGGCGGTCATGGACTACTTCAAGGCCAACGGGATCCCGGAATCGCAGATCACCCTGCGTTTCCACGGTGAAAGCTACCCACTGGCGCCCAACACCAATGCAGCCAACCGGGCGCGCAACCGCCGCGTGAATATCCAGCTTGAACGCGTCGCAGCCCCCGAGAAACCGGCACCTCAGGCCACTGGCCCGAGCAACCCCGCGCACACGTCCTGAGGTGCGACCATCGGTCGCCCGTTCGACATAATCTGTCGCTTTATCTTCATTTGCTGTCGCGCCCCTGTAAATTCGCGGTTTTGGTCGGTAGAATCGACGCCTTTCCGTACAACCCCGTGGAGTGATGGCATGGCCGACGTAAACAAGGTCGTTCTCGCGTATTCCGGCGGCCTGGACACTTCGGTGATCCTCAAGTGGCTGCAGGATACTTATAACTGTGAAGTGGTGACCTTCACCGCTGACCTGGGTCAGGGCGAAGAGGTCGAACCTGCACGTGCCAAGGCGCAAGCCATGGGCGTGAAAGAGATCTACATTGACGACCTGCGCGAAGAGTTCGTCCGCGATTTCGTTTTCCCGATGTTTCGCGCCAACACCGTCTACGAAGGCGAGTACCTGCTGGGTACCTCCATCGCACGTCCGCTGATCGCCAAGCGCCTGATCGAAATCGCCAACGAAACCGGCGCCGACGCCATTTCCCATGGCGCCACCGGCAAAGGCAACGACCAGGTGCGTTTCGAACTGGGTGCCTACGCCCTCAAGCCAGGCGTGAAAGTGATTGCCCCTTGGCGTGAATGGGACCTGCTGTCCCGTGAAAAGCTGATGGATTACGCTGAAAAGCACGCAATCCCGATTGAGCGCCACGGCAAGAAAAAGTCCCCGTACTCGATGGACGCCAACTTGCTGCACATCTCCTATGAAGGCGGCGTGCTGGAAGACACCTGGACCGAGCACGAAGAAGACATGTGGAAGTGGACCGTCTCCCCGGAGAACGCGCCCGACAAGCCGCAGTACCTGGAGCTGACCTACCGCAACGGCGACATCGTCGCGCTGGACGGTGTCGAAATGACCCCGGCCACCGTGCTGGCGACCCTGAACCGTATCGGTGGCGAACACGGCATCGGCCGTCTCGACATCGTCGAGAACCGTTATGTGGGCATGAAGTCCCGTGGCTGCTACGAAACCCCTGGTGGCACCATCATGTTGCGCGCCCACCGCGCGATCGAATCGATCACCCTGGACCGCGAAGTGGCTCACCTCAAAGACGAGCTGATGCCCAAGTACGCCAGCCTGATCTACACCGGCTACTGGTGGAGCCCTGAGCGTCTGATGCTGCAGCAGATGATCGACGCTTCCCAGGTTCACGTTAATGGCGTTGTGCGCCTGAAGCTGTACAAGGGCAACGTGATCGTGACCGGTCGCAAGTCCGATGAGTCGCTGTTCGACGCCAACATCGCCACCTTCGAAGAAGACGGCGGTGCGTACAACCAGGCAGACGCGGCAGGCTTTATCAAGTTGAACGCATTGCGCATGCGCATTGCCGCCAACAAAGGTCGCTCGCTGTTCTAAGTCTCAGCCTGTTGTGAAGAATGGCCCCTTGTACAAGGGGCCATTTTTTTTGTCCTGTGATTGTTTAGAGATGTTAGATGTTTATAACGATTAAACGACTGTGGATGTTTTTCCTCAAAATCTTTATCAGAAATGGGGTTTGAATGAATTGTTGTTGAAAGTTTGTAGGGGGAATGAATTTTTTACATCTATGTAGGAACTGGTCTTACAGATAATTCACTCATACAAGTGCGGAGAAGATACGAAGCGCCGAATAGTCTGTAGGAATTAAGGATGTAAGTGAATATGTTAAATGGAACTAAAGCAGACGGATCGTTCTGGCCGTTTTCCCCTGCAGCAGGTGAGAGGCAAGGGGCATTTCCTGAGAGTCATGTGCGGCACGTTTACCCAAACCCCTATAAGCCACGGATATTTCACTCAAAGTATGTAAGTCCCAGGAAAGGTCTGAAAGGATCCACAAAACCAGATCCCTCCGAGAGGGCGTTTTTTTGTAGGGCAATTCCTTTATCGCTGTGGGGTGGGTCTCTGCTTGCTGTTGCTTGGGGGGTAATGCTATGCCAACTAGGAAACGACTAGGCTATTGTGCTTGCTCTAAATAATTCGAACAGCGAAATTGGACTTTCTTATGAATAAAGTGCTGATCGTGGATGATCATCCCGTCATTCGTCTTGCTGTGCGTATGCTAATGGAACGTCATGGTTATGAGGTCGTTGCCGAGACCGATAACGGTGTCGATGCGTTGCAACTTGCACGGGAGCATATGCCGGACATTGTGATACTGGATATCGGGATTCCCAAACTTGATGGCCTGGAAGTTATTTGCCGGCTGTCTTCTACCAAGCAACCTGCGCCGTTCAAGGTGCTGGTGCTGACGTCCCAGGCCCCGGGTCATTTTTCCATGCGTTGCATGCAAGCGGGGGCTGCCGGCTACGTGTGCAAGCAACAGGACCTCACCGAGCTGCTGAGTGCGATCAAGGCGGTCTTGTCCGGCTACAGCTATTTCCCCAACCAGGCGCTCAACTCGGTACGTTCTACCATGGGCAATGCCAGTGAAGCCGATATGGTCGAGCGCCTGTCCGGGCGGGAAATGATGGTATTGCAGCAGTTGGCGCGGGGCAGGACCAACAAGGAGATTGCCGACGGCATGTTTCTCAGCAACAAGACCGTCAGCACCTACAAGACGCGTCTGCTGCTCAAGCTCAATGCGCGCTCGCTGGTGGACCTGATCGAACTGGCCCAGCGCAACGGCTTGGTATAGAGGAGGGTAAAGCACAGCGTATTGCCCGGGTCACCGGCAGAAAAAAGCCTCCCTGAAGGAGGCTTCCGGCTGTCGATCGCTCGATCAGAGATCGAAGTCGTAATCGGCCAGCTGTTTTTGCAAGCGTCGTTCTTCCAGTAGATTGTCGATAGTGCGGCGTTTGCTCAAATTGGTCTTGGCGACCTCTGCCACAGGTGTCTCCGCCCCCTCGTCTTCCGACTCAACGAGGTCGTCTTCCACTTCCAGTTGCTCTTTGCCAGTGCTCATAAGGTTCACTCCGGGCTAAGACTGCCGTTGGCGCTCCTTATAACGATAATCCATGATCCGGTAAAAAAGATTTTTTCAATCGACTGATCGAGAAAACCAATGATCCCTTAATCGTCGGACGTCTTGTCCTTGTATTCGCACAGGTCTTCGATGCGACAGCTGCCGCAGCGCGGCTTGCGGGCCTGGCAAACGTAGCGGCCATGAAGGATGAGCCAGTGGTGGGAATCCAGCAGATACGGCTTGGGCACGAACTTCATCAGTTGCTTTTCCACCTCCACCACGTTTTTGCCACGGGCGATGCCGGTTCGGTTGCTGACCCGGAAGATGTGGGTGTCCACGGCCATGGTCAGTTGCCGGAACGCTGTGTTGAGTACCACGTTGGCGGTTTTGCGGCCAACGCCTGGCAAGGCCTCCAGAGCTTCGCGGGTCTGCGGCACTTCACTGCCGTGCAGTTCCACCAGCAGGCGGCAGGTTTCGATGACGTTCTTGGCCTTGCTGTTGTACAGGCCGATGGTCTTGATGTATTCCGACAACCCCTCTACACCCAGGCCATAGATCGCCTCTGGCGTATTCGCCACGGGGTACAGCTTGGCCGTGGCCTTGTTCACGCCGACGTCCGTGGATTGGGCCGACAGGATCACCGCAATCAGCAACTCGAACGGCGTGGTGTAGGCCAGTTCGGTCTTGGGTTCTGGATTGTCTTCGTGGAGCCTGCGGAAAATTTCCAGGCGTTTTGCGGCGTTCATGGGGTGGGTTTTTCCTGGCAGTCGATCGGCGGGATTGTAGCAATACAGGCTTTGCGGGTCAGGCGTTGCCGTGGGCATCCACTTGGCGTTGCGCCTCGTCGAGGTCATGCTGCGCTTCGGCCAGTTGCTGCGGGCTGGCGTTCAAGTCCTGGGCTTTCTTTAACGCTGCGCGGCGCATCGCCAGCTGGATTTTGGCGCGTTTCAGGTCGGCAGTATTACCGGTTGCTGCCATTGTCTTCGGCGCGGTGCCCAGCTCTAGCGTCGTCAGCGCTTGTTCTGCCGCTTCGAACTGCTGCTGCAAAACGATCAACTGCGACTGCTGTTCAAAGGTTGGCGGGTGACCGAAGGCCTTCAAGGACTTATGCAGTTGGGCGCGGCTCATGGCGACTGTGATTTTGGCTTTCTTGATCGCGGCATCCTGTGCTGCATCGGCTTGCACGGGTAAAATCGGCACTGAGCGTTTGGCCCGCGCCTGGCGTTCGGCGACTTTTTGCGCTTCCTCTCGTTGCAGCCGCGCGTTGCGTTGCTCATACCGCCGCCTTGCCCGGTCGCGCTTGAGGTGGCGTTCATGGCGTTGCTGATCATTTGTCGCCAGGCCACCGACGATCGGCAAGACCGTGGCTGTCGGGCGCATTTCAATGCAGTCAACGGGGCAGGGCGCGACGCAGAGGTCGCAACCGGTGCACTCATCGACGATGACCGTGTGCATCAGCTTGGCGGCGCCGACAATGGCGTCTACCGGGCAGGCCTGGATGCACTTGGTGCAACCGATGCACTCAGCTTCGCGGATATAGGCAATCTGGGCCGGGGCTTCCCCTCGGCTGATATCCAGTTCCAGCACCGGAACGCGCAACAATTGCGCAAGGCCAGCAATGGTTTCCTGTCCACCAGGCGGGCACTTGTTGATCGCTTCGCCCTGAGCAATACCCTCAGCGTAAGGCTTGCAGCCTGGATGCCCGCATTTGCCGCATTGGGTCTGCGGCAGCAGCGCGTCGATACGTTGAATGAGGTTCATGGGGTGATCATGGGTAGGCCGTTTATGCAAACTTGGTTGGAGTGGTTGTGCTTTCTTGTGGTGAGCGGGCTTGCTGTGGTGAGTGGGCTTGTCTGTGGTGAGCGGGCTTGCCCCGCGCTGGGCTGCGAAGCAGCCCTAAAACCAGGCACCCGGATCTATCTGTAAAAACTGCAGTGGCAATGATGGGGGCCGCTTCGCAGCCCAGCGCGGGGCAAGCCCGCTCACCACAAAAGCCCGCTCACCACAGACAAGCCCGCTC
The DNA here is from genome assembly GCF_026967615.1 of Pseudomonas sp. GXZC. Taxonomy (NCBI): domain Bacteria; kingdom Pseudomonadati; phylum Pseudomonadota; class Gammaproteobacteria; order Pseudomonadales; family Pseudomonadaceae; genus Pseudomonas; species Pseudomonas sp. GXZC. Next base: position 1,532,337 of record NZ_CP114115.1, read on the forward strand.
ACTACAACCACACCCCCAGACCGTGCAGGCTCACTTGATACGTTGGCCCGGCTTGGCGCCGCTGTCAGGGCTGAGCAGGTAGATCTCTTCCCCACCAGGGCCAGCCGCCATCACCATGCCTTCGGAAACGCCGAACTTCATTTTCCGAGGCTTGAGGTTGGCGATCATCATGGTCAGGCGGCCATCAAGCTTGGACGGGTCCGGATAAGCGCTCTTGATCCCGGAGAACACGTTGCGTTGCTCGCCACCGAGGTCCAGGGTCAGACGCAGCAGCTTGTCGGCACCCTCCACGGCTTCGGCCTTGACGATCAGCGCGACACGCAGGTCCACGGCAGCAAAAGCATCAAAGTCGATTTCCGCAGAGATCGGGTCCTTGGCCAACTCACCATTGCCAGCAGGTGCGGTCGAACCGGTATCGGTCTGGCTGGCAACCAGATCTTCTTTCGAAGCGTCGGTCATGGCCTGGACTTTGACCGGGTCGATACGCGTCATCAGCGGCTTGAACTCGTTCAACTGATGGTTGCTGAGCAAGGTGGCGTGATCGTTCCAGGTCAGCGGCTCCACATTGAGGAACGCCTCGGCGTCGGCGGCCAGCAACGGCAGCACCGGCTTGAGGAAGATCACCAGTTGGCGGAACAGGTTGACGCCCGTGGCGCAGATCGCCTGGACTTCCGCCTGCTTGCCTTCCTGCTTGTTCAGCGACCACGGTGCCTTGTCGGCGATCCAGGCGTTGGCGCGGTCGGCCAGGCCCATGATCTCGCGCATGGCGCGAGCAAAGTCGCGCGCTTCATAGGCATCGGCAATGCTTGGCGCAGCGGCCAGGAACGCGTCAGTCAGTTCCGGCGCAGCGTTCTCGGCCACCAGCAGGCCCGCATTGCCTTTGTGGATAAACCCGGCACAACGGCTGGCAATGTTGACGACCTTGCCGACCAGGTCCGAGTTGACCTTCTGTACGAAGTCTTCCAGGTTCAGGTCCAGGTCATCGACGCCACGGCCCAGCTTGGAGGCGTAGTAGTAGCGCAGGTATTCCGGCGACAAGTGGTCCAGGTAGGTGCGCGCCTTGATGAAGGTGCCACGGGACTTTGACATCTTCTGGCCGTTGACCGTCAGGTAGCCGTGCACCGCGATGGCGGTCGGCTTGCGATAACCCGAACCTTCAAGCATTGCCGGCCAGAACAGCGCGTGGAAGTTGACGATGTCCTTTCCGATGAAGTGGTACAGCTCGGCGGTGGAATCCTTGTTCCAGAACGCGTCGAAGTCCAGTTCCGGCGTGCGGTCGCACAGGTTCTTAAAGCTGGCCATGTAGCCGATCGGCGCATCCAGCCACACGTAGAAATACTTGCCCGGCTCGCCTGGGATCTCGAAGCCGAAGTACGGCGCATCGCGGGAGATGTCCCACTGCTGCAAGCCGCTGTCGAGCCATTCGGAGAGCTTGTTGGCCACGGCGTCCTGCAGGGTGCCGCTGCGGGTCCAGGTTTGCAGCATCTGCTGGAAATCCGGGAGCTTGAAGAAGAAATGCTGGGAATCCTTGAGCACCGGGGTAGCGCCAGAGATTGCCGACTTAGGGTTCTTCAGCTCGGTGGGCGCGTAGGTCGCACCGCATTTCTCGCAGTTGTCGCCGTATTGGTCTTCGGTGCCGCATTTCGGGCAGGTGCCCTTGATGAAGCGGTCGGCCAGGAACATTTTCTTTTCCGGGTCGAAATACTGGGTCACCGAACGCTGGTCGATATGCCCGGCTTCTTTCAAGCGCAGGTAGATCTGGCTCGACAGCTCACGGTTTTCTTCGGAGTGGGTCGAGTGGAAGTTATCGAAGTCCACCAGGAACTCGGCAAAGTCGGCGCTATGTTCAGCCTGCACATTGGCGATCAGTTGTTCCGGGGTGATCCCTTCCTTTTCGGCGCGCAACATGATGGCCGAACCGTGGGCGTCGTCTGCGCAGACATAAATGCATTGATTGCCGCGATGCTTCTGGAAGCGCACCCACATATCGGTCTGGATGTACTCAAGCATATGGCCAAGATGGATGGAACCATTGGCATAGGGCAGGGCGCTGGTGACGAGGATCTTGCGTGGCTCGGACATGGGGCTCGGCTACTTGATGAAACGGAGGTCGGCCACTATAAAGCGCCGGGAAATATATTTCACCCCGTGGCGCTGTTTCAGAATCTTCCGAACCTGCGAAAGCATGCCGTAACGCCGCTGGAACGGTTAGGATAGCCGCCTGTTTCAGTCAGTCTTTTTCGGGAGTAGCCCATGAGCGCCGTCAATCGCGCAGCGGTGGAAGCCGTGCTTCGCCAGTACACCGACCCTTATTTGAACCAGGACCCGGTCAGTGCCGGCTGTGTGCGTGCCATCGACGTCCAGGGCGACCAGGTGTCGGTTCAATTGGAACTGGGTTACGCCGCCGGCCTGTTCAAGAGCGGTTGGGCGCAGATGCTGCAGATGGCCATTGAAGGCCTCGACGGCGTGCGTTCGGCCAAGGTCGACATCCAGTGTGTGATCGCCGCGCACAAGGCCCAGGCGCAGATCCCGGGCCTGGCCAACGTCAAGAACGTGGTGGCCGTGGCCTCGGGCAAGGGCGGCGTGGGCAAATCCACCACGGCGGCCAACCTGGCCTTGGCCCTGGCCCGCGAAGGTGCGCGCGTGGGCATCCTTGATGCGGACATCTACGGCCCGAGCCAAGGCGTGATGTTCGGCATCGCCGAGGGCACGCGGCCGAAGGTCAAGGACCAGAAGTGGTTCGTGCCAATTGAGTCCTTGGGTGTGGAAGTGATGTCCATGGCCTTCCTGACCGATGACAACACGCCGATGGTCTGGCGCGGGCCAATGGTCTCCGGCGCCTTGCTGCAACTGGTCACCCAGACCGCCTGGGGCGATTTGGACTACCTGGTGATCGACATGCCACCAGGCACCGGTGATATCCAACTGACCCTGGCACAGAAAGTCCCGGTGGCTGGCTCGGTGATCGTCACCACGCCCCAGGACCTGGCGTTGCTCGACGCGAGAAAAGGCGTGGAGATGTTCCGCAAGGTCAATATCCCGGTATTGGGCGTGGTGGAGAACATGGCGGTGCACATCTGCTCCAATTGCGGCCACGCCGAGCACCTGTTCGGCGAAGGCGGTGGCGAGAAGCTGGCCACCCAATATGGCGTGGAACTGCTGGCCTCATTGCCACTGTCGATGGTTATTCGTGAACAGGCTGACGGCGGCAAGCCGACGGTCGCGGCGGACCCTGATGGCCAGATCGCCATGGTTTACCAGGAGCTGGCTCGCCATGTGGGCGCGCGTATTGTGCTGCAGGAAGCCGCTGCGCCAGCGATGCCGACCATCACCGTCAGCGACGACTGAGGGCTTTGAAGGGAAAAAGCCTCGACAGTGTCGGGGCTTTTTCATGTCTGGGCAGTGGTCAAGGCGGGTTTATTTCTCATTTACGCAATTGGTCGTGTAAGCATTCGCTTACTTTTTCGTAAGCGTTTGGGTTTTTTACCCGCCAAGTCCGTCCCGGTTAGGTGAAAGAGTTTTCTATCTTGTTGAAAAATAACAATTAATTATTGTCTGTTGACCGTCAAAGCCTGTCAGCCGCAGAAATGGATCCCGTTGAACTTCCTTTGGAACTCTCTAACATCAGCCCTGTGTCCACGGATTGACACAGCCATCAAGGAACGATGGTTAAAGGAATATCGCAGGATGCGATTCATCAGGATGATGAAAAGGAATACAGGGACTAGGGAAAAAATGTGGGCGGGTCATACCGCCCCTTTTTTTTGCCTGTAGGAAAGTGATACCCACCTTCCAGAAACGCAAAAAGGCCCGCAAGGGGCCTTTTTTGGACGCGACGCTATCAGCGTTCGAGGTCAGCAATTTTACCCGTCTTGCCATCCCATTCCGCAGCATCCGGCATCGGGTCTTTGCGCTCAGTGATATTCGGCCAGATTTCAGCCAGCTCGACGTTCAGCTGAATGAACTGCTCCATACCTGCCGGGACTTCATCCTCGGAGAAAATAGCGACGGCCGGGCATTCAGGTTCACACAGGGCGCAATCAATGCACTCGTCCGGGTGGATGACCAGGAAGTTCGGGCCTTCGTAGAAGCAGTCCACCGGACATACTTCCACGCAGTCGGTGTACTTGCACTTGATGCAGTTGTCGGTGACGACGAAGGTCATTTCTAATTTTCTCCTCAGGCGGCGGCAGCGAAACCCTTTGTGGCAGGGCTCGCGAGGTTCGGGAGCGATAGTCTGCAGGCCAGGCTAATAGCCTGCAGCATCCCAAACCGCGCGAGAGTCTACCAGCTTGCAAGCGTCAGCGTTATATCCGAGTCTTCAGTGCATATAACATTTCGAGCGCTTTTCGCGGCGTCAAGTCATCCAGGTCAAGCTTTGCCAACTCATCCAGCACCGGGTGGGGCAGGCTGGCGAACATATCGCTCTGATGCGGTGCGGCCGGTTTACTGGAGGCTTTGGCTGGGCTGGCGACCACGGTTTCATGGGGCAGGGCCGTGGTTTCAAGGCGGCTGAGGTGTTCGCGGGCGCGGGTGATCACGTCATTCGGCACACCGGCCAGTTGGGCCACGGCCAGGCCGTAACTCTGGCTGGCCGGCCCCGGCAGCACGTGGTGCAGGAACACGATACGCTCGTTGTGCTCAGTGGCGTTCAGATGCACGTTGGCCACCAGCGGTTCACTTTCCGGTAGCACGGTCAGTTCGAAATAGTGGGTGGCAAACAACGTATAGGCACGCAGATGCGCCAGGCGCTCGGCCGCCGCCCAGGCCAGGGACAGCCCGTCGAAAGTGCTGGTGCCGCGACCCACTTCGTCCATCAGCACCAGGCTGCGTTCGGTGGCGTTATGCAGGATGTTGGCGGTTTCGCTCATCTCCACCATAAAGGTCGAACGGCCACCGGCCAGGTCGTCGCTGGAGCCGATCCGGGTGAAAATGCGATCCACCAGGGACAGCTCGCAACTGGCCGCCGGCACAAAGCTGCCGATGTGCGCCAACAGCACAATCAAAGCGGTCTGACGCATGTAGGTGGATTTACCGCCCATGTTCGGACCGGTGATCACCAGCATGCGGGTATCGTCGTCCAGCGACAGGTCGTTGGCGACGAACGGCGTGGTCAACACCTGTTCTACGACCGGGTGGCGACCTTGCACGATGCGCATGCACGGCTCGCTGACAAAACGCGGGCAGTTCAGGTCAAGGTTCAGCGCACGCTCGGCCAGGTTGCTCAGCACATCCAGCTCAGCCAAGGCGGCGGCGGTGTCCTGCAGCGGTGCCAACTGGCTGATCAGGTCTTCCAGCAGGTTTTCATAGAGCATCTTTTCCCGAGCCAGGGCACGGCTCTTGGCCGACAGTGCCTTGTCTTCGAATTCTTTCAGCTCTGGGGTGATAAACCGTTCGGCGCCTTTCAGTGTCTGGCGACGTTGGTAGTCGATGGGGGCCGACTCGGCCTGCTTGCTCGGCAACTCAATGAAGTAGCCGTGCACACGGTTGTAGCCGACTTTCAGGTTGGCCAGGCCGGTACGGGCTTTTTCGCGGGCTTCCAGGTCAATCAGGAACTGCCCGGCGTTTTCGCTCAGGGCTTGAAGTTCGTCCAACTCGCTGTCGTAACCGGTCTTCAAGACGCCGCCGTCGCGGATGATCGCGGGCGGGTTGTCGATGATGGCTTTTTCCAGCAACGCGGCCAGCTCCGGATAAGTACCGGCGGTGACCGCGAGCTGTTGCAGGTGCGGTGTATCCAGTTCGGTCATCGCCGCTTGCAATTGTGGCAAGGCACCGAGGGCGTCACGCAGGCGCGCCAAGTCACGCGGACGTGCATTGCGCAGGCCGATCCGCGCCAGGATGCGCTCGATATCACCGATTTCCTTCAGCTGTGGCTGCAGCTTTTCAAAGCGATAGCCGTCCAGCAGGCAAGTAATAGAAGTCTGACGCGCCTGCAGCACGCTCAAGTCGCGCAACGGTCGGTTCAGCCAGCGGGTCAGCAAGCGGCTGCCCATGGCGGTCTGGCAACGGTCGACCACCGATTGCAGGGTGTTATCACGCCCGCCGGCCAGGTTGGTGTCCAATTCCAGGTTGCGACGGCTCGCGCCATCGAGCACCACGGTATCGTCCAGACGCTCATGGCGTAGGCTGCGCAAATGCGGCAGGGCGGTGCGCTGGGTTTCCTTGGCATAGCCCAGCAAGCAACCGGCGGCGCCGATGGCCAGGGTCAGGGTCTCGCAACCGAAGCCTTTAAGGTCTTGCACCGAGAACTGTTGGCACAGACTTTTCAACGCCGAGTCACGCTCAAAATCCCACGGCGCACGACGCTTGGCCCCACGGCGTTTTTCCGCCGGCAAATCCTTCGGCCAATCATCCGGGATCAACAATTCCACCGGGTTGATACGCTCCAGCTCCGCCAGCAGGTTCTCCCAGCCTTTAATCTCCAGCACGCTGAAGTTGCCACTGGTAATGTCCAGCACCGACAGGCCAAACAGACGCTCATCGCCCAACACCGCCGCAATCAGGTTGTCACGACGTTCATCCAGCAGCGCCTCATCACTCACCGTCCCCGGCGTAATAATGCGTACCACCTGACGTTCCACCGGCCCCTTGCTGGTGGCCGGGTCGCCGATCTGCTCACAGATCACCACCGACTCGCCCAGCTTCACCAGCTTGACCAGGTAACCTTCCAATGAATGGTAAGGAATCCCACACATCGGAATCGACTGCCCCGCCGACTGCCCGCGCGCGGTCAAGGTGATGTCCAGCAGCTTGGCGGCCTTCTTCGCGTCTTCGTAGAAGATCTCGTAGAAGTCGCCCATGCGGTAGAACATCAACTGATCAGGGTGCTGGTTCTTGAGGCGCCAGTACTGCTGCATCATTGGAGTGTGGCTTGAAAGGTCTGTCATACGGGGCTTTCGGCTCTACCTGTCTATTTGACAATTCACATCTGTCTAATACTACAGGGATTTTTTAGGCATTGTTGGCGGCAGGCCTACGTTGATTTTGCGCAGGCGCAGATAACGTTGCGTCATCTTGGCATCGGTGTGGCCACCGAGCTTTTGCGCGTCGTTGCCTTGGTCGTCCGTGTCGGAAAGCGACTTCGCGCGTAGGTCGTGGAGGCTGGCATCCTCGACGCCGGCCTTCTTGCAACTGATCGCAAATGCATCCTTGACCGAGCTGTAGTGCACCGGCTTTCCGCCGCGCGGCGAGCAGAACAACGTGAGCCCGCGGATCTTCCTTGGAAGCGCCTTTGCCCTGGCCACCAAGTCCTCCAGGTCCGGCGTCATCTGCACCAGCAGCCTCGCGTTCGTCTTCTCCTGTTTGAAGGCGATGCCCTCGGGGCTGATGTCGGCCAGCCGGATGGCCAGGACGTCACCGATACGCTGGCCGGTCAGGTAGCACATCTCATAGATGACGCGCATGTTGTCGCTTGAGTTGGCGCAGATCGCCTGGAACTCGCCGTGAGTGATGTACCTGTCGCGCTTGTGCTCCAGGTGCCGGCGCACGCCGATGCACGGATTCGAGTCGACAATCTGCTGCTCCAGGGCGTAGGTGAAGACTGCCCGCAGCACCGAGATCACCCGGTTCGACATGTTCGGTGTGTCCGCCATGTGCAGCTTTAGCGCAACGACGTGACGCTGCAGCACCTCGCGCGGCTCGAAGTCGGCGAAGTTTTCCTTCAGTCGCTCGGCCGCCGCCTCGTATTGCTTGAGCGTGTTCGGCTTCAGCGCCGGCTTCGTTCTGGTGCGCATGTGCTCGAGCGCGTCGTCGATCAGTTTGGGCATCCCGCCCAGGCTGCGCTTATCCAGCAGCATGGCGTATTCGGCGAGAGACGCCTGAAACTCAGTGCCGAGGCGCAACCACTTGCCCTTGCGGACCAAGTAATAGGCGCCGTGCTTTTGGTACATGCACGCCGGCAGGTGCCGGTCCTTCTTGCGCGGTCGCATCTATATCACCTCAGCACAGCCGCAACTCCGGCCCCTTCCTTGATTGAATACCACCCAGCCGCCCAATGACAACTTGGCGCAGCACCTTTGGGTGCCCATCACCACCTACCGCGAACCCGTATCGTTCGGCGGTCAGCCACTTTATCTGTGCCCCTGGCTTTTTATATCCGGTCAGGTCGGCAACTTCCTCTGCTGTCAAAAACATACCTACCTCCCGCAGTCCCTTCTGGGCCGCGCTTTCTTGATCAATTTAATTTGGTGTCCTTGCCGCGCTGGGCGGCAGAAGGTGGGTTAGGGTTACGCCGCTTTGCGGGCTTCTGATGCGGCCTTACGGCGCCGCGTGATTTGCAGCTGCAAGCGGTACGCTTTGAATCGCCGCCCGTCACCGGGTGGAATCTCTGGCGCCGTGTACGACAAGTCTTCCTCCATCTGCCCGAAGTAATAGAGGTGCTCACCGTCTCCCATCCATTCAGGTTGTGTGGTTGCCCAGGAGCGTGCCGCCGTGCAGGCTGAGCAAGTCTTGAAAGTGTCCATGTCGCCATCCCAGCATCCGCTGATGAGTTGGTACTGCTGGCCAGGTTGGATCGGGCCGTAGCATTCACAGCATTGGTGCTGCTTGCGCGCCACGGGCATGGTTTCCGTTTGAAAGTCAGACATACGAATACCTCGCCCGCCGCTCACCGGCAGGCATGTAGGGGGATTGGGGTTAGGCTGCTGGGTGTTGCGCGGTGTCGCGAAAGACATCCATCTGCGCCGCGCCGTCGAGCCAGGCTGCCGCTATTCGGCGTTCAGCCATTGCGGCATATTCCGGGTTCAGTTCGCACAGGATCGATTTTCGCCCTTCCTGCATGGCGACCACCGCCGTAGTGCCGGCCCCGCCGAAAGGGTCAAGCACGACGCCGCCGAGTGGCGCTCCGGCAAGGATGCACGGGCGGATCAGGTCGGGCGGGAAGGTTGCGAAGTGGGCCTCTTTGAAGGCGTGCGTTGCAACAGTCCAGACACTGCGCTTATTGCGGGTAGCCACATCCCACGAACTTTCCTCGCGGTCAGGTCGATGCGTGCCGACTGTTTGGCCCGGTATGGCTTGCTCTCGCTTCGAACCTTCACGCTTGAAGCTGTCCCGCCGTGCCCGCTCTGCGCCGTCTTTGTGGAAAGCACCGTGCCCACCGTCGCCGGTTGATGTGTCCCAGCCGGTCGGTACCGTCGCCCGCGGCTTGGTTACCGCATCGAAGCCATGGCCGAAGCCGACCCCGCTGGGTGTTGCGCCATATATCGCAGGCTCGCGGATCGCGGTCATATCGCAGTGGTACCGGCGCGACTTGCTGATCAAGAAGATGTATTCGTGGGCCTTTGTGCAGCGGTCGCGCGTTGATTCCGGCATGGGGTTTGGCTTGTGCCAGATGATGTCTTGCCGAAGGTACCATCCGTCATCCTGTAGGGCGAAGGCCAGTCGCCAAGGCATTCCCATCAGGTCCTTGTGTTTGAACCCCATGGGGATTTGGCTGGATCGTCTGGCGTTGGCGGTACGCACTGCCACATGCGGCGCGTCGGTATTGTGTCCTCCAAGCCCTATTGGCCCGTTGGGCTTGCTGGCATAGCTGTCACCCATATTCACCCAGGCGGTACCGTCGTCGCGGAGCACTCGACGCACCTCGCGGAAAACCTCAACCAGTCGAGCGATGAATTCAGCCGGCGTTTCCTCCAGGCCGATCTGCCCGTCCACGCCGTAATCCCGAAGCCCGTAGTAGGGCGGGCTGGTCACGCACATCTGAACCGACTTGTCTGGCAGCGTCCGCATCGACTCAATGCAGTCGCCGATCAAAACGCGATGCTGTTTCATGGCCTTGGCCCCTTGTAGATGAAGACGTAGGCGAACCAGAGGGTGGCGATCATGGCGTCACCTCCTTGATATGGCTGTCGATCCATTTCCGCATCCGCTGCCAGCGCTGCTCTGGGGTTTCGTTCCATCCACATTCGTCGTTCTCGAACACGACTTCGGCGGCCATGGCTGGCGCAATTCCGAAAGCTTCCGACACCGTCTCTCGGCAATGCGCATCGATTGTGCTCATGTCCACCCCGCGCTTTGCACCGAGAACGCCGAGGGTGCAGAACTGGCCGTCTGCTTCAAGCGTGTCTGCCACCAGGCGCTTTTCAGGCATGGCGTCCAGAGCATCGCGCAACTCGACCAGGAAAGCCTGTCCACGCTTTCCCCTGAGCGCCGAATTCACAGCGCCCCGCCAGCAGATCAGATCCCACCCACCACAATCGTCGCTGTATCCGCTCCGGCTCATGACCTTCTCCCGATTTCAGCTGCGGCTTCGACGATTGCGCGGCGAGTTGCCCCGAACGGATCGGCGTGGTGGGACATGGTGTGTTCGCCGAAGCGCTCAGCATCCACGTAGGTATACGGCCCGGTGTCGCCGTCGAATGGCTCGACTATGTGGATGGCTACGCACAGGCGCTCCATGCGGCCCATGACCACCGCCAAGCGCAGCGCATCCCCGTCATTGATGAGCGGGTTCCAGTGTCCACGGACACCGGACTTGCCAGCCAGCCGGAAAGGCCACTTAGGATCGCTGCAGGTGCACGGTTCGATATCGATGCGGGCGGAGTGCGCGGCCTGAATGAGTAGCTTGCGATCAGCTGCAGCCAGGTCGTGTTTGTTTTCTTCAGGCATGACTTCGTCCTTGCCGCTATAGCGGCTGACTTTGAAGGGGGAGGGGTTACAGACTAGACTTGGCGCCTCACTTCTTGAGGGCTGGGCCATGTCCGTCGAAAGGGTGTTTCATCTTGAACAGGCGCTGCTGGCGGTACTTCAGCAGGCCGAGCAGCAAGGCGTCGATATAGACCGGCTATACAAGCAGGCGATTGGCGGTCTTATCGGCAATACCTCGTGGCACTGGGTCACAGCTGACCACGTAGCCGGCGCTGCCGACGAACTGGAAAGTGCTATGAGGGTTTTGCGCGATCGCCCGAGCCAGGGTTAGGCGGGGCGCTTGGTGCCGGGATAGATTGCCATGGAAGAAACGCTGCCTTGACGAGCATCTTCATTTCAGAGAAGTCGCTACGGTTCGCCCACAGGATCGCAGCTGCGAAAACGAAGGGCGCGATAGGCAGCATCACCAAGCAGAAGGCGCGAGTGGCAAGCGGGCACTTGAGCATCCATGGTCGAATCCCTTTCGGGTTGAAGGTCGGGATATTCATTGTCCTGCGCCCGCTGGCGCTGTGAGTGATGCGATACGCTCCTGAGCATCAGCGCATGTTTCTTCACTGGTATGACAGATGCCGTCATGCGGGCAGTGCGCGTTCCTGCTGTTATTGGTCCGCCCGGCATCCTGCGACAGCATCGTGTCAATGTCTTTGGTCAGAAGAGTCCATTGATTCTCGCCAATTGCGCCGCGCGCCAGTCGCAACAACCCTCCCATGGTATCCGCCAGCTCATCCGCTGCGGTCAGGCACTGTTGCAGCTGCTCGTACTTAGCATTCCTGGCGTCGTGATCTTTTTCCGACAGAATCACGACAGGCAGAACCTGCTCACCTTTAAACTCCAGGCGCTCAGTGGCCGATGGGATCGTGGCGAATACAGCCAGCTGAACACCGTCAGTCGCTGCCACGGGCAACTGTTCGGGCGAGTCTTCGTAACCGTCACCGACCACCGCGAATGCCTTAAGAGTCTTGTTCATACAGCCTCCCTCGTTACCAGATCATGGGCATTCACAACAGTCATGCCGAGGCGTTCGGCTATCAGGACTTCCAGGCGGGCGCCTTGCGATTTCTCCCAGTCCGGAAGCAGCGCGATGACGCCGCAGAGGCCCAGGCGCGTCAGGTCGTAGGCCATGTAGTCGGCCCACTGCGCACCCTCGACGATGCCGTGGTCTGCCGGGTTCTCGACTTCGTAGCCCAGGGCGCGCAGCTGGTCGGCCACGGCGTTGAAGGCGGGGTAGTTGAAGTCGGCGATACCCGTCATGGGCCCGGCCACATAGACGCGGTTGGCGCGGGCAGCCTGGAGCGTCACACCGGTGGCGAAGAATTTGTTTTCTGTAGGCATGGGGAGTCCTTGCCGGGCCATGCCCGGGCGGTGGAGTGGGTTTATAATCGGCGCTCTACGCGAACCTTTTGGTGGCTGCGATGAGCACGAAAACTGATGTGGAGGCCATACGCCTGATCGGCGATGAGGTTGTCCGGCTGCTTAGCCTTCCTGATGAAAGGCTTGATGCCGAGGCCGCTGGGGGGCTTAGATTGATTGCTGATCTTGCGCGATGGCGCGATCTTGCTTATGGCCCGGCGCCTTGCACCTCTGGTAGGTCTTCGTCAGGTCGGCATTGACGCTGTTGCCGCGCTTCAGCACGACGCGGGCGAGTGCCGCCCTATCTTTCTCGCTGTGGCTGGCCTGGCTGAGCAGGCCGAAGTAGCTGTTGGCGGTCTCGCGCAGATCCTCGGCCGGTGCTGCAGCTGTTCGCTTCAGCGCCTGGGCCAGTGATCGCTTGCGGGTGGTGCGCCGCCACGGCTTGATGACGTGCCCAACGAAGTCCACACCGCGATCCACGGGCTGCAGGATGGTCTTGGTCGGGTTGAGCCTGGCGCCCAAGCTGGGCAGGAACGCTTCGACCTCGGCCAGCCACTGGTTGAGCTGCTGCGGCGACTCGTGCAGGAACACGAAGTCATCTACGTAGCGGATGTAGTGCTTGGCCCGCAGCGTGTGCTTGGCGAACTGGTCAAGTGCGTCGAGGTAGACGTTAGCGAAGAACTGCGATGACAGGTTGCCGATCGGTAGCCCGAGGCGTGCGGGCTGCGCTACCAGGCGCTTGTGCTGCGGCACCCGGTTGAACAGGTGCGCCGGGCTGCGGGTCTCGTAATCCTCACGAGGGTCATGCATGAGGATCTGCGTGGCCAGGGCCAACCACCAGGGTTCGGTGATCCTGGCCTCCAACTGCTTGCGCAGCACTGCCTTGTCGATGGCGACGAAGAAGTTGGCCAGGTCGCACTTGAGGTAGAAGACTGGCTTCGACCAGTTCTCGCTGGCGCTGCGGATCTTCGATTCAAGCCGGGTCGCGGCGTACAACGTGCCGCGCCCTGGAATGCATGCGCAACTGTCCGCTATGAAGCTGGCGTAGAAGCGCGGTGCCACATGGTTGTACATAAGGTGGTGGACGACGCGGTCCCGAAAGGCTGCAGCCCAAACTTCGCGGGCTTTCGGCCGGGTGACCACGAAACAGATGGATCGGCCTGGCCGGTAATTTCCGGTGACCAGGTCGTTGTGCAGCTGGATCAGGTTCCGCTCCAGGTCTATCTCGAAAGCCAGCGCGCTGTCGCTGTTGCGCTTGGTGCGTCGGCAGTCGTAATAGGCCTGGACCAGATCCTGAAACGGGTAGGGACCCAAAGTCGAATCTGCGGACGGGGCGGACACGGAGCTCGTTGTTCTTGTCGTTGTTGTTCTGATTGCCATCATCGAAGTTCATGTTGAATGCGTTGTTGGCTGAGCGCTGCGACCTATCGTGCTATCTACGTCGCCGAGCCGAAGGCATAGCCGATCAGCAAGGAAACTGCGCGAGACCTGCACGGACGCTTTAGACCGTCGGTATCTCTGATGCGCATGGCGGTGACCTATCAGGTCAGCGGCACGACCAGATTCAATTCGCACAGACCAGAAAGCCGTAACCTTCAGGTAGCGGGCGCGGTTGGGGTGGAGCGTTTCCAGGCGTTGGCCTGCTTGCCGACGGAGGCTGTTACCTCTATCGCCTTAGCATGCTGCTCGACACTGATGAATCGGCTGTCCTTGAATAGGCGCATCAGGAACTCAACCACTTGAACCCTCTCAACCAGCAGGGTCAGGTGTGGCCGCTTGTCCTGTGTTGCGTTTGCACGGGCGATCAGCATCACGACCTCGATGCATTCGTCGATCATTCGCTTGCCCAGCGATTGCTTGAGGTCTCGCGGGATATTGCGAGTCAGGATGGTTGCCATGTGTAAGAGGCCCATGGCCGCCCGGTAGATCGACAGATCGGTGTGCATTCCCATTGCGGTACAGCTCCATAAGCAAAGCAACCGGCCGCAAGCGGCCGGATTAAATAAGCGAATTAATCAATAAGCTCGCTGCGGACGGGGCGGACACGGAGCTCGTCGTTCTTGACGTAGCTGTCCTGACTGCCATCAGCGAAGTCCATGCTGAATGCGTAGTAGGCTGAGCGCTGCGAACTCGACCAGTACCAGGTGTCGCGGAAGGCTTCGGCTCCACCTTCCTGGAATGCGGCATGAGCGGTTTGCAGCGGATCTTCTGCGCTGTACAGCTGGCCGACTGGCTCGCTGTGCGGGTTATCACCGTTGCGCGAATTCTCCCAGTTCTCTTCGGTGGTCGGCTTGAAGTGCCGGTACTGCAACTCCTGCACGTCGCGGGCTGGGATCGCCCAATCGGTGAAGCCCTCTATGTTCAGGGCCAGAACCTTTGCCGCCAGCTCACTGCCTGCCGCCGCCATGGCCTTGGTGTTGGCCAGGCTGTCAGTGAGGCTGTCGGCGCCTTCGATCTTCTCGCCGTACTCCCCCCACTTGCCAACCAGCTCATGCGCCGAACTGGCGGTGATGTGCAGGGAACGCTTACCGGTTGCAGGGTCGCGGGTAATGCCGGTGACGAAGCCGCCGCCGTAGGCTTGGCCGATGGATGGGGTGGTCAATGCCGGTGCTGCTTTCTCAACTGCGGACATGGTGCTTCCTCTTTTCGAAGGCAACAAAAAAGGCGCTGTGCGCCCTGGTGTGCCGGATCAAGAACGAATGGTTAAAGGATCAAATAAAGAATCTGCGGACGGGGCGGACACGGAGCTCGTTGAACTTGGCGTCGTAGTACTGATAGCCATCATCGAAGAGCAGGCTGAATGCGCCGTGGGCTGAGCGCTGCGAACTCGACCAGTAGTAGCAGTCCTGGGCGAACACCTCGGGACAGTTCAGCCAGCCCTGGTACAACTCGGCAGCGGCCGGCAGGTAGAAGTCATGGTGACCATCAGCCTGGTACTCGGCGCACGCATCGGCGGCGGGATATTTTCGCTCGTCGTCGTTACCAATCAGCACCTGGGTGTTGGTGTAGCCGTCGGTCTTGCTGAGGCCTTTAACCTCGACTCCGCGACCGCCCCACTCAAGGCTGCCAACGTCCTTTGCAGCGATGATCAGGTAGTGCGCTGGCACATCGCCGCGGGCATGCACAAACCCGCCATTGATGCCGCCCTGGCCTGGCCAAGGCTGGCCGATCTCTGGAACGGCCGACGCCACTACCGGCTGCACATTCGCAGCCGGTGGCAGAGCCTGCACGAACAAGCTCGCCGCGAGCAGCTGAATCATACGTTCGGCAGTGCCTTTGATTTTGAGGCCGTCAGCCTCGATAGAGATTGTCTTGGCTTTCATCGGTGTTCCTCGGGTGAGTTATTCGGGATCTATGATTTCGTCGCCGGGGTCTTTCTGGATGGCGAGAAGGCTTTTATTGCGGAATTCCCGCGCCACGTTTTGCGATATCTCGATTTCGTGGCGCGGCGGATTCAGTAGAGGCTGGCACTTCGCAGCGCCCATCGCATGCAGGTGATGAATCATCAGCGTCATCGCCTCGCCCTGCTCAGTAATGCCCGACCACTCCATCAGATCGGCCAGAGCCTGTCGGGTGCCTGGGCGAACCCTGAGCCTCAACTCTTCCTCGGCAAGTGCCACGCGCTTCCTGGCAGACTTGGCCGAGCGTTCTTTCTGCGGGACTGCTGCCATGGCCTACCTCTTCAATTCCGCTGGCCGGCAGTGCGAGCCAGGTTTGACGTTTGCGTTGCTGGGTGCGGGCTATGCGGCGCATGAATCGACCTTCACCTGGTGCCAGGCGCCGACGGCTTCGAAGATGCGCGCGGCGTGTGCCTCATCGAGTGACATCGCTTCCGGAATGGCAATCCAACCCGAAGCCACCATCTGGCTTTGATTGGCCTCGTCGCGCAGCTTCTTGTAGCAATGCTCGATCACGTCTTCCAGGTGGTCGGAGAGGTAAACGCCATCGGGCGCCACCTCCACTGACTTGCTGTATCGGTCACCGCGGGCATCGATGCAAAGGGCGCTGAGGTAGATCGTCCACCGGTGGGGGATACCGCAGACGGCCTGGCCAATCTTCCCCGGTGTAATGTTCTTCAGCGACTTGTAATTGATCATGCCCTGGCGGCCGCTGGGATCGATGTTCACCACCGCGACATGGTTGGTGGCCAGCAGGGAGCGGCACGATCTGGCAATGCGCTCCCGCAGGTTGTGAGGCTTGCGCTTTTTCATAACGCCTCCGCAAGTTTGCGCAGCGCCTTGCGTTCTGCCGCTGTGATAGCTGGCTTTCGGCGCTTGAGGATAGTTTCGGGATCAATCTTGGTTGCGCGCTTCGGCGGCACCGGGTTGACTGACATGCTCGGCACCTGGGCGACGGCACCACCCGACGCCAGGAACTGCGCCGTGCGCTCCGAGATTGAAACTGCGTCCTGGCGGTGCTGCTCTACCAGGCTTAGGTGGTTACTGACGTACATGGCGACCTCACTTGATTCGGATCGAACTGTCGCCGCGCTCCAAGTGAGCCCAGATAGGTTCGGGTAGAAGTTCGTGTTCAGCGTCTTCACCGGCTGCCATGCGCTTGCGCACCGCTTCGTTATGCTCGCGGATCTCCTTGAGCTTGGCGGCAATGGCCTTTTTGTCCGGAGCAATGCTCGACTTCACAGTGGTCAGCTCGTCCGGCACTGCATCTTCGTTGTCCACGATCACCCGTTCGCTGCCCATGGCCAGTGTGATGGTAAAGAGCGGACGCTTGATCGACTTGATGTTGGCGGCTTCCATGTTGCGGCGCAGGTAGTCGCTGATCTGCGACACGCTGTTGGACTTGATCCGCTTGAGTTCGGCCAGGCGCTCGATTTCGTTGTCGATGGCGGTCACGTCGCTCTCGATGTTGCGGCGCAGCATGACGATGTTGTCCGCCTTGATATTGAAGTCGCCTTGGACCTCGTCCATGGCGTGCTGCAACGCCTCTTTAAGGCCTTCATCATCGGTGTCGGCCATGGCCTGGAGTTCGGCGAGTTTGCCGGTGAGTGCGTAGAGTTGAGTCATGCTGCTGCCTCCGTGCCTTTCTCAAGGCTGGCTTTGCGCTCTTCGAATGCGCGAGTGATGCGGGCGATGAACGCGGGCTCATTGCGGCGAGTGGCTTCGCGGATGTATTTCACGTTCAGGGTTTTTAGTTCGTAGGCTGTGACTGCTTTGCCAATGGTCTCAACTGCCGAGGCAAGCCAGTCCACGCGCTCCTGCTTCTGGCGCAAGATCTCGGCGTCCTTGTCGTCGGCATTGGCGATCGCTTCCTCTTCCTTGAGCTGGGTGACGTACTCGTCGTCGTCGAAAAGGCCTAGGAACACGTCTGCGCTGAAACCGAGCATCGAAAGCGATTTCTTGATGGCGTCGGTCAGCGACTTTTTCGGCGCCTCGCCGTCGGTGGTGGTGCCGAACTTCGACTTGTAGAGGTAGCGGGTGCAGCCGTACTGTTCGATTTCGCCGCGCTTGCCGTCGAGCTCGAACCAAAACTTGATCTTGATCGTGTGATTCAGCTCAAACCCCAACGATGCACGCTTGTCGCCCTCACCAACGAACATTTCCGCACCAGGGTCGAAGCGCTCTTCCACCACCGACCAGCCGAACCCAATACCGACGGGGCCGAAAATCTCGGTCGCTTTCATGATCATCGCCGTACCGTTGAGGCTGGTGATCTTCTGCCCGCCGACCTCAGCTTTTTTCGTGTGGCTGGTGTCGGTCTTGCTGACCTGATTCCAGATCTGCATGTTCTTGTCAGACATGATTGCTCTCCGCGCCACCGGAGGGGGGCGCTGTGAAGGGGGTTATTGGGTGGCTTTGGCGATGGCGTAGCGGCCTTTGACCCAAGCTTCGATGGACTCTGGTGATATGTCGCGACGATCACCCATCCACTCAATGCACATTTCCAGGGCCTTAAGTAGATCCGGCGCGGCGGCGAACAGCTTGGCGTTCTCATGCTGCTGCTCTGGTGCCTCGGTCGGACCAACCGCTGCAACTTCCTGAATTGTTGAGCCGCGAAGCCTGGCTTCAACGTAGATCGTTCCGCCATGCGGGCAGGTGGTGAAGAAAGGCCCGGGAGTGTGCTTGGCTTCGTTCATGTCGGTTACCTATTGAGTGATCAGGCCGCCAATGGCTGGGCCCAGTAGAAAGATGGTGAGGAAGGTCAGGCCAACGATGGCCGACAGAGCGCGGATGGCGCGGCGCCGGTGCCGCTGGTGGGTGGTCATGGCTTTACACCGAAGTGTTTCAGCAGGTTGAACACGCCACGACCAGGACGACCGCCACCGCGCGGGATGTACTTGCCGGTGCCGGGCCAGAAGTCGGCCACCTTGCCGTCGTGGCTTACGATCAAGTGGGCTCCCATATTCTTGGTCTCGAACTGAATGCCTCGATCCGCCAAGATGACAGCGCTCTTTTCGCGGTTATCCGCCCGACGCGCTTCGCTTTCACCTTTCCAACCTAGAGCTTCGGTGCGTTCAATATCCCTCATTCCACCACCTGCTTTCGCCAACCTGCGTCGTAAAGATTTATGCAGGCCTCTTCATGAATCTTGAGCTGGGTCAGATGGTCAACGCCGTGCCGTCCGCCAGGGTGATCCTTGATTGCACCGATCATCAGGTTGAGTTCGGCGATGCGCGCCTCTTCGGCGATCTGCTCGGGCGTGCGGATGGGGCGGAAGCAGCCGTGCGCGCCTTGAGCGACTTGCAAATATTCAAACTCAGGAGGCGCATAAAAGGTGAATGCAGCTACCTCGAAAGACCCGCTCATGAAGTGAGCAATCACCGTCACCTGGTCGCCGACACGCGGATCCGTCGAAAGGGTTTCCTCGGGATTGAAACCGGCGAACTCGCATACAGTCCCAACAGGCGCTAGGCCTTCGCCGGTCCAGGGTTCAGGCTGAGCAATCTCGAGATAGGAGTTGCTCATGCACCCGAAGCCCATCTCCCACTCGCCATTTTTGAAGAACTGATAGCTGCCAGAATTTCCGCCAAAGCATTTAATCCAAAGGCCGGAATGCGGGTTTATGTGGGTGGCGCCTTCGGGCTTTTTGGTCAGATCAATCTTCATGCCTTCACCTCATAAGCCACGGTCCACTCACCGCACAGGCAGGCTCGACGGCTCCAGGCGTGGACGTTTTCGATACCAGCGTCGTAGGCCAGCGACAGTGCGCCTAGCCAGGACTTGTGGGTGAACGCCAAGGTCATGCTGTTCATGGGGCCTCCTTGCGCTGCCTGGTTATTTTCAGGATGCGCTGGCAGTAGTGGTTGAACTCTTCGGTGGTGATCACGTTGCCGGTGAGCATGTTGGTGATCATGTTCAGTACGACGCGCTGGGCGCCTGGCTCGCTGGCAGGATGCTCCAAGGCTTCGAGCGCCTCGTCGATCAGAATGTGCGGGCTCAAAATCCTGCCCTCAGCTCCAGATCGTCCTGCTCCTCCTGAAGCTGAACGGCCAGCGCGGCGTGTGGCTTTAGCAACTCGACGGCGATGTCTTTCAAGGCGCTCTTGGTGCCCAGCAGGTAGGTGGCCAGGTCGAGCATCAGTCCGGCGCTGCCAAACCCCATGGCGTGAATCACCAACTGCCCAAGGGCGTCGGTTTGGTCCTTTCCGTCGATCTGTCGCTGGTTGACGTGATCCTGAACGGCCTTGGCGAACATGGCCTGGGTCACCTCGCCCTTATCGGCCCGGCTGAACCCCCAGTCGACCCGATATCCAAGTATCAGGCGCTCGGCGTTCGCTTCAAGCCACTCGACTTCCGCTAGGTCGTCGTCACTCACCGGGGGCGGCAGTTGTTCGTCATGCTCAAACTGAGCCTTGCGTAGTGCTGACATGGTCGCCTCCAGTGTGGCGGTAAGGGGAGCAGGCGCCGAGCGCTACCTCGGGCGCTTCTGGTCTGGCCACGGACACCCCGTGGCCCCAGGAATCGCCTGCATGAAAAGCAATAAACGAATTACTGAATGAATCTGCGGACGGGGCGGACACGGAGCTCGTCGTACTTGGCGTTGAAGCCCTGAGTGCCACCACCGAAGTACGTGATGAAAGCGTTGTTGGCTGAGCGCTGCGAACTCGACCACACCCAGCCGCTCAACTTGCCATTCAGGTTCAGCCAGATTTCGTACAGTTCGGCGGCGGCCGGCAGGTAGAAGTCGCCATGCCCTTCGGCGATGTGTTCGTATGCGGCAATTGCTGCTGGATATTCGCCGTCAGCGTTAACCAGTGCCAAGGTGTTGGCCCGGCCGTCGATCAGGCTGGTGGCCGGCGACTCTTCGCCATACTGACCCCACTCAGCACGGGCCAACTCTTCACCCAGGATCAGGTGGTAGCCCTCGGAGCCGTTGCGGGCCGGCATGAAGCCGGCGTAGATACCGCCCTGACCAGGCCACACAGCGCCGATTTCAGGGATGGTGATTTGTTCTTGCTCTGCTGCTTGCATGGTTGATTCCTCGTCGGGGATGTTCGTTTGATTTCCCGTCAGGCCCTCTTGCGAAGGCCTGCCAGTGAAATCTGTTGTCTCCACCACGCGCATCGCCCGATTCATATCTCTGGCCGGCGTCACACATTTCGTGGACGGTGTTATTCGCCGACCGGCTTGCGTGGTTTCGCGTACTCACATCTGGTGAGTACGGCCAGTCCCAGAGCTGGCGTGGAGATCGAATTTATTGCTCGCGCTGTGCCCATTGCTGGGGATCGATCTGCGAGGTTCCCGTGCTGTTAAAGAGCGGCGGGCGGTGAGGCCCTGGCGAGTCCCTGTTGGGTGACTCGATGGAGTGAATTTAAGCAAGCTGAAATACCCATGTCAAGCATGCTGAATAAATAAATTCAGCTTGCTGAAATTAGCGACCGTAAAAAACCCGCTCAATGGCGGGCTAATTTATGGGTCGCAGTATTCTCGCCAGCCGATCCTGACGGTTCCGCCCTCTAGGGTCTCGACTCGGACGCCGGCTGTTTCGCTGATCTCATCCAGCAAGCGCTGCCAGTCTTCAGGAGCTTCATGCTCCAACCTACACACGGTCACCGCCTGATACTTTTGAACGCCTGGAGAGGCGATCAGGGCCTGTAGGCGACGGCCTGCCGACTCGTACGAGGATTTTGGTTTCGAGGTGGTAAACGCTGGACTGGGCATGCGACTCTCCTGGTCGTTACTGGATATATGTACAGTATTGGTGGTCAGCGATATTGGCAAGCTGCATTTGGATCCAGCATGCATTTATGCATAAATAGTCTGAAGGTGACTTTCCTACGCGCAAGAAAAAGCCCGCAAAAGCGGGCTCTGGTAACCTGTGGGTGTCAATCGATTATCGGTGGGTACTTGCCGCTCACCGAGTCCCTATAAACAATCTCGCTGAACAACCTAGGGCCGTCGCGCATTGCGACCAGGGCCTGCTTGGCTTCTTCCTTTTTTTCAAATGGGCCAGCACCTACGTCCAGGCCGATCATCGAAACAACTGGAAGCCCCGCGCCGTGGATGGATTCTATTGTTCGCTGCTGCTCTTCTTCGTCACGGCAGGCCGTAGAGGCTACCCAGCCGTTTTTCAACCTCGGTGCCGCGGCGGGCTCGACGTCTGCACCGCAGTGCTTGCATTTGATTGCAGCGGTTTTGATGCCCTCGGCACACAAAGGGCATGGGCGCATGTCTTTCTCTGCCTTGGCGGCAGCAGGGGAGCCCTTACCGCCAAGCAAAACCATTAGCAGGCCGGCGAGTGCAATCACTCCGCCGACAATGGTGTGGATCTGGCGGTCGGCCATGAGCCCCAGGTTATTCACTCTGCCGCCGGCACCAGTAGACACGGATACATCCATGCTCAGCGCGAAGATCAGCCAGCAGACGCCAACGATCAGCGCGAACGTCCCAAATCCTTTCATTGGATCACTCCCGTAATTGACCCGCACTTTACCATCCGTGGCGTACAGCCACCATTGTCGGGCGGGGAGGGCATATACAAGAAGCCCGGCGACGGGCCGGGCTTTCGCTATGAACCAGATTTAACAGTTGGTGGAGTCGGTGTCCGCACAACTTCTACGTTTGGTTTGTCAGCTTTTCCGGTTTGGTAAAAGCTGACGCTTAACGCCGCAACTGCCAGACCCACACCTACAGCCGTGAGCATTGCACCCCAAATGTTGAGCTTGAGGCTGCCAAGTCGAGTCAGGTCCGCTCGAATTCCTGAAACAGACTCATCCAAGCGTTTATCCCGCTCGGCCTGAGTGGACAGGAAACCGGAAAATTTTGCCTCCCACGCCTGATCCCTGATCGCTTGTTCAGCAAGAAATGATTCTCGGCGAAGATCAAGCTCTCGACGAATAGTGTCGTCGCGAAGAGAAATTTCTTTCCGGAACTCTTCCGAGCGGCGATCGGTTTCTTTCTCTATTCGTTCGACGCGCTTGTCCATTCGCTCTTCAATGGCAGATAGCGTGGAGCTGAGTTCTTCGCGAGTTATGTCATTCATTAAGTCAGTATCTCCCGCAGGTGGCGACTTGTCATCAGCCGAGACTGTATCGTTCCGTGACGGCCTGCTAAACATTGGGGTTACCTTTTCAAATGACTCCTTTATGTGCTGCGAAGTTTCAAATCTACTCGAGGTCATCATCTGAGGTCTCTTCTAGCTCCAGCTGCTCCTGCACAGGATTTTCGTCGACCCATTGCTTGACCTTCCTGGCGACATGTTGCCTTACAAAACCGCATTCATTGCAGTAAATTCCGAAAAAATTCAGGTAGGTCGGAGTAGGTCCATCCCTCATAGGCGTGACCATTCGGTATGCCATCTGGGTTTCGTCCGAACCTATGACTGTCCAGCTTTTTGATCCGCACCCTGGACACTTCGAATCATCAGTTTTTGCAACTAAAAAGCGAACGAAGTCGTCCATGGTTGTTGAGAATTTATGGACTTTTTTCTGTTCTTCAGACATGAAATCCTCTTAAATAAATCGCCAAACTGCGTCAAACCAAGTTGGCATTCCAGACGAGCAGTACGCGTTCCTGGATATAGGTCTCGTTACGCATCACGCACAATCCTTCCCGCCTTCACCTCATCCGCATAACCCTCCAGCCTGTCCTCGGTCTCCTGAAAGCTCAGCGCGATCTTCATCAGATCGTTGGCGCCTTGCTCATCCCCTGCCGCCAGAAGGCGCTTGGCAAAGACAAACAGATCTACACCTGACCACTTGAGCAGGGCCGCAGCCTCTTTCAAGTCGCGGCGCAGTTGCTGGTTGGGCTTGGTCAGGGCCATCACGGCCTCCGCGCTCAGTGGTGAAATTTCTGGGTGGCCTGCACTACAACTCCAACGATTCGGCAGTTTTCATCAAATACTTCAGTCGGGTAGCCGGGATTCAGGGGTTTTAGGTAGAGCCTGCCACCATCACTGACTAACTTCTTAAAGGTCGCCTCATTGCTGTCCGGCAGCTTGGCCACAACAAGCTTGCCTGGGGTCGCCTCGACTTCGGTGTCTACTAGGATCAGGGATCCCTGGGCAATGCTCGTGCCGACTGGAGAGGTCATTGAGTCGCCTTTGACCTCGAGCCAGAACGCGGGGCCCTTCGAGTTGTATTCGGAAAACTCGTAGCGATCCGAAATTCCAGTGGGGTAGGGCTCCACCGCTTCAGACCAGGCGCCCGCAGAGACCCAACTAATCACCGGATAGCGGAAGGATAGAGCTGGCTGCGAAGTTGTGGAGACGTTCGACTCCGAAGCCTCCTTCTCATCCCCCTCGCCAATGGCAAGCCACTCAGCCCTAAATCCCGTGGCTTTCGCCAAGGCGTAGAGATTCTCTGGCCGCAGGCTTTTGCTCTCGCCAGTAATCCATTGAGTAACAGCAGAATTTGCGACCCCACAAAGCGACGCAATTTCGCCCTTCTTTTTCCCGCTGAGCTGTATAGCCCGGGCAATACGTTCGTGTCTTTCCATGGACTCAATATTAAGTTAACTGAATTTAAGCATGCAGTAGGCATAAAACGCCGTTGACTCGATAACTTAAGCATGCTGAAATTGCGCCAGAGTCGAACGAGGATGCGAAATGAATACGCATGAAGTCGCCGAATTCTTCGGCAGCAAGACAAAGCTGGCACTGGCTCTGGGCATCCGCCCAAGCGCCGTGACCATGTGGGGAGAAACCATCCCTGAATCCCGGCAATACCAGATCCAGGTCCTTTCCAAGGGCAAGTTTAAGGCCGCAAAGAAAGTCCAGGCCGCCTAAGCGACATTCCTGTCCGCCGTTCCATTGAGCAAATGATCGCCTCTGCACCTGCAGGGCGCCACGTAAAGAATTTCGAGGTGTTACATGCAGGAATTGATGAAGGCGATCTATGACGTTGTGGACGACCACGGGGCAGGGCGGATTGCAGAGGGCGCCAGCTTCTCCTCGAAGACGCTGCTTTCCCAGAAGGCGAACCCGGACTACGACAGCCACAAGCTGAACGTCCAGGAGCTGCACCGGATTATGAAGTTCACCCAGGACTTCCGTCCGCTGAAGGCATGGGCCGAGGCGTTTGGTTTCGACCTGGTGCCGAAGGAAAAGCCTGAGGGGATCAACCTCAACACCGCGCTTCTGCGCCTCCATGCCGATCTGGCAGACGTGACCCGCCTTGCGTTCGACGCCCAGGCCGATGGTCGCGTTTGCTCTCGCGAGAAATCCGAACTGCTCAAGGAGGCTGAGGAAGTGATCGTCAGCCTGGAAGTGTTCAAGCAGTCGGTGAAAGCAGCCTGAATTTCAAACACAAAAAAGCCACCGGACGAGGGTGGCTTTTTCTACAGCAGTAAACATCTGGAGCGAATCATGCACCAACACACAGAATCGATCAATAGCCCCAACAATCTCGCGCCACGTTTTGTGCAATCGCAAAACGTGGCGCGGATTAAACCAGTGACACCTTTCGACTTCCACGGCTTTCCCGTCCGCGTAATTGACGACGGTCACGGGGAGCCATGGTTCATGGCCAAGGACATCGCCGAAGCCCTGGGCTACTCCAACACGTCGAAGGCGATCAATGTCCACTGCAAAGCGGTCAGCACCTGCCATACCGAAATGGGAGGTCAGGTCCGCGCAGTGCAAATCATCCCTGAACGCGATCTCTACCGGCTGGTGATGAAGTCCAAGCTTCCGGCTGCTGAGCAGTTCGAAGAGTGGGTGGTTGGCCAGGTCCTGCCGACCATTCGAAAGACCGGCTCTTACACCGGCCAGGAGACGAACAACTCCAAGGTCATTGGCGAACTCGCCATTCTGGAATGCTTCGATCGCCTGCTGAAGCCGGCGCCCTCCAGCAAAATGATGATGCTTGCGCAGATCGCCGCCAACAACGGCCTGGATGCCAAATTCCTCCCAGGCTATGCAGTGGACGCCGCCTGTGACGCTGCCGGCGGGTCTTCGATGCCAACCAAGGCAATCACCGCCCTGATCAAAGATCACGCCATCGCCAGCACTGCCCGCGCTTTCAACCTTGCACTCAAGGCTCACGGGTTCCTGACTCTGCTTCATCGCAAAAACTCCAAACAAGAGACTGTCGATTTCTGGTCCGTGACCGAGAAGGGCCTGGCCTACGGCAAGAACCTCACCAGCCCTCAATGCCCCCGCGAGACGCAGCCTCACTGGTACGTGGATCGCTTCCTTGAATTGGCCGGCCTTGTCGGCAAAGGAGCCAAGTAATGGCCCGCATTCGCACCATCAAACCAGAATTCTGGTCGAGCGAGCAGGTGATGGAAAGCCGTCCGCTCGCTCGACTGCTGTTCATTGGGCTCTGGAATTTCTGCGATGACGGCGGCAACCACCCGCTGGCCCCGCGCACTATTAAGGCTCTGGTATTCCCAGGCGACGACATCACTACCGAGGCGGTCAGCGAATTGCTGGGCGAGCTTGAAGGCTCTGGTCTGACCCGCAGCTATTCCGTATCCGGAAAGCAGTACCTCCACGTTAACGGCTGGAAGCACCAGAAGATCGAAAAGCGCACCTTCAAGTACCCCAAGCCTCCGCAACTGATCGTCGAGGACGAAGAGCCTGACAGCGACGATAAGTCGATCAATCAGGAAGAAGTAGTCGAGCAGTCGTCGAGCGGTAGCGGAGAAGTCGTCGAGGAGTCGTCGAATGATCCTCGAGACCTCGACCCCGGAAGGGATGTAGATGTAGAAGGGAATGGAAGGGATCAACACCACTCTCATAACGCGGGCGAAGAAGTTCCGGGCTCAAGCTTCGAAGGCTTCGATGATCTCGAAGACCTTCCCCCGGAAGAGGGCGAACCACCTGTTGACCCAAAGGCCCCTGTCGAGATGACCCTGGATTGGATGCCTGACGCCAATCTGCTGAAGACCTACTGCATCCACTTCGGCGTCTCGACTGACCTGTTCACCAAGGAGGCCGTGGCCCCGTTTACCGCTCACCACGAAACAACCGGCCTGCTGCAAACCCAATCCAAGTGGGTTTCCCTGCTGGTGAAGTGGGTCAAGGACGACAAGAACAGGGCCAGCAACGTCCGCCCGTTCGTGAAGCGTGAGACCCCATCTCGCCACACGGGCTTCGCTGAGCGCGACTACACCGCAGGCTTGATCCAGCGGGAGGACGGCACCTATGCGCTCTGAGAAAGCGGTGTCAGTTCCGGATGGTGTGCTGCCAATCCGCACCCAGCCGGCCGATTGCGAGAAGCACGGCAAATTCGACCAGAAGGTTACCGTGATCCTCGGGCGGGAGCTGAAGGGCGGATGCCCTGAGTGCCTTCGCGCTGTTGCCATTGAGCGTGAGGAAAGCGCCAAAGCCGAGAAGGCATACGAGCTGCGCCTGTCCCTGGCCCGGAAGTTGGGTGACGCGCTGATCCCGAAGCGCTTCCTGAGCCGCACACTGGATAACTACCAAGCCGAGCATGACGAGCAGCGCCGGGCGCTGAAGTTCTGCCGCCACTACGTCGCCACGTTCGACCAGATCCGCGAAGTAGGGCGCTGCATGGTTCTGATCGGAAAGCCCGGAACCGGAAAGACGCACCTCGGCGTAGCCATGGCCAATGAACTGCTGCACAAAACGCCACGTACGGCCGTGTACCGAACCGTCGGGGCAGTCCTGCAGGCCATCAAGGCAACCTTTGACCGCAAGAGCGAACTGTCCGAGTCGGACATCCTGTCCAGCCTGATCAATCCCGACCTGCTGGTGCTGGACGAGATCGGCGTGAGCAAGGAACAGCCGAGCGACTTCGAGTTGACCACTCTGTTCGCAATCATCAATGGGCGGTACGAGCGTGAAGCCCCGACGGTGATTATTTCCAACCTGGGCGCCGGCGAACTGGGGCGGGCCATGGGCGACCGCTGTGTCGACCGGTTGCGGGAGGGCGGTTTGATCGTCGTTCCGTTCGAGTGGGAATCTCAGCGTGGCAAGGAGGGCTTCTGATGAACGAATCCAGGCAGCAACAGATTCTCGCCGGTCAGTCCTCAATCGCTCAGAAGGTTTTCACCCTCGTTCCTATCCAGGCGGCTTGGAGCAATCACGAAATCCACGGCGCCGCTCTCACGGCCAAGACCACCGGCGCATCGCCCTACGCCATCCGCCGCGCCTTGGGCGAACTCATGGAGGCCGGTCTGATCCGTGAGCCGGTTGGTGGCAAGTTTCAGCGTGACGCAGCGACCCCCAAAACAATCAAGGAGCAAGCCGTGACCCAGGTAGCCAAACAAGCCGTTGTTTCGATCAAGAAGTCCGAAGGCGCCCTGGATGTTCTGGCCAGCCTTTCCGGCGAAGTCGTGAGCCTGGCTGATGATTTCAGCAAGCGCATGAAGGCGCTCGCCAGTCGCATCGAAGAGGTGGCGCTGTCCGTGGAGGCTGAGCGCGAAACCAACGCAGCGGCCGTGGGCAAGCTGAAACAGTTGCAGGAA
Organism: Pseudomonas sp. GXZC; assembly: GCF_026967615.1. NCBI lineage: Bacteria > Pseudomonadati > Pseudomonadota > Gammaproteobacteria > Pseudomonadales > Pseudomonadaceae > Pseudomonas > Pseudomonas sp. GXZC. Next base: position 1,560,160 of record NZ_CP114115.1, read on the forward strand.
CTGCTGAAGGGGATATCGCAATGACCGACTACACCGAACTGCAGCGTCTGGCCGAGCATCATCTTTCGCTTGGCCATGCCTACACGGTAGCAACTCCTGCAGCAGTCCTGGCCCTGATCGCCGAGAACGAGCGCGTCAAAGCTCGACTTTGCGTGTGCCGAGACTGCGGTGGCCAGGGTGAGGTCTATTCCGGTCACAGCTCCTACCAGGGTCACAATCAGCCGCCAGAACCTGACATGGACGTGTGCGGCACCTGCGGCGGGGATGGCGTTCTTGGGTCATTGGAAGACTTCGAAGCGTTGGCCGCCGAGCGCGACCAACTCAAGGCCGAGAACGAGGCGCTGCGCAAGGATGCTGAGTCTCGTATTGAGTGGGCCAAAGAAGCTTCTGCGGAAATTGATCGGCTTCAGGGTATCGAAGCTAAGTGCGAGGCGCTGCGCGACGACAGTGAGCAGAAACAGTACGACGCCAACGCTTGGCGCAATGGCGAAGAGTCGGTCTGGGTCGAAGTCTTTAACAGCGAAGGCGACGATCAATTCATCAGCGCCATCAGCGGCCAGATTACCGTCGAACAGTTGGCTTTGATCCAGGCTGAGATCCGTGAATATCGGGAGGACTATTTCGAGAAGGGGTCAGGCCTTTACGTTTTCAGGTGCGCCCACTACCAGGCGCATTACGACAACGTAGGCATGACGGAGCCGGCTCACTGGGAGACTGACTTTGAGTCATACAGTCCTTTCCCGTGGGAAGAAGAGGCTGCCGCCATGGACAATGGAGAGCAGTCATGACTACTGAGCTGAGTTTTGAGCTGAGCGGTATTGGCTTCTCAGGTATGCCACTGGAACGGGTAGCCAAGTACATGACCGCGCTTGCTGATCTGGTTGGGGAAACGGCCATGTTCGTGCGCATGACAGACAACTCAATTGTGTTCGTTGACCGTGGCGGGCAATCGACCTCAAAAACGTCTGAAAGTACTGACCCAGAAGGGTCAAAGGGTGGCGGGCAATGACTAAGCCGACGAAGCCCCGCCCAATGCCCGTGTACCTGGTGCTGCGCCGCCTGGTCGATCCAGCCACTGGCAAGGAGGTGGCTGCATTCGTACCGTCCTCCGACGCCGACCGGTCAATCCTGCGTGAGCGTGAATTCAAGATGAACGCGAAGATCCGCGCCGACCTCAAGCAGCCGCGCAACCCGCGCTTCAATGGTTTGGTCCACGGCCTGGGCCGCGTACTGAGCCAGAACATCGATCGGTTTTCCGGCAAGCAGTCCCACGACGCAATCAAGGCCTTGCAGCTGGAGTCGGGCGTGTACTGCGACGAGGAAGCATTCGACATTCCCGGCCTAGGCCAGCTCACTCGCAAGACACCACGCAGCCTTTCCTACGACTCGATGGGCGAAGAGGTGTTCCAAGACTTCTGGCGCCAGTGCTGCGCGTATCTGGTGCTGCATGACTGGCCGACGCTAACCGAAGAGCGCCTGACCGAGATGGCGGAGTTCGAAGCGTTCAAGGAGGTTGCATGACTATCGAACGGAAGCCGGCCAAGCCGAAGAAATGCCGCGTTGCTACGTGCGGGGCCTTATTCGTGCCTGCGCGGATGGGCCAGGCGGTATGCAGCCCGGTCTGCGCAATGATCGACGCGCCCAGGCATGCGCCCAAGGCGCGAAAGGCCCTGGCCGACATCGAGCGCAAGGACATTAAGGTCCGCAAGGAGAAGCTGAAGACCCGGGCGGATCACCTGCGCGAAGCTCAGGCCGCGGTGAACGAGTACGTGCGCCTGCGTGACGCACACCTGCCGTGCATCAGCTGCGACTCGACGCCGAACGACAACGACCTCATGACCGGCAGCCGCTGGGACGCCGGACATTACCGATCCGTCGGCGCCTGCCCAGAGCTGCGCTTCGAGCCGCTGAACATCCACCGGCAGTGCGTGAAGTGCAACCGAAACCTTTCCGGCAACGCCGTGGAGTACCGCATTCGCCTGGTGCAGCGCATCGGCGAAGAGAAGGTGTCCTGGCTTGAGGGGCTGCACGCGCCATGCAAGTACACCGTGGAAGAGATCAAAGCCATCAAAGCCGAATACCGGGCAAAGAACATAGAATTGAAGAAGGGGCTCGCAGCATGAAACTGATCAACGCAAGGCAGGTATGGACTGAGGCTCAGCACGAATCGAACGCGTCGATCAGCGCCGTGGCCATCGAAAAATCGCAATCAGCACCTATCAAGAAGGGCCAGCGCATGCGTCGCGCCGAGGCTGTATTTGCAGCCCTGGGAGAGGACAAGGAAGAGCGCATCCAGGTTGTGCGCCAGAAGATCAGTATCAGCGAGACCCGCGGTACGCCCGCCGGCCGCTCCACCGCTCGCGCCGCGCACCTGGCAACCATCGGCAAGGTACTGCGTGCCATCGACACCTTGCCGTTTCAGGTACAGCAGTTCGGGCACTACCTGTACCACCCGGCTATGAACATGAAGCACCTGTTGAACGCGGTGCTGCTGATAACAGCCAAAGCGGCGCTGCCTGACCTGACTTCGGCCAAGCGAGTGAAGGCGCAGTACCTGGTAACCCTGGCCCTGCAGTCGTACAAGGGGGAGGTGCACGGTGCTGTGGAGTGGGGGCCGGCGCGGGTAGCTGCCGAGATGATGGCCTTCTTCGGCGCGTCAGTTGATCAGAACAACTGGAACCGGGACTGGCGTGACCTGTGGATTTCCCTGAGAAAAGAAATTGAGGAAGTGGATATTCAGGCTCAGCAGCCTATTTGGCAGGTTATTCATTCGGAAAAGGACCAAGAGGCGGCATAATTGTATTGACATGAATGAATAATGTGGGTACTTTTCCCATAGTGCACAAGTAACGCGAAACGCACACGAAACCCTGAACCCGGCCAAGCGCCGGGTTTTTATTGCTTCGCCGTGCTGGCGTGGGATTAACCGACTCCTATCGCCTTCGCTAGGAGTGGGGCGCCGATCGCAAAGAACTGATCGACTAGTTTTGATGTAGTGGCTCGAGCGCCATCGGAAGATGCCTTTTTTATCTTCTCGCCTAAGGTATCTGCTCCTAACTCGGGCTGATCGACATGCTTCAAGGATTTGAGCCCAACAGCGGACAAGGTGTACAGAGAGTAAGACCTCCCTGACCGCTCAGATAGATAGCCTTCTTCTGCGAGCCATTTCGCCGTGTGATTGGCAAATGTCGTGAGCTCTTTCCATTCCTCGCTGTAGATAACCCCGCCCGCATCATCGCGCGTTGGTGTTTCATCTAGCACACCGATGACCTTGGGGTCTATGTGTGTGGGTCGGGGAAACGTCTCATAGAGGGCAGAAAGAATCTGCGCAGCTACCTCGTCAAATCGCTCAATATTTGTTTTCTCCATGGTTCTATCCCGTCTCGTGTCTTTAGTGGTATCGACGATAGCACGGAGCCATATGCCCGCCACTGAGCGGGCTTTTTTATTCCTCATGCCCCACGGAGTCGAGCGCATGGAGTATCTACAGCGCCTGCTCGACAAGATCGACAGGTTCGAACTACTGATTGCGGGTCTCGTTGGGGCTGTGATCGCCAGCTGGTGGCACAGGGACGATCTGAACGACTGGCGTGCCTGGATGATCTTCCTCATCACCGGCATGGCCTGCTCGATCTACCTGACGAGCATGGTCAGCACCTACCTGGGTGTGACGGAGCCGAAGATCGTCGCCGGCATCGGCTTCCTGCTGGGTGCTTTCGGCGGCTCGCTCCTGGCGGCCATCAATCGAGCCATTAAATCCGCTGACCTCTGGGCGCTTATCCGCCAGCGGTTCGGGGGAGGCAATCCACCATGAATCTTGAACTGATCAACTCCATCGCCTGCGGCCTTATCGCGCTGTGGGCAGCCTGGTGCGTACTGAGCGGGAAGGTGAGGGACGGCATCCTCGGGAAGCTGATCTACTCGGCCATCGCCATCAGCGGTTTCGTCGTTATGGCACGCAGCCAGAACATCTTCTTTGGCCCGAGCAGTGCCGGCCTGACCCTGCATGTGTCCCTGGCCCTGGCCGGCGCCCGCCACATCTTCATGGTCACTTACTGGCAGCCGGTTAAAGCCTGGCTTTGCCGGACGCTCAACTGCGAACACTGCATGAGCTGCCCGAAGGCGCCCGAAGGTATAGAGCGCCGGAAGCAGTAATCCGCGCCACGTTTTCGTAACTCGCAAAATTGTGGCGCGGAATGCGCCGAGGGCATCGCCATGGCTTCGAATACCAATTCCTCCAAGACTGTCACCCTGTTGGGCGGGATCGCGCTTGTGATCATCGTCCTGGCAGTGGCGGCCTTCAGCTTCGTGTGACGCCATGAAAGTAATCGTAACCAAGCTCTTGGGGTCGGCTGAGGTCGAGTTCCTGCGTGAAGGTGTGGTCGTTCACCGTGAGCGCTTTACCGGCAAGACAGATTCCGAATACCGCCGCACGATCGCCACAAAGGAGCCGTTCGACAGCCACCGCTGCCGGTTTGTGACGGCAACGCCTGCTGATCGCGCATTCCAGTACGAGGTTGCACCGTGAGCAAAGTGACTCGCCTGCGGCACGTACTGCCGATGAGCCCGGACATCAACGCTGCGGTAGGCGCTCTCGACAAGGCGATTGCTGATGCCGTTGACGCCGCCAAGGACGCCGGACTGCCCCAGGGCCTGATCGTTGGATTGCTCCACGGCCATGCCCACGCACAGACGCATCAGATGGTGACCGTATGACCGTCAAGGTTCTTGAGTTCAAGCGGGAAGACTGGCGCGATGCAGCCAAGACCCTGCGCAAGATTGCCGATGATCTGGACGCCGGCGAGCATCCCGAGTGCACCGTAGGTGCCTTGACGCTGATTGGCGCGAAGGGAGAGGTCACCGTGTTCGGCCTCGGCCCCAAGTGCGATGACCTGCAATGCCTGGGTGCAATGCGTCTCGGGGAGCAGAAGCTGATTGATGTGCTGCTGGATAACGCGGAAGGGTAGGTGTGCCGCAGGTGAGTGCGGCACGGGTGTATCACTTCACTTTCAGAGCTTCCTGGATCTTGTCAGCGTAACGATCCAAATTATCGAGTTCCCATTGAAGCTGGGACGCGCCGGTGGAGTTCAAGACCTTGGACTGAATCAAGGTCAGCGCGGCTGCCACGGCTGCCTCTCGCTGGAGGGCTGATGATCCTTCGCCTAAGCCGTTGTCCCTGCGAAGATTCTTGAAGTTTTCAGACATGATGCGTTCCTTGCTGTTGAGTTGATCGTCACCAATACCGGCAACGCGCCACTATTTCAAGCTTAAGGTGACCCATGGACAGGCCATACCCTCCATCGTCATTGCTTGAGCTGTCCGATCTTTCCGACTTTGGCGTCCGGCTGACCCCAGATCCCGAAGTGTGGGAGTGGCTCCAGGCCGAGATCCTTGCCGACACCGGCAGCATTCACAACGAAGACCATGCCCACCTACTGGATGCAGACATCCGGATCATGTGGGCTTCGTCGAGCTTCGAGAGGCAGGGAAGGACTGTCCTGGGTCAGGCCGAACAGGTAGCGTTCCGCGCCGGCGGCTGGCAGAAAGCCCGGATGGAGCAACAGATGCGCGATTGGTTCGGCGGCGTGCCGGCTTTCATCATCACCTTGGCTGCCGACTACTGCGCCCAGTGCAGCGACACCGACTTCTGCGCCCTGTTAGAGCATGAGCTTTATCACATCGCCCACGCCAACGATAAGTACGGTCAGCCAGCCTTCACCAAGGAAGGGGCGCCGAAGCTGGAGATGCGTGGCCACGACGTCGAAGAGTTCGTCGGTGTGGTCCGCCGCTACGGTGCAAGCCCTGACGTTCAAGCGTTGGTGGATGCTGCAAACAGTCCTGCTGAGGTGGGGAAATTGAAAATAGCGAGGGCCTGCGGAACCTGTCTGCTCAGATCGGCCTGAAATTTGACAGGCATTAGACGGAATCCAATTTATGGCAAACCTGAATAGTGAGGTGAAAGGCTTCATCGTTCAGGCCTTGGCGTGCTTTGACACCCCCTCTCAGGTGGTAGAGGCCGTCAAACAAGAATTCGGCATTGAGATCTCCCGTCAGCTTTGTGAATCGCATGATGCGACCAAGCGGGCGAGCAAGACCCTCGCGGCCAAATGGGTGACCCTGTTTCACGACACCCGCAAGCGATTCAGGGAGGAGACGGCCGAGATACCAATCGCCAACCGTTCTCACCGACTTCGCACGCTTGGGCGCATGGCTGAGAAAGCCGAAAGCATGAAGAACATTGCACTCACTGCCCAGCTATTGGAGCAGGCAGCCAAAGAGTGTGGCGACATCTACGTCAACCGAGCCCGGAAGGAAGAGGCGGGCGACGAACCGGTGATCCCGACCCGCATCCAGGTCGACGTGGTGGATGCGAGGAAGCCGAATGCCGAGCCTTAACGTTCCGCAGGCTCAGTTCCTCACGCTGCCTCATAAATTCCGCGCCTTCGTGGCTGGGTTTGGCTCAGGTAAGACATGGGTGGGCTGTTCGGCACTGAGCAAGCACTTCATGGAGTGGCCCGGCGTCAACGCTGGTTACTTCGCACCGACTTACCCGCAGATCCGCGACATCTTCTATCCGACCATGGATGAGGTGGCCTACGACTGGGGGCTGAAGACCAAGATCAACCAGGCGAACCATGAGGTTCACATCTACAGCGGCCGGCAGTACCGCGGCACTGTGATTTGTCGGTCGATGGAGAAGCCGCAGACGATTGTCGGTTTCAAGATTGGCCATGCCCTGGTGGATGAGCTGGACGTTCTTACTGCCGTCAAGGCTCAACAGGCCTGGCGCAAGATCATCGCCCGGATGCGCTATAACCTGCCTGGGCTGAAGAACGGGGTGGACGTCACCACGACGCCGGAAGGCTTCAAATTTGTCTTCCTGCAATTCGTGAAGCAGCTGCGCGACAAGCCGTCGCTCAAGGAGATGTACGGCCTGGTGCAGGCCAGCACGTTCGACAACGAGCTGAACCTGCCGGATGACTACATCGCCTCGCTGATGGAGTCGTATCCACCTCAGTTGATCATGGCGTACCTCAAGGGTCAGTTCGTCAACCTGACGTCCGGCACGATCTACACCGCCTACGACCGCAAGCTAAACGGATGCTTCGACACCGTGCAGCCTGGCGAGCCCCTGTTCATCGGCATGGACTTCAACGTCGGCAAGATGGCTGCGATCACACACGTCAAACGTGACCAGGGGCTGCCCAGGGCCGTGGATGAACTGATCGACGGCTACGACACGCCCGACATGATCCGCCGCATCAAAGAGCGCTACTGGCATCACGACGGCAACGACTTCAAGAAGACCTGCGAGATCAGGATCTACCCGGATGCCTCGGGCGATTCGCGCAAGTCCGTGAACGCCAGTATCACCGACCTGGCCATGCTCAAGCAGGCCGGGTTCGCGGTCATCGCTCCAGCGGCAAACCCGCCGGTGAAGGACCGAATCAACGCAATGAACGCCGTCTTCTGCAATGCGCAGGGCGAGCGCCGCTACCTGGTCAACTCGCTCACCTGTCCGACCTACGCCGATGGCCTGGAGCAGCAGGTGTGGGGCGCGAACGGGGAGCCAGACAAAACCGCCGGTATCGATCACGCGAACGACGCAGGCGGCTACTTCATCCACCGCGAGTACCCGATCATCAAACCGGTCACCGCAATGAAAATGGGGGTCGCTCGATGACGGACGTCACTTTCACCCGTCCCGAGTACACGGCGGCGAAATACCGCTGGCGCTTGGTGCGCGACGTCTGCAAGGGCTCGGAAACGGTCAAGGCTGCCGGCGATTATTACCTGCCCAGGCCGAATGCCTCGGACAAGTCACGGGACAACAAGGACCGGTACGACGCGTACAAGAAGCGTGCTGTGTTCTACAACGCGACCGGCCGCACGAAACACAGCCTCGTGGGCGCGGTGTTCCGCACTTGGCCAACGTTGACCGTGCCGGGTGCGCTCGACTACGTGACGAAGGACATCGACGGGCAAGGCGTCAGCGTTTACCAGCAATCGCAGTCGGTTATCGGGCATTTGCTCGAGGTTGGTCGTCACGGCCTGCTGGTGGATTACGCCGCCGTTGAGGCGGGAACCGTGAGTAAAGCGGACGAGCAGGCCGGTCGTGCCCGCGCCAACGTCGCCAGCTACCCAGCTGAATCAATCATCAACTGGAAGACGCGCCAGGTTGGCGGTCAGCACCTGTTGAGCCTGGTTGTGCTGCGCGAAAAGGTCGACGTCGATACTGATGACGGGTTTGGCAGTGAGCAGGTTGTGCAATATCGCGTGCTGCGCCTGGATGCTTCCGGCGTGTACACCCAGGAGGTTTGGGAAGAGGGCTCCAGCAAGACGGAAATGACCGTGGCGCCATTTGCCCCGCTGAACGGCTCAGGCCAGCCGTGGCGCATTATTCCGTTCCAGTTCCTGGGCAGCGAGAACAACGACACCAGCATCGACGACTCGCCGCTGTACGACATGGCCGAAGTGAATATCGGGCATTACCGGAACAGTGCCGACTACGAAGAAGCAGCTTACCTGGTGGGCCAGCCTCAACCATGGATGTCCGGGCTTGATGAGCAATGGCGCGACCACCTCGAAAAGACCGGGATATTCCTGGGTTCCCGGGCGCCTTGGCTGCTCCCTGCGAATGGCGCGTGTGGCGTTTGGCAGGCACAGCCAAACATTGTGGCCAAGGAGGCCATGGACGCCAAGAAGCAGGACATGGTGTCCCTCGGCGCCCGACTGATTGAGCGTGGTAGCGCGGTGAAGACCGCAACCCAGGCCGACAACGACAGCGCCGCTGAGCACAGCGTTCTCTCCTTGGTAGTGAGCAACGTTAGCGAAGCGTACAGCCAGTGCCTGGCCTGGATGGCTGAGTTCGTGAACGCCACCGGCGAGGTGGTCTACAAGCTCAATCAAGACTTCAGCCAGATCACGCTGGACGCGACGATCCTCGCTGCACTGTTCAATGCAGTGCAGGGCGGCAAGCTGCCGGAAGGCGACTTCTGGCAGTACCTGCGCGATCGCGGCGTGATCAACCCGGAGAAAACAGACGACGACATCCGAGGTGAGCTGGAAGCGCAAAGCACTGGGCCTGACCTGGATGACGACGAGGTAATTCCGAATGGCGGCAAACCAAGCAATCCTTGACGCCACCATCCGGCACGCCGTCTTCCTGGAGCAGCTGAAGTCGGGAGAGGTTGCGAAGTTCGCACCCTTCCTCAAGGAAATTGACCGCTCGATACGCGAGCGGCTGACCCGGGCGGACCTGACGGACTACACCGTCGACCGCCTGGAGCGCCTGCTAAGCGAAGTCGACAGCCTGCTGCTGGGCATCTTCGACCGTTACAGCGAGAAGCTGAACCTCGACCTGGTGGACATCGCCAATTACGAGGCCGAGTTTGAGGCGACCAGCCTGACCCGGGCGGCGCCGGTGGGTGTGACCTTCGACGCGGCGGTGCCAGGTGCTGCGGCAATCAGGGCGGCAATCCTCACCAATCCGCTCAGCGTGCGCGGTGCGGATGGCGGGAAGCTGCTCAAGGCGTTCATTGATGGCTTCACCGCCACGGAGCGGCAACGCCTCACAGGCGCGATCAGGCAGGGCTTCTTCGAGGGCCAGACGAACTTCCAGATCATCAAGAACATCCGGGGCACCAAGGCGCTCCAGTACAACGACGGCATCCTGGCTACGACCAACCGCAACGCTGGCGCCATCGTGCGGACGGCAGTGCAGCACGTCGCCACCCAGGCGCGCATGGAGACGCTCAAGGAAAACAGTGACGTCGTGCAGTCGGTGGAGTGGGTCAGCACCCTGGATTCGAAGACCACCAGCCAATGCCGGACGCTGGATAAGCAACGGTTCAAGCTGACCGAGGGGCCAAGGCCACCGATCCACATCAACTGTCGCTCGACGGTGGTTGCGGTGACGCGCTTCAGCGCCTTGTTCGCCAAGGATGCCACCCGGGCATCCATCGGCGACGGCGGTGCCCAGCAGGTGAGGGCAGACCTCAGCTATTACGACTGGCTCCAGCAGCAGCCAGCAGCGTTTCAGGACAAGGCCATCGGCCCGGTTCGCGCCAAGCTGTTCCGCGAAGGTGGCCTGAGTATCGAACGATTCTCCGAGCTACAGCTTGATCGCAACTTTTCACCTCTGACCCTTGTGCAGATGAAGGCTCTTGAGCCTCTGGCGTTCGAGCGGGCAGGCATCAAATAGCAGGCAGGGCCTGCAACTACGTCTCTGGGAGACAACCAATGCTGAAATTCCAACTGGATACCCTGGAAGGGGTAGATGAAGCCGTGCGCGATCTTTACACCGAGAAGGACGGCAAGTTCGTACTCGGCATCGAAGGTCTGCCGCAGCCTGAGGATGTCTCGGGCTTGAAGTCCAAGGTCCAGGAACTGCTGGACGAGAAGAAGGCTGCCGACAAGGCCCGCAAGGATGCCGAGGACCAGGCCCGCCTGGAGCGTGAAGAAAACGCCCGCAAGTCCGGCAACGTCGAGGAGCTTGAGCGTTCTTGGTCTGAAAAATACAACCGCCGCGAAGCTGAGCTGAACGGCATGCTGGAACAGGAGCGTGGAACGCTGAGCACTCAGATCCGGGATCTGACCGTCGGCCGTACCGCTACTGACATCGCGTCTGCCCTGGCAATCCCAGGCAGCGCCAAAGCCCTGTTGCCGCACATCGAGCGCCGTTTGAGCGTCGAGCAGCGCGAAGGGAAGCCTGTTGTGGTCGTCCTCGACCAGCAAGGCAAGCTCTCGGCGGCAACGCTGGATGAGCTGAAAGCAGAATTCGCAAACGACACGGCCTTCGCGCCGTTGATCGCGGGTAGCAAGGCATCTGGCGGCGGGGCTGCTGGTGCTGGAGGTGGCGGCGGGGCCGCAAAAGGAAAAATCGGCGGCACCAAAGAGGAACGACAGGCCGCGATCGCGAGCCGGTTCCCGGATCTCCCTCAATCGTAAGGAAATAACTCATGTCCCTGTCGCAAATGCAGGTTTTCAACGAATACATCATGCCGGCGACTCTCGAGACGCTGGATCAGTATCTCGCCGCTTTCAACGCCGCCAGCCGTGGCGCGATCGTGCTGTCTCCGGACGGCTTCACTGGTGACTTCCTCCAGGAATCGTTCTTCCAGACCCTGGCCGCTGCCCAGCGCCGCGTGGACCGCTACAGCGCGAACGCTACTGTCGCTGCAACCGATCTGACCGAGCTGAAGAACACTTCGGTGAAGGTAGCCGGCGGCTTCGGTCCGATCCGTTACGAGCCATCGCAGATGACCTGGCTGGAGCGTCCAACCGCGCAAGGCATCGAGGTCGCCAGCCGTGCGTTCGCTGAAATCCTGCTGAAGGACCAGCTGAACACCGCGATCGCCGCCCTGGTTGCTGCAATCACCGCCCAGGCTGCTGCCGTCAACGATGTGTCGGCTACTGCTGGCATCACCTACGCAGGCCTGAACAACGCCCACGCGAAGTTCGGCGACGCAAGCCAGAACCTGGTAACCCAGGTGATGCAGGGCACCAGCTACCACAAGCTGGTAGGTCAGAACCTGGCGAACCAGCAGCAGCTGTTCCAGGCGGGCAACGTCCGCGTGGTAGACATCCTCGGCAAGATCTCCGTTGTGACGGATGCTCCGGCGCTGATGCAGGCCGGCACCCCGAACAAGGAAATCATCCTGTCCTTGGTGCAAGGCGCTGCGCTGGTCCACGACGGCCGCGACATCATCAGCAACGTCCAGACCACCAACGGCAAGGAGCGTATCGAAACCACGCTCCAGACCGACTACACCTTCGGCCTGGGTCTGAAGGGCTACACCTGGGACACCACCACCGGCGGCAAGTCGCCTACCGACGCCGAGTTGGCCACTGGGACGAACTGGGACAAGACCGCCACCAGCATCAAGCACACCGCCGGTGTGGCTCTGATCGGTGACGCCTCCAAGTAACCCTGACAGCTGAGTCGGGCCCAGTGCCCGGCTCGGCGAGGACACGATCATGAGCAACAAGAACATCTGGTATCTGCCTGGTCCATTCCACCAGTACCAGGAAGACGTGAAGGCGCTGGCCAAGGCGAATGGCCTGCGCATCGTCGACGCAAGCGTTACCGAAAGCCGCGAAGATGCTGCCGACGATGTGCCCGACGTGACGGTCAAGGAAGTGCCGACGGTACTGCTGATCGATGGCGGAAACTCCAGCATCAACATCGACGCCTTCCGTGCCGAACTCGAATCTGTCGGCCTGATCGTCGAGTCATTCGCTGATCAAGCGCTGGTGCGCCCCGAAGGTGATCTTGGCCCGATCGCTGATCGCCTGTTTCAGGTGTTCGAAGCGGTAAACGCCGGCGTGGAAAGCCTTATTCGCGAGCGTGACGGTGAAGTTGAGAAGGTGAAATCTCTGCAACTTCAGGTAGACGACCTTCTCCAGCAGGCCGACAAAGCAGGTCGGGAAGATGGCTACGCGAAGGAAATCTCCGACCTGAAAGCAAAGCTCGACGAAGCGAAGGTGCCGTACCGCGCCAACGCCTCGAAGGAATCCTTGGAAAAGCTCGTAGCTGATCTGCCCAAGGCCTGATAATGCTGGCTGCCGGCGACCCGGCGGCCAATCTTCAAACCATTCCAGCGAGTTGACGCATGACACTCATCATCGAGGACGGCACCGGCAAGCCTGACGCCGAAAGCTACGCGAGCGCTGAGGACTTGGCCCTGTATGCCGTGAAATTCGGCACAGTCATCCCCGCAGGCGTTCCCGAGCAGGAAGCATTGCTGCGCCGGGCCGCCTTGGCGATGGATGGCAAGACCTGGAAAGGCCGCAAGATGAGCAGCGAGCAGGCCTTGTCCTGGCCGCGCCGGGAAGTGCTGCTGGATCAGGAGATCAAGCCGAACAACTACCTGCCGGCGCGCATCCAGTACGGGCAGATGGCCCTGGCCGCTGAGATTCATCAGGACGATATCGACCCGGTGGAGAAGCGCAAAGGAGCTGTGCTGCTGGATCGTGTTGAGGGGGCGGTGACGCGACAGTATGCGGCTATTCCGTCTACCAGTAACCGGCTGCTGCCAGCGGCGCCTGATCGTCCGAGCGCAACGCAGTTTGCCGACTACCTTCAAAAGCGTGGGCTGTTCGCAGTACGCGCATAGACACAGCGGAGACCGCCATGGCCTTCTACGACGAAATGGCCGTAATGGCTCTGGATATGATCACAGAGTTCGGCCAGCCCGTAATCATCAGCAAGACTGAACCTGGCGAGTACGACCCAGAGACGGGCGGCGAAGCTCCGGGGGCAACTGTCGAACAGATCGCCCAGGGCATCCTGCTCGACTTCACCGGCCAAGAATTTCAAAACAACAGTCTCATCCGGCAGGGTGACAAGAAGCTCAAGATCGCCGCGCAGGGCTTGTCCTGGGTGCCGGGTTTGCTGGACAAGGTGGTCGTTCAGGGGCGCACTTGGTCAATCGTGCCACCGCTGAAAGAGGTCAACCCGGCCGGCACGCCGATCTTGTATGAGCTGCAGGTGCGGTCGTGAGTCGGGCAGGTGCCGGCCAGTCCGGTAGTTTCGCCCTGAGCCTGGCTGAGTTTGCCGCCCAGGCCACGGAAGCCATCGACGCTAGTCTGCGCGAGATCATCATTGAGGTCGGCAACAGCCTGATCCGCATGTCTCCCGTGGGTAGCCCGGAGATCTGGGCGCAGAACGCTGTGGCGATCCAGTACAACAAGGCCGTTGACGAGCACAACACGACGCTGCGTAGTGATCCGGCCAACCTGACGAAGGCGGGCAGGCTTCGACCAGGGCGCAAGGTGCACGACGGCATGGATATCGTCGCTCCTGAAGGCTACGTCGGTGGCCGGTTCCGCGGGAACTGGATGTTCAGCATCGGCGCCCCCGATAGCGCCACGACCGAAGAGGTCGACCCGAGCGGCGCCAAGTCGACGGCGCGTATTACCGCCGGTACCATCGAATTCAAAGCAGGCGATACTTGCTACATAACTAACAGTCTCGGATACGCGATCCCGCTGGAGTTTGGCCATTCGACCCAGGCGCCCGGCGGCATGGTCCGGGTAACCGTGGCCCGCTTCCAGCAGATCGTGCTGGAGGCTATCAGGAACAATCAGGTATGAGTCTGTGCGTCATGCAAGGTTTGCCCAAGACCGGCCCGTGCTAATAGCAGCGATAGCGCGCTGGCTCATGCCAAACATTGCAGCAATCTGGCGCTGAGAAACGCCTTCTTGCATCAGGTTCCTAATTTCTCGAACTTGATTATCTGTGAGTTTGGCTGCGTGGCTTTCTTGGCACGTTTTGGGAACCAGAAGCCCTGTTGAGTGAGCATGTGCCGTATTTTCTTTGTGGGAGCACCATTCCAGATTTGCTGGCTGGTTATTTGTCTTGCACCCGTCTATGTGATTGACGCAAGGCAGTGCGGAGGGGTTAGCGATGAATGCTTCTGCGATCACTCGATGAGCGCTCACCGTTTTTCCCGCCATCAGGCAGCGTAGATATCCGGAATTGCTAATCCTGGGACTGAGTACCACGCCTGAAAATTTGCGCGCGACCTGCTTCCCGGAGCGAAAACGGCCCAATCCTACTCTGTCGATTGAGCGTATGCGGCCGAACGAAGACGCTTCATAGGCGTTGTTGTAGCCGGGAACAGGCTTCCATATCTCATTCATTTTGCTCTCCATCACAGAGGGTAATCACTAATGGAGTGCAGCAGGCCGGTGATTAGACGGCTTTTCGGGGGCGACCCTAGCTGCACAGAGCAATCATACAGGGCTTCCGAATGTCACACGCAATCATCGCTTCGATCTACGAGGCAAAGCTCATCGCCTGGAACGCTGCCAGGTCGGAGAAGTTGAAGATCGTCTTCGAGAACACGGCCTACACGCCGTCGGCGGGCGAGACCTACCTGCGGGCGTTCACGATCCCGGGCGACACCGCCAGCAACACGCTCGGCGGTGATCACCGGCTGTTCACCGGCGTGTTCCAGGTGAGCATCATCGCGCCGGCGGGCACCGGCAAGACCAAGACGAACCCTATAGCAACTGAACTGACCGATCTGTTCCCGCTCTACGCCAGGGACACGAAGGGCTCGGTCACCGTGGTGACGATGTCGCCGGCCGACCAGGGCCCCGGCATCACCGGCGATTCCACATACACGGTTCCCGTTTCGTTTTCATATCGCGCCGACACCCACTAATCCAGCCCATTGGGCAAACCCCGAACCCGCCTTGAGCGGGTTTTGTTATTTCTGAGAGAGGTAAAAACCATGGGCTACAAACTCCCCAACGGCGGCACGTTCCAGCACGCCGCCACTTATGCCGCTGCTCTGGCGTTCACTGCGATCAGTAACGCCACTGAAGCCGTGGCCACGGTCGCAGACGCCGATCTGGAGGTGGGCGATATCGTGCTGGTTGAGTCCGGCTGGAGCACCCTCAATGGGCGCGTTGTACGTGTTAAGGCCGCAACAGCGGTGTCGATCACTCTTGAGGATATTGACACCTCTGACACGCAAAGCTTCCCGGCGGGCTCCGGTGGCGGCACCCTCAAGAAGATCGAAACGTGGGTGCAGATTCCGCAAATCACCGACGTGGCGTTTTCCGGCGGCGAGCAGCAGTACACGGACGTGGTTTTTCTGGAAGATAAGCAAGGCCGCCAAGTGCCCACCGACAAATCGGCGGCCAGTATGGTGCTGACCATTGCCGACGATCCGGGCAAGCCATTCGTGAAAGTACTGGAGGCCGCTGACGCAGGTCGGAAGGTGGAAGCTGCGCGCCTGAACCTACCCGGCAATGACACCATTTTCTACGGTGCCTATACCTCGTTTTCCAAGCAGCCGACGGTCTCGCGTAGCAACGTGCTGACCCGCACCGTTAACCTGGCTTTGCAGGCCGAACCGACCCGTTATCTGGTGTAAGGAGCACTCATGGCCAAGTTCAAAATTCAGCAAAACCCCACGTTCAAGGTCACCGTTGAAATCCCTCGCGTTGGCGCTGAGCCCGACAAGGTACCTTTCGAGTTCAAGTATCGAGACCGTAAAGCCTTGGCTGCATTGTTCCTGTCGTGGCAGGAGGCTTTCAAGGCGGATGAGGTGCGCTTCAAGGAAATGGGCGCCGAGTTGACCATCGTTGCGCTGACTGAGGCCAATATCGAGCACCAGGTGAGTCAGGTCGAAGCCTTGGTTGTTGGCTGGGGCTATGACGTCAAACTTAGCCAAGAATCCATTCGGGCGCTGGTGGAAACGTCAGCGGGCGCTGGGGATGCAATCGTTAAAGCCTATCAGGGTGCATTCGAAGCGGCACGCTTGGGAAACTGATCGAGGTCGGTCGCGCGCTGTATGAACCTTCGGCGTCATCCGAGCAGCTCAGTCTGTTCGGTCTGACCTCGACAGACTACGACGACACCGTCGAAGTCTGGCCAGATAACTGGCAGGCATTCCGGCTTTTTGAAGCCCTGTCGACGCAGTGGCGCACCGGCGCGTGCGGGGCTACCGGCCTTGATTATTCGGCGATCTACGACACCGCCAGCCTCTCGGGCTTTACCAAAAAACACACAATTAAGCTCTTCCCTGACCTTCGGGTTTTGGAAGCCGAGGCCATGCTCGTCATGTCTGAGCAAATGAATAAAGGGTGACGGCATGAGTGGCGATATTGCGAGCCTTGGGATTGCCGTGCAGACCGGCGAAGTCACCAAGGCCAATAACGAGCTGGAAAAACTCGTTCAGGTTGGTGAAAAAGCTGAAAAGGCAGCAGCAGGGATCAGTGATGGTTTCGACAAGGCTTCGGCGGCGGCTTCTGGTTTGTCGGGCGCAGAAACCAAACTGGCTGAAACCACGGAGGATGCCAAGGTTCGCCTGCTTGCAATGGCCAAGGCCTCTCTGGACTCAAGCGAGTATCTGAAGAGCCTGGCTTCAAGCGTAAACACCAATACCGCCGCCATGGATGCGGCTCGAGCCACCACCACCGACTTTGCTGCACTCAACCGGCGACTTAAGGCGGATGCTGACGCTTTGGTTGGAACGGTAGACCAACAAGCGCAATCCACCCGCCAAGCAGCAGCGGCGACCGGAGTGCAGGCCGACGGTCTGGCCAAGCTTCTGGGGCAAATCAATCCTGCCGTTGCAGCGCTGGGGCGTCTTGATGAACAGCAGGCCAAGCTCGAGCAATACCGCAAGGCCGGGCTGATTGATGCAGAGACCTTCAAGGATTACTCGACGCGCATCGATTCGACGCGCAAGAGCCTTGGCGGGTTTGACGATGGGTTGTCGAAAACCGGCCTGAGTGCGAAGCAAACCGAGGCGGCACTGCGTCAATTACCAGCTCAGTTCACCGATATATTTACCAGCCTGGCAGGCGGGCAAAACCCGCTGATGGTGTTGATCCAACAGGGCGGGCAGATCAAGGACTCGTTTGGAGGCATTGATAACACCCTGACCGTGCTCAAGGAGAAGTTTCGGTCGCTGTTTTCAGGTGGCTCCGGCGCCGCTGATTTAGGGGCTTCTTTGGCCGGCATGGCAGTGAACTCACAAGATTTGGCTGAGAGTGCTGGCGAAGCTGGCGAGAGTCTTTCTGATCTGGCTGAAAGCTCGAACACAGCAGCGGAGGCCGCTGAGAACGCACAGAAAGCCGTAGGGGCGATCAGCCCAGCAATGAGTGGCGTGACGCTTGGTGCGGCAGGGATGGCGCTCGCCGTACTTGCCGCAGCGGCAGCGGTAGGCGTACTGATCTATGGCTATAGCCAGGGGAGCAAGGAGGCTGATGAGTACAACAAGGCACTGATCCTCACCGGTAACTATGCCGGAACCAGCGCCGGGCAATTGGCTGACTTGGCACTGCAGGTCAGCGCTACCAATGGCACGATCGGCGATGCGGCAGCCATACTGGCTAAGCTCGCAGGTAGTGGTGTGATTGCAAGTAGCAGCTTCAAGGAAATAGCTGATGCAGCTTCAGCAATGGAAGACGCTACTGGCAGGTCGGTAGATGCAACCATTGCCGAGTTCGTCAAAATCGCAAAGGACCCGGTGGCGGCAGCAAAAGAACTCAATGATCAATATCACTTCCTGACCGCCTCGGTTTACTCGCAAATTGTCGCGCTGAAGGAGCAGGGCGATACCACGGCAGCGACCGACCTTCTCACCAAAACCTACGCCGAAACGGTTCAAGATCGATCCAGGCAGATTACCGACAACCTCGGGACGATTGAACGGGCATGGAAAGGGATCAAGGATGCGGCTGCCGGCGCGCTGGATGCGACGTTAAATATCGGTCGGGTGCTGACCATGGAGCAGCAGGCGCAGGTCATTCGGGATCGCCTCGCAACCAATCAGGGTCGACGCGGGCGAGTAGCATCGCTTGGTATTGAGACCAGAGACATTGCTAATGATCAGCGTGAGCTGGCTTATCTCGAGCTTCAAATTGATGCGGAGAAATCCAAAAACAGCTATCTCGGCGAGCGAAACCGAATACAAAAAGAAGGTATAGATGCCGGGCAGCGGCTGAAGCAAATTAGTGATGCCAGCCTTACAAATGCAGAAAAGCGCGACAAACTCACCAAGGCTTATCTACGTGATGTAGAAGTGCTGAAGAAGGCCAATCCGGACGATCCTCTGGTCCAGGCAGAGTTTGTGGCTAAATCCCTTCAGAACATCAAAGACAAGTACAAAGACCCGAAAGTCCCAAAAGGAGCGGTCGGCGCCGTAGACCTGACGGAGTTCAACGCCTCTCAAAACGCTATCAAAACAATCCTCGCCGAGTACACCAACGCCCAAAAGGAGTTGGATGCACTGCAAAAGGCTGGCTTGGTTTCGCAGGAAGAGTACGGCTGGAAGCGCGCAGGCCTGATAGGCAATGAGAAAGACGAAATCACCGCGGCGTATGAGGCCGAGATAGCAGCGCTTGAGTCAGCCAAAACCAGAAAGACCACCTCTGCTGCGCAAGCGATCGAACTCGACAAAAAGATCGCCGATGCCCGCACTGACATGGTTAAAGCTCAGCAGGACGCGGACAGTAAGCTTAAAGTGCTGGAGATTGATCAAGAGGGGCGCCTTAAAAAGCAAACCTTGGCGATCAATAACTACACCGATGCGCTGAGTCGGCAGAATCAAGCGTTGCAGCAGGCGGGGCAGCGGGCCGCGCTCGGCGTTGGTCAGGGTGACCGTCAAAACGCCCTCAACGGTGAGCTGAATGGCATTGCTGACCAAGCCAACCAGCAGCGCCTAGATCTGGCCCGGGACAAAGCCGACGCCGCGCGCAACATGAGTGCGGACGAGTACAACCAGAAGCTCGCTGCCATCAATAAAAGCGAATCCGACCTTGCGCAGACCACGCTCAGCAATTATGAGCAGATGTCGGCCGCTCAAAGTGATTGGCGCAACGGGGCAACGGCCGCTTTCCAGAACTACATGGACAGTGCCCGGGATGTGGCAGGGCAAACAAAAAGCCTGTTCAGCAACGCGTTCAGCTCGATGGAAGATGCGGTCGTTAACTTCGCCATGACCGGGAAGCTTTCGTTTGCGGACTTCACCAAGTCGATTTTGGCGGACATGGCGCGCATTGCTGCCAGGCAAGCGGCGTCATCGGCTCTCAGTTCGTTGTTCGGGGCCGCCAGTTCTGCGGCAAGCGCCTACTTCGGCGGCGGCGCGGGAAACGGAATGGCCGCAGGGTCTGCCGGCGCGGCTTCATCCAGCCTTGGCGCGTCCTCGGCTGGATACTCCAGCACGTACTTTCCGCAAGCACTTGGAGGGGCCTGGTCCAATGGCGTCCAGATGTTCGCCGATGGTGGAGCGTTCGCTAATTCTGTCGTCAGCAAGCCCACGGCTTTTGGCATGGCGAACGGCAAGACCGGGGTCATGGGCGAGGCCGGCGATGAGGCGATCATGCCTCTGACCCGGACTGCCGGCGGCAAGCTCGGCGTTATGGCGGTTGGCGGCGGTCAGGGCTCGAGCACCGAGGTGGTTATTCAGCAGAACTTCACTGTTGCCGATGGTCAGGGGGGAGGGGCTTCCGAGGAGGCGCAGGGCCAAGCGGTGGCGCAGGCATACGCCAAGGCAGCGAAACAGGGCGCTCAGGAGCAAATTGCCCGAGACCTGAGGCCTGGCGGTCAAATTTGGGCGGCAATCAACGGTCGATAACAGCCCCCACTTCGGTATGGGTTCCTTTTTTTGGAGAGCCGTATGGCTACGGAAACCTTCACGTGGACTCCAGATAAGGAGCCAACCGGTACCACCAGCTTCCGTATCAAGTCAGCCAAATTCGGCGACGGTTACGAGCAGACGGCGGAGGACGGAATCAACAACAAGTCTGAGTCATGGCCACTTACGTTTACGGGGCAGAAGACCAAGATCGCTCAGATCAAGGCCTTTCTGAATAGACACAAAGGCGCCACAGCCTTCAACTGGACCGAGCCATTCGGAGAAAATCTTTTGATTAAGTGCAAGGAATATCAGTCCAGCAACAAGGGCGGCAGCGTCTACACCCTGACAGCAACCTTCGAACAGGCATTTCACCCATGAGTATTGTCCCTCTCAACATCGGATCGGGGCCGAACGACGGAACTGGTCAAGATCTGCGCTCAGGTGGACAGGTCATCAACGATAATTTCGCCGAGCTGGACCAACGTGCGACCTCAGCTCAGGCGACTGCAGATGCTGCCGTAACAAACGTACAGCTTCAGACAGGCCTGGACGTAAAGGTCGACAAGATCGCAGGTAAGGGCCTTAGCACCGAAGACTTCACCACCGGGGAGAAGAACAAGCTCGCCGGTTTGCAGCCTGCCCACTATCGCGGCACGTTCATCTCGCTTGCCGCACTGCAGGCCGGCGTCTCGACGCCGGTCGCAGGCGACTACGGCGACGTGGATGCGGGGGTCGGCGCGGACGTTCAGCGATTCATTTGGGACGCATCCGATATAAAATGGGTGCTACAAGGCGCTTCAGGCGGCGGACCAGACAACACCGACAGCTTGCCGGAAGGTTCTACGAACCTTTACTTCAGTGGAGCTCGAGTACTTAGCGCGGTCCTTTCTGGGCTTTCCTTGCTCACTGGAACTCCTGTTGTCACCACGGACACTATCTTGGTCGCTGTTGGTAAGCTTCAGAAGCAGATCGGCGACCTGGCAGGCACCGTTGCGAACAAGGCCAACAAGGGCGCCAATAGCGACATCACGGCGATTACAGGCCTCACTACACCGTTGGCTTTGAGCCAGGGTGGTACAGGTTCTGCGTCTGGCGTACCTGATATGGTTGGCGCGTCTTCCAGCACGGTCGGAACCAAGGGCTTGGTGCCGGCGCCATCAGTTGGTGACCTACGCTTTCTTGCAAGCGACGGAACTTGGCAGACGATCTCAACGCAAAAACCTTACGTTAGCGTTAAAGGGTTTGGCGATTCAAATACAGTGGGGCTGGGACTATCCTCGACTGCATACAATTACATCAATCGCGAGTCGGAAATAGTTAAGATTCCCTTTGTAAATAATGCAGTTAATAGCGCATGCACTTGGGATCAGGCTGCTCAAGTTTATTCAACTAACCTCGCTGTAAATGAATGCTCTCAAATTATGATCGGGACCAACGATTCGCGCAGGTATGGCACGGTAGCAAATGATCTTGACACCTTCAAACGTGCTCACGCATCCCTGATTGCTTGGCTCGCAATCCCCGAACTGGGTAAAGTTAGGGCAGCCAACCCACTGATTACTTACACGGGTAACTGGGGTGACTCGGCGGCTTACCCAACCCTCACGCTTAAAGGTTCTCCTGCCGTTGGATCCGTCGCGAGTTTCACCTTCACCGGAACCACGCTATATTTTTCTACGGCCAGAACAAACGTATCCGGCACACGTGCAACTGCTACGGTGCGAATTGATGGTGTAGTTGTTGGCACGGTCACCGCCCAAGGATTTTCCTCTAACACTATCATTGGCGCTAACTATGGTCCCGCGCTGTATCGATTCGGCGGGCTTTCCGCCGGGCAGCACACAGTTACGATAACGACGGTAACTGCGGACTCGCAAAACCTATTCTTTGTTGAGTGGTTCGCCGTTCCAGATGCTGCGAACTTTAGCCGACCGGTAAACGTGTTGAACGTTGCTCGCCAAACAGCCGCCGGCGGAGGCGTTGATGCAACCACCATTGCCTACAACACTGCTATCTCGGATAACGTGGCGATGCTTGTAGCTGATGGTTATAGAGTCAATCTCGCAGATGTGTTCTCAACAATAAACCCCGCAACCGACCTTCAAGCAGATGGCCTTCACTTCAACTTGCAGGGCCATGCCAAGATCGCACCTGTTGCTTCGCTGTCGCTGCTGAAGTTTTGATTGGTCATATCAAGATGCTGACCCTATGGACAAGTTCAATAGCTGCTGGAAGCTGAGCCAAGTCCTACGCACTACTAGGGCTTGGTGATAAACTGGCTGCTTTCAGGAATGGAATCGATCATGCGTGCATTGATAGTAGTGGCGGTTGTGTGTTTTCTTGCAGGATGCGGCGCGCCATCGATGGGCGAACTGCGTGGCTGGGGCTCGAACCAGGCCTTTGGCTCAAAAAAAACCTCATCGCAACTATCCAAGTGTGTGCAGGGTGCTTGGCAATCCCAGAGCGCCGCTGATGGATCGCCAGGCTCATATGTTCAGTCGTGGGGAAATACCGGCTATACGGTTGTTACTAAAGGCTCTCACTATTTCGTAGATATTGACGACAGCCCAAGCGGGTCTATGGCTAAGTTCTACGTGGTTGTTAGCGATACTATCGCAAAGAATAGGCTGTCATCGCTACAGGGCTGCCTGTAGGTAAAAATCAAACTATCTAATCCCGCCTCGGCGGGTTTTTTATTGCCTGGAGAAAGCCATGCCGATAACTGCCGACATCCAAACGCTTGAGCCAGGAGCGTGGGTGGAGCTTTTTGAGCTAGACGCCACGGCGCTTGGCGCTGAGCTTTACCGTTTCCACGGATACCCCCAGGAATCCTCTATTTTCTGGCAGGGACTGGAGTACTCGCCGTGGCCGATCAAGGCCGGCGGGTTCGAGATGACAGGGCAGGGCGCGCAGCCCACGCCGACGCTCTCCGTGGGCAACGTCGGTGGTTTCATCACCGCCCTGGTGCTGTATTTCGAGGACCTGGTGGGCGCGAAGCTGATTCGCCACCGCACTCTGGGCAAATACCTGGACGGGCAGCCAGAGGCCGATCCTGACGAGGAGATGCCGCCGGACATTTGGTACGTCGAGCGCAAAGCCTCGGAAGACAATGAGGTGGTGCAGTTTGAACTGGCTTCTGCTCTGGACTTCCAGGGTGTCCAGCTACCGCGCCGCCAGATCGTCGCCAACGTTTGCTGGTGGCTTTCCTGCGGCGGATATCGCGGGCCGTACTGTGGCTACAACGGGCCGCCGGTGGCAGACGAGAACGACATCATTGTGACGGATGCCGCCAAGGACAAGTGCGGCGGGCGGCTCACCAGCTGCAAGCTTCGCTTCGGCGCCAATAACCCGCTGCCGTACGGGTCGTTCCCGGCCGCCGGCCTGATCAGGGCTTAACCCATGAACAAAGCAAGCAAGGCAGCAATTGAGGCTCATGCGCTCGCCGAGTACCCCCGCGAGTGTTGCGGGCTGCTGGTGCGCGAGGGCCGCAAGGAAGTCTACGTGCCGTGCCGCAATACCGCCTCGACGCCCAGCGAGCATTTCCGCCTAGATCCGGAGGACTACGCCGGCGCTGAGGACCGTGGCGCGATCCTGGCGGTGGTGCACAGCCATCCGGACTACCCAGCATCACCCAGCGAGGCCGATCGCATCTCTTGCGAGGCATCGGCACTTCCGTGGCACATCCTGGAGCTCCGAAAGGGAGACGACGATGTGGTGCGCGCCGGCGACCTGGTGAGTTTCGCGCCCACCGGTTACCAGGCCCCGCTGATTGGCAGGGCCTTTGCGCACGGCGTTAGCGACTGCCTGAGCATAATCCTCGACTTCTACCGCCGCGAGATGGGTATCGAGCTTGGCGATTTCGAGCGCGAAGACGGCTGGTGGGATAAGGGCGGCAACCTGTACCTGGATAATCTGCCTGCCGCCGGCTTCGAGAAGGTATCGACGCTGCAGCACGGCGACTTGGTGCTGATGCAGATCCGCTCACCGGTTCCGAACCACGCCGCGATCTACCTAGCCGACGGAGTGCTGAAGACCGAGCCCCAACATTACCCGGCGCCCGGTTCGATTCTGCACCACCTCTATAACCGCGACAGCAAGCGCGACGTGTACGGCGGCTACTGGTCCGAGGTGACGGTCGGGTACTGGCGCCATCGCAGCGCCGCCCATTAATCAACAGGCCGCTTTCTGGCGGTTTTTATTGCTCGGAGAAAAAATGGCTCAGTCAGTCGAGAAGATGCAAACCGTTCTGCTGTCTGGATCGCTGGGCCGTCTCTTTGGGAGACGTCATCGCGTCACGACGGCCGGCGGGTTCCGCGATGTAGTTGGGTATTTAAAGCAATTTCCTGGCTTTGAGCGTCACATGGTGGATAGCTCAGAAAAAGGACTGCGCTACGCGATATTCAACGGCAGGGAGAACGTCGGCGAGGATGACCTGGGGAAGCCGACCGGGCGAGATGTGATTCGCATCGTTCCGATAATTTCCGGTTCCAAGCGCGCTGGCCTTATCCAGACAGTGGTGGGGGTCGTTCTAATTGCTGTTGGCAGCTACTTCGGGCAAACCTGGGCCGTTCAACTCGGTATAGGCCTCACCATCGGTGGCGCGATGCAAATGCTCAGCCCTCAAGCCAAAGGCCTCGGCACCCAGGACGGCCCAAACAACCGGCCCAGCTACAGTTTCAACGGGCCGGTAAATACCAGCGTTCAGGGTAACCCCGTCCCGCTGCTTTACGGCAGGATGATCGTTGGCAGCGCTGTGATCAGCGCCGGCATTTACTCCGAAGACCAGATGTAAGCGCCCACCCACCACCAGGCCCGCCAACGCGCGGGCTTTTTTTCGCCTGAAGGAAAGCCATGACCAATCTAGCTATCGCCGGCAGCAAAGGCGGCGAGGATAAGCCGCGCCCGTCAGTTGAGGCCCCTGACAACCTGCAAAGCGTTGCGTACGCCCGAATTCTGGACCTGGTGAGTGAGGGTGAAATTGTAGGTTTGGTGGACGGCATGCGCTCCGTCTTCCTTGGTGAAACGCCGCTGGCCAACGCGGATGGTTCACTGAACTTCAGTGGTGTGACGCTCGATGTCCGGACGGGAAGCCAGGACCAGACGCATATCCCTGGCTTCCCGGCGGTGGAAAGCGAGGTAGGGGTGGGCGTAGAGCTTCGTTATGACCAGCCTTGGGTGAGGGCTGTTACCAACCTGCAGCTGTCGGCCGAGCGTGTTCGAATTTCAGTGCCTCGGCTCGCGCAGACGAACACCTCGAACGGCGACACCAATGGCTATACCGTGCAGTACCGGATCGAGCTTTCTACCGACGGCGGCCCATACGTGCCTATGGTGATTTCATCGTTCAGCGGTAAAACATCGACGAAGTACGAGCGTTCACACCGGGTGGATCTTCCCCCAGCCAATAGTGGTTGGCAGGTGCGCGTGGTGAGATCCACCCCAAACGCGACCAGCTCCGCCATCGCCGACACCACAACCATCGACGCGATTACGGAAGTAATCGACGCGAAGCTGCGCTACCCGGGCTCGGCGATGATTGGTGTCCAGTTTGACGCTTCACAGTTCCAGTCGATCCCGACACGTTCGTTCGACTTGTACGGGCGAATTATCCGGGTGCCGAGCAATTACGACCCCGAGACCCGTATCTACTCTGGCGTCTGGGACGGTAGCTTCAAAAGCGCGTGGACCGATAATCCAGCCTGGATCTTCTACGACCTGCTTCTGCACTTTCGCTATGGGCTGGGCCACCTCCTGAACGATGGCCAGGTCGACAAGTGGGAGCTTTACCGGATCGGCCAGTACTGCGATCAGCTTGTGCCGGACGGCAAGGGCGGAACCCACCCGCGATTTACCTGCAATCTCTACTTGTCAGTACGCGCCGACGCCTTACGCGTGCTGCAAGATCTTTCGACGGCATTCCGCGGGATGGCGTACTGGGCTGGCGGCACTGTTACTGCCTTGTGCGATATGCCAGAGGATCCGGTTTATACCTATTCGAACGCCAACGTCATTGATGGCAAGTTTAGCTACTTCGGCTCATCGAAGAAGACGCGCTACACCGTCGCATTGGTTAGTTGGAACGACCCGACAGACTTCTATCGGCAGAAGGTCGAGTATGTTGATGATCAGGCAGGTATCAGCCGCTATGGCATTCAGCAGACAGAAATCACTGCAACGGGGTGCACTTCCCAAGCCCAGGCCCAGCGGATCGGTAAGTGGGCTCTGCTCACTAACCGCCTGGAGACGGAGAGTGTAGGTTTTTCGGTTGGCCTGGACGGCACCCTGGCGCGCCCTGGGCAGATTATCCGTGTCGCAGACAATGATCGGGCTGGCCGGCGCATTGGCGGCCGACTGCGTTCATCCACATTGGATACGCTCGTCCTCGATGCCGACGTGACCGCTTACCCGGGCGATACCATCACGCTGATCATGCCGAACGGCAAGGCCATATCCCGGGCGGTGAAGTCCGTTGGCTACCCGCTGACGTGGGACAGCACCGGCATCACCTGGGATAACGGCAATATCACCATGGACACCACTGGCTTCCCATCGGATGTTCAGCAGGTGGTCCTGGCCGAGCCGCTGACTGACCTGCCTCCCACGCATTCGATGTGGGCAATCGATTCGCCAACCCTGGCGGTTCAGCAGTTCCGTGTCATGTCCGTGGTTGAGGATTTTTCCGACACCGAGATCAAGTTCAGCATCACAGCCGTTCGCCACAACTCCAGCAAGTACAGCGCGATCGATAACGGAAGCCGCATCGAGCAGCCGCCGTTGACCGTAATTCCGCCCAGCGTTCAGCCGCCCCCGGAAAATGTGATAGTCAGCAATGACCACTTCGTAGACCAGGGCACAGCGGTCAGTGTTATGACGATCGCCTGGGAGAAGCCGACCTCAGCAATCGCCTATGAGGTTTACTGGCGCAAGAACGATGGCGATTGGATCTTCGCGGGCCGTACCGGTACCACGTCGATTGACGTGAGCGGAATATACGCCGGGCGCTACGTGGCCAAGGTGCGTGCGATTAATTCGCTCGACATTGGGTCGGTGTTTGCGACTTCGGCAGAGACGGTACTGAACGGCAAGACCACGCCGCCGCCGGTCGTATCGTCATTCACTGCGCTGTCGATCGTGTTCGGCATCAAATTGCAGTGGTCGATTCCCCAGGACCTTAGCACCGCTGACCTGCAGCGAACTGAAATCTGGTACAGCGAGACCAGCGATATTGCCAGCGCAGTCAAGTTCGGTGATTACGCAAATCCGCAAACAGATTTGACAATCATGGGCCTGGCCGCCGGCAAGCGGTTCTTCTTCTGGGCGCGCCTGGTGGACCGTATAGGCAACTTGGGCGCTTTCTACGGACCGGTTGACGGCCAGTCGTCTTCGGACGCAGGACCTATCCTGGACTACCTCAATGACCAGATCACCGAGACCCAGCTCAGCCAGCATCTGCTTGAGAAGATCGATTCTGGCGGCGGTGCCCAGATCGAGATAGAGGCGCTGAAGTCGGACCTGGCGGCGATGTACAGCATCAAGACGCAGCTCACCGTGGACGGGAAACCGTATCTCGCCGGTATCGGCGTAGGTGTC
Organism: Pseudomonas sp. GXZC; assembly: GCF_026967615.1. NCBI lineage: Bacteria > Pseudomonadati > Pseudomonadota > Gammaproteobacteria > Pseudomonadales > Pseudomonadaceae > Pseudomonas > Pseudomonas sp. GXZC. Next base: position 1,587,855 of record NZ_CP114115.1, read on the forward strand.
GAAAACAACGAGGGGATCATCACCAGCCAGGTGCTTATAGCAGCGAGCAGGTTTGCGATCGTTGACCCGAACACCACGAATGTCTTTTACCCGTTCGTGGTGCAGGACAACGCGGCGTACATCGATACGGCCTTCATCCGAGATGGCAGCATCACCATGCTGAAGATCGGCCAGGCCCTGCAATCGGACAACTACGTCGCCGGTGTGCAGGGGTGGCGCCTGGATAAGGCTGGAAACCTTGAGTTCAACGGCCCAGCTCCTGGCGGTGGCCGGCTGACGATGACCAATCGGGCGATCAAGGTCTACGACGAAAACAACGTTAAGAGGGTACAGCTTGGAGATCTGACAGCATGAGCTTCGGAATGAGAATCTGGGGGCCTACTGGCTTCCTTGAGCTAGATGAAAGTTCATTCACCGTCAGGATTGTTTACAGCGCCGTTGTACAGAAGGTGGGCGGCGAGAGCAGAACTAGATGGATATCCATTCCTGGGATTTCGCCGGCAACACACTCAGCGGTTTGTTTTCCGGTGGCAGCTTATGACACGTCCGCTCAAAATATTGCGTCTATTCAATATATCCCCATCGTCGGAAATGGTGGGGTGACTTTATATTTTGGGCAGCCGGGCACGAACGAGGGGGCGCCTTTAGGTATTGGGCCTCAAAGACTTATTGTCACTAGGTATCGGTAATGTCTTTCGGTCTAAGGTTTGTAAACAATAATGACGTGGTTACATTGGACTCTGAGTTTGCGAGGCTTGTAGTACTTCACAAAGGATCTTGGACAAATGGCGGTGGTGGGGCGGCGGTGTCATTTCCAGCGGTGATAACATCATCTGATCCGCCCTTGGTGTTTGTAAGGCCTAGCTCGTCTTGCACGATGTGCTTTTGCCTTATCAATGGCTCCCCAGGAGCCTGGACCGGGTTCTCTTTCAGGGGAATTGCAGGTCAAGTCTATTCGGGGACGTACTTCGCCGCCGCATTTAAAGCCTCGCCTATTGGAACGTTTGGATTAAGACTATGGGATGGGGCGTCGACGTTACTGTTTGATAGCTCGAATCCCTGCGCCCAGTTTACAAAGACTATTACGTCCTGGACTTACCTGGGTGCGGAAAATACCGGGCAGGGCGTTCTTAGACTGAGTTGGACTGCATTTACTCCGCTTAATACAGGGGAGTATATGTTGATTAACAATATAGCAATGGACGTTGCCGGTAGTTCTTCTCGGCAGGGTAATCAATATGCCGTCTGGGACTATGGAAATAATAGGCTGGTCATGCAAGTGATTGGTGTCGATATACAAACAACGCTATATACGCCTGTCGTTTGGGCTAAGCCAGTTTCCTGAAGTCTTGTAATCAATGCATTACCGCCATGCGCGGTTTTTTATATTGATCGGAGAAAAGTATGCCAATCACTCAGCTGCAGCTGCTGCAGATCCTCCAGAACGCCGGCCCTCGAGCCGGTATTTTTTTGCCTGCACTAAACCGTGCGATGCTCCGATTCAAAATCGACACGTCGCAGCGGCAAGCCGCCTTCATCGCCCAGGTCGGCCATGAATCCGGGCAACTCAAGAGTGTGGCGGAAAACCTCAATTACAGCGCCGACGGCCTGGCCGGCAACTGGGCAGCCCGTTATGCGGAGCCTGACGGGAAAGGCGGCTATCTGAAAGTCGATGTGAAGGGCAAAGCGCGGAACAAGCCAAATGCCCTGGCGCTGAGCCTGGCCGGGAAGCCTGAGGCGATCGCGAACAATGTGTACGCCTCGCGTATGGGCAACGGCTCACCGTCCACCGGCGACGGCTGGAAGTACCGCGGGCGCGGCCTGATCCAGGTGACGGGGAAGTCGAACTACCTGGCTGCCGGCACGGCGCTGCAGATCGATTTGTTGAATCAGCCTGAGCTGCTTGAGCAGGCGGAATGGGCGGCAATGTCTGCAGCGCACTACTGGGACGCTCGGGGCCTGAACGAACTGGCAGACGCCGGCGCCTTCCAGGATATTGGCAGCATCATCAACACCGGGCAGAGAGGAAGAGTTCCGAATGGTCAGGACGACCGCCAGGCGCTGTACGAAAAGGCATTGAAGGTGCTGGCATGAGCGGCACAGGATTCACCAGGCTGTCGCGGGTGCTGGCCCAGGCCAAGGAAGGCGATCTCTTCTTCAAGTGCCCAGGCTGCGACATGGTGCACGGCATCTCCACTGGAAATGGGCCTGGCCCCCGCTGGGGCTACAACGGCAATGCCGAGGCACCTACATTCACGCCGTCTGTGCTGGCTCGAACCACGGGCGCCCCTGATGGACGTAGTGTAATGACGCCTGAGGACGAGGCTGAATACGACGCTATCTATGCCAAGGGTGGAAGAGAGGCGGTTTTTGCCAGCCGCTTCGGCAAGGTCTGCCACTCATTCGTCACCAATGGTCGAATCCAGTACCTGGGCGACTGCACGCATAAGCTGGCCGGCCAGACCGTTGACCTACCTGACTGGGAGGATGAGCAATGATGACGCCCGGGCAAATCCTGGCCGCGATCCTGCTGGCGCTTACCATCGGCTTTGGGGGTGCCTGGCAGGTGCAGGACTGGCGAATGGGCAAGCAGCTGGCCGAACAGGCGGCCCTGCACAAGGATGACTTGGCGGCTATCAGCAATGCCGCCGCATCCCAGGCCCGCGGCGAACAGGACAAACGGCTGGCCCTGGAGCAGAAGCTCTCCGGCCAGGACCAGCAACACACCAAGGAATTATCCGATGCCCAGCGCAACCAGGCTCGCCTGCGTGACCAGCTTGCTACTGCTGATGTCCGGCTGTCAGTCCTCCTCGAGGATTCAGCCAGTGACTGCGACGTGCCTGCCGCCACCGGCGCCGCCGGCGTGGTTCATGCAGCCCGTCGAGCCCAACTTGACCCAGCGCATGCTCAACGAATTATCGCCATCACCGACACCGGCGACCAAGGACTGATTGCGCTACGGGCATGCCAGGCGTACGTCAGGACGATTGCACCGGCTTCCTTTCCATCAACAGCTTCTGGTTCTCCCTGAACAGGTGGTCGCGCTGATCGGCGACCACGTCGAGGCTGGCGATCTTCCGCCCCATATCGGAGTTTTCCACGTTCAGCCTGGCGATATTTTCCAATGCTTTCTTGAGTGCCAGTTCGGCAGTCGCTTTGCCGGTGGCCAGGTCATCGCTTAATTGGACAAGTCCGGCAATATTGCGCCGCGCCTTGTTCAGCATCGCTTGCGCCTGGTTGAGTTCGTCCTCGAGCAGGGCGCAATGGTGCTTGTACATTTCCAGCGGCGTAGGGCAGCCAAGCCACGCTGAGGTGTCTTCATCGATGTTCATGGTGGGCAAACTCAAATGCTGTATGTGCATACAGTAATCGAGGCGATTAGGATTTGGGAGTGGTGTTCGTCGGCAGGACGCCGGAAAGGGTGGTTCTCTGTCTAATACTACCTTGAGCTAAGTCGGTTTCATTGGGCTTAAAGCTCCAATAATGACGATAGGGTTTTAGACAGGTTTAAGCGGAAAGCACCGTAGCAGAAGGCCCACGCCCAAACCAAGCCCATACTGCTGCATCATCGGGGTGTGGGAGGAGAGGTCTGAAGTGGTTTTACTCATTGGGTCGTAGGCAAATTCGTTGAAAGGAGTGGGGCAAAGGTGGGGCATTCCGCCCTGCGATTTTGCGATGGCGCAAGGTTAACACGCGAGGTCTGCCGTTCGCAGTCCACATCACTCCACTTGAAATAGCCCAGGAAATGCATCGAGTTTGCATAAATAATGCAAATTAGCATTTGCCAACCCCAAAATCTCCCGTCACTATCCCCGTTATGCAAAAACGCAACGTTTCTATCGTCTTACGCGAACTGCTGGACCGCGACCGGATCTCCCCCACGGAGCTTCACCGGCGTACCGGCGTGCCTCAATCCACGCTGTCCCGGATCCTCAGCGGCAAGATCGTTGATCCGTCGGACAAGCACATTTCCCGCATCGCCGAGTACTTCCGTGTGAGCACCGACCAACTGCGCGGGCGCGCGGCGGTGGGTGTTTCGCGGGAGGACGGGCGCGACCCGATGCATTCGGAACTCAAGGACATAAGCCTGTGGGACGACGACACACCCGTTAATGACGACGAGGTGTCGATCCCCTTTCTGCGCGAGGTTGAATTGGCTGCTGGATCAGGAAGATTCGTCATCGAGGAAAGCGAGAAGGCCAGTCTGCGATTCGGCAAGCGCAGCCTGCGGCATAACGGTGTGCAGTTCGACCAGGCCAAGTGTGTGACGGTGCGTGGCAACAGCATGTTGCCGGTGCTGCGTGATGGCGCGACGGTCGGGGTGAACGCGGGCAAAAGCGGCATTGGTGACATCGTCGATGGTGACTTGTATGCCATCAACCACAACGGCCAATTGCGCGTGAAACAGCTCTACCGCCTGCCTTCCGGGATTCGCCTGCGCAGTTTCAATCGCGATGAGCACCCGGATGAGGACTACAGCTTCCAGGATATCCAGGATGAGCAGATCAGCATCCTGGGCCATGTGTTCTGGTGGGGCATGTACGCCCGTTAACCTTCTTCTGTAAGAAATAGCCCGCCAACGAGCGGGCTTTTTTTCGCCTGGAAAAAACCACCAAACCCGCTGTCCACAAGGACAAAAATGCATTTGTGCATTTGAATAGTGAAAATAAATGCATTTGCGCATTGACTGTATATGCATACATGCATATTCTCCATATCAAGCCAGCCAACAAGGCCTGGTGGAGGCGGCAAGGATGCTGCCAGTCAATACAAGGAAGGCACGCAACACCGGCAAGGACGCCATCCGAGCGATGGCAAGGACGCCAGCAACACCGGCAAGGATGCCGACGCTCTTTAGTTTCACCGCTTAACAAACAGGCAGCGATGAACCGGCCTTAACGGTTCAGAGGGTTGGCAACTGACCCGGGTGTGCAGCGTAAAGCACCAGAAGCAGTTATCCGGCAGACAGGGATCGTGGTCGGAAAAACATCGAGGAAAGATCCGTACCGCGCCAGTAGCGCCGAAAGATCGACTGAGGACCGCATTACTGAAAAGCCCGGGCAACCGGGCTTTTTGGAATGCCTACCTATAAATGGATTTACCCAAGAGCCGGTCTTTGGCCGGTAGTGCTCAGCCAGGAGGCGTGACATGACAAACGAGCAGCAAGCGTTAGCGGAAATGCCTATCTGGCTGGTGATCGTACTGGCGCTGATTGGCGGTGTATCCGGCGAAATGTGGCGCGCCGACAAGGAGGGCGCCCGCGGCTGGTCGCTGATCCGGCGCCTGGCGCTGCGGTCCGGGGCGTGCATGGTCTGCGGGGTATCGGCATTGATGCTGTGCTACGCCGCCGGCATGTCGATCTGGACCGCTGGCGCCATTGGTTGCCTGACGGCCATGGCCGGTGCGGACGTGGCCATCGGCCTTTATGAACGCTGGGCGGCCAAGCGCATCGGGGTCAACGAGACCCCAACCTCTCGACCGGATCAGCAGTAACCGCTGCAAGGATGCAAGCAGATGACACTTCTCGAAAAACCTTCCCAGCTACCAGAGGCGATTGGGGACGTGCTCAAGAGCGCTTTCCCACAGCTGCACGTAGGCAATCACCATGACTTTCCCGGAACGGGCGATAAAGCTGGCATTTTGATCAGCGTGGAGCGCAATGGCCCCGGCGTGCGCTCTCTTGCAGGGCGAAAGGCGCATGCCTTGTCGGTTTCACTCAAGGCCATGGTTGCCAGCGGATCGGCAGCCTTTGATGCCTGCGACCTGGCCAGCCAATTGATGGACCTGGCCTTGGATAACCGCTGGGGCCTGCCGCCTGATCAGTGCGATTTGCCCAACGCGATTGTCGCAGCGCCTTCCGCGCTCAGCGGTGTAGAAACGGACTACGACACCTGGACGGTTTCCTTCACCCAAAACCTCTATCTCGGACCATTGCTGCTCGAAGATCCCACAGGCAAGCCTTTATTTGCCTGCACCTGGGAAGTCTCCGACATCAACGATCCGGATCAATATCGCCCCTTGCAGGAGTAGTCCATGTTCGATGCATTGCTACGCATGCAACTGGGGCCGATTGTCGAGCGCCTGGCGGAAATGGAAGCCCAGCTGGAAGATCTGTATCGGCGTGCCGAAAGCTTCTGTCGGATTGGCGTGTGCCAGGAGGTCGACGCCGCGAGTAATACCTGCAAGGTCAGCCACGGTGATTTGCTCAGCCCGGCGATCAAGTTTTTCAACCCGAGTGCGGGGGCGCAGACCGAAACCCGCATTCCCTCCGTGGGCGAACAATGCCTGCTGCTCAATTATGGCGGCGGGGAAGGGGGCGCTCAGTCCGTCGCCTTATTCGGCCTCAACAGTAGTCTTTTTCCGCCTGTGTCCGGTGTCGCTTCGCTGACGCGGCGTCGCCATCAGGACGGCACCCAAAGCGACTACGACGACGCCAGCCACACGTTCAACTGGGTCAACGGTCCCACCACGTTCAGCGGCTCCCGCGAGCAGGTCGACGTCAACGTCGGCGCCGCCAGCTTCACCCTGAACGCCCAGAGCATCACCCTGCAACTTGGCGCCACCAGCATGTTGCTGGATGCCGCCGGCGTGCATTTGAGCGGTCCGGTGGTGGATCACCAGGGCCGCGTGATCAGTAGCGCATAAGGATTTGCCATGATCGGAATCGATAGGAACACCGGGGCCGCCGTCGACGACTGGCTGCAATTCGTGCAGCGCGCCACCCGAGCGCTGACCACCCCCGTGGGCACTCGCCAGAAGCGCCCGCTGTACGGCTCGTTGATCCCGCAATTGCTCGGCCAGAACCTGGGCGATGACCTGCTGATCCTCGCCCAAAGCCATGCCGCCCAGGCGTTCTACAACACCCAGAACGGCATCGCCGACTTTCAACCCCAGGTCATCGTCGCTACCCGTCAGGGCGCGGGTTTGTTGCTGCGTTTTGCCGGCACCTGGAAAAACCGCCAACAAACCTTCGAGGTCGTGACATGAGCATGTTGATCCCAGGCCAGAACCAACTGGCGGAACCGGCCATCATCGCCGTCGATGAGTTCGAACCGCTGTTGGCCGAGTTCAAGGCCTTCGTCGTCGATTACGTTGCCACCCGCGCGCCGCAAAGCGCGGCCAAACTCAAGGTCAGCCTCGACAATGAAAGCGAACTGCTGACCCTGGCGCTGGAAGCGTTTTGCCTGCGCCTGCAAACCCACGAACGCAAGTACAACGCTCGCATCAAGCAGATGCTGGCGTGGTGGGCCACTGGCAGCAACCTGGACGCGCGCTTGGCCGACATGGGGCTGGAGCGTCAGGTGCTCAATCCCGGCGACCCGGCCGCTTTTCCACCCGTGCCACCTGTTCTGGAAAGCGACGACGACGCCCGCCTGCGTTACTACTTGGCACCACACGCCCCGGCGGCGGGCTCACGCATGCAATATCGCCGTGAGGTATTCACCCTCGGCGAGCGACCGTCGGTCAAGGTGCAAAGCGCCACACCCGGCGTGGTGACCGTCAGCTACACCTTTGACCCGGATGGCTACGCAGCCCAGGTCAAGGACGGCAACGGCCGCCGCACTGCCCCCGGCGAAGTGATGGTCACCGTGCTTTCCAGGGACGGTGATGGCACGGCTTCCGCCGATTTGCTTGACGGCGTACGGCGACATTTCGCACGGCCGGATGTACGACCGGAGACTGATCTGGTCGGCGTCCAAGGCGCGCAGATTCAGCGCTACAAGATTCGCGTGGTCGCCAAGATCAACGCCGGCCCGGATTCAGGGCTGACCCAAGTCGCAGCGCAAAAATTGCTGCAAACCTACGCCGACTCCTGCCATCGCCTGGAAGGCCGTGTCGACCCCAGCTGGATCGACTACGCCATCCACAGCGCCGGTGCCGCGCAACTGCAGATACTCGAACCGCTGGAACCGATCATCAGCACGGCGTTCCAGGCCCCGTATTGCACGGGTGTCGAGGTGGAGGTGCGTACGCTATGAGTGAGCCTAAAGCGAGCCTGTTGCCGGCCAATAGCTCACCGCTGGAAAAGGCGCTGGACCTAGGCTTCGGCCAGTTGCTGGAGCGCGTAACGCCTCCTTTCCCACAGTTGATGGACCCGGATCACACACCGGCTGCTTTCTTGCCCTACCTGGCAGCGGACCGCGCGGTGAACGAATGGAGCACCACGGCCCCCGAGGCCGAGAAGCGCCTGACCGTCAAACTTGCCTGGCCCACCGCACGCCAGGCCGGCACCCGCCAAGCCCTGGAGAACGCCGCCAAAGGTCTGCAACTCAGCCCCGAAGTACGCGCCTGGTACGAACAAAACCCCAAGGGCGTGCCCTATAGCTTTGCCGTGCGGGCCTGGACCGAATTGCCCTACAGCGAAACCATCGATGCCCGACTCGACCGCCGCCTGGCCGACGCCAAAAGCGAGCGCGACATTCTCTCGATCTCCGTCGGCCTTAGCGCTTCTGGAAGCCACAGCATCGGCGCCGCCACGCTGTGCGGCGAACTCACCACGATCTACCCCAACGTGCTGGCAGGCGTCGAGGCCTCCGGCCGCGCCTTTATGGCGGCCGCCCTCTACACCGTCGAAACCACCACCCTTTATCCACAGGAGCACTAAATGGCTGACTATTACACCCTGCTCACCAACGCGGGGATCGCCTACGAAACCGCCTGCAAGGCCGCGGGCGTACCGATCAAACTGGCGCAGATTTCCGTCGGCGACGGCAACGGCGCTGTCTATAACCCAGATGCCAGCGCAAAAGCGCTGAAACGCGAAGTCTGGCGCGGGCCTTTGAATGCGTTGTTTCAAGATGAGAAAAACGCCAACTGGCTGATGGCCGAAGTCACCATCCCCTCGGATGTGGGTGGCTGGTACGTGCGCGAGGCCGGTCTGTGGACGGATACCGGGATTCTGTACGCCATCGTCAAATATCCGGAGTCGTATAAGCCGGTGTTGGCAACGTCGGGGTCGGGGAAAGAGTTTTATATCCGCTCGATCTTCGAGACGAGTAATGCTGCAATCGTGACGTTGTTGATTGATGACACGGTGGTGAAGGCGACTCGGGCTTGGGTTATGGATTACCTGGGGAAGGGGACCTATTCGAAGGCTGAGATTGAGGCGATGATTGCTCAGTCGTCCGCATTGCCAGTGGGATCCATGGTGGCATTTCCGGTTGATAAGGTCCCGGTTGGGTTCCTGGAAATTGACGGCAGCGTGAAGAGTGCTGCGGCTTATCCGGACTTGGCGAAGTTCTTGGGGGTTGCGTTCAACAAAGGGGACGAAGGCACGGGGAATTTTCGACTGCCGGAATCACGAGGGGAGTTTTTACGTGGCTGGGATCATGGGCGGGGGGTGGATGCCGGTCGGATTATTGGCGGTTATCAACTCGATCAGATGCAAGGACACTTTCATGCCGCACCTAAGGGGACTACGGCATATGCCGCATTCGGTTCTGGTGGCTCCGCGCTAGCAGCTGGCAGCGGAATCATAAATCCTGCTGCTTCCGGTACGCCCGTTACCGACGGTATTAACGGCGAACCTCGAGTCGGCGCGGAGACTCGTCCGCGTAACCTTTCCGTTCTTTGGTGTATCAAAGCGTGGAATGCGCCTATCAACCAGGGAAGTATTGATGTTGCGGCCCTTGTTAATGAACTTGATGCGTTGAAATCTGCTGTTCCAGTTGGGTCGATTGTTCCTTTTCCGAAAGCTGCTGTACCTCCTGGGTATTTGGAGTTGGACGGGAGTGTGCAAAGCATCGCTGTGTACCCAGATCTCGCTGCTTATTTGGGCACGACCTTCAATATAGGTAGCGAACCTGCCGGCTTTTTCCGCCTGCCTGAGTCGCGAGGAGAGTTCTTGCGTGGTTGGGATCATGGACGGGGAATAGATGCTGGGAGGATGCCAGGAAGTTGGCAAAGTGATCAGTTGAAAGCCCACAACCACGGAATTACCGTCAGAGAAGCCGCCGCGGGGGGTGGTTTCACAACGATGTACTCCAATGGTACGCAAACTAATAGCAGTAGCTACGTTCAGTCTGAGGGGGGGATCGAAACTCGTCCGCGTAACTTAGCCGTTATGTGGTGCATCAAGGCCTGGAATGCGCCAATCAATCAAGGAAGTATCGATGTAGCAGCACTAGGAACTCACGTACAAAATTTGAATCGATCCTTGATGAATCAGTTCAAGGCAATATCTGATGTCAAGGCAAGCAGGGCGATTAACATCACATATACTAATGCGACAGAAAGTCCTCTGTACGTCAACATTGCATTTGTTAGTACTGCAAATAACCAAACAGCATCGATTCTTGTCGATGGCGTGTTGATTCTTGGGTCTTCATTCCCAAGTGCAAGCTTGAGCCTGGCGGTTTCTGCAATTGTTCCAGCAGGCGCCACTTATAAAGTCCCGACGGGTAGCTACACAATTAATACATGGACGGAAATGCGCTGATGAACTATCTCGTTAATGACGCTGGAGAGGTATTCGCTTTTGAGTTGGGCGTGAGTACGCCAGATAGTTTAAGTGTTGTTTCAGAAGCTGAGGCTATGGCTCTGGCTGCTGGCCCAGAGCCGACTCTTGATTTCATGATGATTGAACGTGAGTGGCGTGACGCGGTGTTAGCTGATACTTCATGGTTGCGTGATCGACATCGTGACCAGCGAGAAATAGAGGTCGCTACTACCCTTTCTTCGGAGCAGTTCAAAGAGCTGCTGGTTTATATGCAGGGGTTGCGCGACTGGCCTCAATCCCCAGATTTCCCTAATAGCGAAGGACGGCCAGTCTCACCTGACTGGATCGACAAACAAATCAAATAAGCCTCCGACAGTTTCAGGAGCCTTTCCCTGCTAATCACTATCCCAAACCGCTTCCCGCGGTTTTTTTTCGCCTGGAGATTCTCTCTCATGCCCACCCGCCAAACCTACACCGTCCTCATCCCATTCCCCACCGGAGGTGGCCATTGGTCCGCCGTCGGCCAGGAACTGGACCTGCTGGACGTCGAAGCATCCGCCCTGCGCACCGCCGGCCGCCTGGAACTGACCAGCGTCCTCAACTCCACCCCCAAGAAGGCTGACTAACCATGGCTGAGGTTTTGAACTTCGAGCACAACGGCATCACCGTGAATGCCACCGAATCCCCCGAGGCCATGGGTGGCCTGGGCGACAATGTGATCGGCCTGGTCGGCACTGCGCCGAAGGCCCATGCGTCGATCCCGAAGAATGCCCCGTTTCGCATCAACAGTTTCACCACCCAGGCGCTGCTGGACCCGACCGGTACGGAGTCGGGCACGCTGTTCCAGGCGGTGTACCAGATCCTCAAAGTGGTGAAGGTGCCGGTCTATGTGGTGATCGTGGAGGAGGGCGCCACCCCGGCGGACACGCTCAATAACGTGATCGGCGGTGACGAGCCGGTGACCGGTCGCAAACTGGGCCTGGCGGCGCTAGCCAGCGTGCCGGAAGACCTGACTATCATCGGCGCTCCAGGCTTCACCGGCACCAAGGCGGTGGCCGGTGAGTTCGCCTCGTTCGGCAAGCGCATCAAGGCCCGTGTGGTGCTGGACGGCAAAGACGCAAGCGTCGCTGACCAAGTGACCTACAGCGGTGAACTGGGCGGGGCCGATCTGGGTTTTGACCGTTGCCTGCTGGTGCACAACATGCCGTCGGTGTACTCCAAGGCGGCGAAGAAAAACGTGTTCCTTGCGCCATCTTCCCTGGCTATCGCAGCCCTGGCCAAGGTCAAGCAATGGGAAAGCCCAGGCAATCAGGTGACGTTCGCCGAGGACGTTTCCCGCGTCGTCGAGTACAACATCCTCGACACCTCCACCGAAGGCGACCTGCTCAACCGCTACGGCGTGAGCTACTACGCCCGCACCATCCTCGGTGGCTTCTCGCTGCTGGGTAACCGGTCCATCACCGGCAAGTTCATCAGCTACGTCGGCCTGGAAGATGCCATCAGCCGCAAGCTGGTAAAGGCCGGCCAGAAAGCCATGGCCAAGAACCTCACCAAGTCCTTCATGGACCAGGAGGTCAAGCGCATCAACGACTGGCTGCAAACCCTGGTCGCCGATGAAACCATCCCCGGCGGCAGCGTGTACCTGCACCCGGAGTTGAACAGTGTCGAGAAGTACAAGAACGGCACCTGGTTCATCGTCATCGACTACGGCCGCTATGCGCCGAACGAACACATGATTTATCAACTCAATGCCCGCGATGAAATCATCGAGCAGTTCCTGGAGGACGTTCTCTAATGTTTACCAACCGAGTCAGACAGGCCATTGCGGCCACTCTTCAAGGTTTGCCGTTGTCCGCGACGGTCAATTCGTTCACACCGCCGAAGATCGACTTCGATATGGAACCGATGACCGGCGGGCGTTTCATCGGTGAGGAAATGGCCAAGAGCGCCAAGGTGCTCAACGCGACCCTTGAATTGCAAGGCGCCGGCCCGGAAATCATGCTGGCCCTGGGCGTTCGCCTGGGTGATGACATCCTGCTCAACGTGCGCGAAGCCGGCCAGGACCAGGATGGCAAGACTTACTTCACCTACCACACGGTCGGCGGCAAGTTGAAAAGCCTGACTGAGACGGCTCTGAAAATGGGTGAGAAGCCTGTCACCACCCTGGAACTCTCCTGCCGCACCTACAACCGCCTGGAAAACGGCATTCCGGTGATCGACATCGACGTGCGCACTCAGAAATTCGTGCTCAACGGCGTCGACATCCTCGGCGATGCGCGTCGCGCCGTGCTGATGCCGTAATCCCCCGGGGGCGGGTTCGCTCGCCCCCATACTTCACCAAGGAGCTGCACAATGGCCTGGATGCCACCGCTGCACCGCCTGCTCTCGCCAGTCACTGCCGATACCGGCGCGACGATCGAGCAGGTTCAACTCAAGCCGCTGTACTACGCCGCGCAAAAAGACGCGCTGGCCCGGGCCGGTGAGGACGAGGACGACCAGTTCTTCGAACTGGCGAAACTCGCCACCGGCCTGTCGGAAAAAGAGCTCGACCAACTCAAGCGTCCGGACTACGTGACCATCGCCCAATACGTACATGAGATGTCGACACGTCCTGCGTCGTTCTTCCTCGATAAGCCAGCGGCATCGACCCACGACCAGCCCGTCCAACTGTTGCAGCCTCTCGACGCTGCCGGCCGTGTCTTCACCGACTTGTCCCTGGAAATGCCCGCCCTGCGCGCCACCAAGGTGATGAAAAAACTCGCCACCAATAAAGAGCGTGCCGAGTTCATCACCGCTCATTGCACAGGCCTGATGATCCCCGATCTTGCCCACCTCACCGTGCCTGACTGGACCGAGCTGCAGGAGCGCATCGACGATTTTTTAAATCAACCGGCGGACTTCTTTCGCAACGCGACATCGACGTGATCCTCGATGTGGTGCCGCTGGTTTACTCGGTCAATGAGGCGGAGATCCTGGATTGGGATGCCGCAAAAGCATTGCGCCGCTACGACATTGCGATCACTCGCCTTGGCGTTAAACAGGAGTAGAGCGGGATGCAAGAGACTAACTATGGGATCCGACTCGCCCAGGAGGATTTGCGCTGGATGATTGGCAACGCAGACCTTGGCAATGTGCTGGCACCGTTTTCCGCCAGCGCTGCGGCACCTGTAAGCCTGGAGGCTGCCTCGCAACCGCAATGGGCGTTGAACGGCACGTTGGCCACGCTCAGTGTGGATATCAACGCCTTGACCCAGGAACAAGTGCGACTGCGCGAGACGTTGGAGACGCTCAACACGACGTTGTTCATCAACAGCGATGCGCTGATGCCCAAGGCAGCGGATGTTGCCGCGAGCGCGCCGAAGGATGAACCCAAGGAACCGGCTGATGGTGTGGTGATGAGCTCCATCAAGGCGGTTTGGAGCGAGCTGTGGGACGCGCTGAAAAGCAAGGCCGCAGAAAAAGCGATTGATTGGGTCATAGACACGGCTGCAAAGAAATACAAAGGTCGCAAAAAAATCGGTGGGCGTACTGCTGAAGTCCGTAACTTAGTCGAACCAGGCCGCCAGGCGTTGGGCGGCTCGTCAGCAAGTTTTCAAGCCGGGGCGACCTCGCAAGGCTTTCAGTCCTTTACTGGGGCGAGCACCGCAACGCCAGCGCCCAACCGGCCAGACATTCCGGCGGGTGCCTTGGCCGATGCTTTCGTCACACTCGGATCCGTCGGCATTCGGCGGCTCGCGCCCTTGAGAACCGCTGAAGCCACCTTGGGCGTGATCCAGGGCGTACGCGACGGTGACGTCAAGGCCGTCGGCGCCGGCCTCAGCACGGCGGGTGGTGCCTGGGCCGGCGCCTCTGCCGGGGCCGCCATCGGCACCCTGGTTTTACCCGGTGTCGGTACGGCTGTCGGCGGCGCGATCGGTGGATTGCTGGGCAGTGAGGCGGGCGCCTGGCTGGGTGACAAGCTGTTCGGGCCAAGCGACCGCCTGGCCGCGCCCGCCGATGTCAGCAAGCAACTGAGCAACGCCCAGGCTGACAATCGCCAACTGACATTCGCCCCGCAAATCACCATCAACGCACCTGAACAGGCCAGCTATCAGCAACTGGCGGCGCTGGTGGTGCAACAGATTGAAGCCCAATTCACGCCGTTGTCGATGGACAGCCTGTTGGCGACGCGACGTGACTCGGCGCTGACCGATACAGGAGTGGCGTGATGCGACAACAGATGGCATTGGGCTCGTTTATTTTTGGGCTGTCCCGGGGTTTTGCCTACGACACCCTTGACCGTGCGAGCAGCGGTGGCTGGGTCAGCCTGGAGATCATTGCCGGCAAACCCAAATCTAGCCAGGTCGGCCAGGCGCTCGAAACGCTCACCTTCGGCGGTAAGGCCGCACGGGCACAGGGCATGGCGCGGCTGGACGAATTGCGTGCGTTGCAAACCCTGCGTTTGCCGTTGCCTCTGGTCGACGGCGTTGGCCTTAGCTGGGGGCTGTGGACCATCAAGTCGGTGGACGAAAAACAGTCCAGCGTCATCGATGACGGCACGGCGATGGTGATCAATTGGTCCGTGGTGCTGGAGGAGTTCGTCAATGCGTAGGGTGAGAAGTATTGCCGGGGATTCGGTGAACCTGTTGCTCTACCGCGAGCTGGGTCGCTGTGATGATGCGGCCGAGGAAGTGCTGTGGCGCTTGAATCCTCAACTCGCCGAGCAGGGTGTGGTCCTGCCGGCAGGCGTCACCGTGGTGGTGCCCGAGCTGTCGGTACAACCTATTGCCAAGCAGCCGGTTTCGGCCTGGGACTAAGGAGTCACCATGACACTTGGATTTACACCGGTGGTGGAAATTTACGGCGCCAATGCCGCGCTGCTCAATGAGCGGCTATTGGAATGGGAGCACACCGATTTGGCGGGTTTTGCGTCCGATCAGTTGAAGCTGACCCTCGACATCGAAGGCCTTGAAGGGCTGCCCAGCCTGGGCGGTCAGATCGGCCTGCGCGTCGGCTACCTGGAATCCGGCCTGGTGGATAAAGGTCGGTTCAAGATCACTCAGCGAACGCCATCGCTGTTTCCGCTGCGCGCGGTGCTGGTGGCGACGGCGGCGCCTTTTGATGAGCCCGAGTTCAAGAAGCGACGAACCGCCAGCCACGGGCCGATCAGCCTGGGGGCGCTGTTTCGCCAATTGACCACGCGCTACGGCTTCTCACCGCGTGTGGCACATGATTTGGAAGACGAGCAGATCCAGCATATCGACCAGACCAACGAAAGCGACATGGCGTTTTTGACGCGGTTGGCCAAGCGTTTCGATGCGGTGGCCAAGCCCGTCGACGAGCTGTATGTGCTGGGCCGTAAAGGGCAGATCAAATCGCTGTCGGGCAAGGTTTTGCCGGATGTGCAGTTGTCGATCACCCGCGACAACCGTCCGGGGGATCGTGCGTTTATTTCCGCCAGTTTCACTGAGTCCAGCCGTGCGACCTACTCCGGCGCGCAAGCGAGTTGGTGGGACGCAGCCGCCGGCAAACAGCACGTGGTGGAAGTGGGCATCGCGCCGTTCAAGGTGATGACGCAGCGTTACCAGAGCGAGGCTGAAGCCAGGACTGCCGCAGAGGGCGAGATGCGTCGGGTGGGGCGCGAAGGGTTGCAGGTCAATGTGATCTGCCCCGGCAATCCCTCATTCGGCGCCGAAGGGTTGTTGCTGTTGGACGAGTCTTGGCCTGGCTTTATGCAGGGGCGTTGGTCGATCAAGAGTGTGATTGCCAGTGGCAAACGCAAAGAGAGCTATCGATGTGCGATCAAGGCCAGCGGTTTGTCCCCGGCCGAGTGAGGAACCATGCTGATAACATTGCCTCAACTGCTTCAAATCCTGCCGGGAGCCCGCCTTGGAGCGGGCGTTTTTTTGCCCGCGCTGAACACGGCGATGGCCAGGTTTGAGATCGGTCAACCCAAGCGCGTCGCGGCGTTTATCGCTCAAGTCGGTCATGAGTCCGGCGAGTTGCGCTACGTGCGTGAACTGGGCAGTGATGCCTATTTGAGCAAGTACGACACCGGCGCATTGGCCGTGCGCCTGGGTAACACCCCCGAAGCGGACGGCGACGGCCAGAAGTACCGGGGCCGGGGGCTGATCCAGATTACCGGGCGCCGTAATTACCTGGCCTGCAGCCAGGCCCTGTTCGGTGATGAGCGTTTGTTGCGAGAACCGATGTTGCTGGAGCAACCGCAATGGGCCGCCGAGTCGGCGGCCTGGTTCTGGCAGAGCAACGGCCTGAACGCGCTGGCCGACAAGGACCAGTTCACCACCATCACGCGGCGCATCAACGGCGGGCTCAATGGGCTGGAGGATCGCTTGCGGCTGTGGGCGCGGGCGAAGGCGGCGCTTTGCGTTTCTTAAACGTGTACCGGCGTGCCTTCGCCCGTTTGCGTCTTGAGACAGTCCGTCACTTGCGCGTGCGATTGGCTCCTGTAGGGTAGGCGAACCCCCGCCCATGACTGGAGACGACCGTGAAGGAAATCACTCAACTGGCTGCTGAACTGGGGCGCCGTTTGCAGGTGCTCAATGCCCACGTCACCACTGCCGAGTCCTGCACCGGCGGCGGAATCGCGGAAGCCATCACGCGGATTCCGGGAAGCTCGGCCTGGTTCGAGGCGGGGTATGTCACCTATTCCAACCGCCAGAAGACCCGCCAGTTGAATGTGCCGCAAACGTTGTTTCCAAAAGTCGGTGCCGTCAGCCAGGAAGTGGTGGAGGCGATGGTGCGCGGTGCACAGGAAAAAAGCCTGGCGCGCTTTGCCGTTGCGGTCAGTGGCGTCGCGGGCCCTGATGGCGGTTCGCCGGACAAACCGGTGGGCACCGTATGGCTGGCGTTCGGCGTCGGCGAGGAGGTCACGGCCGAGCTTGAGCACTTCACCGGCAACCGCGACGAGGTCCGCCGACAAACGGTAAAGGCCGCGCTAGAGGGCTTGTTGCGACGAGCTGCAGCAGAAATAGAAAATCAGGGGTAGGCGATCTCCGATCTTTGTGGAACAATACTGTCTACTTATACAGGTGTTGGCCGCCCCGGCCTTATTGATTACGTGAGGACTTTAATGGACGACAACAAGAAGAAAGCCTTGGCTGCGGCCCTGGGTCAGATCGAACGTCAATTCGGCAAGGGTGCCGTAATGCGTATGGGCGATCACGACCGTCAGGCGATCCCGGCTATTTCCACGGGCTCTCTGGGTCTGGACATCGCGCTCGGCATTGGCGGCCTGCCAAAAGGCCGTATCGTTGAAATCTACGGTCCTGAATCTTCCGGTAAAACTACCCTGACGTTGTCGGTGATTGCCCAGGCGCAGAAAATGGGCGCCACCTGTGCGTTCGTCGACGCCGAGCACGCCCTGGACCCTGAATACGCCGGCAAACTGGGCGTCAACGTTGACGACCTGCTGGTTTCCCAGCCGGACACCGGTGAGCAGGCCCTGGAAATCACCGACATGCTGGTGCGCTCCAACGCCATCGACGTGATCGTGGTTGACTCCGTGGCGGCCCTGGTGCCCAAGGCTGAAATCGAAGGCGAAATGGGTGACATGCACGTGGGCCTGCAAGCCCGTCTGATGTCCCAGGCGCTGCGTAAAATCACCGGTAACATCAAGAACGCCAACTGCCTGGTGATCTTCATCAACCAGATCCGTATGAAGATCGGCGTGATGTTCGGCAGCCCGGAAACCACCACCGGTGGTAACGCGCTGAAGTTCTACGCTTCGGTCCGTCTGGACATCCGTCGTACCGGCGCGGTGAAAGAAGGTGACGAGGTTGTCGGTAGCGAAACCCGCGTTAAAGTCGTGAAGAACAAAGTGGCCCCGCCTTTCCGTCAGGCCGAGTTCCAGATTCTTTACGGCAAGGGTATCTACCTGAACGGCGAGATGATCGACTTGGGCGTGCTGCACGGTTTCGTCGAGAAATCCGGTGCCTGGTATGCCTACAACGGCAGCAAGATCGGTCAAGGCAAGGCCAACTCGGCCAAGTTCCTGGCGGACAACCCGGACATCGCTGCCACGCTTGAAAAGCAGATTCGCGACAAGCTGCTGACTGCTGCTCCAGACGTGAAAGCTGCCGCCAACCGCGAGCCGGTTGAAGAAGTGGAAGAAGCTGACACTGACATCTAACGATGACAGTTGTACTGGATACACTCGTCGCCGTTCGGCGCACTGCAATGGACCTGCTCGCTCGCCGCGAGCACGGTCGAGTCGAGCTGACGCGTAAATTGCGTCAGCGCGGCGCGGAGCCCGAGATGATCGAAAGCGCCCTCGACCGCTTGACGGAAGAGGGGCTGCTTTCCGAAGCCCGATACCTCGAAAGTTTTGTTTCCTATCGCGCTCGCTCGGGCTATGGCCCGGCGCGTATTCGTGAAGAGCTGAGCCAGCGTGGCCTGCAACGCGCTGATATCGACCTTGCCCTGCGCGAGTGCGGAATCAGTTGGCAGGCGCAGTTGGAAGACACCTGGCGGCGCAAGTTCTCTGGCCATCTGCCGATTGATGCCAAGGAACGGGCGAAGCAGGGACGATTCCTCAGCTATCGCGGGTTTTCGATGGAAATGATCAGCCGCTTGTTGAGCGGTCGTGACATGGATGACTGAACACAGTTGTAGAGGCGAGCGAGCTGTTGTGGCGAGGGAGCTTGCTGTGGCGAGGGAGCTTGCTGTGGCGAGGGAGCTTGCTCCCGCTGGGCTGCGTAGCAGCCCCACCCATCTGGATCAATGCATATAAAAAGACCCACTATGAAAATAGTGGGTCTTTTTTTTTGCCCTCAAAAAATCACGCCGGCTCCGGCGCCACTCGCTGCTGCGCCTTGCCCTGAGCCTGTGCCCAGTTCTCCGGCAAATTGATGTAGTCCACCAACTCCCGCAGCCGGCCCTGATCGCGCCCGTTGAAGTTGAACACCAACCGCGTTAAATGGCTGAACCTCGGTTCATCATGTTCCTCGCCGGTATACGCGAGCTGCTGGAACTCACCACTCAATCGCAGGCTGGCGAACTCGCCTTGCAAATGGGCCAATGCGCGTTCACTGAGCGGGTGATTCATGCGCACCACAAACTCGCGTTTCAGCCAACGGGTGGAGTGGAAGTTGGCATAAAACTGGTTGATCTCTTCCACTGCTTCTTCGGCGCTGTACACCAGGCGTACCAGCTTGAGGTCGGTGGGCAGGATGTAGCGATTGGCTTCCAATTGGCTGCGGATAAAATCCAGGGCGCCTTGCCAGAATCCGCCACCCGGCGCGTCCAGCAGCACCACTGGGACCAGCGGACTCTTACCGGTCTGGATCAGGGTCAGCACTTCCAATGCTTCATCCAGGGTGCCGAAACCGCCTGGGCACAGCACCAAGGCATCGGCCTCCTTGACGAAGAACAGCTTGCGGGTAAAGAAGAAGTGGAAGGACAGCAGGTTCTCGGTGCCATCGATGGTCGGGTTGGCATGCTGTTCAAACGGCAGGGTGATGTTGAACCCCAGGCTGTGTTCCAGGCCCGCGCCTTCGTGGGCGGCGGCCATGATGCCGCCGCCGCCGCCGGTGATCACCATCAAGTCCGAACGTGCCAGTGCCGCGCCGACTTCGCGGGCCAGTGCATACAATGGGCTTTCTATCGGTGTGCGAGCCGAGCCGAACACCGTGACCTTGCGGCGGCCCTTGAACTGTTCGAGCACGCGAAAGGCATTGTCCAGCTCGCGAATGGCTTGCAGGGTGATCTTGGCGTTCCAGCGGTTGCGGTCGTCCTGGGCCATGCGCAGCACGGTGAGGATCATGTCGCGATACAGGGGAATATTCGGGCTGTTGGGGGCGATCAGCTGGAGTTGTGCGTCGACCTGCTGGGTGAGGTCGGTGCCGTGTTGTTCAAAATGTCGGAGCAGGCGGTCATTCGGTTCGTAAGGCATTCAACTTCTCCTTCTTGCAGGGCACCTTCGCCGCAGGCGACGACACTGCTTGTGTCGCTGTTCGCCGCAGGGGGCAACCTTCTTTTGCCCTGAAAATGTTACAGAACAGCATGAAAAGCGCTGTGGATGAACGGTCGGGATGACTTGATCATGGGCCGGAAAACCCTTGGCTGGCAACCACTTATTGGTCGCTCAATACGGAGTCTAGCTGCCTGGAAGGCATTGAAGCGGGGGGAGTGCGCGCCACCGGACGGCAGCACGCGAAGGTCAAACCGTTACTTTTTCTTTTTTGCCGCAGCCGGTGCCGGGCAATCCGCTTCCACGAACTTCACCGAGGCCACAGGACGGTTGGTCTTGTTCTCAGTGATTTCGTAACGCATCACCGCACCCTTGGCCATCAGCTCGCGGTAGCCCTTGTTCAGGCACACGCTCTGACCGAGCTGGAAGTACACCGCCTTGGGGTTGGCGCGCATCTGTTCGGCGCGGTCGGGCAAGACACTCAGGTGATCGATCAGTTGCATGCCTTCAACGGTGTAGGCCACTTCCAGGGTCTTTTCGTCGATTTCCCGGGGCAGGTCCTTGTTGCTCTCAGCCGCGACGCTTTGCAGCTTGCGGTTCATTTGGGCCTCCAGCAGCGAGGCCGCCTGGGCGCACACGGGCAATACCAGCGCGAGGGCGACGGATGGGGCGACAAGGCGCAGCATGGAACGCAGCATGAAACTCTCCTGATTCGGTTACTGGTGCATAGACCAGCCACTGCGCTGTGCGTTCAGTGGCGCGCAATTATAGGTGAGCCCTTGCCACTACAGCCAGGCGTATCGCTGGTAAACTGCCGCCACTTCAGCCGTCCACGAGTTTTCACCGTGTCGATCTACCCGCACCACCGGCGCATCCGATGAGCCACGCCGTTTCCCGCCTGCGTACCCAGCGTCTGGCCCGTGCCGTCCGGCCGTTCCTCAATCGTGGTTCGCGTGCCGAACGCTGCCCGGACTGCCGGGTCATTCCTGAGTACTGCCTGTGTGCCTGGCGGCCCAAAGTCGCCGCCACTTCAGCGATGTGCCTGCTGATGCATGATGTGGAACCCATGAAACCCAGCAATACAGGCTGGCTGATCGCCGACGTGATCGACGACACCACCGCGTTCGCCTGGTCACGTACCGAGGTCGATCCTGAACTGCTCACACTGCTGGCCGACCCGCAGTGGCAGCCCTATATCGTGTTCCCCGGCGAATTCGTCGCACCTGAGCGCGTCGTCAGCGAGGTGAAGGTAGAGGAGGGCAAGCGTCCACTGTTCATCTTGCTGGACGGCACTTGGAGCGAAGCGCGCAAAATGTTCCGCAAAAGCCCGTACCTGGAGCATTTGCCGGTGCTCAGCCTGGCGCCCGAGCAGCTATCGCGCTACAAACTGCGCCGTTCCAAGCGCGACGACCACTTCTGCACCGCCGAAGTCGCTGCTCTGTGCCTTGAGCTGGCCGACGACCTGGTGGCCAGTGAGGTCCTGGACGCCTACCTGGATGTGTTCAGCACCCATTACCTGGCCGCCAAGTTCCAGATGCCGCTGGATCCGACGGATACTGTTCATACGCGCCTTGCTCCCTATATTGCGACGGTATAACCAGACGACGTTTGCATGATGGCACCCCAACCCCGCAACCCGCTAAAATGCCCACGGGCGTAGCGCTTGACCCTCCAGGCTACGCTGGGCATGCTGGGCGCCGATCAGGGCACCCCTAAAAAACAGGATCATTTAATCAATGGCCACATACGAAATCCTGATAGCCGATGACCACCCGCTGTTTCGCAGTGCGTTGCACCAGGCCGTGACCTTGGGCCTTGGGCCGGATGTCCGCCTGGTCGAAGTGGCCAGCATTGCCGAGCTGGAAGCCCGCCTCACCGAAAAGTCCGACTGGGACCTGGTGCTGCTCGACCTGAACATGCCCGGCGCCTATGGTTTCTCCGGGTTGGTGCTGTTGCGCGGCCAATACCCGCAGATCCCCGTGGTGATGGTCTCGGCCCAGGAAGAAGCTGACGTGGTGGTGCGTTCCAAGGAGTTTGGCGCCAGCGGTTTCATTCCCAAGTCCAGCGCGATGGAAGATATCCAGAAAGCTGTGCGCACGGTGCTGGATGGCGATGTGTCCTGGCCGCCGCAAGCGTTCGAAGAAATCAACGTGTCCGACGAAGCCAAGGCCGCCCGTGATGGCCTTGCCAGCCTGACACCACAGCAGTTCCGGGTGCTGACCATGGTCTGCGAAGGCTTGTTGAACAAGCAGATTGCCTACGAGTTGAGCGTGTCGGAAGCGACGATCAAGGCCCACGTCACGGCGATCTTCCGCAAACTGGGCGTGCGTACACGCACCCAGGCGGCGTTGCTCTTGCAACAACTTGAGTCAATTTCGCAGCATTAAGCTGTCATCGATTCACGCTTTTTTGACTTGGCGTGATCTAGTTTCCCCACTTCTTTGGTTCAGTTGCCTACGTCTATGTCGCCTTTCAAGGGTCAAACCGGTATCAAACGTATCTTCAATGCGGGGGGCTATTCCCTGGATGGCCTGCGTGCGGCTTTCACCGGCGAGGCGGCATTCCGCCAGTTGGTGTTGCTCAACGTGATCCTGATCCCATTGAGCTTTTTCCTGAATGTGAGCCGGGTCGAGCGTGCGTTGCTCATCGCCGTGTGTTTGCTGGCGTTGATTGTCGAGTTGCTCAATTCGGCAGTCGAAGCGGCAATCGACCGCATCTCCCTTGACCGCCACCCGCTGTCGAAAAACGCCAAGGACATGGGCAGCGCCGCGCAATTCGTTGCGCTGACCATGATCACCCTGGTCTGGGCCGTGATCCTGATCTAACCCTCAGGCAATGCTTGGCAGCACGATCTCGTCGCTGCGCTGAACCCCGGCGGTGAAGGCGCGGCACAGTTCCAGGAACTCGCGCATCCCCGAGGTCTGGTACTTCTGCTTATGCCAGATGAAGTAGAACTGCCGGGCCAGGTCCAGGTCTGGGGTTTCCACCGGCACCAGGCTGCCACGCCGGAATGCGTCGCGCAGGGCCAGTCGCGAAATACAGCCAATCCCCAGCCCTGACTCCACCGCGCGCTTGATTGCTTCGGTGTGCTCCAACTCCAGGCGAATATTCAGCGCGCTACGGTGATGGCGCATGGCTTGGTCAAAGGTCAGGCGTGTGCCTGAGCCTTGTTCCCGCAGGATCCACGCCTCATGGGTCAACTCGTCCATGGTTGCCACGCCGCGCTTGGCTAAATGATGTTGCGGTGCGCAAAACACCACCAGTTCATCCTCCACCCAGGTTTGCACCTCGATATCCGGGTGGCTGCAGTCGCCTTCGATTAGACCCAGGTCAATTTCGTAGTGCGCCACCTGATGCACGATATGCGCAGTGTTCTGCACATGCAGTTTCACCTGGCTCTCGGGGTGTTGCTGCATGAAGCTGCCGATCAGCAACGTGGCCAGGTAATTGCCGATGGTGAGGGTGGCGCCGACCGCCAGGGAACCGAAGCCGGACTTGCCGTTGAGCAGGTCCTCGATCTCCTTGGCCTGGTCCAACAGCGCCACTGCCTGGGGCAATAGCTGATGACCGAGGGCGTTGAGGCTCAGGCGTTTGCCCGCGCGGTCGAATAATTGGCAGCTGGATTGGCGCTCCAGCTCAGTGATTGAGGTGCTGGCGGCGGATTGAGATAAGGCCAGAAGGCCAGCAGCGCGCGAGACGCTTTCCTGCTGGGCGACGGCGACGAAGACTTGCAGTTGACGGAGAGTAAATCGCATATCGATATAACCGATAACCCTTATCTTAATAATCCAGTTAACAGATATTGTCGCCGCCATTAGAATGCTGTGCAATTGCGCAACTACATTTGGCGCAGACCCATTTCCAGGAGTCCCCCGTACATGAGCAACATGAACCACGAGCGTGTCCTCAGTGTTCATCACTGGAACGACACTCTGTTCAGCTTCAAGTGCACCCGCGATCCGGGCCTGCGCTTCGAGAACGGTCAGTTCGTGATGATCGGCCTGCAACAGCCCAACGGCCGCCCGCTCATGCGCGCTTACTCCATTGCCAGCCCGAACTGGGAAGAGCATCTGGAGTTCTTCAGCATCAAGGTGCCGGATGGCCCGCTGACTTCCCAATTGCAGCACTTGAAGGAAGGCGACGAGATCATCATCAGCAAAAAACCGACGGGCACCCTGGTGCTTGACGATTTGAAGCCGGGCAAACACCTGTACCTGCTCAGCACCGGTACTGGCCTGGCGCCATTTATGAGCGTGATCCAGGACCCGGAGACCTACGAGCGCTTTGAAAAAGTGATCCTGTGCCACGGCGTGCGTTACGTCAACGAAGTCGCTTACCGCGAATTCATCACCGAGCACCTGCCGCAGAACGAATTCTTCGGCGAGGCCCTGCGTGACAAGTTGATCTACTACCCGACCGTGACCCGCGAGCCGTTCGAAAACGAAGGCCGCCTGACCGACCTGATGCGCAGCGGCAAGCTGTTCAGCGACATCGGCCTGCCACCGATCAACCCCGAGGACGACCGCGCCATGCTGTGCGGCAGCCCAAGCATGCTGGACGAAACCAGTGAAGTGTTGAACAGCTTCGGCCTGAAAGTTTCGCCACGGATGCGTGAGCCGGGTGATTACTTGATCGAGCGTGCGTTCGTCGAGAAGTAATGCTGGGTCAGTAACAACACTGATCAAAAAAATGTGGGATCGGGCTTGCCCGCTCCCACATTTTGTTTCCGGTTTCTTCAGTGGGCGGGAAGTACTTCCAGCACACAAATCACCCCCGCCTCGGGATAGTGCCAGCGCACATCCACATCCCAGAACTGCGCCCCGTATTCTCGCTCCGGCCCCGGCGTCTGATACGCCGGCCGTGGGTCCTGTGCCAGGCACTGATCAATCAGTTCCACCAACGGCTCGCCCAGGCGCTGCGCATGACCTTGTGCCTGTTGCAGGGCAGTCTTCAGCCACTGCACTGGAACCAGCTGAGGCGCGGCGCTGGCGATGTCGTTGGTCGCCGTGTCGAGAATGTCGGCATACGGGACATAGGGCTTGATATCCAGCACCGGTGTGCCATCGAGCAGATCAATCCCGGAGATCCACAGCCGTCCCGGCTCCACTTTGTCCAACTTCACCACTGACTGGCCAATGCCATTCGGGCGATGAGTCGCACGGGTAGCAAACACGCCCATGGAGGTGTTGCCGCCCAGGCGGGGTGGGCGCACTTTCAGGCGTGGCTTGTCTTCCAGCGCCTGATGGAACAGGAACAACAGCCACACATGGCTGACATGCTCCAGACCCTGTACAGCCTCGCCGCCGTCGAACGGCGCCACCAGCTCCAGCACACCACGGGCGGCAGGCGCCAGTTGCGGTTGGCGTGGGATGGCGAACTTCTCCTTGAAACAGGAGCGCACAAAGCCGACGGGCGAGACGTTGTAGCTCATGGCTTAAGCACGCACTCGCAGGGTCAGGCCTTTGAGGAAGTTGCGCAGCAGCTGATCGCCGCAAGTACGGTAGTTGGTGTGGCCGAACTTGCGGAACAGCGCGCTCAGCTCAGGCTTGGAAACCGGGAACTCGGCGGCCTTGAGGATGGCGTGCATGTCGTCTTCCTTCAGTTCGAAGGCCACGCGCAGCTTCTTGAGGATGATGTTGTTGGTCACCGGGGTCTCGATCGGCTGCGGCGGACGGCTTTCGTCCTTGCCGCGCTTGAAGATCACCAAACCGTCGAGGAAGTGTGCCATGACTTCATCCGGGCAGAACACGAAGCCTTCTTCCTCGTCTTTCTTGAGGTAGGTCAGCAGGTCGTCCTTGGTCACGTCCATGCCGCCGAGCTTGATGATCTCGACCATCTTGTTGTCGCTGATGTCGAGCATGTAGCGCACGCTGCGCAGTACGTCGTTGTGAATCATGGTGGGCAATCCTGGTATTCAACTGAGGACACCGCGCAAAAGAGGCGGTGTCGAGGAAAAGGGTAGCGGCTTAGAACTTCTCTTTGCCGGACAGGTAACGCCATTGGCCAACCGGCACCTTGCCGATGGACACGCCGCCGATGCGGATACGACGAATGGCGACGACTTTGAGGCCAACCGCTTCACAGAACAGCGCGATCACGCCTGGCTGCGGGTTTTTCAGCGCAAAACGCAGGCGGTTTTCGTTCTGCCAGCTGGCTTTGACCGCCGGCAGCTCTTTGCCTTTGTAGGTCAGGCCGTGGTTCAGGCGATTGAGGCCGTGGGCAACCATGTCGCCTTCGACTTCCACCACGTACTCCTGCTCGATCTTGGCGGCATCGGCGGTCAATTTGCGCAGGATCTTCCAGTCCTGGGTAAACACCAGCAGGCCGCTGGCCTTGGCTTGCAGGTCGGCGCTGGCGGTGAGGCGCAGGAAGTGGCCCTTGAGCGGGCGCTTGCCGAAGCGGTGTTCTTCCGAGAGGGTATCGGCGCTGATCGACGCCATGGCCGTTTCGGCATCTACCCCAGCCGGGGCGTGCAGCAGGATGGTCACGGGCTCGGGCGCGGTGGCCTTGGCGTCCGAGTCGAGTTCGACCTTCTGGGTGGTGACCTTGAACTGCGGTTCGTCGATCACTTCACCGTCCACCGAGACCCAGCCGCCTTCGATGAACAGCTCAGCCTCCCGACGGGAGCAACCGACCAGTTCGATAAGGCGTTTGGAGAGGCGTATGGGGTCAGTCATGACAAGGGCCGTAGCAAAAGGGGGCGGCTATTGTACCTGTGTGGGCGCGGTTAATCCCGGCCCCATTTCATTTAGCCTTGACTGGCTTGATGCTGCACCTGGCGCAAACGCATATGCAACAACGGATAGGGCTGCCCCAAGCCGTCGTGCTCCGTGCGTCCGATCACTTCGAAACCCTGTTTTAAGTAAAAACCCAAGGCCTGGGGGTTTTGTTCGTTGACGTCCAGCTGATCGGCGTTCAGGTGCTCGATCGCATAGCGCAGCAGTTGCCGACCCAGGCCTTCGCCCCGGTGCTTGGGGGCGATGAACAGCATCTCCACCTTGCCCGACGCCACGCCGGCAAACCCGGTGATACGCTGACGCGGGTCTTTGGCGCAGATCAACATCACCGCGTCCAAGTAACGCGTCAGCACCAGGTTCTTCAGCAATACGATGTAACTGTCCGGTAGAAAATCATGGGTCGCACGGACCGAGTCTTCCCAGATTTGTGCCAATTGCGTGTAGTCGCTGGTTTTAGGTGTGTGGATAACCGAATGCTGACGCATGCCCGCTGCCCCTTGCCGATGATTGGCGTCGATGGGCAAAACGATAGACCTAAAAAAGCCCCGCATCTTGTCCAGAGGCGGGGCTTTTTCGGTTTATTTACGGCTTAGTCGCGCTTTTCAGCCCACAAGTCGTATTCGTCGGCATCGGTCACGGTGCACCAGACCTTGTCGCCCGGCTTCAACCCGCTGGCATCGTCGATAAACACGTTACCGTCGATTTCCGGCGCATCGAAGAAGCAACGGCCTACTGCACCTTGCTCGTCGACTTCGTCGATCAGCACTTCGATTTCCTTGCCGATGCGCAGTTGCAGGCGCGCCGAGCTGATGGCCTGCTGGTGCGCCATGAAACGCTCCCAACGGTCCTGCTTGACGTCGTCCGGCACCACGGCCAGGTCCAGCAGGTTGGCTGGGGCGCCTTCCACCGGCGAATACTGGAAGCAGCCGACGCGGTCCAGTTGGGCTTCGGTCAGCCAGTCCAGCAGGTACTGGAAGTCTTCTTCGGTTTCGCCGGGGAAGCCGACGATGAAGGTCGAGCGGATGATCAGTTCCGGGCAGATCTCACG
Source organism: Pseudomonas sp. GXZC (assembly GCF_026967615.1). Classification (NCBI taxonomy): domain Bacteria; kingdom Pseudomonadati; phylum Pseudomonadota; class Gammaproteobacteria; order Pseudomonadales; family Pseudomonadaceae; genus Pseudomonas; species Pseudomonas sp. GXZC. Next base: position 1,615,988 of record NZ_CP114115.1, read on the forward strand.
CCAGTTCTTGATGCGCGCCAGGGTCTTGTCTTCGAACGCCGGGCGCTTCATGGCCTTGAGCACTTTGGGGCTGGCGTGCTGGAACGGGATGTCCAGGTACGGCAGGATCTTGCCGGCGGCCATCAGCGGGATCAACTCGTCCACGTGCGGGTACGGGTAGACGTAGTGCAGGCGCACCCACACGCCCAGGCTGCTCAAGGCTTCGCACAGTTCGGTCATGCGGGTTTTCACCGGCGCGCCGTTCCAGAAGCCGGTGCGGTATTTCACATCGACGCCATAAGCGCTGGTGTCCTGGGAGATCACCAGCAGCTCTTTGACGCCGGACTTGACCAGGCGCTGAGCCTCGTCGAGCACGTCACCGACCGGACGGCTGACCAGCTTGCCGCGCATCGACGGGATGATGCAGAAGCTGCAGCTGTGGTTGCAGCCCTCTGAAATCTTCAGGTACGCGTAGTGGCGCGGGGTCAGCTTGATGCCTTGCGGCGGCACCAGGTCGATCAGCGGGTTGTGGTCCTGGCGTGGTGGCACCACTTCGTGCACGGCGTTGACCACCTGCTCGTACTGCTGCGGACCGGTCACCGCCAGCACGCTCGGGTGCACGTTGCGGATATTGCCTTCTTCCACGCCCATGCAGCCGGTCACGATGACCTTGCCGTTTTCCTTGATCGCTTCGCCAATCACTTCCAGGGATTCCGCCTTGGCCGAATCGATGAAGCCGCAGGTGTTGACCACCACCACGTCAGCGTCCTGGTAAGTGGACACAACGTCGTAGCCTTCCATACGCAGTTGCGTAAGGATGCGCTCGGAGTCGACAAGCGCCTTCGGGCAACCCAGGGAAACAAAGCCAACCTTGGGGTTGGCTTTTGCGATGGTGGTGGACATGTCTAACCTCGGTATTGAATGACGCCGCCAGTCGGGCACGACAAGGCTGCGGACGGGCGCTTGGTGCGCCTCTGATCAAAAAGTGCGCAATTCTAGCGACGGGCAACGCACTTGACCAGCTTTATGCAGGGAAATGCGACGAGTGCTGCATGGACGCATTCCCACAACCGCTGCTCCGCTCTTAAGCCCGAACGTCTTGCTCCGTGCGGTGCGATACAACTTTAGACATGCCTACACCTAACGCCTGAAGCACTTTCAGAAGGGTGGAGAGCTTAGGGTCGCCGCCAACGGCGATGGATCTGTAGAGATTTGCTCGATTGAGCCCCGTATTCTGCGACAAGCTGAGCATCCCGCCGCGCGCTTCTGCCACACGACGGACAGCGACCAGGAATGCATCCTCCCCCCCTGCCTCATCGATTTCCTCAAGCGCGACAGAAAGGTATTCGAGGGCGAAGGCTTCGTCGTTTCGAAGCATTTCAAGGACGCTGTCTTCATGAGAACGAGTGCGAATAGTCATTTTTGCTGCACCTTGTAAGATTTCCAGAGGGCCTTGGCCTGATCGATGTCGTTCTGCTGTCTGGCCTTTGAGCCACCGCCCAATAGGAAAACAATTTTTCGATCCTGGATTGCGTAATACACGCGAAACCCGGGACCGAAGTCGAGCTTCATCTCAAACACCCCATCACCCACCGGCTCGGCAATGCCAAAGTGTCCAAGCGCCGCTCGGTCCACTCTCGTGGTGATTCTTGCTTTTGAACGCGTGTCTTGCACGGTATCTAGCCAAACTTGGTAGATATCCACGCCATTGACGGAGAGTACGTGTTTCACTTCGTACATGAGGACTGTACCTTAAAAGAGACAAGTCGATGATTGAGTTTCTATATCGACTGGGCGGGCCATGCAGGAGCATGGTTTATTGGTCGGATAAGCCAGCGGGGACTGCCTGCATGCGCCGCTAAGGCAGCAACATTGAGCCGGGAGAAAATATACGGCCAGCCGTGATGTGATCAATGCAGGCAAATAGGCGCCAAAATGCCCTGATCTCTTTTAATGGCATCAGAAAACCTAACCCGAATCACTTGAGCAGGGAAATACGACGAGTGCTGCGCTATGCTTCGCGCCGTTGCGCGTAGGTAATGTCCTAAGGTCAACAAAACGTCTGTTACGAGAAGTAAAACAGCGCATGCTAGGGTCAGCTTAGACGCGTTGTTAATAAAAGACCGCAGGTCAAAGGGCAGGAGTGGTTGATGGGTCACGCGAGTAATCAGGCAGCAGGTGCCGAGCAGTCAAACGCCAAGCCGATTGGCATGCTGGTGGCAGCGGTCGGGGTGGTTTACGGCGATATCGGGACCAGCCCGCTCTACACCCTTAAAGAGGTGTTCAACGGCGGTTATGGGGTTCAGGTCAATCATGATGGCGTGCTGGGGATCCTGGCGCTGATCTTCTGGTCGCTGATCTGGGTAGTGTCGATCAAGTACATGCTGTTCGTGCTGCGCGCCGATAACCAGGGCGAGGGCGGCATCATGGCGCTCACGGCACTGGCACGACGGGCGGCGGGGGAGCGCAAGAAGTTGCGCAGTTTCCTGGTGGTGTGTGGCCTGTGCGGCGCGGCACTGTTCTACGGCGACAGCATGATCACCCCGGCGATTTCCGTGTTGTCTGCGGTTGAAGGCCTGGAACTGGCCTTCGACGGCCTGGAAAAATGGGTCGTGCCCATCGCCTTGGTGGTGCTGGTGGCGCTGTTCCTGATCCAGAAACATGGCACTGACCACATCGGCAAGCTCTTCGGGCCAGTGATGGTGACCTGGTTCCTGGTGCTGGGCGGCCTCGGTGTGTATGGCATCACCCTGCACCCTGAAGTACTCAGTGCGATGAACCCGATGTGGGCGGTGCGCTTCTTCGAGGCGCATCCTGGCATTGGCGTGGCCATCCTGGGCGCGGTGGTGCTGGCACTGACCGGCGCCGAAGCGCTGTATGCCGACATGGGCCACTTCGGCCGTAAACCCATCGCTCGCGCCTGGTTCATGCTAGTGCTGCCGGCGCTGGTGCTCAATTATTTCGGCCAGGGCGCCATGCTGCTCGGTGACCCGGAAGCCGCGCGCAACCCGTTTTACCTGTTGGCGCCGAGCTGGGCGCTGATCCCGCTGGTGGTGTTGTCTACCCTGGCCACAGTGATTGCCTCCCAGGCAGTGATTTCCGGTGCGTTCTCGTTGACACGCCAGGCGATCCAGTTGGGTTACATCCCGCGCATGCACATTCAGCACACGTCGAGCGCCGAGCAGGGCCAGATCTACATCGGCGCGGTGAACTGGTCGCTGATGGTGGGTGTGATCCTGCTGGTACTGGGCTTCGAATCGTCCAACGCCTTGGCGTCGGCCTACGGCGTGGCAGTGACCGGCACCATGCTGATGACCACCATTCTGGTGTCGGCAGTGATGCTGCTGCTGTGGAAATGGCCGCCAATCCTGGCCGTGCCGGTCCTGGTCTGCTGCCTGTTGGTGGACGGTCTGTATTTCGCGGCCAACGTGCCGAAGATCATCCAAGGCGGCGCGTTCCCGGTGCTGGCGGGCATCGTGCTGTTCGTGTTGATGACTACCTGGAAGCGCGGCAAGCAGTTGCTGGTGGAGCGTCTCGACGAAGGTGGCCTGCCGCTGCCGATCTTCATCAGCAGCATCCGCGTGCAGCCGCCTCATCGCGTGCAGGGCACCGCCGTGTTCCTCACCGCGCGCCCGGACGCCGTGCCTCACGCGCTGCTGCACAACCTGCTGCATAACCAGGTGCTGCATGAGCAAGTGGTGCTGCTGACGGTGGTCTACGAGGACATCCCCCGCGTACCGGCCGCACGGCGGTTCGAGGTGGATGCCTACGGCGAAGGTTTCTTCCGCGTGATCCTGCACTTCGGTTTCACCGATGAGCCGGACGTGCCAGAGGCGTTGAAGTTGTGTCACCTGGATGAGCTGGACTTCAGCCCGATGCGCACCACCTACTTCCTCAGCCGCGAAACGGTCATCGCCTCGCGGATCAAGGGTATGGCCCGTTGGCGCGAAGCCTTGTTCGCCTTTATGTTGAAGAACGCCAACGGCAACCTGCGCTTCTTCAAACTCCCGGTAAACCGGGTGATCGAGCTGGGCACCCAGGTCGAAATGTAAGCTGTTGCAACACGGGGGCCGGCAATCGGCTCCCGCTTTTCGTTCTGAACCCTGTGCAATCCAGCGTTGTCGACTAGGCTCTAAGCACTGTTTGAATAGTGCCCACAGAACCCAGAAGAGGTGCGCCATGAGTCAGCTGCTCGAACCTTATACCCTCCGTCAATTGACCCTGCTCAATCGCATCGCCGTGTCGCCCATGTGCCAATACTCAAGCGTCGATGGCCTGGCTAATGACTGGCACCTGGTACACCTCGGCAGCCGTGCTGTCGGCGGCGCCGGGTTGATTTTCACTGAAGCCACCGCCGTGACTGCCGATGGCCGCATCACCGCCCAGGACCTGGGCTTGTGGAATGACGCACAAATCGAACCGCTGCAACGCATCACACGTTTCATTGCGGCCCAAGGCGCGGTGGCCGGCATTCAGCTGGCCCATGCCGGGCGCAAGGCCAGCACTCATCGGCCTTGGATCGGCAAGCACGGCAGCGTCAAACCGGAGGATGGCGGCTGGACGCCGGTAGGGCCATCGCCGATTGCCTTCGACCCCCAGCACACCCAGCCCAAGCCATTGGACGAGGGCCAGATCCAGCAAGTGATCGCCGATTTTGTCGCCGCCGCCAAGCGCGCGTTGACCGCAGGCTTCGAAGTGGTGGAAATCCACGCGGCCCATGGTTACCTCTTGCATCAATTTCTCTCTCCTATCAGCAACCAGCGTCAGGACCAGTACGGCGGCTCGTTTGAAAACCGCATCCGCCTGGTGCTGCAAGTGACCCAGGCCGTGCGTGAAGTCTGGCCCCAGGAGCTGCCGTTGTTTGTGCGGGTGTCGGCCACCGATTGGGTGGAAGACGGCTGGAACCCCGATGAAACCGTGGAGCTGGCGCGTCGCCTGAAGGACTTGGGGGTGGACCTGATCGACGTCTCCTCCGGTGGCACCGCCGCCAACGCCGAGATCCCCACCGGCCCCGGTTACCAGACCCGTTTCGCCGAGCGCGTGCGCAAAGAGTCGGGCATGGCCACCGGCACCGTTGGCATGATCACCGAGCCGGCCCAGGCCGAGCACATCCTGCGTACCTGCCAGGCCGATATCATCTTCCTGGCCCGAGAACTGTTGCGTGATCCGTACTGGCCGCTGCATGCCGACGATGACCTGGGCGGACGCAAGGCTATCTGGCCGGCGCAGTACCAGCGCGCTACGCATCGCGACCAACCGATCCATGAGTCTGACTTGAGGGATTAGGCCGTCGTACGCCTCACCAGAAACCCACCCTGATCCGGTGGGTTTTTTTGCGACTGTTGAGTGAGAAGAGACTGTAGGTATTTGTTACCGAAGCAAATATTTAAGTGATTACTCTAAAAAAGTCCCACGCTCGGCAAGAAGGTTTCTACGCTTAGGGTAAGCCTGATTTCTGGCCCAGGAAGTCAGTTGGTTTGCTCACTGAGGCATTGCGCTTCATGGGAGGCGGTTATGGGCAACGGGAGTATTTGATGGATATCAGGAGAAGCAGTCCATGGCCAAGTCCTATGGTGTAGCGGGGGTGGTGGCGTCATTTCTGGCCCGCAGGGTGTCTTTGCGTGGCCGAAGGCTGAGTTCGGATGAAGCTGAACTGCTGGCGCAATATCGCGCCCTGACCGAAAACGATCAGGTGGCGATGCGCTATTTGATTGGGGCGATGAAGAGTGTGTCGCGGTTCTGAGCCGCAGGGGGAACGTTCCCACGCACGCGTGGGAACGCGGTCAATCAGGTGTACTTACGCTGGTCCGGAGCCGGCGGGAAGTACTGGTACAACCAGGTTTCACTCAAGGTGCGGTCCTGGGTGCGAATGAACAGGCGCAGTTCCACCGGCTCCACGCTGTCGCTGGTCGGGTACCAGTCAAACAGGATGCGGTAGCCCTTGATGTTATCCAGCACGAGTACGCTGAAATCTTTCACTTCGCCATGGGAGCAGGTCACCACCGGCTCGATTCCGGTGCCTGGTGGCAGGCGATCCAGGCCGCCGCCCTTGAAGTCCACGGCAAAACGGCGCGCCCACACGGGTGGGTAGTGCTCGCCCGGTGCCCAACCTTCGGTAAAGCCACCCATGCCTGAACGGGTCGCGTCGACTTGTGCCAGCGGCGTACTCACCGGTGGCAGGGCGCTCCAGTACAGCTTGTAGCCATAGTTGAGCGAGTCGCCGGCTGCCACGGGTTTTTTCGGGGTCCAGAAGGCCACGATGTTATCCAGTGTCTCGCCGGTGGTAGGAATTTCCAGCAGGTCGATGGAGCCTTCGCCCCACGCAGTGGTCGGTTCGACCCACAGGCTTGGGCGCTTGCTGTACCAGTCCACCGTATCCTGGTAACTGGCGAACTCATGGTCGGTCTGCACCAGGCCGAAGCCTTTCGGGTCTTTGTCGGCAAAGGCGTTGAATTGCAGCTTGGCTGGGTTGTTCAGCGGGCGGCAGACCCACTCGCCGTTGCCGCGCCACATGGCCAGGCGGTCCGAATCGTGGATCTGCGGGTGGATGGTGTCGCACATGCGCCGTTCGTGGGTGCCGCAGCTGAACATGCTGGTCATCGGTGCGATGCCCAGTTGTTCGATGGTGGTACGTGCATTGATGTGTGCGTCGATTGCCATCACCACCTGGTTGGCCTGGCAGTCGATATCGAAGCGGTAGGCACCCGTGGCGCTCGGGGAGTCGAGCAGGGCGTAGACCACAAAGCGGGTGGCGTTCTTGTCCGGGGTCTCGAACCAGAACTGCGTGAAGTCGGGGAACTCCTCGCGCTTTTTCGCGTAGGTGTCGATGGCCAGGCCGCGGGCCGAAAGACCGTACTGCCCGGTGTTGTCCACCGCGCGGAAGTAGCTGGCGCCGAGAAACGACAACACATCATGGCGGTCCAGCTCCGGCGCCTTGAACAGCTTGAAGCCTGAGAAACCCAGGTCGCCGGTCAACTGCTTGGTATCGACCGTGGTTTTCTCATAGTTGAACAGTGACGGGCGGAAATGCACTTCGCGCGCTTCGCGGGTCTTGGGGTCGACACTGTGCATGCGCACTGGCGTCTTGAAACCCATGCCGACGTGGAAGAACTGCACGTCCAGTTGGCCGTTCAACTCCTTCCACAACGAATGGTTGCCGTCGTAGCCGATGGCGTTGAAATTCTGCGGGGTCATGGTCGCCAGCGTCGGCGGCAGCACCTGTTTGGTGTCCTTGTAAGCGGTCCCGGCCAGTTGTTTGGCCTGGGCCTTGAGCGAGTCGAAATCGAACGCCACGGCCTTGCCATCGGCGGCACGGTTCCCGGCCCAGGCCTGGGCGGCAAGCAGGCCGCTGGCCGACAAACCGGTGTAAGCCGCAATGGCCATGGACGCTTTGAGCAAATTCCTGCGGTGCATAGAGACAACCTGTCGTGAGCAAATCCCGCGCCGTTCCTGGCACGTAGCGGATCAGAAATTACGGTTCGGACATGCCTTCGACCAAACGCAACGGACATTAAACAGACGCCGGATAGCTTAAGCGGTTCGATGACGTAGGAAAATTGATTGATGGCGGGGTGATGGCGTTGCAAGTGCGACAAGACATTTCCAAATGTCCTCAGCTCACTTCACCCACAGCCCGGTAAGCCTCATCAATCGCCGCATGGGCATACGCACTCCACGCCGCGTCCGAGTTGGCGATGCTCACATGCCCCACCGGCTTTTTCGCCAGGTTCATCCACGCTTCGCTCTGGTCCGCATCGTCGAACAAGCTGTTGGAGAAACTCGCATAACCGTGTGACCAGCGGTTGACAGTGATCGCCAGAATGTCGGTCTCATGGTTGAACCCACCCGGCCCGAGCATGCGTTGCAACTGATCACGCAACTGCGCTTCCAGCTGCTCGAACGTCTGCCCATACAACTTGCCCCGCCCGGCGCGGGCCTGGTCGCGGGCGTTCATGCCGCTGCTGGGGCTGGTGGGTACGTAGACCATGTGCAAGCCGATCGGCTGCGTCGGGTCGCGCGGGTGGTCGTAGCCGCCCATGCTCACCGGGTAATCCAGCTTGATGCGGCTGTAGGGCTGGGTCGCCGCGTAGATTTCATGCACGCCCAACTTCTGGAACGACTGCCAATTGCGGATCACCACCTTGGTGTACACCAGCGGGTACTTCACGTTCTGGCTCAGGGCTTGGGCTTGGGTTGCGGGCAGGTCTTTCAGCAGATACGGAATCATCATGTTGTAGCAGGCCAGGATGCAGCGTTTGCCGCGCACCTGTGCGAGTTGTCCGCCACGGCTGTAGCCGATATGCACGCTGCTGCCGACGTTACGCACGCTGACTGCCGTGCTGTTCAAGCGCAAGCGCACGGCCGCCTTGGGCTGGTCGAGCTTGGCGTAGTCAAACGGCGCCAGCACGATATCGTCCATAGTGTGCCCTGGCGCCACGCCCGGGATCAGGCTGCGCACCAGCAACCGCGCCACCGACGCATTGCCATCTGGGAAGTGGTAGATGTAGGGCTCTTCCATTTCCGCTGCCGCCTCTTCGCTGATCGGCGCCAGGTTCATCCCGGTAAAGCCTGGGAAACCCACGCTATAAGCGTCAGCAGCAGCGACGGCATCGATGCTCAACGCCATGAAATCATTGGTGCGACTCTGGAAGTACTTCACTGCGCCTTCCGACAATCCTACGTTCTTGAGCAGGAAATCGCGGTAGCTGGTGGTAGCCAGGGTGTCGGCCTTTTCTTCGGCGGTCTTGCCCGGCAGGTAATCCTTGGGCGCGGTGTGCAGTTCGATCAGGGCCTGGCGGTCGGCCGCTGGCAAGGGGAAGTCATTGATGAAGTCGCGGATGGCGCGGGCATTCAACTGGTCCGGTGCAATATCGTCGGCCACCATCGGCGTCGGGTCGCCGGTCACCAGTTTGTCTTCGCCGAAGTTTTCCTTGTCGAAGAACACCCCGCGCGAAAGCCCAAGGCCTGGGTAGAACTGGCGGTCGAAGGCGGTTTCGAAGCGCTTGATGTTCACCCCGAGCTTTTTCAACAACCCGTTCACTTCCTGGCTGTACAGGTGGTTGGGCGACTGGAACGCCTCGCTGCCGCCGTAGCCGATGATCATGCGGCCACCGGCCTGGAATTCGTTGCGCTTGGCGTGACCGCCGAAGTCGTCGTGGTTTTCCAGGATCAGGATCTTCGCCTTGGGGTGCTTCTCGCGGTAGAACCACGCCGCCGACAAACCACTCAAGCCGCCGCCCACGACCACCAGGTCATAGTCCTCGGTGATCGGCAGTGCGTCGGTGTCGAACACCTTCTTTTCCCAGCCCATCTGGTGCGCCACTTCGAACGAGCCGGCATGGCTGCCGCGCAGGCCGGTAAGGGCAGGTGGGTAATAGCGACCGTCGGGAGCGGCTTGCAGGATTTGCAGCGGGGTCATACCGGCGGCAATGGTGACAGCGACGCCGTTGAGGAAGTCGCGGCGGGTGATATCCATGGGGGATCCTGAAAATTATTGTTATAGGTTCCCGGCATCCAGGGAGGATGCCGGGTTAAATCGTCAGTGCTTGAACATCACATGGCGCACGGTGGTGTAGTCCTCCAGCCCGTACATGGACATGTCCTTGCCATACCCGGACAGTTTCTGGCCGCCGTGGGGCATTTCGCTGACGAGCATGAAGTGGGTGTTCACCCAGGTGCAGCCGTACTGCAGGCGTGCGGCCAAGCGGTGGGCGCGTCCTACATCTGCGGTCCACACGGATGACGCCAGGCCGTAGTCCGAATCATTGGCCCAGCCCAGTACCTGTGCTTCATCGGTGAACTTGGTTACCGAGACCACCGGCCCGAACACCTCTCGGCGCACGATTTCGTCGTCCTGCTGTGCGTCGGCCAATACCGTCGGCTCGAAGAAGAAACCATTGCCTTCCACGGCCTTGCCACCGGTGACCAGGCGAATGTGCGGCTGCGCCACGGCGCGTTCGACAAACCCGGCGACACGGTCGCGATGCTGCGCGGTAATCAACGGGCCCAATTCGGTCGCCGGATCATCCTGCAAGCCGTACTGGATGCTGGCGACCGCCGCACCGAGCTTCTCGACAAACTTGTCGTAGATATCCGCCTGCGCATAAATCCGGCAGGCCGCCGTGCAATCCTGGCCGGCGTTGTAGAAGCCAAAAGTACGAATACCGTCCACGGCGGCGTCGATGTCCGCGTCGTTGAAGATGATCACGGGCGCCTTGCCACCCAACTCCATGTGCATGCGCTTCACGCTGTCGGCGGTGCTGGAGATGATGTTTGCGCCGGTGGCGATGGAACCGGTCAACGACACCATGCGCACTTTCGGGTGGTTCACCAGCGGGCTACCGACGGTTGGCCCACGGCCGAACACCAGGTTGAGCACACCGGCCGGGAAGATTTCAGCGGCCAGTTCGACCATGCGTAGCGCGGTCAACGGGGTTTGTTCCGACGGCTTGAGCACCACGGTATTACCGGCGGCGAGGGCCGGGGCGATTTTCCAGGCGACCATCATCAGTGGGTAGTTCCACGGCGCGATGGACGCAATCACCCCCACCGGGTCGCGGCGGATCATCGAGGTATGGCCAGGCAGGTATTCACCGCCGGCCGAGCCGCTCATGCAACGGCTGGCGCCGGCAAAGAAGCGGAATACGTCGGCAATCGCCGGAATTTCATCGTTCAGGGCGGCACTGTAGGGCTTGCCGCAGTTGTCCGATTCCAGCTTGGCCAGCTCTTCGCCGTGGGCTTCGATCACGTCTGCCAGTTTCAGTAGCAGCAGCGAACGGTCCTTGGGCGCGGTTTGCGACCAGCTTTCGAAAGCCGCATCGGCTGCGCGCACGGCGGCGTCGACCTGGGCTTCGCTGGCTTCGTTGATTTCCACCAGTACGCGGCCGAGCGCGGGGTTGAATACCGCCTGGGCCGGGCCTTCGCCGTCGACCAGTTGGCCGTTGATCAGCAGTTTGGTTTGCATCGCCATGTCCTCTTCAAACAATTATTTACCGCCACTACCGGCCACGCTTTCACCGCCGCGCGTCAGGTAATAGGCACCGAGAATCGGGAACATCGTCACCAGCATCACGAGCATCGCGACCACGTTGGTCACCGGCACATCCCGTGGGCGGCTCAGTTGGTTGAGCAGCCACAACGGCAAGGTGCGTTCGTGGCCGGCGGTGAAGGTGGTGACGATGATTTCGTCGAACGACAGCGCAAAGGCGAGCATGCCGCCGGCCAGCAGCGCCGAGCCCAGGTTGGGCATGATGATGTAGCGGAAGGTCTGCCAACCGTCGGCGCCCAGGTCCATCGAGGCTTCGATCAGGCTGTGGGAGGTGCGGCGCAGGCGGGCGATGACGTTGTTGTAGACGATCACCACGCAGAAGGTCGCGTGGCCGACGATGATGGTGAACATCCCCGGCTCAATGCCCAGCGTCTTGAAGGTCGCCAGCAATGCGATACCGGTGATGATCCCTGGCAGCGCAATCGGCAGGATCAGCATCAACGACACGCCTTGTTTGCCAAAGAACTCACGGCGATACAGCGCCGCCGAGGCCAGGGTGCCGAGCACCATGGCGATCAGGGTAGCGATGGCCGCAATCTGCAACGACAGCTTGATCGCTTCCAGTACGTCCGGCCGGGCGAAGGCCACGCTGAACCACTTCAACGTGAAGCCCTGTGGCGGGAAGCTGAACGCCGCTTCTTCTGTGTTGAAGGCGTAGAGGAAGATGATCAGGATCGGGAAGTGGAGAAAAACCAGTCCACCCCAAGCTGCGATCTTCAGACCCATGGAAGATTTTTCAGAGTGCATCGAAGGCCCCCAGGCGTTTGACGATGGACAGGTAAACCGCGATCAGCACGATCGGCACCAGCGTGAACGCCGCCGCCATGGGCATGTTGCCGATGGCGCCTTGCTGGGCGTAGACCATGCCGCCGACGAAGTAGCCCGGCGGGCCCACCAGCTGCGGCACGATGAAGTCGCCCAGGGTCAGCGAGAAGGTGAAGATGGAACCGGCGGCAATCCCCGGAATCGACAGCGGCAAGATCACCTGCATGAACGTCTGGCGCGGCTTGGCGCCCAAATCCGCCGAGGCTTGCAGCAATGAGGGCGGCAAACGCTCCAGCGAGGCCTGGATCGGCAGGATCATGAACGGCAGCCAGATATAGACGAACACCATGAAGCGCCCTAGGTGCGAGGTGCTCAAGGTGCTGCCGCCCACGCCGGGAATGCCCAGTACGAACTGCAATACCGGCTCCAAACCCAGGTGCTGCACGAACCACTGCGCCACGCCGCCCTTGGCCAGCAGCAAGGTCCAGGCGTAGGCCTTGACAATGTAGCTGGCCCACATCGGCATCATCACCGCAATGTAGAAGAATGCCTTGGTCTTGCCCGTGGTGTAGCGCGCCATGTAGTAGGCAATCGGGAAGGCGACGACGGCGCTGGCGATCGACACCACAATCGCCATGCTCAGGGTGCGCACGATGATGTCGAAGTTCGACGGCTGGAACAGCGCGGCGAAGTTGGCCAGGGTCAGGTCCGGGGTGACCGCCATGGTGAAGTCGTCGAAGGTATAAAAGCCTTGCCACAGCAGGGTCAGCAACGAGCCGAGGTAGATCGCGCCGAACCAGATCAGCGGCGGCACCAGCAGCATCGCCAGGTAGAGGTTGGGCTTGCGGTACAGCAGGTTGGAAAACCTGCGCATCGGCGGTTGGGAAAGGGCCAGGCTCATGTCACACCTCGCCTGCGATATCGGTCAGCGGGGTCATGGCTTCCCGTGCCCAGCGAGCGGTGATGGACTGGCCGACCTGATGGCCGCTGCTGATGTCCAGCCATTGGTTGTTGGCCTGGCTGATGTTCAGCGCCTGGCCGTTTTCCAGTTTCAGTTCATAGCGAGTGGCGCTGCCCTGGTATTGGATATCGTGGAGCAGACCGCTGATTTCCACTTCGCCAGCGCCCAACGGGCCTTCGGCAAAGCGCACGTGTTCCGGGCGGATCGAGAAGGGTTGTGCAGTGCCGCTGAGGCGCTGGGCCAACTCGCCACGAATCACGTTGGAGGTGCCGACAAACTCAGCGACGAACGACGTGGCCGGTTTCATATAGAGGTTGCGCGGGGTGTCGACCTGTTCGATGCGGCCTTTATTGAACACGGCGACGCGATCGGACATCGACAACGCTTCGGTCTGGTCGTGGGTGACGAAGATAAAGGTGATGCCTAACTGGCGTTGCAGCTTTTTCAGCTCGCTTTGCATCTGTTCGCGCAGCTTGAGGTCGAGGGCGCCCAGGGGTTCGTCCAGCAGCAGCACCCGTGGACGATTGACCAGGGCGCGGGCCAGGGCCACACGCTGGCGCTGGCCGCCGGAGAGTTGCACCGGCTTGCGGTCGCCGTAGCCGCCGAGGGCGACCATGGCCAGCGCCTCTTCGGCACGGTTCAGGCGTTCCGCCTTGCCCACGCCCTTGACCTTGAGGCCGTAGGCGACGTTGTCGCGCACATTCATATGGGGGAACAGCGCGTAATCCTGGAACACGGTGTTCACATCGCGCTGATACGGCGGCAAGCCGGCGGCTTCCTCGCCATGGATGCGGATCGAGCCTGCGCTCGGCTGCTCAAACCCGGCGATCAGGCGCAGGCAGGTGGTCTTGCCCGAGCCGGAAGGGCCGAGCATGGAAAAGAACTCGCCGTCCTGGATGTCGATGGAAACCCGGTCAACGGCTTTCACTTCGCCGAACTGACGGGAAACGTGGGTGAATTGGACTGCAAGCGTCATGGTGCGGTGCTCCAAAAAGGCGCGGGTCGTCGCAGCGGCCCGGCCTGGACTTCTGAAAAAACGAGGATGCATGGGTGCTGCGCTGAAACGGTCAAAATCGGGCTTTTGTGGTGAGCGGGCTTGCCCCGCGCAGGGCAAGCCTGCTCACCACAAGAAGCAGTCTCTGCTGGGACCTTTAGCGGCCGCCCATGATCGCGATGTAATCCTGGGTCCAGCGGCTGTAAGGCACGAACTTGCCGCCTTCAGCCTGCGGGGTTTTCCAGAAGGCGATCTTGTCGAACTGGTCGAAACCGTTGGTCTTGCAGCCTTCGGCGCCGAGCAACTCGCTTTCCTTACACGCTGCAGGCACTGCCGGCAACGAACCGAACCAGGCGGCAACGTCGCCCTGGACCTTCGGCTGCAGCGACCAATCCATCCACTTGTAGGCGCAGTTCGGGTGCTTGGCCTCGCTGTGCAACATGGTGGTGTCGGCCCAGCCGGTGGCGCCTTCCTTTGGAATGGTCGAGGCAATCGGCTGTTTCTCGTTCTGCAGGCCGTTGACCTGATACGGCCAGGCGCTGGAGGCCACTACGCCTTCATTCTTGAAGTCACTCATTTGCACGGTGGTGTCGTGCCAGTAGCGGTGGATCAGCGGCTGTTGCGCGCGCAGCAATTCGAGCACGGCCTTGTACTGGGTTTCAGTCAGTTCATAGGGGTTCTGGATACCCAGTTCCGGCTGGGTCGACTTGAGGTACAGCGCCGCATCGGCGATGTAGATCGGGCCGTCATACGCCTGCACGCGGCCTTTGTTCGGCTTGCCGTCCGGCAGGTTCTGCGCGTCGAACAGCACATTCCAGCTGGTGGGCGCGGTCTTGAACACGTTGGTGTTGTACATCAACACGTTCGGGCCCCACTGGTACGGGGTGCCGTAGGTTTGCTGGCCGACCACATACCACGGCGCATCTTTCAGGCGCGGGTCGATGTTCTTCCAGTTGGGGATCAGCGAGGTGTTGATCGGCTGCACACGCTTGCCAACAATCAACCGTAACGACGCATCGCCCGATGCGGTGACCAGGTCATACCCGCCCTTGGCCATCAGGCTGACCATTTCGTCAGAGGTGGCGGCGGTTTTCACGTTGACCTTGCAGCCGGTTTCCTTCTCGAAACCGGTGACCCAGTCGTAGGCCTTGTCGCTTTCGCCACGTTCGATGTAACCGGGCCAGGCGACGATATCCAACTGGCCTTCACCGGCGCCCACCGCTTTGAGCGGTTCGGCGGCCTGGAGGCTGGCGCTGGCCAGCAGTGCAGTGGTCAGGGCACTGAGCAGTGCGGTCTTGTGCGCAGACATGGGGGTTCCCTCTTCTTTAATTATGGTCGGGGCAGTGTTTGAAGCCGGTAACGCAACAGCTTAGTTGTTGTTTTAAAGATGCTGGCCGTGGCGCGCCATGATGTGGCGCACCACGCTGTAGTCCTGCAGCGAATCGCTGGACAGATCCTTCCCATACCCCGAGCGCTTCAAGCCGCCGTGGGGCATTTCGCTGACCAACATGAAATGGCTGTTGATCCAGGTGCAGCCGTATTGCAGGCGCGCCGCCACCTGCATAGCCTTGTCCAGGTTCTGGGTCCACACCGAGGAGGCCAGGCCGTATTCGGAGTCGTTGGCCCAGTCCACCGCCTGTTCCAGCTCATCGAAGCGGGTCACGGTGACCACCGGGCCGAACACTTCGCGCTGCACGATTTCATCGTTCTGTTTACAGCCGGCGAGCAAGGTCGGCTGGTAATAGAAGCCCGCGCCGGAATGCACGGCGGCGCCGGTGATGCGTTCGATATGCGGCTGGCCGAGGGCGCGTTCGACAAAACTGGCGACGCGGTCGCGCTGACGCGTGCTGATCAGCGGGCCGAGCTCATTGTCGGCATCGCGCTTGCCGGCAAAACGCAGGCTGCTGACCGCCGCGCCCAGCTCAGCCACCAGTTTGTCGTGGATCCCGGCCTGGGCGTAGATACGGCACGCGGCGGTGCAGTCCTGGCCGGCGTTGTAATAGCCGTAGGCGCGCACGCCCTCGACCACAGCTTGCAAGTCGGCGTCGTTGCACACGATCACCGGCGCCTTGCCGCCCAATTCCAGGTGTGTGCGCTTGAGGGTTTTGGAGGCTGCTTGCAGGATTTTCTGCCCGGTGACGATATCGCCGGTCAGCGAGACCATGCGCACCTTGGGGTGACTGACCAAGTGACTGCCGACGCCTTCGCCGCCGCCACACAGAATGTTGATCACACCACGTGGCAGCAGCTCTTTAAGCACGGGCGCCAGGGCCAGGATCGACAGCGGCGTGTGTTCCGACGGTTTGAACACCAAAGTATTACCGGCAGCCAGGGCCGGAGCGATCTTCCACGCGGCCATCATCAACGGGTAGTTCCACGGGGCAATCGAGGCCACTACGCCAATCGGAT
This sequence comes from Pseudomonas sp. GXZC, assembly GCF_026967615.1. Lineage (NCBI taxonomy): Bacteria > Pseudomonadati > Pseudomonadota > Gammaproteobacteria > Pseudomonadales > Pseudomonadaceae > Pseudomonas > Pseudomonas sp. GXZC. The sequence continues at coordinate 1,632,143 of NZ_CP114115.1, forward strand.
CGCGACGCACCATGCTGGTGTAACCGGGCAGGTATTCACCGCTCAACTGCCCGGTCTGGCAGCGCACGGCCCCGGCAAAGAAGCGGAACACATCGACGGTGGCACTCAAGTCATCCTGGCGGGCCAAGTGCAACGGCTTGCCGCAGTTCAGGGATTCCAGGCGGGCCAGGTAATCAGCTTGTTTTTCGATGGCGTCGGCGATGCCGAGCAGGATGTTCGAACGCTGCTGCGGCGTGGTGCGCGACCAGCCGGCAAAGGCGCGGTGGGCGGCGAGGATCGCGGTTTCGACCTGCTCGGTGCTGGCTTCGGCGATCTGAGTGAGCACTTCACCGGTGGCCGGGTTGAGGATCGGCTCGGCAAACCCCTGGCCCTGGACCAGTTCGCCGTCGATCAGCAACGCAGTGAGCAGCGGGGTGGGCGCGCCGGACATTTTTCGCGATCTCTTTTCTTGTGTGGCCATGGGCGTTCTCTTACAAGGCGCCTGACCTTCTCTTATGGGATGAACAGAGACTAGAGGTCAGGCGCGAGGTCAACAAATACTAAATACTGAATGCAGCATTCGATTAAATAGATGGCTTGCGCGGATGTGGCTGTTCGCGGGCGACGGTCAGGAATGGGTCCACCAGCGCCGGACGTGCGGTGCCACGGCGCCACGCCAGGCCCACGTCGAGGGTCTGGCTGAGGTCGGCGATCGGGCGCGCTTCAATGATGTCGCCTTCAAGCGACCACGGTCGGTAGGTCATGTCTGGCTGGATCGACACGCCAAGGCCCGCCGCCACCAGGCTGCGCACGGCTTCGGTGGACGCTGTGCGCAACGTCACGCGCGGTTGCAGGCCCGCGCCGGTCCACATGCGCTGGGCGTTGTGGCCCATTTCGTCCACATTCAGTTGGATCAGCGGTTCACGCGCCACATCGGCCAGGTTGATGCTGTCGTGTTCCAGCAGTGGATGCTGCGCCGGTAGCCACAAGCGGTGCGGGGAGTGGGTGAGGACTTCGGTCTGCAGGGCGTGGCGGTCTTCGAGGTTGGAGAGGATCAGCACGCCCACATCGATTTCGCCGCTGACCAGCAAGTGCTCGATATACGGGCGTTCGTCCTCCATCACACGGATTTCCACATTGGGGTAGGCGCGCTGGAAGCGCGTCAGCAGGTCGGCGAGGTAATAACCGGCCACCAGGCTGGTCACGCCGATGATCAGCTGTCCGGCGACCTGGTCGGTGCTCTGTTGCAGGCTGCGCTTGGCGTTGTCGACGGTGGCAAGGATCAGGTGCGCCTGGCGCAGGAATTGATGGCCCTGGTGGGTCAGGGTCATGCCCTTGGCATGCCGGTTGAACAGGTTGACGCCGATTTCCTGCTCCAATTGCTGGATCGCCAGGGTCAGGGTGGACTGGGAAATGAACGCGGTCTGCGCGGCGGCAGAGATCGAGCCGGTCTCGGCCACGGCGATAAAATGCCGGATTTGACGCAAGGTCATCATGCTGGAATTACCAGTGGGGTGTTTTTATAGATTTGTTCGAGTGTATATCGATTTAAGCGAAGGACGGCCGCGTTACATCTGGAAGCACTCTAGATCGAGGCTCTTTGGCACTTAGTTTTACGCTGGGGGCCTATTGGTCCTATGAACCCTAGTGTCTGGAGGCTACGAATGAATACCCGTGGATTGCTCGATCAGTTGCTCAAGTCTGGCCAGGACATGTTGCAAAACAAGGCTGGCGGCCAGCGTAAACAGGACGACAAAGGTGCACTGGGCGGTTTACTCGGCGGTGGCGGCCTGGGCAGCCTGCTCGGTGGCGCGGGCGGCGGTGCCTTGGCGGCTGGCGCCATGGGCCTGCTGCTTGGCAACAAAAAAGCCCGCAAATTCGGCGGCAAGGCCCTGACCTACGGTGGTTTGGCCGCATTGGGCGTGATTGCCTACAAAGCCTACGGCAACTGGCAGGCCAGCCAAGCCAATGCGCCACAAGGCGAGCCGCAGACCATTGACCGCCTGCCGCCGGCCCAGGTCGAGCAACACAGCCAAGGCATCCTCAAGGCGCTGGTCGCCGCCGCCAAGGCTGACGGCCATGTGGATGAGCGCGAGCGTGCGCTGATCGAGGGCGAATTCACCAAGTTGGACAACGACCGCGAACTGCAAAGCTGGCTGCATGCCGAACTCAACAAACCCCTCGACCCGGCCGACGTAGCACGGGCTGCCGGCACGCCGGAAATGGCCGCCGAGATGTACATCGCCAGTGTGATGCTGGTGGACGAGGAAAACTTCATGGAGAAGGCCTACCTCGATGAGTTGGCCCGTCAACTGAAACTGGAGCCGGGTTTGAAGCTGGAGCTGGAAAAACAGGTGCGCCAAGCGGCGCTCTGACCCCATCGCTTTATCGAAAACACCCCGGATGCCATAAAGGCCCGGGGTGTTTTTGCATTCTGTGAGCGCTACATCAAAACCCGTTGATAAATGAGGGCTTCTGCTCAGCTATACTCCCCCGCATTTGATCGGCCCTTCGAGGAATTACTGTGAAGAACTGGACCTTGCGCCAACGGATCTTGGCAAGCTTTGCGGTCATTATCGCCATCATGCTGTTAATGGTTGTGGTCTCCTATTCACGGTTGCTGAAGATCGAAACCAGCGAAGTCGCGGTGCGCGATGACGCGGTGCCGGGGGTCTATCTCAGTTCAATGATCCGTAGCGCCTGGGTCGACAGCTACCTGCAGACCCTTGAATTGCTGGGCCTGCGTGAGAACAAGCAACTGAGCGACGCTGATCGGGCGGAGTTCAAGTCCTTCGAAGCGCGCATCCTGCAGCAGATGAGCAACTACGACAAAACCATTGCCGGCAGTGAAGACCGTTCCGAGTTCGACAAATTCGAAGCCCTGCACCAGGCCTACAACAAGAGCCTGTCCACGGTTCTCGACAGCCTGCAACGCGGTGACCTGGCGGCCGCACGCAAAGAGTTCGATACCCAGTTGACGCCGACCTGGACCGCAGGCCGCATGAAGCTCAACGACATTATCACCGAGAACAAGAACGTCGCCGACCGTGCGACCAACGCCATCGATGATGCAGTTTCCGCCGCTAAAATCAGCATGTTCGTATCGCTGCTTGTCGCCATCCTCGCCGCCGGCCTGTGCGGCCTGCTGCTGATGCGCGCGATCATGGCGCCGATGCAGCGCATCGTCGACATCCTCGAAACCATGCGTGATGGCGACTTGAGCAAGCGCTTGAACCTGGAGCGCAAAGACGAATTCAACGCGGTGGAAACCGGCTTCAACGACATGATGACCGAGCTGACGGCCCTGGTGTCCCAGGCCCAGCGTTCATCGGTGCAGGTCACCACCTCGGTGACCGAGATTGCTGCCACGTCCAAGCAGCAACAGGCCACCGCCACAGAAACCGCTGCGACTACCACCGAAATCGGCGCCACATCCCGCGAAATCGCGGCCACGTCCAAGGACCTGGTGCGCACCATGACCGAAGTGTCCACCGCCGCCGACCAGGCTTCGGTCGCCGCCGGTTCCGGCCAACAAGGCCTGGCGCGCATGGAAGAAACCATGCACTCGGTGATGGGCGCGGCCGATCTGGTCAACGCCAAGCTGGCGATCCTCAATGAGAAGGCCGGCAACATCAACCAGGTGGTGGTGACCATCGTCAAGGTCGCTGACCAGACCAACCTGTTGTCGCTCAACGCGGCCATCGAGGCTGAGAAAGCCGGTGAATACGGTCGCGGTTTTGCCGTGGTGGCCACCGAAGTGCGGCGTCTGGCCGATCAGACGGCCGTGGCCACCTACGACATCGAGCAGATGGTGCGCGAGATCCAGTCGGCGGTGTCCGCTGGCGTGATGGGCATGGACAAGTTCTCCGAAGAAGTGCGTCGCGGCATGTTTGAAGTGCAGCAAGTCGGCGAGCAGTTGTCGCAGATCATTCATCAGGTGCAGGCGCTGGCGCCGCGGGTGTTGATGGTCAACGAAGGCATGCAGGCCCAGGCCACCGGTGCCGAGCAGATCAACCACGCCCTGGTGCAACTGGGCGATGCCAGCAGCCAGACCGTCGAGTCCCTGCGCCAGGCCAGCTTTGCCATTGATGAGCTGAGCCAGGTGGCGGTCGGTCTGCGCAGCGGCGTGTCGCGTTTCAAAGTCTGATGAGCGACCTCGCGGCTAAACGCGGCGCCGTCCCGGCAGCGAAAAAGGCGTTGTTCCTGGTGTTCCACATCGGCAACGAACGTTACGCCCTCAAGGCCACCGAAGTGGCCGAGGTGCTGCCGCGCCTGCCTTTGAAACCCATCGCCCATGCGCCGCTGTGGGTGGCGGGCATTTTTGCCCACCGTGGTGCACTGGTGCCGGTGATCGACCTCAGCGCCTTGACCTTCGGCACCGCCGCCCAGGCACGTACCAGCACGCGGCTGGTGCTGGTCCATTACCAGCCCGAGCCCTGGATTGAAGCGCGCTGGCTGGGACTGATCCTTGAGCAGGCCACCGACACGTTGCGTTGCGACCCGGCGGAGTTTCAGCCCTATGGCCTCGACAACCGCCAGGCGCCGTACTTGGGGCCGGTGCGTGAAGACGCGTTGGGCTTGATGCAATGGATCGGCGTGAATGACCTGCTCACCGATGAGGTGCGCGCTGTGCTGTTTTCTGCCGAGCTGAGCCTATGAGCAGCGATCCGCGTTTCTTTGCCTTCCTTAAAGAGCGCATCGGCCTGGATGTCGCGTCGGTGGGCGAAGCCATCATCGAACGCGCGTTGCGCCAGCGCAGCCAGGCCGTCAATGCGCAAACGGCCGGCGAGTACTGGCAGCACCTGCAAAGTTCCGAGGATGAGCAGCAGGCGCTGATCGAAGCGGTAATCGTCCCGGAAACCTGGTTTTTCCGGTACCCCGAATCATTTGCGACCCTGGCCCGCTTGGCCAAGGCGCGGCTGATCGAAATCAAGCAGATGCGCGCACTGCGCATCCTCAGCCTGCCGTGCTCCACCGGTGAAGAACCTTATTCGATTGCCATGGCATTACTGGACGCTGGCCTCGCGCCGCACCAGTTCAAGGTGCTGGGCCTGGATGTCAGCCCGCTGTCGGTGGAGCGTGCGCGGCGCGGGGTGTATGGCAAGAACTCGTTTCGCGGTGGCGATATTGCCTTTCGCGACCGCCATTTCACCGAGTATGGCGACGGTTACCACATTGCCGACCGTGTGCGCGAACAGGTGCGCCTGCAGGTGGGCAACCTGCTTGATCCGGGCTTGCTGGCGAATGAGGCGAGCTACGACTTCGTGTTCTGCCGCAACCTGCTGATCTACTTCGACCAGCCGACCCAGAAGCAGGTTTTCGATGTGCTCAAGGGCCTGACCCATGTGGACGGCGTGCTGTTTATCGGCCCGGCCGAAGGCAGCCTGTTGGGGCGCCATGGCATGCGCTCAATTGGGGTGCCGCAGTCGTTTGCGTTCAGTCGGCATGCCGAGCCGGTCAAGCCTGAGCCCGTGTTTGTGCCGATCGCCGCGCCCATCCCGCAACGCAGTGCGGCGCCGATTCCGAGCAAGCCACGGCCGTTCAGCACGGCCAGCGCTCAAGTGGTGCCGATCAAGGCGCCGCACACCGATGCGGGCGACCTGCTCAGCCGCATCGCCACCCTGGCCAATGAAGGCAAGAGTGCCGAAGCCCGCGCCGCGTGCGAACAGTATCTGAGCAACCACCCGCCGGCTGCCCAGGTGTTCTACTGGCTCGGGTTGTTGAGTGATGTGGCCGGCAGTGCCCTGGAGGCCCAGGGTTATTATCGAAAAGCCTTGTACCTGGAACCCCAGCACCCGCAGGCCTTGATGCACCTGGCCGCGTTGCTCGAATCCCAGGGTGATAGTGCGGGAGCGCGCCGCTTGCAGGCGCGGGCTGCCCGTAGCGAGCGAGCTGACAGTGAGTCCAAACGATGAGTAACACCGAGGCGCTCGACACTGCAGGCCTGGACCTGACCCTGGCCGACACCCAAGCCATCGACGACTGCTGGAACCGCATCGGCATCCATGGCGACAAATCCTGCCCGCTGTTGGCAGACCATATCCATTGCCGCAACTGCTCGGTGTACTCGGCGGCGGCCACGCGACTGCTGGACCGCTACGCCTTGCAGCAGGACGCGCATCGCTCGCATGCCGCTGTCGAGCTGGGCGAAGATGTAGTCACCCGTTCGTTGCTGATGTTCCGCCTCGGCGAAGAATGGCTGGGCATTGCCACCCGTTGTCTGGTGGAAGTCGCGCCGTTGCAACCGATACATTCCCTGCCGCACCAACGCTCGCGCGCCTTGCTCGGCGTGGCCAATGTGCGGGGTGCGCTGGTGGCGTGCCTGTCGCTGGTGGAACTGCTGGGCCTGGATGTCACCAGCAACGGCGCCAGCGGCGGCCGCATCATGCCGCGCATGCTGATCATTGCCGCACAGGATGGCCCGGTGGTGGTGCCGGTGGATGAAGTCGACGGGATCCACGCCATCGATGAGCGCACCTTGAAGGCGGCTTCGGCCTCCGGCACCCAGGCCAGCGCGCGCTACACCCAAGGCGTGTTGCAGTGGAAAGGTCGCAGCCTGCGTTGGCTGGACGAGGTGCAATTGTTGTCCGCCGTGACCCGGAGCCTCACATGACCCCCGACCAGATGCGCGATGCCTCGCTGCTGGAGCTGTTCAGCCTGGAAGCCGATGCGCAGACCCAGGTGCTGAGCGCGGGCCTGCTGGCCCTGGAACGCAACCCGACCCAGGCCGATCAGCTTGAAGCCTGCATGCGCGCCGCTCACTCGCTCAAAGGTGCGGCGCGTATCGTCGGGGTCGACGCCGGGGTCAGCGTGTCCCATGTGATGGAAGATTGCCTGGTCAGCGCCCAGGAAAGCCGCCTGTACCTGCAACCCGAACATATTGATGCGTTGCTGCAAGGCACCGACCTGCTGATGCGCATCGCCACGCCCGGCAATAACGTGGGTCCGGCGGATATCGAAGCCTATGTGGCGTTGATGGAGCGCCTGTTGGACCCGTCCCAGGCGCCGGTCAAGCCTGTGGCGCCGCCGCCAGAGCCTGTACCTGTCGTTGAAGAACTGCCGCCGGAACCCGAGCCTGCGCCGCCGGTGGTTGCCGAGCCGCTGCGCCAGAACAAACGCATGACCGAAGGCGGCGAGCGCGTGCTGCGGGTAACCGCTGAGCGCTTGAACAGCCTCTTGGACCTGTCGAGCAAATCCTTGGTGGAAACCCAGCGGCTCAAGCCGTATTTGGCCAGCCTGCAGCGCCTCAAGCGCATTCAAAACCAGAGCGTGCGGGCCCTGGATGCGCTGGACGGGCAACTCAAGACCCAAAATCTGAACCTGGAAGCTCAAGAGGCGCTGGCCGACACCCGCCGTCTGCTCAGCGAAGCCCAGGCCCTGCTGGCGGAAAAAACTGCCGAGCTGGACGAGTTCGGCTGGCAGGCCGGGCAACGTGCCCAAGTGCTCTACGACACCGCACTGGCCTGCCGCATGCGTCCGTTTGCCGATGTGCTGGCCGGGCAAGTGCGCATGGTGCGCGACCTTGGCCGCAGCCTCGGCAAACAGGTACGCCTGGAGATCGAGGGCGAAAAGACCCAGGTCGACCGTGACGTGCTGGAAAAACTCGAAGCGCCGCTCACCCATTTGTTGCGCAATGCGGTCGACCACGGCATCGAAATGCCTGAGCAACGCCTGCTCGCAGGCAAGCCGGCTGAAGGCCTGATCCGCCTGCGCGCGTCCCACCAGGCCGGTTTGCTGGTGCTGGAATTGAGCGATGACGGTAATGGCGTCGACCTGGAACGCCTGCGTGGCACCATCGTCGACCGGCATCTGTCGCCGCTGGAAACCGCCCTGCGCCTGAGCGAAGAAGAGTTGCTGACGTTCCTGTTCCTGCCGGGGTTCAGCCTGCGTGACAAGGTCACTGAAGTCTCCGGGCGCGGCGTCGGCCTGGACGCGGTGCAGCATATGGTTCGCCAGTTGCGCGGCGCGGTGGTGCTGGAGCAGACGGCGGGGCAGGGCAGCCGCTTCCACCTGGAAGTGCCATTGACCCTGTCGGTGGTGCGCAGCCTGGTGGTGGAAGTCGGCGAAGAAGCCTACGCCTTCCCGCTGGCCCACATTGAGCGCATGTGCGACCTGGCGCCGGACGATATCGTGCAACTGGAAGGTCGCCAGCATTTCTGGCACGAAGGCCGGCACGTCGGCCTGGTTGCCGCCAGCCAGTTGTTGCAGCGTCCGGCGGGGCAGGGCCAGTCGGACACCTTGAAAGTCGTGGTGATCCGCGAGCGTGATGCGGTGTATGGGATTGCCGTGGAGCGTTTTATCGGCGAGCGTACCCTGGCGGTGCTGCCGCTGGATGATCGCCTGGGCAAGGTCCAGGATATTTCCGCTGGCGCGTTGCTGGACGACGGTTCAGTGGTGCTGATCGTCGATGTCGAAGATATGCTGCGTTCGGTGGACAAACTGCTCAACACTGGCCGCCTGGAACGTATCGCGCGGCGTAGCCAACAAGCCACTGAGGCACCGCGTAAACGCGTGTTGGTGGTGGACGACTCGCTGACCGTGCGTGAACTGCAACGTAAATTGTTACTTAATCGTGGTTATGAAGTGGCCGTGGCGGTCGATGGCATGGACGGCTGGAACGCCTTGCGCTCCGAAGACTTTGACCTGTTGATCACTGATATTGATATGCCTCGTATGGACGGTATTGAATTGGTCACACTCTTGCGCCGAGACAGTCGCCTGCAATCGTTGCCGGTGATGGTGGTGTCCTACAAGGATCGCGAAGAAGACCGACGTCGTGGACTGGACGCCGGCGCCGACTATTATTTAGCCAAAGCCAGTTTCCATGATGATGCCCTGCTGGATGCCGTGGTGGAACTGATCGGGGGCGCGCGGGCATGAGGATTGCGATCGTCAATGACATGCCCCTGGCAGTGGAGGCCTTGCGCCGCGCCTTGAGCTTCGAGCCCGCGCATCAAGTGGTCTGGGTGGCCGCCAATGGCCTGGAAGCGGTGCAGCGCTGTGCTGAACTGACGCCGGACCTGATCCTGATGGACCTGATCATGCCGGTGATGGACGGCGTGGAAGCCACCCGCCAGATCATGGCCGAGACCCCATGCGCCATTGTGATTGTGACCGTCGACCGCCAGGCCAACGTCAGCCGGGTATTTGAAGCCATGGGCCACGGCGCGTTGGACGTGGTGGACACACCGCCCCTGGGCGTGGGCAACCCCAAGGATGCGGCGGCGCCGCTGCTGCGCAAGATCCTCAATATCGGCTGGCTGATCGGCCAGCGCGGCAGCCGCGTACGTGCCGAAACCGTTGCGCCGCGAATGACCGGTAAACGCCAGAGCCTGGTGGCAATCGGTTCATCGGCCGGTGGTCCGGCTGCCCTGGAAATCCTGCTCAAGGGTTTGCCACGGGACTTTCCCGCCGCCATTGTGCTGGTGCAGCATGTGGACCAGGTGTTCGCCGCCGGCATGGCCGAGTGGCTGGGCAGCGCCTCCGGCCTGCCGGTGCGCCTGGCCCGTGAAGGCGAGCCCCCACAAAGCGGCGTGGTGCTGCTGGCTGGCACCAACCACCACATTCGTTTGCTGAAAAATGGCACGCTGGCCTATACCGCAGAGCCGGTGAACGAGATTTACCGGCCTTCGATCGATGTGTTTTTCGAAAGCGTGGCCAGCCACTGGAATGGCGATGCCGTCGGCGTATTGCTGATCGGCATGGGGCGCGACGGGGCCCAGGGCCTCAAGTTGCTGCGTGAACAAGGTTATTTGACCATCGCCCAGGATCAGCAAAGCTCGGCGGTGTATGGCATGCCCAAAGCGGCGGCGGCAATTGATGCTGCTGTTGAAATTCGCCCACTGGATAGAATTGCGCCCCGATTGCTGGAGGTCTTTGCAAAATGAACGTGACCTCTCGCGGTGCTGGCTGGCAGGTAGTAATTCAGGTGACTGCACATGAATGATTTACAGATCGACGACATCAAGACCGACGAAAATGCCGCCATGGTGTTGCTGGTCGACGACCAGGCCATGATCGGCGAAGCCGTGCGACGCGGCCTGGCCCATGAAGAAAATATCGACTTCCACTTCTGCGCCGACCCGCACCAAGCGATTGCCCAGGCGATCCGCATCAAGCCGACCGTGATCCTGCAGGATCTGGTGATGCCGGGCCTCGACGGTCTGACCCTGGTGCGCGAATACCGCAATCACCCGGCCACCGCGAATATCCCGATTATCGTGCTGTCCACCAAAGAAGATCCGCTGATCAAGAGCGCGGCTTTTTCTGCCGGGGCCAACGATTACCTGGTCAAGCTGCCGGACAACATCGAATTGGTGGCGCGCATTCGCTATCACTCGCGGTCCTACATGACCCTGTTGCAGCGGGATGCGGCTTATCGTGCGCTGCGGGTCAGCCAGCAACAGTTGCTGGACACCAATCTGGTACTGCAACGGTTGATGAACTCCGATGGCCTGACCGGGTTGTCCAACCGTCGTCACTTTGATGAATACCTGGAGCTGGAGTGGCGTCGGGCCATGCGTGATCAGACTCAGTTGTCGTTGTTGATGATTGATGTGGATTTCTTCAAGACCTATAACGACAGTTTTGGGCACGTTGAGGGGGACGAAGCCTTGCGCAAGGTGGCGGCGACCATTCGTGAGGCCAGCAGTCGGCCTTCGGATTTGCCGGCGCGCTACGGGGGTGAGGAGTTTGCGTTGGTATTGCCGAATACCTCGCCCGGAGGGGCGCGACTGGTGGCGGAAAAACTGCGGATGGCGGTGGCAGCACTGAAAATCCCGCATAACGCACCGACGGAAGGTTCCAGCCTGACCGTGAGCATTGGGCTGTCGACTATGACGCCGCAGCAGGGGACGGATTGCCGGCAGGTGATCTTGGCGGCGGACAAAGGCCTTTACACGGCCAAGCATAATGGGCGCAATCAGGTAGGGATTGAATGAAGCAAGCGTCGCCATCAATGCTTGATTGATGGCGACGTATTGGGTTTTTTATAATTTTAAAGGTTGTAAGTATCTGTGAGCTTTAGTGCTCTACATATTTAAAGTTACAGTCAAGTGCTGAACCAGATTTCTCCGAGTGCCACTGATTAATTGCTATCAATACTTCAGCAAGAGTGGCGATTACTATGATAACGGCACCTGTTCAAACCCCTCTCCCCTATAGGGCGGCCCCCGCTGTTGCTCTCGACTATTCCTCCGGCAACGCCGAGGCAACCAACAATTCCTCACCCCCTCAAGCAGCACAAGATTCATTGAGTCATACTGTGGCGTCCCGTAAACGCCGATCCTCCTCTGGTCAGCTTCTTCGCGCCGGACTCATGAATCCCCCTGGTTCATCTTCCAGCAGTCGGCTGGAAGTGCCTGAGGGGCGCGCGTGGGACCTATTGTCCGGCGCGCAAGCCCTGAGTAAAACTCAGCGTGAGGACTTGAACACCTATGTCAATGGCCACACAGGCGTCGATGGCCAGACATTGTTGGACGTACTGGTAGCCTCTGCGGGTTCAGCACTTAACCCACAAGACGGCCCGGGGAAACAACTACGCACTTTGTTTGAGAGTCCTGCCGCCCAGGCACTTGGCGAGCAGTTAGCGGCGCATTTCAAGGGCACCATCAATGCCAGCGCCGAAGAGTGGGTCAAGATTGCACTGATCAATCAACTGGATCGATCCGCGGGAACCGAGCATCGAAAGATTGCCGGCTATGACGTCCAGCAAAGCAGTAACCAAGGTAAGGCCTATGGTGAAATCACCCGAGATTTCGCGGCGCACCTAGTGACCGCTGGCAAGGCGAGTGAACAGAATTCAATGGCGATGGCGCACTTGCTATTGGCGGGAGTCGCTCCAGAACTGACGCTCGCGGGCGTCTCGCCAACGCTGCAATTTGGCAGTATCGAATCAGTCAACGTGGCTGCGGCCGCTCATTATTTTGCAAATAAGTTACCCCGTTCCCTTAATAACGATGAGGCGCTTGTAGAGGACGCCGTCCGCTATTGGAACACCGATAAAGTTGAGGGGGATCCGCTATCCAAGAAGCACAGTTTTCTGTTGGCGGCCATGGATTGGGCCAGGCTCAACGGTGTTGTGAACAACAATCCGAATTATGAGTACAGCGAACAGGAATTCGCCACTGCGGAGGCTGAAGTCACCCGTCGGATAAAGATCATGTCAGACGCAGCGACCACGTTGAATGAGCCGCTCAAAAACCGCAGAGAACTGGCAATTGAAGCGTTGGAAGGGTTATTTGATGACGATGACGTTGATATGACATCGGATATACTTCGGCGGTGGCCTCAAGGGCGTAATGAACTGACGTTGATTACTTCGCTTGTTGATCTTTATTTAAGCGAGAAGTTTGATGACTTTGGCGACTACCATTCAATGGACCCCGACAAGCTCAGGTATAAACCTATCGTACCTAAGCTAGAAAAGTTAGAAAGTCCATCTGCTCTTTTCGAAGCGTCATACGCCAACCATATGAACTCGCAAAGGGCGGCCTTGGGTGAGATTTTCAAATTGGAGTTGGAAGGCTTGTCTGCGCAGGATAAAGCAATTTTGGCCAGCGCTGATGTCACTGTTTACAGTCGTAAACCTGTGCGTGATCCCGACAGTCAGCACCTCAAGTTTCTGGATGCGCCTGCCAATGTTTTGATAAAGGCAACGACGCCGGCTCCAGATTCCAAGGTTTACTATTATGAAAGAAGTCAGGACGTGTCAGGTATCCGCCGGATTGATGATGTCGCTCGCAGGATGCATATACCGCTTGTCTACGACTTCTATAAGGCGCATGAATGGGCGCGCTGGGATGCCTCCCACGCAAGCGAGCTGGACAGTGACGCGTCAAAGGTGACCAAGCATCGGTTGGACGCCCTGGCCGGCACACTGAGTCAGCATTTCCGGCCTGATGACAGACATGAAAAAGCAGAAGCCTATGGTGTTACCGAGGCTGAGCGTAAACAGGCGAGAAACAAGAAAATTCACGATTTTTTACTGGGGCTTATACCTCTTTACAACTCGGGGAAAAACTTCGCGGCAGGCAATATCAATGACGGCTTTTTCTACCTGGGAGTTGATTTGTTGGGGTTGGTGGCTGGGGCTGCGAAAGGGGGCAGCCTCTTAGCCGAAGTGTTGACGAGCACCGCCGTGAAGACCCCCTTCAAAGTGGTCCACAGCGTTACAACCTGATCGAGGGTAAAGGCGGTTTCTTTGGCAGGAGCCGCCCGCCTGACCAGGTTCTTTTCAAGCGAGCCTGTCAGGTGGTGCGTTGTCACCACAATCGACCAAGCGGGCTGCCGTTTCCTGCCGTTTGCCGTTATACTCGCCGGCTTTCAAAAGTTCGCCAACGAGTGCTGCCCGCCATGGAAATCAACCCGATCCTTAACACCATCAAGGACCTGTCCGAGCGCTCCGAAACTATTCGGGGGTATCTTTGACTACGATCAAAAGCATGAGCGTCTGACCGAAGTCAATCGCGAGCTTGAAGATCCTGCTGTCTGGAACAAACCTGAATACGCCCAGGAACTGGGCCGCGAGCGCGCTGCGCTGGCGCAGATCGTCGATACCCTCGACGAACTGAACACCGGTCTGGCCGATTGCCGTGACCTGCTGGACATGGCCGTCGAAGAAAACGACGAAGGCGCAGTGGGCGATGTTGTCGCCGAGCTGGCCCGTCTCGAGGAAAACCTCGCCAAACTCGAATTCCGCCGCATGTTCAGCCACGAGATGGACCCGAACAACGCCTACCTGGACATCCAGGCCGGTTCCGGTGGCACCGAGGCCCAGGACTGGGCCAACATCCTGCTGCGCATGTACCTGCGCTGGGCAGACAAACGCGGTTTCGAAGCGACCATCATGGAACTGTCCGCCGGTGAAGTTGCCGGTATCAAGGGCGCGACCGTGCACATCAAGGGCGAATACGCCTTTGGCTGGTTGCGCACCGAGATCGGCGTACACCGCCTGGTACGCAAGAGCCCGTTCGACTCCGGCAACCGTCGCCACACTTCGTTCTCTGCGGTGTTCGTCTCGCCAGAGATCGACGACAAGGTCGAGATCGAGATCAACCCAGCCGACCTGCGCATCGACACCTACCGCTCCTCCGGTGCCGGTGGTCAGCACGTAAACACCACCGACTCGGCCGTACGTATCACCCACGTACCGACCAACACCGTGGTCAGCTGCCAGAACGAACGTTCCCAGCACGCCAACAAAGACACCGCCATGAAAATGCTGCGGGCCAAGTTGTACGAGCAGGAAATGCAGAAACGCAACGCCGCGTCACAAGCGCTGGAAGACACCAAGTCGGATATCGGCTGGGGTCACCAGATCCGCTCTTATGTGCTCGATGCGTCGCGGATCAAGGATCTGCGCACTAACATCGAACGCAGTGACTGTGACAAGGTGCTCGATGGCGACATCGACGAGTATCTGGAAGCCAGCCTGAAATCAGGCCTGTAACACCCTAATTCTGTGATGGAAAATTTAAAGACATGAGCGACCAACAACTCGACCAGGCCCTGCAACAGGAAGAAAACTCCCTGATCGCCCTGCGCAAGGAAAAGCTTGCTGCCGAGCGCGCCAAGGGCAATGCCTTCCCCAACGACTTCCGTCGCGAAAACTACTGCGATGCCTTGCAGAAGCAATACGCGGACAAGACCAAGGAAGAGCTGGCAGAGGCTGCGATCCCGGTCAAGGTGGCAGGTCGCATCATGCTCAACCGTGGCTCGTTCATGGTGATCCAGGACATGACCGGTCGCATCCAGGTCTACGTCAACCGCAAGACCTTGCCGGAAGAAACCCTGGCCTCGGTGAAAACCTGGGACATGGGCGACATCATCGCCGCCGAAGGCACCCTGGCCCGTTCCGGCAAGGGCGACCTGTATGTGGAAATGACCAACGTGCGCCTGCTGACCAAGTCGCTGCGCCCGCTGCCGGACAAGCACCACGGCCTGACCGACACCGAACAACGCTATCGCCAGCGCTACGTTGACCTGATCGTCAACGAAGAAGTGCGCCACACCTTCCGTGTGCGCTCGCAAGTGATCGCGCACATCCGTACCTTCCTGATGCAGCGTGACTTCCTGGAAGTGGAAACCCCGATGCTGCAGACCATCCCCGGTGGTGCCGCAGCCAAGCCGTTCGAAACCCACCACAACGCGCTGGACATGGAAATGTTCCTGCGTATCGCGCCGGAGCTGTACCTCAAGCGCCTCGTGGTTGGCGGCTTCGAAAAAGTGTTCGAGATCAACCGCAACTTCCGTAACGAAGGCGTTTCGACCCGTCACAACCCAGAATTCACCATGTTGGAGTTCTACCAGGCCTACGCCGATTACGAAGACAACATGGACCTGACCGAAGAACTGTTCCGCGAACTGGCGCAGCTGGTCCTGGGCAGCACCGACGTGCCGTACGGCGACAAGGTGTTCCACTTCGGCGAGCCGTTCGTGCGTCTGTCGGTGTTCGATTCGATCCTCAAGTACAACCCTGAGTTGACTGCTGACGACCTGAATGACATCGACAAGGCCCGCGCCATCGCCAAGAAAGCCGGCGCCAAGGTGCTGGGCTTCGAAGGCCTGGGCAAACTGCAGGTGATGATTTTCGAAGAGCTGGTCGAGCATAAGCTGGAGCAGCCGCACTTCATTACCCAGTACCCATTCGAAGTGTCGCCGCTGGCCCGTCGTAACGACGACAACCCGAACGTCACCGACCGCTTCGAGCTGTTCATCGGCGGCCGCGAAATCGCCAACGCCTACTCCGAGTTGAACGACGCGGAAGACCAGGCCGAGCGCTTCATGGCCCAGGTGGCCGACAAGGACGCCGGTGACGACGAAGCCATGCACTACGACGCTGACTTCGTCCGTGCCCTGGAGTACGGCATGCCGCCAACGGCCGGTGAAGGCATCGGCATCGACCGTTTGGTGATGCTGTTGACCAACTCGCCGTCGATCCGCGATGTGATCTTGTTCCCGCACATGCGGCCACAAGCGTAACCGAAGCGAAATCCGAAGCCGCCTTTTATAAGGCGGCTTTTTTATGTGGCGTCTTTAAGCGTCAAGCAAACAGCGCCAGGTTTTGATCTATTCAAGGATGTGTGTCGTGAACCGCGTAACCGCTCAAGAAGGCGCCGCCGGCATTGCCGCTGCCGTGGCTGAAAGCGTCCAGTACCAGGGCCGCAAGGCCAGTCGTCGGGGTAGCGAGCAGCGCAGGCAAGACATCCTCGATGCAGCCATGCGCATTGTGGTGCGCGATGGTGTGCGGGCCGTTCGCCATCGGGCGGTGGCGGCGGAGGCGGGGGTGCCGTTGTCGGCCACGACTTACTATTTCAAGGATATCGATGACCTGCTCACCGATACCTTCGCCCAATACGTCGAACGCAGCGCCGCGTTCATGGGCAAGTTGTGGGTGCGCAACGAAGGGCTGCTGCGCGAAATGGTCGCCTATGGCGATGGCAGTCCACAATCACGCTCGCAACTGGCTGATGACATTGCGCGCCTGACCGCCGACTACGTCTTGCGCCAACTGACCAACCGTCGTGAGCATCTGATGGCCGAGCAGGCGTTCCGCCAGGAGGCCTTGCTAAACCCGCGCCTGGCCGAGTTGGTACGTTCCCACCAGCAGATTCTGTTGCAGGGCACCGGGCAGTTTTTCCAGGTGCTGGGCTCCCGCGAGCCACAACAGGATGCCAAAGTGTTGACGGCGATAATCAGTCGGATGGAATATCAGGGCCTGCTGGGCGGCGCAGAGCCTCTGACCGGTGAAGAGATGCTTGAGATCCTCAAGCGTTACATGCATTTGGTGTTGGCCTCGGTCTGACACCGGGGGATGTCCAATGAAAACCTGGCGTGTGGTAGTAATCGCCTTGTCGTTCCTGCTGCTGAGCGGTTGCCTGGTGACCTTCAAGGACCCGCTGCCGGCCCATGACGCCGCGCCGCAGGCCTTGCTGGGCCAATGGTCGAGCAAAAACGCCTGGGGTGAGCCGCTCAACCTGCACATCACCGCCGTGGGTGAGCACCGTTACAAGGCCGTGAGCTACCCTACAGCCAAGCCGGGCCAGCGCGATGAGTACCAGTTCAGCGTTTCGCGCCATGGCAGCCGCTGGTATTTGTCGGCGCCGCTGCCGGCCAAGCTCGGCGGGAACTTCATGCTGGCGGGCTTCGAAATCAACGAAAAGCATGAATTGGTGGTCTACAACCTCGATCTGGAGCAGATCCATCAAGCCATCGGCCAAAAGGCGTTGCACGGCAGTACCGTGGAGACCGTCGAAGGGGCTGGCGTGTTGGTGGACAGCCCCTTGGACCAGGTATTTGCCTACCTGGATGACCCGGCCAATGCCGATGTATTCGTGGAAGCCGTGCGCTACCAGCGCGCGGGCAAATAACGTTTAAAGAGGAAGCACCGGGTGGACGATTACCAGCAGACGATACGCACCTTGTCTGATCGCATTGTGCTGGCGCAAACACCGATTCGCGTCCTCGACGCCGTGAAGTGGGACGACACTATTCGCCAGGGGTTCCTCAAGGCCAAGGGCAAGGAAATGCCGGCGGTGAGCCGCGACTACTACCTCAGCCGGCCGCTGTCGTTCGACTCCAGCGCGGTGAAGCTGGAGTTCCAGAACATCGAGCGCGACATCACCCGTCGCCTCGGGCAGTTCAGCCCGGTCGGGCAGATCATGCGCCGCATGTGCAAGGAATACCGCATGGTGGTGCGCATGCTTGAAGCACGCGGCACCGAGGATTTCGGCCTGATTTCCCAGGAACTCTATGGTGCGGCCTCCGATGCGTTCCACGCGGGCGACCCGACCCTGGCTGACTTGGGCCTGATGCTTTCGGACTACCTGAACAACATCGATGGTCGTGGCGACTTGAAGGACGAGGCCAAGACCCTCACCGCCAAGGACGCCGTGGCCCTGCTGCAAACCCGCTTGAACAAAGTGTTTGGCGAGGCCGAAGAGACCATTCGCGTGTTCGAGTCCGACGGTATCGTCGCCGACGCGGCGGCGGGTGCGGACTACATCAAGATCCGCGCCGACGCGATGTTCAACGACCGCGACGTGCGAGCCCTGGAAGTGCATGAAGGCCTGGTGCATGTCGGCACCACCCTCAATGGCCAGAACCAGCCGATCTGCACCTTCCTGTCAAAAGGCCCGCCATCGTCCACCGTGACCCAGGAAGGCCTGGCGATCCTGATGGAAATCATCACCTTCGCTTCCTACCCGAGCCGCCTGCGCAAACTGACCAACCGCACCCGCGCCATCCATATGGTGGAAGAGGGCGCCGACTTCCTGCAGGTGTTCGAGTTCTTCCGCGAACAAGGCTTTGAGATGGCCGAAAGCTACGGCAACGCCAGTCGCGTTTTCCGGGGCTCGGTGCCGACCGGTCTGCCGTTTACCAAGGACTTGTCCTACCTCAAGGGCTTCATCATGGTCTACAACTACATCCAGCTCGCCGTGCGCAAGGGCAAGCTGGAACAAGTGCCGCTGCTGTTCTGCGGCAAGACCACCCTGGAAGACATGCGCACTTTGCGCCAACTGGTCGACGAAGGCCTGGTGGTACCGCCCAAGTACCTGCCGGAACAATTCCGTGACATGAACGCACTGGCGGCGTGGATGTGCTTCTCCAACTTCCTCAACCACTTGAGCCTGGATCGGATCGAGGCGGATTACTCCAATATCCTTTAAACCGTGGTATTCGCGAGGCTTCAACGGATGAGAATCCTCGGCATTCTGTGCCTGCTACTCACATTGAACGGCTGCAGCTCGCTGCTGTTCTACCCCGAGCCCGGCCTGCCGTTCACGCCGGAAAAAGCCCACCTGCACTACCGCGACGTTAGCTTGACCACCGCCGACGGCGTGAAGCTCCATGCCTGGTGGTTGCCGGCCAAGCCCGGTGTGCCGCTCAAGGGCACGGTGCTGCATTTGCATGGCAACGGCGGCAACCTGGCCTGGCACCTGGGCGGCAGTTGGTGGCTGCCCGAGCAAGGCTACCAAGTGCTGTTGCTGGACTATCGCGGCTATGGCTTGTCGCAAGGCAAACCCTCGCTGCCGGCGATCTATCAGGATGTGGACGCGGCGTTCAGTTGGATCGACCAGGCGCCGGAAACCCAGGGCCAGCCGCTGATCGTTCTCGGCCAAAGCCTGGGCGGGGCATTGGCGGTGCATTACCTGGCTGCTCATCCGGAGCGTCAATCCCAGCTCAAGGCCCTGGTGTTGGACGGCGTGCCTGCCAGTTATCGTGACGTAGGACAATTCGCCCTGAGCACTTCCTGGTTAACATGGCCGTTTCAGGTGCCCCTGTCCTGGCTGGTGCCGGACGGCGACAGTGCAATCTATGCCATGCCCCAACTCACAGGCGTGCCGAAGCTGTTGTTCCACAGCCTGGACGACCCGATCGTGCCGGTGGCCAATGGCATCCGCCTCTACCAGGCCGCGCCACCACCCCGGGTGCTGCAGTTGACCCGGGGTGGGCATGTACAGACCTTTGCCGACAAGACCTGGCAAACGGTGATGCTGCGCTACCTGGACGACCCGCAGCACTTCAACGGCTTGCGCCGCCTGGGCGAGATTCCGAACTTTCCTAAAGTTGATTCATCAGAGAGCCCGCAATGAGCGAAGAACGCAACATGATCCCGCTGATCCTTACCGGTATCGGCACCATCATCGGCACCGTTGGCTGCCTGTGGTTCTACGGTTACCTGCACTTTGCCAAGCCGGAAGATGCCCTGCTGCTCAGCGATTTCACCATGCTCAAGACGGTGCCGGGCGAGGACTACAAGATCTCCCTGACCCCGGCCGCGCAAGTGGCGCAGTGCGTGGATGGCGTGCTGGTGATGTTCGACACCGAGCAGAAAGGCCTCAGCGGCGTGTTGGTGAACAACAAGAAGCAGGCTGTGCGATGCATGGGGCAGGAAACCCCGCAATTGCAGCAGTGAATGCGGTTTTTGCCGGTGTGGGAAAGCTCCGTTTTGCGTGCCGACTAATGATTTAACACTGATAAGCCGCTCGGCACGCCGGAACCCGCCTGCCGTGCTCACCACAGATCATGGACTGATTGGATTTACCAATCGGTCCATTTTTTCATGACGCTGGAGTGAGCAAATATGGCGGGTATAAACGCAATGCCGGGTGTAGGCAGCATGGGCGGTGGTGGACAGGTTGCCGGTGGCCCTCAACAGAACCAGGGGCTGGATCAGCAGATCAAGGACGTTCAAAGCAAAATCAAAGAGATGCAGTCACAAGGTGCTAAAGGCGGCCAGGGCAGCGAAGGCGGAGGTGGCCTCGACGAACTGATGAAACTGTTGGAGAAACTGCTCGCCCAAAAAGCTCAAGGTGGGCAGGGTGCACAAGGCGATCAAGGCGCGCAGGATGGCCAAGGTGGCGGCCAGGGTCAGGGCCAGATCCAAATGCCGGAGACCCAGGGCACAGGCAAAGTCGGCGGTTAAACGCCACCTCTCGACAACCGCCCTTTCAGGGCGGTTTTTGCGTGCTCAATCCGCTATTCAGCCTGTAACGACGTGAGTGGCGTACTACAGGGTGTCGCACGTCATGCAGATGAAATGGAAATGTCTGGAACCGGTTCGACTTAAATGCCACATAAAAAGTGGCTACCTACATAGATTGGGTCGAGGATGAAAATACATATTCCTGTATTGGAAAACATGTTGGCCATGGCAAGGCAGCATGTGGCGCTGGAACAGGAAGCCGCTCGCAGGTACAAGCGCGATCAAGGCAGGGACGAGCAAGCGAGCGCGAAGATTGAAATGCCAGCCGAGGACACGAATCGCACTATCCAGTTTGACGAGCCGAAAAAAAACCCACCGTGAGGTGGGTTTTCTTATCCAACGCCAATCAATCAGTTGGCAACGGAAGACCGTGGCTTGACGGGCTGGTTGTCGTTGGAGATGGTCACTTCAACGCGGCGGTTCATGGCACGGCCCGAGACGCTGCCGTTGTCGGCAACCGGGTATTCCTTGCCGTAACCCTGGGTCACGATGCGCGAGATATCCACGCCTTGTTGAGCCAGTGCACGTTGTACCGAAGCGGCACGACGCTCGGACAGGCTTTGGTTGTACGAATCGGAACCGGTGCTGTCGGTGTAGCCTTCGACGATCACTTTACGGTCCGGGTTATCGCGCAGGAACTGAGCCAGCTTGGTGATGTTCACCAGGCCGCTGGATTTCAGGTCGGACTTGTTGGTGGCGAACAGCACGTCACCGAAGGTTACCAGCGTACCGCGATCGGTCTGCTTGGCGTTCAGGCTGTCCTGCAGTTGCTTGATCTGCGCATCGCGGGCATCCAGCAACGCACGGGCACGTTCGTCGCCGGCGTTTTTCAGCTTGGCTTCGGATTCACGCAGCACGATGGTGTCTTTGGCGACTTCAACGCGCTGGTTGGTCAGGTAGGCCAGTTGGTCGACTTTCTTCTGGTCTTCCTTGTCGCGGTAGGCCTTGTCAGCCTTGTCCAGCCATTCGCTGGCGTCCTTGGTTTCCAGGGCCGCGAGCTTGGTGGCTTGCGGGTTGGTCTGCAGGGAGGAGAAGTTGGTCCGAGCGTTTTCCAGGTTCGCGTTTGGCGGGGTGGAGCAGGCCGCCAGTGCAACGCTCATCGCCAGCAGGGCAGGGATCATCAATTGTTTACGCATAGTCGTGTCGTCCTTTCAATTCTTTATCGGGTGCGATTGGGTCACAGGAAGCGTCTTACTTCTGCTGGATAGCAGCTGGACGCATGCCTTCCTTACGCAACTCATCAACAGCCTTTTGGGAATCCTTCACAGCCTGTTCAGCCTTGGCGGCCTGGGCCTTGCGCTCTGCGACGCGGGCGTCCCACTCAGCTTGTTCAGCCAGGCGGCGGGCTTCGTCGTAGTTCTTGTCGTGCATGGCAATCTCGGCTTGCTTGAGCTTGTCCTGGGCCGACTTCATTTCCACAGCCGCGTACTCAGTACCACCAGCGCTGACCGCGCTGTTTACCGCGGACTGGGTGACGGCGTACTGCTCGGTCGGAGGATTGCCGGCGCAGCCCGCCAGAACGAAGCTGGTGCCGATTGCCAGCGCGGCCAATTTGAGCCCGCGCAGGTGGTTAAACGAGGATTTGGCAGTGCTGGTCTTCATCGTCTTCAACTCCATTGGATAACTCCTGAAAAACATCAAAATCCATGTCACTGGTCTGCGGCGGCGGGCTTGGCACTGAGGCGCAAATTGCCCTTTAAAACGACCGTTCCAAGTGATGGCTTACTGGCTGTGACCGGAGGCTTTTTTCAAAAGTTCAGAGAAGATGGCGATTTGCCTAAAAAAATATCTGACTGATTGGTCAACGTAAAAAGTTGGAACTTCTGCGTTGCGCAGCGGTACGCCGGGCCCTTTAGGAGCCCGGAATACAGGGGGTTGGAGGGATTGAGTCAGTGTTTCTGTTCGTCGCTGCTCGCTGACAGATCATGCAGATAACGGCGCGACAGCGTCAGAAAACGTGGGGTAGGGCCGACGTCTTCGTACAGGGGGTCGCCTTCTTCATCGGTGGCAATGACGTGCTGGCCCTTGATGTAGGGGAAGCTGGCTTCCAGCTCTTCAAGCGCTGCGCCGATCAACTCACCGAGCAATTCTTCGGGGTGGCGCTTGGGGTACATCTCGGTAATGGCCGCCAGCCGCGCGGCGGACTCCATATCCAGGTGGATGGCGTACTCGGTCTTGGTCAAGCGACCCTTGGCGTTCTCTTCCCAATGCTGGGCCAGTTCTCGAATTTTCATGGCAACCTCAATGAAGCCCGCTTTTAGCAGGCGGTGATGAGTGTCCAGTCGCCTGCGCGGATAAACGCGACGACTTATCCTTGAGACTAGCTGCAACTCACAAGGTTTAAAGTCTTGTCATAAATCGAGGCTGGCGGCACTCTGGCAAACCTGCGCGTCCCGGATTTCTGGCTGGAGATTGGCTGATGAGTGATATCGATGCACGCTTGCGTGAGGATGTTCACCTGCTGGGTGAGCTATTGGGCAACACCATTCGAGAGCAGTATGGCGATGATTTCCTCGACAAGATCGAGCAGATCCGCAAAGGCGCCAAGGCTGACCGGCGCGGTGCCGGCGATGAACTGAGCACCAGCCTCAACCAGTTGCAGGAAAACGAACTGTTGCCGGTGGCCCGTGCCTTCAACCAGTTCCTCAACCTGGCCAATATTGCCGAGCAGTACCAATTGATCCACCGGCGTGATGAGTCGCAGCCGGCACCGTTCGAGTCCCGCGTCTTACCCGAATTGCTGGCGCGCCTGCAAAGCGAAGGCCATAGCAACGAATCCCTGGCCCGTCAGTTGGGACGCCTGGAGATCGAACTGGTTCTCACCGCCCACCCTACCGAAGTGGCGCGCCGCACCCTGATCCAGAAATACGATGCCATCGCCGCGCAACTGGCGGCCCAGGATCACCGCGACCTCACTACCGCAGAGCGCGAGCAGATCCGCCAGCGCCTGCAACGTTTGATCGCCGAAGCTTGGCACACCGAAGAAATCCGCCGCACCCGACCCACGCCGGTGGACGAAGCCAAGTGGGGCTTTGCGGTGATCGAGCATTCGCTGTGGCACGCGATCCCCAACTATTTGCGCAAGGCGGACCAGGCGCTGCACGCCGCCACCGGTTTGCGCTTGCCCCTGGAGGCGGCGCCGATCCGCTTTGCGTCGTGGATGGGCGGTGACCGTGACGGCAACCCGAATGTCACAGCCCCGGTCACCCGCGAAGTGCTGCTGCTGGCGCGCTGGATGGCCGCCGACCTGTACTTGCGCGATATCGATCATTTGGCCTCCGAGCTGTCGATGCAGCAAGCCAGTCCGGCGTTGCAGGCCAAGGTCGGTGATAGCGTCGAGCCTTATCGCGCCTTGCTCAAGCAACTGCGCGAACGCCTACGCGCTACACGGCAGTGGGCACATACCGCGTTGAGCAGTAGCACCCCGGCGCCGGCCGAGGTATTGCAGAACAACCGCGACCTGCTGGAGCCGCTGGAGCTGTGCTACCAGTCGCTGCACGAATGCGGCATGGGCGTGATCGCCGATGGCCCGTTGCTCGACTGCCTGCGCCGTGCGGTGACGTTCGGGTTGTTCCTGGTGCGCTTGGATGTGCGTCAGGATTCCAGCCGTCATTCGGCCGCCATGACCGAAATCACCGACTACCTTGGCCTGGGTCGATACGAGGACTGGAACGAAGAGATGCGCATCAGCTTCCTGATGAAGGAGCTGGCCAACCGTCGACCGCTGCTGCCGGGCTATTTCAAACCGTCGGCGGACACGGCCGAGGTGCTCAATACCTGTAAGGAAGTCGCCGCCGCACCGGCTGCATCCTTGGGTTCATATGTCATCTCCATGGCCGGTGCTGCGTCGGACGTTTTGGCGGTGCAACTGCTGCTTAAAGAGTCGGGTGTGCAGCGGCCGATGCGCGTAGTGCCGCTGTTCGAAACCTTGGCCGACCTGGATAACGCCGGCCCGGTGATCGAGCAACTGTTGCTGTTGCCGGGCTATCGCGCGCGTTTGCAGGGCCCGCAGGAAGTGATGATCGGCTACTCGGACTCGGCCAAGGACGCCGGCACCACCGCCGCCGCGTGGGCGCAGTACCGGGCGCAGGAGCGTCTGGTGGATATCTGCCGCGAACAACAGGTGGAGCTGCTGTTGTTCCACGGTCGCGGCGGCACCGTCGGCCGTGGCGGCGGCCCGGCCCACGCGGCGATCCTGTCGCAGCCACCGGGTTCGGTGGCGGGGCGGTTCCGCACCACCGAACAGGGCGAGATGATCCGCTTCAAGTTCGGCCTGCCGGATATCGCCGAGCAGAACCTCAACCTTTATCTGGCTGCCGTGTTGGAGGCGACGCTGTTGCCCCCGCCGCCCCCGGAGCCGGCCTGGCGTCATTTGATGGATGAATTGGCGGCAGACGGTGTCAGCGCTTACCGCGCCGTGGTGAGGGAAAATCCGCAGTTCGTCGAGTATTTCCGCCAATCCACGCCGGAACAGGAGCTGGGGCGCTTGCCCTTGGGCAGTCGCCCGGCCAAGCGTCGTGCAGGCGGCATTGAAAGCCTGCGCGCAATCCCGTGGATCTTTGGCTGGACCCAGACCCGCCTGATGCTGCCGGCCTGGCTCGGCTGGGAAGCAGCGTTGAGCAAGGCCCTGGAGCGCGGCGAAGGCGAGTTGCTGGGACAGATGCGTGAACAGTGGCCATTTTTCCGCACCCGTATCGATATGCTGGAAATGGTGCTGGCCAAGGCGGATGCCGATATCGCCCGCCTGTATGACGAGCGGCTGGTGCAGCCGGACCTGCTGCCATTGGGTGCGCATCTGCGCGACCTATTGTCGCAGGCGTGCAGTGTGGTGCTTGGCCTGACCGGCCAGTCGCAACTGCTGGCCCATAGCCCGGACACCCTGGAGTTCATCCGCCTGCGCAACACCTACCTCGACCCCCTGCACTTGCTGCAGGCCGAGTTGCTGGCGCGTTCACGCCAGCAGGAAGCGGCGCAGGATAGCCCTCTGGAACAGGCGCTGCTGGTCTCCGTGGCCGGTATCGCCGCCGGTTTGCGCAACACTGGCTAGGGTTTTTTGCATGTTCTCAATGGCTTGCAGATAAACCACGGCGGCTGCCCTGAAAAGGGCAGTCGGCGTTTATGGGGCCGGGTTGCACTCAGGCATACCCTACCTATGACGCATGCCCTGCGCGGGTTCCTGCGACTTTTGGCGGCTTGTGTGGTTAAGGCCTGCTGTGTATCTTGATCAGCCTTTGGCCGTTTGGGCGGCCCGAATTCTATTTTTACGCGATTGGCCCCCTGCGGCGAATCCGAGCGTCATCTCTATAAAAAATTGAGGAGCACATCAATGCGCGTCATTCTGCTGGGAGCTCCCGGGGCCGGTAAAGGTACTCAGGCAAAGTTCATCACTGAAAAGTTCGGCATTCCACAAATCTCCACTGGCGACATGCTGCGTGCGGCCGTCAAGGCTGGCACCGAGCTGGGCCTGATCGCCAAGAGCGTGATGGACAGCGGTGGCCTGGTTTCCGATGACTTGATCATCAACCTAGTCAAGGAACGCATCAGCCAGGAAGACTGCAAGAACGGTTTCCTGTTCGACGGCTTCCCACGCACCATTCCCCAGGCTGAAGCCCTGGTGAAAGCCGGCGTTGAGCTGGATGCGGTGGTTGAAATCGCGGTGGAAGATGAAGAGATCGTCCAGCGCATTGCCGGTCGTCGCGTTCACGAAGCCTCGGGCCGCGTGTACCACACCGTCTACAACCCACCAAAAGTGGAAGGCAAGGACGATGTGACCGGCGAAGACCTGGTGCAGCGTAAAGACGACACCGAAGAAACCGTGCGTCATCGTCTGTCGGTCTACCATTCGCAGACCAAGCCGCTGGTGGACTTCTACCAGAAGCTGTCCGCTGCCCAGGGCAAGCCTAAGTACAGCCACATTCCTGGCGTCGGCTCGGTTGAAGCGATCACGGCCAAAGTACTGCAAGCACTGAGCTGATCGCTCCACCGGCTTCACGGATAACGGCCCGCTTGCGGGCCGTTGTTGTTTATACTGGCGCACTTTTTTTCGACTTGGACACCCACACCGATGAGTACCCTGCTGGCCCTGGACACCGCGACTGAAGCTTGCTCCGTTGCCCTGCTGCACGATGGCAAGGTGACGAGCCACTACGAGGTGATCCCGCGTCTGCATGCGCAGAAGCTGTTGCCGATGATCAAGCAACTGTTGGAAGACGCCGGCACTACGCTGGCTGCGGTGGATGCCATCGCCTTCGGCCGTGGTCCGGGTGCGTTTACCGGTGTGCGTATTGCCATTGGTGTGGTGCAGGGCCTGGCGTTTGCGTTGGAGCGCCCGGTATTGCCGGTGTCCAACCTGGCCGTACTGGCCCAGCGCGCCTTGCGTGAGCATGGCGCCCAGCAGGTTGCGGCGGCTATCGATGCACGCATGGATGAGGTGTACTGGGGCTGTTACCGCGAAACGGCAGGCGAGATGCGCCTGGTGGGTGTAGAAGCCGTGCAGCCGCCTGAGTCGTCCGTATTGCCGGGTGATGCCATTGGTGACTGGTTCGGTGCTGGCACCGGTTGGGGTTACGGCGAGCGCATCGCGGTGCCGTTGATTGGCCAGGACGCTGCGATGTTGCCGCATGCTGAAGATTTGCTGGCACTTGCGCGTTTTGCATTTGATCGGGGAGAGGCGATTCCTGCAGACCAGGCGGCCCCTGTTTACCTGCGCGATAAGGTCGCTCAGACGAAGGCCGAACGCGGAATTATTTGACGTCAAAAATTATGGCAATTTGGGGCTAAATTCACCAATCGTCAGAATTTGGCCCCGGTTTTAAACCTTTTTCAAATTATGTGTTCTAGTTATCACCAGAGCATTTGCGCACCACGGATGATGCTGCCAAAATGCCATTACTGATAGCGAGTTCGCGCCCATGCGTATTGATGGCTTTTCCTCACAGTCCTACCCAATCAAGCGCAAGCCGCGTAAGGCAAACGTCACGGTAGACGAGTCTGTCGAGGATTCGCCGGACTTCATCGAGGTCCAGTCCGACGCGCAGGCCAACGCTCAAGCCCGTATCAGCGGTCTTCCCGCCCGTCAGCAAGACATGGTCTTCCCGCGCTCCATGAGCAAAAGCGTCGCCACCGCCCTGGCCAGCTACCTGACCACCGCCGGTTTTGTCGAATGGGATATGGAAGTGCTGGGCCTCGACATCCACATCTGATGCGCCTGCCTTACTACCTCGGTTGCCCGTCCTGGAGTGAAAACGCTTGGCGCGAATACCTGTACCCCGCCGACGCCCGTTCCAGCGACTACCTCGCGCTCTATTCCCAGGTCTTCAACGCCGTTGAAGGCAACACCACGTTCTATGCACGACCCTCGGCCGCCACGGTGCAACGCTGGGCTGAAATCATGCCCGACGATTTCCGTTTCACGGCCAAGTTTCCCGGTGATATCAGCCACAGCGGCAACCTGATTGAGCAGCTACCGGCTGCCGAAAGCTTTGTGGGTTTGATGAGCCCTCTGGGTGAACGGGTCTCGCCGCTGTGGTTGCAGCTGCCCGCGACGTTCACACCGCAGCGTCTGGGGGAGTTGGCAGGCTTCATTGATGGCTTGGAGCGGCCCATGGCGGTAGAAGTGCGTCATTCGGAATTCTTCGCCAAAGGTGATGCCGAGCGCATGCTTAACCGCTTGTTACGGGACCGGGGTGTGGAGCGCATCTGCCTGGACCCGCGTGCGTTGTTCAGTTGCACGTCTACATCAGCCGCCGTGCTGCACGCCCAATCGAAAAAGCCCAAGGTGCCGCCACGGCCGGCGGCCCTGACGCAATTTCCCCAAGTGCGTTTTATCGGTCATCCCGAATTGGAAGCCAACGACCCGTTCCTGATGCCGTGGGTGGAAAAAGTCGCCGGGTGGATCGAAGAAGGCCGCACCCCCTACGTGTTCCTGCACACCTCGGATAATCGCCTCGCCGCACAACTGGCCCTGCGTTTCCACGACCAGCTGACGTTGCGCCTGCCGGGTCTGCCGCCGCTGCCGACCTTGGATCGTGCTCCCGCCGTGGAGCAACTGGGGTTACTCTAGGGCTCCTTTTCCCGCCAGGAGCCAGACATGGATGCCCAAACCCTTCGCGCCGAAACCTTCAAGGCCTTGCACGAGCGTGACCGCGCGTTCGTGATGCCTAACCCGTGGGATGCAGGCTCCGCCGTGATGCTGGCCAGCCTGGGGTTTGAAGCCCTCGCCACCACCAGTGCGGGCTACGCGTTCAGCCTGGCGCGCCCGGATGCGGAAGGCGCGTTGTCCCTGGACGACACCTTGATCAACGCCAGGATGATTGCCCAGGCTACCGCGTTGCCGGTAGCGGCGGACCTGGAGAACGGCTTCAGCGACACCCCCGAAGGCTGCGCCCAGACCATCCTGCGTGCCGCTGCCACCGGCATTGTCGGCGGCTCCATCGAAGACGCCACGGGCATTGCCGCCGACCCGATCTATCCTTTCGACCTGTCCGTCGAGCGCGTCGAAGCGGTGGTGGCCGCCGCGCGCAGCCTGCCATTCCCGTTCACCTTGACGGCCCGTGCGGAAAACCTCCTGCATGGTCGCCTGGATTTGCCTGACACCATCCGCCGCCTGCAAGCCTACGCCGAAGCCGGTGCCGACGTGCTGTACGCGCCGGCCCTGCGCAGTGCCGAAGAAGTGCTGGCGGTGGTCAAGGCGGTGGCGCCCAAGCCGGTGAACGTGTTGATGTCCGGCGGCTTGAACCTCAGCGTCGCGCAGCTCAGCGCGATGGGCGTGCGGCGGATCAGCGTCGGCTCGGCCCTGGCGTTGGCGGCCTATGGCGAGTTCTATCGTGCGGCCCAGGAGGTGTACGAACTGGGCACGTTCACCTTTACCGAACGCAAGATGCCCTTCAGCCAGGCCAACGAGTTCTTCAAGGGTTAAAGGGTGCGCTTTTTCAACGTGATGGGCGTGCTGCTGATCCTGGCGGGCGGTTTTGCCGTTGGCGTCTGGCGTGGCTGGGTGCCGCTGCCGGCCGATTGGAATCCTTGGGCTCCGCTGGATGTGCGCGCCAGCCCGAATTTGCTCACCCGCTACAAGCTGGGGCGCCTGCAGGATGACCCTGCGTTGTGCGACCAAGTGCTGGAAACCTCGGGCCTGCGCGTCAGTCATCAAGCCGATACACCCGTCGATGTCGCGTGTCCGCTGCGCAATACCTTGCGCGTTCAGGGAGCCGCGGTTGGGCTGAGCAGCAGTTTTCTCGCCAGTTGCCCGCTGGCGGTGGCGTTCGCCCTGTTCGAGCGCCATAGCCTGCAGCCGGCGGCCCAGGCGGTGTTTGGCCAGGCGGTGACGCGGGTCGATCATCTGGGCAGCTTTGCCTGCCGCAATATGTATAACCGCGCCGAGGGGCGACTCAGCCAGCATGCGTCCGCCAATGCCCTGGACATCGCCGGTTTTCGCCTGGCGGACGGGCGCAGTATCAGCGTGCTCAAGGATTGGCCGGGGGAGGGCGACAAAGCGCGCTTCCTGCGTCAGGTCCGCGACAGTGCCTGCGATGATTTCAACGTGGTGTTGAGCCCGGACTACAACGCCGCGCACCGCAACCATTTCCATCTGGATATGGGGCGTTGGTGGGTGTGTCGCTGAGTATCAGGCGGCCAGGCGCAGGTTCTGGGTGACCAGCGGGCGCGCCCAGTAGTAGTCGAAGTCGAGCGCCTTTTGCTGAGCGACCAGCTCTTCAGTCGGGTACGGCGTGGCGGCCGGCGGCAGCAGGCCCAGTTCGAATTCGGCGATGGGCAGGTGCAGTGGGCGTGGCTCCGGCGCCGGGCCTGGCTCCGGCAGCGGTTCGCCAGCAGCGAGCACAATCGGGCGCACCCAACCGCTTTCGAAGTTCTGCTGGCGTTGCTGGGCGACGATTTCCTCTTCCGGGAATGGCGTGGCAGCCGGCGGCAGCAGCTCGGTTTCGAACTCGGCGATCGGCAGGAACAGCGGTTCCGGTGGAGCGATTTCGGTGTCTTTCACGTCGCACTCACGCTGCGTGAGGATCTGCGACAACAGGTCGGCGCCGGCGCTGGGTTCTACCGCTGGGTCCGCCGGTGCCTGCGCCTGCACTGCCAGCGCGTCCGGCGTATCGCCGAGCTGCTCGGCCAACGCGCGGGCGAAGAAGTCCTGCCACACATGACTCACCCCGGCCAGCGCTTGGGTATTGCGCAGGCCGTAGTGGTTGTGGGTCGGCAGTACACCGATGGTTAGGGGAAGAATGTCTGACATTTTTCTCGGTCGACGCTCAGCTCTGGCAAAATACCTGACTGTTGTTTTTATCGGCCGCTGTTTGCCGATCCTTAATATTTTTGAGCGTAGCGATTGATGAGCGATCAACCAGCGGCCAGCCGCATCCAGGTCGAGGCCTTGGGCGAAGCGTTCCAGGGCCGTGCCGAGCAGTGGGCAACACTGCTTGGGTTGCCGATGCACCTGGCGGATGCGGACTTTTCCCTGCAAGTGGGCGAGCACGGCCTACAGCTGCAACAGCTCGGGCCTGACGCGCCGGGGCCGGTGCGGGTGGACTTTGTCGAAGGCGGCGCGGCGCATCGGCGCCTGTACGGTGGTGGCAGCGGGCAGATGATCGCCAAGGCCGTGGGCATCGCCCAAGGCGTGCGTCCACGGGTGTTGGACGCCACGGCTGGCCTGGGCAAGGACGCCTTCGTGCTGGCCAGCCTGGGCTGCGAGATGAGCCTGATCGAGCGCCAGCCGCTGATCGGCGCCTTGCTCGAGGATGGTCTGGCGCGAGGCGCGGATGATTTTGAGGTAGCGCCGATCGTGGCGCGCATGAAATTGCTTAAGGGCAACTCCATCGACGTGATGCGCGACTGGGAAGGCGAGCCGCCCCAGGTGATCTACCTCGACCCGATGTTTCCACACCGTGAGAAAACCGCCCTGGTGAAAAAGGAAATGCGCCTGTTCCGGCCGCTGGTGGGGGATGATCCGGACGCGCCGGCGCTGTTGGCGGCCGCCCTGGCCCTGGCCAGCCACCGTGTGGTGGTCAAGCGTCCGCGCAAGGCGCCGTGCATCGAAGGGCCCAAGCCGAGCCATGCGCTAGATGGCAAGTCCAGCCGGTATGACATCTACCCCAAGAAAGCGCTCAAGGTTTAAGCGGCAAGCGGCAAGCAAAAGCGCTTTCAACTTGCAGCTTGCAGCTAACCGCTTGCCGCTGCCTCCCTCCTATACGCCCGCATAAACAACCCCACCACCTCCTGCACATGGGCTTCGGCGGCTTCTTCACTCAGTTGCCCGCCGCAGCCATACAGCAAGCAGAAATTCGCCGTGCCCTTGAGCAGGCAGAAGAAATGCTCGGCCGCCGTAAAGGGCTTGTCGATGCTCAGTGCGCCGCTTTGGTCGATCTTGCCGAGCAGGCGTTCCATGCCTTGCAACATGCGCATGGGACCGGCCTCGAAGAAAATCTGCGAGAGTTTCACGTCCTGATTGCCGGTGGTCATCATCAGGCGATGCAGGTTGACCGACTCCTCGCTGTTGATCAGGCGATGGAACCCCCGCGCGATATTCAGCAACACAGTCTCCACGGGCATGCCCGCAGGCAACTCGAAGTACATCACC
This sequence comes from Pseudomonas sp. GXZC, assembly GCF_026967615.1. Classification (NCBI taxonomy): domain Bacteria; kingdom Pseudomonadati; phylum Pseudomonadota; class Gammaproteobacteria; order Pseudomonadales; family Pseudomonadaceae; genus Pseudomonas; species Pseudomonas sp. GXZC. The sequence continues at coordinate 1,664,194 of NZ_CP114115.1, forward strand.
GGCAGTTGCTCTTCGCACTTGGCCACCACTGCGGCGGTGAACAAGGTCTCTTTGTCGTTGAAGTGGCTGTACACGGTCAGTTTCGACACGCCGGCCTCAAGGGCCACGGCATCCATGCTGGTACTGGCGTAGCCATTGCTCAAAAACAGGATTTTCGCTGCTTCGAGGATTGCCTGGCGTTTTGCCATGTCCTTGGGGCGCCCGGGGCTATTGGTGTTTGCGGGATTGTCGGACATTTTCACCTTTAATACTGGACTGGTGAGTTTGGTATTAATAACATACCCGCCAGTATAATTATTCTTAGCTTCATTTGCGAAAGGTCCTACAGCATGCGCAGTACTTTCCTGCCCTTTGCGTTGCCTGTCAGTCTGGTCTTCCTGTTGGCCGGATGCGGCCATGAAGAAGCGGCCCAGACCACCCTCCGTCCGGCCATGGTGGTGCAGCCACAGCCTTCTGCACAGTCGATGGACAGCTACCCCGGTGAAGTGCGCGCCCGTTATGAGCCAGACCTGGCCTTTCGCATCGGCGGCAAAGTCAGCAAGCGCTTGGTGGAAGAGGGCGAGCGGGTCAAGGCCAATCAGGCGCTGGCCGAACTCGACCCTCAGGACGTGCGCCTGCAACTGGAAGCGACCCGTGCCCAAGTCGCCGCCGCCGAGGCCAACCTTAGCCTGGTGCGCGCCGAGCGTGACCGCTACAAGACCCTGATGGACCGTCAGATGGTCAGCCGCTCCCAGTACGACAATTCCGAAAATCTCTATCGATCCGGTGAGGCCCGTCTCAAGCAGATCAAGGCCGAGTTCGACGTGGCCAGCAACCAGGCCGGCTATGCGGTGCTGCGTGCGCCACAGGATGGGGTGGTGGCCAAGCGTGCGGTGGAAGTCGGCCAGGTGGTGTCTGCCGGCCAGACCGTGTTCACCCTCGCGACCGATGGCGAGCGCGAAGTACTGATCAGCCTGCCGGAGCAGGGTTTTGGTCGTTTCAAGATCGGCCAGCCGGTATCGGTCGAGCTGTGGAGCCAGCCCGACCAGCGTTTCAGCGGCCGCATTCGTGAGTTGTCGCCGGCTGCCGATCCAAAGTCGCGTACGTTCGCTGCCCGTGTGGCATTCACCGGCGGCAAGGTCCCGGCCGAACTGGGCCAGAGCGCCCGCGTGTTCATACAGGTCGACGGCGATATTCCACTATCGGTCCCACTGTCGGCCCTCAGCGCGGAGAACGGCGCGTCTTACGTCTGGCGTGTACAGCCGGACAACACTCTTAAGCGCACGCCCGTGCGCATCGGTGCCTTCGGTGAAAAAACCGTGCCGGTACTGGAGGGTTTGAGCGCCACGGACTGGGTCATTGCTGCGGGTGTGCATGTGCTCCATGAGGGCCAGCAAGTGCGCCCGGTGGATCGCTCCAACCGTGTGGTGAATCTGGCGGCCAAGGAGTAGTCCCCGATGGGTTTCAATCTTTCCGAATGGGCGTTGCGTAATCGCCAGATCGTACTGTTCCTGATGATCCTGCTGGCAGTGGTCGGCACCTTGTCCTACTCCAAGCTGGGACAAAGCGAAGACCCGCCGTTCACCTTCAAGGCCATGGTGATCAAGACCAACTGGCCCGGCGCCACGGCCCAGGAAGTCTCGCGGCAAGTCACCGAACGCATCGAGAAAAAACTCATGGAGACCGGTGAGTACGAGCGCATCGTCTCGTTCTCGCGCCCCGGCGAATCCCAGGTCACCTTCATGGCCCGTGACTCCATGCATTCGGCGCAGATTCCCGAGCTGTGGTACCAGGTGCGCAAGAAGATCAGCGATATCCGCCAGACCTTGCCGCCGGATATCCAGGGGCCGTTCTTCAACGATGAATTCGGCACCACCTTTGGCAATATCTACGCCCTGACCGGCGACGGCTTTGATTACGCCGTGCTCAAGGACTACGCCGACCGTATCCAGATTCAGCTGCAGCGCGTGGCGGATGTGGGCAAGGTCGAGTTGCTGGGCCTGCAAGACGAGAAGATCTGGATCGAGCTGTCCAACCTCAAACTGGCCACCCTCGGTTTGCCGCTGGCGGCGGTACAGCAGGCGTTGCAGGAACAGAACGCCGTCTCCACCGCCGGTTTCTTCGAAACCCCGAGCGAGCGTGTGCAACTGCGGGTGTCGGGCAACTTCAAGACCGTGGAAGAGATCCGCAACTTCCCGATTCGCGTAGGCGATCGAACCTTCCGCATCGGCGACGTGGCCGACATCCACCGTGGCTTCAATGACCCACCGGCACCGCGCATGCGCTACATGGGCGAAGACGCGATCGGCCTGGCCGTGGCCATGCGCGACGGCGGCGACATCCTGGTACTCGGCAAAGCCCTGGAAGGCGAATTCGCACGTCTGCAGAAGAACCTTCCGGCCGGCATGGAGCTGCGCAAGGTGTCGGACCAACCGGCAGCGGTGAAAACCAGCGTCGGCGAATTCGTGCAGGTATTGGCCGAAGCGCTGGCCATCGTGTTGCTGGTGAGTTTTTTCTCCCTCGGCGTGCGTACCGGCATGGTGGTGGCCCTGGCGATTCCGCTGGTGCTGGCGATGACGTTTGCCACCATGTATTACCTCGGTATCGGCCTGCACAAGATTTCCCTCGGCGCGTTAGTGCTGGCGTTGGGTTTGCTGGTGGACGACGCGATCATTGCCGTGGAAATGATGGCGATCAAGATGGAACAGGGTTACGACCGGCTCAAGGCCGCGAGCTTTGCCTGGACCAGCACTGCGTTCCCGATGCTCACCGGTACGCTGATCACCGCAGCGGGCTTCCTGCCGATTGCCACCGCGCAATCGAGTACCGGCGAATACACCCGTTCGATCTTTCAGGTGGTGACCATTGCGTTGCTCGCCTCCTGGGTGGCTGCGGTGGTGTTTGTGCCGTACCTGGGGGAAAAACTCCTGCCGGACCTGGCGAAGATTCATGCCGCCAAGCACGGCACCGATGGTCCGGATCCCTACGGCACACCTTTCTATCAGCGAGTAAGACGCTTGGTGGAGTGGTGCGTGCGTCGGCGTAAAACCGTGATTGTCCTGACCCTGTTGCTGTTTATCGGCTCGGTGGCGCTGTTCCGTTTTGTGCCGCAGCAGTTCTTCCCGGCTTCTGGCCGTCTGGAGCTGATGGTCGATCTGAAGCTGGCCGAAGGGGCTTCCCTGAGCAACACCGCCGACCAGGTCAAGCGCCTGGAAGCCTTGCTCAAGGAACACGCGGGCATCGACAATTACGTGGCTTACGTCGGCACCGGTTCGCCGCGTTTCTACTTGCCGCTGGATCAACAACTGCCAGCCGCCAGCTTTGCCCAGTTTGTTGTGCTGGCCAAAACCATCGAGGAGCGTGAAAGCCTGCGCACCTGGCTGATCGAAACCCTCAACGAACAATTCCCCGACCTGCGCTCAAGGGTCACGCGCCTGGAGAACGGCCCGCCCGTGGGCTACCCAGTGCAGTTCCGTGTGACCGGCGAACATATTGAAGAAGTCCGCGCCCTGGCTCGGAAAGTTGCGGCGAAGGTTCGCGAAAATTCCCACGTGGTCAACGTGCACCTGGACTGGGAAGAACCGAGCAAGATCGTCTACCTCAATATCGATCAGGATCGCGCCCGTGCCCTTGGTGTGAGCACGGCCAACCTGTCGAAATTCCTGCAGAGTTCGTTGACCGGCTCCAGCGTCAGCCAATACCGCGAGGACAACGAATTGATCGAGATCCTCCTGCGCGGCACCGTGCATGAACGCACCGAGCTGTCGTTGCTGCCCAGCCTGGCGGTGCCGACCGACAATGGCAAAAGCGTAGCGCTGTCGCAGATTGCCACCCTCGAATACGGTTTCGAGGAAGGCATCATCTGGCACCGCAACCGCCTACCCACGGTGACCGTGCGCGCTGACATCTATGGCAAGGAACAGCCGGCCACGCTGGTCCAGCAGATTCTGCCGACCCTTGAAGGCGTACGTGCCGAACTGCCGGATGGCTACCTGCTGGACGTCGGCGGCACAGTCGAGGACTCGGCCCGTGGCCAGAACTCGGTCAAAGCCGGCGTGCCGCTGTTTATCGTGGTGGTGCTGACCCTGTTGATGCTGCAACTGCGCAGTTTCTCACGCACGGCCATGGTGTTCCTGACAGCGCCGCTGGGGCTGATCGGTGTGACGCTGTTCCTGCTGGTATTCCGCCAGCCGTTCGGCTTTGTGGCCATGCTGGGCACTATCGCGCTGTCCGGGATGATCATGCGTAACTCGGTGATCCTGGTGGATCAGATCGAACAGGACATCAAGGCGGGCCTGGCGCCCTGGCAGGCAATCATCGAGGCGACCGTCCGACGTTTCCGCCCGATTGTGCTGACAGCCCTGGCGGCGGTGCTGGCCATGATTCCGCTGTCACGCAGTGTGTTCTTCGGACCTATGGCCGTGGCGATCATGGGCGGATTGATTGTGGCGACGGCGCTGACACTGTTGTTTTTGCCGGCCTTGTACGCAGCCTGGTTCCGGGTCAAGCCACCGGCCGTGTAAAGAGTTGTCGTAGGGGATTTCACAAAGAAGCTACGGAGGCGGGAACGCTTCCAAGGCGGGGGCCACTCATTGATTACCTGATTGCCAGGTCTTCCGCCGGTAGGGCTTCACCCCTGCCGGTGGGAGCTTAAATCTGATGATTCAAGGAGTGCTCATGAAAATTGATATCAATGTCAGCTCTTCCCGGTCCGCGTGCAACAGCAACCCCTGCGGACCCAGCAAGCCTGAACCGGCCAAGCCTGACCCTTGCAGGGACCCTTGCAAGGACTCTTGCAAGCCCGGCAAGAGCCTGGCCATCGGCTTCGGTGTCATGCCTCTGGGCATGATCGCGTTTGGTGGTTTTGGCCTAGGGAAGTTCTTCTGATCGTAGACGATCCGCTTGAAGCCAGGCAGGTGAGCCCCCCACACCTGCCTGGGTTTATTTTCGGTTTACAGCGCGCCGAAGACTTTCTTCGCCAGGCTGGTCGCGGCGGCCGCAGGGTTCTCGCGAATGGTTTCTTCCTGCTTGGCAATCATCTTGAACAACCCGTCCAGCGCCTGTTCGGTCACGTAGTTTTCGACGTTGGCGCTCTTGGCATCCACTGCACCAAAGGCCGCGGCTTTGCCGGCCAGGGCGTTGTATTGCTGGGCGACGCCGACCTTGTCGGTTGCAGCCTTGACGATCGGCAGGAACTTGGCGCGGATCTGTTCGCGGCTGCTTTTGTTGAGGTACTGGGTAGCTGAGTCCTGACCGCCACTGAGAATGCCCTTGGCGTCCGTCACACTCATGTTTTTCACGGCGTTGACCAGGATCGGCTGGGCCTGGGTCACGGCGGTTTCGGCGGCCTTGTTCATGCTGGTTTCCAGCTGGGTCACCTGGTCGCCCATGCCGAACATTTTCAGTTTGTCAGCAACTTTGCCCAGCTTGCCAGGCAGGCCGATCTTCACTTCCGGGTTGTTGCTGAAACCACCGGGTACGCCCAGTTGCTTCACGGCGATCTGCGCGCCTTGGGTCAGGGCGTCCTTGAGGCCGCCGCTGGCGTCGCCCTGGGACAGGCTGCTCAAGTCCAGGGCCATGGCGTTGGCGCCGAACAGCAGGCCGGCACACAGGGCGGTAAGACGAAGGGAGTTACGGAGCATGGGCGCTTCCTTTTTGATCTGGCTTAAATTCTAGAGACTGTCAGTGTGCGACAGCATCAACCCGCAGGCGCAACGGTTGCACGTCCTGGCCATTGAGCTGCACAGCGTGCCGTTCGGTGGTGATAAACAGTAGCTTGCCCTCCACTTCGATGCGAGCGCTCACCGAATAAGTGTGGCCGGGTTTGACTTGCGCCGGGTCGTAGCTCAGGTGAAACGGCAGCGGCACCTGGCCTTTGACCGGGCCTTTCTGCTCGGCCAGGGTCACGGCCGGGGCGTCCATCAGCGACACGTCTTGCAGGCTGACGCTCAAGGTCGCGGTCGGTGGCAGGGCGATGCGTTGCAGGTAGAACACTTCGCCATCAAGGCTGGCTTTAGGGGCAGGGCTCATGGATTGGCAGGCTCCGAGCAGGGCAGTCAGGCCCAGGAGGATGATTTTTTTCATGGTGTTGCTCCTTTTCAACGGCGCCGGAATCCCTCCGGCGCCTCTTTAAATCTAGCGGGTTTCTTCAGGTGCAGTGGCTTCGGGTTCGACCGGTGCTTCAGCGGCGCCATCTACACGATGCAACGCCACCTGGCGGATCGACAGGCGAATCTCCGCCGGCAAAACGCGCTTGGCCGCGCCTTCGGCCAGTTCGCCGAGCAGGTCGTGATAACTCAGCTTGCCGGCCTCGTCGCGGCGCAACACATCTTGCTCCAGCAAGGTCTGGATGAAATGTCGGAAAAGGCTCTTGTCGAAGAATTCCGGGGCGTTTAGGCCGTGCAGGATCGACAGGCGCTGGGCCATGATCGTGCACAGGTCTTCCAGTTCTTCGGCGCTGATGCTGTTCTGGCCACTGTTGAGCAGCAGCGAAATCGCCATGTAGAAACGTTGCAGGGTCTGGGCAATGCTCTTGGACAGCAAGGTCAACAGCACAAAGTGCCGCGAGCTTGGCGCCGGGCGCAGGTACACATTGTTTTCGAAACGCAGCAGGCCTTGTTCGACGAAGGCCTCCAGCCATTGGTCGATCACCGTGTTCAGTTCTTCCAGCGACCAACGAATGAACAGCTCCGATTGCAGGTACGGGTACAGCGCGTGGGTGTAGCGCAGGATCTGGTCGCGGCTCATCCGCGAGCTGCTCTGGAAGAAGCTCGCCAGCAGCGCCGGCAGGGCAAAGATGTGCAGCACGTTGTTGCGGTAATAAGTCATCAGGACGGCATTCTGCTCGTCCAGGTACAGGATCTTACCCAGTGCGTCGCTCTGTTCCGACAGCAGGTCCATGTCCTTGACGTGCTTGATCAGCGCCAGGCCATCGCCTTCCGGCAGAGTGGTATGGGGCGAGTAGGGCACGCGGCGCAGTAGCGCCAGGTACAGGTCCAGCTGGCGCGCCATGGCCTGTTCATCCAAGGCCAGGCGGGTGGTGGACAGCAGCGCCAGAGCCACCAGGTTCACCGGGTTCACCGCCGCTGCTTCATTCAAGTGGCGCGCCACCTGTTCGCCAAGGCGGTTGGTGGTTTCGTTGAGCCAGGCGGGTTTATAGTTCGGGCCCAGTTCCTGGGAACGCCAGTCCGGTTGTTCGTGGTCGAGGAATTCGGCCAGCTTGATCGGCTCGCCGAAGTTGACCGCGACCTGGCCAAAGCGCTGCTTGAGCGCGCCGACCACTTTGAAGATGTCGAAGATCGATTCTTTCTTCTTGCTCGCGCCGCGCAGCTCGCCCAGGTAGGTGCGGCCTTCGAGTACGCGCTCATAACCGATGTACACCGGCACAAACACGATTGGCATGCGCGAGGAGCGCAAGAAGCTGCGCAGGGTGATCGCCAACATCCCGGTCTTCGGCTGCAACATGCGCCCGGTGCGTGAGCGACCGCCCTCGACGAAGTACTCCACCGGGAAACCCTTGGTAAACAGGGTGTGCAGGTATTCGTTGAACACCGAGGTGTACAGCGGATTGCCCTTGAAGGTGCGGCGCATGAAAAACGCACCGCCACGGCGCAGCAGGCTGCCGATCACCGGCATGTTCAGGTTGATCCCGGCGGCGATGTGCGGCGGCGTCAGGCCGTTCTTGAACAGCAGGTAGGACAGCAACAGGTAGTCGATGTGGCTGCGGTGGCAAGGCACATAGATGACCTCGTAACCTTGGGCAACCTTTTGCACACCTTCGATATTATTGACCTTGATGCCGTCGTAGATCTTGTTCCAGAACCAGCTCAACACCACTTCGAGGAAGCGGATCGCGGTGTAGGTGTAGTCCGAGGCGATCTCGTTGCCGTAGCGCAGGGCCTGGGCCTTGGCTTTTTCCGGACTGATCTTCTCCCGCTCGGCCTCATCGGCAATGGCCTGGCGCACCAGCGGCATGTTGACCAGGCCCTTCACCAGGTTGCGCCGGTGTGACAAATCCGGACCGATGACCGCCGTCTTCAGGTTACGAAAGTGCACGCGCAGGATGCGTTGGGCCATGCGCACGGTGCGTTCGTGGCCTTTATTGTGCTCGATCAATTCACGCAGGTTGATAGGCGCAGAGAATTGCACCCGGGTCTTGCGACCGAGGATCAGGATGCTCAACAGGCGGCGCAGACGCCCGGTGACCGCCCAGCTGTCGGCAAACAACAGCTTCCACGGGCTGGACTCGCTTTCGGGGGACTGACCCCAGAACACGCTGACCGGAATGATTTGTGCATTCTCTTCGGCGTGTTCGGTGAGGGTGTTGACCAGACGGGTCAGGGTGGGCGGCGCGCCGCGCTTGTCCTGGCGACCGAGCCAGTCCGGCTCTGGCGTGAGGTAGAAGAACGCCGCCGGCTCCATCAACGGGCCGACCGATACCGGCAGCACCGGGCGTGGCAGGCCGGCCTTGGTGCACTCGGCGTCGACCACGGCCAATTCGGTGAGGGAGGGCGATTGCAGGACGTAGAACACCGGCCGGCTGCGGTCCAGGTTAAGGGTCAGGGACGACTGGTTGATCGTCTCCGAGCGAACCCAGAGGTACAACAGTCGGCGCAAGGTGCCGAACACTAGACGGCGGAACGGGGAGCGGGTCATAGGCGTGCTGCTTCAAGTGGAAAAAACCGAGCAGGCGCTCGGGTGGGTAGTGTGCCGTATTCGCCGAAAATCGGCAAAAAAGCAGCGATGTAAACTTGAGTTGATCGTTTTTGAGCCTGTCTTATACTCGGCAGTTCAATGCGAGCGACTCAACAATAAAAATGCATGTGGGAGTAAGACAGATGGCAACGCGTGAAACCGGCAATGTGAAGTGGTTCAACGATGCAAAAGGTTACGGGTTTATCCAGCGTGAAGATGGCAAGGATGTGTTTGTGCACTACCGCGCCATTCGCGGTGACGGCCACCGCTCTCTGGCCGAGGGCCAGCAGGTGGAATACGCCGTGGTGACCGGCGAGAAGGGGTTGCAGGCGGAGGATGTGGTCGGTCTGTAAGGCCGAGCGGCAAGCTGCAAGCTACAAGCTTTTGACTTGCAGCTTGCCGCTGCTTTAAGCCGTTTTCCAGGTGATCTGCTCTTCACCGTCTTCGCTGATGCGAATCCAGGTGTCAGCGCTTTCTTCACCTTCTTCCTCAATCCAAGTCCCCGGTGCACAACGCACTTCCACGCTCAGCGCAGCAAATGCAGCGCGGGCGCAGGCGATGTCGTCATCCCACGGCGTCTGGTCGCTTTCCAGGTACAGGCTGTTCCATTTACCGACGGCTTTGGGCAGCCAGGTAACCGGCACATTGCCGGCCTTGCATTTGTAGGTCTGGCCTCTCTGGACCCAGTCGGAGCACGGGCCCAGGGCGGCGCCCAGCCAGGCGGCGATGGCCTTGTGGTCGACGTCGGCGTCCTTCAGGTAAATCTCGATATCGGGTTGGCGCATGGATGTTCCTCGTTGCGGGATTCGAAAATCCATTCGCGGATGCTGGAAAGTCAGTTATTGAAGCACGAAATAGTCGTAGCGCATCGACACGGTGACCACCAGCGGCTCGGCCGCCTCGATCACCTGTGCGCGGCGCTCGGCGCTGGCACGCCAGCCGTGGGGCGTCATGGCCAGCAGGTTGGCGCGGTCCTGGGGCTCGGCGAGGCTCAGGGTGAATTCCAGCGTCTCGCTGTGCGCCAGGCTCATGCCGTCCGGCACCAGGGCCAGGTGCTTGTCGTCGGTGTACTCGCGCACTTCGTCGTACAGGCGTTCGCGCAGCTCCATCAGGTGGCCGCTGGTCGGGCCGACCTTCATCAAGCCGCCGCCGGGGCTGAGCAGGCGCTTGGCCTCTTCCCAATCCAATGGGCTGAACACGCTGGCGAGAAACTGGCAGCTGCCTGAGGCCAACGGCACGCGGGCCATGCTGGCGATCAACCAGGTCAGCGACGGGGTGCGCTTGCACGCCCGCTTGACCGCTTCCTTGGAGATATCCAGCGCGTAGCCGTCGGCGCGGGGCAGGGCGTCGGCGATCTGCGCGGTGTAGTAACCCTCGCCGCAACCGATGTCGACCCAGCGCGCCGGGGCACGCTCGGCGGCCAGTTCGGCCAGGCGCTTGGCCACCGGGGCGTAGTGCCCAGCGTTGAGGAAGTCGCGGCGCGCTTCCACCATCGCCAGGTTATCGCCGGGGTCGCGGCTGTTCTTGTGCTGCACCGGCAACAGGTTCAGGTAACCCTGGCGTGCGCGGTCGAAGCGGTGTCCGGCCGGGCACGCCACGCCATTGTCCACCGCGTTCAGCGGGGCGCTGCAAAGGGGGCACGCGAGCATCAGGCGAGCAACTTGATCAGGGTCTGGTAGTAGATTTCGGTCAGCACATCGAGGTCGCTGGCGAGGATGCGCTCGTTGACCTGGTGGATCGTCGCGTTGACCGGGCCCAGTTCGACCACTTGGGTACCCAGCGTGGCGATGAATCGCCCATCGGAGGTCCCGCCACTGGTGGACGCCTGGGTCTCACGCCCGGTGATCGCCTTGATGCTGGCCGAGACTGCATCCAGCAACGCGCCCGGCTCGGTGAGGAACGGCAGGCCCGACAGCGCCCACTCCACGTGCCAGTCCAGGCCATGTTTATCGAGGATCGCCGCAACGCGCTGCTGCAGGCCTTCAACGGTGGACTCGGTGGAGAAGCGGAAGTTGAACACCGCCGTCAGGTCACCGGGAATCACGTTGGTGGCGCCGGTGCCGGAATTGAGGTTGGAGATCTGGAAGCTGGTCGGCGGGAAGAAGGTGTTGCCGTCGTCCCAATGTTCGGCGGCCAATTCGGCCAGTGCCGGCGCAGCCAGGTGGATCGGGTTCTTCGCCAGGTGCGGGTAGGCCACGTGGCCTTGCACGCCGCGCACGGTTAGGGTCGCGCCAAGAGAGCCGCGACGGCCATTCTTGACCACATCGCCGACCAGAGTGGTGCTCGACGGTTCGCCGACGATGCACCAGTCCAGACGCTCCTTGCGTGCCGCCAGGCGTTCGATCACGGCCTTGGTGCCATGGTGCGCCGGGCCTTCTTCATCGCTGGTGATCAGGAAGGCTACCGAGCCCTTGTGGTCCGGGTAGTCGGCGACAAAACGCTCCGACGCCACCAGCATCGCCGCCAGGCTGCCTTTCATGTCCGCCGCGCCACGCCCGCAGAGCATCCCGTTTTCATCGATCAACGCGTCGAACGGGTCGTTCTGCCAGGCCTGCACCGGGCCGGTCGGCACCACGTCGGTGTGACCGGCAAAGCACAGCACCGGGCCTTCGTGCTTGCCGTGGGTGGCCCAGAAGTTGTCCACATCTTCGATGCGCATTGGCTCAAGCGCAAAACCGGCGTCGCCCAGGCGCTGCATCATCAGCTTCTGGCAATCGGCGTCGATCGGCGTGACCGACGGGCGACGGATCAGGTCGATGGCAAGTTGAAGGGTCGGCGAAAGGTCGGCATGGGCCGTCATGGGGGGAACTCCGGAGCTTTATAAATGAGCAGGCAAGGCACACAAAACGGCCGTTATCTTATAGCAAAACGGCGGCCAGAGGCCGCCGTTTAGTGCATTGCGCAAGTTTTTACGCCGCTGGCGCGGGTTCCGGCGCCGCCGCAGGTTTAGGCAGCGAAGACAGAAACGCCATGATCAGTGCCGCCACATACGGCAGCGACTGCACCAGCAACATCACCACCCAGAAGCGGATGTCATTGCTTGGCAGGCCCTGCACCAGGTAGATCCCCAGTGCCGCGCCCCACAACAGCAGCATGATGAACATTTCTTCGCGGGCTTCGGAAATCGCCACCCAGAAACCATGGTTATCCGCGTTTTTGGGGGTACGGAAGAACGGAATGCTGGTGGTGAAGAAGCCGTACAGCACCGCCTTGGCGATGGTGTGCGACAACGCCAGCCCGGCCAGGGCCGCACAGAAAGCATCCTTCAAGTTCACGCCTACCGCACGACGGTAGAGGAAGATGATCTTGCCGACCTTGAACACGAACAACGCCAACGGCGGGATCGCGAAAATCAGCAGCGGCGGGTCAACCCGTGTCGGCACGATGATCATTGCCGCCGACCACAACAACGCGCCGACGGTGAAGAAGATGTTCATGCCATCCGCCACCCACGGCAACCAGCCCGCGAGGAAGTGGTAGCGCTGGCCACGGGTCAGCTCGGTGTCCTTGCCGCGCAAGAGGCTTGCGGTGTGACGCTTGATGATCTGGATCGCGCCGTAGGCCCAGCGGAAACGCTGTTTCTTGAAGTCGATAAAGGTATCCGGCATCAAGCCCTTGCCGTAGCTGTCGTGGTAATACGCCGCCGACAGGCCTTTCTCGAATACGCGTAGGCCCAGTTCGGCATCTTCGCAGATACACCAGTCGGCCCAGCCCAGTTCTTCAAGCACCGAGCGACGGGTCATGGTCATGGTGCCGTGCTGGATGATCGCGTCACGGTCGTTGCGAGTGACCATGCCGATATGGAAGAAGCCCTTGTATTCCGCGTAGCAGAGCTTCTTGAAGGTGCTTTCGTTCTGGTCGCGATAATCCTGCGGCGACTGCACCACGGCGATTTTCGGGTCGGCGAAGTGCGGCACCATATGCTTGAGCCAGTTCGGCGACACGCAGTAGTCCGAGTCGATCACCGCGATCACTTCGGCGTCCTTGGCGGTGTGCGGAATCAGGTAGTTCAGCGCGCCACCCTTGAAACCGGCCAGGGGCGCGACGTGGAAGAACTTGAAGCGCGGGCCCAGGGTTTCGCAGTAGTCGCGCACCGGTTCCCAGACAGCCGGGTCCTTGGTGTTGTTGTCGATGATCAGGACTTCGTAGTCCGGGTAATCCAGGGCGGCCAGGGCGTCGAGGGTCTGTTTGACCATCTCCGGCGGCTCGTTGTAGCACGGCACATGGATCGACACTTTCGGACGGTAGTCCGAATCCCCCTCGACCGGCAGGAATTCACGCCGACGCTTGTGGGTCCACACCGCTTCCGCCAGTTCGTGGGCCTCGGTCAGCAACACGATAAACACGCCCAGGGCGCCGAGGGCGAGCAGGATGCCCACGGTGACGCTGAACCAGGTGCTGTATTGCTGGCTGTAGTCGTAGCCGATCCACACCAGCACCGATCCGCAGAGGAACGCGATAAAGGTCAGGAAGGTGCGACCACGCTGGCGCAGGGCCGAGCCGTCGATCATCAGCAGGGTCAGGGACAGCAGGGCCAGCACCACCGAACCAATGGCCAGCACGCGCCATTGCGGGATTGCGACCACGGGCCCTTCAAAGTTGAATTTCTGCTGGCGTGCGGCGTTGTACACGCCCCAGTAAGCGCCCGCCGAGCCTTCGTCGCTGACTTTCCACGGCTGATCGAAGGCCTCGATCACGAAGTAGTTGAAGCCTTGGCGGTTCAGTTTGTTCACCAGCGTGCGCAGGTAGATCGCCTGGTCGGCGGGGGAGGTTTCATTACCCCCGCGCATGCGGCCGTTGCTCGGCCAGCCAACTTCCGACAGCAGCAGCGGTTTTTTCGGGAACAGTTTCTTCAGGTCCCGGGCACGGTCGAGTACGTATTGGCCGGCCTTGTCCATCGGGATGTATTCCCAGAACGGCAGGATGTGCGCGGCGATCAGGTCGACGTGCTTGGCCAGTTGCGGGTTTTTCTCCCAGATGTGCCATTGCTCGGACGTGGTCACCGGCACTTTCACGGCGGCGCGCACCCGGTCCAGCAGCACGATCAGCGCTTCTGGGGTGATTTCTTCACGGAACAGCGCTTCGTTGCCGACCACCACCCGCACGACACTGCGCGAGCTGTTGGCGATTTCGATGGCGCGCTGGATTTCCCGCTCGTTGCGCTCAAGGTCCGGGCTGATCCAGATCCCCAGGGTCACACGCAGGCCGAATTCTTCCGCCAGCTTGGGGATATCCCCCAGAGTGCCGTCGACCGAGTAGGTACGGATGTTGTCCGTCAGCTTGCTCATGATCTCGAGGTCGCGACGCATCTGGTCGTCGGTCGGGTACTGGTCTTTCTGCGGGTACTGGCCTTGCTGGAACGGCGAGTAGGAAAAACCGGAGATCTGTTCAGGCCAGTTGGGGGTGGTGACGGGGCGGTTGATCAGCGCCCAGAAACCGGTGAACAGCGCGGCGATTGCCAGCACGATCACCAGGTTGAGTCCAAATTTACGCGATGCCATGGCTATTTCGGGTTCCAAAGGGTGTGGAACGAAAAGAGGTGTCGGCCTGCGCCGAACGGCGCGCATCCTACACCGGCCCTTCCCTGACCGTACAGCAAGCAGAGAAAAACCGGACATTAGTCAGCGAAAGACCATCTAAGTTCTTTACTTGTAGCTTGTCGCTTCGAACTTGTCGCTCTGTAGTCCATAATGCGCGCCGGTTTTTGGGGTAATGGTCATGAGCACAGAAGATCCGCGGTTTGCAGGCGTCGCCCGCTTGTATGGCATTGAAGGCCTGGAACGCTTGAAAGCAGCCCATGTGGCTATCGTCGGCGTTGGCGGCGTAGGCTCCTGGGCGGCGGAAGCCGTGGCCCGTTGCGGGGTGGGCGAGATTTCGCTGTTTGACCTGGATGACGTTTGCGTGAGCAACAGCAACCGCCAGCTGCACGCGCTGGACAGCACCGTGGGCAAGCCCAAGGTCGAGGTGATGGCTGAGCGCCTGCGCGGCATCAACCCGGATTGCACCGTGCATGCGGTGGCGGATTTCGTGACCCGCGACACCATGGCCGAATACATCACGCCGGACATCGATTGCGTGATCGACTGCATCGACGCGGTCAACGCCAAGGCCGCGCTCATCGCCTGGTGCAAGCGTCGCAAGATCCAGATCATCACCACCGGTGGCGCCGGCGGGCAGATCGACCCGACGTTGATCCAGGTCTGCGACCTGAACCGCACCTTCAATGACCCGCTGGCGTCGAAAGTGCGCTCGACCCTGCGCCGCGACTACAACTTCTCCCGCACCGTGACCCGCCATTACAGCGTGCCGTGTGTGTTTTCCACCGAACAACTGCGCTATCCGAAGCCGGACGGCAGCATCTGTTTGCAGAAGAGTTTTGTCGGGGATGGCGTGAAGCTGGACTGCGCGGGTGGTTTTGGTGCGGTGATGATGGTGACGGCCACGTTCGGGATGGTGGCGGCCACCAAGGCGGTGGACAAGATTGTGGCCGGGGTGCGCCGGCCATCGGAGCGGGTCAAGGCGTCGTAACGGCGCTCAGTTGCCGCATACGCTGCAGCACAGCGTTCAGGCCATTGCTGCGCGACGGTGACAGTTGGCGGGACAGCCCCAACTGTGCAAACCAGTCAGGCAGATCCACCGCCTGCAATTCTGCGGCGGACAGGCCATTGACCCGCGCCAGCAGCAACGCCACCAACCCACGAATCATCCGTGCCTCGCTGCTGGCGGCGAACTGCCAGTGGCCATCGCGCAATTCTGCGACCAGCCACACCAGGCTTTCGCAGCCCTGTACGAGATTGGCGTCGACCTTATCCTCATCGGCCAGGGCAGGCAGGCGCTCGCCCCATTGCATCAGCATCCGCGCACGCTGCTCCCAACTGCCGACGGCCTGAAAAGCCTCAAGTGCGGCTGCGGCATCCACCGGTAAGCTCATCGCAGCATATCCAACGCTTGATCCAGCGCTTCAAAGAAGCGTTCCAGGTCATCGGAATCGTTATACAGCGCCAGGGACACGCGAATCGCCCCCGACAGATGCATCGCCTTGAGCAACGGCATGGCGCAGTGATGCCCGGCGCGTACGGCAATGCCTTGCTCGGTCAGCAGGTGCGCGAGGTCGGCGTTATGCACGCCATCGACCACAAAACTGACCAGCGCCACCTGGGGCGAACCCAGCACGCGCACGCCATTGCGCGCCTTGAGCCCGCGCAACAGGTAGTCATGCAACGCCGCTTCATGGGCGATCACTGCCGGCTGATCCAGCGAACTCAAGTAATCCAGGCTGGCGCCCAGGCCGATCACGCTGGCAATCGGCGGGGTGCCGGCCTCAAAGCCAAGAGGCGCCGGGCGGAAGCTGGCGCTGTGGTAGTCGGCCTGTTGCACCATCTCGCCGCCGAACTGCCAGTGGCGCACGTGGTGCAGGGCCTCGTTACGGCCAAACAGCACGCCGACGCCGTCCGGGCCATACAGTTTGTGGCTGGAAAACACATAGAAGTCGCAACCCAGGGCCTGCACGTCGTGCCGACCATGGACGATGCCTTGGGCGCCGTCGATCACGGTCAGGGCGCCGTGGGGCTGGGCGAGTGCCAGCAGGGCTTCCAGTGGCTGCCAGGCGCCGAGCACGTTGGACAGCTGGCTCACTGCCAGTAAACGCGTGCGCGGGCCGATCAGCTCGGCAGCGGCAGCCAGGTTGATCACGCCGTTATCATCCAGTGGCAGTACCACCAGGTTCAGTGCGCGACGCTTGGCCAGTTGCTGCCAGGGCAGCAGGTTGGCGTGGTGTTCCAGGGCGCTGATGACAATCTCATCGCCCGCATTGAATAAGTGCTCAAGGCCATAGGCCAAGAGGTTCAGCGCAGAAGTGGCGCCGTGGGTGAACACGATCTGCCCGCTGTCGCCTGCATTCAACCACTGTGCGACCTTGCTGCGGCTGTCTTCGAACGCCTGGGTCGCATGGGCGCCTGGCAAATGCTGGGCGCGGTGCACATTGGCTGCGCCGTTGGCGTAGTAATGGCTGATGGCATCCAACAAAGCCTGGGGTTTTTGCGTGGTGGCGGCGTTGTCCAGGTAGGTCTGGTCTTGCCGTTGCAGGGTGGCGATGGCCGGAAAGTCGGCGCGCCAGGGGGAGGGCACTAGCATGGTGTTCAAGACTCGTATAAGCGAGCCCCAGGGTCGGGGCCCGCTAGGGGCATCGAGTGGCTGCTTAGTTGTGAGCGTGCAGCGCTTCGTTCAGTTCGATGGCCGATTTGTGGGTTTTGCACTCCACGGCACCGGTCTCGGAGTTGCGGCGGAATAGCAGGTCCGGTTGGCCGGCCAGTTCGCGTGCCTTGACCACTTTGACCAGTTGGTTCTGCTCGTCCAGCAGCGCAACCTTGGTGCCGGCGGTGACGTACAGGCCCGATTCCACAGTGTTACGGTCGCCCAACGGGATACCGATACCGGCGTTGGCGCCGATCAGGCAGCCTTCGCCAACCTTGATCACGATGTTGCCGCCGCCCGACAGGGTGCCCATGGTGGAGCAACCGCCGCCCAGGTCCGAACCCTTGCCGACGAATACGCCTGCCGATACACGGCCTTCGATCATGCCTGGGCCTTCGGTGCCAGCGTTGAAGTTGACGAAACCTTCGTGCATCACGGTGGTGCCTTCGCCCACATAGGCACCCAGGCGGATGCGTGCTGCGTCAGCGATACGCACGCCGCTCGGCACCACGTAGTCGGTCATTTTCGGGAACTTGTCCACCGAGAACACTTCCAGCAGTTCGCCGCGCAGGCGGGCTTCCAGCTGGCGTTCGGCCAGTTCGTTGATGTCGATCGCGCCCTGGCTGGTCCAGGCCACGTTCGGCAGCTGCGGGAACACACCGGCCAGGCTCAGGCCGTGGGGCTTGACCAGGCGGTGGGACAGCAGGTGCAGCTTGAGGTAAGCCTCAGGCGTGGAGGTCAGTGCGGCGTCTTCGGCCAGCAGAGTGGCGACCAGCGGCGTGTGGCTTTCGGCCAGGCGGTTGAGCAGCGCGGCTTGGGTAGCGTCGACATTCTTGAGCGCATCAGCCAGTTGCAGCGCTTGGCTGATGGTGAAGGTGATCGCCTGGTTGCCTTCGGTGTAGCCGAGGATCGGCGCGATGGCTGCGACGATTTCTGCCGACGGGTTGAGCAGCGGTTGTGCGTAAAACACTTCCAGCCAAGCACCTTGGCGGTTCTGAGTGCCGACGCCGAAGCCCAGGCTGAACAGGGAATTGGACATACTGTTACCTCTACAAAAATGGAAAGGGCTGGCCTACTTGAGGGCCGCCGAATAACTATCTGGCTTGAAGCCAATCAGGGTTCTGTCACCGAGATCAAGCACCGGGCGCTTGATCATCGAAGGTTGTGCGAGCATCAATTCAATGGCTTTCGACTGATCGAGATCGGCTTTGCGTTCGTCTTCGAGTTTGCGAAAGGTGGTGCCCGCACGGTTCAAAACCACCTGCCAACCGTGCTCGTTGCACCATTGGGTCAAGTGTTCGCGGTCGATACCGGCCGTTTTGTAGTCGTGGAACTCATAGCTGACGCCGTGCTCATCGAGCCAGGTGCGCGCCTTTTTCATGGTGTCGCAGGCTTTGATGCCGAAAAGGTGCAACGTTTTGCTTGAAGCGGTCAAGGAATTGCCCCCCTTTGGACCAAGTAGAAACGAAAGGTCACGGATTATGCCACGACCAGCGCGTTTGGGTGCCGCTCGTCAGCGCTGTGCGACTTTTGTGCAAAAGCCAGCGAGTAACATAGCCGGGTAATATGGCACTTCAACGGCCAGTTGTTGCCTGATGTGTGTCGTTGCAAGTCGATTGTCCGGGAAAACCGCGTTATGCAAACCGCCTACACCGTTCTTATCCTGCTGATGCTGGTCAGCGTTTCGCGTCTGGTCGGGCGTGTCATTCCTCTGCCGTTGCCCCTGGTGCAGATTGCCGCCGGTGCCTTGCTGGCCTGGCCGACGCTGGGGCTGCATGTGGCGCTGGACCCCGAGTTGTTCCTGTTTCTGTTCTTGCCACCGCTGTTGTTCTCGGATGGTTGGCGCATGCCCAAGCGCGAGTTGTGGCGGCTGCGCGGGCCGATCCTGACGTTGGCGGTGGGCCTGGTGCTGTTTACCGTGGTGGGCGCCGGTTACTTCATCCATTGGATCTTGCCGACTATCCCGTTGCCGGTGGCCTTCGCCCTGGCGGCCGTGTTGTCGCCGACGGATGCCGTGGCGGTGTCGGCTATTTCCCAGAATCGCTTGCCCACGCCGCTGATGCACATGCTCCAGGGCGAGGCCTTGATGAATGATGCCTCGGGTCTGGTGACCTTCAAATTTGCCCTGGCGGCGGCGCTGACCGGGGTGTTTTCCCTGGCAGATGCCAGCCTCACATTCGTGCTGGTGGCAGTCGGTGGCCTGGCGGTCGGCGTGGCCCTGAGTTGGCTGGTGGGCCGTTTGCGCGCGTGGATGATCGCCCGTGGCTGGGACGACCCGGCCACCCACGTGGTGTTCATGTTGCTGCTGCCGTTTGCGGCCTATGTGCTGGCCGAACGCTTGGGCGCATCGGGCATTTTGTCGGCGGTGGCGGCGGGCATGATGCAAAGCTGGCTCGACCTGCTGCCACGCCAGACCAGCACGCGCCTGCTCAATCGCAGCGTGTGGTCGTTGCTGGAGTTCGCCTTCAACGGTTTGATCTTCCTGCTGCTGGGCCTGCAACTGCCAGACATCATCAAGGCAGTCGTCAGTCACGAGACGACGTTGTGGCCAACCCTGTTTTATCGCTGCCTGGATGTGATCGCGATCTTCCTGGTGCTGGTGGTGCTGCGCTTTATCTGGGTGCAGAGCATCTGGCGGCTGTCGGGCTTGCTGCGCAGGTTGCGTGGGAAAAGCGAACTGACGCTGGTGCCGACCGCGCGTTCCTGCTGGCTGTTGACGGTTGGTGGGGTGCGCGGTGCGGTAACGTTGGCGGGTGTGATGTCGGTGCCGTTGCTGCTGGCGCCTGGACAGGATTTTCCCGAGCGTGACCTGCTGATTTTCATCGCGGCAGGCGTGATTCTGTTATCGCTGATCGCCGCCTGTATCGCCTTGCCGCTACTGTTGCGTGGCATCGAAAAAAGCCCGGACGAAAAACGCCACAAGGAAGTGCGCGAAGCCTGGAAGAGGACTGCCGTTGCGGCCATTCACGCGCTTGAAGCGCAAGAACCGGCAGACGCCGAAACCCCGGACGCCGCCCAAGCCGCGCTTGCCACGGAGCTCAAGGCGCGGCTGATGTCGGAATATCGCCACCAATTGGACGTGTTCAACGACTCCGCCGAAGCCCAGGCCTTGGCGCAACAGATGGACCTGCTGGAGCGCAAACTGCGGCTCAAGGCCCTACGGGCGCAGCGGTTGGAGTTGTACAGTTTGAGTCGTCATCACCAGATTGGTGATGACGTTTTGAGGGAGGTGCTGGCGGAGCTGGATATGAGTGAGGCGAATCTGGGGCAGGTGAAGTGACCCTGATCGCGCCTTAGCGGCGACGTTGGATAAAGTCGCGAATCCGCTCCGCCGCTTCCACGCACTCCGCCAACGGAGCAACCAGCGCCATGCGCACACGGCCGGCGCCAGGGTTGAAGCCGTCCACTTCCCGTGACAGGTACGAACCCGGCACGACGGTCACGTGTTCTTCCACGAACAGGTCACGGCAGAACGCGGCGTCGTCGCCATTTACATTCGGCCACAAATAGAAGCCGCCATCCGGACTCTCTACGTCCAGCACTGGCTTGAGAATCGCCAACACCGCGTCGAATTTTTCGCGATACAAGTCACGATTGGCGAGCACGTGGGCTTCATCCTGCCAGGCCGCAATACTGGCCAGCTGCGTCTGCACCGGCATCGCGCAGCCGTGGTAGGTGCGGTACAGCAGGAAGGCCTTGAGGATGTCCGCGTCGCCGGCCACGAAACCGGAGCGCAGGCCCGGCAGGTTGGAGCGCTTGGACAGGCTGTGGAACACCACGCAGCGCTTGAAATCCTGGCGGCCCAGTTCAACGCAGGCGCTCAGCAGGCCGGGTGGCGGGGTTTGTTCGTCGAAGTACAACTCGCTATAGCACTCGTCGGCAGCGATGACGAAGTCGTATTCGTCGGCCAGGGCGATGAGTTCTTTCAGGGTATCGACCGGGATCAGCGCGCCGGTCGGGTTGCCGGGCGAGCACAGGAACAGGATCTGGCAGCGTTTCCAGATGTCCGGCGTCACGGCGTCGAAGTCTGGGTTGAAGCCATTGGCGTCCAGGCACGGCAGGTAGTGCGGCTTGGCCCCGGCGAGGAACGCGGCGCCTTCGTAGATCTGGTAGAACGGGTTGGGGCTGACTACCAGTGCATCGTCGCCACGGTTGACCACGGTTTGGGTGAAGGCGAACAGCGCTTCACGGGTGCCGTTGACCGGCAGGATGTTGCGCGCCGGGTCGAGCCAGCCGTTGGGCACGTTGAAGCGACGTTCGCACCAGGCGCCGATGGCTTCGCGCAGGGCCGGGATGCCCAGCGTGGTCGGGTACACGGCCATCTGGTCGAGGTTGTTGCTCAATGCTTCGGCCACGAAGGTGGGCGATTTATGTTTCGGTTCGCCGATGGAGAGTGCGATCGGGCGCTTGTCCGGGTTCGGCGTGACGCTGCCCAGCAGGGCGCGCAGTTTCTCGAACGGGTAGGGCTGGAGCTGGTTCAGAGCGTTGTTCATCGGTGGATCTCGTGCAAGGCGTTAAAAACTGGGGCGGCGCTTTTCAAATGGTCAGGCGTGTCAGCTCGACGCCGGGTTCCTGGGTGACGCTCAACTGCTGGACGATGGCTTCTTGCAGGCGCAGGCACAGTTCCGGGTCGGACAGCGGCTGGTTGTCGGCATCGGTAATGAAGAACACGTCTTCCACGCGCTCGCCGAGGGTCGCGATCTTGGCGTTTTGCAGCGACAGATCGAACTCCAGGAAAATCCCGCCGATGCGGGCCAGCAGGCCTGGGCGATCCGGGGCGCTGAGTTCCAGCACTGTCACCGGCCGCTGGGCGTCATTGGAAATGGTCACCTGCGGCGCAAACGCAAAGTGCTTGAGTTGGCGCGGCACCCGGCGCTGGATGATGGTCGGATAGTCGTCAGGGTTGCGCAGGGCCTCGGTCAGGCCTTCGCGGATCTTTTTCACGCGTGCCGGGTTGTCGCCAATCGAGTCGCCATCGGTGTCGAGCACGATATAGGTGTCGAGGGTGAACTGGCTGCTGGAGGTAATGACACGGGCGTCATGGATGTTCAGGTTGAGCTGGTCCATGGCTGCCACGGTCACGGCGAAGAAGTCGTGCTGGTCGGGTGCGTAGATGAAGATCTGCGTGCCGCCTTCGAATTCGCGCTGGGTGGTTTCCTTGATCAGCACCAGCGGGCCGCCATCGGCGGGCTGTTGCAGGATCGCATCGGTGTGCCAGGCGACATCGCCGGCGGTGTGGCGCAGGAAGTAATCGTCACCCAGCTGCGACCACAATTGCTCGACGTCGTCCGGGTCGTTACCGCCGCGCACCAGAATGTCCAAGGCCGCGCTTTGGGTGCGGCGGATCTGCTCTTCGCGGTCCACCGGGTTCTCCAGGCCACGGCGCAGGGCGCGCTTGGTCTCGGTGTACAGCTGGCGCAACAGGCTGGCACGCCAGGAGTTCCACAGCGTCGGGTTGGTGGCGTTGATGTCGGAGACAGTCAGCACGTACAGATAGTCGAGGCGGGTTTCATCGCCGACGATCTGCGCAAAGTCGTGGATCACCTGCGGGTCGGACAGGTCCTTGCGCTGGGCGGTGGTCGACATCACCAGATGGTTCTGCACCAGCCAGACGATCAGGCGGCTGTCCCACACGGGCAGTTGGTGGCGCTGGCAGAACGCCTCGGCGTCAACCGCGCCCACCTCAGAGTGGTCGCCATGCCGACCCTTGCCGATGTCGTGGTACAGGCCGGCCAGGTAGATCAGCTCGGGCTTGGGCAGCTTGGCCATGAGTTTGCTGGCCAGCGGGAATTTCTCTGACACTTGCGTGTACTGAAGCTTACGCAGGTGCTTGATCAGGTTCAGGGTGTGGGCGTCCACGGTATAGATGTGGAACAGATCGTGCTGCATCTGCCCGACGATAAAACCGAACTCCGGCAGATAGCGCCCGAGGATGCCGTAACGGTTCATGCGTCGCAGGTTGCGGTGGATACCGATCTTGCACTTGAACAGCTCGATGAACAGGCTGGTGTTGCGGATGTCGTTGCGGAAATCGTCGTCGATCAGGTGACGGTTCTCCCGCAGCAGGCGGATGGTGTCGGCGCGCACGCCTTTGATTTCCGGCTGCTGGGCCATCAGCACGAAGATTTCCAGCATGGCGAACGGCGTGCGGCGGAACACGTTGTCGTTGCGTGCCTCAATATAGCCGTCGTGCAGTTGGAAACGCGCGTTGATCGGCTGCGGCGGCGCTTCGTCTTCGGGGGCCAGGATCACCTCTTCGAAGTGCTGGATGATCAGGTCGCTGAGCTGGGCAATGCTCATGACCACCCGGTAATACTGCTGCATGAAGCTTTCGATGCTGGTCTTCGCGTCCTCGCCTTCAAAGCCCAGCAGGGTGGCGATGGAGCGCTGGTGGTCGAACAGCAGGCGGTCTTCGGAGCGCCCGGCGAGCATGTGCAGGGCGTAGCGCACTTTCCACAGGAACTCCTGGGACGAGGCCAGTAGGGCGTTTTCGCTCTCTACCAGGAAGCCCTCGCCAGCCAGGGCGCGCAGGTTCAGGGTGCCGTACTGGCGACGGGCAACCCACAAAATCGTCTGGATATCCCGAAGGCCGCCGGGCGAGCCTTTGACGTTGGGTTCCAGGTTGTATTCGGTGTCGTTGTACTTGTGGTGCCGGGCCTTCTGTTCGGCACGCTTGGCCAGGAAGAAGTCCTTGCTCGGCCACATGTGTGCGGTGCTGGTGACTTCGAGCATGCGCTGGCGCAGGCGCTCGGGGCCAGCGATGGTGCGGCTTTCCATGAGGTTGGTGATGACGGTGAGGTCGGCGCGGGCCTCTTCGGCGCATTCGTCGACCGAGCGCACGCTTTGGCCGACTTCCAGGCCGATGTCCCACAACAGCGTCAGAAAACGCTCGATGGAATCGCGAAAGATCTCATGATCGGCGCTGTCCAGCAGGATCAGCAGGTCGATGTCCGAATAAGGGTGCAGTTCGCCACGCCCGTAGCCGCCGACCGCCACCAGGGCGATATCGGCGTCTTCGCTCCAACTGAACTGTTCCCAGGCCTTTTGCAGGATGTTATCGACGAACCAGGCGCGGTCCTCGATCAGTCGGCGGATGTCCCGGCCGCTGCGAAAGCGCTCGTCGAGCACCTCGCGGGCCTGGCGGATAGCCTTCTTGAATGCGGCGATAGGGCTCGCCTTCAGGGCCAGTTCGGCCTGGAACTGGCCACGGTCGAAGAGTTCGGGGTCCACCTGGGGCATTGATCGGCTTTCCTTTCTATCTATAAGTCAGTTACAGGGTTGCGGGAAAACCGAAGCAATCATCACGCCGAAACGCGTGGAATGGTGTCGTCAGCGCGCAGGGTGAAGATCTCGTAGCCGGTCTCGGTGACCAGCAGGGTGTGTTCCCACTGGGCCGAGAGCTTGCGGTCCTTGGTGATAGCGGTCCAGCCGTCGCCCAGCACCTTGGTGTCGGCCTTGCCCTGGTTGATCATCGGCTCGATGGTGAAGGTCATGCCCGCCTTGAGCTCCATGCCGGTGCCAGCGCGGCCGTAGTGCAGGATCTGCGGCTCTTCGTGGAACACGGTGCCGATACCGTGGCCGCAGAATTCGCGGACCACCGAGAAGCCGTTCTTTTCCGCGTGCTTCTGGATCACTTCACCGATGTCGCCCAGGCGGCAGCCAGGTTTGACGATTTCGATGGCCTTGTACATGCATTCCTGGGTGACCTGGGACAGGCGTTCGGCCCAGACCGGCACATTGCCGACGTGGAACATGCGGCTGGTGTCGCCGAAGTAGCGGTCCTTGATCACGGTGACGTCGATGTTCAGGGTATCGCCGTCCTTCAATGGCTTGTCGCCTGGAATTCCGTGGCAGACCACGTGGTTGACCGAGGTGCAGATCGACTTGGGGAAGCCTTTGTAGTTCAGCGGCGCAGGGATGGCGCCCTGCACGTTGACTATATAGTCGTGGCAGATCTGGTTCAGGGTTTCGGTGGTGACGCCGGGCTTGACGTGTTCGGCGATCATTTCCAGCACGTCGGCAGCCAGTTTGCCGGCGATGCGCATGCCAGCGATGTCTTCGGCGGTTTTCAAGCTAACGGTCATACAGGCTCTCTCTAGCGCGACGCGCTGAAATCAATACGGTTTACGGGCGTGCGACAAAAGGTTGCAGAGTTCGCACAAGCCACAAAAAACGCGATTCTAACAGACGATGGCCTCAAATCATGAGCCTCTGATGATCGCTTCTCTCTATAAGGTAGGGCTATGTCGGCTCTATTCAAGGGGTTACACGAAAGCGCGCTGCGGCAAATGTGATTGCGTATTCCGTTTTTGCCGATGCTGTGGTATAAAATGCGCCGCTTTCCGGGGATACCTCGTAAAGCTTAAATCCACACACGTGTCGACACGATGACCTGGGTGCCGGAGGCCTTGATGCCGCTGGTTGGTCATTGGGATACGTGGAGGCCAAACCCGACTTATTAAGGAACTATCATGTCCCAAGTCAACATGCGCGATATGCTGAAGGCCGGTGTGCACTTCGGTCACCAGACCCGTTACTGGAACCCGAAAATGGGTAAATACATTTTCGGTGCGCGTAACAAGATCCACATCATCAACCTTGAAAAAACCCTGCCAATGTTCAACGAAGCTCTGACTTTCGTAGAGCGCCTGGCTCAGGGCAAAAACAAGATTCTGTTCGTCGGCACCAAGCGTTCCGCTGGCAAGATCGTTGCTGAAGAAGCAGCACGTTGCGGTTCGCCGTACGTCGATCACCGCTGGTTGGGCGGCATGCTGACCAACTTCAAAACCATCCGTGCTTCCATCAAGCGTCTGCGTGACCTTGAAGTGCAAGCCGAAGACGGTACTTTCGCCAAGCTGACCAAGAAAGAAGCGCTGATGCGCTCCCGTGACCTGGAAAAGCTCGATCGTTCCCTGGGTGGTATCAAGGACATGGGCGGTCTGCCTGACGCACTGTTCGTTATCGACGTTGATCACGAGCGCATCGCGATCACCGAAGCCAACAAGCTGGGCATCCCTGTTATCGGCGTAGTCGATACCAACAGCAGCCCGGAAGGCGTTGACTACATCATCCCAGGCAACGATGACGCAATCCGCGCTATCCAGCTGTACATGGGTTCGATGGCTGACGCTGTAATCCGTGGTCGCAACCACGTTGCTGGTGGTACCGAGCAGTTCGTTGAAGAAGCTCCGGTAGCTGCCGCTGAGTAATTAGCGCCCTGGCGTTGACTCAGTAAGCAAAAAGGGGGCTTGGCCCCCTTTTTGCCACCTCGAAAACCGTTTGTCGGTAACGCAGCTACATCATTTGTAACGTGCAGTGGCCTACAACGGAGATTCGGGAAGAATTGATCGCCCGTTTGATCGGGTGGAATGGTTGAAAACCTATCCAAGAGGATTTTGAAATGGCAGAGATTACTGCAGCGTTGGTTAAAGAACTGCGTGAGCGTACCGGCGAAGGCATGATGGATTGCAAAAAGGCCTTGACCAAGGCCGGCGGCGACATCGAAAAAGCCATCGACGACATGCGTGCCTCGGGCGCCATCAAGGCCGCCAAGAAAGCCGGCAACGTCGCTGCTGAAGGCGCTATCGCTCTGGTTGAAGACGGTAAAGCTGCCGTTCTGCTGGAAGTGAACTCGCAGACCGACTTCCTGGCCCTGCAAGACGACTTCAAGGCATTCGTTGCTGCCAGCGTCAAGAAAGCATTCGACGACAAGCTGACTACTGTTGAGCCTCTGATCGAAGCTCAAGAAGCTGATCGCCTGGTACTGGTCGGCAAGGTTGGCGAAAACGTCAACATCCGTCGCCTGACTCGCGTTGAAGGTGATGTGGTGGGTGGTTACCTGCACGGCAACAAGATCGGTGTAGCCGTTGTTCTGAAAGGCGGCGACGTTGAGCTGGCCAAAGACATCGCTATGCACGTTGCTGCAAGCAACCCAGAATTCCTGCTGCCTTCGGAAGTTTCTGACGAAGCGATCGAGCGTGAAAAAGCTGTGTTCCTGAGCCTGAACGCCGACAAGATCGCCGGCAAGCCAGAAAACATCGTTGAAAACATGATCAAAGGCCGTATCAGCAAGTTCCTGGCTGAAGCGAGCCTGGTTGAGCAGGCGTTCGTCAAGAACCCTGAAATCAAGGTTGGCGAACTGGCCAAGAAAGCCGGTGCTGAAATCGTTTCCTTCACTTACTACAAAGTAGGCGAAGGCATCGAGAAGCCGGTCGACAACTTCGCTGAAGAAGTTGCTGCCCAGCTGGCTGCCGCCAAGCAATAAGACAGTTTTCAACTGTCGCCCGAAAGAGGCTGCCCGCTCACGCGCGCAGCCTCTTTTCAAATGGGAAGGCCGATTTTAATTGGCTTCCCTTCGGAACTGGCTTACAAAGCCGTGTTCCGATGGCGCTGTAGCAGCGTCCAGCTAGAGTGAACGCAAGCCGTAAACGGCTCGCCAAGAATTTTTAAAAATACGCCGCAGGAGAGATTCGCAATGGCTCAGCAGGGCAGTGGTTATCAGGCTCGCTATAAACGCATTCTACTCAAGCTTAGCGGCGAGGCCCTGATGGGCTCGGAAGAGTTCGGGATCGATCCCAAGGTGCTCGACCGCATGGCGTTGGAAGTCGGCCAACTGGTCGGTATCGGCGTACAAGTCGGCCTGGTGATTGGCGGTGGCAACCTGTTCCGCGGTGCGGCACTGAGCGCCGCCGGCATGGATCGGGTCACTGGCGACCACATGGGCATGCTGGCCACTGTGATGAACGCCCTGGCCATGCGTGACGCCCTGGAGCGTGCCAACATCTCGGCTATCGTGATGTCGGCTATTTCCATGGTCGGCGTGACCGATCACTATGACCGTCGCAAAGCCATGCGCCACCTGAATTCCAAGGAAGTGGTGATCTTCGCTGCTGGTACGGGCAACCCGTTCTTCACCACCGACTCCGCAGCCTGCCTGCGCGCCATCGAAATCGACGCTGACGTGGTGTTGAAGGCGACCAAGGTGGATGGCGTGTACACTGCCGATCCATTCAAAGACCCGCATGCCGAGAAGTTCGATCATCTGACCTACGATGAAGTGCTGGATCGCAAGCTGGGCGTGATGGACCTGACGGCTATTTGCCTGTGCCGCGACCACAAGATGCCGCTGCGCGTATTTAACATGAACAAGCCCGGCGCCCTGCTGAATATCGTACACGGCGGCGCAGAAGGGACTCTGATCGAGGAAGGCCAACAATGATCAACGAAATCAAGAAAGACGCCCAGGCGCGTATGCAGAAATCCCTGGAATCCCTGAGCCATGCATTCGGCCAGATCCGTACCGGCAAGGCGCACCCAAGCATCCTGGGCAGCGTGATGGTGCCTTACTACGGTTCCGATACCCCGATCAGCAGCGTCGCCAACATTACCGTTAAAGACTCTCGCACCCTGCAAGTCGTCGCGTTCGAGCGCAACATGCTGGGTGCTGTCGACAAGGCGATCCAGAGCGCCGGTTTGAACCTCAACCCGACCAACCTGGGTGAGTTGCTGCTGATCTCCATGCCGGCCCTGACTGAAGAAACCCGCAAGGGCTTCACCAAGCAGGCACGCAGCGCAGCCGAAGACGCCCGTGTTGCCGTGCGCAACATTCGTCGCGATGCCCTGGGTGACCTGAAGAAACTGGTCAAGGACAAGGAAATCAGCGAAGACGAAGAGCGTCGTGCCACCGCTGATATCGACAAGCTGACCAAAGATGCCGAGGCCCAGATCACCAAGGCCACGGAAGAAAAAGAAAAGGACCTGATGGCCGTATAAGGGGTCAGGACGCCTTCATGGAAAAGACCAAGCAGACTGTACCCTCTGTGGTGCCGCGCCATGTCGCGATCATCATGGATGGGAATAATCGCTGGGCGAAGAAACGCTTTATGCCGGGTGTTGCCGGGCATAAAGCGGGTGTCGATGCGGTAAGGGCTGTGATTGAGGTGTGCGCCGAAGCCAAGGTCGAGGTGCTGACCTTGTTCGCCTTCTCCAGTGAGAACTGGCAACGGCCCGCCGAAGAAGTCAGCGCCTTGATGGACCTGTTCTTCAAGGCCTTGCGTCGTGAAGCCAAGCGCCTCAACGACAACAACATAAGCCTGCGCATCATCGGCGATCGCTCGCGCTTTCATCCCGAACTGCAAGCCGCCATGCGCGAAGCCGAGGCCATTACGGCCGGGGCCAATCGATTTGTGCTACAGATCGCAGCCAACTACGGTGGCCAGTGGGATATCGCCCAGGCTGCACAGCGTCTGGCGCGTGAAGTGCAGGCCGGTCATCTACGGCCGGACGACATCACCCCCGAACTCTTGCAAACCTGCCTGGTGACTGGCGATCTGCCGCTGCCTGACTTGTGCATCCGTACCGGTGGCGAGCACCGCATCAGCAATTTCCTGCTGTGGCAGCTGGCCTACACCGAGCTGTACTTCTCCGACCTGTTCTGGCCGGACTTCAAACACGATGCCATGCGCAATGCGCTGGCCGATTTCGCTTCCCGTCAGCGTCGCTTCGGTAAAACGAGCGAGCAGATCGAAGCTGGAGCCCGGGTTTAAATGCTTAAACAACGAATCATCACAGCACTGATCCTGTTGCCGATCGCCTTGTGTGGGTTTTTCCTGCTCGACGGTTCCGCCTTTGCGCTGTTTATCGGCCTGGTCGTCACCCTGGGTGCATGGGAATGGGCGCGCCTGGCGGGTTTCAGCGCGCAATTGCCGCGTGTCGTGTATGCCGCTGTCGTGGCTGCCTTGGCGTTCCTCTTGTACATCCTGCCGGACCTAGCGCCGTGGGTGTTGGGGGCGGCCGTGTTGTGGTGGGCGCTGGCGACATTCCTGGTGCTGACCTTTCCACGCACCAGCGGCAAGTGGTCAAGTGTGGCCTGCAAGTTGGTGATTGGCTTGTTGATTCTGTTGCCGGCCTGGCAAGGGTTGGTGGAGATCAAGCGTTACCCAATGGGTAACTGGCTGATCCTGGCGGTGATGGTGCTGGTCTGGGGCGCTGATATCGGCGCCTACTTCTCAGGCCGGGCCTTCGGCAAGCGCAAGCTGGCGCCAGCGGTCAGTCCAGGCAAGAGCTGGGAGGGCGTGTATGGCGGCCTGGCGCTGACCCTGGTGATCGCACTCGTTGTCGGTGTTGTGCACGGCTGGTCGGTGAAGGAAATCTTGTTGGCGCTGCTGGCCACCGCCATTGTCGTGTTCATCTCGGTCGTAGGTGATCTCACCGAAAGCATGTTCAAGCGTCAGGCCGGGATCAAGGACAGCAGCAACCTGTTGCCGGGTCACGGCGGCGTGTTGGACCGCATCGACAGCCTGACCGCTGCCATTCCGATCTTTGCCGTACTGTTGTGGATGACCGCTTCGTGAGCCGCCTGCAGCAAGTCACCGTGCTGGGTGCAACCGGTTCGGTGGGGCTGAGCACCCTCGATGTTATTGCTCGTCATCCTGATCGCTATCAGGTCTTTGCCCTGACCGGTTTTACCCGTTTGAGCGAATTGCTGGCCTTGTGCGTGCGTCATGCGCCGCGTTTCGCCGTGGTGCCTGAAGCGGCGGCGGCTCGTGGGCTGCAGGACGATCTGCGGGCTGCCGGGCTGTCCACTCAAGTGTTGGTGGGCGAGGAGGGGCTGTGTCAGGTCTCGGCCGATGCTGAAGTCGATACTGTCGTCGCCGCCATTGTTGGCGCTGCGGGCCTGCGTCCGACCTTGGCTGCCGTGGATGCTGGCAAGAAAATCCTGCTGGCCAATAAAGAAGCGCTGGTCATGTCCGGTGCGCTCTTTATGCAGGCGGTGCGCAAGAGCGGTGCCGTGTTGTTGCCGCTGGACAGCGAACACAATGCAATCTTCCAGTGCATGCCCGGCGATTATGCCCGTGGCCTGAGCCAGGTGGGTGTGCGTCGGATCCTGCTGACGGCTTCCGGTGGCCCGTTCCGACAAACCCCGCTGGCTGAACTGGAACACGTATCGCCCGACCAGGCGTGCGCTCATCCGAACTGGTCCATGGGGCGCAAGATCTCCGTGGATTCGGCGAGCATGATGAACAAAGGCCTGGAGCTGATCGAGGCGTGCTGGTTGTTCGATGCGCGTCCGGATCAGGTCGAGGTGGTGATTCACCCACAAAGTGTGATTCATTCCCTGGTCGATTACGTGGACGGTTCGGTCCTGGCGCAGTTGGGCAACCCAGATATGCGCACGCCGATTGCCAACGCCCTGGCCTGGCCGGAGCGGATCGACTCGGGCGTAGCGCCTTTGGATCTGTTTGCCGTGGCCCGCCT
The DNA here is from genome assembly GCF_026967615.1 of Pseudomonas sp. GXZC. NCBI lineage: Bacteria > Pseudomonadati > Pseudomonadota > Gammaproteobacteria > Pseudomonadales > Pseudomonadaceae > Pseudomonas > Pseudomonas sp. GXZC. The sequence goes on from NZ_CP114115.1 coordinate 1,695,316, forward strand.
GGACTTCGAAGCGCCGGACGAGCAACGCTTCCCTTGCCTACGACTGGCGCGGCAGGCGGCTGAAGCGGGTAACAGCGCACCGGCGATGCTGAACGCGGCCAACGAAGTGGCTGTGGCGGCATTTCTCGAACGGCGCATCCGCTTTCCGCAGATCGCGAGTATCATCGAGGACGTCCTGGCGCTTGAGCCTGTGGTCGCAGTGAATGAGCTTGGGGCCGTCTTCGAGGCCGATACCAAGGCTCGGGCCCTGGCAGAACAATGGTTGAGCCGCAACGCGCGTTAGTCTGCAGGCAGGTTTGAGTCTTCAGGCACTGGATTGGAATGCGGAGAAATTAGATGAGTGCGCTTTACATGATTGTCGGCACCCTGGTTGCTCTGGGTGTGCTGGTTACCTTCCACGAATTCGGCCACTTCTGGGTGGCGCGTCGTTGCGGCGTCAAGGTACTGCGCTTTTCCGTCGGTTTCGGCATGCCGCTGGTGCGTTGGCACGACCGTCGTGGCACCGAGTTTGTGATTGCAGCTATCCCGCTGGGTGGCTACGTCAAGATGCTCGATGAGCGCGAAGGCGAAGTGCCGGCAGATCAGTTGGATCAGTCTTTCAATCGCAAGACCGTTCGTCAGCGTATCGCCATTGTCGCCGCCGGCCCGATCGCCAACTTCCTGTTGGCGATGGTGTTCTTCTGGGTGTTGGCCATGCTGGGCAGCCAGCAGGTGCGTCCGGTCATTGGCGCGGTCGAGTCGGACAGTATTGCCGCCAAGGCTGGATTGGTTGCCGGGCAGGAAATTGTTTCCATTGATGGCGAACCCACCACGGGCTGGGGCGCGGTCAATTTGCAGTTGGTGCGTCGTCTGGGTGAAAGCGGCATCGTCAATGTGGTGGTGCGCGAGCAGGATTCCACCAGCGAAACCCCGCGTGAGCTGGCCCTCGATCATTGGCTCAAGGGCGCTGATGAGCCTGATCCGATCAAGTCCCTGGGCATACGCCCATGGCGTCCGGCCTTGCCGCCGGTCCTCGCTGAGCTGGACCCGAAAGGTCCGGCCCAGGCTGCCGGCCTGAAAACCGGTGATCGCCTGTTGGCCCTTGACGGGCAGGTGCTGGGTGACTGGCAGCAGGTGGTCGATCTGGTTCGTGTACGTCCTGATACTAAAATTGTGCTGAAAGTTGAGCGTGACGGTGCTCAAATCGACGTCCCGGTGACCTTGTCGGTCCGTGGGGAAGCCAAGGCTGCCGGGGGTTACCTGGGTGCCGGGGTCAAGGCTGTCGACTGGCCGCCATCGATGGTGCGCGAGGTGAGCTACGGGCCGTTGGCAGCGATTGGTGAAGGTGCAAAACGCACTTGGACCATGAGTGTGCTGACCCTGGAATCCCTCAAGAAAATGTTGTTCGGCGAGCTCTCGGTAAAAAACTTGAGTGGACCGATAACCATTGCTAAAGTGGCGGGCGCTTCTGCCCAGTCGGGTGTCGCGGATTTCCTGAATTTCCTGGCTTATCTGAGTATTAGCCTGGGTGTTCTGAATTTGTTGCCCATTCCTGTACTGGATGGGGGGCATCTGTTGTTTTATCTGGTCGAGTGGGTGCGTGGTCGCCCCTTGTCGGATCGGGTGCAGGGTTGGGGGATACAGATCGGTATCAGTTTGGTGGTCGGGGTGATGTTATTAGCCTTGGTCAACGATCTGGGTCGACTGTAACGCTTCGCTGAATTGCGAATCTGCCGCATTTTGCGGCAGTTTGTTTATTGCCAGTTGGAATAAGAAAGGACTTCATGAAACGTCTGCTGCTAACTGCGGTTCTCACCGTATTGATGATCGCCGAAGTTCACGCCGAGTCCTTCACCATCTCCGATATTCGCGTCAACGGCCTCCAGCGGGTTTCCGCGGGTAGCGTCTTTGGTGCATTACCGTTGAACGTCGGTGAACAGGCTGATGACCGTCGCCTGGTGGAATCCACTCGTGCGCTGTTCAAAACCGGTTTCTTTCAAGACATCCAACTGGGTCGCGAAGGCAACGTCCTGGTCATCACCGTGGTCGAGCGACCTTCCGTCGCCAGTATCGAGATCGAAGGCAACAAGGCGATCTCTACTGAAGACCTGATGAAAGGTCTCAAGCAATCCGGCCTGGCCGAAGGCGAGATCTTCCAGCGCGCCACCCTTGAAGGTGTGCGTAACGAACTGCAACGCCAGTACGTTGCCCAGGGTCGGTATTCCGCGACCGTGGAAACGGAAGTGGTGCCGCAACCTCGTAACCGTGTCGGCCTCAAGGTCAACATCAACGAAGGCACCGTGGCGGCGATCCAGCACATCAACGTGGTGGGCAATACCAAGTTCGCTGATGAAGACCTGATCGACCTGTTCGAACTCAAGACCACCAACTGGTTGTCGTTCTTCAAGAACGATGACAAGTACGCCCGCGAAAAGCTGTCCGGTGACCTGGAACGCCTGCGTTCCTACTACCTGGACCGTGGTTATATCAACATGGATATCGCTTCGACCCAGGTGTCCATCACCCCGGACAAGAAGCACGTCTACATCACCGTCAACGTCAACGAAGGCGAGAAGTACAAGGTTCGTGACGTGAAGCTGAGCGGCGACCTGAAAGTGCCTGAAGACCAGGTCAAGGCGCTGTTGCTGGTGCAGAAGGACCAAGTGTTCTCGCGCAAGCTGATGACCACCACTTCCGAGCTGATCACCCGTCGCCTGGGTAACGAAGGCTACACCTTCGCCAACGTCAATGGCGTGCCGACGCCCCACGATGATGATCACACCGTGGACATCACCTTCGTGGTCGATCCAGGCAAGCGTGCCTACGTGAACCGTATCAACTTCCGTGGCAACACCAAGTCTGCGGACGAAGTGCTGCGTCGTGAAATGCGCCAAATGGAAGGTGGCTGGGCATCGACTTACCTGATCGACCAGTCCAAGACCCGTCTTGAACGCCTGGGCTTCTTCAAGGAAGTCAACGTCGAAACCCCGGCCGTACCGGGTGTGGATGACCAGGTTGACGTGAACTACGCCGTGGAAGAGCAAGCATCGGGTTCCATCACCGCCAGCGTCGGCTTCGCACAGAGTGCCGGTCTGATCCTCGGTGGCTCGATCACCCAGAACAACTTCCTGGGTACCGGTAACCGTGTGTCCATCGGCCTGACCCGCAGCGAATACCAGAGCCGATACAACTTCGGTTATACCGACCCCTACTGGACTGCTGACGGTGTGAGCCTGGGCTACAACGCCTTCTACCGCACCACCGACTACAAAGACCTCGACGTTGACGTTGCAAGCTATGCGATCGACAGCCTCGGCGCCGGTGTCAACGTGGGCTACCCGATCAGCGAGACTTCGCGTCTGACGTTCGGTTTGACCGCGCAACAGGATGAGATCAAGACCGGTGTGTACACCGTGGACGAGATCTTCGACTTTACCCGTCGTGAAGGTGACAAGTTCCTGAACTTCAAGGCGTCTGCCGGCTGGTCCGAGTCGACCCTGAACAAAGGTGTACTGGCAACCCGTGGTCACTCCCAGAGCCTCACCCTGGAAACCACCACGCCGGGCAGCGACCTGTCGTTCTTCAAACTCGACTACCGTGGCCAGTTGTTCACGCCGTTGAGCGACAACTACACCATGCGCCTGCACACTGAACTGGGCTATGGCGATGGTTATGGCTCCACCAATGGTCTACCGTTCTACGAGAACTACTACGCGGGTGGCTTCAACTCCGTGCGTGGTTTCAAAGACAGCACCTTGGGCCCTCGTGGTACTCCAAGCCGTGGCGTTGGCGTAACCGGTAACCAGGGCACTGTGGTTGACTCGGACAATGACCCGCTGCCGTTTGGTGGTAACGTTCTGATCCAGGGCGGTGCGGAAATCCTGTTCCCGCTGCCGTTTGTGAAAGATCAGCGTTCCCTGCGGACTTCGGTCTTCTGGGACGTGGGTAACGTGTTCGACTCCAAGTGCGAGCAGATCACCAACCCGAGCGGTGTGAAGTCCAAGACCGAGTGCAACGACGTGAGCCTCAGTAATCTGGCAAGCTCCGTGGGTGTGGGTGTGACCTGGGTGACCGCGCTGGGCCCATTGAGCTTTGCTCTGGCCATGCCGATCAAGAAACCGGATAACGCTGAAACCCAGATTTTCCAATTCTCCCTCGGCCAGACGTTCTAAGCGTCTGACCCAAGATAACGACAACGGATTCTGTAGGAGTGCATCGTGCGTAAGTTGACTCAATTGGTTCTGCTGGCAACCGTGCTGGTAGCGACCCCGGCCTTCGCCGAAATGAAAATCGCTGTCCTGAACTATCAGATGGCCCTGCTGGAGTCCGATGCGGCCAAGCGTTATGCCGTGGATGCCGAGAAAAAGTTCGGCCCACAACTGACCAAGCTCAAGACTCTGGAAAGCAGCGCTAAAGGTATCCAGGATCGTCTGGTCGCCGGTGGCGACAAGATGCAGCAAGGCGAGCGCGAGCGTCTGGAGCTTGAATTCAAGCAAAAGGCCCGTGACTACCAATTCCAGTCCAAAGAACTGAACGAAGCCAAGGCTGTTGCTGACCGTGAAATGCTGAAACAACTGAAGCCGAAACTCGACAGCGCTGTAGAAGAAGTCATCAAGAAAGGTGCCTTTGACCTGGTGTTCGAGCGTGGCGCTGTGATCGACGTCAAGCCTCAATACGACATCACCCGTCAGGTGATCGAGCGCATGAACCAGCTGAAGTAAGCCATGACCGCGACTATCAAGCTCGGCGAGTTGGCCGAGTTCCTGGGAGCCACCTTGCGTGGCTCCCCGGAGAAAGAAATCACTGGGCTAGCCACCTTGCAGGAGGCTGGCCCAGCTCAGTTGAGCTTCCTCGCAAACCCCCAATACCGTAAATACCTGGTCGATAGCCAAGCTGCAGCCGTGTTGCTGAAAGCCGCTGACGCCGAAGGGTTTGCCGGGGATGCGCTGGTGGTGCCTGACCCTTACCTGGCCTATGCGCGGGTGTCGCACCTGTTCGATCCGAAACCCAAGGCTGCTGCCGGTATTCATCCGTCTGCGGTCATTGCCGAGGATGCCCAGGTTGATCCTGCGGCCAGCATCGGCGCCTTTGCGGTGATCGAGAGTGGGGCACGCATTGCGGCCGATGTCACGGTTGGTGCCCACTGCTTTATCGGCGCGCGCTGCGAAATCGGCGCCGGCGGTTGGCTGGCGCCTCGCGTGACCCTGTACCACGATGTGCGTATCGGTGAGCGTGTAGTCATCCAGTCGGGTGCCGTGATTGGCGGTGAAGGTTTCGGCTTTGCCAACGCCAAGGGCATCTGGAACAAGATCGCCCAGGTCGGCGGTGTGCTGATCGGTGACGACGTGGAAATCGGCGTGAACACGGCTGTCGATCGCGGGGCCCTGGCCGATACCGTGATTGGCAATGGCGTGAAGCTCGACAACCAGATCCAGATCGCCCATAACGTGCAGATTGGCGATCACACCGCCATGGCGGCGTGCGTGGGTATCTCCGGCAGCACCAAGATCGGCAAGCATTGCATGCTCGCCGGTGGCGTCGGGCTGGTAGGGCATATCGATATTTGCGACAACGTCTTCATCACCGGCATGACCATGGTCACCCACTCGATCACCGAGCCCGGGGCCTATTCTTCCGGTACCGCCATGCAGCCTGCGGCTGAATGGCGCAAGAGTGCAGCGCGGTTGAGGCAGCTCGACGACATGGCTCGACGTCTCAAACAGCTGGAAAAGCGTGTTGGGGACGTGACCCCTGGCGGTAATGCTTCATCAGAAGGCTGATACCATTTCCATATCAAGTGTGCACAGCCGCTAGACTGCCTCCTTGATTTGCTAGCGGGGCGTGCGTTTAGTTCGCCCGCCCCCAATCTTTATTACAGGCTTCCCCCCGAAATGATGGACATCAACGAGATTCGCGAATACCTGCCTCACCGTTACCCGTTCCTGCTGGTGGATCGCGTAGTGGACCTCAACATCGAGGAAAAGCGCATTCGTGCCTACAAGAATGTCAGCATCAACGAACCGTTCTTCAACGGTCACTTTCCCGCGCATCCCATCATGCCGGGTGTGTTGATCATCGAAGCGATGGCCCAGGCTGCCGGTATCCTTGGTTTCAAAATGCTCGACCTCAAGCCTGCCGACGGCACGCTTTACTATTTCGTGGGCTCCGACAAGTTGCGTTTCCGCAACCCGGTGACCCCGGGTGACCAGTTGATCCTGGAAGCCAAGTTCATCAGCTGCAAGCGCCAGATCTGGAAGTTCGAATGCCAGGCTTCGGTGGACGGCAAGCCGGTATGCTCCGCCGAGATCATCTGCGCGGAACGCAAACTATGAGTTTGATTGACCCTCGCGCAATCATCGATCCGTCGGCCGTTCTGGCCGCCGACGTTGAGGTCGGCCCCTGGTCGATCATCGGCGCAGGTGTGGAAATCGGCGAGGGGACTGTCATCGGGCCGCACGTGATCCTCAAAGGTCCGACCCGCATTGGCAAACACAATCGCATCTACCAGTTCTCGTCGATAGGCGAGGACACCCCGGACATGAAGTACAAGGGGGAAGAAACACGCCTGGTAATCGGTGACCACAACATCATCCGTGAAGGCGTGACCATTCACCGTGGTACCGTTCAGGATCGGGCCGAGACCACCCTGGGTGATCACAACCTGGTGATGGCCTATGCGCATATCGGTCACGACAGCGTCATCGGCAACCACTGCATCCTGGTCAACAACACCGCGTTGGCCGGGCATGTGCACGTTGACGATTGGGCGATTCTGTCCGGGTTCACCCTGGTCCATCAGTACTGCCATATTGGCGCCCACAGCTTTTCCGGCATGGGCACCGCCATTGGCAAGGACGTTCCGGCATTTGTCACGGTATTCGGCAACCCGGCCGAAGCGCGCAGCATGAACTTCGAAGGCATGCGCCGTCGTGGTTTCAGCGAAGACGCCATCCACGCCCTGCGCCGAGCCTACAAGGTGGTTTACCGCCAGGGGCTCACGGTTGACCAGGCGTTGACCCAACTGGTCGAGCCGGCAGCGTTATTCCCGGAAGTCGCGGTGTTCCGTGACTCGATCCAGGCGTCGACCCGCGGCATCACCCGCTGATCATGGCCAATCTGCGTATCGCGCTGGTGGCCGGGGAAGCTTCCGGCGACATTTTGGGCGCAGGTCTTATGCGGGCCCTCAAGGCCCAGCATCCGGCGGTTGAATTCATTGGCGTCGGCGGTCCACTGATGCAGGCTGAAGGGCTCACGTCCTACTTTCCTATGGAGCGTTTGTCGGTCATGGGACTGGTCGAAGTGCTGGGTCGCCTGCGTGAGCTGTTGGCCCGTCGCAAGCTGCTGATCCAGACCCTGATCGAAGAAAAGCCCGACGTGTTCATCGGCATCGATGCGCCGGATTTCACGCTCAATATCGAACTCAAATTACGTCAGGCCGGCATCAAGACCGTGCACTACGTCAGCCCGTCCGTGTGGGCGTGGCGGCAGAAGCGCGTGCTCAAGATCCGTGAAGGCTGTGACCTGATGCTGACGTTGCTGCCGTTCGAGGCGCGGTTCTACGAAGAGAAGGGCGTGCCGGTAAGGTTTGTCGGACATACCCTGGCCGACACGATTCCGTTGCAGGCTGACCGCGCCGCCGCGCGTGCCGAACTGGGCTTGCCCGACGGCCCGTTGGTCGCGCTGATGCCTGGCAGTCGTGGTGGCGAAGTTGGCCGCCTGGCCTCGGTATTTTTTGATGCTGCCGAGCGTCTGCAAGCCTTGAAGCCGGGCGTACGTTTCGTGCTGCCCTGCGCGAGCCCGCAGCGTCGTGCGCAGATCGAAACGCTGCTGGAAGGCCGCAACCTGCCGTTGACTCTGCTCGACGGCCAGTCGCACCTGGCCCTGGCGGCCTGTGATGCGGTGCTGATCGCCTCCGGCACTGCCACTCTGGAGGCCTTGCTCTACAAGCGTCCGATGGTGGTGGCCTACCGCTTGGCGCCGTTGACCTTCTGGATTCTCAAGCGCATGGTCAAAAGTCCTTACATCTCCCTGCCCAACCTGCTGGCCCAACGCCTGTTGGTACCGGAATTGTTGCAGGACGATGCGACGCCTGAGGCCCTTGCGCAAACGCTGCTACCGTTGATCGACGGCGGCGAAGAACAGACCCGTGGTTTTGACGACGTCCATCGCCTATTGCGCCGTGATGCCTCGAACCAGGCGGCCGACGCCGTGCTGACCTTGATCGGCCAGAAAAAGGAAAGCGTATGAACACGCAAATAGGCCTGGATTTCAGCCTGGTTGCCGAAGCCCACGAACTGGTCGCTGGTGTCGACGAAGTCGGGCGTGGGCCTTTGTGCGGTGCCGTGGTCACGGCGGCGGTGATTCTCGATCCGAACCGTCCGATCCTCGGCCTCAATGACTCGAAGAAACTCACCGAGGCGCGCCGTGAGAAGCTCTACGATGAGATCATCGAAAAAGCCTTGAGCTGGCATATCGCTCGGGCCGAAGTCGAAGAAATCGACGAGCTGAATATTCTTCACGCCACCATGCTCGCGATGCAGCGTGCGGTTGAAGGCCTGCACATCACGCCAAAAATGGCAATGATCGACGGTAACCGTTGCCCCAAGCTGGCCATGCCTTCTGAGGCAGTGGTGAAGGGCGATAGCAAGGTACCTGCCATCGCAGCCGCCTCGATCCTGGCCAAAGTCAGCCGTGATCGTGAAATGGCCGCGTTCGAATTGATCTATCCCGGCTACGGCATTGGCGGGCATAAAGGCTATCCGACGCCCGTTCATCTGGAAGCCCTGGCTCGCCTGGGGCCGACGCCGATCCATCGCCGTTCGTTCGCCCCGGTTCGCCAGGCCTACGAGCTGCGCGAGAGCCTCAGCGAGGTCTAGTCGCAAGGCTGATGTTTTGCTCAAGGCCCGGTACAATCCGGGCCTTGTTGTTTTCCACGTATAAGAGATCACTATGCTGGCTTCATTCGTTCACCTACGCCTGCACACTGAATACTCCTTGGTCGACGGCCTGGTACGGATCAAACCGCTGGTCAAAACCCTGGTAGGCATGAACATGCCTGCGGTCGCGGTGACCGATCAGAACAACATGTGTTCCCTGGTCAAGTTCTACAAGAACGCCATGGGTGCCGGCATCAAGCCGATCTGCGGCGCCGACCTGTGGCTGTCCAACAAAGACCCGGATAACCCCCTGAGCCGTATCAGCCTGTTGGCGATGAATGGAGTGGGTTATCGCAACCTCACCGAACTGATTTCCCGTGGTTTCATCGACGGCCAGCGCAATGGCTCGATCATCATCGAGCGCGAATGGGTCGCCGAGGCCAGCGAAGGCTTGATCATGCTGTCGGCCGCCAAAGAGGGCGAAATCGGTATCGCGCTGTTGGGCGGCAATCCGCAGGAAGCCGAAGTCTTGGCCAAGGAGTGGATGCAGGTCTTTCCTGACCGTTTCTACCTGGAAGTCCAGCGCACCAATCGCCCCAACGACGAAGAGCACCTGCACGCCGCTGTGGCTCTGGCTGACAAGCTGGGCGCGCCGCTGGTTGCCACCAACGATGTGCGCTTCATCAAGAAGGAAGATTTCGAGGCCCACGAAACCCGCGTGTGCATCGGTGAAGGCCGGGCTTTGGACGACCCGCGTCGCTCGAAGAACTACAGCGAAGAGCAGTACCTCAAAAGCGCCGACGAGATGGCCGAGCTGTTCAGCGACCTGCCCGAGGCCCTGGAAAACTCCGTCGAAATTGCCAAGCGTTGCAACATCGAAGTCAAGCTGGGCAAGCACTTCCTGCCCAACTTCCCGATTCCGGATGGCATGACCATCGACGAGTACTTCCGCAAAGTCTCGTTCGACGGCCTCGAAGAGCGGCTCAGCGTCCTGCTGCCCAAGGAAACCACCGAAGATTACGACGCCAAGCGCCAGGTCTACGTCGACCGGTTGAATTTCGAGCTGGATATCATCATCCAGATGGGGTTCCCCGGTTACTTCCTGATCGTAATGGACTTTATCCAGTGGGCCAAAAGCAACGGCGTGCCGGTAGGTCCGGGCCGGGGGTCGGGTGCCGGTTCGCTGGTGGCTTACGTACAGAAGATTACCGACCTCGACCCGCTGGAATATGACCTGCTGTTCGAACGCTTCCTGAACCCGGAACGGGTTTCCATGCCCGACTTCGACGTCGACTTCTGCATGGATGGCCGTGACCGCGTGATCGAATACGTGGCCGAGAAATACGGTCGCAATGCGGTGAGCCAGATCATCACCTTCGGTTCCATGGCGGCGAAGGCTGTAATCCGTGACGTGGCGCGGGTGCAGGGCAAGTCCTACGGCTTGGCGGACCGTCTGTCGAAGATGATCCCGTTCGAAGTCGGCATGACCCTGGAAAAAGCCTACGAGCAGGAAGAAATCCTGCGCGACTTCATCAAGATCGATGAAGAAGCCGCCGAAATCTGGGACATGGCGCGCAAGCTCGAAGGCGTGGTACGTAACGTCGGTAAACACGCCGGCGGTGTAGTGATTGCGCCTACAAAACTCACCGACTTTTCGCCGATTTATTGCGACGAAGAAGGCGACGGCCTGGTAACCCAGTTCGATAAGGATGACGTGGAGGCGGCCGGCCTGGTGAAGTTCGACTTCCTTGGCCTGCGGACCCTGACGATCATCGACTGGGCGCTCAAGACCATCAACCGTGACCGCGCCAAGGTCAACGAAGCGCCGCTGGATATCGCGTTTATCCCGCTGGACGACAAACCGACCTACACCTTGCTGCAAAAAGCCGAGACCACGGCGGTGTTCCAGCTTGAGTCGCGGGGCATGAAAGAGCTGATCAAAAAGCTCAAGCCCGACTGCCTGGAAGACTTGATCGCACTGGTGGCCCTGTTCCGTCCGGGCCCGCTGCAATCGGGCATGGTGGACGACTTCATCAACCGTAAGCACGGCCGCGCCGAGCTGGCGTATCCGCACTCTGACTACCAGTACGAAGGCCTCAAGCCGGTATTGGCGCCGACTTACGGCATCATCCTGTATCAGGAACAGGTGATGCAGATCGCCCAGGTGATGGCCGGTTACACCCTGGGTGGCGCGGACATGCTGCGTCGCGCCATGGGTAAGAAAAAGCCCGAGGAGATGGCCAAGCAGCGTGGCGGTTTCATTGAGGGTTGTGCAACCAACAATATCGACGCGGACCTCGCCGGTAACATCTTCGACCTGGTGGAAAAATTCGCCGGTTATGGCTTCAACAAATCCCACTCCGCCGCCTATGGCCTAGTGTCGTACCAGACTGCCTGGCTGAAGGCCCACTACCCGGCGCCGTTTATGGCCGCGGTACTCTCGGCGGATATGCACAACACCGACAAGGTCGTGACCTTGATCGAAGAAGTGCGCACCATGAAGCTGCGCCTCGATGCGCCGGACGTGAACGCCTCTGAGTTCAAGTTCACGGTGAACGACGAAGGCCGCATCATTTATGGGCTGGGCGCGATCAAAGGCGTAGGCGAAAGCCCGGTGGAAGCTATCGTTGAAGCGCGTCAGAGTGGGCCGTTCGCCGACCTGTTCGACTTCTGCGCGCGGGTTGACCTCAAGCGCATTAACAAGCGTACTCTCGATGGCCTGATCCGCAGCGGCGCACTCGACCGTCTCGGCCCGTATTTCCATGATGAGCCCAAGGCTTACCAGGCGAATATCGACCGCAACCGTGCGGTGCTGCTCACCGCCATGGAAGAAGCGATCAAGGCTGCCGAACAGACCGCCCGCACCCATGACAGCGGCCATGCCGACCTGTTTGGCGGGTTGTTCGTCGAAGAAGACGCGGATGTGTACGCTAACCACCGCAAGGCCAAGGAGCTGACCCTCAAGGAGCGCCTCAAGGGTGAGAAAGACACCTTGGGCCTGTACCTTACCGGTCACCCGATTGATGAATACGAGGGCGAGATTCGTCGTTTCGCCCGTCAGCGCATCATCGACCTGAAACCTGCGCGGGATACCCAGACCGTCGCTGGCATGATCATCGCCTTGCGGGTGATGAAGAATAAAAAGGGCGACAAGATGGGCTTCATCACCCTTGACGACCGTTCAGGGCGCATTGAAGCCTCGCTGTTTGCCGATGCCTTCCACTCCGCACAGTCGCTGTTGCAGACCGATGCCATGGTGGTGGTGGAAGGGGAGGTCAGCAACGATGACTTCTCCGGCGGCCTGCGCCTGCGGATCAAGCGGGTGATGAGCATGGAAGATGCGCGCACCAACTTGGCCGAAAGCCTGCGCTTGAAGGTGAAAACCGAAGCGCTCAAGGGCGATCAGCTACGCTGGTTGGGTGATTTGCTCAAGCGCCACCGTGGCGCGTGCCCGGTGACCATGGAGTACACCGGCAGTGACGCCAAGGCCATGCTGCAGTTTGGCGAGACCTGGCGAATTGATCCGGCTGATGGCTTGATTCAAGCATTGCGTGACCAGTTCGGCCGTGACAACGTCTTCCTCCAATACCGTTGACGGTCAGGCAGTCCTGCATAGCCTGATCTCGACTGAACATTTAATCTCGACCTAAACGCGCCTCTCCCTTAAGGTAGGGCGCGAATAGACAACCGGCTGGCCAGGCACGCCCTGGCCGTCGACCCAAGACGGACGCTTATGAACCCGAATTTTCTTGATTTCGAACAGCCGATCGCTGACCTGCAAGCCAAGATCGAAGAACTGCGCCTGGTCGGCAATGACAATTCGCTGAATATCGGCGATGAGATCGCTCGCCTGCAAGACAAGAGCAGCACGCTCACCGAAGACATCTTCGGCAAGCTGACCAGCTGGCAGATCGCGCGTTTGGCTCGCCACCCGCGCCGTCCGTACACCCTGGACTACATTCAGCACATTTTCACCGAGTTCGACGAACTGCACGGCGACCGCCACTTCTCCGACGACGCGGCCATCGTAGGCGGTATCGCTCGCCTGGACGACCAGCCGGTGATGGTGATCGGTCACCAGAAAGGCCGTGAAGTGCGTGAGAAGGTTCGCCGCAACTTCGGCATGCCGCGTCCTGAAGGCTACCGCAAGGCGTGCCGCCTGATGGAAATGGCCGAACGCTTCAAGATGCCGATCCTGACCTTCATCGACACGCCGGGTGCTTACCCAGGTATCGACGCTGAAGAGCGCAACCAGAGCGAAGCGATCGCCTGGAACCTGCGCGTCATGGCCCGCCTGAAAACCCCAATCATCGCCACCGTGATTGGTGAAGGGGGTTCCGGCGGCGCACTGGCTATTGGCGTCTGCGACCAGTTGAACATGCTGCAGTATTCGACCTACGCGGTGATTTCGCCGGAAGGTTGCGCCTCGATCCTGTGGAAAACCGCCGAGAAAGCGCCGGACGCTGCCGAAGCCATGGGTATCACCGCTGATCGCCTCAAAGGTTTGGGTATCGTGGATAAAGTCATCGCCGAGCCTTTGGGCGGCGCCCACCGCGACCCGGCTGCTGCCGCCGCGACGATCCGCGCTGAACTGGGTTCGCAGCTGGCGATGCTCAAGAAGCTGGATAACGAAGCGCTGCTGGCCCGTCGTTATGAGCGTTTGATGAGCTACGGTCTCTGATCTGACCGACGACGCTGGACCATTGTGGGAGCGGGCATGCTGTGAAAACTTCTCTGCCTGCCCGGCTCCTGCAAACCCTGGCCCCCTGGCGCAATGCCCCGGCCTGGCACATCGCATTCTCCGGTGGCCTTGATTCCACCGTCCTGCTGCACCTCCTCGCCAATTTGGCCAACACCGAATCGCTCCCGCCCCTCAGTGCTGTGCATGTTCATCATGGCCTACAAGCTGCAGCTGATGCATGGCCCGCTCACTGTCAGTCGACGTGCGACAGCCTGGGCGTGCCGTTGCGCGTGATGCGTGTGCAGGTGCAACCCGGCGCCAGTCTTGAGCGTGCTGCCCGTGACGCGCGTTACCAGGTGTTTACCGAGGTGACCGGAGCAGGGGAGGTGCTACTGACGGGCCAGCATCGCGACGATCAGGCAGAAACCTTGTTGTTCCGTCTGCTGCGTGGGGCAGGTGTGCGCGGGCTGGCGGCAATGCCGGTACATCGCCCGCTGGCGGCAGGCTACCTTGTACGGCCCTTGTTGGATGTCCCGCGTGCAGAGCTGGAAGCCTATGCCGAGGCGTATCAGCTCACATGGATTGAAGATCCTTCGAACGCGGACTCGCGGTTCTCCCGTAATTACCTGCGCCACCGCGTGCTTCCAGTACTGGCGGAGCGCTGGCCGCAGGCTAACTCAAACCTGGCGCGGACTGCCGAGCACCTCAATGAGGCCCAGGCCCTGCTGGATGAGTTGGCACAGATGGACCTGCAAGCGGCCAATCAGCCTTCGCCGTTTCCCTGGTTGCACTTGCCGTCCCTGTCGCTTACGCCGTTGCGCGAGCTTTCCAATGCCCGCCAACGCAACGCCCTACGTCACTGGCTAACCCCTCTGACCCGTCTACCCGACAGCGACCACTGGGCCAGTTGGCATTCCTTGCGTGATGCCAAGGGCGACGCACAGCCCCTGTGGCGGCTGGCGGACGGTGATATGCAGCGCAGCGGTGAACGTATCTGGTGGCTGCCCTCCACTTGGTCGGAATTTTCCGACGCAACGGTGAGCTGGCCCGATCCGCAAAACCCACTAGAGTTACCCGGCAATGGTCAGGTGAAACTGACGGGCAGGGTGCCCGGAGGCCCATTGACGATCCGCTACCGCCAGGGCGGCGAAATCCTTGCTGTGCCCGGCCGAGGTCGGCGCGACTTGAAGCGCCTGCTTAACGAAAGTGGCTTGCCGGGCTGCGTCCGTGGCAGATTGCCGCTGCTGTATCAGGGCGAGCAATTGCTGGGTGCGCCCAGCCTTGCGGGACTCTGGCCGGCACCGAGTGATGACTGGCAATTACATTGGATGCCACAGACCTGCGATCAAGGTTTGAGCTGATAGAGCCTTTCCGGTAGACTACGCTCCCTTCTTGATACAACTTCTGTGGATTCGTTTGAATCGCAGGAGTTGCCGATTACCAAGCAGTCTTTGCTGGGCGATTCCAAAAAATGTGTAGCGATCAACGTACCGGTGTTTCATTGCTGGTCTGTCACCACGCGGCGGTTTTTTTGAAAGGTGCACTGTGATTAATGCAGGTGATCGGGGGCTTCGGCCTTCCTTCGCTTTCCCCGGCGGCTCGGACCGCTTTAACGCAGACTTCTAGGGTTTTTCATGACGCGCTACATATTCGTCACGGGCGGTGTTGTTTCTTCATTGGGGAAAGGCATCGCATCGGCTTCATTGGCGGCCATCCTGGAGGCGCGGGGACTTAAGGTCACCATGCTCAAGCTGGACCCGTACATCAACGTTGACCCGGGCACCATGAGCCCGTTCCAGCACGGTGAAGTGTTCGTCACCCACGACGGCGCCGAGACCGACCTGGACCTGGGCCACTACGAGCGGTTCATCCGCACGACCATGACCCAGAACAACAACTTCACCACCGGCCGTGTCTACGAGCACGTGCTGCGCAAGGAGCGCCGTGGTGACTACCTGGGTGCAACCATCCAGGTGATCCCGCACATCACCGACGAAATCAAGCGCCGCATCATCAAGGGTGCAGGCGATGCCGACGTGGCCATGGTCGAGATCGGTGGCACCGTCGGTGACATCGAGTCGCAACCGTTCCTCGAAGCCATCCGCCAGCTGCGTTTCGAAGTCGGCGCCAAGCGCGCGATGCTGATGCACCTGACCCTGGTGCCTTACATCGCCACCGCCGGCGAAACCAAAACCAAGCCTACCCAGCATTCGGTCAAGGAACTGCGTTCCATCGGCCTGCAGCCGGACGTGCTGGTGTGCCGCTCCGATCACCCGATCGACATTTCCTCGCGTCGCAAGATCGCGCAATTCACCAACGTTGAAGAGCGTGCGGTGATCGCGCTGGAAGACGCCGACACCATCTACAAGATCCCGGGCATCCTGCATTCGCAAGGCCTGGACGATTTTGTGGTCGAGCGTTTCGGCCTGCAATGCAACGGCGCGGACCTGTCCGAGTGGGAAGCCGTGGTCGACGCCAAGCTCAACCCTGAGCACGAAGTCACCATCGCCATGGTCGGTAAGTACATGGAATTGCTGGACGCGTACAAGTCGCTGATCGAAGCGATGAGCCACGCCGGTATCAGCAACCGTACCAAGGTCAACCTGCGCTACATCGACTCCGAAGACATCGAGAACCAAGGCACTGCCTTGCTCGAAGGTGTGGACGCGATCCTCGTGCCAGGCGGTTTCGGCCTGCGTGGCGTGGAAGGCAAGATCACGGCTGTTCAATATGCTCGCGAGAACAAGGTGCCGTACCTGGGTATCTGCCTGGGCATGCAAGTGGCCGTCATCGAGTTCGCCCGTAACGTGCTGGGCTGGAAAGACGCCAACTCCACCGAGTTCGACAGCAAGAGCGGTCACCCGGTCGTGGGCCTGATCACCGAGTGGGAAGATGCCACCGGCGCGGTCGAGACCCGTACCGAAGCCTCCGACCTGGGCGGCACCATGCGCCTCGGCGCGCAGGACTGCCTGCTGGAGCCGGGCTCGCTGGTTCACGATTGCTACGGCAAGGACGTGATCGTCGAGCGTCACCGTCACCGCTACGAAGTGAACAACAACCTGCTGCCGCAAATCAAAGAGGCCGGCCTGAAAATTTCCGGTCGCTCCGGTGATGGCGCGCTGGTTGAAGTGGTCGAAGCACCGGATCATCCATGGTTCGTCGCGTGCCAGTTCCACCCTGAGTTCACCTCGACGCCGCGCGACGGTCACCCGTTGTTCAGCGGTTTCGTCAAGGCCGCACTGACGCAACACCAGAAGAAGGCGTAACCCTGATGGCCCAGAAGATCATTCGCGTCGGCGACATCGAGATTGCCAACGACAAGCCCATGGTGCTGTTCGGCGGCATGAACGTGCTGGAAAGCCGTGACATGGCGATGCAGGTCTGTGAAGAGTACGTGAAGGTTACCGAGAAACTCGGTATCCCTTACGTGTTCAAGGCCAGCTTCGACAAGGCCAACCGTTCGTCCGTGACCTCCTATCGCGGCCCAGGCCTTGAAGAAGGCATGCGGATCTTCCAGGACATCAAGCAAGCCTTCGGCGTGCCGATCATCACCGACGTCCACGAGCCTGAACAGGCTGCCGTGGTCGCCGAGGTGTGCGACATCATCCAGTTGCCGGCCTTCCTGTCGCGCCAGACCGACCTGGTCGTGGCGATGGCCAAGACCGGCGCTGTGATCAATATCAAGAAAGCCCAGTTCCTCGCACCCCAGGAGATGAAACACATCCTGAACAAGTGCGTGGAAGCGGGTAACGACCAGTTGATCCTCTGCGAGCGCGGTTCGAGCTTCGGCTACAACAACCTCGTGGTGGACATGCTCGGTTTCGGCATCATGAAACAGTTCGAATACCCGGTGTTCTTCGACGTGACCCACGCGCTGCAAATGCCCGGTGGTCGCGCCGATTCCGCGGGCGGGCGCCGTGCCCAGGTGCTGGACCTGGCCAAGGCTGGCATCAGCCAATCTCTGGCGGGCCTGTTCCTTGAAGCCCACCCGGACCCGGATAACGCCAAGTGCGACGGCCCATGCGCCCTGCGCCTGGACAAGCTGGAGCCATTCCTGGCCCAGCTCAAGCAGTTGGACGAACTGGTCAAGAGTTTTCCGACGGTAGAGACCGCGTAAGCCGCGTTTCTCCGGTAGAATTTCCCACGCTTTATGCTCAGGCCTGCGGGCCTGAGCCTTGTCGTCTGCAAGCCTGCCTCGTTGTTCCACCCTTGCGGTCGGTCAAAAGATTTCCTTCAGCTGCGTCGTTTTCGTCAACTTTGGAGTGTTTACAACAATGGCAAAAATCGTCGACATCAAAGGTCGTGAAGTTCTCGACTCCCGTGGCAACCCCACCGTCGAAGCCGACGTGCTTCTCGATAACGGCATCATCGGCAGCGCCTGCGCGCCGTCCGGTGCTTCTACCGGTTCGCGCGAAGCGCTGGAACTGCGTGATGGCGACAAGAGCCGTTACCTGGGCAAGGGTGTACTCAAGGCTGTAGCCAACATCAACGGCCCGATCCGTGACCTGTTGCTGGGCAAGGACCCGCTGGACCAGAAAGCCCTGGACCACGCGATGATCAAGCTCGACGGCACCGAAAACAAAGGCAGCCTGGGCGCCAACGCCATCCTCGCCGTGTCCCTGGCCGCCGCCAAGGCTGCTGCCCAGGACCAGGACCTGCCGCTGTACGCCCACATCGCCAACCTGAACGGCACGCCGGGTGTTTACTCCATGCCGGTGCCGATGATGAACATCATCAACGGTGGCGAGCACGCCGATAACAACGTCGATATCCAGGAATTCATGGTGCAGCCGGTGGGCGCCAAGTCCTTCTCCGAAGGCCTGCGCATGGGCACCGAGATTTTCCATCACCTCAAAGCTGTGCTGAAGGCCCGTGGCCTGAGCACTGCGGTGGGTGACGAAGGTGGTTTCGCACCGAACCTGGCGTCCAACGAAGATGCACTGAAAGTGATCTCCGAAGCCGTGGCCAATGCTGGCTACAAGCTCGGCACCGACGTGACCCTGGCCCTGGACTGTGCGGCCAGCGAGTTCTATGAAGACGGCAAGTACAACCTGTCCGGTGAAGGCCAGGTGTTCAACTCCGAAGGTTTCGCTGACTACCTGAAGGGCTTGACCGAGCGCTACCCGATCATCTCGATCGAAGACGGCCTGGACGAGTCCGACTGGGACGGCTGGAAAATCCTCACCGACAAGATCGGCGAGAAAATCCAACTGGTGGGCGACGACCTGTTCGTGACCAACACCAAGATCCTGAAAGAAGGCATCGATAAAAAGATCGCCAACTCGATCCTGATCAAGTTCAACCAGATCGGCACCCTGACCGAAACCCTGGAAGCCATCCAGATGGCCAAGGCTGCGGGCTACACCGCCGTGATCTCCCACCGCTCCGGCGAAACCGAAGATTCGACCATTGCCGACCTGGCTGTGGGCACCTCGGCGGGCCAGATCAAGACCGGTTCCCTGTGCCGTTCCGACCGCGTTTCCAAGTACAACCAATTGCTGCGTATCGAAGAGCAACTGGCAGGCAAGGCCAAGTACAACGGTCGCGGCGAGTTTCGCGGCTGATCGCACTTGTTGGTAAGGCATGGTAAAAAGTCGGCGGATTGCGTCGGAAAACTCACGACAGTGTGGATTTCGACGCTAATCTGATGGCTATCAAGCACAAGCCTGGTTCTTCCAGGCTTCGTGCTATCAGTTGCTTCAAAAGTTTTGCATGGCTGTCTTTTTTCACTGGATACCCGATATTCGATGCGCAGTCCCAATTGGTTGTTCCTCGTCTTGCTCTTGTTGCTGGCTGGCCTGCAGTACCGCCTATGGGTGGGTAATGGCAGCTTTGCGCAGGTAAAAGACCTGACCGAGCAAATTGCTGCACAGCACGCCGAAAACGAGATCTTGCTGGAGCGTAACCGCGTCCTTGATGCCGAAGTGCTTGAGCTGAAAAAAGGCACGGAGACCGTTGAAGAGCGGGCTCGTCATGAATTGGGCATGGTTAAGGAGGGCGAAACCCTCTACCAGTTGGCTCAATGAACCCTGGTTTGCCGGCCTTCTGGGCCGTGATTCCTGCCGCGGGCGTCGGTGCCCGTATGGCTGCGGACCGTCCCAAGCAATACTTGCAGCTGGGCGGGCGGACTATTCTCGAACACAGCCTTGGCTGTTTTCTCGACCATCCATCGCTCAAAGGCCTGGTGGTCAGCCTTGCTCCTGATGATCCTTATTGGCCGACGCTGGCGTGTGCGGCTGACCCGCGTATCCAGCGTGCGGACGGCGGCTCGGAGCGCTCGGGCTCGGTACTTAACGCGCTATTGCACCTGAATGCCCTGGGTGCCAGCGATGACGATTGGGTGCTGGTGCACGATGCGGCACGACCGAACCTGAGTCGCGATGACCTCGACAAACTGCTGGCTGAGCTGGCAGACGACCCGGTGGGCGGCCTGCTGGCCGTGCCGGCCCGCGATACGCTCAAGCGCGTCGACAAGCACGGACGTGTGGTTGAGACCGTCGACCGCAGCCTGATCTGGCAAGCCTACACGCCGCAGATGTTCCGCCTCGGTGCCTTGCACCGCGCATTGGCCGACAGCCTGGTGGCGGATGCCGTCATCACTGACGAAGCGTCGGCGATGGAGTGGTCCGGCCAGGCGCCGCGCCTGATCGAAGGGCGCTCGGACAATATCAAGGTGACCCGGCCGGAAGACCTGGAGTGGTTGCGGTTGCGGTGGGCGAACCGACGTTAAGCCACGCCATACTCGGGCCTTTCAGCCAGCCCGGCTTTCAAGAAATCCACCAACTTCCTGACCTTCGGCGACAAATGCCGCTGCTGCGGATACAACGCCCACACCGCCGTATTCGGCGGCTGATGCGCCTCCAGCAACGACACCAGCGCGCCGCTGTGCAGGTGCTCCAGCACGTAATAGTCCGGTAATTGGCATAACCCCACGCCCTGCAGCGCCGCGTCCAGCACCGCTTGCCCACTGTTGCAGCGCCAGTTTCCCTGCACCCGCTGGGAAAACTCCCGACCGTCTTGGGCCAGTTGCCAGATATCCGAGCTGCCGATCAAGCAGTTATGCCGACTCAATTCCGACAAACTGTGTGGCCGACCATACCGCGCCAGGTAGGACGGCGACGCGCACAAGTACATGCGCCTGGGCGCCAGGCGGCTGGCGACCATGCGCGAATCCTGCAAACGCCCCAGGCGGATCGCCAGGTCGAGGCCTTCATGCACCAGGTCCAGCTGGCGGTTGCTCAGCTCGATATCCACACGCAACTGCGGATAGAGCGCCATGAACCGTGTGACCAGCGGCACGATAAAACGCTCGCCGTACGCCACCGCGCAGGTCATGCGCAACATGCCCTTGGGTTCACTGGTGAGGTCGCCCACCGCGCGCAAGGCTTCTTCGCGACCGTCCTGCAGGCGTTGGCAATGTTGCAGGAAGGTCTGGCCGGCTTCGGTCAGGGTCACCTTGCGCGTGCTGCGATACAGCAGCCGCGTTTGCAGGCGTTCTTCCAGGCGCGCCACTTGGCGGCTGATGTGGGACGACGACACGCCCAGACGTTCCGCCGCCGCGGTGAACTGGCTGCATTCGGCGACCGCGACGAACTCATCGATGCCTTCCCAGCGGTTTTCCAACATCACGATTATCCCTGTACAGCAATAAAGTTTTGCTTTTGTCCGGATTATTCATCAGTCAGCCATGTTTTACACTCACCGTCTCAATTTTCAACCGCCTGGAGAAACCCGGATGATCAAGTCCCGCGCTGCCGTAGCCTTCGAAGCCAAGAAGCCCCTTGAGATCGTTGAAGTGGATGTCGCCATGCCCAAGGCCGGCGAAGTGTTGCTGCGCGTAGTCGCTTCGGGCGTGTGCCATACCGACGCCTACACGCTGTCGGGTGCTGATCCGGAA
This sequence comes from Pseudomonas sp. GXZC, assembly GCF_026967615.1. Classification (NCBI taxonomy): domain Bacteria; kingdom Pseudomonadati; phylum Pseudomonadota; class Gammaproteobacteria; order Pseudomonadales; family Pseudomonadaceae; genus Pseudomonas; species Pseudomonas sp. GXZC. The sequence continues at coordinate 1,716,749 of NZ_CP114115.1, forward strand.
GGCATCTTCCCGTCGATTCTCGGTCACGAGGGCGGTGCGGTGGTCGAAGCGATCGGAGAAGGCGTGACGTCGGTGGCAGTGGGTGATCACGTGATCCCGCTGTACACCCCGGAGTGCGGCAAGTGCAAATTCTGCCTGTCGGGTAAGACCAACCTGTGCCAGGCCATCCGTTCCACCCAGGGCAAAGGCCTGATGCCGGACGGCACCACACGTTTCTCCTACAAAGGCCAGCCGATTTTCCACTACATGGGCACCTCGACTTTCTCCGAGTACACCGTGCTGCCGGAAATCTCCGTGGCCAAGATTCCTAAAGAAGCCCCGTTGGAAAAAGTCTGCCTGCTGGGCTGTGGCGTCACCACCGGTATCGGTGCAGTGATCAACACGGCCAAGGTCAAGCCGGGCGACACCGTGGCCATCTTCGGTCTTGGTGGTATCGGCCTGTCGGCGGTGATCGGTGCGGTCAAGGCCAAGGCCGGCCGCATCATTGCCATTGACATCAACCCGGCCAAGTTCGAAATCGCCAAGCAACTGGGCGCCACCGACTGCATCAACCCGAAAGACTACGATCGCCCGATCCAGGACGTGATCGTCGACCTCACCGACGGCGGCGTGGACTTCTCCTTCGAATGCATCGGCAACGTACAGCTGATGCGCGCCGCGCTTGAGTGCTGCCATAAGGGTTGGGGCGAGTCGGTGATCATCGGTGTGGCCGGTGCCGGTCAGGAAATCGCTACCCGTCCATTCCAACTGGTGACCGGTCGCGTCTGGCGCGGTTCGGCCTTCGGCGGCGTGCGCGGCCGCAGCGAATTGCCAAGCTACGTGGAGATGGCCCAGACCGGCGAGATCCCGCTGGACACCTTCATCACCCACACCATGGGCCTGGAAGACATCAACAAAGCGTTTGACCTGATGCATGAAGGCAAGAGCATTCGTACCGTCATCCACTTCTGAGGTCGGCCATGAGTCTGGAAAACCTGTCGTGCCAGAAAAGCTTCGGCGGCTGGCATAAACGCTACAAGCATCATTCCGATGTGCTCGGTTGCGACATGACTTTCGCCGTCTACCTGCCGCCGCAAGCGGAGGAGGGCGGCAAGTTGCCGGTGCTGTACTGGCTCTCCGGCCTGACCTGCACCGACGAGAACTTCATGCAGAAGGCCGGCGCCCAGCGCATGGCTGCCGAGCTGGGGTTGATCATCGTTGCGCCGGACACCAGCCCACGTGGGCCGGGTGTTCCGGGTGACCCGGATAACGCCTGGGATTTCGGCCTCGGTGCCGGCTTCTACCTGAATGCCACCCAGGAACCCTGGGCCAAGCACTATCGGATGCATGACTACGTGGTGCAGGAATTGCCGGCCTTGGTTGAAGCGCATTTCCCGGCCTCGGGCAAGCGCGGCATCAGTGGTCACTCCATGGGCGGCCACGGCGCGCTGGTGTGTGCGTTGCGCAACCCTGGGCGCTACTTGTCGGTGTCGGCGTTTTCGCCGATCAACAACCCGATGGATTGCCCGTGGGGCCAGAAAGCCTTCTCGCGTTATTTGGGCGAAGAGCGCTCTAAATGGCGCGAGTGGGACGCCTGCGTGCTGATCAGCGAAGCCTCGGAAAAGCTGCCGCTGCTGGTGGACCAGGGCGACCGCGACGATTTCCTCGCCGTGCAACTCAAGCCTGAAGCCCTGCAGCAAGCGGCCAAGGCGGCCAACCATCCGCTGGAACTGCGCCTGCAGCCTGGCTACGACCACAGCTACTTCTTTATCGCCAGCTTCATCGAAGACCATTTGCGACACCATGGCCGTGCTTTGCTCGGTTAATGTGAGGCAAAAGTAGGTAGAATCACGCCCTGAATTAAATCGGGGCGTTTTTTTATGCGTATTGGCCACGGCTACGATGTGCACCGTTTCGCTGAAGGCGATTTCATCACCCTGGGCGGCGTGCGCATTGCGCACCACCATGGGTTGCTGGCTCATTCCGACGGCGACGTTGTGTTGCATGCCTTGAGCGATGCCTTGCTCGGCGCAGCGGCGTTGGGCGATATCGGCAAGCACTTTCCGGACACCGACCCGACCTTCAAGGGCGCGGACAGCCGTGTACTGCTGCGTCATGTGGTCGGCTTGATCCATGCCAAAGGCTGGAAGGTCGGCAACGTCGATAACACCATCGTGGCCCAGGCGCCGAAGATGGCCCCCCATATCGAGTCGATGCGCGCGCTGATTGCCGCGGATCTGCAAATAGAACTGGATCAAGTGAACGTGAAAGCCACCACCACCGAAAAGCTCGGCTTCACCGGTCGGGAAGAGGGCATTGCGGTGCACTCTGTTGCCTTGTTGCTGCGCGCATGAATGACCTGCAACTGTTGGGTCCAAGGGCCTATGGCGAGGCCTTGGGCAGCGCGGTACTGAAGGCGACGGCCGAAGACTTCCAAGTTGATGAAGTGCTGGACATCCCGCTAACCGGAGAAGGTGAGCACCTGTGGTTGTGGGTGGAAAAACGCGGGCTCAACACCGAGGAAGCCGCGCGGCGGATCGCCAAGGCAGCGGGCGTGCCGTTGCGCACGGTCAGCTATGCCGGGCTCAAGGATCGCCAGGCGTTGACCCGCCAGTGGTTCAGCGTGCAACTGCCCGGCAAGGCCGACCCGGACATGAGCGCGGCGGAAAACGACACCCTCAAGATCCTCAAGACCGCCCGCCACAAGCGCAAGCTGCAACGCGGTGCGCACTCGGCCAATGGTTTCACCTTGCGCCTGACCCAGTTGGCCGGTGATACCGCCGCTATCGACGCGCGGTTGCAACTGATTGCACAACACGGCATTCCCAACTATTTCGGCGCCCAGCGTTTTGGCCACAACGGCGGCAACGTGGTCGACGCCCGTGAGTGGGCCGCGCGCAAGGCCTTGCCGGAACAGCGCAACGTGCGATCGCGGTTGCTGTCCACGGCGCGCAGCTTCCTGTTCAACAAAGTGTTGGCAGCGCGTGTGGCCGATGGTTCGTGGCAACGTGCCCAGGTCGGCGACTTGCTGGCGTTTACCGACAGCCGCAGTTTTTTCCCGGCAGGGGAGGCTGAATGCAGCGACCCGCGCCTGGCGATCCTGGACCTGCACCCGACCGGCCCGCAGTGGGGCGAAGGCGATTCGCCTGCCACGGGTGCAACCTTTGAACTCGAACAGGCTGTTGCTGCCGATGAAGCCGACCTGCGTGATTGGCTGGTGAATGCCGGCATGAGCCAGGAACGTCGCATTCTGCGACTGCCCATTGGCGGTTTGACGTGGCATTATCCCTCGCTGGACATTCTGCAATTGGAATTCGTCCTGCCGGCCGGATGCTTCGCCACTGTCTTGGTGCGCGAGCTTGTTGATCTGGTGCCGGTGGGGCAGACGGACAACCCATGCGTATTCTGATATCAAACGATGACGGTGCCACCGCACCCGGTCTTGCCGCGCTCTATGCTGCGCTGGAAGATTACGCCGAGTGCGTGGTGGTCGCCCCCGACCAGGACAAGAGCGGCGCCAGCAGTTCGCTGACGCTCGACCGTCCGCTGCACCCGCACGTCCTGGCCAATGGCTTTATCAGCGTGAACGGCACCCCCACCGACTGCGTCCATTTGGCGATCAACAGCCTGCTGGATCAGGAGCCGGACCTGGTGGTGTCGGGTATCAACCTCGGTGCCAACCTAGGCGATGACGTGCTGTATTCCGGCACCGTGGCGGCGGCGCTTGAAGGTCGCTTCCTGGGGCGTACGGCGTTCGCCTTTTCGTTTGCTTCGCGCCAACTGGATAACCTGCCGACCGCTGCGTATTTTGCGCGCAAGCTGGTGGAGGCCCATGGCTCCCTGAACCTGCCACCGCGCACGGTGCTCAACGTCAATATTCCCAACTTGCCCCTCGACCATATTCGCGGCATCCAGCTGACGCGCCTGGGCCATCGCGCCCGCGCGGCGGCGCCGTTGAAGGTGGTCGACCCGCGTGGCAAGGAAGGCTATTGGATTGCCGCGGCGGGTGATGCGGAAGATGGCGGTGAAGGCACGGACTTTCATGCCGTGATGCAAGGTTATGTATCGATTACCCCGTTGCAATTCGATCGCACCTTCAGTGATGCCTTCAGTGGTCTCGATGGCTGGCTGGAGGGGCTGCGCTGATGGGCCGTGAACAAGACGACTTGCTGCGCCGGGGCATCGGCATGACGTCCCAGCGTACCCGCGAACGCTTGATCCAACGCTTGTACGAAGAGGGTTTGTCCAACGCTCAGGTGCTGGAAGTGATCCGGCGTACGCCTCGGCACCTGTTTGTCGATGAAGCCCTGGCCCACCGTGCCTATGAAGACACGGCGCTGCCCATCGGCCACAACCAGACCATCTCCCAGCCATACATGGTGGCGCGCATGAGCGAGCTGCTGCTGGCGGCGGGGCCTTTGGACAAGGTGCTGGAAATCGGCACCGGCTCCGGCTACCAGACCGCCGTACTGGCGCAACTGGTGGAGCGGGTGTTTTCGGTCGAGCGCATCAAGGTGCTGCAAGACCGCGCCAAGGAGCGCCTGGTGGAGTTGAACCTGCGCAACGTGGTGTTTCGCTGGGGCGATGGCTGGGAAGGCTGGCCGGCGCTGGCGCCTTACAACGGCATCATCGTCACCGCCGTAGCCACCGATGTGCCCCAGGCGTTGCTTGATCAACTCGCTCCAGGCGGACGTCTGGTCATCCCGGTTGGCTCCGGCGAAGTGCAACAATTGATGCTCATTATCCGTGAGGAAGAAGGCTTTTCCCGGCATGTACTCGGCGCCGTGCGCTTCGTGCCATTGCTCAATGGCCCGCTGGCCTGATCATTTGTTCGCCGGCAGTGAATTCTGTTGGTGGGGATGTGTCTTACGGCGGGGTCTATCGAGTCAACATGATCGGGCGTCGGCATTAAACACGATGAATTTTTCGTTTCAGTCGTGTGCCGGTAAAAAGCCAATGCCCAGTTATACTTGCGTCATATTTCAAGCCTGATACAGGCATTCATGTTCAGCCACCACAAAGGGAGCGGCGGGTGAGTCTCACAGGTCTTGCGCAGCGTATGAGTAAAACAAGCTTTCATCGACTGGTGCTTGGCCTCGTCTTCAGTTCCGTGTTGGTCGGGTGTTCCAGCTCGCCAAGCAGCGGCGCACGGGTGGTTGACCGTAATAATGCCGTCCCGCAGAAACCGACGGTGACCACCGGACAATATGTGGTGCGCAAGGGCGATACGATGTTCTCGATCGCCTTCCGTTATGGTTGGGATTACAAGGCACTTGCAGCACGTAACAATATTCCTGTGCCATACACGATACATCCGGGTCAGACGATTCGCTTCGATGGGCGCACCGGTTCAACGCCTACGGCAGTTGTGACAAACACCGGATCTTCGCCGTCGTCTTCGAGCAAAACCACCATCATCACCCGGCCTGCAGGCACCGCCACACCGGCCCCTGCGACCAAGCCGGCACCCGCGCCGTTGCCACCTGCCGGGCCTGCGCCGACCGGTTGGGGATGGCCCTCAAACGGAGTGTTAATTGGAAAATTCTCTTCAAACGGTAGTTTGAATAAAGGCATTGATATCGCCGGTGATTTGGGACAGCCTGTTTTAGCTGCGTCTGATGGGACAGTGGTGTACGCCGGGAGTGGTTTACGGGGCTACGGCGAGCTGGTCATCATCAAACACAGCGATACCTACGTCAGTGCTTACGGTCATAACCGTAGGCTGTTGGTTCGGGAGGGGCAGCAGGTCAAAGTCGGACAGACAATTGCCGAAATGGGGTCAACTGGTACAGACCGGGTGAAACTGCACTTTGAGATTCGCCGCCAAGGGAAGCCTGTAGACCCACTGCAATTCCTACCCCGTCGTTGATGTGTTGCACAGCCTGTTCCCTCACGTAGAAGGAACAGGCTCCAGCGTTGCCAAGGATAAAGGCGCCGCTTGAGCTTGAGGTCGAACTCACCAAAGGACTATAACAATGGCTCTCAGTAAAGAAGCGCCGGAGTTTGACATCGACGATGAGGTTCTCCTTATGGAGACCGGTATCGATACGGAATCGATGTCGAATGAGGGACCTGCTGTACCTTCAGTTCGCACCAAATCCAAGAACTCCACCGCGTTAAAGCAACACAAGTACATTGACTACACGCGGGCGCTCGATGCGACCCAGCTGTACCTCAATGAAATCGGCTTTTCCCCTCTGCTGACCCCCGAAGAAGAAGTCCATTTTGCGCGCTTGTCGCAAAAGGGCGATCCGGCTGGGCGCAAGCGCATGATTGAAAGCAACCTGCGCCTGGTGGTGAAAATCGCCCGACGCTATGTCAATCGTGGGCTGTCCCTGTTGGACCTGATCGAGGAGGGCAACCTGGGCTTGATCCGGGCTGTGGAGAAGTTCGACCCTGAGCGGGGCTTCCGCTTTTCGACCTACGCCACCTGGTGGATTCGTCAGACCATCGAACGGGCGATCATGAATCAGACCCGCACGATCCGGTTGCCGATCCATGTGGTCAAGGAGCTCAACGTCTACCTGCGGGCAGCGCGTGAGCTTACCCAAAAACTCGATCATGAACCTTCGCCTGAAGAAATCGCCAACCTGCTGGAAAAACCGGTAGGAGAGGTCAAGCGCATGCTGGGTCTTAATGAGCGCGTGTCTTCGGTCGATGTCTCGCTGGGTCCGGATTCGGATAAAACCCTGCTGGACACCCTGACGGATGATCGTCCTACCGATCCTTGCGAGCTGTTGCAGGACGATGATCTTTCCCAAAGCATTGACCAGTGGCTGTCGGAGCTCACGGACAAGCAGCGTGAGGTGGTGATTCGTCGCTTCGGCCTGCGTGGCCATGAGAGCAGCACCCTGGAGGACGTAGGTCTGGAGATCGGCCTGACCCGTGAGCGGGTGCGGCAGATCCAGGTGGAAGGGCTCAAGCGCTTGCGTGAGATCCTGGAGAAGAATGGCTTGTCGAGTGAGTCGTTGTTCCAGTAATACGCAGGACGAAATGTGGGAGAGGGCTTGCTCGCGAAAGCGGAGTGTCAGTCAACGAAAGTACCGACTGATTCACCGCTTTCGCGAGCAAGCCCGCTCCCACATTTTTTGTGCTCGGCATTGCATGGGTGTTAGAGCCAAATCCCAGGCATAAAAAAACCCCGCTTTTAAGGGCGGGGTCTTTTCGACTAAGTCAGTACAAGTTAGATAACTTGAACTTCTTCAGCTTGCATGCCTTTCTGACCGCGGGTAGCGATGAAAGAAACCTGTTGGCCTTCTTTCAGGCTTTTGAAGCCGTCGGATTGGATAGCTTTGAAGTGAACGAACAGGTCGTCACCGGATTGTGGAGTGATGAAGCCGAAGCCTTTTTCATCGTTGAACCACTTAACGGTACCAGTTTGGCGATTAGACATGGTGTATCTCCTTGGACAAAGTTAACTGCGACTCAGGAAAAGCCCTGGCCGAGACTGAGTGCAAAGAGCAGGAAAAATTCTTGGAGATGGTTGGATCGAAATTCAACATATCGTGTAGAGATTCTCAGTGACACAAGCAGCACAGTGGCGCCACCTTAACCCTTTTTCCGGGACGTGCCAATGATATTTCCGAAGGTTTCTCCAATTTCGTGACTGGCGGTGGTATTTCCGCTCACTGGGCACGCCAATACAGGTCCCGGCCCCGCTGGCTGCGGCTTATAGCAGGAGGCGCATTCGTCAAGAAAAGCCTTGTGACCTTTGAACCCCAACGCCGGCCCCGGTAAGATGCCCCACAGAATTTTTCCACCTCGCTATTCAGGACACCCGCCATGAGCATCAAATCGGACAAGTGGATTCGCCGCATGGCGCAGGAACACGGCATGATCGAACCGTTCGTCGAGCGCCAGATCCGTGGCCAGGGCGATGCGCCGGTGATTTCCTACGGCGTTTCCAGCTACGGCTACGACGTGCGCTGCGCCGATGAATTCAAGGTGTTTACCAACATCAACTCGGCGATCGTCGATCCAAAGAATTTCGATGAAAAGAGCTTCGTCGACGTCAAGAGTGACGTGTGCATCATTCCGCCGAACTCCTTCGCCCTGGCGCGCACCGTGGAATTCTTCCGTATTCCCCGTGACGTGCTAACCATCTGCCTGGGTAAAAGCACCTACGCGCGTTGCGGTATCATCGTCAATGTGACTCCGCTTGAGCCGGAGTGGGAAGGGCACGTGACCCTGGAGTTCTCCAACACCACCACGCTGCCGGCGAAAATCTACGCCAACGAAGGTGTGGCACAGATGCTGTTCCTGCAGTCCGACGAGGCCTGTGAAGTGTCCTATAAAGACCGCGCAGGCAAGTACCAAGGCCAGCGAGGCGTCACCCTCCCACGCGCTTGATCGAAAGCTCCTACGCGTAAAGGGAATTAGTCTGCAGAAAGTGACTCTATCTAGGTGTACTGCCCCGGCGTGTGTAAAACGCGCCGGGCCACGCTTGAGGAGTACCTTATGAAGCTCGACCCGCGAATAAGCGCAGAACTTGCCCGGCTTGAACCCAATCAGATTGGCGTTCTGGCCTGGTCCCTGATGGCCGATCCTGCTTATGCCGGCGGCATCCCCGGCCAGCCTGAGCCGGACTATCCACAGCCCACCGAACCAGGCGAGCCGACCTTGCCGGACGAGCCACCACCCGCGCCTGTCGCCTGATTACTAGCTCACCGGCCAGACTTCATGATCGCCAATCACATAGATTCGGCGGTCATTGTCCTGCTCCACCCCATGCCCGCCGGTAAATGCACCGAACGCCGGCAGCAGGCTGACTCGGGCGCCGATCACAAAGCACGGCAGCCGCAAACGCTGCCGACCCTTGCCGCGCAACCGATACACCGGATGTATATGCCCCGCCAACACGTGGTGGCTGGGATGGGCGTCAGGTTCGTGCTGCAAGGCAAAAGGGCCCACCAGCAGCGGCTCCGTTACCACGTCTATCCTCAAGTCCTCGGGCGGGTCCCCCGCGCGTTTATCGTGATTGCCCCGAATCAAGGTCAGGGGCAGGTCAGGATTAAGGGCCCGCCAGCGTCTCAATGCGCCCAGCGTGCCACTGGCGTGTGATCCCGGACCGTGTAGGAAGTCGCCGAGAAAGATCACCTGAGTGCAGGCTAGCGCCGAGAGCAACCGGTCCAGGCGCTGCAGGTTCTCGGTGGTGGTGCCTTGTGGCACCGGCTGCCCGAGGCTGCGATACGCCGAGGCCTTGCCGAAATGCGCATCGGCGATCATCAGGCATTGGCGCGCAGGCCAGTAGACCGCCTTGTCTGCCAGCAACCACAATTCCTCACCCTCCAGCATCACCGTGCACACCATCAGCGTTTCCCGTTATCCGCGACTTTTTCCAGATCCTTGACCATCCGTGCGATGCGCTCCGAGAGTTTTTCCGAACTCATGCTTTCGCGCATCCGTTCAACCAGCAGCGGGAATGCCAAGGGCGTAGGGCGTACGATCCGATGCAAGTCCAGTTTCAGCGCGCAAAGGTGACGCAGTGTCTCTTCCAACCGACGAATGTCTAGCTCATCGCGTAGGACTTCTTCGCCTGCCTGTGTCAGCAACAAGTTCTGTGGGTCGTACTGCTTGAACACCTCAAAGAACAACCCGCTGGAAGCCTGCACCTGCCGGGTACTTTTCGGCGCGCCGGGGTAGCCGGCGAATACCAACCCGGCAATGCGCGCGATTTCACGAAAACGGCGCAGGGCCAGTTCCCCGGCATTCAGGCTGGCCGCTACATCTTCCAGGAGGTTCTGCGGACTCAACAGTGCTCCGTTCAATACCGTCGGCCAATCCACTTCGGTGGCACTCAACAGTTCCAGCCCATAATCGTTGACCGCGATCGAGAAGGTAACGGCCTGCCCTTGGCTCACGCGCCACGCCAACAGACTCGCCAGCCCCAGGTGCACCTGACGCCCGGCGAAGGGATAGAGAAACAGGTGCCACCCCTCGCGTGACTTAAGCGCCTCAGCCAACAAATGCTTGCGCGTCGGCAAGCCCGACCAGCGCAACTGTGTCTGCAACAAGGGTTGCACCGCTTGCATCTCCGGCCCGTCAAAGTGCCCGTGGGCCGCAGCATCAAATCGCTCCACCACCGCTTGCGCCAGTTCATTGGAAAGCGGCATGCGCCCGCCATTCCAGCGCGGCACAGCGGCTTTCTTGGCGCTGCTGCGACGTACATAAGCGGTCATGTTTTCCACACGGACCAATTCCAGCAGGCGCCCGGCAAACAGGAAGCCATCGCCCGGTTTGAGCCGTGCAATAAACCCTTCCTCGACACTGCCCAGGTTCTTGCCGCCACCGCCCTTGCTCCAGAATTTCAGAATGATGCTGGCGTCACTGACGATAGTGCCCACGCTCATCCGATGGCGCCGCGCCAGTCGTGCATCCGGGACGCGCCAGATGCCGTGCTCGTCCGGCTCCACGCGTCGGTAGTCCGGGTAGGCCGTCAGCGACAGCCCCCCGTGCCGCACAAAACCCAGGGCCCAGGCCCAGTCTTCAGCCGTCAGGTGATGGTAGGCCCAGGCACTGCGCACTTCCGCCAGCAACGCATCCGGCGTAAAGCCGCCGCCCAGCGCCATGCTCACCACATGTTGTACGAGCACATCCAAAGGCTTGTAAGGCGATTCCCGCGCTTCGATACGCCGTAGCGCAATCGCATCCTGAGCGGCGGCAGCCTCCACCAGCTCCAGACTGTGGGTCGGCACCAGCGTCACCCGCGACGGCCGCCCCGGCGCATGCCCCGAGCGCCCGGCGCGTTGCATCAGCCGCGCCACACCTTTGGCCGAGCCGATCTGCAATACACGCTCCACTGGCAGGAAATCCACTCCCAGGTCCAGGCTTGAGGTGCACACCACCGCCTTGAGTTGGCCGTCTTTCAAGGCCCGTTCCACCCAGTCACGGGTTTCTCTGGATAAAGAGCCATGGTGCAGCGCAATCACCCCAGCCCAATCGGGGCGGGCGTCCAGCAATGCCTGGAACCAGATCTCCGATTGCGCCCGCGTGTTGGTAAACACCAGGCAACTATTACTGGCGTCTACCTCGGCCACCACCTGGGGCAACATTTTCAAACCGATATGACCGGCCCACGGAAAGCGCTCGGTCACGGGGGGCAATAAGGTGTCGATCACCAACTGTTTAGCCGTTTGCCCCTGCACATTGATCCCGTCGCCCTGTGGGACCAAGACCTCCAGCGCGTGAGCCTGATTACCCAAGGTCGCCGAAATACCCCACACCATCAAATCTGGGTGCCAGCGCCGCAACCGTGCCAGCGCCAGTTGCAGTTGCACGCCGCGTTTATTACCGATCAGTTCGTGCCATTCATCCACGACCACCATGCGCAGGTGCCCCAGGCTGGCCTCGCTGTCGGCGCGGGCGAGCATCAGCGTCAGACTTTCCGGGGTGGTGACCAGCGCGGTGGGCTGGCGACGGGTCTGCCGCGCGCGTTCGCTGTTGCTGGTGTCGCCCGTGCGCAGGCCGACGCTCCACGGAATCTGTAGCGCTTCAAGTGGCGCTTCAAGGGCGCGCGCGGTGTCGGCGGCGAGGGCGCGCATCGGCGTGATCCACAGCACCGTCAACGGTTCGGCAGGCGGTTTGCGTTTGCCGGTAGTTGGGGCGCGGGCGATGGCGAAACGATTGAGAGCAGCAAACCATAGCGCGTAGGTTTTCCCGGCGCCGGTGCTGGCATGCAGCAATCCCGAGTGGCCTGCTTTAACCGCCGCCCATACGTCTTTTTGAAAGGTGAACGGCTTCCAGCCCTTGGCGGCAAACCATGTCTTGGCGAAGTTGTGGGAAGTTGCCATACAGCGGCTGATGCTCTGGAGGGCCTATTTCACAGACCCTCCAGGCATGGCAAAGGTTTAACCGGTTATTGCGACCTGACGCCGCAATAATACAAACCGGAAGCGTTGGCCTGCCCCACCCTTGCGCAAGTGACGGACGGCGGCATGTCCAGCGGTATGCTGGCCTGGCGTCGAACCAGATAAAAGTCCTGGGACAGTGGCAGCTGTTGCAGCTGTTGGGTGTGGCGGGCCCAGCCAGCACTGTAAAACTCCGCCGAATAGGAGCGCGTCCCCAGATAGATCAGGTCGCCGGGGGCGGCGGGTTGTTGCGCCTTCCACAAGGCAACCATGTCTTTCTGGTTCTGTGGACGATCGGACAGCTGGCCGCTGATGATCATCAGGCAGCCGGTGATCGGCAGTGCCAGTGCCACGGCGGCGATGACGGTTGCGCGTGTCTTCTGGCAGATGACATCGGCCAGCAGTAGCGCCCAGGCCGGCAGTGCAGGTAGTACGTAGGTCCAGAGAATGTTGGTGGAGAGGGTGAAGAACAGCGGTGTTGAAAGCGCCCATGCCAGTACAAAGATGAAGTATTCGCGCTGGCCATGCACTGAGGAGCGCCACTTCACCAGCAATGGCAGGAACAATGCCCAAGGTAAAAGCCCGCCCAGCAGATGCAGCCAGATCATCGCCAAGGGTTGGGCATGTGCGCTGCCGTAGAGGTCGCCCTGCCAGTTACTGATGACGTAGCGGCTGAAGTGTTCGCCGACGATGAAATATTCCAGGAACCCCGGTGTCTTTTGTTCTGCCAGCCAATACCAAGGCAGCGCTACGGCAAGCATCAACGCGATGCCTGGCAACCACGGCAGGCTGAGCAGCCGGCGCCAGTGGCCAGTGAGGGCCAGCCACAGGGCTGCTGGCAGCGTAATCAGAACCAGCGCCAATGGGCCCTTCGCGAGCAGGCCGAGGCCCAGCCCAAAAAAACCGACCAGCGCCCAGCCTCGGTCCGCGTGTACCAGCCCGCGCCACAACCCCAGGTGGGCGAGCAGAAGGGCGAAGGCCAGTGCGCTGTCAGTCAAGACCGCGCCGCTGGCAAAGAACCCGAGGGCGCATGTCGAATAGATAATCGCCGCGGTCAACCCGACCTGAAGGCTGCGTTCCCGGCTGGCGAAATGCACGATGAGCAGGCAACTGGCGACATGCATCAACCAGCTGGAGAAACGACTGGCGAACTCGTTGATGCCGAACACCTGCATGCTCAACGCCTGTAGCCAGAATGACAGCGGTGGTTTGCCCCAGAATGGCACACCGTGGTCGAACATCGGGGTGATCCAGTCATTGGAGGCCAGCATCTTGCGGGCAATTTCTGCGTAGCGGGCTTCCGACGTGTCCATGAGCGGATACAGCCCCAGTGTGACCAGGCGCACCAGCAGCACGGTCATCAGGATGCCCCAGAGCAGACGGATGGAGGCGGAACGGTTCATGACGACAACCTTTTCGAAGGGATTCAAGGGTGCTTGCGTTTATGCAGAGCGTTGGGCCTGGGGCTCACCACCTTCAGCACCCGGCCGACGTACTCGCCGATCACGGCGGTGCCCAGGCACAGCAACAGGATCGATTGCACCAGCAGATGTTCGTGGGTGAGTTCGCCAAAGGTCGCCGCCGCGACGATCCACAGCGAGCCAATCAGAAAGCTGGTGACACTCAAGTAGCTGTACATCCGCAGTGGACGTGTGGAGAAGGCCAGAATCGAGTCGGCACACAGGTCCAGCAATGACAGCGTGTTCCATTTGGTCCTGCCGGCCTGGCGCGCTGTGCGGTCGTAATTCACTTCGGTACTCGGGTAGCCGAGCCAGCTGACCAGCAGTTTCAACACGCCGGCGTTGTCGTCCATGGCGCGTATGGCTGCCCGTGCATGGGGCCCGATCAACCTGAAGTCGCTGACTTGCTGGGGTATCTCGAAGTCGTCGATCAGTTGATCCATGGTCGCGTAGTAAAGTCGCGCAGCGGTGCGTTTCGCCCAGGAGTCACACCGCCGCGAGCGGCGTTGCATGTTCACGATCTCGTAGCCTTTGAGCCATTCCTGCACCATCAGCGGGATCAACTCGGGCGGGTCCTGTAGGTCGCTGTCCATGATGATCACCGCGCCGCTTTCCACGGCATTGATGCCCGCGCGCATGGCGGCTTCCTTGCCGAAGTTACGACTCAGGTGCAGGCTCTTGACCCGTGGGTCCAGGGAAAAATGATCGATGATCGCCGCTGTCCGGTCTTGGCTGCCGTCATTGATGTAAAGCACTTCAGTGGGCACTCTCAATCCGTCGACGATTGCCATCAGTCGTGAGTGAAGTTCGGCTATTACGCATTGTTCGTTAAAGCAAGGGATCAGTATTGTAAGTTTTGTATCCGGTATGGGGTCACTGGAAAGGCTTGCGATGGAGGTCATGTTTGAATACCCAGAAGTGGTTGATCGTAAAGCCCTGAAAGGTAACGGCGGCGGTTGCCAGTACTTGTGCAAGCAGTGGAGGAGCCCCCCAGGAGGTCAGTAAGTTGACCATTAGGGTATTGGTTAAAACCTGGCCAGTGGCCGTCATAAAAAAACGCAATCTGTTACAGGAGCGTTGTGCAAATACCCAACGCCTGGACAGGCAATAGGCGACCAGAGCCCCTGCAGACGCAGCAAGAAACGTCGATGGCGTGGGAGCGAACCACGTTAATAAACAAACAAACACCGCGTAATGAACCAACGTTGCGATGGCGCCTGCACTCAAGTAGCGGATGAATAAACTCAGTATTCTTTGCATTGCCAGAATGTATAAGATGAAGTGTGAATCAAATGTCACGTTGTGAAATGGTATTTGTTGTGGGTTTTTAATTGTTTGCTGAAGGAAATGTCTTAACTGTTTGTGCGAATTCGGAGTTTGTCTTTATGGAAATATTACTGGTGGAAGATGATCACGCATTGGCAGGTTCGTTGGGAGATTATCTCGGCGAGTTTGGTTACGAATTGGACTTCGCGAGTGATGGGCGAAGTTGCCTGGAACGGGTCCGCCAGCATGAATACGACCTGATTGTGATGGACGTCGCCATGCCCCGCATGAGCGGTTTTGACACCTGTCGCCAATTGCGCCGGGAGCAGAATGAAACGCCGGTCCTGTTCCTGACCGCCCGCGATGCGCTCCCTGATAAGGAGGAGGGTTATGAAGCCGGCGGTGACGATTACTTGATCAAGCCGTTCGAGCCCCAGGAGTTGATCTGGCGCATCCGTGCGCTGATGCGCCGTGGGGCGCCGCGCAAACCGCGAAGTCCCCGGCAGTTGGGCGACCTGATCATTGACCCGGCCTCTCAATCGTTGCGCCACAACGGTGCCGTCAAGGTATTGCCCGCCCTTCAGTTCAGCCTGTTGAACCTGTTGGCCGATGTGGCGCCGGAGCCGGTCAGCCGACACAAGCTTGAAGCCGCACTGTGGCCCGACGGCGACCCGCCGGACAGCGATGCGCTACGCACCTACATTTACCGGCTGAGGCAAACCCTGGGCAAACCCTACGGTAATGATCTGATCCGGACTGTCCACGGGAAAGGGTACCGCCTTGCTATTCCCCACTGACTCATTCTTCACGCGAATCCTCTACACCCTGCTGCCGTTCATGGCATTGATCACCGGGTTCTATAGCCTGCTGATCTGGCTCGCAGTCGCCGTCACCGAGGATTACATCGTCGAGAGCTATCTGAAGCTGGAGGCCGAGGCGTTTCAGGGTAAACACGCCCAGGTGGGACGTGCCGCGCCAATGCCCAACGCGATCTACCTGAAAGGCTATTGGTCGACGGACCCCACATTGCCTTTGGTTGCCCTGAACCTGCCGCCGGGGCACCACGAACTTGCGAAAGGGGATGTGCACGTATTGGTGAGTGCCGTTGGCGGCGAGTCCGCGTTGCTGGTCTTGTTACTGGATGAATCCAAGCTCAGCCAGACTGAAGGCTACCGCACGCAGATTTTCGGACTGTTGTGTGCAGTCGCAGGCTTGATCCTGATCCTTGGCGCCATCCTGGCCATCGCCATTGCCCGGGCCATCGCCCAGCCAGTGAGCCAGTTGGCGGCGGAAGTCGCGGATGCCGTGCCTGGGCCGGCCCGGTTCAGCGGCTTTGACCGCCAGGATGAGATCGGCACCTTGAGCCGCACGCTGTCTTCACTTGTAACCCAGCAACACAGCACGTTGCAGCGGGAAAAGGCATTCACCCGGCACGTCAGCCATGAGTTGCGCACGCCCCTGAGTATCTTGAACAACTGCCTGGCGATCCTGCGCCTGCCAGGCTGCAACGCGGAAAAATCAGCGCGTAGCCTGTTGCGCATGGAAGCTGCCCTGGCCGGGATGAAAATGACGATCGAGCTGTTTTTGTCCCTGGCCCGTGAACCGCGGCAATTGCCCCATGACGCGATTGACCTGGCCGTGGTCGTCGCCGAGCAGATCGAGAAATACCAGCTGCTTTACCCCCATGCCGCAGGTGCGCGGCTGTTTGCCGCTGCACCGACGATCACCCAGGCCAACGAGGCGATCGCCCGCAGCGTGGTGCAGAACCTGCTGGGTAACGCTGTTCAGCACGGTGCCGGGAAAATCCGCGTGGTCCTCACGGAGCAGCATCTAGTCATCCTGAATAACCGGGTGGACCAGCTCGCGTCACCAGGCTTCGGCTTTGGCCTGGAAATCGTCTCGCGCGCCTGCACCCATGCCGGCTGGCACCTTGAAACCCGGCGCACGCTGCATACCTTCCGGGCTCACGTCAGGTTTACTTGAGATTGCCGCTGAGGAACTGCTGTAACCGTTCGCTCTTCGGATTGCCCAGCACCTCTTCCGGCACGCCTTGTTCCTCCACCAGGCCCTGGTGCAGGAACAACACCTGGCTCGACACTTTGCGTGCAAAGCTCATTTCGTGCGTCACCATGATCATGGTGCGGCCTTCCTCGGCCAACCCCTGGATCACCTTCAACACTTCGCCCACCAGCTCCGGGTCGAGGGCCGAGGTGGGTTCGTCGAACAGCATCACCTCTGGCTCCATGGCCAAGGCGCGCGCGATGGCGACGCGTTGCTGCTGGCCGCCGGAGAGGAACGCCGGGTACTGATCCGCCACGCGTGCCGGTAAGCCCACCTTGTCCAAGTAACGACGGGCACGGTCCTCGGCGTCCTTCTTGCTGCAGCCCAGCACCCGGCGCGGGGCCATGGTGATGTTCTCCAGCACGCTCATGTGGCTCCACAGGTTGAAGTGTTGGAACACCATCGCCAGGCGCGTGCGCAGGCGCTGCAGTTCGGCATCATCGGCCACGCGCATGCCGTGGCGGTCACTGACCATGCGGATCGGCTGGCCGTCGAGGGTCATGGCGCCGTCGTTGGGGGTTTCCAGGAAGTTGATGCAGCGCAAAAAGGTGCTCTTGCCCGAGCCGCTGGCGCCGATCAGGCTGATCACGTCACCGGTCTTGGCCTTGAGCGAAACACCTTTGAGCACCTCATTGTCGCCATAGCTTTTATGCAGGCCTTCAACGGTCAATTTGTACATGGGGCGTGCATCCTCAAGGCGAAAGTAGATAGCCGCTGCGGTAGGCATCAAGGCCTGCGACATGGGCGATGACCATCCCGGCAGTGGCCATGCGGCGCAGCGAACGGGCGTAAAGCAGGCCGGCATTGCGGCAATGCACAGGCGTTACGCGGTCGGAAATGGGGTCGATGATTTCAGCGATCAGTTGTCCGGCTTCCAGGTACTCACCTGGAAGGGCGCTGAACACCAACAGGCCGCCCATGGGGGTAGCCACCGGTTCAACGCCCGCCAGTGGCGTGGCCGGGTAGGGCAGCTCGGGCAGTGGTGCGGCTTCCCCGGCGATGGCGCCGAAGTGAATCAGGTAATCGATGATCGCCTGGCAGTCGAGGGCGGCCAGGCCGTGGTTGACGTCGCCCTGGCCGCGCAGTTCGACGGTCACCGAAAAGCTGCCCATGGGGATCGGGAAGCGCTCGCCGAAGCGTTGCTGCAACTGCCACCACACCAGGGTGAAACACTCATCGAAGGATTGCCCGCCGGAGTCGGTCGCCAGCAGATTGGCCTCCGAGCCGATATAACGCGCCAACGGCTCAACCTGCGGCCAGGCCTCGGGCGTGGTGTACAGGTGCGCCACGGCTTCGAAGTCGCAATGCAGGTCCAACACCATGTCGGCGTCACACGCCAGGCGTTGCAGCACCAAGCGCTGGGATTGCAGTTGGGTCTCAGCGCTTTGCGCAGCGAGGGCGGTGGACAGCGCGGCGCGGATCAACTCGACGTTGTGCTGGGGATCGACCCCAAGCAGCTCCTCGACTTGATTGCCCACGGTTTCACTGAGGTCGACAAACAGGCGATTGAAGTTCTGCCCGCTTTCCAGCTCGTAGCGACCCAGCGGGATATCCATCAGCACCTGTTCCAGGCCCACCGGGTTGGCGATGGGCACCAGCACAATCTCACTGCGCAGTCGACCGGCCGCCGCCAGTTCAGCCAGCCGCACCTTCAGGTGCCAAGCCACCAGCATGCCCGGCAGCTCATCGGCATGCAGCGACGACTGGATGTAGATCTTGCCTTCAGCCTGCTCCGGGCCGAAGTGAAAACTGTGAATCTGCCGTGCCGTGCCTGGCACCGGCGCGATCAGTTCATGGACCTGATGACGCATGAAAGCTCCTTAATGGCTCGGCCCGAGGAAGGCCAGCCAACGACGCTCCGCCAACCGGAACAGACCGACCAGGGCGAAGGTCACGGTCAGGTAGATCAGCGCAGCGATTCCGAATGATTGAAAAGTCATGAAGGTAGCCGAGTTGGCATCCCGCGCCACTTTGAGGATGTCGGGGATCGTCGCGGTGAAGGCCACCGTGGTCGAATGCAACATCAGGATCACTTCATTGCTGTAGTACGGCAACGAGCGACGTAACGCCGACGGCATGATCACGTAGGCGTACAGCTTCCAGCCACTCAAGCCGTAGGCCTTGGCTGCTTCGACTTCGCCGTGGGCCATGCTGCGGATCGCCCCGGCGAAAATCTCCGTGGTGTAGGCGCAGGTGTTGAGGGCGAAGGCCAGGATGGTGCAGTTCATCGCGTCGCGAAAGAACGCATCCAGCAGCGGTTGTTCGCGCACGGCGGCGAGGCTGTAGATGCCGGTGTAGCAGATCAGCAGCTGGATATAGAGCGGCGTGCCCCGGAACAGGTAGGTGTAGAACTGCACCGGCCAACGCACCAGGCGCTTGCGCGACACTCGGGCGATGGACAACGGGATCGACACCAGAAAGCCGATGACCAGCGCGGCCGTGAGCAACCACATCGTCATCGCCAGGCCGGTGATGTGCTGGCCGTCGCTATAAAGGAAGGGGCGCCAGTATTCCTGCAAGAGTTCGATCATCGTACGGCCTCCCGGGCACCAGCGGAGTAGCGACGTTCAAGGCGGCGCAGGACGAAGTTGGACGCGCTGGTGATCAACAGGTAGATCAACGCCGCGAGTACCAAAAAGTAAAACAGCTGGTAGGTGCTCTTGCCAGCATCCTGGGCGGCTTTGACCAAGTCGGCCAGGCCGATGATCGACACCAGGGCCGTGGCCTTGAGCATCACCATCCAGTTATTGCCGATCCCCGGCAGGGCAAAGCGCATCATCTGCGGGAAGGTCACGTAGCGAAACCGCTGGCCACGCTTGAGCCCGTAGGCTGTGGCGGCTTCCAGTTGGCCACGGGGCACCGCGAGGATCGCGCCGCGAAACGTCTCGGTGAAGTACGCACCGTAGATAAAACCGAGGGTAATCACCCCGGCGCTGAAGGGGTCGATCTCGATGTATTCCCACTCCATGAAATCGGTCAAACCGGTCAGCCAGGTTTGCAGGCTGTAGAAAATCAGCAGCATCAGCACCAGGTCGGGCACACCGCGAATCAACGTGGTGTAGAGCTGGGCGGGAATGCGCAGGAAGGGCAGGCTGGAGAGTTTGGCGCTGGCGCCGAGCAGGCCCAGCAACACGCTGACGGCCAGGGACAGCACCGACAACTTGATGGTCATCCAGGTGCCTTGCAGCAACAGCGGGCCGAAACCCTTCAGGCTGAGCGCGCTCAACCCGAGGGTTTGCAATAATTCTTCGAACATAAATCAGGACCTATGGCGATAAAAAAGCGCCCCTCCAAAGGAAGGGCGCTCCAGGCATTATTTGCCGCTGTACAGGTTCAGATCGCCAAAGTGTTTCTTCTGGATGGTGGCGTAGGTGCCATCATCGTGTAACGCTTTGATACCTTTATCCAAAAGCGCCTTCAGTTCAGTGTTACCTTTTTTGATACCGACGGCGGTTTTCGACGGCAGCAACGGGTCGTCAATGGCCTCGCTGACTTCATAACCGGCACCGGCCGGCGACTTCAGGAAGCCCAGTTCGGCTTGCAGCATGTCCTGCACGGAGGCGTCGAGACGGCCAGAGGTCAGGTCGGCGTACACCTGGTCCTGGTTGGCGTAGGCCTTGGTGGTCACACCGGCTTTATCCAGTACGGCCTTGGCGTAGGCTTCCTGGATGGTGCCTTGCTCGTAGCCCACGGACTTGCCCTTGAGGGACTCTGGCGTCGAGTAGCCCGCGCCTTTTTTGAACACCAGCGAAGTCGGGCCGGAGAACAGTTCGCTGGAGAAGTCGATGGCCTTTTCGCGCACCGGGGTCACGGTCATGGATGAAATCACGCCGTCGAACTTGTTGGCTTTGAGGCCTGGAATCATGCCGTCGAAGTCACTTTCAACCCACTTGCACTTCACTTTCAGCTCGGCGCAGATCGCATTGCCCAGGTCGATATCGAAGCCGACCAGGCTGCCGTCGGCGGCCTTGGATTCGAACGGCGCGTAGGACGGATCGACACCAAATCGCAATTCCTTGTATTCCTTGGCCGTGGCTACACCTGCGGCCATGCACAGGGCCAGTGCAGAAAGGGTCAGCAATGCTTTTTTCATTATGTAATCCCTGGAAACCAAGATAAGCGCTTGTGGCGCGTTTAGGACTGTTACTGAACGGTGTCAGACGGATCACAAGTAGCAATTTCTGCACCATAGTTCCGAATGGTCGTTTTAAAAGGTGCGGGAAGGGAGATCTGAGTGTAGGAGATGCCCGAAAATGGGCATCGAAAAATGAGTGCACTGTTTCAGGTCAGAAGGTCTTGCAGGGTGGCGAGGTTGTCGGCGTCCTCGACTTTTTTGTCCTGCCGCCAGCGCAACATCCGTGGAAACCGTACCGCAATCCCACTCTTGTGCCGCTTGGACAGGGCAATGCCCTCGAACCCCAGTTCAAACACCATGCTTGGCGTCACACTGCTGACCGGGCCGAACTTTTCCACGGTGGTCTTGCGCACAATCGCGTCGACCTTGCGCATTTCTTCGTCGGTCAGGCCGGAGTAGGCCTTGGCAAATGGCACCAGCGTGCGTTCGCTGCCAGTCGGGCCGTCCCACACGGCGAAGGTGTAGTCGCTATACAGGCTGGCGCGTCGGCCATGGCCGCGCTGGGCGTAGATCAACACAGCATCGACGCTGAACGGGTCGACCTTCCACTTCCACCACACACCCATGTCCTTGGTACGGCCGACGCCGTACAGGCCATCGCGTACCTTGAGCATCATGCCTTCCACGCCGAGGCTGCGCGAGGCGTCGCGTTGTTCGGCCAGGTCTTCCCAGGTCGCCCCGGTCAACAGCGGCGACGCCCGTAATAGCGGCTGGTTGCACTGGGCGATCACCTGTTCAAGCTGCGTACGCCGCTCAGCCTGGGTGTGGTTGCGCCAATCGTCACCCTGATGTTCCAGCAGGTCATAGGCCAGCACCGCAACGGGAGCGTCCTCCAGCACTTTTTTGCTCAGGGTCTTGCGCCCAATCCGCTGTTGCAGCAGGGCGAAGGGTTGCACCGCGTCTTTCCACACCACGATTTCGCCGTCGATCACTGTGCCATCGGGCAATCCGCTTACCAGGCTGTGCAATTCGGGGAAACGCTCGGTCACCAATTCTTCGCCACGGGACCAGATCCACAGGCGGCCGTCGCGTTTTACGAGCTGCGCGCGGATGCCATCCCACTTCCATTCCACTTGCCAGTCGGCGGGGGAGCCCAGCAAATCGTTGAATTGTTCCACCGGTTGCGCCAAGCCATGGGCCAGAAAAAACGGATAAGGCTGCCCGCCACGTTGGGCATGTTCGTCAGGCGATTCAGCGGCGATCAGCTTTAGATAGCCTTGGGCCGTAGGACGGTTGGACAGATCGGTGTAGCCCACCAGTCGCTGCGCCACGCGCTTGCTGTCCAGGTCGGCCATCGCGGCGAGAGCGCGGGTGACCAGCAGCTTGGACACGCCCACGCGGAAGCTGCCGGTGATCAACTTGATGCACACCATCAGGCTGGGCTGATCCAGTTGCGCCCATAACGCCGGCAGGCGCTCGGCCAATTCCAACGGCGGCAGGCCACGCAACGGCAGGAGTTTTTCCTCCAGCCACACTGCCAGGCCGTCCTGCGAGGTGTAGGTGGATTCCGGCAGCAGCAGGGAAATGGTTTCCGCCAAGTCACCCACCGATTGATAGCTTTCTTCAAACAACCACGGCTCGATGCCGGATGCTTCGGTGGCCATGTCGCGCA
This sequence comes from Pseudomonas sp. GXZC, assembly GCF_026967615.1. Classification (NCBI taxonomy): domain Bacteria; kingdom Pseudomonadati; phylum Pseudomonadota; class Gammaproteobacteria; order Pseudomonadales; family Pseudomonadaceae; genus Pseudomonas; species Pseudomonas sp. GXZC. The sequence goes on from NZ_CP114115.1 coordinate 1,739,108, forward strand.
ACAGGCGCGTCGGCACCAGTTGCCGAGGGCGTCCGCCGGACAGGAAATACACGGCCCAGGCCGCATCTTCCGGCGCAGCATCGCGAAAGTAGGCTTGCAACGCCGCCAGTTTGGCGTTGCTGGAGGTGGTGGCGTCGAGGTTGGCGTACAACTCGGCAAAGGCCTTCATGCGCTGGCCTCTTCTTCGTCATCACCGTATTCAGTGGTGAAGCCCTGGGCATCCAGGCCTTTTTCCCGCAGATGGCGCACCAATACGCCGACAGACCCGTGGGTAACCATCACCCGCTCGGCGCCGGTTTGCTCGATGGCCCACAACAGGCCGGGCCAGTCGGCGTGATCCGACAATACAAAACCCCGGTCTACGCCGCGCCTGCGTCGGGTGCCGCGCAGGCGCATCCAACCGCTGGCGAAGGCGTCGCTGTAGTCGCCGAAGCGCTTGATCCAACTGCTGCCGCCGGCCGAAGGTGGGGCGATGATCAAGGCCTGGCGCAGCAGCGGGTCGGTTTTCTTGAAGTCACCGGCGTAAAGGGTTTCGGGGATGTAGATGCCGGCCTCGCGGTACACCCGGTTCAACGGTTCGACCGCGCCATGGCTGAGGATCGGGCCGATGCTGGCGTCGATGCCATGCAGGATGCGCTGGGCCTTGCCGAAGGAATAACAGAACAACACGCTGGCCTTGCCGACGGCGATATTCGCCTGCCACCAATCGTTGATCCCGGCGAAGATCTGCGCCTGGGGCTGCCAGCGGTAGATCGGCAGGCCGAAGGTGGATTCAGTGATAAAGGTGTGGCAGCGCACCGGTTCGAAGGGCGCGCAGGTGCCGTCGGGTTCGACTTTGTAGTCGCCGGACGCGACCCAGACTTCGCCCTTGTATTCCAGGCGCACTTGAGCCGAGCCCAAGACATGCCCGGCCGGGTGAAAACTCAGGGTGACGCCGTGGTGGACCAGTTGCTCACCGTAAGCCAGGGTTTGCAGGTTGATGTCCTGACCGAGCCGCGAGCGCAGGATGCCTTCGCCAGGGGCGGCGGCCAAATAATGCTGGTTGCCGGTGCGGGCGTGGTCGCCATGGGCATGGGTGATGACCGAGCGCCCCACCGGGCGCCAGGGGTCGATGTAGAAATCTCCGGCGGGGCAGTAGAGGCCTTCGGGGCGGGCGATGACAAGGTCCATGGGCGTGCCGGGGGCAATGGGCTTATCAGGTAGGAGGCGGGCGGGCGAGCAGAAGTTCGATTAACTATTGTAGTGAGCGGGCTTGTTGTGGTGATCAAGCTTGTTGTGGTGAGCGGGCTTGCCCCGCGCTGGGTGGCGAAGCCGCCCTAAAACCAGGCGACCTGTTTTTGGCTGGAAACATGTGTTGACTGGGTTGGGGCCGCTTCGCGCCCCAGCGCGGGGCAAGCCCGCTCACCACAGTAAAAGCCAGCCCCACACCTTTCCGGTTACTTGCCCGGCGTCAGGGTCAACCGGGTTTTCCCATACACCTTCTCGAAGTTCTGCGGCTGCATCGGGAAGCTCAGGTATTGCGCCTTGAGCGACGGGTCGATGCCATTGGCATAGTTCGGGCTGGCGGGGTTGCCGGACTGGCCGATGCCACCCTGGCCCATCATTGGTTCTACCTGGCCGAAGTCGACGATCATGCGCAGCGCCGGCACCTGGGTGGTGCGGAAGTCCTGGCCCCAGCTGTACGGCGCCGGATTCAAGGTGTTGTGGTCACCACCGGCGGCCAGCGGACCGCGAATCACCTGGCCGTTGGTGTTTCTCCAGGTGGTGGTGTGCAATTTGCCCCACTGCCAGGCCTTGTGATCGGCACCCAATTGACTCTCACCCGCGCTGATCGCGGCGGCCAGGCTGCGGGCGAGAATCGCCGGTTTGTCTTCTTTCTGCGGGGTGCGCACGTCATCCCAGAATGGGCTGTCTTCGCGACCCAGCAAGTGGTCGGCCTGGGCGGCGTAGGACAGGTTGGCATTGCTGACAAACGCCTTCCAGCTGGCACTGTTTTCCGGGCCGAGTTCGTCGAGGAAGATCTGTTTGGTGCTTTCCTGCAGGAACAGTTCATAGATCGCCGCGTCGGCGGAGGTGGATACCAAGCGGCCGTCAAAAGCCATCAGGCGGCCCAGTGCTTCACGTGCCTTGGCCTGCTCAGCGGCTGGCAGCGAGTCAATCGCCTGTTTCAGCGGCTGGGCCATGCCTGGCGCCTGGAACATGGTCTTGAGCTTGGCGGCGAAGGTGGTGGTCTGGTCGTACTGCATGGCGATCATGCTGCGGCTGTCATGCTTGCCCGCATTGGCCAGTTGCGCCAGGCGCTCGCTGCGCTCCGGTGCATCCCAGGAGTTGGACAGCTGCATGCCATAACCGCGGGGCGCGGTGCGTTGGTTGGCGGTGCCGATCCAGCCTTGGGCCGGGTCCTGGTCATACGGGTGCAGCATTGCGTCGGCGTAGCCGTCCCAGTCAAACCGCGTGTCCCAGCCCGGCGACGGCAGCAGGCCTTCGCCTTCGCGACGGTTGGGGAAGCGTCCGGTGACTTGCCAGCCAATGTTGCTGGCGTCGGCGAAGATCATGTTCAGCGCAATCGCGCGAATTTCGCGGGTAGCGTCCGAGGCCTTGCCGGCGTTTTTCGCACGGGACAGGTCGAAGAACGCATCCAGGCTCTTGTCGTCCTTGAAGTCGGCGGTTTGCAGCGCCAGGCCCAGGCCGGTGGTCAGCGCCTGGCTGCTGTTGAGCAGGGCGCCGTGGCGGGTTTCGTACACCACTTCGCGAATCGAGCGTTGGCCTTTGACGAAGAAGGTTTCGTTACGCACCTGGGCGGGTAACCATTTGCCGTTGTTCTCGTAGTACAACGCGCTGCCCTGGCGTTTGACCTTTTCCAGGAACAGGTCCTGGGTGTCGCCCTTGACCGTGCTCATGCTCCACGCGACGTTGCCGTTGAAGCCGGACAACAGCGTCGGCAGGCCGGCAATGGAAGCGCCCACGGCCTGGTATTTTGGCGCACGGATCTGCACGTAGCTCCACGGCGACGGCGCTTGCGGCTGGGCGGCGAGGTCGCCGGCCAGCAGGCTTTTACCGCTGCGGCTGCGTTGCGGGCCGATGGCCCAGTTGCTTGAAGTGGTCACTGCCAGCGAATTGAGGCTGCTCAGTTGCTGGCTGACCGCGTCCAGCCCGGCCAGACCGGTGATCTGGCTCAGGTTCACGCCCTTGAGCTTCTCGGCCTCGGCCAACGGGATCGCTTCGTCCGGCGCGCTAGGCGTGAGCCACGCGAGTTTGTCGACGCCGACTTTCTGCGCCAGCACCAGCGAGGCAATTTCTTCCTGCAGGTTGGCCGACTCGCTGAAATTCAGCAGGCAGAACAGCAGTGCCGAATCTTCCGGCTTCCAGTACTCGGGCTTGTAGCCGGTCTGAGCGAGGTCCGGCGGCAGCTTGTCGCGGTAGCGGAACAGGTAGGCGTTGACGCCACGCGCATACACTTCGAAGAAACGCTTGAGGCGCGGGCTTGAGGCGTTGTACAGCTCGCCGGCGCTTTTCTTCAGGTTGACCGCGCGCATGAACCTGTCGACATCCAGCACCTCGGGGCCGGACATTTCTGCCAGGCGGCCCTGGGCCAGCAGGCGCAGGGTGACCATCTGCGTGATGCGATCACTGGCGTGCACATAACCGAGGCTGAACAGCGCGTCATGGAAAGTGTTGCTTTCGATCAGCGGCATGCCCTGGGCATTGCGGCGCACGGAAACATTCTGTGCCAGGCCTTTGATCGGCTGCACGCCGGCGACCGGTGGCAGGGTGTCCTGGGTGCTCTGGAGCTGGCAACCGGCCAGGCTTAACGCACTGGCCACTGCCGCGGCAACGCCGAACCGGGGAAGAAAATGTGAGAGGGCTGGCGAGGCCATGGCAAAGCTCCTGCGGGGGGTAGCGTCAGTAAAGGCGCTACGTTAGTGAGCGCGGCGAAACGGCGCAAGCAGGAGCTATGCCTTATTTTCAGGAATTGCGTATCAAGACTTGGGCGGGTTCACCTTCTGAACCAACTCATACGCGCGCACTGTTGCCGGCCGTTCCTTGATGCTGTTGAACCAGCGATGCAGATGTGGGAAATCTTCCAGCCGTTGGCTCTGCCACTTGTGGGAAACAATCCATGGGTAGATCGCCATGTCGGCAATGCTGTAGGCCTCACCCGCCACGAATGCACGGTCCGCCAAACGTCGGTCCAGCACGCCGTACAGGCGGGCGGTTTCGTCCACATAACGCTTGATCGCGTAGGGGATTTTTTCCGGTGCGAACTGGCTGAAGTGGTGATTCTGACCCGCCATCGGGCCCAGGCCGCCCATTTGCCAGAACAGCCATTGCAGCGCCTCCTGGCGACCGCGCAGGTCTTTTGGAAGGAACTGGCCGGTTTTTTCCGCGAGGTACAGCAGTATCGCGCCGGATTCAAACAGCGAAATCGGCGCGCCGCCGTCGGTCGGGTTCTGGTCGACGATGGCCGGAATGCGGTTGTTGGGAGCAATCTTCAGGAAGTCAGGCTTGAACTGGTCGCCCTGGCCGATGTTGATCGGATGCACCTTGTAGGGCAGGCCGGCTTCTTCCAGGAACAGCGATACTTTGTGACCGTTAGGGGTAGTCCAGTAATACAGGTCGATCATGAAGCTCTCCAAAAGTGGTGATGCTTGAGCGGATGCCTGTAGGTGTAGGTAATGTTGGGTGTGCGAAAATTCAATGAAACATTTGCGCATACCCTTAGAAGCAAATCAAAAAGCGCTCTCCACCAACACCTGCAACGACTGCTGCGAACAGCGCTCGATGCGCGCCCGCACGCGATACACCTCGGCAAACAACAAAGGGTTGAGCACCTCATCCGCCGCACCGCTGGCGTACAAACGTCCCTGGCGCAGCACGGCGATATGGTCGGCGAAGCGCGCAGCCAGGTTGATGTCGTGCAGTACCACCACGGCGATCAAGTTGTGTTCGCGCACCAGCCCGCGCACGCAGTCCATCACCTTCAACTGGTAATTGAGATCGAGGGCGCTGGTGGGTTCGTCCAGCAGCATCACCTGGGGGCGACGGGCGATGAGCTGCGCGAGGCTGACCAGTTGGCGTTGGCCTCCGGAGAGTGTGCTTAACAGTTGATCGGCCAGATGCGCGATGCCAATGCGCTGCAAGGCGTCGAAGGCTTCACGCAGGCAGGCGTCGCTGGACAGGGGAATGCCCTCGACATTCGCCACGCGCAGGGCGGCGATCACACTTTCCATCACACTGAGGCTCAAGCCCGGCGGCAGGTTCTGCGGCATGTAGGTCACGCGTCGCGCACGTTCGGCGACGGACATGGCCGACAGGTCGAGGTCACCCAATCGTACAACGCCTTGCATCTTTTCCAGCCCGGCCACGGCACGCAACAGGGTGGACTTGCCGGCGCCATTGGGGCCGATCAGCGCGGTCAAACTGCCATGGGGCAGGGTGGGTAGGCTCAGGTCGTGCACGATCTGCCGGCGCCCGTAACTCACCTGGGCGTTGTGTACGCTCAACCCTTCACTCATAACTGCCTCCCGCGCTTGAACACCAGCACCACAAAAATCGGCACGCCCACCAACGCGGTGACGATGCCCACCGGCACGATCACACCAGGCATGATCAACTTGCTGGCAATCGACGACAGCGCCAGCAGCAACGCGCCGGTCAAAGCGCTGGCCGGCAATAGGAAACGTTGATCTTCGCCCACCAGGATCCGCGCGATATGCGGACCGACCAGGCCGATAAATCCGATGGTGCCTACAAAGGCCACGGCGGTGGCCGACAGCAGGCTGATGCGCAGCAGTGAGAAAAACCGCAGCCGCTTCACATCCACGCCAAAGCTTTGCGCGCGGTCCTCACCCATGCGCAACAGGGTCAGGCGCGGTGCGGCGGCAAAGGAAAACGGCATGACGACAGCCACCACCAGGGCCAGGATGCCGAGCTTGTCCCAGTTGGCCCGGGTCACGCTGCCCAGGGTCCAGAACACCAGTTGTTGCAGCACATCTTCGGTGGCAACCAGTTGCAGCAAGGCCACCACCGCGTTGCAGCTGAACACTAGGGCGATGCCGAACAGCACCAGGCTTTCCACTCCGGCGCCCCGCAGGCGCGACATGGCTTGCAGCAAAAACACCGAGGCAGCGGCGAAGATGAAGGCCGAGATGGAAATCGCCGTGTTGGCCGACACCCACAGCGTCGTCACCGGAAACACAATCACCAGCGACGCGCCCAACGCTGCCGCCGACGACACGCCCAGGGTGAACGGGCTGGCCAGCGGGTTGTTCAGGATCGCCTGCATCTCGGCCCCGGCCAGCGACAACGCGCAGCCCACCAACACCGCCATCAGTGCGTAGGGCAGGCGCACGTTCCAGATGATCACCTGGTCGGTGGCGCTCAGGTGCGACGGGTGCAGGATACCGTCGAGCAAGGCTAGCAGGCCCATGCCCGACGGGCCGCTGGCCAGGTCCACCAGAATGGCGCAAACCAGTGCGGTACCGAGCAGGCCTAGCAGCCAGGTACGCCGCGCCAGCAGGCGGCGGTAGCCGTGGGTGGCGCTGGCGAGGTCGAGGGTCTGGGTGGTCATTTAGGGGTATCGATCCAGTACGCACCCTGCAACGGCATTCCCAGGAACTGCGCGTTGATCTGCTCCATGGTCGCCTGCGGATCCAGCTTGGCGAACAGTTCTGGGTGCACCCATTTGGCCAACGACTCAATCGCGAGCAGGTTGTACGGCGAGTTGTAGAAGTCATGCCACAGGCCGTGGGCATTGCCTTCGCGGATGGCGCGAAGGTTGGCGAATTCCGGGCGCGCCAGCACGTGGTCGAAGGCTTCACGCGCCTCGTCGTTGCTGACGCCAGCCCCCAGGATCAGCCCAGGCTTGTGGTTGCCGGTGGCGACATAAATATCCGGATCCGCTTTCAGCGCGTATTCGACACTGATATCCCCCAGCGCCCCCGGCACCACGTCGGCGGCGATGTTGCGCCCGCCCACCAGCTTGATCACTTCACCCATGCCGCTTTTGCCGGTGGTGTGCCCCGGCGCTTGCCAGGCCCCGGCCAGCAGTTCGAGGAACACACTCGGGCGCGGCCCCGCCGGCAAGGTGGCGACCGCATCGGTGATCACCTTGATGTGCTGGTCATAGAAACCCAGGAACGCTTTGGCCTGGGCTTCACGCCCCAATGCTTGGCCCAGCGCGGTCATGCTGGTGTGAGTGCCCTGCACCGGATTGATACGGAAGTCGACGAACAGCACCGGAATGCCCGCCTTGGCCAGCACATCGGCGACCGGACTGTGTTCGGTCGGACCGTGGCCGGAAATGCTGAACACCGCCAGGTCAGGTTTCAGCGAGAGGATTTCCTCGGCGCTGACGCTTTGCTCCGACGCTTGGCCGATCAATGGGATGTCTTTCACCGTGGGAAATTTCGCCACGTAGGCGTTATAGGTGTGCTGGTCCAGCAGCTTCAAATCGTTCTGCCAGCCGACGATGCGTTGGAACGGCGCGTCGCGGTCCAGCAGGGCAAACGCCGAAATCAACCGGCCTTCACCGAGGACCACGCGTTTTACGTTGTCAGCCACTTCGACCTTGCGGCCCAGCACGTCGGTGACTTCATGGGCGGCAGCGGTTTCAGCGTGGCCGAGGACCAGGGCGCCGAACAGCACACCCAGCTTGAGCAGGTGACGGGATTTCAACATGGCAGGGACTCCAGGTGAAGGCGGCGCATCAGACATCGCTCCAGCGCCGCAACAGGTTGTGATAGGCGCCGCTCAGTTGCAGCAGCGCGTGGTGGTCGGCGTCTTGGACGGTGAGGGTCTGGATGGCCACATCCATGTCCAAGAGCAACTGGCGCTGGCTGTCTTCGCGCACCAGGCTTTCGATCCAGAAGAAACTCGCGATACGTTCACCACGGGTCACCGGGTTGATCTTGTGCAGGCTGCTGCCGGGGTAGATCAGCAGGTGGCCGGCGGGCAGCTTCACTGCGTGCTCGCCGAAGGTGTCGCGGATCACCAGTTCACCGCCGTCGTAGCTGGCCGGTTCGGCCAGGAACAGCGTGGCGGAGATGTCGGTGCGCACCCGCTCGCGCACGCCCTTGATGCCGCGAATGGCGTTGTCGATATGCCAGTCGAACGCTTCACCGCCGCTGTAGCGGTTGAACAGCGGCGGGTAGATGCGCTTGGGCAGGGCGGCCGACATGAACAGCGCGTTGTCCGACAGCCGCGCCAGAATCTGCTCACCGATGCGCAGGGCCACAGGCGAATCTTCCGATAACTGTCGGTTGTTTTTCGCCATGGCCGAGCGCTGTCCGGCGGTCGCCTTGCCGTCAACCCAAGGCTGATTGAGCAAGGTGGCCACGGTGTTTTCGACTTCGCTGGCACTGAGCAGCGCCGGGATTTCGATCAGCACGGTTCAGAACTCATAGTCGACGCTGGCGGTGAGGGTGCGCCCGGCACCTGGAATGCCGTAGAGCTGGAAGCCGTCGAGGGACGCGCCGACCTGGCTGTAGTAAAACTTGTTGAACACGTTGTTGAGGTTGAGGTTGACCGTGGTGTCCTTGTTCACCTTGTATTGCGCGGCCAGGTTGCTCAGCCAGTAGCCGGGGGCTTTTTCGTGGTCGCGGGTGTAGATCGCGTACACGCCGGACGGGCCATTGGCGTAGCTGCTGTTGTTGTTCAAGCCGCCGACGTATTTGTTGTCGGTGTAGCGGCGTCGGCCCACGTATTGCTCGCCGTAGCTGAGGCTCAGGGCGTCGGTGACGGCGTAGGTGGTCCACAGGTTGGCGGTCAGGTCGGGGACGTTCTTGGCTTCGGCGCCTTTGTTGATGCCTTTGGTCTGGGTGCTCTTGAGTGCCGAGAACCCGCTGTAGGCGGTCCAGCGCGGGGTGATATTGCCTTGCAGGCCCAGTTCGATGCCGTCTACACGCTTGGCTGGCAAGGCACGTACCGGGGCGGATTCGCCGTCCTGGTATTCCCAGGCATTGTCCAGTTCGGTACGGAAGATCGCCGCCGTGACGTTGAGCCTGTCGTGGGCAATGTCCCACTTGGTGCCCAGTTCATAGGTCTTGGACTTGGCCGGGCTGTAGTTGCTGGTGCTGGCCGCGCCGTAGATCTGGTTGTTGGTCGATGCGCCCAGTGCCGACGGCTGCGCCGCTTCGCTGTAGGACACATAGATACTGCCGTTGGGCAGCGGTTTGAACACCGCGCCAACCCGACCGCTGACGGCACCGTCAGTGCTGCTGATGCTGGCCTGGCCACGCTGGCTGGTTTGTGCGCGCCAGTTGTCATAGCGCAACGAGCCCAGCACTTGCCACTGATCGTTGAGGGTGATGGTGTCGCCCAAATAGATCCCGGCGTTGTCGATCACCGAACGCGGGTCACCTTCGCCTTTGGTCACGTAAGTGCTGGCGAAGCTGTGGCTGGGGTCGTTCATGTCGAACAGCATGTCGCCGGCCGGCACCTTGGCGTTGCGTTTCAGGCCGCCGTAGGTCTCATGATAGAACTCCAGGCCGCTGACCACGGCGTGTTGCAGGCTGCCGGTGGTGAGGTTGAAATTGAAGTCGGTCTGGTTGTCGAGGATGGTGTAGCGCTTGGACAAACCGAAGTCACTGCCGCGCAGGATGCCGTAGGCGGTATTACTGTTATTTACATAATCGGTGTAGGCATTCACCGTGCTGCCCTGCACTTGGCTGATCGGTCCTACACCGGTGTAGCCCAAGGTCGCACAGCGGGTGCCGGTGCAGGTCTTCTGGCCGTTGGCATTGGCGGCGAAGAAGCGCGCCGGGGAGAGCACGGCAAAATTGTCGCTGCGTTCCCAACGGGTCTGGTTGCGCAGGTTGGCGTCATTCCAGTCGAAGTCATGCTCGAAGCGTGCGGTGAGCGAAGTGGTTTTGTTCTCTTGGGTGTAGAGGCTGGAGTCGCCGTACCAGTTGGAGCGCTTCACGCCGGGCATGCGATCGCCATTCGTCCCACGCTGGATCGGCACGCCGCCGTCCGGGGTGTTGGTGTCTTTCTGATAGAAAGTGTCGATGAAGAAGCGCGTGTCAGTACCCAGGCCGAAGCCAAATGAGGTGGCAATGCCCCAGCGGTCGTAGTCCACGTCGTCACGTTCGGCCACCTGGTTGTAGTGCTTCATCAGGTTGATACGTACGGCGGTGGTGTCGTTGATCTGTTTATTCAGGTCGGCGGTGAGACGGCGGTAGGCATCGGTGCCGATACCGGCGGAGACGCGGTTCGCATCACCCAGGTGCGCTTCTTTACTCACCAGGTTGACGCTGCCACCCACGGCGGACACGCCGGATTCGATGGAGCCGGTGCCCTTGAACACTTCCGCCTGTTGCAGGTTGAAGGTGTCGGTACGGGTGGACATGCCCGCATCGCGCACGCCGTCGACGGTCAGGCTCTGCTCGGAAGAAAACCCGCGAATCGAAAACAGGTCGCCCCAGCCCAGGTTGCCCTCGCCGGACATGAAGGTAATGCCCGGCACGTTGCGCAACACTTCCTGCAGGGTCTGCGCGTTCTGCTCCTTGAGCACCTGCTGCGGCACGATGGTCACGCTTTGCGGGGCGTCCAGCAGCGGTTGGCTGATTTTTGCCGAGGTCACCCGGTCCACCTTGAAGGTGGAGGTGGCTTCGCCATCGACCTTGATTTCCGGCAGGCTCAGCACCGAGTCATTGGACGTGGCCGTTGGCGCGTCAGCCAAGGCAACCGGTACGACGCTGCCGGCAGCCAGCAGGCCGAACATCGGCGCCAGAGTAGTGTGCAGCGTGTGGCTGCGAGGTGTGGGCAATGACATGAGTGGCTTCCGAGTCTAAATTACAATTACTCTCATTTAGGTTCGGTAGTCTAAAGAGCGATTTCCCCTGCCATACCCCAGGTTTGTATCGCTGATGCGTGATTATGGTTTCCTACAACATTCCATTACATTTGCCTGCACGGCTGGCTGAACTTTCGGCTATTTGCTGCGTTTCATTGTTTTTCGGATTGACTGCCCATGGCCAAGCAAGACCACCTGCTGATCGTTGATGACGACCCGCAAATCCGCCAGTTGCTCTGCGACTACTTGAGCGACGCTGGCTTCCAGGTGTCCACCGCCGCCGACGGCAAGGAAATGCGCCGTCGTCTGGCGCTGAATGTCATCGATTTGATCGTCCTCGACCTGATGCTGCCCGGCGAAGACGGCCTGAGCCTGTGCCGCGAACTGCGGGTGAACTCCAACATCCCGGTGGTGATGCTCACGGCCAAAGGCTCGTTGATCGATCGCATCGTCGGCCTGGAAATCGGCGCCGACGATTACCTGCCCAAACCGTTCGACCCACGCGAACTGCTGGTGCGGATCAAGGTGGTGCTGCGCCGGGTACAGAGCTTTCCCGACCGCGCGCGCCTGGATGAAGCGCCGAGCATCCGTTTCGCCGGCTGGCAGCTCGACACGCGGGCGCGGCAGTTACTGTCGCCGGAGGGGGTGGTGGTCAGCCTGGGTAACTCGGATTACCGCGTGTTGCGCCTGTTGTTGCAGCACCCCAATCGCCCGTTGAGCCGCGACTTTTTGCTCAACCACGTGTTCGATAAGGACAGCACGCCGTTCGACCGCTCCATCGACGTGTGCGTCAGCCGTCTGCGCTCGCAACTGCCGGCCCATTTGATCAAGACCGTGCGCAACGAAGGCTACATGCTCACCGCCGATGACGTGGCGCTGGAGTCGTGAGACTGCTGCCGCGTTCGTTGTTCGGGCGGCTGGTGCTGATTTTGGTCAGTGGCATGCTCGCGGCGCAGGCGCTGACCAGCAGCATCTGGTACGACCGACGTCATGGGCAGGTACTGGAAATCCCGGCGCGCTTGATCGCCACGCGCCTGGCGGACGTGGTGCGCCTGGTGCACAGCGACCCGCGACAGGCGGACCTGCTGATCAAGATGCTCGACACGCCGACCTTCCGCCTGACCCTCAGCGACCAGGCCAGTAATACGCCCAGCACGCTTCACGACAGCGACCGGCCCACCGAACGGTTGATCAAGAAGGTATTGTCGGAAAAAACCGGTTACGCCCAGACCCTGATCCTGTTGCGCCTGTCGTTGGTGGATGGCGAGGGGCAAACCGCCGGGCTGTCGACCCTGCTCGGTTCCAAACCGGTGGTGGGGCAGTTTCTGATTGACCTGCGCCTGCCTGACGGCCGCTGGTTGCAGGTGGATGCCAGCGAAGAACAGGGTTGGACCAGCACGTCACCGCTGGACTTGCTGTTCGATTACGTCATGCGCATTTATTTGCTGCGGGTGCTGGTGCTGGTGTTGATCGCGCTGGTGGCGGTGCGCCTGGCGATCCGCCCGCTCAACGCGTTGGCCAAGGCGGCCGAAGCCCTGGGGCGGGATATCCAGCGTCCGCCGTTATCGGTGGACGGCCCCACCGAAGTACGCCGTGCTGCCCAGGCGTTCAATGCCATGCAACAGCGGCTGATCGCCAATATCGCCGAGCGCACGCGGTTTCTTGCGGCTATTTCCCACGACCTGCGTTCTCCGATCACACGCCTGCGCCTGCGCACCGAAATGCTGGAAGACAACCGCACCAAGGAGCGTTTTCGTAGCGATCTGGAAGAAATGGAGCACATGGTCTCCAGCACCCTGGATTTTGTCAGCAGTGGCGAAATCAACGAGGCACGGCAGAACATCGATATCAACGCTTTGCTGCAAAGCTTGCAGGCCGATCTGCAAGATGTGGGCGAAAACGTGGTGATCGAAGGCCGGGCCAAACAGCCACTGCCGGGTTACGCCCGTAGCCTCAAGCGGTGTGTGCAGAACCTGCTGGAAAACGCGGTGCGCTATGGCCGTGAGGTGGTGGTGCGGGTCGAGGACCAGGTGGAGAGCTTGAAGATCGTCATCAGTGACCGGGGGCCGGGGATTCCCCAAGAACAGCTGGACCAGGTGATGGAGCCGTTTTATCGCGTGGAAGGTTCACGCAATGCCGAGACCGGCGGGTATGGCTTGGGGTTGAGCATCGCTCACACCATCGCCAAGGCGCATGACGGGCGGTTGAGTTTGCGTAATCGCGAAGGTGGGGGGCTTGAGGTGGAGTTGCTTTTGTGGAGAGCCCGCTCACCACAGTAAGTGGGCTCCTCCGGGGTCAGGGCCTTACGCCCCGTGGCACTTCTTGAATTTCTTCTCGCTGCCGCACGGGCAAGGATCATTGCGACCCACGTCCTTCAAGGCGTTGCGCACTGGCTCCTGGTGAGCGTGGCCGCAGTTCGGGCCGTGGACATGGCCGTGGTCGTGATCATGGTGATCGTGATCGTGGTTGCAGTCAGGACCATGGACATGGGGTTGCTGAGTCATCGATGTCGCTCCGGAATAAAATCGCCGGGGATTATCTCGCCATTGTGGTTCACCTGCACGTCATAACCGATGAATAATCCGGTTTTCAGCTCACCTTCCAGGCGATACGGCACTGGCCGGTCAGGATTTTTCAGCATCTGCACCACATCGCGGATCTGCGGCCAGAGGTTGGTGCGCACCGACACCCGGAAAAACTTATGACTGCGCGGCGGTACGGTGAGCCATTCATTGGACTCGCCTTCGGTCAGCACAAAATCATCCAGGGTGACCTTGTAGATCAGGCCGCGCACGGTCAGGTCGGCGTCATCGCGGTTGTCCACGCGAAAGTACAGCTTGAATTTCTGCTCCAGCAACTTGGCGCGCACCACTTCGACTTTCACCAGGGACACGTGGGGCGGCGGGGAATCATCTTCGAACCATGACGCGCAGCCGGTCAGGCCAAGGGTCAACGCCAGCAGCAAGCTGTACATCCGGAGCATGGCGTTAATCCTTTGAGGTTTAGAGGTAGCTGGAACAGCACTTCTTGAATTTCTGCCCGCTGCCGCACAGGCAGGCATCGTTACGCCCGGCCTTCACTTCCACTGTCGGGTCGATGAAGTACCAGCGCCCGTCATTCTGTACGAAAGAAGACTGCTCGCGGTGGCTATGTTCGCCGGTGCTGTCGTGCCAGCGCGCGGTGAAGGTCACGAAAGCATGTTCCGGCTGGCCGCCGAACACCTCGGAGCTTTCCACCTCAAGGCCAAGCCAGGTGCTTTGGGCACTCCAGGCGGCGATGGCGTTACGGTCCAGACCGGCCTGTTGCGCGGGCAGGGTGGTGGCGACCAGGTAGTCCACCAGGCCTAGCACATAGGCGCTGTAGCGCGAGCGCATCAACGCAGTGGCGCAGGGTGCCGGATGGCCAGCGTGATAATGGCCGCAGCAGGCATCCAGCAGGTTGCCACTGCCGCAGGGGCAAATGGATGTACTCATCGGGTTACCACCAATACTTTCCGAAGTTTTCCGGGTTGGCCCAGAAGCGGGCGTTGAGCCAGTCCGGCACCTGTTTATAGTCAAGCAGATCATAGGTAAACAGCGTCAGAACCTGCTCGTCGCGCTGGAAGCGCTCGCCAGCCTGCAGGGCCAGGGAGAAGAAGTCGGTGTCCTTCCAGTCGCAGGCGGCCAGGTCCACCAGCACCGCAATGCGGCTGGCATTCAGGTTGCGGATGCCGCCGAGCAGGGTCAGGCCTTGCGGTTTTGACAGGTGCTCCAGGCAGTCCACCACCAGTGCCAGGTCAAACCGCTGTGCGGCAAGCTCCGTGGGCAACGCGCCGGGCTGCGCGACGGACACTTGGGTATCCGGGTGGGCTTGTTGAAAAGCCTCCAGCGCCGGGAACTGGCTGGCGCCCAACAGCAACAGGCGTTTGGGCTGGTGCAGGTCGAGCAAGGCGGCCAAGGCTTGCTGGGGGGGACGGGCAGAAATACCGGCGATCATCAGAGATCCTCACATCAGGACCCTAGAGACTAGCGCGGCTGAGCGTGCGGGCCTAGAGCGGGCGGCCGAGAAAAGTCCCATGAATGCGGCGATCCTCAATGAATACAGGGGCGCGGCGCAGTGGCGCAGATGAAAAGAGCGGTCTTTACTCCACCCATCGGCCCCCGCCGATCCCCTCAGGAGAAATCAGATGAGCATCATGCGGACAGCTCTACCCTTGGTTCTGCTAACCGGAGTATTGACAGGTTGCGCAGGTTTGCAAAAAACCGATTGGCCCACCTGCGCCGCCCTTGGCGGTGTGACCGGTGCGGCGATCGGTGCTACGGAAAGTTCGGCCTATGCCGGCGCAGGTGCGCTGCTGATCGGCGGCATGGCGGGTGCGTATTGCTGGGTGCACGGCGATGGCGACGAAGACGGCGATGGTGTGCCGGACAGCCGTGACAAGTGCCCAGGCACGCCAAAAGGTGTGCAGGTGGATGCCAATGGTTGCCCACCGACACCGCCACCGGCCGTGGTTGAAGAAGTGGTCGTGGTCAAGGAAGAAACCATCGTGATCCGCGATGTGCACTTCCAGTTCGACTCGGCCAAGCTGACGGCGGCGGACAAAACCAAGCTCGATACCATTGCCACGCGCTTGAAACAGGAAGCCCCGAGCGCCCAGTTGCGGGTCAGTGGCCACACCGACAGCGTCGGCAAAGACGCCTACAACCAGAAACTTTCGGAAAAACGCGCCCATTCGGTCACGGAGTACCTGATCGGTGCGGGTGTACCGCGCAGTAACTTTGTCTCGGTGACCGGCGCGGGCGAAAGCCATCCGGTAGCCGACAACAAAACCGCTGAAGGCCGCGCCCTGAACCGTCGCACGGAAATCCAGATCAACCGCTGACGGCCCTTGCCCCTGTGGGATCCACAGGGGCATCGCTGCCAATCCTCCCCCTTTATTAACTTTTTTGATCCTTCACTGGCAAAGCGCCTGTGGAAGTCGTTACTGTGCGTCCAAAGAAAAACTAGAAATATTTTTTAAAAGAATTCAGGGGAGCTCCACGATGCGTAAGGTTTTACTGCTGGCCCTGTTGGTCAGCCCTGTTGCCCTGGCTCAAAGCGTCAGTGTGGAAACCAACTCGTTGATGCGCCTGCCCAGCAGCACCAGCGTGTTGCAACTGGAACGCTTGGAAGTGGCGGATTACGGCACCTTGCTGATCCCTGCCACCATCAGTCAGGTTACGGTGGATGAACTGCACCTGGGTCGCGACGCGCGCATCGCCATCGTGCCCGGCAACACCGCGCTGCAATTGCAGGTGCGCCATGCGCAGTTGGACCACGGCAGCCAGATCACCTCGCGCGGCGCGCCTGGCACCCATGAAAAACCGGCCAAGGCCGGGCGTGACCTGACCTTGCGCATTAACTCCCTGTCAGCGGAAGAACTTTCAGTCGACGCCCGTGGCGGCGCCGGTGCCCAAGGCTATGCCGGGCTGGACGGTGCCAATGGCGTGGACCCAGGTTGCACCTGGGGTTCGGCCGGTCGCGGTGCCAATGGTGACAACGGCGGTGATGGCTTGCCTGGCGCGTCCGGCGCGCAGGTGCGGGTCGAGTTGCCGCAGGACTTCCCGGCGCAGCAGATCAAGGTCTGGGTGGACGGTGGTCCCGGCGGTTTGGCCGGCACGGCGGGTAAGCCGGGCAAGGGTGGCCAGTCCAAAGGCTGCCTGGTGTATCGCGCTGATGGCGGCGAAAAGGGCCGCCCAGGGCTGGAAGGGCAGCCGGGGCCGGCTGGGCCTGCGGGTACTGTGACTATTCAGCGGCTGTGAATCGTTTGGGCTGACGTCTTCGCGGGCTTGCCCGCGAAGAGGCCCTAAAGAACACCCTTAGAACATGGGTCGAGCCGAAGCAATCGCCACCACCACCAACCCCACGATCAAGTTAATCCCCACCAACCGCCGAATCTGCCCCAGCACCGCAGCCCCCGCCGGCCAATCCTCAGCCGCCACCGCCGTGCGCAATTCCGGGAATTTCAACGCCTGGATACGGATAAACAACGCCGTCATCACCAGATACAACCCCATCATCACCTGCACATAACGCGGTGCTGTCTCAAAGCCGTTGAAGCGCAACTGCAGCAGGCCTATGCCGCTGATCGGCAAAATCGCCACCGCGACCCACACCCACACGAAAAAACGTTGAAACACATTCGCCCACAACCTGAGGCGGGCAGGACCCTCAAGTGCCGCCACAGCGGCGGGGCGCAGGATCATCCAGGCGAAAAACATACCGCCGACCCATACCAGGGCGGCCAATACATGCAGGGTGTAAGCGAGGCTAAACGCGGTCATTGTGGTACTCCGTTCTGCGCGGGATTCATTAGCGGGGTATGATAGCCGCCGATCCGAACCACTGAAAATTTATCCAGCGTTTTTTGCGCCCGACTATCCATGATCAGCACTGAACTCAAAACCACGATCCAGGGCGCCTATTCGCGTTTTCTCGAAGCCAAGAGCTTGAAACCGCGCTACGGCCAACGCCTGATGATCGCCGAAGTGGCCAAGGTCCTCGGGGATATCGACACCGACGACGAAGGTCGCCGCGAGGGTGAGCCCGCGGTCGTGGCCGTCGAGGCCGGCACCGGTACCGGCAAGACCGTGGCCTACAGCCTGGCTGCGATCCCCACCGCCAAGGCCGCCGGCAAGCGCCTGGTGATTGCCACCGCCACCGTCGCCCTGCAAGAGCAGATCGTCTACAAAGACCTGCCCGACCTGATGCGCAACAGTGGCCTGAATTTTACCTTCGCCCTGGCCAAGGGCCGTGGGCGCTACATGTGCCTGTCCAAGCTCGACGTACTACTACAGGAAGGCCACGCGCAAACCGCCACCGCGTCACTGTTCGAAGAAGAAGGCTTCAAGATCGAGGTGGATGAAGTCAGCCAGAAGCTGTTCACCAGCATGATCGAGAAACTCGCCGGTAATAAATGGGACGGCGACCGCGACAGTTGGCCCACTGCCCTGGAGGATGCCGACTGGGCACGCCTGACCACCGACCACAGCCAGTGCACCAACCGCCATTGCCCCAACTTCGGTCAGTGCGCTTTCTACAAGGCCCGCGAAGGCATGGGCAAGGTTGATGTGATCGTCACCAACCACGACATGGTCCTGGCCGACCTGGCCCTGGGCGGCGGCGCCGTGCTGCCCGACCCGCGTGACACCCTCTACGTTTTCGACGAAGGCCATCACCTTCCCGACAAGGCCATCGGCCATTTCGCCCACTACACGCGCCTGCGTTCCACTGCCGACTGGCTGGAAACCACCGCGAAGAACCTCACCAAGTTGCTGGCCCAGCACCCGCTGCCCGGCGACCTGGGCAAGCTGATCGAACAGGTGCCGGAGCTGGCGCGGGAGATCAAGACCCAGCAGCAATTCATGTTCAGCGCCTGCGAGCAGGTGGCGGATTTCAAACCCGGCGAAGACGTCGAGGGCCGTGAGCGGCCGCGCCATCGGTTCGTTGGCGGTCTGATTCCCGAACACATGCGCGAAATGGGCATTGAGCTGAAGAAGGGATTCTCACGCCTGACCGATCTGTTCACTCGCCTCACCGACCTGCTCAAAGAGGGCATGGACGGCGAGGTCAACATCGGCATCGCCAGCAACCAGGCCGAGGAATGGTACCCGCTGTTCGGCAGCCTGTTGTCCCGTTCCCAGGGCAACTGGGAGTTGTGGACGGCCTTCACCGTGGAAGACCCGGAAGACAACCCGCCCATGGCGCGCTGGCTGACCCTGTCGGAAAGCGGTGCGTTGTTCGATATCGAGGTCAACGCCAGCCCGATCCTGGCCGCCGAAATGCTGCGCCGCAACCTGTGGAACGTGGCCTACGGCTGCCTGGTCACCTCGGCCACGCTGACCGCCCTGGGCACCTTCGACCGCTTCCGCATGCGTGCCGGCCTGCCGAAAAAGGCTGTCACTGCGGTAGTGCCGAGTCCGTTCCATCACGCCGACGCCGGTGTGTTGCGAGTGCCGGACCTCAAGGCCGACCCACGGGATGCGGCCGCCCACACGGCTGCGATCATCCGTGACCTGCCGGAGCTGGTAGAAGGTTCACGCGGAACGCTGGTGCTGTTCTCGTCGCGCAAACAGATGCAGGACGTGTTCGACGGCCTCGACCGCGACTGGCGCAAGCAGGTGTTTATCCAGGGCAACCTGTCCAAGCAGGAAACCCTGAACAAGCACAAGGCGCGGGTGGATGGCGGGGATTCCAGCGTATTGTTCGGCCTGGCGAGTTTCGCCGAAGGTGTCGACCTGCCCGGCGCCTACTGCGAGCACGTGGTGATCGCCAAGATCCCGTTCTCGGTGCCGGATGATCCGGTCGAGGCGGCCTTGGCCGAATGGATCGAAGCACGGGGTGGTAACCCGTTCATGGAAATCTCGGTGCCGGATGCTTCCTTGAAGCTGGTCCAGGCCTGCGGTCGCTTGCTGCGTACCGAAGAAGACCGAGGCACCATCACCTTGCTCGACCGCCGATTGGTCACCCAGCGCTATGGCAAGGCTATCCTTAATGCATTGCCGCCGTTCAGGCGCGAAATTTCTTAAGCCACCGTGGGCGAATTCGCCCACTTCGTGGTCTATCTCACTGTATTTCATCAGGCCATCCATCGGCCGTCTGGGAGAACCTTGCTCGTATGATTCGCACGCTGCCCGCCCTTTTTGCCCTGCTGTTCGCCGCGCCCTTGCTGGCCGCGCCCGCCGGGCAACAGACCCTGTTCAATTTCGTCCGGCCTGCCGATGTGGTCAAGGTGGCGACCCAGGACGCCAGCCTGCCGCAGTACAACGCCGAACAAACCCCGGAAGGTGAAGTGCTGCGCCGCATCACCTTCAACCCGGCTGCCGAACCCAGCCTGGTGCTCAGCCCGCAGACGGGCGCCTGGGACTGGTCTCAGTCGGGGGCCATGAGCCTGCGCATCCAGAGTGCGATGGATTGGGCGCTGACGCTCTACGTGAAAGTGCAGAGCAGTGATGGCCGTACCCTGGTCAGTCGCATCGACCTGCCGGCGGGCCCGGCCCAGACCCTGCTGGTCCCGTTGCAGGCCAACTCGCCGCTGAGCCAGGGCATGAAGGCCGGCCCGCCGATGCCGATCACCGTAGACGGCCAGCGCGTCTTGCTGGCCAGCAGCGCGGGCGAGATCGACCGTAGCCAGGTGGTCTCGGTGACGCTGTCGATGATCAAGCCCAACGCCGCCCAAAGCATCCTGCTGGAGCGCTTTGGCGTGCAGGACAGCGAGCCGGTGTTGAAGGCCGCCTACAGCGAATTGGTGGATGCCTATGGTCAATCCACCCGTGCCCGCTGGCCGGAAAAGGTCAGCAGCGACGAACAGCTCAAGGCTGCCGCCGCCAAGGAGCAACAACAGCTCCAGGGCTGGCTGGCCACGCGGGATAAGTCCGCGCTGGACCAATACGGCGGCTGGAACAAAGGCCCGGCCTTCGACGCCAGCGGCTTTTTCCGCACCGAGAAGCGCGACGGGCGTTGGTACCTGGTGACGCCGGAGGGGCATCCGTTCTATTCGCTGGGCGTTAATACCGTGGCCCCGGACAACAACCAGACCTACGTGTCCGGCCGTGAATGGATGTTCGCAGCACTGCCCAAGGCTGGCGAACCGTTCGACAAGTATTACGGCAGCGGCGACAACCGCACCGGCAACGGTGCGGGTGAAGGCCGCAGCTTTGGCGCCGGGCGCTGGTACGATTTCTACGGCGCCAACCTGCAACGCACCTACGGCGGTGACGGGTTTGACCAGAAGCGCTGGACCACTCACACCCTCGACCGCCTGCAAGCCTGGGGTTTCAACACCGTGGGCAACTGGAGCGACGACGACCTGGCCCGTGCCGATCGCGTGCCCTACACCTTGCCGCTGTCGATCGTCGGCGACTACACCAGCATCAGCACCGGCACCGACTGGTGGGGCGGCATGCCCGACCCGTTCGACCCGCGTTTCGCCATGGCCACCGAGCGCGCCGTCGCTATCGCCGCTCGCGATCACCGTGATGACCCATGGTTGATCGGTTTCTTTGCCGACAACGAGTTGGCCTGGGCCGGCCCTGGTGATGATCCGAAATCTCGCTATGCCTTGGCCTACGGCACCTTGCGCATGACCACTGACGTTCCGGCCAAGCGCGCGTTCCTCAAGCAACTGCGCGACAAGTACCGCAACGAAGAAGGCCTGTCGAAAGCCTGGGGCATCGAATTGAAAGGCTGGGAGCTGATGGAAGACCCAGGCTTCGAACCGCCGATGCCCAACCCTGAGCACCCGGAAATCGAAGCGGACTTCAAATACTTCCAGAAGACCTTCGCCGATGCTTACTTCAAGACCATTTCCGACTCGCTGAAATGGCATGCGCCCAACCAACTGCTGCTGGGCGGTCGTTTCGCGGTGAGCACGCCGGAAGCCGTGGCGTCCTGCGCCCAGTATTGCGATGTGCTGAGCTTCAACATGTACACCCTCAAGCCGCAGGACGGTTATGACTTCGCTGCCCTGCGTGCGCTGGACAAGCCAGTGCTGATCACCGAATTCAACTTCGGCTCGGCTGACCGTGGCCCGTTCTGGGGCGGCGTGACACAGTTGGCCAAGGAAGAGGATCGCGGTGTGGCGTACGGCAACTTCCTCAAGCAGGCCATGGCTGAACCGTCGATTGTCGGCGTGCACTGGTTCCAATACCTGGATCAGCCGGCAACCGGGCGTCTGCTGGACGGCGAAAATGGCCACTTTGGCCTGGTGGGCATCACCGATGTGCCGTTCCAGGGCTTTGTCGACAGCGTGCGCAAAAGCAACCTGGCGGCGGTCGATCAACTGGGCAAGGAAGCGGAAAAGGCCAAGGCGGCGGGCGCCGTGCGTGAAAGCGAAGGCGGCAGGGCCGGGCACGAAGGCAAAGGCCCGGGGCAGGGCGCCGGGCATGCGGGCGGGCACTCAGGGAATGGTCATTGATTGAGGGCTGACGGGTTCACAAAACCCACCAGTACTGGAACAATGTCGGCCACTTTTTGCTGTGTTGTCCGAGGGTGTTCAGGTGCAGATCCAGGGTCATTACGAACTCCAGTTCGAAGCGGTACGGGAAGCCTTTGCCGCGTTGTTCGATGACCCGCAGGAGCGTGGTGCCGGGCTGTGTATCCAGATAGGCGGCGAAACCGTCGTCGACCTGTGGGCCGGCACCGCCGACAAGGACGGTGCCGAGGCCTGGCACAGTGACACCATCGTCAACCTGTTCTCCTGCACCAAGACCTTCACCGCCGTGACGGCCCTGCAATTGGTGGCCGAAGGCAAGTTGCAACTGGACGCACCGGTCGCCAACTATTGGCCTGAATTTGCGGCAGCGGGCAAAGAATCCATCACCCTGCGCCAGTTGCTCTGCCACCAGGCCGGGTTGCCGGCAATCCGCGAAATGCTGCCGACCGAGGCTTTGTACGACTGGCAACTGATGGTCGATACCCTCGCGGCCGAAGCCCCGTGGTGGACACCTGGCCAAGGCCACGGCTACGAGGCGATCACCTACGGCTGGCTGGTGGGTGAGTTGCTGCGTCGTGCCGATGGACGTGGGCCGGGAGAATCCATCGTGGCGCGGGTTGCGCGGCCACTGGGGCTGGACTTCCATGTGGGCCTGGCGGATGAAGAGTTTTATCGCGTGGCACATATAGCGCGTAGCAAAGGCAATATGGGCGATGAAGCCGCACAACGTTTACTGCAAGTAATGATGCGTGAACCCACGGCCATGACGACCCGTGCATTTGCTAATCCACCGTCTATTCTGACCAGCACTAACAAACCTGAATGGCGCCGTATGCAGCAGCCGGCGGCAAATGGTCACGGTAATGCACGCAGCCTGGCGGGCTTTTATAGCGGCTTATTGGACGGTAGTTTGCTCGAAGCCGACATGCTCGAACAATTGACTCGCGAACACAGTATCGGGCCGGATAAAACATTATTGACACAAACCCGTTTTGGCCTGGGCTGCATGTTGGACCAGCCGCAGCTGCCCAACGCCACCTTCGGCCTTGGCCCGCGTGCATTCGGGCATCCTGGGGCGGGCGGCTCGGTCGGGTTTGCCGACCCAGAGCATGATGTAGCGTTTGGTTTTGTGACTAATACATTGGGGCCTTATGTACTTATGGACCCGCGGGCACAGAAGTTGGTCGGAATATTGGCCGGTTGTCTGTAAACCCCTTGCTGTTTCACGTTTTTTTGTTACAAAGGCAACTATAAGAAGGCGCTGAACGAAACGATGTAACTTTAATGTTCTGTAAGCGTCTGTTTAACGGGTCATCCAGACCCCCGTTTCTTTTCTCATTTTGTGGATATCTCATGTTATCGAACAAGTCCTTGGCACTGGCGCTATGCCTCACTATTACCGGCTGCGCACAAACTCCACAAAATGATGCCGAGGGCGGGCATTGGTGGTCATTTGGATCTGATAAGGCTGCGACCAAGGATGCAGTGACCCAAACCGATGCCAAGCCGGACGCTAAACCGGACGCCAAGCCCGCTGCCGGCGCCAAGCCTGCCGCCCCGGTAGCTGCTGCTGCTGCTGCCGCTCCCGCTCCAGCTGCCAAGGCTGACACCGGCTCCAGCTGGTGGCCGTTCTCGTCCAAGAGCGCCGACGAAAAGGCCGCCGATGCCAAGGCCGACCTGAAAGGCGACCTCAAGGCCGCCGAGCCAGCCCCTGACGCCGCCCCAGCTGTCGCCAAGAACGACACCGAAACCAAATGGTGGTGGCCGTTCGAAAGCAAACCCAAGCCATTGGCCAAGGTCGACGTGACCAACGTGCCGATGCCGGATCCAAAAATCACCCAGGCCTGGCTGGATGACTATGAGCCGCGCCTGCGCGCCGCCATCAAGGACAGCAACCTGCAACTGGAACGTCGCGACAATGTGCTCGTCGTGATCGCCCCGGTAGACGGTTCCTACAACCCGAAACGCCCAGCCATGTTGCTGCCGGTCACTCTCGGTCCGTTTACCCGTGTTGCCAAGGCCGTTGAAGCCGATCCGAAGACCGCCGTACTGGTGCTGGGCCACGTTGATGCCACCGGCACCGCCCCGGCCAGCCAGGCGTTGTCCAAGGAACGCGCACAATCCATCGCGTCGATCTTCAGCCTCAGCGGTCTGAAACAAGACCGCCTGATGCTGCGTGGCATGGGCGACCTGATGCCACGTGCCGCCAACGACAGCACTCAGGGCCGTGCGCTGAACCGTCGCATGGAGATCATGTTCACCCAGCGCACCACCATGTTGGCGCTGCTGAGCAAGTATCAATCGGGCAAAACCCCGCCTGTCGCTGAAATGGTTGCTGTGCAGGCCGCTCCAGCGCCAGTAGCAGCACCTGCTGCGAAGAAAACCGCAGCGAAAAAAGCCCCGGCCGCCAAGAAAGCCGCCGCCAAGCCCGCCGCTAAAAAAGCGCCAGCCAAGCCTGCTGCCAAAAAAGCTGCACCGGCTGCCAACGACCAGGCGAAAAACTGATCCGCTGAACCAGAAGGATAAAGCCGCATGACCCAGGCATTGGCCGATATGCGCCGTGACTACACACGGGATGGTTTGAGCGAGGCCCAGGCCCCGAGCGAGCCGTTTGCCTTGTTCCACCAGTGGTTTGCCGACGCGGTGAAAACCGAGCAGCCACCGGTGGAAGCCAATGCCATGACCTTGGCCACGGTCGACCAGGACGGTCGCCCGCACTGCCGCATCCTGTTGCTCAAGGGCCTGGACGCGCAGGGCTTTACCTTCTTCACCAACTATCAGAGTGCCAAGGGCCAGCAGCTTGCGGCGCGGCCGTTCGCGGCCATGACCTTCTTCTGGCCGACCCTGGAGCGGCAAGTGCGCATCGAGGGGCGGGTGGTCAAGGTCACGGCTCAAGAGTCGGACGCTTATTATCAGGTCCGCCCGCTGGGCAGCCGCCTGGGCGCCTGGGCGTCTCCGCAGAGCCAGGTCATTCGTGACCGCGAGGAACTGCACGACCTGCTCAAGGCCACCGAACAGCGTTTCAGCGACACCCAGCCCGACTGCCCCGAGCATTGGGGTGGCTATCGCTTGCTGCCGGAGCGCATCGAGTTCTGGCAAGGTCGTGCCAGCCGCTTGCACGACCGCCTGAACTATCGCCTGCAAGGGGCCGATTGGACCCGCGAGCGCTTGGCGCCCTGAGCTGCACCTTTCGTCACTTCACCTGAATGTTGCCCGTCACCCTGAAGTCTCTATACCAGAGGCTTCGGGCGTGTAGTGCTGTGTGGTGTTCCTGGCGACTGTCGCGACTACAATCAAAGTAGTCCTTGAAGGGTACGCTACCGTTCGTCGATTTTTCTGGTGCGGTCAGTCTGTACTCAGGCTGAATGAAAGCAATTTTCTGTGGTGCTTGCCGTGACAGGCGGCAAGCTGCAGCGTTTAATGACCACCTGTCCTTTGGAGTTGATGCTATGCGTAAGTCCGTTTTACTGGTTGCCTGCTTTACCACCCTGTCGTTGCTGCTGGGTGGCTGCGCCTCGAGTCTGACCGGCGACTCGTACTCCCGTGACGAAGCGCGTCGTGTACAGACCGTGCGCATGGGCACCATCGAATCCCTGCGTCCTGTGAAGATCGAAGGCACCAAGACCCCAATCGGCGGCGCTGCCGGCGCAGTCATCGGCGGTGTTGGCGGCAGCGCCATCGGCGGTGGCCGCGGCAGCATCGTGACTGCCGTGATCGGTGCTGTTGCTGGCGGCCTGTTGGGTTCGGCCACCGAAGAAGGGCTGACCCGCACTCAAGGTGTGGAAATCACCGTTCGCGAAGACGACGGCAGCATGCGCGCCTACGTGCAGGCTGTGCAGGAGAATGAAATCTTCCGCATTGGTGACCGCGTGCGCATCATGACCGTTGATGGCACCAGCCGTGTTACTCGCTAAGCGCGGGTTGTAAAAACACAAAACCCCAACCGGGTGACTGGTTGGGGTTTTTGGTTTTCTGGGCGGGCATTTTTAGGTGGCGGCCGGGTTAAATGCAAAAACGCAGGCAATAAAAAACCGCCTTAGTAGGGCGGTTTTTTATTGCATACCCAACTAACGGCTGGGGATGTGACTCAAAGATGCATTGACCTGCATCCAAAGGCCATGTGTTCCGGTAAGTGTGCTGGAGGTAGGCCCAACGTAAGGGGGCCGAGTATGTCGAAGTTTGCACGACCTGTGGCGAGGGAGCTTGCTCCCGTTGGGCTGCGCAGCGGCCCCAAATCGCTTGCCCAGATCATGAAGTGGAGTCGTTGCCCTGAGAGGGGCCGCTTCGCGCCCCAACGGGAGCAAGCTCCCTCGCCACAGTGATTGTGGCGAGTCAGGCCTTCTTACGACTCGCCATCGCCGTCACCGCATAACCAATACACGCTGCCAGAATCGATCCGGTCAAAATCCCCATTCGGTCCTCACCTGCAAACTCACTGGCACCCGGCACAAACGCGAGCGAACCAACAAACAGGCTCATGGTAAAGCCGATCCCACAGAGGATCGCCACACCAAACACCTGCCCCCAGTTCGCGCCGCTGGGCAGGGCGGCGAGGCCGGTCTTGATGGCCAGCCAGGTGAGGCCAAACACACCCACGGTCTTGCCGATCAACAAACCGGCGGCGATGCCCATGGGCACGTGGTGGGTGAAGCTTTCCAGGCTGACGCCGGTCAGGGATACGCCGGCGTTGGCGAAGGCAAACAGCGGCAAGATGCCGTAGGCCACCCACGGGTGCAGGGCGTGTTCCAGCGTGAGCAGCGGCGAGGGCTCGGCGTTCTTGGTACGCATCGGGATGCAGAAGGCCAATGTCACGCCGGCCAGCGTTGCATGCACGCCGCTCTTGAGCACGCAGACCCACAGGATCAGTCCGATGATCAGGTAAGGCCCAAGCTTGATGACGCCCAGGCGGTTCATCGCAATCAAGGCAACCAAGCACGCACCCGCGCCTGCAAGGGCAGCGCCGGACAGGTCGGCGGAGTAGAACACCGCAATCACAATGATCGCGCCCAGGTCGTCAATGATCGCCAGGGTCATCAGGAACAGCTTCAGCGACACCGGCACGCGCTTGCCGAGCAAGGCCAGCACGCCGAGGGCGAAGGCAATGTCGGTGGCCATGGGGATCGCCCAGCCGGAGAGTGCGGCGGGGTAATCCTTGTTGATCGCCCAGTAGATCAGCGCCGGCACGACCATGCCGCCAATTGCCGCCGCGCCGGGCAGCACCACTTGCGAGGGCTTGGACAGGTGGCCGTCGAGCAGTTCACGCTTGACCTCCAGGCCGATCAGCAGGAAGAACAGGGCCATCAGGCCGTCGTTGATCCACAGCAAGGCCGGCTTGGCGATCTTCAACGCGCCGATCTGTGCCACCACCGGTACGTCGAGAAACGCCTCGTACAAGTGCGACAAAGGTGAATTGTTGATGATCAACGCCAAGGCGGCAGCCGCGATCAACAACAGACCGCTGGCGGCTTCCAGCTGGAAGAAACGGGTAAAAGTGCTACGCAGAGGCAAGGGATGCTCTCCAATCCAGATTCAATAGGTGGGTACCCTAACCCGTACCGTTAGTTGTTAAAACAAAAGTTATATTCTTATTTGTTATAAGCAGCTGTTTGGCGTGACGTTGCGCCTAAGCCTAGCAATTGTGTGTCCGATTGAGTCGGTACTGTATCTGTGTGACACGTAGGAAACCCCCTAAAATCAGGGCTTACACCTTCAGAGAAACCCTCCATGAGCGACCACCGTCCCTGGGCCCGCGAAGCCATTCGCATTATTGAAGCCGACTTCCAGCGCAGTGCCGACACGCACCTGATCCCGTTGCCGCTGCCGGGGTTGCCGGGTATCGAGTTGTACTTCAAGGACGAGTCCAGCCACCCCACTGGCAGTCTCAAACACCGACTTGCCCGCTCACTGTTTCTCTACGCGCTGTGTAACGGTTGGCTCAAGCCCGGCGCGCCGGTGATCGAGGCCTCCAGCGGTTCGACGGCAATTTCCGAAGCCTACTTCGCGCGTTTGCTCGGTTTGCCGTTTATTGCGGTGATGCCAGCCACCACCTCCCAGGAAAAAATCGCGCAGATTGCCTTCTACGGCGGCAAGAGCCATCTGGTACAGGATCCCACGCAAATCTACGCCGAATCCGAACGCCTGGCGCGGGAAAGTGGCGGTCACTTCATGGACCAGTTCACTTACGCCGAACGCGCCACCGACTGGCGGGCGAACAACAATATCGCTGAGTCGATCTTCCAGCAGATGCGCTTCGAGCAGCATCCGGAACCGAGCTGGTTGATCTCCAGCCCCGGCACTGGCGGCACCACCGCGACCCTTGGTCGTTATGTGCGTTATCGCCAGCACTGCACACGCGTGTTGTGCGCCGATGCCGAGCGTTCAGTGTTCTTTGATTTCTATCAGAGTGGCGACGCCAGCTTGCGCCTGGACTGTGGTTCACGCATCGAAGGCATTGGCCGGCCACGGGTCGAGGCGTCGTTTCTGCCCAAGGTGATTGATGCGATGGTCAAGGTGCCGGATGCGCTGTCGCTGGCGGCCATGCATTACCTGGCTGAGCGGTTGGGGCGGCGGGTCGGTGGTTCCAGCGGGACTAACCTGGTCGGCGCTCTGGTGGCGGCGCAGCAAATGAAAGCGGCGGGGGAGTCGGGTTCGATTGTGGCGATCTTGTGTGATGGCGGGGAGCGGTATGCCACGACTTACTACGATCAGGCCTGGCTCAACGCCCAGGGCTATGAATTGGCCGGGTTGATTGCGGCTGTTGCAGCCAGTGTCGAGCGCGGCGAGCCGTTGCCGGACAGCATCCTGCGCGCCAACATTTAATCGTGTAGGAGCCCGGCGAACCGGGCTCCTACGCGAAAATGTGTCAGGCCTCGATGCCCAACATATCCCGCGCCAACGCCTCGGCAATCCGAATCCCATCCACGCCTGCCGACAGAATCCCACCGGCATAACCGGCGCCTTCCCCGGCCGGGAACAGGCCTTTCACGTTCAGGCTCTGCATCGATTCGTTACGGGTGATCCGCAGCGGCGATGAAGTGCGTGTCTCAATGCCGGTCAACACCGCGTCGTGCAGCGAGTAACCCTTGATCTGCTTTTCGAACGCTGGCAAGGCTTCACGGATCGCTTCGATGGCGAAGTCCGGCAAGGCCAGCGCCAAATCGCCCAGGGACACACCTGGTTTGTAGGACGGTTCCACACTGCCAATCGCCGTCGACGGCTTGCCGGCGATGAAGTCACCTACCAGTTGTGCTGGCGCCTCGTAGTTGCTGCCGCCGAGGACGTAGGCGTGGGATTCCAGGCGTTCCTGCAGCTCGATACCCGCCAACGGGCCACCCGGATAATCCACCTCAGGGGTGATGCCGACCACGATGCCGGAGTTGGCATTGCGCTCGTTACGCGAGTATTGGCTCATGCCGTTGGTGACCACACGGCCCGGCTCGGAAGTCGCTGCGACCACGGTGCCGCCTGGGCACATGCAGAAGCTGTAGACCGAACGGCCGTTCTTGGCGTGGTGCACCAGCTTGTAGTCGGCTGCGCCCAGTTTCGGGTGGCCGGCGTATTTGCCCAGTCGCGCGGCGTCGATCAAGGATTGCGGGTGTTCGATACGGAAACCCACCGAGAACGGCTTGGCTTCCATGTACACACCACGGCCATGAAGCATGCGGAAGGTGTCGCGGGCGCTGTGGCCCAGCGCCAGGATCACGTGCTTGGACAGGATCTGTTCGCCGCCATCGACGACGACGCCGTTCAACTGGCCGTCTTCGATCAGCACGTCGGTCACGCGCTGTTCGAAGCGCACTTCACCGCCGAGGGCGATGATCTGCTCGCGCATGTTCTCTACCACGCCGGTCAGGCGAAACGTACCGATGTGCGGCTTGCTGACGTAGAGGATCTCTTCCGGCGCACCGGCCTTGACGAACTCGTGCAGGACTTTGCGGCCGTGGAACTTCGGGTCCTTGATCTGGCTGTACAGCTTGCCGTCGGAAAAGGTCCCGGCGCCCCCTTCACCGAACTGCACGTTGGACTCTGGGTTCAGCACGCTTTTGCGCCACAGGCCCCAGGTGTCCTTGGTGCGCTGGCGCACTTCCTTACCGCGCTCAAGGATGATCGGCTTGAAGCCCATCTGCGCCAACAACAAGCCGGCGAAGATACCGCATGGGCCAAAACCGACCACGATTGGACGCTCCGTGAGGCCTTCCGGCGCCTGGCCCACGACGTTGTAGCTGACATCCGGCGCCGGGTTGACGTTGCGGTCATCGGCGAACTTGAGCAGCAGGGCGGCTTCACCCTTCACGTTCAAGTCGATGGTGTAGATGAAGCACAGCTCCGAGGATTTCTTGCGGGCGTCGTAGCTACGCTTGAACAGGGTGAAATCGAGCAAGTCATCACTGGCGATGCCCAGGCGCTGCACGATGGCGGGCCGCAGGTCTTCTTCGGGATGGTCGATGGGCAGCTTGAGTTCGGTGATTCGTAACATGACAGGATCCGGTAGGCGGCGGGCTCGGAGGCCGGCTGTTTTGCAAACCGGCGATTATAAGCCCCAATGGCGGTTTCCCGTCATGTTAAAACAGCACGGCGTGGCGTCAGTCGTCGCGCGAACCGCCGAACGACGCACAACCGCGCTGCACCTGGCCGTTGACGCGCAGTTCGGCGCTCATGTGTTGCAGGCTGCCGCTGACCGGGTCGACGCAACGTTGCGGGGCTACCCACAATTCCACGTGTTGATTGTTGGCCTCGGTCATCAGGTTGAATCGGCCGTCACCGATTTGTTCTTCCACATAGGGCACCGCCAGTGGCGGCTGGCCTTCGCGTTCCAGCACCAGGCCCTTGGCGGTGACGTTCATCACCCAGGTCGGTTTGTGGCCGTTGGCGCGCAGGATCATGCGTTTGAAGTCGGGGTCGTTGCAGGCCGAGGTCGAGCGCTCGACGCGGTAGAGTTGTTGCAGGTCGACGCTGCCCTGGGTGCCGCTGGCGACCCCGGAGAATTTGC
Source organism: Pseudomonas sp. GXZC (assembly GCF_026967615.1). NCBI lineage: Bacteria > Pseudomonadati > Pseudomonadota > Gammaproteobacteria > Pseudomonadales > Pseudomonadaceae > Pseudomonas > Pseudomonas sp. GXZC. Next base: position 1,769,843 of record NZ_CP114115.1, read on the forward strand.
CGCGCAGGTCGGCAAACAACGCGCCTTGCTCGCCGGCCAGAGAAGCCGCTTCCTGCAGGATGCTGGTGCCGCCGGTGTCGTTGACCACATAGTTGCGTTTGTCGCCACACGGCTGGAACAGCAGTTTGCCGCCGACTGCCGTGAGTTCGCCCTGCATGCGGGTCAGCCCGGCAATAGAGGGCTTGGCCGGATCGTTATCGAACATCTGGCAGGCGCCAAACAGGGGAAACAAGGCAAGTAGAGCAAGGGTATGGGCGGCACGCATCATCGAGTCTCCAGACAAGTGCCGCCACGTTACGCAGGCCTGCGTCGCACCACAACCCCGCCCGCGAGGTTCAGGCAATTCTGACAGGCAGCCTGATCACCCCACGATAAAGGTCTGACCGGTTTGCAGGCCTTCCACGCTTTTTGCGTAGGCCAACGCCACGTCGGCACCCGACGCCGGTTTGTAGCCACGGAAATACGGCGCGTAGCTGTCCATGGCTTCCAGCAAGACCGTCGGGCTCACCGAGTTGATGCGCAAGCCGCGTGGCAACTCGATTGCCGCCGCTTTCACGAAGGCGTCCAGCGCACCATTGACCAGCGCAGCCGAGGCGCCGGTGCGGATCGGATCGCGGTTCAGAATGCCGCTGGTGAAGGTGAACGAGGCGCCATCATTGGCGTACTCGCGGCCGATCAGCAGTAGGTTGACCTGGCCCATCAGCTTGTCACGCAAGCCCAGGTCGAAATCGCTTTCGCTCATCTCACCCAGCGCCACAAAGTTCACGCTGCCTGCCGCACAGACCAGGGCATCGAACTTGCCGGTCTGTTCGAACAGCTTGCGGATCGACGCGCTGTCGCTGATATCCACTTGGAAGTCGCCGCTGTTGCGGCCGATGCTGATCACGTCGTGACGCTGCGCCAGTTCCGCCTTGACCGCTGAGCCAACCGTGCCGCTGGCACCAATCAATAGGATTTTCATCGTGCTGTTCCTCCAGGGGGTAAGTGAGGGTTCAGTCTAGTGTGGCTTTTTGGGCGGATAAACGCGCTAATAGGCAACCTTTGGTTTTCAAATGGAAACAATCCATGAGCGAGATGGATGACCTGGCCGCGTTTGCGGTGCTGATCGAAGCCGGCAGTTTTACCGTGGCCGCCGAGCAACTGGGCTGCAGCAAAGGGCAGTTGTCCAAGCGGATCAGCCAGTTGGAAGCGCGGTTTTCCGTGGTGCTGCTGCACCGCACCACGCGCAAGCTCAGCCTGACAGCCGCCGGCGCAGCGTTGCTGCCCCAGGCCCAGGCATTGGTGGTGCAGGTGGATCGGGCCCGGCAGGCATTGGCTCGGCTTAAGGATGACCTGGCCGGACCGGTGCGCATGACAGTGCCGGTGTCGTTGGGGGAAACATTTTTTGACGGCTTGTTGCTGGAATTTTCCAAAGAGTACCCGCAAGTGCAGATCGAGCTGGAGCTCAACAACAGCTACCGGGACCTGGCGCGGGACGGCTTTGACCTAGGCGTGCGTTCAGGTGCCATCGAGAACGAGCGCCTGGTGGCCAAGCCATTGCTGGCCTGGCATGAAATGACCTGCGCCAGTCCGGCGTACCTCGAGCAGCATGGCGAGCCACAGACCCCGGCCGACCTGGCAACCCACACCTGCCTGCTCAACAGCCATTACAGCGGGCGGGAAGAGTGGCTGTACCACCAGCAGCACGAATTGCTGCGGGTGCGGGTCAGCGGCACCTTTGCCTCCAACCACTACAACCTGTTGAAAAAGGCCGCACTGGTGGGCGCCGGTATCGCGCGGCTGCCGTCCTATGTGCTGCCTGCAGAATTGGCTGACGGCCGCTTGCGTTGGCTCCTGCGCGAGTATCAGACGCGGAGCCTGCCGATGTACCTGGTGCATCCTTATCAGGGCGGCCTGCCACGCCGCACCCAAGTGTTGGCCGATTATCTGGTCGACTGGTTCAAGCGCAGCGGCGAAGCGCTGGATCGGCTTTAAGCGTAGCGACGAGCGATCAGGTGATCGATGGACAGACGCCCCGGCCCTTTGGCCACCAGCAGCAACAGCAGCGCAATCCAGGTGCCATGGGTCGGGTAGGCGTCCGGGTAGACGAACAGCTGAATCACCAGAGTCATACCGATCAGGGCCAAGGCCGAGAAGCGCGTGGCGAAGCCCACCAGGATCAGCACCGGGAAAAAATGCTCGGCAAATGCAGCCATAGGCGCTGCGATTTCCGGCGATAACAGAGGCACGTGGTATTCGCTGCGAAACAGCGGCAATGTCGAAGCCGCCAGTTTCGGTGCGCCTAGTTGGAAGGTGCCGCTGATCAAATCAATCGCGAAGCCTTCGACTTTGGTTTGCCCGGATTTCCAGAACACGGCTGCAATGGAGAAGCGTGCGAGAAAGGCGATCAGGCTGTAGGGAATCTGTTCGAAAAGCGCGATAACCCGATTGATCAGGCACGATGGACGAGTATTCATGGCGATACCTTTTGTTCTGGATGCAAATGAGTGATGGCGTTGTGGCTGACCAGCAGCGTCAGGCATTGGTGCAAATCGAACTCGGCTGAAGTTTCAACCGCCTGCTCCACGGCTTTTTCCAAGGGCGTGCCATGGGCCAGGCTGTCGATAAACGCGACTGAGCCGTGGTCGATAGCAAAGACCTCGACCTCCAGGCCCTGACGCATGACCAGCGCACCCTGGGCGTGCCAGGGATTCAAAGTGGCCAGGCCACCTTCGGTCTGGTGCGCGGCCCACACGGCCACCACCGCATAGGCTGAATTCAAGGTGGCCAGGGAGGGATGCAGTTGCAGGCGCAATTTCCCCAGACCTGCCTGGCCTTGCAGTGCCAGGAGAACCGTCTGCTGGTCCAGCGGCGGGGTATCCGCGGCGTGATAGGCACGCACACGCAAACGTTCCAGGCGCGCGACATCCGCCAGGTAGGGCACGCTCGCGGCAGGCTCGAAATCCTGGATAAACGCCGCGAACGCACTGCCATACTCGCTGATCAACGGGCTGGCGGGTGGGCAAGCCTGTACAAACAGGCCGGCCATCGCTCGGAAGAACTCTTCGCCTACCAGTTGCAATGTCACGGGATATGCCGTCGCCAGTGCGTTGATCAATGAGCTGTGCACATTGTTGCGATACACCACGAAGCGGCTGGCGGGGTCGGCACCATTGGTGCTGAACAGGCCATCGGGACAGGCTTGGTCCGGCGCTAGTAATGCTTCGGTGAAGTCGTCATGCAGGCTCATGGGGTCACCTGCGACAGATGCCATTCGGCCTGCTGGGCCTCGGCCAGTAATACGCCGAACGCCGGCACCTGGTTATCCCGCTCGATCAAGGTTGCCACCGAGCCGACGTGTTTAAGTACCTTTTCGTACAGCTGCCACACGGCGTTGTCGATAGGTGCGCCGTGATCATCGATCAGCAATCGATCGCCGAGGCTGTCCGTGTCTTCGGCAAAACCGGCCAGATGAATCTCGCCCACCGCGTGCAATGGCAACGCGTCGAGGTAGGCAAGTGGATCGCGCCGATGGTTGATGCACGACACATAGACGTTGTTTACATCCAGCAGCAAACCACAGCCGGTGCGGCGGATGACTTCGCTGATGAAGTCGGTCTCGTCCAGGGTTGAGCGTTGGAATTGCAGGTAGGTCGACGGGTTTTCCAGCAGCATCGGGCGCTTGAGGGTGCTCTGCACCTGGTCAACGTGTTCGCAGACCCGTTGCAGGGTCGTGCTGTCGTAGGCCAGGGGCAGCAGGTCATTGAGAAACACCGGGCCGTGACTTGACCAGGCCAGGTGTTCGGAAAAAGAGTGGGGTTGATAGCGTTCGATCAGCGCGGCCAACCGTGCCAGGTGCTCACGGTCCAGCGGGCCTTCGCCGCCGATGGACAGGCCCACGCCGTGCAAGGACAGCGGGTACTGCTCGCGGATCAACCCCAGATAATGATGAAACGGGCCGCCGGCCACCATGTAGTTTTCGGCGTGCACTTCAAAAAAACCGATGTCGGGCGAGGTCTCCAGCACTTCCATGAAATGCTCATGCTTGAGCCCCAGCCCGGCCCGGCGGGGAAGGCCGGGCGCCTGAGCCTGGGAGACGGCTTGCAGGGATGAAAGGGTCATCATCAGTACTCAGGTTTTACGAGGTTTCAGGACTTGGCGGTGAAGGCGGCTTCCTGGCCGAAACCGGTCGGCGAGGTGGAGCTTGGGGTCTTGAGGCAGGTGCCGGCGGGGACCAGTTTCCAGGCGTTGGCTTGATCCTTGGTTTTCGAGGTGCCAGCGCAGGAAGTGCCTGCACCCGCGGCGCAATCGTTCTTGCCGGCTTCAGCGACGCCGAAGCATTTCTGCATGTCGTCGGCGGCATGGGCGGTGGTGGTCAGGGCGGACAGGCTCAGGGCGGAACCGAGGGCCAGAACGAGGGTGGCGGCGGACAGTTTGGTCGTCATGGTGTATCTCCAGCAGTGGGTTGAGGTGGCAGGCTTGAATGCTTGCTTGTAGCTCTAGAGCGGGTGAGTAGGATTTCGTTACAGGTCATCTGAAAAAACTTTAAATAAAAAGGGGAGCCGGTTTCCCGGCTCCCCTTGTGTCCAGCATCCATGGGCTTTCTCAGCCGCCCAGGTAGGCCTCGCGCACCTTCGGATCGGTCAGCAACTGCTCGCCAGTGCCCTGCATCACCACCCGGCCGTTTTCCAGCACATAGGCACGGTCAGCGATTTTCAGCGCCTGGTTGGCGTTCTGCTCCACCAGGAACACCGTCACACCGTCCTTGCGCAGCTGTTCGATGATGTCGAAGATCTGCTGGATGATGATCGGTGCCAGGCCCAGTGAAGGTTCGTCCAACAGCAACAGCTTGGGTTTGCTCATCAGCGCCCGTCCGATGGCGAGCATCTGCTGCTCGCCGCCGGACATGGTGCCGCCGCGCTGGATGAAACGTTCCTTGAGCCGAGGGAACAGGTGCAGCACCTTGTCCATCTGCTCCTGGTAGTCGCCCTTGTCGGTGAAGAACCCGCCCATGGCCAGGTTCTCTTCCACGGTCAGGCGCGAGAACACACGACGGCCTTCCGGCACCACCGCAATGCTCTTACGCATGATCTGCGAGGAGTGCTGACCCACCAGTTCCTCACCCATGTAGCGGATGCTGCCACTGTGGGCCTGGGGTGAACCGCACAGGGTCATCAACAGGGTCGATTTGCCGGCACCGTTGGCGCCGATCAGCGTGACGATCTCACCCTGGCGCACTTCCACATTGACGCTGTGCAGGGCCTGGATCTTGCCGTAGAAAGTGGAAACGTTTTCGAATTGCAGCATTTTACGCTTCCCCCAAATAGGCTTTGATCACTTCAGGATTATCGCGGATCTGCTCCGGCGTCCCGTCGGCCAAAGGCGTGCCCTGGTTGATCACCACGATGTGGTCGGAAATGCTCATGACCAGTTTCATGTCGTGTTCGATCAACAGCACGGTGGCGTTGTTTTCCTCACGCAACACGCTGATCAGCGCCTTGAGGTCTTCGGTTTCCTTGGGGTTCAGGCCGGCCGCGGGTTCGTCGAGCATGAGGATCCGCGGGCGGGTCATCATGCAGCGGGCGATTTCCAGGCGACGTTGCTGACCGTAGGCCAGGGTGCCGGCCGGGCGGTTGGCAAACTCGGTGAGGTTGACCTTGTCCAGCCAGTACTCGGCGTACTCCATGGCCTCGCGCTCGCTCTTGCGGAACGCCGGGGTCTTGAACAGGCCTGCGAAGAAGTTGGTGTTCAAGTGACGGTGCTGGGCGATCAGCAGGTTCTCGACCGCCGTCATGTCCTTGAACAACCGCACGTTCTGGAAGGTCCGCACCACACCTTTGCGGGCGATTTCGTGACCGGCCAGGCCCTGGATCGGCTGGCCGTCCAGCAGGATGCTGCCACCGCTCGGCTTGTAGAAACCGGTGAGGCAGTTGAACACCGTAGTCTTGCCGGCGCCGTTGGGGCCGATCAGCGCAACCACTTGTTTCTCTTTGACGGTCAGGGCCACGCCGTTGACCGCCAGCAAGCCGCCGAAGCGCATGCTCAGATTTTCGACTTTCAGGATCTCGCGGCTCATTTGCGCAGCTCCATGTGTGGACGTTGCATGGGCAGCAGGCCTTGAGGACGCCAGATCATCATCAGCACCATCATGGCGCCGAACATCAACATGCGGTATTCGCTGAACTCACGCATCATTTCAGGCAGCAGGATCATCACGATCGCCGCCAGGATCACGCCCAGTTGCGAGCCCATGCCACCCAGTACCACGATGGCGAGGATGATCGCCGACTCAATGAAGGTGAACGACTCCGGCGTCACCAGGCCTTGGCGAGCGGCGAAGAAGCTGCCGGCGAAACCAGCAAACGTTGCCCCGAGGGTGAAGGCCGAAAGCTTGATGACTGTCGGGTTCATGCCCAGTGCACGGCAGGCGATTTCATCTTCGCGCAGCGCTTCCCACGCACGGCCGATCGGCATGCGCAGCAGGCGGTTGATCACGAACAGTGCAGCCAGTGCCAGCAGCAGCGCCACCAGGTACAGGAACACCACTTTGCTCACCGGGTTGTAGTCGATCCCGAAGTACTCGTGGAAGGTCTGCATGCCTTCTGCAGCGCTACGGTCGAACGTCAGCCCGAAGAAGGTGGGCTTGGGGATGCTGCTGATGCCATTGGGCCCGCCGGTGATGTCGGTGAGGTTACGCAGGAACAGACGGATGATTTCACCGAAGCCCAGGGTCACGATCGCCAGGTAGTCACCGCGCAGACGCAACACCGGGAAGCCGAGCAGGAAGCCGAACGTAGCCGCCGCCATGCCCGCCAAGGGCAGACAAATCCAGAAGCCCCAGCCCAGGTAGTGCGAGAGCAGCGCGTAGGTGTAGGCACCCACGGCGTAGAAGCCCACGTAACCCAGGTCGAGCAGGCCGGCCAGGCCCACCACGATGTTCAGGCCAAGGCCCAGCAACACGTAGATCAGGATCAGGGTGGCGATGTCGACCGCACCGCGCGAGCCAAAGAACGGCCAGATCAACGCGGCCACGATCAGGCCGATGATGATGTAGCGCTGGGTACGCGGCAGGGTCAGGAATTGGCTGACCTTGGGCGATACCAACGGGCCACGGTTACCCTTGAACAGGGCGCCGACCTGCTGGGTGAACAGCACGCGCAGGAACATCAGCACCGAACACAAGGCGATGATGGTCAGGGTCACGGGACCGGTGCCATGCACTTCCAGGTTGATGCCGACAATGCTCAGCTTGAGGCCGAGTACCGGAAAGGCCACGGCCCATACCAGCAAGGCGCTGAAAAACGCCGATTTAAGATATCTGCTCATACTTTCTCAACCTCCGGACGGCCCAGGATGCCGGTCGGACGGAACAACAGCACCAGAACCAACAGGCCGAACGCCACGACGTCCTTGTACTGGTCGCCGAAGATATCGGCGCCAAAGGCTTCGGCCACACCCAGCACCAGGCCACCGAGCATCGCGCCCGGGATACTGCCGATGCCGCCCAATACCGCCGCAGTAAAGGCCTTGAGGCCTACGAGGAAACCGGCGTTGGGGTTGATCACGCCGTACTGCATGCTCAGCAGCACCGCCGCAACGGCAGCCAGTGCGGCACCGATCACGAAGGTCAGGGCGATGATGTTGTTGGTGTTGATACCCAGCAGGTTGGCCATCTTGATGTCTTCGGCGCAAGCCCGGCAGGCACGCCCCAGACGGGAGCGAGAGATGAACAGGGTCAGGCCCAGCATCGCCACCAGGGTGACGACAAAGACCAGGATCTGCATGTACGAAATCAGCACTTCTTGTGCGCCACCTGGGCCGAAGGAGATGCTCCCCGGGATCAGGTTGGGAATGGACTTGTCCTTGGAGTCCTGGGACAGCAATACGGTGTTCTGCAGGAAAATCGACATGCCGATGGCGGAAATCAGCGGGATCAGACGGTTGCTGCCACGCAAGGGACGGTAGGCAACGCGCTCGATACTGTAGCCATAGGCACTGGTCACGACGATCGACGCCAGGAACGCGGCGGTCATCAACAGCGGCAGGGAGTGGATACCCATCATGGCCAACCCGGCAAGGGCGATAAAGGCCACGTAGGAACCAATCATGTACACCTCGCCATGGGCGAAGTTGATCATTCCAATGATGCCGTAAACCATTGTGTAGCCAATGGCTATCAAGGCATAGGTGCTGCCAATGGTCAGGCCATTAACCAGCTGTTGGAAAAAATGATAGATCTCAGGCATTACAGCGCTCCTAAAAACCCGATACGCATTTCACTGGTGGAGTCATTTCCGGCTTGTGCCCTGTTCTGTGACCAGGTTGCACAAAGCGTTTGCCAGCGAACCGCTGGTGACGGTTTTAAGATTTTCAGGTGAGCCAGCGCCCGGATCGCGGGTGACAGGCCCATAAACCTCGTAAAACAAAGCCCACTGCTCTCACAGTGGGCTTGTTGGACCAGTAACGCCTGGCTTACTGAGGGGAAACTTCGGTTTTTGGTTTACCGAAGTGCCATTCGTAGACCACGAATTTGAAGTCCTTCAGGTCGCCCTTGGCGTCGAAGCTCAGGTCGCCGGTAGGGGTCTTGAAGGTGCCCGCGTGGATGGCGGCTGCCACTTTGGCGGTGTCTTCGCTCTTCGCTGCGGCGATACCGCCGGCGATCACTTCGATGGCCGAGTAGGCCGGGAACACGAACGGACCGGTTGGGTCCTGCTTGTTCTTGGCGAACTCTTCAACGATGGCTTTGTTGGCCGGGTCGGTGTCGAAGGATTTAGGCAGGGTCACCAGCAGGCCTTCGGAAGCGCCTTGGGCGATTTGCGAGATGGAGTCGTTGCCGACGCCTTCCGGGCCCATGAACTTGGCGTTCAGGCCTTTTTCCTTGGCTTGGCGCAGGATCAGGCCCAGCTCAGGGTGGTAGCCGCCGTAGTACACGAAGTCGACGTTGGCTTGCTTGAGTTTCTGGATGATCGAGGAGAAGTCTTTGTCGCCGGCGTTCAGGCCTTCGAAGACGGCAACCTTGGTGCCTTTTTTCTCGAGGGTCTGTTTAACGGCGGTGGCGATGCCTTCACCGTATTGCTGCTTGTCGTGCAGGACGGCAACGATCTTCGGCTTCACGTGGTCGGCAATGTAGTTGCCGGCGGCTGGGCCTTGGGCGCTGTCCAGGCCGATGGTGCGGAAGATCAGCTTGTAGCCACGGGCGGTGATTTCCGGGCTGGTGGCAGCCGGGGTAATCATGATCACGCCTTCGTCTTCATAGATGTCGGAGGCAGGTTGAGTGGAGCTGGAGCAGAGGTGACCGACCACGAACTTGACGCCGTCGTTGACCACTTTGTTGGCGACGGCAACGGCTTGTTTAGGATCGCAAGCGTCGTCGTATTCCTTGGCCTCAAGCATTTTGCCGTCGACGCCGCCCTTGGCGTTGATGTCGGCGATGGCTTGCTTGGCACCCATGAATTGCATGTCGCCGTATTGCGTCACTGGACCGGTCTTAGGCCCTGCGATACCGATCTTGATGGTGTCGGCTGCGAACGAATGGCCGGCAACCCCAGCCAGGACCATAGCGGCAAACAGTTTGGAAATCTGCTTAGTAGCCTTATTCATAGTGCTCCACTCTTACTGTTGTATTTTTTATAGTTCTAGCGGCCTTGTGAGCTGCAGAACCGGATCAGATATCTCGGATATCCCCCCGGCAGTGCCCTGGCAACTGTACCGGTACAGTGTAGAGCGCCGGTTGATCGCTTGAAAAGCTGGCTGCTGGGGGCAAAACCCGGGTATGTCGCTTAAATGAAAGAAAAAGACAGAATTGCGGCGGGGTGATGCCAGAGTTTCGGGCAATCCTTGGCTTTCCTGACACTTTCTCTCGGTGACTCATTTGCAACTGGGTTTTTCTACCGGGGCCACGACGTTATGATTGCGCCGTTTTTTACTCAGGTGAATTCCCATGACGCAAGAACCTAGCACCCTCTATGCCAAGCTGCTTGGTGAAACCGCCGAAATATCCTGGAAGGAGCTTGAGCCGTTCTTCGCCAAGGGTGCCCTATTGTGGGTCGACGCAGGCCTGGATTTGATCGAAGCCGCCGAGGGAATGGCCGAGGACAACCGCGACAAAGTCGCTGCCTGGCTGGCCTCTGGCAGCCTGGGCGAAGTGTCTGCGACGCGGGCGCTGGACCTGGTGGAGCGCGATCCCAGCCTGTGGGCGGTGGTGGTTTCGCCGTGGATCCTGATCCAGGAAAGGGCAGCGACTTCCCAGTAGGCACTGAAACGGTGCGTGAATTTCAGGTTTGAAAGTGTGTAGCGGGGTAACCGCTGACGCCGTGATGGCATCTTGCCGTGGAGAAAGGTCACAGCCCAGGGTGACGCGCACGTCATGGGAACAGTTTTTCCACGGCTGACAGCGGGGAAGAATTGTTTCTCAGTGTTTAAAAAGCCTGGCGATTGTCGGATCTTGGCGGTAGGAAGACATGGAATTCCGGTAAAGTGCGCAGCCTGTCACCCGGAGCCCATCATGCCGTCTACGCTGCCCCCCTCAGCGAAACCCTCGCACCAGCTGCTCTACCTTATCTACGGTAAACAAGACGTTTACCGGCGTGAAGCCAAATTCAGCATGCTCACTGCCTTGGCACGGCTCAAGCCGGGTGAGTCGCTGTGTATCCGGGTCATGACCGATCGTCCGCAGGATTTTATCGGCTGGCCGGTGGAAACCATCGAGCTGGACGAGCAGACTCTGACCCAATGGCAGGGCGACAACGGTTACCTGCACCGGCGCAAGGCCTGTGCGATCGCCCGAGGCTTGACGCTGGCGGACACCACGCTGTTCGTCGACACCGACACGCTGTTCCTCAAGTCGCCCCATCGCGTCTTCGAACTCATCGGCTCGGGCCAGTATGTGATGGACGAATTCGAGTACGACTGGAGCTATGTCTGCAAACGCCCGGACTACCTCAAGCTGGGCCAGCACCTGCACGCCCACGGCATTTCTGCCAGCAACAGTTTCAAGCTCTACAACAGTGGCCTGTGCGGCTTGCGCGCCAGCGATTCAGCGCTGCTCAAAACCGCGATTGGCCTGATCGACGAGTGGACCCAGGGTTCATTCGACATCCACACCATCGAGCAAGTCGCGATTTCCTTCGCGATGCGTGGCAAGAAGGTGCGCGAGGCCAGGAAGTTCGTTCATCACTATTACGCCGAGAAGCGCTTCTTCCACGCCATGCAGGCGCATTTTTTCAGCCTGCATGGCGAAACCTTCAGTCCTGAGTTGGTGGCGCGTTGCCTGGAGGTGCCGCAGGTCAAGCCCGTGCCATCGGCCTGGCAACGATTGCTTATCAAATGGAAGCTGCGCAATCAGCGCAAACACCTGAAAAGGGTCGGGCGCGACCTGCTCTACGGCAGCGCGGCGCCTGAGAATCCCTATTACGCCGTGTGCCGCCAGGGCTGGTGGGAGTCGGCCTCGCGTGAAATCCGCGGTTGGGATGAGGCTGAACAGAACAAGTTCTTCGGCCCGAACCTGGCTGGCTGGCCCCAGCAACTGCCCCGGCCGATGAAGTCTGCAGACGAACAAGCCATCGTCGATTACCTGCATCAACGAAGAGCCTGAAGACACTGCGACGGCGCCAAACAGCGCCGTCGCCAGGCGTCAGGCGGTCTTGCCGGTGTGGTTATTCAACGAAATAACCTTGGTCTTGCCGATGCGGTGACGGTAGATCTCACGCAGGTATTTGATCGCCTTCTTCACGCAATCCCGTGACAGGCGAATGTCATTGATCGACACGAATTTCTCTTTGTCGTTGATCAGCTCGCGGTACTTCTTCTCATACATCGGCTTGATCGCGTACCAGTTGGTATCGAGGATCTTCGCCGGGTTTTCGAACTCGTTGAGCAGCTCGTCGATACGGTCTTCGTCGAAGTCCTCGTGGATGATGAAATCCAGGATCGAGTTATCCAGGGTGTCATCGAACCGGTACGGGTTGCGCGCAAAGCAGCGCTTGATAAACGCCACGATCAAGGTAAGGAAGTCATCCGAGAGGCACGGGCTTTTCGCGATCAGGGTAGTCAGCGACAGGTTGGCCGAGGCGCCGATTACCAGGGCATAGCGCTTGAGGGTGGTGTTGGGGAACAGGCTGTTGAGGTGGGTCTTGAGCCGGTTCAGGTCCATGTAGGACAGTTTGTAGTCCTTGGGTAACGAAACAATCGACACCACCGACGAGCAGTTCTTGAAGAAGTGCAGGTCATGCAACGCGGCTGCGTCGTAGCCCGAATTCTTGTACTGCTCCAGCGACGCCTTGTAGCGCTTGGATTCGATCGGCAGCAGGCTGATGCCTTCGATGGCCTGGGTGACTTTGTTGAAGTGCGGCAGGTCGATGGAGCGGAAGAACAGGTCATCGATGTTCAGGCGTTGCGGCTCTTTCTCGAATACCTTGAACTTGTCGCTCGACGGCGCCGGGGTTTCCGGGACGACGGACTCGGCGTAGGCAATCGCCACCGGGCCGGCCAGGCTCATGAACAGGTCGTTGGCATCCAGGCGGATGGTTTCGCCGATGTCGATCCCGGCGCGCCGGAAGTAGTTCTGGTCGTAGTCGGTGGTCACGGCCTGTGCAGTGAGGATGTTGAAAATCTGCTGGGAAATGTACTGGTTGGCGTGTTTTTCCATGGCATTGACGTCAATGTTCTGGATGTTGCCGTCATCGCTCTCTTCGGCATAACGCATGATGTCGTTGGAGATCAGCATCATCGCGTTCCACGGCCGGATGCGCCCCTTCACGCTGGCTTCGCTGCTGTCTTCATTGGCGAAGTTGTACGAGAAATCCCATTCTTCCGACAGGTATTTGCACAGCAGGCGCCCGGCGTTGATGTGCAGCGCCTCGGACATTTCGCTGCGGTGGTCGGAAATGTTCGGCAGCACGCAAATGCCGCTGGTGAAGATAGGCTCGAACACAAAGGCATGGCCGCTTTTGCTGTCGTGCTCGTCGGCGGGCTTGGTGTCGAACGTCTTGTTCATGTACGAGTGTTGCTGGGCCAGGCCGAATTCCGAGGCCATGCCCGAGCCGGTGCCACCGCCGGCGCTGAAGATCGAGAAGTACAGGCGCGACTGGTTGGCCTTGATGCCGCACGAGTCGATCAGGTACGAGTGGATCATCTTCCAGTCAGGGCTGGAAAAACGCTGGGTGTCTTTATTGAGGATGATCTTGGCCAGGTACTGGCCGAGGATCGGCGCGTTACCGGCACCACCGGCATGGACTTCGGACAGGTCCATGATTTTCATCTTGCTGTAGTCGCGCAAAAAGCCGCTTTTTTCGCCCTTGCGCGAGAAACGGATACGCCCGGCGATGTCCTTGTCCAGGTCGCCAAGCATTACCAGCGGTTCCACCAGGAACACCGGTTTGCTGGCCTTGCCGCTGCCCAGGCGCAGGTTGTTGCGGATCCATTGGGCCGGGCTGTAACCCTTGTCCTGCGACTTGTCTTCGTTGCTGAATTCGTTGAGGTAGAACTTGCGCGCGTTGTACACCAGTTCCGCCACATCGAGCGCGATGTTGGAACCACAGCGGCCCAGGCCGATCAGGCACACCGAGGGAAATTCCTGCTCGTTGCGCGGATCGTTGTCGCCTTCCAGATGGGGGGCGCGCGGGAACACCATGTCGCGCAGGCCATCGAGGTTGTCGAGGATGCGGTCGGTATTGGTTTCGGTGAAGTACAAGTATTGCTGAGTGGCCAGCGGGCGGGCGGTGCTCAATGACTTTGAACCTGAGGGTGTGTCCGCAGGAGCTGGGAGCAACACGTCGGATACCACGGTGGCAGAGTTATTTTTAGAAGTCATTGTGCGCCATGTGCCTGGGCGGATGGCTGAAAGTATCAAAGGGCCATCACGGAATGGGAGTTCGCGACTTTACAGTGCGTCCTTGTCCTGGGCGAGGGGGCTAGAACCCTAGTGTTTTCGGGGAAAACCTGGCCGGACTCTGATGAATCGGCCGTTCGTCGGCGTTCTTTAGGCAAATGATGGCGAAATGCCAAAGATTCGGCGTCAGCGAATTGGCCTGACGATGGACGTGGAGCCGCCACGGCTTGGCGAGGGCTCTTTCGGCGTACGGCTGTCCGTGGTACTCACCCCGCTTGGTGAGTGGAGCGGATTGCGCATGTTGATGCCTTGCATTACACCGATGATGTCACTGGCTGGCACCGCCGGACTCAGCAGGTAACCCTGGACGAAATCACAGCCATGCTGGTGCAGCAGCTCGAACTGGGCCTGGGTTTCCACGCCTTCGGTCACCACCTGCAAGTGCAGGGTGTGGGCCATGCCGATCACCGCCTGGACGATCTCGATATCGGCGGTGGATTTGGGAATATCCTGGATAAACGAGCGGTCGATCTTCAGGGTGTTGAGGGGCAAGCGCTTGAGGTAAGCGAGGGATGAGTAGCCGGTGCCAAAGTCATCGATGGCCAGTGACACACCCAGCGCGCGGATTTGCCGCAGCAACGCCAAAGTACTGCTGATGTTGCCCATCAGGGCGTTTTCGGTGACTTCCAGTTCCAGGCGGTTGGCGCCGATCCCGCTGAAGCGCAACGCGTCTTCGATTTCATCCGCCAGCTCATCGCGGGCCAGGTTCAGGGCCGAGCAGTTCACCGCCATGGTCAGGTCGGTATAACCCCGTTCCGACAGCAGGCTCAGGTCATGACAGGCTTGGCGCAGTACCCAGTGGTCCAGTTCGGCAATCAGGCCGTTGCTTTCGGCGATGCCGATAAAGCGGTCCGGAGCCAGTAGACCGTGCTGTGGGTGTTGCCAGCGTACCAAGGCTTCCAGTCGCGTGACCTTGCCCAGTTTCATGTCGAAGATCGGTTGATAGAACAGCACCAGTTGGTTACGGGTGCGCAGGGCGCCGCGCAGTTCCTCTTCCAGTTGCAGTTCAAGGAACGCGCGGGTTTTCAGGTTGGAGCTGAAGAAGTTCAGGCTGTTGCGCCCGGCATCCTTGGACTGATACAGCGCCAGGTCGGCGGTTTTCAACAGCTCTTCGCACGTCAGGCCGTCATCGGGAAACAGGCTGATACCGATGCTGGTGGTCATCACCATGCGCCGGCCGGCCAGTTCGATGGGTTCTTTCATCTGCTGCATGATGCGTTGGGCCAGGTGCCGGGCTTCGTCGCGGTGGTGGATGCTGATCAAGATGCAGAACTCATCGCCGCCAAACCGCGCCACCACATCGGCGTGGCTGCGTACCGAGCCCTTGATGTGCCCGGCCAGCACGGTGAGCAACTGGTCGCCGGCGTCATGCCCGAGGCTGTCGTTGATGCGTTTGAAGTGATCGATATCAAGAAAGATCACCGCCATCATGCCGTGGGAGGCGGTTTTTTCGGCGAGCTTTTCCGCGAAGATCTGGTTGAAGCCTCTTCGGTTGAGCAGGCTGGTCAAGGCGTCGTAGTGGGCCACCTGTTGCAGCGAGGCGCGGGCCTGGTCCAGTTCGCTGAGCAGGGCATTGACCCGACGTAGATCGCGTTCCTTATGTTGCAGTTTCTTGTCAGCCAGGGCCGCGCTGATGCTGCTGCCGATCACCAGCAGGGTGATGACGGCGACCGACAAGCCCAGTTGAATCGGATTGTTGTCCAGTGGCAGCGACAAGTCCGCCCCCGTCGGCACCATCAGGCGCATAGCGGCCATGCCGGTGAAGTGCATGCTCAGGATGCCCGCGCCGAGCACCAGACTGGCGGCATATTTAAGCAACTGGTGGAACACCCCGGCACCGTTGCGCAGGTAACTCGACAGCAGCAAGGCCGCCAGGCTTGCGCCGATGGCAATGCCGATCGAGGCCATGAACAGTTTCGTTTCGAAATACACCTGTGCCTGGGAGCGCATGGCCGACATGCCGACGTAATGCATCAAGGCGATGCCGATGCCCATCCACACCGACGCCAGCAAATACTGGTGGAAGCGCAGGTGGGAGTGACTCAGGGTTTGCATGGCGATCAGCGACGCGATCAACGCGATCAGCAAGGACGCGAACGTCATAAGCAGTTCGTAATGGATGGCAATCGGGGCCTGGAAGGCCAGCATGCTGATGAAATGGGTGGACCAGATCCCGCCCGCCAGGCACCCGGCACCGAGCCAGCGCCAGTGGCGACGCGCGGTGGGGTCTTCGACATGGCCGACGCGTTCGGCCATGTCCAGCGTGCCGAAACCTGCCGCGCAGGCGACCAGGTAGGCCAGAAGCACCAAAAAGGGGTTATGACTGCAGTTGAGTAATAAGTGCCCGCTCTCTGGAAGCTCGGTAAAAAAATGCAGACCCAGCCATTCCATAGCATGTCCCGTCATAGCGTCACGTCACTGCCTACGGCGATGACCTATGAGGACCAGTGTAGACGCGTAGGAAAATTCGCAAGGTGTAATGGCACTTTGCTTCTCTACGATTTTGGCATTCCATCCATAGCGTTTGATGCTAAGCGCTGATGGGCAGCTCCAGTTCGAACGGTGCTTCCAATGGCGCCAGGCCAAATGCCGCGCGGGCTGCATCGCAATCGGCGTTGTGCACGCCTTCATACCAGGAGGACTCGAATTCGCGGCACACACTGGAGCGCTGATCGTAGATCGTGCAGCGGGTGCCTTGGCCCACTTCCCCTTCAAGGCTGCAGCAGCGCGCCGGTTTCTGGTCGGTGCCGATCATCGCCACGCGGGTGGGGTTGATCTGCACCACCAGATCGTCGGGCACCGTCCCCCCCGATGAGGCGCACTCGCCCCAGAAGAAAGACACGCGAAAGTGTGAACAGCAGGCACCGCAATTCAGACACGGACTGGCTTCGGACATGGGCGTCATCGATAAGAAAAGTAGGGGTGGGGTGTTACGGAAGGCTCGCCATTCTATCCGGGCCATGGCCGTTGGGAAGGGGGGCAGGCACTTATATTTTTGTAGGCCAAGTCCCGTGCTGCCGGGTGAAATCATGCCCTATCAGCTTTACGAATCATTACAGACAACCGGGGGCTGGCTGACTATGTTGCAGGTACCGGGCAGGATGCATCGGGCATCGCAGCTCTCATAACAATAAAAGAGACGGACCCATGCAGAACTCGACCCAAGCGGCGAATGCCTGGCGCATTCTGTTCCTGCTGTTCCTCGCTAATCTGTTCAATTTTTTTGATCGCACGATTCCGGCGATTATCATCGAGCCAATCCGCATGGAATGGCACTTGAGCGACTTCCAGCTCGGCATCATCGGCACCGCCTTCACCATCGTCTACGCCATTGCCGGCCTGCCCCTGGGGCGCCTGGCCGATACCGGCTCGCGCAGCAAACTGATGGGTTGGGGCCTGTTCGCCTGGAGCGGGCTGACGGCGGTCAATGGCATGGTCGGCAGTTTCTGGACGTTTTTGCTGGTGCGCATGGGCATCGGCATTGGCGAAGCCAGCTATGCGCCGGCGGCCAACTCGCTGATTGGCGACCTGTTCCCGGCGCACCGTCGCGCGCGGGCCATGGGCATTTTCATGCTGGGCCTGCCCTTGGGGCTGTTGCTGGCGTTCTTCACCATCGGCTGGATGGTCAAGGCGTTCGACAGCTGGCGCGCACCGTTCTTTATCGCGGCGGTACCGGGGATGATCCTGGCGGTGTTCATGTTCTATATCAAGGAGCCCAAGCGCGGCGCCGCCGAAACCGTGCAGGTTTCCCAGGAGCGCGTCGACCGCCCGATCCGCCGCGTACTGGCGGTGCCGACCTTCCTGTGGCTGGTGCTGGCCGGGCTGTGCTTCAACTTTGCGACCTACGCCTGCAACTCGTTCCTGGTGCCGATGCTGCAGCGTTATTTCCTGATGCCGTTGCAGGAAGCGGCCGTCGCCACGGGCGTCATCGTCGGGTTGACCGGCCTGGTAGGCCTGACGTTAGGCGGCTGGGTCGCTGACAAGATCCACCAGCGGGTTGCCAATGGTCGCCTGTTGTTCGCCGCGTTCAGCCTGATCATCTCCACCGTGACCACCGCCTGGGCGTTGCACGCCGGGCGTATCGAGATTGGTGTGTTTGTGGCGCTGTTCAGCGTGGGTTGGTTGTTCGCCTATAACTTCTACACCTGCGTGTACACGGCGATCCAGGACGTGGTCGAACCGCGCCTGCGCGCCACGGCCATGGCGCTGTTTTTTGCCGGGTTGTACTTGCTGGGCGGTGGGATGGGGCCGATCGTGGTGGGCGGGCTCTCCGATCATTTCGCCCATTCAGCGATGTATGCGGCCGGGGCGGAACAGATGACTGAAGCGTATAAAGCGGTGGGGTTGCATGACGCCATGTACCTGATCCCGGTGGCGCTGTTCTTGACCATGCTGTTTCTGTTCCAGGCGTCGCGCAGTTTTGTGCGCGATGCCAAGAAGATGAAGGAGGGGTTGAGCGGGGTGGAGTTGCCGGCTGCGGCGGCGACAGCTTGAGATTACCCGTGGCGAGCGGGCTTGTTGTGGCGAGCGGGCTTGCCCCGCGTTGGGCTGCGAAGCGGCCCTAAATCCGGCTCCACGTTTTGTCTGAATAAAACGCGGTGATCTTATTAGGGCCGCTGCGCAGCCCAACGCGGGGCAAGCCCGCTCGCCACAGGCTTTCCCTTTTTAGCAGGGTAGGGGGGATATCAGCCCGCCACTAGCACCCGAATCGCTTCCAGTCGCAGCGCCGCCTTATCCAGCATCGCCAAACCTTGCTCACGTTGGGCACGCAAGGCCACCAACTCACTGTCACGCACGGTCGGGTTGACCGCTTGCAACGCGGTCAGGCGTGCCAGTTCTTCGTCGGTGTCTGCTGCCAGGCGACGCTTGGCCTCGGCCACGCGCTCGGCATGTTGCGGGGTGATCTTCTCTTCACCGGCATTGATCCGTGGCGTCAGCTGGTCGCGCTGGGCCTGGATGAACTTGTTGGCGCTGGCCCGTGGCACGCTTTCCAGCTGGTCGTTGAGGGTCACGAACGACACACGGCTCGACAGGTCGTTGCCGTTGGCATCCAGCAGGCAGCGCAGGGCGGCCGGCGGCAGGTAGCGGCCCAGTTGCAGCGAGCGCGGGGCGACCACTTCGCTGACGTAGAGCAGTTCCAACAACACGGTGCCCGGCTTCAGCGCCTTGTTCTTGATCAGCGCCACGGCGGTGTTGCCCATGGAACCGGACAGCACCAGGTCCATGCCGCCTTGCACCATCGGGTGTTCCCAGGTGATGAACTGCATGTCTTCGCGCGACAGCGCCTGGTTGCGGTCGTAGGTGATGGTCACGCCTTCGTCGTCGCCCAGGGGGAAGCTGGCGTCGAGCATTTTTTCGCTGGGCTTGAGGATCAGCGCGTTTTCAGAATGGTCTTCGCTGTCGATGCCGAACGCGTCGAACAGGGTTTCCATGTAGATCGGCAGGGCGAACTGGTCGTCTTGCTCCAGAATGTCCTCGACCAGCGCATCACCTTCACCCGCGCCGCCGGAGTTGAGTTCCAGCAGGCGGTCGCGACCAGTGTGCAGCTCTTCTTCAAGACGCTCGCGCTCGGCACGGGCCTCGTCGATCAGGGCTTGCCACTCGCCGTCGTCGGCGTTTTCCAGCAGCGGCAGCAGGCGTGGGCCGAACTGATGCTGCAAGGCGTTGCCGGTCGGGCAGGTGTTGAGGAAGGCGTTGAGCGCTTCGTGGTACCACTGGAACAAGCGCTCTTGTGGGCTGGTTTCCAGGTACGGCACGTGCAGTTCGATCACGTGTTTCTGACCGATCCGGTCCAGACGGCCGATGCGCTGTTCCAGCAAATCGGGGTGGGACGGCAGGTCGAACAGCACCAGGTGATGGGAGAATTGGAAGTTGCGGCCTTCACTGCCGATTTCCGAGCAGATCAATACCTGGGCGCCAAACTCTTCATCGGCGAAGTAGGCGGCGGCGCGGTCACGTTCGAGGATGTTCATACCCTCGTGGAACACCGTGGCCGGAATACCGGAGCGCACGCGCAGCGCGTCTTCCAGGTCCATCGCGGTTTCGGCGTGGGCGCAGATCACCAGGACCTTGGTGCGCTTGAGCATTTTGAGCTGGTCGATCAGCCACTCGACGCGGGGGTCGAAGCGCCACCAGCGGTTTTCTTCTTCGATGTCCGGTTGCGACTGGAAGCTGACTTCCGGGTACAGCTCGGCGTGTTCGCCCAGCGGCAACTCCAGGTATTCGTCCGGGTTTGGCAGCGGGTAAGCGTGCAGCTTGCGCTCGGGGAAACCTTGCACGGCGGCGCGGGTGTTGCGAAACAGAACGCGGCCGGTGCCGTGACGGTCGAGCAGCTCGCGCACCAGGCGTGCGCTGGCTTCGGTGTCGCCATCGTTGACGGCGGTCAGCAGGGCTTCGCCTTCGTCACCGAGGAAACCCTGGATGGTCTTGTGTGCGACAGGGGAGAGGCGACCCTTGTCCAGCAGCTCCTGCACGGCTTCGGCGACCGGGCGATAGTTCTCGCTTTCGGCGCGGAAGGCGGCGAGGTCGTGGAAACGGTTCGGGTCGAGCAGGCGCAGGCGTGCGAAGTGGCTGTCCTGGCCCAATTGCTCCGGGGTGGCGGTCAGCAGCAGCACGCCCGGAATCACTTCGGCCAATTGCTCGACCAGTGCGTATTCGGGGCTGGCCTTTTCTTCGTGCCACACCAAGTGGTGGGCTTCGTCGACGACCAGCAGGTCCCAGCCGGCGGCGAACAGTGCGTCCTGGGCCTTCTCGTCGTCCACCAGCCATTCCAGCGCGACCAGGGCGAGTTGGGTGTCTTCGAACGGGTTGGTGGCATCGCTTTCGATAAAGCGTTCTTCGTCGAACAGCGCAACCTGCAGGTTGAAGCGGCGGCGCATTTCCACCAGCCATTGGTGCTGCAGGTTTTCCGGGACCAGGATCAACACGCGGTTGGCACGGCCCGACAGCAGCTGGCGATGGATCACCAGACCGGCTTCGATGGTCTTGCCCAGGCCCACTTCGTCGGCCAGCAACACCCGTGGCGCGATACGGTCAGCGACTTCACGGGCGATGTGCAGTTGGTGAGCAATAGGTTGCGCACGCACGCCACCCAGGCCCCACAAGGAAGACTGCAATTGGCGGCTGGTGTGTTCCAGGGTGTGGTAGCGCAGCGAGAACCAGGCTAGCGGGTCGATCTGCCCGGCGAACAGACGGTCGCTGGCCAGGCGGAACTGGATGAAGTTGGACAGTTGGGTTTCCGGCAGGGTGACCTGCTCGTTCTGCCCATTGAGGCCGTGGTACACCAGCAGGCCGTCGACGTCGTCGACTTCCTGTACGGTCATTTTCCAGCCTTCGAAGTGGGTGATGCTGTCACCCGGCGAAAACCTCACACGCGTGAGGGGCGCATTCCGTAGCGCATACTGGCGAGTGTCGCCAGTGGCCGGATAGAGCACGGTCAACAAGCGGCCGTCCTGTGCCAGAACGGTGCCTAACCCCAGCTCTGCTTCGCTGTCACTAATCCAGCGTTGCCCCGGTTGATACTGCTGCGCCATGCTGCCTGACTCCCGCCGTGAAAAAGCCGACTATCTTAACGGAACAAGCCCCCACGCCCAAGGACTCTGACAAAAACTACTCCGTTTGCGTGGGGGGCCGGAAGCCGAATCGACGGGTGGCGGGCACTTGGGAGTGTCGACTGGGTCACAGCTTGGCGAGCCTGCGCTCAAGTCGCCCTGCCACCCGCCGACAGCCTGTTGATCAGGAGAATAATCACTATGCTGCCACCCATGCTGCCCGTCAGCGTTGTGCCGGTGACGTCACAACTCGATCCGGTGCGCCAGAAGCCGGATATCCCGCCCGTGGTGCCAGTTCAACCGGGCTCCAACGAGAGCACCATCGACCTGAAAAAGGGTGACGCCGAGACGTCGACCTTTTTGCTGCGCGAAGAACAACGCCGCCAGCAGGAACAACAGAAACGCCGGCGTGAAGCCGATGAAGACCCGGAGCAGCATTTGGCCATTCCGGGCGACATACTCAACGCCGATAACACCGTGCCGGTGGTGCCGCTGATCGAAGATGCCCCGCGCCAGGGCTTGTGGGTGGACGTCGAGGTTTAGTCGCGCAATTCGCGCAGGGCGGCCAACAATACCTCGATATCCTGCTCGGTATTCAGCGGGCTGACCGAGATCCGCGCCACGCTCTCCAGGCCCCGCGCCTGCATATCCAGCGGTGTGTAGGCCACGCCATTGGCGCCGATATTGATGCGCTTCAGGCCCAGCCGCCGCTTCAGTTCGAATGCATCCCAGCCCGCCAGGTTGAACGCGATCAAGCCTGACTGCTGCGTGCCCAGTTCATGCAGGGTAATGCCTGACATCCCACGCAGCGCCTCGCGGATTCGCTCGGCGGTTTGCGACACTCTTTCCCAGACGCGCTCGATGCCCAGACGATTCATCTCTTGCAACGCATTGCCCAGGCCTGCCAGCAAGGCGAAAGAAGTTTCGCTGGTTTCGAAGCGCCGTGCGTCGTTGCGCAGGTCAAAACCCTGGGCGGTCCAGGGTGCTGAAAATACATCGCGCTGGGCCGGGTTCAACCGCTCAAGAAAGCCCGGTCGCACATACAACAGCGCGGTGCCCCGTGGGCCGCGCAGATGTTTGCGGCCGGCCGACTTGAGCACGTCGCACTGCAACGCCTGTACATCCACCGGCACCTGGCCGACGGCTTGGCCGGCGTCGATGAAGTAGGGGATTGCATGCCGCCGTGCTACTTCACCGATGGCCTGGGCGGGGTTGATCAGGCCGCCATTGGCGGGGAGCCAGGTGAGGTCGATCAGCTTGACGTGTGCATCGACCATCGATTCCAACGCCAGCGGGCAGACCGCGCCGGTTTCATCACAGGGGATGACTTCCACTCGGGCGCCGGCCTGCACTGCCAGGTCCATGCTGGCCAGGTTGCCGCCCCATTCGTGACGGCCCACCAGAATACGGTCGCCCGGTTGCCAGGGCCCCAAGGCTTGGAACGCCAGGCTCCAGGCGGTCGAACCGCTGCTGGCAAAGGCAATCGAAGCGACGGGGGCATTGAGCAGTAGCGCGGCGGCGCGGCGGGCTTTTTCCACCAGCACTGCGCCCTGTTCGCCGGCTTCCATCGGGCCGTCGCGGGCCTCGCGTTGCAGTTGTTCGATGATTGCATCAAGGGTCGCCTGGCTGGGCAGGGACGCACCGGCGGGGTTGAAGTGCACGATGCCGGATTGGCAGCCCGGAGTGTCGTCCCGCAGGTGCTGGACTTCAAGCGGGCTCACGGGCGTAGCTCGAAAATGGCATCCACCTCCACGGCCACACCGGCCGGCAGGCTGGATACACCTACGGCGGTGCGCACGTGCCGGCCTTTTTCACCAAGGGCGTTCACCAGCAGGTTGGACGCACCATTGGCGACCACGCTTTGCTGTTTGAAATCACCGCTGCTGGCGATGAATACACCCAGGCGCACGGTGCGCACCAGCCGCGACAAGTCGTCGCCAAGGGCGTTACTCAGTTGCCCCAGCAGGCCCAGGGCCGCCAATTCCGCCGCCTGTGCACCTTCTTCATCACTGAGGGATTCGCCCAGGCGACCGATGTAGGCGGGCTTGCCGTCTACCAGGGGAATTTGTCCGGAAACGAATAACTGGTTTTGGCTGATGACATGGTTGATGTAGTTGGCAATTGGCTGGCTTGGGGTGGGCAGCGTGAGGCCAAGGGCTTGCACGCGTTGGCGGATGGAGTCGCTCATGATGAATTCTCTGGGTTTTGGAGGTTTCAGCATGTTGGCTGCATCAAGGGGCGACAAACGGATAGATCTCACGCGACGTATCGAAATAACTCACGCGTCGGCGCAGGCTTCCTTCAGCCATTGGCTGAAACAGGCGGCGGCTTCAGTGGCGGGGCCTTCGGGCGCGATGAGCCAGTAGCCGATATCGCTGTGATAGGGCGGCCAGTCGAACGCTTCCACCAGGCTGCCGTCCTGTAGTCGACGTTCTATCAGGCGATGGCGACCCATGGCGATACCTTGGCCGGCCACGGCGGCTTCGACCACGATGTTGTAGTCGTGCAGCATTACGCGGGGATGGTGGGTGAGGTCGACCTGGTAGTGCGCGGACCAGTCGGTCCATTCAAAGGGGCGGTGCGAAGTGGCCATCAGCAGTGGGCCGTTCTGGCGCGCTTTGAAAGACGGGCTGCACACCGGAGAGATGATCTCGGGCATAAGCCGCGTGGCCTGGACATCGGGCCAGTCACCCTTGCCGTAACGGATGGCCAGGTCTACCTCGGCGGCAGCGACATCCGCCAGTTGAATCGCCGGTAACAACTCCACCTGGATATGCGGGTAGCGGTTGAGAAAGCCCGCCAAACGCGGCGCCAGCCACAGCGTGGCGAACGATGCCAGTAAACCGATGCGCAACACGGTGGCGCTCGGGGCGACCCGCTGGGCACGCGTGGCGGCGGCGATAGCATCGAGGGCAGGGCGGATTTCGTCGTAGTACTGTTGGCCGTCGGCGGTCAGATCGATCGCGCGGGTGCGTCGGATAAACAGCGGTTTGCCCAGATGCTGCTCAAGTTTCTGCACCTGATGACTGAGGGCGCTCTGGGTCACCGACAACTCACTCGCCGCTTTGATAAAACTCAAATGCCGCGCCACCGCTTCGAAAGCGCGCAAGGCCAGCAACGGTGGAAGGTCCTTGTGCAGTGCCACCTGAGGGCGTCTCCGGGTTCGGGTAAGGCCTCGATTTTGTGCGAAGCCTTGCCTTTTGTCGCCCGCTGATTTGCCGTTGGCCGCTTGAGCCCGCATTATTGAGTCATTCCCTCCACGACGTAAGCCAAGCCATGAGTGAAGACGACAAGCTGATCGACCTGAATGCCGAACGTGCCAAGCGCGTGCATGACCTCAATGACAAGCGCCTGAATGAAGTGCGCCAGGCATTTGAACAAGCGATGCCGCTCGGCAAAGTGAAGAAAAAGCCGAAGAACAAACCGAAAAAGCGTTGAAACAGCCTGCATCCCTTGATGCAGGTCAGTTATTGCCCTTCTTTACGCCCCGTCGCGGGCGACATTGATCCCCGTCAATTTTCCAATCCGCCTTCTCCATTAACTTAGCCCTATCGCAACAGGGCAAGCACAGGAGGCCGGTCATGTTTATCGATAATGTGGTGTTTGCCGGAGTGCTGACTGTAAGCCTCATGGTGCTGTTTTTTGTAGGGTTTGGAATTTTTATCTGGAAAGACGCGAACAAGCGTAAAAAACCTTAGTTTTTCCAGGTTGCATGAGCACGCAAGGCATTTTGGGCGACTTCGGTCGCCCTTTTTTTTTGCCTGTTATTTGAGTCGGCTTCTACAGAAAAACGAACATAAAAAAAGGTGCGACCCTCGCGGATCGCACCTTTTTTATTGCGGCGGGGTTATCAGCTGCCCAGCGCCTTCGACGCCAACCAGAACAACCCGGCCGACAAACCTACCGTCGCCGGCAGGGTCAGCACCCAGGCCATCAGGATGGTCTTCACGGTGCCGCCTTGCAGGCCGCTTTTGTTCGCGACCATGGTGCCGGCCACGCCGGAAGACAGCACGTGGGTGGTCGACACCGGCAGCGCGAAGATGTTGGCAAAGCCAATCATGGTCGCGGTGGTGATCTGCGCCGACATGCCCTGGGCATAGGTCATGCCTTGCTTGCCGATCTTCTCGCCGATGGTCAGTACCACACGCTTCCAGCCCACCATGGTGCCCAGGCCCAAGGCCAGTGCAACGGCGAGGATCACCCAGAACGGGGCGTACTCGGTGGTGGCGGTGAGGTCTTTGCGCAGCTTGTCGAGGTCGGACTTCTCACGCGCATCCAGGCCCGGCAGCTTGCCGACTTTCTTTGCGGTGTCATCCAGGCAGAGCAAGTAGCGACGCACTTCAATGCGCTGGTCAGAAGTCAGCGAGTGATAGTCGGACACGCCTTTCAAGGTGTCGACCAGTGCGTTGATGGTCGGCTCGGTCTGTTGCGGGTTGCACTGGAACTTGCCCGGCAGATCGTTCTTCACGCTTTTGCCCAGTGCCAGGAACTCACCGAGCGTGGCGTTGTTGCGCTGGTAGAACTGGCTCAAGTGCACGGTTGCATCGCGGGTACGTTCGATCTGGTAAGTGGTGCTCCCCAGGTCGAGCACGAACTGCGCGGGCACGATACCGATCAGCACCAGCATGATCAGGCCGATGCCTTTCTGGCCGTCGTTGGAACCGTGCACGAAACTCACGGCCATGGCGGAAATCACCAGCACCAGGCGGTTCCAGAACGGCGGGTGTTTCTTGTCGTCGAGCTTGCGGCGTTGGTCCGGGGTCTTGTGCATCTTCGACAGCGGCCGCCACCACTTCAGGCCAATCAGCACCAGAGCTGCGACGAGGAAGCCGGCCATGGGCGAAAACACCAGGGAGGCGCCGATATCGATCGCCTTCTGCCAGTTCACACCGTCAGCCAGGGGAATGTCGTTGATCAGGGCATTGGCCAGGCCGACACCGAGGATCGAGCCGATCAAGGTGTGGGAACTGGAAGCCGGGATACCGAAGTACCAGGTGCCCAGGTTCCAGGTGATCGCCGCTGCCAATAAAGAGAAGACCATTGCCAAGCCATGGCCGGTGTTCACATTGATCAGCAACTCCACCGGCAGCAAGTGGACGATGGCGTAGGCGACACCGACACCACCGAGCAACACGCCGAGGAAGTTGAACACCCCGGAGAAGAACACGGCCAGGTGCGGCGGCATGGCTTTGGTATAGATGACTGTGGCCACCGCGTTAGCGGTGTCATGAAAGCCATTGATGAACTCGAAGGCGAGGACAAAGGCCAGGGCGAGCAACAGGCTCACGAGAACCCAAGCATCCAGTCCGCTGAATAAATCGATCATGAAGGTTTTCTGACCCGGTCGTAAGGGGGCGCGATTATGCCAGAAAACCTCAGTAATCGATGCACTAGCTGCTCATCGGTAACAATCTTCACCGAAAAAAACACCCGGAAAGGCACGCATCCCAGGGTTTTCGGGGCTTTGGCAAGTCTTTGATTTATAAAGCAGAGGGCCCCCATGGCGGGGTTTTGTCACAAAAACGTCACGCCTGAAACATTTGTATGAAATTTTACCGGGGATGGTGGGATTCAAGGTTGCCGGCTGCTAGCTATGTGCCAGCAACCGAGGCAAAAACCTTGGGGCTCAGACCGGATCGCTTATGGCTCTTCGGTTTTGAGCTCTTGTTCAATCTTTTGGATTTCCTGGGCAAATGCCTGGTCGAGCAGGCTGGCTCGCTTGCGCCATGGTTTGCGTTCAGGTTCAGGCTGGGCGGCGTAAGTGGTGACTTCTCCGCCGTAAACGTCCTTGTAACGTTGCTCCTGGCGCTCAAGTTCCGCGCGCAGTTCATCTTTCGTCACATCGTTACCTAATTGAGTTGAGTGTAAATACGTTGCAGCGTTATGCCGGAATGCGCCCTCGACGTGTTCCAAGTTGAAGCGCAGAACGTTCAAGTTGGAATAGGCACGGGCGGCCACTTGTTAGTGGTGCATTCGAGGCGGATAGTTGCGATCGACAATGCACGGTAGGTGCATCATCTGGCGAGTTCCAGTCCCGCTGATTGAGCCGGGCGGACCTGCGCATAGAGTGCATTATAGCCGTGCATTTGAATAACACTATCAGCATAAAGTTAAAAACCGTCAACTTTGTGTGAGCGTTTTGTTACACAGGCGTGGCGGTAATTGCACAAATTCTGGCGCCATAAAATCAACCCAACTTCAGACATTATTAAGCGTGACTTAATTTTACTCAGCGCTTCGGGTCGGCTCGGCCCAGGTCGCTCGCAAATTGCGATAATCGAATGATCGTCCGATAATCGCACAATGTTGTCGGCGCTGCCTTGTGCATCCCGGCTGACACGGCTTGTAATAACAGCCGAACCCCTCTGCGTTCGACAATAAGAGAAAGGATCCCGACATGAACGATCAATTGCGCAACTCTTTCGCGTCAGTGGCGCCGCCGATCGTTGCCTCTCCGGCCAAGCGTATCCAGGCGTTTACCGGTGATCCCGACTTCATGACGTCCCTGGCTCGCGGCCTGGCCGTGGTGCAGGCGTTCCAGGAACGCAAGCGCCACCTCACCATCGCCCAGATCAGCCACCGCACGGAAATCCCCCGCGCCGCCGTGCGCCGTTGCCTGCACACCTTGATCAAGCTCGGCTACGCCACCACTGACGGGCGCACCTATTCGCTGTTGCCCAAAGTGTTGACCCTGGGCCATGCCTATTTGTCGTCCACACCGCTGGCCGTGTCGGCCCAGCCTTACCTGGACCGCATGAGCGAGCAGCTCCACGAAGCCTGCAACATGGCGACCCTCGAAGGCGACGACATTCTCTACATCGCCCGTTCGGCCACCACCCAGCGCCTGATTTCCGTGGACCTGTCGGTGGGCGGGCGCTTGCCGGCCTATTGCACCTCCATGGGACGCATCCTGCTTGCCGCGCTGGACGACGCCTCGCTGCAGGATTACCTCGACCATGCCGACCTGCAAACCAAGACCAGCCGCACCCTGACCACCCCCGCAGCGCTGTTCGAATGCCTGCAACAAGTGCGTCAGCAGGGCTGGTGCATCGTCGACCAGGAGCTGGAGCAGGGCCTGCGTTCCATCGCGGTGCCGGTGTATGACGCCTCGGGCCAGGTGCTGGCCGCGCTGAACGTCAGTACCCACGCCGGGCGGGTCAGCCGCAGTGAGCTGGAGCAGCGCTTCCTGCCGAGCATGCTCAGCGCCAGCCGTGAGTTGAGCGCGCAACTGTTTGCTTAAGCTGTTCGGTCACCGCACAGATCCCGGTTTGCTCAATTGACGGTGTTTCCCCCGACTTATTACTGTGCGGCAGCGCTGTTGAAGCGCCCCAATAATAACGACGACCCCAGGTCGTCAGCCCGCCATCGGTGTGGAAATAAAAACAATGAATCAGCCTTCTGTCGGTTCCACGTTGGACGTCCAGTCCTTCATCAATGCCCAGCCCCTGTCACGTTATCAGTGGCGCGTGGTGATCCTGTGTTTCCTGATCGTTTTCCTCGACGGCCTCGACACTGCCGCCATGGGCTTTATCGCACCGGCACTGTCCCAGGACTGGGGCATTGATCGCGCCAGCCTCGGCCCGGTGATGAGCGCTGCGTTGATCGGCATGGTGTTTGGTGCCCTCGGTTCCGGCCCGTTGGCCGACCGCTTTGGCCGTAAAGTGGTGCTGGTGGGCGCGGTGCTGGTGTTCGGCGCATTCAGTCTGGCCTCCGCTTACAGCAGCAACGTCGATCAGTTGCTGGTGCTGCGTTTTCTCACCGGGCTGGGCCTGGGCGCCGGCATGCCGAATGCCACGACGCTGCTGTCCGAATACACCCCGGAACGCCACAAGTCATTGCTGGTGACCAGCATGTTCTGTGGCTTCAACCTGGGCATGGCCGGTGGCGGGTTTATCTCGGCCAAGCTGATCCCGGCGTTCGGCTGGCATGCCTTGCTGCTGATCGGCGGCATCCTGCCGTTGATCCTGGTGGTGGTGCTGATGCTCTGGCTGCCGGAGTCGGCCCGCTACCTGGTGGTGCGCAACCGAGGCACCGACAAGGTGCGCAAAACCCTCTCGCCCATCGAACCCAGCATCGTCGCCCAAGCCAGCAGCTTCAGCGTGCCCGAGCAAAAAACCGTCAAGGCGCGCAACGTGTTTGCGGTGATCTTCTCCGGCACCTATAGCGCCGGTACGTTGCTGCTCTGGCTCACCTACTTCATGGGCCTGGTGATCGTCTACCTGCTCACCAGTTGGTTACCGACCCTGATGCGCGACAGCGGTGCCAGCCTGGAACAGGCCGCGTTTATCGGTGCGTTGTTCCAGTTCGGTGGCGTATTGAGTGCGGTGGGCGTGGGCTGGGCGATGGACCGGTTCAATCCGCACAAGGTTATCGGCATCTTCTACCTGCTGGCCGGGGTGTTTGCCTACGCGGTAGGGCAGAGCCTGGGCAATATCACCCTGCTGGCAACCCTGGTGCTGGTTGCCGGGATGTGCGTCAACGGTGCGCAGTCGGCAATGCCGTCTCTGGCCGCGCGTTTCTACCCGACCCAAGGCCGCGCGACCGGCGTGTCGTGGATGCTCGGCATCGGTCGTTTCGGCGCGATCCTTGGCGCCTGGATGGGCGCAACCTTGCTGGGCCTGGGCTGGAACTTCGAACAGGTGCTCACCGCTCTGGTGATCCCGGCTGCATTGGCCACCGCTGCGGTGGTGATCAAGGGCATGGTTAGCCATGCGGATGCGACCTGAGGCTGATCGATAGCTTGCCAACAATCCGTTCGATAATCGAACACTGAGTCGATTATCGGATTGTTTGGCCCATTTCCCCGGCTTAATCTTCAAGCACTTCGGCGCCACCTCAGCGCCTTTTTCGATCCATACCGGGAGCCCGAACCCCATGGCTGAAATCCTCGCGCTGCGTGACGCGGTGAAGCAATTTGTGAACGACGGCGACACCGTCGCGCTGGAAGGCTTCACCCACCTGATCCCAACGGCAGCGGGTCATGAAATCATTCGTCAGGGCAAGAAAGACCTGACGCTGGTGCGTATGACGCCTGACCTGATCTACGACCAGTTGATCGGTGCCGGCTGCGCCCGCAAGCTGATTTTCTCCTGGGGCGGCAACCCGGGCGTGGGCTCCTTGCATCGCCTGCGTGATGCGGTCGAGAAGCAATGGCCGCAACCGCTGGAAATCGAAGAACACAGCCACGCCGACCTGGCCAATGCCTACGTCGCCGGCGCCTCCGGCCTGCCCTTCGCGGTGCTGCGTGCCTACGCCGGTTCTGACCTGCCCAAGGTCAACCCGCTGATCAAGACCGTGACCTGCCCCTTCACTGGCGAAGTGCTGGCAGCGGTGCCGTCGGTGCGTCCGGACGTCACCGTGATTCATGCGCAAAAGGCTGACCGCAAGGGCAACGTGCTGTTGTGGGGCATCCTCGGTGTGCAGAAAGAGGCGGCCCTGGCGGCCAAGCGTTGCATCGTCACCGTCGAAGAAATCGTCGATGACCTGAATGCGCCGATGAACAGCTGCGTACTGCCGACCTGGGCGCTGACGGCGGTCTGTCATGTGCCGGGTGGCGCGCATCCGTCCTACGCACATGGCTACAACGAGCGTGATAACCGCTTCTACCAGGCGTGGGACCCGATCGCCCGCGACCGTGGGACCTTCACCGCCTGGATCGATGAATACATCCACGGCACCGCCGACTTCAGCGAATTCCAGGCCAAGCTGGCCACCGCGCAGGAGGCCAAGTAATGGCTTACTCGACCAATGAAATGATGACCGTCGCCGCTGCGCGCCGCCTCAAGAACGGCTCCGTGTGCTTTGTCGGCATCGGCTTGCCGTCCAAGGCGGCCAACCTGGCGCGCCTGACCTCGTCGCCAGATGTGGTGCTGATCTACGAGTCCGGTCCGATTGGCGCCAAACCGTCGGTACTGCCGCTGTCCATCGGTGATGGCGAACTGGCAGAAACCGCCGACACCGTCGTACCGACCGGTGAGATCTTTCGCTATTGGCTGCAAGGCGGGCGCATCGATGTGGGCTTTCTCGGCGCGGCCCAGGTCGACCGTTTCGGCAACATCAACACCACGGTGGTCGGTGACTACCACCAGCCTAAAGTGCGACTGCCGGGAGCCGGTGGCGCGCCCGAGATCGCCGGTTCGGCCAAGAGCGTGTTGATCATCCTCAAGCAATCGGCACGTTCGTTTGTCGACAAACTCGACTTCATCACCTCAGTCGGCCATGGCGAAGGCGGCGACTCGCGTAAACGCCTGGGCCTGCCGGGCGCCGGTCCTGTAGGGATCATTACCGACCTGTGCATCATGGAGCCGGAGGAGGGCACCCATGAATTCGTGGTCACCGCGCTGCACCCTGGGGTGACCCGTGAACAGGTAGTGGCCGCGACCGGTTGGGCGATTCGTTTTGCCGACCAGGTCGACACCACTGCCGAACCGACTGACGTAGAGCTGACCGCCCTGCGTGACCTTGAAGCACGCACTGCGGCCGCCCATGGCCAAGCGCCTGGAGAAGCCTGATGCGCGATGTATTTATCTGTGATGCCATCCGTACCCCCATTGGCCGTTTCGGCGGTGGCTTGTCCACCGTGCGTGCCGATGACCTGGCAGCGCTGCCGATCAAGGCGCTGATCGAGCGCAACCCTTCGGTGGATTGGACGGCCGTCGATGAAGTGTTCCTCGGCTGCGCCAACCAGGCCGGTGAAGACAACCGCAACGTGGCGCGCATGGCGTTGCTGCTGGCCGGCCTGCCGGACAGCATTCCGGGCGTGACCCTCAACCGCTTATGCGCCTCGGGCATGGATGCGATCGGCACCGCCTTCCGCGCGATTGCCAGCGGTGAAATGGAGCTGGCGATTGCCGGTGGCGTCGAGTCGATGTCCCGTGCGCCGTTCGTGATGGGCAAGGCCGACGCGGCGTTCTCGCGCAACATGAAGCTGGAGGACACCACCATCGGCTGGCGCTTTATCAACCCGCTGATGAAGGCCCAGTACGGCGTGGATGCGATGCCGCAGACGGCCGACAATGTGGCCGACGATTACCAGGTGTCTCGCGCCGACCAGGACGCTTTTGCCCTGCGCAGCCAGCAACGTACCGCTGCTGCCCAAGCCGCTGGGTATTTCGCTGAAGAAATCGTACCCGTACGCGTCGCCCATAAAAAAGGCGAAACGCTGGTGGAGCACGATGAGCACCCACGGGACACCACCCTGGACGCCCTGGCCAAGCTCAAGCCCGTGAACGGCCCGGACAAAACCGTCACCGCTGGCAACGCCTCGGGCGTGAACGACGGTGCGGCGGCGCTGATCCTGGCCTCCGCCGAAGCGGTCAAGAAACATGGCCTGACCGCCCGCGCCCGAGTCTTGGGCATGGCCAGCGCCGGTGTCGCACCACGCGTGATGGGCATCGGCCCGGTTCCAGCCGTGCGCAAACTGGTCGAGCGTCTTGGCTTGGCGGTCACTGACTTTGATGTGATCGAACTCAACGAAGCCTTCGCCAGCCAAGGCCTGGCCGTGCTGCGTGAACTGGGCATCGCCGACGACGCGCCGCAGGTCAACCCCAACGGCGGCGCCATCGCCCTCGGCCACCCGCTGGGCATGAGCGGCGCGCGGCTGGTGCTGACGGCCCTGCACCAACTCGAAAAGACCGGCGGCAGCAAAGGCCTGGCGACCATGTGCGTGGGCGTCGGCCAAGGCTTGGCCCTGGCGATTGAACGCATCTAATAAGAGAGGACTGCACCATGAGTGACAAGCCTGGATACCGGCGCCCGCAAGCGGGCACTCAACCTGATTACCTGCACCCGGCCTACCAGTCGACGAACCTGCGTTCGCCGTCCCAGCCGTTGGTGTTCCTGCCCCATTCCTTGTCGGAAATCACCGGCCCGACCATCGGCGCCGAACGCATCAATGAGAAGGACAACGACCTCACGGCCCAGCATGAAGGCGAGCCCCAAGGTGAACGCATCATCATTCATGGCCGTGTGCTCGACGAAAACGGTTTGCCGGTACCGGGCATTCTGGTGGAGATCTGGCAGGCCAACGCCGCCGGTCGCTACAACCACAAGCGCGACCTGCACGACGCGCCGCTGGACCCGAACTTCACTGGTACCGGCCGCACCGTCACCGACGCCGATGGTTGGTACCAATTCCAGACCATCAAGCCCGGCGCCTATCCGTGGGGCAACCACCACAACGCGTGGCGCCCGGCGCATATCCACTTTTCGCTGTTCGGCCCGAGCGTGCTGACGCGGCTGGTCACGCAGATGTACTTCCCCGGCGACCCGCTGCTGGAATACGACCCGATCTACAACTGCGTGCCGGACACTTCGGCCAAGCAACGTTTGATCGCCCGCTTCGACCTGGAAAAAACCATTCCTTCCTATGCCCTCGGCTACCGCTGGGACATCGTCCTGCGCGGCCGCGACGCCACGCCGATGGAGAAATGAGATGACACTCAACGCGACCACGTCCCACACCGTCGGGCCGTATTACCACATCGGCCTGACCTGGCTGAACCGCGAAGACCTGACCGTGAGCGCCACCCTCGGCGAACGTGTAGCGATCAGCGGGCAAGTGGTGGATGGCAATGGCGATGTCGTCAACGATGCCATGCTCGAAGTCTGGCAGGCCAATGCCGCCGGTAAATATGACCACCCGGAAGACGAGCAAGACAAAGCCGTCGACCCGAATTTCGAAGGCTTCGGCCGGGTGCCGGTGGATGCTGAAGGGCGGTTTCGCTTTACCACCATCAAGCCGGGTGCGGTGCCGGGCCTGAAAGGCACGACCCAGGCGCCGCACCTGGTGGTGCTGGTGTTTGCCCGTGGCTTGGTGAAGCACTTGCTGACGCGGATTTATTTCGAAGGCGAGGCGCTGAATGGGGATGACCCGTTGCTGGCGTGTGTGCCGGCAGATCGGCGTGAAACCTTGATTGCCAAGCAGGATGCAGAGGGTGTGCATCAGTGGAATGTGGTGTTGCAGGGCACAGACCGGGAAACAGTGTTCTTTGATTATTGATTGGTTTGAGATCCATCGCCGGCACTATCTACCCAAAAGTCTGCTTGCGGAACATGGTTGTTGCAAAGTATGTCTAGGCTATAACCGTTCCCACTGAGTGAAAAAACATGACAACAACAACGGGTCACTACACCGGAGAAGAACGCAGCAAACGGATTTTTGCGATCGTCGGGGCATCCTCCGGCAACCTCGTCGAATGGTTTGACTTCTACGTCTACGCCTTCTGCGCCATTTACTTTGCGCCGGCGTTTTTCCCGTCGGACGACCCCACGGTCCAACTGCTCAACACTGCCGGTGTGTTCGCTGCCGGCTTCCTGATGCGACCTATCGGTGGCTGGCTGTTTGGCCGGGTGGCCGATAAGCACGGGCGCAAGAACTCGATGATGATCTCGGTGCTGATGATGTGCGCCGGTTCCCTGGTCATCGCTTTCTTGCCCACCTACAAAGACATCGGCGCCTGGGCTCCGGCGTTGCTGTTGGTGGCGCGGCTGTTTCAGGGCTTGTCGGTGGGGGGCGAATACGGCACCACCGCGACCTACATGAGTGAAGTTGCGCTCAAGGGCCAGCGCGGTTTCTTCGCCTCGTTCCAGTACGTGACCCTGATCGGCGGGCAACTGCTGGCGGTGCTGGTGGTGGTGATCCTGCAACAGCTCCTCACCGAAGAAGAATTGCGCGCCTGGGGCTGGCGGATTCCGTTCGTGATCGGCGCCATTGCGGCGGTGATCTCCCTGCTGCTGCGTCGCACCCTCAAGGAAACCACCAGCAAGGAAATGCGCCAGGACAAGGACGCCGGCAGCGTGGCCGCGTTGTTCCGCAACCACAAGGCGGCCTTCATCACCGTGCTCGGCTACACCGCCGGCGGCTCGCTGATCTTCTACACCTTTACCACTTACATGCAGAAATACCTGGTGAACACCGCCGGGATGCACGCCAAGACCGCCAGCTACATCATGACCGGCGCGCTGTTCGTGTACATGTGCATGCAGCCGCTGTTCGGCATGCTCTCGGACAAGATCGGCCGTCGTAATTCGATGCTCTGGTTCGGCGCCCTTGGCACCCTGTGCACCGTGCCGATCCTGCTGACCCTGAAAACCGTGACAAACCCGTTCCTGGCCTTTGTGCTGATCTCCCTGGCGCTGGCCATTGTCAGCTTCTACACCTCGATCAGCGGCCTGGTGAAAGCGGAAATGTTCCCGCCGCACGTGCGTGCCCTGGGTGTCGGCCTGGCCTATGCGGTGGCCAACGCGATCTTCGGCGGTTCGGCGGAATACGTGGCCCTGGGCCTCAAATCCATGGGCATGGAAAACACCTTCTACTGGTACGTCACCGGCATGATGGCGGTGGCCTTCCTGTTCAGCTTGCGCCTGCCGAAACAGGCAGAGTACTTGCACCACGATCTATAAGGGACGCGTTATGACGCTGCGCACGAGCAGTCAATTGTTCGACGCTTACTTCACGGCGGGCAGCATGGCCGAGGTGTTCTGCGACAGGGGACGCTTGCAGGGCATGCTGGATTTTGAAGCGGGCTTGGCCCGGGCCCAGGCCCAGGTCGGCTTGATTCCCCAGGCCGCCGTCGCACCGATTGCCCAGGCCTGCCTGGCCTCGTTGTACGACGTGGACGCCCTCGGCGTGGCAATTGCCACGGCAGGGAATTCGGCGATTCCGCTGGTGAAGGCACTGGGCAAGTTGATTGCCAGTGAAGATGCCGGGGCCGAGCGCTACGTGCATCTGGGCGCGACCAGCCAGGACGTGATGGACTCCGGCCTGGTGCTGCAACTGCGGCGGGCGGTGGAATTGATCGAGTCAGACCTGATGCGCCTGGGCGACATACTTGCCGCCCAGGCCCAGCGCTACGCCGGCGTGCCATTGGCCGGGCGTACCTGGTTGCAGCATGCAACACCGGTCACCCTGGGGATGAAAATCGCCGGTTGGCTGGGCGCGGTGACGCGCAATCGGCAGCGTCTTGCTGAACTGAAACCGCGTTTGCTGGTGCTGCAATTCGGTGGCGCCTCGGGAACCCTCGCAGCGCTGGGCGAACAGGCCATGCCGGTGGCCGAAGCGCTGGCGGCTGAGTTGCAATTGACCTTGCCCGAACAACCCTGGCACACCCAACGGGATCGTTTGGTGGAGTTCGCCAGCGCCCTCGGTTTGATCGCTGGCAGTCTGGGTAAATTGGGGCGTGATATCAGCTTGCTGATGCAGACCGAAGCCGCCGAGGTGTTTGAGCCATCCGCACCGGGCAAGGGTGGTTCCTCCACCATGCCGC
The DNA here is from genome assembly GCF_026967615.1 of Pseudomonas sp. GXZC. NCBI lineage: Bacteria > Pseudomonadati > Pseudomonadota > Gammaproteobacteria > Pseudomonadales > Pseudomonadaceae > Pseudomonas > Pseudomonas sp. GXZC. Next base: position 1,806,526 of record NZ_CP114115.1, read on the forward strand.
ACAAACGCAACCCAGTAGGCGCGGCGGTGCTGATCAGCGCCGCCACCCGCGTGCCGGGCCTGGTCTCGACGATGCTCAGCGCCATGCCCCAGGAGCATGAACGCAGCCTGGGCCTGTGGCATGCCGAATGGGAAACCCTGCCGGAGATCTGCCGTTTGGTCTCCGGTGCGTTGCAACAGGCGTTGTTGGTGAGCGAAGGCTTGGAAGTCGACCCGCAGCGCATGGCGCACAACCTTGATCTGACCCAAGGCCTGGTATTGGCCGAAGCCGTCAGTATCGTGCTTGCCCAGCGCCTGGGCCGCGAAACCGCACATCATCTGCTGGAGCAGTGCTGCAAGCGTGCCGTTGCTGAGGGGCGTCACCTGCGTGCGGTATTGGCGGACGAACCCCAGGTCACCGCCGAACTGTCCGCAACTGAATTGGACCGTTTGCTCGATCCCGCCCACTACCTGGGCCAGGCCCACACCTGGGTCACCCGCGCCGTAGCCGAACACTTTGCTTGAGGAGACCACTGTGGCCTTTGTACAACTCGCCGAGGGCGAACTGCATTATCAATTGGACGGGCCTGAACATGCACCCGTGCTGGTGCTCTCCAATTCGCTGGGCACCGACCTGCACATGTGGGACATCCAGATCCCGGCCTTCACCCAACATTTTCGCGTGCTGCGTTTCGATACCCGTGGCCATGGCAAGTCCCTGGTGACTCCTGGCCCCTACAGCATCGGGCAACTCGGTCAGGATGTGATCGCATTGCTGGATGCACTGGATATCCAACGCGCGCATTTCTGCGGGCTGTCCATGGGCGGCTTGATCGGCCAATGGCTGGGCATCCATGCAGGCCAACGTCTGCAGCGCCTGGTGGTGTGCAACACCGCCGCCAAGATCGGCACACCCGAGGTGTGGGACCCGCGCATCGAGAGGGTGCTGCGCGATGGCGCAGCGGCGATGGTGGCGTTGCGCGATGCGTCGATTGCACGCTGGTTCACCGCAGACTTTGCGGCGGCCAACCCACACCAGGCCAAGCAGATTACCGACATGCTGGCGGCCACATCGCCCGAAGGTTATGCCGCCAACTGTGCGGCGGTGCGTGATGCGGATTTCCGTGAGCAACTGGCTTCAATCAAAGTGCCAACCCTGGTCATTGCCGGCACCGAAGACGCCGTCACACCGCCGTCGGGTGGCCACTTTATCCAGAACCATGTGCAGGGCGCCGAGTACGCCGAGTTCTATGCGGCGCACCTGTCCAATGTGCAGGCCGGCGCTGCGTTCAGCGACTGCGTCATTGATTTTTTGTTGGCCCGCTGAGGAGCTTTTTGTGGACGAGAAACAACGTTATGCCGAAGGCCTGCACGTGCGCCGCGAAGTGCTGGGCGATGCCCATGTCGACCGCAGCCTCAATGCCCTGACCGAATTCAACAGCGAGTTCCAGGAAATGATCACCCGCCACGCCTGGGGTGACATCTGGACCCGCCCCGGTCTGCCCCGGCACACCCGCAGCCTGATCACCATTGCCATGCTGATCGGCATGAACCGCAGTGAAGAACTCAAGCTGCACCTGCGCGCCGCGGCGAGCAATGGCGTGACCCGCGCCGAGATCAAGGAAGTGCTGATGCAGAGCGCGATCTACTGCGGGATCCCGGCGGCGAATGCCACGTTCCACCTGGCGGAGTCGGTATGGGATGAACTGGGGGTTGAGTCACGGGAATAGGGGTTAGTGGGAGTCGGCATCCCACACCCAATTCCATACGCCCGGCAAATGCACGGCTTCATTCACATCCCTGACCGTACGCGCCAGCGCTGCGCGGTTTAGCTGGGCCGTGTCGGTGTAGAAAGGTTCGGCGGCGGTCTTCACGCCGTTGATCCGGGCGCTGTCCAGCAGGATCTGCAGGTACTCCTGCAGATGCCGCGCGGTGTAGCGATTGATGTCGTGGAAGGTCACCACCACCGGTATCACGCCGTCCACCGTCGGCAATTCACCCAAGGCAATGCGTTCGCGCACCACCGACAGTTGCCGGTACAGGTTGGCTCGGCGGCGCGGGCTGCCGTTGAAGCCCCAGATCTTGCCGTCATTGGCGCTCAGGTCCGTCAGCAACACGTGCATGCCGTGGCGCTGGTAGGCGGCGAAGGTGCGTCGGTCGTAATTCCAGAACGGCGGGCGCACCAGCACCGGTGGCGCACCTGTGATCGCGGCGATGTCGGCGGCGCCTTGGGTGAGGGTGCTTTCCAGTTCGGTATCGTTCAGCCAGCGGTGGTTGGTGTGAAACCCCGTGGCCGTATGGAAGGCCAGGACGTGACCGGCCGCGTATTCGCGTTCCATGGTCTTGCGACCCCGTGAGCTGCCGCCCGATCGAGCGGCTTCGGTCTGCAGAAAAAACACCGCTTTGATCCCCGGCAGCACCGGGTTCTGCGCCAGGTCGGCCACCACCGAACGGCTCGGGTTGTTGTAGCCCGACGCGCTGGGACCGTCATCGAAGGTCAGCAGGAAGCGGATCGGCGCCTGGGTTTGCAGGCGCTGTTCGGTCTCTGGCGTGAGAGCGATGGGCGAGCCAATGCAGCCGCTGAGGCTCAAGGCCAGGGCAAATACGGCGGATACGATGGCGAAGGATTTCATGGTGGGCGCAGGCTCGAATAAAGGCCGCTGCTGAGTGGATCAGCAGCGGCAGGCGCGCACCATACAGCAAGATCGGCTGTGTGAGGTTACAGGCTGACAAACGAACGTCGCCAAGGGTCAGCCGACGTATTGGGGACGCAGCGGCTTGCCCATTTCTTCATTCAAGGCGTTTTCAGTCAGGGGTTTGGGGTTGGGTGGGGTCGCGGGCGTAGTGGGCAGCCCTACGGCCTGACGTTCGCTGTTGGGGACATCGTGTTGCTCGCCCTCAAATGTTTCAGTGGTCGAGCCGGTCAAAGCGGTGCCATTACCTGCGTTATAGGCATGCACCATTTCGTGGTAAAGCGTCGTGATGGAGGCGTAGGTCACGCCAGCGACGGTGTCCACTGAGGAGCGGTTATAGCTGATTTCAGCCCGGTCAGCCTGCGACCCCGGCACACCGTCGACCATGAAGCCCCATTTGGGATCGTCACCGACAATAGGTGCGCGTTCAAAGCCAAACAAGGCCTTGAGCTCCTGGCTGCCATACACATAGCCGCTGCCAAGGTCGACCAAGTCTTCGACGATGGTCACTGGTGCGCCGTTGCGCTGGGCGATGGCGCTCATCGCGGCCAGCATCTGTTGTCCGATGGGAGACCGGCGCAGCAGGGCCAGGTCGTCCTCGACCCGTTGGATAAACTCGGCCGAACCCTTGATCACAAATCCTGTTTGAGGTTCGGAGGCGGCCGACACGGCGGTAAACGTCGAACCGTTGAGGTGGCTGATTGTATCGTCGGGTTTACCGTAGATCAGGTCGCCAGGGCGATTGGCGATCACCGTGTCGCGGCCGTCGCCGGTGTAAAAGGTGGTGCGGTCGTGGCCGATCAAGCGATCGTCCCCGGCACCGCCGTGCAGGACCGTATGCCCGTTACCTGCGTAGAGTCGATCATTGCCATTGCCGCCATCCAGGTAGCTGGTTTTGTGCTTGGGGCCAGCGCCCGCGTAGAGACGGTCATCGCCATTGTTGCCATACAGGATGTTGTCGCCAGTACCGCCCATGAGTGTGTCGTTACCGTCGCCGCCCTCGGCATAGCCCAGGCCACTGCCGAGACGCAGCACATCATCGCCTTTGCCGCCGAACACACGGGTGTAACCGCCGCCGGCCTGCACGCGGTCATTGCCGTCGCCGGCCTCCACGACGACAGGCTGAGTCACATTGGCGTCGATGCGGATGTTGTCCTCGCCGTCATGGGTTTTGAAGTGAAAGGTCAGGGGCTTGCCGTCTTTATCCTCACTGTCGAAACGATACAACTGACCGTTGACCCGAACATCCAACTGTCCTGCGCGTGTCTGGCTGACGTGAATCTGGTCGGCCTTGTCACCGGTTTCGAGGACCAGGGTGTTCTTCAGACTGTAAGTCACATCTTCTTCCCAGACCGATTGGCAGCTGGCTTTCAAGGTGCCGTCATCCAGGACCGGTTGTACGTAGACCTGGATCTGATTCTCCGGTGTGAACTGCAGTTGAGGGGCGACGACGGGTACGTAGCGATTGTTCTCAACCGAGACTACCGGGGCTTGCGGCGAGTGGTGCTCGCCTTTAAGAGGAGGGCGGTGCTCGTTTTCAAGACTTTTGGACACTTCCATTTGAGATCCTTTCGAAGAGTCGGGCGGTATGCCTACCTTCTGGAAGTGTCCGCCTGTGGCAAAACGTTCCTGCGATGTTGTAATGAGGTCTTACAGCAAACTGATCGGGTAACTGACGATCAACCGGTTCTCATCGAACTCATTGTTGCTGTAGTCGCGGCGCATGCTGGAGTTGCGCAGGCGCACCGTGAGGTTTTTCAGGCTGCCGCTTTGCACGGTGTAGCCCAGTTCGCTTTCGCGACCCCATTCCTTGCCGTCGGTAATCGTGCCGGTGTGCACATTGCTGCCGCTGATGTAGCGGTTCATCAGGGTCAGGCCGGGCACGCCGAGGGCGGCGAAGTTGTAGTCGTGGCGTACCTGCCAGGATTTCTCCTGGGCGTTGTCGTAGCTTGAGTTGTAACTATCGTTAGCCAAAGTGCCGCCGCTGGTGCCGTTGACGCGCATCCAGGCGCTGTTGCCGGTGAGTTTTTGCAGGCCGACGTAGAAGGTGTTGCCGCCGTACTTGGCGGAGAACAGGCCGGACCAGGTCTTGTTGTCCAGGTCGCCGGCGCGGGCGCTGCCATCGTCCTTACCGTAGAAAAAACCGAGGTTGGCGCCCAGGGTCCAGTCGCCGATGGGCTGGCTGTGGATCAAATTGACGAACTGCTGGCTATAGATGTCCTTGAGTTGCGCATTCCACAGGCCGATCTGGGTGCGCTTGTCGTTGAACGCGTATTCGGCGCCCTGGAAGTTGAAGCGGTCCGAGGTGAACGCGGTTTTACCGAACATGGACATGTCAGTCATGCTGCTGTCGTCACGCGGGCTGTTGGCGCGGAACTGGCCGCCGTAGAGGGTCAGGCCGTCGATTTCTTTCGAGGTGATCTGCCCGCCGCGCAGGGTTTGCGGCAGGGAGCGGCCGTCATCTGAGCGCAGGATCGGCAGCACCGGCATCCACTCGCCGACCTTCACTTCGGTCTTGGAAATACGCGCCTTGAACGCCACCCCGAGACGCCCGAATTCATCCGCAGGGCGGCCATCGTGATCCAACGGCAACAGTTGGGTGCCCCCGGTGCCGCGACCGCCATCCAGCTTCAACGAATACAGCCCCAACACATCCACGCCGAAACCCACGGTGCCCTGGGTAAAGCCGGACTTGGCGTCGAGGATGAAGCTCTGCGTCCACTCCTGCGCGCCGCCCTGGGCCTTGGTGGGGTTGGTGTAGTTGCGGTTGAAGAAGAAGTTGCGCAGGTTCAGGTTGGCGCTGGCGTCTTCGAGAAAACCGTGTTCTTCAGCGACGACGGGCAACGCAAGACTGGCGACAGCGGTTGCCAGCAAAAGCCGGCGCGGGTGGAAAGTGCTCATGGCGAAAGGACCTGTTGTTATTGGGTTTATGCAGGTGGCGGCCATGGTGCGGGGCGGTGCGGGGGCGATGAAAGTGGGGGAGAGCGGGTTGTGGGCGATGATCGAACGCAAGTTGCTCAGCCCCAGAAAACACAAAGCCCACCAAGAGGTGGGCTTTGTTGATGCAGGTGCTATCAGAACAACTTCAGCGCCGGTGCTTCTTCTTTCAACGGCTCGTTCTTCGCGGTCTGCTCGTTCCAACCGCCGCCGAGGGCCTTGTACAGGTTGACCTCGCTGGTCAGCTGCGCCAGGCGGTCGGTGATCAGCGATTGCTGGGCACTGAACAGTTGGCGCTGGGCATCGAGGAACGTCAGGTTGCTGTCGACACCAATGCGGTAGCGACGCTCGGCCAGGCGGTAGTAATCCTGGTTGGCCGCGACGAAGCCACGTTGGGCATCCAGTTGCTGCTTGTAGGTCTCACGTGCGGCGAGGCCGTCGGAGACTTCCTGGAAGCCGGTCTGAATGGCCTTCTCGTAGTTCGCCACGTTGATCTCTTTCTGGATCTTCGAGTAGTCCAGGCTGGCGCGCAGACTGCCGGCGTTGAAGATCGGGATGTTGATCTGCGGAGCGAACGACCAGGTGCCCGAACCACCCTTGAACAAGCCGCCCAGGTTCGGGCTCGCGGTGCCGGCGCTGGCGGTCAGGGTGATGCTCGGGAAGAACGCAGCACGGGCTGCGCCGATGTTGGCGTTGGCGGCCTTGAGGTTGTACTCGGCCTGGACGATATCGGGACGACGTTGCAGCAGGTCGGACGGCAAGCCGGCCGGCACTTCGCTGAGCAGGTCATCCGACAGCGGCTTGCTGGCGATATTCGCCGGCAGGCCGGTGCCCAGCAGCAGGGTCAGGCTGTTTTCGTCCTGGGCCACCTGGCGGGTATAACGCGCCAGGGCGACCCGGGCGTTTTCCACCGAGGTGCGCGACTGGCTCAGGTCGAGGGCCGAGGCCACGCCGACTTCGTTGCTGCGCGAGGTCAATCGGTAGCTTTCTTCGAAAGCACCCAAGGTGTCCTTGGTCAGCTTGAGCAGTTCCTTGTCGGCCTGCCAGGTCAGGTAGGCATTGGCCACACTGGCCACCAGGCTGATCTGGGTACTGCGCCGTGCTTCTTCAGTGGCGAAGTACTTTTGCAGGGCTTCTTCACTCAGGCTGCGTACGCGACCGAACAGGTCCAGTTCATAGGAACTGATCCCGAGACCGGCCGAGTATTGGCTGCTGATGGTCGATTCGCCGGTCTGCGACAGGCGGGCCGGGGTACGCGAACGGCTGCCGCTGCCCGTGGCCGACACGGCCGGGAACAGGTCGGCGCGCTGGATCTGGTACTGCGCGGCGTAGGCGTCGATGTTCAGGGCCGCGACACGCAGGTCGCGGTTGTTCACCAGCGCGGTCTGGATCAGCTGTTGCAGGGCAGGGTCATGGAAAAACTGCTTCCAGCCCTGCTCGGCAGCGGCCTGGCTCGGCGCCTGGGCCGACGAATACGCCGGCCCCTGCGGGAACTGTGCGGCCACCGGCGCTTCGGGGCGCTGATAGTCAGGTATCAGCGAGCAGCCACTGAGCACGAATGCCGTGACCGCTAGGGAAAGTAGCGACTTGCTCATTGGCCAGCCTCTTTAGGGGTTTCAGTTGTGTCAGTCTTTTTACGTTCGCCAGCGGCGGATACGGTTGCGAAGAACAACGGCACCCAGAAGATCGCCAGCACAGTGGCCGTGATCATACCGCCAATTACACCGGTACCGATGGCGTGCTGGCTACCTGAGCCTGCGCCCGAGGAAATCGCCAGCGGCAGTACGCCGAGGATGAACGCCATGGAGGTCATGATGATCGGGCGCAGACGCATGCGGGACGCCTCAATGGCCGCCTCGACGATGCCTTTGCCCTGTTCGTGAAGCTCTTTGGCGAACTCCACGATCAGGATGGCGTTCTTCGCCGCCAGACCCACCGTCACCAACAAGCCCACCTGGAAGAACACGTCGTTGGACAGCCCGCGCATGCTGGTGGCGATCAACGCACCCACCACACCCAGCGGCACTACGAGTACCACCGCGATCGGGATCGACCAGCTTTCGTACAGGGCCGCGAGGCACAGGAACACCACCAGCAGCGACAGGGCGTACAGCGCCGGCGCCTGGGAGCCGGACAAGCGTTCTTCGTACGACAGGCCCGTCCAGGCATAGCCCACGCCCGCCGGCAATTGCTTGGCGATACGCTCGACTTCGGCCATCGCATCACCGGTACTGTAGCCCGGTGCCGGAGTACCGAGGATTTCCATCGCCGCTACACCGTTGTACCGCGAGAGCTTCGGCGAACCGTAGATCCACTTGCCCGAGGAAATGGCCGACATCGGCACCATCTTCCCGGAGTCACTGCGCACGTACCACTTGTCCAGGTCTTCCGGGGACATCCGGCCAGCGGCTTCGCCTTGCACGTACACCTTCTTCACTCGACCACGGTCGATGAAGTCGTTGACGTAGCTGCCACCCAGGGCAATCGCCAGGGTCTGGTTGATGCTCGACAAGGTGATGCCCTGGGCGCTGGCCTTCTCGTCGTCGACGGTGAGCTCGTACTGCGGCTCATCGTTCACGCCGTTAGGGCGCACACCCGCCAGGATCTTGCTTTGTGCGGCGGCACCCAGGAATTGGTTGCGCGCTTCCATCAGTTTTTCGTGGCCGACACCGCCCTGGTCTTGCAGGAACACGTCGAAACCGGTGGCGTTACCCAACTCCAGCACCGAAGGCGGCACGATGGCAAATACCATGGCGTCCTTGAAGGCGCCGAAGAAGTAACCCTGGGCACGCTTGGCCACTTCGAATACCGACATGGACGAATCGCGTTCATCCCATGGCTTGAGCATCACGAACGCCAGGCCCGAACTCTGGCCACGGCCAGCGAAGTTGAAGCCGTTTACGGTAAACACCGATTTCACGGCCTTGCCTTCGCCCGGCTCGCCTTCCTTGTCGTTCAGCAGGAAGGCACGCATGTCGTCGATGACTTTTTGCGTACGCTCAGCCGAAGAACCGACCGGGGTCTGCACCTGGGCAAAGATCACGCCCTGGTCTTCTTCCGGCAGGAACGCGCTCGGGATGCGGGTGAACAGCCAGATCATGCCGACGAAGATGATCAGGTACACGAAGAATGCTGGAAACTTGTGCTTGATCATGTTGCCCACGCCGCGCTCGTAGCTCAGTACGCCACGGTCGAAGGTGCGGTTGAACCAGCCGAAGAAACCACGCTTGGGTTGGCCGTGTTTCTCAGGGTCGATCGGCTTGAGCATGGTGGCGCACAAGGCCGGGGTAAAGATGAGGGCAACCAGTACCGACAACGCCATGGCCGAAACGATGGTGATGGAGAACTGTTTGTAGATCACACCGGTGGAGCCACCGAAGAACGCCATCGGCAACAGTACCGCCGACAGTACCAGGGCAATACCGACCAGGGCGCCCTGGATCTGGCCCATGGATTTCACCGTCGCTTCTTTAGGCGACAGGTGTTCCTCGGCCATCACCCGCTCGACGTTTTCTACCACCACGATGGCATCGTCCACCAGCAAGCCGATGGCCAGGATCATGCCGAACATGGTCAGGGTGTTGATGGTGAAGCCGAACGCGGCCAGGATCCCGAAGGTACCCAGCAATACCACCGGCACCGTCATGGTGGTGATGATGGTGGCGCGGAAGTTCTGCAGGAACAGGAACATTACGAGGAACACCAGCACGATCGCTTCGACCAGGGTATGCACCACGCCGGAGATCGATTCGGTCACCACCGGCGTGGTGTCATACGGCACCACTGCCTTCATGCCAGGCGGGAAGAACGGTTCCAGCGACGCCACGGTGGCGCGGATGGCCTTGGCGGTGTCCAGGGCGTTGGCGCCCGATGCGAGCTTGATCGCCATACCGGAAGCTGGCTTGCCGTTGAACTGCGCACTGATGCTGTAGTTCTGGCCGCCCAGTTCGATACGTGCGATGTCACGCAGGCGAACCTGCGAGCCGTCGGCGTTCACCTTCATCAGGATCTTGCCGAACTGCTCGGCAGTCTGCAGGCGGGTCTTGCCGATGATGGTCGCGTTCAGTTGGGTGCCGGGCAGGGCAGGCAGGCCGCCCAATTGGCCGGTGGCCACCTGGACGTTCTGGGCCGCGATGGCGGTGCTGACGTCGACCGGGGTCAACTGGTAGTTGTTCAGCTTGGCCGGGTCGAGCCAGATCCGCATGGCGTACTGCGAACCGAACACCTGGAAGTCACCTACACCCGCGGTACGCGAGATCGGGTCCTGGATGTTGGACACGATGTAGTTGGACAGGTCGTCCTTGGTCATGCTGCCGTCTTCCGACACCAGACCGATCACCATCAGGAAGTTCTTCACCGACTTGGTCACGCGGATACCCTGCTGCTGCACTTCTTGCGGCAGCAATGGGGTCGCCAGGTTCAGCTTGTTCTGCACCTGGACCTGGGCGATGTCCGGGTTGGTACCCTGGTTGAACGTCGCGGTGATGGTCATGCTGCCGTCGGAGTTACTGTCCGAGGCGACATAACGCAGGTTGTCGATACCGTTGAGCTGTTGCTCGATGACCTGCACCACGGTGTCCTGCACGGTTTGTGCGGACGCGCCTGGGTAGGTCACCTGGATGTCGATGGCGGTGGGCGCGATGGCCGGGTATTGGTTGATGGGCAACTTCAGGATCGACAGTGCCCCGACCAGCATGATCACCAGGGCAATTACCCAGGCGAAAATGGGACGGTCGATAAAAAATTTCGACATGGGTTACTCCCCCTGGCCAGCAGCGGCAGCAGGAGCTGGAGCAGAACCGGCAGGCTTGGCGTTGTCGGCGTCCTTGACCTTGACTTCGATGCCCGGCTTGATGAATTGCAGGCCTTCGGTGATCACACGGTCACCGGCGTTCAGGCCTTTTTCCACCAGCCAGTAGGCGCCGGCAGTGCGGTTGGCCACCAGTTGACGCTGTTCTACCTTGTTGTCCTTGTTCACCACCATGGCAGTCGGGATACCTTTGATATCGCGGGTCACGCCTTGTTGTGGTGCCAGGATGGCTTTGCTGTTCACGCCAGCTTGTAACTGGGCGTGTACGAACATGCCCGGCAGCAGGGTGTGGTCAGGGTTGGGGAACACGGCGCGCAGGGTCACGGAACCGGTGGTCTGGTCAACCGACACTTCGGAGAATTCCAGTTTGCCGTCCTGGCCATAGGCGCTACCGTCTTCCAGGGTCAGCTTGACCTTGGCGGCGTTGGCGCCGGCTTTTTCCAGCTGGCCGCTTTCCAGGTCGCGGCGCAGTTTCAGCATTTCAGCCGAAGACTGCGTGACGTCGACGTAGATCGGGTCCAGTTGCTGGATCACGGCCATGGCATCGGTCTGGCCATTGCTGACCAGCGCGCCTTCGGTCACCGAAGAACGGCCGATACGCCCGGAGATCGGTGCGAATACTTTGGTGTAGCGCACGTTGATCTGGGCCGTTTGAACGTTTGCTTCCGCAGTCATGCGGTTGGCGACGGCGGTGTCGTATTCCTGGCGGCTGACGGCTTGTTCATCGACCAACTGCTTGTAGCGGTCGGAGATGGACTTGGTCTGGGTCAGGCTGGCTTGTGCGCTTTTCAGGGTGGCGTCATACACCGACGGGTCGATCTGGTAGAGCTGTTGCCCTTCCTTCACGTCGCCGCCTTCCTTGAACAGGCGCTTGAGAATGATGCCGTTGACCTGTGGGCGAACTTCCGCGATGCGGTAGGCGGTGGTGCGGCCTGGCAGCTCGGACGTCAGGGTATAGGCTTGCGGTTGAATGGTGACCACGCCGACCTGAGGGGTTTGAGCGGGCGGAGCCGCTTCTTCCTTTTTACATCCGCTGAGCAGCGATGCCAGGGCGACGGCAGTGACCAGAGCGGTAACAGCTGGCTTAAGTTGCATGAAGATCCTCGGGTCAGGCGCGCAGGGTGCGCACAAGAAGTGTGGAAGGGTAAAAAACAAGCGCTGACTGGATAAGTAGCTTGCTACGCAATATACTTACGTTCATGGTTGTTTGTAAACTCTTGACAGGCTGCGCGGAATGTTGACAAAGCAACGCCCAAAGCCTCGATTTCATTACGTTCGCCACCCATGACGGTGTCGTCCCACAAATATTCGGATGATCGTTACCGACGGTTAATTCTGCGTTAACGATAGTCTCAAGTGCCCTGATTGAGGTTGTACTGCCATGGTTCGTCGCACCAAAGAGGAAGCTCAGGAAACGCGCAGCCAGATTCTTCAAGCCGCCGAGCAAGCCTTCTATGAGCGCGGCGTCGCGCGGACCACGCTGGCGGACATCGCCGCGCTGGCCGGTGTGACGCGGGGTGCCATCTATTGGCATTTCAGTAATAAATCCGATTTGCTGCAGGCGCTGCTCGACACGCTGCATGAGCCGCTGGACGAGTTGGCCAGGGCGAGTGAAAGTGAGGATGAACTCGACCCGCTGGGCTGTATGCGCAAGCTGCTGATTCATTTGTTTCATCAAGTGGCCCTGGACCCGAAAACCCGGCGCATCAACGAGATCTTGTTCCATAAGTGCGAATTCACCGATGAAATGTGCGACATGCGTCGCCAGCGTCAGACCCACAGCCTGGAATGCAACCTGCGCATCGGCCTGACCTTGCGTAACGCGGTCCATCGCGGGCAACTGCCGGAAAACCTCGATACCACCCGTGGCGCGGTGTGCATCCACGCCTACATCAACGGGCTGATCGGCCAGTGGCTGCTGGTTCCCGACAGCTTCCAACTGCATCAGGACGCCGAGCGCTGGGTGGATGCCGGGTTGGACATGCTGCGCTGGAGCCCCAGCCTGCGCAATTAAGACAAAATGCGTAATTGCATCAGGTTGTGTCAACAGTAAAGCCCAAGGACAGTCAATCGTCCTTCCGCCTGATCGGTGGGGTGACTTTATATACGGGCTGGCGGGCAGTTGATAGGTAGCCGCCTAAGTATTTTGTAGCGATTTTGTTGCAGGGCTGTGAAGGAATGTTTCCTGGCCTCCATGAAAAAGCCCCGGTTCCTGCGAACCGGGGCTTTTTCGTTTCAGCTTGTTACGTCAGATCGCCAGTGTCGGGTAGTCGATGTAACCCACCGGGCCCTTGCTGTAGAAAGTATCTGGGCGTGCTTCGTTCAATGGTGCGTCGGCTTTCAAGCGAGCCGGCAGGTCCGGGTTGGCAATGAACGGCACACCCCAGGCCACGGCGTCGGCTTTACCATCGGCCAGCCAGGCGTTGGCGCTGTCCTTGGTGAAGCGTTCGTTGGCGATGTACACGCCGCCGAACGCTTTCTTCAGTTGTGGGCCGAGGCTGTCGCCGGCTTCTTTTTCACGGGAGCAGATGAAGGCAATGCCACGTTTGCCCAGTTCGCTGGCGACGTAGGTGAAGGTTTCCGCCAGGTTGTCGTCGCCCATGTCGTGAGAGTCGGCGCGTGGTGCCAGGTGCACCCCCACACGGCCAGCGCCCCAGACTTCGATGGCTGCGTCAGTCACTTCCAGCAGCAGGCGTGCACGGTTTTCCAGGGAGCCGCCGTACTGGTCAGTGCGTTTATTGGTGCTGCTCTGCAGGAACTGGTCAAGCAGGTAGCCATTGGCACCGTGGATTTCCACGCCGTCGAAACCAGCGGCCTTGGCGTTCTCGGCACCGGTGCGGTAGGCGTCGACGATGTCAGCGATTTCTGCGGTTTCCAGGGCGCGTGGCGTTGGGTAGTCGGCCAGTGGGCGCACCAGGCTGACGTGGCCTTTAGGCTGGATGGCGCTCGGGGCCACCGGGCTTTCGCCGTTGAGGTACGACTCATGGGAAATACGCCCCACGTGCCACAGTTGCAGGAAGATCTTGCCGCCTGCGCCATGGATGGCCTTGGTGACGTTGGCCCAGCCGCGCACCTGGTCGTTGGACCAGATACCCGGCGTGTCCGGGTAGCCCACGCCCAGTGGCGTCACGGACGTGGCTTCGCTGAGGATCAGCCCGGCGGAGGCGCGTTGCACGTAGTACTCGGCCATCAGCGCGTTGGGCACGCGACCGGCGTCGGCACGGCAGCGGGTCAGCGGCGCCATGATGATGCGGTTCGACAGTTCCAGGTCGCCCAGTTTGATCGGATCGAAAATAGTCGTCATGGGGAAAGCACCTTTGTCTTTGAAGTGGATCAGTTAGTCGCAGGGGCCAGGTCGGCATCGCCGGTCTGACGGAAAGTAATCAGGGTCACCAACAGCGCGAGGATCGCCAGGGCCGCTGCGGCCAAGGGCACGCTGGTCAGGCCGAAACCGTGCGCAATCACGCTGCCGCCGACCCAGGCGCCGAGGGCATTGCCGATGTTGAAAGCACCGATGTTTAGGGTGGACACCAAGTTCGGTGCGGCCTTGCCGAAGGTCACCACGTTGATCTGCAACGCAGGCACGGCGGCGAACGACGCGGTGGCCCACAGGAACAGGGTGATTTCGGTCGGGATCACGGCGACGCTGGTCCAGGTCAGTGCGGTGGAGACCACCGCCATGCTGATGAACACGCCGATCAGGGTGGCCGCCAGACGCTTGTCGGCCAGCTTGCCGCCGATGATGTTGCCCACGGTGAGGCCCAGGCCGATCAGCAACAGCGTCCAGGTCACGCCTTTGGGCGACACGCCGGTGACATCGCCCAGCAACGGTGCGACATAGGTGAAGAGGGTGAACATGGACGCGGCAAACAGCGCGGTCATGCTCAACGACAGCCAGATGCCGGCGCCTTTGAGGGCGGCCAGTTCGGCGCGCATGTCGAGTTTCTCTTCATCGCGCTTGGCCGGCAGGAAGCGGATCAGGCCGATCAACGCCACCACCCCAATCGCCGTCACCGCCCAAAAGGTCGAACGCCAGCCGGCTTCCTGGCCGAGAGCCGTGCCCAACGGCACGCCCAGCACATTGGCGAGGGTCAGGCCGGTGAACATCAAGGCCACGGCCGAAGCCCGCTTGTTGGCCGGCACCAGGTTGGCGGCTACGACTGAACCAATCCCAAAGAATGCTCCGTGGCACAGCGCGGTGACGACACGGGCAAACATCAGCACGTTGTAGTCACTGGCCAGGGCGCAGAGCAGGTTGCCGATAATGAAGATACCCATCAACGCTACCAGTGCCGCCTTGCGTGGCAGCTTGGCGGTGGCCAGTGCCATGAACGGCGCACCGATGGCCACGCCCAGGGCGTAGCCGGTCACCAGCCAGCCGGCGCCAGGAATCGACACACCCAGGTCCGCCGCCACATCGGGCAGCAAGCCCATGATGACGAACTCGGTGGTGCCGATGGCGAAGGCGCTGAGGGCCAGTATGAGTAGCGAGAGGGGCATTAGCGTTTCCTTGTTACAACGCGGCGCTGTCGTGCGCGCTGAGTTCGGTGGTGAGCGCGGCGAGGAAGGCCTGGATGGTGTCCTCGTTGCGTTTGAAAAAGTGCCACTGGCCGGCTTTCTGGCTGCTGATCAACCCGGCGCGTTGCAGGGTGGCTAGGTGGGCTGACACGGTCGACTGGGACAAGCCGCAGCGCTGGTCGATCTGCCCGGCGCAGATGCCGTATTCGTGGTTGTGCAGTTGTTCGGGGAATTGCACTTTCGGGTCTTTCAGCCAGGTGAGGATGTCTCGTCGTACTGGGTGTGCCAGGGCTTTTATTATTTCGTCGAGGTCAATGGACATGGCAGGTGCTCGGTGTCGTACAGCGTTATATCGCGATGAGGCGAACTTTATATCGGTCTATCCCGATAGACCAATATGATTTTGGTCTGAGCCTAGGCTCATTCGGTATATCGGGTTATAACGATACGTTGAGGGCAGTGGTAGACTGCACGCCATGAATTATCTCGCACATCTGCACCTGGGCGGCCAACTTCCTGCGCAACTGCTGGGCAGCCTCTATGGCGACTTCGTCAAAGGCCGCCTGCAGGGCCAGTTCAGCCCGCAAATCGAATCGGCGATCCAGCTGCATCGTTCCATCGACCGCTTTACCGACAGCCACCCGCTGGTGGGGGAGGCGTTGTCACGCTTCAGCCTGACCCGCAGGCGCTATGCCGGGATCGTTCTCGATGTGTTTTTCGACCACTGCCTGGCGCGGGACTGGACCTTGTATGCCGACCAGCCCCTGGAGCGTTTCACGTCGCAGGTGTACCGCGTGCTGGCGGCCGAGCCGCAATTGCCGGGGCGGCTGGCGCAGATTGCGCCGTACATGGCGGCGGATGATTGGTTGGGCTCGTACCGCGAGTTTGCGGTGATGGAGCAGGTGTTGCGCGGGATCTCCCGGCGCCTGACACAGCCCGAGGAACTGGGCCATGCCATGCAGGAGTTGCGGACGTTGTACGAGCCTTTGAGTGAAGATTTCCGGCGGTTCTACCCCCAATTGCAGGCATTCGCCGCCGAACATCGTTAAGCAGCGACCAACTCTCCAGCGCGACGCGGCTCGGCCGGCTGCACCACTTCACCAAACAACGCCTTCTGCACCGCCTGCTGCGCCTGATACGCCAGCGCCGCGCGTTCCTGTCCGGCGCAGGCTATCGGCTTGAGCACGTGGATTTCCACATCGCCCTGGTCGTTGGCAAACAAACGCATCAGGTGCGACAACAAATCATCATCGCCAATAAAAGGCGCCAGCGGGTCGACTTGGCCGTCACGCAGGTAACGGATCGCCACCGGTTGCAGCGACACATCCGCATCGATCGCACTGGCCAGCAAGCGCCCGTGGAAGGTGCGCAGGCTGCGCCCGTCGGTGGTGGTGCCTTCCGGGAACATCAACAGCGGGTGCTGTTGCTCCAGGTGGCGCGTCATCTGCTTGCGGATCAATTGGCTGTCGCCCGAACCGCGGCGGATAAACAAGCTGCCAGCCTTGGCCGCCAACCAGCCCGCTACCGGCCAGGTGCGCACTTCGGCCTTGGACAGGAATGACATCGGCGCCACGGCACCCAGCAGCGGAATATCGGTCCAGGACACATGATTGCTCACCCACAGCATCGGCTGCGTTGGCAATTCGCCGTGCACCGTCACGCGAAAGGGCAGGGCGTTGGTCAGCCGCGCCATGAAAAACCGCGACCAACGCTGGCGCCGTATCATCGAGTTTGCGATGCCCAAACGCTCGAACAGCCCAAACACACTGGCCATGCTCAAGCCCAACGCCACCACCACCAGCACGCGGGCAATGCGCCCGTAAACCCGCAGGCGGCTCATCACATTGCAGCCTTGAAGTGGCGGGCGTAACGCGGGCACAGCTCATCGCGTTTGAGCAGGATGAACACGTCGGCCACCTGGAAATCTTCATCCCAGCACGGCTCGCCGCAGATCTTCGCACCCAGGCGCATGTACGCCTTGAGCAATGGCGGCATCTCGGCGATCACGTTGGACGGCAGGTCCAGCGCCGGCAGTGGTTTTTTCGGTTCGGCACGCAGGTGTTCGTTGCACAGGTAGCGTTCGCGCAGGCGCTGCATGATCGCGTGGGCCTGGATGCCGCCGTCGTGCATCGGGATGCTCGCGCACCCCATCAGGTAGCTGTAGCCGCCCTGGTTGAGCACCTCGGCCAACTCGCCCCACAACACGGCGATGGTGCCGCCGTTGCGATAGGCCGGGTCGACGCAGGTGCGGCCGATTTCCAGGATCGGGCCTTGCAGATGGAGCAAGCCATGCAGGCTGAATTCTTCTTCACTGTAGAACCGACCCAGGGTGCTGGCGGCCTGGTGGTCCAGCAGGCGGGTAGTGGCGACGAGTCGACCGCTGTTCAAGTCCCGCACGCCGATGTGGCTGCAGTGAACATCATAGTCATCCATGTCCAGGCCCAGTTCCGCGCCTTTCAGCTTGGCGTTGAACTCGCCGCTGAACACGTTGAACCGCAGGGCCTGGGCTTCCTGCAACGCCTGCGCGCCAACCAGGCGTTCGGCTTGCAGACGGCGTTCATTGCCGGTGTCGCTGATGCGGGCGATCTGAGTCATGGCGAGTCTCCGAGTGCCGGCCACGATTTCGGCCGGTCGACTTTGTTGTCCAAACTCAGGCTATGGAGGCCCGGTGTCATCTCCATGAAGTTATGGTGACGCTTGGATGACAGCCCTCTGTGTCGCAAATCTGTCATCAGCCTCGGCTAGGCTCGCGGGCTTGAATGCCCCCCTTGAGTTTGCGTCCATGGTCAGAGGCCTGTTGTGTGTTGCCCTGCTGTTCGTCACCGTTGCCGCTCACGCTGAAACCTGGCCCGATAAAGACTGGGCCAAGGGCACACCGCTTTCTGGTCCCGCTGTTGATGCCCTGGAGGCCTACGCCTTCCCGGCGCGGGACGACACCACCCGCCAAGGCATTCGCACCGACGCGCTGTTGGTAATCCGCGATGGAGTTGTTGTCTATGAGCGTTACGCCGCGCCGACCACCGCCAGCACCCCGCACCTCACCTGGTCTGTCAGCAAAAGCATCATGGCGACCGTATTGGGCGTGGCCTACGGCGAAAACCGCTTCAAACTGACCGACCCCGCCGCGCGTTTCTACCCGCCGATGAAACAGCACCCAACCGTGACCATGGCCGACCTGCTGCACTGGGCCTCGGGCCTCGACTGGCAGGAAGACTACGAATACGCGCCGCTGAAATCCTCGGTGGTGGCGATGCTCTACACCCGTGGCCGCGGCGATATGGCCGACTTTGCTGCCGACACCGAGGCTGCCACTGCACCGGGCCAGGTGTTCCGTTATTCCAGCGGCGACACCAATATCCTGTCCGCCACCCTTAAAGGCATGCTCGGGCACAAGGCTTATATGAGTTACCCGTGGGATGCACTGTTCAAACCCTTGGGCATTCGTAATGCCACCTGGGAAACCGACGCCGATGAAACCTTCGTCGCGTCCTCTTATGCCTACCTCACCGCTCGCGACCTGGCGCGTGTTGGCCTGCTGATGGCGCGGGAGGGTCGCTGGGGCGATCAACAACTCCTGCCGAAAGACTGGGTCGCCTTTAATCGACAGCCCTTCGACAAGTACAAAGCCGGTCAGGACGAAGCCGTCCCCGGTGGTCATTGGTGGCTCAATAAAGGCGCGTCAAGACCTTGGCCCGACGCCCCCGCCGACACCTTCGCCGCCCTCGGTCACTGGGGCCAGGCGCTGTACGTGATGCCTGACGAACACCTGGTCATCGTGCGCTACGGCGACGACCGCGACGGCAGCTACCGGCATAACGAACTGCTCAAACGCGTGCTCGCGGCGGTGCAACCATGATCCGCCGTCGGCCGTTTACCAGTGTGTTTTTGCTGTTATTGCTCGCCTTATTGGGTTGGTTCTGGCACGAGCGCGTCAACCTGCAAGCCTTCCCCGACATCATCGCGGCCTACACCGCGAAGGAGTACTGCTCGTGCCGCTATGTGGCGAACAACCCGGCGGAGTATTGCCGGGGGTACGTGAAGCAGTACGTGCCGACGAGTGCGTTCGGGGATAACCCGGAGCGCAGTGAGGTGACGGCCAGCGGTTTGGGGCGTACGCACACGGCGAGGTGGTTGGGCGAGCGACAGGGGTGTCGCCTATTACCCCAAGGTTCCACAGGGTGGAACCACCTTTGATTGTCCTTGCGCCCACATCGCGGTTAGCTGGCGATGTGCAGCAAACAAGAACGGGAACACCCGCCTGTGAGGAGAATCACCATGCGCCCACACCAGCACATCCTGGATTGGCTCAGCGACGTTGCCGGCGATTTGCACGCCGTGCGCCAAGACATCCACGCCCATCCTGAACTCGGCTTTGAAGAGAATCGCACCAGTGCGCTCGTTGCCAAATCGCTGCAGGACTGGGGCTACGAAGTGCACACCGGCATCGGCAAGACCGGCGTGGTGGGCGTGCTGCGCAATGGCAGCAGCCCCCGCACCCTGGGCATTCGTGCCGACATGGATGCGTTACCCATCATCGAAAACACCGGCGCGTCCTACACCAGCCAACACGCCGGTTGCATGCACGCCTGCGGGCATGACGGCCACACCACCATGCTGCTCGGCGCCGCGCGCTACCTGGCGGCGACGCGGAAATTTGATGGCACTTTGAACCTGATTTTCCAACCCGCCGAAGAAGGCCAGGGCGGCGCCGAAGCCATGCTGGCCGACGGTTTGCTGGGGCGTTTTCCCTGCGATGGCTTGTTTGGCATGCACAACATGCCGGGGCTGCCGGCGGGGCATCTGGGCTTGCGCGTCGGGCCGATGATGGCCTCGCAGGACTTGCTCACCGTGACCCTCGAAGGCGTTGGCGGCCACGGCTCCATGCCGCATTTGACGGTGGACCCGCTGGTGGCGGCAGCGAGCATGGTCATGGCGTTGCAGACGGTGGTGGCGCGCAATATCGACACCCAGGAAGCCGCCGTGGTCACGGTCGGCGCGCTGCAAGCGGGCCAGGCAGCCAATGTGATTCCCCAACAGGCGCTGTTGCGTCTAAGCCTGCGCGCGCTCAATCCCAAGGTGCGTGAGCAGATGCTGGAGCGCGTGTTCGCCATCATCCAGACCCAGGCCGCCAGCTTTGGCTGCACGGTGCAGATCGAACACCGCCCGGCCTATCCGGTGTTGGTCAATCACGCCGAAGAAACCGAATTCGCCCGCCAGGTCGGCGTCGCCTTGCTCGGCGCCGACGCGGTGGACGGTAACACCCGCACGCTGATGGGCAGCGAAGACTTCGCCTGGATGCTGCAACGCTGCCCCGGCAGCTACCTGTTCATCGGCAACGGCGTGTCGCGGCCGATGGTGCATAACCCCGCCTATGACTTCAACGACGACATCCTGCTGACTGGCGCCGCCTATTGGGGCGCGCTGGCCGAGAGCTGGCTCAAGCCTGCCTGACGACCTTCTTTTTCTGCCGCTGGACCCTTTCCCTCGATCGGTTGAATGGAGTGTTCCTCATGCAGACTGCAAAACCAGGTGTGTCCCGCACCCGCCAAGTGGTGGCGGCCGTGATCGGCAATGCGCTGGAATGGTATGACTTCATCGTTTACGGCTTTCTGGCGAGCATTATCGCCCGGCAGTTTTTTCCTTCAGATGACGAGTACGCCTCGCTGTTGATGGCCTTGGCCACTTTCGGCGTGGGCTTTTTCATGCGCCCGGTGGGGGGCATTCTGCTGGGGATCTATTCCGACCGCAAAGGCCGCAAGGCCGCGATGCAGTTGATTATCCGGCTGATGACCGTGTCCATCGCGCTGATCGCCTTCGCGCCCAACTACGCCGCCATCGGCATGGGCGCGCCGTTGTTGATCGTGGTGGCGCGCATGCTTCAAGGGTTTGCCACCGGCGGTGAATACGCGAGTGCCACGGCGTTCCTGGTGGAAAGCGCGCCGGCCCATCGCAAGGGCTTATATGGCTCCTGGCAATTGGTGGGGCAATGCCTGGCCGTGTTCGGTGGCGCGGCGATGGTGGCGGCGGTCACGCATTTCTTTTCGCCGCAAACCCTCGACCTGTGGGGCTGGCGCTTGCCGTTCGTGTTCGGTTTGCTGATTGGTCCGGTGGGCCTGTGGATTCGCCGGCACATGGAAGACCCGGAAGAATTCATCGAGGCACGCAAACAGGCAACCGGCCCGGCGCCGAGCCTGATGCAGGTGGTGCGCGAGCATCGGCGCAGCATCCTCGTGTCCATGGGCCTGGCCTGTGGCGCGACGGTGTCGTTCTATGTGGTGCTGGTGAACATGCCGACCTTTGCCCACAAAAGCCTCGGTCTGCCGCTGGATCAAGTGCTGATGGTGCAGATGTTTGCGGTGGCACTGATGACCGTAGTGATTCCACTGTCAGGGCTGCTTTCGGATCGCCTGGGGCGGCGGCCGGTGTTGATGGCGTTCACCTTGGCGTTTTTTGTGATGGTCTATCCGCTGTATGTGTGGGTCGCTGCTGCACCGTCCATCGAGCGGCTGCTGGTGATGCAGGTGCTGCTGTGCACCGCCATCGGCGGCTTTTTCGGGCCGGCACCGACGGCATTGGCTGAGCAGTTTCCCATCGAAGTTCGCTCGACCGGTGTATCGGTCGCCTATAACGTGGCGGTCATGGTGTTCGGCGGTTTCGCGCCGTTGATTGTCACTTGGCTGACCCAAGTGCTGGGCACGCCCGTCGCGCCCTCCTTCTATGTATTGTTCGCTTGCGTGCTGACGCTGCTGGGCACTTACTGCATGCATGAGGCGCCGCGGGCCAAGCAACCGCAGCCGTTTTCCAAAGAGGTGAAGCCTTGAGTATTGTTGATTGGGATGCCACTGAACTGTCGCGGGCGATCCATGCGCGGCAGGTGTCGTGCGAAGAGGTGATGCAGGCGTACCTGGCGCAGATCCAGCGCTTCAACCCGAGCGTGAATGCGCTGGTGTCGCTGCGCGATGCCGATGACGTGTTGGCCGAGGCGCGGGTACGTGATCGCGAGTTGGACCAAGGCCAGTCACGCGGCTGGATGCACGGTATGCCCCAGGCGATCAAGGACCTCGCGGCGACCCAAGGCTTGCGCACCACCTTGGGTTCACCGCTGTTCGCCGAGCACGTGCCCAGCGAAGACGCCATCAGCGTGGCGCGCGTGCGGGGCAGTGGCGCGATCATCATCGGCAAGACCAACGTGCCGGAGTTCGGCCTAGGTTCGCAGACCTACAACACGCTGTTTGGCACCACCGGCAATGCCTACGACCCCAGTCTTGTCGCGGGCGGCAGCAGCGGCGGGGCGGCGGTGGCCCTGGCCTTGCGTATGCTGCCGGTGGCCGACGGCAGCGACATGATGGGCTCGCTGCGCAACCCGGCGGCGTTCAACAACGTGTTTGGCTTGCGTCCGTCCCAAGGCCGAGTGCCTTACGGACCGACACCGGAACTGTTCGTGCAGCAATTGGGCACCGAAGGCCCGATGGGCCGCAGCGTCACGGATGTGGCGCGATTGTTGAGTATCCAGGCGGGTTACGACCCACGGGTGCCGTTGTCGTCCAAGGAGGACCCGGCAGTGTTCGGTCAGCCCTTGCAGCGTGATTTCAAGGGCGCACGCTTGGGCTGGCTGGGGGATTACAACGGCTATCTGCCGATGGACGACGGCGTGCTGAGCCTGTGCGAATCGGCCCTCGGCGATTTCACTGCGTTGGGCTGCACGGTGGAAAGCTGCCAGCCGGACTTTTCCATGGCGCGGCTGTGGCGCAGCTGGTTGGTGCATCGCCACTGGCTGGTGCACGGCAACCTCGGCGCGGCCTACGCCAACCCGCAGAAACGCGCACTGCTCAAGCCCGAAGCGCAATGGGAAGTGGAGGGTGGCCTGGGTTTGACGGCCCAGCAGGTGTACCAGGCGTCGGTGGATCGCAGCGAGTGGTATCGCGCGCTCGCCCAGCTGTTCGAGCGTTACGATTTCCTGCTGTTGCCGACTGCCCAAGTGTTCCCTTTCGATGCACAACAGCCCTGGCCGCGCCTTGTTGGCGGGCGTGAAATGGACACCTATCACCGCTGGATGGAGGTGGTGATCGGCCCGACCCTGGCCGGGCTACCGAGCATGAGCGTGCCGGTGGGGTTCAACCCCCAGGGCCTGCCCATGGGCGTGCAGATCATCGGCCCGGCCCAGGCGGATCGCGCGGTACTGCAATTGGCCTATGCTTATGAGCAACTGACGCAATGGGTGCAGCGTCGGCCGCCGACGTGCCTGGCGTCGACGGATTGATCCGCGACCGGGCCTGTATCTTGCTGTGAACAATGATCATCCATCGGCAACAGGGAGATCGAACATGGAGACAGGCACCGTACGCTCGGTCGAGCGCGCACTGGCAATCGTCGAGTTGCTGGGCGAGCACCAGGCCCTGGGGCTGGAGGAGTTGCACTACCTCACACGTCTGCCCAAGGCCACGGTGTCGCGCATGTTGCTGACGTTGCAGGAGCAGGGCTGGGTCTATCGTGGCCTGAGTGATCGCCGTTACCGCCTGCGCGCCCAACGCCTGTTTGGTGACACCCAGCAACGCTTCAAACGCCAGGTGGTAGAGAGCGCGGCGCCGTGGCTGCTGGAACTCAGCGAGCGCACCGGGCTGGTGGTGGATTTGTCCTGTTTTGATGGCGAGCGCCTGGAAGTCATGGAAAGCGCGATCCCCAGCGTGTTGCGCAAGCTATACCCCAACAATTGCCAGATCGTCGGCCAGCACGCCAGCCTGTTTCATTCGGCGATGGGCAAAGCCTGCCTGACCCAATTGCCGGCCGAAGAGGTGCAACGGTTGGCCGGTCGCGACCAGGTGGCGGCGGACGAGCAATACCAGGCCTGCGAGCAAACCCAGCACCAGGGCTTCGGCCAGCGCACCGAGGGGTATTGGGAGTATCCGGTGCGCCTGCCGTTTCTGATTCGCGCCGTGGCCCTGCCGGTGCGCGCCAACGGTCGCCTGGTCGGCAGCATGGCGTTGCATTGGCCGATGCATCAGGCGCCGGTGGAGCGGGTGCTGAACCTGCACATGGCCAGCCTGGAAGAGACGGTGCGCGAAGTGCAGAGGCTTCTGTGGTGAGCGGGTATGTTGTGGTGAGCGGGCTTGCCCCGCGCTGGGTGGCGCAGCCACCCCAATAAAACCGCCGCATTTTTCAGACAAAATGCGGCGCCTGGGTTTGGGGCCGCTCCGCGCCCCAGCGCGGGGCAAGCCCGCTCACCACAGAAAAGCCCGCTCACCACAGGAGACCGGTTCACTACAGAAAGCCTGTTCAGCTTAACAAGCTGTTAACTGCAGACTTTGCTTCCTCTCCAACGGACGGTTAAGGTTCGTTCAGGTTTTTCGCCCCATGAGTCTTCAATGTTCAACGCTTCTGTGATCAAACCCCTGGCCTTCGCCCTGTTGGCCGCCGCCGCTGTGCCTGCCCATGCCGACTGGTACCTGGATAACGAGTCCTCGCGTCTGTCCTTCGTCACCACCAAGAACACCGAAATCGCTGAAGTGCAGCGCTTCCTGGTGTTGCACGGCAAGGTCGACAGCAAGGGCGCGGCGCAGCTGGAGGTGGAGCTGGAGTCGGTCAACAGCGGCATCCCGCTGCGCGACGAGCGCATGCGCAACCAGTTGTTCGAGATCAAGACCTTTCCCGATGCGTTGATCAACGCGCAGATCAACCTGCAGCCGATCAACGATTTGGCCCCGGGCGCGCAATTGGAATTGCGCCTGCCGTTGTCCGTGACCCTGCACGGCAAGACCCAAACCTACAACGCCGAGCTGTTGGCCACGCGCTTGGACGACCGACGCTTCCAGGTGGTGACCCTGGAACCGCTGGTGATGCATGCCGAGGACTTTGACCTGGCGCCGGGTGTGGCGGCGTTGCGCAAGGCGGCGGGGCTCAAGTCGATCAGTCTGTCGGTGCCGGTGGGTGCGGTGCTGATCTTCACGGCGCGCTGACATGAGCGGCGCGGTGTTCCCCTGGCGCAGCGCCAACCGTTTCGAATTGCTGATCGACGGGCCGAATTTCTTCCCGCAGATGCTGGTGGACATTGCCCGCGCCGAGCAGCAAGTCGAGCTGGAGTTGTACCTGGTGGAAGCCGGCGCCTGCGCCGAAGCCATGGTGCAGGCGTTGGTGCTCGCCGCCGAACGCGGCGTGCAGGTGCGCTGCCTGTTCGATGATTACGGTAGCCTGGCGTTTACCCTCGGGCTGCGTAAACGCTTGACCGACGCGGGTGTAGAACTGCGTTTTTACAATCGCCTGAGCTGGCGCCGTTGGATGCGCAATCTGTACCGCGATCATCGCAAACTGTTATTGATCGACCAGAGCATCGCCTTTGTCGGCGGCACCGGCGTGACCGACGAGTTCTGGACGCCGGGCAGTGACAGCGCCGACTGGCATGAAGTCATGGTGCAGATCAGCGGCCCGTTGGTGCAGGACTGGCAAGCATTGTTCGACCGTCAATGGCACGCCAACAACGCGCGCCGCGCGTGGAAACCCGCCACCCATTTTGGCTTGCCACGCTTGCCCAAAATGCCGGCCACCGGGCCGGGGCTAGGCCGCGTCGCCTACGCCGACGCCCGACAACACCGGGATATTCTGCAATCGCTGATCCGTGCGTTGCACAGCGGCAAACAGCGGATCTGGTTGGCGACCCCGTATTTTCTGCCCACCTGGGGCGTACGCCGTGCGTTACGTCGGGCCGCAGGGCGTGGCGTAGACGTGCGTTTGCTGCTCACCGGCCCGCGCACCGATCACCCCTCCGTGCGCTATGCCGGTCACCGTTATTACCCGCGTCTGCTGCGTTCGGGTGTGCAGATCTTTGAATACCAACCGTGCTTCCTGCACCTGAAAATGGTGCTGGTGGATGACTGGGTCAGCGTGGGCTCGTGCAATTTCGACCACTGGAACCTGCGCTTCAACCTGGACGCCAACCTGGAGGCGTTGGACCCTGAATTGACGCGGGCGGTGGCGGGCAGTTTCGAGCGGGATTTCGCGCAAAGTCTGGCGGTGAGCCTGGAGGCGTGGAAGTCGCGGCCGTTGTGGCGGCGGGTGAAGCAGCGGGTGTGGGGGTGGATTGATCGGTTGGTGGTGAATTTGCTGGATAGACGCGGCTAGCTTAAACACTGACCGCGTCTACAGCTTTAGATCAGAGCAATTCGAACGTCTGCTGCTGCACATCCTGGGAATCCAACCCGATCTGCACATTGAACTCGCCCGGCTCTGCCGCGAACTTCAGCTGGGTGTTGTAGAACTTCAAGTCTTCCTCGGTGATGGTGAAGTGCAACGTGCGTTCTTCGCCGGCCTTGAGCATGACTTTCTGGAAGTTCTTCAGCTCCTTGATCGGGCGGATCATCGAGCCGGCCACGTCCTGGATATACAGCTGCACCACGGTTTCGCCGTCCACCTTGCCGGTGTTGGCCACTGTCACACTGGCGTCGAGCTTGCCGGTCTTGTTCAGGGTGGTGGACGACAATGCCATGTCCGACAGGCTGAACGTGGTGTAGCTCAAGCCGTAGCCGAACGGGAACAGCGGACCGGTGGTGTCATCGAAGTATTGCGAGGTGTAGTTGCCCGGCTTGCCTGGGGTGAACGGCCGGCCGATGGTCAGGTGGTTGTAGTAGGTCGGAATCTGCCCCACCGAGCGTGGGAAGGTGATCGGCAGTTTGCCCGACGGGTTGTAGTCACCAAACAGTACGTCGGCAATCGCGTTGCCGCCTTCGGTGCCGGCGAACCAGGTTTCCAGGATTGCGTCGGCCTGTTGGTTCTCTTCGAGAATCGACAGGGGGCGGCCGTTCATCAGCACCAGCACCAGCGGCTTGCCGGTGGCCTTCAGGGCCTTGATCAGGTCGCGCTGGCTTTGCGGGATGTTCAGGTCGGTGCGGCTTGAGGATTCATGGGACATGCCACGGGACTCGCCCACGGCAGCCACCACCACATCGGCATCCTTGGCGGCCTTGACGGCCTCGTCGATCATCACCTGGGCTGGGCGGGTGTCATCCACCACCTCCGGTGCATCGAAGTTGAGGAAGTTCAGGTAGTCGACCACGGCCTTGTCGTTGGTGATGTTGGCGCCACGGGCGTAGATGATCTTGCCTTTCTCGCCGATCACCGCGTTCAAGCCGTCGAGCAGGGTGACCGATTGTTCCGGCTTACCGGCGGCAGCCCAACTGCCCATCATGTCGATCGGCGCCTTGGCCAGCGGGCCCACCAGGGCAATGGTCGCGGATTTCTTCAGCGGCAGCGTGTTGTTCTGGTTTTTCAGCAGCACCAGGCTGCGGCGGGCGATGTCGCGGGCTTCGGCGCGGTGCAGGCGGCTTTCGGCGTAGGTGTCGGCCGGGTCATCTTCGGCCTTGCCGATGCGCAGGTACGGGTCTTTGAACAATCCCATGTCGTACTTGGCGCCGAGCACTTCGCGCACGGCGTTGTCGATGTCGCTCTGCTCGATCTCGCCGGACTTGAGCAGGCCGGGCAACTCCTTGCCGTACAGTGAGTCGTTCATGCTCATGTCGATGCCGGCCTTGATCGCCAGCTTGGCGGCTTCACGCCCGTCCTTGGCCACGCCGTGCTTGATCAGCTCGAAGATCGCGCCGTGGTCGCTGACGGCCAGGCCCTTGAAGCCCCAGTCCTTGCGCAGCAGGTCGTTCATCAGCCAGGTGTTGGCGGTGGCGGGCACGCCGTTGATCGAGTTCAGCGCCACCATCACGCCGCCGGAACCGGCCTTGATCGCCGCGTGGTACGGCGGCAGGTAGTCCTGGTACATCTTGACCGGGCTCATGTCGACCACGTTGTAGTCGCGGCCGCCTTCCACCGCGCCATACAGGGCGAAGTGCTTGACGCTGGCCATGATGCTGTCTGCATTCGCCGGGCTCACACCCTGGAACGCCTTGACCATCACTTCGGCGATGCGTGATACCAGGTAGGTGTCTTCACCGAAGCCTTCGGAGGTGCGGCCCCAGCGTGGGTCGCGAGAGATGTCGACCATCGGCGCGAAGGTGATGTCGAGGCTGTCGGCGGCGGCTTCCTGGGCGGCGATGCGCCCGGAGCGGCCGATGGCGTCCATGTCCCAGCTGGAGGCCAGGGCCAGGCTGATCGGGAAAATCGTGCGGTGGCCGTGGATCACGTCGTAGGCGAAGAACATCGGGATCTTCAGGCGGCTGCGCATAGCCGCGTCCTGCATCGGACGGTTTTCCGGGCGGGTGATGGAGTTGAAGGTGCCGCCGATGCGGCCGGCGGCGATTTCCTTGCGGATCAGTTCGCGGGGCATTTCGGGGCCGATGCTGATCAGGCGCAATTGGCCGATCTTTTCATCCAGGGTCATCTGCTTGAGCAGGTCGCTGACGAAGGCGTCCTTGTCTTTAAGCGCAGCAGGCTTTGTTTCTGCCCATACGGGGTGACTGGCCAGAGTGGCAACAAGGCCGAGCAAACACAGCTTTTTCATGAATATCCTTTTTCGGCTCACTGCACAGCGAAAATGCGCTGATCTGCCAAAATGTGGGGAACATATGTTGTTGTTCGAGTGTTATTGCAGAAAATGCACCACACTTCTGAACTCTTATTTGTGCTGGGCATCTTTTTAGCTGATTGATCTGATGCAATCCAGTCGCGGCAGCGGATTATGCCTTACCGTTGCCACATTCCACCAAGGTTCGCCAGGAGAAACACCATGCAAGCAGCACAAGGCTACCGCTGGGGCGTGAAAGCCGCAGTTTTGTTACTAATTAGTACCGTATTGAGTGGTTGCGGCATCAACAACATTCCCACACTGGATGAACAGGCCAAGGCCGCCTGGGGCCAGGTACAGAACCAATACCAACGCCGTGCCGACCTGATCCCCAACCTGGTGGAAGTGGTCAAGGGCTACGCCGCCCATGAGCAAGACACCCTCACCGCCGTGATTGAAGCGCGGGCCAAGGCCACCTCGATCCAGGTGGACGCGAGCACCCTCGACAACCCGGAAAAACTCAAGCAGTTCCAGCAGGCCCAAGATGGCTTGAGTGGTGCACTCAGCCGCTTGATGGTGGTGTCCGAGCGCTACCCGGACCTGAAGGCCAACCAGAACTTCCTGGCCCTGCAATCCCAGCTTGAAGGCACTGAGAACCGTATCGCCGTGGCTCGCCGCGACTTTATCCAGGCGGTGCAGGCCTACAACACTGAGATCCGCACTTTCCCTGGCCGTCTGTGGCACAGCGTGATGTACAGCGACTTGCCGATCCGCGCCACGTTTGAAGCCACCAGTGCCGATGCCGATAAAGCGCCGCAAGTGAAGTTCAAATAAGGCTGCGCTGAGGTGTCGATGCGTTTATTACGGATAGGCCTGGCGTTGTGGCTGTTGGCCTGCGTCGGTGCGGCCCAGGCGGCGCTGACCTTCCCGGCGCTGACCGGGCGGGTGGTGGACAACGCCCAGATGATCGACCCGGCCACGCGCCAGCAACTGACGCAGCAGTTGCAGGCGCTGGAGCAGACCTCCGGCGACCAGATCGTGGTGGTCACCGTGCCTGACCTGCAGGGCGTGCCCATTGAAGATTTCGGTTATCAATTGGGCCGCGAGTGGGGTATCGGCCAGAAGGGCAAGGACAACGGCGCGCTGTTGATCGTCGCCCGCGATGAGCGCAAATTGCGCATCGAAGTCGGCTATGGCCTGGAAGGTGTGCTCACTGATGCGCAGTCGTGGGTGATCATCAACCAGGTGATTGCGCCGGCGTTCAAGGCCGGTCACTACAGCAAAGGCATCAGCGACGGCGTGGCCGCGATGGTGCAGGTGGTGGGCGGCGAACCGCTGGCCGTGCCGGCGCATGTGGCGGATGCCAACTTTGCCAAGGATAATCCCGGGTTTTCCATCGGCTTGTTTATCCTGCTGATCGGCGTGTTGTGGCTGTGCAATCGCATGGGGCTGCCGGTGGGCGCTATTTTGCTGGCGATTCTCAGCAGCAGCGGCCGTGGCGGAGGCGGAGGCGGAGGCGGTGGTTTCCGGGGCGGCGGTGGCGGCTTCGGCGGCGGCGGGGCTTCAGGCGGCTGGTGATGATAATAATGAGAGAGCAAGCACAACCATGGCATTACTGACTGAACACGAGCAGCGCCAAGTCGCGGAAGCGATCGCCCGCGTGGAAAAAACCACCGACGCAGAGTTGGTGACCGTGCTGGCCGCCCGCGCCGACGACTACGCCTATATCCCGCTGTTGTGGGCCAGTCTGATCGCGTTGGTGGTGCCCGGCGTGGTGCACTACTTGTCGGGCTACCTGACCATGTACACCTTGCTGTTGGCGCAATGGGCGACATTCATCGTGTTGTGCCTGGTGTTCCGTTTGCCCAAGGTGACCACGCGGTTGATCCCGCGTTCTGTGCGCCACTGGCGCGCGTCCAACCTGGCGCGGCGGCAGTTCCTGGAGCAGAACCTGCACCACACCCTGGGCAGCACTGGCGTGCTGATTTTTGTCAGCGAGGCGGAGCGGTACGTCGAGATCCTGGTGGATGACGGCATTTCCAAGCGCCTGGATGACGGCAGTTGGGATGTGATCGTCAAGGCGTTTACCCAGCAGGTGAAACAGGGGCAGACGTTGGCGGGGTTCATTGCGTGCATCGAGGCCTGTGGCGAGTTGTTGAAGGTGCATGTGCCGGTGACGCAAACCCGCAATGAACTGCCCAATCGATTGGTGGTGCTGGAGTAAGGCGTACCGCTGGTCAAATAACTCCGTGCCCTGGCGGGCTATCCCCCCTAAAATGCCGGGCATTCCCTGCCCGAGGCGTTTTTGTTCATGTCCGTCACCGCTCAACCTGCCCGCCCTGCGCCGGATCATCACGCCCAGTTCATTGAACTGCTCAGCGCAAGCCTCGCGCAAAACGCCTTTATCAAGCTGGTGCTGGCCAAGTACGTCGGTGAGGAAGCCGAGTTGCAGCGGCTGATCATCAAGCCGGTCACGGTCAAGGAGCAGGCGTGCCTGTCCTTCGTCTACCGCTACAAGACCCGCGACATCACCAAGAACTTCCCGGAGGCCGAAGGTGTTGCAGCGATTGCCGCGTTGCTGCCGGCGCAGTTCAAGAACGCGCACCTGCTGTCGCTGACTGACGAAGCCCAGCTGGAATACAGCAAGAAGAACAAAAGCTCGCTGTTCAAAAGCAAGCCGCAGCAACTGCGTGAAGCGCCGTCGGCTGAGCATAACCGCGAGAAGAATCGCTTCCTCGACCTGAGCCGGCCATTCCTCGCCGACCTCGGTGTGACCGACGCCAAGCAGGCGCTGATCCCGTCGATGTCGCGCAAGTGGAAGCAGATCAACAAGTTCATCGAAGTGTTCAGCCATGCGCTCACCTCGTCGCCTTTGAAGCTGGACCAGCCGGTGCGTGTCGCTGACTTCGGCTCCGGCAAGGGCTACCTGACGTTCGCGATTCACGACTACCTGCGCAACACCCTCAAGGCCGAGGGCGAAGTGACCGGCGTCGAGCTGCGCGAAGACATGGTGACCCTGTGCAACTCAGCGGCCGCCCGCCTGGAGCATCCGGGGCTGGTGTTCAAGTGCGGCGATGTACGCAGTGTGGCGCCCAGCGAACTGGACGTGATGATCGCCCTGCATGCCTGCGACATTGCCACGGACTACGCGATCCACACCGGCATCCGTTCCGGCGCGTCGATCATCATGTGCTCGCCGTGCTGCCACAAGCAGATTCGCCTGCAGATCCAGAGCCCACTGCTGCTCAAGCCGATGCTGCAATACGGCCTGCACCTGGGCCAACAGGCGGAAATGGTCACCGACAGCTTGCGTGCGCTGTTCCTCGAAGCCTGTGGGTATGAGACCAAGGTGTTTGAGTTCATCTCGTTGGAACACACCAACAAGAACAAGATGATTCTGGCGGTCAAGCGCGCCGAGCCTGTGGACAACGCGCAGTTGCTGGAGAAAATCCAGGCGCTTAAAGCGTTCTACCACATCACCGAACACTGCCTGGAAACCCTGCTGCGCGCGGATGGCTACCTGGCCTGATCGGCCACAGCCACGGGCGCAGGCTGCACCGCCGTCTTGCGCCCCAGCATCACCGTCACGATCACCCCACAGGCAAACAGCCAGGTGATCGGCTCAATGTGTTCACCAAAGAACAGCGCCGAAAACGCGATGGTGAAGAAGATCTGCAACAGCTGGATCTGGCTGACCCGTGCAATCCCGCCCATGGCCAACCCGGCGTACCAGGCGAAGAATCCGAGGAACTGCGAGAACAGCGACACGTAGCCAAACGCCCACCAGGCGCGCATGGAAATCGCCCCTTGATGCTGCGCCGCCAGGTACCACACCGGCCCGATCAGCACGGGCGTCGACAGCACCAGCGCCCAGCAGATCACCTGCCAGCCGCCCATCTCCTTGGCCAATCGGCCGCCTTCGGCATAACCCAGGCCGCCCACCGCGATTGCACCGAGCATCAGCAAATCACCGGCCTGGATACTGCCGGCCCCGGTGATCAACGCGTAGCTCAACACCAAGCCACTGCCCAGCGCCGCACAGGCCCAGAAGGCTTTCGACGGCCGCTCATGGGACAGCCACGCCGCGTACAGCGCCACGCACAGCGGTTGCAGGCCGTTGACCAGCGCGCCATGGGACGCCGGCAAGGTCTGCATGGCCCAGGCCGACAGCACGGGGAAACCCAGGATCACGCCCGCGATCACCAGGCACAGCCCGCGTACCTGGCGCCAGGTCGGCCAGCGTTCGCGGCGCCACAGTAACAGCGCCGCCGCCGGGATCGCCGCGAACAACGCGCGGCCCAGGCCGTTGAGCAACGGGTGGATTTCCTGCACCACGATGCGGGTGAAGGGCAGGGTCAGGCTGAAGATGATGACGCCCAGCAGGCCGAGGGCCATGCCGGTGTTTTCGCGCGAACTCATGGGGAAGAACCGAAATCTAGAGGGCTTCAAGGGAAGCCCATCTAGCCACATCCCCCGCCGATTGCGGGCCTACAGCTGGGTGCGGATTTATCCGTACAGTTTTTCAGAAGAAGCGCGTGATGCTGATCTTGGCATCACGGCCCTTGGTGTAGGCACGGTCGCCGCTCAGGGCCGGACGGAAGTTCTCGTTGAACAGGTTGTCCACCGTGAAGTTCACTTCGGTGCCTTTCAGGTAGGCCTGCTGTGGTTTCCATTTGGCGAACAGGCCCTGGGTGTTATAGCGCTTGTTGCCGTACTGGTCGTAGAACAGGTCGCCCACGCTGCTGCCGGGGCCGCCGGAATATTTGTCGCTGGGCAAACGCGAGGTCGCGCCGATGAACTGACCGGTCCAGCCCACTTGGGCATCCCAGGCCGGAATGTTGGTGCCGAGCACCAGTACCCATTTGGTCGGCGGAATATCCCGTGCCGCCACATCCGGGCCCCAGGGGTTGGTGTAGGCGCCTTCATGGTCACCCTTGGCATAGGCGAAGGACACCGATCCGAACAGGTAGGTGGAGTTGTAGAAGGATTCGAGTTCGAAGCCCTTGATGGTCAGGCCGCCGATGTTGCGATAGTTGGACATGGCGCCCGGCGGGCAAGCGGTGGAAATGGTGCCGCCGTTGATGGCCTGATTCTGGCAACCGACGCCGGTGGCCTTGAAGATTTCGTCTTCGACTTTGTTGTGAAAGAAGGTGGTGCGTAGTTGCAGGTTGTCGTCGTGGGCGATCAGGTTGTCGAAGCTGCTGACCGTGCCCACGCTGATCGAGGTGATGCGTTCCGGGTCGAGGTCAACGCTGGTGGCGGTGCGGCTGCCCAGGCCTTGGACTTCGTACTGTTCGTCGATCACCGGCGCGCGCCAGGTCTTGCTCCAGTTGGCAAACAGGCCGAGGTGCGGGTTGACGGTCCAGAACACCGCCAGGCGCGGCGACCAGCCGGTGTAGGTGCGGTCGCTGTAATCGTGGCCGAAGGACGGATCGGGGTTGCTGTAGTACGGCGCATCGTTGGCTTCGCCGCGGTTGCGCACGTGGTCGTAGCGCATCGATGGGGTGATGGTGACATCACCCAGGGTCACCGCATCCTGCACGAAGAAACTGTTGGTATCGACCTTGCCGTGGGGCATGAAGCCCGGTTGGAAATGCCCGTAGTTGTAACGCGGGGTGTTGTAGGTGGTGCCCGGCATCCACATTTCAGTTTCGCGGATGTGCTTGCGGATTTGCCCGCCCACGGTGACGGCATGTTGCAGCGGACCGGTGTCAAACAGACTGACGTTGCGTACATCGAGGTTCTTGTCGGTGTAGGCGGTGTCCATTTTGCGTCCGCCGGTGGCCAGTTGGAAAAACGCCGTGGCGTCGCGTTCGTCGGTCTGGTCGGTGTTGGACTGGGAGTATTTGACGGTCAGGTCCACCAGCGGGTTGTCCAGCGGTGTGTATTCGTATTTGCCCGACCACGTGGTGTCGACCGTGTCGCGATGGGCCAGAAACCGCTTCAACGCCGCTTCGTAGCCATAGCGGTCAATGTTGGCCTGGGTGGGCGGCGTCGGGTAGCTGGCCGCCGAGAACGGTGTCCAGCGGTCGCTGTGTGAACGCGAGTAGGACAAGCCAACAGCGTGCTCTTCGGTGAAGTGGGCGTTGACCTTGAACAGCTTGCCGTCGACATTCTGCGCGGAGTTCGGCAGACGCTGGGGGTTGATCGGGTACTGATTGTTCTCGTTGGGCAGTTTGGCGGCGACCTTCATGTCGTCGCCATCGCGTTGAGTCAAATAGGCCAGTGCATCGAAACGGCCATCGTCGGTACGCCCGTACACGGCGCTGCTGTAGACCTGCTCATGGTCGTTGCTGGAGTAACCGTATTTGAGCATCGCGCCACTGTTGCGACCGTCCTTGAGCAGGTCGGGGGCATCCTTGGTGGTCATGTTGACCGTACCGCCAAACCCGCCGTTGCCGGTGAAAGGCGAGTTGGGGCCTTTCTCCACCTCGATGCTTTTGATCAGTTCGGGCTCAATGAACACCGTGCCTTGCTGATAGCGCTCAAAGCCGCTCTTGGTGGCGCCATCGACGGTCAGCGGGACGTCTTCGGCATCGCCGAACCCACGGATATTGATGGTCTGGCCGCCAGGTTTCAGCGAGCCACCCTGGCTGACACCGGGCAGGGTCTGCAACAGGCTGGGGATGTTATTGGACTGGTAACGGTCGATGTCTTCCTGGCTCAGGGTCGAGCGCCCGACGGTGCTGGAGTTGACCTCGGTACCGGTGCCGATCACGCTCAGGGCGTCCAACTGGATCACGCCGCTGTTGGTTGTCTTGCCCTCATCGGGGCGCACGACGTAGGTGCTGCCGACCTTGATCAGGGTGAACTCGCCGTTTTTCAGCAGGGTACGAATCGCCACTTCCGGCGTGAAGTCGCCGTTGAGTGCGGGGGCTTGCACGTTCTTGAGCAGCTCTTCATCGAACAGCAGCTGGATTTTCGCCTGTTGCGCCACCTGGCTAAGGGACGTGGCCAGCGGCTGGGCGGGCAGTTGCAGCGTGAGCGATTCGGCCTGGGCACCGAGGCTGAATACCAGGCAACTAGCGATGAGTGTCGGTCGAAGAAACAGGTGCGAAGCGTGGCAAGGCGCGCGAAACATGAAATCCCCCGGTGTGGCCAAATGGCCGAAAAGGTGTGCGTATCAAACGCAGACCGGGGGAAGACGCGGCTGCTCGAAAAAACCACACCTGCGAATGCAAAATATTCTCAAATAAGAATGCTGCAGGGTTATTTGCTCGGTTCGATCCTTACGATGCCATCGGCCGACGCCACGGTTTTCACCGGCAGCAGGGCAGGCAGGGCGTTGAGCAGCGCGTCGGGATCATTCACATCCAGATTGCCCGAGACCTTCAAGTGCGCCACGGCGTTGCTGACCTGCAACGGCGCCTGTGGGCGATACAGGCTCAGCTCATCGATCAGGCTGGCCAACTCGCGGTTGCGAAACGACAAGTGACCGCTGCGCCAGTCAGCGACCTCCTCGGCGGTGAGGGTCTGCTGCTGCAACGTGCCTTTGGCGTAGCTGAAGATCGCACGTTGCTGGGCGCCCAGCAGGGTGACCGGGCTTTTGGCGTCCGGCTCGAATGCGACCTGCCCATGGGCGACGCTGACCACCAGTTGCTGCTGGCTGCGGCGCACATCGAAGCCGGTGCCGACCACGCGTACATTGGCCTCGCCGGCTTGCACGAACAGCGGTCGCTCCTTGTCGGCGGCCACTTCGAGGTACAGCTGGCCCTTGTCCAAGTGCACGATGCGTTGGTGCGCGGTGAAATCCACGCGCACGCGGGTGTTGGCATTCACATACAAGGTGCTGCCATCGGGCAGGTTGAGGGTGCGCGTGCCTTTGGCGTGGGCTGCGACCTGGGTGTGATACAGCTCGCGGGGTGCGCCGATAGGCGTGGCCATGATTGCGCATAACAGGGCGGCGGCCACGGCCAGGGCAGGGCGCCATGCCGACGGTTTGCGCTTGGGCAATGCCACGGGTTTGTTCAGTTGCTGCAACTGGGCCAGGTCTGCCCACAGTTGCTCGAATTCGGCATAGGCGCGGGCGTGTGCGGGCTCGGCTTGCCAGGCGGCGAAGGCCTTGCGGTCGGCACGCCCCGCGTCATTATTGCGGTTGCGGGCAAACCAGCTGGCGGCTTGGGCATCGATGGCGTCGCTGTCTTCGATGTCGAGCACGTCGGTGTCGCTCAGGCGGTTCATTCTGGCTGCTCCGTGCCGGGTTCGTGTTGAAGGCGTCGCTTGCAATGCAGCAGGGCAAAAGCGATGTGCTTTTCCACCATGCTGGTCGAAATGCCCATGCGCTCGGCGATCTGCGCCTGGCTCAAGCCTTCGAAGCGGTGCAGCATAAGGGCTTCTCGCCTGCGGGGCGAGAGTTCGGCGAGGACTTCTTTCAACTGTTCCAGGCGTTGCAAGCGCTGCACGGCGGCCATGGGATCGTTTTGCTCGTCGGTGACCGGCTCGGCGTCCATTTCGGCCTGATCGGAGTGGACGGTGTGCCGTACCTTCTGTTTGCGCCAGTGATCACGCAGCAGGTTGCGCGCCATCTGGAACAGAAATGCCCGTGGCTGCTCGACCTTGGCCCGGTCGCGGTAGTCCAGCCACTGAGTGAAGACATCCTGGGTCATGTCCGCCGCGTCGCTGGCGTTGTCGGTGCGCTTGCGCAGGAAATACAGGATGTCTGTATAGAACCCGCGAAAGGCATCGGCCGACAACGGGTCGGGCTTGGGACGAGACATGGATATCCTTCTTGACGAAGCACGACGTGGAGAAAGTCGTGAATGGTATCGAGAACCATTGTCATTTGTCTCGTTTATTTTGTCGGAGCCGGATATCCGGCTCCTGTCGCCTTTTTCAGACGGTTGTCAGCAGTTTTCCCAACTGTTCAATCCCGGTTTCGCCCAGTGGGAACACCGGCAGACGCGGGTCACCCGCTTCCAAGCCGGTCAACCGCAATCCGGCCTTGATCGTCGCCGGCAACCCACCCTTGAGGATGAAGTCCAGCAACGGCAACTGGCGGTAAAACAGCTCCCGCGCCTGGGTCAGGTCATTGGCCAACACCGCCTCATACAGCGCCAGGTTGAGTTGAGGGATCAGGTTCGGCGCCGCCGTGCACCAACCCTTGGCGCCCGCCGCGAAGGCTTCCAGCGCCAGCGGGTTGCAACCGTTGTAGAACGGCACGTCGCTGTGGCGATGCAGCTGATGCATGCGCTGGATGTCCCCGGTGCTTTCCTTGACCATGGTCACGTTGGCCACCTGCTTGATGATGCGCAGGATCAGGTCCACCGACATGTCCGTGCCGCTGGTGGCCGGGTTGTTGTAGAGCATGATCGGCACGCCGATGCTGTCGCCGATCGCCGCGTAGTGGGCGATGATTTCCGCTTCGCTGAGTTTCCAGTAGGAGGTCGGCAGCACCATCACCACATCGGCGCCATTGGCCTCGGCGTAGCGGGCGCGGCGTACGGCTTTGGCGGTGGTGAGGTCGGACACGCTGACGATGGTCGGCACGCGCCGGGCGATTTTTGCCAGGCTGTAGGCGCTGACTTCGTCCCACTCGGCGTCGCTTAAATAGGCACCTTCACCGGTGCTGCCCAGTGGCGCGATGGCGTGTACGCCGCCGTCGATCAGGCGGTCGATGGAGCGGCCCAGGGCGTCGAGGTCAATGCGTTGGCCGTCGGCGCTGAACGGGGTGATGGTGTAGCCGATGATGCCGTGAATGTCAGGGCTGGACATGGGAAGTCTCCGGTCGAAAAAGGGCAAGTCAGTTCAGGCAATCGGCGTGTTGACGCAGGTTCTGCCGGGCGTAGTAGTTGAACGCGGCGCCGTGGCGCTTGGGCCGGGAGATCCAGTCATGGGCCTCGCGCCCCAGTTCCGGCAGGATCGGCTTGATGGTGCCAGCCGCCATCGCCAGCAACTGCAATTTGGCCGCGCGCTCGATCAACTGCGCGATCACGCAGGCTTCCTCGACGCTCGCCCCGGTGGACAACTGGCCATGGTGTGAGAGCAGGATCGCGCGTTTGTCACCCAGTGCCGTGGTGATGATTTCCCCTTCCTCATTGCCCACCGGCACACCTGGCCAGGCCTCCAGGAAGGCGCAGTCTTCGTACAGCGGGCAGAGGTCCATATGCGACACCTGCAGCGGCACTTCCAGCATCGACAGCGCGGCGATGTGGGTCGGGTGAGTGTGGATGATGCAGTTCACATCCGGCCGCCCACGGTACACCCAACTGTGAAAACGGTTGGCCGGGTTGGGAATGCCGTGACCTTCCAATACTTCAAGATCCTCGTTTACCAGCAACAGGTTGCTGGCCGTGATCTCATCAAAACCCAGGCCCAATTGCTGAGTGTAATAGGTGCCTTGCTCCGGCCCGCGCGCGGTGATCTGCCCGGCCAGGCCGGAGTCGTGGCCGTTCTCGAACAGGATGCGACACGTGAGCGCCAGCTTTTGCCGAACGGTCCACGTATTATCCGCCAGAGTGTTTTGCATCTGGACCAGTGCTTGCTTGACCAGTTGGTCTTTTGGGAGTGCTAATGTCTTGGCCATATCGGGTGCCCTCGGTGGCTGCAAATGACACTAATGATGCTATATGACACTTTGTGTCATTGGCAAGCACAGCTCATCGCTTACTGCATGGATTAATCGCGGCGCATGTCTATCCGTTTGAAATTATTGAGAAAAAAACTTGGTGTGACCTTGGATGTCCTGGCCGAAAAGTCCGGGATGACCAAGAGTTATCTGTCCAAGGTCGAGCGCGGGCTCAACACGCCGTCGATTGCCGCCGCGCTGAAACTGGCCAAGGCGCTGAACGTGAAGGTCGAAGAACTGTTCAGCGAAGACAGCGTCA
Source organism: Pseudomonas sp. GXZC (assembly GCF_026967615.1). Taxonomy (NCBI): domain Bacteria; kingdom Pseudomonadati; phylum Pseudomonadota; class Gammaproteobacteria; order Pseudomonadales; family Pseudomonadaceae; genus Pseudomonas; species Pseudomonas sp. GXZC. The sequence continues at coordinate 1,845,723 of NZ_CP114115.1, forward strand.
GCCTCGACAGCTACAGCCTGGTGCGCAGCCATGAGCGGCCGGACACGTCACCGGGCTATGCGGTGCTGGCCCATCAGGTCAGCGAACGCAGCCTGCTGCCGTTCATCATCTACCCGCCGGCGGAGTTCACCGACAAGACCTTCAAGGAGCATGTGGGGGAGGAGTTTCTGTTTGTGCACGAAGGCCAGGTGGAAGTGGACTTCATGAACGAACGGGTGATCCTGGAGCGCGGCGATGCACTGCACTTCAATGCGCAGAAGCCCCATCGATTGCGCTCGGTGGGGCCGGTGCAGGCACAGCTATTGGTGGTGGTGCACAGCAGCGAAGCGTGATCAGCGTTCGACAGGGACGGACAGGGCAGGATGACCCAATGGATGCGTGCGCGCCGCAAAGAACTTCAGTTCTACACCCGTCCCATCGAACAACTCCGAATACCGCCGCTTCTGCTGACGGATAAACCCCTCACTGCGCCCCGACACCGAGATCGCCAGCGTCGTCACGTTGGCCTGGCGAATCGCATCCACCAGGTGTTTATCCTGCGGTCCCAGGTCATGACCAAAGATGCACAGTGCACCTTCGTGGCTGAGCAACTGCTCATAGCAGAACGACAGGTAATCCGAACTGCGGAGGGTCTTTAGCTTTTCCTCAACCTTGCCCTCGCTGACAAACAGCGGCACGTCATCGAGAGTCTTGATCGTGTTGTTGATCGCAAAGCTGCTGAGCAAGGTGCTGTCGGTGGTCGGCAATTTGCGCGCGGTACCATCCAGGTTGCGCACCAGGTGCAGGCCGCCGTGCAGGTAGAGGATGCGCGTGGCATCGGTACGGGTGTCACGCAGGTCGAAGCTGGCATCGGCGCTGCGGAACAGATCGTCGATGCCCGGCGCGTGCAGGATGGCCCAGTAGTTGAGCAGGTCGTAGTTGCTGGTGAACACCGTCGAGTATTGCTTCAGCTCAACGTTGATCGTCGCCAGCGTCGACGGCTGCACCAGGCGCCACGGGATGTGCACGGCATGGATGGTATTGATCAAGGCTTCCTTGATCGCGTAATAACGATTGCGCGGCGCCGCCGAGCTGACCGCCAGGGCCTTGTTGACCCGGCTGGTGGTCTTCAACGCGCCCAGGGCTTGCTCGAAACTGCGGGTTTGCAGGGCGTCGAACACGCTGAGCTCGGATTGGCTGAGGGGTTTTTCCTCAACGGTGCGGGCGTTTTCGAACAGCGAGTCGTAGGCGAAGTCTTCCCAAATGGCACGGCTCGCGCCATTGCCGATCAGAATCCCGCTGAAGTCCGTGCTGCTGCGCAGTGCGCTCCAGTCTTCAAGGTGGGCGTCAATATCCTGGAAATCCTTCATTGCGGCGGGTCTACTCGAAATCGGCTGGACGGAGACTTTATCACGGGTCGGTGTTGATCCTGATCAAGATGCGGCGGCTGGCGCAGGTTGATGCTGTAGGCATAAAGCCTCTGAGGATTGACCATGAGCAGCACCTTCTTTATCCCCGCCGTGAACATCATGGGCACCGACTGCCTCGACGAAGCCATGACCGCCATTCGCAACTACGGCTTTCGCAAGGCGCTGATCGTCACCGACGCCCGCCTGGCCAAGGCCGGTGTGGCGAGCATGATCGCCGAGAAACTGGCGATGCAGGACATCGACTCGGTGATCTACGACGGCGCCAAGCCCAACCCGAATGTGGAAAACGTCGAGAAAGGCCTGGCGCTGTTGCAGGAAAGCGCCTGCGATTTCGTGGTGTCCCTGGGCGGCGGATCGCCCCATGACTGCGCCAAGGGTATAGCGCTGTGCGCCACCAACGGCGGGCATATCGGGGACTACGAAGGCGTCGACAGGTCCGCCAAACCGCAATTGCCGCTGGTGGCTATCAACACCACCGCCGGCACCGCCAGCGAGATGACCCGTTTCTGCATCATCACCGACGAAACCCGCCACGTGAAAATGGCCATCGTCGACCGCAACGTCACGCCGCTGCTGTCGGTCAATGACCCGGCGCTGATGGTCGGCATGCCCAAGGGCCTCACCGCCGCCACCGGCATGGACGCGCTCACCCACGCCATCGAAGCCTACGTGTCCACCGCCGCCAACCCGATCACCGACGCCTGTGCCATCAAGGCCATCGAACTGATCAGCGCCAACCTGCGCTTGGCGGTGCGCGATGGCAGCGACATGGCCGCGCGGGAGAACATGGCCTATGCACAATTCCTCGCCGGCATGGCCTTCAACAACGCATCCCTGGGTTTTGTGCACGCCATGGCGCACCAACTGGGTGGTTTCTACGACCTGCCCCACGGCGTCTGCAACGCGGTGTTGCTGCCCCATGTGCAAAGCTTCAACGCCAGCGTCAGCGCCAAACGCCTGAGCGACGTAGGCCGTGCGTTGGGTGCCGACGTCAAGGGCGTCACCGATGAGGAGGGCGCGCAGGCCGCCATCGCCGCGATTCGCAGCCTGGCCCATGATGTCGAGATCCCGGCCGGACTGCGCGAGCTGGGCGCCAAGTTGCAGGACATTCCCTTGCTCGCGACCAACGCGCTGAAGGATGCCTGTGGGCTGACCAACCCTCGGCGGGCGGATCAGCGTCAGATCGAGGAGATCTTTCGCAGCGCGTTTTGATAGGGGCAGCCTTTAGCCGCAAGCGTTAAGCTACAAGCTGGATGCGTTCAACTTGAGCTTGAAGCTTGCGGCTTGCCGCTGAGGTCCCCCTATGAGAGTTCTGTTATTCGGCGCCACCGGCATGGTCGGCCAGGGCGTGCTGCGTGAGTGCCTGTTGGCCGCCGACGTGCAGGAAGTCGTTGCTGTCGGCCGCACAGCCCTGACCCAGGAACACGGCAAGCTGCATCAGGTGTTGCACAGCGACATGCTGGATTTCCAGCCGCTGGAAAACCTGTTGCAAGGCTTTGATGCGTGTTTCTTCTGCCTCGGCGTTTCGTCGGCGGGGATGAATGAAGTCAAGTACACCCACCTCACCTACGACCTCACCCTGGTCGCCGCCAGCACCTTGGCGCGGCTCAATCCGCAGATGACGTTTATCTATGTGTCCGGCGCCGGTACCGACAGCTCCGAAGCGGGCAAGTCGATGTGGGCGCGGGTCAAGGGCAAGACCGAGAACGCGTTGCTGCGCCTGCCGTTCAAGGCCGTGTACCTGTTCCGTCCGGGCGTCATCCAACCCTTGCATGGCGTGCGTTCGAAGACGCCGCTTTACCAATCCTTCTACTCGGTGCTTGGCCCCCTGTTGACGTTTGTGCTGCGGCTGAAACCGGGTTGGGTGGTGAGTACCGAGACGGTGGGCCGGGCGATGTTGCAGGCCGCGAGCCAAGGCGCGCCGCAGCCGGTGGTGGAGCAGGCCGAGATCAATCGGCTGGCCAGCGAGCGTCGCTGATGCTGCACAAGAGCCTGGTGCGGCGGCTGGACCTGATCACGCTGCAGCTGTTCGTCGCGGTGTTTGAGGAAGGCACGCTGACCCGCGCCGCCAACCGCGAAGCCATTGCCGTGTCGGCCGCCAGCAAGCGCTTGATGGAGTTGGAGCAGGTGCTGGGCGTCAGCCTGTTCGTGCGGCGGGCCAAGGGCATGGACCTGACGGCCGCTGGCGAAACCCTGTTGCACCATGCGCGACAGATGCTGTTCAACGTCGAGAAAATGGGCTTGGAGCTGGGTGAGCACAGCCATGGCGTACGGGGCTACGTGCGGATGCTGGCCAATCTGTCGGCAATCATTCAGTTCCTTCCGGAAGACCTGCGGGATTTTTCCGAGCGGCATCCCGAAGTGAAAACCGACCTGGAAGAACGTCCCAGCAATGGCGTGGTGCAAGGCGTGCTGGACGGCGTGGCGGACCTGGGCATCTGCTCCAGTGACACCGACACCAAAGGCCTGCCCAGCGTGACGTATCGCCACGACAAACTAGTGGTGCTGATGCCGGCGGATCACCCGTTGGCGGCGCGCAAAACCCTGGCGTTTGTCGATACCCTGGACAGTGATTACGTGGGCCTGCACGCCGCCAGCTCCATCAACATGCGCACCCACGCCGCCGCGCGCGAGGCGGGCAGGATGCTGCGCCTGCGCATTCATGTGCCGGGGTTCGATGCGATGTGCCGGATGGTCCAGGCGAACATGGGCATCGGTATCCTGCCGCAGAACGCCTATGAACTGTTTGGTCGCGCACTGGGTTTGCATGCCGTGCCGCTGACGGATGACTGGTCGGATCGCAGCCTGATCCTGGTGGTACGCGATGAGGCGCAGTTGTCGCCGGTCAGTCGGTTGCTGTTCGATTATCTGAGTGTTCGCGTTTAGCGAACGCTCCTTGCCAACTGACGGTTGGATTTCTCCTGCACCTGGCCTCTAGTCTTGGCATCACATTCCAAGAATAAGAGGTACACCCCATGACAGCTCCCCTGAGCGGTATCAAGGTGATCGAGATCGGCACCCTGATTGCCGCGCCGTTCGCCGCCCGGCTGATGGCCGAGTTTGGCGCCGAGGTGATCAAGATCGAAGCCATGGGCCAGGGCGATCCGCTTCGCAAATGGCGAAAGCTGCACGAAGGCACGTCGCTGTGGTGGTACCTGCAATCGCGCAACAAGAAGTCGCTGGCGCTGGACCTCAAGTCGCCGGAAGGCCTGGACCTGATCAAGCAACTGCTCGGCGACGCCGACGTGCTCATCGAAAACCTGCGGCCCGGTGGCCTGGAGAAACTCGGCCTCGGTTGGGACGTGCTGCATGCCCTCAACCCCAAGCTGACGCTGGTGCGTATCTCTGGTTATGGCCAGACCGGCCCTTACCGCGATCGTCCGGGCTTTGGTGCGATCGGCGAGGCCATGGGCGGCATTCGCTACACCACGGGTAACCCGGATTCACCGCCAGCGCGAGTGGGCGTGAGCCTGGGCGATTCCCTGGCGTCGTTGCACGGTGTGATCGGCGCGCTGATGTCGCTGCTGCGGGTCAAGACGGGGCAGGGCGATGGGCAGATTGTCGATGTGTCGCTGGCCGAAAGTGTGTTCAACCTGATGGAAAGCCTGGTGCCGGAATACGACATGCTTGGCCATGTGCGCGAACGCAGCGGCGGCGCCTTGCCGGGCATTGCGCCGTCCAACACCTACCTGACGGCCGACGGTGCCTATGTGGTGATCGCCGGCAACAGCGACCCGATCTACAAGCGCCTGATGCACACCATCGGCCGGGCCGACCTGGCTGACGCGCCTGAGTTCGCCCACAACGATGGCCGCGCCGCCAAGAGTGGATTGCTCGACGCGGCGATCACCCATTGGACGAGCAGCCTGCCCATCGAGCAGGTACTCCGCGCCCTGGAAGCCGCCGAAGTACCGGCCGGGCGTATCTACTCCGTGGCCGATATCGTCAGCGACCCGCACTACCAGGCGCGTGACATGTTGCTCACTGCCGAGCTGCCCGGCGGTGTGTCAGTGAAGATGCCCGGCATTGTGCCCAAACTCTCGGAAACCCCTGGCGGCGTGAACTGGCAGGGCCCGACGTTGGGCCAGCACACCGACGACATCCTCGGCAGCCTGGGCCTCACCGGCGCCGATATCCAACGCCTGAAAACCTCGGGAGTGGTGCAATGATTGCTGATTATTCCGACGCGCTGATCGTGCAGGAAGTGTCGCCGCGCGACGGCCTGCAGATTGAGCCGACCTGGGTCGAGACGGCCGACAAGATCGCCCTGATCGACCAGCTTTCCCTCGCCGGTTTTTCGCGGATCGAAGCCGGTTCGTTCGTCTCGCCCAGGGCTATCCCCGCATTGCGCGATGGCGAGCAAGTGTTCCAGGGCATTGAGCGCAAGCCGGGAGTGATCTACGTGGCGCTGATCCCCAACCTCAAGGGCGCGCAGCGTGCCGTCGCGTCTCGCGCCGATGAACTGAACCTGGTGATGTCTGCCAGCCAGACCCACAACCTGGCCAATATGCGCATGCGTTGCGAAGCGTCATTGGCGGCGTTTGATGACATCGTCAGTTTTGCCCGCGACTACCCGGTGAGGCTCAACGGAAGCATCGCCACCACCTTCGGTTGCCCGTTCGAAGGCAAGATTGATGAAGACCGCGTGTTGCAGCTTGTCGAGGCGTATCAAGCGCTGGGCATCCAGGGCATCAGCCTGGCGGACACCACTGGCATGGCCAACCCGCGTCAGGTGGCACGCCTGGCCAAACGCGTGCTGGAGCGTGTGTCCGCCAGCGATTTGACCTTGCATTTCCACAACACGCGGGGCCTGGGCTTGTGCAATGTGCTGGCCGCCTATGAAGCCGGCGCCCGGCGTTTTGATGCGGCGCTGGGGGGCTTGGGCGGTTGCCCGTTTGCGCCGGGGGCGTCGGGCAATATCTGTACCGAAGACCTGGTGAACCTGTGTGATGAAGTCGGGATTCATACCGGTATCGACCTGCCGCACTTACTGCACATGTCTCGCCGCTTGCCGGCTTTGTTGGGCCACGAACTGCCTGGCCAGGTCGCCAAGGCCGGACGCAACTGCGATCTGCATCCACCGCCTGCTTACATCGCCACGCTGTAACACCGCACCAGACAACAAAAACAATCGGGCGCCTGTGAGCAGCCCGCTGGAGAGAAACCATGAGCACTAATACGTTGGAGGCCGGCGCGCGCCCGGCCGCTGAAATCGATGCCGAAAAAGCCCTGGTCAGCAAGGTCGCCTGGCGCCTGATGCCGCTGATCATGGTGTGCTACCTGTTCGCGTTTTTTGACCGGATCAACATCAGCTTTGCCAAGTTCCAGTTGCAGGCTGACCTGAGCCTGAGCGACACCGCCTATGGCCTCGGTGCCGGGCTGTTTGTGGTGGGTTATGTGATCTTCGAAGTGCCGAGCAACATGATGCTGTACAAGGTCGGCGCGCGGCGCTGGATTGCGCGGATCATGATGTCGTGGGGGCTGGCGACGGCGGCCATGGTGTTTGTTACCGCCGAATGGCAGTTCTATGCGCTGCGCTTTCTGATCGGCGCCATGGAGGCGGGTTTTGCGCCCGGCGTGCTGTATTACCTGACCTTATGGTTCCCGCAGCATTTCCGTGGGCGCATCACCTCGATGCTGTTCCTGGCCTCGGCCTTTGCGGGCCTGGTGGGCGCACCGTTCTCCGGCCTGGTGCTGGAACACCTCGACGGTGTCTTCCAGATGCGCGGCTGGCACTGGTTGTTCCTGCTCGGCGGCTTGCCGTGTATCGGCCTGGGTTTCCTGGTGCTGACCTTGCTCAAGGATCGCATCGAAGACGCCCACTGGCTGACGGCGGCGGAGAAAGCGTTGTTGTCGAGCCGCATCGCCAAGCATGAGCCGAACCAGCACGGTGGCTCGCTGTTGTCGGCGATCCGTATTCCTGGGTTCCTGATGCTCGGCTTCATCTACTTCCTGATCCAGGTGGCGTCCTACGGCCTCAACTTCTGGGCGCCGCAGTTGATCCGCAGCGCGGGCACCCAGAGCCCGGTGATGATCGGCCTGCTCACGGCGATTCCCTATGTGTGTGGCGCCATCAGCATGGTGGTGATCGGGCGGCTGTCGGATGCCACGGGTGAGCGGCGCAAGTTCGTCTGTGGCCTGGTGGTGCTGGGTGCGGTGGGCTTCTTCAGTGCCGGCATTTTTGCCGATCACACCACCTTCCTGATCATCGCCCTGGGTATGTTGGGCGCGGGCATCATCGCTTCGATCCCGACCTTCTGGACCCTGCCACCCAAGCTGCTGGCCGGTGCTGGCGCCGGCGCGGCGGGTGGTATTGCGGTGATCAACACCCTCGGCCAGTTTGGTGGCATTGTCAGCCCGGTGATGGTGGGACGGATCAAAGACCTTACTGGCAGCACCACGCCGGCGCTGTATGTGATTGGTGCGTGCGCGCTGTTGGCGGCGGCGTTGCTGCTGTGGGGTCTGCCGCAAAAACTGCGCACCCTCGATAAGGGCTGATCATCCCGCGGTTGCCAACGCACGGGCCGGTGTGGCGCTGAACTGAATCAACACCACGCCGCCGATCAACAACAACGCCCCCAGCACGCGGGGCGTTGTCAGTTGGCGCTCCACCAGGCCGAACAGGCCGAAGTGATCCAGCACCAGTGACGCCAGAATCTGCCCGGCCATGGCCAGCGCGATAAACCCCGAGGCGCCGAGCTTGGGCAACAGCATCAACGCCAGGGAAATAAAACACACGCCAAACGCGCCACCGGCCCACATCCACAGCGGCGCCTTGCTGATAAACGCCAGGCTCGGCAGCGGCAGGCGCAGCGCCAGAATCACCGGCAGTAACACGATGATACTCACCAGCAACGACGCCAGCGTGGCCCACAGCGGGTGGCCAAGGCCGCGTCCGAGGTTGGCGTTGATCGCACTTTGAAACGGCACCACCGCGCCGGCGATGACCGCCAGCGCTAATAAACCCACCCCATGCAGCGTTGTCATGTCGAATCTCCCAGAGGTTTTGCTGGACTCTAGGCTATTCGTCGCGCAAATTTAAATTCCAAGTTCTTATGCCGAGCATGCAGCTGATGAATGATCTGCGCCGCATCGACCTCAACCTGCTGGTGATCCTCGACGCCTTGCTCAGCGAGCAACACGTCACTCGTGCGGCTGAGCGTTTGCACCTGAGCCAGCCGGCAGTCAGCCACGCGCTGGCGCGTTTGCGTGACCTGCTCGGTGATGCGCTGCTGGTGCGCCAAGGTGGGAGCCTGGTGCGGACTGCCCGCGCGCTGGAGTTGGCCACGCCGCTGGCCGAAGCCCTGGCCCAGGTGCAGGCGTTGCTGGCGCCGAATCGCTTTGACCCGGCGTCGGCCAAGCGCAGGTTTCGCGTGGCGATGTCTGACTACAGCGCGGCGATTTTCCTACCCGACCTGGTGCGAGTGCTGCGCCGCGAAGCGCCGGGTATCGACCTGCAAATCATCCAGGCCAGCCGGGAGGGCATGGTGGACGGGGTGGTCAATGGCGATCTCGACCTGGCGGCTGGCGTATTCCCCGACATGCCCGCCGAACTGCGGACTACGCCATTGTTCGAAGAGCACTACACCTGCCTGGTCGACCGCGACAGCCTTGCGGCAAGCGGCACACTGGATCTGCCCACCTACCTGTCACGTCCCCATGTATTGCTGGAAATGCGCGGCAGCGGCACGCCGGAAATCGAGCGGGCGCTGACAGCGATTCGCGAGCGTCGGCATGTGGCGATCAGCCTGCCGCACTGGGGCGTGGCGCCGCAGTTGATCCGCGGCACGGACTTGATCCTGACCGTGTCTTCCCGAGGCTTGCTAGCTGTTGATCAAGAGGATCTGCTGGCGGTGCCGCCGCCCTTTCATATTCCGTCGTTTGCGTTCGAACTGGCGTGGCATGCACGGCGGGGTGGGGATTCGGGGTTGCAGTGGTTGATTGGGCATGTGCAGGGGGTGTTACAAATCTGAGCCTTCATCACCAGGATGCGGGTGGCTGGCGCCGGGTATGGAAGATCCGCATGACTTGCAATCGGCCCCCTCGGATGCGATACGGGACAATGTAGGGCCATCTAGGCACGACCCATTCGCGAGTCCCTGGCACGCGTCCCTCTTTTCCCATCGCTGGAAATTCAGCAATCTGTTGGAGCCCAGTCAAGATTTCCTGGACAAATTCGTGGGCAGCTTTTGGATTTTCTTCAGCAATATAAGCGGCTTCATCGTCAAGGTTCCTGAGGGCTGTCCTCAGCCACTCAACCTGCATTGGCGCGCCATTTATCAGCGACAGCTTCTACCTCGGCAGCGGTAGCGAAATCGCCCGCATCCGCTTCTTTTAGTGCTTTTTGAATTTCCTCAATTTGCCAGGCTTCGCGCGTGAGGTATTCGCGTAATGCGTCAACCGCCAGAAAGGATTTGCTGCGCCCGGTGGCCTTGGCGAGACTGGCAAGCGTATCGGCGATATCTTCCGGTATACGTAGGGACATGACAGACATGACGACCTCGTTGTAGTGACATGTAGTGCAACATACTACATTGTCACCGCGTCCCTGGTTTCCCCCGTTCGTCAGGGGGCGTTCTGATTGTAAAAGGAGTATCCATGCTCTCTGGCTTCAACCACCTGACCCTGGCCGTCACCGACTTGCCGCGCAGCATCCGCTTCTACCATGAGCTGCTGCAACTTCACCTCGATGCCACTTGGCACTCCGGCGCCTATCTCTCACTGCCGGGGCTCTGGTTATGTTTATCGCTCGATCCACTGCGTGACCCGAAGCCAGCGGCCGATTACACCCATTACGCGTTTACCGTGGCTGCGGCTGATTTCACCCGGTTCGTAGAGCGCCTGCGAGCGGCGCAGGTAGAAGAATGGCGCGACAACCGCAGTGAAGGTGCCTCGTTCTATTTTCTCGACCCCGATGGCCACAAGCTCGAAGCCCACGTCGGTGACCTGGCCTCAAGGCTGCAAGCCTGTCGCGCCAAGCCTTATGCCGGAATGACGTTTTACCCGTAGCGCGGGAACGTGCAGAATCCCTCCACCTCTTAACCCTCCGTTTGAGTCGCGCCCATGACCCCATCCTTGCTGCTCGCCGTCCTCGCATCAGGTTTCATCTACGGTATTACCCCGGGGCCGGGGGTGTTGGCCGTGTTTGGCATCGGCGCTGCCCGTGGTCGCAGGGCTGGGGCGGGTTTCTTGTGCGGGCATCTGCTGGGAGATGTGGTGTGGTGCTCCACGGCGCTGATCGCCATCGTCGGCGCGCGGGAAGTGGGCAGCAGTGCGTTTGATGTGCTCGGCGTACTCAGCGGCCTGTACCTGTTCTGGCTCGGCTGGCGCGCGATCCGTACCCAGCGTCGCAGCAGTGATGCGCCCCAGGGCGCGGCGCGGCATCCGTTCTGGCACGGCATTCTGTTCGGCCTGACCAACCCCAAGGCGTACCCGGTGGCGGTGGCGACGTTTACGGCGTTGTTGTCCAGCCGTGCCGAGTTGCTGACTTGGTCGATGCTGCCTTCTCTGATTTTTCTGAGCTTCGTCGGCGGCCTGATGGCCTACGCGATCCTGATCGGCGTGGTCGGCGCGCAGCGGGTGCGTACGGTGTATCAACGCCATGAAATCCTGATCACCAAGCTCTGTGGTGTGATGTTTATCGGCTTCGCCATCAATGCTCTGGCGCACGCGCTACCTGGCCTGTTTGGCAGCAAACCTGCTTGATTTGACGATGACCGTTCGTCGCACTGGCGAGTTTTTTCTAAACCTTTGCCGCTCTGAAAATTCGAATTGAGGGCGGGGTGTGTTCCCCCGCCCTTATTTTCAGCCTGGAGGAACCCATCATGAGCCGCATGGCTATCCGGTTACGCACCGCCAGTTTCGCGATGCTGCTGGGCCTCGGCGCCAGCAATGCTTTCGCCCAGTCGCCTGCTGAATTCATCGAGCAGGCTTCGGCCAAGGGTATGGCCGATATCGAAACCAGTCGCATGGCCCACGCCAAGACCTCGTCCCAGGAAATCAAGGACTACACCATCGAGGTGATCAACGAGCGCACTCTGGCCAACCAGCACCTGGCGGCCATTGCCAAGAAGCTCGACCTGCCGGTGGCGCCGCGCGAGAAGATCGTCGACAAAGCCGAAACCCTGATGCCCGAACTCAAGGACGGCGACTCGTTTGATGCGGCCTACACAGCGCAGCAAGTGAAGGAAAATGAAGATGCCATTGCGCTGTTCAAACAGGAAGGCGCGGCGTCGGATGTGCCGGAAATAAAAGCGCTGGTCGACGAGACGCTGCCCAAGCTGGAAGAGCGTTTGCAGAAGGCTCGGGCCTTGGCATCGACTTACGCTAAAGGTCATCAAGGCGACGGTTGAGGCCGTTACTTGAAGTAAAAAAACGGCGGTTGGAGCAGATCCAACCGCCGTTTTTTCATGCCTGGTTCAAATCGGTCTTGGTCGGTGCCGCATCGTCGGCGGCATGACCGCAGCTGCTGTTCAGGCTCACCGTCCCCGTGTTGCCGATGCTGCGGTATTCCTGGCGCAGTTTTTCCAGTTCCTTGCGATCCAGGCCATCCAGGCTGAGTACGGCATTCTGTGCATCCTTGGACACGCGCAGCAGTTCATCGATCTTGATATGCAGGATGTCGTTGTCGCGGTTTTGAGTGTTCTGGATCAGGAACACCATCAGGAACGTGATGATGGTGGTCGAGGTGTTGATGATCAGTTGCCACGTATCGTTGTAGTGGAAATACGGCCCGCTCAGGCTCCACGCCAGGATCAACGCCACCGCCGCGTAGAACGTGCGCGGGCTGCCGGCCCAACGGGACAGGGATTGGGAGACTGCGGAGAATTTCATGACCGTTTTCCTTGGAAGGGGGTGATGAAATAATGGACCGCAGGGATTCTTTGAAATTTCTTTTTACATTTGCTGAGGGCCTTCAGAACGCCAATTCAGCCTGGCCTGTACCTTCCAGCGCCAGCAGATATTGCTTGGCTTCCAAGCCTCCCGCAAAACCCGTCAGCCCGCCTGACGCGCCAATGACCCGATGACACGGCGCAATGATCGAGATGGGGTTACGCCCATTGGCTGCACCCACTGCACGTACGGCTTTCGGGTTGCCGATCTGTTGGGCGATCTGGCTGTAGCTGCGTGTTTCGCCGAAGGGAATGGTCAGCAAGGCCTGCCAGACCTGTTTCTGGAAATCGGTGCCGGCGAAGTCCAGTTCCAGCTCGAATTGGTGGCGGTTGCCAGCGAAGTACTCCTGCAATTGACGCTCGGTTTCCAGCAGCACCGGGCTTTCAGGCGCCTCGTACAATTGGCCCAGGCGCACACGGTTGGCGCGTTCGGTTTCCCACAGGATGGCGCTGAGTTTGCCGTCGCGTGCCACCAGGGTGAGTTGGCCGACAGGGGAGGGCATGAGTTTGTATTCGTAGGGCATGATCGGGCTCCTGAAGGTGGGTGCAGTGGGAGTCTAGAGTGGAGCGCTGACCGGCAAACTACGTTTCTTGCGATCAAATTCAGCGCCGCCAGTAGACCATTCGTTACCCCTCCTGTTGCAGCACTTTAAGCGCCGCCGACGCCAGAAACCCCGAGCGGCTTTTTTCTTCCGGATGATGCAGTACATATTCATCGATGCGGTTCAGCAGGTAACCCGGCAGCGTGATGTTGAGCTTCTGCGCCTTGCCCAGATACTTGGTGACATCAATGTCCACCACGGCCCAGGTGCAGCCTGCGTACTGGGGGTTGGCGGCATGCAGGGTGACCTTCTGCGCACTGGGAATCGGTGCACCGTCCTCGGCCAGGATCTCGAAGTGCCCTTCGATGGCTTCGCGGGCCATGGCCATGGCGTCGTCCAGGTCGTCACCGGCGGAATAGCAACCAGGAATATCCGGCACTTCCACGCCCCAGGCGTGATCCTCGTCGCCGGTTGAAATTGCAATCGGGTAAAGCATGTCTGTTGTCCTCCACGGACGCTTAACTCAACAGAGCTTGTTTCAATATGCTCTTGGCGGTCTTGTCCAACAGGTCCTTCTTTGGATGTGGAATCGTCACCAGCCCCGGCTTAGTCGGGTGCTTGAAGTGATGATGACTCCCTCTGATACGCGCCAGATACCAACCGTCCGCAACGATATGACCTATCAAATATCGGCTATCCACAACACCTCCTTGTGGTGTGTGTTGGTGGTGACTATAACCACTGAAATGAAATTATCAACACTCTACCTACCAGTGGTCGATGACCGGTCTTTTGGGTAGGCGGAAATTAGAGTGTATGAGGGCGTAGGAATGGCGTCGGGGAGAGGTATTGCGAGGTTTTGCGATCGAGTTACCGCGTGTGTATAGGCTGCGCAATGACGGCGAGAAACGCATCAACCAGCACACTTTTTGTTTCAGTCCGGGTTAAGACCAACAACTGAGCACAGGCATCTACCTCTACCAGCGGCCTGTACGTCACGCCTTTATTCATCAAACTCTGCGTACATGCCGGCACCAACGCCACCCCTTGCCCGGCTGCTACCAGCGCAATGATCGAGGTGATCTGCCGCCCGGTCGGGCCCGGGCGCAAAGGCTGGCCGTGATGTCGATACAGCTGCTCGATGGACTGGTTGAGCCCCGATCCATAATCCGCCGGAAACAGAATCAACGGGTAGGCACTGAGTTGCGCCAGGTTGACGCTTGCCTGGCGGGCCAACGGGCTCTCACTGGACACGGCGGCCACCAGCCTTTCTTCGCCCAGGGACAGCGCTTGCACCGCTTTATCTTGCGGCAACAGGCGACTCAAACCGATATCCAGCCGCCCATCCGCCACCTGCGCGCCCAGGCTGCCGGAGGCACATTCCACCAGGGTCAATTGCACATCGGGAAAACGCAGGGCAAACGCCTGGATCGCCTGGCTGAACAGGTCCGACAGCGCGATCGAACTCACATACCCCAGCGTCAGTTGCCCCGCAGTGCCCGCCGCCAGTTTGCCGGCGATCACTTGCGCCAACTCAACCTGCTCCAGCACACCACGGGCGTAGGGCAGGAACGAGCGGCCTTGCGCGGTGAGGGTGACCGTGCGGCTGGTGCGATCGAACAGCTTGAAGCCCAACTCGGTCTCCAGTGCCGAGATCTGGCGTGTCAGTGGCGGCTGCGCCAAGTGCAGGCGAATGGCCGCGCGGCCGAAGTGCAATTCCTCGGCGACCGTCAGAAAGTAACGCAGCTTGCGTAGGTCGAGCATCCTGATCCTTGGATATCGATCGGTCCGAAATCGGTATTGGTTCTAGACCTGCCGGCCATTCTATAAAGACCTCACAAAATAAAACGAGAGGTTTCATGAAACCGCGCCTGCATTGTGCCCGTCTTGCCCTGTTCCTGTGTGGCTGCGCGGCGTTTCTCAACCTGTATGCCACCCAGAGCATCCTGCAGACCTTTGCCGTGCAGTTTCAGATCAGCGCCAAGGCGGCCGGGTGGAGTATCACCGTGACGACCTTGGCGGTGGCGATCACGGCGCCTTTTGTCAGCCGGCTGACCGGGCGCTTTGAGCAGCGCACGGTGATCAGCGCTGCGGCGTTGTTGCTGGCGGTGCCTGCGTTGATGACAGCCTATGCCGACAGCTTTGCCGAGGTGCTGGTGTGGCGATTTGTGGAGGGCATGCTGATCCCGGTGGTGTTCGCCACCAGCGTGGCTTATATCGGCGACCGCTGGCGTGGCGGAACGGTCACGGAGGTCACCAGCCTTTACGTGGCCGGGACGGTGTTGGGTGGGTTTGCCGGGCGCTTTGTCACGGGTGTAATGACGGAGTACGTGGGCTGGCGCGAAGCCTTTGAATTGATGGCGGTGCTAAGCCTGATGGTGGGTGGGTTTATCCAGTTCCTGTTGCCGGTCAGCCGTGCGCGCTCCGTGAGGGTTGAAACTGCGTTTTCGGCGGTTTTTCGCAAGCCTTTATTGGCCGCCTACGCGGTAGGTTTTTGCGTGCTGTTTTCCCAGGTGGCGGCGTTCACCTACGCAGGTTTGTATCTCGGATTACCGCCGTTCAGTCTGGGGCCTGCGGCGCTGGGTACGCTGTACATGGTGTTCCTGTTGGCGCTGATCGTGATCCCCATCGCTGGCCGCCTCAGCAAGGCCCGGCCTCATGCTGAACTGCTGAGCGTGGCTGCGGCGCTGGGCATTACCGGTTCCGCGCTGACGCTGCTGCCCTCTTTGGGGTGCATCGTGGCAGGCCTGGCCCTCAGTTCCACCGGTGTGTTCCTGGCCCAGGCGGCGGCCAACGCATTCACCACCGCGAGCGCAGGTGACAACAAAGCAGGCGCCGTGGGCGTTTACCTCACCTGTTACTACCTGGGCGGCAGTTGCGGTGCGATTGTGCCAGCGTTGATCTGGGAGCGTTGGGGCTGGGCCGGGTGCGTGGTGCTGATTATCGCCTTCCAGGTGTTGACCTTGTTGATCGCGCTCACTGGCTGGAAGCCCGTTAAACCTCAACTGATCGCGACGCCATGAACGACACCTCAACCCGCCGCCGTACCTTGATCGCCGGCTGCAGCGCCCATGCCGTGCATGATGGTCTTACCGATGTCATCTACGTGCTACTTCCAATCTGGCAGGCGCAGTTTGCGCTGTCCTACGCCCAGATCGGACTGTTACGCGGTGCCTATTCCGGGATGATGGCAGTGTTTCAACTCATGGCCAGCCGCGCCGCGAAACGCTGGGGCCGGGTATCGATGCTGGTGGGCGGCACAGCACTTGCCGGTGCGGCTTATCTAATGGTGGGCCAAGCCACTGGATGGGTGATGTTGCTGCTGGCACTTCTGTTAGGTGGCTTGGGCGCCAGCACCCAACACTCGCTGGCCTCTTCGATGATCAGCGATGCCTACGAGGGCGGTGGCGGAATCAAGCAGGCACTGTCCCAGTACAACTTTTCCGGCGACATCGGCAAAACCCTGATTCCAGGTTTGGTGGGCTTGCTGCTCACCGTCATCAGCTGGCGTGCCAGCGCGACGTTGCTGGGGGTACTCGGCTTGGCGGCGGCGGGGTTGCTATGGTGGTTGGTTCCTACACAAGTCTCCGAATCCACCTCTACAAAAAATACCAAGCCTTTCAGCGGGAGCGGCTCCGTCACAGGCCTGCGCGCCTTGATTCTCACCGGCACCCTCGATAGCGCAGTGCGCATGGGTTTTCTCACCTTCCTGCCCTTTCTGCTGCAAGCGAAAGGCGCGGGCACTGCCGGTATTGGCCTGGCCCTGACGCTGCTGTTTATCGGTGGCGCATTCGGCAAATTGCTCTGCGGTTACCTGGGGGCGCGCATCGGCATGATGAAAACCGTGTGGCTGACGGAAACCAGCACCGCGTTGCTGATCGTTGCCGCCGTGTATGTGCCGCTGGCCGGGTTGATGGCGATGCTGCCGTTATTGGGCCTGGTGCTCAACGGTACGTCTTCGGTGCTGTATGGCGCCGTGCCGGACCTGGCGGGCGCGGGGAAGCGAGAGCAGGCGTTTGCGGTGTTCTACACCGGCACCATCGGTGGTGGTGCGCTGGCGCCGGTGGTGTTCGGCGGAGTGGGGGATGCGTTGGGCGTGTCGGTGGCGGTGATGGTATTGGCGGGGGTGTTGTTGGTGACGTTGCCGTTGGCGTGGGTGGTGCGGCGGGGGATGATCGATGAGTGATAAATGCAGTATGGGGGTGTACTCCTGAACCTTGCGGCATTGCCTACACAACCATCAGAATCGTCCGAGTTGTGCGTCTTGGGCGACCTCTTTAAGGTTCGTCTGCCGCTGCCCATCAGCGGTCGGGTTTAGTAGCTCGATTTGATCAACGGCGTATGGCTGTACCATCGTTTAGGCATCTTGGTGTCTGTGCTCAATGGTGGCTGTACGCAGGGCACTTTCGAGTGCGCCGGTTTTGTTGATCCGCCGGTCTACTAACCTGCATACAGCCGCCACCCATTGTTTAGTAGCTCTGGAGGGTGGTTCTTACCGAGGATCAACAGATGTGTAATGACGCATGTAATCCATCCGTAAAACTGTTCAGCGTCCGTCCCGAAGCCAACACCGAAGCACTGCTCGCCAACGCCTACGAAACCATCGCCGGCGCGGGAGCCATGACCAGTGAGTTCGCCGAAACCCTGCCTTCCCAACAGCGCTACCTGGCCCTTGCGATCCAGCAAATGGTCGAGTTGGGGCTGATGCTGGTGGAAGCGGCGCAGGACCGCGTGGACCAAGTCGCCTAGGTCGTTTGGCGCACTGAATAGGCTTGCCTTCCCAGGCCGCCCATACCACGGGGGAGGGGAGCCAAAAATGTCCAGATCCTACAGGGACGAGTCCAGCGAAAACGGAATGCGCAATGCGCCAATCGGTCCTTCCCGCACACCGCACATTTCATCGTGCACGCAGTGCTGAACCAGTACACAAGGGAAAGGTGGAACCCGTCGCAACAGACTGCGCAAATGCGTGGTGGAGCCGATGCGCAGCGGCTTGGCGTCATCGCCCTGCAGTGTCATCTCAGCGTTATCCAGCCTGACACGCGCGATGTAGAAGCCACCTTCCAGCGAAAGTAACTCCAGCTCGCGAACTTCACCGTTCATGGCCAACTCAGTCAGCCTTTGCAGGTTCATGTTTTCCCCTCACAGCAGGTCATTCATTGGCGACGAAAGAACAGCGTGACTTGGCCCCATTCGACGCCGAACTTGGTCATGCTGGAGCGGTTGATCAAGGTGTCCTCGTCCATCAGATACATCCAGTCATCAAAGCTCACCTCGTAGACCGAACCGTCCACCGGCAGGTTGAGCCTGTAGCGCCAACGCAGCGCGTTACCTGCCACTTCGCCGATTGCCTCGCCGACCACATCCCCCGCTCGGCCCTTCCAGCGGCCTGGGCCATCGGGTGTCAGCGTCCACACACGTTGTTGACGCGTGCCATCGCTGTACAGAAAACGCTCGTCGAGAATCAAGGCATTGCCCTCGCGCCGGCTGGCGATAGCCACTTCAAAGCGCTTGGTGACCTCACCGGAACGCTTCTGGAAAATGCCCCAGGCCTTGACGGGTTTGCTGAAGAACCGCTCCAGGTCCAGCTGCGGTTGCTGGTCAACGTAGCGCTCGACGCCTACGTTGGCGCAACTGCTCAAACTCAACA
This sequence comes from Pseudomonas sp. GXZC, assembly GCF_026967615.1. NCBI lineage: Bacteria > Pseudomonadati > Pseudomonadota > Gammaproteobacteria > Pseudomonadales > Pseudomonadaceae > Pseudomonas > Pseudomonas sp. GXZC. The sequence continues at coordinate 1,864,216 of NZ_CP114115.1, forward strand.
TCAATACCCATGAAACCAGTAGACGTGTCATGGCTCGCCTCCGTGATTGTGCATCAGCGCGTTCGAAGGATACTTGTACAAGAATATAGATTTGTACAGGTATTCCCGACCGATGAATGATGCGTCAAATCGCGGCCATAAAAAAACCGGTCACACAGGACCGGTTTTTTATGCATCTCCCGTCAAAAACAACTTGACGCGAAACGAGAATTTGAGTGGAGCGGGTAGAGGGAATCGAACCCTCGTCGGAAGCTTGGGAAGCTACTGTTCTACCATTAAACTATACCCGCTCAGAGCGGCTGACTTTGTACCAGAAGTTCGCGGGGATTTGAAGTTTTTCTTCAAAAATGTGTGGGTTACGTGCTTGTGGGAGCAGGCAAGCCAGCTCCCCCACAAGCGTTCAAATCGCAAAGGCATGCTGCGCCTGACCCTGGTGATAGCGCAACCGGCTGACCTGCCGCTGCGGTTTCAAGAAGCCCACCACCGCCTCCCGGCTGTCCCGGCACGCCGCCTTGTGCTCCATGTCCAGGAAATGCCCCGTCGCTTGAATCGTACTGAAGCTGCTGTTGGCCACATGCTGGCCAAACAGCTTGGCATCCTGGGCGCTGGTGTATTCGTCCCATTCACCGTTGAGGAACAACACCGGAATGTCGATCTGTTTGGCTGCCTTGAGGTAGCACAGGCGGTCGCTGTTCAGTACATGGCTGATGTGAAAGTGCATCTGCCCATACTCATGCTCGGCCAGGCTGCTCACGTGCTTGTAGTTGAAGCGCTTGAACAGTGACGGCAGGTGTTTGCCGATGGTGCTGTTGACGAGGTGGCCGACGCGGTCGCGGTCGAGGTTGCCGAGGTAGTCGACGCCGCGTTCGAGGTAGTCGCGCATTGGGGCGTTGATCACCGGGGAGAACGAACTGATCACTGCCTTTTCCACGCGGCGAGGGCGATGGGCGAGGGCGACCAGGGTGGCGGCGCCGCCCCAGGAAAATGACAGTACGTGCTCGGCGGCGAAGTGGTCGATAAGTTCCAACAGGATCTGGCCTTCGACTTCCTTCGTCAGCATCTGCTCATGGCGGTTATGGATTTTGGAGCGGCCAGCGTAGGGCTGGTCGTACAAAACCACATTGAATTGCGGGTACAGGCTTTTCACGGTTTGGGCGAAGGATGCCGTGGTGGCCATGGAGCCGTTGACCAGGATGATGGTCTTTGCAGCAGCGTCCGCGCGATAGAACTCCGTGTAAACCCGATACTGACCCTGTATATCCAGCACAGCGATTTCTGGCCTCATGTCGTAAGACTCCTGGCAAGCGGGTAGAGCGCGCAGATCACTCTGCACGAGCTTTGTGACAGGTAGGCATACGCCTGGAAAAGGAGGGCCCATGTCGGTCCGATGACGGCTGGCCGACGGCTGTTGTTATGGCGGGCTGTTTGCCTGAGAGGCCCGTAGATCAAGCGCGGGCGGGGCAAGGTGTTTCTTGGAGGTTATAGGTGACTCGCCAGTCATATTTAAACTGGTGATCCTGATTCAAGCAGCAGCGGTGCGACCCCGCAAGGCGACAGGGCGGTTTTTTGCCATCACCGGCCGAACGGTCGTCAGACCTGTCGGATTTCGTCGTCGGTCAGTGCTCGATACTGGCCCGGCGCGAGGGCCACATCCAGCACCAAAGGGCCCATCCGCTCGCGATGCAGGCCGATCACCTTGTTATCAAAGTGCCCGAACATGCGTTTTACTTGGTGGTAGCGGCCTTCAACGATGCTCAGCCGCGCGGTGGTCGGCCCCAGCAACTCCAACTCGGCGGGTTGGGTGGTGAGGTCTTCGAATGCGAAGTACAGACCCTCGGCAAAGGTACTCGCATACTCAGGGCCGATAGCCTGATCGGTCTCCACGAGATAGACCTTGGGCAGTTTGGTCTGTGGCTGGGTCAGTCGCCGCGACCATTGGCCATCGTTGGTGATCAGCATCAGACCGGTGGTGTTGAAATCCAGACGACCGGCAATGTGCAGCTCATGTTTGTCCGGCTCATCGAGTAAATCCAGCACGGTCCGGTGCTGCGGATCCGACGTGGCGCTCACACAGCCCTGGGGCTTGTTCAGCATGAAGTAGCGCGCCGGTTTGCCGGCTTGCAACACTTCATCGTCAACGCACACACGGCTGAACTCACGAACCTCATGATGAGGATCACTGATGGCAACACCATCCACAGACACACGCCGTTCAACCAGCAACAAGCGAACTTGCTGGCGATTGAAGCGCGGCAGGTTACTGAGGAAACGGTCAACCCGCATTATTTCGGCTCAGCTGCGCGTAACTGCTCATCCACTTGGGCACAACGCGGGCACAGGCAAGCCTTGTTGCGCAGTTCCAAGGGCAGGGCTTCGAGCACTGCTGGGTCGATGTTGACGCTAAAGCACCAGCAGGCTTGGTCGGCTGTGCGCGGGTCGGCCAGGGTGCAGTCGTTGCGCGCGCCGCAGGCGGGGCAGTGAGTGGGGGTGGTCATGGTGGGTTCAGGCAACATCGCGGAAGTCCCCGCACGATACCAGATCGTCGGAAACAGATGTTTCAACCTATGTCCAAAACGCACCAGATTCAATTTTTGATGTCCCATATTTTGTCATCCGGCGAAAGCTGGATGCCGCCCTCCAGCGTCGCTGGAGGTGCTCTTCCGCGGTCCAGGAGGCCGCCATGTATCGACGATTGCTGCTCAGCGCTTTACTCGGTCTGACCCTTTCCGCTTGCGTGCCCTATTACGATGGCGGCCAGAGCTATTACCGTTCAGAGGTCTACACCTCACCAGCGCCGGTGTATTACTACGGCGGCGGCACGGCGTATCAATACCGCCGTGATTACTACCCCGCGCCGCGCTACTACGCGCCACAACCGCGCTACTACTCGGCCCCGCGCTATTACCAGCCCGCCCCGCGTTACTACGGGCCGCGTGCCGGTTACCGGCCTTATCCGAACCAGGGCTGGGGCGGAGACCGGTGGGGGAATGGCGGGCACGGACGCGGTTCCGACCATGGAGGGGGCCGCGGCGGTCACCGTTGACAGGCCTGTATTGCAAGCGGCGCATGAAGCGCCGCTTTTTTATGGGCGTCAGTAATCCGACAAGTCCGCCAGCGGATGGCGGCCTTCCCACGCTTTGTTGAAATGCGCCTGCACCACCGCCTCCGGAATCGTATTGATATCCGGCCAATGCCAATGCGGCGTCTGGTCCTTGTCGATCAGCCGCGCGCGCACCCCTTCGCTGAATTCCGGGTGACGGCAGCAATTGAGACTCATCGTGTATTCCATCTGGAACACCTGCGCCAGGGACAGATGCCGGGCACGCTGGATCTGCTCCCACACCAGATGAGCGGTCAACGGGCAGCCTTCGCTCAGCGTCTTACCGGCGCGGCTGAACAGGGGGTCGGCATGCTCACGCAGTGGGCTCAAGTTGCGCCAGGCACACCGCACATCGCCCACGTCCAGCCATTCGTCGATCTGGGCCCGTCGCGGGAGCCACTGCGCTTCGGGTTGCTGGTCGACAGCTTCCTGGGCCAGCGCCTTGAGCAGGCTGTTGAGCTGCATCGCGGTCTGTTCCTGCCAGTTCAATTGCAGCAAACCATCGAGCAGTTCGTCTTGTTGATCATCGCGCAGAAAGCGGTCGGCCAGGCCCAGGTCCAGAGCGTCGCGGCCATTGATATGCGCGCCGGTAAGGCCTAGGAACAACCCCAGCTTGCCCGGCAGGCGCGACAGGAACCAACTGGCGCCGACGTCCGGGTACAGGCCGATACTGATCTCCGGCATGGCCAACCGGCTACTCGGTGTCACGATGCGCACTGTCGCACTTTGCAACAGGCCCATGCCGCCACCCAGCACGTAGCCGTGGCCCCAGCAAATCACCGGTTTTGGGTAGGTGTGCAGGCGATAGTCGAGACGATACTCCGCCGCAAAAAACTGTGCGGCCAGGTCAGGCACCACACCCGGCTGTTCAAGGCAGGCCAACGCCAGGCTGCGCACTTCTCCGCCGGCGCAAAATGCCTTGGGGCCGTTACCGCGCAGCAGCACACAGACGATGTTCGGGTCTTTGGCCCAAGCATCCAGGCGTTCGCTCAGCGCCAGGATCATCGGCAAGGAGAGCGCATTGAGGGATTTTTCAGCGTCGAGGCTGGCGATGCCGATGCGGGCACCGTCGCTGCCGGTCAGCTCTTCGAAGTGCAGGTTCATCGTGACCTCAATCGATAAGGTGAAGGATGAGTATGATCGCTTCGTAGGAAAGCGCCGTTGGTGTGTCAGATCAATTGACAAGCGGGGGCGGCTTTCCTAGGGTTCGCCTCATTCTTTTTTACAAGACTATTCATCCATGACCGAAGACGACCGTATCAAACTCGAACCCAGCTGGAAACACGCCCTGCGGGATCAGTTCGAGCAGCCGTACATGGCCCAGTTGCGCGAGTTCCTGCGCCAGGAACATGCCGCCGGCAAAGAGATTTACCCGCCCGGCCCACTGATTTTCAACGCGCTCAATTCCACGCCGTTGGATAAGGTCAAAGTCGTGATCCTCGGCCAGGACCCCTACCACGGCCCCGGCCAGGCCCACGGTTTGTGCTTCTCGGTGCAACCGGGCGTGCCGGCGCCACCGTCGCTGGTCAATATCTATAAAGAACTCAAGCGCGACCTGAACATCGACATCCCCAACCATGGCTACCTGCAAAGCTGGGCCGACCAAGGCGTGCTGATGCTCAACACCACCATGACCGTCGAGCGCGCCAACGCCAACGCCCATGCGGGCAAGGGCTGGCAGTTCTTTACCGATCGGATTATCGAAGTGGTCAGCGAGCATCAGCCGCATCTGGTGTTTCTGTTGTGGGGTGCCCATGCCCAGGGCAAACAGAAACTGATCGACGCGACCAAGCACCTGGTGCTGACGTCAGTGCACCCGTCGCCATTGTCGGCGTATCGCGGGTTCCTGGGGTGCGGGCATTTCAGCCGGACCAACAAGTTTCTTGAGCAGAATGGCGAGACGCCGATCGAGTGGCGGTTGCCGCCACTCTGATACGGTTTACGGTTGGGGCTGGCGGTTCCAATGCCTGAACAACGGCTCCGCCAGAAACAGCACAAACAACAGTCGCATCACCTGCATCGCCGTCACCAACGGCACCGACAGTTGCAGGGTCTCCGCCGTCAGACTCATCTCGGCAATCCCGCCGGGCATCATGCCCAGGGTCAGCGAGCGCAGGTCCAGATGGGTCAACGCGCTCAACCCAACCGCCGCCAAGGTTGCCAGCGCCATGGTCAAGGCCGTGCCAATCAAGGTTCGGCCCATGAACGAGGGCGCCCGGCGAAAGAACTGTCGGTTGAAATGGCAGCCCAAACCGCTGCCGATCAACCATTGGCCAATCTGGCTGCCGCCGTCTGGCAGACCGATATGCAAGTCCCACACGACGCTGGCCGTCGCACTCACCAGCAGCGGCCCGAACAACCACGGGTTCGGCTGACGCAACCGCTGCCAGCCCCAGGCCACCAGCGCGCCTATCGGAAACAGCACCAACAGCCAAGGCCAACTCACCGGCGCCGGATGAAACTGCGGCGCGCCGCCTTCCAGCAAATACTTGAAGATTGCCGGTACACACAACACCACCACCAGCACCCGCAGACTCTGCCCCGCCGCGACACGGCTAAGCACCGCGCCATTGCGTGCGCCGAGGTTGACCATCTCACCGGAACCGCCCGGCATGCTCGAGAAAAACGCGGTGGCGCGGTCTTCACCGCTGCGGCGCATCAGCCACACACCGACCACGCTGGACAGGCTGGTGACCAGCGCACCGAAGAAGATCAGCCCGAAGTGGCTCATCACCTGTTCGATCACCACCGGAGTGAAGTGCAGGCCGATCCCAATCCCCACCACCCATTGGCCGCATTTGCGCCCGCCGGGAATTTCCGCCAATTGCCACGGCGTGAGGCAACGCACCAGGATGATCGCCAGCAATGAGCCGACCATGTACGGCAAAGGCCAGCCGACGAGGCTGGCCAGGTAACCGCCGGCCAGGCCGACCAGCGGTGTTCCCCACCAATGTTTAAAGGTGACCTCAGACATCGGCCACGGCACGACGCTGCAGGGCACGTTTGCGGTAGATGCGGATCAACGGGAAGGCCAGCATCAGCGCCGTCAGTACCCACACACCAAAGGTGATCGGGCTCGACCAGAGAATCTGCAGGTCACCGTTGGAGATCGACAATGCACGGCGCAGGTTCTGTTCCATCAAGCCGCCGAGGATAAAGCCCAGCAGCACCGGCGACAGCGGGAAATCGAGCTTGCGCAGGATGTAGCCGAAGATGCCGATACCGACCATCAGGAACAGGTCGAAGGTGGTGGCGTGCACCGCGTAAACACCAATCGCCGTGATGATGGCAATCACCGGCACCAGCGCCCAGTTCGGCACGGCCAGGATACGCGTGAAGATGCGGATCATCGGGATGTTGAGGATCACCAGCATGATGTTGGCGATAAACAACGACGCGATCAGGCCCCAGACGATGTCCGGTTGTTGTTGGAACAGCAGCGGGCCAGGGGTGATGTTGTACAGCGACAGGGCGCCGATCATCACCGCCGTGGTGCCCGAACCGGGTACGCCGAGGGTCAGCATCGGCACCAGGGCGCCGCAGGCGGACGCGCCGATGGCGGTTTCCGGAGCGGCGAGGCCGCGCATGTCGCCCTGGCCGAATTTACCGCTGGCACCGGCCAGGCGTTTTTCGGTCATGTAGGCAACGGCTGAGGCCAAGGTCGCACCGGCACCTGGCAAGACGCCCATGATGAAACCCAACAAACCGCAGCGGATGTTGACGACAAAGACCGCGCCCGCTTCCTTGAGGTTGAACATCATGCGACCCGTGGCCTTCACGGCTTCCTGGCCCCGGTGGGTTTTTTCCAGCAGCAACAGGATCTCGCTGATGGAGAACAGGCCCAGCACCAACACCACAAACTGGATGCCGTCGGTGAGGTGGATGTTGTCGCCGGTAAAGCGGTACACGCCGCTGTTCGCGTCGATGCCGACCGCCGACAGGAACAGGCCGATCAGCGCTGCAACAAAGGTCTTCAACGGCTTGTCACCGGCCATGCCGCCGAGACAGACAATCGCGAACACCATCAGTACGAAATATTCCGCCGGCCCGAAGGCAATCGCCCATTTGGCCAGCAACGGCGCAAACAACACCATGCCGCAGGTGGCGATAAACGCGCCGATGAATGAACTCCACGCCGACAACGACAGCGCCACGCCGGCCAGGCCTTTGCGGGCCATCGGGTAGCCGTCGAGGGTGGTCATCACGGTAGAGGCTTCGCCTGGGATATTCAGCAGGATCGAGCTGATACGCCCGCCGTATTCGCAGCCCAGGTACACGGCTGCCAGCAGAATCAAGGCTGATTCCGGCGGCAGGCCCAGGGCGAACGCGATGGGGATCAACAACGCCACGCCGTTGATCGGGCCCAGGCCCGGCAACAGGCCGACCACGGTGCCGATCAGGGTGCCGCACAGTGCGGTCACCAGGTTGTAAGGGGACAGTGCAACGCCGAAGCCCTGGCCCAAATAGCCGAAAGTATCCATATCAGTTCTCCAGAACGTCGAGCAGGCCGAGGGGCAGCGGCACATCCATGGCTTTATCGAACAGCAGGTAAAGACCAATCGCCATCAGGCTGACGATCACCACGCTCGGTAGCCAGCGGCCGCCATACAGGCGCGCCATCGGAATGCCGATCAGCATGCTGCTGAGGATAAAACCCAGGGATTCGAAGGTGCCGGCGAACACGATCAACAAGCCGACACAGATGCCGATCTTGATCAGGGTTTCGCGGTCCAGCGCGGGTTCTTCTTCGGTGTGTTTGGTCGGCTGTGGGCGGAACAGCATGTAGATCAGTGCCAGGCTCATCAGCCCGAGCATCAGCAGCGGGTAGGCGCGAGGTCCTACTGGCTCGTAGGAAAACGACGCCTGATACGGCCAGGCCATCAGGGCCAGGCCGGCACAGGCCAGTAACAGCACTGAGGCGAAAATGCGTTGTAAGAGCATGTGAAACTCCTGGGCCGCGCCCCGGTTGAAAGGGGCGTGACCGTGCGACAGGAAGGGGCGATTACTGGATCAGGCCAAACTCTTTGGCCAGCACTTTGTAGTCAGCCACCTGTTTCTTCACGTAGGTGTCCAGCTCAGGGCCGGTCATGGCAAACGGGAACAGCTCGCGCTGGTCACGCAGCTTGGCGAACTCTTCCGAGGCCAGCAGTTTGTCGAAGGCGTCTTTCCACCAGGCGTAGTCGGCATCGCTGACTTTTGGCCCGAGGTAGAAACCGCGCACCACCGGCCAGACGATGTCGTAGCCTTGCTCTTTGGCGGTCGGAATGTTCTTCATTTCCGGCTCGTCCAGGCGCTGTTCGGAGAACACCGCCAGCAGGCGCATGTCACCGCTGAGGATGTGCGGCATGGAGTCGGAGATATCCGTACTGCCCACTTGGATGTGGCCGCCGAGCAGGGCGGTAGCGATTTCGCCGCCGCCTTCGAGGGCCACGTAACGCAGCTCGCGCGGGTTGATTCCGGCGGCCTTGGCGATCAGCGCGGTTTGCATCCAGTCCTGGCTGCCGACGGTGCCGCCGGAACCGATCACCACGCTGCCCGGATCTTTCTTCAGGGCTTTGACCAAATCGTCCAAGGTCTTGTAGGGCGAATCGGCTTTCACTGCGATGGCACCGTAGCTGGTGCCAACTGCTGCCAGCCAACGCACGGCGCTTTCATCGAAACGACCGAACTTGCCCTGGGCCAGGTTCAGCAGCGAACCGCTGGACCAGGCCACCAGCGTACCGGCATCGGCTGGACGCTGGGCGACCACGGCGTTGTACGCCACCGCGCCCACGCCGCCTGGCATGTAGGTCACGCGCATTGGCTTGCTCAGCAGCTTCTCGTTGACCAGCGCGCTTTGCGCCAGTTTGCAGGTCAGGTCAAAACCGCCGCCAGGCGAGGCCGGGGCGATGCATTCCGGGCGCTTGGGTTCGTCGGCGGCCAGCAGTTGGCCGGCGAACAGCATGCAGCCGGCGGCGAGGGCCAATTTACGCAGTGAAGGGGTCATGGTTATCTCCATCTTTGTTGTTATGAGGGGGTACTACCAAAGGGCGACGCTATAGCTGACCAGCAAGCGCATTTCATCCGCATCACGGGCTGAGTAGTTGGAACGGTAAGTGGCGTTGCGCAGGCGCACGGCCACATCCTTGAATGTGCCGCTTTGCACCACGTACTTGATCTCGCTGTTGCGCTCCCATTCCTTGCCGGTCTCGCCGTTCTTGAGCTTGATGTTGTCACCCGAGAGGTAACGGCTCATGAAGCTCAGGCCGGGGATGCCCAGCTTGGCGAAGTCGAAGTCGTAGCGTGCCTGCCAGGAACGCTCTTCGGCGCCGGCAAAGTCGTTGATCTGCACGAAGTTGACCAGGTACGGGTCGCTGCCATCCACATAGGGGAAGGCGCTGTCGCCGGACATGTGCTGGTAGCCGGCGCTGAGCTTGTGGCCATTGAGGGCGTAGCTGAACAGGCCGTTGAGGGATTTATTGTCGATCTTGCCGCCACGGGCGCTGCCGGTGTCATCACTGATGGCCAGGCGCAGGTCGGTGCCGAAGGTGCCGGGGCCCATTGGGCGTGCGGCGACCAGGCCGAGGAAGTGCTGGCGGTACACGTCGTCGAGTTGGGCGAAGTGGTAGCTGCCGGTGATCTTGTCGGCAAACTTGTAGTCGGCGCCGCCAAAATTGAAGTGCTTGCCGGTGGCGCCGCTGACGAAGCGGCTGTTCTTGTTGTTGAGCGCGATGTCTTCGTAGTTGGTGTCGTCACGGTCCTTGGCCTTGTCCAGGCGGCCACCGGTGAACACCAGGTTCTTGAATTCCTTGGAGGTGATCAGGCCGCCGTTGAAGGTCTGCGGCAGGATGCGGCCGTCGTTGGGCTTGAGGATTGGCAGTTCGGGGATCAGCGAGCCGATTTTAAGCTCGGTGGCCGAGATCTTCACTTTGCCGGTCAGGCCCTGCTTGGAGTACTCGTCGGCGGCGCGGCCATCGTCATGCGTGGGCAGCAGGCCGGTGCCGGTGCGGTCGGGGCTGGAATCGAGTTTGACCCCGAGCATGCCCAGTGCATCCACGCCAAAGCCGACGGTGCCGTCGGTGTAGCCCGATTGCAGGTTGAGCATGAAGCCCTGGGCCCATTCGTCGCGCTTGGATTGCTGCGCGCTGGTGCCGTCGCGGAAGTCGCGGTTGAAGTACATGTTGCGGGTTTCCAGGGTCGCGCTACTGTCTTCGAAGAAGGCAGCCTGGCTGAGCGGCGAAAAGCCGGCAAGGGTAGCAGCACTGGCGAGGGCGGTCTGGGTCAGGCGAGAAAAACGAACAGGCGAGGGGGCCTGGGGCTGTGTCGACAGCATCGTTGTGTACTCCGTTATTGTTCTTATTTTGGCGAAAACGCTTCGAGGCGTTTTTCGGGCGCGGCGCGAAGGCAGCTCGGCGGGCATAGACCACCGTGACTGGATGCTAAAGGGCGAAGCTTTCACTAACCTTTCAGTGGTCTTTCAATGTTTTCGGGCTTCACAGGGCAGGCGGCGCCTGTAAACTGCCCGCCAAAGCGTGGCGCCGACCACCCCTGAACGAGGTAGAAATCCATGCGTGTCCTGCTGGTTGAAGACCATCTGCAACTTGCCGAAAGTGTCGCGCAAGCGCTCAAGAGCACGGGTCTGACCGTCGATGTGCTGCACGATGGCGTAGCGGCGGACCTGGCCCTGAGCAGCGAGGAATACGCGGCGGCGATCCTCGATGTGGGGCTGCCGCGCATGGACGGTTTCGAGGTGCTTGCACGTCTGCGCGCCCGTGGGAAAAATCTGCCCGTGCTGATGCTGACGGCGCGCAGTGATGTGAAAGACCGTGTGCACGGTTTGAACCTGGGGGCCGACGACTACCTTGCCAAACCTTTCGAACTCACCGAGTTGGAAGCGCGGGTCAAGGCATTGTTGCGGCGCAGTGTATTGGGCGGCGAGCGCCAACAGGCCTGCGGCGTGTTGGTCTATGACCTCGACACGCGGCGCTTTACCGTGGGCGGCGAGCTGATGACGCTCACCTCCCGCGAGCAAGCGGTGCTGGAGGCGCTGATTGCCCGGCCGGGCCGGGTGATGAGCAAGGAGCAACTGGCTTCCCAGGTGTTCGGCCTGGACGAAGAAGCCAGCCCCGATGCCATCGAAATCTACGTGCATCGCCTGCGCAAGAAACTCGACGGCCAGCCCATTGCCATCGTGACCTTCCGCGGCCTCGGCTACCTGCTGGAAGCCCGCGATGCATAAGCCCAGCAGCCTGCGCTGGCGCCTGCTGTGGAACTTGGCGCTGTTGTTGGTGCTGTTGATGCTCGCCAGTGGCATGAGCGCTTATTGGAATGGTCGCGAAGCTGCTGACACCGCCTACGACCGCACGCTGTTGGCCTCAGCGCGCACCATCGCCGCGGGTTTGACCCAGGTGGATGGCACCTTGAGTGCGAATGTGCCCTATGTCGCGTTGGACACTTTTGCCTACGACAGCGCCGGGCGCATTTATTACCAGGTCAACGACATCGACCAGAAGCTGATCTCGGGCTACGAACACCTGCCCGGTCCACCGCCCGGCACGCCGCGTACCGATGACTATCCGGCGTTGGCACGCTTCTATGACGCGGTGTACCAGGGGCAGCCGGTGCGGGTGGTCAGCCTGCTCAAGGCGGTTTCCGAGCCAAACATGAACGGCATGGCAGAAATCCGCGTCGCTGAAACCGACGAGGCGCGTGTGAGCATGGCCCGCAGTTTGATGGCGGACACCTTGCTGCGTTTGGGGATGCTCGCTGTCGGCGCATTGCTGCTCGTGTGGTTTGCCGTCAGTGCGGCATTGCGCCCGCTGGAGCGCCTGCGCACGGCGGTGGAAGAGCGTCAGCCTGACGACTTGCGGCCATTGCCCTTGGTGGAAGTACAGCATGAGTTCGGCCCGCTGGTGCGCTCGCTCAATCACTTTACCGAACGCCTGCGCGGCCAGTTCGAGCGGCAAGCGCAGTTTATTGCCGATGCGGCCCATGAGCTGCGTACGCCGCTCGCGGCGCTCAAGGCCCGGTTAGAACTAGGCTTGCGTGCCGAGGATCCGGCTACCTGGCGCAGTACCCTGGAAACCGCAGCCCAGGGCACCGACCGTCTGACGCATCTGGCTAATCAATTGTTGTCCCTGGCACGCATTGAAAATGGCGCCCGCGCGATTGCCGAAGGTGGCGCGCAGTTGCTCGACCTCAGCCAGTTGGCCCGAGAACTGGGCATGGCCATGGCGCCGTTGGCCCACGCACGCGGCGTGGCGCTGGCGTTAGAGGCCGACGAGCCGGTGTGGCTGCGCGGTGAGCCGACCTTGTTGAATGAGCTGTTGAGCAACCTGGTGGACAACGCCCTGGCCCACACGCCGCCGGGCGGCAATGTGATTCTGCGGGTGACGGCGCCGGCGGTACTGGAAGTGGAAGACGATGGCCCAGGCATCCCGCTGGATGAGCGGGACCGCGTATTTGAACGCTTCTACCGTCGCAGCCAGCAGGGCATGGGGTCAGGCCTGGGGTTGGCGATTGTCGGTGAGATTTGCCGGGCGCACCTGGCGCAGATCAGCCTGCACGATGGCGAACTGGCCGGGTTGAAAGTGCGGGTGAGTTTTATCGCGGGCTGATCAATAGAACATCGAGCGGGCTTCATCCAACTCGGCGCGCAAGGCGTCGCTGTACGGGTCGAACCGCAGTTTCTTGATCGCAGGCAAGGTCGAGACCGCTACGCTGGCCAACGGGTGATCGGTGCCGCGATGGCAATACAACACAGCCACCTGCACCAGGTCGACGTAGTCGAGGCTGGCCGAATCGCGCTCCAGGTTGAGGTATTGGCCGGGCAGTTTGGCAAGCATTTCCGGGAAGTCCCAGCCACTCAGCAGCTTGTCACCGAGCAACGGGTGGATGCTCTCGATCACGTGATTGAGGCTGACCGGGTCCGCGAGCAACTCGTAATGGTCTTCGGCGTACGTCAGGATCGGCAGCACGCCGATCTGGTGCACCAGGCCGCCGAGAGCCGCCTGGTCTGGCTTGAGCTGGCTGTGGCTGCGGCACAGGGCGTAACTGACGCCCGCCACTTCCAGGCTGCGGCGCCACACATCGCGCATCTTTTGTTCGACCACGTCGGAGCGGGCGTGGAATATCTGCTCCATCACCAGGCCAATCGCCAGGTTGCTGCTGTAGTTGGTGCCCAGTCGGGTGATGGCGGTGTGCAGGTCGGTGACTTCCTGGGTGGCGCGCAACAATGGGCTGTTGACCACTTTGATCAGGCGCGCCGACAGCGCGGTATCGCGACCGATCACTTTGCTCAAGTGGCTGATGCTGATTTCCGGGTCTTCAGCGGCCTGACGAATATTCAGGGCCACTTCCGGCAATGTCGGCAGAACCAGGTCATCGTTGTCGATGGCCGTCACTAAAGCCTGTTGGACTTTTTCCGCCAGCTTGTTCATTCATGCTCTCTAGGGTGTTGCAAAAAGGTACGGCGATCAGCGCTGGATCTCTCGATCCCGGTCGAGCGTGTAAGGCAGGTCAAGCAGTTGCAAACCGGGGCCTTCCAGGGTGCCTACGTGCACATCGCCACTATCGGCAGCTTCGGCTTGCAACACGGCCAGAAGTTCAATGGTCTGGCCGGCTTTTGCGGCAAGCACCACTTCGCCGATTGCGCTGTTGTGGCTGGGGGAAAACAGCGGAGTGCCTGGCTCGGGCATTTCAGGCGCATCGAGGCTCAAGCGGTACAGGCGACGCTTGAGTTTGCCCAGGTACTGCATGCGCGCGACAATTTCCTGGCCGGTGTAGCAGCCTTTCTTGAAGCTCACGCCACCCACGGCCTGCAGGTTGAGCATCTGCGGGATGAACAGCTCGCGGGTTTGCGGCATGACTTGGCCGATGCCTGCACGGATTTGCCCCAGCAGCCACTCATTCAGATCGGTTTGATCGAGGGTTGCAGCCAATTGATTGCGTACGACGTCGCCTTGCTCGGCAGCCACCCAGAGTTCAGCGCGACCTGGGGAGACGCGGATGGCGATCAACGCATCCTTGCGCACAACACTGTCGGTCTCGGTCGACAGCTCAAGGCCGAGGCTGGCCAGGGCCGGGTCCGCATTCACCAGGCCGAAGCGCACCCAGGCGGCGCTTTCGTCGGTGAGCTTGGACTTGGAGAATACGGCGTACTTCTTCAGGTCGGCCAGCTGCGGTTCCAGCAGCTCGGTGGCCATGGCCAGCAACACGCCGTCACCTTGCAGCAGGATGCGGAAGCTCGACTGCATGCGCCCTTTTTGCGTGCAGCGCGCGCCGAGGCTGGCCTGGGTATCGCTCAGGTAATTGAGGTTGCAGGTCAGTTGGCCCTGAAGGAATTTGGCAGCGTCGGCGCCGCGGACGGCGAGAACGCCTTCGTGGGACAGGGAGCAGAAGAAAGCAGAGTCAGCCATGGGTCATCGCAGGTCAAAAAGTCATGGGTGCATCATAGAGGGGCGCCCGGCAAATGGATAGTTTCCGTATGGGGCGACCAAAGCCGACTGTTCCGGTGCCGTCGGGCCTGTATACTTGCCGCCTATTTGAGGAGCGCTCCATGGTCGAAGATGTAGAAATCAATCGTCTCTACTGGCACAGCCGTCGTGGCATGCTGGAGTTGGATGTGTTGCTGGTGCCTTTCACCAAAGAGGTCTATGCAACGCTCAATCAGGTGGATCGCGACCTCTACGTCAGGCTGCTGACTTGTGAAGACCAGGACATGTTCGGCTGGTTCATGGAGCGCGCCGAATCTGAAGACCCAGAGCTGCAGCGCATGGTTCGGATGATCCTGGACCGTGTCCAGCCCAAGTAATACATTCGAATGCCGCTGGCAGGCCTCACGGCTGTTGCTGGCGGCGTATCTCCTCGCCCAGTTGTTTGCACTGGGTGCGCTTTTGTGTCTCGCTCTGCCCTATTCAAGCCTTGGCCTGCTGCTGTGCCTGGCGCACGCCGCTTGGGTTTTGCCGCGCTCTGTCCTGTTGACTCACCGTTCGTCGATTCGTGGCCTGCGTCGCGACGCCGATGGCTGGCAGTTGCTCAGTGCGCAGCGGGGCTGGCACAGCGTGCAGTTGCGACCGGACAGCCTCGCATTGCCGTTGATCGTCGTGCTGCGCTACCGGGTGCCGGGCGAATGGCGGATACGCTCGGTGTGTGTGCCCAGGGATTCGCAGATCGCCGATGTGCATCGGCGCCTGCGGGTTCGTCTGAAGTTCAGCCGCCGTAGGTGGTTGGCACCAGGATAGTGTCGCGGGCCTCGGGCAGCATTTGCGGGTAGTCGAGAGTGTAATGCAGGCCGCGGCTTTCCTTGCGTTCCATGGCCGAGCGAATCATCAGTTCCGCCACCTGGGCCAGGTTGCGCAACTCGATCAAGTCGCGGCTGACCTTGTAGTTACTGTAGAACTCGTCGATTTCATCCAGCAGCAACCGCACCCGATGCTGTGCGCGTTGCAGGCGTTTGTTGGTGCGCACGATCCCCACGTAGTCCCACATGAAACGGCGCAGCTCGTCCCAGTTGTGGGCGATGATCACGTCTTCGTCCGAGTCGGTGACTTGGCTGGCGTCCCAACGGGGCAGGGCGGCCGGCACCGGAATGCGCGGTAGCTGTTCAAGGATGTCTGCCGCCGCCGAGCGTGCATAGACGAAACATTCCAGCAGCGAGTTGCTGGCCATGCGGTTGGCGCCGTGCAGGCCGGTAAAGCTGGTTTCGCCAATTGCATACAGGCCTGGGACGTCGGTGCGACCGTGCTGGTCGACCATCACGCCGCCGCAGGTGTAGTGCGCGGCAGGCACTACGGGGATCGGGCCTTGGGTGATGTCGATGTTGAAGGCCAGGCAACGCTCGTAGACCGTAGGGAAGTGAGTCTTGATGAAGGCTTCGGGCTTGTGGCTAATGTCCAGGTAGACGCAGTCGATGCCCAGGCGCTTCATTTCGTGGTCGATGGCGCGGGCGACGATATCGCGCGGGGCCAGCTCGGCGCGCGGGTCGAAGCGCTGCATGAAGCGCTCGCCGTTGGGCAGTTTCAAGTGTGCGCCTTCACCGCGCAGGGCTTCGGTAATCAGGAAACTCTTGGCTTGCGGGTGATACAGGCAAGTGGGGTGGAACTGGTTGAATTCCAGGTTGGCCACGCGGCAGCCCGAGCGCCAGGCCATGGCGATGCCATCACCACACGCGCCATCGGGGTTGCTGGTATAGAGGTAGACCTTGGCTGCGCCGCCGGACGCAAGGATGGTGAAGCGCGCGCCGTAGGTGTCGACTTCGCCGCTGGCGCGGTTGAGCACGTAGGCGCCGAGGCAGCGCTCGCCGTCCAGGCCCAGGCGTTTTTCGGTGATCAGGTCGACGGCGACGCGTTGTTCCAGTAATTCGATATTGGGGCGCTGGCGAGCTTGTTCGAGCAGTGTCTTGAAAATGGCGGCGCCAGTGGCGTCTGCCGCATGGATGATGCGGCGGTGGCTGTGACCGCCTTCGCGGGTCAGGTGGAACTCAAAACCGCCGTCGTCGCTGCCTGCTTGTTCGTCGCGGGTAAAAGGGACGCCTTGATCGATCAGCCATTGGATGGCTTCACGGCTGTGCTCGACGGTGAAGCGCACCGCGTCTTCATTGCATAGGCCACCGCCCGCATTGAGGGTGTCCTCGACGTGGGATTGCACCGTATCGGTGTCATCCAGCACGGCGGCGACACCGCCCTGGGCCCAGAATGTCGAGCCGTTGGCCAGGTCGCCCTTGCTCAGTACCGCAATGCGCAGGTGGCTGGGGAGGGTCAGCGCAAGGCTCAAACCGGCCGCGCCGCTGCCGATCACCAGGACATCGTGTTGAAACTGTTGGCTCATTTGAGGGATTCCGCAAAAAGCGATCCGAAGAGGTGGCGCAAACAGGACGCCTGGATCGGCGAATCAAAGGGTCACACGGGCTACTAGTATATAGAGGGGTGGAGCGGCACAATAGCCGGGCATTCGTGGCAATGTGAGATTACGGTGCACGGCTAGGGTAAAATCGCCAGGTTATTGAGGTGGGAACTTTTTGCATAAGCCCCGACTCAATAGCAGGTTGCCCGAAAGCTGGGAAAACGTTGAGTTTATTGGCCCGTCGGGAGCATTGGACGCGTCAGAAAACCGGCGACAAGATTATTCGCGCAGTCGGCCATGCCCGTACTGCGTTTTTCGTGTGTGCCAAATCAGTGCGTGCCGGAAACTTGCTTGAAGGGGGAGAACTTTTGCGAAAAGACCGAGTCTATGTTTGCAAGCCTGATCGTTTAGTTATGCAAGCCTCCTTCAAGTACAACGAGGAGTGTTCATGCTAACCCAGGAAGAGGATCAGCAGCTGGTCGAGCGCGTTCAACGCGGCGACAAGCGAGCTTTTGATCTGCTAGTGCTGAAATACCAGCACAAAATTCTCGGGTTGATCGTGCGGTTTGTGCACGACACCCATGAAGCGCAGGACGTTGCACAGGAAGCCTTTATCAAGGCTTACCGTGCACTTGGTAACTTTCGCGGTGATAGTGCGTTTTACACGTGGCTATACCGAATCGCCATCAACACGGCGAAGAACTATCTGGTGTCTCGCGGACGCCGCCCACCGGATAGCGATGTAAGTTCAGAAGATGCGGAATTTTACGATGGTGATCACGGCCTCAAGGATCTCGAGTCGCCGGAGCGTGCATTGCTGCGCGACGAGATCGAAGGCACCGTTCATCGCACAATTCAGCAACTGCCAGAAGATTTGCGTACGGCGTTAACTTTACGTGAATTCGATGGTCTGAGTTACGAAGACATTGCGAGCGTCATGCAGTGTCCGGTGGGGACTGTAAGGTCACGGATTTTCCGGGCCCGGGAAGCCATCGATAAAGCCTTGCAACCGTTGTTGCAGGAAAACTAAAGACAGCGGCGACAGCCAAGAGAGGAACCGCCATGAGTCGTGATGCCCTGCAGGAATCGCTGTCCGCAGTGATGGATAACGAAGCGGATGAACTGGAACTTCGTCGAGTGCTCAACGCATTTGATGATGCCGAAACCCGTGATACCTGGTCTCGTTACCAAGTCGCTCGGGCGGTGATGCACAAGGATCTTCTAATCCCTCGTCTGGATATTGCTGCGGCCGTTTCTGCCGCGCTGGCTGATGAAGCCGTTCCGGCAAAAGCTGCTCGTGGTCCATGGCGTAGCCTGGGTCGCCTGGCAGTGGCTGCTTCGGTGACTGTTGCCGTGTTGGCCGGTGTTCGCCTGTACAACCAGGACGAAATCGCCGGTGCCGAACTGGCCCAGCAGACTCAGCAACCGGTCATGGCCGGTCCGCAAGTCAAAGGCCCAGCGGTACTGGCCGGCTACAAGGAAAGCTCTGACACCACCGGCCCGATGGCCAACGGTGTACTGCAAGGGCAATCCGGCTGGCAGGACCAGCGTCTTCCAGGCTACCTGCGCCAACACGCACAGGAATCGGCTTTGAAGGGCACTGAAAGCGCTCTGCCATACGCTCGCGCAGCAAGCCTGGAAAACCGCTAATCCGTAAGGAGCTCTATGCGAGCCATACCGCTCCTTACGCTTTTGCTCAGTGGTTGGTTTGCACTCCCCGCCCACGCCGATGAAGCCCAAGACTGGCTGACTCGACTTGGGCGTGCAGAGCAGCAGCAAAGCTTTCAAGGCACGTTCGTCTACGAACGTAACGGCAGTTTTTCTACCCATGACATCTGGCACCGTGTCCAGGAGGGTCAGGTCCGTGAGCGGCTTTTGCAGCTTGATGGTTCTGCTCAGGAAGTCGTGCGGCTGGATGGCCGGACCCAATGTGTCAGCGGCACCCTTGTCGCAGGCCTTGGCAACTCGCGTGATGCGCCATCCCGTGCGTTGGATCCGCAAAAACTCAATCAATTCTACGAACTGGCCGTCATTGGCAAATCCCGTGTGGCCGGGCGTAACGCCGTGATCGTCTCGATCACGCCGCGTGACCAGTATCGCTATGGTTTCGAGCTGCACCTGGATCGAGAAACCGCGCTGCCGCTCAAGTCGCTTTTGCTGAATGATCAAGGGCAGTTGCTTGAGCGCTTCCAGTTCACGCGGTTGAACACATCAGTCGTACCGGATGATCGCGATCTGCAACCCAGCACCGAATGCACACCTATATCGGTTGCCAATGAGAAGGCTCCAGAAGTGCAATCTACTGAGGCATGGCATTTGGAGTGGTTGCCACCCGGCTTTCAGCTGACCAATACCAGTGCCCGCAAAGACGTCCAGACCAAGGCAACAGTCGACAGCCTTATGTATGAGGACGGGCTGGCGCGTTTCTCGGTGTTCCTGGAGCCGATCAGTGATGCGAGTGTTACGGAAACCCGCACCCAACTCGGCCCTACGGTGGCTGTATCCCGTCGCCTCAATACGGTGGACGGTGAAATGATGGTGACGGTGGTGGGCGAAATCCCGATCGGCACCGCAGAACGTATCGCGTTGTCGGTGCGCGGTGAAAAAAAACCAGCCGCCCAGCCGTGAGCCGTTAATCCTATGTTCATCCTGACGTTTCACTGTATTTGCATGCCAGGTTGGCTGCCGAGAGCATGAAATGTCTGGATCAGCATTTTCACTTGCAAAAATCTCTTATGTTTTTTATAGGTCAGGGCTTGTCGGCTCTGGCCTTGTTTTGTTCGCGGAACAAAGATGTCGGTCGCAGTTTTCGGCGTTTCTTGAACCCTGTCGCTCAACCCTGCTCGTCGTAACGGGAGCTGTATGTCGATACCACGTTTGAAGTCTTACCTATCCATAGTCGCCACGGTGTTGGTGCTGGGTCAGGCCTTGCCCGCGCAAGCGGCCGAGCTGCCTGACTTTACCCAGTTGGTTGAGCAAGCCTCGCCGGCGGTGGTGAACATCAGTACCACGCAAAAACTGCCGGATCGCAAAGTCTCCAACCAGCAGATGCCGGACCTGGAAGGCCTGCCGCCGATGCTGCGCGAGTTCTTTGAGCGCGGCATGCCGCAACCGCGTGCGCCACGTGGTGGCGGGGGTGGCCAGCGTGAGGCTCAGTCCTTGGGCTCGGGCTTCATTATTTCGCCGGATGGCTACATCCTCACCAACAACCACGTGATCGCCGATGCCGACGAGATTCTCGTGCGCCTGGCTGACCGGAGTGAGTTGAAAGCCAAGCTGGTGGGCACCGATCCACGTTCCGATGTGGCCTTGTTAAAGATCGAAGGCAAGGACCTGCCCGTGCTGAAGCTGGGTAAATCCCAGGACCTGAAGGCTGGGCAGTGGGTCGTCGCCATCGGTTCGCCGTTTGGTTTTGACCACACCGTGACCCAAGGTATCGTCAGCGCCATCGGCCGCAGCTTGCCGAACGAAAACTACGTGCCGTTCATCCAGACCGACGTGCCGATCAACCCGGGTAACTCGGGTGGTCCGCTGTTCAACCTGGCCGGTGAAGTGGTGGGGATCAACTCGCAAATCTACACCCGTTCCGGTGGTTTCATGGGCGTGTCGTTCGCTATCCCGATCGACGTCGCCATGGATGTTTCCAACCAGCTGAAAAGCGGCGGCAAAGTCAGCCGTGGCTGGTTGGGCGTAGTGATCCAGGAAGTGAACAAAGACCTGGCTGAGTCCTTCGGCCTCGACAAGCCGGCCGGTGCGCTGGTCGCGCAGATCCAGGACGACGGCCCGGCTGCCAAAGGTGGCCTGCAAGTGGGTGATGTGATCCTGAGCATGAATGGCCAGCCGATCGTCATGTCGGCCGACCTGCCGCACCTGGTCGGCGCACTCAAGGCGGGCAGCAAGGCTAAGTTGGAAGTGATTCGTGAAGGCAAGCGCCAGACCGTTGAGCTGACAGTGGGTGCCATCCCTGAAGAAGGCGCAACCCTGGATGCCTTGGGTAATGCCAAGCCAGGTGCCGAGCGCAGCAGCAACCGCCTGGGCATTGCGGTGGCCGAGCTGACCGACGAGCAGAAAAAGAGCTTCGACCTCAAGAGCGGCGTGGTGATCAAGGAAGTGCAGGACGGTCCTGCGTCCCTGATCGGCCTGCAGCCGGGTGATGTCATCACCCACCTGAACAACCAGGCCATCGACAGCACCAAGCAATTCACCGACATCGCCAAGGCGTTGCCGAAGAATCGTTCGGTGTCTATGCGCGTGCTGCGTCAGGGGCGTGCAAGCTTCATCACGTTCAAGCTCGCCGAGTAAGTCGTTAGAAACAAAAAAGCCCTGCCCTCGTTTGAAGGCAGGGCTTTTTTGTGGGCGAGAGGTTTAGCTCATCATCCCTTTGACCAGGCGTTCCTGCTCGATCAGCTCGCGCTGACGGGCGTCGATACGTGAAGACAGTGGGAAGTTGTTGCCGGCGCGACGCTTGGCAAAATCCAACTGCTGGATGGCCTGCTGGAAATCACCGACCAGCGCAAAGTATTCAGCACGGGCTTGGTGCAGGCCAATAATGTTGCCGGACAAGCCGCGTGTCTCTGCGACCTGGTACCACACGTCTGGATCATCCGGACGAGACTTGAGCAAGCTATCCAATGCTTTTTCCGCATCGGCGGTGCGGTTCTGCTTGAGCAGAAGATCCACGCGTAGCTGATTCAATGGGTAGTTGCCCGGATATTGAGTCAGCATTCGATCAGTACGTTGCTGGGCATCAGGCAGATGGTTGTTGTCTATCTCAAGTTGGATCAGCGCCAAGTTGTAGGTGATGTCGTTCGGCGCCTTGGCGAGTAACGCTGTCAGATTTTCCCGAGCTTGCTTGAACTGAGAACCCTTGATCTGGGCGATAGCCAGGCCATAACGCGCCACATCGTTCTTCGGGTTCTCGTCCAGCTGCGCCTGGAAGCGCTTGGCGGCGAGGCCTGACGTGTCTTCGTATTGCAGCTGCACCCGTGCGCGAATCAGTTGATAACGCAGGCTGTCTTCCTTACCGCCGGCTTTGGCTTGCTCGGCGCGGTTGCGGGTGTCGGCAATCCGCGATTCGGTGACTGGGTGAGTCAGCAGGAATTCTGGCGGCTTGGCGTCGAAGCGGTATTGGCGCATCAGGCGTTCGAACATGGTCGGCATGGAGCGCGGGTCGTAGCCAGCTTTTTCCAGGTTGAGTATGCCGATACGGTCCGCCTCTTGTTCGTTCTGGCGGGAGAACCGGCGCTGTTCCTGGATCGCCGCCGCCTGGGTGCCGGCAATCGCGGCAATACCCGCGTCGCCCGCGCCGGCTGCTGCGGCAATGATGCCACCCAGCAGGGCCGCCATCATTGGGATTTGCATACGCTGTTGCGCTTCCACGCCACGGGCGAAGTGACGCTGGGACAAGTGCGCCAGTTCGTGGGCCAGTACCGAGGCATATTCCCCTTCGGTCTGGGCGTTGAGGAACAGGCCGCCGTTGACCCCGACAATTCCACCAGGCGCGGCAAAGGCGTTCAATTGCGGGCTGTTGATCAGGATGAACTCCAGGCGTCGGTCGTTGACCTGGCTGGTCTCCACCAGCTTGTAGACGCTGGTTTCGACGTAATCCTTGAGCTGCGGGTCGTTGAGTTGCGAGACCTGGCCCCGAAGGTAGGCCAGCCAGGCGCGGCCCAACTGGTATTCCTGTTGTGGCGAGACAATGGCAGAGCTGGCGTCGCCGAGTGACGGCAGGTCGTCAGCGAAGCCTGGGGAGGCCAGCAGGCAAGCCAGCGTCAACAGGGTAGGGCGCAAAAAAGTCATGCACAAAGCCTTTCGACAAAGAGCTTACTGTAGCCGGACACTGAGCTTCGGACCAGATATTCTAAGCATCCCCGACGCTTGCCTGGAGTAAACCATGACCGACGCTGTAGCCTTTGATGCCGAACTCGATGCCAGCGGCCTCAATTGCCCGTTGCCCTTGCTCAAGGCCAAGTTGGAACTCAATCGTCTGGCCAGTGGTGCGGTGCTCAAGGTGACCGCCACGGACGCGGGCTCCCAGCGCGATTTCCGCACCTTTGCCAAGCTCGCCGGCCACACCCTGCTCCATGAAGAAGACGCCGCCGGTGTGTACCGTTACTGGTTGCGCAAGGCCTGAACCGTTTGCCCCTACCCGCCGAGGTTGATTGATGTTCAAAGTGTTACGAGACTGGATCCAGCGCTACTTCTCCGATGAGGAGGCCGTGGTGCTGGCGGTCCTGCTGTTTCTGGCCTTTACGGCCGTGCTCACCTTGGGCGGCATGCTGGCGCCGGTATTGGCGGGGATGGTGTTGGCGTATCTGATGCAAGGCTTGGTCACCACACTGGAGCGCTTGCGCTTGCCAGGCGGAGCCGCCGTGGGCCTGGTGTTCGCCTTGTTCATGGGGCTGCTGGTGCTGTTTATCGTGGTAGTACTGCCGCTGCTGTGGCATCAGTTGATCACGTTGTTCAACGAGCTGCCGGGCATGCTCGCCAAATGGCAGTCACTGTTGCTGCTGTTGCCGGAGCGCTACCCGCATCTGGTGTCGGACGAACAGGTGTTGCAGGCCATCGAAGCAGCGCGCGGCGAGATCGGAAAATTCGGGCAATGGGCGCTGACCTTTTCCCTGTCCAGCCTGCCGTTGCTGGTCAACATCATGATCTACCTGGTGCTGGTGCCGATCTTGGTGTTCTTCTTCCTCAAGGACCGCGCCATGATCGGCCGTTGGGTACGTGGCTATCTGCCGCGCGAACGTGCGCTGATTACCCGGGTGGCCGAGGAAATGAACCGGCAAATTGCCAACTATATTCGCGGCAAGGTCATCGAGATCATTATCTGCGGCGGCGTGACCTACATCGCCTTTATCGCCCTGGACCTGAACTACGCGGCGTTGCTGGCGTTGTTGGTGGGTATTTCAGTGGTAGTGCCGTACGTCGGCGCCGTGGTGGTGACCGTTCCGGTGGCGCTGATCGCGCTGTTCCAGTGGGGCTGGAGCGACCAGTTCATCTACCTGATGGCGGTGTACGGAATCATCCAGACGTTGGATGGCAACGTGCTGGTGCCGCTGCTGTTCTCGGAGGCGGTCAACCTGCACCCGGTCGCGATCATCTGCGCGGTGCTGTTGTTTGGTGGGCTGTGGGGGTTCTGGGGCGTGTTCTTTGCAATCCCTCTGGCGACGCTGTTCAAGGCGGTGCTGGATGCGTGGCCGAGGCAGGAGCCTGTCGTCGCGCCGCTGTTGTAGCGGTTTAGCCTTCTGTGGTGAGCGGGCAAGCCCGCTCACCACAACAGCCCACTGCGTTTCAGGCTTTGTTCAAAGCCTGCGCCGCCGCCAGAACCGTATCCACATGGCCCGGCACTTTCACGCCACGCCATTCCTGACGTAGCACGCCGTCCTTGTCGATGAGGAACGTGCTGCGATCCACACCCAGGTATTCCTTGCCGTACAGCTTCTTCAGCTTGATCACATCAAACAGCTGGCAGACCGCTTCATCCTTGTCGCTGATCAGCTCGAAGGGGAATGCCTGCTTGCCCTTGAAGTTCTCGTGAGACTTCACGCTGTCCCGCGACACGCCAAACACTTCGGTGTTGGCCGCTTTGAATGCTGCGTACTGGTCGCGAAAACCCTGGCCTTCGGTGGTGCAGCCTGGCGTGCTGTCCTTCGGGTAAAAGTAGATCACCACTTGCTTGCCCTTGAGGGCTGCAAGGCTGAAGGTCTGGCCGCTGGTGGCCTGGGCTTCGAAATCGGCTACCGGTTTGTCGATGACTACCGCCATGAAAACTTCCTTACATTGGGTTCTGTGGGCGCCATGGCTCGATCAGTGCGTCGAGGTTCAGGGCATCGGCGAAATCCAGGAACTGATCGCGCAGCCAACTGATCTGCACGCCGGCCGGCAAGGTCACGGTGAACGTGGCGTTCAGCATAGTGCCGCCGGTTTGCGGGGCCTGGTAGGTGTCGCAGGTCAGGTTCTCCAGCTCGACGTTGTGGTCGATGAAGAACTGGCACAGCTCGTTGACGATGTCCGAGCGATACGCCGAGCTGACATACGCCACATAAGGCAGGGCCTGGGGACGATTCTCCAGGGCGGCACTGCGCACCACATTGACCGTGAAATCATGCTTCTTGGCCAGGCCCGGCAGGCCGGTTTCCAGGCGCGCCAGGGCATCCCAGGTGCCGGAGATCTGCAGGACCAGTGCGCTGCACTCGCCGTGGCGGGTCAGGCGGGAGGTCACGACGGCGCAGCGGTTTTCATGGCTGGCGCGGCACAGGACGTTGGTCAGCTCCATGGGGTTGGCGCCGAGGGCACTGATAACAAGGAATTGTTCGCGAACTGTGGGGGTGGACATGCAGCCTTCCTAAAACGATGAGCGGTCGATACTGTGCGGGCTGTATCGATCAAAGGATGAAGGGTAGCGAAAACCGTCGCCAAGGGATAGGAGGTGGCGTTTTCATTGCGTGATCGGCTCGATTTCACCGTGCTCCAAGGCAGGCTTTGGCCCAATGATGGCATTGCCCGTCGTTTAGTTGCGCCATAACGCATCCTCAGGCGGTACTTCGCTTGTGCAAGCATCTTGGCGCCAGTACCATTACGGCTCTCTTTTTCCGGCAGGAGCGGTTGCATGATTGCGGGCAGTATGGTGGCACTGGTCACACCCATGGATGCACAAGGTCATCTCGACTGGGACAGCCTGGGCAAACTGGTGGACTTCCACCTGCAAGAAGGCACCAACGCCATCGTGGCGGTCGGCACCACCGGTGAATCGGCCACCCTCGATGTGGAAGAACACATCCAGGTCATCGAATTCGTGGTCAAGCGCGTCGCGGGCCGTATTGCCGTGATCGCCGGTACGGGCGCCAACTCGACGCGTGAAGCGATCGAGTTGACCAAGAACGCCAAGAAGGCCGGCGCCGATGCCTGCCTGCTGGTGACCCCGTACTACAACAAGCCGACCCAGGAAGGCCTGTACCAGCACTTCCGCGCCATCGCCGAAGCCGTCGACATTCCGCAGATCCTCTACAACGTGCCAGGCCGCACGGCCTGCGACATGCAGGCCGCGACCGTGATCCGCTTGTCCACCGTGCCGAACATCATCGGTATCAAGGAAGCCACCGGCGACCTGCAGCGCGCCAAGGACATCCTGGCCGGCGTGAGCAGTGATTTCCTGCTGTATTCCGGTGACGACGCCACCGCCGTAGAGCTGATCCTGCTGGGCGGCAAGGGCAACATCTCCGTAACCGCCAACGTGGCCCCGCGTGCCATGAGCGAAATGTGCGCCGCCGCCATTGCCGGTGACGCCGTGACCGCCCGCGCGATCCACGAAAAACTGATGCCGCTCAACAAGACACTGTTTATCGAATCCAACCCTATTCCCGTGAAGTGGGCACTGACTGAAATGGGCATGATGCCGGACGGTATCCGTCTGCCGCTCACCCGTCTCAGCGAAGCCTGTCACGAACCGCTGCGACAGGCCCTGCGCCAGTCCGGCGTCCTGGTTTAATTGAGGAAGCACTACGCATGAAGCGATTGGCCGGACTTTCCGCACTTGCCTTGATTATCTCCAGCACCAGTGGCTGCGGTTGGATCTGGGGCCCGGAAGGCTACTTCCGTGACCGCGGTAGCGATTACCTGGAAGCCCAACCTACCAAACCGATGGAATTGCCGCCGGGCGTCAACGTCGCCAAGCGCCTTGACCCGTTGCTGCCGATTCCGCGTAACGTCGCCGACGACACCACCAAGGGTGAGTACGTGGTGCCACGTCCACAGCCGATCTCGGCCGTGGCGGATGCCAGCGACTACAGCCTGCAGAAGAGCGGTGATTCCCGCTGGATCGTGGCCCAGCGCCCACCTGCTGAAGTCTGGCCAGTGGCCGTGCAGTTCTTCCAGGACAACGGTTTCCGCATCGACGAGCAGCGTCCGCAGACCGGTGAGTTCACCACAGCATGGCAGCAGGGCAGCGAATTGTCCGCCACCATGGCCAAGCGCCTGCAGGCCGGTGGTGTAGCCGCCGACAGCGAAGCCCGTGTGCGTGTGCGCATCGAGCCAGGCGTGCAGCGCAATACCAGTGAAGTCTACGTGGTCAGCGCCGAGCGTCCGGCCGGCAGCACCGCCAACGTTGATTTCACCAATCGTTCGGTCAACACCGGTGTCGACTCGGCGCTGGTCGACGAGATGCTGGCCAGCATGAGCCGTATCTCCGAGAAGGGCGGTTCGGTTTCCCTGCTCGCCGCACGTGATTACGACACCCCGAGCCGCGTCAGCCTGACAGAAGACGGCAGCGGCAACGTGGTGCTGAACCTGGGTGAAGACCTCGACCGTGCCTGGGCCAGTGTTGGCCGTGCATTGGAGCAGGGCCCTTGGCGTGTAGAAGACATCAACCGCAGCCTGGGCCTGTACTACATCAACGTGGCTGAAAAGGCCGAGCGTAAAGATGAAGAGCCAGGTTTCTTCAGCAAACTGTTCGGCAGCCAGCCGACCAAGGAAGAAATCGAGACCCGTGCCGAGCGTTACCAGGTTCGTTTGAGCAAGGTTGGCGAAAGCGTGCAGGTCACCGTCGAGAAGAACATCAACACCGTTGCACCCGCTGAAACAGCGCGCAAAGTGTTGGGCGTGATTCAAGACAACCTGGGCTGATCCGGTGCGTTTTGCCGTTCTCGGCAGCGGTAGCCAAGGGAACGGTACGCTGGTCGCCCACGACGACACGTACGTGCTGGTGGATTGTGGTTTCTCGTTACGGGAAACCGAGCGGCGCCTGCTGCGCCTGGGGGTTCACCCTGCGCAGCTGAGCGCGATTCTGGTGACCCACGAACATGCCGACCACGTGCATGGCGTGGGTTTGCTGTCTCGGCGCTACAATCTTCCGGTGTACCTCAGTCGCGGTACCTTGCGCGGGATGCGCAAACCCATTGAACCCGCAGGTTTCCTGGCCGGTGGCGAGCAGCTGCAAATCGGTGCCCTGAGCATCGATGTGATTGCCGTGGCGCACGACGCCCAGGAGCCGACGCAATATGTCTTCAGCGATGGTGAGCGACGCTTCGGCGTACTCACCGACCTGGGTTCCTACTGTGCGAAGGTGCTGGACGGTTATCGCGACCTCGATGCGTTGATGATCGAGTCCAACCACTGCCGAGACCTGTTGGCTCGCGGCCATTACCCCCGCTTTCTCAAGCAGCGGGTGGGCGGCGAACTGGGACATTTGAACAACCACCAGGCGGCGTACCTGGTGTATGAGTTGGGCTGGCAAGACTTGCAACACCTGGTCCTGGCCCACCTGAGCAGCAAGAACAACCTGCCGCAGCTGGCCCGGCAATGTTTTGTCGACACCCTTGGGTGCGACCCGGACTGGCTGCAACTGGCCGATCAAGATTCAGGGCTCGACTGGCGACACATCGCCTAGCCCACCATTTAGCAAGCGGAGCCCATCATGGAAAAACGTGAAGAACTCTACCGCGGCAAAGCCAAGTCGGTGTACAAGACCGACGACGCCAACCGCCTGATCCTGCTGTTTCGCAACGACACTTCGGCGTTCGACGGCAAGCGCATCGAACAACTTGATCGCAAAGGCCTGGTGAACAACAAGTTCAACGCCTTCATCATGCAGAAACTCGAAGAGGCCGGCATTCCGACCCAATTCGACAAGCTGCTGGGCGACAACGAGTGCCTGGTCAAGAAGCTCGATATGATCCCGGTGGAATGCGTCGTGCGTAACTACGCCGCCGGCAGCCTGGTCAAGCGCCTGGGCGTGGAAGAGGGCCTCAAGCTCAACCCCTACACCTTCGAGCTGTTCCTGAAGGACGACGCCAAGGGCGACCCGTTCATCAACGAATCCCACGTCGTGGCATTCGGCTGGGGCACAGCTGAGCAACTGGCACGCATGAAGGAGTTGTCCCTCAAGGTCAACGACGTGCTGAGCAAACTGTTCGACGACGCCGGCCTGCTGCTGGTGGACTTCAAGCTGGAATTCGGCGTGTTCCACGACGGCTCCATCGTCCTGGGCGACGAATTCAGCCCGGACGGCTGCCGTCTGTGGGACAAAGACACCAAGAAGAAGATGGACAAGGACCGCTTCCGCCAGGGCCTCGGTGACGTCATCGAAGCCTACGAAGAAGTCGCCAACCGTCTGGGCGTACCGCTTTAATCGACGCAAGCATCTGATAGCACGGAAAAAAATCTCGCTTCGAGCTTTGCTTTCCTGAGTCACGCTGTTATGATGCGCGCCGTTGGAGAGATGCCAGAGTGGCCGAATGGGACGGATTCGAAATCCGTTGTACCTTCACCGGTACCTAGGGTTCGAATCCCTATCTCTCCGCCATTATTGAATAACGAAAAACCCCCGATAACCTAAAGGTTGTCGGGGGTTTTTTGTTTGGGGCAGAAATTTGAAGATGAATTCTGCTACGGTCACTCATCGGATGGCACCATGAGTCGCAACATGAACGTTGAAGCAGTGTTGGCGCAGTTATTGGCGAGTGTCCCTGATCTGATGGCTGTCTATGTGTTTGGCAGTCAAGCGACGGGTGAGGCGAATGCCGACAGCGATCTCGACCTGGCAGTGCTTGCTGCCGGCACAGTGGACCCGCTACTGCTGTGGCAGACAGCGGGGGAGCTTGCTGACATCGTGGCGGTGCCCGTCGATCTGCTGGACCTGCGCGCGGCCTCCACGGCCATGCAATATCAGCTAATAACAACCGGGCGTCGGCTCTGGAACAAGGACAGTCAGGCAGGTATTTTCGAGAGCTATATCCTCAGCGAAAAAACCGCGCTGGACACTGCAAGGGCAGCGCTGTTGGCCGATATTCAGAAGGAAGGAAAAGTGCATGGTCGATGATGTGCTCATCAACAAGGCTTCGAGCATTGAGCGCTTTGTGGCTCGCGCTCGCGAGGAGTACGACAAGGACCCTGACAGTTTCGCGACTGATTTCACTCGGCAGGATGCGGCGATTCTCAACATTCAGCGTGCCTGCGAAGCTGCACTGGATATGGGGCAGCATTTGATCCGTCGTGAGCGGCTGGGCGTCCCTCAGGGCGCACGCGACGTGTTCCAATTGCTATCCCAAGGTGGGTGGGTGAGCCCGTCCTTGTTGACCAACCTGAAGAATATGGTCGGTTTTCGTAATATCGCCGTTCATGAGTATCAAACCCTTCAATTGCCGATTACCGTTGCGATCATTACTCAGCATCTAGGGGATTTTCTGGCGTTTAGCTCATTTATTCTGACTAAGGATGCAAGTCAGTCAGGTGCCACCCCAGACACTCATCCCCATTAAACGAAAAAGCCTGCTGAGCTCAACACTCAGCAGGCTTTTCAGTCAGTACTTGTCTGGTCAGGCAGGTTGCGCCGCCAAGCTATTGCTGACATTGCGCCCCAGCACCAGCACCGTCACAAAACCCACGCCCACCAACGCCGTCGCCAGGCTCAACAGCACCGAAGTGCCCATCTGATCAACGATCCGCCCGCCAAAGAACGACCCCAGCGCAATGATCACCTGGAACAGCGCGACAAACAGCGGCATACCACGCTCCACATCCTTGGGCGCTACCACAAACATCCAGATACTGGCGCAGGCCGGGAAGGCGCCGAAGGCGAAGCCCCAGAGCGCGATCAGCATGGCGGCGCCGGTCAGGCCGGTGGCGAAGTAGGGGAACAGGGCGGTGCTGGTGCCGATCATCAGCGCAACCAGCAGCAGGGTGTAGCGCACGCTGCGGTTGGCGGCGAAACCGGCAAAAATGTTACCCGCCACACCGGCTATGCCAAACATCAGCAGCAGTGAGCCGATGGTCGGGCCATCGAAGCCGGAGCTGTTCTTGAAGAAGGGCGCGACGTAGGTGTACGCGGCAAAGTGCGCCAGGCCGATCAGCAGTACCGCGATCAAGCCGACCCGAGCCCGTGGGTTGATGAACAACGCTGGCAGGTCGCTGACAAGAATGGCTTTTTCCGGCTTGAGCAATGGCAGCAGAAGGACCTGCGCCAACAGCACCGGAAGGCCCACCAGCGCGGTAACCAGGAAGGTCATGCGCCAGCCCATCAGGCCGCTGAGCCAGGTGCCGACCGGTACGCCCAACACGGTGGCAAGGGTCACACCCATCATGATGATCGAAGTGGCCTTCGCGACGTCCACGCCTTTGGGCGCCAGGCGGCCGCTGAGGGCGATGGCCGTGGCCCAGAATCCGCCGATGCTGATGCCCAGCAATACGCGCCCGAACAACAGCAAGCTGAAGTCGCTGGCGAAGGCCACGACCATGTTGGCGATGATCATGATCAGCGTCAGGCCGATCAGCAGGTAACGGCGGTCCATGGCGCCAATGATCACTGACAGCAAAGGTGCCGCCAGCGCAGCCATGATGCCGGGCAGGGTGACCATCAGGCCGGCGTGGCCGGCACTGATACCCAGGTCTGCGGCAACGTCGTTGAGAACGCCCACGGGTAGGAATTCGCTGGTCACCAGGGCAAAAGCGCCCACGGCGACCGAGAGAATCGCCAGCCACTGCTGTTTGACGCTTTGTTGATTATGTTCGGGGAGGCCGCGAGGGGCCTGGCTGGCACTTGGCATGGTGTTGGGTTCCAGGGTGAACGTCGCCCGAAGTGAGGCGAGGGGGAGGGAAAGTGGAGGCGATTATAGGAATCAGTGCTGGAAATCGGGCAGGCGCTCGTTTCGATAGTAATCATCAGTGCTATCGATGCGACGCTCTAGCACGCACTACGTGACCCATGCACCTTTCAGGCGGACTTCTCAAACATTGCCTACAGGCAGTGCATTGCGATGCCACCGGCGACTGATTAGTGTGTGGTTGCGCACACGATCAGGCGCTTCCCACTGCAAAGGAGTTGCAGCATGAGCAAAAACACCAAGAAAACCTCGGGCAAGATCGCGACATTGGCAGCGGATACGCTCAACAGCCCAACCTCATCAGTCATTGCCAGAAGTCTTGCCGCTTCAGCGCTAGCCCAGAAAGGCACCGACAAGCAGACCAGCGCAGAGATGGAGGAGACGGCTGGCAAGGTGCTGGGCAGCGATAAATACAACGAAGACACGAAGGCGCTTGCGGCGTCGGTGCTTTCTCAGGCCAATAAAGCGCGTTGACGCTGAGTCACTTCGATTAGGTCGGGAAAGTCCCCGTGGTCTCATCGACCACGGGGGCCAGGTTCGCTCATCGCGCGAGTTTTTCAGAAAGACTGTCGATAAATACCGTTTCCGCCCGGCTCATCTTCTGTTCCCGGTTCCACAGCAGATGGATGTCCACGTCCGTAATGCCCTCGTCCGGCGGTAGCCGCCACAGCAGTCCATTCTTCACATCGTCCGCCACCACATGGATCGGCAGGCAGCCAAGACCAAAGCCGGCGATCACCAGACGCCGCACTTCTTCCAGGCTTGAGGACGACGCCACAATCCGCCCGCTGAACCCCTGCTGGTCGCGGAAAATCGTCAATGGCGAGAGCATTCCGCCGATCTGGTCACTGGTGAAGCTCACGAAGTTCTCCGACTGCAGATCACCCTCCGCCAAACCAATGCGCCCGAACAGCGGGTGATGGCGGCCACAAAAAAACGCATAGCGCTGGCGCAGGAACAGGTGCTGTTCCAAGCGGGGCTGCGGTCGGCGGTTAAGGCTCAATCCCAGGGTCGCGGTTTTTTCCAGGAGCGCGGCGACGATGTCCGAGCTACGCATCACCTCGACTTCCAGGTCGACCCGAGGATGTTCACGATGAAAATCCGCCAGGAATTCATCGAATGTGTCCGAGTTGATCCGGCTGATCATCAGCAAACGCACTTTGCCGATCACTTCATCACCCGGTTTTTGCAGGGCATTGCTCATCTGCGACACCTGGCCGTACATCTCGCCGGCGATGGCGAAGATCTGCTCGCCGGCCTCCGTCAACACAAAGCGCGGACCACGGCGGACGATGAGTTGGCAATCGAGCTGTTCTTCCAGGCGCTTGAGCGCCTGACTGATCGCCGGCTGGGTCAGGTGCAGGCGGGCGGCGGCTCGGCTGATGCTCAGCTCCTGGCCAATCACACGGAAGGTGCGCAGCAGATTCCAGTCCAGGCGGTCGTTGAGCAAGGGGTGAATGTCGCGGCGGGCTTCGGGCATGGCGCAGCTCGATAATAAGCAGGATTTATAATTGGAATAATAAATAGAAAATTGACTAATCATAGCCCCAAGACGATAAATCACTCTCAACAAGCGCCATCAGAGCGCATGCGTTCGACCTTTCTCCTGCCAAAAAAATAACCAAAGGAGCCAGCCCCATGAAGCCTTCCGCTTCGCCCCAGCCTCGCCGTGCTGCGGCCGCCGCTTTTATCGGCACCATGATCGAGTGGTACGACTTTTACATCTATGCCACCGCCGCGGCGCTGGTGTTTGGCCAACTGTTTTTTCCCTCCGAAGACAAACTCTTCAGCACCATGGCGGCGTTCGGTACCTTTGCCGTGGGTTTCTTCGCGCGGCCGCTGGGCGGCATTGTGTTCGGGCACATCGGTGACCGGATCGGCCGCAAGAAATCCTTGGTGATTACCCTGGTGATGATGGGTGTGGTCACCGTGTGCATCGGCCTGCTGCCGACCTACGCGCAGATCGGTGCGGCTGCGCCGGTGCTACTGATCCTGCTGCGTGTGGTGCAGGGTATTGCCGTTGGCGGCGAGTGGGGCGGTGCGGTATTGATGGCGGGCGAGCATGCGCCGAAAGGCCGGCGCAACTTCTTTGCTTCCTTCGCGCAATTGGGCAGCCCGGCTGGGCTGATCCTGTCGCTGCTCGCGTTCAGTGCGGTCACCCGTCTGCCGGAAGACGCGTTAATGAGTTGGGGCTGGCGCTTGCCGTTCCTGGCCAGCGCGTTGCTGTTGGTGGTTGGCCTGGCGATTCGTCTGGGCGTGAATGAGTCGCCGGAATTTCTTGAAGACAAAGCCTTGGCGGAAAAAGCGCGGGCGATCAAGAAAGACCAGGCCCCAGTCATTGAAGTGCTGCGAACCGCCTGGCGTCCGCTGCTGCTGTGTATCGGTGCCAACACCTTGGGCATTGCCGGTGTGTATTTCACCAACACCTTCATGATTGCCTACAGCACTCAGCAATTGGGCCTACCGCGTTCGTTGATTCTGGAGTGCCTGTTCTTCGTCGCCATCATCCAGTTCTGCGTCCAGCCACTGGCCGCCTGGGTCGCGGAGAAGGTCGGTGCCACGCGTTTCCTGTGCGCAATGACGGTGCTGGCCATGGCTTCGCCTTATCCCATGTTTGTGCTGGTCAGCAGCGGCCAGGCACCCTTGATCATCCTCGGCATCGCCTTGGCGGTGGTGTGCATGGCCTCGTTTTATGCCGTGATCGCCGGCTTCGTCAGCGGCCTGTTTGAAACCCGTGTGCGCTACACCGCGATCTCCCTGGCCTACCAGGTTTGCGGCGCGCTGGCGGGCGGTCTTACGCCGTTGATCGGCACCTGGCTGGCCCACGAATACCAAGGCCAATGGTGGCCGATGGCAGTGTTTTACAGCTTGATCGCGGCGGTCTCGCTGGTGTGTGTGCTGGCGTTGTCGCGCCGGCATGCCACCGCCCACCGTCATGAAATGGCCCATAGCGTTTGATGGAGTTTGTGTAATGTTGAAGATCAATGGCGAGCGCCTGTGGGCCAGCCTGATGGCCATGGCCGAGATTGGCGCCACGGCACGCGGCGGCAGTTGCCGCCTGGCTTTGAGCGCCGAAGACAAAGCCGGTCGCGAACTGCTCAGCCACTGGTGCACGGCAGCCGGGCTGACCCTGAGCGTGGATGCCATCGGCAACCTGTTCGCCCGTCGTCCCGGTACGGACAACGACGCGGCGCCAGTGATGATGGGCAGCCACCTCGACACCCAACCCGAAGGTGGGCGTTTTGACGGTGTCTACGGTGTATTGGCGGGTCTTGAGGTGATCCGTAGCCTTGACGATCATGGGATCCAGACACGCAAACCACTGGAAATCGCGGTATGGACCAACGAGGAGGGCGCCCGCTTTACGCCAGCCATGCTCGGTTCGGCGGTATTCACCGGCACCCTGGCACTGGACAAGGCCCTGGCCACCGCCGATGTCGATGGCATCCGTGTGGCCGAGGCTTTGCGTGCTACCGGCTACAACGGCTCACGCCCCTTGGGCGGTGCGGTGGATGCGTATTTCGAAGCGCATATCGAGCAGGGCCCGATTCTTGAGGACAACGCCAAGAGCATCGGTGTGGTCACCGGCGGGCAGGCCATTCGTTGGCTGGATGTGCGCGTCGAAGGCATGGCTGCCCACGCTGGCACTACGCCGATGCCGCTGCGTAAAGATGCCTTGTATGGCGCCGCACAGATGATCCAGGCGCTGGAGAACCTGGCGGCGGATTTTGCCCCGGAAGGCCTGACCACCGTGGGTGAATTGAGCATCGCCAAATCGTCGCGCAACACCATCCCTGGACTGCTGAACTTTACCGTCGACTTGCGTCATCACCGCGACGGCGATATCGATGCCATGGAACAGCAGGTGCGCCAACAATTGCAGGCCATCGCCGAGCAACGCGGATTGTCCGTGACCGTCAGCCCACACTGGATCAGCCCGGCTACACCTTTCGACGCCGATTGCGTCGCCTGCGTGCAAACCGCCGTGGATGCCCTGGGTTATAGCCAACAACGCATCGTCAGCGGCGCCGGCCACGACGCCATCCACCTGGCGCGCTATTGCCCGACGGCGATGATCTTCATCCCTTGTGTCGGCGGCCTCAGTCACAACGAAGCCGAAGACGTGTTGCCCGAGGACGTGCGCCAGGGCACCGACGTATTGCTCAACGCCGTGTTGAAACGCGCCGGCCAGGTTCAGTAAGGAGATTTCTTCATGCGTACGTTTTTTCATCCCGAACAACTTTTGCATCATCCGCGCAGCTACTACTCCCGTGGCCAGATGCGTACGCCGCAAGAGGTTCCCGAGCGGGCCCGTAACCTGCTGTTGGCCGCGCAAACCTTGGGTTTCGACATCCAGCAGCCGCAGGACTACGGCCTCGATCCCTTGCTGGCCGTACACGGTGCGCCCTACCTGGCTTTCCTGCAGGAAGCCCACCAACGCTGGAAGGAGATCCCCGAAGACTGGGGCGACGAAGTCATGTCCAATATCTTCGTGCGCGAACCCAACGCCCTGCGCGGCATCCTTGCCCAGGCTGCGCGTTACCTCGCAGATGGCAGTTGCCCGATCGGCGAACTGACCTGGCGCTCGGCCTACTGGTCGGCCCAGAGCGCCGTGGCTGCCGCCCAGGACATTCTTGATGGCGCACCGGCCGCCTACGCCCTCTGTCGTCCACCGGGCCACCATGCGCGTTACGATGCGGCAGGAGGATTCTGTTACATCAACAACGCTGCGGTAGCTGCCCAGGCATTGCGGGAAGGTTTCCAGCGCGTCGTCGTACTCGATACCGACATGCACCACGGCCAAGGTATCCAGGAGATTTTCTACGACCGTGACGACGTGCTTTACGTCTCGATTCACGGTGACCCCACCAACTTCTACCCTGGCGTTGCCGGCTTCGCCGAAGAGCGCGGTAGCGCAGCAGGTGAAGGCTTTAATCTCAACCTGCCAATGCCCCACGGTGCCAGCGAGGCGGTGTTCTTCGAAAAACTGGAACTGGCCTTGGCGGCGGTGAAAAGCTTCTCGGCAGATGTGCTGGTGCTGTCACTGGGTTTCGATATCTACGAGCTGGACCCGCAGAGCAAAGTCGCCGTTACACGGGAGGGTTTCGCGCGGTTGGGTGAGTGCATTCGCGGGTTGGGATTGCCGTGCGTGATCGTGCAGGAGGGCGGGTATCACCTGGAGACGTTGGATAGCAATGCGCGGGCGTTTTTTAATGGCCCGCAGGTTTGGGGGCCGCTTTAACCTGTGTCCACCGCCTCAACGCATGGATGAGGCGATGGTGCGGTGTTTACGGTAAGGGTTTACCTGTGTCGGGTACCAGCTCCAACACTCGGTCCCGCCCACCCTCGGCCAGCAGATAGGTCCCTCGACCGGTTGGCACAATCGACTGCGGCGCCTTCAGGAACGATAAGATCGTCCGCTGGTGCCCCAGCTTGTCTATCAGCAACAACCTCGCCCGATGCGTGGAGTCCTCATTGACCCACAGCCCGCGCTCATCGCACATCAAAAACGTCGGTTTGTTCAAGCCAGTCAGTACTACCGGATCATTGCCGTCTTCTGTCAGTTCTCGTACCACACCTTTTTTCTTCTCGGTGTAGAGCATGCGCCCATCGGTGCAACGCACGATGGACTCGCCTTCCTGAAGCTGATCACGCAATACGGTCAGTGACTGATCGCTCCAGCGATAACGCAACAGTCGCCCGAAAGGCTTGCGGTCCTCGATGGCATAGAGGTAGTCACCGTCATCCCACAGACCCTGCACGCTTTCGCCTCTGAACAGTTCGGTGACGACACCGTCCTTGAGAAAACTCACGGGCAGGTCAGTGGACTCCTGGCTGAATACCCAACCACCGCGGGTGGCGAACAAACCATCGGGTTTGGACAGACTGCCCACCACCACTTCACGGGTGCCGTCCTTGAGGATGCGCACAATGCTGCCCTTGGCGTCATCAAGTTCCTGGCTGACCATCAACGACCCATCCGCCAAGGGCATCAACGAAGCGGCCTTGGGCACATCGCGATGCAGCACCTGCACGCTCCAGCCGCGGGCTGCGCTGACAGGGTAGAAGCTTTGCCAGGCGAAAAAGCCCAGGGTGGCGGAGCACAGCAGGCCGATTACCCAGAGGCCCGGCTTGAGTGCTCGGTACGCAGCGCTGCTCATTCTTCCATCTGTCTTGTTCA
Organism: Pseudomonas sp. GXZC; assembly: GCF_026967615.1. Taxonomy (NCBI): domain Bacteria; kingdom Pseudomonadati; phylum Pseudomonadota; class Gammaproteobacteria; order Pseudomonadales; family Pseudomonadaceae; genus Pseudomonas; species Pseudomonas sp. GXZC. Next base: position 1,901,915 of record NZ_CP114115.1, read on the forward strand.
TTGATCACTCTTGTTGGTCAGGGATTACTCCCCATCGCCCTGCAACAATGCCGTGTAGTCCTGCCCGCCGTAAAAAAGCCCCAGGATCGAGACCGTTTCAGTATCGGAGTCCACCATGAATGCGATAACGGTGGTGCGCCGATAGTGAGTGATGCGCAAGTCTTTGAGCAGGTCATCACGGCGGGTGCCGCGCAAGGGAAACAGGCAAAGGCCTTCGCAGTAGCGGATGAGGCTGTCGATAAAGCGTGCAGCTATAACTGGGGAACTGGCATCACTGATGTAGTCTTCAAGGGCGTCGAGTTGCGCCAAGGCTTCAGGCGAAAAGGCTACCGCGTAACTCACGCTTTCCCGGTGCCTTTTCGCTGACGCTTGGCTGCCATGTGTTCTCGAACCTGTTCGACGGACAGCGCGCGCTCGGGCTCGGCCTTGAGGGCTGCCGCAGCGGGGATCACCTCGTCCCGCAGCCAGTCTTCCATGGCGCGATCACGTGCCAGCAAGACCCTCAGGCCGTCGCGGATCACTTCACTTTCGGATGCATACTCACCGGCCGCGACCTTGGCTTTGACCAGGGCTGCCATTTCGATGGGCAAGGTAATGCTCATTTGCTGAGTTGAGCGCATGTGGAAGTCCGCCGAAGGAGAGTAGGATTCAATCCTACTTGACCACTGGCGTGATGCAAGAAGCAACTGATCGATGCCGATATCCAGCATCTCGTCGTCTGTCCAGAAGTAATGGGTTTCCATGCGTGCTATATCTCCCGTTGTGAAGGTCAGGCCGCAAGTATTGACCCATTTCGACGATTGCGTGGCCGCAAAAAACCCAATAACCCACTGATATGTATGACTTCATATTTGTAGCAGGGTTACTACGACAAGCCGGTCCCGGCAAGCATGGCGCGCCATCGGCTCCCATACGATAATGCCTGCCACCTCGACCACATTGGCACTCCCGTGATCATCAACTTCGACCTCAACGACCTCCAAGCCTTTCGCGCCGTGGTAGACAAGGGCAGTTTTCGCGGTGCCGCCGAAGCTATCCGGATCTCGCAGCCGGCCCTCAGCCGGCGTATCGAAAAGCTTGAGACCGCCCTGGATGTGAAGCTGTTCGAACGCACCACGCGGCGCGTCAGCCTGACCATGGTCGGCCGCGCATTCCTGCCGCAGGTCGAGCGCATGCTCGACGATCTCGATGTCGCGCTCATGGGCATCAGCAATGTCGCGTCCACACGCATGGGCAATGTCACCATCGCCTGCGTGCCGTCCACTGCGTACTACTTCATGCCCCACGTGATCTCTGAATTCCACAAGTTGTATCCGAAAATTCGCCTGCGGGTGCTGGATGCCAGCGCCGGTGAAGTGTGCAATGCCGTAGAAAGTGGCGAGGCGGATTTCGGCGTGAGTTTCAGCGGCAGCCTGGCCGATGAAGTGGAGTTCGAACTGTTGCTGCAGGAGCGTTATGTGCTGGCCTGTCGCCGCGATCATCCCCTGGCCCAGCGTGACAGCGTGACCTGGTCCGAGGCCTACGAACACGACTACATCACCGTGGACAAGACCTCCGGCAACCGCTTCCTGCTCGATCAGGCGTTGCGCGGCGTGCGGGTGAAAAAGCCGAGTATCTGCGAGACGCACCACGTCACGACGATGATCGGGCTGGTGGAGGCAGGGTTGGGGGTGGCGATGGTGCCGTCGATTGCGATGCCGGCCGGCGAGCATCCGATCCTGGTGAGTGTGCCGCTGGTGGAGCCGCAGGTGATGCGCAATGTGGGCCTGATAAAACGCCGCGGGCGGACCTTGCCGCCAGCGGCGCTGGAGTTGGAGCGGTTGGTGCGGGAGATGCCGTTTCGGTCAGCGTGACACCGAGTCCAGGCCGGTGGCTTGCACCACCGGTTGCGCCTGGGGCGACGCCAGGTATTGCAACAAGGCCTTGGCCTGCTCAGGGTGTTCGGCATTCACCGGGATACCGGCGGCGAACCGCGTCACCGATTGCACGTCTTCCGGGATCTTTCCGACGTAGGTCACACCCGCCACCGGCAGCAATTCCGCGACCTGCTGCAGGCCCACTTCGTAGTCACCCTTGGCGACCTGTTCGGCCACTGGCAGGCGTTCGATCATGGTACCTTTGGCTGGCATGCCGAGCTTCTTGAACAGCTCCTTCTCGACATACACACCGCTGGCGCTGTCCGAGTACGCCACGGATTTGGCCTTGCTCAGCGCGGCTTTCAATTCGGCATCCGTACCGATTGCAGGTTTGACCGCGCCGGCCTTCACCACCAGGCCGATGCGCGAGTCCGCCAGTTCTACACGGGAAGCCGGGTCGACCTTGCCTTGCTTGATCAGGTCATCCAGGGCGTAGCCGACCATGATCACCACGTCGGCGTGTTCGCCACGGGCGAGCCGGTTGGGAATCGCTTCCGGCGCCTTGCCCATGGACGGGCCCAGAATGGTGTCGAGGCTGTCACCGCTTTGCTTGGCGTACTGCGGGCCAAGCAACTTATACGCGGCGGTGAAACCACCCGACGTCATCACCTTGAGCTGTTCGGCCTGGGCCGACAGCGCCAGGGCGCCGAGGGCCAGGGCCGTCAGGGTCTTGAGCAACGGCTTCATCACGCCGCCTCCTGCATCACCTGGCCACGGGTATTGGCGCGACGATACAGCGCCAGGGTTGAACACAATGCGCAGGCGGCGGCGAACATCATCCAGTAGGCCGGCGAGGCCTTGTCTTCGGTGATGTGGATGAACCAGGTGGAGATCGCCGGGGTGAAGCCGCCGAAAATCGCAGTCGCCAGGCTGTAGGCCAGGGAGAAACCTGCCACACGCACTTCCACCGGCATGATTTCGGTCAGGGCCGGGATCATGGCGCCGTTATACATGCCGTAGAGGAAGGAGAACCACAGCAGGGTTTCCAGCATGTGGGCGAAGCTTGGGGCATTTACCACGTAGGACAGTGCTGGATAAGCCGTGAGAACCGTCAGCACGGTCATGGCGATCAGCACCGGCTTGCGGCCGAAACGGTCGCTCAGGGTGCCGCCGATCGGCAGCCAGACAAAGTTCGACACCGCCACCAGCAGGGTCACCAACAGCGCGTCGGAGGTGCTCAATTGCAGCACGGTCTTGCCGAAGGTCGGTGCATACACGGTGATCAGGTAGAACGCGGTAGTGGTCATGGCCACCATCAGCATGCCGCCGATGACTACGGTCCAGTTCTTCACCAGGGTCGCCAGCACTTCACGCATGGTCGGGCGATGTTTGCGGTTGGCGAACTCCTCGGTTTCCTGCAGGTTGCGACGCAGGATGAAGATGAACGGGATGATCACACAGCCGATGGCGAACGGAATGCGCCAGCCCCAATCGGCCACCACGGCAGGTTCCATCCACACGTTCAGGCCATAACCCAGTGCGGCGGCGACCACGATGGAGATCTGTTGGCTGCCCGACTGCCAGCTGGTGTAGAAGCCTTTGCGACCGGGCGTGGCCATTTCGGACAGGTACACCGACACGCCGCCCAGTTCCGCGCCGGCCGAGAAACCTTGCAACAGACGGCCAAGCAGCACCAGCAGCGGTGCCCACAGGCCGATGGTGTGATAACCCGGCACCAGCACGATCAGCAGCGTGCCGCTGGCCATGATCGACAGAGTCACGATCAGTCCTTTGCGGCGACCGACGTCATCAATGTAGGCACCCAGGATGATCGCGCCCAATGGACGCATCAGGAAGCCTGCGCCGAACACGGCGAAGGTCATCATTAATGACGCAAACTCATTAGCGGCAGGGAAGAACGCGGCAGCGATGTAGGTGGCGTAAAAACCGAACAGGAAGAAGTCGAACTGTTCGAGGAAGTTGCCCGAAGTCACGCGGAAAACCGCGCCCACTTTCGAGCGGGCAGAGTCGGGTCGGGTAGGGCTAGTCATGGTTTTGTGTCTCCAGCGTTCTTTTTAAAGTGCTTGTTTCGCCTAAGACCGAGAATAGTGGCTGACACATTTAGAAATGATAAGTGACAAATTTGGATAGATTGATGTGTATTGGCTATCAATCGGTGTGGCCACCAAAGATTCTGTGCTGTTCTATGCTTGAAGGTGTAACCAATTCATACGGATGGGAGGCGGTGATGGGGAATGAACAGCAGAAGCACGGTGAGCCGGAGCGTGAACAACCCCGGCGGCGAGAGGAAGAGAAACCACAGACCTGGAAACATCCGGACGACGGCACGGAGCTTTCCGAGCGGGATCAGGAGCGCCCGCTCACGCCCTGAAGACTGAAGTGCGCAATGTTTAGCGTACGAACAGCTTTGCAGCGGTGAGTAGGTCTCTCACCGCTGCCATTTACAGAATACTGATTAAGGTTGTTTGTACACCGCTGTGCTTGCGGAAGCGCCTCCAAATTTTGCATCGCCTACGATTTTCAACCGGCGGTTAGGGGCAAAGCGCTCAATCACCTCAAAATCGAAACTTATTTCGATCTCGGACGTTGCTACGGAAACGCTGCGCACCGTGACCTTGTTGTTAACGTCTGTGGTGTTCGGCAGCCAGCTACTTGCGTTTTGCCCGGGGTTGTACCAGCCACCACATTGAGTGGCTGCATTCATCTGGTACTCGCCTGGCTGGATGGTAGATGGAAAAGTGAAAAACACACCCTCGTGGATGATCCCACCTTCCGGGCCGCCCACTTGAAAGCTAGGGCCACTGGAAATAAACACCACAGAGGCCGCTGTCCAAGGCGTACCTCCAAGCGTTGCGCGTAAATATCCGGTTGTTGGTGCGGTGGTTGAGCTGCTCATTTTCATGTCCTCGTACCAGGTCAGAACTGATTTTTTAGGTGATGCGGCTTTGTACGTTATCGAGTCTGTGGGGCAAAACTACTGTCGATTTCGACAGTAAATCGTTTCAGCCTTCGTTTCTGGACCAAAGGCTCGAGAGTCATTGAATGCGTCACGAACCCTTCAATGCGCTTAAAAAGGAAACTATTTGACATATTTGATTTGTGATCACATATTGAGGCCATAAGAACGACAACACAGGTTTTGCCTCATGACAGATGGTCCGCTCCTCCTGCCCACCCTGCGCCAGGTGTCCCGCGATACCTTGCAAGACCAGGTCTACCGCCAGATCCGCGAAGCCTTGATGAGTGGCCGTTTCCAGCCTGGCCAGAAACTCACCATCCGCGGTCTCGCCGAAGCGCTCGGTTCCAGCCCGATGCCAGTGCGCGAAGCGCTGCAACGCCTCAGCGCCGAAAACGCCTTTGAAGTCACCGAAACCTCCCGTCTGCGTGTGCGCCTGATGACGGTCGAACGCTTGCGCGAAATCCGTGATGCGCGGGTCGCCCTCGAAGGTTTGCTCGCCGAAAAGGCGGTGCTGCTCCTGCAAAAAGCCGACCTAGACGAAATCACCGACCTTTGCCAGCAGATGCAACACGCCGCTGATGAAGTCGACGTATCGCGCTATCTGTGGACCAACTTTGCGTTTCACCGGCGCATCTACGCCGTGGCGCAGGCCGAGTTGACCATGGCTGCGGTGGAAAACTTCTGGCTGCACATGGGCCCGTGCTTTGCACTGGTCGCCCCGGATAAAGCTCACCTGCAACGCTCGATGGAGGCGCACACGCGCATCGTCGAAGCCCTGGCCGCCCGCGATGGCGCCGGCGCACGCGCGGCGGTGACCGATGACATCATGCAGGCCGCCGATTCCCTGGCGCGTCTGCTCGTCAAGAACGACCGTTCGCGGTCGTCTGCTTCAGGAGGTAAACGTGCATGAGTGTCCTACAACGGCTGCAGCCCTATCCTGGGTTACGTGTGTTGATTTCCGGCGGGGCTGCCGGCATTGGTGAAGTGCTGGCAGCGGCGTATCTGGAAGCCGGTGCGCAGGTGCATGTGTGTGATGTGAGTGAGCCGGCCCTGGCCGTGTTTCGCGACAAATATCCAGGCAGCGTCGCCACCCGCGCGGATGTCAGCGATGCCGCGCAGATCGAGGCGGTGTTCCAGGTGCAGCGCGAGCAGTTCGGCGGCCTCGATGTGCTGGTCAACAATGCCGGGATCGCCGGGCCTACCGGCGGGATCGATGCGATCAGCGACGCCGAGTGGCAAGCCACCATCAATATCAACCTCACCGCACAATACCGCTTTGCCCACCACGCGGTGCCGATGCTCAAGGAATCGTCCCACGGCCATTTGCTGCATATCGCCTCGGTGGCGGGGCGCTTGGGTTACGCGTGGCGCACGCCCTATGCGGCGACCAAATGGGCGATCGTCGGCTTGATGAAATCCCTGGCCTCGGAGTTGGGCGAGAGTGATATCCGCGTCAACGCCTTGCTGCCCGGCATCGTCGAAGGCCCGCGCATGGACGGCGTGATCCGCGCCCGTGCCGAACAGGTTGGCGTGCCCGAAGCCGAGATGCGCCAGGAATACCTCAACAAGATTTCCCTCAAGCGCATGGTCACCGCCGAAGACGTGGCCGCCATGGCGTTGTTCCTCTGCTCGCCCGCCGCACGCAACGTGACCGGCCAGGCGATCAGCGTCGACGGTAACGTCGAGTACCTGTAAGCCACGGAAGAACACATCGCGCTGCACCCAGGATTTTTTTCATAAGAATAAAAGTCGGAGATTCGTCATGTCCAAAAATCGTCCTGTCATCATCACGTGCGCCGTTACCGGTGCGATTCATACGCCGTCGATGTCACCGCATTTGCCGATCACCGCCCAGGAAATTGCCGACGCCGCCATCGGTGCGGCCGAAGCCGGCGCCGCGATTGTGCACCTGCATGCCCGTGACCCCAACGACGGCCGCCCCAGCCAGGACCCGGCGCTGTTCGCCGAATTCCTGCCGCAGATCAAGGACGCCAGCGACGTGGTGATCAACATCACCACCGGCGGCGCACCGACCATGGGCGTCGAAGAACGCCTGCAACCGGTGATGCAGTTCAAGCCGGAACTGGCTTCGCTGAACATGGGCTCGATGAACTTCGGCCTGTACGAAATGCTCAACCGCTTCACCGATTTCAAGCACGACTGGGAGCGGCCGTACCTGGAAGAAAGTGACGACCGGATCTTCCGCAACACCTTCCGCGACATCACTCACATCCTCAATTCCTGCGCCGAAAACCGTACGCGTTTTGAGATCGAGTGTTACGACATCGGCCACCTCTACACCGCCGCGCATTTCTTGGAGCGCGGCCTGCTCAAGCCGCCGTTGTTTATTCAGTCGGTGTTCGGCTTGCGTGGCGGCATCGGCGGGCATCCGGAAGATTTGGCTCACATGCGCCGTACCGCCGACCGTCTGTTTGGCGACGACTACGTGTGGTCGATCCTCGGCGCCGGGCGTGGGCAGATTCCGCTGGCGACCATGGGCCTGTCCATGGGCAGCAATGCGCGCGTGGGGCTTGAGGATTCGCTGTGGGATGGACCGGGCAAACTGGCGGCGTCGAATGCCGATCAGGTCCGGCGTATTCGTACCGTGATCGAAGCCCTCGGCCACCGCGTCGCCACGCCGGATGAAGCGCGGGAAATCCTCGGGCTCAAGGGGCGCGATCAGGTCAACTTCTAACCCAACAAACCGCCGCGTCAAGGCGCGGCTTGCATCCCGCACAACAACAATAAGGGGATCACCATGCGTATCGAAGTGCTCGTCGACGTCAAGACCACCCTGGGCGAAGGCCCGGTGTGGGACGTCGAGCAACAACGCTTGTATTGGATCGACAGCGCTGACGGCCGCATCCTGCGCTGCACCGACGACGGCCGCGAACTGCGGGCCTGGGACGTGGGCCAGAAAATCGGCTCCATGGCCCTGCGCCGTGACGGCGAGTCGGCCATCGTCGCCCTGCAAAACGGCGTGCACACCCTCGACCTCAACAGGGGCGAACTTGACCTTGTCGCTGATCCGGAACCGCACCTGCCCAACAACCGCCTCAATGACGGCAAGATCGACCGCCAAGGCCGTTTTATCTTCGGCTCCATGGACACGTTGGAAGACAGCGCCAGCGCCAAGCTTTACCGCCTGGACGCTGACCTGAGCCTGCACACCCTGGACGAAGGCATCATCGTGTCCAACGGCCCGTGCTGGAGCCCATCGGGTGACACCTTCTACTTCTGCGACACCTGGTCCGGCGAGATCTGGGCCTACGACTATGACTCGGCCACCGGCAACGTCAGCAACCGTCGCACCTTCGCCAAGGTCGACACCTCCGACGGGGGCGCCGCCGATGGTTGCACCGTGGATGCCGAAGGCTGCCTGTGGCAGGCGCTGGTCTACGCCGGGAAACTGGTGCGCTACACCCCCGACGGCCACGTCGATCGCATCATTCAGATGCCGGTGAAAAAGGTTACCAGCCTGACCTTTGGCGGGCCGAACCTGGACACCCTGTTTGTGACCTCCATGGCCAAGCCGCCGCTGCCGCGTTTTCCGGCAGACGGCCAGCAGCGCGGAGCGCTGTTCGCCATTACTGGGTTGGGCGTGCAAGGAATAGCCGAGCGACGGTTCGCCAGCTAGCGCGTGTGTGTGACAAGGCATATTCCTTCGCAACCTTGTGTCAGTGCGCGCCCTCGCGCGCCTGGAGAGGCCAATGGCAACTATTAAAAAAGCGTCGCTGCGCAGTATTCACCGGCATTCCTGGGTGTCGCTGCTGGTCTGCTGGATGATCTGGATCCTCAACGCCTACGACCGTGAGATCGTGCTGCGCCTGGGGCCGACCATTTCCAAGCATTTCGACTTATCCGCCGACCAATGGGGCACCGTGGCCACGGTGGTGATGCTGGCCCTGGCGCTGCTGGATATCCCCGGTTCGATGTGGAGCGACCGTTACGGCGGCGGCTGGAAACGTGCGCGCTTCCAGGTGCCGCTGGTGCTGGGCTACACCGCGATCTCGTTTCTGTCCGGCTTCAAGGCGTTGAGCGGCAACCTCGCCACCTTCATTGCCCTACGCGTCGGCGTCAACCTCGGCGCTGGCTGGGGCGAGCCGGTGGGCGTGAGCAACACCGCCGAATGGTGGCCGGTTGAGCGTCGCGGTTTTGCCCTGGGTGCGCACCATACGGGTTACCCGATTGGCGCGATGCTCAGCGGTATCGTCGCGAGTTTTGTCATCACCGTGTTTGGTGAGGACAACTGGCGCTATGTGTTCTTCTTTGCCTTCGTGGTGGCGCTGCCGCTGATGATTTTCTGGGCGCGTTATTCCACGGCCGAGCGCATCACTGCGTTGTACGTCGACATCGCCGCCAAAGGCATGACCCCGCCCGACAATGCCCCGGCCAGCTCGGTAAAAGGCGAAGCCTGGCGCACCTTTGTCGCCACCTTGCGCAACCGCAACATCGCCCTCACGGCGGGCAATACGATGCTGACCCAAGTGGTGTACATGGGCGTCAACATCGTGCTGCCGGCCTACCTCTACAACATCGCCGGATTGTCCCTGGCCGAGTCGGCGGGGATGAGCGTGGTGTTCACCCTCACCGGCATCCTCGGGCAACTGGTGTGGCCGTCGCTGTCGGACATCATCGGCCGACGCACCACCCTGATCATCTGCGGCGTGTGGATGGCGGCGAGTGTCGGCGCGTTCTACTTCGCCAACACCCTGACGCTGATCGTCGTCGTGCAACTGCTGTTCGGCCTGGTGGCCAACGCGGTATGGCCGATCTATTACGCCGTGGCCTGCGACTCGGCCGAACCGTCGGCGACGTCGACCGCCAACGGCATCATCACCACCGCGATGTTCATCGGTGGCGGCCTGGCGCCGGTGCTGATGGGCAGCCTGATCGCCATGGGCGGCGGCTGGACCACGCTGCACGGCTACACCGTGTGTTTCTTCGTGATGGCCGGCTGCGCCCTGGGCGGCGCGTTGCTGCAACTGTTTTCCCATCGCCCCCAGGCGTTGGCTATGCAACTCGACTCCTAGAACAACACCGATGCGCCCCCCAGCCCGGCTGGCGGGGCGCCAAGAGGAATTGCCGATGACTACCGCGACTTCCGCCCGCACACCGCAGGCGTTGAACAAACTGATGTTCGTCAAGCTGATGCCCTTGCTGATCATCGCCTACATCCTGAGCTTCCTGGACCGCACCAACATCGCCCTGGCCAAGCATCACCTGGACGTCGACCTGGGCATTTCCGCCGCGGCGTACGGGTTGGGCGCGGGGCTGTTTTTCCTGACGTATGCACTGTCGGAAATCCCCAGCAACCTGATCATGCACAAGGTCGGCGCGCGGTTCTGGATCGCGCGGATCATGGTGACCTGGGGCCTGATCTCGGCGGCCATGGCCTTTGTGCAGGGCGAGACCTCGTTCTATGTGCTGCGCCTGTTGCTGGGCATTGCCGAAGCCGGACTCTTCCCCGGCGTCATGCTCTACCTCACCTACTGGTTCAACCGCGAACAGCGGGCACGCGCCACCGGTTATTTCCTACTCGGCGTGTGCTTCGCCAACATCATCGGCGGCCCTGTGGGTGCGGCCTTGATGCGCATGGACGGCATGCTCGGCTGGCACGGCTGGCAGTGGATGTTCATGCTCGAAGGCCTGCCGGCGGTGGCGTTTGCCTGGGTGGTCTGGCGCAAACTGCCGGACCGTCCGAGCAAGGCGCCATGGCTGTCGACCGAGGAAGCGCGCGGCATCGAACAGCGCATCGCCCAGGAAACCGAAGAGGGCGCGGGCGAGGGTGGTCACTCGTTGAAAAACTGGCTGACCCCGCAAATCCTGCTGGCGATCTTTGTGTACTTCTGTCACCAGATCACCATCTACACGGTGATCTTTTTCCTGCCGAGCATCATCAGCAAATACGGCGAGCTGAGCACCATGAGCGTCGGCCTGCTGACCTCGTTGCCATGGATCGCGGCGGCACTCGGGGCCTTGTTGATTCCGCGTTTCGCCACGACGCCCGGACGCTGCCGGCGGTTGCTAGTCACAGGGCTGCTGACCATGGCGCTGGGCCTGGGCATCGCGTCGATATCGGGGCCGGTGTTCAGCCTGCTCGGTTTTTGCCTGTCGGCGGTGATGTTCTTTGTGGTGCAGTCGATCATTTTTCTGTACCCGGCTTCGCGTCTCAAGGGCGTTGCGCTGGCGGGTGGGCTGGGTTTCGTCAACGCCTGCGGGCTGCTCGGCGGGTTTGTCGGCCCCTCGGTAATGGGCGTGATCGAGCAAAGCACCGGCAATCCCATGAACGGCCTGAAGGTAATTGCGCTGGTATTGGTGGTGGCGGCTATTGCGGCGCTGCGGTTGCGCATGGGGCACGAGCCTGAGCGTGGCGCACAGGCCAGCGAAGCGTCCTACACGTAGACGCCGGCAACGCGGCTTTCTACACTGCGGCTTGTCTTGGGGAAAGGGGCAGGCGCCGATGAATCGCAATGAATTACGCAAGGCCGACATCAACCTGATGGTGGTGTTCGAAGCACTGATGCTGGAACGCAACGTGACGCGGGTGGCAGAGAAGCTGTTTCTCGGCCAACCGACCATCAGCTCGGCCCTCAACCGCTTGCGTACCTTATTCAATGACCCGCTGTTCATTCGCGTCGGCCACCGCATGGAGCCCACGGCGCGGGCCGAGGAAATCATCCAGCATTTGTCGCCAGCGCTGGACTCGTTGTCCTCGGCCTTGAGCCTGACCCATGACTTCGACCCGTCGATCAGTACCATGACCTTTCGCATCGGCCTGTCCGATGATGTCGAGTTCGGCCTGTTGCCGCCGTTGCTGCGCGCCCTGCGCCAGGAAGCGCCGCAAGTGGTGTTCGTGGTGCAACATGTGGACTACTGGCGCATCCCGGATCTGCTGGCCTCCGGCGATATCACCGTCGGCATCACCCAGACCCGTGGCCTGCCAGCGAATGCCAAGCGCAAGCTGCTGCGCCATATCCGCCCGCGCATCCTGCGTGCCGATGCCTCGGACACACCGCTGACCCTTGACGAATACTGCTCACGGCCTCACGTGCTGGTGTCCCACACCGCCAACGTGGCGGGGTTCGCCGATGAATGGCTGGCGGAAATCGGCCGCAAGCGCCACGTGGTGTTGTCGGTGCCGCAATACAGCGCACTGCCGGCGTTGCTCGCCGGCACCGACCTGATCGCCAGCCTGCCGGACTACACCGCCGAGGCCATGGCCGTGTCGGGCCACCTGTTCTGCGAGCCGTTCCCGTTCGAGACGCCGACCCTGGATTTGTCCATGGTCTGGCTCAGCCACGTGGACACTGACCCGGCCGAGCGCTGGGTACGCTCACGACTGGAAGCGTTCATGAGTGATCGTGAGTTGGCGACCAAGGCCTGACTCCGTGGTATATCTAGGATTCTTCCTACCAAAGACTCGGAGCCCTACATGCCACACCTGCATCTGGAATACACCGCCAACCTGACGAACCTGGCCGTTGAGAAAACCCTGCTACGGCTCAACAACGTGTTGATGGTGTCTGGCCAGTTCGGTTCCGAATTCGATATCAAAAGCCGTGCGGTCAAGGTCGAGACGTTCCAGGTGGGCACCTCCCTCGACCCTCGCGGTTTTATCGCGGTGAAGCTGTCGCTGCTCAGCGGGCGGTCGCCGCAGGTCAAGAAGCAGTTGTCGGAAAGCCTGTTGGCTGCCTTGCAGGACCTTGGCGACTGGCCGGCGGGCGTACAGGTTCAGCTGAGTGTTCTGTTGGTGGATATGGATCGCGATTCCTACAGCAAGGTCGCAATCGGTTAAGCCCTACAACAAGCCCTGATCCGCACACACCTTCACCACCTGCTCACGAAACCAGGTATTGGCACTGTCCTGTTCACTGGTTTCATTCCACTGCATCTCCAGGGTGAACCCCGGCAAACCGTTCGGCGCTTCGCAATGGCCGAACACCGTGGACGGCGCCAGCAATTTTTGCACGCGGCGCGGCAGGGTGACGATGAAGTCGGTGCCGGTGATCATCTTCAAGGCTGCGCTGTAGCTGTTGGCACGGGCGATGACCTGGCGCTTGTGGGCCTGGCGTGCGAGCCAGCCGTCGATCATGTTGGTGTCGGAGGTCCACGGCGTGGGGAACACGTGGCGGCGCTCGACGAAGGACTGCAGGCTGAAGGCCGGCTCCCGTGGCGCCGAGCGTTTGTCGAATACGCACACCAAGTCGTCCTCCAGCAGCATTTGGGTGCGGAAGTCTTTGTGGGCGCGGTGGAAGTTGGGGCCGAAGCAGATCACCAGATCGAGGCGACCTTCGCGCAGGTCGTCGGCGGGGATGTCGGTTTCCAGCTTCTGCACATTGACGATCACCGGCAGGTCGGCGCGGTCGAAGTTTTTCAACAGGCGCGGCAGGATCAACTGTTCGAAATATTCCGGCGCACACACGTTGAAGGTCACGGCCTTCAGCGTCGGATCGAAGGCTTGGCTGCCGGCGTGGCACAGGTTGATGCTTTCGAGGATCTTCTGCACATGGCCGTACATGGTGGTGGCCTTGTACGTCGGGCGCATGCCGGCGCGCGTGTTGATAAACAGCTCGTCTTCAAAACTGGTGCGCAGCTTCTTCAGGCTGTAGCTCACGGTGGACTGGCTGACAAACAGCGTTTCAGACACCTCGGTAACGCTGCTCTGGTCATAGACGGCGATAAACACCATCAAGTCCTGCATATCGAGCTTTCTGAGCAAGTTACTGTTTAGCATCGGTTTCGTCCGTAAACCCTTTGTACCGAACTCAGTACAAGACAGCACAAAAGCTTAACGGAACGAGCGTGCCAATAGAATGCTCTGTAGGGCGTTTCTATGTTTGGCGTGAGACAAATACTGTTTGCAACACGACCTCAGCGGATATGTCGTGCGTAATGCTTTGGGTTGAAGCGCGTGACGATCAACAGCATCACCACGATCACTGCCGTGAGCGACCACCAGGCCCATTCGAAGCTGCCCAGTTGATCGCGGATCATCCCGGCGATCAGCGGCGACAGCCCGGCAATCAGGTAGCCGATGCCTTGCACAAACGCGGTGAGGCCACCGGCGCGGCGCGGGTTCTCCAGGTGGTCGAGGGACAGGATCAGGCTCATCGGGAACAGGCCGCCGATGCCCAGGCCGAGCAGGCAAGGCCACAGCAGGCTCAGGTGTTGCGGGCTGAGGATCAGGCCGCAGAAACCCAGGATGATCAGCACCAGCAACACCGCGACTACGCCGCGTTTATCCTGGCGACGGTTGGCGATAGCGGGGGTGATCAGGCCGGACACAACTTCCATCGCCGTCAGGAAACCCAGCAGCAAGCCGGCGTTCTGTTCACTCCAACCTTGCTCCACGTAATACGGCGCCAGCCAGGCGAGCACGCAGGTGTAGGACGCGGTACCGAGTCCGAAAAACACCGCGAGCAACCAGGCGCGACCGTTGCCGAAAAATGATTCTTGAGGGCCCGCAGCGGCTTGGGGCAGTGGCGGCAACACCGAGCGTTGCGCGTACCAAAACATCCAGGCCAGCAACGCCAGCACCGACCAGATCGCCAGGCCGATGCGCCAACTGCCGGTCTGCACCTGCACGAACGGTGCAAACGACGCCGCCAGCGCCGCGCCGCCCATGATCGCGGTGACGTACAGGCCCATGAACAGCGAGACATTGTCACTGAACCGCGACTTGATCAGTGCCGGCATCAATGCCTGGATCATCGCAATCCCCACACCGGCGGCGATGGCGCTGACAATCAACTCCAGTGCTGAATCGAGGAACAGCCTCGACAACGTCGCCACGCCAATCACCAGCAGCGACACCACGATGCTGCGGTGCTCGCCAAATCGCTTGGCCACGCCCATGCCAAAAAACATCGCCAAGCCCATGGCCATCACCGGCAACATGGTCGGTAACGCAGCGCTGCTGAAACTCAAGGGCACGTCGCCGCGAATCGAGGACAACAGTGGGCCGACAGCAGCCATCGACGGGCGTAGGTTGAGGGCGACCAGCACGACGCTGATCATCAGCCAGACGGCGGTGGTGGGTTTTGTTTGGACGGTTTCCATGGGACGGCCTTGAGTGAACAAGGGCGAATCAGGCCATGAGTGGAGGAGGGGGGCAAATGAGAAAGTCGCAGGGGCTATCTAAAAAATGCGGATGACTTTGTGGCGAGGGAGCAAGCTCCCTCGCCACAAAAGATCGTTATGGGCTAAAGGGACCGGATCACATGCTTGATCTCCTGAAACGCCGCCAACCCCCAAGGCCCCAACTCGCGGCCGAGGCTGCTCTGTTTGTAACCGCCCCACGCGGCTTGCGGGAAGATCACCTGCGGTGCGTTGATCCACACCAGCCCGGCCTGCAAGGCATTTGCCACGCGCTCGGCGGTTTCATGGCTGGCGCTGACCACACTCGCCACCAGGCCGAAATCGCTGTCGTTGGCCAGGGCAATGGCCTCGGCTTGCGAGGTGAAACGTCGTACACAGAGCACCGGGCCAAAGATCTCTTCGTTCCACAGCGCGCTGTCCAGCGGTACGTCGGTGAACACGGTCGGGCGGATGAAAAAACCCTTCGGCAGGTCCGCCGGGCGTTCACCGCCACACAGCAAGCGTGCGCCATCCGCAACGCCGCGCTGGATGTGCCCCAGCACGCGTTGATATTGCACGCGGTTGATCAACGCGCCCATTTCCACGTCATCGGCAAACGGGTCAGCCACGCGAATGCCTTCAGCCCGTGCCTGTACACGTTGCAGGAATTCATCCGCCAGGCTGTCGGCTACCAGCACGCGACTGGTGGCCGAACACATCTGCCCGGCGTTGAAAAACCCACCGCCACAGGCCAGTTCCACCGCCAGGTCCAGGTCGGCATCGGCCAACACCAGCAGGGAAGATTTGCCGCCCAGTTCCAGGCTCACACCCTTGATGGTTTCGGCGGCGCGCTGCATCACTTGCACGCCGACGGCGTTGCTGCCGGTGAAGGAAATCTTCGCCACGCGGCGATCCGTCGCCAGTGGCGCGCCCACTTCCAGGCCCGTGCCGCACACCAGGTTGAACACCCCAGCCGGCAAGCCGGCCTCGGCGATAATCCGCGCCAGTTGCAGTTCCGCCAACGGCGTGACTTCCGACGGCTTGAGCACCACGCAGCAACCGGCCGCCAGGGCGGGAGCGAGTTTCCAGGCGGTGGTCACCATCGGGAAATTCCACGGCACGATCAGCCCGACCACACCGCACGGCTCACGGCGCAGGCGTGCGCTGAAATCCGCGCTGGGCAATGCCACCGGGCTATCCTGGCTGGCATCCATCGCTTCGGCCACGCTGGCGTAATAGTCGAAGGTGGCGATCACATCGTCCACATCAATCGCGGCTTCAAACAGCGGTTTGCCGTTGTTGCTCGACTGCAGGTGCATCAGCTGTTCGCGCTGCTCACTGACGCCTTGGGCGATCTTGCGCAACAGCGCGGCGCGGTCGCGGCCGGTGCTTTTTGACCAGTCGATGAACGCGGCGCTGGCGGCGTCGACCGCCTGGGTGACCGTGCTCGCATCGCCGACGCTGACGTGGGCCAGGACGGCTTCAGTCGCAGGGTTGATCACCTCAAGCGAGGCCAGTCCGGCACGCCATGCCCCATTGATATACACACCGTTCAATACCGCGCTCATACCGCCACCGCCTTCATCCACAGCCCCTGTTCGATTTCAATCAGCGTCGGCCCCTGGCGATCAGCCGCTGCGCGTAGTGCCGCGCGCAGCGACTCAATCCCTTGGATGCTGTCGGCGGCGCAACCGAGTGCCTTGGCCACGCCGATAAAGTCCGGCGTGTAGATGTCCACGCCGACCGGCTCGATGGCGCGGTTGACCATGTATTTCTTGATCTCTTCATAGCCGTGGTTATTCCACAGCAACACGATCACCGGCGTGCGCGCTTCCACCGCGCTGGCCAGTTCCGGGAGGGTGAATTGCAGGCCGCCGTCGCCGATCAGGCACACCACCGGCTGCCCATCGCCACGCCCCAGCCAGGCGCCGATGGCGGCGGGCAGGGCGTAGCCCAAGGTGCCGTAGCCGGTGGACGAGTTGAACCAGCGGCGCGGGTGGTCGAGATTCAGGGTCAGGTTGCCGCTGTACACCGGTTGGGTGGAGTCGCCCACCAGTACGGCGTTGGGCAATTCTTCGAAGACGGTCTTGAGGAACAGGGTTTGCGCGCGGGTGGCGGCGTCCCAGCTGGGCGTCAGTTCCGCCCACAGGCGCGCTACGCGTTCAGCGCCCCACGCGCTGTTACGCGGTGGCAAGGGTTTGCTGCTCAGTTCGGTCAGCAAGGCCGCTGCGGCGATTTGTGCATCAGCCACCAAGGCCACTTGCGGCGGGTAGTTGCGCACGGTCTGGTCGGGGTCGATATCGATGCGCAGCAGCGCGCCGGGCATCTCGAAACCACCGGCGAAGGTCACGTCGTAGTCGGTTTCCGCCAGCTCGGTGCCGATGGCCAGCACCACGTCCGCTTCGGCCACCAGTGCGCGGGTGGCGACCAGGGTCTGAGTCGAGCCGATCAGCAGTGGGTGGCGGGCGGGCAGCATGCCTTTGGCGTTGATGGTCAGGGCCACCGGCGCGCCGAGGGCTTCGGCCAGTCGGGTCAGTTCCGGCGCCGCGTCGATGGCGCCGCCACCGGCCAGGATCAAGGGTTTCTTGGCGGCTGCGAGCAACTGGCTCATTTGCTTGACCGCCGACGGCGCGGCACCGGCACGGGCCACGCTGACCGGTTCACTGCCCAGCAGCGCATCGGCATTTTCCACCAGCACATCCAGCGGGATTTCGATGTGCACCGGGCGCGGCCGCCCGGCCTGGAACAACGCAAACGCCCGCGCCAACACGCCGGGCAACTCCGCCGCTGACATCAGGGTATGTGAGAACGCCGCCACGCCGGACATCATCGCGCCCTGGTTCGGCAGCTCATGCAGCTTGCCGCGCCCGCCGCCCAATTGGCTGCGCGACTGCACGCTGGAAATCACCAGCATCGGGATCGAGTCGGCATAAGCCTGGCCCATGGCGGTGGTGATATTGGTCATGCCGGGGCCGGTGATAATGAAGCACACGCCGGGTTTGCCGCTGGTGCGCGCGTAACCGTCGGCCATGAAGCCGGCGCCCTGCTCGTGGCGCGGGGTGACGTGACGGATGCTGGAACGGGCCAGGCCGCGGTACAACTCCACGGTGTGCACGCCGGGGATGCCAAACACCTGGTCCACGCCGTAGCCTTCCAGGAGGTTGACCAATACTTCGCCGCAGGTCGCCATATAGGTCGCTCTTATTGTTGAGGTAAGGCGTTATTGGACCGGCTGGCCTGTAGCGGCAACAATCGATAAAAAGTCATACTAGCCATGTCCTCACGTCATGGCTGCGCCCCGATGAAACGCCTCCCGCCACTGCCCGCGCTGCACACCTTCTGGGTCACGGCCCAGTGCTGCAACTTCACCCGCGCCGCCGAGCAACTGCACATCACCCAGGGCGCCGTGAGCCGGCAGATTGCCGGGCTGGAAAGTCATTTGGGTTATGCGCTGTTCCAGCGCCAGGCGCGTGGCTTGAGCCTGACCGAAGAAGGCCGCGAATGGTCACTGCGCGCACAGCAGGTGTTTGGCCTGCTCGGCGAAGCGGTGGAGCAGATCGGCAGTCGTCGTCAGGTCCTGCAGCTCAAGGCGTCCACCTGTGTGATGCGCTGGCTGCTGCCGCGCCTGATGCAATGGCAGAAGGAACGCCCGGACGTGCCAGTGGAACTCACCACCACCGTGGCCTACACCGTGGACTTTCGCCGCGAGCAATTCGACGCGGCGGTGATCTATGCGCCCATCGCCGAGCAATCGGCCGAGGCGCGACATCTGTTCGATGAACAGCTCACACCGGTCTGCGCGCCGGCACTGCTCACGGGCTTGAACACTCCGGCAGATTTGCAGCAACAGGTCTTGCTGCACCCCACGCGGGATGAACGGGATTGGGCGTTGTGGCTCAAGGCGGCGAAGACGCGATTGGGCAATCTGGGCCAGGGGCATCATTTTGAAACGCTGGATCTGGCGATGACGGTGGCGTCCCAGGGTTCCGGTGTGGCGATTGGCGACAGTGCGTTGATTGGCGAGGATTTGAAGGCGGGGCGGTTGGTGATGCCGTTTGAGCTGCGGGTGCCGACGGGGATGGGGTATTACTTGGTGTATCCGCCAGGCACCGAACCTTCGGCCGGTCTTAAAGCTCTGATGGATTGGTTGGTCATGAACGCCAAGTCCCCCCTGTAGGAGCCGGCAAGCCGGGCTCCTACAGAGAAGGGGCGTATCAGTAACCTACGGTGAAACGCTGGCGTGAGTGCTTCGGCGATTCAACTTCGTCGATCAACGCAATCGCATAGTCCGCAAAACTGATCCAACTGCGACCTTCACTGCTCACCAACAAGTCATCCTGGCCCACTCGGAATTGACCGGTGCGCTCGGTCTCGACGAACTCCGCCGACGGCGACAGGAACGTCCAGTCCAGTTCCTTCTCCTGGCGCAGTGCCTCAAGAAACGCCGCACCCGCCGTGGCTTCCGCTTTGTATTCCTCAGGGAAACCCACGCTGTCGATGACCCGCCCGCCACCCGGCAGCAGCAGCGAACCGGCGCCGCCCACCACCAGCAGACGTTTTACCCCGGCCTTTTTCACCGGCTCGATCACGGCGCTGGCGGGCAGGGTGGCGAAGTGCGCCGCACTGATCACCACGTCGCTGCCACTCACCGCCTGTTGCAGGGCGTTGGCGTCCAGGGCGTCGACTTGTTTGACGGTGACGCCAGGGCGCACGGCCAGCGTGTCGGTATTGCGTGCGATGGCGGTGACGGTGTGCCCGCGACGCAGCGCTTCTTCCAGCAATTGGCTACCGGCACGGCCGGTGGCCCCAATGATTGCAATCTTGCTCATGACGTTCTCCAGTACGTTAGGGTTTGAAACGGTTCACCACTTCATTTCGCCCTTGGCGACTTTGGCGCTCAGTTCCAGCGAGCTTTCGTCGGCGAGGGTGGGGTAACGCTTTTTCATGGCCGCGATCAGGGCGGCAGAATCCTTGGCCTTGGCGGTCTCGGCGTCGAAGGCCTTGATGTAGTCGGCGGTAAAGGCCACCGATTGCAGCGTCGGTGTGCCGAGGTAGTGGCCCGGGATCACGGTCTTTGGTTTCAGCTGTTGGATGCGTTGCAGTGTCGCCAGCCAGTCTTTATGGGACTTCGCGCTCTGGGTATCGGCCATCCACAGATGGATGTTTTCGGAGACAACCACGCCACCGACCACGGCCTTGATCGACGGGATCCACACAAAGCTGCGATCCGGCTGCGGGCCATCCAGGCCGATGACCTCCAGTGGCTGGCCTTCCAGGTTCAGGCGGTGACCTTCGAGGACCTGCGGCACGATGGTTTTAGACGGCTTGTCGGCGCCCATTTTCGGGCCCCAGAACTCCAGCTTGCCGGCGACGGTGGCCTTGATGTGGTCGACCACCGGTTGTGGCGCCAGCACCTTGGCGTCGGGGAAGGCGGCGGTGAGGGTGTCGAGGCCGAAGTAGTAGTCCGGGTCGCCATGGCTGATGTAGATGGTGGTGAGGTGCTTGCCGCTAGCGCGGATCTTTTGCACCAGTTGCTCGGCCTGGCCTTTGCCGAATTGGGCGTCCACCAGGATCGCGTCCTTGGCGCCGCTGACCAGCACCGAGCTGACCGGGAAGATCGCTGCCTCGCCAGGGTTGTACACATCCAGCTTCAGCTCGGCCGCGGCCGCATGGGCGGCGAACGCCAGGGCGGCGGTGGCGAGGGTCAGGCGCTTGAAGGTTGAGAACATCGGGCAGCTCCAGCATCGGTAAAGGATGCACAGAGCTTAGTTGCACAAAACCAGACTAAAAATGCGATGCTGGGACATAGTTTGTTTCTGAAAGCGGGCAGATCATGGATCGTCTTCAAGCAATGCGCGTGTTCGTCACGGTGGTGGACCTGGGCAGCCAGTCGGCCGCCGCCGATCATCTGGACCTGTCGCGGCCGGTGGTGTCGCGTTATTTGGCGGAGCTGGAAGACTGGGTCGGCGCCCGTTTGTTGCACCGCACCACGCGCAAGCTCAGCCTGACGGCAGCGGGCAGTGAAACCCTGCCACGCTGTCGGCAATTGCTGGAATTGTGTTGCGACATGCAAGCCGCCGTCAGCGAGCCCGATGAAGCGCCTCGTGGTTTGCTGCGTTTGAGCGTCAGCACCTCGTTCGGCCAGGCGCAATTGGCCCAGGCCATTGCCGAATACGTCAAGCGCTACCCGCTGGTGACGGTCGACCTGCAGATGCTCGATCGCACGGTGAACCTGGTGGATGAGCGCATTGACCTGGCTATCCGCACCAGCAACGACCTGGACCCCAACCTCATCGCCCGGCGCCTCACGGTGTGCCGCTCGGTGGTGTGTGCCTCGCCGGCCTACCTGCTGGAGCATCCAGCGCCGCAGAAGGTCGAAGACCTCGCCGGACATAATTGCCTCACCCATTCCTATTTCGGCAAAAGCCTGTGGCATTTCGAGGAGCGGGGCGAGCCTGTCTCGGTGCCGATCAACGGCAATATCACTTCCAACGAGGCCAGTACGTTGTTACGCGTGACGTTGGCCGGTGCCGGAGTGTCGATGTTGCCCACTTACCAGGCCGGCGATTACATCCGGCGCGGCGAACTGGTGCGCCTGCTGCCCGACGCCGAGCCACGGCAGATGAACATCTACGCGGTGTACGCCTCGCGCAAGCACATGCCGTCGGCGTTGCGCAGCCTGTTGGATTTCCTGGTGCTGAGGTTTCCGGAAGAGCCGGCGTGGGATGTCGGGCTCTAGGCTGGGATCAGCCGGTTGAATGTCGTCCGATAATGGCAACTTGGCCTGGTTGACCTATGCTTTAGACAGCACCCTGTAGATCCGCAGAGGTCTGTGCCATGAGCATTAAAACCAGAAAGTACCTGATGATTTTCAGCCTGTGCGCCATTGTCAGCGCACTTTACGGGACCGCCGCCTACCGCGTGGAGCAGACCCGTATGCAGCCGACCTTTGCGATCAGCTGCCATCAGGATCAATGCGTGCCCCGCACCGGCAGTTTCAGCGCGCTCAGATAGCCGATGGTTCGGCTTTCAACTGCTCGCGAAACGCCTTGGGTGAGAACCCGACCCGTCGGCGGAACAGCCGAGAGAAGTTGGTGGGGTCGGAAAAACCCAACACCTCCGACATCTCATTGATGGTCATGCTGGTGTACGTCAGCAGGCGTTTGGCTTCGAGCAATTGGCGGTCATGCATGATCTGCAACGCAGGTTGCCCACCCAATTCCCGACACGTCCCGTTCAGGTGTGAGACCGAGATCCCCAGCTTGTGGGCAAGATCCTCGATCTTGGGGTGTTCGCGGTAATGCTGCTCGACCAACTGGGTGAAGCGCCGGAAGTATTCACGCCCCCGTGGCGCCCGTGGGTGACGGCGCTGGATGGCTTGGCGGCTGATCCATACCAGCAACACGCTGACCAACGCGTGCATCATCATGTCCCGTGCCGGTTGTTCATCGGCGTATTCATCCTGCAAGCGGGCGAACTGGCTGTTCAGGTAATCACTGTCTTTGCCCGCCGGGTAACTGCCGAGCGTTTGTAAACCGTCCACGGTGGCGCCCAATTGTGCTTGCAGGTGGCTGACCAACGGCGCGGAAAGCGTCACTACGTAGCCTTCGACGTCCTCAGGAAAACGGAACCCGTGCACGCACAAGGGTGGCAGGACTTGCAGGGTTGCTTCGTTCAGGGTGGTGCGCTGGCCTTCGATTTCCAACTGTGCCTGGCCTTTGTGCACGTAGAGCAACTGGCACAGATCCGCGTGCCGGTGGGGTTGGATTTCCCACTGGTATTCCCGACTGCGCCGGGAAATGGTTTCGCAGTGCAACAAATCGGGGGTGGGCCATTGCTGGTGTTCCCCGTAAAGCTTGAAGACCGGAATTGCGGTTTTGGTCATGGTTTCAACCCGATACTCGGAAGAGTGGTGCGGTAATCGCCCCGATTGGCAAAAAGCGCAGGCTTTGGCGCAGTTTTCACCTTCTTATGCCGCTCACTCAAGTGAAAAATGTCAGCAACAAGACCAATGACAACTCTTTCACCCGATCCGTTCGAGTGGAACTTGCGGGCCATAAAAATAATGAAAACGCTGAAAACCCAAGTCGCCATTATCGGCGCCGGTCCTTCCGGACTGCTGCTTGGCCAACTGCTGCATCAGGCAGGGATCGAGACCCTTATTCTAGAGCGCCAGAGCGCCGATTACGTGCAAAGCCGCATCCGTGCCGGCGTGCTGGAACAAGGCATGGTCGACCTGCTGCGGCAGGCCGGCGTCAGCCAGCGTATGGACAACGAAGGCCTGGTGCATGACGGTTTCGAGTTGGCGTTGAACGGCCGGTTGACCCATATCGATCTCAAGGGCCTGACCGGCGGTCAATCGGTGATGATCTACGGCCAGACCGAAGTCACCCGCGACCTGATGGCCGCCCGTGCCGCCGCCGGTGCCACCACCCTGTATGAAGCGCGCAATGTGCAGCCCCACGCTCTCAAAAGTGATCGACCCTGGCTGACCTTTGAGCATCAGGGCCAAGCGTTCCGCCTGGAGTGCGATTACATCGCCGGTTGCGACGGTTATCACGGCATTGCGCGCCAATCGATCCCGGCTGAATCGCTCAAGGTCTTTGAACGTGTCTACCCGTTCGGCTGGCTGGGCATCCTCGCTGACACGCCGCCCGTTCACCCTGAGTTGGTCTACGCCAAGCACGCGAGGGGTTTTGCGCTGTGCAGCATGCGTTCGCCGACGCGCAGCCGGTATTACCTGCAGGTGCCGGTGGAGGAACCGATTGACGAATGGTCCGACGCCCGCTTCTGGGATGAACTGAAAACCCGCCTGCCCAGCCACCTCGCCGATCAGTTGGTGACCGGCCCTTCGATCGAAAAAAGCATCGCACCGCTGCGCAGTTTTGTAGTGGAACCGATGCAGTACGGGCGCCTGTTCCTGCTCGGCGACGCGGCGCATATCGTGCCGCCGACCGGAGCCAAGGGCTTGAACCTGGCGGCCAGTGATGTGAGTACGCTGTACCGGATTCTGCTCAAGGTCTACGGCGAAGGGCGCGTGGATCTTCTGGAGCGTTACTCCGCCATCTGCCTGCGGCGGGTGTGGAAGGCCGAGCGGTTTTCCTGGTGGATGACCTCAATGTTGCACCAGTTTCCCGAGGCCGACGGTTTCAGCCAGCGCATCGCCGAGAGTGAACTTGACTACTTCATCCACTCCGAGGCGGGGCGCAAGACCATCGCAGAAAATTACGTCGGACTTCCTTACGAAGCTATCGAATAGCCTGCTATCGTATCGAGCATTCCCGTGGGCCGCCTTTTCCCACGGGCCTTGCTCGAAGGTCTTGCCGTGACGCACCTCAATCAGCCTGCTCCGCCACTGCCCGCTGTGCGCAGTATTCTCGCCTCACTGATGATGGCGATCTTCTTGGGGGCGTTGGACCAGACCATTGTCGCCGTGTCCATGCCCGCTATTTCCGCCCAGTTCCACGACGTCAACCTGCTGGCCTGGGTCATCTCCGGCTACATGGTGGCGATGACCGTGGCGGTGCCGATCTACGGCAAGCTCGGCGACCTGTACGGGCGGCGGCCGATGATGCTGATCGGCATGGGTCTGTTCACCCTGGCCTCACTGTTCTGCGGCATGGCGCAAAGCATGGAGCAACTGGTGCTGGCGCGGATCCTCCAGGGCATCGGCGCCGGCGGCATGATTTCGGTGAGCCAGGCGATCATCGGCGACATCATCCCGCCCCGCGAACGCGGCCGCTACCAAGGCTATTTCAGCAGCATGTACGCGGTGGCCAGCGTGGCCGGGCCGGTGCTGGGCGGCTACATGACCGAATACCTCTCGTGGCGCTGGGTGTTCCTGATCAACCTGCCCTTGGGCGCCGGCGCCTGGTACGTGGCCCATCGCACGCTGGTGGGCCTGCCGGTGCCGCAGCGCAAGCCGATCATTGATTACCTTGGCACTGTGCTGATGATCATCGGCTTGACCGCCTTGCTGCTGGGCATTACCGAAATCGGCCAGGGCCATCACTGGCGTGACAATCAGGTGCTGGGCTTGCTGGTGTGTGCGCTGGTGGCGTTGACGGTGTTTGTCTGGCACGAGCGCCGGGCGCGAGAGCCGTTGTTGCCGATGCATTTGTTTGCCAACCGCAGCGCGGTGTTGTGCTGGTGCACGATCTTTTTCACTAGCTTCCAGGCGATTTCCCTGACGGTGCTGATGCCGCTGCGGTATCAGACGGTGACCGGTTCGGGTGCGGACAGCGCGGCGTTGCACCTGTTGCCGTTGGCCATGGGCTTGCCGATGGGGGCTTATTTTGCCGGGCGCATGACCTCGGTGACCGGGCGTTATAAACCGATGATCCTCAGCGGCGCATTGCTGAGCCCCTTCGCGATTCTCGGCATGGCCTTGAGCGCGCCCCAGGCGGTGGGGCTGACGGCCCTGTTTATGTTGTTGTGCGGGATCGCTGCGGGCATGCAATTCCCGACCTCCCTGGTGGGCACTCAGAATTCGGTGGAACAGCGCGATATCGGCGTCGCCACCAGCACCACCAACCTGTTCCGCTCCCTGGGCGGGGCGGTGGGGGTGGCGTGCATGTCGGCGCTGTTGCTGGCGCTGTTGCAGGATTCCAGCTTCGCCCACCTGGCCAGCGGCGCGCTGGTGGCCGAAGGCAGTTCCGGCAACGTGCTGCTCGACGGCCTCAATGCCGCCCCCGGCCCGGCGCAGGATGCCCTGCGCGGGGAGTTGGCGGTGACGTTCCGGCATTTGCTGATGGTCAGTGCGGCGGTGTCACTGCTGGGGCTGGCGGCGGCGATTGCGATGCCCAATCGGGTGCTGCGTGGCCGCGAAGACAAAGCAAAATAACTGACACCATGAAAAACCAAATGTGGGAGCAACTGTCTTTGAGGATTTATTTTAAAAATAATCCTTTCGGACATGGCTTCGCCAGTAATACCGCGTAGCGGTATTACTGGCGAAGCCCGCGCTTCAGTAAAGTGCCCCTCATTTGTCATCAGGCTGCGGGGACCTGAGATTTCTGCTCTCTCCAACCCGTGCCATCTCGCAGCATTGCGTTTAGACGAATCAAGAGCTTTCGCATGCATGCCACAACAGCGACCTTCGCAAGCTTGCCTCGCGCTCGCAGAGCCTCATATTCGGCTTTGACTTGCGGATCGTGCTGAACCATTGACCAGGTCGACATATAGGTTGCGCCACGCACCGTATAGCGCCCGCCCTCGATTGATCTAGGGCCGCTCTTCTTGCCGCTATCGTTGTTGTAGGGCGCTAACCCTGCCAAAGCCGCAATCTTGCGTCCCGACACGGTTCCAAGCTCAGGAAGAAATGCCAAGAGCGTTCCGCAGGTGATGGCTCCGATCCCTTTCACCGACCTCAGTCGTCTGGCTTTCTCCTGATCCAGCACGGTCGAGGCATCCTCAATCTCCTTACCCAATGACTTGATCTGGCCCTCCAGGTAAGCGATGTGATCGGTGTAAGTGGATATGGCTTTAGCGCATGTGGTTTGCTTCATCCGGCGCTTGTCGCTGTCCCGGCTCTTGACCAAGCTGCCTCGCAGCTTGAGCAATTCGCCCAGCTCATCCCGATCCTTATTCGGTTCAACATGCGGCAAGTCCTCGAAATCTCTCGCAAATTTCGCCAGCATCTGAGCATCGATCTTATCGGTTTTAGCTATCTTGCCCATTGCTCTCGCATAGTCGCGAGCGCGTTTTGGATTGACGCGAAAGACATTCAAACCCTCCAACCGCAAGGCTCTGAGCAATGCCCTTTCATAGCCGCCGGTGGCTTCAAGCAAGACCCTTCCCACCTCAAGCTCGTTCAGGCATGTGATCAGCCGAGTGAAGCCCTCAAGGTCATTACTGACCTGAAACTGCGTGTAATTCGCAGGAAGAAACCCCACATCCACAGTCGCTTTCGAAACATCGAGACCAACATAGTAGGAAATCATCGCCAAACCCTCTTACACTCAAGAAGTGAGAGCACTCTGACCTATCCCTAGCTTGTGATTTCGAGTTTTGCCGCTCATCCAACTGTTCGGGCTTCTGGTCAGAGTGAGAGGTGGATGGCGACTTGGCTCCCACTCGTGCTTTAAGCACCGCTGGCTTTCAGTCTGCCATCCACTGCTCTCACCCTTCTGAGTTTAAGAGATCTTGAAGACACAAGCTGGCTTGCCTGCGATAGCGGTGTTTCAGTGGCCAATGATTTAACTGATACATCGCTATCGCAGGCAAGCCAGCTCCCACAGGAGATCGTATTTCAAGTCCAATCAGGGGCTGTAATAACCCACCGCCACCATGAAATGCCCGGCCTTGCGCACATACGCATGCTTGTTCTCGACCTTGTCGGTCACCGGGTTTTTCCAGCGGTATTTGTATTCGCCCTGATCCTGCTCGGCCATCAACTTGAGGATCGGCTCGCCCACGGGCTTGCCGTCCGGGTCCTTGATCTTGCTGAAGTCGGTGTTGACCAGTCGCAGGTTGGTGCCGTGGGCTACATAGCGCTGGGTATCGAGGTCCACCACGAACACATAAAGGTCATCCTGCAGGAAACCGCCCTGCAATGAGTTGATGGCCTTGAGTGTGCCGGTTTCATCCTTGAGCATGGCGGTTGCCGCTTTGTTGCGCAGGGCCCGGGCCTGTTCCGGCGTGGCCCGTGGCAGGTAATAACCCACCGCGAGAATGCGTTCGCCCACGCGCTGATAAAACACATGCTTGTGTTCGACCTTGCCATCGTTCCAGTTCTGCCAGCGATAATCGGCCTGCTGGATGCCCTGGCCTTCCGGCACCTTCAGCGCATCCTTGAAGGACTGGCGCAAATCCGGCCCGAGCACTTCGGATACATCGCGGCCAATCAAGGCGGAGGAGGGGCCACCGCTGGCCAGCAGGATGCCTTGGGTGTCGACCACGAACACATAGCGGTCGTGGTCGACGAATTCGCCCTGTCGGCTGAAGGCGGCAAACGCTTTGTCGCCGTTGCTCTGGTAGTAGGCCAAGGCTTTTTCCAGCAGCGCCTTGGCCGCCTGGGCGTCTTCATCCTGAGTCGTTGCGGCGTGCACCTGGCTGAAACACAACAGCAGCAGCCAGGTGAGTCGGAACACTGCCTTCATTATCCGTCCCTCGTTCTTGTTGGTGTGACAAGAGCGTAGACGGTCGCGGGCGACTCAGAAGGGTTTGGTCGGCAGGTACTTGCCATCCAGGGTGATCACTGCGCGGGAACCACCGTCCGGGTCCTCGACCTTCTTGATGTCCAGCTTGAAGTTGATCGCACTGATGATGCCGTCGCCAAACTGCTCATGGACCAGCGCCTTGAGGGTGGTGCCGTAGACCTGGAGCATTTCGTAGAAACGGTACATCGTCGGGTCGGTCGGCACGCCGCCGGGGAAGCTGCCGCGCAGGGGCACGCTCTGCAGCAGGCGGCTGGCGTCCTGGTCCAGGCCGAGCTTGTCGCAGACCGCATCCGCAGCGTCCTTGGGCAGCGGGTGCTGGCCGAGCAGGGCGGCGGTGACGAACGCCAGGCTGAGCCCGGTGCCGTCGGTGAGGTCCTGCCAGGAAAGGCTCTTGCGGGCCTTGAGGTCGATGATAGTGTCGGCCAGGGCCAGGCGTGGGGTTTGGGAGAAGTTGGATTGCAACATGGTGTTGTCCTCTGGGTTGAAATGGGGTCAGGCAGCGTGGATCTGATTGAGCAGCGACACGAAGCGCCCGCTGCGGCTGTC
This sequence comes from Pseudomonas sp. GXZC, assembly GCF_026967615.1. Classification (NCBI taxonomy): domain Bacteria; kingdom Pseudomonadati; phylum Pseudomonadota; class Gammaproteobacteria; order Pseudomonadales; family Pseudomonadaceae; genus Pseudomonas; species Pseudomonas sp. GXZC. The sequence continues at coordinate 1,930,537 of NZ_CP114115.1, forward strand.
CAGGGCGTCGATGGCGCCGGTTTCGATGTCGTACACCCAGCCGTGTAGCGTCAGCCGACCTTGTTCCAGGGCCAGGGCGACGGAGGGGTGGGTCTTGAGATTGGCCAACTGGGCGATCACGTTTTCGCGCACCAAGTCGCTCAAGCGGGCGGCATCGGATGTGTGCTGGCGTGCGGCGTTGATCACCTTGGCCGACTCGGCATGGCGCAGCCAGTTGGCCACGGCCGGCAGGTGATCCAGGCATTTGCAGGTGGAGATGGCGGTCATCGCGCCGCAGTCGGAATGGCCGCAGATCACAATGTCACTGACCCCCAGCACCGCCACCGCGTATTCGACGGTGGCCGACACACCACCCGGCTCCGGGCCGTAGGACGGCACGATGTTGCCGGCGTTGCGGATCACGAACAGGTCACCCGGTTCCTGCTGGGTCAGCAGCTCGGGGACCACGCGGCTGTCGGAACACGACACAAACAGCGTGCCCGGGGTTTGCGTGGTCGCCAGGTGTTTGAACAGGTCGCTGCGTTGGGCAAAGGCTTCGGCCTGAAATTTGCGAAAGCCGTCGATGAGATGTTGCATGGGAAGTTCTCCTTGCGTCGCTGATGAGGCAAGGATGGAAGTTTTTAGCTATAGCGTCCAAGACCGGCTTATTATGGTTTCTATTGGTCATGCCTATAGTTGGGGGCTTCGATGCTGCTGCGCCATATCCGTTACCTGCTGGCGGTGGCTGAACACCGCAATTTCACCCGTGCCGCCGAGGCACTGCATGTGTCGCAGCCGACCTTGTCGCAGCAGATCAAGCAGTTGGAAGACACCTTGGGTGCGCCGCTGTTGGACCGCTCCGGGCGCAGCGTCAGCCTGACCGATGCCGGTGAAGCCTATGTGCGCTTTGCGCGGCTGGCCTTGCAGGACCTGCAGGCCGGCACCCGCGCCATGCATGACGTGCAGGACTTGAGCCGAGGCAACCTGCGCCTGGCCATGACGCCGACCTTTACCGCCTACCTGATCGGGCCGTTGCTGGCGCAGTTCAACCAGCGCTATCCGGGCATTACCGTGAGCATCGAGGAACTGACCCAGGACCGCATGGAAACCGCCTTGGCGGAAGACGCGCTGGATATCGGCATTGGTTTTACCGGCGAGCATCTGCCGGACATCGAGTGCGAAGGGCTGTTTGTTGAAACGCTGAGTGGGGTGGTCGGCGAGAACCATCCGGGCCTGGATAGCCAGCAGTGGCTGGCGCAACCCCTGGTGTTGTTGAACACTGGCTTTGCGACCCGCCGCTACATCGATGATTACTGCCGTGCCCAGGGGATAAGCCCGTTGATTGCGATGGAGGCCAACTCCATCAGCGCGATCATCGAAATCGTGCGCAGCACGGCGCTGGCGACCATCCTGCCCAGCGCGATCGCCGAGGCCCAGCCAGGGTTGAACGCGGTGGCGATCAGCCCGGCATTACCCCAACGCACCGTGGCACTGTTGAGCCGCAAGGGCGCCTATCGCAGTGCCGCGTGTCGCGCCTTCGTGGCGTTGATCAAGGCGCGGCCAGCCACTGGCTGACGACAGCGTCATAGGCCCCCGTGGCCTGGCTCAGGTGCAGCCATTGGTCGACGTAGCTTTTCCAGGCCACATCATCACGGGGCAACAGGAAGGCTTTTTCGCTGTACTGCATCTGCCGCTCGGGGTTCACCGCGCACAGCCCCGGCTTGAGCTTCTGCTGGTAACGGGCTTCGCTGGCGTCGGTGATCATCACATCGGCCTTGCCCGCCAGCAGTTCGTCGAAAATGGTCACGTTGTCGTGCAGGCGAATCTGCGCCTGGCCCAAGTGGGCACGGGCGAATACTTCGTTGGTGCCGCCGGCCGGTTCGATCACGCGCACCTGGGGTTGGTTGATCTGTTCGACGCTCTGGTAGCGCTGCACATCGGCACAGCGTACCAACGGGATCTTGCCGTCGACGCCCAGGGACTGACTGAAGAAGGCTTTTTTCTGGCGCTCCAGCGACACCGAAATGCCGCCTACGGCGATGTCACAGCGCTGGGCCAGGAAGTCCGGCATCAGGGTTTTCCAGGTGGTCGGCACCCATTGGATCTTTGCGTTGAGGCTCTTGGCCAGGGACTCGGCCATGGCAATGTCGATGCCTTCGTAGCGGCCGTCGGCGCGCAGCGAGGTGTAGGGCTTGTAGTCGCCGGTGGTGCAGACCGTCAGCGTGCCGCGTTGCAACACCTGGTCAAGGCGCGACGGCGCGGTGTCGGCCAGGGCGCTGGTGGCCAGACTTGCCAGTACACAGAGGGCGAAAGGAGCTTTCATGCGGTCGAGTCCTTGGGGCATGGGCGTGGGCGCTCATTATTTCCAGCACCGGGCACGGTAGCAAGGTGTGGCGAATGTTTAGCCAAGTCGCAACCAAACTCCGCCAACCCTGAATTTAATCACCTGTGCTGGCGTGTGACGCTGGCGGTTATCTCTAGCACTGTGATCCCCGCATGGACGGCTCTTCCGACACCCACCCCGCGACACTGCCGTCCGATCTCGCGTTCTGGGCCCTGTTCCACTGCCGACACGCACGCCCACCAGATATTGCATTCCTACGTTGATCCATCCCCTGGATGGCGCGCACCTGCGCGCCTGCCTGACCCACACGTATGAGAATGCCCATGAGTGTCTTTGCCTGCCTGCACGAAGCCCAGTCCTTCCTTGAACAGAACCCGGACATTGAGATGTTCGAGCTGTTTATCCTCGATAACAATGGCGTGCCACGCGGCAAGTTGCTGCACCGCGATGAGTTGCTGGCGGTGTATGAAAGTGGCCGGCCTTTGCCCAGTACCATTCTTGGCCTGACCATCAATGGCGACGACGTGGAAAACTCCGGGCTGGTATGGGAAGTGGGTGATATCGATTGCCGCGCCTACCCGATCAGCGGCAGTTTGCAGCGCATGCCGTGGCGCCTGATTCCGACAGCGGCCGTGCAAGTCAGCATGCACCCCACCGAAGGCCTGCCCGCCACCGTCGCCGACCCCCGGCATTTGCTGGCCAAGGTGATTGACGGACTCAAGGCCGACGGCTATTACCCGGTGATGGCGGCGGAACTGGAGTTCTACCTGCTCGACCAGAAACCTGACAGCCACGGCCGCCCGCAGCCGGCGCGGGATGTGGACGGCGGTCGCCCGCGTTCGACTCAGGTCTACGGCTTGCGCGAGCTGGAGCAGATCGAGCCTTTCCTCGCTGATCTCTATAGCGCCTGCAAACTGCAAGGCATCCCGGCGCGCACGGCCATCTCCGAATACGCCCCTGGCCAGGTGGAAATCACCCTGGAACACCGCGCCGACGCCCTGCAAGCCATGGACGAAGCGGTGCGCTACAAGCGCCTGGTCAAGGGTGTGGCGCATAAACACGGGATGACCGCCTGCTTCATGGCCAAGCCATTCGACGACCTGGCTGGCACCGGCATGCACATGCACGTCAGCCTGGCAGACGCCGAGGGCAACAACCTGTTCGCCAGCGAAGCCACCGACGGTACGCCGCTGTTGCGCCACGCCGTGGGTGGCATGCTCAGCACCTTGCTTGATTCCTTGCTGATGTTCTGCCCGAATGCCAACTCCTACCGCCGCTTCCAGACCAACAGCTACGCCCCGCTGGCCGCCACCTGGGGCGTGGACAACCGCACCGTCAGCCTGCGCGTGCCGGGCGGTCCGGCGAATTCCCGGCATATCGAGCACCGCATCTGCGGCGCCGACGCCAACCCCTACCTGGCCGCTGCCGCGATCCTGGCCGGCATCCATCGCGGTATCCGCGAACAGCGCGACCCTGGCGCCCCGGTTGAAGGCAATGGCTACGCCCAGGCCAAGGAGTTGCTGCCCACCGACTGGCTGACCACCTTGCGCGCCCTGGAAGGGTCGAGCTGGGCGCGGGACGCGTTTGGCAGTGAATTCCTCGGCGTGTACCTGGCGGTCAAGCGCGCCGAATACCGCCAGTTCATGGGCGAGGTGGGCGAGCAGGATTGGCGTTGGTATCTGCATCAGGCGTGAACCGGCTTCGGTGGTGAACGTTTCGACCTTTTTTTGACATTGCACTGGTTAAGCTGCGAATCAAGGTCGTTCACTGCCGTTCCACCCACATGAGCCCGCGATGTCGCCACAACCACCCTCATCCATCGAGATCGAATACGCCGAGCGCTGTGACCGCGAACACGCCAGGGTCTGCGGCGATACACGCCCGCCAGGGCTGCGGCAGCGCCTGGCGTCGTGGCGCGACGAGTGGATGGTGCGCCAGGCGCTGAAAGTCGCGGGCGAGCCTGGGTTGGTGTTGGACCTGGCCTGTGGCTCGGGGCGCTTTTGGCCCGTGCTGGCCGAACACGTCAATCGGGTGATCCTGGCGTCGGACAACTCCCAGGACATGCTCGACCATGCCCGCACCCATCACCCGGCGTCGTTGCTCAAGCGCGTCAAGACGTTCCAGGGCTCAGCGTTTTCCATCGGTTTGTCGGCGAATGCGGTGGACTGCATTTTCTGCCTGGAATTGTTTCGCCATGTGCCCAGCAGTGAAGGGCGCTCGGCCCTGCTGCGGGAGTTCCACCGGGTCAGCCGCGACACGGTGATTGTCTCGGTCCATTCCCGTACTGCCGTCGAAGAGGAGTTCCGCCAGGCGGGCTTCAAGGTCCTGCATCATCAGGAATTCATGCCAGGATCAAGCCTGTGGCGGGTCTACGTGCTGCGTAAGAGAGGATAACTCCCGCCTGTCGGACTATTCTTCAACTCCTGTCTGAGTTTTCATGGTTGCCTGTGCACTGCGGATGCTCGCTAGCCCCTTTCGCGATATATACTGCGCGCCATTCTTCAAGGGAGAGCCGTGTGGCCATCGATATTCACTGGATCTGCGACAACGATAGCCTCGGCCAGCATTGCGCCGAATGGCAGCAGTTGCCATTCGTCGCCCTCGACACCGAATTCATGCGGGTCGACACCTTTTATCCCATTGCCGGGCTGATCCAGATTGGTGATGGCGTACGCGCTTACCTGATCGATCCCCTGACCATCGACAACTGGCAACCCTTGGCCGCCTTGCTGGAGAACCAGGCGGTGATCAAGGTGGTGCATGCCTGCAGCGAAGACCTCGAAGTGTTGCTGCGCTTGACCGGCAGCCTGCCAGTGCCGTTGTTCGACACCCAATTGGCCGCCGCTTACCTGAATCTTGGTTTCTCCATGGGCTACTCGCGCCTGGTGCAAGCCGTGCTGGATATCGAGTTGCCCAAGGGCGAGACCCGTTCCGACTGGCTGCAGCGGCCCTTGTCCGAGACGCAGGTCAGCTACGCCGCCGAAGACGCGGTGCACTTGGCCGAGGTTTACACCCGCCTGCGTCCCCAACTGTCGGACGACAAGTACGCCTGGGTGCTGGAAGACGGCGCGGAGTTGGTCGCCAACCTGCGCCGCGAAGTCGACCCGTACGAGGTGTACCGCGACGCCAAGCTGGCCTGGAAACTGTCCCGCGCCCAACTCGCCGTGCTGCGTGAACTCTGCGCCTGGCGCGAGCAGCAGGCCCGCGCCCGTGACCTGCCGCGTAACCGCATCATTCGCGAACACTCATTGTGGCCCCTGGCCAAATCCCAGCCGGATAACCTCGCCGCCCTGGGCAAGATCGAAGACATGCACCCGCGCACCGTGCGTCAGGACGGCCAGTTCCTGCTGGACCTGATCAAACGTGCCGGCAGCGTGCCGATGGACCAATGGCCACCCGCCGTTGCCGAACCGTTGCCGGTGGATGCCGCCGCACTGATCAAGCAACTGCGCGCCCTTGGCCAGGCAGAGGCCGAACGCCTGGAGATGGCGCCGGAACTGATGCTGCGCAAGAAAACCCTCGAAGCCCTGGTCAAAAGTGGCTACCCCGATGGGCCTTATAAATTGCCAGACTCGCTGCGTGGCTGGCGCCGCGAGTTGATGGGCCAAGCGCTGCTCGACAGCCTGGCCTCCGCCGGAGAACAGCCTTGAAACGTATCTGCTCCATCTACCGCAGCCCTAAACGCGCCGGCATGTACCTTTATGTCCTGAAAAGCGATGCCCTCGAGCGCGTGCCTGAAGGCCTGCTCACCGTATTCGGCAAGCCGGTACACGCGTTCAACCTGGTGCTGACGCCTGAGCGCAAGCTGCAACAGGAAGACATCGTGCAGGTGCTGGAAAACCTCGACAAACAGGGTTACCACCTGCAAATGCCGCCACCCGAGGACGAGTACATCGAACACTTGCCCGAAGAGCTGCTGCGTCGCAACGACCCGATGTGATCGACCCGTGCTCCGTCCGGGGCACGTGCTTCAATGGAATCGTATAAGTGGGCGGTGGCCGTAAGGATGCGGGCAGCCGTCCGTACTGTTTTGAAAGGTTTTATGCATGCGTGTTCTGATTGCTGAACAGGATCACCCGCTCTACGCCCAATTGCTCGGCGAAGCGGCACCGGACCTTGAAGTGCTGACCAGTGGCGACTCGGCCGAACTGTCGCGCCTGGCCGCCGATTGCCCGGTCTGGCTGGGCCAGCCGGACTTGCTGGCGACGCTGTTGCGCCAAGGCCATCAGCCGCAATGGCTGCAATCGACTTGGGCGGGCATAACACCGCTGCTGGCTGAAGGTTTGCCACGCGACTATCGCCTGACCCGTGCGGTCGGTATTTATGGCCAGGTCATGGCCGAATTCGTGCTCACCTATATGCTCGGCCATGAACGTGAAGTGTTGGCGCGCCTGGTCAGCCAGGTCGAGCGCAAATGGGACAACCGCATGGGCCAGAGCCTGGCGGGGCGCAAGGTGCTGATCGTCGGCACCGGCGACATCGGCCAGAGCGTTGCCGAGTTCCTGGTGCCCTTCGGCGTGAAGCTGTACGGCATCGCCAGTTCCGCTCGGGAACAGGCGCCGTTTATCGAAGTGGCCGGGCTTGAAGCCCTGGGTCGCCTGGTGGGCGAGGTGGATTACGTGATCAATCTGCTGCCTAACACGCCAAGCACTCATGACCTGTACGACGCGGCGCTGTTCAAGCAATTCAAGCCGACCGGGTTGTTTATCAACGTCGGGCGTGGTGTGTCGGTAGTGGACGCGGACTTGGTCGAGGCCTTGAAAGAAGGGCATTTGGCCGGTGCGGTGATTGATGTGTGCCGCCAGGAACCGTTGCCGCAACGTCATCCGTTCTGGACGGCGTGGGGCCTTCTGCTGACGGGTCACAGTTCGGCGCCGACGTCACCGGCATTGATGGTAGAGCTGTTCGTACAAAATGTGCGGGCGTATCAGGCCAAGCAAGCTTTGCGCGGGAACGTGGATTTCGAGCGCGGTTACTGATAGCGGAGGAGCCGGCATGCCGGCTCCTCTTGGCATTACAGGCTGAAATCACCTTCCGAGACCAACTCGCTCAACGGCCGACGCGGGCTCGGCGCCTCACGACCTTGCAGGTACTCGGGCAAGGTCGACTTGTCCCCCAGCTTGCCGATCGCCACGGCGGCATGCAGGGCATAACCTTCCGGGATTTTCAGCTCTTTGCGGGTCAGTTCCTGATCGAAACCGGCCATGCCGTGGGTGTGCCAACCGCTGAGGCTGGCTTGCAGCGCCAGGTGGCCCCAGGCCGAACCGGTGTCAAAGGTGTGCCACAGCGCCGGGGTTTCTTCCGTAGCGCCGGGGGCGGTGAAGTCGGTTTTCGAGGCGATGATCACCAGAGCCGACGCATGCTGCGCCCAGTTGCGGTTGAATTCATTCAGCAAGCCCAGGAAACGCTCCCAGTCCGGCGTGTCGCGGCGCGCGTAGAGAAAGCGCCATGGCTGCGAGTTGTAGGCGGACGGCGCCCAGCGCGCGGCTTCGAAGAAGCTCAGCAGGGTTTCCTGGTCAATGCTCTCGCCGGTGAAGGCGCGAGGCGACCAACGGTCGGTGAACTGGGTGTGGATCGGATAATCGGCAACACGTGTCATGGAGCAGTTCCTGATCGTCAATTCGGCGCTCAAAACTACTGCGCGGCCACTAGACTGACAAGTGTTGTTACACCGCCAGTCGTAAGCGCTTGGCCCCAGGGGCCTTGGGCACTAGACTGGCGGCCTTTTCACCTACCGATACTGATGTAGAGCCATGGCCGCCAAAGTCGAACCTTTCTGGATACGCAAAACCCTTGAACACCTCGACCAGGAGGAGTGGGAGTCGTTGTGCGACGGCTGTGGCCTGTGCTGCCTGCAAAAGCTTGAGGATGAAGACGACAACAGCGTCTATTACACGCGGATCGCCTGCAAACTGCTCGACCTGAAAACCTGCCAGTGCACCGACTACCCCAACCGTCGCGCCTCGGTGCCGGACTGCATCCAGCTCACGCCGGGACAGGCCGACCAGTTCAAATGGTTGCCGCCCACCTGCGGCTATCGCCTGGTCAGCGAACGCAAGGACCTGCCACTGTGGCACCACTTGGTCTGCGGCGACCGCGATGCCGTGCACCACGAACGCATTTCCCAGTCCGGGCGCATGCTCAGCGAAGGCAGCGTGCCTGAGGATGACTGGGAGGATTACCTGATTTTCCGCGCGGGCTGACAAGGAGTGGGTATGAGGGGGGCAATCAAGCTGGCGGCATCTGTGGTGTTGCTGGCGCTGAGTACATCCGCGTGGTGCGCGAAGAAAGTCGACCTGGATTATCACGTCAAACTGTTGCCCCAGACGGATCAGGCCGAGGTGCGGGTGAGCCTGTCCCAAGGCTCGGCGGTGCGCAGCCTGAACTTCGACCTCGGCCCTGACGGTGACTACAGCGACTTCAAGGCTGACGGCCAGTGGAGCATCACCGAACATCGTGGCCTGTGGCAGCCCAGCGCCAACAAGGCCAGTCTGACTTACCGCGTACGCCTCACCCATGCACGCAAGGCCGGTCTCTATGAAGCGCGGGTGACGCCGGGCTGGGCGTTGTTTCGCGGCGAAGACCTGGTGCCGACGGCGCGGCTCGACCAGCAGGACGGCGTCGAGTTGGTCTCACGCCTGGTGTTCGAACTGCCGGCCGGCTGGAAAAGCGTCGAAACCGCTTGGCCGCGCATCGGCAAGAACAAGTTCCGCATCGACAACGTCTCCCGCCTGTTCGACCGGCCCACCGGCTGGATGCTCGCCGGCAACCTCGGCAGCCGCCGCGTGCGCCTGGGCGAGACGGAAGTCACCGTGGCTTCGCCCAAAGGCCAGGCCATGCGCCGCATGGATGTGTTGACGTTGCTGACCTTCGTTTGGCCGCAAGTGGAAGCGGCCTTCCCGCGCCATCCGGCCAAGCTGCTGGTGGTGGGCGCCAGTGATCCGATGCGCCGTGGCGCGTTCTCGGCGCGGGATTCGGTCTACCTCAACAGCCGGACGCCGCTGGTCAGCGAAAACGGCAGCAGCCCGTTGATCCGCGAAGTGGTGCAGGCGATTGGGCGTTTCAATGACCACGACACCAGTGACTGGATCAGCGAAGGCCTGGCCGAGTACTACGCCATTGAGCTGGTGCGTCGGGCAGGTGGCATCACCGACGAACGGTATCAGGCGATACAGGCGCGCTTGAACAAGGAAGGCAAAGATGTGACCAGCCTGCGCGGCGAACACGCCAGCGGTGCGACGGTGTCACGGGCGGTGGTGGTGTTGCAGGAGCTGGACCGCGAGATCCGCGTAAAGACGCATAACAAGCGCTCGCTGGATGACCTCGCGCAGGCGGTGATGCGGGCCAACAGCATCACCACCGCGGAGTTCGTGCAACTGGCTGAAAGTATCATCGGCGAGTCGTCGGTGGTGCTGGACAACAAGCTGCTGCGTTAGCCGGTGGTCTTGGTGGCCTTCTCGGCCGCCACTTCAGCCTTGGTCTTCAGGTTCTTCAGCTCGGCCCCGGCGCGTTCGATCTTCGTGCGCACCGTGTTCATTTCCTGGCGGCCCTGTTCCAGCTTGTCCTTGAGCGAGCTGTGACCGGTAAAGCCACGGGCCAGCGCCACGCCGCCGATCGCCACCTGGATCAAGCCGAAAATCCCGCCACGGCGCAGGCCTTTGCCCACCATCATCACGCCACCGGCCACCGAGCCGATGCGCTCCCAGCCGTGCACGTTCTGCGTGGGCTGGGTCTCGGAAGGCGTGTGTTCGATGATAGGTCGCAAGGTTTTGCTGTCGCTCATGATCTGTCTCCAACGAGGGCTATTGATAAGTAGCTGACTGCCCGCAGGCGTCGGATGTTCCCAAAAGATCAGTACTTGGGGCCCGAGCGGGTGTTGTTGCCCTTGGCCAGGCGGTCGTAGAGCACCACGTTGACGGTGGCGGCGAGGTTCATGCAACCGGTGGTCGGGATGTAGACCACGTCTTCGCACCAGTCGCGGATCTCTTTGTCGAGGGAACCGTCTTCCGGACCAAAGATGTACAGCGCGCGGTCCGGATGGGTGTATTCGGGCAGGGGGCGAGCGCCTTCTACCAACTCCACGGCGACGGGGATGCAGCCCAGGGGCAGGATCTTTTTCAGGTCATCGATGCCGATCAGCGGAATGTCGTGGTGGACTTTCTTGGTATCGGTGATGAAGTCCCGCGCGCGCTCGTAACGCACGCCGGTGTAGAACACCGAGGCCACGCCGTAGCAGCCGGCGGCACGCATGACCGAACCGACGTTTTCGGGGGATTTGGGGTTATACAAACCGATGCAGCTGTAGCGTTTATTGCCCACGGGGAAGGGTGCCTTGGAGAAAAGCGGCGATTATACGGGGATTAGGCAGGGTGCGGTGTTGTCTGGGATATCGCTATCGCGGGCAAGCCCGGCTCCCACAGGGGAATGCATTCCAATTGTGGGAGCTGCGGTGCGACGATTCGACTTGCCTGCGAAGAGGCCGGCACAGTCAGTGACGATTTCAGTCGTCTTTCTTCATCAACCCCGCCAACGCCGCAAACGGGTTATGCGTGGCCTTGGCAATCGTCGGGCTGCTGGTGGAGCCTTCGCCGAAATACTGCTGGTCGGTATACCGCGAGTGTTCGTTGTCGTGGCAATACAGGCACAGCAGCTCCCAGTTGGAACCGTCCTGGGGATTGTCATCATGATTGTGGTTTCGATGGTGTACGGTCAGTTCGCTCAGGCGTTTGCCGGCGAACTCACGGGCGCAGCGGCCGCACACGTGGGGGTACATTTTCAAGGCTTTATCGCGGTAGCCCATTTCCCGGTCGCGCTGGGCATCGGCAAGGATGCGGTCCAGCTTGGCGGTGTGGGAGGGCGGGTTGGTCGAGCTCATCATGGCTCCTGGCTATTTTGGGGTTCACGGATAGGGTTGATTCTAGCCGCTCGCGTTGCAAATAACCGCTTCACTTTACTCATAAGGACTGAAACTCATGCGTCTGCATTCATGGACTGTTGCACTGTTGTTGTGTGGGCTCACGGCCCAAGCCCAAGCGTTTTCTACACCCCAGCCCGGCGAGGTGATCGAAGTGACCCTCGATCAATTGCACCCGACCCAGGCCGTGGTGGGGTTCGACCAGATCTACTACAGCCTCGGCCTGTTCGCCGACAAACCCGCCAAGGTCTTCGATGAATACTGCGAAACCAACGGCCAGGGCGAAGCCGACAACGTGCCCAAGGGCGCGGACCTGCACAAGCCGGCGAGCTTCAGTTGCAAGGACCCGGTGGGCACCCATCCCGACGACATGAAGACCGTGGTAGTCGGCCCCGGCGGCCAGTTGTACCTGACCGACGGTCACCACAGCTTCACCACCTTGTGGGAAGTGCCCGGCGGCGGGCCTCGCCTGAACATGTGGGTCAAGGTCACCGACGACTTCAGCAACAGCCCAACCCTGGCCAACTTCTGGCAGCGCATGCAGGCCGCGCGCAAGGTGTGGCTCAAGGACAATCAAGGCCAGACCCTGCCGCCCGAGCAACTGCCGGCGCACCTGGGCTTCAAGAACCTGCAGGACGATACCTTCCGCAGCCTGGTGTATTTCACCCGCAAGGCCGCGTATGGCAAGCCCGAGGCGGGCGAGATCGCACCGGAGTTCCTGGAGTTCTATTGGGGCAATTGGCTGCGCACTCAAATTGACCTGGGCAAGTACAACCTGAACAAGAAGGGTGGCTACAAGGACGCCATTGAGGCCGTGGCCAAGCGCATGGTCAGCCTGGCGCCGGGCTCACAGGTCGGTGACAGCGGTTTCACCGCCCATCAACTGGGCGGCATGACCAAACTCGACCGCAGTGAGCTGGAAAAGACCTTCGACAAAAAAGTCCCCTATGTGATCGATTACCGCAATTCCCTGCGCTAACCGATCACACCTTCTGCGCAATCCAGATGGTGTGTCGGGTGCCCTTGTTGCCATGGGCGAATACCTGCACTTCCTCGGCCTTGAAACCGGCCTTGCGCAGTTTGTCGCTGAACAGCTTGTCCGCGCTGGCCGACCACACGGCCAGCACGCCTTTGGGGCGCAGGGCCTTGGCGCAGGCCGCCAGGCCTCCGGCGGAGTAGAGCCAACTGTTGGCCTTTTGCGTGAGACCTTCGGGGCCGTTGTCCACGTCCAGCATGATCGCGTCAAAGCGCTGGGGCTCGGCTTGCAGCACCTTGGCCACGTCTTCCAGGCGGATCACCGTGCGCGGGTCCAGCAGCGGGCGGCCGGATTTTTCGCCCAGTGGTCCACGGTTCCATTCCACGACGCCTGGTACCAGTTCTGCCACGACCACTTCGGCAGTCTTGCCCAGGTGCTTGAGCGCTGACGCCAGGGTAAAGCCCATGCCCAAGCCACCGATCAACACCCGTGAGTCCGCACGCCCGGCGACTTTGCGGCAGGGGATCTCCGCCAGCGCATCTTCGGAACCGTGCATGCGCGTGTTCATCAGCTGGCCGCCGTCACCGCCCTGAATCTTGATGACGAAATCTTCACCGTATTCGAACAGGCACAAGGCACCGCCGTTGTCGGGGATCGGGGTGGTGTCCAGCAGAACGAAACGTTTCATGGAAATCTCATTGGGAAGGGCATTCTTGCGCGGTTGGGAGTAGCCTTACGACATTCCGGTCAGGCCATGGAGCCATCGATGAAGTGCAGCATTCTAACGGTCATTGTGTTGAGCGCGCTCGCCTCTGGTGCGGTGCAGGCTCAGGAGTTGCAAACCGTACCGGTCGCGCCCGCCCCAACGCCAGGCGCACCGGGCACCCCGACGCCGACGTTGTACCCGCAAGTCACCCCACCGGCCGTGCCCAAGACCAACGGCTCGCCACCCTTGGTGCCCATCGTGCTGCCCACGCCACCCAAGGATCAGACGGTGCCGGGCCTGCTGCAAAATGACAGCAAGCCGAAGACGCCGGGCGGCTAAAACTGTTGCGAAAGTAATTGCCCGTCGGCCATGCGCAGGCGCTTGGACAGGGCGATGGCAATCGCGCGGATGATCTTGGCGGCGACCCTGGGCGCTTCGTTGAGCATCTTTTCCAGGGAATCCTTGCCCAGGTTCAACAGCACGCAGTCACTGGCCGCCATGCAACTGGCTGAGCGGCGCTCGCCGTCGAGTACCGCCATTTCGCCAAAGGCCCGGCCACTGCGCAAGGTGGCGATGGTCAGGCGCTGGCCGTCGTGGTTGGTTTTCTGCACCGCCACCTGGCCGCTGTGGAGGATGCACATGAAGGTGCCAGCATCGCCCTCAAGGAAAATCACCTCATCGCGGGCAATGCTGCTGATATTGAAATAGCCGGCGGCGACGTGAAAGTCTTCCGGCAACAGCGGGTCGAACAGGCCGCAATCCATGAGCATGTCGCGGATTTCGGTATTCATTAGTGTCGGTAGTGCCATGGCTGCAATCTTGGTCCATCAATCAGTAGGCGGTCCTGTGTTCAGACAGAACCGCCCGGCTAAGTTCCTCAAACCAGCCCCAGCGCCTTGAACACAAAGCCATATTCGAGTGCTACGTCACGTAATCCCTGGTAACGACCGCTCATGCCACCGTGGCCGGCGCCCAGTTCGGTCTTGAGCAGCAGCAGGTTGTCGTCGGTCTTGGTGTCGCGCAGCTTGGCCACCCACTTGGCGGCTTCCCAATATTGCACGCGGCTGTCGTTGTAGCCGGCGATCACCAGCAGGTGCGGGTAGGCCTGGGCACGAACGTTTTCGTAGGGCGCGTAGGCCTTGATGCGTTCGTAGACGTCCGGTTCTTCCGGGTTGCCCCACTCGTCGTACTCGGTGATGGTGAGCGGCAATTCCGGGTCGAGCATGGTGTTGAGCACGTCGACGAACGGCACTTCGGCAATCGCCGCCTGGAACAGCGCCGGGCGCTGGTTAAGCACCGCGCCGATCAACAGGCCGCCGGCACTGCCGCCGCTGATGGCCAGTTGTTTGGACGTGGTCAGGCCCTGGGCGATCAGGTGTTCGGCGCAGGCGATAAAGTCGCTGAAGGTGTTCTGTTTGTGTTCCTGCTTGCCGTTGCGATACCAGGCCTCGCCCAGCTCACCGCCGCCGCGCACATGGGCGATGGCAAACGCCACGCCTCGGTCCAGCAGGCTCAGGCGTGCGTGGGAGAACCACGGGTCCAGGCTCGAACCGTAGGCGCCGTAGCCATACAGGTAGAGGGGCGTTGGTTTACCCAACTGGTCGCGCTTGACCACCAGGCTGATCGGCACCTGGGTGCCATCTGCCGAGGTGGCCCAGAGGCGCTGGCTCACGTAATCATCGGCGTTGAACACGCCGAGTACCGGGGTTTCCTTGAGCACCTGTTGCGCGCCGCTGGCCAGTTCCAGCTGGCGCACGTGGGCCGGACGGTTCAGGGCTTCGTAGCGCAGGCGGATCTTGTCGCTGACAAACTCCAGGCTGTTCTGTACGTAGAGGCTGTAGGCGGCGTCAGGCAATTCCACGCGATAGGCCGGCAAGCCCTGCGGGTGCACTTCGATCACCGGCAGGCCACCGATGCGCAGGCTCAGGGTCATGGCGTGGGTGTTCAGGCTCACGCCGTCGAGCATCACCTCATCGCTGTGGGGGATCAGGTTCTGCCATTCAGCTTCGGTCGGCACGTCGCCAATGTCGGTTGCCACGAACAGCGCGTAGTTGATGCCATCGCGGTTGCTGCGGATAAACCAGGTCCACGCGCCATTCAACTGGCCGTGGTCGACATCGTATTCATGGTCTTCGACCCGCGGTGCCAGGCAGGTGAAGTCCAGGTGTGGCTGGTCGGCGTCCAGGGCCCAGACTTCGCTGGTGGTCTTGCTGCCCAGTGACAGCAGCAGCTGGCGCTCGGAGCTGGAACGGTAGCAATGCAGGAAGAAACGGCCGTCCGGCTCATGGAACACTTCCTGCGCCGCCGTGCCGTCCAGGCGATAGCGATACAGCTTGTGCGGGCGGTGGGTGTCGTCCAGTTCGCCGAAGAACAGGGTCAGGCTGTCATTCGCCCAGGTCATGCTGCCGTCGCAGTCTTCAAACGCCAGTTCGCTGACTTTGCCGGTGGCCAATTCCTTCACGTACAGGGTGTAGATCTCTTCACCGCTGGTATCGAGGCTGTAGGCCAGGCGTTGGTGGTCGGGGCTGATGCTGAACGCGCCGAGGGAGAAGAAACCGCCATTGGCCAGCACGTTCGGGTCCAGCAACAACTCTTCGCTGCTGTCATCCACTTGGTTGCTGTCGTCGGCCGGGCGACGGCAGCGGTAGTGGCGGGCGTATTCGTCACCGGCGGTGGTGCGGGTGTAGTACAGATACGGGCCCCACGGCGAAGGCAGCGACAGATCGGTTTCGAGAATGCGGCCCTTGATCTCCTCGAACAGGGTTTCACGCAGCGCTGCCTGATCGGCGAGTTGCGCTTCCTGCCAGGCGTTTTCGGCCTTGAGGTAATCGAGCACCTCAGCGCTGTCGCGCTCTTGCAGCCAGGCGTACGGATCTGAGCCTTGGGCCTTGCGGGCAATCGGAGCGGTCGATGTAGGCATGGGATTAATCTCTATCGGGCGGACGGTGGCAGGCATTGCAGCCGCGACACGCAAAAGCCGTTATCATAGCCGCCTGTTTGCCAACCTTGCCATGGACACCATGACCGAGAACGACTATCTGACCGCTTGGGGCCTTTACGCCTTCGCCGCTTTGGGCTGCCTGTTGGTGTGGTGGCGCATGACCCGCTGGATCTGGCGCTGGCTGCGCGAGCCGCTGCTGTTGCTGATGGCGGTGTTGCTGTTCAGCCCGACCATCGTCGATCCGGTCAAGACCCAGTTCGCGCCGGCCGTGGCCATCACCGCCCTGGACCTGGTGCTCAAGGTCGGCAATAACGCCTGGCGGGCCATTTCCGATCTGTTCATGTACAGCATGATCGCCTTTGGCGTGTACCTGGTGTTCGTGCTGATCCGCTGGCCCATCGAGCGCGCTGCCAACGCCCGCCGTGAGCGCAAGGCTGCCGCCGATGCCGCCCTGGCCGCCGAACCGGATCAAGATGACGATGACGTGCCTTTTCGCCGTCCGGCACCTGTGAGCGGTCTGCGCGTCGAACCGCGGCTTTAACGTTGTCCGCCCTGCTGCGAGAGCCCTGGCATGTGTGAATTATTGGGCATGAGTGCCAACGTCCCCACCGATATCGTGTTCAGCTTCACCGGGCTGATGCAGCGCGGTGGGCGCACCGGTCCCCACCGTGACGGTTGGGGCATCGCGTTCTATGAAGGCCGTGGCCTGCGCCTGTTCCAGGACCCGGCCGCGAGCAGCGAATCGGAAGTCGCGCTGCTGGTGCAGCGTTACCCGATCAAAAGCGAAGTGGTGATCGGCCATATCCGCCAGGCCAACGTCGGCAAGGTCAGTTTGGCCAATACTCACCCGTTTGTGCGCGAACTGTGGGGCCGCAACTGGTGCTTTGCGCATAACGGCCAGTTGGCCGACTTCAATCCCCGCGCGACTTTCTATCGTCCCGTGGGCGATACCGACAGCGAAGCGGCCTTTTGCGATCTGCTCAACCGCGTGCGCGAAGCCTTCCCGGAGCCGGTGGACATTGAAAACGTCCTGCCGGACCTGATCGCCGCCTGCTCCGAATACCGCAGCAAAGGCGTGTTCAATTGCCTGCTCAGCGACGGCGACTGGCTGTTTTGCTATTGCTCGACCAAGTTGGCGCAAATCACCCGTCGCGCCCCGTTCGGCCCTGCACGCTTGAAAGATGTCGACGTGATCGTCGATTTTCAGGCCGAAACCACGCCCAATGACGTGGTGACCGTGATCGCCACCGAACCTTTGACCGACAACGAAAACTGGACCCGCTACGAACCGGGCCAATGGAGCCTGTGGCGACGCGGTGAATGCGTCAGCCAAGGCATCACCGAGTAAGGATATCGACCATGTTGCTCAGTTATCTGCGGTTGGTGCTGTTTGCCATTGGCCTGTTGGTCGGCGTGCAAGTGCCGGGCTTCATCAACGACTACGCCAAGCGCGTCGAAGCTCATCTGATCGAGGCCCAGACCGGCCTCAGCGGGTTTGAAAACACGGCACGGCAGTTCTTCAACGGTGACTTGAAAGCGTTGGTCGCGCATTACCGCGCCAGTGATGACCCGGTGTTCCAGAGCGACGCCAACAGCCTGGGCGCCATGCTTGACCGCCAGGTGGCGTTGGACAAGCAATTCCAGGCCATGCAAGGCCCATGGTACATCCGCGCCCTGCAAGTGGCGGTCGCGGCGGACCCGGATATCCGCCAGGAAACCTGGAACGGCTACAGCTACCAGATCCTGCTGACGCCCGAGGCCATGGGCTGGGGGTTGGGCGGGGCGATGCTGTTGTCGTTTGGCCTGGAGTGCCTGTTCCGTTTGATCGACTGGGTGGTGTTGGGCGGCAAGCGCCTGCGCCAGAGCCGGCCGATCGAAGAGCGGGACCTCAAAGGGCTCTGAGCCTCACGGGTGAGCGAGCACCATCCGCTCCTCACCCACTTCCTCGGCATACCGCGCCACTACTTTCTGGCATAACCCGACAATCTCCTCCACCAGCTCCACCCCCACGCGCCACGACACCACCACCTGCAAGTTCGGCAGTTTCTGCGCCATCGGCAACATCACCAATTCGCCGCGCGCCAGTTCTTCGCTGACCAGCACCGGCGGCAGTGCGCCAATGCCAAAACCATCGCGCAGTAAACGGGTGATGGCCGACACCGAATTCACGCAGTTCATGCGTGGCGCGGCCACGCCGTTGGCCTGCATCAGGCTGATCACGTCCTGGTGCGGATGGGAGTTTTTCGAGTAGGTGATGATGCGTTCCTGCGCCAGTTCGGCGAGGGAGGCGTAGTCACGGTTGTAGATCGACTGGCTGGCGACGATCCAGGCCATGGGGTGGCTGCACAGCTCCAGGCTGCGCACGGTTTCGAGGCGCAGCAGGTCGGTTTGCAGGATCAGGTCGAGGAAGCCTTTTTGCAGCTGATCGCTGAGGTTCAATGCGGTATCGGCGACCAATTCGATCTCTACCAGCGGGAAGTGGTCCATCAATTCCGCCACCAACGGGCTGAGCCAGGTGTGGATCACCGTGTCCATCGCGCCAATGCGGATGCGCCCGACCTTGCTGCTGGTGGTCTCCAGGGACTGCTTCAGGCCCTGCATCGTCACCATCATCTGCTCGGCATAGTCGAGCACCTTCAAGCCTTCCGGGGTCAGGCTCACGCCGCGTGAGTCGCGCAGAAAAAGCTTCACCCCCAACTCGCTTTCCAGCACGGCAATGCGGCTGGAGATCGAAGCCTGGGTGGTGAACAACTTCTCGGCGGTCAGGCGGAAACTCTTGAGCTTGGCCACCCAGACGAAGGTTTCGAGGAACTTCAAATTCATGGGATCAACTTTTTCTTATGCATGGATCGGTTTTTATTAGTTGGACGCCGCACCGAGCCAGCGCCAAAAATCGAGCTATTCCACGATAAGCGCCGTTGGGGTGTCAGGACAAGTTGCGAGTTCTGCGTAAAAAATCCCACACTACAAAAAAATAAAGCCTACAGGAGCACCTACCGTGAGCCGCCTTCTACTGAATTGCGACATCGGCGAAAGCTTTGGCAACTGGACCATGGGTCTGGACGCCGAGGTCATGCCGTTCATTGATTGCGCCAACGTGGCGTGCGGCTTCCATGCCGGCGACCCGAGCATCATGCGCAAGACCGTCAGCCTGGCGCTCAAGCATGGCGTGCAAGTCGGCGCACATCCGGCGTACCAGGACCTGCAAGGCTTTGGTCGTCGCTCCATGGCCTACACTCCCCAGGAAATCCAGGACCTGCTGCACTACCAGATCGGCGCCCTCGACGGCATATGCCGGGCGCAAGGTGGGCGGGTCAGCTATGTGAAGCCCCACGGCGCGATGTACAACGACATGATGGCCAAGCCCGCGCAATTGCGCGCGGTGATCCAGGCCGTGGCGGCTTACGGCGACCTGCCGCTGATGTTGCTGGCAACCCGCGACAACAGCGCAGCGCAGGCCTTGGGCGATGAATATGGCGTCACCCTGTGGTTCGAAGCCTTTGCTGACCGCGCCTATGACAACAAGGGCCACCTGGTCTCGCGGCAGTTGCCCGGCGCCGTGCACCACGATGCCGACACCATCCTGCAGCAAGCCTTGACCATTTCCAGGGGGGAAGCGCTGACCGCCAGCGACGGCAGCTCGTTGGTCCTGCAAGCCAACACGCTGTGCGTGCATGGCGACAATGCCAGCTCAATCGCTGCCGTACAGCGCATCCGCGAGGCATTGAAGCCAGCATGAAGCCACGGATTGAAGTGGTGGCCATCGACTGCCTGATGGTGCGTCTGTTTGATGCAATCGCCGAAGCCAACATGCCCTGGATGCTCGCCGCCACCCAGCGCTTGCGCAGCGGTTTCGGCGCGGCTTTGGTCGACCTGGTGCCGTCCTACACCACCTTGATGGTGCATTACGACCTCAGCGCATTGAACCCGGCCCAGGCACGGGAATTGATCGACCAGGCCCTGACCGACCTGCAGCCGCACACCCAGGGCAGCGGCCAGTGCCACGTGCTGCCGGTGTGGTACGACCTGAGCGTCGGCCCCGAACTGAGCCTGCTCAGCCAGCGCAGCGGGCTAAGCGTCGATGACGTGATCCGCCGCCACAGCGCCCACGAATACCAAGTGTTCGCCCTCGGCTTCGCCCCCGGTTTTGCCTTTATGGGCCTGGTGGATGAAGTCCTCGCCGCGCCACGCCTCAACACCCCGCGCAAACGCGTGGCGGCGGGCAGCGTCGGCATTGCCGAACGGCAAACCGCGGCCTACCCGGTGGTCTCGCCGGGCGGCTGGAACCTGATCGGCCGCACCCCGGCCAAGTTGTTCGACCGTGAGCGCGACGGCTACAGCCTGATGCAACCGGGCGACACGGTACGCTTCGAACCTGTCGATCACGCGCAATTCATCAAACTGGGTGGCGATGACACGCCGTTGGAGGCGCAGGCATGAGCCGCTTGATCATCGAGGCCAGCACACCGCTGTGCCTGTTGCAGGACGCCGGCCGCTTTGGCGTGCGTCACCTGGGCGTAACCCAGGGCGGGGCGCTGGACTGGGTATCGATGTCCTGGGCCAACTGGCTGCTGGACAATGCGCTGAACGCGCCGGTGGTGGAAATCACCTTGGGCGGCTTTACCGTGCAGGCCGAGGATTATTGCCTGCTGGCCCTGGCCGGTGCGGACTTGGGTGCTTACATCGACGAACGTGCCATCAGCCCCGGCCGCAGTTTTATCCTGCAAAAGGGCCAGCGTTTGCGTTTTACCCAGCCATTCAATGGCGCGCGGGCCTATCTGGCGGCGCCGGGCGGGTTTGATGCGCCGGACGTGCTGGGCAGTTGCGCCACCGTTGTGCGTGAAGAACTGGGCGGCGTGGACGGTTTCGGTAAGGCGTTGGCCGAAGGCGGGCGCTTGGCGTATTCCGGCGTCGGCGGCGCAATGAAAGTGCTGAATGATCCAGGCCTTTCCAAAACTGCATTGGACGTGATCGTCGGTGCCCAGATCGGCCAGTTCAGTGGGCAAAGCCTGTTCGATGCGTTCAACACCGAATGGACCCTGGACAGCCGCGCCGACCGCATGGGCATGCGTCTGCTGGGCACGCCGTTGCAGTATCAGGGGCCGTCGCTGATCTCCGAGGGGATTCCGTTGGGCGCGATCCAGGTGCCGCCGGATGGGCAGCCGATTGTGTTGCTCAATGACCGGCAGACCATTGGCGGTTATCCGCGTCTTGGAGCGTTGACGCCGTTGTCGCTGGCGCGGCTGGCGCAGTGTTTGCCGGGGGAGAAGGTGCGGCTGACGCCGGTGGTGCAGGAGACTGCGCATCGCCAGCACGTCGACTTTTTGCAGCGCTTTTTGAATAGGTGAAACCTGTGGCGAGGGAGCTTGCTCCCGTTGGGGCGCGTAGCGGCCCCCCGGCATTGGGCCTGCTGCGCAGGCCAACGGGAGCAAGCTCCCTCGCCACAAAACAGCGACGCTATTTCGAGAGAAAGCGCATCCCTTCTTCCAACCCCCGCAACGTCAGCGGATACATCTGATCCTCCACCAACTCCCGCACAATCCCGGTCGACGCCGTATACCCCCAAGTGTCCTTCGGATACGGGTTGATCCAGATCAGCTTCTTGTACTTGGCCATGAAGCGCTGCATCCACACATACCCCGGCTCTTCATTCCAATGCTCGACGCTGCCGCCGGCCTGGGTGATTTCATACGGCGCCATCGACGCATCGCCGATAAAAATCACTTTGTAATCCGCGCCGTACTTGTGCAGCAGGTCCTGGGTCGAGGTGCGCTCGGAGGTGCGGCGCTGGTTGTTCTTCCACACCGACTCATAAACGAAGTTGTGGAAGTAGAAGTACTCCAAATGCTTGAACTCGGTCTTGCACGCGGAGAACAGCTCTTCGCAGATCTTCACGTGGGCATCCATCGAGCCGCCGATATCGAACAGCAATAGCAGCTTGATGGTGTTGCGCCGCTCCGGGCGCATCTGGATATTCAGCAACCCGGCATCGCGGGCGGTGTGGTCGATGGTGCCGTCAATGTCCAGCTCTTCTGCCGCGCCCTGGCGCGCAAATTTGCGCAGGCGGCGCAGGGCGATCTTGATATTACGCGTGCCCAGTTCAACCTGGTCGTCGAGGTTCTTGTACTCGCGCTGGTCCCACACCTTAACGGCCTTGCCCTGGCGCTTGCCGGCGTCACCGACACGGATGCCTTCTGGGTTATAGCCGCCGGAGCCGAACGGGCTGGTGCCGCCGGTGCCGATCCACTTGTTACCGCCGGCGTGGCGTTCCTTTTGTTCTTCCAGGCGTTTCTTGAATGCTTCGATCAGCTTGTCCAGGCCGCCAAGGGACTGGATCTGCGCGCGTTCCTCATCGGTCAGCGAACGCTCGAACTCCTTGCGCAGCCACTCTTCGGGGATCAGCGCCTGCAAGTGGTCGTCGAGTTTCTCCAGGCCGTTGAAGTAGGCGCCGAAGGCCCGGTCGAACTTATCGAAGTGCCGCTCGTCCTTGACCAGGATCGCCCGGGCCAAGTAGTAGAACTCGTCCATGTCGGCGAAGGTCACGCGCATTTTCAGCGCGTTAATCAGGTCGAGCAGCTCGCGCACCGACACCGGCACCTTGGCGGCGCGCATTTCATTGAACAGGTTGAGCAGCATCAGCGGTTACCGCGACGGCTCATGAACGCCAGACGCTCCAGCAACTGCACGTCCTGCTCGTTCTTCACCAACGCACCGGCCAGCGGCGGGATGGCCTTGGTCGGGTCACGTTCGCGCAGCACGGCTTCGCCGATGTTGTCGGCCATCAGCAGCTTGAGCCAGTCGACCAGTTCGGAGGTGGACGGTTTTTTCTTCAGGCCCGGCACTTTGCGTACGTCGAAGAACACGTCCAGCGCTTCGCTGACCAAATCCTTCTTGATGTCTGGGTAATGCACATCGACGATTTTCTGCAGGGTGGTGCGGTCGGGGAAGGCGATGTAGTGAAAGAAGCAGCGGCGGAGAAAGGCGTCCGGCAGCTCCTTTTCGTTGTTGGAGGTAATGATGATGATCGGGCGTTTCTTGGCCTTGATGGTCTCGTCGATTTCGTAGACGTAGAACTCCATCTTGTCGAGTTCTTGCAGCAGGTCGTTGGGGAACTCGATGTCGGCCTTGTCGATTTCATCGATCAGCAGGATCACCCGCTCTTCGGATTCGAAGGCTTCCCAGAGCTTGCCCTTTTTCAGGTAGTTGCGCACGTCGTGCACCTTGTCCACGCCCAGCTGCGAGTCGCGCAGGCGGCTCACCGCGTCGTACTCGTACAGGCCCTGATGCGCCTTGGTGGTGGACTTGATGTGCCAGGTGATCAGCTTGGCACCGAAGGACTCGGCCAATTGCTCGGCGAGCATGGTCTTGCCGGTGCCGGGCTCGCCCTTGACCAGCAACGGCCGCTCCAGGGTAATGGCGGCGTTGACGGCCAGTTTCAGGTCATCGGTAGCCACATAGGCCTGGGTGCCTTCGAACTTCATCGGTGTTTCCTCGCATTCATCAATGCCCGGACTATACCGCGCAGCCCCGGCGACTGTGAACGCAGGCGGCTCATTCAGTCTCTGAATGACCAGTCACCTTCAGTCCGCCGAGGGCTTGGGTTGTTCATAGCGCGCATTGAACGCCTGGATGAAGCCGTTGCGCAAAATCGCCAAAAACGCGGAAAACGCGCTGACATTTTGCTGGTGCACGCTGCCACTGAGCTCAACCCGGGTGGCGAACTGGTTTTTCGCCTGGTTTTTCAGCACGGTCTCGCTGGCACCGACCACCGCCTCCCAGATCGAGCGGAAGATGTTCTTGTCTTTGTTTTCCACGTCCTGCTGCCAGTCGAAGACTTCGACGTCGCGCAGCAGCGGTTTGATATAGCCGGTCAACTGGCCTTTCTCCGCCTGGGCTTCGATCACCACGTCGCCGGTGCCGGCCTTGAAGTCGAATTTGCCGTAGGCCGAGGCGAAGTCATTCATGCGCTTGAGCTGCAAGTCTTTGGCGCGGAAGCGGAATTCGAAGTTCTCGAAATTGCTCAGCGGGTCAAAGGTGGCTGTGGCTTCCAGCGGCGCCTGGCCTTGCAGCAGCGCCTTGCCCTCGAAGCGGGCGTCGCGCTTGCCTTTGACATCGACCACATTGGTCAGGTTGTAGAAACTGGCGTTGACCGCAGTGGCGTTGATGTTGACCGGTGGTTTGGAGCTGAAGTTATGGAAGGCGATCTTGCCGTCTTCGATGCGCACTTCGTCGAGGGTGATAGGGGCCAGCTTGCTCAATTGCTCGCGCCAGTCGGTGCCTTTACCGGTCTGGGACGCCTGCTTGTTGGCGCCGCCATCGACGAAGTTCACCTCGGGGTTGATAAACAGCACCTTGGCTACGACCGCATGGTCGTACCACAACGAGTGCCAGCTCACCGCCAAATCGATCAGCGGCGCCTTGACGAACGGTACGGGCACCTTGCCGTCGACCTTGATGATCTCCAGGCCGTTGATCTTGTACGCGCCGCGCCATAGGGCCAGGTCCACATCTGTCACGTGGCCGCGGTAGTCGCCCATGTTGGCGAGCTTGTCATTCAAGTAGTTACGCACCAGGTAGGGCAGGGCGATGCTCAAGGCAACCAGTACCACCAGCAATCCGGCGACGGTCCATAGTGGCCAGCTGTAGCGACGTTTCATGGGGAGGGTCCTCTGTCCGTATAGGGGATGGACTGTTGCGAAGGGCGCAACGTTCCTCCGACTGGACGCTTTGCGGCACGAGGCATACCCTTGTGGCCTTCCTTGAATCGACCCATAGGACCCGTCATGAGCCGCATCTTTGCAGACAACGCGCACTCCATCGGTAACACGCCCCTGGTTCAGATCAACCGGATCGCACCGCGTGGTGTGACCATCCTGGCCAAGATCGAAGGGCGTAACCCAGGCTACTCGGTGAAATGCCGCATTGGCGCAAACATGATCTGGGACGCTGAAAGCACCGGCAAACTCAAGCCGGGCATGACCATTGTCGAACCCACCTCCGGCAACACCGGCATCGGCCTGGCATTCGTCGCCGCCGCCCGTGGCTATAAGTTGCTGCTGACCATGCCAGCGTCCATGAGCATCGAGCGCCGCAAGGTACTCAAGGCCCTCGGCGCCGAACTGGTGTTGACCGAGCCGGCCAAGGGCATGAAGGGCGCGATCGAAAAAGCCGGCGAAATCGTTGCCAGCGACCCGGCCACCTACTTTATGCCGGCCCAGTTCGAAAACCCGGCCAACCCGGCGATCCATGAAAAAACCACCGGTCCGGAAATCTGGAACGACACCGATGGCGCCGTGGACGTGCTGGTGGCGGGCGTGGGCACCGGCGGCACCATCACCGGTGTGTCGCGCTATATCAAGAACATTGCCGGCAAGCCGATCCTGTCGGTGGCTGTCGAGCCGATCGTGTCGCCGGTGATCACCCAGGCGCTGGCCGGTGAAGAGATCAAGCCCAGCCCGCACAAGATCCAGGGCATCGGCGCCGGTTTTGTGCCGAAGAACCTCGACCTGTCGATGGTTGACCGGGTGGAACTGGTGACCGACGACGAGTCCAAGGCCATGGCCCTGCGGCTGATGCAGGAAGAAGGGATTCTGTGTGGCATCTCCTGCGGCGCCGCGATGGCCGTGGCGGTGCGCCTGGCCGAGAAACCGGAGATGCAGGGCAAGACCATCGTGGTGATCCTGCCGGACTCCGGTGAGCGCTACCTGTCGAGCATGCTGTTCAGCGATTTGTTTACCGAGCAAGAAAACCAGGCTTGATGTATGTCAGCGCCCATACCTTAGGCCTTCTGCATAATGGCCCAACTGTTTATCATGGCCGGCTGCTACGTCTGCTGTTGGCCAGGCGCTTATTTCCAGGAGTTGCTGCATGACCTTTTCTTTGGCCGCCAAACTGTCCGTGCTGGCGTTGTTTATCGGCAGCACGTTGTATGTGCACCTGCGCGGCAAGGCGCGTTTGCCGATATTGCGTCAGTTCGTCAACCATTCGGCGCTGTTCGCCCCGTATAACGCCTTGATGTACCTGTTCTCGGCTGTGCCGTCCAAGCCGTACCTGGACCGCAGCAAGTTCCCCGAACTGGACGTGCTCAAGGACAACTGGGAAGTGATCCGCGAAGAGGCCATGCACCTGTTCGACGAGGGTTACATCCGCGCCGCCGAAAAGAACAACGACGCCGGCTTCGGCTCGTTCTTCAAGAAGGGCTGGAAGCGTTTCTACCTCAAGTGGTACGACAAACCCCTGCCCTCGGCCGAAGCGCTGTGCCCGAAAACCGTGGCGCTGGTGAGCAGCATTCCCAATGTGAAAGGCGCGATGTTCGCGCTGTTGCCGGGCGGCAGCCACCTCAACCCGCACCGCGACCCGTTCGCCGGTTCCCTGCGTTATCACCTGGGTTTGTCCACGCCGAACTCCGACGACTGCCGCATCTTTGTCGACGGCCAGGTGTACGCCTGGCGTGACGGTGAAGACGTGATGTTCGACGAAACCTACGTGCACTGGGTCAAGAATGAAACCGAGCAGACCCGTGTAATCCTGTTCTGCGACATCGAGCGCCCCCTGAGCAACCGCGTGATGACCCGCGTCAACCGTTGGGTCAGCAAGCAATTGGGCCGCGCCACTGCACCGCAGAACCTGGATGACGAGCGCGTGGGCGGGATCAACCAGGCGTACGCTTGGAGCAAGACCTTCAGTGACAAGTTCAGCGGTGTGGTCAAGCAGTGGAAGCGCAAGCATCCGAAGGCTTACCGCATTGCGCGGCCGCTGCTGGCGGTGGTGGTGCTGGTGCTGCTGTGGAAGTGGTTGTTCGGCTGATTGATTCGATTAAATAGGAGCCCGGCAAGCCGGGCTCCTATAGCTTACGAGGCGATCAGCTGGCGAAGCACATAGTGCAAGATGCCCCCGGCCTTGAAGTATTCCACCTCATTAAGCGTGTCGATCCGGCACAACACCTCGACCTTCTCCGTACTCCCATCCTCCCGCGTAATCACCAGCGTCAGGTTCATCCGTGGCACGATCTCCACGTCGGTCAGCCCGAGAATGTCGATCTTCTCCTTCCCGGTCAGCTTGAGCGTCTTGCGATTCTGATCCAGCTTGAACTGCAACGGCAGCACGCCCATGCCCACCAGGTTGGAGCGGTGGATCCGTTCGAAACTCTCGGCGATCACCGCCTTGACGCCCAGCAGGTTGGTACCCTTGGCTGCCCAGTCGCGGCTGGAGCCGGTGCCGTATTCCTGGCCGGCGACCACCACCAAGGGCGTGCCCGAGGCCTGGTACTTCATCGACGCGTCATAGATCGCCATCTTCTCGCCGGTGGGGATATACAGCGTATTGCCACCTTCCTCGCCGCCGAGCATTTCATTGCGGATACGGATATTGGCAAAGGTGCCGCGCATCATCACTTCATGGTTGCCCCGGCGCGAGCCGTAGGAGTTGAAGTCGCGCGGTTCCACGCCTTGTTCGCGCAGGTAGCGACCGGCGGGGCTGTCGGTCTTGATATTGCCGGCCGGGGAGATGTGGTCGGTGGTCACCGAATCACCGAGCAACGCCAGCACGTTGGCGCCTTTGACGTCTTTGATCACCGGCAGCGGCCCGGCAATGTCGTCGAAGAACGGCGGATGCTGGATATAGGTCGAATCCTCTTGCCAGACGTAGGTGGCGGCCTGTGGTACTTCAATGGCTTGCCACTGCTCGTCACCGGCGAACACCTCGGCGTATTCCTTGTGGAACATGCCGGTGCTGACCTGAGCCACGGCATCCGCGATTTCCTTGCTGCTGGGCCAGATGTCCTTGAGGTAGACCGGCTTGCCGTCTTGGTCATTCCCCAGCGGTTCACTGCTGATATCGATGCGCACGGTGCCCGCCAAGGCATACGCCACCACCAGCGGCGGCGAAGCCAGCCAGTTGGTTTTCACCAGCGGGTGCACGCGGCCTTCGAAGTTGCGGTTGCCCGACAGCACCGACGCCACCGCGAGGTCGGCTTTCTGGATGGCTTTTTCGATCGGCTCGGGCAGCGGTCCGGAGTTGCCGATGCAGGTGGTGCAGCCGTAGCCCACCAGATCAAAGCCGAGCTTGTCCAAGTACTGGGTGAGGCCTGCCGCCTTGTAGTAGTCGGTGACCACTTTGGAGCCTGGCGCCAGGGAGGTCTTGACCCAAGGCTTGCGCGTCAGGCCCTTTTCCACGGCCTTTTTCGCCACCAGCCCGGCCGCCATCATCACGCTGGGGTTTGACGTGTTGGTGCAGGAGGTGATCGCGGCGATCACCACCGCGCCGTTTTTCAGGCGATAGGTCTGGCCGTCGTACTCATAGTCGGTTTCGCCCACCAGGTCGGCATTGCCCACGGCAACCCCGCCGCCGCCTTCGCTTTCCAGGCGGCCCTCTTCTTTGTTGGTGGGTTTGAATTGCAGGTCGAGAAAGTCACTGAAGGCCTGGCCGACATTGGGCAGTGCTACGCGGTCCTGCGGGCGTTTCGGCCCGGCCAGGCTGGCTTCGACACTGCCCATGTCCAGGGCCAGGCTGTCGGTGAACACCGGCTCCTGGCCGGCGATGCGCCACAGGCCCTGGGCCTTGGTGTAGGCCTCGACCAGCTTCACGGTTTCGGTAGGACGGCCGGAGAGACGCAGGTAATCCAACGTCACCTCATCCACCGGGAAAAAGCCGCAGGTGGCGCCATATTCCGGGGCCATGTTGGCGATGGTGGCGCGGTCGGCCAACGGCAGATCAGCCAGGCCGTCGCCGTAAAATTCGACGAATTTACCCACCACGCCTTTTTTGCGCAGCATCTGGGTGACGGTCAGCACCAAGTCAGTGGCGGTGATGCCTTCCTTCAATTTGCCGGTGAGCTTGAAGCCGATCACTTCCGGGATCAGCATCGACACCGGCTGGCCGAGCATCGCCGCTTCCGCTTCGATGCCGCCCACGCCCCAGCCGAGTACGCCGAGGCCGTTGATCATGGTGGTGTGGGAATCGGTGCCCACTAAGGTGTCCGGGAAGGCGTAGGTGCGGCCGTCTTCGTCCTTGGTCCACACGGTGCGGCCGAGGTATTCGAGGTTGACCTGATGGCAGATGCCGGTGCCCGGTGGCACCACGCTGAAGTTGTCAAAGGCGCTCTGGCCCCAGCGCAGGAAGGCGTAGCGTTCGCCGTTGCGCTGCATTTCGATGTCGACGTTCTGCTCAAAGGCGTCGGCGTTGCCGAACTTGTCGACCATCACCGAGTGGTCAATCACCAAGTCCACGGGGGACAGTGGGTTGATGCGCTGCGGATCGCCCCCGGCCTTGGCCACGGCGGCGCGCATGGCGGCCAGGTCGACCACGGCGGGTACGCCGGTAAAGTCTTGCATCAAAACTCGAGCGGGGCGGTACTGGATCTCGCGGTCGGACTGGCGTTCCTTGAGCCAGGCGGCAATGGCCTTGAGGTCGGCGCCGGTGACGGTCTTGTTGTCTTCCCAGCGCAGCAGGTTTTCCAGCAGCACCTTCAGCGACATCGGCAGCTTGTCCAGGTCACCCAGGCTCTTGGCGGCTTCGGGCAGGCTGAAGTAGTGGTAGGTTTTGCTGTCTATTTCAAGGGTCTTAAGGGTTCTCAGGCTATCAAGCGATGACATGACACGACTCCTTATGGTCCGCACGGCTACGGACCTGACGGGACGAACAGAGCTATCAACTTAGCCCTGTTTTCATTAGCAGGCTAATAACTGGACTCTATCGTTAAGTCCAAGGTTCCGAACTCCGTTATCATGCGCGGGTTTTCATGACAGGCATTGCGACAGCGCAACGTCAGTTGATTCACTTGGAGAGTTGATGAACACCCTTTTTATGCACTGCCGCCCGGGTTTTGAAGGCGAAGTCTGTTCCGAGATCGCGGACCTCGCCGCGCGCCTGAACGTTTCCGGCTACGCCAAGGCCAAGACCGGCAGCGCCTGCGCCGAATTTGTCTGCACCGAAGAAGACGGCGCCCAGCGCCTGATGCACGGCCAGCGCTTTGCCGAGCTGATTTTTCCTCGGCAGTGGGCGCGGGGGGTGTTTATCGACCTGCCGGAAACCGACCGCATCAGCGTGATCCTCGCCCACCTGCGCGAGTTCCCGGTGTGCGGCAGCCTGTGGCTGGAAATGGTCGATACCAACGACGGCAAGGAACTGTCCAACTTCTGCAAGAAATTCGAAGTGCACCTGCGCAAAGCCCTGCTGAACGCCGGCAAGCTGGTGGACGACCCGAGCAAGCCGCGCCTGCTGCTGACCTTCAAGAGTGGCCGCGAAGTCTTCATGGGCCTGGCCGAGTCGAACAACTCGGCAATGTGGCCAATGGGCATTCCGCGCCTCAAGTTTCCCCGCGAAGCACCTAGCCGTTCGACCTTGAAGCTGGAAGAGGCCTGGCATCACTTCATCCCCCGCGACCAGTGGGACGAGCGTCTGCACGGCGACATGACCGGCGTCGACCTCGGCGCAGCGCCCGGCGGCTGGACCTGGCAACTGGTCAACCGTGGCATGCTGGTGACCGCCATCGACAACGGCCCGATGGCCGAAAGCCTGATGGACACTGGCCTGGTGCAGCACTTGATGGCCGACGGTTTCACCTTCGTGCCCAAGCAGCCGGTGGACTGGATGGTCTGCGACATTGTCGAAAAACCGGCGCGTAACGCCGCGCTGCTGGAAACCTGGATCGGCGAGGGGCATTGCCGCGAGGCAGTGGTGAACTTGAAGCTGCCGATGAAACAGCGCTACGCCGAAGTGAAGCGCCTGCTGGAGCGCATCGAAGACGGATTCAAGGCGCGCGGCATCCGCGTGGAGATCGGCTGCAAGCAGCTGTATCACGACCGTGAGGAAGTGACCTGCCATTTGCGTCGGTTGGTGGATGTGAAGAAAACCAAGGCCCGGTAGACTGGCGGCCAGTTTCAGGAGTAGATCATGAGCGATATTTTCGACAGCGCCGTCGACGGCACCTTAGATGCAACAGGCTTGAATTGCCCGGAACCCGTGATGATGCTGCACCAGCACATCCGCGACCTGCCGCCCGGCGGCTTGCTCAAGGTGATCGCGACCGACCCGTCCACGCGCCGCGATATCCCCAAGTTCTGCGTGTTCCTTGACCACGAACTGGTGGATCAGCAGGAGCAGGCCGGTACGTACCTGTACTGGATCCGCAAGAAGTCCGCTTAAACCCGCGCCTTATCGGCGCGGATACGCCGGCGTGCACTGCGCGCCAGGCGCACCAGCAACATCCCCGCCGCACAGCTCAGGCCCACGATCAGCCCTTGCCACAAGCCGCTTGGGCCGCTCGGCTCGCCCAGCCAATTCGTCAGGCCCAGGGCGTAACCCACCGGCAGGCCAACGCCCCAGTATGCGAACAGCGTCAGCACCATGGTCACTCGGGTGTCCTGGTAGCCACGCAGTGCGCCGGCTGCCGTCACCTGGATCGAGTCGCTGAACTGGAACAGCGCTGCAAACACGATCAACGTCGACGCCAGGTGAATAACCACCGGGTCCGGGGTGTAGATCGCCGCAATCTGCTCGCGAAACAGCAGCATCAGGCTGCAGGACAGGCAGGCGTAGGCCAGCGCCGTGCCCATGCCGACACCGGCGGCAAAGCGGGCTTCACGCGGTTCCCCACGCCCCAACGCTTGGCCCACGCGCACGGTGACGGCCATGCTCAAGGAGTACGGGATCATGAACACCATGGAACTGATGTTCAGCGCGATCTGGTGACCGGACACCACGGTGGCGCCCAAGCCACCGAGCAGCAGGGCGATCACTGCAAAAATGCTCGACTCGGCAAAGATCGCCACGCCAATCGGCAAGCCAATGCCCAGCACGCGCTTGATCACTGCCCATTGCGGCCAGTCGAAGCGCTTGAACAATTCGCTGCTCTGGTAGGCCGGCCCCCAGCGGGTCCAGGCGGCCAGGCCGAGCATCATCGCCCACATCGAAATGGCCGTGGCCCAGCCGCAGCCTACGCCGCCCATGGCGGGCAGGCCGAGGTGACCATAGATGAAGATGTAGTTCAGTGGAATGTTCAGCGCCAGGCCGAAGAGGCCCATGACCATGCTCGGTAGCGTGCGGCCCAGGCCGTCACTGAAGCAGCGCAGCACGTAATAGAACGCAATGGCTGGCATACCGGCGGCGATGCCATGCAAGTAACCCATGGTGGGCGCGATCAGGTCCGGCTCCACCTTCATTGCATGCAGGATCGGTTCGGCGCAGAGCAGCAGCAGTGAGCCGATGATGCCGACCATCAAGGCCAGCCACAGTGATTGACGCACCAACGGCCCGATCTCGCGGTACTGGCCCGCGCCGTAGCGTTGCGCGACTTTCGGCGTGGTGGCCAGCAGCGTACCGCTCATCAGCAGGTAGACCGGAATCCAGATCGAGTTGCCCAGGCCCACCGCCGCCAGGTCCTGTGGGCTGACGCGGCCGGCCATCACCGCATCGACAAAGCTCATCGCGGTGGTGGCCAGTTGGCCGACCATGATCGGCAGGGCGAGCGTCAGCAGGCCGCCGACTTCCCGGCTGATGCGGGCGGGGCGGCTGAGGGTGGCAGTTGCAGTGTTCACGTACAGGTGTCCAATAAAGGGAAGCGCAAGGACGGCGGATTCTACGCCTTGACGCATTGGTCAGGAAAAAACCTGTGTTAGGGATTTGTAAGCGCGGGCTGTGATCCCTGTACACTGCGGGTCCGCGAAAGGAGCCTGCCATGCTGATTGTTGCCGACGAAAATATTCCGCTGCTCGATGCATTCTTCCAGGGATTTGGCGAGATTCGCCGCGTGCCCGGCCGTTCCATCGACCGCGCCACGGTCGAGCAGGCCGACGTGTTGCTGGTGCGCTCGGTGACCAACGTCAACCGTGCCCTGCTGGAGGGCACGAAAGTGCGCTTCGTCGGCACCTGCACCATCGGCACCGACCATCTGGACCTCGATTACTTCAAGCAGGCCGGCATCCAATGGTCCAGCGCCCCCGGCTGCAATGCCCGTGGCGTGGTGGATTATGTGCTGGGCAGCCTGATGACCCTGGCGGAAATCGAAGGGGCCGACCTCACCCAGCGCACCTATGGCGTGGTGGGGGCCGGTGAGGTCGGCGGGCGGCTGGTCAAGGTGCTCAAGGGCCTGGGCTGGAACGTGCTGGTGTGCGATCCGCCACGGCAGATTGCCGAAGACGGCGATTACGTCAGCCTGGAGCAGATCATTGAACAATGCGATGTGATCAGCTTGCACACACCGCTGACCAAGTCCGGCAACGGTTCCACCTGGCATTTGTTCGATCGCCAGCGGCTCAACCAGCTCAAGCCAGGCACCTGGCTGATCAACGCCAGCCGTGGCCCGGTGGTAGACAATGCCGCCCTGCGTGAGGTGCTGCTCGCGCGCGAAGATCTGCAAGCGGTGCTGGATGTGTGGGAGGGTGAGCCTGAAGTGGACGTGGACTTGGCGGACCTGTGCGTGCTGGCCACGCCGCATATCGCCGGTTACAGCCTGGACGGCAAGCAACGCGGCACGGCGCAGATCTATCAGGCGTTTTGCGCGCACCTGGGGCAGGAACCGAGCATTCAGTTGAGTGACTTGCTGCCGCCGCCGTGGTTGGCCG
Source organism: Pseudomonas sp. GXZC (assembly GCF_026967615.1). NCBI lineage: Bacteria > Pseudomonadati > Pseudomonadota > Gammaproteobacteria > Pseudomonadales > Pseudomonadaceae > Pseudomonas > Pseudomonas sp. GXZC. Next base: position 1,963,958 of record NZ_CP114115.1, read on the forward strand.
AGGTGCAGTTGAATGCGTCCACCGACCCGGCCTGGGCGCTGGCGGCCCTGTGCCGCAGCGTGTACGACCCACGCCGTGATGATGCGGATTTCCGGCGTAGCCTGGTAGGAACAGTGGAAGAACAGCGTAAGGCGTTTGACCTGCTGCGCAAGCACTACCCGGAGCGCCGCGAGATTGATGGCTTGAAGGTGCGGATCAACGGTGAATCGGCGGCGCTGTCGAACATCCTCAGCGCATTGGGCGCGGTGAGCGTTTAGACCCCCATAAAAAACCCGGCCACCTGGGCCGGGTTTGAAAGAGCGTCGGCGCTTCAGCCTTGCTGGGCAGGCTTGACCAGTCGCTGTTCCAGTTCGCTGCACGCTTGCTGGATCATCTCTTCGGTAATCTGCACATCTTTGCCATTGGCATCGACGTACCAGCAGGGCAATTGCTGCGGCTGGCGGATTACTTCAATCTTGGCATCGCTGCTGTTTTGCAAGGTCATGGCCTGTCTCCTCATCAGGTTGTGTACCCATTCTGCTTATCACTCTAAGCCGCCCGCGTGACCAGGCTGTTACAACTCCTTTCAAAGTCACCGGTTCGAATACCCAGTCGACCAGAAACCGATAAAAATTTCCAGCCAGGGGTTAGACCGATAGCCTCTAGGGTTAGGTATCGGCGGGCATAATTAACCTGACTCATTGTTATTTACCCAAGTTCCCCCAATGTTGAGGACAGGTTCCTCATTGGTGATGCCCTCCATGTTCTCAGTCCGTCAACGCCGCGCGATCCGCCTGGCCAGCCGCTTCATCGCACCCTACCGCTGGCAGGCGCTCGGCGCCCTGTTGGCGCTGATCGTCACGGCCGGTATTACCTTGTCCATGGGGCAGGGCATCCGCCTGCTGGTGGATCAGGGCTTTATGACCCAGTCTCCGCACTTGCTCAACCAGTCCATCGGTCTGTTCATGGTCCTGGTATTGGGACTGGCGGTGGGCACGTTTGCGCGGTTCTACCTGGTGTCTTGGATCGGCGAGCGCGTAGTGGCGGATATTCGTCGGCAAGTGTTCAACCACTTGATCTATCTGCATCCGGGCTTTTACGAGAACAACCGCAGTTCGGAGATCCAGTCGCGGCTGACCACCGACACCACGTTGCTGCAGTCGGTGATCGGCTCATCGCTGTCGCTGTTCCTGCGCAATGCCTTGATGGTCATCGGTGGCATCGTGCTGCTGTTCGTCACCAACCCCAAGCTCACCAGCATCGTGGTGGTGGCGTTGCCGTTGGTGCTGGCCCCGATACTCATCTTCGGCCGCCGGGTGCGCACGCTGTCACGGCAAAGCCAGGACCGCATCGCCGATGTGGGCAGCTATGTGTCTGAGACCCTCGGCCAAATCAAGACCGTGCAGGCCTACAATCACCAGGTGCAGGACGAACAGCGTTTCGCCGTGACCGTGGAAGACGCCTTTACCACCGCGCGCAAGCGCATCACCCAACGCGCCTGGCTGATTACCCTGGTGATCATGCTGGTGCTCGGTGCCGTGGGCGTGATGCTGTGGGTCGGCGGCATGGACGTGATCAGCGGACGTATTTCCGGCGGTGAGCTGGCGGCCTTTGTGTTCTACAGCCTGATCGTCGGCAGCGCCGTTGGCACTCTGAGCGAAGTGCTCGGTGAGTTGCAACGCGCCGCCGGGGCGGCCGAGCGCATTGGTGAGTTGTTGCAGTCGAGCAACGAGATCCAGGCGCCGAGCGCAGGCACCGTCCAATTGCCCGCCCGCGTCAGCGGCCGCATGGAGGTGCAAGATCTGCGTTTTTCCTATCCCTCACGGCCGGACAGCTACGCCATCGACGGCCTTGACCTGACCATCAATCCCGGCGAAACCCTCGCGTTGGTGGGCCCCTCCGGCGCGGGTAAATCGACGATTTTCGACCTGTTGTTGCGCTTCTACGACCCCCAGCAAGGCCGCATCCTGCTTGAAGGCCATCCACTCACCGAACTTGATCCGATGGACCTGCGCCGCCACTTCGCCCTGGTGTCCCAGAGCCCGGCGCTGTTCTTCGGCAGCGTCGAGGACAACATCCGTTACGGCAACCCGACCGCCACCCAGGAACAAGTCGAAGCCGCTGCTCGCATCGCCCACGCCCATGACTTCATCCTGCAAATGCCCGACGGCTACCAGACTCATCTAGGCGACGGCGGCATGGGCCTCTCCGGCGGCCAACGCCAACGCCTGGCCATCGCCCGCGCGCTGCTGGTGGACGCGCCGATCCTGCTGCTCGACGAAGCTACCAGCGCTCTGGATGCCCAGAGTGAACACCTGATCCAGCAAGCGCTGCCGCAATTGATGCAAGGGCGCACCACCCTGGTGATCGCCCATCGGCTGGCGACGGTGAAAAACGCCGATCGCATCGCAGTGATGGATCAGGGCAAGTTGGTGGCGGTGGGCACGCATCAGCAGTTGATTGCGAGCAATGCGTTGTATGCGCGGCTGGCGGCGTTGCAGTTCAGTGATGGGGTAGAGGCTGCGAACAGCGAGGGCTAGGCGGGTTGCCAAGGATTGCTGAGAGTTGCTGAGGGGGCTCCTGTGGTGAGCGGGCTTGCCCCGCGCTGGAGTGCGAAGCACTCCCCATCCAGTCGTTACGGTGTAGGTCTAGCCGATAAATTGTATTGTCCGGTTTTGGGGCTGCTACGCAGCCCAGCGCGGGGCAAGACCGCTCATCACAGGGTTTTCAGCCGCTTGGAGTAGACACCTCGGGCTAAGCCTTACTGATCATCAAAATACCGCTCATGCCAATCCACCAACGGCTGTGGCGAATTGAGCTTCTGCCCGTAGATCACCGAATAAGACAGCACGTTCTGCACATACTGGCGGGTTTCATCGAACGGGATGCTTTCCACCCACACATCGAAACTCAGGTGGTCCGCGCCACGCAGCCACTGGCGCACGCGGCCGGGGCCGGCGTTGTAGGCGGCGGAGGCGAGTACGCGGTTGCCGTTGAACTGGCTGTGCACCTGGCTCAGGTAGGCGGCGCCGAGCTGGATGTTCTTGTCCGGGTCCAGTACTTGGGCCGGGGAGGCCAGTGGGATGCTGAACTTGCGCGCGGTTTCCTTGGCCGTGCCGGGCATCAGTTGCATCAGGCCGCTGGCACCGACGCCGGAGCGGGCGTCGTCCATGAAGGCGCTTTCCTGGCGGGTAATCGCGAACACCCAACTGGAGTGCAGGCCGCGCACCTTGGCTTCACGCACCAGGGTGTCGCGGTGCGCCATCGGGAAACGGATGTCCAGGTCGTCCCAGTACTGCGCCTGGCTGATGGTGCGGATCGCCGGGAAGTACCATTTCATGTCATACGCCAGCTTGGCCTGGGCGACCATCTCGTCACGGTTGAAGTGACGGCTCACGTGGTACCACTCGCGACGGCCATCCACGATCTGACCACGGGCATAGAATTCCAGCGCACGGCGCACGCCAGGGGTGTTGCGCACCTTGTTGACCAGCGCCTGGCTCATCAGCAGCGGCTTGTTCTTCAGTTGGTACGGGGCTTTGGAGCGATCCGCCGCAAGGAAGCCGTAGAAGTCACGCTCTTGCGCCAGGTTCTTGTACAACACCAGCGCTTGCGGGTTTTTTGGCTCGGCCAGTTCCAGGCTGCGGGCCTGCCAGTAGCGCCAGCGGTTGGTGGTCGCCAAGTCCTGTGGGAGTTTGCGGGTCAACTGGTAGGCATCTTCCCAACGTGCCAGGCGCAGCAGCAAGCGCAGGCGCCATTCGGAGACGGTGTTGTCGCGCAACTCGGGATCGTACTTTGTCATCACCTCAAGGGCGCGCGGGTCGTAGCGCTTAGCCAGGGTCAGGCCGATTTCACGGGCGATCGACACTTTTTCGTCACGGGAGAAGTGCATGCTGCTGGCGTAGCCGTCGAGCAGGGCCATGGCCTTGTCCGGATCCTGGCGGGCCAGGCGACGCAAGCCCAGGCCCACGGCGTCAGACATGGCCTCGGTGGCTGGCAGGAAGCGTGATGGGTCACTGAGCATGTCGGGCTTTTGCGCCACGTCCACCATCAGGCGGCCTTGAGCGCCGAGGGTGGGCAAGGTTTTCACCAGGCTGTTGGCGAGTGCGTAGTTGCGCGCTTCGGCGGCGAGCTTGGTGCGGTCCCAGATCTTCTGTTCGGTGAGCTGACCGTCAGCCGCCCATTGGCCGAAGGTGGCATCGCAGGCAGCCGGTTGAGACTTGCCGGTCATCCAGAGCTTTTCGGTGGTCTTGTAGCCTTCGGCTTTCAGGTTGTGGGTGAGCTGGTATTGGCCATGCAGGCAGTCCAGCTCGACGAAATTGAGCTTGGCGTCGTAGTACTTTTCAAAAGTCTGCCAATCGCCGCGGTCGGCCAACCAGCGCAACCAGCGCAGTTTCATCCAGTTGGCCTGGGGCAGGTCACCGTTTTTGGCCAGGAACTGCTCGATTTCCTGGTTGCTCGCGGTTTTCAGGCGCGCCGTCAGTTCGTCGTAGGCCAGGTACGGTGTCAGCGGGTAATCGGCCAGGGCCTGGCTGTATTGCATGTACGGGCCGGTATCGCCCTTGGCCAAGGCGCGTTTGGCTTCATCGTAATATTGACGTTGGGTGGTGAGGTCCACGGCCTGGGCGGATTGAACGGCGGTGGCGGAAAGAAGCAGACAAGATAAAAAGTTGAAAAGGCGACTGCGCATGAGACGTCCGTGCAGAGAAATCACGACTAGCATCGGCACCGCCGACACTGATTGCCCCTAGCTTAGCCTTTTGCCCGACGCAGACGAAAGCTTTGCTGGGCGGTTCGTTCAAGTTCGTTGGAAATGTCCTACAGAACGTGTCGGCAGCGAAAATGCCAGCCGCATCCCACCCCTAACTCAGGTAGAATGCGCGCCCAGTTTTTGGAGAAGCGTATGACCCTGCTCAAATTCAGCGATGTGTCCCTTGCTTTCGGCGCTATGCCGTTGTTGGACAAGGTGTCCTGGCAGATCGCCCGTGGTGAGCGGGTGTGCATCATCGGCCGCAACGGCACCGGCAAATCCAGCATGATGAAGCTGGTCAAAGGCGACCAGAAGCCCGATGACGGCTCCGTATGGCGCGCGCCGGGCCTCAAGATCGGCGAATTGCCGCAAGAATTGCCGGTGGCCGACGGACGGACAGTGTTCGACGTGGTTGCCGAAGGCCTCGACGGCGTCGGCGCACTGCTCGCCGAATACCATCACCTGGCGCAGAACTGCGTCACCGAAGATGACCTGAACAAGCTGATGCACGTTCAGCAAGACCTCGAAGCCCGTGATGGCTGGCGCTTGCAGCAACTGGTCGACAGCACCCTGAGCCGCCTGCAGCTGCCGGCCGACAAGACCCTCGCCGAGTTGTCCGGCGGCTGGCGTCGTCGCGTGCTGCTGGCCCAGGCCTTGGTGTCCGAGCCGGATCTGCTGCTGCTCGACGAACCGACCAACCACTTGGACATTGGCGCGATTGCCTGGCTGGAAGAAGCCCTCAAGGAATTCCAGGGCGCCGTGCTGTTCATCACGCACGACCGTTCCTTCCTGCAGAACCTGGCCACCCGCATTCTTGAACTGGACCGTGGCGGCCTGATCGACTGGAACGGCGACTACGCCAGCTTCCTGGTACACAAGGAAGCCGCGCTGGCTGCCGAAGAAACCGCCAACGCGCTGTTCGACAAAAAGCTGGCCCAGGAAGAAGTCTGGATCCGCCAGGGCATCAAGGCCCGCCGTACCCGTAACGAAGGCCGCGTACGCGCCCTGAAAGCCCTGCGTGTCGAGCGCAGCGAACGCCGCGAGCGCACCGGCAAGGCGAATATCCAGCTGGATACCGCCGACAAGTCGGGCAAGCAAGTGATGGTGCTGGAGAACGTCAGCTTCCATCACCCGGACGGCCCGTTCCTGATCAAGGACTTCTCCATGGTCCTGCAGCGCGGCGACCGTATCGGCCTGTTGGGCGCCAACGGCACCGGCAAGACCACCTTGCTCAAGCTGATGCTCAGCGGTCTGCAGCCGACCAGCGGCACCGTGGAAGAAGGCACGCGCATTGACGTGGCCTACTTTGACCAGTTGCGCCACCAGCTGGACCTGGAAAAAACCGTGATCGACAACGTTGCCGAAGGCCGCGACTTTATCGATATCGACGGCCAGAGCCGCCACGTCCTCAGCTACCTGGGCGACTTCCTGTTCAGCCCGCAGCGTGCACGTACGCCGGTGAAAGCCTTGTCCGGTGGTGAGCGTGCGCGCCTACTGCTGGCCAAGCTGTTCAGCAAGCCGGCCAACCTGCTGGTGCTCGACGAACCGACCAACGACCTCGACGTGGAAACCCTCGAGCTGTTGGAAGAAGTGCTGTTGACCTTCAATGGCACTGTGCTGATGGTCAGCCACGACCGGGCATTCCTCGACAACGTGGTCACCAGCACCCTGGTCTTCGAAGGCGAAGGCAAGGTGCGTGAATACGTCGGTGGTTACCAGGACTGGCTGCGCCAGGGCGGCTCGCCGCGCCTGCTGGGCGTGACCGAGAGCAAGTCCGGCAAGGCCGACTTGAACTCGGCGGTGGTGACCCCGGTGGCCGCTGCTGCGCCTGTCCAAGAAGTTGCGCCTTCGGCCAAAAAGAAGCTCAGCTACAAGCTGCAGCGCGAGCTGGAAGCCTTGCCGGGTGATATCGACGCCAAGGAACAGCAGATTGCCGCTGTAGAAGCGGACATGGCTGACGCGGGTTTCTACCTGCGTCCGGCGGCAGAAACCGCCAAGGTCATCGCTTCCCTGGAGAAACTGAACCAGGAGCTGGAAGTGCTGGTTGAGCGTTGGGCGGAGTTGGATGCCTGATTGACCCGCCAGCCATAAAAAAGCCCGGCCTCACTGATGTGAGTGCCGGGCTTTTCGTATCGGTTTACTTGGCGTCTTTGACCAGCTTCACCGCCAGCACATCGCACGGCGCACCGTGTAGCACATCATTGGCGGTGGAACCGAGCAGCAACGCCAGCCCGTGACGGCCATGGCTGCCGACCACGATCAGGTCGCAACCCTTTTCCTTGGCCAGATGGTGGATTTCCTGGCGCGGTTGGCCGTAGGTGAGGTGGCAGTCTTCCTTTTTCAAATGCGGGTATTTGAGAATCAAGCGGTCAAGGCGCTCTTTGGCCTGGTCAAACTGCTGTTGCTGCAACTGGGAAAGGTCCATCGGCACGTCACCGCCAAAGGCCATGGCCATGGGCTCGACGATATGCACCAGCGACAGTATGGCGCCATTGGCCAATGCAGACTCCTGCGCGCGCTTGATCACTGGATCGCACTCTTCGGTCAGATCAACAGCGACCAGAATATGTTGGTAGGGCATGAGGCGTTCCTCCAAGGGACTGCAATAAGTTCAGTATGGCTGCTTTCAAGCGGATGGGGTTGCGTCAGGTCAAATCCGCTCATCTAGAAATTCGGGAGTACACATATGACGGTCTGGATAGTGGTGTCAATCCTTGTGGTGGTTCTGAGCCCTCTGGCATGGCTGCGCCCGTCGCGCCATCAGAGCGGGCGCATGGCCCTGCGCATGGAGGCACGCCGCATCGGCCTGGCCATGCAGTTGTCGCCCCAGGAATGGCCGCATTGGCTCAAGCAAGAGCCGCCGAGCCCGTGCGCGCAGTATTGCCGGCCACGGCGCGGCAGCACGCCGGCGATCTGGAGTTACTGGCAGCTGGAGCCCGGGGTCTGGGTCAATCAGTGGCGCGAAGTGTGCGTCGATGAAAAGTTGTTGCCGCATTTTGCGACGCTGCCGGACAACGTCTACAAGGTCGAAGCCGACAAGCAGATGATCGCCTTGTATTGGGGAGAGAAGGGCGAGGCGAGCGTGCTGAAGGCTATCGATACGCTGCTCAGAGCCCTGGCCTGAATTGCAGGCAATAAAAAGCCCGACATCATCATCGGGCTGGAGTTGGCCAGGCAGGCCGGTAATTCTGGTGTTTCGCGCGTCGGATGTTCACCCAGACGCTTTACGGTTGCGGCTAGCCTAGCCGCATATCCCGTCCTGTACAGTCTTTTTCCATATCTTTTGCATTATTGATTTCGTGAATAGTTGAATATTGACGAGTCGCGGGCTTAGGGTTGGGGTTCTGAAATGACTGGAAAGTCGCGTTTTTCCTAGCCTTTCGAGCGATTGACAATTGCCCGGAATTGGATGAAGGTGGCGTACCCAAATCAAACGGGCGTATGAATTGAGCGTTTGTCTGTCAGACGACTCATACAGAATCCCGACTATCGCATTGGCGGGTGTGCCTGGCGGATTGGCATGAGCATTGACGCAACTGTCAGTGTCCAACCAGAGGCCAGCGTCCAGTGTGTACTGTTCAGCTTCCATATCGTGGAGATCAGTTGATGATTTACGAAGGTAAAGCCATCACGGTTAAGGCTCTTGAAAGTGGCATCGTCGAACTGAAGTTCGACCTCAAGGGTGAGTCCGTCAACAAGTTCAACCGTCTAACCCTGAATGAATTGCGTCAGGCCGTAGACACCATCAAAGCAGATGCTTCGGTCAAGGGCGTGATCGTTTCCAGCGGCAAGGACGTGTTTATCGTCGGCGCTGACATCACCGAATTCGTCGACAACTTCAAGCTGCCCGATGCCGAGCTGGTGGCTGGCAACCTCGAAGCCAACAAGATTTTCAGCGATTTTGAAGACCTCAACGTACCGACCGTCGCCGCGATCAACGGCATCGCGTTGGGCGGCGGCCTGGAAATGTGCCTGGCGGCAGACTTCCGCGTCATGTCGGCCACGGCCAAGATCGGCCTGCCTGAAGTCAAGCTGGGCATCTACCCAGGTTTCGGCGGCACCGTACGCCTGCCGCGCCTGATAGGTGCCGACAACGCCATCGAGTGGATTGCCGCTGGCAAGGAAAACCGTGCTGAAGACGCGCTGAAAGTCGGTGCCGTCGACGCTGTGGTTGCCCCGGAAAAACTGGCCGAAGCCGCACTGAACCTGATCAAGGGCGCCATCAGCGGCGAATTTGACTACAAGGCCAAGCGTCAGCCGAAGCTGGAAAAACTCAAGCTCAACGCCATCGAACAAATGATGTCGTTCGAAACCGCCAAAGGTTTCGTGGCTGGCCAGGCCGGCCCGAACTACCCGGCACCGGTTGAAGCGATCAAGACCATCCAGAAAGCCGCGAACTTCGGTCGCGACAAAGCCCTGGAAGTGGAAGCGGCAGGTTTCGTCAAACTGGCGAAAACCTCTGCAGCCCAGAGCCTGATCGGCCTGTTCCTGAACGACCAGGAACTGAAGAAAAAAGCCAAGGCCTACGACGAAATCGCCAAGGACGTGAAACAGGCAGCCGTACTCGGCGCCGGTATCATGGGCGGCGGTATCGCCTATCAGTCGGCGTCCAAAGGCACGCCGATCCTGATGAAAGACATCAACGAGCACGGCATCGAGCAAGGCCTGGCGGAAGCCGCCAAGCTGCTGGTCGGCCGCGTGGATAAAGGTCGCATGACCGCCGCGAAGATGGCTGAAGTGCTTAACGGCATTCGTCCTACGCTGTCCTACGGCGATTTCGGCCACGTCGACCTGGTGGTCGAAGCCGTTGTCGAGAACCCGAAGGTCAAGCAAGCCGTTCTGGCCGAAGTGGAAGCACAGGTTAAAGACGACACCATCCTGGCGTCCAACACCTCGACCATTTCCATCTCGCTGCTGGCCAAGGCCCTCAAGCGTCCGGAAAACTTCGTCGGCATGCACTTCTTCAACCCGGTGCACATGATGCCGCTGGTGGAAGTGATCCGTGGCGAGAAGTCCAGCGAGCTGGCGGTTGCCACCACCGTTGCCTACGCCAAGAAAATGGGCAAGAACCCGATCGTGGTCAACGACTGCCCGGGCTTCCTGGTCAACCGCGTGTTGTTCCCGTACTTCGGTGGTTTCGCCAAGTTGGTCAGCGCCGGTGTGGACTTCGTGCGCATCGACAAAGTGATGGAAAAATTCGGCTGGCCAATGGGCCCGGCGTACCTGATGGACGTGGTCGGCATCGACACCGGCCACCACGGTCGCGACGTCATGGCTGAAGGCTTCCCGGACCGCATGAAAGACGACCGCCGTTCGGCGATCGACGCGCTGTACGAGGCCAAGCGCCTGGGCCAGAAGAACGGCAAGGGTTTCTACGCCTACGAGGCCGACAAGAAGGGCAAGCAGAAGAAAGTGGCCGACCCGTCGGTGCATGAAGTGCTGGCTCCGGTCATCTACGAACAGCGTGAGGTGTCGGACGAAGACATCATCAACTGGATGATGATCGCCCTGTGCCTGGAAACCGTGCGTTGCCTGGAAGACGGCATCGTCGAGACCGCCGCCGAAGCCGATATGGGCCTGGTGTACGGTATTGGTTTCCCTCCATTCCGTGGTGGTGCACTGCGTTACATCGACTCGATCGGTGTGGCCGAGTTCGTTGCCCTGGCTGATCAATACGCTGATTTGGGCCCGCTGTACCACCCGACCGCGAAGCTGCGTGAAATGGCCAAGAACGGCCAGCGCTTCTTCGGTTAAGTGCCCAGACGACTAGAGCGAGAATATTTATGAGCTTGAATCCAAGAGACGTCGTGATCGTCGACTTCGGTCGTACGCCGATGGGCCGCTCCAAGGGCGGCATGCACCGCAACACCCGTGCCGAAGATATGTCGGCACACCTGATCAGCAAACTGCTGGAACGCAACGTCAAGGTCGACCCGAACGAAGTCGAAGACGTGATCTGGGGCTGCGTCAACCAGACCCTGGAGCAGGGCTGGAACATTGCGCGCATGGCGTCGCTGATGACCCAGATCCCGCACACCGCCGCCGGCCAGACTGTGAGCCGCCTGTGCGGTTCGTCGATGAGCGCGCTGCACACTGCCGCCCAGGCGATCATGACCGGCAACGGTGATGTGTTCGTGGTCGGTGGCGTGGAGCATATGGGCCACGTCAGCATGATGCATGGCGTTGACCCTAACCCGCACATGTCGCTGTACGCGGCAAAAGCCTCGGGCATGATGGGCCTGACCGCGGAAATGCTCGGCAAAATGCACGGTATTACCCGCGAAGCCCAGGACGCGTTCGGCCTGCGTTCCCACCAGCTCGCCCACAAGGCGACCGTGGAAGGCAAGTTCAAGGATGAAATCATCCCGATGAACGGTTATGACGAGAACGGTTTCCTGAAACTGTTCGACTACGACGAAACCATTCGTCCGGACACCACCCTGGAAAGCCTGGCGGCGCTCAAGCCGGCGTTCAATCCAAAGGGCGGCACCGTGACTGCCGGTACTTCGTCGCAAATCACCGACGGTGCCTCGTGCATGATCGTGATGTCGGCGCAGCGTGCCCAGGACCTGGGCATCCAACCGCTGGCCGTGATCCGTTCGATGGCCGTGGCGGGTGTGGACCCGGCAATCATGGGCTATGGTCCAGTACCGGCCACACAAAAAGCCTTGAAGCGCGCGGGCCTGACCATCAACGACATCGACTTCTTCGAGCTCAACGAAGCTTTCGCCGCACAGGCCCTGCCTGTGCTGAAAGATTTGAAAGTACTCGACAAGATGAATGAGAAGGTTAACCTGCACGGCGGCGCGATTGCCCTGGGCCACCCATTCGGTTGCTCCGGTGCGCGTATCTCCGGCACTTTGCTTAACGTGATGAAGCAAAATGGCGGCAACCTTGGGGTTGCAACCATGTGCATTGGTCTCGGCCAAGGCATTTCCACCGTCTTCGAACGCGTCTAAGCGTTGGGTTGACGGAAGCCGGGGCCCAGTGCCCCGGTTTTTGTTTTTGGGTGGTTTTGTATTTTTTTTTTTAACAAATTTTGTAAGAGGGCCAGAGCATGAAAGTCGAACCAGGGCTCTACCAGCATTATAAAGGTCCGCAGTACCGTGTTTTCAGTGTGGCGCGCCACTCCGAGACCGAAGAAGAAGTGGTGTTCTACCAAGCACTGTATGGCGATTACGGCTTTTGGGTGCGCCCGTTGAGCATGTTTGTGGAGACCGTCGAAGTTGACGGCGAGCAGGTCCCGCGCTTTGCTTTGGTCCAGGCCGAACCCAGTCTTTTTTCAGGGCAATAACGGCAGGTCGCGCAGAATGCTGCGCTTGACCTCACCTTGTTGCCACTATATATAGCGTTGCCGCGACAGGCGCCAACTGCCTTTCACTTCTCGAATTCAGGAATTTTCCGATCCATGGGCAAATCGCTGGTCATTGTGGAATCCCCGGCTAAGGCCAAGACCATCAACAAGTACTTGGGCAACGAGTACGTGGTGAAGTCGAGTATCGGCCATATCCGAGACCTGCCCACCAGCGGTTCGGCTAGCGCCAGCAAGGAGCCAGCCGCCAAGCGCGGCAAGGCGGCTGCGGGCGAAGGTCCGGTGCTCACCCCTAAAGAGAAAGCGCGCAAGCAGCTGGTCTCGCGCATGGGTGTGGACCCGGATCATGGCTGGAAGGCCAAGTACGAAATCCTTCCAGGCAAGGAAAAGGTCATCGAAGAGCTGCGCCGGCTCGCCAAGGATGCTGACACCATCTATCTCGCGACGGACTTGGACCGCGAAGGGGAAGCCATTGCCTGGCACCTGCGGGAAGCCATCGGCGGTGATGACAGCCGCTACAAGCGCGTGGTGTTCAATGAAATCACCAAGAAAGCCATCCAGGAAGCCTTCTCCAAGCCGGGCGAACTGGACATCGACCGTGTCAACGCCCAGCAGGCCCGCCGTTTCCTCGACCGCGTCGTGGGCTACATGGTCTCGCCACTGCTGTGGGCCAAGATCGCCCGTGGCCTGTCCGCTGGTCGTGTGCAATCGGTTGCCGTGAAGCTGGTGGTGGAGCGTGAACGCGAGATCCGTGCGTTCATCCCCGAAGAATACTGGGAAGTCCACGCCGACTTGGGCACCGCCAAGGGCGCCAACGTGCGCTTCGAAGTAGCCCGCGAGAAAGGCGAGGCCTTCAAGCCGCTGAACGAAGCCCAGGCCATGGCCGCGCTGGAAAAGCTCAAGTCTTCCAGCTACAGCATCGTCAAGCGTGAAGACAAACCGACCAGCAGCAAGCCGTCGGCTCCGTTTATCACGTCCACCCTGCAACAGGCCGCGAGTAACCGCCTGGGCTTTGGTGTGAAGAAAACCATGATGATGGCCCAGCGCTTGTACGAAGCCGGCTACATCACTTATATGCGTACCGACTCGACCAACCTGTCGCAAGATGCGGTGGCGATGGCGCGTACTTACATTGAAGAAGAGTTCGGCAAGAAGTACCTGCCGGAGAAGCCGAACGTCTACAGCAGCAAGGAAGGCGCACAAGAGGCTCACGAAGCGATCCGTCCTTCCGACGCCAACACCACGCCCGCCAAGCTGAGCGGCATGGAGCGCGACGCTGAGCGCCTCTACGAGCTGATCTGGCGCCAGTTCCTGGCTTGCCAGATGCTGCCAGCGCAATACCTGTCCACCACCGTGACGGTGGCGGCTTCCGACTTCGAGCTGCGTGCCAAGGGCCGTATCCTCAAGTTCGACGGCTATACCCGTGTGATGCCGCAAATCGCCAAGCCTGGCGATGACGACGTGCTGCCGGACATGGCCCAGGGCGACACGTTGAAGCTGATCAAGCTCGACCCGTCGCAGCACTTCACCAAGCCGCCGGCGCGTTATTCGGAAGCCAGCCTGGTAAAAGAGATGGAGAAACGCGGCATCGGTCGTCCTTCGACCTACGCGGCGATCATCTCGACCATTCAGGACCGTGGCTACGTTGCGCTGCACAACCGTCGTTTCTACTCGGAAAAGATGGGCGACATCGTGACTGAGCGCCTGTCCGAGAGCTTCTCCAACCTGATGGACTACGGCTTTACCGCCGGTATGGAAGAGAACCTCGATGACGTGGCCCAGGGCGAACGCGACTGGAAAAACGTGCTGGACGAGTTCTACGGCGACTTCAAGAAGAAACTCGAAGTAGCCGAAAGCCCTGAAAACGGCATGCGCGCCAACCAGCCGGTGATGACCGACATCCCGTGCCAGACCTGCGGTCGGCCGATGCAGATTCGTACGGCGTCCACCGGCGTGTTCCTCGGTTGCTCGGGCTACAGCCTGCCGCCGAAAGAGCGCTGCAAGGCCACCGTCAACCTGGTGCCGGGTGATGAAATCGCTGCCGATGACGAGGGTGAGTCCGAGTCGCTGGTCCTGCGTGGCAAGCACCGTTGCCCGATCTGCAGCACGGCGATGGACGCCTACTTGCTGGACGAGAAGCACAAGCTGCACATCTGCGGTAACAACCCGGATTGCAACGGCTACGAGATTGAAGAGGGCACCTATCGCATCAAGGGCTACGAAGGTCCGAGCCTGGAATGCGACAAGTGCGGCAGCGAGATGCAGCTCAAGACCGGCCGTTTCGGCAAGTTCTTCGGTTGCACCAACCCGACCTGCAAGAACACCCGCAAACTGCTGAAAAGCGGTGACGCGGCGCCGCCGAAGATGGACCCGGTGAAGATGCCGGAACTCAAGTGCGAGAAGGTCAACGACACCTACATCCTGCGTGACGGCGCTTCGGGGTTGTTCCTGGCGGCCAGCCAGTTCCCGAAAAACCGCGAGACCCGTGCACCGCTGGTGCTGGAGATCGTGCCGCACAAGGATGAGATCGATCCGAAGTACCACTTCCTGTGTGAAGCGCCGAAGAAGGACCCGGATGGTCGACCAGCCGTGATCCGCTACAGCCGCAAGACCAAGGAGCAGTACGTGCAGACCGAAGTGGACGGTAAGCCTACCGGCTGGAAAGCGTTCTACGACGGCGGCAAGTGGAAGGTCGAGGACAAGCGCCAGGGCGCTTGATCGACTAATCTGCCAATGACAAAGGCCGCCTGCACAGGCGGCCTTTTTTTGCCCTTGCGGTGCACTCGGCCGATCCGTGACACTGTTCAGCCAGCATCATGCTTATTCGTTGTGGAGATTGCCGTCATGGCCAACGAACTCTATACCCGTACCAATCAGAAAATTTACTTCGCGGGTTTATCCCTGGAAGCCCTTGGCCGCGCCGAGGAAGGGAAAGAGATGAATGCCATCGCGCTGGTCCAGGCGGGGCGTGAAGCGGCGTTGTTCCATCTGTACGGTGCCTTGCTGGGCCTGTGCCATGAGATCGCCGGGTTTTACCGCCTGCCTCAAGCCGGCTCGCCCCGTGCAGAAATGATCATGAATCGCGAAGTGCTGGACTCGATGGCCATTCCTGAGCTGGCCGAACTGGTGGAAATGGCTCAAAGCCCGGACAGTTGGGTGGCGCGTTTGCTCAAGGCGCATGCGGATATGTTCCAGCCACCGCGTATTCCGCATGTGCCCAAAGGGGATATGACCCAGCCGCTGATCGTGGCGGTCGCGCTGGAAGAGGAAGAACCCAAGCCGTTAAGCCGGGAAGAGCTGGAAGGCTGGCGCCAGGAGCTGAAAAAGATGGCGCTGCGTTTTCGTGAAGGTCTCAACGAGTGTTGAGCATCCTGTAGGCGACCATTCATCAAGCTGTCAAGAAACCTGTTCAGATCCTCTGCGGGGCTGGGTGGATGACTGATATAATCCCGGCCTTTCGTGGAGAACAGACTTTTATGCCAACGTCCTTTCTGGAAATTGTTGAGTTGCCTGACGGCCGAATCGAGCTGCGCCGGGCTGAGGACGAGGGTTCTCTGGTTATCTTGGATTTTTCCGAGGATGCCAAACAGTTCCTGCAGGGCCAGCACGTGGAAGTGGCTAAAGCCATGTTGAGCGTGGGTGTGCAGATGGCCGGTCGATTGGCAGAAGGCGAGCCGGAGAAAGACGAGGGGCCGCGGGTTCTTCACTGACTGACGGTGATCGTTGTAGTGAGCGGGCTTGCCCCGCGCTGGGTGGCGAAGCCGCCCCAACAAGGCCGCTGCGGTATTTCAGAAACACCGAGGTGTTTGAATTTGGGGCGGCTTCGCCACCCAGCGCGGGGCAAGCCCGCTCACTACAAAAGCCGTTTAGCCCAATCGAATGTTCAAGCTCTGCGCATCCCCCGTGCGCGCGGCACTGATCAACTGTTGCTTGGCGCTGACACTCAGTGGGTTCAACCAGCTCACCACCGTATGGCTGCGACCCAGTCGAAGTGCTTCACAGGTCAACTGCTGGGCGCTTTGTGCGCCACGCGGTTGCAGCAACAGAATGCGCTCGCGGTTGAGGCCGGCATCCCGCAGCCAGGCCTGGGTCAGGCTGGCGGGCGGGGCGATCAGCGTCAGCCAGCGGGCGTCCTGCTCTTCGCTCAGATCACGCAGGATCGGCGCGAGCAGGCTCAGGCAACTCCCCGCTGCACCGCGCAACGACAATTCACTGAACGCCTCAGGTTCGGCACCCCAGGGCGCCTCGACCGTTTCCTTGAGGATAGGCGCAAGGGGTTGGGCCATGAAGGCCTCGAACAGCGACAGTTGTGTGTGTTGTGGGGTGTGGACGAGTTGCATGATGCCTCCTCTAGCGGCGAATGACGCCGACGCTCAAGCCTTCGATCACCAGGTCCTGGTCTTTCAGGTTCACTTCAATCGGGGCGAACTCAGGGTTCTCGGCCAGGAGCCAGACCTTGCTGCCTTCGCGCTTGAAGCGTTTGACGGTGACTTCATCGCCGATGCGGGCGACGACGATCTGGCCATTACGGGCTTCGCGGGTGGTGTGGACGGCCAGCAGGTCGCCATCGAAGATGCCCACGTCCTTCATGCTCATGCCGTGGACCCGCAACAGGTAGTCGGCGCGAGGATGGAAGAAGGTCGGGTTGATGTTGCAGGATTCCTCGACGTGCTGCTGCGCCAGGATCGGCGCGCCGGCGGCGACACGGCCGATGATCGGCAGGGTCGATTCGTCGGCCTTGGCTTCGAAGCCAGGGATTCGAATACCGCGCGAGGCACCGGGGGTCATCTCGATCGCGCCTTTGCGAGCGAGGGCCTTGAGGTGTTCTTCAGCGGCGTTGGGGGACTTGAACCCCAGTTCCAGCGCAATTTCCGCTCGTGTCGGCGGGTAGCCGTTGTCATCGAGGCAGCGCTTGATAAAAGCCAGAATCTCAGCTTGGCGTGGCGTCAGTTTTAGCATGTTGATCGCTCTGTCTTTTTATACAGTGACTGGGATTATATACAGTGAACTACGCTTGGCAATCATCCTTTTCTGCCCCTCCGCTGGACGGTCATCGGGCATGCTTCCCACAAGCCAGGGATAGCGCTGCCTACAGACCGGTATGGATGTGATTAAATAGCGATGAAATGTATGACTGCCCGGCCGGAAAGCGAACCCGCAGGCTTGACAAGACACACCCTGAAACGTATGTTTCAAACAAGTGTTTGTCAGGCGGAGTAGCCATGGCCCAGTCGGAAACCGTTGAACGCATTCTCGATGCTGCCGAGCAATTGTTCGCGGAAAAAGGATTTGCTGAAACTTCATTGCGGCTGATTACCAGCAAGGCTGGCGTCAACCTCGCCGCAGTGAACTATCATTTCGGCTCGAAA
Source organism: Pseudomonas sp. GXZC (assembly GCF_026967615.1). Classification (NCBI taxonomy): domain Bacteria; kingdom Pseudomonadati; phylum Pseudomonadota; class Gammaproteobacteria; order Pseudomonadales; family Pseudomonadaceae; genus Pseudomonas; species Pseudomonas sp. GXZC. Next base: position 1,981,368 of record NZ_CP114115.1, read on the forward strand.
AAGGCCCTGATCCAGGCGGTGTTCTCACGCTTCCTGGGGCCGTTCTGCGCGAGCCTCGACCGTGAGCTGGAGCGTCGCCAGGCCAAAGCTGACCATAAGCCGACCCTGGAAGAGCTGCTGGAAATCCTCGTTGAGCAAGCCCTGGTGGTTCAGCCTCGCAGTGGCAATGATTTGTCGATCTTCATGCGCCTGTTGGGCCTGGCCTTCAGTCAGAGCCAGGGGCACCTGCGCCGTTACCTCGAAGACATGTACGGCAAGGTATTTCGTCGCTATATGTTGCTGGTTAACGAGGCCGCTCCGCGTATTCCGCCGATCGAGCTGTTCTGGCGTGTGCACTTCATGCTCGGTGCCGCTGCGTTCAGCATGTCTGGGATCAAAGCGTTGCGGGCCATTGCCGAGACTGATTTCGGCGTCAACACCTCCATTGAGCAGGTCATGCGCCTGATGGTGCCGTTCCTGGCCGCCGGCATGCGCGCCGAAACCGGCGTGACCGACGCCGCCATGGCCGCCGCCCAATTGCGCCCACGCAGCAAGTCCGCGCCAGCCCCCGCCAAGGTTTGACCGCGCCGGGTGGGCGCGGTCGCTTGCATCCGCTAAGCTAGCGGCCCATGCCGAATACAGCTATTGACTCATAACCCGTTGTGCTCACTGTGCCTGGTGAGGGCAACGGGTTGTGTGCGTTATTTAAGGAAGGTTTATGACTGCTGCCCTGCAAGGTTCTTTGATGGTCGACGTGGCCGGCACCTGGCTGACGGCCGAGGACCGCCACCTGCTGCGCCAGCCTGAAGTGGGCGGCCTGATCATTTTCGCGCGCAATATCGAGCATCCGCGCCAAGTGCGGGAATTGAGCGCCGCGATTCGCGCCGTGCGCCCGGACCTGTTGCTGGCCGTCGACCAGGAAGGCGGCCGCGTACAGCGCCTGCGCCAGGGATTTGTGCGCCTGCCGGCCATGCGTGCATTGGCGGACAACCCCAACGCCGAGTATTTGGCCGAGCAGTGCGGCTGGATCATGGCGACAGAAGTGTTGGCCGTTGGCCTGGACCTGAGCTTCGCCCCGGTGCTGGACCTGGACTACCAACGCAGCGCCGTGGTCGGAACCCGTTCCTTCGAAGGTGACCCGGAGCGTGCCGCCGTGTTGGCCGGTGCATTTATCCGTGGCATGAACAGCGCCGGCATGGCCGCCACCGGTAAGCACTTCCCTGGTCACGGTTGGGCTGAGGCCGATTCCCACGTCGCCATTCCCAATGATGAACGCAGTCTTGAGCAGATTCGTGCGAATGACCTGGTGCCTTTCGCACGCTTGAGCAAGCAACTCGCGGCGGTGATGCCCGCGCACGTGATCTATCCGCAGGTCGACGCCCAGCCAGCCGGGTTTTCGCGACGCTGGTTGCAGGACATCCTGCGTGGTGAGTTGCAGTTCGATGGCGTGATTTTCAGTGATGACCTGTCCATGGCCGGTGCCCATGTGGTGGGCGACGCGGCCAGCCGTATCGAAGCGGCGCTGACGGCGGGTTGTGACATGGGGTTGGTGTGCAATGATCGCGCGGCTGCAGAACTGGCGTTGACCGCCGCCCAGCGTATGAAGGTCAAGCCATCGGCCCGAATCGCACGGATGCGCGGCCAGGCGATTGCGTCGACGGACTACAAGCAGGATCCGCGCTGGCTGAAAGCCCTCACTGCCTTGCGCGATGCGCAGTTGATCTAGCGCTTTTCCTGTTTGTTGGGCAACGGCGCAAACAGCGCTTCGATATCCTCGTTGCCCAACTGCCAATCCCCAGTAGTACGCCCATCCAGCACGCCCGCTGCCAGGTCGGACTTTTCCTTCTGCAGGTGCTGGATTTTCTCTTCCACCGTGCCCCGGGCAATCATCTTGTAGACGAACACCGGCTTCTCCTGACCAATGCGATAGGCACGGTCGGTGGCCTGGTTTTCCGTGGCCGGGTTCCACCAAGGATCGTAGTGGATCACCGTATCGGCCTCGGTCAGGTTCAGGCCCACGCCCCCGGCCTTCAAGCTGATCAGAAAAATCTGCAGCTTGCCGCTCTGGAAGTCTTTCACCGGTGTGCGCCGATCCCGGGTCTGGCCGGTGAGCAGTGCGTAGGCCACGCCACGTTTTTTCAGCTCGACTTCGATCAGGCTCAACATTGAGGTGAATTGGGAAAACAGCAGGATCCGCCGACCTTCCTCAAACAGTTCCTCAAGCATCTCCATCAAGCTATCCAGCTTGCCGGAGCTGCTGCCACGGGCGGGCAGGGTCGCGTCGTTGACCAGTCGCAAGTCGCAACAAACCTGGCGCAACTTCAGCAGCGCCTCAAGAATGATGATCTGGCTGCGCGCCACGCCTTTGCGGGTGATCTCGTCGCGGACTTTCTTGTCCATGGCCAGGCGCATGGTTTCGTACACGTCGCGCTGGGCTTCATTGAGGTCGACCCAGTGGATGATCTCGGTCTTGGGTGGCAATTCTGTCGCCACCTGTTCCTTGGTGCGGCGCAGCAGGAAAGGTTTGATCCGACCGTTGAGGTGCTGCAATCGTACATCGCTGGCGCGCTTTTCGATGGGCACGCGGTAATCGCGGTTGAAGCTTTTCACGTCACCGAGCCAGCCCGGCAGCAGGAAGTGAAACAACGACCACAGCTCGCCCAGGTGGTTTTCCAGCGGCGTACCACTGAGGCACAGGCGCTGGCGTGCGTTCAGCTCACGCGCCGCTTGGGCCGCCTTGCTGGACGGGTTCTTGATGTACTGGGCTTCATCGAGGATCAGCACATGCAAGGGCAGGGCGGCGAGTTGTTCTATGTCCTTGGGCAGCAGCGCATAGGTGGTCAGCAGCAGGTCATAGTCCTGCAGGTTGGCGAAATGTTTCTTGCGCCCTGCGCCATACAGCGCCAGCACCTTGAGTTGCGGTGTGAAGTGCGCCGCCTCATCCAGCCAGTTGGGAATCAGGCTGGTGGGCATCACCACCATGCACGGCCGATCCAGGCGACCCGCGGCCTTCTCGGTGAGGATATGCGCCAGGGTCTGTAGGGTTTTGCCCAGGCCCATGTCATCCGCAAGTATGCCGCCGACATCCAGCTGACGCAGCGACTGCATCCAGCTCAAGCCTTCTAGTTGGTAAGGGCGCAAGGTCGCGTTCAGCCCTTCAGGCGCTACGCAGGTAAAGTCCTTGATATCCCGCAGGCGCTGGGCAAAATTGCGGATTTTCTCGCCACCTTCCCATTGCAGCGGCAAGTCTTCCAGTGGGTTGAGCCGGATCGCATCGGCCTTGGCCATGCGCAGCGTGGTGGTGCCGGCTTCCTGTAGGTAAAACTCACCGAGGGTCGCCAGCACCGGTTTCAATCGACCGTAGGGCAGCGCAACTTGTATCGGGCCATGACCATTGGGCAGGCCTGGGATATTCACCAGGATCAGCTCATCATCGCGGCGCCGCGCCAGCTTCTCCGGGTTGAGTATCTCGGTGTGGGAGCGCATCAGGTTCAGCAGGATCGGCAACAGGCTCAGTCGCTCGCCATTGACGATGATCCCCAGCTCCAGATCGAACCAATCACGCTCCGGACCTTCATCAACGGTGGCATACCAGTCATCGACGGCGCTGAGGTCGAAGCCGAAATCATCGTCGATCAGCAGTTCCCAGCCCTCGGCCCGCAGTGTCGGCGTGGCATTGAGCGTGAAGGTGAGCCAGGCACTGTCATTGACCATCTCGAACAGCTCGCCGGCGCTTTCCGGCAGGGCCTTGCTCTGGCGTGTGGCGATCTTGAAGCCCAGCAGGCGCAGTTGTTCGCGATACGGTTGCTCAAGCTCCGGATGCCGCTTGATCCGCAGGCTCTGGGTATCCTGGCGCACGATGATGTCAGCGTTTTTCTGCCCACTGACGTAGTTACCCAGGTAGTTGAACGACAGCGCCGCCCGGTGCTGGATATAGCGCTGCATCTTGCCGTTGCGCGGTTCGAAGGCGCTGAATTCGACACTGGCCATCCACAGGCGCGGTACCGGCACCACGTCTTCCATCACCACTTGCGGCAGCACCGCACGGTTTTCCAGCACGGCCTGGAGTTTTTCCAGAAGCTCTGCATCCTGTGCGGCGGCGGGGTAGGCCAGGGTTTCCTGGACCTTGAGCAATACCGCGGCGATGTGTTTGCAGTTGGTGTGCACCGGGCAGGTACAGCGGCTGTCCACCAGGATCAAGGTACCCTTGGCCGATTCACGCAGCGAGATGGTCTGGCGATACACATTGCTGCCTGAGCCTTCGCAACTGGCGACGATGGTGCTGTCGCCGCACTCGACGATGCGCACCCGGTTTTCCAGGGCATAACGTCGCCCGCGCTCAAGGCTCTGCTCTTTAAAGCGATTGGCCCACGAAGGGGCCAGGGGTTTGGTCAGCGACGACGTGAGGGACATGGTGCTGGATCAGTCCTGGATGTCGGGCGGGGGCGCGCTGGGGGGCTTGGCGGTCAGCGAGGTGATCTTGATCAGCAGCGCCAGGTGGCCGCCGTCCAGGTAGTTCAGTTGGTTGTTTTTGGTGCGCACGTCGGTCTGGCTCAGGTGCTCGCTGGCGATCACGCTGCCGTTGGCGTCGAATTGGTTGATCCAGAAGTTCGCATCGATATCGGTGAAACGCCCCAGTTGCAGGCTCAACACGCCCTCGATCGGAAACTGGCCGAATTGCTCCGAACCGTCGGTGATCGCGACCTTGACCGGCTGCTCGCCCAGGTTCTGTTCCCACGCCTTATGCAGCAGCACCGTGTAGGTAGAGTCGGCACGCAGCTTGTCGACAATGTTGGACAGGCGCGGCGGGCTCAGTCTGTCGCCCAGGCGCGCCGCTCCGGCATCCCAGTTTTCCGGGGCGGCGCGGCTGTTGATCACCGGCTCGGCGTTCTGGCGCACCAGGATCATTTCCACCTGGTACGGGCTGTCGGCGAACGCCGCAGGGGCCACGACCACCAACAACAGGCACAACATGCGGAACAGGCGCATTGGGGCGTCCTTCAAGCAGATTTCGGGATGAGGCGCTCGAACAACGCCTCCAAGGTATTAAAGCGTTCTTCGGCACGCTCCATCGGCACCATGAACTTGAACAGCGTAGCCCCTTCGAACTTGTAGCGGTTGGGCTGGCCCTGGATCAGTTTGATCAGCACTAGAGGGTCTACCGGCGTCTGCGCTTCGAATTCGATGCGTCCACCCTGCGGCCCGGCGTCGACCTTCTTGATGCCCAACTGTTCGGCCTGCAACTTGAGCAGGGTCAGGCGCACCAGGTTCTTGGTCGGTTCCGGTAACAGGCCGAAGCGGTCGATCATCTCGACCTGCAGGTCTTTAAGGCCTTCTTCATCGGTGGCCGAGGCGATGCGTTTGTACAGAATCAGCCGCGCGTGCACGTCTGGCAGGTAATCTTCGGGAATCAACGCCGGCAAGCGCAGGTTGATCTCCGGACCACCGCCCAACGGTTGATCGAGGTTCGGCTGCTCGCCCTTGCGGATCGCTTTTACGGCGCGCTCAAGCATCTCCATATACAGCGTGAAACCCACTGCCTGGATCTGCCCGCTCTGGCCGTCGCCCAGCAGTTCGCCGGCGCCGCGGATTTCCAGGTCGTTGGTGGCCAGCACAAAACCGGCGCCCAGGTCCTGGGTGTTGGCGATGGCTTCCAGGCGCTTCTCTGCGTCGGAAGTGATCTGTTGGCGCGGCGGCGTGAGCAAATAGGCATACGCCTGGTGGTGACTGCGTCCGACGCGGCCACGCAGCTGGTGCAATTGCGCCAGGCCGAACTTGTCGGCGCGCTCGATGATGATGGTGTTGGCGCTCGGCACGTCGATGCCGGTCTCGATGATGGTCGAGGCGATCAGCACGTTGAAGCGCTTGTGGTAGAAGTCGCTCATCACCTGTTCGAGTTCGCGCTCGCGCATCTGCCCGTGGCCGATGGCGATACGTGCCTCCGGCACCAGCTCGGCGAGGTCGGCGGCGCATTTCTCGATGGTCTTTACGTCGTTGTGCAGGTAATACACCTGCCCGCCGCGCAGCAGCTCGCGCAGCAGTGCTTCCTTGACCGTGCTTTTGTTCTGCTCCATCACGAAGGTGCGCACCGACAAGCGGCGCGCCGGCGGTGTGGCGATGATCGACAGGTCGCGCATGCCCGACACCGCCATATTCAATGTACGCGGAATTGGCGTGGCGGTGAGGGTGAGAATGTCGACTTCGCTGCGCAGGGCCTTGAGCTGTTCTTTCTGGCGCACGCCGAAGCGGTGTTCTTCGTCGATGATCACCAGGCCCAGGTTCTTGATCTTCACATCATCCGACAGCAGCTTGTGGGTGCCGATCACGATGTCGATCTTGCCTTCAGCCAGGTCGGCGACGGCGGCATTCACTTCCTTGGCCGACTTGAAGCGGCTCATCACTTCCACGGTCACCGGCCAATCGGCAAAGCGGTCGCGGAAGCTGTTGTAGTGCTGCTGGGCGAGCAGGGTGGTGGGCACCAGGATTGCCACCTGGCGGCCGCCGTGCACGGCGATGAAGGCGGCGCGCATGGCCACTTCGGTCTTGCCGAAGCCCACGTCGCCGCAGACCAGGCGGTCCATGGGCTTGGGCGCGAGCATGTCGGCGCGTACCGCTTCGATGGTGGTTTGCTGGTCCGGGGTTTCTTCGAAGGCGAAGCCGGCGCTGAAGGTGGCGTAGTCGGCTTTCGGGTCGGCAAACGCGTAACCTTCGCGGGCGGCGCGGCGGGCATAGATGTCGAGCAATTCGGCGGCGACGTCGCGCACCTGCTCGGCGGCCTTGCGCTTGGCTTTCTGCCAGGTCTCGGAGCCCAGGCGATGCAAGGGCGCCAGGGCGTCATCGCTGCCGGTGTAGCGCGCGATCAAATGCAGGCTGGCCACTGGCACATAGAGCTTGGCGCCCTCGGCGTATTCCATGGTGAGGAATTCGGCGGCCTGGTTGTCGATCTCCAGGGTCTGCAAGCCCAGGTAGCGGCCGACGCCGTGGTCGATGTGCACCACCGGCGCGCCTTCGCGCAGTTCGGTGAGGTTCTTGATCACCGCGTCGTTGTTGGCGTCGGCGCGTTTTTCGCGGCGGCGACGTTGCATCACGCGCTGGCCGAACAACGGGCTCTCGGCGATCAGCGCCAGGGCCGGATCATCCAGCAAAAGGCCTTCGTCCAGCGGGGCGATGGTGATCGCCAGGCGTTCTTTGCTTTTGACAAAGTCCGGCCAACTATCGACGGTTTTCGGTCGCAGCTTCAAGCGTTCCAGCAGTTCCAGCAGCACTTCGCGACGGCCGGCGGATTCAGCGGTAAACAGCACGCGGCCGGGGAAGTCGCCGAGGAAATTGGACAGCGCTTCCAGCGGTTGCGTGGCTTTTGCCTGGATCGCCAGGTCCGGCAGTGTGCCCGCCGGGAAGCGTTCGCGGCCGACGCCGGTTTCCACATCCTGCTGGCTGGCGACCACGCGCGGCCAGCTTTTCAGGCGCGCGAAGCAGTCTTCCACCGGCAGGAACAGTTCGGCGGGCGGCAATAAAGGGCGGGACGGGTCGACGCGGCGCTCTTCATAGCGGTTGCGCACGTCGTTCCAGAAGTTTTCCGCCGCCTGTTCGATGCCTGGCAGCGAGAACACCTGGGTGTCCTGGGGCAGGTAATCGAAGAGGGTGGAGGTCTCGTCGAAAAACAACGGCAGGTAGTATTCGATACCGGCCGGGGTGATTCCGCTGCTCAGGTCCTGGAAAATCGGGCAGCGGCGGAAGTCCACGTCGAAGCGTTCACGGAAGCGCGCCTTGAAGCGCGTGACCGCGTCTTTCTGCAGCGGGAATTCCCGTGCGGGCAGCAGCTTGACCGATTCGACTTTATCGATGGAGCGTTGGTTTTCCGGATCGAAGGTGCGCAGGGTCTCGATTTCGTCATCGAACAGGTCGATGCGATAGGGCAATTTGCTGCCCATCGGGAACAGGTCGATCAGCGCGCCACGCACCGCGAACTCACCGTGCTCGTACACCGTGTCGACGCAGCGATAGCCGCTGGCTTCCAGGCGCGTGCGCATTTGTTCGACGTCCAGCTTCTGGCCGATATCCAGCACCAGGCTGCTGCCCAGCAGGAACTTGGTCGGCGCCAGGCGATGCAAGGCCGTGGTGATCGGCACCACCAGCACGCCGTGGGCCAGTTCCGGCAAGCGGTACAGGCTGGCGATGCGCTGGGAGATGATGTCCTGGTGCGGCGAGAACAGATCGTAGGGCAGGGTTTCCCAGTCTGGGAAATGCAGCACCGGCAAATCGGGGGCGAAGAAGCTCAGCTCCTGCTCCAGCCGTTCGGCGCTTTGGCTGTCGGCGGTGAGCAGCAGGGTAAAGCGTTTGGCTGCGCTGGCAGCCTCGGCGATGGCCAGGCTCAGGGCGGCACCGGGCAGGTTGCCCCAGTGCTGTTTGCCTGCCGCAGCAGGGAGTAGCGGTAGACGCAGGACGGGCACGGAAGGTTGAGCTCCAAGCGTTGCGACAAAGTCGGTAATTGTAACGGTGCGGGGCGCCGTCTGTCAGTTGCTGACTGAGCCTATTACGGTTTGTAGGAAATGTAGTGGCTAAGACAAACAATGGCGGGTTTTGACTCAATATGTAGTGCCAAAATGTACGCGTTTTTCGGAGGGTTACGGACAAGTTGTTCCGCGCCTGCCATTAGTGGCCTTCTGGAACCCGCGTATTTACTGGGCTGTAGCGGGGTGTCAATTTTTCGCAAGGACTTTTTGTTGCCGGACGCGCATTGCTCCGGGGGCAGTCGGGCGGCATAATGTAGCCCCTTTTTTCAGCCCCTACATGTGGAAGGTTCCCGTGACTCAGAAGCCCGACCAGTGTCTTGGTGAATGGATCGACCGTGAAGCACTCGCAGAAGCGATGATCCCGCTTATCGGTCAGCTGTACCGCAATAACAATGTGGTGAGCTCGATCTATGGCCGCAGCCTGATCAACCAGTCCGTCATCGCGATTCTCAAAGCCCACCGCTTTGCGCGTCACCGTTCCGCCGACGACAGCGAACTCTCCGTCCACGAAACATTCCCACTGCTTAAAGCCATGAGCGAGCTCAAGCTCGGCGCGGCTTCGGTAGACCTGGGCAAGCTGGCCTACAAATTCCGCAAGGAAGGTGCCGGCCGTACCGCCGAGCAGTTCGTGCGTGAAGAAATGGCCGATGTGGTTGGCCAGCAAAACGCCGCTGCCCGCAAAGGTACCGACGTGGTGCTGTACGGCTTCGGTCGTATCGGCCGCCTGCTGGCACGCATCCTGATCGAAAAAACCGGTGGCGGCGACGGCCTGCGCCTGCGTGCCATCGTCGTGCGCAAAGGCGCCGAGAACGACCTGACCAAGCGCGCCAGCCTGCTGCGTCGCGATTCGGTACACGGTCCGTTCAACGGCACCATCGTCATCGACGAAGAAAACAACACCATCACCGCCAACGGTAACCTGATCCAGGTGATCTACGCGAAAAACCCGTCCGAGGTGGATTACACCCAGTACGGCATCAAGGACGCCCTGCTGGTGGACAACACCGGCGTATGGCGTGACGCCGAAGGCCTGGGCCAGCACCTGGCTTGCCCGGGTGTGGATCGCGTTGTCCTGACCGCGCCTGGCAAAGGCAAGCTGAAGAACATCGTTCACGGCATCAACCACAGCGAAATCACCGCTGACGACAAGATCGTGTCCGCTGCTTCCTGCACCACCAACGCCATCGTGCCCGTGCTGAAGGCGGTGAATGACAAGTTCGGCATCGTCAACGGCCACGTCGAGACCGTTCACTCGTACACCAACGACCAGAACCTGATCGACAACTTCCACAAGGGCGATCGCCGTGGCCGTAGCGCCGCGTTGAACATGGTGATCACCGAGACCGGCGCTGCCACTGCTGCTGCCAAGGCCCTGCCTGAGCTGGCCGGCAAGCTGACCGGCAACGCGATCCGCGTGCCGACGCCCAACGTGTCGATGGCCATTCTCAACCTGAACCTTGAGAAAGCCGCCACCCGTGAAGAGATGAACGAGTACCTGCGCTACATGGCGCTGCACTCCGATCTGCATAAGCAAATCGACTTCGTCAACTCGCAGGAAGTGGTCTCCACCGACTTCGTGGGCTCGCGCCACGCCGGTGTGGTGGACGCGGAAGCGACCATTACCCAGGACAACCGCGTTGTCTTGTACGTGTGGTACGACAACGAGTTCGGCTACAGCTGCCAGGTGGTTCGCGTGATGGAAGACATGGCTGGGGTCAACCCGCCTGCGTTTCCGCGCTAAGTATCAGCCGTAAATGAAAAAGCCCCGACTGGTTCGGGGCTTTTTCGTATTTGCTTTTTTGCAAGGGGGGGATTGTTGTGGCGAGGGAGCTTGCTCCCGCTCGGGTGCGTAGCGCCCGCATGCTTTTTGGGGCCGCTTCGCAGCCCAGCGGGAGCAAGCTCCCTCGCCACAAAACGCTCGCTCCTATAGGAGGAGTCTGTCGCGCAAACTGTCGGACAACCCTTTGGGCGCTAGCCAAATGCCCAGGTAAGCCCGCGCTAGCTCGTCATCACGACTGCTGAACACCACCTGCCCATTGATCTCCAGGTTCAAACCACGTCCCGGACGAAAGTCCAGGGCATACCGATCACCGCTGCGGATATCGCGAAAGCTGGCGTGTAGTTTGTCTATTTCGGGTTTGAGGCGGGCGTTGGTCTGCTGGCGCTCCAGCGTGGCAGTGGCGGCTTTGATCACATCATTGCGGTCGATGTCGCGAAAGTAATACAGCGTCAGGCGCAGCGCTTTTTGTTGCGCCCAGGCCTGCTTGGCGCTCACGTCGGACGGGGCATACAGTGCAGCCGCGTAAACATCCGCCCAGAGATAGGTGAGCACCGCCTGGTTTTTCAAGGTCAATTGCTGGGACTGCACCGGAAAGTCGGCCTGTTTCAGCCGATCCGCCTCATTGGCCTGCACCGTGATCGACAGCATCAGTAATAAACAGAAAGCGACATGCCGCATAATGGTCAGTCCTGCAAAGGGGCTTGCTGGCAGTGTAATTGCAATTTCCTGATGGTGTAGTAAAGGCAAGACTGGCCTACGACGCGACCAAGGGTTAATGTTCGCGGCGTTGAGCCTTATATAGACTGTGCCCCGGTTCACACACTTGAGCCGAATTGTCCTTCATGACCGCTGGCCGCGGCATGATTTAGCCCGGCGTCCAACCGTACGCCTGGCCTGTTCTGAGGAGTACGCATGGCTGTCTACAACTACGACGTGGTGGTACTGGGTTCCGGCCCGGCTGGAGAAGGTGCGGCGATGAACGCCGCCAAAGCTGGGCGCAAGGTGGCGATGGTCGATAGCCGTCGCCAGGTCGGCGGTAACTGCACCCACCTGGGCACCATCCCGTCCAAGGCCTTGCGTCACTCGGTGCGCCAGATCATGCAGTTCAACACCAACCCGATGTTCCGGGCCATTGGTGAGCCGCGCTGGTTCTCGTTCCCGGACGTGCTCAAGAGCGCCGAGAAAGTCATCTCCAAGCAGGTCGCCTCGCGTACCGGCTACTACGCCCGTAACCGCGTCGACCTGTTCTTCGGCACCGGCAGCTTCGCCGACGAGCAAACCATCGAAGTGGTCTGCCCCAACGGCGTGGTCGAGAAGCTGGTGGCCAAGCACATCATCATCGCCACCGGTTCGCGCCCGTACCGCCCGGCGGACATCGATTTCCACCATCCGCGTATCTACGATAGCGACACCATCCTGAGCCTGGGCCACACCCCGCGCAAACTGATCATCTACGGCGCTGGCGTGATCGGCTGTGAATACGCCTCGATCTTCAGCGGCTTGGGCGTGCTGGTGGAGCTGGTGGACAACCGCGACCAGTTGCTGAGCTTCCTCGACTCGGAAATTTCCCAGGCGTTGAGTTACCACTTCAGCAACAACAACATCACCGTGCGCCACAACGAAGAGTACGAGCGCGTCGAAGGCCTGGACAATGGTGTGATCCTGCACCTCAAGTCCGGCAAGAAGATCAAGGCGGATGCCTTGTTGTGGTGTAACGGCCGTACCGGCAACACCGACAAGCTGGGTATGGAAAATATCGGGGTCAAGGTCAACAGCCGTGGCCAGATCGAAGTGGACGAGAACTATCGCACCTGCGTGGCGAACATCTACGGCGCCGGTGACGTGATCGGCTGGCCGAGCCTGGCCAGTGCGGCGCATGACCAGGGCCGCTCGGCCGCTGGCAGCATCGTCGACAATGGCAGTTGGCGCTACGTGAACGACGTGCCGACCGGGATCTACACGATTCCCGAGATCAGCTCGATCGGCAAGAACGAACACGAACTGACCAAGGCCAAGGTGCCTTACGAAGTGGGCAAGGCGTTCTTCAAGAGCATGGCGCGTGCGCAGATCGCCGGTGAGCCCCAAGGCATGCTGAAGATCCTGTTCCACCGTGAAACCCTGGAAGTCCTCGGCGTGCATTGCTTCGGCTACCAGGCTTCTGAGATCGTGCACATCGGCCAGGCGATCATGAACCAGCCGGGTGAACTCAATACCCTGAAGTATTTCGTCAACACCACGTTCAACTACCCGACCATGGCGGAAGCCTATCGGGTAGCGGCCTACGACGGCCTCAACCGGCTTTTTTGAGCGGCTCCGGCCGGTGGCCTGAGCCGGCCGGGGAGACCGATTTCAGTAATTCCCGAGAGTGGCAGTGGCCAAACCGGGAAAGTCTGTAATCAGGCTATCTACGCCGAAGTCGGCGAGCCTGCGCATCAGCGCGGGTTCGTTGACGGTCCACACGGACACGTGCAAGCCCTGGCGCTGGGCTTTTTCCAGTCGCTCAGGGGTGCACAGCGTCCAGTTCAACGCCAAGATCTCACAGCCATAGTTCTGCGCGACCTTCAGCGGGTCGAGCCAGGCATATTCCGCCACCAGTCCGCGTGACAGGTCCGGTGTGAGTTCAACGGCGGCTTTCAGTACTTCCCGCGAACTTGAGGTCACGGTGACCTTGTCCATCAGCCCGAAACGCACAGCCATTTCACGAATCGCCAGTACGGTGGTGGCGGCGCGGGTGCGCGAGGCGCTTTTGACTTCCAGTTGCCAGTGATCGAAGTCACACTTTTCGAACAGCTCTTCCAAACGCGGAATCGGGCACGGCTTGACCCAGCCTGGGCCGCCTTTGCGTGCGTCCATCTTCACCAGGTCCGCCGCCGAGTATTCGACGACTTTGCCACGCCGGTCGGCGGTGCGCTTGAGGGTCGGGTCGTGGATGACCATCAGCTCGCCGTCCATGGACAGGTGCAAATCCAGTTCGCAACGGCGTACACCGTGCTTGAGGCACTCCTGGAAGCTGGTCAGGGTGTTTTCCGGTGCTTCGCCTTTGGCACCGCGGTGGCCGTAGATCAGGGTCACAGTTGCTCCTTTACGCCAGGTCGTCTGGCGGGGTGAATTCGAGAGTTCAAGTGTCTTGGGCGTCGCTCTGTTCCCGCGCCAGGCGGCGTTCCTGGGCCTGTTTCTGCAGGATGTAGCGCGCCAGCAATTGGCGTTGGGCGTCGGTCATGGATTCGAATTCCGTGCCGACATCAAAGCCTGTGCCTTTGGGGTCGCAATGGGTGACCCGCGCACGCAGCAGCAGGCCGAGCGCCTGGGGCATCAGCACCAGCTTGACCGCCAGGTGTGCGCCAGCCGGCAGGGGCGTGGGGTGTTGGAAGTCGATGCCGCCTTCGGAAATGATCACCGGCTGCGGCGCGCCGACTTCATCCAGCAGCCCGCGCGCCATGATCTGGCTGAGCAGGTCCAGGCGTTTGTTCTGCACGCGCAGGAAGGCGGCGAGGGTGCGATCCTTCTCGCTGAGCTGGCGCAGCAGGTGCTGGGCTTCGAATTCACTCAGGTGCAGTTCACTGAGTAAGTTGAACAGCGGAGAATCATCCAGCAACACTTCCTTGCTCGCCGCCTCGGGGGCAGACAGGCTTTTGATTTGAAGTGCGATCATGTCGTCGATACGGTAGTATTCGCGGCGTTCTTCTTCATCTAATGTCGACATGGCGAACCCCAGCTAGCGGTAATGGTCAGAGTGTAAAGCTGCTTACCAGACCCCGCCACCGGGACGTCTTCTTTTCCTCCGAACAAGCCCCGACATGTTCAGACCTCTCTTCGTATTTATCGGCACGCGTTATACCCGTGCAAAGCGTCGCAATCATTTTGTGTCGTTCATTTCCCTGACCTCGATGATCGGGCTCGCCTTGGGCGTGGTCGTGATGATCGTGGTGCTGTCGGTGATGAATGGCTTTGATCATGAGATGCGCACCCGCGTGTTGGGCATGGTGCCCCACGCGACCATCGAGGGCGATGCGCCCATCAGTGATTGGCAAAGCCTGGCCGACAAGGTCAAGCAGAACCCCAAGGTGCTGGCCGTCGCGCCATTCACCCAGATGCAGGGGTTGCTGACCCATGACGGCAAGGTGCAGAAGATCCTGCTCAATGCCATCGACCCGGTCCAGGAACGCAACGTCTCGATCATCGACAAGTTCATGCTGCAGGGCAAACTCGACGACTTGGCGCCCGGCAGCTTCGGCATTGTCATCGGCGACAAGGCGGCGGCCAAGCTCGGCGTGGGCCTCGGCGACAAGCTGACCTTCGTGGCGCCGGAAGTCACGGTGACCCCGGCGGGCATGTTCCCACGCATGAAGCGCTTTACCGTGGTCGGCACTTTCCACGTGGGCGCTGGCGAAATCGACGGCTACCTCGGCCTGACCAACCTCACCGACCTGGCGCGCCTGCATCGCTGGCAGCCGGACCAGGTGCAGGGCCTGCGCCTCAAGTTCGCCGACCTGTTCGATGCGCCGCGCGGCGCCTGGGAAATCGCCCAGCACCTGGGTGAAAGCCAGTACTACGCCCGCGACTGGACCCGTACCCACGGCAACCTGTACCAGGCCATCCGCATGGAAAAAGCCATGATCGGCCTGCTGTTGCTGCTGATCGTCGCCGTGGCGGCCTTCAACATCATCTCCACGCTGGTGATGGTGGTGAACGACAAGAAGGGCGATATCGCCATCCTGCGCACTCTCGGCGCCACGCCGGGGCAGATCATGGCGATCTTCATGGTGCAGGGCACCGTGATCGGCGTGGTCGGTACCCTGATCGGTACGGCCGTCGGCATTTTGGCCGCGCTGAACGTGAGCGCCGCCATCGCCGGCCTCGAAACCCTGATCGGCCACAAGTTTCTCAACGCCGACGTCTACTTCATCGACTACTTGCCGTCCCAGGTTCAGGCCCAGGACGTGTTGATGGTGGGCGGTGCTGCGTTGGTCCTGAGTTTCCTTGCCACCCTGTATCCAGCCTGGCGCGCGGCACGTACCCAGCCAGCACAGGCCTTACGTTATGAGTGAATCGGGCATGAGTGAAAAAGCAATCCTGAGCTGCCGCGACCTGGGCAAATCCTACGAGGAAGGCCCGGAGTCGGTGGTGGTGCTGTCCAACCTGCAACTTGAGCTGCACCCAGGCGAGCGCGTAGCGATCGTGGGCAGTTCCGGTTCCGGTAAAAGTACCTTGCTGAACCTGTTGGGCGGCCTTGATACGCCGTCCCAGGGCAGCGTGTGGCTGGCCGGTGAAGAACTGTCGGCCCTCGGTGAAAAGGCTCGCGGCCAGTTGCGCAACCGTTCGCTGGGCTTTGTGTATCAGTTCCACCACCTGCTGCCGGAGTTCACCGCCCTGGAAAACGTGTGCATGCCGCTGCTGATCGGCAAGAACGCGATTCCGGAAGCCCGCCAGCGTGCCAAAGCACTGCTGGAGCGCGTTGGCCTCGGCCATCGCCTGGAGCATAAACCGGCCGAGTTGTCCGGCGGCGAGCGCCAGCGTGTGGCCATCGCCCGCGCCTTGGTGAACAACCCAGGGCTGGTGATGCTCGATGAGCCGACCGGCAACCTCGACTCCCACACCGCCCAGGGCATCAAGGACTTGATGCTGGAACTGAGCACCCAGATGCGCACCGCGTTCCTGGTGGTGACCCATGACATGAGCATGGCCCGCCAGATGGACCGTGTGTTGCACCTGCAGGAAGGTCATCTGGTCGCCATCTGACCCGTTTCAAGCCCGGCGCTTCAAGCGCCGGGCTTTTTCATTTTTTCAGGCGGTGCAAGCGAATGTTCAGACCGTTATCGATTTTCATCGGCACGCGCTATACCCGCGCCAAGCGCCGCAACCGTTTTGTCTCGTTTATCTCGATGACCTCGATGATCGGCCTCGCCCTGGGCGTGTTGGCGATGATCGTGGTGTTGTCGGTGATGAACGGCTTCCAGCGCGAAATGAGCTCGCGCATCCTCGGCATGGTGCCTCACGCGACCATCGTCGGCGTGAATCCGATTAACGATTGGCAGCCGGTGGCCGCCGCCGCGATGAAGAATCCGGAAGTGACCGCCGCCGTACCTTTCACGCAGATGGACGGCATGTTCTCCTACAAAGGCGCGATGCAGCCGATTGAGATCAGCGGTATCGACCCGGCGCAGGAAGGCAAGGTGTCGATCGTTGCCCAGCATATCGTGCGCGGCAGTCTGGAAGACTTGAAACCCGGTGAGTTTGGCGTGGTAGTCGGCGAAATCACGGCTCGGCGCTTCCGTCTGAATGTGGGCGACAAAGTGACCCTGATCGTGCCGGAAATCAGCACCGCGCCGGGCGGCATCACCCCACGCATGCAGCGTTTGAACGTGGTGGGCATCTTCAAGGTCGGTGCTGAACTGGACGGCTCCATGGCCATGATCCACATGGCCGACGCCGCAGAGATCCAGCATTGGCAGCCAAACCAGGTACAAAGCGTGCGCCTGGCGGTGAAAGACCTGTACGCGGCCCCCAAGGTCTCATCGGACATCGCCGCCAGCCTGGGCGCAGCCTACAAGCCTGACGACTGGACCCACACCCAGGGCAGCCTGTTCAGCGCGATGAAGATGGAAAAGACCATGATCGGCCTTCTGTTGCTGATGATTGTCGCCGTGGCCGCGTTCAACATCATCGCCACGCTGATCATGGTAGTGAACGACAAGGGCGCGGACATTGCGATTTTGCGCACCATCGGCGCGACGCCACGGCAGATCATGGCGATCTTCATGGTGCAGGGCACGGTGATCGGTATCGTTGGCACCTTGATCGGCGGCGTATTGGGCGTGATTGCCGCGCTGAACGTGAGTGAGCTGGTGGGCTGGGTCGAGCGGGTTACCGGGCAGCATATCTTCAGTTCGGATGTGTACTTTGTCAGCAACCTGCCGTCGGAGCTGCAAGGCGGGGATGTGCTGCTGATCTGCACGGCCGGGTTTGTATTGAGCTTTCTGGCCACGTTGTATCCAGCGTATCGGGCGGCGAAGATTGAGCCGGCGCATGCCCTGAGATATTCGTAAGCCTTAGACCGTCATCGTCGGCAAGCTGGCGATGACGGTCTAAGCGGGTAGCTCAATCACAAACCTTGTCCACCCCGCCTTAGATTCGCAATAAATTCTCCCCCCGTGCGCCCGCACAATCGACTGGGTAATCGCCAGCCCCAATCCCGCATGCTCACTGCTGCCTTCATGGCGTGCCGGGTCTGCCCGGTAGAAGCGGTCAAACAACCTCGGCAGCAACTCCGTTGGAATGCCATCTCCGGTGTTCTCCACTGAAAGCCTCACACCATCCTCGATTCGCACACGCACTTCGCCACCCGGCGGAGTAAACCGTAGCGCGTTATCCAACAGATTCGACAAGGCCCGGCGCAACATCCCACGATCACCCGTCGTACGGGCCGTGCCTTCGCGCATTAGGCTGATCTGCCCGTCCTCTGCCAGCAATGTAAAAAACTCCAGTAGCGCGTCGACTTCATCCGCCAGTGCCAAGGTTTCGCGTTTGGGTATCAACAAGCCGTGATCCGCCTTGGCCAGGTACAGCATGTCGTTGACCAACTGCGCCATCCATTGCAGTTCTTCCAGGTTGCTGTGCAGCGCCTCGCGGTAGTCCTCCAGCGGGCGCGGCTGGGTGAGGATGACCTGGGTCTGGGTCAGCAGGTTCGACAGCGGCGTGCGCAGTTCGTGGGCGATGTCGGCGGAAAACGCCGAAAGGCGCTGGAATGCGTCGTCGAGTCGGCCGAGCATGGCGTTGAAGGCTTGGGCCAGGTCTGCCAGTTCCGTGGGCATTTCCTGTTGGGGCAAACGTTGGGTCAAGGAGTGGGCCGACACACTGGCGGCCACTTCGCCCATGCGTCGAAGTGGCCGCAACCCGCTGCGCGCAGCCCAGGCGCCGAGCAGGGCGGTCGCCAGGGCCGATAGGCCGACGGTGAGCCAGATCAGGTGCTGCATGCGTTGCAAGAAGTGCTGATGGTGAGTGATATCGAGCATCAGGCTCAGTTGCGGCGAGTCGGGTTGGCCGGCTCTCAACGGCGCGTTGTAGACCCGGTAGTCGGTGTCGGCGTTTTGCAGGTTGTGCAGGCCGGGCGCGTCGGGCAAGGTCACGCTTGGCGCATCGTCCAGCCAGCGTTGGCCGGCGGCGGTGATGCGCAGGGTAAGGTCGGGCTGGCGACTGAGTTCGGTGCGCAATTGCGCTTCACGCCGGGCAAAGGCCTCCGGCGAGTCGACGCCCTGTAAGGTGCTGCGCAGCGCCACCAGTTTGGTGTCGAGTTGCTGTTGGTCCAGTTCGATGAAGTGCGCCTCGCTGGCGCGATTGAACAGCACACCGGCGATCAGTGACACCACAGCGGTACAGGCGGCAAACAGCAGCGCCAGGCGGCTGGCCAGGGACAGGCGCTTGATCAATTGACCCGCTCCTCCAGCACATAACCCATGCCGCGTACTGTGTGGATCAGCTTGTTGGGGAAGTTGTCGTCGACTTTCAGACGCAAGCGGCGGATCGCCACTTCGATGATGTTGGTGTCGCTGTCGAAGTTCATGTCCCACACCTGAGAAGCGATCAGCGATTTGGGCAGCACTTCGCCTTGGCGGCGCAGCAGCAGTTCCAGCAGGGAGAACTCCTTGGCGGTCAGGTCGATGCGCTGGCCGTCCCGCTCGACGCGGCGGCGGATCAGGTCCAGGCGCAGGTCGGCCAGTTGCAGCGCGGTTTCCTGCGGTGTGCTGCTGCCACGGCGCAACAGGCTGCGCACGCGGGCGAGCAGTTCGGAGAAAGCGAAAGGCTTGACCAAGTAGTCGTCGGCGCCCAGCTCCAGGCCATGCACACGGTCTTCGACGGCGTCGCGGGCGGTGAGGAACAGCACCGGAATGTCCATGCCGGCACTGCGCACGGCCTGGAGGATCTGCCACCCGTCGCGGCCCGGCAGCATCACGTCGAGGATCAACAGGTCGTAGTCCCCGGTCAGCGCAAGGTGCTGGCCGCTGGTGCCATCGGCCACCAGTTCGGTGGTAAAACCCGCCTCGGCCAGGCCCTGGCGCAGGTAGTGGCCGGTTTTGGGTTGGTCTTCGACGATCAGCAGTTTCATGGGCAGCTCTTGGCAACGGTGGACGACGGCTTTATACCTTGAGTGCCAGGGCGGGGGAGCAACCTGACAAAGTTGTAATCTAGCAGTCAGCTGGCTGGCAGCGACGCAATCTTAGAGTGCTGCCCAAGCTGTTCATCTATTTTTGGAGAAGACCGATGGCGTTGCGTACACCCCTGTTGTTGGCGGGTTGCCTGTTGGCATTGAGTGTTGATGCGATGGCCGATGCGGCCCACACCTATGCCTTCGGCGAGGCTGCGCCGGCGAGCAAAGCCACGCGTACCGTGGAAATAACCCTGCAGGACATTTCCTTTTCGCCCAAGTCCCTGGACGTGAAAGCCGGTGAGACCGTGCGCTTTGTACTGGTCAACAAAGGCCAGTTGCTCCACGAATTCAACCTGGGCGACGCGGCGATGCATGCCGAACACCAGAAGGAAATGCTGCAGATGCAGGCCAGCGGCATGTTGACGGCAACGGGCATGGGCAAGATGGATCATGCAGCCATGGGCCACGGTGCGATGAAACACGATGACCCCAATAGCGTACTGGTCGAGCCGGGCAAAACCGCCGAGCTGATCTGGACGTTCACTAAGGCCACGGGCCTGGAGTTTGCCTGCAACCTTCCGGGGCATTACCAGGCGGGCATGGTCGGCAAGCTCAACGTCGATTGATCCGCTGGCGCTTAGGCGCGGGGGCAAAGGCTGGTAGACTGGCGCGGTTTATTTAGCCAGGTTTCCGCCATGCATCCCGCAGCCGAACATTCGCCGCTGGGCAAGTCCAGTGAATACATCTCCACCTACACACCTTCGTTGCTGTTCCCGATCCCGCGTGCCGCCAAGTGGGCCGAGTTGGGCCTGAGCGCCGAGACCCTGCCTTACAAGGGCGTGGACTTCTGGAACTGCTTCGAACTGTCGTGGCTGCTGCCGTCGGGCAAGCCGGTGGTGGCCATCGGTGAGTTCAGCATCCCGGCCGACTCGCCGAACATCATCGAGTCCAAGTCGTTCAAACTGTACCTCAACTCGTTGAACCAGACCGCCTTTGCCGATACGGCCAGCCTGGAAACCACCTTGCGCACCGACCTCAGCGCGGCCGCCGGTGCGCCTGTGAGCGTGCGCATTCGCAGCCTGGCCGAGATCGAGGCCGAAGGCGTGATGGCGTTGCCAGGTGCGTGCATCGACGATTTGGATATCAGCGTCAGCAACTACGAGCATCCGCGCCCGGAATTGCTGCGTTGCGATGACTCGCGCGTTGTCGAGGAGAGCGTGCACAGTCACCTGCTCAAATCCAACTGCCCGGTGACCAGCCAGCCGGACTGGGGCAGTGTGGTGGTGCAATACCGTGGTCACGCGTTGGATCACGCTAGCCTGCTGGAATACATCGTGAGCTTTCGCCAGCACTCGGACTTCCATGAGCAGTGCGTAGAGCGCATCTTCCTGGATTTGCAGCGCTTGCTGAAGCCGGAAAAGCTGACGGTGTACGCGCGGTATGTGCGGCGGGGTGGGTTGGATATCAACCCGTATCGCAGTACGGAAGACGTGGCGTTCCAGAACGTGCGCCTGGCTCGTCAGTAACATTGAAAAGCCCCGCGATTGCGGGGCTTTTTGCGGTCAGATCCCGATATTGCCCAAGGTGATCATGATATTGCGCAATGTCCCGGAAATAACCGGGTGCTCAGCATCGAACTCGATGGCCGCTTGATTCACATCGTCGGAAATACTCGGTGTTTGAGTGGCCGGCTCCAGTTCGAGTTGTAATTCAAACTTGGCAATCAAGGCTTCCAGCGCTTCACGTTTTTCTTCCGACAGCGGCGGTTCCTGTTCCAACTGCCCGCGCAGGATTTCGACCTGTTCTTCCAGTTTTTTGCGATCAGGCATGACGTGTTTCCTTTTATCGATAGGCACTGGCATAGACCGCGGCACGCCGAGAAAGGTCTACGGGCTGACCTGTAGAGTAATCCACTGGCGTCGAGTGTGCATGATCCGTGTCAGGGCTTCTCGCCTTTGAGCTGGCGCAGACTGATGTCGGCCAGGCAGGTGCCGAGTTCGCCCAGGTGGTCGATCACCGAGTGCACGCCCAGCCCGTACAGGGCGACGGTGGCCTTGCCGCGCTTATGCTCGCGCTCCTGTTCGCTCAGCGCCTGCCATTGCTCCGGCGCCATGCCGCACAGCGAGCCGCAGGAGGCCAGGCCGATGGTCCACAACCCGGCGTTGAGCCCGGATTGCAGCAAGCGCGGTTCGCCGCTGACCAAGACGCAGCCTTCCAGGCGTTCGATGTTCAGCTGCATCAAGGCTTGCCAGCAGGCGTGGGGCGCAGGCCAGCGAATGGAGGAGGGTGGTGTCGCCTTGACCCACGCAGGCAGCGTGGCGGCCAGCGGGGTGGTGACGGCGGGAGGCAGTTCATCCAGCCAGGCGCAAGGGATGCCCTGTTCCTTGAGACTGCGCAGGATGTTCAGGGCGCCGGGCGTAGCCTGGGATTCAAGGGAGGGCGAGTCGGTGCGAGCACGGGAACCGAAGTCCACCAGGCAGCCACTCAAGCCAAACAGGACGGCAGTCAAGGTGGGTGCGCTGGCGATGGCTATCTCGGCGTGAGGCATGTCGACATCCCTGAAATAGCACCAACGCTATCGAGCCAGGATGACAAGTCGATGACAGGATTGTGAATTGTAGGAAATTTGTCCATTTTGTTGTGACATTTCCTAGTTACTGCCTAATTGCCAACTTCCGTCATATACTGACGGCCTTATTCAGGGCATAGCGCCCATGACAGACCATTCAAGGAGCAAAAGCTATGCGCTGGAGCCACTACTTCGCTCAGCTGTCGGTGTGTGCCACTGTCTTGTTGGCGCCTTTCGCCGCACAGGCCGCGTCGGAAGATGATCCATGGGAAAGCGTCAACCGCCCGATCTTCACCTTTAACGATACCGTAGATACCTATGCCCTCAAGCCATTGGCCCAGGGCTATCAGTTCGTGACGCCGCAGTTCGTACAGGATGGCATTCACAACTTCTTCCGCAACATCGGCGACGTAGGCAACCTGGCCAACAACGTGCTGCAGCTCAAGCCGCATAATGCCGGTGTCGACACCGCGCGTTTGCTGGTCAACACCACCTTCGGTGTACTGGGCTTTATCGATGTCGGCACCAAAATGGGGCTGCAACGCAGCGATGAAGATTTCGGCCAGACCCTCGGTTACTGGGGCGTCGGCAGCGGTCCTTACGTAATGCTGCCTCTGCTCGGCCCAAGCACCTTGCGTGATGCGCCGTCCAAGTACGTGGACAGCTACACCCAACCGTACCGTTACATGAACGATATCGGCTGGCGCAACAGTACTTTCGGCCTGAATATCGTCGACACCCGTGCCAGCCTGCTCGATAGCGAGAAGCTGATCACCGGTGACAAGTACACCTTCATCCGTAACGCCTACCTGCAGAACCGTGAGTTCAAGGTAAAGGACGGCAAGGTCGTCGACGACTTTTAAGTTGTGACGTTTTGAAATGAAAAAGGCGACCTCAGCGGTCGCCTTTTTTGTGCGCGGTTTTCAGCGCATTTTCAGGATCTTGAGGCCCAGGTGCTGGTCTTGGCCCGTGGCCTTGGCCCATACCACCTCGGTCTCGGCCTCTAGCCCCTTCAGCGCGGCGTGCTCCGAATCGATGCGCACGGTCAGCAGGTCGCCTACGTTGAACTGGCGAGGCGCCTGCACCTGCATGCCGGAACTGGAAAGGTCCACGCAAACCCCGGCAATCTCTTGCCCTGCATGGATCAGGGACACGTCTGCATCCACACGCATGCGGATGAAATCGCGTTTTTCGGCGTAGTCGCGCTCGTGTTCGCTCATGGGCTTCATCCTTACTTTGTGTTGTGGTCGTGCCTGTTCTTATAACTCCCGGTGATTTGCGGTGTAAAGACGCCCGGCGACCATCGGCATGAGCTTGAAACCCCTGACGGATGGGAGTACCGTCTGCGCCTTAGAAGGGCACCTCTGCTTTACCGTTGTGCATGGGGAAAATCCCAATGCTTTGTAGGACAGAGAGGCTAGAAAGCGAATCCAGTACGTGAGCCCGGCCATTGTCGCGCCACCTACGCCAACCTAATTCTGGCGCCGTTTGCCCACATGCAAAAAACCAGTGCCACGCTGCTGATAATCGATGACGACGAAGTAGTGCGCGCGAGCCTCGCGGCCTATTTGGAAGACAGTGGCTTCAGCGTCCTGCAGGCCAGCAATGGCCAACAGGGTCTCCAGGTATTCGAGCGCGACCAGCCCGACCTTGTGATCTGCGACCTGCGCATGCCCCAGATGGGCGGCCTGGAGCTGATTCGCCAGGTGACTGAGCTCGCCCCGCAGACGCCGGTGATTGTGGTGTCGGGTGCCGGGGTGATGAACGATGCTGTCGAAGCCTTGCGCCTGGGCGCCGCCGACTACCTGATCAAGCCCCTGGAAGACCTGGCGGTGCTGGAGCACTCGGTGCGTCGTGCCCTGGATCGTGCACGCCTGCTGGTGGAGAACCAGCGCTACCGCGAAAAGCTCGAAACCGCCAACCGCGAACTCGAAGCCAGCCTCAACCTGCTCCAGGAAGACCAGAATGCCGGTCGCCAGGTGCAGATGAACATGCTGCCGGTCAGCCCCTGGACCATCGACGACTTCCAGTTCGCTCACCAGATCATCCCGTCGCTGTACCTGTCGGGGGATTTTGTCGACTACTTCCGTGTGGATGAGCGACGTGTGGCGTTCTACCTGGCCGACGTCTCCGGTCATGGTGCTTCTTCGGCTTTTGTCACCGTGTTGTTGAAATTCATGACCACGCGGTTGCTGTTCGAATCAAAGCGCAATGGCACCTTGCCGGAGTTCACCCCCTCCGAGGTGCTGGGCCACATCAACCGGGGCCTGATCAGCTGCAAGCTGGGCAAGCACGTGACGATGGTTGGCGGCGTGATTGATGAAGAAACCGGTCTTTTGACCTACAGCATCGGTGGTCACCTGCCGATGCCGGTTTTATACACTCCTGACAGTGTGCGTTACCTGGAAGGGCGTGGTCTACCGGTTGGCTTGTTCAATGAAGCCACCTACGAAGACCACATCCTGGAGCTGCCGCCGACGTTCAGCCTCACGCTGATGTCAGACGGCATCCTGGACCTTCTTCCAGAGCCTACACTCAAAGAGAAAGAAGCCGCCTTGCCCCAAAAGGTCAAGTCGGCGGGCGGCAGCCTGGATGGCCTGCGGCAGGTTTTTGGATTGGCCACGCTAGGGGAGATGCCGGATGATATCGCCCTATTGGTGTTGAGCAGGAATCTTTGATGAGTACCGGAAGAATCCAATTCGCCGAGCAAGACGGGACCTTCGTCCTGAAATTTGTCGGTGAAGTGCGCCTGACCTTGTGTTCGGCGCTGGATGCGACGATTGAGCGGATCTTCACAGCGTTGAATTTCTCGGCGATCGTGATCGATCTGACCGAAACCCGCAGCATCGACAGCACCACCCTTGGCTTGCTGGCCAAGTTATCCATTCTGTCTCGGCAGAAGGTCGGCCTGTTGCCGACTGTGGTCACCACCCACGAAGACATCACGCGTCTGTTGCAGTCCATGGGCTTCGACCAGGTGTTCAACATCGTTGACCGCCCGATTCCGTGCCCGGAGTGCCTGACTGACCTCCCGTCCCAGGACCAGTCCGAGGAAGTGGTGCGGGTCAAAGTGTTGGAAGCGCACAAGATCCTGATGGGGTTGAACGAGTCCAATCGCGAAGCGTTCCATGACCTGGTGAATGCGCTGGAGCGGCATTGATCTAGACGAATTCGAAGCATGAAAAAAGGGCGGTCCCCGTGAGGGTGACCGCCCTTTTTGCCGTGGCTGCTTTACAGCTTGGCGGACAACAGCGCTTCGAGTTTTTCCTGGTCCCGAGCAAACTGACGGATGCCCTCGGCCAGCTTCTCTGTTGCCATCGCGTCCTCGTTGGACTCCCAGCGGAACTGCGCTTCAGTCAAATGCACACGGGCTTCACCGGCATGGCCTGGCGACAGCTTGCGCTCCAGCGTGCCTTCGTCAGCCGCCAGCTTCTCCAGCAGGTCCGGGCTGATGGTCAGGCGATCACACCCGGCCAGCTCCTCGATCTGACTGAGGTTGCGGAAGCTCGCGCCCATCACCACGGTCTTGTAGCCATTGGCTTTGTAGTAGTTATAGATGCGCGTCACCGACTGCACGCCCGGATCATCCGAACCGGTGTAGTCGTTGCCATTGGCCTTTTTGTACCAATCGTAGATACGGCCCACGAACGGCGAGATCAGGAACACACCGGCCTCTGCGCAGGCCACGGCCTGGGCGAAGGAGAACAGCAGGGTCAGGTTGGTCTGGATGCCTTCTTTTTCCAGCTGCTCGGCGGCGCGGATGCCTTCCCAGGTGGAAGCGATTTTGATCAGCACGCGGTCGCGGCCAACGCCGGCTTTGTCATACAGGTCGATCAGACGGTGTGCGCGCTTGAGAATAGCGGCTTCGTCAAACGACAGGCGGGCATCCACCTCAGTGGAGATACGCCCAGGTACCACTTTGAGGATCTCTTGACCCACTGCCACCGCAAAGCGGTCGCTGGCCAAGCCCACGTCACCGTTGCAGTCTTGCACGGCCTCATCCAGCAGCTTGGCATACGCAGGGATCGACGCAGCCTTGAGCAGCAGGGAAGGGTTGGTGGTGGCGTCTTGCGGCTTGAGCTTGGCGAGGGTGGAAAAATCGCCAGTATCGGCAACGACAGTGGTGAATTGCTTGAGTTGTTCCAGCTTGGAAGTCATGGGCGTGCTCTGTCCTATGGGTCTGATGACATTACCCGAGCGCCGGCAGGCGCTCAAGGGCGCAAATGCGTTCGATCGTTTGCGAGGGCAACAACCTGAAAACAGCCGTTTGAATGGCAGGTCTGGCTGTTAAATAGGAGGGCAAAACGGCCAGCAGGTTCAACCCAATCACAAATGGCCAGACTCGATCCCTGTGGCGAGGGAGCTTGCTCCCGTTGGGCTGCGAAGCAGCCCTAAAACCTTCAGAACGCTCAACGCCCTTCTAGCAGCGCTCCCGCCTGCTCCAGCAATGCCAGCGGGTCCGGGGCCTTATGAATATCCACCGACAGCAACTGCCTGAACTTCCTCGCCCCCGGAAAACCCGTGCCCAACCCCAGCACATGCCGGGTAATGTGGTGCATCGTCCCGCCACCGGCCAAATGTTCGGCAATGTAAGGCCGCAACTGCGCCAGCGCCTCGGCTCGACTGATCACCGGCTGCGTGCTGCCAAACAATTGCTGATCCACCTCCGCCAGCAAATACGGATTGTGATAAGCCTCGCGCCCCAGCATGACCCCGTCAAACGTTTGTAAATGCTCATGACACTGCTCCAGCGTCTTGATTCCGCCGTTGAGAATAATCTCCAGCTCGGGGAAGTCTCGCTTCAACTGGGCCGCGACGTCGTAGCGCAGCGGTGGGATGTCCCGATTCTCCTTGGGCGACAACCCCTCCAGAATCGCAATCCGCGCATGCACCGTAAAACTGGTGCAGCCCGCGTCCTTCACCGTCCCGACGAAATCACACAACTCGGCATAACTGTCCCGCCCATTGATCCCGATGCGATGCTTCACCGTCACCGGGATCGTTACTGCGTCACGCATCGCCTTCACACAATCCGCCACCAGGGCTGGGTGCGCCATCAGGATCGCGCCGATCATGTTGTTCTGCACCCGGTCGCTGGGGCAGCCGACGTTCAGATTCACCTCGTCGTAGCCGGCCGCCTGCGCCATGCGCGCGCAGGCGGCCAGATCAGCGGGAACGCTGCCGCCCAATTGCAGGGCTAGAGGGTGTTCAGCTTCGTTGTGGCGCAGGAAGCGTTCGTGGTCGCCGTGGAGGATGGCGCCCGTGGTGACCATTTCGGTGTAGAGCAGGGCGTGTTTGGAGAGCAGGCGTAGGAAGAACCGGCAGTGGCGGTCCGTCCAATCCATCATCGGCGCGACGCTGAAGCGGCGAGACAGCTCAGGACTGGCTTGGCTGTTGCTTGTTGGGGATACGGTATTTTCGGAAGTCATTAATACTAATCTTTAATACAGCAGTTTTTGTCCGCTTCACGTGTCTTCAAAAGCGGTTGCTACGTTCTGCCGATTGAATTCGAGGCCGTAGCAACCGGAGATGGGCGCGATCACCCGCATGTAAACGCGCGGGTGACTCGACAAGCTAAACGTTGCAAATACGGGGTAACCGGGATTGCAACGCAGTTTATCAGGAAAGCCAGGCGTTCGACTTCAAGCCGGTCGCTTCAGGTGGGTTGTGCGGTGTCTGCGCCCTGAAATGACCGCCTAATCCTGCTCTTCTCACTCCACGAGCATGAGTCTATCTCTCACGCGGTATGGCTTCGCCTCAACGGCAAGCCTGTGCGCATCTGATACAGCGGGAGGGCCTTTGGGTTGATTCGGTGTTTACCGCGAGCAATGTAATGTACTGCCGAGTGTGCTGAGGGGGGCGGGAGAGGTGGATGGGCTTTTGACGTGGAGGAGGAGTCGCGGCACCGACGGCACAACGAGGCGTGCGAGGTAAGCACTGAAGTAATGGCGATTTACAACCATTGTGCTGTAATATTTCGAGACGTTATCAAAATAGACACAATGCAGGGCACGAATGACAACAAATAATTATTTTCCGAAACATCTATATTCCCTTGATGTTTTAAGAGGTGTAGCCGCTCTCGTAATTGTGCTTGTGCATTGGCGCTATTTTTTGGAGGTGGACATAACGTCACCTTTCAGAATGGACGCTCAGCCTTTTTATAATGTGTTTGGTGTTTTTTATAATTATGGCTGGCTGGCGGTTGATTTGTTTTTTTCATTATCGGGTTTTGTTTTTTACTGGCTGTATGCAGATGCGATAAGGAGTAAAAAAGTCAGCGGGTTCAGTTTTTTTGTCATGCGTTTTTCTAGATTGTATCCACTCCACTTTGCAACGTTTCTGTTTGTCTTGATTGCCCAGGTTTTTGTACGCTCAAAGACGGGAAGCGTGTTTGCATTTGAAAATGTCGACTTCTATCATGCTGTACTCAATGTTTTCATGGTGAACAGTTGGTTGTTTAATAATGAGCACTCCTTCAACGGTCCGGCGTGGTCGTTGTCTGTTGAGGCGCTTTTATATATTTTGTTCTTTCTGGTCTGCCTTTTGTCTAGGCGACGATACTGGGTGGGCGCGTGTATCGCTATCATCGGTTTAGCGCTTATACAAGTTGCCTCCGATGTAGGGCGAGGGGTTTTTTCTTTCTTCATTGGCGGGTTGACGTTTTGGTTGTTCACGAAAATAACAGCTTCTAAATACCTGAAGCTCTTGGCCGTTTTATTCACGGTTATCGCCATTTTTCTTTGCTATCTGGTGTATGCAGACTTCAAAACCCCCTTCTTTTCTGATGTGGTCGGCAGTGCCTTGGAGGCTGTAATTCCGGCGTCGCAGCAGTTTCGCATACCTGGCATAATTTTCAGGCTCTCCAAATACTCAATAACGGCAGTGGTTTTTCCAAGTGTCATATTGATGTGTGCATTAGTGGAAGCGTGGCGAGGTGTGTTGGGTAGAAAGATTTCGTTTTTGGGAGATATAAGTTACTCCGTCTATCTCTTGCATTTTCCGTTGCAGTTGGTGTTTTACAGCCTTGCGGTGGTGCTGGAAATTAATCTAGAAGTTTTCTACTCGCCTTATTCATTGCTATTGTTTTTGGTGGTTCTGGTGGTTTTGGCGCTGGCTAGCTATCATTATTTTGAACTTCCAATGCAGAAAATTATCAGGCAGAAACTAGCGCCTCGGCCCCTCGTTAAAGCAGAGGGCTCAGCGATCTCACCTGCTTAATTTTACTCTGTTATTTGTCGGAAGTGCTATACGCAACACCACCAACATGAGTCTGGGTGGTGTTGCCATGGGGAGCGTTTCAGTGAGCAGCCATCCGGATGGCTGCGCGACGAATGGCGTTGCTTCAGGCAACTGAGTCGGCCGGCTGGATCAACTTGTAACAGTGGACCCTTTATGAAAAATCTCACGCCGCGCTCGACGGCTTATGTTTTCGTGCTTGCTTGACGCGTACATTTCATCAAAGCGATTGCGATCAATCCCTTCATATTTACCCAATTCCTCCATGACCATACGATCGTAATCCTGCTCGATGACGAACCGGAAAATCTCCCGCCGATAATAGAAACCGAACTGGAATGCGAGTACCTCGCTGAGGTGTTCTGTCGGAGTGAGGAAACAGTTTTCCAGGTCGATCGCCTTGGCGAGGGTAGGATGCGCCAGATTGATCATCACATTTTCGACCCAGAAGTCCATGTGCACCACGTTTTTGCTGTGCAGGGTACGCAGCAATTTGAACGATGCAGTGATCAGGCTGTGGATGTCGCGCTCTTGTTCAAGCCAAGCCAGTCCACTGAGGTAGCCGTCGAGCATCTCGGTGAAGATGAAAAACTCCTGGATCAGGCCTAGCGCTGATTTTCTGTAGCCGAAGCCATACAGGCCGGCGACGGGGGCGCCGCGTTTCTGTGCGCTGAAGGTGTTGATGACCTCTTCCACTGGCCAGTCGAATGTGCCGTCGCGCTTTGAGCGGCCGAATGTGACGCGCAATTTGGGCCTGAGGCTGTCGAGCGGTTGGGATTTGGCGAACAGGTCGCTTTCCATTCCTTTCAGCGGGGCGCTGACGCGGTCTTTTAACTGGTAGCGGGTGTCGATCAGGTCTTGAATCGCCTGCAGGGCGCTGTCATCAGTGCTCTGCGTGGTGAAGACCGTGGCGTTGCGGTGGTTGAATGTCGAGGGGAAACTCTGGAGCACACTGCTGTCAGGAAAGCTCAAAACACATCCTTGTCATTTAAATATGACAGATATGTTACAAGCTATCGATTTTGGATCCAACCTGAACCGAAGCTGAACGAAAATTAAACCCGTGCTGACGGGCGCAGGTTTTTTCTTGACGCAAGGGGAGAGGTTCGTCAGCAGGGGCGCGTTGCGTTCAGCAAAATTACGGTGAAAAAAACCAGTCACGGTGCAATAATGGCTTAGGGCCATTATTCTACTTTTTAAAGTACTCTTGATGAAAACAACTTTTTCCGCGAAATTGTTTATTGTTTTTGTTGCTTCCCTGCTGGTCTGCGCCACGTTCTTCCTGATTGAAGAGTTTCTATAGCTCAGCTCAGACTCCATTCGACTGTTTGTATTGTCGGATCAGAAAACGACCCATGACAAAGACACTTCCTAAAATCAGCCCTAAAAAGGCACCCAGAAAAATAAATTTCTTAGTGCTATTAGTGGTGGAGGTTTTTACATCGTCAAGGGTGTTAAATGCTTTTAATGTATTGCTGGTAGCCAATGTCGGCAAGTTTAGTGCTATGGCTTCCGTGTTGGCGGTCGCCATCGCAGATTTCAGCTGGGCAGTGGCCAGTTCTGCGCTGGTGGCAGTGGTTGAGGCGATATAGAGCACGGGCTCGCTTCCACCTGATTTTGGTGGAGTGTCTTTCAAGCTAACGGATTTGGCAGCCATGACGCCCATGGCGGAATAGAACACATCGTTCTGGATAGTGCTGTACAGCTTGGTTTCCGCACCCAGCTTGCTGGCAGTGACGGGAGCGTCTTTTTCATTGAGCTCTTTATACAGGCTGTACAGTGAAGGTTTGGTGATGTAAGTGCTGGCAGTCCATTGTTCAGGTGATGTGGCTGCGAGTGCCAAAGACACCACGATACCCACTACGGTGGTTGCAATAATAGTTATCTTGCTTTTCCACAATGCTTGAACAAGCGGGATCAAATCAATTTCATCATCGTTGGACTGGGCTTTAAGATTCGTTGGACTGCTCACGAAAAATTCCTTTATTTGCGTTCCGGAATTGTAGAGAAAAAAACACAAAACGCCCATGTATTAGTGTGATGGCGCAGAAGATGCGAATAGTTCGTGTTTGTTAATTTCGGCGCGACTCTTTAAAGAGCTGCGCCGACTTAGTTAGTGTTTTCGTTCAGGTAGGTAGGGCTCAATGGCCGCCCTGCATTCGCCGCGCTACCAGATAAACGCCCAGCCCTACCAACGCCGTCACCGCGCCGATATACCCGGTACTCGTCCACCCCAGTCCAGCTGTGATCGCCATCCCGCCAAACCACGGCCCCAGCGCGTTGGCGAGGTTGAATGCGGCATGGTTGGACGCCGCCGCCAGGCTCGGCGCTTCGTGGGCGATATCCATCAAGCGGATCTGCAGCGGCGCCGCCAATGACACCATGGTGCCGACCAGTCCGATCCCCAGCAGCACGCCCCACAACGAGCCTGCGGCAAACGGGAAGAACACCAACACCGCCATCGACCACACCAGGATCAAGCCCACCGCGCGAAACTGCAGGCGGTCGAACAGCTTGCCGCCAGCTATATTGCCGATGATCCCACCCACGCCAAATGCCGCGAGGCCGAAGGGGATCCATTGCGGCGAGACTTTGGTGACTTCGAGCATGGTCGGCGCCAGGTAACTGAACACGCAGAACATTCCCGCAAAACCAATGGCGCCAATGGCCAGGGCCATCCACACCTGCGGTTTGGTGAAGGCACGCAGTTCCTTGCGTGGGTCGCTACGGGGTTCGTCGCGTCGGTCGGGAACGAACTGCCAGACCAGTGCAATCGTGCACAGCGCGATGACGCTCACCAACGCAAACGCCGAGCGCCAGCCCAGATATTGTCCAAGGAAGGTCGCAATCGGGTTGCCCAGGAGCATTGCCAGGGTGAGTCCCATCATCACCCGTGCTACAGCGCCGGCGCGTTTGTCGTTCGGCACCATGCTCGAAGCCACCACTGCGGCAATACCGAAATAGGCACCGTGGGGCAGGCCGCTGATAAAACGGAACGCTACCAGTGAGCCGAAGGTCGGGGTGAAGGCCGTGGCCAGGTTACCCAGGGCATACAGCCCCATCAGCAACAGCAGCATATGTTTGCGCAGGAGTTTGGCGCCGAGGATTGCCAGCAGCGGGGCGCCGACCATCACGCCAAGGGCATAGGCGCTGATCGCGTGGCCGACCTGGGGTTCGCTCAAGTTGAGGTTGTGGGCGATGTCGGGCATCAGGCCCATGATGGCGAACTCGCCAGTGCCGATCGCGAAGGCGCCCACGGCCATGGCAGCTTCCATTTTGGCGGCGCTGCGCGCGGGCAGCACATGCCCGGGTGTTTGCTGGATAGTCATGGGTAACTCTATTGGAATGGATTGCACGAAGGGGAGCCGTCGATGCTACGCAAGCGGCGCCGAGGGTGTCTAGAACAGCCTTTTTCGGCAGAGTTCCGCGCCTGTGACCCCAGGTCGCGCCTGCCAGGCTTGACATCAGAGCATTAAAAGCCGCGATTTAGAGCTGTCAATTGGCCAAACGGCGCATAAACGCTGTTTGCCGTGATATTCTGCGCGCCGTCTTGGTCTAGTCTTTCCTGGGTGCGTACATCCGCATACGTCCCAGCGATTGGCTGTCGCCCAGGTAGCTGAAGCCAATAATGATAAGAAGTCAGCGCAGAAGGGACATAAACAGTGAGGTCGATACGTCGGCCTTGTGTGCCCACCCTGCGGTTCTCTCGTGAATGTGCAAATCCCGCGGTGCGTTGCCTGGCGCAACGTGATTGAGGGTTGCCCACGATCAGGGACGGTAGGGCGGATGGCGTTTTATCATAGGTGCTACTGATGTTTAAAAAAGTAAACACTGCCCTGCTGGGGCTGGCTTTGTCGCTGGGGATCAGCTCTGCTCACGCGGAAGAGGCAAAGAAAGTCGATGTGCTGCTGATTGGCGGCGGCATCATGAGTGCAACCCTGGGCGTATGGCTCAATGAGCTGGAGCCGGGTTGGTCGATGGAAATGGTCGAGCGCCTCGACGGCGTGGCCGAAGAAAGCTCCAACGGCTGGAACAACGCCGGTACCGGTCACTCGGCCCTGGCTGAGCTGAACTACACCCCGGAAGACAAGAACGGCAACGTTGAGATCCCGAAAGCGGTCGAGATCAACGAAGCGTTCCAGATCTCCCGTCAGTTCTGGGCCTGGCAGGTCCAGCAGGGCGTGCTGAAGAACCCGCGTTCGTTCATCAACACCACACCGCACATGAGCTTTGTGTGGGGCGATGACAACATCAAGTTCCTGAAAAAACGCTACGAAGCCTTGAAAGCGAGCCCGCTGTTCGCTGGCATGCAGTACTCCGAAGACCCGGCGCAGATCGCCAAGTGGGTTCCGCTGATGATGGAAGGGCGTGACCCGAACCAGAAAATCGCGGCTACCTGGAGCCCGCTGGGTACCGACATGAACTTCGGCGAGATCACCCGCCAGTTCGTCGCTCACTTGCAGACCACGCCTAAGTTCGACCTGAAGCTGTCGAGCGAAGTGCAGGACATCACCAAGAACGCCGACGGTTCGTGGCGTGTGAGCTACAAAAACCTGAAAGACGGCACCAAGACCGAAACCGACGCCAAGTTCGTATTCATCGGCGCGGGCGGCGGTGCACTGCACTTGCTGCAAAAGTCGGGCATTCCTGAAGCCAAGGAATACGCAGGCTTCCCGGTAGGCGGCTCGTTCCTGGTGACCGATAACCCAACCGTGGCCGAGCAGCACCTGGCCAAGGCCTACGGCAAAGCGTCGGTGGGTGCACCGCCGATGTCGGTTCCGCACCTGGACACCCGCGTGCTGGATGGCAAGCGCGTGATCCTGTTTGGCCCATTCGCAACCTTCTCGACCAAGTTCCTGAAAGAAGGCTCGTACCTGGACCTGCTGACCAGCACCACTACCCACAACATCTGGCCAATGACCAAAGTCGGTATTCGTGAATACCCACTGGTCGAGTACCTCGCTGGCCAACTGATGCTGTCTGATGATGACCGCTTCAAGGCGCTGCAGGAATACTTCCCGAACGCCAAGCAATCCGACTGGCGCCTGTGGCAAGCCGGTCAGCGCGTGCAGATCATCAAGCGTGACGAAGAGCAGGGCGGCGTCCTGAAACTCGGCACCGAAGTGGTCAGCTCCGCCGACAACACCATTGCAGGCCTGCTGGGTGCATCGCCAGGCGCGTCCACCGCGGCTCCGATCATGCTGACCGTGCTGCAGAAAGTCTTCAAGGACAAGGTCGCGACCCCTGAGTGGCAGACCAAGCTGCACCAGATCGTACCGAGCTACGGCACCAAGCTGAACGACAGCCCTGAAGCCGTTGCCAAGGAATGGGCGTACACCGCCGAAATCCTGCAACTGCCGACGCCACCTGCGATTCCTCAAGGTGCTGCTCCGAAGGCCACCGAGGCTGCCAAGCCAGCAGCTGAGCCAAGCAAGCCGGCCTCTGACCTGGCGCTGTAAGCCAAGTATCGAGCCGATGTAAAAAGCCCGCTGAACCGGTAACGGTCAGCGGGCTTTTTTGTCCCTGGCGTTCAGACCTGGAAGTGCCTGAGCTGCTCATGCAGATGCAACGCCAGTGCATTGCTGCTATCGCACAACAAGTACAGATGTTGCGCTGGCAACGGAGGCAGGTCTGTCATCTGCCTGAGCCCTTCACCCATGCGGCTTTCCTCCATCAGGCCTACCGCCACGCCACTGCGCACACAGGCCTCGACGGCGGATGAATTGGGGCTTTCCAGCAGCATCCGGTGATAAATCCCGTGATCCTTCAGTACCTGCAAGGCGGCGGCGCGATAGGGGCAGCCGGCGATGGGGACGGTGATGGGCAGCGGTGCATTCGACGGACAGCTAAAGTGCTCGGCCGCGACCCACAGCGGCTGTACCGGGCCCAGGCGTTCTCCTTGGGCCAGCGGGTGTGCGCTGACGGTGAGGGTCAGGTCCAGGTGATTGGCCGTGAACAGGTTGAGCAACTCGCCGCTGGTGCGGGCTTCGACCTCCAGCTCCAGCAGCGGGTTGTCAGCGATCAACCGAGGTAAAAACTCCCGAATGAAGGCCGGTGCATAGGTGTCCGGTACACCCAGGCGGATCTTGCCCTGCATGCGCTGCGGCATCAGCGAAATCAGCAGGCGATCATGGCTCTTGAGGAATTCGGTGGTTTCGCCCAGCAGTTTCTTACCGTAGAGCGTCAACTCCACGCCTTGGTTGCTGCGGCTGAACAAGCGTTGACCCACCTGATCTTCGAGCTTTTGTATCTGTGTGGTCACGGTGGACGCACTGCGATGCACCTGCTCGGCCGCTTCGTTGAAACGCCCAAAGCGCGCCACGGCGTGAAAGGTACGCAGCAGGTCGATATTCAGTTGTTTAGCCATGATTCCACTTTTATGGATTGATGGTGCAGGTTATTCAAATATACAGAATGATGTATGGCCTCTAGCCTTTCAGTCAATGTGTACTGACCGGAGGTTTCATGACGCGATCAACCTTAAAGCGGCTGCTGTTGCAGGCGGCATTTGTGCTGTCGTGGAGCTCTGGCTATATCGGCGCCAAATTGGGCACGCAGGGCGGCGGGGCGTTCAACCTGTTGTTCTGGCGATTCCTGTTGGTCTCGGTGTGCCTGGGGCTGTTCCTGAACGTCAGGTTGTTGAAGGTTTCCTGGGCGCAGGTTCGCCATTACGCCGTCATTGGGTTTCTCTCGCAGTTCCTGTACCTGAGTTGCCTCTACGTCGCGATCCAGAACGGCTTGCCCCCCGGCATTGCCGCCATCATCGCGGCCCTGCAGCCGTTGATGACGGCGGCGTTGTCGACCGGCAGCGCAACCGAGCGCAGTGGCGGCTGGCAGTGGGTTGGCCTGATGATCAGTTTCGTTGGCGTTTCCATCGTGATTGCCGGGCAGTACGGCAGTGGCGGGGAAGGCGTTGGTCTTGTCATTTACCTGCTGCCCTTGGCTGCGGCGCTGGGGCTGACGCTGGCGACCCTGTATGAGCGCCGCACGGTGCAAACCCATGACGCAGGCTTGGTCCTGCCGCTCTTCATCCAGTCGTTGCTGACCTTGATCGGCTTTACCGTCGCCGTGCTCTATACCGACACGCTGAGCATTCCCCGCGACCCAGACGTAGTGATCTCAATTGTCTGGCTCACTGTGTTTTCAACCTTCGTTGCCTATTTGAGCCTCTGGATGCTGCTGCGCGTCATGACCGCAACCCACGTCGCTGCGCTGGTCTACCTGGAGCCGCCAGTAACGCTGGTGTGGGCAGCGCTGATGTTTGGCGATGTGATCCACGGGTCGACCTACGCCGGCATTGCCGTGGTCGTCGTCGGGCTGCTGTTGATGCGCCTGAAACGACCGACTGTCGCGTGTGCCACTTGAGGCTTGCGGGTTCAGCAAGCTGACAGACATCACCTGTTAAAAATACCCACAGCCAAGCAGGAGCGCGGCTGTCACAACGGGGGATTTTTCGCGGTGCAAGTGTTGGGCGTCAGCGCCCGAGGGTTTTGTATGTGGCTACGTTATGCGGCATTGACGGCCATGGTCGTCGCAGCATCCGGGTGTGTGCAAGAGCGCGTGGTGCATGAGCGCAGGCCGGTACAACGCGAGTATGTGGAAGTCATCGCGCCACAACCGCCGCCGGTGCAGGTGATCGAAGTCGAACCGCCGGTGCGCTATGGGTACATTTGGTCACGCGGTTATTGGCGTTGGGAAGGCGGGCGCTATGTCGCAGTACACGGCCACTGGGAACCGGTGCGCGAAGGTTATCGCTACGTGCATCCACATTGGGTCCAACGCAACGATGGCTACCATTGGCAAGGCGGTGGCTGGGTTCGCTGAGCCTTGGTCAGATCGGCTTGGTCGTGCCCAGAAGCCGAACCTCACGCAATAGCGCGGCGCCGAGTTGATCGGTGCCCAGCTCCTTGTAGCCGACGGCTTTGATTTCGCCATTCTCTTCTGCCTGGATGAGGATCACCGGGGTTTCCTTGCCGGTGGCTTCGTCAACGTGCAGGGCGTACTGCGGAATATCCAGCTTGATCGGCGTGCCTGCGGCCTGGCCTTTCACGTTGATCAGGAAGGCTGCACAGCCCGCGTCGACATCCAGGCTGGTGGCGGAGCGACCACTGACGAAGCAGGTTTTTGGCAGGTCGGGCCAGGTGATCGGTTCGGCGATCACCGTACTGGACGCCATCGCCAAGGTAGCGAGAAGAAGCGTGCGCACGTAGGTCTTTCTCTCGATAGAGGTTGAACGCGACTTTTACCAAAGCCTGGCGGGCGTCGCAACGGCAAAGGCCTAGATCAGTCGTTTCATCCCCGCGGCCTTCGCAGCGTTCAAATCAAAGGTGGCGGTGTATTCACAGCCTGCAGCATGAGCACAGCGTTCTATCAGGCAGTCCGCGAAATCGGCTGTGCTGGCGGTGAATCGTCGCAGTGCCTGCCAGATGATCTCGGCGTGCTCGATGGTCAGTTCCCGGGTGCGTAGCAGCGTTTCGAGCACGGTCACCACATCCCCTTTGGCAGACTGATAACAACTTTGCAGGACCCATACCAACTCCACCACGGACACCAGGCTGACAAAGCCCGGTGCAAAGGCGGTGAGCGACTCAATCAATTCAGATGCCTTGGCCGATTGGACGGGATCGTCCTGGGTGACATAGCGCACCAGTACATTGGTATCCAGCCCGATCATCCCGCTTTCGCCCCTTGTGCCGCGATGGCACGGTTCATCTCATCCAGCGAGATGGCCTTGGCGGGCTTTTGGATCAGGCCTTTGAGGTCGTGTACGGTTTTGCTGGCGGCAATCATGGAAAATTTGCCGTCTTCCATTTCGACAAATTCAACGCGATCGCCTGTCTCCAGGCCCAGGGCAGTTCTGACCTGGACGGGAATGGTGATTTGCCCTTTTGAAGTAAGCGTGGCGGTGGCCATAGTGAAGATCTCCATCGTGATGCTCCTTACCTTAGGGTAAGGAATTATGGAGGACAAGATCCGTTGGTCCATAGGTTGCTCTTCTGGTGTGAGTTGATCGGAACAGGTAAAAAGATAGCCCGAGTTATGCCTCGGGCACGTCCGAAAACACCCGCAAAGAGATACAACATATGACCGATCGCCAGCTCATTATCCCTGCTGCCATGCGCCCCATTGTCGAACGTGCTGGTTACGTGCCCGCCGTCAAGGTCGGCAAGAGGTTGTACTGCGCAGGACAGGTCGGACGCACGGCGGCATTGGCGGTGATTGACGATCCAGAGGCGCAATTCATCGCCGCCTGGGAGAACCTGAGGCAGGTGCTGGAGGAGGGTGGCTGTACGTTCGAGGACGTGGTGGACATGACCACCTATCACGTCAACATGAGCCAGCACATGGCGGTTTTCCGTGACGTGAAAAACCGCCTGTTCCCACGCGGGCATTGCGCCTGGACCACCATCGGAGTGTCCGAGTTGGCACACCCCGGTCTGCTGGTGGAAATCAAATGCGTGGCAGTGCAGCGCTAGCTTACTGAACCACGCGATAGCACGGCACATACGCCGCGCCGCCCGGCAGCTTCATGCGGTGCTGGGCGACAAACGCCTGTAGCAGCTCGTCCAGCGGTTTCATGATGGCCGGGTCACCGTGGATCTCGTAGGGGCCGTTCTGCTCGATCAGGCGGATGCCCTTGTCCTTCACGTTACCCGCTACGATCCCCGAGAACGCACGGCGCAGGTTGGCGGCGAGTTCGTGGGGTGGCAGCGCGTGGCTCAGTTGCAGGCTGGCCATGTTCTCGTGGGTCGGGTCGAACGGGCGCTGGAAGCCTTCGTCGATCTTCAGCAGCCAGTTGAAGTGGAACGCGTCGTTGCGCTCGCGACGGAACTGCTTCACGGCCTTGAGGCCGGCGGTCATCTGGCGCGCCACTTCGGCGGGGTCGTCGATGATGATCTGATAGTGCGCCTGCGCCGCTTCGCCCAGAGTGGCACCGACAAACGCGTGCAACTGTTGCAGGTACGGCGCTGCATGCTTCGGCCCAGTGAGGATGACCGGGAACGGCAGGTCGCGGTTGTCCGGGTGCATCAGGATACCCAGCAGGTACAGGAACTCCTCGGCCGTGCCGGCGCCGCCTGGGAAGATGATGATGCCGTGGCCCACACGCACAAAGGCTTCCAGGCGTTTTTCGATATCCGGCAAAATCACCAGTTCGTTGACGATCGGGTTCGGCGCTTCGGCGGCAATGATGCCGGGCTCGGTCAGGCCCAGGTAGCGCCCGCCGGTAATGCGTTGCTTGGCGTGGGAAATGGTCGCGCCTTTCATCGGACCTTTCATCACGCCGGGGCCGCAGCCTGTGCACACGTCGAGGCTGCGCAGGCCCAGTTCATGGCCGACCTTCTTGGTGTATTTGTATTCTTCGGTGTTGATCGAGTGCCCACCCCAGCACACCACGATCTTCGGCTCGACACCGGGGCGCAGCGTACGGGCGTTGCGCAGCAGGTGGAACACATAGTCGGTGATGCCCTGGGAATTGCTCAGGTCGATGCGCTGGCTGTCCAGCTCGTTCTCGGTGTAGACGATGTCGCGCAGGGCGCTGAACAGCATTTCACGGGTGCTGGCGATCATTTCACCGTCGACGAAGGCATCGGCCGGGGCATTCAGCAGTTCCAGGCGCACGCCACGGTCTTGCTGGTGGATGCGCACTTCGAAGTCTTTGTAGGCGTCAAGGATGGTCTTGGCGTTGTCGATGTGTGCACCGGTGTTGAGGATCGCCAGGGCGCACTGGCGGAACAGGGTGTAGATGCTGCCGGTGCCGGCTTCGCTCAGTTGCTGGACTTCACGTTGGGACAGGGTTTCGAGGCTGCCCTTGGGGCTGACGGAGGCATTGATGACTTGACGTTGGGGCATTCTGATTCCTTGAAAGCGCAGCCACCGCACCTGCAAGGGGCCGCGATGGCTTGAGAATGATGGGCGCCGAATTCGGTCGCACGAGACGGATATTTACCTCAGGCGCAAGGCCGAGCGCAAACACCGTCCAGCACCATCATGCCGCAGAACTCACTGAATCAGCTTCCAGTTTTTGTAGAAAACCCGACGCAGGGTAAAGGCCATCCCGGCAAACCCAGCGATCACAGCGTTAAGAACCATCGGCACCGGTGTTGGCCGCACGATGTCGATAAACAGGCAGTAACGCTTGGCATCATTTTTGTTGAAAGACGCGTGCATCAGGGTGTCATCGAAGATAAACAGCGGGTCGTCGTGCCAGTAATGCTTGTGCTTGCCGACCTGAATGTAGACGCCTTCGTGATGGGGCGCCGGCGCCATGTTGTAGAGCACGCGGAACATCATGCGCAGGGGGCCGAAGTGGAAGGAGGTGGAGCGGTTTTCATTGAATACCGACACGCCGATGGTCTTCACGAACGGTAGTTTTTTGCGCAGTTCCGGGATGTCGAGGGTGGTCTCGATGGGTTGGCCATACCACTGGAAAAACAACATGCCGCGCTTCTTCTCGGCCATGCGCTCGTCGAGATAGCCAATGATTTGGTCCTTGTGCGCCATGGCATCGTCGATGACCTGTTGCAGGTCTTCACGCCAGGCCGGTGGCAGGTCCGCCATCGCGTAGACGTGGCG
The DNA here is from genome assembly GCF_026967615.1 of Pseudomonas sp. GXZC. Lineage (NCBI taxonomy): Bacteria > Pseudomonadati > Pseudomonadota > Gammaproteobacteria > Pseudomonadales > Pseudomonadaceae > Pseudomonas > Pseudomonas sp. GXZC. The sequence continues at coordinate 2,022,167 of NZ_CP114115.1, forward strand.
GTTAGGCGAGCTGAACAGGTCGAACAGGGTGTTGAACGGCGCCAGCAGCCAAGTGTTGCGGCCACTGCCGATAAAATATTTCTTGAAAGTGTCACGGTCATACAGGCCGTTGCGCAGGAAATCATAGACCCCGCAGACCACCACCAGGCCGAGAAACACCACCGTTGTCAGGGGGATGAGGCAAATGATCAACAGGACGCCGAGTACCCAGGCGACCGACACGGCTTTTTTGCGTAAGGCAGACTTGCTCATGAAACTCAGCTCCAGCTGGACGCCATTCGACAGGTCCGGATCCGTGGCTGCGAGTGGGAAGGGGTGAAACATATTGAAACAACTACGTCATGATAAGGCGTTCGGCGCTGGAGAGGCGTTTTAAATATTGCAAAATTGTGAAGGCGCTACACAGTTTTTAACCGGATCAGCGTTGAGTGGATTGGATTTTGTAAACAGAAGATTTGCGACTATCGTGACGCTTCGGTTTTTTGGACGTCATAGACCGGTACGATTGAAGTTGAATGGCCACCATTGGCCTTCGGCACCTTGGAAGAGGCAGAAATTTTATGATCATCAAACCGCGGGTTCGTGGCTTTATCTGTGTGACCGCTCACCCTGTTGGCTGTGAAGCGAACGTCAAAGAGCAGATCGACTACGTGACTCAACACGGCGTCATCGAAGGCGGCCCGAAAAAGGTGCTGGTCCTCGGCGCTTCCACCGGCTACGGCCTGGCCGCGCGCATCAGTGCTGCCTTTGGCTGCGGCGCCGACACCCTGGGCGTGTTTTTTGAGAAAGAAGGCGAAGAAGGCAAGCTGAGCTCCGCCGGCTGGTACAACAGCGCTGCGTTCGAGAAGTTTGCCGTCGAGAAAGGCCTGTACGCCAAGAGCATCAACGGCGACGCGTTCTCCGACGAGATCAAGCGCCTGACCATCGAAACCATCAAGAAAGACCTGGGCAAGATCGACCTGGTGGTCTACAGCCTGGCCGCGCCACGCCGTACCGACCCGCAAGGCGTGGTGCACAACTCCACCCTCAAGCCGATCGGCAAGGCTGTGACCCTGCGCGGTATCAATACCGACAAGGGCGTTGTGGTCGACACCACGCTTGAGCCTGCGACCCAGGAAGAGATCGACGGCACCGTCAAGGTGATGGGCGGCGAAGACTGGCAGCTGTGGATCGACGCCCTGCGTGACGCCGACGTTTTGGCCGAAGGCGCGAAAACCACCGCCTTCACCTATCTTGGCGAGAAGCTGACCCAGGACATCTACTGGAACGGCTCCATCGGCGAAGCCAAGAAAGACCTCGACAAGAAAGTCCTGACCTTGCGCGACAACCTCGCGGCACTCAAGGGCGACGCCCGTGTGTCGGTGCTAAAGGCTGTGGTCACCCAGGCCAGCTCGGCTATCCCGATCATGCCGCTGTACCTGTCGCTGCTGTTCAAAGTGATGAAAGAGCAGGGCACCCACGAAGGTTGCATCGAGCAGGTCTACGGTCTGTTCAAGGACAGCCTGTACGGCAGCCAGCCAAAACTCGACGCCGATGGCCGCTTGCGTGCTGACCTGGCCGAGCTGGAGCCGAAGGTCCAGGACGCCGTGGCGGCACTGTGGAATCAGGTCACCGACGACAACGTCAACGAGATCAGTGATTTTGCCGGCTACAAGGCTGAATTCCTGCGTTTGTTCGGCTTTGAAATCGACGGTGTGGATTACGAGGCTGACGTGAATCCGACCGTGAAGATCAACGGTCTCATCTCGGCTTAAGTGATGGAATAGACAGCAGTCTCGATTATGAGGCTGCTGTTTTGTGCTTCCCCAACGCGCGTTCAGCCTTGGTTGAACACTCGAAGGGCCTTGCTAAAACCAGTACGCTTGATACTCACCACCTCTTTCTCCCACAGCGGATTCAGGGGCACGTGATAGCCGCTGTCTTTGGCTGTCTTGACCAATTCCGCCATTTCTTTGCTGTCGTGGATCATGCAGATTTCATCGAACCGCCCCAGCTTGGTCGGTAGGAAGAACGTTGCCGGGTAGTTGGCGGCGACATCTGTTGCCGGGCTGCCGGAGTCCGCGTTGTGGTGGACCACCTTCTCGCCATTACCGACCAACCGATGATTAATCAAATCAATCATTTGCTTTATTCGCGGTGAGGCGTTGCCCAGATGTTTGTCTTCCTTTTCATAGAAGTGAAGGGGGCTTTCATAGTCTGCCCTCAACGCCATCGGTACTTGGTAAGCCTTGGGGTCTGAATGATGCTGTCTGTAGCTATCAACCCTTTGCGTCAAAACGCTGTGCGCGACATCGGGCACCGGCAGCTTGTCTTCAGCGCCGTAGTCGCTGAGGTGGGGCGCCACCATGTGCAGGTCATAGTCGGCCGTCAACGGTTTGCCTCCCGCGCGTTCCGCCAGCACTTCAATAGGCTTGCCCTTATGGCTGATCAGATAGTCATCTGCTGAGGGTGAAGTGCGTTTGCCTTCAAATGCATACACCTGCTGGCTAGGCCCCTTGGAGCTGAAACTCAGTATGCCGTCCTTCTCTGTGGGCGCCAGTTCAACGATGTGGCCGAGTCTCATCAATTCACCGAGGCGATTTTGTGAGATCTCCAGAGGGATGGCGACTGCATCGTTCTTGCGGATGCAGTCCGCGACTTGCTCATTGGCGCGGTTCAGTTTCTCGGGGGCTTCGTGCTTGAATTTCTCAAGCTTGCTGAAGGCTTGATCCGTGCAGATCAGGCCGGCCTGCGGTCCCCAGTTGGCACTTTTTCCCTTGATATGAAAGTTCTTGGTGGGGTGGCCGGCTTCTATCAACCCGGTGGCGACGGTTTCGACTGGACGCACGCCGATGATGGAGTTGGTCTGCGCCGCGATTTCCTGCAAAGGGACAAGGTGGCTCGGGACTATTCCCGTTTGTTTCCTGGTGCGCTCGAATGCGATCCTTACCGAGTCGTTTGCCTCTGGTGCAGTGGCCGTCGGCTGACGCGGTGGAGAGCCTTGCAAAGCATTCAAGCCAAGCTGACGCGATATCTGGGCTGAACTCAGTACGCCTATCATGGTGCATCTCCAAATCATGTTTTATTGGCATGTTGGATGATCCCTTCCAGATCCCAGTATTCCTTCGATTGCACGGGAGACATTAAAGAAGCCATTCTTCGGCGGGGAGGAAAAAGTATGACGGCTTGTATGAAACGCAATGGGAGGCGGGTCGTTCCGGTGCGCAAACGTGATGCGGCCTAGGTGTTTGTTGCGTTTGAACGGTGAAATTATCAGAGCGATCCTACGCGTGTTGACTCGCGGCTGGGTGCGATCAGCATGGGAAACTGTCGTGCAAATGAATGGGAGGAGCGTATGACAATTCGTGCAGTGGTTTTTGACTTCGGCGGTGTCCTGTTCGACTGGAGCCCGCAGCACCTGTACCGCAAGCTGATTGCCGATGATCACGAGCGGCAATGGTTTCTCGAGAATATCTGCACCCAGGCCTGGAACACCGAGCAGGACGCCGGTCGCTCCTTGGCCGAAGGTACCCGCATCCTGATCGAGCAGCACCCAGATCATGAGCGACTGATCCAGGCCTATTACGACCGTTGGCACGAAATGCTGCGTGGCCCATTAACGGAAGGCGTGGCGATCCTCAAGGCGCTGCACCAGGCCGATATGCCGTTGTTCGGGCTCACCAACTGGTCGGCGGAAACCTTTCCTTATGCGCGGGCCAACTACCCTTTCCTGCAGTGCTTTCGCGATATCGTGGTGTCTGGCGAGCTGAAACTGATCAAGCCTGATGCGGCAATCTACGACGCCAGTCTCAGTCAGGTACGCGGCCACCTGCCGGACATCCAGCCCTCTGAAGTTGTATTTATCGATGATGTTGCCGGCAATATCGAGGCGGCCATCGCCCTCGGCTGGCAGGGGATCCACCACGTGTCGGCCGAAGGTACCGCCGCGCAATTGCGAGCGTTGGGCGTGAGCTTCTAGCGCGCCCACTTTTCCATGGCGAAATCCACGAAGGCGCGCAGTTTGGGCAGGCGATAACGGTCCTGGCCGTAGAGCAGGTGCATGGGGCGGCTGGGGAGTCGATAGGCAGTGAGCAAGGCCACCAGCTTGCCGCTTTCCAGGTCCGGTTGTACGAGGGCGTCGGCCAGCATGATGATGCCCATGCCGTTGACGGCCGCCTGGCGTAAGCCTTGCGAGCTGTTGATGGTCAATGAGCCGGACACCGGGACCTCCACCTCGCCGCCCTCGCCGGTCATTCGCCACAGTTTGTCGGCGTCGCGCCAGTTGTCACTTGCCGGGTAGGCAAACGCCAGGCAGTCGTGGTGCTGCAGCTCATCGGGCGTTTGCGGCGTGCCCCGTCGTGCCAGGTATTCAGGTGACGCGCAGAGTGTGAGGGTGTAGTCCTGCATTGGCCGGGCGATCAGGCTGGAGGTTTCCAGTTCACCAAGACGGATCGCCACGTCGAAGCCGCTGTCGACCAAGTCCATCCGCTCATTGCTCAGCACCACGTACAGGTTGATCAGTGGGTAGCGCCGGGAAAATTCGCTCAAGGCCGGTGTCAGGCGTTCGGTGCCGAACACGGGGGGCGCAGTGATGCGCAGATTGCCTTTGGGGATATCGCTGTGGGCTTGCTCGGCGAGCTGTTCGGAGTCGGCCACCAACCCCAGCACTTCCAGACAGCGCTGGTAATACTGCCCGCCGAATTCCGTGAGGCTTTGTTTGCGCGTGGTGCGTTTGAGCAGGCTCACGCCCAGGCGCTGCTCCAAGGCACGCAGATGGTTGCCGACCATGGTGGTGGACATCCCACAGGCCTGGGCTGCGGCCGTCATGCTGCCGGTCTCGACCACTTTCACGTACACCGACATTGCCTGGAACAGATCCATTATCAAGCCTTGATTTAAAGTCATTGCAGGAATGTGCAGTTTATCCAGCTCAGGTGGCTAACGATACTGCAGCCATCACTACGATGCACTGGAGCCCGCACCATGACCGCCGCCTGCCTGATGACCACTTATCAACCCTTGGCCCTGAGCTTCACGCGCGGCCTGGGCACGCGACTCTGGGACCAGCAGGGCCGCGAATACCTGGACGCGGTCGCCGGCGTGGCGGTGACCAATGTCGGCCATTCGCACCCCCGGCTGGTGACGGCGATCAGCGAGCAGGCTGGGCTCTTGCTGCACACCTCCAACCTCTACAGCATCGACTGGCAACAACGGCTGGCCCAGCGCCTCTCTCAGTTGTCAGGCCTGGACCGCGCTTTCTTCAACAATTCCGGTGCTGAAGCCAATGAGACAGCGCTCAAGCTGGCGCGCCTGCATGGCTGGAAAAAGGGCATCGAAGAGCCGTTGGTGGTGGTGATGGAGAACGCCTTTCATGGCCGTACCCTCGGCACCATGGCCGCGAGCGATGGCCCCTCGGTGCGGCTGGGCTTCCAGCGGTTGCCGGGGGATTTTCTCAAGGTGCGCTTTGGTGATCTGGCGGCATTGGAAGCGATCACAAAGGCATTTGGCCCGCGCATTGCAGCGGTGCTGCTGGAGCCGATCCAGGGGGAAAGTGGCGTACTGCCTGCACCACCGGGTTACCTGCGAGCCCTGCGCGACCACTGCACAGGCCATGGCTGGCTGATGATGCTGGACGAAATCCAGACCGGCATCGGCCGCACCGGTGCATGGTTTGCCTTCCAGCATGAAGGCATCGTCCCGGACGTGATGACCCTGGCCAAAGGCCTGGGCAATGGTGTGCCGATCGGCGCGTGTCTGGCTCGGTCCGCCGTGGCCCAACTGTTCACGCCGGGCAGTCACGGCAGCACCTTTGGTGGCAACCCGCTGGCGTGTCGTGTGGGGTGTACCGTGCTGGACATCATCGAGGAGCAAGGTTTGCTACAGAACGCTGCGCAACAGGGCGAGCGCCTACTGGCGCGGTTGCGCGTGGAGTTGAGTGAACATCCGCAGGTCCTGGCGATTCGTGGCCAGGGGCTGATGATCGGCATCGAGCTGGCCAGCCCCTACCGTGACCTGGCTCAACGCGCCGCTCAGGAACACGGGCTGCTGATCAACGTCACGCGGGGCAAAATCATTCGCTTGCTGCCGCCGCTGACCTTGGATGCAAAAGAGGTCGAGATGATCGTGCGGGCCATTACTCGGTTGCTGGCGTAGGGCCGTTGAGCCACTCCTGGTTCAGGGTCTCGGTATCGCCCAGGTAGTCCAACAGCCAGGCCATGGCCGGGGACAGCTTGTTCTGCGCCCAGGCCACACACGACGGGCTGGCCGGAAACGGCCGGCTCAGTCGCAACGCCACCAGCTCACCACGCTCGATCCACGGCAACACCTGATGCGCTGGCGCCATGCCAACGCACAGGCCGTCGCGCAGGCAGTCGATGGCAGAAGCCCAATTCGGCACCACCAGGCGTCGCTGGTTATCCAATGTCCACGTGTCGCGCTTGGGCAGGTTGCGCGAGGTGTCGGTCATGCACAGCGAGGCAAAGGGGCGCAGTTGATCGTCGCTCAACAACCCTTCGACGCTCGCCAACGGGTGTCGCGCGCTGACCACGCACAGCCAGTTCAACAAGCCCATATCGCGGAAAGTGAAGTGACTGGCCACCGGCACGGCGCTGGTCGCGCCGATCACGATGTCGGTGCGTTCATCGGCCAGGGCATCCCACACGCCGTTGTACACCTCGTACTCCAGCAACAGCTCGACCTCGGGAAATTGTCGATAGAAATCCAGCACCAACTGCCGACAGCGCTGAGGTTTGACGATGGAATCCACGGCCACCTTCAACTGGCCGCTCCAGCCGTTGGCCACCTGCTGACACAGGCGTCGTGTGCCGAGCATTTTTTTCATCACGCCACGGGCTTCGTCGATAAACAGGCGGCCAGCGGGCGTCAGTTCCACATCCCGGTGGCGCCGCACAAACAGTGGCACTGCCAACCATTCTTCCAACTGGCGCACGGTATAGCTGACGGCCGACGGCACGCGATGCAGTTCCTGAGCGGCGGCGCTGAAACTGCCATGGCGCGCCACGGCATCGACCACATCCAGGGAATATTCTGACCACATGGCGGCTGCCTTCAAATTTATTGATAAGAGTGTCCAATTATTATCGCTTCACACAGAAACTGTCAGCTTCATAATGGGCGCCAGTCAGCAAATAGTTTGATGGCAGGATTAACAAGGCTTCAATGAAAAATTCTTTCGGTTTCACTTGGTATCTGGCCGGGCTGAGCATGCTCGGTTACCTCGCCATGGACATGTACTTGCCGGCATTCGGCGCCATGGGCGAACAGTTGCAGATAGGCGCCGGCGCGGTGGGTGCCAGCTTGAGTATTTTCCTCGCCGGCTTTGCGGTGGGGCAGTTGTTGTGGGGGCCATTGTCCGACCGCCTGGGGCGCAAGCCCGTCCTGCTCGCCGGCCTGAGCCTGTTTGTACTGGGCTGCGCGGGGATGTTCTGGGTCGAGACCGCCCCGCAGTTGCTGGCGCTGCGTTTTGTCCAGGCGATTGGCGTGTGTTCCGCTGCCGTCAGTTGGCAGGCACTGGTGATCGATCGCTACCCGGCCGACAAGGCTCATCGTGTGTTCGCCAGCATCATGCCGCTGATGTCGTTGTCGCCAGCGTTGGCGCCGTTGCTGGGCGCGATGGTGCTGAATCACTTGGGTTGGCAGGCGATCTTTGGCGTATTGCTGGGCGTCTCATTGCTGTTGCTGCTACCGACATTGTTTCTGCGCACCACGGCGAAACGTCCGGCAGAGGCGAGTGAGCGTTCGCACCTCGGTTATGGGCAGTTACTGACGTCTCGCGTGTTTACCGGCAACGTCATGATCTTCGCCGCCTGCTCGGCCAGTTTCTTCGCCTGGCTGACCGCTTCGCCCTTCATCCTGGGCGACATGGGCTACAGCCCCAATGACATTGGCCTGAGCTACGTATTGCCGACATTGGCCTTCCTGGTCGGTGGCTACAGTTGCCGCAGCGCCTTGCAGCACTTCCAGGGCAAGACGCTGTTGCCTTGGTTGCTGCTGGCGTATTGCATCAGCATGCTGGCGTTGTACCTGGTTGCCACGCTGACGGTGCCGACCCTCACCACCTTGCTGATTCCGTTCTGCCTGATGGCGCTGGTCAACGGTGCCAGTTACCCCATCGTCGTGGCGAATGCGCTGATGCCATTTGCGGAAAATTCCGGCAAGGCGGCGGCATTGCAAAACACCCTGCAACTGGGCCTGTGCTTCCTCAGCAGCCTGCTGGTGTCGTCGATGATCGAGCAACCGCTGCTGATTACCGTGATCGTGATGCTGGCGACCGCGCCACTGGCGGTGTTGGGTTACTGGCTGGCGCGGCCGAAAGCCGGTGATTCGGAACTGGCGACCGCCTAGAACGTCACTTCCAGGTTCACCGTCGGCGTCGACGTGCGGCTACCCCGGCCGCCATCCACGCCGAATTTGTTATGCCAATACTCGTAACCCACCCCCAGGTAGAGGTTTGGCTTGACGCTTTTGCCCGGTCGCACCGCCACCATCAGCGCGGTGCGCATCAGGGCCTCGGGCGCGGTATCGCGCCCGTGGTAGTCCTCGCCTTTTTCCCCGACGTAATTGATGAAACCCTGGAATTTCGCCGCATGGTTGGCGATTTCGAAGGGGCGCATCCACGTCAGGTTGAGCATGTAGGTGTCATCGAACGTGTGGTTCGACTCCTTCGCGCCGGGGATGCCGGTGTGATTCCTTTCCTTGTAGTACATCAGGCTCAGGTCGAGAACGCCGACGGTGTTGAACTTCAGCGTTGGGCCGATCACCAGTGCGCGTTTCTTGGCTGAGGCGAAGTTGTTGTTACGGTTGGCGTCAAAACCCAGGGTCAGCGCGTAATCCTTGACCAGGCCGGTGCCCAACGGCACATCGAACACCCGCGACGCATACAGTTGGTGGCGGTACACCGCGTACACCTCACTCCCGCCATGATCAGTACCCTTGCGCGGGTCACGGCTGTCGGACAGGAACACATCGAGGTTGAGGAAATTGCTGCCGTACTGGTAGCCGCTGGCGTGGGTGAAACTGTAGATGCGCTTGCTGAATTCGTCGGGGTTATTCGGATTGGTGAACTGCTGGCCGTAGCGGAATCCTACGCTGTTGTTCATCCATTCCACTGCGACGGCCTCCCCGCCGCCGAGCAGGGTGAGTGCGACGGTTGCGCCCTGTAGTGCCTTTTTCATTGTTCTGGGTCCTTTGGCGTTCTGGCTCATCACGGCCGGATTGTTTTTGTAACGCCGATGGAGGGTAACTTGTTCGATTGATTGTATACAACTCTATGGACATCCAGTCCAAACATTGCATACAGTGGCCGCACAACAAAAACAGAGAACCCCTCACCATGACTATCCCGAAGGCGTCACCGCAGCGGCCAGAAGATGAGAATCTCGGCGTCGCCGCCAACATGGCTTACGGCCTGCAACATGTGCTCACGATGTATGGCGGCATTGTTGCGGTCCCCTTGATTGTCGGCCAGGCGGCCGGGTTGTCCCCGGCGGATATCGGCCTGTTGATCGCCGCGTCGCTGTTTGCCGGTGGCTTGGCCACGCTGTTGCAGACCTTGGGTCTGCCGTTTTTTGGCTGTCAGTTGCCGCTGGTGCAGGGCGTGTCGTTTGCCGGTGTGGCAACCATGGTGGCGATTGTCGGCAGTGATGGCGCTGGCGGGGTGCCGGCGATTCTCGGGGCGGTCATGGCCGCGTCGTTGATCGGGTTATTGATAACCCCGGTGTTTTCACGGATCACCAAGTTCTTCCCGCCGCTGGTGACGGGCATCGTGATCACCACCATCGGCCTGACCCTGATGCCTGTTGCGGCGCGCTGGGCCATGGGCGGCAACAGTCGCGCGGCGGATTTTGGCAGCATGTCCAACATCGGCCTGGCGGCGCTGACCCTGGTGCTGGTGTTGCTGCTGAGCAAGATCGGCAGCGCGACCATCTCGCGTCTGTCGATTTTGCTGGCCATGGTCATCGGCACGGTGATTGCGGTGTTCCTCGGCATGGCCGACTTCTCCGGCGTGACCCAGGGTCCGATGTTCGGTTTCCCCGCACCATTCCATTTCGGCATGCCAACCTTCCATGTCGCCGCGATCATTTCCATGTGCATCGTGGTGATGGTGACCCTGGTCGAAACCTCGGCGGACATCCTGGCCGTAGGTGAGATCATCGACACCAAGGTCGATTCGAAACGCCTGGGCAACGGTCTGCGCGCCGATATGCTGTCGAGCATGTTTGCGCCGATCTTCGGCTCATTCACCCAAAGCGCCTTCGCCCAGAACGTCGGCCTGGTGGCGGTGACCGGCGTCAAGAGCCGCTTTGTGGTAGCCACGGGCGGGCTGTTCCTGGTAATTCTCGGCTTGTTGCCCTTCATGGGCAGGGTGATCGCGGCGGTGCCGACTTCCGTGTTGGGCGGGGCCGGGATTGTGCTGTTCGGCACCGTGGCGGCCAGTGGCATCCGCACGCTGTCGAAGGTGGATTACCGCAACAACATGAACCTGATCATCGTGGCCACTTCCATCGGTTTTGGCATGATCCCGATTGCGGCACCGAGCTTCTATGATCACTTCCCGACCTGGTTCGCGACCATTTTTCACTCGGGCATCAGTTCGTCGGCGATCATGGCGATCCTGTTGAACCTCGCATTCAACCACTTCACCGCTGGTAACTCAGACCAGCAGTCGGTGTTTGTGGCGGGGACCGAGCGTAGCCTGTGCTTCCGTGATGTGTCGGAACTGCGCGATGGGGATTACTTCAAAGGCGGCAAGTTGTTTGATGCCGAGGGGCGGGAGATTCCGCTGGTGCCGGATGCCCCGAAAAGGGCAACCAAAGCTGAGGCTACCGAGGTCTGAAGTAAGTAAGGGGGGGCTGACCTGCCAGCCCCCATACTGATTCAGCCAGCCTTGAGTACGTTGTACTTCGCTGAACACACCTCATCCAAAAACTTCACCACAGTCCCCATGCACGCCTGGCGTTCTTCCACATGGGGCATGTGGCTGGAGTCTTCAAACAGCGCCCATCGCACATCGGCGATTTCATCCAGGAACGGCTTGACCACCAGCGGCGTGGCCTCGTCGTGTCGGCCGGAGATCACCAGCGTCGGCACATTGATCGCCGACAGACGGCCCGCAGACTTCCAGTCTTTCAAGCTGCCGATCACATGGAACTCGGTCGGGCCGCTCATGGCGTGGTACACCGTCGGGTCTGCGTCGACCGCAGCGAATGTGCGTGCCACTTCCTCTGGCCACGGGATGACTCGGCACACGTGCTGGTCATAAAACACCCGCGAGGCGGCGAGGTATTCCGGGTCCTGGTAGGTGCCAGCGGCTTCGTGCTTGAGCAGGGTTTCATGCACACCTTCCGGCAACAATTTGCGCAGTCGGTTGGCTTCGCTGACCCAGGTGCGCATGCAGGTGGGCGAGTTGGCCGGGATGAACGCGCGCAGGCCCTTGGGCTGCAGGATCGCGTGTTCACTGCCGAGCATGCCGCCCCAGGATTGGCCGAGGATCGCGTAGTTGTCGCTGATCTGCAGGTGGTCCAGCAGGTTGTTGAGTTCTGCGAGGAACAGGCCCACGGTCCAAAAGGACGGGTCTTTGTCGGGCAGATGAGTGGAGCGGCCGTTGCCCAACTGATCGTAGTGGATCACGGCATGGCCGCTGGCGGCGACGTCCTTGAAGGCGTCGACATAATCGTGGGTGCATCCGGGGCCGCCGTGGATAACCACCAGGGGAGTGCGGCCGCTCGACAAGTCACCGGTGACGCGGTACCAGGTTTGGTAGGCGCCAAACGCCGCATACCCTTCGCGGATTTTTTCGATGAATTCCATTTCGTACCCTGCTCTGAAAAAAGGATCAGGGACACGATAATGCGTGGGCGAAATTTAAGTAACTAGCAAAACAGCTAGGTTTTGCCCACCGGTCAGTCTTCGAGCAGGCGGTAATGGGTGGCGCGCACCACCGCCTGCACGCGGTTCTTGGCCCCCAGCTTATGCATCGCCGAGGCCAGGTGCAGGGTAACCACCGCCAGCGAGCGGCTCAATTGCGTGGCGATTTCGGCGGCTGTCAGCCCGTCGGCGGCCCATTTGAGGCACTCGCGTTCGCGTTTGGTCAGGTGAATATGCGGATAAGTGCGCAGCTCCTTGCTGAACAGCGGGTAGGCCGCTTCCTGCAAGGCATGGGAAATCAGGCTGAAATCCGACAAGGTCTGCTGCGCATCCTTCAACACGGTGCGGGCGTTGCCGGTGCGCAGGCCAGTCAGCGAGGCGAAGCCGCCACGGGGCAGGTGGATCGGCACGCTGACGCCGCAGGTCAATTGCTGGTCGTGCAAGTAGGACGAAACCGGCGCATGGCAGGGATCGATGATCTTTTGCAGTGGGGTATCGGCCTTGACGTCGTAGGACCACACGAACGGTGACACCGTGCTCAGGGCCAGGTGTTGCACCGGGTCGATCTGGTAGAACCCTTCGCTGCACCATAAGGCATGCCAGTCGGGCGGGGTATTGCGCAGAGCGAGCACCGAGGGCGTGATCAATGCGCCGTCCTGGTCCATCGGCACCGGGGTGTAGTCATACACCAATGCATCGAAGCCCAGTTGTTGGGCGAGGATGAAGGTATTGTCCATCTGCTCGTCCAGGCTCCTGCCCGGCATCAGACGGTGATTTAACGCAGTCAGCTTGGCCAGCATCCGTTCGGCTCCCGAATTCATTTGAATCTCGACTTGCGGCAAGTAGAATGCCACGCCCCGGCGAAGGACTGCCAGGCCAAACCTATAAGAAATACTAGGTTATGGACGCACGGCATCCTCGGTAGTGTTGGCCTGATAAACGGCCGCTACCTGCCAGGCCGATACAACACAAGGAATGTATGCATGTGGCGTGAAATTGCCCCCGACCAGCAGTACAACGTGCAAGTCGACGGCCATAACCTCGTGGTCTACAGCTTTGGCGAAGGCGATGAGGTGCTGTTGTGCCTCAACGGCGGGCCAGGCCTGCCGTGTGACTACTTGCGCGACGCCCATGGCTGGCTCAAAGAGCATAACCTGCGAGTGGTTGCATTCGACCAGCTTGGCACGGGCGCATCAGCCAGACCTACCGACGTTTCGCTGTGGGAAATCCGCCGTTATGTCGAAGAAGTCGAAACCGTGCGTCAGGCCCTGGATCTGGGCCGCGTGCACCTGCTCGGGCATTCCTGGGGCGGCTGGCTCGGTATCGAATACGCGATCCATTACCCCGACGCGCTGAAAAGCCTGATCCTGGAAAACACCGTGGGCGACATTCCGCACCTGTCCCAGGAGTTGGAGCGCCTGCGCGGCGCCCTCGGCAGCGAAACCGTGGCGATGATGCAGCGCCACGAAGCCATGGGCACCCTGGACCACCCGCAATACCAGGCGGCGATCACCTTGCTCAACTATCGCCACGTGTGCCGCCTGGACGAGTGGCCCGCGCCGGTCAAACGCTCCCTCGACGACTGGAACATGGGCCCTTACGAAACCATGCAAGGTCCCAACGAATTCCTCTACATCGGCAACCTCAAGGACTGGAACCGCATCCCCGAGATGGCCGAGTTCAAGATGCCGATCCTGATCACCACCGGCCAGCATGACGAACTCACCCCGGCCTGCGCCATGCGCATGAAAATGGCGGCCCGGCACGCCGAACTGCACGTTTTCCCCAACAGCAGCCATATGCCGTTTTATGAAGAACCCCAGGCGTACTTCCCGGTGCTGCTGAACTTCCTCGCTCGTCACCGAGGCTGACGGATGAACCTGGCGCGCTACCGTTTTGTGCTGTCCCGGCCGCTGCAATTGCTGCCGGTGCTGTTTGGCATCAGCCTGATCACCTTTGTATTGGTGCGCTCGATTCCCGGCGACCCGGCGCGTGCGCTGCTGGGCTCGCGCAGCACACCGGACGCCTTGCTGAAGATCCGTGCCCAGTACGGCCTCGACCAGCCGCTGTGGCTGCAATACTTCTACTTTCTGAAGAACCTGCTCAAGGGCGACCTCGGCCAATCGCTGCTGTACAAGGTCGACGCCCTCAAACTGATCGTCACGCGCATTGAACCCACGCTGGTGCTGGTGCTTGGCAGCGTGCTGCTGGCGCTGTTGATCGCGGTGCCGTTGGCGACCTTGGCTGCGCGCAACAAGGGCGGCTGGGCGGATAACCTGATTCGTGTCTTCACCACGGTCGGCCTGGGCATGCCGGCGTTCTGGCTGGGTTTGATGCTGATCCTGTTGCTGAGTGTGCAGTGGGGTTTGTTTCCAGTGTCGGGCTACGGGCGAACCTGGCTGGACAAGGCGCATCACATGGTGCTGCCGTGCTTGACGATTGCTTTGGCACTGTCGGCAGTGCTGGTGCGCAACCTGCGGGCGAGCATGCTGATGGAATTGCAGGCCGACCACGTGACCGCCGCCCGGGCACGTGGATTGTCGGAAGCCGCAGTGTTTCGTCGCCATGTGTTGCCCAACTCCCTGGTGCCGGCGGTCAACCTGCTGGCGGTGAACATCGGCTGGCTGATCAGCGGCACGGTGGTGATCGAAAGCCTGTTCGCCATCCCTGGCATCGGCCAACTGTTGGTGCGCGGGATTTTTACCCGCGATTACATGGTGGTGCAGGGCGTGGCCATGGTGCTGGCCTGCGCGACGGTGATCGTCAACTTCATCGCTGACGTAGCGACGGTGGCCCTTGACCCACGGGTGAAGATGCAATGAGCAGTCGCCCGTTGATTGCTCCTTGGCGCTTGCGCCTGCGCTTCGGCTTTCGCAATGGCCGGCTGACGGCGGCGTGGGGCCCGCTGATTCTGCTGGCGTGGCTGGTGCTTGCGCTGTTTGCGCCGTGGATCGCGCCCTACGACCCGATTGCGCAGAACACAGATTTCAGTTTGCTCGGACCCAGCCTGGCTCATCCGTTTGGTACGGATAACTATGGTCGGGACATTCTTTCGAGGGTGATCTGGGGGGCACGTATTGACCTGCAACTGGCCATCGTCGGGGTGATTTTCCCGTTCATGATCGGCACCTTCGTCGGCGCGGTCTCCGGTTACATCGGCGGGCGTTTTGACAGTGTCTGCATGCGTGTGATCGATGTGATCCTGGCATTCCCGTTCCTGGTGCTGATGCTGGCGATCATGGCCATCCTCGGTCCGGGCTTGAAGAGTTTCTATATCGCCATGGCGCTGGTGGGCTGGGTGTCCTACGCCCGACTGATCCGCTCACAGATCCTGGTGCTCAAGGAAAGCGACTTTGCCCTGGCCGCCAAGAGCCTGGGCTTTGGCCATGGGCGGATTCTGTTCCGGCACCTGTTGCCCAATGCGATGTTCGGCTCCATCGTGTTTTCCATGTCGGACGCGGTGTTGGTGTTGCTCAATGGCGCCGCCGTGAGTTACCTGGGCCTGGGCGTGCAACCGCCGACCGCCGAATGGGGCACGATGGTGGCCGAAGGGCAGGCCTTCATCACCACTGCCTGGTGGATCTGCACCTTTCCGGGGCTGGCCATCGTGACCTTGGCCATGGGCTTCAGCCTGCTTGCTGATGGCGTGGCGCAAGTGCTGGGAGATCGCTCATGAGCCTGTTGCAAGTGCGCGACCTCAGTGTGATCGCCAATAACGCCGGGCGGGATGTGACCCTGGTTGATCGCGTGTCCTTCGATCTGGCCGAGGGCGAGATCCTCGGCCTGGTCGGGGAAAGCGGCTCGGGCAAGACCATGGCCTGTCGCGGCCTGATGCGTTTATTGCCTTCCCCCAATCTGCGGGTGCAAGGCGGTGCAGTAAGGCTGGCCGGCCAGGATCTATTGTCACTGGATGACGCCGGCATGCGTGCCGTGCGCGGCGGTCAGTTGGGCATGATTTTCCAGAACCCCAGCAGCCACCTCGACCCGTTGATGCGCATCGGTGAGCAGATTGCCGAGGGTATTCGCTTGCACCAAGGCGCCTCGAAAAAAGATGCGCGGCTGCAAGCCATCGACGTGCTGCGCCAAGTGGGCATCCCTGATCCCCAGGCGCGGGTCGACAACTACCCCCACGAGTTTTCCGGCGGCATGCGCCAGCGCGCGATGATCGCCGTGGCCCTGGGCTGCAACCCGAAAGTGCTGATCGCCGACGAACCCACTACCGCCCTGGATGTGACGGTGCAGGCGCAAATCCTGCGGCTGTTGCTGGAACTGCGTGACCGGCGCGGTCTGTCGATCATCATGATTACCCACGATCTGGGCGTGGTCGCGCAAACCTGCGACGCCATCGCCGTGATGTACGCCGGGCGCCTGTGTGAGCACGGCAGCAAATATGATTTGCTGGCGCATCCGCAGCATCCTTACACCGCAGGCTTGATTGATTGCCAACCTGCCCACAGCAGCGGACACGCCTTGCTGCGCACAATTGCTGGACAGCCGCCGTTGCTGGACGCATTGCCCGCCGGCTGCCGATTCAACCCGCGCTGCCCGCAGGTCGGCACCTTGTGCACCGAGGTGCTGCCGGAAGGCGCGCGAGTCGCCTGTCATTACCCCTTGGGAGTGCACCCATGAGCCTGCTGCAGATCAAGGACCTTGAGGTGAAGTTTGCCGCGTCCGGCACCGGTTTGTTTGGCTTGAACAAACAGTGGGTGAGGGCGGTGAACGGGGTGTCGCTAGAGCTGGCGGCGGGTGAAACCCTGGGGTTGGTCGGTGAGTCCGGCAGCGGCAAAAGCACCCTGGGTCGCGCCATCCTGCACCTCAATCCGATCAGCGCCGGGCAGGTGTTGTTTGATGGCATCGACATGGCCCACGGTAGTGCCATCGACATCACTCGTCTGCGCCATGAAACCGCAATGATCTTCCAGGACCCGTATGCCGCGCTGAATCCGCGCCACACCATCGGCGAGACGATTGCCGAAGTGTTGCGGGTGCAGCGCAAGGTCGCGCCGGAGCAGGTTCCGGCGCGTGTGAATGAATTGCTTGACTTGGTCGGCCTGCGCCCCGAACTGGCCAGCCGCAAACCCGGCTCCCTCAGCGGCGGGCAATGCCAGCGCGTCGGCATTGCCCGGGCACTGGCGGTGGAGCCACGGCTGATCATTGCTGATGAGTGTGTGGCGGCGCTGGATGTGTCGATTCAGGGCCAGATCATCAACCTGTTGCTGGAGCTGCAACAGCGCATGAACCTGGCGATCCTGTTCATCGCCCATGACCTGGCCATCGTGCGTCGCCTGTGCGACCGCGTGGCGGTGATGTACTTGGGCAAAATCGTCGAGGAGGGCCCAGTGGAGGCGGTCTTTACCGCCCCACGTCACCCGTACACGGCAGCGTTGATCCAGGCGATTCCCGAGATCGATCCCCATCGGCCATTGCCCACCGAACCCTTGCCGGGTGAACCACCGAGCCCGCTGAATTTGCCTACAGGCTGCGCCTTCCACCCGCGTTGCCGGCATGCCCGAGCCTTGTGTTCCGTGGTGTTGCCGCCGACGCATTTCCTGCACGAGCATCGGTACAGTTGCGTGCTTGAAGAACCTTTGCTTTGACCCCCTGCCATTCATTAACAAGGAGTTGTGATATGCAATCGCGCCACTTGAAGTTGCTCGCCGCCGCTACATTGACCGCATGGTCCCTCACTGCCGGGCTGGCCCACGCCGCCGGCGTGCTGACCATCGGCTGCCGTGAAGACAGCACCACGTTCGACCCGATCAAAAGCGCGCAAAACCGCGACACTTGGGTATTCGCCAACGTCTACGACACCCTGGTACGCGTCGACAACCTGGGCACCAAGATGGAACCGGGCCTGGCCGAAAGCTGGGACATTTCCAAGGATGGCCTGACCTACACCTTCAAACTGCGTGATGCGAAGTTCTCCGACGGCTCGGCGATCACCGCTGAGGACGCCGCGTTCAGCCTGTTGCGCATCCGCGACAACAAGGCTTCGCTGTGGGCCGATCCGTTCAACTTGATCAACACGGCCAAGGCGCCTGATCCGAAAACCCTGGTGGTCACCCTGAAGACCCCGGCGGTAGCCTTTCTCTCGCAATTGGCGTCGCCGACGGTGTCGATCCTGTCGGAAAAAGCCATGACCAAAATGGGTGAAGACGCCTACTCGGAAAACCCGGTGACCTCCGGCGCGTTTACCGTGGACGAGTGGCGCAAGGGGGATCGGGTGATCCTCAAGAAGAACCCGAACTTCTGGCAGGCCAAGAACGTGAGCCTGGATGGCGTGGAGTGGGTCTCCGTGACCGACGACAACACGCGCATGCGCATGGTGCAGAACAACGAGCTGGACACGGCGATCTTCGTACCCTTCTCGCGGGTCGAAGAGCTGAAGAAAGACAAGAACGTGGTGATCCACGCCGACCCGTCCACCCGTGAAGATCACCTGCTGATCAACCACGACCACGGCCTGCTGGCCAAGCCGGAGGTGCGTCAGGCGCTGGACATGGCCATCGACAAACAATCGCTGGTGAAGACCGCCACTTACGGTCAAGGCACCGTGGCTTATTCCTACATTCCAAAGGGCTCGCTCTACCACTACGCCAACAACCTGCAACGCCCGTACGACCCGACCGCCGCCAAGAAGCTGCTGGAGCAGGCCGGTGCCAAGGACTTGAAGCTCAACTACGTGGTCAACGCCGGCAACGAAGCCGACGAGCAGATTGCGGTGATCATCAAGGACCAACTGGCCAAGGTCGGTGTGACGGCCAACCTGCAAAAGGTCGACCCGACCCAGAGCTGGCAGATGCTGGTGGACGGTGAGTACGACATTTCGGTGATGTACTGGACCAATGACATCCTCGACCCGGACCAGAAGACCACCTTCGTGCTGGGCCACGACACCAACCAGAATTACATGACCCGCTACAAGAACGACAAGGTCAAGGCGCTGGTGGCACAGGCGCGCATCGAGGCGGACCCGGCCAAGCGCGAGCAGATGTATGTCGAGTTGCAGAAACTGGCGAAACAGGACGTGAACTGGATCGACTTGTACTACAGCCCGTACATCAACATCTCACGCAAGAACGTGAGCAACTTCCTGCAAAACCCACTGGGGCGTTTCACCCTTGAGGAAGTGGTGAAAAACTAACCCTGCGCACCTGATGTGGGACGAGACCTGTGGTGAGCGGGCTTGCCCCGCGCTGGGTTGCGAAGCGACCCCAAAACCTGCCACCGCGATCTCTCTGTTAGATCGCGTTGGCTTCACGGGGGGGCGCTTCGCAGCCCAGCGCGGGGCAAGCCCGCTCACCACAAAAGCCCGCTTCCACGCCGGCTACGGGGTGTTCAGGGCCTACTGCGCGTCAAACGCCTGGCCATTGATGCCGGCACTGTCCGGCCCCATCAGGTACAGATACACCGGCATGATCTCTTCAGGAGCAGGCCGCTCCATCGGGTTTTCCCCCGGATACGCCTGGGCGCGCATGCTGGTGCGCGTGCCACCGGGGTTGATGCTGTTGGAGCGTACCGCGGCTACATCCTCAAGCTCATCGGCCAGGGTTTGCATCAAGCCTTCAGTCGCAAACTTCGACACGCCATAGGCGCCCCAGTAAGCCCGACCCTTGCGTCCAACGCTGCTGGAGGTGAACACCACCGACGCATCCTGGGACAGCTTGAGCAGCGGCAACAAAGTGCTGGTCAGCATGAACATCGCGTTGACGTTCACGTGCATCACCCGCATGAAATTCTCACCGGACAACTGCTCGATCGGCGTACGCGGGCCGATGATCGAGGCGTTGTGCAGCAGGCCGTCGAGGTGGCCGAACTCCTTTTCGATCATCGCGGCCAGCTCATCGTATTGATGGGGCAGGGCGGTCTCCAGGTTGAACGGGATCACCACCGGTTGCGGCTGGCCCGCGGCTTCGATTTCGTCATACACCTGGGCCAGGTTGGCTTCGGTCTTGCCCAGCAACAGCACGGTGGCGCCGTGGGCGGCGTAGGTTTTTGCCGCCGCCGCGCCAATCCCGCGACCGGCGCCGGTCACCAGGATCACCCGGCCTTTGAGCAGTTCTGGACGTGCAGAGTAATCAAACATAAACAACCTCGACAGAATTCACAGAAAATCCATGTGATTGATCGCAGCCAGGGCTTTTGTGGCGAGGGAGCTTGCTCCCGCTGGGGCGCGAAGCGGCCCCAAAAGATAGGCCTGCTGCGCAGGCCAACGGGAGCAAGCCCCCTCGCCACAAAGGCGCATCAGCCGCAAGTAGTCTCGATCAGCAACTGCACAGTGCGTTATCCAGCACCTTGCGCAGTTCCAGCGGGTGATCCACCACCACATCGGCGCCCCAGTGGCGCGGGTTGTCGTCCGGGTGGATATAGCCGTAGGTGACCGCCGCTGTGCGGGTGCCGGCGTCGCGGCCGGACTCGATATCGCGCAGGTCATCGCCCACGAACAGCACGCTGGCCGGGTCCAGGTCGAGCATCTTGCACGCCAGGATCATCGGCTCCGGGTCCGGCTTGCTGTTCTTCACGTGATCCGGGCAGATCAGCAGCGCCGAGCGCTCGGCCAGGCCCAACTGCTGCATGATCGGTTCGGCAAAACGCAGGGGTTTGTTGGTGACCACTCCCCAGACAAGCTTGGACTTCTCGATGTCTTCCAGCAGCTCGGCCATGCCGTCGAACAGTTTGCTGTGGACCGCGCAGCCTTTGAGGTAGCGCTCGAGGAATTCCTGGCGCAGCTCTTCAAAGCCTGGGGATTCCGGGTCCATGGAAAAGGTCACGGCCACCATCGCCTTCGCACCGCCGGAGATTTCATCGCGGATGTGCTGGGGGTTGATCGGCGCCAGGTCACGGTCGGCACGCATGGCCTGGCAGATGGCGATAAAGTCCGGCGCGGTATCCAGCAGGGTACCGTCCATGTCGAAGAGAACCGCTCGCAACTTCACAGGCTCATTCCTCGCGCAGGGTCTGGATCATGTAGTTGACGTCAACGTCGTTGGCCAGCTTGTAGTGCTTGGTCAGCGGGTTGTAGGTCAGGCCGATGATGTCCTTGACGGTCAGCCCGGCCTGGCGGCTCCAGGCGCCCAGCTCGGACGGGCGGATGAATTTCTTGAAGTCATGGGTGCCGCGCGGCAGCAGCTTCATGATGTATTCGGCGCCGATGATCGCGAACAGGTAGGCCTTGGGGTTGCGGTTGATAGTGGAGAAGAACACCTGGCCGCCTGGCTTGACCATGCGGAAGCACGCGCGGATCACCGAGGACGGGTCCGGTACGTGTTCGAGCATTTCCAGGCAGGTGACCACGTCGAACTGCTCGGGCATTTCTTCGGCCAGGGCTTCGGCGGTGATCTGGCGGTATTCCACGCTCACGCCGGATTCCAGTTGATGCAGTTGGGCCACGGCGAGTGGGGCTTCGCCCATGTCGATGCCCATCACGGTCGCGCCGCGCTGGGCCATGGCTTCGCTGAGGATGCCGCCGCCGCAGCCTACGTCCAGCACCTTTTTGCCGGCCAGGTTGACGCGTTCGTCAATCCAGTTGACCCGCAGCGGGTTGATGTCGTGCAGTGGCTTGAACTCGCTTTCGCGGTCCCACCAGCGGTGGGCCAGGGCTTCGAACTTGGCGATTTCGGCGTGGTCGACGTTGCTCATGGTGAATCCTCTAAATCTGATAAATCGTTGGGTCAGTCCTGAACCCTGGGGTTCAAAACCTTCGTTATTCGTGGTGCCCGCTGATGCGTTGGCCCCAGGCAATGGCCGTGGCGGTCAACTGTTGTTCATCCATGCGGGTCAATTGCCGGTCGTCGAGCAACTGCTTGCCGGCGACCCAAAGGTGTTTCACGCAATCGCGTCCGGTGGCATATATAAGCTGTGAGACCGGATCGTAGATCGGTTGTTGCGCCAGCCCCGACAGATCGAAGGCGACGATATCCGCCGCCTTGCCGACCTCCAGCGAGCCAATTTCGCTTTCCAGGCCCATGGCCCGGGCACCGTTGAGGGTGGCCATGCGCAGGGCGCGATGGGCATCCAGCGCGGTGGCCGAACCGGCGACAGCCTTGGCGAGCATCGCTGCGGTGCGGGTTTCGCCCAGCAGGTCGAGGTCATTGTTGCTGGCGGCGCCATCGGTGCCGATGGCCACATTCACGCCAGCCTGCCACAGCCGCTCCACCGGGCAAAAGCCGCTGGCCAGTTTCAGGTTCGATTCCGGGCAGTGAATGATGCTGGTGTTGCTTTCTACCAGCAAAGCCAGGTCATCCTCGCTGATTTGGGTCATATGAACGGCCTGGAAGCGCGGGCCCAACAGCCCGAGGCGACCCAGGCGAGCTAATGGCCGTTCGCCAGTCTGCTCGACGGCTTGCTGCACTTCAAAGGCGGTTTCGTGAACGTGCATGTGGATAGCAGCGTCCAGCTCTTCGGCGATTACACGGATTTTCTCCAGGTTGTCGTCGCACACGGTGTAGGGCGCGTGCGGGCCGAAGGTGATCTTGATGCGTGGGTGGTGCTTGAGGTCGCCGAACAGCTCGACGCCCTGGCGAATCGCCTCATCGGCGGTGCTGGCGCCGGGGATCGGGAAGTCCAGGATCGGGATTGCAATCTGCGCGCGCATGCCACTGTTGTGCACGCAGTCACTGGCGACCTTGGGGTAGAAGTACATGTCGGAGAAGCAGGTGATGCCGCCCTTGAGCTGTTCGGCGATGGCCAGGTCGGTGCCGTCGCGCACGAAGGCTTCATCGACCCACTTGGCCTCGGCGGGCCAGATATGTTTTTCCAGCCAAGTCATCAGCGGCAGGTCGTCGGCCAGGCCGCGAAACAGGCTCATCGCCGCATGCCCGTGGGCGTTGATCAGGCCGGGGCTGAGCAGCATGCCGGGCAGTTCGCGTACTTCGTTGGCCGAAAGCTTCAACGCTGCGGCCCGTGGGCCGATGAACGCGATGCGCCCGTCGCGGATGCCAAGCCCGTGTTCCTTGAGCACCACACCGGCCGGTTCGACAGGCACCAGCCAGGTTGGCAGCAACAATAAGTCGAGCGGGGCGGCAGTGGCGGTCATCGCAGGCTTCTTCCCAGGCAGCTATAAAAGAAGGGCGAAGTATACCCGAGCGTCCTGGCTGGCGGATCGCTATAATCGGCGGCTTTGTTTATGAGTGCGGAGTAAGGGATGCGCGATCGACTGTTGGCAGCGGAGAAAGTGAAGGCCATCGATTGGCGTGATGGCGCGCTGTTCCTGCTCGATCAGCGTGCCTTGCCGTCCCGGGAAAGCTGGGTGGCCTGTGTGACGGTTGATGACGTGGCGGCCGCCATTCGTTCGATGGTGGTGCGCGGTGCGCCGGCCATTGGCATCAGCGCCGCGTATGGCCTGGTACTGGCCGCCCGTGAGCGCATCGCCGAGGGCGGTGACTGGCAGGCCGCGTGGGAAGAAGACTACGCACTGCTGGCCGATACCCGACCCACCGCGTCGAATCTGTTCTGGGCGTTGAAACGCATGCGCGACCGCCTAGACCGCGTCAAAAAGCACGCCGATCCGCTGGCGGTGCTGGAGGCAGAAGCCATCGCCATCCATGAAAGTGATCGCGAAGCCAACCTCACCATGGCCCAACTGGGCGTCGAGCTGATCCGCAAGCATCAGGGCAATGCCCAGGCCATCCTCACCCACGGCAACGCAGGCGCCCTGGCGACCGGCGGCGTGGGGACGGCGCTCGGGGTGATTCGTGCGGCTTATCTTGAGGGCATGGTCGAGCAGGTCTACGCCAATGAAACCCGGCCTTGGCTGCAAGGTTCGCGGCTGACCGCCTGGGAGTTGGCGGGCGAGGGCATCCCGGTGACGGTGAATGCCGATTCGGCCGGCGCGCACATCCTCAAGACCAAAGGCGTGACCTGGGTGATCGTCGGCGCCGATTGCATTGCCGCCAATGGCGATGTGATCAGCAAGATCGGCACCTACCAGTTGGCGGTGTGTGCGATGCACCACGGTGTTCGTTTCATGGTGGTGGCGCCGAGTTCAACCCTGGACCTGATGATGGCCACTGGTGATGACGTTGCCCTGGAAGAACGCGATACCGGCGAGTTGCTGGAAGTCGCCGGCCAGCGTTTTGCTGCGGATGTGAGCGCCTACAACCCGGTGTTCGACGTGACCCCGGCCGACCTGATCGACGTGATCGTGACCGAAAAAGGCGTGGTCGAACGGCCGGACACCGCCAAGCTGGCCAAGTTGATGTGCCGTAAGCGCCTGCATTAAGCCAATTCGTCATCAAAATTGGGCTTGGATCCAGCTCTGAGCCCCTCTCGTCGCCCTCAAGCCTGTCATCCGTCAACTTACTATGCTCCATGCGCATCAGGGGGATAGGTGCGTGGCGGCGATTGTGATAACATCCGGCGGTTTCCAGGGTTGCCCCGAGGGGTGGCCTATAACGTGCAGATCCGTGTCATAACTCGTTGATTTGTCGTAAGTCGTTGTCAGGCACTCTGCCGGCAGCGGCGAGCTTCGTTCGTCCCATATGGATGTGACGAGGTTTCACCCGAAAAAGGAATCAGGCTTCTCATGGGCGAACTGGCCAAAGAAATCCTCCCGGTCAATATCGAAGACGAGCTGAAACAGTCCTACCTCGACTACGCGATGAGCGTAATTGTCGGTCGGGCACTGCCTGATGCGCGCGATGGCTTGAAGCCCGTGCACCGGCGTGTGCTGTTCGCGATGAGCGAGCTGGGTAACGACTGGAACAAGCCGTACAAGAAATCTGCCCGTGTTGTCGGTGACGTGATCGGTAAGTATCACCCCCACGGCGACATTGCGGTGTACGACACCATCGTTCGGATGGCCCAGCCGTTTTCCCTGCGCTACCTGCTGGTAGATGGTCAGGGCAACTTCGGTTCGGTCGACGGCGACAACGCCGCGGCCATGCGATACACCGAAGTGCGCATGACCAAGCTGGCGCACGAGCTGCTGGCCGAACTGCATAAAGAAACCGTGGACTGGGTGCCGAACTACGACGGCACCGAAATGATCCCGGCCGTCATGCCAACCAAGATCCCCAACCTGCTGGTCAACGGTTCCAGCGGTATCGCCGTGGGCATGGCGACCAACATCCCGCCGCACAACCTCGGTGAAGTCATCGACGGTTGCCTGGCCCTCATCGACAACCCTGAGCTGACCGTCGATGAGCTGATGCAATACATCCCCGGCCCGGACTTCCCGACCGCCGCGATCATCAACGGTCGCGCCGGTATCATCGAAGCCTATCGCACCGGTCGCGGGCGCATTTACATGCGCGCCCGATCGATGATCGAAGACATCGACAAGGTCGGTGGCCGCCAGCAGATCGTCATCACTGAACTCCCGTACCAGCTGAACAAAGCGCGTCTGATCGAGAAGATCGCCGAGCTGGTTAAAGAGAAGAAGCTCGAAGGCATTACCGAGCTGCGCGACGAGTCCGACAAAGACGGTATGCGCGTGGTGATCGAGCTGCGTCGTGGCGAAGTGCCTGAGGTGATCCTCAACAACCTCTACGCCCAGACCCAGTTGCAAAGCGTGTTTGGTATCAACGTGGTTGCACTGATCGACGGCCGCCCGCGCATCCTGAACCTCAAGGATCTGCTGGAAGCCTTCGTTCGTCACCGTCGTGAAGTAGTGACCCGTCGTACCGTGTTCGAACTGCGCAAGGCCCGCGAACGCGGCCACATCCTGGAAGGCCAGGCGGTTGCGCTGTCGAACATTGACCCGGTCATTGCCCTGATCAAGGCTTCGCCAACCCCGTCGGAAGCCAAGGAAGCGCTGATCAGCACCCCTTGGGAATCCAGCGCTGTGGTGGCCATGGTTGAGCGTGCCGGCGCCGATTCGTGCCGCCCAGAGACCCTGGACCCACAATACGGCCTGCGCGAAGGCAAGTACTTCCTGTCCCCGGAACAGGCCCAGGCCATCCTGGAACTGCGCCTGCACCGCCTGACCGGCCTGGAACACGAGAAGCTGCTGGCCGAGTACCAGGAGATCCTCAACCAGATCGGCGAGTTGATCCGCATCCTCAGCAGCGCCGTGCGCCTGATGGAAGTGATCCGCGAAGAACTGGAAGTGATCCGCGCCGAATACGGCGACGTGCGCCGTACCGAGATCCTTGATGCCCGCCTCGACCTGACCCTGGGTGACATGATCCCGGAAGAAGAGCGCGTGGTGACCATCTCCCACGGTGGTTATGCCAAGACCCAGCCATTGGCGGCGTACCAGGCCCAGCGTCGTGGCGGTAAAGGTAAATCGGCTACCGGCGTGAAGGATGAGGACTACATCGCTCACCTGCTGGTCGCCAACAGCCACACCACGCTGCTGCTGTTCTCCAGCAAAGGCAAGGTGTACTGGCTGAAAACCTACGAAATCCCGGAAGCGTCCCGTGCCGCCCGTGGTCGTCCGCTGGTCAACCTGCTGCCGCTGGACAGTGATGAATACATCACCACCATGCTGCCGGTCGAGGAATACACCGAAGGTCACTTCATCTTCATGGCCACCGCCAAAGGCACCGTGAAGAAGACCCCGCTGGAATCCTTCAGCCGTCAGCGCAGCGTGGGCCTGATCGCCCTGGAGCTGGACGAAGGCGACGTACTGATCTCCGCAGCCATCACCGATGGCGAGCGTGAAGTCATGCTGTTCTCCGACGGCGGCAAGGTCACGCGCTTCAAGGAATCCGACGTTCGCGCCATGGGCCGTACCGCCCGTGGTGTACGCGGCATGCGTCTGCCGGAAGGGCAGAAGCTGATTTCGATGCTGATCCCGGAAGAAGGCAGCCAGATCCTCACCGCTTCCGAGCGTGGTTATGGCAAGCGTACGGCCATCAGCGAGTTCCCGGAGTACAAGCGTGGCGGCCAGGGCGTGATCGCCATGGTCAGCAACGACCGCAACGGCCGTCTGGTCGGCGCAGTGCAGGTGCTCGACGGCGAGGAAATCATGCTGATTTCCGACCAGGGCACCCTGGTACGTACCCGTGTGGCTGAAGTGTCGAGCCTGGGCCGTAACACCCAGGGCGTGACCCTGATCAAGCTGGCCAAGGACGAAAAACTGGTTGGCCTTGAACGTGTCCAGGAGCCTTCGGAAGTCGAAGGCGAAGAGCTGGAAGGTGAAGAGTTTGACGGCGAGGTGATCGCAGCTGGCGATGACAACGTCGACGAGCCGACCCTCGACGCTGCCGCAGACGAAGAAGAACCGCAGGAATAAGCGGACACACAGGGGGCGGATGAAGATTCGCCCCCTTGTTGTTTGTCCCTTCTGAAAGTATTGAAACACCTGTTTATTGCACCACCCCACCAGATCAGAGTGAGATTGGATGTGAGCAAGAGAGCCTATAACTTCTGTGCCGGTCCCGCGGCGCTTCCTGAAGCAGTCCTGCAGCGTGCGCAGGGTGAACTCCTCGACTGGCATGGAAAAGGCCTCTCCGTGATGGAAATGAGCCATCGCAGCGATGAGTTCGTGTCCATCGCCACCAAGGCCGAGCAGGACCTGCGCGACTTGCTGGACATTCCATCCAACTACAAAGTGCTGTTCCTGCAGGGCGGCGCCAGCCAGCAGTTCGCCCAGATCCCGCTGAACCTGTTGCCGGAAGACGGCACGGCTGACTATATCGACACGGGCATCTGGGGTCAGAAGGCCATCGAAGAGGCCTCTCGTTACGGTCACGTCAATGTCGCGGGTACCGCCAAGCCGTACGACTACTTCGCCATTCCCGGTCAGAACGAGTGGAAGCTGTCGAAGGACGCTGCCTACGTGCACTACGTTGCGAACGAAACCATCGGCGGCCTGGAGTTTGACTGGGTGCCGGAAGTCGGTGACGTGCCGCTGGTGTGCGACATGTCCTCGGACATCCTTTCGCGTCCTATCGATGTCTCCAAGTACGGCATGATCTACGCCGGTGCGCAGAAGAACATCGGCCCGAGCGGCATCCTGGTCAACATCATCCGCGAAGACCTGCTCGGTCGCGCCCGTTCGCTGTGCCCGACCATGCTCAACTACAAGGTCGCGGCGGATAACGGCTCGATGTACAACACGCCGCCGGCGTTTGCCTGGTACCTCTCCGGCCTGGTGTTCGAATGGCTGAAAGAGCAGGGCGGTGTGGCCGCCATGGGTAAGCTCAACGAAGTGAAGAAGCGCACCCTGTACGACTTCATTGACGCCAGCGGCCTGTACAGCAACCCAATCAACCTCACCGACCGCTCGTGGATGAACGTACCGTTCCGCTTGGCTGACGACCGCCTGGACAAGCCGTTCCTGGCCGGTGCCGACGAACGCGGCCTGCTCAACCTCAAGGGCCACCGCTCGGTGGGTGGCATGCGCGCCTCCATCTACAACGCCGTCGACATCCACGCGATCAACGCGTTGGTTGCCTACATGGCAGAGTTCGAAAAGGAACACGGCTAATGTCTGAGCAAGAACTCAAGGCCCTGCGCGTACGCATTGACAGCCTGGACGAGAAAGTCCTGGAGCTGATCAGTGAGCGCGCGCGGTGCGCCCAGGAAGTGGCACGGGTGAAGATGGCGTCCCTGGCTGAAGGCGAAGTCCCGGTGTTCTACCGTCCGGAGCGTGAAGCCCAGGTGCTCAAGCGTGTGATGGAGCGTAATAAAGGCCCACTGGGCAACGAGGAGATGGCGCGGTTGTTCCGCGAAATCATGTCTTCGTGCCTGGCCCTGGAGCAGCCGCTGAAAGTGGCTTACCTCGGCCCGGAAGGCACTTTTACCCAAGCGGCGGCCATGAAGCACTTCGGCCACGCGGTGATCAGCAAGCCAATGGCAGCGATCGACGAAGTGTTCCGTGAAGTGGCGGCCGGTGCGGTGAATTTTGGCGTGGTGCCGGTAGAAAACTCCACCGAAGGCGCGGTCAACCATACGCTGGACAGTTTCCTCGAACACGACATGGTGATCTGCGGTGAAGTCGAGCTGCGTATCCACCACCACCTGCTGGTGGGCGAGAACACCAAGACCGACAGCATCAGCCGTATCTACTCCCACGCCCAGTCCCTGGCCCAGTGCCGCAAGTGGCTGGACGCGCACTACCCGAACGTCGAGCGCGTGGCGGTCTCCAGCAATGCCGAGGCGGCCAAGCGCGTCAAGGGTGAGTGGAACTCGGCGGCCATCGCCGGTGATATGGCAGCGGGCCTGTATGGCCTGACGCGTCTGGCCGAGAAAATCGAGGACCGCCCGGACAACTCCACGCGCTTCCTGATGATCGGCAGCCAGGAAGTGCCGCCAACGGGCGACGACAAGACGTCCATCATCGTCTCCATGAGCAACAAGCCCGGCGCGCTGCATGAGCTGCTGGTGCCGTTCCACGATAACGGGATTGACCTGACGCGCATCGAGACTCGTCCTTCGCGCAGCGGTAAATGGACTTACGTGTTCTTTATCGACTTCATCGGCCACCACCGCGACCCACTGGTCAAAGGTGTGCTGGAGAAAATCAGTCAGGAAGCCGTGGCACTCAAGGTGCTGGGCTCTTACCCGAAAGCGGTTCTGTGAGGCTTTAACATGAGTGGCAACTTCCTCGCCCTGGCGCAGCCGGGCGTGCAACAACTGTCGCCTTACGTTCCGGGCAAGCCTGTGGACGAGTTGGCGCGTGAGTTGAACCTGGATCCGGCGAACATCGTCAAGCTGGCGAGTAACGAAAACCCGCTGGGCCCGAGCCCAAAAGTATTGGCGGCGATTCGTGAAGAACTGGCTGAACTGACCCGCTACCCCGATGGCAACGGCTTTGCCCTGAAGTCACTGCTGGCGGAAAAATGCCGGGTCGAGCTGAGCCAGGTCACCCTGGGCAACGGCTCCAATGACATTCTTGAGCTGGTTGGCCGTGCATACTTGGCGCCGGGCTTGAACGCGGTGTTCAGTGAGCACGCGTTTGCGGTCTATCCGATCGTGACCCAGGCGGTCGGTGCTGATGCACGCGTTGTTCCCGCGAAGGATTGGGGGCACGACCTGCCAGCCATGCTGGCGGCCATCGATGCCCAGACCCGCGTGGTGTTTATCGCCAACCCGAACAACCCGACCGGCACCTGGTTCGACGCGCAAGCGCTGAACGACTTCCTGCAAGACGTGCCGGAACACGTGTTGGTCGTGCTGGACGAGGCCTACATCGAATACGCCGAAGGCAGTGATTTGCCGAACGGCCTGGACTTCCTGGCGGCGTACCCGAACCTGCTGGTTTCGCGCACGTTCTCCAAGGCTTATGGTCTGGCGTCGCTGCGGGTCGGCTATGGCCTGTCCACTGCAGTGGTGGCCGATGTGCTGAACCGTGTGCGTCAGCCGTTCAACGTCAACAGCCTCGCCTTGGCGGCGGCGTGTGCGGCGGTGAAGGATGCCGAGTACCTGGAAGAAGGTCGTCGTATCAACGAAAGCGGCATGCTGCAACTGCAGGAAGGCTTCCGTGAGCTGGGCCTGGGCTGGATCCCGTCCAAGGGCAACTTCATTTGTGTCGATCTCGGCCAAGTGGCTGCGCCGGTGTTCCAGGGCCTGTTGCGCGAAGGCGTGATCGTGCGTCCGACCGCCAACTACGGCATGCCGAACCACCTGCGTATCACCATCGGCCTGCCGGCAGAAAACGCCCGCTTCCTGGAGGCGCTGGCCAAGGTTCTGGCCCGTGGTTGATGTCACTGCATTGCAACCTGCTGTGCCTATGATCGGTCGCCTGGTGGTGGTCGGTCTGGGGTTGATCGGCGGCTCCTTCGCCAAAGGCCTGCGTGAAAGTGGGCTGTGTGGCGAAGTGGTCGGTGTGGACCTGGACCCGCAATCGCGCAAGCTGGCGGTTGAGTTGGGCGTGGTCGATCGTTGTGAGGCGGACCTGGCGCTCGCGTGCCAGGGTGCAGACGTGATCCAGTTGGCCGTCCCGATCCTGGCCATGGAGAAATTGCTTGCCGTGCTGGCGGGCATGGACCTGGGCCAGGCGATCCTGACAGACGTCGGCAGCGCCAAAGGCAATGTGGTGCGTGCGGCGCAACTGGCCTTTGGTGGTATGCCGGCGCGCTTCGTACCGGGCCATCCGATTGCCGGCTCCGAGCAGAGCGGGGTGGAGGCGTCCAATGCGCAGCTGTTCCGTCGCCATAAAGTCATTCTGACGCCGCTTGCGCAAACCGATCCGGCTGCGTTGGCGGTGGTGGATCGTTTGTGGCGTGAGCTGGGCGCGGATGTCGAGCATATGCAGGTCGAGCGCCATGACGAAGTGCTGGCCGCGACCAGTCATCTGCCGCATTTGCTCGCATTTGGCCTGGTGGACTCCCTGGCCAAGCGCAACGAAAACCTCGAGATTTTCCGCTACGCCGCCGGTGGCTTCCGTGATTTCACGCGGATTGCCGGCAGCGACCCGGTGATGTGGCACGACATCTTCCTCGCCAATCGCGAAGCGGTGTTGCGCACCCTGGACACCTTCCGCAGCGACCTCGACGCCTTGCGCGACGCGGTTGATGCTGGAGATGGCCATCAATTATTGGGCGTGTTCACCCGTGCGCGGGTGGCGCGTGAGCATTTCAGCAAGATCCTGGCGCGCCGGGCCTACATGGAAACCGCTGTGAACGCTGATGAGTTGACCTTCCTCGCGGAACCGGGTGGCCGCTTGAGCGGAAGCATTCGGGTGCCGGGCGATAAGTCGATCTCCCATCGTTCGATCATGCTGGGTTCGTTGGCTGAGGGTGTGACTGAGGTCGAAGGCTTCCTTGAGGGCGAAGATGCCCTGGCGACCTTGCAGGCGTTTCGCGACATGGGCGTGGTGATTGAGGGCCCGCATCATGGGCGCGTGACCATTCATGGCGTGGGGCTGCATGGCTTGAAGCCGGCGCCGGGGCCGATTTACCTGGGTAACTCAGGTACTTCCATGCGTTTGCTGTCCGGTTTGCTGGCGGCGCAGAGCTTCGACAGCGTGCTGACCGGTGACGCATTCCTGTCCAAGCGCCCGATGAGTCGTGTGGCCAGGCCGCTGCGGGAAATGGGAGCGGTGATCGAGACGGGGCCGGAAGGGCGTCCGCCGCTGACCATTCGCGGTGGCCAGTCGTTGAAAGGCCTGGCTTATGCGATGCCGATGGCCAGTGCCCAGGTCAAATCCTGCCTGTTGTTGGCTGGGTTGTACGCTGAAGGTAAAACCGCGGTGACCGAGCCTGCGCCGACCCGTGACCACACCGAGCGGATGTTGCGTGGCTTTGGTTATCCGGTGGCGGTGGAGGGCGCGACGGCGTCGGTGGAGTCCGGTCATGCGCTGACGGCTGCCCATATAGAAGTGCCGGGGGATATTTCTTCTTCAGCGTTCTTTCTGGTGGCAGCTTCGATTGCCGAGGGTTCTGAGCTGCTGCTTGAGCATGTGGGTGTCAATCCGACGCGCACCGGCGTGATCGATATCCTGCGACTGATGGGGGCGGATATCACGCTGGAAAACCAGCGTGAGGTAGGTGGTGAGCCTGTCGCGGATCTGCGCGTACGAGCGGCACCGCTGAAGGGTATCGAGATTCCCGAAGCGCTGGTGCCGTTGGCGATCGATGAGTTTCCGGTGTTGTTCGTCGCGGCGGCCTGTGCTGAAGGGCGAACGGTGTTGCGTGGCGCTTCAGAGCTGCGCGTGAAAGAGTCCGACCGTATCCAGGTCATGGCCGATGGTCTGCTGGCGTTGGGCGTGAAGTGTGAACCGACCCCAGATGGGATTATCATTGAGGGTGGCCCGATGGGCGGTGGCGACGTGCATGCCCATGGCGATCACCGCATTGCCATGGCGTTCAGCGTGGCTTCCCTGAGGGCAGCGGCGCCGATTCGTATCCGTGACTGCGCCAATGTTGCTACGTCTTTTCCGAATTTTCTTACACTGTGTGCCCAAGTCGGCATCCGTGTTGCCCAAGAGGCTCAATTGTGAATATCAAAGCACCGGTGATTACCATCGACGGGCCAAGCGGCTCGGGCAAAGGCACGATCGCCGGCATCCTGGCCAAGCGCCTGGGCTGGTGCCTGCTGGATTCCGGCGCGCTATACCGTCTGCTGGCATTCGCCGCACGCAACCATGGCGTCGACCTGACCAACGAAGAATCCCTGAAGCTGCTGGCCGCGCACCTTGATGTGCAGTTTGTCGGCGCGACGGAAGGTCATCCCCAGCGCATCATCCTCGAAGGGGACGATGTGACGGATGACCTGCGCAACGAACAGGTCGGCTCCTGGGCTTCCCAGGTTGCCGCGCTGCCGGCCGTGCGTGATGCGCTGCTGCAGCGCCAGCGGGCTTTTCAGGAGCCGCCGGGCCTGGTGGCCGATGGTCGTGATATGGGCACCGTGGTGTTTCCCGAGGCGCCTTTGAAGATTTTCCTGACCGCCAGCGCCGAGGAACGGGCTCGCCGCCGCTACTTGCAGTTGAAGGGCAAAGTCGATGGTGTTAGTCTGTCGAGTCTGCTAGATGAGATCCGTGCACGCGATGAGCGTGATACCCAGCGCGCAGTAGCCCCGCTCAAGCCGGCGGCTGATGCCATACAGCTGGATTCCACGGAGTTGTCCATCGAGCAGGTGCTGGAACGCATCTTGAGTGAAATCGCCATTCGCGATATCGCCGGGTGATCAAGAAGGCCGCAGGGGACCAGTCATAGTCCTGCGGTGGCTTCTTTTAACTGAAACTGACCCACACCGTCTGGGGTGTGGAGATGGGCGTATTCTTCGCCCTTATCAACAGGAATTAAAATGAGCGAAAGCTTTGCGGAACTCTTTGAAGAAAGCCTAAAAACCCTGAACCTTCAGGCAGGCTCCATCATCACCGGTGTTATCGTTGATATCGATTACCAAGCTCGCTGGGTAACCGTTCACGCTGGTCTGAAGTCTGAAGCTCTGATCCCGCTGGAACAGTTCTACAACGATGCTGGTGATCTGACAATCAATGTCGGTGACGAAGTTCACGTTGCTCTGGACTCGGTTGAAGACGGTTTCGGTGAAACCAAGCTGTCCCGTGAAAAAGCCAAGCGCGCTGAATGCTGGATTGTTCTCGAAGCAGCCTTCGCAGCTGAAGAAGTGGTCAAGGGCGTTATCAACGGTAAGGTTAAAGGCGGCTTCACTGTCGACGTTAACGGCATCCGTGCGTTCCTGCCAGGTTCTTTGGTCGACGTTCGTCCTGTGCGCGACACCACGCACCTGGAAGGCAAAGAACTCGAATTCAAGGTCATCAAACTCGACCAGAAACGCAACAACGTTGTCGTTTCCCGTCGCAGCGTCCTGGAAGCAGAGAACTCCGCCGAGCGTGAAGCTCTGCTGGAATCCCTGCAGGAAGGCCAACAAGTCAAAGGTATCGTCAAAAACCTCACCGATTACGGCGCATTCGTCGATCTGGGTGGCGTGGATGGCCTGCTGCACATTACCGACATGGCTTGGAAGCGTATCAAGCATCCTTCCGAAATCGTCAACGTTGGCGACGAGATCGATGTCAAGGTTCTGAAATACGATCGCGAGCGCAACCGTGTTTCCCTGGGCCTGAAGCAACTGGGTGAGGATCCATGGGTTGCTATCAAAGCCCGTTACCCAGAAAGCACTCGCGTTACCGCGCGTGTTACCAACCTGACCGACTACGGCTGCTTCGCTGAGCTGGAAGAAGGCGTGGAAGGCCTGGTACACGTTTCCGAAATGGACTGGACCAACAAAAACATCCACCCTTCGAAAGTCGTACAAGTCGGCGACGAAGTGGAAGTTATGGTTCTGGACATCGACGAAGAGCGTCGTCGTATCTCCCTGGGCATCAAGCAGTGCAAATCTAACCCATGGGAAGATTTCTCTGGCCAGTTCAACAAGGGCGATAAAATCTCCGGCACCATCAAGTCGATCACCGATTTCGGTATCTTCATTGGTCTGGACGGCGGCATCGACGGCCTGGTTCACCTGTCCGACATCTCCTGGAACGAAGTGGGCGAAGAAGCTGTTCGTCGTTTCAAGAAGGGCGACGAGCTGGACACCGTTATCCTGTCGGTTGACCCAGAGCGCGAGCGCATCTCCCTGGGTATCAAGCAACTGGAAAGCGACCCGTTCTCTGAATACGTTCAGGACAACGACAAAGGCGCAATCGTTAAAGGCATCGTGAAAGAAGTTGACGCTAAAGGCGCCATCATCACTCTGGCCGACGATATCGAAGCGACTCTGAAAGCCTCCGAAATCAGCCGTGACCGCGTTGAAGACGCGCGCAACGTTCTGAAAGAAGGCCAGGAAGTAGAAGCCAAGATCATCAGCGTTGACCGCAAGAGCCGTGTAATCCAGCTCTCCATCAAGTCGAAAGACGATGCTGAAGAGAAAGAAGCCATCCAAAGCTTGAAAGACAAGCCTTCGGATAGCATCGCTGCTGGTCCTACCACTCTGGGCGACCTGTTGCGTGCACAAATGGAAAAACAGAACTAAGTTCTGTCAGACCATAGAAAAAGGGCGACTTCGGTCGCCCTTTTTTGTGCCTGAAATTCGTTGAATCAACAACCGAGAACCAAGGCGTACAGCTCAGTGTCAGAAGTGACTATAGTCTTAAGAAAAAAGCGCTCTAGTGTTGTAGCTTCAATAAGGATTTGAATGAACAGGCTTATCGTAATACTCGCCGTGGTAGTGCTTGCAGGCTGCTCCACCACCAGCGCCAAGACCCACGCCAAACGCGGCGTGAGCGGCATCGAGATCGATTGCTCAGGGCTGGGCAACAACTGGCAGAAGTGCGAAAAGCGTGCCGCTCGAGAGTGCAAGATGCAAGGTTACAAGGTGATCACCAAGTCCAGTGACGCCAAGGACGAAGAGGGCGACTACCTGTTCGGCTGGAACCCCGCCGGCGCAGTAACGCGGACGATGCTGGTGATCTGCAATTGAGCGTTTAGCACGTGCGATACGGGTGTTTATTCAACCAGCAGATAAGTTTATGCATGGGCTGTTCAAATTCATCAAGTCATGCTAAAACCTTCGAAGCGCTTTTCCTAGCTGCTTGAAAAAGAAGGGAAAAATATGACGAAGTCGGAGTTGATCGAACGAATTGTCACCCATCAAGGGCTGCTCTCATCCAAAGATGTTGAGCTGGCTATCAAGACCATGCTTGAGCAAATGTCCCAGTGCTTAGCGACTGGGGACCGGATTGAGATCCGTGGGTTTGGCAGTTTTTCGCTGCACTATCGCGCACCTCGGGTCGGTCGTAACCCGAAGACCGGGCAATCAGTCAGCCTTGACGGAAAGTTCGTACCTCACTTCAAGCCGGGCAAGGAGTTGCGTGACCGGGTGAACGAAGACGAGGAAGAAAACGTCTGAGTGTTTTTGAAGGAGGAGAAGGTTATGCGTGGGGTTAAGCGTATTGTGTCGATGTTGGTTGTTTTAGTTGTCGTTTTTGCGATCTTGGTTTTCGTGTTGGAAAATCAACAGGGCATTACCCTGTCTTTTCTAGGCTGGAATACTGCGCAAATGCCTGCTGCGGTATTTGTTACCTTGGCTTTGATATTCGGTATGGTGATAGGGCCGCTGTTTGGGCTCGTGACAAGGCGAGCGCGACGTAAGCAGCCGAGCTTGCACTAAAGCGGTAGAGTGTCCAAGGTCAATGAATAGGTTAGCGCCTACATAGCCCATGCTGCTGTTGGATACCAAGAAGTCTTGTCGCGCGCTTCATAAGCACTGCTTATCCTTTGAGAGGCTATTCTCCTCAGGTTTTCCATAGGCGATCTATCGCCAGAAGTGGAAATAGGGGCCGGCACTCACCTAAGCCTGCCAACCCTTCGCCTGCAACGCTTCTAAGCTCGCCTACCTTGAAGGGGTTGGGGCGCGGACCGTTTTGATTGCTGGATCCGAAGATGAGAAGTCGGGTGGGTACACAGTAAAGTCGGGGGATCTGGCGGCGCGCTCAACCACCGTGATAAAAACATAATCCGGCTTAAAATCTTCAACCAATTGAGCGAAACTGCCGTCCGGTTTGAGCGCTTCACTCCAATGAATCTGGAGCACGTTGTCAAATGTTGCGGCCATCAATTGAGACAAGGCGCCGCCGAACGAATCCCTCAGCCAAAGAACCTTTTTGTGATTTAGAGCGCCTACGCTTGTTACTAGAGTAGGGGTGAAAGTTAGGTCGACCAAGGGGTTGCCTCCTTGGTGTATTACGTCTTTTGTATAAAAATTAGATTGTGTTGTTTCTATGGGGCGGTCAGATACATTAATGATTGGCAGTTCATCAGTGGTATTTGCGCTCAATCGTAAAAAATTCGATAGATCACCTCCGCTTCTAATGTCCATTCTTTCGAGGGCGTACGCGCTTTCGGAAGGCCATTGTAGCTCAGGGGCAGCTTGTGCGATTTGTTGAGCGAATGCGTGGAACGCAATGGCGCCGCCCAAGTAGTTCCAGTGCGTGTCTGTTTTGTAGTAAAGCACTTCTGGATGAATATTTTTTCCTGCCAGTAAGGGCGGCCTGAGATCGATGTAGCGATTTTTTCCGGTGGCTGCGAACAATGCTTCAGTTGGATTAAAAGGAGCGGGCCTTGCCCAGCTTGGCATGTGCTCAGGATAGATGCTCCCTTTGTTGGGGCCAACCATTACTTTGAAAATCGTTATACCTTTTTTGGTAAGGTAATCATTCCACGCGTTATTAGCTTCGCTGATTTTTGTGGCTATAACGCTGTCTGATTCGTTTGCCGAACGGCGGTCATCGGACAGTGTTCTATCATATCCGTCACCCAGAAACAGCCAGTCATTTGATCCAATAATTACTTGGCTGGAGTGAATGCTTACTCCCAAAGGATAAAATATCTCTTGCGTCCATTTTGAAATGATATCCATGTTATAGAGGAACGATTTTTTTCGAAGCTGCTTCGTTGTAATGCCATGGGTTGTAATAATGTTTATCGCTGGTATGACCATCATGGCGATAAAAACTATTAATAAAAAGGTGGTCAGTTTTCGTTTCATAATAGTCATGTTCAAAAGTTAAAATAGAGGAAGACTGAACTGGTGGCGGAAAACATGACGCACATTGCTATTGCGAAGGTAACGGCACCGTACGTCAATTTCATGAGGTGCATTTTCCCGTTTAGCATTTCGATAGAATTTTTTTGAGCAATAATTATAAAGGCAGCAAAAATGCATAGGTAGATAGGAAGCGTGCCTATCAGGCTGGCTGGAACGATACTTAGAGCGGAATCAAAGAGTCGTCCACTCCATGCCAGGTCGGAAGTCTGAATTGAAGCTGTCTGGGCGGCGGCGGAGCGGTAGTCCACCATGCCTGAAAATACGCGCACAGCATCATCCATTGTCTTGGCACGGAAGAATACCCACGAGGCGTTTACGAACATGAATGTAAGGAGCCAGCCGAGCGCGGCTGGCATTTGATAGCGCAGGCGTGTCCAGAGTCTATGCGTGACCAAGGCGGCTCCATGCATGGCACCCCAAATGACGAACATCCATGTGGCGCCGTGCCACAGGCCGCCGAGGACAAACGTAGCAAACAGATTGAAATAAGTCCGAGCTTCGCCAGAGCGATTTCCGCCTAGGGGAATATAGAGATAATCGCGCAGGAAGTTACTCAGGGTAATATGCCAGCGTCGCCAAAAATCTTGAATGTTGAGTGCTTTATAGGGTGAGTTGAAATTGATCGGGAGCCAGATATTGAATAGAAGTGATGCGCCAATGGCCATGTCGCAGTAACCGCTAAAATCAAAATATAGCTGGAATGTGTAGGATAAACTCGTCGCCCAGGCGTCGAAAAATCCAAGCGATTGGCTACTGTCGAACCCGGCGGTGGCCCAAACCGCAAAGCTGTCAGCGATTACAACCTTCTTGAATAGTCCAATCGCAAAGATGAATAGTCCTTTCAGAATGTTGGTGTACCTAGGCAGCAGTGTCCAGCGCGAGGAAAACTGCGGCATTATCTGGCGGTGATGTACGATGGGGCCAGCAATTAAGTGTGGGAAAAAGGTAACAAAGAGGGAGTAATTCAGTAAATTGTATTCCGCTGTTTCCCTGCGATAACTGTCAACCAGGTATACGATTTGTGTAAACGTGAAAAAACTGATGGCGAGCGGCAAAAGGATATGCGGTTGTGCGTAGTCGGTGCTGAACACCCAATTGATATTTTCGATCAGGAAGTCGGTGTACTTGAAGTAGCCAAGTAGCAATAAATTGGCTGTAATACCAATGGCTAAAAGCGTTTTGGCTCTTTTTTGTTGTTGGGCGTACGAATGCTCACTCGTTTCATGGCTTTGTGCTTTGGATAGTTTTGTTCCAATTGCAAAATTTATGAAGATCGAACCCGCGATCAATGGCAGATAGTAAATATTCCAGTAAGCGTAGAAAATCAGGCTGATGGACACCAACCATATTTTTCCGCCAATGATCTTGCGCTTCCGGTTTAACCAGAAGTACACAAAAAATGAGATTGGCAGGAATAGAAGTATAAATTGCCATGAGCTGAAGATCATGTGGGACGGGGCCGATTTTGGTGAGAGGGTGAGATGTTCATGTATTTCCGTGGAGGCCCCGGAAATCGGGCCGTTTCATTTTTTAGTTGTGTCGAGCGGCGACTCCTTGAAAAAAACGATGCAATTTTCTGGGGGGGGGCATTTAGAATGCTGTGATTGAGGCGCGGATATGGTACGGCTGTAATGGTCGTGACGACAAGCTTACAGTGGTGTGTACCGTAGGATGTGAGCGTCCTTCCGAGCAGGGCTTGGGTGGGTAGGTTTTTGCAGTTGATTGGCTTTTTTGAAGCCCTTGTTATCCAAAGCGTGCTTCGTACCTAGCACAAGGATTGAGCGCTATCCATTCCTTCATGTCCGCCTAGACGCTAGGCAGATGACGGTTTGTACTCCTTTCACACGGCCCGCCACCGCCAGTGGCGGGGATCTGCAAAGCTGGCGAGGTACGCAGCTTCATCGTTTTCATTCCGCCTTTGCTGTCACGTGTTAAGAGGGGGGGGCAGGGAAACGACTGGGTAACGCGCGTATCACAATAGAAGATGAGGGAGGTTTTGTGAGGCATAATACCCACCATTGCGTACTATTATTGCGGCAAACAGGCCGCATGGCTGTGCACGGAGACACGGATATCAAGGAATCATTAGATACATGATGGTTATTCACCACCAAGGCAGAGCGTCTGCTGGAGAGCCTGGCCCTCGCCCGTATCCTGTAGCGCAAGGTGTGGTCAGGCGAATGGAGTCGATTAGCTTCGCTTGTGGGGACTGGCCTGCATCAACGATATTTTCTTCAGATGACAGGCAATATCACATTAAGCTTGCTTGCGGTGGACGCGCTTATTTGGACGGCCTGACGCGAGGTCATGCCATGTGGGAAAAGTCTGAAGGTGAAAATCCAGGCCGTTTGGTTGAGCGCGGCATTCTTGCGTTCATACAGGAGCTTTTTGAGGCGCATAGGCATTCAAGTTTCTGCAAAATTAATGCAGCACTCTTGAGGTATTACATTTTTTTTTCAAGACGTTTCGGAATTGCAGTAAAAACCGGCCCGATGCAGGTGGATAAGGTAAGTCAAAGAAGCGGCGAGATATCCACCAGTGAGCGTTTACCGGAGCGGCAGCGATGAGCATGATCAAGTTTTTGGATGTTAAGACAAAGGGTGATGACCGCGGGCATTTGGTAGCGCTGGAATATAAAAATGATATTCCATTTGACATCAAAAGAGTTTATTACCTTACAGACACTAAAGAGGGTGTGCCGCGGGGGTTTCACGCACACAGGGAACTTGTGCAGGTCGCTGTCTGTGTGTCAGGGCGCTGCCTGATGAAGCTGGATAACGGCAGCCTCAAGGAGGAGGTTTGGTTGGACTCTCCGGATAAGGTTATAGTCATTGATAAAATGATTTGGCACGAAATGCATGAATTTAGTACCGACTGTGTGCTGTTGGTATTGGCCAGCGAAGTGTATGACGAGCGCGACTATATTCGTGACTATACAGCATTCAAGGAACTCTTGGGTGCGTCAGAAATCGACGTGATTTGAACAGCAATTTACAGCCGTTTGTCAGTTTAAAGTGGTGGGTGTTCTTATGATAAAGTTTTTGGATTTGAAGGCTATAAATAATGCTCATCGCGATGAGCTAATTACGGCCTGCGCGCGTGTTGTGGACTCTGGCTGGTATATTGGTGGAGAAGAGCTTCGGTCTTTTGAGCAGGCCTTTGCTACTTATTGTGGTGTTCGTCATTGTGTCGGTGTTGCCAAC
This sequence comes from Pseudomonas sp. GXZC, assembly GCF_026967615.1. Lineage (NCBI taxonomy): Bacteria > Pseudomonadati > Pseudomonadota > Gammaproteobacteria > Pseudomonadales > Pseudomonadaceae > Pseudomonas > Pseudomonas sp. GXZC. Next base: position 2,063,137 of record NZ_CP114115.1, read on the forward strand.
GGTCTTGACGCGTTGGTGTTAGTGATTCGCGCTTGGAAGGAATTGGGGCATTTGAAGGACGGGGACGAGGTCCTGGTGCCCGCTAATACCTACATTGCAAGCATACTCGCCATCTCCGAAAATGGGTTGGTGCCGCTACTGGTTGAGCCCGATCCTGTCACGTTCAATATTTGCCCTGTGAATGCGGCCGCAGCGGTCACACAAAAAACCAGAATGATCTTGCCGGTACATTTGTATGGGCGTCTTGCCGACATGCCAAAGATTATGGAGCTTGCTCGGCGCCATCGCTTGCTGGTCCTTGAAGATTCCGCGCAGGCTCATGGTGCGAGCCTTGATGGCAAGAAAGCGGGCAGCTGGGGCGATGCTTCGGGCTTCAGTTTTTACCCCGGCAAGAACCTGGGTGCCTTAGGCGATGCTGGGGCGGTAACGACCAATGATGAAACGTTGGCTACGACAATACGGGCTTTGGGTAATTACGGGTCTCATCAGAAATATAAAAATATCTACCGCGGGGTCAATAGTCGTCTGGATGAAATTCAAGCGGCGTGCCTGATGGTGAAACTCAAATATCTGGATACTCAGACAGAGCATCGCAAGCTGATCGCCAAGCTGTATGGCGAGGAAATTAATAATCCTGCGATTGTGTTGCCTGCCCAAGACTCAGGTGACGATAATGTGTGGCATGTTTACACCGTGCTATCTGAACATCGAGACGCACTTCAAGCCCATCTTGCAGAGGAGTGTGTTCAGACACTGATCCACTATCCCATCCCACCTCATCTTCAGCAGGCATACGCTGAGTTCAAAGACCAATCGCTGCCAATCGCTACCCGGATACACAACCGTATTCTCAGCTTGCCCATCGGTCCAACGTTGTCATTTGAAGAGGCGCGACGTGTGGTCGCGGCGTGTAATAGTTTTCAGCCGGTCATGCCATGAATCTTGTGCGAACCAGCCTGCTTAATGGTGTTGCCGTTCTTATCAAGATGCTGACCTTGTTGGGATTGAATAAGGTATTGGCTATCTATGTTGGGCCGGCTGGTTATGCTGCAATCGGACAGTTTCAAAATGCGCTTCAAGTCATCACGGTTTTTACGGGGGGGGCAATCAGTAATGGTGTAGTTAAATACACTGCCGAATATCACAATGACTTTAGTCGGCAGGTTCGCCTATGGAGGACCGCCGGTTTTTGCGCGATGTCGGGGAGTTTTATTGTCGCTGTGATCGTGGCAATTTACAATAAAGAGCTAGGCGTCTTGTTTTTGAAAAGCGCAGAGCTTGGTGCCGTTTTCATATGGTTTGCCGGTGTTGTTGTTTTTTTCTCATTAAATATATTGCTGCTGGCGATATTGAATGGTAAGAAGGCGGTGGTTCTGTATGTGGTGGCAAATATTTCTGGAAGTTTATTTGCCTTTTGTGTGACCTTTTACCTGGCGGTAAGTTACGGTTTGTTTGGTGCGTTGGTTGCGCTTGCTATCTACCAATCCATCAGTTTTTTTGTCACATTATTCCTATGCCTTAGAACAAATTGGTTTAAGCTTTCTTATTTGTTCGGGTGGCCTGACTTAAGTATTGCTAAGAAACTTTTTTCATTTTTCGTGATGGCGTTGGTGTCTGCTGCTTGCGTTCCGACTGCGCAGATTCTTATCAGGAATCATATAGGGGTGACATATGGATGGGATGTAGCGGGTTACTGGGAAGCAATGTGGCGGTTGAGTGCTGCGTATTTGATGCTCATTACCACGACCCTGGGTGTTTATTATCTACCGAAGCTTTCAGAGCTCACGACAGCCTTCGATGTTAGACAAGAAGTGAGGCAAGGTTATAAATTTTTATTCCCCTTGGCCGTCTTCGCTGGGGGGGCGATGTATTTTTTGCGCGACATCGTCGTAGAAATATTATTTTCTGCCGATTTTTATCCAGTGCGAATGTTTTTTGCAGGGCAAATTGTCGGTGACGGTTTGAAAATTTTTAGTTGGATTATGGCGTATGTCATGTTGAGTCGCGCAATGGTGAAGTTGTTTATCGCGACTGAAGTCATATTTTGTGGTTCTCTGTATTTACTTACCCTTTTGTTCAGCCACTGGTGGGGAGTTGAAGCGGTGACTTGGGCATATGCTTTGAACTATGCGCTATATTGCGTGGTAATGTATGTATGTGTCTACCGTAGGCTGGATGATCACTTTCATGAGAAATCGGGAATTTCGGGTTGAAAAAAGTATTTGAGGAGTTTCAGGTTGCCATTCGTGAGACCGCTGACCTTGACCAAGCGTTAGAGCTGGCCCAAGCCTACGGTAATTTACTCTGGTTTGCTGACGTCGGTATTCACGACGCTCCTGGGGTTGAGCTCGATTTAATTGATCGTTGTGCCCGCCTAGCTGATCTGCCTCTCGGTCCGAGGGTTGAAGGTAGTGTCAGTGTTTTACATGTGATCACCGAGCCTCTTATGACAGGGGGGCATACGCGGCTTATGGAACGGCTTGCTGGGATGCAAGACGCTCCCGCTGACCTGTTGATTTCCAGGTCGGCATCTCGTGAAGCTCAACATCATGTCTCCAGTTTCTTTCATAGGACGATGGTCATCGCCTCCAAGCAAATTTGCGATGCGCTGGTGGAAATGGTGACATTGTTATGCGGTTATCAAAAAGTCGTTCTGCACATCCATCCAGATGACATCGCGGTGGTAGTCGCATGCGGTATTGCGAAACGTATTGCGCCTTTGAGCGTGTTTTTTGTGAATCATGCGGACCATGTTTTTTCTTACGGGACAGTGGTGGCGGATTTCTATTTTGAACTCAGTGCGCATGGGCGTCGCTTTGATTTGACAAAAACTATTGCAGGGCAGAAAAGTTTTCTAGGTATTCCCGTTGATACACAGCAGGCAATAAAATCAGCTGACTTGAGGCCCTCACCATATGATCAGTTGCTTTTCATCTCGGCAGGATCGGATATAAAGTATAAGCCTAGAAAGGGCGCTGATATGTTTGCACTGATATCGCGGATTCTTGATGATTACCCCCGCTCTAGGTTTTTAATTATTGGTACCGATATTAGAACGTCTTTTTGGTGGTGGCCTCTAAAGTTAAAGTATCGTTCGAGGCTGGAAATCAGGTCGCATTTGAATTTTAAAGAGTATGGAGCACTGGTCAGTCAGGCGGACTACTACGTCGATAGCCATCCATTACCGGGAGGCACTGCATTTGCAGAGCAGTTTATCAAGGGGCGGCGGTGTGTAGGCCTTCTCGCTCCCCTCCAAGGCTACTCATCCGCTGATAGACTGAAGCGGTCCAGTATCGATGGTGTGATGGCGTCAATCGCGAATTACCAATATGCGGATGATGTGTTCCTGGCGATAGAGTTAGTCAATTCTTTCGAGGCGGTAAAAACCAGGTATTTGAAGTGTCTAGATGAAGACGCTGTTTCCGAGAACCCATTCGATGCGGTAAGTACTTGGGAGGGGAGTGATCATTTTTTCGAAAACACCGGCAGGTCCTTGAATGTAGATGTGGCAGTCTCTTCTTTCGATGTGTTTTTCAGGCTGCAAAGAAAGTTGTCTTTGCGATTGCTTTTGGCGCTGTCGTTAAACAAACAAATAAAGTTGGTAATGAAGATGTTGCTCGCTGGGATACGTCGGTGAGATCGGTTATTTCCTCAACGGGCAGGGCATATCATGCTTAGGCGTCTCATAGGCGGTCTGGTGTTATTGTACGGACTTGCGACGGTGTTGTTGCCCGTCTTTGTGCTGAATAAGCTTATCTTTATACCGCTTTTTTTTCTTTCGATCTGTGCGTTAATAAGTCGGCCGGTGAAGATTTTTGCGCCCGTATTAGTGTTCATGATTTTCCTGTATGGATTTTTGCTGGGTGAGGTTAATGGTGCTGATCCCGAGTTGGCGCGTCAAATGCTGCTCGCGTCTACTTCGCTTTTTCTGATATATGTGATTTACGCTTTCGATGTGGATATGGGGTTTACAGTTAGACTGATCGGGGCGCTATTTGCTACGGTGATGTGCATATTCTCGTTCTCAGTGATGTTGGCGCCTGACTCAGCGCTCAGCACTCTTCTACTTAATTTTTATATCGCTAATGATCTCGGTTTTTATGGGGTGAGGGATTTTGGTGGATTGGATATGTTCATGCTTCACCATAGGTCGACTCCGTTTTTATTAGTACCCTTGTCCATGTTCTTTTTGGATTTTTTGAAAAGTCGAAAACTCCTGCCCTTATCGCTGGTTGTTGTGATGCTCGTCGCTATCATCTGTTCGGCATCTCGCGGCCTGATGGTGATGGCAGTGGTTGCGTTGTTCGTTTTGTTTTTTTATCAGAAGCGATGGGGCGTACGTCTGATTTTACTATTGGTGGCTATTCCCCTACTTGCTTTTGTTTTAGATTATCTCGTAGTCCAGACCAGTTTCTTTAACGCCGGCGAACAATCAAATAGCATCAAAATTGGTCATGTACTCTCGTTTTTAGAAGTTGCAGATTGGAAGATGTTGATATTTGGCAATGGGTTGGGTTCCTATTTTTATACGGAAGGCTATGGCCGGCTTGTGTCCCAAACTGAAATCACCCTGTTGGACTCTATCCGTTATGTGGGTATTCCCTTGACTACGGTTTTGTTCGCTGCCTTTTTGTTTCCGAAAACCAAGTACGTTTCAAATACAAACATGTCATCCAATCGGTTGATCATGTTCATGTATGTGTTGGTGTCTTTGAGTAATCCTGTGCTATTTAATTCATTCGGGTTTTTTGTTATTCTATGGTATTGGTCGATGCTCATAAGCGTTCAAAAGCCGGTGCCAGTTTGTGCTGAGGTTAGGGGGAGCGTTGAATAGTATTGCTGCAGTAGTCGTTGGTTATAATCCAGACATAAAAGTGCTTAGTGATTTGCTGGCTTCTCTGGTTCAGCAGGTAGAATTGTTGGTGCTGATTGATAATGGCGGGAGCGAAGCTTATCTCGAGGACTTTCCAGGAATTCGTGCCCGCGTTCACTATGTTGCGCTTAATGGTAATGAGGGGTTGGGCGCTGCGTTAAATATAGGATTCAATATAGCGGTCGCAGCGGACATGAGTTACGTGGTCACGTTCGATCAGGATAGTCATGCTGCCCCCGACCTTATTAGTAGCCTCCATCGCGCAACGCTTCACGCAGTTAATCAGGATCCCAACTGTGTCGCCGTCAGTCCGGTGTTTTTTGATCGAAGAGGTGATGAAAAAGTAAACTTCCCGTTTTATCGTTCTGTCGATAATAAAATACAGGCTGTTTTCGCTTCTGATGACGAGCATGGGCTAGTGAAGGCAGATGCTCTTATCACCTCTGGAATGTTCGTGAATACGAAGGCATGGAGGGAGGGTATACATTACGATGAAGGTATGTTCGTCGATTTTACCGATACGGAATGGTGTTTCCGAGTAAGGGATCATGGTTATAGTCTTTATGGCTGTCTTGATGTCGAGATGGGCCATGCCCTGTCTGATGCACCGCCAGTCAAATTTTTCGGGTTGAATTTTTTTAGATACTCCCCCGTGCGCCGCTATTTTTTCTTCCGTAATACAGTTGCAGTCTGCCGCATGAGTCATACGCCGGTTTGTTGGAAGAAGCGCATGCTGTCTGCACTTGTGCTTAGATTTTTCGTGAATCTAGTGATCGATCAGAATCGACTTCTTTCTTTCAAGATGATGGTCCGTGGTATCTGTCATGGCTGGCAGAAGAAGCTGGGCGGGGTGCGATGAATGAAGTGTGTTAATGCGCTGGACGGATCAGTGGGTCATTGGGCAAGCATCGAAGGGGTGTGCTGATGGAACCACGGGTTCAGGTTCTACTCGCTGCTTATAACGGAATGCGCTGGATCGCCGAGCAGGTTGATTCGATCCTGGCGCAGACAGGTGTGGCTGTTTCCCTATTGATCAGCGTTGACGAGTCGAATGATGGTACGGAGGCATGGGTTGATGCGCTATGTCTGCGTGATTCACGAGTTAAGTGCCTTGCGCACGGTAAAAAGTTCGGGGGGGCCGCACGCAATTTCTTTCATTTGATCAATGAGAGCCTTGATGAAGGTAGCGATTTTTTTTCATTTGCGGACCAGGACGATATTTGGCAAGCGGACAAGCTGTCAGTTGCGGCGAAAATGATGCGCACTGCGGGCGCAGACGGTTATTCAGGAAATGTCACCGCGTTTTGGCCTGATGGGCGTGAATCCGTTGTCGTCAAGTCGCAGCCGCAAGTCGAATACGATCACCTGTTCGAGGCCGCGGGACCAGGTTGTACTTATGTCTTTTCACGCCACTTATTCCTGGAACTGCAAACGCATATACGTCATCGATACAGCGAGGTTCAAGGCGTCACGCTGCATGATTGGTATTGTTATGCTTACACTCGTGCTCAGGGGTTTAAGTGGATAATCGATGCTCAACCTTTTATGCGTTACCGCCAGCATGGCGGTAACCAGGTAGGCGTCAACAGTGGTGCTACCGCGTTCCGAAAACGAATTGCACAGGTTTTTGATGGGTGGTGGCTCAATCAAGCGGCACTGATCGCAGGACTGGTAGGGCTATCATCAGACCCCTTTGTGCGTCGCTGGGTTGGTCTAGGGCGTTTTGATCTGCTCAGGCTGGCTTTATCCGCTTCGAAGTGTCGTCGACGCGTGCGCGACAAATTTGTTTTCGGCACATTTTGTTTGGTATTGGCGGTGATGAGGCGCAAAAAATGACGACCCGGTTAATGGTCACTGGCAGCAGCGGGTTTGTCGGCGGTCACTTGGTTAAGATGCTGGCAGAAGACTCTTGTTATGAACTATGTGCGCTTGTACGGCGCCTACCCGAACATCCGGTGGGAGGTGTTGACTATCAGGTATTGGCCGACTTCCTGAGCCTACCCCCTCACTATTCTGGATTCAGGGGGGTTGAAGCCGTTATCCATTTAGCCTCCCGTGTGCATGTGATGAATGAGCTGTCGTTGGACCCTCTAGCTGCTTTTCGACAGGTGAATGTCGAGCAGACTGTGTTGTTAGCGCGCAGTGCAGCAGCGGCGGGCGTTAAGCGTTTTGTTTTTATCAGTTCGGTCAAGGTGAACGGTGAGCACACAAAGCCAGGTCAACCTTACCTTGAAACGGACCTTGCTTCACCTTCCGACCCTTACGGTGTGTCGAAATTGGAGGCTGAAGAAGCCTTGAGAGTCGTCGCGGCCGAAACGGGGCTCGAAGTCGTCATTTTGCGTCCCGTGCTGGTCTACGGGGCGGGCGTCAAAGCAAATTTTGAAACAATGATGAAGTGGGTTAAGAGAGGGATTCCATTGCCATTTGGAGCCATCGAAAACCTTCGGAGTTTTGTTGCGATAGAGAATCTGATTAGTTTGGTGGTGATGTGTATAGAACATCCGGCGGCGGCTAATCAGACATTTTTGATAAGCGACGGTGAGGATGTTTCTACGACGGAATTGTTGCGCAGGCTAGCCCGTGCGTTGAATGTTAAAGACCGGCTCATTCCCGTTCCTGGCAAGGTACTTTCAGCCACCGCGGCATTGCTTGGAAAACCAGCGCTTGCGCAGCGCCTTTGTGGTTCTCTTCAGGTCGACATATCCAAGGCTCGTACACTTTTGAATTGGACGCCTGTCGTGACCCTTGATCAAGCCCTTGACGTCACTGCGCGACACTTTCTGGCCGAGAAAAACTGAATGAAGTACTGGTATATCCTCCCCGTTGTAATCTTGGCTTCTTTGGGGTTGACCGCGCTGCTGCGTCAGTATGCGTTGCACCGAAGCATCATTGATGTGCCTAACGCCCGCAGTTCTCATACAGTTCCAACACCTCGTGGAGGGGGGGTAGCGATTGTGATCGTCTTTGGCGTGGCGTTGGCGCTGATAGCGGGGCTTCAATTGGCGAGTCTTGCGCAGTGCTTGGCGTTACTTGGTGCGGGGCTGTTGGTAGCTGTCATCGGCTTTATGGATGACCACGGTCATATTGCTGCACGTTGGCGACTTTTGGGGCACTTTTTTGCCGCGTCTTGGGCACTGTTCTGGATCCAGGGGCTGCCCGTGATCAATGCGTTTGGGTTCACAATCGCGTTAGGTTGGTTTGGCCATGCACTGGCAGTTTTATACTTGGTGTGGATGCTCAATCTCTATAATTTCATGGATGGTATTGACGGTATTGCCAGCCTTGAGGCTATTTGTGCTTGCCTAGGACTTGCGCTGATTTACTTTCTCCGCGGCGAGGAGTCGCTTATCTGGGCGCCTCTGTTGCTTGCCTCTGCCGTGGCGGGGTTTCTATATTGGAACTTTCCACCCGCACGTATATTTATGGGGGACGCGGGTAGCGGATTCCTGGGGATTGTCATCGGTAGTTTCACGCTTCAAGCAGCCTGGTCGGGCAGTGAATTTTTCTTTGCTTGGCTTATCATGCTTGGCATTTTTATTGTTGATGCGACCTTTACATTGGCTCGTCGACTTATCCGCGGGGATAAAGTTTATGAAGCTCATCGTAGCCATGCGTATCAGTACGCCTCTCGGCACTTCCGGGGCCATTTGCCAGTGACGGTCGCTGTGGGACTGATTAACGTTTTCTGGCTGCTGCCACTGGCGTTCGCCGTTTCGTTCCAACTGATAGACGGAGCACTCGGGCTGATCATCGCTTACATACCCTTGTTATTCGTGGCGGTGAAGTACAAGGCTGGAGAAAGAGAGGGCGTGCTGAGTCGAGTTGATTGAGCTCTGATCGGCGTGTGACTCATGAAAGAATTTATCGCTGAGTTGGGCCTTGACGTCCTTTTAATAGGGGACGTTCGATGCTTTTCACAGGTATTTCGCACACAAGCAACACCAGCTAACAAAAAACGCCGCGCACAGGAGTCGATGACAACACACCTGTGCGTGCTCATGGAGGGGCTTTTCTAAGGCCGCAAGGAGGCAATAACTATCCGAATACTTGGGGGCATGTTAGTTTTCGCGCACGCGATCACCTGATGGACTCTCGTTAACCGCGTTTTTAGATTTCTACTGTTTGGATTCACTTTGTTGGTGCAGTCCGCTGTCTGGCCAACCCTCAGGAACCAGCTATTTTGGACCCCCTCAATCCCCCTCTTGTTGTTGACCTCGACGGAACGCTGCTCCGCTCTGACATGTTGCTGGAAACCGGCATGGCGTTTATACGGAACCAGCCCACGAAGCTGTTTAGTCCCCTTCGCTGGTTGCTTAAAGGAAAAGCAGCTCTCAAGGAAGGCCTGGCGTTAGGTGCACATATTGACGTGAGCACCCTACCTTACGACCCCGTCGTGATCGATTTGATCAAGGCGGAGCGTTCCTCCGGCCGTACCATTGTCTTGGCAACGGCGAGTCATCATTCGTTGGCTGACCGGATCGCGGAACACTTGCAGCTATTCGACCTTGTTTTGGCAACCGATGCTGATCGTAACCTGTCTGCCGAAAGCAAGCGCGACGTCTTGGTTGACCTGTACGGTGAGGGCGGTTTCGATTACTTGGGCAACTCCCTGGATGACCTGGCGGTATGGCGTGTTTCGCGCAAAGCCTACCTTGTGAATCCAGAGGCGCGTGTCGAACCGCGGGCGAGGGCGCACGGAAACGTCGAACAGGTCATCGTCACCAACCGCACCGGCTTCAGGGATTGGCTTAAGGCCTTACGCCTTCACCAGTGGATGAAAAATGCGCTCATTTTCGTGCCATTGTTGGCTGCACATCAACTGACCAATTTGGCGTTGCTATGGCAAGGCGTCCTCGCGTTTGTGTTTTTTGGGCTATGTGCCTCAAGTGTGTATCTGCTCAACGATCTGCTCGATCTGGCGGATGATCGCCACCACAAAACCAAACGCCACCGGCCTTTTGCTTCGGGAAGGTTATCGATAGGAACTGGGATTTTCACGTTTCCTTTGCTCCTGGCTGCGGCGTTTGGTGGCGCTGCGATTCTACTGCCTTGGAGTTTCAGCGGAACGCTGGTGGCTTACTATATTCTGACCCTCGTCTATTCGCTGTATCTGAAACGCCAGATGGCAGTGGATGTCATTGCCCTTGCGGCGCTCTACACGCTACGAATCATTGCAGGCGCAGCTGCGTTCGGCTTGGAGTTGACGTTCTGGGTATTGGCCTTCTCCATGTTCATGTTCATGTTCCTGAGCCTGGCGTTGGTCAAGCGCTACGCCGAACTGCATGAAGCACGGGCTCACGGCCGTACGGAAAAGACACGTGGACGGGGTTACTATCCCGCAGACTTGGAGATGATTTCCTCCTTGGGCGCATCCTCTGGCTACCTGTCAGTGATGGTTCTGGCGTTATATATCCATGACCAGGCGACCACGATTCTGTACTCCCACCCTCAAGTGATCTGGTTGGCCTGCCCCCTCCTGCTTTTCTGGGTGACGCGTGTTTGGATGCTGACCCATCGTGGCCAAATGCATGATGATCCGGTGGTCTTTGCGATCCGTGATCGGGTCAGCCTTGTAGTGGGGGCTTTGTTCTGCCTGGTTTTTTGGGTGGCAGCGTGAGCGAACCACTCTACTCCTGGGGGAATTTCCCTGATAAACCGCAATCGGGTCACTCTTCAAATTGGCGCGGTGATTTGCCTCAGCTGATGGAGCGAGTCAGAGGGGCGCATGGTGTTACGTTGCCTTATGGCAATGGTCGGAGCTATGGAGACAGTTGCCTCGCAAGCAGTGATCACGTGTTGCGCATGCGTGGGCTCGATAGGTTTATCGACGCCGACTGGGAGGCTGGGACAGTGTGCGCTGAGGCGGGAATCACCTTGGCGGAAATTTTGGCGATTGCCATCCCGCGTGGTTGGTTTCTTGCGGTAACTCCCGGTACGCAGTTTGTCACGCTTGGTGGCGCAATCGCCAACGATGTCCACGGCAAGAATCATCATGTCCGTGGTACTTTCGGCAAGCATGTCTTGAGCTTCGGCTTGTTGCGAGAAGGACAGTCGATTGTTTGTAGCGCCTCCTCTAATGTGCAACTTTACGGCGCCACAATTGGCGGTTTGGGCCTCACGGGGATTATTTCTTGGGCCTGCATTCAGCTGATTCCTATCCGTGCCAGTCAAATAAACAGTTCTGTCGTAAGGTTCTCCAACCTTGCCGAGTTTTTCTCGCTATCGGCTGAGTTGGATCATCAGCATGAGTACAGCGTCGCTTGGATTGACTGCCTGGCCAAGGGTGCGGATACAGGACGAGGCGTTTTCATTGTCGGAGACCACGCGGACTTTGGCTCTTTGGACGTCGGCACTCGCAGTAAGCTGCGTGTCCCCTTTACGCCACCGCTTTCGTTGATTAACCACCTGTCGCTGCAGGCTTTCAACCAGGCCTACTGGCACGTTCATCCAGATAAACCGAAACATGTTCGTGGCAGCTATGAGCCCTTTTTCTATCCGCTGGATCGCATTTTGCATTGGAACCGTGTGTACGGTCGTCGTGGTTTTCAGCAGTACCAATGCGTAATCCCTGATGCCATTGCTGATGTAGCAATGCACGAGGTACTGGCGACTATCGCGCAAGCGGGGCACGGTTCGTTTTTGGCGGTTCTCAAGCGTTGTGGTGACATCAAGTCCCCGGGCTTGTTGTCGTTCCCATTGCCGGGAGCCTCCCTTGCACTGGACTTCCCGCAAAAGCAGGGTCTTGAAAAGTTGTTTTTGCAGCTTGATCACATTGTCCACGAGGCGGGAGGGCGCTTGTACCCGGCTAAAGACGCGCACATGAGCGGGACTGATTTTCGCCGTGCGTACCCGGCCTGGGAGCAGTTGGAGGCGCTGCGGGATCCATCACTGAATTCTCATTTCTGGAAACGAGTTACCGAATGAAGCGAGTACTGATTATCGGCGCGACCTCGGCTATCGCCAGTGCGTGTGCACGTGCGTGGGCCGAGCAGGGATGCGAGTTTTTTCTTGTTGCTCGAAGCGTTGAAAAGCTTGAGCAAGTCAAGGCGGACCTGACGGCACGTGGGGCGAAAGCGGTTGCCTTTTATTGTATGGACGCGACGGACTTCGCAGCCCATGGTCCTATGCTGGAAAGTTGCATCGCCGCCATGAGGCAGATTGACGTTGCTCTGATCGCCCACGGTACGCTGCCGGACCAGAAAAAGTGTGAGCAAGATGTCGTTGTTGCCCTTGATGAGCTAACCAATAACGGCGTGTCTGTGATTAGCTTGCTAACCGTCCTGGCCAACCAGTTTGAGGTCCAGCGTTGTGGCACCCTGGCGGTCATTTCCTCTGTGGCTGGAGATCGTGGGCGCCCTTCAAACTATCTATACGGCACTGCTAAAGCGGCCGTATCGACATTTTGTGAGGGCTTGCGCGCGCGGATGTTCAATGTGGGGGTGCATGTCATTACCATTAAACCAGGTTTTGTCGATACACCGATGACCCAGGGGCTGGCGTTGCCGAAGTTGTTGGTTGCCGACCCTACGCAAGTGGCAAAGTTAATTCTCAAAGGCATTAATAAGCGGAACAACACACTCTACGTTCCCGGGTTTTGGCGTTTCATCATGTTGATAATAAAGGCAGTTCCCGATTTCGTTTTCAAAAGAACTAACATTTAATAGGTTTCGAGGTAGGAAATGCTTTTAAACTTGGAAGGTAGGCGCTCAGTGCTTTCTGGTACATCGAGAAAATGGGCCGAAATGCTCTCTAGAGCATTTTTGCTGATCGTGCTGGTGTGCGTATTCGTGCCCTTCGATCCCTCCATGCCAACCTATGGTCTTGATGCCTCCTGGGTTTTCGGGATGAACCAGGCGGTATCTCAGGGCCTGCGAATTGGTACCGACGTGATCTTTACGTTTGGACCTTATGCCTCCATTTATACGAGATCCTATCACCCCGCGACTGACACGCTGATGTTACTGGGCAGCTTGTTCTTGGCTATCTCTTGCTGGATCAGCATCCTGTATTTAGTCAGAGGGCGGATCAGTATCGTTTTGGCGCTTTGCGTTCCTGCGTTGCTTAGCGCTCACTCTCGCGATGCGCTGCTTCTGTTCATTCCGCTGTTGGCGGCGCTGGTTGTTTATCGACTCTGTCAGGAAAAACAGGCGTCGGGTCGATTTTATCCAGCGGCCTATGCATTGCTGTTGATCGCTTTTTCGGCTGTTGGTTTGATTCCCATTGTCAAGGGCAGCCTGCTGTTACTTAGCTTCACAATCACGCTTGGCTGCGCGCTTATGTTTTTGCTCAATAAAGAGAAGATGCTTGGGTTGTTTTCTCTGTGCGTGCCGGTTATTTCCCTTATTGTGTTCTGGGTGGCGGCTGGGCAATCTCTCAGCGATCTCGGCAGCTTTTTTATTAACATTGCGCCGATCATCTCCGGTTACACAGAAGCGATGGCGTATTCGGGAAAGAGCCGCGAAATCATAGCGTATGTCCTATGCGCGGCGTTGTTGATGATTTGCACTTTTAAACGTACTAATACGCCTTTTTCCCTGGTGGACTTGTACCTGCCGGGGGTTTATTTCTTATTTTTGTTTATTTCATTCAAGGCAGCATTTGTTCGCCATGACGCTCATGCCTTGACGGGCGCCGTCGCGTTGATTTTTGCAATCTTGACGTTGTCGCTGTTTCGACGGGGGCGGCTCGCTACGGTGACGTTGATTTTATCGGTTGTGACGGCGGGGATGATTTTCGGACGCTATGTGGGGTTCAAATTTTCTGAGGTTGTTAAAATAACCGACTGGGCTTTTGCAGGTACTCAGAAAGGTATCGAAAGACGCCTTTCTGGTGAAAACTGGCCTCAATCGCAGTTTGACGCGCTTCTTGCCTCCTACAAAAAAGACTCTCCTTTACCCTTGTTGCCTGGGCGCAGCGATATCTATTCTTATAATCAGGCAATATTGATCAGCTCTGGTAATACTTGGGCGCCACGGCCGATTATTCAAAGTTACTCTGTTTATACGCCTGACCTTGCAGAGAAAAATCGTGATTATTTACTCGGTAACAGCGCCCCGGATAACATTTTCTTCAAAGTTGAACCCATCGACGGTAGGCTGCCTTCCATGGAAGATGGGGCCAGTTGGCCCGTGCTACTGACGCATTACCGCCCGGTCAAGCACATGAATGATTACTTGCAACTCGAGAAATCATCTGCACAAACGTTTACAGATGTTAAACCTGGCGTTTTTCGCGAATATAAAATGGGTGAAGACGTCGCGTTGGCGAGTACGGATAAAATCCAAGTGGCTCGGATTGTCATCAAGCCTACCTTGATCGGACGGCTGGCAAATATTCTGTTCAAACCCGCTGAGTTAGAGATGTCCGCCACCTTGATGAATGGTGAAGTTCGTACCTATCGCGTCGTTTCGGGGATGTTGAAGTCGGGTGTCGTGATTTCTCCCTTGATAGAAAGTACGGCTGAATTTTCGTATTTATATGAAGGTACTGATCGCCTGCAGGGCAAACGAGTCAAGTCAATCAAGATCTATCAGGAAGGTCGCTCCAGTCGCTCATGGCAGCCGGAGTACACATTGCAGCTAGGCGAGCTAGATGTCGCGCATGATCTTGATCTCTCGGGTGTTTATAACCTGGGCGCATGGGATCGAGAAGTGGACGATTTGCCATTGTTGAAGGCATCGAAATGCGAAGGGGGTATTGATGCCATCGACGGGCAACAAGTGGGTTCTAGTATAAAAGTCGGACGCCTATTATCAGTCACTGGTTGGTTAGCGACCTCGCTGGATGAAGGCACCGTACCGGAGGCAGCCTACATGGTGCTGACGGATGAATCAGGTAAGCGCTCCTTCGTAAAAGGCGCGTCCGTTTCCCGTCCTGATGTTGCCAAGGCTTACAACAAATCAACGTTGGAGCGTGCAGGCTATTCCGTAGCCATCGATACAAAGGATTTGCAGGGGGCGTATACGTTGCAACTGGCAATGAAGACGGCCGGGCACATAGAGGTTTGCCCAGAGTACTCGATTTCCGCGACACTCAATGACCAGGTGGCCCCATGAAGAAAATTATCCTTCCTGGCGGCGCAGGCTTGGTCGGCCAGAATCTTGTTGCTCGCTTAAAAGCGAAAGGGTACTCCAATATTGTTGTGCTGGATAAACACCGAAAAAATATTGAGGTGCTCAAGCAGGTTCAGCCCGATATCACGGTGGAGTACGCCGATTTAGCAGAGGCAGGTGAGTGGCAGCGCCACTTTGCTGGTGCGGATGTTGTAGTGATGTTGCAAGCGCAGATCGGCGGGCTCGAGTATCAGGAGTTTGTGCGTAACAACATTGATGCGACGGCGTTGATTCTAGATGCAATAAAGTCGAACAACGTCCCCAACCTGGTGCATATAAGCTCGTCAGTGGTTGAGTCGGTGGCGGATGACTTTTACACCAGGACCAAGAAAGATCAGGAAAAAATGGTGATTGAGAGCGGCGTGAGTTGCCCTATTCTACGCCCCACACTGATGTTTGGTTGGTTCGACCGGAAACACTTGGGCTGGCTATCACGGTTCATGAAGAAAGTGCCGGTTTTTCCAATACCGGGGCATGGCCGTTATATGCGCCAACCCCTGTATGTCGGTGATTTCAGTAATATCATTATCAGTTGTATTGAGCATGATATTCACGATGGCATTTATAATATTTCAGGTCATGAAAAAATCGATTACATCGATATGATCCGGGTAATCAAAACAGCCACACAGGCGAAAACGCCGATTGTGCGAATTCCGTACGCGTTTTTCTACGCATTGATATGGACGTGGGCACTGTTCGATAAGAACCCACCGTTCACTACCCAGCAGTTAGCGGCTTTGAGTGCGCGCGACGAATTTGAAGTCATCGATTGGCCGGAAATTTTCGGCGTGCCATATACCTCATTTGCTGAGGCAGTGGATGAGACATTTAACGATCCCACCTATGGCAAAGTGGTCTTGGAGTTTTGAGCATGGGGCAGCGAGTTGCAGTGTTGGGTGCTGGGCCAATGGGGCTCGCAGTGGCGTACCAGTTAGCGCGTGATGGTCATACGCCGGTGGTTTTCGAAGCCGATGACCGTGTGGGGGGCATGACCGCGGCATTCGACTTTTCCGGCCTGAGCATCGAGCGCTATTATCATTTTCACTGTATCTCTGACCACGCCTTTCTGACCGTGCTGGATGAGCTGGATTTATCTCATCAGATGCGCTGGGTTGAGACCAAGATGGGTTACTGGTACCAGAACCGCCTTCAGCCTTGGGGTAATCCAATCGCCCTATTGCGGTTTAAAGGGTTGAGCATGATCGCGAAGTTTCGCTATGGCTTGCACGCCTTCCTGTGCACTAAGCGAACTGATTGGAAACCATTGGATAATGTAGAAGCAACGGGCTGGATACGCCGTTGGGTGGGGGCCGAGGCATGGGAAGTCTTATGGCGCCGGTTGTTTGATTACAAGTTCTATGATCATACCGACAATCTTTCTGCCGCTTGGATATGGAGCCGTATCCGTAGAATTGGCCGATCTCGGTACAGTTTGTTCCGTGAAAAGCTTGGCTACCTTGAGGGCGGCTCCGAAACGTTATTGCAAGCACTCAAGCGAGACATCGAAGCCAATGGCGGAGAGATACGCCTGCGGTCTGCGGTTACCAAGGTTTTGATGGACGGCGGGCAGGTTCAAGGCGTTGAGGTGGGCGGGCAGTTTGAATCATTCGACAAGGTCATCAGCACGATTCCTCTGCCGTACGTTCCTCGGGTAATGCCGGACCTGCCTGAGGACATTCTCGAACGCTTCCAAGCGTTGAAAAATGTGGCTGTAGTGTGCGTGATCGCGAAGTTACGCCAACCGCTGACCGAAAATTTTTGGCTTAACACCAATGATCCGGATATGGATATCCCCGGACTGGTTGAGTACAGCAACCTGCGACCATTGGACCAGCATATTGTTTATGTGCCGTTTTATATGCCAGGTGAACATCCCAATTTTTCCGAGCCAGACCAAGCCTTTCTTGACAAAGTTCGACGTTATTTGAAGAAGATTAATCCGGCATTGACCGACAGCGACTTTGTAGAACTTCGTGCAAGCCGTTATCGCTATGCTCAGCCGATTTGTGATCCCGGTTACCTGGACCGACTTCCGCCTGTATCGTTACCCATCAGAGGGCTATGGGTGGCGGATACTTCGTATTACTATCCGGAGGATCGCGGGATATCCGAAAGCATCGATTTTGGCCGAAAGATGGCAAGGGATGCAGTAAAGTGATTCAGCAATTCATGTCTCGCCAGTTCTTGACGTTTCTGTTGACCGGGGGAACGGCGGCGGCTGTCAATTTTGGATCACGAATCGTTTATAGCCTGTGGCTAAGCTTCTCTACGGCAGTGATCCTGGCCTATCTCACCGGGATGGTCACGGCGTTTATTCTCGCCAAGTTGTTTGTGTTCAAAGACACTGAGCAGTCAGTTCATCGGTCGGCAATGTTTTTTGTGCTGGTCAATATCGTAGCAGTCTTACAGACGTGGGGTATTAGCCTGGTGTTGGCATTCCATGTTCTGCCCGCGATGGGCGTACAGCGTTTCGCAGATGAAGTCGCTCACGCAATTGGTGTCGCGGTGCCTGTGTTTTCCAGCTATTGGGGGCACAAACGATGGTCATTTCGCTGATGCGCGGTTTTGAATTCCCTGGCATCGGGCGTCTTCAGGGCGCGTCGGGTGCTTCGGCTAGCTCGGCGGCGCGGGGCTGGCTTCATCACTTCAAGGATGAGGCCATATCAAAGGCAAGGGACGGTATTGAATTACAATGGATACAGCATTTTCATTTTTTGAAGAATTATCGCCAGACTGCGTCAATACGATAGCGTTGAAGGACTGCTCGAAAGCCTATGGTGGGCGAGTTGCACAGGTCATTGAGAAAAAACATGAGTAAGTTACGGGCATATTTGCTGAGTCTACCCCGTCGGAAAAAACGTTTCCTGCAGGTCATTGTCGACATATTTTTGGTGTGGGCTGCATTGTGGATGGCGTTCCTGGTTCGCCTCGGAGTAGACGACCTGACCAATCCGTTGGTGCAACACTCATGGCTTTTTCTCAGTGCGCCGATCGTTGCCATTCCTCTATTCATCCGGTATGGCATGTACCGTGCCGTGATGCGTTATTTTGGCAACGACGCCTTGATTGAAATCATCAAGGCGGTCAGTTTGTCTTCACTGATCCTCGGGATTTTCGTCTATTGGTACAGTAATCACGAGACCGTTGTGCCTCGATCGATCATTTTCAACTATTGGTGGTTGAGTATGATCATGATTGGCGGGTTGCGCCTTGCGATGCGACAGTTTTTTCTCGGTGATTGGTTTACGGCCGCTCAACACATGCCGTTCACGAGTCGCGAAGACGGGTTAACCAAAGTCGCGATTTATGGCGCGGGTGCGGCAGGAAATCAATTGGTAGCAGCCCTGCGCATGGGACGAGTCATGCGACCGGTAGCGTTTATTGACGACGACGCAGGCATTGCTGATCGAGTGATATCCGGGCTGCAGGTCTACAAGCCCAAGCATATCCAGCAAATGATCGAAGCGACGGGTGCCCAGGAAATCCTTTTGGCTATTCCATCATCCAATCGTGGTCGACGCCGAGAGATTCTTGGTCTCCTGGAAGGCTTTCCCTTGCACGTCAGGACGGTTCCGGGGTTCATGGATCTTGCCAGCGGCCGTGTGAAGGTCGACGACATTCAGGAAGTGGACATTGCCGATTTGCTTGGCCGTGATTCCGTACCCGCCCAGGGGGAATTACTTGAACATTGTATCAGGGGGCAAAGCGTCCTCGTGACTGGAGCGGGAGGGTCTATTGGTTCTGAGCTATGTCGACAGATCGTTAATTTACGCCCAACGACACTTTTGCTGTTCGAGCACAGTGAGTTCAACCTGTACAGCATTCTGTCTGAACTCGAACAACGTGTGGCCCGTGAATCGTTGCCCATTCGGTTGTTGCCGATTCTTGGTTCAGTTCGTAACCAAGCCAAGTTATTGGACATTATGAAAGCCTGGCACGTGGATACGGTTTATCACGCAGCCGCCTATAAGCATGTACCGATGGTTGAACACAATATCGCCGAAGGCGTATTGAACAATGTCATCGGTACGCTCTATACCGCTCAAGCTGCGTTACAGGCGGGTGTTTCGAATTTTGTGCTGATCTCTACCGATAAAGCGGTTCGCCCAACGAATGTAATGGGCAGTACCAAGCGCCTTGCCGAACTAACGCTTCAGGCGCTCAGCAGAGAGTTAGCGCCGGTATTGTTTGGAGATAAGTCAAATATTTCCCGGGTGAACAAAACCCGATTCACCATGGTTCGCTTCGGTAATGTGCTGGGCTCCTCCGGCTCAGTGATACCCCTGTTTCACAAGCAGATCAAAGCCGGCGGCCCGTTGACGGTTACCCACCCTAAAATCACCCGTTACTTCATGACCATCCCCGAAGCTGCACAATTAGTCATTCAGGCGGGCTCAATGGGACAAGGGGGGGACGTATTTGTGCTGGATATGGGCGAGCCGGTCAAGATTTTCGAACTGGCCGAGAAAATGGTTCACCTATCTGGCTTCAGTGTCCGCTCCGAGAAAAATCCCCACGGCGATATCGCCATTGAATTTACCGGATTACGCCCGGGCGAGAAGCTCTATGAAGAGTTGCTGATAGGCGACAACGTGGTGTCGACACCGCATCCGATGATTATGAGTGCCAATGAGGATCACTTGGCCTGGGACGTATTGAAGGTCAAGCTGGCCGAATTGGTTGCTGCGGTGGAAGCGGATGATTACCCACGTGTTCGCCAGATGCTCCGCGATACCGTCAGCGGGTACGCGCCTGAGGGGGAGATTGTTGACTGGATACACCAGCAGCGTCGCCTCGAACCGTGACAGTCACATAAACTCAATGCCCTGTAGTGGCGTTGCTTAACTGAATCAGCGCCCGTATAGACGGGTGTACGTAATTGCGCACAGTGAGATAGCTGGTGCCTTGGGAAATGGAGCAGATAATGTCTAAAATATTGATCGCAGGGGCCGGTGGAGCACCTTCTGAAGGCGTGATCAACTCGCTGTTGCGCTCGCAGAAGAAAGAGACTGTGATTGGTATGGGCTCTGAGCCAACCGATCTTGCTCTCTCTGCCGCGAGCAAAAAATTCTATATTCCTTATGCTAACTCCCCTGAATACAAAGCCAAACTTCTGCAACTGCTCAACGCAGAGAAGCCTGACTTAGTGCATTTCCAGAATGACCTGGAGATCTTTCATGCCTCGCTGATTCGCGATGATATTCTCGCGACGGGGACGAAGTTGTTCATGCCCGAACACGAGGTTATTGACACCTGTGTTCATAAGCATAAGTCGTATCTTGCTTTCAAGAATGCTGGTATCCCAGTGCCTGAAAACATGATGATCAATGACGAAGCCGATTTGCGCGCCGCCTTTAAAACGCTGGGTCGAGAAGATGGAAAAATCTGGCTTCGTGCATCGTCGATCGGGGGCGGCGGGAAGGGCGCTATTCCTACTAACGATTTCGACTTGGCGAAGGCTTGGATCAATCACTACAAAGGTTGGGGTGACTTTGTCGCGGCAGAGATGCTGACCCCAAACACCATTACATGGCTGTCCATCTGGCACGAAGGAAAATTGATCGTCGCGCAGTCACGTGAACGTCGCAGTTGGACTCACGGCAACCGAAGCATTTCGGGTGTGACGGGGGTTACCAAAGTAGGGGTAACCTGTGCCAATGATCTGGCTACAGAGATCGCGATAAACAGCGTCAAGGCAGTCTCGGATAAACCCCATGGGATTTTCGGTGTTGACATGGCCTATGATGAAAAGGGTGTTCCTAATCCAACAGAAATAAACATTTCACGCTTCTTTACCACTGTTCTGTTTTTCACTGAGGCCGGTTTGAACCTGCCTGAAATTTTTAAAGACATTGCTTTGTATAATGAGTTTCCGGTGCTTGAGAAAATGGTCAACCCCCTGCCAAATGATTTGATGTGGCTGCGAGGAATGGATACCCAACCGATGCTGACGTCGGCTGAGGGTATTAATGACAAGATCGTCTTCTTATGAAAGTACTGATCACCGGGGTTTCAGGGTTTATCGGGGGGCGTTTGCTTGACCGTGCGATTGAAATATGGGGTAGGGAGAATGTCTTAGCTCTGAGTTCAAAAGCGAATGAAAAGTGTCAAGTGCTAAATTATGACCTAACTTTCGCTTTTGAGTGATGTGAAGATTATTATTCATGCGGGTGCTTTTATTCCAAAGAGTGCTGCGGAGGCGGATGACGTCGAACGTTGTAATCAAAATATACTATTTACTCAGCATTTGTTGGATCTGCCACTCATAGCGCTTGAGAGAATTGTTTATCTTAGTACGGTTGATGTCTATTCGGCCTCGAGTGTGATATGTGAGAAGAGTTATACGCAGCCTACATCACTGTATGGCTGGTCAAAACTCTACTGTGAACAACTCGTCTCGATATATGCACGAAAAAACAATATTTCACGTACTATTTTGCGTATCGGTCATGTTTATGGGCCTGGTGAGGAGAGATACGCTAAATTTTTGCCGAAAGCGATGAAAGCTATAATTTCTGGTAACCCTGTCGAGTTGTATGGCGATGGGACAGAGCTCAGAAGCTTTGTCTATATTGATGATGTGATTGAAGCGATTTTTTCTGCGGTTGAATTGAGTGAAAATATCGGTTTGATTAATGTTGCTGGTGGTCGTTCAATATCCATAAAGGCGTTGCTGAAACACTTAATTGATATAAGTGGTGTCGATGTTGAGGTTTTGTCTCGTGAGTTTCATGGGGTGAAGAGAGATCTTGTTTTTGATACTCGGCTTATGAATGATAAGTTGCTTCCTGTTGAAAAAGACTTTTTAGTGGCGCTAAGAGAAGAATATGATTATTTTGTGAGGGTGAAATGAATATCATATTTGATCTCGACGGAACCCTGATCGACTCTAAACAGCGGTTGTACCAATTGTTCCAAAGATTGGTCCCTGTTTCCAAGTTGACATTCGATCAATATTGGGGCTTTAAGCATAACAGGCTGTCGAATGAGCTGATATTGTCGACTGAGTTTGGTTACAGTGATAATGATATTCAGCGCTTCGTTCAGTCTTGGATGGGGTTGATTGAAAGTGCTGAATTCCTGTCGATGGATTCCAATTTCGACGGTGTAAAAGAAACCCTTGTTAGGCTAAGTGCTCAAGCGCGGCTGCATGTTTGTACTGCCCGCCAATCACGGGAGTCTGCCGTGACTCAGTTGGAATCGCTTGGGCTGTTGAATTACTTTGAACGTTTGATGGTGACTGAGCAGAAGTATTCTAAAGAGTTCATTATCGGACGCGAAGTTTCTTACCTGACGGGTGAGGATTGGCTTATTGGTGATACCGGTTCTGATATCAAGGTCGCCCAGTCCCTGGGTATTAATTCCTGCGCGGTGCTGTCCGGATTCATGAGTCATGACGTGCTAGTCGGCTATGAGCCGACACGTATCATTGATTCGGTTGTGCAGTTCGCCTTGTAATATTTAGGCACTGTTTTGTTGGTATGGGCAATTGAGATGACGTTACATCTCGCTGTACGAGATTTTGATTAATACTCTGTAACGTACCCATTTTTGATTCTTCGTATATATCGCCTAACTTAGGAAAGCAGCTTCGGAAAAGCTGCTTTCCTCTTATCGATGTCATGGAGCGTCACGAATGCAGAACACCTATCTCACTTCCCTGATTTTTGCCTTTCTCACCACCGTCTCCGCCACCGCCACCGCTGCCCCGCCCATCAAGCCCGAAGCCCCGACCCCCATCACCGTGCAGATGTCCAAAACTGAACAATCCGCCAAGGTCAATCTTAACGCCGCCGACGCCGAAACCCTGCGCCGTGACCTCTTCGGCATAGGCGCCTCCAAAGCCAAGGCCATCGTCGCCTACCGTGAAAGTAATGGCCCATTCACGGCGGTAGACGAATTGTTGGAAGTGAAGGGGATCGGCAAGGCGCTGCTGGAGAAGAACCGCGATCGGCTGGCAATCAACTAAGCCAATAGGAGAGGCCGGTCACTGACCGGCTTTTTCATCTTCTGAAACCCGGCTTTTCAAGCCATCCCGAACCACTTCCATGATTCGCATCGCCAGCGCCTTGTCTTCGACACTCCGAGCAAGTACCAGGGCTCCCACCAATGTCGACATCATCACCAAACCTTGTGCATCGCTCCGACCATCCGCCAAGGCCGCTTCAATCTGCCTGACCCGTGCACCGAGCACCGCGTCCGTCGTTGCACTGTGCTGGCCTCTAAGCCCCAGTTCTGAGGACATGGTGGGCAGCGGGCAACCTTGATCGGGGGAGGTCAGGTGCCACTCCGACAGGTAGCTGTCAATAAACGCTTCCAGTGGCCGCTCCTGACTGAACAGCATCTCGCAGTGTGTATCCAGCTCTGCCGCAGCAGCCTGCAGCGCCTTCTCTACCAGTTCGTCCTTTGACTTGAAGTGCGCGTAAAACCCGCCATGCGTGAGATTCAGCGCTTTCATCAATGGCTGTAGGCCCGTAGCGCCGATGCCGTCGCGGCGAAAGCGTACGGAGGCTTCCTTGATGATGCGTTGGTGGGTCTGGGCTTTGTGGTCGGGTGAATAACGCATAGGACGGCCTCGGTTACAGGCTGGCATTTTAACCAACTTGAGCCTTTTTACACGCATGCGCGTTGGCATGAAACGTGATTACCTCTAGGTGGAAGATTGTTCAACAATCATGAGGTGTTCATGACGCTCAGGTCTTTAGCCGACCAGATCGCCCTTGAGCTTCGCGCCGATATCATCGGTGGGCGGCTGTTGCCTGGGATGCCGTTGGTCGAGGTAGAACTGGTGAAGGCTTACAGCGCCTCGCGCAATACCATCCGTGAAGCGTTGCATCGCCTGGGCCAGGAAGGGCTGACGCGGTATGTGCGTAATAAAGGGGTTATGGTCCGGCGGCTGGAGCGAGAGGAGGTGCGTGATTTATTTGTAGTTCGCCGCACCCTGGAGCTGCAGGCCATTGCCCAAAGCGGTCCTCTGACAGAGGCTCAGTCCGGGCGTATGCAAAACGCGATCGACGCGACCACCCTGGCCCGTGAGCGCGAAGATTGGCGCGCTGTGGCCACCCATAGCCTGGTGTTTCACCAACAGATTGTCGCGCTGATGCGCAGCCCGTTGTTCGACGAGTTTTTTGCCCAGGTCATCGCCCAACTGCGTTTGGTGTTTTGCGCCGCGCCTGATGAGCAGCGTTTTCAATCGCCGTGGTTGGAGCGCGACCGTGAGATTTTCACCTTATTGGTCCGGCAGGATAAACCGGCGGCAGGCGAGGCGATGGGCCTGTACCTGGATGATTCGGAGCACCTGTCATTGGCCTTGTTTAACCACCCCTGATCGAGGATCTGCATCATGTACAAAGACTATCCGGCGGCTTACCAGGTCAGTAAAGGTTCGGCGTTGCAGGTCGACACGGCGTTTTACGAGCACATTCGTGACCGAAAAGATCAGCGCAGGCTGGTTGAGCAGTTTGAGGTGCCGATTCGCACGGGCCGGGCGTGGAAGGTGCCTGCCGGGCATGTGTTCCGTGTGACCACGCCGGTCGGCCCGCAGGTGGGCGACTTCAACGTGTGGAATGCTAACGACCCTCGCGAGCGCTTGTGGGCGGCCCGTACGCGCCAGTTGCAGGGGGCGCATGTCAGTACCCATGACCGGTTATGGTCGAACCTCCCATTCCTGCGGCCTCTGGTGACGATCACTGACGACAGTTTGGCCAGCTACGGTATAGACGAACATGGCGGGCGCTTGCACGACTTGCTGGGTACACGTTGCGATCCCTACGTGAACCGCATGCTCACTGGCGAAGACTTCCACCACCATTGCCATTCGAACTTGACCCGTGCGGTGTTGCCCCACGGTCTGACGGAATTCGACGTGCATGACGTGCTGAATATTTTCCAGTGCACCGGCCTCAATCATGACGATATGTATTTCATGAAGGCTTGCCCGGCGCAGAAGGGCGATTACCTGGAGTTCTTTGCCGAGATTGATTTGCTGTGCGCGCTGTCGACGTGCCCCGGTGGGGATCTGTCTTTGCCGATGTGGGGGCCGGAGGCGCAGGACCCGCTGACGGTGTGTCGTCCGCTGGGAGTCGAGATCTACAAGCTGGAGGATGAGTTGCTGAACGGCTGGAGCCAGCCGGAACGTGCTGCCTACAAGGGGCAGCACGGGTTGCATATTGCCAAGGCGGCTTGGGAGTAGCCCAAGTTTCAGCGATCCTGCGCATCCTTGGCATCCGCCTGGGCGTTGCGCTCGGCCACGCGCTTGCGTTGTTCGTCGGTGAGTTCGACTTTGTTGGCGCTGTCTCGCAGCATCATCAACCCACCGACGATCGATCCGATCGCAACTACCATAATCAACCACGCATACCACGGCATAAGGCGCTCCTTGAGGCAGATTGCCGTGGGAGAACTTTCCCACGGGAATAACTGCTTTGAGTGACGGGCTTTCTTACTAGTTCAGTGTAGGCCCGTTCTGCCTCTCAGTAGATCAGAGCCCGGTCAACATCGCATCCGCCGGTGCATCGGCACGGTCTTGCGCAGTCATCTGGAAGTAGGCAAACCCCACCGCCATGAAGCCCAGGAAGATCAATCCGATCAGTGCGTTGAACCAGGCCATGGCCACCAGGCACACCACCGCCAGTACCAACGCAATGCCCGGCACGATGGGGTAACCCGGTGCGCGGAAGGTACGTTCCAGCAACGGTTCGCTTTTACGCAGTTTGAACAGGCTGAGCATGCTCATGATGTACATCACAATGGCGCCAAACACCGCCATGGTGATCATTGCGGCGGTCAGCGTCATGCCGCCCAGGTTGATCAGGCCGTCGCTATAGATCGCCGCGATGCCCACCACGCCCCCGGCGATAATTGCCCGGTGCGGTGTCTGAAACCGCGACAGTTTGGCGAGGAAAGACGGCAGGTAGCCGGCGCGGGCCAGGGCAAAGAACTGGCGCGAGTAGCCAAGGATAATGCCGTGGAAACTTGCCACCAGGCCAAACAGGCCGATCCATACCAGCATATGCAGCCAGCCAGAGCTGTCACCCACCACGGTCTTCATGGCTTGTGGCAAGGGGTCGTTGATGTTGGACAGGGTGCGCCAGTCGCCCACGCCGCCTGCAAAGAACATTACGCCCATGGCCAGGATCACCAGGGTCAGAATGCCGCTGATGTAGGCCTTTGGAATGGTGCGCTTAGGATCTTTCGCTTCTTCAGCCGCCATGGCTGCGCCTTCGATGGCGAGGAAGAACCAGATAGCGAAAGGAATCGCGGCAAACATGCCGGCAATCGCGGGTGCGCCAAAGGTGTCTGAGCCGGCCCAGCCGTTCAGGGCGAAGTTGCTGAAGCTGAAGGCAGGCGCCACGACGCCCATGAACACCAGCAGCTCGGCGACGGCGAGCACACATACCACCAGTTCAAAGGTGGCGGCGAGTTTTACGCCGAGGATGTTCAGGCCCATGAACACGATGTAGGCCCCGACGGCCGCGTGTTTCGGGTCCAGTGCCGGAAACTGCACATTCAGATAGGCGCCGATGGCCAAGGCGATCGCCGGCGGTGCGAAGACAAATTCGATCAAGGTTGCGAGCCCGGCGATCAGTCCGCCTTTTTCACCAAAAGCGCGACGGCTGTAGGCAAAAGGCCCTCCAGCGTGAGGAATCGCGGTGGTCAGTTCGGTGAAACTGAAGATGAAGCAGGTGTACATCGCAGCGACCATCAATGAGGTCACCAGAAAGCCCAGCGTCCCGGCCACGCCCCAGCCATAGCTCCAGCCGAAGTATTCGCCGGAAATCACCAGCCCGACGGCGATGCCCCATAAATGCAGCGTGCCCAAAGTGGGTTTGAGTTGTGTGTTCATTGTGTTGCTCTCCCTGAACCGTGTGGAATGATTCAAGGTGTTGCAGCGGCTATGCCAGGATGGGAATCATTGTCGTAAAGCCGCGCAACTGTCGCCAAGGGAACGGTTCTGCGTTTGAATTCGCATCGCCTTGCACCAGATCAGGGCGAGTCCTACCGCAAGTGCGCATAAATCCCCCTGTAAACCCCGCATAAACCCACTCTTTACGCCGTCTTTACGCCCTGCCTGCTCCCTCGCTCTCGTTCCTTTACGCCACTCCTGCCGACAATTGCCCCACACGCGGCACTCGCCGCTAAACGGAGAGACTTCCATGAGCGTTCTGGACGGGGTGTCACTGCTATTGGCCGTGGCGCTGTTCATTTATCTGCTGGTTGCGCTGTTACGCGCGGATCGGAACTAGGAGCGGGCCATGCACAGTTATGACTATTGGCTGATCATTGCCTTCTTTGCGGTGGTGTTGGTGCCAGCCCCGTTCCTGGGGCGGTTCTATTACAAAGTGATGGAAGGGCAGCGCACCTGGCTCACGCCGGTATTTGGCCCGGTAGAACGCGCCTGTTATCGCTTGTCGGGCGTGGACGAGCATCAAGAACAAAGCTGGCAGAAGTACATGCTGGCCTTGCTTGCGTTCAACCTCGCAGGCTTTTTGCTGTTGTTCGCGATCCTGCTGTTCCAGGGCTACCTCCCACTGAACCCGCAGAAATTGCCGGGGCAGGAATGGACGTTAGCCTTCAACACCGCGGTCAGTTTCATGACCAACACCAACTGGCAGTCCTACAGCGGTGAGGCATCCCTGAGCTACCTCAGCCAGATGGCGGGCCTGACCGTGCAGAACTTCGTCAGTGCGGCCACAGGTCTGGCAGTACTGGTCGCGTTGTGCCGTGGGATCGGTCGCAAATCCACCAAGACTTTGGGTAACTTCTGGGTCGATATGACCCGCGCTACCCTCTACGGCCTGCTGCCGTTGTGCCTGGTACTGGCGTTGTTCCTGGTATGGCAGGGCGTGCCGCAAACCTTCGCTCACTACGTGGATGCCGTGACGATGCAAGGTGTGGATCAAGTGATCCCCCTGGGCCCGGCGGCCAGCCAGATTGCGATCAAGCAATTGGGCACCAACGGCGGTGGCTTCTTCGGCGTCAACTCGGCGCATCCGTTTGAAGACCCGACTGCCTGGGCCAACCTGTTCGAGTTGGCGGCGATCATCCTGATTCCGGTGGCGCTGGTGTTCACCTTCGGCCATTACGTGAAGGACCTGCGCCAGAGCCGCGCGATCCTCGGCTGCATGCTGGCACTGTTCCTGATCGGCGGCGCGACCTCGCTGTGGGCCGAATACCAACCCAATCCGACCCTGAACAACCCGGCCGTGGAACAAACCGCGCCGCTGGAAGGCAAGGAAGCGCGCTTTGGCACCACCGGTACGGTGTTGTGGTCGGTGACCACGACGGCGGCATCCAACGGTTCGGTCAACGGCATGCAGGACAGCCTCAACCCCCTCAGCGGCATGGTTGCGCTGGTCAACATGATGGTCGGCGAAGTGATCTTCGGCGGCGTCGGCGCCGGTATGTACGGCATGTTGCTCAACGTGTTGATCGCGGTGTTCCTCGCGGGCCTGATGATCGGCCGTACACCCGAATACCTGGGCAAGAAGTTGCAGGCCAAGGAAGTGCAATTACTGGTGGTGACCTTGCTGGTGATGCCGGTTGGCGTGCTGGTCCTCGGTGCCATCGCCGCGAGCCTGCCTGGCCCGGCCGGTGCTATCAGCAACCCCGGCCCTCACGGTTTCAGCCAATTGCTCTATGCCTACACCTCGGCCAGTGCCAACAACGGCTCGGCGTTTGGTGGCTTCAGCGCCAACACGCCGTTCCACAATCTGATGCTGGGCCTGGGCATGTTGATCGGTCGCTTCGGCTACATCCTCCCGGTACTGGCCCTGGCCGGCAGCCTGGCGATGAAGAAGACCGCACCGATTGGCCAGAACAGCTTCCCGACCCATGGCCCGCTGTTCGTGACCCTGTTGACCGTGACCATTTTGCTGGTGGGCGGCCTGACCTTCCTGCCGACGCTGGCACTGGGCCCAATTGCTGAACACTTGAGCATGGGCTTCTAAGGGGATATGAAAATGAATATGCCTGCAAAAAACGCGGCACCGGTGCAAATCCAGGAACCCGCTAAAACCGCCATCTCCGCCCTGTGGCGCCCGGCGCTGGTCCAGGCGTTCGTCAAGCTGGATCCGCGTCAACTGCAACGCTCGCCGGTGATGCTGGTGGTCGAATTGACCGCCATCCTTACCACCGTGCTGTGCTTCGTGCCTGACACCGCCGTGCCCACCTATGTCGCGGTGCAAATCGCGGTCTGGCTGTGGTTCACCGTGCTGTTCGCCAACTTCGCTGAAGCCTTGGCCGAAGGGCGTGGCAAGGCGCGTGCCGACAGCCTCAAGGCCGGCAGCGAAGGCTTGAGCGCTCGTCGCAAGGAGGCCGATGGCAGCTTCAAGGTCGTGCCGGCCACCAGCTTGCGCAAAGGTGATGTGGTGCGCGTGGCCGCCGGGGAAATGATCCCCGGTGACGGCGAAGTCATCGAAGGGATCGCGGCGGTCAACGAAGCGGCGATCACCGGCGAATCCGCACCGGTGATCCGCGAGTCCGGCGGCGACCGTTCGGCCGTCACCGGCAACACCCGCCTGGTGTCGGACTGGCTGCTGATCCGCATCACCGCCAACCCCGGTGAGTCCACCCTCGACCGCATGATCGCGCTGGTCGAAGGCGCCAAACGCCAGAAAACCCCCAACGAAGTCGCGCTGGATATCCTGCTGATCGGCCTGACCCTGATCTTCCTGTTGGTGGTGGTGACCTTGCAACCGTTCGCGCACTTCGCCAATGGCAGCTTGCCCCTGGTGTTCCTGGTCGCACTGCTGGTGACGCTGATTCCTACGACCATCGGTGGTTTGCTGTCGGCCATCGGCATCGCCGGTATGGACCGCCTGGTGCGCCTCAATGTGATCGCCAAGTCCGGCCGTGCCGTGGAAGCGGCGGGTGACGTGCATGTGTTGCTGCTGGACAAGACCGGCACCATCACCTTCGGTAACCGTCGGTGTGCGGCGGTGGTCGCGGCGCCGGGCGTCAGCGGCAAGGAAGTCGCCGAGGGCGCGTTGTTTGCCTCTCTGGCGGATGACACGGCGGAAGGTAAATCCATCGTCGAATACCTGCGCGCCTTGCACCCGCAGGCCGAGCCCTCTGCGGATGAGTTGACCGCGGTGCCGTTCAGTGCGGAAACCCGATTGTCCGGTGTTGACTACCAGGGCCGTGTGTTCCGCAAAGGTGCGGTGGATTCGCTGCTCGCTTTCATCGGCCAGCAACGCCGCGACTTGCAACCGGCATTGTCGCGGGAAATCGACAAGATCGCCCAAAGCGGCGGCACCCCGTTGCTGGTGTGTGCCGATGGCAAGTTGCTCGGTGCGATCCACCTGAAGGACGTGGTCAAGCCCGGCATCCGTGAACGTTTCGCCGAGCTGCGCAAACTGGGTATCCGCACCGTGATGGTCACTGGCGACAACCCGCTGACCGCTGCAGCGATTGCGGCCGAAGCGGGCGTGGACGACGTGCTGGCCGAAGCCACGCCAGAGAAAAAACTCGCGCGCATCCGTCATGAACAGAACGACGGTCGCCTGGTGGCAATGTGTGGCGACGGCGCCAACGACGCCCCGGCGCTGGCCCAGGCTGACGTCGGCATGGCCATGAATGATGGCACCCAGGCCGCCCGCGAGGCAGCCAACATGGTCGACCTCGACAGCGACCCGACCAAGCTGCTGGACGTGGTGCAGATCGGCAAGGAATTGCTGGTCACCCGTGGCGCACTGACCACCTTCTCCATTGCCAACGACGTGGCCAAGTACTTCGCGATCCTGCCGGCACTGTTCGCCTCGATCTACCCGCAACTGGGCGTGCTCAACGTGATGCACTTGCAGAGCCCGCAGAGCGCGATTCTCTCGGCCATCGTGTTCAACGCGTTGATCATCGTGGTGCTG
The DNA here is from genome assembly GCF_026967615.1 of Pseudomonas sp. GXZC. Taxonomy (NCBI): domain Bacteria; kingdom Pseudomonadati; phylum Pseudomonadota; class Gammaproteobacteria; order Pseudomonadales; family Pseudomonadaceae; genus Pseudomonas; species Pseudomonas sp. GXZC. Next base: position 2,093,988 of record NZ_CP114115.1, read on the forward strand.
ATTCCGCTGGCGCTGCGCGGTGTGCGCGTGCAAGCGGCGAGCGCGGCGGCGTTGCTGCGGCGCAACCTGCTGATCTACGGGCTGGGCGGGATCCTGGTGCCGTTCGTGGGCATCAAGGCGATCGACATGCTGCTGACTGCGTTGCACTTGGTGTAACCCTAGCTGTTCTTTTGTGGCGAGGGAGCTTGCTCCCGTTGGACCGCGCAGCGGTCCCAAGCTCTACGGCTGCTACGCAGCCGAACGGGAGCAAGCTCCCTCGCCACAGGGTTTCTCGACTGAACTGAGGATTTGAATATGTCCAACATGATCCGCCCGGCCCTGAGCCTGCTGGTACTCATGACCCTGATCACCGGCGTCGCTTACCCACTGGTGGTAACCGGCGTCGCTCAAGTCGCCTTCCCGGACCAGGCCAATGGCAGCCTGGTGCGTGACGACAGCGGCAAGGTGCGTGGCTCCAGCCTGATCGCCCAGGACTTTACCGGTGACAGCTGGTTCCACCCACGCCCATCAGCGGGCGCTTTCGCGACGGTTTCCAGCAGTGCCAGCAACCTTGGCCCCAGTAACCCGGCGCTGGCGACGCGCATCTTCGATGACGCAAACAAGCAACTGGTACCCAGCCAGGGGCCCGTACCTTTGGCATCGCTGACTACCTCTGGCAGCGGTCTTGATCCACACTTGCCACCGCAGGCGATTGCCTATCAACTGGCGCGAGTGGCGGCGGCGCGGAATGTACCGGTATCGACCTTGCAGCGCTTGCTCGATGAGCACATTGAAAGCCCGCTGGTAGGGCCGCCGGTGGTGAATGTGCTGGCGCTGAACATGGCGCTGGAAAAGCTGTAACCCGATCAATACCTGAAGGACACTGCCCGCATGAGCGACTCCGGCCGCGCCGATGCCCTGTTAGCCGATCTGCCCCGGGACGGCCGTGGCCGGCTCAAAGTCTTCCTCGGTGCCGCGCCGGGTGTGGGCAAGACCTACGCCATGCTCCAGGCTGCGCACACTCAGTTGCGCCAAGGCGTGCGGCTGATTGCCGGCGTGGTCGAGACCCACGGTCGCGCCGAGACCGAAGCCTTGCTCAGTGGCCTGCCGCAACAGCCTTTGTTGCGCAGCGAATACCGCGGGGTGATGCTCGAAGAAATGGACCTCGATGGCCTGCTCGCCGCCAAGCCCAAGCTGGTGTTGGTGGACGAGCTCGCCCATAGCAACGCGCCCGGCAGTCGCCATGAAAAGCGCTGGCAAGACATCCAGGAATTGCTCGCCGCTGGCATCAACGTGTTTACCACGGTCAACGTCCAGCATCTGGAAAGCCTCAACGACCAAGTGCGCGGAATCACTGGCGTGCAGGTACGTGAAACCCTGCCGGACTGGGTGCTGCAAGAGGCCGACGAACTGCTGCTGATCGACTTGCCGTCCCGCGAGTTGCTGGAGCGCCTGCGTGACGGCAAGGTCTATGTGCCCGAACAGGCGCGGGCGGCTATCGATGCGTTTTTCACCCAGACCAACCTCATGGCCTTGCGCGAGCTGGCGATGCAAACCGCTGCTGCCCATGTCGATGACGATTTGGCCCAGGGCTATCGCCAGCTCGGCCAGGCCGCGCCGGCGGTGCGCGGTCGCTTGTTGGTGGGCGTGGATGGCGATGCGCAGGCCGAACGTCTGGTGCGTCATGCCAGTCGCGTTGCCCAGCGTCGGCATTTGCCGTGGAGCCTGGTGCATATCGATAACGGCCGTGCGCGGGATGAGCAGTCGCGACTGCGCTTGCAGAATGCTCAGCAATTGGCCGAGCGACTGGGCGGTGAGGTGGTGTTGCTGCGGGCGGGGGAGGTGGCCAAGACACTGATCCAGCATGCTGCTGAACGTCGCGCCAGCCTGTTGCTGGTGGGGCAGTCGCGGATGCGTTGGCGGCGTCGCTTGTTTGGCGGTGGCCTGGCCGCGCGGTTGTTGCGTAATGCGCGAGGCCTGGAAATCAACGTCCTCGACAGCGACGACATCCCGGCACCGCCGCGTTTGCCGGATGTGCGCGGGCTGGTGTGGTTCGACTATGCGCTGGCGGTGGTGGCGACGGTGGTGGCGGCTGCGGTGGCGTGGGCGGTGTCCAGCGTCTTGCCGCTGCCGAATATCTCGCTGGTGTTTCTCGCCGCCGTGTTGCTGGTGGCGGTGCGCAGCAGCCTGGGGCCATCGCTGGTGTGCGCGGCGTTGTCGTTCCTGACCTATGACTTTCTGTTTATCCCGCCGAATTTTTCCTTCGCCATTCAGCGCGAAGAAGATGTGCTGACCCTGTTGTTCTTCCTGTTGATGGCGGCGTTGACCGGCAACCTGGCCGCGCGTCAACGCCGGCAGTTGCAAGCGTTGCGCGATACCCAGGAGGAAACCAGCGAGCTGCTCGACCTGTCGCGCAAACTCACCGCTGCCACCGATCGCCAGGCCGTAGTCAGCGCCGCTGCACACCATTTGCAAGGCTGGAGCGACCTGGACCTGTGCCTGGTCAATCGCGATGGGCAGGGCGGTTGGACCATCGAGACCGGCGGCCCGCTGACACTGACCGAAGCCGAGCGCGCTGCGGCCGATTGGGCCTGGCAGCACGACCAGCCGGCGGGCATGGGCACCGGCACCTTGCCGTTCGGGCGTTGGTGGTGGTGGCCATTGTCGGGGGAGGAGGGCCCACTGGGTTTGCTCGGCGTCAGTCCCAAGCCCGGCCTGGAGTTGAGCGGACAACGCCGGCGTTTGCTCACGGCCTTGAGCCAACCCTTGGCCCAGGCTTTGGCACGGGCGCAGTTGGCCCAGGAGCTGGAGTCCGCTCGATTGCACGGCGAAACCGAGCAGTTGCGCAGCGCGTTGCTGGCGTCGGTGTCCCACGATTTGCGCACGCCGCTGACGTCCATGCGCGGCAGCATCGACAGCCTGCTGGCGCTCGGTGAAGCCATCCCGCTGGAGGATCGCCGCGAGTTGCTGGAAGGCACCCGCGATGAAGCTGAGCGCCTGGACCGCTATATCCAGAACTTGCTCGACATGACACGCCTCGGCCATGGCGCGTTGAAACTGGCGAGGGACTGGGTGTCGCCGGGCGATATTGTCGGCAGCGCCCTTGGCCGTCTGCGTGCAGTGCTGGCGCCGTTGCAGGTGAGCACCGATGTGCCGCCCGAGTTGCCGTTGTTGTATGTGCATGCCGCGTTGATCGAGCAAGCGTTGGTCAATGTGCTGGAAAACGCCGCGCGCTTTTCACCGCCGCAAGGTCGTTTGCAGCTGAGCGCCGGCGTTGCGGACAACCAGCTGTTCTTCGCCGTGGCCGATGAGGGGCCGGGTATTCCGGAAGACGAGCGCGCCAAGATTTTCGACATGTTCTACACCGCCGCCCGAGGCGATCGCGGCGGGCAGGGCACGGGCCTGGGTCTGGCGATCTGCCAGGGGATGGTCGGGGCTCACGGCGGGCATATCAGTGTGGCCGACGGTATTGACGGGCGTGGCACCTGCATCACCTTGTTCCTGCCGTTGCCGACACAGCCTGGCCTGGAGCGCGAGGCATGAGCTACCCTGTTTTCTTCACGGATTTTGATGGAACACCATGAGCCAGACCGCGACGATTTTGGTCATTGATGACGAACCGCAGATCCGCAAATTCCTGCGCATCAGCCTGGCCTCCCAGGGTTACAAAGTGATCGAGGCCGGCACCGGCAACGAAGGCCTGGCCCAGGCGGCGTTGAGCAAGCCGGATTTGCTGGTACTCGACCTTGGCCTACCGGACATGGACGGCCAGCAGGTGCTGCGTGAGTTTCGTGAGTGGTCGACGGTGCCGGTGCTGGTGCTGTCGGTGCGGGCCAGCGAAGGGCAGAAAGTTGAAGCCCTTGATGGGGGCGCCAATGATTATGTGACCAAGCCCTTCGGCATCCAGGAGTTTCTCGCTCGGGTGCGCGCATTGTTGCGCCAGGCGCCGGCGGGCGAAGCGCAGGAAGCGGCTTTGCGTTTTGGCCCGTTGACCGTGGACCTGGCCTATCGTCGGGTGCTGCTCGACGGCGCCGAAGTGGCGCTGACCCGCAAGGAGTACGCGGTGCTGGCCCAGCTGGCGCGGCATCCGGGGCGAGTGATTACTCAGCAGCAACTGCTCAAGGATATCTGGGGGCCGACTCATACCGAGGACAGCCACTACCTGCGCATTGTCGTGGGCCACCTGCGGCAGAAACTGGCGGATGATCCCACTCAGCCACGGTTTATCGTGACCGAGGCGGGGGTGGGGTACCGGTTGTTGAGTGCTTGACCGCTGTCAGCTCTGCTCACTTTCATACCGGTCCAACGTATCACTGGCGATTTCCCGCCCAAGCGCGATCAGCTCCGGCGCCTTGTAGAACTCGAAAAATCGGCACACCCGCTTCGGTACGTTGATCAGCACATCCGGCGGGTAACCGGCAATCTTGTACTGCGCCAGCGAGGTCTGCATCACCTCGAAGCTCTGGTTGATCAAATCCAGCAGTGACGCCGGGCCGACGTTATCGATGATGAACGAGCCGGTCGCGGATTTCGGTGCCCCCGGCTTTTCCGGTGCGGCAGCAGGCTGCTGGGATTCGGGCTCGGCCGACTCCAGCCACGGGTTGATCTCCGCTGCCTGAGCCTCCAAGGCTTCCTGCTCCAACTTCATTAATTGTTCGGCTTGCTTGCGGCGAAACGGCAGGTGCGAGCCGAGTGACTTGGCCAGGTTGTTGAAGCGGCTCTTGAAGGCGGGCGGGCGCTGGATCACCGGCAACTGGTAGTGCTTCTGGTTAGTGGCGTTGAGGTTGACCGCGATGATCAAGTCGCAATGGCTCGACACCACCGGCACGATGGGCAGCGGGTTGAGCAGGCCGCCGTCGACCAGCATGCGGTTGCCTTGCATCACCGGGGTGAACAGGCTGGGAATCGCCGCCGAGGCGCGCATCGCCTGGTGCAGGCAGCCTTCCTGGAACCAGATTTCCTGCTGGTTGGTCAGGTCGGTGGCGACGGCGGTGTAGGGGATGCGCAATTCTTCGATATTGATCTCGCCGACGATCTTGCGGATCTGACCGAAGACTTTCTCGCCGCGAATCGCCCCCAGGCGGAAACTCACGTCCACCAGGCGCAATACGTCGAGGTAATCGAGGCTTTCAATCCAGTTGCGGTAGTCATCCAGCTTGCCGGCGGCGTAGATCCCGCCCACCACGGCCCCCATGGAGCACCCGGCGATACAGGCGATGTCATAACCTCGCCGTTCAATCTCTTCGATCACTCCGATGTGCGCATAACCCCGGGCCCCGCCGGAGCCCAGCACCAAGGCAACACGTTTTTTCATGGTCCATGTCCTTCCCAAGGCAGGGTCCCACAATGCACCCATTGAGGGGGCGGCTTCAATCTTCGCGGACGGCCAGCGATATTTTTCCAGAATAGCCACAGTGCTCGGGTATGCTCTGGTCTGTAGGTACTATCGATTTCAGGCTAAGGACAGGCACTTTTCCATGTAGGCAACGTCTACAACGTACGACTGTTTTTTCTTTTTGAGGTGTCATCAATGAAAGCCTGGATGTGTGTACCTGTGATCATGCTGGCCTTGGCCGGTTGTGCCGGGAAGACCGCGTACCGCGACAGCTGCGGCAGCCAATTGGACGCTGCCTGGAAAGAGCTGGACCTGGCCAAGGCTGAAGGCTTTGCTGGCACGGTGAGCTACTCTAAAGCGTTGTCGCTGCTGACGGGCGCCAAGACCCAGCAACAATTTGAAGCGTTTGAAGGCTGCTCCAACAAGGCCGAGAAAGCGCGGTTCTATATTCGTGAGTCTCGCGCCGGGCGTTGACCTGCAGCAGCGAGTAGGATTTCTCATCAGACAGTGAGGGCAGGATGTCAGCTTTGGTCGATCAGTTAGTCGCTCAGGTCATTGGCCTGGAAGTAGGGTTACTGAGCTGCCAGGCTCGCCTCGCCGCCGTCACCGACGATGAAGCCCTGCATGACCTGCGCACCACCGTGCGCCGTCTGCGCAGCTTGTTGCGCCCATTGCGTGGATTGCCGGGAGTGGAACAGCTTGAATTGGCCGCCAGTACTGTCGGCCAACTGACGACGCCGCTACGCGACCGCGAGGTGCTGGCGGCGTATTTGCATCAGCATGGTTATCACGAAGCCGCCAACCGACGTCTGCGTCTGCAACCTGAGGCCTATCGCCAGGTGGCGCAAAGCCCGGAGCTTGCGCATTTGCTGCTGATCCTGGATGCGTTTCCCCGTTTCATCCGCGCGTCGGAGCATCAGAAATTGCTCAAAGGCCTGCGCCCACGCATTCAGAAACGTCTGGCCAAGCAATGGCAGAAACTCGATGAAGCTTTGAAAGACCCTGACCATGATCGCCATCGCCTGCGGTTGTTGATCAAGCGGGTGCGCTATGCGGCCGAAGCCTATCCCGAGTTGGACAAGCTGCCTACCAACGCGATGTCGCGCTTGAAAAAAGCCCAAGGCGCGTTAGGCGATTGGCACGATTGCTGGCAATGGCTGGCCCAGGCCGAGCATCAGGCGGATCTGCAACCTTGTGTTGCGGTGTGGCATCGCACCATGGCCAAGGCTGAAGGGCAGGCGGACCGCGTGTTGGACAAACTCAGCGCCGATTGTTTCTGAACCGGTCCGGCTTTTGGCCGGAATAGGCGCTGTACCTGGCGGGTCCGATGGTTAAGATCCCTCATCTGTTCCTTTTGATGTGAGACCGCCATGCGCTTTAGTGATTTGCTCGACGCCGCCCGTAGCAACCCGCTGGATGTCACCATCCCCGCCGAATGGGCCCAGGGCCGCGCAACCTTTGGTGGCCTGGTGGCTGCCTTGCAATACGAAGCCCTGCGCGCCCAGGTGCCAACTGATCGCCCGCTGCGGTCGCTGGCCATCACCTTCGTCGGCCCTGTAGCGCCGGACGTTCCTGCCAGTTATCAAGTCGAAGTGTTGCGCGAAGGCAAGGCCGTCAGCCAATTGCTTGGCCGTGTGGTGCAGAACGGTGAAGTGGCGACCCTGGTACAGGCCAGTTTCGGCGCGTCCCGTGAGTCGGAAATCGCGGTTGAAAGCGAAGCGCCGCCGGTGTTCAAACATTGGGATGAATGCCAGGAACTGCCCTACATCAAGGGCGTGACCCCCGAATTCATGCGCCACCTGGCGATGCGTTGGAGTGTCGGCGGCTTACCCTTTACCGGTAATAAATCCCGTGACATGGGCGGTTGGGTTCGCTTACGTGGAGATGTCAAAGAAGAGCCGCTGACTGAAGCGCATATCCTCGCCCTGGTCGACGCCTGGCCTCCGGCCTTGCTGCCGCACCTGAAAAAACCAGCACCCGGCAGCACCCTGACCTGGACCATCGAATTCATCCAGCCTTTGCAGGATCTGACGACCCTCGACTGGTGCCAGTACTACGTCGATATCGAACACGCCCGCGACGGCTACGGCCATGCCGCGGCCGCCCTCTGGAGCCCGACCGGCGAGCTGATCGCCATCAGCCGCCAGACCGTGGTGGTCTTCGCCTGACCTCAATGCCGGTGGCGCTGTCGCCAGGCACGCCACCAGCCGCCGCTTAATACAAAACGCGGAAAAGTCACGAACTGCTCGACCACCAAGCGTTGCACCGCATCTTTACGGTCACTGAACGGCTCGCTGGCCTCGGCTTCCAGGCTATGGCCATGACGCTGCAACGCCAAGCCGGCCAGGATCCCGACCACACCCACGGCAAAACTGGCCAGGCTCAAGCTGAAAACCCCGGACACGATCAACAGAAACCCGATGATGAACAGCGGCACGGCAATCAGGTGCAACGCCAAGTTGGTCGGGTGTTGGTGGTTCTGCGGGTAGTTACGCCATTGCCAGGCGGGGAGATTGGGGTGACGTTTGCCCATGATGGTGAATCCTCTGTCCGTTGAAATAGCATGGAGAGAGTTTAGGTGGGGTTGGGAGGAGGGGGCGAATTGGGGCTGGCTATGGGGGTCATAGCCAGCAAGCTCCTGCCATGTAAACAACTGCTCGATTTTCAGCTTTTCAGTGAAAGCTGGCGTCGATTCTTTCGACCGTTAATTTAACAAAACTCCCGTTCAGTTCTGGATGGTCATAATGTATGCCTTCGTCGCTCAGCGATGTGAAGGTGAGAAATCTATCGTCACAGAGTTCGCCGTAAAGGATGTAGGAATAGCCAGGATCTATCTTTTCGGCCAACACGCCGCTCGGCTCTACACGCTCAATTACGTAGTCGTCAGCAATGTTTATGGTCAGCTCCACATCATAGAATTTCCCAACTTCTATTTGATAGGGGCAGTAACTTATAAAGCAATTTATGACCGTCCCCTCTATGAGCAGAATAATGTCTTCGTCTATCTGATCATTGAGTGCTAAAACGCGCACTTTCTTATACTTATTTGCTGTAAGGCCTGATGGTTTTGTCAGAGGGGTCGCCATTTATCATCCTCCAGAAGTCTTTTCCGCTTTTGGTATGCAGAGTGGTTATATGGCCATTTGTATTCGATCCTGCAAACGCAAATTTGGCCTGCCCTGTCCTATTTGTTCCCATAAGTAAAACATAGCCGGTCGTTGGTGTGTCCCTATACAAATATTGCACAGGCGTACCATTGCTTACGACATGACGTGCAGCGAGTAAATATTCGTGACTATTTCCTACTCGAAATTCAGCCCCGTGCTTTTCGTAATGCTCGTTGAGTTTTTGCTCGCTGGCAAACTCTGTCGGACGCGTTGATACAGAAGGGGGACTGGGTTCACCTCTCGTTGCGGAGATGTTGTCTGATGGCTCTTCTATTCGAGCTTGCGATTTGCATGTGCCTCCCTCTGGGCAATTACTTAAGCCCAAAGGGTCAATCCAACCCGTCGGGTTGGTCACGTACTGGTAAGCATTGAGCCCACCCGCCAACTTCACCGGGTCCGGCGTCAGGTAGCGGCCAATATCCGGATTGTAGTAGCGATGACGGTTGTAGTGCAGCCCGCTTTCATCGTCGAAGTATTGGCCTTGGAAGCGCAGCGGGTTGTCGATTTTTCCTATGTCGAGGCGGCTGATTTCGCCATAGGCGCGATAATGCGCGGACCAGACGATCTCGCCATCAGAGGCGGTGAGTTCCTGTGGGGTGCCGAGGTGGTCTAATTGGTAATGGTAGGGCTTGATTTCTTTTGGGCCGAAGCCTTCCAGCATCGCCAACGGCCGGAAGCTATCGGGTTCGTAGAGGTAGCTGCGGTGGTGCTCCGCGTGGTGTTCGGCGATGAGCTTGTCGCCCTGCCAGAAGAACTCGGTGGTCATGCCATCCACGGTTTTGCTGATGCGACGGCCAAACGGGTCGTAGCGATAGCTGGCGGTCTGGCCGTTGGGTTTTTTAATGCTGATCAGACGATGCTGGCAGTCGTAGCGGTATTCGGTGACGAGTTGATGGCCTTTGCCGCGTCGTTCGCGGATGAGGTTGCCGAAGGCGTCGTAGTCGTAGTGGTGGTCGCCTTGGATCATCAGGCGATTGCCCGCCACGATGTCCGGACCGGGGCGGTCTTGCATGAGAACGTTGCCAGCCGGGTCGTGGCCGAAGCGTTCCTGCACGTCTTGGGAGTGGTCGGCGCGGGTCAGGCGGCCGAGTGGATCGTAGTGGTAGTGGTGTTCACCTTTGCGGGTGTCGAGCAGGCGGGTGAGGTTGCCGGATGTGTCGTAGTGGTACTGGCGCCGATAAATAGCCCCTTCGATATCGCACAGGCCGTGGTTGAACAGGCGTCCCTGGGCGTCGTACTGATAACTGCTGAGTAACTTTCCTTGGCCTCTTTGGTGTTCTCGACCTGCGTCAAATAGATGAGCGGTGAGCGCTTGGCCATTTACCTCGATCCTCTCGAGTTGGCCGCCTTTGGTGTGGTTGAACGCAACCCGGTTGTTGTCCGGCAGGCGTAGGTTGTTCAGCTGTCCGCAGGCGTCGTAGGTGTAGCGCAAGGTGCCCCAGCCTTGGTGTTCGGCGGTGAGACGGTTTTGGCTGTCGTACTCGTAGGCCAGGGCCCAGTGGCCGTCTTCGACGCTTAAGAGATTGCCTTGGCGGTCGTAGGCGTAATCGACCAGGTTGCCGTCGGGTAGGGTTTTTCTTACGAGTCGACCGGCATAGTCGCGCTCGTAGCGGGTGACCAACTGACTGCCTTCATCACCGTGTTCGGTCTTTTCCTGAAGGCTGCCGTTGAGGTCGTAGACGTAAGCCGTGCGCTGACCGTCAAACCCGGTTTCCTGTTGGATCAGGCCATTGGCGTGATACTGGAGCCGGTAGGTTTCGCCCACCTCGTTTTCGATCTCGGTGAGCAACAACCTGACGTTGTCGTAACGGTATTTGACCTGAGTGCCATCAGCGTTGATGCGACGGCTGATCAGGTGCAGGCCATCAGCGTATTCGTAGCGGGTGACCTGGCCGAGTTCATCGCGTTCGGAGGTGATTTTTCCGTATGGGTTGTAGCTGTATTCCCGTGTGGCACCGCCGGGCTGAGTCAGTTTCAGCAAGCGGCCTGCTGCGTCCCATTGATACTGGGTCAGCGCGCCATGCTCGTCCTCACGCGCAACTTGCCGTCCAAGATCGTCATAGCGATAACGCTTGATTCCTCCAGTCGGCAACTGCTCCTCAAGCAACTGCCCACGCTCATTCCAAACCAGCCGATGACAGCTGTGATCCGGCAGCCAAACCTGCGTCAGTTGCCCGAATTTGTTGTAGCTGTACTCAGTCGAATGGCCGTCAGGATCGGTCTTACGCGTAACGTCACCCTGATCATTACGCTCATACTTCCAAACCGCCTGACCCCGCCTTACAACCCGTACGAACCCATTGTCATGCTCGTAGGACGTTGGTTCATCGTCCCCCGGAAACAGCGCCACCAAACGTCCAGCTTCGTCGTACTGATACGCCGTAATCGCGCCCAGTGGATCCTGCTCAACCGTCAGCCGACCTTTCTCATCGTAGGATTTGAAGTGCTCAGCGCCATCAGGATCCACTCGCTGCACCAGCCGCGCCCGCTGGTCATGCACATAGACTTCCTGACTGCCATCGGCGTTAAACACCGTGACCTGGCCGTTATCGTCCCAGGCATAGCGCGTGTCCATCTGCGAGAAACTGGCCCAATGCCGGACACATCGCGCCGACTTACCAGACCTTTCCCACTCCCAGAAAAAACTCGCTCCACTGGCCAAGCCACGCTCAAGAATGACGTGCTGCTCGTCGTACCGATAAACCTCGTTTTCGCCTACCGCGTTGGTCGCAGAAACCAACCGACCCGACGCGTCATAGGCGTAGGCAACAACGTTCTGCTCCGTCACCCAGACAAACGGACCATCATCGACGGCCCGCTCAATCTGGTAGTCCACCGCCACAATGCGGCCCGACGCATAGCGCAAGAGCAGCGAACGCCCCACGCCGTTGTCCAGCCGCTCAATCTGCCCCAAGTAATTACGGAAAATGCGCAGTCGGTTGTCATACGCATCGCTGATCGCCGTCAGCACACCGTCACGGAAGTGGTAGAAACGTGACCCTTGAGACAGGACCAGTTCATCGGGTAAAGCGCCCAGATAAATCGCAGCTTCGGCCAGGCTATTGGTAATCGCCGGCCGAGAAACCGTGGGTAAGGGCAGGGTAGTCGTGCGGTTCTCATGATCCGTCCACACCACCGAATCACCGGACACACTCAGCCGATGCGCCAGCGAGTGACTCCAGCCAAACCCCAGCCCGCAGTCCACTTCCACTGCACTGGTGCGATACAGCCGCGTCCACTCAAACGGCAAGATCCCGTCCAGCGTGCCATCGGTGAGCGTCAGCAGCTCCTCGCCCGTGACCATCGACACCGGGCAGCCGTTGGTGACCGTCTTGTCCGAAGGCGCAGCCGTATCCCCAGCCGGGTTTCGAGCAGAAACAGGCACATCGTCGACAGGCTCCTGGCGCACCAACACCGTCCGCTGCCCAACCTTGTCGCGCACCACCGGCACCGGGTTGGCAACCACCTGATCCCCAGCCTTCAACGGAACATCCGGAATCGTCCGAATCGGCGTCGCCGAGCTACCCAGCAACATGAGCTTGGCCGCGTCGACATGCGCGTCCAACCGAGGCCCGACCAACTGATCGGCCAACATCTCAAGCCACTTACGCACCCGACCCGACTTGATAGGCCCCAACACCTGCATACCCAGCCGAACCTGTACCCCCATGCCCCGGGTCGCCCAGATCAAAAACAGATTGATCAGCACCTCGCCGGTAATCTCGCCCACCAGTTCATACATGTCCGGCGGCGGCAGCATGCGTATCCACGCGACCATCGCCGACAGATAGATGAACAACAGCGGCTCGTCGCTCAGCACCAGCAGGCCATGGGCGATGGCGTCCTTGCCCAGTTTCAGCAGCTCGTCCAGCTCGGCCTGGGTGATGTACTTCAGTAGCTTCTCGCTATTGGTCTTGAGGTCCGCCAACAGGTCGTACAGCTGTGTGAAATTGTCCCAGAGGTTGTAGAGCGCCTTGCCAATCCCACTCGCGAACGCCACGCCTTGCATCGCACTGCGCTCGAACGGCGTGGCGTTGGCGAAGTCGTTCCATCGCGGCTTGAAGGTCTTCGTCCATTCGTCACGCAGGCGTTCTTCCAGCCCGACGATCACCGACTGATAAGACGCATACAGCGCTTTGACGTGTGCATTGGAAACGTTGGGGTAAAAAGTGATCTGGTAACGCTGGTCGCGGATGCAATCGTTGATTTCAAGAATGCCGCTGGCGTCGATGGTTCGACGGATAGGGTCACCGAATGGCGTGCCGTCCGACCCGATGGCTTGCAGCATCACCGGCGTATTGCCGATGGGCACAAACCGCGTGCTTTCAAACATATGCACCAGGGTCAACGAGCCTTGGGCTTTGCAAACGGCCAGCGTGCGATGGGGCTCTTTGGAAGACGCCGGAGCGGCGAGGGACACGTCCTTGCCGACCTTGAATACCTGCTCCACCTCCAGCGCCGAGCCACTCCAGAAACTTTCGGCCCATTCGTCAAAGGCGTTCAGGCACGTGCGGAAATCACGCAGGACGCTTTCCACGTCCGGCTTTTCGGCATCCATAGGGGAGAGGACGAACTGCGCAATAACCGGAATCATGAAGCGGCCCCGTTGAGTGGGGCACAGGAAAGGTGCATCGGCGGTCCCTCGCGCTGATTGGTCAGGCGAGAGACTTTGGCGAGGTTGGTAGGGAAAAGAAGTCGGCGTTATTCGCCGGAAGAGCTAAGAAGTTTCGCCAAAACCTCGGGCAAACCGAGGCTTTGTTGTAGGCGGGGGATTACAGGGTGAACAATCCTACAGCTTCAACTGCCCAATCGCCTTGCTCAACTCCCCGGCCAGGGTGGCCAGTTCATTGCTGGTGGTGGCCGAGTCCACGGTCTGCTGCACGGTGTTCTCGGTCACGTCGCGAATGCTGACGACGGCGCGGTTCATTTCTTCGGCCACGTGGCTTTGCTGTTCGGCGGCGACGGCGATCTGGGTGTTGCTTTCGCGCATCTGCGCCACGGCGCTGGTGATTTCGGCGAGGGCGGCGCCGGCTTCCTGGGCTTGTTGCACGCAGTCGTCGGCCTTGAACGAGCTTTCCTGCATGAAGTCCACCGCGTCGCGGGTGCCGGCTTGCAGGGCCGAGACCATGCGGGTGATTTCGTCAGTGGAGCTTTGCACGCGCTTGGCCAGATTGCGCACTTCGTCGGCGACCACGGCAAAGCCACGACCCATTTCCCCGGCGCGGGCGGCTTCGATGGCGGCGTTGAGGGCGAGCAGGTTGGTCTGCTCGGCGATGCTGTGGATCACACTGACCACGCCGTTGATTTTCTGGCTGTCCTCGGCGAGCTTCTGGATCATTTCGGCGGTTTGTTGCACGCCGGTGGACAGGCCGGCAATCGAGCGCTGTACGCGGCTGACCACTTCCTGGCCGCTGCCGGCGAGGGTATCGGCAGTCTGGGACAGATCCCTCGTGGCGCCTGCGTGCTGGGCGATGTGATAGACGGTGGCGGTCATTTCGTTGATGGCGGTGGCAGCCTGGTCGGTTTCGCTTTGCTGGCCGAGCATGCCGTGTTGCACCTCGTTCATGCTGCTGGCCAGCCGTGCGGCGCCATCATCCAGTTGCCGGGCGGTGCGTGCCACGGTGTTCACCACGCGCTGGTAACCGGCCTGCATCGCGTTGAACGCGCTGGCCATTTGGCCGACTTCGTCTTTGCACGCCAAGGGCACGCGGGCCGACAGGTCGCCGGTTTTCTCCACGTGCAGCATCACGTCCTTGAGGGTGTTGAGCTGGCTGAGCAGGAAGCGGATCAGCAACTGCGAGGCACCGAGCATTGCCAGCATCAGGATCAGGACCGCCACCGCATAGTTGGCGAAGCGCTCTTCGAACACCTGGCTCAGGCTGGGCGCATAGGCAAAGACGGCAACGTATTGACCCTCAGGACGGGCGACGACTTCAGCGCCCATCAACGGGTTCTCGCCGAACACCGGCATGTGGTTGAGTTCGACCCAACCCGTGGCGCTGCCCAGGGCTGACAGATCCTGGTCGGCCAGGTGTGGGACTTGGCCGCGCTTGAACGTCAGCCAGTGCTCACCTTTAGGCAGTGATTCCCCAGCCGGCCAGGCGCCAAGCAGCCGCGCTTGTGCCTGCGCCGAGGCGAGGGACGCCGTGCTGCGCGCCTGCTGTTCAAGCTGTACGGCATACAGCACCAGCAGCAGGGTGGTGATGAAGGCGACCGCGTTGACGGCCCAGAATTTGTACTTCAGCGAGATATTGCTAAGCCAGGCACCCATGGAAGGTTTTCTCTGATAGCGGAAACAGCATTGGCAAGGTGCCATTATTGTGCCGCTATCCAGAGAAACGGTTTTGACGTGGGTCAATGCGCCGCATCAATCCACTTGGGGCAGTCCAAAAAAGCGACGGGCGCATGCCGTGCTGTTACGGGCCAGGTCTTCCAGGCTTTCGTTGCGGTGCAGGGCGACTTCGCGCAGGACTTCCGGCAGATACGCCGGCTCATTCCGGCCATTTTTCGGCTTTGGCCTTAGGGTGCGCGGCAGCAGATAAGGGGCGTCGCTTTCCAGCATCAGACGGTCACCGGGAATTTCCCTGACCAGCGGGTGCAGGTGTGTCCCACGACGCTCGTCACAGATCCAACCGGTGATGCCGATGTGCAAGTCGAGGTCGAGGTAGCTGAACAACGCTTGCTGTTCGCCCGTAAAGCAATGCACCACGGCGGCGGTGAGGTGGTCGCGGTAGTCCTTGAGGATCTCCAGCAGGCGCTGATTGGCGTCACGTTCGTGGAGAAACACCGGCAACTTCAGCTCGACCGCCAGGGCCAGGTGTTCTTCCAGGACTTTTTCCTGTTGTGGCCGCGGTGAAAAATCCCGGTTGAAATCCAGCCCGCATTCACCCACCGCGCGCACACGGTTTTCGCTGAGCAAAGCGCGCAGACGCTGGGCGCTGTCGCCGTTCCAGTCGCTGGCGGAGTGGGGGTGGATGCCGGCGGTGCTGAACAGCCGCTGGCCGCTTTCATCGAGTTTTTCGCACAATTGCAGGGCCTGTTCGCTGCCCTCGATGCTGGTGCCGGTGAGCACCAATTGCTGTACGCCAGCGGAATAGGCGCGGTCGAGCACAGCCTGGTGCTTCTCGTCGAAACTGGGGTTGGTCAGGTTGACGCCGATATCAATGAGTTGCATGGTGCTATCTCCGCCTGCGGCCGGAAAGCATATCAGAGCTGTAGATTTATAAGAAAAACGAAGAACTACAACGAGTTATAGCTGTCTTTGAACGTCGCAAGCGACATTGTGGTTGGCCCGCCGCCCGCCATCATGCCGCCGTTGCGTACCTTGCCAGCGCATAAAGCGCTCTGTTTCTGACCCCCACCGCCCCGTTTTTCGCGAGGGCGTTGGCCAGTATTCTTTTCCGGAGAGCGGATGATCCGACCCTCGGCGTTGCTTATGTTGTGCCTGACGTTGCTGCTGCCCATGGCGGCGGTCGCGCGTCTGGACGGGCCGCTGGAAGTGACCAAGCCCGGTAAGGTCCGCGACCTGGCGGAGATTCGCGCCAGCCGCACCCTGCGTGTATTGGTCAACCAGAGCCGAAACAGTTCCGGCGAGGTCCAGGGCCAGGCCATCGGTGTCGAATACCACCGCCTTCGCGCGTTCGAGCAATACCTCAATGGCCATGCCCGTGATGGCCAGGAGATCAACCTCAAGATCATTCCCAAGGCCAAGGACCAGTTGCTTGGCGCGCTGGCCCGTGGCGAAGGCGATCTGGTCGCTCCGGGTGAATTGCTGGACGTAAAGGCTGCACACAAGATCAGCACCAGCGACCCGATTGTCAGCGATGTACCGCTGTGGTTGGTGGGGGTGAAGGGCGAGCGGCGGTTCACCAAGTTGGAGCAACTGTCCGGCCGCACACTGGCGTTGACCACCGGCAGCGCGGCGGCGGATGCCATCAGCCAGGTCAACCAGAAGCTGGCGCTGCACAAGCAGCCGCCGGTGAAAGTGGAGTGGGTGGACCCGACCCTGGCCGTGGAGGATGTGCTGGAGATGGTCCAGGCCGGCATTTTTCACCTGACTATTGTTGAAAAACCGATTGCCGAACGCTGGTCGAAGATCCTGCCCAAGTTGCGCTTCGATAAGCAGGTGGCGATCAGCGAGCCGGGCGACGAGTACTGGTTCGTACGCCAGGATGCTTCAATGCTGCGGGCTAGCATTGATCGCTTCCTAAAAACTTACCGGACCCCTTCCGACCAGGATGTGGCGTTCCAGCGTATCTACCGTCGTCTCTATCAAGTGCGCAATCCACTGGCTCGGGTCGACCGTCAACGCCTGGAAAAACTGCGCCCGGTATTACAAAAGCATGCCCGCGAGCAGGGCATGGATTGGCTGAACCTGGCGGCACTGGCCTTCAAGGAGTCCGCTTTGGACCCTGGCGCGCGCAGCAGCGGCGGTCCCACCGGCTTGATGCAAATCACCCCTTCGGCAGCGCAGCGGGTAGGGGTCAACAACATTGAGAGTCTCGACAGTAATGTGCAAGCGGGCGCGCGCTACCTGGCGATGATCCGTCGCAAGTTCTTCGCCAGCCCCAAGCTCAATGAGCGTGAGCGCATGGCCTTTGTATTGGCGGCCTACAACATGGGGCCGGAGCGGGTGCAGGGCATGCGCACTGAAGCCAAGCGGCGGGGGCTTAATCCTAATCAGTGGTTCTTCCAGGTTGAACGCATCGCCATGGAGCAGGTAGGGATGGGCGGCGTCAGCTATGTTAATAGCGTCAACAAGTACTATTTGGCGTTTAACCGGGAGCGGGAGTCCCTGGAGCCGCCGGCGCCGAAAATCGCCTCACGGAAGTAATCGATTTTATCGATATTAATCAGGCATTTTTTCGGTTTTTATCATTGTTTAAACTGATTAATATAGCGGCCAACCCACCCTACTTTGAAAAGGATTATCACCATGAGCCCACTGATCAACAGCATCCTGTCCACCCGCGCCGGTTACGGCCTGACCCTTCTGCGCATTGTTGTCGGCATCATTTTTGCCGCTCACGGTTCGCAAAAACTCTTTGGCTGGTTTGGCGGTTACGGCCTGGCGGGTACTGCGCAGTGGATGGAAAGCATCGGCCTGGCGCCAGGTACCCTGATGGCGCTGTTGTCGGGCGGCACCGAGTTCTTCGCGGGTTTGGCCTTGATCATCGGCCTGCTGGCTCGTCCTGCGGCACTGGGCCTGACCATCCTGTCGCTGGTGGCGATCTTCTCGGTGCACATCCATAACGGTCTGTTTATGGCCAACAACGGTTATGAGTTCGCACTGGCCTTGCTCGGCGGTTCCCTGGCGGTGCTGCTGGAAGGTGCTGGCAAGCTGTCTGCGGACCGTGCCATCGCCAACTGATCCCGTAGAGTCCTCAAGAGGCCCGCCCTGTGCGGGCTTTTTGCTGATCGGAATTCTTGACACCGCCCCACCGGCTTCTCTAGGATGCCGCTCATGCGCCGATTTAAACAGCTAATTGCGGGGCGCCATGGGTGATCGTTATCGGTCCCGACAGAAGCATGTTCCATGCTTCGAAATTCCGCTAAAGCGCTGGTTCGGTGTTGCCTCTCACCTGCCCGCAGACTTTTGAGGCAGAGACACGACACGATGAATGCACTACGCCCTCTGATACGCCTGGCCCCGATCACCGCGGACCTCACTCAACGCAATCCAAAAATTCTCCTGGGCGGCAAGCACCAGCCGACGCTATTGCGTTACCTGGATGGCTGGCCGCGTCGCACGGGTCGACCTTCGGCGTTCCTGATCCAGTTTGTCGAAGACGGCGACTCCCTTGCACGTTTTGCCAGCAACAGTTTTGACCTCGCGGTTATCCAGGCGCCAACTGCCGACGACGCCGATGAGGTCATTCGCCAGTTGACCCGCATTGCCCGGCAAGGGCTGATCGCCCGTCGTTGAGCGTTCAGTGAATGACGCTGCCGGCTTTCAGCCGGCGACGGCGTTGGCCCAGAAAGACCAGCCAGGCGATCAGGCATAAGGTCACGGGTATCGCAAAGGTCACCGTCAGTTTTATAACCCACTCCAGTCGACGCACCTGGGCATAGGCTTCGTCCTCCAGGGCATGCAACTCCATGGGCAAGCGCAGGCGTTCCTTGTTGAGTGCCTGCAGCCGAGTGGTGGTGTCTACGGGCTGGGTGCCAAGGGCGGTTGTCCACGGGCTAAGCCGCTGCCATTCCTGCTCCGTGCGCTGTAGGCGCCGTTCCAATTCGCTGGCTTTTACGCGATAGGCCTGTTTCGCGACGTTGCGCATGCTCTCCAACCTGTTCGGCGACGTTTCCTGCGGCACACGCGGGCGAATGGCGGCGAGTGTGTCGGGGGCGGACAGGTTGTCCAGCGTATTCAAGACAAACAGCGCGTTGCCGTCGGGTGCCGAGTCATTGACCTTATCCATGAGCATGTCCGTGTCAGCCACCACCACGACATGAATCTGCGCCGCTTTCTGCAAACCGGGCGGCTGCCCCTTGATGCCATCGGGAAATACCGAATAGCTCGGCCCCTCGATGCGCGCGGCGATCACATGAGCTCGTTCCTGCTTTGACGCCCCTTCAATCAATGAGTCGATGCTGGCTGCGCTTGTGAGGCCGTTGGCGTCCAACAGGACAGACTGTTCGGAGCTTTGCAGGAGCGGGGTGAAGGTCGTGCGGCTCTTGCTCAGTGGAGAGAGGGCGCCACTGCTCGATACCGTCACCCTATTGAGGTTCCATGTACTGATGTCATGGATGTTCATCGCCTGTCGGGGTAGGTTCAATCGGACCTGATTGGGCGCGCCCGATGTCTCCCTTGGCGTGTAGACGTCGTCAACCACCAGCCTGTCCGCCGGCATCTGGATACCCCAGGCAGCCAGCAACTCGCTCAGCCGAGTGTTGCCTGGGGGGAAATTTGGGCGTTGCTCAGTCAAAGGGTCGACAAACATCATTAATCTGCCGCCCCTCAAGACAAACTGTTCAATGGCATACAAGGTTCGCTCAGACAATGCCTGAGGGTGCACGACCATCAGTGTTTTGATGGGCTGGGGAACGGATGCGGCAGTCGGCTCCAGATTGACCAGGTCGAATTCCTGCCTTAGCTCCTGCAGCAAGCGGCCTGCGGATCCGTCCATCGCCAATCCCGCCAATAGGGCAATGACCGGGCGTTCGGGGTGCTGCAATTTATAGAGCAGATGGCCGATTTCATACTCAAGCAGTGGCTCCTGGTCGAGGCTGAAGGAACCAATACGTCGCACACCGTGACCTGCTCGGGAGCCGATAAGACCGAGAAACCCGGCATTATCGTCGAGCCCGGAGAGCCGGGCTTTGTAGGCGTCCTCCGAAAAAGGCGCCGGTTCAATCAGGTGCAGGTTGATCATGCCATTGGCTGTTTCCTCGTACTCCTTGAGCAGCTCTTCAATACGCTTGCTGTAGCGTTGCACCGCGTAGCTTCTTTTGGGGGCGTTGGCGGAGTTGAAGTAATACAAGTCGAGCGGGTCTTCCAGTGTGGTGAGCAGCTGTTTTACCGCAGGTGCCAAGGTGTGAACTTTTTGCTCAGAAAGGTCCCACCGTATATCAGGAAGTTTACCTATCCAAACCAGATTGAAAGCCAGGAAAAGCAGGAAGGTGACGGTAAGTGTCATGCCGGTGCGCAGCGAGGACCGCATTGAGGATTTCCCTTCTCAGCTGTGTTTGTAGTTGAGTGTGACTATCGTCGCAGCGAGAAAGGCGAAGATCATGCTGATGAAGTAGAGCGTGTCACGAAGTGTGAGCTTCCCATCGTCGATATTGCTGAACCGTAATGTAGGGCTGAGTGCGGCCAAGCTATCAATCAAGCCAATAGGGGCTTGGTGTTCAAGTGCATCCAGGATGGAAGAAAGTCCACTGGCTGTCAGAAGCAGGCCAAGGGTCAATATGAAAATGACAGTGCGCTGGCGTACAAATGCACAAATAAAGCAACCCACGGACAGGTAACTGCCTGCCAACAGCCAACTCACAAAAAATTGCGAAGCAATAACGCTGTTATCGGCCCTGCCCAAGTAGTTGGCGATGATGACGAGAGGAGACATCAGAAACAGGGTTGCACCTGCTACGAACCAGGCGGCCAGGAATTTTCCGATCACCCATTCATAGGTTGTGATGGGCATGGTTTTCATTAGCCCGAGAAAGCCTGTACTGGACTCATCCGCCCATAGTTGCGTGGCCAAGGCGGGAATCAGTAGTAAATACAGCCAGGGGTGAAACTGGAAGAACACCTGCAAGTCACTGATGTTTTGTTCCGGCCACGGGCTTATGTACTTTCCCAATGTCACGGACAGTATGAGGAAGACGGCAATGTGCAGGTAAGTGCTGGGTGTGCAGGCATAGCTGGCGAGCTGACGCTTGAAAATAATAGGTAATAATTTCAACGGGGCGCCTCCTGGCTCAGGTGGTGGACCACATCATTCAGGCGACCTGGTTCCAGGTTTAACGAGTTGATTTTCCAGCGGCGACTGGCAATCAGCGTATTGATATGGGGATAGATGGCGTGTCCCGGCATGGCGAGCACGGTCACCGTGCCGGGGGCATGTCGATGTTCTTCGATGCCGGCCACGCCGGGCAGGACGGCCAGGGCCAATAGGTCTAATGGTGTGTCCGCGGCCAGGGTGACGGCCTGGAAATGACGTGAGTCGCGTTGTAGATCGGGCAGCGGGTTATCGGCGACCAGGCGACTGCCTGCTATGACTAACGCTCGGGTACACACGTCAGATAATTCATCGCAGTGGCGAGAAGCGATGATGACCGTCATTTCTTGCGTTAAAGATTGGATGAGCGACCTGAACGCATATTTTTGATCAGGTGCAAGTCCTTCGGTGGGGTCATCCAGCAGCAACAGGACAGGGCTATGCACGATGGCCTGCGCAAGGGCAACTTTACGTTTCCAGCCGATGGAGAGGGCATCGAGAGGCGCATCGAGCACAGGAAACAAATCCAGTCGTGCGATGACCTGTTCCAGCCGCGAGCGCTTTTCGGCGCCGTAGAAGCCGCGAACGGCAGCGATGAAGCCAAGGAACGCTTTGACGGACATCGTTGGATGGCCGAGGTCCGTGGACAGTTGATAACCAACGAGTTGCCTTGCCTTAAGTGCATGGGTTTGTATATCGAAGCCCTGGACCTTTATATAACCGCTGGAGGGCTGTGTTGAACCGGCTATTAAATCGAACAGAGTTGTTTTGGTCGAATGATCTTGCCCAAATAATCCCACGCATTCTTGTTGATTGGCGATGAACGAAAAGTCGCTGAGTACAGCTGTGTTACCCGTGTGTTTTGTCAGATTGCTTATTTCGATCATTTTTTACCGAAAAAGTTTGGTATGACGTAGGGGGCGTGAAAAAAGGGTACGGGTAACGATCGCTTTTGGGAACGTCGATAATGCTTAATAAGAGAAGTCCTACGTGCGGGTTGGGCAGGCCGCTGAAGCAATGTGTTAGGTTTCGGAATGTCCAATTTTCGAATGTTTATTAGTTGTTTATATAAACTTTCTGCACTGTGTAATGAGGCCTGAATACCATGATGCTGCTACGTACCCTTGTTCTTGAGCGTAATGGTCAAGATGCTCCGGTTAATGGTGCATTGCTCTGTGGCTTTGCCGTAGGTCAGACGGCCTCCAATTTTCTTGTCTATAGCCTGGACGAGGAAGTGGAACCGGAAAGTTCCAGGGTATATATCGCCGCGTTACGTAAGAAAGTTGATCGGTATTTCCTGGGTGGGGTTGAGTCCAGGGAGGATCTGCAGTTGGCATTACATGTGTTCAAGCAGATTCTGACGTTGGCCGCTTCGGGATTGAAGGCCGGCGGGGTGACGGAAACCCAGGTGCCCTATCATTTTGTCGATTTGAAAGGCTGCAAGCTGCCGCCTGCCAGGCCCGAGGACCATCATTCGGTGATCATCAAGAAGGCGCTGGTGATGAAGGTGATCACCCTGGGCATGTCTGCGCCGACGCTGCCGGCGATCGAAAGCGCTTCAGTGATCGTACCGTCCATTCGTTTTTCGTCGCAAATGAGCTCATCTCCCAAGGCGATGAATCCTTCCGAGCCTGTCCCTGCGCCTGTGCATGAGCATTCCGTTGAGGAGATTCGACAACCCCCTGTCGAGGCCCCGTTGATGATGGCGCAGGCCGCAACGCCCATCCAGCCGGAGCCCGATGTGCCGACACCTCTGAAACGTCCGCCTCCAGCCGACCACAGTACGTTGTTCGAAGTGGACAGCACGTTGACCAACCTGGCCCGGGTTGCTCAAGAGCTGACCCAGCAAAAGCTGGCAGCCATCGAACGGGAATCGGTACTGGAGCAATGGCAGGCGCGCTTGCAGCAAGAGCAGAAACAGTTGGATGAGAAAGCTCGAGAACTGGAGCGGCGCACCACTCAACTGCACGATCATTCGCTTGCGGTCAGCCAGAGAACCGAGGCCTTGAAGGTTATGACGTCGCAGGTATCGGGTTTGCGGCAGAGCCTGCGGGGTGTGCTGCTTGAACTGGATCAGGCGTTGGATGGCTAGACTGGCCTGGCTACTTTCCCGGGTTCATTTATCATCAACGCCAGCCAGCCGACGCCTGGGCTTTAAACTCAGTCGGATCGGCACCTATGGACATTGCCTCGGGATGCAAGCGTTTGAGTACCAAGCTGATTACCAAAGAAGGCCATGAAGCGCTGAAAAAGGAGCTGGATTACCTGTGGCGCGAAAAACGCCCGGACACCACGCGCAAAGTGACCTGGGCGGCTTCGCTGGGAGATCGCAGCGAAAACGCCGATTACCAGTACAACAAGAAGCTGCTGCGTGAAATCGACCGTCGCGTGCGTTACCTGCGCAAGCGCCTGGAGGACATGCGCGTTGTGGAATACATGCCCGAGCAAGAGGGCAAGGTGTTCTTCGGTGCTTGGGTGGACATCGAAAACGAGCAAGGTGAGACCAAGCGTTTTCGCATCGTTGGCTATGATGAGATTTATGATCGGATGGACTACATCTCCATCGACTCACCCATGGCCCGTGCGTTGTTGCGCAAGGAAGTGGACGATGAGGCCGTCGTGCAGACCCCGGGTGGAGACGTATGCTGGTGGATCACCGGCATCGAATATGTAAAGTGAGCGAAGTCGTCCCGCGTCCAGTGATGAACGCGGGCCGACCAAGTTTCAACCTTCGCGTAGCACGGTCAACGGGCTGGCGTTGAGTGCGCGGCGAGTGCCGAATACACCGGCACCGCCGATCAATACGGCGCCAATCACCGGCAGCAGCAACAGCCAAGGGTGAGGCTGCCAGGCCAGGTCGAACGCATAGCGATACAGCACAAAGGTCACCACCTCGGTCCCCAGCGCTGCGAGCAGACCACTCACTGCGCCCAGCAGCCCGAACTCGATACGCCTGGCCTTGACCAGCAGCTTGCGTTCGGCGCCCAGTGCACGTAGCAGCGCCCCCTGGCGGATGCGCTCATCCAGGGTGGCTTGCAGGCCGGAGAACAGCACCGCCATCCCTGCCGCCAGTACAAACAGCAGCACGTATTCCACCGCCAGGGTCACCTGGGCAAGGATACTGCGCAACTGCTCCAGCAGCGCTTCGACCTGCAGGATGGTTACCGCCGGGAACGCCCGAGACAGGTCGACGATTTGCTGGTCATGTCCAGGCGCCAGGTAAAAGCTGGTCAGGTAGGTGGCGGGCAGGTCCTTCAAGGTGCCCGGTTGGAAAATCATGAAGAAGTTGGGCTGGAAGTTATCCCAGTTGATAGTCCGCAGGCTGGTCACCCGCGCTTCACGGTTTTCCCCGCCCACGGTGAACACCAGGTGATCATCGAGCTTGAGCTTGAGGCTTTCCGCCACCTTGGCTTCGACCGATACACCGGGGATTTCATCGGTAGGTTGCTGTGACCACCATGCGCCGGCAGTCAGGGCATTCCCCGGTGGCAGGTCGGCAGCCCAGGTCAGGCTCAGGTCGCGTTGCACCGCGCGATCGCCGCTGGAGTCCTTGCTGACGATTTCCTGTACGGGCTCGCCATTGATGCTGATCAGGCGACCTGGCACCACCGGATACAGCGGCGCGGACTGAGCCTGCAATTCCAGCAGGCGGGCGCCAAACGCGTCCTTATCAGCCGGCAGGATATTCAGGGCGAAATAGTTGGGCGCGTCCTTGGGCAACTGGTTTTGCCAGGTATCGAGCAACTCGCCACGCAGCAAGGCGATCAAACCCATGGAAAGCAGGATCAAACCAAACGCCAGGGACTGACCTGCCGCCGCTAACGGATGGCGCAACAGTTGGCCCAGGCCCAGTCGCCACGGTAGGGAGGCGCGCGCCAGCAGACGGCGCAGGCTTTGCAACAGCAGCAGGAGCAGGCCGCCGAGTATCAGCGCAGCCACCACGCCACCGCCCAGCAGGGCGAAGGTCAGCACCAGGTCAAGGCTCAGGCGCCACATGATCAGGCCCAAGGCAAACAGTGCCGCGCCATAGACCATCCAGGTGCTGGAAGGGATCGGCAGCAGGTCGCGACGCAAGACGCGCAGCGGTGGCACGCGGCCCAGTGCAGCCAGGGGCGGCAGGGCGAAACCGGCGAGAGCGACCAGCCCGGTACCGATCCCGGCGATTGCCGGTAGCAGCCCGCCGGGTGGCACGTCCGATGGCAGCAAGTCATGGAGGAAATAGAACAGGCCAAACTGCGCCAACCAGCCGAGCAGGGCGCCGGTGAGGCTCGCCAACAGCCCCAGCACGCTCAGTTGCAGGCTGAACAGCAACATGGCTTCGCGTCTCGACAGTCCCAGGCAACGCAGCAAGGCACTGGCGTCGAAGCGTCGGGTGGCGAAGCGATTGGCCGACAGTGCCACGGCCACACCGGCCAACAGCACGGCCACCAGGCTGGCCATGTTCAGGTAGCGCTCGGCCTTGCCCAGGGCGCCGCCGATCTGCTGGTTGCCGTCCCGTGAGTCCTGCAGGCGCTGGTTGGCGGCGAGCCCTGGCTTGACCAGGTCACGATAGGTTTGCAACAGAGTGCTGCCCTGCGGCCCGCGCCAGAGTTCGCGGTAACTCACGCGGCTGCCGGGCTGCACCACACCGGTGGCGTCCAGGTCTGCCAGGTTGATCATCACCCTGGGCGTGAGGCTGTAGAAGTTGCCGGCGCGGTCCGGCTCGTAGGTCAGCACGCGGGCCAGGCGCAGTGTCTTCATGCCCACATCGATGCTGTCGCCTACCTTGAGGTCCAGCGCCGTCAGCAGTCGCGCTTCCACCCAGGCTTCACCGGGTTTCGGTCCGCCGCCTGGGGTTTCATCGCCAAAGGGTGCAGCCGCGCTTTTCAGTTCACCGCGCAGTGGGTACTGCTCGTTGACGGCCTTGATGCTGGAGAGCTGGATGCCATTATCGGTGGCAATGACGCTGGAAAACTCCACCACGCGGGCGTGATCCAGGCCCAGCTCGGTGCCGGACTGGATTTGCTCGGGACGGGCAGGCGAGCTGCCTTCGAGCACCAGGTCGGCGCCGAGGAATTCGGTGGCGCGCAACAGCATCGCGCCGTTGAGGCGCGCACCGAAGTAACCGATGGCGGTACTGGCGG
This sequence comes from Pseudomonas sp. GXZC, assembly GCF_026967615.1. Lineage (NCBI taxonomy): Bacteria > Pseudomonadati > Pseudomonadota > Gammaproteobacteria > Pseudomonadales > Pseudomonadaceae > Pseudomonas > Pseudomonas sp. GXZC. The sequence goes on from NZ_CP114115.1 coordinate 2,120,029, forward strand.
CGACGGCCACCAGCAGGGCGAAGAACAACACGCGCAATTCACCGGCGCGGGCATCGCGCAGCAATTGGCGCATGGCAAGGCTGAACAGGCGCAACAGCGGCAAACGTGCCATCAAGGCTCCAGGGGCGCGACCATCAGGCCGGCTTCAAGGCGGATCAAGCGTCGGCAACGGTGGGCCAGGCGCTCGTCGTGGGTGACCAGCACCAGGGTCGTGCCGCTTTCTTGGTTGAGTTCGAACAGTAGGTCGCTGATGCGCTCGCCGGTGTGGCTGTCGAGGTTGCCGGTGGGCTCATCGGCAAACAGCACGTCCGGTTCTGCGGCAAAGGCGCGGGCGATCGCCACCCGTTGTTGCTCGCCACCGGAGAGTTGCCGGGGCGAGTGGGTCAGGCGTTGGCCCAGGCCCACGCGTTCCAGCAGGTGCCGGGCACGCTCGCGGGCGTCTTTGCGGCCATCCAGTTCCAGCGGCAGCATGACGTTTTCCAGCGCGTTGAGGCTGTCGAGCAATTGGAACGACTGAAATACGAAGCCCACGTGCTCGGCACGGATGCGCGCGCGCTGGTCTTCGTCGAGGGTACTCAGGGCTTGCCCGGCAAGGGTCACTTCGCCGCTGCTGGGCAGGTCAAGGCCGGCCAGCAGGCCGAGGAGGGTGGATTTACCGGAACCGGAGCTGCCGACGATAGCCAGGCTATCGCCCTTGTTCAGTTCCAGGCTCAGTTCGTGCAGGATAGTCAGTTCACCTTCCGCGCTGGGAACCACTTTGCTAAGGTTCCGCGCGGTGAGAATGCTTGCGCCCATGGAGAATCCGATGCGAATGTGGTTTTTGAGTGCTGGCCTGGCCTTGATGTGCATGGCCCAGAACGCAGCGGCGGGTACAGTCCTGATCGTTGGCGATAGTATCAGTGCCGGTTTCGGCCTGGATACCAGCAAAGGGTGGGTTGCCCTGTTGCAGCAACGGCTCAAGCAGGAAGGTTTCGACGATAAAGTGGTCAATGCTTCCATCAGTGGCGACACCAGTGCCGGAGGCCTGGCGCGGCTGCCGGCGGCGCTTGCAGAGCATAAGCCGGACGTGGTGGTGATCGAGTTGGGTGGTAATGATGGCTTGCGTGGCCAGCCACCCGCGCAATTGCAACAAAATCTTGCGTCGATGATTGACCAGTCCAAGGCCGGCGGTGCCAAGGTGTTGCTGTTGGGAATGCAACTGCCGCCCAATTATGGCCCGCGCTACACCACTGCGTTTGCCGAGGTCTATGGTGTGTTGGCCAAGCAGAAAAACGTCCCGCTGGTGCCGTTTTTCCTTGATGGCGTGGGCGGGCATCCGGAGCTGATGCAGGCTGATCAACTGCACCCGGCGGTCGGCGCCCAGGGCAAGTTGCTGGAAAATGTCTGGCCGACGCTAAAACCGCTGCTATGACGCTTTTCTACCGGCAGGCTTTCGGCTAAGGTGGCGCCCCCCCGATTTGGAGCCCCTGATGTCGCGTCCTGCCTGGTCCCTGTTTAACTACCAACTGATCGAGCCGGACGAGCAGCTGGATCTGTTCGCCTGCCAGGAAGTGCGGGTGCATCTGGTGGCGCGTCAACTGGAACTGGGCGGCTCCATCGATCGCACGCTGTGCGGCACGTTATTGCCTGCGCAACCGCGTTGGTCGCGGGTTGATCGTTCGATCTTCCAGGACCAGCGCCTGTGCCCTTTGTGCCGTGCGATTCTGGAATCCCAGAAGCGCGGTACGCCGCCGATCTGGCCGGAGCTGCGTTTCGAGTTGTAGGGGGCAGCTAGAAGCGCGCTTCACGTATACAATCGATGTTTACCTCCCCGTCGTTCTGCGAAGGATTTACCGGATGTTGTCGCGCCTTTCCGTCGTCACCTGCTGCCTGTCTCTCGCTGCGCTCTGCGCGGCCGGTTCGGCGTCAGCCCTGCAGTTGCCCTTGCCACCACCGGGTGAAGACATCGTCGGCCAGGTCCAGGTGATCAAGGCCAAGTACGAAGACACGTTTGCCGACCTGGGCACCACCTATGACCTGGGCTATTCGGAGATGGTCGCGGCCAACCCGGGCGTGGACGCCTGGTTGCCGGGGGCCGGTACCGAGATCGTGTTGCCGACGCGCTTCATCCTGCCGCCGGGCCCGCGCGAAGGTATTGTGATCAACCTGGCGGAATACCGACTCTATTACTTCCCCAAGGGCCAGAACGTGGTCTACACGTTCCCGTTGGGGATCGGCCGTGAAGGCTGGGGGTCGCCAATCGCCCACACCAGCATCATTGCCAAGACACCCAACCCGACCTGGACGCCGCCCGCGTCGATCAAGGCCGAGCACGCTGCCAACGGCGACCCGCTGCCCAACGTGGTGCCGGCCGGTCCGGACAACCCTCTGGGGCCGTTCAAGTTCACCCTGGGCACGCCGGGTTACCTGATCCATGGTTCCAACATGAAATTTGGTATCGGCACGCGTACAAGCCACGGCTGCTTCCGCATGTTCAACAACAACGTGCTGGAGATGGCGGGCATGGTGCCGGTGGGGACGTCGGTGCGCATCATCAACGATGCCTACAAGTTTGGTCGCAGTGGTGGCAAGGTCTACCTTGAAGCGCATACGCCATTGAATGATGACGGGACGCCGTCAGTGGTCGACAAGCACACCGCCGTCATCAACGCCTTGCTCAAGCGTGAAGACTTGGCCAACCAATTGCGCGTGAACTGGGACCAGGTGCGTGATGTAGTGGCGGCGGAAGACGGCTTGCCGACAGAAATCGGCGTGCCTGGCGCAGCCTCGGTGGCCGCCAGTGCGCCGATCGATCTGCAATAGGCGCGAGATCAATGTGGCGAGCAAGCTTGCTTGCGCTGGGGTGCGAAGCGCCCCTTAAAGCCGGGACTGCTGCGCAGTCAACGGGAGCAAGCTCCCTCGCCACAAAAGTCAGTCCACTACAGGGGCTTGGTGATCAAACCCCAGGCAATAAAAAAGCCGACCCATAAATGGATCGGCTTGATAACAACCCCGAAGGATTATTACTTGCGGCTAGCTTTTTCAAGCATACGCAGTGCGCGCTCGTTAGCTTCGTCAGCAGTCTGTTGTGCTTTTTGAGCAGCAGCCAGAGCTTCATCAGCTTTACGGTAGGCTTCGTCTGCACGGGCCTGGGAGCGAGCTGCTGCGTCTTCAGTTGCAGTCAGACGAGCTTCGGTTTCTTTGGAGACGCTGCTGCAACCGGTAGCCAGAACTGCGGCCAGAGCCAGAGCAGAGAATTTCAGAACGTTGTTCATCGTGTTCCCCTTCAAGGACTTTCTATTAGATGGCTAGTTCGCCCAGAGTGAGCTAATAGCCGGCGTACATACTACCCATTACTTGTAGTAAGTAAACTGACGTAGCGCAAGAAGCAAAAAAAATTCTCGCACCGAATCTATTTTGGCTAATCTTTTGGAGGTTTGTATAAAAACCGTCCAATTTTTTTCAAACAGGCGAAAATTGGATCCAGGCTGAAAGGGCCGGCCCGCATGTGTTAAGCCTTGTAAACAGATGAAAATTTATATATCCAAGCTGACACTTACGTTCAGCCTGGCTTTGCTTTGCCCGGCATCTTTTGCGCATGTAGAGGTGACTTTAAGAGCGCCTGTTCGTCTTAAGGTTCAACTGCCGGCAATGTTCAGGCTTTCGATCCCAGGTTGATCGGAGCCCTTTCTATATCCACCAGCGGCAGGGGATGACGAGCGCGCCTTGAGCAATTTCAGGATTGGTGCCTACTATTCCCTACGTGCTGGTTGTAAACGCTCAGGGTTTTCTCGTTGTCGAAACCGGCACGGGGTGGCGTAGATGTTCCTTCGCCGGACAAACATCGGTAAGGTAGGGGTCAGAAACCAAGACCCGCGAGGAGTAGTGATGAGCGAGGCGTTGTCCATCCACCATGACCAGGCTGGTCATCAGTTCGAGACCAATGTGGACGGTCATCGTGCCTATCTGACCTATATGGACCTCGGCAAACAGACCCTGGATATCTATCGGACCTTCGTGCCCAACGCACTGCGGGGCCGTGGGATTGCGGCGGCACTGACCGAGGAAGCCCTGAAGTTCGCCGAAGAGGCAGGTTATACGGTGATCCCGTCCTGCTCCTACGTAGAGCGTTACATGGAGCGCCACCAGCGCCATGCCGCAAAGCTGTAAACCGTAAACAGCAGCATGAAAAACGCCGGGCTTAGCCCGGCGTTTTTGTGTGCGCAATTTAAAGTCAGGTGCGTTTGCGTTTAGGCAGAACGTCCTTGAGCTTGGCATGCATGCTGCGCAGGGTGTTTTCGGTAGCCGCCCAGTCGATGCAGGCATCGGTGATCGACACGCCGTACTGCAAGTCGGCCAGGTCTTTTGGAATCGCCTGGCAACCCCAATTCAGGTGGCTCTCGACCATCAGGCCGATGATCGACTGGTTGCCTTCCAGGATCTGGTTGGCGACGTTTTCCATCACCAGCGGCTGCAGGGCCGGGTCCTTGTTGGAGTTGGCGTGGCTGCAGTCGACCATGATGTTCGGCTTGATCTTCGCCTTGTTCAGTGCCTGCTCGCACAGCGCAACGCTGACCGAATCATAGTTGGGCTTGCCGTTGCCGCCACGCAGCACCACGTGACCGTAGGCGTTGCCCTTGGTGGTGACGATGGACACGCCACCTTCCTGGTTGATCCCCAGGAAACGGTGCGGGCTGGAGACCGATTGCAGCGCGTTGATCGCCACGGTCAGGCCGCCGTCGGTGCCGTTCTTGAAGCCTACGGCCGAGGACAGGCCGGACGCCATTTCACGGTGAGTCTGGGATTCGGTGGTGCGTGCGCCGATGGCCGACCAGCTGATCAGGTCCTGCAGGTACTGCGGGGAGATCGGGTCCAGGGCTTCGGTGGCGGTGGGCAGACCCATCTCGGCCAGGTCCAGCAGCAATTGACGACCGATGTGCAGACCGTCCTGGATCTTGAACGAGTCGTCCAGATACGGATCGTTGATCAAGCCTTTCCAGCCGACGGTGGTACGCGGTTTCTCGAAATAGACGCGCATTACCAGGTACAGGGTGTCGGACACTTCCGCCGCCAGCACTTTGAGGCGCTCGGCGTACTCGTGGGCAGCCTTCAGGTCGTGGATCGAGCAAGGCCCGATGACGACGAACAGGCGGTGGTCGGTGCCGTCGAGAATGTCACGGATGACTTCGCGGCCCTTGGTGACGGTCTGCAGGGCAGCGTCGCTCAAAGGAATTTCGCGCTTGAGCTGATCGGGCGTGATCAGGGTCTCGTTGGATTCGACGTTTAGGTCATTGATCGGTAAATCAGCCATCGTGTTACTCGTCAGGGTCACGGGTGCCGGCCGCCAGCCATCCCCGTGCGGCGGAGCACAGCATGATTTGAATGCAGGGGGGAGGAACCTTAGCGCGTAACACGGGCCCGCGACAATGGGCAAAGCCCGCTTTAATCCAGCGCTGGCGCCACAAAGGCCTCATGGGAGAACTCGTTGGCATGGCGCGATACCCACTCCCGGGCCAGGGCTTCGAGTTGCTGGGGTGTCGGTTCGGCGTCTTCGTGCTGGCGGCAGTAGCGCTCTATCCGGCATGCTTGCTCACCCATCCGTGCACCGAACAGCGCATGTTCATCGGTAAAGGCGACACCGACGCGGTAACCGTTTTCCACCTTGCGGCACCACGCCACATAGCCTGGATAACGCGCGCTGGCGCCCAGGGAAGGGATAAGCAGATCAACCGCCGTGCCTTCGCGCCAGGCGCGTGGCCAATGGCAGGCGATGCCGCCCAGGCCGACCGTGTGCAGCCGTTGGCGGGGGATGGCAGGAGAGGGGCGTTGGATTAACTCGACAGCGACATCATCAGGGTGAGGTAAAAAACGACCCATGTACACGGACTCCGAGCACCGTCCAATTGACGGCGGTGGCAGCAGTATAGTGAAGGAACTGGAATTGACCGACCTGGATATTGACCAGCAATTGCTGGGATTACCAGGTATTTCGCTGGTTGTATTTACCAGCAGTGGGTGTTCCAGTTGCCGTTGGGCGCGCCAGCAGTTACCCGGCTGGTCACTGCCGGTGGACCGCGTGTGCTGGGTGGATGCCGGGCACAACGGTGGCGCGGTCGAACGCTACCAGATCTTTCATTTGCCGGCGTTGTTCGTGGTGTGCGAGGGTCAATTCCTCGGGCAATTGCAGACGCGTCTTACGCGTGCTGACCTGAACGACTCTATCCACCAAGCACTTACCCGCACTCCAGAGGATCTGCCATGACCGCACAATCACCCCGCATTGGCATCATCGGCACCGGCGCCATCGGTGGCTTTTACGGTTTGATGCTGGCGCGCGCCGGCTTCGACGTGCACTTCCTGCTGCGCAGTGAATACGCGGCGGTCAGCGAGCATGGCTTGCACCTCAACAGTACGGTGCATGGCCCTTTGCACCTGCACCCGGTGCAGGCGTATGCCCGCGCCGCCGATATGCCGCCGTGCGACTGGTTGCTGGTGGGTACCAAGTCGACCGGCAACGTCGACCTGGCCCCGACGATTGCCCAAGTCGCCGCGCCGGACGCCAAGGTGGTGTTGCTGCAAAACGGCCTCGATGTCGAAGACAGCCTGCGTGAACACTTGCCCGCGTCGCTGCACCTGCTCGGTGGCCTGTGTTACATCGGCGTGCACCGTTCTGCCCCCGGCGTGATCGAGCATCAGGCGTTGGGCCGGGTCAACCTGGGTTATCACAGTGGCACGGCGGCCAATGACGAGGGCGCGCAAAAGGCGATTGTCGAAGCGGGCGCCGCGCTGTTTCACGCGGCCGGCATCGAGTCCCAGGCCATGGCCAATGTGCATCAGGCCCGTTGGCACAAACTGGTGTGGAACGTGCCCTACAACGGCCTCTCCGTGTTGCTCGGTACGGGCACCACGGCGATGATGGCCGACGAGTCCAGCCGCGAACTGATCCAGGCGCTGATGGCTGAAGTGGTACAGGGGGCTCACGCTTGCGGCCATGAAATTCCCAAGAGTTACGCCGAGCAGATGTTCACCATGACCGAAACCATGGACGACTACCTACCAAGCATGTACCACGACCATGTGCACAAGCGCCCGCTGGAACTGGCGGCGATCTACGCCCGGCCACTCGCTGCCGCCAAGGCTGCCGGTTGCGAGTTGCCGCGGATGCAGGCGCTTTACCAGGCCTTGAGTTTTATTGATCGGCATAACCGCTGAGTCGAGGAGCGTACCGTGGCAAAAGGATTGGGCGACAAACTGGTGTTGGCGATTTCCTCGCGGGCACTGTTCGACCTGAGCGAAAGCCATAAGGTCTACCTGGCCGAAGGGGTCGAGACCTATCGCCAGTACCAGATCGAACACGAGGAGGAAATCCTCGAACCCGGTGACGCATTCCCACTGGTGAAGAAGCTGCTGAGCTTGAACGCCAGCCTGGGCCGCGCCCGTGTCGAAGTGGTGCTGGTATCGCGTAACAGTGCCGACACCGGCCTGCGTGTGTTCAATTCGATCCAGCATTACGGCCTGGATATTTCCCGCGCCGCGTTCGTAGGCGGGCGTAGTCCTTATCCTTATTTGGCCGCGTTTGGTTGCCATCTGTTTCTCTCGACCCATGCTGAAGACGTGCGCAGTGCCCTCGATGCCGGGTTTGCGGCGGCGACGATTTTGTCTGGCGGCCCAAATCGCGCCTCCAGTGAAGAGCTGCGGATTGCCTTCGATGGCGACGCGGTGCTGTTCTCCGATGAGTCCGAGCGTGTTTACCAGGCCGGCGGCCTGGAAGCGTTCCAGGCCAATGAACGAGAGTCTGCCCGCCAGCCTTTGCACGGCGGTCCCTTCAAAGGTTTCCTGGCGGCGCTCAACTTGTTGCAGCGCGAGTTTCCAGACGAAGCCTGTCCGATCCGTACCGCGCTGGTCACCGCCCGTTCGGCGCCGTCCCATGAGCGGGTGATTCGCACCTTGCGCGAGTGGGATATCCGACTGGATGAGTCGCTGTTCCTCGGTGGCCTGGAAAAATCCGCATTCCTGGAAGCCTTCGCGGCCGACGTATTTTTCGATGACCAGGCCGGGCATTGCGAAAAAGCCATGGAGTTCGTCGCTACCGGGCATGTGCCCCATGGCATCAGTAATGAGGTGAAGCGCTAAGTCAGTCGAAGTCAGCGAGGCACTGCTAAGCTGATTTCATCTCCGCCATCCTGGCAGTTCCAGGGGGTTCTATGATCCGTTCGATGCTGTACGCCACAGACCTCGGTCTGTACGCGCCTTATGTGATGCAACATGCGCTGGCGCTGGCTCGAACGTTCAAGGCGGACCTGTATGTGATTCACGTGGTCGAGCCTATCGGGCTGTTCGCCGAATCGGTGTTACAGAGCTACCTTGATGAAAAGGCCCTGAGTGAATGGCAGAGCCAGGGGTTGACCACGGTGATGGCGACCATCGAACAACGGGTGCTGGACAGTTTCCGCGAGGAGTTGGGGGAAGGTGAGCAAGACCTGAAGTTGATTCGCTCGGTACGGGTGATCCAGGGGGACCCGTGCGAGGTGATTCTCGACCAACTGCGCAAACTGTCCGTGGATCTGCTGATCGTAGGCAGTCATAGCCATGCAACTGCGGCGGCCACTCCGTTGGGGCGCACCGCTGCACGGGTGCTGCAGCTGTCTACGGTGCCGGTTTACCTGGTGCCTTCGTTGCAACGTCGACGCAGTGATGACGTGTGATGGATAAAAACGATAAAAAGTTCTAGATTTATCCGTCGAACCTTTAATATAGTTATATACCGTCGCTGATACCCGTGGCGTCTATCTGCTTTGAGGGACACATATGAAGCTTCAACAACTGCGCTACATCTGGGAAGTGGCGCACCACGACCTCAACGTTTCCGCTACCGCTCAAAGCCTCTACACCTCGCAACCCGGTATCAGCAAGCAGATCCGCCTGCTCGAAGACGAGCTGGGCGTTGAAGTGTTCGCGCGCAGCGGCAAGCACCTGACCCGCGTGACCCCGGCCGGTGAGCGCATCATCACCACCGCCGGTGAGATCCTGCGCAAAGTCGAAAGCATCAAGCAGATCGCCCAGGAATTCTCCAATGAGAAGAAGGGCACCCTGTCCATCGCCACCACCCACACCCAGGCGCGTTATGCATTGCCGCCGGTGATCCGCGATTTCATCAAGCAGTACCCGGACGTGGCGCTGCACATGCACCAAGGGTCGCCGATGCAGATTGCCGAAATGGCCGCTGATGGCACCGTCGATTTCGCCATCGCCACCGAGGCCCTGGAGCTGTTCGGCGACCTGGTGATGATGCCGTGTTACCGCTGGAACCGTTGCGTTGTCGTGCCCCAAGGCCACCCGTTGGCCAAGCTGCCGAAGCTGACCCTGGAAGCCCTGGCCGAATACCCGATCGTGACGTATGTGTTCGGTTTCACTGGCCGCTCCAAGCTCGACGAAGCCTTCAGCCATCGGGGCCTGACACCCAAAGTGGTGTTCACCGCAGCCGACGCCGACGTGATCAAGACTTACGTACGCCTCGGCCTGGGCGTGGGTATTGTCGCCAAGATGGCGGTCGACACGGCGCTCGACAAAGACTTGGTGGTGCTCGATGCCAGCGAGCTGTTCGAGTCCAGCGTGACCAAGATCGGTTTCCGCCGTGGCACCTTCCTGCGGGGCTTCATGTGCGACTTCATCGAAAAGTTTGCACCGCACCTGACCCGTGAAGTCATGGCCAAGGCGATCCAGTGCCACAACAAGCAGGAACTGGAAGAGTTGTTCGACGGCGTTGAACTGCCCGTTCACTGAGTCGGCTATTTGGCCTCGGTAACCGTAAAATGTTGCCGAGCGCCCGCCACCAGAATTTCCACCTCATCGCCTTCGAACTTGCCCAGCAGGCTTTTGCCCAGCGGCGAGCGCGGGGTGATGACGGTCACCGGTTGCCCGACCACGTCCACTTTCAAGCCCGCCGCATCCGGCGCCAAAAACAGCCATTGCTGGCGACCGTTCTCGTCTTCCAGGCCCAGTAGTGCGCCAACCTCAATACCTCGTTGATCATCGTAAGCCCGCAGCGGCATGTTCTGGCACAGCAGCAACGCCTGCTTGATCTCCTCCACGCGTTTGGCTTGCCCCGCGGCTAGATAGGATGCCTCCAACCCCAGGGTGTCGTATTTGTTTTCCGCGATGTTTTCTTCGTGGGTCGCGGTTTCGTAAGCGGTCTGCGCTGCGCGTTGGGCAATATCGAGATCGAGGGTGAGCTTTTCTAATACAAGCTGGTGTACGGCATGTTTATTCATTGGTCATCAATCGCAGAATTGCAGGACATTGGCCCGGGTCTTTTCGTTGGGGGCGTTCTGGTCCTGTTGCAGCCAGAACTGGCATTTGGGGTTGGACAGGTTGCGCGCATTGTTGCGGGCCTGGTCCAGGGTTTGTTGCTGTTCCTGCTTTTGCAGGTTCTGCTGGTACTGCTCGAACATGCGGTTCGGCGGTTCAGGCGCCACCACCGCAGGCTTGCCCAATTGCTGCACGGCCTGGGCCACTGGCGCCAGGCTCTGCGGGAACAGGTAACGCGAGGCCAGCCATGCGGTCAGCGCGAGGGCGATAAACCCCAACCACACGCCAAACGCGATAGCAGCACTGAGCTTGAACAGCGACAACGGACGATCAGACATGGCGGCCTCCTGGCAGGCATAAACGGCGTGGCGGCGATTGTCGCACAGCCACTGTGCAGAATAATCGCGATCAAGCCTTCTGCATCCGCGCATTTATGCGGACAATCGAGCCTTTGAATGTTGGAGCCCGGAATGAAAGCCCGCTGGGATATTTTTTGCAGCGTCGTCGACAACTACGGCGACATCGGCGTGACCTGGCGCCTGGCCCGGCAATTGGTGGCGGAGCACGCCTGCGATGTGTGCTTGTGGGTCGATGACCTGCGCGCCTTCGAACGCATGTGCCCGCAAATCGATGTGCAGCAAGCGCTGCAATGGCAGGAAGGCGTCGAAGTGCGTCATTGGCCCACCGAGTGGGTGAAGGTGCCGGCAGCGGACGTAGTGATTGCCGCGTTCGCCTGTCAGTTACCGCCCGACTATATGGAAGCCATGGCTGAGCGCGAACGCGCGCCGTTATGGATGAACCTGGATTACCTGAGTGCCGAAGAGTGGGTGGTGGGCTGTCATCGGTTGCCGTCGGTCAAATTCAAGGGCGTGCAGAAGTACTTCTTCTTTCCTGGGTTCCGCGCCGGCACAGGCGGGTTGTTGCGTGAGGCAGGGTTGCTGGAGCGGCGTAAGGCGTTTCAGCAGGATGCCGGTGCACAGCGAGATTTCCTGCAAGCCTTGGGCATAGTTCCCGCAGCCGATGCACGGCTGATCTCACTATTCGCCTACGAAAACGCCGGGCTGGCCAGTTGGCTGGACGTGTTATCGACGGACGGCCGTGCCACTCATCTGTTGGTTCCTGAGGGACGTATCCTGGGAGATGTGCAGCGCTGGCTCGGTGTGGACCCGCTGGTCGCAGGCGATATCCAGCAGCGCGGATCGCTGACGGTGCAAGTCATCGCCTTCGTGCGCCAGGAACAATACGACCACTTGCTGTGGTGCTGCGACTTCAATGCCGTGCGTGGCGAAGACTCGTTCGTGCGTGCCCAATGGGCCGGGCGTCCGCTGTTGTGGCACATCTACCGACAGGACGAAGACATCCATCTCGACAAGCTCGATGCCTTCCTGGCGCTGTACACCGCCAACTTATCACCGGCGGCCAGGGCGGCCGTTATCGGGCTCTGGCAAGCCTGGAACACCGAGGCCGACATGGCTCAACCGTGGAAAATGCTGCTGGACCACTGGCCGGAAGTGAATCTGCACGCCGAAACATGGTGTCTGGAACAAGGCTTGCAGGCCGATCTTGCGACGGCGCTGGTGCAGTTTTATGAAAGTTGGATATGATACGCCACCTTGAATTTTGTAAATCCCATCCAAATTTCGGATATATGCAATGAAAACTGGTAAAGAACTGAAACCCGGTACAGTGATCCGTCTCGAAAACGACCCTTGGCTGGTTCAGAAAGCTGAGTTCACCAAGTCTGGTCGTAACAGCGCAATCATGAAGACCAAGCTGAAGAACCTGCTGACCGGTTACAAGACCGAGATCGTCTACAGCGCCGATGACAAACTGGACGACGTGATCCTCGACCGCAAAGAAGCGACTCTGTCCTTCATCAGCGGCGACACCTACACGTTCATGGACACCACCGACTACACCATGTACGAGCTGAACGCTGAAGATATCGAAGCCGTTCTGCCGTTCATCGAAGAAGGCATGGAAGACGTCTGCGAAGCTATTTTCTTCGAAGAGCGCCTGGTTTCTGTAGAGCTGCCGACTACCATCGTGCGTAAAGTGGCCTACACCGAAGGTTCCGCTCGCGGTGACACTTCGGGCAAGGTGATGAAGCCTGCCAAGCTGAGCAACGGTACCGAACTGCAAGTGGCCGATTTCATCGAAATCGACGACCTGATCGAGATCGACACCCGCGAAGGCGGTTCGTACAAAGGTCGCGCCAAGAAGTAATTCTGGCCTTGCCGATACGAAAAAAGCCCGACTTTGAGTCGGGCTTTTTTATGGGCGTTACTTTTTACTTGAGGTGTTGCTTCAGCTCATCCGAGGCCTGGAGCAATGCCGAGCGGACGGCCGGGACCTGGCTGACCACGTTGAGCAAACCGTAATCGTGGATCATCCCGTTGTAGCGCACCGCAGTCACCGGCACACCGGCAGCGTCCAGCTTGCGGGCGTAGGCTTCGCCCTCATCACGCAGCACGTCGGCACCGGCGGTCTGGATCAGCGCGGGCGGCAAGCCCTTCAACTGATCAGTGCTGGCCCGCAGTGGCGAGGCGTAGATCTCGGCGCGCTGCTTGGCGTCGGTGGTGTAGTTGTCCCAGAACCACTTCATCATGTTGCGGGTGAGGAAGTGCCCTTCGGCATATTGGTTGTAGGAACCGGTGTCGAAGTTGGCGTCGGTCACCGGCCATAACAGCACCTGGAACTTGATCGCCGGGGTGCCCTTGTCTTTGGCCATGAGGCTGACGACCGCCGCCATATTGCCGCCGACACTGTTGCCCGCGACTGCCAGACGCTTGCCATCGACGTTGATCTCTTGGCCATGCTCGGCCACCCATTTTGTAGCGCCGTAGGCCTGGTTGATCGCCACCGGGTAGTGCGCTTCCGGCGAAGGCGTGTAGTTGACGAACACCGCCACCGCCCCCGAACCCGCCACCAAGTCCCGCACCAGGCGTTCATGGGTCGGGTAATCCCCCAGCACCCAGCCGCCGCCGTGGAAGAACATGAACACCGGCAATGTGCCCTTGACCCCGGCCGGACGCACGATGGTCAGGTCCAGCGGCTTGCCATCGACCTGGATGGTCTTCTGGCTCACCTCTGCGGCCGGCAAGGTCAGCTTCACACCCGCCTGGGCGCCGGTCAGTACGGCACGGGCGTCCTTGGGCGTCAGTTGTTCCATCGGTTTGCCAGTGCCGGCGTTCAACACATCCAGAAAAGCCTGGGTGTTGTGTTCGACTTCACCGGTCGCAGCAAAGGCGTTAGTGATGGACAGGGCGAGCAGGGTGCCGGTGAGTGCTTTACCAATTGTGTTCATTGCGTTCTCCAGGGGCGGCCGAGGTCATTTAGACAGTCACGTGCAGGCGTACATCGACGTTGCCACGGGTGGCGTTGGAGTACGGGCAGACTTGGTGAGCGGCGTCGACCAGGCTTTGCGCGTCGTCCTGAGCCAGGCCGGGCAGGCTGATGTGCAAGTCGATATCCAGGCCGAAACCGCCGGGGATCTGGCCGATGCCGACGTGGGCAGTGATCGAAGCGTCATCCGGGATTTTGCGTTTGGTCTGGCTGGCGACGAATTTCAGGGCGCCGATGAAGCAGGCCGAGTAGCCGGCAGCAAACAGTTGCTCAGGGTTGGTGGCTTGGCCACCGGCGCCGCCCAATTCTTTGGGGGTGGAGAGTTTGACGTCGAGGATGTTGTCGTTGGAAACAGCACGACCATCACGGCCGCCGGTGGCGGTAGCTACTGCGGTATAGAGCGTTTGCATGGTGTTTTCCTCTTGGTTGTTAGCGCTAAATATTTGCGCGCTAAGTAGTTGGTGAGGCGAATGTATAGCGCTAATGTTTTGCGCGCAAGATAAATTTATAAAAATATTCTGAGGCGGGGACGAACGGTCATTTTCTGCGGGCGCCGCGGACGCGACGCCCTTGATGGGAGAGGTTAAAGGCTGCCTTGCAGGTTGGTGCGCAAGGCAATCAGGTCACCTTGCAACTTGCGCAATTGCTCCAGTTCCAGGCCGCTGGCGCCGAGGATGCACTGGGGTATGCCCATGGCCTTGTCCTGCAGGGCGCGGCCGGCGTCGGTCAACTCCACGACCACCACGCGTTCATCTTCACGGCTGCGGGTACGGCTGAGCAGGCCTTCAACTTCCAGGCGCTTGAGCAGCGGTGTCAGCGAGCCTGGATCGGTCAGCAGGCGACTGCTGATTTCGCCGACGGTCAAACCATCCTCTTCCCACAGCACCATCATGGCCAGGTACTGCGGGTACGTCAGGCCCAGCGCTTGCAACAGTGGCTTGTAGACCTTGGTCATCAGCAGCGAGGTGGAGTGCAGGGCGAAGCACAGCTGGTTGTCCAGCATCAGGGATTCGCAAGGATCGGGGTTTTTGCTCATGACGGTGCCTCCGGAAAACGTATCTGGGCTGGAATCTAGCGGGCAAATCTTTAATGCGCCAGATAATTCTGTCCGAGCGGTCAGACCAGGCCACTTTGCAAGGCCAGGTCCCAGGGCGGCACCGGGCTGAAACGGGTCTTGAGGTATTCCAGCAACAAGCGGCTGCGGGCGTTGGGCTGCTGTTCCAGGCGCAGCGCATAGATCCCGGTGGTTTCCGGGCTGGGCAGGCCATTTTCGCAAAACAGCGGCAGCAGTTCGCCACGCACCAAGTATTCACTGGCCAGCCACGTGGGCAGGTGGGCAATGCCCAGTCCAGCCAGGGCGCCGGACAGCAAGGCTTCGGCGTTATTCGCACTCATGCGGATGCGGCGCGGGCGGTAGGTGGCGCGGCGTCCATCCAGCTCGAAGCGCCAGGCGAATGTGGGCGCCAGGCCGTCCCAGTCCAACCCGTCGTGTTCGCTCAGCTCGCGAGGGTGGCTGGGCGTGCCTCGGCTTTTCAGGTAGGCCGGGCTGGCGCAGGCGACGCGCACGATGCTGGCCAGAGGCGTGGCGATCAAGCGTGTGTCGACGAGATGCCCGGCACGCAGCACCAGGTCAACCTTGCCCAGGTGTGCGCCTTGCATGTCCACAAAGCTGTCGATCAGATGCAGGTGCACATCCAGCCCGGGGTAGACGTTCAGGAAGTCGGCAATCACCGGCGCCAGGTGCCGTCGACCGAAGGCCGCTGGGGCATCCACCCGAATCAGGCCCTCCGGAGCATGGCTCAAAGACACCGCTTCGGCCCGTGCCAACTGCAATTCGCTGACGATCCGCCGCGCCCGTTCGGCAAAGGCCAACCCCGCCGGGGTCGCCACCACCGCGTGGGTGCTGCGCTGGAACAGGCGGCTGCCCACCGAGCTTTCCAGGCTGTCGATCCGCCGCGCCACCGCGGAGGGCGTCAGCGGATGCCGGCGTGCGGCAGCGGAAAAACTACCGGTTTCCAAGACATCGAGAAACAGGCTCAGTTGATCGGTCAGGGTATTCGGGTTCATCGAATAGTCGCTTATGCGAGATTGGCACAGCCATTGTGCGTTGCTGTGCGTTTCCGCGCCAGAGCCGACTGCGTAGCATGCAAGGCCTGGGATTGCGGAGTAACAAGCGGTGTTGGATTTAGTGATGTACCTGGTATTGGGCGCGGCCCTCGGCACAGTGGGCGGCCTGTTTGGCATTGGCGGTGGGCTGATCGCGATCCCGGTGCTGGGCGTGTTGTTCGGCCTCGATCAACAGTTGGCCCAAGGCACGGCACTGGTCATGGTGGTGCCCAACGTGATGCTGGCGCTGTGGCGCTATCACCAGCGCAACCGTATCGAACTGCGCCATGCGCTGCCGTTGGGCGTGATGGGGTTCAGTTTCGCCTGGCTCGGGTCGATCTGGGCGGTCGGCCTGGATGCCGGCGCGATGCGCATCGGCTTTATTGCCTTCCTGCTGACGCTTTCGGCCTACAACTTGGTACGCTTGTTCACCCGCAACGCACCGCCGACGGCGCAGATGCGTTACTCCTGGCCGTGGCTCGGGGTGCTCGGCGCAGCCTCTGGCTCCATGGGCGGCTTGTTCGGCGTCGGCGGCGCGGTGGTCGCGACGCCCGTGCTGACCAGCGTGTTCGGCACCACCCAAGTGGTTGCCCAAGGCCTGTCCCTGGCCCTGGCATTGCCGAGTACCGGCGTGACGCTGGTCACCTACGCCTGGCACCAAGAGGTGGACTGGATGATCGGCGTGCCCTTGGCCGTCGGTGGTCTGCTCAGTATCAGTTGGGGCGTGAAAGTCGCCCATGCGCTGCCAGAACGCGTCCTGCGCGGCCTGTTCTGCGGCTTCCTGGTGGTGTGCGCAGTGATGCTGACCTTTAAAGTCTGAAGCCTTCGATGATGTAGTCCGCCAGGCAATCGGTGATGGGCGAGTTCATCCGCGTGTTACGCAGCAGATGCAGATTCATGGATGGCAGTGGCGGGAAACCCTCGTCGCGGCCAAGTATGCGCAGGTCTTCGGTTACCAGACTCTCCATGCTGACCATCACGGCCAGGCCCGCATTGACCACGGCCTGGATCGCCGACACGTTTGAGCTGTGGTAGGCCAGGCGATAATCGCGTCCGGCCGCGTCCAGTGCCGAGCAGGCCCACTGGGTATACAGGCAGGCCGTACCGGACATCGCCAGCGGCAGAGCGTCGTGTTCTTCGGTGCAGAAGCACGGCGCTGCCGCCCACACCATGCGCTCGGTGCGCAACAGTTCACCGATCTCATTGCCGGGCTCGCGACTGACAACGGTCAGTGCCAAATCCCGCCGCTGCATCAGTACCGTTGACGCCTCGCAGTGCATCTCGATCTGGATCAGCGGGTAGGCCTTGGAAAACTGCTTGAGAATCCCCGGTAGGAACCGCATCACGTAGTCATCCGGCGTGCCGATGCGCACCAGGCCCACCATATGCGGCTCGCGCAGGGTGTTGAACACCTCACTGTGCAGCTTCAGGATACGCCGCGCATAACCCAGCAACACTTGGCCCTCAGGCGTCAGCCGCACCTGGCGGCCATCGCGCTCGAACAGCTTGCGCTGCAACACGTCTTCTTCGAGGCGCTTCATCTGCATGCTCACCGCCGATTGCGTGCGATTGACCAACTCACCCGCGCGGGTAAAACCGCCCTGGTCGGCGATGGCGACGAAGGTGCGTAGCACTTCGGTGTCGATGCTCGGGAAGCTGGACAATTGATCAATCTCTGAGATGTATTGCATAAAAAACATTCGTTGGATTGATCTTAAGCCCAGGCACACACTTGCGCCATCCCCACTGGAGGGCGAGAAGATGAAAGGTCAAAGAGGTTTTGTGTTGATGGCGAAACGTCCGTTTGCCGGGCTGTTTCACAAGATTGTCCGTTGGCAGGCGCTGCATGAGGAGCGCCAGATGCTGGCAACCTTGAGCGATGATGCACTCAAGGATATCGGCATCAGCCGCGGTGACGTCGAGCATGAACGCCACCTGCATTTCTGGCAGGATCCGCTGCGAAAATGATCGCGGATGCAGTAGGGTAGTCGGCGCGCCCACACGGAGAACCCCATGCCCGCCGACCTGTCATTCTCTCTCAAGCAAGCACGCCGCATGGCACTGGCGGCCCAGGGTTTTTCCGGGCGCCAGGCGCCTGTATTGATCAAGGCTGCGCACCTCAATCGCATGATCGACCGTCTTGGCGTGTTGCAGATCGATTCGGTCAATGCCGTGGTACGTTCCCATTACTTGCCGCTGTTTTCCCGTCTGGGCAACTACTCCCCGTTGATCCTTGAACAGGCTGCCTGGAGCCAGGGTCGACGGCGTTCGTTGTTCGAGTATTGGGGGCATGAGGCCTCACTGCTGCCGATGGCGCTATACCCGTTGATGCGTTGGCGTATGCAGCGGGCGCAGCAGGGGCAGGGCATTTATTCGCAGATGGCGCGTTTTGGCCGTGAGCAACAAGCCGCCATTCAGCGGGTGTTGCAGACTGTCGAGCAACAAGGCGCGTTGGGGGCTGGCAGTTTGTCCACCCGTGAGGAACGCGCCGGCCCTTGGTGGGACTGGAGCGATGAAAAGCACGCACTGGAATGGCTGTTTGCCGCCGGACTGGTGACGGTTGCCGGTCGACGCGGTTTTGAGCGGCTCTACGATTTGCCGGAGCGGGTCATCCCCAGCGATATCCTTCAAATCGCTGTGACTGAAGCCCAAGCCCAACGTGGCTTGTTGCTGCACAGCGCCACGGCATTAGGCGTGGGGACTGAAAAAGACCTGCGCGATTACTTTCGCCTCGATCCTGCCGACAGCCGCAACCGTCTCGCCGAACTGGTGGAGGACGGCCAACTGTGGGTTTGCCAAGTGCAAGGCTGGAAACAACCGGCGTACTGCCTGCCCGATCCGAAAGTGCCACGCAAAGTGCCGGCCAGCGCCTTGCTCTCGCCGTTCGATTCGCTGGTGTGGGAGCGCAGCCGTACCGAGCGCCTGTTCGATTTCCGTTACCGCCTGGAGATCTACACCCCGCAGGACAAGCGGGTGTATGGCTACTACGTGCTGCCGTTTCTGCACAACGAGCGGATTGCGGCGCGCATCGACCTGCGCGCCGAACGCGCCAACCGGCGCCTCGCGGTGCACGCCGTGCATGAGGAAGAGCCAGGCTTGGATGATGAGGGGATGGCGGCGCTGGCGTCGAACCTGCTGCAAATGGCCGACTGGCTCGGGCTGGAACAGGTCCAGCTCAATTGCCAGCGGCCCAGTGCAGACCGGTTGAGGGCAGCTATGTTGTTCAGCGTTTGACCTGTTTCAGGGTCTCGGCAATCAGAAACGCCAATTCCAGCGACTGATCGGCATTCATCCGTGGGTCGCAGTGGGTGTGATAACGGTCCGACAAGCCATCCTCGGTGATCGGCCGCGCGCCGCCGATGCATTCGGTGACGTTCTGCCCGGTCATCTCGATATGAATCCCGCCGGCATATGTGCCCTCGGCCTGGTGCACCTGGAAGAAATCCTTCACTTCACCCAGGATCTGCGCAAAGTCGCGGGTCTTGTAGCCACTGCTGGCCTTGATGGTGTTGCCATGCATCGGGTCGGAACTCCACAACACCTGCTTGCCTTCACGCTGCACTGCACGGATCAGGCCCGGCAGGTGATCACCGACTTTGCCGGCGCCCATGCGCGCGATCAGGTTGAGGCGGCCGGGGTCGTTGTCCGGGTTGAGGATGTCGATCAGGCGGATCAGGTCATCCGGGTTCATGCTTGGGCCGACCTTGACCCCGATCGGGTTGTTCACGCCACGCAGGAACTCGACATGGGCGCCGTCCAACTGGCGGGTGCGGTCGCCGATCCACAGCATGTGCGCCGAGCAGTCGTAGTAATCGTTGGTCAGGCTGTCGCGGCGCACGAAGGCTTGCTCGTAGTTGAGCAGCAGTGCTTCGTGAGCGGTGAAGAAACTGGTTTCGCGCAGTTGCGGCGAGCTGTCCATGCCGCAGGCGCGCATGAAGGCCAGGGTTTCGTCGATACGGTCGGCCAGTTGGCTGTACTTCTCGGCCAGCGCGGAGTTGGCGATGAAATCCAGGTTCCATTTGTGCACCTGGTGCAAGTCGGCAAAACCGCCTTGGGCAAAGGCGCGCAGCAGGTTCAAGGTGGCGGTGGACTGGTGGTAGGACTGCAATAGGCGGTCCGGGTCCGGCGCGCGGCTTTTTTCGTCGAAACCGATGCCGTTGACGATGTCGCCACGGTAGGCGGGCAGGGTGATGCCGTCGATGGTTTCATCGTTGGCCGAGCGCGGCTTGGCGAACTGGCCAGCCATGCGCCCGACTTTCACCACCGGGCAGCCGGCAGCGAAGGTCATCACGATGGCCATCTGCAGCAGCACCTTGAAGGTGTCGCGGATCTTCGCGGCAGAGAACTCGGCAAAACTCTCGGCGCAGTCACCGCCCTGCAACAGGAAGGCGCGACCCTGGGTCACTTCGGCAAACTGACGGCGCAACTCGCGGGCTTCCCCGGCAAACACCAGCGGCGGGTAGCTGGCCAGGTTCTGCTCCACTTGCAACAAGTGCGCAGCGTCCGGGTACTGGGGTTGTTGCTGGATCGGCAGGGCGCGCCAGCTGTCGGGGCTCCAGGGTTGGCTCATCATGAACTCGATTGGCTGATTGACGGTGGGGCGCCAATGTTATCAGCAATTAGTGCGTGACCTGTTGCCGCCGGTTGGCCGACAATCGCGCCTTTGCTGTGCGGTAAACCCTTTAGGAGTAGTGATGACCGAGGAGCGTGTCGAGCGCCTGCTGGCTGAAGTCCATGATGACTTCGGCATGATCCGTGTGCTCGAAGTGGCCGATTACCGTTTTCTCGAGTTCGGCGATGCCATCGAGCAAAGCTGTGTGTTCACCGCTGACCCGAGCTGGCTGGAGTACGACTACACCCGCGCGATGCTGATCGGCGCGTTGTGCCATGAACAGCCGGAAAGCGCGCTGTTCCTGGGCTTGGGCGCTGGCACGCTGACCCAGGCGTGCCTGAAGTTCCTGCCGCTGGAAGACGTGGAAGCCATCGAACTGCGCCCCGATGTGCCGCGCCTGGCCATCGAATACCTGGGGCTGGACGATGATCCGCGCCTGTACATCCGCATCGGCGATGCCCTGCAATTGCTGGAGACCGCTGAGCCGGCCGACCTGATCTTCGTCGACCTGTATACGGATGTCGGCCCTGGCGTCGGGCACTTGGCCTGGACCTTCCTGGAAAACTGCCAGAAGAAACTCAACCCCGGCGGCTGGCTGGTGATCAACCAGTGGGCCACCGATGACGGCAAACCGCTGGGCGCTGCTTTGTTGCGTGGTTTGTATCACCGGCATTATTGGGAACTGCCGGTGAAGGAGGGCAATGTGATCTTGTTGGTGCCTTCGGAGCTGGATCAGGAACTGGACCTGCAGGCATTGTCCGCTCGCGCCGAAGTCCTGGCACCGCGATTGGGTTATTCGTTGCAGCCGTTGATCAAGGCGATCCGCCCGGCGACCTGAGTTAGAGGCCTTTGAATACGCCGGGTCGCTTCTCGATCATCGCCCGTACACCTTCCTTGGCATCCTCGCTATTGAGCAGCTTATCCACCATCGGCGGCAACGCCGCTGCCGCAACGGTTTCGCCTTCCATCCGCGCCAACCGTGCCGACATCAACGTGGCTTGAACGCCCAGCGGCGCCTGGCGGGCGATGCGGTTGGCCAGTTCGACGGCGCGAGGCAGCAGGTCTTCGCTGGCCATCACTTCCTGCACCAGGCCCAGGCGCAGGGCGTCATGGGCGTCGAATTCATCACCGGTGAGCAGCCAGCGCATCGCGTTGCCCCAGCCGGCGATCTGATGAAAGCGCAATGTCGCGCCGCCAAACGGAAAGATCCCACGCTGTACTTCCATCTGCGCGAAGCGCGTGTTGCTGGCGCAGAGATTGATATCGGCAGCCAGCATCAGCTCTATCCCGATGGTCAGGCAGTAACCCTGGGCCGCAACGATCACCGGTTTGCTCACGCGTGGGCCGGCAAATACGCCCCAAGGATCACAACCGCCCAGAGGCGGCTGCCAGCCGCCGGCCATCACGCTGCTGACGTTGGCCAGGTCCAGCCCGGCGGTGAAGTGATCGCCATGGGCAAACACCACGGCGACCCGCGCGTCGGTATTTCGATCAAATTCGCCATACGCCAGGCTCAGCTCATTGAGCAGGTCCAGGTCGAAGGCGTTGCGCTTGGCCACCCGATCCAGTCCTAAAAGCAAGACATGGCCCTGGAGTTCACGGCTGACGCGGCTGCTGCTGGCTTGATTCATCGGGTGTGCCCTCGGGCGCGGGGAAGGGTTTCGGACCAAAGGGCCAGAAAGGTCAGGTGAACCGTTTAAGCGTTATGACCAACAGGGCCGGGCCTTAGAAAAATAGACCTTGCCGGTGTTATCTGCAAAGACTGTGACACAGCGCGGTTTATCGGTGCTTTCCGATAAAAAAAGCTCCCTTTTTCAGCTATTTCCGGTATAGTGCGCGCCGGCCTTTAACCGGGCCGCGTTTAGGTAGCGCAATTCCCCGAAGTCAGCTTCGGCTGCACGTCCGCACAGCGGACTCTCCCTTGACGAATCTTTTTCATTCATTCGTTTTCGCAAATCCCCGCCGACAAAGCAGCCAGGGCGACTCTTGAGTCTCAACACGGCATGCGCAGCTTTGGAGCATGGGTCTTTGCGGATGCACTTAGAGGCAGACCCATGACCCAGGAAACCGGCGGCTTCGCCGCTTTTAATCTTAACCCGAACATTCTCGCTGCCGTCATCGCGACCGGCTACGAAGAACCTTCGGCGATTCAGCAGCAATCGATCCCGATCATCATGGCCGGCAAGGACATGATTGGCCAGGCGCAAACCGGTACCGGTAAAACCGCCGCGTTCGCCCTGCCTATCCTGCACTGCATCGATCCTGCCAAGCGCGAACCGCAAGCCCTGATCCTGGCGCCAACCCGTGAGTTGGCGCTGCAAGTAGCAACCGCTTTCGAAACCTACGCCAAGCAAATGCCAGGCGTTACCGTTGTGGCCGTTTACGGCGGCGCGCCTATGGGCCCACAACTGAAAGCAATCCGTAATGGCGCACAGATCGTTGTCGCCACTCCGGGCCGTCTGTGCGACCACCTGCGTCGTGACGAGAAAGTCCTGTCGACCGTGAACCACCTGGTTCTCGACGAAGCTGACGAAATGTTGAAGCTGGGCTTCATGGATGACCTGGAAGTCATCTTCAAGGCGCTGCCACCGACCCGTCAGACCGTACTGTTCTCGGCGACCCTGCCGCAGTCGATCCGTGCGATCGCTGAGCGTCACCTGCGTGACCCAGAGCACGTGAAGATCCAGACCAAGACTCAGACCGTTACCGCGATCGAACAGGCTCACCTGTTGGTTCACGCTGACCAGAAGACCTCGGCTGTATTGAGCCTGCTGGAAGTCGAAGACTTCGACGCGCTGATCATGTTCGTGCGCACCAAGCAAGCCACCCTGGACCTGGCCAGTGCCCTGGAAGCCAAAGGCTACAAAGCCGCTGCGCTGAACGGTGACATCGCCCAGAACCAACGTGAGCGCGTGATCGACTCCCTCAAGGATGGCCGCCTGGACATCGTTGTAGCGACCGACGTTGCCGCCCGTGGCCTCGACGTTCCACGTATCACCCACGTGTTCAACGTTGACATGCCTTACGATCCAGAGTCCTACGTTCACCGTATCGGCCGTACTGGCCGTGCCGGGCGCGAAGGTCGTGCACTGCTGCTGGTGACTCCACGTGAGCGCCGCATGCTGCAAGTGATCGAGCGTGTCACCGGTCAGAAAGTGGCTGAAGTGCGTCTGCCGGACGCCCAGGCCGTTCTCGATGCTCGCATCAAGAAACTGACCAACAGCCTGTCGCCACTGGTGGCTGACGCTGAATCGACCCACGGCGACCTGCTGGACCGCCTGACCGCCGATATCGGTTGCACCCCGCGTGCCCTGGCTGCGGCCCTGCTGCGTAAAGCCACCAACGGTCAAGCGCTGACCCTGGCCGCTATCGAGAAAGAACGCCCGCTGGTTCCGAACAACGCGCCACGCGGTGATCGTCCAGAGCGTACTGGCGACCGTCCAGACCGTGGTGATCGTGAGCGTCGCGCTCCGGTGCCATTGGCTGAAGGCCGTGCTCGTTGCCGTACCGCGCTGGGCGCGCGTGATGGTATCGCTGCCAAGAACCTGCTGGGCGCTATCCTCAACGAGGGTGGCCTGGCACGTGAAGCCATCGGTCGCATCCAGGTCCGTGACAGCTTCTCCCTGGTGGAACTGCCGGAAGACGGCCTGGAAAAACTGCTGGCCAAGCTGAAAGACACTCGCGTTGCCGGTAAGCAGTTGAAGCTGCGTCGCTACCGCGAAGATTGATCCGCCCTTGGGCTGATTGATCGCAGATAAAAAATCCCCGACTGGTTCGGGGATTTTTTTTGCCTGCTCGATTTAGGATCAACCCCCAGTCAAGTGTGGGAGCGGGCTTGCCCGCGAATGCAGTGGATCAGTTGAAACATCTATATCTGACCCACCGCATTCGCGGGCAAGCCCGCTCCCACATTTGGATCTCAGTCAGCCGAACCGATAGATGTCCATGCCGAGAGCGCCCATGGTGAAGCCCTGGTGCGCGATGCTGAAATCCCCCCCAGCGCCACGTGCGAAGTACAGCGGCAGCAGGTGCTCGTCACTGGGATGGCTGCGCACGGCGTTCGGCGCCTGTCGGCGGTAGTCGTGCAGGGCGTCTTCATCGTTAGCAGCCAGCTTGTCGACCACCCAGTCCCGGAAGTCTCGCGCCCAGGGTTCGATGCTCTCAGGCCCTGCATGCCAGTCCAACTCGCCCAGGTTGTGGGTGATGCTGCCCGAGCCGATCAGAAGTACGCCCTGCTCGCGTAGGCTGGCCAGCGCGTGCCCAACCTGGGTCTGCAGGGCAGGGCCCATGCGACTGGGCAGCGACACCTGCACCACTGGGATATCGGCCTCCGGGTACATCAACGACAGGGGCACCCAGGTGCCATGGTCGAATGGGCGGCGGTCATCGGTGCGCGCATTCAGGCCGTCGGCCTTCAGCAGCTCGACAATTTCCCCGGCCAGTTGCGGGTTGCCCGGTGCCGGGTACTGCACGGCAAACAGTTCGCGGGGGAAACCGCCGAAATCATGCCAGGTTTCGGGCGCCGCATTGCCGCTGACGAGCAGTTCATGACTTTCCCAGTGCGCCGACACCACCACGATGGCCTTCGGACGGGGCAGCTCGGCAGCGAGACGCTGAAGGGCCGGGCCGCTGGCGCCGGGTTGCAGAGCAAGCATGGGCGAACCGTGGGAGATAAACAGGCTGGGGAACATAAGTGGGGTCCTGAGCGTTAACATGGGCCCATCTTCAATCAGATCATTGATCTAAATCTAATATAAGTTTTAGCACCATTTGATCGAATTACTGGGAGGATCTATGGAGCCTAAATTTTGGCAGGAGCGCTGGGCGCGCAATCAGATCGGCTTTCATTTGCCCGAGGTCAACCCTTACCTGCAACGACATTGGCCGCAGCTGGCGCTCGCCGAAGGCTCCAAGGTATTGGTGCCGCTGTGCGGCAAGAGCCTGGACTTGATGTGGCTGGCCAGCCATGGGTTGCGGGTGATGGGTGTGGAGCTGTCGGAACAGGCCGTCGAGGCGTTTTTCAGTGAGCAGAACCTTGTACCACGCGTCACTCGGCGAGGTGCCTTTACGGTGTACCAGGCTGATCTGATCGAAGTGTGGTGCGGCGACTTCTTCGCCCTAGATGCTGAAGCCTTGGTGGGTTGCGCCGCGTTATACGACCGCGCTGCGTTGATCGCTTTGCCGCCGTTGATGCGGGCGCAGTACGCCGAGCATTTGAGCCGCCTTCTGCCGTCGGGTTGCCAGGGGCTGCTGATCACACTCGATTACGACCAGACGCAAAAAGCCGGGCCGCCTTTTGCGGTGACAGATGAGGAGGTGAAGGTGCTGTTCGGGTCGGACTGGACCCTGAAAGTGCTGCAAGAGCAAGACGTTCTGCAGGAGAGCTGGAAGTTTGTGCAGGAGGGTGTCACGCAGCTTGATGAGCGGGTCTACCGGCTAACCAGGGCGTAGATCGCGGCCACAAAAAAGGGGCGATTCAATCGCCCCTTTTTTTGCGTTGCGGATTATCAGCCCATGCGACGCAGTGCGTCGATACGCTCTTCCAGCGGCGGGTGGCTCATGAACAGGCGAGCCATGCCCTGCTTGATACCGCCGTTGATGCCGAAGGCGGTCAGGCTGTCCGGCATATGCACCGGCAGGCCTTGTTCGGAGCGCAGGTGTTGCAGTGCTGCGATCATCGCCCCGGTGCCGGCCAGGCGGGCACCGGCTTCGTCTGCGCGGAATTCCCGTTTACGCGAGAACCACATGGTGATCGCACTGGCCAGGAAGCCCAGCACCAATTCGGCGAAGATCGTCGCGACGAAGTAGGCAATGCCGCGGCCGCCTTCGTTCTTGAAGATCACCTTATCGACAAAGTTACCGATGATCCGCGCGAAGAACATCACGAAGGTGTTCACCACCCCTTGGACCAACGCCAGGGTGACCATGTCGCCGTTGGCGACGTGGCCGATCTCGTGGGCCAGCACGGCCTTCACTTCATCGTACGAGAAGCGTTCCAGCATGCCCTGGCTGACGGCAACGAGTGCGTCGTTCTTGTTCCAGCCGGTGGCAAAGGCGTTGGCTTCATAGGCCGGGAAGATCCCGACCTCGGGCATCTTGATACCGGCTTCGCGGGACAACTGCTCGACGGTCTGCAGCAACCATTGCTCATGCCGGGTACGTGGCTGGGTGATCACTTGGGTGCTGGTGCTCATCTTCGCCATCCACTTGGAGATGAACAGCGAAAACAGCGAGCCGGCAAAACCAAAGACCGCACAAAAAACCAGCAGCTGATTGAGGTTCAGGTCAACCCCGTTGGCCGCCATGAACCCATTGAAGCCGAAAAGGCTCAAGGTGATGCTGGCAATCAGCACGACCGCAAGGTTAGTGGCCAAGAACAGCAGGATGCGCATCATGGTTGTAGAGTTCTCCTCATGCTTAATATGTCGCGTACTGCGGGGTATATAAGGTGCGGCATGGGGTGATTCAACCGAGCGACTATTTCAAACTGTGTCCTACAGCCGGAATGTAGAGCCTTGAAGGGAATTTCCGATAGGGAAAAGGCCGCTTGATCGGTTCACCGTTGGCCTGCCGCCCTGCAATTACAGGGGGGCGGTGGTTTTTAGAGGTTGACGCAGTGCTGAAGCGAGTGAGAGCCAGAGAAGTGTTGCCAGATACTCGCTGTACGACCGATTGTCGGCCGCACAGCGTCGTTGGCGTTACTGGCGATAGGACTTGAGGAAGTTACCGATGCGACCAATGGCCATGTCCAGGTCATCCACACGCGGCAATGTCACCACCCGGAAGTGATCCGGCCACGGCCAGTTGAACGCGGTGCCTTGGACGACCAGCAGCTTTTCCGACAGCAGCAGGTCGAGCACGAACTTCTCGTCGTTGAAGATAGGACATACCTTCGGGTCGATCCGCGGGAAGGCGTACAGCGCGCCCATGGGTTTCACGCAGCTCACGCCCGGAATCGCGTTGAGCAATTCCCAGGTGCGGTTGCGTTGCTCCAGCAGGCGGCCTTGGGGCAAGACCAGGTCATTGATGCTCTGGTAGCCGCCCAGGGCGGTCTGGATGGCGTGTTGGCTCGGCACGTTGGCACACAGGCGCATGTTGGCCAGCATGTCGATGCCTTCGATGTAGCTCTGGGCGTTGTGCTTGGGGCCGGAGATGGCGATCCAGCCGGAGCGGAAGCCGGCCACGCGGTAGGACTTGGACAGGCCGTTGAAGGTCAGGCACAGCAGGTCCGGTGCCAGGGAGGCGGTGCACACGTGCACGGCGTCGTCGTAGAGGATCTTGTCGTAGATCTCGTCGGAGAACACCACCAGGTTGTGCTGGCGTGCCAGTTCGAGCATGCCCAGCAAGACTTCCTTGGAATACACCGCGCCGGTCGGGTTGTTCGGGTTGATGATCACCAGGGCCTTGGTGTTCGGGGTGATCTTGGCCTTGATGTCGGCGAGGTCCGGGAACCAGTCGGCGCCTTCGTCACAGAGGTAGTGCACCGGATGGCCGCCCGCCAGGGTCACGGCGGCGGTCCACAGCGGATAGTCCGGTGCCGGCACCAACACTTCGTCGCCATTGTTGAGCAGGGCCTGCATGGACATCACAATCAGCTCGGACACGCCATTGCCCAGGTAGATGTCTTCGATGCCGACACCTTCGACCTGCTTTTGCTGGTAGTACTGCATGACCGCCTTACGTGCGCTGAACAGGCCTTTTGAGTCGCTGTAGCCCTGGGCGGTGGGCAGGTTGCGGATCACGTCCTGGAGGATTTCATCCGGCGCTTCGAAACCAAAGGGCGCCGGGTTGCCGATGTTCAGCTTGAGGATGCGATGGCCTTCCTCTTCCAGGCGTTTGGCGTGCTTGAGCACTGGGCCGCGAATGTCGTAGCAGACGTTGGCGAGCTTGTTCGATTTGCTGACCTGCATGGCGATGTGATCCTGAAAATGAACGATCCAGACGGTGGGGACACTACCGTACTGCGAATCCTGCGGGGCCCGCACCCATAAATACGTTTGAATGCCGGTAGCGCGGGTGCCAGACTGGCGTTTTGAAGAGGCGCAATCATACGTGCCGCCTGATCCATGGAAAAGACACAGATCAGGCTTTTTCAGTTGCCGAGGTGTACCGATGGAAAAGTTGCAGAAAACCGTTGAAGAATGGAAGGCGATGCTCGATCCGGAGCAATACAACGTGTGCCGTCTCAAGGGCACCGAGCGACCTTTCAGCGGCAAGTACAACGCCACCAAGACGGATGGCGTGTACCACTGCATTTGCTGCAACGAGCCGCTGTTCGACTCCACCACCAAGTTCGACTCCGGTTGCGGCTGGCCCAGCTTCTACGCGCCGATTGCCGACAGCGCGATGATCGAGATCCGTGACGTCAGCCACGGCATGATCCGCACCGAAGTCACCTGCGCCAAATGCGATGCCCACCTGGGGCACGTGTTCCCGGACGGCCCGCCGCCGACCGGCCTGCGTTACTGCATCAACTCGGTGTGCCTGGACCTGGTGCCGCGCTAGGTCTGCCAGCGCTCCTGCGGATAATGCGGGAGCGCCCTATAGCGGGATATCATTCCGGTCAATTCAATTGCACACAATTTAATTGCCTACTATGTTTATCCTTCTTTCCACCAGACTGAGGCATTGCCATGAGCAACAACCTGCTGAGCATCCCTTGCACCACCATCAAGGGGGAGCAAAAGACTTTGGCCGATTTCGCCGGCAAGGCCATCCTGGTGGTCAATACCGCCAGCAAGTGCGGTTTCACCCCGCAATACAAGGGCCTGGAGCAGCTTTGGCAGCAATACAAGGACCAGGGATTGGTGGTGTTGGGCTTCCCCTGCAATCAGTTCGGCAAGCAGGAACCGGGTAACGAAGGCGCGATTTCCGAATTCTGCGAGCTGAACTTCGGTGTCAGCTTCCCACTGTTCAAGAAGATCGACGTGAATGGCAGCGACGCCCACCCATTGTTCGTGCAATTGAAAAAACAGGCGCCCGGACTGCTCGGTTCCAAGGGCATCAAATGGAACTTCACCAAGTTCCTCATCGGCCGCGACGGCCAGGTAGTCAAGCGCTTTGCGCCGACCACCAAGCCGCAGGATCTGACCCAAGAGATCGAAGCCCTGCTCAAATGACCGTCTCCCTGGCGCTCGACCATCAACTGTGTTTCAAGCTCTACGCCGCCTCCAGGGCGGTGACCCGCGCGTACAAGCCCATGCTTGATCAGTTGGGCCTGACCTACCCGCAGTACCTGGTGATGTTGGTGTTGTGGGAGTGGCACGCCGCAGCACCGCTGCAACCCACGGTCAAGGCGTTGGGTGAGCGCTTGATGCTGGATTCCGGCACGCTGACACCGCTGCTCAAGCGCCTTGAGCAACTCAGTCTGGTCAGGCGCCAGCGCAGCGCCAAGGATGAGCGGGAAGTGCACTTGAGCCTGAGCGAAACCGGTGTGCAGCTGCGTGACCAGACCCATGGCCTCAAGACGCGGCTGCTGTGCGACAGCGGTATCGACCTGAACCAGGCTGACGCGCTGCGCGAGGGCTTGGACCAGTTGCTTCGGCAGATCAGAGATTTGTCGTCTTCGGCACCCACAGCTCCAGCAAACCACTGAGTTCCTCACGCCGGAACGGCTTGGCCAGGTAGTCATTCATGCCCGCAGCCCGGCAACGCTCGCGCTCTTCGGACAGCGCGTTGGCGGTCAAGGCAACGATTGGCAGGTCTGGCCAGCGCCCGCTGCGACGGATCTGCCGACTGGCCTCATAGCCGTCCATCACCGGCATATTGCAGTCCATCAGCACCAGGTCGAAGCGTTGTTCCTCAAGGAATTTGAGCGCCTCGCCACCATGGGCTGCGACGATCACTTCACACCCCAGTTTGCTGAGCATGCCCTTGGCCACCAGTTGGTTGACCGGGTTGTCCTCCACCAACAGGATGCGCGCGCGGTGTGCCAAGGGCGCGGCCTCCATCTGGATCGGGTCGAGGATCAGTTGTGCGTCGCTGCGCAAGTTACGTTGCAGGATCTGATACAGCGCGTTGCGGCTCAGCGGGCGTGCCTGTTGTTGCAGCGGAGCGAGTGCCGCGACTTCTTCGCTGGGCATGAAATTGCCATAGGCGGTCACCAGCAGGATCGGCGCGTTGAGGGTGGGGCGCAGGCGAAACAGGCACTCGGGGCAGTCGGTGATCAGCAGGTCCGGGGTTTGCCCGCTCAAGTCATCGTCTTGCGAGTAGCAGCGAGGTGTCAGGCCCCAGTGAGGCAACAGGGTGGTCAGCAGTTCGGTGAGGCCGCTGCCGGCATGGGTAATGACGATGACCTCACCCTTGAGCGGCAGTGGCTGGGCGGCGGGCAAATGGGTTGGCAGCGGCAGGTCGGCGCAAAACTGGCTACCGAAGCCCACTTCCGAACTGATGCTCAGTCGGCCTTTCATCGCTTCACACAGGTTGTGCGTCAGCGCCAGGCCCAGGCCGGTGCCGCCAAATTGACGGGTGATGCCGGCACCCGCCTGGGTGAAGGGCTGGAAGATCTTCACCTGGGCTTCCTGCGCAATGCCGATGCCGGTATCGCAGACCTCGATGCGTACCTGGCCCTCCCGCGCGCTGAGGCGAACATCTACCCGTCCGAAGCGTGTGAATTTCAGGGCGTTGGACAGCAGGTTGCTGACGATCTGCCGCACGCGGGTCGGGTCGCCCAGGACCTGCGCCGGAAACTGCGGGTCGATCAGGCACGTCAGTTCGACGCTGGGCGCGGCGTTCTGTGACAACAGGTTGGCGGTGTCTTCCACCAACGAACCCAGGTCGAACGGGATGCGCTCCAACTCCAACTGGCCAGCGTCGAACTTGGACAGGTCGAGGATATCGTTGAGCAACTCCACCAGCACTTTGCCTGAGTCATGGGCGATGGACAGTTGCTGACGCTGTTCGGCGTTGAGCGGGCTGTCGAGTGACAGCGCGATCATCCCCAGCAGGCCGTTGAGCGGTGTGCGGATTTCGTGGCTCATGTTGGCGAGGAACGCCGCCCGTGCCTGGGCCATGCCCAGCGCGTGCATCTTCGCTGCTTCCAGTTCGTCGTTGGACTGGCTCAGCCGCTGGTTGCTGGCCTTGAGCTCCAGGGTGCGGGCGGACACGATGTCTTCCAGTTGTCCCAGGTATTCGGTCAACCGATCTTCGGCGTG
This sequence comes from Pseudomonas sp. GXZC, assembly GCF_026967615.1. NCBI lineage: Bacteria > Pseudomonadati > Pseudomonadota > Gammaproteobacteria > Pseudomonadales > Pseudomonadaceae > Pseudomonas > Pseudomonas sp. GXZC. The sequence goes on from NZ_CP114115.1 coordinate 2,151,532, forward strand.
GCGGCGTTGCTGGATCTCCGTCTCCATGTTTTCGAACTGCTGGTTGGCCACGTTCACCAGCACGCCGATCTCATCGTGCTCGTGGCCGGGCGGGCAATCCAGGCGTGCCTGCCGGCGGTTGCTCAGCTCGCGGATGATGCGCACCAGCGGCTGGGTCAGCATCACGTAGAACAAGCCCAACAGGATGCCGGTCAGCAACAGGCTACGGACGAAGCCGTTGAGCAGGGTGATCTCGGCACGGCGCAGGAAACGGCTGCCAAAGGCATAGGTGTCGACGTCCAGGCGCAGCACCCCGAGGGACTCGTTGGGCATGTGACTAAGGAACAGCCGGTCTTCGAACTGACGGTTGGCGCCGAACAGGAAATCGCTGACAGGACGGTAAGTGCTCTCTTTGCGTGGGCGGTCGACATCGGCCAGCACCACGCCGTTGTTGTCGATCAACTGGGCATGAATGATGGCAGGGGAGTGCAGCAGGCCCAGGGCCAGTTCCTGGGCCAGTTCGGCGTCGATGTTGTAGGCGATGCGTGAGGCGGGGTTGTGGCTGATTTCGATCAGCGAGCGAATTTCACGGTTGATGGATGCGTCTTCGCTGGCATAATCAATGCCGATTTGGATCAGGCTGAGCAAGGTTCCCAAGACGAAACCGACCAGCACAGTCAATCTGGCTTGTTTATAAGACAAGCGGTGGGCGAACTTGATATCCATCGAGTGTTGAACCACTTCACGTTTCCCTTCGCCCGGCAAGCATAGCTGAACATCCACAGGCTCTGGCTTACCCGGCATGAATCGTTTTTTTACGCAGCCTCGTGCGGTCTGCCGCAGGGTTGCCAATACGCCATCTTTTGCAAGAACTTGCCAGAGGAATAATCGTGGATGCTCGATTGAATGCGTTTCTTGAACGGGCCGATGCAGTGCTCGCCCGCCTGGAACCCTTGTTACCCGCGCCCCGCCAAGCCATCGATTGGAACCACTGCCTGGCTGCCCGCTGGCAGCGTGAAGGCCGCACGGGTTTCCTGTTGCCGTTGGATGTGAGCCTGGAGATGCGCCTGTCCGACCTGATCGGTGTGGACAAGCAACGTGAAACACTGGCGCGCAATACCCAGCAATTCATCGACGGCCTGCCTGCCAACCATGCACTGCTGTGGGGTTCGCGTGGCACCGGCAAATCCTCCATGGTGCGTGCCTTGCTGGCCCAGCATGCCAAGGCTGGCTTGCGCCTGATCGAAATCGAGCGCGACCATTTGGCCGACCTGCCACGCGTGGTTGAACAACTGGTCAAGCTGCCGCAGCGGTTTATCCTGTTCTGTGACGACCTGTCGTTCGAGGCCGGTGAAGGCGATTACCGCGTGCTAAAAAGCGTGCTCGACGGGTCCCTGGAGCAGGCCCCGGAAAACGTGCTGCTGTACGCCACCTCCAACCGCCGTCACCTGGTGCCGGAAAACCAGAGCGACAACGACAACTGGAAACGTGTGGACGGCGAGTTGCACCCGAGCGAAGCGGTAGAAGACAAGATTGCCTTGTCCGACCGCTTTGGCTTGTGGTTGTCGTTTTACCCCTTCACGCAAGAACACTTCCTGGATGTGGTGGAGCACTGGATCGGCGAGCTGGCCAGCAAGGCCGGTTTGCAGTGGCAGCGTGATGAAGCCCTCGACATCCTGGCCGTGCGCTGGGCGACCGGGCGTGGCAACCGCAACGGTCGTTGCGCGTATCAATTCGCCCGTTACTGGGTAGGCCTCAAATTGCTGGAGATGCAACCATGATCGATCTACAAAGCGCTGGCACTGGCCTTGATGGCTACGCCATGCTCTGTGCGCAACTGGAGTCGCTGCTGGCCGATGAGCGGGACTTCATTGCCAACAGTGCGCAGTTCTCTGCGTTTCTGTTCAACCAGTTGGACGACTTGAACTGGGCCGGTTTTTACCTCAACCGTAACGAAGAGCTGGTGCTCGGCCCGTTCCAGGGCCAGATCGCCTGCGTGCGCATTCCGTTTGGCCGTGGCGTGTGCGGTGCAGCGGCCGCCTCGCGGCAGACCCAGCGCGTGGAGGATGTGCATGCATTCCCAGGGCATATCGCCTGTGACAGCGCGTCCAACAGCGAGCTGGTGGTACCGCTGGTCAAGGACGGCCAACTGATTGGCGTCCTTGACCTCGACAGCCCGTCGTTGGCGCGTTTCACCGTCCAGGACCAGGCGGGTATCGAACAGCTGGCGGCGATCTTCCTGCGCTTGACCGACTGCTGATCACGGGAGGGGCGGCCTGCGCCCCTTACTGTCCCTCCAGGCCGTGAAGCTGCCCTTGCAGCAACCTCTCCAGTTCCAGCATGAGTTTTTCCAAGGCTTTTGCCCCGGCTTCGATCACCGCCCAGTCATCCTCACGGGCGCACGCCTGTTCAAGGGTTTCACACTGCCCGGCCAGTGGGGTTGCCTGAACAATGCGCGCAGCGCCCTTGATTTTGTGGGCCTGCTCGGTGATCTCCTGAAGCGGGGCATGTGCGCTGATCAGCGCCGCCAGTTCCTGGCGATCATGCCGACTGCTGCTCAACAGTTCTTCCAGCAAACGCCAGCTCAATTGTGGGTCGCCACCGGTGAGGGCCTCGAAGTTGCCGAGGTCCAGGTGCAGGTCAGTGGTTTGCGGGGCGATCTTTGCCAGTTGCTGTTCCAGTGCAGTAAGGCTGATCGGTTTGAACAGGCAGTCGTTCATGCCCGCGTCGGCACAACGTTGCTTCTCTTCGGGCTGGGCATTGGCGGTAAACCCCAGCACCACGCAGGGCGCCAGCTTTTCGCGCTGTTCGTATTCGCGGATCGAGCGACTCAGCTCATAGCCATTCATGATGGGCATGTTGCAGTCGGCGATCACCAAGTCGAAACGCTCCTGGCGCCAGGCCTGGAAACCGGCGGCGCCATTCTGGGCGGCGCTGAACTGATGCCCCAGGTAGCCCAGTTGCTGGCACATCAGCAAGCGGTTTGCGGGATGGTCGTCCACGACCAGCACGTTCAGCACTGGCGCGCTTGCAGGTGCCTCAGGCGTGTATTCAAGCACCGGCTGTTCCGGCTGAAGAAGGGTCATGTGCAGGCTGATATGCACCTGGGTACCCACCATCGGCACGCTGCTCAGGCTCAATTGCCCACCCATCATCGCGCACAGGCTGCGGCAGATCACCAACCCAAGGCCAGCGCCGCTCCTGGCAAGCTGCCCGGAATTGTCGGCCTGGGCAAAGGGCTCGAACAGGCGCAACTGATCATCCCGACTGATCCCTATGCCGGTGTCCTCGACCACCAGTTTCATCTCGACCTGCTGCGCCAGTTCGGTGGGCAGCACCTCGACCTTGACTTTCACCTGGCCACGCTCGGTGAACTTGATCGCATTGCTGACCAGGTTCGACAGCACCTGCTTGAAGCGCAGCGGGTCGATCAGGACTTCGGTGTTATCCAGGTTGGGGTTGAACTCAAGCGACAGGCTGAGGGTTTTCTGGCGTGCCAGGCCGTCGAACACGCGCACCACCGACTCGATCACCTCCCGCAGGTTGACACGCTCCGGCGCGAGGCTCAGGCGGCCGGATTCGATGCGCGCGATGTCGAGGATATCGCCGATCAGTTCGAGCAGGTCCCTGGCTGAGTTGTACGCCACTTCGATGGCCGGGCGATCAAGATGACCCTGGTCGGCGCGCTTGAGGGTGAGTTCGAGCATGCCGATCACCGCGTTCATCGGCGTACGGATTTCATGGCTCATGGTGGCGAGGAACGTGCTCTTGGCCCGGTTGGCCTCGTCGGCGCGTTCTTTGGCCGCGCGGATTTCATCGAACAGCTGGCGTCGTTCGCTGATGTCGATCCAGCCGCCAATAATGCCTTGCACCTCTCCAGTCGAGTCACGGTAGGGCAGGATCCAGTGATAGATCGTCAGTTTCTTCCCGTGGATATGCAGCGTGCGGTCCAGGATCAGCGGGTTACCTTCGGCCATCACGCGCTGGTAGTCGGCATGGTATTGCGTCGCATCGGTTTCAAGGGCGGCGCTCATCTGGATGGCGCTTTTGCCGATCACGTCTTCGCGCTTGACGTTGAACACCTGCAAGTAGCTGTCGTTGCAGGTCTGCAGCAAGCCTTTGCGGTCACGTACGTAGATGGGGTGCGGGGTTTCGTTGACCAAGGCCCGCATGAACTCGAACTGATCATTGAGGGCGCGCTCGGCCATTTTTCGATGCTTGATCTGACGGCGCATGTAGGCGTTCCAGCTCAGGGAGATCAGCAGCAAAAGCCCGGTGCCGATGATGATGCGCGCGATCAGTTGGTGATAGTTGCGCCAATAGCTGTCGGAGGCGGCGGTGTAACCGCGCCAGCGACTGTTGATGACCCCCAGCTCATCCGGCGCGATGCTCAGCATGGCCTTGTCGAGAATCGAGCTGAGTTCGGTGGCGTTACGTGAGGTGGCCAGCGAAAATTTAGCGGGCGTGGTGCCAATACTGAAACTGATCTGGACCTTGCCCTGAAACATGGAGGACGAGAGGTAATAGTTGGCGATGACCAAGCTGTTCACGGCACCGTCGACCTGTCCTTGCACCAGCAGCTCGGCGGCTTTGAAATTGTCGCCTGTTTCGACCACTTGAATGGTTGGGAAGTGCTCGCGCAGGAACGTTGCCATTGGGCTGCCTTCAGTGACGGCCACGCGTTTGCCTTCCATTTCCTCAAGGCTGGTCGCCGCCTGGTTTTCCTTGCGTGTCAACATCACGTAGGAGTTTTCCAGGTAGGGACGGCTGAAGTTCAACCGGGCTTCCCGTTCCGTGCTGGGAACGATGGCGCCAATGATGTCGGCCTTCCCTGCGTCGACCTGTTCGATCATTGACTGAACGACACGCTCACGTTGGATATCAAAACGCAGCCCTGTGCGCAGGCGAACCAGTTCCAGCAGGTCGGCGGTGATGCCGCGGAAGTTGCCATCGGCGTCGAAGAACGACAGCGGGGCAAAGGTCTCGTTCACGATCACCTTGACCACTGGATGCTCCTGTAGCCAGCGCTCTTCGCGTTGTGTCAGTTGCAGTTTCTGGTCGGTCAGCAAGATATCGCTGCCGGCGCTCCAGCGTTTGGCGATCGCTTCCCGTTCATTGGTGGGCACGGCCGTCAATACGGCGTCGACAATGCTCAAGAGCGTCTGCTGGTGTTGGGGCATGGCGAAGCTGAACCCGTAGGCTTCGTGTTTGCCGAAGTTGGCCATGCGGATGTTCTTCAGGTAGCCCTTGTTGATCATGTAATGAGTGGAAATGGTATCGCCGAGGAATACATCCGCCTGGTCGAACGCCACCGCATTCAAGGCGTTTTGATAAGAGGGATAAGCGCGCAGGGTCGCCTTGGGGTACAGCTTTTCCACCTCGCTCAAGGGCAGGTAGTGGTAGACCAGCGCCAGGCGCATGCCGGCCAGGCCATTGGTCAGGCTGCGGGTTTCTCCTTCGCGGGTGACGAGGACCGGCTGGTCCACCGCATAGGGCTCTGACAGCGTGAGATTTGGGTTGGCCGCCTCAAAACCGTTGGAGGATCCCAGCAAATCGATAGCCCCCGTTTCAAGCGCGCGGATCGCGGCCTCGCGAGAGGGGTAGCGCAATACTTTCACCGGCAGGGCCAGCGCCTTGGCCAGCAGGCCGGCGTAATCAGCGGTGAGACCCTCGTAGTCACGTCCGCTGGACGTGAGGTCGAAAGGTGGGTAATCAGGCACCGCAGTACCCAGCACCAACTCGCGCTTGTTTTGCAGCCATTGGCGTTGAGCCTTGTTCAGGTGGGTTTCCAGTTGAACCGAGCCTGCACGACTCAACAAGGCGAAATGTTCCGGGCCCGTTGGCGGGTTCGCAAGTACCACTGTGCTGAAGCACAAACCGGCACTCAATATAATCAGATAGTCCTTTATACGCCTGGGCATCCGCTTTCTCACACTAGCGCGTTTCGTTTTGCCATCTCGATAAGTTCTACCAAGGACTTGGCTTGAAGTTTCTGCATCAGCCTCTTTTTATAAGTGCTTACTGTTTTGTTACTCAAAAACATACCCTTGGCAATTTCCTTGTTGGTACGTCCTTGTGCAAAAAGTTGCAATACCATCAGTTCCCGATCATTGACGGTCTTGAATAGTTCAAGCTCCTGGGATTCGACGCTATCGACACCATTGGTATTCAGTGCCTGGCTGGGGAAGTAGTTGTAACCGGATAACACTGCGCGGATGGCGCTCAGCAACTCGCTCAGGTCGCCTTCCTTGCACACGTAGCCATCGGCGCCCGAACGCATGCAGCGTGTGGCGAACAGGGTGGGTGATTGGGCGGTCAGTATCAGGGTTTTCATCGGGGTGTTCATGGCGTTGAAGCGGCAGAGCACTTCGAGGCCATCCAGCTTGGGAATGCTGATATCCAGGATAATCAGGTCAGGCAGGCATTCGCGGACCATTTGTATGGCGTCGCACCCGTTATCGGTTTCGCCCACGACTTTATAGCCTTCGTGTTCCAACAACATACGGATGGCGAGCCGTATAACCGGGTGGTCATCGATAATAAAAACTGAGTTCATGATCACATTCCGTACAAGTGCAAATAAAGCGGGCACATTAGCTCAGAAGAGGAGGGAGGAGCATGAGTCGAGGGGTGAGTAGATATAAAACAGGAAAAGTCCTACATTAAAAAAGGTAGCGGCCTACCAGCTGATGAGGCTTGGTGAAGCGCTACGTCGATGCTCTGAACGTGAATAGGCTAACGGTTGCTGCCATGGATTTAACTGATGCTGTGCCGTCGTCTTTCGTCGGCTCATGATGTTTAATTCCTACATTTTTAACTTGAGTAATGGGCAGAGCAAGTGTGCAAGTTCATCCTTGTTCAGCGGCTTCGATAGATAGCCAAGCAGTGGCAGTCCACGGTCCATGGCTTGGCTTATCAGGCTGGCGAGTTCCGCCACCGGTAAACCGCTCAACAGGATGGCGGTCGTGGTAAAGCGTCGGCGACTGGCAATTTCAATCAGTTCGAGTCCCGGTAAGTCGGGTAGGCATTGGTCACACAAGATGATGTCGAAAGGCACCTCGGCCTGCGACATCAAGCAGATTGCCTGCTCGGCGCTTTCGGCCGGCGTCAGTCGTGCGAAGCCGAAGCTTCTGAGCAGGCATTGGGTGGCGAGGAGTTGAAACGGGTGATCCTCCACCAGCAGGATACGGAGCGAGTAACTGGGCATTGGGGCCACACGTTGAGTCAAGCATCGAGGGAGGGCGCGTAGGACCAGGTCGCCAGGGTCGCCCGGAGCGTGCGTGATTATTCATCGAGTGGTTGTGCGAATTCGATCAGGCCGCTCTGTTCCCGTCGTAGGTCGATTCCTTTCAAGAAACAGGCGGCATGATCGTGGTCGTTACTGAGGGCTGGAACGTCCGGTCATTTCCCGGGCCATCTCGGTGGCATAGCTGTCGGTCATGCCGGCGATAAAGTCGATCATACGCAGGAATGACGCGTGCAGCGGCCATTCAGGGTTCGGCGCATTATTGCCCAGCAGATCGAGAATGCGCCGGTTCTTGAACGATGGTGTACGCCCGCCATGCTGCTCCAGTGCCGCACCGCAGAATGCATTCAAGAGAATTTCGAGGGTGGTGTAGGCGCCGATCTCATGCAGGGTCTTGCGCTTGTCCTGGAAGATCTTCTTGCGCGCCATGTCCTTGGCATCCAGCACGCAACGCTTGGCCGGACCGTGCATATGTTCAACCAGGTCGCCGGGAAGGGTGCCGGCGAGCAGGGCGTCCTGTTGCTCGACGAAGGCCTGTGCCGCTGCGTTGGTCAGATGCTCGATGGCCTTGCCGCGCAGGATCGCCAGCTTGCGTCGGCGCGAGTCCTGGGCGCCCAGTTGGCGATAGGTCTGGGGCAGGTCGTCACCCACCAGGTTGAGCAGCAGCGACTCGACTTCGGCGTATTCGAGCAACTCCATTTCCAGGCCGTCTTCCAGGTCGATCAGGGCGTAGCAGATGTCATCCGCCGCCTCCATCAGGTACACCAGCGGGTGCCGGGCCCAGCGCTGTTCTTCGAGTTGTGGCAGGCCGAGCCTGTGGGCAATCTGTTCGAGGATCGGCAGCTCGCTCTGGTAGCAGCCGAACTTGTGTTTCTTGTAGCCCAGGGAGTCGGCGTGGCGGGCAGTCCAGGGGTATTTCAGGTAGGTGCCCAGGGTGGCGTAGGTCAGCCGGGTGCCACCGTCGAACTGGTGGTACTCAAGCTGGGTCAGTACGCGGAAGCCTTGGGCGTTGCCTTCAAAATTCAGGAAGTCATTGCGCTCGGCGCTGCTCATGTCGTCCAGCCAGCCACGTCCTGCGGCTTGTTGGAACCAGTGGCGGATGGCGTCTTCGCCGGAGTGCCCGAACGGTGGGTTGCCGATGTCATGGGCCAGGCAGGCCGACTGCACCACCATGCCCAGGTCGCTTGGGTCGCACCAGTCGGGCAGGGCGCTGCGCAAGGTTTCGCCGACGCGCATGCCGAGGGAGCGACCCACGCAGCTCACTTCCAGGGAATGGGTCAGACGCGTGTGAATATGGTCGTTGCTCGAGACCGGATGCACTTGGGTCTTGCGGCCCAGGCGACGAAATGCGCCGGAGAAGATAATACGGTCATGGTCTTTGTGAAACGGGCTACGCCCCAGTTCTTCCGGGCTGTGCAGCGGTTTGCCAAGACGTTCGCGAGTCAGCAGGGTGGGCCAATCCAAGGCGGGTACTCTCCGTGCGGTGAATGACCCTCCCAGCTTCCCGGTTCAGCGCGGCCTGGGCAAGCGAAAATCTACAGCCCGGCCGCGTCGATATCGATTAACAGCAAGCGCTGACCGTTATCGAAGAATTGTCCGGCGGTGAGGCAATACTGATTGGTGGTGGCGTCGCGGTAGGTCGAGGACAGTGTCAGGCGCCGCTCCTCCCAGCCTTCGGCCAGCAGGTGATAGAAGTAGGGACGCCATGACCAGTTGTGGCCCAGGTAACGGCTGTCGGACTGCCAGGCATCCTGGCGCCACTCAAAGTTCGGTGTGAGTTGGGTGCCGTGCCGGTCGCACTGGTAGAAGCGCAGCAGCCAGGGAAACGCCGGCAGTTGCGGCAGTTGGTTCAGCGGCGCCTGGGCCTGGGCCCAGGTTTGCAGGATCTTCATCAATTCGGCCAACTGCTGGCGCAGTTGCATGACGCGGCCGCGTTCTGCCAGCTTTTGCTGGACGTACACCGTGCGCAACTGGGCAAAACGCGGCACGAAGGCGTCGGCGGCGAACCAGTCCAACTGCGCCTGGGCAAACAGATAGCCCTGCACATAGCGCGAGCCGCACTCCAGGGCGAAGCTCAACTGCGCCTCGGTTTCCACGCCTTCGGCAATGATCCAGCAGCCGGTCTTCTCGGCCATCTGCGCCAGGGCTCGTACCACTTCGCTGCTCGGTCCACCACGGGCGGCCTCCTGGAACAGGCGCATGTCCAGCTTGAGGATATCCGGTTGCAACGCCAGCACTCGGTCGAGTTGGGAGTAACCGGCGCCAAAGTCGTCGATGGCAATGCGCGCACCGGCTTCGCGATAGCGCGCCACCACGTCGGCCAGGCGTCGGATATCGCCACCCAGTTCGGTGATCTCGAACACGATGCGCTGCGGGTCGACGCCATGGTGGTGGATCTGCTTCAGGCTTGGCAGGGCCTGGCCCGGTCGCAGGCGATTGATCCAGCGTGGCGAGATGTTCAGGCTCAGGAACCAGTCTTCGGGCGCTTCGTGCAAGCGGCTCAGCGCGTTGTCGCGAATCTGCCGGTCGAGTCGGCGCAAGGTCACGCCCGGCGTGCGCGGGTCAGCGAACAGCGGGCCCACGGACTGCAAGCGGCCGTCAGCCTGGCGCAGGCGGCCCAGGGCCTCGACGCCGGCAATGCGGCCGGTGGCGGTATCGATAAACGGCTGGAAGCAGGCGAGCGGTTGCCCGTCAATCACGGGGCCTCCTTAGAAACATTGGCGAAAAAAGGCCCGGCCCTCGAAAACGAGGGCCGGGCCGATTCTGTTAGCAAGAATGCAGCCAGCCAGGCTCAACTTTTACGCGAAGAACCCTGCATGGCCAGTTTGATCAACGGGATCAAGCCGGCACCGAGGCGCACCAGGCGCGTCAAGCTGCCAATGCCGCCGCCCTTGGCACCTTTGCCGGTGAAGAACCCCATCAGGGTCACCGCGGCCACGCCCCACAGCGGCGCGTGCTTGATGCCCAGGCTGTCCTGCCAGTTGCTGCCCATATTGCGCACCTTGTTCAAGGGCAGCATCAGTTGCTGGGACTCGTGGCGGATCTCCTGACGGTGCATTTCCATGCGCAGACGGATCAACGCCTTACGCATTTCCCGGCGGGAGGTGGTTTGCGGGATTTCAGTGATGCTCATGGCAGCAGGCGCTCCCGGTCATTGGCCAGCTCTTCGAGGGTGGCGTGGAAGGGCGTGGACTCATCGAACACCGCCGCCTTCAAGCGTACCCCGCAAAACGCGGCGGCCAGGGTATAGAACACGCAGAGGCAGATGATCCCGGTCAGGCGGTAGCCGGTGTCCCACACCAGGATCATCACCAGGGTCGACAACCCCACCAGCAACAGCAGCGCAAACACCAGCGCCAGGCCGGCAAACAGCAGCAGGCTGACGGTGCGGGCCTTCTGTTCCTGCAACTCGATGCCAAACAATTCGACGTGGCTGTGCAGCAAGCCCAGCACGGCCGCGCCCAGACGTCTTGAGGTGGTGCCCGTGGACGAGCCCGTTTCGCCGATAGACATGGTTAGCGCCTTGTGGCCAGCAGGCCGATCAGAAAGCCCACGCCGGCGGCAATGCCCACCGACTGCCAAGGGTTGGCCTGCACATAGTCTTCGGTCGCAGTGACCGCCGCCTGGCCGCGTTCGCGCAGGGAGTCTTCGGTCAGTTGCAGGGTTTCGCGGGCCTTGAGCAGGCTTTCGTGGATCTTGCTGCGCAGCTCGTCAGCCTGGTCGCCAGCGAGGACCTTGGTGTCATCCAGCAACTTTTCGGTGTCGCTGACCAGGGTTTGAAAATCCGCCATCAATATTTCTTGAGCAGTCTTTGCAGTTCTTCTGGCCATGGTTATCTCCGTGATTGGCTGATCTGTACGTTTCGAGTCACCGGCTTCGGTGAAGGTTCAGTGCAATTGTGTGGTACAGCTTTTGCTTTGCCTTGGTGCGCAGGCCCTGGGGCTTGCGCTGAATCTGGGCGGTCGGGCAGGAAGCCTTGAAAAACCTTACCCTAAATAACTGAAATTCGCGGAAAAACCCTGTCGGCAACGGCTTGTTGTGTTGATCGCTGCGCTAAAGCGGTTCACGCCCTCTGAAGAGGGGTGGGACCGGTGGTGCCAATTTAGTGCGCTCAACCCTGGCTTGAACCGCTTTGGTGCTTTTTGCCTTTATTGCAGGCCTGCCAACCTCCATGGAAAATTTGCAAAGTGCAGTGGACACGCTCGTCCACAGCTCCAACACCCTGTTTATCCTGATCGGCGCGGTCATGGTTCTGGCCATGCACGCCGGCTTCGCGTTCCTTGAAGTCGGTACGGTGCGCCAGAAGAACCAGGTCAACGCCTTGTCGAAGATCCTCAGCGACTTCGCCATCTCCACCCTGGCCTATTTCTTTATAGGCTATTGGATTTCCTACGGTGTGAGCTTCATGCAACCGGCGGCGGTGCTCAGTGCCGATCACGGCTATGGCCTGGTGAAGTTTTTCTTCCTGCTGACCTTTGCGGCGGCGATCCCGGCGATCATTTCCGGGGGCATTGCCGAGCGTGCAAGGTTTGCTCCACAGCTCTGCGCGACCGCGTTGATCGTTGCGTTTATCTACCCGTTTTTCGAAGGCATGGTGTGGAACGGCAATTTCGGCCTGCAGGCCTGGCTGCTCGCGACCTTTGGCGCCAGCTTCCATGACTTCGCCGGTTCCGTGGTGGTGCACGCCATGGGCGGCTGGCTGGCGCTGGCGGCGGTGTTGCTGCTGGGCGCGCGCAATGGGCGCTACCGCGAAGGGCGCCTGGTGGCGTTTGCACCGTCGAGCATTCCGTTCCTGGCGCTGGGCTCGTGGATTCTGATCGTGGGCTGGTTCGGCTTCAACGTGATGAGCGCGCAAACCCTGAACGGCGTCAGCGGTTTGGTCGCCGTCAACTCGCTGATGGCCATGGTTGGCGGCACAGTGGCGGCTCTGATCATCGGCCGCAACGACCCAGGTTTCCTGCATAACGGCCCGCTGGCCGGGTTGGTGGCGATCTGCGCTGGGTCCGACCTGATGCACCCGGTGGGCGCGCTGGTCACGGGTGCCGTCGCCGGCGGCTTGTTTGTGTGGTTCTTTATTGCGGCCCAGGACCGCTGGAAGATCGACGATGTCCTGGGTGTTTGGCCTCTGCACGGTCTGTGCGGCGTGTGGGGCGGCATCGCCTGCGGCATCTTCGGCCAGACCGCGCTCGGCGGGCTGGGCGGCGTCAGCCTGATCAGCCAGTTGATCGGCACCGCCCTCGGCGTGCTGGTGGCGCTGGCGGGCGGCCTGTTGGTGTATGGCGTGATCAAGCGCGTCACCGGGCTGCGCTTGAGCCAGGAACAGGAGTACTACGGCGCGGACTTGTCGATCCACAAGATCGGCGCGGTCAGTCAGGATTGATCGGCTCGTCTGCCGGCCGATAAAAACCGTGTAACAGGCGATAACGGTTTTGCCGCACTTCATCGACCCGCGCCTGAACCTGTTGGTCCGGCAGGCCCAGCAGGATCAAGGCATGGGAGGCGAGCATCAGGCTCGACTCCAGCAACTCGGGCACCACTTCACTGGCGCCCGCGGCTTTCAGTTCTGCTAACTGGCTGTCGTCGCGGGTACGCACCAGGATTGGCACGTCGGCGTTGATCCGACGCGCTTCCTTGAGCACCACCAGCGCCACGTCGGTGTTGTCCACGGCAATCACCACCAATCGCGCACGCTCCAGGCCGACAGCACTGAGCAACGCGCCACGCCGGCAATCGCCGTAATGCACGCTGCTGTCTTCAGTGGCGGCTTCCTGCACCCGTTCCGGGTCGTCATCCAGGGCGATGAAGGTTTGTTGTTCCTTGCGCAGAAAACGCCCGATGGATTGGCCGACACGGCCATAGCCACAGATCACCGCGTGCCCGCGCAGCTCGGCGTTGAGCGCGGTGATTGCTTCCAACTGCACCTGCTGGTTGGGCTTGCGGTGCAGGCGCAGGGCGATACCCGGTGCGGCACGCAACAACAGCGGCGTGAGCAGCATCGAGCAAAAGGTGGCCGCGAGCAGCAGGCCGTTAAATTCATCCGGGATCAAGCGGCTTTGTTGCATCTGTGCCATCAACGCAAAGCAGAACTCGCCACCCTGGGCCAGGGCCAGGCCGCTGCGCCAGGCGGTCTCACTGTCGCTGCCGCGCAGTTTGACCAGCACCGCGACCACACAGCCTTTGACCAGCATAAGCGTGAGCGTCAGCCCGAGGATCAGCAGACTATGGCTGACGAACAATTGCAGATCGATGAGCATGCCGATGCTGACGAAAAACAGCCCCAGCAGGATGTCGCGAAACGGCCGGATATCCGCCTCGATCTGATGGCGGTAATGGCTTTCGCCCAGCAGCATGCCAGCCAGGAAGGCCCCGAGCGCAGGGGAGAGCCCGAGCAGATGGGTGAGCCAGGCCGTCAGCAACACAATCACCAACGCCAGCAGCACAAACAGCTCGGCTGAATGGGAGGCGGCCACTTCATGAAACAGGCGCGGCAGCAACCAGCGGCTGGCCAACAGCAGGCCGACAAACAGCACCACGGTCTTGCCCAGGGTCAGGGGCAGCGCCCAATACCAGGCTTGCTCGCCAGTGCCAGCGAACACCGGCACCAGGGTCAGCAGCAATACCGCGACCACATCCTGGAACAGCAATACGCCAATCGCGTTCTGGCCGTGACTGCTGAAGATTTCCCCGAGGCTGGTCAGCTCCTTGCTGACGATGGCTGTGGACGACAGTGCCAGTCCTGCCCCCAGCAACAGGGCGATACCCGGCGCCACACCCAGGATCATCAACAAAAGTCCCAACAGCACCCCGCACCCCAACACCTGCAAGCTGCCCAGGCCAAATACAACTCGGCGCAGGGCGAGCATCCTGGTCAGGGAAAACTCCAGGCCCAGGGAAAACAGCAGGAACACCACGCCCAGTTCGGCCAGGTCGGGCAGTTCTTCGCTGTCATTCACCCAATCCAGCGCGGTGGGGCCCACGGCGAGGCCGACGCACAGGTAGCCCAGCACGGGGGGCAATTGCAGGCGACGAAACAGCGCAATCACCACCAGGGATGAGGCCAGGATAATCAGCAGGTTGGCAAACACACGCATCTCCGTTGCAGGGGGGCAGGCAAAAAGCCGCGAGAATCGCTGAAACAGTTATAGGCCATGGTGACCTGGGTCAGGGTTTATAGAGTGGGCTTCAGGCGGCCACCGGCTTAGAATGTCTGCCTGTTTTCTGATCAGGTCCCTTCGCCATGCTTCCTGAATGCCAGCTGTTCGGCACCCTGGGTTGTCACCTGTGTGAGATTGCCGAAGCCGAAATCATGCCGCTCGTCGAACACGGGTTGCTGGTGGAATTGGTGGACATCACCGACCCCGACGACCTGACCGAAGCCTACGGCCTTCGGATTCCGGTGCTTCGCCGGGTAGACACCGGGGCGGAACTGGATTGGCCATTCGACACACAACAGGTTGTTGCCTTCCTTCGTTAGGTTTATGCGATGGCAGGTTTCCAAATATTAAGTTACTGTATGTTTGTACAGCGATTGAATTGAGGGAACGCCCGTGGTGAATGTCGAACAACTGAAAAGCAGCGTCAATCGCATGTCCGCCGACGTCGTGCGCGACGCGGTGAACGAGCTGCGCCTCGATGGGCTGGTCACGGAAGGCAAGACGCCCTTTAACAAAGTGCATTTCAATACCTGTTTTGCCGAGATCGAGGCGCTGTTCCAGCGCGCCGGTTACCACAAGCAGCTGGATGTGGTGGGTTACCAGGGCTTGTTGTACGCGTTGTACGATCCGGGCCGCTGGGAGGCAGTGGACGTGCTGCGCTGGCTCAAGGAGTTCACCGACGCCGCCAGTGCTTCGCCGATCCTGCGGGCGGAGTTGGCCAAGGCTTGAGATCCGCCCTAGGCTCAATCCCGCGCAATGCGGGATAATGCCCGCCGGTTTTGTCACAGGCTTCGAGCATTTCATGTCCACCTCCGGTTTTTCCGCGTCCCAGCACCAAGCCAGCACTTTGTATCTGCCACCCGGTTCATGGGTAACAGTGCTGGACTGCCTGTGCGAGCACTTCCCGGCGATCAGCCGCGAACACTGGCTGGACCGCATTGCGCGAGGCCGGGTGCTGGATATCAACGGTACCCCGATCACCGTCGACCTGGGCTACAAGGAAGGCTTGTGCATCTACTACTTCCGCGAAGTGCCTAACGAGAAAGTCATCCCGGTGCAGGAAACCATCCTGTATGCCGACGAGCATCTGGTGGTCGCCGACAAGCCGCACTTCCTGCCCGTGACGCCGGCCGGTGAATACGTCGAGCAAACCCTGCTGCGCCGCCTGATTCGCCGACTGGATAATCCCTCACTGGTACCGTTGCACCGCATCGACCGGCACACGGCGGGGCTGGTGCTGTTTTCGGCCAATCCGGCCAGTCGATCGGCTTATCAGCAACTGTTTCCCACACGCCGGATCGATAAATTCTACGAAGCCATCGCACCCGCTCTACCGAACCTTACGTTCCCCAGGGTGCATAAAAGCCGACTCGTCGATGGCGAGCCGTTCTTTCGCATGCACGAAGGTGATGGCGTCCCCAACACCGAAACGGCGGTGGAGGTGCGCGAGAAAAACGGCGATCTGTGGCGCTACGGCCTGTTCCCGGTGACCGGCAAGAAGCACCAGCTGCGCGTGCACATGAGCGCCCTCGGCGCGAGTATCTGCAACGATCCCTTCTACCCGGACGTGATCAAGGACGCGGTAGACGATTACGCCAACCCCCTCAAACTGCTGGCCCAGGGCGTGCGTTTTATTGACCCGGTCACGGGGGCGGAACGCAGTTTCCGCAGCCGGATCACCCTCGACTGGTAATCCCCGGAAACGACAAGGCCCGCGCGAGGCGGGCCTTGATGGAAAACGCTAAGAGTTACAGGTCTTTGACGGTGCGAACCTGATCTTTGTTGATGCGGGTCTGCTTGCCGTCCAACTGTTCGAACTCGTAGAAGCCCGAGTCCTTGTCGAATTTAGGGGTGTCGACGGCCTGGATTTCGCGACCGTCATTCAGGGTGATCACTGTCGGCGAGGCGCAACCGGCGAGGGTGGCGAGGCCCAGTGCAAGCATGAGAGCGGCGATGGTCCGTTGAGTCATGAGTCTGTCTCCGAGAGAATACTTTTTAATAGCTGACCTTGTGACGCATGCAGCGTCGACAAAGTTCCGGGTGCGAGGTTCATTCTGACACGCCCGACGGCGTCTGTAACAGCTCCGGCGTATTAAGGTTGGCCAGGCGCGGGTCATCTGCCGGGCATTCCAGGCCTACGCCGCCCAGCTGTAGGAAGAGTTTGCGCGGGCTGCGCTCACCGGCGTGCCAGGCCCTGTCCACCGCATCGCGCAGGCCGGTGGGAACGATGCAGATCAACGGTTCCCAGAACGCACCATGGCGCACCATCACCGGCAGCAGCGGGTTGCGTTGCGCGGTCTCACGCAGCGCCTGGATCAGCCCTGCGTCGATTTGCGGCACGTCGCACGGCAATATCAGCAGGTGCGCATGGCGTGCGGCGGCGAGTCCCGCACGGATACCGGCAAGCGGGCCGGGAAAGTCCGGGCTGTCGTCGGTCACCAGTTGGTCGGCATAGCTGGCGTAATGCTGCGGGTTGCGATTGCACGAGATGATCAGGTCATCGGTGAGTGGTCGCACCAAGTGCTGCAAATGCGCAATCAACGGCTGGCCATGCCACTCCAGCAGGCCTTTGTCCTGGCCGCCCATGCGTTGGCCGCGCCCGCCAGAGAGCAGCAAAACCGAACAGGGCAGTGAGGACGAATCGATAGGCATGGCAGTTCCGCAGCGGCAGCAAAAGGGGGGCCTGTGATATAACATCGGGCTGTTCCTTAGACAACCGGACCGTGCCATGAAAGCCAAGGCAGATGCGCCCTTCGTACCCCTGAATATCGCGGTATTGACCGTCAGCGACACCCGCACCCTGGAAACCGATACCTCCGGCCAGGTCTTCGTCGACCGCCTGACGGCCGCCGGCCACCACCTGGCCGAGCGCGTGCTGCTCAAGGACGACCTCTACAAGATCCGCGCCCAGGTCGCCCACTGGATCGCCGAAGACGTGGTGCAAGTCGTGCTGATCACCGGCGGCACCGGCTTCACCGGCCGCGACAGCACTCCCGAAGCGGTAAGCTGCCTGCTGGACAAACAGGTGGACGGCTTTGGCGAACTGTTCCGTCAGATTTCCGTAGCCGACATCGGCACCTCCACCGTGCAGTCCCGCGCCCTGGCGGGTTTGGCCAATGGCACGCTGGTGTGCTGCCTGCCAGGCTCCACCAATGCGGTGCGTACCGGCTGGGACGGCATCCTTGCCGAGCAATTGGACAACCGTCACCGCCCGTGCAACTTCGTCCCGCACCTGAAACAGGCCGAGCCTTGTGAATCCCGTGGGTAAGCCCGGCAAGACCGGCGCGCTGTTGCCGGTGGAGGACGCCTTGGCCCAACTGCTGGCCATGGCCGAAGCCGCGCCGATCCGTGAGCAGGAAAGCCTGTTGCTGGCGGATTGCGATGGTCGTGTACTGGGGCAAGACCTGATCTCCACCCTCGACCTGCCGCCGTGGCCGAACAGCGCCATGGATGGTTATGCCGTGCGGTTGGCGGACTGGACCGGCGAACCCCTGGTGGTCAGCCAACGCATTTTCGCAGGCCAGGCGCCACACCCCCTGGCTGCCGGTACCTGCGCCCGTATCTTCACCGGCGCCCCCGTACCGGAAGGGGCCGACTGCGTGGAGATGCAGGAGAACGCCGTGGTCCACGCCGATGGGCGCGTGAGTTTCACCGAACCCCTGCACCTCGACCAGAACATCCGCCCCCAGGGCCAGGAAACCACCGTAGGCGAGCTTGTTTTAACGGCTGGCACGCGCCTGGGCCCGATTGAACTGGGGCTGGCGGCGTCCCTCGGCCATGATCGCCTGGCAGTGATCCGCCGCCCACGCGTGGCAGTTCTGTCCACCGGCGATGAGTTGATCGAACCGGGCTTGCCGCTCGGGCCGGGGCAGATCTACAACAGCAACCGGCGCGTGCTGTGCTCATGGCTTACGCGCATGGGCTGTGAAGTGATTGACGCTGGCATCCTGCCCGACGATCTGGAGCAAACCCGCGCGTGCCTGGGCGGTTTGGGCCGTGTCGACTTGATCCTGTCCACGGGCGGTGTGTCGGTGGGCGAGGCGGATTTCCTTGGGATCGCCCTGCGTGAAGAGGGTGAGCTGGCGTTATGGAAACTGGCGATCAAACCGGGCAAGCCGCTGACCTTCGGCCACTTCCGTGGCGTGCCGGTGATCGGCCTGCCCGGTAACCCGGCGTCGACGTTGGTCACGTTCGCGCTGCTGGCACGCCCTTATCTGCTGCGCCGCCAAGGTGTGCAGGACGTGGAGCCACTGCGTTTCGACGTGCCGGTGGGGTTCGAGTGGCCCAAACCGGGCAACCGCCGCGAATACCTGCGCGGTCGCATCGAGCAAGGCAAAGCGATCATTTACCGTAACCAGAGCTCCGGCGTGCTGCGCAGTGCGGCGTGGGCGGAAGGGTTTGTGGAGGTGTTGGAAGGCACGACGCTGACTATCGGCGACCGGGTCAACTTCATTCCCTTGAGTGAGGTATTTGGCTGACACACAATTCACCGGTGGCGGGCGCACAGTCAAGATAAGTCCTATGAGCCAAGCAGGGCGGGCAGGCTAATTTTTCGAGTCCCGGTTACTGGAGGACTGAAGATGACTATCCAACCTGCTGCATCCGTTCATGGCGTGGCGGCACCCGTGCATGCCGAACCTGGCTTGCCCACGGCAGCGTCAATCAATTCAAGCAATGCGCGTAGCGTTTTGATTCAATTGATCGGCAGGCCGCTTTCCGAGAACACTTATCGGGAGCGGCTTGCCTGCATGATCGCCGATCCGAGCATCACTTCCTGGCAGGCGCTGACGCGTAACCCTGGGCAGTTGCAGCGGCTGCAGGACAATGAACGACTGGGCTGGGCCGACCCGGCTGCGGCTGACAAAACCTTGCCGACACTGGCGCAGGCCCTGGGGCAGCGAAACGTCTGGCTGCCTGAGGTGGACAGCCTCAATGCCAACATCCTGAAGAACCTGACGGTACAGGTGGCAGAAAAATATCTGGCGCAATTCCAGTCCATACTTCAAGACCCGGCACCTGCCTTGTCGCAGGATGTCTCGATAGTCCGCGGTGCGCCATCAGCGGGTAAAACCACCTTTCTCACTGGCCAGTTCGCGCTCAACACCGATGTTGTCAAAAACATGATCCAGAACCGTATGCCCGGCACGAGCATGTTGCAGGTGCATGACCAGGGCGCGGCGTTGGTTCAGCAGTTCATGGGCCCCATGGAAAAGCGCTTGGGGCAGCCACTGACGCGAGATGCGTTGTACCTGTGGCCAAACGATTTCAACCAGAAAATCGCCGATATCGCACGCTTGAGCCAGGCGCCCAAGCTGCACTTTCATGATATCCAGGTGGACCTCGCGACCTTGTGCTGTCGGATTCTCAAGCGCGGCACCGATGAGGCGGTGATGGACTTCAATGTCCTGAGCCAGTTTTTCAGTGCGGGCCTGGAGCATCGGGGGCCGAGTATCGAATCGGTCAAGAACAGTCAGGACAGGCTTAAGGAGTATTCACTGTCGGCCTGGAACGGTCAGCAGAATGTGCTCGTTGCTCAACGCGCACCCGGTGCCCAGGATTTTGTGATCAAGGATCAGGCCCTGTTCGATAAAGTGACTGCCCGGGATAGCCGTTCCATACAGGCAGAGGTAGAGAGTGTTCGCAGTACCGTGATTGACGCGCCGTTCATCGATGCCTTCACTGCTCCACTTCCGCCCGCGCAGGCGAGTGCATTTGGCGCGGCATTGCGGCGGTATGAGGGGCAGACGTTCGAGCAGGCGTTGAAACAGCACGCCCAGCGCATGCCGGTTGCTACCTCGGTAGCGGCCCGCGTGTTGGCCGGTGTGAGGCCCGGCTGATTCAGTAGTCGTCCCCACGTTCGGTCACGTCGCGTTCTACCGGCGCGGCGTCCGGGTCATACCCTACCGGGAACTTGCCCTTCAGCGTCCAGGCAAACGCAATGATCTCGGCAATCGTGCGGTACAACTCCTCTGGAATACTGTCACCCAGTTCCATCCGCGCCAGCAGTTTGACCAGCTCGGCGTTTTCATAGATCGGCACTTCGTTTTCGCGCGCCAGCTTCAGGATGGCTTCGGCCAGGGCATCGTCGCCCTTGGCGGTCAGGGTCGGTGCTTGCTGGCCGTCGTACTTGAGGGCAATCGCCTGGCGCGGTGGCGTTGGGTTTTTCATGCGGTTTCATCCACCCAGCGTTGCTCCAGTCCGGTTTTCGGCCCGCGTGGCGGGGTGCCGAGGTGGCAATCGAGGTCGCCGACATTGATGCCGGACGTCACCAGACGCTCGCGCAAGCTGCCCAAATGGCTTTCGATCAAACTGGCGGTGAATGGCCGCGAGGCCCACAACTGGCTGGACAGTTTGCCCTGGCTCAATTGCGCCTGCACCTGCAGCGGCCCCAGCGGCTCCATGTCGAAGGCCAGTTCGACGCGCCAGAGCATCTGCTTGGCGTCCTTTTTCTCTTTGCGTTCGGGCTGGTCCTTGTCCGGCGCCGGCTCTTCGCGCTGGAACTTGACCTGTAATGGCACGATGTCTTGCAACGTGCGCATGGGGATTTCCAACTGCCAGGTGGTTTGCAGGCGGCCGTCGGCGGTGGTGCCGGTCTGTTCCAGGCTCGACAGCTGGTGGCTCTGCAAGCGCGAGATCGCCCCGGCTGCCAGGCGCAGCAGGTTTTCCAGGTCGCCTTCGCCTTCCAGTTTCGCCATCAGCCGTTCCGGCAAGGGGAAGCCGGCGGGTATCTGGCGGGCGCTGACCTGGCCGAGGGTGTTCAAAGGGCTGCGCACGAAGTTGGGCAGGACCTGGGCCAGGGTGTTGGCGGCGAGGATTGCATTCATGTTGGTGCTGGCGGGCAGGGCCGGCAGCAAGTCGGCGACCAGGCGCAGCAGGGCGCCTTTCATGTCCAGCGGTGGGACTTGCGGGTTTTGCCCGGCGAGCAGCTTGGCTTCCAGAAAGGCACCGCTGTTCTGGATGACTTGCGCCAGTACCTTGGGGTTGCTGACCTGGGCCAGGTCGGGAAGGGCGGCGAGTAAACGCTCAGCGGCGCCGCGCAGTTCGGCCGAGGTGCTGTCGCCGCGTGGCAAATTTTGCAATGCAGTGAAGACTGCATCCAGCGAGCCCTGACGGCTTTGCTGGGTCGACAGTTGTTGGGTGACGGCCAACTGATCCTTGAGCCCGCTCAGCGGCACAAAGCTCAAGGTCTGTGCGTTCTGCACCACGGCGCTGAGCAGGCTGCCGACGCGCAACGGCTGCGGGCTTTCCACGGTCAGGGTCGCGCCAGTCAGTGCGCTGTTGAGCACGGTGACCAGTGAGCGATAGATGGCCGGTTGTGCCGTACCTTGGGGCAACATCTGGGTGGTCAGCACCTTGGCCTGAAGCAGCGAGCCCACCGGCATCTGGTTCGTGTCGATGCGGGTCAGGGCGGCGACATTGGCGCTCAAGGCCTGTTGCAGGCTGAGGGTCAGGTTGCCGGTGGGCGTCTGGCTCACCGCCACATTGCTGCCCAGCGGCAGTGGCTGCGGGCTGCTGGCCTGCACCAGCGTCTGACGGCCGCCTTCAAGGGTCAGCTTGAGCAGCAACTGAAAGGCTTCACCGCCTTGTTTCAGGGCGATGACCTCGGCGTTCGCGGTTTTCCCAGGGTCGATCAGGCCGATCTGCGGCTCCAGCAGTTTCAGCAACTCGCCGGCCGCAGTCGCAGGGCCGGGCCCGGCTGCCGGGGCGGGTGGAAGCGTAGGAAGGTTGATCTCACCGGTCATCGCGCGCGTCGTCTCTGGGGAAATTGCCCTCTTTAGAGTAGGGCATCACATGTATAATGCCGCCCGTCTGCAAAGAGAGCGGTAAAAACCTCACAACTATTTGATCCAGCTCTCTAAAATCGGTCGCCAAAGCCGTTATTGTGCATTTCTCTTTAACGGCCGCTGCACCGCCGACTTGAACCGTAAAGGCCCGCGATCTTTTGACCAGCCCTCTTCTTGAAGCCGTAGCGCTCTCCTGTGAACGCGACCTGCGCCTGCTGTTCGAGCACCTCGAACTGCGGCTGGCGGGCGGCGACATGGTGCAGGTCAGCGGCCCCAACGGCAGCGGCAAGACCAGTTTGCTGCGCCTGTTGGCCGGGTTGATGCAGCCGACGGCTGGGGAAGTTCGCCTGAACGGCAAGGCCCTCAACGAACAACGTACCGAACTGGCGCGCAACCTGATCTGGATCGGCCACGCCGCCGGCATCAAGGACGTGCTCACCGCCGAAGAAAACCTCAGCTGGCTCAGCGCCTTGCATCATCCCGCGTCCCGCGATGCGATCTGGCAGGCCCTGGCCGCCGTCGGCCTCAAGGGCTTTGAAGACGTTCCCTGCCACACCTTGTCCGCCGGCCAGCAGCGCCGCGTGGCCTTGGCGCGTTTGTATCTGCCGGGCCCGCCGCTGTGGATTCTCGACGAGCCCTTCACCGCCCTCGACAAACAAGGCGTCGCCCAGCTGGAAGAACACCTGGCCCAGCATTGCGAGCAGGGCGGTCTGGTCATCCTCACGACCCACCACACCCTGACGCGCATGCCTGCTGGCTATCGCGATCTTGATCTAGGGCGGTGGGCGGCATGAGCGTATTCGCCCTGTTGGTCGCCCGTGAAGCGCGCTTGCTCTGCCGTCGCCCGGCGGAACTGGCCAACCCGCTGGTGTTCTTCGCGATTGTCATCGCGTTGTTCCCGTTGGCAGTCGGCCCCGAGACTAAACTGTTGCAAACCTTGTCCCCGGGACTGGTGTGGGTGGCCGCGCTTTTATCGGTCCTGCTCTCGCTGGACGGGCTGTTTCGCAGTGATTTCGAAGACGGTTCCCTGGAACAGTGGGTCCTTTCGTCGCACCCCCTGCCACTTCTGGTACTGGCCAAGGTACTGGCACACTGGGCTTTTTTCGGCTTGGCGCTAGTCTTGCTCTCGCCGTTGCTGGCGATGATGCTGGGCTTGCCCGTCGAATGCCTGCCGGTGTTGCTCCTGTCCTTGTTGCTCGGTACGCCGGTGCTCAGCCTGTTGGGGGCGGTGGGCGCAGCGTTGACCGTGGGTTTGAAGCGGGGCGGCCTGTTACTGGCCCTGTTGATTCTGCCTTTGTATATCCCGGTGTTGATCCTGGGCAGCGGTGCTTTACAGGCCGCGCTCATGGGCATGCCGGCGACCGGTTACCTCCTGTGGCTTGGTAGCCTGACCGCCCTGGCGGTAACCCTGACACCCTTTGCTATAGCGGCCGGCCTGAAGATCAGCGTCGGCGAATAATGAGGTCTGGTTAAGCGTTGTCTTAACCAGTAAAGACCCTAAGCTTTTCGCAACGACGAAAAGCTACCGTGATGGAAACAGCAATGAACTGGACCTGGTTTCACAAGCTCGGCTCGCCCAAATGGTTCTATGGCATCAGCGGCAAGCTGCTGCCGTGGTTGAGCATCGCTGCCGTTTTGCTGATCGGCATTGGCCTGGTCTGGGGCCTGGCCTTTGCGCCGCCGGACTACCAGCAAGGCAACAGCTTTCGCATCATCTATATCCACGTTCCCGCCGCGATGCTGGCCCAGTCCTGCTATGTGATGCTGGCCGTGTGCGGCATCGTCGGCCTGGTGTGGAAGATGAAACTCGCGGACGTGGCCCTGCAATGCGCCGCGCCCGTTGGCGCGTGGATGACTGCCGTGGCGCTGGTCACCGGCGCAATCTGGGGCAAACCCACCTGGGGTTCGTGGTGGGTGTGGGATGCGCGACTAACGTCCATGCTGATCCTGCTGTTCCTGTACTTCGGTCTGATTGCCCTGGGCAACGCGATCAGCAATCGTGACAGCGCCGCCAAGGCCTGCGCGGTGCTGGCGATTGTCGGCGTGATCAACATCCCGATCATCAAATACTCGGTGGAGTGGTGGAACACCCTGCACCAGGGCGCCACCTTCACCCTCACCGAAAAACCGGCAATGCCCGTGGAAATGTGGGCGCCTCTGCTGCTGATGGTGCTGGGCTTCTACTGCTTCTTCGGCGCTGTGCTGCTGATGCGCATGCGCCTCGAAGTACTCAAGCGTGAAGCCCGCGCCAGCTGGGTCAAGGCCGAAGTGCAAAGCAGCCTGGGAGCGCGCGCATGAGTTTTGCTTCTTTCAGCGAGTTTCTCGCCATGGGCCATCACGGCCTGTATGTCTGGACGGCCTACGGCATCTGCCTGGCGGTGCTGGCCATCAACGTTGCCGCGCCGATCCTGGCCCGCAAGCGTTACCTGCAACAAGAGGCGCGTCGTCTGCGCCGGGAGACCGAAAAGTGAATCCGCTGCGTAGAAAGCGTCTGTTGATCATCCTTGCCATCCTGGCCGGCGTTGGCATTGCCGTGGCCCTGGCCTTGAGTGCCCTGCAGCAGAACATCAACCTGTTCTACACCCCGACCCAGATCGCCAATGGCGAAGCGCCGGTGGATACACGGATTCGCGCCGGCGGCATGGTGGAGCAGGGCTCGCTGAAGCGATCCGGTGATTCCCTCGACGTGACCTTCGTGGTCACCGACTTCAACAAAGCCGTGACCATTACCTATCGTGGCATCCTCCCGGACCTGTTCCGCGAAGGCCAGGGCATCGTCGCCTTGGGCAAGCTCAACGCCGACGGCGTGGTGGTGGCCGATGAAGTGCTGGCCAAGCACGATGAAAAATACATGCCGCCGGAAGTCACCAAGGCCCTCAAAGACAGCGGCCAATCCGCGCCAACGCCTGCCAAGGAGGGCTAAGCCATGACGTCCGCACTGTTTATTCCAGAGCTGGGCCAGTTGGCGATGATCCTCGCCCTGTGTTTTGCCGTCGTCCAGGCCGTGGTGCCGTTGCTCGGCGCCTGGCGTGGCGACCGCCTGTGGATGAGCCTGGCGCAGCCGGCCGCCTGGGGCCAGTTTGCCTTTTTGCTGTTCGCCTTTGGTTGCCTGACCTACGCCTTCATGACCGACGACTTTTCCGTCGCCTACGTCGCCAATAACTCCAACACCGCTTTGCCCTGGTACTACAAATTCAGCGCCGTGTGGGGCGCCCACGAAGGTTCGCTGCTGCTGTGGGCATTGATCCTCGGCGGCTGGACCTTCGCCGTGTCGGTGTTCTCCCGGCAACTGCCGCAAGTGATGCTGGCGCGCGTGCTGGCGGTGATGGGCATGATCAGCATCGGCTTCCTGCTGTTTTTGATCATGACCTCCAACCCGTTCAGCCGCATCCTGCCGCAGATTCCTACAAACGGGCATGACCTCAACCCATTGCTGCAAGACATCGGCCTGATCGTGCACCCGCCGATGCTCTACATGGGTTACGTGGGTTTCTCCGTGGCCTTTGCTTTCGCCATCGCCGCCTTGCTCGGTGGGCGCCTCGATGCGGCCTGGGCGCGCTGGTCGCGGCCGTGGACCATCGTCGCCTGGGCTTTCCTCGGGATTGGTATCACCTTGGGCTCTTGGTGGGCGTATTACGAACTCGGCTGGGGCGGCTGGTGGTTCTGGGACCCGGTGGAAAATGCCTCCTTCATGCCTTGGCTGGTGGGCACGGCGCTGATCCACTCGCTGGCCGTCACTGAAAAACGCGGCGTGTTCAAAAGCTGGACCGTATTGCTGGCCATCGCGGCATTTTCCCTCAGCCTGCTCGGCACTTTCCTGGTGCGTTCCGGCGTGTTGACGTCGGTGCATGCGTTCGCCTCCGACCCGGAGCGCGGCGTGTTCATCCTGATCTTCCTGCTGTTTGTGGTCGGTGGCTCCCTGACGCTGTTCGCCCTACGCGCGCCCGTGGTCAAGAGCCAGGTCGGTTTCAACCTGTGGTCGCGGGAAACCCTGTTGCTGGGCAACAACCTGGTGCTGGTAGTAGCGGCGTCGATGATTTTGCTCGGCACGTTGTACCCCTTGGTGTTGGATGCCCTGAGCGGCGCCAAGCTGTCCGTCGGCCCGCCGTACTTCAACGCGTTGTTCATTCCATTGATGGGCCTGTTGATGGTGGTGATGGCGGTCGGCGTGCTGGTGCGCTGGAAAGACACCCCGGTGAAATGGCTGGCGGGCATGCTGATGCCGGTGCTGCTGGGCAGCGTGGCCTTGGCGGTGATCGCCGGGATTGCCTACGGCGATTTCAACTGGGCCGTGCTCGCGACCTTCCTGCTCGCCGCCTGGGTATTGCTGGCCGGCGTGCGCGATATCTTCGACAAAACCCGTCACAAAGGCCTGATTAAAGGCCTGCCCAGCCTGACACGCAGCTATTGGGGCATGCAGATCGCCCACATCGGTATCGCCGTGTGCGCCCTGGGCGTGGTGTTGTCCAGCCAGAACAGCGCCGAGCGCGACCTGCGCCTGGCGCCGGGTGAGTCCATGGACCTGGCCGGTTACCACTTCATTTTCGAAGGCGCCAAGCACTTCGAGGGGCCGAACTTCACGTCAGACAAAGGCACCGTTCGTGTCGTGCGCAACGGCAAGGAAATCGCCGTGCTGCATCCGGAAAAACGCCTGTACACCGTGCAGAGTTCGATGATGACCGAGGCCGGCATCGACGCCGGTTTCACCCGCGACCTGTATGTGGCGTTGGGCGAACCCTTGGGCGACGGCGCCTGGGCCGTGCGCGTGCACGTCAAACCGTTCGTGCGTTGGATCTGGTTCGGCGGCCTGCTCACCGGTTTCGGTGGCTTGCTGGCCGCGCTGGACCGGCGTTATCGGGTCAAGGTCAAGAGCCGGGTGCGTGAAGCGCTCGGCCTACAGGGAGCGGCGGCATGAAGCGTTGGTTGATGGTTGTGCCGCTGGCGATGTTTCTGGTGGTTGCGGTGTTCTTGTATCGCGGGTTGTATCTGGACCCGGCCGAGCTGCCTTCGGCGATGATCGGCAAGCCGTTCCCGTCGTTTTCGCTGCCGACCGTGCAGGGCGACAAAACCCTGACCCAGGCCGACCTGCTGGGCAAACCGGCGCTGGTCAACGTGTGGGGCACCTGGTGCATCTCTTGCCGCGTTGAACACCCGGTGCTGAACAAGCTGGCCGAGAAGGGCGTGGTGATCTACGGCATCAACTACAAGGACGACAATGCGGCGGCCTTGAAGTGGCTGGCCGAGTTCCACAACCCGTACCAGCTGGATATCCGCGATGAAGACGGCAACCTCGGCCTGAACCTCGGTGTGTACGGTGCTCCGGAAACCTTCTTCATCGACGCCAAGGGCGTGATCCGCGACAAGTACGTCGGCGTGATCGACGAAGTGGTCTGGCGCGAGCAACTGGCCGCCAAGTACCAGGCCCTGGTCGATGAGGCCAAGCCATGAAGCGCCTGTTAGCCGCTGCGGTGCTGGCGCTTGGACTGGTCGGCGTGGCCCATGCCGCCATCGACACCTACGAATTCGCCAAGGACGGTGACCGCGAACGCTTTCGCGAACTGACCAAGGAACTGCGTTGCCCCAAGTGCCAGAACCAGGACATTGCCGACTCCAACGCACCCATTGCCGCCGACCTGCGCAAAGAGATCTTCCGTATGCTGGGGGAGGGCAAGGACAACCAGCAGATCATCGACTTCATGGTCGACCGCTACGGTGATTTCGTGCGTTACAAACCGGCCCTCACCGGCAAGACCGCGCTGCTCTGGTTCGGCCCTGCCGGGTTGTTGTTGGCTGGCGTCGTGGTCATGGCCGTGATCGTGCGCCGCCGTCGCGCCGCACCGACTGACGGCTCCGACGCGCTGTCCCCTGATGAGCGTAAACGCCTCGACCAATTGCTGGACACCAAGACTGATGATTGATTTCTGGCTCGCAGCCGGCTTGCTGCTTCTGATTGCCCTGAGTTTCCTGTTGATCCCTGTACTGCGCGGCCGTCGTGCCCAGCGTGAAGAGGACCGTACCGCGCTGAACGTGGCGCTCTACCAGGAACGTGTGGCCGAGCTGCAAGTGCAGCAGGACGAAGGTGTGCTCAACGCCGCCCAACTCGACACCGGCCGCGCCGAAGCTGCGCGCGAATTGCTGGCCGACACCGAAGGCGTGGAAAAACCGCGTGAATCGCGCCTGGGTAAGCCATTGCCATTTCTAGCGGCGTTTCTGGTGCCTGTCCTGGGCGTTGCGCTGTACCTGCATTACGGGGCCAGCGACAAGGTTGAACTGACCCGCGAATTCTCCCAGCCGCCAGTGTCCATGGAAGACATGACCCACCGCCTGGAACGCGCCGCTGCCGCCCAACCGGATTCGCCGGAAGGCCTGTATTTCCTAGGCCGTGCCTACATGGCCCAGGACCGTTCCGCCGATGCGGCCAAAGTCTTCGAACGCACCGTGGCCCTGGCCGGGCGCCAGCCGGAACTGCTCGGCCAGTGGGCCCAGGCGCAGTACTTTGCCGACAACAAACAGTGGTCGCCCAAGGTTCAGGCGCTGACTGATGAAGCCTTGAAGCTGGATCCGAAGGAAGTCACCAGCCTCGGCCTGCTCGGTATCGCCGCCTTTGAAGGCCAGCGTTATCAGGAGGCGATTGACTACTGGAACCGTCTGCTGGCTCAACTGCCGCCGGAAGACAACTCCCGCGCAGCGCTGCAAGGGGGCATTGATCGCGCTGCTGAGAAGCTGAAAGAAAGCGGCGGCACCGTCGCCCCTCAAAAAAACGCGATGAAGGTTCGGGTAGATCTGAGCGCCGACGTGAAGGCCAAAGCCCTGCCCACTGACAGCGTATTCATCTTTGCCCGTGCGGTCTCCGGCCCACCGGCGCCCTTGGCGGCCAAACGCGTCACGGTTGCCGAACTGCCGATCACCGTCGAACTGGGCGATGCGGACGCAATGATGCCGCAGTTGAAACTGTCGAACTTCCCCGAAGTCCAACTGGTTGCGCGCATATCCCGGGCTGGTGTTCCGACAGCTGGCGAGTGGATCGGCCGCAGCCAACCTTTGGCCAGCAGCACGACTGCCTTGCAGCAGCTGACCATCGACAGTCCGGACAAGTAAATCGAGGAAACGCCCATGACCGCATTTGCACGCATCACCTTGCTCAGCCTGGTACTCGGCCTGAGCGCTTGTGCGGTCCACCGCCCACCTCCCGCGCCGACCGGCCCGACCATCCCACCGTCAGGCCCGTCGACCCAGCCAAGCACCAAACCCTCGGGCCCAGTGACCCCAGCGCCGAAGCCAGTGCCCACCAAATCCGCAACCTTCGCCCCACCACCGGGCGCCGTGAGCCACTGGGACGGCAAGATGCAGGTGTATGTGCTGGACGAACAGCCCGATACCTTCTACCGCCAGCGCACGTATTACCGCTGGAGCAACGGTTGGAGCCGCTCCATCAGCCCGAACGGGCCGTGGGAAGAGACGGATGTGCAGGGCGTGCCGCCGGGGTTGAGCAAGCAGTACGCGCAATGACAAAAGGCGACCTTCGGGTCGCCTTTTTCATGCCGTTGAAACACGTTCTCCAAACCAATGAAGATCACCTGTGGGAGCCGGGCTTGCCCGCGATGGCGGCGTGTCAGGCCACCGGATACTCCCGATTCAGCGCTTCATCCACCAACAACTGCGCAATCTCAATCATCTGCACCACCGCCAACACCTGCTTGCGGCCCGAGCCATCCAAGTGCTCGGCACAGTCATAGGCACACACGGTTGCCGATTCCAGCATCTCGCTGGCATTGCTCAATGCAGCTTCGGTGCTTAGGCCGGGGCGGACGGTGAAGATGAGATTGGGTGGGGTTTGTGGTGTGTCATCCGAGGTGGATGGCGGGGGGTTAGGTGTGACTTTTTTCATACGGTAGCTCCTGGAGTAAAGGGAGCCGCCACAATCACTTCCACATGATGGGGTGGCGACTGTACGCAGGTGTGGAAGACCGGACTCCAGGACCCCGGCGCACCCGAAAGTGCCCCGCGCACAGCCGCCATAACATTTTATAGCGAGCATGAAAAAAGCGCCCGCTAGAGGCTATGGGCGCTTATACGCCTGGAGAGTTCGGGCTTCCACACCCGTTCGCTGATTTTGCAGCGACCCGCGAAGGTTAGCGGCGAGGTTGATCAGACGCAACCCGAAATCTGTGTAGGGCATATCTACAGGTTCTTTGCTGGTCGCTACCGCAAGATGTAAGGAGGCGGCTGTGAATGGGGTGGTAGGCCGGTCGTCGGAATGCGGCAGGCCGAAGCCTCCCATGCACAGCCGCCACAAAGCAGCCAGAAAAAAGGTGAGCCGTACGCAGGTTGGTCGACCGGGGAATGGAAACCCGGCAGGGGCTGGCCCTCCTGCGTACAGCTCGGTCTCCATATTGGAGACGGGTTAAATGACTAGCCGTAGGGAAAGTCTTGTTCAGCGAGCTTTAGAACCAAGGCTCTCTATCAGCATGGTCAGCGCGCCCTTAAAGATCGGGTGCCATTCATTGGTGGGTTCGCTGCCCAATGGGTGCCAGTAGAAGCGAAAACAGTGCCCTCCATCATCTTCTGCAAAATGGGTCCAGGTATCCGGAAGGTCTGCCGGTACGTGGCATTGGTGAAATGCCCAGGTCTGGCCGGTGATCTCTGAATGCCAGGTTCCCAAGTCCCGAATGACACGGCCGGTTATACCGGCCTCTTCTTGTAACTCGCGAATAGCCGCATTGGCTGTCGTTTCGCCTGGCTCAACACTGCCCTTGACCAGTTGGAAACCGGCCAGTGGGTGCTCGAATGCGAGGATTTCCAGGGACTGTCTTGTGCGAAGGACTACGGGGCAGGCCTTGGTGATGATCATTGCGTTTGGTATTCCAGATTCTTGGGCTCGCTAAGTGTAGGGGCTTTCATGCAATTACTGGAATGCAGAATACCTCAAGACAAATCAATCCCTTGTGGCGAGCGGGCTTGCCCCGCGTTGGGCTGCGAAGCGGCCCCAAAACCTGGCGACGCGTTCTGCCTGAATGAACACGCTGGCCATACTGGGGCTGCTACGCAGCCCAACGCAGGGCAAGCCTGCTCGCCACAGGGTTGATCTGAGTTTCGGTCAAGTCCAACCTTTCACAAAACCTTCATCCAACCGACCCCCTCCAGTCATGTGCAAGTCATAGGGCTGACACCTCCCGCGCCTACTGTCGTTTGAACTCAACCGCAGCCATCCCCTGGCTGTTCAAACAAGACAGAGAAGCCCATGAATCACGCTATCCATGTCGATCACTTGAACAAGACCTTTGCGAAGAAATCCGCGTTGGTCGACCTCGAACTCACCATTGCCCCAGGTGAGATGGTCGCGCTGATTGGCGCTTCCGGTTCTGGCAAGTCCACCTTGTTGCGCCACTTGGCGGGGCTGGCCTGTTGCGACAAGAGCAACGGCGGCAGCGTCAAGGTGCTGGGCCGGGAAGTGCAGGCCAGTGGGCGCTTGAATGGCAAGGTGCGGCGGTTGCGCGCAGACATCGGCTACATCTTCCAGCAGTTCAACCTGGTCAACCGCCTGAGCGTGCTCGACAACGTGCTGCTCGGTTGCCTGGGCCGCATGCCGCGCTGGCGCGGCAACCTCGGCTTGTTCAATGCCGAAGAGAAGGCGTTTGCCCTGGAATCCCTGGCGCGCGTTGGCTTGGCCGACTTGGCCGCGCAACGGGCTTCGACCTTGTCCGGCGGCCAGCAACAGCGCGTGGCGATTGCCCGTGCATTGACCCAGCGCGCCGAGGTGATCCTGGCCGATGAGCCTATCGCTTCGCTTGACCCGGAGTCGGCACGCAAGGTCATGGAGATCCTCGCCGACATCAACCGCCGCGACGGTAAGACCGTGGTGGTGACCCTGCATCAAGTCGATTACGCCATGCGTTATTGCCCGCGTGCCGTGGCCCTCAAAGGTGGCCGTATTCATTTCGACGGCCAGGGCAGCGAGATGAGCAGCCACTTCCTCAATGATTTGTACGGTGCCGACGTCGACACCAGCCTGATGTTTTCCGACCAGTCCCGCCAAACCTCCGTCACCCCTCGGCTGGCCCTGGCGCGCGCTTGAAACCCTACTCACGACCCACAGGAATCCTTTCCATGTTGAACCGTATCGGTCACGTCTTTCTGTCTGCGGTGTTGCTGGCCAGTGTGGCGTTGGGCAATGCCCATGCCGCCGACAAGGCGATCAACTTCGGCATCATGTCCACCGAGTCTTCGCAGAACCTCAAGAGCATCTGGCAGCCGTTCCTGGATGACATGCACAAGAAGACCGGCCTGACCATCAACGCCACCTTCGCCTCCGACTACGCCGGCCTGATCCAGGGCATGCGCTTCAACAAGGTCGACGTGGCCTGGCTTGGCAACAAGGCCGCGATGGAAGCGGTGGACCGCTCCAACGGCGAGATCTTCGCCCAGACCGCCGCCGCCAACGGTGCCGCCGGTTACTGGAGCGTGCTGATCGTGCGCAAGGACAGCCCGATCAACAACGTCGAAGACATGCTCAAGAACGCCAAGAACCTGACCTTTGGCAACGGTGACCCGAACTCCACCTCGGGCTACCTGGTGCCGGGTTACTACGTGTTTGCCAAGAACAATGTGGATGCCGCCACGGCGTTCAAACGCACGTTGAACTCCAGCCATGAAGTCAACGCGCTAAGCGTCGCCAAAGGGCAGTTGGACGTCGCCACCTTCAACACCGAAAGCTGGGAGCGCCTGGAAGTCACCCAGCCGGACAAGGCCGCCATGCTCAAGGTGATCTGGAAATCGCCGCTGATCCCGGCCGACCCGATGGTGTGGAGCAAGGCCCTGAGCGACAGCGAGAAAACCAAGATCCGCGACTTCTTCGCCCACTACGGTGACACCGATGAAGAGAAGGCCGTGCTGAAGAACATGCAACTGGGCAAGTTCCTCGCCTCTAGCGACGACCAACTGTTGCCGATCCGCCAGTTGGAGCTGTTCAAGCAGCGCACCACGATCAGCGCGGACGACAAGCTGGAAGCGGCGGATAAGGCCAAGAAGCTCGCTGATATCGATGCTGACCTGGCCAAGTTGCAGCAGCGCATCACCGAACTCGACAAGAAAACTGCGGCTAACGGCTAATCCCCCGCCTGTATGCAGAGTGCTTTTGTGGTGAGGGGGCTTGTCCCCCGACGGGTTCACAGCAGAGCCATTGGGGCTGCTGCGCAGCCCAGCGCGGGGCAAGCCCGCTCACCACAGAAGCCAGGCTCACCACAGAAAGCCCACTCATACACATTGATCGAGAGTGACCCATGACAACCTTGCACGCTGAAGCCGTCGGTAAACGCACCTGGCCGCAATACCTCGGCTGGGGCCTGTTCCTGGTCCTGCTGGCCTGGGCCTGGCACGGCGCCGAGATGAACCCGCTGGCGCTGTACCGTGACTCCGGAAACATGGCGACCTTCGCCGCCGACTTCTTCCCGCCGGACTTCCACGAGTGGCGCTCCTACCTCAAGGAGATGATCGTCACCGTGCAAATCGCCCTCTGGGGCACGGTGTTGGCCATCGTCTGCTCGGTGCCGCTGGGCATTCTCTGCGCCGACAACATCACCCCTTGGTGGATCCACCAACCGCTGCGCCGGGTGATGGACGCCTTCCGTTCCATCAATGAAATGGTGTTCGCCATGTTGTTCGTGGTCGCCGTCGGTCTCGGTCCCTTCGCGGGCGTTTTGGCCTTGTGGATCAGCACCACCGGCGTCCTCGCCAAGCTGTTTGCCGAAGCCGTCGAAGCCATCGACCCAGGCCCGGTGGAAGGCGTGCGTGCCACTGGCGCGAGTGCCTTGCAGGAAGTGATCTACGGCGTGATCCCCCAGGTGATGCCGCTGTGGGTGAGCTACGCGCTGTACCGCTTCGAAGCCAACGTGCGCTCGGCCACGGTGGTCGGCATGGTCGGCGCGGGCGGGATCGGCGTGATCCTCTGGGAAAACATCCGCGCCTTTCAGTTTGTACAAACCTGCGCGGTGCTGCTGGTGATCATCGTGGTGGTGAGTTTGATCGACGTGTTGTCCCAACGCCTGCGCAAGCAGTTCATCTGACGTCGGAGGGGTGCCCGCGCGGCGCTTTTTTTAAGCATGCAGTTGTCTAGACAAGATGAGCCGGTGTACCGCGAACTCGCGGATATCCTGCGCCGTGAATTGAGCAGCTACAGCGCCGGCGACTTCCTGCCCGGCGAGGTGCACATGGCCGAGCGTTTTGGCGTCAACCGCCACACGCTGCGCCGCGCCATCGACGAGCTGGTATTCGAAGGCAGCCTGTTGCGCCGCCAGGGCAAGGGCACCCAGGTACTTGATCGCCCGTTGATCTACCCGATGGGCGCCGAGACCTCCTACAGCCAGTCGCTGTCGGCCCAAGGCGTGGGCGTGGAAGCGGTGCTGCTCAAGCGCCGCTACTGCTACGCCAGTCGCGATGAGGCGCAGCACCTGGGCATTGCCGAAATGGCGCCGATGATCGAGCTGCAGACCCTGCGCAAACTCAACCACCAACCCGTCAGCCTGATTCGCCATCGCTACTGCGCCAGCCGGGCGCCGCTGCTGGCCGACTACACCGGCGGTTCGCTGCGCCAGTACCTGCGCGAACGCGACCTGCCGCTGACGCGCACCCAAAGCCTGATCGGTGCGCGTTTGCCCAACCGTGATGAAGCCGCGCTGCTGATGATGCCTCGGCACTTGCCAGCCCTCACCGTATTCACACTTTCCCGCGATCGCGACGGCCGCCCGGTGGAGCTGGCGCAGTCCACCAGCCGTTCGGATCGCTTCCAGTACCAAGTGGTGACCTGATGGAGACCCTGATGAATCTGTCCCCGCGTCAGCATTGGCTTGGTGTGCTCGCCCGCGCCCAACTCAGTGAACTGCAACCTCACGAAGCCGCGTTGAAAGACGCGGAATACCAACTGATCCGCGCCCCGGAAATCGGCATGACCCTGGTGCGCGGCCGCATGGGCGGCAATGGCGCGCCCTTCAACGTCGGCGAAATGAGCGTGACCCGCTGCGTGGTGCGCCTGGCCGATGGTCGCACCGGCTACAGCTACCTGGCCGGGCGCGACAAGGCTCACGCTGAATTGGCGGCCCTGGCCGATGCCCATTTGCAAGGCACGCAGCCAAGTCTTTGGCTCAGCGATTTGATCACCGCGCTGGCCAATACTCAGGCCGCTCGACGCGCGCAAAAAGAAGCCGACACCGCCGCGACCAAGGTCGAGTTCTTCACGTTGGTTCGAGGAGAAAACTGATGAATGCGCAACTGTTGCAACCGGCCTTTGTCGACCCGGTCCTGGACGCCCAGCGCGGTTTTCGTGCCGCCCTCAAAGCCTTGGCCGAACCCGGTTTAATCCAGCACCTGCCCTGCGCGCCGCGCCTCGATGGCCTGGCGCCCGCCACCTATGCCCTGTGCCTGGCGATGCTGGATGGGGACACGCCGCTGTGGCTGGCGCCGAGCTTCGACACGCCGCTGATCCGCGCCAACCTGGCGTTCCACTGCGGTTGCCCGTTGACGGCGAACCGTGAAGACGCGGTGTTCGCCTTGCTCGGTGAGCAAGACTTGCTCGACCTCAGCGGCTTCGACCACGGCAATGACCGTTACCCCGACCAGTCCTGCACCCTGCTTGTGCAGCTCACCGACCTGGAGTCCGGTCGCGGCCTGCTCTGGCGCGGTCCGGGCATCAAGGCCCAGCGCCAGGTGCAGGTGCCCGTGCCGCAAGCCTTCTGGCTGGAGCGCCAGCGTCGCGAAGCCTTCCCCCGTGGCCTGGATGTGTTGTTTGCCGCCGGTCATCACCTGATCGGCCTGCCGCGCAGCAGCCGTGTCGCAGAGGAGCGTGCCTGATGTACGTAGCCGTCAAAGGTGGCGAACAGGCCATCGACAATGCCCATCGCCTGCTGGCGAAAAAACGCCGGGGCGATACCGCGATTCCTGAACTGAGCGTGAAGCAAATCCGCGAGCAACTGCCCCTGGCCGTGGCGCGGGTGATGACCGAAGGTTCGCTGTTCGACGAAGAACTCGCCGCGCTGGCGATCAAGCAAGCGGCGGGGGACCTGGTGGAAGCGATCTTCCTGTTGCGCGCCTACCGCACCACGTTGCCGCGCTTCAGCCCGAGCTTGCCGATCGACACTGCGCAGATGTCGTTGAGCCGACGCCTGTCGGCCACATTCAAGGACGTGCCCGGCGGCCAGTTGCTCGGCCCGACGTTCGATTACACCCACCGCCTGCTGGATTTCTCGCTGCTGGCCGAAGGTGAATACCCCGGCCCGCAGACCACGCCGGATGCGCGCATCGAAGCCTGCCCACGGGTGCTCGGCCTGCTCGCCAAAGAAGGCCTGATCAAGACCGAAACCGACGACAACGCCAGCGTCGCCGATATCACCCGCGACCCGCTGGAATACCCGGCCAGCCGCGCCGAACGCTTGCAAGCCCTGGCCCGTGGCGATGAAGGTTTCCTGTTGGCGCTGGGCTACTCGACCCAGCGTGGCTACGGCCGCAACCACCCATTTGCCGGCGAGATTCGCATCGGCGACGTCGAGGTGTGGATCGACCCGCCAGAGCTGGGCTTTCCCATCTGCCTGGGCAGCATCGAAGTCACCGAGTGCGAGATGGTCAACCAGTTCGTCGGCTCCGCCACCGAGCTGGCGCAGTTCACTCGCGGCTACGGGTTGGCCTTCGGGCATGCCGAGCGCAAGGCCATGGGCATGGCACTGGTCGACCGTTCGCTGCGCGCGGGGGAATACAACGAAGAGATCGTCTCGCCGGCCCAGCGTGAAGAATTCGTACTGGCCCACTGCGACAACGTCGAGGCGGCCGGTTTTGTCTCGCACCTCAAATTACCGCACTACGTGGACTTCCAGTCCGAACTGGAACTGATTCGCAAACTGCGCCAACCGGCCGAGGGCCCGAGCCATGAATGACGCCGCCTACAACTTCGCCTACCTCGACGAGCAGACCAAACGCATGATCCGCCGCGCCTTGCTCAAGGCCGTGTCGATCCCTGGTTACCAAGTGCCGTTCGGTGGCCGCGAGATGCCGTTGCCCTACGGCTGGGGCACCGGCGGCATGCAATTGACCGCTGCGATCCTCGGCGCGGAGGACGTGCTCAAAGTCATCGACCAGGGCGCCGACGACACCACCAACGCCGTGTCGATCCGCCGCTTTTTTGCGCGCACCGCAGGCGTCGCCACCACCGAAGCCACGCCGGACGCGACGGTGATCCAGACCCGCCACCGCATCCCGGAAACCCCGCTGCAGGCCGATCAGATCATGGTCTACCAGGTGCCGATTCCCGAGCCGCTGCGCTTTATCGAACCGTCGGAAACCGAGACCCGCACCATGCACGCCCTGAATGATTACGGGGTGATGCACGTGAAGCTCTACGAAGACATCGCCACCTTCGGCCATATCGCCACCAGCTACGCCTACCCGGTGATGGTCGACGAGCGCTACGTGATGGATCCGTCGCCGATCCCCAAATTCGACAACCCGAAACTCGACATGAGCCCGGCGCTGATGCTGTTCGGCGCCGGTCGCGAGAAGCGCCTGTACGCGGTGCCGCCCTATACGCAGGTCACCAGCCTCGACTTTGAAGACCACCCCTTCGAGGTACAGAAGTGGGAGCACAACTGCGCCATCTGCGGCAGCCGTGAATCGTTCCTCGATGAGCTGATTCTGGACGATGCGGGCACCCAGAGTTTTGTCTGTTCCGACACCTGGTATTGCGCGCAACGCGTCAAGGAGAACAACCAGTGAGCCAGCCGTTATTGCAAGTGCGTGACCTGTCCCTGTTGTACGGCCCGGAGAAGGGCTGCCAGGGAGTGAGCTTCGATCTTTACCCCGGCGAAGTGCTGGGCATCGTTGGCGAGTCCGGCTCGGGTAAATCCACCTTGCTCTCGCTGTTGAGCGGGCGCCTGCCGCCGCAAGCGGGGAGCATCGGCTACCGCAGCAAGGACGGCGAATGGCTGGATTTGTACAGCGCCAGCGAAGCCGAGCGCCGCACCTTGCTGCGCACCGAATGGGGCTTTGTCGAGCAGAACCCCCGCGACGGTTTGCGCATGGGGGTGTCAGCCGGCGCCAACATCGGCGAGCGCCTGATGGCCCAGGGCGTGCGCAATTACGAGCAGCTGCGCGGTGCCGGTCTCGATTGGTTGAGCCAGGTGGAAATCGACCCGCAACGTATCGATGACTTGCCGCGCACCTTCTCCGGCGGCATGCAGCAGCGCCTGCAAATCGCCCGCAACCTCGTCTCCAGCCCACGGCTTGTGTTCATGGACGAACCCACCGGCGGTCTCGATGTGTCGGTGCAAGCGCGCCTGCTCGATCTGCTGCGCGGGCTGGTGCGTGAGCTGGATTTGGCGGTGGTGATCGTCACCCACGACCTGGCCGTCGCGCGCCTGTTGGCCGACCGCCTGATGGTGATGCGTCGCTCCCGTGTGGTGGAAACCGGGCTCACCGACCAGATCCTCGACGATCCACAGCACCCTTACTCTCAACTGCTGGTGTCTTCGGTATTGCAGCCATGACAAATGCCTTGATCGAGGTCCGTGACCTCTCGAAAACCTTCACCCTGCATCAGCAACACGGCGTGGTGCTCAACGTGCTGCGTGGCGTCGAGTTCAGTGTGCAGGGCGGTGAATGCCTGGTGCTGCACGGCCAGTCCGGCGCCGGTAAAAGCACCTTGTTGCGCACCTTGTACGGCAACTATCTGCCGGCGGGCGGCAGCATTCGTGTGCAGCATGGGGGCGCGTGGCTGGAACTGGTCGGCGCCGAGCCGCGTGACATCTTGCAGGTGCGTCAGCAAACCCTCGGGTACGTCAGCCAATTCCTGCGGGTAATCCCCCGCGTGGCGTGCCTGGACGTGGTGATGGAGCCGGCGTTGGCCCGTGGCTGGTCCAAGGCCAATGCGCAGTCGCGTGCCGAACACCTGCTGACCCGCCTGAATATCCCGCAACGGCTGTGGCAGCTGGCGCCCGGCACCTTCTCCGGCGGTGAGCAACAGCGCGTCAACATCGCCCGCGGCTTCATGGTGGCCTGGCCGGTAATGCTGCTGGATGAGCCCACCGCGTCCCTGGACGACAACAACCGCCAGGTGGTGCTGGAGCTGATGAACGAAGCCAAGGCCGCCGGCGCAGCGCTGATCGGCATCTTCCACGACCGCGCCGCCCGTGAAGCGGTTGCCGACCGTCATTTCGACATGACCCCCACGCCTGTTGCCCAAGAGGAATACGCAAATGCCCGCTGAACAGATCCTCAGTAATGCCCAGATTGTCACGGCTGACCGCATGTTCCTGGGCTCGGTGGTGCTGCGCGACGGCAAGATCGTTGACCTCGCTGAAGGGCGCAGCCAGTTGCCCCAGGCCCAGGACCTGGGCGGTGATTTCCTGTTGCCGGGCCTGGTGGAATTGCACACCGACAATTTGGAAAAACACATGACCCCGCGTCCCGGCGTGGACTGGCCGTCAACTTCGGCCGTGCTCAGCCACGACGCGCAGATCATCGCGGCGGGCATCACCACGGTGTTCGACGCCGTCTCCATCGGCGACGTGAACCCCAAGGGCAACCGCATGAAAAAGCTGCCGGCGATGCTCGACGCCATCGCCCAGGCGGAAGGTGCCGGCCTGACCCGCGCCGAGCACCACCTGCACCTGCGCTGCGAGCTGTGCCACCCGGACACGCTCAGCGTGTTCCGCGACCTGGTGGAAAACCCGCTGGTGCAACTGGTGTCGGTGATGGACCATTCGCCGGGCCAGCGCCAGTTCGTGCTCGAATCCAAGTACCGTGAGTACTACATGGGCAAGTACCACCTGAACGACGAAACCATGGACGCGTTCATCGTGCTGCAAAAGGCCAACTCCCTGGCGTACAGCGACCGTTATCGCGCCGCCATCGTCGAGCATTGCCTGGCGCGCGGCCTGTCCGTCGCCAGCCACGACGATGCGACATTGGCCCACTTGCAAGAGTCGGCGCGCTACGGCATGACCATCGCCGAATTCCCCACCACGCTGGAAGCGGCGAAGGGCTGCCACGCGCTGGACATGAAAGTGTTGATGGGCGCTCCGAACGTGGTGCGCGGTGGGTCGCACTCGGGTAATGTGGCCGCCGCCGGCCTGGCGGCCGAGGGATTGCTGGATATACTTTCCAGCGACTATTACCCGGCCAGCCTGTTGCAGGCGGCCTTTGTGCTGGCCGACCAGCAGGACGGCGGCGACCTGTCGCGAGCGGTCAAGATGATCAGCCTGGCGCCGGCAAAAGCCGCGGGCCTCAGCGATCGCGGCGAAATCGCCATTGGCCTGCGCGCGGACCTGGTCCAGGCCCGCAGCCGCGAAGGGCTGCCGGTGGTGCAACAAGTATGGCGACAAGCGAAGAGGGTGTTTTGATGGCAGGCAGGTTGATCTATCTCATCGGGCCGTCCGGCTCGGGCAAGGACAGCCTGCTGGATGCCGCACGCCCACGGTTGGCCGAGCGCGGTTGCCGTATCGTGCGCCGCGTTATCACCCGCTCGGCGGAAGCAGTGGGCGAGGCGGCGCAAGGGGTCACCCCGGAGCAGTTCGCCGCGCTGCAGGCGGAGGGCGCCTTTGCCCTCAGCTGGCAGGCGAATGGCTTGTCCTATGGCATTCCCAAGGAGATCGACGCGTGGCTGGCGGCGGGTGACGACGTGCTGGTCAACGGCTCCCGTGCGCACTTGGCACAGACCCGCGCGCGTTATCCGACGTCGCTGGTGTTGCTGTTGACGGTGGACCAGGCGGTGTTGCGCCAGCGTTTGATCGCACGCGGGCGTGAGGCCTTGGCGGATATCGAGGAGCGCCTGGCACGCAATACGCGGTTCACCGCTGAGTTGATCGCGGGGCATGGGGCGGGGTTGTTCGTGCTGGACAACTCCGGGCCGCTCGAGCATACGGTCGAGCGCCTGCTGTGCTGCCTCGACCACGGGCACTCGGCATGCGCCTGACGCTGCTCGGCACCGGTGACGCGCGGCAAGTCCCGGTGTACGGCTGCGAATGCCCCGCGTGCGGTCTGGCGCGCAGCGACGCAAGCCTGCGCCGCCGACCGTGCAGCGCGCTGATCGAATGCGGAGACCAACGCTGGCTGATCGACAGCGGTTTGCCTGACCTCACCGAACGCTTCCCGCCGCGCAGCTTCAACGGGATTTTCCAGACCCACTATCACGCTGATCATGCCCAGGGTTTGCTGCACCTGCGCTGGGGGCAGGGGCTGGTGATTCCGGTGCACGGCCCGGCGGATCCGGAGGGCTTGTCCGACCTGTACAAACATCCGGGCATTCTCGATTTCAGCCAGCCTTTTGCCGAGTTTGAAACACGCCACTTTGGCGAGTTGAGCGTCACGGCGTTGCCGTTGCAGCATTCCAAACTGACCCTGGGTTACCTGCTGGAAGGCGAGGGGCGGCGCATCGCCTACCTCACCGACACGGTCGGCCTGCCGCCGGCAACATTAGCCTGGCTGCAACGTGAACCGCTGGACGTGCTGGTACTGGATTGCTCCATGCCGCCGCAGCCGCAAGCGCCGCGTAATCACAATGACCTGACGCTGGCGTTGCAGAGCATTGAGGAAACTGGCGCGCAACGGGGGGTGTTGACCCATGTGGGGCATACGTTGGATGCGTGGTTGCTAGAGCATCGGCGTGAACTGCCTCGGCACGTGACGGTGGCTTGGGATGGTCGAGTCGTTTAGTCGCTCCCACCGTGAATCTTCATTGTTCTGCGAGGTGTATTCCAAACTTGACCGCCAGTTCCTTGCGCCCTTTGGACGTCAAACCCAATGCACGGCTG
The DNA here is from genome assembly GCF_026967615.1 of Pseudomonas sp. GXZC. NCBI lineage: Bacteria > Pseudomonadati > Pseudomonadota > Gammaproteobacteria > Pseudomonadales > Pseudomonadaceae > Pseudomonas > Pseudomonas sp. GXZC. Next base: position 2,193,482 of record NZ_CP114115.1, read on the forward strand.
TCCAGATCCTGAGTTACCCATCCACGGCCAATCGCGTTCTGCAGCAACGCCGCGCCCAAGGCACCTGCCAGGTGCGGGCGGCGCATGCTCCAATCCAGGCACGAACAGGCGATACGCCGTCGCTGTGCGCGCAGGGTCACCACATCAATTCCCAGTTCGGTCATGACGTCATCGCCCGGCGGCGTGAGCTGGTAAGTACCTTCGCCGACCAACCATCCGGCCGCGATGAAATGGTCATGCAATTGCACCGCAAGCGTACCCGCCATATGGTCGTAACAGGTGCGCGCGAACTGCAAGCGACTGGGCGTGTTCGACACAAACGCCTTGGCGCTGTCGCGGCTGATCACCATCAAGCCTTCAATCGCCTGGGCAATATGCGGCCCGGCAAGGCTGTAGTAGCGATGACGTCCCTGGGTATGCAGCTTGATCAAGCCATCCTCCTTGAGCCTGGCCAAGTGAGCGCTTGCCGTTGATGCGCTGACCTCGGCAATCACCGCCATTTCGGTGCTGGTACGCGCATGACCGTCCATCAGCGCGCAGAGCATTTTCGTGCGCGCGGGTTCTGCTATCGCTCCGGCTATTCGGGAGAGGGCGGCGTCATCGTCGTGGGCATTCATGTTTCGTTCCTGAGCGAAGCGTTGCCGTTTGTAGGGGCTGATAGTAGCGGTTCTTTTCGAACAGGATGTGCTGAATGACACCGCTGGAAGCCGCAACCCATACAGACCCCTACGACTACTATGCACGCTTGCGTGACGAAGATGAGTTGCTGTTCGATACCGAACTCGGGATGTGGATAGCCAGCCGGGCGGAGACGGTCGAGGCCGTTCTGGCGCATCCTGATTGCCGTGTACGACCACTCCATGAGCCGGTCCCTCCCGCGATTGCACAGCGTGCAACTGGCCAGATGTTTGCACGGTTGATGCGTATGAATGAAGGCACTGCCCATCGTTGTCCGAGGTCGATCATTGAGCCGGCGTTGGCTGGTTTGGGCGCCAACCACGTTGCAGGCGTCGTTACGCAACTGAGCGCAGGCTTGAATACCCTGGATGAGTGGATGTTCACCCTACCGGTCTCGGTGGTTGCGCATCTATTGGGTGTGCCGCGTGAGCAGTTGAGAACCGTTGCGGGCCTTACGCGGGATTTCGTTGCGTGCCTCTCGCCTTTGAGCAATGCCATTCAACTGCAGAATGCCGATGTTGGCGTGTCGCAATTGAGCCAGCTGTTCAGGGGTGTGCTTGAGGAGACAGCATTGCTGGCGCTGATCCGCCGAGGCGACTGGCCGGACGCGAAAGTGCTGAATGCCAACCTGATCGGGCTGTTGGCGCAGACCTGCGAAGCGACGGCTGGCCTGATCGGCAATACACGGGTGATGCTCTCTCGGCGGCCTGAACTGGTTGAACAGGTGCTGCGCACGCCGACCCTGGCGACTGCCCTGGTGGAAGAGGTCGCCCGCTACGATTCGCCGGTGCAAAACACCCGCCGATTTGTTGCCAGGCGCTGCGCGATTGGTCATCGCGTTGTAGAGGCGGGGGACACCATTCTGGTGTTGCTGGCTTGCGCCAATCGAGACCCTGGCGCGAACGCGAACCCCGACAGTTTTGTGCTTGAGCGCCTCAGTCGGCGAACCTTCAGCTTCGGTTCTGGCCACCACCGGTGCCCAGGGCAGCAGCTAGCGTTCGCCATTGCTTCACAAGCCATCCTGGAACAGCTTTGGCGTCAACCGGCCTTACCGGCAGACGCGGAGCAATTCACTTACTGGCCATCGCTTAACGGGCGCATTCCACGGTTTCACAGCACGCTAATGCGTGAGTAACCCTTCAACGTATTCGATAAATGCCTTGGCCTTGGCACTCGGCATTCGCCCCGTCGGCAATACCGCCCACAGGTCCTTTGGCGGGAGTTCCCAATCGGTCAATACGGGCTTCACTTCACCCCTGGCCAATTCCGGCGAGAACATCCATTCGGACGTCATCGCCAGGCCGTGGTGGGCGAGCACACCTGCGCGCAAACCTTCGGAAGAGGTGACGCGCAAGCGTCCTTGAGCGGCGATGGTGTGTTCGTGAAGGCCTTGTTTGAAGGGCCAGAGCGGGCTTTCCCCGAGGCTGTAGATCACGGCCTGGTGGTTGAGGATATCCGCCGGGCTCTGTGGCTCGCCGAAACGTTCGAAGTAGGCCGGCGTACCGAATACCCTGCACGGACTTTGGCCAAGCCGGCGAGCAGTGAGGCCCGAATCACTCAGGTTGCCGATACGCAGGGCGATGTCGATGCCGTCTTCAACCAGGTTCAGGAGTCGGTCGTCGAGCAACACGTCGATGTTCAGGCCTGGATGTTGGTCCAGGAAGGGACCCAGGTTAGGAATTATCCGCATGCGGGAGAAAGTCACTCCAGCGCTGACCCGCAGGTTGCCCGTCAATCCGGCGCTGGCGCCACGGGCGGCCTCGTCGGCTGCATTGGCTTCATCGATAGCCCGCTTGGCCCCTTCGAAGTACACCAGGCCCGCCTCGGTGGGGGTCAGGCCCCGTGTGGAGCGCATCACCAGCCGCACGGCAAGGCGCGCCTCCAGTTGCGCAATGCTCTTGGACACGGCGGGCTGGCCGATGCCCAGGCGTTTGGCGGCTGCGGAGAACGAGCCGGTTTCGACGACGTGGACGAAGGTTTCCATGGCGGTGAGGCGGTCCATCGGTGGCTCCTGTCGGGCTTGGCGGCGTTCAAGCCTAAGGCGATGACCCGGATGTGTCATGCGTTTCCAGTGTCGAGCGGGTGGGTTTTCAATATCCAGTAAACAGCCGTCAGTCAGACCTGCGTATTTTGTGCTTGAGTAAAGGTAACTCTAGGGTTACTTTTATTCAGGCCAAGCCAAGGAGGCTCGGGTGCAAAGCAGGTTATTGATCAAGGAACTGCAAGAGGCGGGCTGGGTGCTGGATCGGGTCACGGGCAGTCATCATATTTTTACCCACTGCTATAGCCCGTACACCCTCCCTGTGCCGCATCCCAAGAAGGATTTGCCGCTGGGCACCGTCAGAAGCATCAGGAAACGCGCCGGCTTGTTTCAGTTTTAAGGAGAACGTTCATGCAATACCCAATCTGTATCGAATGGGGCGATGACTTCACCGCCACCGGTATTCAGATCCCCGATATCCCAGGTGCGGTCACCGCCGGGGACAGTTTCGAAGAGGCCTATAACGCTGCGGTGGAAATCGCGCACATCATGCTGCAAGAGATTGCCGCAGAAGGCGGCCCGATTCCGATGCCGACGTCGGTAGCCAACCATCACGCGCACGAAGACTACGCCGACATGGGTTGGGGGATGTTAGAGCTGGACATCTCGCCCTACCTGGGCAAGACCGAAAAGGTCAACGTGACTTTGCCTGGTTACGTCATCCAGCGCATCGACCGGTATGTGCGTGAACACAAGGTCAAGAGCCGCTCTTCCTTCCTGGCGGACGCTGCGCTGGAGAAGCTGGTGCGGTCCTGAGGAAGGGTTAAGGGATATGTCCTGACCATTGGGATAACCGTGTAGTTGAGCGAACAGCGTTGTTTTAGAATTTGTTTTTCTCTTGCCAAAACAACGCGATGCCGCCCGGGCCTTTGTGTTGTCGATTGTTTAAATTGCAAAGGCATTCCTGGTGGTATCGCCTCGTGTTTCTGGGCATTCGGGTGTTGCGGTTGGTATTAACTTTACGGTGGTGTCGGATTTTTCAGCGTGCGAGTTTCCCTCTGGACCCGTTGGCTAACAATCAGTTGGCCGACTCTCTTTATTGAAACCAAAGGCGTCGCACAATGAATACTTATGACCTGCGCAGTAGGAGTCCTCTGAATAACCTGCCGGTATCGGACCCCGGCCCATTTGGTGTGGGGGCCGGCAATAAACCCTCTTACACGACGGACCAGGCAGCCAGCCAACTCACGCGAGAAAACCTGCGCTTTCATGACCGCAACGGCGATTCGAAAGTCGATGTGAATTACACGGTGGATGGCAGTTTCACCCAGCAGCAGCAACGACGTGTTCGCCAGGCAGTGCAGTCCTGGCAGGATGTGGCCAATATCAACTTTCGCGAGCAGGCGGGCGGGGCGGACGGCACACTCAACATTCGCAACAACCCAGGCAGTGACCGTGGGGTGGCCAACTTCCCTGGTCGGTTCACTACCCAGACAACGGCCACGATTGGCACACGGGGAGAAAGTGGGGCACCGGCATTGGGCAGTCACTTTTCGGTCACTGCTATCCATGAGATCGGTCACGCCATCGGCCTGCATCATCCCGGTCACTACAACGGCGGTACCCCCAATTACCAGACGGGTGCGGACTACGCCGAAGATACAAAAGCGCGCACGGTCATGAGTTACTTTTCGGAGAAAAACCAGAAGGGACACGACTTCAACGGGCAGAACCCATCCGCACCGATGATGGACGATATCGCTGCGGCGCAACGCCTGTATGGGGCCAATCACCAGACGCGCAACACCAACACCACCTATGGTTTCAATTCCAACACCGAGCGCGAGGCTATGAGCCTCAAAAGCGCTGCGGACAAACCGGTCTTCTGTGTGTGGGACGGTGGCGGCGTCGACACGATGGATTTCTCCGGGTTTTCCCAGGACCAGAACATCAACCTGAACGCCGAGTCGTTTTCTGATGTGGGCGGGTTGAAGGGCAATGTGTCCATTGCCAAGGGTTGCACGATTGAAAACGCGATTGGCGGCGCAGGGCGAGACAACATCTTGGGAAATGAGGCGGCGAACCGGATCAAGGGCGGCGGGAAGGGCGACTCCCTGAGAGGCGGTGGCGGCGCGGACACCTTTGTCTACGACAAGGCGAGCGACTCCACGCCGACTGACCCCGACATTATTGAGGATTTCACCAGCGGTACGGATAAGATCGACGTGTCGGGCGCCTTGAAGGAGGCGGGTGTGCGTGCGCTGGTTTTCACTGATCGGTTCAGTGGTCGCGCCGGGGAGGCGGTGATCAAGCATGATCCGAGTACGGGCCTCTCAAGCCTGGCGATTGACCTGAAGGGCACGGGTAAGCCGGACCTGTTGCTCAAGAGCAAGGGCGAAATCAAGCCAACGGATGTGCTGTGGGAGGGGCAAGCGCCGCAGGTTCAGCCTGCACCCGTACCTACACCTGCACCCACTCCCAATCCGGCGCCGCCTCCTCCGGTCCCAACACCGGCTCCCGCTCCTTTGACGGATAAAACACAAGAACACGCTGCCGGCATGATCCAGATGCTCGCCGTCATGCTGCTGGCGTTTTTCTCACAGTTGATGAGCCTGCTGACGTCACCCTCGGGCCAGGCATCCGCGGAAAAAAGCCGGCCTTGAGTCCCTCCCTCAAGCAGTGGCGACCGTGGCCTGACGTGAAGCACTCAGGAACCGCAGCAGCGCGATCAAGGGGAACGCGCTGCCCACCAGCATTACACCCAGCCAGCCGCCGTGCTCATACACGCTGCTGGCAATCGCCGAACCGAAGGCACCGCCGATGAAGATGCTGGTCATGTACAGCGCGTTCAGGCGGCTGCGGCTGTTGGCGTCGAGGGCGTAGATGGCGCGCTGGCCCAGCACCATGTTCATCTGCACGCAGAAGTCCAGGACCACGCCGGTCACCGCCAGGCCGATCACGCTGTACAACGGGTGCACGAAGGCTGGCAGGAAGCTCAACGCGGCAAACAGCATGGCCAGCAACGACGCACGGTGAGTGTGACCGGCATCGGCCAGGCGACCGGCGATGGGCGCGGCAATGGCGCCCAACGCACCGACCAGGGCAAACAGCGCGATCTCGCTTTGGCTCAAGCCGTGATTACGCGCCAGTTCCAGTGGGGCAGCGGTCCAGAACAGGCTGAAGGTAGCGAACATGCAACCCTGATAAAACGCCCGCTGGCGCAGCACCGGCTGCTCACGCAACAAGGTGCCGAGGGAGCGCAGCAGCTGACCATAGGTGGCACTGTGATCAGGCTGGCGCTTGGGAATGGTGATCAGCAATACCACACTGATAAACGCCATCAACGCCGCTGCGGCCATGAACATCGCGCGCCAGCCGAAGTGGTCCGCCACCACGCTGGACACGGGCCGTGCCAACAGGATGCCGAGCAACAGGCCACCCATGATGCTGCCGACGACGCGGCCACGGGACTCGGCGGGCGCCAGGTGTGCGGCCAATGGGATCAGGATCTGCACCGACACCGAACTGAAACCGATCAGCAGCGATACCAACAGAAACAGATTCGGCTGCTCGGTAAACGCCGCACCCAACAGACTGGCGATGGCCAGTACGGTGGTGGCGATCATCAGCTTGCGGTTTTCCAGCAGGTCACCCAGCGGCACCAGGAAAAACAGACCCAGGGCGTAGCCGATCTGCGTCAAGGAGACGATCAGGCTGGCCATGGCGGGCGTGAGGCCGATGTCCGGCGCGATCAGCTCGATGATCGGTTGGGCATAGTAGATGTTGGCAACGATGGCGCCGCAGCAAAACGCAAACAGCATCACCATGCTCCGGGTCATGGTGGTTGTGGCGTGGGACGTAGCGTTCATGGTGTTCTCATAAATGCGAAGGAAAGTGGGGCGAGCCTAAAGACAACACCGTAGCCCGGGTAGGCCGCTGGCAGTGATAACACTCATGCCCGGTAATGATGAGTGAATCGTTAACTTTCTGCGCGAAGGGTAATGATACATTCAGAAACAACTGCCGAAACAGGAAATCCCATGAAGATCACGTTGAACAAGATGCTCCTGGCTTCCACCCTGGCCGCTGCGATGGCCGTAGGCCTGGCTCAGGCTGCCGAGGCCCAGCGTGTGGGCGTACGCGGGGCCATTACCGCGATGGAAGGCGATGCGATGCACGTCAAGGTCAACAGCGGTGAAGACGTCATCGTGCACCTGACCCCAAGCACTCAGGTGCGCGCGGTCACCCTGGCCAAGATCGATGAGATCAAGCCGGGCAGCTACATTGGCTCCGCCGCCATGCCCAATGCCGATGGCACCTTGACCGCACTGGAAGTGCACGTCTTCCCACCGGCCATGGCCGGCACGGGCGACGGGCATCGCGCGTTTGACTTAAAAGAAGGCAGCAGCATGACCAACGGCACCGTCGGCGACTTGGTCGTCAGCAACGGGCGCACCTTGACCGTGAAGTACAAAGGCGGCGAGCAGAAGATCGTGGTGCCGGAGGATGTGCCGATCGTCAACCTGGAGCCGGGGGATCGCAGTTTGCTCAAGGCGGGGGTGAAGGTGGTGTTGTTTGCAGCGCAGGGGGCGGATGGAACAATTACGGCCCAGGCCATCTCAGCCGGCAAAGATGGCGTGACACCGCCGATGTAACTGCCAGACACAAAGCCCAATGTGGGAGCAGGCTTGTTGTGGTGAGCGGGCTTGCCCCGCGCTGGGCTGCGAAGCAGCCCCACTCACTGCAACCAGCCCGCTCACACAATTGTTACTGCGTTTCGCCGGTTATTGACCGGAGTAAATCTGGTCAAACACCCCACCATCATTGAAGTGAGTCTTCTGCACGGTGCGCCAGTCACCGAAGGTTTTCTCTACCGACAGGAAGTCGACTTTCGGGAAGCGGTCGGTGTACTTGGCCAGCACTTTCGGATCACGTGGACGCAGGTAGTTGTTGGCCGCGATTTCCTGGCCTTCCGCCGACCACAGGTACTTCAGGTAGTCTTCAGCGGCCACGCGGGTGCCTTTCTTCTCGACCACCTTGTCGACCACCGACACCGGCGGCTCGGCTTCGGCGGAAACGCTTGGGTAGATCACTTCGAACTGATCACGGCCGAACTCACGGGCGATCATTTCCGCCTCGTTCTCGAAGGTCACCAGCACGTCGCCGATCTGGTTGGTCATGAAGGTGGTGGTGGCCGCACGGCCGCCGGTATCCAGCACCGGCGCCTGCTTGAACAGCTTGCCGACAAACGCCTTGGCCTTGTTTTCGTCGCCGCCGTTCTTCAGCACATAACCCCAGGCCGACAGGTAGGTGTAGCGGCCGTTACCCGAGGTTTTCGGGTTGGGCACGATCACTTGCACGCCGTCTTTCAACAGGTCCGGCCAGTCCTTCAGGGCTTTCGGGTTGCCTTTGCGCACGATGAATACGGTGGCGGAGGTGAACGGCGCGCTGTTGTTCGGCAGGCGGGTGACCCAGTTGTCCGGCACCAGTTTGCCGTTGTCGACCAACGCGTTGATGTCAGTGGCCATGTTCATGGTGATCACGTCAGCCGGCAGACCATCGATCACCGAGCGCGCTTGTTTGCTGGAGCCGCCGAAGGACATCTGCAGGGTCAGCTTGTCGTTCGGGTGCTCGGCTTCCCAGTGTTTCTGGAAGGCGGCGTTGTAGTCCTTGTAGAAATCGCGCATCACGTCGTAGGAGACGTTGAGCAGTGTGACGGGGGCAGCCTGGACGGCGCCCGCCAGGGCAAGGCCGGCGGCCAGGAGAGAGGCGCTAACGAGTTTTTTCACTGCTCATTCCTTGTTGTTCGAGAAGGTAGTCGATTGAGTAGGGGCAATATGCCAGCGACTATAGCTGCCGGCGCATAGACGTTTAAAGATTAAAACGTACTTTGCTTATTCCACTTTACGGAAAAGGTTACTTCCGCAACGCGAGCAGAATGCGGCGTTTGGCTCATGGCTGTTCTTCTTGCACACCGGGCAGTCGGTTTGCAGCTGTTCACCGCGCATGGCACTCGCCAGTTCAGCAGTAAAAATCCCGGTGGGCACGGCGATGATCGAGTAACCGGTGATCATCACCAGTGACGAAATCACCTGGCCCAGCGGCGTCTTCGGCACGATATCGCCAAAGCCCACGGTGGTCAGGGTCACGATGGCCCAGTAGATGCCTTTCGGAATGCTGGTAAAGCCGTGCTCCGGGCCTTCGATCACGTACATCAAGGTGCCGAACACCGTGACCAGCGTGCACACGCTGACCAGGAACACCACGATCTTCTGCTTGCTGCCCCGCAGCGCCGCCATCAGGTAGTTGGCCTGCTTGAGGTACGGGCTGAGCTTGAGCACGCGGAAGATCCGCAACATCCGAATGATGCGGATGATCAACAGGTACTGCGCGTCGCTGTAATACAACGCGAGGATGCCGGGCACGATGGCCAGCAAGTCCACCAACCCATAAAAACTGAAGGCGTAGCGCAACGGCTTGGGCGAGCAATACAGCCGCAACCCGTATTCGATCAGGAAGACAAGGGTGAAGCCCCACTCGATATAGGCCAGTACATCGGCATAGTTCTGGTGAATCTGGTCGATGCTGTCGAGCATCACGATCACCAGGCTGGCCAGGATGATCAGCAGCAGGATGCCGTCAAACCGTCGCCCGGCCGTGGTGTCACTCTGGAAAATCATGACGTAGAGCCGCTGGCGCCAGTCGTTGTTGCTGTCCATAAATCCCGCCTGAAACTGATATCGAGCAAGCCTAGGGGGATTCGAAGGGGCTGTCCATGCAGGGTTTGCGCAGCACTCGAACACCCGCACGCACCAGCCAACAGGCGAGGATGAACGGCGCGGTCAGCGCAGGCAGGTGCAGAGCGGCAAACACCGGTGTGAGGATGATCGCCAACAGGATGCCGAGCAGCGGCAGCCAGGGCTGGCGACGTACCTGGCTCAACGCCACGGCAGCCAGCGCCGGGTTGTAGCTGTGCAGGCCGAGGAGGGCGCTGGCGGGTTCGTCCAGCCACAGCGCAATCAGCACGCCGACACTGGCGCCGATCAAGGCCCAGATGGCGGCGCGACGGTTGGCCAGCCACAGGCCCAGCGCAATCAGCGCGCCTGATATGGGCTGGTCCAACAACATGATTTGCGCGAGTCCGGTTAAAGGCGTGGCGAGGATAGCCAACGTGGCGGGTTCGCTCTGGGCAACGTTACTCTCCGGCACCGTGCCGAGCAGCAACCAACCCAGGCCGACAAAAGGCGCGGTGTAGGCGGGCAAGTCGTTGGGCTGACTGGCGCGTTTCAACCATTGCCGCGTCAGGATCGCACTCAAGCCGCCGCACGCCAGGATCAGTGGCGGCAGCAGGGCAGACCAGGCGAAGTGCTGGCTGATCAACAAACCCAGCAGCACGCCGTTATAGCTATACAACCCGGCCTGGCGCTCGGTCTTGGGATAACAACGACGCTGGGCCGTGAGCAATCCCGCCACGCCACCCAGCAACGCACCGCCCAACAAGGTCGGCGTGCCGATCAGGATCGCCAGCAGGCACAGCAGGCCGCACAGCGGATGGCGTTGCAGGAAGATCTGGCTAAAGCCGTTGAGCAGGGCTTCGGCCCAGTCGGGGCAGGTGGGGTTGTGCATGGATTGACTATCTAAGGATGGACATAAAACCTGTGGCGAGGGAGCTTGCTCCCGTTGGGCCGCGCAGTGGCCCTAAGAGATGGGACTGCTGCGCAGTCCAGCGGGAGCAAGCTCCCTCGCCACAGAGGATTAGAGTAGGGTTTCGATCCGCAGTGAATTGGTCGACCCCGGCTGCCCGAACGGCACCCCCGCCGTAATCACCAACGTATCCCCACGCTCCGCCATGCCCTGTGCCTGGGCGATCTCCAGCGCCGTGGAACACACCTCATCCACCTGGCGCAGCCGATCATTGACCACCGAATGCACGCCCCACGCCACGCTCAACCTCCGTGCCGTGGACAGGTTGGGCGTGAGGTTGAGGATTGGCGCCACCGGCCGTTCCCGCGCCGCGCGCAGGCTGGAGCTGCCCGACTCGCTGTAGTTCACCAGCACCGCCACTGGCAAGATGCTGCTGATACGACGGATCGCACAGCTGATGGCGTCCGACACCGTGGCATCCGCCTTGGGTCGGCTGACATCCAGTTGCGCCTGGTAATCCGGGCCGTTTTCCACCTGGCGGATGATCTTGCTCATCATCTGTACGGCTTCCAGCGGGTATTCGCCGGACGCGGTTTCCGCCGACAGCATCACCGCGTCCGCACCTTCGGCCACGGCATTGGCGACATCGGTGACTTCGGCACGGGTTGGCGCCGGTGAGAAGCGCATCGACTCCAGCATCTGCGTCGCCACCACCACCGGTTTGCCCAACTGGCGGCAGGTGCTGATGATGTCCTTCTGGATCTGCGGCACGCTCTCGGCCGGTACTTCCACGCCCAGGTCGCCTCTGGCCACCATGATCGCGTCGCTCAGTTCGGCGATTTCCTGCAGGCGCTGCACGGCCGAGGGTTTTTCGATCTTGGCCATCAGGAAGGCCCTGTCGCCGATCAGCTCGCGGGCTTCGCGAATGTCTTCCGGGCGCTGCACGAACGACAGTGCCACCCAGTCCACGCCCAACTCCAGGCCGAAGCTCAAATCGCGCCGATCCTTGGCGGTCAATGGGCTGAGTTCCAACAGGGCTTGTGGGACGTTCACACCTTTGCGATCAGACAATTCACCGCCATTGAGCACGGTGGTGTCGATGGCGTCGGCATGTTTGGTGATTACCCGCAGGCGCAGCTTGCCATCGTCCAGCAGCAGATCCATGCCGGGTTCCAGCGCCGCGATGATTTCCGGGTGGGGCAAGTTGACCCGACGCTGGTCGCCCGGTGTTTCATCCAGGTCCAGGCGCAACGCCTGGCCGCGCACCAGTTGCACCTTGCCCTCGGCAAAGCGTCCGACGCGCAATTTCGGCCCTTGCAGGTCCATGAGGATGCCCAGCGGGTAGTTCAACTGGCGCTCGACCTGGCGAATCCACTGGTAGCGTTGGGCATGGTCGGCGTGGTCGCCGTGGCTGAAATTGAGCCGGAAGATGTTCACCCCGGCTTCCACCAGTTCGCGGATGTCATCGATACCGTCGGTGGCCGGGCCCAGGGTGGCGAGGATTTTGACCTTCTTGTCAGGCGTCATGTTTGGCAGTCTCAAGGATCAGGATGGCGCGGAAGTCGTTGACGTTGGTGCGCGTCGGCTCAGTGATGATCAAACCGTCGAGGGCAGCGAAATAGCCGTAGCCGTTGTTGTTATCCAGCTCATCGCTGGCCGACAGCCCGAGGGCTTCGGCGCGCGAATAACTGCACGGCGTCATGATCGCGCCGGCGTTGTCTTCCGAACCGTCGATACCGTCGGTGTCACCGGCCAGCGCGTACACGCCGGGCAGGCCCTTGAGGCTGTCGGTGAGGCTCAACAGGAATTCCGCATTGCGCCCGCCACGGCCATTGCCGCGCACGGTCACGGTGGTTTCGCCGCCGGAGAGGATTACGCACGGCGCCGCCAGCGGTTGGCCGTGCTGCACGATCTGCCGAGCGATACCGGCGTGCACCTTGGCCACGTCCCGCGCTTCGCCTTCGAGGTCGCCGAGGATCAACGGGCTGAAACCGGCCTGGCGGACTTTCACCGCCACTGCTTCCAGGGATTGCTGGGGGCGGGCGATCAATTGGAAGTGGCTGCGGGCGAGTACCGGGTCGCCGGGCTTGACGGTTTCCGAGGCCGGGTTCTGCAACCAGCTGCGCACCGAGGCGGGGGCATCGATGTTGTAACGCTTCAGGATCGCCAGCGCCTGTTGCGACGTGCTCGGGTCACCGACCGTGGGGCCGGAGGCAATCACCGTGGCCTGGTCGCCGGGCACATCGGAAATCGCGTAGGTGTAGACCGTCGCGGGCCATGCGGCTTTCGCCAGTCGGCCGCCCTTGATCGCCGAGAGGTGCTTGCGCACGCAATTCATCTCGCCGATGGTCGCGCCGGACTTGAGCAGGGCTTTGTTGATGGCCTGTTTATCGGCCAGGGTGATGCCTTCGGCGGGCAACGCCAGCAGCGCAGAGCCACCGCCGGACAGCAGGAAGATCACGCGGTCGTCTTCCGTCAGGTTGCTGATCAGTGCCAACACGCGCTGGGCCACGGCCAGGCCAGCAGCATCGGGCACCGGGTGCGCGGCCTCGACCACTTCGATTTTCTTGCAGGGCGCGCCGTGGCCGTAACGGGTGACAACCAGACCGGTGACTTCGCCCTGCCAGACGTTTTCCACGACCAGCGCCATGGCGGCGGCGGCCTTGCCGGCGCCGATCACGATCACACGGCCGCTGCGGTCGGCGGGCAGGTAGGGTTCAAGGACTTGTCGGGGGTGGGCAGCGTCGATGGCTGTGGCAAACAGCTCGCGAAGCAGATGTTGCGGATCGACCGACATAAGCGGGCTCCCGGGGGATTCTTGTTATTAGGGATGTTGCGGTGATCGTTCCCACAGGGCTGTGGGAACGATCTGATTACAGAGGGGATTACTTCTCGCGAATCGAGAAATTCGCCATATGTTCCAGGCCTTTGATCAGCGCCGAGTGGTCCCAGTTACCGCCGCCAATCGCGGTGCAGGTGCTGAACACCTGCTGCGTACCGGCGGTGTTCGGCAGGTTGATCCCCAGTTCCTTGGCACCGGCCAGCGCCAGGTTGAGGTCCTTCTGGTGCAGGTTGATGCGAAAACCCGGGTCAAAAGTGCCCTTGATCATGCGCTCGCCATGCACTTCGAGGATCTTCGACGAAGCAAAACCGCCCATCAGCGCTTCACGCACCTTGGCCGGGTCGGCGCCGTTCTTGGAGGCGAACAGCAGCGCCTCCGCGACCGCCTGGATGTTCAGCGCGACGATGATCTGGTTGGCGACCTTGGCGGTCTGGCCATCGCCATTGCCACCGACCAGGGTGATGTTCTTGCCCATGGCCTGGAACAACGGCAGTGCGCGTTCGAAGGTCTGCGGCTCGCCACCGATCATGATGCTCAGGGTGCCGGCCTTGGCGCCGACTTCACCACCGGACACCGGGGCGTCCAGGTACTGCGCGCCGGTCTCGTTGATCTTGGCGGCAAACGCCTTGGTGGCGGTGGGGGAGATCGAGCTCATGTCGATCACCACTTTGTTCGGCGACAGGCCGGCGGCGACGCCGTCTTTGCGGAACAGTACGTCGTCGACCTGCGGGGTGTCCGGCACCATCACGATGATGAACTCAGCTTCCTGCGCAACCTGCTGCGGGTTGGCCAGGGCCACCGCGCCAGCGTCGATCAGCGCTTGCGGCGCCTTGCCGTGGTGTTCGGAGAGGAACAGTTGGTGACCTGCTTTCTGCAGGTTGGCGGCCATGGGTTGACCCATGATGCCGGTGCCGATAAATCCGATTTTAGCCATGAAGAAATCCTCTATTTAGATGGCGTTGTGGGTCTTCAACCAACCCAAACCCGCTTCGGTGGTGGTCAACGGCTTGTACTCACAGCCGACCCAACCCGTGTAGCCGATGCGGTCCAAATGTTCGAACAGGAAGCGGTAGTTGATCTCACCGGTACCCGGCTCGTTGCGCCCAGGGTTGTCCGCCAACTGGATGTGGTTGATCTCACCCAGGTGCGCGGCCATGGTGCGGGCCAGGTCGCCTTCCATGATTTGCATGTGATAGATGTCGTATTGCAGGAACAGGTTGTCGCTGCCCACCTGTTCGCGAATCGACAGGGCCTGCGCGGTGTTGTTCAGGTAGAAGCCTGGGATGTCGCGGGTGTTGATCGCTTCCATCACCAGCTTGATGCCCACGGCTTGCAGTTTTTCAGCGGCGTACTTGAGGTTGGCGACGAAGGTTTTTTCCAGGGTTTCGTCGTCAACGCCTTGTGGCCGGATGCCCGCCAGGCAGTTGATCTGGGTGTTGCCCAGCACCTGGGCGTAGGCGATGGCCAGCTTGACCCCGGCACGGAATTCCTCGACCCGGTCCGGGTGGCAGGCCAGGCCGCGTTCGCCCTTGGCCCAGTCACCGGCCGGCAGGTTGAACAGCACCTGGGTCAAACCGTGGGCGTCGAGTTGCGCCTTGATTTCGGCAGAGCTGAATTCATAGGGGAACAGGTACTCGACACCTTCGAAGCCCGCATCGGCGGCCGCTTTGAAACGGGCAAGAAAGTCCTGTTCGGTAAACAGCATGGACAGGTTGGCGGCGAAACGCGGCATAAGGTTCTCCTTAATCGAGCAGGGAAATGGCAGTCGGCGCATCGTTGCCGACCAGTGCCAGATCTTCGAATTCGTTGACGGCGTTGATCTCGGTGCCCATGGAAATATTGGTCACGCGCTCCAGAATAATCTCAACGATCACCGGCACCTTGAATTCTTCGATCATTTCCTCGGCGCGGCGCAGGGCCGGCGCGATCTGGCTTGGCTCGAATACGCGCAGGGCCTTGCAACCCAGGCCTTCGGCGACGGCCACGTGGTCCACGCCATAGCCGTTGAGTTCCGGCGCATTGAGGTTGTCGAAGGACAGCTGCACGCAGTAGTCCATTTCAAACCCGCGCTGGGCCTGGCGGATCAGGCCGAGGTAGGAGTTGTTCACCACCACGTGGATGTACGGCAGCTTGAACTGTGCGCCCACCGCCAATTCTTCGATCATGAACTGGAAGTCGTAGTCGCCGGACAGCGCCACCACTTTGCGGCTCGGGTCCGCCTTGACCACGCCGAGGGCGGCGGGGATGGTCCAACCCAAAGGGCCAGCCTGGCCGCAGTTGATCCAGTGGCGTGGCTTGTACACGTGCAGGAACTGCGCGCCGGCAATCTGCGACAGGCCGATGGTGCTGACGTAGCAGGTGTCTTTGCCGAACACCTGGTTCATTTCTTCATACACGCGCTGTGGCTTGACCGGCACGTTGTCGAAGTGAGTCTTACGGTGCAGGGTGGCTTTTCGTTGCTGGCAGTCATTGAGCCAGGCGCTGCGGTCCTTGAGCTTGCCGGCGGCTTTCCACTCGCGGGCCACTTCAATGAACATGGTCAGGGCTGAACCGGCGTCGGACACGATACCCAGGTCCGGGGTGAAGACGCGGCCAATCTGGGTCGGCTCGATGTCGACGTGGATGAATTTGCGGCCTTCGGTGTACACCTCGACCGAACCGGTGTGGCGGTTGGCCCAACGGTTACCGATGCCCAGCACCACGTCCGACTTGAGCATCGTCGCGTTGCCATAACGGTGGGACGTCTGCAGACCGACCATGCCGACCATCTGTGGGTGATCGTCCGGAATGGTGCCCCAGCCCATCAGGGTCGGAATCACCGGGATGCCAGTCAGTTCAGCGAATTCCACCAGCAACTCGCTGGCGTCGGCATTGATCACGCCGCCGCCGCTCACCAGCAGTGGGCGTTCGGCCTGGTCCAGCAGCGCCAGGGCTTTTTCCACCTGTACGCGGGTGGCCAGTGGCTTGGCCAGGGGCAGCGGCTGGTAGGCGTCGATGTCAAATTCGATCTCGGCCATCTGCACGTCGAACGGCAGGTCAATCAGCACCGGGCCTGGGCGGCCGGAGCGCATTTCGTAAAAGGCTTTCTGAAAGGCGTACGGCACTTGGCCCGGTTCCAGGACGGTGGTTGCCCACTTGGTCACCGGCTTGACGATGCTGGTGATGTCCACGGCCTGGAAGTCTTCCTTATGCATCCGGGCGCGGGGCGCTTGACCGGTGATGCACAGGATCGGGATCGAGTCGGCCGAGGCGCTGTACAGGCCGGTGACCATGTCAGTGCCCGCCGGGCCCGAGGTGCCGATGCACACGCCGATATTGCCGGCCTTGGTGCGGGTGTAGCCCTCGGCCATGTGGGAGGCGCCTTCAACGTGGCGAGCAAGGACGTGATCGATGCCACCCACTTTCTGCAAGGCCGAATACAGCGGGTTGATCGCGGCGCCTGGGATACCGAAGGCGGTGTCCACACCTTCGCGACGCATCACCAGGACAGCGGCTTCGATTGCTCTCATTTTGCTCATGATATTGGTGCCTCTTGCGTTTTGTAATTGTATACAAGTGGTGTCTGGCCAAAGTGTATTCACGGCGAGCGGCATAGGTCAATGCATTTTATAAACTGGCCTTTGCGTTCGTCGGAACCGCTTTTTTCGACGTATGGAGCCTTTGTGCGAAAATATTGTATACAAAATCAAAAGTCATTGTGTTCTATTTGTTTGATCGAGCATCTGATCATTCAGACCTCCATCGCTTTCCCAATAACAAAAGAAGGACGGCACCATGAGCGCTTTAACCTTGAAACTCGCCACCCAACTGGCCAGCCAGGCCCTCAGTGCAGGGCGTACCATCTCCGCAGCACCGCTGACCATCGCCGTGCTCGACAGCGGCGGTCACTTGGTCACCCTGCAACGGGAAGACGGCGCCAGCCTGCTGCGCCCGCAAATCGCCATCGGCAAGGCTTGGGGTGCGATCGCCCTGGGCAAGGGCTCACGCCTGCTGGCGCTGGACGCGCAGCAGCGACCGGCCTTTATCGCGGCGTTGAACAGTTTGGGGCAGGGCAGCGTCGTGCCCGCGCCGGGTGGGGTGTTGATTCGGAGTCAGGAGGGCGTGGTGCTGGGGGCGATCGGCATCAGTGGTGATACGTCGGATATTGATGAGCAGTGCGCGATTACGGCGATCGAGGGGGTGGGGTTGATGGCGGATGCGGGGGTGTCGGCTTGACCTGATAGAGCGCTTGTGGCGAGGGGCTTGCTGTGGCGAGGGAGCTTGCTGTGGCGAGGGAGCTTGCTCCCGTTCGACAGCGCAGCTGGAGTCGGCTTTTGGGGCCGCTTCGCAGCCCAGCGGGAGCAAGCTCCCTCGCCACAGGTTACTCGTCCGGCTCGCAGCCTTTGAGCACCAGCCGGATGATGGTCTGCGCCGCGGCCTCATAATCCGCCTCATCCAGCTTGGCCTTCCCGGTCACTGCCGAGATCTGCCAGTCAAAATCCGCATAGGTCTGCGTAGCCGCCCAGATACTGAACATCAAGTGGTTGGGGTCAATCGGCGCGATCAGGCCGCGATCTACCCAGTTCTGGATGCAGGCGATATTGTGCTTGGCCTGGGCGTTGAGCTGTTCGACCTGGTCCGCGCTGAGGTGCGGGGCGCCGTGCATGATTTCGCTGGCGAAGACTTTGGACGCAAACGGCAGGTCGCGGGAGATGCGGATTTTCGAGCGAATGTAGTTGCTCAGTACCACCGAGGGTTCGCCATCCGGATTGAACGGCGTGGAAGCCGCCAGGATCGGCTCGATAATGCTTTCGAGCACCTCGCGGTAGAGGTTGTCCTTGGACTTGAAGTAGTAGTAGACGTTGGGCTTGGGCAGCCCGGCCTTGGCGGCGATGTCGCTGGTTTTGGTCGCGGCGAAGCCCTTGTCGGCAAACTCCTCGCTGGCCGCCCGCAGGATCTTTTCTTTGTTGCGCTCGCGAATGGTGCTCATAAACCTGGAGTTTCCTTGCCAAGACTGGCGGTTGCGCATGGTAGCACCGGCCATCCGCGAGCCTCAACAATCTGCCCGCAGGGCCTTGCGCCGCGCTATGCTCGCGCCATCCCACTCTTACGGAAGCCCGATTCATGGCAGGAAGCAGCTTGTTGGTGTTGATCGACGATATCGCCGCGGTACTCGATGACGTTGCCCTGATGACCAAAATGGCGGCAAAGAAGACCGCCGGTGTGCTGGGTGATGACCTGGCGCTCAATGCCCAGCAGGTCTCCGGCGTGCGTGCGGAGCGGGAAATTCCCGTGGTGTGGGCGGTGGCCAAGGGGTCGTTCGTCAACAAGTTGATCCTGGTGCCGGCCGCCTTGTTGATCAGTGCGTTTGCGCCCTGGGCGGTGACGCCGTTGTTGATGCTCGGCGGTGCCTACCTGTGTTTCGAGGGGTTCGAGAAGCTGGCGCACAAGTTCCTGCACAGCAAAGACGAAGACCAGGCGCAACATGCGCAGTTGGTCGAAGCGGTTGCGGACCCGGCAACCGACCTGGTGGCTTTCGAAAAGGACAAAATCAAAGGCGCTATCCGTACCGACTTCATCCTCTCCGCCGAAATCATTGCCATCACCCTCGGCACCGTGGCCGATGCGCCCTTGATGCAGCAGGTGATCGTGCTGTCCGGCATCGCGATTGTCATGACCGTGGGCGTGTATGGCTTGGTGGCCGGTATCGTCAAGCTGGACGACCTGGGTCTGTGGCTCACCCAGAAGCCTGGCCAGGCGGCGCGCAGCATCGGCGGCGCCATCCTGCGGGCGGCGCCGTACATGATGAAGAGCCTGTCGGTGATTGGGACAGCGGCGATGTTCCTGGTAGGCGGCGGGATTCTCACCCATGGCGTGCCGGTGGTGCATCACTGGATCGAGACCGTGAGCCAGGGCGCAGGCGGGGTGGCGTGGTTGGTTCCGACGCTGCTCAATGGCGTGGCGGGGATCATTGCCGGGGCCGCGGTGCTGGCGCTGGTCAGCGGGGTGGGCAAGCTCTGGAAGGCCGCCAAGGCCTGATCGCGCGGCAATAAAAAAGGCCATTCAATCGAATGGCCTTTTTTGTGGGCGTTTACTCGGCGATCTGCAACTTGCGCGATTCCGTGTAGATGTAGCGCACCTTTTCGTACTCAAATGGCGAGTTCATCTGACCATAGCGGAAGCTGGTCTGGTAGCGCTTGTCCACCGCACGCAACGCCCAGATTTCCGGGTGGTTGGAGCTGACTTCGGCGACGTTGAGGAAGTTGATCTGGGTCTCGGCACCGTAGTCGACGATCAGGCCGGTGGTGTCGCGCAGGTTCGATGGGCCGAAGATCGGCAGCACCAGGTACGCGCCGCCGGGCACGCCGTAGAAGCCCAGGGTCTGGCCAAAGTCTTCGCTCTGGCGCGGCAGGCCCATGGCGGTTGCCGGGTCCCACAGGCCGGCGATGCCGATAGTGGTGTTGACCAGCAGGCGGCCAGTGGTTTCCAGGGAACGATGGCCCTTGAGTTGCAGCAGGCTGTTCAACAGGTTGGGCACATCGCCCAGGTTGTTGAAGAAGTTGCTCACGCCGGTGCGCAGGAAACTCGGGGTGACGTAACGGTAGCCGTCGACCACCGGCAGAAACACCCATTGGTCGAAGCGGTAGTTGAAGTGGTACACGCGACGGTTCCACGACTCCAGTGGGTCATACACGTTGAGCGCGGTGAGCGACGACCGCTCGAACTCGCGCTGGTCCAGGCCCGGGTTGAACTTGAGCTTGGTCAGCGGTTCCTTGAAGCCATCGGAGTCGACCTTGACGGGTTCATGGGCCTTGCTGTTGTCGGCATTGGCCACGCCTGCGCACATCAAGGCGGCAAGCAGCAGAAGATATTTAGCCACGGAAGAACTCCAGCATGGCGTCGGCGTTGACGCGGTAATTGAGGTTGCCGCAGTGGCCGCCCAGCGGGTAGACGGTCAAGCGATCGCCGAAGGTTTTACGCAGGAAGCCAAGGTCGCCAGGGCCGAGGATCACATCGTCGGCGTTGTGCATCACGGCGATTTTCGGGCTGGCGTGCAGGTAGTCCTTGAGGGCATACAGGCTGACCTGGTCGACCAGTTGCAACAGGCTGCCGCCGTCGGAGCGGGCGCGCCACATCGGAATAACCTGCTCGGTGAGGTAGCAGTCGAAGTCGCACTGCAGCGCACGCTTGAGGAACGGCGTCAGGCTGGTGCTTTCGGTGATCGGGTATTTGGGCGGGATGATCAAGCCGCGGCGGTTGATCAGGTCCGAGGTGAAGGCGATGTCAGCTGCCGAGAAGCGGAACGAAGTGCCGATCAGCATGGCCATCTGTTCGTTGGTCAGGTGCTGCTTGGATTGCTGGAAGTCGTAGAGCAGGGCGTCGTTCAGGTCGATATAGCCCTTTTGCTGGAAGTAGCGGGTCAGCTTGTTCAGCACCAACTCATAGAAGGTGGTGGTGTTGTTGATGCCTTTCACCTCGGTCTGCACCAGCTTGTCGAGGTTGGTGATCGAGGTGTAGAGGTTGACTGGCGGGTTCAGCAGCAAGACTTTCTTGAAGTTGAAGCTGCGGCGCGTCTCGTCGAGCTTGCTGACGAACGCCGCATCCAGGGCGCCGAGGCTGTAGCCGGTGAGGTAGAAGTCGGTCACCGGCAACGAAGCGTTCTGCGCACGCACGGCTTGCATCACGCGGTACATGTCTTCGGCGTCTTCCTGGGTAATCCCCGGCGTGGCGAAGCGCGAAGCGGCGCTGATGAAGTCGAAGCTGGTGGGCGACGACAGTTGCACCACGTGGTAGCCGGCCTGGTAGTACAGCTTTTTCAGGTATTCATTGATGCTGCTGTCGAAGCGCGCACCGGTGCCCGCGATCAGGAAGATCAGCGGCGCGGCACGATCTTGCTTGGCGATGCGGTAGGTGAGTTTCTTCACCGCCCAGAAGTTGTCCGGCAGACTGAATTCGCGCTCGGGGCGCATGTTCAGGGTGTAGTCGGACTGATTGATCTCGTCATCACTCGGCAATTTGGGCCGAAGGTCAGGCGGGGTGGTAGCGATGGTGGCTTCAAACGGGTTGGTCAAAGGGTAGCCATAGCTGGCTTGGTCAATGTCGACGGCCAGTGCTGACGCACTCAGAAAAAGGCTGCCCAGCAGGGCAGCACAGCGCAAGGAACGGAGCATGACTTAATCCCTAGGAGGAAACGTGCTTGATGAAGTTCGCAGGCTATGACCGCCGTCCTATCGCCGAAGTGCCATCACGCGGCACGAAATGTCGGAAAATAACGTCGGAATCGGGGTAATAGTAGCCAGACGATACACTTTGACACGTGTAGGTAAACATTAATTGTGTGTATGCACCTTGCTAACGCCCACTGGCGCATTAAGCTGAGCGCCGTTTTTGCCTATCGGAGTGCCTCATGTCCCGTCGTTTGCCGTTGATTCTGCTGCTTATTGCCCTGCCGCTGTGGCTGGCTGCCAGTTATGGCGCGCGCTATGGCTTTATGGAAGATGGCCAGTGGGTGGGCATCTGCGCGGATGAGGCCAGCCGCTGGGAATGCCAGTTGCGCTCGAACCTGGGCTTGATGATCCACTTCAAGGTGCTGGGCTGGGCGGCGTTGATCACGTCGGTGCTGGGTTTTTTCGTGCCGGGTCGCGCGGGGTGGGGGTTGGCCGTGCTGGGGATGGTGTTCGGGTTGCCGGCGCTGGCGTTGTATAACACCACGTTTGCGGTGTTTGCGGTGGTGATTGCGGGGTTGCGGTTGGTGCGTAAGCCTAGGGCTGCCTGATTATCCTTATGTGGCGAGGGAGCTTGCTCCCGCTGGGCTGCGCAGCGGCCCCAAAATCTTGGGAGCGCTTCGCACTCCAGCGGGAGCAAGCTCCCTCGCCACAGGTTAGGTTTAAATCTTGCGTACCCGCAAGCAGCGCCACAAGGCTGCCGTCATGAGCAGGCTCACTACCGCCCAACCCCACGCCTGCTGATTCAACAGGCCTTCACGGTACAACTGCGGCGCAATACCCGCACCGATGATAAAGGCCAGGAGCGCAATCTCCCGGCGCGGTCCTGTCACTGGACGCACCAGGTAAACCAACGCCGGCAACACCAGCGCCGCGCTCGGGAAGCTGCGATAGCGCGGGTCGAACACCAACGCCAGCATCATCACCGCGCCCGCGAACCCAGCGATCGCCACCAACCAGCCTGCGCGTTGCTCCAGCCAGTTGAACGCCCGCTCACGCCAACCTTCCTGTGGGCTCAAGGCCAAGGCCGCATGGGCCAGCACCAGCAGGTTCAACACCAGCAGCAAACCTGCCCATACCCATTCATCATTGAAGCGCGCCGTCACGCGGGTCAGCTCGGCCCAGGTGCCAATGGAGCAGGCTGCAACGGCGCCCAACAACGGCAGGGCAAGCGCGGCACGCGTGCTGCGTACGCGACCCCCCAATGCCAGGGTGCCCAGCAGGATCATCCCGCCGACGCCCAGCCACAGCGGCCAGTACGGCACATTGGTCACCGGCCCGGCGAGGATGCCCTTGTCCTGGCGATCCGCATCGAACAGGCCCCAGTAACCGCCCACGGCGCCTTCGCTCGCACGTTTCCACGGCTGGTCAAAGGCTTCGATCAGGTTGTAGTGCCAGCCATTGGCCTCGGCCATGGCGACAAAACCACGCATGAATTTCGCTTCATTGACCCGGCTCGGCACGGCGGTTTCACGCTGGCGGCCTTCGCTTGGCCAGCCGGTTTCACCGATCAGGATGTCCTTGGGGGCAAACTTGTTGCCGAAGGTCTGGCGCACATCGCCCACGTGCTTGAGGGCCTGGTCGATGCCGGACGGGTCATCTTCCCAGTACGGCAACAAGTGGATGGTGAGGAAATCCACGGCCGGGGCGATTTCCGGGTGTTGCAGCCAGAACTCCCACACGTCCGCGTAGGTCACCGGCTGCTTGATCTGGCTTTTGACGGTCTGGATCAGCTTCACCAGCTGTGCGGCGGTGACTTCCTTGCGCAGCAGCGCTTCGTTGCCGACGATCACTGAGGTCACCACGTCCGGATGGGCGTTGGCCGAGGCGATCAGTTCGTCGATTTCCTTTTGGGTTGCGACCGGGTCACTGCTGACCCAGGCGCCGGCCATCACTTTCAGCCCGTGCTTGCGCGCCATGTCCGGCAAAGCTTCCAGGCCGGTCATGGAATAGGTGCGGATGCACTCGAAGCGGGTCGCCAGCAGGGCGAGGTCAGCGTCCATGCGCTCCGGACGCAGCGTGAATGGCTGGTCGAACGGCGATTGGTCTTTATCGAAAGGGGTATAGGACGCGCACTGCATCTTGTGCGTGGCACTGGCGACGTCGGGCAATACCACCGGCCGGCCGAGGCCATACCAGTAACCGATCAGGGCCAGCAGGCCGAGGATCAAGGCGAAAAAATAGGGCAGGGCGGGGAAGCGGGCAGTCGCGGGCATGGTCGGCTTAACTGTAGGAGCAAAGGCGCGCATCTTACCCGGATTTGCCCCGTCCCAGTGGGGCTGCATAATTTTGACATGCAAAGTTCGGGCGGGATTTTGACGTCAAGTCCTACAAAGCGTCCTACTGGCTATGTGATGTCGTTTCCTGCTTGTATGAGGTCGCTGACAGAGCAGGTCGAAGGCCCCGGCAGGTTGATGATCGAAGTGTCAGCACTCCACTGATGTCACTGCAACCGGATCGATGCGCGTGAAGGGGGCGCGGTGCACCACATAACAACAGGTTGACGTCGCTCGGCATCCGCCGGGCGCAGCACTTTCGGGGAAGTACTATGAAGATGCGACGACTCTTGGGCGCAGCTGCCACTCTGGTAGTTGCGATGAGCTCCACACTGGCCAGCGCCGACAGCAAGACCCTGAGCATCGGCTATGTGGACGGTTGGTCCGACAGCGTGGCCACCACCCACGTGGCGGCAGAAGTGATCAAGGCCAAGCTCGGTTATGACGTGAAACTGCAAGCCGTTGCCACCGGGATCATGTGGCAGGGCGTGGCCACCGGCAAGCTCGACGCCATGCTCTCCGCCTGGCTGCCGGTCACCCACGGTGAATACTGGGCCAAGAACAAGGACAAGGTGGTCGACTACGGCCCCAACTTCAAGGATGCGAAGATCGGCCTGATCGTGCCGGAATATGTCAAAGCCAAGTCCATCGAAGACCTCAAGACCGACACCACCTTCAAGAACAAGATCGTCGGCATCGACGCAGGTTCTGGCGTGATGCTCAAGACCGACGAAGCCATCAAGCAATACGGCCTCGATTACAAGCTGCAAGCCAGTTCGGGCGCGGCGATGATCGCCGAGTTGACCCGTGCCGAAGACAAACAGGAATCCATTGCGGTCACCGGTTGGGTGCCACACTGGATGTTCGCCAAGTGGAAACTGCGTTTCCTGGACGATCCAAAAGGGATTTATGGTGCTGCTGAAACCGTCAACAGCATCGGCAGCAAGGGCCTGGAGAAGAAAGCGCCGGAAGTCGCAGCCTTCCTGAAGAAATTCCAGTGGGCCTCCAAGGACGAAATCGGCGAAGTTATGCTGGCGATTCAAGAAGGCGCCAAGCCTGATGCCGCGGCCAAGGATTGGGTCGCCAAGCACCCTGAGCGTGTCGCCGAGTGGACCGGTAAGTAACCCCCGAAGCGTCTAAATAGTACCTTGCAAGCCCGCCTGGCGTTTTCGCCAGGCGGGCTTTGTCGTTTCTGGGTCAGAGGCTGTCAATTCAATCACTGTAAAACTGGCGGCAACCCCGATGTCGTTCTAATACTAAGGTCGTCTGGAACCTCTACGGCAGCCGCATACAGTGGATACGTTCCAATAATAAAAAAGCTGTGCTGCGAGGATAAAAACAATGAACGACAGCATTTACCTCTCGATTCAAAACAGCCCGCGTTTCAAGGAGCTGGTGAGAAAAAGGGAAAGGTTCGCCTGGATTCTCTCGGCGATCATGCTAGGGCTTTACTCCGCTTTCATCCTGTTGATCGCCTACGGGCCACAAGTACTGGGGGCCAAGCTCAGCCCCGGTTCGTCGATTACCTGGGGCATTCCCCTGGGCGTCGGGCTGATTGTGTCTGCCTTCATCCTGACCGGCATCTACGTGCGCCGGGCCAATGGCGAGTTTGACGACCTGAACAATGCGATTCTCAAGGAGGCTGCGCAATGATCCGGCGTCTACTGGCGATATTCGGCGCTTCGCTCTTTGCTCCAGCCCTTTGGGCGGCGGACGCATTGACCGGCGAAGTGCACAAGCAACCCCTGAACGTTTCGGCCATCGTGATGTTTGTCGCGTTTGTCGGCGCCACCCTGTGCATCACCTACTGGGCTTCCAAGCGTAACAAATCGGCGGCCGACTACTATGCGGCCGGCGGCAAGATCACCGGTTTCCAGAACGGCCTGGCGATTGCCGGTGACTACATGTCGGCGGCGTCCTTCCTGGGGATTTCCGCGCTGGTCTACACCTCCGGTTATGACGGCCTGATCTACTCGATCGGCTTCCTGGTGGGCTGGCCGATCATTCTGTTCCTGATCGCCGAGCGCCTGCGTAACCTGGGCAAGTACACCTTTGCCGACGTGGCGTCCTATCGACTGGGCCAGACCCAGATCCGCAGCCTCTCGGCCTGTGGTTCGCTGGTGGTGGTGGCGTTCTACCTGATTGCGCAGATGGTGGGTGCGGGCAAGCTGATTCAGCTGCTGTTTGGCCTGGATTATCACGTTGCGGTGATCCTGGTCGGCATCTTGATGGTGATGTATGTCCTGTTCGGCGGCATGCTGGCGACCACCTGGGTACAGATCATCAAGGCGGTGCTGTTGCTGTCCGGTGCCTCGTTCATGGCACTGATGGTGATGAAGCACGTCAACTTCGACTTCAATGCCCTGTTCTCCGAGGCGATCAAGGTTCACCCTAAAGGTGAGGCGATCATGAGCCCCGGCGGCTTGGTGAAAGACCCGATTTCAGCCTTCTCCCTCGGGCTTGCGCTGATGTTCGGTACCGCTGGCCTGCCACACATCCTGATGCGCTTCTTTACCGTCAGCGACGCGAAAGAAGCCCGCAAGAGCGTGTTCTATGCCACCGGTTTCATCGGTTACTTCTACATCCTGACCTTTATCATCGGTTTTGGCGCGATCCTGCTGGTCAGCACCAACCCGGCGTTCAAGGATGCCGCAGGCGCCTTGCTGGGCGGCAACAACATGGCGGCGGTGCATCTGGCCAACGCGGTGGGTGGCAGTATTTTCCTGGGCTTCATCTCGGCCGTGGCCTTCGCCACCATCCTTGCGGTGGTTGCCGGCTTGACCCTGGCTGGTGCGTCGGCGGTGTCTCATGACCTGTACGCCAGCGTGATCAAGAAAGGCAAGGCCAACGACAAGGATGAGATTCGCGTCTCGAAGATCACCACTGTCGCCTTGGGCGTGCTGGCTATCGGCCTGGGTATCCTGTTCGAAAGCCAGAACATTGCGTTCATGGTTGGCCTGGCGTTCTCCATTGCCGCCAGCTGTAACTTCCCGGTGTTGCTGCTTTCCATGTACTGGAAAAACCTCACCACCCGTGGCGCGATGATTGGCGGCTGGCTGGGCTTGATCAGTGCCGTTGGCCTGATGGTGCTGGGCCCAACCATCTGGGTGTCGATCCTGCACCATGAAAAAGCCATCTTCCCTTATGAGTACCCGGCGCTGTTCTCGATGATCATTGCGTTCGTTGGCATCTGGTTCTTCTCCATCACCGACAAGTCGGCGGCGGCAGAGAAAGAGCGTGCGCTGTACTTCCCACAGTTTGTGCGTTCGCAGACTGGCCTGGGATCGAGTGGGGCGGTGTCTCACTAAGGTAATAGCTGGATAGGAAAATACCCCGGTCGAAAGGCCGGGGTATTTTTTTGCCTGAATACTGGGTGAAAGGGGTGTGTAGTGAGCGGGCTTGCCCCGCGCTGGGTGGCGGAGCCGCCCAAAATCCGGGCACCTCGGTTTACCTGAACTAACGCGGTGTATCGTTTGGGGCGGCTTCGCCACCCAGCGCGGGGCAAGCCCGCTCACTACAACTGCACAAATAAAAACGGCCTCCACTAAGGGAGGCCGTTTTCAGTGCAGCTAAGCGAGGCTTACTTGCGATCTTCCAGCTTGGTGATGTCACGCGACTCGTAGCCGGTGTACAGCTGGCGCGGGCGGCCAATCTTGTACGGGCTGGAGAGCATTTCTTTCCAGTGGGAGATCCAGCCCACGGTCCGCGCCAGGGCGAAGATCACGGTGAACATGCTGGTTGGAATGCCGATCGCCTTGAGGATGATCCCCGAGTAGAAGTCGACGTTCGGGTACAGCGAGCGTTCGATGAAGTACGGGTCGGTCAGGGCGATCTCTTCCAGGCGCATGGCCAGTTCGAGTTGCGGATCGTTCTTGATGCCCAGTTCCTTCAACACTTCGTCGCAGGTCTGCTTCATGACAGTGGCGCGCGGGTCGCGGTTCTTGTAGACCCGGTGACCGAAGCCCATCAACTTGAACGGATCGTTCTTGTCCTTGGCCTTGGCGATGAACTTGTCGATGTTGGACACATCGCCGATTTCATCGAGCATGGTCAATACGGCTTCGTTCGCACCGCCGTGGGCAGGGCCCCACAGTGCGGCGATACCGGCGGCGATACAGGCGAACGGGTTGGCACCCGAAGAACCCGCCAGGCGCACGGTAGAGGTCGATGCGTTCTGTTCGTGGTCGGCGTGGAGGATGAAGATCCGGTCCATGGCCTTGGCCAGTGTCGGGCTGATCGGTTTGATCTCGCACGGCGTGTTGAACATCATGTGCAGGAAGTTTTCCGCGTACGTCAGGTCGTTGCGCGGGTACATCATGGGCTGGCCCATGGAGTACTTGTAAACCATTGCGGCCAGGGTCGGCATCTTGGCAACCAGGCGGATCGCGGAAATTTCGCGATGCTGCGGGTTATTGATGTCGAGGGAGTCGTGATAGAAGGCCGACAGGGCGCCGACCACACCACACATGACGGCCATCGGGTGGGCGTCGCGACGGAAGCCGTTGAAGAAGGTCTTCAACTGCTCGTGAACCATGGTGTGGTTCTTAACGGTGCTGACGAACTGGGCTTTCTGCTCGGCTGTTGGCAATTCGCCATTTAGCAGCAGGTAGCAGGTTTCCAGGTAGTCCGACTGTTCAGCAAGCTGCTCGATCGGGTAGCCGCGATGCAGCAAAATGCCATTATCACCATCGATATAGGTGATCTTCGACTCGCAAGAGGCGGTCGACATGAAGCCTGGGTCGAATGTGAAACGGCCCGTGGCCGTCAGGCCCCGTACGTCGATAACATCGGGACCAACGGTGCCGGTTAAAATGGGCAGCTCGACGGGGGCTGCGCCCTCGATGATCAACTGCGCTTTTTTGTCAGCCATGTGGCCTCCTATTTATGCTTCAAATCATCAGACAGACCCCCCACGCAGGGCCCGCACCACTATATTGATATAAATCCAGATGTCAATTTGCCTAAAGTCTTGCACCAGAAGGCTTTAACCGTACTTTTTCCTCGAAATTGACTGCCATTTACGCCTTTTATCCCGTCAGCGCAATCCGCTATTAGGGTGAGGTGAGCGCGTTGTCATTAGTAACCTAACTGTCTATACTCGGCCACCGACCGCCAAGGGCTTTTGGGCTTGCTTTCATTGGGGGTCGCACTCCCTGGGTGGTGCTTACCTGACCAGTGCACTCCCCAACAACTTTGCCCTGATTGTTAGGGGCTCTTCAGTGTGAAAAAAAGCCGTGAATAGCCAACGACCTGTAAACCTAGACCTAAGGACCATCAAACTCCCCATCACCGGCGTTACGTCGTTCCTGCACCGTGTTTCCGGCATCATCCTGTTCCTGGGCTTGGGCATCATGCTTTATGCATTGAGCAAATCCCTGGGTTCCGAGGAAGGTTACGCCGAGGTGAAGGCATGCTTGACCAGCCCGCTGGCCAAGTTCGTAGCATGGGGCCTCCTGTCCGCTCTGCTGTATCACCTGGTAGCCGGTGTGCGCCACTTGATCATGGATGCGGGTATCGGTGAGACGCTGGAAGGCGGCCGCCTGGGCTCGAAAATCATCATCGCCATTTCCGTGGTGCTGATCGTTCTGGCAGGAGTTTGGATATGGTAACCAGCGTTACGAACCTTTCGCGTTCGGGCCTCTATGACTGGATGGCACAACGTGTGTCTGCGGTCGTTCTCGCGGCTTATTTCATTTTCCTGATCGGATACCTCGTCGCAAATCCAGGCATCAGCTATGAGCAATGGCATGGCCTGTTTTCCCACAATGCGATGCGAATCTTCAGTCTGCTGGCCCTTGTAGCCCTGGGCGCACACGCCTGGGTCGGCATGTGGACCATCGCGACCGACTACCTGACGCCGATGGCGCTGGGCAAGTCCGCGACTGCAGTACGTTTTCTCTTCCAGGCAGTCTGCGGCGTCGCGATGTTCGCTTACTTCGTCTGGGGTGTGCAGATTCTTTGGGGTATCTGATTCATGGCTAACATTCCAACTATTTCATTCGACGCCATCATCATTGGTGGCGGCGGTGCTGGCATGCGCGCTGCGCTGCAGCTGGCCCAGGGCGGTCACAAGACTGCCGTGATCACCAAAGTGTTCCCGACCCGTTCCCACACTGTATCGGCCCAGGGTGGCATCACCTGCGCCATCGCCTCTGCCGATCCGAACGATGACTGGCGCTGGCACATGTACGATACCGTCAAGGGTTCCGACTACATCGGTGACCAGGACGCTATCGAATACATGTGTCAGGAAGGCCCGGCCGCGGTTTTCGAGCTGGACCACATGGGTCTGCCGTTCTCCCGTACCGAGCAAGGCCGCATCTACCAGCGTCCATTCGGCGGTCAATCGAAGGATTACGGTAAAGGCGGGCAGGCTGCCCGTACCTGCGCCGCTTCCGACCGTACCGGTCACGCGCTGTTGCACACCCTTTATCAGGGCAACCTGAAAGCCGGTACCACGTTCCTGAACGAGTACTACGCTGTCGACCTGGTGAAAAACGCCCAGGGCGAATTCGTCGGTGTAATCGCTATCTGCATCGAAACCGGTGAAACCACCTACATCCGCGCCAAGGCTACCGTGCTGGCGACGGGCGGTGCAGGCCGTATCTACGCTTCCACCACCAACGCCCTGATCAACACCGGTGACGGCGTCGGCATGGCACTGCGTGCTGGCGTACCGGTACAAGACATCGAAATGTGGCAGTTCCACCCGACCGGTATTGCCGGCGCTGGTGTACTGGTTACAGAAGGTTGCCGTGGTGAAGGTGGTTACCTGATCAACAAGCACGGCGAGCGTTTCATGGAGCGTTATGCTCCGAACGCGAAAGACCTTGCAGGTCGTGACGTTGTGGCCCGTTCGATGGTTAAAGAGATCATCGCCGGTAACGGCTGTGGCCCGAATGGCGACCACGTACTGCTCAAGCTCGATCACCTGGGCGAAGAAGTGCTGCACAGCCGTCTGCCAGGTATCTGCGAGCTGTCCAAGACCTTTGCTCACGTTGACCCGGTGGTTGCTCCGGTGCCGGTTGTTCCGACTTGCCACTATATGATGGGCGGCGTGCCGACCAACATCCACGGCCAGGCGATCACCCAGAACGCCGAAGGCCAGGACGAAATCATCCACGGTCTGTTCGCCGTAGGCGAAGTGGCTTGCGTATCGGTACACGGTGCCAACCGTCTGGGCGGCAACTCGCTGCTCGACCTGGTGGTATTCGGCCGTGCTGCGGGCCTGCACCTGGAAAAAGCGCTGACCGACGGCATCGAATACGATGACGCCACCGACGCCAACATTGAAGCTGCCCTGGCTCGCCTGAACGCTCTGAACGAGCGCACCGACGGCGAAGACGTGGCCACCCTGCGTCGCGAGCTGCAAAGCTGCATGCAGAACTACTTCGGTGTGTTCCGTACTGGCGAATACATGCAGAAGGGCATCGCCCAGCTGGCTGATCTGCGCAAGCGTATTGCCAACGTCAAGATCAACGATAAGAGCCAGGCGTTCAACACCGCTCGTATCGAAGCCCTTGAGCTGCAAAACCTGCTGGAAGTGGCTGAAGCGACCGCAATCGCTGCCGAGGTTCGTAAAGAATCCCGTGGTGCCCACGCCCGTGAAGACTTTGAAGACCGCGACGACGAAAACTGGTTGTGCCACACCCTGTACTTCCCGGGTGACAAGCGCGTAACCAAGCGTGCCGTGAACTTCTCGCCGAAGACGGTTCCGACGTTTGAACCGAAGATTCGGACTTACTAAGGGTGGCTGCCATGTTGAAAGTCAGTGTTTATCGCTACAACCCTGATCAGGACGCTGCGCCGTTCATGCAGGAATTCCAGGTCGATACCGGTGGTAAAGACCTGATGGTGCTGGATGTATTGGCACTGATCAAAGAGCAGGACGAAGGTTTCTCCTATCGTCGCTCTTGCCGTGAAGGTGTGTGCGGTTCCGACGGCATGAACATCAACGGCAAAAACGGCCTGGCGTGCATCACGCCGCTGTCCGCCGTGGTCAAAGGCAACAAGCTGATCGTTCGTCCACTGCCAGGTTTGCCGGTTATCCGTGACCTGGTCGTCGATATGAGCATCTTCTACAAGCAATACGAGAAAGTTAAGCCGTTCCTGCAGAACGACACGCCGGCTCCGGCCATCGAGCGTCTGCAGTCCCCGGAAGAGCGTGAGAAGCTCGACGGTCTGTACGAGTGCATCCTGTGCGCTTGCTGCTCGACCTCTTGCCCGTCCTTCTGGTGGAACCCGGACAAGTTCCTGGGTCCAGCTGCCCTGTTGCAAGCGTACCGCTTCCTGGCAGACAGCCGTGATACCAAGACGTCCGAGCGTCTGGCTTCGCTGGATGACCCGTTCAGCGTATTCCGCTGCCGCGGGATCATGAACTGCGTCAACGTATGTCCCAAAGGCCTGAACCCGACTAAGGCCATTGGTCACATCCGTAACATGCTGCTGCAGAGCGGCGTGTAACTGACGTTGTAGTAAAAGCAGGACCGTTGTGCCCGTAAATGCTACGGCGCAGGCTTCAACCGGCGCCGTAGTTTTAACTTGAGCAGCGACTTACAAAGCCGCGGCTCTTATTTTGAAGAAATGAGACAAGCAGGGGCATTCGGGTTGGTACCCGAACTATCAGCGTGATCCTAAGTGGCTTGTTTTGGTCGCTGCACTTGGCCTTTTGCAAGCAAACTCGGTGTTTTCGCCGGTGGTGTCCCCAAATCGAGGGTGACCAAGCATGCAAGAAAGCGTGATGCAGCGCATGTGGAACAGCGGCTATCTTTCAGGTGGTAACGCTGCCTATGTGGAAGAGCTTTATGAGCTCTACCTGCACGACCCTAACGCTGTGCCAGAAGAATGGCGCACCAAATTTCAGACGTTGTCTTCAGACGGCAACGCTGCCACCGATGTATCGCACGCCACAATTCGCGATCAGTTTGTGCTGCTGGCAAAGAACCAGCGCCGCGCCCAACCGGTTTCCGCCGGCAGCGTGAGCAGTGAGCACGAGAAGAAGCAAGTTGAAGTACTGCGACTGATCCAGGCCTACCGGATGCGCGGCCACCAGGCGGCCCAGCTTGACCCGCTGGGGCTCTGGAAGCGTCCTGCACCTGCTGACCTGTCGATCAATCATTACGGCTTGACCAATGCCGATCTTGATACGACCTTCCGTGCCGGCGACCTGTTCATCGGCAAAGAGGAAGCGAGCCTACGCGAAATTCACGAAGCGTTGCAGCAGACATATTGCCGCACCATCGGCGCTGAGTTCACGCACATCACCGATTCCGAGCAACGCCACTGGTTCCAGCATCGCCTGGAAGGTGTGCGCGGTCGTCCGGTTTTGTCCGCTGACGTACGCAGCCACTTGCTTGAGCGCGTAACCGCTGCCGAAGGCCTGGAAAAATACCTGGGTACCAAATACCCGGGCACCAAGCGTTTCGGCCTGGAAGGCGGCGAAAGCCTGATCCCGATGCTCGACGAGCTGATCCAGCGTTCCGGTTCCTACGGCACCAAGGAAATCGTGATCGGCATGGCCCACCGTGGTCGCCTGAACGTGTTGGTCAACACCTTCGGCAAGAACCCGCGTGAGCTGTTCGACGAGTTCGAAGGCAAGAAGAAGGTCGAGCTGGGTTCCGGTGACGTTAAATACCACCAGGGTTTCTCGTCCAACGTGATGACCACCGGCGGTGAAGTTCACCTGGCCATGGCCTTCAACCCATCCCACCTGGAAATCGTTTCTCCAGTGGTCGAGGGTTCGGTCCGTGCTCGCCAGGATCGTCGTAACGACACCACCGGTGAAAAGGTCCTGCCGATTTCCATCCACGGTGACGCGGCATTCGCCGGTCAAGGCGTGGTCCTGGAAACGTTCCAGATGTCGCAGACCCGCGGCTTCAAGACTGGCGGTACCGTTCACATCGTCATCAACAACCAGGTTGGCTTCACCATCAGCAACCCGCTGGACGCGCGCTCCACCGAGTACGCGACTGACGTTGCCAAGATGATCCAGGCGCCGATCCTCCATGTGAATGGTGATGATCCGGAAGCCGTGTTGTTCGTGACCCAGTTGGCCATTGACTACCGCATGCAGTTCAAGCGTGACGTGGTGATCGACCTGGTCTGCTACCGCCGTCGCGGTCACAACGAAGCCGACGAACCAAGCGGCACCCAGCCGTTGATGTACCAGCAGATCACCAAGCAGCGCACCACCCGTGAGCTGTACGCCGAAAGCCTGACCAAGGCCGGTGTGGTTGACGATGCGCGTGTTCAGGCCAAGGTCGATGAATACCGCAACGCGCTGGACAATGGTCTGCATGTTGTAAAAAGCCTGGTTAAAGAGCCGAACAAAGAGCTGTTCGTCGACTGGCGTCCGTACCTGGGCCACGCCTGGACTGCGCGTCACGATACGTCGTTCGATCTGAAAACCTTGCAGGAATTGTCCGCCAAGCTGCTGGAAATTCCTGAAGGCTTCGTGGTTCAGCGCCAAGTGGCGAAGATCTACGAAGACCGTCAGAAGATGCAAGCCGGCGGCCTGCCGATCAACTGGGGTTACGCCGAAACCATGGCGTACGCGACCCTGGCGTTCGAAGGTCACCCGATCCGCATGACCGGCCAGGACATCGGCCGTGGTACGTTCTCGCACCGTCATGCGGTATTGCACAACCAGAAAGACGCGGGCACCTACATCCCGTTGCAGAACCTGTACGAAGGCCAACCACGTTTCGACCTGTACGATTCGTTCCTGTCCGAAGAAGCGGTTCTGGCGTTCGAATATGGTTACTCGACCACCACGCCAAACGCGCTGGTGATCTGGGAAGCCCAGTTCGGCGACTTCGCCAACGGTGCCCAAGTGGTGATCGACCAGTTCATCACCAGCGGCGAGCACAAGTGGGGCCGCCTGTGCGGTCTGACCATGCTGCTGCCACACGGTTATGAAGGTCAGGGTCCTGAGCACTCCTCGGCCCGTCTGGAGCGTTACCTGCAGCTGTGCGCCGAGCACAACATCCAGGTGTGCGTGCCGACTACCCCGGCCCAGATCTACCACTTGCTGCGTCGCCAGGTAATCCGCCCGCTGCGCAAGCCGCTGGTAGTGCTGACACCGAAGTCGCTGTTGCGTCATAAATTGGCCATCTCGACCCTGGAAGATCTGGCGGATGGTTCGTTCCAGACCGTGATTCCAGAAATCGACACGCTGGACGCGGCAAAAGTGACTCGCCTGGTCCTGTGCAGCGGCAAGGTCTACTACGACTTGCTGGAAAAACGCCGTGCCGAAGGCCGCGAAGACATCGCCATCGTGCGTATCGAGCAGCTTTACCCGTTCCCGGAAGACGACCTGATGGAGGCCATCGCGCCTTACACCAACCTCACCAACGTGGTGTGGTGCCAGGAAGAACCGATGAACCAGGGCGCGTGGTACAGCAGCCAGCATCATTTGCGTCGCAGCATGGGTAACCACAACAAGGCGCTGAACCTGGAGTACGCCGGTCGTGATGCTTCTGCAGCACCTGCGTGTGGTTATGCGTCGATGCACGCCGAGCAGCAGGAAAAACTGCTGCAAGATGCTTTCACTGTTTAACGCCTTCGCGCTGACTGAAACCGAATTTTAAGGACCCACAGATAATGGCTATCGAAATCAAAGCCCCGTCATTCCCGGAATCGGTTGCCGATGGCACCGTTGCCACCTGGCACAAGAAACCAGGCGACGCTGTAAAGCGTGACGACCTGATCGTCGACATCGAGACCGACAAAGTCGTGCTGGAAGTGTTGGCCGAAGCTGACGGCGTGCTGGGCGCAATCGTTGCTGAAGAAGGCGCTACTGTTCTGTCGAACCAGGTACTGGGCTCGATCGAAGAGGGCAGCGCTGCTGCCGCTGCTCCTGCTGCAGCACCGGCAGCCGCCGCTGCCCCTGCCGCCGCTCCGGCTGTTGGCGCTGAAGACCCGATCGCTGCACCGGCTGCCCGTCAGCTGGCTGAAGAGAACGGCATCAACCTGGCGTCCGTCAAAGGCACCGGCAAAGACGGTCGCATCACCAAGGAAGACGTGGTTGCGGCTGTTGAAGCCAAGAAAAACGCTCCAGCTGCCGCACCTGCCAAGGCTGCTGCCCCGGCTGCCGCTGCTCCAGTGTTCGCCGCTGGCGACCGCACCGAGAAGCGTGTACCGATGACTCGCGTACGTGCCACCGTGGCCAAGCGTCTGGTTGAAGCCCAGTCGAACATGGCGATGCTGACCACCTTCAACGAAGTCGACATGACCGAAGTCATGGCCCTGCGTTCGAAGTACAAGGATCTGTTCGAGAAGTCCCACAACGGCGTACGTCTGGGCTTCATGTCCTTCTTCGTGAAAGCGGCCACCGAAGCGCTGAAACGCTTCCCGGCTGTCAACGCTTCCATCGACGGCGGCGACATCGTTTACCATGGCTACGCAGACGTCGGCGTAGCCGTGTCCAGCGACCGTGGCCTGGTGGTGCCGGTACTGCGTAACGCCGAGCTGATGAGCCTGGCTGAAATCGAAGGCGGCATCGCCGGTTTCGGCAAGAAAGCCCGTGACGGCAAGCTGACCATCGACGAGATGACCGGCGGTACCTTCACCATCACCAACGGTGGTACCTTCGGTTCGATGATGTCGACGCCGATCGTCAACCCGCCACAAGCCGCAATCCTGGGCATGCACAACATCATCCAGCGTCCGATGGCCATCAACGGCCAAGTCGTGATCCGCCCGATGATGTACCTGGCGCTGTCGTACGATCACCGCCTGATCGATGGTAAAGAAGCCGTGACTTTCCTGGTGACCATCAAGAACCTGCTGGAAGACCCGGCTCGTCTGCTGCTGGACATCTAAAGACGCAGCTGCACGTTGCGAGCTACAGGCTGTAGGAAAAAGCAGCTTGGCTTGCAACGTGTCGCTTGAAGCTTGTCGCTGAATAGAGGAACTATTTTCATGACGCAGAAATTTGACGTTGTAGTGATTGGTGCAGGTCCTGGCGGCTACGTTGCTGCCATCAAGGCCGCACAACTGGGCCTCTCGACTGCTTGCATCGAAAAATACACCGACAAGGAAGGCAAACTGGCGCTGGGCGGTACTTGCCTGAACGTCGGTTGCATTCCTTCCAAGGCGCTGCTGGACAGCTCCTGGAAATTCCACGAAGCCCAAGACGGTTTCGCGATCCACGGCATCAACCATGCTGGCGTAACCATGGACGTGCCAGCAATGGTCGGCCGTAAAGCCAACATCGTTAAAGGCCTGACTTCCGGCGTTGCCACCTTGTTCAAGGCCAACGGCGTGACTTCCCTGCAAGGCCACGGCAAGCTGCTGGCTGGCAAGAAAGTTGAAATCACCAAGCCAGACGGCTCGACCGAAATCATCGAAGCCGAGAACGTGATCCTGGCTCCAGGTTCGCGTCCAATCGACATCCCGCCTGCTCCCGTTGACCAGAACGTGATCGTTGATTCGACCGGCGCCCTGGAATTCCAGGCTGTGCCTAAGCGCCTGGGCGTGATCGGCGCTGGCGTGATCGGCCTGGAACTGGGTTCGGTATGGTCCCGCCTGGGTTCCGAAGTGACTGTGCTGGAAGCCCTGGACACGTTCCTGCTGGCTGCCGACACCGCTGTGTCCAAAGAAGCACTGAAAACCCTGACCAAACAAGGTCTGGACATCAAGCTGGGCGCTCGCGTGACCGGCTCGAAAGTCAA
Source organism: Pseudomonas sp. GXZC (assembly GCF_026967615.1). Lineage (NCBI taxonomy): Bacteria > Pseudomonadati > Pseudomonadota > Gammaproteobacteria > Pseudomonadales > Pseudomonadaceae > Pseudomonas > Pseudomonas sp. GXZC. Next base: position 2,230,780 of record NZ_CP114115.1, read on the forward strand.
CGGTGAAGAAGTTGTCGTCAACTACACCGACAAGGATGGTGAAAAAACCATCACTTTCGACAAGCTGATCGTAGCGGTGGGTCGCCGTCCAGTGACCACCGACCTGCTGGCAGCCGACAGCGGCGTGACCCTCGACGAGCGCGGCTACGTGCACGTTGACGATCACTGCGCAACCACCGTGCCTGGCGTCTACGCCATCGGCGACGTGGTTCGCGGCATGATGCTGGCGCACAAGGCTTCCGAAGAAGGCATCATGGTTGTCGAGCGCATCAAGGGCCACAAGACCCAGATGAACTACGACCTGATCCCATCGGTTATCTACACCCACCCGGAAATTGCATGGGTCGGCAAGAACGAACAGCAGTTGAAAGCTGAAGGCGTTGAAGTTAACGTCGGCACCTTCCCGTTTGCCGCTTCTGGCCGTGCCATGGCAGCCAACGACACCGGTGGTTTTGTCAAAGTCATCGCTGATGCCAAGACTGACCGCGTATTGGGCGTCCACGTGATTGGCCCGAGCGCTGCAGAACTGGTTCAGCAAGGCGCGATCGGTATGGAATTCGGCACCAGTGCCGAGGACCTGGGCATGATGGTCTTCTCCCATCCGACCCTGTCCGAAGCGTTGCACGAAGCAGCGTTGGCTGTGAATGGCGGCGCCATCCACATCGCCAACCGCAAGAAGCGCTAAGCGAGATAATAAGAAACCACGGCGGAGTTGCCCGTCGTGAGCCTTGCGCGCAAGACTCACCGCGGAATATCCGCTGGACGCAGCCTTGCGCAGCTTTACGGGCCTTGAGCCCCGCAAGTTGCGCAAGCAGCAGTCACAGGTGGCGCGGCACTCATAATGAGCGCAGCGCCGAATGCGCAGTACCTAACGAAGACGGTAAAAAGCATGAATCTTCACGAGTATCAGGGTAAGCAGCTGTTCGCTGAATACGGCCTGCCAGTTTCCAAGGGCTACGCAGTAGACACCCCGGAAGCAGCAGCAGAAGCTTGCGACAAAATCGGCGGCACTGAGTGGGTTGTCAAAGCCCAGGTCCACGCTGGTGGTCGCGGTAAAGCGGGCGGCGTTAAGCTGGTTCGCAGCAAAGAAGACGCCAAGGCCTTCGCACAGCAGTGGCTGGGCAAGCGTCTGGTGACTTACCAGACTGATGCCAATGGCCAGCCAGTCACCAAGATCCTGGTTGAATCGTGCACTGATATCGCTAAAGAGCTGTACCTGGGCGCTGTCGTTGACCGTTCGAGCCGTCGCATCGTGTTCATGGCTTCCACCGAAGGTGGCGTGGACATTGAGAAGATCGCCGAAGAAACCCCAGAAAAAATTCTGAAAGCCACTATCGATCCACTGGTTGGCGCTCAGCCATTCCAGGGTCGCGAGCTGGCTTTCCAGTTGGGTCTGGAAGGCAAGCAAGTTGCCCAGTTCGCCAAGATCTTCGTGGGTCTGGCCAAACTGTTCCAGGATCACGATCTGGCCCTGCTGGAAGTGAACCCGCTGGTGATCAAGGCTGACGGCGATCTGCACTGCCTGGACGCCAAGATCAACATCGACGCCAACGCCATGTACCGTCAGCCTAAGCTGAAGACTTTCCACGATCCGTCGCAAGACGATCCGCGCGAAGCGCACGCTGCCAAGTTCGAACTGAACTACGTAGCCCTGGAAGGTAACATCGGTTGCATGGTCAACGGTGCTGGCCTGGCCATGGGTACCATGGACATCGTCAACCTGCATGGCGGCAAACCAGCCAACTTCCTCGATGTGGGCGGTGGTGCTACCAAAGAACGCGTAACCGAAGCTTTCAAGATCATCCTGTCCGACTCCAACGTCGCGGCCGTACTGGTCAACATCTTCGGCGGCATCGTTCGTTGCGACATGATTGCCGAAGGCATCATCGGTGCAGTGAAAGAAGTCGGCGTTAAAATCCCGGTTGTTGTCCGCCTTGAAGGTAACAACGCTGAACTGGGCGCTAAAGTACTGGCAGAAAGCGGTTTGAACATCATCGCGGCTACCAGCCTGACCGACGCTGCTCAACAAGTTGTCAAAGCTGCGGAGGGCAAGTAATGAGCGTCCTGATCAATAAAGACACCAAAGTTATCTGCCAGGGTATTACCGGTTCGCAAGGTAGTTTCCACACCCAGCAAGCCATCGAATACGGCACCAAGATGGTTGGCGGCGTAACTCCGGGCAAAGGCGGCACCGAACACCTGGGCCTGCCAGTGTTCAACACCGTGAAAGATGCTGTAGCTGCCACTGGCGCCACCGCCAGCGTGATCTACGTTCCGGCTCCTTTCTGCAAGGACTCGATCCTGGAAGCGGCATTCGGCGGCATCAAGCTGATCGTTTGCATCACCGAAGGCATTCCTACCCTGGACATGCTGGACGCTAAAGTTAAGTGCGACGAGCTGGGTGTTACCCTGATCGGCCCTAACTGCCCAGGCGTGATCACTCCAGGCGAATGCAAGATCGGCATCATGCCAGGTCACATTCACTTGCCAGGTAAAGTCGGTATCGTTTCCCGTTCCGGCACCCTGACCTACGAAGCTGTGAAGCAGACCACTGACGCCGGTTTCGGTCAGTCGACTTGCGTCGGCATCGGCGGTGACCCGATCCCAGGCTCGAACTTCATCGATATCCTGAAACTGTTCCAGGAAGACCCGAAGACCGAAGCGATCGTCATGATCGGTGAGATCGGCGGTTCGGCTGAAGAAGAAGCGGCTGCCTACATCAAGGCACACGTGACCAAGCCGGTTGTTTCCTACATCGCTGGTGTGACTGCCCCTGCTGGCAAGCGCATGGGCCATGCTGGCGCAATCATCTCTGGCGGCAAGGGTACTGCAGACGAGAAGTTTGCTGCCCTGGAAGACGCAGGCGTTAAAACCGTGCGTTCGCTGGCAGACATCGGCAAGGCTTTGTCCGAGCTGACCGGTTGGGCTGTCAAGTAAGCCTCGCGCTTAGCTGACGCTTCACCAACACAAAGGCCACCTTCGGGTGGCCTTTGTGCTTTCTGGGGGTTGCTGATCGATCATTTAAGTATGAAAACGCGACATTAAGATGTCGCTTATCGGACAGTCCGCCCCGCAACAGTGCGTTTGTCAGCCCGATTCTGTAACCTACCCGCCTCTTTATGCGTGCGCATCCCAAAAGGAAGCCCCGCGCTAGACCGGTCGGCTCCCATAAGGGCCGGCAGTATTTCCCTCATCCATAGGGAATCCCTCTCTAAATTCCGATTCAGTAGTGTGGTATTTCCCGAAATGAAAGTGTTGAAAAGCCAGGATGTCCTGGCGTTGGGCTTTATGACGTTTGCCCTGTTCGTGGGCGCCGGCAACATCATCTTCCCGCCTATCGTTGGTTTGCAGTCTGGGCCTCATGTCTGGATGGCAGCGCTGGGCTTTCTGATCACCGCAGTGGGTTTGCCGGTGGTCACCGTGATCGCCCTGGCCAAGGTCGGTGGCGGTATGGACGCGCTGAGCAGCCCGATCGGCAAGATCGCCGGTGGCCTGCTCGCGGCGGCGGCATATCTGGCGGTAGGGCCGCTGTTCGCCACCCCGCGTACCGCGACCGTGTCCTTTGAAGTGGGCCTGGCGCCGCTGACCGGCGAAAGCCCGCTGGCGCTGTTCCTCTACAGCTCGGTGTATTTCCTGGTGGTGTTCTTCGTTTCCCTGTACCCAGGGCGTTTGCTGGACACCGTCGGTCGCTTCCTCGCACCGCTGAAGATCATCGCACTGGCCGTCCTCGGTATCGCCGCCTTTGCCTTGCCGGCCGGTGAAGTGGGCGTCGCTACTCCGGAATACGTGGCTGCACCGTTCTCCCAAGGTTTCATCAATGGTTACCTGACCATGGATACCCTGGGTGCCCTGGTGTTTGGCATCGTGATCGTCAACGCTATTCGCTCCCGTGGCGTCGAGTCGCCGAAGCTGATCACCCGCTACGCGATCATTGCCGGCCTGATCGCCGGTGTGGGTCTGGCGCTGGTGTACGTCAGCCTGTTCCGCCTGGGTTCGGGCAGCCATGCGGTTGCCGCGGGCGCAAGCAACGGCGCAGCGGTGCTGCATGCTTACGTACAACACACCTTCGGCTCCCTGGGCAGCGGCTTCCTGGCCGTGCTGATCTCCCTGGCGTGCCTGGTCACTGCCGTGGGCCTGACTTGCGCATGCGCCGAGTACTTCAGCCGTATCCTGCCGCTGTCCTACAAGACGCTGGTGGTCATCCTGGCGCTGTTCTCGCTGTTCGTCTCCAACCTGGGCCTGACCAAGCTGATCGCGTTCTCGATTCCGGTGCTCACAGCGATCTACCCGCCGTGCATCGTGCTGGTGGCCTTGAGCTTCTGCAAAGACTTCTGGCAGGAGCAGGGCCGCATTGTCGGTCCGGTCATGCTGGTGTCGTTCATCTTTGGTTGCATCGACGCACTCAAGGGCGCCGGTTTCGCGGACTGGTTGCCGGCGCAACTGACCCACCTGCCGCTGAGTGAGCAAGGCCTGGCCTGGCTGGTGCCGTCGGTGATGGTCCTGGTGGTGGCTGTGGTGATTGATCGGATGCTTGGCAAGCGCAGCGAAGCGATCGCTTGATCCGCTGAAGGCTCTGCCGAAATGCCCCGTATCAATCGATACGGGGCATTTTTTTTGGGCGTCAGGCAGTGTCTTTTAGCTTGGGCTAACGTCGAAGGGGTTAGGAAAACTTCAAGTTGAAACGCGCTCGTCATAAGGACCCGCATGTCGTTTATCGAAACCAATCAGATCCATCTGCTTGCCGCGCTCTGGTTCGTCCTGTGCTGGGGTGGCTACACCCGTTATGCCACCTGGAAAGCCCGCGACACGGCCTGCCTGGCCAGTGTGCTGCACCTGTATCGCGAAGACTGGATGCGCCGCATGCTGCTGCGCGACAACCGCATCGCCGACGCCAGCGTGATCGGCAACCTGGAACGCAATGCCTCGTTCTTCGCCTCCAGCACCTTGATCATCCTCGCTGGCATTCTCACCGTGCTCGGCGCTTCAGAGCGCGCGGTGTCGTTGCTGGCGGATATCCCCATGGTGCAGCAGGCGTCCCAGGGCATGTCGGAGATCAAGCTGTTGTGCCTGGCGTTGGTGTTTGTCTATGCGTTCTTCACGTTCAGTTGGTGCATGCGCCAGTACAACTTCGCGGCGGTGCTGGTGGGCTCGGCGCCGATGATCGGTGAGCGGCATGTGTCGGAGCAGGAGCGCAATGCGTTTGCCCTGCGCGCGGCGCGGGTGATTTCCATGGCGGCCAACCAGTTCAACTTCGGCCTGCGTTCTTATTACTTCGGCATGACCATGCTGGCGTGGTTTGTCAGCCCTTGGTTGTTCATGTTGATGAGCAGTGGGGTGGTGTTGGTGCTGTACCGTCGGGAGTTTCATTCCGACGTGCTGCAAGTGATGGTGTATACGCAGACGGACACGCCGCCGCCGGAGCCGGCTAAAGAAGTGGGCTAACTAAGGCCTTTAAATAAAAACGCCAGACAAAGAAAAGCCCGCTATCTAAGCGGGCTTTCTTTTTGCAGCCAAGCTATTTCAAGCCGCGGTCTCAAGAACCGGTAGCAGGGGTAGCAGGTGCTGCTTCTTTTGCGGCGGCTTCGTTCGATTCAGCCTGAGCTTTGGCAGCATCGGCGTTTTCTTTCGCAGCGTCGTTCACTTTATCCTGAGCCTTCGCCATATCTTTCTGAGCTTGCTCAGAGTGCGCGGCGGCGTCTTGGGCTTTGTCTTCGGATTTTTTGTCGCAGGCAGCGAGACCGAGGGCAGCGGCGAGCATCATGGAAATAGCTAAAGTCTTGCGCATGGGTGTTTCTCCTTATTGAAGATATCTACTGGCCTTTCGAGCATGGCGGTTCGGCATTAGTTCCTTTTATTCCATAGATATATAAATCCCTGACTAACCGGAACTTTTACCCGCCCACCCCTTTCGCGAATCAACACTAATAAGAGTCTGGAACGAATGACCGAAAACCCCCTGTTAGAGCGCGCGACGCGCTTTGTTTCAGCCTTGCGCCATTGTCAGGTGCTGGGCATTACCGCTCATCAGGCCAGCGAGGAGGGCATCACCTTGATCATGCCCTACGCGGCGCATTTGGTCGGTGATCCCCAGTCGGGCGTGATCCATGGCGGCGCGCTGACCTCCCTGATGGACACCGCCTGCGGCATGGCCACCCTGTGTGTGCTGCCGGAATTCGAAGTGTGTCCGACCCTCGACCTGCGCGTTGACTACATGCATCCCGCGGCACCCCACAAACCCGTGTATGGGTTCGCTCAATGCTACCGGGTGACCACCGACGTGATCTTCACCCGTGGCTTCGCCTATCAGGACGACCCCCAGCAACCCATTGCCCATGTGGTGGGCACGTTCATGCGCATGGGCAAGCGCCTCAAGGGCACCCAAGGATTGGGCAGTACGGTCAAGGGAGAGCAGGTATGACGCACCGATTCAAGACCCGCCTGGAGCAGGCCCATGAGCGTGGCGATTACGAGGCGCTGCTCGATCTGATTCCCTACGCCAAGCTCATCGGTATTGAATGCACGCGGCTGGGGGATGAGCTGCTGTTCCGCCTGCCGGCCAACAAGGACAATATTGGTAACCCCATATTGCCGGCGCTGCACGGCGGCGTGATCGCAGGCTTTATGGAGCTGTCGGCGGCGCTGCACCTGCTGGTGTTCACGGGCGCGCCGGGCATCCCGAAAATCATCGATTTTTCCCTGGATTACCTGCGCGCCGGGCAGTTTCGCGACACGTACGCCAAATGCCAGGTGTGGCGCCAGGGCCGACGGGTGGCGAACGTGGCGATCACCGCCTGGCAAAGCACGGCGGCCGAGCCCATCGCCACTGCTCGGGCGCATTTCAAGATCGAGGAACAGGGCCGCCCTTGAAATCCTGGTCTTAGCCCCCAACTTTGATGACAACCCGCCGCCAACCCTCAAGGGCGCGGCCACTGCCATCCAATTGGAGTTTGATGACCATGAGTGTGGAAACTCAAAAGGAAACCCTGGGCTTCCAGACCGAGGTGAAGCAGCTGCTGCACCTCATGATCCATTCGCTGTATTCCAACAAGGAAATTTTCCTTCGCGAATTGATCTCGAACGCCTCTGACGCTGTCGACAAATTACGTTTCGAAGCCCTGTCCAAGCCTGAGTTGCTGGAAGGTGGCGCCGAACTGAAAATCCGTGTGAGCTTTGATAAGGACGCCAAGACCGTCACGATCGAAGACAACGGCATCGGCATGAGCCGCGAAGACGCGATTACCCATTTGGGCACCATCGCCAAGTCCGGTACGGCTGACTTCATGAAGAACCTGTCGGGCGACCAGAAGAAAGATTCGCACCTGATCGGCCAGTTCGGCGTGGGCTTCTATTCGGCCTTCATCGTGGCTGACCAAGTGGAAGTGTTCAGCCGTCGCGCCGGCCTCGACGCCAGCGAAGGCGTGCACTGGTCGTCCAAAGGCGAGGGCGAATTCGAAATCGCCACTGTCGACAAGGCCGACCGTGGTACCCGTATCGTCCTGCACCTCAAAGACGGTGAAGACGAATTTGCCGATGGCTGGCGCCTGCGCAACATCGTCAAGAAGTACTCCGATCACATCGCCCTGCCAATCGAGTTGCCGAAAGAACAAGCGGCTGCCGAAGGCGAAGAGGCTCCTGCCCAGGAATGGGAAGTGGTCAACCGCGCCAGCGCCCTGTGGACCCGTCCGCGTACCGAGATCAAGGACGAGGAATACCAGGAGTTCTACAAGCACATCGGTCACGACTACGAAAACCCGCTGAGCTGGAGCCACAACAAGGTCGAAGGCAAGCTGGAATACAGCTCGCTGCTCTACGTACCGGCCCGCGCCCCGTTCGACCTGTACCAGCGTGAAGCGCCGAAAGGCCTGAAGCTCTATGTGCAGCGCGTGTTCGTGATGGACCAGGCGGAATCCTTCCTGCCGCTGTACCTGCGCTTTATTAAAGGCGTGGTCGACTCCAACGATTTGTCGCTGAACGTGTCGCGGGAAATCCTGCAGAAAGACCCGATCATCGACTCCATGAAGTCGGCGCTGACCAAGCGTGTCCTCGACATGCTGGAAAAACTGGCGAAGAACGAGCCTGAGCAATACAAAGGCTTCTGGAAAAACTTCGGCCAGGTCATGAAAGAAGGTCCGGCGGAAGATTTTGCCAACAAAGAAAAAATCGCTGGCTTGCTGCGTTTTGCCTCCACCCTGGGCGACAGCAGCGAGCAAGTGGTGTCCCTGGCTGAATACCTGGCTCGCGCCAAGGAAGGTCAGGACAAGATCTACTACTTGACCGGCGAGAAGTACGAATCGGTCAAAGACAGCCCGCACCTGGAAGTCTTCCGCAAGAAAGGCATCGAAGTGCTGCTGCTGACCGACCGTATCGATGAGTGGCTGATGAGCTACCTCAACGAGTTCGACGGCAAGTCGTTCGTCGACGTGGCCCGTGGTGACCTGGACCTGGGTAACCTGGACTCCGAAGAAGAGAAGAAAGAAGCCGAAGAAGTCGCCAAGTCCAAAGAAGGCCTGGTTGAGCGGATCAAGGCGTCCCTGGGCGAGGCGGTCAGCGAAGTGCGGGTTTCCCACCGTCTGACCGACTCCCCGGCGATCCTGGCTATCGGCGAGCAGGACCTGGGCATGCAGATGCGCCAGATCCTCGAAGCCAGCGGCCAGAAGGTGCCGGATTCCAAGCCGATCTTCGAATTCAACCCGGCTCACCCGCTGATCGAGAAACTCGACGGCGAGCAAAGCGAAGAGCGGTTTGGCGACCTGTCGCACATCCTCTTCGACCAAGCGGCCCTGGCCGCTGGCGACAGCTTGAAAGACCCGGCCGCCTATGTGCGCCGCCTGAACAAGCTGTTGGTTGAACTGTCGGTTTGACCCTGATGTAGAAAAACCCGCTTCGGCGGGTTTTTTCGTTCTAGTGCACCTCAACTGGAGTAAATGATGAGCCAAGTCACTGTACGTTCCGTGGTCTATCAGATTGATGGCCAGTCTTATGAAAGCCGCCTCGCGTTCGATGCCAGCCACAAGGGCCCGCTGCCGGGCCTGCTGATGGCGCCGAACTGGATGGGGGTGAGTGCGGGCGCCGAAGAGATCGCCAAGAGCGTCGCCAGCAAGGGCTACGTGGTGCTGATCGCCGACCTGTACGGGCAGACCGTGCGTCCGTCGAATGGCGATGAAGCTGGCGCGGCGATGATGCCGTTGAAGAATGACCACCCTAAGCTGCTCAAGCTCATGCAAGCAGCGCTTGATCAACTGCAGGGCCAGGCCGAGGTGGATACCTCGAAGCTGGCGACCTTCGGCTTCTGCTTTGGCGGCTTCTGCTCGCTGGAGTTGGCGCGGACCGGTGCGCCCTTGAAGGCGGCGGTCTCGTTCCACGGCACCATCGACACCCAGAACCCGGCCGGTGCCAAGCACGTCAAGGGTTCAGTGCTGGTGCTGCATGGTGCGTCCGACCCATTGGTGCCGAAAGCGCAACTGCCGGCGTTCGAAGATGAAATGAACGCGGCCGGTGTGGATTGGCAATTGCTGAGCTACGGCGGCGCGGTGCATTCCTTCACCGATCCCCATGCCAATGTGCCGGGCAAGATGATGTATGACGCGAAGACGGCCAAGCGGGCGTTCAAGTCGATGCATGATTTGTTGGATGAAGTGTTCCAGGGCTGATATTTCAGCGCCTGTGCTGGCCTCTTCGCGAGCAAGCCCGCTCCCACATTTGAGGGTGTTCACAAATCAAAATGTGGGAGCGGGCTTGCTCGCGAATGCTATCTCACCGGCAACTCAATTCTTTCAGACTCACCCGGCACCGTCGGCCAATCCCCAGCCGCCCAGCGCTGCCTGGCCTGTTCGATCACCGCCGGATCACTCGCGACAAAATTCCAATTGATCCGCCGCGGCCCATCCAGCGGCGCGCCGCCAAACACCACCAAGTGGCAATCGCTCTCGGCGAACAGCGTCATCTCCTGACCGGTGGGCAAGACCACCAGGCTATGCACCTCAAGCAGTTCACCGTCCAACTGCGCTTCGCCCTCCAGCACATACACCGCACGTTCCTCATGCTCATCCGGAATCAGCAGCGTCGTGGCCGTTTGCATCTGCACTTCGGCATACAGCGTGGGTGACAGCACCGGCACCGGCGACTTGAGGCAGAACCCATCGCCCGCGATCATGCGGACCTGCACGCCCAGGTTGTCACTCACCGGCAGGCTTGCTGCCGGGTGGTGGCTGTAATGCCCCGGTCCCGTCTCATGGTCCTTGGGCGAGGCCAGCCACACTTGCAGCCCGTGCAGGCTGAAACCGCTGGCCTTGAGCGGCTCGGGGGTGCGTTCGACATGGGCAATCGCGCTGCCGGCGGTCATCCAGCTCACATCACCGGCCTGTACCACCTGGTCTGAACCCAGGCTGTCCTTGTGCTGCAAAGCGCCTTCAAACAGATAGGTGAGGGTCGACAGCCCGATATGCGGATGCTGGCGGATATTCATGCCATCGCCCGGTGCATAGCGGGTGAGCAGCATATGGTCGAAAAACACAAAGGGCCCGACGCTGCGGCATTCCCGCGACGGCAGCGGGCGCAGGATGGGTTGGCCTTCGACATCTTCGGGGCGAGGGCGGATCACGGTAAGGGCGGTCATGGTACGTCCCAGTCTGAGCGGGTTAGATGCTGCTGAGCATAACCCGCTCGGTAGGATGTTGCCGCTACTGGCTGAAGGCTCCTTCCGACAGTTTTGTCTCGATAGTGACTTCGGCAGTGGTCATCAGCTTGTGCACCGGGCAGCGATCGGCCACACGGTGCAGTTCGTCGCGTTGCTCGTCGGTGAGCACGCCCTTGAGCGTCAGCTTGACGTTGAGTTTGTATTTGCCCTTTTGCTCTTCAGTGGCGTCGTGGGTGACTTCCACGGTCACGCCGGTCAGCGGGATGTCTTTCTTCTGTGCGTAGAGCTTGACGGTCAGGGCTTTGCACGACGCCAGCGCAGCATCGAAGTAGTCGTGGGGGGAGGGCGCCGAATCGTCGCCGCCCAGGCTTTTGGGCAGGTCGGTAAACAACTCGTGGTTATTGATATTGACGCTATGACGGAAGTTGTCCTGGTTCAGGGTATTCACGGTAACAGGCATGGTAAACCTCACAGGGTGGCAGGATGAAGGTCATGCAGTTATAGAGCATGCTGGCACTTCGGTGTTCCGCGTTTTTTGCCGGATGAACCCAGGCAGCGTGAGCAAGGTCTACCCGTATCAGCCCTTATCGAGGTTTTATCGTGCCCTGGACCCGCCTGACGCTGGCCCTGTTGCTCACCGCCAGTAGCGTTGCTGCGCAGGCCCGTGACTATGCCTACAGCGATGCGCACCTGCATTACGTGGATTTCTTTCAGGAAACCGCCGGCATGGACAAACTGCTCACGGCCATGGCGGAAAATCGCATTGAGCATGTGATGATTTCCGGCATCCCGGTCGCCAAGAAATGGCACGAAGACGAACCCAAGCGGCCGCGTTACTACGCCGGTGATGACGCCGATGCCTACTGGTACAGCGCCACTGACGTGATCGTCGCCGCAGCGCTCAACAAGCTGACCCCCGAGCAACGCCGCCACTTCCATCCGTTCCTGTCCGGCTTCAACCCCAACGACAAGAACTCGGATGCCCACATCCAGCGCGTGCTCGACCTCAACCCAGGGCTGTGGCAGGGCATTGGCGAGGTCTTTACGCGTCATGACGACCTCACGGCCATCACTGCCGGCGACACCCCGCGCGCCAATAACGAAGCCATGACCCGCATCTATCACCTGGCGGCGGAAAACGACCTGCCGGTGATGCTGCACTCCAATATCACCTCCAAGCGTGAGCGCAACCCACTGTACCTCGCCGAAGTGGAGGAGCCGCTGCGCAATCATCCGCACACACGCTTCATCTGGGCCCATGCCGGCACCAGCAAGGAAATTCATCGTCATCAGGTGCAGATGGACTTTTTGCTGCCGACCTTGAGTCGCCTGCTGGAGGCCTATCCCAACCTATACATCGACCTGTCCTGGAGCATGCTCACGCCGTATCTGCTGGATGATGCCGGCCAGCCTCGCCCCGAGTGGGTAGCGCTGGTGGCACGCTTCCCTGAGCGGTTTATGTTGGGTTCGGACGTAGTAGGGCGTTTCAACAAGTTGGGAAAGAAAATGCGTAGCTTCGATCCCTTTTTGGATGCCTTGCCGGAGGCCGTCGCCCGAAAAGTGGCGCGGGACAACTTCCTGGCCATCCTGCCTAAAGCTACCCGCGATGGAGTGGCGCGTTGATATCGCGTTTTCGTCTTACGCAAAGGCGCTCATAGGCCGATACCTTTCAAGAGCCAGCTGCAAATGGATGCAGCGCATTTGGAAGGAGCCAAGGCATGAGTATCAGAAGTCTGAATATCGCCCCGCGCGCAGGCCTGGGGTTTGGCCTATTGGCGTTGATGGTATTTGCCCTGGGCGGTTTCGCCTTGTTGCAGATGGCCAATATGCGCCAGCAGTCGGACCAAGTGGAAAACAACTGGCTGCCCAGCGTAATGGCCGTGGGGGAGATGAGCCAGGACCTGTTGCGCATCCGGGCGCTGACCTTGCGCCTGCTGGTCAACCGCGATCCCCAGGCGCTGGCACAGAACGAGCAAAAACTCAGCGACCTTAAAAACGGCCTGCACCATGCGCAGACGCTTTATGAAGCGCTGATCGTGCTGCCCGAGGAGCGCACGCTGTTTGATCGCTTCAAGGCCCAGGAGCAGCAGTACCTGCAACGTCAGGAGCAGGTCGTAGGGTTTTCCAAGGCCAATCAGCTGGAAGACGCGATCCGAGTGGTCAACGGTGAGATGAACCAGCTTGCCGACGAGATGGCCACGACCCTGCACGATCTGGTCAACCTCAACAAAGCCAATGCCAATCAGGCTGCCAGCCTGGCACAAAGTGTGTTCAGCCAGTCGCGCAGTTGGGTGATCGGCATGATCGTGCTCACCGCACTGATCACCATCGTCCTGGCAGTATGGCTGACGCGCAGCATCGTGTTGCCCCTGGCCCAGTCGCTGAAAGTCGCCCAGGGCGTGGCCAGTGGCGATCTGACCGGCGAGATCCATGTGAGTGGCAACGATGAGCCGGCGCGCCTGCAGCAGGCGCTCAAGGGCATGCAGGACAACCTGCGCGACACCATCCGGCGTATTGCCGAATCGTCGAACCAGCTGGCGTCCGCCTCGGAGGAGCTCAGTTGCGTGACTGAAGATGCCACTCGCGGCCTGCACCAGCAGAATCAGGAAATCGAGCAGGCCGCCACGGCGGTTAACCAGATGACGGCGGCAGTGGAGGAGGTGGCAAGCAACGCGGTGGCCACGTCTCAGGCTTCACGCGAGTCCGACCGCATTGCCCAGCATGGGCGTGAGCAGGTGCATCAGACCGTGGTGTCAATCGAGGCGCTGGCCACCGATGTCACCGACAACGTGACCCAGGTCGAGGACTTGGCGCAGAAGGTGTATGGCATCAGTAAGGTGCTGGACGTGATTCGCTCGATTGCCGAGCAGACCAACCTGCTGGCGTTGAACGCGGCGATTGAAGCGGCGCGCGCCGGGGATGCCGGACGTGGGTTTGCGGTAGTAGCCGACGAAGTGCGGGCTTTGGCTCATCACACCCAGCAGTCGACCCAGGAAATCGAGCAGATGATCAGCGGGATTCAACAGGGCACCGATCAGGCGGTCAGCTCGATGCAGCAAAGTAATACGCGAGCACGCTCGACTTTGGATATCGCCAAATCGGCGGGCACGGCACTGGAGGAAATCGCCTCGGCGTTCACCTTGATCAACGAGCGCAACCTGGTGATCGCCAGCGCGTCAGAGCAGCAGGCGGCGGTGGCGCGGGAGGTGGATCGTAATTTGATGAACATCCGCGACCTGGCGCATCAGACGTCCACGGGGGCGAACCAGACCAGTGCGGCGAGCCAGGAATTGTCGCGGTTGGCGGTGGACCTGAACACGATGGTGGCGCGGTTTTCGGTGTAACCGCTTTGTGTGGCGAGGGAGCTTGCTCCCGTTCGACTGCGCAGCAGTCGCCGGGGCCGCTTCGCAGCCCAACGGGAGCAAGCTCCCTCGCCACAGGGTTGGCAATTGCCCACAAAAAAGCCCCGAACCAGTCGGGGCTTTTTCAGGTGATCAACCTACAGGGCTTACTTGCCCTGCCAGCGTTTCAGCACCAGGGTAGCGTTAGTGCCACCAAAGCCGAAGCTGTTGCTCATCACGGTGTCGATTTTCGCATTCTCAACGGTCTTGGTCAGGATCGGCATGTCAGCCACCACCGGATCAATCTCGTCGATGTTGGCCGAGCCGGCCATGAAGTTGCCTTCCATCATCAGCAGGCAGTAGATCGCTTCATGCACGCCAGCGGCGCCCAGGGAGTGACCGGACAGGCTCTTGGTAGAGCTGATGGCCGGAGCCTTGTCGCCGAATACCGCACGCACGCCTTCCATTTCCTTGGCGTCGCCGACCGGAGTCGAGGTGCCGTGGGTGTTCAGGTAGTCGATTGGGGTATCTACCGTGGACATGGCCATCTGCATGCAACGGATGGCGCCTTCACCGCTTGGGGCAACCATGTCGTAGCCGTCGGAAGTGGCGCCGTAGCCGACGATTTCCGCGTAGATTTTGGCGCCACGGGCCAGAGCGTGTTCCAGCTCCTCGACCACCACCATGCCGCCACCGCCGGCGATGACGAAACCGTCACGCTTGGCGTCGTAGGCGCGGGAGGCCTTTTCCGGGGTTTCGTTGTACTGGGTGGACAGTGCGCCCATGGCGTCGAACAGGAACGACTGGCTCCAATGTTCTTCTTCACCGCCGCCGGCGAACACGATGTCCTGCTTGCCCAGCTGGATCTGCTCAACCGCAGTACCGATGCAATGTGCACTGGTGGCGCAGGCCGAGGAGATCGAGTAGTTAACGCCCTTGATCTGGAACGGCGTGGCCAGGCAGGCGGAAACGGTGCTGCCCATGGTCCGCGTGACACGGTACGGGCCAACGCGCTTCACGCCTTTTTCGCGCAGGATGTCCAGCGCTTCCATCTGGTTCAGGGTCGATGCGCCGCCCGAACCGGCGATCAGGCCGGTGCGTACGTTCGAGACCTGGTCTTCGCTCAGGCCGGAGTCGGCGATTGCGTCTTTCATGGCCAGGTAGGCGTAAGCGGCAGCGTGGCCGACGAAGCGATAGATCTTGCGATCGATCAGTTCTTCGAGGGGCAGGTCGATGGAGCCGGAAACCTGGCTACGCAGACCCATTTCGGCATATTCCGGGTTGAAGCGGATGCCAGGGCGACTTGCACGCAGGTTAGCGGTGACGGTCTCTTTGTCATTGCCCAGGCAAGAAACAATGCCCAGACCAGTGATAACGACGCGGCGCATGCGGATAACCCTTAAAAGTTGTCAGTGGATGTGAATACGCCGACCCGAAGGCCTTCGGCAGTATAGATCTCGCGACCGTCGACGCTCACCGAACCATCGGCGATGGCCAGGTTCAGCTTGCCCTTGAGGACGCGCTTGATTTGAATGTTGTAGGTGACTTTCTTGGCGGTCGGCAGGACCTGGCCAAAGAACTTCACTTCTCCCGAACCCAGGGCGCGACCGCGGCCCGGCAAGCCTTGCCAGCCGAGGAAGAAACCGACCAACTGCCACATGGCGTCAAGGCCCAGGCAGCCTGGCATGACAGGATCGCCTTCGAAATGGCAGGCAAAGAACCACAGGTCCGGGGTGATATCCAGCTCGGCGACCAATTCACCTTTGCCGTACTTGCCACCCTCTTCGCTGATATGGGTGATGCGATCCACCATCAGCATATTCGGGGCGGGCAGTTGCGCGTTACCTGGGCCGAACAGCTCACCGCGACTGCAGCGCAGCAGGTCTTCCCGAGTAAAGGCGTTTTGTTTGGTCATGCGAGCTCCTCAATAATCCCATGCGGCAGGGTAGGGTAAATCTTCCCGAACCGAATGAAGCGTTCATGCCTCATGTCGGCAGCCTACACATAGACTATTGCGTTGTAGTGAAAGTCACAGCGGTAAGGTACTGAATGTACACTTGTTCACTGAAATTTTAAACCGGGCCTGTTTATCGGCCCGTTCGGGTGCCTAAGACTGCCGCACTTTCGTCTTTCACGCCAGTCAGACTTGGCTGATGGCGCGGCGCTATTGCACCCAGCGCTGTAGGATTTGCTGCAAATCCGTGCGTTTGAACGGCTTGGCCAGGTAATCGTTCATTCCCGCTGCCAGGCAGGCTTCACGGTCGCCCTGCAAGGCATTGGCGGTCAGGGCGATGATCGGCAAGTCGGCGCAGCCCGGCAACTGACGAATCTGCCGGGTGGCTTCGTAGCCGTCGATCAATGGCAGCCGGCAATCCATCAGGATTGCCGTGAAAATCAGGCTCTCGGCGCTGCGAATCGCTTCGGCACCGTCGGTGGCCAGGCTCACTTCAAACCCCAGGCTGCGCAGCATGGCTTCGACCACGGTGCGGTTGACCGGGTTGTCTTCCACCAGCAGCACATGGCGACCATCGCCCGCGCTGGCTTTGCCGTCGGCGTCGCTGGCAATCGCCGGCACACTGTGCTGGTCGATGGCCAGGGGAATTTCCAGGGTGAACACCGAACCGCGGCCTTCCTCGCTCTGGGCGCGCAGGGTGCCACCCATGCGTTCGGCCAAGGTACGGGCGATGGGCAGGCCCAGGCCGGTGCCGCCGTAACGTCTTGAAATGGAACTGTCGGCCTGTTGGAACGCGTCGAACATCGCCTCCAGGCGTTCGGCGGAAATGCCGATGCCACTGTCGCGCACGGTGCAGGTGAACCACACCAGTTCATGGTCGAGGGTCTGCCAATGGGGCTCGACGCTGACGCTGCCGTGCTCGGTGAACTTCAAGGCGTTGCCGATCAGGTTCACCAGGATCTGGCGGATCCGCGTCGGGTCACCCTGCACGTGCAAGGCGTCCATCCCCAGCGGGATCGCCAGTTGCAGCGCCAGCCCACGTTGCTGGGCGCTGTGCTGGAAGGCCTGGGCGCAGCTGTTGATCAGGTCCGCCAGGTTGAACGGAATATGCTCAAGTTCCAGGGCGGCGCGTTCGATCCGCGAGAAGTCGAGGATGTCGTTGATGACCTTGAGCAAATGCTCGGTGGACTCCGACGCCAGCGCCGCGTATTCGGTCTGTTCCTCGGTCATCTCGGTGGTTTCCAGCAACTGCAACATACCCAGCACGCCGTTCATGGGCGTGCGCAGTTCATGGCTCATCATCGCCAGGAAGTCCGACTTGGCGTTGTTGGCGCGCTCGGCCTCTTCGCGGGTCTGGATCAACTGGGCCATGGCCTGTTGCTGTTCGCGACTGGCCTGGTTGAGGCCCTCGGCAAGGTTGTTGATATGCCGCGACAGGTCGCCCAGCTCCGAGTCATCCACAATCGGCAGTTGCGTCTGGTAGTCGCCTTGCTGGATCGCCTTCACCGCATGGCCCATGGCGCTGATCGGCTGCGACAGGCTGGCGGCCAGGCGCCGTGCCAGCAGGAAGGTAAACAGCAGGGCGAACAGCGCGAGGATACCGGCCTTGAACAGGATCTCCTGTTGGCGCTGGCTGAACGCGTCGTTGGACATGCCGACGATCACCCGGCCCAGGTAGTCCGCGCGCGGGGCCTTGGGTTCATTGAGGTTGTCCTGAAAAAAATCATTGCCCAGCTGGATATGTTGCAGGCGGATCGGCGCCTGGAACACTTTCACCGACAGCGAACGGTCGTGCTTCTCCGACGGTTGCTCGACATACACCAGAATGTTTTCGCTGCTGTCCTGGATCTCCAGGAAACGCACATGGGGCGTGGCCAACGTGGCGCGCAACAGGCTGTCGAGCACGTCATTGTTGCCGGAAATCACTCCGTACTCGGTGGCGGGTGCCAATTGGTTGGCGATCAGTTGGCCGGTGTGGTCCAGTTCCTGGCGCAAATCCTGGATACGCACGAAGGTGAAGAAACTGATCAACAGCAACGTCAGCAACAGCGCCGGGCCCAAGGTGATGAGCTGGGTTCGCGTGTTGATGTCCCAACGACGACGCAAGGTCATGGGCGTTTTTCTCCTTCGGCCAATCGGGCGCCGACACTGGCTTCGTCCACCTGTTCGATCCCCAGTGAGCGCGCGACTTGCGGGTTGCCCACGACTTTGAAGCGTTCCGGGTACAGCGAGCGCGGCCAGTTGGCCGGCGAGTGGTCGAGCAGGCGGTCGAGCACGGCCAGCCAGTCGGCCTGGTCGCTGTAGGTGCTGGCCAGGCTGCCGGCCCGCACAAAGCCTGCGTTCGGGCCTATCAGCGGCAATTGCTGGGCGTAACTGCTCAGCAACAGGTTCTTCGCGGTTTTCGGGTTGTACAACTGCGGGTCGTCGAGGCCGAGCAGCACGTCACTGTTGCGGAACAGGGTCTGCAGCGGCCGACTGTCATTAATGTTGTCCCACAGCTGCGGCACGATCTCCAGGCCCAGCGGCGCGGCATGCTGGCGCAGTTCGGGCAGCAGGAATTCACTGTCGGCGCCATAGAGCACGCCGATGCGCCGCGCCTGCGGCAGGATGCCCGCGATCAGGCGCAGTTGGCGATCCAGCGGCGGGTCGCTCCACAGCAGGCTGATGCGTGGGTGCGGCATGCTGCCCAGGCGCTGATGGGCTTGCAGGCGGCTGATGCGCAGCACCAGGGTTGGCGGGCCCTGAGGTTCTTGCAGGCGCCAGTCGAGGCCGGGCAGGTCCAGCAAAATCAGACGGGTGTTGGCCGGCAGTCGACCGGGTGCCGGCAAATCTTTGAGGGCGGTGAAGGTGACACGGTCTTCAGGGCGTTGCTGGGCCAGGGCCTGGGCAAAGGCTTGCACACCGGCGCCGTCTTCGGCGGCGGTCAGCAGGATGTCGGCGCTCCACGCCGGCACCGCCAACAGCAGGCACGCGAGCAGCACGGCACGCCGCCAGAGCCGAGTGATCAACACGCCAGTCATCCGTGACGAGTCGCCCATGTCAGAACTCTAACTCGGCGCTGAAGTAGAGCACGTGGCGATGGTCATAATTGTTGTCGGCCCAGGTGGTGGGCTGGTTGTCGAGGCGTTCTTGCAACATGCCGGCCAGCTCCACGTTGGCTTTGCCCAGGGCAATGCGCTTGGCCACCCGCAGGTCGACCCGTTCGAAGCGATATTGGTTGAGTGCGTCATCGCCATAGTAGAACAGCGCGCTGGACCAGCCCTGGCCCCACTCACGCAACCAGCCGGCGGAGCCACTGTTGCGCGCGGTCTGTGCTTTGTCCAGCGGGTTGCTGCTGCTGGCATCGACGTAAGCATAGGTGAGCCGCAGGCGGTCGACGTTGCTCACGCGCCAGTCGAACTGCGATTCGGCGCCGGTGAACCGTGAGCTGTTGGCGTTGCTGGCAATGTACTGGTTATTGCGCAGCGGCGAGCTGATCATGTCGGTGATCTCGTCGTAAAACAGTTTCACGTCCATGTTCAGCCCGATGTCGGCAAAGAAGCCGTTGTACCCCAGTTCCCGTGACTTCATCATCTCTTTATCGAGGTTGCCCGGGCCCCGGGTCTTTACGAAGTATTGCCCGGTGGTCTGTCCGTAGGCCGGGGAGCTGAGGTTGGTGACGCGATAACTCCAGTTGACGTTGTTCTCGAACATGTCCGGCGAGCGGATCGCCTCGGAGTACACCGCGCGCAGGCCGTGGCGCGGGTTGATCAGGTAGTTGACCGCCACCCGTGGCGTCAGCGAGTTGCCGCTCAGGTGGGTGTCTTCATACATGGCGCCGCCTTGCAGCAGCCAATGCTCGCTCGCGCGCCATTCCAACTGGCCGAACAGGCGCCAGGTGGTGTCGTCCAGGGTGCCGTTGAAGTAGGTGTCGGAGTCAGCACGGTCATAGCGATAATTCATACCGCTGACCAGGCGCAGGCTGTCGGACAGGCTGAGGGTGTCCTGAATCTCCAGGTCGTAGCGGCTCTCGCGGGTGCTCTGGTCGATGTCGCCGCAGACGCTTTGGCTGGCACCGTCGCGCCACTGTTGCAGCACCTGGTTGGCTAACGCTTGTTCGGCGGCGCTGCCCGGTGGTGCGCTGCCTTGGCTGTAGGTGTCCATGTGCCGGGCCAGCAGTTCGGCGTAGTTGGGGTTCATTTGCCACAACTGGGTCAGCTCGGGGCTGAACGAGACCTTGGCGTCACAGGCTTTCCAGACTTGCTGGCGGTCCCATTGCTGGGCCGAGCCCTGGATATACAGGCTGTGCTCAGGGTTGAAGTCGAAGTTCCAGCGCAGGGAGCCAGCATAGTCCTTGGCGGTGACGTCAGAATTGTTACCGCCTTCGGTAATCCCGGCAAAGACAGGGCTGTAGGTATACGGCCGCTGGTTGGTGCCTTCCTTTGCGTCCAGTTGCACGTCGATGCTTTGCTGCGTGTTCAGCGTCTGGCTGATCGCCAGGCTGAAGCGGCTGAGGCGGCGACTGTCGCGGCGGTCGGCGCCAGACGCATCGCTGTCGAAGCCGTCGTCTTGCTGCCCGGACAGGGACAGGCGCAAGTCGCCGGTTTCCCAGCCCGCGCCCTGGCTGGCATAAAAGTCGTTGATACCGCGTTCGCCACGCACCACTTTTACCCGCGTACCGTGGCTGTTGGCCGGCGAGCGCGTAAGAATGTTCACCACCGCCATCAAGGCATTGGCGCCGTAGCTGACGGTATTGGGGCCACGGAACACTTCAATGCGCTCGATATCCTCCATGGCCACCGGAATGTCGCTCCAGTCCACGGTGGCCAGGCCCGCGCGGTACACCGAGCGGCCGTCGATCAACACCTGCATGCGCCGCGCGTCGCTGGCGCTGGTGCCGTGGTAGTTCACCGCCGCCTGGTTGCCGGTGGTGTAACCGACCATCATCCCCGGCACCAGGCGCAGCAACTCACTGATGTCCCGCGCGCCGCTGGCCTTGATCAACTCGCTGTCGATCACGGTCATGCTGCCCGGTACAGCGGCGGCCGACTGTTTGAGGCGCGTGGCCGTCAATACCTGGGGCAGCGGCTGGCTGTCGAGGAACAGGTCGTCGGCCAGCGTCGGTGCGCTGCACAACAACATCAACCAGAGGGATGAGCGAGGAGGAGGGCCCAAATACACGGCACGGCCTTGATAATTGCGGATAGCCGCCCATGTTAACTGAGGTGGGGCCTTTTGCCAGTCGTCGGACTTGCAATTGCTTCATGAAAATGTGGCATTTTCCGACAAACGCACGAATTGATGCGGGGGCTGGCCGCCAGCGGGTCGGCCCGTATAATGCCGCCATCGCCACTGGTATGGATTAACGGATTGCATATGACTGAACAGCGCCCTATTGCGGTCCTGGGAGGCGGAAGTTTTGGTACCGCCGTGGCAAACCTGCTGGCCGAGAACGGCCACGCTGTGCGCCAGTGGATGCGCGACCCCGAACAGGCCGAGGCCATTCGGGTGCACCGGGAAAATCCGCGTTACCTCAAAGGCATCAAGATTCATCCGGCGGTCGAGCCGGTCACCGACTTGCTGGAAACCCTCACGGCGTGCGACCTGTGCTTCGTCGCGCTGCCCTCCAGCGCCTTGCGCTCGGTGCTGGCGCCCCACGCCGAGCGTCTGGCCGGCAAGCTGCTGGTCAGCCTGACCAAGGGCATCGAGGCGCAGACCTTCAAGCTGATGAGCGAAATCCTCGAAGAAATCGCTCCCCAGGCGCGCATTGGCGTGCTATCCGGGCCGAACCTGGCACGGGAAGTGGCCGAACACGCGCTGACCGCCACGGTGGTCGCCAGTGAAGATGAGGCACTCTGCGAACGCGTCCAGGCCGTGCTGCATGGCCGTACCTTCCGCGTTTACGCCAGCAGCGACCGTTTTGGCGTCGAGCTCGGCGGTGCGCTGAAAAACGTCTACGCGATCATCGCCGGCATGGCCGTGGCGCTGGGCATGGGCGAAAACACCAAGAGCATGCTGATCACCCGCGCCCTGGCCGAGATGACCCGCTTTGCGGTGAACCAGGGCGCCAACCCGATGACCTTCCTGGGGCTGGCGGGCGTGGGCGACTTGATCGTCACCTGTTCCTCGCCGAAAAGCCGCAATTACCAGGTCGGGTTTGCCCTCGGCCAGGGCCTGAGCCTGGAAGACGCAGTGACCCGCCTGGGCGAAGTCGCCGAAGGGGTCAACACCCTCAAGGTGCTCAAGGCCAAGGCCCAGGAAGTCGGCGTGTATATGCCGCTGGTCGCCGGGTTGCACGCGATCCTGTTTGAAGGGCGCACCTTGAACCAGGTCATCGAGTTGCTGATGCGTGCCGAGCCCAAGACCGATGTCGACTTTATTTCCACCAGTGGTTTCAACTGAGGAACGCGTCATGAACGATCCGAAAGCAGCCCCCAAGTACGAATCCATTGCCCTGCGCATCCTGTGGATGCTGGTGTTTGCCCTGGTGTGGCAAGTGGCGCAGTTCCTGCTCGGCGCGCTGGTGGTGGTGCAACTGATCTACCGTCTGGTCTACGGCGCCCCGAACCTGGGCCTGATGAACTTTGGCGACAGCCTCAGCCAGTTCCTTGCGCAGATCGGCCGCTTCGGCAGCTTCCACACTGAGCAGAAACCGTGGCCGTTCGCCGACTGGCCGACTCCGCGCGCACCCGAGGGCGAAGCCGCCCACAGCGTGCCGCCAGCGCCGCACCCGGTGCGTGATGAAGAGCCGAAACTGTGAAGCTGTGGATCCTGCGCCACGGCGAGGCCGAAGGGCACGCGCGCACCGATGCCGAACGCAACCTTACCGAGCATGGCCGTGGCGAAGTGTTGCGCAGTGCTGCGCACCTGATCGGCCAGCCCCTCAGCGCGATCATCGCCAGCCCCTATGTGCGGGCGCAGCAGACCGCACACCTGGTGCGTGAAGCGCTGGGCTTCGAGCCGGAGATCCGCACCGTGCCGTGGCTGACCCCCGAGGGCAACCCGTTGCAGGTGCTGGAACAGCTCGACACCGATGACAATGTGTTGCTGGTCAGCCACCAGCCGTTGGTGGGCAGCCTGATCAGCTTTCTGCAGCACGGTCACCAGCGCCAGCCGGAGCCGATGCACACCGCCAGCCTGGCGGAACTGGAAGGGGATTTCCCGCTGGCGGGGCTGATGAGCCTGGTCAGCGTGAAGAATCCGTAGGCTTTATCGCGGCTTTGTGTGTGCTATATAGTCAACCAAGCAAGTGCTTGGTTGGCTATCGTCGGACCACAAAGGAGCGCGTCCCATGCCCGTCGCTTTTCGTTTGCCGTTGCAGGTCTTCTTCGAACGTGAAGCGCGACATCCGCGCCAAACCTTTCTGGTGCAGCCGGTGGGGGGTGGTCAGGTGCAAAGCCTCACCTGGGGCGATGTCGGCCACCAGGCGCGCTGCGCCGCGCAGTGGTTGCGCGCCCGGGAGATGCCCCAGGGCTCGCACATTGCGCTGATCTCAAAAAACTGCGCGCACTGGATCATCGCCGACCTGGCGATCTGGATGGCCGGGCATGTCTCGGTGCCGCTGTACCCCAACCTTACCGCCGACTCTGTCGCCCATGTGCTGACTCATTCCGAGGCAGCGCTGGTGTTTATCGGCAAGCTTGATGACTGGCCGGCCATGGCGCCCGGCGTGCCTGCGGATGTGCCGACCATCAGCCTGCCGTTATGCCCAGCGGGCGAATTCGATTTCAGTTGGGCCGACCTGCAAGCCTGTGCACCGATCCAGGATGACCCGGCGCCGGTCGCCTCGGACCTGGCGACCATCATTTATACCTCCGGCACTACCGGCCTGCCCAAAGGCGTGATGCACAGCTTCGGCGCGCTGGGGTTCGCCGCCAGCCGTGGTACCGAATTGTTTGGCTTGGGCGAGGGCGACCGATTGCTGTCTTACCTGCCGCTGTGCCATGTGGCGGAACGGATGTTTGTGGAAATGGCCTCGATCTACACCGGGCAAACGGTATTTTTCGCCGAAAGCCTGGAAACCTTTCTGACAGACCTGCGTAGGGCGCGTCCGACCGCGCTGTTTGGCGTACCGCGCATCTGGACCAAATTCCAGCTGGGCGTCTACGCCAAAATCCCCGCGAAAC
This sequence comes from Pseudomonas sp. GXZC, assembly GCF_026967615.1. Classification (NCBI taxonomy): domain Bacteria; kingdom Pseudomonadati; phylum Pseudomonadota; class Gammaproteobacteria; order Pseudomonadales; family Pseudomonadaceae; genus Pseudomonas; species Pseudomonas sp. GXZC. Next base: position 2,254,816 of record NZ_CP114115.1, read on the forward strand.
GCCTGGACACCTTGCTGCGCCTGCCCTTCATCGGCAAACACGTGGGCCACAAGGTGCTCGCCGGCCTGGGCCTCGACGCGTTGCGTATCGCGCTTTCGGGAGCGGCGCCTGTGCCTGAGGCGTTGCTGCGCTGGTATCAACGCCTGGGCCTGGATGTGCTTGAGGTGTATGGCATGACCGAAAGTTGCGGCTACTCCCATGTCTGCCGCCCCGGCCAGCAGACCCTCGGCTGGATCGGCTTGCCGTGTCCTGGTGTGGAAGTGCGCATCGACCCAGCGGGGGAGGTGCAGGTGCGCAGCGGCGCGACCATGCTCGGCTACTTCAAGGACCCGCAGAAAACTGCCGAAACCGTCACCGCCGACGGCTTCCTGCGCACGGGCGACAAAGGCGAGCAGGACGCCGAGGGGCGTTTGCGCCTGACCGGCCGACTCAAGGAAATCTTCAAGACCAGCAAAGGCAAATACGTGGCGCCGGCGCCGATTGAAAACCGCCTGGCCGAGCATGCGCGTATCGAGCAGGTGTGCGTGGTGGGCGAGGGACTGATCGCGTCGATAGGCTTGTGCGTGTTGTCGGCGGGTGGGGACGACTTGCCAGCCCTGCGTGCCAGCCTGGAGCGCTGGTTGGAACAGGTCAACCAGGCGCTGGATAAGCATGAACGCCTGCGCCAATTGGTGGTGGTCAAAGACAACTGGGCGGTGGAAAACGGCTTTCTGACGCCGACCTTGAAGATCAAGCGCAACGTGATCGAATCGACTTACGGTGCACATTTCCAAACCTGGAGCGAGCGTTCCGAAACGGTTCTGTGGCAGGATTAGGGCTGTAATAAAACCAATAAGGACAATTTAAATGAGCCTATGGCGCACCCAACCGAATATCGACCAACTCAACGCGATCCAGAAAAACACCATCGGTGAACGGCTGGACATCCGTTTTGAAAGCTTCGACGACGATTCCCTGACCGCGAGCATGGCGGTCGATCATCGCACCCATCAGCCCTACGGCTTGCTGCATGGCGGCGCCTCGGTGGTGTTGGCCGAGAGCGTTGGCTCCATGGCGGCCTACTTGTGCATCGACCCGAGCAAGTTTTATTGCGTGGGCCTGGAGGTCAACGCCAACCACCTGCGCGGTGTGCGCAGCGGGCGGGTGACGGCGGTGGCCAAGGCTGTGCATATTGGCCGCACGACTCAGGTCTGGGACATCCGCCTGACCAACGATGAGGGCAAGGCCAGTTGCGTGTCGCGCCTGACCATGGCCGTGGTGCCGCTGGGCGAGAACCCACCGGCGCGATAGGCGTGGCGTGAGTGTCATCATTCCTGGCAGTTACAGTCATTGCTGTGCAGGCTGGGCATGGTGACAATCAATCTCTGTTTTTGTAGATGGATCCGGTATGTCGCAGCACGTGTTTTTTGCCCACGCCAATGGCTTTCCCTCGGCCACCTACGGCAAGTTGTTCGCCGCCCTGGCCCCGGAATATGCGGTGGCTCACCTGCCGCAGCACGGTCACGACCCGAGGTTTCCGGTGGACGACAACTGGCAGAACCTGGTGGACGAACTGATCCACCACCTGGAACAGCAACCGGAACCGGTGTGGGGCGTGGGCCATTCCCTCGGCGGCGTGTTGCACCTGCACGCGGCCATGCGTTGCCCGCAGTTGTATCGCGGGGTGGTGATGCTGGATTCGCCGGTGCTGACCCGCGCCGACCGTTGGGTGATCCGCGCGGCCAAGCGTTTCGGGTTTATCGACCGCCTGACCCCGGCCGGGCGCACCCTGGGCCGTCGAGAAGAGTTCAGCGACCTGGACGCCGCGCGCAGCTACTTCGCCGGCAAGACCCTGTTCCGTGGCTTTGACCCCGAATGCTTCGACGCCTACCTGCAACACGGCCTGCTGCAAGTGGGCGATCGCCTGCGTCTGCGCTTCGACCCGGCCACTGAAATCAGCATCTACCGTGGCGTGCCTCATACCAGCCCCGGCCAAGTGCGCCAGTTGAAGGTGCCGTTGGCGGTGGTGCGCGGCCGGCAGAGCCGGGTGGTGATGCGTCACCACGCCAGCGGCGTCGGGCGTCTGCCCATGGGCGAAATGCTCACCATGCCCGGCGGCCATATGTTCCCCCTTGAGCGCCCGCAGGACACCGCGACCTTGATCAAGAACCTGTTCTCCCGCTGGGAAGCCCGCGAGCGCAGCTGCGCATGAGCACGCCGGTCGAAGAAGTGCGCCTGAGCCTGCCGCATATCGAACTGGCGGCCCATCTGTTCGGGCCCGAAGACGGCTTGCCGGTGATTGCCCTGCATGGCTGGCTGGACAACGCCAACAGCTTTGCGCGGCTGGCGCCGAAACTTCAGGGCCTGCGCATCGTTGCATTGGATATGGCCGGGCATGGGCATTCGGCGCACCGTCCTACCGGGGCCGGATATGCCTTGTGGGATTACGTCTTTGACGTGCTGCAAGTGGCTGAGCAACTGGGTTGGAAACGTTTTGCATTACTTGGCCATTCCCTCGGTGCCATCGTGTCCCTGGTGCTGGCCGGTGCGTTGCCGGAGCGCGTGACACACCTGGGATTGATCGACGGTGTGATCCCGCCCACCGCCAGCGGCGAGAACGCCGCCGAGCGACTGGGCATGGCCTTGCAGGCGCAGTTGAACCTGCAAGACAAGCGCAAGCCGGTCTACAACACCCTGGATCGAGCGGTCGAGGCTCGCATGAAAGGCGTGGTGGCGGTCAGTCGCGAAGCCGCCGAACTGCTGGCCCAGCGCGGTTTGATGCCGGTGCCGGGCGGTTACACTTGGCGCACAGACAGCCGTCTGACCCTGGCTTCGCCGGTTCGCCTCACTGAGGAACAGGCGATGGCTTTCGTGCGACGCGTGGGTTGTCCTACCCAGTTGGTGGTCGCTGCCGACGGCATGTTGGCGAAACATTCCGAATTGCTTTCCCAGCTGCCCTTTACCGTAACCACGCTGCCAGGCGGCCATCATTTACACCTGAATGATGAGTCCGGCGCGGTCCTTGTTGCAGACTGTTTCAATCGGTTCTTCTCCGCGCCTTGACTTGGGGCGGTCAACTGCCGAGGCTGGGCGGATTGAAAGGGAGTCAACCATGAACAAACTCAACACCGCTGCGACCTCCGATGGCCAGGGCTCGTTGATCTTATGAGCGTGCGTAACGGATGTATCCGTATCCTGGGCTTGAGCCTTTTGAGCCCACTGGTATTCGCCGCCGACGTACCGGGCAGCCAGGACCTGCCCACCGTGGCCCGTCAGGTCGATTCGCAAATCGTCGACTACCGTCCCGCCGAAGAAAAAGAACGCATCTACCCCATGGGCGCGATCCGCAAGATCAGCGGCCAGTTGCGTTATGAAGGCCAGGCCACCGCCCGTGGCCAAACCACCGCCATCACCTATGAACTGCCCGCCGAGCACAGCTCCAGCGCCGCGTTCAAAGCGACGCGTGAAGCCTTGCAGGAGAAGGGCGCGCAGTTGTTGTTCTGGTGCCAGGCGCGCGATTGCGGTGAAAGCAGCCTGTGGGCCAATGAAGTGTTCGGCAACGCCAAGTTGGTCGGCGCCGACGGGCAGCAGGAATACCTGCTGCTGCGCCTCGCGGCTCCCCAGGAAAACTCCCTGGTGGCGCTGTACGGCATCACCCGTGGCAACCGCCGCGCTTACCTGCACGTAGAACAGTTGGACGCCAACGCGCCGCTGGCCGACCTGCTGCCCACCTCAGCGACCCTGCTGCGGGAATTGAAAAGCACCGGCGAGCTGGATTTCCCGGCATTGGGCGGCGACCCGGACGACACCTGGCTGACCCTGATTTCCCGTGGGCTGAACCTGGATGCCACGTTGCGCGTCAGCTTGACCGGCCCAACCGCCGAAGCCTGGCGCCAGGCGTTGGTCGACAAGGGCGTGCGCGCTGCACGCATGGAAACCGGCACAGGTGACGCCAAGGGCCTGCACCTGCATCTGATACGCTAGGCGTAACAGGGCGAACGGACCCGTGCCGTTCGCCTAAGCTGTCTTCCTACAGTCTTCCTTTCGAGAAACTACATGCTCAATAACGATCGCCTACTGGTGCAAATCCTGCTGCTGGTGCTGTTCGGTGCCAGCTTCTGGGTGATGGCGCCGTTCTGGTCGGCGCTGTTCTGGGGCGCGGTGCTGGCGTTTGCCAGTTGGCCGGTGATGCGCCTGCTGACCCGTTGGCTGGGCGGCCGGGAATCCCTGGCAGCGGGCATTCTGACGCTAGGCTGGATGTTGCTGGTGGCAGTGCCGCTGGTGTGGCTGGGCTTCAACCTGGCGGATCATGTGCGTGATGCCGTGGGCTTGATCAAGGATATTCAGGTCGACGGTTTGCCCGAGGCGCCGACGTGGCTGGGTTCGATCCCGTTCGTGGGCGAACGGCTGGTGGCGATGTGGGACAGTATCGACCAACAGGGCGCAGCCTTGATGGTCAGCATCAAGCCCTATCTGGGGCAGGTCGGTAATTGGTTGCTGGCACGCAGCGCGCAGATCGGCGGCGGCATCCTTGAGCTGACGTTGAGCCTGGTGTTCGTGTTCTTCTTCTACCGGGATGGGCCGCGCCTGGCGGTCTTCGTACACCGCCTGCTGGAACGCTTGATCGGCGATCGCGCCGGCTATTACATCGAACTGGTGGCCGGCACCGTGCAACGGGTGGTCAACGGCGTGATCGGCACCGCCGCTGCCCAAGCGCTGTTGGCGTTGATCGGCTTCTGGATCGCCGGCGTACCGGGTGCATTGGTGCTGGGTATCGTCACCTTCCTGCTCAGCCTGATCCCCATGGGCCCGCCGCTGGTGTGGATCCCGGCCACGGCCTGGCTGGCGTGGAAGGGTGATTACACCTACGCGGTGTTCCTCGGCGTGTGGGGCACCTTCATCATCAGCGGCGTGGACAACGTGCTCAAGCCCTACCTGATCAGCCGTGGCGGCAACCTGCCGCTGGTGATCGTGTTGCTCGGCGTGTTCGGCGGTTTGATTGCGTTTGGGTTCATCGGCCTGTTTATCGGCCCGACCCTGCTGGCGGTGGCCTACAGCCTGCTGATGGATTGGAGCGCGACCCAGGCCCAAGGCCGTCGGGAAGACAAACCGCTTTAAGCCCTGGGCAACCACATCACGGCGGTCAAGCCACCGCCGGGGGTTTCCTCCAGGTGCAGCCGACCGCCGAGGCGTTCGGCGGCTTCCTTGGAAATCGTCATGCCCAGGCCGACCCCGCCGGAGTTGCGATTGCGTGAGCCTTCCAGCCGATAGAACGGCTCGAACACCGCCTCGCGCTTGTCGGCGGCAATGCCAGGGCCGTGATCGATCACGCGGATCACCAAGGCCTCGCGGCTGTCTGCCAGCTCAATGCGTGCCGTACCGGCATAGCGCAGGGCATTGTCGATCAGGTTGTTGAGGCACGAACGCAAGGCCATCGGCTGCACCTGCAGCGGCGCGCAGGTGCCGGCGAATTGTACGTCGGAGCCTTGGTCCTGGGCGTTTTCGCTCATGGACTCGACCAGCGCCTGCACGTCGAGCCAGTGCCGGGTTTCGCTGGTGCGCTGTTCATGCAGGTAGCTCAGGGTGGCGTCGAGCATGCCGATCATATCGTCCAGGTCCTGGCGCATCTGGCCTTGCAGCTTAGTGTCTTCGATCTGTTCCAGGCGCAGCTTGAGGCGCGAGAGCGGGGTGCGCAGGTCATGGGAGACCGCGCCGAGCATGCGCGCGCGTTGGCTGACCTGTTCTCGGATGCGCCGTTGCATCAGGTTGAAGGTCGACGCGGCTTGCTGTGCTTCACGCGGTCCCGACTCGTCGAGGGGCGGGCTGTCGAGGTCCAGGCTCAGGCGTTCGGCGGCTTCGCTCAGGCGCTGGATCGGCCGGCTCAGCAGCTTGGCGCCGTACCAGGCGGCGATGATTAACGAGATGAACTGGAACGTCAGCGGCACCACCGGGCCGCCAAACCACGGACGTTTGTGCTTGGGCAAGAGCTTCATCGTGCCGTCGGGCTGTTCGACAAAGGTTTCCTGGGGCGGCGGTGGGGGCGGGCCGTAATAGCGAAACCAGGAGATTGCCAGCACGTGGGCCAGCACAATCGCCACCAGCAACACGCCAAACAGTCGACCGAACAGCGTGTTGAAGGCGTTGCGCATCAACCGATATCCCGCGCATCAAACAGGTAGCCTTCGCCGCGCACGGTCTTGATCAGTTGCGGGGCCTTGGGATCGTCCCCGAGTTTTTGCCGCAGGCGCGACACCAGCAAGTCGATGCTGCGATCAAAGGCTTCAATGGAGCGGCCACGGGCGGCATCCAGCAATTGTTCGCGGCTCAACACCCGGCGCGGACGCTCGATGAACACCCACAGCAGGCGGAATTCCGCGTTGGACAGCGGCACCACCAGGCCATCGTCGGCCACCAGTTGGCGCAACACGCTGTTGAGGCGCCAGGTGTCGAAGCGGATGTTGGCGCGCTGTTCGGTGCGGTCATCGCGTACACGGCGCAGGATGGTCTGGATCCGCGCTACCAGCTCACGCGGCTCGAACGGCTTGGACATATAGTCGTCAGCGCCCAGCTCCAGCCCGATGATGCGGTCCGTCGGCTCGCAGCGGGCGGTGAGCATCAGGATCGGAATGTCCGACTCCGCGCGCAGCCAGCGGCACAGCGACAGGCCGTCTTCACCGGGCAACATCAGGTCGAGTACTACCACATCGAAGGTTTCAGCCTGCATGGCCTGGCGCATGGCGGTGCCGTCGGTGACGCCGGTGGCCAGGATGCCGAAGCGGGCGAGGTAGTCGATCAGCAGTTCGCGGATCGGCACATCGTCGTCAACGATCAGCGCGCGGGTGTTCCAGCGCTTGTCATCGGCGATCACCGCGCCTTTTTGCTCGTCGTTCAAAGAGACGGAAGGGGTCTGCATAATGCAATCATCTGCCTGGTCGTTGCGGTCAGCATAGGCGTCCAGCCCCATGGCTGGAAGTGCTGGTCGGTGGGTCGTGCGAGCGAGGCTAGCGGTGGGGCGTGTTGGGGGCATGTCGTGAATGTATCAGCTTTGAAATAATTACCTGAAAATGCCCGCCCGATGGCGCTTGGTCAGTATTTACCGATCATCGGATCCCGCAACGGCGCCGCTTGCGCTACAATCCGCGCCGATTTCGACTTGCCTGAGAGCCCATTCCAATGTCCGTCTGCCAGACTCCTATCATCGTCGCCCTGGATTACCCCACTCGTGACGCCGCACTGAAGCTGGCTGACCAGTTGGACCCGAAGCTTTGCCGGGTCAAGGTCGGCAAGGAATTGTTCACCAGTTGCGCGGCGGAAATCGTCGGCACCTTGCGTGATAAAGGCTTCGAGGTGTTCCTCGACCTGAAATTCCACGATATCCCCAACACCACCGCCATGGCGGTCAAGGCCGCTGCCGAAATGGGCGTGTGGATGGTCAACGTGCATTGCTCCGGTGGCCTGCGCATGATGAGTGCTTGCCGTGAGGTGCTGGAACAGCGCAGCGGTCCCAAGCCTTTGTTGATCGGCGTGACCGTGCTTACCAGCATGGAACGTGAAGACTTGGCCGGCATCGGCCTGGACATCGAGCCCCAGGAGCAGGTGCTGCGCCTGGCTGCCCTGGCGCAGAAAGCCGGTCTCGATGGCCTGGTGTGTTCGGCGCTGGAAGCCCAGGCACTGAAGACGGCACACCCGTCGCTGCAACTGGTGACGCCGGGGATTCGTCCGGCGGGCAGCGCACAGGATGATCAGCGCCGTATCCTGACGCCGCGTCAGGCGCTGGATGCGGGTTCTGATTACCTGGTGATCGGGCGGCCGATCAGTCAGGCGGCGGATCCGGCCAAGGCGTTGGCGGCAGTGGTTGCCGAGATCGCCTGATCGATCACAGAGCAAAATGTGGGAGCTGGCTTGCCTGCGATAGCATCACCTCGGTATTACTGAAAGACCGAGTTGTCAGCATCGCAGGCAAGCCAGCTCCCACATTGAATAGTGCTTACAGGGCGATCCACAGTGTGTCAGTTGACCTTGAGCACCAGCTTCCCAAAGTTCTCGCCATTGAACAGCTTCATCAGCGTCTCCGGGAACGTCTCCAGCCCCTCCACAATATCTTCCTTGCTCTTGAGCTTGCCCTGGGCCATCCAGCCTGCCATTTCCTGGCCCGCAGCGGCAAAGCCTGCGGCGTGATCCATGACTACAAAGCCCTCCATGCGCGCGCGATTGACCAGCAGTGACAAGTAGTTGGCCGGGCCTTTCACGGCTTCCTTGTTGTTATATTGGCTGATGGCGCCGCAGATGACCACGCGGGCTTTCAGTGCCAGGCGGCTGAGGACGGCGTCGAGAATATCGCCGCCGACGTTATCGAAATACACGTCGACGCCTTTGGGGCACTCGCGCTTGAGGGCAGCGGGCACGTCTTCGCTTTTGTAGTCGATGGCGGCGTCGAAGCCCAATTCGTCCACCAGGAACTTGCACTTGTCGGCGCCGCCGGCAATGCCCACCACGCGACAACCCTTGAGCTTGGCGATCTGCCCGGCAATGCTGCCCACGGCACCGGCTGCACCGGAGATCACCACGGTTTCGCCGGCCTTGGGCGCACCAGTGTCCAGCAGCGCAAAGTAGGCGGTCATGCCGGTCATGCCCAGGGCGGACAGGTAGCGCGGCAACGGCGCGAGTTTCGGATCGACCTTGTAGAAACCACGCGGTTCGCCCAGGAAATAATCCTGCACGCCCAGGGCGCCATTGACGTAGTCGCCGACGGCGAACTTCGGGTTGTTCGACGCAATTACTTTGCCCACACCCAGCGCGCGCATGACTTCGCCGATGCCGACCGGCGGAATGTAGGACTTGCCTTCGTTCATCCAGCCGCGCATGGCCGGGTCGAGGGACAGGTATTCGTTATGCACCAGCACCTGGCCATCCTGGGGCGTGCCCACCGGCACTTCCTGGTAAGTGAAGGTGTCCCGGGTGGCCGCGCCGACCGGGCGCTTGGCGAGCAGGAATTGGCGGTTGGTCTGGGCGGTCATGGCAGCGACTCTTCTGGAAATGAACCTGAAGTGATAGACCTTGAACGCGCCGGGGGCAAGGTTCACCGAGGGCGCGAATGGCGGTCGATAGGCGTTGCTGATAGTCGCCCTGTACCTGTTATCACTGTGATCCATGCAGCGCCAACCGGCGGTTTGATAGTGCTGACGCGTGCGACGCGGCGTTGGCTAGACTCGACCCACGGCTATTTTCTTCCACAGGACATCTTCTATGAGCATGACGTTTTCCGGCCAGGTCGCCCTGGTGACTGGCGCCGCTGCCGGTATTGGCCGCGCCACCGCGCTGGCGTTCGCCGCCGAAGGCTTAAAGGTCGTGGTTGCCGACCTGGACGTGGCGGGCGGCGAGGGCACTGTCGCCCTGATCCACCAGGCCGGTGGCGAAGCGTTGTTTGTGCGCTGCAACGTTACGCTGGAGGCGGATGTGCAGCAATTGATGGCCCAGACCATTGCCGCCTACGGTCGTCTGGACTACGCCTTCAATAACGCCGGGATCGAGATCGAAAAGGGTAAGCTGGCCGACGGCAGCCTGGATGAGTTCGATGCGATCATGGGCGTCAACGTCAAGGGCGTGTGGTTGTGCATGAAGCACCAGTTGCCGCTGTTGCTGGCCCAGGGCGGCGGCGCCATTGTTAACACCGCCTCGGTCGCGGGCCTGGGAGCGGCGCCGAGGATGAGCATTTATGCAGCCTCCAAACATGCGGTGATCGGCCTGACCAAATCGGCGGCCATCGAGTATGCGAAGAAGAAAATCCGCGTCAACGCAGTCTGCCCAGCGGTGATCGATACCGATATGTTCCGGCGCGCCTATGAAGCCGACCCACGCAAGGCTGAATTTGCCGCCGCCATGCACCCGGTCGGGCGCATCGGCAAGGTTGAGGAAATCGCCAGTGCGGTGCTTTATCTGTGCAGCGACGGCGCGGCCTTTACCACGGGTCAAGCCTTGGCGGTGGACGGTGGTGCGACCGCTATCTAGGACCTCACGCCGCCCTTCATTCGAAAAGGTTTGGGGGGCTGTGGGGCGTTTCCATAGCTGGCACCGTGCCTTGTGAGAATGTGTATCAGCAGGTAAATAACTCAATAAAATCAATACTTTAATAAAGTTTGGCGAGCTGCCGAAATGCGCTTCTGTGCTTAACTGTTCTGGGTTGAATAACAGACAGTTGAAGTGAGTGGCGCATGGATTTAGGGATCGATCGACAAGCCCTTGTACCGGTGGTGCAGCAAATCATCAGCGCAGTGGCGCAATGGATTCGCACAAGTGGGGTGAGCCCTGGCACACGCTTACCGTCCATTCGACAGGTGGCCCTCGATAACCTGCTCAGCCAATCCAGCGTGATCGAGGCGTTCCAGCGGATGGTCGCCCAGGGGCTGCTGGTTTCCAAGCCGGGCTCGGGTTTCAGCGTGGCTCAGCCACCGGCCTTGCATGAGGGCCAGTGGTACGAAGGCGCCGAGCGGGAATGGGGTGGCTTTGTCGATAATCCACTGGGAGAGCTGAAGCTGGGCTGCGGCTGGTTGCCCGATGCCTGGCGTGAAAGCGATGACATCAGTTATGCGATTCGTGAAGTCACCCGTACCGACACCGCCGGCCTGTTCAACTACAGCACGCCACTGGGGTTGCCGGCGCTGCGCGAGCAACTGCTCAAGCGGCTGAGCCGAATCCACATTGCGGCCCACCAGGACCGTATCCTCATCACAGCGGGCGCGAGCCATGCCCAGGACCTGCTGATACGTACGTTGCTCAAGGCCGGCGACTGCGTGGTTGTCGAAACACCCGGGTACGGCAATCTCTATCGGCAATTAGGCTTCCACGGCGTGCAATTGCTGCAAGTGCCGCGAACCCCTGGTGGCCCTGACATTCCGGCGCTGGAAGCGCTGCTGCAGCAGCATCGGCCCAAGTGCCTGTTCATCAACAGCCTGTATCACAATCCCACCGGCTCCAGCCTGAGTCGTACCGTGGGCGAGCGTTTGCTGGCGCTGGCGCAGCGCGACAACTTCCTGATCATCGAAGAGGATGTCCTCGGCGACCTGCAGCACCCCAGTTGTACGCGCCTTTCGGCGTTACCCCATGATGATCGGGTGATCTACGTCGCCAGCTTTTCCAAGACCTTGAGCAGTGCCTTGCGCGTGGGTTACCTGAGTGCCAGCGCCACGATCATCACGCAGTTGGCCAGCCTCAAGACCCTGACCGGTTTCGGCACCTCACGCTTTGCCGAAGCGGTGGTGGCCACGCTGCTGGCGAATGGCACTTATCGCAAATGGGTACAGCGCTTGCGCAAGCGGTTGAATACGCAAATGACGGCTACGCTGCAGGTGCTGGAGGACGAGGAGTGGGAGGTGTTCACCGCGCCTGCCGGCGGCATGTTCGTGTGGGCGCGACCAGGGGCACGGGATTCATCGCGGTTACAGGTATGTGCCCGGCGGCTCGGGGTTTTGTTGTCGCCGGGAGCGCTGTTCAGCCCAACCAGCGAGCCTAGTGAGTGGTTACGCATCAATGTGGCCTATGCCGATGATCAACGGGCCTTGGCGTTGTTCCGCGCCATGGGGCCCGCCAGATCGACCTCGACCATTCTGAAAACGACGAGCGTGTAGCTTTTTGCCATTATTGTGGCGCCAACGACTTGTGTTCAGTGCCTTGTGGTTGCGAATCTCGCCTATGTAAACCGGGCTCGATGGCAACCGCCATTGCAAGAGGATTCAAGTGCAATGATTTCGGCCGTGCAACGACAATTCGCCAACCTCGGTATGGCAAAAAAGCTGGGCTTGGGTTTCACCCTGGTATTGCTGTTGACGGCCTTGGTCGCGGCGATCGGGGTGTGGTCCCTGCAAACCGTTGGCCAGCGTTTCGAAGGCCTCAAGGCCATGTCGTCGCTTAACAGCGGCTTGCTCAAGGTGCGCCTGATCGAGCAGGACTACGCGTTGCACGCCGACCCCAAAGCCGTCGATACCCTGCATGAAAGCGTTGATGCCTTGGCGGCGCTTGCGGCCAGTCTCAAGGCCCAGTCGGCGGCCAACGTGCCGGTCATGACCGATGTCGAACAGGCCTTGGTGGCCTACCGCAAGGCGTTCGATGAGTTTGTCGAATTGACCCAGACCAAAGACCTGGCGTTGGAAATGGCCAGTTGGTCGGTGTCCAGCGTGGCCAACAACCTTGACGTGTTGCAGGCCGGGCTGGCGGATGACGGCGCTTATGGCTTGAAGGAAAGCCAGGGCAAGGAAGGCGCTGAGTTTATCGAACAGGCGGGGCAGGTCAGCCAGGTGTCGCGCCTGATGCTGCAAGCCATGAATGAAGCCCATGTACGCCTGAACCAGAGCCGAAAAGTCGATGAGGACAACGGTGAGCAGGGCAAAATCGAGCAAGCCGACCAGGCCCTCGCCCAGGTCGAGCAACTGAAAACCGCAGTCAAGGATTCCGGCTACCAGACCGTGCTCAACGAAGTGGCCGGGCATATCGCCGCGTTCAGTGAAAAGCTCGGCGAGTACACCGGGCTACTGGCGCAGGAAAAGGTGGTCTACAAGCAGCTGCATGATCGGGCGGGTGAGGTCGTCAGTCGGGTCAACCAGGCCTACGACGCCGAAGACCAGTCGATGCAGGCGCAGTTGAAGAAAAGCGCGATGTTGATCATCGGCTCTTCGGCTTTGGCGTTGTTGGTGGGGTTGATTGCGGCGTGGGTGATCACCCGTTTGATCGTCGCGCCGCTGCGCAGTGTGATTGCCGTGGCCCAGCAGATTGCCGCCGGCGATTTGAGTGGGCGCATGGAGGTCAGCCGTCGTGATGAAATCGGCCAGTTGATGCAGGCGATGCAACGGATGGGTAATGGGCTTAGCCAGATGGTCAGCGGCCTGCAAGCCGGTATCGAGCAACTGGCCAGTTCGGCGCATTCATTGTCCAGCGTCACCGAGCAGACCAACGTCGAGGTCAGCAGCCAGAAAGAAGAAACCGAACAGGTTGCCACGGCGATGAACCAGATGACCGCCACCGTGCACGATGTGGCGCGCAACGCCGAAGAGGCCGCGCAAGCCGCACAGACCGCCGATGACAAAGTCGACAGCGGCCAGCAGGTGGTGCGCCAGAGTTTGCAGCGCATTGAATTGCTGGCCGCTTCCAGCACCTCTGCCAGCGCCAGCATTGAGAGCTTGAGCGCGGAAATTCAGCACATCGGCAGCGTGTTGAGTGTGATCAAGAGCGTGGCCGAACAGACCAACCTGCTGGCCCTCAACGCCGCCATCGAAGCTGCCCGCGCTGGCGAGCAGGGCCGTGGTTTTGCGGTGGTCGCTGACGAAGTCCGGGCCCTGGCCAAGCGTACCCAGCAATCTACCGAGGAGATCGAGCGACTGGTCAGCACCTTGCGCAGCGCGGCCCAGTCCTCGGTGCAGCAGATCCAGCAAAGCGGGGAGTTGGTGAAGCTGGCAGTGAGCGATGCGCTGGAAACCGAAAGTGCCTTGGGCAGCATCGCAGTGGCGGTGTCGTTGATCCAGCAGATGAACCAGCAGATTGCCGCGGCGGCTGAGGAGCAAAGCTCGGTGGCTGAAGAGATCAACCGCAGCGTCACCAGTATTCGTGCCAGTGCCGATCAGTCGGCGCTGAGCATGCAGGGCAACGCCGCGTCGAGTATTCAACTGGCGCAGTTGGGCGCGGAACTCAAGGGCATGGTGGGGCACTTCCGCCTGTGATCGCCGCGTGAGTGCGACGACCACAGGGGAGGGCGGGTCAGGCGTTGTTGGCGAGGAAGGTCAGCAGGGCTTCGTTGACGAAGTCCGGGTTTTCCCTGGCGCTGATATGGCCGGCTTCCGGAATCAGGATCAGGCTGCAACCGATCAGGCCCGCCATTTCCTCGGACTCGGCGGGAGGGCGCGGTTTGTCCTGCTCGCCACACATCACCAAGGTGGTGTCGGCGTCCAGGCGCGGCAGTTGCTCCAGCACGTCTTCGCGACTGAAGATCAGCCGACCCAGGGGCACGATGCTCTGTAACAGGCGCTCCTTGGAGTAACTCTGCAATTGCCGGCGGAAATCCTGGTACAGCGCTGATTCGCGGTCGATACCCGGACGGAAGAAGATCGGCGCGACCACATCCAGCAGCGGCTCGGGGATGGCACCGGCGTCTTCGATCATCTTGAACAGCGAAAAGTAGTACTGGCGCGTGGCCTCGGGCTCGGCGCCCAGGTAGGTGTCCATCAGCACCAGGCTGTTGATTCGCTCGGGGGCCAGCAGCGCCAGGCGTGCGCCCCACATACCGCCGACCGAGAGCCCCACCAGGTTGATCTGCGGGATGTCCAACTGGTCGAGCAGGGCCAGGGCCTGGCGCGCGAGGTCGTCCAGGGAATGGGTTTGCGCGGGCAACGCACCGGATTCACCATGACCCCACAGCTCCGGCACGATGACACGGTATTGTTGCGACAGCGCTTCGATCTGCGGCGCCCACATATCGGCGTCCCACAGGTAGCTTGAACCCAGCAGGACGACCGGGCCGGTGCCTTGGTCAATGTAGTGCAGCGGTTGTCCATCAATGACGGCGACAGGCATAGCGGGCCTCTGACTTCACGGAGTAAGGGGCACTTTTTTACGCTAGTCGGGGGCGGGGGGATAGATGCAAAGTGATGGCATCTTGTGAAGCGGTAGGTTGTTTGTACAGACCTGGTCTTGATGGTCGTGAGTTGGCTTGCTGTGGTGAGCGGGCTTGCCCCGCGCTGGGCTGCGTAGCAGCCCCAATAAGATCACCGCATTTTTCCAGACAAAATGCGGTGCCTGGTTTTGGGGCCGCTACGCAGCCCAGCGCGGGGCAAGCCCGCTCACCACACAAGCCCGCTCACCACAGGCTCGCCAGCGACCGTCCAATCAATCGTAGATGACTTTCTTCTTCCACTCGGCGTCGGTGTCCACCACTTTGAGGCCTTCGGTCAGTTCGTTGACCTCGTCTTCGGCCGGCTTGCTGTTGGTCAGCACCGTGGAGTTGGCACGGGCCAGTTGGGCTTCCAGCTGTTGCAGTTGTGCGCTGTAGATCACCGGTTCCGGCTGTTTGCGCAGGTACTGCACGCCGCGCTCGAACGCCAGGCGTGCCTGGCCCGGCTGGCCTTGTTGCAGGGCGTGCTGGCCGA
Source organism: Pseudomonas sp. GXZC (assembly GCF_026967615.1). Taxonomy (NCBI): domain Bacteria; kingdom Pseudomonadati; phylum Pseudomonadota; class Gammaproteobacteria; order Pseudomonadales; family Pseudomonadaceae; genus Pseudomonas; species Pseudomonas sp. GXZC. The sequence goes on from NZ_CP114115.1 coordinate 2,269,923, forward strand.
GGTTGTTGAAGAACTCGATATGCAGCAACACCAGGATATGGCGGATTTCACGGATCCAGTGCTTGGCCTCGTTGGCCGGCAGGAAACCGTCCTGGGCGGCGCGGGTGACCTGGCCGTGCAGGGCTTCGAGCAGGAAGCGCACGTCCTTGGCCTTGGCTTCGGTCTGGATCGGCGCGGGCGGGTTGTTCACCGGGATCGATTCGCCCTGGGCCACCAGCGTATTCAGCTCGGTGATGCGGGCCTTCAGCGGTGCGCTGCCTTTGTTGAGGTTCAACAGGCGCTGGTTGACGTTGAGTTCCAGGCGGGTCATCAACAGTTTGAGCGCCGGGGTCATCAACTGGCCGGGGAAGGTCTCGGTGATTTCACCGCAGCGACGCAGGCGATCATTAAGCTCGATCTCGGTGCGCTTCTTTTCCAGCTTGTTGTTTTCCACCACGTGGTTCATGTAGCCAATGGCGATCAGTATTACGATCCCGGCTATTACCAGCAGGGTGATCATGAGTGGTGTCACCGGTGTGACCTCTTTATAGGGTTTACAGTGGAGTGTAGTGACTGGGCCATCCGGCGGATAGGACTGATCGACCAGTTGCCCAGGTAGTTTGCTTCTATATAGATAGGCGCTCCCTGCATGGATGCACATTGCCATCATTTGCCGGAGCGAACTATAGCGCCTTGTCGGGCGCCAGAATATAGGCGTCAAAGCCCGGACGCGCACAATTCGCCCGCAGGCCCTGAAAGCAGGTCGAAGTCATTGATTTTAATAAATTTATCCTTGGGGGTTGACGACCTTTCAATCCATCCATAGAATGCGCGCCACTTAACGCGTAAAGCACACAGCGAAACGCGGTTAGGTAGTGAATGTTGTACGTGTGTCCCCTTCGTCTAGTGGCCTAGGACACCGCCCTTTCACGGCGGTAACAGGGGTTCGAGTCCCCTAGGGGACGCCATTTGCGGGAATAGCTCAGTTGGTAGAGCACGACCTTGCCAAGGTCGGGGTCGCGAGTTCGAGTCTCGTTTCCCGCTCCAAGTTTAAGCAGTGTGGCTCTCGGGCGGCACTGAGTGAAACCAGGGCATGATCTTCGGATCTAACCTCTGGACACTGAAATACACACCATGTGTTTCAGTTGTGTGTCCCCTTCGTCTAGTGGCCTAGGACACCGCCCTTTCACGGCGGTAACAGGGGTTCGAGTCCCCTAGGGGACGCCATTTGCGGGAATAGCTCAGTTGGTAGAGCACGACCTTGCCAAGGTCGGGGTCGCGAGTTCGAGTCTCGTTTCCCGCTCCAATTTAAGCAGTGTGGCCTTCGGGCGGCACTGAGTGAAACCAGGGCATGATCTTCGGATCTAACCTCTGGGCACTGAAATACATACACTGTGTTTCAGTAGCGTGTCCCCTTCGTCTAGTGGCCTAGGACACCGCCCTTTCACGGCGGTAACAGGGGTTCGAGTCCCCTAGGGGACGCCATTTGCGGGAATAGCTCAGTTGGTAGAGCACGACCTTGCCAAGGTCGGGGTCGCGAGTTCGAGTCTCGTTTCCCGCTCCATATTCAACAAAAACGCCGATCAGCAATGATCGGCGTTTTTGTTTGTGCGTGATTTGTGAGAGGACGCTGGCGTTCAATGCGCAGGCGTCGTTTCCTGCCCAGGCATGAAAAACCGTGCAAACAACTCGGACTGAGACTTGATGCTCAGCTTGTTGTAAAGGTTGCGACGATGAACTTTGATGGTCTCTGTGGACAGGTTCAGCTTGCCGGCGATCTCTTTGTTGGAAAAACCGCTCAACAGCAACCGCAGCACATCTTTTTCGCGCGCAGTGATTTGTGCGCCAAGTTGCATGATCGCCTCAGACCATGGCGGCGGCTCGGCCTGGCTTTTTTCCGCATCATTCTCAAAGCACATGCGTTGATGCATCAATGCCATCACCCACGGTTTGATCATGTCCAGCGTGGTGATCTGCTGCGGGCTGTAACGCACGTTGCTGCCAAATGAAATGCACAGCGTTCGGTCGGCGTCGAGCTGCACGTTGTACTGCACCTCGTCCACGCTGACGTACTGGGCGAAGTACTGGTGGTAATACTCGGTGGTCAGGAAATGCTCCGGCGCGATGTCGGACAGATGGAAAAAACCACTCTGCGGGTTTTCCCGGTTGGCGATGTAAAAGGGGTCCAGCAGGTACAGCCCTTTTACATAGCGCTGGGTCAGGGCGTCCACTTCGTCCGCATCGGCGACTTCGGTCAGGCTGATGACCCGCACCTGTTGGTCGCTGAAGATCAGCACAACCCAATTGTCGATCTGGACATATTCCTTTAGCACGCGAACCAGCGAGCTCCAGAACGCCGGGCGGTTCAGCTGCATGATCAGCGTTCCGGCGGACCGATGCCACGCCAGGTTGTGAAGGTCGAGCGACATTTACTACCCCTTTAGGGTTAGGCATTCATGGGGCTGGGCTAAGTACTTCTGGGTATTTACTAATCGGACGTGCCGCGTATATTCACCCACCAGTGGATGCAGGCCATGATGGCCTGTCGTTTTGACAAGGATAGCGAGATGAGTCAACCCTATTTGCGCGCCATTTTTATGGCTGCGCTGGTCTCTGCGTGTGCCAGTGCGCCGGTCTCGGCGGCCGAGCCACGGGTCAACCTGTATAACTGGTTCGGGCTGATCGCGCCGGAAACCCCCAAGGAATTTGAGCAGAAAACCGGTACCCGGATGCACCTGGATGCCTTCGACAGTGCCGAGATCATGCAGAGCAAGGTCATGGCCGGGCGCACCGGGTATGACGTTGTCGTCGCCACCTCGAATGTCTTGCCCAGCCTGATCCAGGCCGGTGTGCTGGCACCGCTGGACCGCTCCCAACTGAGTAATTTCTCGCACATCGATCCGGAAATGCTGGCGCTGCTGTCCGCCAACGATCCGGGTAACCGCTATGCCGTGCCGTATTTGTGGGGCACCACCGGCATTGGTTACGACGTGGATAAGGTCAAGGCCGCCCTGGGTGACGATGCCCCGGTGGACAGTTGGGACCTGATCTTCAAGGAAGAGAACATCAGCAAGCTCAAGTCGTGTGGCGTGGCGATGCTCGACTCGCCGAGCGAAATCATCTCGATTGCCTTGCATTACCTCGGCCTGCCAAGCAACAGCCAGAACCCTGAGGATTACCAGAAAGCCCAGGCGCTGCTGCTGAAGATCCGCCCTTACGTCCTCTACTTCGACTCTTCCAGGACCGACGCTGACTTTGCCGACGGCAATATTTGTGTGGTGGTCGGCTGGGCAAGTGGGGCGCTGACGGCGCAGGCCATCAATGAGAAAAACAACACCGGCCGCAAGATTGCCTACAGCCTGCCGCGTGAGGGCGGGTTGGTGTGGTCGGAAAACTTTGTGCTGCTCAAGGATGCGCCGCATGCCAAGCAGGGTCTGGCGTTCATCAACTACATGCTCGACCCGCAAGTGATCGCCAAGAGTTCCAACCACACGCTGTACCCCAACGCCAACAAGGACGCCACCGTGTTGGTCGAGCAGAAGTTGCGCGACAACCCCTGGATTTATCCGTCCAAAGAGACGATCGCCACCTTGGTTCCCCTGGAGCCGCTGCCCTTGAAATTGGAGCGAATCCGCACGCGGGTGTGGACCAAGGTGAAGAGCGGCACCTGATCGGGTGAATGAATAGGCGGGTCGGGCTGCTGCAGACGTGCCAGTGAAGGAGAACAATCATGGGCCAAGCCGAATATCAGCGCGACGTGAAGTCGGACGATGACAAGGCGTACAAGGACATCGAGGAACAGATCGGCCACTGTACGCCCGAACAAGCCTGGGCCATGTATTACGTCTCGACGGGCATGGTGCGTGAGTACATTACGCGGGCGGTGATGGAGCATATCGGCCGGGGCAACCGGGCGCTGCTGCTGGAGTTCCCGGAGCTTGCCCGGACCGAGGAGCGATCACGCTTCCTGCTGCCGCTCTAACCGAATGCCGATCAGCGATGATCGGCATTTTTTTGTGCGCGCGGGCTCACCGCTTTGGCCAGACGTAATGTGGCCTCGCGGATCTCTTCCTGATTCAGCGAGGCGAAGCCCAGGCGCAGCGCATTTTCTGCCTGGTCCATCGGCGAGAACTGCCGGCCACTGCGTACGACCAGCCCATGATCAAGGGCTGCGTTCACCGTCTGGTCGACGTCGGATGCATCGTCGAAACGCACCCACAGCGCCAGACCACCTTCGGGCTCGCGCACCTGGATCCGCTCACCGAACGCCGCATGCAGGCAGCCTTGCAAGGTTTCACGGCGGGCGCGGTATTCCTTCGACACGCGGCGCAGGTGCTTCTTGAGTTCGCCGTCGTTGATCAGGTTGGCAAGCATCTTCTGCGCGACCGCGTCGGCATCGCCCAGCATCAGTGCGGCGTTGCTATGCAGGGCTTCGACCACCTGCGCAGGAGCCACCACATAACTGCAGCGGAACGTCGAGCCGAGAGCCTTGGATAATGAGCCAACATAAATCACATGCCGCTGCGCGCGATCACTGGCCAGGGGCAGGTAGGGGCGCCCGCTGAAGTGAAATTCGTGGTCGTAATCTTCTTCGATGATGCAGAAATCATGCAGTGCCGCCAATGCCAGCAACTGCTGCCGCCGCGCCGCGTGCAGGCTCACGGTGGTGGGGAACTGATGGTGTGGCGTGAGATAGATCATCCGCACCTTGTGTTCGCGGCACAGGCGATCGATCTGGTCCGTGCGACAGCCTTCTTCGTCGATGTCCACCGTGACCAGTTGCGCACCCAACCTGCGGAAAATTTCCCACGCTGGTGGGTAACTCAGGCGCTCCACCAGCACCACGTCGCCGGGTGTGAGCAACAGGCTGGCGGTCAGGTACAGCGACATCTGGGTGCCTTGGGTCAGGCAGATGTTTTCGGCGCCGACCGTCAACCCACGGTTGTTTCGCAGCATCTCGGCCAGCGCGCAGCGCAGATGATAGCCGGTGCCCTCGCTGCCGTAGCGCAGGGTGTTGGACGCAAAGCTGCTGCGCAGGGCATTGCGGTAGTAGCGGTGCAGCACAGCTTGGGGCAGCAGGCGGTGGTCGCTGGTGCCGTTGTCGAAAAACAGCGCGTCATGCCGATGGTTCAGCGCCGTCACCTGGGCGTTCTGGGCGAAATAGGGCGCGGCTGTCTGCGCCAGGATGGGCGGCGCGAAGGGCACCTGCGCGCGGCTCGGCAGTTGCTTGGCCGTCAACTGCGCATTGACGAAGGTCCCCCGGCGCGGCTCGCTGACCAGCCAGCCCTTGGTCATGGCCTCTTCGTAGGCCAGGATCACGGTCTTGCGGTTGACGTCGAGCAACTGCGCCATTTCCCGAGTACCCGGCAACAGTGTGCCTGGCAGCAATCGCCCTTCAACGATCGCGGTCACCAGGCCTTCGGCAATCTTGCGATAGGACGCCTGGCTTGCACTGTCATTGAGCTTGAGCAGCGGTCGCCATTTTCGCATCTGGACCATCTGAAGTATCCAAAACTGGAGGTTTTAATGGGCCTAGTCTAGCGCAACAATCACGGCTCACTCACCCCGAGGTTGTTATGAATACACGTCATGTCATCGAACTCTCCCCCTCGGGGAAAACCTTTGAGGCCGGTGATGAACTGTTGCTGGATGCAATGCTCGCCAACGGCCTGTCCGTGCCGTTTTCTTGCCGACGCGGTGCCTGTGGCTCCTGCAAGGTGGTGGTCGCGGAAGGGGCGTACCGGGCCAAACAGCTGGCGCCGGACGCACCCGCGCCGTGCTATCCGTTGGCCGCCAATGAAATGCTGTTGTGCCAGAGCCACGCCTGCGGCGACATGCGCCTGGAAATCCCCGGCTGGTCGCTGGACACGCCCGCGTTGGTGGTCGAGGCGCAGGTCGTGAGCAAACGCGCACTGAGCCCCGACATCATTGAGCTGGTGCTGATGCCGGACAGGCCGCTGGCAGTGCGGGCGGGCCAGTACCTCAAGTTCCGCCTGGTCGACGGTGACTCGCGGTGCTTCTCGATCGCCAACCTGCCGGCCGACGACGATGGGCGGCTGGTTTTTCAGATTCGCCAGGTGAGTGGCGGGCTGTTTTCCGAAACGTTGCTGGCCGACCTGGAGGCTGGCGATCTGTTGCAACTGGAAGGAGCGTTTGGCGCCTGTACCTGGCAGGATAATGACGAGGCTTCCGTCGTCCTGTTCGCCACGGGCACCGGCTACGCGGGTATCAAGCCCATCCTGCTGACCGCCCTGACGCGTGATGTTGACGTGACCTTGTACTGGGGCGGCGGGCAACCGGCAGATTTCTATGACCGCACGTTCCTGGACCAGTCGGTCATCGATCACCCACGCTTTCACTGGCACCCTGTGTTGGTTTCCCAAGGGCGGGTGCAGGAAGTAGCCTTGAGCCATGGGCATGACTGGGCAGCCGCCCAGGTGTATGCCTGCGGTAATGGCGCCATGATCAGCCAGGTGCGCACGGCGTGTCTGGACGCCGGCTTGCCCGGCCATCGATTCGTCGCGGAAGCCTTTGTGCCCAGTGGCCGGTCGAGTGCCGGCACGGCGCCCAAGGCGTTGCACCCGGTCTGGGAGAAAGTCGGCCCACGTTATTCTCTGGACGGCATGTTGGCCGCGCGCGATCAGTCCATCCGTGCCCTGGCGGCAATTGCTAGCCGACTACAAGTGGGCATGACCACCGGCGAAGCCCTCGACATGGCCGCCGACCAACTGCAAGCGATGGGCGCTTCCCACACCTGGCACCCGACCTACATCCGTTTTGGCGACGACACGGTCCGCCCGCCCCGCGAAGGCATTGACCGCCAGCGCAGGCTGCGCGCCTGCGACATTGTCGTGGTCGATCTGGGCCCCGTGTGGGACGGTTACGAGGGCGACTATGGTGACACTTTTGTGTTCGGTGACGCGCCGCTGCACCTGGCGTGCAGGACCGCACTGCATGAGGTGTTCGACGAAACCCGCGACGCCTGGCTACAGGGCCTCACTGGCCGCGAACTTTACGACTTTGCCGAGCAGAGCGCCCTGGCAAAAGGCTGGAGGCTGGCGCGTAACCTCGCAGGGCACCGCCTTGCGGATTTCCCCCACGCGTTGTTCGAGAGCAAGGTGCTGGCGGACCTGGAAATCCCACCGAGTGAAATGGCCTGGGTCCTGGAAATCCAGCTGTGCCATCCCACGGAACCGGTCGGTGGTTTTTTCGAAGATATGCTGATGCTGCAAGCCTGAAAAGCCCGCCGTTGCGGCGGGCTGCTGTTTATCAGAGCTTGGGCAGTTGGCCGATACGGCCCATCATTTCGGTGACGATCTGCAGGTCCAGCAGGAACTGGTCGACGGTCTTGAACTCGTTGTCGGTGTGCCCGGTGTACTTCACTTCCGGGCGTGCCAGGCCGAATTGCACGCCGTTGGGCAGTTCATGCACGGAGGTCGCGCCGGCCGACGTGCCGAACTTATGTTCCATGCCCAGGTTTTCGCTGGCCACCGCCAACAGGGCCTTGACCCACTCACCTTCAGGGTTGCGGTACATCGGCTCGGCCACCGAGTAGGTGAAGCCCACCTTGACCTGGGTTTTCTTGTCCCAGGCGCTCAGTTTGTCGGCGATCTCGGCTTTGAGTTTTTCCGGTGACTTGCCCTTTGGCACGCGCAGGTTCACGGCCAGCTTGAAGGCCTTGTCATCCAGGCCGACAAAGGTCAGAGAAGTGGTCAGCGGCCCCATGAACTCATCAGAGAAGCCCACGCCCAACTTGCCGCCGAGGTAATCCAGGCCCCAGTTGTCGGACGCATAACGTGCAGCATCGGTGATGTGGTTGTGCTTGAGGGCGATCTTGCCATCGACGCTGTGGATCAACTCCAGCATGCGCGCCACCGGGTTGACCCCGGATTCCGGCTCGGACGAGTGCGCGGATACGCCGGTGACGGTCAGCTTGACGTCTTTGCCGTCGACCTTGGCGGCCACTTCAAAATCGCCACCGTTGTTCTTGGCGTATTCAGTACCTGCCTTTTGCAGGCTGGCCGCCAACTCGGCAGGTTTGTCGCTGACAAAAGTCGCCACTGACGCCGAGGGAATCTGGTTGGTCGCCATGCCGCCGGTCATCGAGATGATTTCCGCGCCTTTGCCTTCACCCTTGCGACGCGGGAAGGTGGCCATCACCGTGCCGTAGCCTTTCTCGGCAATCACCACCGGGTAACCGCCATCCAGCGCCAGGTTGTACTGCGGTGTCGGGTTCTTTTCGAAGTAGTAGGGAATCGCGTCGCCGGAGGTTTCTTCGGTGGTGTCCACCAGCAGTTTGAAATTGCGTGCCAGCGGCAGCTTCTCTTCCTTGATCACCTTCATGGCATACATCGCCACGACGATGCCGTTTTTGTCATCCTCGGTGCCACGCCCGTACATGCGGTCGCCGATCAGCGTGACTTTGAACGGGTCGAGCTTGGTGCCGTCCTTCAGTACCCAGTTTTCCGGCGTCACGGGCACCACGTCGGCGTGGGCGTGGATACCGACCACTTCATCACCACTGCCTTCCAGGGAGATTTCGTACACGCGGTTGTCGATATTGCGGAACGTCAGGTTAAAGGCCTTGGCCAGTGCCTCGATCTTGCCGGCAATCTTGATGAACTCCGGGTTCTTGTACTGCGGCAAACCGTCCACATTGAACGTCGGGATTTCTACCAGCTCACGCAGGGTTTCGGTGGCGGCCTTGCCGTACTTCACTCGCGTGTAGATACCGAGCAGGCGATTGATCTCGTTCTGCTGATCCGCGCTCAAGGTTTTGTTATCAAGAAACGCACTGATCGCCGGGCCTACATCGCTGGTCTTACCTAGGTCGCCCTTGGCCAGGGCGCCGAGGAAACCACGGAAATCGGTGACGGACGTTTCGTTGAAATGCTTCAGAATTGCCGTGCTTTGGTCCGGGGTGATGTTGGCGAAAGCGGGGCTGGTGATGGCCGAAAGGCTCGCCGCGAACAGGGTGGCAGCCGCCAATTGCTTGAGTGGAAAGTGCATGGAGAAAGGCATTCCTTTGCAGGTAATAAGTGGGAAGTTTCTGATCGAACTGTCAGAAACATTTCCACACACTACCACTGTGATGGAGCGGGAGGGGAGATGCAGGTGAGTGAAATGTCCTACTTCAATAAGAAAACGCCGCCCCTGGATGAGCGGCGTTTTTGCAGGTTCAGCGAGGCGCCAGGTACAAGGTTTGCTTGAATGTACCGTCCGGCATAGGGTCGGAAGTCATTTGCCCGGTGAAGCCTGTATAGGTACCGGTACCGCCCAGGACAGCGACGGTGGATTGGCCGGCTTCGTACTCCTGTCCGCCGACGACAAGGGTGCCTGTGGTCTGTCCAGCGGCATCCACGAAAATCAACGTCCACTGGCATTGGCTGTGAACACCTGGCAGCGTGGTGACACAAAAGCCGTTGTTGCTGCCGATATCCTGGCGGCCTTGGTCCATCAAGGGTTGAGCGAAGACAAACAGGTCCCCCTGGGAAGGCCCCGGTGCCCCCGTATCCACGGGTGTCTTGACGCCCCGAGTACCATCGGCAAAGGTGACCAGAGTGACGGTTGACGGGTAGTTGACGCAGCCGCTGAGGGGAATAATCAGAAGCAGTGTGCACAAGGTGCGAAGGGTAGCGGTTTTCATGGCTGTACTCTCCTGTGAGTGGGCGCCGGTCGCAGCACCGCTAAAGCTGCGTCCGGAGCCTGAAAAGGCTAGCTGCCAATCCTTGGAATTCAAATGCCCGTAGGCTGACTTTTTATTACAAAGATCCCGGGTGCGGCGCCGCGTACTCCGCCGTCACATCCAGCGTCTTGGCATACGGCCCCTCCCACAACTGCTCGTGCAAATCCCCGATCCGCTTGGCCATCGCTTCGCTGCGCATCACCACTTCCAGATTGCGCGAATTATCCAGATACCCGCCCAGCCAGTTGCTGGTGCCGATCCACGCAACCTGGCCGTCGATTTCCATGGTCTTGCTGTGGATTACCCGTGCATACGGGATAAAGCCTTGCTTGGCCTCGGGCAGGGTGACGATCTTGATGTGCACGTTGGGCAGCACGGCGAGGCTTTTGAGGTAGGGCAACTCCAGCCTGTCGGTGTTCCAGTTGGACACCATCAGCTTGATCGACACCCCACGTGCTGCCGCCGCACGCACGGCATTGTCGATCACTGCGTAGTACGGACGGGTCTTGTCCGGTCCGTAGGACAGTGGCGCATAGTCGAGCAGTTGCACGCGCACTTCGTGTTTGGCTTCGCTGAGTAAACGCGGCAGTTCCAGCTGTGAATCGCCCACGCCTGGCGGGTTGTAGCGTTGCGGGCTGGCGACCAGGTAGTTGCCGGTGCGTGGCGGCTCTTTGCTGGAGGCAGGCAGCGGAACGGGTTGGTTGTTGGCCACGGCCTGCTGGGCTTTCCAGTCTTGCTCGAAGATCGCCTGCACCTGGCTCACCACGGTCGGGTCGGTGATACGCAGCCCGGTTTCGTGGATATGTTCCAGCGAACGCCAATCAAAATTCTGGCTGCCGACAAACGCCTGCTTGCCATCCACCACCAGGTATTTGGCGTGGATGATTCCGCCGCTTACCCGCGCGTAGGGCAGCACGCGAAAGGTCAGGTTGGGGATTTTCCGCAGGCGTTCCAGGGTGGACGCTTCGGACAACCGGATGCCTTTTTCTTCCAGCAGAAAACGAATCTTCACACCGCGTTTACCGGCGGCTTCCAGGCGTTCGATCACGCGGTCCATCACCGAGCCTGGGTGATCGGCGGCGTAGAACTGGCCAATGTCGATGCTGCTTTTTGCACCGTCAAACAGCTCGCTCCACACTGGGCCGGGCTGGCGCAAGTCGTCGGTGCCGAGGGCGGTGTCCACCGGCACGGTGTGCACCAATTCAAACCCCGGAATCGAAAAGTCCGCCTGGGCCAGCGGACTCATGAGCAAGCCTGCCAGGCCTGCGATGCGCAATTTCAAGGAAATGGACATAGGAATTCCCATCACAAAAGAAAGCGGGCGCATTGCGTAGTGCCAGCCAGTTAAACAGCTGAGGGTAAAAAGTAACCTGTGGCGAGGGAGCTTGCTCCCGTTGGACTGCGCAGCAGTCCCAGTCTGTTCAAACATAGAGCTGGGGCCGCTTCGCGGCCCAACGGGAGCAAGCTCCCTCGCCACAGGTACAGCGTTTGCCCTTAACGGATCGGCTTCTCCCGCTGTTGCGTTTACGCCGTGCGGCTGTGCAGCGGCGTCGGCACCAGGTGCGGTACTTCACTCTGCACGCGGGCGCCGGTGGCGGCGCGGATCAGCAGGATTTTCAGCTGGTCGTTGATGCGCTCCAGGCTGTCCTGGAAGAAGTTGTGGAACACCACGCAGAACAGCGCGATGGCGATCCCCAGGCCGGTGGCGAACAAGGCCGTACCGATACCACCGGAAATCTGCCCTGGGTCGGACACGCCCGCCGTGGCCAGCGCCTTGAAGGTGTCGATGATGCCGAGGATGGTGCCCAGCAAACCCAACAGCGGCGCGGCGGTGGTGATGGTTTCGATAATCCACAGGCTGCGGGCCAGGGGTGCACGGGTGGTCAGGTACTGGGTTTCGATCACGTCATCCAGGTCCTTGCGCGAACCTTGTGAGGCTTTCTGTGCAAGCACTGGCAATACCATGCTCAGCGGCAGGCTGTCACGGCGGGTCAGGCTTTCCGGCAGGTCGCGTTCGCTGTGCACATTGGCGCCCAGCACCTCGGTCAGCGCGCGGGCTTGGCGGCGTACATACGCGAAGTAAATCCCGCGCTCGATGGTGATAAAGATCGCGATGGCCATCGCGGCATACATCACATAAAAGGTGATGTCGTGGAGCAGGTTCATGTCCATGTTCATTTACCTCGCAATTAGAAGTTGGCTTCCAGGGAGACCGTCACGGTACGTTCCAGGCCGACGATGTAGGCCGGGTCGCCGTCGCGGAAACCGCTGTAGCTGGCCGCGTTGGTCTTGGTGGTGTACACGCCGTCCAGGTATTTCTTGTCGAACAGGTTGTCGACGTTCAGGCGCAGGGTCGCGTCCTTGACCACCTTCTTGTCCACCGGCAGGTAGATACCCGCGCCGGCGTTGAACACGGTGCGGCCGGAGATGGCTTCGTCATTGGTCAGGTCGCCGTAGAGCTTGCTGGTGTACTTGCCGCCGAAGGTGCCGTAGAAGCGGCCGTCGTCGTAGCCGATGTTGGCGGCCAGCATGTTTTTCGGCACGTTGGCGAACTGCTTGCCGCTGGTCGGCAACAGGATGGCTTTGCCGGCGTTGTACACGGTCAGGTCGTCTTGCTGCTCGGCCTTGGTGTAGGTGTAGGAGGTGTAGTAGTTGAAGTGATTGGGCAGCAGGCCGCTCCACTCCAGCTCCAGGCCGCTGTTGTTGACGGAGCCGGCGTTGATGTCGGCGAAGTCGCCGTTGATATCCCGCGACGACACTTGGCGATCCTTGAATTGCATGTAGAACAAGGTGGCGGCCACGGTCATGTCTTCATCGGTGTAGCGCCAGCCCAACTCGTGGTTCCAGCTGGTTTCCGGCTTGGAGTCGATGGAACCCACGCCCTTGTCGTACAGCACATAGTTCTGCGGGATGCGCATGTTGCGCGACAGGCTGTAGAACAACTGATCGCGTTCATCCAGCTGGTATTTCAGGCCGGCGTTGGGCAGCAGCTTGTTGTAGGTCTGGTTACGTTTTTCCGGCTGCTCGGTGAGGCTGCCGTGGTTGGTGCCGTCACGCTTGACGTTCATGTAGGCCAGGCCGGCGATCAGGGTCCAGTCCGAGTTGATGTACCAGGTGTCCTGAGCCCAGACCTTCTGCGCCGGGGTGATGGTGAAGCGGTCGCGACCCTGGACGGTGTTGCCGTTGGCATCGACCACCGCGTCGTTGGAGTCCGGCCAAGTGTCGACGGGCTTGCCACTGGCCTTGAGCGGAATAAACGGCTGGGTCTGGCTTTGACGGGCGCGCTCGTACCAGTAGCCGACTTGCAGGCTGTGATCGCCCAGGTCCCAGTTCAGTTTGGTGGTGATGCCCGGACGCCAGGTCTGGGTGCGCGAAGGGCGGTAGTAAACGCCGTTGTTCGGGGTGCCGTCGGCGTTGTATTGGGCGCCGGTTGGCAGGTTGCCCAGGTCGAACACGCCGCCTTGGTTGGAGCCGCGGTTCAGCGCATAGCTGGACGAACCGACACCGCTGCCGTTACCCCAGTAGTAATACGGGATCACCGACAGCGCGAGGTTGTCTGCCAGTTTGAACTGGGTGTTGAGCACGGCGGTGAAGGTCTGGAACGGGTTCTGCGCCAGGGCGTAGTAGCTGTTGTACTTGCCGTTGCTGCCCACGGTCGGTGTGGCCGGGTAGGGGTCGTACTTGCGACCGTTCTGCTGGTACTGGGCCTTGGTCAGCTGGCTGTAGCTGTTGTTGTCCTGCTCGTGGTACTTGAGGATCAGGTTGGCGGTGTTGCCATCGCCGGCGTCGAAGAAGCTGTTCCATTCGACCTTGTCCGCGCGCACGGCGCCCGAACCGCGCCACATCTGGCCTTCGGTGTGGGAGGCCGACAACCAGTTGCTCAGGCCATTGATCTCGCCGGTGTTGAGGCGAGCAAAGGTCTTGCGCGTGGCGTTGCTGCCCATCACCTGTTTGACGAACGCCCCGGTTTCCTTGGTCGGGCGAATGGTCACGATGCCGATGTTGCCGCCGCTGGAGCCGATGTGCGGGCCGTCGGCCTCCGAAGAGCCCTGGGTGACGAAGATCTGCTCGATGTTTTCCGGGTCGCCCAGCAGGTTGGAGTACAGCGCGTAGTTGCCGGAGTCGTTGATCGGCATGCCGTCCACCGACATCCCCACCTGGTCGGAGTTGAGCCCGCGCATAGTGAAGCGAAAGCCGGACAGGCCGGTGTTGTCTTCGCTGGAAATGTTCAAGCCCGGCGTGTACTTGAGCTTGTCCACGGCGTTGCCGGTGGCGGTCTGTTTATCCAGCGCTTCCTTGGTCACGGTGGAGCGGCCCTTGATGCTTTCTTCCTGCACCATGTAGCCGCCACCTGCCGTGGCCTTGCCCTGAACCCCAATAGTCCCGACGTCGCTGTTGCTGGTGTCGGCCATGACCATTCCATGGCCCATGCTTGCGGCAACGAGTGCCAGATGAATCCGTGTGAACCTCATCTCTGTCGTCCTAGTGTCGGGTGCTTATTGCACGCTGTAGTTGAAGGTGGCGGTGAAGCGCTGCTCATTGCGGCCCCCGAAGGCTTGCTCGGGGAACGGCTTGACTTGCTTGATACGACGCAAGCTGTTGGTGGCGGCCCGGTTGAGCAACATGCTCGAGGCCTGGGTCTGCAAACCGGAGTCGAGAACCCGACCCTGGCGATCGACCAGCAACCAGACCACCACTTCGCCGGTGGGGCGTTCGAGGGAGGCCTGGCGTCCGGTGGGGTACTGCTTGTAGGTATCCAGCTCGTTGCGCAAACCCTTGAGGTAACCGCCTTCCAGCGCTTGGCCGTCGACCTTTGGCGGTGCTGGCGGCGCGGGTGTCGGCGCGGCCTGGGCCACGGGCGCCGGTGCCGGTTTGGCGGCGACCGGTGGGGGGCGGGGTGGGCGTTGGCTTGGCGACCACGGGCTTGGGCACAGGTTTTGGCTTGGGCTCAGGCTTGGGTTTTGGCAGCGGTTTTGGCGGCGGCGGTGGCGGGGCGGGTTCGGCCTCTTCATCCTCAATCACCGGCGGTGGCGGCTCTTGTTCCACCACCGGCTCGGGGATCACTTCTGGCTCCGGCTCGACCAACGCCAACTCGACCGCCGACTCGTCGTACACCGGCTCGACCTTCAAGGTCTGGGACTGGATACCCAGTGCAATCAGCACCAGGGCGATCAGGGCCGGGACACTGCCCAGCAGCTGACGCGCACGAAACAATACGTACATGATCAGGACTTACGCGTGGCAATGGACACGGAGGTAAAGCCACCCAGACGCAGGGTGTCCATCACCTCCACCAGGCGCGAAACTTCTACGCCTTTGTCGCTGTTGACGATGATGGTCGACTTGGTGTCAGGCTTTTGCGCTGCTTTCAGCGCCGGCACCAACGCGTCGACCGTGAGGTCCTTGCCATCCAGTTGCAGTTGGCCTTCCAGGCCCAGTGTCAGGATGAATTTGTTCTGTGGTTTGAGCTGCTGCGAACTGCTGGCGCTGGGCAGTTGCGTCTTCATGCCGAGGGCCGGAATCACGTTCAGGCTCACGAGTACGAAAAACACCAGGAGGAACATCATCACGTCGATCATCGGGATCAGTTCGATGTGCGCCTTGCGTTTTTTCGGTTCGTCCCAGGTTCTCATTCCGCTACCCCGTTATTGAATTAGGGGCGACACGCTAACAACCAAAAATGACCGATTGGTTAACTTTAATTGACGTTTTGAGGGCTCTAGGACAAGTCTTTCAGACGATTCTCAAGACATTTTTGTGACGTAACAGAATTGACATGCGCCAGGGGCATTCTCAAAAACTTTACATCGAGGGCCCCTGGAAATGAGCCGTGAACTGCCACAGATATCCACGCCGCGACTGTTAATGCGCGCACTGGAAAACCACCAGGCTGAGACGCTGTGCACCCTCGCCAACGGCCCGAAAATCGCAGTGCTGAAGGTGCTCGCGACCGTGCGTGAGGATTGGGAGTTTCGGCTGTGAGTGGCGAGGTTGATCATGGCCGACGTCGGGTGCTTGCCGGGCTGGCCGTCGCCACCACGTTTGCGATCCTCAGTCCGTTTGCGCGCAGTGCCGGCGTGGATTATCCGTTCACGCTCGGCGTGGCTTCCGGGGACCCGTTGCCCGATGGGTTTGTGATCTGGACGCGCCTGGCGCCGTTGTTCAATGCCGTGGATGGCCGGGGCGGCTTGAGCCGTTCCGTGCCCGTGCGTTGGCGGGTCGCCAGCGATGCCGCGATGACCCGCGTGGTGCGCCAGGGCGAAGTCATGGCCAGCGAGCGCTGGGGCCATTCGGTGCATGTGGAAGTCGCTGGGTTGGAGGCGGGCCGGCCGTATTGGTATCAGTTCGAAGGGCTGGGCGCGCAAAGCCCGGTGGGGCAGTCGCGCACGGCGCCTGCGGTGCATGCCATGGTGTCGGCGCGCCTGGGGTTTGTCTCGTGCTCCCACTGGGAGCGCGGCTATTTCAGTGCCTATCGCCACCTGGCAGAGGAACAGCCCGACCTGGTGTTCTTTCTCGGCGACTACATCTACGACAGTTCCTACGCGGCGGATTCGGGCAAGATCATCCGCCCCCACGGCAGCGGCAATGCGGTGAGCCTGAGCGACTATCGCAACCGCTATGCCCTGTACAAAACCGACCCGGATCTACAGGCCCTGCACGCCGCTGCACCGAGCGTGGCGACCTGGGACGATCACGAAGTGCAGAACGACTACGCCAACCGCTGGTCCCAGGACCCGAAGATTCCGATCGGGCAATTCCTGCAGCAGCGTGCGGCCGCCTACCAGGCTTACTACGAGCATATGCCGCTGCGTGCCAGCAGCTTGCCGAAGGGGCCGGACATGCGTATTTACCGGCGCCTGGACTACGGCCGACTGGCCCGTTTCCACGTGCTGGACGGTCGGCAATACCGTTCCGAACAACCGTGCATTCCGGCGAATGGCAGCCACCAGGGACATATCGCCGATAACCTCTGTCACGATTTGCGCGACCCTGGGCGCACCATGCTCGGTTGGCAGCAAGAGGCTTGGCTGGACCAGGGGTTTGCCCAGTCGAAAGCGCAGTGGAACGTCATCGCCCAGGACCTGCTGGTAGCGCCGTTGACCCAGCGTGACTTGACCAATCACAAGCCAGGACGTTGGACCGATGGATGGGATGGTTATTCGGCCAACCGTTCACGCATGCTGGCGTCCATCGAGCGCAATCGGGTCAGCAACCCGGTGTTCTGGGGCGGTGATATCCACTCGTTCTGGGTGACGGATTTGCATGCTGATGGCAACAACCCGGATTCGCGGGTGGTTGCCACGGAATTCGTTGGTACCTCGGTGACCTCCGATGGGCCGCCCTTTGACGCGTTCAGCAAGTTGTTGCCGCTCAATCCCCATGTGAAGTTTTTCGACAGTCGCCAGCGGGGGTATGTGTCGGTGGAGGTGGGGGAGGACAGAATGCTCACGAACCTGCGCGTGATTACCGACCCCCGCGACCCGATGGCCACGGTGTCGACTCTCAAGTCGTTTGTGGTGGAGCCGGGGCGGGCGGGGGCGAGTGAGGTTTAATCGAGTTCGTAGCGCACGGACAGCGCGCCCTTTTTCTCTGACAAGGCCAGGATAGTCACCTGGCCCAGCTCGCTCAGTGCCTGCACATGGGTACCGCCGCAGGCATACGCGGGCAATTCGCCAAAGCCGACTTCGCGGGTGCCGTCTTCCAGGTTCATGTGGCGCGGGTAGTCTGCGGCGATCCATTGATTGACCTGTTGCTGGATCGCCTCGGCGTCCATGGCTTGCGCCGCTGCGCCACGGATGAAGGTGATCTTGCCTTCGCTCGGCCAGTGATGGGCCTTGATCGGCATCCAACCCAGGGTTTCGCCTGCGTTGCCAATCAAGTGCCCGGCGGAATGCAGTCGGGTGTGTAGAGTACGACGCTGCGCATCGACCCGCGCGGTAATCAGACCTGGCTCCAGTGGCCGGTCGACGTAGTGCACCACGCGATCGGCTTCCTGGGTGACGCGCAGCACAGTGCTTTCACCCAGCCAGCCGGTATCGAAAGGTTGCCCACCGCCCTGGGGGTGAAAAATCGTCGACTGCAGGATGACTGCAAACTGCTCCTCGTGGGGGGTGCAACTCAACACCTCCAGCTCGGCAGTCAGGTGGTCGTGGGTAAAAAACAGGCGCTCGGTCATCGTCTACATCCGCATCAGGGTTCTGCGCGCAGTATAAATAGTGCGCAGATGGGTGATAATCCGCTCAATTATCAATGGACCTGTGCACCATGAGCATCAATCTTCCTTTGCCGCTGCTGGGCGAAATGGCGATTTTCGTCAAAGTGGTGGAAACCGGCAGTTTCTCCGAAGCCGCCCGTCAACTGGGGGCCTCGCCTTCCTCGGTGAGCCGCAGTATCTCGCGCCTGGAGAAGGCCCTGGCGACGCGCTTGTTGCAACGCACCACGCGCAAATTGCGCTTGAGCGAAGGCGGGGAAGAGGTCTTCAAGCGCTGCCAGGAGATGGTCAGCGCGGCGCGCTCGGTGATGGAGATCAGCGGCCAGTTCACCCATGAAGCCGAAGGTTTGGTGCGGGTCAGCGTGCCCAAGGCGGTGGGGCGGTTTGTGGTGCACCCGCATATGCCCGAGTTCCTGCGGCGTTACCCCAAGGTGGATGTGCAGTTGATCCTGGAGGACCGCCAGGTGGACATGATTGATGACAACGTCGACCTGAGTATCCGTATCACCGACAGCCCTCCGCCGGGGTTGGTGGGGCGGCAGTTATTGCCCATCGAGCATCTGTTGTGCGCGACGCCGCAGTACTTGGCTGAACACGGGACGCCGGAGCACCCCCATGATCTGCTGGCGCACAGTTGCATTTACTTGGGGGAAACGCCGGGCGATTCGCGCTGGAAATTCCGCCAGGCCGGCAAGGCGGTGACGGTAGCCGTGCGTGGGCGTTATGCGGCGAACCACACCGGGGTTCGGCTGGATGCGGTGTTGCAGCATGTGGGCATTGGCAGCTTGCCGTATTTCACGGCGCGCCATGCAGTGGAGGAGGGGCGGTTGGTGCAGGTGTTGCCGGCGTGGGACTTTATTGCGTCCTACCACGGCGAGGCGTGGTTGCTGCATTCGCCCACGCGCTACTTGCCGCCGAAGTTGCGGGTGTTTATTGATTATCTGGTGGCGTGCATGGCGAAGGAGCCGACATTGCGTCGGCCCATTCCTGGTCGCTGATCAGTGCTTGCTCTGGTCAACCGGCATGGCCAGCAGTTGCTTTTCCTGGTTCCAGTCGAACGGTTCGTCGTTCTGTTCGGCTTCGAAGCGACGTTCTTCCAGGGCCTGGTACAGGTCCAGTTCTTCGTCGGGCATGAAGTGCAGGCAGTCACCGCCAAAGAACCACAGCAGGTCGCGCGGCACCAGGTGGGCGATTTGCGGGTAGCGCAGGATGACCTGGCTCATCAGGTCCTGGCCCAGGTACTGGCTTTCGATCGGGTCGATCGGCAGCAGGGCGCGCAATTCGTCGAAGCGCTCCAGGAACAGTGAATGGCTTTCCTCGGGCACCTGTTCGGCTTCGCCGACGGCAACCAAGATGCTGCGCAGGTGGTCGAGCAAGACGAGATGATCGGCAACGACGTTGGACACGAGATAAGTCCTCTAAAGCAAAAACGGGCGCGAGAGTATATGCCTCTCGCGCCCGTTTTTATATGACCGCTCGACTCAGCGGACTTTACCCTCGGCCTGGGTCAGCTCTTCCTTGCTGAAATCATCCACGTCGATCACCTTGCGCCGCGCCGCTTCGGCGTCACGCAGGGTCTGCGCCTCGGCCGGTTGCAAGACGCCTGCGTGCAACGCCGCGTCGATGGCATGCTCCCCGGCGGTCGGTTTGACCTGGCCGCTTTTGAGCGCGGTGTGCAGTTTTTTCTGCAACGGATGGCTGGCGCCGAGCAGGTCGTAGGCATGTTGCAAGGCGCCCACCGGATCTTCCGCCGATTGCGGGCGATAGCAGCCGGCCAGCAACTCTTCCAGGGTCGGGTCACCCTTGGCACGGCCGATCACCGCAGCCACTTCGGCATCCAGCGCATCCGACGGCCCGGTATGGCGACGGCCGAACGGGAACACGATCACCCGCAGCAGGCAGCCCAGTACCTTGTTCGGGAAGTTGCTCAGCAGTTCATCCAGCGCACGCTCCGATTCGCCCAGGCTTTCTTCCATGGCCCAGGCGAACAGGGGTTCCAGATGGTCCGGCGAATCCAGGTCGTGATAACGCTTGAGGGCAGCCGACGCCAGGTACATATGGCTCAATACATCACCCAGGCGTGCCGACAGGCGTTCGCGACGCTTCAACTCGCCACCCAGCAACATCATGCTCAGGTCAGCCAGCAGCGCGAACGCGGCGGCCTGGCGGTTGAGTGCGCGGAAATAACCCTGGCTCAAGCGGTTGCCTGGGGCCCTCTCGAAATGACCGACGCCGAGGTTCAGCACCAGGGTGCTGGCGGCGTTGCTCACGGCGAAACCGATGTGTTGCATCAGCAGCCCGTCGAACTCCTTCAGCGCCTGGTCATGGTCTTCGCGACCGGCCAGGGCCATTTCCTTGAGTACGAACGGATGGCAGCGGATCGCGCCCTGGCCGAAGATCATCAGGTTGCGCGACAGGATGTTCGCGCCTTCGACCGTGATGAAGATCGGCGCACCTTGCCAGTTGCGACCCAGGTAGTTGTTCGGGCCCATGATGATGCCCTTGCCGCCGTGCACGTCCATGGCGTGGCTGATGCACTCGCGGCCACGCTCGGTGAGGTGGTACTTGAGAATGGCCGACAGTACCGAGGGTTTTTCCCCCAGGTCCACGGCGTTGGCGGTGAGCATGCGTGCGCTGTCCATCAGCCAGGCGTTGCCGCCGATACGCGCCAAGGCTTCCTGGATGCCCTCGAAGGCCGAGAGGGGCACATTGAATTGTTCGCGCACCTGGGCGTATTGGCCGGTCACCAGGCTGGTGAACTTGGCCGCGCCAGTGCCCACCGCAGGCAAGGAGATCGAACGGCCCACGGAGAGGCAGTTCATCAACATCATCCAGCCCTTGCCGAGCATTTCCTGGCCGCCGATCAGGAACTCAAGCGGGATGAATACATCCTTGCCGGAGTTGGGGCCGTTCATGAAAGCGGCGCCCAGAGGCAGGTGGCGACGGCCGATTTCTACGCCGGGGGTATCGGTGGGGATCAGCGCCAGGCTGATGCCCAGGTCTTCTTCTTCACCCAGCAGGTGGTCCGGGTCATGGGCCTTGAAGGCCAAGCCGAGCAGGGTCGCGACCGGGCCGAGGGTGATGTAGCGTTTTTCCCAGTTCAGTCGCAGGCCGAGGGTTTCCTTGCCTTCCCATTCACCTTTGCAGATCACGCCGGTGTCGGGCATGGCGCCTGCATCGGAGCCGGCCAATGGGCCCGTCAATGCGAAGCAGGGGATGTCATCGCCACGGGCCAGGCGCGGCAGGTAGTGGTTGCGTTGTTCTTCGGTGCCGTAGTGCAGCAGCAGCTCGGCGGGGCCGAGGGAATTGGGCACCATTACGGTGGAGGCCAGGTCACCGCTGCGGGTGGCGAGTTTCATCGCAACCTGGGAATGCGCGTAGGCAGAGAAGCCCTTGCCGCCATATTCCTTAGGGATGATCAGGGCGAAGAAGCCATGGGTCTTGATGTGCTCCCAGGCCGCGGGCGGCAGGTCCATGGCCTGGCCGATTTCCCAGTCGCTGACCATGGCGCAGAGTTCTTCGGTCGGGCCGTCGATAAACGCCTGTTCTTCTTCGGTCAGCTGGGCCTTGGGGTAGGCCAGCAACTTGTCCCAGTCCGGGCGACCGCTGAAGAGTTCGCCGTCCCACCACACGGTGCCGGCGTCGATGGCGTCGCGCTCGGTCTCGGACATCGGCGGCAGGACTTTCTGGAACCAGCTGAACAGTGGCTTGGTGAAGTATTGGCGGCGCAGGTCGGGCAGCAGCAGGGGCGCGGCCACCACGGCGATCAACACCCAGAAGATCAGCAGCAGCCAACCCGGTGCGTGGCTCCAGGCGCCCATCGCCAGCAGGTAGACGGCAACCACGCCCAGGGCGGGCAGGGGCGCGACGCGGCGGTGTGCGAGGTAGGCAATGCCGACCACCAGAACCAGTATCCACAACAACAGCATATTCAATCCTCCGTGAAACCAGGGGCGAAACCACCAGGGAGCTTAGTCGGCATCCGAACAAGCGGGGTGATCAGGGTGTAACGAGATTTGGCCGATTCGTCGTTATCTCCCCGGCAGGCCTGTGGTTAGACTCCAGGCTTCCTTCGGAGATAAAGCTCATGGATACCTACCTGAGTCCCAGCCGCTTCATCGATAGTGACCACCCTGCGGTGGTGGAGTTCGCCGAAAAACACCGTGGAACCCGTAGGGATTTTAGTGACCAGGCAGTCAGCCTCTACTACGCCGTGCGTGAGGCGATTCGCTATAACCCCTACACCTTCAGCCGCGATCCAGACACATTGAGTGCCAGCTTCGCCCTGGCCGCCGGCGAAAGCTATTGCGTGCCCAAGGCCACGTTACTTGCCGCCTGCGCCCGCCATTGCGGGATCCCGGCGCGTATCGGCTTGGCGGATGTGCGCAATCATCTGTCGACGCCGCGCCTGATCGCGCTGCTCAAGAGTGATGTGTTCGCCATGCACGGCTATACCGAGCTTTACCTGAATGATCGCTGGGTCAAGGCCACGCCTGCGTTCAACCAGCAACTGTGCGATGTATTCGATGTGCCGCCGCTGGAGTTCGATGGCGTCCACGACAGCGTTTTCCACGCGTTCAATCGCCAAGGCCAGCGTTCGATGGAATACGTGGTCGACCATGGGCAGTTTCCTGACGTGCCCGAGGCCTTTTTCTTCGCCCATATCCAGCAGTGTTACCCGCATCTGTTTGCCGAAGACCTGCCGCCGTTACTCGGCGACATGCAGAGCGATTTGAGCCGCGCGTGAACCGGCGTATGCTGCTGCCTTCATCCAGCCATGTTCATCCACAAGAAAGGCGCGGTCATGCTGAAAATCTGGGGTCGTAAAAATTCATCAAACGTCAGGAAGGCACTGTGGTGCGCCGAGGAACTCGGCCTGGACTATGAAGCAATTGATGCGGGCGGGGCTTTTGGTGTGGTCGACACGCCGCAATATCGGGCATTGAACCCCAACGGCCGGGTGCCGATGATCGAAGACGGCGACTTCGTGTTGTGGGAGTCCAATACCATCGTGCGCTACCTCTGTGCCAAGCAGGCGTCCAGTTGGTATCCGACAGAGGTGAAAGCCCGCGCCAACGCGGAAAAGTGGATGGACTGGACCACGTCGACTTTCGCCGAACCGTTCAAGATTGTGTTCTGGGGCGTGCTGCGCACCCCGGCGGAAAAACAGAACTGGGACAACATCCACGCCGGTCGCCAGGCCTGTATTGATGTGCTCAAGACCGTTGATGAAGCGCTGGCTACACAGCCGTATCTGTCGGGCGACGAGATCGGCATGGGCGATATCCCCCTGGGCAGCTTTATCTACGCCTGGTTCGAAATGCCCATCGAACGGCCTGCGATGCCCAATCTAGAGGCCTGGTATGCGCGCCTGCAACAACGTCCGGCCTACCGCAAAGCGGTCATGACTGCGTTGACTTAATACCCACTATTAATACGGGTGACTGTACTTGTGCGGCGCGGGCAAGCACCATGCTTGTCATGCGCCGCCGTTGAACTACCTGGGCTGCGCCCTCATCTACTCTTTCTATTCCCTTCTTTGGTGCGTAATCCGATATGAGTTCCGCTCTGTCCATCCGGCAGCTAACCAAAACCTACGGCAACGGTTTCCAGGCCCTGAGTGGTATCGATCTGGACGTTGCCGAAGGTGACTTCTTCGCCTTGCTCGGCCCCAACGGCGCCGGCAAATCCACCACCATCGGTATCCTCTCGACCCTTGTCAACAAGACCAGCGGCACGGTGAATATCTTTGGCCATGACCTGGACAAATCCCCGGCGGCGCTCAAGCGTTCCATCGGCGTGGTGCCCCAGGAATTCAACTTCAACCAGTTCGAAAAGACCTTCGACATCGTCGTGACCCAGGCCGGTTATTACGGCATCCCGGCGAAAGTCGCCAAGGAACGCGCCGAGCAGTACCTGACCCAACTGGGCCTGTGGGACAAGCGCGATGTGCCTTCGCGTTCGCTGTCCGGTGGCATGAAACGCCGCCTGATGATCGCCCGCGCATTGGTGCATGAACCGCGCTTGCTGATCCTCGACGAGCCCACTGCCGGTGTGGACATCGAACTGCGTCGCTCGATGTGGACCTTTCTCACCGAGCTGAACGAGAAGGGCATCACCATCATCCTCACCACCCACTACCTGGAAGAGGCTGAGCAGCTGTGCCGCAACATCGGCATCATCGACCACGGCACCATTGTCGAGAACACCAGCATGCGTAACCTGCTGGGCCAGTTGCATGTGGAAACCTTCTTGCTCGACCTGAAAAACAACCTGTCGGCGCCGCCGCAGCTGCTCGGTTACCCGAGTCGCCTGGTGGACAGCCATACCCTGGAAGTGCAGGTGGACAAGGCCATGGGCATCACCGCGTTGTTCACGCAGTTGGCGACCCAGAACATCGAAGTGCTGAGCCTGCGCAACAAAACCAATCGCCTTGAGGAGTTGTTCGTGTCCCTGGTGGAGAAAAATCTGGCGAAGGTGGCGGTATGAGTTCCGAACTGCAACCCAACCTCGTCGCGCTGCAAACCATCGTCTATCGCGAAGTGAAGCGCTTTACCCGGATCTGGCCGCAGACCCTGCTGCCGCCGGCGATCACCATGGTCCTGTACTTCGTGATCTTCGGTAACCTGATTGGCCGCCAGATTGGCGACATGGGTGGCTTCACCTACATGGAGTACATCGTGCCGGGGCTGATCATGATGTCGGTGATCACCAACTCCTATGGCAACGTGGTCTCCAGTTTTTTCGGCAGCAAGTTCCAGCGCTCCATCGAAGAACTGATGGTGTCGCCGGTGTCGCCGCATACCATCCTGATCGGCTACACCCTGGGTGGTGTGCTGCGTGGCTTGATGGTGGGCGTGATCGTGACCCTGCTCTCGCTGTTCTTCACCCACCTGCAGGTGCATCACCTCGGGGTCACCATTCTGGTGGTGGTTCTGACGGCGACGATCTTCTCGCTGCTGGGCTTCATCAACGCCGTGTTTGCACGCAACTTCGATGATATTTCGATCATTCCGACCTTCGTGCTCACGCCGTTGACCTACCTGGGCGGGGTGTTCTACTCCATCAGCTTGCTGCCGCCGTTCTGGCAGACCGTGTCGCTGGCCAACCCGGTGCTGCACATGGTCAACGCCTTCCGCTACGGCATTCTGGGGGTGTCGGACATCAAGATCAGCGTGGCAATCACCTTCATGCTGGTGGCGACGGTGGTGCTGTACATCGGCTGCGCGAAGCTGCTGGTGAGTGGGCGCGGGATGCGTACGTAAGCGACGACCCGCAATAAAAAACGGCCTCAATTGAGGCCGTTTTTTTTAGGTGCCGAGCAGGGCCAGATCGAT
Source organism: Pseudomonas sp. GXZC (assembly GCF_026967615.1). NCBI lineage: Bacteria > Pseudomonadati > Pseudomonadota > Gammaproteobacteria > Pseudomonadales > Pseudomonadaceae > Pseudomonas > Pseudomonas sp. GXZC. The sequence continues at coordinate 2,295,136 of NZ_CP114115.1, forward strand.
CAGTTCATGCAGCTCTTCAACCGGCAACGGTGCGCTGGAAAACAGGCTGCGATACACCGTGGGGGCCGCGATCAGGTTCAGCAGGCGATCCAGGTTTGGCAACACGTCGACGCTGCCCTGATAGCGGTCGAGGATGACCTGCAACTGGCCCATCAGAATGTGGCTGCAGTAGTCCCTGGGATGACTGCACTGCACGTCGCGCATCATGTTGCGGCCCAGGTCGGAGCTCATTTCATCCAGGTATTGTTCGCCCCAGGCGCGCAGGTCACCGCGCAGGCTACCGGTGTTGGCCGGCTCGCTGTCCGGGCGCAGGCGCTCCAACGCCACATCGGCGAGCAGCGCCGCGAGGTCGCCCCAGCGTCGGTAGATGGTGGAGGGCGTAACGCCCGCGCGTGCAGCAATCATCGGCACGGTCACGCTGGAGCGCTCATGGGCTTCCAGCAGTTCACGCGCGGCGCTATGCACTGATTCTTGGACCCGGGCACTGCGGCCTCCCGGGCGAAGGCCTTCTTTGATCGCCATGCACAAAACCTTAACACAAAGAATTTGCTTTAAGCGCTTTCCAGTAGCACACTCGGCAAAAGCAAAATATTAGCTTTAGCGGAGCGTGCCCATGTCCAGTACTCCTTCACACCGTGCCAATCTGGCCTTCCTGGTGATCACGGTGTTGACCTTCCTCGCCGCGTCCAGCGCGCCGACGCCGCTGTATCAGGTGTATCAAGACAACCTGCACTTTTCGGCGGCAATGCTTACGGTGATATTCGGCGTCTACGCCGTGAGCCTGCTGGCGGCGTTGCTGACCGTCGGTTCGCTGTCGGATCACCTGGGACGCAAGCCGGTGATCTTCACCGCATTGCTGCTGAACATTCTGGCGATGCTGCTGTTTATCAACGCCGACAGCACCGCTTACCTGATCGCCGCCCGCGCGTTGCAAGGCTTTGCGACCGGCATGGCCACGGCGGTGTTGAGCGCGACGCTGCTCGATACCGATCGCCTGCGCGGCCCCATGCTCAACAGCCTGGCGCCTTTGTTGGGCATGGCCAGTGGCGGCCTGGGCAGCGGTTTGCTGGTGGAATACGCGCCCCGGCCAACCCAGCTGATTTATCTGGCGATGCTCGCCTTGATGGTGGCGCAGGCGCTGTATGTATGGCGTTTGCCGGAAACGGTCAGCCGGATTCCGGGTGCGTTGAAATCCCTGGCACCGACCCTGCACGTGCCTGAACAGGCACGCCGGGCCCTGTGGCTGGCGATGCCGTTGAATGTGGCGGTGTGGGCACTCGGCGGGTTCTTTTCCTCGCTGGCACCTTCGCTGGTGCGGGCGGCGACCGGCTCGACCTCGCACCTGATCGGCGGCGGGTTGGTGGCCGTGGTCACCTTGAGCGGTGCGGTGATGATCTACAGCCTGCGGGATCGCCCGGCGGACAAGGTCATGCGCCTGTCGGCCGTGCTGTTGGCGGTGGGCGTGGCCTTGCTGCTGGTCGCCGTGCAGAGCGCCAGCCTGGTGCTGTTCTTTGCCGCCAGTGTGATCGCCGGCTTCGGCTTTGGCGGCGGATTCATGGGCAGTGTCCGCAGCATTGTGGGCCTGGCGTTGCCTCACGAACGGGCTGGATTGATGTCGGCTTTCTACGTGCTGAGCTACCTGGCGTTCTGCTTGCCGGCGCTGCTGGCGGGTAACTTGAGCCACGTGTATGGCCTGATCGTGACCACGGATGGCTACGGCGCGGTGCTGATCCTGTTGGCCCTGGGGGCGCTGATCGGCCTGCTGATGCAGGATTCGGCACGGACCAGGGCGACGACAGGCGGTTGATGGGTAATAATCGGTGCCTCGTATTCGCCTGACCGAGAGGCAAGCATGAAGATCATCCGCAGCAAGGACTTCACCGGCACCCGTGCTTGGGAGGCGCTGGATATTGCCAACATGAACGGCATCACCACGCGCCTGCACTGGACCGACCAGCCGTACCGCTGGCACATCAATGACGGTGAAGAAGTGTTTGTGGTGCTGGATGGCCGGGTGCAGATGCACTATCGCGACAATGGCTTCGAACAGGTGGCGGAACTGGGCGCCGGTGACATCTTCTACGCCAGCGTCGGCACCGAGCATGTGGCTCACCCTCAGGGCCCGGCGCGTATCCTGGTGATCGAAAGCGAAGGCAGTGTTTGACGCTATATTGGTAAAACAGATAACAGTTAGAGATATTACCCGTTATATAGATATTCGATCTGGTTCTACCATGGTCTCAACCTCAAACGAGGAAGAGGATTGCCATCATGACCTGCTCGAATACCATCAGCTACAAACCCTTCAGTCACTTGACCCGTCCACGGGAAGTGATCCGCCAGTTCACCCCGAACTGGTTTGCCGCCACCATGGGCACCGGCGTGCTTGCGTTGGCGTTGGCGCAACTGCCGTTCAATTTGCCTGGCTTGCACGCGATTGCCGAAGCGCTGTGGTTGTTCACCATCGGCCTGTTTGTGCTGTTCAGCGGGTTATACGCGGCGCGCTGGGTGATGTTTTTCCATGAAGCGCGGCGAATTTTCGGACACTCCACGGTGTCGATGTTCTTCGGAACAATTCCCATGGGGCTGGCGACCATTCTCAATGGCCTGCTGTTGTTCGGCCTGCCGCGTTGGGGCAGCGACGTGATCCCTCTGGCTGAAGCGCTGTGGTGGCTGGATGTGGCCATGGCCCTGGCCTGCGGTGTGCTGATCCCGTTCATGATGTTCACCCGCCAGGAACACAGCATCGACCAGATGACCGCCGTCTGGCTGTTGCCGGTGGTGGCTGCCGAAGTCGCCGCCGCCAGCGGTGGCCTGCTCGCACCACACCTGGCAGATGCCCATTCGCAACTGGTGATGCTGGTGACCAGCTACGTGCTGTGGGCGTTTTCCCTGCCGGTGGCGTTCAGCATCCTGACTATCCTGATGCTGCGCATGGCCCTGCATAAACTGCCTCATGCCAATATGGCCGCGTCGAGCTGGCTGGCGTTGGGCCCCATTGGCACCGGGGCGCTGGGCATGCTGTTGCTGGGCGGCGATGCGCCGGCGATTTTCGCGGCCAATGGTTTACCGGATGTCGGCGAAATGGCCAACGGCCTGGGGCTGGTGGCGGGCATTACTCTGTGGGGCTTCGGTCTGTGGTGGATGCTGATCGCGGTCTTGATCACCCTGCGTTACCTGCGCGCCGGTATTCCGTTCAACCTGGGGTGGTGGGGCTTTACCTTCCCATTGGGTGTGTACGCCCTGGCCACATTGAAGCTGGCGAGCCTGTTGCACCTGGGTTTCTTCAGCGTATTCGGCAGTGTGCTGGTGGTGGCATTGGCGCTGATGTGGCTGATCGTGGCCAAGCGCACGGTGCAGGGGGCTTATAAAGGTGAGCTTTTTGTTTCGCCTTGCATTGCGGGACTAGGGAATAAGTAAGCCGGATTAGGTAAAGTCGTGGCCTGAATGCTTTTACAAAAAAATAGGCCACGCAGGAACACGGACGATGAGCCACCCCTCGCAATTCACTTTGCTGCGCACACGGCGTTTCCTGCCGTTTTTCATCACCCAGTTGCTGGGCGCGTTCAACGACAACATCTTCAAGCAATCGCTGATCCTCGCCATTCTCTACAAGCTCACCATCGACGGTGACCGCTCGATCTGGGTCAACCTGTGCGCGTTGCTGTTTATCCTGCCGTTCTTCCTGTTTTCGGCGCTGGCCGGGCAGTTTGGCGAGAAATTCAACAAGGACGCGTTGATCCGCGCGATCAAGATCGGCGAGATCGTGATCATGGCCGTGGGGGCGACGGGCTTCCTCACCAATCACCTGGAATTGATGCTGCTGGCGCTGTTTGCCATGGGCACCCACTCGGCGCTGTTCGGGCCGGTGAAGTACTCGATCATGCCTCAGGCTTTGCACGAAGATGAGTTGGTGGGCGGTAATGGCCTGGTGGAGATGGGCACGTTCCTGGCGATCCTGGCCGGGACCATTGGCGCCGGGATCATGATGTCGTCCACCCATTACGCGCCGGTGGTGTCGGTGGCGATCGTCGGTGTGGCGGTGCTGGGTTACCTCGCCAGCCGCAGCATTCCACGGGCGGCGGCGTCGACCCCTGGGTTGCGCCTGAACTGGAACATTTTCAGCGAATCCTGGGCCACCTTGCGTTTGGGCCTTGGGCAGACGCCCGCCGTTTCGCGTTCCATCGTTGGTAACTCGTGGTTCTGGTTTGTCGGTGCGATCTACCTGACGCAGATCCCGGCCTACGCCAAAGAATGGTTGTACGGCGACGAGACCGTGGTGACGCTGATCCTCACCGTGTTCTCGGTGGGTATCGCGCTCGGCTCGATGCTCTGCGAAAAACTCTCCGGTCGTAAGGTGGAAATCGGCCTGGTGCCGTTCGGTTCATTCGGCCTGACCGTGTTTGGCCTGCTGCTGTGGTGGCACTCCGGCGGCTTCCCGCAGAACGTGCAGGCCAACGACTGGCTCGCCGTGCTCAGCTATGGCCAGGCCTGGTGGGTGCTGTTCGATATCCTTGGCCTGGGCGTGTTTGGCGGCTTTTATATCGTGCCGCTGTACGCGCTGATTCAGTCGCGTACCGCCGAGAATGAGCGGGCGCGGGTGATTGCGGCCAACAACATCCTCAATGCACTGTTCATGGTGGTCTCGGCCATCGTGTCGATCTTGTTGCTCAGTGTCGCCAAGCTGTCGATTCCCGAGTTGTTCCTGGTGGTGTCGCTGCTCAACATCGCGGTCAACACCTACATCTTCAAGATCGTTCCCGAGTTCACCATGCGTTTCATGATCTGGCTGCTCAGCCATTCCATGTACCGCGTGGAGCACCGCAACCTGGAGGCGATCCCGGATGAAGGCGCGGCGTTGCTGGTGTGCAACCACGTGTCGTTTGTCGATGCGCTGTTGATTGGCGGCGCGGTGCGTCGGCCGATTCGCTTTGTCACGTACTACAAGATCTACCGTTTGCCGGTGCTGAACTTTATCTTCCGCACCGCCGGGGCGATTCCGATTGCCGGGCGTCACGAAGATATCCAGATCTACGAAAAGGCCTTCACGCGGATTGCGCAGTACCTGAAGGACGGTGAGTTGGTGTGCATCTTCCCTGAGGGCAAACTGACCGCCGATGGCGAGATGAATGAGTTTCGCGGGGGCGTGACGCGGATTCTGGAAGAGACGGCGGTGCCGGTGATTCCGATGGCGTTGCAGGGGTTGTGGGGGAGTTTCTTCAGTCGCGATCCGAAGAAGGGCTTCTTCCATCGCATCTGGTCGCGGGTGGTGTTGGTGGCGGGTGAGCCGGTGGCGGCAGACGCTGCCACTCCCGCGCAGCTACAGGAAAAAGTCACCCAGCTACGCGGCACTGTTCTGTAGGCACCCGGCTTGCCGGCGATGGCGATTTTCAGGCCGCCATCGCCCGCAAGGGTTATGTGGAGATTTTCAGGCCAATCAGCCCACAAATGATCAGCGCCACGCTGGCCAGCCGGAACAACGCCATGGACTCCCCAAACAGGATGATCCCGGCAATCACGGTGCCCACGGCGCCCACGCCGGTCCAGATGGCATAGGCCGTGCCCAGCGGCAGTTCCTTCATCGCCAGCCCCAGCAGGCCGAGGCTGACGGCCATGGCGGCAATCGTCAAAGCCGTGGGCAACGGCTTGCTGAAACCATCGGTGTACTTCAGGCCGACGGCCCAGCCGACTTCAAACAGACCCGCGAAAAACAGAATGATCCAGGACATGATGACCTCCTAACGTTAGGTGGGGTCGTCCCCGGATTAGCCGCTTGAAGCGACGCGGGGTCGTCCCCGCGCAGCTCGGTAGAGTGCCGAAAAGTACTCGGCTGATCAAGTTTGCGGGGTATTTTCCAGCACGCGACGATCTTCCTTTTCGCTCATGCGGCGGAAGTAGGTCGACAGCAACGCCCCGGAAATATTGTGCCAGACGCTGAACAGCGCACTCGGTACTGCCGCCAATGGCGAAAAGTGCGCGCTGGCCAAGGCGGCGCCCAGCCCGGAGTTCTGCATGCCCACTTCCAGCGCCAGCGACTTGCGCTGTGCCAATGGCAGCTTGAACACGCGGCCGGTGAAGTAACCCAGCAGGTAACCAAAGCTGTTGTGCAGCATCACCACCGCCATGATCAACAGGCCCGACTCGGCAATCTTCGCCTGGCTCGCCGCCACCACCGCCGCGACGATGATCACGATGCTCACCACCGACACCAGCGGCAACACATCCACCGCATGGCGCACCCGATCACCGAGTACACGTTGCGCCATTACGCCGAGCACGATCGGCAGCAGCACCACTTGCAGGATCGACCAGAACAATTCCATGAACGACACCGGCAGCCAGGCCGACGCCAGCAGCCAGATCAACGCCGGGGTGAGCAGCGGGGCGAGGAGGGTGGTGACGGCGGCGATGGCCACCGACAGCGCCAGGTCGCCACGGGCCAGCCAGGTCATCACGTTGGACGAGGTGCCGCTCGGGCAGCAACCGACCAGGATCACACCGACGGCGATTTCCGGCGGCAGGTGGAACGCCTGGCACAGCAACCACGCCACGCCCGGCATGATCACGAAGTGCGCGACCACGCCCAGGGCCACCCGCCACGGATGGCGGGCGACTTCGGCGAAGTCATCGAGTTTGAGGGTCAGCCCCATGCCGAACATCACCAGGCCCAGCAACGGGACAATGGCGCTTTTCAGACCGATGAACCAGTTGGGTTCGAGGAAGGCGACGACGGCGAAGAGCAATACCCAGTAGGCGAAGGTATTGCCGACGAAGCGGCTCAAGGCGGCGAGTGCGCGCATGGGGATGTCCTTTTATTAGAGAGGTAGTCGGAGTGGAAACCGGATCCAAATGTGGGAGCGGGCTTGCTCGCGAATGCGGTGGATCAGTCAACATATTCAGTGACTGGCACACCGTATTCGCGAGCAAGCCCGCTCCCACAGTTTGATCTTCACAAGGCGTTAAATGCCCTGTGGTGTCTCTTCACCGCCCAACGCTTCAACCAGCGCCGGGATGAAATCGCCGAACGTCAGCATCATCAATGTGAAGCTCGCATCCAGTTGGCCCAGGGCCTCGTCGCCGCCGTCCTGTTCCGCCTGGTCTTGCAGCAGGTCTTCGAACTTCAGGCGCTTGACGGTCATTTTGTCGTCGAGCATGAAGGACAGTTTGTCCTGCCAGGCCAGGGACAGTTGGGTCACGACTTTGCCGGTGGTCAGGTGCAGTTGGATCTCTTCGCCGGTCAGGTCCTGGCGCTTGCAGCGCACGATGCCGCCGTCTTCGTGGGTGTCGCGCAGCTCGCATTCGTCGAGGACGAAGAAGTCATCGGCCGGCTTCTGGGTGGTGACCCAGTCGGTCATGATTGCGGTGGGCGCGGTTTTCACTGTGAGTGGGCGAACCGGTAGGGTGCCGATCACTTCCCGCAGGGTCGACAGCAGGTCTTCGGCGCGTTTCGGGCTGGCCGAGTTGACCAGGATCAGGCCCTGTTTCGGCGCGATGGCGGCGAAGGTCGACGAGCGACGGATAAAGGCGCGTGGCAGGAAGGCCTGGATGATTTCATCCTTGATCTGGTCGCGTTCCTTCTTATAGACCTTGCGCATTTGCTCGGCCTCGATTTCTTCGACTTTCTCTTTTAGTGCATCACGCACTACGCTGCCCGGCAGGATGCGTTCTTCCTTGCGCGCGGCGATCAGCAGGAAATCACCGCTGACGTGAACCAGAGGAGCGTCTTCACCTTTACCAAAAGGCGCGACGAAACCATAAGTGGTCAATTCCTGGCTTGCGCAAGGGCGCGCCAGTTTGGTGGCCATGGCCGCTTCCAACGCCTCGGCATCAACAGGCAGATCTTGGGTCAGGCGATAGATAAGCAGGTTCTTGAACCACATGGGGTGAGTCTCTCCTTTATACAAAGGGGGGCATTATTCTCTTGATAACGTCCCAGGCCAACCCTGCCTAAGCCATTGGAAGCTATCAAAAAAAAGATTTAAGAAAGTGCTTGCCAGACTCAAGGTCGCTCCGTAGAATGCGCGCCACACCGAAACGAAGGGTGATTAGCTCAGCTGGGAGAGCGTCTGCCTTACAAGCAGAATGTCGGCGGTTCGATCCCGTCATCACCCACCATTCGTTTTACGTGTTACGCGCAGCGGTAGTTCAGTCGGTTAGAATACCGGCCTGTCACGCCGGGGGTCGCGGGTTCGAGTCCCGTCCGCTGCGCCATATTCGGTAACCTGGAACACTGAACGCCAGGTCACCACAGGAAGCCCGCTCAATGAGCGGGCTTTTTGCTGTCCGGGGTTTGCAAAACCCAAAAACGCCGCCGATCATTTCCGATGATTGGCGGCGTTTTTTATTGGGCGATCAGAAATCCCAGCGTGTAGTGACCATGAAGTTGCGCGGCTCACCGTAGGCGGCGGAGTTATAGAAGCCGATGTTGGTGTAGTAGTGCTTGTCGAAGATATTGTTGACGTTCAGCGTCGCCGACAGGTTTTTGCTGAGCTGATACTTGGTCATCAAGTCCACCAGCCAATAAGCATCCTGGGAAAACTCTTCATACCCACCCTTCGGTGAGTTGTAGATGTCCTGCCAACCCACGCTTTGCCAGCGCACACCACCGCCGACGGTCAGTTTGTCGAGGTTGCCCTTGAGTTTGTAGGTAGTGAACAGTTTGACCTGGTCTTCGGGTTCGAAGGTTGAGATCTTCACGTCCTTGTCGTCGCGTACCACCTTGTGGGTGTAGCCGGCCTGCAGTTGCCAGCCGGGGGCAATCTCGCCGGACATCTCCAGTTCATAACCCTTGGTCACTGCCTTGCTACTTTTATAGGCGTAGTTGTTCGGGATCGGTGTCTGGTTGTTGTATTCGTCGTCGGAGAGTGCGCGATTGGACTCGCGGATTTCAAAGTACGCGGCACTGGCGTTCACCCGGCCGTCGAGGAAGTCGGCTTTCACGCCCAGTTCCCAGTTCTGGCCTTCATCCGGTTCCAGCAGCTTGTTGTCGCGGTCGCGGTTGTAGTTTTCCTGTGGCATGAAGATGTCGGTGTAACTGGCGTAGACGGCATAGGTGTCGTTGAGGTTGTACACGGCTCCGATGTACGGGACGAAGCGCCCCGACTCGCGGTAGTTGGGGTTGTAGCCCGTGACCTGATAGTTGACTACGCGCCCACCCAGCAGCAGCTTGAGGTCATCGGCGAGGTTCAGTCGCGTGGTCACGTAGGCACCGGTCTGGCGCACCGTGTCATCGGTAAGCGATTGTGCCTTGCCCCAGTCCGGTATCGTGGCGTGGCCGTGCCAGTTATTGAAGTCGACGATATTGGGGGAGAGGTTCCAGTAGCCTTTGCCTTTCCACTCCGACGCGCTGATGGAGCCACCCAGCACCAGCTCATGTTCGCGCCCGCCGAGGTTGAAGGGGCCGCTGACGTACAAGTCGGCCGAGTCGCTGACGGTTTCCCCGGTGTATTTACCCGAGGTGAGTTGCGCGGTGCCATCCGGCTGCGGTTGGTCGCCCTGGATCGAGCCCATGAGCGCGTGATAGCCGTTGATCTTGTGATCCAGTTGCAGCTTGGTGACCCAGCCATTGCCCAGGTCGTGTTCGAGCATGGCAAAGACGGTTCGAGTGTATTGCTCCCAACTGCTCCAGTCCGCGGCGTTGTTGAACGAGCGCTTGACGCTGTTGCGGTCGCCCTTGGAGTTGATCAGCGGGAAACTGCCCGACCACGACGAGCCCTTCGGCAAGGTGTCCTGGTAATCGCCGCCGACGGTCAGCAGGGTATCGGGTGACAGGTCGAACTCCATGATGCCGTAGTACGTCGGGCTCTTGCGCGAGTAGTGGTCCATGAACGAATGCTTGTCCTGATAGGCCGCCACGGCGCGGCCACGCACGTTGCCGCTTTCGGTCATGGGGCCGCTGACATCCAGCTCGCTGCGGTAATTGTCCCACGAGCCGGCGCCGAGGGTTGCGTGGCCCTGAAAGTCTGCGGTGGGTTTCTTGCGCACCAGGTTGATCGTCGCGCCCAATGAGCCTGCGCCCGTGAGCAGGCCGGTGGCGCCCTTGAGCACTTCGACACGGTCGTAGATCGCCATGTCGCTCAGGGTGTTGCCCGCCGAGTAAGCGACGTTGCGTGCGGTCGAGGGGATGCCGTCGTACTGGAAGTTATTGATCGAAAAGCCCCGGGCGTAGTAGTTGGTACGCTCGGTGTCGAAGGCCGAAACGGTGATGCCCGGGGTGTGGCGCATCACGTCGTCGACGTTGTTCAGGCCAAAGTCATCCATGTGCTGACGGGTGACAACGCTCACGGACTGCGGGGTTTCCTTGGGCGTCAGCACCAGGCGCGTGGAGGTCGCGATAGTGCCGGGTGTGTAGGAACCGGTGCCTTCGGTGACGTTGCCCAACTGGTTGGCGGTGACGGCGGTCGGGCTCAGCTCCATGGTGCCGTTGCCGGCGATGGGCGCGGGTTGCAGTGCATATCCCTGATCGCCTTTTACCGCGCGGTAGCCGCTGCCTTCCAGCAGCCGGTCGAACCCGTCCTGAATCCCGAAGTTGCCTTTCAGCCCAGGGCCTTTGAGGCCTTCCAGTTCGCGGGACTGGAACACGATGGCCACACCGGCCTGCTGGGCGAAGCGGTTGAGCGAACTGCCCAGCGGCCCAGCGGGGATGTCATAGGACTGGGCGGCGACGCTGACGGCGTCCGCCTGGGCCAGACCGATGTTCAAGGTGCCGGTAGTGATTAGGGCCAAGGACAATGGCGCACCTTTCAGTAGCCGAAAGCGTCCGCGTGGGTAGGAAGGGGTGTGCATGGTGAAGGCAGTCCTTTATGTGTCGAATTACCTTCCTTGACGGGCAACCTCGAAAAAACCGGAAGCAAATGCGAATAATTATTTATTGGATGCTGGCGCGGGGCCAACCACGATCAGCCAGGGCGTGAAGGACTGCACCCGTATCGGCAACGTTTGCGCGAGTAATTGCAAGGCGCGGTCGCTGTTATCCAACGGGATTACGGCAGACACGCGCAGGCTTTGCAGTGCGGCGCGATCGAACTGCACACGGCCGCTGCGATGCCGGGCGATTTCATCCAGCACCTGGGGCAAGGGCTGGTTCTCCACGACCAATTGATGGCGGCGCCAGGCTTCGCTGATGCTGTTCGGGTCGACAGTGCCCGCCAAGCGGACTTCGTTCGTATGCATCAGGGCCCGCGAACCTGCATCGACTTCCAGCGTCTGCTGGCCGTTCGCGCTTTGTGCCGCCACGCGCGACTGGAGCATGCTCAGCACCGTGACATCACCTTCGCGCTTGACCACGAACCGCGTGCCCAGCGCACGCAACGTGCCTTGCGGCGTCTGCACGACAAATGGCCGGGTGCTGTCGTGGGCGACTTCCACCAGGATTTCGCCTTGTAACAGTTCGATACGACGCTGCTGGCCATCGAAATGCAGGTTCGCCGTGCTGATGCCATTGAGGGTCAGTGTCGACCCGTCCGCCAGTTGCAGGGTTTGCCATTGGCTCGGGCCATTACGCACATCGGCCATCCACTGCCGCGGATAGGGGCTGACCCACAATGCCGCTGCCGGAATCACCAGGCTGCACGCCAATACCAGTGCGCGCACGGCGTGCTTGCTGCGACGCGGTTTCGGCTGCGCAAAGGCCGCATTCAATGCGGCGCGGGCAGGGGCTTTTTTATCGCGCAGGGCCTGCATGCGCGAAACCACGGTTTCCATGCGTGCGGCGGCTGCAGCGTGATGCGGGCCTTGTTGTTTCCAGTGCTCGAACGCCTGTAGCTGGGCCTCGTCCCATTCGCCGTCGTGCAGGCGCAGCAGCCATTCGGCGGCTTGTTCTTCGACGTCCGACATGCTCGATCAGGTGTCCATGCTGTGGCTGCAATGCATAAGCGCCTGGATCAGGTACTTGCGCACGGTGCGTTCCGACAACTTGAGCTGCCGGGCAATCTGTTGCTGGGTCAGGTCTTCGAGGTAATACAGCACGAACGCCTGGCGCGAGTACGTGTGCATGCCTTCCAGGATAAAGGCGATCTGTTCGAGGGCTTCGAGGGTGGTGTGGATTTGCTCCGGGGATTGGAACCCTTCGAGCGCGTCCACCGTCAATGCCAATTCTTGCAGGTAAGCCTGTTCAATCTGCCTGCGCCGCGCCTGGTCGATGAGCAGCCGCCGGGCGGTGGTGCTCAAATACGCGCGGGGTTCGCGAATGCCAGCGACGGACTCACGTGCGTTCAAGATGCGTGCAAACGTGTCCTGCGCCAGGTCGGCGGCATTCTGTCGGCAGCCTAGCTTGCGTCTTAGCCAGGTGAGCAGCCAGCCATGATGCTCGCTGTAGAGCTGGGTAATTTCCCGTTGGAAGGGCGGTTCACCCACAGACATAGGCGTGGCTCAAGTGTTATTGAGAATGGTTTTTAATTGTGCAGCCAAGGGCCGGGTAAACGCAATAGACTCGCGTTTGAAGGCGTAGAGGCCCGTTTTTGCTGGGTTTTGTCGTGCCTGAGAAAATATTTCAAATAAATTGCATTTAAATCAAGACATTGCGAATTTTTGGTGTATGATGCCGCCCACACCGAAACGAAGGGTGATTAGCTCAGCTGGGAGAGCGTCTGCCTTACAAGCAGAATGTCGGCGGTTCGATCCCGTCATCACCCACCATTCGTTTTACGTGTTACGCGCAGCGGTAGTTCAGTCGGTTAGAATACCGGCCTGTCACGCCGGGGGTCGCGGGTTCGAGTCCCGTCCGCTGCGCCATATTCGGTCACCTGGAACACTGAACGCCAGGTCACCCCAAGAAGCCCGCTCATTGAGCGGGCTTTTTTTCGTCTGCGATTTCCTCTTCTTATGCCCTGCCAGTGTGCACTGCCTATTCGTCCTGAACTGTACGGGTGCGCCATGACGTGGGGGAATACCCCCATGCACATTGGTTGATTGCGCCCTCGGTCGCTTAAACGTTTATCTATAGCCACGCGAAGACTTCCAGGCGGGTTACCGGCAGCAGGATGCTGCGGGGTGCTCGCTCTCCAACATAAAAATAGTCTGCAAGGGGAATGGCTCTCTATGAAATATCCACTGCGTCCGTTGGTGTTCTGGCCAACGTTCCTGATCCTGCTGGCGGCAGTGATCGCCAGCTACGTTGACCTGAATGCATTCCTTGCGGTCAGCAAACAGCTCAACAACCTGATCCTGAAAAACTTCTCATGGCTGTTCAGTGCCGGCTCGTTTGCCATGGTGGTGCTGACTGCGATCGTCTACTTTTCCGCGCTGGGCAAGGTGCGTATCGGCGGCGAAGATGCCCAGCCGTTGCTGAGCAAATGGCGCTGGTTCATGGTGGCGCTGTGCACCACGCTGGCGGTGGGCGTGCTGTTCTGGACCACCGCCGAACCGCTTTATCACCTGTACGGCCCGCCCACCAGCCTGCCGATCGGGGCGGGCAGTTCGGCGGCGAAGAGTTTTGCCATGTCGACGATGTTCCTGCACTGGACCATCACGCCCTACGCCATCTACCTGGTGCCCTCCCTGGTGTTTGCGTTGGTGTTTTACAACCGTCGCAGCAACTTTTCCATCGGCGCCATGCTTGAACCGTTGCTGGGCGAAGCGCGGGTCCGGCGCTATGCCGGGCTGATCGACACCCTGGCGATGTTCGCCCTGGTGGCCGGCATGGCCTCGTCCCTGGGTACCGGCGCATTGACCCTGGCCGGTGGCCTGGCCCAGTACATCGGCGGTGAAACCACGCCGTTCCGACTGGCCATCATCATTGCAATCATCGTCATCACCTTTGTCGCCTCGGCCGCCAGCGGCCTGCAGAAAGGCATTGTGATGCTGTCTTCGTTCAACACCTGGATCATGCTGGCCCTGGGGCTGTTCGTGCTGTTGTGCGGGCCGACCCTGTACATGTTCAGCCTCGGCGTCGAGTCGCTTGGCGTGTACCTCGACACCTTCTTCAGCCGCAGCCTGTTCACCGGCGCCGCCAGTGGCGACACCTGGCCGCACAGCTGGACGGTGTTCTACTGGTCGGTGTGGTTTGCCTGGGCGCCGGTCAGCGCGTTGTTCCTCGGCAAGATCGGCCGTGGCTACACGGTGCGTGAATTCATCCATATCAACATGCTCTACCCGGCGTTGTTCACGGCGGTGTGGATCTGCATCTTCTCCGGCACCAGCCTGTACTTCGATGCGCTGGGCGACGGCAGCCTCAACCGTGTGCTGAACGAGCAGGGCGTGGAACACGTGCTGTACCAGATGTTCCAGCAACTGCCGGCGAGCGGCCTGATGATTGCGTTCCTGCTGTTCGTGGCGTTCATCTCCTTTGTCACCGCCGCCGACTCCAGCACCGATGTGATCGCTAACCTGTGCAGCAAAGGCGTGACCGCCGATTCCGACCTGGACGGCAATCCGCTGTTGAAGATCGTCTGGGGCGTGATCATCGGCTCGGTGTCGTGGGTGATGGTCTCATTCGTCGGCATTGACGGCGTGAAGATGCTCTCCAACCTCGGCGGCCTGCCGGGCATGATCCTGGTGTTGCTGGCCAGTACCTCGCTGATCTTCTGGTTGAAAAACCCCGCATTGCTGGACGTGAAACGCCTTCAGCGGACCCCCGAGACGGAACTGCGCGGCGCCAGCCCGGTGCCGGATTTCGCCCGCTGATCGATTGAACCGCTGTAGGAGTTACTGATGGACATCGTCACTGAATTTGCTTACACCGTGCGCGAAATCGAGCACTGCCTGATCCCCTTGAAGGACGGCACTCAACTGGCCGCGCGCATCTGGTTGCCGGAAGTCGCCGGTTTGCAGACCTTCCCGGCAATCCTCGAATACCTGCCGTACCGCAAACGCGATGGCACCGCCGTACGCGATGCGCTGACCCACCCGTGGATGGCGGGGCAGGGCTACGTGTGTGTACGGGTGGACATGCGAGGCAACGGTGAATCCCAGGGCTTGATGGCCGATGAATACCTGTTGCAGGAACAGGAAGATGCCCTCGAAGTGATCGACTGGCTGTGCCAGCAACCCTGGTGCGACGGCAATGTCGGCATGATGGGCATTTCCTGGGGCGGCTTCAACGGCCTGCAAGTCGCGGCGCGCCAGCCCGAAGCGTTGAAAGCGATCATTACCCTGTGCTCCACCGATGACCGCTTTGCCGACGACATCCATTACAAGGGCGGCAACCTGTTGATGGAGAACTTCGGCTGGGCCGCCACCATGCTCAACTTCAGCGCGGCGGTGCCTGACCCGCTGTTGGTCGACGACTGGAAAAGCCTCTGGCACCAACGCCTGGACGCCATGCCGTTGCTGGCAGAAACCTGGCTGCAACACCAGACCCGCGATGATTACTGGCGCCACGGCTCGGTGTGCGAGGACTATTCGAAGATCCAGGCCGCCGTGTATGCGGTGGGCGGCTGGGGCGATGCCTATCGCAACACCGTTTCGCGCCTGATGCAAAACCTGCCGGGCCCGAAGAAGGCCATGATCGGGCCGTGGATCCACAAGTACCCGCATTTTGCCGTGCCAAACCCAGCCATCGGCTTCCTGCAAGAGGCTAAACGCTGGTGGGATCACTGGCTTAAGGGTATCGATAACGGGGTAATGGATGACGCAGCCTGCACCTTCTACCTACAGGATATTCTGCCGCCGAAGGGCAGTTATGCCGAGCGGCCGGGTATCTGGGTGCAAACGGCAGGTTGGCCGGATCCGCAGGTGCAATGGACCGATTTCAGTCTCGGTGAACAGGGGCTGAGTGCAGGATCAGAGCCTTTGGCGGCGCCGCGCAGTCTCTGCTCGCCACTGACCACCGGCCTGCATCAGGGCGAATACTGCGCCATCTGGTTTGGCCCCGACGGGCCGACGGATCAACGCCGTGATGACGCCCACTCGTTGTGCTTCGACTCCCAGCCGCTGACCGAGTCGCTGGCGCTGCTCGGCGATGCACGTCTTAAGTTGCGCCTGGCCAGTGACACCGCCTGTGGCCAATTGGTCGCCCGGCTGAATGCGATAGCGCCGGACGGGCAAGTCACGCAGATCAGCTACGGTGTACTTAATCTCACCCTGCGTGAGGACTTTTCCCAGGTAACACCTGTAGTCCCTGGTGAACCGATGGATGTGCAGCTAAACCTCGACCACATCGGCATGCGCCTGCACGCCGGCTACCGTTTGCGCCTGGCCCTCAGCACCGCGAGTTTCCCGTTGCTGTGGCCGAGCCGCGAGCTGACCACCCTGACGTTGTTGCCGAGCCTGCAAAGCCTGCAGCTACCGATATTCAGCGGCGAGGCGGTGGACTGCCCGTTCGAAGCACCGCAGTCGGCGACGCCGGTGGCGATGGAAGTCCTACGTGCTGCTGCGCCGAAACGTACGTTGATCGAAGACGTGGGCAGTGGTGAAGTCTGCGTGAAAATCGAAGATGACCTGGGTTCGGTGCGTTTTACCGACCACGGCTTGTCGGTGGACCAGCGCTGCACCGAGCAATACCGCACTTTGCCTTGGGACCCGCTGTCGACGCGCGCCGATATCGAATGGCACTACCGTGTCGGCCGTGATCAGTGGGCCGTAGAGGTGGAAAGCCACTTGAGCGTGCACGCCGATGCCGAGTGGTTCTACATCGAAGCGGAGCAGACCGCCTGGGAAAACGGCCAGTTGGAACACCGTCGGCAATGGAGTAAACGCGTGGCCAGGGTCGCGCTCTGAGCAGGCAACTGGCAGGATGCACGCCAACGTGATCTCTGCGGGCCTGGGGTAACCTGGGCCCGTCATTGCCAATGGACTTGCTCATGTCGCGCCGAAACGTCGATCTTCCTCCCCTCAACTGCTTGCAGACCTTCGAAGCGGCGGCCCGCCATTTGAGCTTTACCCAGGCGGCCCATGAACTGAACTTGACCCAAAGTGCAGTCAGCCGCCAGGTCAAGCGCCTCGAAGAAGACCTGGCCCGCCCACTGTTTTATCGGTTGGCCCAGGGCCTGAGTCTGACCCCCGCCGGGGTACGCTATTTCCGTACCGTCCAACGCCTGTTGCGCGAGCTTGACCGCGAGTCCGCCGAGTTGCGCAGGCGCGGTGCCGATCGCCAGTTGACGCTGGCCAGCACGCCCACCATCAGCTCTATCTGGCTGGCCGGTCTGTTGCCGCAGTTCCAGCGCGACCACCCGGACCTGGATATCCGTATCCTGTGCAGCGAAAGTCCCAGCCACCTGGATGTCAGCGAATACGACCTGGGTTTGTTCTATCACTTGGATGAACTGGCGGCGCCCCACGGCCTTGAGCTGTCGCCGGTGTTTGACAGCGAACAGGTCATCACCGTGTGCAGCCCCGATTACCTTGAGCGTCACGGCCCGATTCGCGACCTGCATCACTTGTTGCACGCTCACACTTTGCTGATTGTGGAGGACCACCATCACGACTGGCTCACCTGGGCCGACTGGTTCGCCGATGCGGGCGCCGATTACTACTCGCCGCGTCACGCCTTGCGCACCAACAGCTATCAACTGTTGATGCAGTCGGCGGTGATGGGGCACGGTGTCGCCCTCGGCTGGAAGCGCTTGCTGGACAGCGATCTCGATTCCGGGCGCCTGCAAATGGCCTTGCCCCACAGCATGCACAGTCGCGGCCGCCTGCACCTGATGCAGCCGCACCACCGCAACCCGCCGGCGGCGGTGCGCAGTTTTCGTCAATGGTTGCAGGCTCGGACGGCAGAGGCAGAACAGGCTGGCTGAGGGTCAGTGCTGGCCGGTTTTTTTCTTTTTGGTCTGGCGTGTCGCCAGGTGTTCGAAGCAAAAAGACGCGGTGCCGAACACGGCGATCAGGGTCAGTACGATCATGCCGAGGGTTGAGCTTTCCACGGTGATTTCCTACGGGTGATGGGGTAGGTACTCACGGTAGAGGCGGGGTGAAAACGGCTCAATAGACCCGACGCAATCCTTACGCCGTCGGGTCCATTGTTACGCATTCTTTACGGAGCGTTGCGGCTGTGGCGGTAATCGCTGACCGCTTCGTACACCGCCTTGCGCAAGCGGTTGATGCCGCCGATTGGGCGGTGTTCCGCTACACCAAACCAGGGGTTGAACGACTGGTTGTCGCACGCCAGGTTCTGCTCGGGTGTGTCGAAATCCTGCGCCGGTATACGCACCTTGGCCACGGTTTCATAGGGCGCATCGCTCTCCTTCCATTCGATGCTGGTGTCTTCGATCGGCATGAATTTCTGCGGGTTCTGCCGCTGGATCTGCAGCACGAAACACGCAGGCACGCGGTCAGTGGACAACTGCTGGCTCAAGGCGCTGCGCAGGAAGTTCGGCAGGTCCTGGTTCTGCTTGGGCAGTTGATATTCCGGGCAGCTCTGCGGGTCGGGCGCGACGCGGAACTTGGCGTTGGCCGCGCCGAACTTGTAGGGCGACACCGAAAAGTACGTGGCCTGCGTCGGGCTGGCCGGGGCGGGCGCCAGGGTCGCCAGGGCGATAAACAGGTGGCGCACCTGCCAGGTCCGTGGGTCGGCTTTGGGGAAGAACGCCAGGACCTTCTTGCCATCCGCTTGCGCGCCGATGTTCTGCGCGTACTCCGCCACATCGCTGACAAAGAAGTTCGGGTGGCTGAACATCACGAAGTCCTGTTCCGTGCGCGCCTGTTGGTCGGCCAGCAGTTGCTTGCCCGGCACGTCCAGCAGCTTGAGGGCCATGCCCCGCGCATCACGGATGCTGTCGAACTGCGGGTAGGCGTTGCCGTTGGACAGCCGCATCATCGCCTGCCAGGTCTTGCCCGGTTCGGCGAACACGCCTTGGCGCAATGCTGGATCAAGATCAGGTACCACGCTGACCTCGGCCTTCACGCACCCATGGGCCTTGGCATGGGCATCGCGCAGGTAGCGGGTGCCTTCGCGGTGCTGGTCGACGATGCGCACCGCCGTCTGGATGATGCCTTGGGTCATCGCCGCCTCACCGGACGGAATCTGCTCATTCGGCGACACAGGGCCGCTGTGTTGCCAGGCGTACCAGGCACTGGCGCCCAGCCAGCCGAGCAGGCCGAGGCCCACCAGCCACAGCAGGGTCTTGCCCAGAAACGCGCCGATGCGCAGCCACAGGCGGGCGAGCAGGGAAGGTCGGTCGTAGGGGGATCGAATCATCATGGCAGTTGTTGCTCCAGCGGGCCGCCCAGCACTTTGAGGTATTCCAGCAGCGCCCAGCGTTCCTGCGGCAGCAGGCCACGGCCGATTACGCCGTTGCCACGACTGCCGGCACGGAATTCGTGACCGCTGTTGTGGTTGCCGGTGATTTTGGTATCGAACAAAAAGGCATTCTTGAACGCACCGGTCTCGAAGCCGAGGTGGCGCGGGTCGTAGTTGAACGTGCCTTTATAGAAGGTGGTGCTGCGCTCGTCCTGGGGCGAGAGCAACTGGTAGATCGTCGGCACCGAACCGTTATGCAGGAACGGCGGCGTCGCCCACACGCCCGCCAATGGCCGTGCCTTGTAGGCGCGCAGCTCACGCACGCCGATGGGCAGGCCGTAGCCGTCCAGGCGCGGGCGTTCGGCCGGGGTCACGCCAGCGGCGCGGTAGGCATGTTCTTCGACGAACGCGGTGACGTAGGCAAGGCCCTTGGCCACGGACAGCTTTTTCAGGTCCAGCGGCTCGGTCGGCGTGGGGTGCAGTTCGACGTTGAGCTTGGCCAATTCCGCCAGGTCCCATTGCAACGCGCTGAGGTCGTAGCGCTGGTCGGCGATGTTGCTGGCAGTGCCGGGGTCGGTGCCGATGTAGTCCACGGGCAGCATTTTCAGCTGTTGCACCGGGCGTCCGCCTTCCTGGCTGACGCTGGGTACATGGCAGCCGGCGCAGTTTTCGGCGAAGAGTGCGCGGCCTTGGGCGGCGAGCGGCTTGTCGATGCTGCCGAACAGATCCTCGGGCCAGGTCGGTGGCTTGAGGCGTTGCAGGGTTTCTTCGATCAGGTTGAGGTCGCGTACCCGCACGCTGGACGGGTAGCGCGCGTCGCCTTGGAGTGGCTGGCCGGCGTCGTCGAAAAACGCCAGGGTCGCGCCGACCCCTAGGGCCTCGCCGATATTGCGCGCCATGGGCTGCTGGGCCGAACCGTTCCACTGCACCCAGTCGAAGGTCCAGATGTCCCACAACTGCGGGTAGTCCACCGGCGCATTGGCGACGCGATAGTTGTCCGAGGAAATGGCATCGCCAAAGCTGGCGTTGGCGATACGGCCAAACGCGTCCGTACGGCCAGGACCTTCTTCAGTGGGGTAGAGGCCACGGTGAGTATCGTTCCAGGCCACTTTGAGGAACTGGTTCAGTGATTGCTTGAAGTCCTTACGCAGTTGCTTGTGCTCGGCGTCATAGCGATCCCCCAGCACCTGGCGGGCAAAACGTTCGAACTTCCACGGGTTGTAATAGGTGGCCGCCAGGCTGGCGACCAGGGCCTGACCGAAACTGCCGCCGCGCAAGGTTGGCACGCTGGAGGGCAGCACGTGCTGGGCGGAACCGCCGTCGATACGCAGGGCCTGGTTTTTGTAATGCAATTCGCCGGTGTGGCAGGCGGCGCAGGTGATATCCAGGTATTGGGCGTTGCTGCCGGCGTTTTTATGCCGGGCGAAACCCACCGGCAGGTTGCCGGGGTTTTGCGCAGTGGGCACTTGCTTGGGGTCCACCAGGAAGCCGAAACGTGCCAGATACTCGGGCGTTGCGAAACGCTGTTCGGAAAACGGCAACTCCAGAGCGGTGAACCAATCGTAGTGCAGGCCTTTTACCTGGGTGCCCTGGGGCGTGAAGTAATAGGTCTGGCGGTCGGCGGCACTCCATTGGTCCTGGTAGTGCACCTGCTCCACGGGCACGTAGTCCGGCAGCTTGGGGTTGACGGTGTAATAGAGCACCACGGCCAGGGCGATGCCCAGCAGGGTGAATATCAGGAGTAAAACACGGGAAAAAATGCGCAAGATGGCTATCCTTGTCTCGGTCTTGTCGAGTTGTCGCGATGTTATGCCACTACGCCACAGGTGCGGCAAGTGGCCATGAGCCCGGTAGTGGGCGGTCCCGCGATCCTTCGCGGGCCTCCATCATGAATGAAAATGCTTTTAAACACGTGAACTTATCAGAAGTTTCCTGCTCACATGCCGGTAGCCATTGGTCGTGGCCGCCTGATAAGCTCGCGACTTTATTCGAATGCCCTATTGGCGCATGAACAAGGAAATAGCATGAAACAGCATCGGTTGGCGGCGGCGGTGGCCCTGGTTAGCCTGGTACTTGCGGGTTGTGATTCGCAGACCAGCGTAGAGCTGAAAACCCCGGCGCAAAAAGCTTCCTACGGCATCGGCCTGAACATGGGCAAGAGCCTTGCCCAAGAAGGCATGGATGACCTGGATTCCAAAGCAGTAGCCCAAGGCATCGAAGATGCCGTCGGCAAAAAAGAGCAGAAGCTCAAAGACGACGAGCTGGTTGAAGCGTTTGCCGCACTGCAGAAGCGTGCTGAAGAACGCATGACCAAGATGAGCGAAGAGTCGGCAGCCGCCGGCAAGAAATTCCTCGAAGACAACGCCAAGAAAGACGGCGTCGTCACCACCGCTTCCGGTCTGCAGTACAAGATCACCAAGAAAGCCGACGGCGCCCAGCCTAAGCCGACTGACGTGGTGACTGTGCACTACACCGGCAAACTCACCAACGGCACCACCTTTGACAGCTCCGTGGATCGCGGTAGCCCGATTGACCTGCCGGTCAGCGGCGTGATCCCAGGTTGGGTCGAAGGCCTGCAACTGATGCACGTGGGCGAGAAGGTCGAGCTGTACATTCCTTCGGACCTGGCCTACGGCGCACAAAGCCCAAGCCCAGCGATCCCAGCCAACTCCGTGCTGGTATTCGACCTGGAGCTGCTGGCCATCAAGGACCCAGCCAAGGCTGACGCTCCTGCTGCACCGGCTGCCAAGAAGTAACAGGCGCCTGAACACACAACGCCCCGTCTCGACGGGGCGTTGTTGTTTCTGGGGGTTGCAGAGCCCGCACCCGCACACATCCGATCGAACGCCTGCAACCTGCAACAGTCTGATATAAGACTCGAGTACGGGTAGCCGCACATCAACGCCAAGTCAATGAAATCTTGGGTTTTTTTTCAGTGCGCAAAAAACGCCCGATCTGACTGCAAGCCTTGAACTACGTGGCTTTCAGCGCAGAAAATAGGCTCTGTTCACAAGGTTATCCACAATTTGTGTGGATAACCTTTTATGTCGCCTGGAACTGGAGTGACCGATGAAACCACCCTTCAATTTCACCCGTTTCCTGCCCATGGCCGCACGCCTCCTGGGCCGTGGGCGCTTGCCGACGCTGCTGTTCGCGGTCGCCGCCAAGGGCTCCAGCCAGGGTAATCGCCTGGGCAAGCTCAAGGATGACTTCAAATTGCTCCAGGCCCTGTGCCTGGCTTACTGGCGCGGCGAGTACCGGGCCATCAGCCCCAAGGCGCTGATCTCGGTGGTAGCGGGCTTGATGTACTTCCTGAGCCCGATCGATGCGATCCCGGACTTCATCCCTATGTTCGGCATGCTCGACGACATTGCCGTGCTGGCATGGGTCATGAAGACCCTGGACGGCGAACTGAGCGCTTTTCGCGCCTGGCGCGACGCCCAGCGTCCGGAAAAGCTTGCCGTGGTTGAGCGTCTGCCTGCGACGCCCGCGCTGCTGGCCAAGGAAAACCCGCAAAAAAACGCATGACGTGACTATCCCCCTGCGACCTTTAGGGCTGTTAGGATTACACTCCTAAGGAAAGAGCTTACTAAGTAAGTGCAGTTATCCTACGGGGCAGTCATGGATATTCAGATAATTTCACGCAATGGCGAACCCGAGTACGCGGTGTTGCCATGGGATCAGTACCAGGCGCTGCTAAAAGCTGCCGGTCAGCAACAACCGACGCTTCCTCCTCTTTCATCGCCTGCCCAAGCCGCCCCTGTACAGGACCTGCGCCCGCTCGCAGACCTGCGCGGCTTGCGTGAGGGCAAAGGCCTGGCGATCGAAACCCTGGCCCGCACCGTGGGGATCAGCCCCTCATATCTTGGATTGATTGAAAGTGGTGAACGCCAGCCGGATGCCGCAATCCGCCGCAGCCTGGCCTGGGAATTGGGCGTTGCAGGTTGGAGGGATGAATCTTGAGCCTACGTATCAGCCGTCAACACTGGGATGGGTTACTCAACGAACTGGACCAGGCGCGCCGCCAGCGCCATTTGCTGACCTACCGCGCGCTGCTGGAGCGCTTGCAATTCCCCACGCCGGCCATGCAGACCCTGGCTGCCGCTCTGGAGCACCTGGCGGCGTTGGACGCCAAGGCCGAGCAGCCGCTGCGTAGCTCGCTGGTGATAAGCCAGGGCGCCAGTCGCCTGCCGCGTACCGGTTTCTTTGAATGTGTCGAGCGCCTGGGCCGTTTCAGCGGGCCGTCCGATGGCGTGGCCGCTGCCTCTTGGCACGCATCGGAAGTGGTGCGGGTGTTCGAATACGAGTACCCGGAGTCTGCCGAGGCCTAAAGCGCCTGGGGCAGCGCGTCCATGCTGTCGATCACATGGATGCTATAGCCGGCCATATCCTTGGCATGGTGCTTGGCCTGCGAGGCCAGCTCCGCCAACTGGCTGGCATCGAGTTGTCCGCAGGCCTGTGGATACAAATGCACCACGCCGATAGACAGTGACAGCAGCGCAAACTCCTGGCGCACGCCCTGGCGGTTGAGCGCCACGAAGCAGCCCGCTTCAAGGTGTTCGGCGCGGTAGAAACGTCGGCATTGGGTGTGGAAGTCATCCAGCAGCTGATTAAGGCGTTTGCGCCAATCCTGCGGGCCCAGTACCAGCAAAAAGTCATCACCGCCGATATGCCCGACAAAGTCGCGGCTGGGGTCGACACGGTCGTTCAGGCACTGCGCCAGGCACAACAACACCTCATCCCCACGCCCATAGCCGTAGATATCGTTGAATGGCTTGAAGCTGTCGATATCCACGTAGCAGATCACCGATTCGCGCTGTTGCTGCAGCAATCGCGTCAGGCACTGCTGGATCGGCACGTTGCCCGGCAGCAGGGTCAGCGGGTTGGCGTAGCGCGCTTGTTGGATCTTCAGCTCGGTGATCAGCTTGAGCACATCGATCACCCGACCCAGGCCCAGGTAATCGCCATTGAGCGTGATGATGAAGTCTTCTTCGATGCGTTGCCGCGCGCGACTGGTAAGCAAACGGCTGACTTGCTGCAGGGACTGACTCAGCTCCACCGCCAGAAAGTCGGTGCTCATCAAGCGGCTGATGGGCTTGCGCGCAAACAGGTCGGTGGCGAAGGGTTTCAGCAGTGCATCCGAGAGTGAATGCCGGTGGACGATACCGATTGGGTGCCCGCGCCCATCCAGCACCGCCAGGGAATTGAGGTTGGCCTGGCGCCGGAACGCTTCCAGCACCTGGGCGGTGGCGGTGTCCTGATCCACCGCCGGCTGTTCGCTGAGCAAGGCGCTGAGGTCGCTGCCTTCGTCGTTCAGTGCCACGTTGGCGCTGTCGGGCTTGGGCAGCATCAGGCGCGCTTCCTGCGGCGGTTGCTCCTGGGGACGGCAGAGCAGGTAGCCTTGGACCAGGTCCACGCCCATCTCCGTCAGTACCGCCAACTCTTCAGGCAACTCGATCCCTTCGGCAATCACTTGGGCCCGAGACGCCTTGGCAATTTGCAGGATGGAGCCGACAAATTCCCGCTTGAGCGCATCCTGATGGATGCCGTCGATGAAGTGGCGGTCGATCTTCACATAGTCCGGGCGCAGCTCCGACCATAGGCGCAGGCTGGAATAACCGGCGCCCAGGTCGTCCAGGGCAATCGAGAACCCCATGTTGCGGTAGTGGTGCAGGGCGGTTTGCAGTAAATCGATATCGTTGGTGGGGGTTTGCTCGGTGAGCTCGATTACCACTTGGCTCGGTGGAATACCGAAGTCACGCAGCAATTGCAGGGTGCGCCCTGGTTGATGTGCAGTTTCCATCAACGATTGTGGCGAGACATTGAGGAACAGCTTGCCCGGTAGCTTCTGTTCACTGAAGCGTCGGCACGCGCTTTCGCGGCAGGCGATCTCCAACTCACTGAGTCGCCCGGCCTGGCTGGCCACCGAGAACAGGGCGATGGGGGAGTGCAGCGGGCTGTTGGAAGGCCCACGACTGAGGGCTTCATAGCCGAGAATGCGCCGTTCAGACAGGCTGATGATCGGTTGGAACAGGCTGTGCAAACTGCCTTGAGCCAGGATAACGCCCAATGCATTCAGCTGTTCGGTCATGGTCATGGCGATCTCGATCGAAAAAAAAGGACCGCAGGCTGGAAACCTGCGGTCCTTCATTTCACGACAGAATGATGTCTATATGATGACACTCCGCGGAGCGATCACATTAAATCGCCATCATTTACTGCTTGGCCACCTGTTTGCTGACCTTCAGGTAGTCCAGCAGGATCCGGCCCGTCTCGGCCAGGTAGGCGTCGTCTTCCGGCTTGGTCTTGTCGGCTTCGGCCGGCAGCGCGTCTTCGTCTTCTTTCTTCAGCTCCTTGAGTGGATCTTCACCCTTGGCCTTGCGGCGGATGTTTTCCAGGACAAGCTGCTTGTTTTCGATGTCGGAGTGCTGCGCGCGGCGATCCACTTCATTGAGGCTGACGGTTTTTTCTTCCATCAGCTTCTTCGCCAGGGCCAGCTTGTCGCGGATAAACACGAACTCGGCATCCTTGGCGGAGCGGGTATCGTGGTCAGCCTTCAACTGCGCCAGAAATGGCTTGAACGGATCCGAAGCGGGCTTGATGGCTGGGCGGATGGTGTCCCACGGCATGGCTTCCGGCAGGGCGCTTTCGCCGATTTCCTTGGTGTCGATGATCGACGGGAAATCGATGTCCGGCAGTACGCCCTGGTGCTGGGTGCTCTGCCCGGAAACCCGGTAGAACTTGGCCAGCGTCAGTTTCAGCTCGCCATGGTTAAGCGGCTGGATGGTCTGCACGGTGCCTTTGCCGAAGGTCTGGCCGCCGATGATCAGGGCGCGGTGATAGTCCTGCATGGCGCCGGCGAAAATCTCCGAAGCCGAAGCCGAGAGGCGGTTGACCAGCAACGCCATCGGGCCTTTGTAGAAGGCACCTGGGTTCTCGTCTTCCAGCACATCCACACGGCCGTCAGCGTTGCGCACCAACACGGTCGGACCCTTGTCGATAAACAGGCTGGTCAGCTCAGTGGCTTCCTGCAGGGAACCGCCGCCGTTGTTGCGCAGGTCGATGACCACGCCGTCGACTTTTTCCTTCTGCAGTTCTGTCAGGATTTTCTTGACGTCACGGGTGGTGGACTTGTAGTCCGGATCGCCCGCGCGGAAGGCCTTGAAGTCCAGGTAGAAGGCCGGGATTTCGATGACGCCCAGCTTGTAGTCCTTGCCATCCTGCTTGAGGTTGAGGACTTTCTTCTGCACGGCCTGGTCTTCGAGCTTCACCGCTTCACGGGTGATGGACACGATTTTGCTGGTCTGGTCGTTCGGCGCATTGGTGTGCGGAATCACTTCCAGGCGCACCACGCTGCCTTTCGGCCCACGGATCAGCTTGACCACTTCGTCCAGGCGCCAGCCGACCACGTCGACCATCTCTTTGTCACCCTGGGCAACACCGATGATCTTGTCGGCCGGAGCCACTTGCTTGGTTTTATCTGCCGGGCCTGCTGGCACCAGACGCACGATCTTGACCTGGTCGTTGTCGCTTTGCAGGACGGCACCGATGCCTTCCAGCGACAGACTCATGTTGATATCGAAGTTTTCCGCGTTATCTGGCGACAGATAATTGGTGTGCGGATCGTAGGACATCGCGAAGGTATTGATGTAGGCCTGGAAGATATCTTCGGCGCGGGTCTGGTCCAGACGCGCGAGCTGATTCTTGTAGCGCTTGGTCAGCAGCTCCTGGATGGCCTTAGGCTCTTTGCCGGCGATCTTCAGGCGCAGCACCTCGTCCTTGACGCGTTTGCGCCACAGGTCGTCGAGGGCGGCGGTGCTAGTCAGCCAAGGCGCGTCCTTGCGGTCCACCAGAAGGGTTTCCTTCTGGGTGAAGTCGAGCTTGTCGACGCCTTTGTCCAGCTCACCCAAGGCGAAGTCCAGACGCGCTTTGACGCGGTCCAGGTAGCGCTTGTAGATGGTGAAGCCGGGTTGCAGGTCGCCGCTCTTGAGGAAGTCGTCGAACTGGGTTTTCCACTTGTCGAACTCGGCGATGTCGCTGGCCAGGAAGTAGCTGCGCGACGGATCCAGCAGCTTGAGGTAGCTGTCATAGATGATCACCGAGCGCGCGTCGTCCAGCGGCGGCTTGCTGTAGTGATGGCGCTTGAGCAACTCGACGACGTTAAGGCTGGCAATCACCTCATCGCGATCCGGCTGAAGGTTGTCCCAGCTGTTGGCTGCGAACGTATTGGTCGACATCGACGCAAAGCCGAGACCAATGAAAAGAGCGAGGGCGGTGCTGGGGAACAAATGCTTCATGCTGATTCGACGCGGGGGCAATTGATAACGCATATTAGGCCGTCTTTGAGGGAGCCGGTTCCATATGGTCCGGTCGCATAATGCAAAAAGCCCGGCGATACAGCTACGGGCTCAGTCCAGACTCACTATGGAGGCAGTGTGAAAGCATTGCAAGGCGTTGACGGTCATGTGGCGTGGTTGGAAGAACCCGTTCCTACGTGCGATGTAGGGCAAGTTCGCATTCGTGTGGCGGCAGCGGGCCTCAATCGCGCCGATTTATTACAGCGCGCGGGGCTTTATCCACCGCCGCCAGGCGCCAGCCAGGTGCTGGGCCTGGAGTGTTCCGGGGTGATCAGCGAAGTGGGGGCGGGCTCATCCTGGCAAGTCGGTGACCGTGTCTGCGCGCTGTTGGCCGGGGGTGGCATGGCCGAGGAAGTGGTGGTGGATGCGCGTCACGTTCTGCCGGTGCCGGAAGGATTGTCGCTGATCGAAGCGGCGGCGTTGCCTGAGGTGTACAGCACCGCGTGGCTCAACCTGTTCCAACTGGCCGGCCTCAAACCCGGTGAGAAAGTGCTGCTGCATGCTGGCGCCAGTGGCGTGGGCTCGGCAGCGATCCAGTTGTGCAAGGCGTTCGGCAGCCCGTGCTGGGTCAGCGTCGGCTCGGCGGAGCGCCTGGCCTATTGCGAGGCGCTAGGCGCCCAGGGCGGCGTGGTACGCACCGATGGCCTCGAAGGGCTGCGGGATTTCGGGCCGTTTGATGTGATCCTCGACCCGGTGGGTGGCGACTATGCGGCGCTGGATCTCAAGCTGCTCGCCCTGGATGGCCGTTGGGTGTTGATCGGTTTGATGGGCGGTCGCGAGGCCAAGTTGGACCTGGCGCAGGTGCTGGGCAAGCGTATTCAGCTATTGGGCTCGACTTTGCGCAGCCGCAGTGATCAGTTCAAGGCCGACCTGTTCAGCGACTTGAGCCAGCATGTTTGGCCGTTGTTTGTTGAAGGGCGCCTTAGCCCGCAACTGGCCAAGACCTTTGCGATAGAGGATGCCGAGGCGGCGTTTGCCGAGTTGGCGAGTAACCAGATTTCCGGGAAGTTGGTGTTGGTGATTGATGAGAAGCTGAGCTGATCTCAGCTTGAAATACAATCAATGTGGGAGCAACTGTCTTTGAGGATTTATTTTAAAAATAATCCTTTCGGACATGGCTTCGCCAGTAATACCGCGTAGCGGTATTACTGGCGAAGCCCGCGCTTCAGTAAAGTGCCCCTCATTTGTTATCAGGCTGCGGGGACCTGAGATTTCTGCTCTCTCCAACCCGTGCCATCTCGCAGCATTGCGTTTAGACGAATCAAGAGCTTTCGCATGCATGCCACAACAGCGACCTTCGCAAGCTTGCCTCGCGCTCGCAGAGCCTCATATTCGGCTTTGACTTGCGGATCGTGCTGAACCATTGACCAGGTCGACATATAGGTTGCGCCACGCACCGTATAGCGCCCGCCCTCGATTGATCTAGGGCCGCTCTTCTTGCCGCTATCGTTGTTGTAGGGCGCTAACCCTGCCAAAGCCGCAATCTTGCGTCCCGACACGGTTCCAAGCTCAGGAAGAAATGCCAAGAGCGTTCCGCAGGTGATGGCTCCGATCCCTTTCACCGACCTCAGTCGTCTGGCTTTCTCCTGATCCAGCACGGTCGAGGCATCCTCAATCTCCTTACCCAATGACTTGATCTGGCCCTCCAGGTAAGCGATGTGATCGGTGTAAGTGGATATGGCTTTAGCGCATGTGGTTTGCTTCATCCGGCGCTTGTCGCTGTCCCGGCTCTTGACCAAGCTGCCTCGCAGCTTGAGCAATTCGCCCAGCTCATCCCGATCCTTATTCGGTTCAACATGCGGCAAGTCCTCGAAATCTCTCGCAAATTTCGCCAGCATCTGAGCATCGATCTTATCGGTTTTAGCTATCTTGCCCATTGCTCTCGCATAGTCGCGAGCGCGTTTTGGATTGACGCGAAAGACATTCAAACCCTCCAACCGCAAGGCTCTGAGCAATGCCCTTTCATAGCCGCCGGTGGCTTCAAGCAAGACCCTTCCCACCTCAAGCTCGTTCAGGCATGTGATCAGCCGAGTGAAGCCCTCAAGGTCATTACTGACCTGAAACTGCGTGTAATTCGCAGGAAGAAACCCCACATCCACAGTCGCTTTCGAAACATCGAGACCAACATAGTAGGAAATCATCGCCAAACCCTCTTACACTCAAGAAGTGAGAGCACTCTGACCTATCCCTAGCTTGTGATTTCGAGTTTTGCCGCTCATCCAACTGTTCGGGCTTCTGGTCAGAGTGAGAGGTGGATGGCGACTTGGCTCCCACTCGTGCTTTAAGCACCGCTGGCTTTCAGTCTGCCATCCACTGCTCTCACCCTTCTGAGTTTAAGAGATCTTGAAGACACAAGCTGGCTTACCTGCGATGGCGGTGTATCAGTGAAGAATATTTCATCTGAAACACCGCCATCGCAGGCAAGCCAGCTCCCACAGGTGATTGGGTTTCCAGTTCAAAAAAAGGCGTGTCAGATCCAGTGATGGATCGGCCAGCCAGCCTTTTCGGCATGCTCGCGCAACACGGGATCCGGATTCACCACCTGCGGATGATCCACCTTCAGCAACAACGGCAAGTCATTACGCGAATCCGAATAGAAATACGCGCCCTCCAGCGACTCGCCTTCCTGCTCCAGCCATTCCACCAGCCGCGTGATCTTGCCTTCGCGATAGGTCAGTACCCCCACGGTACGCCCGCTGTACACACCATGGCTGACTTCAAGGTTGATCCCCAGCACTTCATCAATCCCGATCCGCG
The DNA here is from genome assembly GCF_026967615.1 of Pseudomonas sp. GXZC. Lineage (NCBI taxonomy): Bacteria > Pseudomonadati > Pseudomonadota > Gammaproteobacteria > Pseudomonadales > Pseudomonadaceae > Pseudomonas > Pseudomonas sp. GXZC. The sequence continues at coordinate 2,325,367 of NZ_CP114115.1, forward strand.
CCGCAATCGGCGTGACCAAGTGCGTGCCCGACGCCGAGATCACCAGGATCCGGTCGCCATTGGCCCGATGACGGGCGATGGTCTTGGTGGCTTCGCTGTAGATCAGCGGCTCGATCACGTCCTCGACCCAGGGCTCCACCAGATGCTCGATTTCCTCCGGCGTGCGGCCGATCATCGGCTCCAGGCTGAAGTCCATGAAGTCTTCCATTTTCAGCTTGCCCTGGCTGTAGGCGTCCATCAGTTCGTGGTTCTTGCGCATGAACGACTCAGGGTCGACCCAGCCCAGGCGACCCATCTGCTCGCTCCACAGGGTGGCGCAGTCACCGTGGATGAGGGTGTCGTCCAGATCAAAAATTACCAATGCCATCGGTCACGCTCTCTCAATCAATCGTTGCATCAGGCTACTTCACACAGGGCGCTGGGGTCGATGGAAAGTGCCAGGCGTTGCCCCTCGGGGTACAGATCGTCAGCCGAACGGTTGAGCACATCCACCACCAACTCCACGCCGCGCGCTTCGATGCGGTAGCGAATCACGTTGCCCAACAGGCTGTGGCTGCGCACCAGGGCGTCCAGGTCGCCATCGCGGCTCAGTTCGATGGCCTCCGGGCGAATGGCAATGCGGCTATTGATCGGGCGTTGCAGCAATTGGCTGGCCTTGTCGGCGTCCAACAGATTGTAGTTGCCGATAAAGCCAGCGGCGAACACGTCGACCGGCGCGGTGTAGAGGGTCTCGGCATCGCCGCTCTGCACGATCTTGCCCTGGTTCATCAGGAAGATCCGGTCGGACATCGTCAGGGCTTCTTCCTGGTCATGGGTCACGAAGATCGTGGTCAGCCCCAGTTCGCGCTGGATCTGGCGGATCTGCTCGCGCAGGTGCTTGCGAATCCGTGCATCCAGCGCCGACAGCGGCTCATCCAGCAACAACAAACGTGGACGGGTGACCAGGGAGCGGGCGAGGGCCACGCGCTGGCACTGGCCGCCGGACATCTGGTGCGGGTAACGACCGGCGAGGTCCTTGAGCTCTACCAGTTGCAGCACTTCCTGCACGCGCTTGTGGCTGTCGTCAGCATTGACCTTTTGCATGCGCAGGCCGAACGCGACGTTCTGCTCCACGGTCATGTTGGGGAACAGTGCATAGCTCTGGAACACCATGCCGATGTGACGTTTCTGCGGGCTCAATGGGACGATGTCCTGCCCATCCAGCAGGATTTTCCCACTGTCCACCGAGGTCAGGCCGGCAATGCACCGCAGCAGTGTGGATTTGCCGCAACCGGACGGGCCGAGCAGGGTGACGAACTCGCCCTTGGCGATCTCGCAGTTGATGTCACTAAACACCGGGGTGCCGGCGTAGCCTTTTTGCAGGTGTTGGACGCTGACGAAGCTCATTGGCTTTTGTCCTTGTTCAAGATGTTGGCGGCCCAGGTCAGCACCAGCACAAAGAAGAAATAGGAGATCACGACGGCACTGGTGAAATGGCCGCTGCTGTTGCGCATGTTGTTCAGGTACACCTGCAGGGTCTCGTAGCGGGTGCCCACCAGGATGTTGGCGAATACGAACTCACCGAACAGGAACGAGAACGACAGCAGCAACGCCACCATCAAGCCTTTGCGCAGGTTCGGCAGCACCACCAGGATCGCCGCCTGCCAGGTGCTGGCGCCGAGCAGTTGCGAGGCGTCCATCAGGTCGCGCAGGTTGATGGCTTGCAGGTTGTTGGTGATTGCCCGGTACATGAACGGCAGCGCGACGGTGAAGTAGCAACCGATCAAAATCCACGGCGTGCCGACCATCGCCATCGGCCCGGAGCCATACAACTGCAGCAAACCCACCGACGACACCACCGGTGGCACCGCGAAGGGCAGCAGGATCAGGATGTTCATCAATGCATCGAGCTTGGGGAAGTGGTAATGCACCACGAACAGCAGCGGCAAAATCAGCACCACCGACAGGATCAGCGCGCCGACACACACCAGCAACGACTGCCCGAAGGCCATCAAAAAGCGCGGGTCGCTCCACAGCTGCACGTACCACTTCACCGTGAAGCCGGCAGGCAGGATGGTCGCTGACCAACTGCTGGCAATGGAGTAGACGAAGGTGCCCACCAACGGCAGCACCAGGATTGCAAACAACAGCCACACCACCACCCGATGGTAGAGGGAGGCCGGGCCGGCTTCAGCGCGAGACATGGTAGCTCCTCTTGAGCAGCAGTTGATGGACCACGGTGACCACGGTCATCAGCGCCACCAGCACCACGGCCAGGGCGCTGGCCATGTTCGGGTCGAGGGACACATCACCGGAAACCAGCCCGGCGATACGGATCGGCAGCACGTTGAAGTTACCGGTGGTCAAGGCGTACACCGTGGCATAGGCGCCCAGGGCGTTGGCCAGCAGGATCACGAACGTACCAAGCAGGGCCGGGGTGAGCACGGGCAGGCCGATATGCCGCCAGAACTGCCAGCCATTCGCGCCGAGCAGTGCAGCCGACTCACGCCAGTCTTCGCGCAACGCATCGAAGGCCGGGTACAGCAGCAACACGCCCAGGGGAATCTGGAAGTAGGTATAGAGGATGATCAAGCCGGTCTTCGAATACAGGTTGAAGTCCTGAATGATCCCCGCCTGCTTGAGCATGATCGTGATGCTGCCGTTGAAACCCAGCAGAATGATGAACGCGAAGGCCAAGGGCACGCCGGCAAAGTTGCTGGTCATGTTGGCGAAAGCGGTGACGAAGTTACGCAGCGGCGAATCCACCCGACGTAACGAGTAGCTGCCCAGCGTGGCGATGATGATGCCGAAAATGCTTGAGTAGAAGCTGATTTCCAAACTGAACTGGATGGCTTGCAGGTAGAACTTCGAGCTGAAGATACGTACGAAGTTTTCCACACCCCAACCGGCTTCTTCGGTCTGCAGGCTGTTGATCAGCACCCAGACCAGCGGGGCGATTTCGAACACGATAAAGAACAGTGCGAAGGGCACCAGGCACAACAGTGCCAGCCATTTGCCACGGATCATTTCAACAGCTCCCGGCAGACAGGTTTGTCGTGGGGCACGCCGAGCAACTCGCAGACGGTGCCGCACAGGTCGGTCTGTTTCGGCATGGCGTTGGGGTTCAGGCTGAAGGCATTGCCGAGGACAAACAGCGGCACTTCGCGCTCTTCCGGCAAGAGGCCGTTGTGGGAACGGTCGTTGTTCATGCCGTGGTCGGCGGTCACCAGCACTTGGTATCCGGCGTCGAGCCAGGCTTGCAGGTAATCGGCCAGGATAATGTCGGCCGAGCGTGCGCTGTTGCGGTATTGCGGGGTGTCGAGGCCGTGCTTGTGGCCGGCGTCGTCGATGTTCATCGGGTGCACCACCAGGAAGTTCGGCGCGTGTTTGAGGCGCAGGCTCTCGGCGTCGGCAAACAGGTGGGAATCCGGGTAGTGGTCATTCCAGTAAAAATGCCCGTGCTGGATAGCCAGTGACTTGTCGTCGGTATGACGGTCGCGAGCGGCGAGGAAGGGCGTGCGGTTGTACAACTCGCTGACCCAATGGTAAGCCGCCGCTGCCGTGGTCAAGCCGGCGTCGGTGGCGTAATGGAAAATGCTGCGCTGGTTGGACAGGCGCGAGACGTTGTTGTGCACGATGCCGCTCTGGATCGGAGGCACGCCGGTGAGGATGCATTCATACAGCGGGCGGGATAGGGCGGGCAGTTCACATTCCAGTTTGTAGAGGGCTGCGCGTCCTGCGCCGACATAGGCCTGCAAGTGCCCCATGGCGTGCCTCGCAACCTCGAAGTTCAGGCCGTCGAGCACGACAAGGATGACAGTGTGCTTCATGGGGGCTGGGGCTCCGCAACAGATGGGCTTGGATCAGGTGGTATCAGATCGGTAGGAGCCGGCAAGCCGGCTCCTACAGAGGTTTGCTTTGATTACTTCATCTCTACGATGACCTGCTCGTTCCACAGCTGAGGTAGCTTTTTGGAAGTCGCTTCCCAAGCATCCGCATCCTTGATCGGCTGCGGGTTGGCCTTGGTGTACTGCTCGCCCGGGATCAGGTTCTTGGCGATATCGGCTGGCAGTTTCAGGTCGGTTTCAGCGCGGATCGGACGCGCATTGCCTTTCGCCAGGTTGAGTTGGCCGGCGTCGCTGAAGATGTATTCGCGGGTCAGCTTGGCAGCGTTCGGGTGCTTGGCGTATTTGTTGATGATGGTGGTGTAGCCGGATTTCACCGAGCCGTCCGATGGGATCAGCACCACGTAGTCATCCGGGTTGGCCATCTTGGCCTTGTAGCTCAGGCCGTTGAAGTCCCAGACCACGCCCACTTCGACTTCGCCTTTTTCCATGGTGGCGATGGTCGGGTTGGACAGCGACAGACGGCCTTGCTGGGCGATCTTGGTGAAAAATTGCAGGCCGGGGGCGATGTTCTTTTCGTCGCCTTTATTGGCGATGGCGGCTGCCAGTACACCGTTGGCCGCTTGCGCTGCGGTGCTCACGTCACCGATGGAGACCTTGTACTTGCCGTTTTGCAGCTCAGCCCAGCTGGTCGGCACCTCGGATCCGTGCAGCAGCTTTTTGTTAACGATAAAGGCAATGGTGCCGGTATAGGCGAGGGCCCAGTGACCGTCTTTGTCTTTCGCCCAATCCGGCACCTGGGCCCAGGTGGACGGTTTGTACGGCTGTGTCACTTCCTGCTTCACCGCAATCGGACCGAACGCTGCGCCCACGTCACCGATGTCGGCGCTGGCGTTGTCTTTCTCAGCCTTGAACTTGGCGATTTCCTGGGCCGAGCTCATGTCGGTGTCGATGTGCTTGAGGCCGTAGGTCTTGGCCAGGTCTTCCCAGGTGCCTTTCCAGTTGGCCCAGTCATCGGGCATGCCGACGCTGTTGACGGCGCCTTCTGCCTTTGCGGCAGCTTCCAGGGTTTTTAGATCGGTATCAGCGGCCATGGCGGCGGTGCACATGGCAATGGTCGAGCCTAACAGTGATGCCAGGAAAAGCTGTTTCATCCGAAGCTCCTTTGGGCGTTTTCAACGCTGCGTTTTTATCGACGTTTGCGGTGGTGTTGGTCTAGGTCAGCAATACCTGAGCCAATCTAGGCTCGATGGATGACAGTTTCATGTCGATGTCGTTTTTAAATCGCTGATGTCGCTTGTCGCAGAGTTAGCGTAGACCATGCCCAAGTGCCCGCATTGATTGGACTTGGCCGATGTATTGCAGGGTGTGCTAAGGGCGATGGATACGGACTGTCATCTGTCGGTCATCTGTAATGCCTAGGCTGGCAAGCATGAGTGTTGGCCGGTTTACGCAGCGGTTTGTGCACCGGATCGGTGCTGGTCTAGTCCAGATAGGTAACGTTGATGCGTGATGAGGCAATCAAGGCGGTGACATCCATTGGCCTGGCGCTGCAAGAGCAGATCGACCACGGTTTGTTGCCGCCTGCCAGCAAACTGCCTGCCGAGCGCAAGCTCAGCGAGTTGTTTGGTACCACCCGGATTACGGTGCGGGAAGCCTTGTTACAACTTGAGGCGCAGGGCCAGATCTATCGCGAGGAGCGGCGTGGTTGGTTTGTCTCACCGCCACGGCTGGCGTACAACCTGATGCAACGCAGCCACTTTCACGCCATGGTCAGCGACCAGGGGCGGGTTGCTTCTACGGAAGTCATCTCTGCACGCCTGCAACCGGCCTCGGCGGCGGTGTGTGCGTGGTTGCAGTTGCCGGCGCTGTCCAGTGTGATCCAGATTTGCCGGGGACGGCGGATTGATGGGCGCTTGGTACTGTATGTGGAGCACTACCTGAACCCGCAGTATTTTCCGGGGATCCTGGCGTGTGATTTGAATCAGTCGATGACTGAGTTGTACGCGCGCAAGTACGACCTGCACTACGGGCGCGTGCGCTTTGAAATCGTGCCGACCTCACTGCCGGTGGAAGCCGCCGCCGCGTTGCGCGTGTCGGTGGGCAGCCCGGGCTTGCGGATCGCCCGGGTCAATTATGATCAGCACCAGCGGTTGATCGACTGCGACCTGGAGTTCTGGCGGCATGATGCCATTCATGTGGGTGTGGATGTTATGGGGTCAGCGCCTTGATCACCTGATCCACATTGGTTTCCAGCTCTGTCACCGGCTCGGCACCGTCCACATTCAACACCAACAGTTTTGAATCACCGGCCGTGATAGCCGCCTTCACCGCGTCACTCGGCTGCCGATGATGCAGCACCACTGCCACCTCGTTGTCCTTCAGCTCGGCACTCAGTTTCTGCAAGGCCTCAGGCGTCCACTCCGCGTCGGGTCGCGCATCGGTGCTGAGCACTTCCAGGTTCAAACTGCTGACCAGATACGCGAAGTGATCACTCAGGCTGACCACGCTCAGGTTATCCACCTTGGCCAGTCGCGCCTCGCTGTCGGCGGTGAGCTTGAGCAGGCGCTGCTTGAGGAGGGCGAGGTTGGCGTCGATCTTCGGTTTGGCAGTGGGCGCCAGGCGGCCCAGGTCGGCGGCCAGCACATCGGCCATGCGTCCCATGTTGTTGCTCGACTGCCACGGCTGGCTGTTCAGGCCATCGGTGACGCCCGGCTGCACCGCGATGCCCGGCAGACCGCCGTCCACCGGACGTGCAGCGTCGACTTCAACGATGCGGATGTTGCTGCGCCGCGCCACCGGGTAGAGCGGGTCATCGGCCCACAGCGAGCGCAGGCCGATGGCAGCGTCGGCGTCCAGTGCCAATTTGCTCAGAGCTGGCGCGCCTCGGCCGGTGAAGTAGGACACTTGCCGCGAACCCGGCAGGTTGGCCGGGGCGGCGCGTTCGAGCTGCACGTCGGTGCCTTTGAGCAGTACTTCAGCCAGGCCATAGGTGATCGGCAGCGAGGCCAGCACTTTGACCGGTTTTGCCGCGTGGGCCGCCGGTTTGGCCGCTTCAGCCGCCATCAATGGCGTGGTGAATAAACAAGCGATGGCCAGGGCCAGGGGAGAAAGAACGGAGCGCATTATCCAAGATTCCCTTTAAGGCTGGGCACTGTGCCGCGCGCGATGGCGGCCAGGGCGAAGGCGATACCGGCGACCAGAATGATGGCGGCACCGGACGGCACAGGCAGGTCGAAGATGATCGGCAGCAAGATCCCGCACAGGGTGCTGACGGTGGCAATCGCGACCGAGATCCAGAAGAAGCCCTTGAGCGACTGGCTCAACAGGCGTGCCGCTGCGGCCGGAATGACCAACAGCGCCCCCACCAGGATCGCGCCGATGACCTTGACCGCCGCGACGGTGATCAGCGTCACCAGGATCACGAACAGATAATCCAAGGTCTTCACCGCCACGCCGCGCACCGCTGCCAATTGTGGATTGAAGCTGGCCAACATGATGCGGTTGTACAGCGGCAGCGCCAGGGCCATCACCAGCGAGCCGACCACCGCCAGCACCAGCAGGTCGTTGCCGTTGACCGTCAACACCGAGCCGAACAGCACGTTCTCAAGGATATGCACGTTGATCTTGCCCGCCAAAATCAGCAACAGGCTCGCACCCAGCGCCAGGGACACCGACAGGAACACGCCGATCAAGGTGTCCGGCGCCAGGCCGGTGCGGTTGCGCAGGTAATTGAGCAGGATGCCGAACAGCAGGCAGTAGCCGAACAACGCGCCATACGGGCCGGTGTAGGGTTCACCGAGTAGAATGCCCACCGCCACGCCGGTCAGCGCGGCGTGGCCGACCGCTTCGGAGAAAAACGCGAAGCGCTTGACCACCACCAGCGTGCCCAAACCGCCCAGTACCGGGCCGATCAGCAGACCGGCGAGCAGGGCGTTGACCACAAAACCGTAGGCCAGCGCTTCCGGCAGATAACCGGAAGAGGCCCAGCCCTGGACCATCAAGCGAAAAGCTTCATAACTCATTGCGCCGGGCTCCGAGGGTGGGTGGAGAACAGGGTCAGCAGGCGATCCGGGGTCAACGCCTCTTTAGGCGTGGCGTCGAACAGCACGCGGCGGTTCAGGCCGGTGACGCGGTCGGCCAGGCGGCCCACGGCCTCCAGGTCATGCTCGATCCACAACACGGTGATCCCGGCCAGGCGCCAGTCATTGAGCAGGCGTTCGAACACCTGGATACCGGCTTCATCCAGCGCCGACATCGGTTCATCCAGCACCAACAGCTGTGGCGCCGGGATCAGTCCCTGGGCCAGTAACACGCGCTGGCGTTCCCCGCCGGACAGCGCGCCCATGCGTCGCTTGCGTTTGTCCTGCATGCCGACGCGCTCCAGCGCTTCGCCAATCGCACCGGCGTAATGCTTGGACAGGCCCAGAAACGCCGGGCGCCGCTGGCACATGGCGGCCATGAAATCATCCACGGTCATCGGCAAGCCCCGATCAAATTCCAGGGCCTGCGGCACATAACCGATGGTGCCGGGCGCGGCTGGCCAGTGCAGGCTCAAGCGTCCCTGATGAGGGGTTTGCCCGAGCAGCGTTTTGATCAACGAGCTTTTGCCGCCGCCGTTGGGGCCGACCAGTGCATGGATACTGCCCGGCTGTACCTGGAAGCTCACGTCATCCAGGATCACCGTGCGTCCCAGCGTTAGCGCAACCTGATCGAACTCAAGCGTCGGGCCGACGCTGACGGCATTCAGCTGTTCCGCCGCCGTCATGATCCGGACTCCTGAATCGCCCGCACCACCGTATTGAGGTTGCCGGTCATCTCCACTTCGTACTTCTCGGCGCTGTATTCGCCGTAGGAAATATGCGACAGCGGGTACAGCTTGACCCCGGACTCACGCTGGATGGTGTCGACGTAGGTGGACGGGAAATCCATCTCCGAGAAGATCACCTTCACATCCAGGGCGCGCAGTTCATCGATGGTCTTCTTCAACTGGCTCGGGCTTGGCTCGATGCCGTGGGCCGGTTCGACCACGGCGGTGACTTCCAGGCCGAATTCGCGCAGCAGGTAGTCATAGGCCGCGTGCACGGTGGCTACGCGCAGGTCCGGGTTAGGCGCGCTGGTCAGCTTGGCGAGCGCATCGGCGCGCATCTGGCGCAGACGCTTGCCGTAGGCACGGGCGTTCTGGGTGTAGGTCTTGGCGTTGTCCGGGTCGAGCTTGCCCAGTTCGCGGGCGATATTGTTGACCTGGGCAATCGACGCACTGATCGACAGGAACGTATGCGGGTTGACCACCTTGCCCGCACCGCGCGCGGCGTTACCGGTGGCCGCCAGCAGCGGTACGTTGGCGTTGGCCTCGATCACCGGGATGTCCGGGCGTTCGCTGGTGGCGATCATGCGGTCGGCGAAATCATCGTGGCCGACGCCGTTGAGCACGATCACGTCCAGGGTGCCGATGCGCTTGATGTCTTCGGCGCGCGGCTCGTAGGCATGCGGGTTGAAACCGGCCGGAATCAGCGGCACCACTTCGGCCTTGTCGCCGACGATATTCGCTACGTAGCTGTAATAAGGGTGCAGGGTGATGCCGATACGCAGGCGCTTGGCCGCCTCAGCATTAGCCAGGGGAGCCAGCATCAGGCTGAGCAGGCCAACCAGCAACAGGCGCAACAGGGGAGATGAAATAGACATGGGCAATCGGTCTTCTCGTTCAGTGACGGTGCTGGCGGGTGACGCCGGCATCGAATTGCGCGACCACTTGCTGCCAGCCGGCCGCGATCAGCGCCTGGTCAGTAAGGTCGGAAGGGGCGGCGAGGTTGGCCTGGCGATTGAGCCAGATATCCGGTTCGGCACCGTGCACACGCATCAGCAGTGAGCCGGCGGTGGCCGGTGCCTGGCTCAAGCCCAGGTAGGCCGAAGGCTCCAGCAATTGCCAGCGGTGATCGCCACGGCTGACCGAACTGGCGTCCTGGGCAAAGGGCGCAAAGCCTTCTTCGGCCAGCTGCGCCGGGCTGGGCAGCGCGCTTTGCTCCTGCTGCAACAGCTGGATCTCATCCAGGGTAACGCGCAGGTCGGCATAGATACCTTGCTCGGCGGCGCTCAGGTCGCGGCGCGCGTCCAATTGATGGCTGGGCACGGCCGCTACTTCCTGGGATTCACCGTGCAATGCGATCACTGAGCCGGCCACCGCGAGGATGATCAGGCACAACAGCAGCACGTAGAGGGTTTCGTGACCGGCACCGGCGGGGCGTACAACCTGTGTGGTCGTCATTGCGGCTGGATATCCGCTTGGTCGATTTCCACCACATGGCCTGGGCCTGCATCAAATAACACGTAGAACTCGGCCGACGGCTTCTTGAAGGTCAGGGTCGAGTCCTCACCCAGCTTGCCGGGCATCAGGATGGTTTCGTCGTAGCCGATCACATCGAGGGTCACGCCGGGCGCGCCGCTGCCGTCGGAGAAGCCGCCCTTGCACTGGATCTGCTCGCCGGGGATTTCCTTGCACTCGCACATCGGGTTGTGGGCCAGGGCGACGGTACTGAAACCGGCGCACATCAACAGGACGCCACAGGCGCGGGTCATGCGCATCAAAGTCATGGTTTAACTCCTTGCTTGTTCAGCCAGGCAATAGTGGCAGGCGAGGCCTGGCTCAACGGGATGGATCCCTGGTGCATCGTGCCGTCCCAGCCTTCCATGGTGACCCACAGTTCGGCGTCGGCGGGTGTGCGTTCCGGGATCGGCAGGCCGGCGCCCATGCGGTACGGCGTGCCAAAGAAGATCACCCCGGCGGCGCGCAGGCTGCGCGGTTTGCCGATGCGCAGGTAGGTGGCCTTGACCTGGTCGGCGCAGGTGTCACACAGGGCAGCGTTGAAAAACTTCATCGGGCCGGCCGGGTCGGGACGCGGGCCTTCATTGCGGAACTCCGCGAGGGTCAGGCTCCAGGGGCCGACCTGCACTTCACCGGCCACCCGCTCGCCGATGCCGGTGTCGCCGCGAAACAGCGCCGCGTCGGCGAAATACTTGGGCATGAAGCCCAGGGGGATCAGCAACAGCAGCACATTGATGTGGAAGCGCCATTTCAGCCAGAAGGCCCGCAGCGGCGAAGGTTTAGCAGCAGTGACCTGGCTCATGGCGTGACCTCCGAGGTTTCAGCCTGTCTGGCGGGGATGGCCGCCGGCTTGTGTTGGGTCTTGGCTTCACGCTTGAGGGCATTGAGGGTGGCCAGGGCGGTGCGCTTGGTCCAGATCAGCAGGCCGCTCAACACCATCATGCTCATGATCAGGCCGAAGAACGCCCAGATCAGCTTGATCCAGAGCCCACCAAAGTCGCCGGTGTGCAGCGGGCGCATGGATTCGGTGACGAACTCCAGCTTCGAGCGGTCGGACAGCAAGTGCGCCGCCGCGACTTCGCCGTCATAGGGGTTGATCTGCGCGGTCTGGAACATCAGCGGATACCAGCCGCGCCCGCCGATCTGCAGGTGGCTATAAGCATTGAGCGGCAGGCTGATGAAGCTCGCCTCCAGGCCAGGGATGCGCTGGGTGGCGATCTGGATCGCCTCGTCCACGGGAATCATGGGGGCCGGCACGCCGGGTGCCGACATCGGCACTTTTTCCCGTGCAATCACCGGGATGACCGGCTCGGTGGAAATCGAGATCTGGTTGTCGCCCAAGATCGCCCGGATCAGGAACCAGATGCCGGTGACGGAAATCACTGCGATGAACCAGATCGACCAGATACCGCTCAAGCGGTGGAAGTCACCCCAGAAGATCCGCGCGCCATGGCGAATACGTAGGGTAGGGCGCAGGAATCCTTTCCAGAACTTCTTGTACACCACCAGCCCGGTGACCAGTGACGCCAGCAGCGGGATACCCAGTGCCGAGACCAGGTACCAGCCCCAGCTGTAGCCATTGGTAAACGGCACCAGCCACCAGCCGTGCAGGGCGCGGGTAAAGGCCTGGAAGTTGAACGACGGGCTGATGCCCTGGATCGCGCCGGTGTAGGGGTTGACGTAGACCTCCACGGAACGCCCATCGGGGTAGCTGAGGTCGACGCTGAGGGCGAAATGGGATTCGTCGGGTCGGCTGATCGACTGGACGAACACCTGGGGCTCTTCGCGCTTGATCGCGGCGATCACCTGATCATAGCTCAGGGGTTCGGCGTCGTCCGTCGGCTTGCTCGCGCGGATATCCGGGTTGGCCAGCCAGACGATCTCCTGGCTGACCACCGCCAGGGTGCCGGTGACGCAGACGATCAGTACAAAGAACCAGATGGGCAAGGCCAACCAGCTATGTACGAGAAACCAGAGTTTGGAGCGTGACTTCTTCGACATGTGAATGTGGGTCTTGATCGGAGGGGGGCAGTGAAGGCCCGGAAAAGGCCAGTCGTAGCTTTTGCTGACGCGACAGGCTGTATCTAAGTTAAGACGGATGAGAATGAGAAATCCCTAAGCCGCATATGAAAGAAAATGTTTCAGGTTCACATTCAGGCCGCTTAAACGCCTCGATCGAACACGAAACATGTTCCAAGCCATCACCCAAGCGGCATTGATGGGGCCCGGGCGCTGCGTAGGATGGGCTCATACCGTTGAGCGAGCCTTAGAAATGACTGCCAGAACCCTCTACGACAAACACATCGACTCCCACACGGTGTGCTCCCTGGATGACCAGGGCCATGTCCTGCTTTATATAGACCGCCAGGTGATCAACGAATACACCAGCCCTCAGGCCTTCAGCGGCTTGCGCGAAGCCGGGCGCACGGTGTGGCGTCCCGGCACGGCGTTGGCCGTGGTCGACCATGTGAACCCCACCACGCCCAAGCGCATTGCTGCGATGCCGGATGCAGGCGGTGCGCGGCAAGTGTCGTACCTGGCGGAGAACTGCCGGGACTTCGGCATCGAACTGCTGGACATCCTCGACAAGCGCCAGGGCATCGAGCACGTAATCGCCCCGGAACAGGGTTTTATCCTGCCCGGCATGGTGATTGCCGCCGGAGACAGCCACACCACCACCTACGGCGCCCTCGGGGCCTTTGGTTTTGGCATCGGCACCTCGGAAATCGAACACCTGCTGGCTTCCCAGACCCTGGTCTACAAACGTCTGAAAACTATGCGCGTGACGGTAGACGGTGACCTGGCGCCGGGTTTGACCTCAAAAGACGTGATCATGGCGCTGATCGGCAAGATCGGCGCGTCCGGTGCAACGGGTTACGCCATTGAGTTTCGTGGCTCTACTATCGACGCGCTGAGCGTCGAGGCGCGCATGACCATCTGCAACATGGCGGTGGAAGCGGGCGCACGCGGCGCCTTCATGGCACCGGACGAAAAAGTCTTCGCCTACCTCAAGGGCAAACCACGCGCACCTCAAGGCGAGCTGTGGGAAAAGGCGCTGTTGGAGTGGCGAAAACTCCACACCGATGACGGCGCGGTGTTCGACCGGGAGGTGCAACTCGACGCCTCCACCCTGGAACCCATGGTCACCTGGGGCACCAGCCCTGACCAGGCCGCGCCCATCGGCGCCCACGTGCCCGACCCGCAGGACGTCAGTGACCTGATCCTGCGCCAGGACATGCGCCGTGCCCTCAACTACATGGGCCTGGAAGCCGGCATGCCGCTGAGCGAGATTGTCATCAGCCACGCCTTCATCGGCTCCTGCACCAACGCCCGTATCGAAGACCTGCGCGACGCTGCCAGCGTGGTGCGTGGCAAACACGTGGCCGACCATGTGCGCGCGATGATCGTGCCTGGCTCCACCGAAGTCCGTGACCAGGCCGAGGCCGAAGGGCTGGCAGCGATTTTTATCGAGGCTGGCTTCGAATGGCGCCAGTCGGGCTGCTCGATGTGCCTGGCGATGAACGACGACGTGCTGGCCCCCGGCGACCGCTGCGCCTCCAGCACCAACCGCAACTTCGAAGGCCGCCAGGGCGCGGGCGCCCGCACCCACCTGATGAGCCCGGCGATGGTCGCCGCCGCTGCCATAACCGGTCGCCTTACTGATATCCGCCACTTTGGAGCGCGCCCATGAGCCTGCAACCCTTCACCCTGGTCACCGGCAAGGCCGCGCCGATGCTGGCGGCCAACATCGACACCGACGTGATCATGCCCAAGCAATTCCTCAAGGGCATCGACCGCAGCGGCCTGGACCGTGGGCTGTTCTTCGACTTGCGCTTCTTGCCGTCCGGCGAGCCCAACCCCGACTTCGTGCTGAACCAGCCGGCCTGGCAGGGCGCGAGCTTCATGGTGGTGGGGCCGAACTTCGGCTGCGGTTCCAGCCGTGAACATGCGGTATGGGGCTTGAAGCAAATGGGCATCCGCGCGTTGATCGGTAGCAGCTTTGCCGGGATTTTCTATGACAACTGCCAGCGCAACGGGGTGTTGTTGATCACCTTGGACGAGGCGGTGTTGCAGCGGTTGGGCCAGACGGTCAGCCAGGCGGACCAGGCGCAGATAAGCGTGGACCTTGAAGCCCAGGCCATTCGCTTGGCGGATGACGAGGTGCTCCCGTTCCAGATTGATACCCTGCGTAAAACTGCGTTGCTATTGGGCTTGGACGCCATCGGCAGCACCTTGCAACGCCGTGAAGAGATCAAGGCCTTCGAGCGCCAGCACCTGTCAGCCAATCCCTGGCTGAGCTAAATCGACAACCCTTTGAAATGCTCCTGCATGAACTCCACGCAGGCGCGCAACTTGCCGGAATACGCCAACCGTGTCGGGTACACCGCCCACACGTTGGCGCTCTGGGTATAGCCGTGCAGCACCTGCACCAGCTTGCCTTGTTCCAATAGCGGTTTCACATCCCACATCGAGCGCAGCAATACCCCGCGCCCATCCAACGCCCACTGCAACACAATCTCGCCATTATTCGACGACAACGGCCCGCGCACGCGCACGCTTTCCTGGGCGCCGTCGTGTTCCAGGTTCCAGATGCCAAACGCGTTATCGCGCTCCTTGAGCACCAGGCAGTCGTGCTGCTCCAGGTCGCTCAACTGTTGCGGTGTTCCGCGCCGCTGCAGATAAGCCGGCGCCGCGCACAGTACGCGGCGGTTGCTCACCAGCCGGCGGCCGATGTGCTGGCCGGGGATATCGTCGCCCACGCGGATCTCCAAATCGAAGCCTTCGCTGACGATGTCCACCACGCGGTCAAACAGGTCCAGGCGGATTTCCAGGTCCGGGTATTGTTCCGCCAGCAGCGACAGAGCGGGCGCCACATGGTTGCGGCCGAAACCAAAGCTGCTGCACAGGTGCAGGCGGCCACGGGGGCTGTCGTGGGCATCGGAGAGTTCATCGGAGAGTTGCTGAAAGTCTTCCAGGATACGCACGGCCCAGCGCTGCACCCGCTCGCCGTCTTCAGTCAGGGCGATGCGTCGGCTGGTGCGGTGCAGCAGGCGGGTGGCCAGGGTGGTCTCAAGGATCTGGATGCGCTTGCTGACATAGGCCGGCGACAAGCCCAGCTCATCGGCGGCCGCTGCGAAGCCGGCCTTGCGGATCACGGTCAGGAACACCCGCAGGTCTTCGGGTAGGGGCACGGTATCTTTCTTATTGGTCATCAGAAACAGGGCTGGCGGCATGAGCCGCCAGAATAGCACCGGATCGGTGTGCCTTCCGGCACACCAGGCCGTCTTGGGTTACTCGGCAGCGATCTTCGCTTGAGCGGCTGCCCGCGCATGTCGGCCGCGCTTGAGCGCGATAGGCGCCATTTTTTCGCGGTCCAGCTCACCCTCCCAGGCGGCCACCACCAGCGCGGCCACGGCATTGCCGATGATATTGGTCAGTGAGCGGCATTCAGCCATGAAGCGATCAACGCCGAGAATCAACACCATCGCTGCCACCGGCACGGTCGGCACCACCGCCAAACTCGCCGCCAATGCGACAAACCCCGCGCCGACCACCGCCCCGGCGCCCTTGGACGTCAGCATGGCCACCGCCAGCAGCGTCAACTGCTGTTCCAGCGGCAAGTGGATGTTGGTGGCCTGGGCCAGGAACAATACCGCCAGGGTCATATAGATGTTGGTGCCGTCCAGATTGAAGGTGTAGCCGGTCGGCACCACGATGCCCACCACGCCCTTGGAGGCGCCCAGGCTTTCAAGTTTCTGGATCAATTGCGGCAACGCCGATTCCGACGAGCTGGTGCCCAGTACGATCAGCAGCTCCGACTTGATGTAGCCCATCAATTTGAAAATGCTGAACCCTGCGTAGCGGGCGATGCTGCCCAGCACCACGGCTATGAAGAAAAACGCGGTGATATAGAAGGTGCCCACCAGCTTCAACAACGGCAGCAACGAACCCACGCCGTATTTGCCGATGGTGAACGCAATCGCACCAAACGCCCCGATTGGCGCGACCCGGCTGATGATGCCGACGATGCGGAAGAACACTTCGCTGGCCTGGTTGATCACCCCGACCAACGGCCGGCCCTTTTCACCGACCATCACCAGGCCCACGCCAAACAGCACCGAGACGAACAGTACCGGCAGGATTTCACCCTTGGAGAACGCATCGAAAAACGTCGCGGGGATCACATGCAGCAGGAACCCGACGATGCCTTCACCGTGTTCGGCCTGGCCGACAAAACCGGCGATGGCCGAGCTGTCGAGGGTTTTCACGTCAATATTGAAACCGACGCCCGGATGCAGCAGGTGCGCGGCGAGAATGCCGATCAACAGGGCAATGGTCGAGACGACTTCGAAGTACAGCAGCGCCTTGCCGCCGACGCGGCCGACTTGTTTCACGTCGTGCATGCTGGTGATGCCGGACACCACCGTGCAGAAGATAATCGGGCCGATGATCATCTTGATCAGTTTGATGAAACCGTCGCCCAAGGGCTTGAGGTCGATGCCGATCTGCGGCCATTGATGGCCAATCAACACGCCCAGCGCGATGGCGATGAGCACCTGGATATACAGGGTTCCCAGCAGTTTTCTGATTGTCATTGTTATTATCTCGCAGTCTTTTTTGGGCAAGCAGACCCCGTCGCAGGCGTTGGCGCGCCTGCGTGGGGGAGTGAATCAGGGGATCAGCGAAGGAAGGTCAGGACTTCGCCCAGCAACAACTCGGGAGCCTCTTCGGCAATGTAATGGCCGGCCGGCAGGGCCTTGCCGCGCACGTCGGTGGCGACTTTCTGCCATTCCTTGAGCGGCTCGAAACAGCGGCCGACGGTGCCTTCGGCGCCCCACATCACCAGCAACGGCAGGTTCAGGTGATGGCCGGCGTCGATATCCGCCTGGTCGTGCTCAAGGTCGATACCGGCGGCAGCGCGGTAGTCTTCGCAGATGCCAGTGGCAGCGCCCGGCAGTTTCAGGCAACGCAGGTATTCAGCGAAGGCCTCGTCGGTAAACGGCTTGAGCCCGGCGCTGCGGCTGCCCATCACGCTGCGCAGGTACAGCTCCGGGTTACCCTCGATCAAGGCCTCCGGCAACGGCGCCGGACGGATCAGGAAGAACCAGTGCCAGTAGGCGCGGGCGAAGGCTTCGTCGGTCTGTGCGTACATCGACAGGGTCGGCGCGATGTCCAGCAGCACCATGCGTTGCACAGCGTTGGGATGATCCAGCGCCAGGCGATGGGCCACACGGGCGCCACGGTCATGGGCCAGCACCGAGAACTGTTCGAAGCCCAGGGCTTGCATCAGCTCGACGCCGTCCCTGGCCATTTCGCGTTTTGAGTAGTTGGTGTGATGGTCATTGGCCGGCGGTTTGCTGCTGTCGCCATAACCGCGCAGGTCGGCCGCCACCACGGTGAAGTGCTCGGCCAATTGCTCGGCGACTTTGTGCCAGATGACGTGGGTTTGCGGGTGCCCGTGCAGCAGGAGCAGGCCGGGACCTGTACCGCCTTTGCGGTAGCTGATGTCCACGCCGTTGACGTGGCAGCTGTCTTTTTGGAATCCGGCGAACATGGAATGACTCCTTGTGATGATTGCCTGCATCCTGGAATCACGCGGCGTTCGGGGCAAGGGCGAAAGCGTGGAGGGGTTGTTCATGAAGTGTGTAGGAGCCGGCGAGCCGGCTCCCGTTGATCAGCCTTGCTTGAACATGGCTTCGGCTCGTTCGCGGATCTGCGTTTCAGTCAGGTCTTCCTTGTGGGTGGCCAGGAACCACACATGGCCGAATGGATCCTTCAGCGTGCCGGAGCGATCGCCGTAGAACTGGTCCTTGGGTTCGGAGATCGGTGTGCCACCGGCTGCGATGGCTTGTTTGTACTGCGCGTCGACGTCATTGACATACACATGCAAACCGACGCTGGTGTGGCCATCACGGGGGCTGCCAAACGCACTTTCATCGCAGGGTGAGCCCAGCATGATCGGCGAGTCACCGATACGCAGCTCGGCGTGGCCGACTCTGCCGTCGGGCATGTCCAGGCGCATGGCTTCGATGGCACCAAAGGCTTTCTTGTAGAACTCGATGGCTTCGGCCGCTTTTTCGACGCCCAGGTAGGGCGTGACACTGTGGAAACCCTCGGGAATAGGCTTAACGCTCATTTCGTTCTCCTTGAGTGGTGGTTATGGAGGGACGGCCTTTTCACTATAGGCCACGTACGCCGGGGCCTGCGGGCAGCCGACGAGGTGTTTGCCAGGCAACAGTGAACCGGCAGTTTGCTGCGCCATAAGCGGGTAGGGGGCGCGTTTTTACGGCCAAACCACCGGTTTCCGGGCTCGGCACAGAAGCTGCAATACCTCTGGCAAACCATTCGCCCGAGAGCGTTGTATGTCTGTACTGCCTGTATCTGCCGATTACCCGATCCACACGCCCCATGCCGCCTTGATCCGTGATGCCGCCGAGGCGATTGCCGTCGCCCACCGCGTCGCCGCCGTTCTCCTGGAACAGGACGCCGAGCGCGACCGCAGCCGCCAGGTGCCCGCCGAGGTGGTGGACCTGTATTCCAACAGTGGCCTGTGGGGCATCAGTGTGCCGCGCGCGTTCGGCGGGGCGCAGGTGTCTTACGCGGTGCTGGCCCAGGTGATCGCGATTATTTCGGCGGCCGACCCGTCATTAGGGCAGATCCCGCAGAACCACTACTGCCTGCTGGAAGATATCCGCCTGCAGGGCACGCCCGAGCAACAGGCGCATTTCTTCGGCTTGGCCTTGCAGGGCCATCGCTTTGCCAATGCGCTGTCGGAAACCGGCGGCAAGCACGTGCAGGACATCCAGGCCACTATTCGCCGTGAAGGCGACGGCTATGTGATCAACGGGCGCAAGGGCTATTGCACCGGTTCGCTGTACGCCCATTGGCTGGCGGTGCTGGCGCTGGATGAACAGCAAAATGCCCAGCTGGCCTTTGTGCCGCGTGGCACTGAAGGGCTGGTGGTGGTCGACGATTGGGACAGCATGGGCCAGCGCACTACCTCCAGCGGGACGGTACTGGCTCAGGACTTACGGGTGCCGGCGTTCAATCTGTTTCCTACGCACAAATCCTACGATTCCCCGACCTTGGCCGGCCCTTTCGCACAATTGACCACTGCCGCCATTGACGCGGGCATTGCCCGTGCGGCGCTGCGCGACACCGTGCAGTTCGTGCAGCAATTCGTCCGGCCGTGGATCGATGCCGGGGTAGAGAAAGCCAGTCAGGATCCACTGACCATCATTCAGATCGGTGCCCTGGATATTCGCCTGGAAGCCGCCGAAGCCTTGCTCGACCGCGCCGGCTTTGCCCTGGATGCCGCGCGCCCGGCCCCAGATGAAGACAACGTCGCCCACGCGTCCCTCGCCGTCGCGCGAGCAAAAGTGCTGACCACCGAAATCGCCATCGAAGCCAGTAACAAGCTGTTCGAGCTGGGGGGCACCCGTTCCACCTTGAAGAAGCACAACTTCGACCGCCACTGGCGCAACGCACGGGTCCACACCTTGCACGACCCGGTGCGCTGGAAGTACCACGTGGTGGGTAATTGGCTGCTCAACGGCGCCAAGCCGCCGCGCCATGACTGGTCGTGATCCATGGCCGAACTGTTCAAGAACATCTATTGGGCCGACATCGGCCAGGCCTGCCTGGAAACCCTGAGCATGCTTGCCGCTGCGCTGGGTTTTACCGTGCTGCTCGGGCTGCCCCTGGGCGTGCTGCTGTTTCTCACCGGCAAGCGCCAATTGCATGAGGCGCTGGTGGTGTATCGGTTGCTGTCGGTGGTGGTCAACGTGTTGCGTTCGCTGCCGTTCATCATCCTGCTGATCGTGTTGATCCCGCTCACCACCTTGCTGGTGGGCACCTCCCTCGGTGTGCCGGGCACCATCCCGCCGCTGGTGGTGGGCTGTACGCCGTTCTTTGCGCGGCTGGTGGAAACCGCGCTGCGTGAAGTGGATCGCGGCGTGGTCGAGGCCACCCAATCCATGGGCGCCAGCACTTGGCAGGTGATCCGCCACACCCTGTTGCCGGAGGCCCGGGGCGGGCTGCTGGCGGCAGTGACCGTGACCGCGATTGTGCTGGTGGACTACACCGCCATGGCCGGGGTGATCGGTGGCGGCGGCCTGGGTGACCTGGCGATTCGCTACGGCTACCAGCGTTTTCAGACCGACGTAATGGTGGTCACCGTGGTGCTGCTGTTGGTGCTGGTGCAGGCCCTGCAGATGACCGGTGACCGTTTGGTGGCGCGTTACAGCCGCCGTTGATTCCTATAACAACTGCTTTCGGAGCCTGTATGAAAAAGTCCCTGGCCATTTTGGCCGCTGTCCTGTCGTTGAATGCCGTTGCCAATGAAAAACTGGTGGTTGGTGCAACCCCTGTGCCCCATGCGGAAATTCTCGAGTTCGTCAAACCGGTGCTGGCCAAGGAGGGCGTGGACCTGCAGATCAAAGTCTTCACCGACTTTATCCAGCCCAACCAACAACTGTCGCTGAAGAACATCGACGCCAACTATTACCAGTACCGCCCGTTCCTCGACGACTACAACAAGACCCGTCACACCGATCTGGTGCCGGTGGTGGGCGTGCATATCGAACCCTTTGGCGCTTACTCGACCAAGATCAAAAACATCTCGGAGCTGAAGGACGGCGCCACGGTGTCGATCCCCAACGACCCGGTCAACACTGGCCGTGCCCTGGTGCTGCTGGATGAGGCGGGCCTGATCAAACTCAAGGACCCGAGCAACACCCTGAGTACGCCGCGCGATATCGCGGAAAACCCCAAGCATTTGAAAATCCGCGAACTGGAAGGCGCCTTGCTGGCCCGTTCGGTGAGCCAGGTGGATTTGGCGTTTGTGTTTGCTAACTACGCGCTGGAAGCGGGGATCGATACCAACAGCGCGTTGATCGTGGAGAAGGGCAAGTCGCTGTACGTCGAGTACCTGGTGGCGCGGCCGGATAACATCAATGACCCACGTATCCAGAAACTGGCCAAGGCGTTGAATTCCGATGAAGTGCGTCAGTTCATCCTGACCCGTTACAAAGGTCAGATTGCCCCTGGTTTTTGATCCCGCGTTTATTCAGTGATGGCCGTCGGCTCAAGCAATTGAGCCCCCGGCCCACGCTCACCCAACTGGTCATCCTGATTCCGCAACGGGCACGCCTCCATCGACAGGCACCCGCAACCGATACAGCCATTGAGCTTGTCCCGCAGCAACATCAGCTTATTGATGCGCTCATCCAGGTCTTCCCGCCACAGCGCCGACAGCCGCTCCCAATCCTGCGCCGTGGGCGTGCGCCCATCCGGCAAGGCCTGCAACGCCTCGCCAATCGTTGCCAGTGGTATGCCCAAACGCTGGGCGATCTTGATCACCACCACGCGCCGCAACACATCCCGTGGATAACGTCGCTGGTTGCCGGCATTGCGATTGCTCTTGATCAACCCCTTGGTTTCATAGAAATGCAGGGCCGTGACCGCCACACCGCTGCGGGCGGCCAGTTGGCCGACCGTGAGTTCCTTGTTGAGCATGAAAAAACTCCCAGGCAACGCTTGACCTTGACTTAACTAGAGGTTTTACCCTGCGTGGCATCAAATCGCAAGATTCTGCCTACAGAGGAAGGGGAGTGTTCATGCAGGTATCAGAGAAAAATCGCAGCTTCACTCAATTGATCGAATTTCAGATCGAGCCCCAGCAGCAAGTCGCCCTGGTGGCGGCCTTGACCACCCAAAGCGAACGCCTGGCCCAGGGCCACGGCGGCTTTATCAATGCCAGTGTGCAGGTCAGCGATGATGGACGGCGGGTGCTCAACTACCTGCAATGGCGCTCGCGTGAAGACGGCGAGGCGGCGTTCCAGTGCTTTGAGCATGGCGAGGAAGATTTCTGGACGCTGATCCGCGCCCACCAGGCCACGGCGGTGACCTTTGGTTCGTTCCAGGTGCTGCGCAGTTTCGAGCGCAGCCATGACAACGCGTTGCACTGCCGCCTAAATGGATAAATGCAGCATGCGCTCGCCTTGCACGTTTTCACCGGGGCGGCGCTTGTTCACCGCCAGCTCGCCGATCTTGATCAGGCGCGTACGTGTGACGTTGCGGCTCAAGCCCAGCAGGTTGGCGGTGTGCACCTGGTTGTAATGGCTGAAACGATAGGCGGCGCGTAGCAGGGCATCTTCAACCTTTTCATGCAGGGCGCCGGCCTGTTCTTCGAAGAGCTTCTGGAAGGCGCGTGCGAGCAAGGCTTCGGCGCTGTTGTCGGTGCCGTGCGGGCTGTCGTCCTGACGTTCGATGCGCATGTTCGACAGGCGCAGGTCGTCTCGTTCAATCACGCCGTTACGGCAGATCAACAGGGTGTGGTGAATCACGTTCTCCAGCTCGCGGATATTGCCCGGCCAGCTGTAGCTCTTGAGCTTTTGCTCGGCCTCGCGGCTGATGGTGATCGGGCCGTAGCCCAGACGCTGGCTGTAGGCTTCGATGAAGTGTCGGGTCAGCGGCAGGATATCGCCGGGGCGCTCGCGCAACGGGCTGAGTTCCAGGCTGACCACGTCAAGACGGTAGTAGAGGTCTTCACGGAAATGCCCGGCGTTGATGGCTTTTTCCAGTTGCACGTTGGTCGCGGCCAATACGCGCACATCAATAGGAATGCTCTTACGCGAACCCAGGCGTACGACTTCACGTTCCTGTAGGACGCGCAACAGCTTCACTTGGATTGCCATCGGCAGATCGCCGATCTCATCGAGGAACAAGGTGCCGCCGTCGGCCTCTTCAAACCAGCCGGCCTTGGCACTGAGGGCACCGGTGAAGGCGCCTTTTTCATGGCCGAACAGCTCGGCTTCCACCAGGGATTCGGAGAACGCCCCGCAATTCACCGCCACGAAAGGCCGGTTGCGCCGCGCGCTGAGGTTATGGATGTGGCGCGCCACCAGCTCTTTACCGGTGCCGGTCTCGCCGATGATCAGCACGCTGGCTTCGCTGGGCGCCACTTGCTGGATATGGTCGAGCAGCGCCTGGGATTTCGGGTCTTCGAAGACCTGGGCCGTGGCGCGGATCGACGTCGCAAGGGCGGGCGAGGGCGGTAGGGTCAACAGCTGCATGGGCACCTCTCTTAGGAATAGAACGTAGGAATCGGCAGGGATTGGTTCAACGCCCAATCCCCCAGTTCGTGGAGTTTGTAGTCCACCGGATCGTGCAGGGTCTGTGTGCGCAGGTTGCGCCAGTGACGGTCCAGACGCAGCGAGGCGTGGGTGGAGCGCGCGCCGGTCACTTCGAACAACCGGCTGCACAGGTCCAGGCCCTGGCGGGTGGCGGCGACTTTGGCGGTGGCGATGGCGATAGCCAATTGGCCGCGCTCGGATTCACTGAGGTTCGCACCCTTGGCCCAGGCTTGGTCGAGCAGCTCGGCGGCGCGTTCCACCAGCAGGCGAATACCTTCCAGGGCGACCCAGAACTCACCGTAGTGATGCAGCACGTAAGGGTCTTGGCGCACGTCTTCAGCCGAGGACTTATGCCAGGCGCGCGTTTCGGTCAGGGTGTAATTGCGGGCTTCTTCGAAAGCGCCTTCGGCAATCCCGAGAAACATATGCGTGAAGGTCAACTGGGCAATCAGCGGGCGCAGGCAGGCAAAGGGCGTGCTCAGTGGGCCGGGATCGAGCAGCAATTCGGACTCTTCGACGCGCACGCGTTCGAAGCTGGCGCTGCCGCTGTCGGTCTGGCGCTGGCCGATGTTGTTCCAGTCGTTGTGCAAGGTAATGCCGCTGCGCCCGCTGGGGATTGCGGCGATCAGCAGCTTGCCGCCGGCGGTTTCATCCACCGCCGAGGCGATCAGCATCTCCGAGTCGCTGGCGCCGGAGCAGAAGCTCTTTTTGCCGGAGAACTCGCGCCAGCCGCCGAAATCCTTGACCACGGTGCGGGTGTCCAGCGGGTTGAGGGCGTTGCCCCAAAACCAGTTTTTGCGTGCGGTCTGTTCGAACCAGGGTTGCCATTGGTCCGGGCGCGAAAACAGGCGCACGGTGGCGAGCATCAGGTGGTGGAAGCCGAAGACGTGGGCGATGGAACTGTCGACCTTGGCGAATTCACGGACGATCCCCAGGGTTTCGCTCCAGCGTGCACCAAGGCCGCCGTATTGGGTGGGAATGCTCAGGGCGAGCAGGCCGCTGTGGCGCAGCGCGTCACGTTCGGCTTTGGGCGTGCCGCCGCGCTCGTCGCGCTCGACGGCGGTAAGGGCGAATTCGGCGGCCAGCAGTTTGGCGGTCTGCAAGGGGGAGGGCAGGACGCTGTGGGGTTTGGCTGTCACGGGGTTTCCTCTTTTATAGGCGGGAGCGGCCAGGGCCGTTCCCGCTGCTCAGCCCATCAGGCCTTGGCTGGCAGTACATCGTTGGCAATCATTTCGCCGAACGGGCCAGTGAGGTTGGTGACACCACGCCCGGCCAGGCTGGCGTAGGGTTCCGGCAGCAGCGGGAACACCAGCTCGGCAAAGCGATACGCCTCTTCCAGGTGCGGGTAGCCGGAGAAGATGAAACTCTCGATCCCCAAATCCGCGTATTCCTTGATGCGCTGGGCGACTTGTTGCGGGTTGCCCACCAGTGCTGTGCCGGCACCGCCGCGCACCAGCCCGACACCGGCCCACAGGTTGGGGGCGATTTCCAGGTTGTCGCGGCGCCCGTCGTGCAGGGCGGCCATGCGGCGCTGGCCTTCGGAGTCGAAGCGCGAGAAGGATTTTTGCGCGGCGGCGATGGTTTCGTCGCTGATGTGTTCGATCAGTTTGTCGGCGGCTTTCCAGGCGTCCTCTTCGGTTTCACGCACAATCACATGCAGGCGAATGCCGAACTTCACGGTGCGCCCGTGGCGTGCGGCGCGTTCACGCACATCCGCGAGTTTTTCCGCGACGGCGGCCGGCGGTTCGCCCCAGGTCAGGTACACATCGACCTGTTCGGCGGCGAGGTCGTGGGCGGCGTCGGAGGAACCACCAAAATACAGCGGTGGATAAGGCTTCTGCACCGGTGGGTACAGTGCCTTGGCGTTCTGCACGCGCAGGTGTTTGCCTTCGAAATCTACCGATTCGCCCTGCAATACACGGCGCCAAATCTGTAGGAATTCATCGGAGACTTCGTAACGTTCACTGTGGTCGAGGAAGCTGCCGTCGCCACGGTTTTCATCGGGGTCGCCGCCGGTCACCACGTTGATCAGCAAGCGGCCGTTGGACAGACGATCCAGGGTCGCCGCCATGCGTGCCGAGACCGTCGGCGAAATGATGCCCGGACGAATCGCCACCAGGTAACGCAGGCGTTCGGTCAGCGGCACCAGCGCCGAGGCAATGACCCAGGAGTCTTCGCACGAGCGCCCGGTAGGAATCAGTACGCCGTGGTAACCCAGGCTGTCAGCCGCTTGGGCGACTTGTTTCAGATAATTGAGGGTGACCGGCCGTGCGCCTTGGGTGGTGCCCAGGTAATGCCCGTCGCCATGTGTTGGCAGAAACCAGAAAACATCCATGACCAATCCTTAAGCGATTTTCAGCAGAGAGGGGGAGTGCGCTGCAAACAAAGGCGCAGCGCGTTCTGCCGCCAGTTGAATACGGGCTTTTAGTAGTTCACTGGTGATTTGGTAGTCGGTGAAGTCGGCTTCGGTGGCGTACACACCGATCGGCAAGGTCAATGCCTGGAAAAAGCTGAACAGCGGACGCAGTTGGTGATCGAGTACCAGCGCATGACGTTCGCTGCCGCCAGTGGCGGCGAGCAGTACCGGCGTATTGATCAAGGCGTTGAGGCCGACCAGGTCGAACAGATGCTTGAGCAGGCCGGGATAGGAGCCACGATAGACCGGCGCGGCGACGATCAGCAGGTCGGCCTGTTCGATGGCCAACAGTTGGGATTCGACATCTGCCGGCAGTTCGTCACGGGACAGCGCACCCCCCAGCGGCCGGGCAATCTCGCCCAGTTCGATCAGGGTGGTCTGGATCGGCAGCAACGTGGCCAGTTCGGCGAGCACCGCTTGGGTCAGCACGAGGGTGCGTGACGGGCGCCAGGTTCCGCCGGAGAGGGCAACGACATTCAGGGGACGGGTCATGAACAGTTCCTTTTTCAACAGTGGAGTGCAACCTGGTGAGCAAGAGCTATACCAACGGGCGCAGGCCTTGATTGGCGTGGGTTGCAAGCTCACTGCCGAAAAGTGTCGCTGTTGTCTGGCTGGTGATTTGTTGATTGGCTGTTGCGCTGGCAACAGTTGCGTGGGCAACAGTGCCGACGCGATGTAGCGTCAGTTATAGAGGGTTGCATTTATTCCGTAAATGAACGTATTTCCATATTTATAGATCATAAAGAAATATACGAATACCGCTATCGCAGGTGCCTTGGCGGTTGATAGCGACTATCAAGGCAGGTGATTTTTCACCGTGCGGGGCCGGGAGTAGCCTGTGTTCATTGACTCGAAACCTCCTTTGCAGGGCCGCCGCCATGAACCGATTCCTCGCTGTTTCCTTATTGATTGTCAGCTCAGTCCTTGCCGGATGTGCGACCCATCCTTCACCTGAATTGCGCCCCTACACGGCGGAAGAAACCAAGCAGTTGGCCCTGGAAGCATTGAGCCGTCGTGGTTTGTCGTTTGATGAATACCAACAGCAGCGCGCCGCACTGACCGGCCAGCCACAGAAGCCTTTCGGGTTTGATCGCCAGGGCGAAATGAACGCCGAACGCAGCGTGACCCTGCATGGTCGTCCCAGTTGATCCCGCGCCTGGCGGCAAAAAGCCCGAGGATTCCCCTAAGGAACCTCGGGCTTTTTGTTTTCCATGGTGCGACTTCAGCCTGTTAAGCTGAATTTCAGGAGCGTTCCTACGCACATTTTCATAAAGTGGTCCTTCTTTAATGGCATTCGATCGGTTAAACCTGACAACCTCTGTCCCGGTCCGTGCCCCTGAGACGCTGCTCTCGGGAACCTGCTCTGCGAGTTTTTAACGTCATGAATAAACGTCCGCTGTATTTCGACTACGCCGCCACCACCCCGGTGGATGAGCGGGTCATCCAGGTGATGGTCGAGTGTCTGGGCTTCAATGCCAATTTCGGTAACCCCGCGTCCAGTTCCCATGCGTTCGGCCAGGCGGCCCGGCACACGGTCGAGCAGGCGCGTCGCCAGGTAGCCGAGTTGGTCGGTGCCAACCCTGAGCAAATCGTCTGGACTTCCGGCGCCACCGAATCCAATAACCTTGCAATCAAGGGCGTGGCCCAGGCGCGAGGCGTGACGGGTGGGCATATCATCACCAGC
The DNA here is from genome assembly GCF_026967615.1 of Pseudomonas sp. GXZC. Lineage (NCBI taxonomy): Bacteria > Pseudomonadati > Pseudomonadota > Gammaproteobacteria > Pseudomonadales > Pseudomonadaceae > Pseudomonas > Pseudomonas sp. GXZC. Next base: position 2,352,749 of record NZ_CP114115.1, read on the forward strand.
CAGATCGAACACAAGGCTACGTTGGATACCGCGCGGCAACTGCAGGAAGCCGGTGTGGCCGTCACCTACCTGGTGCCGGATGCCGATGGGCTGATCAGCGCCGATGCCGTCAGCGAAGCCTTGCGCGAAGACACGTTCCTGGTTTCGCTGATGCTGGTGAACAACGAACTGGGCACCCTCAACGACATCCCCGCCATCGGCGCGCGAGTGCGTGAACACGGCGCGTTGTTGCATGTGGATGCGGCGCAGGGCGCGGGCAAGGTGACGATCGACCTGGCGCAATGGCCGGTGGACTTGATGTCGTTTTCGGCCCACAAGCTGTATGGCCCCAAAGGGATCGGCGCGTTGTATGTCGGCCCTCGGGCGCAGCAGAAGGTGTTGGCGCAGATCCACGGCGGTGGTCACGAAGGCGGCCTGCGCTCCGGCACCCTGGCGACCCATCAGATTGCCGGCATGGGCACCGCGTTTGCCTTGGCGGCGGCGTCTTTTGCTGAAGAAAAGGCGGTGATCGTCGCCTTGCGTCAGCGCTTGCTGGACCAGTTGGAATCGGTGGCCGGCGTGCGCCTCAATGGCAGCGCGACACAACGTATTCCACATACCCTGAGCCTCACGTTTGGAGAAGGCGAATTCAACGCCGCTGCGTTGAGTGCGGGGATCGCGTTTTCCGCGACCTCGGCCTGCAATTCGGCGAGTAACGCGCCGTCCCATGTGCTCCTGGCGTTGGGCCATGATGCACGCAGCGCCGGCCGTACCATTCGCTTGAGCCTGGGCCGGTTTACCACCGAGCAGGATATCGACCAAGCGGTGCAATTGATCAAGGCCGCCCTGGCCAGTACACCGGCGTTCTGGGCGGTCTGATTCACATAATAATTATTCGTGGTTAGCAGGAGACACAATGAGTACGCAGCCTTTGACCCATGGAACGGTTCCCCAGCGCCTGGCGCACACCCGTGAACTGATGAGCCGCGAGGGCATTCACGCCTTGCTGGTGCCGTCGGCCGACCCGCACTTGTCCGAGTACCTGCCGGGTTACTGGCAGGGGCGGCAATGGTTGTCGGGGTTTCATGGTTCGGTGGGGACGCTGATTGTCACGGCGGATTTCGCCGGCGTGTGGGCCGATAGCCGTTACTGGGAACAAGCGACCAAGGAACTAAAGGGCAGCGGCATCGAATTGGTGAAACTGCAGCCAGGCCAACCCGGACCGCTGGAGTGGCTGGCCGAGCAGACGCCGGAAGGTGGCGTTGTCGCGGTGGACGGTGCGGTTATGGCCGTGGCCTCGGCGCGGACCCTGGGCGGCAAGTTGGCGGAGCGCGGTGCACAACTGCGTACTGATATCGACCTGTTGGATGAAGTCTGGCAAGACCGTCCGACACTGCCAAACCAGCCGATCTATCAGCACCTGCCGCCTCAGGCCACCGTCAGCCGGGGTGAGAAACTCGCCTCGCTGCGCGCTGCCCTGAAGGAGAAGGGCGCCGACTGGCACTTCATCGCGACCCTGGACGACATCGCCTGGCTGTTCAACCTGCGCGGCGGTGATGTCTCGTTCAACCCGGTGTTTGTGTCCTTTGCGCTGATCAATCAAGAGCAGGCCACGTTGTTCGTGGCGCTGAGCAAAGTCGATGCCGCGTTGCGGGCGGTGCTGGAACAGGATGGCGTGACGCTGCGCGACTACAGCGAAGTGGCGGATGCCTTGCGTACGGTGCCGGCGGGCGCCAGTGTGCAGGTCGACCCGGCGCGCGTTACCGCGGGCTTGCTGGAAAACCTTGATGCCGGCGTCAAGCTGGTCGAAGGACTCAACCCGACCACCTTGGCCAAGTCGCGCAAGAGCCTGGCCGACGCGGAACACATCCGCCAGGCCATGGAGCAGGACGGCGCGGCATTGTGCGAATTCTTCGCCTGGCTGGACAGTGCGCTGGGGCGCGAACGTATCACCGAACTGACCATCGACGAACACCTGACCGCTGCGCGCACCCGTCGCCCCGGTTATGTGTCGCTGAGTTTCAACACCATCGCGGCGTATAACGCCAATGGTGCGATGCCGCACTACCACGCCACTGAAGAAGAGCACGCAGTGATTGAAGGCGATGGCCTGCTGCTGATCGATTCGGGCGGCCAGTACCTCGGCGGCACCACGGATATCACGCGGATGGTGCCAATCGGTACGCCGAGCGAGGAACAGAAACGCGACTGCACCCGTGTGCTCAAGGGCGTGATTGCCTTGTCCCGTGCGCATTTCCCGAAAGGCATCCTGTCACCGCTGCTGGACGCCATTGCTCGCGCGCCGATCTGGGCTGAGGGCGTGGACTACGGCCACGGTACCGGGCACGGCGTAGGCTATTTCCTCAATGTGCATGAAGGTCCTCAAGTGATTGCCTATCAGGCGGCCACTGCGCCGCAAACGGCGATGCAGCCGGGGATGATCACTTCCATCGAGCCGGGCACTTACCGTCCGGGACGCTGGGGCGTGCGTATCGAGAACCTGGTGCTGAACCGCGAAGCCGGCAAGACTGAGTTCGGCGAGTTCCTCAAGTTTGAAACCCTGACTTTGTGCCCGATCGACACGCGCTGCCTGGAACCGTCGCTGCTCACGGTAGACGAGCGTGAGTGGTTCAACGCTTACCATGCCGAGGTGCGTGAGCGTCTGAGTCCGTTGCTCGACGGTGCCGCACTTGACTGGTTGCAGGTGCGCACTGCAGCTATTTGATCGCCTGCAATTCGGGGGCCTGGGCCAGGGCGTCGGCCATATAGTCGACGAATGCCTTGACCCGGGCCGATTGCCGACGGTTGGGCGCCGACACCGCATGGATCGGCAGTGATTGCGGGGTGTAGTCCTGCAATAACGCGATCACGCGGCCAGCTTTCAGATCATCATGGAACAACCACAGGGGCGACAGCGCAATGCCTAGCCCCGTCAACACCATCTCCCGCACCGCCTCTGAGTTGTTGCTCTGGGCGTTGCCGGCGATGCGCACGCTGTGTCGCGTGCCATTCTTTTCGTAAACCCACTGGTTCTGGCTGCTGAGCAGGTTGAACAGCAAGCAGTTGTGCTGGCTGAGATCCTGCGGAGTTTTCGGTGCGGGATGGTTGGCCAGGTAAGCCGGGCTGGCCAGGGTGACGCGGTGGGTGGTGCCGATCTGCCTGGCGATCAAGCCGCTGTCGCGCAGTTCACCGATTCTCAGGGTCACGTCCAGGCCTTCGCTGACCATGTCCTGCAGGTGATCGTTGAGTTGCAGGTCTATTTGTACGTCAGGGTATTTCTGCAGGAAATCGCTCAAACGTGAAGCAATCTGAAGGCGCCCGAAACTCACCGATGAGCCCACGCGCAGGGAGCCGGCGATCGCCTCTTTGCCGGTCTGGAAGCTGTGTTCGGCAGCATCCACAGCGGCGAGGATTTCGCGACAGTGGCTGTAGTAGCGCTGACCTTCGTCGGTCAGGGACAGTTGGCGCGTACTGCGGGCAATCAGCTTGCCGCCCAGTTCGGTTTCCAGGGCGCGCAGGACTTTGCTGATGGTGGGTTGGGTAGTCTGCATTTCCCGGGCGACGGCGGAGAAGCTGCCGCGTTCGATCACGCGAACGAAAATCGCCATTGCGTTGAGTTTGTCCATGGGGGTTTCCAATTCATTCTTCTTGCGCATAAGCACTATAGTCTTTTGGTGTCTTATCGGCATGAATTGGCTGGCGGATCATTGACTTCATTCTTCGATGACGCGAGACCGCCAACATGACTGATATGCACGCTTTGATTGTGGATGCCGTGGATGCACCGTTCCGGCTGACGACAATTCCTAAACCGGCAGCCGGCGCTGGCCAAGTGTTGGTCAAAATCAGCGCCAGTGGCCTTAATCCATTGGACGGGAAAATCCGCGCCGGTCAGGCTGCCCACGCCCGGCAGCCATTACCGGCAGTACTCGGCATGGACCTGGCAGGCACCGTGGAAGCCGTCGGCCCAGACGTCGGTGATTGGCACGTAGGCGATAAGGTTTATGGGTTGGCGACCGGCATCGGTGGCGCACAGGGCTCGTTGGCCGAATACGCGGCCGTCGATGCCCGTTTGCTGGCGAAGAAGCCCGAGGCCTTGAGCATGCGTGAAGCGGCGGTGTTGCCGCTGGTGCTGATCACCGCGTGGGAAGGCTTGGTGGACCGGGCGCATGTAGGCTCCGGGCACAAAGTGCTGATCCAAGGCGGCGCGGGTGGTGTAGGGCATGTCGCAGTGCAACTGGCGATTGCCCACGGAGCGCAGGTATACGCCACGGGATCCGCCAAGCATCGTGCGGTGATCGAGGCGCTGGGCGCGACGTTTATCGACTATCAGCAGCTGACGGTTGAGGAGTACGTCGCGCAGTACACCGCGGGCGAAGGCTTCGACATTGTGTATGACACCGTCGGCGGCGAAACGCTGGATGCATCCTTTCGAGCCGCCAAGAGCTATCACGGTCATGTAGTGAGTTGCCTGGGCTGGGGACAACACAGCCTGGCACCGCTGTCGTTTCGTGGGGCAACCTACTCGGGCGTATTTACCTTATTGCCGTTGCTGACCGGCAAGGGGCGTGAGCATCACGGGCAGATTCTTGCCGAGGCGGCGCGGTTGATCGATGCCGGCAAACTCAAGCCGACCATGGATGGGCGTTCATTCGATTTGCACAGTGCGAACGCCGCCTACGATCTGCTCGCAAGCGGCGCGCAAGGGCGCTTGGCGATCGAGATCTAACTCAGGGCTTCGCGCACAAAGTCCAGACGGTCCTGACCAAAGAACAGCTGGTTGCCTACAAACAGGCTGGGCGCACCGAACACGCCACGTTGAACGGCTTGTTCGGTGTTGTCCTTGAGGGCGGTCTTTACCGCTTCGTCGTTGGCCAGGGTCAGCACCGCTTCGGGACTAAAACCGTGTTCGGTCAGCACGGCAGCAACAACAGTGGGGTCTCCCAAATGACGGCCATCTACCCAGAGGGCGCGGAACAGGCAATCCACAAAGTCATCGAAGCGCTCGGGTTGGCGCAATTGAATGCCGGTGACGGCCCGCATCAACAGCAGGGTATTGATGGGAAAGTGCGGGTTGAACGTGAGCGGTACGTTGTAGCGACGTGCATAGCGCGCCAGGTCATCGAACATGTAGCGACCTTTGGCGGGCACGTTGATGGGAGAGGCGTTGCCCGTGGCCTTGAACACGCCGCCCAACAGCATGGGCTTATAAATCAGCTGCGTACCGGTTGAGGCGCACAGTGCGGGGAGCTGGGTGTAGGCCAGATAGGTGGCGGGGCTGCCGAGGTCAAAGAAGAATTCCAGGGTTTTACTCATGGTCGATGCTCGCTGCTTATTATTGTGGGGGCGTGCTTACCAGGGTTCATTCCAGGGGCGCAGGTCCAGTTCGAACGTCCAGGCGTCGCGTGGCTGGCTGTGCAGGTACCAATAGTTATCGGCGATATGCTCGGGGTTGAGGATGCCGTCCTGGTCCTTGAGCGCGTATTTCTGCGGGAAATTGTCGCGAATGAAGTCGGTGTCGATGGCGCCGTCGACCACCACATGGGCGACGTGGATGTTTCTGGGCCCGAGTTCCCTGGCCATGCTTTGCGCGAGCGCCCGGATACCGTGTTTGGCGCCGGCGAAGGCGGCAAACCCGGCAGCGCCGCGCAATCCTGCGGTAGCACCCGTGAACAAAATGGTGCCTCGGTTGCGCGTGACCATGCGTATAGCGACTTCGCGGGCATTCAGGAAGCCGGAGAAGCAAGCCATCTCCCAGATCTTGAAATACTTGCGCGCGGTTTCTTCCAGGATGCTGCACGGCACGTTGGCGCCGATGTTGAACACGAAGGCTTCAATCGGACCCAGCTCGGTTTCGATCTGCTCGATCAGCGCAATGACGTCTTCTTCTTTACGTGCATCGCAGGCAAAGCCATGGGCTTCACCGCCTGCCGCGTGGATGCTGTCTACCAGCGGCTGCAATTTATCGGCGCTGCGGCGGGTGACACACGCCACGTAGCCTTCGCGGGCAAAGCGCTTGGCAATGGCGCCGCCCGTTGCATCACCGGCACCCACTACCAATACGATTTTCTTGTTGTGCGTCATGGGAACTCCCTTGGCTCAATGGTCGAGCAGGAGTCTAGTCGCAGCGCCGCAAAGGGCTGGTTTTATCGCTGGAATTTAATGAGAGCAGTCAGGGGATGACTGCTCGAGCGATTACTTGCAGATGACGATCATGCTTCGACTGGTGTAGCCGGCAGGGTTGAGGCCGAAGGGGTAGTCCCCAGGTTCCTCGGAATTGTCACCGGACTTTGCGATAACCCGATAGCCCTTGGCGCCGCAAGAGTTCGTTGCACTGGTGTAGCACTGGTCCCAAGAAGAAGACAGGCCGGAACAGTTGATATGCAGCCCTTTTTTTCCACGTTTCACTTCTGTTTTGGTGGTCGCGGCACAACCGGCAATCGCCATGACCATTAACAGTATCAAAATTCGCTTCATTCCTATCCTTAATAGCCGCCTCGCAATGCTAGAGGCTGGCTCTACTCGCTCTCGGGTGTAGCGTTCGCGCTGTCCTTGTCGAAATTCTCCATGAATGACATTCGTTTACGGCTTAAACATGGCCTAAATGAGCGCCAAATGCCAGAGCTACATTCAAACAGCCTTCAATCCGCTGGAACCAGCGGCTTTGACTCGCTGCGCATTGTCACGGTAGCGCCTACGGAGGCCAGGATGATGCACGTGATTGCCAGCCACTGCGCGAGTGACAGGTGTTCGTGCAGGAACAGCAGGCCGGAGAGTGCGCCGAAAGCCGGTTCTATGCTCATGAGCGTGCCGAAGGTGCGGGCGGGGAGGCGTGTCAGTGCGACCATTTCCAGGGTGTAGGGCAGGGCGGTGGACAGAATGGCGACACCGATGGCGACCGGGATCAGGGCAGGCGTCAGCAATGCGCTGCCTGCGTGGACGATGCCGATAGGGGCAACAAACAAGGCGGCGATCATTACGCCGAGGGCGGCGGTCTGCACGCCGTTGTCATTACCGGCTTTCTGGCCATACAGAATGTAGAGCGCCCAGCAGACCCCGGCACCCAAGGCGTAGCCCGCACCCAGTAGATCGATACCGCTGCTCGCTTCGCCCATTGGGATAAGTAGGAGCAAGCCGATGATTGCCAGGGCGATCCACAGGAAGTCGACCGCGCGCCGAGAGGCATAGATAGCCACGGCAAGCGGACCGGTGAACTCCAGGGCCACCGCAATCCCCAGAGGTACGCTGCGCAAGGACATATAGAAGAGGAAGTTCATGCCGCCTAGGGCCATCCCATAAACGATGACGGTGCGCAGGGATTTGGCCGTCAACTTGGCACGCCATGGACGTAATAGAAGCAGCATGATCACGCTGGCAAAAATCAGGCGCAGTGCCGTGGTGCCTTGTGCGCCGACGATAGGAAACATGCTCTTGGCCAGCGAGGCGCCGGACTGGATGGAGGCCATGGCAATCAGCAGCAAGCCGACTGGGAACAATGTCGAGGCCAGGCTGCGGGAGGAGGTGGTCATTTGGGGGTGTTCGTCCGAAGTCATATTAAGAGAAGCGTGGGCGCTATGATGCTTAACTGTTTAAGGTTGAGCAATATATTGCTCAATTATCCTTGGTAATGGCTTATAACGGACGAATCTCGAGGTTTTCAGCTTCTTTGATAGAAAAACCAAATCAAGGGTTGACGGCAGATTTCATGCGTCTATAATTCGCCCCACTTCCGGCGCAGTCGAAACGGAAAACTCCTTGGTAAACAATGAGTTATGTAGGTTTCGGCAGTAGGTTGCTTCAGTTCATCGAAGCCAAAAGGAAGTTGAAAAAGAGGTGTTGACAGCAGCGTGTAACGCTGTAGAATTCGCCTCCCGCTGACGAGAGATCTGAAGCGCAAGTGGTTGAAGTTGTTGAAGAAACCTTCGAAAGCTTCTGAAAATAATCACTTGACAGCAAATGAGGCTGCTGTAGAATGCGCGCCTCGGTTGAGACGAAAGATCTTAACCACCCGCTCTTTAACAACTGAATCAAGCAATTCGTGTGGGTGCTTGTGGAGTCAGACTGATAGTCAACAAGATTATCAGCATCACAAGTTACTCCGCGAGAAATCAAAGATGTAACCAACGATTGCTGAGCCAAGTTTAGGGTTTCTTAAAAACCCAAAGATGTTTGAACTGAAGAGTTTGATCATGGCTCAGATTGAACGCTGGCGGCAGGCCTAACACATGCAAGTCGAGCGGTAGAGAGAAGCTTGCTTCTCTTGAGAGCGGCGGACGGGTGAGTAATGCCTAGGAATCTGCCTGGTAGTGGGGGATAACGTTCGGAAACGGACGCTAATACCGCATACGTCCTACGGGAGAAAGCAGGGGACCTTCGGGCCTTGCGCTATCAGATGAGCCTAGGTCGGATTAGCTAGTTGGTGAGGTAATGGCTCACCAAGGCGACGATCCGTAACTGGTCTGAGAGGATGATCAGTCACACTGGAACTGAGACACGGTCCAGACTCCTACGGGAGGCAGCAGTGGGGAATATTGGACAATGGGCGAAAGCCTGATCCAGCCATGCCGCGTGTGTGAAGAAGGTCTTCGGATTGTAAAGCACTTTAAGTTGGGAGGAAGGGTTGTAGATTAATACTCTGCAATTTTGACGTTACCGACAGAATAAGCACCGGCTAACTCTGTGCCAGCAGCCGCGGTAATACAGAGGGTGCAAGCGTTAATCGGAATTACTGGGCGTAAAGCGCGCGTAGGTGGTTTGTTAAGTTGGATGTGAAATCCCCGGGCTCAACCTGGGAACTGCATTCAAAACTGACTGACTAGAGTATGGTAGAGGGTGGTGGAATTTCCTGTGTAGCGGTGAAATGCGTAGATATAGGAAGGAACACCAGTGGCGAAGGCGACCACCTGGACTAATACTGACACTGAGGTGCGAAAGCGTGGGGAGCAAACAGGATTAGATACCCTGGTAGTCCACGCCGTAAACGATGTCAACTAGCCGTTGGAAGCCTTGAGCTTTTAGTGGCGCAGCTAACGCATTAAGTTGACCGCCTGGGGAGTACCGCAAGGTTAAAACTCAAATGAATTGACGGGGGCCCGCACAAGCGGTGGAGCATGTGGTTTAATTCGAAGCAACGCGAAGAACCTTACCAGGCCTTGACATCCAATGAACTTTCTAGAGATAGATTGGTGCCTTCGGGAACATTGAGACAGGTGCTGCATGGCTGTCGTCAGCTCGTGTCGTGAGATGTTGGGTTAAGTCCCGTAACGAGCGCAACCCTTGTCCTTAGTTACCAGCACGTCATGGTGGGCACTCTAAGGAGACTGCCGGTGACAAACCGGAGGAAGGTGGGGATGACGTCAAGTCATCATGGCCCTTACGGCCTGGGCTACACACGTGCTACAATGGTCGGTACAGAGGGTTGCCAAGCCGCGAGGTGGAGCTAATCCCATAAAACCGATCGTAGTCCGGATCGCAGTCTGCAACTCGACTGCGTGAAGTCGGAATCGCTAGTAATCGCGAATCAGAATGTCGCGGTGAATACGTTCCCGGGCCTTGTACACACCGCCCGTCACACCATGGGAGTGGGTTGCACCAGAAGTAGCTAGTCTAACCTTCGGGAGGACGGTTACCACGGTGTGATTCATGACTGGGGTGAAGTCGTAACAAGGTAGCCGTAGGGGAACCTGCGGCTGGATCACCTCCTTAATCGACGACATCAGCTGCTCCATAAGTTCCCACACGAATTGCTTGATTCATTGAAGAAGACGATAAGAAGCAGCCCGAAATTGGGTCTGTAGCTCAGTTGGTTAGAGCGCACCCCTGATAAGGGTGAGGTCGGCAGTTCGAATCTGCCCAGACCCACCAATTTTGTGTGGGAAACGCCTGTAGAAATACGGGGCCATAGCTCAGCTGGGAGAGCGCCTGCCTTGCACGCAGGAGGTCAACGGTTCGATCCCGTTTGGCTCCACCACTACTGCTTCTAGAAGTTGAAAGCTTAGAAATGAGCATTCCATCAGGTTGATGGTGAATGTTGATTTCTAGTCTTTGATTAGATCGTTCTTTAAAAATTTGGGTATGTGATAGAAAGATAGACTGAACGTTACTTTCACTGGTAACGGATCAGGCTAAGGTAAAATTTGTGAGTTACTCAGTTTTGAGTATTATCGAATTTTCGGCGAATGTTGTCTTCACAGTATAACCAGATTGCTTGGGGTTATATGGTCAAGTGAAGAAGCGCATACGGTGGATGCCTTGGCAGTCAGAGGCGATGAAAGACGTGGTAGCCTGCGAAAAGCTTCGGGGAGTCGGCAAACAGACTTTGATCCGGAGATGTCTGAATGGGGGAACCCAGCCATCATAAGATGGTTATCTTACGCTGAATACATAGGCGTAAGAGGCGAACCAGGGGAACTGAAACATCTAAGTACCCTGAGGAAAAGAAATCAACCGAGATTCCCTTAGTAGTGGCGAGCGAACGGGGACTAGCCCTTAAGTGGCTTTGAGATTAGCGGAACGCTCTGGAAAGTGCGGCCATAGTGGGTGATAGCCCTGTACGCGAAAATCTCTTAGTCATGAAATCGAGTAGGACGGAGCACGAGAAACTTTGTCTGAATATGGGGGGACCATCCTCCAAGGCTAAATACTACTGACTGACCGATAGTGAACTAGTACCGTGAGGGAAAGGCGAAAAGAACCCCGGAGAGGGGAGTGAAATAGATCCTGAAACCGTATGCGTACAAGCAGTGGGAGCCCACTTTGTTGGGTGACTGCGTACCTTTTGTATAATGGGTCAGCGACTTATTTTCAGTGGCGAGCTTAACCGAATAGGGGAGGCGTAGCGAAAGCGAGTCTTAATAGGGCGTCTAGTCGCTGGGAATAGACCCGAAACCGGGCGATCTATCCATGGGCAGGTTGAAGGTTGGGTAACACTAACTGGAGGACCGAACCGACTACCGTTGAAAAGTTAGCGGATGACCTGTGGATCGGAGTGAAAGGCTAATCAAGCTCGGAGATAGCTGGTTCTCCTCGAAAGCTATTTAGGTAGCGCCTCATGTATCACTGTAGGGGGTAGAGCACTGTTTCGGCTAGGGGGTCATCCCGACTTACCAAACCGATGCAAACTCCGAATACCTACAAGTGCCGAGCATGGGAGACACACGGCGGGTGCTAACGTCCGTCGTGAAAAGGGAAACAACCCAGACCGTCAGCTAAGGTCCCAAAGTTATGGTTAAGTGGGAAACGATGTGGGAAGGCTTAGACAGCTAGGAGGTTGGCTTAGAAGCAGCCACCCTTTAAAGAAAGCGTAATAGCTCACTAGTCGAGTCGGCCTGCGCGGAAGATGTAACGGGGCTCAAACCATACACCGAAGCTACGGGTATCACGTAAGTGATGCGGTAGAGGAGCGTTCTGTAAGCCTGTGAAGGTGAGTTGAGAAGCTTGCTGGAGGTATCAGAAGTGCGAATGCTGACATGAGTAACGACAATGGGTGTGAAAAACACCCACGCCGAAAGACCAAGGTTTCCTGCGCAACGTTAATCGACGCAGGGTTAGTCGGTCCCTAAGGCGAGGCTGAAAAGCGTAGTCGATGGAAAACAGGTTAATATTCCTGTACTTCTGGTTATTGCGATGGAGGGACGGAGAAGGCTAGGCCAGCTTGGCGTTGGTTGTCCAAGTTTAAGGTGGTAGGCTGGAATCTTAGGTAAATCCGGGATTCTAAGGCCGAGAGCTGATGACGAGTTATCTTTTAGATAACGAAGTGGTTGATGCCATGCTTCCAAGAAAAGCTTCTAAGCTTCAGGTAACCAGGAACCGTACCCCAAACCGACACAGGTGGTTGGGTAGAGAATACCAAGGCGCTTGAGAGAACTCGGGTGAAGGAACTAGGCAAAATGGCACCGTAACTTCGGGAGAAGGTGCGCCGGTGAGGGTGAAGGACTTGCTCCGTAAGCTCATGCCGGTCGAAGATACCAGGCCGCTGCGACTGTTTATTAAAAACACAGCACTCTGCAAACACGAAAGTGGACGTATAGGGTGTGACGCCTGCCCGGTGCCGGAAGGTTAATTGATGGGGTTAGCTAACGCGAAGCTCTTGATCGAAGCCCCGGTAAACGGCGGCCGTAACTATAACGGTCCTAAGGTAGCGAAATTCCTTGTCGGGTAAGTTCCGACCTGCACGAATGGCGTAACGATGGCGGCGCTGTCTCCACCCGAGACTCAGTGAAATTGAAATCGCTGTGAAGATGCAGTGTATCCGCGGCTAGACGGAAAGACCCCGTGAACCTTTACTATAGCTTTGCACTGGACTTTGAATTTGCTTGTGTAGGATAGGTGGGAGGCTTTGAAGCGTGGACGCCAGTCTGCGTGGAGCCAACCTTGAAATACCACCCTGGCAACTTTGAGGTTCTAACTCAGGTCCGTTATCCGGATCGAGGACAGTGTATGGTGGGTAGTTTGACTGGGGCGGTCTCCTCCTAAAGAGTAACGGAGGAGTACGAAGGTGCGCTCAGACCGGTCGGAAATCGGTCGTAGAGTATAAAGGCAAAAGCGCGCTTGACTGCGAGACAGACACGTCGAGCAGGTACGAAAGTAGGTCTTAGTGATCCGGTGGTTCTGTATGGAAGGGCCATCGCTCAACGGATAAAAGGTACTCCGGGGATAACAGGCTGATACCGCCCAAGAGTTCATATCGACGGCGGTGTTTGGCACCTCGATGTCGGCTCATCACATCCTGGGGCTGAAGCCGGTCCCAAGGGTATGGCTGTTCGCCATTTAAAGTGGTACGCGAGCTGGGTTTAGAACGTCGTGAGACAGTTCGGTCCCTATCTGCCGTGGACGTTTGAGATTTGAGAGGGGCTGCTCCTAGTACGAGAGGACCGGAGTGGACGAACCTCTGGTGTTCCGGTTGTCACGCCAGTGGCATTGCCGGGTAGCTATGTTCGGAATAGATAACCGCTGAAAGCATCTAAGCGGGAAACTAGCCTCAAGATGAGATCTCACTGGAACCTTGAGTTCCCTGAAGGGCCGTCGAAGACTACGACGTTGATAGGTTGGGTGTGTAAGCGCTGTGAGGCGTTGAGCTAACCAATACTAATTGCCCGTGAGGCTTGACCATATAACACCCAAGCAATTTGACTACTCGAAAGAGCATCAGATTGCGGTGTGTGAAGACGATAGAACCGAAAGTTCGATGCTCACAAAACACCGAAAGCTATCACATACCCAATTTGCTGAAGCGAGGCACCTGCCACGACTCAGTACCCGAATTTCTTGACGACCATAGAGCATTGGAACCACCTGATCCCATCCCGAACTCAGCAGTGAAACGATGCATCGCCGATGGTAGTATGGGGTTTCCCCATGTGAGAGTAGGTCATCGTCAAGATTAAATTCCGAAACCCCATTTGCGAAAGCAGATGGGGTTTTGTTTTGGGCGGTCGAAAATCCAGTCACCACACATCAACCTCATAACACCAAACGTCCTCAGCGCAATTCCTCTCAAAAAGGGCTCATTAGCATGCCGTTCGGGAATTCGATGCAAAGTGTTTCCGCATTTTTGGTATGGTGCAGCACATTTTCACAGGGATTGATCTTTTATCCGCAGGACGCGGCGTCGACCTTCTTCAACGAGATGCTGTAGAAATGCCTGAACCGATACCGATCAAAGATCACGAAAAAGAGAACCGCCTGGTCAACAAGCGCCTGCTCGCCTGTGCACTGTTGGTGATTGGCATCACCTGCGCGCTGGTAGGGCGCATGTACTTCCTGCAGGTTGTACAGTTTGACTACCACTCCACGATTTCCGAAAACAACCGTGTCCATGTACTGCCGATTACCCCGACGCGTGGGTTGATCTACGACCGTAACGGCGTGGTACTGGCCGACAACCGCCCCAGCTACAACCTGACCATCACCCGCGAACGCACCACCGACCTCAAGGGCGAGCTGGACGCTATCGTCAGCCTGCTGCACCTGCCGGCCGAAGACCGCGCGGTCTTCGACAAAGCGCTGAAGCAGGCACGCCATCCCTTCGTCCCTGTGACCTTGTTTTACGAACTGACCGAAGAGCAGATCGCGCTACTGGCCGTGAACGAGTTCCGCCTCCCTGGCGTAGACGTAGAACCGCAGTTCGTCCGCCATTACCCGTTGGGCGCTCACTTTGCGCACTCCATCGGTTACGTAGGTCGGATCAACGAGAAGGAATCCAAAGCCCTCGACTCCGTGGAGTATCGCGGTACGCAGTCCATCGGCAAGACCGGTATCGAGCGCTTTTACGAATCTGAGCTGCATGGCCACGTCGGCTATGAAGAAGTCGAGACCAATGCGCAGGGCCGCGTACTGCGCGTACTCAAGCACACCGACCCGATTCCCGGCAAAAACATCGTGCTGAGCCTTGACGTGCACCTCCAGGAAGCGGCGGAAGAAGCCTTGGGTGATCGCCGTGGCTCGGTGGTTGCACTGGACCCGCAAACCGGCGAAGTTCTCGCCATGGTCAGCAAGCCCAGTTTCGATCCGAACTTGTTTGTCACCGGTATCAGCTTCAAGGAATACGCTGCACTGCACGATTCTATCGACCTACCGCTGTTCAACCGCGTGCTACGGGGTCTCTACGCGCCAGGCTCGACGATCAAACCGGAAGTCGCCATCGCCGGCTTGGACAGTGGCGTTGTCACTGCACAAACCCGCGTGTTCGACCCTGGCTACTACCAATTGCCGGACTTTGACCATAAATACCGCAACTGGAACCACAGCGGTGACGGCTGGGTAGATATGGACGCAGCCATCATGCGCTCCAACGACACCTATTTTTACGACCTCGCCCACAAGCTGGGCATCGATCGCCTGCATGACTATCTGGCTGAGTTCGGCCTGGGCCAGAAGGTCTCATTGGACATGTTCGAAGAGTCCGCTGGCCTGATGCCTTCCCAGGCCTGGAAGCGCGCAACGCGCCGGCAACCCTGGTTCCCGGGCGAAACCGTGATCCTCGGCATTGGCCAGGGCTACATGCAGGTCACGCCACTGCAACTGGCCCAGGCCACCGCACTGATTGCCAACAAAGGCGTGTGGAACCGACCGCACCTGGCCAAGACCATCAACGGCGTGCCGCCGGTGGATGAAAACCCGATGCCCAACGTGGTCCTCAAGGATCCACGTGATTGGGAACAGGTCAATCATGGCATGCAACTGGTGATGCACGACCCACGCGGCATTGCCCGTGCTGCCGCACAAGGCGCGCAATATCGCATTGCCGGCAAGAGTGGTACGGCGCAAGTGGTGGCGATCAAACAGGGCGAGCGTTACAACCGTGAGAAGACCCTCGAGCGCCATCGCGACAACGCCCTGTTCGTCGGCTTCGCGCCAGCGGAACACCCGAAGATCGTGATTTCGGTGATGATCGAAAACGGCGAGGCCGGCGGTCGCGTGGCGGGTCCGGTGGTGCGCCAGATCATGGACGCCTGGCTGCTCGACCAGGAAGGCCACCTGAAACCGCAATATGCGACGCCAGCCAAAGCGCCCGGCGACCCCAAGGTGTGATTCAGGCTTTCCACTCATCCCACTGGTCTACGCCTTCGTAGGCCAGCCAAGGCACATCATGGGCCGTCCAGATGTGCGCGGTGGGCCTGACGCCCGGATCATCGTCCAGCGTCGCCACCCGTACAATGACGTGGGGCTGATGCCCACGCTCTGCCATCAGGTGTGAGCCGCAGCGCGAGCAGAAATGCCGGAGTTTACCCGGCGACGATTCGAAGGACGCCAGCCACTCCTGGCCCTGTGTCCAGCGAAAGTGCTCACGCATCACGCCGGCTGTTGCCACAAATGCCGCCGCGTGCACCTTGCGGCAGCTGTCGCAATGGCAGTGGCTGATGGGCATATCCAGGCTGTCGAGTTGATAGTGCACGGCCTTGCAGAAGCAACTTCCATGGAGCTGTTGAGTCATCGTGATCACCTCAGGGGGAGGGGGATAATTTACCTTTCGCCGACACGCTGCGCATCACAGTCATACAAGCCATTGCCCTTATTCCTACATTGCTCTAAATTGCGAAGCGTTCTCATTCGTGCGCAATATCATTATGCCTTTGTCTGCTGGGCCTCATTCTTCCCACGAACCCATTGGCCAACTCTACGGTGACCACCACCGCTGGTTGGTCAGCTGGCTGCGTTCGCGCCTGGGTTGCTCCCATCAGGCGGCTGACCTGGCTCAAGACACCTTCATTCGTTTATTGCTGGCCGAACGCACGCAGCCGGTGGCCGCTGAGTTGAAGGAACCACGGCATTTCCTGGTGACAATTGCCAAGCGCGTCATGATCGACAGCTTTCGCCGCAAAGCCCTGGAGCAGGCTTATCTCCAAGCCATGGCCGAGCAGCCGCAGGCCTATGCCATCTCGCCGGAGGAGCGGCTGTTGGTCATCGAAACCCTGCAGCGTCTGGATGCCATGCTCAATGGCTTGGGGCGTAAGGCCAAACGTGCCTTCCTGCTTTCGCAGTTGCAGGGCATGCCTTACAAGGACATTGCCGAACAGCTACAGGTCTCGGTAAGTTCGGTGACCAAATACATCGCCAAAGCCACCGAGCATTGCCTGATCTTCGCCCTGGAGCATTGACGGTGACCCGTGACGCGCAGCGCCAAGCCCTCAGCGGGGCGGCCCACTGGGTCGCACGCCTGGCAGCCGAGCCGGGCGACCCTGAGTTGCACGCGGCTTGGCTCGCCTGGCGAGATGAAAACCCGCTGAACCAATGGGCGTGGCAGCGCGTGGAACTCCTGCAAAGCCAGCTCCAGAGTCTGCCCGGCACGGTGGCCGTCAATGTACTGGACGTCGCTGCCGACCAATCCCGGCGATTTGGCCGCCGCGCACTGCTCAAGAGTGTGGTGATCGGTGCCGGCATGAGCGCCATCGGTTGGTCGGGCTATCGACAAGCGCCGCTGTGGATGGCCGATCAACGCACCACCACTGGCGAGCGCCACAGCCTGCGCCTGGACGATGGCACACGGCTGTCCCTCAACACCGCCAGCGCCGTGGACATCCACTACACCGCCGAGCAACGCTTGCTGATTCTGCGTGCCGGCGAAATCCTAGTGGAAACGGCCCCCGACCCACGCCCTTTGCGGGTACGCAGTGCCCAAGGTGAAATGCGCGCGTTGGGCACGCGGTTTACCGTTCGCCAGTTCGATGACTTCACCGGCATGAGCGTATTGCAACACGCGGTGGCGGTGCGTCAGGGCATCGAACCTGCGCAAACCGTGATCACCGCCGGCCAGACTGTCACGTTCGATACCCGACGCATGCTCTCCCTTCGGGCCAACGAACCTGGCGAAGGCGAATGGGCGCAGGGTCGGCTGATCGTCGACAACTGGCGCCTGGATCGCCTGCTGGCCGAATTGTCGCGCTACCGGTCGGGTTACCTGGGATGCGCGTCTGAAGTCGGCCATCTGACAGTCTCGGGGGCTTATTCCCTGGACGATATCGACCTTGCCCTCAACGCCCTGACCCACGCGCTGCCGGTGCGTCTCAGTGCACGCACCCGTTATTGGACGACCGTCGTCCCACGCGGCTGAAAATAATTATCAACAACTGTTGTCGATTGGCCGCATCTCGTTCGACTCCTCCTGCAAACCCCCTTCATTCGTTCGCACCTTCAGGAGTCAACATGCGCGCAGGGCAAACCTCAGTCGCCACTCAGCCGCTTCGGTCATTTCGCAAAAAGCCTTTGCAGGTCGCGCTGTTTGGCGTGTCGTTGATGGTGCAAGTCGGGCTGCTGGCCCCACTGTTTGCGACAGGTTCCAGCGCAATGGCTGCCAGCCAGCAGCAGGCTTTCGCCATTGCCCCAGGCCCGCTGGGCTCGGTATTGAGCCGATTTGCCAGTGATGCCGGCGTGGTGTTGTCCTTCGATTCGGGCCTGACCGCCGGCAAGCAAAGTGCCGGTCTGCAAGGTACTTACAGCATCGAACAAGGCTTTGCCCGACTGTTGGCGGGCAGCAACCTGGCGCTGTCCGTCAATAACGACGGCAGTTACGGCCTGGCGCCCCAAGCCAGCACGGGCACCCTGAGCCTTGGCGCCACCAGCATCAACGCTGAAGGGCTGGGGCTGACTACCGAAAACAGCGGTTCCTACACCACGGGTGCGGCCAGCACGGCGACGAAACTGCCGCTGTCCCTGCGTGAAACCCCGCAGTCGGTCAGTGTGGTCACTCGCCAACTGATGGACGATCAACACCTGTCGACCCTCAGCGAAGTGCTGAGCTTCACACCCGGCGTCAGCAGCAACCATCGAGACAGCGAGCGCTACTCCTTTTATTCCCGCGGCTTCGAGATCCAGAACTTCCAGTACGACGGGATTCCGTCCCAGATCGCCAACGAATCCCAGCAATTCATCGGCCCGCTTTCCGACATGGTCATCTACGACCGCGTCGAGGTCGTGCGCGGTGCCACCGGCTTGATGAGTGGTGCAGGCACGCCGTCGGCCACCATCAACCTGGTGCGCAAGCGCCCGACCAAAGACTTCCAGGCGCACATCGCGGGAGAAGCAGGCGCCTGGGACCGCTATCGCTCTGAAGTCGACGTGTCCGGCCCGTTGACCGAGACCGGCAATGTGCGTGGGCGTTTTGTCGCGGCGTACCAGAAACAGAAGTCCTTCGTGGACTGGTACAAGCAAGAGAAGCGTGTGATGTATGGCGCGCTGGATATCGACCTGAATGACTCCACTACCCTGCGCACCAGCCTGGATTACCAGAACAACGATGCCAATGGCACCAGCTATGGTCATATTCCGTTGTTCTACAACAATGGCCGCCAGACCGATTTCTCGCGCTCCTTCAACCCGGCGACGCGCTCCAGCTACATGGACAACACCAGCTACACCTTCACCACGATGCTGGACCACAAACTGGACAACGACTGGAGCTTGAAGACTGCCTACAGCCATCAGTATTCCTATCGCAAAGGGCAGGGCGCTTCCGCCAGTGGCAGCTACCCGGACCCGATCACAGGCCAGGGCGCCAAGGCGTTCATCTACCGCCTCGACAGCTACCAGGCCCAGGACACGCTCGATGTGTACGCCAACGGTCCGTTCCAGCTGGGAGGGCGTGAGCATGAATTGGTAGTGGGCGCGAGCACTTCGCACACTCACCTGAATTTCCCCAACTACAGCAGTACCCTGGCCGGCCAGGACAATGACTATGGTGATGTGGACAACATCTTCACTTGGGACGGCAGGCAGTATGGGCGCCGTTCCTACAACGAAGCCGGGGGGGCCGTTACCACGCTGCAACAGACCGGTGTGTATGGCGCGCTGCGTTTGAAACCGATGGACCCGCTGACCCTCATTCTCGGCACCCGCGTCAGTTGGTGGAAGCAGCTCGATGAGGTGACGGAATATGCCCCTTACTCGCAAAAGACCGACAAGACCAAGAAGACCGGCGTTGTGACGCCCTACGCGGGCATCATCTACGACCTGAACGACACCTACTCGGTCTACGCCAGCTACACCAGCATCTTCCTGCCGCAGACGTTCTACAAAACCGCCAGCGGCGGCTTGCTGGCGCCGTTGGAAGGCGACAACTACGAGATCGGACTCAAGGGTGAATTCTTCGACGGTGCGTTGAACGCGAGCATCGCCCTGTTCGACATCGAGCAAAAGAACACCGCTGCCGACTCGGGTAACGATGCCACCGGCAAGACGGTGTACAAGGCCATCGCCGGCACCACCACGCGCGGTGTCGAAACCGAGATTTCCGGTGAAGTGGCCGCCGGTTGGAACGTATTCGGCGGCTACACCTACCGTGAATCGCACTCTAAGGACGGCGAGCGCGTGCAGGTCAACCAGCCGCTCAACCTGTTCAAGCTGGGCACCACTTACCGCCTGCCGGGTGCCCTGAGCCGCTTGACCGTGGGCGGCAATGTCACCTGGCAAAGCGAGATGTACGCCACCACCCAGATCAACTACACCGGGCCGTACTACAAGGCGGTCCAAGACCCCTTCGCTGTGGTGGGCCTGTTGGCCAACTACCAAGTGGACGAGCATTTGTCGGTGGGGCTGAACGTCAACAATCTATTCGACAAGAAGTATTACGACGGCATGGGCACGTTCAACTCGGGCTCCTACGGCGAGCCGCGTAACGCGATGGTCAATGCCAAGTGGACGTTCTGAAGTAAGTCGCAACACCAATGCGCGGCTGAAAGGTTGCGCATTGTTCGATGTCGCCTACTGTCAATGGAGGAGGTGACTTATGCACGTATTGGATCGAATCGAACGAAAAGTCCTGCTCAACGCTTCACGTAAACAAGTCTGGGAAGCCCTCACCGATGCCGAGCAATTCGGCCGTTGGTTCGGTATCGCACTCAAGGGTAAAACCTTCGTTGCCGGGCAAAGTATCGAGGCGCCGATCACTTATCCGGGCTACGAACATGTGATCTGGAAGGCCAGGATCGAACGCATCCTGCCGCAAACACTGTTTTCTTTCTGGTGGCATCCCTTCGCGGTAGAGGAGGGTGTCGACTACGACCAGGAAACCCCAACCTTGGTGGAATTCACCATTGAGGATCGGGCGCCGGGCATACTGCTGCGGGTGGTCGAATCCGGGTTCGATGCCGTGCCTGAGGCACGACGGCAGAAGGCCTTCAAAATGAATTCCCGTGGTTGGGACGAACAGATGGGCAACATCGAAAACTACCTGAGCCAGGCCCGCCAGGCTTGAAGGTAGCGGGCATCATCAGTGATGCCCGCCTTTCACCGGTCTCAGCTTTCGTGAGCGGTGGTGATCTCCAGGGTGTCGGTGTAAGTCACCACCACACTCTGCCCGACCTTGAGGTCTTTGAGGCCGGCGCGGATTTCCGGTTTCTCAACGTTCAACACCTTCGTCGCACCGGCTGGATTCTCCAGGGTGACCTGGTTTTTCTTCAGGTCGATATGAGTGATCTTCAGCTGCACCTGCACCTGGCGGAAGGCCGCGCCACCTGGGTTGGGGTTGTCGGCGGTGGCGCGGATCACGCCGGCTTTTTCGCTGGCGTCCGGAGCGCTCTTGTCCACGTCGGTGTCCAGCACGGCCGCGACCGAGTGGGTGGTCAACACCTTGACCTGGTCGCCGACCTTGAGGTTGCCCAGGTCCTTGGCGGCATCGGTGAGTTGCACATGCACCTCACGGCCCTCGGCACCCGCAAGCACGACTTGATGCTTGGCGGCATCTACCGCCAGCACCTTGGTGGTGACTTCATCGGCTTCAAGGGATTTGGACAGCGGGATATCGGCGGCATGGGCCACCAAGTGGCCGGCGGACAGTAGAGTGGCCAAGGCGATTGCCTGGCGAAGGGAGCGAGATAACTTCATTGTCAGGACTTCCATGTGAGAGAAGCCCTGAGTCTAGTGGTGAGCCGGCGATGCGCAAATCTGCCGGCTCACGTTGTTGCCGTTCTGTTAGAAGTCCACGCTGGCCGACAGCTTGGCGACGCGCGGATCGCCTTGGCTCAGGAAACCGCCCTGGGCCGATTCCCAGTACTTCTCGTTGGCAACGTTCTCCACGGTGGCGCCGAGGGTGACATCACGCTGGGCCACCTTGAAGTTGTAGCGCGCGCCGATATCGAAGCGGTTCCATGCGGGCAGGCTCAGGTTGTTCGCTGCGTCGGCGTACTGCCCGCCGGTGCGTAGCATGCGGCCGTTGAGGGTCACGCCTTGCAGGCCAGGCACATCCCAATCCACGCCAGCATTGAGCTGGAACGAAGGCACGCCGATGGCACGATTACCGTCGTTGGCGCCGTTTTGCGTGTCCTTGAGTTCGGTCTTCATCACCGTCACACCGCCCAGCAGGCGCAGGCCGCTGACCGGTTCGCCGAAGACGTTCAACTCAACGCCTTTGTTGATCTGCAGGCCTTCGCGAACGTAGCGCGCTGTCGTTGCATCGATGACCTGAACGTAACCGGCCCCAGGTTGTTCGATACGGTAAACACCCAGCGTTGCCCCATAGGTGCCCATATCAACTTTCACGCCGGCCTCAATCTGCTTGGAGCGCGCTGGCGCAAACACCTCGCCACCGCCGATGATGGTCCGGTTGCCCGAGTTGACGGGGGAGGTCGGGCCCTGGGCCAAACCTTCGATGCGGTTGGCATAGAAGGACACATGCTCCCACGGCTTGAAGACCAGGCCATAGACCGGCGTGGTGATCGACTCGTCGTAGTTGGCCGTGCGCGTGCCGCTCATGTAGTTGTAACCCTGCACGACAATCTGCTGGCGGCGTGCACCGACCGTCACCAACAGGCGGTCATCGAAGAACCCCAGCGTGTCGGACACCGCCGTACTGCGCACAAAGGTCTTGGCGGTGATGGTCGGGTCGCTGAAGTCGGTGCCCGGTGTATTGCGTGGATTGTTCAGGGCCGGTGGCGCACCGGTCACAGGGTTGTAGATATTGGTGAGGGTGCGTGGGCTGGCGAACACATAAGCGTTGCGCGCCTGGGTCCAGATGCCGGCCAAGCCGAAGTTGAGTCGATGGCTCACAGGGCCGGTCTGGAACTTGCCGTTCAGGCCACCCATGACGCTGCTGTTGTCTTCTTCATGGGCGATGGTCGAACCGCTGGCGGTGGCATTGCCCAGGTTATCGGTCAGGGTCACCGACGAGTAGCGCCCCATTTCGCGGGTGTGCTTGGCGCCTGCTGCCGCATAGGCCGTCCAGTTATCGTTCAAGTCATACTCGGCACGCAGCATCCCCAGGGTGTCTTCAAGGTTGGTGCTGCTCCAGCTCGGCGCGTAGTTGGTGTCGGCCGACGGTGCATTCGGGACATGGGTGGCGGTGCCGAGGAAGACCGAGTTGCGCCCGCCGTTGATACGCTGCTTCTGGTACACAAAGTCACTCGACAAGCGCAACGCATCGCCACGGTAGTCCAGGCCGACGGCAAACAGCTTCGAGCGCTGGCTTTCATCATCGATACCGGTATCGCCTTCGCGCTGGGACAGGTTCACCCGTGCGCCAAAACGGTTGTCTTCACCGAAGCGCTCGCCAATATCCAAGTGTTCGCCCACCCGGCCATCACTGCTGATATCGGTGCTGAACCGACGCAGCGGCACGTCATCGGCGCGCTTGGGTTGCAGGTTCACACCACCGCCGATCCCCGAGCCGCCGGGCGTCACGCCGTTGATGAAGGCATTGGGGCCCTTGAACACTTCCACGCGCTCCAGGGCGTCGGTGGAGATGATCTGGCGCGGCAGGATGCCGTACAAGCCGTTGAAGGAAATGTCGTCGCCATTCAGTGGCAGGCCTCGGATCATGAAGGTCTGCGCCTGGTTGGCAAACCCCGACGCCTGGCGCACGGACGAATCATTGAGCAGCACATCGCCGACGGTTTCGGCCTGCTGGTCGCGAATCAGTTTCTCGGTGTAGGAGGCCATGCTGAACGGCACGTCCATGATGTCCTGGTTGCCCAGCACACCCAATTGGCCGCCGCGTGCCACTTGGCCGCCGGCGTACACCGGGGGCAGGGCGCTTGGCGCGGGGGCGTCGGCATTGATGTTGGTGGCGCCCAGCTCCAGCGTGTTGCCTTCCTGGCCGGTGTTCGCATCCTGCGGGGTGGCTGGGGTTGCAGCGTGAGCGCTGAGGCTCAGGGAGCAGCACAGGGCGAGCAGGGTTGGGCGCAACGGCACGGCGAATGGGGCGGGCATGGGCGATCCTGACGGCTAACCGTCATGTGTGAGGAAAGGGCAACGGCGTTGCGCGTCCTCACTGCGCGGATACGACTCCGGCGCGAATGATAGTAATTATTATTAACGTCACGCAACAAATTTTTACTGACACGGTCTGCGCGCGTGGATGCCGAGTAGAATCACGCCCTGAAAGCGATTCCTGAGGTGCGGTACGGTGGATTTACAGCAGGGTTTTGTCCTGACCCGGCATTGGCGCGATACCCCGGCGGGCACGGAGGTCAGCTTCTGGCTGGCCACCGACCAGGGCCCGAGGTTTGTCCGCCTACCCGTGCAGACCTCGGTGATGTTCATCCCTGAGGCCCATCGCAAGCCGCTGGATTGGCTGCTCAAGGGCGAGCGCGATATCGAGCTGCGCTCCTTGCAGCTGTGCGATTTCCATCACCGGCCCGTCCTCGGCCTGTACACCCGCCAGCACCGCCAGGCGATGGACGTGGAAAAACGCCTGCGCGCGGCGGGCGTCGACGTCTACGAAGGCGACGTGCGCCCGCCCGAGCGCTACATGATGGAGCGTTTTATCACTGCCCCGGTGTGGTTCGGCGGCACACCCGACGCCAGCGGCGTACTGTGCGACGCACAGATGAAACCCGCGCCCGACTACCGTCCGCCGCTGAAGCTGGTGTCCCTCGACATCGAGACCACCGCCCAGGGCGATCTCTATTCCATCGCCCTCGAAGGCTGCAGCGAGCGCCAGGTGTACATGCTTGGCCCGCCGAACAAAACCGACGCCGTGGACTTCAAGCTCGACTATTGCGACACCCGTGCCCAACTGCTCGAACGCCTCAACCAGTGGCTGGCGCTGCACGACCCCGATGCGATCATCGGCTGGAACGTGGTGCAGTTCGACCTGCGCGTGCTGCACGAACATGCCCAGCGCCTCAATGTGCCGCTCATGCTCGGTACCGGGCGAAGAACCGATGGCCTGGCGCGAACACGGCAGCCGCAATCATTACTTTGCCGCCGCAGCGGGCGCTTGATCATTGATGGCATCGAAGCCCTGCGTTCGGCCACCTGGAGCTTCGAATCCTTCAGCCTGGAGAACGTCGCGCAAACCCTGCTGGGCGAAGGCAAGGACATTTCCACGCCGTACCAGCGCATGGACGAGATCAACCGCATGTTCGCCGAGGACAAGCCCGCCCTGGCGCGCTACAACCTCAAGGACTGCGAGCTGGTCACGCGGATTTTCGAGAAGACCGAACTGCTCAAGTTCCTGCTGGAGCGCGCCAGTGTCACCGGCTTGCCGGCCGACCGCAACGGCGGCTCCGTCGCCGCGTTCACCCATTTGTACATGCCGTTGATGCATCGCCAGGGCTTCGTCGCGCCGAACCTGGGCGACAAACCGCCCCAGGCCAGCCCCGGCGGATTTGTCATGGACTCACGCCCTGGGCTTTACGAATCGGTGTTGGTGCTCGACTACAAAAGCCTCTACCCGTCGATCATCCGCAGTTTCCTGATCGACCCGGTGGGTCTCATCGAAGGCCTCAAGTACCCCGACGACAGTGACTCGGTAGAAGGCTTTCGCGGCGCACGGTTTTCCCGCACCCGGCATTGTCTGCCGTCCATTGTCGAGCGGGTTTCCGAAGGCCGCGAGGAGGCCAAGCGCGAACACAACGCGCCGCTGTCCCAGGCCCTGAAAATCATCATGAACGCCTTCTACGGCGTACTCGGCTCCAGCGGCTGCCGCTTCTTCGATACACGCTTGGCCTCGTCGATCACGATGCGTGGCCACCAGATCATGCGCCAGACCCGCGAACTGGTCGAAGCCCAAGGTTATGAGGTGATCTACGGCGACACCGACTCCACCTTCGTGTGGCTCGGCAGCGCGCATTCCCAGGAGGACGCCAGCCGTATCGGCAGGGCCTTGGTGCAGCACGTCAACGATTGGTGGCGCGAGCACCTGCTCACCGCGTTCGGCCTGCAAAGCGCCCTGGAGTTGCAGTACGAAACCCACTTCACGCGGTTCCTCATGCCGACCATCCGTGGCGCGGAGGAGGGCAGCAAGAAACGCTATGCCGGTCTGGTGGTGCGCAGCGATGGCAGCGAAGACATGGTCTACAAAGGCCTGGAAACCGTGCGCAGCGACTGGTCGCCCCTGGCCCGTCGATTCCAACAGGAACTCTACCAGCGCATCTTCCATCGCCAGCCCCACCAGGACTACATCCGCGACTACGTACGCCGTACCCTCAGTGGCGAATTCGATGAATTGCTGATCTACCGCAAGCGCCTGCGCCGCCGGCTGGACGACTACGAGCGCAACGTGCCACCCCATGTGCGCGCCGCGCGTCTGGCCGATGAGTACAACGACCGCCTGAACCGCCCGCGCCAGTACCAGCGCGGTGGCTGGATCAGCTACGTGATCAGCGTCAACGGCCCGGAACCGCTGGAAGTGCGGCAAGCGCCCATCGATTACGACCACTACGTCACCCGGCAATTACAGCCGGTGGCGGATGCGATCCTGCCGTTCGTGAATGACGATTTCAGCACCCTGGTGGGCGGTCAGATGGGCCTGTTTTAAAACGCTTGATTCGTCAGGGCGGCAGCCTGCACTCTCTGTCTCTGATGACCACCCAGACGGCGCTGCCACCATGACCCTGATCACACTGACCGGCACCACGGTCGAACTCCTGCCCCTGCAAAGGGAACACAAGGCCGCCTTGCTCGACGCCGCCGCCGATGGCGAATTGTGGAACCTGAAGGTCACCAACGTACCGGGCCCGGACACGGTTGATCAGTACATCGACACCGCCCTGGCAGGGCGTGACGCCGGTAGCGTGATCCCGTTCACCCTGGTGCGTCGTGAAGACGGCCAAGTGGTCGGCAGTACGCGGTTCTGGAAGGTCGACCGGGTCAATCGCAAGTTGGAAATCGGCCATACCTGGCTGGCGCTGTCCACGCAGAAAAGCGCGATCAACACCGAAGCCAAGCTGCTGTTGCTGACCTACGCGTTCGAAGTGCTCGACTGCGTGCGCGTGCAATTCACCACCGATGAACTCAACGAAAAGTCCCGCGCCGCGATCCTGCGCCTCGGCGCCGTGCAGGAAGGTATCGTACGTCACGAACGCATCATGCCCGACGGACGCAAGCGCAACTCGGTGCGCTTCAGCATCATCGATTCGGAATGGCCACAGGTGAAGGCGAACTTGCAGGCCAAACTGCAACGCTAGGAGGAAAAGCCCATGTACACGCTGTATGGCATCGACGAATCCGGCTCCTGCATGATCGAAATCGCCCTGCAACGCTGTGCAGTGCCGTGGCGACGGGTGGACGCGGCCTCCTGGGCGGAGGGTGAGGGCAGTGATGAGTTGGCCCGGATCAACCCGCTCAAACAGGTGCCCACCCTGGTCACCGCCGATGGCCAGGTGCTGACGGAAAGTGCCGCGATCCTGATCCACCTCGGCCTGGAATATCCCGCTTCGGACTTGCTGGCCGGCAATCGCGCGCAGATCATCCGCGGGCTGGTGTACATCGCGGCCAATTGTTACTCGGCCATCGGCATCATCGACTACCCGCAACGCTGGCTCGGCAACGTCAACGAAACCGTGCAGGCGCAATTGGTGACGGGCACCCGGCGCTACCTGCATCAGGCCTGGGTGGTGTTCGCCGATCAGTTCGACGAGCAACTGTTTGCGCCCAACGGCGTGCCGAATGCGTTGGGCCTTATGGCGGCGGCGGTGTCGCGCTGGGATGAAGCGCGAGAGGCATTGAACGGCCTGGCGCCGGGCTTTGCCCAGAGCCTGGCGCAGGTGGATGCCGACCCCATCGTCGCCCCCGTATTTGCACGGCATTGGCCCGAGTGGAAGGTCTCATGATGTTTCCGAAATCAGTGGAAACAATGACACTTGTGCCTACCAAACCCTTGCGTAGCGGGCGTCCTGTCCTACGCTTTCTTAAAGTGGTGTAGGAATCATCCTTGAATTTGACTGTCGCAGACATGAAACTCAAGAACCCTGCATGGAATACAAAGGAGGTGCGCATGCTCATCCGGTCGCTGACCCTGGCTACCTTGATGGCTTTTACGGGGCCGCTGTTGGCTGCTGATGATATCAACCCGCTCAAGCAAGACTTGGGCAAGGCCCGGCCGCTGGTGGTGGTGGAGCTTGATTCCGGCAACAACACCTTGGCGACCCTCAAGAAACAGTTGGACGAGCCTGCAACCAAGCAGTCCTTTGAAGAACGTAACATGGTGTTCTACACCGTGAAGTTCGGCAGTATCGGCGCCGAAGGCGAGAAGTTCGCCAAGGACCCCAAGGACAATAAAAAGCTCACGCCTCCGGAAACGAATGCACTGATCCGTGCCCTCAAACTGGGTGCCGGCAGTGGCACCAAAGTGATCCTGGTGGGCAAGGACGGCGAGAAGAAAGTCGAGAAAACCGTGCCACCGGATACCCTCGACCTGAAAGAGTTCTTCAGCGCCATCGACCAGATGCCGATGGCCGAGAAAGAAACCGCCGCTCCCGCCGAGCCTGAACCGGCAGCCGCTGCTCCGGCGGCGAAACCCGGTGCCAAGGCCGGCAAACCCGCCAAGCACGCAGCCCCGCAACCACTGGACGATTGACCCCGCCAGAGCCGGCCAGCCGGCTCCTGCAGCAGAAACTTGCAGCATCGACGCAACGAAGAATATGATAACCGTTATCATTTACGCCTCATTCTTCGCGCGCGCCTTCCATGTCTTCGACTCCTGCGGTAAGCCCCACTGATCTGGCCACCCTGTACCGCCAACAACATCGCTGGTTGCAGCAATGGCTGTGGCGTCGCTTGAACTGCCCGCAGAGTGCCGCCGATCTGGCTCAGGACACCTTTCTGCGGCTGCTGGCAAAAAACCAGCCGGTTGAAATTCTGGCGCCGCGCAGTTTCCTGGCGAAGGTGGCGCAGAGTGTGCTGTCCAATCATTTCCGTCGGCAAAAGCTGGAAAAAGCCTATCTGCAAGCCCTGGCCTTGTTGCCGGAAGAGTCTGTGCCCAGCGCCGAAACCCAGTGGATTCTGCTGGAAACCCTGATGGCCCTCGATGAAGTGCTCAGCCGCCTGGCCTTGCCGGTGCGCCAGGCATTCCTGTGGTCGCAGCTTGATGGTCTCAGTCACGGCGAGATTGCCGAGCGCCTCGGCGCCAGCGTTACCACGGTCAAGCGCTACATCGTCAAGGCGGGTGCGCAGTGCATCCTGCTGGACAGCCAACGTTGATGAATCCATCGCCGTTATCCCTCGAAGCCGCCGAACAGGCGATGCACTGGCAACTGGAATTACAGGCGCCGGACGTCACTGAACAGACCCGCGCCGATTGGCAGCGCTGGCGCGAGCAGGACCCGGCCCATGAACTGGCCTGGCAGCATTCCCAACGGTTTCTCCAACGCATGCAAGACGTGCGCGCGCCGGCTCATCAGGCCTTGGCTCGCGCAACGTTGCTGCCGGCAATGTCCCGTCGTCGAGTGATCAAGCACCTTGCCGTGCTGCTGGCGGCGGGCACTACTGCTTGGAGCGTCAAGGACACGGCGTTGGTGCAGCACTGGACCAGCGACTACAGCACCACCGTCGGCGAGCAGTGGCGCATCGGCCTGGCGGATAACACCCAGGTGCAGCTCAACACCGACACCGCCATCGATGTGAAATACACCGCGCACGCACGGAAAATCCAGGTGCTGCGCGGTGAAATCCTGGTGGACCCCAACCTCACCGACGCCCGTCCGCTGTGGGTGCAGACCGCCGAGGGCCTGACCCGTGCCGTCAGCGGTCGCTTCAGCGTGCGCCAGCGTGATGGCTTTACCCAGTTGGGGGCCGACCAGGGCGCACTGTCGGTGCAGATCCCGTCACGCAGCCTGGTGCTGCAAGCGAATGAGCTGGTCAGCTTTGATGCCCACACCTTGCTCGCCCGTCGTCCGCAACGGAATGGCGAGCTGGCCTGGAGCCGGGGCATGATCGTCGCCGAAGGCATGCGGTTGGAGGACTTCCTCGACGAGTTGAGCCGCTACCGGCGCGGGCGCCTGACCTGTGACCCGGCCGTGCGAGGCTTGCGTGTGTCCGGCACTTATCCGCTGTCCGACACCGACCGCATCCTTGCCGCGTTGGGGCAGACCTTGAAGCTGGACGTGCAGCATTTCACACGCTTCTGGGTCACCCTCAACCCCCGCCTGAACCGGGTTTGAATTTAGTTCGCGCCAGGGTGGTCCGTTTGCGTTTCTCACGAGACTTATATCCCCAGACACTACCTTCACTGGGGAATTGGGCATGCAGCCACGCACACCACATCGCAGAACGTTGAAAACCTCTCTGGCCCTGGCCGTCATGCAAGGCATCGCCAGCGTGACGGTCGCCACGCCATTGTTGCTGGCGTCGACCTGGGTTCAAGCGGCACCGGACCTGGATTTCGATATTGCGGCCGGCTCGTTGGCCGGGGCGCTCAATCAGTTCGGTCAGGCCAGCCAGATCCTGTTGTCGTACCCGGCGGCGCTCACGGATGGCAAGACCAGCCCCGGCCTGCACTACCGGCATGACCTGGACACTGGCCTGGCGATCCTGCTCAGCACCAGCGATCTGCAAGCGGTGCATGGCAGCGCAAACCACTATTCACTGGAGCCACGCCCGGCGGATGGCGCGCTGCAACTGGGCACCGTATCGATCTCGGGCAAGGCACCGGGCTCGACCACCGAAGGCACCGGTTCCTATACCACGCAGTCGTCCAGCAGCTCGACGCGCCTGAATCTGACGCCACGGGAAACCCCGCAGTCGCTCACCGTAATGACCCGCCAGCGCCTGGATGATCAGCGCCTCACCAACCTCAGTGACACCCTCGATGCCACTCCCGGCATCATTGTGTTGCGCGATGGCCTGGGCTCGGAGAGTGACGGTTATTTTTCGCGTGGCTTCCAGATCCAGAACTTCGAAATCGATGGTGTGCCCACCGCCACGCGCATGGACAATTACACCCAAAGCATGGCCATGTACGACCGTGTCGAGATCGTGCGCGGCGCCACTGGCCTGATCAGCGGCATGGGCAATCCGGCGGCCACCATCAACCTGATCCGCAAACGCCCGACGGTACCGAGGCTCGCGCCAGCGTCACGGCTGAAGGGGGCACCTGGGACCGTTATGGCACGGGCCTGGACGTCTCCGGCCCGCTGACCGAAACCGGCAATGTGCGCGGCCGGCTGGTCGCGGACTACAAGACCGAACACGCCTGGATCGACCGCTACAAGCAGGAAACCCAACTGCTCTATGGCATCACCGAATTCGACCTGAGCGAAGCCACGCTGCTGACCTTGGGCTTCAGCTATCTGCGCACCGACGTCGATTCGCCAGCGCGTTCCGGTTTGCCCACACGGTTTACCGACGGTTCGCGCACTAACCTTAACCGTTCGCTGAACACCGCTCCGGCCTGGTCCTACAACGATCATGAGCAGACCAGCTTCTTCACGTCTATCGAACATAAGTTCGACAGCGGCTGGAGCGCCAAGGCCGAATTCACCCGCACCGAAAACCAGTTCGACGAAGTCTTCAACTACGTCAACGGGTCCCTCAACCCGGATGGCAGCGGCACCACCCAATTACCGGTGCGTTTCTCCGGTACACCGCGCCAGGACAACCTCGACCTTTACGCCACCGGCCCCTTCGACCTGCTCGGCCGTGAGCACGAGCTGATCGCGGGTGTCACCTTGTCAAAATACAAGGAAAGCGTGCCGAGTTACGGCGGATGGCATTACGACTATTCCAGCTCGCCTGCCGGTGCCATCGACAACCTGCTCAACTGGGACGGCCAGTCAGCCAAGCCCGTGTTCAATGTCACCGGCAAATCCTCGGTGGATGAGAGCCAATACGCCGCCTACCTGAGCACACGGCTGCGGGTCACCGATGACCTGAGCGTGATCCTCGGCAGCCGCGTGATCGACTGGAAGCGCGAAACCGAAGACCGCCCTTACGGCGGCACGGCGACACGCTCCGACGAATCGGAAACCGGCGTCTATATTCCTTACGCTGGCGTGGTGTATGACCTCACCGACAATTGGTCGGCCTATGCCAGCTACACCAAAATTTTCAACCCTCAGGCCAGTTGGGTACGCGACATCAATAACAAGGCGCTGCCGCCGATGGAGGGCAAAGGGTATGAAGTCGGCCTCAAAGGCAGCTTCTTCGACGAGAAGCTGAACACCAGCCTGGCGTTGTTCAAGCTGGAGCAGGACAACCTGGCCATCTGGATCGACACCCCGGGCGGCAACACCTACCGCAACGAGCAGGGCACCACCACCGAAGGCGTGGAGCTGGAACTCAACGGCGAACTCGCTGACGGCTGGCAGGCCTCCGCCGGCTATGCCTATGCGGTCAGCACCGATGCCGACGACAAACGCATCGTCACCACCTTGCCGCGCCAGAGCCTGAAGACCTTTACCTCCTACCGTTTGCCTGGCGCGTTCAACAAACTGACCGTGGGCGGCGGGGTGAACTGGCAGAGCAAGGTCGGGGAAGACCTGCACACCTTCAGCCAGGGCAGCTACGCCATCACTCACCTGCTGGTGCGCTACGACGTGACACCCAAACTGAGCGCCTCGCTGAACCTCAACAACCTGTTCGACCGTGAATACCTGAGCTACGCCGGCAACCACGGCATGTACGGGCCGCCGCGTAACCTGATGACCAGCGTCAAATACGACTTCTGACGTAGCGATTGAACGGCGCCCTCAAGGCGCCGTTTTGCGACAGGCGCCTTGCGCACCGGAAACGGAAAGTAGAAAAACCGCAAAAACGCCACCCGCTTGATCACTTCCCCGATCAACAAAGGCACCACCACGGCCACCCCAAAACCCACGCAGGCCGCCACAAGCGCGTGCAGCCCCAGGCGCTCCAGCAGGTCAACCGTCTTGTGCTGGATCTCGCCGTGGAAGATCAGCAGGATCAAGGTGTTCTGGCCAATGTAGGTCATCGCCCGTGTGATGACGGTCGATACCATCAGCACCCGCGCCAGCGACCAGCACGCGTACACGCCGAGCACCGCGAGCAGGCTGGTCCACAGCCAGTGGTCGTAGCGGCGCTGCGCCAAGTCCATGGTGGCGTGGCTGTAGAGGAACACGGCGGCGAACAATGCCACCGACATCAGCAGCCCCAGCCACGATCCCTCATGTCGACGCAGCCAGTCGCGCAGCAGGTAGCCGCAGATGAAGTAGGTGCTGCTGATCAGGGTGATTTCCAGGCCGAAGGGCAGGCCGGGCAACGTCCAGGTCTGCCCGCCGACGCTCACCGGGATTTGCCAGAACCACGGCAGTACCCAGATGCCGATCAACAGTTGCACCACCATCAGCAGGCAACTCACCGGCAGTGACAGCTTCAGGCGCTGGATCAGGCGCAGCATCACCCAACTGAACAGGATCGCTACCCAGAAATGCGGCAGAAACCACAGTGCCTGCCAGGGAATGGTATCCACCGAGGCATACAGCACGCCGCCGATATCCGGCAACAGGGCTTGGCCGCGGAGCACGTCGCGTACGATCACGTACACCAGCATGGTGAAGAAAAACGGCTTGAGCAGGCCATCGGCCTTGCGCACGGCCATCTCCACAAACGGCTGCTCGGGCTTGAAAAAAACGCCGGAGAGGAAAAAGAACAACGGCAAGATGAACGAGGCGATGATCGGGTACTGCAACTCCAGCGAGTTCGCCACGAACCAACTGTGACCGTACACGATCATCAGGATGCCGATGCCCTTGGCAATGTCCATTTGAATCCAACGATGTTTCATCCGCCTATCCCCGATCGATCATTCATGCCTTGCGCCACGGCTTGAGCCACAGCCCCATCCCCAGCAACACCACGGCGCCGGCCAGGGTGCTCAGCCCCAGTTGCAGCCACACGCCTTCAATCCGATACAGCGCCAACGCCGCCACGCCCATCAGCACGGCACTGAGCAGCCAGCTCCGCACCCAAGGCAGGGCGCCGAGCAAGGCCTGGCGGTGCATCAGCAGCAGCGCGGTGCAGATCACCCCGGCCAATGCCGCCAACGGAATCCCCGCCAAGCCGAACACAAACGGCAGCACGCCGAGCAGCATCACGTTGACCAGGCTGCCGAGCAATTCGCAGCGCAATGGCTGGCGCGTGTCCCCTACCGCGTAGGCATACCGCGCGAGCAAAGCGTTCCAGGCGCCAAATACCAACGGCACGGCAAACCAGGCCAGCAGCAGCGGCAATGGCGAGTCCAGCGATTGCTTGGGCAGCAGCAACGCCACCAGGCTCGGGGCCGCTGCCACCAGGCCGACACCGGCGGGCAGGGTCAGTACGCTGGCGGTTTCAAGCCGCGCTTGAGCAGGGCGAGGCGTTCATCGCCCTGGCGGCGGCTCATCATGCCCAGCAGCACTTGGTTGAGGCTCATCAGTGCAATCAGCGGCAGGTTCATCAGCTTGCGTGCCAGGTTGACCCAGGTCACCGCGCCTTCACCCAGCAGCGACGCCACCAGCCGTTCGATCAGGGCCAGGCCTTGGCTGGCGCCGTTGCTCAACAACAATGGACCGATGCGCTGGCCCAACTCTCGCAGTGGCGCCCACGAAAACTGCCAGCGCCACGGCCGCCAGCCCTGGCGCCACATCGATGGCAGCAGCGCCAACGGCATCAACAGGCTGCCGGCCAGGCAGGCCAGGGCCAGCGAGTGCGGTTGGGTCGCGGTGCCAGCGAGGGCCAGGTAGGTTACCGGTGGCAGGTTGAACAACAACGAACCCAGGCCGGCCAGCACAAAGCGCTCGCTGGCCTGCAACGGGATGCTGAACAGCGCGTGCAGCATCAGCCCCGGCACGCACCAGGCCACGATCTGCAAGTTGCTGCTGGCGAGCGCCGTGGCACTCGCCGCCAAGCCCGGTCCGAGCAGTTGCACCAGCCACGGCGCGAACAGCGTCAGCAACAGGCTGGTGATCAGCGCGATCAGCAGCAGCGCCGGGAACAACACGGCCAGCCAGCCCAGACGTTCGTCGTCCTTGCGCGCCAGGTACAGCGGCAGCGCGTGCACTCAGCACGCCGCCGGCGAGTGACATGCGCAGCGCTTCCGGCAAAAACAGCGCAATCAGGAACGCATCACTGCGCTCGCCCGCGCCCCAGGCCGCCACCAGCAACCATTCGCGGGCAAAGCCCAGGCACAGGCCCAGCAGTGTCGCCAGCGTCAGCCAGACGGCGGAGCCCAGCATCAGGGCTTCGCGCCATCAAGCACGGGTTTGCGAAAGACCACCGGTTTGACCTGCGGCAGGCGTGCCGGAAACAGCCGCCGTGCCTCCAGCACGTTGATGCCGACCATCAGCCAGAACAGCGCGACCATCACCACGGCGAAGCTGAAGTAGTGGTCGAACAGGCCGCTGACCAGCGCCGAGAGAATCCTACCGTGGTGCCCAGCCACAGCGCATTGTCCTTGGTCAGACGGATCGGGCCGTTTTCCGGGCGGGCTTCACGCCACCAGCGCACGGTCACCGCGATGAAGAACAGCATGCCAACGATGCCGGTCTTGTAGATGTAGTTCAGCCACAGGTTGGAGATGCCCAGCAGGTGGGTGTCAGGCACCGGTGGGTCGACCTTGAAGCCGATGCCGAACGGGTACGACGCCACCGCCTGCGGGAACATGCGGTATTCGTCGAAACGTACTTCGGTACTGGCGTTGCTCGAAGAGAAGATCGTCGCCAAGCGTTCCTGCAACGGTGGGTAGGCCATCACCAGCACGACGGTCAACACCGCGCCGATCATCAGCAGACGCCCGGTGTAGGGCACCCGGCGCGTGGCCATCCATAGCAGCACCAACGCCAGGCTGACCATCGCCCCCCGGCTACTCGCCAGCAGCAAGGCCGCCGCGCCCAGGCACGCCACGCCCAGGCCCAATGCACGTTTCCAGCCTTGTTCGGTCATGCCGAAACAGAAGGCCAGGGGCAGCAACAGCGCCATGATCCCGCCGATGGCATTCGGGTGCATCCACGGCGAGCCCATGCGCGAAGCCATGGCTTCCAGGCCGAATTTCAGCATGTCGAAGTTGCCGTAGTTGAACAGCGCCAGCACTGGCGCGATGCCGGCCCCGGAGCGCGTGCGCACGAACACCGCAATCGACAGCACCAGCATCGCCAGGCTGCCCAGCAGCAGGGCGATCACCAGGACTCGCGGTGCTTGTGGTCCACCAGCAACTTGGCGCAGAGGAATACGCCCGACAAGTTCAGCAACCAACGCAGCCAGTTGGCCACGCCGCTGCTGTCGGCGTGGATGGTGACCTGGCCGACAATAAAGGGAAACACACTGAACAGCATCAGCCACAACAGCATCTGGTCGGTCGGGCGCCGGGTGAGGCTCGGCGTATCCGGCAGGCGCACCAGGAAGCTGTTCCACAGCACGGCGCCCCAGGTCATCGCCAAAATGGCTTCGCTGACGGTACTGCGAATGCCCAGGTTGATCGTGGAATACGGCATGAACGTCGCCACCAAGGCAAAGAGCAGGAGGCCCCAGAAAGGAAAGCGCAGGATGGTCACCGCCCCGGCCAGGCCGATCACGGCGAGGAACGCCTTGGCCGGCGACAACAACAGGGCAACGGCGCCAAACAACAGGCCGAAGAGGATGGCGACGAGGCTGGGCAGGGTCATTCTCACTTCAGTTCCTCGATCAATTCGGCCAGGCGTCGGCGATAGGCGTGATGGTTGAAGCGTTGCGCCCATTGCCGGTGTTGCTCGGGGGATGCTTCTTCAGTGCGTTCGCCGAGGCTGAGCATCAGTTGCGTCAACGCCGGGCCGTCGGTGGGCGAAAAACGCGGCGCCGAGGGCGGCGTGATTTCATCCAGCGAAGTACCGCTGGCCACCGCCACCGGGGTGCCGACGCTCAAAGCTTCGATCACCGGCAGGCCGAAACCTTCGGCATAGGAAGGCTGCCAAAGGCGCGAGGCCTGGCGGTACAGCGCGTGCAATTCGGCGTCCGACACGCCACTGAGTGCGCGTATCCCCGGCAGGGTACGCTGGGCCTCGGGCAAATGCTCAAGACTGCCCACCAGCACCAACTCCGGCACGGCGGGCGATTGCTGCCGCGCCCGCTGCCAGGCGTCGACCAGGAACGGCACGTTCTTGCGCAGCTCACGCGTGCCCACCAGCAACCAAAAGCGCTCGGGCAATTGGCGAGCGCTGAGGTCCGCCGCCAGGTCGGCAAAGCCATCGACCTGGTTGGGCAATACGCGAATCTTGCTTACCGCCTTGGGAAACAACCGCACGGTTTCATCGGCGCTGTATTGCGACGGCGTCCACACCCGGTCGGCGCTGTGCACCGCGTAGGCAATCGACAGGCGATCGCTGGTCTTGTAGATCAGCGCCTTCAGGCGGTTGGCGTGGTAGTTGTTCAGTGTGATCTGAAACAGGTCATGCAACAGCACCACCGTGCGCAGCCCCTTCGGCTTGGGCGGCAAAGGCAGGCCCATGTTGAAGGTGCTGATGTACAAATCGATCTGCTGTTCACGCAACGCACGCGGCAGAAAACCGGCCTCGAACCTCAGGCGATTCTGCGGCTGGTGCATCGCGGTCTTGGCGCAGCCCCAGACCGGGCAATGGGCCTGCAAACGGGTTTCATCGCCCAGGGGCGCCACGGTAAACCGCTCAAGCTCGATGCCCGGCAGACCGTGCAGGGCGCTTTCCAGCGCGTACACCTGGCGGCTGATGCCCGATTGCGGCGAGGTGCCGACGGTGCGGTAATCCAGGCCTACACGCATGCGGGCTCCTTGTGAGTCAGGGGCGAAAGGCTGGCGTACACCTTTTCCAACTGGCTGGCGGCGACGCTCCAGTCATGGGCGCGGCGCACATAGGCACGGCCGGCTTCGCCCATGGGCGCGGCGGCGTCGGGAAATTGCAGCAGGCGCACCACGGCGTCGGCCAGGCTTGCGGCGGTCTGCCCGCCGAGGTAGTCCAGGCCTTCGACCAGGTCCAACCCCGACACGCCTTGCTCGGTACTCGCCAAGGGCAAGCCGGCGGCCAACGCCTCCAGCACCTTGAGCTTGGAACCGCCGCCGTGACGCAACGGCGCCAGAAACACCGAACAGCTCGACTGCAATTTCAGCAGGTTGGGCACAAAACCCTGCCATTCAATGCGCGGATCCGGCCAGCGTTCACGCCAGCTTTCGGGCATGCCGAAGCCACACACACTCATGCGCGCGTCCGGGCAACGCGCCCAGACCTTGGGCAGGATTTCATCCAGGGCCCACTCGATGGCATCCACGTTGGGCGCGTATTCGTAGTTGCCAAGGAACAGCACGCGGCGAGTCGACGGGTCGGGACGCGCGGCTGCGAAGTGATCGCAATCCACGCCATTGACCACCACCGACACCGGTTTGCCGGCGATTTTTTCCAGGGTCTGGGCGTCGCTGTCGGTCACCGCCACCACCTGCGTGGCCTGGCGCATCACCCGGCGTTCCCAGCGGGTATAGCGCCATTGATCGTAGCGAATGAACGGCAGCGACCAGCCTGGCAGGCGGTCATACGTGGCCGCGCCAAGCGCGGACTCGACATTGTGTTCGGTCAGCACGAACGGCTGGGATTTACGCGCCAGCGCATCTTCATACGGTTGAAAGGTGTACGTGTGCTCGATCTGCACCACATCCCAATGCTCGTTGAGCAGTTGGTTGAAGCGGTCCTGCAACGCGCCCGACAAGCCATTCACGCTGGCCAGCAGCGGGTAGGGCGCGAACAGCCCGGCGATCAGGGTCTTCACGCTGCGCAACGGGCGACGCGGCAGGATGATCAGTTGCTCGAGAAAGGCCTCCAGCACCTGGCGGTCGGTGAGCGACACCGGGTGTTTGTCATGCAGCAGCAAGGTGATCCGATGCCCACGCGCGGCCAGGCTGCGCAGCAGGTGGAACTGGCGCGTCTTGCCACCGCTGGTGGCGGGCCAGGGCGAGTAGGGCAGGATCCATAAAATGCGCATGGCAGGCCTCACTCCCATAACAGAATTTGCAGGTTCGACTTGACCGGAACGGTCAGGCCGTTGGTGCCGCTCACCGGGGTTTGTGTGCCGCGCAGCGGGTCGTACAGGGTGGCGCTGGCCAAGCCCGGCAGGTGCGCGTTGCCGCCCTGGGCCGCCCAGAAGAACCACAGCTTGCGCCCGTCGGTGCGGGTCCAGCCGATGCTGAACAGGCCGTCGGGCAATGCGTCGGCAGCCGGCGGATCGCCCGGCGTGAGCTTCGGCCCGCTGACATCGAGGAAGTTCTTCAGCGCGGTGTAGACCGGCTTGGGGTTGGTGTCGATGTCGAGCAAGCCATAGGAGCGGTCACGCACACTGGCGCGCTGGTCGAGGTCGCTCAAAGTGAACAGGAAAATCTTGTCGTAATCCATCGCGCTCATCAGCGCCAGGCGGCGCACCACGTAGTCGGCCTGTGCCTGTGGCGTGATGATGTCCTGAGCGTCTTTGGGCCCCTTATAGGTCGACCAGCCCCACTCGGTGCTCCACAAGGTTTGCACGCCGCCGTTGCGCAGGGCCTGGTTGAGCTGGGTGGTCTTGGCGATGAAATCCAGGTTGGCCGGGTCGTTGCCTTCGGGCAATTGGGTGTAGGGGTGGTAGGAGATGATCGTGTTCAGACTGACCACGCCCAGCGCGCCCAAGGCATCGAACATGGTCTGGCCGTTGGGCATTTCACTGAAGAACGCCATGCCGGCGGCGACCACCGGTTTGGTCGGGTTCACTGCGCGCAAGGCGTTGGTGGTGACGGTCAACAGGTTCGCGTAGCCGGCAGGATCTGCCACCGGGCGCCAGAAGCCGATCAGGTTGGGTTCGTTCCAGACTTGCCAGGCGTCGACGCTGGGGTAGCGCTGGGAGAGCAACGCCATGCGGTTGGCGAACACGTTGGGGTCTTTTGGCGGGTACTGGTCCGGGTACAGCGACAGCGGTGGCGCGCTGGTGATAAAGCGTGCCGAACCCACCAGGTAAAACACCGACTTGATCTGGTTCTGTTGCAGCTTGCCCACCAGTTCATCAAGGGTGGCGAGCTTGTATTGGTTCTGCGCGGTTTCCAGTTGATCCCAGTGCAAATCCAGGCGCACCCACTCCAGGCCCAGGGCCTTAAGGCGGTCGATCTGCTTCTGGTAACGCTCGGGGCTGAACCACAGGAACTGCGCATTCACCCCCAGGAAATCCTTCCACACCACCTCCTTGCTGCCCTTGAGCACATGGCTTTCGGCGTCCGCTTGGCGTCCCCATAAGAATGCGGTCAGGCCCAGGGCGGCAACCAGCGCAAAGGTGGCAAGGTAGGTGCGTTTACGCGCCATAAGGGGCTCCGCTGATGGCCTGCTCGAAGAGTTGTTTGAATTTCTGCGCGGTCAACGGCCACAGGCGTTCGCGACCGATTTCCCCGGCGCGCTCAGCCCAATCCCGCGCCAGCAGTGGCGTGCGCGCCAGGCGCAGCAGTTGTTCGCCCAGTGCGGGCACATCGCCTTCGGGGTAGATCGCGCCGTTGCCGCTGGCGACTTCCTCGGCAAACGCGCGCGTCGGAGGTGATCGCGCCGCGCCCGCAGGCGGTGGCCCAGGACAACGCGCCACTGGTGCCGCGCTGGCGCCCGAGCAGGCCGAGTTTTTCGATTCACGGTAGGGCAGCACCATCACATGGTGGGCCTGGATGGTCTGGGCGATGTCATCGGCCGGCAGGTTCAGGCGCCAGTCGATGGCGTCGGTCAGGCCCAGTGCCGCGATCTGCGCGTTCAGTTGTTCCAGGTAGTTGCCGCCCGCGCCAAACGCCATTTCGGCGGCCGTGCCACCGGCCAAGGTCAGGCGCACGCGGTGGCGCAATTCGGGGGCTTGCTTGAACACATCCGCCAAGGCTTGCACCAGATCTTCGATGCCTTTGCCACGGTAGATAAAGCCGAAATACAGCAGCCGCAGGGTGTCCAGTGACGGTAGCGGCGCCGGTGCAATCGCCAGGTTGGCATGGTTGATCACCGCGACTTTGCCGGCCGGCAGTTGCATGCGTTGGGTCAAGCAGTCGGCGCCCAAGCGGGTGAGGGTTACTAACCGGGTCAGCCCCTTGGCGACTTGGCGTTCTTCGCGCAGGGTCAGCGGGTCGGCCAGCACCACTGCCGCCTGGGGCAACGGGCTCGGCAAACGTTCCATCAGGTTCAAGGGGAAGGGCAGGTGTTCACGCCGCCACACGATGCGCTCCGGGTCATGCACGGTGGCGGTCAACGGCAGCTGCGGGTAAGCCTTGCGCAGTTCACGCAAGGCCAGGAATTCCCCCAGCCGCCCGCCGCCCAACTCGGCGTGCACCAGGTCGACGGACTGCCAGTCGAACGCCGCGATAGCGTGCTGGATCGCCTCGGAATTGCCCGCCACCCCGGCCAACGGTGTCAGCACCGTCACGCCGAGTTGTTCCAGTGCCGTGCGGAAATGGTTCGCGTAGTCGGCGATCCCGTTCTTTTCCGGCGGCAAGGGCGCGAGCAGGGCGATACGCATCAGAACGCTCCCCGGTATTTGCCGATGGTGTGCAGCACTTTGCCCGGCACTTCGAACTTGCGGCGGTTGATGATGATGCCGTCCACCTTGCCAAACGCGGTGTTGAGGATCGACAGCGCGTGCTCCACCACCGGCACGGTACTTTTGCGCGCTTCCACCACCAGGCCGATCAGGTCGGCACGGCGCAGGTTGACGAACGCCTCACGGTTGTCCAGCAGGGCCGAGGCGTCGAGCAGTACCACTTCACCCGGCGCGGCGGCTTCCAGCCCGCCGACCCGCACGTTGATGCCGTTCTCGTGCAGCAACTGGCGCAGTTGTTCGACCACAAAGGTCACCCCTTCGCCATGGCGCGCCGAGGTCAGGCCCAGGGTCAGGCCTTGCTCGGCAATGCGGTCGGGCTGCAGCAGGCTGTACAAGCGGTAGATGCTCGCATTGAACGCGTTGGTACTTTGCGCGGTGGAGGTGTCCAGCTCCGGCAGGGTGGTCCACAGGGCAGGCCGAACTTGCGCTCCACCAGGCCACCGTCGTGAATCCGCTGGTCGAGCAGGTAGCACAGGTAGATCACCAGCAGGCCGACCACGATGGCAAACGGGATCGCCAACACCAGCATTACCAGGGTTTTCGGGAAGATGCGGCCCGGGTTCAGGGTGGCTTCTTCGATCACGGCGATGTTGCTGATCTGGCTGTTGTCCAACTCACGGTCGATGCGCGATTTTTCCAGGTTATCCACGTACAGCGCGTAGTTGCGCTCGGTGGTGTTCAGCTCGCGGGAGAGGCGGGCCAGCTCCGGTTCAATCTCCAGGGCCTCTTTGCGTTGCGCTTCCAGGTTCACCAGTTGTTTCTGCTGTTGAACCAGCTGGGTGCGCAGCGCCAGGTTGTTGCTGGTTTCATCCAGCAACACGCGCTGCAAGTGGATTTCCAGGGTGTTCGGCGCACGGTTTTCCGAGGCTTGCACGGTGCTGGCCTCGCTGTTGACCTGCACCTGCATCGCCCGAATCGACGCGTCCAGGGCTTTGACCGGCGGCGCGTTGTCGGTGTAGGTGCGCATCATGTCGGCCTTTTCCAGCAGCTTCTGGTTGAGCAGGCGACGCAAATCCTGCTGCTGCGGGTTCAGTGCGATCTGGCGAACCGTGGTGACTTCCTTGGGCTGGCCCTTGAGCTGGGTGCGCGTGCTCGCAATGGCACTATCGGAGGATGCGATCAGCCGCGTGGTATTGAAGGTCTCGCCGCGCAGCACGTTGATGCGCTCGGACAAGTCTTCCAGGCGGTCGGTGATACTCGCCGCGCCGATCTCGTTCAGGTGCGTGAGGATCTGTTCCTTGTAGCTCTTGATCTCGGTCGCGCTGTTGGCCACCTGGCCCTCATAGAAGGCATACAGGCTCTTGCGGCCCAAGGCCTCGGTGCGCTCGTTGATGTAGGTCTCGACCCAATCCTTGACCACCGCCTGGGCGATTTCCGGGTCGCTCCACTTGAACGTGATGTCCATCACCGTGGAACCGGCGGCGTGGCTCACTTCGAAGTTCTTCTCCAGGCCGGCGGCCAGGCGTTCGACCGGGGTGGTTTTCTCAACGATACCCACGGTTTCCATGACTACGCGCACGCCGTCGAACACGGCCCCCACGCCGCTCTTGACGTAGTACTTGGTGCGCTTCCAGAAGCCCTCTGGCGGCGGCGCGTTTTCGATCACTTCCAGGTAATGCTCGGCCACCGCACGCACGATGGGCTTACGGTGGTGAGCAGGCGCTCCTCATCGACAATCGGGTCGCGCTGGGTGCTGGGCATCACCAGCGCCTGGCGGTTGCTGATCTCGATGGGCAAGGTCGAATCACGCCCCGGTTTCACCAATAGCCGCGCGGTGGATTCATACTTGGCCGGCAGCAGGAACGCCCCCAGCAGGATGATCACCAGCGCGGCAATCGCCGCGAGTTTGAACTCGTGCCGGAAGATGAAGAACAAGCGCAGAAGATCACGAAAAGAACGGATCTCGATCATGGGATGTCGCTCCTTTAGTTATTGCCGCCGCTGGTTCGGGTGTAGTTGTAGCCCACCCCAATGGACTTGGTGAACGGGATCAGTTGGTTCATGTAGGTATCCACCCCTTGGATGCGCTCGCCCACGTTGGATTTGGGCACGAACACCACATCGCCGCGTTGCAGGCGCACGGGTTTGCGGCCGTTGGGGCCGGTCTTGAGCAGTTGGCTGAAGTCCAGGAAGTACGCGCGATACGCGCCCTGGGCGTCTTCGCGCAGCAGGGCGACCATGCTCGCGTTGCCCGCCGCGCTGACCCCGCCGGCACCGAGGATGGCCTGCTCCAGGGTGTTGGCCGTGCCGAGCTGCACCGCCGTCGGGTTATTCACCGCGCCGCCGACGATGATCGAGCTGCCCGGCGCCTGGTTGATGTTCACCGTCACGCGCGGTTCGCGGTAGATGGGTGCGAGT
The DNA here is from genome assembly GCF_026967615.1 of Pseudomonas sp. GXZC. Taxonomy (NCBI): domain Bacteria; kingdom Pseudomonadati; phylum Pseudomonadota; class Gammaproteobacteria; order Pseudomonadales; family Pseudomonadaceae; genus Pseudomonas; species Pseudomonas sp. GXZC. Next base: position 2,396,243 of record NZ_CP114115.1, read on the forward strand.
TTGCCGGTCAACTCCGTGGCCAGTTCCGAAGGCTGGCGACCGGCGACCTGCACCGGCCCCAGGAACGGGTAGTTGATCTTGCCGTCGGTCTGCACCGTGTACAGCGTCAGCTCATAAATGGTGCTGACGTTGAACGCCGACAGCGTCGGCATTTCGCCGGCATCGCGCACGATGCGCAACTGGTCGCCGATGCGGATGCGTTCCACCGCCGGCGGCAGCTGGGCAAGCTGCTCAAGGGCGCGTTTGCCTTCCTCGACGGTCTTGCCGTCGGGCGGGACGATGCGTGCCGGCGTATTGCAGGCGGCCAGGGCCATCATGGCCACGACGAGCAGGGTTCGTTTCATCAAGGGGGACTTCCTGTAGGTCATGATGCTCACCTCCAATAACCGGGAAACATGCTGATGCGCCGCTTGAGGGCGAGGGGGAGGCGACGCTCCAGATGGCCCAGCCGGTAGCCGAGCAGTTTGAATGCACTGCGCACCAGCACTTCGGGGACGCGGTGCAAGGCCCCGGCTTTGCGCAAGGCCGCGAGTTCGGCCAGCACATAGCGCTTGCCTTCGCCCCCCGCGTCGCCAAAGGCCTGTTTGATCCACGGTTCGCGGCCGTAGAACACGCCGATATCAAAGTAGCGGTGAAACTCATCCATGAGTTTGTAATCGTGGGAGTGATGCACCAGCGCCGTGGCGGCGTAGCGCACCTTGTAGCCTTCAAGCAGCATGCGCGCAGCGACAAAGGCGTCTTCGCTACCGATCACATCCGCTGGAAAACCGCCCACTGCTTCCAGCACGCTGCGCCGGTACACGGAAAACGAGTCGGAACTGAAGCAGGTCTTGATGCCCAACTCCGGCGCATCGGCCAGGCTCTTGCTGCGGCTCTGTTCTGGGTAGTTAAAGTGCCGCGATTGCGCACCCAGCACACCGGCATCGGGGTGCGGCAACTGGCGGCCATACGCCACGCCGTTGAGTGGGTCCTGCTGCAATTCGGCGAGCAGGTTGGCGAAGGTCTCGGGGGTGGCGGGAATCGCGTCCTGGGTCATCACGATCAGTGCATCGCCGCCTACCTGTTGGCTAGCCCAGCGCCGCGTACCGCCGTGGTTGAAGTCGCGCGCGTCGATCACCTCGACCCGTGCGCCAAACTCGCGAAAGCGCGCCACGGTGTCATCGCTGGAGGCGCTGTCCACCACCAGCATCTCGTCAGGTTGCAGGGTTTGCATGCGCAGCGCCGGCAGCAGGCGTGCCAGGTGGCTGGAGGCGTTACGGGTCGGGATGATCAGAGACGTACGCATATCATTTTTTCACTTCAGCCGGGGCGCGCCCGTAGATGTCGTCGAAGCGCACGATGTCGTCCTCGCCCAGGTACTCGCCGCTCTGCACCTCGATCATCACCAGGTCGATGATGCCGGGGTTGGTCAGGCGGTGTTTGTGCCCGGCGGGGATGTAGGTGGACTCGTTGGCGTTGATCAGGAATTCGCGCTCGCCGTTGGTGATCTGCGCCGCACCGCTGACCACCACCCAGTGCTCGCTGCGGTGGTGGTGCATCTGCAACGACAGCGACGCCTGGGGCTTGACCACGATGCGCTTGATCTTGAAGCGGCTGCTTTCTTCCAGCACGGTGTAGGTGCCCCACTACCGTGACCGTGCGGTGCAGGCTGTACGCCGGATGGTTCTGGCGCTTGAGCTCGGCGACGATGTAGCGCACATCCTGGCTGCGGTGGGCGTCGGCGATCAACAGGGCGTCCGGGGTGTCGACGATGATCAGGTCACGCACGCCCACGGCACCGAGCACGCGCTTGGGCGAGTCGATGTAGCAGTTGTGTACGTCATGCAGAATTGCTTCGCCATTGACCTGGTTGCCATGGGCGTCGCTGGGGGTGAGCTGGCGCAGGGCTTCCCAGGAACCGATGTCGCTCCAGCCGATGTCGCAGGGCACCACGGCGACTTGCTTGGACTTCTCCATCAGCGCCACGTCGATGGAAATATCCGGCGCGCTGCCAAAGGCCTCCGAGTCCAGTTCGCGCTGGCGCGAGGTCCTGTTCTGCAGGCTCTGGCTGTGGTCCAGCGCGGCGCGGGCGGCTTCGAGCACGTCGGGCGCATGGGCGGCGAGTTCGTCCACCAGCGTGCTGGCCTTGAAGCAGAACATGCCGGCGTTCCACAGGTGTTTGCCGCCGTCGAGGTAGGCCTGGGCAGTGGCCAGGTCGGGTTTTTCGACGAAGCGTTTGACCCGGTTGCCCGTGCTCAACGGCTCGCCTTGCTCGATGTAGCCAAAGCCGGTTTCCGGATGATCCGGCTGGATGCCGAAGGTCACCAGGTAGCCGGCTTCGGCCAGGTCGCGGGCCTGGGTCACGGCTTCGGCGAACGCCACCTCGTTGAGGATCAAATGGTCGGCGGGCATCACCAGCAACTGCGCGTCGCCGCCGAAGTGTTCCTGCACGTGCAACGCTGCCACGGCAATTGCCGCCGCCGTGTTGCGGCCGAACGGCTCCAGCAACAGGTCCAGGGGCAGGTGGGCCTTATTGACCAGGCGATAGTCATCCAGGGTGCGGAACAGCAGGTCGCGGTTGGTCACCGTCAACACGCTTTCCACGCCGGGCAATTTGGCGGCGCGCTGGAAGGTTTTTTGCAGCAGGCTCTGGCCGTCGCGCATGCGCATGAACGGCTTGGGCATGTTCTGCCGGGACACCGGCCACAGCCGCGTGCCCGAACCACCGGAAATGATGCAGGGAATTAATCCGTTGAGGGTATTCATCAATAGACTTCCTTGGTGGAAAGGACGCGGGACCGTCATGAAGACGATGTACAAGTCAAACCACACCGACCACTTGGAGATGTACTCCAGGTCGTACTCGACACGTTTCTGGATTTTGAACAGGGTGTCGGTCTCGCCCCGGTAACCATTGATCTGCGCCCAGCCGGTGATACCCGGCTTGACCCGGTGCCGTGAGCTGTACTCGCTGACCGCCACTTCAAAGGGAATGCTACCGCCTTGGTCGCCGTGGCATGCGGGCGCGGGCCGACCATGGACATGTTGCCCAGCAGCACATTGAACAGTTGCGGCAGCTCGTCGATGCTGGTCTTGCGGATGATGCGGCCCACGCGGGTGATGCGCGGATCTTCGCGGGTGGTCTGGCGTTCGGCGGTGAAGTCGCTCTGGTCGGTGTACATCGAGCGGAACTTGAACACGCGGATTTCATTGTCGTTGTAGCCATAGCGATTCTGGCGAAACAGCACCGGGCCCTTGGAGTCGAGCTTGATCGCAATCGCCGTCGCCAGCATCACCGGCGACAGCGCGACCAAGGCCAGGCTGGCGAGCAGCAAATCCTCACAGCGTTTGATCACCGGCGACCAGCCGCGCAGCGGCAGTTGCGAAGTGTTGAACATCAGAATGCCGCCCACGTCGGTAATCTTGCTGTGGCCGTAGCGCAGGGCGGCCATGTCCGGCACCAGCATCACGTTGACAGACAACTGCCGCAGGCGGTTGACCAAACCGTGGATGCGCTGCTCGGCGGCCCAGGGCAGGCAGATCATCACTTGATTGACCTGCTCTGCGCGGATCAGTTTTTCCAGGTCGCGGGTGTTGCCCAGCAACGGCAGGTTGCTCAGTTCCTTGGGAATGCGCTCGGTGCGGTCGTCGATGAAACCGATCAGGCCGGAACGGATATCGCCGTTGCGCTGCAAGTGATCAGCGACGTGCACGGCCGTGTCGGTAAAGCCCAGGATCACCGTGCGTTGCAGGTATTTGCCGGACCGCATCAGCCGACGGTACAGGCGCAACATCACCAGGCGTTCAAGGCAGAACAGCGCCAGGCTGGCGACGTACCAGGTCACTAGGTTGCGCGGGGTCAACTGTGGGAAGAACTGCAGGATCTGGTACATGAACAGCAGGATGCAAAGGCCGCCGTCCAGGCCTTGATCTTGGTTTTCAAGCGCAGCCGGTTGCTGAACAATTCTTCGGAATAGATGCCCAGAGCCTGGAACAGAATAATGGTCAGGACCGCGAAAAACACCAGCAGCCCCAGGAAATGGGCGCGCAGCTCAGGGTCCATCGGGTCCAGGAAGAGCACCAGGACCAGTGGGGGCAAAATGGCCGTCAGGCCATGGATCAACTTGACGAAAACAACAAAGAACTCAACAAAACCGGCGCGTGTTAAAAACAAACTGTCGACGGACGACTTCTTGAATCGCCCCTGGTTTCCTAGACACCTCCAAGCCTCATAATGAGGCCCAAATAGGAGGTGCCATGAGTCGTCAGCGTTACCCCGAAGAATTCAAGATCGAAGCGGTCAAGCAAGTGACCGAAAAAGGCAAACCTGTCGCCGATGTCGCCCAGCGCCTGGGCATGTCCGTGCATAGCCTTTACGCCTGGATCAAGGTCTACAGCAAGCCCCAAGAGCAGCGTCAGCAAGACGACGATCAGCAGGCCGAACTGCGCAAGCTGCGCGCTGAACTCAAGCGCGTGACGGAAGAGCGAGACATCTTAAAAAGGCCGCCGCGTACTTTGCCAAGGAGTGCGGCTGAAGTACGCCTTCATCAAGAAGCACTCGACTGATTACCCGGTGCGGCGCCTTTGCCAAACCCTCAAGGTGCACCCCAGCGGCTACTACGCCTGGCTGGCCGAGCCTCAATCTGCCCGAGCAAAAGAAGATCAACGTCTGCTTGGCTTGATCAAACACGCTTGGCTAGAAAGCGGAGGTGTATACGGCTACCGCAAAATTCACGATGACCTACGTGAGCTGGGAGAGGAATGCGGACGAAATCGAGTCGGGCGCTTGATGCAGGCGGAGGGGCTGCGTTCGCAAACGGGCTATCGGCGGCGTCCAGGGTTTTACGGTGGAAAACCAACAGTGGCCTCGCCCAACCACCTCGCGCGGCAGTTCAAGGTCAGTGAGCCGAACAAGGTCTGGGTGACAGATATCACTTACATCCGCACCTATGAAGGATGGCTCTATCTGGCGGTAGTGCTGGATCTGTTCTCACGCCAAGTAATTGGTTGGTCAATGAAGCCAAGGATGTGCAGCGACCTGGCTATCGACGCAATGTTGATGGCTGTGTGGCGACGTAAGCCACAGCAGCAAGTGATGATTCACTCAGATCAAGGTAGTCAGTTCAGTAGCTCAGATTGGCAAAGCTTCTTGAAGGCTAACAATGTAATCAGCAGCATGAGCCGGCGGGGAAACTGCCACGACAATGCCGTAGCCGAGAGCTTTTTCCAGCTTTTGAAGCGGGAGCGAATCCGACGAAAGATCTACACAACCCGTGAAGAAGCCCGAAGTGATATTTTCGATTACATCGAAATGTTCTATAACCCTAAACGCCGACACAGCAGTGCTATGCAGCTGTCTCCAATAGAATATGAGAAACGCTATTTCCTGAGCTTGGAGAGTGTCTAGGAAACCAGGGGCGATTCATCTCTCGCATAAAAACATCCCTCATTGCACTCCAGACTTCGCTGTTTGAGGGTGTGTTCAATAAAGCAGCAGGCTGCTTTAGAGCTCAGATCAAACCGGCTACTCTGGGTAATACGCAACTTTCCATTCCAAATGCAGCTATCCATTTGAAGGGATTTTGCGGGGGTAGTGACTAAAGGAGTGTTCCCTTACTGTATTCAGTCAATGAATTGACTATGGTGCGGAGGTGGCATGCTAGACAGGTTAATGAGTCTTTTCTTCGGCATTTTATTGACGTTCCTTGTCTGAACACTCGGTCATTAGCTGTGTTTTTGAGTGTAGGAACAAATGTGAGATTTTTCCTGCTTAATGGAAAAACCTTTTTCGAAACGAGGTGGGAAAGGGGGACAGGCAGGGATTGGCAGGGCGCACTAAGTGCCCTGTCTGCGGGGCTTTCGTCTGCAGGGAAGTTGTCTGGAACAGTAACTATGAAATGATGCGGGGGCACGGTAGAAGTTGCCCAGCGAGGCGGTGCCGGCAGTGTTGTAGTCGCGTGGCCATTCGCAGTTACCGCAGAGCATTGTATCCAGCACAATTTTTTGTCCGCCCCAGGGACACCGACTAATCTGCAGGCTTTTTCCGGTGGATGGCTTTGAGCATGATCGACCTTGCGACCTTGGCGGTATTTTCCGGTGCAGTGCTGTTGTTGTTGCTATCGCCGGGGCCGAACATGGCCTTTGTGATCAGCCATGGCGTGACCCACGGCTGGCGTGGTGGGATGGCGTCGGCCTTGGGCATCGGCGTGGCTGACCTGTTGCTGACGGCCTTGACGGCTACCGGGGTGACGGCGTTGGTTGCCAGTTGGCCGCCATCCTTTGACCTGATCCGGTATGCCGGGGTGGTCTACTTGCTGTGGTTGGTGTTCAAGACGTTGCAGAAAAATGCTGGAGGCGACGCTGTGCATGTCAGTCGTGTGCCCGTGGGGCGGGTGTTTCTGCAAGCCATGCTCAACAGTTTGCTCAATCCCAAGGCTTTGCTGTTTTTTCTGGTGTTCTTGCCGCAGTTTGTACGGCCGGAGGCGGGGTCTATTGCGGTGCAGTTGATGGTGCTGGGGGGCGTGCTGACCTTGATTGCAGCGGTGTTTCATGTGCTGCTGGGGGTGTTTGGTGGAGCGCTCAGCCGGTTTTTTGCCAGGCGCTCAAAGGGTGCCTGGCTGCAGAAGTGGGGGTTGGCGACGGTGCTGACGGTGCTGACGGTGCTGGCGGTGCGTTTGGCGGTGATGTCTCGGCCATCCTGAGTACATATCCGTTGTTTGGGTAACGGCGGGTATTGGTTCCGCCCTTACGGCGGGTCACTTTTGAAAAGAGCCTGTATGGACCGGATACATGGTGGACACATGTGCGGGGACATGGTTGACACATTATGAACCATAGTCAGGTTTGCTCACGTCGATCGTTCGTAGGAAGTGATGACAGAAGTAGACATCAAAAAGGCCATCACTTTCAGGGTTAGGCCGTATCGCGATATGAAGCCCAGCCAAACCCTTGGCAATGCTGAAATAGCGTTTCTGAAAGCGAAATCGACTGTGATAAGCCTTAGCCAGCACATCATCCGGACCGTATTCAAACTCCGATAACTGCTGCGGATAAATCCAGGGGCTGGAGCGATACCGGTCCATAGGTACCTTGTAATCCAACGCTTGATGAGGACGTTGTAGGTTATAAATCTCACGCCATTGATCAAACGCTTTTTGAGCCTCCTTGGTAGTGGAAAAATGACGCCCTTCAAGCACTTCGGCCTTGAGTGAGCGGTGGAAACGTTCGATTTTTCCATTTGTTTGAGGATGGTATGGACGGCTGAAGCTGATCCGAATTCCTAGGCGAATCAACCAGATACTTAGCTCTGTGATTTCACCAGGGTTGCGTGGCGAGCCCCATGGCGGGCCGTTATCAACGTTGATGCGAGCCGGTAATCCGAAGCGTTGGAATACCTCGATCATCTTCTCCTTCACCGTAGCTCCACGCTCGTTGTCACAGGCCTGAATTGCCAAATTGAATCGTGAATGGTCGTCCAGCATGGTCAGCGGATGGCATCGGCCTTCTTGCGTAGGAAAATGCCCTTTGAAATCCATCTGCCAAAGATCGTTAGGCGCATCGTGCTCAAATCTCAGCTTTGCCTCTTGTTCCTTCTGAGAAGGCTGAATCAGACCGTGCCGGTGCAGGACATTGGTGACGGTGCTGGGAGCGATCTGCTTGTTCAAGAGGCTGCTGATTGTGCGTCCACCCCATGCTGGATGGTCTTGCCTAAGTGCTATGACCTGCGCTTCCAGAGCTGCGGTGGTCAGTTTGGGACTGGTGGCCGGTTTGCGAGACCTCTCTTGCAGCCCTGGCTGACCGTGCGCTTCGTAGCGTTTGAGCCACTTGTAGGCCGTTTGCGGACTGATGCCGAATCGTCGGCATAGCTCTCGTTTATTACTACCGGGTTGCCGTGCAAAGGCAATGAACTCTTCTTTCAGGCTCATGGTGTCTCTCGTGTTCCAGGGCATGATGGCTTTCCGGCGAAGTTGGCTCGCCGAAAAGTGTCCACCATGTCCCCACCCGTCCACCATGTGTCCGGTCCATACAAAAAGAGCCCAAAAGTAACCAAAAGGCTCTTGCCCCAACACTCGGCACCTCGCCTAGGCTCGGTGTGCCCGAACGAAGGCTTGAATCCGTGGGCCGCCGCGATGGGCCATCCTTGGCCCAGCGCGGCTAACCCGGCGTCCTGCCGGGTTACCCACGGATTCAAGCCTGCGTTCGGCCAGCGTGTTTGACGGGGCGCCTCAGATCAAAAGCAAAAGCGCGGCGGCCTAGTAGCCGACCGGTCTCTGGAAGCCGGTCTCGGTCCAAATGTGGGAGCGGGCTTGCTCGCGAAGGCGGGGTGTCAGCTATTACATCTTTGACTGATCCACCGCTTTCGCGAGCAAGCCCGCTCCACAATTTAGATCTCCTATATCAGGTAGATATCAATCTGCTCTGGCTCTGGCTCTGTTTTTGATTTTGATCTTAGGCGCCCCGTCAAACACGCTGGCCGGAATTCGATAGGGATTTGGGGGTAAACCGGCAGGGATGCCGGTTTAGCCGCCCCGCGCCATGGATGGCGCGTGGCGGCGGCCCCCCAAATCCCTGTCGGATTACGGGCACACCGAGCCTAGGCGAGGTGCCGAGTGTTGGGGCAAGAGCGTTTTGCTTACTTTGCGCGCTCTTCAAAAGTGAGCCGCTGTAAGAGCGGAACCATAAGCAGCCGTTACCCAAAAACGGATATGCCCCCAACCTGACCCAAACATCGCTCTTGCACATTGGGGGTCAAGAAGATATCTAAAGTTGTTTAGCAGAATCACCCCAACCGAGCCGCAGCCCGCGCAACGATCTCCCCACGCACCCTGCGCGATTCCGCCGTGCGCTTGTTGGCTTCCTCCAACACATGCTTGGGCGCCGTGTCCGGACGCCCGGAATCGAACGGCGGTGCCGGTGCATATTCAATCTGCAACTGCACCAGTTGCGCCGCCGCTTCGCTGTACAACTCGCCCGCCAACGTCAGGGCGAAGTCGATACCGGCAGTAATGCCGCCACCGGTCAACAGGTTGCCGTCGCGTACCACGCGTTCTTGCACCGGGATCGCACCGAGCGGGGCGAGCAGGTCGTGATAGGCCCAGTGCGTGGTCGCCTTGCGCCCGCGCAACAAACCGGCGGCGCCGAGTACCAGCGAGCCGGTGCACACCGACGTCACATAGCGCGCGGTCTGAGCTTGTACCTTGAGGAAGTCCAACGTCAGCGGATCCTCCATCAGCGCCCCGACCCCTGAGCCACCGGGCACGCAAATCACATCCAGGCGCGGGCAATCGGCGTAGGTCATGGTCGGTGTGAACACCAGGCCGGTGCTGGAAGTGACCGGTTCCAGGTCTTTCCACACCAGGTGCAACTTCACATCCGGCAACGAACCCAACACGTCATAAGGACCGGTGAGGTCCAGTTGCTGGATGCCGGGGAACAACACAAAGCCAATCTGCAAGGTCATGAATAGCGCTCCGTCAAAGGGGTGGACGGCTTCACTTTAGAAACCTAGGCTTTGGCGAATACGCCATTGAACCCACGAATCACGCCAATCATGCCCAGAATCGTCCACGTACTCGCTTTCGATAACGCCCAGGTGCTGGATGTCACCGGGCCGTTGCAGGTGTTCGCCTCCACCAATGACCTGGCGCGTCAACGCGGCCTGCCGTTGCCCTACGCCGTGTCGGTGATCGCCGCGCAAGCGGAGCCGGTGATGACGTCGGCTGGCTTGGCACTGCTGGCCGAACCGCTGCCCGCCGTCGATGCACCGTGCGATACGTTGGTGATTGCCGGTGGCTGGGGCGTTTACGGCGCCGCCGAAGACCCGGCGCTGGTGGAGTGGGTGCGCGAGAAAGCCAGGCATACCCGGCGCATGACCTCGGTGTGTACCGGCGCGTTTTTGCTGGCCGCCAGCGGCATGCTCGACGGCTGTCGTGTGGCCACCCACTGGACGCGTTGCGAAGAACTGGCGCGCAAATTCCCGGCGTTGACGGTGGAGTCCAACCCGATCTTTATCCAGCAAGGCGCCGTCTGGACATCTGCCGGCGTCACTGCTGGCATTGACCTGTGCCTGGCGCTGGTGGAAGAAGACCTGGGCCGCGCCGTGGCGCTGGAAGTGGCGCGGCACCTGGTGGTGTTCCTCAAGCGTCCCGGCGGCCAGTCCCAATTCAGCGTGACCCTGTCCCTGCAAAAAGACGACAGCCGCTTCGCCGAACTCCACGCGTGGATCGCCGAACACCTCACCCTGGATTTGAGCATCTCGACCCTGGCCGCTCAAGCTGGCATGAGCGAACGCAGCTTTGTACGCCACTACCGCGCCGAAACCGGCCAGACCCCGGCACGCGCCGTCGAATTGATCCGCGTCGAAACCGCGCGCCGGCAGTTGGCTGACAGCCCAGTATCGATCAAACGCATCGCCGTGCAGTGTGGCTTTGGCAGCGAAGAGACCCTGCGTCGCAGCTTCCTGCGCGCCTTGTCGGTCACACCCCAGGCTTACCGCGAACGCTTTTCGCCAAGCAGCTCCAGCAGCGCATCAAGCGTGGCTTGCGGTGCTTCCTGAGGAATGTTGTGGCCCACGCCGGGAAGTACCTGGCGTCGGTAAAACCCGCTGAAATGCTCGACATCATCATCCACTTCAGGCGGCGGGCCCACGCCATCATCGGCACCGCACAGCGAAATGCTCGGTACCGAAATCGGCGGCTGCAACGCCAGCGCCTGCTCGATGGCTTCCAGCGCCGGGTCACCGGGGCATACATGAAACGGTGGCGATAGGAGTGAATCACCACCTCGACAAAATCCGGGTTATCGAACGACGGCGCCGTCTGGTCATACAGCCCCGGCCCCTCGGCCCAGGAGGGCGACCAAAGCGCCCACAGCAACTTGCACAGTTCGCCACGGTTGGCGGTCAACCCGTCTACGCCGCGCTGGGTATGGAAGTAGAACTGGTACCACAAGCGATGCTCCGTCACAGGCGCCCGTGGCGAGGGATTTGGCAATGTCCTGGATGTTGTAGCCATCCCCGGTCACCAACCCGCGTACCCGCTCGGGCCACAATGCCGCAACGATACACGCGGCTCGCCCACCCCAGTCGTAGCCGGCGAGGGTGGCCTGCGGGATCGCCAATGCATCCATGAAATCCAGCAGATCCTTGCCCAACGCCGCCTGCTGCCCGGAACGCATCACCTGCTCATTGATAAAGCGCGTCGGGCCGTAACCGCGCAGGTACGGCACCAGTACCCTGTAGCCACGCTCGGCCAGTACCGGCGCAATCGCGTCATAGCCGCGCGGGTCATAGGAAACCATGCAGCAGGATCACCGGCTCACCGTCGAGGGGGCCGTGGGCTTCGTAGGCGATATCGAGCATGGACGTACGTACGCAGAGCAGCGGGGCGGTAATGGTCATGGTGAGCGTTCATCGGCTGGCCAGAGAGGTTGGAACTCTAGCCGAAAGCCGTGACGGGTTGGGGCGGGATTTGAGGCAGTGGGCTTACTTGTCTAGACCGAGCTGGCGCAACCCGATGCAATTGCCCCACGGATCGCGCATCTGGCAAATCCGATCCCCTCGTTCAATCACCATTGGTCCGCGATACAGGATTGCCCCCAGTTTCTCCAGCCGTTGCACTGTTTGTGGCAAGTCTTCTACCCGCCAATACACAACCGACCCGGCGGCTCCGCAGGCGACCTTGCTATCGGCGTTGACGATTTCGATAGCCACGCCCTCTACATCCAGATGGCCAAAATCATTCGGCTGGTGGTAGATGCGTGTCGCCAGTGGAAAGGCTGCGCAGTACCACTGCGTGGCTGCGCGCCAGTCCGGGACATGTATGAGCACGGAGACAATGGGTTTCAACCGAACAATACCTGCTGCCAGTGGGTCTCGCTGATGATTGCGATGGGCACACCACTGTTTCGCAACTCCACGGCTTTTTTGATTTTGGTCCCGTAGGAGCTGTGCAGCCATTGCTCATTACCGATGCTGCCCACCACCAGAAAGTGCACCTTTTTATTCACCGAATTACCGATCACGCCGCCGCGTTCGGTGACGAGCGATTCGCAGTCTTTTCGAGGCCCGTAAGCCATGACCCCTGTAAACAGAAACACCCTATCGAGCCAGTCGAGTTCGGGAATCGGATCATTCAGCGGTAGGCTGCTGACGTTTGCAGTGCGTTGAGGCGCCCCGACGGGAAACCCCGCAAACTGATGCAGTATTTCCAACAATTCGATTGACTCATCTTCATCCAACACTCCATCGCTCAACATGTCAGCGAGGCGTTGGTACAGAATATTCACCACTGGATCTTCCAGATGTACCAGGTGGCTTTCTATCCAGCTCTTGAGAAACTCGGCCTCCAACTGATTGATTTTTCCATCGGCGGTCAAACCGGCGGTAATGCCAATCAGAGCATCGGCAGAGCGTCGATCAATACGTGCCTGATGGAAGAACACGCTTTTTTCGAATTCTTGATGAAGATCGACCATGCGTCCTTGCTCCTTATTCTTCAGTTTCTATCGTCTGATTGATGTACTTGGCTTTGTCGGGAGTGAACGTGACGATCATAAAGGGTACGTGAACACGTCTTGACGACGTCTTGTATTGGATCGATGTCTAAGTCTTCACCTCGAATCCCTTGCCACTGCGCGAGGTAACTCAAGGAGCCAAACTTCTCGCGTTTCTTGAGGCCGCGGCTTACACCACCTTTCCAGCCAAGTACGGGCAGCTCATCGTTTAGGCAAGCTTGCGCTAAGTAGGGTTGTTTGGTCGCGAGCGCTCGGCCAACTTCCCAGCACATGATCAAACCTTTGTCCGCGCGCTCCCATGTCTCGCTCCAGCTCAACGAGGGGCGTATAGGTGTACTGATAGCTTGGCGGATGCGTGAGGTCATATTCTTTCCTTGAATACCGAATGGAATGTGCGTGTCAGATATCGCTATATACCTTGCTTCTTCATTTCCGGCCATTCCCGCGCCAGTAGCCCAAGCACCTCAAGATCATGCCGCTGGCCGTTCCAGAATCCGGCTTCTCGCAGTTTTCCTTCGACTTTGAAGCCAAGACGCTCCAGTAACGCGCGGGAGGCGTGGTTGTGTGGATGAACCAGCGCTTCGACACGGTGCAAGTGCATCTGCATGAAACCCCATTCCAGTGTTCCACGCAGGGCTTCGCTCATCAGGCCTTGCCCTCGGAAATCGGGTGCAAGCTCGCAGGCCAGGGCGCAACTGTTCCATCCACGGTTCCACTTGAATAAGCCACAACTGCCGATCAGTCTGCCCTCGAACTCCAGCCCCCAGCGAGTGCCCGGGTTAGGCTGGGTACGCCATTGGGTAAAGGTCTCGATCAGGGCTTGTGCCTGGCTGATTTCGGTCATCGGGTCAGCGCCGAACCAGCGCATGCTGTCGGTATCGCGGTAGATGGCGAATAGCGCCTGAGCATCTTGAGCCACTAATTCCCGCAACTGCAGGCGTGGCGTGCGCAGGGTAGGGAAGGGGGTCATAAGGTGGCAGCGACCTGGTCCCCATCAACCACCTTCCCGAAATGATGCCGCCACAAATCCACCCCCAACTGCCCCGACCGATCCAGCGACGAACCCACCGTCAGGTCGCTGATCAAGGTCGGCTGCAACCCGCGTCAAACAACGCAAACCCGTACGCCAGCACGCAGGTGTCGGTCTGGATACCACACACCAGCACGCGTTGCGGCGCGAGGCTTTGAGGTAGGCGACGGTCTCGGGTGTTGGCGCATAGCCGTGTTTGATAAAGATGCGATCGGCGGCCACCAGGCTCTGGTCGTTCGGCGCCGGTTGCCAGCCGAGTTGCCGGGCGAAGGGCGTGACGCTCTCGTCGTGACGCTCCACGGTGGCGACTGACGGCATGCGCCCCAGCAGGGTGTTGATGCCGTCCACCAGCCACGCGGGCGGGTTGAAGGAAGGTTGCACATCGATGATCAGCAGTACCTGGCGCATGGCGTTCCTGTCCGTGGTCGAGGGGCTGCTCATTGTGCACAGACCACTTCAGGGTTGCCAGGTGGTTTTCTCCCCGCTGAGTTTACGGTCCAGGAACGTCGCCGCGCTGATCAACGCCAGGTGGCTCAAGGCCTGGGGCGTGTTACCCAAGTGGCGGGCCTGGTTGTCGAACTCTTCGGCGTACAAACCCAAGGGGTTGGCGTAGCGCAGCAGTTGCTCGAATTCCAGGTGGGCCTTTTCCACTTGCCCGGCGCGGGCCAGGCATTCGACATACCAGAACGAGCAGGCCGCAAACGCGCCTTCGGTGCCTTGCAGGCCGTCGATCTGGCTGTCGTCGTTGCGATAGCGGTAGACCATGCCGTCGCGCACCAGGCTTTTCTGGATGGCTTCCAGGGTCGAGAGCCAGCGCGGGTCGGTGGCCGCGACAAACCTTACCAACGGCATCAATAGCATCGAACCGTCGAGCGCGGTGCTGCCGACATGCTGCACGAAATGCCCGCGCTCTTCGTTCCAGAAGTTGCTCCAGATGTCGGCGTAGATCGCTTGGCGGGTCTGGTCCCAGCGTGCAAACGGCGCCGGCAACGAACGCTTGGAAGCCAAGCGGATGGCGCGGTCCAGCGCTACCCAACACATCAGCCGTGAGTGCAGGAAGTGATGCTGCTCGCCGCGCATTTCCCAGATGCCCACGTCTTTGGTGTTCCAGATTTCGCAGACCTGATCAGCCACCTCCACGGTGTGTTTCCAGCCTTCATGGGAAATGGCCTCGCCGTACTTGTTGACCAGGTACACCGCATCCATCAACTCGCCATAGATGTCCAACTGGATCTGGTCGAAGGCTTCGTTGCCGATACGTACCGGCTTGGCGCCGCCATGGCCGCTGAAGTGTTCCAACTCGGCTTCCGGCAGTTCCTGGCGGCCGTCGATGCCATACAAGATGTTGATCTTGGTCGGCTGGCCACAGCAGTCACTCACACGGCCCTTGAGCCAGCGCATATAGGCGTTGGCTTCCTCGACAAAACCCAGACGCATGAAGGCATAGACGGTGAAGGATGCGTCGCGGATCCAGGTGTAGCGGTAGTCCCAGTTGCGTTCACCGCCGGGGGTTTCCGGCAGGCCGAAGGTGGCGGCGGCGATGATCGCGCCGTGTTTGCGCGACGTCAGAAGCTTAAGCGCCAGCGCCGAGCGGTTGACCATTTCGCGCCAGCGCCCACGGTAGTTCGATTGCGCGATCCAGCCGCGCCAGAACTTCAAGGTGTGGGCCAGCGCCAAGTCGGTGCAGCTGCTGTCCACCCGCTCATCCTCCTGGCCGCCGAGGACGAATTCGGCCCCTTCTTCCTGCTCCAGGGTAAAGCTGGCCACGGCGGCACCGTCTTTGATCTGCAGTGGATGGCTGCTGGACAAGCGCAGGCCGGGCTGGCCTTCGGCGCTGAAACACACCGTGCCGTTGTCACGGGTGGCTTGGGTGGGTGTGCGCGCGTAGTCATGGCGCACCGCGCAGCAGCGCAGATGGATATCGGCCTTGCCGCTGACCACACGCACCCGGCGAATCAACAGCGGCAGGTCATCGATCTCCTCGCTGATTGCCAAAAGGTCAGTGATTTCCACCACGGCCTCGTCGCTGAGCCAGCGGGTTTGCAGCACGTTGGTGTCGGGCAGGTAGATCTGTTCGCGGCGCGCGTTGGGCAGGTCCGGGTGAGTTGGAAAATGCCGGCGTCGGGGCTGTCCAGCAGCGAGCAGAAGATAGAGGGGCTGTCGAATTCCGGCCAGCAGAAGAAGTCGATACTGCCTTTGTCGTTCACCAATGCCGCACTGCGCATGTCGCCAATGATGCCGTGGGCATCGATGGCGCTTTGTTGTTCGTTCTTCAGATCAACCATTGCCACGGAACTCCGGATAGAGGCTCATGCCTCCGTCAATAAAGAGTGTGCTGCCGACCACATAATCGGACGCATCGCTGGCCAGCCACACTACCGCGTTGGCGACGTCTTCCACGTCGCCGATCCGCCCGTAGGGAATCAACTTGAGCAGCTCTTGTGCTGCCGCGCCTTCGGTGGCGGCTCGGTTGATCGCGGTGCGAATCGCCCCCGGCGCAATGCCGTTGATGCGGATGCGTTGCTCACTGACTTCCTGGGCGAGGGTGCGCATCAACATCTCCACGCCACCCTTGGACGCTGCGTAGTTCACGTGCCCGGCCCAGGGGATCAGTTGGTGCACCGAACTCATGTGGATGATTTTGCCCGCCGCCCGCGACACGCCTTCGCGCACGCCCTGGCGGTTGAAGATGCGCACCGCCGCGCGGGCACACAGGAATTGGCCGGTGAGGTTGACGCCGATCACCGCATTCCAGTCATCCAGGCTCATGTCCACCAGGTTGGCGTCCTTCTGCATCCCGGAGTTGGCCACCAGGATGTCCAAGTGGCCGAAGGCATCGAGGGTCTGGGCAAAAAGCCGTTCTACCTCTTCTTCTTTAGCTACGTTGGCGCCAATGGCAATCGCCCGGCCACCCTCGGCTCTGATCTGTTCTGCCAGTGCCTCGGCTGGCGCGGCCTGGCTGTTGTAATTCAGCACCACCGCCGCTCCGGCTTGCGCCATAGCCTTGGCCGCGCCGGCACCGATTCCGGAACTGGCACCGGTCACCAGCGCCACTTGTTGCTCCAACGAGATACGCATTGCTCACCGACCTTAAATTCGTGAGTTCAAGTAGCTGACTGATCGCGCGCGGAAGTTCACCCGTGTGAAATTAGCGACTACAACCATGGTGAAAAATGGAATAACAGAACTATAAAAAATAACCATAAGATACTAAAAAACCGCTCAAAAGCGTTTGACAGGCTTTTTCGCCGCGTGTCTTATAGGCACACATCAACCCGCTCCGTTGGTAGTTCGGAAGTCATCGCGGGGCCACCTATAAGAGATTTCTATGTGCCTTTCGTACCGATATAGGGGAACTACCAGTTCAGGTAAAAGCAGCGGCCTTAGTTGGCGTGCCTAAGTTAGTTATCTTCGATTGCGACGGTGTTCTGGTCCAAAGCGAAGAAATAACCCTGTCTGTATTGATCTCCATGCTTAATGCCCTGGCTCAGGGCGACACGCTGCTTGATGTCACACGTTTTATCGAACACTTTCGTGGGCGCAAGATTGCTGAGTGTTTGCGCGAGGCTGAGCAATTATTAAATGTCAGTGTGGACGACGCATTTGAACAGCGTTTTCGTGAGCGGGCGCTGCACGCACTGACACTCAGTTTAAAAGCCACGGATGGAATGCTGGACGTCCTGGAAAGTTTGGACGTGCCTTACTGCGTTGCCTCGAGTGCGCCACGTAACAAGATCGAGCACTGCTTGCGCCTGGCGGGACTGTTTTCTTATTTCGAAGGGCGAATATTCAGCTGTTATGAATTGGGTCGTTGGAAACCTGATCCCTTGGTGTTCCTGACGGCCTGCCGGACTTACAGCATTGATGTGAGTGATGCGCTGGTGGTGGAAGACAGTGTGACGGGTATCCAGGCTGCGGTAGCGGCCAGTATAAAAGTGTTGGGCTTTGGTCCTGCGCATCGGCACTCGCAGTTGGCCGCGGCAGGGGCATTGCCGATTGCCAACATACGCGAAGTATTGACCATTTTTAATTGACTCAGGGAGGAGGCGTCGTGAACACACTTGGTTACCTGGAACGGCTCAAACGCAACGATCAATCTTCGCAAGTGTGGTGGGATTCATCGCCTGCCGTATACCTGCCGTATAAACAACACCTGCTGGAAAAGTACCCGGCGGCTGCAACATATATAGAAGCGTTGATGCCGGATGAGTTCTGCCAGCCCTGGGGCTTGTGCAGTGCGACCACCAACCCGCGGTTGGTGACGGCCATTATCCTTGAAAAACGCGAGTATTGGTCTTCACGTTTCAACCTGGCCAAGCTGTCTCCCAATGAGTTGCGCAAGCAGCTGTACAACGAAGTCATCGTCGAAGGGGCTGCCACGCTCAAGTCGCGGTGGGTTCAATCGGCACAGGCTGAAGGTTGGATTTCTGCCCAGGTTGACCCGGTGGACGTGCGTTGCACCGAGCGTATGACCACCCGAGGGTTGGAACTGCAGCGCCTGGCGCCGAACGTGATGGTCAAGGTGCCGGGCAGCCTGGAAGGGATAGCCACCGTCGAGCAACTGGTGGCTCAGGGTGCCTCGATCAATATCACTTTTTGCTTCACGGTTGCCCAGTTCCAGGCCGGTATCCAGGCCATCGAGCGTGGCAGGGCGACGGCGCGCAGCAACGGTATCGACACCAGCCGCTGCAAGTACGTGATCACGTTCATGATTGGGCGTTTCGCCTGCCAGCCCGAGTTCACCCTGCAGGCTGCCGAGCGTGGCCTGACCTTGAGCGCCGAGGAGCTGCGCTGGGCCGAGTTGATGATTTACGAGCAGATCCAGACGCTGGTGGCGGCCTCGACCGTGCCGATCAAAACCCTGCTTTCCAGCATAAAGGTCGATGTGGACGAACGTGGCAACAAGCATTGCTGGCACTTGGAAAAGACCGGGCAAACCGCGACCTGCTACACACTGACGCCGGACGTAGTGGAGTTCCTGATTGAGCGCGAAAGCCACGGCAAACCGGTCGTACCCGCGCAGGAACCCCAGAAACCCCCGGCCTCGACCTTCGCGAAGCTGATCCGTATCCCGTATTTCTACGAAGCCTACTTTGTCGATAGCATCGAACCGTACGACTTCGGCAACCACGAAGCCTTTATCAACGCCTGCAATGAAGCCAACAGCGCGCACCGGCGTCTGGCGGATTACTGCGTTCGGCTCTGCCCCGTGACGACACCGTTCAAGCGCGCATTCAACGCATTGCTCGCCGCTGAATTTGGGGTGATCGCATGAACCGGATGATCGGGTTGTGGGCCCACCCACGTTCGCGCTCCACGGTGCTCGAACGCGTGTTTATCGAGCGGGGCGATTTCGAGGTCTTCCATGAACCTTTTGCGCACATGGCGTTTTCCGAGGACTCGGCGATTCCTTCGGATGAGTGGGATCACAGTTTGCCCACGACTTACCCAGGCATAAAAGAGCATCTACTGAGTGCCCGTGAGCGTGCGAACGTCTTCCATAAAGACATGTGTTATCACTGTTTGGATGACTTGAAAGTTGATGTTGGTTTTCTCGCGCAACAGGACAATATCTTTCTGATTCGTGAACCTGCCAGCAGTATTATTTCCCATCATCGGGTGCATCCCGATATGCCGTTGCAGGCCATTGGGCATAAAGCACTGTATGACATATTTTGTGTGGTCACCAAACTGACCGGCAAAGTGCCCTATGTGATCAATGCGGATGATCTGGCCGCAGAGCCGGAACGAGTGATCCGTAAACTCTGTGACCATTTGAATATAGAGTTTCTGCCACACGCCATGACATGGAAACGTGAGTGTCCCCAACAATGGAAAACGTGGCGTAGTTGGCATGTCGACGCGGAAAACAGTGAGCGGATTGTTTCTCCAGATAATTCGCACGTTGATATCAAGGTGTTTGATCAATATCCGAATTTAAAGGCGATGTACGAATATCACCGTACGTATTACGCGCGCATGAATGAATTTTGCCAATAGGGATTGTTGTATGAAAAAGTTGATTGTTACCGGAGCGGCCAACGGAATTGGCCGGGCTACTGTGGAACTGGCGATTCAACAGGGTTATTTCGTTATCGGTGCGGACAAGGATGCCGAGGGTTTGAAAGTGCTGCAAGGTGTCTATGGCGCTGACGTGTTTGAAGCGCATATTGCTGACTTTTCGGACATGGCCGTTATCAAGGGTTTTATTTCAAAACTGTATGAGCGGCATGCAAGTATTTACGGTTTGGTCAACAACGCCGGTATTTATCACGGTAAAAGTGTCTACGCCTACTCCGATGAGCAGATCGACGAGATCCTCACCGTCAACCTCAAGGCGCTGGTCTACCTCTCCAAAGACTTTGCCGAACGGGAGATGAAGCACGAAGCCCCGCGCAGCATCGTCAACATCGCTTCGGTGGCTGGAGAAGTGGGCAGCTGCGACGCACTCTACGGCGCCACCAAGGCAGCGGTGATCGGCCTGACCAAGGCCAACGCCTGGAACTTCGCGCCGTTCGTGCGGGTGAACGTGGTGTCCCCGGCGCTGATCCATGACACCGCGATCTACGGCACCATCCCCGAATACCGACGCGCCGAGTACGCCCGCCAGGAAGTCCTCAAGGACCCGATCCTGCCCAGTGGCGTGGCCGAGGTCATCTTGCTGCTGGTGGGTGATGCGATGCGTCACATCACTACCGTGTGATTCCGGTCGACAACGGAGCCTACCCACGATGAGCCTTCCGGTGCGCAAGAAAAAGCTGCTGCTGGTAGGCGCCGGCAACCTATGCCTGCAGATCCTGAAGATTCTGGGGCCGAAAAACGCGTTCGACTTTGTGGTGTTGGGGCGCAATGAAGAAGCCACGATCCGCTTGTGCAACCTGGTGACGTTGTCGTGTGCGCAGTTGGGCCAATTTATCGACATCAAACCCGTGGTTGCCGACCTGACGGATATCGGCAGGGTCACGCAGCTGCTGCGTAAAGAAGCCCCGGATATGCTGGTGAACTGCGCGTCGCTGCAGTCCTGGCGGGTGATCACCGGGTTGCCCAAGCTGTCGTTCGAGAAGCTCGACCAGGCCCAGTTCGGCCCCTGGCTGCCCATGCACCTGACGTTGATGCATTGCCTGATGCGGGCGGTGAAAGCCTCCGGCATCACCACTAAAACCGTGAATGCGGCGTTCCCTGATGCGGTCAACCCGATCTTGGCGCGCATTGGCCTGGCGCCGGATATTGGCGTGGGAAATGTGGCCAACCTGGTTCCAGCGGTGCGTTTATCCATCGCACGGTTGCTCGAATGTGCATCCGCTGATGTGCAAGTGCAGCTGTATGCCCAGCATTACTTCAGCCACTACGTGCCGCGCGGTGGGTTACCTGCGCGGGCCAGCTACCGTCTGTTGTATGAAGTGCGTGACCGGCCAGAGGTGGTGCGTCTGCCGGCCGAGGCGATTTTCTCGACGGTGAAATCCGAGTTCCGTCGCCTAGGCGGAGTGGACGGGCAGTTCCTCACCGCATGCTCTGCCGTCACGGTCATCGAAGGGCTGTTCTCGCCCGTGCCGGTCCTGGTGCATGCGCCGGGGCCTCTCGGGCTTCCGGGTGGGTATCCGGTGTGGCTGCACGATGGGCAGATCCAGGTGCAGTTCTCCGACGCCTGCCCACAGGACGAGGCGGTGCGCATCAACAGCATCTGCCAGAGCCAGGATGGCATCGACGAAATCCATTGTGATGGTTCGGTGACTTACAACCCGCAGTGCATGGCTGTCATGCAATCGATGCTGGGGTATTCCAAGAACACCATGTCCATCGAGCAGTCCGCCGAGTTTGCCCGCGAGCTGGCGAGCAAGTACCTGTCCTTCAAGAATTCAACCTGGTAGGTGTGTGATGAATCAGATATCGGGGCGCAAGCACAACGAAGTCGCCAGTTATGCCAAGCAGTACTCGGAGGATTTCGTCGAGCGCTGGGATGAATTGATCGATTGGGAAAAACGCAAAGCGGGGGAGGACGGGTTCTTCGAAAACCTGCTGCGCAGCCACGGCGTGCGGTCGGTGATCGACGTGTCGACGGGCAGCGGCTTCCATGCCGTCCAGCTCAAGCAGGCGGGCTTTGAGGTGGTGGCCACGGACGGCAGCAGCACCATGCTGACCAAGGCGCGGGCGAACTTTCGCAAGCATGGCTTGGACATTCAGTCCCACTACCGCGACTGGCACTCGCTGGACTCCCAGGAACTTGGCCAGTTCGATGCGGTGGTGTGCCTGGGCAGTTCGTTGTGCCATGTCTTCGCCGCCCACGATCGGTTGCGGGTGCTGGCGAAGTTCAGGGCCTTGCTCAAGCCGGGCGGCTTGCTGATCGTGGACCAACGCAATTTTTTCGCCATTCGTGCCGGCAACTACAAGGCCAGCGGCAATTACTATTACTGCGGTACGAATGCTTCGGTCAGCCTGGGAGAGGTCGATGAGCACCTGTGTGAGTTCATCTATTCCTTTGATGACGCGGAACAATACCGGCTGCAGGTGTATCCCCTGTTGCCGGGCGAGTTGAAGGGGGAAGTGCTCAAGTCCGGGTTTACCGACCATGAAAGTTACGGCGACTTCGAACGTGACTACGACATGATGGATTGTGATTTCGTCATCCATCCACCGCGCGCGCCGAATAAGGAGGGATTGATGAGCACACTCGTACAGAGCAATGCCCGGCCACTGGACAGCGTCGTGCTGGCGGTGGTCCTCACCGGGTTCGTTCCAGCACCTATGGCTTTGGCGTCTACCTGTTCGCCAACCTGGTGGTGGACATGCGCCGCGACATCGGTTTTGACTACACCACGGTGGGGCTGATCACTGGCGGCGCGCAGATTGGCTTCCTGCTGTTTTCATCGGTGACCAGCTATATCAGCCGGTTTTTCGAGGGTGGAAAATCAGCCTGGTATCGACGGTGATGACGTCCCTGGCGCTGCTGGGGCTGAGTGTCAGCAACAGCATCTGGTTGTCGGGGGCGCTGTTGATCCTGCTCGGTGGCTGTTCCGCTTCGGTGTACATCCCGTTGGCAGAGATCGTCACCAAGGGCTTCAGCCCCGGTAATCGCTCGCGGGTCATGGGGCTGATTTCCAGTGGCACCAGCTACGGCGTATTCATCAACGGTTTGCTGGTGTCGTTCCTGACATTGAATGGTGGCTGGCGCTCGATCTGGCTCACTGCCGGGCTGATCTCGGTGGCCCTGTGCGTGGTGGCCTGGTTTCTGTTGCGTAACTTCGCTGCGAGCCAGAACACCGGGTTTTCCGGGGAGCGCGCCACCGCGTTTGACAGCCACCAGCCCTGGCTCAGCCGCTCGTTGTACTTGACCTGGGCCATCGCCTTCCTCAATGGCATGGCGTTGCTGCCGTTCCAGACGTACCTGGCGCCGTTCCTGCGTGATGAGTTGGGTGTGTCGGTACAGGACGCCGGGTTTATCTGGACCACCATCGGCGCGGTGGGCATGGCGTCGGGCTTCCTGGTGGGCTGGATTGCCGACAAGGTCGGCGTGCGCGCGTCGCTGGCGATGTGCTTCCTGAGTGCGGGGTTGGCTGCCACCCTGGTATTCAGTTTCAACAGCCTGCCCTTGTTCTACCTGGCGGCGTTTCTGTTTGCGTTGGCGTTTTATCCCATCTTCGGGCTGGTGCCCAGTTACATCGGGCAAATCGTCCCGGTCAGTCGGCTGACCCAGGCCTTTGGCATTGCCAACGTGTTGATCGGCTTGGGCGGCGTGTGCGGCAATTTCCTGGGCGGATTTTCCAAGGACCTGACCGGGTCGTTCTCGACCGTCTACTGGGTGGTGGCGCTGTTGTTGTTCGTGCAATGCGTGATGGTGTTCCTGTTGGGCAAACAGCCTGTTTCGGTCAAGGAGGGTGAACAGTCATGAGTTATTTTCCAGACACGCCGCACCGGAACCTGCACGCGTTTGCGTTCAGTCACCGCTCTGGCATGAAACATAACCCCGTGGTCATCTGGATGACCGGCCTCTCCGCGTCCGGCAAGTCGACCATTGCGGATGCGTTGGATAGTGCGCTGCAGGAACAAGGGCGGATCACCGCCATTATCGACGGCGACTCGGTGCGTGGCGGGCTGTGCCGAGACCTGGGTTTTACCGACAGCGACCGTGACGAGAATATCCGCCGGGTCGCCGAAGTGGCGCGGTTGATGCTGGAGGCGGGCTGATCGAGATGAGATCTCACTGGAACCTTGAGTTCCCTGAAAGGGCCGTCGAAGACTACGACGTTGATAGGTTGGGTGTGTAAGCGCTGTGAGGCGTTGAGCTAACCAATACTAATTGCCCGTGAGGCTTGACCATATAACACCCAAGCAATTTGACTACTCGAAAGAGCATCAGATTGCGGTGTGTGAAGACGATAGAACCGAAAGTTCGATGCTCACAAAACACCGAAAGCTATCACATACCCAATTTGCTGAAGCGAGGCACCTGCCACGACTCAGTACCCGAATTTCTTGACGACCATAGAGCATTGGAACCACCTGATCCCATCCCGAACTCAGCAGTGAAACGATGCATCGCCGATGGTAGTATGGGGTTTCCCCATGTGAGTAGGTCATCGTCAAGATTAAATTCGAAACCCCATTTGCGAAAGCAGATGGGGTTTTGTTTTGGGCGGTCGAAAATCCAGTCACCACACATCAACCTCATAACACCAAACGTCCTCAGCGCAATTCCTCTCAAAAAGGGCTCATTAGCATGCCGTTCGGGAATTCGATGCAAAGTGTTTCCGCATTTTTGGTATGGTGCAGCACATTTTCACAGGGATTGATCTTTTATCCGCAGGACGCGGCGTCGACCTTCTTCAACGAGATGCTGTAGAAATGCCTGAACCGATACCGATCAAAGATCACGAAAAAGAGAACCGCCTGGTCAACAAGCGCCTGCTCGCCTGTGCACTGTTGGTGATTGGCATCACCTGCGCGCTGGTAGGGCGCATGTACTTCCTGCAGGTTGTACAGTTTGACTACCACTCCACGATTTCCGAAAACAACCGTGTCCATGTACTGCCGATTACCCCGACGCGTGGGTTGATCTACGACCGTAACGGCGTGGTACTGGCCGACAACCGCCCCAGCTACAACCTGACCATCACCCGCGAACGCACCACCGACCTCAAGGGCGAGCTGGACGCTATCGTCAGCCTGCTGCACCTGCCGGTAAAGACCGCGCGGTCTTCGACAAAGCGCTGAAGCAGGCACGCCATCCCTTCGTCCCTGTGACCTTGTTTTACGAACTGACCGAAGAGCAGATCGCGCTACTGGCCGTGAACGAGTTCCGCCTCCCTGGCGTAGACGTAGAACCGCAGTTCGTCCGCCATTACCCGTTGGGCGCTCACTTTGCGCACTCCATCGGTTACGTAGGTCGGATCAACGAGAAGGAATCCAAAGCCCTCGACTCCGTGGAGTATCGCGGTACGCAGTCCATCGGCAAGACCGGTATCGAGCGCTTTTACGAATCTGAGCTGCATGGCCACGTCGGCTATGAAGAAGTCGAGACCAATGCGCAGGGCCGCGTACTGCGCGTACTCAAGCACACCGACCCGATTCCCGGCAAAAACATCGTGCTGAGCCTTGACGTGCACCTCCAGGAAGCGGCGGAAGAAGCCTTGGGTGATCGCCGTGGCTCGGTGGTTGCACTGGACCCGCAAACCGGCGAAGTTCTCGCCATGGTCAGCAAGCCCAGTTTCGATCCGAACTTGTTTGTCACCGGTATCAGCTTCAAGGAATACGCTGCACTGCACGATTCTATCGACCGGCCGCTGTTCAACCGCGTGCTACGGGGTCTCTACGCGCCAGGCTCGACGATCAAACCGGAAGTCGCCATCGCCGGCTTGGACAGTGGCGTTGTCACTGCACAAACCCGCGTGTTCGACCCTGGCTACTACCAATTGCCGGACTTTGACCATAAATACCGCAACTGGAACCACAGCGGTGACGGCTGGGTAGATATGGACGCAGCCATCATGCGCTCCAACGACACCTATTTTTACGACCTCGCCCACAAGCTGGGCATCGATCGCCTGCATGACTATCTGGCTGAGTTCGGCCTGGGCCAGAAGGTCTCATTGGACATGTTCGAAGAGTCCGCTGGCCTGATGCCTTCCCAGGCCTGGAAGCGCGCAACGCGCCGCAACCCTGGTTCCCGGGCGAAACCGTGATCCTCGGCATTGGCCAGGGCTACATGCAGGTCACGCCACTGCAACTGGCCCAGGCCACCGCACTGATTGCCAACAAAGGCGTGTGGAACCGACCGCACCTGGCCAAGACCATCAACGGCGTGCCGCCGGTGGATGAAAACCCGATGCCCAACGTGGTCCTCAAGGATCCACGTGATTGGGAACAGGTCAATCATGGCATGCAACTGGTGATGCACGACCCACGCGGCATTGCCCGTGCTGCCGCACAAGGCGCGCAATATCGCATTGCCGGCAAGAGTGGTACGGCGCAAGTGGTGGCGATCAAACAGGGCGAGCGTTACAACCGTGAGAAGACCTCGAGCGCCATCGCGACAACGCCCTGTTCGTCGGCTTCGCGCCAGCGGAACACCCGAAGATCGTGATTTCGGTGATGATCGAAAACGGCGAGGCCGGCGGTCGCGTGGCGGGTCCGGTGGTGCGCCAGATCATGGACGCCTGGCTGCTCGACCAGGAAGGCCACCTGAAACCGCAATATGCGACGCCAGCCAAAGCGCCCGGCGACCCCAAGGTGTGATTCAGGCTTTCCACTCATCCCACTGGTCTACGCCTTCGTAGGCCAGCCAAGGCACATCATGGGCCGTCCAGATGTGCGCGGTGGGCCTGACGCCCGGATCATCGTCCAGCGTCGCCACCCGTACAATGACGTGGGGCTGATGCCCACGCTCTGCCATCAGGTGTGAGCCGCAGCGCGAGCAGAAATGCCGGAGTTTACCCGGCGACGATTCGAAGGACGCCAGCCACTCCTGGCCCTGTGTCCAGCGAAAGTGCTCACGCATCACGCCGGCTGTTGCCACAAATGCCGCCGCGTGCACCTTGCGGCAGCTGTCGCAATGGCAGTGGCTGATGGGCATATCCAGGCTGTCGAGTTGATAGTGCACGGCCTTGCAGAAGCAACTTCCATGGAGCTGTTGAGTCATCGTGATCACCTCAGGGGGAGGGGGATAATTTACCTTTCGCCGACACGCTGCGCATCACAGTCATACAAGCCATTGCCCTTATTCCTACATTGCTCTAAATTGCGAAGCGTTCTCATTCGTGCGCAATATCATTATGCCTTTGTCTGCTGGGCCTCATTCTTCCCACGAACCCATTGGCCAACTCTACGGTGACCACCACCGCTGGTTGGTCAGCTGGCTGCGTTCGCGCCTGGGTTGCTCCCATCAGGCGGCTGACCTGGCTCAAGACACCTTCATTCGTTTATTGCTGGCCGAACGCACGCAGCCGGTGGCCGCTGAGTTGAAGGAACCACGGCATTTCCTGGTGACAATTGCCAAGCGCGTCATGATCGACAGCTTTCGCCGCAAAGCCCTGGAGCAGGCTTATCTCCAAGCCATGGCCGAGCAGCCGCAGGCTATGCCCATCTCGCCGGAGGAGCGGCTGTTGGTCATCGAAACCCTGCAGCGTCTGGATGCCATGCTCAATGGCTTGGGGCGTAAGGCCAAACGTGCCTTCCTGCTTTCGCAGTTGCAGGGCATGCCTTACAAGGACATTGCCGAACAGCTACAGGTCTCGGTAAGTTCGGTGACCAAATACATCGCCAAAGCCACCGAGCATTGCCTGATCTTCGCCCTGGAGCATTGACGGTGACCCGTGACGCGCAGCGCCAAGCCCTCAGCGGGGCGGCCCACTGGGTCGCACGCCTGGCAGCCGAGCCGGGCGACCCTGAGTTGCACGCGGCTTGGCTCGCCTGGCGAGATGAAAACCCGCTGAACCAATGGGCGTGGCAGCGCGTGGAACTCCTGCAAAGCCAGCTCCAGAGTCTGCCCGGCACGGTGGCCGTCAATGTACTGGACGTCGCTGCCGACCAATCCCGGCGATTTGGCCGCCGCGCACTGCTCAAGAGTGTGGTGATCGGTGCCGGCATGAGCGCCATCGGTTGGTCGGGCTATCGACAAGCGCCGCTGTGGATGGCCGATCAACGCACCACCACTGGCGAGCGCCACAGCCTGCGCCTGGACGATGGCACACGGCTGTCCCTCAACACCGCCAGCGCCGTGGACATCCACTACACCGCCGAGCAACGCTTGCTGATTCTGCGTGCCGGCGAAATCCTAGTGGAAACGGCCCCCGACCCACGCCCTTTGCGGGTACGCAGTGCCCAAGGTGAAATGCGCGCGTTGGGCACGCGGTTTACCGTTCGCCAGTTCGATGACTTCACCGGCATGAGCGTATTGCAACACGCGGTGGCGGTGCGTCAGGGCATCGAACCTGCGCAAACCGTGATCACCGCCGGCCAGACTGTCACGTTCGATACCCGACGCATGCTCTCCCTTCGGGCCAACGAACCTGGCGAAGGCGAATGGGCGCAGGGTCGGCTGATCGTCGACAACTGGCGCCTGGATCGCCTGCTGGCCGAATTGTCGCGCTACCGGTCGGGTTACCTGGGATGCGCGTCTGAAGTCGGCCATCTGACAGTCTCGGGGGCTTATTCCCTGGACGATATCGACCTTGCCCTCAACGCCCTGACCCACGCGCTGCCGGTGCGTCTCAGTGCACGCACCCGTTATTGGACGACCGTCGTCCCACGCGGCTGAAAATAATTATCAACAACTGTTGTCGATTGGCCGCATCTCGTTCGACTCCTCCTGCAAACCCCCTTCATTCGTTCGCACCTTCAGGAGTCAACATGCGCGCAGGGCAAACCTCAGTCGCCACTCAGCCGCTTCGGTCATTTCGCAAAAAGCCTTTGCAGGTCGCGCTGTTTGGCGTGTCGTTGATGGTGCAAGTCGGGCTGCTGGCCCCACTGTTTGCGACAGGTTCCAGCGCAATGGCTGCCAGCCAGCAGCAGGCTTTCGCCATTGCCCCAGGCCCGCTGGGCTCGGTATTGAGCCGATTTGCCAGTGATGCCGGCGTGGTGTTGTCCTTCGATTCGGGCCTGACCGCCGGCAAGCAAAGTGCCGGTCTGCAAGGTACTTACAGCATCGAACAAGGCTTTGCCCGACTGTTGGCGGGCAGCAACCTGGCGCTGTCCGTCAATAACGACGGCAGTTACGGCCTGGCGCCCCAAGCCAGCACGGGCACCCTGAGCCTTGGCGCCACCAGCATCAACGCTGAAGGGCTGGGGCTGACTACCGAAAACAGCGGTTCCTACACCACGGGTGCGGCCAGCACGGCGACGAAACTGCCGCTGTCCCTGCGTGAAACCCCGCAGTCGGTCAGTGTGGTCACTCGCCAACTGATGGACGATCAACACCTGTCGACCCTCAGCGAAGTGCTGAGCTTCACACCCGGCGTCAGCAGCAACCATCGAGACAGCGAGCGCTACTCCTTTTATTCCCGCGGCTTCGAGATCCAGAACTTCCAGTACGACGGGATTCCGTCCCAGATCGCCAACGAATCCCAGCAATTCATCGGCCCGCTTTCCGACATGGTCATCTACGACCGCGTCGAGGTCGTGCGCGGTGCCACCGGCTTGATGAGTGGTGCAGGCACGCCGTCGGCCACCATCAACCTGGTGCGCAAGCGCCCGACCAAAGACTTCCAGGCGCACATCGCGGGAGAAGCAGGCGCCTGGGACCGCTATCGCTCTGAAGTCGACGTGTCCGGCCCGTTGACCGAGACCGGCAATGTGCGTGGGCGTTTTGTCGCGGCGTACCAGAAACAGAAGTCCTTCGTGGACTGGTACAAGCAAGAGAAGCGTGTGATGTATGGCGCGCTGGATATCGACCTGAATGACTCCACTACCCTGCGCACCAGCCTGGATTACCAGAACAACGATGCCAATGGCACCAGCTATGGTCATATTCCGTTGTTCTACAACAATGGCCGCCAGACCGATTTCTCGCGCTCCTTCAACCCGGCGACGCGCTCCAGCTACATGGACAACACCAGCTACACCTTCACCACGATGCTGGACCACAAACTGGACAACGACTGGAGCTTGAAGACTGCCTACAGCCATCAGTATTCCTATCGCAAAGGGCAGGGCGCTTCCGCCAGTGGCAGCTACCCGGACCCGATCACAGGCCAGGGCGCCAAGGCGTTCATCTACCGCCTCGACAGCTACCAGGCCCAGGACACGCTCGATGTGTACGCCAACGGTCCGTTCCAGCTGGGAGGGCGTGAGCATGAATTGGTAGTGGGCGCGAGCACTTCGCACACTCACCTGAATTTCCCCAACTACAGCAGTACCCTGGCCGGCCAGGACAATGACTATGGTGATGTGGACAACATCTTCACTTGGGACGGCAGGCAGTATGGGCGCCGTTCCTACAACGAAGCCGGGGGGGCCGTTACCACGCTGCAACAGACCGGTGTGTATGGCGCGCTGCGTTTGAAACCGATGGACCCGCTGACCCTCATTCTCGGCACCCGCGTCAGTTGGTGGAAGCAGCTCGATGAGGTGACGGAATATGCCCTTACTCGCAAAAGACCGACAAGACCAAGAAGACCGGCGTTGTGACGCCCTACGCGGGCATCATCTACGACCTGAACGACACCTACTCGGTCTACGCCAGCTACACCAGCATCTTCCTGCCGCAGACGTTCTACAAAACCGCCAGCGGCGGCTTGCTGGCGCCGTTGGAAGGCGACAACTACGAGATCGGACTCAAGGGTGAATTCTTCGACGGTGCGTTGAACGCGAGCATCGCCCTGTTCGACATCGAGCAAAAGAACACCGCTGCCGACTCGGGTAACGATGCCACCGGCAAGACGGTGTACAAGGCCATCGCCGGCACCACCACGCGCGGTGTCGAAACCGAGATTTCCGGTGAAGTGGCCGCCGGTTGGAACGTATTCGGCGGCTACACCTACCGTGAATCGCACTCTAAGGACGGCGAGCGCGTGCAGGTCAACCAGCCGCTCAACCTGTTCAAGCTGGGCACCACTTACCGCCTGCCGGGTGCCCTGAGCCGCTTGACCGTGGGCGGCAATGTCACCTGGCAAAGCGAGATGTACGCCACCACCCAGATCAACTACACCGGGCCGTACTACAAGGCGGTCCAAGACCCCTTCGCTGTGGTGGGCCTGTTGGCCAACTACCAAGTGGACGAGCATTTGTCGGTGGGGCTGAACGTCAACAATCTATTCGACAAGAAGTATTACGACGGCATGGGCACGTTCAACTCGGGCTCCTACGGCGAGCCGCGTAACGCGATGGTCAATGCCAAGTGGACGTTCTGAAGTAAGTCGCAACACCAATGCGCGGCTGAAAGGTTGCGCATTGTTCGATGTCGCCTACTGTCAATGGAGGAGGTGACTTATGCACGTATTGGATCGAATCGAACGAAAAGTCCTGCTCAACGCTTCACGTAAACAAGTCTGGGAAGCCCTCACCGATGCCGAGCAATTCGGCCGTTGGTTCGGTATCGCACTCAAGGGTAAAACCTTCGTTGCCGGGCAAAGTATCGAGGCGCCGATCACTTATCCGGGCTACGAACATGTGATCTGGAAGGCCAGGATCGAACGCATCCTGCCGCAAACACTGTTTTCTTTCTGGTGGCATCCCTTCGCGGTAGAGGAGGGTGTCGACTACGACCAGGAAACCCCAACCTTGGTGGAATTCACCATTGAGGATCGGGCGCCGGGCATACTGCTGCGGGTGGTCGAATCCGGGTTCGATGCCGTGCCTGAGGCACGACGGCAGAAGGCCTTCAAAATGAATTCCCGTGGTTGGGACGAACAGATGGGCAACATCGAAAACTACCTGAGCCAGGCCCGCCAGGCTTGAAGGTAGCGGGCATCATCAGTGATGCCCGCCTTTCACCGGTCTCAGCTTTCGTGAGCGGTGGTGATCTCCAGGGTGTCGGTGTAAGTCACCACCACACTCTGCCCGACCTTGAGGTCTTTGAGGCCGGCGCGGATTTCCGGTTTCTCAACGTTCAACACCTTCGTCGCACCGGCTGGATTCTCCAGGGTGACCTGGTTTTTCTTCAGGTCGATATGAGTGATCTTCAGCTGCACCTGCACCTGGCGGAAGGCCGCGCCACCTGGGTTGGGGTTGTCGGCGGTGGCGCGGATCACGCCGGCTTTTTCGCTGGCGTCCGGAGCGCTCTTGTCCACGTCGGTGTCCAGCACTACGGCGACCGAGTGGGTGGTCAACACCTTGACCTGGTCGCCGACCTTGAGGTTGCCCAGGTCCTTGGCGGCATCGGTGAGTTGCACATGCACCTCACGGCCCTCGGCACCCGCAAGCACGACTTGATGCTTGGCGGCATCTACCGCCAGCACCTTGGTGGTGACTTCATCGGCTTCAAGGGATTTGGACAGCGGGATATCGGCGGCATGGGCCACCAAGTGGCCGGCGGACAGTAGAGTGGCCAAGGCGATTGCCTGGCGAAGGGAGCGAGATAACTTCATTGTCAGGACTTCCATGTGAGAGAAGCCCTGAGTCTAGTGGTGAGCCGGCGATGCGCAAATCTGCCGGCTCACGTTGTTGCCGTTCTGTTAGAAGTCCACGCTGGCCGACAGCTTGGCGACGCGCGGATCGCCTTGGCTCAGGAAACCGCCCTGGGCCGATTCCCAGTACTTCTCGTTGGCAACGTTCTCCACGGTGGCGCCGAGGGTGACATCACGCTGGGCCACCTTGAAGTTGTAGCGCGCGCCGATATCGAAGCGGTTCCATGCGGGCAGGCTCAGGTTGTTCGCTGCGTCGGCGTACTGCCCGCCGGTGCGTAGCATGCGTAGTTGAGGGTCACGCCTTGCAGGCCAGGCACATCCCAATCCACGCCAGCATTGAGCTGGAACGAAGGCACGCCGATGGCACGATTACCGTCGTTGGCGCCGTTTTGCGTGTCCTTGAGTTCGGTCTTCATCACCGTCACACCGCCCAGCAGGCGCAGGCCGCTGACCGGTTCGCCGAAGACGTTCAACTCAACGCCTTTGTTGATCTGCAGGCCTTCGCGAACGTAGCGCGCTGTCGTTGCATCGATGACCTGAACGTAACCGGCCCCAGGTTGTTCGATACGGTAAACACCCAGCGTTGCCCCATAGGTGCCCATATCAACTTTCACGCCGGCCTCAATCTGCTTGGAGCGCGCTGGCGCAAACACCTCGCCACCGCCGATGATGGTCCGGTTGCCCGAGTTGACGGGGGAGGTCGGGCCCTGGGCCAAACCTTCGATGCGGTTGGCATAGAAGGACACATGCTCCCACGGCTTGAAGACCAGGCCATAGACCGGCGTGGTGATCGACTCGTCGTAGTTGGCCGTGCGCGTGCCGCTCATGTAGTTGTAACCCTGCACGACAATCTGCTGGCGGCGTGCACCGACCGTCACCAACAGGCGGTCATCGAAGAACCCCAGCGTGTCGGACACCGCCGTACTGCGCACAAAGGTCTTGGCGGTGATGGTCGGGTCGCTGAAGTCGGTGCCCGGTGTATTGCGTGGATTGTTCAGGGCCGGTGGCGCACCGGTCACAGGGTTGTAGATATTGGTGAGGGTGCGTGGGCTGGCGAACACATAAGCGTTGCGCGCCTGGGTCCAGATGCCGGCCAAGCCGAAGTTGAGTCGATGGCTCACAGGGCCGGTCTGGAACTTGCCGTTCAGGCCACCCATGACGCTGCTGTTGTCTTCTTCATGGGCGATGGTCGAACCGCTGGCGGTGGCATTGCCCAGGTTATCGGTCAGGGTCACCGACGAGTAGCGCCCCATTTCGCGGGTGTGCTTGGCGCCTGCTGCCGCATAGGCCGTCCAGTTATCGTTCAAGTCATACTCGGCACGCAGCATCCCCAGGGTGTCTTCAAGGTTGGTGCTGCTCCAGCTCGGCGCGTAGTTGGTGTCGGTAGGCGGTGCATTCGGGACATGGGTGGCGGTGCCGAGGAAGACCGAGTTGCGCCCGCCGTTGATACGCTGCTTCTGGTACACAAAGTCACTCGACAAGCGCAACGCATCGCCACGGTAGTCCAGGCCGACGGCAAACAGCTTCGAGCGCTGGCTTTCATCATCGATACCGGTATCGCCTTCGCGCTGGGACAGGTTCACCCGTGCGCCAAAACGGTTGTCTTCACCGAAGCGCTCGCCAATATCCAAGTGTTCGCCCACCCGGCCATCACTGCTGATATCGGTGCTGAACCGACGCAGCGGCACGTCATCGGCGCGCTTGGGTTGCAGGTTCACACCACCGCCGATCCCCGAGCCGCCGGGCGTCACGCCGTTGATGAAGGCATTGGGGCCCTTGAACACTTCCACGCGCTCCAGGGCGTCGGTGGAGATGATCTGGCGCGGCAGGATGCCGTACAAGCCGTTGAAGGAAATGTCGTCGCCATTCAGTGGCAGGCCTCGGATCATGAAGGTCTGCGCCTGGTTGGCAAACCCCGACGCCTGGCGCACGGACGAATCATTGAGCAGCACATCGCCGACGGTTTCGGCCTGCTGGTCGCGAATCAGTTTCTCGGTGTAGGAGGCCATGCTGAACGGCACGTCCATGATGTCCTGGTTGCCCAGCACACCCAATTGGCCGCCGCGTGCCACTTGGCCGCCGGCGTACACCGGGGGCAGGGCGCTTGGCGCGGGGGCGTCGGCATTGATGTTGGTGGCGCCCAGCTCCAGCGTGTTGCCTTCCTGGCCGGTGTTCGCATCCTGCGGGGTGGCTGGGGTTGCAGCGTGAGCGCTGAGGCTCAGGGAGCAGCACAGGGCGAGCAGGGTTGGGCGCAACGGCACGGCGAATGGGGCGGGCATGGGCGATCCTGACGGCTAACCGTCATGTGTGAGGAAAAGGGCAACGGCGTTGCGCGTCCTCACTGCGCGGATACGACTCCGGCGCGAATGATAGTAATTATTATTAACGTCACGCAACAAATTTTTACTGACACGGTCTGCGCGCGTGGATGCCGAGTAGAATCACGCCCTGAAAGCGATTCCTGAGGTGCGGTACGGTGGATTTACAGCAGGGTTTTGTCCTGACCCGGCATTGGCGCGATACCCCGGCGGGCACGGAGGTCAGCTTCTGGCTGGCCACCGACCAGGGCCCGAGGTTTGTCCGCCTACCCGTGCAGACCTCGGTGATGTTCATCCCTGAGGCCCATCGCAAGCCGCTGGATTGGCTGCTCAAGGGCGAGCGCGATATCGAGCTGCGCTCCTTGCAGCTGTGCGATTTCCATCACCGGCCCGTCCTCGGCCTGTACACCCGCCAGCACCGCCAGGCGATGGACGTGGAAAAACGCCTGCGCGCGGCGGGCGTCGACGTCTACGAAGGCGACGTGCGCCCGCCCGAGCGCTACATGATGGAGCGTTTTATCACTGCCCCGGTGTGGTTCGGCGGCACACCCGACGCCAGCGGCGTACTGTGCGACGCACAGATGAAACCCGCGCCCGACTACCGTCCGCCGCTGAAGCTGGTGTCCCTCGACATCGAGACCACCGCCCAGGGCGATCTCTATTCCATCGCCCTCGAAGGCTGCAGCGAGCGCCAGGTGTACATGCTTGGCCCGCCGAACAAAACCGACGCCGTGGACTTCAAGCTCGACTATTGCGACACCCGTGCCCAACTGCTCGAACGCCTCAACCAGTGGCTGGCGCTGCACGACCCCGATGCGATCATCGGCTGGAACGTGGTGCAGTTCGACCTGCGCGTGCTGCACGAACATGCCCAGCGCCTCAATGTGCCGCTCATGCTCGGCCGGGGCGAAGAACCGATGGCCTGGCGCGAACACGGCAGCCGCAATCATTACTTTGCCGCCGCAGCGGGGCGCTTGATCATTGATGGCATCGAAGCCCTGCGTTCGGCCACCTGGAGCTTCGAATCCTTCAGCCTGGAGAACGTCGCGCAAACCCTGCTGGGCGAAGGCAAGGACATTTCCACGCCGTACCAGCGCATGGACGAGATCAACCGCATGTTCGCCGAGGACAAGCCCGCCCTGGCGCGCTACAACCTCAAGGACTGCGAGCTGGTCACGCGGATTTTCGAGAAGACCGAACTGCTCAAGTTCCTGCTGGAGCGCGCCAGTGTCACCGGCTTGCCGGCCGACCGCAACGGCGGCTCCGTCGCCGCGTTCACCCATTTGTACATGCCGTTGATGCATCGCCAGGGCTTCGTCGCGCCGAACCTGGGCGACAAACCGCCCCAGGCCAGCCCCGGCGGATTTGTCATGGACTCACGCCCTGGGCTTTACGAATCGGTGTTGGTGCTCGACTACAAAAGCCTCTACCCGTCGATCATCCGCAGTTTCCTGATCGACCCGGTGGGTCTCATCGAAGGCCTCAAGTACCCCGACGACAGTGACTCGGTAGAAGGCTTTCGCGGCGCACGGTTTTCCCGCACCCGGCATTGTCTGCCGTCCATTGTCGAGCGGGTTTCCGAAGGCCGCGAGGAGGCCAAGCGCGAACACAACGCGCCGCTGTCCCAGGCCCTGAAAATCATCATGAACGCCTTCTACGGCGTACTCGGCTCCAGCGGCTGCCGCTTCTTCGATACACGCTTGGCCTCGTCGATCACGATGCGTGGCCACCAGATCATGCGCCAGACCCGCGAACTGGTCGAAGCCCAAGGTTATGAGGTGATCTACGGCGACACCGACTCCACCTTCGTGTGGCTCGGCAGCGCGCATTCCCAGGAGGACGCCAGCCGTATCGGCAGGGCCTTGGTGCAGCACGTCAACGATTGGTGGCGCGAGCACCTGCTCACCGCGTTCGGCCTGCAAAGCGCCCTGGAGTTGCAGTACGAAACCCACTTCACGCGGTTCCTCATGCCGACCATCCGTGGCGCGGAGGAGGGCAGCAAGAAACGCTATGCCGGTCTGGTGGTGCGCAGCGATGGCAGCGAAGACATGGTCTACAAAGGCCTGGAAACCGTGCGCAGCGACTGGTCGCCCCTGGCCCGTCGATTCCAACAGGAACTCTACCAGCGCATCTTCCATCGCCAGCCCCACCAGGACTACATCCGCGACTACGTACGCCGTACCCTCAGTGGCGAATTCGATGAATTGCTGATCTACCGCAAGCGCCTGCGCCGCCGGCTGGACGACTACGAGCGCAACGTGCCACCCCATGTGCGCGCCGCGCGTCTGGCCGATGAGTACAACGACCGCCTGAACCGCCCGCGCCAGTACCAGCGCGGTGGCTGGATCAGCTACGTGATCAGCGTCAACGGCCCGGAACCGCTGGAAGTGCGGCAAGCGCCCATCGATTACGACCACTACGTCACCCGGCAATTACAGCCGGTGGCGGATGCGATCCTGCCGTTCGTGAATGACGATTTCAGCACCCTGGTGGGCGGTCAGATGGGCCTGTTTTAAAACGCTTGATTCGTCAGGGCGGCAGCCTGCACTCTCTGTCTCTGATGACCACCCAGACGGCGCTGCCACCATGACCCTGATCACACTGACCGGCACCACGGTCGAACTCCTGCCCCTGCAAAGGGAACACAAGGCCGCCTTGCTCGACGCCGCCGCCGATGGCGAATTGTGGAACCTGAAGGTCACCAACGTACCGGGCCCGGACACGGTTGATCAGTACATCGACACCGCCCTGGCAGGGCGTGACGCCGGTAGCGTGATCCCGTTCACCCTGGTGCGTCGTGAAGACGGCCAAGTGGTCGGCAGTACGCGGTTCTGGAAGGTCGACCGGGTCAATCGCAAGTTGGAAATCGGCCATACCTGGCTGGCGCTGTCCACGCAGAAAAGCGCGATCAACACCGAAGCCAAGCTGCTGTTGCTGACCTACGCGTTCGAAGTGCTCGACTGCGTGCGCGTGCAATTCACCACCGATGAACTCAACGAAAAGTCCCGCGCCGCGATCCTGCGCCTCGGCGCCGTGCAGGAAGGTATCGTACGTCACGAACGCATCATGCCCGACGGACGCAAGCGCAACTCGGTGCGCTTCAGCATCATCGATTCGGAATGGCCACAGGTGAAGGCGAACTTGCAGGCCAAACTGCAACGCTAGGAGGAAAAGCCCATGTACACGCTGTATGGCATCGACGAATCCGGCTCCTGCATGATCGAAATCGCCCTGCAACGCTGTGCAGTGCCGTGGCGACGGGTGGACGCGGCCTCCTGGGCGGAGGGTGAGGGCAGTGATGAGTTGGCCCGGATCAACCCGCTCAAACAGGTGCCCACCCTGGTCACCGCCGATGGCCAGGTGCTGACGGAAAGTGCCGCGATCCTGATCCACCTCGGCCTGGAATATCCCGCTTCGGACTTGCTGGCCGGCAATCGCGCGCAGATCATCCGCGGGCTGGTGTACATCGCGGCCAATTGTTACTCGGCCATCGGCATCATCGACTACCCGCAACGCTGGCTCGGCAACGTCAACGAAACCGTGCAGGCGCAATTGGTGACGGGCACCCGGCGCTACCTGCATCAGGCCTGGGTGGTGTTCGCCGATCAGTTCGACGAGCAACTGTTTGCGCCCAACGGCGTGCCGAATGCGTTGGGCCTTATGGCGGCGGCGGTGTCGCGCTGGGATGAAGCGCGAGAGGCATTGAACGGCCTGGCGCCGGGCTTTGCCCAGAGCCTGGCGCAGGTGGATGCCGACCCCATCGTCGCCCCCGTATTTGCACGGCATTGGCCCGAGTGGAAGGTCTCATGATGTTTCCGAAATCAGTGGAAACAATGACACTTGTGCCTACCAAACCCTTGCGTAGCGGGCGTCCTGTCCTACGCTTTCTTAAAGTGGTGTAGGAATCATCCTTGAATTTGACTGTCGCAGACATGAAACTCAAGAACCCTGCATGGAATACAAAGGAGGTGCGCATGCTCATCCGGTCGCTGACCCTGGCTACCTTGATGGCTTTTACGGGGCCGCTGTTGGCTGCTGATGATATCAACCCGCTCAAGCAAGACTTGGGCAAGGCCCGGCCGCTGGTGGTGGTGGAGCTTGATTCCGGCAACAACACCTTGGCGACCCTCAAGAAACAGTTGGACGAGCCTGCAACCAAGCAGTCCTTTGAAGAACGTAACATGGTGTTCTACACCGTGAAGTTCGGCAGTATCGGCGCCGAAGGCGAGAAGTTCGCCAAGGACCCCAAGGACAATAAAAAGCTCACGCCTCCGGAAACGAATGCACTGATCCGTGCCCTCAAACTGGGTGCCGGCAGTGGCACCAAAGTGATCCTGGTGGGCAAGGACGGCGAGAAGAAAGTCGAGAAAACCGTGCCACCGGATACCCTCGACCTGAAAGAGTTCTTCAGCGCCATCGACCAGATGCCGATGGCCGAGAAAGAAACCGCCGCTCCCGCCGAGCCTGAACCGGCAGCCGCTGCTCCGGCGGCGAAACCCGGTGCCAAGGCCGGCAAACCCGCCAAGCACGCAGCCCCGCAACCACTGGACGATTGACCCCCGCCAGGAGCCGGCCAGCCGGCTCCTGCAGCAGAAACTTGCAGCATCGACGCAACGAAGAATATGATAACCGTTATCATTTACGCCTCATTCTTCGCGCGCGCCTTCCATGTCTTCGACTCCTGCGGTAAGCCCCACTGATCTGGCCACCCTGTACCGCCAACAACATCGCTGGTTGCAGCAATGGCTGTGGCGTCGCTTGAACTGCCCGCAGAGTGCCGCCGATCTGGCTCAGGACACCTTTCTGCGGCTGCTGGCAAAAAACCAGCCGGTTGAAATTCTGGCGCCGCGCAGTTTCCTGGCGAAGGTGGCGCAGAGTGTGCTGTCCAATCATTTCCGTCGGCAAAAGCTGGAAAAAGCCTATCTGCAAGCCCTGGCCTTGTTGCCGGAAGAGTCTGTGCCCAGCGCCGAAACCCAGTGGATTCTGCTGGAAACCCTGATGGCCCTCGATGAAGTGCTCAGCCGCCTGGCCTTGCCGGTGCGCCAGGCATTCCTGTGGTCGCAGCTTGATGGTCTCAGTCACGGCGAGATTGCCGAGCGCCTCGGCGCCAGCGTTACCACGGTCAAGCGCTACATCGTCAAGGCGGGTGCGCAGTGCATCCTGCTGGACAGCCAACGTTGATGAATCCATCGCCGTTATCCCTCGAAGCCGCCGAACAGGCGATGCACTGGCAACTGGAATTACAGGCGCCGGACGTCACTGAACAGACCCGCGCCGATTGGCAGCGCTGGCGCGAGCAGGACCCGGCCCATGAACTGGCCTGGCAGCATTCCCAACGGTTTCTCCAACGCATGCAAGACGTGCGCGCGCCGGCTCATCAGGCCTTGGCTCGCGCAACGTTGCTGCCGGCAATGTCCCGTCGTCGAGTGATCAAGCACCTTGCCGTGCTGCTGGCGGCGGGCACTACTGCTTGGAGCGTCAAGGACACGGCGTTGGTGCAGCACTGGACCAGCGACTACAGCACCACCGTCGGCGAGCAGTGGCGCATCGGCCTGGCGGATAACACCCAGGTGCAGCTCAACACCGACACCGCCATCGATGTGAAATACACCGCGCACGCACGGAAAATCCAGGTGCTGCGCGGTGAAATCCTGGTGGACCCCAACCTCACCGACGCCCGTCCGCTGTGGGTGCAGACCGCCGAGGGCCTGACCCGTGCCGTCAGCGGTCGCTTCAGCGTGCGCCAGCGTGATGGCTTTACCCAGTTGGGGGCCGACCAGGGCGCACTGTCGGTGCAGATCCCGTCACGCAGCCTGGTGCTGCAAGCGAATGAGCTGGTCAGCTTTGATGCCCACACCTTGCTCGCCCGTCGTCCGCAACGGAATGGCGAGCTGGCCTGGAGCCGGGGCATGATCGTCGCCGAAGGCATGCGGTTGGAGGACTTCCTCGACGAGTTGAGCCGCTACCGGCGCGGGCGCCTGACCTGTGACCCGGTAGTGCGAGGCTTGCGTGTGTCCGGCACTTATCCGCTGTCCGACACCGACCGCATCCTTGCCGCGTTGGGGCAGACCTTGAAGCTGGACGTGCAGCATTTCACACGCTTCTGGGTCACCCTCAACCCCCGCCTGAACCGGGTTTGAATTTAGTTCGCGCCAGGGTGGTCCGTTTGCGTTTCTCACGAGACTTATATCCCCAGACACTACCTTCACTGGGGAATTGGGCATGCAGCCACGCACACCACATCGCAGAACGTTGAAAACCTCTCTGGCCCTGGCCGTCATGCAAGGCATCGCCAGCGTGACGGTCGCCACGCCATTGTTGCTGGCGTCGACCTGGGTTCAAGCGGCACCGGACCTGGATTTCGATATTGCGGCCGGCTCGTTGGCCGGGGCGCTCAATCAGTTCGGTCAGGCCAGCCAGATCCTGTTGTCGTACCCGGCGGCGCTCACGGATGGCAAGACCAGCCCCGGCCTGCACGGCCGGCATGACCTGGACACTGGCCTGGCGATCCTGCTCAGCACCAGCGATCTGCAAGCGGTGCATGGCAGCGCAAACCACTATTCACTGGAGCCACGCCCGGCGGATGGCGCGCTGCAACTGGGCACCGTATCGATCTCGGGCAAGGCACCGGGCTCGACCACCGAAGGCACCGGTTCCTATACCACGCAGTCGTCCAGCAGCTCGACGCGCCTGAATCTGACGCCACGGGAAACCCCGCAGTCGCTCACCGTAATGACCCGCCAGCGCCTGGATGATCAGCGCCTCACCAACCTCAGTGACACCCTCGATGCCACTCCCGGCATCATTGTGTTGCGCGATGGCCTGGGCTCGGAGAGTGACGGTTATTTTTCGCGTGGCTTCCAGATCCAGAACTTCGAAATCGATGGTGTGCCCACCGCCACGCGCATGGACAATTACACCCAAAGCATGGCCATGTACGACCGTGTCGAGATCGTGCGCGGCGCCACTGGCCTGATCAGCGGCATGGGCAATCCGGCGGCCACCATCAACCTGATCCGCAAACGCCCGACGGCCGAGGCTCGCGCCAGCGTCACGGCTGAAGGGGGCACCTGGGACCGTTATGGCACGGGCCTGGACGTCTCCGGCCCGCTGACCGAAACCGGCAATGTGCGCGGCCGGCTGGTCGCGGACTACAAGACCGAACACGCCTGGATCGACCGCTACAAGCAGGAAACCCAACTGCTCTATGGCATCACCGAATTCGACCTGAGCGAAGCCACGCTGCTGACCTTGGGCTTCAGCTATCTGCGCACCGACGTCGATTCGCCAGCGCGTTCCGGTTTGCCCACACGGTTTACCGACGGTTCGCGCACTAACCTTAACCGTTCGCTGAACACCGCTCCGGCCTGGTCCTACAACGATCATGAGCAGACCAGCTTCTTCACGTCTATCGAACATAAGTTCGACAGCGGCTGGAGCGCCAAGGCCGAATTCACCCGCACCGAAAACCAGTTCGACGAAGTCTTCAACTACGTCAACGGGTCCCTCAACCCGGATGGCAGCGGCACCACCCAATTACCGGTGCGTTTCTCCGGTACACCGCGCCAGGACAACCTCGACCTTTACGCCACCGGCCCCTTCGACCTGCTCGTACCGTGAGCACGAGCTGATCGCGGGTGTCACCTTGTCAAAATACAAGGAAAGCGTGCCGAGTTACGGCGGATGGCATTACGACTATTCCAGCTCGCCTGCCGGTGCCATCGACAACCTGCTCAACTGGGACGGCCAGTCAGCCAAGCCCGTGTTCAATGTCACCGGCAAATCCTCGGTGGATGAGAGCCAATACGCCGCCTACCTGAGCACACGGCTGCGGGTCACCGATGACCTGAGCGTGATCCTCGGCAGCCGCGTGATCGACTGGAAGCGCGAAACCGAAGACCGCCCTTACGGCGGCACGGCGACACGCTCCGACGAATCGGAAACCGGCGTCTATATTCCTTACGCTGGCGTGGTGTATGACCTCACCGACAATTGGTCGGCCTATGCCAGCTACACCAAAATTTTCAACCCTCAGGCCAGTTGGGTACGCGACATCAATAACAAGGCGCTGCCGCCGATGGAGGGCAAAGGGTATGAAGTCGGCCTCAAAGGCAGCTTCTTCGACGAGAAGCTGAACACCAGCCTGGCGTTGTTCAAGCTGGAGCAGGACAACCTGGCCATCTGGATCGACACCCCGGGCGGCAACACCTACCGCAACGAGCAGGGCACCACCACCGAAGGCGTGGAGCTGGAACTCAACGGCGAACTCGCTGACGGCTGGCAGGCCTCCGCCGGCTATGCCTATGCGGTCAGCACCGATGCCGACGACAAACGCATCGTCACCACCTTGCCGCGCCAGAGCCTGAAGACCTTTACCTCCTACCGTTTGCCTGGCGCGTTCAACAAACTGACCGTGGGCGGCGGGGTGAACTGGCAGAGCAAGGTCGGGGAAGACCTGCACACCTTCAGCCAGGGCAGCTACGCCATCACTCACCTGCTGGTGCGCTACGACGTGACACCCAAACTGAGCGCCTCGCTGAACCTCAACAACCTGTTCGACCGTGAATACCTGAGCTACGCCGGCAACCACGGCATGTACGGGCCGCCGCGTAACCTGATGACCAGCGTCAAATACGACTTCTGACGTAGCGATTGAACGGCGCCCTCAAGGCGCCGTTTTTGCGACAGGCGCCTTGCGCACCGGAAACGGAAAGTAGAAAAACCGCAAAAACGCCACCCGCTTGATCACTTCCCCGATCAACAAAGGCACCACCACGGCCACCCCAAAACCCACGCAGGCCGCCACAAGCGCGTGCAGCCCCAGGCGCTCCAGCAGGTCAACCGTCTTGTGCTGGATCTCGCCGTGGAAGATCAGCAGGATCAAGGTGTTCTGGCCAATGTAGGTCATCGCCCGTGTGATGACGGTCGATACCATCAGCACCCGCGCCAGCGACCAGCACGCGTACACGCCGAGCACCGCGAGCAGGCTGGTCCACAGCCAGTGGTCGTAGCGGCGCTGCGCCAAGTCCATGGTGGCGTGGCTGTAGAGGAACACGGCGGCGAACAATGCCACCGACATCAGCAGCCCCAGCCACGATCCCTCATGTCGACGCAGCCAGTCGCGCAGCAGGTAGCCGCAGATGAAGTAGGTGC
This sequence comes from Pseudomonas sp. GXZC, assembly GCF_026967615.1. Lineage (NCBI taxonomy): Bacteria > Pseudomonadati > Pseudomonadota > Gammaproteobacteria > Pseudomonadales > Pseudomonadaceae > Pseudomonas > Pseudomonas sp. GXZC. The sequence goes on from NZ_CP114115.1 coordinate 2,439,790, forward strand.
TGCTGATCAGGGTGATTTCCAGGCCGAAGGGCAGGCCGGGCAACGTCCAGGTCTGCCCGCCGACGCTCACCGGGATTTGCCAGAACCACGGCAGTACCCAGATGCCGATCAACAGTTGCACCACCATCAGCAGGCAACTCACCGGCAGTGACAGCTTCAGGCGCTGGATCAGGCGCAGCATCACCCAACTGAACAGGATCGCTACCCAGAAATGCGGCAGAAACCACAGTGCCTGCCAGGGAATGGTATCCACCGAGGCATACAGCACGCCGCCGATATCCGGCAACAGGGCTTGGCCGCGGAGCACGTCGCGTACGATCACGTACACCAGCATGGTGAAGAAAAACGGCTTGAGCAGGCCATCGGCCTTGCGCACGGCCATCTCCACAAACGGCTGCTCGGGCTTGAAAAAAACGCCGGAGAGGAAAAAGAACAACGGCAAGATGAACGAGGCGATGATCGGGTACTGCAACTCCAGCGAGTTCGCCACGAACCAACTGTGACCGTACACGATCATCAGGATGCCGATGCCCTTGGCAATGTCCATTTGAATCCAACGATGTTTCATCCGCCTATCCCCGATCGATCATTCATGCCTTGCGCCACGGCTTGAGCCACAGCCCCATCCCCAGCAACACCACGGCGCCGGCCAGGGTGCTCAGCCCCAGTTGCAGCCACACGCCTTCAATCCGATACAGCGCCAACGCCGCCACGCCCATCAGCACGGCACTGAGCAGCCAGCTCCGCACCCAAGGCAGGGCGCCGAGCAAGGCCTGGCGGTGCATCAGCAGCAGCGCGGTGCAGATCACCCCGGCCAATGCCGCCAACGGAATCCCCGCCAAGCCGAACACAAACGGCAGCACGCCGAGCAGCATCACGTTGACCAGGCTGCCGAGCAATTCGCAGCGCAATGGCTGGCGCGTGTCCCCGGCCGCGTAGGCATACCGCGCGAGCAAAGCGTTCCAGGCGCCAAATACCAACGGCACGGCAAACCAGGCCAGCAGCAGCGGCAATGGCGAGTCCAGCGATTGCTTGGGCAGCAGCAACGCCACCAGGCTCGGGGCCGCTGCCACCAGGCCGACACCGGCGGGCAGGGTCAGTACGCTGGCGGTTTCCAAGCCGCGCTTGAGCAGGGCGAGGCGTTCATCGCCCTGGCGGCGGCTCATCATGCCCAGCAGCACTTGGTTGAGGCTCATCAGTGCAATCAGCGGCAGGTTCATCAGCTTGCGTGCCAGGTTGACCCAGGTCACCGCGCCTTCACCCAGCAGCGACGCCACCAGCCGTTCGATCAGGGCCAGGCCTTGGCTGGCGCCGTTGCTCAACAACAATGGACCGATGCGCTGGCCCAACTCTCGCAGTGGCGCCCACGAAAACTGCCAGCGCCACGGCCGCCAGCCCTGGCGCCACATCGATGGCAGCAGCGCCAACGGCATCAACAGGCTGCCGGCCAGGCAGGCCAGGGCCAGCGAGTGCGGTTGGGTCGCGGTGCCAGCGAGGGCCAGGTAGGTTACCGGTGGCAGGTTGAACAACAACGAACCCAGGCCGGCCAGCACAAAGCGCTCGCTGGCCTGCAACGGGATGCTGAACAGCGCGTGCAGCATCAGCCCCGGCACGCACCAGGCCACGATCTGCAAGTTGCTGCTGGCGAGCGCCGTGGCACTCGCCGCCAAGCCCGGTCCGAGCAGTTGCACCAGCCACGGCGCGAACAGCGTCAGCAACAGGCTGGTGATCAGCGCGATCAGCAGCAGCGCCGGGAACAACACGGCCAGCCAGCCCAGACGTTCGTCGTCCTTGCGCGCCAGGTACAGCGGCAGCGCGGCCGCACTCAGCACGCCGCCGGCGAGTGACATGCGCAGCGCTTCCGGCAAAAACAGCGCAATCAGGAACGCATCACTGCGCTCGCCCGCGCCCCAGGCCGCCACCAGCAACCATTCGCGGGCAAAGCCCAGGCACAGGCCCAGCAGTGTCGCCAGCGTCAGCCAGACGGCGGAGCCCAGCATCAGGGCTTCGCGCCATCAAGCACGGGTTTGCGAAAGACCACCGGTTTGACCTGCGGCAGGCGTGCCGGAAACAGCCGCCGTGCCTCCAGCACGTTGATGCCGACCATCAGCCAGAACAGCGCGACCATCACCACGGCGAAGCTGAAGTAGTGGTCGAACAGGCCGCTGACCAGCGCCGAGAGAATCCCGGCCGTGGTGCCCAGCCACAGCGCATTGTCCTTGGTCAGACGGATCGGGCCGTTTTCCGGGCGGGCTTCACGCCACCAGCGCACGGTCACCGCGATGAAGAACAGCATGCCAACGATGCCGGTCTTGTAGATGTAGTTCAGCCACAGGTTGGAGATGCCCAGCAGGTGGGTGTCAGGCACCGGTGGGTCGACCTTGAAGCCGATGCCGAACGGGTACGACGCCACCGCCTGCGGGAACATGCGGTATTCGTCGAAACGTACTTCGGTACTGGCGTTGCTCGAAGAGAAGATCGTCGCCAAGCGTTCCTGCAACGGTGGGTAGGCCATCACCAGCACGACGGTCAACACCGCGCCGATCATCAGCAGACGCCCGGTGTAGGGCACCCGGCGCGTGGCCATCCATAGCAGCACCAACGCCAGGCTGACCATCGCCCCCCGGCTACTCGCCAGCAGCAAGGCCGCCGCGCCCAGGCACGCCACGCCCAGGCCCAATGCACGTTTCCAGCCTTGTTCGGTCATGCCGAAACAGAAGGCCAGGGGCAGCAACAGCGCCATGATCCCGCCGATGGCATTCGGGTGCATCCACGGCGAGCCCATGCGCGAAGCCATGGCTTCCAGGCCGAATTTCAGCATGTCGAAGTTGCCGTAGTTGAACAGCGCCAGCACTGGCGCGATGCCGGCCCCGGAGCGCGTGCGCACGAACACCGCAATCGACAGCACCAGCATCGCCAGGCTGCCCAGCAGCAGGGCGATCACCAGGGACTCGCGGTGCTTGTGGTCCACCAGCAACTTGGCGCAGAGGAATACGCCCGACAAGTTCAGCAACCAACGCAGCCAGTTGGCCACGCCGCTGCTGTCGGCGTGGATGGTGACCTGGCCGACAATAAAGGGAAACACACTGAACAGCATCAGCCACAACAGCATCTGGTCGGTCGGGCGCCGGGTGAGGCTCGGCGTATCCGGCAGGCGCACCAGGAAGCTGTTCCACAGCACGGCGCCCCAGGTCATCGCCAAAATGGCTTCGCTGACGGTACTGCGAATGCCCAGGTTGATCGTGGAATACGGCATGAACGTCGCCACCAAGGCAAAGAGCAGGAGGCCCCAGAAAGGAAAGCGCAGGATGGTCACCGCCCCGGCCAGGCCGATCACGGCGAGGAACGCCTTGGCCGGCGACAACAACAGGGCAACGGCGCCAAACAACAGGCCGAAGAGGATGGCGACGAGGCTGGGCAGGGTCATTCTCACTTCAGTTCCTCGATCAATTCGGCCAGGCGTCGGCGATAGGCGTGATGGTTGAAGCGTTGCGCCCATTGCCGGTGTTGCTCGGGGGATGCTTCTTCAGTGCGTTCGCCGAGGCTGAGCATCAGTTGCGTCAACGCCGGGCCGTCGGTGGGCGAAAAACGCGGCGCCGAGGGCGGCGTGATTTCATCCAGCGAAGTACCGCTGGCCACCGCCACCGGGGTGCCGACGCTCAAAGCTTCGATCACCGGCAGGCCGAAACCTTCGGCATAGGAAGGCTGCCAAAGGCGCGAGGCCTGGCGGTACAGCGCGTGCAATTCGGCGTCCGACACGCCACTGAGTGCGCGTATCCCCGGCAGGGTACGCTGGGCCTCGGGCAAATGCTCAAGACTGCCCACCAGCACCAACTCCGGCACGGCGGGCGATTGCTGCCGCGCCCGCTGCCAGGCGTCGACCAGGAACGGCACGTTCTTGCGCAGCTCACGCGTGCCCACCAGCAACCAAAAGCGCTCGGGCAATTGGCGAGCGCTGAGGTCCGCCGCCAGGTCGGCAAAGCCATCGACCTGGTTGGGCAATACGCGAATCTTGCCGGCCGCCTTGGGAAACAACCGCACGGTTTCATCGGCGCTGTATTGCGACGGCGTCCACACCCGGTCGGCGCTGTGCACCGCGTAGGCAATCGACAGGCGATCGCTGGTCTTGTAGATCAGCGCCTTCAGGCGGTTGGCGTGGTAGTTGTTCAGTGTGATCTGAAACAGGTCATGCAACAGCACCACCGTGCGCAGCCCCTTCGGCTTGGGCGGCAAAGGCAGGCCCATGTTGAAGGTGCTGATGTACAAATCGATCTGCTGTTCACGCAACGCACGCGGCAGAAAACCGGCCTCGAACCTCAGGCGATTCTGCGGCTGGTGCATCGCGGTCTTGGCGCAGCCCCAGACCGGGCAATGGGCCTGCAAACGGGTTTCATCGCCCAGGGGCGCCACGGTAAACCGCTCAAGCTCGATGCCCGGCAGACCGTGCAGGGCGCTTTCCAGCGCGTACACCTGGCGGCTGATGCCCGATTGCGGCGAGGTGCCGACGGTGCGGTAATCCAGGCCTACACGCATGCGGGCTCCTTGTGAGTCAGGGGCGAAAGGCTGGCGTACACCTTTTCCAACTGGCTGGCGGCGACGCTCCAGTCATGGGCGCGGCGCACATAGGCACGGTAGGCTTCGCCCATGGGCGCGGCGGCGTCGGGAAATTGCAGCAGGCGCACCACGGCGTCGGCCAGGCTTGCGGCGGTCTGCCCGCCGAGGTAGTCCAGGCCTTCGACCAGGTCCAACCCCGACACGCCTTGCTCGGTACTCGCCAAGGGCAAGCCGGCGGCCAACGCCTCCAGCACCTTGAGCTTGGAACCGCCGCCGTGACGCAACGGCGCCAGAAACACCGAACAGCTCGACTGCAATTTCAGCAGGTTGGGCACAAAACCCTGCCATTCAATGCGCGGATCCGGCCAGCGTTCACGCCAGCTTTCGGGCATGCCGAAGCCACACACACTCATGCGCGCGTCCGGGCAACGCGCCCAGACCTTGGGCAGGATTTCATCCAGGGCCCACTCGATGGCATCCACGTTGGGCGCGTATTCGTAGTTGCCAAGGAACAGCACGCGGCGAGTCGACGGGTCGGGACGCGCGGCTGCGAAGTGATCGCAATCCACGCCATTGACCACCACCGACACCGGTTTGCCGGCGATTTTTTCCAGGGTCTGGGCGTCGCTGTCGGTCACCGCCACCACCTGCGTGGCCTGGCGCATCACCCGGCGTTCCCAGCGGGTATAGCGCCATTGATCGTAGCGAATGAACGGCAGCGACCAGCCTGGCAGGCGGTCATACGTGGCCGCGCCAAGCGCGGACTCGACATTGTGTTCGGTCAGCACGAACGGCTGGGATTTACGCGCCAGCGCATCTTCATACGGTTGAAAGGTGTACGTGTGCTCGATCTGCACCACATCCCAATGCTCGTTGAGCAGTTGGTTGAAGCGGTCCTGCAACGCGCCCGACAAGCCATTCACGCTGGCCAGCAGCGGGTAGGGCGCGAACAGCCCGGCGATCAGGGTCTTCACGCTGCGCAACGGGCGACGCGGCAGGATGATCAGTTGCTCGAGAAAGGCCTCCAGCACCTGGCGGTCGGTGAGCGACACCGGGTGTTTGTCATGCAGCAGCAAGGTGATCCGATGCCCACGCGCGGCCAGGCTGCGCAGCAGGTGGAACTGGCGCGTCTTGCCACCGCTGGTGGCGGGCCAGGGCGAGTAGGGCAGGATCCATAAAATGCGCATGGCAGGCCTCACTCCCATAACAGAATTTGCAGGTTCGACTTGACCGGAACGGTCAGGCCGTTGGTGCCGCTCACCGGGGTTTGTGTGCCGCGCAGCGGGTCGTACAGGGTGGCGCTGGCCAAGCCCGGCAGGTGCGCGTTGCCGCCCTGGGCCGCCCAGAAGAACCACAGCTTGCGCCCGTCGGTGCGGGTCCAGCCGATGCTGAACAGGCCGTCGGGCAATGCGTCGGCAGCCGGCGGATCGCCCGGCGTGAGCTTCGGCCCGCTGACATCGAGGAAGTTCTTCAGCGCGGTGTAGACCGGCTTGGGGTTGGTGTCGATGTCGAGCAAGCCATAGGAGCGGTCACGCACACTGGCGCGCTGGTCGAGGTCGCTCAAAGTGAACAGGAAAATCTTGTCGTAATCCATCGCGCTCATCAGCGCCAGGCGGCGCACCACGTAGTCGGCCTGTGCCTGTGGCGTGATGATGTCCTGAGCGTCTTTGGGCCCCTTATAGGTCGACCAGCCCCACTCGGTGCTCCACAAGGTTTGCACGCCGCCGTTGCGCAGGGCCTGGTTGAGCTGGGTGGTCTTGGCGATGAAATCCAGGTTGGCCGGGTCGTTGCCTTCGGGCAATTGGGTGTAGGGGTGGTAGGAGATGATCGTGTTCAGACTGACCACGCCCAGCGCGCCCAAGGCATCGAACATGGTCTGGCCGTTGGGCATTTCACTGAAGAACGCCATGCCGGCGGCGACCACCGGTTTGGTCGGGTTCACTGCGCGCAAGGCGTTGGTGGTGACGGTCAACAGGTTCGCGTAGCCGGCAGGATCTGCCACCGGGCGCCAGAAGCCGATCAGGTTGGGTTCGTTCCAGACTTGCCAGGCGTCGACGCTGGGGTAGCGCTGGGAGAGCAACGCCATGCGGTTGGCGAACACGTTGGGGTCTTTTGGCGGGTACTGGTCCGGGTACAGCGACAGCGGTGGCGCGCTGGTGATAAAGCGTGCCGAACCCACCAGGTAAAACACCGACTTGATCTGGTTCTGTTGCAGCTTGCCCACCAGTTCATCAAGGGTGGCGAGCTTGTATTGGTTCTGCGCGGTTTCCAGTTGATCCCAGTGCAAATCCAGGCGCACCCACTCCAGGCCCAGGGCCTTAAGGCGGTCGATCTGCTTCTGGTAACGCTCGGGGCTGAACCACAGGAACTGCGCATTCACCCCAGGAAATCCTTCCACACCACCTCCTTGCTGCCCTTGAGCACATGGCTTTCGGCGTCCGCTTGGCGTCCCCATAAGAATGCGGTCAGGCCCAGGGCGGCAACCAGCGCAAAGGTGGCAAGGTAGGTGCGTTTACGCGCCATAAGGGGCTCCGCTGATGGCCTGCTCGAAGAGTTGTTTGAATTTCTGCGCGGTCAACGGCCACAGGCGTTCGCGACCGATTTCCCCGGCGCGCTCAGCCCAATCCCGCGCCAGCAGTGGCGTGCGCGCCAGGCGCAGCAGTTGTTCGCCCAGTGCGGGCACATCGCCTTCGGGGTAGATCGCGCCGTTGCCGCTGGCGACTTCCTCGGCAAACGCGCGCGCGTCGGAGGTGATCGCGCCGCGCCCGCAGGCGGTGGCCCAGGACAACGCGCCACTGGTGCCGCGCTGGCGCCCGAGCAGGCCGAGTTTTTTCGATTCACGGTAGGGCAGCACCATCACATGGTGGGCCTGGATGGTCTGGGCGATGTCATCGGCCGGCAGGTTCAGGCGCCAGTCGATGGCGTCGGTCAGGCCCAGTGCCGCGATCTGCGCGTTCAGTTGTTCCAGGTAGTTGCCGCCCGCGCCAAACGCCATTTCGGCGGCCGTGCCACCGGCCAAGGTCAGGCGCACGCGGTGGCGCAATTCGGGGGCTTGCTTGAACACATCCGCCAAGGCTTGCACCAGATCTTCGATGCCTTTGCCACGGTAGATAAAGCCGAAATACAGCAGCCGCAGGGTGTCCAGTGACGGTAGCGGCGCCGGTGCAATCGCCAGGTTGGCATGGTTGATCACCGCGACTTTGCCGGTAAGCAGTTGCATGCGTTGGGTCAAGCAGTCGGCGCCCAAGCGGGTGAGGGTTACTAACCGGGTCAGCCCCTTGGCGACTTGGCGTTCTTCGCGCAGGGTCAGCGGGTCGGCCAGCACCACTGCCGCCTGGGGCAACGGGCTCGGCAAACGTTCCATCAGGTTCAAGGGGAAGGGCAGGTGTTCACGCCGCCACACGATGCGCTCCGGGTCATGCACGGTGGCGGTCAACGGCAGCTGCGGGTAAGCCTTGCGCAGTTCACGCAAGGCCAGGAATTCCCCCAGCCGCCCGCCGCCCAACTCGGCGTGCACCAGGTCGACGGACTGCCAGTCGAACGCCGCGATAGCGTGCTGGATCGCCTCGGAATTGCCCGCCACCCCGGCCAACGGTGTCAGCACCGTCACGCCGAGTTGTTCCAGTGCCGTGCGGAAATGGTTCGCGTAGTCGGCGATCCCGTTCTTTTCCGGCGGCAAGGGCGCGAGCAGGGCGATACGCATCAGAACGCTCCCCGGTATTTGCCGATGGTGTGCAGCACTTTGCCCGGCACTTCGAACTTGCGGCGGTTGATGATGATGCCGTCCACCTTGCCAAACGCGGTGTTGAGGATCGACAGCGCGTGCTCCACCACCGGCACGGTACTTTTGCGCGCTTCCACCACCAGGCCGATCAGGTCGGCACGGCGCAGGTTGACGAACGCCTCACGGTTGTCCAGCAGGGCCGAGGCGTCGAGCAGTACCACTTCACCCGGCGCGGCGGCTTCCAGCCCGCCGACCCGCACGTTGATGCCGTTCTCGTGCAGCAACTGGCGCAGTTGTTCGACCACAAAGGTCACCCCTTCGCCATGGCGCGCCGAGGTCAGGCCCAGGGTCAGGCCTTGCTCGGCAATGCGGTCGGGCTGCAGCAGGCTGTACAAGCGGTAGATGCTCGCATTGAACGCGTTGGTACTTTGCGCGGTGGAGGTGTCCAGCTCCGGCAGGGTGGTCCACAGGGGCAGGCCGAACTTGCGCTCCACCAGGCCACCGTCGTGAATCCGCTGGTCGAGCAGGTAGCACAGGTAGATCACCAGCAGGCCGACCACGATGGCAAACGGGATCGCCAACACCAGCATTACCAGGGTTTTCGGGAAGATGCGGCCCGGGTTCAGGGTGGCTTCTTCGATCACGGCGATGTTGCTGATCTGGCTGTTGTCCAACTCACGGTCGATGCGCGATTTTTCCAGGTTATCCACGTACAGCGCGTAGTTGCGCTCGGTGGTGTTCAGCTCGCGGGAGAGGCGGGCCAGCTCCGGTTCAATCTCCAGGGCCTCTTTGCGTTGCGCTTCCAGGTTCACCAGTTGTTTCTGCTGTTGAACCAGCTGGGTGCGCAGCGCCAGGTTGTTGCTGGTTTCATCCAGCAACACGCGCTGCAAGTGGATTTCCAGGGTGTTCGGCGCACGGTTTTCCGAGGCTTGCACGGTGCTGGCCTCGCTGTTGACCTGCACCTGCATCGCCCGAATCGACGCGTCCAGGGCTTTGACCGGCGGCGCGTTGTCGGTGTAGGTGCGCATCATGTCGGCCTTTTCCAGCAGCTTCTGGTTGAGCAGGCGACGCAAATCCTGCTGCTGCGGGTTCAGTGCGATCTGGCGAACCGTGGTGACTTCCTTGGGCTGGCCCTTGAGCTGGGTGCGCGTGCTCGCAATGGCACTATCGGAGGATGCGATCAGCCGCGTGGTATTGAAGGTCTCGCCGCGCAGCACGTTGATGCGCTCGGACAAGTCTTCCAGGCGGTCGGTGATACTCGCCGCGCCGATCTCGTTCAGGTGCGTGAGGATCTGTTCCTTGTAGCTCTTGATCTCGGTCGCGCTGTTGGCCACCTGGCCCTCATAGAAGGCATACAGGCTCTTGCGGCCCAAGGCCTCGGTGCGCTCGTTGATGTAGGTCTCGACCCAATCCTTGACCACCGCCTGGGCGATTTCCGGGTCGCTCCACTTGAACGTGATGTCCATCACCGTGGAACCGGCGGCGTGGCTCACTTCGAAGTTCTTCTCCAGGCCGGCGGCCAGGCGTTCGACCGGGGTGGTTTTCTCAACGATACCCACGGTTTCCATGACTACGCGCACGCCGTCGAACACGGCCCCCACGCCGCTCTTGACGTAGTACTTGGTGCGCTTCCAGAAGCCCTCTGGCGGCGGCGCGTTTTCGATCACTTCCAGGTAATGCTCGGCCACCGCACGCACGATGGGCCGGCCGGTGAGCAGGCGCTCCTCATCGACAATCGGGTCGCGCTGGGTGCTGGGCATCACCAGCGCCTGGCGGTTGCTGATCTCGATGGGCAAGGTCGAATCACGCCCCGGTTTCACCAATAGCCGCGCGGTGGATTCATACTTGGCCGGCAGCAGGAACGCCCCCAGCAGGATGATCACCAGCGCGGCAATCGCCGCGAGTTTGAACTCGTGCCGGAAGATGAAGAACAAGCGCAGAAGATCACGAAAAGAACGGATCTCGATCATGGGATGTCGCTCCTTTAGTTATTGCCGCCGCTGGTTCGGGTGTAGTTGTAGCCCACCCCAATGGACTTGGTGAACGGGATCAGTTGGTTCATGTAGGTATCCACCCCTTGGATGCGCTCGCCCACGTTGGATTTGGGCACGAACACCACATCGCCGCGTTGCAGGCGCACGGGTTTGCGGCCGTTGGGGCCGGTCTTGAGCAGTTGGCTGAAGTCCAGGAAGTACGCGCGATACGCGCCCTGGGCGTCTTCGCGCAGCAGGGCGACCATGCTCGCGTTGCCCGCCGCGCTGACCCCGCCGGCACCGAGGATGGCCTGCTCCAGGGTGTTGGCCGTGCCGAGCTGCACCGCCGTCGGGTTATTCACCGCGCCGCCGACGATGATCGAGCTGCCCGGCGCCTGGTTGATGTTCACCGTCACGCGCGGTTCGCGGTAGATGGGTGCGAGTTTGCCGGTCAACTCCGTGGCCAGTTCCGAAGGCTGGCGACCGGCGACCTGCACCGGCCCCAGGAACGGGTAGTTGATCTTGCCGTCGGTCTGCACCGTGTACAGCGTCAGCTCATAAATGGTGCTGACGTTGAACGCCGACAGCGTCGGCATTTCGCCGGCATCGCGCACGATGCGCAACTGGTCGCCGATGCGGATGCGTTCCACCGCCGGCGGCAGCTGGGCAAGCTGCTCAAGGGCGCGTTTGCCTTCCTCGACGGTCTTGCCGTCGGGCGGGACGATGCGTGCCGGCGTATTGCAGGCGGCCAGGGCCATCATGGCCACGACGAGCAGGGTTCGTTTCATCAAGGGGGACTTCCTGTAGGTCATGATGCTCACCTCCAATAACCGGGAAACATGCTGATGCGCCGCTTGAGGGCGAGGGGGAGGCGACGCTCCAGATGGCCCAGCCGGTAGCCGAGCAGTTTGAATGCACTGCGCACCAGCACTTCGGGGACGCGGTGCAAGGCCCCGGCTTTGCGCAAGGCCGCGAGTTCGGCCAGCACATAGCGCTTGCCTTCGCCCCCCGCGTCGCCAAAGGCCTGTTTGATCCACGGTTCGCGGCCGTAGAACACGCCGATATCAAAGTAGCGGTGAAACTCATCCATGAGTTTGTAATCGTGGGAGTGATGCACCAGCGCCGTGGCGGCGTAGCGCACCTTGTAGCCTTCAAGCAGCATGCGCGCAGCGACAAAGGCGTCTTCGCTACCGATCACATCCGCTGGAAAACCGCCCACTGCTTCCAGCACGCTGCGCCGGTACACGGAAAACGAGTCGGAACTGAAGCAGGTCTTGATGCCCAACTCCGGCGCATCGGCCAGGCTCTTGCTGCGGCTCTGTTCTGGGTAGTTAAAGTGCCGCGATTGCGCACCCAGCACACCGGCATCGGGGTGCGGCAACTGGCGGCCATACGCCACGCCGTTGAGTGGGTCCTGCTGCAATTCGGCGAGCAGGTTGGCGAAGGTCTCGGGGGTGGCGGGAATCGCGTCCTGGGTCATCACGATCAGTGCATCGCCGCCTACCTGTTGGCTAGCCCAGCGCCGCGTACCGCCGTGGTTGAAGTCGCGCGCGTCGATCACCTCGACCCGTGCGCCAAACTCGCGAAAGCGCGCCACGGTGTCATCGCTGGAGGCGCTGTCCACCACCAGCATCTCGTCAGGTTGCAGGGTTTGCATGCGCAGCGCCGGCAGCAGGCGTGCCAGGTGGCTGGAGGCGTTACGGGTCGGGATGATCAGAGACGTACGCATATCATTTTTTCACTTCAGCCGGGGCGCGCCCGTAGATGTCGTCGAAGCGCACGATGTCGTCCTCGCCCAGGTACTCGCCGCTCTGCACCTCGATCATCACCAGGTCGATGATGCCGGGGTTGGTCAGGCGGTGTTTGTGCCCGGCGGGGATGTAGGTGGACTCGTTGGCGTTGATCAGGAATTCGCGCTCGCCGTTGGTGATCTGCGCCGCACCGCTGACCACCACCCAGTGCTCGCTGCGGTGGTGGTGCATCTGCAACGACAGCGACGCCTGGGGCTTGACCACGATGCGCTTGATCTTGAAGCGGCTGCTTTCTTCCAGCACGGTGTAGGTGCCCCACGGCCGGGTGACCGTGCGGTGCAGGCTGTACGCCGGATGGTTCTGGCGCTTGAGCTCGGCGACGATGTAGCGCACATCCTGGCTGCGGTGGGCGTCGGCGATCAACAGGGCGTCCGGGGTGTCGACGATGATCAGGTCACGCACGCCCACGGCACCGAGCACGCGCTTGGGCGAGTCGATGTAGCAGTTGTGTACGTCATGCAGAATTGCTTCGCCATTGACCTGGTTGCCATGGGCGTCGCTGGGGGTGAGCTGGCGCAGGGCTTCCCAGGAACCGATGTCGCTCCAGCCGATGTCGCAGGGCACCACGGCGACTTGCTTGGACTTCTCCATCAGCGCCACGTCGATGGAAATATCCGGCGCGCTGCCAAAGGCCTCCGAGTCCAGTTCGCGCTGGCGCGAGGTCCTGTTCTGCAGGCTCTGGCTGTGGTCCAGCGCGGCGCGGGCGGCTTCGAGCACGTCGGGCGCATGGGCGGCGAGTTCGTCCACCAGCGTGCTGGCCTTGAAGCAGAACATGCCGGCGTTCCACAGGTGTTTGCCGCCGTCGAGGTAGGCCTGGGCAGTGGCCAGGTCGGGTTTTCGACGAAGCGTTTGACCCGGTTGCCCGTGCTCAACGGCTCGCCTTGCTCGATGTAGCCAAAGCCGGTTTCCGGATGATCCGGCTGGATGCCGAAGGTCACCAGGTAGCCGGCTTCGGCCAGGTCGCGGGCCTGGGTCACGGCTTCGGCGAACGCCACCTCGTTGAGGATCAAATGGTCGGCGGGCATCACCAGCAACTGCGCGTCGCCGCCGAAGTGTTCCTGCACGTGCAACGCTGCCACGGCAATTGCCGCCGCCGTGTTGCGGCCGAACGGCTCCAGCAACAGGTCCAGGGGCAGGTGGGCCTTATTGACCAGGCGATAGTCATCCAGGGTGCGGAACAGCAGGTCGCGGTTGGTCACCGTCAACACGCTTTCCACGCCGGGCAATTTGGCGGCGCGCTGGAAGGTTTTTTGCAGCAGGCTCTGGCCGTCGCGCATGCGCATGAACGGCTTGGGCATGTTCTGCCGGGACACCGGCCACAGCCGCGTGCCCGAACCACCGGAAATGATGCAGGGAATTAATCCGTTGAGGGTATTCATCAATAGACTTCCTTGGTGGAAAGGACGGCCGGGACCGTCATGAAGACGATGTACAAGTCAAACCACACCGACCACTTGGAGATGTACTCCAGGTCGTACTCGACACGTTTCTGGATTTTGAACAGGGTGTCGGTCTCGCCCCGGTAACCATTGATCTGCGCCCAGCCGGTGATACCCGGCTTGACCCGGTGCCGTGAGCTGTACTCGCTGACCGCCACTTCAAAGGGAATGCCGGCCGCCTTGGTCGCCGTGGCATGCGGGCGCGGGCCGACCATGGACATGTTGCCCAGCAGCACATTGAACAGTTGCGGCAGCTCGTCGATGCTGGTCTTGCGGATGATGCGGCCCACGCGGGTGATGCGCGGATCTTCGCGGGTGGTCTGGCGTTCGGCGGTGAAGTCGCTCTGGTCGGTGTACATCGAGCGGAACTTGAACACGCGGATTTCATTGTCGTTGTAGCCATAGCGATTCTGGCGAAACAGCACCGGGCCCTTGGAGTCGAGCTTGATCGCAATCGCCGTCGCCAGCATCACCGGCGACAGCGCGACCAAGGCCAGGCTGGCGAGCAGCAAATCCTCACAGCGTTTGATCACCGGCGACCAGCCGCGCAGCGGCAGTTGCGAAGTGTTGAACATCAGAATGCCGCCCACGTCGGTAATCTTGCTGTGGCCGTAGCGCAGGGCGGCCATGTCCGGCACCAGCATCACGTTGACAGACAACTGCCGCAGGCGGTTGACCAAACCGTGGATGCGCTGCTCGGCGGCCCAGGGCAGGCAGATCATCACTTGATTGACCTGCTCTGCGCGGATCAGTTTTTCCAGGTCGCGGGTGTTGCCCAGCAACGGCAGGTTGCTCAGTTCCTTGGGAATGCGCTCGGTGCGGTCGTCGATGAAACCGATCAGGCCGGAACGGATATCGCCGTTGCGCTGCAAGTGATCAGCGACGTGCACGGCCGTGTCGGTAAAGCCCAGGATCACCGTGCGTTGCAGGTATTTGCCGGACCGCATCAGCCGACGGTACAGGCGCAACATCACCAGGCGTTCAAGGCAGAACAGCGCCAGGCTGGCGACGTACCAGGTCACTAGGTTGCGCGGGGTCAACTGTGGGAAGAACTGCAGGATCTGGTACATGAACAGCAGGATGCAAAAGGCCGCCGTCCAGGCCTTGATCTTGGTTTTCAAGCGCAGCCGGTTGCTGAACAATTCTTCGGAATAGATGCCCAGAGCCTGGAACAGAATAATGGTCAGGACCGCGAAAAACACCAGCAGCCCCAGGAAATGGGCGCGCAGCTCAGGGTCCATCGGGTCCAGGAAGAGCACCAGGACCAGTGGGGGCAAAATGGCCGTCAGGCCATGGATCAACTTGACGAAAACAACAAAGAACTCAACAAAACCGGCGCGTGTTAAAAACAAACTGTCGACGGACGACTTCTTGAATCGCCCCTGGTTTCCTAGACACCTCCAAGCCTCATAATGAGGCCCAAATAGGAGGTGCCATGAGTCGTCAGCGTTACCCCGAAGAATTCAAGATCGAAGCGGTCAAGCAAGTGACCGAAAAAGGCAAACCTGTCGCCGATGTCGCCCAGCGCCTGGGCATGTCCGTGCATAGCCTTTACGCCTGGATCAAGGTCTACAGCAAGCCCCAAGAGCAGCGTCAGCAAGACGACGATCAGCAGGCCGAACTGCGCAAGCTGCGCGCTGAACTCAAGCGCGTGACGGAAGAGCGAGACATCTTAAAAAAGGCCGCCGCGTACTTTGCCAAGGAGTGCGGCTGAAGTACGCCTTCATCAAGAAGCACTCGACTGATTACCCGGTGCGGCGCCTTTGCCAAACCCTCAAGGTGCACCCCAGCGGCTACTACGCCTGGCTGGCCGAGCCTCAATCTGCCCGAGCAAAAGAAGATCAACGTCTGCTTGGCTTGATCAAACACGCTTGGCTAGAAAGCGGAGGTGTATACGGCTACCGCAAAATTCACGATGACCTACGTGAGCTGGGAGAGGAATGCGGACGAAATCGAGTCGGGCGCTTGATGCAGGCGGAGGGGCTGCGTTCGCAAACGGGCTATCGGCGGCGTCCAGGGTTTTACGGTGGAAAACCAACAGTGGCCTCGCCCAACCACCTCGCGCGGCAGTTCAAGGTCAGTGAGCCGAACAAGGTCTGGGTGACAGATATCACTTACATCCGCACCTATGAAGGATGGCTCTATCTGGCGGTAGTGCTGGATCTGTTCTCACGCCAAGTAATTGGTTGGTCAATGAAGCCAAGGATGTGCAGCGACCTGGCTATCGACGCAATGTTGATGGCTGTGTGGCGACGTAAGCCACAGCAGCAAGTGATGATTCACTCAGATCAAGGTAGTCAGTTCAGTAGCTCAGATTGGCAAAGCTTCTTGAAGGCTAACAATGTAATCAGCAGCATGAGCCGGCGGGGAAACTGCCACGACAATGCCGTAGCCGAGAGCTTTTTCCAGCTTTTGAAGCGGGAGCGAATCCGACGAAAGATCTACACAACCCGTGAAGAAGCCCGAAGTGATATTTTCGATTACATCGAAATGTTCTATAACCCTAAACGCCGACACAGCAGTGCTATGCAGCTGTCTCCAATAGAATATGAGAAACGCTATTTCCTGAGCTTGGAGAGTGTCTAGGAAACCAGGGGCGATTCATCTCTCGCATAAAAACATCCCTCATTGCACTCCAGACTTCGCTGTTTGAGGGTGTGTTCAATAAAGCAGCAGGCTGCTTTAGAGCTCAGATCAAACCGGCTACTCTGGGTAATACGCAACTTTCCATTCCAAATGCAGCTATCCATTTGAAGGGATTTTGCGGGGGTAGTGACTAAAGGAGTGTTCCCTTACTGTATTCAGTCAATGAATTGACTATGGTGCGGAGGTGGCATGCTAGACAGGTTAATGAGTCTTTTCTTCGGCATTTTATTGACGTTCCTTGTCTGAACACTCGGTCATTAGCTGTGTTTTTGAGTGTAGGAACAAATGTGAGATTTTTCCTGCTTAATGGAAAAACCTTTTTCGAAACGAGGTGGGAAAGGGGGACAGGCAGGGATTGGCAGGGCGCACTAAGTGCCCTGTCTGCGGGGCTTTCGTCTGCAGGGAAGTTGTCTGGAACAGTAACTATGAAATGATGCGGGGGCACGGTAGAAGTTGCCCAGCGAGGCGGTGCCGGCAGTGTTGTAGTCGCGTGGCCATTCGCAGTTACCGCAGAGCATTGTATCCAGCACAATTTTTTGTCCGCCCCAGGGACACCGACTAATCTGCAGGCTTTTTCCGGTGGATGGCTTTGAGCATGATCGACCTTGCGACCTTGGCGGTATTTTCCGGTGCAGTGCTGTTGTTGTTGCTATCGCCGGGGCCGAACATGGCCTTTGTGATCAGCCATGGCGTGACCCACGGCTGGCGTGGTGGGATGGCGTCGGCCTTGGGCATCGGCGTGGCTGACCTGTTGCTGACGGCCTTGACGGCTACCGGGGTGACGGCGTTGGTTGCCAGTTGGCCGCCATCCTTTGACCTGATCCGGTATGCCGGGGTGGTCTACTTGCTGTGGTTGGTGTTCAAGACGTTGCAGAAAAATGCTGGAGGCGACGCTGTGCATGTCAGTCGTGTGCCCGTGGGGCGGGTGTTTCTGCAAGCCATGCTCAACAGTTTGCTCAATCCCAAGGCTTTGCTGTTTTTTCTGGTGTTCTTGCCGCAGTTTGTACGGCCGGAGGCGGGGTCTATTGCGGTGCAGTTGATGGTGCTGGGGGGCGTGCTGACCTTGATTGCAGCGGTGTTTCATGTGCTGCTGGGGGTGTTTGGTGGAGCGCTCAGCCGGTTTTTTGCCAGGCGCTCAAAGGGTGCCTGGCTGCAGAAGTGGGGGTTGGCGACGGTGCTGACGGTGCTGACGGTGCTGGCGGTGCGTTTGGCGGTGATGTCTCGGCCATCCTGAGTACATATCCGTTGTTTGGGTAACGGCGGGTATTGGTTCCGCCCTTACGGCGGGTCACTTTTGAAAAGAGCCTGTATGGACCGGATACATGGTGGACACATGTGCGGGGACATGGTTGACACATTATGAACCATAGTCAGGTTTGCTCACGTCGATCGTTCGTAGGAAGTGATGACAGAAGTAGACATCAAAAAGGCCATCACTTTCAGGGTTAGGCCGTATCGCGATATGAAGCCCAGCCAAACCCTTGGCAATGCTGAAATAGCGTTTCTGAAAGCGAAATCGACTGTGATAAGCCTTAGCCAGCACATCATCCGGACCGTATTCAAACTCCGATAACTGCTGCGGATAAATCCAGGGGCTGGAGCGATACCGGTCCATAGGTACCTTGTAATCCAACGCTTGATGAGGACGTTGTAGGTTATAAATCTCACGCCATTGATCAAACGCTTTTTGAGCCTCCTTGGTAGTGGAAAAATGACGCCCTTCAAGCACTTCGGCCTTGAGTGAGCGGTGGAAACGTTCGATTTTTCCATTTGTTTGAGGATGGTATGGACGGCTGAAGCTGATCCGAATTCCTAGGCGAATCAACCAGATACTTAGCTCTGTGATTTCACCAGGGTTGCGTGGCGAGCCCCATGGCGGGCCGTTATCAACGTTGATGCGAGCCGGTAATCCGAAGCGTTGGAATACCTCGATCATCTTCTCCTTCACCGTAGCTCCACGCTCGTTGTCACAGGCCTGAATTGCCAAATTGAATCGTGAATGGTCGTCCAGCATGGTCAGCGGATGGCATCGGCCTTCTTGCGTAGGAAAATGCCCTTTGAAATCCATCTGCCAAAGATCGTTAGGCGCATCGTGCTCAAATCTCAGCTTTGCCTCTTGTTCCTTCTGAGAAGGCTGAATCAGACCGTGCCGGTGCAGGACATTGGTGACGGTGCTGGGAGCGATCTGCTTGTTCAAGAGGCTGCTGATTGTGCGTCCACCCCATGCTGGATGGTCTTGCCTAAGTGCTATGACCTGCGCTTCCAGAGCTGCGGTGGTCAGTTTGGGACTGGTGGCCGGTTTGCGAGACCTCTCTTGCAGCCCTGGCTGACCGTGCGCTTCGTAGCGTTTGAGCCACTTGTAGGCCGTTTGCGGACTGATGCCGAATCGTCGGCATAGCTCTCGTTTATTACTACCGGGTTGCCGTGCAAAGGCAATGAACTCTTCTTTCAGGCTCATGGTGTCTCTCGTGTTCCAGGGCATGATGGCTTTCCGGCGAAGTTGGCTCGCCGAAAAGTGTCCACCATGTCCCCGTACACCCGTCCACCATGTGTCCGGTCCATACAAAAAGAGCCCAAAAGTAACCAAAAGGCTCTTGCCCCAACACTCGGCACCTCGCCTAGGCTCGGTGTGCCCGAACGAAGGCTTGAATCCGTGGGCCGCCGCGATGGGCCATCCTTGGCCCAGCGCGGCTAACCCGGCGTCCTGCCGGGTTACCCACGGATTCAAGCCTGCGTTCGGCCAGCGTGTTTGACGGGGCGCCTCAGATCAAAAGCAAAAGCGCGGCGGCCTAGTAGCCGACCGGTCTCTGGAAGCCGGTCTCGGTCCAAATGTGGGAGCGGGCTTGCTCGCGAAGGCGGGGTGTCAGCTATTACATCTTTGACTGATCCACCGCTTTCGCGAGCAAGCCCGCTCCCACAATTTAGATCTCCTATATCAGGTAGATATCAATCTGCTCTGGCTCTGGCTCTGTTTTTGATTTTGATCTTAGGCGCCCCGTCAAACACGCTGGCCGGAATTCGATAGGGATTTGGGGGGTAAACCGGCAGGGATGCCGGTTTAGCCGCCCCGCGCCATGGATGGCGCGTGGCGGCGGCCCCCCAAATCCCTGTCGGATTACGGGCACACCGAGCCTAGGCGAGGTGCCGAGTGTTGGGGCAAGAGCGTTTTGCTTACTTTTGCGCTCTTCAAAAGTGAGCCGCTGTAAGAGCGGAACCATAAGCAGCCGTTACCCAAAAACGGATATGCCCCCAACCTGACCCAAACATCGCTCTTGCACATTGGGGGTCAAGAAGATATCTAAAGTTGTTTAGCAGAATCACCCCAACCGAGCCGCAGCCCGCGCAACGATCTCCCCACGCACCCTGCGCGATTCCGCCGTGCGCTTGTTGGCTTCCTCCAACACATGCTTGGGCGCCGTGTCCGGACGCCCGGAATCGAACGGCGGTGCCGGTGCATATTCAATCTGCAACTGCACCAGTTGCGCCGCCGCTTCGCTGTACAACTCGCCCGCCAACGTCAGGGCGAAGTCGATACCGGCAGTAATGCCGCCACCGGTCAACAGGTTGCCGTCGCGTACCACGCGTTCTTGCACCGGGATCGCACCGAGCGGGGCGAGCAGGTCGTGATAGGCCCAGTGCGTGGTCGCCTTGCGCCCGCGCAACAAACCGGCGGCGCCGAGTACCAGCGAGCCGGTGCACACCGACGTCACATAGCGCGCGGTCTGAGCTTGTACCTTGAGGAAGTCCAACGTCAGCGGATCCTCCATCAGCGCCCCGACCCCTGAGCCACCGGGCACGCAAATCACATCCAGGCGCGGGCAATCGGCGTAGGTCATGGTCGGTGTGAACACCAGGCCGGTGCTGGAAGTGACCGGTTCCAGGTCTTTCCACACCAGGTGCAACTTCACATCCGGCAACGAACCCAACACGTCATAAGGACCGGTGAGGTCCAGTTGCTGGATGCCGGGGAACAACACAAAGCCAATCTGCAAGGTCATGAATAGCGCTCCGTCAAAGGGGTGGACGGCTTCACTTTAGAAACCTAGGCTTTGGCGAATACGCCATTGAACCCACGAATCACGCCAATCATGCCCAGAATCGTCCACGTACTCGCTTTCGATAACGCCCAGGTGCTGGATGTCACCGGGCCGTTGCAGGTGTTCGCCTCCACCAATGACCTGGCGCGTCAACGCGGCCTGCCGTTGCCCTACGCCGTGTCGGTGATCGCCGCGCAAGCGGAGCCGGTGATGACGTCGGCTGGCTTGGCACTGCTGGCCGAACCGCTGCCCGCCGTCGATGCACCGTGCGATACGTTGGTGATTGCCGGTGGCTGGGGCGTTTACGGCGCCGCCGAAGACCCGGCGCTGGTGGAGTGGGTGCGCGAGAAAGCCAGGCATACCCGGCGCATGACCTCGGTGTGTACCGGCGCGTTTTTGCTGGCCGCCAGCGGCATGCTCGACGGCTGTCGTGTGGCCACCCACTGGACGCGTTGCGAAGAACTGGCGCGCAAATTCCCGGCGTTGACGGTGGAGTCCAACCCGATCTTTATCCAGCAAGGCGCCGTCTGGACATCTGCCGGCGTCACTGCTGGCATTGACCTGTGCCTGGCGCTGGTGGAAGAAGACCTGGGCCGCGCCGTGGCGCTGGAAGTGGCGCGGCACCTGGTGGTGTTCCTCAAGCGTCCCGGCGGCCAGTCCCAATTCAGCGTGACCCTGTCCCTGCAAAAAGACGACAGCCGCTTCGCCGAACTCCACGCGTGGATCGCCGAACACCTCACCCTGGATTTGAGCATCTCGACCCTGGCCGCTCAAGCTGGCATGAGCGAACGCAGCTTTGTACGCCACTACCGCGCCGAAACCGGCCAGACCCCGGCACGCGCCGTCGAATTGATCCGCGTCGAAACCGCGCGCCGGCAGTTGGCTGACAGCCCAGTATCGATCAAACGCATCGCCGTGCAGTGTGGCTTTGGCAGCGAAGAGACCCTGCGTCGCAGCTTCCTGCGCGCCTTGTCGGTCACACCCCAGGCTTACCGCGAACGCTTTTCGCCAAGCAGCTCCAGCAGCGCATCAAGCGTGGCTTGCGGTGCTTCCTGAGGAATGTTGTGGCCCACGCCGGGAAGTACCTGGCGTCGGTAAAACCCGCTGAAATGCTCGACATCATCATCCACTTCAGGCGGCGGGCCCACGCCATCATCGGCACCGCACAGCGAAATGCTCGGTACCGAAATCGGCGGCTGCAACGCCAGCGCCTGCTCGATGGCTTCCAGCGCCGGGTCACCGGGGGCATACATGAAACGGTGGCGATAGGAGTGAATCACCACCTCGACAAAATCCGGGTTATCGAACGACGGCGCCGTCTGGTCATACAGCCCCGGCCCCTCGGCCCAGGAGGGCGACCAAAGCGCCCACAGCAACTTGCACAGTTCGCCACGGTTGGCGGTCAACCCGTCTACGCCGCGCTGGGTATGGAAGTAGAACTGGTACCACAAGCGATGCTCCGTCACAGGCGCCCGTGGCTTGAGGGATTTGGCAATGTCCTGGATGTTGTAGCCATCCCCGGTCACCAACCCGCGTACCCGCTCGGGCCACAATGCCGCAACGATACACGCGGCTCGCCCACCCCAGTCGTAGCCGGCGAGGGTGGCCTGCGGGATCGCCAATGCATCCATGAAATCCAGCAGATCCTTGCCCAACGCCGCCTGCTGCCCGGAACGCATCACCTGCTCATTGATAAAGCGCGTCGGGCCGTAACCGCGCAGGTACGGCACCAGTACCCTGTAGCCACGCTCGGCCAGTACCGGCGCAATCGCGTCATAGCCGCGCGGGTCATAGGGGAAACCATGCAGCAGGATCACCGGCTCACCGTCGAGGGGGCCGTGGGCTTCGTAGGCGATATCGAGCATGGACGTACGTACGCAGAGCAGCGGGGCGGTAATGGTCATGGTGAGCGTTCATCGGCTGGCCAGAGAGGTTGGAACTCTAGCCGAAAGCCGTGACGGGTTGGGGCGGGATTTGAGGCAGTGGGCTTACTTGTCTAGACCGAGCTGGCGCAACCCGATGCAATTGCCCCACGGATCGCGCATCTGGCAAATCCGATCCCCTCGTTCAATCACCATTGGTCCGCGATACAGGATTGCCCCCAGTTTCTCCAGCCGTTGCACTGTTTGTGGCAAGTCTTCTACCCGCCAATACACAACCGACCCGGCGGCTCCGCAGGCGACCTTGCTATCGGCGTTGACGATTTCGATAGCCACGCCCTCTACATCCAGATGGCCAAAATCATTCGGCTGGTGGTAGATGCGTGTCGCCAGTGGAAAGGCTGCGCAGTACCACTGCGTGGCTGCGCGCCAGTCCGGGACATGTATGAGCACGGAGACAATGGGTTTCAACCGAACAATACCTGCTGCCAGTGGGTCTCGCTGATGATTGCGATGGGCACACCACTGTTTCGCAACTCCACGGCTTTTTTGATTTTGGTCCCGTAGGAGCTGTGCAGCCATTGCTCATTACCGATGCTGCCCACCACCAGAAAGTGCACCTTTTTATTCACCGAATTACCGATCACGCCGCCGCGTTCGGTGACGAGCGATTCGCAGTCTTTTCGAGGCCCGTAAGCCATGACCCCTGTAAACAGAAACACCCTATCGAGCCAGTCGAGTTCGGGAATCGGATCATTCAGCGGTAGGCTGCTGACGTTTGCAGTGCGTTGAGGCGCCCCGACGGGAAACCCCGCAAACTGATGCAGTATTTCCAACAATTCGATTGACTCATCTTCATCCAACACTCCATCGCTCAACATGTCAGCGAGGCGTTGGTACAGAATATTCACCACTGGATCTTCCAGATGTACCAGGTGGCTTTCTATCCAGCTCTTGAGAAACTCGGCCTCCAACTGATTGATTTTTCCATCGGCGGTCAAACCGGCGGTAATGCCAATCAGAGCATCGGCAGAGCGTCGATCAATACGTGCCTGATGGAAGAACACGCTTTTTTCGAATTCTTGATGAAGATCGACCATGCGTCCTTGCTCCTTATTCTTCAGTTTCTATCGTCTGATTGATGTACTTGGCTTTGTCGGGAGTGAACGTGACGATCATAAAGGGTACGTGAACACGTCTTGACGACGTCTTGTATTGGATCGATGTCTAAGTCTTCACCTCGAATCCCTTGCCACTGCGCGAGGTAACTCAAGGAGCCAAACTTCTCGCGTTTCTTGAGGCCGCGGCTTACACCACCTTTCCAGCCAAGTACGGGCAGCTCATCGTTTAGGCAAGCTTGCGCTAAGTAGGGTTGTTTGGTCGCGAGCGCTCGGCCAACTTCCCAGCACATGATCAAACCTTTGTCCGCGCGCTCCCATGTCTCGCTCCAGCTCAACGAGGGGCGTATAGGTGTACTGATAGCTTGGCGGATGCGTGAGGTCATATTCTTTCCTTGAATACCGAATGGAATGTGCGTGTCAGATATCGCTATATACCTTGCTTCTTCATTTCCGGCCATTCCCGCGCCAGTAGCCCAAGCACCTCAAGATCATGCCGCTGGCCGTTCCAGAATCCGGCTTCTCGCAGTTTTCCTTCGACTTTGAAGCCAAGACGCTCCAGTAACGCGCGGGAGGCGTGGTTGTGTGGATGAACCAGCGCTTCGACACGGTGCAAGTGCATCTGCATGAAACCCCATTCCAGTGTTCCACGCAGGGCTTCGCTCATCAGGCCTTGCCCTCGGAAATCGGGTGCAAGCTCGCAGGCCAGGGCGCAACTGTTCCATCCACGGTTCCACTTGAATAAGCCACAACTGCCGATCAGTCTGCCCTCGAACTCCAGCCCCCAGCGAGTGCCCGGGTTAGGCTGGGTACGCCATTGGGTAAAGGTCTCGATCAGGGCTTGTGCCTGGCTGATTTCGGTCATCGGGTCAGCGCCGAACCAGCGCATGCTGTCGGTATCGCGGTAGATGGCGAATAGCGCCTGAGCATCTTGAGCCACTAATTCCCGCAACTGCAGGCGTGGCGTGCGCAGGGTAGGGAAGGGGGTCATAAGGTGGCAGCGACCTGGTCCCCATCAACCACCTTCCCGAAATGATGCCGCCACAAATCCACCCCCAACTGCCCCGACCGATCCAGCGACGAACCCACCGTCAGGTCGCTGATCAAGGTCGGCTGCAACCCCGCGTCAAACAACGCAAACCCGGCCGCCAGCACGCAGGTGTCGGTCTGGATACCACACACCAGCACGCGTTGCGGCGCGAGGCTTTTGAGGTAGGCGACGGTCTCGGGTGTTGGCGCATAGCCGTGTTTGATAAAGATGCGATCGGCGGCCACCAGGCTCTGGTCGTTCGGCGCCGGTTGCCAGCCGAGTTGCCGGGCGAAGGGCGTGACGCTCTCGTCGTGACGCTCCACGGTGGCGACTGACGGCATGCGCCCCAGCAGGGTGTTGATGCCGTCCACCAGCCACGCGGGCGGGTTGAAGGAAGGTTGCACATCGATGATCAGCAGTACCTGGCGCATGGCGTTCCTGTCCGTGGTCGAGGGGCTGCTCATTGTGCACAGACCACTTCAGGGTTGCCAGGTGGTTTTCTCCCCGCTGAGTTTACGGTCCAGGAACGTCGCCGCGCTGATCAACGCCAGGTGGCTCAAGGCCTGGGGCGTGTTACCCAAGTGGCGGGCCTGGTTGTCGAACTCTTCGGCGTACAAACCCAAGGGGTTGGCGTAGCGCAGCAGTTGCTCGAATTCCAGGTGGGCCTTTTCCACTTGCCCGGCGCGGGCCAGGCATTCGACATACCAGAACGAGCAGGCCGCAAACGCGCCTTCGGTGCCTTGCAGGCCGTCGATCTGGCTGTCGTCGTTGCGATAGCGGTAGACCATGCCGTCGCGCACCAGGCTTTTCTGGATGGCTTCCAGGGTCGAGAGCCAGCGCGGGTCGGTGGCCGCGACAAACCTTACCAACGGCATCAATAGCATCGAACCGTCGAGCGCGGTGCTGCCGACATGCTGCACGAAATGCCCGCGCTCTTCGTTCCAGAAGTTGCTCCAGATGTCGGCGTAGATCGCTTGGCGGGTCTGGTCCCAGCGTGCAAACGGCGCCGGCAACGAACGCTTGGAAGCCAAGCGGATGGCGCGGTCCAGCGCTACCCAACACATCAGCCGTGAGTGCAGGAAGTGATGCTGCTCGCCGCGCATTTCCCAGATGCCCACGTCTTTGGTGTTCCAGATTTCGCAGACCTGATCAGCCACCTCCACGGTGTGTTTCCAGCCTTCATGGGAAATGGCCTCGCCGTACTTGTTGACCAGGTACACCGCATCCATCAACTCGCCATAGATGTCCAACTGGATCTGGTCGAAGGCTTCGTTGCCGATACGTACCGGCTTGGCGCCGCCATGGCCGCTGAAGTGTTCCAACTCGGCTTCCGGCAGTTCCTGGCGGCCGTCGATGCCATACAAGATGTTGATCTTGGTCGGCTGGCCACAGCAGTCACTCACACGGCCCTTGAGCCAGCGCATATAGGCGTTGGCTTCCTCGACAAAACCCAGACGCATGAAGGCATAGACGGTGAAGGATGCGTCGCGGATCCAGGTGTAGCGGTAGTCCCAGTTGCGTTCACCGCCGGGGGTTTCCGGCAGGCCGAAGGTGGCGGCGGCGATGATCGCGCCGTGTTTGCGCGACGTCAGAAGCTTAAGCGCCAGCGCCGAGCGGTTGACCATTTCGCGCCAGCGCCCACGGTAGTTCGATTGCGCGATCCAGCCGCGCCAGAACTTCAAGGTGTGGGCCAGCGCCAAGTCGGTGCAGCTGCTGTCCACCCGCTCATCCTCCTGGCCGCCGAGGACGAATTCGGCCCCTTCTTCCTGCTCCAGGGTAAAGCTGGCCACGGCGGCACCGTCTTTGATCTGCAGTGGATGGCTGCTGGACAAGCGCAGGCCGGGCTGGCCTTCGGCGCTGAAACACACCGTGCCGTTGTCACGGGTGGCTTGGGTGGGTGTGCGCGCGTAGTCATGGCGCACCGCGCAGCGCAGATGGATATCGGCCTTGCCGCTGACCACACGCACCCGGCGAATCAACAGCGGCAGGTCATCGATCTCCTCGCTGATTGCCAAAAGGTCAGTGATTTCCACCACGGCCTCGTCGCTGAGCCAGCGGGTTTGCAGCACGTTGGTGTCGGGCAGGTAGATCTGTTCGCGGCGCGCGTTGGGCAGGTCCGGGGTGAGTTGGAAAATGCCGGCGTCGGGGCTGTCCAGCAGCGAGCAGAAGATAGAGGGGCTGTCGAATTCCGGCCAGCAGAAGAAGTCGATACTGCCTTTGTCGTTCACCAATGCCGCACTGCGCATGTCGCCAATGATGCCGTGGGCATCGATGGCGCTTTGTTGTTCGTTCTTCAGATCAACCATTGCCACGGAACTCCGGATAGAGGCTCATGCCTCCGTCAATAAAGAGTGTGCTGCCGACCACATAATCGGACGCATCGCTGGCCAGCCACACTACCGCGTTGGCGACGTCTTCCACGTCGCCGATCCGCCCGTAGGGAATCAACTTGAGCAGCTCTTGTGCTGCCGCGCCTTCGGTGGCGGCTCGGTTGATCGCGGTGCGAATCGCCCCCGGCGCAATGCCGTTGATGCGGATGCGTTGCTCACTGACTTCCTGGGCGAGGGTGCGCATCAACATCTCCACGCCACCCTTGGACGCTGCGTAGTTCACGTGCCCGGCCCAGGGGATCAGTTGGTGCACCGAACTCATGTGGATGATTTTGCCCGCCGCCCGCGACACGCCTTCGCGCACGCCCTGGCGGTTGAAGATGCGCACCGCCGCGCGGGCACACAGGAATTGGCCGGTGAGGTTGACGCCGATCACCGCATTCCAGTCATCCAGGCTCATGTCCACCAGGTTGGCGTCCTTCTGCATCCCGGAGTTGGCCACCAGGATGTCCAAGTGGCCGAAGGCATCGAGGGTCTGGGCAAAAAGCCGTTCTACCTCTTCTTCTTTAGCTACGTTGGCGCCAATGGCAATCGCCCGGCCACCCTCGGCTCTGATCTGTTCTGCCAGTGCCTCGGCTGGCGCGGCCTGGCTGTTGTAATTCAGCACCACCGCCGCTCCGGCTTGCGCCATAGCCTTGGCCGCGCCGGCACCGATTCCGGAACTGGCACCGGTCACCAGCGCCACTTGTTGCTCCAACGAGATACGCATTGCTCACCGACCTTAAATTCGTGAGTTCAAGTAGCTGACTGATCGCGCGCAAGGGAAGTTCACCCGTGTGAAATTAGCGACTACAACCATGGTGAAAAATGGAATAACAGAACTATAAAAAATAACCATAAGATACTAAAAAACCGCTCAAAAGCGTTTGACAGGCTTTTTCGCCGCGTGTCTTATAGGCACACATCAACCCGCTCCGTTGGTAGTTCGGAAGTCATCGCGGGGCCACCTATAAGAGATTTCTATGTGCCTTTCGGCCGATATAGGGGAACTACCAGTTCAGGTAAAAGCAGCGGCCTTAGTTGGCGTGCCTAAGTTAGTTATCTTCGATTGCGACGGTGTTCTGGTCCAAAGCGAAGAAATAACCCTGTCTGTATTGATCTCCATGCTTAATGCCCTGGCTCAGGGCGACACGCTGCTTGATGTCACACGTTTTATCGAACACTTTCGTGGGCGCAAGATTGCTGAGTGTTTGCGCGAGGCTGAGCAATTATTAAATGTCAGTGTGGACGACGCATTTGAACAGCGTTTTCGTGAGCGGGCGCTGCACGCACTGACACTCAGTTTAAAAGCCACGGATGGAATGCTGGACGTCCTGGAAAGTTTGGACGTGCCTTACTGCGTTGCCTCGAGTGCGCCACGTAACAAGATCGAGCACTGCTTGCGCCTGGCGGGACTGTTTTCTTATTTCGAAGGGCGAATATTCAGCTGTTATGAATTGGGTCGTTGGAAACCTGATCCCTTGGTGTTCCTGACGGCCTGCCGGACTTACAGCATTGATGTGAGTGATGCGCTGGTGGTGGAAGACAGTGTGACGGGTATCCAGGCTGCGGTAGCGGCCAGTATAAAAGTGTTGGGCTTTGGTCCTGCGCATCGGCACTCGCAGTTGGCCGCGGCAGGGGCATTGCCGATTGCCAACATACGCGAAGTATTGACCATTTTTAATTGACTCAGGGAGGAGGCGTCGTGAACACACTTGGTTACCTGGAACGGCTCAAACGCAACGATCAATCTTCGCAAGTGTGGTGGGATTCATCGCCTGCCGTATACCTGCCGTATAAACAACACCTGCTGGAAAAGTACCCGGCGGCTGCAACATATATAGAAGCGTTGATGCCGGATGAGTTCTGCCAGCCCTGGGGCTTGTGCAGTGCGACCACCAACCCGCGGTTGGTGACGGCCATTATCCTTGAAAAACGCGAGTATTGGTCTTCACGTTTCAACCTGGCCAAGCTGTCTCCCAATGAGTTGCGCAAGCAGCTGTACAACGAAGTCATCGTCGAAGGGGCTGCCACGCTCAAGTCGCGGTGGGTTCAATCGGCACAGGCTGAAGGTTGGATTTCTGCCCAGGTTGACCCGGTGGACGTGCGTTGCACCGAGCGTATGACCACCCGAGGGTTGGAACTGCAGCGCCTGGCGCCGAACGTGATGGTCAAGGTGCCGGGCAGCCTGGAAGGGATAGCCACCGTCGAGCAACTGGTGGCTCAGGGTGCCTCGATCAATATCACTTTTTGCTTCACGGTTGCCCAGTTCCAGGCCGGTATCCAGGCCATCGAGCGTGGCAGGGCGACGGCGCGCAGCAACGGTATCGACACCAGCCGCTGCAAGTACGTGATCACGTTCATGATTGGGCGTTTCGCCTGCCAGCCCGAGTTCACCCTGCAGGCTGCCGAGCGTGGCCTGACCTTGAGCGCCGAGGAGCTGCGCTGGGCCGAGTTGATGATTTACGAGCAGATCCAGACGCTGGTGGCGGCCTCGACCGTGCCGATCAAAACCCTGCTTTCCAGCATAAAGGTCGATGTGGACGAACGTGGCAACAAGCATTGCTGGCACTTGGAAAAGACCGGGCAAACCGCGACCTGCTACACACTGACGCCGGACGTAGTGGAGTTCCTGATTGAGCGCGAAAGCCACGGCAAACCGGTCGTACCCGCGCAGGAACCCCAGAAACCCCCGGCCTCGACCTTCGCGAAGCTGATCCGTATCCCGTATTTCTACGAAGCCTACTTTGTCGATAGCATCGAACCGTACGACTTCGGCAACCACGAAGCCTTTATCAACGCCTGCAATGAAGCCAACAGCGCGCACCGGCGTCTGGCGGATTACTGCGTTCGGCTCTGCCCCGTGACGACACCGTTCAAGCGCGCATTCAACGCATTGCTCGCCGCTGAATTTGGGGTGATCGCATGAACCGGATGATCGGGTTGTGGGCCCACCCACGTTCGCGCTCCACGGTGCTCGAACGCGTGTTTATCGAGCGGGGCGATTTCGAGGTCTTCCATGAACCTTTTGCGCACATGGCGTTTTCCGAGGACTCGGCGATTCCTTCGGATGAGTGGGATCACAGTTTGCCCACGACTTACCCAGGCATAAAAGAGCATCTACTGAGTGCCCGTGAGCGTGCGAACGTCTTCCATAAAGACATGTGTTATCACTGTTTGGATGACTTGAAAGTTGATGTTGGTTTTCTCGCGCAACAGGACAATATCTTTCTGATTCGTGAACCTGCCAGCAGTATTATTTCCCATCATCGGGTGCATCCCGATATGCCGTTGCAGGCCATTGGGCATAAAGCACTGTATGACATATTTTGTGTGGTCACCAAACTGACCGGCAAAGTGCCCTATGTGATCAATGCGGATGATCTGGCCGCAGAGCCGGAACGAGTGATCCGTAAACTCTGTGACCATTTGAATATAGAGTTTCTGCCACACGCCATGACATGGAAACGTGAGTGTCCCCAACAATGGAAAACGTGGCGTAGTTGGCATGTCGACGCGGAAAACAGTGAGCGGATTGTTTCTCCAGATAATTCGCACGTTGATATCAAGGTGTTTGATCAATATCCGAATTTAAAGGCGATGTACGAATATCACCGTACGTATTACGCGCGCATGAATGAATTTTGCCAATAGGGATTGTTGTATGAAAAAGTTGATTGTTACCGGAGCGGCCAACGGAATTGGCCGGGCTACTGTGGAACTGGCGATTCAACAGGGTTATTTCGTTATCGGTGCGGACAAGGATGCCGAGGGTTTGAAAGTGCTGCAAGGTGTCTATGGCGCTGACGTGTTTGAAGCGCATATTGCTGACTTTTCGGACATGGCCGTTATCAAGGGTTTTATTTCAAAACTGTATGAGCGGCATGCAAGTATTTACGGTTTGGTCAACAACGCCGGTATTTATCACGGTAAAAGTGTCTACGCCTACTCCGATGAGCAGATCGACGAGATCCTCACCGTCAACCTCAAGGCGCTGGTCTACCTCTCCAAAGACTTTGCCGAACGGGAGATGAAGCACGAAGCCCCGCGCAGCATCGTCAACATCGCTTCGGTGGCTGGAGAAGTGGGCAGCTGCGACGCACTCTACGGCGCCACCAAGGCAGCGGTGATCGGCCTGACCAAGGCCAACGCCTGGAACTTCGCGCCGTTCGTGCGGGTGAACGTGGTGTCCCCGGCGCTGATCCATGACACCGCGATCTACGGCACCATCCCCGAATACCGACGCGCCGAGTACGCCCGCCAGGAAGTCCTCAAGGACCCGATCCTGCCCAGTGGCGTGGCCGAGGTCATCTTGCTGCTGGTGGGTGATGCGATGCGTCACATCACCGGCCGTGTGATTCCGGTCGACAACGGAGCCTACCCACGATGAGCCTTCCGGTGCGCAAGAAAAAGCTGCTGCTGGTAGGCGCCGGCAACCTATGCCTGCAGATCCTGAAGATTCTGGGGCCGAAAAACGCGTTCGACTTTGTGGTGTTGGGGCGCAATGAAGAAGCCACGATCCGCTTGTGCAACCTGGTGACGTTGTCGTGTGCGCAGTTGGGCCAATTTATCGACATCAAACCCGTGGTTGCCGACCTGACGGATATCGGCAGGGTCACGCAGCTGCTGCGTAAAGAAGCCCCGGATATGCTGGTGAACTGCGCGTCGCTGCAGTCCTGGCGGGTGATCACCGGGTTGCCCAAGCTGTCGTTCGAGAAGCTCGACCAGGCCCAGTTCGGCCCCTGGCTGCCCATGCACCTGACGTTGATGCATTGCCTGATGCGGGCGGTGAAAGCCTCCGGCATCACCACTAAAACCGTGAATGCGGCGTTCCCTGATGCGGTCAACCCGATCTTGGCGCGCATTGGCCTGGCGCCGGATATTGGCGTGGGAAATGTGGCCAACCTGGTTCCAGCGGTGCGTTTATCCATCGCACGGTTGCTCGAATGTGCATCCGCTGATGTGCAAGTGCAGCTGTATGCCCAGCATTACTTCAGCCACTACGTGCCGCGCGGTGGGTTACCTGCGCGGGCCAGCTACCGTCTGTTGTATGAAGTGCGTGACCGGCCAGAGGTGGTGCGTCTGCCGGCCGAGGCGATTTTCTCGACGGTGAAATCCGAGTTCCGTCGCCTAGGCGGAGTGGACGGGCAGTTCCTCACCGCATGCTCTGCCGTCACGGTCATCGAAGGGCTGTTCTCGCCCGTGCCGGTCCTGGTGCATGCGCCGGGGCCTCTCGGGCTTCCGGGTGGGTATCCGGTGTGGCTGCACGATGGGCAGATCCAGGTGCAGTTCTCCGACGCCTGCCCACAGGACGAGGCGGTGCGCATCAACAGCATCTGCCAGAGCCAGGATGGCATCGACGAAATCCATTGTGATGGTTCGGTGACTTACAACCCGCAGTGCATGGCTGTCATGCAATCGATGCTGGGGTATTCCAAGAACACCATGTCCATCGAGCAGTCCGCCGAGTTTGCCCGCGAGCTGGCGAGCAAGTACCTGTCCTTCAAGAATTCAACCTGGTAGGTGTGTGATGAATCAGATATCGGGGCGCAAGCACAACGAAGTCGCCAGTTATGCCAAGCAGTACTCGGAGGATTTCGTCGAGCGCTGGGATGAATTGATCGATTGGGAAAAACGCAAAGCGGGGGAGGACGGGTTCTTCGAAAACCTGCTGCGCAGCCACGGCGTGCGGTCGGTGATCGACGTGTCGACGGGCAGCGGCTTCCATGCCGTCCAGCTCAAGCAGGCGGGCTTTGAGGTGGTGGCCACGGACGGCAGCAGCACCATGCTGACCAAGGCGCGGGCGAACTTTCGCAAGCATGGCTTGGACATTCAGTCCCACTACCGCGACTGGCACTCGCTGGACTCCCAGGAACTTGGCCAGTTCGATGCGGTGGTGTGCCTGGGCAGTTCGTTGTGCCATGTCTTCGCCGCCCACGATCGGTTGCGGGTGCTGGCGAAGTTCAGGGCCTTGCTCAAGCCGGGCGGCTTGCTGATCGTGGACCAACGCAATTTTTTCGCCATTCGTGCCGGCAACTACAAGGCCAGCGGCAATTACTATTACTGCGGTACGAATGCTTCGGTCAGCCTGGGAGAGGTCGATGAGCACCTGTGTGAGTTCATCTATTCCTTTGATGACGCGGAACAATACCGGCTGCAGGTGTATCCCCTGTTGCCGGGCGAGTTGAAGGGGGAAGTGCTCAAGTCCGGGTTTACCGACCATGAAAGTTACGGCGACTTCGAACGTGACTACGACATGATGGATTGTGATTTCGTCATCCACACCGCGCGCGCCGAATAAGGAGGGATTGATGAGCACACTCGTACAGAGCAATGCCCGGCCACTGGACAGCGTCGTGCTGGCGGTGGTCCTCACCGGGTTCGTGGCCAGCACCTATGGCTTTGGCGTCTACCTGTTCGCCAACCTGGTGGTGGACATGCGCCGCGACATCGGTTTTGACTACACCACGGTGGGGCTGATCACTGGCGGCGCGCAGATTGGCTTCCTGCTGTTTTCATCGGTGACCAGCTATATCAGCCGGTTTTTCGAGGGGTGGAAAATCAGCCTGGTATCGACGGTGATGACGTCCCTGGCGCTGCTGGGGCTGAGTGTCAGCAACAGCATCTGGTTGTCGGGGGCGCTGTTGATCCTGCTCGGTGGCTGTTCCGCTTCGGTGTACATCCCGTTGGCAGAGATCGTCACCAAGGGCTTCAGCCCCGGTAATCGCTCGCGGGTCATGGGGCTGATTTCCAGTGGCACCAGCTACGGCGTATTCATCAACGGTTTGCTGGTGTCGTTCCTGACATTGAATGGTGGCTGGCGCTCGATCTGGCTCACTGCCGGGCTGATCTCGGTGGCCCTGTGCGTGGTGGCCTGGTTTCTGTTGCGTAACTTCGCTGCGAGCCAGAACACCGGGTTTTCCGGGAGCGCGCCACCGCGTTTGACAGCCACCAGCCCTGGCTCAGCCGCTCGTTGTACTTGACCTGGGCCATCGCCTTCCTCAATGGCATGGCGTTGCTGCCGTTCCAGACGTACCTGGCGCCGTTCCTGCGTGATGAGTTGGGTGTGTCGGTACAGGACGCCGGGTTTATCTGGACCACCATCGGCGCGGTGGGCATGGCGTCGGGCTTCCTGGTGGGCTGGATTGCCGACAAGGTCGGCGTGCGCGCGTCGCTGGCGATGTGCTTCCTGAGTGCGGGGTTGGCTGCCACCCTGGTATTCAGTTTCAACAGCCTGCCCTTGTTCTACCTGGCGGCGTTTCTGTTTGCGTTGGCGTTTTATCCCATCTTCGGGCTGGTGCCCAGTTACATCGGGCAAATCGTCCCGGTCAGTCGGCTGACCCAGGCCTTTGGCATTGCCAACGTGTTGATCGGCTTGGGCGGCGTGTGCGGCAATTTCCTGGGCGGATTTTCCAAGGACCTGACCGGGTCGTTCTCGACCGTCTACTGGGTGGTGGCGCTGTTGTTGTTCGTGCAATGCGTGATGGTGTTCCTGTTGGGCAAACAGCCTGTTTCGGTCAAGGAGGGTGAACAGTCATGAGTTATTTTCCAGACACGCCGCACCGGAACCTGCACGCGTTTGCGTTCAGTCACCGCTCTGGCATGAAACATAACCCCGTGGTCATCTGGATGACCGGCCTCTCCGCGTCCGGCAAGTCGACCATTGCGGATGCGTTGGATAGTGCGCTGCAGGAACAAGGGCGGATCACCGCCATTATCGACGGCGACTCGGTGCGTGGCGGGCTGTGCCGAGACCTGGGTTTTACCGACAGCGACCGTGACGAGAATATCCGCCGGGTCGCCGAAGTGGCGCGGTTGATGCTGGAGGCCGGGCTGATCGTGATCGTGGCGTTGATTTCTCCCTCGTCGGCCAGCCGGCACTACGCGCGCTCGATCATCGGCAATGAGTTTTTTGTCGAAGTGCATGTGGACGCGCTGTTGGAAACCGCCGAACAACGTGACCCCAAGGGCCTGTATAAAAAAGCCCGCGCCGGGTTGATCAAGCACTTTACCGGTATCGACTCCCACTACGATGTCCCGGTGTTTCCGGAGGTGCACCTGGATACCCAGACGCTTTCAGTGGAACAGTCGGTCGCGACGATTCTTGATTGGATCGCGCACAACGACGATCGCACTTAGCCGTCTGTCTTTGCGCGGGGATGACAATGTCTGCAACTTGAGAAAACAGGGTAATCTGCGCCATCGCAGGGAGAACGCGTTTTTTCAGGAGCAGGCATGACACATTTTACGGGCACTGCAAAATCGATCCGTCTGATTGGTGGGGCCCGGGTATTGGACTTTATCAATACCACCAACGGCCGTCGCCCTGGCACTTCGCTCAAGGTCATAGAGGAGCGGCTCACCAGCTTTCAGTTCTTCTTCGAATGGGCATTGCATGCATCGTTGATCTCGGCCCGAGAGTTTGACGACTACAAACCGATGGTGTTTGCCTCCTCCATGGCTTACCAGCCGGACCTGGACGCGATCATTGCGTTCAGGGAATGTCTGTACGCGGTGTTCTATCCGTTGTCGTTACAGGGTGCCGCGCCCGATGAGGCTTTGCAGCAAATCAACCAGGTGTTCCAGCAAGGCGTTGCCTGGCGGGTGCTGCGTTCCGTGGAGGGCAAACCTGCCTGGGCGTGGAAGCCCTGCACCACGGCGCAGGAGCTGACGGCTATGGTGCTCGGGCGCTTGGCCATCGAGGCCACGCAGTTACTGGTGTCCGGTGATCTGCACGCATTGCGCATTTGCGGCGCCGCTGACTGCGATTGGGTGTTCTTCGACATCTCCAAGAACAAGCAGCGCAAATGGTGCCAGATGAGCGTGTGTGGTAGCCGCGAAAAACTCAGCCGTCTCAAGCAGGTGGGCAGCACGCATTAGTTTCCAGGTGTGCGACGGGTAGCAATTGCTCCACTTAATAGGAAGCATTACTATTCACGCCCCGCCTCCCCAGTGCACCCGCGATGATCCCTCAGCCGCCCCGCAGAACAGGCTTTTTCGAACATTACGAAGAGTTGATCGGAACCTGGACGCGTCGCCTGAGAAACCGTCAGCAGGCCGAAGACCTGGCCCACGACACCTTTGTGCGGGTGCTGGAGTCGAAGTCCGATCAGGTGGAGCAACCGCGCGCCTACCTGCATCAGACCGCGCGCAATATCGCAGTGGATGCCTATCGACGCGAAGACCGCCGTGAGGCCATCACGCTGGAAGCCTTTGATCAGCGTTCGCCCCACAGTGGCGACCCGGAGCATTTCATGCACGCGATCCAGTTGGCGGACTCCATCGAGCGGGCCTTGGCCGAGCTGCCGCTCAACTGCCGCAAGATTTTCATCTGGCAGAAGATCGAAGGCCTGACCCAGCAGGAAATCGCCGAACGCCTGGGGTTGTCTAAAAACATGGTGGAAAAGTATATGATCCGCACCCTGCGGCATCTGCGCGACCGCCTGGACGCGATGGCGCCATGACTGCCCGCTTTGAAACAGGATCTTCCATGATGGATAACCGTGCCCGAGACGAAGCCGCGCAATGGTTTGTGCGCCTGCAAGACGCCGAGTTGAGCGCTGCCGAGCGCCAGCGCTTTGATGCGTGGCGCAACGAGCATCCCGATCATCAATACGAATTTGATGTGCTGCAAGGCCTGTGGAGTGCCACCGATTTGCTG
Source organism: Pseudomonas sp. GXZC (assembly GCF_026967615.1). Classification (NCBI taxonomy): domain Bacteria; kingdom Pseudomonadati; phylum Pseudomonadota; class Gammaproteobacteria; order Pseudomonadales; family Pseudomonadaceae; genus Pseudomonas; species Pseudomonas sp. GXZC. Next base: position 2,476,032 of record NZ_CP114115.1, read on the forward strand.
CCCAAGGCACGCTTGCAGGCGTTATGCGAGGCCCCGGTGGAACGGCCCAAGCGCCGCGCCGTGTTGCGTTACGCGGTGGCCGCCAGTGTGGTCGCGGTAGCGTTGGGCTTGGGCCTGTTCAGCGGGCTCGATCATCCAAAACCCTACAGTGCCGAGTTCAGCACGCGCCTGGGTGAACATCGCCAGGTGGCCTTGCCCGACGGTTCGGTGATGGACCTCAACAGCCGCAGCGTGGTGGCGGTGCATTACGAAAAGGGTCGGCGTGGTGTGGAGATCAAGCAGGGCGAAGCGATGTTCAGCGTCGAGCATGACACCAGCCGGCCGTTCGTCGTGGCCGCCGGGGCAGGGCAGGTGACGGTGACCGGCACGCGCTTTGATGTGCGTCGTGATGACGACCAGACTCGCGTGATGGTCGAGGCCGGCACTGTGAAAGTGCAAGGTCATTCACCGGACAAGGTGGTCACGTTGACGGCAGGCCTGGGGACCCACGTAGACAACAAAGGATCGGTGGCTGGTGCCTACGCGGTGAACACTGAAGAATTGACCGCCTGGCGCACGGGCAAGCTGGTCTTCAACAACGCTTCGCTGGGCGAAGTGGCGCGGGAGGTTTCGCGCTATCGCGAGCAACCGCTGCGGGTCAGCACGCCCGCCGTGGGCAACCTGCGCCTGACCAGCGTGTTCAAGGCCAATGACACTGACGCCTTGCTCAAGGCCTTGCCGCACATCCTACCGGTAGCCTTGCGCACCTTGCCGGACGGCAGCCAGGAAATAATTTCACGCTGACATTCAGGTTTTTTTCGAGTTCTTCGTCTTCTCCTGCAACTGCAACTGGTTTGCATTAACAGCCGCATACTCTTGCGATCACAGGACTAGGTTCGACGTGAAAAAACTTGCCGTTAACAACAATAAAATCTCCCGCTGGGCGCCGCTGGCCCTGGCGCTCGCGGTCAGTGCCGCGCTCCCTGCGGCCTACGCCGCCGACGCCATTCACATCCAGGCCCAGCCCTTGGGCGCGGCGCTGAGCCAATTGGGCCAGCAGACTTCCCTGCAAGTGTTCTTCAGCCCCGAGTTGGTCGCGGGCAAGCAGGCACCGGCGGTAGACGGCAACCTTTCCCCTGAACAAGCCCTGCGCCAATTGCTGCAAGGCAGCGGCCTGGACTACCAGATCGACGCAGGCTCCGTGACCCTGCGCCCGCTGAACAGCGGCACCGGTGAAGCCGGCTCGCCCCTGGAACTGGGCGCCACCGATATCAAGGTGGTCGGCGACTGGCTTGGCGATGCCAACGCTGAAGTGGTGCAGAACCATCCCGGCGCACGCACGGTGATCCGTCGCGAAGCCATGGTGGAGCAAGGCGCAATGAACGTTGGCGACGTACTGCGTCGCGTGCCTGGCGTGCAGGTGCAGGAGTCCAACGGCACTGGCGGCAGTGATATTTCCCTCAACGTCGGCGTACGTGGCCTGACGTCGCGCCTGTCGCCACGTTCTACCGTGCTGATCGACGGCGTGCCGGCTGCGTTTGCGCCTTATGGCCAGCCGCAGCTGTCGATGGCACCGATTTCCGCCGGTAACCTGGACAGCATCGACGTGGTGCGCGGTGCCGGTTCCGTGCGTTATGGGCCACAAAACGTCGGCGGCGTGATCAACTTCGTGACCCGTGCCATCCCCGAGAAATTCTCCGGTGAAGTCGGCACCACCCTGCAAACCTCCGCCCACGGCGGCTGGAAGCACGTGGACAACGCCTTTATCGGCGGCACCGCCGACAATGGCATCGGCGCCGCTTTGCTGTACTCCGGGGTCAATGGCAACGGTTACCGCAACAGCAACAATTCCAACGACATCGACGACGTGATCTTCAAGACCCATTGGGCGCCGACCGATCAAGACGACTTCTCGCTGAACTTCCACTACTACGACGCCAGCGCCGACATGCCCGGCGGCCTGACCCAGAAGCAGTTCGATGCCAACCCTTACCAATCGGTGCGTGACTGGGATAATTTCAGCGGACGCCGCAAGGACGTGTCCTTCAAGTACATCCGCCAGATCGACGACCGCACCCAGGCCGAAGTGCTGACTTACTATTCCGACAGCTTCCGCGGCAGCAACATCGCCAACCGCGACCTCAAGACGATCGGCTCCTATCCGCGTACCTACTACACCTTTGGCATCGAGCCACGGGTGTCCCATGTGTTCGACGTAGGCCCGAGCACTCAGGAAGTCAGCCTGGGCTATCGCTACCTCAAGGAAGGCATGCATGAGCAGGCCACCAGCCTGAACCTGGTCAACAATGTGCCGACGCCGGGTGGGCAGAGCGACGGTCACGTCTACCAGGACCGCACCGGGGGCACCGAGGCCAACGCGTTCTATATCGATAACAAGGTCGATATCGGCAAGTGGACCATCACGCCGGGCATCCGCTTCGAAGACATCCGTACTGAATGGCACGATCGCCCGGTGGTTGCCTTGAACGGCACGCGTACCCAGGAAAAACGCCGCGAAGTCCACAACAACGAACCACTGCCGGCCCTGAGCGTGATGTACCACGTCTCCGACGCCTGGAAACTGTTCGCCAACTACGAGTCGTCGTTTGGCAGCCTGCAATATTTCCAACTGGGCCAGGGCGGCACCGGCGACCAGACCGCGAATGGTCTGAACCCCGAAAAGGCCAAGACCTACGAGGTGGGTACGCGCTACAACGACAATGTGTGGGGCGGCGAGCTGACGTTCTTCTACATCGACTTCTCGGATGAGCTGCAATACGTCAGCAACGATGTGGGCTGGACCAACCTCGGTGCGACCAAGCACACCGGCATCGAAGCGTCCGCCCACTATGACCTGTCGAACCTAGACCCGCGCCTGGACGGCCTGACCGCCAATGCCGGCTTCACCTACACCAAGGCCACCTCGGAAGGCGACGTACCGTTCAAGGGCCGTGACCTGCCGCTGTACTCCCGTGAAGTGGCCACCTTGGGCCTGCGCTATGACGTCAACCGTTGGACCCACAACCTGGATGTGTACGCTCAGTCGGGCCAGCGTGCGCCAGGCACGACCAGCACCTACGTCACCCAGGGCACGGCTGACGGTCAGTACGGTGATATCCCCGGTTATGTCTCGGTCAACGTGCGCAGTGGTTATGACTTTGGCGAACAGTTGTCCAACCTGAAATTGGGTGTGGGCGTGAAAAACGTCTTCGACCAGCAGCACTACACCCGTTCCAGTGACAACAATGCCGGGCTGTACCTGGGCGAACCTCGTACGTTCTTCGTACAGGCCAGCGTCGGGTTCTGATTGAAATATTGCCGCTCTTCCTGCTAAGGGAGAGCGGCACTGCCTGCCGACAGAGTGGTTTGTCTCTCACTCGATCAGATGTTCTTCCTACTTCGATTCTGGATACTTTCAACGGTCTCAGGAACCGGTTCCCACCGTTCGGCCACACAGGATATGCCTGCCCTCGCTGGTTACCTTGACGACTCAAGGCCAGGCACCTGAATAGACCGAACTGGAGAACTGGAATGTCGGTATCAGCATACAATCAGAGCGTCGCTCTTTCCCCCGATAACGCCTCCCTTGGCGATGCAAAGCCCGCTTCGGAGCGGTCTGCCGCCACGTCGAGTGTCCAGCTTACGGTAGGCGTCAATTTCACCGCGCAAACTAATCAATCCGGGCCGACATTCAGTGGTCCGCCGCAGCGTCCACTGCCAGAAAGCCTGCGCCCGAATCCTGGCCCGCCGCCACGTCCTAACCCGACGCTGCCGGACCCTTATTACTCGAAGCAAAGCAACGAGCAACTGGCCCAAGGCCTTTTGAATAATTATGACGCGTTCAAGGGGCGCTGGCCCTCGCGTTACGTCACGCAACAGAGCCTGCAGCAAACAGCTAATCAACCATTGACCGGCAACCCTTACAAGGACCCGAATATTCGATTGGCGAACGAAGTGTTGAAGCGTCCAGGGTTGCTGCAATCCCTTGATCGCGATGGCAGTTCCGGTGCAGTGGATGGCCGTTTGACCAAGGGCGATATCACAAGCTTCGTTCGTTCGAGCAATCCACTGAAACTGAGTGACGACAAGCAAATCATCCAAGACGTACTGAACAATTTCAATGCGTTGAAAGGAGGGTACTTCAGCAGCACGATAAAACTCAGGGATCTTAATGCCCGTGCGATGCAACCGTTGACCGGCAATCCGTACAACGACCATCTCACCCAGCTTTCGCGGGAAGTCATGGCGCGCTCTGATCTGAGGTCAGCGATGGATAACATTTACAGTTGGCAGCGCGATGGCAGGATTTCTCGCCAGGAACTCTACACATTGCTTCGTTAGACCCGGGGCCCCTGCTGTGCACTACATGGCAGGGGGCTACAAGTGCTGGCGCAGTTAATACACCCCAATCATGTGGAACTGTTCGCGAAGACGTACCACAAAGACAATATCCACCGGCCATTGAATGCCGATGGGGGCCTTCATCTACCGGATTAGGTCTGGACCATGAACTCGACATCATTTGATTCCCGTCACTCTCCGTATACCGCATCAACCGTGACTGCACTGGCGCATGAGGCGCAAAACTCAAGAAAACCTCAAGAGCTGAACCTCACATCCTCACCCAGGTTCAGCTTCAAGGCGCCCACCGCCGAGGATTTTGACAAAGGTTCTCGTTTGTTTACGGAGCAGTCGGCGCCCAACCCTGTGTTTTCAATGTTAGCGAACCTTTGGAGTAAGGTGTCCCGGCGCTAGTTTTCACCGTGTCACACAGCAGGATTTTCCAGAGCATGGATGCACGGCAGGGCAGCTGGTTACAAGCGCTTAAGATTCCCAGGGGTATATCCAGTGTTTTGGACGACCTTCTTCGGAACCGTTGTTTTCTCAGGACCACTCAATCGCTGCTTGTGCCATCTTGATTTCGAGGCCCTTTCGAGGATCAGGCAATCAAGGCCCAGGCTACGAAATCTAGATAGGGTGGAGGTGAGTCATGATTGGTAGTGTCAATAATCTGAGCTATACGCAAGCAGCTGGGTCCAACACACCTGAGCCAACGGGGAGTGGTCAGTCTCGCTTTGAGGTCGATGCCCGTGCACTGGGTAAGCCGCTGCCTGCCACACAGTCAATCAACACCCGTTTCGCGAACGGCGCCGACCGGCACTTCGACGGCCAGAACCTGTACGGAGGCATGACGAAAGTTGGCAACCCCTTTGTCAGCTCGGACGACCATCTGCTGGCGACCGACTTGAAAAACAACCTGTCATTGCTGGACGCTTTCAAGAAGGATGGCCGACTGACCCAAGGTTCATTGCAGGAGATCGCCAAAGAGGAACCCAGCAGCAGTAAAGTCTCGGAACGCACCATCATGTTGGCGCGAGAGATACTCAACCGTCCTCGATTGAATGATGCGATCACCGCGAAGGGCGGTGAAATCACGCATGACAGCTTGACCAAGGCTGGCGACTCGCAGATTGGCAATACCAACCCCAATACGCAGAGCGCGGACCCGTTCCATGCGAAAACCGATGCTCAGGTTGTCCAGGCGTTCAAGGGCATGTTTGATGACTGGCGGGACAAATCGGAAGACCGCACGTTCTTTTTCGGTACACAAAGACATCGGTACGTGAATAAAGACACGATTATTGAAATCGCCAAGGACCCCAATCAAATAGGCAATAACGGTGAACCTCTGCGGGATGTGCGTACCGGGTTTCCTTTGAAAAAGTACAGCGAGCAACAGGTGTACCTGGCCAAGAACCTGATGGAGAGGCCGGGTTTGATGGCCTCTCTGGACAGTTACAAAGCCAATGGTTACAGCCCTTTCGGAAGCCTGAATGACGATGGTTGGCTGAAGAACTACAGCATTGATCGCTGGCTTGAAAACGACAAAGAAGAGAAGGGGAAGTAGTCTACGCAAGCCCGCATGAGCCGCTTGAAGGACACAATCTGCTCATGCCGCTTGGTGTTCATACACGCAGTATCTTCCCGCTGATTGCCACCGCCGCCAGCAGCACACCGATCAACAGGAACGCAGTCGCCAGGCTGCTGCCATGGGCGATGAACCCGATCACGGCCGGTCCAGCCAATATCCCCGCATAGCCCAGGGTGGTAATGGCCGGCACGGCGATATGTTCTGGCATGACCGTCTGCTTGCCGACAGCGGTATAGAGCACTGGCACGATGTTGGAGCAACCGGCGCCTATCAATGCATAACCCAGCAGGGCCATTTCCCAGGCCGGTGACAAGGTGGCGAGGAATGTGCCGGCGGCCGCCAGCGCGCCGCCGGCCACAATCACCCGGGTAGCGCCCAGCCGACGCACGATGGCATCTCCGGTCAATCGACCCGCAGTCATGGTCAAGGCAAAGGCCGCGTAACCCAGTCCCGCATAGGCTTCGTCCAAGCCGCGTTCGGCACTGAGGAACACCGCGCTCCAGTCGAGTACCGCACCTTCGGCCAGGAACACGATAAAACACAGGCAACCGATGAACAGCACCACGCCGTGGGGCACGGCAAACGCCGGGCCCGAACTCTCGCTACCGTAGGGCAGCAGGTGCGGCGCGGCCTTGAGCAGTGCCGCCAGCGTGATGACGATCACCACCAGGGTCGCTTGCAGTGGCGAAAGTCCTAGTCCCAGTAACGCTGAAACGCCCGCTGCACCGACAATCCCACCCAGGCTGAACAGCCCGTGAAAGCCTGACATCATGGTCTTGCCGCTGGCCCGCTCGACGATCACCGCTTGCAGGTTGACCGTGGAATCCACCGTTCCCAGGCCGGCGCCAAACAGAAACAACCCTGCCATCAATAACGGAATCGAACTGACCGTCGCCAGCATCGGCAATGCCAGGCAGATCATGATCGTCCCGGCGCTGAGCACGCGTCGGCAGCCAAAACGCGAGGCCAGCGCACCGGCGGCAGGCATGGCGATGATCGAACCGACGCCCAGGCACAACAGCAGCAGGCCAAGAGTGCCTTCGCTCAAATCGGCACGGGCCTTGGCATAGGGCACCAGCGGCGCCCAGGCTGCGATGCCGAAGCCGGCAATGAAGAAAGCGATACGGGTCGACATTTGCTCCAGCCGCCCGGGAACCACGGGCGCTGAGGTGGGGATGGCAGTCATGAAAAATCCTTGGTTTTGCGTTCTACGAACGATGTCCGGCGTGACATCCTTGCACATCAGGCCATGAGGCGCGAGCCGCGTTCCCTTGAGATGGCGATGGTCATGAATTTTATTTTTACACATCAGGAACGTCACGACGGTTCGTCGCCACACAAGCAGTATCGAGTGCGTAGGAAACGGTCTGGAAGGTGCGTAATCCCTGTGGGGGCTTTTGAACCCCTGGGTTCTCGCGGTGGATTACCACCTTCCAGGCCGCCTTCGGCACCTGGTCAGGCAGACGTTGGCCCATAGACGTTGACTTCAACCACCTCGGCGCCCACTACCCGCACCAGTAGCATCCCTCTGGGGCGGGTTTCCTTGCCCTTGTAACTCTCGATCACCACCCTGTCGGCCGCAGTGGCATGCAGTGACAGGCGACGGGGTTTGCGCAGGAGTTTGCGGACCTGGGCGTCCACCGGGAAGGACGGCTGGCCCCGGCGCACACTGTCACAAAAAGCCATCACGACTGCGCGTGGTGCCGGTGGCGGGGGAGAAGGCAGGCCTGCGCTGGCGAACAGTTGGTTGAGTTGATCGGCCGTCGCCACCGCACGGGGGAACCCTGTAAAAGCCGACGCAACCAGCAGCAGTTCGGTCAGCTCAACCGGCGCAAGGCCCTCGGCGAGGCTGGTCTTGAAGTGCACGCTCAGCGGCGGCCCAACCATGCCCGCTGCCACAATCGCGGCAAAGATCGCGGCCTCTTGCAAGCGTGGGTCAAGGCCGGGGCGGCTATGCAGATAGCCGTACACCACGCCTACCGCCAACTCACCGAGGGCGGGTGCCGTATGGAACAGTGCATCCAACCTGGCACCGCCATCCGGCACCAATTCGATAAATGTCTTGCGGCCTTCTCGGTATAGGGTTTCAACGGGACTTTGTGGGGTGATTGTCTTCATGCTTGCATCCTCTTACGTGAGAGGACGGCGTTTGCTCGACTGCGCACGGACTTCGGCCTGATGAAAACGTCCATCCAGGGGAACTGAAAGTGTAGTGCTTGCAGGATGGTGCGTAGCGTCGAGATCCCACACAATCGGCTTCTTCTTCAGCACATGCCCAGGTGGATGACCTCATGGCACTGTTCTACGACGCCCGCGGCAATATCTATGGCGTGGTCAGCCCGGCCTCGTTGAGAGACGCGGGCATTGCGGTACCCGAGCGCGCCGCGCTGGCTGCGCGTACCCGCAGCAACTGGACATCGTCAGCCATCGCCGCCGAATGCAGTTGGGGCTCGCTACCCCGTCCGGCCGGTGCCAAGGCTCATCGCTGTGATGGCTTGCTGGTCGGGCCGTTCCAGGCCGAGCCGCCATTTGACCTGCTGATCGTCAACACCGACGGTTCCCTGGCCGAGCGTAGTGGCAACGGCCTGACGATTTTTGCCCAGGCACTCACCGACCAGGCCCTGATGAGTGGGGCCTGTGAGTTGCGGGTGCACCACGATAAATCTGACGCAGTATCACCGGTGTCCACACGGGTTGAGCCGGCAGTCCGTGAACAGGTTGCGGGGTTCTGGCTTGAATTGGGGTTACCCACTTTCGGGCCGGCGGCGGTGGGCGCGCAGACGGGTGTGGATGAAACTGAGCGGAGTCATGTGAGCGAGTTGGCGGCGGTCGACCTGCAGTGGTCAACCAGCCAATTTGTGCGGGTGGGCAACCCCCATTGCGTAACGCTGGTCGAGCAGGTCTCGGCATTGCCGGACAACCTGAGGATGCAGCAACCCGCGCTTTACGAGCCGTTGAAGGCGATTGCATTTGCGCCCCCTGCAGGCGGTGGTCGGCCCTGTGCGGCAGGGATCAATCTGCAATGGGCGGCGCGCCAAGCCGGCAATCGAGTCATCGCACGCGTGTTCGAGCGGGGGGAAGGGCCCACCGCGTCTTCCGGAACCAGCGCCAGTGCGGTGGCGTGTGCGGCATGGCGGGCGGGCTGGGTTGAGAGCGGGGAGGTTGCGGTGGTGATGCCAGGTGGCATTGCGCCGGTTCGCTTGCACGCTCAGGGCAAAACGTTGCTGAGCGTCAGTCTGTTCGGTGCCGCGCAGCTGCAAACATGACGTTGTTTAACGGCTGACACTGTGAACCAGTGTCAGCCGTTTCTATGTTAGTTAGTTCTGTTGGAGTAATTTGTTGTAGGGCATTTCTTGCTATTAAGGAATGGTGCACTGGCTCGTTTTATTATTTTGTAAAAGATACTTCCAACTTGATCGTACGAAACTTCTTTTTTATTTTTAAATAGCCGATTTCTGCTTGAAATGACTAAGCTTTGAGACGTTCCGGCACTTTTTCTCGGTAACTAATTTCATGGTTTTTCCATGGTTGTGCATAGTTGTCGAGAAGAAGTATCTCAGGGTGTTCATCTATTAACGGCGGGTAACAACGGATGGTTAACGCGTTTGTTTCGTCACGTTTCAATCTGGTTCTTCCACCTATCAATACCGACTTGCAAGTCCTGGCATTCAAAGGCAGTGAAATCCTCGACCAACCGTTTTTCATCCACATAGAGGTGGTCACTGAAAACCCTTCCCTTGACCTGGAGGCGCTGCTCCACCAACCCGCCTACCTGGATTTCGGCGAAATGAGCGGGGGCCTGCATGGGCTGATCTACGCTGTTGGCCGTGATGACCCAGGCCGACGCATCACTCGCTACCACCTGACCCTGGCGCCTCGCCTGGCTTACCTTGCGCACCGGCGCAATCAGAGGATTTTCCAGCAGCGCAGCGTGCCACAGATCATCGCAGAGGTCCTTGAGCAGCATGGCATCCTGGCAGATGCTTACGCCTTTGAGCTTGGCCCCGTGGTTTATCCGCCGCGAACGTTCTGTGTTCAGTATGCCGAGAGTGATCTTCACTTCATCCAGCGGCTGTGTGAAGAAGAGGGCATTCACTACCATTTCCGTCACAGCGCGGACACTCATCTGTTGGTGTTTGGCGATGACCAGACCGTGTTTCGCCGCTTACCCGTGCAACGCTACTGCGCGCCTGGCGGGCCGCAAGCTGATACACCGGTCATCCAGCGTTTCGACGTACGTCTGGGCATCCGTAGCCAAAAGACCGTGCGCCGTGATTACGACTTCGAACATCCTTCCTTCCATCTGCACGACAGCGCGGGTGTCGCGTCGACGCTCCCCCTTGAGGACTATCAGTACCCGGCAGGATTCACCGGTCATACCCGTGGCAAGCAATTGGCGCAGCGGGGCCTGGAGCGTCACCAGCGCGACCGGCATCGGGCATTGGGCAAGAGTGATCAGCCAGTGCTGCGCAGTGGGCACTTCCTTGAGATACGAGATCATCCCGATCCATCCTGCAACGACCTGTGGCTGATCACGTCGGTGCGTCATGAGGGTTATCAACCCCAGGTGCTGGAGGAAGCAACACCGGCAACCGACGGGTTCCACGGCTATCGCAATCGCTTTACCGCAACACCTTGGCAGGCCGTGCATCGGCCGTCTCTCAGGCATCCCAAGCCGACCATCAATGGCAGCCAGACTGCAACCGTGACCGGTCCGGCCGGTGAGGACGTGCATTGCGACGCTTACGGCCGGGTGAAGGTGCGCTTTCACTGGGACCGCCGGGACAAGGCGGATGATAAAAGCAGCTGCTGGGTGCGGGTGGCGTCCGGGTGGGCCGGTGACGGGTTTGGCGCAACGATGATCCCGCGTGTGGGCATGGAGGTGTTGGTGACCTTCCTGGACGGGGATCCCGATCGCCCGTTGATCAACGGCTGCCTGCCGAATGCGTTGCACCGGCCGTCCTATCCCTTGCCGCAACACAAGACCCGTAGCGTTTTGCGCAGCCGCAGTTCCCTTGGGGGGGAAGGCGCCAACGAGGTGTACCTGGAAGACCGTCGTGGCGAGGAGCTTGTCTACCTGCGTGCGCAGCGAGACCTGGAGCAAAGGGTCGGCCGTGACAGTCGGTTGGAGGTCGTGGGGGAGCGGCGAGAAGTCATCCATGGCTTGAGCACGGCTCACTTGGAAAGCGAAGAGCATCGCCACGTCACCGGCGACCGCAAAGTGGTGCTCAAGGCCAACGACTACCTTGATGTACAAGGCGATAGTCGGACCCAGGTGGCGCGGACCCTGGTCATCGAGGCTGGGCAGCAACTTCACCTCAAGTCCGGTGCCAGCCTGGTGATCGATGCCGGTGCGCAACTGAGCCTCAAGGCAGGTGGCGAGCATCTGGTCATCCAGGCCGGTGGCATTTTCAGCAGTCGTCCCATAGCCCTTGGGGGGGGACCGTCTACGACCCCGTTGGCGATTGCCTTGAGAATGGCCGGTGCGCCAGAGGTCTCCAAGGTACAAGGCTCGACCATGAACCTGGCCCGACAACTGGGGGCGGACTACTGCCCAGTGTGCGAACGCTGCCGTGAAGGCCTCTGTGATCTGCCGGGGAGGGCTGCCTGATGCAGGACATGCCAGGCCAATGGATGGCCCAACAACAGCAGGCAGGGAGGCACCTGTGTTTGATCCTCGACGGGCAGAGTGCCGCGCGCGAGCCGCTGCTGGCGGTGCGCAGTTTGTCGGACTACCGCAGCTTCTATGGCGAGACTGTGCTGGCGGAACTCATGATGGAAGGTCCCGTCATCCTGCTGCTGAAGCAGATGAGCGAGCCTGTATTACGAGACCTCTTGCAACAGCCCGAGGGTCACTGGGGCTGGCTGGGCAGCTTGCCAAGCGAAGACCTGACAAGCGTGACCCGGCACTGGCGCGACCGTTTGCTGACGGGGCCGGAGGGCGAGCAATCACTGTACCGCTTTCACGACAACCGTACCCTGGCGCGTGCGCTGGACTATCTATGTCCTGAGCACTGGCCGGTATTCCTCGGCCCCTTGATCAGCCTATGTTACTGGCACGAAGACCGCTGGCGAATGGCTCATAACCCTGCTCCCGGCGAGTATCCGCTGCCTGATCCGGTCCCTTGGCTGAACACACCCAACCCAAACGCCGAAGCGATCCTGCACGCCAATATCCTGCGTTATCTGTTGGCCGAACACAGCGAAGACCTGGTCGCATTGGTGGAATTCCAGGACCCGAAAATCTGGCTGAGCCAAGTGTTGGAGCAGGCACGTGCCTGGCAATGGCGGGGGCCGGAGCGATTGGAGTTTCTGGTGGTACGACGGTTGGAGGAGGCCACCCGAAGCAGTGTCATTCGGTGGCAACCTCTGGTTGGGGAAGCACCGGCGGATCACTTTGAGCGGGTGGTGGAGCAGTGGCGAACAATGGAAGGAAAGGATGAATAAAAGAAGCCTAGGTGTATGGGGTGTGGTGGGGATGCTGGGGCTGACAGGGTGTGCGGGCAAGCCGGTTGATAGCTTTACGCTGGAGGTGGATCTGCCGGCGGAGTTTGAGCTTAAAACTGCCGCAAATTATTTGCCCGCTACGGGTGAAATCTGCACGTTGCCGCGACGTCGAGGAAAGAGGCCTGAGCGGAAAGTCTTTTTTACCGACTACCAACCTCTGGCAAGTCGGGTGAGATATGAGTTGCCGCTGAGCGAAAAAATCGAGGGCTGCCCTTCGGTACTGCGAAGTCTGGAGTTTGAGTTTTATGCGAAGTGGGGAACGCGTGATACGGACGTAGGTGGAGATCGTGCAGGTATCGCCATTCGAGATCGCGGGGATGATCAATCTGGAATGCCTGAGTCGGGTGTCCAGGAATTGGTTGGGCAATGTCATTGGCGGTTCAGGACGGTGGGGCCGTTTCATGCGATCAGGAAACTCCTGCAATGTCGCTCGATGAGTGCAATGGGAGAGTTGCAGAAGTCCGTGGCAGGGGGTGCCGCTCAGCGTGATCAGTTAGCGGGGAAAACGCTCAGGTTGGTGTTGACAGTCACTGATCGGGAAGAACCGGCTGTTGGTGATAACTGGGTAGTCGTGCCAGGCGGCTGGAAGCGTTGTAGAGGTAAAAGCTTTGAGGACCTTTATGCGTTTTGTAACGGCAACACCTCCGACTTTAAACCTATAAAAATGCCGGATGGTCGCGTTTGTGATGTCTATCCATCGTGTAAATGACAAGGAGCAAGGCCATGAAGCTGGATGCAAGGAAGCAGTCTTTTTTCAGTGATAGCAAGCCGGCCTGTGCATTGCGCGGGCATTGGGTGAGCTTTTGCCTCGTCGATGAAGTGGGCGTGGGAACGGCGTACGGTGGCCTGCCTTATACGGTCTACGATAGTGCAGGGCAGCAATACAAGGGCAGGCTCAATGGAGAAGGGTTTGCCAAGCTGCAGGATATATATTGTGGGCCCGTGGTACTTGTTTTTGATGACCTGTATTCCGGCGCAGCGCAGCCATATCAATGGCTGATGGAGCGCTCCACCTACAAGCTCCCTATTACCGAGCTTCAGGCTCGGGCTGAGCAGACGCGGTTTGCCGCCTCTGATGGGCGGCGCCTCGAAAGTAATCCTGCTCAGCAAAAGGCCAACCGGTTCTATCAGGTCGAAGTGCGTGATTTAGTCCGTCATGTCGCCCACTTGCCACCGATTGCGCCTCGGAGTCATCAACCCCAGCGGCATGCATTAAAAATGATGGGTGACTTGGGGTTTGGACCGCCCCAATCAAACTTGGCAGGCGTCGTGTTGTTTCCCAACAACCACACTGCTTTGGAGGTCCGGCCACTGCGAGCCTTCCGGCCGATGCTTTCAATCGAAGACGGTTTCTGCGCCTTGAACCTTTATCAGTTGGCATTGATGGCCACCTTGAGTTATTGCAACTTCGGCCAAGAGCCACCTAGAAAACCCCAGGACCAAGTTCGGTTCCCCCTTGATCCCAGCGTCGGTCATCTATTTGCCGAACAGCTCTCGGGTTACCACGAGGGTTGGCGATTTGATGCAGAGCAAGTGAAGCGTTTCTACCCCATTTACGAAGAGGTCCCTTACTCCCAGCGATTTGAGATCCTGCCCTTCGATCCAGAACTGTATCCACAAAACCAACCCGAGCTGGGGGAGAAACAGGAGCATCCGGCGAACTTGCATTTTTTCGATGATGACAAATTTGGTACGGATACCCAGGCGTTTATCACCCATCACGATGACGTAATCCTGATCGCGGTGCGTGGCACCGCCAGCGCCGCAGATGGGATGCGCGATGCAAACGCCCATCAGGTAGCTTTTGTGGAAGGTGTCGGCAAGGCACATGAAGGTTTCTACCAAGCTTACCGTGCAATGCGCAATTTCGTGCTGAGCTACCTCGACCAATTCCACACCGGCCAACGAATCATCATCTGCGGCCACAGCCTGGGCGGCGCAATCGCCTTGCTGCTGGCGGAAGGATTGCGCCGGGCACCCGAGGGCACCTACAACATCCTCCTCTACACCTACGGCGCCCCCCGTGCCGCCGACTCCGAATTTACCGAGGGCGCCTCAACCCTGGTCCACCATCGCATCGTCAATCACAACGACCCCGTCCCCAGTGTTCCGGCCCCGTGGATGAACACTACCGCCAAACTCTGGATCCCCGGCGCCATCACCCTGTTCAGCACCCCCGCGTCGGGCGGCCTGCTGTTCGCCGCCGGTTTGGTGCGTTTGGGTGGAAACCCTTACCAACACCACGGCGAACAACACCACTTCATGCCGATCATGCTGCCAGATGACACACAGTCTTCGGTGTTATGGAAGCCCGGTTGTGAGTCCATCCAGGAGGCGGGTTGCAACCGAGCCTTGCAACTCCATGGCGATATGCCCGAGCGGGATAACCTGCTGAAACAGCTGTTCCAGGCCAACCAGCACTTCATGACCGCCAGCTACATCCCGGCGGCCTGGGCGACGCTCCGTCGCTGGCAACAAACCCAGGAAAGCAACGGCCCGTTGGTCACGCCAAGAGAGTTCGAGTTGCTCGACCTGGCACTTGAAACCATGCGCGAGCAACTGCGCAACAAGCGTCGGGAGCTGGCCCGTCTCAGGCCCGCCAACGATCGGGGCTATGAACATCATGATGCCTTGAACAGCGAGATCGACCGCTTGCACACCAGCCGTGAGCGCCTTGCGACCCTACGTTGGCGACGCCTGGAAGCCCGTGATGTCTACGGCAGCCAGGCTCATAGCGCCCACTTGCAGCCCAGCCTCAAGCGCTGGTTCAGCCACCGTGAAAACCGTGAACTGTCGCAAGTCGCCCGCATTCCTCCCGCGTTGCATCACGAATGGGGGAGGGCGCAAACGCTGGATATCGACTCGATCGTCTGAGCCTGGCGTTTACACAAACTCCACCTGCGCCGGCTGACGCTTCATCAACACCTTGCCGTTGCGGATCGAGTACAGCGGCAAGCCCTGGCTGCGAATGACCTCGTAGTCGCTGTCCGCCGAGAGGATCAACAGGTTGGCTGGCCGGCCGGGCTCCAGGCCGTAACGCTCACCGAGGGCCATGGCCTTGGCGCTGTTGTCGGTCACCAAGTCCAAGGCGCTTTGCAGGTTGCGGTAGCCGAGCATGTGGCAGATGTGCAAACCGGCTTCCAATACCCGCAGGATGTTGCCGTTGCCCAGGGGATACCAGGGATCGACGATGGAGTCCTGGCCGAAACACACGTTCATGCCAGCTTCCAGCAGTTCATTGACCCGGGTGACACCACGGCGTTTCGGGAAGCTGTCGAAGCGGCCTTGCAGGTGAATGCTCTCGGTGGGGCAAGAGACGAAGCTGATCCCCGAGTGCCCCAGCAGACGGAAGAGTTTGGCGCAGTAGGCGTTGTCATAGGAGCCCATGGCCGTGGTGTGGCTGGCGGTGACGCGGGCACCCATGTCGCGGCTGCGAGCTTCTTCGGCCAGCACTTCGAGAAAGCGCGAGTGCGGATCGTCGGTTTCGTCGCAATGCACGTCCACCAGGCAGCCGGTACGTTCGGCCAGGTCCATCAGGAACTTCACCGAACTCACGCCCTGGTCGCGGGTGTATTCAAAGTGGGGGATGCCGCCGATCACGTCGGCGCCCAGGCGGATGGCTTCTTCCATCAGTTCGCGGCCGTTGCGATAGGACTCTATGCCTTCCTGGGGGAATGCGACGATCTGCAGGTCGATCAGGTGCGTGCTTTCTTCACGCACTTGCAGCATGGCCTTGAGCGCGGTGAGGTCCGGGTCGGTGACGTCAACGTGGGTGCGCACATGCTGGATCCCGTGGGCGGCGAGGGCCTGGATCGTCTTCTTGGCGCGGGTCTTGGTGTCTTGGTGGGTGATGGTGGCTTTGCGTTCGCCCCAGCACTCGATGCCTTCGAACAGGGTGCCGCTCATGTTCCAGCGCGGTTCGCCAGCGGTCAGGGTGGCGTCGAGATGGATATGCGGTTCGACAAAGGGTGGAGTCACCAGGTTACCGGCGGCGTCCAGGTCGTCGGCCGCCGCAATCGTTGACCCCGATTGCAATGTGATACTGGCGATCCGGCCATGTTCCAGGTGCAGATCATGCAGGCCTTCACGGTTGCGCAGGCGGGCGTTGATGATGTGCATGGGCAAGTTCCTCTTGGCTAAAAACAATCAGGCGGACAGTCGCCAGATCATCAGCGCGATACCGATGTCCAGGCGATCATAAGCATTATCCAGCGTCAGCCCGCACAGGGCTTCGATGCGCTGGACGCGGTGCGTCAGGGTGTTGCGGTGCACGGCCAGCCGCTGGGCGGCGGCCACAAGGTTACCATTCTCATGGAACCAGGCTTCCAGGGTGGGCATCAGGCTGGGGCCGTGGTGCAGGTCGTGGCGCAGCAATGGGCCCAGGCGTTCATTCAGGAATTGGTCGAGCAGGGCGCGATCACGCACGCCGCTGAGCAATTTGAGTACGCCCAGTTCGTCGTACACGCATAACCCGGCGCGTTCGCTGAAGCGTCGTGCAGCCGCCAGCGCCTGGCGGGCCTCATCCTGCCCCTGGGCCAGGCGTGCCGGTGGGTGAGCGGCGGCGCTCAGGCCGATAAACAATTTGAGCGGTGCCAGGCGCAGGTTCAATGGGTTGAGCCAGTTGGCCAATTGCTGGCGGTTAGCCAATGCTGCGACAGCATCCGGAGCCGGGAGCAGCATCGTCCATTGCCCGGCTCGCCCCAGTACCGGTAAACCTATCGAGAGTTGACGCAAGCGGCGGCTGATGCCGTCATGTTGGCGGGCCAATTGCACCTCCACAGAAGCCGCATCACCCTGGGCAAACAGCAACTCACTGCCTTCCAGTTGCAGTTGAACCACCTGCCAATGCCTGGCCAACGACATGCCCAACTGCGTGGCCCGGTGCAACAAAAGATCCAGGGATTGGTAATCGCCGATCAGCAAGCGCTCCAGCACATCATGCCGCGAGCGTCCCAACTGCTCGGACTGGATCAGCGCCGAGCCAATGGCTTGGGTCACCAGCACCATTTTCAACGAATAGGGCTGTTCGATCAGCGGCATGCCGGCGGCTTCGGCGGCGTCGAGCAAACGCTGGGGAATCGCCTGGATATAAGCGGGCCCCGTCAGAATCACCAGTCCGGCCACCTGACGTTCGCAGGCTTCCTCCAGCAGTTGCAGCAGGTTGGTTTCGTCGCGTGGGTGATTGATCCCGGTGACGAACACCAACTCACCTCCCAACACCCACTCGGCGATCCCGCTGTTTTCCGCCACATAGGGCCAACGCACGCGATTATCCAGGCCAGCGGCGCCGGCACGCAGGTGCATGGATTCCAGACCCGGCAGGGCCAGCACATCGGCGAGGGTCAGGCTCATGCCTGGGCGTCAGCCAAGGGCGCACGCACGCGAAGTACGGCGGTGAGCACGATGTAGGTCAACGACGCGGCCACGATACCCACCAATGGAGCGACCCAAGGCGAGTTGAACGCTAGCACCGTGCCCACCCCATAGGCCACCAGCCCCGGCCAGTTGAACGCCGGCAGACGCGCATCCGCCAGGCGCGGGTAGTGGCCGCGATAGCGATAGAAGAAGTCCGCCATGATCACCCCGCCAATCGGCGGAATCACCGTGCCCAGTAGAATCAAGTACGGCACCAGCATGTCGTACATGCCAAGCAACGCCAGCAGCGTGCCGATCACCGCGCCGGCCAGGGTCACGGTCTTGCGGCGTTTGGTGCGCAGCAGGTTGCAGCCGGCCACCGCGAAGTTGTAGATGGTGTTGTCCTGGGTGCTCCAGATGTTGAGCAGCAACATGGCCATCGCCGCCATGGCGAAGCCTTGCAGCAGCAATACTTCGACCACATCCGGTTGCTGATAGACGATGGCACCGTAGGCGCCGATCAGCACCATCAAACCGTTGCCGATAAAGAAACCGATCAGGCTGGCCAGCACGGCCACCTTGGCGGAACGCGAAAAACGCGTCCAGTTGGTGGCCTGGGTCGCGCCGCTGACAAAGGTGCCGAACACCAGGGTGATCGCCGTGGACAAGTCCAGTTCACCGGTCGGCACCACCGCCAGCAGCCCATCCAGCCCGCCGACTTTGACCGTGGCCACCCACATCGACAGAAACAACAGGATGCCCATGGCCGGCACCGCGATGTAGGACAAGATCTCCAGCCCGCGATAGCCAATGTATGCCGTGGCGCAGAACACCAGGCCGAATAGCACCATCAACGCAAGGACGCTGCCCTGGCCCAGCTCGAAATACTTGCCCAGCACCACGGCGGCCGTGGCGGTGCCCCAGGCGTACCAGCCGATCTGGGTGAAACCGAGGATCAAGTCACTGAGCTTGCTGCCCACTTCGCCAAAGCAGAAGCGCCCCATCAACACCGAATTCAGCCCGCTCTTGAAGGCAATGTAACCCAGGCCTGCGGCGTAAATACCCAGTAGCAGGTTACCCAAGGCTACGACGCCAAGCATGTCGGTAAAACTGAACGCCACACCCAGTTTGCCGCCGGCAAACATGGTCGCGGTAAAAAAGGTAAAGCCCAGCAGCACCATGGCGGTAGACGCCAGGCCTTTGCGCGCATGCATCGGGACTTCGCTGAGGGGGTAATCATTGCCCGGTTCTTGCTGCGTCATGTGCCTTGCTCCCTGAATGAGTGACGCAGGCCTATTGCACCGCGCGTGCCAAACCGGCGGCAGTGATATGCGCACGACGGGCGCTGTGCAGCGTGCACAGTATTTATAGCCAAACCGGGGAGAAACGCTGGAAGGAGTGTTCGCTGTGCCCAATCAGGCACGAAAGCGGTGCAGCAGTGATACAAATTGGATCAGTCGAACAGCGTCTGGGTGGTCTCGCCACGATGGAAGGCGAATGCGGCTTCCAGGTCACTTTCGATGGTGCGCCCGCGGGACAGTGGTGGCAGCTTATCCAGGCGAAAAAAGCCCACTTCGGTGGTCTCGAACCCCGCCATCGGCGCCGACTGGTCTACCGGTTCACAGAGGAAGTACAGCTTGTAGAAGTCGCGCACATCCGGTCGATACAAGCCCTTGGCCTTGTGCGTCACGCTGTACAGGGCCCGCGCGGTCACCGTCAGCCCGGCTTCTTCGCGAATCTCCTTGACGATGTTTTCCGCCGCCGACAAGCCGATATCCGCGTAACCACCCGGCAACGCCCAGCAGCCGTCGGTCAACTCCCGTACCAACAGAATCCGATCGCCTTGGATGACCGCACCGCGCACATCGATCATCGGCGTCGAGTAGCGTTTGGCGAAGTCCGTAACCAACCCGGTGATGCGCTCCAAGGGCACATTGCCCAACTGCGCGAGCATGCTGTGGGCAATCTCGGCAATCTCTTCCAGGCGCTCGCGCTCGAAATCATCGGTGCAAAAGTGCAGCCCCGTGGACGCCAGCGCCTGCAGGCGTTTGGCCTGGGCCAGCCAAGTGTTTTCCATGGGTTACTCCGCGAGTTGTTTGGTCATGTACACCCGGCGCAGGCCGTGTTCTTCGGCCCGGTGGGTCTCGACATAGCCTCGACGGGTGTACAGCGTGATGTTCTCGGTCATGGCTTCGTTGGTGTATAGGCGAATGGCCATGAAGCCGGCATCGAGCGCCTGGTGCTCGGCAAAGTCCATCAGCAATCGCCCAAAGCCCAGCCCTTGGGCTTCTGGGGCAATCGCCAGGTTATCCAGCAACAGCGCGTTGCCATCATCCAGCAGGATAATAAAACCCTGAACGTTCCCGGCATTTTCCAGCACATGTACGCCACCGGCCTGCACCCACTGGCGGTAATCCTCCAGCATCGGGCCGGGCTTGCGGCCGATCCGTTCGATGTACGGCGAGTAGGCGGCCTGGGCGATAGCCTCAATGGCAGCAACATCAGCAGCAGTGGCGGGGCGCATCATTGCAGTGGTCTCCTTGCGGGCAGGAAGCCACGACTGTAAGGGAGGCGGGTACAAAAAAACCACCGCGCAGGGTGGTTTTTTCACATCGCAGGTTTACTCGCCGCGATAGATGCAACCGCTGGTGCAGGTTTCGTGGATACGAATTGCACTGAGCTCAGGCAGCAGGGGCTTCAACTCGTTCCAGATCCACTTGGCCAGCACTTCGCTGGTGGGGTTTTCCAGGCCTGGGATGTCATTGAGGTAGTTGTGGTCGAGGCGTTCATAGAGCGGCTTGAAAATCGCCTTGATCTCCGAGAAGTCGCGAATCCAGCCGGTATGGGGATCCAGGTCGCCGCTCAGGTGGATCGCCACCTTGAACGAATGCCCATGCAGGCGCCCGCATTTGTGGCCTTCCGGTACGTGGGGCAGGCGGTGGGCGGACTCGAAGGTAAATTCTTTGAAGATTTCCACAGTGTTTTCAGCTCGGTCGGTGTCTGGCAGGCGGCGAGTTTAACAGCTTGAGCCCTTGCCGCGCATACCGTCCCTCTGTAGGCATCGGCTTGCTGGCGAATGATAGATTGCATGTGGCCAGCGGCTACAGGGGCTGTAGTCTCTCGCCCAATTGGCCGTTATCCGCCAGTTCCAGAAACTCATCGCCTAGCCGCTGGCTCTCGCTCATCGCGGTCTGCCAGTACTTGTTACGGCTTGGGTCGTCGCCCATGAAGCGCTTGAAGTCGCTGCGGTCTGGCAGTTTGCCGTGGGGCAGGCGGGCGAGGTAGTCCTTGGACGGCGCCAGCAGCAATACATCCTGCAAACCCTGTGGGTTGCTGCGCCGCCATGGCAGGCCCTTGTCGAACCAGCCGGGGATGACCCGATCGGTGAAGTGCGGGTACAACACGATGTCGTCGCCGTGGTAAGGCAGGTCGAGGTGATAGTCCAACAGGCCACCGTCGCGGTAGGTGCCGGCGCCTGCACCCGGCAGGTCGCGCACGCCTTGCATCACCATGGGGATGGAGCCCGAGGCCAGCAGGGCCTGGCGCAGGTTGCCCAGTTCCAATGCCAGGAAGCGCGAGGGGAAATCCTTTAGGGGATGCACCGGTGGCGCCTGGCGTGGGTCGTGGATGATCAGCCGTTCAAAGTGCCGCGACAGCCGCGCGCGGCCGCGCAGGTTGTCGGCAATGACTGACGACAGGCCCAGCCCCAGGCGCCCACGGTGGTCATCAGCGAGCAGGCCGTGGCTCTTGACCACCATGATGTTCAGGCGATAGTTCGGGTTGTCCAGCACCCGCGCATCGCGACCGGCCAGCAGGTCGTCGAGCATGCGCTGGCAGCTCTGGCTGACCTCGGCCATGGTCACGCCCTTGGCAAAGCGTTGTTCGTTGTACAGGCGACCGAGGTCCAGCAGGCCTTGCACCGGGTCGGGCAGGCACGCACTGGCAAACCGCCAGGAGCCGATGGACGCGCCGACCAGCGCCCGTTCCCGTGGCGCGCGGGGTAGCCATTCACCGAACAGCGCCAGGTCCAGGCCCTGGATACCCAATGCCTTGGGGCCGCCGGCCGCGCCGGGCAGGATGCCGACGTCGGCCGGCGTGAGGCCTTGCTCGCGAATGCGGGCAAAGGCGCGTTTGCCGGCCTTGAGGGTCAGGGCGGGAAACTTGATGTGGATGGCTGTCATTCCGGTCTCTCATGCAACGAGCGGGGCAGTATAGGAAATCTCTCACGGCGATGGGTGAAGAGGCTTGTGGGAAATTGCCATGGTGGCAATTCAGTTTCAGTTAAGTTGCAGACGGTACGGTGGCGGACGTAGGAAAAATCTTGAAACGGAGACTCTCCATGAAGCGCCTCACAGTGCTGGTCGCCGCCGGTATCATCGTCCTCACGGCGACCCAGGCCCGAGCCGTGGACCCCGACAAGCCACTGAAAGTGCCTGCCACTGTTACTATTATCGCCTTTGATCAACTGGAAGCCACGGCCCTGGCCCTGCATCCCGGTTCGACGCTGCTGGATACCGATCTGGACGAGGAGTACGGCAAGTACCTGTACCAAGTTGAACTGGAAGACACCAACGGCATCGAGTGGGAGATTGAATTGGACGCGCTCACTGGGCAGGTTCTCAAGAATCATCAGGAAACGTAATGAAGGTAAATTTAAACACCGGCAGTCGAGTGGCGTTGGTGCTCCTGGTTTTTTGCTCAAGCCTGGCGGCCCGCGATCTTGATCAGGACGAGGCCTTGGCACTGCGCCAGCAGGGGATCATCTTGCCGTTGGAGCAGTTGCTGGAGCAGGCCATGGGGCGTCATCCCGGTTCGCGTCTGCTGGAGGCCGAGCTTGAAAAAAAACATGGCAAATATGCTTATGAAGTGGAACTGGTCACCGCCGACGGCGTGGTGCGCGAGATCAAGCTGGACGCATCCACGGGTGTGCTGATCAAAGACGAGGAAGACTGATGCGCCTGCTCTTGGTGGAAGACAACGTTCCCCTGGCCGATGAATTGCTGGCCGGGCTGCAACGCCAGGGTTATGCCGTCGACTGGCTCGCCGATGGTCGCGACGCCGCGTACCAGGGGCGCAGCGAACCCTATGACCTGATCATTCTTGACCTGGGCCTGCCGGGTTTGCCTGGGCTTGAGGTACTGGCGCAATGGCGTGCCGCCGCGCTGGCCATCCCGGTGCTGATCCTCACGGCTCGCGATTCCTGGGCCGAGCGCATTGAAGGGCTTAAGGCGGGCGCCGATGATTACCTGAGCAAACCCTTTCACCCCGAGGAATTGCACCTGCGCATCCAGGCGCTGTTGCGCCGCTCCCACGGTCATGCGAATCAACCGACCCTGCAGGCCGCCGGCCTGCACCTGGATGAAGGCCGCCAGTGCGTGCTGCGCGATGGCGCAGAGATCCAGCTGACCGCCGCCGAATTCCGTCTGTTGCGCTACTTCATGTTGCACCCCGAACAGATCCTGTCGAAAAGCCACCTGGCCGAGCATCTGTATGACGGCGAAACCGAGCGCGACTCCAATGTGCTGGAAGTCCACGTCAACCACCTGCGTCGCAAGCTGGGCCGCAGTGTGATCGAGACCCGGCGCGGCCAGGGTTACCGGTTTGGCGCCAGCGGCGCATGAGGTCGATCCAACGGCGCCTGAGCCTGGGCCTGGTCAGCGTGATGGTGGTCGTCGGCGTAGCGCTGGCGCAAACCAGCCTGTGGTTATTCGAAACGGGGTTGCAGCGCTATCTGGAAGCCGGCTTGCGCAACGACAGCGAGAGCTTGTTGGTGGCGTTGGTACGGGGTCCTGAAGGTTTGCAACTGCATGAGAAACGCCTGTCGCCGGCCTATCAACGGCCGTTTTCGGGGCACTATTTCCGTATTGATTTTGCCGATAAGCATTGGCGCTCCCGCTCGTTGTGGGACCAGGACCTGCCGCATCTTCCCGAGGCGGGACTCAAGGGCAACCTGCAACTGGGGCCGGAAGGCCAGCAATTGTTGGTGTTGCGCGAGGACTACAAACGCTTCGGCCAACCAATCTCCATCAGCGTGGCCCAGGACTACACGCCCGTGCGGGAAAGCTTCCGCCTGATGCGTCAGATCGGTCTGGTGCTGGGGCTGGCGGCGCTGCTGCTGGTGCTGATCCTGCAACGGATCACCGTGCGCCGCGCCTTGCGCCCGCTGGAAACCGCGCGTAACCAGATCGCCCAACTGCAACAGGGCCAGCGTTCACAACTCGACACCCAGGTGCCGCAGGAGCTGGAGCCGTTGGTGGCGCAGATCAATCACCTGCTGGCTCACACCGAAGACAGCCTCAAGCGTTCACGCAATGCCCTGGGCAACCTCGGTCACGCCCTCAAGACCCCGCTGGCGGTGCTGTTGAGCGCTGCGTCGAGCGATGCGCTGAAGGATCATCCCGAGCTGAGCAAGCTGTTGCGCGATCACTTGGAGCAGGTGCAACACCGTCTCAACCGCGAGCTCAACCGCGCTCGCCTGGCCGGGGAAACCCTGCCAGGCGCGCTGTTTGATTGCGAAAAAGAACTGCCCGGCTTGCTCGCCACCCTCAACATGATCCACGGTGAACACCTGGACCTGAGCTACCACGCCGCGCCCGGCTTGCAGCTGCCCTGGGACCGAGAAGACCTCTTGGAGTTGCTCGGCAATCTATTGGATAACGCCTGCAAATGGGCGGATGCCGAGGTGCGCTTGACCGTTACCGAGGCTGAGCACAGCTACTTGTTGGCGGTAGAAGATGACGGCCCCGGCATTCCTGAAACCCAGCGTGACCAGGTCTTCAGCCGTGGCACGCGCCTGGATGAACAGATCCATGGTCATGGCCTGGGGCTGGGGATCGTGCGGGATATCGTCGAGGTGTGGGGCGGGGTGCTGCAGTTGCAGGAAAGCGACTTGGGCGGGCTGAAAGTGCTGATCGAATTGCCGAAGCGCCAGGGATAAGCCTGTCGCTTCGGCAAGGGGCTGATCACACCCTGAACTGATCCATCAACCCCTGCTGCTGATTCGCCAGGCTGTTCAACGCCTGGCTCACCCGTGCCGATTCATTCGCCTGCTCCGACAGCGACTCGGTCACATCGCGAATGGTTGCCACGTTGCTGTTGATCTCCTCGGCCACGGCGCTTTGCTCTTCGGCGGCGCTGGCGATCTGCAGGTTCATGTCGCTGATCACCGTCACGGCATCGCCAATCTGGCGCAGGGCCGTCACGGCTTGCCCCACCTGCTCGACGCTGCCCTGGGCCTGGCGATAGCTGTTGCCCATGGAGCCGACCACCTCTTCGGTGCCGCTTTGCAGGTGTTCGATGACCAGGCGGGTTTCTTCCACCGATTCCTGGGTGCGCTGCGCCAGGTTGCGTACTTCGTCGGCCACCACCGCAAAGCCACGGCCGGCCTCACCCGCGCGGGCGGCTTCGATGGCAGCATTGAGGGCCAGCAGGTTGGTCTGTTCGGCAATGCCGCGAATCACTTCAAGCACCGAACCGATTTTTTCGCTGTTGGCGGCCAGGCCTTCGACCTGGGTCATGGCCGTGCTCATGTCGGCCGCCAACTCGCCGATATTGCGCGTGGTGCGGTCGATCACCTTCAGGCCATCACGGGTGGCCTGGTCGGCGTCGCGGGCGGCTTGTGCGGCCTGGGCAGCGCTGCGCGCCACGTCCTGGGCAGTGGCGCTCATTTCATGGGACGCGGTGGCTACCTGGTCGACCTGGCGATACTGCTGTTCCATGCCGGCGCTGGTTTCAGTGGCAATCGCAGCGGATTGATCGGCGGTGCCACGGGCGTCCTGCACCGAGCGTTTCACCTCGGCAATGATCGGTTGCAGCTTGTCGAGGAAGCGGTTGAACCAGCCGGCCAGTTGGCCCAGCTCGTCCTGTTTGTCGTAGGCCAGGCGCCGGGTCAGGTCGCCTTCGCCGCTGGCGATGTCTTCGAGCATGCGGGCCACGCCGAGGATCGGGCGGGTCACGCTGCGGGCCATCAACCACACCAGGATCAAGCCGACCACCGCAGCCAGCAGGCCAAGGCCCAGTTCCAGTAAGGTGCCGCGGGTGTTATCGGCGTCCATCTGTGCTTTCAGCGCTTCAGCCGGGCCGACCAGGACTTTCTCCGGCACATCCAGCAACACGCCCCAGGACTTGCCGTCCGGGATTGGCGCGAACGGTGCCAGTACCTTCAGTTGGTGGTCGGTGCGCAGGCTACGGATTTGCGTGCTGCTGGCCAGGGCGCTGATCAATTGCGCACCGTTGGCGGTATCGACCTGGTCCAGGCGCTGGCTGAGCTTGCTCGCGTCCGGGCTGTAGCCGGCGAGCAAACCGGTAGGGCTGAGGATGCTGACTTGGGTCTGGCCGTCGTACAGCTTCTGGCTGGCCTGTTGGCTCACGGCCTGCAGGCTGTTGAGGTTGATGTCCACCGACAGCGAGGCGATGACTTTGCCGTTGACCATCAACGGGAACACGATGCTGGTCATCAGCACGTTTTGCCCGTTGATCCTGTAGAAATACGGCTCGATCACGCACGGCTTGAGCGTGCTGCGTGGGCAGGTGAACCAGGCGTTGGCCTTTTCACCGCTGGGGCCGACGCTTGTGTCGGACATGTCGCTTTCCGGCAACGCCATCGACTCCAGCTTGCCGGGTGTCGGCTGCGACCAGTACAGGGCGAAGCGACCTTTGTCGTTACTGCCCAGCTCGGCCTGGCCGGCGAACAGCTCATCCTTGCCGTCCAGGGCATTGGCTTCGAACACCAGGGACAGGCCGAGCAAATCCGGGTTGGCCTGCAACGCGGCCTTGACCTGGCGAGTCAGGTCTTCGCGAGTGTCGAAGGCATCGAGAAAACGCTTCTCGGCCTGCTCACGCAAGAACAGCACCTGGCGGGAAAAACCGTGACCGTATTGATAGGCGTCCATGAACTGGCGTCGAATGCCCAATGCCTGCACTTCGCCTTGGGCCTCGATGCGCGCCTGTGCGGCTTCATCCAGCATCTGCATGCTGGACGCCTTGACCTGCTGCGAACTCTGCTCCATGCGATACAACGACAGACCCACCAGCAGGGTCACGATTCCCAGCAGGCAGAGGCCGGCGAGCAGGGTGATTTTCCATTGAATGGAGAGCTGTCTAAGCGACATCGGTACATCCTTACCTGAAAACACATAGAGGCTCTATATCGGCGGTTTTGGAGTTTTCTTTATTCAAACAATCAATTTAAACCTGCTTTTGTGGAGAGGGCGTTTCTGTGGTGAGCGAGCTTCTGTGGTGAGCGAGCTTGCTCGCGCTGGGCTGCGCAGCGGCCCCAAAAAGGGCGGGAGCGCTACGCACTCCAGCGCGAGCAAGCTCGCTCACCACAGAAAGCTGCTCACTACAAAGGTCCGTTTTTTGACATGTGAACCTGCGTCCGGCAAAGTGCGCGCCCTCTAATAAGACCTCCTTCAGCCTGCACGCTGGCTGCCACCCCATGGCCGCCTGGGCGCGGGCATGCCTGTTTTTTTGTTTTTCTGCTTGAGGTAACCATGATTAACGCAGTCATTGCCGCGGTCGGCACCATGCTGGTGCTCAGTTTGTCCCGCGTGCATGTGGTCATCGCCATCATCGTCGGCGCCCTGGTGGGTGGCTTGACCGGTGGCCTGGGCATCGACGCCACGCTCAAAGCCTTCAACGGCGGCTTGGGCGGTGGTGCAACCGTGGCATTGTCCTACGCCTTGCTCGGCGCTTTCGCCGTGGCGATTGCCAAATCCGGCCTGGCCCACGCCTTGGCTGACAAGGCGCTGCTGCTGGTGGACCGCCAGGAAGCAACCGGCGGCAGCCACGTCAAATGGCTGCTGATCGGCCTGCTGTGGGTGGTGGCGATTGCCTCGCAGAATATTCTGCCGATTCACATCGCGTTCATTCCGTTGCTGGTGCCGCCGCTGCTGTACGTGCTGACCAAGCTGCAACTGGACCGCCGTTTGATCGCCTGCGTGATGACCTTCGGCCTGATCACGCCCTACATGTTCCTGCCGGTGGGCTTTGGCAATATCTTCCTCAACCAGATCCTGCTGGCCAACGTGGCCAAGAGCGGCGTGGACATCAGCCAGGTCAATGTCACCCACGCCATGAGCCTGCCGGCGCTGGGCATGGTGGTGGGCCTGCTGGTGGCGGTGTTTATCAGCTACCGCAAAAAACGCGTGTACGACCTGGAAAAAATCGAGCGCGTCGAGCAAGTGGCGGTGCAATACAACCCGCTGACCCTGCTGGTGGCCGGCCTGGCGATTGCCTCGGCGTTCATCATTCAGCTGTGGCTGGACTCGATGATCATCGGCGCCCTGGCCGGCTTCCTGATCTTCTCGGTGTCGGGCATCGTGCGCTGGCGCGACACCGACGACCTGTTCACCGAAGGCATGAAGATGATGGCGATGATCGGCTTCATCATGATCGCCTCGTCAGGCTTTGCCGAAGTACTCAAGGCCACGGGCGACGTGCGCTCGCTGGTGGAAACCTCGGCGGCGTTCATCGGCCATAACCGTGGCGTCGGCGCGTTGCTGATGTTGCTGGTGGGCCTGCTGGTGACCATGGGCATCGGTTCGTCGTTCTCCACGGTGCCGATCCTGGCCGCGATCTTTGTACCGCTGTGCGTGCAACTGGGCTTCAGCCCGGTGGCCATCGTGTGCATCGTCGGCACGGCCGGTGCGCTGGGTGATGCCGGTTCGCCCGCTTCGGACTCCACCCTCGGCCCGACTTCCGGCCTGAATGTCGACGGTCAGCATCACCATATCTGGGACACGGTGGTGCCGACGTTCCTGCACTACAACATCCCGTTGCTGGCGTTTGGCTGGCTGGCGGCGATGACGCTCTGACCGCAAAACTGTGGTGAGCGGGCTTGCCCCGCGCCGGGTGGCGAAGCCGCCCCAAATCCAGGCACCTCGGTTTTTCTGATACATCGCAGTGACTGGATTAGGGCGGCTTCGCCGCCCAGCGCGGGGCAAGCCCGCTCACCACAACAAACCCGCTCCCTACAGAAACATCCTCTGCGGCCGTTAACCTCTCCAGTCGCCACTAATAAGAGAGAGAAAAGCCATGCGTCTGAGCCTCAAGGCCAAAGTCCTGTCCCTCGCCGTAGTGCCGGTGTTGCTGTTTGCCGTGGTCATCAGCCTGACCACCGTGTGGATCCTTCAGGGGCAGGCGCGCAATGAGGTGGATGAAACCCGCCAGCGCCTGCTCAACGACGCCAAGGCCACGCTGCAAAGTTATGTCGAAGTGGCCATGACCACCGTCAAGCCGCTCTACGACGCGGCGGCCCCCGGCGATACCGCCGCCCGCGCCCAAGTGGTCAAGCTCCTGTCGAACACCAGTTACGGCAAGGACGGCTACTTCTTCGGCTACGACTCCGAGACCATCCGCCTGTTCAAGGGCAACAGCCCCGACGGCGTGGGCAAGAGCTTCAAGGACAACCGCGACCCCAATGGTGTGTACGTCAATCGCGACCTGGTCAAGGTCGGCAAGGACGGCACCCACTACCTGCAATACAGCTCGACCCAGCCGGGCCAGACCGAACTGGTGCCCAAGCTTGGCTACACCGAATACCTGCCGAAATGGGACATGGTCATCGGCACCTCGGTGAACCTGGACGGCATTGAAGCCCAGGTGGCGGTGGTCGAAGCCAAGGTGCAGAAACGCATGGAGGGCGTGCTGCTGAGCATTCTCGGCGTGGCGGTGGTGGTGCTGTTGGTGATCGCGGCCGTCGGCATGCTGCTGGCCAATACCATCCTGCGTCCGCTGCACTTGATGAAAGCCAACCTCGACGACATCGCCGCCGGCGAAGGTGACTTGACCCGCCGCCTGGCCATCACCAGTCAGGACGAGCTGGGCGACCTGGCGGGCGCGTTCAACCGGTTTGTCGACAAGATCCACGGGCTGGTGCGCCAGATCACCGAGATGACCAGCCAGCTCACCGGCCTGGTCAGCCAGGTCTCCGATCAGGCCCAGCGCTCCGAACAAGCCATGGAACGCCAGCGCCATGAGACTGATCAGGTCGCCACCGCGATCAATGAGATGTCATCCGCTGCGCAAGAAGTGGCGCGCAGTGCCCAAGGTGCCTCGGTCGCGGCCCAGCAGACCGACGCCGAAGGCCAGGCCGCCAAGCGTGTGGTAGATGGCAGCATTGCGCAGATCCATGCGTTGGTGAGCGACATCCGTAACAGCGGTGTGTCCCTCGACAGCCTGCAGCAGGACGTGTCCTCCATCGTCAGTGTGCTCAGCGTGATCCGCTCCATCGCTGAACAAACCAACTTGCTGGCGCTCAACGCCGCCATCGAAGCGGCGCGGGCAGGGGAGGCCGGGCGTGGTTTTGCGGTCGTCGCCGATGAAGTGCGCGCCCTGGCCAGTCGCACCCAGACCAGCACCCAGGAAATCCAGGGCATGATCGACCGCCTGCAAAAAGGCACCGAGGCGGCGGTGGAGGCCATGCGCCGTTCCAGCGATGCCGGCGACGGCACCTCGGCCCAGGCCAACGAAGCCGGGGCGTCTCTGGACACCATGGCCCAGTTGATCGGCACCATCAATTCGATGAACGCCCAGATTGCCAGCGCCGCCGAGGAGCAGACCGCCGTGGCCGAAGAGATCAACCGCAGCGTGCATCAGATTGCCGTGGCGGTGGACAGCGTGGCCGATGAGACCCAACTGGGCGCCCAGACGTCCCGTAGCCTGGCGGATCTGGGCCAGCGCCTGGGGCAGTTGGTCGGCCAGTTCCGCATCTGATCTTTCATAGGTAAAGCGTATGTTTGCCTAACGTTAATACGAATATACCGATCACCGCCCCTCAGTGAGACTTGAGCCCCAACCACAACAGGGGCTCATCTCATGTCACTTGTCGACCCGCTTCAGCGCCTGGCTGAACTCGATACCAACACGGTTTCCGACGCACTGGATTTCCTGCAACTGCCGGGCGCGGTGGTCGGCATCCGGCCGCTGTGGGACTGTCCCAAAGTGGTCGGCCGCGCCAGCACGGTCAAGCTGGCCCCCAAGACCGATGACGCGCCCACCGCGCACCTGATCTCCCCGGTGATCGACGCGATTACCACCGATGACCGCGTGCTGGTGATTGCCGGCGGGATCGATGGCATTTCCTGCTGGGGCGACATCATCGCCAACGCTGCGGTCGCCAAACATATCCGGGGTTCGGTGATCGACGGTTTCAGCCGTGATATCGACGGCAGCGCGTCCATTGGTTATCCAGTGTACGGCCGTGGCGTGACCATGATCAGCGCGCGTAACCGTGTGGTGCAGGTGGATTCCGGTGTCACCCTCAACGTCGGTGGTGTTGACGTCTCGGAAGATGACTTCGTGATCGCCGACCGCTGCGGCACGGTGTTTATCCCGGCTGCGGTGATCGAGCAAGTGCTCGACCTGGGCGAGCGCATCGCTGCCCGTGAAGCCGGCATGGTCGACGCCGTGCGCAGCGGCCGCTCGGTCGCCGACGTGATGCACGACAGCCAATTCGAAGCCATCCGCGTGGAGTCTGCCCGATGAACGATCAACAGTTGGTGGCCCTGTTCGAAGGGCTGGACACCCCTGGCGTCTCGGATGCCATGGACAAGCTGGGCATCCCCGGCCAATGCCTGGGCATCGCGCCGTTGGATAACTACAGTGGCACCGTCGTGGGCCCGGCGTTTACCGTGCAATACGTGCCGGCCAACACGCCACCGGGCTCGGTGGGTGACTTCATCGAGGACGTGCTGCCAGGGGATGTGGTGGTCATCGCCAACGCCGGGCGCACCGATTGCACGGTGTGGGGCGACATCATGACCCAGTACGCCGGCACGCGCGGGATAGCCGCCACGGTGATCGACGGCGTGTGCCGTGACGTCAGCAAAGCCCTGGGCGATGGCTACCCGTTGTTCACCCGCGGTCGCTACATGCGCACCGGCAAGGACCGCGTCGAGGTGCTGTCGGTGAACCAGCCGGTGGCGATCAGCGAAACCCGCGTGTGCGCCCGGGACATCGTAGTGGCCGATGCCAATGGCGTACTGGTGGTGCCCCGCGCCCGTGCCGCTGAGGTCGCGCAGGTGGCACGGCAGATCGAAGCGGTGGAATCGCAGATCCGCGCACAGATCGAGGCGGGCAAGACGCTGAAGCAGGCCCGTGAATCCCTGGGTTATCACACCTTGCAGAGGAAGGGCTCATGAATACCCTGAACAAGCGCCTGGCCCAGGCGCAACCGTCCGCCACCTACCGCATCGTCGACCGCGTCGCCGCGCGCCGGGCCGAAGGCGCAACCATCATTTCGTTGTGCGCTGGCGAGCCGGATTTCGATACGCCGGAGCACATTCGCCAGGCCGGCATCGAAGCGATCCGCAATGGCCATACGCGCTACACCCAGGTCGCTGGCGTGCGCGCCCTGCGCGAAGCGGTGGCGGAGAAATTCCGTCGCGAAAACGGCCTGGACGTGACTTGGCAAGACACCCTCGTCAGCAACGGCGGCAAGCATGTGATCTACAACGCACTCGCCGCCACCCTCAACGAAGGCGACGAAGTGATCGTGCCCGCGCCGTACTGGGTCAGTTATCCGGAAATGGTCGAGCTGTGTGGCGGCACGTCGAAGATTGTGCCGTGCAACGCCGAGGACGGCTTCAAACTGACCTCGGCCGCGCTCGACCAGGCGATCAACCCCAGCACCCGCTGGCTGATCCTCAATTCACCGTCCAACCCGACGGGCGCCGTCTACAGTCGCCCGCAATTGCAGGCGCTGGCCGACGTGTTGCTCAAGCATCCCCATGTGCTGGTGCTGGCGGATGACATCTACGAGCACCTGCTGTTCGACGGCCAGGCGTTCCACACCTTGGCCCAGGTCGAGCCGCGTTTGGCGCCTCGGGTGCTGACCATGAACGGCGTCTCCAAGGCCTACGCCATGACCGGCTGGCGCATCGGCTTCGCCACCGGCCCGCGCTGGCTGCTGGAGGCCATGGAAAAACTCCAGGGCCAGCAGACCTCGGGGGCCAGCGCGATTTCCCAGCACGCTGCCATTGCTGCCTTGAACGGGCCACAGGACTTTATCCGCCAATCAAGGGCGGTCTTCCAGAGGCGCCGCGACCTGGTCGTGTCCTTGCTCAACGCCACGCCTGGCTTGGCATGCATCAGCCCGAGCGGCGCGTTCTACGCCTTTGCCTCTTGCGCTGGCCTACTGGGGCGCACCTCGGCCGCCGGCAGGTTGCTTGAGACGGACGAGGACGTCGCCCACGCCTTGCTCGACGAAGCCAACGTGGCCGTGGTGCACGGCAGCGCCTTCGGCCTGGCGCCGTACCTGCGCATCGCCTATGCCCTGGATGACGATTCGTTGCGCCAGGCGTGCGCGGCGATCCACCGGTTCTGCGCGGCGACGCGTTAGAGGTCGCGCATCAGCAAGCCAAAGCGCAGGTCCATCTGTGCCGGGAGCGGCACATACACGGTGTGCCCGTCCCCCGGCGCGACGTCGATGGCGTCGCCTTTGGCGTTGTGCAAGGTGGCCAGGTCGAAGTGGAAGTTGCCGGCAGGGGTCATCAATTCCAGGTGATTGCCCACGGCAAAACGGTTTTTCACCTTGACCTCGGCCAGCTCGCCCCGGCGTTCGCCGGTCAGCTCGCCAACGAACTGCTGGCGCTCTGACACGGAGCTGCCGTTCTGGTAGTTCTGGTATTCATCGTGCACATGGCGGCGCAGGAAACCTTCGGTGTAGCCGCGCTGGGCCAGGGATTCAAGGTCGGTCATCAGGGTGCGGTCGAAGGCGCGACCGGCCACCGCATCATCGATGGCCTGGCGATACACCTGGGTGGTGCGCGCGCAGTAGAAGTGCGACTTGGTGCGGCCTTCGATCTTCAGTGAGTGCACACCCATCCGGGTCAGGCGCTCTACGTGCTGCACGGCGCGCAGGTCCTTGGCGTTCATGATGTAGGTGCCGTGTTCGTCTTCGAAGGCGGGCATCTGTTCATCGGGGCGGTTGGCTTCCTGAAGCAGGAACACCTGATCGGTGGGCGCGCCAATGCCCAGGGTAGGCTGATATTGCTGGACGATATCCCCCGTGGCGTTTTCCACCGCCGGGGTGGCCTGGTACTTCCAGCGACAGGCATTGGTGCAGGTGCCCTGGTTGGCGTCGCGCTTGTTCATGTAGCCCGAGAGCAGGCAACGCCCGGAATAGGCCATGCACAACGCACCGTGCACAAACACTTCCAGCTCCATGGCCGGCACCTGCTGGCGGATCTCGTCGATCTCTTCCAGCGACAACTCCCGCGACAGGATCACCCGACAGATCCCTTGCTGTTGCCAGAACTCCACGCTGGCCCAGTTCACCGTGTTGGCTTGCACCGACAGATGGATCGGCATCTGGGGGAAATGCCGGCGCACCAGCATGATCAGCCCAGGGTCGGACATGATCAGCGCGTCCGGGCCCATGGCGATCACCGGCGCCAGGTCCTTGAGGAAGGTTTTGAGCTTGGCGTTGTGCGGCGCGATGTTCACCACCACATAAAAGCGCTTGCCCAGGGCGTGGGCTTCCTGGATGCCAAGGGCCAGGTTGGCGTGATCGAACTCGTTATTGCGCACCCGCAGGCTGTAGCGTGGCTGGCCGGCGTAGACTGCATCGGCGCCGTAGGCAAAGGCGTAGCGCATGTTTTTCAGGGTGCCGGCGGGGGCGAGCAGTTCGGGGGCGAGGATCGGAGGCATGGGCACGGGTCGCAAAAGGTCGCGAAGGTAGCCGAGCGGCGAGGGCGGTTTATTGATCCAGGTCGTCCTTTGGGCTTTTTGTATCGCTGTGTATCGGAGTGGGCTGTGGATACGTATCGATTTATCCGCGCGGTTTTCCGACACAGGCGCGATACCTCAGGGGCTTTTAATTGATTCCAACGAGGCACACCGCCTCCCACCCTGAGAACCTGGAGCCAACCACCATGAACACCAAAGCCATCTACGCCGCCTGCCTGTTTGCCGCCCTGAACATCTGCACCTTGTCGGCCCGTGCCGAAGCCGCCGTTACCGCTCAGACCTACCACTACGGCACTCACCTGGACATCAAGCAAGTGTTGTCGATGAGCCAGGACTCCAAGCCCACCTGCGGCGTGGTGAATGCGCGCATGACCTACCTGGACTCCCACGACAAGACCCAGGTGCTGGATTACCTCAAGTTCGGCGACGGTTGCGTCGGTGATAACTGAGTCCTTCCAGCCATAAGGTGAACGTCATGCTACTGATCGCATTCCTGGGCGGCATCCTGACCGTCCTCAGCCCTTGTATCCTGCCGGTGGTGCCGTTTCTGTTCGCCGGCGTAGACCGGTCCCGCCGGTCGATCCTACTGACGCTCGGCGGCATGGTCCTGACCTTCGCGCTGGTGTCCAGCCTGGCGGTGGTCAGCACGGAATGGGTGATACAGGCCAATAACACCGGCCGCCACGTGGCGCTGATCGTGATGGGGCTGTTTGCGCTGTCGCTGATCTCGGCGCGGGTCGGTGGCTGGCTGGCACGCCCCTTGGTGTTGTTGGGCAACCGTATCGATCCTGACAGCCGCACGCTGTCCGGCCCGCTGAAGTCGGTGATGATCGGCGTCGCCACAGGCCTGCTGTGGGCGCCGTGCGCCGGGCCGATCCTGGGAGTGATCCTGACCAGCGCGATGCTGCAAGGTGCCAATGCGCAGACCAGCCTGTTGCTGGTGGCCTACGGCCTGGGTAGCGCGTTGTCCCTTGGCGCGCTGATTTTTGCCGGGCGTGGCCTGGTCAATCGACTCAAGGCCTCCATTCCGGTGACCGGTTGGCTGCGCCGTGGGGCCGGCGTGGCGGTACTGGCGGCGGCGGTGGTGATTTCCACTGGCGCCGACAAAACCCTGCTGGCCGGTACTTCGTCCGAAGGCGTCAGCAGCCTGGAGCAAGGCGTGCTGGAAGCCGTTCCCAAAGTGCTGGATTACGTGGTGAGCAAGGTCAAGGCCGACCCGGCGCGGGACAATGCCAAGGGTGCCATGCCGTCGCTGGCCGGCGCGGTCGAGTGGCTCAACTCACCCGAACTCACCCGCGAATCCTTGAAAGGCAAGGTGGTGCTGGTGGATTTCTGGACCTACGACTGCATCAACTGCCAGCACACGTTGCCCTACGTGAAGCAATGGGCAAAGACCTATGAGAAGGACGGCCTGGTGGTGATCGGCGTGCACACCCCGGAATACGGTTATGAGCGCATTATCGGCAACGTCAAGGACCAGGTGCGCAAGCTAGGCATCACCTATCCGGTGGCCATCGACAACAACTACGCGATCTGGCGCAACTTCGACAACCAGTACTGGCCCGCCCATTACCTGGTCGACGCCAAGGGGCAGGTGCGCTACACCCATTTTGGCGAAGGTCGTTATGACGCCCAGGAGCAGATGATCCAGACACTGTTGAAGGAGGCGAAGGGGATTCAGTGAGGCGGTCTATGCTTGTTCGATAACCGAGGGCACTCCCAGGTTTCGCTGCGGACTAAGCAACAGGGCCTACATGGGCCCGTTGCTTTTCTGACATGGACCGGACATGAATCAAACCAACCTGCAATTCAAGACCTTGCTGTTATTGCTTGCCCTGGTGACCATCGCGTTTATCTGGATACTGCTACCGTTCTATGGCGCGGTGTTCTGGGCGGTGATCCTCGGCATCATCTTTGCGCCGATGCAGCGGCGCCTGCAACAGCGCTTTGGCTGGAACCGCAACCTCACTTCCCTGGCCACATTGAGTGCTTGCCTGATCATCGCGATCCTGCCGGTGATCATCACCAGTGCCTTGTTGGTGCAGGAAGGCGCGACGCTCTACAAGAACATCGAAAGCGGCAAGCTGGACGTGGCGGGGTATATCGAGCAGTTCAAGAATGTGTTGCCGCCGTACTTCCAGCACCTGCTGGACCGCTTCGGCATGGGCAACCTGGAAGGCTTGCGCGAGAAGATCGTCAAGAGTGCGATGCAGGGCAGCCAGTTCTTTGCCACCCAGGCGTTCAGCTTCGGCCAGGGCACGTTTGATTTCCTGGTGAGCTTTTTCATCATGCTGTACCTGCTGTATTTCCTGCTGCGCGACGGCCCGGAGCTGGTGCGCAAGGTGCGCACGGCGGTGCCGTTGGCCGAGCCGCAGAAGCGCCGGTTACAACTCAAGTTCAATCGTGTGGTGCGGGCCACGGTCAAGGGCAATGTGCTGGTGGCCGTGACACAGGGTGCGCTCGGCGGGCTTATCTTCTGGTTCCTGGATATTCCCAGTGCATTGCTCTGGGCGGTACTGATGGCGTTTCTGTCGCTGTTGCCGGCGGTGGGCGCGGGGATTGTGTGGGGGCCGGTGGCCGCCTACTTCCTGTTGAGCGGCGCCATCTGGCAAGGCGTGGTGCTGGCGCTGTTTGGCGTGTTTGTGATCGGCCTGGTGGACAACGTGCTGCGTCCGATCCTGGTGGGCAAGGACACCAAGATGCCGGATTACCTGATCCTGATCTCGACCCTGGGCGGTTTATCGGTGTTTGGCTTGAACGGCTTTGTGATCGGGCCGTTGGTGGCGGCGTTGTTCATGTCCAGTTGGGCGTTGTTCGTGGAGAGCAAGCCGCGAGTCAAGTTGCCATTACCCTGAACCTCAGGCGTGGAGCCTGAAATTCGAGGCGTGTTGCAGCTGTTTCTCAGCGTCGGACAGGGATGTCAGCGGGCCGCTGATGGTTTCGCCATCGCGTACCAGGTACCAGCAGGCAAGCAGACCCAGCTTGCGCAGAGGGGCGGGAACGGCGCTGCCGATGACGGACATGATTTGAACAGTGTGCATAAGGACCTCCAATCGCTATGGTGGTCACTTTACGGGGCGGGGTGATGCAGGAAAAATCACCTGTCTCGATAGTCGACATCGACGCGAGGCGTCAGTCCACCACTTGATCGAGCATGTGCACCACTTCCTGCTCACTGAGCAGACCCTTGCGCACCAGGTTTTCCGCCAGCAGCGCGAGAAACTTGGCGCTGCGGTGGCCTTCCAGGTGCTTGAGCTCGGTGAGGGCGCTATAGACCTTGCTGGACGTACAAAGGCCAGCGGTGCGGTGCGGGTTTTGCGTGGGCATGGTCAGTCGTCCTTGTTGTTATTGGGTGGACAGGATCGATAGTGGAAGTATGTCGTGACACAAACATGACAGCGCAAGGCCTGTTCGGGCAAGTAGACATTGGTGTCGATGATGTGCGATTGCGCGCCGGGCATTGTCCCCAGAACGACCTTGACCCCCTGAATCCGGACTTTGCAGGCAAAAAAAGGCCCCGCAACGCTGCGAGGCCTGTTTTGTCAGACGATCCGATTACCAGCCGCGACCGTAGTAGCCGTGGGGAGGGCCGTAGTAACCGCGTGGTGGACCGTAATAGCCACGCGGTGGGCCGTAATACACCGGCGCCGGACGGTAATACACCTGCTGCTGCACATACACCGGTGGCGGCGGTGCGTAGTAGACCGGCGGCGGCGCGGCATACACCGGCTGCGGTTGCACATATACCGGTTGCTGCACGTAGACCTCACGTGGCTGGCTGGCAACCACGGAGCCCACGACGGCTGCGCCGACTAAAGCACCCAATACGGCCGGGCCACCCCAACCACCACCGTGGGCGGAGGCTTGGCCTGCCATCGCGAGTGCGCCAACCAGCAAGGCGATCTTGGGGATTGTACGAATCATGGTCATTCCTCGGTTAGCCCCAGCGCTTGTGGTCTGCAATCAATAGACTCAAGTAATGTCGCGGGGATACTTTTAAGACAACGTATTTCTGAAAAACAGCACAGCCGCTAGGTAAAGGTTGTGTAAGGTCTGTACCCAATTGCTTACTCAAAGGAGTTACCCATGCAGATGCACCCCAACAAGGACACCCAACTGTGCATGTCTCTGTCGGCGCGCCCCGGGAATTTCGGCCTGCGGTTTCATAACCACCTGTACGAGCAGTTGGGTCTGAACTTCTACTATAAGGCCTTCAGCAGCCAGGATTTGCCCGGCGCGATCGGTGGTATCCGCGCGCTGGGCGTCCGTGGTTGCGGGGTGTCCATGCCGTTCAAAGAGGCTGCCATTGCCTTAGTGGACGAACTCGACGATTCGGTTCAAGCCATCGACTCGCTGAACACCATCGTCAACACCGACGGGTACCTCAAGGCCTACAACACCGACTACATCGCCATCGAGCAACTGCTGAAAAAGCACGCGGTGCCGCAGGACTCGACCTTCGCCCTGCGCGGCAGCGGCGGCATGGCCAAAGCCGTGGCCAGCGCCTTGCGCGATGGTGGCTACGCCAATGGCGTGATTGTGGCGCGCAACGAAACCGCAGGCCGGGCATTGGCGCAAAACCTGGGGTATGAGTGGCTGGCTGAATTGGGTGACCTGCGCCCGCAAATGCTGATCAACGTGACGCCCATTGGCATGACCGGCGGGGCTGAGGCAGATGCGTTGGCATTCGACGCTGAAGCGGTGGATGCTGCCGAGACTGTGTTCGATGTAGTAGCGATCCCCGCCGAAACACCACTTATCCTACGTGGTCGTACCAAGGGCAAAAGGGTGATCACCGGGTTGGAAGTGATTGCCATCCAGGCCCTGGAGCAGTTCGTGCTCTACACCGGCGTGCGTCCGACCCCGGAGCAGTTTGAGAAAGCCGTGGCGTTTGCCCGTGCCTGACGCCTCACGGTACCCGAGGAGCGTAAGGCTCCCGGCCGACGCGTTGCTGGCCTTGCAGGGCATGGCGCCGGAACTGACCCTGGCAAAGTGCGGGCGGTGTTGAGTCAGTTATTGGCCTAGGTCAACAGGTCCCAGATGGTTTTGCCCCATGCTCAAGGCTTGATCTAGAGCCTTGGAGCACCCGATGAGCGCGGCATCCTATAAATTACCCCTGGGCCTGGTGGTCGCCGTGCTGGTGATGGCCGGCGTGCTGCTGTTGCCGCTGCCCGCCGACTTGCCGGTGGCCGGGCACCGCATGCTGGCGATCCTCGCGTTTGCCGTGGTGGTGTGGATCACCGAAGCGGTGTCGTACGAAGCCAGCGCGATCATGATCACGTCGCTGATGGCCTTTCTGCTCGGCACGGCGCCGTCGCTGCAAGACCCTACCCATTTGATCGGCAGCAGCCCGGCCATCAGCATGGCGCTGACCGGCTTCTCCAACCCGGCGCTGGCGCTGGTGGCGGGCGCATTGTTTATCGCCGCCGCCATGACCCACACCGGCCTGGACCGGCGTATCGCCCTGGTCACCCTGAGCCGCGTCGGCACCAGCACCCGACGCATCCTGCTGGGGGCGATTGCGGTGACTATTTTGCTCAGCCTGGTGGTGCCCAGCGCCACGGCGCGCAGTGCTTGCGTGGTGCCGATCATGATGGGCGTGATCGCTGCGTTCGGCGTGGACAAACGCTCGAACATCGCCGCCGGCATCATGATCGTGGTGGCCCAGGGCACCAGCATCTGGAATGTCGGCATCCAGACCGCCGCTGCGCAGAACCTGCTGACCGTTGGCTTCATGGACAAGATGCTTGGCCAGCGCGTGTCGTGGATCGACTGGCTGATCGCGGGGGCGCCGTGGGCGTTGATCATGTCGGCGGTGTTGCTGTTCCTGGTGCTTAAATTGCTGCCGCCGGAGACCGACAGCATTCCCGGTGGCAAGGAGGCGGTGGCGCAATCGCTGGTAGATATCGGGCCGATGACCGGGCCGCAGAAGCGCCTGTTGACGGTGTCGGTGATGTTGCTGCTGGCCTGGGCCACGGAAGGGCGTTTGCACAGTTTTGACACCACCTCGACCACGTACGCGGGGTTGGTGTTGCTGTTGCTGCCGGGTATCGGCGTGATGACCTGGAAGGATGTGCAGTCGCGGATCCCGTGGGGC
This sequence comes from Pseudomonas sp. GXZC, assembly GCF_026967615.1. Classification (NCBI taxonomy): domain Bacteria; kingdom Pseudomonadati; phylum Pseudomonadota; class Gammaproteobacteria; order Pseudomonadales; family Pseudomonadaceae; genus Pseudomonas; species Pseudomonas sp. GXZC. Next base: position 2,516,591 of record NZ_CP114115.1, read on the forward strand.
ACGGTGATTGTGTTCGGGGTGGGCATCAGCCTGGGCACGGCGCTGTTGACCACCCAGGCGGGGCAGTGGTTGGGGGCTGCGGTGGTGGCGCACACGGGGTTGGATCAGGTGGGGCCGCTGGGGGTGTTTGCGATTCTAGGGGCGTTTTTGATTGTGATTCATTTGGGGTTTGCCAGTGCGACGGCGTTGACCTCGGCGCTGCTGCCGATTTTGATTGCGGTGTTGCAGACGTTGCCGGGGGAGTTCAGTCGGCTGGGGATGACGATGCTGTTGGGGTTTGTGATGAGTTATGGGTTTATTCTGCCGATCAATGCGCCGCAGAATATGGTGTGTCTGGGGACTGGGACGTTTACGGCGCGGCAGTTTGCCAAGGTGGGGGTTTTGGTGACGCTGGTTGGTTATTTGTTGATGTTGGTGTTTGCGGTGACTTACTGGAGTTGGTTGGGGTGGGTTTGATTGGGTTGGGTTGAGTTGGGTGTATATCCGTTATTTGGGTGACGGCTGCTTATGGTTCCGCTCTTACAGCGGGTCACTTTTTGAAGAGCGCAAAAAGTAACCAAAAACGCTCCGCCCCAACACTCGGCACCTCGCCTAGGCTCGGTGTTCCCTCACTCCGGCTTGAATCCGTGGGCCGCCGCGATGGGCCATCCTTGGCCCAGCGCGACTAACCCGGCGTCCTGCCGGGTTACCCACGGATTCAAGCCTGCGTTCGGCCAGCGTGTTTGACGGGGCGCCTCAGATCAAAAGCAAAAGCGCGGCGGCCTAGTAGCCGACCGGTCTCTGGAAGCCGGTCTCGGTCCAAATGTGGGAGCGGGCTTGCTCGCGAAGGCGGGGTGTCAGCTATTACATCTTTGACTGATCCACCGCTTTCGCGAGCAAGCCCGCTCCCACAATTTAGATCTCAGGTAGACATCAATCTGCTCTGGCTCTGGCTCTGGCTCTGGCTCTGGCTCTGTTTTTGATTTTGATCTTAGGCGCCCCGTCAAACACGCTGGCCGGAATTCGGCAGGGATTTGGGGGGTAAACCGGCAGGGATGCCGGTTTAGCCGCCCCGCGCCATGGATGGCGCGTGGCGGCGGCCCCCCAAATCACTGTCGGATTACGGGCATACCGAGCCTAGGCGAGGTACCGAGTGTTGGGGCAAGAGCGTTTTGCTTACTTTTGCGCTCTTCAAAAGTGAGCCGCTGTAAGAGCGGAACCAATATCAGCCGTTACCGCAGCAACGGATATGTACACCACAAACCCAACCCCCACATGACAAGATGAACTCCCCTCAGGTTTACTACTCTCTGAGTATGCTTTCACCGGCTCCCCGGGTCGGCTCATCTAGGTCACGGAATGAACAAATACACCCCCCACACCTGGGAACCCCATGAGCGCCCAAGCCTCCCAGGTTCACCGTCCACCCCGCTGCACCCCACGCACAAGCGTTGGCTGTTCGCAATGGTCGGCGTGCTGGTGGCAATCACCGGGGGCCTTGGTAATGCGTTGGTCATCGCCAACCTGCAATACCTGCAAGGCGCCCTCGGCGCGACCACCGCCGAAATGGCCTGGCTGCCCGCCGCCTATGTCATGACCAACGTCTGCATGAACCTGCTGCTGGTGAAGTTCCGCCAACAGTTCGGCCTACGCGCCTTCACCGAAGTGTTCCTGGTGATGTACGCGCTGGTCACCTTCGGCCACTTGTTCGTCAACGACCTCAGCTCAGCCATCGCCGTGCGCGCAGCCCACGGGATGGTCGGCGCGGCGCTGAGTTCGCTGGGCTTGTACTACATGATCCAGGCGTTCCCAGCCAAGTGGCGCTTGAAGGCGCTGGTACTGGGCTTGGGCACCGCGCAACTGGCTTTACCCTTGGCACGCCTGTTTTCCGAAGACTTGCTGCAAATCGCCGAGTGGCGCGGCCTGTACCTGTTCGAGCTGGGCATGGCGTTGATCTGCCTGGGTTGCGTGTTCCTGCTCAAACTTCCGCCTGGCGACCGCTTCAAAACCTTTGAAAAACTCGACTTCCTCACCTTCGCCATCCTCGCCACCGGCGTCGCCTTGCTCTGCGCGGTGTTGTCCCTGGGCCGCATCGACTGGTGGCTGGAAGCGCCCTGGATCGGGATTGCCTCGGCCTGTTCCCTGGTGCTGATCATGGCCGGCCTGGCCATCGAGCATAACCGCGCCAACCCGATGTTGATGACCCGTTGGCTGGGCAGTGGCGTGATGATCCGCCTGGCGTTGGCGGTGATCCTGATTCGCATGGTGCTGTCGGAGCAGTCCACCGGCGCGGTGGGGTTCATGCAGATGTTGAACATGAGCTACCAGCAGATGCACACCCTGTACGTGGTGATGCTCGCCGGGGCGATTGCCGGGCTGGTGGTCAGTGCGTTGACTATCAACCCGGCGCACCTGTTGATGCCGCTGGTGATTTCCCTGGCGCTGATGGCCACCGGCTCGGTGATGGACAGTTTTTCCAGCAACCTCACCCGCCCACAGAACCTGTACATCAGCCAGTTCCTGCTAGGCTTCGGCGGCACGTTCTTCCTCGGCCCGACCATGGTGTTGGGCACCAAGAACGTGCTGGCCAACCCGCGTAACCTGGTGAGTTTTTCGGTGATGTTCGGGATTTGCCAGAACCTCGGCGGCCTGATTGGCGCGGCGTTGCTGGGCACGTTCCAGATCGTGCGCGAGAAGTATCACTCCAGCATGATCGTCGAACACCTGACCCTGCTCGACCCGCGTGTGGCCGCGCGGGTGCAGAGCGGCGGTTCGGCCTATGGCGGCATTGTCGCCGACCCCGAGCTGCGCAACCTGATGGGCATTCGCAGCCTGGCCACGGCGGCGACCCGTGAGGCGAACGTGATGGCCTACAACGATGTCTTCATGTTGATCGCGATCATCGCGATACTCACCATGATCTGGATCTTTATCCGCAGTCTGTGGCTGATGAGCACCACCCGAGCAGCAGCCACTCCCGTTCAACCCAGCGGCGCACCTTCATGACCGAACCTTCAACCACCACCACTACCGCCATCGCGTCCACCCCGGAAGGCAGCACGCCACCCGGCGCGGTGCCCACCGAGCTGCGCCCATTACGGGTGCGGATCATCTCGTCCCTGGGCTTTGCCGCGATTGCTATCGTCGGCGTGCTGATTGTGCTTTACGCCTGGCAATTGCCGCCGTTCAGCAGCGCGGTGGAAACCACCGAAAATGCGCTGGTGCGCGGGCAGGTCACGATCATCGGGCCGCAGCTCAGCGGCTATGTGTTCGAAGTGCCGGTGCAGGACTTCCAGCACGTGAAGGCCGGCGACCTGCTGGTGCGCCTCGACGACCGCATCTACAAGCAGCGCCTGGACCAGGCACTGGCGCAACTGGCGGTGCAGAAGGCGTCGTTGGCGAATGTGGTGCAACAGCGCAACAGCGCCGAAGCCACCATCAAGCTGCGCCAGGCCGCCTTGGTGGACAGCCAGGCGCAGGCACGCAAGAGCACCGCCGATTTGCGCCGCAATGAGGAGTTGATCAGCGATGGCTCGGTGTCCAAGCGCGAGCTGGACGTGACTCGCGCCGCCAACGCGCAGACCCTCGCCGCCGTCGCGCAAGCCCAGGCCAGCCTGGAAATCGCCCGCCAAGACCTGCAGACGGTGATCGTCAACCGTGGCTCCCTGGAGGCGGCCGTGGCCAGTGCCGAGGCGGCGGTGGAGTTGGCGCGTATCGACCTGTCCAACACCCGCATCACGGCGCCCCGCGATGGTCAGCTCGGGCAGATCGGCGTGCGGCTCGGGGCCTACGTTAACTCCGGCGCGCAGTTGATGGCACTGGTGCCGCCGCAGTTGTGGGTGATCGCCAACATGAAGGAAACCCAGATGGACAACGTGCAGGTCGGCCAGCCGGTGACCTTCACGGTGGACGCGCTGAACCACCGCAAATTCCATGGCACGGTGCAGCATATTTCCCCGGCCACCGGCTCGGAGTTCAGCCTGTTGCAGGCGGACAATGCCACCGGCAACTTCGTCAAGATCGCCCAGCGCGTGCCGGTGCGGATCATGGTGGACCCGGACCAGGCTGAGAGCGAGCGGTTGCGGCCTGGGTTGTCGGTGGTGGTCAGTATTGATACGGCGGGGCGATTAAAGAACAGCCCGCCCTGAGAGGGGCTGATAGTTGAGGGTAAAGGCCAGCTCTACTGACTGGCCTTGCTCCAACAGCTTCAGCCCAGGCCGCCCTGGCAGATGATGGGCATTCACCGGATGACTCACCGGCTCGATACAAAAGAACCCCAGCCCCGGCGGGCAGTACAGCAGGAAGTAATCACTCCCCGTGGCCTGGCACTCCAGCGTGTAGCCCAGCTCTGGCTGCTCGATCAGGCAATGGCCGTCCCAGTCGCAAAAACCGTTGTCGACCAGGCCTTCCGGCAGGCTTTTCAACGGCTGGAAATCCCAAGCGGTGGGCACCGACGCCAGCTCCGTAGGCAGCTTGGAGGCGTCGCTCATCCACACCTGCGACGCCTTGGCCTGCAACCGTGTACCCGCTGTGCGCGGCAGATAGGGATGCAATCCCAACCCATGCCACGCAGGTCTGTCCGCCAGGTGGGTCACCCGCAACGTGATGCTCAGCTCACCGTTTTCCAGGCGAAACCGCTGCTCGGCGCGATAGGCGAACGGTGTGTCGCACGTCATTTCCAGGACCACTTCATCCGTCGCTTGGCTGACTACCTGCCACGCCTGTTGCCAGGCAGAGCCGTGAATCGGTAGCGGGTCGGTCAAGCTATTGGGCGCCAGCGCCAGCCAACCGTCGGGGTTGTCGAAACCCCCTTCGGCAATCCGGTTGGACCAGGGCGCCAGGGGATAGCAGCCCAGCTTGCCTGGCAACCCGGTGCTGATCGCGTGGGCATCGCTGGGCCGCAACAACGGCTGGCCGGTGGCGCGCACCGTCCAGTTGACAATGCTGCCTCCCGTGGCTGGCGCGAGGGTGAGTTGGGTCAGGTTGTCTTGCAGTTCAATCAGCATCAGAGCACCACGCTTGGCAGCCACAACGACAGCGCCGGAATGTAGGTCACGGCCATCAGTACGAGGAACAGCACGCCATAGAACGGCAGCAGCGCCTTTACGGTTTTCTCGATGCTGACCTTGCCCACCGCCGCCCCCACGAACAGCACCGCACCCACGGGCGGCGTGATCAGGCCGATCCCGAGGTTGACCAGCATGATCATGCCAAAGTGCACCGGGTCGACGCCGATACCCAGTACCACCGGCAGCAGGATCGGCGTGAGGATCAAGATCAGCGGCGCCATGTCCATCACCGTACCGAGCAACAGCAGCATGGCGTTGATGCACATCAGGATCACATAGCGGTTGTCCGACAGGGTCAGGAACATCGTGGTGATCTTCGCCGGGATCTGCATCAGGGTCATGATGTAGCCGAAGCTGGCAGCGAAGGCGATCAGGATCATCACGATGGAAATGGTGCGCACCGTGCGATGCATCAGCTTGGGCAGCTCACTCCATTTGTAGTCGCGGTAGATGAACATGGTCACGAAGAACGCCCACAACACGGCAATCGCGGCGGATTCGGTGGCGGTGAAAATCCCCGAGAGGATGCCGCCCAGGATGATCACCATGGCCATCAGGCCCCAGAGCGCATCGGCGCAGATTTTCAGCGCCTGCTTGAGTGGGATGACTTCACCCTTGGGGTAATTGCGTTTTTTCGCGAAGATCAGGCACAACACCATCAGGCACGCGCTCATCAGCAAGCCCGGTACCACGCCGGCCATGAACAACGAGGCAATCGACACCGTACCACCGGCCGCCAGGGAGTAAAGCACCGAGTTATGGCTGGGCGGGGTCAGCAGTGCCTGCACCGAACCACTGACGGTCACCGCCGTGGCGAACTCACGCGGGTAGCCACGGCGTTCCATTTCCGGGATGAGCACCGAGCCGACCGAGGCCGTGTCCGCCACCGACGAGCCGGAGATTGCGCCGAAAAACGTCGAGGCCATGATGTTTACCAACGACAGGCCACCGCGCACGAAACCCACCAGCACGCCGGCAAACGCCACCAGCCGCCGTGACATGCCGCCCTCGGCCATGATCGCGCCGGCCAATACAAAGAACGGAATCGCCATCAGCGAAAACTTGTTCACCCCGCCGGCCACCTGGATCATCAGGGCCTGGAACGGGATGTCGATCCACCACGCGCCGATCAGTGCCGACAACCCCAGGGCATAGGCCACGGGCATGCCGATCAGGATCAAGGCGATAAAGCTGCCCAACAGAATCAATGCGTCCATATCAGGCAGCCCCTTCGCTTTCTTCAACCAGGTCGAAGCGCACGACCCGACGGTTGCTCTGGTCACCGAGCAAGAGTTTTTCCAGCACAAAAACCAGGGTCAGCAGCCCGCCAATCGGGATAGGCATATAAGTGATACCGACGCGCAGGGTGGGGATGGCACTCATGAACTGGTTCCAGGTGGACAGGCACAGCTTGGTGCCCCAGATCGTCATGAACAGGCAGATGGTTGCCATCAATAGCTGGGAAACGATGCCGACGACGCGGCGTTGGGTGGGGGGCAAGCGGTCGGTGATCATCGCTACCGACATATGCGCACCGGCGCGATAACTGGCAGCGGCGCCGATAAAGGTGAATACCAGCATCAGCAGGATGGCGGTAGGCTCCGGCCAACTCGAACCGGTGCCGAGGACATAGCGGGCGAAGATGCCCCAGGGGATGATCAGCGCGACCCCCAGTACCGAGAGGCCGGCGACCCAGATGCAGGTCATGTAGATGCGGTCGTTGATGCGCAGCAGTAAATTCTTCATGGCGTTCACCGTAACCGGGCGCGTCGATGCCGACCGCGCCGGGCCTTGCTAGAGAAGGAGGGCGTTACTGAACGGCGTCGATACGCTGGATGATGTCGGCGTAGGCCGCACCGTACTTGGCGCGAACCGGCGCGGTGGCGTCATAGAAGGGTTTTTTGTCGACAGTGATGAACTCGACACCGGCGGCCTTGAGCTTGGTTTCGCTGCTGGCGGACTTGGCGTCCCATAACACGCGCTCGTCAGCCTGGGCGGCCTTGGCGGCTTTTTTCACCATGTCCTGTTGCGCGGGGGTGAGTTTGTTCCAGGTGATTTTCGACATCACGATGGGCTCGGGCAAAATCAGGTGTTCGGTGAGGGTGTAGTACTTGGCGTTCTGGAAATGGTTGTGTTCCAACAGGGTCGGCGGGTTGTTTTCCGCGCCGTCGATGACGCCGGTCTGCAGGGCACTGAAGATCTCGCCGGTGTCCATGGCGATGCCGTTGGCCCCCATTTCATTGAAGGCTTCGATGAACAAGGGGTTGCCTTGTACGCGGATTTTCATGCCCTTGAGGTCTTCGATCTTGCGCACCGGCTTCTTGGTGTAGAGGTTGCGCGTGCCGCCATCCATCCAGGCCAGGGCGACCAGGCCGAATTCGGAGTTGGTGATCTTGGCGAGGATCTCGTCGCCGATCTCGCCGTCGATGACCTTACGCATGTGCGCCTGGTCGCGGAACACGAACGGCAGGTTGAACACGTTCACGTCCGGCACCACCGGGCCGACGATCCCCAGGCTGACGCGGGTCATCTGGATGGCACCGACTTGCGCCTGTTCGACCACTTCTTTCTCGGAGCCGAGGACCCCGCCGGGGAAGTACTTGAAGGTCAGCTCGCCGTTGCTTTCTTTGGTCAGGGCCTTGCCCATGTTCTCTTCGGCCACAACGGTGGGGTAGCCGGCGGGGTGGATGTCGGCGAATTTGATTTCCAGCGCGTGGGCGGCGCTGCTGAGGGTGACGAATGCAGCGGCGAGCAAGGTGCGTTTGAAGTCCATGGGGTTTCATTCCTGTCTTGTTATTGTTGTATTCAAGGCACAGCGATGCAGCTAGAGGGTAAAGGTGGGCTCCGGCAATCCGACAACGCCGGGGTTGAGGGCGAACACGCCGCCGGACAGTGACTGTTGACTCTGGTCATCGCGAATCGAGGTGACGAACAGGGTGTCCAGGCGACTGCCGCCAAAGGCGCACATGGTGGGTTTTTTCACCGGTACGGTGAGGGAACGGTCGAGGCGCCCGTCCGGGGTGAAGCGATGGATCAACCCGGCGTCGTTGGCACAGATCCAGTAGCAGCCATCGGCATCCACGGCGGCGCCGTCGGGGCGGCCGAGGTGCTTGTGCATGTCCACGAACACGCGGCGGTTGGACGGCGTGCCGGTGTCGATGTCGTAGTCGAAGGCCCAGATCTGCTGCACCAGCGGGTGGGAATCGGAGGCATACATCGTGCGGCCATCGGGGCTGAACGCCAGGCCGTTCAAGGTGATGAAGCCGTCCAGCTGAGCATGGGGCGGCGCACCGGATGTGTAGCGATACAGGGTGCCTTCTGCCGCGTTCAAGCCCATGTCCAGCACCATGCTGCCGGCCCAGAAACGGCCCTGGCGATCACAGCGGCCGTCGTTCAGGCGCATGTCCTGGCGGGGGTGCTCAACAGCCGCCAGCGGCGTGGTATCCAGGCTGCCGTCGTTGTGCGGGGTGAGCTGGAAGAACCCGGTTTCCATGCCGGCGACCCAGTTGCCCGCCTCGGTGCGCGCGATGCAGGCAAGCATCTGCGGAGCGGTCCAGGCCGCCACGTGGCCGCTGGCCGCGCTCCAGCGTTGCAGGCCACCGTTGGGAATATCCACCCAATAAAGGGCGTTTTCCTCGGGCACCCACACCGGGCATTCGCCGACGGCATTGCGGGCATCGACGATCAATTCAGCGGTCATGGTCAGTCCCCGAAAGGGCCGGCAGCGCAGAATGCCCCGCCCTGATAGACCTTGGCCGGGTCATCGGCGGCCACGGGTGGCTGGGTTTCGACCTGGGCGCGGAACACTTCGGAGCTGTCTTTGGGCGCAAAGCCCAGGTGGGCGGCGTAGCGGTTGTCCCACCAGGTGTCGAGGTTATCCGACATGCCATAGACCACAGTGTGGCCGACGTTGGGGGTGTACAGCGCGCGCTCAAGCAACTGAGTCAGGTCGTCGAAGCTCAGCCAGGTGTGCATCATGCGGCGGTTCTGTGGTTCCGGGAACGACGAGCCGATGCGGATGCTGACGGTCTCGATGCCGTAGCGATCAAAGTAGAAACTGGCCATGTCTTCGCCGTAGGATTTGGACAGTCCGTAGTAGCTGTCCGGGCGGCGAGGGGAGTGGGCGTCGAGAGTTTCACCTTGCTTGTAGAAGCCGATCACGTGGTTGGAACTGGCGAAAATCACGCGCTTCACACCGTGGCGGCGCGCGGCTTCATAGATATGGAAAATGCCGCTGATGTTTGCGCCGAGCACTTCTTCGAACGAGCGCTCCACCGAGACGCCGCCGAAGTGCAGAATGGCGTCGACGCCTTCTACCAAGTGGTGCACGGCCTGTTTGTCGGCGAGATCGCAGGGTTGCACTTCTTCGCACGGGTCGGCGGCCGGGGCCATATTGGCGATGTCCGACAGCCGCAGTACCTGGGCATAAGGGCGCAGGCGTTCGCGCAAGACTTTACCCAGGCCGCCAGCCGCGCCAGTGAGCAGCAGGCGATTGAATGGAACGGGCGTGGTTGTGGTGGTGGTCATGAGGGTTCCATTGTTGTTGTAGGTTGTCGTATGACTTTGCCGAAGTATCGTTAGGGATTCTTGTGCTTGTCAACGCCCTTCTGTAGTGAGCGGGTTTGTCTGTGGTGAGCGGGCTTGTCCCGCGCTGGGGGCGTAGCCGCCCCAATCCAGACAACACGTTCTGTCTGATACAACGAGGTGTTTTTTTGGGGGGGGCTTCGCCCCCCAGCGCGGGGCAAGCCCGCTCACCACAGCAAGCCCGCTCATTACAAAGTCATTCAGTGGCCTTTAGAGCAGCGAAATCGGGTAACTGATGAATAAGCGATTTTCATCAAACTCGTTGTTGCTGAAATCCCGACGCATGGTCGAATTGCGCCAGCGCACATTCAGGTCCTTCAGCGCACCGCTCTGCACCGTGTAAGCCAGCTCCGACTCGCGGCCCCATTCCTTGCCATCGGTGATCGCCCCGGTGTGCACGTTACTGCCGCTGATATAGCGGTTCATCATGGTCAGCCCCGGAATGCCGAGCACCACGAAGTTGAAGTCATGGCGCACCTGCCAGGACTTTTCCTTGGCGTTATCGTAGCTGGCGTTGTAGCTGTCGTTGGCCAGGGTGCCGCCGCTGGTGCCGTTGACGCGCATCCACACGCTGTCGCCGGTGAGTTTCTGCAAACCCACATAGAAGGTGTTGCCGTTGTATTTGGCCGAGAGCAGGGCGAAGGCGGTCTTGTTGTCGAGGTCGCCGGCCAGGGCGTTGCCGTCTTCCTTACCGGTGAAGAAGCCGAGGTTGGCGCCCAGGGTCCAGTCGCCCACGGGCTGGCTGTGGGTCAGGTTGAAATATTGTTGCTGGTAGATGTCGGTGAGTTCGGCGTACCACACGCCGACTTGCGTACGTTTGTCGTTGAAGCTGTATTCGCCGCCGCCGAAGTTGAAGCGGTCGGAGGTGAAGGCGGCTTTGCCGTTCATGAACATGTCTTCCATGCTCGCGTCATTACGCGGGCTGTTACCGCGAAACTGCCCGCCGTAGAGCGTCAGGCCGGCGATTTCATTGGACGTGACCTGGCCGCCACGGAACGTCTGCGGCAACGAGCGGCCGTCGTCGGAGCGCAGGATCGGCAGCACCGGCATCCATTCACCGATCTTCAATTCAGTCTTGGACAACTTGGTTTTCAGCGCCACGCCCAGGCGGCCGAAGTTATCGGCGGGGCGGCCATCGCTGTGGATCGGCAGCAACTGCGTACCGCCGGTGCCTTTGCCGCCATCGAGCTTTTGCGAATACAGGCCCAGCACATCAATGCCGAAACCCACCGTGCCGGTGGTGTAGCCGGACTTGGCGTCGAGAATGAAGTTCTGCGTCCATTCTTCGGCCTTGGCCTGGGGGTAGGTCGGGTTGGTGAAGTTGCGGTTGAAGTAGGCGTTGCGCAGGTTGAGCGTGGCCTTGGCATCGTCGATGAAGCCTTCGGCCGAGGCGGCGAGGGGCAGGGTAAAGGCCAGGCTGCCGAGACCGATAAAACCCAGGCGAACGGAGGAATTGCGGGCGAGTGAACTCACAGTGAAGCTCCCTTTCTTTTGTTGTTTTTATTATTTGTTATACGTTGTCGTACAACATTGGGTGGGATATTTGCGAGGTTTTCAAGAGCTGTCAAGCAGAAGTTATACGATGACTTGCTCGGGCGGAGGTGGGAAGTTACTCAGGCCGCCATCACCATGGGAGGCAAGGTGCCAAGAAGGGAAACGGCGGCCACCGCTGCAACACCCAGCAGCCACTCCAGCATCACACTGGATTTCAAACTGCCCAGGCGTTGTTCGCAGCGCTCGATGCGCAGGCGGTTCAGCAGCGCCAACGCCAGCATGCCCAGCACCAGAAATACTTTAACCAACAGAATCAGCGCGAACCCTTTGAACAGCGGCGTGGGCCATAGTTGCCCGGTCAGTACACGCACATTGATCAAACCGGTCACCAGCAAACCGGCGACCAGGCCATACCCCACGCCGCTGAACCGCCGCAGGATCGGCTCCAGCGCCAGGGCTGGCGATTGCTTGAGGATCAACACCAGCAACAGCAAGCCGCCGAGCCAGGCACCGACGCACACTAGGTGCACCACTTGATTGAGGATCAGCAATTGCCCGCTGAGCCCATCGAGCATGGCGCCATGCCCGACCGGCGCCAAGGTCGCCAGCAGCAGCGCGATGACCGGCAAGCGTAATGCCCGCCAGGGTTTGGCCAGCACGATTACCAGCAACAGGTTCAGCAACAGGTGCCACACCCACACCTGGCCAAAGAAGGTCTTGCCCAGCACCAACTGCACGGTGGCCGGTTGCAGCGCCGCGTCCCAGCTCCCCGCCATGCTGGCGGTAATCAGCAGCAACCAGGCCACGCCAGAGAGCAAGCCCAGCCAGGCCAACCCACGGGTGATGCGCTCAAGTTGCCGGTCCAGCGCCGGTTGCGCCTCAGCGCCCAACAGCCAGGGCCTGAATGCACAGGCCCCGAACATCAGCAGTACGACGATGAAATGCAGGAAGCGGCACAGCACCAGCAGCGTTGCCATGGGTTATTGGCCGACCTTGAAGCTGTATTCACCGTTGCTCTTATGGGTATCGACCGAGACCGCGTTCCACACCACTTTGTAGTTGCCGGCCGCCAAGGGGGCGGCCGGGGTGACGACCAGGACTTTCTTGTCGGCATCCGGTGTTTCCAGGCCCTTGATCGCCACTTCGGTGCCGTCCTTGCTCAGGGACACCTTGGTGAAGGTGGCCTCGACGCCTTCGCTGAAGGTCAGGCGCAGGTCCTTGGGCGCGGCGACGCTGCTGTCGGCTGCCGGTTCAGCGCTCTTGAGGTGCGCGTGGGCAAATGCAGCGGAGGCGCCCAGCAGGGAGGCGAGCAGGGCGATGGTGGTGAGGCTTTTCTTGATCAACATTGTTCAATACCTTCAGGGTCAGGGAGTCGGTAGAGCCATGTGCAGCAAGGGAAAGGGCTTGCCTTCGCCATCCAGCGGCGAGCGCGCGACCTGGATAAAACCATAATGCAGGTAGAAACCCACGGCCTGGGGGTTTTGTTCGTTCACGTCCACCGTGAGGGTGTCGTGACGGGCGCGGGCGTGGTCCAGCAACTGGCGGCCGATGCCCTGACCACGGCGGTCGGGCTCGATAAACAGCATTTCCACGTTATGCCCGCCGGTGCCGATGAAACCGGCGATGCCCTGTGGGTCTTCATACACCCACACATCCAGTGCGGGCATGGGCAGGTAGGTGTCGCGCACCAGGGGTAGCAGGCGTTGAATGTCATCCTCGGGGAGGAAGTCATGGGTGGCCCGCACCGAGCGCTCCCAGAGTGCGCCCAGCACGGGGTCGTCGGTGGCCACGCGAGGTCGAATAGTCATTGCAATGATCCTTCATGGGGACCGCGATCCTAACCAATCCCATTTCCAGGGGAAAGGTTCGCGTCAGAAGTTTCATTATGGCCTGTCGCCGCGATCTAGAGCCGATGGTAGTCTTTAAGCCAAGTTGTTGTCAGGGAGCCCTTATGGGCAATCACAAGATCGGAATTCGTCGGGTCAACGTCGAAAAAATCCTGCTGGCGGCGGAGAAAATCTTCGCCGAGAAAGGCTATGGCAGTACCGCCATGGCGGATATCGCCGAAGAAGTGCAACTGCCGCGCTCCAACTTGCATTACTACTTCACCACCAAGAGCGAGCTGTACAGCGCCGTGCTGTTCGACCTGCTGGAAGTGTGGAAGCAGGACGCCTTGAGTTTCGAGACCTTCGATGACCCACGGGTGGTGCTCAGCAGTTACATCCGCGCCAAGATGCAACGCTCGCGTACCCGGCCCTATGGTTCAAAAGTCTGGGCCAATGAAATCATCCATGGCGCGCCGACCCTCGGTGAGGCATTGGATGAAAGCCTGTACGACTGGGCCAAGATGAAGGAAGCGAAAATTCGCCAGTGGGTGGAAGACAAACGCATCCTGCCGGTGGAGCCGTCGAGTCTGCTGTACATGATCTGGGCCTCGACCCAGCACTATGCCGACTTTGATCATCAGGTGAAGATCCTGAATGAGCACCAGCCGTTGTCGGATATGCAGTTCGAGAAGGCGATTCAGACGGTGACAAGCGTGATTTTGCGGGGGATTGGGTTGGAGCCTTGAGCCTTAGGGTAACGCTGGTTGTTGTTGTGGTGAGCGGGCTTGCCCCGCGCTGGGCAGCGGAGCGGCCCCAATAAAAACACCTCGGTCCTTCAGACAGAACTCAGTGCCTGATATGGGGCTGCTTCGCAGCCCAGCGCGGGGCAAGCCCGCTCACCACAGTAGCCCGCTCACTACAGGTTTTCCTACACCGCCTCCCGGTAGGGATTCCTCGGATCCTGCGTCCAATTCAAGAATGGCTTGCCGGTATCCATCGGCACCATTTCGATACAGTCCGCCACCGGGCAGGTGATCTGGCACAGGTTGCAGCCCACGCACTCGTCATCAATCACCTCGTATTTATGCGTGCCATCCGGCTGTTTCAAACTGGCGATGGCCTGGTGCGAGGTGTCCTCACAGGCAATATGGCAACGCCCGCAGCCAATGCAGGCCTCCTGATCGATCTTCGCAATCACCTGATAGTTGATGTCCAGGTATTTCCAGTCCGTGGTGTTGCCCACCGCGCGCCCGGAAAACTCCTGCAGGCTGTTGTAGCCCTGACTGTCCATCCACCGCGACAGCCCGTCCTTCATCTCTTCCACAATCCGAAACCCATGCAGCATCGCCGCCGTGCACACCTGCACCGCGCCGCAGCCCAGGGCGACAAACTCCGCCGCGTCACGCCAGTTGCCGATGCCGCCGATGCCGCAGATCGGCAAGCCTTGGGTCTGCGGGTCGCGGGCGATTTCGGCGACCATGTTCAGCGCAATCGGCTTGACCGCCGAGCCGCAATAACCGCCATGAGTGCTTTGCGTGCCCACCACCGGCAACGCGACCATGCGCTCCAGGTCCACGCTGGTGATGGAGTTGATAGTGTTGATCAACGACACCGCGTCCGCCCCGCCACGATACGCCGCCCGCGCCGCCACGCGGATGTCGGTGATATTCGGCGTGAGCTTGACGATCACCGGCAGCGAGCAATACGTCTTGCACCAGCGCGTCACCTGTTCCACGTATTCCGGCACCTGGCCCACCGCCGCGCCCATACCGCGTTCGGGCATGCCGTGGGGGCAACCGAAGTTCAGTTCGATACCGTCGCAGCCGGTGGCTTCCACCCGCGGCAGAATGTTTTTCCAGGACTCCTCGACGCACGGCACCATCAGCGACACGATCAGCGCGCGGTCGGGCCAGTCCTTTTTCACCTGGGTGATTTCCCGCAGGTTGATCTCCAGCGAGCGGTCGGTGATCAGCTCGATATTGTTGATGCCCAGCACTTCACGGTTGGCGCCGTAATGCGCCGAGTAGCGTGACGACACGTTGACCGCTGCCGGGTCCTCGCCCAGGGTTTTCCACACCACGCCGCCCCAGCCGGCTTCGAAGGCGCGCACCACGTTGTAGGCCTTGTCGGTGGGCGGCGCGGAGGCCAGCCAGAACGGGTTGGGGGCTTTGATGCCGGCAAATACAATCGAGAGATCGGCCATTACGCAGCCTCCACATTCAGCATGAGTTGGGCGTGCATGGCCTCGGCGGCCAGCTTGCCGTGTTGCACCGCCTGCACGGTGAGGTCCTGGCCGAGGCTGACGCAATCGCCACCCGCGTACACACCGGGAATGCTGGTGCGCAGCTGTTCATCGACGAAGATCCGCTCACCGACACGCTGCAGTTGCTGGGCCAGCGGATCGTGCAGTGCCTCGCTGTCGAAGCCCTGGCCGATGGCCTTGAAGATCGCATCGGCCGCCAGTTCGAATGTTTCGCCGGTCGGGTGCAAACGGCCGTTTTCCATGCGTGTGCGCAAGAAGCGCATGCCACGCACATGGCCCTGATCGTCCAGCAGCACTGCCTCCGGCTGGGCCCAGGTCAGCAGGCGGACCTGGTTGGCCTTGGCGATGTCCTGTTCGTGATGAGTGGCGCCCATGTCCGCCAAGCCACGGCGGTACACGAGGTTCACATCGCGGGCACCGAGACGGGCCATCTGCACGGCCATGTCGATGGCGGTGTTGCCGGCGCCGAGCACGATGCAGCGATCGGCCAGGGGCAGTTGGGTCAGGTCGTCGGCTTGGCGCAGCTCGCGGATGTAGTCGGTGGCGGCAAGCAGGCCGGGGGCGTCCTCAAAGGGCAGGCCGAGTTGTTTGCTGGCGGCCAGGCCGAGGCCGAGGAACACTGAGTCGAATTGCTGGTGCAGTTCACTCAGCGTGAGGTTGTCACCCAGACGCTGGCCGTGGCGAATCTCGATGCCACCAATCTGCAGGAGGAAATCCAACTCCTTCTGCGCGAAGTCATCCACCAGCTTGTACTTGGCGATCCCGTATTCATTCAGGCCACCGGCTTTTTCACGGGCTTCGAAGATCACCACGTCATGGCCGTGCAAGGCGCTGCGGTGGGCGCACGCGAGTCCAGCAGGCCCGGCGCCCACCACGGCGATGCGCTTGCCGGTAGCGGCGGCGCGGTGGAAGGGGTGTTCGCTGAAGTGCGCATTGTCGACGGCATAACGTTGCAACAGGCCGATCAGCACCGGAGCGCATTCTTCGGCGTTGTTACGCACACACGCCTGCTGGCACAGAATCTCGGTGGGGCAGACCCGGGCGCAACTGCCGCCAAGGATGTTGGCCGAGAGGATTTTTTGCGCGGCGCCTTGCACGTTTTCGGTGTGGATGTTGCGGATGAACGACGGGATGTCGATCTCGCTGGGGCATGCATTCACGCACGGCGCGTCGTAGCAATACAGGCAGCGCGAGGCTTCCAGTTGGGCTTGCCGGGCGTTGAGCGGTGGCGCCAGGTCGGTGAAATGGCTGGCGAGCGTCGGTCCATTCTCAGCGGGATGGGGGAGGTGGGTCAGGGTCTGGATCACGGTGTTGGCCTCACGGTTATTGAGGTGCTGCCTCTGATGGGCATTGGTTTTTGTGTTGCCTGTACTGGCCTCTTCGGCGGCTTCAGCGTTTCACAGCCACTGGCTTGGAATGCGCAGCCCGCTTGCTCAACTGCTCAAACACCGGCGGATACGTCGGCCGCTCCACATACCGCCCGGCACTGCGCTCGGCACGCAGGTCGCCATCGGCCCAGACCAACTTGCCCTGGCTGATGGTGTGGCTCGGCACGCCGCGCACGGTCTTGCCTTCGAAGATGTTGAAATCGACTTTCTGGTGGTGGGTCTTGGCGGAAATGGTCCGCGTACCCTCGGGGTCCCACAGCACCAGGTCGGCATCGGCACCCACGCGGATCGCGCCTTTGCGCGGGTAGAGGTTGAAGATCTTCGCGGTGTTGGTGGAGGTCAGCGCGACAAACTCCTGCATCGACAGGCGCCCGGTGTTAACCCCTTCATCCCACAGCAGCGCCATGCGGTCTTCGATGCCGGCGGTGCCGTTGGGGATCTTGCTGAAGTCGTCACGGCCGGCGGCTTTCTGCTCGGCGCAGAAGCAGCAGTGATCGGTGGCGGTGGTGTGCAGGTTGCCGGATTGCAGGCCATGCCACAGTGCTTCCTGATGCCCGCGTGGACGGAACGGCGGGCTCATCACGTAACCGGCGGCGGTTTGCCAGTCCGGGTGCTGGTAGACGCTGTCGTCCAGCAACAGGTGGCCGGCCAGGACTTCGCCGTAGACCGGCTGGCCTTTGCTGCGGGCGTAGGTGATTTCATCCAACGCTTCCTGGGTGGACACGTGCACCAGGTAGAGCGGCGTGCCGATGGTCTCGGCGATGCGGATGGCGCGGCTGGCCGCTTCGCCTTCGACTTGCGAAGGGCGCGACAGCGGATGCGCTTCGGGCCCGGTGATGCCTTGGGCCATCAGCTTGCGTTGCAGGTGGTACACCAGCTCGCCGTTTTCCGCGTGCACGGTGGGCACCGCGCCCAGTTCCAGGCAGCGTTCGAAACTGGCGACGAGGGTGTCGTCCGCCGCCATGATCGCGTTCTTGTAGGCCATGAAATGCTTGAAGCTGTTGATGCCGTGGTGGCTGACCAGCTCGGCCATTTCCTCACGCACCTGTTCGCTCCACCAGGTGATCGCCACGTGGAAGCCGTAGTCCGAGGCGGATTTTTCCGCCCAGCCACGCCACTGGTGAAACGCTTCCAACAGGGATTGCTGCGGGTTGGGAATCACAAAGTCGATGATCGACGTGGTGCCGCCCGCCAGGCCTGCCGCCGTGCCACTAAAAAAGTCTTCACTGGCCACCGTGCCCATGAAGGGTAGTTGCATATGGGTATGGGGGTCGATGCCGCCGGGCATCAGGTATTGTCCGCTGCCATCGAGTATTTCAGTGCCGGCGGGAATATCCAGATTCGTACCAATAGCCCGGATTAGACCGCCTGCGCATAACACATCGGCGCGGTAACTTTCATCATGGGTAATAACGGTGGCGCCACGGATCAACAGCGACATGTCGAGTTCCTCACAGGCTTGACCGGCTTGTGCCAGTTCTAAGTGTTGTAATGCTGCTTACCGAGGGTCAGTTAATTCCTGTCATCGGTGACAGGAATAGAAACTAGCCCGAGTTTTTAGATTGGGCAAGAAGATTTTTCATAAGCTTATATCTTGATTAACTATATGATTTATAAGAATAAAAATAGAAAATCACCAAAATGTAGCGTGCTCTCACCATTTTGACGCACTTGACAGGTTCTTAAATTGAGCAACATTTCTTATTGCAAATCAGACGCTTGAGACTTGCCTCTTGACGGGGCAGGGAAATAAAAATAATTGTGTTGCACCAGATTGAGTCCTGACAGTTCGGGCAACTTCCACGTTATCTAGCCTGAGTAACGTGGCAAGTACCGAAGGCTCACTCGGAAAGCTGATAAACATCAGCGAGTTATATAAGCGGTGCGGGTGCGGTAACGGTTGTCGGCACGGATATTGAGTGCAGTGGCGGCTGGCCGGGCCCGTGATGTCATGTTGTTTACGAGGTACTCCGGCCACCGGCACACACCGTGCAGGTGAGCAAAAATAATTCGAAAAAACCGTGGAGCGGCCATGCAACAGAACAGATCGCAAGTCATTGAGCGCAACGGCCTGTACGAACTCGACGCCGGCCCCGACGTCCTCGACAGTCCGCGCTACAACCACGACATGGCACCGACCAAGGTGCACGAACGCACTTGGAACAAGTGGCACATCACCGCGCTGTGGGTCGGCATGTCCATCTGCGTGCCCACCTACACCTTGGGCGGGGTGCTCACCGCGTACTTCGGCTTGTCGGTGGGCGAGGCGCTGATGGCGATCTTGCTGGCCAACATCGTGGTGTTGATCCCGCTGACCCTCAATGCCTTCCCCGGCACCAAGTACGGCATACCGTTTCCGGTGCTGCTGCGCTCGTCGTTCGGCATCCTCGGTTCCAACGTGCCATGCCTGATCCGCGCGCTGGTGGCCTGTAGCTGGTTTGGTATCCAGACAATGTTCGGCGGGCTGGCGATTCACCTGTTTCTCGGCTCGATCTTCGAGGGCTGGAAGTCCCTTGGCGGCACCGGCGAAGTGATCGGCTTCATGATTTTCTGGTGCCTGAACCTGTGGGTGGTGCTGCGTGGCGCCGAGTCGATCAAGCGGCTGGAGACCCTGTCGGCGCCGTTGCTGGTGGCGGTGGGCATTGGCCTGCTGGTGTGGGCGATGCCCAATGTATCCATCAGTGAGTTGATGGCGATCCCGCCGAAACGCCCGGAAGGCGCGAGCCTCACCGGTTACTTCATGGCCGGTCTCACCGCGATGGTGGGTTTCTGGGCCACCTTGTCGCTGAATATCCCGGACTTCAGCCGTTACGCCAACAGCCAGAAGGACCAGATCCTCGGGCAGATCTTCGGCCTGCCGCTGACCATGTTCCTGTTCGCCGCCCTCGGCGTGATCATGACCGCCGCGTCGGTGAAACTGGTGGGGGTCAGCGTGTCCGACCCGGTGACCCTGATCGGGCATATCCAGAGCCCGGTGTGGGTGGCCATTGCGATGGCGCTGATCATCATCGCCACCTTGTCCACCAACACGGCGGCGAACATTGTGTCGCCTACCAATGACTTCCAGAACATCGCGCCCAAGCTGATCAACCGCACCACGGCAGTGATCCTGACCGGCCTGGTGGGGCTGGCGCTGATGGGTCATGAGTTGCTGAAAAAGCTCGGCCTGATCGTGTCCGACGTGAGCCTGGAAACCGTTTATTCCAACTGGTTGCTGGGCTATTCAAGCCTGCTGGGGCCCATTGCCGGGATCATGGTGGTGGACTACTTCATCACCCGCAAACAACAACTCGACCTGGCCGGCCTCTATCGCGACGACGTGTACCCGGCATGGAACTGGAGCGGTTTCATCGCGTTCGGTGTGCCGGTGGTGCTGACCTTGCTGTCCCTGGGCAGCGATGCGTTCAGCTGGTTCTACAGCTACGGCTGGTTTACCGGTTCGGCGTTGGGCGGCCTGTTGTACTACGGCCTGAATGCCAAGCGCGGGGCCAGCCCGGTTGCCGTCAATCCATAAGAAAAAACCAGCCTGAGGAGATCACTCATGAACGCTGCCCTCGACGTCCTGCAAATCAACCGCGACCGCCTGTGGCAGTCGCTGATGGACCTGGCCAAGCTCGGCGCCACGCCCAAGGGCGGTGTGTGTCGCCTGGCCCTCACCGACCTGGATCGCAAGGCCCGCGACCTGTTCGTGCAGTGGTGCGAAGAGGCCGGCTGCACGGTGACCGTGGATGGCATCGGCAACATCTTCGCCCGTCGTCCGGGGCGTAATCCGAACCTGCCACCGGTGATGACCGGCAGCCACATCGACACCCAGCCCACCGGCGGCAAGTTCGACGGTTGCTTCGGCGTGCTGGCGGGTGTGGAAGTACTGCGTACCCTCAACGACCTGAACGTAGAAACCGAGGCGCCGTTGGAAGTGGTGGTGTGGACCAACGAAGAGGGCTCGCGTTTTCCGCCGTGCATGATGGGCTCGGGCGTGTTCGCCGAGAAGTTCACCCTGGCCGATACGTTGGCCAAGGTCGATGCGGACGGCGTCAGCGTGGGCGATGCGCTGAACGCGATTGGCTACGCGGGCGCGCGGCCGGTCAGCGGGCACAAGGTGGGCGCTTATTTCGAGGCGCACATCGAACAGGGGCCGATTCTTGAAGACGAGAAAAAAACCATCGGCGTGGTGCTGGGCGCCCTCGGACAGAAGTGGTTCGACCTGAAACTGCGCGGCGTCGAGGCCCATGCGGGGCCGACGCCGATGCACCTGCGCAAGGATGCCCTGGTGGGCGCCGCGGCGGTGGTGGCGGCGGTGAATGCGGCGGCGCTGGGGCATCAACCCCATGCCTGCGGCACCGTCGGTTGCCTGCAGGCTTACCCCGGCTCGCGCAACGTGATTCCGGGTGAAGTGCGCATGACGCTGGACTTCCGTCATCTGGAGCCGGCGCGGTTGGACTCGATGATTGCTCAGGTGCGCAAGGTGATTGAAGACACCTGCGCCAAGCATGGCTTGAGCTTCGAGATGGAACCCACGGCCGATTTTCCGCCGCTGTATTTCGACAAGGGCTGTGTGGACGCAGTGCGGGAGGCCGCCAATAGCCTGGGCTTGTCGAACATGGACATCGTCAGTGGGGCAGGGCATGACGCGATCTTCGTGGCCGAACTGGGCCCGGCGGGCATGATTTTTGTGCCCTGCGAGGGCGGCATCAGCCACAACGAAATCGAAAACGCCGCACCGGATGACCTGGCGGCGGGGTGTGCGGTGCTGCTAAAGGCGATGGTCGCGGCTTCTGCGGCCATCGCCAGCGGTAAGCTGGCGGCCTGAGTGGCGCTTGCTAGGCCAGTTCGGTGGCGGTGTTTTTCACCACCGCCAACTCCGGATGCGCCACCAACTTATCGATATGCAACTCATCATTGTTCAACCAGGTTTCCGTTAGCACCCGGTAATGCTCCATGTCCCGGCAGCGCATGCGCAAGCTGTAGTCAAACGGGCCGCTGATCAACTGGCATTCGAACACCTGCGGGCAAGCCTTGACGCAGGCTTCGAAGGCTTTTTGCGCCGAGCGCCCGCTCTGGTTGGACAAGGCCACCAGCACCAGCAACGACAGGCCTGGCGAGACCATCTGCACATCGATGATCGCCCCATACCCACGGATCACCCCGCGCCGCTCCAGCTTGCGCACCCGTTCCAGGCAGGGCCTGGGCGTGAGGTGCACCAGCGACGAGAGCTTTTCGTAGGTGATACGCCCTTGATGGCGCAGCACTTCAATGATGGCTTCATCTATGCGGTCCAGCGCGGGGGAGGAATGGGGTCCGTTGGCCTTGGTATCCATGGGTTTCACTTCAAACGGTTGGAAAGAAATTGCTGCAAGCGTTCGCTGTTGGGGTGGTCGAGGATCTTGGCGTCGCCGTGTTCCTCAACCCGGCCCTGGTGCAAGAACAGCACTTGGCTGGACACCTGGCGGGCAAAGCCCATTTCGTGGGTGACCATCAGCATGGTACGACCTTCCTCGGCCAACGTCTGTATGACTTTGAGGACTTCTCCTACAAGTTCTGGGTCGAGTGCGGAAGTTGGTTCATCGAACAGGATAATCTCCGGCTCCATCGCCAAGGCCCGCGCAATCGCCACGCGCTGTTGCTGGCCGCCGGAGAGAAACGCCGGGTACTGATCCGCCACGCGGCCCGGCAGGCCGACCTTGTCCAAGTACAGGCGCGCGCGTTTCTCCGCCTCGGCGGCGCTCACGCCCAGCACCCGGCGCGGAGCCATGGTGATGTTTTCCAGCACGGTCATGTGGCTCCACAGATTGAAGTGCTGGAACACCATGGCCAGGCGCGTGCGCAGGTTCTGCAATTGAGCTTGATGGGGCGCACGGTTACCGGCACGGCCCTGGCGCATTTCGATACTGATGCCATCCAGGGTGATCACCCCGGCGTCCGGCTGTTCGAGGAAATTGATGCAGCGCAGCATCGTGCTTTTGCCCGAGCCGCTGGCGCCGATCAGGCTGATCACGTCGCCCTGGCGCGCATTCAGGGAAACCCCCTTGAGCACTTCGTGTTCGCCGTAGCGTTTGTGGATGCCTTCGACTTGCAGCTTGATGGCGGCAGTGGCGGGTTTGGCAACGGGTTCGTCAACGGGATAAGCGGCCAGGGCCTGCGCGGACTGATTCATGGGTTAGCCTCGGGTAGGAACAAGAAAACGCATCCAGCGACGTTCGGCCAGTCGGAACAGGCCCACCAGTGCAAAGGACAGCAGCATGTAGAGCAGGGCCGCGATGCCGAAGGCCTGGAACGTCAGGAAGGTTTCGGCATTGGCGTCGCGGGCCACCTTGAGGATGTCGGCCACGGTGGCGGTAAACGCCAGGGAGGTGGCGTGCAGCATCAGGATCATTTCGTTGCTGTAGGCCGGCAATGCGCGGCGCAGCGCGGCGGGCACCACCACGAACAGGTTCAAGCGCCAGCCATGCAGGCCATAGGCGCGGGCCGCTTCGATTTCGCCATGGGGAATATTGCGAATCGCCCCGGCGAAGATTTCCACGGTGTAGGCGCAGGTGTTGAGCACAAACGCCAGCAGCGTGCAGTTCAGCGCGTTGCGGAAAAACTGGTTGAGCAGGGCGTTGTCCTGCACCACTTCCAGGCTGTACAGCCCGGTGTAGCAAATCAGCAACTGGATATACAGCGGCGTGCCGCGAAACAGGTAGGTATAGACCTCCACCGGCCAGCGCAGCCAGACGTGCTCGGAGACGCGTGCCAGTGCCAGCGGAATCGACAGGATGAAGCCGAACACCACCGAGATGATGAACAGCCACAGGGTCATGGCGACGCCGGACAACCCCGCGCCATCGCTGAACAGATAGGCCAGGCCGTATTGCTGGAACAGTTCGATCATCGCGCCATCCCCTTGATGCCGAGGTTGTAGCGCCGTTCGAGGCGCTTGAAGATGCGGTTGGACAAGGTGGTGATCACCAGGTACACCAGGCCGGCGAGGATCAGGAAGTACAACGGCTCGTTGGTGGTCTTGCCGGCGTTCTGCGCGGCCTTGACCAGGTCCGACAGGCCGATGATCGACACCAGCGCCGTGGACTTGAGCAACACCAGCCAGTTATTGCCCAGGCCCGGCAGCGCGAAGCGCATCAGTTGCGGGAACAGCACCAGGTGAAAGCGCTGCCAGCGGCTCAGGCCGTAGGCGGTCGCCGCTTCCAGTTGACCGGCCGGCACGCTGAGGATCGCGCCCCGGAAGTTCTCGGTGAAATACGCGCCGTAGATAAACCCAAGGGTGACCACCCCGGCGGTGAACGGGTCGATTTCAAAGTAGTCCCAGCCGAACATTTCGCTCAGGTCGTTGAGCCACAGTTGCAGGCTGTAGAAGATCAGCAGGATCAGCACCAGGTCCGGCACGCTGCGGATCAAGGTGGTGTAGAGCGTGGCCGGCACACGCAGCCATTTGGCGCGGGAGAGCTTGGCGCCGGCGGCGATCAGGCCCAGGGCGAGGCTCAGGGCCAGGGCGAGGAATGACAGTTTGAGGGTCATCCAGGCGCCTTGGGCCAGCATGGGGCCGTAGCCTTGCAGGTTGAGGAGTTCGTTCATGGGGTAGATCTCGATAAGGCACAGACATCCCCTGTAGGAGCAGCTTTTGTGGCGAGGGAGCTTGCTCCCGTTCGACAGCGCAGCTGGAGCCGGCTTTTTGGGGGCGCTTCGCACTGGAGCGCCAGCCCGGCCAGCGGGAGCAAGCTCCCTCGCCACAAAAGCGGGCTCCTACAGGGTGAGGTATTGGTGTTACTCGTTGTAGATGTCCTGATCGCCGAAGTATTTCTTCTGGATCTCGGCATAGGTCCCATCCGCCTGCACAGCAGCGATGCCGTTGTTGATCAGCGCCCGCAGTTCCTGATCGTTCTTGCGCAAGCCCATGGCGATGTCCAGGGGCAAGGTCGGGTCCTTGAAGGCTGGGCCGGTCTTGAAGTCGGCGCCTTCGGGTTTGGACAGGAAGTTGAGCTGGGCTTCGAGCTTGTCGGTCAGGGTCGCGTCGAGGCGGCCGTTCTGCAGGTCGGCGTAGTTCTGGTCCTGGGACTGGTACGCCTTGATCTGCGCGCCGAGCTTGGCCAGGTGCGCACGAGCATAGGCCTCTTGCAGCGAGCCCTGCAATACGCCGACTTGCTTGCCCTTCAGCGACTCCGGGGTGTCGCCGAAGTCGGCGCTTTTGCGCGTAATCACCGAGGTCGGGCTGAGGAACAGGCGGTCACTGAAGTCGATGATCTTTTCGCGGGCCGGGGTCACGGCCATGGAGGACATGATCGCGTCGAACTTGCGTGCGCGCAGGGCCGGGATCATGCCGTCGAATTCGTTGTGCACCCAGGTGCATTTCACTTCCAGCTTGGCGCAGATCGCGTTGCCCAGTTCGATATCGAAGCCTTGCAGGCTGCCGTCGGCGGCGACGGATTCGAAGGGGGGATATTCGGGGAATACGCCGAAGCGGATTTCTTTCCAGTCCTGGGCGTGGGCGGCGGTGGCGCAGAGTGGCAACAGCAATGCGGCGAAGAGTGATCGCAGTGGAGTCATGTGGAGTCCCTATATTTTGTAATTGATGTCAGGGCAGTAATCGAGTTGAAACAAATCGTTCTTATTGGGGGGAGAGAATGCTCCAAGGTGGTGCGTTTTTTGTGTCGTTTACCCCTCACATAAAGCCCGAATTGCGCTGTTAAAACCGACAATGCAGCGGAATCGGCTGAGTCACCCGCTGAATCGGCTTTTCACTAGGGTGAATCTGGCCCGCCCTCAGCTCAAAGCGGCAGGCCAGAGCGTTCTCAGGCGCGCTTTTTCTGCTGTAGCCGAGGCTGCTGGGCCAGGCGAGCGAACAGATCTTTCGGGTCGGCCAGGTCCGGCACCAACTCAAGATCGCTGCCGACATCCAGGGCCTTGGCCACGTCCAGCACATAACGCAGGGCCGAGTAGTCTTCGATGGCAAAACCCACCGAGTCGAACAGAGTGACCTGGCGCGCATTTTCGCGGCCGGGCTGCTGGCCGTTGATCACTTGCCACAGTTCGGTGACGGGCGAGTCTTCCGGCATGTGCTGGATTTCACCTTCGATGCGGCTTTGCGGCTCGTACTCCACGATCACCCGCGCGCGCTCGACGATACGTCGGTCCAGCTCGGTCTTGCCGGGGCAGTCGCCGCCGACGGCGTTGAGGTGCATGCCGGGCTCGATCATCTCGTCTGTCAGGATGGTGGCGTAGGCCTTATCGGCGGTGACGGTGGTGACGATGTCCGCGCCTTTCACCGCTTCGGCGACGCTGGCGGCCAGGATCACCTTGATCGCCGGGAACGCCTTGAGGTTGGCCGCCAGCTTGGCGGTGGCCTTGGCGTCGATATCGAACAGGCGGATCTCATTGATGCCGAGCATGGCGTGGAAGGCCAGGGCCTGGAACTCGCTCTGGGAGCCGTTGCCGATCAGCGCCATGCTGCGGCTGTTGTCGCGGGCCAGGTAGCGGGCGACCAGCGCCGAGGTGGCGGCGGTGCGAATCGCGGTGGTCAGGGTCATTTCCGCCAGCAGCACCGGCAGGCCAGTGTCCACATCGCCCAGGGCGCCGAAGGCCATCACCGTGAGCATGCCGGCCAGGGTGTTTTTCGGGTGGCCGTTGACGTATTTGAACGCGTACAGCGACGCGTCGGACACCGGCATCAGCTCGATTACGCCGTCCGGCGAGTGGTTGGCCAGGCGCGCGCATTTTTCGAAATCCTGCCAGCGCAGGTAGTCGGCACGGATGTACTCGGCCATCTCAGTGATGCAGGTTTGCAGGCCTTTTTGCGAGACCAGGTAGCAGAGGTCGTTGACGTCGATATAGCGGGTCATGGCAAGACTCCTTGAGTTATTGGACGGTGGCGCGGGCGGGCAGATGCACTTCCGCCAGCATGCAGCGGGCACTGCCGCCGCCGATGCGTTCGATGTTGTCGATGTTCACCACCACCGGGCGCGTATGGCGTTCCACATGCACGCGCTGCGCGGGTTGCAGGGCGCCCCAGGCGCTGGCCGACATCACCAGCAGTGGTTGGCCGTCGCGGTCATGCACTTCGAGCATGTTGCCGGCGAAGGCCTCCAACTGGTCGAAGTCGAGGGCGAGGATGTCTTTGCCGGTGTCGCGCAGGGAGCGTTCCAGGGCCTGGCGTTCGCCGGCGTCGGGCAGGGCTTGCAGGCACACCACCGAGAGGTCGCGGCCGACGCTCATCATTACGTTGCTGTGGTAGATCGGAGCGTGATGGCGGTCGACGGCGTGGAACACGCAGAGCTGGTAATCGAGTCGCTCGGCGAACTGGCGCAGGGCGTCGTGGTGGGTGCGCCCGGAATGGCAGGCGTAGCTGATGCGATGCTGGCGGTCGAGCACCATGCTGCCGGTGCCTTCGAGGAAGATGTTCTGTTGTTCCAGGTGGCTGAGGTCGATGGTGTCCTTGACTGTAAATCGCTGTTCCAGCACTTGCAGCACGCCTTTGTTGCGCTCCAGTCGTCGGTTCTGGCCTTCCATCGGGTACAGCACCAGGCTGCCGTCGGCGTGGCTGCTCCACCAGTTATTGGGGAAGATCGAATCGGGCGTGTGAGGCGCCGGCGTGTCTTGCACCACCAGGACTTCGACGCCGTGCTGGCGCAGGGTGTCGACATAGCCGTCGAATTCTTCCAGCGCTTTCTGCTGTGCGCTGAGCGGGTCGAGGGGCTGGCGTTGGAAGCGGTTGTTGATCGCGGTGTCCGGGTTGAAGGCAAAGCGCGCCGGGCGAATCATCAAGACGGTATTGGTGGTTTGCATGGGGGCACGAATCCATGGGGTTGAGCTGTGGGGCTATTTTGTGCGGTATGGCGGATGAATCCCGGCTGAAACCTTAGGGCCGCTCAGCCGGGAAAGCTGAAGAGTGGGGTAGGGCAGCCGAATCGGCTGTTCGGGCGGGCGCAGGTCAAAATTGGTATTGTGCGGGTTGTTAAAACGCCGTCAGCCAGGAGGAATCATGTCTACCGCCGTTCGTCTCGCCCAGGCAGCCGATGCCGAAGGGATCAGCCAGGTCATCCTGGCGGCCTTGCACAGCAGCAATGCGCGGGATTACCCGGCGGATGTGATTGCGCGGGTGGCGAGTAATTTCACGCCGGATGCGGTGTTGATCTTGCTCAAGCGCCGCCTGGTGCTCGTGGCCATTCAAGATCAAGTGATCGTCGCCACCGCCGCCCTCGACAGTAATGTGGTGCGCTCGGTGTTCGTCAATCCGGCGCTGCAAGGGCAAGGCATTGGCCGGCTGCTGATGATCGAGATCGAGTTGCGCGCCCGTGAGGCCGGGGTGACGGTATTGAGCGTGCCGTCATCACTGACCGCCGAGCCGTTCTACACCAAGCTGGGGTTTAACACCGTGCGTGATGTTTACCACGGCAATGAACGTACGCTGGTGATGGAAAAGGCGCTGCTGTCCCGGCATCCCATCGGACCGTATCGCGACCGCCAGCATCGGGCGCAAGTGGTTGGGTTATGGCAGCAGGCCTTTGGTTATGACACTGCCCATAACGTACCCACCCTGGCGATCGATAAGAAGCTGGCCGTCAACGATGGGTTGTTCTTCGTGGCCACGGATAAAAAGACGGTGATCGGAACGATTCTGGCCGGCTACGACGGGCACCGTGGCTGGCTGTATTCGGTGGCGGTGCACGCCGACTATCGGCGCCATGGCTTGGGGTCTTCACTGGTGCGTCATGCGGAACAGGCATTGACCGCCTTGGGTTGCATGAAGATCAACCTGCAGATCACTGGCGGCAATGATGCGGTGGTGGGGTTCTACGAGGCGTTGGGGTATGGGGTGGAGCCGAGGATCAGCATGGGCAAGAAGATCACGGTGAATATCCCGGAACAATAAAAAACCCGCCATCTGGCGGGTTTTTTCAGGGTTGCTTAGACCTTGACGATCCAGCCTTGCGGCGCTTCAACGTCACCGGTCTGCACACCAGTCAGCTCTTTGTAGAGCTTCTGGGTGATCGGGCCGACTTCGGTCTCGCTGTGGAACACGTGCAGCTTGCCGTTGTACTGGATGCCGCCGATGGGCGAGATCACCGCAGCCGTACCGCAGGCGCCGGCTTCCTTGAACTGGTCCAGTTTGTCGATGAACACTTCGCCCTCGACCACGTCCAGGCCCAGGCGGGTCTTGGCCAGTTCGATCAGCGACAGGCGGGTGATGCCTGGCAGCACCGAAGGCGACTTCGGCGTGATGAACTGGTTGTCGTGGGTGATCCCGAAGAAGTTCGCCGAGCCGACTTCTTCGATTTTCGAATGGGTCATCGGGTCCAGGTAGATCGCGTCGGCAAAACCGGCTTTCTTCGCTTCGGAACCGGGCATCAGGCTGGCGGCGTAGTTGCCACCGACCTTGGCGGCACCGGTGCCTTGTGGCGCGGCGCGGTCGAAGGTGGAGATCTGGAAGTTGTGCGGCACCAGGCCGCCTTTGAAGTAGGCGCCGACCGGGATGCAGAATACGGAGAAGATGAACTCCGGCGCGGTACGCACGCCGATGTTGTCACCGGTGCCGATCACGAACGGGCGCAGGTACAGCGCGCCGCCGCTGCCGTACGGCGGGATGAAATGTTCGTTGGCCTTGACCACTTGTTTGCAGGCGTCGATGAACACGTCGGTCGGCACATGCGGCATCAGCAGGCGCGCGCAGCTGCGTTGCATGCGGGCGGCGTTCTGGTCCGGGCGGAACAGGTTGATCGAACCGTCCTTGCAGCGGTAGGCCTTGAGGCCTTCAAAGCATTGCTGGCCGTAGTGCAGGGCGGTGGAGCCCTCGCTGATGTGCAGCACGTTGTCGTCGGTCAGGGTGCCTTCTTGCCATTCGCCGTTTTTCCAGACCTGGAGAAACCGCTTGTCGGTCTTGATGTAGTCAAAACCCAGCTTGTCCCAATTGATGCTTTCGTTACCCATGACACCCTCTATCGTTGGTCAAGTCGGTTTTTTTCTGGATGGGCGCAACAATACTTCATTCCCGGGGCCGTTCGCATCCCTTTGTAGGCGCGAGCTTGCTGTGGCGAGGGAGCTTGCTCCCGCTCGACTGCGCAGCAGTCGCCGGCTTTTGGGGGCGCTGCGCACCCCAGCGGGAGCAAGCTCCCTCGCCACAAAGCCGTCGCAGATTACAGGTGGAGGGCGTGGCCCAGGGCCCTCAATGCGGCTTCCTGCACGGCCTCGCCCAACGTCGGATGAGCGTGGATGGTGCCCGCCACGTCTTCCAGGCGCGAACCCATTTCCAGGCTCAGGCCAAAGGCGGTGGACAGCTCGGAGACACCCACCCCCACGGCCTGCCAGCCGACGATCAGGTGGTTGTCACGCCGCGCCACCACCCGTACGAAGCCGGTTTTCGACTCCAGGGTCATCGCCCGGCCATTGGCCGCGAACGGGAAGCTTGAGACGATGCAGTCCAATCCGGCGGCCTTGGCTTCGTCCGGGGTCTTGCCGACCACCACCAGTTCCGGGTCGGTGAAGCACACCGCCGGGATCGCGGCCGGGTTGAATTCGCGGGACTTGCCGCTGATCAGTTCGGCGACCATTTCTCCCTGGGCCATGGCGCGGTGCGCGAGCATTGGCTCGCCGCTCAGGTCGCCGATGGCGTACACGTTGCGCATGCTGGTCTGGCAGCGGCTGTCGATTTTGATCGCCGAGCCGTTCATCTCCAGGTTCAACGCTTCAAGGTTCCAACCCTGGGTGTTGGGTTTGCGACCGACGGCGACCAGCACCTGGTCGGTTGCCAACGACAAGGTGTCGCCATTCGGGTCGCGTACTTGCAGGCTGCCATCGGCAAAACCGGTGACACTGTGCTTGAGGTACAGCTTCACGCCCAGTTGCTTGAGGGATTCGTTCACCGGCTGCGTCAGCTCCGCGTCATAGGCCGGCAGGATACGATCCTGCGCCTCGACCACACTGACCTCGGCGCCGAGCTTACGGTAGGCGATGCCCAGTTCCAGACCGATATAACCACCGCCTACCACGATCAGGCGCTTGGGCACGCTTTTCGGCGCAAGGGCTTCGGTGGAGGAGATGATCGGCCCGCCAAGCGGCAGCATCGGCAGGTTGACGCTTTTCGATCCGGTGGCCAGCAGCAAGTGCTCGCACCGGATGCGCTGGTCGCCGACGTCGACGGTCTTGCCGTCCACCACCGTGGCCCAACCGTGGATCACCTGCACCTTGTGCTTCTTCAGCAAGGCGGCGACGCCCGTGGTCAGGCGATCGACGATGCCATCTTTCCATTCCACGCTTTTGCGGATATCCAGGGTCGGCACATCCACTTCAATGCCCAGTTGCGAACCCTGGCTGTGGTGGATGGTTTGCTGGAACTGCTCGGCCACATGGATCAACGCCTTGGACGGAATGCAGCCGATATTCAGGCAGGTGCCGCCGAGCGCTTGGCCTTCCACCAGAAGGGTCGGGATGCCCAACTGGCCGGCACGGATCGCCGCCACATAACCGCCAGGGCCGCCGCCGATAATCAGCAGCGTGGTATTCAATGTCTGCGTCATGCCTTACTCCAAGAACAGGCTGGCGGGTTGTTCGAGCAGGCCGCGAATGGCCTGGATGAATTGCGCCGCGTCCATGCCATCGACCACGCGGTGATCGAAGGAGCTGGAGAGGTTCATCATCTTGCGCACCACGATCTGGCCCTTGATCACCATCGGCCGTTCAACGATGCGGTTGACGCCAACGATGGCCACTTCCGGCAGGTTCAGCACCGGCGTGCTGACGATGCCACCCAAGGCACCCAGGCTGGTCAGGGTGATCGTCGAGCCCGACAGCTCGTCGCGGCTGGCCTTGCCATTGCGTGCAGCCGTGGCCAAGCGCGCGATTTCTTCAGCGTTGCCCCACAGGCTGCGGGCTTCGGCGTGACGCACCACCGGCACCATCAAGCCAACATCGCTCTGGGTGGCGACGCCCACATGCACCGCACCGAGGCGGGTGATGACCTGGGCTTCGTCGTCGTAGCGCGCGTTGATCTGCGGGAAGTCACGCAGTGCCACCACCATGGCGCGCACGATGAACGGCAGCAGGGTCAGCTTGCCGCGCGTGGCGCCGTGTTTCTCGTTGAGGTGCACGCGCAGCTCGTCGAGGGCGGTGACGTCGATCTCTTCCACATAGCTGAAATGCGCGGCGCGCCGGGTGGCGTCCTGCATGCGCTGGGCGATCTTGCGGCGCATGCCGATCACCGGGATCTGTTCTTCGGTGTGGCGTTCGGCGTAGGGGTTGGCGGCTGTAGAATTTTTCGCCGGACCCTGGAGCAAGTAAGCCTCCAAGTCTTCGTGCAGAATCCGGCCCGCCGGGCCAGAGCCCTGCACCAGGCGCAGTTGAATCCCGGCGTCCAATGCATGCTTGCGCACAGCAGGGGAGGCCAATGGGCGCTCGTCGGCTTCACGTGCCACAGGCGACTGGGCTGCGATAACCGGTGCCGGTTTGCTTTCAACCGCCACCGGCGCAGGCTTGGTCTCAACCGCAGGCGCGGCCTTCGGTGCTTCCTTCACGGCGGGCGCTTCCTTGGCGTTGCCCGCGCCTTCCACTTCAATGCTGATCAGAATACTGCCCACGGCCATGACTTCGCCTGGCTCACCGCCGAGGGAAATCACCTTGCCGTGCACCGGCGAAGGAATATCCACCATCGCCTTGTCGGTCATCACATCCGCCAGCACCTGGTCTTCCACGACCATGTCGCCGACCTTCACATGCCACACCGACAGTTCAACTTCTGCGATGCCTTCGCCAATGTCCGGCATCTTGATTACGTGCGTGCCCATTCAGACCTCCATGACCCGTTTCAACGCCGCGCCCACTCGGGACGGCCCTGGGAAATACGCCCACTCTTGCGCGTGCGGGTAGGGGGTGTCCCAACCGGTGACGCGTTCGATCGGCGCTTCCAGGTGGTGGAAGCAATGCTCTTGCACCAGCGACACCAACTCGGCACCAAAGCCGCAGGTGCGGGTGGCTTCATGCACCACCACGCAACGGCCGGTCTTCTTCACGGATTTGACGATGGTTTCCAGGTCCAGCGGCCACAGGCTGCGCAGGTCGATGACCTCGGCGTCGATGCCGGTTTCTTCGGCGGCGACTTGCGACACATACACGGTGGTGCCGTAGGTCAGCACGGTGACCGCCGAACCCGGACGCACGATGGCGGCCACGTCCAGCGGCACGGTGTAATAACCGTCCGGTACTTGGGCTTGCGGGTGTTTCGACCACGGGGTTACCGGGCGGTCGTGATGGCCATCGAATGGGCCGTTGTACAGGCGTTTGGGCTCGAGGAAGATCACCGGGTCATCGTTTTCGATGGAGGCGATCAGCAAACCTTTGGCGTCGTAAGGGTTGGACGGCATCACCGTGCGCAACCCGCAGACCTGGGTGAACACCGCTTCGATACTCTGGCTGTGAGTCTGGCCGCCGTAGATGCCACCGCCGCACGGCATGCGCATGGTCAGTGGCGCGGTGAACTGGCCGGCCGAGCGGTAACGCAGGCGCGCAGCTTCCGAGATGATCTGGTCGGTGGCGGGGTAGACGTAGTCGGCAAACTGGATCTCGGCCACCGGGCGCAGGCCATAGGCGCCCATGCCCACGGCCACGCCGATAATGCCGCTCTCGGAGATCGGCGCGTCGAACACGCGCGAGCTGCCGTACTTGGTCTGCAAGCCTTCGGTGCAACGGAACACGCCGCCGAAATAACCGACGTCCTGGCCGAACACCACCACGTTGTCGTCACGTTCGAGCATCACATCCATGGCCGAGCGCAGGGCCTGGATCATGGTCATGGTGGTGGTGGTCATGGCGGTTTCCACTTCAATGCTGTTGTTGTGATCGTTCATGTCAGACCCCCAGCTCTTGACGCTGGCGCTTCAAATGCTCCGGCATCTCTTTGTAGACGTCTTCGAACATGGTCGCGGCGCTTGGAATCTGGCCACCGGCCAGGGTGCCGTACTGTTCGGCTTCTTTCTGGGCCTTGACCACTTCTGCTTCCAGTTCGGCACTGACCGCCGCGTGTTCCTCTTCGGACCACTGGCCAATCTTGATCAGGTGCTGCTTGAGGCGGGCAATCGGGTCGCCCAGGGGGAAGTGGCTCCAGTCGTCGGCGGGGCGGTATTTCGATGGATCATCCGAAGTGGAATGCGGGCCGGCGCGGTAAGTGACCCATTCGATCAGCGTCGGGCCCAGGTTGCGGCGCGCACGCTCGGCGGCCCAGGCGGAGGCGGCGTACACCGCGATAAAGTCGTTGCCGTCCACGCGCAGGGAGGCGATGCCGCAACCGACGCCGCGTCCGGCGAAGGTCGTGGCTTCACCGCCGGCAATCGCCTGGAAGGTGGAGATGGCCCACTGGTTGTTGACCACGTTGAGGATCACTGGCGCCCGGTACACGTGGGCGAAGGTGAGGGCGGTGTGGAAGTCGGATTCGGCGGTGGCGCCGTCGCCGATCCAGGCCGAGGCAATCTTGGTATCGCCCTTGATCGCCGACGCCATGCCCCAGCCCACGCCCTGTACGAATTGGGTGGCGAGGTTGCCGGAAATGGTGAAGAAACCGGCGTCTTTTACCGAGTACATGATCGGCAACTGGCGGCCCTTGAGCGGATCACGCTCGTTGGACAGCAGTTGGCAGATCAGGTCCACCAGCGGCACTTCGCGGGCCATCAGGATGCTTTGCTGGCGGTAGGTGGGGAAGCACATGTCGTCGATGTTCAAGGCCAGGGCCTGGGCGCTGCCGATGGCTTCTTCGCCAAGGCTTTGCATGTAGAACGACATTTTTTTCTGACGTTGGGCGACCACCATGCGGTTGTCGAAAATGCGCGTCTTGAGCATGGCGCGCATGCCTTTGCGCAGGATCTCGACCGGGACGCCTTCGGCCCACGGGCCGAGGGCCTGGCCCTGGTCGTCGAGCACGCGGATCAGGCCCTTGGCCAGGTCGGCGGTGTCGGCGGGTTCTACGTCGATGGCGGGTTTGCGCACTAGACCTGCGTCAGTCAGGCGCAGGTAGGTGAAGTCGGTCTTGCAGCCTGGGCGGCCCGAGGGTTCAGGGACGTGCAGGCGCAGCGGTTCATACTGCTGGGTCATGGCTTTCTACGCTCTATCTTGTGAATTTCTTGTAGTGGGCGCGCTAGCTGACAGTCAGCCTCCGGATAGGAGAAATCTTGTCCTACAACAATCATAGGCGGGGCGTAGAAGAATATTTATCTGTGTTTCATTGCGCTCAGGATCATTTGCGGATAAAAAAACTGCATAAACATAATAAACAGGTGATTTTGTCTCATGCGCAAACTGGACCGTACCGATATCGGCATTCTCAACGCCCTGCAGGAGAACGCCCGCATCACCAACGCCGACCTGGCCCGCTCGGTGAACCTGTCGCCCACGCCGTGTTTCAACCGGGTGAAAGCGATGGAAGAGTTGGGCTTGATCCGTGACCAGGTCACGCTGCTCGACGCTGATTTGCTGGGGCTGCACGTCAACGTGTTCATCCACGTGAGCCTGGAAAAGCAGAATGAACTGGCATTGCAGCAGTTCGAAGGCGCGATCTCCGACCGGCCCGAGGTGATGGAGTGTTACCTGATGGCCGGCGACCCGGACTACCTGATCCGGGTGCTGGTGCCGACGATCCAGTCGCTGGAGCGTTTCATGATGGACTTTTTGACCAAGGTGCCGGGGGTGGCGAACATCCGGTCGAGCTTCGCCCTCAAGCAAGTGCGCTATAAAACCGCATTGCCGCTACCGGCCAACGGCATCAACCTGGGTTAGAGGCGGTTGACCGGAATCTTCAGGTACACCACCCCGTTATCCTCCGCCGGCGGCATATTCCCCGCCCGTACATTCACCTGGATCGCCGGCAGCAACAGCGTCGGCATCCCCAGCCCTGCGTCGCGCGTGGTGCGCATCTCGACAAACGTGGCTTCATCCACGCCGTCATGCACATGGATATTCCCCGCGCGCTGCTCGGCCACCGTGGTCCGGCATTTTGCCTCACGGCCTTCGGGCGGGTAGTCGTGGCAGACGTACAGTTCGGTTTCGAACGGAAAGGCCAGCAACTTGCGCATCGACGCATACAACTGCCGCGCATCGCCGCCGGGGAAATCACAGCGCGCCGTGCCGACATCCGGCATGAACAGCGTGTCGCCCACCAGGATCAACCGGTCGTCGATCAGGTAGGCCATGTCCGCCGGGGTATGTCCAGGTACATGCAGGGCCTGGGCCTTGATCGTGCCGATGTGAAACACCTCATCCGGCGCGAACAGATGATCGAACTGCGAGCCATCTACGCGAAATTCCGGCTCCAGGTTGAACAGGTTCTTGAACACACCCTGTACTTTGCTGATGGACTGCCCGATGGCGATCTTGCCGCCCAAGGTGCGGCGCAGGTAAGGCGCGGCGGACAAGTGATCAGCGTGGGCGTGGGTTTCCAGCAACCATTGCACCTGCAAGCTGTGTTCGCGCACGAAGGCGATGACCTTGTCGGCCTGCCGCGTGTCGGTGCGCCCCGAGGCCGGGTCGTAGTTGAGCACTGAATCGACGATGGCGCAGGGGCCGCCATCGGCTTCATAAACGACGTAGGTGTAGGTCGACGATGCCTCGTCCAGAAAGGCTTGGATCAGCGCTGGCATGGCGGTTGTCCCGGATGAAGAAAAAAGTAGTTACAATCAGTTTACGTTTTCACATAATGTTTTGAGCTTAAGTGACAAAAAGGACCCGAGGCAAATGGAATCTACTCTGAGTGAGGGCGAAGTCGCCCAGTTGCGCGCATCGGCGTCCAAGGCCTGTTCCTTGCTCAAGGCCCTGGCCAATGAGGACCGTTTGTTGATCCTGTGCCAGTTGACCCAAGGCGAGCGCAATGTCGGTGAGCTGGAAGCCCTGACCGGCGTGCGCCAGCCCACGCTGTCACAACAGTTGGGCATTTTGCGCGACGAAGGGTTGGTCGCCACCCGTCGGGAAGGTAAATACATCTTCTACGGGCTGGCCAGCCACGAAGTGATTCAAGTAATGAAGACCCTGTCCGGGCTGTACTGCGGCGCGGTCATAAAAAGCTGGGCGTGACGCCATCCGGCAGCGACCCTTGTGTGCATGTATGACAAAGGCGATAGACCATGACCGACCAACACTGGGGCCCAACCATCAGTGGCGACATCGTAGTCATCGGCGGCGGCTCGGCGGGCATTGGCCTGCTGGCCAGCCTGCTCAAGCGCGACCCGCACCTGAATATCATCCTGATCGAACCGAGCGACCATCATTGCTACCAGCCCGCCTGGACCCTGGTGGGCGGCGGCGCCTATGACCTGAAAAAGACCCGTCGTCCGCTGGCTGATGTATTGCCCAACGGCGTTACCTGGGTGCAAGCCGCCGTCACCGAAGTTCTGCCTGACGAGCAGACCCTGATCCTTGACAGCGGCCAGCGTGTCAGTTGGCAAAACCTTGTCGTCTGCCCCGGCCTGCGCCTGGCGTGGGAGAAGATCGAAGGCCTGCAAGACACCCTCGGCAAGCATGGCGTCACGTCCAACTACAGCTACCAGCACGCCGCCTACACCTGGCAGTTGGTGCAGCAACTCAAGGGCGGCAAGGCGATCTTTACTCAGCCGGCCATGCCGATCAAATGCGCGGGCGCGCCGCAAAAGGCCCTGTATTTGTCCTGCGATCACTGGCTCAAGCAGGGCGTGCTGAAAAACATCGACGTCGAATTCAACCTGGCCGGTGCCGCGCTGTTCGGCGTGGCGACCTTCGTGCCGCCGTTGATGAAATACGTGGAGAAGTACAACGCCCGCCTGGCGTTCAACGCCAACCTGGTGAAAGTCGATGGTCCGGCACGCAAGGCCTGGTTCGAAGTGAAGGACGCCGAAGGTACTGCGCGTGTTGAAGAAAAATCCTTCGACCTGCTGCACGTTGTCCCACCGCAAGTCTCCCCGGACTTCATCCGCCAAAGCCCGCTGGCCGACGCCGCCGGCTGGTGCGAAGTGAACCCCCACAGCCTGCAACACCTGCGTTACCCGCACATCTTCGGCCTGGGCGATGTGTGCGGCACCACCAACGCCAAGACTGCCGCGGCGGTGCGCAAGCAGATCGTGGTGGTCGCCGAGAACCTGCTGGCCCTGCGCAAACAGGCGCCGCTGCCGCTCAAGTACGATGGCTACGGTTCCTGCCCGCTGACGGTGGAGAAGGGCAAGGTGGTGCTGGCCGAGTTCGGCTACGGCGGCAAGTTGCTGCCGACCTTTCCCCTGGACCCGACCCAGGCGCGGCGTTCGATGTGGTTCCTCAAGGCCACCTTGTTGCCGTGGTTCTACTGGAACGGCATGCTCAAGGGCCGCGAGTGGCTGACCCGCCTGAGCAAGGTGGACTGAATGCTGCTGGCCAGTGTGTTGGGGTTATTGATGGGCCTGGTCATGGGCCTGACCGGTGCGGGCGGCGGCATCCTCGGGGTGCCGGCGCTGGTGTTGGGGTTGGGCCTGAGCATGACCCAGGCCGCGCCGGTGTCGTTGCTCGCCGTCGGCGCGGCAGCAGCCGTGGGAGCGATCGACGGTTTGCGTCATGGCCTGGTGCGTTACCGCGCTGCGCTGCTGATCGCTTTGCTCGGCGCGCTGTTTTCGCCAGTGGGTGTGTTTCTCGCCCACCAACTGCCGGAAGCGCTGTTGATGGTGCTGTTCAGCGCGTTGATGGTGCTGGTGGCTTGGCGCATGTTGCAGCGTGAAAAACGCGAGGCCGGGCCGAGTGACCATGGCACGGCGTCCTGGGGCCAGAAGAACTGCATGCTCGATCAGCAGACCGGACGCTTCGCCTGGACCGCCAAATGCAGCGCGACCCTGGCCGCCCTCGGCGCGGTGACCGGTGCGGTATCCGGCCTGCTGGGGGTTGGCGGTGGCTTCCTGATCGTGCCGGCGTTCAAGCAACTCACCGATGTGCAGATGCGCGGCATCGTCGCCACGTCCCTGATGGTGATCAGCCTGCTCTCGCTGGTCGGCGTGGCCGGTGCATTCCATGCCGGTGTGCGCATCGAACCGGTGGGCTGGGTGTTTATCGGCGCAAGCATCGTCGGCATGCTCGCCGGCCGACGCCTGTGCTCGGTGATTCCCGCCCGTATCTTGCAAGTGGGGTTTGCCAGCCTGTGTGTACTGGTGGCGATTGGAATGCTAGTTAACGCCTTGCGCTGAAACGGTGGCGAGGGCGCTTGCTGCGCAGCACCCTCAGCCCTGTTCCAACTGGGCCAGGCGCTCTTCAAGCGCTGCAATGCGCGCTTCCAGTTCTTCGATCCGGTCCGCCGAAACGCCAGCCCCGCGTTCCACGGGGTTGCCCCGTGCCGCGAGGATCGTCTCGATGTCCGCCGGATCGCCCAGCGCATGGGTGTAGCGGTCTTCGCGCTGCCCGGCCTGGCGCGGCACCAGCAACGCCAGCCCGCGGGCAATCAAGCGCTCCAGTTGATGCACCACCTGCTCGGCGTCTTCGAAGTCATGCATGCGTCCGCTGCGGGTCAGCAGCTCATTGACGGTCTGCGGTCCTCGCAAGAACAACAGCCCGGTGAGGATCACCTGGGCCGGCACCAGCTCCAGCGCCTTGTCCACGCGATGTTCCCAGCGATCGGCACGGCTGCCCATCACCAGGCGGGTAAAGCCCTGGCCTTCCAGCGCACGCAGGCTCTGACCGACCTGGCCCTGGCTGAGGTTCATGACCGGCTCGCGGCTGGTCTTTTGGTTGCAGGCCAGGACCAGGGCATTGAGGGTCAGGGGATAGGTTTCCGGGTTGGTCGCCTGTTTCTCGATCAGGCAGCCCAGGATGCGGATTTCCGTGCTGTTCAGGCGCGGCTCAGGGGTCTCGGTGTCGTGCTCGGCGGTCATCGCGCTTTCCCTATGCAGTGAAGTGCCTAGCGTAAGCCGGAAAAAATAAAAGACAAGCGGCGGGCAGGGCTATAATCGCCGCTGGTTCAAACCGTGACATTACCCAGAGACTGCCATGACTATTTCCCTGTACGCCGCCTCCATCCCCGTCTTCAAGCAAATGCTCACCGCCCTGAGCGGTGTGCTGGCCAAGGCCGAAGCCCACGCCACCGCCAAGAACATCGAGCCGAACGCCTTGCTGCAAGCACGCCTGTTCCCGGACATGTTCCAACTGGTGCGCCAGGTGCAGATCGCCGTCGACTTCGCCAAGGGCGTTTCCGCACGCCTGGCTGAGATCGAAGTGCCGAAATATGAAGATACCGAAGTCACCTTCGCCGACCTGCAAGCGCTGATCACCAAGGTGTTGGCCTTTGTCGACACCATCAAGCCCGAGCAAGTCGACGGCAAGGAAGGCATCGAGATCGTCACTCGCCCAGGCACGCCGAAAGAGAAGCGCTTCAGTGGCCAGTCCTACCTGCTGACCTACGGCCTGCCGCAGTTCTTCTTCCACGTCACCACTGCCTACGCGCTGCTGCGCCACAACGGCGTGGAAGTGGGCAAGCGTGATTACATGGGCGCTTTCTAAGCTTCCAGTCATAAAAAAGCCCGGGGTCGTTCTTCAGTGAACGACCCCGGGCTTTTTTGTGGCTGGCTGTTTTAAGCCGGCTGCTCTTCCTTGCCCAGGCAAGCGGCAGCGGTGAACAGCACATCGGTGGACGAATTCAGCGCGGTTTCCGCCGAATCCTGCAGCACGCCAATGATGAAACCCACGGCGACGACTTGCATGGCGATCTCGCTGGGAATGCCAAACAGGCTGCACGCCAATGGGATCAATAGCAGCGAACCGCCCGCCACGCCGGAAGCACCGCAGGCGCAGACGGCCGCGACCACGCTGAGCAGCACGGCGGTGGGCAGGTCGACGGCGATACCCAAGGTGTGTACGGCGGCCAGGGTCAACACGGTAATGGTGATCGCGGCGCCGGCCATATTGATGGTGGCACCGAGCGGGATCGACACCGAGTAGGTGTCCTCATGCAGGCCTAGGCGTTTGCTCAAGGCCAGGTTGACCGGGATGTTCGCCGCCGAACTGCGGGTGAAGAACGCGGTGATCCCACTTTCGCGCAGGCACATCAGCACCAAGGGGTACGGGTTGCGGCGCAGTTTCCAGAACACGATGGCCGGGTTGACCGCCAGCGCCACGAACAGCATGCAGCCGATCAGCACCACCAGCAGGTGGGCGTAGCCGAGCAGGGCGCCGAAGCCGGAAGTGGCCAGGGTCGAAGCCACCAGGCCAAAAATGCCCAGCGGCGCAAAGCGAATCACCACCCGTACGATCAGTGTGACGCCGTTGGACAGGTCGTCGAGCACGGTGCGCGTGGTCTCGCCGGCATGGCGAATGGCTACGCCCATGCCGATGGCCCAGGCCAGGATGCCGATGAAGTTGGCATTCATCAGTGCGCTGACCGGGTTATCCACCACACTCAACAGCAGGCTTTGCAGCACTTCACCAATGCCGCCGGGCGCGGTCACCGTTGCGTCATGGGTTGCCAGCACCAGCGAGGAGGGGAACCACATGCTCGCAATCACCGCGACCACGGCGGCGGCAAAGGTGCCCAGCAGGTAGAGGAACAGGATCGGCTTGATGTGGGTTTCCTGGCCGTGCTTATGGTTGGCGATCGACGCCATCACCAGCACAAACACCAAAATCGGCGCCACGGCCTTGAGCGCGGCGACGAACACCTTGCCGATAAACCCGGTAGCCTTGGCCGCCTCGGGCAACAGCAAGGCCAGCAGGATGCCGGCGATCAGGCCGATGACGATTTGCGTGACCAGGCTGACGCGGGCCAGTCGTTGCAGGAGGGAAGGGGCAGCAGTCATAAACACTTGTCTCTGGTTTTTGGAGGCACGGCGGCACAGGCAGAAAGGGCTGTAGGACGCGGATCGCGAAGTCTAGCACGCTGTAGGAAATGTCCTCGGCGGTGCGGCATTGCGTCACCCGCCTGCCCCAGTCTTTGCAAAATCCTGTTAACATTCCGTCCTCTCATCTTTCCTATCCTTCAGCGCGCCCTTTGGGTTGTCGTTGATGTCGTCGTTTCTGGAGTTTTCATGTTGTTTCCTATCCTGCTGCTGTCGGCCGCCGGCTTTACCGTGCTGACCACGGAATTCGTCATCGTCGGCCTGCTGCCGTCCATCGCCCGGGACCTGAATGTGAGTGTGTCCCAGGCCGGGCTGCTGGTGACCTTGTTTGCGTTTACCGTGGCGGCCTTTGGGCCGTTTCTGACGGCCTACTGCGCGCGTTTCCCACGCAAGCGGCTGTTTATCAGCATCCTGATCATGTTCGGCGTGGCCAATACCGTGGCGGCGCTGGCACCGAATATCTGGGTGATGGCCGTTGCGCGGTTGATCCCGGCCCTGGGCCTGCCGGTGTTCTGGGCCTTGGCCAGCGAAACGGCGGTGGACATTGTCGGCCCCGAGTTCGCCGGGCGTGCCATCGAGAAGATCGGCTTCGGGATCGTGTGTGCCACGGTCTTCGGCATTCCGGTGGGCACGCTGATTTCCGATATGTTCGGCTGGCGCAGCGCGTTTGCCATCCTCGCGGTGGTGGCTTTGGCCAAGGCCTTGCTGCTGTTTATCTACCTGCCGGTGACCCAGCCGAAGAACGCTGAAGTGACGCTGCGCTCGCAGTTCAAGATCCTGCGCAACCCATTGATGCAGGGCCATATCTTGCTGTCGATCCTGGTGTTCAGCGGCATGTTCACGGCGTACACCTATTTGGCGGATATTCTCGAGCGCCTGGCCGGTTTCGACGGTACGTTGGTGGGCTGGTGCCTGATGGGCTTCGGTGCGGTCGGGCTGATTGGCAATTCGTTGGGCGGGCGTGCGGTGGATCGTCACCCGTTGATCGCGTCGATGGTGTTTTGCGGCTTCATGATTGCGGGCATGGTGGCGCTGGTGCCGGCGATCCATTCCACCCTTGGCCTGGCGGCGGCGATGGCCGTGTGGGGCGTGACCCAGGCGGCGATGTTTCTGGTCAGCCATGTGCGCTTGATGAAGGCCGCACCCCATGCGCCGGCATTTGCCGCGTCGCTGAACATCGCCGGGGCCAACCTGGGGATTGGCCTGGGCGCCCTGGTGGGCGGCCATGTGATCGACACCCTTGGCCTGGGCAGCCTGGGTTTTGCCGCTTCCGGGTTTATCCTGGTGTCGATCCTGCTGGCCTTGTGGCTGATGACCGCCAAGCAACCGGTCGCCTCCCAGGCCTGAGCCGTCAGGGCAGGGTGGTGAACAACTCGCGCCTGGCACCTTCGGTAATCGCCACGATGCCGGGGTGCTTGACCTTGCGCTCCACCGAGATCGCGTAGAACGACTCGGTCACCGCCACGGTCTGGCCAATCAGCGCCACGCCGTACTGTCGGACCACCTCATCGGCAA
The DNA here is from genome assembly GCF_026967615.1 of Pseudomonas sp. GXZC. Taxonomy (NCBI): domain Bacteria; kingdom Pseudomonadati; phylum Pseudomonadota; class Gammaproteobacteria; order Pseudomonadales; family Pseudomonadaceae; genus Pseudomonas; species Pseudomonas sp. GXZC. The sequence continues at coordinate 2,559,479 of NZ_CP114115.1, forward strand.
TCACGCTGGGGGCGATAAAAATCCCGCTGCCGGATTGGCCGAAGGCCTGCATCAAGGCGCTATCGTCGAACTCACCGATGATCTTCGGCTGGATCTGCTGTTCGGCAAACCAACGCTGCAAACGGCTGCGCACCACGGTTTCCGCGCCTGGAATCAACAGCGGCGCGCCGTGCAGGCACTGTGGGAAATCTCCGCCGTAGGCGTCAGCCAACGCCTGGGTGGCGAAAAAGCTGATGCCACATTCCCCCAACTTCTGGCTGTAGCCCTTGATGTCCAGGTGCGTGGGCATGGGGCTGTCGGAAATCACCAGGTCCAGGCGCTGGATGGCCAGGTCGGCCAGCAGGCGTTCGAGTTTGTCTTCGCGGCAGGTGATGCGGATCGGCTCGCTCAACTCCATGGTCGGCGCGATCAGCCGATAAACGATGGACTTGGGCACCACATCCGCCACGCCGACGCGGAACAGGATCTGCTGTTCATCGGGCTGCGCGCGCAGCATGGCCTCCAATTCATTGCCGGTCTGGAACATCTGCTCGGCGTAGGGCAGGGCCTGGCGCCCGGCTTCGGTCAGTTCCAGCTGGCGGCCGACGCGCTGAAACAGCGCGATACCAAAGGTTTGCTCCAACAGGCTGATCTGCCCGCTGATGGTCTGGGGCGTGAGGTTAAGCTGCTCACACGCACGCACGATGCTGCCGGTCTTGGCCACTACCCAGAAGTAGTGCAGTTGTCGATAATTGAGCATGACGACCATCACTTCGTGAAAACCGAAGTATACGCGAGAAAAATACGAATTTTCCTGAACTGTTCAGCTGCATAGAATGCCTCGCTATCGCGGGGCCACTATTTGGACCCAATGGTTCTAACGAGGAAGACATCATGAAACTCAATTCCCTGGGCGCGGCATCGTTGCTTGCGCTTTCATTGGTAGTGATCAGCGGCTGCGATCAGGTCGAGAAAAGCGCGCAGCAGGTGCTGGGCAAAGCCACTGAATCGGCCAAGCAAGCCATCGATGACACCCACAAGGCCGCCGAGCAGGCATTGAGTGAAGCGACCAACGGCCTGATCAACCCGCAGAAAAAGGATGATCAGGAAGACAAAGAAAGCGAATCTTCTAGCAAAGAAGCCTAATTTCCCCGCACTTTTTATTCACGAAGAACGTCAGGACTGACCTATGGATTACCTTTTACAACTGGCCGCCAGCCCCACCGCCTGGGTTGCCCTGGCGACCTTGATCGTTATGGAGATCGTGCTGGGTATCGATAACCTGATCTTCATCTCGATCCTCACCAACAAGCTGCCGGAGCAGCATCGGGCCAAGGCACGACGCATTGGTATCAGCATGGCGTTGGTGTTGCGTCTGGGCCTGTTGAGCACCATCGCGTTCATCGTGCAGTTGACCGCGCCGGTGTTCGAAGTGTTTGGCCAGGCGTTCTCGTGGAAGGACATGATCCTGATCGCCGGTGGCCTGTTCCTGGTGTGGAAGGCAACCACCGAGATCCATCACAGCATGGACCCGGAGCCGGAAGAGAAGGAAACCAGCGCTGGCAACGTCGTGGCCATCGGTTTTGCCGCGGCCATTGGCCAGATCCTGTTGCTCGACCTGGTGTTCTCCATCGACAGCATCATCACCGCCGTGGGCATGACCGAGCATTTGCCGATCATGATCATCGCCGTCGTGACCTCGGTGATCGTGATGCTGATGGCGGCCGAGCCGTTGGCCAAGTTCATCAACGACAACCCGACCGTGGTGATGTTGGCCCTGGGCTTCCTGATCATGATCGGTATGACGTTGATCGCCGAAGGCTTCGGCGCTCATGTGCCTAAAGGCTACGTGTACGCAGCCATGGCGTTCTCGGCGGCGATTGAATGTTTGAACATTGCCCGCCGTAACCGTCACAAGCGTTTGCTGGCTGCCCGGCAATAACGGCTGAAACCAAAAGGCCGGCTGTACTCACAAGAGTCCAGCCGGCCTTTTGCTGTCTGTTAGAATTCGCGCACTTGATAGCGTGAGGTCCTACATGAACGAGCCGATTCGTCTTACCCAGTACAGTCACGGCGCGGGGTGTGGCTGCAAGATATCGCCCCAGGTATTGGAGGTGATCCTTGCCGGCAGCGGCGCACAGCACCTCGACCCCAAGCTGTGGGTGGGCAACGCTTCACGCGACGATGCGGCGGTGTACGCCATTGACGATGAGCGCGGCGTGGTCTCCACCACCGACTTTTTCATGCCGATTGTCGATGACCCCTTCGATTTCGGCCGGATTGCCGCCACCAACGCCATCAGCGACATCTACGCCATGGGTGGCGATCCGTTGATGGCCATCGCCATTCTGGGGTGGCCGGTGAATGTGCTGGCGCCGGAGATTGCCCGCGAAGTGATCCGTGGCGGCCGTTCCGTGTGCGACGAAGCCGGTATTCCCCTGGCGGGCGGCCACTCGATCGACGCCCCGGAGCCGATCTTCGGGCTGGCAGTGACCGGCCTCGTGCAAAAGCGCCATATGAAGCGCAACGACACCGCCACCGCCGGCTGCCGGCTATACCTGACCAAGCCGCTGGGCATCGGCATCCTCACCACCGCCGAGAAGAAGGGCAAATTGCGCGAAGCGGATATCGGCCTGGCCCGGGACTGGATGTGCACCCTGAACAAGCCCGGCAGCAGTTTTGGCAAGTTGACGGGGGTGACGGCGATGACCGATGTCACCGGTTTCGGGCTGTTGGGCCACTTGGTGGAAATGGCCGATGGCAGCGGCCTGACGGCGCGCATCGAATACAGCAATGTCCCACGCTTGGCCGGGATCGAAGACTACCTGGATCAGGGCTGCATGCCCGGTGGCACCTTGCGCAACTTCGACAGCTATTCAAGCAAACTCGGACGTCTTCAGGAATTGCACAAGCGTGTGCTGTGCGACCCGCAGACCAGCGGCGGCCTGTTGATCGCCGTCACGCCAGACGGCGACGCTGAATTCCACAGGGTGGCGGCTGAGCTGGGCCTGGTCCTGAAACCTATCGGCGAACTGGTCGAGCGACAGACCCACGCGGTTGAGGTGATTTGATGGCGACTGATATCACCGACTACCGCGACATCTTTCTCAACGACCGGCCGATGATGGATACCCGTGCGCCGGTCGAGTTCGTCAAGGGCGCCTTTCCAGGCGTGGTCAATCTGCCGCTGATGACCGATGACGAACGCCAGCGCGTTGGCACCTGCTACAAACAGCAAGGCCAACAGGCGGCCATTGTGCTCGGGCATGAACTGGTGTCCGGCGCAATCAAGGCCGAGCGCATCGAACACTGGGCACGTTTCGCCCAGGCCAACCCCGATGGCTACCTCTACTGTTTCCGTGGCGGGCTGCGTTCGCAGATCGTGCAGCAATGGCTGAAGACCGAGGCGGGTGTTGAGTACCCGCGTGTGGGCGGCGGCTACAAGGCCATGCGCACCTTCTTGCTGGAGACCGTTGAGCAGGCTGCTGCCCAGTGTGATTTTGTGTTGCTGGGCGGCATGACCGGCACCGGCAAGACCGAGGTGCTCGGTCAATTGCGCAATGCCCTGGACCTGGAAGGCCACGCCAACCATCGTGGTTCCAGCTTCGGCAAGCGCGCCACGGCGCAGCCGTCCACTATCGATTTTGAAAACCGCCTGGCGGTGGACGTGCTGAAGAAACGCGCGGCCGGTATCGGGCAGTTCGTGGTCGAGGATGAGAGCCGCATGATCGGCAGTTGCGCGTTGCCACTGCCGTTGCACAAGGGTATGCAGTCGTTCCCGATGGTGTGGCTGGAAGACCGCGTGGAAGGCCGGGTCGAGCGGATCCTGCGCGATTACGTCGTGGACTTGTGTGCGGAGTTCGTCGAGGTGTTTGGCGAGCGTGGCCAGACGTTGTTCGCCGAGCGCCTGACTCAGAGCCTGGCCAATATCCACAAGCGCCTGGGCGGTGAGCGTTACCAGCGGTTGCAGGCGATTCTGCAGGACGCCCTGGCGGAACAGGCCCGCAGCGGTGCCGTAGACCTGCACCGGGCCTGGATCGAAGGGCTTTTGCGGGAGTATTACGACCCGATGTACGCCTTCCAACGTGAAAGCAAAGGCGCACGTATCGAGTTTGCGGGCGAGCAGGGCGCCGTGGTGGCGTATCTGCGCGAGCGCGCCCAGGCTAAAGGATAGCGGCGCCGATCAAGCCGCAGGCCACCCCCACCAGCATCGTCAGCCCGGCCACCGTCACCAGTACCCGCGTATCGAAATCCTTGCGCAGCATCAGCAGCGACGGCAGGCTCACGCTGGGCAGGGTCATCAGCAAGGCCACGGCCGGGCCGGTGCCCATGCCCAGGGCCATCATGGTTTGTACGATAGGGATCTCTGCGGCGGTGGGAATCACGAACAACGTGCCGACAATCGCCAGCGGCACCAGCCACACCAGGCTGTTGGTCATGGCGCCGCCCACATGGGGAAACAGCCACACCCGCGCCGCGCCCAGTATCAATACTGCCAGGATGTAGATCGGAATCGTGCTCCAGAACAGCTGCCACAAGGTGCGCAGCCAGCGACTCAAGAACGGTTGCGACTCCACGACGCTGGCTTCGGCCACCGCATCCAGCGCTGCTTCCGGCACCTGCTCCGGACCGGCAATACGTTGCGCCACCAGCGACACGCCGACGACCAGCACAATGCCCGCCACCAGCCGGAGCGCGGTGAAGCCCCAGCCCAGCACAAAGCCCATGAACACCAGGGTCGCCGGGTTGAGCACCGGGTTGGCGATCCAGAACGCCAACGCCGCGCCCACCGATACCCGCTGGCGGCGCATGCCCGCCGCGACAGGTGCCGCGCAGCAGCTGCACATCATGCCCGGCAGGGCAAACAGGCCGCCGCGTAACGTCGAGCCGAGCCCGGCACGTCCGAACAGGCGCAGCAGCCAATCCCGTGGAACCAGCACTTGTAGGAGAGAGCCGAGGATCACCGCCAGCACGGCGGCTTTCCAGATCGCCAGGAAATACACCTGGGCGTAGGCCAGGGCGGCGGCCAGGGGCGCGCTTTGCTGGTCGTTGAGGATCGACCCGCCGATGCTGTGGCTATCCGCGGCGACAAAGGCCTTGAGGTAGTAGGGCGACCACTTTACGTAGTAGAGCCCGACGCAGGCGACCAGCAGGAACAGCGCAGGCTTCCACCAGAACGCCCAGCCACGGCCGGGCTGGGAAGGGGTGAGGTTGGGCATGGTGATGATCCGCAGATGAGTCGAGAGCGGCGCATCATACGCTGTCAGCTATCGGCACTCACCTGTGTCGGTTCGGGGCAGCTTTGGTCGCCGTCGTTCAAGCCTTGCTTGTAGTTGCGGCTCAGCAGCGAAGCCTTGCCGTTGTGCCAGGTCAGCGTCAGCACATACAACGTGTCGTAGTCGCTGCCGGACCAGTCGTCGGTGATGGTGTGCTTTTCGCCCGACGCTTCGCTTGCCACCTTGTTGATCAGCTCCGGCAAGTAACCGTGGGACCAGGCGGTGTAGATGGTTGCGTTGTGGTACTTGTCTTCCACCAACTCGTCAGCCAGGTCGCTGGTGTCATTGGCGGAAAACTTGATGTTCACCGGCAGGCCCAGCTTGATCGCGCTGGGGCTGATGGTCATCAGTGGGCGAATGTAGCTGTAGGAATTGTCCAGCTCGCCTTCTTCCACATTTCGTGTCGGGTTGGCGGCGAAGACGAAGTCGGCCTTGCCGAATTTTTCCGGGAGCAGGGTGGCCAGGTTCATCGCCCGGTTGAGGCCTTGGCAATTGAGCTGGCCCAGGCCGCCGGCGGGTTTTTCGCCGTGGCGCAGGAAGATCAGGGTTTGCACGCCATCCACTGGCTCGGCGCTGCTGATGCGCGACTCGAGGGTCAGGCCGATAGCACCGCCTACCAACAACAGCGGCAACATGATGTATGAATATCGTTTCAGGCGCAGCGCAAGGCACAGAGGCTTGATGGTCATTAGTGTCGAGTCTTCAGTGCAGCGGATTAAGGCGGACAAGCCCGGCCCCAGTGACGCATCCGGCGTCCTGCGGTGTTCCCTGTCGATATAGCGCGTTGCCTCCATTCACCGTTTGAGCGCACTTAAGAGTGCCCGCGGGCCTATTGGTTCGCCCATGCGGGATAATAGCCAGCGGTTGTTGCGTATTGATGACCCATGCAGGACGCTTGGCAGATGACTATCATGGTTGCTTTCTGCCCAGGTACTTGCGATGAACCCACTCGCCGCGTTTCCGATCAACAGCAAATGGCCCGCCCAGCATCCCGAGCGCCTGCAACTCTACTCGCTGCCGACGCCCAACGGGGTAAAAGTCTCAATCATGCTCGAAGAGCTGGGCCTGCCCTATGAAGCCCACAAAGTCAGCTTTGAGACCCAGGACCAGCTATCGCCTGAGTTCCTGTCCCTGAACCCCAACAACAAGATCCCCGCGATCATCGACCCCAATGGCCCCAGCGGCCAACCGTTGGCCCTGTTCGAGTCCGGTGCGATCCTGATCTACCTGGCGGAAAAAACCAGCCAGTTGCTCTCCGAAGACCCGGCCACCCGTTATGAAACCCTCCAGTGGCTGATGTTCCAGATGGGCGGTATCGGCCCGATGTTTGGTCAGTTGGGGTTCTTCAACAAATTTGCCGGCAAGGCCTACGAAGACAAACGTCCCCGTGACCGTTACGCCGCCGAATCCCGGCGCTTGCTCGACGTACTGGAGAAACGCCTGCTGGGTCGCACCTGGATCATGGGCGACGAGTACAGCATTGCCGACATCGCGACCTTTCCGTGGATCCGCAACCTGATCGGTTTCTACGAATCCGGCGACTTGGTGGGCATAGCGGACTTCCCCAATGTGCTGCGCGCGCTGGACGGTTTCGTCGCACGGCCGGCAGTGATCCGTGGCCTCAGTATTCCGAGTTGAAGCATGCCGACTTTTGATTTCAAACAGCTGGACGTTTTCAGCCGCGTGGCGCTCAAGGGCAACCCGCTGGCGGTGGTGTTCGGTGCCGACAGCCTGACGGACCAGCAAATGGCGGACTTCGCCAACTGGACCAACCTCAGCGAAACCACGTTCTTGCTGACGCCGCGTGATCCGAAAGCGGACTACCGCGTGCGAATCTTCACCACCTTGAAGGAGCTGCCGTTCGCCGGACACCCGACGCTGGGCAGTTGCCACGCGTGGCTGCAGGCCGGCGGGATCCCGAAAGGCGAAGAGATCATCCAGGAGTGCGAAATCGGCCTGGTACGGATCCGTCGCCAGGGCGATGAGCTGGCATTTATCGCGCCGCCGTTATTGCGTTCAGGGCCGGTGGAGGCCTCGTTGATCGAGCGCGTGCGCCTGGCGCTGGGCTTGGCGCCGGAAGCCATTGTGCGCAGCCAGTGGGTCGACAACGGCGCGGGCTGGCTTGCGGTGATGCTGTCGGACCGAGATCAAGTGCTGGAGCTTCAACCGGACTATTCGCAACTGCTGGGTTTGGCGGTGGGTGTCATCGCTCCCTGCGATCCCACGCGGGACGATGTGGACGCACAGTTTGAAGTCCGTGCCTTCATCGCGGGTGACGGCGCCCAAGAAGACCCGGCCACCGGCAGCCTGAACGCGGGTGTCGCCCAATGGCTGCTGGCCGAAGGCCTGGCGCCTGAGCGCTATGTGGTCAGCCAGGGCACGGCCATCGGGCGGGCGGGGCGGATACGCGTCGAGCGCCAGGGCGATGAAATCTGGGTGGGCGGCGCTGTGGCGGTGTGTATCGAAGGGCGATTGCAGCTCTAGATCAATGAATTGTTACGGGCGGCGCAATACACTGTTGGCCCCTCGGCGTTTGTGCTGCCGGGGCCAAGGGGCATAAGCTTTCGCCCCAAAGATTTCTGCCTTGTGATAGGAAAGCCATGACCAGCCAGTTCCCCCAAGCCCGCCCACGCCGCCTGCGCCGCTCCCCGGAGCTGCGTGGTTTGTTCCAGGAAAGCGAATTCACCCTGAACGACCTGGTGCTGCCGATCTTCGTCGAAGAAGAAATCGACGACTTCGTGCCCATCACCAGCATGCCTGGCGTGCTGCGCATCCCTGAGAAGAAACTGGCCGGCGAGATCGAGCGCTATGCCCGCGCCGGCATCAAATCGGTGATGACCTTTGGCGTGTCCCATCATCTGGACGCCAGCGGCAGCGACACCTGGAAGGAACGCGGCCTGGTCTCGCGCATGTCCTCGATCATCAAGGACGCCGTGCCGGAGATGATCGTGATGTCCGACACCTGCTTCTGCGAGTACACCAATCATGGTCATTGCGGCGTGATGCACGGTGCCCATGTCGACAACGACGCGACCCTGGTCAACCTTGGCAAGCAAGCCGTGGCCGCCGCCCGTGCCGGTGCTGACGTGATTGCGCCTTCGGCGGCAATGGACGGCCAGGTCCAGGCGATCCGCCGCGCCCTGGATGACGCAGGCTTCACCCATATCCCGATCATGGCGTACTCCACCAAATTCGCCTCGGCCCTCTACGGCCCGTTCCGCGAAGCCGGCGGGAGCGCGCTCAAGGGCGACCGCAAAAGCTACCAGATGAACCCGATGAACCGCCGCGAAGCCGTGCGCGAATCGTTGCTGGACGAGCAGGAAGGCGCGGACGCGCTGATGGTCAAGCCCGCCGGTGCCTACCTCGACATCATCCGCGACATCCGCGAAGCCTCACGCCTGCCGGTGGCGGCGTATCAGGTGAGCGGTGAGTACGCGATGATCAAGTTCGGCGCCCAGGCGGGTGCGATTGATGAGGATCGGGTAGTGCGCGAGACGTTGGGATCGATCAAGCGCGCGGGTGCGGACTTGATCTTCACCTACTTTGCGATGGACCTGGCGTTGGCCGGGATCTGACACACTCTGCTGCGGAACTGCCGCTATCCTTGGGCGTCGATAGTTGATCGTCGCTCAAGGAAGTCCCATGTATTCAAGTCGCCTGATCCTCTGCCTTGCCACTTTGCTGGTGCTGGCCGGTTGCTCCACCACACGCAACCCGCAACAGCCGGAGCGCAGCGAAGCCGAGGTGAAAGCGCAGATCGTGCGGCTGCTCCCCGCCCAACTGCCCGACCGCAAGGGGTGGGCCCAGGACATCTACGCCGCCTTCGACACCCAGAAAATCTACCCCAGCACGGAAAACATCTGCGCGGTGCTGGCGGTCACCGAGCAGGAGTCCACTTACCAAGTGGACCCACCCGTGCCGAATATGGGCAAGATCGCCCAGGATGAAATCCTGCGGCGTGCCGGAAAAGTCCACGTGCCGGCGTTCGTCGTGCGCAGCGCGCTGCAATTGAGCTCGCCCACGGGCAAGACCTACGCCGACCGCCTGAGTGCCGCGCGCACGGAAAAGGACCTGAGCGGGATCTTCGATGACTTCATCAGCATGGTGCCCCTGGGCAACACGCTATTTGGTGGTTTCAACCCGGTGCATACCGCAGGGCCGATGCAGGTCAGTATCGACTTTGCGCAGAAGCAGGCGCGCGGTTATCCCTACACAGTGGACGGCACCATTCGTCGCGAAGTCTTCACCCGCCGGGGCGGCATGTATTTCGGCATCGCGCATTTGCTCGGTTACCCGGTGAATTATGACCAGCCGTTGTACCGCTTTGCCGACTTCAATGCCGGCTGGTACGCCAGCCGCAATGCCGCGTTCCAGGCTGCCGTCAGCCGTGCCTCGGGCACCGAACTGGCGCTGGATGGGGATTTGATTCGTTACGGTTCACTGCTGCCGGGCACTACCGAGCTGGCGGTGCGTTCATTGGGCGCGAAGCTGGACATGCGCAACCCCAGCATCCGCAGCCAACTGGAGCAGGGCGAGCAACGGGATTTCGAGGACACCACGCTCTACAAACGCGTGTTTGCCCTGGCCGACAAGGCGGCGGGCAAGCCGATGCCACGGGCGATCCTGCCGGGCATCGTGCTCAAGAGCCCCAAGATCACCCGCAACCTCACCACCGCCTGGTTCGCCAAGCGGGTGGATGAACGTTATCAGCGGTGCATGAAGCGCTGATCAGCTTTGTGGTGAGCGGGATTGTTGTGGTGAGCAGACTCGCCACAACCACAGCACTAGAAACGGCAGCACATAGGCTGCGCGCCACAGGCCATCGGCAGTCCCGTCCACCAGGTTAAAGCGGGTCTAGTGGATTAACGCAAAGCATCGCGCGGGATTTGCGCGGTGGATGGTCATGGCTGCCGCTTGCGGCGAGGCGTACATCTCAATCTTCACTCCAGGGAAGAATCCGCCATGATTGCTCACGCCGTGCCTGAAGGTTTTGTTTCGCTGCCCCGCAGCAGCCCGCTGCTGGATCTGCTCGGCCCGGCCTATTGCCGAGGGGAGGGCCTGCAACTGGAGATCGGCCTGCGCGCCGACAATCGCCACGCCAATGGACGCGGCACCGTGCATGGCGGGGTGTTGGCGACCCTGGCGGATATCGGCATGGGGTACGCGATGGCGTTTTCCAGTGAGCCGCCGCTGCCGTTGATTACGGCGAGCATGACCTTGGATTATCTAGGGGCGGTGCAGGTGGGGGAGTGGATTGTGGTGCGCTTGGAGCATCACAAGCGTGGGCGGCAGATGGCGTTTGCCACGGTGAGCTTGCAGGTGGGGGAGAAGGTCGTGGCGCGGGCGAGTGCGGTGTTTGCGGTGCCGCAGGGGCGGGATTGAGGGTAAAGAAAAGGCCTGGTTTTCGTGGAACCAAGCCTTTTCCATGTTGCGCGTTGAATCAGTTGCGTTCGAGTGCCAGCGCGACGCCCTGGCCGCCACCGATGCACAGCGTTGCCAGGCCTTTCTTGGCATCACGCTTGATCATTTCATGCAGCAGGGTCACCAGCACGCGGCAGCCTGAGGCGCCGATCGGGTGGCCGATGGCGATGGCGCCACCGTTGACGTTGACCTTCTCTGCATCCCACTCCAGTTCTTTGCCCACCGCCAGAGATTGCGCGGCGAAGGCTTCGTTGGCTTCGATCAGGTCCAGGTCGCCCAGGCTCCAGCCGGCTTTGTCCAGGCAGCGACGGGTGGCTGAGACCGGGCCAATGCCCATGATGGCTGGGTCGACGCCCGCGTTGGCGTAACTGGCGATACGCGCCAGCACCGGCAGGCCGAGGGCCTTGGCTTTGTCGGCGCTCATCAGCAGTACCGCAGCGGCGCCGTCGTTGAGGCTGGAGGCGTTGCCGGCGGTGACGCTGCCGTCTTTCTTGAACGCCGGTTTCAGTTTGGCCAGGGACTCGGCAGTGGTGCCGGCGCGAGGCTGTTCATCCACGGCGAAGGCCACCGGGTCGCCTTTGCGTTGGGGAATCAGGATCGGGGTGATCTCGTCGACAAAGCGGCCTGCTTCAATAGCAGCAGCGGCTTTTTGCTGAGACGCCGCAGCGAACGCGTCCTGGGCTTCACGGCTGATGCCGTACTTGTCCACCAGGTTCTCGGCGGTGATGCCCATGTGGTAGTCGTTGAACGCATCCCACAAACCGTCGGTGATCATGCTGTCGATCATCTTGGCGTGGCCCATGCGCAAACCGGTGCGCGCAGCGGGGAGTACGTACGGAGCCAGGCTCATGTTCTCCATGCCGCCGGCGATGATCACCTCGGCGTCGCCGCAACGGATGGCCTGGGCGCCAAGGTGCAGGGCCTTGAGGCCGGAGCCGCAGACTTTGTTGAGGGTCAGGCTCGGCACGGCGTGGGGCAGGCCGGCAAGGATCGAAGCCTGACGCGCCGGGTTCTGGCCTGAGCCTGCGGTGAGCACCTGGCCGAGGATCACTTCATCCACTTGGGCCGGGTCCAGGCCGGTCTGTTCCAAAAGGCGGCGGATCACGGCAGCGCCCAGTTCCGGGGCTGGAATGTTCGCCAGCGAACCCTGGAAGCTGCCCACGGCGGTGCGGGTGGCAGCAACAATCACGACGTCTTGCATGAGATCTGTCCTCACTGGAAGTGCATTTCTGGAACGTGGTCCGGGACGATCAGTTTACCGGCGGTCTTGCTCACAATCTCTTCAACGCTGACGCCAGGTGCGCGTTCCTTGAGGACAAAAGCGCCATTTTCGATTTCCAGGTAGGCCAGGTCGGTCAATACACGCTTGATGCAGTTGGCACCGGTCAGCGGCAGGCTGCACTGGCTGAGCAACTTGGACTCACCGTCCTTGGAAGCGTGGGTCATGATCACGATGATGTTTTCCGCACCGGCTACCAGGTCCATAGCGCCGCCCATGCCTTTGACCAGCTTGCCGGGGATCATCCACGAGGCGATATTGCCTTGTACGTCCACCTCAAACGCGCCAAGCACAGTGAGGTCAACGTGGCCGCCACGGATCATCGCGAAGGATTCGGCGGAGGAAAAGATCGACGCGCCGATACGTGCGGTAACGGTCTGTTTGCCGGCGTTGATCATGTCGGCATCAATGGTGTCTTCGGTGGGAAACGGTCCCATGCCCAGCAGGCCGTTTTCCGATTGCAGCATCACTTCCATGCCTTCGGGGATGTAGTTGGCCACCAGGGTCGGAATGCCGATGCCGAGGTTGACATAGAAGCCGTCCTGCATTTCGCGGGCGACGCGTTGAGCCATTTGTTCGCGGGTAAGAGCCATTTTAGGTGTCCTTATTGTTCGGGCTGGGGGCGGATTATTTGCGTACGGTGCGCTGTTCGATGCGCTTCTCGAACGTGCCGCAGATGATCCGGTCGACGTAGATGCCAGGGGTGTGGATCTGCGCCGGGTCCAGCTCGCCCGGTTCGACGATTTCTTCGACTTCGACCACGGTGATCTTGCCGGCGGTGGCGGCCAACGGGTTGAAGTTCTGGGCGGTGTGGCGATAGATGACGTTGCCGAAATGGTCGGCTTTCCAGCCTTTGACGATGGCGAAGTCGCCGGTGATGGATTCTTCCATCAGGTACGGACGACCGTTGAACTCGCGGGTTTCCTTGCCTTCGGCCACCGGGGTGCCGACGCCGGTCGCGGTGAAGAAGGCCGGAATGCCGGCGCCGCCAGCGCGCATTTTCTCGGCCAGGGTGCCTTGGGGCGTCAGCACCACTTCGATTTCGCCGCTGAGCAATTGCTTCTCGAACAGGGCGTTTTCACCGACGTAGGAAGCGATCACCTTGCTGATCTGTTTTTCTTCCAGCAACACGCCCAGGCCGAAACCGTCGACGCCACAGTTGTTGGAAACCACGGTGAGGTCGCGGGTGCCTTTGCGCTTGATCTCGGCGATGAGGTTTTCCGGAATACCGCACAGGCCAAAACCACCGGAGAGTACGGTCATGCCGTCTTCCAGGCCTGCCAGTGCTTCCTCGTAGGACGCCACGCGTTTATCGAAACCTGCCATATGCACCTCTTTTATTGTTTGTGGGCCAGCCAATGAACCGAGTGTTGCTCCGGCTGATTGATTTGTTAAGTTGTTTTTTAAGGTTGATTGATTTAAAAAACAGCATAGTCGCTCGACCGTTTGGAGTAGCGTCATGACCGTTAAACAGATGCGCGCGTTTCTCGCCGTGGCCCAGACCCTGAGTTTTGCCGCCGCCTGCGAGCGCCTGCACCTCTCTCAATCGGCGCTGAGCCTGACCATCAAGGGGCTGGAAGAAGGCCTGGGCGGGCGCCTGTTCAGCCGCAATACCCGCAACGTTGCCCTGACGCCCGAAGGCGAGTCCTTGCTGCCCCTGGCGCGCCGGCTGATTGCCGACTGGGACAATGCCGAAGACGAACTGCGCCAGCGTTTCACCTTGCAGCGCGGGCGAGTCACTGTGGCGGCGATGCCGTCTTTTGCGGGCAACCTGCTGCCACCGATCCTGAAGATATTCCGCGCGCGTTACCCGCAGGTGAATGTGACTGTGCATGACTTGATCAATGAACAGGTGCTGGAGATGGTGCGCGACCGGCAGGTGGAGTTGGGCGTGGCGTTTGAGCCTGCGGAAGGTTCATCACTGGCGTTTACGCCGTTGTACCTCGACCGCTTCATCGCCGTGGTGCCGGGTGATTCGCCGTTGGCACACTGTGCCGAGATCGATTGGAAAAGCTTGCTGGAGCAACCGTTCATCACCTTGCAAAGGCCGTCTACGGTACGCGTGATGTTGGAAGAGCACTTGGGCGCGCTGCAGATGAAGCTGCCGGTAGCCCTGGAAAGCCATCAGTTGGCGACGGTGGGCAAGATGGTGGCGAGTGGCTTGGGCGTCAGCGCGGTACCTGCGTTGTGCGCAAGGCAGATGGAAGAGGCGGGCGCGCACTGCATCACCTTGAACGATCCGGTGATCGAACGGCCGATTGGTGTGCTGACCAAGCCAGGGCATGAACTCTCGGCAGCGGCGCAGGTGTTGTTTGATATTTTCCGCGATGAAGCGACAAAGGGGCGGTTTCCGGCATTGTTGTAAAACTCAGGCACTAAAAAGCCCGCTTGAATGAACAAGCGGGCTTAAATGTTTAATGCGTTGTTATCAGCAGTATCTATCAATCACTTTAACGTGCGATTGGCCTTTGAGGTTCTGCCATTCGGTATTAAGTGTGTGGAAAACCTGCTCGATAAAGTTGCGATCGGCGGCGGCTTTCTTGCCGACATAACCCTGGCCCCGACGGTAAACCCTCAGGCGTGCCGCCAGCTCACGGTGATTGCGGTCGAACTCAGCCTCTTCGGTATTGGGCTCCAGGCAGTCAAGTTGCACTTCGCCCGATTTGCCAATCCACAGGATATGGTCGTCGAGTGTGTCTTTCTGCGCTGCGAACATCTCAGCCAATTCATCGATAGTTGGTTGGTTGTTCAGATTCATGTGTAAGCCCCTTGACCAGTTGGCGATCTATCAGTTGGTTCGTTAAAACATCTTTAGTTGTCTCCGGTTGCGAAAACCGGGCGTCAGCGACTGTCTGCCGAATACGGGCAGGGTCTTGAACCTGATGCATGTAGTCTTGCTGATGAACTGCTACGCAATGCTTTCATAACGAAGACAAGCCGCGTTTGAGCGCCTTGTACCGAGCCCTTCGGGCCGGTCAGCTTCATCAATCCGCCTTGTGGGCAGTGCACATCCGGAAAAAACAGCTCGGCGGTCAGACGAGCTTGTTCAAAACGCTTGTTGCCAACGCTCCCGATCCGGGAGACGTCTCGATAATGCAAGGACAAAAAGGTTACGTCAACGGTTATGTAGTGATTATTTTTGATCACTACATAAATCGCCGTGAGGACGGGAGAATGCGGGAAAACGTGACTTGGGCGTCATTTTCTGGAGGTGCAGGTCAGGCAGATATCAGGCCAATCGCTCTGTCAGCAAGGGCAACAATCGCTCACACTCGGCTTCGATCTTCACCTGTAACAGCTCATCCCCTCGGGTCTTGCCCAAGTTGATTGCAATGACGGGTTTGCCCTGTTCGACCATGGCCTTGCACAGGCGAAACGCCGAATAGGCCATCAGCGACGACCCCACCACTAGCAACCCCTCGGCATGCTCTACCGCAGCCATTGCCCTGGCCGCTGTTGCCGGCGCTACGTTCTCGCCAAAAAACACGACATCCGGTTTCAAGCGCTCGCCATTGCAGTGGGGGCAGCGCGGGACCTGGAAGTGTTGTTCAAAGACGGGATCAAGCAGGGTGTCGCCATCGGGCGCCTGCACCGCGTGGACTTGCGACAGATAGGGGTTGTCGATTTCCATCTGCCGCTGGATCGCGTCACGTTGACTGCGCAACTGGCAATCCAGGCACAGCACTCGATGTAGGCTGCCGTGCAGTTCAATGACGTCGTGGCTGCCGGCTTGATCGTGTAGGGTATCGACGTTCTGGGTGATCAACCCGCTGATGCGCTCGCGTTGTTGCAGTGTCGCCAGCGCCTGGTGCGCCTTGTTAGGTTGCGCAATGCGGACCCTCGGCCACCCTAGCATCGCTCGCGCCCAGTAACGGCGCCGCGCCTGCGGGGTGGCGAGGAATTCCTGGTACATCATTGGCGCTTTGCCCCGCCGCACGCCTTCGCTGTCGCGGTAATCGGGAATGCCCGACGAGGTGCTGATCCCGGCACCGGTCAACACCAGAAAACGCCGGTCGGCCATGGCCCGGTGCAGGGTGTCGAGGTGGTCCTCTTGATGTTCCAGCGTGTCGAGCATGGGTTCCCCTATTCGCCGCGGATGTACTGCTCCAGCTGTTTGATCAGGTCAGCCTGGTCGGCAATGGCTTCTTTCACCAAGTCACCGATGGAGAGCAGGCCCAGCAGTTTGCCGTCTTCCACCACCGGCAGGTGGCGCAGGTGACTGTCGGTCATGATGTTCATGCACTCATCGACCTTTTTATGGGTGTCGACGGTGATCACCGGAGAACTCATCACCTCATGCACCTTTGTGGTGACCGACGAAAGCCCCTTGAGCATGATTTTGCGGGCGTAGTCACGTTCGCTGATGATACCTACCACCACGCCATCCTGGACGACCGGCAAGGCCCCGACGTTTTTCTCCGACATCCGGACCAGTGCTTCAAACACGGTGTGGTCGTGTTTGATGACATGGACTTCCTGGTTTTTCTGGTCCTTGGCTTTGAGCACTTGTGCAACGGTTTTCATGGTGGCCACTCCGGTTTTTGTTAGTTAGTCAGGCTCCCCTTACAGAATCCTAGACGGCCCGCGCCACGGCAAGGTCCAAAGCGGCGCTAAACCCGTCGAAAAACGTCATTCGACGGATTTTTTTGGGCTTTACCCGGCATTTGTCGGCTTTTTCGCCCGCTTGGGGGCGGCTGTGGTCTTGCGTGGCGCGCTCTTGCGCTTCTTTTTCCATGGCGCGGCGCCGCGTCCTGCCGGGCTGGCGGGGCCGCTGATGGTCATGCGCAGGCCATTGCAACGCGCCACCTGCTTGCTCATCCAGGCCGCTTGTTTGGCGACGAATTCTTCCAGGCTCATTTCGCCGCTTTGCACCATGTCCAGCGCCTGCTCCCAGATCGCCGTGGTGCCAGGGTCCGCGATGGCGCGGGGCACGGCGTCGATCAGGCTGAACGCTGCCGGGGTGGCCGACAGCGCCTTGCCGTTCTTCACTAGGTAGCCACGGTCCAGCAGGCCCTGGATGATGCCGGCACGGGTGGCTTCGGTGCCGATGCCAGTGGTGTCCTTGAGCTTTTGCTTGAGCAGCGGGTCTTCCACCAGCTTGGCGACGTTTTTCATTGCCTTGATCAGGTCGCCTTCGGTAAAGGGCTTGGGCGGTTGGGTCCACAGGTCCTTGAGGTTGACCTTGGCCACGGCATAATCCTGGCCCTGCACCAATGCCGGCAACGCTTGCGGAGCCGGCGCTTCGCGGCCTTTTGCTGGCGCGAGGGCTTCGGGCAGGGCACGTTTCCAGCCCGGTTCGATGACCACTTTGCCCACTGCGCGCAACGCTTGGCCTGCGCACTCGAAGTCCGCCTGGGTGCGATCGTATTCGTGGTTGGGCAGGAACTGCGCCAGGTAGCGTGCACGAATCAGGGTGTACACCGCACGGTGCTTGCCGGTGAGTTGCCCTACATCTTTGCCGGCGCCGGTCGGGATGATGCCGTGGTGGGCGCTGACCTTGGCGTCATTCCACGCCCGCGAGCGACGCTGCGGGTCGATATAAGGCATCAGTTCATTCACCGCCGTATCAGCACGCCCCAACGCAGCGAGAATCTTCGGCGCGTCGCTGTGTTGGCTCATCGGCAGGTAGCCGCAATCGCTGCGCGGGTAGGTGATGACTTTGTGGGTTTCATACAGCGACTGGGCGATATCCAGGGTTTCCTGGGCGCCGAGGCCGAGCTTCTTGGAGCAGATTTCCTGCAGGGTGCCGAGGTCGAACGGCAGGGGCGCCACTTCGCGCATGCGTTCGGTACGCAGCTTGACCAGCCGCGCGGTGGCGGCGTTGTGCATGGCGTCGGCGGCGTCTCGCGCCAGTTGCGGGTTGAGGCAGCGGCCCTGGTCATCACAGGCATCCTCGGCCGCGCGCCACTGGGCGGTGAAGGTCATGGCGTTGTGGCGCAGGTCGACATCGATGGCCCAGTACGCCACCGGTACAAAATCGGCAATGCTGCGGTCGCGGTCCACCACCAGGCGCAAGGTCGGCGTTTGCACCCGACCCACAGGCAATACGCCCTGATAACCGGATTGGCGCCCCAGCAAGGTAAACAGGCGACTCATGTTCATGCCGATCAGCCAGTCGGCGCGGGAACGGCCCAAGGCCGAGTGATACAGGCTGAAGGTCTCGGCGCCTGGCTTGAGGGCGGCCAGGGCCTTGCGGATGGAGGCGTCGTCCAGCGCCGACAGCCACAGCCGTTGGATCGGCCCACGATAGCGGCAATGCTCCACCAGCTCACGCGCGATCATCTCGCCTTCGCGGTCGGCGTCGGTGGCGATCACCAGTTCCTGGGCTTCCCCCAGCAAACGCTTGACCGCCTTGAACTGGCTGGCGGTCTTGGGCTTGACGCGCATCTTCCATTTTTCCGGGACGATGGGCAGGTCGGCCAACACCCAGCGCTTGTACTTCTCGTCGTAGGCGTCGGGCGGGGCGGTTTCCAGCAGGTGGCCGATGCACCAGGTGACCGTGACGCCATTGCCCAGCCAGCAGCCATCGCCCCGGCGACTGGCACCGAGTACGGCCGCAATATCCTTGGCCTGGGAAGGTTTTTCACAGAGGTACAGCCGCATGCTCAGCCCGTTCGTTACACCGTCGAATGGAGAGCAGGATGGGCAAAAGAAGGGATTTGATCAACCATTATCTGGATGGATATACAGCAATTTTTGTGCACCCCCCGTCCCGTAAGGGAAGGGGGCGCCTTCAGTCAGTTGTTATCAATATCCACATGCCGCGTTTCTTTGAGGCAGAACAGCCCCACGATCAGGCTCACCCCGGTCACCACCACCGGGTACCACAGGCCGTAGAAGATATCGCCGGTGTACACCACCAGGGCGAACGACACGGTCGGCAGGAACCCGCCAAACCAGCCGTTGCCGATGTGGTAGGGCAGGGACATCGAGGTGTACCGGATGCGGGTCGGGAACAATTCCACCATCAACGCGGCCAGTGGGCCGTAGCACATGGCGGCGATCAGGATCAGCGCCACGATCAGCACCACCACCATGGTCTTGTTGACCTGGGCCACGTCCGCCGAAGACGGATAGCCGGCCAGGGTCACGGCGCCGCGCAGGGCTTTTTCGTCAAACCCGTCGATCCGCACGTCGCCCACGCTTACCTGCACCGGGCTGCCCGCTGGTGCGGCGGCGCTGCTGTAGGGCAGGCCCTGCTTGACCAGGAAGGTCTTGACCTTGTCGCACGGGCTGTCGAATTTGGCCTTGCCCACCGGGTCGAACTGGAAGGTGCAGGTGGCCGGGTCGGCCAGCACGGTGATCGGGGCCTGGTTGCTGGCCTGGTCCATCGCCGGGTTGGTGTAGTGCGCCAGGCTCTTGAAGATCGGGAAGTACAGCGCGGTGGCCAGCAGCAGGCCGAGCATCAGCACCGGCTTGCGGCCCACTTTGTCGGACAGCCAGCCGAAGAAGATGAAGAACGGCGCGCCGATCACCACGCTGATGATCAGCAGCATGTTGGCCAGGGCCGGGTCCATCTTCAGGAACTGGGTGAGGAAGAACAGCACATAGAACTGCGCCGCGTAGAAGGTCACCGCCTGGCCGCCGTTGATGCTGAACAGGGCGATCAGCACGATCTTGAGGTTTTCCCATTTGCCGAATGAATCGCGGATCGGCGACTTGCTGGCCTTGCCTTCCTCTTTCATTTTCAGGAACGCTGGCGACTCATGCAGGCTCATGCGAATCCACGTGGAAATACCCAGCAGCACAATGGAGAACAGGAACGGAATACGCCAGCCCCACACTTCGAACTGGTCACCGGTGAAGTAACGGCAGGCCAACACCACCAGCAGTGACAGCAGCAGGCCGAGGGTCGCAGTGGATTGAATCCAACTGGTGTGGAAGCCACGTTTGCCGGCAGGCGCATGTTCCGCCACGTAGGTCGCCGCGCCGCCGTATTCACCGCCCAGCGCGAGACCTTGCAGCATGCGCAGCACGATCAGGATGATCGGCGCCGCAATGCCGATGCTCGCGTAAGTCGGCAACAGCCCGACACAGAAGGTCGCCACGCCCATCAAGATGATGGTGACGAGGAAGGTGTATTTGCGCCCGATCATGTCGCCCAGGCGGCCAAACACCAGCGCGCCGAACGGCCGCACCACAAAGCCGGCGGCAAAGGCCATCAAGGCAAAGATGAACGCCGTGGTGTCGTTGACCCCGGCAAAGAACTGCTTGCTAATCACCGCCGCGAGGGCGCCATAGAGGAAAAAGTCATACCACTCGAACACCGTCCCCAGGGACGAGGCGAAGATGACCTTCTTTGAGTCGTTGCGGGTAACGGCGCTGTTGACCGCCGAGCCCAGGGGTTGAGCATGTTCTGACATCGGGTAGCCCTCACAGTGATTATTTATTGTTGTTCCACTGTCGGCGCCAGGTCTGGCGCCGCTATTCAGATTGCATGAACCAGTTCTTTCTCCGGGGCGAGACTCCTTGTATTCGGCGAAAGGATCAGCTGCGCGGCCTTTTCCGCGATCATCAGCGTCGGTGAACAGGTATTGCCGGACGTGATACGCGGCATGATCGACGCATCGGCAATGCGCAAGCCCGGCACGCCATGCACCCGCAGTTGCGCATCGACCACCGCGTCTTTATCGCTGCCCATGCGGCAGGTGCCGACCGGATGGAAGATGGTCGTACCGATGCGCGCGGCGGCTTCGTGCAACTCGTCTTCGGTTTGCAAGGAATCCCCCGGCAGATATTCCACCGGTTTGAATTGGCTCAGGGCGGGTGCGGCAACAATGCGGCGTGTCAGGCGGATCGCGTCGGCGGCTACGCGCAAATCTTCTGGGTGGCTCAGGTAATTGGGACGGATCAGCGGTGCATCCGCAGGGTTGGCCGAGCGAATGTCGATGCGCCCGCGACTTTGCGGACGCAAGTCGCAGACCGATGCGGTAAACGCCGGGAATGCGTGCAGCGGTTCGCCAAAGCGCTCCAGTGACAGCGGCTGAACGTGGTATTCGAGGTTGGCCGAGGTCTGTTCCGGACCCGAGCGGGCAAATGCGCCGAGCTGGCTGGGCGCCATCGACAATGGGCCGCTGCGGTCATACAGGTAACGCAGGCCCATGCCCATCTTGCCCCATAGCGTGCCGGCGATCTGGTTGAGGGTGCGCGCGTTTTCCAGTTTGTAGATCAGCCGCAGTTGCAGGTGGTCCTGCAAGTTGCCACCAACGCCCGGCAGTTCATGCAGTACGTCGATGCCCAAGGGTTTGAGCACACTGGACGGACCGATTCCCGAACGCTGCAAAATACCCGGTGAACCTACGGAGCCAGCGCACAGCACGATTTCCTTGCGTGCCTTCCAACTCAGCTGCTGGCCCTGCTGGCGGCCGATTACGTGGGAGGCGCGGCCGTTCTCCAGCAGTACACGGTCGACTTCCACCTCGGTCATCACCGTGAGGTTGGGGCGCTGGCGGACCGGCTTGAGAAACGCCTTGGCTGCATTCCAGCGCACGCCGGCCTTCTGGTTGACCTGGAAGTAGCCGCAGCCTTCGTTGTCGCCCGTGTTGAAGTCGTTGAGGGTGGCAATGCCGCTCTGCGCCGCCGCATCACGGAATGCATCAAGGATCGGCCAGTGCAGGCGCTGCTGTTCGACGCGCCATTCGCCACCGTCGCTGTGGAACTCCGAGCCGCCGGCAAAATGGTTTTCGCTTTGCTTGAACAGGGGCAGCACGTCTTTCCAGGCCCAGCCTGCGTTGCCTTCTGCCGCCCAGCCGTCGTAATCCTGGGTCTGGCCGCGCATGTAGATCATGCCGTTGATGGACGAGCAGCCGCCCAGCACCTTGCCCCGAGGGTAACTCAACGCACGGCCTTGCAGGCCTTCCTGGGCTTCGGTCTTGAAACACCAGTCGGTGCGTGGGTTGCCGATGCAGAACAGGTAGCCGACGGGAATGTGGATCCAGGGGTAGTTATCGCGGCCGCCGGCTTCAAGCAGCAGCACGCGGTGAGCGGGGTTGGCGGACAGTCGATTGGCCAGCAGGCAGCCCGCGGGGCCGGCACCTACGACGATGTAATCGTATTCAGCAGTTGCAATGGGCATCTGAGGCCTCGCTTGTTTTTCTTATTGGCTCCATCCTAGTTGTTAGTTTTCGTCTTAAAAATGTTAGTTTTTACCCAGCTGCTGTGCGTTTTTAAACAGCGAGACCCTTTGACTTTGCTCTATGTGGTGAGCGAGCTTGCTCGCGCTGGGGCGCGAAGCGGCCCCCTTGCCTACAAACACGGTTTTTCAGATGCAACGAGGCTTCCGGTTTTGGGGCTGCTGCGCAGCCCAGCGCGAGCAAGCTCGCTCTCCACAGGTACCGGGCACGGCTTTAGTCAGTATTTATGTCCATCGGAGGGAGGCATCATGTTCGACTGGAACGACCTGCGGTACTTTCTGGAGCTGCAGCGCAGCGGCCGCCTGCTCACCGCCGCGCAACGCCTGAAAACCACCCACGCCACCGTCGCGCGGCACATCGAGGCGATCGAGAAAAGCCTCGGCACCGCGCTGTTCGTGCAGCATGCCCAGGGCTACGAGTTGACGCCGGCCGGCGAGGCCTTGCTCAAGCACGCCGAAGCCATGGAAAACGTCGCGCTGCTGGCTGAAGACGAACTGACCCACTCCGCCGCGCCCCTGGGCAAGATCCGCCTCGGCGTGGCCGAGGGATTGGGCGTGATGTTCCTGGCCAGTCGCATGGGCGGGCTATTTGATCGCTACCCCGGACTGGAAGTGGAATTGGTGGCGGTGCCGCGCTTTGTCAGCATTCTCAACCGCGAAGCGGAGATCAGCATCCACCTCGAACGCCCCAGCGTCGATCAACTGGTCACGCGCAAACTCACCGACTACCGCCTGGCCCTCTACGCCAGCCGTGCCTACCTGGAGCGCAACCCGCCGATCGAAAAACGCGAAGACCTCGCCGCGCATGCATGGATCGATTACGTGGACGACTTGCTGTTCAGCCAGGAACTCAAGTTCCTCAGCAGCTTTTGCCGCAACCCCAAGGTGGTGTTCCACAGCACCAGCGTGATCGCCCAGCACCAGGCGGCGCGCTCCGGGTTGGGGATTGCGGTGTTGCCGTGCTTTATGGCGTCGGGCGATCCGGACTTGGTGCCGTTGCTGCCAGGTGAGGGGATCCAGCGCAGCTACTGGATCAGCTCGCGCCGGGAGTTGCACAAGTCGGTGCGGCTGCGGGTGTTGTGGGATTACGTGGTGGAGTTGTGCGCGCGCGAGCAGAGGTTGTTGCTCGGCGAGATCTGACTGACCGTAACCGGATCAAAACTGTGGGAGTTTACTCAATCGAGTCAGGCGCGCAATTCGAACTCCGCGCTGCCTAGCCGATCCCCATTCACCAACACGTGCACCACATGCCGTCCGGGATAGTGCTTACGCGTGGTCAACTCGCGGATATGCTGCTCACGCCGAATGCTGTGATGCTCACCCGCGCCGAGGGTAAACGCCTTGAGCTTGAACACTTTCGCGGCACTGTGGCCGGCGCTTTTCACGTAGTCGATGGCGTAGTCCACCACCAGTTTCTGTGGGGTAGTGGAGGTGGACTCCAGGCTGAAGGACAGGTTGATGCGTTCGCCCAGGTTGATCACCGCCGGTGTGACCTTCAGGTGGTGGATCTTCACCTCGGCCTTAGCGCCGGCGCCCATGATCGTCAGCGCACGGGTGTTGCCTTGCTTGATCAGGCTGCGCAAGGCATGGCGGGCGATCCACGCAGTGTGCGGGTTATCCAGGTTCCAGCCCTCGATCAGGTTGAGCACCCAGTCCGGGTGGTCCTTGGTGATGTCATTGAGGTGGTTGGCCACCGACTTGCGCACATAAAGGCTGCTGTCGGCCTTGAGGTTGTCGAGGATCGACGCGCACAGCTCGGGATTGGCCTGCACCTGTGCCAGTCGGAATGACCAAGGCAGGCGCGGACGCGAACCTTCGCTGGCCAGCCGGCGCACGTGTTCGTTGTCATCCAGCGACCATTCCTGCATGACCTCCAACGTGCGCTGGAAGTCGTGCTGCAAAAAGTGGCGGATGGCGAATTCGGCGGAGCCAAAGGTGGTGAAGTACTTGAGCGCGGCCATGGAGCGCTTGAAGTCATCCAGCCCGTAACTCGCCACGAAGTGCGGCAGGAACAGGCTGACAAACGCGCTGTTCAGGCGCGGCGCCAGGGCGTGGAGCAACTTGAGCGTTTGCGGATAATCCAGCGGGATCACCGCATGCAGGCTCTCGCTGACCCGTGCCATGCGCTGCATCACCGACAACTCGGCCAACCCGGCCTTGGCGTGCTTGAGGAAGCCCTTGGCGTCGAACGCCGGGTACACCGCCGTCATCTCATTGGCGATGTGTTGCAGGCGTTCGACGTTGAAGATTTCCTTGAGGGCCGGGGCGCTTTGGTCGGTCATCGGTGATTCCAGTGGCGTTTAGAGAAACCAGCGGTATTCCCGCGCGTTGATCTCTTGTTGGAAGGCCAGGTGATCCTGGCGTTTGTTTTCGCAGTACACGTCGACAAATTCGGCGCCCAGCTTATCGCGCAATACCGCTTGATGCTGCATGGCACGCACGGCGTCGAGCATGTCCAGCGGGAAGTCGGTGCCGCTGCTGCGGTCTTCGTTCAGCGGGGCGATGGGTTCGTACTTGGCTTCCAGGCCGTGCTCCATGCCGATGAGGATCGCCGCCAGCACCAGGTACGGGTTGGCGTCGGCACTGGCCAGGCGGTGTTCGATACGCAGGTTGCGCGGGTCGGATTCGGGAATGCGCACGCACGCATCACGGTCTTCAAAGCCCCAGCTGGCGCGGGTGGCGGCGTTGACCGTACCGCCCAGGCGGCGGAAGGCGTTGTGATTGGGCGAGAAAATCGGCATGCAGTGGGGCAGCAACTCCAGGCAACCGGCCACGGCGTGGCGCAACGGTTGCTGTTGGTGCGCTGCCAGCAGGTTATTGCCCGCGCCGTCATACAGGCTGACATGCACATGCATGCCGCTACCAGGGTATTGCAGGTACGGCTTGGCCATGAAGCTGGCGCGGTAACCGTGCTTGAGCGCCACGCCACGGGTGCTGCGGCAGAACAGGGCGGCCCAGTCGGCGGCGCGCAGGCCGTCATCGAGGTGGCCGAAGTTGATCTCGAACTGGCCTGGGCCGATCTCGGCAGTGATCACCGTGATATCGATGCCTTGGTCCTTGGCAGTTTGCGCCATGTCATCCAGCACTTCGCTGAAGCGTGACAGCCGTTCGATATGCAGGTTGGGCTGGTCGTCGGCGTCATCGCTCAGTGGGTCGCGGGCGAATTGCGGCAGGCCGTTGTCGAGCTTTTTGTCGAACAGGTAGAACTCCAATTCGAAAGCCACCACCGGGTGGATGCCCTTGTGGTGCAGGCGCTCCAGCACCTTGGCCAGCACTTCGCGGGGTTCGAATTCGATGGGCGCTTCGGTGCCGTCCGAGGTGATCAGCATCTGGCCCAGGGGTTGCGACTCCCAGCTCACTGGCTTGAGCGTGCCTGGCACCAGACGGCGGTTGGCATCCGGATCGCCGTCGTTGAAACAGTAGTCACTGATCTTGAACAGGCCACCCTGGGCCCCCAGCAACACTGCGTTTTGCGGCAGTTTCAACGGGCTGCCGGCGGCGACTTTTTCCAGCATCTCGATGGGGTAGCGCTTGCCGTAAAAATGCCCGGGAATGTCCAGGGCGATCAGGTCGACGTAACGCACGTCGGGGTGGTTCTGGCGAAAGGTCCGGACTTCGGCCAGTAGGGAGGCAGGATGGCTTTTCACGGGTGCAGCTCCTAGTTGTAAACCCACAGCACGCGGGCGGGCAGGTCAGTCAGGTTGGCGTAGCGGCAATGGGCAAAGCTGGCCAAGTGGAAACTGTCGCCAGGGCCGAGGGTGACCGAATCGACCTCACCTTCAACCCACAAGGTCAACTCGCCTTCCAGCACAAAACCGGCCTGTTCGGCACGGTCGCTCATGGTTTGTTCACCGCTGTTGGCACCCGGCGCCAACAGGCTGTCGAGCATCGAAAAGGCGCCATTCATGCTCGGTGAGACAAGGATGTCGGTGATGCCATTGGCGTAATACACCGTGCGCCGTTCGTTGGGGCGGGTAATCCAGTCCACGGCCTTGGGTTTGGGCTGGCTGTAGAAATAGGTGGTGGGTACATCGAGGGCGTGGCTGATGGCAGTGAGGTCCGCCACGGTCGGGCGCGACAGGCCGCGCTCGACCTGGGACAGAAAACCCACGGATCGCTCGATTTCTTTAGCGAGCTGGGCCAGGGTGAGCTTCTTGTGCTTGCGCAGGTCGTGGATCAGCGCGGCGAGGGTGGCAAGTTCTTCTTGAGGTGTCATGAAATTTATTTCGATAAATTTCATGAAAAATTACAGGATTTATTTCACGGAGGCAATGGGGCATCTGCCGCAGCTGAATCCCCTGTGGCGAGGGAGCTTGCTCCCGCTGGGGCGCGAAGCGGCCCCAACTCAAACACCGCGTTCGTTCAGACAGATCGCGCTGACGTTTTTTGGGGCTGCTGCGCACCCCAGCGGGAGCAAGCTCCCTCGCCACAATGGGGGTGTGAAATATGAGGAAATTGAACTGAGCAGAAAGATGGGCGGTGACTGCTAGCTTGAATTGATCTCTTATCCATTCACAGGAGCAGTGAGTTGCTTCAGAAGCCCAACTCTCATCTGTTGCGTCGTGGTCGCTATTCAGAAACAGGTCGTGCCTATTTGGTGACCGCTGTGGTTTACCAACGCCGGCCAGTATTTGCCGACTTTTATCTGGGTCGGTTACTGGTGGCAGAACTCAAACAGGCCCATGACCTCGGCAGGGTTGAATCCCTCGCATGGGTCATCATGCCGGACCATTTCCATTGGCTGTTTGAGTTACGGGATGCATCGTTGCCCCAGGTTATGCAGAGGGTGAAATCGAGGAGTACGCTGGCGATCAATCGAGCCTGTGGTACACAGGGCGCTTTGTGGCAGAGCGGATACCATGACCGTGCAGCACGTGCCGAGGAAGACCTTATTCCCATCGCACGCTACATCATCGGTAACCCCTTGCGAGCGGGTTTGGTGGAGCGCATAGGCGACTACCCACTCTGGGACGCTGCCTGGTTATGAAGGCCAATCCATCTGTGGCAAGGTAGCAAGCTCCCTAGCCACAGGTGAATTGAATGATCATGCGCGGCGGCGGTCCGAACTTGGGTAAGCATCATTCATTGAAGGAGCACCCATGAAGTCCAAGTCCTTGATCGCCTCGCTGCTGGTCGCTACCAGCCTGTGCACCGCCAGCTTTGTCGTGCAAGCCGGTGATACCCCTCAGGAAACCGTGCAACCTTCGAACATCAACACCCGTGACTTGAAAGAAGGCGACCGCGCGCCCGATATCTTGATGCGCAAGGAGTCGGCCGTCAGTGACTGGAAGAAACGCGGCCTCAAGCAGCCTGAAGAAGACAGCCAGTGGGCGCGGGTGGGCGATAGGTTTGTGTTGCTCAAGACCACCAACGGCACCATTCTTGAGATCACTCCCGTCAAGAAATGACCTTGTATTCCTGCCCTGTTCCTGAGTTAAGGTAGCCGGCTTAAAAGGCCGCGTTACCTTCTAGGAAAGAGAGCAGGATGCTTGCCACAATAAGAAACTACCCCCGCATCGTTAACCTGCTGCTGTCCGCCACGTTGCTGCTCACGCTGGCCAAGGCCATTACGTTTCCGTACCTGGTGATTTACCTCACCCGCCACTTCGCTCTTGATATCACTCAGGTCGGCCTGGTGATCGGCAGTTCGCTGATCGTCGGTTCGTTGCTCAGTGTGTACGGCGGTTTCCTCGTAGACCGCGTCAACAGCTACCGGCTATTGCTGGCCTTAAGCGTGCTGTTTGTGCTGGGTTTTATCGGCACGGTGCTGGCGCAGAATATCTGGGCGTTTTACAGCTGCCTGATCCTGATCAACCTGGCTTACGCGGTGATCGATATCGCCGTCAAAGCTGGCTTTGCCAGCCTGTTGCCCGAAGATGCACGTAGCGAAGTGTTTTCCATCAAGTACACCCTGACCAATATCGGCTATGCCGTAGGGCCTTTTTTCGGGGCGATGATTGCCAAATGGGATATCAGCCTGCCGTTTATTCTGTCGGCGCTGTTGGGGGTGGGGTTTTTCCTGCTGTATTGGCGCTGGGGCGACCGTTCCCTCACCACCGTGGATGCCACGCAAAAACCGGTGCCATTCCTGGCCGTCGGCCGAGTGCTTTTAAGCGATCATCGCCTGGTGTGCTTTACCCTCGGTGGTGTGCTCAGTGCCGTGGTATTCGGCCAGTTCACCGCGTGGCTGTCGCAATACCTGGTGACCACCACCAGCGCTGAATACACCTACACCGTGGTCAGCGCCGTGCTGACCACCAACGCGGTGCTGGTGATTGCCTTGCAGTATGTGATTGGCCGGCGCATTTCGCACCGCTACCTGGGTCAGTGGCTGATCGCGGGGCTGGGCATGTTCATGCTCGGAGTCGTTGGGTTCGCGCTGTCCACCAGCGTGTTGTGGTGGGTGCTGGCGATGGCGGTGTTCACGGTGGGGGAGATCATCGTGTTTCCGGCCGAGTACATGTTCATCGACCGGATCGCCCCGGACCATCTGCGCGGCATGTATTACGGGGCGCAGAACCTGTCCAACCTGGGCGCCGCGTTGGGGCCGGTGTTGTGTGGGCTGGTATTGGCCAGCCTGCCGGCCCACTACATGTTCTACATGCTGGGGGCGTTCATCGTGGGCGGCGGGGTGTTTTATTTCATTGGGGCGTCGTTGAGGGCAAGTCATCCAGCGTGAGCTTGCCCATGGTGTTGCTCTGCAGTTCGTAGCGCAGTTCTTCCACCATCTTTTCCACTTCTTGCGGGGTCTGCAGGCGGTTGGTGCTGATCCCGGTCACCACCAGATCCACTCGACCGGTTTCGGCGTCGTAGACCTTGAGTGTCAGGGATGCGTCCCGGCACAGGGTGAACTCGCACGTCAGCGGCGACAGGCCTTCTTCGATGCAATTTCGCAGTTGAGAGAGGGTAAACATGCGGGTTCCTTCAGGCATAAGTTCGATGCTTAAAGGTTATGGCGTGCTTTGCGCTGCAATAAGGCGAATTCGCACTAGAGGCACTAGTGCATTTGCACTTTTTAAGCCTATTTTTTAAGGCGCAATTCCCCGGCGAACAGCCCGCGTTCACGGGCCCAAACGATCGCTGCACTGCGGCTGTGCACCCCCAATTTCGAGTACACCGTAGCCACATGGTTACGCACGGTATTGGGCGCCAGTTTCAGGCGCGAGGCGATCTCTTTGTCGGCCAGGCCTTCACAGATCAAACCCAGGACATCGCGTTCACGGGCCGTGAGGTCGGTAAAGGCGATATTCGGCTGGTTGGGGCTGTTTACGCTCTTGGCGTTGGCGAGTTTTTCGATCAGTGTCTGGCTGAACCAGGAAGCGTCCTGCATCACTTCCTCGATGGCCGCCACCAACTCCAGTTCGGAGCGTTTGCGTTCGGTGATGTTCATCATCACCAGCAGGTAACACGGCACGTCCTCAATGATCACAGTGTCGGCGGACACCACACAGTCGATCACTTCGTTGCCTTTCTTGCGCACCTTGAGGTCCTGGCCGTCGAGGTTGCCGGCTTTTTCCAGGGTGGCAAACAACTGCGCGCCCGCCTGGGGGCTGTCGATAAAGTCGATGTCTTCGATGGACTTGCCGATCAGTTCTTCACTGATATAGCCGGTAATGCTCATGAAGGCTTCGTTGATGTCTACCACCTGGCGGTTGCCGGCGCTGCACACCAGGGTCGGCACGGGCGTGAGGCGGAAGGATTTGGCGAAGCGCTCCTCACTCTGGCGCAGGGCGATTTCTGCCTTGCGTCGCGGCTCCAGGTCCATGAACGAAAACAGCATGCAATCCTCTTCGTTCATGTCCAAGGGTTGGCCGGCAACGATCACCAGTTTGCTGCCGCCCTCAGGCAGGCGCAGTTCGGCCTGCATCTGCGGGATGGTCGCGCCTTCACCCAGGCGCTGGATGGCCAGGTCCTTGCGCTCGGCCTGTTCCAGCACGTCCAGCTCATACACGGATTTACCGATGACCTGGTCGCGGTTGTAGCCGGTCATCTCCAGGAAACCCTGGTTGACCTTGATGTAGCGCAAGTCACTCAGGCGACAGATCACCGCCGGCGCCGGGTTGGCGTTGAAGGTTTTTTCGAAGCGCTGTTCGGCGCTGGCCCATTCGGTGGCGTCGCTGAGGATCAGTACCAGCAACTCCGGTTCACCCCGGGAGTCGGTGATCACCAGGCTGCGCAGGCGATGGACCCAGGTTTTCTCTTCATCGGCGGTGGGCGTGACTTCCACCACCACGTCGCTGAATTCATCGCCCGCGGCGGCTCGGGCCAGGGGGTAGTTTTCCAGCTGCACGGGGTGGTTGTTGCGGTAGCGCAAGGCGAAACGCTTGGCATATTCCTGGCCATCGGCGCCTAGCCCCATCACGTCGCCCACGCCATGCATGGTGAGGGCCGCTTCGTTGGCCCAGAGAATGGTTTGATCGATCTCGGCCAGAATCACACCGTCGGACAGCCCGGAGATGATCTGCTGCAGTTGGCGACGATTGGTTTCTTTGGCTAGAACGTCCTGGGTCATAGGTTCTCCGGGGTTTTGGGCGCATGGGAAGTACGACACCCGCACCTCAGGATAGTGCAGAGGCAATCCGCGATACGGGGTGCGAATGCACCAGATGGCCTGGTGCATTTGAGCGGGGACGGCAAGCAGCCGTCTCGCCAGACTGAAACGGTCAATCACTGTCAAAGGATCGAACATGACCACTGTCTATGAAACCAACCGTTCGCTGTTTCGCGTGTCCTGGAGTTCCGTGCTGGCCGGTAGTGCAATTGCCCTGGTGACCTATCTGGTGCTGAGTGTGCTGGGAACGGCCATCGGTGCCAGCGCTGTCGACCCGATGCAAGCCGGCAACCCGCTCAGCGGTTTCGGTACGGGCGCCGGGATCTGGCTGTTTGTCTCGACGTTGGTGGCAATCGGCGTGGGGGCCTTTGTGGCGGGACGGACCGCGCCGGATCGTGGCGGCCTGCACGGCGTACTCACCTGGACGCTGACCACCTTGCTCACCACCTGGCTATTGGCCGGGCTGGCCGCCAGTGTGGTCGGCACAGCCGGGAATGTGGTGGGCAAGGGCCTGTCGGCTGCCGGTAGCGGCATCGCGGCGGCAGCGCCGGGTATTGGCGACAGCGTCAAGCAGCAACTGAACGAGCAGGGCATCCAGCTGGATTGGAACAGCCTGCAAGGCGAGCTCGACACCTTGCTCAAGCAAAGCAGCAAGCCTGAGCTGGACCCGGCCAACGTCGAACAGAAAACCGATCAGGCCGCCGCCGATGGCAAACAGACCGCCACCGATGCGGCGACAAATCCGTCCCAGGCGGGCGATCAGTTGAAGCAGTGGTTCGAACGCGTCAAGGCGTCCGGTGAACCTGCGTTGAATGCTGCGGATAAAGACGCGCTGGTCAACATCGTTGCTGCGCGTACGGGCAAGAGCAAAGAAGAAGCGACGCAGATCGTCGACAACTACGCCCAGGCTTACCAACAAGCCATGCAAAAGGTCGATGAACTGAAACAGCAGGCCGAGCAGAAAGCCCGTGAAGCCGGCGAAGTGGCCGCCAAACAGCTCTCCCGCGCGGCGTGGGGCACCTTGGCGATGTTGCTGCTGGGCGCAGCGTTGAGCTTCCTGGTGGGGCGCATGGCCCTGACCACGCGTCGAGTGCCGTTGGCTTAACGGGGTTTGCAGCAAGGACGCTGCTTTTCGCTGGCATCAAACATGCTAGTGTCAGCACTCCAACACCCACCGGCAGTGCCTGGCGATGCGTGATATCTACAGCGTCTTCAACTCCAACGGCGCCTATGAAACCGGGGCCCATGCCCATGACGAGTTCATGCTGATGGTGCCCGAGCACGGCTTGCTGCGCTTCAAGGACGAAGACAGCGGGCGCACCACTTCGGTAATCGAACGCCAGTTCGTGCTGGTGCCGCCGCAGTGCAGCCATTCCTCATCGTCACTCACGGCCAGCCAGGGCCACCTGGCGTTCTATGTCGACCCCGACTACATGCGCTACGCCCTGCGTGACCTGTCCGGCGATGCCAACCGCTTGCTGCGCGTGCCCACCCTGGGCATCTGGCAAACCTCGGCGCCGCTGCACCATTTGCTGCTGGCGAAAAAGGCCTTCAGTCAACCCGACCCCTATGTCGATCGCCGTCGCCAACTGGCCCAGGCCGATCACCTGCTGCTGCTCGAATGCCTGGCGGTTTCCCTCAGCCAGCCGAGCCTGCAGCGCTCGTCTACCGAGCGCCACGGCGCGATGCTGGTGCGCGACGTGAAGGCCTATGTGGAAGGCAACCTTGAGCACGCGCCGGGGCTGGATGAGATTGCGGCGGTGTTCCATATGTCGCGTCGGCACCTGACCCGGCTGTTTGCGCTGCACACCGGCGAGACGGTGCTGGCTTACGTGCAACGGCTGCGCCTGGAGCGGGCGCAGACCCTGCTGAGGCACACACGCATGTCGGTACTGGAGATTGCCAATAACGTCGGTTATGAATCGCCGTCGCACCTGGCCCATGTGTTTCGGCGGGTGCTGGGCGTGTCGCCGGATGAGTGGCGGCGCGGTTAACCTCAGGCCTCCTATTCCCCTTGTCCCAATCCCGCGCATGATCCGGCCCGATCCCGTGCGCCACAAATCTGTCATCCGTTCATCCTCTGCTCACCAACAACAAACAAGTCCGGCGTACCGGACGAGGAGGGGCGGTGAGCGCAAAACCCTTTATCCGTTTTTCAGGCGTGCAAAAAAGCTTCAAAGTCGAGGGCCGCCAGTTTGTGGCCGTACGCAATGTATCGCTGGAGGTCCAGCGCGGCGAAATCATCACCCTGGTCGGCCCTTCGGGCTGTGGCAAGTCTACCTTGCTCAACATGACAGCCGGGCTGTTCGGCCCTACCGAGGGCGTGGTGCATTACGACGGTGCCGAGGTCAACGGCGTCAACACCCGGGTCGGCTACATGACCCAGGCCGATCACCTGCTGCCTTGGCGCACGGTGGCGGGCAACATTGCGGTGCCGCTGCAGATTCGCCGCGTGCCCAAGGCCGAGATCGAGGCGCGGGTTGACGAACTGATGGCGCTGGTCGGCCTCACCGGTTTCGGCGAGAGCTACCCCAACCAACTTTCCGGCGGCATGCGCAAACGCGCCGCCATGGCGCGCTTGATGGCCAGTGACCCGGAAACCCTGCTGATGGACGAACCCTTCGGCGCCCTCGACGCGCAGATGCGCCTGACCTTGCAGACCGAACTGCTGCGCCTGTGCCGCAAACTCAACAAGACTGTGCTGTTCGTCACCCATGACGTCGACGAGGCCATTGCCCTGGCCGACCGCTGCGTGGTGTTCGCTGGCCGCCCCGGCACCATCGACCATGTGCTCGACATCCCGCTGACCGGTGAACGCAACTTGGTGCAACTGCGCTCCGATCCACGCTACCTGGAACTCTGCGCCGAACTGTGGAAACGCCTGGCGCCCGACGTTGCCGGCGCCGCTGCCCCTTCTTCATTGGCTCACTCGCTGGAGGTCGTATGATCCAGGTCTATCGCTTGCTGTTCCTGGTGTTCCTGATGCTGTTGTGGGAAGGCGTGTCACGCTGGTTTGGCGTGGAATTCTTCATCAGCCGCCCTTCGGCCGTGGCCCAGAGCCTGTGGAAAATCCTGCTCAATGGCGTGTTTTTCTACCATGCCGGCATCACCACCCTGGAGGCGGTGCTGGGCTTTTTCTTCGGCTCCTTCGCGGGTTTGATCGCAGGCCTTGTATTGGGCCGTGCCAAGTTGTTGGCTGAAATCCTCGATCCGTTTTTGACCGCGTTCTACAGCCTGCCGAAAGTGGCGCTGGCGCCGCTGTTCATCCTCTGGTTCGGTATCGGTCTGCCGATGAAAGTCATCCTCACCGCCGCGGTGGTGTTCTTCCTGGTGTTCCTCAACACCTACAGCGGCGTGCGCAATGTGTCCCGCGAGCAACTGACCATCCTGCGCCTGATGGGCGCCAAGGAGCGCGACCTGCTGACCATGGTGGTGATCCCCTCGGCCTTCACCTGGGTGTTCACCGGCCTGCGGTTGTCGGTGCCCTATGCGCTGATCGGCGCGCTGGTGGGCGAGATCATCGCGGCCAACCGTGGCCTGGGTTATCTGCTGTCGGATGCGGCCTCGCAGTTCGACACCGCCGGCGTGTTTGCCGCGCTGGTGGGGATCATTGCCCTGGCGCTGATCCTGAACACGGCGGTGAAGCTGGCTGAAAGCAAGCTGATGCCCTGGAAAGCCAATGAAGCGGAACGTGAAGTCGCGGTTTAACCCCCTCTGGTTTGGAGCTTGATCATGCTTAAGCGTCTTGTGATTGCCGGTCTGTTGTGCGCTGCCTTCCTGCCCGCCGCCCAGGCCCAGGACCTCACCAAGGTCACCCTGGCGTTCCCCAGCGAAGGCTTCCTGTATGTGCCGATCTACGTCGCGCAGAAACAGGGCTACTTCGCCGACGAAGGCCTGAATGTGGAAGTGATCGTATTTCAAAAAGGCGGCTCGGCGGCGTTGACGGCCGTGCTCGGCCGCGACGCGGATGCCTATGTCGGCCTGCCTGCAGTGGCAGTGCGCGCGCGGTCCAAGGGCCAGAACGTGCAGGCGTTTGCTGCCGTGCAGACCCAGTTCGGCAGTACCGTGGTGATTGATGGCGAGTCGGCGCGCAAGGCTGGGGTGTCGGCCGCGTCGCCCATTTCGGCACGTGCCCAGGCCCTCAAGGGCTTGAAGATCGGCGTGACCGGCCCCGGCAGCACCACCGATATGCTGGTGCGCTACCTGGCCAAGGACGCCGGCCTGAACCCGGACAAGGATTTCACCATCATGCCCATCGGCGGCGCGCCGAACATGCTGGCAGCGTTTTCCCAGGGCAGCATCAACGGCTTCTCGCTGTCACCGCCCACCGTCACCACGGCGGCGCAACAGGGCGGGTTTGTGCTGATGGACCTGGCCAAGGGCGAATACAAACCCTTGGACGGCTTCCTGTTCACCGCGATGATCGCCCGCGAGGACTGGTTGAGCAGCAACAAGGCCACCGCCGAGAAACTGGTGCGCGCTATCTGGAAAGCCGAACACCTGATCGCCAGCGAACCGGACAAGGCCCGCGAGTCGGTGCGCCCGTACTTCGCCCACACCGATGCGGCGATTTTTGATGCCGCCTGGACCGCCTCGTTGCCGTCCTACCCGGCCACGCCACGGATCGAAAAAGACGGCGTCGAGAAGAACATCAGCTTCATGAACGCCGTCGAGAATGATCCGGTGACACTCGACCCGCAGCAGGTCTACACCAACACCATCGTCGACGCCGTGGCGCCGACTGTTTCCACCCTCAAGGGAGAGGCGAAATGACGCCCGAGGTTCATCTGGTCAATGTATTTCCAGCCACTGCGCGTGGCGGCAATCCGGCGCCCACTGTGGCGCTGGCCGACGGCATGAGCGATGCCGATATGCAGCAAGTCGCCCGGGATTACGGGCATGAATGCGGCTTTGTGTTTGCCGCACCAGCCGGCAGCGATTTCGATTTTGCCCTGCGTTTCTGGGTGCCCAACCATGAGATGGAAATGTGCGGCCATGCCACCGTCGGCGCCATTTGGCTGCTGGATCAATTGGGCATGCTGCACAAGGAGCGCCTGGCGTTGTGGACGTTGAGCGGGCGGGTTGATGCCCATATCGCCAATGCGGGCACTCCACAGATCCAAGTGGAAATCAGCCAACCCAAGGGGCAGGTTGAAACCTTGAGCGATCCGCAGGTTGAGGCCGAGATTCTATCGGTGCTGGGCATTACCTCCAATGAACTGGCGCCGTTGCCGATCCAGAACGCTCGCACCAGCCGCGTCAAAACACTGGTTGCGCTCAAAAGCGTGGCGGTGCTGGACAGCCTCAAGCCGGACTTCCGCCGCATGGAGCAACTGTGTGAGCGCATCGGCTCTACCGGGTTGTATCCCTACGCGCCGTCGGACCTTGAAGGTCGCCAGTTTGATGCGCGGCAGTTCCCCAAGTCGTCGGGTTACCCGGAAGACGCCGCCACCGGTATTGCGGCGGCAGCGTTGTCCTTTGGTCTGTTGGAAAACGGCTTGGTGACCGATGACGATCGTCCGGTGTACATCCGCCAAGGCCGCGCGATGGGCCGGCCTTCGCAGATTTCGCTGCGCTTTCGTCATGATGCGGCAGGGCAGGTGCAGGGGTGCTGGTTGGGTGGGCATGTGGAATTTGTCGAGGAGCCCGCATGAGTATTCGCGAACGTATCGCCACCTTGGGCTTGCAACTGCCCGAGGCGCCAGGCCCCAAGGGTGACTATGTGCCGGTGACGATCCATGCGGGTGTGGCCTATGTGAGTGGACAAGTGTGCCGACTGGGCGATGGCGTGATCAGCGGACCGGTGACGGACCAGACCTCGCCCGCGCGGGTGACACAAGCTGGTCAAACCTGTGCGCTGCGCGCCTTGAGCGTGCTGGATCAGGCGGTAGGGTTGGAGAATGTCGAGCGCATTCTGTTTGTGCGAGGATTTGTGTATGGCGGCGAGGGTTTCCAGAGTTTTTCCAACGTGGTCGACGGCGCTTCCCAGGTGCTGATCGATGTGTTCGGTGAGCAGGGCCGGCATGCGCGGTCGGCGGTGGGTGTGGCGGGTTTGCCCAGCGGCGGCATGCTGGAATTGGAGGTCACCGCCGTTATCAAAACGACGGGATGACAGATCGGCACTCACCTCAATGAACGCGTAAAATGCCGGTCTTTTTACGCGTATCTCGCAAAGGTGCCCCTTGAGCGCAGGCAAAGCCGTCGGACTGTTACTACTCACTTCCCTGTTGGCGGCGTGCGGCACCTCGCCGCCACGCACGCCCAATGACCTCTGCGGCATCTTCCGCGAAAAGGACGACTGGTACGACGCCGCCAAAGTCACGCAAAAACGCTGGGGCGTGCCGATCCAGGTGCCGTTCGCCATCATGTATCAGGAGTCCGGCTTCCACCAGGACGCCCTGGCCCCGCGCAAATACCTGCTGTGGATCATCCCCTGGGGCCGCGTCTCCACCGCCGCCGGTTACGCCCAGGCCAAGGACGAAGTGTGGAACGACTACCGCAAGAGCACCGGCCGCAGCGGCGCCAGCCGCCAGGACTTCGACGACGCCATCGACTTTGTCGGTTGGTACATGGACAAGACCTACACCGTCAACGGCGTCTACAAATACGACGCCTACGGCCAGTACCTGAACTACCACGAAGGCTGGGGCGGCTACCGCCAACGCACCTACGCCGCCAAGGCCTGGCTGCCGCCGGTGGCGAGCAAGGTGCAGGCGCGTTCACAGCTGTATGCGGCGCAGTATGCGCGGTGCAAGGATGATTTGGGGCGGGGGTTTTGGAGTCGGTTTTGGCGGTGGCTATAAAGACCACAGTGGTAGTGTTGGATGTGTCTCCTTCTCTCAGCGTGGGAGTGCCGGGTGCTGGGTGTAGCCAAGCATCGGATCATAGATATCAGCGCGCCGATCCCTTTGCAGGTCATTGAGATTGTTCCAGATCGGTGCGCTGCGCGCGCTGCTGAGGTCGATATCGGCAAACAGAATCTCCTGGCAGTCCGCCGACGCCACCTTGCCGATGGGCCAACCATTGGTCCCGGCAATCAACGAGCACCCGAGATAACAGGCATCACGCTCTTCACCAATTCGACTGGCTGCTGCGATAAACACGTTATTGACGTGCGCTGCGGTCATCGTCAGATAAGACGCCATGCACTTGCCGGCCTCATCAAATAACGGGGGAGGGGTCCATACCCAGTTGTTCAGGCTACAAATGATATCGGCGCCTTGCTGGCTGAGAATGCGCGGTACCTCGGGAAACCAGATGTCCCAGCAGATCAGCATGCCGATACGTCCAATGGGAGTATCAAAGACAGGGAAACCTGTGTTCCCAGGGGTGAACCATAGTTTTTCCAGGTTCCAGAGGTGTGCTTTGCGGTACTTGCCGATAAAGCCGTCCGGGCCTATCAGGACGCTGGTGTTGAACAATTGCATGCCGTCTAGTTCGCTAACGCCCGCAGCCAGATACACACGATGCCGGGAAGCAAATTCGATCCAAACCTGCACGCTTCTTCCGTTCGGAACAATTTCGGCATGGTCAAAGGCATCTTGGCGATTGGCGAAGAAGTAACCGCAATTTGAAAGTTCCGGAAGCACGATCAGTTTGGCGCCACCGTTGGCCGCTTCAGTTGCGAGCGCAAGGCTGTGCTGCAGGTTAGTGGTGCGGTGCTGCGTTCCTACCTGGGGATCAAACTGCACGACAGAAACGCGGACAGGGCTGATAGCTGGGTTCATTGCAGAGGACTCTTATGGGGACTGCTCTACATAAGAGGTGATAGGGCGGCAATGCGTAAATCAGGTGCTTCCGTTTAGGTTGTCAGTTGGCGCCTGCCAATCGGAAGCGCTGAGTCGCGGCAAGAAGCAAGGCTTCTTGCCGCGACTCATTCAAATCGGCTGCATACACTCCAGCGACCGATCCACCATCACACTGGCCATGTCCACCAGGTGCATGACCGACAGCACCAACGTGCGTGAAGTCCCTTCCAGTTGATCCCCGGCCGTCTGCGCCGCAACGGCGGCACAACGCAACACGCTGCTGGCGTGAGCCAGGGCGTCTTCGAAGCTGAGGTCTGGGGTGGTGGTGAAGAATTGCAGTTCTGAAGCGGGTGGCGCGGGGACAAGGTTTTCCATTTTGAAGCTCCTCTAGTCATAAGGAGCCGCCACGACCGCTGCTAAACGGTGGAAGGGTGGCGGCCACACGCAGGTTAGCAGACCGGTGACTAGGAACCCGGTGCACCCGAAGGTGCCCTGCGCATGGCCACCATGAAGCGCGGGCCGA
Organism: Pseudomonas sp. GXZC; assembly: GCF_026967615.1. Taxonomy (NCBI): domain Bacteria; kingdom Pseudomonadati; phylum Pseudomonadota; class Gammaproteobacteria; order Pseudomonadales; family Pseudomonadaceae; genus Pseudomonas; species Pseudomonas sp. GXZC. The sequence goes on from NZ_CP114115.1 coordinate 2,598,388, forward strand.
AAAAAAGCGCCCTGCAAAAGGTGGCGCTTTGCGCCTAGTCACATCGGCGGGCTGCTAAACCCGGTCACTGAATTGGCAGTGACCGACGAAGACTAGCCACGTGATTTGAGCGGCGCAAGCGGTTGGGATTCTCTCGGAAACGTCCTGCGAGATAAAGGGAAATGTCATCGCAGCGACTCTTCCTACACTTGCCAAACCTACCCAATTCTGGGAAAACCCCACCCTTTGTACCGTCAACGAGCGCCCTATGAACCCCGAAGAACTCCAAATCACCGACATCCGCCCCGGCACCGGCAAAGCCGTGGTCAAAGGCGCGCTGATCACCACCCAATACACCGGCACCCTGGAAGATGGCACGGTGTTCGATTCCTCCTGGGAGCGCGGCAAGCCGTTCCAGTGTGTGATCGGCACCGGGCGCGTGATCAAGGGCTGGGACCAGGGGTTGATGGGCATGCAGGTGGGCGGTGTGCGCACCCTGTTCGTGCCGGCGCATCTGGCCTATGGCGAGCGGTCGATGGGCGCGCATATCAAGCCCAACAGCAATCTGCGTTTTGAGATTGAGTTGCTGGAAGTGCTGACGCGGGACGATTGAGGGCGGTGGACATGGAAGTTGATTCACACGGGTTGCCGGCGTGTTCCGTCGTGGGCATTCAGGTCGTTGAGCTGGGTGATCGCGATGAGGTCGAGTTGCAGCGGTTTTTTGAGCGGGCGCCGGACTACTTCATAGCGGTCAACGGCGAACCGGCCACTGCGACCGAAGCGCATGAGGAATTGCAGGGGCTGTTACCCGCAGGGTGGGCGTGCAGCCGGATGTATTGGCTGGGTTACCGCGATCTGGAAAACCAACTGGTGTCGGTGGTGAACATTGCGGCGGACTTGCTGGCTGTTGGTGTTTGGCACATCGGGCTGTTGCTGGTGGATGCACGCTTGCATGGCACTGGGTTGGCGCAGCGGCTGCACGCGGATCTTGAGGCTTGGGCTGCGGGCAACGGCGCTCAATGGTTGCGTTTGACGGTAGTCATCGGCAATGCCAAGGCCGAACGTTTCTGGCCAAAACTTGGCTATGTGCAGGTACGCACCCGCGAAGGGATCACGATGGGGCGTCAGGTGAACAGCGTTTCGATTCAGGTCAAGGCCCTGACAGGTGGGCAGGTGGGTGATTACCTGGCGTTGGTGCCGCGAGATCAAGTGGATGCACCTTCCTGAACCCATCCTGAAGAATCCTCTTATTCCCCATACGGAAACTTTCCTACGGTTTACTCTTTGATCATCGGGGCGTAAGCTTCGCGCGTTTTCATCAATAGCGGAGACCCTCAGTGGGTACTTGTTCGAGTGACAGTAGTCGGCCGGTTTCGGTAACCGGCACAGGCTTGGCAAGGTAACGCGCATTTTTACGATGCCGTTGTCTCGCCACTAAAAGCGAGAAGCGGCATCCCGGCAGTGGCCAGTCCTGGCGTCTGCCCGAATCCCTCTCATCGACGCTGACCAGCTCCCGGCTCACCTCGGGATGCTACGGACGCGCCTGCCTTTTACGGCAGGCGGGCCAAGCTGGCTGTGCCTGTAAAACAGGCGCGGTGCACACGGCGGTACCTGCACGACGGTTTTTTCCTCGCGCAGGAGTAACACCATGAACCTGACTCTGTTGAAAGAGTTCTTTGCCGGCTTCCTGCGGACCCGGCACATCGCTCGGCATTTCCGTCGCCTGGCGATGCTCGAAACCGTGACCGACGCCAGCGTCAGCCGCGAAGTGCCGCCGACCCTGGCGCAAACCCTGGTGGTCTCGGCCAACAGCAGTGCCGTGCAATTGCTCGGCACCCTGGGCAGCCATTCCGAGGGTTTGACCACTCAGGAAGCCGACGCTCTGCGCGTGCAATACGGGCTCAACGAAGTCGAGCATGAGCAGCCGCTGCCGTGGTGGGTGCACCTTTGGCACTGCTACAAAAACCCGTTCAACCTGTTGCTGACGTTGCTGGCGGTGATCTCCTGGCTGACCGAGGACATGAAGGCCGCGACTGTGATTTTCTCCATGGTGGTGCTGTCGACGCTGTTGCGTTTCTGGCAGGAGGCCAAGTCCAACAAGGCCGCCGATGCGCTGAAAGCCATGGTGAGCAACACCGCCACGGTACTGCGCCGCGATGAAGCCAAGCGCATCGAACTGCCGATCAAACAGTTGGTGCCGGGCGACCTGATCGTGCTGTCCGCTGGGGACATGATCCCCGCCGATTGCCGCGTACTCAGCGCCAAGGACCTGTTCGTCAGCCAGGCGGCGATGACCGGCGAATCGATGCCGGTGGAGAAGTTCGCCCAGCAACAAGACGCCAAGACCCGCAACCCGCTGGACCTGGAGAACATCCTGTTCATGGGTACCAACGTGGTGTCCGGCGCGGCGACGGCGGTGATTCTGACCACCGGCAACAGCACCTACTTCGGTGCCTTGGCCCAGCGCGTCACCGCGACGGACCGCGCCACTACCTCGTTCCAGCATGGCGTCAACAAGGTCAGCTGGTTGCTGATCCGCTTCATGTTCGTGATGGCGCCGCTGGTGCTGTTCATCAACGGTTTCACCAAGGGTGACTGGACCGAAGCACTGTTGTTCGCGCTGTCGATTGCCGTGGGCCTGACCCCGGAAATGCTGCCAATGATCGTCACGTCCACTCTGGCCAAGGGCGCGGTGTTTCTGTCGCGCAAGAAAGTCATCGTCAAGCGCCTGGACGCGATCCAGAACTTCGGCGCCATGGACGTGCTGTGCACCGACAAGACCGGCACCCTGACCCAGGACAAAATCTTCCTCGCCCGCCATGTGGACGTGTGGGGCGCAGAGTCCGATGACGTGCTGGAAATGGCCTACCTCAACAGCTACTACCAGACCGGCCTAAAAAACCTGCTGGACGTGGCGGTGCTGGAGCATGTGGAGGTGCACCGCGAGCTGAAAGTCGGCACGGCGTTCCAGAAGGTCGATGAAATTCCGTTCGACTTCAACCGCCGCCGCATGTCCGTCGTCGTCGCCGAGCAGGGCCAGCCGCATCTGTTGATCTGCAAGGGCGCCGTGGAAGAGATTCTGTCGGTGTGCAACAACGTGCGCCATGGCGACGTCAACGAAGCGCTGACCGACGACCTGCTGGCGCGTATCCGTCAGGTCACCGCTGCGTTCAACGAAGAAGGCCTGCGCGTGGTCGCCGTGGCCGCGCAGCCGATGGCGCCGGGGCGCGATACCTACAGTCTGGCGGATGAGAACAACCTCACGCTGATCGGTTACGTCGCGTTCCTCGACCCACCCAAGGAAAGTACTGCACCTGCGCTCAAGGCCCTCAAAGCCCATGGCGTGGCAGTGAAAGTGCTGACCGGCGACAACGAACTGGTCACCGCCAAAATCTGCCGCGAGGTGGGCCTGGAGCAACAGGGCCTGCTGATGGGCAACGACATCGAGGACATGACCGACGCGGAGCTGGCCAAGGCCGTGGAAACCACCAATGTGTTCGCCAAGCTCACCCCGAGCCACAAGGAGCGCATCGTGCGTTTGCTCAAGGCCAACGGGCATGTGGTCGGCTTCATGGGCGATGGCATCAACGACGCGCCAGCACTGCGAACAGCTGATATCGGCATTTCGGTGGACAGCGCGGTGGATATCGCCAAGGAAGCCGCCGACATCATCCTGCTGGAAAAGAGCCTGATGATCCTGGAGGAGGGCGTGCTGGAAGGCCGGCGCACCTTCGCCAACATGCTCAAGTACATCAAGATGACCGCCAGTTCAAACTTCGGCAATGTGTTCTCGGTGCTGGTGGCCAGTGCGTTTATTCCGTTCCTGCCGATGCTGCCGATGCATTTGCTGGTGCAGAACCTGCTGTATGACATTTCGCAGATTGCGATTCCGTTCGATAACGTCGACGACGAGATGCTGAGCAAACCGCAACGCTGGCAACCGGGAGATGTCGGCCGTTTCATGCTGTTTTTCGGGCCGATCAGTTCGATCTTTGACATCACCACGTTCGCACTCATGTGGTATGTCTTCGATGCCAATACGCCTGACCACCAGACCTTGTTCCAATCCGGCTGGTTTGTGGTCGGGCTGCTGACCCAGACGCTGATCGTGCACATGATCCGCACCCCGAAAATCCCGTTCCTGCAAAGCCGTGCGGCGATGCCGTTGATGGTGATGACCGGCGTGATCATGGCCGTGGGGATTTTCCTGCCGATGGGGCCACTGGCGCACTACTTCAAGTTGCAGGCGCTGCCGTCGCTGTACTTCGTGTTCCTGCCGGTGATCCTGCTGGCGTACATGGCACTGACCCAGGCGGTGAAGGGCTACTACATCCGTAAGTTTGGCTGGCAATGAACAGGGAAGATTTCCTATGCAAGCAATCAACAACATCAACCTCGAATCCCTGGTCGACACCCTGGTCAGCCTCACTGCGGCCTTTATTCTCGGTGGTTTGATCGGTTTCGAGCGTCAGTACCGCCAGCGCACGGCGGGTCTGCGTACCAACGTGCTGGTGGCGGTGGGTGCGGCGATTTTCGTCGACATGGCCAGCCGGCTCGGCGGCGCGGAAGGCGCGGTGCGGGTGGTGGCCTATGTGGTTTCGGGCATCGGTTTTCTCGGTGCCGGTGTGATCATGCGTGAAGAGGGTAACGTGCGGGGGCTCAACACGGCGGCCACCCTCTGGGCGTCGGCGGCGGTGGGCGCCTGCGCGGGTGCCGACCTGGTGCTTGAGGCGCTGTTGGGCACGCTGTTTGTGCTGGCGGCCAACACCTTGCTGCGACCGATCGTCAATAACATCAACCGCCAGCCGTTGGACGTGGTGTCAGCAGAAGTCACCAACATCCTCTATGTGATCGCCCGGCGTACCCAGCAGAAAGCCGTACTGGCCTTGCTGGAAGCGGAGCTGGCACGTTGCAACTATCCGGCCAGCGATGTGGACGTGCGCCCCTTCGGCACGGAAGAAGTGGAGATCGAAGCCACCCTGGCTGTGACGTCCGTGGACGGCGACGAGCTGGACGCACTGGTGGCGCGAATCTCGATGTCGACCCTGGTGGTGCAAGCGTTCTGGAGTCCAAGTACCACCGAGTAGTCCCCGGCTGTAAGGCGCTGTCCCGCGCGAAGCAGACTATGCTGTTACCAGGAAAAGTCCTACAAACAATCGAGATTAACCCTTCATTTGATAAGCCACACCGTTGTTAAGGTTGCGCCCTTGCGCCTCAGGAACCAGGGCGCAGCTCAACGTTTTGACCGTGCTTTATCAAAAGGAGGGGTCTGTACTGCCTGAAGTGTCATGCGGAGTAATCAGCACCGTTTGTCGGAACTGTTACTTTTCACAGGTAGTTAGGTCCCGTGTGATATGTAAGCGTACTGATCCCTCGGGGAGTCTTATGAGCAAAGCTTTAATTGTGGATGATCACCCTTTTATCCGTGCCACCGTGAAGTACCTGTTGAAGCAAGAAGGCTTTGACGAAATCTATGAAGCGGGCAACGGCGCCGACGCCATGCAGTGTGCGCGTGAGCAGCGCCCGGACCTCATCATCCTCGACTTGGCCATGCCCAAACTCGGCGGGCTGGAGGTGATCAGCCGGATCAAGGCGCTGGAACTGCCTTGCAAGATTCTGGTGCTGACCTCCTACCTGGCCGTGTTCTTCTCCACCCGCTGCATGCGCGCCGGGGCCATGGGCTTTGTGGCCAAGACGGGTGAGCTGGACGAGTTGCAAAAGGCGATCCGGGCGATCCGCTCCGGCTACAGCTGCTTCCCCAGCGTGGCCACCAGTTCAGTGCGCCGTGACGATATACAGACTACCGAGCAAGAGCTGGTCGACGCGCTGTCAGACCGCGAATTGACGGTGCTGCAAAAACTGGCCCTGGGCCTGGGCAACAAGGAAATCGCCGAGGATATGCTGTTGAGCCACAAAACTATCAGTACCTACAAGACGCGACTCAAGGAAAAGCTGCGTATGTCTTCGGTGGTGCACCTGTCCAAGTTCGCCCAGCGCAATCATCTGATCTGAAATGACCACCTCCCGGCTGTTGAGATTCACGGCCATCCTGCTGATCGGGTTGTTGCCCTCAGCAGCGATGGCCCTGGACGAGCCACACTCCCTAAGACTCCTCGGCCACGCCACCCTTGAAAACCCAGGCCTGGAGCTTGATGAAAGCGACTGGCGCTGGCTACGCCAGCGACGCACGTTGGTGATGGGGGTGTCGGCGCCGGACTACGCGCCTTTCGACCTGAGCAACAACAATGATTTTGAAGGGATCACTGCTGACTACGCGTGGCTGATCAGCCTCATCTTGAGCATCCCTATCGAGGTTCGACGTTACGACACCCGCGATGAGGTGATCGAGGCCCTCAAGCTGGGCAAGGTCGATTTAGTGGGCTCGGCCAATGGTTACGAAGCCGCCGACAAAGACCTGATACTGTCGCGTTCCTACGCCAATGATCAACCGGTGCTGGTAACCCGCACGGGGGATAGTCATTTACTGGGCGCCGACCTGGCTGGCAAACGCGTGGCGATGCTCTACCACTACATGCAGCCCGACGCGGTGCAAGCCTATTACCCCAAGGCGCAGTTGCTGTTGTATGGCTCTACCCCCCAAGCCATCGGCTCCGTGTCGTTTGGCCAGGCGGATGTGTTCCTAGGGGACGTCATCAGTACCCGTTATCTGATCAACAAAAATCATCTCAATAATGTGCGCATGGCCGATTTTTCCGGGCTGGAGGTCAACCCGTTCGGGTTCGCGTTCACCGGGGATAACATCCGTCTGCTGAATATCATCAATGCGGCGCTGGCCGTCATCCCCGCCAGCCAGCAAATGAGCATCCTGCGCCGCTGGAGTGCTGGAGACAGCGGTTTCCTGGAGGCAGACCGACTGCGCTTGAGCGACAGTGAGCAGCGTTGGCTAGAGAAGCATTCGCGGGTAAAGGTCGCGGTGCTCGACAAGTTCATGCCGTTGTCATTTCTAGATGAGAAAGGGCAGTTCGTGGGGTTGAGCGATGAAGTGCTGTCGCGGATCAGCTTGCGCACAGGCTTGAAGTTCGAGGTAGTGCATGGCAATTCTTTGCCTCGGCAAATTGAAGAGGTCAGCAGCGGGCAAATAGACATGCTCGCGGTCATCACACCCAGCGTCGAGCGTGCCGAAAAGGTCCGGTTTACCCGGCCTTATCTGTCGAACCCCTATGTGTTGGTGGCGCGCGCTGACGATAACCGGCTGCTCACCCTGGAAGATATGCCTGGAAAAAGCCTGGCGTTTATTGGTGGCAACAGCCTCGCCGCGCAAATTGCCCGGGACTACCCAGGTATCAAGTTCGTCGATGTCGAGAACCCTGAAGAGGCCATGGAGTTGGTCGCCAAAGGCAGTGTGGATGCGACCGTCGTTTCATTGATCAGCGCGCGCTACATGATTGCGCGCAATTTTCGAGACCGCCTGCGTATCACCAGCACGATCGGTACGGAACCGGCGCGCATTGCCTTCGGTGTCAACCGCAGCCAACTGGAGCTGTATTCGATCCTCGAGAAGGCGTTGTTGAGTATCACACCGGAAGAAATGGACGAACTGACCAACCGTTGGCGCAGCGAGATCATCATCGAAGACAGCTACTGGAGCAGCCATCGCAACGTGATCATCCAAGGGTTTGGTCTGGCCGCGTTGCTGCTGCTGGTGACCCTGGGTTGGGGGCTCTACCTGCGCAACCTGATACGCAAGCGTGCTCAGGCAGAACGTGCCTTGAGCGACCAGATGCGGTTCATGAGCGTGCTGATCGACGGCACCCCTCATCCGATCTATGTGCGCGATCGCCAAGGTCGGTTAATGGCTTGCAACAACGCATACCTTGATGTGTTTGGCTTTAAGTTGGAGGACGTGATCGGCAAGACTGTGGTGCAAACCGACACGGGCAACCCGCCGCAGGCCCAGTCGTTCCATGCCGATTACTTGAGCCTGATGGAGCGGGGTGAGCCGCAGATCCAGGATCGCGTGCTCAAGGTGCCGGGAGGTGGTGTGCTGACCATTTACCAGTGGATGCTGCCATACCGTGACAGCAACGGCAGCGTTGTGGGCATGATTGCCGGTTGGGTGGATGTCAGCGAACGCCAGCGCCTGCTGGGCCAGTTGCAGGAAGCCAAGGAGGAAGCCGACGCCGCCAACCGGGCCAAGACTACGTTCCTGGCGACCATGAGCCATGAGATCCGCACACCCATGAATGCGGTGATCGGCATGATCGAGTTGGCCCAGAAAAACGCCGAACAGGGCCGTGTCGATCAGGACGCGCTAGAGGTGGCGTCGATGGCATCCCGGAGCATGCTGGAGTTGATCGGTGATATTCTGGACATTGCGCGGATTGAAACCGGTCACCTGTCCTTGAGCCTGGAGCAGGCCAACCTCCATGAGTTGTTGGCCTCCGTGGCACGGGTTTTCGAGGGGCTCGCGCGGGACAAGGGGTTGCAGCTGCACGTCGAACTGGATCCGCTGATCGACCGGACGGTGATGATCGACCCTCTGCGTTTCAAGCAAGTAGTGTCCAACCTGCTGGGCAATGCCATCAAATTCACCACCACCGGGCAGGTACGTCTGGGCGCTCAGAGTGCACCGGCATTGGCCGGTGACCACTTGAACCTCCGGTTATTTGTGGAAGATACCGGGATTGGCATCAGCGCCGAGGATCAGCAGCGCTTGTTTAACCCGTTTATCCAAGGCAGCAACAACGACCAGTCGGCGCGCAGTGGCTCCGGCCTTGGGTTGGTGATCAGCCGCAACCTGTGCGAGATGATGGGCGGCCAATTGCATCTGAGCAGTGTGCAGGGCAAGGGGACGCGAGTGGACGTGACGTTGGCGCTGGCGCTGACCACCGCAACGGCGGTTTCCTTACCTGTTCAACCTGCGCCTGCGACACCTGCATTGAACCTCCTGGTGGTCGATGATTACCCGGCCAATCGCTTGCTGTTGACGCGACAACTGAGCTTCCTGGGGCATCACATCGTCACGGCCGAGGACGGCGCTGAGGGCTTTGCACTGTGGCAGGCCGGGCAGTTTGATGGCGTCATCACCGACAGCAACATGCCCGTCATGGATGGCTACACATTGGCCCGTGATATCCGTGCCCAGGAGCGTCAGCGTGGCCTGGTGCCGTGTCTGCTTCTGGGGTTCACCGCCAACGCGCAACCGGAGGAGACCGAGCGCTGCCGGCAGGCGGGCATGGACGGTTGTCTCTTCAAACCGACCGGCCTTGATGACCTGCGCGCAGCGTTGGCATCGCGCACCGCTGCACCGGTGGTGGAGGAGGCCGTGCCGGTATGTGACTTGAGTACCCTGGTCGCACTGACAGGCGATGATACTGCCGGGCTCAATGAGTTGCTGGCGCCATTGATCGGTAGCCTCGCAAAGGACCGCTTGCTGCTATCGACGCTGCAAGAACACGCGGACTTTGGCAAGTTGCATGACTTGGCTCATCGCGTTAAAGGTGGGGCGCGCATGGTCAAGGCGCCGGCGCTGATCGCGTGTTGTGAAACGCTGGAGGGTGTGTGTGAGAGCAGGGATCGTGAGGCACTGACGGCGTCGGTTGAAGCCATTGGCCGCGCCATTGATAGCTTGCATCACAGTCTGAGCGCCCGCATCAAGCAGGCGTGACTGAAGTGGATGGCCATTCGGTGGATTTGGGAGAGTTCCTACATGGAAGAGGAACAAACCTGATTTTGTCTTCGGGGTATGTCTGGAAAATGGGCCCCGCTCACTGACGAGCGCTGCCTGCCCAGGGGTTCGCCATGCCAAACAAAGCACTGACCATCCTGATTGCCGATGAACAACACCTGCAACGCCTGTACATCGAGAAGATGCTCAACCGATTGGGATATTTCCGGATCGTACCGGTGGAAACCTTTGAAGAGGTCCAGTTGCTCACCGCCATCCCCGCCCGGCCTTTTGATGTGCTGATCATCAATGCGGGGCTGACGGCCCACGCTTGCGGGCCTCAACCCCAGGCGCACCACGTGCTGGTCTACGATCACCTGGACCTGAGTACCCGTGCCGACGCAACGCCGGCAGTGCTGGTGCGGCTACCTGGCGTGCCTGACAACGTCAACCTCGAACACTTCATGGACATCATCGACCCACCCGCCGCCGCTGCCGGCCTGCGGGTGTTGCCGTGGCTGCGGGAGTTATCCCGTGCGCCCGTGGCCGGGGTTTAGTCCCACTTCGGCGCGATACCTTTGGGGCTGGTCAGGCGATGGCCGCGTTCCAGTTCGGCAATCTGTGCCATGTCGGCAGCGCTCAAGGTCAGTTGCAGGGCCTGGAGGTTACTTTCCAGGTTGGCGCGTTTGGTCGAGGACGGAATGACCGCGTAACCCGATTGCATGGCCCAGGCCAGTGTCACTTGCGCCGGGGTCGCCTGATGGCGTTCGGCTATTTGCTGGATCACCGGGTCCTTGAGCACTTCGCCGTAGGCCAGGGTCATGTAGGACGTGATCTGGATACCGTTGGCGGTGGCGAAGTCCACGACCTGGCGGTTTTGCAGGTAGGGGTGCAGTTCGACCTGGTTGGTGGCGATGTTTTCGGCCCCAACGGCGGCAATCGCCTGCTTCATCAGGTCGATGGTGAAGTTGGAAATGCCGATCTGGCGGGTCAGGCCCAGGCGCTTGGCTTCCAGCAACTGGCCCATGAATTCGGCGACAGGCACCTGGTCTTCCGGCGATGGCCAGTGGATCAGGGTCAAGTCCAGGTAGTCGGTCTTCAGTTTGCGCAGGCTTTCTTTCAGGCTTGGAATCAGCTGGCCTTCGGCGAAGTTGGCGATCCAGATCTTGCTGGTGATGAACAGCTCATCACGCGGGATGCCACTGTTGGCAATCGCCTGGCCGACATCGGCTTCGTTCTCGTAGATCTGCGCGGTGTCGATGACGCGGTAGCCGAGTTCCAGGCCGGTACTGACCGAATCGATCACCACCTGGCCTTGCAGGCGGAAGGTGCCAAGGCCGAAGGCCGGGACATTTTGCGTGGGGGTAGACATCAGTAACTCCTGAAGGGGGACGAACAATGGAGTCGAGTATCCGCCCGTCGTTCCTTCGGAAAAACCGCCGAATCCGAAAAGGACTCTTTACCGCAGGTCACGAATCGCCAGCGCCTTGAACCGCTGTGCCAATGACAGAACCACCTGGCCGCTGCCCATGTTGGGCACCACATGGGTAAAGGGAATGTCGATCATGCGGTTCTCGCGAACGGCGCGCAGCTTGGAGAGTACCGGGTCGGTGGTCAGCAACTGCCGCTTGCGGCTGGCCGGTGACCACAGCGCATCGGCCAACAGGATCACGTCCGGGTCCTTGGCCAACAGGGTTTCATTGCTGACGGTCACCCGTGACAACGGGATATCGGCCAGTACATTGCGTGCACCGGAGGCCATCAGCAGGGTGGTGACAAAACCCCGTTGGCCTTCGCTATCGAGCCCGCCCACTTCACTGTCCAGGTAAAACACCGACAGCGGACGGGCATCACCCATCAGCCCATGGGCGCGCGCCAGGTCAGCATCCAACGCGTCGCTGAGCATTTGAGCGCGTTGGGTTTTGTGCAACAGGGCGCCGAGGGTAAACAAGTCCTGACGGATATGCCCAAAGTAATCCAGGGAGTGAACCGCGCAGGCGGACTCCAGCAGGTACGACGCCACCCCGTTGTTTGCCAGACCGGTGCGCGACGTGACCCCGCTACCGAACGCACTGGCAAAGCCGCCGACTACCAAGTCCGGATGCTGTGCATACAGCACTTCACTGGACGGGTATTTCGCCGCGATGACCGGCACGTCAAAGTACTCGCCGTGCCGGTGCGTAATGCCGTTGTCGTCCAGGTACGCGACACCTACCAGCGAAGGCCCGGCATCCAGCGCCAGCAGCAAATCGGCGGCGTGCTGGTTGAGTGCCACGATCCGCGACGGTGTTGAAAGAGGCACGCTCCAGTCCTGGGCGCAGTTGCGATAACTGTCTGCCAGCACCGGTGTGCAGCAGAGCAGGGCGCTCAACCATAGCCATGGCTGTTTCATGGGGCGTCCTTGATCAGCAGGTCTTGCACCACATCGCCACCTACCAGGTGCACATCCACCAGACGCAGCACTTCGGCCTTGTTGTGCACGCCATACCAGCAACGCTCGGGATACACCGTGAGCACCGGCCCGAGATTGCACGGGAACTGGCAATGGGTGCGCGTCAGCAGCACGCCACCCGGCACTTCGATGTGCTCATGTTCCAGCAGCCGACGGCGCAGGGTTTTCCACAATTGCAAGGCGCCGCGCTGCGTACAGCGCGGGCCGGTGCACAGGAATACATGACGGGCGTGGTCCGGTATGCGGGACCAGTCGGGATGGAAGTCCACCCCGTCGATTTTGGTGATCTCAGTCATCAGAAGCGATACGTGTAACGCACCTCGGATGTGAATGGGCGGCCGAGGTTATCGACGTTGCTGGCGCGGCTGGTGACGTAGTCGCGGTCGAACAGGTTTTCCACCAGCAGGCTCAGACGGTGCTGGTGGGCGGCGTCGAGGTAGCGATAGGCATCGGCGTCCACCACGGAGTAGTGGCCGTATTCGACATTTTTCGAGCTGGTGATGTCGCGGATATAGCGGATCGCAGTACCTGCGCCCCACAAGCGGTTTTCCGATTCGAAACCGATCCGTGAACGGGCAAAAAAGCTCGGAATGTCGTTGAGGGTGACGCCGGCGCGGGACTCGGTGAGGTTGCGCGTCATGTCGGCTTGCAGGCTCCACTGGTCGTTGAGCGCAAGCTTGGCGTCGGCCTCGAAGCCACGCATCTGGATCTGGCCCTGGCCGTTGACCCACTGCACATCGTCAAGCGTGATCAAGTCAGTGATCTTGCGTTTGAACAGCGTGACGCTGGCGCTGAAATCGCGCTCGCCCAGCAGCCCCTTGTAGTCGATCCCCAGTTCGGCGTTGCGGCTCTTCTCCGGCTTGAGATTGCGGTTGCCGATCTCGTCGCCCGGCTCGTTGACGAACAGCTGTTCGGCGTTGGGCAGTTTGTAGGCCGTACCGTATTGGCCACGCAGGGCCCAGTGGTCGTTGAGATCATAGAGCGAGGTGAGCATGCCGACGGTGGCACTGTCGCCGCCGCTCATGGCTTCATGCCGCACGCCCACGCTGGGGTGCCAGTTGGGCAGCGCGTCGATCTGCGGTCGCAGTTGCGTATACAGCGCGTGGGCCTGGGCCTTGTTGTCGTCGATCACCAGTACATCGTCCTGGCCCTTGAACCACTGGTTGTCGCTGCCCACCACCAGCACATGGCCGCCTGGCAACTCGGCCTTGCCCTCGGCTTGTACACCCCAGTCAGTGAAGCCCCAGTAGTCGTTGTTGTTACGTACGTTACGACCCCCGTCGGCGGTGTTGTCGATCCGCGTGTAGCGTGTGTCCCAGTCGTTGATATGGCCCTTGATGAAATAACTCAGGCGCTCGTTGATCGCCTGTTCGAAAGTCGCCGTGGCGATCTGTTGCACACGGTCGTTGGTGGTCTTGTAGTTGTTCACCGGCCGTGCGAAATCAAGGTTGGCATCGGCATATTGGTAGAACAGTTCCAGGCGCGAGTCATCGCCAAACGCCTGGGTGGCCTTGGTGCCGAAGGTGGTCACTTCGTACGAGCGCTTTTTGTCGCTGACGCGGCCGCTGTAGTCGCTGTTGCGAAACGGCTGGTAGCCCTCGGAGGCGTTGCGGCTGACATACGCCAGCAGGCCGAGGTCGCCCCAGCCGTTGGTGAAGATCTTCTCCACCCGCGCATCGCCGGTGGTGCCGCCGAAGGTATCGACCCCCACGTTCACTTCACCGGACGCCTCGCGGGTCTGCGGGCTGCGCGTGACGATGTTGATGACCCCCGACACCGCCTGGGTGCCGAACAACAGGCTCTGGCCGCCCTTGAGCACTTCGATGCGCTCGATGGCGTTGGCTGGCAGCGTGTCGAGGTAGAGGCCGCCATACAGACGGTTGTTCAGGCGCACGCCGTCGAGCAGGATCAGCGTGTCATCGTTGCGCCCGCCCAGCAGGGAATAGGTGCCGTAGTCGAACGGGCCGTTTTTCGGCGCCACATACAGGCCGGGGATGAACATCTGCATCACCCGCGTCACGTCGGCGGCGGGGCCGGCGCGTTCGATCTGTTCGCGGGTGACAATCTCCACTTTGCTGCCGTACTGGGCCATGGCGGCGACGGTGGTGGATTCCACGGAAGGGGCGGAGACGATCTGCTGGTTGAGCACCAGGGTGTTGTCGTCGGCCAGCAACAGGGGGCTGAACAGCGAGCCGAACAAAGGGATCAGGGAACGTCGAATCATAGTCTTCTCGAAAGTATCTTCGCAGAAGCACGCAGGAGAAGGCATCGCGCACACGCCGATACCGGCCCATGCCCGCCCACCGCAGGAGTTTGCCTAACAGAAATTCCAGGCCGGTCTCCGGGCTCTCGCGTATGGATCCCTTCACCTTCCCATGGCGCGCAGGCCACAGTGGTGTGTCGAAGGGGTCACGCGAATACCGTTGCGGGGGCAGCACCGGACTGGCTCAAAAGAGCGTACCGGTTTCCCGTTTCACCCCAAGCACGGCGGCAGGGGGCACCTGAAACAGGCCGGCATCTGAACATTCGCATGACCGTTCGTCAACTCCGTCATTCAGGATTCACCGGCTTCACTTGCCAGCAATGGGGGCGGCGCGGTATTCCAGAACACTCGCCATCCGCCTTGGACATCCCATGACTCAACACCTCACCGAATACGCCGATGCCAGCCCCGAAGTGCGCGCGGTCTATGACGACATCATGCACACGCGCCAGGTCGATCAGGTCAACAACTTCTGGAAGTGCCTGGCCGCCCACCCGCCGACCCTGCGCCGGACCTGGGAAAGCCTTAAGGAAATCATGGCGCCGGGGGCATTGGATCCGCTGACCAAGGAACTGCTCTATGTGGCTGTCAGCGTGACCAATAATTGCCCGTATTGCATCGCGTCCCACACGGCAGCAGCGCGCAAGGCGGGGATGACCGACGAGATGTTCGGCGAGTTGCAAGCGGTGGTCGGCATGGCCAACGAAACCAACCGCCTGGCCACCGGCTATCGCGTGCCGGTGGATGAGGCGTTCAAGTTGCCTTAAGGCGGTTCAGTCGTCGAACCAGGCGAGCAGCACCGTGACATTGTCGCGTCCGGCATATTCGCGGGTGAGGTGGATCAGCCGTTGGCAGGCAGTCTCCAGCGTGTCGCGGCTGGCAGCGGCGAGTACCTGAGCCATTTCCTGGTGCGGAACGCAACCGTGCAGGCCGTCACTGCAGAGCATCAGCAGGTCGTTGCGCTTCACGGGTTGCACGCGTACTTGCGGTTCTACCCGCGGCCCCGGACCGATGGCTTGCAACAGCAGGTTGCGTGCCGGTAAACGGTCGACTTTGCCGGCCTCAAGGGCTTGCTGATACCAGGTCTGGTCGCGGGTCAGCAGGCTCAGTTCGCCGTCGCGGTAGCGGTACAAACGACTGTCACCCACATGAAACACCAAGAGTGGCCCATCGGCATGCGGGCGCCATACCCCTGTAAGGGTCGTGCCCATGCCGCTGCCTTCGCTCATCTGGCGTGCCACGTTTTGCTGGTAGACGCACTGGTTCACCTGATCGATGGCGTTGTGCAGGCGACTGGCGGCTTGCATGTCCGGGTCCGACCAGGTGGCGTCCGGGTCGCTGCCGTCGTTCAGTGGGTCGACACGGTGGGCGTTGAGCGCCTGGCGCAAACTGATCAGGGCTTCGGCACTGGCCAGGGCGCCGGCTTCATGGCCGCCCATGCCGTCGGCCACGGCAAACAGCCCGAGGCTGGGCTCCACCAGAAAGTTATCTTCGTTGCTCTGGCGCACCGTGCCGACATCGCTGGCCCCATAGGCGACCGCGCAGGCCAGGCGATGGGGCCCGCAGGCGCTGAGGGGGGAGTCGGTCATGGCAGGCGCTCAAAGCTGTTGAGGAACGCCAGGCGCTGGGCCTCGCTCTCGATAGACTCGGCCAACCGTTGCAAAAAGGGTTGGCGCAGTGAGGTTGCACGCAAGGCGCGACTGACCACGATGCGGGCGATGGGACCAATCAGCACCGCCAGCCGGCGTTCGGCCATGTGTGCGAAGTCGGGGTCGACTGGCGTATGGATCACCTCGGTGGTCGGAACAATCGCGGTGGGTTCAGTCACGACCTCGGGCGCGGCAGTCGGCGGGTTGAGGCGTTGGAACAGCGACTGGCTGGCGCTGGTGAACTGCTCACGGCCGCGTTCCGACGGAATATGTGGCAATAACGCGGCGCAGATACCCTCGAAGTCATCGGCGCCATTGAGGCTCTTGCGCACCAGGAAGCGTGCAAGCGGGCCGATCTGGTGGGACAGCAGCGACTCCAGCTCAGGCATCACGGCCAACTTCCACGGCGTGAGGGTTTCCACGGCTTCGGTCGCTAACGGTGTCACGCCGCTGCTCAAGGGTTGGTTGGGAAGCATCAGCACGGTGCGATCATCGTCGATATCGGCGCTGGTCCAACTGCCGGTGGTGGTTCCGAGCAGCGCTTCAAGGTCATCCAGAAAGGCGTGCGCCGAGGGATAGCGGTCGGCCGGGCGCTTGGCCAGGGCGCGGACGATCACACTGTCCAACGCCGGGTCGAGGGCCAGGTTCAAGCTCGACGGTGCTACCGGCGTCTGGTTGAGAATCTGCTGCATAACCATGGTGGCCGAGCCGGAAAACGGTCGCTCGCCAGTGAGCAGTTGGTACAGCACGATCCCAGCGGAAAACACGTCGGAGCGACCGTCGATCAATTCGCCGCAAAACTGTTCCGGCGACATGTAGCTGGGGGTGCCGATCATCGAGCCGGTCTGGGTGAGCGTGGAGGAGTCCAGGCGTGCGACGCCGAAGTCGGTGACCTTGACGTGGTTGTCGGCGGTGATCAGCAGGTTGGCCGGCTTGATATCGCGGTGCACCACACCCTTGGAGTGCGCGTACTCCAGGGCCAACAGCAACTGGCGCATCCAGCCGAGGCTGTGGCTGAGGTCACGGGGTGTCTGGGCGGCGAGCAGGGTGTTGAGCGGTGTGCCTTCGACGAACTCCATGGCGATGTACGCCGAGCCCTCGTCCTCGCCGTAGTCGTAGACCGCGACGATATTGGGATGCATCAGCCGGCCAGCGGCCTGGGCTTCATTCTTGAAGCGGCTGACCAGCTCGGCGTGCTGGCTATCGCCGAACAGCTCCTTGCGGATAGTCTTGAGCGCCACGGTGCGGGCGATGTTCGGGTCGAACGCCTTGTACACCGTGCCCATGGCGCCTTTTCCGAGCACGCTGTCGATGCGGTATTTGCCGAGTTGTTCAAGCATGATCGCGGCCCTATTCCTCAAGCATCTTCATGGCGCTGACCAAGCTGGTACGCATGCGGCCGAAGGACTGACCCAGGCGTGCCAACTCGTCGCTGCCGCTGACGTCCATCGGCGGCACATCGGTTTCGCCCAGGCTGACACGGTCAGCCAGCACCGACATCTGCCGCAGGCGCCGGGTGACAAACAGGTGCACCGCCACGTTCAAGGCCACGAACAATACGGCGAAGATCCCCAGCATTGACAGCATGTAGCTGTGCAGCAGGCTCGTGGCGCGTTGCATCGGCAAGTCCAGTGGCACTGAGACCAGTTGCGCGCCGATGGTGTCATTGAGTTTCCAGCCGAAGCCGTTTACCGCTCCGTAGATGTCGACCATGGTTTTTGGCGCCGCATCTGGCGTGCTGTGGCAGGCCAGGCAGGCAGCGTCCTTGATCTGGATCGGTCGCGCGATGTACAGCGATGTGCCTTTGTCATCGGCGCGCTCACCCACCATCTCGTCGGTCTGCGGCTGGCTGCGCAGGGTGCTGATCAGGGTTTTTTCCCAGTCGTTGGCCAGGTCGCGCGGGTTGGTGGGGTTGAGCGTGGCCTCTTTGTAGGCATAGTCCGGATAAGACTTGAGCAGTTCTTGCAGGTGCGAAATGGCGGCGAAGTCCGGCACCGATTGCGGCAGGAACTGGAACTTCAGGCGGTTCTCCAGCAGCGGCACAATCTGCTCGGCCGTGTAGGTGCTGGCGGCAGAGGCCGAGCGCATCAGCATGCGTGCGGTTTCCAGGGTTTCCCGGCGCGCACTCTGTTGCAGCATGTAGTGGGTTGAGAGGCTGGTGGCGATAAAACCGACGATAAACACCGCCAGGAACACCACGTTGAATTTGACCGCAAGCGACAGTTTCATAAAGACCTTCGGGGACCGACGTGGTGGGGATCAGTGCGCATTCTTGCGGCGCTCCAAACGCAACAGCTCCAGTTCCCACTCCAGCACTCCGCCACGGTTGACCTTCACCGCCTGGCGGAACGTCGGGTCGTTAAGGCGCGGCGCAAAGCGGCTGGCGAGCATCTGCTGGCTGAGGTTGAGCGGGCTGACAACCCAGGGGGCAATGTCGTCGTAGGTGACGTCACGTTCCTTTTTCGGCTCGGATGCGGCAGGGATTTTCTTGCCCAAGGGCACCAGCGGGTCGAGGAATTGGCGGGGCAGGGCGTCGATAAATGCCTGCTCGGGGCGCGGCACGATCTTGAGAGCGCTGCCGGTGGTGCGCTGCGCAAAGTCTTCATGGCCCAGGGTGACGCTGTGCTCGTCTTTGCCGTGGGTGTCGAGTTCATTGACCACTTGGCTGCCGTCCTCGATAAATATCTCGGTCTGACGTGGGCTCACGTGAATCACGCTCGAACTTTGGGTGGCGGTGAACGCCAGTGCGCCGGTGGTCACCGCCAGGTTGGCGTGGGTGTTGCCCGCCACTGGTTGCAGCTTCAGCCATCCATTGAGCAGATTGATTTGGGCGGCGGTGCGGCTGGTGGCGATCAGGATGCGGGTATCGGGACCCAATGCCAGGGTCGTCGACGCAATACCTTCGATCTGCACGCCAGCCGCACCGGTCTGCAGGATATCGCCCCCTTGCAGCCGGGTGCCGACGCCCACGGTGTAGAGGCTGGTAGCGCGTATCAGCTTCAGCGGTTTTTCCGCATAGGCGATCACGCCAATAGTGGCTGGCGCCGCCAGGGCATGCGGCAACTGGAGCAAGCCTGCGAGCAAGAGGACTATCGAAAGTTTTTTCACGTGGGCGCCATCTATCGAGCACTGGGGGCAGGCACCGATGCTGTCGCAACAGCCGGTGTTTGTGCGTGCGCAAGGCATCGCAGGGCCGAAGGCTACCGGCTGATAGGGCGTAGGAAGAAGACAATTATCTGCATGGAAAAGACCAATTCCGATTAAACGAAATCATGGAATAAAGCGTCCGGGGAGGGTGTTCTTCTGATGATTTCCCGTGATTCGAACGGCGTTTGCAGGGACTGGCGAGACGTCTGCACCTTCCTTCTATCCGGAGCACCTATGACCAACACGTGCATGACCGCGTTGTCGTCCACCAAGACCTTCCTGCAACAGAACTTCATGACCGCCAAACGCATTCCTCCAAGCCTGGTGAAGGGGATCAACGTGTTTGACGTCAATAGTCATAAAGCCGGTGGGTACCGACTGGCCACCCTGGATAAACCGGGTGATTTCGGCAAGATCGAACGGCCGCTGATGGGGCATTGGGTTCCTCAGGGTGATTACTGTGATATTCCGGTCAATCCAGGCGCGACTGGCTATGTGTTCACGCCGGACTTCAGTGGTTGTTCGATCTTGATCGACCAGCTTGATGAGCTCACGTATCGGGTGTTTCACGTACAGGGTGGCAGCGACTACTTGAGCAAGGAATACCTCAGTCGTGCCGATGGTCATGGCCTGGGTTTGGCCACCGCGATGACCTTTGACGACTATGGCGAAGCTGCGTATCCACGCGGGTTCGCGTTCATGAAATTTGAGGAGGAGCGCTGGTGGATCTACTTCCAGCGCCAGAATGGCGTGGGGCTGAACTTCGCCAATGGCCAGTTCGCGATGGTCGGTGCTCAAACGGTACGCGGAGGCGGGCGGATACCGGTGCCAAACCTCAAGCGCGAGCCGCCACGCCAGGGTGTGATGCACAGCGGCAAGGCCGTGCCGACACCGGCCAGTCAGCTCGCGGAGTT
Source organism: Pseudomonas sp. GXZC (assembly GCF_026967615.1). NCBI lineage: Bacteria > Pseudomonadati > Pseudomonadota > Gammaproteobacteria > Pseudomonadales > Pseudomonadaceae > Pseudomonas > Pseudomonas sp. GXZC. The sequence continues at coordinate 2,618,420 of NZ_CP114115.1, forward strand.
GGAGATCGAAGTCTGGTAGGCGAGGTTTTTGCCCGGCTTGGAAAATAGTCGGGAATAAACCGTTCGGGTCGGTTGTTCATCCTGCAGACGCTGATAACCAGCCGCTACCGACGGACTTCAACATGATTGAGCAGACGTTTCTTGACCCTTCTTCTGGCAGGCGAAAAATGAGTGACACCGATCCTGATGCCATCACCCGCCGTAATCGCCTGGCGCTGCTGGTCGTGCAAGTGATCGGCCTGATTGTGCTGGTGATCTGTGCGGTCGACGCGCAGCGGGCACAGGCACAGGACTTGCCGGAACCGGCCAATGGCCCGGCCAAGCAAGTGCTGATGACCGTGCGGGCTGCCGGCGTGCAGATCTACACCTGTGCCCGCGATAACAAGGGTCAACTTGCCTGGCAGTTTCGTGAGCCGCTTGCCACGCTGATGATCAATGGCAAGACCGTTGGCCGACACTTTGCCGGGCCCACCTGGCAACTGGATGATCGCAGCGCAGTGGTCGGCAAGGTCATTGCCCAGGCACCTGGGTCGAGTGCCCAGGATATTTCGCTGCTGCGCCTTGAAGTGGTGAGCCATCAGGGCGACGGCGGGCTGGCACAGGTGGTTGCGGTGGAGCGTCTGCATACCTTGGGCGGCGTATTCAGCGGCAGTTGTGCTCAGGTTGGTGAATTGCACCTGGAACCCTACAGCGCCGATTACCGCTTTCTTGGCCAATAGCTTCATTCCGGGCCCTTAGGCTCAATACGTCGCTGTGATTCCGGGCAGCGGTGGAGCAGGGACTGGGTATGACTCCAAGTTCAAGAACGATGGGCAGATGCTGCGTGTTGGGTTGAACTGGAAGTTTGACTGACGTTGGAGCCTCAGGCGCAGAGGCTTTCAGCGTGCACCGGGCGCGCGGGGCGGTGTTGATGGAACTGGCCCTGTCGCGTCTTGCGGGTTTTGCGGGTATGGACCGCGTTCCAGAGAGTGAAGTCGAACTGTGTGGCGGAGACGACATTTTCCTGGATCAGTGTGATGGGGGGCGGGTTGGCTGCATTTGAGTAGTGAGTATTCAGCGTGACCTCCAGTGTGTCCTTGTCTCGGTAACCGCTGAGTATGGGGATCAGCGTGAAGGCATGATCGACACCTTCGGACTCGGTCGGTGTGCCTGCGAACAGTACGATTCCGACATAGACCTTGCGATCGTTCAAGCTGAACATGCACGGCCTGCACTGCACGATGGACTCTCTCAGCAAGATTCTGAAAGGCGTGCCCTCAAGGACACCCAGCGCCAGCAGCGAGTGGAGCTGGACGTCTGTTTCCAGTTGCAATATTTTCTTCTTCGCGCCCACATAGAACGCTGACCAGAAGAAAGGAATTACCAGGGCCGTCAGGCCAACCTGCATCAGGAAAACCCACAGCGTGCCGTTTTTTTCGCTGGCAATATCAAGCTGCACCAATAGCGTGCCCAAGTAGTTGCTGTAGTCTGTAGCAACCACATGACCCAGAATCGGGAGCGCTTGTTTTGACATTGCCAGAATGGCCGCACTCAGGAGGGTCGAAACGATCAGGCAAGCCATTCCCATCCTGGCCACCTGCAAATAGAGCAGTTGTCCTTGGAAACGGTGCAGGCGTACGTAGAAAAAGGGGTGCCTGATGCAGACCATGTATCCGCTGACCAGCAAGGGGACGATGATCAGCAAACCCATGAATGATCAGCCTCCATTTTACGTATCTGGTCTATGGCGTCCTTGTAACCCGGCGACTCCAGCACTTCGGCGGCATCCAGGCCGATGCCTCCGTACACGACTTTCCAGGTTTTGCGGGACTTGACTTCTTTCGCACGCTCCCGCTCATCCTGGGTCGGCTTCCCGAACAACAAATGCAATAACGACATGGCGACACCCTCGCAGAGAAGTAGCCATTTTTATAGCAAGTGAAAGGGCCCCTCACCATTGATGGCCGCCTTGCCACTGTCGCCAGTTCCCGTAGGAAACGTCTCCATTTGTATGGGTGGCCTAAAACGTCGGCGGTGTAATCACCCAAATCACAAGGGTTTCCACCTTGCCAGGGTTGCCGTAGCGATGGGGCTCATGGCTGGCGAAGCTGAAACTGTCACCGGCTTCCAGCAGAAAGTGTCGCTCTCCTACCCACAACTCGAACCGGCCGCTCAGTACGTATCCCGCTTCTTCGCCTTCATGGCTGTAGCTCTGCTGGCTATAGGTGCCGGGCGGGAAGCTTGATTGCAGCATTTCCAGTTGGTGGTTGGGCAACGGCGTCAGCAATTGGTCGACGATGCCGTCTTCGTAGTGAATGCTTTGGCGGTTGCCTTTGCGCACCACATAGCCTTCGTCCTCGACAGCGGCTACGGTTTCGCTGGCGAAAAACCACTGGATAGTCACGCCCAGGCTTCGGGCAATATTGAACAGTGCCGGAATCGATGGATACGCCAGGTTACGCTCCAACTGGCTGAGGTAACCGGCCGTCAATTCGCTGGCCTGCGCCAGGGCTGTAAGGGTCAGGCCACGGGCCTTGCGCAGCCCACGAATGCGCGTGCCGAGAAACAGTTGCTGGGGATTGTCTGTCACAGGTTCCACGCTACCTTGAGTCCTTCGTAGATCGCCTCTTCGGCGGTGCGCGGGGCCAGGCAGTCGCCGATGCAATCAAAGGGCACCAAGCCTTGCAGCTCCGCGCCCAGAGTGTCCACCGGCTGGTGGCCCTGGCACAACACCAGGGTGTCGATATTCTCCAGCAGCACTGGCTCGCCGCTGGCGGTGTGTTGCAGGTAGACCGTGGTGTCATCGCAGCCGTATAGGCGGGCGTAAGGGATGATCGGGATGCCCAGCCGATGCAGTTCTCCGGCCATTTGATCACGGACATACAGCGGCAGGTTTTCCCCACAGTGCGTGCCATTGACCGCCAATTGCACCTGATGGCCGGCGCGCACCAGGCGCTCGGCAATGCCGGGTCCGATCCAGTCGCAACGCCAGTCGACGACCACCACTGAGCGGCCCAACGTGACCTGCTCGCGCAGCACCTGCCATGCGTCCACCACTTGCAGTTCGCCGCCGCGTTCGAAGGCCGGCCAATAAGGCTCGGCACCGGTGGCGATAATCACGTGATCGGGTTGTTCCTGTTCCACCAGCGCACGGTCGACACGGGTATGGCGCACCACGCGTACCCCCGCCAGTTCCATTTCACGTTGCAGGTTGGTACTGGCCCCGCCGAATTCGCTGCGCCGTGGCAGCAGTTGGGCCAGCAACACTTGCCCGCCGAGTTGACCGCTGGCTTCGTACAACGTTACCGCATGCCCGCGTTGCGCGGCGACTGCCGCTGCTTTCATGCCCGCCGGGCCACCGCCCACCACCACGATGCGCTTGTGCTTCGATGCCTGTTGCAACTCACCAAACACCAGCTCGCGGCCGGTCTCGGGATGCTGGATACAGGAGATCGGCAGCCCCTTGTGAAAATGGCCGATGCAGGCTTGATTGCAGGCGATGCACGCTCGTACATCTTCGGCACGGCCCTCAAGGGTCTTGGCCGGCATCAGTGGATCGCAGATCAACGCACGCGTCATGCCGCAGACATCGGCCTGGCCCCGCGCCAATATCAGCTCGGCTTCCTGGGGCTGGTTGATACGCCCGGTGACGAACAGCGGAATCGACAGACTGGCCTTGAACGTCGCCGCCTCGCTGGCGAGGTACGCAGCGGCAATCGCCATGGGTGGCACGATATGGATCGCGCCGCCGAGTGACGCTGATGTACCTGCGACGATATGCACGTAATCCAGCTGGGTTTGCAGGTGTTGAACGGCTTCCAGGGACTCGTTTTCAGTGAGCCCTTCGGCATCGCGTTCGTCGGCAGAAATGCGCAGCCCGATGATGAACTGTTCGTCGGTGGCGGCCCTGACGGCTTCGATGATTTCCCTCAAGAACTTCAGTCGATGCTCAAGAGAACCGTTGTAATCATCGGTACGCCGGTTTACCCGAGGATTAAGAAACTGCGCCGGCAGATACCCATGGCTGGCGACCACCTCAACCCCATCGATCCCGGCCTCATTCAAGCGCCTCGCTGCCGATGCATAACCCGCGACAATCTCGTTGATCATCGCCTTGTCCAGCGCTCGTGGCATCACGCGAAAGCGTTCATTGGGCACGCCCGACGCCGAATACGCCACGGCGAGCAGACCATCGGCAGACTCCATGATTTCGCGCCCCGGATGGAAGATCTGCGACAACACCACAGTGCCGTGGGCATGGCAGGTCTCGGCCAGTTCGCGGTAGCCGTCAATGCAGCTGTCGTCGGTCGCCATCAGCACATGGGAGGTATACCGCGCACTGTCATGCACCCCGGTCACCTGTAGCACGATCAGCCCCACGCCGCCCTCGGCACGTGCGCGGTGATAGGCGATCAACTGCGCATTGACCCGGTTATCGGTGGGCATAGAGGTGTCATGCCCGCTGGACATGATGCGGTTTTTCAGGCGTTTGCCACGCAGTTCCAGCGGTTCGAACAGATGGGGAAAGGTCGGGTGCGACATGGTGCAGATACTCCAGGCGCTGTTATTGTTATTTTTCTATAGGAGGCGAGCGCCAGTAAAAAATCAACTTGTTTTTTTACTGGCGACTGGATTAGCGTCGCCTTCATCAACCCCGTGCCTGGAGAATAAAAATGACTCACTCCACCGAACAGCAGCTGCGTGAACAGCTCGCCGCCTGCTACCGATTGATTGCGCATTACCGCATGAGCGATCTGATTTTCACGCATATTTCGGTGCGCATCCCGGGGCCCGAGCATCACTTCCTGATCAATCCCTACGGGCTGATGTTTGACGAAATCACTGCATCGAGCCTGGTGAAGATCGGCCTGGACGGTCACGCCGTGGAGCCCTCGGCTTATGCGGTCAACCCGGCGGGCTTCGTGATTCACAGCGCAATTCATGGCGCCCGCGAAGACGCCCAGTGCGTGCTGCATACCCACACCCGTGCCGGCTGTGCGGTGGCGGCCTTGGAGTGCGGGTTATTGCCGGTAAACCAGATTTCCATGGAGTTCTACGGCAAGGTCGCCTACCACGATTACGAAGGCGTGGCCCTGGACATGGATGAGCAGCAGCGGCTGGTGCGGGACCTGGGCGACAAGCCGGTGCTGATGCTGCGCAACCATGGTTTGCTGACGGTGGGCGAGACCGTCAGCCAGGCGTTCCTGCGCATGTATTACCTGGAAAAGGCCTGCGATATCCAGATCGCCGCCCAGGCGTGCGGCCAGCTGATGCTACCGTCCGCCGAGGTCTGCGCCTACACCGAGCAGCAATTCAACAACCCTGGGCGACCGCTGGAAGAGGGTGAGTTGGTCGATCTGGACGCCATGCAACTGGCCTGGGCGGCGTTACTGCGGATGCTGGATCGGGTGTCGCCGGGCTATCGCGACTGAGGTAGAGTCGTGCTGCCGACTCAATCGTAGGAATTTGCCGCATGACCCAGGAATCCCGTTTTTCCCGGATGGATCCGGAAGTGCGCAAGGCCAATCTGGTCCAAGCCACGCTCACGTGTCTCAAGCGTGATGGTTTCCAGGGTGCGTCGATCCGCAAGATCAGCGCCGAGGCCGGGGTGTCGGTGGGGCTGATCAGCCATCACTATTCGGGCAAGGATGAACTGGTGGCCGAGGCCTACCGCACCATCACCGACCAGGTCATGAGCCTGCTGCGCGAAACCATGGCCAAGGCGCCGCCGAACCCGCGGGAGCGCTTGTCGGCGTTGTTCCGTGGCTCGTTTTCCGCCGAATTGCTTGACCCGCACCTGCTGGATGCCTGGCTGGTGTTCTGGGGCGCGGTCAAGACCGCGCCGGCGATCAACCTGGCTCACGAACACTCCTATGGCGAGTACCGCACCATCATGCGTTCGGCCCTGACCGACATGGCCAGGGAGGAGGGCTGGAAGCACTTCGACGCCGATCTGGCCGCCATCGGCCTGAGCGCACTGCTCGACGGGTTGTGGCTGGAGTCGGGGCTCAACCCCGGCACGTTCACACCGGAGCAGGGTATCCAGATCTGCGAGGCCTGGGTCGATGGCCTGCAGGCCGGTGGTCGCCAGCGTTATCAGCTCAAGCCCTGAGCCTTCTGCGGCCGCCTGAACGCAAGGTTCAGGTCGGCCATTTCCCCTTCTGAAAATATTTGCGGTTTGCTGATTGCCTTCTTACTGAACACTTGTTTAGTATCGCCTCGTGTCGCACCCCTCAAGCCAACTAAAATAATTCGAGGAAGCCATGACTACCGATTCGCCTTTGCTCACTCAAGTGCAAGCTGGCGTTGCCTGGATCACCCTCAACCGTGGCCCACAGCGCAACGCCTTGGACATCCCCACCCTCAAGCACCTGCACACTTTGCTCGACGCCTTCAACACCGACCCTGCGGTGCGCGTGGTGGTATTGACCGGCAACGGGCGCAGCTTCTGCGCCGGTGCCGACCTGGCCGAGTGGGCCGACGCCGAAGCCCGTGGCGCCCTCGAAACCTACGGCTGGACCGAAACCGCCCACGCCTTGATGACCCGCCTGCACAGCCTCGACAAACCGACGATTGCCGCCATCAACGGCACCGCCGTCGGTGCGGGCATGGACCTGACCCTGTGCTGCGACCTGCGCGTCGCCGCCCAATCGGCGCGCTTCAAGGCCGGTTACACCAGCATGGCCTATTCGCCCGACGCCGGCGCCAGTTGGCACTTGCCGCGCCTGATCGGCGGCGAGCAGGCCAAGCGCCTGCTGTTCCTTGACGAGCTGTGGAGCGCCGACCGCGCCCTGGCTGCCGGCCTGGTCGGTGAAGTGGTCGCGGATGATCAACTGCACGCCCACACCGCCGAACTCGCTACGCGCTTGGCCAACGGCCCGACCTTCGCCTTCGCCCAGACCAAGACCCTCATCCGTGAAGGCGCCGAGCGCAGCCTGCCCGAGCAACTGCAGGCCGAACTGGCCGCTGGCCTGTTGTGCGGACGCAGTGCCGATGGCGCCGAAGCGTTGCGTGCCTCCCTGGAAAAACGCCTCCCGAATTTCTCCGGTCAATAACAACAACACCCCGAACAGGTAGCGCCATGAATTTCCAACTCAGCCAAGAGCAAGACATGTTGGTGGACGCGGTACGCAGTTTTGTTGCCAAGGAATTGTTGCCCCATGAAGAGGCGGTAGACCGTGCCGATGAGGTCTCGCCGGAGCTGGCTGCGCAGATTCGCGACAAGGCGATTGCTGCCGGTTTCTACGCCTTCAACATGCCGGAAGAGGTGGGTGGTGGTGGCCTGGACTACCTGTCCCAGGCGCTGATCGAGCGTGAGTTGTCCAAAGTTTCCTGGGCGTTGCATGTGTTTGTCGCGCGGCCCTCCAAGATCCTGATGGCGTGCACGGGCTCACAGATTGGCGACTACCTGTTGCCCTGTGTGCAAGGCAAGAAAATCGACTGTTTTGCCTTGACCGAACCCGGCGCCGGTTCCGACGCCAATGCCATCAAGACCCGCGCCGTGCGCAGTGGCGATGACTTCGTGATCAACGGCAGCAAGCACTTCATCAGCCACGCCGGGCACGCCGATTTCGCCATCGTGTTTGCGGTCACTGATACCTACGAACACAACGGCCGACAGCGCAACGCGGTGACTTCGTTCCTGGTGGATCGGGGTACGCCTGGCATGACCATCCGCCGTGGCCCCAAGTGCGTGAGCAACCGGGGTTATCACACCTACGAAATGTTCTTCGACGACTGCCGCGTCCCGGCGTCCAAGGTATTGGGCGAAGTGGGCAAAGGCTGGGAAGTGGCCAACGCCTGGCTCACCGCTGGCCGTGTGATGGTGGCCGCCAACTGCGTCGGCCAGGCCCAGCGCGCGCTGGATGTGTCGTTGCAATGGGCGGCGGACCGCAAACAGTTCGGCCAGCCGATCGGCACCTACCAAGGCGTGAGTTTCAAGCTGGCCGACATGGCCACGCAGATTCGCGCCGCTGAACTGCTGACCCTGCACACCGCCTGGAAAATGGACCAAGGCAGCATGACCGACGGCGAGGCCGGCATGGCCAAGCTGTTTGCCAGCGAAACCCTGGGCAAGGTTGCCGATGAGGCGGTGCAGATTTTCGGCGGCATGGGCTTGATGGATGAAGGGCCGGTTGAGCGAATCTGGCGCAATGCGCGGATCGAACGGATCTGGGAAGGCACGTCGGAAATCCAGCGCCATATCATCGCCCGTGAACTGTTGCGGCCACTGTTGCGTTGAGCGGCGAGGAGAGCGTATGTCCCAGGCTATTCGCGACAACCTCAAGCGCCTGTTGGCGCCCCGGCATCTGGCGTTCGTGGGTGGACGCAGTATGGCGCGCGCGCTCAAGCGCTGTGCCGACGGCGGTTTTACCGGGCCGATGTGGCTGGTCAACCCGCAACATGACAGCCTCGATGGCATCCCCTGTGTGCGCCGCGTGGCCGATTTACCCTGTGGGCCGGATGCGGTGTTTATCGCCACCAACCGGGAGTTGACGCTGACCTGCGTGGCTGAACTGGCCGCTATCGGCACCGGTGGCGCCATTTGCTACGCCTCGGGTTTTGCCGAAACCGGCGCCAGCGGCGCCGCCATGCAGCAGCAGCTCTTAAAGGCTGCGGGCGATATGGCCTTGCTCGGCCCCAATTGCTATGGCCTGCTGGATTACCTGCACAGCGCGGCCCTGTGGCCGGTGGCCCACGGCGGCAAGGCGGTGGAGAAGGGCGTGGCGGTGCTCACTCAGAGCGGCAACTTCGCCTACAACCTGTCGATGAGCGACCGTTCGCTGCCGGTGGCCTACATGGCTTCGGTGGGTAACCAGGCACAACTGGGCGTTGCTGAATTGATGGACGTATTGCTCGACGAGCTACGCGTCACCGCCATCGGCCTGCACCTGGAAGGCTTGAAGAATGTGCCCGGTTTTGCCCGCGCAGCGCACAAGGCGCTGGAGAAAGGCATTCCGATCATCGCGCTGAAAACCGGCGTGTCGCAGATCGGCGCCGAACTGGCCTTGAGTCACACCAGTTCGTTGTCCGGCTCCGACGCGCTGTACGACAGCCTGTTTGCGCGCCTGGGCGTGATCCGTGTGAGCGGGCCGGTAAGTTTTGTCGAAACCCTCAAGGCGGCCGCCTGCGGCAATCTTCCAGCGGGCAACCGCCTGATTGCACTGGCTTGTTCGGGTGGCGATGCGGGGCTGATTGCCGACTATGCCGAACGCAATCATCTGGCCTTGCCGAAACTGGACGAAATGCAACGCAGTGAACTGGCCCTGGTGCTGCCCAGCTACGCCAACCTGGTCAACCCGCTGGATTTCACCACCGCCATCTGGGGCGACCGTGATGCCCTGAACACGATGCTCGACACCGCGCTACGAACCGACGCCGATGCCGCCATGCTGGTGCTGGATTACCCTGCCGAGTTCACCGGCGAGCGCAAGGAGTGCGACCTGTTGCTGGAGCTGTTTTGTGCGGCGCTCGGCCGGCATGGTAAGACCGGATTTGTCACCTCGGCGTTTCCCGAACTGTTGCCGGCCCATGCCCGCGAGCGTCTGCATGCTCAGGGGATCGCCGCGCTGCAAGGCGTAGAGGATGCACTGGCGGCTTGGGGGCGGATTGCCGACTACCAGAGCAACCGGCGCGTGTTGCTGGAGCGAGGCGAGTCGATCCTCGAACCCTTGTGCCCAAAAGCCCTGGATGACAGTGACGGGGCCTTGGACGAGTGGGCTTCCAAGCAAGCCTTGCGTGCGTTCGGCCTGACCACACCCGCCGGCGTGCTGAGTACGCCGGGAAGGGCGGTCAGTGATGCAGAACTGGTCGGCTATCCGTTGGTGCTCAAGGCGGTCAGCGCGCAGTTGCCGCACAAGACCGAGGCAGGTGCCGTGGTGCTGAACCTGCAGAACGGCATGGCCCTGACCGCCGCACTTGAGCAGATGCGCGAGCATCTTTCGGTTTATGCGCCGCATGTCGTTTTCGATCAATTGTTGTTGGAGTCGATGGCGACGCCGCCATTGGCCGAGTTGATCGTGGGCATCAAGCGCGAAAACGACTTCGGCCTGGCCCTGGTCATCGGTGCCGGCGGCATCCTGGTGGAGCTGCTCAAGGACAGCCGCAGCCTGTTGTTGCCGACCACCGACAGTGCCATCCGCAACGCTTTGCTCAGCCTGCGCAGTGCCGCGTTATTGCAGGGTTTTCGCGGGCGTGAAGTGGCGGATCTGCAGGCGCTGGTGGCGGCCATCCGGGCCGTGGCCGACTACGCCTGCGCCAATGCCGGGCAATTGCTGGAGCTGGATGTGAACCCATTGTTGGTCAATGCCCAGGGCGCCACGGCGGTCGATGCATTGATCCGTCTAGGAGATGAACATGCGCGATAACACCCTGACCGGCGGCCAGGCCCTGGTGCGGTTGCTGGCCAATTATGGCGTCGACACGGTCTTCGGCATTCCCGGTGTGCACACCCTGGAGCTGTATCGCGGCCTGCCCGGCAGCGGCATTCGTCATGTACTCACGCGGCATGAGCAAGGTGCCGGCTTTATGGCTGACGGCTACGCGCGGGTCAGTGGCAAGCCGGGGGTATGCTTTGTGATCACCGGTCCCGGCGTGACCAATGCCGCTACCGCTATTGGCCAGGCGTACGCTGATTCGATTCCGATGCTGGTGATTTCCAGCGTCAACAGCACCGCCAGCCTCGGCAAGGGCTGGGGCATCCTGCATGAGACCCAGGACCAGCGCGCGATCACGGCGCCGATCACCGCGTTTTCGGCGGTGGCACTGAGCACTGAGGATTTACCTGAATTGGTCGCCCGCGCCTACGCGGTGTTCGACAGCGAACGACCCCGTCCGATGCATATCTCGGTGCCGCTGGATGTGTTGGCGGCGCCGATCCTGCGCGACTGGAGCAATGAGGTCGTACGCCGCCCTGGTCGTGGCTTGCCGTCGGCCGATGCCTTGGATCAAGCTGCGGCCAAGCTCGCGACGGCCAAGCGACCCATGATCATTGCCGGTGGCGGTGCCTTGGCGGCGGGCGAGGCTTTGCAACGGTTGAGCACCCAGTTGGCGGCGCCGTTCTTCACCAGCGTGGCCGGCAAGGGTCTATTGCCCATCAATGACCCGCTGAATGCCGGTTCCACCCTGTGCGTCGAACCCGGCTGGCAACTGATCAGCGAGGCGGATGTGGTGCTGGCGGTCGGCACGGAGATGGCCGACACCGACTATTGGCGTGAGCGTTTGCCCCTCAACGGTGAGCTGTTGCGGGTGGATATCGACGCGCGCAAATTCAATGATTTCTACCCCTGTGCCGTGGCACTGAAAGGCGATGCACAGCAGACCGTGCAGGCCTTGCTGGAGCGCCTGTCGGCCACAGCGCGCGACGCTGAAGCCGCCGTTTCGACAGTGAGGGCGTTGTGGCAGGCAGTCGAGTTGGGGCACGGCCCCTTGCAGTCCATCCACCAAGCCATTCTCGACCGTATCGAAGCCGAATTGCCGGCCAATGCGTTCATCAGCAGCGACATGACCCAACTGGCCTACACCGGCAATTACGCCTACCGCAGCCGTGCGCCGCGCAGCTGGTTGCATCCTACCGGCTACGGCACCTTGGGCTACGGCCTGCCCGCAGGTATCGGCGCCAAGTTTGGCGCGCCACAGCGGCCGGGTTTGGTGCTGGTGGGCGACGGTGGTTTCCTCTACACCGCCCAGGAGCTGGCGACTGCCGTGGAGGAACTGGACAGCCCGTTGGTGGTGCTGTTGTGGAACAACGACGCGCTTGGCCAGATCCGCGACGACATGTTGAGCCTCGATATCGAGCCCATCGGCGTGCTGCCGCGCAACCCGGATTTCGCGCTGTTCGCCCAGGCGTTCGGCTGCACCGTGAACCAGCCCCGCACCCTGGATGAATTGCAGACGGACCTGCGCAACGCGTTCAAACGCAATGGCGTGACCTTGATCGAGTTGAAACATGCCTGTGCCTGTTGACCTTTAGAGAGACAAGACCATGAGCGAAAACAACAACAAAATGACTCAAGCGATGCACCGCCGCGACTTTCTCAAACACAGTGCCGTGGCTGGCGCGGTGGCTGCGGCGTTCTCCATGGGCTTGCCGTTGCAGGCCTTTGCCGCAGACGCCACGCCCAAACCGGGCGGCGTGTTGCGCCTGGGCCTGGCCGGGGGCAGCACCACCGATTCCCGCGATCCGGGTTCCTGGGTTGATACCTTCACCTTTGTCGGTTTCTCGGCTGTGTACAACACCCTTACGGAAATCGCGGTGGACGGCAGCGCGATTCCCGAATTGGCCGAGCGCTTTGAATCCACACCTGATGCGCGGGTGTGGACCTTTCACTTGCGGCCTGGCGTGACCTTCCACAACGGCAAAAGCTTGACCGCCGACGACGTAATGGTCTCGATCAATCACCACTTGGACGCCAAGTCCACCTCAGCCGCCAAGACCGTGCTGGGTGATGTCGCCAGTGTGAGCGCCCAGGGCAGCGATGCAGTGGTGTTCGAGCTGCATTCAGGCAATGCCGACTTTGCTTATGTCGTCGCTGATTATCACTTGGTGATCATGCCCGCCAAGGACGGCGTGGCGGACTGGCAAGCCGGTGTGGGCACCAGCGGCTATCGCCTGAAAAGCTTCGAACCCGGTGTGCGCATGGACCTGGAACGCAACCCAGACTATTGGAAACCCGGTCGCGCGCACTTCGCCAGCGCCGAATTGCTTGCCATTGCCGACGGCGCCGCGCGGGTCAATGCGCTGGTCACCGGGCAGGTGGATGTGATCAACAAGGTCGACCTGAAAACCGTGGCGCTGCTCAAGCGCAACCCCGGCCTGGTGATCGAAGAAACCAAGGGCGCGCAGCACTACACCTTCCCGATGCTGTGCGACAGCAACGAATTCAAGAACAACGACATCCGCATGGCCATGAAGCATGCGATCAACCGCGAGACGTTGTTGGCCTCCGTGCTGCATGGCTACGGCCTGGTGGGCAACGACCACCCGATCCAGCCCGGCAGTCGCTTTATCAATGCGGCCCTCGAGCAGCGCACCTACGACCCGGACAAGTCGCGTTTCTACCTGCGCAAGGCCGGTGTGGAGTCGCTCAAGGTGCGCCTGCAAGCCTCCGACGCAGCCTACACCGGTGCGGTGGACGCCTCGGTATTGTTCAAGGAGCAGGCACGCCAAGCGGGTATCGACATCGATGTGGTGCGTGAACCGGCCGACGGGTTCTTCTCCAATGTGTGGATGAAGCAGCCGTTCACCACCTCGTTCTGGTACAGCAGCCTGACCGCCGACCGCATGTTCAGCATCGGTTACGCCAAAGGCGCGGCGTGGAATGAAACCCATTGGGACAACCCACGTTTCAACCAACTGCTCAACGCCGCCCGTGGCGAGATGAACGCGCCGTTGCGCCAGGAGATGTACAACGAAATGCAGGCCCTGTGCCGGGATGACGGCGGCGCGATTGTGCCGCTGTTTGCCAGCTCGGTGGCGGCGCGTTCGAACAAGGTCAACCACGGGCCGCTGACCGCGCCCTATGGTGAGTTGGATGGGCTGCGGTTGATCGAGCGGTGGTGGCAGGCCTGAGGAGTGGCACCATGAATAGCCTGTTGAAGCTGGTCCTGCAACGCCTGGCCCTGGGTGTGCTGTCGTTGTTCGCCGTGTCGGTGATCATCTTTCTCGCCGTGGGCATGCTGCCGGGGGATATTGCCCAGGCCATGCTCGGGCAGTCCGCCACGCCGGAAACCGTGGCGGCATTTCGGGCGCAGTTGGGCCTGGATCTGCCGCCGTTCACGCGCTTTGCCCAATGGCTGCTGCGCCTGCTGCACGGTGACCTGGGTGCGTCGCTGGCCAATCAGCGACCGATTGCCGAGCTGATCGGTGCGCGATTGGGTAACACCCTGAGCCTGGCTGCATTGGCGGCATTGGTCTCGGTGCCCACGGCGCTGGTGCTGGGCATGCTGGCGGCGCTGTACCGCAACAGCTGGTTCGATCGCCTGCTCAATACCTCGGCGTTGAGCGCGGTGTCGTTTCCGGAGTTCTTCGTCGCCTACCTGCTGATCCTGGTGTTCTCGGTGAAACTCGGCTGGTTCCCCAGCCTGTCCAACCTGGCGCCGGATGCCACCTTTGGCACGATTTTGGAACGCTCGGTGCTGCCGGTGGCAACCCTGAGCCTGGTGGTGATCGCGCAGATGATGCGCATGACCCGCGCGTCCCTGATCAACCTGCTCGCTAGCCCGTATATCGAAATGGCCCGCCTTAAGGGCATCAGCCAATCGCGGATTATCTGGCGGCATGCGCTGCCCAACGCGCTGGCGCCGATCGTCAACGTGATCGCGCTGAACCTGGCGTATCTGGTGGTGGGGGTGGTGGTGGTCGAAGTGGTGTTTGTTTATCCGGGCCTCGGCCAGTTGCTGGTGGACTCGGTGTCCAAGCGCGACATCCCGGTGGTGCAGGCGTGCAGCTTGATCTTTGCCGCCACCTACATCCTGCTCAATACCGGGGCGGACGTGTTGTCCATCGCCAGCAACCCACGCCTGATGCATCCCAAGGGGTAGCCCATGAACCTGTTGAGCCAAGTGGCCCGTGCGCCGTTGAGCGCCAAGTTCGGCTTGCTGATTATTCTGTTGTACATCGCGGTGGCCGTGTTTGCGCCGTTGCTGGCGCCCTATGGCGAAACCCAAGTGGTGGGCGAGGGCTTTGCGCCCTGGAGCGGCCAGTTCCTGTTGGGCACCGATAACCTGGGGCGCGATATGTTCAGTCGTTTGGTCTACGGCGCGCGCAACACGTTGGGTATTGCCTTCCTGACCACTACGCTGGCGTTTTTGCTGGGGGGCTTGAGCGGCTTGGTGGCGGCGATCAAGGGCGGCTGGATTGACCAGGGCTTGTCGCGGGTGGTGGATGTGCTGATGGCGATCCCGCAACTGATCTTCGCGTTGCTTATCCTCAGCGTAGTGGGCACCAACGCCACGTCGTTGGTGCTGGTGATTGCCTTGCTGGATTCAACGCGGGTGTTTCGCTTGTCCCGTGCCGTGGCAATGACCGTAGTGGTGCAAGACTTTGTCGAAGCTGCCCGCCTGCGCGGCGAAGGCCTGTGGTGGCTGGTCACCCGCGAAGTGTTGCCCAACGCCGCCGCGCCGCTGATTGCCGAATTCGGCCTGCGCTTCTGCTTTGTGTTCCTGTTCATCAGCGCGTTGTCGTTCCTCGGCCTGGGTATTCAGCCGCCCACTGCCGACTGGGGCAGCATGGTGCGTGACAACGCGGTGTTGATCACCTTTGGCGACATCAGCCCGTTGCTGCCGGCCCTTGCTGTGGCGTTGATCACCGTCAGCGTGAATTTTGTCGTCGACTGGATGCTGCACAAATCCAGCGGCCTGAAGGAGTGTTGAGGATGGACAAGCCATTGCTGGAAATCCGCAACCTGCAGATCGAAGGGCATTACGAAGACGCCTGGCACCCGCTGATCAAGGGCATTGATCTGACCCTGAAACGCGGCGAGGTGCTGGGTTTGATTGGCGAGTCGGGGGCGGGTAAATCCACCCTGGGGCTGGCGGCGATGGGGTATGCGCGGGACGGTTGCCGCATCACCGGTGGTTCGGTGTGTTTTGACGGTATCCAGTTATTGCAGGCCAGGCCCGAGGCGCTGCGCAAATTGCGCGGCCTGCGCATTGCCTATGTGGCGCAGAGCGCGGCGGCGTCGTTCAACCCGGCGCATCGCCTGATCGACCAGCATGTCGAAACAGCGGTGATCAACGGCGGCATTGATCGCGCCCAGGCCGAGCGTGAGGCGGTGGAGTTGTACCGTGTGTTGCGCCTGCCCAACCCGCAAACCATCGGCCAACGGTATCCCCATCAAGTCTCCGGTGGGCAGTTGCAGCGGGTCATGACTGCAATGGCCATGGCCTGCCACCCGGACCTGATCATCTTCGACGAGCCCACCACGGCCCTCGACGTCACCACCCAGATCGAAGTGCTGGCGGCGATCCGCGATGCGGTGAAAACCTACGGCAGCGCCGCGCTCTACATCAGCCACGACCTGGCGGTGGTGGCGCAGATGGCCGATCGCATCATGGTGTTGCGTCACGGCAAGCTGGTGGAGGAGGCGGACACCCGCAGCATGCTCAGCCAGCCGCAGCAGGACTACACCAAATCCTTGTGGGCGGTGCGCAGTTTTCGCACCGAGCCCAAAGCTTGTCCGGATCAGCAAGTGCCCTTGTTGGACGTGCAGCAGGTAAGCGCCAGTTACGGTCATCAAGCGGTGCTGCATGAGGTGTCGATGAAGCTCTATCGCGGCCAGACCCTGGCGGTGATCGGCGAGTCGGGCAGCGGCAAGAGCTCCACGGCGCGTCTGATTACTGGGTTGTTGCCGGCCACGGCGGGGCAGGTGCTGTATGACGGCGAGGCATTGCCGGCCGACTTTCGTCAGCGAAGCAAGGAGCAATTGCGGCGGATCCAGATGATCTACCAGATCCCCGACACGGCGCTGAACCCGCGCCAGCGCATCGTCGACATCATCGGTCGGCCGCTGACGTTTTACCTGGGCCTGAAGGGCAAGGCGATGCGCGCTCGCGTTGCCGAGTTGCTGGAGATGATCGAACTGGACCCGGCGGTGTTCATGGAGCGCCAACCGAGGGAATTGTCCGGCGGGCAGAAACAACGCATCTGCATCGCCCGCGCCTTGGCGGCCGACCCGCAACTGATCATCTGCGACGAAGTCACTTCGGCCCTCGATCAACTGGTGGCCGAGGGCGTGCTGAAGTTGCTCAACCGCCTCCAGCAGCAACTGGGCGTGGCCTATCTGTTTATCACTCATGACGTCGCCACCGTGCGTGCCATTGCCGATGAAGTGGTGGTGATGCAGCGGGGTAGGGTGGTGGATCAGGGCAGCCGCAGCGAGATTTTCACCCCGCCGTACCAGGACTACACCGGGCTGTTGTTTTCATCGGCGCCCGAGATGGACCCGGATTGGCTCGATCACTTGCTGGCCCAACGGGCGGCGCACACCGTTTGAGGAGTTTGTATGAAGGTTCTGATTGTTCACGCGCACCCTGAGCCACAGTCATTCACTGCGGCCTTGCGCGATCAGGCGGTCGCCACGCTGGAGGGTCAGGGGCATGAGGTAAAGACCAGTGATTTGTATGCCATGCAGTGGAACCCGGTGGCGTCGGCAACGGACTTTTCGACGCGGGAGAATCCAGATTACCTGGTGTATGCCTTGGAGCAGCGCCTGGGGGTGAAGAAGCAGTCAATCGCTGCGGACATCCAGGGCGAGTTGGACAAGCTGCTGTGGGCTGATCTGCTGATCCTCAACTTTCCGATTTTCTGGTTCTCGGCGCCGGCCATGCTCAAGGGATGGATCGACCGGGTGCTGGTGTCGGGTGTGTGTTACGGCGGCAAGCGCTTTTACGATCAAGGCGGCCTGGCAGGCAAGCGCGCGATGGTCACAGTGACCCTGGGCGGGCGTGAGCATATGTTCGGTGAGGGTGCGATTCACGGCCCTTTGGAGGACATGCTGCGGCCAATTCTGCGCGGGACGTTGGCGTATGTGGGGTATGACGTGCTGTCACCGTTTGTAGCGTGGCATGTGCCGTACATCAGCGATGAGGCACGGCGGGATTTCCTGGTGGGGTATGAGCAGCGGCTGCAAGGGCTGGCGGACGAGCAGCCCTTGGTGTTTCCGAAGCTTGAGCAGTTTGATGAGGCGCTGTACCCGCTGTAGCAGCGCCTTGATCGCTTAGCCTTGGGTGCGCAACCGCTGCGCCGCACTGCGCAACAGCTGCTCGGTGCCACTCCAGCCCAGGCAGCCATCGGTGATCGACACACCGTACTTCATCGATGCGCTCAGCGGCTGGCAGCCTTCGAACAGGTGGCTTTCGAGCATCATGCCGATCAACGAAGTGTCACCTTGCAGGCGTTGTTCCAGTACCTCGTTGAACACTGCCGGTTGACGCAGCGGGTCCTTGCCGCTGTTGGCATGGCTGCAATCGACCATGATGCGCGCCGCTACCTTGGACTTGGCAAGATCGTGTTTCACCTGCGCCACGCTTTGCGCATCGTAGTTCGGCCCACGGTGCCCGCCGCGCAGTACCAGGTGCGTGTCGGGGTTGCCTGGGGTCTGGATGATCGCCGGGTGGCCCTGGCTGTCGACACCGAAGTGACGGTGCGGATGGGACGCCGAGCGCATCGCGTCACAGGCAATCGCGACACCGCCGTCGGTGCCGTTCTTGAAGCCCACAGGCATGCCCAGGCCGCTGGCCATTTCGCGGTGGATCTGCGATTCGGTGGTGCGCGCGCCAATCGCGACCCAACTGAGCAGGTCATCGAAGTAGCCGGCTGCCATAGGTTGCAGCAGCTCAGTGGCGACTGGCAGGCCCAGGCGCAGCATTTCGCGCATCAGTTCGCGGGACAGGGTGAGGCCGGCGGCCATGTCATCACTGCCATCCAGGTGCGGATCGTAGGCCAGGCCTTTCCAGCCGATGGTGGTGCGCGGTTTTTCGACGTAGGCGCGGATCACCAGCAGCATCTGGTCGCTGACTTCCAGCGCGAGTTTCTTCAGGTTGCGCGCGTATTCCATGGCCGATTCCGGATCGTGGATCGAGCACGGGCCGACAATCACCAGCAAACGCGAATCTTCGCCATTGAGGATGGCGCGCACGGCTTGGCGATGGGCGTGGACTTGTTCGTTGAGGAACGGGCTCAGGGGCAGTTGGTGCTTGAGCTCAAGGGAGCTGGGCAGGCGCTGGGTCAGGGCTTCGTTGGCGCTGGTCAGTGCAGAGATCGGCAGAGCGGCGGTGGCAGAGTTCATATTCAAGGCTTCCTGGGCAAGCGGCGGGCTGTTCCCGCGCGCTCTGCCCTACTGGGGTGTTCGACAATTGGCCGTATTGGCTACGTGTGTTGGCTTGCCACCAAGAGGTGACCGATCGGAGGCGGCAGGCTGTCCCGAGCGGAGCTGGCTAAATCGCCATGCGGTGGAGGTGTCGTAGCGGTAATAGGTGGCGTAGTTCATGTCGTGTGTCCTTTAAGTGTTCTTCAAAAAGTGTTAGAGGCTGAAAAAACAAAACCCCCGGTCGGGGAGCCGACCGGGGGTTAGATTTCTCTGGTAGGCGACCCCTTGAGTAGTGGGCGCCGATTTCAGGTATCAGGCGCGCCAGTGGCTAAACCAATACCCAAAATAAAAGCTGACCAGTGCGCTCGAACCGTTCACACGGGTAGCCGATACCGAGCGCGTGGCGCTGGTAGCAGGGCAAACCTGGGTGTGGGTGAGTTGCAACATGGTGTGTCTCCAAATGATGGGCAGAGCTTACTCGACGCGCACGGGTGGTTTCAATCAGAAATTTCTATTGCCTTGGAGTACTTACGGCTATGGGAGAGTGCCGATATGCTGTGGATATTTTAATTGGAATGGACACGGACACATGGCGTTTCACTTACGCGCAGCCACGGACTTGGACCTGCCGTTCGCTCGAACCCTGACCTTTGAGGCCATGAGCCATTACTACCTGCAATACGGGCTGATCTGGTCCAACGATGGCTTCGACGTCGCCTGGGCTGGCCGTGAAAACTGGCTGATCTGTAACGACGATGCGGTGCTGGGCTTTATCAGCCTGAGCCGCGACAGCCGCGCGCTCTATATCCGCGAGCTGCACATGCTCGAGACCTGCCGCAGACTTGGCGCGGGCAGCTGGGTGTTGGAGCAAATGGCGGTCAAGGCGCAGACCCTGGGTTTGTTGCGCTTGACCGTGTTCAAGACCAATCCGGCCAGGAGGCTATACCAGCGCATGGGCTTGGGCATAGTCGGTGAAGAGGACTGCTTCTGGCGCATGGAACGCGTCTGTCCATCCAGCTAAACCATGCAGCCCATTCTAATAAGCGCATACTGGCTTCAGGAGACAACTTCCTGTTCGTTGTTTTGGCCATCAGCCTCAGAGAGGATGACCCCTTCTTTCATGCCCAGAAGGACCGCTACCTTATGGGCCTCTCCACGCCGTCCCTTTTTGCGCCCAGCGAGCACTTGATAGGTGGTTGCCGGATCAACGCCATGTTCGCGGGCGAACGCTTGAACTGACTTTCCTTGATGTTCCAGCCAGGCCTTGGCTTGTGCAGCAGTACGGATTCCGGGCATAGTTCAAAACCGTTCAAGTTCGTTTAACAAAGAGATGAGTGTGTCACCTCTTGGGGTGTGCCAACTAGGATCATACATCCAAATGAGTGGAATCGGTTCGCGTTTGAGGCAAGAAAGAGAGCGACTTGGCCTGTCGCAAAAAGTGTTTGGTGAAATCGGCGGCGTTGAAGCCAACGCCCAAGGTAAATACGAAAGTGGAGGGCGAGCGCCTAAAGCGGACTATTTGTCCCGTGTCGCTGAAAGAGGTGTGGATGTGTTGTACGTGTTGACCGGTACGGCAACACCGATCCAATTGGAGAACTTGAGCCACATCGAAGAGAAAGTGTTGGGCGATTACCGCGCCATGTTCAAGGAAGACCAGGATGCTATCCGCCGCCTGACGTCGACCTTGGCCGAACATTCCAGTTCGCTGAATGGAAAAACCAAGCCGCAGCCCCAGGATTCCTGAGCCGCTGCCCAGCAAATAGAGCCGTCCACCCCTCGGTGGACGGCTACTGTGCGTTCAAACACTATATATATGACGCTTGCAGCTAGGTCTGCGCCTTGGTTTTTTGCTAAGGTGTTCAGCAACCTATAAGACCATATCGCGAGGTGTCTGCTTGATTAGGGTGCTAGTAGTCGATGACCATGATCTCGTTCGTACAGGCATTACACGAATGCTGGCTGACATCGATGGCCTGCAAGTAGTCGGCCAGGCCGAGTCCGGGGAAGAGTCCCTGATCAAGGCTCGAGAGTTGAAACCCGATGTGGTGTTGATGGACGTCAAGATGCCCGGTATCGGTGGTCTTGGCGCCACGACCAAATTATTGCGTAGCCATCCGGACATCAAGGTCGTGGTGGTGACAGTGTGCGAAGAAGACCCGTTCCCGACGCGCTTGTTGCAGGCGGGTGCGGCTGGCTACCTGACCAAGGGCGCAGGCCTGGCGGAAATGGTGCAAGCCATTCGCCTGGTCTTTGCCGGTCAGCGTTACATCAGCCCGCAGATTGCCCAGCAATTGGCGATCAAGTCCTTCCAGCCCGTCAGCGACTCACCCTTCGATGCGCTGTCGGAGCGGGAAATCCAGATCGCCTTGATGATCGTCGGTTGCCAGAAGGTGCAGAGCATCTCTGACAAACTGTGCCTGTCGCCCAAGACCGTCAACACCTACCGCTATCGCATTTTCGAGAAGCTCGCCATCAGCAGTGATGTTGAATTGACCCTGCTCGCGGTGCGCCACGGCATGGTGGACGCCAGCGCCTGACATGAGCACACCGTTTGATCCCAGTGCCTTTCTCTCGACCTGCAGCGGCCGCCCCGGCGTATACCGCATGTTCGACAGCGAGGCGCGCCTGCTTTACGTCGGCAAAGCCAAGAACCTGAAGAACCGCCTGGCGAGCTACTTTCGCAAGACCGGTCTCGCGCCGAAAACCGCCGCGCTGGTGGCGCGTATCGCCCAGGTTGAAACCACCATCACCGCCAATGAAACCGAGGCGCTGCTGCTTGAGCAGACGCTGATCAAAGAGTGGCGGCCGCCCTATAACATCCTGCTGCGCGACGATAAATCCTACCCTTATGTGCATTTATCCGACGGCAACTTCCCGCGACTGAGCATTCACCGTGGTGCGAAGAAGCAGAAGGGCAAGTATTTCGGCCCTTATCCCAGCGCGGGTGCGATCCGCGAGAGCCTGAGCCTGCTGCAGAAGACTTTTTTTGTGCGCCAGTGTGAGGACAGTTTCTACAAAAACCGCACCCGTCCGTGCCTGCAATACCAGATCAAGCGTTGCAAGGCGCCCTGTGTGGGCCTGGTTGAACCAGCGGAGTACGCCGAGGATGTACGCCATTCGGTGATGTTCCTCGAAGGACGCAGCAATGCCTTGACCGATGAACTCTCCGGCGCCATGGAGCAGGCCGCCAGTACCCTGGACTTCGAGCGCGCCGCCGAACTGCGCGACCAGATCTCGCTGCTGCGTCGCGTGCAGGACCAGCAGAGCATGGAGGGCGGCACTGGCGACGTCGATGTGATTGCGGCCTTCGTCAACCCGGGCGGCGCCTGTGTGCACCTGATCAGCGTGCGGGGAGGGCGGGTGTTGGGCAGCAAGAACTTTTTCCCGCAGACCGGTATTGACGAGGACGTGGCCGAAGTCATGGCCGCCTTCCTTGGCCAGTACTACGTCAGCAGTCCCGAGCGTGATCTGCCGTCAGAGCTGATCGTCAACGTGGTGCACGAAGACTTCCCCACGCTGATTGAGGCGATCCACGAACTGCGCGGCCGCGAGCTGGACATCAGCCACCGTGTACGCGGCACCCGAGCGCGCTGGCAGCAATTGGCCGTGACCAATGCCGAACAGGCCTTGGGTGCACGCCTGGCCAATCGACAGCACGTCGCCGCGCGCTTTGACGCCCTTGCCGAAGTCCTCAACCTGGACGAACCACCGCAGCGCCTGGAGTGCTACGACATCAGCCACTCCAGCGGCGAAGCCACCGTGGCATCTTGCGTAGTGTTCGGGCCGGAAGGGCCGATCAAAGCCGATTACCGTCGCTATAACATCGAAGGTGTTACCGCCGGCGATGACTATGCCGCCATGCACCAGGCTCTGACGCGACGTTTCAGCAAGCTGAAGGACGGCGAGGGCAAGTTGCCAGACATCCTGTTGGTGGACGGCGGCAAGGGCCAGCTGTCCATGGCCCGCGACGTGCTCAACGAGCTGGCGGTGCCCGACCTCATCCTGCTCGGCGTCGCCAAGGGCGCCACACGCAAGGCCGGTTTCGAAACGTTGTACTTGAATGACGCCGCCCATGAGTTCACCTTGAAGGGCGACTCTCCTGCGCTGCACCTGATCCAACAGATCCGTGACGAAGCCCACCGTTTCGCCATTACCGGTCACCGCGCCCGGCGTGGTAAAACCCGGCGAACCTCAACCCTGGAAGGGGTGGCGGGGGTCGGGCCGACACGGCGACGCGACTTGCTTAAACATTTTGGTGGCTTGCAAGAGCTATCCCGTGCCAGCATTGACGAAATAGCCAAAGCACCCGGTATCAGTAAAAAGCTCGCTGAGTTGATTTATGCGAATCTGCACAGCGAATAGAATGCCTACTTAGCACGGCAAGAGGTCAACCCAATGATTCCGGGGCTTTGACCATGATGACCACCGCCACGCACCCTCAAAGTGTTAGAACAATGTTAGAGCTTGCGCGTCCCTATCTGTATAGGCGCCAAGGTCGTTACACTCTCAGGGTTCGTCCTTTAGGCTCCAAAGAGACTCTTTCGGTCTCCCTCAAGACAACGAACAGGCAATCCGCATTGGCTACCGCTGCACACCTTCTGGGCACCCTCAGAGCCTTCCACCTCGATACACCCGACGCTACCTGGCAAGACCTCAAAGAGAACCTCTTAGACATCGCCAAAGACATCCTCAAGACTCGCTCTGTGTGGGATCAGTTTGGCGACACTCGGTTGGTCTACAGGGACGTTCGTAAAGACCTCAACGAGATATCCAGTACGGAGCCATTGAGTATTGATCAGGCCCGAGCCGTGTCCTATGGCAAACGGATAACGACTGCCGGTGAGAGACGGGACGAGGGCGATATGGGGCCTATCCTGGCAATCATCGCGGAGTTAGGTGAGGGCGAGTCTGTTTGGAAACCTGAAATATCGGTTCCGAACGTGATGGGGGCAGCACCAGCCAGCAAGACGCTTACCTTCAAGACGCTCGCAGATACCTACTTGGAAGAACGCAAGGAGGACGTTAAGGCGTCGTCTATGCGCAGCATGAAGGCTTGTTGCGACATTCTCGTAGGGGTGCTGGGTGAGATGGACATGGCGACTCACTCAAGGGCAGACCTTGTGGGCGTCCGTGAGACATTGAAGGAAGGGCGTAAGCCCGTGACTGTTAACAAGATCGTTACTCAGATGACCACCATTCTAAATTGGGCAGTGGACAACGGTCATATCAAACAGGCTTTCGGTAAGAAGCTTCAGCTAACGAAGGGTGCTGAGAGCGGACGTATACCATTCTCCCAGGAACAGATTGCCAAGCTCATTCAGTGCGCTAATAGCCTCCCTGCGGATGATTGGAAGCGCTGGGCGGTCACTTTGGGGGTTATCAGTGGGGCGCGCATTGGTGAGATTCATCAGCTAACTACGGCGGACATCGTAGAGATTGATAATGTGTTGGTGATGGACATCAACACCAATGACGGGAAGGGTACTAAGAACAAATTCAGCATTCGTAAGGTGCCCTTGGTGGACATCTACGGGGTGGACCTTGAGGCGTTGAAAGCCTTCGCTGAGGCTTCTAACGGGAAGCTCTTTAAGAGAACCCTCGGTTCTTTCTATGGGGTCCTTAACAAGTTTATTCGAGAGACACTCGGCATTCAGACCAAGGGAGGTCTGTCGTTCCACTCCCTTCGGCACTTCGTCGCGGGCTCTCTGAAAGCGGCTGAGGTTCCTTTGGGCACCGCTCAGGAAATATTGGGGCATAGTTCGGGGTCTATCACGTTCGACCTGTATGGCTCAGGGAGGTCCGTACAAATGCAACGCATGGCTGAAGCCCTCAAGGTCGCCTTAGGAGCAAGGGGGAGTGCAGGTGAATTAACCTACTTGCCAAATAAAAACCTATTAGGTTAATATTCGGTCATGGAGAAGAAGACACCTCACTGCAAGCTAACAACCGTCAAGGCCCTGATTGAATCTGGGAAGGTGCGCACCACGAACTCTGCACGAGTGGGCGCCGATGCACTTAACCTTGACCTTTCCGATATGCTGGCCGTGGTAATGGGCCTTCAACCAATGGATTTTTATAAGAGCATGACCACCTACGCCGACCACACGATATGGCAAGACGTGTATAGGCCTCACACGAAGGCGGGTAATGTGTACCTGAAACTCACGGTTATCGAAGACGTGCTAATCGTGTCCTTCAAGGAGCTTTGAACATGAAATGTCCTGTTTGCGGCGCTGCGGGTTTGGTCCATGACACCCGCGATGTGCCCTATACGTACAAGGGCGAAACCACATTGATTAAGAACGTGACGGGTGATTTCTGCCCGTCTTGCTCTGAGTCGGTCTTGGACCTTACGGAATCAGATCGGGTCATGAAGGAGATGCGCGCGTTTTCCAAGCGAACCAATGCGGACCTCGTAGACCCTGGCTACATCACGAAGGTACGGAAGAAACTCGACTTGGACCAACGGGAAGCCGCCGAGATATTCGGGGGAGGGGTTAATGCCTTCTCGCGCTATGAGAACGGTAAGACTAAACCACCGCTGGCACTCATTAAGCTTCTCAAGGTACTCGACCGACATCCTGAGTTACTCAACGAAGTCAGAACGGCTTAGGTCGCTCGGATGGGCCGCTAACGGTATCATTGGGGCTTCTTGATTGGAGTCCCACTGATGCGTTGTGTTGTCCTTGCTTTACTTTGTGGCCTTGCAATGGGCTGTAGCAGTCACTCTTCTAATCTTCAGGTAGGCAATGATCAGTCCTACACGAGCCTCAAGGACCAGCGTGAAGCGGTTCGGACGGTGAAGGTTTACGACGCTCTCCCAGCAGGCGCGGAAGTAGTGAGCAAGGTGTCAGCCGGTCGCTGTCATAGAAGCTTCGTTGAGCAAGCTCCGGAAGAATCCACCGTCATAACAGACCTGAAGATAGCTGCATATGCACAGGGCGCGGACGGCATTACAGGTGTAGTCATATCGAAAGATTCAGGCCTTAACCGTAACTGCTGGTACGTCCTGGGCGGGACTGCTACTGCCTTCACGATTCACAAGGATTGACTCATGGACCGAGCGTTAACAGTCGCCGCGTGGGTCTTCAGTGCTGCTGTTCTCTACGGGATCATTAAGCTCGTCCAGGCTTTCCCGAAGGTGACGGCTTTATTAGGGTTTTAAAGACATGGCTACGCCTGAACTACACACCAGCACAGCTGAAATTCATCTTTCACTTCCGTTCACTACGCGCCAGAGGTCACATGCAGACCTCATTAGGAGCTTCAACGGTGGTTTAGCTGAGCTTACTTCTGCTGGTGTGCTGACTACTGATGCACCTGCCGCGCGCAAGTGGTTCTGTAACGGCGCCCTGGTGGCCCAATTCGGTCCCTATACGGATCAATATGGGCGTGAACAAATGTGCCTGTATTTTGGTTCGTGGCTGTGCCTTGCTATGTCCCTCAAAGTCACCCACACGGAAACCCGAGCGGCTTTGATGGCTGTCCTTAAACGTCACCCTCTCTACTAAACGCTAAAAGCCTAAAACCCGGATGGTCCTTTACGGATCGCCGGGTTTTTTTTCGTCTTCACGTTGACATGTACGCATTGTGTGCGTAGATTTGGCGACCTCAGGGCATTTCTGAGCAAGGCTTTAAATAGATCTACGCATAAAATGCGCACACCCCCCCCAAACCGAGATTTCAAGCTCATGCACAACCTTCGCAGCTTCACCGTATCGGACCTCAAAGCAGCCCCTGAAGGAATTACTGCCAGTCATTGTGGCTACGCATTTGAATTCTCCGAAACCCAAGCTGGTGACTGCTGGACGAACTATTCCATGAAGGCGCCGTGCGGCCATGTGTACCGCGATAACAGCCTGAGCTACCTCAAGAGCTGCGCGCGCACCTGGGCGGCAGCGGAGAACGAAACTCAGTAAGCCATAGCCACCTTTAGTAAGGGATCGTAGGGTAAATGCCCTAATGCATTGAATATGCACAAATGCATAAATATGGATGGACATACAGTGGTTTGGCCTCTATTGTGGCGGCCCCTTGGGAGCCATGGGCGGTCCCAGGTTAAAAACCCTCACTGTTAGAAACCCTCACCAAATCGGCGGGGAAGGCCGAACAGATAGCCTTAAGCGTCCCAGAAAGACAGGCTCCTTATGAAGCCGGATATAAAGGAAAGGTAATCCATTTTTGAAGTAACGCTATTCCTCTTGACGGTGGTCCTTTGGATCGCCAGTGCTTACTACTTAGACATTAGAAGGTAACTACCAATGTTGACAAAACTCAACGTGACCGCGTTCGCGTCGGATTCGCTCGCCTCGAAGATCCTTAAAGCAGTAGATGACCTGCTAACTTCCGGTGCTGAACAGTACTTGGAGAACCGTAACGGGAAGCGCTGGCTTCGTGTGGATTTCGTAGAGCGCGACGGAAAGCAAAATTTGCAGTTCCTCGCGTACAACGGCCAAGAAGTAGGCGACATCATCGCGCAGTCTTCGTGGTTCCACTGGTCTCGGCCTTTGGAAATTCGCTTCGCAGCTTTGTTGAAAGCTGTTTATGAACTTGTTGAGCATCCAGAGGTGACCAAAAAGAAACGCGATGAGATGGAGGCGGCTAAAGCAAAACGCGCACAGTGGAATCTTCAGCGTGCCCGTAGCGCCCGTGTTACCACTGCCGAAAATCGCGTTCGCTTGCATGCCCGTGCGAAACAAATGGGAGCAACCCACATTATCCGTACTGATGCGGGTAAGTACTATTTTGCAAGCTTTAAGAAGGGCTTCTTTGGTCTCGGTAAGACTGTCATTACTGTTTATCCGAAAGACGGTGCTATGACCTTTAAACGTAATGGTGGCGGAAAGCTGAAAGAAGTTGAAGCTAAACCCTACAAGTTGACGCCTGAGGCTTCTCAGTGCGTGACCCTTATCGGAGTTCTTAAGTAATGACGCATGTTCTCTCGAAAGCAATAACCGCAATTCCCAGCATGGACAAGTACGCGGGTTTCATTCGCCGCAACCTTTTTATCTTCAAAGAGATGGCCGATTTTTCGGAAGAAGTGGGCCCTATTTCTGCTGAAGACTTCGCATCGAATTCGGATTGGGCTGACGCATTGAGCCAAGTTACAGAGCATGCACGGGGTGTCTATTCGTTCCCTTATCTGTCCCCTGAATTCTGCAAAGCCCTGATGTTAGAGCTTGATTGCATGGATTACGTGGTTAACGAGGACGAACCCGAAGAGGCGCAAATTCCCGAGTTGGTCTTTAAGCACCACTGCCCAGCTCTTCACGAATGCTTGCGCGCGCTCTGGTCTGATGCGGGGATAGCTCTGGCAAAAGTGCTGTTCGGTCAAGATCCCCATGAGTTGCGCATTATCCAGGCAGCTAAATACACCTCGGAGAATACGCCACGCGGCCATTGGCACGCTGATAACGATTCTGACGTAACTATGGTTGTTGCGCTTACTGCTGAACACGAAGGTGGTGGCACTAAAGTTCATCTCGGCCCATTTGCTAAAAGTGTTGTCGTTCCTCAACTTCCTATTGGTCACGCAATGTTCTTCAACGGGAAAGCCATGCGGCATTACGGGCTTCCAGTGACTCAGGGTGAGCGGAATCTTTTAGTGCATTGGAGTGAAGTTAAATAGGTCAAGTTTTGGCTGTCTGAGCTTCGCTCAGGCGCACTAATACGACACCCAACTAAGAGAGGAAAAGCAAGCGACGAAAACAAAGACTATCACAATGCCATCATTTGGCAAGTCGTAAGGGCGTTGCGCTTATCGGGATCGTAAGGGAATTAAAAACCCTCACTGTTAGCAGTACCTCCCAGAGCCTCCCTTAGAGACTCTTTAAGACAAACTAAAAGACATCTTAGAGATACCTCTAAGGGCCCTCTACGCCCGCAATTCGACCAATCACCCAACTAACAAACTATCAATTTATTGGGCTCTTAAAGAGCTTCCAAGGGATCCCCATGTCCGCAAAAAGCCAAATCCAAGTAACTAAGCACGACTTCAGTGATATTCAAAGTGAATCTTCATGGGCCTTTGAGACTCTCTCGGGGATGTATGGTGATGAACTTGCAGCCGCTCAACTGAGTCTTGAGCATGAGGCCTATACGCTCGGTGAGGAACGTTTTAAGAAGCAACTTGAACGTCAAATTGAACGTGGAGAGTTTGCCGACAACGTAACCGCTAAACCTATCCTTGCCCACTTGGTCCCTAAGTTGGTCGAAGCCTATGAAGCCTGGATTGACCACCAAGTAAACAAAGTGCGGCGTAAGCATGTCGGCCTTTCGTATTTCTTGCAGATGACCCCTGAGGCTGTCGCAGCGGTGACTATCAAGGTTGTCCTCGGAGACATGGCGAAACCCGCCGCGCTCTCTATTCAACAGGTAGCCGTTCGTATTGGTCAGCATTTGGAAGAGGAGGCCCGTTTTGGCCGCATCCGTACCCAAGAAGCCGCTCATTTCAATAAGCACGTTAAGAAGGCTCTCGATACCCGCAACGCCTACACCTACAAAGTGAAATTCATGGAGAAGGTTGAAGGCCATATGCTGGACGCTGAGCAATTGACCTCCGCCTGGGTGAAGTGGGACACGCTCGATAACGACGTTACCTATCACATGGGAATTCGCCTTCTTGAGCTTCTCATTGAGTCCACTCAGTTGGTCGAGGTGAAGCGGGAGTTTGCGGGGATCAAATCCAAGGATGGCGAATACGTCTACCTGCATCCCGATTGGGCTAAAAAGCTGTGTGACCGTGCGTTCTCCCTTGCAGGCGTCTCACCACAACATCAACCGATGATCGTCCCGCCGCGTGAGTGGACCCAGATGGTCGGCGGGGGTTATTGGGCGAAAGGCCGTAAGCCGATTCCGTTGATTCGTGTCCGCTCCAAGAAGGCCCTTAACCGCTATCGCGATGTGTACATGCCCGAAGTCTACCAAGCCGTCAATTTGGCCCAGCAGACAGCGTGGAGCATCAACACTAAGGTCCTCGACGTTGCTAACGCTGTGATGACGTGGAAACACGTTCCTATCGACGGCTTCCCTTTGGCAGAACGGGAAGAACTCCCGACCAAGCCTGAAGGCATGGATGAGGACGCCGAACTGTTGAAGACTTGGAAGCGTGAAGCCGCAACGGTTTATCGCCGTGACAAGGCGCGCGTATCTCGCCGCCTGGGCTATGAGTTTGCCTTGGAGCAAGCCGCAAAGTTCTCCGCTTTCGAGTCCATCTACTTCCCCTACAACTTGGACTGGCGTGGTCGGGTCTACGCGATCCCTGCGTTCAACCCGCAAGGTAACGACATGACCAAGGGGCTTCTTCAGGCTTCCATTGCCGAGCCTGTGGGGGAAGAGGGCATTCAGTGGCTAATGATCCACGGTGCTAACTGCGCCGGGGTCGATAAGGTCGCTTTCGATCAACGTAAACAATGGGTGAAAGACAATGAGCAACTTATTCTCGGGTGCGCCGCTGACCCTCTCAATAACACCGAATGGGCTTCGATGGATTCCCCGTTCTGCTTCTTGGCGTTCTGCTTCGAATGGGCTGGCGTCGTCAAGGACGGAGCGCGGCACCTCTCCGCTTTACCTATCGCCTTCGACGGCTCTTGCTCTGGGATTCAGCACTTCAGCGCAATGCTCCGCGATGAACGTGGTGGTCGTGCGGTCAATCTCGTGCCGTCCGAAACCGTGCAGGACATCTACAAGCTTGTCGCTGACCGAGTAAACGAAGCGCTTGCCCGTGACTTCGCTGAAGGCACTGACGACTCCACGGAAACCGTAAAGGACAAGAAGACCGGCGACATCACTGAAAAGCGTGTCCTCGGCACTCGCGGTATGGCCGCTGGCTGGCTGGGCTATGGGGTTACCCGTTCGGTTACCAAGCGTTCCGTAATGACCCTGGCTTATGGCTCCAAGGCTTTCGGTTTCTCCGAGCAGCTAATCAGCGACATCATCCAGCCCGCTATGGATCGTGGGACAGGCATCGAGTACTTCGCCAACGTTCAGCAGTGCGCGCGCTACATGGCGAACCTCATTTGGGACGCTGTAGGGGTCACCGTAGTGAAGGCTGTTGAGGCCATGAAGTGGCTGCAAGTCGCCGCTAAGCACCTGGCTAAAGAGGTGGTCTGCAAGGAGTCTGGTGACCAGCTCAAGCCGTGCATGCCTGTCTTCTGGGTTACCCCTGATGGCTTCCCTGTGTGGCAAGAGTACATGAAGCC
Source organism: Pseudomonas sp. GXZC (assembly GCF_026967615.1). NCBI lineage: Bacteria > Pseudomonadati > Pseudomonadota > Gammaproteobacteria > Pseudomonadales > Pseudomonadaceae > Pseudomonas > Pseudomonas sp. GXZC. The sequence goes on from NZ_CP114115.1 coordinate 2,649,408, forward strand.
CGAACAGCGCCGTATTGACCTGACGTTCTTGGGGTCCATGCGCCTCCAAACGACCATCAACGTCCGCGACAGTAATGTGATTGACGGTCTGAAGCAGCAATCGGGTATCTCTCCGAACTTCGTACACAGCCAGGACGGTAGCCATCTGCGCAAAACCGTGGTGAAGGCTCATGAGTCCTACGGGGTCACCTTCTTCAGTCTGATTCATGACAGCTTCGGGACCATCCCAGCGAAAGCCGGGGCGATGTTCAAGGCGGTGCGCGAGACGATGGTTGAGACCTACGCCGACACAAACGTACTCGCTGACTTCCGTGATCAATTCCTTGAACAGCTCCACGAGACCCAACTGAGCGACATGCCTGAAGTACCCGCACAGGGTTCCCTGGATATCACTCAGATTCTCGAATCCGACTTTGCATTTGCCTAACCGCTGCAACACCCAAGAGGGCGCCTAAGGGCGCCTTTTTGCTGCCTGAAATTTAAAAACCCTCACTTTTAGAAATACCAACCGAATCCCTTTAGGAGAACTGAATGAACGCTGCAATGACCTTTGAAAAGAACCCTCGCAAGATCCGCCGCAACGCGGAAGAGATGGAGCAAGTCCGTGCGAAGAAAGGTAAACGCAACAAGACACAACGTGGTGGCCGTACTGAGTGGGAGGCCGCTGAATGAGCAAGGTAGAAGCTGTAATTATCGAAACGAACCCACAACGCCCGACTGACTACAACGAAGCGGCATTGTTGGCCGTTCTCGAAGACGCTTACCTGATCGCCGACAAGAAAGAGGACGGTGTACGCCTGAATCTTTGCGTCAGTCCCTCAGTTGCTTTTACGGGTGCTTTCAATACCGAATGGCTGAGCCGAGAGGGTAAGCGGTTCCCTCGTTTGAACAGTGCAGCCCGAAAGGGGCCTCTGTGCCGTGATGGCCGTTGGAAAGACTTCTTCAGCCCGTATCAGCCCGTACAGGGACTGTTCCCACAGGGCTTCATGCTCGACGCTGAATTGATCGTTAAGAACGAATTCGGCGCTGATATGGCTTGTAAGGAAACCTCGGGTGTTCTGCGCCGTGATCGTGATACACACGGTGAGCTTCCTGTGGAGAAGCTGAAGGTTGTTGTCTTTGGTGTGGTCCCGATGGACGCGGTTCTATCTGGCAAAGACTACGAAGTCACTCACGCTGTCATGAAGTACCACGTTGAGGCCCAGGTGGCAGCACTGAAGTACACCTTCCCGGAAATTCATTGGGAGGTTGTTGAGTCGCTTGATGTGTTCTCGCTGGAGGAACTGCACCAGTTCAACCACAAGGTCCGTGATTCAGGCGGTGAAGGCGTTGTAGCGAAGGACCCCAATGGCATCTGGAAGCGCTCGAAGGTAAACGGCATGTGGAAGATCGTCCCGAAGGACAACGAAGACGGCAAGGTCGTGGGTCTGGTCTGGGGTACTGAAGGCAAGGCTAACGAAGGCAAAGTGATTGGCTTCGAGGTTCTTCTTGAGTCCGGCCATGTGGTCAACGCCTGCAAGATCACACAGGCACAAATGGACGAGTTCACAGCCGAAGTAATGCTTACGCATGATCCGCGTTCGAAAGCTGAACCCCATAACCCCTATGAAGGCTGGACCTGCAAGGTGACCTTTATGGAGCGCTATGAAAACGGCTCGCTTCGTCACCCGTCCTTTGATTCTTTCCGGGGCATCTCAGACCCCAAGATCAAAGAGTAAGCCTCTCCCGCAATAGCTAACCACTCGATGGAATACCCAATCACCTAACCAAAGGAGGTCCCCTCGTGGCCGAAACATTCCTGCACCACAACAAAGGCGTTCCGAAGCTGGCTTACACCGTTCGTATTAACCGAGCGATTAACCACGTTTCCCTGAAGCCATTCAACGCGGTCCTGAAGGACCAAACAGACGGCGATACGTTCATTGTCACCAAGGGCGTTTGTGAGACTGCCCGCAAGGTGGGCCGTTTGAAGCTGGCTCCGTATGCCGGTAACTGGCCGCGCTGTGCGCTGATCATCAAGCGCCTGAAGGAAATCGTTAATGACTGACCTTCTGGCTCTGAACAGCATCCGGGGGAAATCAGGTAAGGACACCCTTATAGGTCTGTTGGAAGCTGAGGGCCGTAAGGTTTACCGCGTGGCCTTCGCTGATGTCCTTAAAGAGATGTGCGCCCAGGTTCTTGCGGGTGGTCCTGGCGAGCTTGCGACTGCGTATCAGCGGGACATGCATAAGTCCATTAAGGACAAGCCCCAAAGCTGCCTCGGTATCTCACAGATTGCACCCAGTTCCTACCAGCATTGGCTACGCACAACTTACTGGGAAGAGCCATCGGCGCCTAAGTCCTTGCGCTGGCACTTGCAGACCTTCGGGACTCAATACCACCGTGAATATCTCGGTAAGCCTGACGTTTGGTTTGACCTGGGGATGCGTGAAGTACGCCAGGGTCTCGAAGACTCTTCGTATGACCACGTTGTCGTCACTGATATGCGTATGCCCAACGAATACAAGGGCCTTCTGTACGCACCTGACGTTAAGACGATCCGAATAGTCCGTGACTGGTTCATTCAAGGCGTCGACGACCAGCCTTATCACATCTCTGACATAGCCCTGATGGCGCACCCCTTCGACGCTCTCGTAGTGAATCGACTGGGCGAACCGTGGGCAATGCTCGACCAACTTAAAGAACAAGGAGTTTTGAACTAATGGAACACGCAAAGAAAGCTTTTAAAGCAACCGTACAAATTGACGATCATGTCGACGAAGTAACCGTCTACGCGGTTAGCCTTGATGCTGCATGGGCTCAGACCGAAACGATGTTCACTCAAGCTGAGGTCACCCGCATTCGCCCAGCCGTTGCGCCGGACACTTCCCGTTTCATGGTGACTCAATGAGGCGCGCTCACGGTAATGGCCGCGCCAAGCCTGATGGTTTCTTGCACCTGAACAACTTCAGCCACGTTAAACAGTCCGGTCTCGCCGGGGTTCTTTACGAACGTGTAATGACTTCACAGCAGCAAGAGCTTGTCGAGTTGACCCTGTTGGAACTGTCCCAAGGGTCAGAGTCGGCTCACTTCAAACATGACGTATGGCGCTTCACTAAGAAGTTTCTACGAGAACACTTCAAGTCTGTCGTGTATTCGGTCTATCGGTCTATCCGCAAGAGTCCGGCTCAAGAGGTCTCTATGGCTATCAGCCGTGAAGAACTTCAAGAGACGTCCGTATTCGTTGTGCGGCCTAAGTTCTCTTAAAACCCCTCACTGTTAGCAACACAACCCGAAAGGAAACCAATCACCTAACCAAAGGAGAATTATTCGTGGCTATTAAGAAAGAATTCATGTTTACCCCTCGTGGCACTGCTGAGCCTTATTGCTCCATTCAAAAGCCGGACTATGGCAACCCTGAGAAGGGTTTCGGTAATCCTCGCGGCGTCTATAAGGTCGACCTCACCGTGCCAAGTAAGGATGCTCAACCGCTGATCAACAAGATCAACAAGTTGCACGAAGAAAACTATGCGGCTATCTGCGAGCAATTCGAGACCGACCGCCCTGGTTTGATGGCAAAACTGGGTCGCGGCAAGAAGCTGCAAGAACCCTACGAGGGCAATATGCCGTACTTCATCAACGACGACGGTACTGTGACCTTCAAGTTCAGCTCTTACGCCTCCTACGTGGACAAGAAAACCGAAGAGCTGAAACCGCTGGTCTTGAAAGTTGTTGACTCGAAAGGCAAGCGCATTGACAACGTTCCGGCCATCTCTGGCGGTTCCGAGTTGAAAGCTCGTTTCTCTATGTTCGCTTACGGTTTCTCGGCGGTGGCTGGTGCGTCCGTGAAGCTGCAACTCGACTCCGTGATGCTGCTGAAACTCGTTGAGTTCGGCGGTGGTGATGATGAATGGGGCGACGAAGCTGAAGACGGTTACGTAGCGGAAGAGAACCGCCAGGAACAAGGCTGGTCCGACTCCGAGCAAAGCCAGGGTGGTGACGCTGAACCTGACGCTTCCCAGTACGGCGGCGACTTCTAACAGTGGCCTTCGGTCGCTACACGGGACCACGGAGAACCTCTGAGGTCTTCCGTTCAGGTCTCGAAGAGAAGAACAGCGAGCATCTCGACAAGAACAAGGTTGAGTACAGCTTTGAGCAACACTGGATCAAGTACACGATTCCAGAAAGAGCCGCAAAGTATCTGCCTGACTTCATCCTGGGCAACGGGATCATCATTGAATGTAAAGGCATCTGGGAAGTTGATGACCGCGCTAAGCACTTGCTGTTGCGTGAGCAATACCCAGACCTCGACATTCGCTTGGTGTTCTCTTCGTCTAAGTCGAGGCTTTACAAGGGGTCACCTACAACCTATGGGGCGTGGTGTGACAAACACGGCATTCAATACGCAGACAAGTTAGTTCCGCTGGCTTGGCTGAAGGAGAAGCGAAAGGTAATCCCGGAAGGGGTCCTAATACCAAAGGGGACCAAGTAATCACATGGCTAAAGTTCAATTCAATGCGAGGACTAAAACAGACCTGATTGTTATCCACTGCGCTGCAACTAAACCCACTATGGACATCGGCCTTCGTGAGATCCGCCAATGGCATGTGCAGCAAGGTTGGCTCGATGTTGGCTACCACTTCATTATCCGTAGAGATGGTCAAGTGGAAGTTGGTAGACCCCGTGATGTTGTCGGGTCGCACGTCAAAGGCCATAACTCAGAATCTCTCGGTATCTGCCTTGTCGGCGGCATCGACTCTTCGGGCAAACCTGAAGACAATTTCACAGAAGCTCAATGGACGGCCCTTGATGGTCTTGTCTGGGAAGCTTCGACCGTCTGGTATCCCAACGCACGTATATGCGGTCACCGGGACCTCGACAGCGGCAAAGCCTGTCCGTCCTTCGACGTGGCCTCTTGGCTTAAATCCCGCACGAAGAACTAACACACAACTTTAGGCGGGCCATATTGGCTCGCTTAAAACTCATTCTATTGACTTAGGAGGATTTTCTATGTCTGTAAATCGGGCAACTATGCAGGGGGCTTTTGACATCGTTGAGCTGTTTCAAAAAGAAGGCGTACCGGCAATTATCGCAGGCGGCGCGGCTCGTGATATTTACTTTGGCGTTCGTCCCAAAGATATCGACGTGATTGTTGCGGGAATCCCAATGGCGACAGTAGCCGAGATTCTCGAAAAGGCGGGCATTGTCTCCGTTGGCTTCCACATCTACAACGGCGCGGCAACCGATCGTCTCTTGGGCGGTTATAAGTTGGTCGGCACTGATATTGATATCTGCGTTTACGAGTGTGATGACGTGATGGAAGCAGTCGATTCGTTCGACTTCAACCTGAATCAATTCATCATCTCGGGCATTCATCACGGTATCGATGGGGCTCATGTCCGTTTCGTTGGCGCCCGTCACTGGTCCACTTTGGTCCCTGTTCGTAAGGACTACACCAAAGAGCGCCACGACAAGATGCAAGTTAAGTGGCTTGACCTGTCTTACCGTCGAGCTACTGGTGAGGCCGTCGAGGTCCCTGTAGGCGGGCCCGATGGAGCGTTCTGAGGACTACCCAGAAAGCGAGCTGCTTCATAAGGGGCCTTGCGATCAGGACGACTGTGGTTCTTCGGATGGATGCGCAACTTATTCTGACGGCCATACCTATTGCTTCGTCTGTAATCACCGCACCGGGGCCAATGGTGATGTATCTGGCGAGCGCTCTAAGACCCTGAGAGCTGACGGTACGCTGTCACTCGGGGACCACCAAGGCCGCTACGTGGATCTACCTAAGCGATTCCTACAGTCTGCCGTGTGCAAACAGTACGGCTACTGGGTTGGTAAGCGGAACGGTAAGTGGATTCAGGTAGCGGACTACCGCGACGAACACGGAAACCTCGTGGGTCAGAAGATCCGCGATGAGGACAAGAACTTTTCGTCTACTGGCAAGCATGGTGTTGATTGCCTGTTTGGTAAGCACCTGTGGTCAGGCGGTCGAAAGATCGTCGTAACGGAAGGGGAGATTGACTGCCTGTCGGTTGCCCAATTGCAGGGCGGCAAATACCCGGTCGTCTCCATTCCTACTGGCGCAGCCGCTGCCCGTAAGTCCTGTGCCCGTAACTACGAGTACTTCGACACGTTCGACGAAATCGTCTTGATGTTCGATATGGACGAACCAGGGCGCAAGGCGGCAATGGAAGCCGCTGAGGTTCTCCCTGCCGGCAAGGTCAAGATTGCTGTATTGCCACTGAAGGACGCCAATGAGTGCATTCAACAAGGGCAAGCCAAGGCTGTCACTGACGCCATCTGGAACGCTGCCCCCTTCGTCCCTGACGGAGTTGTCTCCGCGAAATCTCTCAAAGAACGCATCAAGAACAAGCAGGAAATCCCACAAATTCCGCTGATGGGCCCCGCTGAGATGCGCCGTAAGACCAAGAACGCACGGGCTGGTGAGGTGCTTATGGTGACCTCTGGGTCTGGCATGGGGAAATCCACCTTTGTGCGCCAGAACGTTTATGGCTGGCTCGGGCAACACGGTCTGCCAGTCGGCGTAGCGATGCTTGAAGAGTCCGTAGAGGAAACCGTAGAGGACCTTGTCGGCTTGCACATGCGCCGTCGCTATCGGCAGAACCCTGATTGCACCACAGAGGAAGAGTTTGACGCTGCCTTTGACGCCATCTTTGAGACGGACAAGCTGTTTCTCTATGACTCCTTTGCGGAATCCGTAGAAGACCGCTTGATGTCCAAGCTGCACTTTATGGTGAAGGGACAGGGCTGCAAGGTGATCGTGTTGGACCACATCTCTATCGTGGTTTCGGGCATGGATGACAACGGAGATGAGCGAAAAACCATCGACCGCCTAATGACCAAGTTGAAGACCTTCGCTAAGACCAATGACATTCTGATGGTGGTCATTTGCCACTTGAAGAACCCAGAGAAAGGGAAGGCCCACGAAGAGGGGCGCCCAGTATCTATCACGGACCTCCGTGGTTCCGGCTCTTTACGCCAACTATCAGACACCATCATTGCCCTGGAGCGTAACCAGCAAGGCGATTTTCCTAACGTGGTCACTATCCGCGTATTGAAGTGTCGTTTTACTGGGGAGACCGGCGTGGCTGGATATCTGATTTACAACAAAGAAACGGGTTGGCTCGACGAAACGCCGGACGGTTGGAAGCCCGAGGGCGATGGAGATACATCTACTGAACAGACATGGGCCGGTGAAGTTGCCCAAAACGCAGACTATTAAAGGAGAAACAACTATGAATATCGTAAAACTGTACACCTTCGTCCTGACCAAGCTGCATGCGGCCCTCGTGAAATCCTCGAAGAAGGCCGACGCGAAAGCAACTGCTCTCTTCAAGGCTGCTCGTGAGGCTAACTCGGCTGCCGCCGCACAACTGCGTGAATCCAACGAGCTGGCCGTTAAGGCTGAGAAGCTGTCTGCGCTGATTTAACTGTTATCCAAGGGCCTCTATTCGTAGGGGCCTTTCAGTAACCGTTACATCAACCATAGGAGAGTTCTATATCCGATAACTAAATAGGAGGGCTATTGCTCACGTCAGACATTGAAACTGATGGTCTCCTTGAGGATGTCTCTAAGTTTCACTGCGGTGTTTCTCAAGACTACTTCACAGGCGAGACCTTCGAGTACGGCCCGGATCAATTGGGCGATTACATTAAACAGCTTGAAGCTGAAGCGGCCAAACCTGACGGCCTTATCGTTTTCCATAACGGTATCAAGTACGACATTCCCGCCCTCGATAAGTTGAAGCGCCTCTACTTCGGTAAGCGCCTGAACATCCCCCGTAAGCGCGTAATGGACACTCTTGTCCTGTCCCGACTGATCTACGCGAATATCCGAGACATTGACGCAGGGCTTCTGCGCACAGGAAAGCTCCCAGGTTCCCGCTTTGGCTCTCATGCCTTGGAAGCTTGGGGTTATCGCCTGGGTGAGATGAAGGGCGAGTACAAGAACGACTTTGTAGCCATGTGCGCCCGTGAGGGCATTCCTTATGTGAAGGGCATGGAGTGGGCCAAGTGGTCCCCTGAGATGCAGGCGTATTGCGTTCAGGACGTAGTGGTTACGTCGAAGCTCGTGACCAAGATCATGTCGGATCCTTATTACTTCCCCGGTGGTCTCGCTCCTAACGGCGAACTCTGGATGAAGTCGATTAAGGCTGTCCACCTGGAACATGAGGTGGCTTGGACTTTGGCCCAGATGGAGCGTAATGGCTTCCCATTTGACCAAGACGGCGCCGAGCGTCTCTACGCGGATCTTGCCGGCCAACGCTCTGACTTGCTCGTGAAGCTCATTAAGACCTTCGGGAGTTGGTACGAGCCCAAGGGCGGCACTGAGCAATTCCGCCACCCAGTCACACGAAAGCCGATTGAGTTTTGGTCGGATGGCCGTGTGATGCCTCGGGTCAAGTATCCAAAGGTTGGCGGCGTCTACACCAAGGACGGTAAGCGAAAGGACAAGCGGGAAACCTTTGAGGGGGCACCGTATACCCCGGTCGAGTTCGTCACCTTCAACCCGGCGTCGAGTAAGCACCTGATTAGGGTTCTGAAGATCGCTGGTTGGGAGCCCACTGAGTTCACCGAGAAGGGCGCCCCGAAAGTCGATGATGAAACCCTTGAGGGGGTCCATGTCGATGACCCTGAGGCCCAAGCCTGCATCGCTCTGGTACGTGACTATCTGATGATTCAGAAGCGTATCGGGATGCTTGCTGAAGGTGATAACGCATGGATGCGCCTTGTCGGTTCTGATGGGTTCATGCACGGCTCTATCAACCCTAACGGGGCAGTGACCGGGCGAGCCACTCACAGCTATCCGAACATGGGCCAAGTGCCGTCTTCAAGTTCTCCGTATGGGCCTGAATGTCGTTCGCTCTTCGGGGCGATTTTGGCGAGGCACTTACCGGGCTGGGAGAACTGCGTACAAGTTGGCGTCGATGCCTCGGGTCTTGAGCTTCGCTGCCTGGGCCACTTCGGGGCTCGCTTCGATAACGGGGCGTATGCCGATACGGTTCTGAATGGTGATGTGCATTGGGCTAACGGTTTGGCCGCTGGCTTGATTCCAGCAGGGACTGTTCGAGACAAACATAGCGCTGACCATGAGGCTTGGCGCGGTAACGCGAAGACCTTCATCTATGCGTTTCTCTACGGTGCTGGTGACGCCAAGATCGGCTCTATTGTCGGTGGTGGTGCGAAGCGCGGTAAGGAACTGAAGAAGGCTTTTCTTGAAGGTACGCCGGTTATTGCGGACCTCCGAGCGGCCCTCGAAGACTCCCTTATTGCTGAACAGAAGTGGAACCAGGCCCTTCGAAAATTTGACATCAAATGGAAGCGCCGTTGGATCAAGGGCCTCGATGGTCGAAAGATCCACGTCCGCTCTCCACACAGTGCCCTCAACACACTCCTACAGAGTGCCGGTGCGTTGGTCTGCAAAGCCTGGGTTGTTGAAGTTGAACGGATCCTGATGGAAGAGCATGGCCTAACACACGGTTGGGACGGCGATTTTAGCTTCATGGCCTGGGTCCACGACGAACTCCAAATTGCCGCACGAACCCCAGAAATTGCCGAGGTGATTCTTGGCGTATCCAAGCAAGCAATCCAAAACGTAGCCGAGATGTTCGAGTTCCGGTGCCCCCTCGATACAGACGGGAAGACCGGGCCGACTTGGCGCGAATGTCACTAAAACCATAAGGGCCCGAAAGGGCCTTTTGTCATTTAAGGAGGTTTTCAAATGGCTGTAACTCTTAACCTGCAACACACCTTTAACACCCGTGTCGTGCTGTCCACCCAGGATATCCAAGACGTTCGGGACGGTATTCAAGAAGCACGTTCTCGCTTGGCGCTTATGACTGCGAGTAAGGACAGCAAGAAAGCAGCGGCGGCACGAGCGGGGATCAAGCGCGCAGACGATGCGCTCTCTCTACCTGATGAAGAAATGTGCGTTCTGATGCTTCGTGATGCCTTCAAGACCGGCCTAAAGGAAGAGCTGGGCAGCTCGTTGAAAGGTCTGTTTGTCACCCGCATGTCGCCAGTGAAAACCACTGTGGTAGTGCCGAATGAGTGAGTACCTACGAACTCTGTACGCAATCAAGAAGGAAGCCCGCACATACCAATCGGACTTCTACCGCAAGAACGCTGCATTGGTCTCCGAAGCTGCCTCCCGTGGGCATATTTCTTGTGTGTCTACTTCTGGCCGCAACATGGGCTATTGGTCGCTGACCACAAAGGGCCAACTGTTCCTGAGTGAACACGGCGGTGCTGTATGACTGCTCGTATAGGCGTAGCCCTGGACATGGACTTCCTGATTTTCTCCGCGCTTTCTGCAAGTGAGAATGAAGTGGATTGGGGTGACGATGTTTGGTCCCTTGAGTGCGACCACAAGAAGGCACGGAGCATCCTGGCAGGCACAATCAAGACCATCCTTTCGGACATCGAACGGGCCTTGAAGAAGGGTAATAAGAAGCCCTTTGAGCTTATCCCGCTGTGCATCGTTTCCGGTGCCGACAACTGGCGTAAGGAAGTCCTTGAGACCTACAAAGCGAACCGCAAAGGTAAGCGTAAGCCGGTGGGTTACCCTGCGTTTGTAGAGGCCTGTATGCAGTACTACGGCCCCGAGCGAGCCTTTAAGTGGGACGGTGTGGAAGGGGACGATGTTTGCGGGATCCTATCGACCAAGCCCGAGCTTGCAGGCTGCGACCGGGTGGTGACTGTGAGCTGTGACAAGGACTTTAAAACGGTCCCTGGAATGTTCCTACATCTGACCACAGGTGAGTTTTTGCGGGTCACCGAGGCCCAGGCAAACGACTGGCACATGTACCAAACCTTGATGGGTGACACTACGGACGGTTATACGGGTATTCCAGGCCTTGGCCCAGAGAGTGCCCGACAGTTCCTTGATGCGCCTCAGTTCTTCTACCCCGCAACGAAGGTCATGAAGTCCGGCCCGCGTAAGGGGCTGGAAGTGGAATATTGGGCTTCTCGTGAACCTGAGGGAGAAACCCTATGGGAATGCATGGTCTCCCTGGCGAAGTCCAAGGGCATGACTGAGGGTGAACTTCTTGTTCAAGCCCAGGTTGCTCGGATTCTTCGCGCTTCCGATTGGGACTTTGAAAACAGCAAGCCAATTCTTTGGCAGCCAAGTTAAAAGCCCTCACTATTGGCAGCAGGGGCCCTCCCTGATTACTTTAAGACCATCTCTAAGATAAGGAGGTCCTTTGCTTCATGTTATTCAAGAAGTATTGAATGACCCGGAAAATATCCCGGATATACCCAACGCTTCAGCGCAATACTTAATGGTCCGTTGTAACTACGCGTACCTTCAGCGAACGGGGGTTATTGATGATCTTCGTAAGGCTGGTTACTCCGAACAATACATTCTTGGGTTTGTTGATGGTGTGGGCTCTTTGCCTGAACTGTGTGAACTCATGATGTCCCAACGTAACGCAACTAATGAGAATGACGACTAAGGAGGATTGAATGTGTTTTAAGTCCAAGGTCAAGACGCCAAAGCAAGACCCTAACGCGATCAACGCGCCCGCCCCTGTGAATCTCGAAGAGCCTAAAGGCATTGAGTTTGGGGCGGATGTCAGTAAGGACGATGGTGGGGAAAACGATGGCATCGGAAGTTTGAAAGTCCCAAAGGGCTCTAAGGATACCGGCGACGGCTCTTCTACAGCGTCCGTAAAGGCTCCTGCTTCGACCACCAAGAAATCTAACACCGCCGTAAAGCGGGCCCTTCAACGTACAACATAAGGAGGTCTATATGGGTTTTCTCAAAAAGGCATTCAAAAAAGTAGTAAAGGTCGTATCCAATCCTTTGGGCGGTGGTGATGACAAGAAGGCGCCTGACGTAGTCGCACCGGAAGCCCCCGCACCGGCCCCGGCTGCTGTCGTTGAAGCTCCAAAGAATGACGACAACGTAGACGACGACGCAGACACCGAAGCAGCAAAACGAGCCGCCAAGGCTAAAGGTAAACGAGGGCTCTCCGTAGCTCGCAGCCAGGGGACCGGTCTGAACGTATAAGGAGGTCTATATGGCCTCTACGGCTCGAACTGGTCTGGGGGAGGAAAGTGCAGTTGCAGCCTACAACCGGCTGAAGAACGACCGACAACCCTACGAGACCCGCGCTGAAAACTGCGCAAAAGTCACCATCCCCTCGCTGTTCCCTAAGTCCTCTGATAACGCCTCTACCAACTACACGACACCGTGGCAGGCTGTGGGCGCGCGAGGGCTAAACAACCTCTCCGCAAAAGTAATGCTTGCTCTGTTCCCGCTGCAAAGCTGGATGAAGCTGAAGGTTTCTGAGTGGCAGGCAAAGCAACTTGTAGCAGATCCGCAGCAACTTGCTGTTGTTGAGCAGGGCTTGGGAATGGTCGAGCGCATCTTGCTTAGCTACATGGAATCGAACAGCTACCGGGTCACGCTCTTTGAGCTGATTCGACAGCTTGCGCTCGCTGGGAATGGTTGCCTGTATCTCCCACCGCCTGATGATTCAGACACGGGCTACAACCCCATGAAGCTCTACCCGCTGCCATCTTATGTGGTTCAGCGTGACGCCTTCGGGAACGTCCTACAGATCGTCACCTTGGATAAAGTCGCCTATGCGGCACTGCCTGAGGATGTCCGTAATGCCCTGTCTACTGAAGGCGAAACCAAGCCAGAGGAAGAGATTGAAGTCTACACACACGTTTACCTCGACGAAGAGTCGGGAGACTACCTGAGCTATCAGGAAGTGAAAGGCGTGGAGATTGAGGGCACAGACGGCCAATACCCTCGGGAAGCTTGCCCCTGGATCCCTGTGAGATGGACCAAGCGAGATGGCGAGCATTATGGCCGGTCGCATTGCGAGGAATACTTGGGCGACTTGACTTCATTGGAGAACCTCCACGAAGCCATGATTAAGTTCTCAATGATTGCTTCTAAGGTGGTCGGATTGGTGAACCCAAACGGCTCCACCCAGGTCCGGCGATTGACCAAGGCCCAGACGGGCGACTTCGTAGCGGGCCGTAAGGCTGATATCGAATTCTTGCAGCTTGAAAAGACGGCTGACTTCTCGGTAGCTAAATCCGTAGCGGATGCCATTGAGGGCCGTTTGGCCTATGTCTTCATGCTCAACTCGGCGGTTCAACGATCCGGGGAGCGCGTGACGGCTGAAGAGATTCGGTATGTGGCGAGCGAGCTGGAAGACACCTTAGGTGGCGTCTACTCGATTCTCTCCCAGGAACTGCAATTGCCGATTGTTCGGATTCTGCTTACCCAGCTACAAGCAACTGCCCAGATTCCAGACATGCCCAAGGAGGCCGTAGAGCCTACCGTTAGCACGGGCTTGGAAGCGCTGGGCCGGGGACAGGACTTGGACAAACTCCAACAGTTCTTTACCGGGCTTCAAGCAATCGCACCGTTAGCTCAAGACCCCGATATCAACATGAGTAACCTCAAGATCCGCTTGGCTAACGCTATCGGCATGGATACCTCTGGTCTTCTTCTCACGGACGCCGACAAGGCCAAGCGTCAAGCAGAAGCGATGGTCGCTCAAGGTGGTCAGCAAGCGGCAGCAGGAATGGGCGCAGGGCTTGCAGCACAGGCCACAGCATCCCCCGAGAACCTACAAAGTGCTATGGATGCAACAGGCGTCGAAATGGCCCCGGTAGGCTCTTAATTTAAAACCCTCACTATTGCGAACGGATAACTTCTTTCGGGAATTCCGTTCGCCTTAAATTTGCCTCTAAAGGAGAACTTAATGTCCGCTGATGTATATGCAAGCTTTGGTGTTAACAACGCCGTTATTAGCTCTAACGATATTTCCGAGCATGAACAAAACATGCTTGCTCTGGATGTAAGCGCCCGTGATGGTGACGATAGCCTGGAACTGCATGGCCCTGAGCAAGAAGAGCCCCTTGAGCAAGAAGAGCAAGAGGAAGAGGAAGAACAAGAGCCCGACGAGCAAGAAGAAGGGGAGGAAGGTGAAGAGACTGAAGGAGACGGCTTTACGCCTCTTGGTGAGCCCACAGAGGAACTCACGAAGGCCTCCGCACAGATTGACGAATATGCAGCGGGCTTGGATCAGATGCGCGCACAGGCTGTTAAAGCTGGCCTCCCCGAAGTCGTAGCTGAACGTATCGAGTCGGAATACGAAGCAAACGGTAAGTTGTCGGAAGACTCTTACGTTGAACTCGAAAAGGTCGGCTATTCCCGTGGCTTCGTAAATAGCTTCATGCAGGGTCAAGAGGCGCTCGCGGATACTTTCGTGAGTAAGATCATGGACTTTGCAGGCGGCAAAGAGCAGTTTCAGCGAATCTGCAAGCATCTACAAGCTAACAGCCCCGACGCGGCCGAAATGCTGGCCGACGCGATATCTCGACAAGACCTTGGCGCTATCCGCACGACCATTAACCTTGGCATGGCAAGTCAGACTAAGAAGTTCGGAAAGAGTCCATCCCGTACTTTGAACCGTCGAGCTGCTGCGCCTGCTGGTCGAAGCGTAGCGGGCCCAGAGGGCTACAGTTCCCAAGCTGAAATGATCAAGGATATGGGCTCTCGTGAATATCGCGAAGACGCTTCTTTCCGAGCAAAAGTTGAAGCCCGTGTAGCGGTTTCTAACTGGTAAACAAAACCCCTCACTATTAGCAACAGACAACATAGACCCGCAAGTTCCTTTCGACTTCGAGAGGGGGCGGTTTGTGCCTGTCCGCTTATCCCTAACTTTTCCAAAGAGGAAATAAAGAACTAAATACAAGGAGGCTTATTAATGGCAAATGCAAAAGGTGGTCAACAAGTAGGTGCTAACCAGGGCAAGGGTCAATCCCCAGCCGATAAACTGGCTCTGTTTCTGAAGGTTTTTGGTGGTGAAGTTCTAACCGCATTTATGCGCCGAGCTGTGACTATGGATAAACATATGGTCCGCACCATTCAGAACGGCAAGTCTGCTTCCTTCCCAGTAATGGGCCGGACTGGCGGTTACTACTTGGCACCGGGTGAAAGCCTGGATGACAAGCGCGGCGACATTAAGCACTCCGAAAAAGTGATTCAGATTGATGGTCTATTGGCTTCCGATGTACTGATTTATGACATCGAAGACGCCATGAACCACTACGACGTTCGGGCTGAATACTCGGCGCAACTGGGTGAGGCTCTGGCTATCGCTGCTGACGGCGCGGTACTGGCTGAGATGGCAGCTCTGTGCAACTTGCCAGCGGCCAATGACGAAAACATCGAAGGTTTGGGCAGTGCCTCGGTTCTGGGTGTGGGTAAAGCTGCTGACCTGTCGGACCCGGCAAAGTTGGGCCTTGCGATCCTGGCTCAGTTGACTATTGCCCGTGCGAAGCTGACCAAGAACTACGTTCCTGCTGCTGACCGCAAGTTCTACACCACGCCGGAAAACTACTCGGCAATCCTGGCCGCTCTGCTGCCTAACGCTGCGAACTTCTCGGCACTGACTGATCCAGAAACCGGCAACATTCGTAACGTGATGAGCTTCGAGGTTATCGAGGTTCCCCACCTGACGGCTGGTGGTGCCGGTGATGACCTGGCTGGTACTAACCGTAAGCATGCCTTCCCGGCTACTGCTGGCGGCGATGTGCGTGTAGCACTGGATAACGTTGTAGGTCTGTTCAACCACCGTTCGGCTGTCGGCACTGTGAAGTTGCGTGATATGGCTCTGGAACGCGCCCGTCGCTCCGAGTATCAAGCAGACCAGATCATCGGTCGCTACGCGATGGGTCACGGCGGCTTGCGTCCTGAGGCTGCGGGCGCTCTGGTGTTCGATCCAGCAACTAAAGCCAAGTAACGAACAAACAAACCCTTGGGGTCCTTAACGGGGCCTTGAGGGTTTTTTTTATGCACGCAAGGAGGAAGTAAGGAGGCTAATAATGTCGCGCTCTATTGAAGCAACACTTGAGTCTGACGAAGAACTTGGAGCCGTTAACGACATGCTCGCGGCTATCGGGGAAAGTCCCGTTAGTTCTCTCGAAGGTGACCCTAACGCAGACGTGGCTAACTGTCGGCGGATCTTGGCAAAGATTAATCGTGAGGTTCAGGCCAAAGGCTGGACGTTTAATATTGAGGAAGGGGCAACCCTTCTTCCTGATCAATTTTCGGGTCTTATAACGTATCTCTCCGACTACCTGAAGATTACAACCTCAGGTGGCTCGCTCTATGTGAATCGTGGTGGCTTTTTGTATGACCGCCAAGCTAAGACAGATGTTTTTAGAAGTCCGGTTACAGCAGACCTAATTCGACTTCGTGAATACAGCGAAATGCCTGAGTGTTTCCGCTCCTACATCGTCGCCAAGGCTGCAAGGAAGTTCAATATGAGCTTCTTTGGAGCCGGTGAGATTGAAGGGTCTTTAGCGGAAGAAGAGGCAACTCATTGGGCGAGTGTTCAAGAGTACGAGTTGGATTATGGGAATTTCAACATGCTTGACGGTGACGCTTTCGTAGGAGGCCAGATCGGACGGGGATAATTAACAGGGAGGGCTATATGGGTCTTGTTACACAAAGTATTAAGAACCTCAAAGGAGGTATTTCACAACAGCCAGATATTCTGCGCTTTAGCAATCAAGGCGAGTTCCAGGAAAACGGATGGTCCTCAGAAACGGAAGGACTCCAAAAGAGACCTCCCACAACCTTCCGAAAGCGTTTGGGGAACATTGGGATGTTCGGCGCGAAGCCTCTAATTCACCTCGTTAACCGGGATGAAAAAGAACAGTACTACATGGTTTTCACAGGCACCGGAATTAACGTAGTAGACCTGTTCGGTAACACATATGGGGTTCGTGGGTATGACGGCTATGCAAACTGCAATTTCCCACGAGATGACCTACGGCTAATCACCGTGGCGGACTACACGTTTGTCGTGAACCGCCTCAAGGTGGTCGAGTTGAATTCAACGATGACTCAGGCGGGCTACCCAGCTCTGACCAGTCGCGCCATAGTGAACGTTCGTGGCGGTCAATACGGGCGAACTCTCACGGTTAATGTCAACGGTGCAGTGGTGGCTAACGTGGTAATGCCCAACGGTAACGAGGTCTCCCAGGTTGCCCAGACTGACGCCCAGTTCATTGCTAACGCAATCGCCACTCAGGTGAACGCGACAGCCTTGTGGAAGGCCGAAGCGGGCCCCGGTTGGGTTCTAATCGAGCCTAAAGCGGCGGGGACTTTGATTGACAAAATCACCACAGCGGATGGCTACGCGAATCAGCTTATCTCCGCGTTCATCTATCAGGTTCAGACGTTCTCAAAGCTGCCCTTGCAGTGTAAAGACGGATACCTCGTAGAGATTACCGGCGAGGCCACACGGTCCGGTGATAACTATTGGGTCCGCTATGACGCAAAGGGCCAGGTCTGGAAGGAGACCGTTAAGCCTGGGATTATCGAAGGCTTCAAAGCTGAGACCATGCCCCACGGCCTTGTGCGTGCAGCGGACGGCCAGTTTGATTGGAAGGTACTTCCATGGGTGGGCCGGACCTCAGGGGACGACACAACGAACCCTATGAGTTCCTTTGTGGATTCGACGATTAACGACGTGTTCTTCTTTCGGAACCGCCTGGGGTTTCTCTCTGGCGAAAACGTGATCATGTCGAGAACCTCAAAATACTTCCACTTCTTCCCGGCGTCCGTAAGTGTCCTGAGTGATGACGACCCTATCGACGTGGCTGTATCCCACAACCGTATCTCTATCCTGAAGTACGCCGTTCCGTTCTCCGAACAGCTACTACTGTGGTCTGACCAAGCGCAATTCGTGCTGTCGTCTCAGGGGATCATGTCGAGTAAGACGATCCAATTGGACCTCACGACTGAGTTCGATGTGAGCGACGGTGCGCGCCCTTGGGGGATTGGGCGTGGGGTCTACTTCGCATCGCCTCGGGCGTCGTTCACCTCCATTAAGCGTTACTACGCGGTGCAGGATGTTTCCTCTGTGAAGTCTGCCGAGGACGTCGCCGCGCACATTCCAAGCTACGTGCCGAACACCGTGTACAACATTCATGGATCAGGGACGGAGAACTTCGTGTCGGTCCTTTCGGACTCGGCGGAACATCGGCTGTTCCTCTACAAGTTCCTTTACCTACGTGAAGAGCTGGTGCAGCAGGCGTGGTCTCACTGGACATTCGGGGATGACGTTCGGATTCTCGCGGCGGCTTCTATTGGGTCCTACATGTACCTGATTCTTGAGAGAGCCTTGGGCGTCACACTGGAACGCGTCGAGTTCACCAGCAACACCGTGGACTTCATTGAAGAGCCCTACAGGGGCTATATGGACATGAAGAAGGTAGCCAAGGTTACTCAGTACAACGAGGACTTGAACGAATCGTATCTGAACCTTCAGGACCTCTACGGCGGCTTCCCACACCTTACGACTGTGTTCTACACCTTGGACCAGCGGGGAGTCCTTGAGCGCCACGAGCCGGTGACCACGTGGGCAGCAGATGCCCGATTGATTCTCGTAGGGGATCGTCGGGAACAGACGTTTATCGTAGGCCAGGAATACGCGTTCCAATATGAGTTCAGTAAGTTCCTGATCAAGCAAACCGCCGACGATGGCACAAGCGCTACAGAAGACACTGGGCGGTTACAGCTTCGCCGCGCCTGGGTGAACTATGAGACCTCGGGGTTCTTTCAGGTCAACGTCAACAACGGCTCAACAGAGTACGTCTACCAGATGGCGGGTGGTCGCCTGGGCACAGAGGTTGTCCTTGGTTCGCTGATGCTGGGCACAGGGCAATTCAAGTTCCCGGTAACGGGTAATGCAAAGGTGCAGCGAGTCACCATCTACAGTTCCGCGCCGGTTCCCCTAAAGATCATCGGGGCGGGCTGGGAAGCTAACTATATGCGTCGTTCTGCTGGGGTGTAGCACCTCCAAAAGTCCTCACTATTACGAACAATAGGGAGGCTCAACGCATGCACAAAGTTAAGGCAACACACGGGGACCTATGGGCCGCATCTCACGACCTATCCGCTGGTGATCTTGCGGAGTTCCACTCGCTTCAATCTGGACGAACACCCTCTGACGTACTCCCTAAAGCTCTCGACGAAACCACACATGCAATCAAGTGTGGCGCTCTCGTGTTGGCCGTTGGTGGGCACGCGCAGGGGGTTGTTTGGTTCGTGACTACGAATGTCGTAGGGATGCTTAAGAAGTCCGAGCGATTCCGGTTCTACAGGATCCTTAAGGAACACTTGGCGCTTGTGAAAGACGAGCTACCCAACAACACACCACTGACCAATTGTGTGTCCGTGGACAATCACGCCCATATCCGCCTCTTGAAGTCGCTCGGTGCCACCTTTGATAAGGGGCATGTAATGAGCCCGGCTGGATGTAGGTTTCGTCAATTCTGGCTATAGGAGGTCACCAATGTGCGAACCGGTTTCTATTGGTTTGGCCGTGGTCGCTGTAGCTGGCGCAGCAATGGGAGCATCCGAACAAGCCAAGGCTAAAGGTGCTGCTACAGATGCCCAGCGCAAGAACCAACAGGAAATTATCAAGCAAGCAAACATGCAGGACGCGGACACGGCCTTAACGATGGTGGACAAGCGTGAAGAGGCCCAACGCCAACTCACCGAGGTCAACCTTCAGGCCATTCGCAATCGAGGGACCATCAACGCAGCGGTGGGGGAGTCCGGTATGTCTGGTAACTCTATTGACCGCATTCGCCGTTCGGCTGACAACGATGCATCCGCTGAGAAGATGAACATTACCGACAACTACAACCGTGACTACGCGGCAATCTTTCAGAACCGTGTTGGGGCTGTCGAGAATGCCCGGTCGGCTGTTCGTGGCGGTGGTGGTCAGGGGGCAAAGGTCAACAACATCGCGAACGCCTTGAACATCGTAGGGGCGGGTCTGGGAGGTTACGCAGCCGGCGGCGGTTTTTCCAAAGCCGCTCCGAAAGGCGCAGGCACACCACAAGGAGGACCGACTAAATGAATTCGATTGAACAGGCCTTAGGCCAATCGCAGCAGACCACAGCGAGACGTAAAGGCTTCACTGCGCAAGGTGGTGGTAACTTCCAGGCGCAGCGTCAGCTTAGTGACTACACGGGAAGTAACGGGTTTGCCGAAGGTATGGCGAGCTTCGTGAAGAGTTCGGGCGCTGCTTACGGAGCCCTTAGGGATCAACAGCAGCAAACAGCAGATGAACGCTCTAACGAAATTATCCGAAAGCTGAGCCCTGAGCAGCGCCGCGCGGCAATCGCTGACGGTACGTTGCTCTACAAAGACGACCCAGATGCAATGGACCAGCTACGGCTTAAGTCGGGCCGGAACGCTGCCTATCAGGTTGACTCCGAGATTCAGCAAGAGATACAGAAGGGCACCTTTCGCACCCGGAAGGACCTTGATGAATACCGACAGACCCGCATGGAGATGGTCAGCAAGAGTTACGCGGAAGACGCAGGTATTGACCCTAACGACTCGCTCTATCAGAAGGGCTTTAACACCGACATCACCAATCGTAACGCGGCGGTGTACGACCTCCACGGTCAATGGATCTCCAAAAACTATGAGGCTCAGTCGGTTGTTGAGACCAGAGCGGATACACAGCCGATGCTGGATGATCCGAAGGTTATGGCGAATCCTGCGAGCGCTCAATGGTTCTCTAACTACATCAACACTGGGCTTCAATCGGGTCTCTTCCCGAGCGACCACCACGCTATTCAAGCGATTCAGCAGGTGGCCTCGGAGGCGGTCAACAAGGAGGGCGGTACGACTCTCTTGGACAACCTGGGAGACCAGACGCTTAACGTCTATGGGGCGCAGTACAAGGTAAAGGACCTACTTGGCCCTGAGGTCTACGAGAACCTACGAGTCAAAGCTATGGGGACTGCCTACACGCGGGACTCCAAGCGCAACGAGACATTCCAGCTCGGTATCACCAACGCTATTAATCAGAGTGATCCTGCTGCTGGCTGGCAAATGCTCAACAAGTTGGAGCAGGGGAACGACTGGGTACAGGCTGGGCCAGAGATGACCCCGCAAAGGCAAATGCTGATCGACGCAAAGTCGCAGCTTTCTCACAAAGTCGCCCAAGCGTCACAGCAAGGACTGATGAAGCTTCAACAAGCTGCGCAGGCGGATAACCGACAACTCGTTATTGATGACGCGTACACGCGCCGTATGAATGGGGAGAACGTCTCGGTGGATCCGAAGTTTCTTCCTGTTAACGAGAACACCGGTGAGATGAAAGCGAGTGACATGGCGACCTACGCAGCTAAGAAGCTGAATCAGGTAGACGCCTTGCAGATTCCCGACGAACAGAAAGACGCCATGAAGGTTTCCTTGCTTCGAGCTGACTACGACAAGGGGCCTTTTCAGGCCGCATTCGGGACACTCATTACGGACGCATCTCGGGAATGGCAGGGCGCGTTAATCAGTCCTGAACCAGCAGGTGACATGCCACGGCTCAAGGAGCTTCAACGCGCTTACCAAGCGGACCCGGCGACTATCTCCCAGCTCTTCCCGGATCAAGCAGGACTCTTGGAGAAGCTTCGTTACTCCGCTGAGTCGGGGATTGATCCGCAAGTTCTGATCGATGCTGAGAAGTCCAAAAAGGGTCTCTCCCAGGATGAACAGAAGTACCGGAATGAGCAGTGGGCATCCGTCAAGAACGACAGCAGCGCAAAGGAACTCAAGTTCTTACCGGGGGCTTTTGAAACCCAGGCAAGGGCCGTTTTCGATGCAGTCACCTTGCGCTCTGGGGATTCCAACGAGGCCTCCCGAGCTGTGTCCGATTACCTCAAGAAAACCACAGTGTCTTTCGTTGAGGACAACGGCTTTGCCAGTGCGGACAGTTTCCACGGAATGATTAGCAAACGGGACTTGATGGTAGACCCGAACGACTCCGCCTCTTGGGAAACCGGGAAGGCACACATTGACGAAACCATGCAGGCCCTACGTAAAGATTCCGAATGGGGGGCCGGTGGTTTGACTGTCGAGAGCAAAGGGGGAGTCCTCTACATCTCAAACATGATTGGTAAGCGCATGCGTATCAGCCGTGAAGACATGCAGAAGCACGCCCAAGAGAAAGCCGCTACAGCCCAACAGAAACGTTTCGATGACGGAGTTAAGAGCGCCCAGCGCATTAACGATTTGCACGAGCGTTGGATTCTGGGAGGTGCCCGCAAACAGTAATCACAAAGGAGAACACATTGAATAGCAAAGACGAATACGCACAGGTCCTGGCTAAAGGGACCCCCTACGACTCTATGATCCGCCAAGAGGCCGACCGCGAAGGTATTCCCTACGACTTCGCCCATAAGCTGATCTTCAACGAGTCGCGCTTTAAGACCGAGGCTAAGAGCCCAACAGGCCCGCTTGGGCTCGGACAGTTCACGGAGTTGACCGGCAAGGCATACGGCCTGATGTCCCCTGAGGATCGAATGGACCCCCAGAAGGCTATCCCGGCTGTCATGCGCCACCTTAAAGACCTCAAGGGGGCCTATGGCGGTGACTTACTGAAAGCTGCCCTCGCATACAACCAGGGCCAAGGCCGTCTCGGCGCTCCCCAGTTGGCGGCGTTTGATCAGGGCGACTTCTCCAAGATCAGCCATGAGGGTCAAACCTACATGCGCAACCTGCTGGACGTGTCCGGCGATAGCCCGTCTCGGAAGTACTTTGATTCTATGGAGGTGACCGATCCAGGCATTCACCCAAAGGCTAAAGCTGTAAGTTTTGAGGATGCCACTCAGGGGCTTACAGCCAACAACCCAATTCAAGTAGGTCAGGGTCTCCCAGGTCTTGGCGCCATGGGCATGAAGGGTGGTGAAGCCCCAGTGACCCAGCCCGATTACCTGTCGATGGCGAAGCCAGAAAAGACGTTCTTCGAGGGGACAGGGGACGCTACGAAAGCCTCTGTTATGACTTCCCCGATTCCCTCGATTCTGCGCTACGCCACTCAGGAAGCCGTGGACCCTTTGGAGTGGGTGAATCCTACAGACACCTCTTCGTGGACTCGCGATGACTTCGACATGATCCGCAAGGAGGGCGTAGACCCTCAGTACTTCGGTTTCATCATGGATTACTCGAAGGGCAAGCGAGCGAATCTCCCTCAGGCTATTGCGATGGCAAAGGAGAACGCCGGTTATGAGGCTCGAATCAACAGGGCAGGCACGGGGGCACAGATTGTCGGTGGGTTTATCTCTGCTGGTGTTGACCCGCTGACTTATGCGCCAATCCCAGGTACCACAGGGACCCGTTTGGTCTCCCGTATGGCTCAAGGCGCTGTGTATGGCAGTGCAGGCGCTGTTGCGTCCGAAGGACTACGTGAGGCGGCTACAGGTATCGAGGGGCACTACGGGACCGCTTTGGTCGGTGGCGCTCTCTTCGGCGCTGGTGCTACAGCTCTGTTTGACCGGGCGGCACAACGAGCCGTACAGCCAACCCGTGAGGAAGTCCCTGACGATCTCTTGGAGAAAACCTTGGCTATGCACGGTGAGTCGGCTCTACCTAACGAGCGGTTCGACTTGCACCCTGAAATGGAGAGCTTCGATAACAATCCTTTTGCGGGTCCTGCGATTCGCCTGGAAGCTCGTGAGACAGCCCGACAGACTGGCATGGATGACCCTTCCCGATTCCCTTGGTTGGCCGGTGAAGCCCCTGAGAACATCGGTGGGATTGATGTAGTACCGCACCCAAGCGAGCCGGGAGCCGTTCGCCTTCAAGACGGTTCCATCCTGTCTGCTTCAAACCCCCTGAACCCTATGACCCTTCGGGACGCTGAGCAATTCATGCCAACCGAGCAAGCAGCCAAAGGGGCCTCTATGGGCGGCTTTACAGAGATTGGCTACACGCTATTACGTTCTGAAAATGAAGCTGTGAGGAACATCGGTGGTCAGCTTTTCCGGTCACCGACAGGCACCGTAAGCGGATCTAACGGTAAGTTCGGGGCAACCGCTTCGGACATCATTGAGCGCACCGCATCTCAGGATCATGTCACTTACAACAAGATGTCGGAACAGCTCTTGGAAGCCATTAAGGACCCTCAGTTTGCTACGCAGGCAGGGGGCCGACAGGCTCACATGGACATGGTTAACCGTCGTGTTGCTGAAGCTATTGAGGACTCCACGGGGACCAAGGCAGCACAGTTGACCCCAGGTGAACGCAAGATGATGGAAACCGTAAGGGCTCACTACGACCGTAAAGCCGATTACCTTGCAGCGCCTGCCCAGTTTGGTAACCGGCATGCCCGAGCGATCCTCCCAGAGACTCGACACGCTGGCTCATACATTCCCAACGTCTACTCGACAGCGGCCAAGGCGCTACATCTTCGACGCTTCGGTGATCAGGAAGGCCTTCAGCATGCAATCTCTGAATCCTGGCTCGCCAGCTATGCAGCGAGGCCACATGTAAAGGCTCGTGTAGATAAGTTTCTGACGGATCAGGCAACCCGAGAGGGCCGCGTACTGGATCCCGCTGACCTGCAAGCCGCTGTCGAGGACTACGCCGCACGTAAGGCATTCGGTATCGCCAAGTCTGACGACTTCGACGGCTCTAACTTGCTGGCAGTGGGTGACCAAGGAAGCGTCCCCGGTAGCATGGGATTAGCCTCAAACAACTTCCTCGAAGGGCGTCACCTCTTTGATTCTGATATGGCGGTGCCACTCTCTGACGGGACCCAGTTCGCAGTGAACGACCTTCGCGAATTCGACCTGGGCCGGATTACTCCGAGCTATGACCGTCGCGTTAACGGTGACATTGGGATCATGGGGGCAACTGGGCGAACCACGGGGGAGTTGCTACACGACATCTCCAAGGTGAAAGCCTCCAGCAAGACCGAGAAAGCCGCCCTCGAAGAGTCCATAAAGATCCTCACGGGCCGGGCCCGTCGAGAGCCTGAAGGGGCGTTAGCGACCACGGCGCGGATTCTTTCAGACCTGGGCTTTGTCGCAAAGAACGCCTACATGGGTGTGCAATCAATCTCAGAGGTTGCGGGCATGATCACCAAGGGGCATACACGCATGCTTCTGAAGGGCGTCCCCTTGCTTCGTGATATGGCTCAATGGGGCTCCAAGATCAGCGCTAACGACCTTAAGGACATGCATTCAATGGTGTTTGGGCGTGAGCTGGATAACCACCTACGGCCTACACGCTCCGACATCATTGAGCGCCTTCGGGACCAAGCGGATGTAAACCCATTGATGGCAAGCGCTGTGGGAACAGCCAAGTACATCACTCAGGAAGTATCGGCGCGGTCCCCATTCACGAAGTTCCTCACAGAGTCTTCAAACTACATCGCAGACGCTGGCCGGTCGGGCGTTCTTTCGGACCTCGTAGATCACGTATTGGCTGGGCGGAAGTCGGGCCTATTCGAGCCGCAAAGACTCCACTCGATGTCTATCACTCCCGAACAATTCGAGGGGATCAAGGCTTCTATCCGTGAGCACATGGTTATGGGCAAGAACGGTAAATACACCATCAAGGACCGTGCAGCCCTTCAACGCGATCCACGGACAATGGACATGTGGCGGATGGGCGACAAGATCGCACACGAGACCATCCTGAGGCCTCACGCTCTTTCGTCTGCCGATACGGTGGCCTATGGGGCAGGGGTCAAGATGGCGATGCAGTTCAAGAACTTCACGATGCGCTCCGTCAACTCTCGGTTGGTGCGTGGCTATCACGATGCTACGAAGAATGGCCGTGCAATTGACCAGACGATGCAAGCGGTTCTCTCTACGGGCCTCGCTGTGTCTACCTACGTGGCGATGAAGTACAGCCAAGCGGCAGGCATGCCTAAGGACCAGCGTGAAGGGTTCTTGAAGAGTTCGCTTGATCCCAAGATGTTGGCCTATGCGGGCCTGTCCCGTAGCTCTCACATCGGCGCGCCGCTCGGGCTGCTGAATATCGTTGCGGCTCCTTTCGGATTCGACCAGGGCGCCGCTGTGCGCTCTTCGATCCTCCCACGAGGGGCCAAGGAGAAACCAGAGCAAGGCGCAATGAAGTACAGCCCTACACAGGACAAACGATACACCGGGTTCCTCGGGCGTGTTTCGGAACAGGTCCCGGCCATGGGCGTCTTGGCGAACGGCTATCAGACTGGCTACAACGCCTTCGGGGCTCTGGGCTCCGACTCTCGTAGAGCTGATCAGGAATACATGACCGGCGTTTTCAATGGCCTGCGCGGTCTCGTGCCCAACGATCCAGTAACTCAGAAGCTGTTGCTCATGATGATGGAGTCACAAGGCGTAGAGATTCGCTAAGACAAAACTACTCACTATTAGGACCCGGCTTACATAGCGGGTTTTCTTTTGCCTATTAAAAGGAGGGCGTTATGGCCGCACCAAAGACAGTCCTTATGTATCCGCTCGACGGATCGCGTAGGGACTTTGATGTACCGTTTGAGTATCTATCCCGAAAATTCGTAGTGCTAACCCTCGTGGGGGCTACTCGGCAAGTATTAACTGTGGGCTCGGAATACCGATTTGCAACAAAAAGGACCATCACGACAACGAAGGCGTGGGGCCCAGGTGACGGCTTCGAGAGCATCGAGGTTCGGCGCCTGACTTCAGCTACGGAACGCCTTGTGGACTTCTCTGATGGTTCGGTACTTCGTGCCTACGATTTGAACACCGCTCAAGTACAGTCGCTGCATATCGCTGAAGAGGCGCGGGACCTAACCGCCGACACTATCGCTGTGAATAACGATGGTGATCTTGACGCGCGCGGGCGCCGTATCGTGAATCTTGCGGATGCGACACAGCCGGACCACGCGGTAACTCTGCGCCAGGAACAGGCATGGGCTGCATCAACATTGGGCAACCGTAATGCCTCTGAGGATGCTCGGGACGCAGCGAAGGTTTCCGAGAGAAACTCGAAAGCGTCAGAGGACCGCGCCGTGACCGCTGAGACCAACGCTAAGAAATCAGAGGACAATGCTAAGGCTTCCGCCAAGGTTGCCACCGATGAGATTGCCAAGATTGATGGTCAGGTTGATGCGGCCAAGGGGCATTCTGATTCCGCCAAGGTTTCTGCTGATGCTGCACAGTCCTCTAACAACGCTGCTGGTCGGTACGCATCTACAGCGGGGGGCTTCGCTGGTCAGGCTGAGGCATCTAAAGGTTCTGCCGAGAAGTCCGCAAAGGACGCTGCCGACGCGGGTATCCAACTCGGTATGTCCATGTGGGGCTACCGTCCGCAACCCTTCAAGGGCTTCGCTGTAGATGACGGGCAGGAACTTGATCAGGCTGTCTATCCGGGTTTCGTGGCAGCTCTGAGAGCTGGACTATTCCCGGCAACTGATGAGGCGACGTGGCAGGCGAACCCTTGGGCGCGCGGTCACTTTGTACTTGACTCAAGCCCCGGCAAGTTCCGCATGCGGGACCTTAACGGTGCACAGCCGGGTTCGATTGGCGGTGTGTTTCAGCGCGGCGATAACGGTGTAGTAACGCAACCTGGCAACCGTCAGTGGAGGCCTTACATTTTTCGCGATCAACTCCAAGAACACAGGCACATCACGTCCGAGCGGTTCTATGGAGACGCTGCGGATGCTTGGGCAGGCGGTGTGCCCGGTGCTGAAAACGTACAGAACCCGACAAACGCCCATGGCGGGCAAAGTGGTGTTGGACCGGGCTTTCCCATCAAGACTACCGGCATTATCACGGATAAGAAGATGGGGGCAGGTGGTGGTGCGTACGTAGAGCCTAACCCAGCACGACACGGCGCTGAGACCTACCCGGTTCATGTTACTGGTGCGTGGATGACTCGTCTGTTTGGGGTGATCACTCCTTTGGGCGCCGCTGAGGCTAACTCCTTAGCTACCTCCTATGCAGCATTGGCTGGCCGAATGTCCACCACTGAGGCGCGTGTGCAACTACTCATGGATGCCCACCGGATTAAGCCGAACAAGATGGAGGTAGTCCAGCTCAGTGACAGGTCGTTCGCTAACGGAACTCTGAACCCGCTGACAGACGACGCATTCAACTACACGTTCTTCTACGGTATCTATGGCGGCACCGTTGCAAACCGCACGGCGCTTTATGGCCTCCGTGAGCTTGCCAATATGCCTGTAGGCACGGTCATGTATTTGAGCGTAGCCCCTAACAGCTACATCGCGTGTCTCTTTGAGGACACCAACACGGCACAACGCCGAATGTTCAGAACTTCGTCCTTCGGTGCGAACAATGGGTTTAATGGCCTATGGGGTATGCGTGACGCTGCCCTTCAATAACAGGAGGATTCAAATTGAGTCTTGAAATTGACTTCACGCAGGGGGTGGTTCGCGCCACTCCCGTTGTGGCAGCGGCTGGTGCTGATGTAGCAAGTCGTTTTGCTGGTTTAACGATGTCCGATTGGTTTTATGCGGCGGCCATTATCTATTCACTAACTCAGACAGCACTGATCGTCTACAAGACCGTCAAGGAGGTCAAAGCAAAGGAGAAACCTTAATGTCAGAAAATGTACTTGAACAACTGCTGGAAGCTATCGATACAGAGAAAGCCCGATACATGCTTGCGGATCTTCGCAATGAAGAGAAGCGGACCCCACAGCTTTACAACGCCATCGAGAAATTGTTGGAGCGTCATAAATTCACCATTCAGCGGTTGAAGCCTGACGCATCGCTTTTGGGTGACTTGGCGTCCTCTCTGGATGCTGTGCGTGATCTTTCTGATGACGAACTTTACGGCACCACCCACTAAGCATTAAGGAGACCCATGGGAACAATCACCAAGATTTTCTTGGGGCTTGCCTGTGCCTGTTTGTTGGCTCTTGGGATCTATTCCAAGGGCTGGCATGACCGGGACATTAAAGCATCCAACGAGAAGGCCCAAGCGCAAATACAGTTCAACAGTAAACGGGAGGAAGAACGTGCAGCAACTCAAAAGGCTCTTAACGAAGTCTCGAAGAACTGGCAGGTCTACAGCGCGAACAGTAAAGGCATGGCTCAACGCACTATTGATAGGTTGCGTGATGACGGTATCAGGCTGTCAGTCAAGCTTGCAGATTCAACCGTCTGCAACGTCACAGGTAGTTGTGGACCCGTCAGTAATGGTAAAGCCGAACTACACCAAGACACTTCTCGATTTCTTATCGAGCAAGCCCAGCGCGCAGACGAACAAGTAAATGCGCTTCAACAAATTGTAAGGAGATTACAAGGAGAGAAAGAATAGGGAGGGCAATTGAATCAATCGGAAAAAGACATAGCTTTAATGAAAAGGTCCTTTGTGGCCTTTCTTTTTGTCCTCTGGGCAGCACTCAACTTACCCAAGCCAACACGATGTCAGATAGACATGGCGCGGGTCCTTTCCTCAGGGAAAGACAAACGGTTCATCCTTCAGGCCTTCCGAGGTATCGGGAAGAGTTTCATTACGTGCGCCTTCGTGGTGTGGAAGCTCTGGAATAACCCGGACCTGAAGTTCCTCATTGTGTCGGCCTCGAAAGAACGAGCGGACGCCAACAGCATCTTTATCAAACGGATCATTGATCTACTTCCGTTTCTGCATCACCTCAAACCGAACGCGAAGCAGCGGGATAGCTCCTTGAGCTTCGACGTGGGACCGGCCAAGCCCGACCACTCGCCGTCTGTGAAGTCCGTGGGTATCACCGGCCAACTTACCGGTTCCCGTGCAGACATCCTTATTGCGGATGACGTTGAGGTCCCAGGGAACAGCGCCACTCAGGCAGCTCGTGAAGCGCTGGCAACACTCGTTCAAGAGTTCGACGCGATCCTAAAGCCGTTGCCAGGGTCCCAGATTATCTACCTGGGCACGCCTCAAACCGAGATGACCCTTTATAGGTCCCTCGAAGATAAAGGCTACGTGACGACTATCTGGCCTGCGCGTTATCCCAAGGACCACAAGGACCTGGAGAGCTACGCACACGGTGCTGGTAGTAGGTTGGCCCCTATGCTTCTCAAGGAGCTTGAAGGTGACGACACGCTGTATTGGAAGCCTACAGACCCTGTACGGTTCGATGATACGGACCTACGGGAACGGGAGCTGTCCTACGGTAAAGGCGGCTTCGCACTTCAGTTCATGCTTAACCCGAACCTCAGTGATGCCGAGAAGTATCCGCTCAAGCTTCGTGACTTCATCGTGGGTCTGTTCTCAATGGACACCGCACCCACAACCCTTCAGTGGTTACCGAACACGGGGAACGAAGCCAAGGGGATTCCTAACGTCGGCCTTAAAGGTGACCGTTATCACCGCTATGAATCTGCTGGAGCCTCTACGGCTACCTACGGCGCTAAGATCCTGGCGATTGACCCAAGCGGGCGCGGTAAGGACGAAACGGGCTACGCAGTTCTGTACATGCTGAACGGCTACATCTACCTGATGGACTGGGGTGGGTTCCGTGGTGGTTACGACGACAAGACCTTGCAGGCCCTTGCCGATATCGGGAAGAAGTACAAGGTTAACGAAGTGGTCATTGAGGGTAACTTTGGTGACGGGATGTACGTGAAGCTGTTCAGCCCTGTGATGACCCGTACACACCGTTGTGCTGTCACTGAGGTGAAGTCGAAGGGCCAGAAAGAGCTACGTATATGCGACGTGTTGGAGCCCGTATTGGGTAGCCATAAGCTGTGTGTTCAAGAGTCGGTCATTGAGAAAGACTACCAGTCAGCTCTAAACCCTGACGGGACCACAGACGTTAAATACAGCGGCTTCTACCAGCTCACTCGGATCACGAAAGAGCGGGGCTCCCTTCTTCATGATGACCGCTTGGACGCCCTGGCGATTGGTGTTCAGTTCTTTACTGAAGCCATGGAGAAGGATTCCGAGGTAGGCGCCCAAGAGATGCTCGCAGACTTCCTTGAGGTTCAAATGGAAAACCCATTGCACGGCTATGAGTCGGCCATGTCCTTGACCATTGGCGGCGACATAACGATGTCCTGGGAGGACGATGCGGGCTCTGGAAGCTTCTTGGAATGGGGTAGGTAACAGCAACAAACACGAGGGGTCCTTAATGGGCCCCTTTATTTCAGAATTCGGATATAGAGCGGGTTAATGCTTGCCGTTGTAAGCTATCGGATCCTTGTCTATTCCAATGTCTGCACGGACGGTATTGATCATCGCAAGGGACTTCGCGCGGACCTCGGCCCATTCATAGTCGGCATTACCGTTGCTTATTTGTAGTAGTAGGTCCATAAGGCCATCGTAGGCGTCCATTACGGCTTGGGGCGCGAGCATTGCGAGATATCCGTAAGCTTTTAACCGTTGCTCATTGAATTCATCGAATCGAGCCTGGGCGGCCTCACCGACCAACCTACCGTCTTCATGCGTGTCGAGGGAGGCCAAAAGCCTTGCGACTATTTCGGCTACAGCTCTGTAGGTCAGTATCTTGTCGTTTTGAAAGCGGAGAGTATTTTCCTTTATAAGGTCAAGGCTGCGCTTGGTCTCCTCAAGCTCCTTGTTCAGCTTGTGGGTTTCCGTCATCAAAATCCGGCTTGCCCAGACCTTTCCCAGCCATGACGAGAGGGCCATGATGATTGCGCCACTACCTGCAATCGAGAGAAGTGCAGCCCCCAACAGCTCAAATATCTCAGTCACGCTCATTCTCCTTTGAGTAGTACATGAGTATGGCCTTGGGACACCATAGCTGGAAGCCCCGCGTATCAAAGCCTCCAAAACCCCTCACTATTAGGATAGGGGGCCTAAAGATATCCCCTTAAAGACCACTCGAAGACCCTCGGAGGTTTGGTGATTATGCTGATAAGCATCACCTCCAAAGGGCAGTCCTAAAGGAGCAAACAGGAATGAAGGAAGCTATGAGGGCCGTATGGCCGTCCCTTCGGATCCTGCTGACGCGCCGTGTCACCTACCGATTTCTTGCTTTACTCCTTGTCTCTCTCGGAGTTGTTCAAGGTGGTCCACTTGTCGAAACCTTTGGGGATGTCGTCTGTGTTCTACTTGGTGGCTGTGATGGGTGACCTTAGCGGGATTCTCGTAGGGATCTTAAGGACGAAGCTTGATGAAGCTGCTTAACGAAGAGAGCTATTTTTTCCACTACATGTACTCGCTCGACTTAGAAGCTGCACTTGATTCAATTAAGCTGATCAAGCGCTATAAGCGGCTGGACGTCAAATACGCTCTGCTGCGTGATATCACGGTGGCTTACATACGGCCTTTCTCAACGAACAGAGGTAGAAAGGGGAAGCACGAGCTTGGCGTTAAAGACGTCGTACCCAAGCACCTACGCGCTCTCCATGACGTTCTCTACAACCTGCGGAGCCAGCAGTTTGCACATACGGACCTCACCTTTTACGACCCGAAGTCAGTCATATACGGGGAGGGGCCTACGGGTCTGGTCTTCAATGGTTTCAGCTATGATGGGTTATTGGCAAGGCTCTCTGAAATTGAAGACCTTGTGAAAGCTGTAGAAAGCGTTGTGGTTGCTCGCATCAGGACATACGAAGCTGAAGGCGCGGACCTTCATCACGAATCAGCTATTAGAATTGATCCCGCCGTATCGAATCGGTGGGGCCTCCTTTGAGAATCTGACAGAAAAATCTGAATGACCACCTCAATATGGCTCAGCCGCCAGTTCCCCCCCATGGGGCCTCGCCTGGGGTCCTTATCGCGCACATGGGCGCCTCTGTAGGCCGGTCCTTTCTGGTATCGTTAAGGCCTGTCTCCATGATTCCCGAGTGTTAGACTTGGGTTAGAACACCGTTAGACATTCGTTCAATTATGCTCGTATCATGGCTGTGCCACGCCTCTTGTGCCTGCATAGCGAGTAGAATGCCTTTCCACCTCGTAGCCAGTTGTGCCGATGAATATCCCTAATCTGATCACCGTTCTACGCGTCCTGCTTATTCCGATTTTCATTTTGTTGTTCTATTTGCCGTACGAATGGAGCTATGCGGCCTCCAGTTCAGTGTTCGCCTTTGCGGCCGCCACCGACTGGCTCGACGGCTACCTGGCCCGCCGCCTGGAACAGAGCACGCCGTTCGGCGCGTTCCTCGACCCGGTGGCCGACAAGCTCATGGTGGCTGTCGCGTTGGTCCTGCTGGTGCAAGAACACGGCAACCTGTGGCTGACCCTGCCGGCCGCCGTGATCATCGGCCGCGAGATCGTCGTCTCGGCCCTGCGCGAATGGATGGCCGAAATCGGCGCCCGCGCTCATGTGGCCGTGTCCAACATGGGCAAGTGGAAAACCGCCGCGCAAATGCTTGCGCTGGTGATCCTGCTGGCCAACCCGTCGGACTTCTCTTTCTGGGTCCTGACTGGCTACGCCTTGCTGCTGATTGCGGCTGGCCTGACGCTGTGGTCCATGCTCCAGTACCTACGCGCTGCCTGGCCTCATCTGCGCACGACCGTTGAAAAGAAATAAAACTTTTTTGAATCAAAGGGTTGACCGGTTACGAGATTTCTATAGAATGCGCATCACCAAGCGGGAATAGCTCAGTTGGTAGAGCACGACCTTGCCAAGGTCGGGGTCGCGAGTTCGAGTCTCGTTTCCCGCTCCAAACACAAAGAAAAAGCCACTCTAGCGAGTGGCTTTTTTTTGCCTGCGATTTAACAAGTTAGGCCTTGAAGTCCCTTCCCCTACATGAATGGCAACCTATCCTCGCCGCAGATTGATCTGCTGTCGCCACGAGTGAAGGTTTCTATGCAGGTGCGACCTCCAGCTCACTCAAGTAGTTGTACAGGTTAGCCGCCTCCGGCGACAGGCGCGTCGCATCGGCCACGCCGACATACAAGGTCCGCGACGCCCATTCTCCCTCAAGCGGTATCGCCCGCAGCTTGGACGCCAGCAACTCGGGATGCACCGATCCCAACGGCAGTATGCCGATCCCCAGTCCCGCTTCGATCATCCGGCAAATACCATCAAAACTGCTGACCTGGATACGCACCTTGAGGTGCTTGCCGGTGCCGGCAGCGGCATCGTTGATGCGGCGCAGCAGCGAGCTGCCTTGGTTCAAGGCGACATAATCGAAGTCCAGCGTGTCGGCCAGCGTCACGCTTGAACGCTGCGCCAACGCATGGGTTTGCGGCACCAGCACCACCAGCCGGTCACGTCGATAGGGCTGCATGTGCAAGCCGGGAGCGGGCACGTTGTCGGCAAAGATGCCGATCTCGGCCTCGCCGTTTTCCACCGCGTGAATGGTGCGATCGCTGAGGGCTTCTTCCAACTCGATGCGCACATGCGGGTTGGCGGCCAGGAAACTCGCCAGGTCCGCCGGCAGGAACTGGATCACCGCCGAGGTGTTGGCAAACAACCGCACATGGCCGCGCACACCCTTTGCGTAGTCGTTGGCGTCATGGGCCATTTGCTGGGCCACGTCGAGCAGGGTGCGCGCATGCTCGGCCAGTCCGCGTCCGGCCGGAGTCAGTTGCAGGCCACGGGGCACGCGGGTGAACAGGGTGCAGTGGGTGACGCGTTCGAGTTCGGCCAGCCGTTTGCTTGCGGCGGAAACGGTCATATGCGCGCTGTTGGCGGCCTGGGTGAGGTTTTCTGTTTTGGCGGCCAGCACTAGCAGGCGCAGGGAGGCCAGGTCCAGTTGCAGCAGGTTGATCATTTCCACCTCCGTGTTTCCAGTCAGGAAAGAGTAGTGGAAATCTTTGACATTCTCACGGTCTGTTTTTGGGGGGATTATCCGGCCATCACCTCCAACAAGAACGGACAACGTCATGAGCCTACCCCTGGAAGGCATCAAGGTGGTCGAAATGGGCCAACTGATTGCCGGGCCTTTCGCCGCCAAGATCCTCGCCGAGTTCGGCGCCGAAGTGATCAAGATCGAACCACCGGTCACCGGCGACCCCCTGCGTAAATGGCGCTTGCTGCACGACGGGACGTCAGTGTGGTGGGCTGCACAGTCGCGTAACAAACAGTCTGTCACCCTCGACCTGCGCCAGGTCGAAGCGCGTGAGGTGGTCAAGCGGCTGGTCAAGGACGCCGACATCCTGATCGAGAATTTCCGACCTGGAACCCTGGAAAAATGGGGGCTTGGCTGGGATGAGCTGTCATCGATCAACCCTGGCCTGGTGATGTTGCGAGTCTCTGGCTATGGCCAGACCGGACCTTATCGCGACTTACCGGGCTTTGGTGTGATCGGTGAAGCCATGGGCGGCCTGCGCCATCTCTCCGGCGAGCCGGGCCGTACGCCGGTGCGGGTAGGGGTGTCGATAGGCGACTCGCTTTCCGCGCTGCACGGCGTGATCGGTGTGCTGCTTGCCTTGCGCCATCGTGAGCAGAATCGCGGTGCGGGCCAGCAGGTGGATGTGGCCTTGTACGAGTCGGTTTTCAACATGATGGAAAGCCTGATTCCCGAGTATTCGGTGTTCGGCAGCGTGCGCGAACCGGCCGGCAGCAGCCTGCCAGGTATCGCGCCGACCAATGCCTACCGTTGCAAGGATGGAAAGTACGCCTTGATCGCAGGGAATGGCGACAGCATCTACCGGCGCCTGATGGAAAAGATCGAACGCCTGGACCTGGCCGACGATCCAGAACTGGCGCAGAACGACGGCCGCGTGCGCCATGTGGCGCGCATCGATGCGGCGATTTCCACCTGGACGGCCGACAGAAACCTCGATGCGGTGCTGGCCGCGCTGAAGGAGGCCAACATCCCCTCCGGCAAGATCTACGACGCCGCCGACATCGCCGCCGACCCCCATTACCAGGCGCGCGACATGCTGCTCGCCAGCCAGTTGGACGACGGCACCGCCGTCACCTTGCCCGGCATTGTGCCCAAGTTGACGGCCACCCCCGGCCACGTGCACTCGCGCGCACCCACGCTTGGGCAACACACCGATGCGGTGCTTGACGGCATCGGTATCGACGCGCCGACCCGCGAAGTCTGGCGCGCTCGCGGCCTGATCTGAATCAAGGAGTAGCTCTATGAAACGCCTGTACCTGCAGGAAGTCGCGACCCGTGACGGCTTCCAGAACGAAAAGACCTTTATCGACACCGAACAGAAAATCGCCTTGATCGACGAACTGAGCCAGTGCGGTTACGCCAAGATCGAAGTGACCTCGTTTACCTCACCCAAGGCCATTCCCGCGTTGCGCGATGCGGAGGCCGTGATGGCCGGGATCCATCGTCAAAAGGGCGTGGAGTACACGGTGCTGGTGCCCAACGTGCGCGGAGCCGAACGGGCGCTGGGTTGTGGCATCGACGAGGCCAACCTGGTGATGTCGGTGAGCGAGCCGCATAACCGCTCCAACCTGCGCATGACCCGTGATCAATCATTTGCCCAGTTGAGGGATGTCGTGGGGGTGATTGGACATGGGCCGGTGGCCGTCAATGTGTCGTTGTCCACGGTGTTTGGCTGCCCGATGCAGGGCGATGTGCCGGCGGACGATGTGTTGGGATGGGTTGGGCGTTTTGCCGAACTCGGCGTGCGCGGCGTCACGCTGTGCGACACCACCGGCATGGCCTATCCCACACAGGTGGAAGCCTTGTCGCGGCAAGTGCGCGAGCGCTTTCCCGAGCTGCAACTGACCCTGCATTTTCACAACACCCGTGGCATGGCTCTGGCCAATACCCTGGCGGCGTTGCAGGCCGGGATCGACCGTTTCGACGCTTCGCTGGGCGGCCTTGGCGGTTGCCCCTATGCACCCGGCGCCAGCGGCAACGTGTGCATGGAAGACCTGGTGCACATGCTCGACCTGATGGGCTATGACACCGGCCTGCAGCTGGACCGCGTACTGGCCGCATCTGCCCGCTTACCCGGCCTGATCGGCCACGCCACGCCCAGCCAGATCCTCAAGGCCGGTAAGCGCCTGGACCTGCATCCCATTCCCGAACACGTCCACACCCTGACCCAACAGGTAGCCCATCATGATTGATCATCTCGACCATCTGGTCCTCACGACTATTGACCTGACCGCCTGCAAAGACTTCTACACCCGCGTCATGGGCATGCGCCTGGAGACCTTTGGCAATGGCCGCGTCGCGTTCCGTTTTGGCAACCAGAAAATCAATGTGCATGAGCGTGGGCATGAATTCGAGCCCAAGGCCCATCTGCCGGTGCCTGGCGCGCTGGACCTGTGCTTTATCGCCAGTATTCCCCTGGAAGCAGTGATTGCCCATTTGAAGGCTGAAACCTGGCCGATCATCGAAGGTCCGGTGCTGCGTACCGGCGCAACCGGCCCGATTCGCTCGGTGTATGTGCGCGACCCCGACCTGAACCTCATCGAAATTTCCGAGCAGGTGCCCGCATGAATATCGTGTTTCTCGACGGTGCGAGCTTGCCGTCTCCGTTGGCGCGTCCCGTCCAAGCCAGCCACTGGACCGCGCGTGAACACACCCGCCCCGATCACGTCATCGAAGCCCTGGCCGACGCCGACGTGGCGATCACCAACAAGGTGCGCCTAGATCGCGTCACCCTTGAGCAATTGCCGCGCCTGAAGCTGATCTGCGTGGCAGCGACCGGCTACGACTGCGTGGATCTCGCCGCCTGCCGTGATCAAGGCGTGACGGTGTGCAACGTGCCGGCCTACAGCGCGGTCAGCGTGGCAGAGTCGGTGATCGGCTCGCTGTTTGCGTTGCGCCGTCACTTGCTGGCGTACCGCGCTGCCTCGGCGCACTTGTGGCCACAGTCATCGCATTTTTGCGTGCACGGCGCGCCGATCCAGGACCTGCAAGGCTCGACCCTGGGCATCGTCGGTCGCGGCGATATCGGCAGCCGTGTCGCGCGCCTGGCCAAGGCCTTGGACATCACCGTGCTGTTTGCCGAACACCGTGGCGCGCCGCAGGTGAGGGCGGGTTACGTGGCGTTCGACGAGGTGTTGGCCAAGGCTGATGCGCTGACTCTGCATTGCCCGCTGACGCCCCAGACCCGTTACCTGATCGGCACCGCCGAAATCGCGCGGATGAAACCCGGCGCCTTGCTGATCAATACCGCTCGCGGTGCATTGGTGGACGAAAACGCCGTCCTGGCCGCTCTCGCCAGTGGTCAATTGGACGGCGCTGCGCTGGATGTGCTGTACGTGGAGCCGCCGCAGGCCGATCACCCGTTGCTGCACTGTGAACACCCCAATTTGCTGATCACGCCCCACGTTGCCTGGGCCAGCCAAAGCAGCGTCGCACGCCTCAAGGCGGTGCTGCTGGCCAACATCGAGGCATTCGCCGCCAATAAACCGATCAACGTGGTGACCTGAAACCCCAGCGACGTCTCTCACAAACCCTATAGGCAGAGCCATGACAAAAATAATCAGCTCGTCGATCCAAGCGCTGCCACAGCGCACACCGTTCTACCAGCACCTGTATGTGCAAGTGCTCGCAGCCATTGTGCTGGGGGTGATCCTCGGTCATTTCAGCCCAAGTTTGGGCGAACAGATGAAGCCCCTGGGCGACACCTTCATCAAGCTGATCAAGATGCTGATCGCGCCGATCATCTTCTGCACGGTGGTCAGCGGCATTGCCGGCATGCAGGACCTCAAGCGCATCGGCCGCATCGGCTTCAAATCCCTGATCTACTTTGAAGTACTGACCACCATCGCCCTGGTGATCGGCCTGATCGGTGTCAACCTGCTCAAACCGGGCGCGGGCATGCACATCGACCCGGCCAGCCTGGATGCATCGGCTATCGCCGGCTACACCAAGGCGGCCCACGATCAGAGCGTGGTCGGCTTCCTCACACATATCGTGCCCAGTACGGTGTTTGGCGCGTTTACCGACGGCGACATCCTCCAGGTGCTGTTCATCTCGGTGTTGTTTGCGTTTGGCCTGCAGCTGTTGGGCGATACCGGCAAACCCTTGCTGAACACCATCGACCTGGTGGCCAAGGCGTTTTTCCGTATGCTCAAGATTGTCATGTACCTGGCGCCGCTCGGGGCTTTTGGCGGCATGGCGTTCACCGTCGGCAAATACGGCGTGCAATCGCTGGGGGCCTACGTGAACCTGTTGGTGTGCTACTACCTTACCGGGTTGGTGTTTGTGTTCGTGGTGTTGAACCTGGTTGCACGATTGGCCGGTTTCAGCTTGTGGAAGTTCCTCAAGTACATCCGTGAAGAACTGGTGTTGGTGCTGGGCACCTCGTCCTCGGAATCCGCCTTGCCGCGCCTGATGGGCAAGCTGGAAAAGCTCGGCTGTGAGAAGTCCACCGTCGGCCTGGTGGTGCCATCCGGTTATTGTTTCAACCTCGACGGCAGCTGCATCAACATGACGGTGCTGGCGATCTTCATTGCCCAGGCGCTGGACATCGATGTGTCGCTGTATCACCAGGTGACCTTGCTGTTGATCCTGCTGCTGACCTCCAAAGGCGCGGCGAGCGTGACCGGCGGCGCATTCATCACCCTGGCTGCCACCCTCGGCTCCATCGATGTGATCCCGGCGGCGGGGTTGGTCCTGGTGCTCGGCGTGTACCGATTTATCTCGGAAGGCGGTGCGCTGATCAACGTGATCGGCAACGGTGTGGCCACGTTGTTCATTGCCCGCTGGGATGGGGCGTTGGATCGCGAGCAACTCAAGCGTGAGTTAGGGTAGGGCGCGCGGCTTTTTTGAATCTGTCTGGAGTGCCCCCACTCCAGACCTCTACGACCCCGTCCGTTTTCCTCTCTTCGTAGCATTCCAAAAGCGACCTTAT
The DNA here is from genome assembly GCF_026967615.1 of Pseudomonas sp. GXZC. NCBI lineage: Bacteria > Pseudomonadati > Pseudomonadota > Gammaproteobacteria > Pseudomonadales > Pseudomonadaceae > Pseudomonas > Pseudomonas sp. GXZC. Next base: position 2,688,861 of record NZ_CP114115.1, read on the forward strand.
ACTTTCCTATAACCGACTTGTCGGTATTTCGTCGTTCTCGTCTAACTCTATGAATTACATATAAAAAATATTATTCGATCTGTGTTTTGTGTGAATTATATTTGTATACACAGAAAATACATTCTCTTGACCCTCCGTTTTTCCCATGCGAGTCTCGCTTCAACAGGCCGCCCTCAGCGCTGCCGAACCCTTCCTTGTTGTTCCAACACACCGGCCTTTGAACAGGGCCAGAAACTATAAATACAACGTAGATCGAGGCGCGCCATGAAGAACTTTTGGAAAACCGTTTGTGCGGTTGCGTTAGTGGGTGTGGTTGCGCTTCCGGTGCAGGCCGAAGAAAAAACCATCACGGTCGGCACCATGTCCTGGGAAGACCTGACGCCGATTACCGGCATTACCAAGAAGGTATTGGAGAACGCCGGCTATTCCGTGAAAGTGGTTGAGTTCTCGGAAATCGGTATTGCCTATGCGGCCCTGACCAAGGGTGATGTACAAGTCCTGGCTTCACAGACCGATTACGCCACCCAGGACTACTGGAACAAAAACAAGAACCGCCTGGAAAAACTCTCGCCGGTTTCCTATGGCCTCTACCAGGCGATCGCCGTACCCAAGTACGTCGATATCGATTCGCTGGAACAGCTCAACGATAACGCCGACAAGTTTGGCGGCAAGATCATCGGCATCGAGCCGGGTTCAGGGTTGATGAGCGACGCCAATAAGGCGGTCAAGGATTACGGATTCAAACTGCAGTTGCTCGAAGGCAGTACTGCCGCGATGACGGCCGCCTTGAAGTCTGCCGTGGACCGCAAGGAGTGGGTCGCGGTCACCATCTGGGAGCCGTCGTGGATGGCCCAGAAGTTCGACCTTAAGTTCCTCAAGGACCCCAAAGGTTCTTTCGCTCCCCCGCAGGCCTATTACTGGATCGGTCATAAGGGCTTCACCGCTGAATACCCCCACGCCCGCGAAGTCATCGCCAGCGTCTACGTGCCGCTTGCCGACATCACCGCTATCAACGGCGCCGTCAAGGACGGCAAGAGCATGGATCAGGCCGTTGCGGGCTGGGCCGACAACCATGCCGACTTGATGAAACGCTGGGCCAATATCAAACAATAAACCTCACTCTTTTTTGCCACTGCCGGGTACAGATAACGCGTTCTGATCAATTAGAAAAACCAGTCGAACTGGTTCAATAGGCTCAAACATGACAACGCTCAAAATAGACACTAACGAAGTGCTTGTGGATTGCCAGTCGGTCTGGAAGATCTTCGGTCAGAATGCCAAGGCGGCGATGCAAGCGGTGGTTCACAAAGGGCTCGGCAAAACCCAGGTGCTGCAGGATTTCAGCTGCGTGGTGGGGGTGGCGGATGTGAGCCTGCAGGTTCGCCGCGGTGAAATTTTTTGCATTATGGGTTTGTCCGGCAGTGGCAAATCGACCCTGATCCGCTTGCTCAACAAACTGATCACCCCCAGCGCCGGGAAGGTGCTGGTCAAGGGTAAGGATTTGTCCGCTTTATCTCCCGCACAGTTGCGCGAAGTGCGGGCCAAACACATTGGCATGGTGTTTCAGAGTGTGGCGTTGTTGCCCAACCGTACCGTGCTGGAAAACACCGCTTTCGGCCTGGAAGTGCAGGGCGTTGGCAAGGCCCAGCGTTATCAGGTGGCGGAGCGTGCGCTGGCCAAGGTCGGCCTGAGTGACTGGGCTTCGCGCTACCCGAGCGAGCTGTCTGGCGGCATGCAGCAGCGTGTCGGGCTGGCGCGCGCGCTGACGGCCGACCCGGAAATTATCCTGATGGATGAGCCGTTCAGTGCGCTCGACCCCTTGATCCGTCGCCAGTTGCAGGACGAGTTCCGCCAGCTCACCAAGGAGCTGGGCAAGTCCGCGGTGTTTATCACCCACGACCTGGAAGAGGCCATCCGCATCGGTGACCGCATCGCCATCATGAAGGACGGCGTGATTATCCAAGTCGGCATGGCCGAAGAGATTGTGTTGAACCCGGCCGATGACTATGTCGCCGAGTTCGTCGCGGGTATCTCGCGCTTGCACCTGGTCAAGGCCCATTCGGTGATGACGCCGGTGGCGCGTTACGCGCTGGCGTTCCCCCTGTGCGATTTCACCCGGCTCACTCAAACCACGCCAGAAACCGATATCAACGCACTGATCGGCTTGACCATGGGCGCCGATCTTGAGCCGTTGGCGGTGGTCGAGCAGGGCGTCGTGGTGGGCATCATCACACCTGGGGATCTGCTGCGCGGCGTGCAGGGCATTCCCAACGAGGCCCAGGCCTTGGCCCCGGTGTTGGAGGCGTCGATATGAGTACGCCGGATTTCTCGGTACCGTTCGATGCCGCTGTAGACGCCGGCCTGATGTGGCTGCAAGACAATGGCGAGTTTTTCTTCGACGCCGCCAATACGGCCCTGACCGCCGTGTTTAAAGGCGTGCAGTGGTGCATCGCTGCGCCGCCGTTCTATGTGATTGCCCTCGTCATCGGCCTGCTGGGTTGGCGCATGGTGGGGCTGCGCTTCGCGGTGTTATCGGCGCTGGCCTTGCTGCTGTGTGAAGTTATCGGCCTGTGGCCCGAGACCGTCAGCACCCTGGCGCTGGTACTCACCGCCACGCTGTTGGCATTGCTGGTGGCAGTGCCGTTGGGCGTGCTGGCCGGGCTCACGCCGGCGTTCGATCGTGTGGTCGACCCGTGCCTGGACTTGGTGCAGACACTGCCGCCCTATATCTATCTATTGCCGGCGATTGCCTTGCTCGGCTATGGCCCGGCGACGGCGCTGCTGGCCACGTTTATCGTCGCGGTGCCGCCGGCGCTGCGCCTGACCTCTCTGGGCATCCGCATGACGCCCAAGGAGTTCGTCGAGCTGGGTGATGCCAGCGGCGTTACCGGCTTGCAGATGTTCTTCAAGATCCGCTTGCCCTTTGCGATGCCGAGCATCATGGCCGGGGTCAACCAGAGCCTGATGATGGCATTCGGCATGGTGGTGATTGCCGGTATCGTCGGTTCCGGTGGGTTGGGCGAGTCCATCTACGGTGCGGTGCGCACCCTGGACATCGCCAAGTCGATCAATGCGGCGCTGGCCATCGTCATCCTCACGATGATTCTCGACCGTCTTGCACAAAGCGCGGCTGAATCGCGCCGAGGAGCCAGTCAATGAGCCTTGCTGATTTGCGTATCTCACCGGGTGAGTTTCTGGCCCCTGCCATCGACTGGCTGAACACCCACCTGCACGGTCTGTTCGTGCTGATCGGCAAGGTGATCGAGGCCTCGTTGGGTGTGATCGAGGGCCTGCTGCTTGCGCCCCATGCCTACGTGTTGATTGCCATCGTGGTGGTGCTGTCATGGATCTTCGCCAACTGGCGCGTGGCGCTGTTTGCCGGTTTGATGTTGGCGTTCTGCCTGTTTGCCGGGCTGTGGGTGGCGTCGATGCAGACCATCGCGCTGGTCTCGGTGGCGGTGCTGATTTCTGTCAGCATTGCGTTTCCCCTGGGCATTCTTGCCGCACGGGTCAAGCGTGTGGACGCGGCGTTGCTGCCGATCCTGAACATCATGCAAACCGTCCCGCCGTGGGTGTACCTGATCCCGGCGGTGATGCTGTTCAGCCTGGGGCGCGTGCCGGCCATCATTGCCACCATCGTGTATGGCATCCCACCGATGCTGCGACTGACCACCTTGGCGTTCAAGCAGTTGCCCAAGGACCTGCTGGAACTGGGCCAGGCCATGGGCGCATCGCCACGGCACATCCTGCTCAAAATCGAATTGCCCACGGCGGCGCCTACGCTGCTGGTGGGACTGAACCAATGCATCCTGTTGTCGCTGGCGATGGTGGTGTTGGCCGGATTGGTCGGGGCCGGGGGCCTTGGCGCCGAAGTGACCCGTGGCTTGACGCGGATGGAGATGGGCCTGGGCCTGCGTGCCGGCCTGGCGATTGTGGCGGTGGCGCTGTTGCTCGACCGCCTGTCACGCGGCGCGTTGCAACGCCAGGCACGGCGGGTATGACGTGGTAGTGCGACGTCAATTCAGTGGTGCTATGCATGGCAAGAACCTGCGTTACCTCAATGATCATCACGGCCAGGAGGTGCGCAAGGCGCGGGCGGGGTTTGTATTGCTGGAGCACTTTTCGCTGCCGGCGTTTACCCAGGCGCTGGACACTATCGTCACCGCCAACCTGTTGCGCGCGGATCTGTTCGCCACGCGCACCTTCGGCCTGGTCTGCGATGAGGTGGTGAGTGACCTGGGCCTGGTGATCCGTCCCGACGCGCGCCTGACCCTGGAGGCTGTGCTCGATCTGGATTTGCTGGTGATCTGCGGCGGTTATCGCACGCCGCTGCGTTACAACGATGAATTGACCGTACTGCTGAGTACGGCGGCGGAGCAGGGCGTAACGCTGGCGGGCGTGTGGAACGGTGCGTGGTTTCTGGGGCGGGCGGGGCTGTTGGAGGGATACCGATGCGCGATTCACCCCGAGCATCGCCCTGCATTGGCCGAGATCGCGCGGCTCAGTCATGTCACCAGTGAAGCCTACGTGGTGGACCGTAACCGTCTGACGGCATCGAGCCCCACCGGCACGTTCTACATGGCACTGGAGTGGATCCGCAGCTTGCACGGCAAGAGCCTCACCGACGGTATTGAAGACATCCTGGCGTTTGAGGCGTCGCGCTTTCGCCGGATCAAGCCGATGTTGAACGTTTCGGTCAGTGGGCCGCTGCGCGAAGTGATCAACCTGATGGACGTCAACCTCGAAGAGCCGTTGCAAATGGTCGACCTGTGCCTTTACGCCGGGCGCTCGCGGCGACAGATCGAGCGGCTGTTCAAGGAGCAACTGGGCACCTCGCCGCAACGCTATTACATGGACCTGCGCATCACCGAGGCACGGCGCTTGTTACAGCACACCTCGCTGACCATTGTCGAGGTGTCGGTAGCCTGTGGTTTTGTCTCGCCCAGCCATTTCAGCAAGTGCTACAGCGCCTATTTCGGCCATCGTCCGTCCAAGGAAATTCGCTTGGTCAAATAGCTGGAAAGCCCCGCTGGCAAAGGGTTTCAACTGAATTTAACACTGTGTATTTTAATTGTAGACACAAAGTATTTTGTTGTTTTATAGTGCGAATACAGGTAGTAGACCGTGTGCACTTACTACTAGGAAGGTTTCACATGGCTACCAAAGAACTCACTACACCGGCTTCGGCCGAGCCAAGCATCGATCGCAAGGCGGTACTGGGTGAAGCGCTGCGGCGTCGCATCCTCAGCATGGAACTGGCACCCGGTGCTGTGGTGGACGAGCTGGCGTTGTGTGATGAATTCGGTTTGTCGCGCCCACCGGTGCGTGAACTGATGCGGCAGATGGCGGCGGAAGGGTACATCGACCTCGAAGCCAACCGCGCCGCGCGGGTGTCGGCCATGAGTTACCAGTCGCTGCGCAGTTTTTTCCTGGCGGCACCGCTGATTTACATCGCTACCACGCAATTGGCCTGCTCACACGCAACGCCTGTGGAAGTGGTGGAGTTGAAGCGCATCCAGGCGCTGTTCCGTATCGCTATCGAGGAAAAAGATGTCGAGAACCGTGTGTTGTACAACGACGAGTTCCACCTGCAAATCGGCAAGATGGCCCACAACGCCTACCTGATGCCGAGCTTGCAACGCTTGCTGATCGACCACGCACGCCTGGGCAAAATCTTCTATCGCCATCCGACCACCGTCGACATGCAGGAAGACCTGGAAGTGGCCGCGCAGCAGCACGACGAGATGATCCGTGCAATCGAACACCACGATCCGGTCTCGGCCGGGGAAATCGTGCGGGCCCACCTCGAACTGTCCCGTCGGCGGATGTCCGAGTACGCGGCGCCCGAAGGCCTGGATGTAGCGCTCACCTTCTGATCGGTTGATGCCGGGCCAGTGTGACGCGATGCAGACGGGTAGCTGTTAGCTCTAACAACTATAAAAGAACCCAGGTCGCGAAAATGGCACTCATCAGAAACACCCCGGCAGACGATTCAACCTGTGGCTGGTTTCACCTCAGCCCACCGCGCGTGGCACGCCCGCGCCACAGCGGTATCCGCTCGGCGCGCTGGGCCGTGGTCGGGGCGGGGTTCACCGGCCTTGCGGCGGCGCGTCAACTGGCGCTGAATTTTCCGGATGACGAGATCGTGTTGATCGAAGCCCAGGAGGTCGGCTACGGCGCTTCCGGGCGCAACGCCGGTTTTGCCATCGACTTGCCCCATGACATCGGTGCCGAAGACTACATCGGCGACATCGCCACCGCCCGGATCAGCATGGAGCTCAATCTCGCCGGGCAGTCCATGCTGCGCGCGCTGGTAGAGCAGCACAACATCAACTGCCAGTGGCGCGATTGCGGCAAGTACCAGGCCGCCGTCGAGGACCGTGGCATTGCCGTGCTGAATGCCTACCGCCGTGGCCTCGACAAGCTCGGCCAGGCCTATCAAGTGATCGAAGCCGACGATATGCCCAACCACATCGGCACCGGTTTCTACCGCAAGGCCCTGTTCACACCGGGCACCGCACTGGTGCAGCCAGCGGCGCTGGTGAAAGGGCTGGCGGACACCTTGCCGGCCAACGTGACGCTGTACGAAAACACCCCGATTACCGAAGTGGAGTACGGCGACAAGACCGTGTTGATCCACAAGGGCGGGCGCATCATCGCCGACAAGCTGGTGCTGACCAACAACGCGTTCGCCATGAGCTTTGGTTTCCTCAAGAGCCGCATGCTGCCGATCTTCACCTACGCCAGCCTGACCCGACCGCTGAACGAAGACGAGCAGGCACGCCTGGGTGGCCATCCATTCTGGGGCGTAATCCCCGCCGACCCGTTCGGCACTACGTTGCGCCGCACCGTCGACAACCGCCTGCTGGTGCGCAACAGCTTCAGCTTCAACGCCGACGGGCGCAGCAACCCCAAGTACCTGCAGCGGTTCGTCAAGCGCCACAAAGAGTCATTCGACCGGCGCTTCCCGCTGCACCGCGAGGTGACGTTCGACTACACCTGGGGCGGCTCCCTCAGCCTGTCGCGCAACCATATGGCGCACTTCGGCGAGTTGGCCAAAAACGTCTATGGCGCGCTGTGTTGCAACGGCCTGGGCGTCACCCGCGGCACGGTTACTGGCACCTTGTTGGCCGAATGGCTGGCGGGCAAGCGCAATCACCTGGTGGACTTCCTGTTGACGTCCCCGGGCCCGAGCAGAAACCCACCGGAGCCGCTGTTATCAGCGGGTGTAAACATGAACTTGCTATGGGGGCAAAGCCGCGCCGGCCAGGAAAGCTGATTCGCAACACGCTCGTTACGCAATACCGAACTTAATCTATTGATTGGAAAACAGCAGGCGTTTACGCGACTGCGGTTTCTGATTGAGACGGCTTTCATTCGCCTGGATTTCAAGTGTGCGTTGTACCCCGGCGAATGAACGAAGCGAAGTAGGAGATAATAATGACAAGTCCGAATGCCTCAGTTGAGGATGTACCGCTTAACAATTTTCACCGATTGCTCACGGCCCGTTCGGGCGGTGGTTCATTTGTGGATGGCTATGTATTAAGCATTATCGGCATTGCGATGCTGCAAGTGACCGGTGCACTGGAACTGACCGAGTTCTGGCAAGGCCTTATTGCCGCCTCTGCCTTGATCGGCGTGTTCTTTGGCGGTTTTATCGGCGGCTGGCTGACCGATAAGTTAGGGCGCAAGAAAGTTTATTTCATTGGCCCGTCGTTATTTATTGTGTGTTCCCTGGCGCAGTTCTGGGTGGAGTCGGCCTGGGCATTGTTTGCCCTGCGCTTCATCATCGGCCTGGCCGTGGGCATTGAATACCCCGTTGCCACCTCCTTGCTGGTGGAGTTCCTACCGAAGAAGCAACGCGGCCCTCGGCTGGCCGCCCTGACCATCCTCTGGTTCGCCGGGGCGGCATTCGCCTATGTGGTCGGCAACGCGATCCTCAATACCGGTGCCGACGACGCCTGGCGCTACGCTCTGGCCAGTGCCTCGGTGATCGGGCTGGTGCTGTTTGTGCTGCGCCTGGGTACGCCGGAATCGGCGCGTTGGTTGCTGAGCAAGGGCCGCGAGGCCGAAGCCGAGCAGGTCATCAAGCGCGTCTATGGGCCGCACTACTCGTTGCGTGACCTGCCGGAGCAACCCGACGAACGCAAGATGACCTTTCGTGACCTGCTGCGCTCGGGGTACGGCAAGCGCTTGTTCTTTGTCTCGGTGTTCTGGTCCTGTTCGATCATCCCCGTGTTCGCCGTTTACGCATTCGCCCCCAAGGTCTTGCAAGCCCTCAACCTGAAAGGCGAGTGGGCCTCCTACGGCTCGATGTTCATCACCTTGCTGTTCGTGGTGGGTTGCGTGCTGGCCACGCGGCTGATCAACACCATCGGTCGACGCAGCATGCTGATCAACAGCTTCCTGTGGTCAGGCCTTGCCTTGCTGTTGCTGGCGGCGTTTTCCAATAGCCACGAAATTCTCGTGCTGCTGCTGTTCGGCGCCTACGCCGTGTTCATCGGCGGCGCCCAGGTGCTGCAACTGGTTTACCCGAACGAACTGTTTCCCACCGAAATCCGCGCGTTCGCCGTGGGCATCGGCACCTCACTGTCGCGAGTCGGCGCTGCCATCGGCACCTACCTCGTACCGCTGTCGCTTCACTCGATTGGTATCGGCAACACCATGTACGTCGCGGCTGGCGTGACGTTCATCGGCCTGGCCGCCGCCTGGGCCATGGCCCCGGAAACACGTTCGCTGAACTTGCGGGACGCCGCTGCGTTGAGCAGTTGAGCGCAAACCACATCACTTTCACTGTTGGAGAAACACCCATGAAGTTTGAAGGCATCTACACCCCGGCAATCACCCCGTTGACCGCCACCGGCCAGATCGACAGCGCCGCGTTCGCCGACGTGCTGGAATACCTGATCGAATCCAAGGTACACGGCGTCATCATTGGCGGCTCCACCGGCGAGTACTACGCGCACACCTCTCAGGAGCGCATCGACCTGGCTGCCCACGCCAAGGAAGTCATTGGCAACCGCGTCGCGTTGATCGTCGGCACCGGTGCCATCCGCACCGAAGATTCGGTGGAATACGCCAAGGCCGCCCGTGCGATCAAGGCTGACGCGATCCTGGTCGGTTCGCCGCCTTACGCACTGCCCACCGAACAGGAAAACGCCATCCACGCCCTGGCCGTGGACCAGGCTGCGGGCCTGCCGATCATGCTCTACAACTACCCAGGCCGCATGAGCGTGAGCATGGGCGATGAGTACTTCAAGGCCGTGTCCGCTTCGAAAAACGTCGTGGCGATCAAGGAAAGCTCGGGCGACATGGGCCAGGTGCACCGCCTGGCCACTCAATACCCGAACATCGCATTGTCCTGCGGCTGGGATGACCAGGCCCTGGAGTTCTTCGCCTGGGGCGCCCGCAGCTGGGTGTGTGCCGGTTCCAACTTCGTGCCGCGTGAACACGTCGCCCTGTATGAAGCCTGCGTGGTCGAAAAAGACTTCGACAAGGGTCGCAAGATCATGAGCGCCTTCATGCCGCTGATGGACTTCCTCGAAGGCGGTAAATTCGTCCAGGCGATCAAGGCCGGTTGCGCCTTCAATGGCCTGCGTACCGGCAGCGTGCGCGCACCGCTGCAATCGTTGACCGAGAGCGAAAACCAGGCGCTGCAAACGGTGATCACCAACCTCAAGCGCGACGTTGCGCAAATCGTCGGAGGTGCATGATGACTCACCTGCTCAGCGCCGCCGAATACGCGGCCATCGCCCAGGACATCCAGTTTCCCACCACGTCCTTCATCAACGGCGCTGCCCACACCTCGGGTTCGGGCAAGACGTTCACCACCACCAACCCGGCAACCGGCGAAGTGCTGGCTGAAATCACCGCGTGCAACAGCGACGACGTGGACTACGCCGTGGCTTCGGCCAAGCAAGCGTTTGACGACGGCCGTTGGCACAAGCTCAGCCCCGGCACGCGCAAGAAAGTCCTGCTGCGTTTTGCCGACCTGCTGGAACAGCACTCCCACGAACTGTCCGTGCTAGAAAGCCTGGACAGCGGCAAGCCGGTGCGTGAGTGCCAGCTGACCGACGTGCCGGAAACCATCCACATGATCCGCTGGCATGCCGAGCTGATCGACAAGATCTACGACAACACCGCCCCGGTCGGCGCCGACGCCTTGACCCTGGTGGTACGCGAAGCCATCGGCGTGGTCGGCCTGGTGCTGCCGTGGAACTTCCCGCTGCTGATGCTGGCCTGGAAAATCGCGCCGTCCCTCGCGGCGGGTTGCTCGATCGTGGTCAAGCCGGCCAAGGAAACCACGTTGACGGCGCTGCGCGTGGCCGAGCTGGGCGCCCAGGCCGGGATTCCGGCGGGCGTGTTCAACGTCGTGTCCGGCGGCGGTCGTGAAGTGGGCGAACCGTTGGGTCGCCACATGGACGTCACCATGGTCAGCTTCACCGGTTCCACCGACACCGGGCGCCTGTTCCTGCAGTACGCGGCAGAGTCGAACCTCAAGCGCATCGTGTTGGAACTGGGCGGCAAAAACCCGGCCGTGGTGATGAACGACGTGGCCGACCTGGATGTGGTGGCGGGGCATATCGTCAATGGTTCGTTCTGGAACATGGGCGAGAACTGCTCGGCGTCTTCGCGCCTTATCGTCCATGCCGATATCAAGGACGAGCTGCTCAAGCGCATCGGCGTGCAGTTGCAAGCGTGGAAGATGGGCAGCCCGCTCGATCCGGACAATCGCCTGGGCTCGATGGTCAGCCGTGCGCATTTCGATAAGGTCAGCTCGTACCTGGTGCAGGCCGGCAACGAAAACCTGCGCGTGGTCTACGGTGGCAAGACGCAAGGCGATATCTACGTGGAGCCGACCGTGGTCGATGGCGTGGGGGCCGACAGTGTGCTGTTCAAGGAAGAAATCTTCGGCCCTGTGCTGACCGTCACGACGTTCAACACTCTGGAAGAAGCTATTGCCCTGGCCAACGACACCATCTACGGCCTGGCGGCGTCGGTGTACACCGATAACCTGCGCAATGCGATCAAGCTCTCCCGCGAGATCCGTGCCGGTATCGTCACCGTCAACTGCTTCGGTGAAGGCGATGCCTCGACCCCGTTCGGTGGCTACAAGCAGTCGGGTTTCGGCGGGCGCGACAAGTCCATCTGGGCACACGACCAGTACACCGAGATCAAAACCATCTGGATCGACGTGTCCGAAGGTTAAAAAACCAGGCGCCCCTCTACAAAGCTCCACGCAAGCGGCGATTGGGGCGCCTTCCTTTCAATCGGGTCAACAATAAGAAGTCCACGGCCCAGCTCGTTTTTTCGAAGCCTTTTCATGACTGCCCATCGTACTGCCCTTACTTCTGCCCATATCACTGCAATTCTGTTTGGCTTGACCGGTATTTTTGGCGCACTGATCCACGCCAGCGCCAGTGTGATCACCTTTGGCCGTGCAGCCTTTGCCTTGCTGGCCCTGGGGGTGTTCGCACACCTGCAGGACCGCGCGCTGCTGCGCGGCCTGAACCTCAGGAAACTCGGCATCTATGCCGTCTCAGGGCTGATGCTGGCCGCGCACTGGATCACGTTTTTTATTGCGATCAAGGTCGGTGGCGTCGCTGTCGCCACCTTGGGCTTTGCCAGCTTTCCGGCGTTTATCACCTTGCTCGACATGGCGGTGTTCCGCGACCGGCCGCGCCTGGCTGAAGCGCTGTTGTTGCTGTTGGTCACGCTCGGCCTGATACTGGTGACACCCTCGTTCGAGATCGCCAACCAAGGCACGGTCGGGCTGCTGTGGGGGATTGCCTCGGGGCTGTCGTTCGCCTTGCTGGCCATGACCAACCGCCGCGCCACCAATGGCCGAAATGGCGTGCAAGTGGTGTTCTGGCAGAACGCTACCGTGGCGCTGTTCATGGCGCCGGTTGCAGTGTTCGACCTGGTGGCGCTGGAGCCTGTCGACTGGCTCAACCTGGCCATTCTCGGCGTGCTCTGCACGGCGGTGTCCCAGGCGCTGTTCGTCAAAAGCCTCAAGGGTTTGAACGCCCGCAGCGCAGGCATGATCATTTCCCTGGAGCCGGTGTACGCGATTGCCTGTGCGTGGTGGCTGTTCCATGAAGCACCGTCCTACCGAATGTTGGCAGGCGCGGCGTTGATTGTGCTGGCGATTGTGTTGTCGGCGCAGGGGGAGGGCGCCGCCCCTAAAGGCACCGCGCAGCCTGGCTAAGTGGTGTAGCAGCCACCGGCACCCATCCGGTAGCGGCGACACCAGATCCGAGCGTTTGCATCAAGCCGCAGGCCTGACCCGAAAAGCCAGGAACACAGGGCCCCCTGGAAAGGTGCTGACCTCCAGTTCATCCAGCGGGTTGAGCGTGCGTGTGCGGTTTCCGGCATTGCTGTACAGCGTGTGGGTGCTCGATGCGGCGATGTTGATCTTGCCGGCTGCCGCCTGGATCAACGTGGCCCTGAAGCCTTCGGTTACATCGTCGCCAATTGTCAGCGTGACGTCCGTATTGCTGATGACCAGGATCGACTTGCCGGAGTCCGCCATGCTCAGGGCTCTGCTGCCGGTGATCGAGATATTGGTGTGCACATGGCCCCCGGCGTGATAACTGACCATCCGAGGGTCGGCAAAGACGCGGGCGAACGCCCCCACATAGTTGACGCTGGCGCGCATGTCATCGAACTGTTCCACCACGTAGGTGCCAATGCTGCCGGTGTCCGCTGCGTCGGCATCCAGCGCCCATTTGCGGCCTACCATTAGTCCGATCTGGGTGTTGGCGCGTACGCCGGCACGCACCTCTTCGAGAAACAGTGTGCCGACCTGGCCACCGCCGTTGCCTTGGGCATAGGTCAGCCGTGCTATGGAGTGGCTGTCACCGGTCGGGCTGCCTTGGGCAGTATTGACGCGATAGTCGACACAATCCGCCGAGACGATGGTGGTGGTCGTGTTGGCGTCGGGTGCCCAAGTGAAATCTAGGGCCCTGCCGGTTTTAGCCTGCTCGAATGTGGTGGTGGGTTGCGAGGTGGTGGTAGAACCTGACTGCTTCAAATCGTCGTTCATGGTGCTCATCCTTAAGTTATTTAACTGTACATAAATACAGTAGTCCGGATTTTTTCTTCATGCGATTTTGCCGACGAACTGCACGCGTGGATGGGTGCGTGTAGAGTGACCGGCAATTCCCCGGCAAAGGTGACCCAAGGATGTCGCAACCCGCAAAACCGCGAGGCAAGAACCAGGACACAGGCTGGCGCGGCTCGGTCGATGTGTGGCTGGACGCCGCCTACGCGGCCCTCAAAGAATCCGGTATCGACGCCGTGCGCGTGATGCCACTGGCCAAGCAGCTGGGCTTGTCACGCACCAGTTTCTATTGGTTTTTCGAGGATCGTGAGCAACTGCTCGCCGCCTTGCTGACCCGTTGGCGCGACAAAAACACCGGTAACCTGGTGTACCAGTGCGAGCGCTATGCCGAGAGTATTTCCGAGGCCATTCTCAACGTCTTCGAATGCTGGTTGAACCCGGAACTGTTCGACTCGCAATTCGAATTCGCCGTGCGCAGTTGGGCGATGCAGTCGGCGGAGGTCGCGGCAGAAATCGCGCAGGCCGATGACACCCGTATCAACGCCTTGACCGGCATGTTCCGGCGTTTTGGTTACGACGACGAGGCCGCCGATGTGCGTGCCCGGACCATCTACCTGACGCAGATCGGCTATATCTCGATGAACACCACCGAAGAGGTGGTGGTGCGGTTCCGGCGTATTCCCCAGTATGTCAGTGTGTTTACCGGCAAGGCCCTGAAGCGGCGTGAACTGGACCGCTTCTATGGGGCGTTTGGCTATGCCGAAACCACACCGGGGGTGTTTGAGCGTTTTTAAAGGTCCTTGACCAACCGCAACGCATCGTAGATCGCCGCATGGGTATTGCGTGCGGCCACCGCATCGCCGATCCGGAACAGCTGGAAGCGACCTTCGGGGTTGGTGACGATGTGCTGCGCGTTCCCTGCGATCAAGTCCTGCTGCTCGACCGCGCCGCCATTGCTGGAGTGCGCACGCAACTCGAAGTACAGGTCATCCAGGGGAAGCGTGCCATGGTTGACCACCACCTGGTCGACCACCCGCTGCTTGTGCACCGCGCCGTAATCACTGCCAAAACGGGCGAGCAGCCGACCGTCGCGTTTCTCCACCGTCTCAACCCGATAGGTCACGGTAAAGGTCACGTCCAGGTCCTGCAGGCTGCGCATGTAGGGCACCAGGTTCATGGCCATGACTTCCGGGGCGAACGCGCGGTCCGGGGTGACGATTTCGACGCTGGCGCCACTCTGCGCAATCACCTCGGCGGCTTGCAGCGCGGCATGGTCGCCGGCGTCGTCGAAGATCAACACATGACGCCCCGGTTTGACGTCGCCGGAAATGATGTCCCAGGTCGACACCACCAGTTCATTGCCCGAGGCCAGCACGTCGGTGTGCGGCATGCCGCCGGTGGCGACGATCACCACGTCCGGCTCATGGGCCAGCACCGTCTCGGTTTCGGCCCAGGTGTTGAAGTGGAATTTCACGCCGAGGCGTTCGCACTGGGCCATGCGCCAGTCGATGATGCCGATCATCTCGCGACGCCGCTCACTCAGGGCGGTCAGGCGGATTTGCCCGCCGGGCCGGTCTGCCGCTTCCAGTACTGTCACATCATGCCCGCGCTCACCGGCGACGCGTGCCGCTTCCAGCCCGGCCGGGCCCGTGCCAATGATCAGCACTTTGCGCTTCACCGCAGCCTTGGGAATTTCATGGGGCATGCTGGTTTCACGGCCGGTCGCCGCGTTGTGGATGCAGTAGGCGGCGCCGCCCTGGTAGATGCGGTCCAGGCAGTAGTTGGCGCCGACGCAGGGGCGGATATCTTCCTCACGCCGCTCGATGATCTTGCGCACGATGTGCGGGTCGGTCATGTGGGCGCGGGTCATGCCGACCATGTCCACCTTGCCCGACGCAATGGCGTAGCGCGCGGTGGCCACGTCCGGGATTTTCGCCGCGTGGAAGGTGGGGAAGCCGGTGGACGCGCGGATCTCGCCGGCAAAATCCAGGTGCGGCGAGTTGCGCATGCCCTGGATCGGAATCACGTCGGTCAGCCCCGCGTCGGTATCGATATGCCCACGTACCACGTTGAGGAAGTCCACCAGCCCGCTGTCCTTGAGCATGTGCGACACCTGCAGGCCTTCGTTGGCGGTGAATCCGCCCGGCAGCGCCTCGTCACCGGTGTAGCGCACGCCCAGAAGGAAGTCTTCACCAACGCGCTGGCGAATGCCGCGCAGGACGTCGAAGGTAAAGCGCATGCGGTTTTCCAGGGAACCGCCGTAAGGGCCATCCAGTTCGTTGGTCAGCGGTGACCAGAACTGGTCCATCAAATGCCCGTAGGCTTGCAGTTCCAGGCCGTCCAGCCCGGCGGCCTGCATGCGCTCGGCGGCGTCGACGTAGTCCTTGATGATCCGCTCGATGTCCCAGTCTTCCATCTTCTTCGGGAAGGAGCGGTGTGACGCCTCGCGACGGTGCGATGGCGAGACCACCGGCAGCCAATCAGCTTTGTCCCAGCGTGTGCGCCGGCCCAGGTGCGTCAGCTGGATCATCACTGCCGCGCCGTGTTCGTGGCACTCATCGGTCAGGTCCCTCAGCCAGCCGACCACTTCATCTTTGTACGCCAGCACATTGTTGAACACTGGCGGGCTGTCCCGCGATACGGCGGCGGAGCCTGCGGTCATGGTCAAAGCCACGCCGGCCTTGGCGCGCTCGACGTGATAGGCGCGGTACAACGCCTGCGGCATGCCGTCCACCGGGTAGGCCGGTTCGTGGGCCGTGGTCATGATCCGATTGCGCAGGGTCAGGTGCTTGATTTTGTAGGGCTGCAGCAGGGGATCGCTGGACATTATTCTGTGCTCCGTAGTGGGCATCATCAGGCTCGGCGATCTGAAATTAGGATAAATGTACATGGGTGTCAATAATGGTCGACATGACTGTACATTTTTATTGCGGTGCCCTGAAGTCGTCGCTAAGATCGGCCTCACCCCTTAGGAGGACGTCTGATGAATGCTCATGTGCACTATCGGAAAAAAGCCTGTGCCTACCTGCTCGGCCTTGCGCTGGGCGCCAGTGCGGCGATGACCCACGCCGAGGAAAAACCACCGGTGCGCATCGGTTGGGTAAATTGGTCCGACACGGAAATCACCGTCAAGCTCGCCAGCACGGCGTTGCAGGAACATCTCAAGCAACCGGTCAAGTTGGTGATGGCCGACATCGGCATCCAGTTCCAGGCGCTGGCCAACGGCAACATCGACCTGATCCCGATGGTCTGGCTGCCCAGCACCCACAAGGCGTTCTACGACAAGTACAAAGACCGCCTCGAAGACCTCGGCGTGCTGTATGAAGGGCGAATCGGCATGGCTGTGCCCACGTCGGTGCCGGTCGCGGAAGTCGCCAGCGTGGAAGACTTGAACAAACCCGGGATCCGCGAGAAGTTCGACGGCAAGATCTTTACCTCCGAAGTCGGCAACGGCCAGTACAAGCTCACCGTCAAGGCGATCGAGGACTACAAGCTGGCGGGCTACAAACTGGTGGGGTCTTCGGAAAGCGGCATGCTCAACGAGCTGGACCGCAACCTCAAGCGCGACAAGTGGTCGTTGGTCAACGCCTGGAGCCCGCACTGGATGTTCTCCAAATGGTCGCTGCGCTACCTGGATGATCCCAAGCAGATTTTCGGCGGCGCTGAGCAGATCCACGCCATGGCCCGCAAAGGCTTCAGCCAGGAGCATCCCGAAGTGGCGTACTTCTTTGCGCATTTCTCCATCCCCCAGGCCGACCTCGAAGCGTTGATGATGCAGGCGCGGGAGAGCACGGCAGACAAGGCGGTGGCGGCGTATTACGCGGCGAACAAGGCGCGCTTTGAGGGGATGTTCAATCCGGGATTGGTTTCCCGGTCGCCATAATCGCTCGCAACGAATCGCGAACGGCATCGGTGCGCAACTGCAGTGTCATCTGCGCCTCGTCGATCACGATTTCCGCGACGATCAACACGCAGATCAGCGGCGCGGTCACGAACCAATGGCACCAGCATTGCGCCGCCAGCGACACGAAAACGCCGATGATCCACAGCGCCAGTACCCACTTCGGTGCGCGCTGTTGCAGCGGCACCCAGAACCGTTGCAGGCGTTTCAGGCGAGCCGTGTGCTGTCGTAGCGACTCTTCAAGGAGTGATAGGGAAGGGCTCATGTTCACACTCGCTCAGTTAACCGGGCACGGCTGGGGAGGGGATTGCCCAGCCACGACAGGTTGATGTGTTCAACTTCTATCCAGTGCCCGTTTTGAGGCATTGCGGCGCAGCTTTTGAACGCAATGCAAACAAGCGCGGTGTCCAACAAGACAAAATAACGAAAGCGCTGGGTGGTTCTGAACAACCTGGAAAAGATGCGCATGGCGGGGCCTGGCTTACTCAAAGGTTCCAGCTGAGTTCGAACAGCGTTCCGCCGTTTTCCATTTTTCGACAGGTCACAGCGCCGCCATGGGCAATGGCAATCGCGCGCACCACCGCCAGGCCCAGGCCGCTGCCGCCCTGGGCGCGTGAGCGAGAGTTTTCGCCGCGCTGGAAAGGTTCGAACAGGTGCGTCGCAAAGTCCTCATCAATACCGGGACCGTCGTCGCGCACCCTCAGGTAGTGCGCGCCATCACGCGTGCTCAGGTGCACGTTGACGTTGCCGGGTGTCGCATGCCGACGCACGTTGTCCAGCAGGGCCAGCAACGCCTGGCGGATGCGTGCGGGGTCGCAGCGCAGGATGCGGCGTTGCAGGTCCAGTTGCAAAGTAAAACCAGCAGCGGCCAGGCTCGGTTCGAACAGTCGCACATCCTCCTCAACCCCTGCGGCCAGGTCGGCGTCTTGCACGTTGATTTCAAGGTAGCCGCTGTCACCCAGGCCGACCACGCGCAGGTCCTCGATCATCCGCGCCAGCCCTTCGACCTGCCCGAGCAGGCTGTAGAACTGCGCTGTGTCTGGCTCGAACACACCCTCGGCCAAACCTTGCAGGCGACCGCGCAAGATGGTCAGCGGCGTGCGCAGTTCGTGGGCGATCGCCGCGTTCCAGAACGCCTGTTCCTGCGCCATGCGTTTCAAGCGTTGGGCCATGCTGTTGAAGTCATTCACCAAAATAGCCGCCTCACCGATGGACTGATCGCCAGCCACGGCCTGCACATCGAGGTCGCCGTCCGCCAGTTTGCGCAGGTTCTCGGCCACCGAATTCAACGGCATCAGGATGCGCCGCGACAACTTGGTCGCCACGAATGCACCCACCGCCAGGCTGACGCAGGTGGTCAAGCCCATCCACGCCCATTCGGCATTGGCGGGCATCCACTCATCGACCTGCTCGTCTGGAAGTGGCCAGTAGGTCCAAAGCAGGGCGTAGAACACATAGGAGCCGATCACCGCCAGGGCAATCACACACAGCACCACGACCGACATGGACAGGATGATCTGGCGGCTCAAGCCGTTAAATAGTTTCACGCGCCACTCCCGAAGCGGTAACCCACCCCGCGAATGCTTGCCGGCACGCCTTGCAGCCCGAGGTCCTCGATCTTGCGGCGTAACTTGCTGATATGGCTGTCGACCGTGCGCTCCAGGCTGTCGCTTTCCGGCGAGCACAGGGCCAACAGCTCTGCGCGGCTGAACACACGTTTCGGCGCGCGGGCCAATTGGGCCAGCAATTTGAATTCGGTGACGGTCAGCAGCAGCGGCAGGGCGTTGCCTTCGATATTCACCGTGACCTGATGGCTTTCGATATCTATTTCAAACCCATCCACCCGCAGCACACTGGCGCTGACACCCGATGTGTAGTTGACGGAGCGCCGCAGCACTGCCTGGGTACGCGCCACCACCTCGGCCGGGTTGAACGGCTTGACGATGTAGTCGTCGGCACCGATACGCAGGCCCATCAACTTGTCCATGTCCTGATCCTGCGCGGTCAGCATGATCACTGGCGTGTTGCCGCGATGGCGCACTTCGGCCAGCACCTGCCAGCCATCGACGTGGGGCATCAGCACATCCAGCAGCATCAGATCCGGCTTGAGGCTCTGGTGCAGTTCCAGCGCACGCCGGCCATCAAGGGCGTGGGCGGTGCGAAAGCCGCTGCGCTTGAGATAGGCGATGAGGATATCCGCAATCTCGGGCTCGTCTTCGGCGATCAGCACCAAGGCCTGGTTCTCCCGGATGCTGCTGGGCTGGGGTGTCGATGCGACGGGGTAATCGTTCATAGTCTGCTCGGTGAATAAGCCTTGTCGTGGTTGCCGCTCCATGGCCCACGCTGTCAGGTATTGATCATAGCGCTCAACATCGAACCCGATTATGCGCAGCTAACGTGCTCATTCATGGGAGGTTTTGTGGAGGAATGATGGAGAGGGGAAATTTTTTACAAGGGGCTGCCCCGAGTACATGCCGTGCCTGGGCAGGTTAGCGCACGGTTGGAGTGATGAATTTCACATAGATCCGCTCAGGATCGTGATCGTCCAGGTTGTCGATCTGCCCGCTCGGCACGAATCCGGCCTTTGCAAACAGCGCCTGGGAGGCGGTGTTTGACGCATTGGTTGAAGTAAACAGCTTGGGCGTCTTGCACGCCGCCTCTGCCGCCGCCAGCAACCGCTGCGCAATGCCCTGACGCTGATGAGCGGGTGAGACGACCACCAGCGCCACAAAACCATACTCGAAAAAGTCATGGGTCAGAACGAGGTAACCGGCGCAACGGCCAACAGTGTCGACGGCCACCAGGCATTCTTGACGAACCACGGCATCATGGATAAACACACGGCGATGGGTATGGGCCGTTGCGTAGGTGTCCAGTTCGATCAGGGCATGCACGTCGTCGGATGTGGCCTGGCGAATATTGTTTATCGAGCGTGTAGGCACAGGAATCGCTTCACTGATTGGGTTTGGCTTTTGATTTGACCAGTTTGGGCGGGCCCGGCAATCAGTTCAACTCTGTGGCGAGGGAGCTTGCTCCCGTCGGGGTCGCGAAGCAGACCCAGCGCTTTGTTTGAACCGGTAGGGCTGCTACGCAGCCCAACGGGAGCAAGCTCCCTCGCCACAGGGAAATGGGCCTGTCTATGAGTGGGGGCTATGCAGGTAAACCCTATGTGCATGTCGATATCAGACCAATCCCCGCCGCTCCCAGGCTATTTTTGATGAACTCAGGCCGCGTAAGGTGACCCATCATTAGGAAATGATGATCGCCTGACTCTTCAGTCAGTACACCTTGACGTCGATCACCGAGAACAACAAAAACAATGAATAGCCTGAATTCCAACGATTCCAACGGCCAGTTGGCGCAAGGCTTCAAGCCGCGTCATGTGACCATGCTTTCCATTGCGGGCATTATCGGGGCGGGGTTGTTTGTCGGTTCCGGGCATGCGATTGCGGCGGCGGGGCCGGCGGTGCTGCTGGCTTATCTGTTCTCCGGCACGCTGGTGGTGCTGGTGATGCGCATGCTCGGGGAGATGGCGGTGGCCAACCCCGATACCGGGTCTTTCTCCACTTATGCCGACCAGGCCATCGGCCGCTGGGCCGGGTTTACCATCGGTTGGTTGTACTGGTGGTTCTGGGTGCTGGTGATCCCCATCGAGGCCCTGGCCGCCGGGCATATCCTCAACCAATGGTTCCCACAGATCGACGCTTGGCTGTTTGCCTTGTTGTCGATCTTTTTGTTGGTGGTCACCAATCTGTTCAGCGTGTCCAAGTACGGCGAGTTCGAGTTCTGGTTCGCCATGGCCAAGGTCATCGCGATCATCGGTTTTATCGGCCTGGGCTTTGCGGTGCTGATGGGCTGGATTCCCGAACGGGAGGTCAGTGGGTTGAGCCGGTTGATGGAAGAGCACGGCGGTTTCGCGCCTAACGGGCTGTCGGCGGTGGTGGGGGCCTTTATTACCATCATGTTCAGCTTTATCGGCACTGAGGCGGTCACCATCGCGGCGGCGGAGTCCAGTAACCCGGCGCAGAACATCGCCCGCGCCACACGTTCGGTGATGTGGCGTATTGGTGTGTTCTACCTGTTGTCGATCTTCGTGGTGATTTCCGTGGTGCCGTGGAACGACCCGTTGCTGGCCTCGGTAGGCTCTTATCAGCGCGCCCTGGAGCTGATGAATATTCCCAACGCCAAGCTGCTGGTTGACGTAGTGGTGTTGATCGCCGTGGCCAGTTGCATGAATTCCTCCATCTACATTGCCTCGCGCATGCTGTTTTCCCTGGGCAAGCGCGGGGATGCTCCCACGTTGATGAAGAAAACCTCGGCGGCCAGCGTGCCGAGGGCAGCGGTGATTGCCAGCACCATCCTGGGCGCGGGTGTGACCCTGTTCAGTTACTTCGCGCCGGCCGGGTTGTTCCAGTTCCTGCTGGCCAGTTCGGGCGCCATCGCCTTGCTGGTGTACCTGGTGATCGCGGTGTCGCAGTTGCGCATGCGCAAGATCCTGCGACAGCGCAACGTCAGGCTCACCTTCCAGATGTGGCTGTTTCCCTGGCTGACCTGGCTGGTCATTGCGTTCATCTGTGCTGCATTGACAGTAATGCTGGTCACGCCGGAACACCGTTTTGAGGTGTCATCCACCATCGGCCTGGCCCTGATGATTTCCCTGGTCGGCTTGCTCACCGCGCGGCAGCCCGAACGTTCGCAAAAAACCGTGGCCGCAGCCTCACCGCCATGAGTGGCCGCCCCGTAAGCAGCATCGTGTTCCTACTGCTGGACCAGTTCACCCTGATGTCACTGGCCTCGGCGGTCGAACCCCTGCGCATGGCCAACCAACTGTCGGGCCAGGAACTCTACAAGTGGCATACCGCGAGCCCGGACGGCAACCCCGTGTGGGCCAGTGACGGCGTGCCCATCACGCCGGACGGGTCGATACTCAGCGTGCCGTCCGCCGACATCGTCATCGTGTGTGGCGGCATCGGCATCCAGGGCACCGTAACCGGCGAGCTGGTCAAGTGGCTGCGCAGCCAGGCGCGTTACGCCAAGCGATTGGGCGGTATCTGTACCGGTAGCTTTGTGTTGGCGCGGGCGGGTTTGCTGGATGGCTATGAATGCAGCGTGCATTGGGAATGGTTGGCGGCCATGCAGGAGGCGTTTCCACGGGTGACGGTCAGTTCCAGCCTGTTTACCCTCGACCGCGATCGTCTTACTAGCTCGGGCGGCACGGCGCCCCTGGACATGATGCTGCACCTGATCGGCCGTGATCACGGGCATGAGCTGTCGGCGGCCATCTCCGACATGTTTGTGTACGAGCGTATCCGCAACGAGCAGGACCATCAGCGCGTGCCCCTCAAGCACATGCTCGGCACCCAGCAGCCCAAGCTGCAGGAAATCGTCGCGTTGATGGAGGCCAACCTGGAGGAACCGATCAACCTGGATGAGCTGGCGGCGTATGTCGCGTTGTCCCGCCGTCAGCTTGAGCGCATGTTCCAGAAATACCTGCACTGTTCGCCGTCGCGCTACTACCTGCGGCTGCGGCTGATCCGGGCACGGCAGTTACTCAAGCAGACGCCCATTTCCATCGTCGAGCTGGCGGTGCTTTGCGGCTTTGTGTCCACGCCGCATTTCTCCAAGTGCTACCGTGAATACTTCGGCGTGCCGCCCAGCGACGAGCGCTCCGTCACCGACAGCGAGCGCTCCATCGTGCTCAAGCCGGTGATGCATGCGTTGCCTACGCCCGCGCCCATGAACGTGTTGGATCAGGCGCGGGGCGAGGCAACGTTTGCCAGCGTGAAAAACCTGAAGCCCTGACCTCAGCGCATGTGCAGGATGATCGGGCTGCTGCTCGCCGGGTCAGTGTGCCCGCGCAACTTGCCCACCGCTTTGGCGTCAACCGCGCCACCGTTATTGCCCCAGGTGCTGCGTACGTAACTCAGTACCTCGGCGATTTGCGCGTCGGACAATTGCTCACGAAACGCTGGCATGCGGTAGGCATCCGGCACGCCAGCCGCGACCACGCGTTGCGAGCCGTTGAGGGTGATGTTGATCGCCGACGCGCTTTCTTTCGCCAGTGCGGACGTGGCGCCGGCCAGGGGCGGCATCCACTCGGGCTGGCCCTTGCCGTCGAGACCATGGCAAGAGGCGCAGCGTGTGGCATAGGTGTGGGCGCCGGGGGCGTCTTGAACCGCCGCCACCGCCTGATACTGCCAGGGTGCGCCGTCGCGCTGCGGGTCACCGGGCAATGATTTGAGGTAGCGAGCGATGGCCGCCAGGTCGTCGTCCTGCATGAACTGCGTGGAGTTGTTGAAAGCCTCGGTCATCGAACCGTAGACCACCGCATGGGCGTTGCGCCCGGTCTTGAGGAACTGCACGATCTGCGGCTCCGTCCAGCGGCCCAGCCCGGTGTTGGGGTCCTGGCGCAGGCTCGGCGCATACCAGCCGTCGAGCAGGGCGCCGGCGAGGAACGGCGCGCCGGATTCATCCAGGGCTTTTTCGTTGAAGGCCAGGCCGCGCGGCGTGTGGCAACTGCCGCAGTGGCCGGGGCCTTGGACGATATAGGCGCCACGGTTCCACAGCGCGTCCTGGTTGGGCTTGGCTGCATAAGTCGCCGTGGGCGCGAACACGCCGTTCCACAAGGCGATGGGCCAGCGCATATTCAGCGGCCACGGAATATCACTGGGGATATTCGGCTGGTTGGCCGGTTGTATGCCCTGCATGAAAAACGCATACAGCGCTTTGATGTCGTCATCGCTGAGCTTCACGTAGGACGGGTAGGGCATGGCCGGGTACAGCCGACGGCCGCCCGGTGCTACGCCATGGCGCACCGCACGGTCAAAATCGGCCAGGCTATAAGTGCCGATGCCGGTTTGCTTGTCCGGCGTGATGTTGGTGGCGTGGATCGCCCCCAACGGCGTGGCCATTTCCAGGCCCCCGGCAAACGGCGCCTTGCCCGCCAGGCTGTGGCAGGCCACGCAATCGCTGAGGCGGGCGACATACTCGCCACGGCTGACCAAGGCGGGATCGAAGGTGGCTTTCGCCTGTTCCTGTTCGAACGGCGTAGCCGGTTCACGGGTGACGTACCAAGCCAGCAGGCCTGCGGCGACCAGGCAGGGCAGCGCCAGCCAGCCTGCGGTTCTTGCGAATCGACGGTTGTTCATGGGCGTTTCCTGAAGGTCAGCTGAAAGTGTGTCGGCTCAAGGGCAGGCTGCGCACGCGCTGGCCGGTCAACTGCGCCACCGCATTGGCCACGGCCGGTGCCACGGCAGGCAACGGCGGCTCGCCGATACCGCCCATTTTTTCGCCACTCTCGACTATCCGTACATGCACCCGTGCCATCTGCGAGGGCGCCAGGATCGGGTACAAGTCGTAGTTGCGCGCCCGTGGCTTGCCGTCCACGTACACCGCTTCCTCCAACAAGGTCTGGGACAGGCCCAGCGCCACCGCACCGTTGACCTGCGCTTCGACAATCGCCGGGTTGACGATGCTGCCGGGGTCGATGGCTTGCCAGATATCGTGCACCCTGACCTTGCCGTTCTCGATGGACACCTCAGCGATCGCCGCCGTGTGGGAACCGAACGGCGAGGCCATGGCCACGCCGCGTGCGCGCCGGCTGCCGTCCTCGGCGGTGAAGGGACCGCGCTTCCAGCCACCGGACAGTTCACCCGCCGCTTGCAGCAAGGTGGTCAGCCGGGGGTTGTCGCGCAGCAGGTGCAGGCGCAGCTCATAGGGATCCTGCCCGCCCTTGTCCGCCAGTTCGTCGAGGAACGACTCGTAGAAAAAGTCGTTGAGCGAATTGCCCACCGAGCGCCAGTAACCGAGCATCGGCGCGCCTTTGACGTAGATCTGCGCGATGCGTTTGTTGGGGATCGCGTAGGACTTGCCCGATAACCCTTCAACCGCCGTGGGGTCGATCTTATCGCCCTGTTTGCCGGCGAGGGCTTCGGTCGGGCCTTCGGTTGCACTGACGGCTTCGATGGCGACCGGCAGGCCTTTGTCATCCAGCGCGGCGCGGAACTTGACCACCGCCACGGGACGCAGCACATCGCGCAAGAACTCTTCCTCGCGACTCCAGATCAGCTTGACCGGACGGCCCACTGCCTTGGCCAACGCAATGGCCTGCGGATAAGGGTTGGCCGAGTCATACAGGAAGTGCCGGCCGAAGAAGCCACCGAGCAACGGCGAGTGCAGGTTGATTTGCGCAGGGTCGAGGCCGGTGCGCTTGGCGATGTCGGCGCGGAACATGTCCGGCGCCTGGTTGGGCAGCCAGACGTCCAGGCTGCCATCCGGGTTGAAGCGCGCCAGGGCTGACGGCGGTTCCAGCTGGCCGTGGTTGAGGTATTGGTTGTGGTACGTCGCCTCGAGCTGGGTCTTGCCACCTTTCAACGCGGCGGCGACGTCACCTTCGTTCTCGTCATCACGGGCCGGGCCTTGCTGGGCAGCGAGGAACTCGAAGTGCTTGTCGCTGGAGAAGTCCGCTGGCATGACGCGCAGTGCCGAGTCGGCGGCGGCTTCCTGCCAGTCGACCTGGATGGCTTCTACCGCACGCTTGGCGTGCCACCAACGTTCAGCCACCACCGCCACGGCGCCGGGCAGCACGTGCACCGAATGCACGCCTTTCATGCCTTCGACCTGAGGCTGGTTGCGCAGGGTGCCGACGGTCATGCCCAGGCGTGGCGCGTGCTGGACGGCGGCGTGAAGCATGTCGTCGACTTTCAGGTCGATGCTGTAGAGCGCCTTGCCGGTGGATTTATCGTACGCGTCCAGGCGTTTGACCGGCTTGCCGATCCAGCGGAATTGGCTCGGGTCGCGCAGGGTGATGCTGGCTGGATCGGGCACGGGCATGTCGAGGGCGCTGCTGGCCAGCTCGCCATACCCCAATGAACGACCGGACGCTGCGTGCACCACGCGACCAGGCTGGGTGGTCAGTTCGCCCACCGGCACGCCCAATTGTTTAGCGCCAGCTTGCAGCAACATCGCGCGGGCCAGGGCACCAAGGCGGCGCATGGTCGGGTAGCTCATGCGCACCGACATGCTGCCGCCGGTAATGCGCAGGCCGTTTTCCATCACCACATAGGCTTCGCCGGGCGGGGCGGCTTCGACGATAAAGGTGGCGGGATCGGCATCCAACTCTTCGCCGACGATCTGCGCCATGGCGGTGTGGGTGCCTTGTCCGCCTTCCATGAACGGGCTGAGCAGGCGCACCGTACCGTCCGGGCGAATCTCCAGGAACGCCGGCACCTGGGTGCCGCGTTCAGCGGTGGTGGCGGCTTGCACCCGGCCCGAGCCCAGGGGCAGGCCAAAACCAATCACCAGCGCGCCCACCGCCGTACTCGCCAGAAAGCGGCGACGCGACAGGTTGACCGGTACATCAAGCAGTTCGTCGAGGATACTCATCAAGCGCCCTCCTGCTTGGCCAGGGCGTCGACCGCCGCGTGGATGGCGTTATAGGTGCCGCAGCGGCACAGGTTGATCATCGCCGCGTCGATCTGCGCCTTGCTCGGCGCGGGGGTGTGCTTGAGCAGCGCAGTGGCCGCCATCACCTGCCCGGACTGGCAATACCCGCATTGCGCCACCTGATGCTCGACCCAGGTCGCGACCACACGCTTGCCCACTTCATCGGTTTCAATCGCCTCGATGGTGGTGACCTCACGCCCGACCAAGGCGGCCACCGGCGTGACGCAGGAGCGCACCACATTGCCGTCCACCAGCACCGAACAGGCGCCGCACTGGGCCAGGCCGCAGCCGTACTTGGTGCCGGTCAGGCCCAGGTCATCGCGGATCACCCACAACAAGGGCGTGTCTGCGTCGGCATCGACCTGATAGGCCTTTTGGTTGATTCGTAATTCCATGGCTCACCTGCTGATCAACGGTAGGTGCGGCCTTTTTAGTGATGAACGCAGTGGCCGCTTATTGTCGAACTCTAGACCAGAGTGCAAGGGCGCAGATACCCGGTGGTCGACAAATCGGAGGATCGGGCAAGGATTCAACAGGATCGGGTGACTGCATAAGTGAGCGTCGCGCCTTGCAGCCATACAGACGCCGCAGATCAAATGTGGGAGGGGCGGTGCGACGATTCGACTTACCTCCGATTGCGATGTGTCAGCCTATGAATGAATGGATGGATCAATGCACCGCTATCGCAACGGTAAAGCAAACTACAAATAAGTTGGGGCTGTAAAGGATAGGCTTCAGTTAGTTTATAGGGTTACTTGTTGTCATTGTGGTCGGCATAACTGAAGAGACGCTATTTTAAAAGTAGGAAACTCCTTTCAGATAATGAGAGGCTGACGACTGGGGCCTACAGTATTGTATGTAAGACTTTGCTTGAGATAATTAACTGTTGCAGGTGGGTTTCTGCTTTGTGCCGGATGAGAGAGCTCTAGAATGAGTGTCTTGAAGTCAGTGATGGTGTTTTCGATTTTGGGGTTGACAAAATTATTGATTGGGAAATAATTTCTTTGTTTGGTTTTTGAATAAATGGTTCAAACCCTCATGTTTTATCAAGGCAAGGATAAAGGCTATGAGTATTCAAAATTCAGCGGTAATCAGATCAGGTGAAAGGGTTACTCGGAGTGAGATATATAAAGTGTGTGAGGCTGGCTACAATGAGGTGGCTAGCGCAATACTTCGACATGCTGCATTCAAGGAGCTTGAAAGGTTCGGAGAGGTTATTTCTGCTCGTCCTTTAACTCATCAAGACATGGCTCTGTTTTTTGGAACAATCTGGGCTTTTTTTAAAGATGTTCCTGCTGGAATCGTTGCGTTGGCTGCACGTGTCACGGATGAATGGATAAGGGAGGATATGTGGAATGGCACCGCTAAAGCAGCGCATATCCTGTACGCCTCTGTCGATGAATATGGTTTACACCAGCATAGTAAACATATGCTTCCCACTCATCACCAAATGTTTAAACAGCTGACCACTCATTTGGGGCTTTCTGACGCCGAGCTATTTAATTCTCAAAACGTACTCCCGGAAGGCACTGCCATGGGGAACAATACCCATAGGATGTACCGTTCCGAGTTTTTGGGTGAGGCATTGGGTTTTCACTTGGCTTCAGAGATGACCTCGTCGAGAGAATTTCAGTACTTTCTTAAAGGTTTTCAACTCTATGCCAGTGAGTACGGGTTGATTGATGAGGATGATCCCGTGTTGGCTTTTTTTGCTATCCATTGTGAAGTTGAGCCCATGCATGTAGCTACCGGGCGGGAGATCATGATTTCGTATTTGGAGAAAAATCCAAGTATTGCACCCCAAGCAATGCGCGGTGCGATGGCGTTTATGGATGGTTTTGAACAGATGTTTGCAGCACTTAATCGTCACCTTGGCGATCCTCGGGCAACTTGAGTTCGTGGGGTATTGATATGTATAAAGATTATGAATGTACAATCTGTCACTACGTTTACTCGGAGGCCTCGGGAGAGCCTCTAGTCGGTATTGAAGCAGGTGTGCCATGGGATGAGCTGGGCGATGAATTTCAGTGCCCGCATTGTCAGGCAAAGAAAAAGATGTTTAGGGAAGTCGTGGATTAGATGCACGATTTTCTGAGTGCAATGGTGTTTTCGACACTGCTTTCAATAAGCTTCGGCCCGGTGGCCTTGATTATTCTGGGGCAATCCATCACCTATGGCTGTCGCAGTGCATTGCCTGGGGCGCTGGGTGCAGCAGTTGCCGACGCAGTGTTTGCAGCTGTCGCTTTTATTGGGCTGAGGTCAATTGAAACCGTTTGGGTTGCACACAATCAGTTATTAACGTGGGCAGCGATTGCCTACCTGCTTTGTCTTGGTGCTATCACCTTCAAGAAAACCACCAGCGCGGTGTCCACGCAGCGAGCTGCGGGGTTTCTCCCGGTTTTTTTATTGACGTTGACCAGCCCACTGACCATCGCGGCGATTTCCTCCTATGCCGTTGCCAGTGGTGCCCAGCTAGATGGAAGCGGGATTTACCTGAATTTGCTGGGGGTACTAGTGGGATCGTTACTAGGGCAAATGCTGTATGTGATAGTGGGGGCGATGATCAACAAGACACTGGCCAAGCGCCTGGACTTTGGCTGGCTTAACCGGGCCAGCGGACTATGTCTGATCGGCTTTGCCGCTTGGCAGATGGTTCGTGTGCTAGTGCTATGACCCTCGCCTACGCAGCCATTTGTAGTGAGCGGGCTTGTCGAATCGTCGCACCGCTCACTACATGGCCGCTCCCATCTGTTTTAGTTCTGTTTCAGGCATTCAATAGAGCGGTCCACCGTGGTCTTGGCGATTTCCAGCAAATGCCACACCGCCAGGATCTTCGCCCGCTCAGGGCTTGCCAATTGCTCACCACAATCGAGTGCGGTGGCCGACGCGCTGTCGAGCAGGCTGGCGGTGTAGAGCAGGGCGTCTTCGAAGCTGAGGTCTTCGTTGACCGAGTGGAAACCTTGGGTGGGCAGGTAATGGTCGATGGCACGGTTGAACGCGGCGCGGTCTTTTGCGGGGTCGATGGGTGGATCGGGTAGGACTTTGTTCATTTGTGCAGCTCCTGGATGATCATGGAGTCGGCACGCTTCGCGACTAAACGAAGGGTGGCGGCTGTACGCAGGTTAGTCGACCGGTCAGGAGCATCCGGCGCGCCCGAGGGCGCCCTGCGCACAGCCACCATAAGCTTCATGGGGCCCTACGCTTGCTCGAAATCCGGGCGACTAAACCCGATCACTGAATAGGCAGTGACGGACCGCAGACTAGCCACCGATTCCAGCAGGCACAAGGCGGCAGGGATTGTCTAGGAAACGTCCTGCAATTAAAAGCGATGCGCCTTGCTGGCCCTTTACAAACCATGACAAAACGCCACCCTACGGACTCAAGCCTTACACAATATCGTCGATCAAAATATGCGGCTGCCCCCAACTGCACCGCTCAATCCGCGCCTCGACCTTGTACACCGCGCGCAGCATTGCCTCATTGATCACCTCATGGCTCGGCCCGCTGCCCTGGGCGGTGCCGTCGGCGATCACCAGCACCTGGTCGGCAAAACGCAGCGCCTGGTTCAGGTCGTGCAGGGCGATGAACACAATCACCTGGCGTTTGCGCGCCAGGGCCTGCATGAAGTTCAGCACCTGCACCTGGCGATGCATGTCGAGGGCGCTGGTGGGTTCGTCCATCAGCAACACGTCGGGTTCGCGCACCAAGGTCTGGGCGATGGACACCAACTGCTGCTGGCCGCCGCTGAGTTCGCCGAGGTTGCGAAAGGACAGCTCGGTGATGCCGAGGGCGGTGAGGATTTCATCGACCAACTTCAGCTCTTCATCATGCACCGTCCAGCCGGGTGCTAGCTGCTTGCGTGCCAGCAGCACGGATTCATACACCGTCAAGCGGGCGCTGGCGTTCAGGCCTTGGGGCATGTAGCTGATGCCTTGGAGGCCTTTTGCTGAATCCTGCAGGATCACCTGGCCCGGTCCGTCGATCAGCCCGGCCATGCGCTTGAACAAGGTGGATTTGCCGGCCGCATTGGGCCCGACCACCGCCACCACTTGGCCGCCGACAAAACGGGCGGTGGTCACGCCGCGGATGATGGTGCGTTGCCCGTAGGTGGCGCCGAGGTCCTGCAACTGAATGCTTACCATGGGTTTTTCTTCCCGCTCAGGATCAGGGAGATAAAGAACGGCACGCCGATCAGTGAGGTGACCACGCCAATCGGAAAAATCGCACCGGGGATCAGGGTTTTGCTGACCACCGAACTGGCCGACAGAATCAACGCGCCGGTGAGCAGCGAGGCGGGCAGGAAGAAGCGCTGGTCTTCGCCGATCAGCATGCGGGCGATGTGCGGGCCGACCAAGCCGATAAAGCCGATGGTGCCGACAAAGGCCACCGGGAACGAGGCGAGCAGGCTGACCATGATCAGCGTCTGGAAACGCAGGCTGCGCACGTTGATGCCGAAACTGGCGGCCTTGTCGTCGCCCAGGCGCAGGGCGGTCAGGGCCCAGGCACGTTTGGCGAAGATCGGCAGGGTGATCAGGATCACCAGGCAGATCACGCCCAGCTTGGGCCAGGTGGCCTTGGTCAGGCTGCCCATGGTCCAGAACACCACGGCTGCCACGGCTTGCTCGGTGGCGAAAAACTGCACCAGCGCCAACAGCGCGTTGAAGGTGAAGACCAAGGCAATGCCGAGCAGTACGATGGTTTCGGCGGTGACACCACGGCGCAGGCTCAAAAAGTGGATCAGCAGTGCGCACAGCATCGCCATGATGAACGCGTTGACCGGCACCATGTACTGCGCCGCCAACGGAAACAGCGCCACGCCGAAGGCCAGTCCCATGGCCGCGCCAAAGCTGGCGGCGGCGGAAAGCCCCAGGGTGAACGGGCTGGCCAACGGGTTGTTGAGGATCGTCTGCATCTGCGCCCCGGCCAGGGATAACGCCGCGCCGACCGCCACCGCCATCAGCGCGACCGGCAGGCGGATATCCCACATCACCACACGCACCTGGGGCGCCGCGCTGTCCGGCGACAGCAGCGCGCCGAGCACTTCACTGAGGCTGTAGCGCGCCGGGCCGAGGGCCAGATCCAGCAACACACTGCACAGCAATAGCAGGGTCAGGATGGCCAGGATCAGGCGTTTGCGCAGCACCAATTGACGGTAGGCAGTCATGGCTTGAGGCTCACGAAGTAGCCAGGCGCGTAGGGCACCGGCAGGAATCGTTCATGCAACTCGCGAAACTCGGCTTCCGGGTCGAGGTCGGCAAACAGCGTCGGATGAAACCATTTGGCCAATTGCTGGATCGCCACGAACTGATACGGGCTGTTGTAGAACTGATGCCAGATCGCGTGGAAGGCCTGGGTCTGCTGGGCCTTGATCCCGGCGTAGGCCGGGCGCTGGGTGTACCACGCCAGCTTGTGCCGGGCTTGGGCCATGTCTGCGCCAGGGCCGACGCCGACCCAATGGCCACCCGGCGCGAAAGCTTCCCAGTTGGCGCTGGTGACGACCACCTGGTCCGGGTTGGCCACGATCACTTGCTCGGGATTCAGTTGGCCAAAGGTGCTGGGGATGATGCCTTTGGCGACGTTGTTGCCGCCGGCCATCTCGACAAAGAGTCCGAAGTTTTCATCGCCGAAACTCAGGCAACAATCGTCGGTGTAGCCGCCGATGCGCTCGATGAACACGGCGGGGCGCTTGGGTTGCTGCGCGGCAATCACCTCGGTCACGCGGCGGATCTGCTGGTTGCGGAACGCGATAAACGCCTCGGCCCGGTCTTCCTTGCCGAACAGTTGGCCGAACAGGCGCATGGTCGGTTCGGTGTTAGTCATGGGCTGGTTGCGAAAGTCCACGTACACCACCGGAATACCCAGGGCGTCGAGCTTCTCGATGTAGCGCGCGTCCTCGGTGGCGTGTTGCGCCTCGATATTGAGGATGATCACGTCGGGCCGCTGGGAAATCGCTTGTTCGATGTCGAAGGTGCCGTCTTCAAAACCGCCGAAGGTGGGGATGTGGGCGATCTCGGGGAATTGACGCCGATAGGCGTTGTAGGTGTCCGGGTCGGACTGGATCAGGTCCTTGCGCCAGCCGACGATGCGCTCGATGGGGTTTTGCGTATCCAGCGCGGCCACCAGGTACAGCTGGCGCCCTTCACCCAGAATCACCCGATGCACCGGCAGGTTGACCTTGACCTGGCGCCCCAGCAAATCAGTGACGGTGGTGGGCGCCGCCAGCGCAGGCATGCCCAGCAACCCGGTGAACAACAGTGCCGCCAAAACGTGGCCGCATCGAACAATCGAACGCATCATGTGAGCCCTTGCAGGTATCAGAAGTCGACCGTGGCCGACAGGAGGAGGGTGCGTGGCGAACCCTGGGAAAACGCGCCGTAGGAGGCCACGCCGGACCAGTATTCGCGGTCGAACAGGTTCTGCACGGTGGCGCGGAAGGTGGTCGGACGCTCGGCGATGCGCGTGCTGTAGCGCGCGCCGACATCGAAGCGGGTCCAGGCGTCCAGCTGTTGGGTGTTGGCCTGGTTGACGTACTGGCTGGCGGTATAGATCGCGCCGCTGGTCAACGTCAGCCCTTCGACCCACGGGGTGTCCCATTCGGCCCAGAGGTTGGCTTGCACTTCGGGCACGCCCACCGGGGTGTTGCCCTGATTGGCGGCGATGCTGGTTTTGGTGAGCTGTGCATCCAGCAGGGTCACGCCGCCGAGCAGGCGCGTGCCTGGGGCGACTTCGCCAAACAGGCTCAGCTCCAGGCCGCGATTGCGTTGTTCGCCTTGTACCGAGAAGCGCCCCTGGGCCAGTTCGCCGGTGGGTTTCTGGATCTGGAACAGCGCCAGCGTCGACATGAAGGTGCCGTAATCGAACTTCACCCCGACTTCATGCTGCCTGGAAACATAGGGCGCGAAGATCTCCCCGGCGTTGGCCGCATTGGACGGCGCCACGTCGCCTTTGCTCAGGCCTTCGAGGTAGTTGTAATAAAACGACACATGCTCCCAGGGCTTGACCACCGCGCCGAACAGCGGCGTGGTCTTGCCGGCGTCGTAGGCCGTGGTCACCGCGCCGGCGGCGTTGTAGTTATGGGACTGGATGTTCTGTTTGCGCAAGCCTACGGTGACCTGCACGCGTTGGTCGAGTATCGATAAGGTGTCGGCAATGGCCACGCCGGATAACTCGGTGGCGGAGACTTTCGGCGCGTCCGGCTTGGCGATGGAGGGTTTGGGGCGCTCGACCGGGTGGTAGATATTCGACAGCACCGGCGCGCCGGAGATAATCCCCCGCGACAGCTCATCGCGATAGCGGGTGACTTGCAGGGTACTGCTGTGGCTGATCGGTCCTGTGTCGAAGCGCAGGTGCGCACCGGCATCCACCGTGTAGCGCTGCACTTCGAAACGGTAGTAACCGGGGATCGATGAGGTGTCGCCGGCCGTATTGACAATGCTTGGGGTCTGGTCGGACAGGCGCGCCACTGCCGATTTGCCGCCACCGGCATGGGCGAACACCGTCAGGTTGTCAGTGAGGTCGTACTCGCCGCTGAGCAGGGCGGATTTGTCCCGGGTGCGCGACCAGCCCCAGTCCTGGCTGACGTTGGTATGGCCATTGGCGGCGTCGGGAATCTTTACGCCTGAGGCGATCAGGAACGGTCGGGACGCGGCGTCGAAGGTTTCTTCCTGGGAAATCAGGTCCAGGCTGGTGCGCAGGCGCTCGCCTTGATAATCCAGGGACAGCGCACCGATGCCGACTTCACGGGATTGCTTGTCGATCACCGTGTCGCCTTGTTGCACGCCGCCGTTGAGCCGCATACCGAAGCGGCGTTCTTCGCCAAAACGCCGGCTGATATCGATCCGGTTACCGACGTGGGCATCCTGGGCATAGCTGGCGGTGTAGCGGGTCAGGTCTTCCTCCAGCGAGCGCTTGGGCACCACGTTGATCACTCCGCCCACCGCGCTGTTGGGCGACATGCCGTAGAGCAGCGCGCCGGGGCCTTTCACCACTTCGATACGTTCGGCGTATTCGGTGAACACCCGGTAGTTGGAAGCCACGCCGTACACGCCGTCGAACGCCAATTCGCCGAGGTTGCCTTCGCCCACCGGAAACCCACGGATGAAAAACGAGTCGACAATGCCGCCGGTCTGCCCGGTGGAGCGCACCGAGGAATCGCGCTCCAGTAGGTCTCCGACGGTGGTGGCTTGCTGGTCCTTGATCAACGAGGCGGTGTAGGTGCTGACGCTGAACGGTGCGTCCATCACATCCGCATTACCGAGCATGCCCAGTCGCCCACCGACGGCCACTTGGCCGCCCGAATACACCGGTGGCAGGCTGTCGGCGCGTTGCTCGACGCCACTGACCGTGGTGTCCGAGAGGGTGACGTGGCGCTGCACCAGCGTGTAGGTGCCGTCGCTGCGCAACACCATGTCCAGGCCGCTGCCGGCCAACAGGCGGGTGACGGCTTCCAGGGTTGAGTAAGTACCGGACAGCCCAGGGCTGGTCAGGCCTTCGGTGAGGGCCGGGACAAACGACAAGGCGATGCCCGCGTCCACGGCAAAGCTCGACAGCGTGGCGCCGAGCGGGCCTGGCGCGATCTGGTAGGCACGGACCGCGACCGCATCCAACTGCGCGGCCATGGCGGCGCTGGCCAGGGCCAGGCTGAGCAGCGCGCTGCGAATCACAAGCATCAAAGGGAGCCCTGTGGACGAGAGGAAAAGGGGTGTTCCTGTGTGTGCCAGTCGAGATCGGAAAAAGTATCACCCGAGCGGTGTTTTATTTTTCGCGCCCGCTCAGGCGGGCGACAGGGTGACCCAATAGCCGTTCAAGTGGCCGCTGACGAGCACCGGGTAGGTCTGCACCAGCATGTTCAAGGTGCGCTGGGTGTCGCTGATGGGGAAGGCGCCGGAAATGCGCAGGTCGGCAATCGCCGGGTCATAGCGCACGAAGCCCCGGCGATAGCGGGTCAGCTCGGCGACGAAATCCGCCAGGCGCATCTTGTCGGCCATCAGCATGCCTTGGGCCCAGGCGCCGACATTGCGGTCGGTGGGGGTGAGCGAGCCAAAGGTCTGCGCGGAAAAATCCGTGCGTTGCCCGGCGTTGACCACCAACGGCGCGACTTGGCGGTTGTCGGCCAGCATCACTTTGACGGCGCCTTCGAGCACGGCCAGGTGGGTGCGTGCGTTCCATTCGCGCACGGTAAAACGCGTGCCCAGGGCTTGCATGCGGCCCTGGCCGGTACTGACCATGAACGGGCGGGACGCATCCTGGGCGGTCTGTACCAGTATTTCACCTGCGCGCAGGTGCACGAGGCGTTGCTGGCTGTCGAACAGCACGTCGATGGCGGAATCGGTATTGAGGGTGATGCGCGAGCCGTCGGCCAGGACCCATTCGCGCCGCTCGCCCACACGGGTACGGTAGTCGGCGGTCCACTGTTGGGTC
Source organism: Pseudomonas sp. GXZC (assembly GCF_026967615.1). Lineage (NCBI taxonomy): Bacteria > Pseudomonadati > Pseudomonadota > Gammaproteobacteria > Pseudomonadales > Pseudomonadaceae > Pseudomonas > Pseudomonas sp. GXZC. The sequence continues at coordinate 2,724,689 of NZ_CP114115.1, forward strand.
TGCGCCAGTTTCCAACTGCCCCAGCCGACCGGCATCACCGCCAGCAGCAGGGCCAGCTTGCCCAGGGCTGCGCGGCGTTCCGGGTGGCTTGGCCGATCCAGTGCCGACATGGCCAGGGCTGGCGGCAGGCCGCCCAACTTGCTTTGCAGTAATTGTGCGCGGGCCCAGGCGCGATCACGCTCGGGGCTGCTGACTTTCCAGCGCTCCCATTCGGCGCGTTCGTGGTCGTTGAGGCCGCCCTCGCTCAAGCGCATCAGCCACTCGGCAGCTTCTTCGAGGACTTCGGGGGCTAACGGGGGTTGCTTGCGCAGGCTGAGCACTTATTCCACCAGCATCAGGCACTGCACAAAAGCCTGTTTCATGTAGCGTTTGACGGTGATCAGCGACACGCCCAGTTGCTCGGCGATGTCCTGGTATTTGAGGCCGTTGAGCTGCGACAGCAGGAAGGCGCGCTTGACCAGTGGCGGCAGGGCGTCGAGCATCGCGTCGATCTCGTGCAGGGTCTCCAGCACCACGAAATGCGCTTCCGGCGAAGGCACTTCATGGGGCGGCACGCTGGCGAGCGCCTCCAGGTAAGCGCGTTCCAACGCCTTGCGCTGATACCAGTTGACCAGGATGCCCTTGGCCACACAGCTCAGGTACGCCCGCGGCTGGTCAATCACCGTGACCTGGGATGCGAGGATGCGCGTGAAGGTGTCCTGGGCCAGGTCGGCTGCATCCATGGCGTTGCCGAGTTTGCGCTTGAGCGTGGCGTACAGCCAACCGTGATGGCCGCTGTACAGGGCCTCGATCACGCGCAGGTGCTGCTGGTTATCGGCGGTAAGGATTTCGCTCATGGCGCGGATCCGTGCAATTGAGAAGTATTCCCAATGCTAAGGGACAACCCTGCGGTAACGCAACGCGAGAATCGCAACCCAGGCCACCGCGTATGCCAGGCACACGGACAGGTAGGTGTACGCCAGGCCATACACCTGGCTGAGCAACCCGCCGAGGCAGATGCCGGCAATCGAGGCGAACTGCGCGGTGCCCTGGGCGATCCCCAGCACATGGCCCTGACGGGCGCTGTCGGCGGTCTTGGAGATCAGCGCAGTCAGCACCGGCGTGGTCGCGCCCAACAGCACGCCCCAGATGAAGTAGGCGCACACAAACACCACAGGTTCGCGGGTGACGCCGGCCAGGCCGGTGAGGACGATACAGCCGAGCACCACGTAACCGATGCGCCGCAGCGTGTCGGCTTGCGTACGCCCCTCGAAATGCCGCGACCAGGCCGTGGCCGACAGGATAAACCCCAGCGCCAGCAAGCCGTAGCACAGGCCCACCACCGCGTTGCTCACGTTGAAGGTGGTGCTCACATACAGCGAGAACGAGGTCTGCGGCAGCATTCGCGCGAGCAGCAGAATGCCCATCACACTCAGCAGCGGTAACAGTGCGGACCCTTGCCACACACCGTTCTTGGCAGCCGACGCGGTTTTCTTGACCGGCGCAACATCCGGCAAAATCACCGCCGCCACCAGCGTGCACACCGCGCAGAGTGAGGCGGCGCTGAGGTTGATCCAGAAGAACGTGGCATGGTCGAGGATCAAGCCGCCCACCACCGCGCCCAGCAATGAGCCGACATTGGTGGAAATCTGCAGTAGCGCAAACAAACGCGCGCGCCGCGAAGGCGCCTCGATGCTCACCCCATACGCCTGCGCCGGGGCGATATACCCGGCGCAGGCGCCCTGCAGGAAGCGCAGGACCAGGATCGTCCAAAGGTCGCTGAACAGCGCCAGCCCCAATTGGGTCAGGGTCAGCCCGACCAGCGCACGGATCATCATCCATTTGTGGCCGTAGCGATCACCGATACGGCCCCAGAACGCACTGGTCAGCAAAATGCCAAGCATCGGCCCCACGTACACCGCGATGCTGGCGAAGCTGAACAACGTGTCGGAATCGGTCAGCCCGCGCAGGTGCAAGGGCCAGAATGGGCCGCTCATTTCCATGGCACCCATCGACACAAGTTGGATCGTGAACAGCAGGTAAATCAGGACACGGGTGGTTGGCATGAATCGGTCTCGGTAAAAAAACGCGCGGGACGCTGATACTTTTTCCCGCGTCGGCTGGCATCAGGAGTAATGCTCATTTTCTCACGATGAAAGGACCCTGATGCCATGCCCGTTGCCAGCCGGTTAACCCTCGCTGTCCGTACCGCCCTGATGCTTGCCGCCGCCAGCACCAACGCCTGGGCTGCCACCCAGGCTTCGACCGACGACAGCGCGCAAAGCCTGACCCTTGACGCGACGAACGTCAACGCCGTTTACCACGGCCCTACCGACTTGCCGGAGGTGCTCGCCGGTGGCCAGGTCGCCCGTGGCGCGCGTTTGGGCATGCTGGGCAACAAGGACGTGATGGACACGCCGTTCAGCGTCACCAGCTACACCGCCAAGACCCTGGCCGACCTGCAAACGGTGACCGTGGCCGATGCCCTGGAACGTGATCCTTCGGTGTGCTCAACCGGCCAGACTGGCGGTATTGTCGATTCGTTTTTCATCCGGGGCTTTGCCATCGGCGAGGGCAACCTGGGCGAGTTGGCCTACGACGGCGTGTACGGCGTGGCACCCAACTACCGGGCGTTTACCGAGTACGCTGAGCGCGTCGAAGTGCTCAAGGGACCGGGCGCGTTGATGTACGGGATTTCACCGAACAGCGGCGTCGGCGGGGTGATCAACATCGTGCCCAAGCGCCCGCTGGACCAGGATCTGACGCGCTTCACCGGCAGCTACGCTTCGGACACACAAGTGGGCGGTCACCTGGATATCAGCCGACGTTTCGGTGACGAAAACCAGTTTGGCGTGCGCTTCAACGGCAGCCTGCAGGGCGGCGATACCGCCGTGGACAACCAGAACCGCGACGTCGGTATCGGCGCCATTGCCCTGGATTATCGCGGCGAACGCCTGCGCCTGAACCTCGACTACATCAGCCAGAAGGAAAGCTGGGAGGGCGCCTCGCGGCCCTTCACCCTTGCGCCAGGAGTGGAAGTGCCGTCCGCGCCGAATGGCCGCACCAGCCTGCCGCAGAAATGGGGCTGGTCCGACACCAAGGAGCAATCGGCCTTGCTCGGCGGCGAATACGACCTCAACGACAACCTGACCGTGTTCGCCCATGCCGGTGGCGGCAAGTCGGATGTGAAGCGCATGTCCGACCAGGTGCCGCGCATCCTCAACGAGGCCGGCGATACCAGCAATATTCCGGGGTACTACAAATTCAACGTCGACCGCTCGACCGCTGACGTGGGCTTGCGCGGGCTGTTCGCCACGGGGCCAGTGACCCATACCACCACATTGATGGCGACCCGTTACCAAGATGAACTGTCGCGGGGCATCACCAACGGCACGGAGATCCGCTCCAATATCTACCACCCGGTGGACACGCCCAAACAATCGATCAACACGCCGAAGGTGCTGCGCATCTCCGAATCGGAACTGTCCGGCGTGGCGCTGACCGACACCTTGGGGATTCTGGATGACCGTATCCAACTGACGTTGGGCGTGCGCCGCCAAGACATCGAGTCGCGTAACTACAGCGCCACCGGCGTGGTCAGCTCGCGCTACAAAGACAACGCCACCACGCCGTTGGTGGGGGTGGTGGTCAAGCCCTGGGAGGATGTGTCGCTCTACTACAACTATGTCGAAGGCTTGAGCAAAGGTGATATCGCCCCCGGCACGGCGGCGAATGCCGGCGAGACGTTTGCACCCTATGAATCCAAGCAACACGAAGTGGGCGTGAAGTACGAACACGGCACCTTCATGACCACCGTGGCGCTGTTCCAGATCGAGAAGCCCAGCGGCGAGTTGGGCACCAACGGTGTGTATTCAGTGCAGGCCGAACAGCGTAACCGTGGCCTCGAACTGAGCATGTTCGGCGAAGTGGCGCCCGGCACCCGCTTGATGGGCGGCGTGACCTTCCTCGACGGTGAGCTGACCCAGTCCGCGACCGCCGCCAACCGTGGCAACAAACCGGTCGGCGTGCCGGATATCCAGGCCAACCTCTGGGCCGAGTGGGACACACCGTGGCTGGAAGGCTTCACCCTCACCGGCGGTGCGATCTACACCGACAGCCAGTACGTCAACCAGGCCAACACCCAGGAACTGGATTCGTGGACGCGCATCGATGCCGGCGCGCGCTACGCGACCAAGATCGAAGGCCGGCCAACCACCTTCCGCGCGACCGTGCAGAACGTGTTTGACCGTGAGTACTGGTCGGGCGTGGCGTCGTATGGCGCGTTTTCGCCAGGCTATCCGCGCACTTTGCAGCTGTCGGCCACGGTGGACTTCTGACCAGTCAGGCAAAATCCTCTTCGAAATACTCCTGTTCACCCCGCGTGTCGCTTTGGCGTCGCACCACCTCCATCTGCCGCAGCTCCACGCGGCGGATTTTCCCGGAGATGGTCTTGGGCAGTTCGGTGACGAATTCGATGCGTCGCACCCGCTTGTAAGGGGCGAGGTTTTCGCGGGCGAAGGCGAGGATATGCCGGGCCAGTTCATGGCTGCCCGGTTCGTCGTGGGCCAGGATCAGGAATGCCTTGGGCACCGCCAGGCGCAACGGGTCGGGGCTCGGCACTACGGCCACTTCCATGACTGCCGGGTGTTCGATCAACGCACTTTCCAGCTCGAACGGGCTGATGCGGTAGTCGGAGGCCTTGAACACATCGTCGGCGCGACCGACGAAGGTGATGTAGCCGTCGGCGTCGATCTGCGCGGTGTCGCCGGTGCGGTAGTAGCCGTCACGCATGACCTCGGCGGTTTTCTCCGGGCTGTCTTCATAGCAGAGCATCAGGCCGAGCGGACGCACGTCGAGGGGCAGGGCGACTTCACCTTCGTTGCCGGGAATGCCGTCCGGGTCGAGCAGCGCAACCTGATAACCCGGCAACGGGCGACCCATGGAACCAGGCTTGAGCAACTGGCCGGGCGTGTTGCCCACCAGCGCGGTGGTTTCCGATTGGCCGAAACCATCACGCAACGGCAGGCCCCAGGCGTGCTGGATCTGTTCGATGATTTCCGGGTTCAGCGGCTCGCCGGCGCCGACCAGTTCGCGCAGGCTCAAGCGTGATTTATAGCTGGTGAGGTCCTCCTGGATCAGCATGCGCCATACCGTGGGCGGCGCGCACAGGCTGGTCACGCCGTAGCGTTCCAAGGCACTGAGCAGGGCCGGCGCGCTGAACCGCGCGACGTTATGGATAAAAATGCACGCGCCGGCATTCCACGGGGCGAACAGGCAGCTCCAGGCATGTTTGGCCCAGCCCGGTGACGAGATATTCAGGTGCAGGTCCCCCGGTTGCAGGCCGATCCAGTACATGGTCGACAGGTGCCCGACGGGGTAGCTCTGGTGGCTGTGCAGCACCATCTTCGGCTTGGATGTGGTGCCGGAGGTGAAGTACAGCAACATCGGGTCGGTGGCCAGGGTGCGGCCTTCGGCCTCGAACTGCTCGGAGTGTTCAAACGCTGCGTTGTGCGCGACCCAGCCGGCAGGCGCAGACCCCACGCAGACGCGGCTGCAACCGTCCGCCAGCCCGACGAACTTGTGCACATGCGCCTCACCCACCACCAGGTGACGAACCTGCCCGCGCTCGATGCGGTCGCGCAGGTCATCGGGGTTCAGCAACGCTGTGGCGGGGATAACCACGGCGCCGAGCTTGAATGCGGCGAGCATGGTGTCCCACAACGCCACGTCATTGCCGAGCATCAGCAGCACGCGATCACCCCGGCGCACGCCGAGGGCGCGCAGGTGATTGGCCACCTGGTTGGAGCGCGTCGCCAGTTGCTGGAAGCTGTAGCGTTGCTCGCTGCCGTCTTCCTCGACGATCCACAGCGCATCCGCCGCATTGCCCTCGGCCATCGCGTCGAAATAGTCCAGGGCCCAGTTGAATTCGCCCAGTTGCGGCCAGCGGAAATCCCGTACGGCGGTGGCGTAGTCGGTGCGGTGAGCGAGCAGAAAATCCCGAGCGGCCAGGAAGGGCTGGGTCATGGTGGCTGTCCTTAATTATTGTTGTGGGACTTTCCCTCGGCTGAACCGAGAGGCTGGACCGAGTATAGGCACGCAGAAATCAGAGCAGAACGCTCAAAAACACCGGTGCGTTGTGCAAAAAAGTCATGGGTATTGCACCGTCATGCAGCGTGATTGACGATCAAGACGTAAAAGTCCAATATGGAATTATAAGTACAAAAAATAGCTTCATCTCTTTCTTCAGGCTTGCCAAACCAACAACAACTTGCGAGAACACCCCCATGAAGAAGCGCTCCCTCATCACCGCCCTGACCTTGGGCCTGCTTGCCTCCAGCCATGTGATGGCTGCCGAGAAAACCCTGCGCATCGGCATCGAGGCGGCTTACCCGCCATTTGCGTCCAAGACGCAGGAAGGCAAGATCGTCGGCTTCGACTACGACATCGGCAACGCGTTGTGCGCGCAGATGAAGGTCAAGTGTGTGTGGGTAGAAGGTGAGTTCGACGGTCTGATTCCTTCCCTCAAGGTGAAGAAAATCGACATGGCCCTGTCGTCCATGACCATCAACGAAGACCGCAAGAAGTCAGTGGATTTCACCCACAAGTACTACTTCACCTCATCGCGTTTGGTGATGAAGGACGGCGCCGTGGTGGATGACCAATACGCCAGCCTCAAGGGCAAGACCATCGGCGTGCAGCGCGCCACCACCACCGACCGGTATGCCACCGAGGTGTTCGAACCCAAGGGCATCAACGTCAAGCGCTACAGCAATAACGAAGAGATCTACATGGACCTGGCGGCCGGCCGCCTGGATGCAATCTTTGCCGACACCATTCCCCTGAACGACTTCCTGCAGATGCCACGCGGCAAGGGCTACGCGTTTGTCGGCCCGGAACTCAAAGACCCGAAATACGTGGGCGAGGGCGCAGGGATTGCGGTGCGCAAGGGCAATACGGCGTTGGTGGGCGAGTTGAATGCGGCCATCGATGGCATTCGTGCCAGTGGTGAATACCAGAAGATTTCGCAGCAGTATTTCAAATCCGATATCTACGGCGATTGATTCGGGTGAGCAGGCAAGCCTAGGCACTGTAAATCAATTGTGGGAGCTGGCTTGCCTGCGATGGCATCGACGGGGTCGGCCTGATACACCGAGGTGCCTGCATCGCAGGCAAGCCAGCTTGTGTCTTCAAGATCTCTTAAACTCAGAAGGGTGAGAGCAGTGGATGGCAGACTGAAAGCCAGCGGTGCTTAAAGCACGAGTGGGAGCCAAGTCGCCATCCACCTCTCACTCTGACCAGAAGCCCGAACAGTTGGATGAGCGGCAAAACTCGAAATCACAAGCTAGGGATAGGTCAGAGTGCTCTCACTTCTTGAGTGTAAGAGGGTTTGGCGATGATTTCCTACTATGTTGGTCTCGATGTTTCGAAAGCGACTGTGGATGTGGGGTTTCTTCCTGCGAATTACACGCAGTTTCAGGTCAGTAATGACCTTGAGGGCTTCACTCGGCTGATCACATGCCTGAACGAGCTTGAGGTGGGAAGGGTCTTGCTTGAAGCCACCGGCGGCTATGAAAGGGCATTGCTCAGAGCCTTGCGGTTGGAGGGTTTGAATGTCTTTCGCGTCAATCCAAAACGCGCTCGCGACTATGCGAGAGCAATGGGCAAGATAGCTAAAACCGATAAGATCGATGCTCAGATGCTGGCGAAGTTTGCGAGAGATTTCGAGGACTTGCCGCATGTTGAACCGAATAAGGATCGGGATGAGCTGGGCGAATTGCTCAAGCTGCGAGGCAGCTTGGTCAAGAGCCGGGACAGCGACAAGCGCCGGATGAAGCAAACCACATGCGCTAAAGCCATATCCACTTACACCGATCACATCGCTTACCTGGAGGGCCAGATCAAGTCATTGGGTAAGGAGATTGAGGATGCCTCGACCGTGCTGGATCAGGAGAAAGCCAGACGACTGAGGTCGGTGAAAGGGATCGGAGCCATCACCTGCGGAACGCTCTTGGCATTTCTTCCTGAGCTTGGAACCGTGTCGGGACGCAAGATTGCGGCTTTGGCAGGGTTAGCGCCCTACAACAACGATAGCGGCAAGAAGAGCGGCCCTAGATCAATCGAGGGCGGGCGCTATACGGTGCGTGGCGCAACCTATATGTCGACCTGGTCAATGGTTCAGCACGATCCGCAAGTCAAAGCCGAATATGAGGCTCTGCGAGCGCGAGGCAAGCTTGCGAAGGTCGCTGTTGTGGCATGCATGCGAAAGCTCTTGATTCGTCTAAACGCAATGCTGCGAGATGGCACGGGTTGGAGAGAGCAGAAATCTCAGGTCCCCGCAGCCTGATAACAAATGAGGGGCACTTTACTGAAGCGCGGGCTTCGCCAGTAATACCGCTACGCGGTATTACTGGCGAAGCCATGTCCGAAAGGATTATTTTTAAAATAAATCCTCAAAGACAGTTGCTCCCACACAAGCCAGGTCCCACATGGGGTTGCTCAGCCCTTCAGTTCTTTCAAATGCTTGTAGACCGTCGCTCGCCCCATGCCTAACACGTTGGCCACATAGTTCGACGCGCTCTTCCCCTTGAATGCCCCCTCGGCATGCAGCGCCAGCACCAGCTCGCGCTTGTGGTCACGGGTCAGCAGGTTCAGGCTCAACTGGCGCTCGCGCATCCACGCGTGCAGGAAGGTATTGATGCGCTCCTGCCAGTCATCGCGAAACAGCGAGTCCGGTTGCGGGATCAGCGTGCTCGGAGACAGGAACAGGTCCAGCGCCGCCTTGGCGTTTTCAAACAGTGAGATATTCAGGTTGATGCACAGCACCGCCAGGCGACGACCTTTGTGGTCATGCAGCACGGTGCTAAGACTGCGGATTTTCTGGCCGTCCCAGTTGAGCTTTTCGTACGGGCCGATGTTCACCTCGCTGACGTCAGCGTCGAGCATGTCCTCCAGCGCCGAATCATCGCCGATGCTGCGCTTGGACAGGTTGTTGGCGATGTAATCGACTTTTTGCGAGCGCAGGTCGTGCAGCACCGCTTCCGCGTGGGGGAAGAACAGCGTGGCGATGGCGTCGGCCATCGCGCGGAAGTTCTGCATGACCTTGTCTTGTTCAGCGGTGTTCATCAATGGGGCTCCAGGCGGGCAGGGGAGAGCATACCAGCGTCGAGGCCGAACTGCGTCAGTGCCTCCGGCAGCGGCGCGCCGCGTACCAAGGCTGCGCTGGCCTGGCCCATGGCCGGTGAGGTCTGGATGCCATAGCCGCCTTGTGCCGCGACCCAAAACAGGCCCGGTATCATCGGGTCGAAACCCGAGAGCAGATCACCGTCGTGTACAAAACTGCGCAGGCCTGCCCAGGTACGGGTCGGGCGGCGGATGGTCAAGGTAGTGGCTTCTTCGATCTGGTAGATGCCCATGGCGATGTCCAGTTCTTCGGGCTGGATATCCTGAGGCTCGACCGGGTCGGCGTTGGCCGGTGAGCCGAGGAACATGCCGGCGTCGGGCTTCATGTAGAAGGATTCGTCCAGCGCCACCAGCATTGGCCAATGGTGGCTGTCGACGCCTTCGGGGCCGGCGAAGATGAACGCCGAGCGCCGCTTGGGCTGCAAGCCGATGGACGCGGCGCCGGCGAGCCCGCCGATGTGGTCGGCCCAGGCGCCAGCGGCGTTGATGATGACGGGCGCGGTGCAGGTTGAATCCTGGGTTTGCACGTGCCAGATGCCGTCGGCGTCGCGGCTCAAGCCGAGCACATGGCTGTCGGTGCGTACTTCACCGCCGTTGCGACGGATGCCACGCAGGTAGCCCTGATGCAGGGCGTCGGTGTCGATGTCGCTGGCGGTGGGGTCATACAGCGCACCGTGGACTTTTTCGCGGCGCAAGATCGGCAACTTCCCACAGGCTTCGTCGGCGTTGAGCAATTGCACCTGCGCCACAGTGGCCTTGGCGCTCAGGTACTGGGCGTTCAACTCGGTCGCATCGCCGATGAAGTCCACAGTCAGTTCGCCGCGTGGCGTCAGCAGTGGGTGTTCGCAGAAACCGCTGGGCGGATGGTCGAAAAACTCACGACTGGCCAGGGTCAACGCCCGCACCTGCGGGGTGCCATACGCGGCGGTATACAGCGCCGCTGAACGCCCGGTGGAGTGGTAGGCCGGGTGACTTTCGCGCTCCAGCACCAACACCTTGCCATGCTGCGACAACCAGAAACCCGTGGACGCGCCGGCAATGCCGCCGCCGATGATGATGAAGTCTGCATGGCTCATAACTGTCTCCAGAGGGCATTGGCCAGGGCGATGTCTTCCAGGCCCAGGCCGATGGAGCGGAAGAACACGTGGCGGTCGTAGGCCGGGCGCTGTACCTGTTCGCTGAGCAATTCGGGTAGGTCACCGACTACGGAGCGCGGGTCCCAAGCGTGTTGTTCGGCGGCGATCAGCATTTCACCGGCCGCGCCAGGGGTGGTGCGGCGATAGTCGCAGAATACCTGCATCGTGTTGAGACTGTGTGGCGGCACTTCATGGGCGCGCGGGGCGTTGGTGCTGATCGAGGTGATCAGCGCCGGTTTGCTCAAGTGCATCGGGTCGAGCACCGGCCCGGCTGACGACGTGCACAGTAGGATCACGTCGGCGCCTTCCACTGCCGCCTCGCAACTGTTGGCGATGACCACACGTGGGTCCAGGTCCTTGAGCTGCACGATGGCCTCGGCGGATGCGTTGGCCAGGCTGGGCGAATACACGCTGATGGTCTGCCAATCCCTGAAGCCTTTCACATACTGCAGGTGCGCCTGGGCCACCTTGCCACTGCCGATTATCGCCAATCGTCGCGCTGCCAAAGGCGCCAATGCATCCACCGCCAGTGCAGTCGTTGCCGCAGTACGCGCCGTAGTCAGTTCACCTGCATCGCACAACAGCAATGGTTGGCCGGTCTGCATCGACATCAGCAAGGTCCAGGCCGTCACCAGCGGGCCTTGCTCACGCACGATATAGGGCGAGGTCTTGACCCCGTACACCCCATCTTCGGCCAATACACCCAGGTAGTTGATGAAGTCGCCTGCGGCTTGCGGGAACTCCACCCGTTGCTGCGCTGGCTGCACCGCTTGCTCGTTCGCCAGGTCGCGGAACAGCTTGCGCAGGATCTGCGGTACATCGATCTGGCTGAGCAGCTCGCGGGTCTGGGCCTGATGGATCACATGAGGTGTGCTGGACATCGGTGTCTCCGCAGATAAACTAATTTGTTCATTATGGACTTTTAGTTCTGCTGAGCAATATCCCGCGAGAAAAAAGCTGGCGCCTCACTTGCCCAGGTTCTGATTCATCAGATTACCCAGTACCGGCCCTTGGCTTGCTGTTTGCCACGCATGGAAATTCTCGCAGCCTTCCACGTTTGCCTCCGCAATGTTGCTGCGCGGGTCGCAGATCATCGACCAGCGTTGCTGTAACGACGGGTACTTGATGAAGTCAGCCCGTGTGGGCGGTTGGCAGCCGAGCAGGGCAATGGCGGACATCACCGCAGCGGTGGTTTGAAAGGCGGTGGAGGGGACGATGTTCCAGTTCATGATGATCAACACTCCCCACTAGGGAGCCCTTGAGATGACGCTGCCACGGCCTGGAGTGTTGTGGCCGCAAGAGAATGCTACGGCCGAATTGGTTCCTCAAAAAGATCCACTTAGTGCTAATTTGGTCGGGCCATTAATGGGCCGTGTATCGAAACCCACCGGACAGTTTGCCCTTCAAATAACTGACCAACACACTCACCGCCTTCGGCACATGCGGCGAATACGGTCGGATCAGGTAGATCTCATCGGCAAACGCGCCTTTGAGCGTCCAGCCCTTAAGCACCTGCACCAACGTGCCATTGGATAGCGCGGCGTGGGCGCTGAAGTCCGGAAGCAGGGCGATGCCCAGATGATTGAGCGCCGAATCGCGCAGGGCTTCGCTGTTGTTGGTGGCGAAGCTGCCGGCGATGGGCACGGTGAGGCGTTCGACGTTTTTTGTACCTCGTTCGAATGTCCAGGCGGGCTGGTCGGTGCCGCGTGGGTAGAACAGGCAGTTGTGCGCGGACAAGTCGCCGGGTTCGCGCGGTTCGCCGTGGCGTTGCAGGTAGTCCTGGGTGGCGACCAGTACCGAGCCGGTGTCACACAGTTTCCAGGCCACATGGGTTTCCGGCACCTGGAAACCGTGGCGCACGGCCAGGTCGTAGCCTTCGGCGGCCAGTGAACTCAGGGCGTCCGATACGTCCAGTTGGATACGCACTTGTGGGTACTGCTGCAAGAACTCAGACAGATGCGGCACCAGTTGCTGACGGGCAAACGCCACAGGTGCCGTCAGCCGCACCAGCCCGCGAATCTCCCCGACCGAGTCGCGCACCGACGAAAAGCTGCGGGCTATCTGTTCATAAGCGCTGCGCACTTCGCGGGTCAACGACAGCCCCGCATCGGTCAGCCGCACACTGCGCGTGGTGCGCGTCACCAGCCGCGTGCCGGTGGCCTTTTCCAGGTCGGAAATACGCTGGCTCACGGCGGACTTGCTCACGCCCAGGCGTGCGGCGGCGGCGGTGTAGGTGCCTTGTTCTTCCAGCACTGACAGCCAGTGGATGTGAGTCCAAAGCCCTTCGATTTCAGCCTTTTCCATGTGTAGATTGTTCGCGTATGTGGACAATAAGTTCTGGATTCTGCTCTGGTTTGGAACAAAGCGAAAGCCTATCGTGATCCCCAACGCTACCCACCCGGGATCTACTGCCATGACAACGACAATCGAGCATTACATCAACGACCAACGCGTGTCCCGCGATGATCGCTATCAGAACGTCTTCAACCCCGCCACCGGCGAAAAGACCGGGCGCGTCGCCCTGGCCAGCCGCCAGACCGTGTCCGAAGCCGTTGCCGCCGCCCAAGCCGCGTTTGCCGGTTGGGCGGATACCCCGCCGATCCGCCGCGCCCGCGTGCTGTTCGAATACCTGCACCTGCTGCGCGAACGCAAGGACGACCTGGCGCGCATTATCGTCGCTGAGCACGGCAAGGTCTTCACCGACGCTCAGGGCGAAGTCGACCGTGGCATCGACATTCTTGAATTCGCCTGTGGCATTCCCAACCTGCTCAAGGGTGAGCATTCCGACCAGGTTTCCCGTGGCATGGACAACTGGACCATGCGCCAGCCGTTGGGGGTTGTGGCCGGTGTCACGCCGTTCAACTTCCCGGTGATGGTGCCGATGTGGATGTACCCGATCGCCATCGCAGCGGGCAACACCTTCATCCTCAAGCCAAGCCCGACCGACCCAAGTGCCTCGCTGTTCATGGCCGAACTGCTGCGTGAAGCCGGCCTGCCCAAAGGCGTGTTCAACGTGGTGCAGGGCGACAAGGAGTCGGTGGATGCGCTGATCGAACACCCGGACGTCAAGGCCGTGAGCTTTGTCGGCTCCACGCCGATTGCCCAATACATCTACGAAACCGGCGCCCGCAACGGTAAACGCGTGCAAGGCCTGGGCGGTGCAAAAAACCACATGGTGGTGATGCCCGACGCCGATATCGAAAAAACCGTCGACGCCCTGATGGGCGCTGCATACGGCAGTGCTGGCGAGCGCTGCATGGCGATTTCCGTCGCCGTGCTGGTAGGCGATGTGGGCGATAAAGTCATCGCCGCCCTGACCGAACGCGCCAAGCAACTGCGCATCACCGACGGCCGTGATTTGAAAGCCGAGATGGGCCCGATTGTGTCCCGCGCAGCGTTGGAGCGTATCAGCGGCTACATCGAGCAAGGCGTACAGGCCGGTGCCCAATTACTGCTGGATGGGCGTGACTACGTGCCCACCGAAGCGGGCCTGGAAAACGGCTTCTGGCTGGGCGCGACGCTGTTCGACCATGTGACCCAAGAAATGAGCATCTACCGCGAAGAAATCTTTGGTCCGGTGCTGGCCTGTGTGCGTGTGAATGACTTTGCCGAGGCGATCAAGCTGGTCAACGATCATGAGTTCGGCAACGGCGTCAGCTGCTTCACCCGCGACGGCAACATCGCCCGTGAATTTGCGCGGCGTATCGAAGTGGGCATGGTCGGCATCAACGTGCCAATCCCGGTGCCAATGGCCTGGCATGGCTTCGGTGGTTGGAAGAAGAGCCTGTTTGGCGACATGCATGCGTATGGCACCGAAGGCGTGCGCTTCTACACCAAGCAGAAGTCGATCATGCAGCGCTGGTCGGAGAGTATTGAGCAAGGCGCCGAATTCGCCATGCCCGTCTCCAAATAACTCAAGCCAGTACGCGGTCAACTGTGGGAGCGGGCTTGCCCGCGATAGCGGAGTGTCAGTCAACCTTTTTGGTTCTGATACACCGCAATCGCAGGCAAGCCAGCTCCCACATTGGCGTCAGGAGCGGGGCACAAGTCTTGACTTCGCTTGCTCTACTCAGAGGAACTTGGCACGCTCACCCAGCGAGCGAACACAGTCAAGTCAATCAATACGGAAATGCTCGGTTGAGAACGCTTTGAAAACAATCATGGGTATCGCCTTGTTGGCCACGTTACTGGCGGGCTGTGCGCCGTCTCACTCGGCATGGACGGGCGTCAGGAACGCGTTTGTCGGCACACGCTTCGATGCCCACCTCTATGACGATTGCAGCCGTGGCTGTGGCGATTCCTATTGGTCCCCGGTCAACAAGAAAAAGGTCTATGACCAGGTAGTGAAGGAGGGCGACAGCCAGCGCTACTTCGTGACCTGGATCCGCGACTGTCGATACTCCGTGCTCGTCTCGGGTGAGGGCATTATCCAGTCGTGGCGCTATGAGAATGAAGACCGTAGCAGTTGTTACATTTTTTAGTCGGCTCTCAAGCATCAGCGGCCGCTAACCGATCGGTTGAACGACCCGCCTGGCAATCAGAATACCCATCACCGGCGCCAGCGCAAACACCCCGAACAACCACACCGCAGCGCTTGCCGTGCCTTCAATGCCGCCGGGTTCAGTCAGGCCCGCGATGTTCGCTACCATGCCCGCCAGTGCTGCGCCAAACGCGGTGGCGAACAGTTGCACCGTGGTAATCGACGCAGAGGCCAGGTCCTGCTCACCGTCGGGTGCGACCTGGAATACCCGGGTCAACAAATGCGGCCAGGCCAGGCCCACCCCCAGGCCGATCAGGGTAAGGGCCAGGCAAATCGGCGTAAGCGTCTGCGCACCGCCATTGCTTTCGCGAGGCATTAAAAGAGCCAGCGCCAGCATGCCGACAACACCCAGGATCGGCCCGGCCAGGATCGCGCGACGAACATTCGCGCCTGTCATTCCCGCGCTGGCGATTGACCCCAGCGTCCAGCCGGCCGCCATCAGTGCTGCCAGATAACCGGCCACCAGCGGTGACTGGTGGTGCAGGACTTGAAGAAACAGCGGTACAAAGATTTCGCCACTGGTCACAGCGACCGCCAACAACGACATCGTGGCGTACAGCGCGCCAAGCGCGGTGGTGAGTCGAAAGGCTCCAGCGGGCAGCAGTCGATGGCGGGATCGGCTTTCTGTGAAGATCAGCAGCGCCGTGAACATTGCTGCCGCTGCGAGCCCCAACAGGTTCAGGGGCAGGGTGGAAGAGACACTGCCGGCCGACACCGCCAGTACCGCTGCTGTCAGCAGCCACAATTGAGTGAGCGGCAACGGTGTGGGTTCAACGCTCTCTGTGCTGCGCTTAGGCAGTACAGTTGCGGCCAGCACGGCGAACAACCCGGCCACCGGAATCAACGACCAGAATGCCGCCCGCCAGATGCCCAGTTCGGCAAACACGCCGCCCACCGCTGGCCCGACCAGCGTCGCAACGCCCCACATCCCCGAGACCAACGCCATTGCGCGTGGCCACAAGGGTTCGTCGAATACCAGGCGAATCATCGCGTAGGACAGCGCAAACAAGAACCCTCCGCCCAGACCCTGTACCAGCCGTCCGACCAGCATCACCGGCATGGAAGGCGCAAACGCGCACGCTAAGGCTCCGCCGGCGAACACCAGGCTGGCAACCAGATAAGCACCACGCGGCCCTAGGCGGCCAAGCAAACGCGCGGACAACGCTGAACCGAGGATCGAGGCGGCGACAAACAGCGTGGTATTCCATGCGTAGTAGTCTATGCCGCCGATATCCTTGACAACTGACGGCAGAATCGTGGTGGCGATGTAGACGTTGATCGCATGCAGCACCACGCCGCCTGCCAGGGCCAGTGACCGTACGCCATTTGCACCGGACAGCAAGGCGGCCCAGTTGGAGGGAGAGGTTTGCGTTGTGTTCATGGAGACTCCATGTCAAAGGAATGAAGGCTTGCCAGGGCAGGCCGACACTCTTTATAAGACCTCATGTATAGATGAGGTCAAGCCGCCGATGGAACCGAAAATCGATGTGCACATCCCCCTCGGGGTAGGCGAGTTGGCGCGGCGTAGCGGGGTGACCGTGGCGACTGTGCATTTTTACGAAGCCAAGGGTTTGATTCAGGGCCAACGCAGCCCAGGTAATCAGCGGCGCTACCACCGTGATGTCCTGCGCCGCATTGCTGTGATCAAGGTGGCACAGCGCGCGGGGATTCCATTGGCAACCATCAAGGCGGCACTGGAGGAACTGCCGTCGGGGCGACCGTTGACGGCCAAGGACTGGACGCGGCTTTCCACGCGTTGGCGAGACATGTTGAATGAGCGAATCAACAGCCTCACGCAACTGCGCGACCAACTCGACGGGTGCATTGGCTGCGGGTGCCTGTCCCTGGATGACTGCCCGCTGCGCAATCCGGGAGATCGGTTGGGGCAGGTCGGGGAAGGGGCGGTGTTGCTGGGCAAGTGAGGCAGTCAGCGTCTGCCCGTGCGCGTACTCACATCCACCCACACCGCCAGCACCAGGATGCTGCCCTTCACAATCATCTGCCAATAACTGTCCACATCCAGCATCGACATCCCATTGTCCAGACTGGTGATCACCAACGCCCCGAGCAACGCGCCATACACCGTGCCCGAGCCGCCACGCATTGATGTGCCGCCAATAAAACACGCAGCAATCGCATCCAGCTCACCCATGCTCCCCGCCGACGGCGAGCCGGCGGCCAGACGAGCCGTGTTGACCAAACCGGCGAGTGCACACATCACGCCCATGATGCCGAAGATCCACAACTTCACCGCCTGCACATTGATGCCCGACAGGCGCGTGGCTTCCATATTGCTGCCCACCGCGTACACGCGACGGCCAAACACGGTCTGGCTGGTGACGTAGCTGAACACGCCCAATAACACCAACAGCAGCAAGACGGGGACGGGAATCCCATCATAGCTGTTGAGGGTCGTGACGAACCCGGCCAGCACGGCGCCGATCACCGCCACGCGCACCAGGTCACGCACCAGGGAATGCGCCGCCAAGCCATGCAGCGCGCGGTTGCGCCGCTGTTTCCAGGTCAAAAAAACCGTCAGCGCAAACAACAGCACACCCAGCCCGATACCCACCGAATGCGACAAATACCCCTGGCCCACATACACCAACGATGGCGACACCGGCGCAATGGTGGTGCCGCCGGTAATCCCCAGCAGAATCCCGCGAAACGCCAGCATCCCACCCAGGCCGACAATGAATGACGGGATGCGCAGATAGGCCGTCATGTAGCCGTTGGCCAGCCCGATCATCAACCCGCACAGCGCCACTAGACTCAAGTTGGCCAGCAACGGTATGTGATAAATCACATCCAGGATCGCCGCCAACCCGCCGAGCAAACCGAGCAATGACCCCACCGACAAGTCGATCTCGCCGCTGATGATCACCAGCACCATGCCGCACGCCAGGATCCCGGTGATCGACATCTGCCGCAGCAGGTTGGACAGGTTGCGCGGTGTAAGGAACCCCCCCTCGGTCTGCCAGCTGAAAAACACCCAGATCACCGCCACGGCGATGACCAGGGCGAGCATTTTGTAGCGGGTGAAAAGGTGTTTGACCTGATTCATCTACGCGGTCTTCCGATCATTATTGTTGTGTTGGCTGAGCGCGGCGGCGAGCACCTGTTCCTGGGTGAGCCCCTCGTTGATAAAGTCACCACGCAACTGGCCGTCGCCGATCACCAGCACGCGGTCGGACACGCCGAGCACTTCGGTCAGCTCCGAGGAGACCATGATGATCGCCACGCCTTCGGCTGCCAGCGCGCCCATCAGCTTGTAGATCTCATACTTGGCGCCCACGTCGACGCCGCGTGTGGGTTCGTCGAGGATCAGCACCTTGGGCTTGGCCATCAGCATTTTCGCCAGCACGGCTTTTTGCTGATTGCCGCCGGAGAGGCTGGTGATCGGCAAAAACGGGCTGGAGGTTTTCAGGTGCATGCGCGCGATCTGCTGGTCGATGCTGCCCAGTTCAGCTTCGGCATCGATGCGGGTCAGGTGGGCGTAAGTGTCGAGCACCGCCAGGGTGATGTTCTGGCCCACGCCGAGGTCGGGGATGATGCCCTGGCGCTTGCGATCCTCGGGCACCATGCACAGCCCGGCGCGGATCGACTTGAGCGGTGTGCGCGTGTCGATCACCTGGCCGTCCAGCCACACCTCGCAGCTGTAGCGGCCGGGGTAGGCACCGAACAGTGCCGACACCAGTTCCGTCCGCCCGGCGCCGACCAGCCCGGCAATGCCGAGGATCTCCCCGCGCTTGAGCACAAAGGACACATCGTCCACGCGCTTGCGCTTGGGGTTGTCGACGTCATAACAGGTGACGTTGCGCGCCTCGAACATCACCTCGCCGACCGCATGGGGCTCGGTGGGGTAGAGGTTGCTCATCTCGCGGCCGACCATCTGGGTGATGATCTTCGCGACGTCCATGTCGGCCATGGCGGTGGTCGCGATGTGCTTGCCGTCGCGGATCACCGCAATGGTGTCGCACACTGCCGCCACTTCATCGAGCTTGTGCGAGATGTACACGCAGGCCACGCCCTTGGCCTTGAGGCCACGGATGATGTCCAACAGCACCTCGATCTCCGAGCGGGTCAGGGCCGAGGAGGGCTCGTCGAGAATCAACAGCCGTGCCTGCTTGTTCAGGGCCTTGGCGATTTCCACCAGTTGCTGGTAGCCGCCGCCGTATTGCGACACCGGCAGCGCCACGTTCATGTCCGGTACCTTGAGTTCACGCATCAGCGCTTCGGCGCGGTGGAACATGGCCGGGTAGTTCATGCGCCCGCCGGGCAAGGTCAGTTCGTGGCCCATAAAGATGTTTTCAGCCACCGACAGGTCGGGCACCAGGGTCAGTTCCTGGTGGATGATCACGATGCCCGCGGCCTCGGTTTCACTGATGGAATGGGCCTTGAGCGGCTGCCCGTCCCAGAGGATTTCGCCCTCCCAGGTGCCGTACGGATAGACCGCCGACAGCACCTTCATCAAGGTGGACTTGCCCGCGCCGTTCTCGCCGCACAGGCCGACGCATTCCCCCGGCCGCACCTGGATATCGATGCCGTTCAGCGCGTTGACACCGCCAAAGCGTTTGACGATGCCGTTCATTTGCAACAGGTAGTCGGCCATGGCGGTCACTGCCCGGCAATCTGCTCTTTGGTATAGAACCCGTCCTTCTCCAACAGGTCGATGTTGGCCTTGGTCAGTGGGGTTGGGGTGAGCAGGATGGTGTCGACCTTTTTGCTGCCGTTGTCGTACTGCGAGCTGTAGGTGGGCTTCTCATTGCGCGCCAGTTGCACCGAAAGCTTGGCGGCTTCGGTGGCGATCAGCTTGAGGGGCTTGTACACGGTCATGGTCTGGGTGCCGTCGATCACACGTTTGATCGCGGCGAGGTCGGCGTCCTGGCCGGAAATCGGCACCTTGCCCGCCAGTTTCTGCGCGGCCAGGGCCTGGATCGCACCGCCGGCAGTGGCGTCGTTGGAGGCGACGATGGCGTCGATCTTGTTGTTGTTCCGGGTCAGGGCGTTTTCGACGATGCTCAGGGCTTCAGTGGGGTTCCATTCCTTGACCCACTGCTGACCGACGATCTTGATGTCGCCTTTGTCGATGGACGGTTGCAACACCTTCATCTGGCCTTCGCGCAGCACCTTGGCATTGTTGTCGGTGGGAGCGCCGCCGAGCAGGAAATAGTTGCCCTTCGGTGCCGCTTGCAACACGCCGCTGGCCTGCATCTCACCGACTTTTTCGTTATCGAAGGAGATGTAGGCGTCGATATCCGCGTTGAGAATCAGCCGGTCATAGGACACCACCTTGATCCCGGCTTTCTTGGCTTCGGCGACGGCATTGGTGAGCACTGTGGCATTGAACGGCACGATGACGATCACGTCGACGCCACGGGAGATCAGGTTTTCGATCTGCGAGATCTGCTTCTGCTCGTTGGCATCGGCGGATTGCACGAAGACCTTGGCGTCGAGTTTTTCTGCGGCGGCAACGAAGTAGTCACGGTCGCGGGACCAGCGTTCCAGGCGCAGGTCGTCGATGGAGAAGCCGATTTTCGGGTGCGCTGAGTCGGCCATGACGGGCAGGGCGAGCAGGGCCAGGGCAGTGGCGATGAGTGTACGTTTCATGGTTGTGCGTCCTTTTATTGTTGTTGGAAGACTCAAGAACAAACGCTATATCTGTGGTGAGCGGGCTTGCCCCGCGCTGGGCTGCGAAGCAGCCCCAAAACCAGGCACTTCAGAGTGTCAGGTAAAAACGCATCGCCTGCAGTGGGGCCGCTACGCGCCCCAGCGCGGGGCAAGCCCGCTCACCACATACAAGCCAGCACCCCACAAGCAAGTCCGCTGACCACACGGTCACCGGTAGATAAAGCGATTCACAACACCCTCAAGCATCTCCTGCCGACCACTCACCGCCTGCGGGTTCAGCTCATGGGCAAACGCGTGCTCGGCCAGTGATTCCAGGCTGAACTCACCCGCCAGCACGGCCTGCCCCAACGGCTGCTGCCAGCCGGCATAACGCTGGTCCTTGAATTGCTGCAGCCGGTCGTTCTCGACCATCGCGGCCGCACGCTCCAGCGCCAAGGCCAGTACGTCCATGGCCGCCACATGCCCGTGGAACAGGTCCACATCGTCCAGGCTCTGGCGGCGCACCTTGGAGTCGAAGTTATAGCCGCCATTCTTGAACCCGCCAGCTTTGAGGATTTCATAAGTGGCGAGCGTCA
Source organism: Pseudomonas sp. GXZC (assembly GCF_026967615.1). Lineage (NCBI taxonomy): Bacteria > Pseudomonadati > Pseudomonadota > Gammaproteobacteria > Pseudomonadales > Pseudomonadaceae > Pseudomonas > Pseudomonas sp. GXZC. Next base: position 2,745,730 of record NZ_CP114115.1, read on the forward strand.
TTTCCTCGACGCTGTTGGGGAACTGGTCGGTGTCCCAGCCGTTCTGCGGGTCGCCGCGGTTGGCGTCGATGCTACCGAAGATCCCCAGGGACACGGCGGTGGCAATCTCATGATGAAAGCTGTGCCCGGCCAGGGTCGCGTGGTTGGCCTCGATGTTCACCTTGATTTCCTGTTCCAGGCCGTACTCATGCAGGAAGCCGAACACCGTGGCGCTGTCGTAATCGTATTGGTGCTTGGTCGGCTCCTGGGGCTTGGGCTCGATCAGCAGGTCGCCCTTGAAGCCGATCTTGTGCTTGTGCTCCACCACCATGCGCATGAAACGCCCGAGCTGTTCGCGCTCGCGCTTGAGGTCGGTGTTGAGCAGGGTTTCATAGCCCTCGCGGCCACCCCACAGCACATAGTTGGAACCCTTGAGCCGCAGGGTGGCGTTCATCGCGCTGAACACCTGGGCGGCGGCGTAGGCAAACACTTCCGGGTCCGGGTTGCTGGCCGCGCCGGCGGCAAAGCGCGGGTTGCTGAAGCAGTTGGCGGTGCCCCACAGCAGCTTGATCCCGGTCTGTTCCTGATGCCGCTCCAGATGATCGACCATCTGCGCGAAGTGGTGGCGGTACTCCTTGAGCGAGCTACCTTCGGGGGCGACATCCGTGTCGTGAAAGCTGTAGTAGTCAATGCCCAGCTTGGAGAAAAACTCGAAGGCGGCGTCCGCCTTGCCGATGGCCAATTCCATCGGGTCGCCACTGCGCTGCCAGGGCCGCTTGAAAGTGCCGACCCCAAACATATCCGCCCCTGGCCAAACGAAGGTGTGCCAATAACAGGCCGCCATGCGCAGGTGCTCGCGCATGGGTTTGCCGAGGATGAGCTTGTTGGCGTCGTAGTGGCGAAAGGCGAGGGGGGCATCGCTATGGGGGCCTTCGAAGCGAACCTTCTCGACACCGGGGAAGTACGGCATGGCGTTTTCCTTATTGTTCTTGGCGGTGGCTCGATACTAGCAACGGCGTTGGGCCTGCCGATTATGAAAATCATCAAGGGAGAGTGCGATTTTGCGTAGCAGGGGCTAGTCTGTTTCGACCGGCCCCAGGATAAAAACAATGAAAACCCTACCGCCCGTGCACCGTATCGCCTTGCTGTTCAACGGCAGCAAAATCTACGACCGCGGCATCATCGCTGGCATCGGCAATTACCTGAGCAGCACCCGCGCGTCCTGGGACTTGTTCCTCGAAGAAGATTTCCTGTGCCGCCTCAAGGGCATTGAGCGCTGGCAGGGCGACGGCATCATTGCCGACTTCGACGACCCGCTGATTGGCGAGGCGCTGGCCGGGAGCAAGGTGCCGGTGGTGGCGGTGGGCGGGTCCTATGAGGATGTGCGGGCCTATCCCAAGGGCATTCCCTACGTGGCCACGGACAACTACGCCTTGATCAAGTTGGCCTATGAGCATTTGATCGAAGCCGGCCTGACGCAGTTTGCCTGTTTCAGCCTGCCCGAAGCCCAGGCCAATCGCTGGGCCCAGGAGCGCGAAAAAGCCTTCAAGCGCTTACTGCGAAGGGATGGCTTGCCCGTGCAGATCTATCGCGGCCTCGGCACCAGCGCGCCGCTGTGGGACAGCGCCGTCGAGCAGCAGATTGCCTGGCTGCAAAGCCTGCCCAAACCCATCGGCATTATCGCCGTCACCGACGCCCGCGCGCGGCAGTTGCTGCAGGCCTGCCTGACCGCCGGCATTGCTGTGCCGGAAGAAGTGGCGCTGATCGGCATCGACAACGACCCGCTGACCCGTACCCTCACACGGGTGCCGTTGAGTTCGGTGATCCAGGGCACCGAAACCATGGGCCGCACCGCCGCTGCGCTGTTGCATCAGATGTTGCACGGCAAGCCCTGCGCGGGCACGCAGGTGCTGGTGCCGCCGGATGCAATCAACGTGCAGGCGTCCAGCTTGCATCAACCTTTGGGTCATCCTTATGTGATGCAGGCGCTGCTGTTTATCCGTCAATACGCTTGCCAGGGCATCAAGACTGCCCAGGTGGCGGCCTATGTTGGCGTGTCCCGTTCGTCCCTGGAGGCGCATTTTCGCAAGGTGCGCGGGTGCAGCGTGCATGACGAGATCCTGCGCTTCAAACTCGCCAGTGCCGCCAAGGGGCTGGAGGACGATCACCTGGCGATTGCCGATATCGCCCAGCAATGCGGCTTCAAGTCCGCGCAGTACCTGCACACGGTGTTCCGTCGCGAGTTCGGCTGCACGCCACGGGAATACCAGCAGAACCATTAGAAACTTTGCAGGCTTGGCCCATTCGCCGCTGGACTTGCACCGCACAGACTAGGGAGAATGGTTTTTTGTGGCGTAAATGGAAGCTCCCATGACCGACAGTGCCCAGCGTGCCGCCAGCGACATCGACCTGATGACCGAAGTGGCCATGCTTTATTACCTCGACAACATCACCCAGGAAGCCATCGCCAAGCGCTTCGACCTGTCGCGGGTCAAGGTCAGCCGGCTGCTCAAGCGCGCCCGGGATGAAGGGGTGGTAGAGGTGCGGGTGTTGCAGCATCCGGCGTTGAACACGGAGCTGGAGCAGGCGCTGGTCGAGCGTTTCCAGCTGGACCGCGCGTTGATCGCGGTGGACCATGGCGACCCTGACACCCAGCGCTCGGCCGTGGCCAGCCTGGTCGCCAACTACCTGAACAAGACCCTCAGTGACGGCATGATCATCGCCGTCGGCATGGGCCGCAACGTCGGCGCGGTGGCCGAGAATGTGTTCCTGCCGGTGACGCGCAACTGCACGTTTGTGTGTGCGATTGGCGGCTCGCTCAAGGCTGGCGAATACATGAACCCCGACCATATCTGCCGACGCCTGGCCCTGCGTTTTGGCGCCGAGAGCGAAACCCTGTACGCCCCGGCCCTGGTGGCCAATCCGGAACTGCGCAGCGTGTTGATCAACAACGACACCGTGCGCTCCACCCTCGACCGCGCGCGCCGCGCCGATATTGCCTTGATCGGCATCGGCGACATGAGCGAGAACAGCAACATGGTGCGCATGGGCTGGTTTTCACCCCAGGAAATCGCCCAGGCCCGTGTGTCCGGTACGGTGGGCGACATGATGGGCTATGACTTCATCGACATCCACGGCCAGCCGGCGGTCAACGCCATGCAGGGCAGGGTGATCGGCTTGACGGTGCAGGAGTTGGTGCGCATTCCCGATGTGGTGGCGATTGCCAGCGAGAACACCAAGGCAGCGGCCACCCTCGGCGCGTTGCGCTCCGGGGTGATCAACACCCTGGCGACGACCGTGTCGAATGCGTACACGATCCTTGCCCTGGATGATGCGACGCGTCGTTAGGCTCAGTCGCTACAGGCCGTCAGGTAAGAGCGAGCGCTGTACCTGTGGCGAGGGAGCTTGCTCCCGTTGGACTGCGCAGCAGTCCTAGTCTTTTAAAACAAAGAGCTGGGGCCGCTTCGCGGCCCAACGGGAGCAAGCTCCCTCGCCACAGAGTACTTTGCGTTCTTGCGACTTCTTGACTGACTGGCTGCTCACCACAAACAACTAAGCAACCAACCGCGCCTCCACCGATTCGGCGAGGTCGGTGAGGATCAGGCAGCACGACACCGCGCCGGCGTCCAGTACGCCGAGGGAGCGTTCCCCGAGGCGGCTGGCGCGGCCGATTTTTGCCACCAGGTCGCGGGTGGAATCGCGGCCCTGGGAGGCCGCGCTTTTCATCTGGCGCAAGGCCTCGCTGAACGACGCGTCGCTGGCCTGGGCCTGTTCAAAGGCTTCCACCGCCGGGATCAGCGTATCCATCAGGCATTTGTCGCCCACACCGGCATCGCTGATGTCCTGCAAGGACGTGAGACCACCGCGCAGCAGCTTGGCGAAGGTCGCCGCGTCAATGCTGTCGCGGCCGCGCACTTCGTCGGCCATGCCGATGAACAGGCTGCCGTAGAGCGGGCCCATGGAGCCGCCGATGCCTTCCATCAGCGCCAGGGTCAGTTCGTCCAGTGCCTCGGCCAAAGACAGCTCGCGGCCTTCGAGGGTCTTGCCGCAGCGTGAGAACCCCTTGGCCATGTTGATGCCGTGGTCCCCGTCGCCGATGGCGCCGTCCACTTCGCTGAGGTATTCGCGGTTGGCGACGATGATCGACACCAGGTTGGTGACGATGGCGCTACCGGTGTTGCTGGGGAAATGCTCGCTCATGCGCTACTCCGACTGGGTCATGCCGATGGAGCGGCAGGGTTGGTCGATCAGGCTGCTCAGTTCGGCGTCGAGGCCGAGCAGGGTCAGGGTCACGCCCATCATTTCCAGCGACGTGAAATAGTTGCCCACATAGCAGCGGTGAATACGCAGGCCCTTGGCGCGCAGTTGGCGCTCGACCTCGGCGTAGAAAATATACAGTTCCATCACCGGCGTGGCGCCCAGGCCGGAGACCAGCACCACCACGCTCTCATCTTGGGTGAAGTCGCGGTCAGCCAGGATCGGCGCGAGCATGCGTTCGGCCATGGCCGCAGCGGATTCCACCGGCACCACTTCAATGCCCGGCTCGCCGTGATGACCGATGCCCAGTTCCATCACGCCATCGGCAATCTGGAAGTTCGGCTTGCCCACCGCCGGGATGGTGCAGGGCGTGAGGCCCACGCCGATGGAGCGGCAATGGTCCACGGCCTTCTGCGCCACACGGATCACGCCGTCAAGGTCGTAGCCCTGGGCGGCGGCGGCACCGCCGATTTTCCACATGAAAATCTCACCGGCCACGCCGCGACGCTTGGCGATGTCGGCGGGTGGGGCAGAGGCTACGTCGTCATTGGCGACCACGGTGCGAATGTTCATGTCTTTGCTGGCGGCCATTTTCATCGCCAGCTTTACGTTCATGTTGTCACCGGCATAATTGCCGTACAGGCACGCCACGCCCGCGCCCTGGTCGGCGGCGCGGAACGCATCGAAGAAACTCTTGGCGGTGGGCGAGGAGAAAATCTCGCCGACGGCCACCGCATCCACCAGCCCTGGCCCCACATAACCCAGAAACGCCGGCTCATGCCCCGAACCGCCACCCGTGACAATGCCCACCTGGCCGGCCGGTGAAGTCTTACGCTTACCGATGACCCGTGGGTTGCTCTCGTACTGCACCAGTTCCGGGTGCGCCAGGAGGATGCCGGCGAGCATGTCCTCGACCACCAGGTCCGGATCGTTGATGACTCGATTCATAGGGTGTTTCCTTGTTCTTATCTGTCTGGAATCGGATTACTGAATGCTGTAGCCGCCGTCGATCACCACGTTTTCGCCGGTGATCATCTTGGCCGCATCGCTGACCAGGTAAAGCACCAGCCCGGCGATCTCTTCCGGCTGGGCGAAGCGCCCCACCGGGATCTGCAATTTGGCCTTCTCACCCAGTTCGCCGGCCCACGCCTTCTTGCCCAGGGCGGTCTCGACGATGGTTGGCGACACGGCGTTGACGTTGATGCCGTGGGGCGCCCATTCCATGGCCAGCACTTTGGTCATGCCGACCACTGCCGCCTTGCTGGCGCAGTAGGCCACATGGCGATCAAGGCCAATCACCGCCGCTTGGGAGGCCAGGTTGACGATGCGCCCGCCGCCTTGTTCGATCATATGCCGGGCACAGGCCTGGGCCACGAAGAAGCTGGCTTTGAGGTTGATGTCCAGGGTGGTGTCCCAGGCGTTTTCGCTGACGTCCAGGGCCTTGTCCAACAGCGCGACCCCCGCGCTGTTGACCAGGTAATCAATGCGCCCGAGTCCGGCGTGGGCCTCATCAATCGCAGCCTGTACCGAATCGAGCTGGCGCAAATCAGCCACCAGGCCCAAATGCCCCGTGCCGAGGCTGGCGGCCACTTCGACCACCGCGGGGTCACGATCCAGCAAGGCCACCCTGGCACCGCGCTCCACCAACAAACTCGCGCAGGCCAGGCCGATCCCGGCGGCGCCCCCGGTGATCACGGCGCAACGGCCGGTGAGGTCGAACGCCTGGTTCCAGAAATTGGACATTGCACACACTCCACTTAGCGTTTTTTCTTGCGCCAGACGTCGATCAGCACCGCAAGCACGATGATCAACCCCTTGGCCACTTGTTGGTAATACGACGACACCCCGAGCAGGTTCAAGCCGTTGTTGATCACTCCGATCAGCAGCGCGCCAAACAAGGTGCCGACGATGCTGCCGGTGCCGCCGGACAGGCTGGTGCCGCCGATCACCACGGCGGCAATCGCGTCCAGCTCATACGACACGCCGGCCTGGGGCAGGGCCGAGGTGGTCCGCGCCGCCAGCACCACGCCCGCGAGTCCCGCCAGCAGGCCCGAAATCACATACACCGAAAACGTCACCTTGCGTACGCCAATGCCGGAAGTGCGCGCGCTCTTTTCATTGCCGCCCACGGCGTACACATAGCGTCCGTAAGTGGTGTAGCGCAGCACCATCCAGAAGATCAGCGCGACCACTGCAAAGATAATGATCGGCACGCCGATGGGGCCGAGCTTGCCGATGCCCAGGGCCAGGAAACTGTCCGGCAGGTCGGTGACCGGGCTGCCGTCGTTGAGGATAAAGGTCATGCCCCGCGCCACGCTGAGCATGCCGAGGGTGGCGACAAACGGAGGAATGCTCAAATTGGCGACCATGAACCCGTTGACCACACCCAGCATGGCTCCGGCAAACATCCCGGCACTCACCGCCGCCAGCAGGCCGTAGCCCTGGGTCGCGACCAAGGCGCTGCACAAACCGGCAAACGCCAGGATCGACCCCACCGACAGATCGATGCCCTTGGTCAGGATCACGTAGGTCATGCCTACGGCGAGAATGCCGTTGATGGAAGTCTGGCGCAGGATGTCCATCCAATTGCGCCAGGTCATGAAGTATTCGCTGGAAAACGCCATTACCAGGCACAGCAGGATAAACACCAGCGGCAGGCCAAAACGGTCGAGTGACAGGCGCAGGCGATTGCGTGGCGCGGCGGTAACGGGGGCGGCGAGGACTTTGCTATTCATGAGGCAAGACTCAACAAGGCTTCCTGGGAAAGGGCGGTGTCGGTGCTGACGGTCACCAGCCGGCCGCCCTTGAACACGGCGATGCGATCACTCAGGTGCAGCAGTTCCGGGGCTTCGGACGAAACCACGATGGCCGCGCCACCGGCGCGCACGAATTCGTCCAGCAGGTGATAGATCTCCTGCTTGGCGCCTTCGTCGATGCCGCGCGTGGGCTCGTCGCAGAGCAGGCAGATCGGCTGCGTCGACAGGCATTTGGCGAGCACCACTTTCTGTTGGTTGCCGCCGCTCATGGACTCCACTGGCAAGTCCAGGGACGAAACCTTGATCTGCAAGCGCTTGACCATGCTCTGGGCCAGCGCGTTCTCCTTGCGCGCATTGATCACCGACCAACTCGACAGCTGCTTGTAGGCCGACAACGCAATGTTGGCGAGGATGCTGCCACTGAGCACCAGGCCGCTGTCTTTGCGGTCTTCGGTGACCAGGGACATGCCGGCGCGAATCGTCGCCGCTGGCGTGCCGGTCGGCAACGGCTGGCCTTGCAGGGTGGCGCTGCCAGCGTCCGGCAGGGTCAGGCCGTACAGGCAGTTGAGGAATTCGCTGCGCCCCGAGCCCATCAGGCCATAGATGCCGAGGATTTCACCCTGGCGCAGTTGCAGGCTGATGTCCTGGAACTCGCCGTCGCGGCTCAGGCCACTGACGTCCAGGCAGGTGGTGGCGGCGCATTCGCGGCCGACCTTGTGGTCGATGCGTTGCAACTCCTGGCCGACGATGCCGCGCACCAGGTGGGCGCGGTCAATATCCGCCATGCGCCCGCTCTCCACAAAGGCGCCGTCGCGAAAGATGCTGTAGTCGTCGGCGATCTGCGCCAATTCGCTGAGGCGGTGGGACACGTAGATGATGCCGGCACCCCGCGCCTTCAGGCGGCGGATCGCCTTGAACAGGGTTTCGGCTTCGCGCTCGCCGATGGCCGAAGTGGGCTCGTCCATGATCATCACCTGGCAGTCATGGCTGAAGGCCTTGGCGATCTCCACCAGCTGAATCTGCGCCACGCTCAGGCGATGCATGGGGCTGGTGGCGTCGACGTCGAATTCCAGGCTTTGCAGCAATTCGCGAGTCCGCCGATTCAGTTCCTTGCTGTCGACGATGCAGCCAGCGCGGCGCGGCTCGCGACCGAGCCAGATGTTCTCGGCCACGGTCATGTAGGGGATGGGTTCCAGTTCCTGGGTGATCATCGCCACGCCCGCGGCGAGTGCCGCACTGGGGCGGTCGAACTGCACCGGTTGGCCGTTGAGCAGGATGGTGCCGGCGTCACGTTGGGTGATGCCCATGAGGATGCTGAGGAAGGTCGATTTGCCGGCGCCATTGCCGCCGCACAGTGCGTGCACGCTGCCGGCCCGCAGGGAGAGACGCCCGTCGCGCAGGGCAGGGACCCCGGCATAGGCTTTGGAAACTTGTTCAGCCTGGAGCAGTAATGGCGTGGCCATCGGTGTGTCCTCTTGCTGATTTTCTTATTAGGTAGGCTTAACCAACAGCCTGATCATATGATCGGATAGTGATCATATGTTTAAACTGCTTGAGGCGGTTTTGTCAATGCTTTGCCCACGGCTCTCGCCGAGGTTTTGGTGTTATTTAGTGTTTGGGTCTTTAAATAAGCCTTGACAGCGACCTGCTCATCGCCCGCTAATGATTGTGCATAATTTCAGTGAGTGATCATATGATCGGTCTGATGGAGAAACAGTAATGGGTGCACAAACGACGTTTTCGGTGGCCATCGGATGCGACGAGGCGGGCTTCGAGCTCAAGGAATTGCTCAAGCGCTTTATCGAAGGCCTGGGCTATGGGGTCGAGGATTTTGGCTGTCATTCGTCCAGCCCGGTGCTGTACCCCGATATCGCGGCGGCGGTGGCCATGGCGGTGGGGGCGGGTGAGCAGCGCCTGGGCGTGTTGATTTGCGGCACTGGTATTGGCATGGCGATCTCTGCCAATAAGATCAAAGGCGTGCGGGCTGCACAGGCTCACGACACGTATTCGGCCGAGCGTGCGCGCAAGAGCAACGATGCGCAGATCCTGTCCATTGGTGCGCGGGTGATCGGGCCCGAGCTGGCCAAGAGTATCGTCAAAGTGTTTCTGGAATCGGAGTTCGAAGCGGAGCGCTCCGGCAAGAAAGTCGAGCGCATCACTGCGCTCGAACAGGCGAACAGGGCGTTGCCGTCAGACGACTGAGCCGTTTCAGAACACCGCCTTGACCTGCAGGCCCAGCACCAAGGCGTTGTCGATGTTGTCACCGGAAAACGCACCCGGCTCGATGATGTATTGCACATCCGGGCGCAGGGTCAGCCAGGGCGTGGCCTGGTAGCCGTAGCTGAGTTCGATCAGCTGTTCGGCATTGCTCAGGTTGGGGTATTCGTTGCCGGCGTTGAAGGCTGCCAGCTCCTGCACCTCGCGGCTGCGCGGGTTGGGCACGGCGCGACCGTAACCCAGGGCCAGGGTGTCACGCGGCCGGCCTTCGAACGGCTTGTACAGCACCACGCCCGCGCCATACCACTTGCTGAACGGCGAAGCCGCTTCACTGGCGGCAGAGTATTGACCGAAGGCGTGCAGCACGCGGCCGGCGGAGGAGTCGGAAGCCCAAACGGCCTGGTCGATCAGCAGGTAGTGGCCGCCGCGACCGCTGACTTCCTTGCTGCTGCCGATGCGTTTCACGTCGGAGCTGTCGTAGTAATAGCCCAGCTTGTATTCACCCGGCAGGTTGCCCGCGTGTTTGTACACCAGCTCGATCGGCACCACGGTGCCGGTGGTGTGTTTGGGGCCCAGTTTCCAGGCGCGGCTGGAATTGCCGTTGCTCTCTGGGTCCACGTTGAACGCGGCGACGCGCAGTTGCCAGTTGGGCGCAAAGTCGTATTTCACCCGCGCACCCAAGCGCGCATTCGGGTAGTTGGTCCAGCCGCTGCCGCCGGACATGTTCAGCGGGTGCCCGCAGAAACCGGCGTTCATGAAGTTGCACAGGATGCCGCTGTCCAGGCCGCCGAGGTCATTGCCCATGGCCATGTAGCCGAGCTTGACGTTGAGAGTCGGCGTGAACAGCGTGCGCTCGTAGCTCAACTCGGTCAGGCGCGTGTAGAGGCCACCGTAGTTTTCCTGGATCGGCAGGCGGTTGCCCACCAAATCCTCGGAAGCGCTGTTGCCGCGACGGTCGTTAATAGTGACTTGGATGCGGTCGCCATTATTGAAACCGTAGATTTTGCCCAGGTCGAACTGCACGCCCAGCTTGAGGTTCTGCGAGTAGCGCGCCGAGCGGTGCTGGCCACCGTGGGCGTTGTAGGCGGTTTCACCGCTGTAGTCGCCGGTGAAGCGGATGCCTTGCGCGTCGAGTTCGCGGCGCAGGCCGCCCCAGTCGCCGGTCAGGGTGGTGTCATCGGCTTGCACGGGCAGGGCGGCACCCAGGGCGAGGCCCAGCAACAGGCGCCCAAGGGGAATATGAGAAGTGGGGGTCATGCGGGTTTTTCCAGGCAGAAGGCGCGGCGCCGGGGAGGCGCCGCGCGAACAGGGGGTTATGGCAGGGCGTAGGCGATCACGTAGTCGCCACGGTCGGTGGACTGGCGTGCGCCACCGGCGGTGATCACGATGTATTGCTTACCGGTTTTCGGCGACACGTAAGTCATCGGGCCACCTTGGCTGCCCACGGGCAGGCGGGCTTTCCAGACTTCATCACCGTTGCCGCTGTTGAAGGCGCGCAGGTAGAAATCCTGGGTGCCGGCGATAAAGATCAGGCCGCCCTGGGTCGAAAGGGTGCCGCCGAGAGTTGGCAGGCCGATCTTGATCGGCAGGTGCATGCGAATGCCCAGCGGACCGGTGTCTTCCACGGTGCCGACCGGCACTTGCCAGGCGACCTTTTGCGTCTTCATGTCGATGGCGGTCAGGGTGCCGAACGGCGGCGCCTGGCACGGAATACCGGCCACCGACAGGAAGCGGTTCTTGTTCACGGCATACGGCGTACCCTTGAGCGGCACGGCGCCCATGCCGGTGTTCAGCGCTTCGCCACCGGACGCGGCCTGGGCCTTGTTCTGCGACGGCACCATCTGGATCCACAGGCCCAGGCGCATGTCATTGACGAAGATAAAACCGTGTACTGGATCGGTGGAAATGCTGCCCCAGTTCATGCCACCCAGGGAGCCTGGGAAACTCAGGGATTTATCGGTGCCCGGCGCGGTGTACAGGCCGTCGTAGCGCATGCCCTTGAAGTCGATACGGCACAGCAACTGATCGTAGGGAGTGGCGCCCCACATGTCCGATTCGGTCAGGGTTTGCGCGCCGATCTGCGGCATGCCCACTGATTTCGGCTGGGTCGGGGAGTAGGGTTCGTTGGGGATGTTGGCGGCCTTGACCGGAACTTCTTTAACGTCGGTCAGCGGTTTGCCGGTGGCGCGGTCGAGCACGTAGATCTGTCCGGCCTTGGTGCCGATCACGACCGCAGGCACGGCTTTGTCGCCGCCCGGTGGCGTGAAGTCGATCAGGCTTGGCTGCATCGGCAGGTCGAAGTCCCACAGGTCATTGTGGACGGTCTGGTACACCCACTTTTCCGCGCCGGTGGAGGCATCCAGCGCCAGCACCGAAGCGCCGTATTTGTGGTTGAGCTGGGTGCGTTCCACGCCGTAGATGTCGGTGGACGAACTGCCCATCGGCAGGAAGACCGTGTTCATCAGCGGGTCGTAGGACATCGGCGCCCAGCTGTTCGGCGTGCTGCGCACGTAAGTGCTGCCGTCAGCCGGGGCTTTTTTGTCTTCCGGGTTGCCGGGGTCGAAGGCCCAGCGCATCTGGCCGCTGATCACGTCGAAGCCACGGATCACGCCGCCGGGCATGTCGGTCTGCACGTTGTCAGCTACGCGGCCGCCCACTACCACAGTGGTGCCAGCGATCAAGGGGGCGGAAGACAGTTGGTAGTAGCTGTCCGGCACGTTACCCAGGCCGGCTTTCAAATCCACCTGGCCGTGGGTGCCGAAGTCTTCGCAGAATTTGCCGGTGTCGGCATCCACGGCAATCAGTCGCGCGTCGATGGTGTTGGTCAGCAGGCGACGCTGGCATTGCGCACCGGCCGGAACACTGGCGGCAATGATCTGTGAGCTATTCGGCTGGGTCGGCTGGGCAATCGGCGCGGTGGCGTCGAAATACGCCATGCCACGGCAACGCTGCCACACCGCCGATTTGGCGTTGACCTCGTTCTTCCACAGCTCTTTGCCGGTGTCGGCGTCCAGGGCGATCAGGTTGTTGTGGGGTGTGCAGATGAACACCTTGTTGCCGATCTGCAGGGGCGTCAGCTGGTCTTCGGCACCGTTGCCGTCGCTGATCGCCACGTCGCCGGTGTGGTAGGTCCAGGCCACTTTGAGCTTATTGACCGTGTCACGGTTGATCTGGTCCAGCGCAGCGAAGCGGCTGCCGCCTTCGGTGTTGCCGTAATGCGCCCAGTCTTTCTGCGCATCGGCCGCAGCCACCGGGGTGATGCCTGGGCCGGTGCCGGTCGGTGCCACGCTTGGGTGGGCGACGAACATGTTGCCCGCCGCGACTGCCACGCCCAACGCCAGTACGCCAGCCACCGCATAGGCGCCACGTGCAGGCCGGTTGACGAGCAACGGGTACACCAGCGCCACCACCATGCCGATGGCTGCGAACATGAACACGCGGGAGAACAACGGCCAGAACACCAGGCCCACGTCCGCAACGGCCCAGATGGCCGTGCCGATCAAAAAGGCGGCGAACAACCAGGCACCGGCCGGCTTGCGGCCGGCGATCAGCAACCCGGCAATCGTCATGACTGCGCCGCCGATCAGGAAGTACCAGGAGCCTCCCAGGCTGACCAGTTTGACGCCGCCAATGGCCAGCGCGAGGCCGAGCAGGGCGATGATCACGCCCAGGCCCAGCAGTAAGAATCTAGAGGCGCCAGCGGCGCGCGATGCTCGTTTCATGTCGACAGGACTCGAATGTGAGAGGGCAAAGACGCGATTTTAGCAAGATAAGTAACTGGTTAGTACATTAGAGTCCTGCAATAGACTATTACAGGTGCTGCGAAGATGGCATGTGGTGGAATGTCGCTCAGGGTGCGATCCGTCTGGCACCCTGCTGTTCTGCGCATCAGTGATGAGTTTAGTCGGCTTTTTTGCCGCGCAGCTTTTTCTGCGGGGCGTCGGTGTCGGCCAGTGCGTCGCCACCCAGGCTACGGGTCAGTTCGACGGCGGCTTGCTGGAACAGCGGGTGCAGCGTCTGCGCTTGTTCGGCGGTCAGGCGGCTGGCGGGGCCGGAGAGTACCAGCGCGCCGATCAGGTTTTCCCCTGGGCCGAAGATGGGCAGGGCCATGGACGAGGCGTGGGGGTCGGTGGCGCCGTGGGAGAAAATCGGCTTGATCATCTTCGCGGCCAGCGAATAGGGCGTGCGCAACGCCTCGGCCCCGGCGGCACCGTCCATGGGGCGGGTGTCACCGGGTTGCAGGTGCAGGCGCAGGTGATGGGGGGAGTTCACACGGTACAGGCACATCCGATAAGCGCCGTGGCGTACATAGAAGGACGCAGTTTCGCCGGTTTCCTGGGTCAGGCGGTGCAGCAGTGGGGTGATGTGGCGTTCAAGGTCGAGGCCGTCCTGATACACGGTGTTCAAGCGCATGATCTCGGTGGCCAACTGATAGCGACCGTCGGCCAGGCGGGTGATCAGGCCGTGATCCTCCAGCGAGACCATCAAGCGCATGATGGTGCTTTTGATCAGCCCGGTGCGGGCGGCGAGTTCGGCCAGTTCCAGGGCGGTATCCCCCATGCGGAAGGCAGTGAGCACGGTGAGCACCCGATCAGCCGAGGCCACCCCGGTGACTGCGGGGCGTGGGCGGGTTTTTACCATGGGGTGCTCCTTGTTGGGGGGAAACTGCAAAATACTGGTATTGGCGGATGGGGGCAATCTTGACTGTCCACCGGAACTAAAGGTGGGAGTGGGCAAGCCCCAGTGCCCATCAGTTAAGGCTGAGCACTGTACCTGTGGCATTAGGATTTCAGTTGGCGCTGGCTGCTTTATTGAACTCCACGGTTTCCTTCATCTGCTTGCGCCCCATCAACAACACCATCACCGCACCTGCCGCACACAGCGCCGCCAATGGCAGCAGCGCAATCGCGTAACTGCCCGTAGCATGATGAATCGTGCCGTACACGTTAACCATGATCCCGCCGCCAATCAGGTTGGCCATCGCGCCCACCGCCGCCAAGCCAGCAGCAGCGGTGGAGGAGGAGAGCCAGGTGGAGACCAATGCCCAGAACGGTCCTTTCATGGAGTAAGCACCGATCAGCACCATCGACAGCATGATCACCGTCGCCACCAGGGATGAGGTGACCAGTGCCAAGAGCAGGCCGCCCGTGATCAGCAACAAGGTGGTCGCGGTGTGCCAGCGGCGTTCGCCGGTTTTATCCGAGCTACGGCCCCACAGGATCATCAGGATCGATGCCAGCCCATAGGGAATGGCATTGACCAGGCCGATTTCCAAGTTGTTCAGGCCAAAGGTCTTGAGCAGTTGCGGCGCCCACACGCTCATGGTGCTGCCGGCCGCCGAGGCGCCGGAGTAGATCAGTGCCAGCACCCAGATGTGTTTGTGGCGCAGCAGTTTCCACAATGAGATATGCCCGATAGCGGTCTTGCGGCTGCGTTCTTCGTCGAGTCGACTGGTGAGCCAATGGCGTTGCTCGTGGCTCAGCCATTTGGCTTGCTCCGGGCGATCGGTCAGCACAAACAGGCAGGCAATGCCCAACAGTACCGCCGGAATGCCTTCGATGATGAACAGCCAGTGCCAACCGCGCATGCCGAACCAGCCGTCCAGGCTCAACAACAAGCCGGACAGCGGCGAGCCGATGAAGTTGGCGCCGGGAATCGCCACCATGAAAATAGCGACCATGCGCCCACGGTACGCCGCTGGCAGCCAGTAGGTGAGGTACAACAGCACGCCCGGAAAGAAGCCGGCCTCGGCCGCACCCAACAGGAAGCGCATCACATACAGCGAGTTGGCGCCGGTGACAAACGCGGTGCCGGCGGAAATCAGGCCCCAGGTGATCATGATCCGCGCAATCCACACCCGTGCGCCGAAGCGCTGCAGGGCCAGGTTGCTCGGCACTTCCACCAGGAAGTACGAGACAAAGAACAGGCTGCTGGCAAAGCCGAAGATTGCCGGGGTCAGCCCCAGGTCCTGGTTCATTTGCAGCGAGGCCATGCCGATGTTGCCACGGTCGATGATCGCCAGCAGGTAGCAGAGGATCAGGAATGGCAGCAGTCGCCACGCCACCTTGCGCATGGTTGAACGCTCAAGGGCGCTGATGTCGGTAGAACTGATAGGCATGACTCTCTCCCGTGTTGTTTTTTTTGGAGAAGCGTGATGAGCCCGCGCGTAATCGGCGGGAGATGTCAGTGTGCGTAGAGATGGCGGTTGACCACCGCACGCGGCGGCGGCGCGACGCCGTCCCAGAAATCGATGATGTGTTGCAAGGCCAGCAGGCCCACGCGGTCCCGTGCTTCGGCGGTATTGGCGCCCACATGGGGAGTGGCCACCAGGGTCGGCAGGCCCCACAGCGCCGAGTCGGCGGGTGGCGGCTCGGGGTTGAAGGTGTCGAGCCCGGCGCCGGCAATCTGCCCGGTGCTCAGGGCGTGGACCAAGGCTTCGGTATCGATCAGCTCCCCGCGTGCCGTGTTGATCAGAATGCTGCCTGGGCGCATGCGCTTGAACTGCGCGGCGCCAAACAGGTTGCGGTTTTGCTCGGTCAGCGGGCAATGCAGGCTGATGATATCGCAGCTCGCCAGCAGGTCATCAATGGTGTCGACGCGTTCCACGTTCGGCAGGTCCGCCAGGTACGGATCAAACACTTTGATGGTCATGTGCAGTGGCGCCACCAGTTCCATCAGGATCCGTCCGATGGCGCCCAGGCCCACCAGACCCAGGGTCTTGCCGGACAGTTCGATGCCCACCGAAGTTGCCTTGTCCCAATGCCCGTCACGCATCCGCGCGTCGAGCAGGGCGGTCTGGCGCGCCACGCTGAACATCAATGCCAAGGCGTGTTCGGCCACCGATTGCGCGTTGGCGCCCAGGGCGATGGTCACCGGGATCTGGCGCTCGGCGGCGGCGGCGATGTCGATGGTGTCGTAGCCCACGCCGTGCTTGGCGATGATTTTCAGTGCGGCGGAGGCGTTGATCATCTCGCGGGTCAATTGGCCCTGGCGCACGATGATCGCGTCCGGTTGTTCGCGGGCAATGATCGCGATGAGTTCATCGGCCGGTGCGTAGGGCGTGGTGGGGATGATGCGCACGCCGTGGGAGGCGGCATGGGCCATGGCGTCGGCGGTCAATTCCGGGCCGGTCAGCAGGAGGGTTCGGGTCATTTCTGTGCACCTTGGTGTTTTTGTCGGTGTGCGGTAGTGGCTGGAAATTAGCATAATGAAACGGCGTTGCAATAAATAATTTTCAGTGATCGCTTAAAATCGAGCTGAATTCGTGGTTTGGCCTTGCTGTATCAAGTGTTTAGAAAGTTTATACGGGGCTTTGCCGCTCGTCATTTGGCGGGCGGCTCGGGTTTGAGTCTTGATGATTTGAATTTATGATGTTAATTTCGAAACGACGTTTCAAAACAAACAAAAATCATCAGAGGAACACCCCATGTCCATCGGATTCAGAGTGCTCAAGCAGCAACGCAAGGTCGCCGCCGAGTGGGTCGAGCGTTACCGCACCGTGCCCGTCGCCAACATCAGCGACTCCATGCACCGCATGACCGCCGGCGGTGCCAGCCTGCAACCGATGCACCGTACGGGCGTATTGGTCGGGCCGGCGCTCACCGTGAAGGCACGGCCGGGGGACAACCTGATGCTGCATCACGCGCTGGACATCGCCGAGCCTGGCGACGTGATCGTGGTGGATGCCGGCGGTGACCTGAGCAACGCGCTGATTGGCGAGATGATGGTGGCCTACGCGATCAAGAAGGGCGTGGCGGGTATTGTGATCAATGGCGCGATTCGCGACGCGGCCAGCATCGGCGCGGGGGAGTTCCCGGTGTTCGCCGCCGGTATTACCCATCGCGGCCCTTACAAGGATGGCCCTGGCGAGGTAAACGTGCCGATTGCCCTGGCCGGCATGGTGATCGAACCGGGCGACCTGGTGATCGGGGATGAGGACGGTTTGCTCTGCGTGCCGTTCGAGCAGGTCGGCGAGGTGTATGATCGCGCCTATGCCAAACATGCCGCCGAACAGAAGCAGCTGGAACAGATTGCACTGGGCGAAAACGACCGTTCCTGGGTCCTTAAATCCCTGACACAAAAGGGCTGCGAGTTTATTTGAATCCTGCGTCTACCCCCCGATGGCCCGCGCCCATCTGCGCGTTGCGCCATCGTAATTTCCAGATCTACTTTGTTGGGCAGGGCCTCTCCACCCTGGGCAAGTGGGTGCAACAGGTCGCGTTGTCGTGGCTGGCCTACCACCTGACCGGCTCGGCCGTTCTGTTGGGCGCGATTGCGTTTCTGACGCTGTTGCCGCAGCTGTTGGTCGGGCCGCTGGCGGGCGCCTGGTCCGACCGCCACGACAAGCGCCGCCTGCTGATGGCGGTGCAGGCGATACTGGCGGTGCAATCGGTGGCGCTCGCCGTGCTCACCTGGCAGCAGTGGATGGGCCGCGAAGTCATCATCGCCATGGCGCTGCTGCTGGGGTTGCTCAATGCCCTGGAAACGCCGCTGCGCCAAGCCTTGATCGCCAGTTTCGTCGATGACCCCAACGACCTGCCCAATGCCCTCGTACTGAATGCGATGCTGATCAACGCCGCGCGCTTTATCGGCCCGCCGCTGGCCGGCTTGCTGATCAACTGGAGCGGCGAGGCCGGTTGCTTTCTGCTCACCGCCATCGCCTTCGGCATGTTGCTGATCGGTCTGGGCCAGGTGAAGAGTCGCGCACAAGTGCGCGCCAAGGGCTCTACCGGGGAGATCTTCCGCGAAGGCCTGCGCTACCTGTGGGGCACATTGTCCATCCGCCGCTTGCTGATCAGTGTGGTGATGGTGAACCTGCTTGCCTCCTGCTACACGGTGCTGCTGCCGATCCTGGCCAAGCACACGTTCAGCGGCGATGCACAGACCCTGGGCTGGCTCTGGGGTGCTGCGGGCGCGGGGGCTTTTGTGGCCACGATCTTTCTTGCGTTCGCGGGCAGCACCTCGCGGTTGAGCCGTATCATCGCCATGGGCGCGGTGGTGTGTGCGGTGTCGTTGTGTGCGGTGGCGGCCAACCCGCCGCTGTGGTTTACCCTGGTTGCGTTGGCGGGGTTGGGCTTTGGTATCACGGTGAGCAATGTCAGCAGCAACATGACGCTGCAAAGCGCCGCGCCCGAAGCCTTGCGGGGCAGGGTGATCGCGTTCTACATCGCCATGCGTTTCGGCTTTGAAGCCATCGGCGGGTTACTCGCCGGTCTGTTGGCGGCGGCGCTGAGCGTGCAATGGACCCTGCTGCTGGCCGGCGGTTTGCTCGGGCTTTATCAGTTGGCGAGTTGGCAGGTCAGCCGCCGGCGCGGTTGAAAGCACCGACGGCCCACGGCTTGACCCGGCCGCTAGCTCAGTCGCTGTTCCAGAAACCGCTCCACACACGCCATGCACGCGTCACGTTCTTCCACGTGGGGCATGTGGCTGGATTGCTCGAAAATCTGCCATTGCACATCCGCAATACCGTCGGCGAACGGCTGCACCGTCGCGGGCGTGGCCTCATCGTAGCGGCCGGAAATCAACAGCGTCGGCACTTGGATGCGCGACAGGCGATCGATGATCGTCCAGTCACGCATGCTGCCGATCACATGGAATTCGGTGGGGCCGTTCATGGCGTGATACACCGTGGGGTCGGCGTCGATGGCGGCGAAGGTGCGCGCGACTTCGGCGGGCATCGGTTGGACGCGGCATACATGGCGCGCGTAGAACACGTCCGAGGCTGCGCGGTATTCGGCGCTGTCGGTAGTGCCTGCTCTCTCATGTTGCAGCAACGTGGCCTGCACCTCGGCGGGCAACGCCTGGCGTAATTCATTCGCCGCCTCGGACCACAACGCCATGGACGCCGGCGAGTTGGCGATGATCAGCGCCTTGAGGCCGCCCGGCTGGCGCACCGCATGCTCGGCGCCGAGGATGCCGCCCCAGGATTGGCCGAGCAGGGCGTAATCGCGGATGCCCAAGTGGGCGATCAGGTTGTTCAGTTCAGCGAGGAACAGGTCGACCGCCCAGTATTCGCTGGGGGCATCCGGCAGGTGAGTCGAGCGACCATTGCCGATCTGGTCGTAGTGCACCACCGCCCGGCCGGTGGCGGCCAAATCCTTGAAACTGTCGACGTAGTCGTGGGTGCAGCCGGGGCCGCCATGGGCGACGATCAGGGGCAGGCGCCCCGAGTCCAGATCGCCGGTGACTCGGAACCATGTCCGGTGGCCACGGAAATCGGCATAACCTTCGCGAACCTGCATGCTGTGTACCTCCTTGGGGATCAATGAGGTACAGGCTAGCCAATGCGTGCCGTCAGTGGCACTGGCAAAAATGCTAGGTTCTCAGACTTCCACCAGCCGGTAATGCAGGCCGCGCACGACCGCTTCCACACGGTTGCGCGCGCCCAGTTTGCGCGCGGCGCCGACCAGGTGCAGGTTGACCGTGGCCTGGGAGCGGTTGAGGGTGGCGGCAATGCCTTTGGCGGTCAGCCCCTTGGCCGAATGTTGCAGGCACTCGCGTTCGCGGCGGGTGAGGTGGATGTGCGTGCAGCAGCGCTCGGCCGGCGCCAGTAACTCGCTGGCCCTGGCCTGGAAGGCGTGGGCCAGCACCAGCATCTCGCCAAGGTTGTGCTGGGCTTGCTGCTCGGCGCCGTCCGGCGTGCCGTCGACAATCGCTGTCAGCGTGGCGAAGCCGCCATCGGGCAAGTGCAGCGGCACGGTCAAGCCGGTGCTCAGGCCGTAGTCGCGAATGTAGTGAGCCACTGGACGATGGGCCTCGGTGAGGGCGCCGTTCCAGTGCGTGTCCGTGCCAAATGACCAGACAAATGGCGTGGTGCGGCGTGCCGCGCATTGCTGCACCGGATCGATCTGGTAATAGCCGCGCTCGCACCACAGGGCGTGCATGTCCGTCGGGGCATTCAGTGTCTTGAACACCGACGGTGTGATCAGCGCGCCTTCATGGCTGACCGGCACGGGAGCATAGTCGTAGATCAGCGTCTTGAAACCCAGTGAGTTAGTGGCGGCCTGAACCTCGGCCAGGCACGCATCCAGCGTCGTGGTGTGGGCGAGTTGCTCGCTGAATCGCATCAGGTCGGTGTGCATGGCGCCTCCGGGCGTGGGGTTGCGCGGTTTTTCAAGCAAACAGTCTGCCAAGGCCAAAACCTAGTATTTTTCAGGATAGAGCTGCCGGCCTGTACCGCCCTAGAGTGAGGCTTCTGTTCAACCCTTGCGGAGCGTCATCATGATCGATCCTTCCACCCCCGGTGACAGCGCGCAGCTGGCGCGTTTCGGATATACCCAACAACTCAAGCGCCAGCTCAGCCTGGGTGACCTGCTGATCTACGGCATGGTGTTCATGGTGCCGCTGGCGCCGTTCTCGATCTTTGGCGGGGTGTTTGACGCCAGCCACGGCATGGTCCCGCTGACCTACCTGATCGGCTTTGTCGCCATGCTGTTCACCGCCATCAGTTACCAGCAGATGTCCCATGCGTTCCCGGTGGCGGGTTCGGTGTATGCCTACGTCGGGCGTGGGCTGAACAGCCAGTTGGGATTCCTGGCGGGCTGGGCGATCCTGCTTGACTACCTGCTGGTGCCCACCTTGCTCTACGTGATCGGCGCCAATGCCATGGCCAACGTGATCCCCGCCGTGCCACAGCCGCTGTGGATCGTGTTTTTCGTGGTGCTCAACACCCTGGTCAACCTGCGCGGTATCCAGACCACCGCCCGCGCCAACCGCTTGTTCCTCTACGGGCAACTGGTGGTGCTGGTGGTGTTCGTGGTGCTGGCGAGTATCGCGATCAGCAACGGCGTGAATGGCGCCAGCTGGACCATGAAGCCGCTGTACAACCCGAACGAGTTTTCTCTGCCGCTGATCTTCAGCGCGTTGTCGGTGGCGGTGCTGTCGTTCCTGGGCTTCGATGCGATCTCCACCTTGTCGGAAGAAACCCGTGGCGGCAGCCGCGCGGTGGGACGTGCGACCTTATGGGCATTGGCGCTGGTGGCGGCGTTGTTCATGGTGCAGACCTGGCTGGCGGCGCTGTTGCAGCCCAATCTGGTGCAGTACCCGGATGCCGATGCGTCGAACAACGCTTTCTATGAAATCGGCCGCCTGGTGGCCGGGCCCTGGTTGCAAGTGGTGATCGCCCTGGCCGTGGCCATCGGCGCAGCCATCGCCAACTCTTTGGTGGCCCAGGCTGCCACCTCGCGCCTGTTATTCGCCATGGCTCGGGACCGCCAATTGCCGCAGTTTCTCAGCCAGGTGCACCCCGTCACCGGCGTGCCGCAGCGCGCGACATTGCTGGTTGCGGGCTTGAGCCTGGTGCTGGGTCTGTTCTTCGTGGGGCAGATCAACCTGCTGGCGTCGATGTGCAACTTTGGTGCGCTCACCGCGTTTTTGCTGCTCCATGTGGCCGTGGCCTGGCACTACCGCAGCGCCGGTCGCCGGCTGGTGCACGGGCTGGTGCCACTGATCGGCTTTGTGATCATCAGCTACGTGCTGGTCAATTCCGACAGCTATGCCAAGGTCGGCGGCACGTGCTGGATCGCGCTGGGGATTGCCGTGCTGGTGTTTTTCAAGGCCACCGGGCGTTCGACGGAGCTTCAGGTGGGTTGAGCCATTACCTGTAGAAGCCGGCAAGCCGGCTCCTACAGAGGAAGGGTTAGAACTTGAACCGACCCACCAAGCCCTTGAGCTGACCCGAAATATCCGTCAACCGACCTGACCCGGTCTGCGCCGAGTGGGCGAAGCCTTCGACCAGCTGCGCGTCGGCATGGATTTGCGCGATGTGTCGGTTGATCTCTTCGGCCACCTGGTGCTGTTCCTCGGCGGCGGTGGCGATCTGGGTGTTCTGGTCGCGGATCGAGTCCACCGAACCGCGGATCTTGTCGAAGCTGTCGCGGGCCTGCTGGATACGTTCCACGCTGGTGTGGGACACCAGCAGGCTACCTTGCATCTGTTGCGTCACTTCTTGGGTGCGGCGGGCGAGGTTGCCGAGCAGGCTGTCGATCTCGCCAGTGGAGTCGGCGGTGCGGCGGGCGAGGGCGCGGACCTCGTCGGCGACCACCGCGAAACCTCGGCCTTGATCCCCGGCACGGGCGGCCTCGATGGCCGCGTTCAGCGCCAACAGGTTGGTCTGCTCGGCAATCGAACGGATGGTGTCGAGGATGGTGTTGATGTTCTTGCTGTCCTGCTCCAGCAACTGCATGGTCTGGGTCGACTTCTGCAGGTCTTCGCTGAGCTTGAGCACGCTGCCGGTGGCTTCACCGATATGGTGCTGGCCGTCGTGCACATCGCGGTAGCCCTCGTCGGCACTGGTGGCGGCGGCGCTGCAGGAGCGCGCGACTTCGTTGGCGGTGGCGACCATTTCGTTGAACGCCGTGCTCACCAGTTCCACGGCTTCACGCTGGCGGCCGGCGGCCTGGTTCATGTTGTTGGCGACTTGGCTGGTGTCGGCGGCGGCGGTCTGCAGGTCCGACGAGGCGTTGCCGATTCGCTGCACCAACTGGGCGATCATGCTCAGGAACTGGTTGAACCAGCCGGCCAGGCTGGCGGTTTCGTCCTTGCCTTGCACCTTGAGCTGGCGGGTCAGGTCGCCTTCACCTTCGGCGATCTCTTGCAGGCCGTCGGCCACGCCGCGAATCGGCCGTACGATGACGCTGGCAAAGCTGGCGCCGACCACCGCGAATACCAACGCCAATACCGCAGCGATGGCCGCGATCAACCAGGTCAGGCGGGTGGCGCCGGCCATGACTTCGTCGCGCTTGATCAGGCCGATAAAACGCCAGCCCAGGTCTTTGGAACTGACCATATTGGCCATGTAGGCCACGCCATCGATCTCGATCTGGGTCACGCCGTCGCCGCGCTTGGCCAGTTCGGCGTAGTTCGGGCCCAGGTCAGCCAGGGGCTTGAAGTTGTGCTTGGCATCGCTGGGGTCCACCAGCACGTTGCCGTTGCCTTCCACCAGCATCAAGTAGCCGCTGTCGCCGAGCTTGATGTTGCGCACCAGTTCGGTGAGCTGCTTGAGCGACACGTCCAGGCCGACCACGCCAAGGATATTGCCGCTGGCATCGGCGACGGTGTGCACGGTGCCGATCAGCGTCACATCGTCCGGCGCCCAATAGTAGGCGCCAGTGCGCACGGTTTTGCCCGGTGCGGCGATGGCCGCCTGATACCAGGGGCGTACGCGCGGGTCGTAGTTGTTGAGTTTGGTGTCGTCGGGCCAACTGGCGTAGCCGCCGTCTTTCAAGCCCAGGGACAGGTAAGCGGTGCTCGGATGGCTCTTGGCGAACTGGTCGAAAATCTCCAGCAGCTCTTTATTGGTGGGGGTGAGGGGGATTTGTGCGGCGTCGGCGCCGGCGTAGCTCTTGAGGTCCTTGGCCGCGACAACGCGCGGGTCCTTGGCCACATAGTCGACGTTCTGGCTGATGCCGTCGAAGAACTGCTTCATGCCATTGTCGATCTGGCGGATCTCACGGCCGCTGCTGTCGAGGAAATTGGCCTGGGCCCCCTCACGCAGATTCAGCACAACCAGTACCGCGACCAAAATAACCGGGACGCACGCGATGGCGGCAAACGCCCAGGTCAGCTTTTGCTTGATATTCATGACTTCACCCGCGGGTATTTATAATTTTTGGCAAGGAGAAAACAGTGGCGTCGAGCGTCGCATGTGTTGTTTTGAGGGAGGTGTGGCCCATGCGTACTCCCTGTGTATCGACTGCGGGAGCACGCACTTGAGGGCCAAAGGAGGGTTTAACCGATGCGCTCGCCACCCAGCGCATCACGCTGCATCGACTGCAGGTTTTTCTCGATGGTTTCGCAGATGGTTTCCATCTGGATCTGGTGTTCGCTGGAGTTGAACGGGCTTTGCAGGTCGGTGCCGATGCGCTCGATGGCCAGCAGCATGAAACCCACCACCGTCGAGGCCAGCGGGGTGAACCAACCCAGGGATTCCACCAGGCCCACTGGCACGATCAGGCAGAACAACGAGATAAACAAGCGCGGGAAATACACGTAGGGGTAGGGCAGCGGGGTATTGGCAATCCGCTCCATACCGCCCTGGGCGTTGGACAAGTCCACCAGGGTCGACTCCAGCCGCGCCAGGCGGATGCTGTCCAGATGACCGGCTTTATATTCTTTGGCGAGCAGTGCGGCCGAGCCGGTGAGGATGTCATTGGCGAAGTTGTTGGTGGCGCCATTGCGCGCGAACTCTTCGCTGGGGATGAAGGCGCGGACTTCTTCAGGGCATGGCTGGCCCTTGAGGTGGGCGGCCAGGCAGTTTACGTACGCCACATGACGGCGCAACAGGGTGGCCTTGACCGGGTTCACTTCGCCGTCGGGGTCGTCCAGCAAGGTCAAGACCTGGCGCGCAAAGCTGCGCGAGTTATTGACCATCGCGCCCCACAGCGTGCGGGCTTCCCACCACCGATTGTAGGCGCTGCTGTTACGGAAACTGATCAGCACCACCAGCGCCGAACCCAGCAGGGTCAGGGGCATCAGCGGCAAATTGATCTTGGCGGTGAGAAACAGCATGAAGTCCACAGTGACGGCGACGTCCCACAGCAACAGCCAGAACAGCGCCCAGCCCACGTAACCCATGGTCTTGATGATCAGGCGGTACTTTTTGAGGATGGCAGCTTTCAAACGAAGACCTCGCGGCGAGCGGTAAGCAATAGTGCTTAAGCTCGGACGTGGGTTCGGGGGAAAGGTTCGGTGAGTGCCTTAAACGTTTAAGTGGCGCGAGCATCGTTGACCTCCTGGCGCAGGACCTCGAGTGCCTCCAGCACAATCTGGGCTTGCTCGATGACATTACCGGCCATCACCTCATGGCCGTGCTGCTGCAGGACTCGGGCGTTATCAGTGATTTCCTCGATCTTGGCTTCGATTGTGTCGGCAAACAGGCGGATGGATTGATGCATGACGGGTTCTCGTTCAGCAGCGGAGTTAGTTATGTGTCACGGCAATGCACATTGACTCTGATTTGTCTCGTAGTTCGATTCGGCGAAACCCTAGCGCGTTTTAAGAACAATCCCTTGGGCCATCTTTGGGAAGATTAAATATAGATGTAAGTAAATGTCACAAAGTCAAAATGGACACTTTACTGTCACAGTCTCACGTCCGAATGGAACAATTTTGGTAGCGATGATGTCCTCTTCGTTAATCGCGATACATTGCGCGTGGGCAAAACGCCAGCACTGGCAGCGTTTACGACGTGAGTTGTTGTGAGACCTGGTCGCACAGAGGCTGCGACCAAGATCAGTGAATTGAAGTCGGTTGATCAGGGCTCTATCTCATGTGCGTCAAGTCGTTAAAGTTGGCTATTATTGTGTCTGCGCAGTCGTTTGAACGTCATTCGGCATTTGAGGGGTGTATCCGAGCACACTACGCGGTGTTGTTGGATACCTATTCGAAAAGGCCGTTTTTTTATAAGAGTGCACTTAAATACAGCCGTTTGATGGTGTCTTTCGCGTTATTGAGCGAATACGCCTCCAAGCCGGTGCCTCTGCTGTCGGCGGTAAAGGCGTTTTGCCTGGCTCAGGGGTTCTGTTCGAGAAACAGCCTCGAGTCCATCTTCCTGCTGTTTCGGGCCCTGGGTTTCATGAATGTCAGCGCGCACCCGGAAGACAGTCGCTTCAGGACTTTCCAGCCATCGAACCAAGCCTGCCGGGAGGTGCGGGTGATGATGACCTCTATCACCGACCCTTTGGCGGTGCTGTGCCCTGCCCATGAAGTGTTCCGCCAGTTGCGCGAACTGGATGACCGGGCCTTCCTGGCGCTTTACTTCAAGGGCTACGCAACGCTGCTGAATAACAAGCTGGCCATCGATGGGTTGCTGCCGGAGTGTTATTGGCTGGTGAAGCGAGACGCCGGCCACATGCTGATGCTGGCGATTTACAACGATGCCTGCGGCCTGGAGGGCAATGGTGCGAGCTTCAGGTCATCTTCTTACTTGGCACTGGCTCAACAGCTGTCGGTATCCAAGACCCATGTTATCCGCCTGGTACAGGAGGGCGCCGACAGAGGCTATTTCAGAATTCACTCCAAAACCCAACTGGAAGTGCTGCCTCCGTTTATCAGCCTTGTACGGCGCTTTATGGCATTTACTTTTGCGTCCGGCCTGCACAGTGTGGAACTGAGCCTGGCCGATGAAAGATAGGCAACATTTGCGCAGGGAGTGTCAGGATGCCGGCCATTTTAAAGCTCAGACCAAGGATGCAAAGGTTATTGTCACCTTCAGTGAGGCAGGCGCAAGCTATCGGCATCGTTGCCTGGCTGGCGACATTGCTGGTTGATCCGGCCATGTCGGTTGGTCTTTGCAGTGTATTAATCACCCTCGGTCTGTGGGGGGTGTATCGGTTTCATCGTGGGGTGATGAATTTTTATCTTTGGCGTGCGTTGGGTGTCGTCTACCTTGTTCTATTATCAGCGGGATTTGCTTATGTGATTCGCTCAAATGTGCAGTTGCAGGTATTGGCGTTGCCATTGACGGTGACATTGGTCGTCAGTAGTTCGATTCTATTTGTCAGCGTCCAAGACTATTTGCTAAGTGCGACGTTAGTCTGGTTAGTGATGTGGGCACCCATACAAGCAAGCTTAGTGAATGGGCTGGACGTTTATTTGTTGATCTTTTGCGCATCGTCATTGTCGATTGGCTTTGTCTTGAATTTTTCTTATTTAAAGAACTTGCGTTCGGTGCTGTTAGTCGAGAGTGAGTTTCGGCAATTGGCGCAGACTGATTACTTGACGTCGATCTTGAATCGACGTGCTTTTATGGAAGCCTTCACCCAGTTGATCGCTGCCGAAGAAAGCGGCTATTTCATAATGTTGGATATCGACAGTTTCAAGTTGAAAAATGATCAGTTTGGCCACGACGTGGGCGACAGGATTCTCTGTGCCATGGCCGATTGCCTTAAATCCACCCCGGGCAGCCACAGCTTCGGCCGCATAGGTGGGGAAGAATTTGGCGTCCTGGTGGTGGGAGATGATCTTCACGTCGCAACCGATTTTGCGCTGCGTCTGCTACAGGGGATCCGGGGCAGCGTTGCACCGCCCCATCACTACACCTGCAGCGCGGGCATGGCGCGTTTTGCGGCAGGCGCCGATATGTCTGCGGTACTCAAGGTTGCTGACCGGAACCTGTACGCAGCCAAGCGAAATGGCAAGGACTGCGTGTATCTGGAGGGTGAGCCTGTGTGGCCGCGTTTGTTTGTGGCAACTGAATAAGCGAGGGGACGTATGAAGATTGAGTTGGAAGATGTGGACTCACCCAAGGGTTGCCTGCTACGCCTGGGTGACCTGAGCATGCGGTTCAATACACGCCAGGAAGCGCAGCGATTTGTCGATCAACTGCAAGGGCGCATTGGCGCAATGAAATTTGACAGCGCGCCG
Source organism: Pseudomonas sp. GXZC (assembly GCF_026967615.1). Classification (NCBI taxonomy): domain Bacteria; kingdom Pseudomonadati; phylum Pseudomonadota; class Gammaproteobacteria; order Pseudomonadales; family Pseudomonadaceae; genus Pseudomonas; species Pseudomonas sp. GXZC. The sequence goes on from NZ_CP114115.1 coordinate 2,773,302, forward strand.
AGCCGGGAGGCTGTGCAGGGCGAGGTTGATCGTGCCAGTCTGAATCTTGATTCAACGCTGGGCGAGGACGCATTGGAGTAAACCGGGAAAGCGGCCCTCCAGATCCTCCGCACGCAACGCATTCAGATGAGTGGTCCCCACGCTGCGGGTCTGCACCAACCCGGCATCGCGCAACACGCGAAAGTGATGGGACATGCTCGATTTGGGCCGCCCGCCGTCCAACTCGCCGCAGGTGGCTTCAGGCACGCCGGCCAGGCAGCGCACGATTTCCAGACGCACCGGATCGCTCAGGGCGTACAGCACGCGTTCGAGGGTCAGGTCTTGAAGGGGAGGGTGTTTGAAGGCTCGCATGAAACGAATCATAACAGGGGGCTATCGTTGAATACCATAGTTCGATTACCATCGAACTATCGAATCAACCAACCACTGGCTGGAGTCAACATGTCCGCATTGTTCGAACCGTTCACACTCAAAGACGTCACCCTGCGCAATCGCATTGCCATTCCGCCGATGTGTCAGTACATGGCCGATGACGGCATCGTCAACGATTGGCACCTTGTGCACCTGGCCAGCATGGCCCGTGGCGGGGCTGGCCTGGTGGTGGTCGAAGCCACCGCTGTCGCGCCGGAAGGGCGTATCACGCCTGGCTGTGCCGGGCTCTGGAGCGACGCCCACGCCGAGGCCTTCGTGCCGATGGTGCAGGCCATCAAGGCTGCCGGTTCGGTGCCGGGCATCCAGATCGGCCATGCCGGTCGCAAGGCCAGCGCCAACCGCCCGTGGGAAGGTGACGACCATATGGCCGCGTCCGATGCGCGCCGCTGGGAAACCCTCGCACCGTCGGCCATCGCCTTCGGCGCCAACCTGCCGCAAGTGCCGCGCGCCATGTCTCTGGACGACATCGCCCGTGTGCGCCAGGACTTCGTCGACGCCGCCCGCCGTGCCCGCGACGCCGGTTTCGAGTGGATCGAACTGCACTTCGCCCACGGCTACCTGGGCCAGAGCTTCTTCTCCGAGCACTCCAACCAACGCACCGACGCCTATGGCGGCAGCTTCGACAACCGCAGCCGTTTCCTCCTGGAAACCCTGGCCGCCGTGCGCGAAGTGTGGCCGGAAAACCTGCCGCTCACCGCGCGTTTCGGTGTGATCGAATACGACGGTCGCGACGAGCAGACCCTCACCGAATCCATCGAACTGGCCCGTCGTTTCAAGGCCGGTGGCCTGGACCTGCTGAGTGTCAGCGTCGGCTTCACCATCCCAGACACCAACATCCCGTGGGGTCCGGCGTTCATGGGCCCGATCGCTGAGCGCGTGCGTCGTGAAGCCGGCATTCCGGTGACATCGGCCTGGGGCTTTGGCACGCCGCAACTGGCGGAAGGTGCGTTGCAGGCCGGACATCTGGACCTGGTCTCGGTGGGGCGTGCGCATCTGGCGGATCCGCATTGGGCGTACTTTGCGGCCAAGGAGCTGGGCGTCGAGAAGTCGTCGTGGACCTTGCCTGCACCTTATGCGCATTGGTTGGAACGTTATCGCTGAGGCGGTAAGGGCGTGACAGAAGCCACTCGTGAGAGTGGCTTTTTTTTTGCGCGGGTTTTGCCGTGCGTTGATACGAAGCGGTTACTCGATAAGTCGTTAATGAGAATAGATGCCAAACGTTAATGATTTGACATATCATGCGACGCATAATAATTGGCAGATATGCCGTCCCATCTGGCTCTTTCACTAGGTTTATCCTTCATGCGTCGTACCCTGCTTTCCGTGTGTGTGCTTCAGGCGTTTTCCCCGTTGAGCTGGGCCGAGGTCGAGCCGCTTGAAAAAGCCGCGATCGAGCTGCAAACCACCAGCATTACGGGCGCGGCCGACTACGAAACCGCCCAGGGTCCGGTGCAGGGCTACCATGCCACCCGCTCGGCAAGTGCGACGCGCACTGATACCTCGATTCACGAAACCCCGCAGTCCATCAGCGTGGTGTCCAAGGCGGTGGTCGAGGACATCGGCGCCACCCGCTTGCAGGACGCGCTGGACTACGCCGGCGGCGTCGGCCGTGCCAACAACTTCGGCGGGCAGGGGCTCACCACCTTCACCGTGCGCGGTTTTACCACCGGCGAGTTCTACCGCAATGGTTTCCCGATCAATCGCGGCTACCCGAACATGCCCGACGCCAACACCATCGAGCGCCTGGAGGTGCTGCGCGGCCCGGCGACCATGCTCTACGGCCGTGGCGATCCCGGTGGCACCTTCAACGTGGTCTCCAAGCAACCGCTGGCCGAGCCGACAGTGACCCTCGGCAGCCAACTGGATGACCAGGGCATGCAGCGCGCCACCCTCGACGCGTCCGGCCCGCTGGATGAGGACGGCCGCCTGGCCTATCGCCTGAACGTGGTGGGCGAGGGCGGCGACACCTTCCGTGATCACGTGGAAACCGAGCGCTACGGCGTGACCCCGGTGATTACCTGGCAGGCCACCGACGACACCAAGGTGATCTTCGAAGGTGACTTCATGCGCAACAATCACCCGCTGGACCGTGGCTTGACGCGTTACCCCAATCAAAAAGGCACGCCTTCGCGCGACACCTTCTGGGGTGAAAAAGACGCCGGCAAACTGCACAACGACAACAGCATGGCGCAATTGCGTTTCGAGCACCTGCTCAACGAAAACTGGACCCTGGGCGGCGGTTTCCAGTGGCTCGACGGCACCCTGCAAGGCAATGCCATCGAAGCCAACGGCTTGGCCGCTGACGGTCGCACCCTGGGCCGCAACTTCAACTACCGCAAGCTGGAGTGGACCGACAAGGACACCCAACTCAACCTCACCGGGCATTTCTCCACCGGCGGTTTCGACCACACGCTGCTGACCGGCGTCGAGTTCGAAGACTACAACTACAAGTCGATCATCCAGCGTTCCAGCGGCGCGGTGGGTGCCTACCCCATCGACATCTTCAACCCGGTCTACGGCCAGCCGCGCCCGGCGCTCACACGCACGCCGACCCACGACAAGGAAAACCTCAAGACCTACGCCGCCTTCGTCCAGGACCAGGTCGCCCTGACCGAGCGCCTCAAAGTGCTGGCCGGTGCCCGCTTCGAGCGCTTCGAACATGACTACCACACCTATGTGCCAGGCGGTAAAAGCTGGGAAGCCAGCGATAACGCGGTCACCCCGCGCATGGGCGTGATCTACGACCTCACCGACACCGTCGCGGTGTATGCGGACGCAGCCCGTTCGTTCAAGCCCAACACCGGTGCCAGCCGCCAGGGGGGTGGTTTTGAGCCGGAGAAAGGCAAGTCCTACGAGATGGGCATCAAGTGGGAAGCCCTGGATCGCCAACTGAGTGTCGACGCGGCGATCTACCAGATCGAGAAGAAAAACGTGCTCACCACCGACCCGCTGGACTCAACCTTCAGTGTCGCCGCCGGCCAGGTGCGCAGCCGAGGTTTGGACCTCAACATCGCCGGCAACATCACCCCGCAATGGCGTGTGATTGGCGGCTATGCCTACGTGGACGCCGAAGTCACCAAGGACAACACCCTGCACACCGGTACCCGCTTGCTGAACATTCCGCGCAACAGCTTCAGCCTGCTCAACGTCTACGAATTCCAGGACGGCGCACTCAAGGGCCTGGGCCTGGGGGCGGGCGGCAAATACGTGGATGAGCGCGCGGGGCAGACCTCCAACACTGCGTTCTCGATGGATGCCTACACCGTGGTCGACCTGCTCAGCTACTACAAGGTCAACGACAAGATCCGCCTGAACCTGGACGTGAAGAACCTGTTCAACCGCGACTATGAAGAAGGCGCGTTCGGCAACGTGTATGCGTATCCGGGTGAGCCGCGCACGGTGCAGGTGGGGATCGCCTACACCCTGTAAAAAAACGGGGAAGAGCGGGGCGCTCTTCCCTCGATTTCACGACGCCAATGCCGCCACCGCCACCTGCGCGAAATACTGCGCGCCCGTCTCTAGCACCTGGTCGTTGAAGTCATACCGCGCGTTGTGCAGTGGCGTGCCGCCTTCGCCAGCCTGTTCCCCGTTGCCAATGAACACAAAGTTGCCCGGCACCCCTTGCAGGAACGCACCGAAGTCTTCGGAAATCATCATCGGTTGAACCTCCGGGTTCACCCGTTCAGCCCCCACCACCGCCGTCGCTGCAGCAACGGCAATCGCTGTGCAGTGTGCCCAGTTCACGGTGGGGGCGAACTCATGGGTGTACTCGAATTCACACGATGCCCCGTGCAACCGGCAGATACCTTCGCTGATTTCGCGCATGCGCTTGGCGAGCATGGCCTGCACTTCGGGCGCGTAGCTGCGCGTATCACCCTTGATCACCACGTGGGTGGGAATCGCGTTGCGGATACCGTCGGTGATGAACTCCGTGCAGGAAATCACGGCCGGCACGCTCGGATCGAGGTTACGCGAGATGATGGTTTGCAGGGCCAGCACCACCTCGGCGGCAATCACGATCGGGTCGACACCCATGTGCGGGCGGGCCGCGTGGGTGCCGGTGCCGGTGATGCGGATCACGAAGTTGTCTTCGCTGGCCATGATTGCGCCGCTGCGTGTGGCGATGCTACCCGCGGGCAGGCCCGGCATGTTGTGCGCGCCGTAAATCGCGTCCACCGGAAAACGTTCGAACAGGCCGTCGGCGATCATGGCCTTGGCGCCGCAGCCGTGTTCTTCGGCCGGCTGGAAGATAAACCGCACGGTGCCATTGAAGTTGCGGCGCTCGGTGAGCAGCTTGGCGGCGCCCAGTACCATCGACATATGCCCGTCGTGCCCGCAGGCGTGCATCTTGCCGGCAGTGACCGAAGCGTGTGCGCGGTCCGGTGCGTTTTCGTGGATATGCAGCGCATCCATGTCTGCGCGCACGCCGACCGTGGCCGGGCTGTCCCCCAGCGTCAGGCTGGCGACCAGGCCGGTGCCGCCGATACCACGGTGTACTTCCAGGCCCATCGCCGTCAGGGCATTGGCAATGTAGTCGGCGGTCTGCACCTCTTCAAAACCGACTTCCGGATGTTGGTGCAAGTGGTGGCGCCAGCGCACCAGTTGCTGCTCAAAGGCAGTGTCATTGCTCACGGGAAACCTCCTGGGTCAGCCAATCGTGTTGGCGGGCGAGCACCGACGGCGCGGTTTCTCCCACCAACTCTGCGTAGACGGTGGGCGCAGTGGCCCCTTCGGTATTGATGATCAGCACACGGGCGTGGGGTCCCAGGCCGATTTGCTGCGCGGCGTTCGGGTCGTTCGCCAACTGCTGCAAGGCCGCCAGCCCGGCCACGCCCGACTCGCCGGCCAGGATCGGGATATCCGTCGTGCTGCCTCGCGCCAAGGAGCCCATGGCCGACACGGCAGCGTCATCGCTGATGGTCATGAAAAAGTCGATGCACGGCGCCAGAAAGCGCCAGGCCAACGGCGAGGTCTCACCGCAGGCCAGGCCGGCCATCACCGAGTCGACTGAACCGGTGGCGCTCGCCGGACGCCCTTGCAATGCGCTTTGATACAGGCAATCGGCTTGCTCCGGCTCGACCATCACAAACACCGGGCGCTGCGCCTGGGCGTGCTCCCACAGATAACTGCTGATACCGGCCGCCATTCCGCCCACGCCCCCTTGCAGGAACACATGGGTAAACGGCGGGGTGCCGGCGGTTTGCTCGATCAATTCGGCAACCAGCGTGCCATAGCCCTGCATCACATCACGGGGAACGGTTTCGTAGCCTTCGTAGGAAGTGTCGGAAACCACCGGCCAGCCGTGTTCCTCGGCCAGTTGCGCGGTATGCGCCACCGACTCGTCATAATTGCCTCTGATACGGATCACTCGCGCTCCGTACTCGGCAATCGACGCCTCGCGCTCCAGGCTGACATTCGCGTGCAGCACGATCACGCAACGACAGCCGACACTCTGCGCTGCCGCCGCCAAGGCGCGGCCGTGGTTGCCATCGGTGGCGCTGATCACCGTGAAATCCTGCAAACGCTGGCGGTATTGGCCGGTGATCAGGCCTTCGGGTTCGAACGCCTCCTGCGGCAGCATCCGCAGAATCAACCGGATCAACGCAATCGGCGCGCCCAGCGCCTTGAAGCTGCCCAGGGGCGAGCGGGTCGATTCATCTTTCACACAAAAGCTGCCGACGCCGAGGCGGGCGGCAACCCCTGGCAAATCCCATAGCGGCGTCGCCTGGGGGCTGAGTTGATCCCAGTGCGCCAGCCAGCGCCGAGACTGCAGGGCGGCCTCGATATTCATGACCTGTTTCAGGCTTTCCGGGTACGGGCCTCGGATGGCTCGCGGATTAACACACAACATGAAAGGCTCCTTGTTGATAGAAGTGGCAGGCTTAGGCGGTCGCGGTGCGGTAGCGGCCCAAAAACTGGCGGACCCGCTCGCTGTCCGAATGGGTGAAGAATTTTTCGGGCGCGGCGCGTTCCACCACCAGGCCCTTGTCGATAAACACCACCTCATTGGAAACCGCGCGGGCGAACTCCATTTCGTGGGTGACAATCACCATGGTGAAGCCGTCTTCGGCCAGCGCACGCATCACGGCCAGCACCTCGCCGACCAGTTCCGGGTCTAGGGCGGAGGTGGGTTCGTCGAACAGGATCACCTCAGGGTTCATCGCCAGCGCACGGGCGATCGCCACGCGCTGGCGTTGCCCGCCGGACAGCGACCAGGGATAGGCATCGTGTTTATGCGAGAGCCCGACCTTGTCCAGCAGTGCCGCTGCCTGTTCGTTGGCCTCTTTGCGGTTGACCCCCATGACATGGATCGGCGCCTCGGTCACGTTTTGCAGCACCGTCAAATGCGGCCACAAGTTGAACCCCTGGAACACCATCGCGGTGCGTGCGCGCATGGCGGCCAGTTCGCGGTTGGACATGGGCTTGAGGCTGTCGGGCTTGAGGCCCATGCGGTCGCCGCCCAGGTAGATCTCGCCGGCATCCGGCACTTCCAGCCAGTTGATGCAGCGCAGCATGGTCGACTTGCCGGAGCCGGAGGAGCCCAGGATGCTGACGGTCTGCCCGCGCTCGACGGTCAGGTTGATACCACGCAGCACTTCGATGCCGCCAAAATGTTTGTGCAGGTCGCGGATTTCCACGACGGGCGCTGATTTATTCATGGACCAATCCTCTTTTTTGCGCGCGTCGCGCCAGGCGCTGCAGCAGCGCTTCGACGATCAGCGTGATCGACCAGTACAGCGCGATCACCAGAATGAACGGCGGCAGGGGTACGAAATATTTGGCTTGAACAGCGGACGCGGCGGCGGTCAGGTCCATCAACGTGATGATCGAGAGAAACGCCGTGTCCTTGAGCACACACACCAGTTGGTTGCCGAACAGCGGGCCCGAGCGCATGACCATCTGCGGCAGCAGGATCCGCCAGTACATCGTTGCGTTGATAAACCCATGGGCCCACGCGGCTTCCGCCTGGCCGGCAGGCAATGCGATGCGGGCGGCACGCAGGATCTCGGCGAAGTAAGCGCCGTGGTAGGTGATCAGCGCGATAAAGCCAGCGGTCCACACGTCCAGACGGACTCCCGCATTGGGCAGCCCGTAATACAGCAGGTACAAAAAGATCAGGAAGGGCAGCATGCGCATCAGGTCCAGCAGGCCGCGCAACAGCCTGCGTGGGAGGTTCTGCCGACCTTCGAGCAAAAACGCAATGCCGCATGCCAGCCCGAAGGCACACACCGCCGACACGCAAAACAGCAACAGGGTGTTCTGCAAACCGGTGGCAAACAGCGCGGCGTTGTCCCACAACATGGTCAAACCGTTCATGGGGCCTCCTACATGGCCAGGCGCTTGGCGCGCGCATCAGCGATTCGTTGAAAGCGCACCAGGGCGCCGATGATCAGGATGTAGAACACCCCGGCGGCAAGGATCGGTGGCAGCGGGTCGTACGTGACGGCAGCGATGCGGTTGGTCACGCGGGTCAGGTCGACGATGCCGATCATCGCGATGGCCGGGCTGCTCTTGACCAGCAAAGACATCTCGTTGACCAGGCCGGGCAGGCTGGTGGTTATCATCTGCGGCAACATGATCCGGCGCAGGGTCAGGCCGGTGGTCATGCCGGCCGCCTTGGCCGCTTCCACTTGTTCGCGGGAAAAACTGTTGAGCGCGCCGCGCCAGATTTCCGCATTGAAGGCGGTGGTGTTGAGGGTCATGGCACCGATGGCGACGATGCGTGGGTCGATCTCCCAGCCGATGGACGGGGCGATCACAAACAGGAACAGCACCAGCGTGACCATGGGCGTGGCCCGGATCAGGCTGACATACAGCGCCAACAAGGGGCTGAGAAGCGGGATCTTCGCGGCCCGGAGCATCGCGACAACCAAGCCCAGCACCACCCCCAACAGGATGGAGATGCCGGATATCCAGATCGTCGTCCAGGCGGCATGAAGGAGCGTGAGCCAGTCACTGCCAGTCATCATGAATTCCTTGGATCGAGCGCGTTGCCCGGCCGCCAGCGGGCCGGATCAACGCGGGTGATAGACGCCGTGCGATCTACTGCGCGGTCAACTGCTTGAACTGTTCGACCGAGGTGATCGGCTCGCGTGGCAGGTTGTCGAAGGCTTGGCCCAGCCATTTCTTCTGCAGTTCGGCCAACTTGCCGGTGTCGCGCAAGTGATTGACGAAACCGCTCAGGTACTCCAATAGCGCGGTGTTGCCTTTTGCCACGGGCCAGGCAATGAAGCCCATGCCCGAGGTGGGCTCACCCACAGCGAAGACCTTGGGGCGTTCCTTGACCAGCATATTGGCCGGCACGATGGAGTTGACCACGTAGTCCAGACGGCCGTTGGCCAAGTCGGCGTAGGCTTCCGGATAGGATTGGTACTGCACGACCTTGCCCAATGAGCCGCCGAGGGACTTGAGCTTGGCGTCGAGCTGGGTCAGGCGCGCCAGTTGCGCACCGCCGGCCTGTACGCCCACGGTCAGGCCGGACAAGTTGGCGAGGCCCTTGATGCGCCCGTCATCCGCGCGCTTGATGTAGTAGGACACCTCGGGGGCCACCGGCGCCACGAAGTCGAAGGCGCCCAGGCGTTCTTCGGTCACGCCGGCACCGGTGATGGCAGCGTCGTATTTGCCCGAGGTGATCCCGGCCAGCAGGCCAGTCCAGGGCATGATGTCCTGGTTGACCTTGAACGGCGCGTACTTGCGCAGTTCGGCGATCACGTCTTTATGAAAGCCGTCGGATTCGCCGTCCTTGATGAATTCGAAAGGGTAGTAGCTGTCTTCGGTGGCGACGCTCAATACGCCCTTCGCCTCGATTTGCTCCAGCGTCGCTGCCTGGACACCCAGGCTTGTGCCCAGCAGCAGTGCTGCCGCGCCAAGGGTGAGATAACGCCGTGCCGTGGAGACGAAGTTGTGCCGGTTTTGCTGCTGATCAAGTTTCATGAAGGATTCCCAGTGAAAAGGCGAAGGGCAGTGGCGAGCACAAAGGGAGGGGGTCATGTGGTCTCCTTTCTTATTGTTATTTGCGGTGCAGATGATGCTAAGGCCTGCCTTGCGCACGATTGGCCGAAAATGCACGGCGTAAATGCACCATTCTTGCGTTTTGGCATTTTGTTGCGTGGTTGGCGTGGGAAGTTGCTAGATTCTCGGTGGCTGGCGCAACGAATCTGCGTCAACCGGCGTTTTGCGCCCTTCACCGAGGAATGCCCTATGCAGTTGGATGCTTACGACAGGAAGATCCTCAATGTTCTGCAGGAGAACAACCGACTGTCCCAGCGCGAACTGGCAGAGTTGGTCAACCTGTCACCGTCGGCGGTGAACCGACGTATCGTCGCGCTGGAGAAAGCCGGCGTGATCAGCCAGAACGTGAGCATCGTCGACCCCACGGCCGTGGGGCGGCCGATCACGGTGATCGTTGAAGTGAAGCTGGAAAATGAACGCCTGGACCTGCTGGACGAGATCAAGCGGCGTTTCGTGGGCTGCCCGCAGGTGCAGCAGGTGTACTACGTGACCGGTGATTTTGATTTTTTGCTGGTGATGAATGTGAAGGACATGAGCGAATACGAGCAACTGACCCGTGAGCTGTTCTTTTTCGGCAACATCAAACAGTTCAAGACCTTTGTCGCCATGCAAAACAACAAGCGCACGTTTGCCATTCCTATCGAGCTTGAGTAGCCGTCGAAGTCGGATATCTGTCACGCGTGAAGTGGCAGCGCACGGCGAGTTATTCAGCGGGAAAACGGGTTGCTTGAGGAGGTGAGGTTTTTGTGGCGAGGGAGCTTGCTCCCGTTCGACAGCGAAGCTGGAGCCGGCTGTTTGGGGCCGCTTCGCAGCCCAACGGGAGCAAGCTCCCTCGCCACAGGTTCAGTGCAGCTCAAGGAATGGCGCAATCAGAGCGGCGTGAGCACATTCATCACGGTATCCAACGCCACCCGCGTGTCATCCAGTTGCACCAGCGACGCGTGCCGCGCCCCAAGCGCATCACGGTTCTGGATCGCGGTAAGGATTGCTTTGTGCCGGGGCAGGCTCAGGCCCTGGATGTCCGGGCGGCGGTTGGTGATGTTGATCGACTCGCGCAACGGCAGCGACAGCATGTTGCACATGTAGGCCAGCAGGTCATTGCGGGTGGCATCGGCAATCGCGCGGTGGAAGTCCAGGTCAGCCTGCAGCAGCTGTTCGTGGGTCTGCGCGGTTTCCATGCCCAGGTAGGCTTGCTCGATGGTGGCGATGTCTTCGTCGGTGGCGGTGGTCGCGGCCATGGCGGCGATTTCCGGTTCGAGGATGCGCCGGACGCCGGCCAGGGTGTTGAAGAACTCGCTGTGGGGCGTGGATTGCATCAACCAGGACAGCACGTCCGGGTCGAGCAGGTGCCATTTCAAGCGTGGCCGCACCACCGCGCCCACCCGTGGCTTGGAATACACCAGGCCCTTGGCGCTGAGCACGCGGGTCGCTTCACGCAACACCGAGCGGCTGACCTTGTACTCCTCGCAGAGCGTGGCCTCCATGGGCAAGCGTTCTTCGGGCTTGAAGCGACCGGAAACGATGTGCATGCCCAAATCCTGGACGATCTGGGCATGCTGGCTCTTGCGCGGCTTGGGCGGCTGGTGATCCATGACGACAGGACGGCTCTGGCTTAAAGACGCGGCATCATAGCATCCCAATTAGTGGGAATGCCTTGGGACTTCCGCCCCACGGCAACCCACCAGGAAGTCAAAGTCGCAGCCCTGGTCGGCCTGCAGCACATGGTCGATGTACAGCTGGCGATAGCCGCCGACGATCAGCTTCTCGGGTGGCGCCAGGTCGGCCATGCGGGCCGCCAGCTCTGCGTCGGGGATGTCCAGGTGCAGGCGGCCATTGGCGCAGTCGAGTTCGATCCAGTCACCTTCCTTGACCGTGGCCAACGGACCGCCGGCCGCCGCTTCCGGCGCCACGTGCAACACCACCGTGCCGTAGGCCGTGCCGCTCATGCGCGCGTCGGAGATCCGCACCATGTCGGTCACGCCTTGGGCCAGCAGCTTGGCGGGCAAGCCCATGTTGCCGACTTCGGCCATGCCCGGGTAACCCTTGGGCCCGCAGTTTTTCATGACCAGGATCGAGTTGGCGTCCACATCCAGTTCCGGGTCGTTGATGCGCGCCTTGTACATGTCGAAGTTCTCGAACACCACGGCGCGACCTCGGTGCTGCATCAGTTCAGGGCTGGCGGCGGACGGCTTGAGGACTGCACCGAGAGGCGCCAGGTTGCCGCGCAGCACGCAGATACCGCCGTCGGCGCGGATCGGGTTGTCGAGGGTGCGGATCACTTCGTCCTGGCCGTAGATCGGCGAGTCCTGGGTGTTCTCGCCGAGGGACTTGCCGTTCACAGTCAAGGCATTCGGATGGGGAATCAGGTTGGCTTCACCGAGGCGACGCAACACGGCGGGCAGGCCCCCGGCATAGTAGAACTCTTCCATCAGGAAGCGCCCCGATGGCTGCAAGTCGACGATGGTCGGCATGCCACGGCCCATGCGGGTCCAATCGTCCAAATCGAGTTCGACGCCAATGCGCCCGGCGATGGCCTTGAGATGGATCACCGCGTTGGTCGAGCCGCCGATGGCGGCATTCACGCGGATCGCGTTTTCAAACGCTTCTTTAGTGAGGATCTTCGACAGCTTCAAATCTTCGCGCACCATCTCCACCGCGCGCATGCCGGACATATGCGCCAGCACATAACGCCGCGCATCCACCGCCGGAATCGCCGCGTTGTGCGGCAGCGAGGTGCCCAGTGCCTCGGCCATGCAAGCCATGGTCGACGCGGTGCCCATGGTGTTGCAGGTGCCCGCCGAGCGCGACATGCCGCCTTCGGCCGCCAGGAAATCATCCAGGGTAATGGTGCCAGCTTTCACCTGTTCGCTGAGCTGCCACACCACGGTGCCCGAGCCGATGTCCTGGCCCTTGTGCTTGCCGTTGAGCATCGGCCCGCCGGTGACCACGATGGCCGGCACGTCGCAACTGGCGGCGCCCATCAGCAGGGCGGGGGTGGTCTTGTCGCAGCCGGTCAGCAGCACCACGCCGTCAATCGGGTTGCCGCGAATCGCTTCTTCCACGTCCATGCTAGCCAGGTTGCGCGTGAGCATGGCGGTGGGGCGCAGGTTCGATTCGCCATTGGAGAACACCGGAAACTCCACCGGGAAGCCACCGGCCTCGATCACGCCGCGTTTGACGTGCTCGGCGATCTGGCGGAAATGCGCGTTGCACGGGGTCAGCTCCGACCAGGTGTTGCAAATGCCGATGATCGGTTTGCCATGGAACTGATGGTCGGCAATGCCCTGGTTCTTCATCCAGCTGCGGTACATGAAGCCGTTCTTGTCGGCAGTACCAAACCACTGGGCGGAGCGTAGGCCGGGCTTTTTATCAGACATGATCGATTCTCTTATTGTATGACTATATGTTCTATACGTGCTTAAGCATAAGCGCAAAAACCCTGCTTTGGAAGAGTTGTTTTGCAAATAGTCATACTATATAGTCGGCTTCAACTGAGGTATGGCCCTGGCGGATTTTCGCGAGAGGCGTCCCCCGAGCTTCTATAAAAACAACAATCGGAGATCGACCCCATGAGCCAGGAACTGCGGCTTATTCGGCGCATCACGCTGAAACTGATTCCCTTCCTGATCCTGCTGTACCTGATCGCCTACGTGGACCGCTCCGCCGTGGGTTTCGCCAAGTTGCACATGGGCGCCGACGTCGGCATTGGCGACGCCGCCTACGGCTTGGGCGCAGGGTTGTTCTTCATCGGCTATTTCCTCTTTGAGATCCCCAGCAATCTGATGCTCGACCGCTTCGGCGCACGGCGCTGGTTTGCGCGCATCATGATCACCTGGGGCGCCATCACCATCGGCATGGCCTTCGTGCAGGGGCCGCACAGCTTCTATGTGATGCGCTTTTTGCTCGGGGCGGCGGAGGCGGGGTTCTTTCCGGGCGTTCTGTACTACATCACCCAGTGGTTTCCGGTGCGCCATCGCGGCAAGATCCTCGGGCTGTTCATCCTGTCCCAGCCCATCGCGATGATGATCACCGGGCCGGTGTCCGGTGGTTTGCTGGGCATGGACGGCATCCTTGGCCTGCATGGCTGGCAGTGGCTGTTTATCGTCATCGGCACGCCGGCGATCCTGCTGACCTGGCCGGTGCTGCGCTACCTGCCGGACGGCCCCAAGGAGGTCAACTGGATGAGCGAGGATGAAAAAGCCTGGCTGACCGGCGAACTCGCCAAAGACCTGCAAGCCTACGGCCAAACCCGTCACGGCAACCCGCTGCATGCCTTGAAAGACAAGCGCGTGCTGTTGCTGGCGCTGTTCTACCTGCCGGTGACCCTGAGCATTTATGGCCTGGGCCTGTGGCTGCCGACCTTGATCAAGCAATTCGGCGGCAGTGACCTCACCACCGGTTTCATCTCTGCCGTGCCGTACATCTTCGGCATCATCGGCCTGCTGATCATCCCGCGCAGTTCCGACCGTTTGAATGATCGCTACGGCCATCTCGCCGTGCTTTACGTGCTGGGCGCCATCGGCCTGTTCTGCAGCGCCTGGCTGAGCGTGCCGGTGCTGCAAATGGCCGCGCTGTGCCTGGCGGCGTTCGCGATGTTTTCTTGCACGGCGGTGTTCTGGACCTTGCCGGGACGGTTCTTTGCCGGTGCCAGTGCGGCGGCGGGCATTGCGTTGATCAACTCGGTGGGCAACCTCGGCGGTTATATCGGCCCGTTCGTGATCGGCGCGCTCAAGGAGTACACCGGCAACCTGGCGTCGGGCTTGTACTTTTTGTCCGCAGTGATGGTGTTTGGCTTGCTGCTGACGGGTGTGGTCTACCGCCAGCTGGAGCGCAAGCACGTGCTGCCTGTCGACCAATTCGCCGCCAGTGCCCGTGGCGCTACACGTACTTGATTCAGGAGAAATGACATGCGTTTGGTTCAGTTTGAATTACGTAACGGGGACCGCCGGGTTGGCGTGGTGGACGGCAGCAAAGTGCGTGAGGTCAACAGCGCCCGCACGGTGCGCGAACTGGCCCTGGCTGCGATAGACGCCGGTGTCGGCCTGGCGCAACAGGTGGACAGCCTGGGCTTGGGCGACAGCTACGATTACGCCACTTTGCTGGCCGACCTGAAAATCCTGCCGCCGTTGGACCACCCGGACCCGGCCCACATGCTGATCAGCGGCACCGGCCTGACCCACCTGGGCAGCGCCTCGGCGCGGGACAAGATGCATCAGGCCGGGGATGACACCGCGCTGACCGACACCATGCGCATCTTCAAATGGGGCGTGGAGGGCGGCAAGCCGGAATCCGGTCAGGCAGGCGTGCAACCGGAGTGGTTCTACAAGGGCGACGGCAGCATTGTGGTGCGCCCCGGCGCGGCCTTCCCGTCGCCGCCTTTCGCGGAAGATGCCGGCGAAGAACCGGAGATCGGCGGCCTCTACGTCATTGGCCCGGACAGCCAGCCCTATCGCGTCGGTTTCGCAGTGGGCAACGAGTTCTCCGACCACGTTATGGAGCGCAAGAACTACCTGTACCTGGCCCATTCCAAACTGCGCAGTTGCAGCTATGGCCCCGAGTTGCGCGTGGGCGAGTTGCCCCAGCACCTGGCGGGCACCAGCCGCATTCTGCGCGACGGCGAAGTGATCTGGCAGAACGAATTCCTCAGCGGCGAGGCCAATATGTGCCACAGCCTGGAAAACCTCGAATACCACCACTTCAAGTACCGCCAGTTCCTCACGCCGGGCGATGTGCACGTTCATTTCTTCGGCACCGCCACGCTGTCATTCGCCGACGGTATCCGTACCCAGCCGGGCGATGTATTCGAGATCAGCCAGGCCGAGTTCGGCGCGCCGCTGGTCAACCGTGTCGGCAGCAGCGAAGCAGCGTTCGCACCCGGCAGCGTCATCACCCTTTAAGGAGAAAACTATGACCTCGTTCCTCGGCCACAACTACATCGGCGGCCAGCGCAGCGCCAACGGCAGCGTCACCTTGCAAAGCGTCGACGCCACCACCGGCGAAGCCTTGCCCCAGGTGTTCTACCAGGCCACGCCGCAGGAAGTCGACGCCGCCGCCAAGGCCGCCGCGCAGGCTTACCCTGCGTACCGTGCGTTGAGTGCGGCGCGCCGTGCGCAGTTCCTGGATGCAGTGGCCGATGAGCTGGACGCGCTGGGGGATGAGTTTGTCGATCTGGTCTGTCGCGAAACCGCCTTGCCCGCCGCACGCATCAAGGGGGAGCGCGGGCGTACCAGCGGCCAGATGCGCCTGTTCGCCACGGTGTTGCGTCGCGGTGATTTCTACGGCGCGCGCATCGACAAGGCGTTGCCAGATCGCCAGCCGATGCCGCGCCCGGACTTGCGTCAATACCGCATCGGCCTGGGGCCGGTAGCCGTATTTGGTGCAAGCAACTTCCCCCTGGCGTTTTCTACTGCGGGCGGCGACACCGCTGCCGCGCTGGCGGCAGGTTGCCCGGTGGTATTCAAGGCCCACAGCGGGCATATGGCGACGGCCGAGCGGGTTGCCGATGCAATCATCCGCGCGGCCAAAACCACCGAGATGCCCGCCGGTGTGTTCAATATGATCTTCGGTGGCGGCGTCGGTGAAGCGCTGGTCAAGCACCCGGCGATCCAGGCGGTGGGCTTTACCGGCTCGCTCAAGGGCGGTCGTGCGTTGTGCGACATGGCGGCAGCGCGCCCGCAGCCGATCCCGGTGTTTGCCGAGATGTCGAGCATCAACCCGGTGCTCGTGCTGCCCAAGGCCTTGAAATCACGGGCCGAAAGCGTCGCACGTGACCTGACCGCCTCGGTGGTCCAGGGTTGCGGCCAGTTCTGCACTAACCCAGGCCTGGTGATTGGCATCGCATCGCCTGAGTTCACCGCGTTCACCCAGCAAGTTGCGCAATTGATCGGCGACCAACCGGCGCAGACCATGCTCAACACCGGCACCCTGGGCAGCTATGGCAAGGGCCTGGAAAAGCTCCTGGCACATCCGGGCATCCAGCACCTGGCGGGCAGCCCACAGGCTGGCAACCAAGCGCAACCGCAGTTATTCAAGGCCGATGCGAGCTTGTTGATCGACGGCGATGAAGTGCTGCAGGAAGAAGTCTTCGGCCCAACCACCGTGTTTGTCGAAGTCACTGACCAAGCCCAGCTCAGCGCCGCTTTGCGAGGGCTACACGGCCAACTCACCGCCACGATCATTGGCGAGCCAGCTGATCTGCAACAGTTCGCTGAACTCACGCCGCTGCTGGAACAGAAGGTCGGCCGCATCTTGCTCAACGGTTACCCGACCGGTGTGGAGGTCTGCGATTCGATGGTGCACGGCGGGCCGTACCCGGCCACGTCGGATGCCCGTGGCACGTCGGTCGGCACCTTGGCCATCGACCGCTTCCTGCGCCCCGTGTGCTTCCAGAATTACCCTGATAGCCTGCTGCCCGACGCGTTGAAAAACGCCAACCCGTTGCGTATCCAGCGGCTGGTGGATGGCACGCCATCTCGCGACCCGCTGTAACGCGCACCTGAGAACAACAACAATCCAGGAGGCATCATGTCGTGTATCGCCGTTACCCCGCACCGTGCGCAGTTGGGCGAAGATCCGTTCTGGGACGCGCCGACCCAGGCACTGTACTGGGTGAATATCGCCGGTAAACAGGCGCTGCGCCTGATGGGAGGGCAGTTGCAGGTGTGGCAGTTGCCCGAGCATGTCTCGGCGTTCATCCCGTGTGAAAGCGGCGATGCCTTGGTGACCCTGAGCAGCGGCGTGTATCGCCTCGACCTGGCCACCGAAGCCCTGACCCTGCTGTGCGTCGCGGACCCGCAACCGGGCAACCGTGGCAATGAAGCGCGCTGCGATGCCCAGGGCCGCCTGTGGCTAGGCACCATGCAGAACAACATCGGCGAGCAGGGCGAGGATCTGCCCATCACCCGACGCTCCGGCGGCCTGTTTCGTATCGATGTTGATGCGCAGGTCACGCCGTTGCTCAGTGGCCTGGGCATCCCGAATACCTTGCTGTGGAGCGACGACGGCCGCCATGTGCACTTTGGCGACAGCCTGGACGGCACGTTGTACCGGTATGCAATTCAAGCCGACGGCCAGCTCGATCCCGCGCAGGTCTGGTTCGGCCCCCACGAACGTGGCGGGCCGGATGGCTCGGCCATGGACGTTGACGGTTACACCTGGAACGCCCGCTGGGACGGCAGTTGCCTGTTGCGCCTCACGCCCGACGGCGAGGTGGACCGCATCATCGAACTGCCCGTCAGCCGCCCGACCAGTTGCGTGTTTGGTGGCCCGGATCTCACCACCCTCTATATCACCAGTGCCGCGAGCCCTTTGGATCACCCCCTGGATGGTGCGGTATTGGCCATCGAGGTTGATGTGCCTGGAAAACCCTGTCACCGCTTTGCCGGATAAGTCCCCTTTAAAAACAACAACAAGGAGTCACCCGTATGAATCGTCGTCGTGGTTTGCGTTCCCTGTGCTGCGCCGCTGTGGCGGTCTCGGCCATGAGCTTGAGCGGGCTGTTGCTGGCCGCTGAAGAGGTGAAGATCGGCTTCCTGGTCAAACAGGCTGAGGAACCGTGGTTCCAGACCGAGTGGGCCTTTGCCGAGAAAGCCGGCAAGGAACATGGCTTCACCGTGATCAAGATCGCCGTGCCCGATGGTGAGAAAACCCTCTCGGCCATCGACAGCCTGGCCGCCAACGGTGCCAAAGGCTTTGTGATCTGCCCGCCGGACGTGTCCCTCGGCCCGGCCATCGTCGCCAAGGCCAAGGCCAACGGCTTGAAAGTCATTGCAGTGGATGACCGCTTCGTCGACGCCAAAGGCAACTTCATGGAAGACGTGCCGTACCTGGGCATGGCGGCCTTCGAGGTCGGCCAGAAGCAAGGCGCCGCTATGGCCGCCGAAGCGAAAAAACGCGGCTGGGACTGGAAGGACACCTATGCGGTGATCAACACCTTCAACGAACTCGACACCGGTAAGAAACGCACCGATGGCTCGGTCAAATCCCTGGAAGAAGCTGGCATTCCCAAGGATCACATCTTGTTCACGGCGGCCAAAACCCTGGATGTCCCAGGCTCCATGGACGCGACGAACTCGGCCCTGGTGAAACTGCCCAGCGGCGCGAAAAACCTGATCATCGGCGGCATGAACGACAACACCGTGCTCGGCGGCGTACGCGCCACTGAAAGCGCCGGCTTCAAGGCGGCCAACGTGATCGGCATCGGCATCAATGGCACCGACGCCATCGGCGAACTGAAAAAACCGAGCAGCGGCTTCTTCGGCTCGATGCTGCCGAGCCCACACATCGAGGGCTATAACACCGCGCTGATGATGTACGAGTGGGTCACAAAAGGCACCGAGCCACCGAAGTACACGGCCATGGACGAAGTGACCCTGATCACCCGTGAAAACTTCCAGGCCGAGCTGACCAAGATCGGACTGTGGCAATGACCGCTGCCGCCTTGCGATTTGACGGCATCGGCAAAACCTTTCCGGGGGTCAAGGCGCTGGATGGCATCAGCTTCAGCGCCCACCCTGGGCAGGTGCACGCGTTGATGGGCGAGAACGGCGCGGGCAAGTCGACGCTGCTGAAGATCCTCGGCGGCGCCTACATTCCCAACAGCGGCACGCTGCAGATCGGCGAGCAGGTCATGGCCTTCAAAAACGCTGCTGACAGCATTGCCAGCGGCGTGGCGGTGATCCATCAGGAACTGCACCTGGTGCCGGAAATGAGCGTGGCCGAGAACCTGTTTCTCGGGCATTTGCCGTCGCGCTTTGGTGTGGTCAACCGGAGGCTGCTGCGAGAGCAGGCCCTTGCTTGCCTGAAGGGCCTGGCGGATGAAATCGATCCTGCCGAGAAGCTCGGGCGTCTTTCCCTGGGCCAGCGCCAACTGGTGGAAATCGCCAAGGCGCTGTCCCGTGGTGCCCATGTGATTGCGTTTGATGAGCCCACCAGCAGCTTGTCGGCGCGCGAGATCGACCGCTTGATGGCGATCATCGCGCGCCTGCGGGATGAGGGCAAAGTGGTGCTCTACGTGTCGCACCGCATGGAGGAAGTGTTCCGCATCTGCAATGCAGTGACCGTGTTCAAGGACGGCCGCTACGTGCGCACTTTCGAGGACATGAGCACGCTGACCCATGACCAGTTGGTAACGTGCATGGTCGGCCGCGATATCCAGGACATCTACGACTACCGCCCACGTGAGCACGGCGAGGTGGCTCTCAAGGTCGACGGCCTCTTGGGGCCCGGCCTGCGTGAGCCGGTCAGCTTCAATGTGCGTAAGGGCGAGATTCTTGGCCTGTTCGGGCTGGTCGGGGCAGGGCGCACGGAGCTGTTCCGCCTGCTCAGCGGCCTGGAGCGTGCCAGCGCCGGGCAACTGCAACTCTGTGGCGAGCCGCTGCATTTGCAGTCACCCCGGGATGCCATCGCGGCCGGCGTGCTGTTGTGCCCGGAAGACCGCAAGAAGGAGGGCATCATTCCGCTGTCCAGCGTCGCCGAGAACATCAATATCAGCGCGCGGGGCGCCCATTCCACGTTTGGCTGGCTGCTGCGCGACGGCTGGGAGAAGGGCAACGCCGACCAGCAGATCAAGGCCATGAAGGTCAAGACGCCCAACGCGGCGCAAAAGATCATGTACCTCTCTGGCGGCAACCAGCAAAAAGCCATTCTCGGCCGCTGGCTATCGATGCCGATGAAAGTGTTGCTGTTGGACGAACCCACCCGTGGCATCGATATCGGCGCCAAGGCCGAGATCTACCAGATCATCCATAACCTCGCTGCTCAGGGCATTGCGGTGATCGTGGTGTCCAGCGACCTCATGGAAGTGATGGGCATCAGCGACCGCATCCTGGTGCTGTGCGAAGGCGCGCTACGCGGAGAACAAACCCGCGAGCACGCGACTGAATCCAACCTGCTGCAATTGGCCTTGCCGCGCAGCCTGGCGAACTGAGAGACGATTATGACCCCTCAACACAACGTGCTGCCCACCGCGCGCAAGCCGCTTGACCTGCGTGCGCTGCTCGACAACTGGGCGATGCTGCTGGCCGCCGTGAGTATCTTTTTGCTGTGCGCCTTGCTGATCGACAACTTCCTTTCACCGTTGAACATGCGCGGGCTGGGCCTGGCGATTTCCACCGTGGGCATTGCCGCGTGCACCATGCTGTTCTGCCTGGCGTCGGGGCATTTTGACCTGTCGGTGGGCTCGGTCATCGCCTGCGCCGGGGTGGTGGCGGCGATTGTGATGCGCGACACCGACAGCGTCATGCTTGGCATTGGCGCGGCGCTGCTGATGGGCCTGATGGTGGGGCTGATCAACGGCATCGTCATCGCCAAGCTGCGGGTCAATGCGTTGATCACCACGCTGGCGACCATGCAGATCGTGCGTGGCCTGGCGTATATCTTTGCCAACGGCAAGGCAGTGGGCGTGTCCCAGGAGCAGTTCTTTGTCTTCGGTAACGGCCAGTTGTTTGGCGTGCCGGTGCCGATCCTGATCACCATTTTGTGCTTCCTGTTCTTCGGCTGGCTGCTCAACTACACCACCTACGGGCGCAACACCATGGCCATTGGCGGCAACCCGGAAGCGGCATTGCTGGCGGGGGTGAACGTGGACCGCACCAAGATCCTGATCTTCGCTGTGCATGGGGTGATCGGGGCGTTGGCTGGGGTGATATTGGCGTCGCGCATGACCTCGGGCCAGCCGATGATTGGCCAGGGCTTTGAGCTGACAGTGATTTCGGCGTGCGTGCTGGGCGGGGTTTCGTTGAGTGGCGGGGTAGGGATGATCCGCCATGTAATCGCCGGGGTGTTGATTTTGGCGATCATCGAGAATGCGATGAATCTGAAGAACATCGACACGTTCTATCAGTATGTGATCCGGGGTTCGATCCTTCTGCTGGCCGTTGTGATCGACCGTATGAAACAACGCTGAACCCTTGCCATTTTAAAATTCACCTATGATGAACGGGCTTGCTTGTGGTGAGCGGGCTTGCCCCGCTCACCACATAGTCCCCGCTCTCACAGGTTAATCGGTGGTGAATTTGAAGACGGTGTTCTGGGTATAGGTCTGCCCCGGATTCAGGCGCGTAGAGGCAAACGTCGGCTGGTTAGGCGCATCCGGGAAATGCTGGGTCTCCAGCGTAAACCCGCTCCAGTGCTGATAGGTCTTCCCAGCCTTGCCCTTCACCGACCCATCCAGGAAGTTGCTGGTATAAAACTGCACCCCAGGTTCGGTGGTAAACAGCTGCAAGCGCCGCCCCGACTCAGGATCATGCACCTCGGCCGCAAGCTGCTTCACATCACCTTTGTTATCCAGCGCCCAGTTGAAGTCAAACCCACCCTGTTTCGGCTCGGCAAACTTGAGCTGCGGGTGATCCTCCTTGATGTGCTGGCCGATGGGTGTCGGTTTCAGGAAGTCCATCGGCGTGCCCTTGACGGGTGCCAGTTCGCCGGTAGGGATCAAGGTGGCATTCACCGGCGTGTAATGGCTGGCGTGCAACGTGGCA
Organism: Pseudomonas sp. GXZC; assembly: GCF_026967615.1. Classification (NCBI taxonomy): domain Bacteria; kingdom Pseudomonadati; phylum Pseudomonadota; class Gammaproteobacteria; order Pseudomonadales; family Pseudomonadaceae; genus Pseudomonas; species Pseudomonas sp. GXZC. The sequence continues at coordinate 2,795,225 of NZ_CP114115.1, forward strand.
ACCTGCTTGAGAATGTCGCCATTGCCCGCGCCCGCCAGGTTGAAGTAGCTGTGGTTGGTGAGGTTGAGCACCGTGGGTTTGTCGGTGGTGGCCTTGTAGTCGATGTGCAGTTCGTTGTTGTCATTGAGGCTATAGGTGACCTCGGTCTTCAGGTTGCCGGGGAAGCCCATTTCACCGTCCTTGGACAGGTAGGTGAGGGTCACGCCCACCGAGTCCTTGGCCTTGACGGGCGTGGCTTTCCATACGTGCTTGTCGAAGCCCTGGGCGCCGCCATGCAGCGAGTTGGGGCCGTCGTTGAGCGGCACCTGGTAGCGCTTGCCGTCGAGCTCAAAAGCGCCACCGGCCAGGCGATTGCCGAAGCGCCCGATGGTCGCGCCGAAAAATGCGGTGCCGCTTTGATAGCCCTGCACGTCGTCGAAGCCCAGCACCACGTCCTCGACCTTGCCGTGTTTGTCCGGCACCTTGAGCGACTGCAACACACCGCCGTAGGTGATCACCGTGGCTTGCATGCCGTGGCTGTTGCGCAGGATGTACTGTTCGACGGCGGTGCCGTCGTTGGTTTTACCGAAAGGTTTGTGTTCGCTGGTGAGGCCTGCGGCCTGGGTGCCGCCGCTGGCGATCAGCATGGACATCGCCAGGCCCGACAGCAGGTATCGAGGGTGCTTCATGATCGAACTTCCTTTTGTTGTTTTGAGTGGAATAGTTCTACTAATGTGCGATATTTTGTCGATAGAGCAGCGAATTTATAGCCTTTAACGCCATTTTTGCAAAATAAAATAAGACTAATTAAGCGAGGCAAGCTTTCATGACGACCCAGCACGCTGTTTACCCCGACCTCGAAGGCAAGACGGTCCTGATCTCCGGAGGCGCTTCGGGCATTGGCGAATTCATGGTGCGCGCCTTCGCCGCCCAGGGTGCCAAGGTCGGCTTTGTCGACCGCGCGCAAAGCCAGGGCGAACGCCTGGCAGCGTTGCTGAGTTCGCGCGGGCACACGGTGGAATTCGTGAACTGCGACATCACCGACGAGATCGCCTACAAGGCCGCCATCACGCGCTTCGAGCATTCCCTGGGGCCGATCACTGTGCTGGTGAACAACGCCGCCAATGACGTGCGCCACAGCCTAGAAGAAGTCGACTCGGAAATGTTCGATCGACTGATCTCCGTCAACCTCAAGCACGCCTTCTTCGCCGCCAAGGCCGTGGTGCCGATGATGAAAAGCGCGGGCGGCGGGGCGATCATCAACCTCGGCTCCGTCGGCTGGATGATGGCGTCCGCCGGCTACCCGGTGTACGCCGCCAGCAAAGCCGCCGCCCACGGCATGACCCGCGCCCTGGCCAGGGAATTGGGGCCGAGCCAGATCCGCGTGAATACGCTGGTGCCGGGTTGGGTCATGACCGAAAAACAACTGGCGATGTGGGTCGACGATGCGGCCAAGGAACTGATCAGCCGCAGCCAGTGTTTGCCGGGCAGCGTGCTGCCGGAACACATCGCGAATATGGCGTTGTTTCTTGCCTCCGATGCCTCGGCGATGTGTTCGGCGCAGAACTTTATTGTGGATGGCGGCTGGGTGTAGGTCCGCTTACTCGATCGGGTGTTTCTTGAAGACAGGATGCTGTTCCAGCCGCTCGGCGTGGCGTCTCAGGTTGGGAAACGCATCCGCCTTGACCACCGACGCCACAGTGAATTGGCTGAACGACCAGGCCACCGCCGCTGTAATCGACGCCTGGGTCAGCACCTCACTGTCAGGCAGTTGTTTTTCCAGCAGCGAATAAGCAGCGAGCAACTGCCCGCTGACCCGGTCCAGCCAAGGCGCATGCAGCTTTTCGGCCGGGCGCAGGTTGTGCTCGTAGACAATCTGGACGCTTTTTTCGCAGGCTGCCAAGGCCAGGCCTAGGATATGCAGTTCCCGGGCGCGCGCGTCGGGGTGCTGCGCGAGCAGCTTTTTGTCCGCCGGGGCCAGGGTTTCCAGGTAGTCCAGAATCAGGCTGGAGTCCATCAGCACGGTGCCATCGTCCAGCACCAGGGTGGGAGCCTTCACCACCGGATTGATCTGGGCGAACGCGTCGAAGCTGCGGAATACCGACAGCGGTTCATGCACAAAATCCACCCCGTACAGGTCCAGGCAAATCGCCACGCGTCTTACGTAAGGCGAGTCCAGCATGCCGATCAGTTTCATGAAGCCTCCATTGCTTACCACGTGATGGGCTCAAGAGAGTAAGGGCTCAGGATCGGCCTGCGCAATGGCCCGCCGTAATTGCTGATAGCGTCGGATCTTCTGTTCAAACGCCGTGGCGGCATCCGTGAACTCATGTCGGGCCAGCTCTCCGGCGCTGACGGCTGGCCCCCGGTGGTTGGCCGGTAATGCGCTTGAACGCACGGCTGAACGCTGCCCGAGAGGTATAGCCCAGGCGCAGTGCCACTTCCTCGATGGGCAAACGCTCCAAGGTCAGCCATTGGCTGGCCAGGCGCATGCGCAATTGCGTCACGTAGCGCAGGGGCGGGATGCCCAGGGTGGCCTGGAAGCGCTCGGCGAACACCGAACGGGAGGTGTGACAGTGCGCCGCCAATTCGGCCACACTCCAATCGCGGCCAGGCTGCTGGTGCAAGACGAGCAGGGCACCGGCCAATCGCGTGTCGCGCAGCGCCGCCACCAATCCCGATGCATTCCCGCAGGCACATTCCACCCAGCCCCGCACGATCATGGCGGCGACCACATCGGCCAGGCGCGCGAGGATGCCGCAGTAGCCGATGCGGGCAGCCGACACTTCACGTTCCATCACTGCCAGGATCGGCATCAGGCCGGGGTAACGCTGGCCCTGGGCATCGATCAGCATCAAGGCCGGCATCAGGCTACCGAGCCCCTGGAGACTGCCGAGTTCGAACGCCATGCAGGCGCTGAACAGCAAGGTGCTGGGGGGCGTATCAGGGGACGCATCCACGGCGCAGACGGTATCGCCCAACGCGGTCGCGGCAAAGCCGTCAATGTCCTGCACAGGCCTGTCCGTATCGGAGGACAGCGCATGGGCGCCGCCGTGGGAGATGAACACGGCATTGCCTGCCGACAATTCAAACAGGCCACCGTCGTCGGTTTTCAGAGTGGCCGTGCCTGCGGCCAGGAAGTGGAAGTAGGCATGTCCGGGTTTGGCCTCAAAGCCCATGCCGAAGCTCGGTCCGGCCTGGATGCGCCGGTACTGCACCCCACTCAGGCGCATGCCGCGCAGCAGTTCGTCGATAAGGTCGGAGGACTGATTGAAAGGCGCCATTGCAGTCATGGTCGGGGTTTCGGTCAAAAACTCAAGGGTCTGCATCATAGATCATCCGGATGGGCGAACCTAGACTGGCCGTCGCGCTAATTTCCCGAGGATGTTGTGTGATGAATGATTATGTAGTCCAAACCGCTCACCCTGCCCAAGTGGCGCCCGACGCGCCCGCCTGGATGGCGGTGTTTTCCCTGGCCATGGGGGTGTTTGGCTTGTTGACGGCGGAGTACCTGCCGGCCAGCTTGTTGACGCCAATGGCGCTGGACCTGGGCGTGTCCGAGGCGCTCGCTGGCCAGGCCGTGACGGTGACGGCAGTGGTGGCGTTGTTCGCCGGGCTGCTGGTGCCCGGCCTCACGCGTGGGATCGACCGACGCGTGGTGCTGCTGGGTTTCTCCCTGCTCATGATTGCCTCAAACCTGTTGGTGGCGTTCTCTTCAAGCCTGGCGGTGCTGCTGCTGATGCGCATCCTGCTGGGCGTCGCCCTGGGCGGTTTCTGGAGCATGGCAGCCGCCGTGGCGATGCGCCTGGTGCCGGCGGCGCTGCTGCCCCGAGCGCTGTCGATCATCTTCAGTGGTATTGCGGTGGGCACGGTGGTCGCCGTGCCGCTGGGCAGCTACCTCGGTGGTCTGTATGGCTGGCGCAGTGCGTTCATTGCCGCCGCCGCTGTCGGTGCAGTGACGTTGGCGTTCCAACTGTTCACGCTGCCACGCCTGGCGCCCACGGGCACCGCACGTCTGCGCACGGTACTGGACGTGCTGCTGCGTCCGGGCATCGCCATCGGCATGTTTGGCTGCGTGCTGGTTCACACCGGGCACTTTGCGCTGTTCACCTACATCCGACCTTTCCTGGAAAGCACCACGGGGGTGGGGACAGAAGGGCTGGCGTTGATGCTGCTGGGGTTCGGCGCAGCCAACTTTGTCGGCACGCTGCTGGCCGGTTGGATGCTGGTGCGTTTTCCGCGCGGCACTTTAGTGTTGATGCCGGTGTTGGTGGGCGTTGCGGCGCTGGCCCTGGTGTTGCTCCCGGCCTCTCTGCCAGGCCAGGCATTGCTGCTGGCGCTGTGGGGCATGGCCTTTGGCGGAGTGCCCGTGGCGTGGTCGAACTGGGTGGCCCGCGCCGTGCCGGACCAGGCTGAGAGTGCCGGCGGCATGGTCGTGGCGTCGGTGCAGTCGGCCATTGCGGCGGGTGCGGCCGGTGGGGGCGCGATGTTCAGTCTCAGTGGCATCGACGGCGTGTTTCTCGGCGCCGGTGTGTTGATGTTGCTAGCGGCGTTGTTGATTGCGTTGCGGGTGCAGGTGCCGCGCACCGAGGCAGGTATGGGCGCGGCGCTGCACCTTTGAACTAGGCCTCCAGGTGGCTCAGTAACCACGCCGTGAAACTGCGCGCCAGCGGATCCTGCTCGCTGTCGCGATGGGTCAGCAGCGCCCAGCTCGGCCCGCGAATCGTCGCGTCGACCAGTGGCGTGAGCAACCCGTCGGTTTGCGCCTGACGGCTCAGCAACTGGCTGACCAAGCCAATTCCCAGGCCGGTACATACGGCGTCGAGCAATAGGCCGGGGTCGGAGAAATTCAGGCCCTGGTCCTGCTGCCCCACATCAATCCCGGCTTCCACCGCCCAATGGCTCCAGTCCATTTCCCGCTCGCCGTGCAGGGTAGTGCGTTGTGCCAGGGGCAGCTTCAACAGCCGTGGGTGGCAGGCGGGAAACAGCCGGTCGGCGTGCAGCACCTTGAAGCTGCATTCGGCCTGGGAGCTGATGTCGTCGCGCACGGCCAGGTCGATGGTCTGGCTGGCCATGTCGGGCACTTCGTCGGTGCTGAAGATCCACAGGTCGACTTCCGGGTGTTGCCGGCGGAAATCCGCGAGCCGTGGCAACAGCCAGTGCCGGGCAAAGGTCGGCGTGGTGTTGAGCACCAGTTGGTTGGGCTTGCGATACTGCCCCAGGCGCCGCACGCCCACCGCCAGTTGCTGCAGCAGCGCTTGGGTGGTGCTGAGGAAGTCATGGCCCGCGTCGGTCAGGGCCACGCTGCGTCCGCTGCGGAAAAACAGCGGCTGTTCCAGGTATGCCTCCAGGCTGCGGATCTGCTGGCTGATCGCCGATTGGGTCAGGTGCAGTTCTTCGGCGGCCTTGTGGAAACTGCCCAGTCGCGCCGCAGCTTCAAAGCCGCGCAGGGTGCCGAGGGGCGGCCAGTGGTTGAGCATGCTGATAAGTTCCTCTAATCAGTTTTCTACAAAATCCATCGTTTGTCCGGCTTTGCAAGCCGCCATAGCATGTGTGCCAAGACTCCGTGGGCAGTTTTCACTGAACACAATGACTTAACTGAAGGGTACTTGTCATGCAGCAGAATGCAATGCAAAGCAATGGTTGGTGGATGCCTGCGGAGTGGGCCCGGCATGCGGCGACGTGGATGGTCTGGACGCACAATCGGGCCTTGTGGGAAACCACGTGGGGCGTGACCCTGGCGCAGGTGCAGGAGGATTTTGCACGGGTGGCCAATGCGATCGCTCGCTTCGAACCGGTGAAAATGCTGGTTGATCCGTCTGCCGTGGCGGGCGCCAAGGCGCTGTGCGGGCCGGGCATCGAGCTGATCGAACAGGCCGTCAACGACAGCTGGTGCCGCGATTCCGGCCCGACCTTTGTCTGCCATCCGCAGCTGGGCACGGCCGGTGTGAGCTGGCGCTTCAATGCCTGGGGTGGCAAGTCGGCCCATGATTTGGACGAAAGTCTGGCACGTCGGGTGCTCAATCACCTGGGGCTGGAATGTTTCGGCACGCCCCTGAGCAATGAAGGCGGCGCGATCCATGTGGACGGCGAGGGCACGCTGATCACCACCGAATCGGTGCTGCTCAACCCCAACCGCAACCCCGGCGTGAGCAAGGCCGAGATGGAAGCCATCTTCACGCGCCTGCTGGGCATCAAGAAGACCATTTGGTTGCCCGGCGACCCGGACTACGTCACGGGCGACATGACTGACGGGCATGTTGATGGTGTTTGTGCGTTTGCCCGCCCTGGCGTGTTGCTGGTCGATGCAACTCACGATCAAAGCTCTGTATACGCCGAAGTGGTGCGCGAAAACCGTCGCGCCCTGGAACTCGCCACCGACGCCCGAGGCCGCCATTTCGAGCTGATCGAGCTGCATGAAGCCACCGATGCGGTCGACACCGACGCCGAGGTGTTCTGCGCCTCCTACACCAACTTCTACATCGCCAACGGGGCAATTATCATGCCGGCCTATGGCATTGCAGCCGATCAGGTCGCGGCCGAAGTCTTGGCCCAGGCGTTTCCCGGTCGCGAGATCGTACCGGTGCAGATCAACCACCTGGCCCATGGCGGCGGCGGCGTGCACTGCATCACCCAGCAACAGCCAGCCTGGGTGAAGCCATGAGTATTCTGACCATTGCCACTACCCAAATGCACTGCACCTGGGACCTGCCGGGCAACCTCGACCGTGCCGAGCAGTTGGTGCGAGATGCGGCGGCGCAGGGCGCCCAGGTCATCCTGTTGCAGGAGCTGTTCGCCACGCCGTATTTCTGCATCGAGCAACACCACAAACATTTGGCGTTGGCCGAGGACTATCAGCACAGCCACGTGCTTAAGCGTTTCGCCGCACTGGCCAAGGAGTTGGGCGTGGTATTGCCGCTGAGTTGGTTTGAAAAGGCCGGCAACGCATTCTTCAATTCCCTCAGTGTGGCGGATGCCGACGGGCGCTTGCTCGGCGTGTACCGCAAGACCCATATCCCGAACGCCATCGGCTATCAGGAGAAAGAATATTTCAGCCCCGGCGACACAGGTTTTCGCGTCTGGGAGACGGTCTTCGGGCGCCTGGGCGTGGGCATCTGCTGGGACCAGTGGTTCCCGGAGACCGCGCGCTGCCTGGCGTTACAAGGCGCCGAAGTGCTGCTGTTTCCCACCGCCATCGGCTCGGAACCCGGCTGCGCCACGCTCGACTCGAGGGACCATTGGCAGATGACCATGCGCGGCCACGCGGCGGCGAACCTGTTGCCGGTAGTGGCGGCCAACCGCGTCGGCCGTGAAGTGGCGACCACCGACCCGAGCCTGCAAATGGACTTCTACGGTTCATCGTTCATCTGCGACCACAAGGGCAAGCTGCTGGCTGAAGCGGATCGCGACTCCACCGGCGTTCTGCTGCGCAGCCTCGATCTGTCCGCCATGCGCGAAGACCGCCTGACCTGGGGCATCTATCGCGACCGTCGCCCGGAGATGTACGGCGGCCTGCTGACCCTGGATGGGCGTCCATCATGAAGCGGCTATTGAGTTGTGCGCTGATCATGACGAGTGTCTGCGCCTCGGCAGAGGACAAAACCCTCAAGCTCTACAACTGGGCTGACTATTTCGCCGCCGACACCCTGTCCAAATTCACCGCCGAGACCGGTATCCGGGTGATCTACGACGTGATGGATGGCAGTGAAACCCTGGAAGCCAAGTTGATGGCCGGCGGCAGCGGCTACGACCTGATCTTCCCCGGCGATACCGTGGCCGAACGCCTGATGCGCGCCGGCAGCCTGCAAGCACTGGACCCCGCCAAGCTCGACGCCATGAGCGACATCGAGCCGGGCCTGCAGAAACTGCGCACCCACTACGTCAACTCGAACAAAGCCACGGTGCCCTACACCTGGGGCACGATCGGCCTGACCTACAGCACCCAGCAGATCCAGCAGCGCATGCCGAATGCGCCGGTCAACAGCCTCGACCTGCTGTTCAAGCCGGAGAACGCGGCCAAATTCGCCGATTGCGGCATCTCGCTGATCGATTCACCGGACGAAGTCCTCGCCGTGGTGCTCAACTACCTGGGCCGCGACCCGCGCAGCGCCAAGCGTGAAGACTTGGCGGCGGCCAGTGAGCTGCTGCTCAAGGTGCGGCCGTACATCCGCAAGTTCCAGTCGCAACCGGTGACCGACCTGGTCAATGGCAACCTGTGCCTGTCCCTCGGCTACAGCGGCGACATGACCCAGGCCCAGCGCGCCGCCGATGCGGCCGGCAAAGCGGTAACCTTCGGCTATCACATCCCCCGCGAAGGCACCACGGTGTGGATTGACACCATGGCCATCCCGGTCGACGCCCAGCACCCGGAATACGCCTACGCCTTCATCAACTTCGTGATGCGCCCGCAAAACATGGCCGCCATCACCAACCTCACCGGCTACCCCACGGCGAATGCCAAGGCGCGGCCGGACGTGGAGGCGAGCATGCGCGATAACCCGGACATCTACCCGGACGCGGCGACCTTCGAACGGTTGATCGCCGGCAAGGACATCCCCCAGGCCGATATGCGCGCACGGATGCGTGTATGGACTAAATTCAAAACCATGTAGCTGAGGGGCTTTTGTGGTGAGCGGGCTTCTGTGGTGATGGGGCTTGTTGTGGTGAGCGGGCTTGCCCCGCGCTGGGCTGCGCAGCGGCCCCAAAAAAAACGGGAGCGCTACGCACTCCAGCGCGAGCAAGCTCGCTCACCACAAAAACCGCTCACCACAAAAAACCACTCATAACCAAAGCCCATTCACCACAACAAACGCCTCCATCACAGAAGCGCCACTTTCAACCCAACACCGTAACCAGAGAACCCCATGCCAACCCGTCGCACCTTCATCAAACAAGCCAGTGTGGTCTGCGCCATGACCTTGATCGCCCCGCATCTACGCGCCGCCACCCGCGGCGGCTTCTACATGCCCGACGAGGGCGAAAAACACCGTCAGGCCTTCATTGCCTTTGGCGCCCAGGACGCCATCTGGGAAGACTTTACCGCCGACGTGCAGGCCGCTTTGGGCCGTATCGCCAGGGCGATTGCTGATCACGAACCGGTCACCGTGTTCTGCCGTGAAGACGAACGCCATCTTGCGGAAAAACACTGCGGCACCCGCAACATTACCTTCGTGGAAACCGAGCTGGATGACATCTGGATGCGCGACACCGGCGCCAACTTCGTCATCGACGGCAGCGGCAGCCTGGGCGCGGTGGACTTCAACTTCAATGGCTGGGGCAACAAGCAGCAGCACGACGATGACGCGCTACTGGCGGCCCAGATCGCCGAAGCAACCGGCGCCCGGCCTATCCGCAGCGAATTGGTGGGCGAGGGCGGCGGGATTGAAGTCGACGGCCTCGGCACCGGCATCATGACCGAAAGCAGCTGGATCAACCGCAATCGCAACCCGGACTGGAGCAAGGCCGAGGTCGAGGCGGAGCTTAAGGAGCGCCTGGGCTTGCGCAAGATCATCTGGCTGCCGGGCATCAAGGGTAAGGACATCACCGACGCCCACGTCGATTTCTACGCACGCTTCGTCTCCCCCGGCGTAGTGCTGGCCAACCTCGATACCGACCCTGAGTCCTATGATCACAAGGTCACTCTGGCGCACCTGGAAATCCTTAAAAAGGCCACCGACGCCGATGGCCGGCCTTTGCAGGTGCACACGGTGTCGCCACCGCTCAACCCGCGTAAAAGCAAGTTCAGTAGGGGCAATGCGGATTTCGCAGCGGGCTACATCAATTACTTCGTGATAAACGGTGCGGTGATCGCCCCGGAGTTTGGCGACCCGGTGGCGGACCGCAAGGCACTGGACCTGCTGGCCCGGCTCTACCCGGACCGCGAGGTGGTGGCGCTGAATATCGATGCCATTGCGGCGGGTGGCGGTGGCATTCACTGTGTGACGAGCCATCAACCTTTGGTTTAGTCTGGAGCGCTTCGCCGATCGCAAACGCCTCTGGAGCCGTCAGCATGACCGATTACGTACCCCCGAAAGTGTGGACCTGGGACACCGAAAATGGCGGCACCTTCGCCAGCATCAACCGACCGATTGCCGGTGCCACCCACGAAAAAGACTTGCCGGTGGGCAAGCACCCGCTGCAGCTGTATTCCCTGGCCACGCCTAATGGCCAGAAGGTCACGATCCTGCTGGAGGAGCTGCTGGCGCTGGGTCACAGCGGTGCGGAATATGACGCCTGGCTGATCAAGATCGGTGACGGCGACCAGTTCGGCAGCGGTTTTGTGGGGGTGAACCCGAACTCCAAGATCCCGGCGCTGTTGGATCGCAGTGGTGCCACACCGATTCGGGTGTTCGAGTCGGGCGCGATTTTGCAGTACCTGGCCGAGAAGTTCGGCGCGTTCTTCCCCACCGAGCCTGCGGCCCGTGCCGAATGCCTGTCGTGGCTGTTCTGGCAGATGGGCAGTGCGCCCTACCTGGGCGGTGGTTTCGGGCATTTTTATGCCTATGCGCCGAGCAAGATGGAGTACGCGATCAACCGCTTTGCCATGGAAACCAAGCGTCAGTTGGACGTACTCGACCAACGCCTGGCGGTGAGCGAATACATAGCGGGTGATGAATACACCATCGCCGATATCGCGATCTGGCCGTGGTATGGCGGGTTGGTCAAAGGCCGCCTGTATGGCGCGGCGCAGTTTTTGTCGGTGCATGAGTACAAGCACGTGTTGCGCTGGGCAGACGCCATCGAAGCGCGGCCAGCGGTGCAGCGCGGGCGGCGGGTGAATCGGGTGTCCGGTGAGCCCCATGAGCAGTTGGCCGAGCGGCATAACGCCAGCGACCTGGACTGACCGAGGTAAACTGTGGCGAGGGAGCTTGCTCCCGTGGCGGCCTTCAGATCGCCATGGGAGCACGCTCTTTTGCGTTACTTGTAGCGCTGCTCAAACACCGCCACCTGCTCCGGCTTGATCAATTCAAACGGCACCCACACCTCCGGCTCAATCGACTCGCCCTTGATCATCCGCACCGCCGCCTGCACCGCTTGGGTTGCCTGGGCTTTCGGGTCCTGGAACACCGACGCCGTCAGCAACCCCCGCTTGATCGCCGCCAGCCCATCGGGCAAGCCATCGATGCCGACAATCGCCACGTCACCCTTGGCTTTCCCTGCCTGCTGTAACGCCATGGCCGCGCCAATCGCCATTTCATCGTTATTGGCCACGATCGCATCGAACTGCGTGCCCGCCAGCAGCCAGTTGCTGGTCAGGTCCATGCCCTTGCTGCGTTGCCATTCGGCGCTTTGCTGCTCGACCACCTTGATACCGGGAAAGTCCTTGAGCACCTGTTTGGCGCCCTCGGTGCGGTCATGGGTGGCGTTCTGTGCAAGGTCGCCCATGATGATCGCCACATTGCCCTTGCCGCCGAGTTTTTCCGCCAGGTAGCGCATCTGCAATTGCCCGGCCTCGATGTCGTTGGAAGCCACGGTGACCACGCCTTTGGGCAAGGTGCGCTCGTCCGGATGGCGGTTGACGTACACCAGCGGCGTCTTGGCCGCGACGGCGGCGCGGGTCATGTTGGCGGTGGCGGCGGTGTCCACCGGCAGCACGATCACCGCGTCGACCTTCTGGTTGAGAAAACCTTCGACCTGATTGAGCTGGCGCACCACATCGCCCTGGGCATCTTCGAACTGGATCTGCACATCCTGCTGCTGGGCGGCCGCTTCCAGGCCGGTGCGCACGTAGGTCATGAAGTTATCGTCGACCCGGGCAATGCTCACGCCGATGCGATAAGCCGCGAAGGTCCATTGGCTGAACAGCAGCAACAAGGTGGCAGCAAACAACGAATAGCGATTCATAAGGGTGATCCTTTTATTGTTATAGGGTGAACGCCTGGCGGAAACGCGCCAAAGCCAACTCGCTGTCGCCGCTGGCCCAGCCTTCCAGACCGACCACGCCGCTGTAGCCCATGGCGTGCAAGGCCCTGGCGATGGCCGGGTAGTGAATTTCACCGGTGCCGGGCTCCTTGCGTCCCGGCACGTCGGCCACCTGGATTTCACCGATATGTGTGCCGGCGCGCTGGATCAGTTCGATCAGGTTTCCTTCGCCGATCTGCGCGTGGTACAGGTCCAGGTTCATCTTCAGGTGCGGGCTGCCCACGGCCTCGATCAGCGCCAGGGTATCGTCGGCGCGGGCGAAGGGGGTGCCGGGGTGGTCAACTTCGGTGTTGAGGTTTTCCAGCAGGAACACCCGGCCGGCGTCTTCCCCCAAACGGGCGATTTTTTCCAGGGTCTTGCAGGCGCTCAGCCACATGCGGCCGGTGGTCTGGCTCACGGGCTGCACGGGCAGGCCGCCGTCACCCAGGCCGGTGCCGTGCAGGTTGAGGCTGGGGCAATTCAGTCGTTCGGCGACCCCTAAGGATTCGCGGGCGCTGTCGAGCAGTTGGCGGATACCGCTGGGGTCGGTGAGGGTGCCGCTGATGTAGCCGGTCATGGAGGTGAAGTCGGCGCCGGTAGCCGCCAGGGCGGCGATGTCCTTGTCTGTCCAGTTCCAGATTTCAGCACTGAAGCCCAGCGCATGAATACGCTTCACGCGTTCGATGAAGGGCAGGTCGAGAAACACCATCTCCGCGCTGACGGCCAGCGTGAACGGGCTCATACGGCCACCGCCTTGCCGGTTTCGAACGACTCGATGCAGGCGCGGGCAAGCGCCAATGCCGCGCGCGCGTCTTCACCGCTGGCCAGGGGTTTGGCGCCGCTGCGCAGGCAGTCGACGAAGTGGTTGAGTTCGGCGATGTAGGCGTCGCGCAACAGGTCGGTGTCCAGGCGCTGGGTGTCGGCCTGGATGCCCTAGGCCAGGTAGCGCACCAGGTCGCAATCGTTGAGGCTGCCCATGCTCAGCATGCCGGCGCTGCCAAACACTTCGCCGCGCACGTCGTAGCCATACACGGCCTGGAAGTTGGCCTCGGCGGTGGCGATGGCGCCGTTGTCGAAGCGAATCGCGACCACGGCGGTATCGAGGAAGCCTTTGCTTTTGTATTCCGGGGCGATCAAAGCGTCGGCCATCACGTAGACCTGCACCGCCTCGGCGCCGGGGTTGAGGTAGCGCAGGGTGTCGAAGTCGTGGATCAGGGTTTCCAGGAAGATCACCCATTGCGGCGACTTGGCCGGGTTGTTCAACGCCGGGTCGCGGGTCAGCGAGCGCAGCAGTTGCGGGGTGCCGATGCGGCCGGCGGCGACGTCGAGGTGCGCGGTGCGAAAGCTCTTGGCGAAGCGCCGGTTGAACCCGACTTGCAGCGGCACCCGCGCATCGGCCGCAGCGGCGATGGCGCGGTCGGCTTCATCGAGGGTGATAGCCATGGGTTTTTCGCAGAAGATGCCCTTGCCGGCGCGGGCGGCGCTGATCACCAGCTCGGCGTGGCTGCGCGCGGGGGCGGCGATCAACACGCCGTCGATGTCCGGGTCGTCGAGCAACTGCTGCGGGTCGGTGTAGACCTTGCTCACCCCCAGCTCAGCGGCGAGGCGGGCGGCCTGGCCCGGTGTGGGGTCGGCAATCGCTGCCAGGCTGGCGCCGGGGATATGCCGCGCGGCGGTCAGGCCGTGGAAGCTGCCCATGCGTCCGGCACCGATCAAGCCCAGGCGGATGTTCTGTGTACTCATGAAATAACCTCTTGTTGTTATTGGCCTCAGGACAGTCCTGCGGCAGAGGGGTCAGAGCAAGGGCTGTGCCATTTCGTAAGATATTGATAAATAAAGATTAATAATTATCTTTAAACAAAAAGTGTTCATTTTGATGACATGCCTATACTGCCATGTCAAAAATATGAACATGGATACCGCCCAATGAGCCTGGCGTTCAGCGTGCAAGACCTCGACTACCTCACGGCCCTGGGGCCTGCCGCGCTGAATGATGGCCCGGTCGCTGCACTGGAACAGGCCTGGCGCGACTGCCTGGCCGGCCAGGTCGACCGCCCGGCGCACGTGCGCCAAGTGATCTGGGATTCGTGGCGGCGCAGTGTCCAGGCCGGTATCGACCCGACCGACAACGCGTACCGCTTCGTTGCCGCCGATACGCTGGCCGCCGCCCAGGCCACCCACCGCGTGCTGATCGAGGCCGCCGCGCAAGTCATGCATGGCTTGCTGGCCTACAACCCGCGCGGTCACATCAACCTTACCGATGCCGATGGCACCACCCTGTATTTCTGCGGGCTGGACATCACCCCCGTGGGCAGTCGCCTGCTGGAATCGGTGCAAGGCACCAACTGCACCGGCCTGGCGCTGGCCGAGGATCGCCTGGTGTACGTGTTGGCCGAGGAAAACTTCGGCGTCGGCCTGCGCCAGCGCCGCATGCATTGCGCCGCCGCGCCGATCAAGAATGCCCAGGGCCAGACCGTGGCCATGCTGACGCTGACTGCCGAGCCCGGCTGGTTTCACTTCCATACCCTCGGCACGGTGCAGGCCGCAGCCGACGCGGTATCGCGGCAGATGGCCCTGCAAGGGCTGTTGGAAGAACAGCAGACTGTCCTCGAAGTGCTCAACGAAGGCCTGGTGGTGCTGGACGAACGCGGCTGCATCAAGGCGCTCAACCGCTATGCCCGGCAGCTGTTTGGCGTCGGGCTGGAGCTGATCGGGCGGCCGTTCCAGCAACTGGGCCGTAGTGAACTGAGTGACGCCCTTGGCGAGCCCGTGCGCGACCTCGACTGCACCTTCCAGCTGCACAACCGCAGTCAACTCGCCTGCCTGGTCTCGGTGTGCCCGCTGGAGCAGGGCGGGGTGATCGTGTCGCTGCGCGAGAACCGCCGCATTCGCGAAATCACCCGGCGCCTCATCGGCACCCAGGCCAGCTACACCTTCGACACCATCCAGGGCAGCTCGCGGGCGATCCAGGACGCGCTGCACTTGGGACGCATCGCCAGTCGCAGTGATTCCACCACCCTGATCCTCGGTGAAAGCGGCACCGGCAAGGAGCTGTTCGCCCAGGCCATCCACAATGGCAGCGAGCGCTGCAACAGCCCATTTGTGGCGGTCAACTGCGGTGCGATTCCACGGGACCTGGTGCAAAGCGAGCTGTTCGGCCACGTCGAAGGCGCGTTCACCGGCGCCACCCGTGGCGGCTCGGCGGGCAAGTTCGAACTGGCGGATGGCGGCACCATCTTTCTCGATGAGATTGGCGATATGTCCTTCGATGCCCAGGTCAGCCTGCTGCGGGTGTTGCAGGAGGGGGAAATTACTCGGGTAGGCGCGAAAAACTCGCGGCCAGTGAATGTGCGCATCATCGCCGCCACCCACCGCAACCTCAGCCAGGCCGTGGCGCAAGGCGCGTTTCGCGAAGACCTCTACTACCGACTCAACGTGCTGAACCTGACCGTGCCACCGCTGCGCATGCGCCGCGAAGATATTCCGCTGCTGGCGCGGCATTTTCTGGTCCGGTGCGCTCGTTCACTGCGTAAATCGGTGCAGGGATTTTCACCAGACGCCCTGGCGCTGCTCACCGCCTACGGCTGGCCGGGCAATGTGCGCGAGTTGGAAAACAGCATTGAACGGGCGACCAACCTGGCGATGGGAGCGCTGATCGAAACGGTGGATCTGCCGCTGGAAAGCCGACAACGCATCCCGCTGCGCACCCACGAAGCGCCACCCGCCCAGGACTTGAGCAGCCATGAAATGCACGCCATCGTCGCCGCGCTCAACAGTACCGGCGGCAACATCCGCCTGGCCGCGCAGCAACTCAACGTGTCGCGGGGTGGGCTGTACAACAAGATGAGTCGGTTTGGCTTGAGTGCTGCGGATTTTCGCAAGCCTTTGTAGGAGCGGTGTTTCAGTTACCCATGTTCTCCGATGTCACAATCTGCGGCGGTACATACACCCGCTGCCGCACCGGATCGAACCCCTCTGCACTCTGCAGATCCACCATCAACCGCACCAACGCCGTCGCTGTCTGCCCCGGCTGCGAATCCATCACCACATCAATCAACCCCTGGCCCAACGCCTGGCGTGACAGCTCAGTCGACTCCTGCAGGATGCAGCACAACGCCGGCCGCTTGGGCAACTGTGCCAGGGCGCTGATGATGCCGTCGCCGCCGCCGCCCACCACGCACAATCCGCGCAGGTCGCTGTGGCGGCTGATCAGGTCGAGGGTGGCTTCTTCGGTGATGTCGCAGTTGTCCAGGTTGATCAGCGGCTCCAATGGTTTGAGCCCCGGCGCGTGTTCGGCCAGGTAGCTGTGCAGGCCTTCGACCCGTGCCTGGTGGCCGAGGAAACGGTGGCCGCCAAGCAGGATGCCCACGCTGCCTTTGCGGGCGCCGCAGGTGCGGGCGAGCAGCCAGCCCATGGTGCGGCCGACCACATGGTTGTCCTGGCCGACGTAGGGTTCTTCGGCCTGTTCGTGGATACCCGAAAGCAGGGCCACCACGGGCACACCGGCTTCGCGGATCTGCTTGAGGCAGGCGTTGATCAGCGGATGGGCAAAGCTCACCACCGCAAGGCCATCGCATTGCACGGCCAGTTGTTCAATTTGCGCGACGATAGCGCTGGGCGTGCGATCGACGATGTACTCGAACTGGCACGTCAGGTTGGCGCCGGCATGCTGCTCGGCGGCGGCGCTGATGGCCTGCGCCAGGCTGGCATAGAACGCCTGGGCGGTGGCCAGCAACAGGATGCCGAAACGATAGGTCGGCCGGCGTTCGCGAATGCGCTGGCCGATCAACCGCGCCGCAAAATAGCCCACGGCTTCGGCCGCCTGGAACACCTGCTCGGCGGTCTCGGGATTGACCGGCGCACGTGCATTCAACACACGGTCGACGGTGGCCACACTCAGCCCCGCCTGGGCGGCAACGGTGGCGATGGTCGGGCGTTTACTGTTGTTCATGACAGGCCCCTTGAGCGTCTTGATAGAAAACTATCAAGCCCCGCTGGGCCTGGATGATAGCTTGATAGGGAATGGATTCAAGGCCTTGAGGGTGATTTAGGCGTTCTCTATCGTGGGTTTCACACAGCACCTGAAACCACCCGCTTGCGGAGAACAATAACAATGCCTGAACACACCGCTCACACCGCCCGGCGCGACTATAGCCTCACCGGCCCCGAAGCCGCCCGCGCGGCTGAGAAGGGCCTGGTCTCGGCCAGTTGGTACCAGTCGCCCATCTCGCGCAAACGCATGAAAGAACTGATGCAGCGCCGCGACGGCCCGGCCCTGCTCGACACCGCCATCTGGGTGATCGCACTGGTTGCCACTGGCTTTGGCGGCTACTGGTTCTGGGGCACCTGGGCCTGTGTGCCGTTCTTCCTCGCCTACGGCGTGCTCTATGGCACGGCGTCCAACCCGCGCTGGCACGAAACCGGCCATGGCACGGCGTTCAAGACTCGGTGGATGAACGACGGGCTGTATCAGGTCGCGAGTTTCATGTGCATCTTCGAACCTCACGTGTGGCGCTGGAGCCATGCCCGTCACCACACCGACACCATCGTGGTCGGCCGCGACCCGGAGATCGTCGAGCCGCGTCCGCCAAGCTTTTTGATGATGTTCTTGAGCCTGTTCAACCTGCCCTTGGCCTGGAAAACCTTCAGCGGTGTGGCGCGGCATGCCATTGGCAAGATGAGCGCCCAGGAAGCCGACTTCATCCCCGAATCCGAATGGCCCAAGGTGTTTCGTGCGGCGCGCATCTGGGTCGGTATTTATGCGGTGGTGATTGGCACCGCGTTGTACCTGCACAGCTGGCTGCCGCTGATGCTGATTGGCCTGCCGAGCCTCTACGGCGCCTGGCTCGGCTACGTCTTTGGCCTCACCCAGCATGTGGGCCTGGCCGAAGACGTGCTGGACCACCGCAGCAACTGCCGCACCATCTACATGAACCGCGTGCTGCGCTTTATCTACATGGACATGAACTACCACCTCGAACACCACATGTACCCGATGGTGCCGTACCACGCCCTCGCGCAACTGCACGAAGAGATCCGCAGCGACTGCCCACCGCCGTACGCCAACCTGTTCGAGGCGTACAAGGAAATCCTGCCGACGATCTGGCGGCAGCGCAGCGACCCGACCTATTTCATCCAGCGCCCGATTCACCCGAACACTCATTCGGCTGCCCATGCGCCGGTGCATGCAGAAACCGCTGCTGGCTGATCCCCACCCAAGAACAAGAGAAAACACCATGAACGATCAATGGATCGACGTCTGCGCCGTGGGCGAAATAGAGGAAGAAGACGTGCTGCGCTTCGACCACGGCCCGCACACCTACGCGCTGTACCGCTCGGCCGAGAATGAATTCTTCGCCACCGCCGGCCTGTGCACCCACGAGAAAATCCACCTGGCCGACGGCCTGGTAATGGACCACGTGATCGAATGCCCCAAGCACAACGGGCGCTTCGACTACCGCACCGGCAAGGCCCTCGGCGCGCCGGTGTGCGTCAACCTCAAGACCTACCCGGTGCGGGTCGAAGCGGGGCGGGTGTTGCTCGCCGTTACGGCCTGATGATGAACGCTCCGTTGATTATCGTCGGCGCCGGTCATGCCGGTGGCCGGGCGGCGCTGACCTTGCGCGAAGAAGGTTATACCGGGCGCTTGATTCTGATAGGCGATGAACTGCACTTGCCCTATGAGCGGCCGCCGTTGTCCAAAGGCCTGTTGCAAGGCACGGCGGAGCTGGCCGGCTACAGCTTGTGCGACAGTGCGCGACTGGCCGAACTGGGCATAGAGCACATCGCCGGTAACCCGGTGACTCATCTGGAACCGCAGCAACATCGCCTGCAACTCGCCGACGGCCAATGGTTGCCTTACGCCGGTCTGCTGTTGGCCACCGGCGGCCGGGCGCGACGTTTGCCCCAGGCGC
This sequence comes from Pseudomonas sp. GXZC, assembly GCF_026967615.1. Classification (NCBI taxonomy): domain Bacteria; kingdom Pseudomonadati; phylum Pseudomonadota; class Gammaproteobacteria; order Pseudomonadales; family Pseudomonadaceae; genus Pseudomonas; species Pseudomonas sp. GXZC. Next base: position 2,814,019 of record NZ_CP114115.1, read on the forward strand.
AGGCCAATGTGCTTTACCTGCGCACTCACGATGAGGCGCTCGCGTTGCGCAGCGCCTTACGCCCCGGCACGCGGCTGGTGGTGGTGGGTGGTGGTTTTATCGGCCTGGAAGTCGCGGCGACCGCACGTCGCCTGGGCTGTGAAGTGACGGTTCTGGAAGCCGGGCCACGCTTGGCGGGGCGTGTACTGCCAGCGGTTATCTCCCAGGCGCTGCTGGATCTGCATCGCGAGCACGGTGTGCAGGTGCGTTTGAATGTGGCGCTGGAATCCATCCAGGCCGACGCCGTGTTGTTGGTGGATGGGCACCGGTTGCCCTGCGACTTGATTGTGGTCGGCATCGGCATGCAACCCAATCTCGAACTGGCGGCAGCAGCAGGGTTGGAGGTGGGGCAGGGCATTCGTGTCGATGCGTACCTACGCACCAGCGCGCCGAACATCTATGCCGCCGGTGATGTGTGTGAGTTCCGCCTCGACGGTCTCTACCATCGCCAGGAAACCTGGCGCAACGCCGAAGCCCAGGGCCGGCATGCCGCACTGAACCTGCTGGGGCGCGAAGAGCCGTTCGAGGCGTTGCCCGGTTTCTGGTCCGATCAGTACGACTGGGGTTTGCAGACCGTGGGCGTGATCACACCGACAGTGGTCAACCGCCCATTACCGGGCGGCGGCCTGTTGCTGTTCTACCTCGATGGCGATCAGCACTTGCAAGGCGCCTGTGGTTGGGCGCCGGGCAGCAGCGTGGCCAAGGACATCAAGCTCTGCGAGCGGCTGATCAGCGCGCGGATTGCGCTCGATACCGCCAGCCTGGCCAACCCCGAGCTGTCCCTCAAACACCTGCTGCGAGGCTGATATGCGCCAATTCCTGGTGTTCCAATCCCTGTGGGCGATGCAGACCGAACCCGGCTGTCTCGACACCCAGCTCGACCGCATCCAGGCCGCTGGTTTTGACGGCATTACCGATCATTACTGGCAGCCTGCCGATGTCGCCCGTTTACACGCGGCGGCTAGCTCAAGAGGCTTGCAGATCGAGGGCCAGCTGTTTCCGCAATCGATCGATGACCTGGCCGCCGCATTGGATGTGATCACTCGCTACGGCTGCCACCACCTCACCCTGCAAGCCGACGTACGCCCGCGCACCCAAGCCGAGGCAGCCCGGCTGGTCGAAGGCTGGCAACGCCTGGCCGAGCAGGTGGACTTTCCGGTGTTGCTGGAAACCCACCGTTATCGCCTCACCAACGACCTGCTGTTCACCCTCGACCTGCTGGCGCAAATGCCGGATTTGAAGCTGCTGGCCGACCTGTCCCACTACGTGGTCGGGCGTGAACTGCCCGAACCGGGCGCGCCGGAAGACGACAAACATATCCGTACGATTTTGCGCCACAGCTGGGGGTTTCACGGTCGTGTCGCCAGCAGCGAGCAGGTGCAAGTCTCCCTGGACTTTCCCCAGCACCAAGCCTGGGTACAGCGTTTTACCCAGTGGTGGCGCTACGGGATTGAGGACTGGCTGGCCCGGCCCGACACGCCGCAGAGCCTGTCCTTCACCTGCGAACTGGGCCCGCCGCCCTATGCGATCACCGGCGCGGACGGGCGTGAGATCAGTAATCGCTGGGCCGAAGCGCTGAAAATGCAGGCGTTGATTCGCGAGGTATGGCGCAGCAGTCAGGCCTGATCAGCTCAACAGCCCGGTGCTAACCGCCACAATCAGGAAGATCCCCAGCAACGCGCGATAGATCACGAACGGCCAGGTGGAGAACCGCTCCAGAAACTTCATCAGGCCCCAGATCGCAAAAAACGCCGAGAGGCTTGCGACCACCAGGCCGAACAGCAAATGCGGCCAGGCATGGGCCGGCATGTCGGCGTGCAGCAGCACCCACAGTTCCTTCAGGCCGGCGAGGGCGATGGCGGGCAAGCCGAGCAGGAAGGAGAACCGCGCGGCTTCCTCACGCTTGAAGTTGAGGAACAGCGCGGCGGTCAGCGTAGAACCGGACCGCGAAACCCCTGGAATCAGCGCACCGATCTGCGCAATCCCCACGATCAGCGCATCCCGCAGGCGCATCTCGCTCACTTCGCGGGTGTGGCGTGCGCGCACTTCGGCCACCGCCAGCAGCACGGCCATGACCACGCAGGAAATACCGATCACCATCAACCCGCGCAACGGTGAGTTGCAGGCGTTCAGGGTCGAAGACAGCGCCAGGCCGGCGATGCCGATGGGGAGGGTCGCCAGCACAATCGCCACCGCCAGCTTGAACCAGCGGTCGTTGTAGTCACCCCGGCGCACCGCACCAATGCTGCCGGTGGTCACCTGGCGCACATCTCGCCAAAAGTAACTGACCACCGCCGCCAGCGCCGCCAACTGCATGGCCGCCGAGAATGCCGAGCCAGGATCCTGCCAGCCGAGCAGGGCGGGGACCACGCGCATATGAGCGGTGGACGACACCGGCAGCAGCTCGGTAATGCCCTGGATCACGCCCAGGATGAAGATCTGCAGGTAATCCAGGGAGGCAAAACCCACGTCCAGGCCGGCGGTACAGGCGTTTGTCAAAATACGTGTCCTTGAAAGAGAGCGTCAATTTCGCGGAGTTTATTCGAAATGTTTCAGGGTTTCGGCCGAGGCAACACCTATTTGCAATCGGTTCAGCAAGTAGAAAGGTTGGCCGCTCTCTTGGCCTGCCCACCGGTTTTGTGAACAATGGCGCCCTGTGTGTTTTCACCGAGAGTCTCATGCCCGAAGTCACCGTCGAATTGATCCAGACCGGCCCGGAGCACGCCGAGCTGATCCGCAATCTTTACCAGTACTACGCCTATGAATCCTCTGACTGGGAACAGGAAGATGTCGAGGCCGATGGCCGTTTCTACATCCATGACGAACACCTGGTCCGTTACTGGGAGGACCCGCAATGGAGCGCCAACCTGCTGTTGGTGGATGGTTATATCGCGGGCTTTCTGTTGATCGAAGGCAGCGAGCTGCCGGGCATCCACTCCCTGGAGCTGGCCGACTTGTTCGTCCTCAAGCGCTACCGCCGCAAAGGCATCGGCCGCGCCATCGCCAGCCAGGTGCTGTGCAGTGGCGAGGCTGATTGGCTGGTGCGCTTCTATGATCAGGACGAAGTGTCCCAAGCGTTCTGGCGCACGGTGCTGGATAACCTGCCGCGTCCGGTGCAGACGATTGAGCTGGAGGATGACCCGCAGCTGGTGAGTTACCTGATTACGCGGGCGGCACTGCATTAAACGCCTGCTGCATCACCTGCGGCGGCTGCCCGAACGCCCTTAAAAATGCCTGGCGCATGCGCTCGCGATCACCAAACCCGGTTTCGCGGGCGACCACCTCGACCGGGTGGCGACTGGTTTCCATCATCGCCCGCGCCGCCTCTACCCGCAGCGACTCGATGGCCTTGGCCGGTGTTTGCCCGGTCTCTTCCCGGAATACCCGGCTGAACTGGCGCGGGCTGAGGCGGGCGACATCGGCCAGCGCATCTACCGACAAGTCGTGGGTCAGGTTCTCGCGGGCATAGGCCAGGGCCAGTTGCACGCGGTCCGACTTGGGGTCCAGCTCCAACAGCGCCGACAACTGCGATTGTTCACTGCCCCGGCGTTGGGCGATCACCAGTTTGCGCGCAATGCGCCGGGCGAGGTCGCTGCCCAGGTCGTTTTCCACCATGGCCAATGCCAGGTCAACCCCGGCACTCATGCCGGCGCCGGTCCACACCTGGCCGTCCACCACGAACAGCTTGTCTTCTTCCAAATGAATGTGCGGATAGCGCTTGCGAAAGGCCGGCGCGTGAATCCAGTGGGTGGTGGTGCGCTTGCCTTCCAGCAAGCCCGCTTCGGCCAGCACGAAGATGCCCATGCACAATGAGGCGACGCGCCGCGACTGGGCGGAGGCGGCCTTGACCAGTTCCAGCAGGTTGGCCTCCGGCAGGCGGAATTCCAGATAACCGCTGACGATCAGCGTGTCGTAGCCCTCCGGCCGGATCGGTGTGGTGTTCACCGAAAAGCCCTGGGACGTCATCACCGCGCCGCCGCTTTCCGACACCAGGTGAAACTCATAGGCCGGCTCGCCACGCAACAGGTTCGCGCACTCGAACACCGAGCCCAGGCTGAGACTCAAGGACTGGAAGTTCGGGTAAACCATCAGCGCAACGCTGTGCATCGCATGTCTCCGGGTGGGGGGAGCAGGGATTGTCGGCGGCTGCCGGGAAAACGGCAACCGACTTTGGCGCATGTCCGAAATCCTTGCGGATCTGACATTGTGCGGGTTTGCCCAGGCTCCTAACATTCCCTCAACGCACTAGACGACTGGTCTAATCCGATGAGCAGCGAAACTAAAACAGTACGCCAGAGCATTCTTGACACGGCGCAATTGATTGTTGGCCGCAAAGGTTTTTCTGCGGTGGGCCTGAACGAAATACTGCAAACCGCCGACGTACCCAAAGGTTCGTTTTATCACTACTTCACCTCCAAAGATGCGTTTGGCGTTGTATTGCTCGACCACTACTTCGACAACTACGTGCACGGCATGCAGCAACTGTTCGAGCAGCCGGGTTTAACCCAGCACACCAAGTTGATGCGTTATTGGCAGTGCTGGATTGATAACCAGACCGGCTGCACCGACGCAGGCAAATGCCTTGCCGTCAAACTCGGTGCGGAGGTGTCAGACCTTTCAGAGCCGATGCGCCTGGCCCTGCAACGTGGCACTGCACGCACCATCGGTTTGCTGGCCGAGGCCTTGCAGCAGGGCGTCGAAGACGGCTCGGTAGTGATTACGCAACACCCGGACAGCCTGGCCCAGCGCCTGTATGCGTTGTGGTTGGGGACCAGCGTCATGAGCAAGATCACCCGTACTACGGCGCCTTTTGATGAGGCGTTGGGGTTGACCCGGCAGTTGTTGGGTCAGCCGCAAGAAACTGACATTCACACCTATCGAGGCACTGGAAAATGAAAGTATTAATGGTACTGACCTCTCACGACCAGCTTGGCGATACCGGGCGCAAGACCGGCTTCTGGCTCGAAGAGTTTGCTGCACCCTATTACGCGTTCAAGGACGCCGGCGCCGAGATCGTGCTGGCTTCACCGGCCGGCGGCCAGCCGCCATTGGACCCGGTGAGTGATCTGCCGGACTTCCAGACCGAACAGACGCACCGTTTCGCCGCCGACCCGGCTGCCCAGCAAGCCCTGGCCTCCACGGTGAAACTAGACTCGGTCAACGCCGATGATTTCGACACCGTGTTCTACCCCGGCGGCCACGGCCCGCTGTGGGACCTGGCCGAATCGCCGGTGTCGATCGCCCTGATCGAGTCCTTCGAACGTGCTGGCAAGCCGATCGGCTTTGTCTGCCACGCACCGGGCGCGCTGCGTCACGTCAAGGCGGTCAATGGTGAGCCGCTGGTCAAGGGCCGTCGCGTCACCGGGTTCTCCAACTCGGAAGAGGCGGCGGTGGAGTTGACCGATGTGGTGCCGTTTCTGGTGGAAGATGAATTCAAGAAGCTGGGTGGCCTTTATGAAAAAGGCGCTGACTGGCAGTCCTTTGTCATTACCGATGGCTTGTTGGTTACCGGGCAAAATCCTGGCAGTTCCAGTGATGTCGCTAAAGCCCTGCTGAAACTGACTGCTTAATTAATTAGACCGCTGAATTCATTGGCGACTTTTATAAGTCGCCAATGCTTTAGCACGTCCAGAATTTGGAAATCCTTAAATGACTGACAATGTTTTAAGTACCCCAGTAACACTGGGTCGCCATACGCTGAACAATCGTATCGTCTTACCGCCGTTGACGCGCCAGCGCAGCGCCCAACCGGGTGATATTGCGACCGACTTGATGGCCGAGTATTACCGCCAGCGGGCCAGTGCCGGTTTCATGGTCAGCGAAGGCACGCAGATCGAGCCGCGTGGCCAAGGCTATGCCTGGACACCGGGCATCTACACCCCGGCGCAGATCGACGGTTGGCGCAAAGTCACCGACGCGGTGCATGCCGAAGGCGGGGTGATCTTTGCCCAGTTGTGGCATGTCGGTCGGGTGTCCCATAACGCCTTGCAGCCAGAAGGGGCGGCGCCCGTCGCACCGTCGGCCCTCCAGGCCCTGCAAGCCAAAGCCTTTATCGAAACGGCGCCGGGCGAGGGTGAGTTGAAACAGCCGCCTGTGCCACGTGCGTTAGCTACGCAAGAGGTCAAGGACTTGGTTGGGCATTATGCCCAAGCGGCACGCAATGCGCTGGATGCGGGGTTTGATGGGGTGGAAATCCATTCGGCCAATGGCTACCTGGTGAACCAGTTCATCTCGGCCCATGCCAATCAACGTGACGATGAATACGGTGGTTCGTTGGAAAACCGCCTGCGTTTTCTGCGCGAGATCGTCGAAGCAGTGAGCGCGGTGGTCGGGCCGGAACGCCTGGGCGTGCGCTTCTCGCCGTTGTTCAGCGGCACCGATCAGGACCGCGTGTACATCGGCCTGGTGGAAGACGACCCGCACCACACCTACATCGAAGCCATCAAGGTGCTCGAAGCGTCGGGCATCGCCTACGTCTCCATCGCCGAAGCCGACTGGGACAACGCACCCGACTTGCCTGAATCGTTCCGCCGTGCCGTGCGCGAGACGTTCAGCGGGCGGATCATCTACGCCGGCCGCTACACCGCTGAACGCGGTGCGCGGTGGGTAGAGGCAGGGCTGGCGGACTTGATCGCGTTCGGGCGGCCGTTTATCGCCAACCCGGATTTGCCGCAGCGGCTGTTCAACGGGTGGCCGTTGAATCCGCTGCGGGTGGAGGGCATGTACGGCGGTGGTGCAGAGGGCTATATCGATTACCCGGTATACGCCGGATAATCAGGCAACCCGCAACACAATCTTGCCAATATGATCCCCACCTTCCATCCGCGCATGCGCCTGATCGGCCTGGGTGTAGTCGAACACCTGGTCGATCATCGGCAGGCAGCGCCCGGCTGACAGCACTGGCCATACATGCTGGCGCAGTTGGTCGGCGATTGCGGCTTTTTCGTCCTTGGTCCGTGCGCGCAGCAGCGAACCGGTGACGATTGCGCGTTTGCCAAGAATGGTCAGCAAGTCCACCTCATTGGCCTTGGCACCGCCGAGGAACCCCAGCATCACCAGGCGGCCGTCCATCGCCAGCGCCTTGAGGTTGTTGTTGAGGTAGGAGGCACCCATGATGTCGAGGATCACATTCACGCCTTGATCGCCGATCACCTGGGCAAAGTCTTGTTCGCGATAATTGATCGCTTCTGCGCCAAGCGCACGGATGGCCGTACATTTTTCCTCACTGCCGGCGGTGGCAAACGCCTGGATGCCGAACTCGCGGCACAGCATCAGTGCGGTAGTGCCGATACCACTGGTGCCGCCGTGGATCAGCACACGCTGGCCCTTGTGGGCGCCGCCGATGCCGAACAGGTTGGCCCATACGGTAAAGAAGGTTTCCGGGATGGCCGCCGCTTGAATCCAGTCCATGCCTTCGGGAACCGGCAACGCCTGGCTGGCGGGCACTGCGCAGTATTGGGCGTAGCCACCGCCATTGGTGAGGGCGCACACCTTGTCACCGACGGCGTACTCGGTCACGCCGTCGCCCAGGGCCACCACTTCACCCGCCACTTCCAGGCCGGGGATCGGGCTCATGCCGGGTTTCATCGGATATTTGCCGGCGCGCTGCAAGGCGTCCGGGCGGTTGACGCCGGCGGCGTGCGCGTGGATCAGGATTTCACCGGCTGCCGGGGAGGGCACCGGCGCCTGGCGCGGCTTGAGCACTTCCGGGCCGCCAGGGGTGGTGATTTCAATCAGGGTCATTTCGGTAGGCAGGGGCATTATGCGGGTCCTGTTACGGTGAGCGTATGAAGTGGGACCACCTTACCTGGCTGTTGATTCAATCGGAACCCATCATGTCTGCACAGGCCTGCAGGCGTGCGAGTGCCGCGCTAACCCCCATTAGTGTGGTGAGCGGGCTTGTGTGGTGAGCGGGCTTGCCCCGCGCTGGGCTGCGCAGCAGCCCCTGTCAGCCTCACCACATTGCTTCAGGCGCGCCGAGGCGTATGGTTTTGGGGCGGCTTCGCCACCCAGCGCGGGGCAAGCCCGCTCACCACAGAGGCCGTGTTGCGCTGGCAAGCCCGGTCAAACAAGCAGAGGACGTTTCAGCGGTTCAGAAACGCCAGCAAGTCTTCGTTCAACTGTTGGGTATGGGTGGCGGCAAACCCGTGCGGCGCATCCTTGTAGACCTTCAGTTCGGCACCTTTGATCATCTGCGCCGCGACTTTACCGGTGGTTTCGAACGGCACGATCTGGTCGCCATCGCCGTGGATCACCAGGGTCGGCACGTCGATCTTGGCCATGTCCGGGCGGAAGTCGGTTTCGGAGAATGCGGTGACGCAGTCCACCGTCGCCTTGAGGGACGCCTGCAGAGCGATTTGCAGGGTCTGGGTCTGCACGCCTGCGGAGACGACCTGGCCTTTGTTGAGGCCATAGAACGGCGTGTTGAAATCGCTGATGAATTGCGCGCGGTCCTTCAGCAACTCGGCCTTGAAGCCGGCGAACACGTCGAGCGGCACACCCTGCGGGTAATCGGCTTGCTGGCCGAAGATCGGCGTCACCGCACCCAGCAACACCAGGCCGGCCACGCGTGCGCTGCCATGGCGTGCGATGTAGCGCGCCACGTCGCCGCCGCCCATGGAGAAGCCCACCAGGGTCACGTCCTTGAGGTCCAGGTGCTCGATCAGTTGGGCGATATCGTCGGCGAAGGTGTCGTAGTCGTTGCCGGTCCACGGCTGATCCGACCTGCCGAAACCACGGCGGTCGAACGCGAGGGTGCGAAAGCCTCGGCTGCTCAGGTATTCCATCTGGTATTCCCACATATCGGCATCCAGCGGCCAGCCATGGCTGAACAACACGGGTTTACCGCTGCCCCAGTCCTTGAAGTAGATCTGGGTACCGTCTTTGGCAACGAATGTGCTCATGGAAAACTCCTGGGAGGGTGGAAAGAGAATGCTAGCTCACTATTGCGTTAAACCGGACGAAGGGCTTGTACGCCTGTGCTCGGTTGAACGGTTGAGCGTCTATGCTGGTCGATTGACTTCCAACGTCAGATCACACAGGTGAACGAAATGGCCAAGACTTACAGCTACGCCGCCCAGAACGCCAAGGACTCCCTCAAGCCCTACACCTTCGAGCGCCGCGCGCCGGGGGCGGATGATGTGCAGATCGACATTCTCTATTGCGGGGTCTGCCACTCCGACTTGCACACCGTGCGCAACGAGTGGAACAACACCCTGTATCCATCCGTGCCCGGCCATGAAATTGTCGGTCGTGTGACTGCCGTGGGTGGCAACGTCAAGACGTTCAAGGTCGGTGACCTGGCCGGCGTCGGCTGCATGGTCGACAGCTGCCAGCACTGCGCGTCCTGTGCCGAAGGCGAGGAGCAATACTGCGAGAACGGTTTTACCGGCACCTACAACGGCCCGGTGTTCGGCGGTGAGAACACCTTCGGCGGCTACTCCGACAGCATCGTGGTCAAGGAGAAATTCGTGCTGCGCATTTCCCACGACGCGTCCAACCTGGCCGCCGTGGCACCGTTGCTGTGCGCGGGTATCACCACCTATTCGCCGTTGCACCACTGGAAGGTCGGCCCTGGCAAGAAGGTCGGCGTGGTGGGCTTGGGCGGCCTGGGCCATATGGCGGTGAAGATCGCCCATGCCATGGGCGCCCATGTGACGCTGTTCACCACCTCACCCAACAAGCGAGAAGACGGCCTGCGCCTGGGTGCCGATCAAGTGGTGGTCTCCAAGAATGCGGACGAGATGGCCAAGGTCGCCAACAGCCTGGATTTCATCCTCAATACGGTTGCCGCACCGCACAACCTCGATGCGTTCCTCAACTTGCTCAAGCGCGACGGCACCATGACCCTGGTCGGCGCGCCCGACAGCACGCATCCTTCGCCGACGGTGTTCAACCTGATCTTCAAGCGCCGCAGCCTGGCCGGTTCGCTGATTGGCGGCATCCAGGAAACCCAGGACATGCTCGACTTCTGCGCCAAGCACGGGATTGTCTCGGACATCGAGATGATCGATATCCAGGGCATTAACGAGGCGTATGAGCGGATGCTCAAGGGCGATGTGAAGTATCGGTTTGTGATCGATATGGATAGCTTGAAGAAAGCAAGCCACGCTGCCTGATTCATCTTCTGTAGGAGCCGTTCCCTCGGCTCCTACGCTTGATCAGGCCGAAAGGTGTTCGTACAGAATCGTCGCACCTACCAGCATCAGCACCACACCCCCGACCATCTCTGCCCGTTTGCCCACCACGGTGCCCAGCACTCGCCCAAGCATCATGCCGAGGGTCACCATGGTCATGGTCGCCAGGCCAATCGCCGCCGCTGCCACCAGGATATTCACGTCGACAAACGCCAGGCCCACGCCTACCGCCAGTGCATCGATGCTGGTGGCGAACGCCGTCACGGCGAGGATCATGAAGGAGTGCTGGGTCGGCTTCTCGGCCTCTTCATCATCGGCTTTCAACCCGTTCCAGATCATGTGCAGGCCCAGCCCGACCAGCAAAGTAAAGGCGATCCAGTGGTCCCAGTTTTCCACCCAGCGGGTGGCGGCATGACCGATGGCCCAGCCGATCATCGGCGTGATGGCTTCGATCACACCAAAGATCAGGCCGGCGCGCAGGGCTTCGGTAAGGCGGGGTTTGTGCAGGCTGGAGCCTTTGCCGATGGCAGCCGCAAAGGCGTCGGTCGACATGGCCAGGGCCAGGAGGATCAGGGAAATGGGGTTCACGGTCAGGCTTCCAGTCGGGCTATGGGACACAACGACACCGCCATGCGCCCGACTTCAGGCATGGGATGTCGCTGGTCTCACCAACCGAAAAGACGGTGTTCGCACCACGGCAGGTTGCCGAATATGTTGATACGAACGCTTCCAACAGGGTCAGAAGCCGGTTACTCCCCAACGAGGAGCGCGATCATAGGCGGGCATATATGAAAATTCCGTCAAAACCGTCAAGGCCGCTGCGGCTTGACCGACGTGCCAAAGGTATTGCCCATGCGCACGCTGGTCGCCGCCGGGGTGGACAAACCCACTGCATTCGGCGGCCGTTTTTCCACGGGGATGTTTTGGGCTTCGCGGTTTTTCTTCGCCGCCTTGGTCGCATGGGTATCGTTGCCCATCTGCTGGCTGAGGCAGCCATAGTCGGGCGCCTTGTAGCCATCCACGCTGACTTCGGCGCACGTGCCGGCGGCGTTTTCGGCGTGGGCGAGTACGGGCAGGGCAGCGCACAGCAACAGGCTGGCGAGGGTTGGTAACAGCTTCATCGGGCCTCCTGGCAGGCCCTGAGGAGTGGGCCGGTTAGGCTTGAAAGTGTAGTGCAGCGGGCTTCTCGTCACCGTGATGTTTTTTTTGCTATCACCGTAACATCAGGTTCATAAACTGGCCTCAGGATGACGGTTTTCTAGGGCGCGTCGGCCGTGCAGCGATGCAGAGCAGGGGGTGAACAGGGAGTCTGGAGGCGCGTCATGTGCGCCCTGGTCTTGCTGTTGCTGCTGGCCGGCGGTCGTATGGCGCAGGCAGAGTCACCGCTGCTGTCGTTGAACCTGCCGGCGCAAGACCTTGAACACGCACTGCAAGCCTACAGCCGCGCCACCGGGATGGCGGTGCTGGTGGACCGCGAGTTGACGCGGGGCCGGCGCTCCATCGGGGTACGCGGGCGCTTTACGGCGCAAGAAGCACTGGCAATGTTGCTGACAGGGAGTGGCCTGATGGCACGTTATGCACGCAGCGATGCGTTTACCTTGCAGACCCCGCAGGTCAGCCAACCACCGCCCACAAAGGGGGCGGCGGCACGCAGCGCCGCGCGGATCAACAACAGCTACGCGACGGCACTGCAGCAAGCCATCGAGACCAGCCTGTGCCGCTCGCCGCTGACCCGGCCCGGCAGCTTCCGGGCCTTGGTGCAGGTGTGGGTCAACCCGGACGGAGTGATTGAACACAGTCGGTTGGTCAGCTCCACCGGCGATGAACAACGCGATGAAGCACTGGTACGCAGCCTGAGCGCGGCCCGGGTCCAACGCCCGGCACCGAGCTCACTGCGCCAACCGGTGACTTTACTTTTGATGCCTGACACAACAGGAATGCGCATGGAATGCACAGCAGCGAAAGGAGCCTGGGGCGGATGAAAAATACCGGGCACAGTGCGATGGTCAGCTTGTTCCTGGCCTCCTACGAAGACTTCAAGGTGCGTTTGCGCAAGCGCCTGGGCTCGGAAGACCTGGCCAACGACGTGCTGCACGAAACCTACTTGCGGGTCGACCGCATGGACGTGCCGCCCAACCTGCAACAACCCAACGCCTACCTCTACCGCATGGCCTTGAACATCGCCGCCGACCGCCGCCAGGCCGACGCGCGCCTGCTCACCGGCAGCGAAGTGGAAGAACTGCTGCAAAGCGCCGACGAAGCCCAGGACCCGTCGCGGGTGGTGGGCGGTCAGAAAGAAATTCAGTCCCTGGTCAAAGCGCTCTACGAACTGCCGGCCCGTCGCCGCAAAATCCTCATCGCCGCCCGCCTGGAAGAGGCGCCGCACCTGGAAATATCCCAGCGGTTCGGCATCTCCACGCGCATGGTCGAGAAGGAAATCAAGGCCGCCCTGGGCCACTGTGCCAAGCGCCTCGAAAGAAAAGTGATTCAGCGGTTCGGTCCCGGGGCCGGAAAACCGTCTTAGTGTCGAGTCCCTGATAAATCCGTGAGTACGTGCGCGCTTGAATATTTTCAGCTTCCCCACCGCCCGGCCATCCGCCGCCAGCCCCCTGCACGATGAAGCCCGCGACTGGCTGCTCCTGCTGACCTCGGGCCGCGCCACCGTGGCCGATGCCAAGGCGCTCAAAGCCTGGTGCGCGCAGAGCCCGGAACATGCGCAGGCATTCGAGCAGGCCAAGGTGCTGTGGCAGCAACTCACACCGGCCCTCGACCAGGTGGCGCAACCGCGCAGCTTTGGTCGGCGCGCGTTTTTGGGCGGTGCGATTGCCGCTTCGGCAGCCGTGTTGATGGTGCGCGTCGGCGTGCCGGGTGGCTTTGCCGGACTCACGGCGGACTATCGCACCGAAGTCGGTGAGCAACGCCAAGTGCTGTTGAGCGAAGGGATCAGCCTGGAACTCAACACCCAGACCCGCATCAGTCGGGTGGGGCAGGGCATTGAACTGGTCGAAGGTGAAGTCGAAGTGATCGCCCACGTTGCCCAACCGCTCAAGGTCCAGGCCGGTGATGGTTGGGTGAGCGCGGCGCAGGCACGCTTCAACGTGCGCAACACCGATCACAACGTGTGCGTGACCTGTATCGAGGGCTCGCTCTCAGTGGATATCGCCGGACGCAGCGTGCGCCTGGACGGCGGTCGGCAACTGACCTATGGCGTTGCTGGCGTCAGTGAAGTGACCACGGTAGACACCCAGGCGGTCGTGGCCTGGCGTGAACAGATACTGGTGTTCAACAACGCCACGCTGGCGACGGTGGTGGACGAAATCAACCGCTACCGGCCGGGCATGCTGTTATTGCTCAACAAAGAGTTGGGCCAGCGCCGGGTGCAGGCGCGGTTCAGTTTGCAGCAGTTGGCGGGCGTGGCGTTGTTGATTCGCGATGCGTATGGGGCCAAGTGCACGGAGTTGCCGGGTGGGGTGGTGTTGTTGAGTTAATTCAAAGACCTCAACGGCCCTAACACCTGCCGGTACTTTTCCACGCCCTGAGGCGTCTGCCGCACCAAACTGATTTCCAGTCCCAGCGGATCCTCCCGACGATTACCGCTCAATTGTCGCCATCCCTTGTCCGCGTCCCACACTCGCACCTGCAGGTCACTCACACCGGTCAACACCACCACCCCATCTTTCGCCGCCGGCAGCGGGTATCGGTCCCGCGCTGGCGCGGCGGCGCGGTACAGCGAGTCGCCCTTGAGCCACCAGCGCACGCGTTGCAGCCCATCCCCGGCCATCGGGGCGCTGCGGATCACGTCTAGCCTGAAGCCCTTGCTGTCGGAGCTGCGTACGGTCACGGCGGCCAGCCCTTCGGTTTTGGGCGTCTGGTCTTGCGCCATATCGGTTGCAACCAGCTCCACACTGGCGCGCAAGCTGATGTCGCGCTGCATCTGGTTCAGCGCCCGTAGCAATACCTCGGTCTGCTCGCTGCTCGCCTGCAAATGCTGATCGGCACGCGTTACGCTATCCAACCCACGCCAGGCGATCAGGCTGACCACTGCCATGAGCATGATCGCCACCATCACTTCGATCAGGGTGAAGCCTTGCTGGGACCTGTTCATGGTTGACTCACCACGCGCATCAAACCCGCAGCGTCGCGTTGCAGGCTGAGGCTGTGCTGCCCATCGGACAGCACCACCCGCAACGGCGGGTTGATCCACTCGGCATTGAGTACCAGGGTTTGCCGGGGTTCGATGTTGATCTGCATGGGCGTGCTTTCCCAGAGGCGCGGGCGCAGTTGGGTGTCACCCTGGAAGGACTCCACGCTCGCCCCGTCATCGCTGCGGCGGATGAAGCGAAAGCCCTTGGCATCCGCACGCCAAGTGATGGGGCGACCGTCTGCGTGGGCTTCGGCCTGGGCCACCTGCAGCAACTGGCTCAGGCGCTCGGCGTCTTTGCGCAGCAGGTGCAGCGGGTCGGGTTTGATGGTGAGGCTGATGGCAGCGCTGGCGATACCGATGATCACCAGCACCACCATCAGCTCGATCAGAGTGAAACCTTGCTGTTTCATCGCGGGCTTCCTGGAGAACTGGGGAGTCTGTGAAATAAAAGCGTGCGAATTGATCTGTAGGCTGGTGCGACGGACAAACAGGAGGTCCTCCCCATGGCATTTGCCCCTCGTTTCACCCTGGCCCACGGCGTGCAGGCGCTGGGGGTGCTGGCCGCCCTGGCGGGCGTGGCGGTCTGGACGCCGCTGCTGCTGACCACGGCAGAATCCCGCACGCCCCAAGCCACGCCCCAGGCACTGGCGGCGCGCAGCGATAACCCGGCGCTGCAATGGTTTTCCAATGCGCCGACGGCGCTGCAAGTCAAAGTCACTGGCGTGTTGGCAGGCGCCCGTGGTGCGGTGGCGATCCTGAGTCTCAACGACGGCCCGCCGCGCAGCTTTCTAGTGGGTGAACGCCTTAGCCCCGGCGTGCGGCTGACCGCCATCCAGGGTGATGGTGTGGAAATCGAACGCGGTGGTGAAAAGCTGCGCGTCAACCTCGACAAGCTGCCGGACGGCCCAGCGCTGCCGCTGCTCACTCGGCCATGACCTGGGTGTCCAGTCGCGCCAGGGGCGGCGCTTCGCGGCTGGCGTCGAGCACCTGAAGGTTGACTTGAAACAGGCGACCATCGGCGTTGATGGTCTGCTCGCAACGCAATTTCAGGCGGCCTTGATCACACTCGAAGGTCTTCTTGCCACCCCGAAAATGCCCCTCCAGCCGCAGTTCCGCCAGGCGGCTCTGCGCCGCCAGCAACGCGATGGATTTATCCCGTAGCAAACCGTTGCTCTGGGTCATCAACCCGGCCACGCGCACGGCGGCGGCCATGGCCACGGCAATGATCGCCAGCGCCACCAGCACCTCGATCAGGGTAAAACCTTGCTCCTTGCGACGGCCGTACATGGCGCTCTCAAAGCCGGGAAACAGGCCCGCAGACTAGCGCCGGCAGTTGACCGATTGGCGACTGAAACTCCCGAGGATTTTCAATACGACTGACATGTGTTCTTGCAACACTGCGGCTCGAATTGCACTCAAGCCAAGGAATGTCGAGATGGATATCGCGCGCCTAACGTCCCCATTGCCAGGCCCTCGCGGGCAGCGTGGCTTCACCTTGATCGAGATCATGGTGGTGGTGGTCATCCTCGGGATCCTGGCCGCCATGGTGGTGCCCAAGGTGCTGGACCGGCCGGACCAGGCACGGGCCACGGCGGCCAAGCAGGACATTGGTGGGTTGATGCAGGCGCTGAAACTCTATCGCCTCGACCACGGTTCCTACCCCAGCATGAACCAGGGGTTGAAAGTGCTGGTGGAGCGCCCGGCGGATGCGAAGAACAGCAACTGGCGCGCCTACCTTGAACGCCTGCCCAACGACCCTTGGGGCAACCCTTATCACTACCTCAACCCAGGCGCCAACGGTGAGGTCGACGTGTTCTCCCTCGGTGCCGACGGCCAGCCAGATGGCGATGGCGTGAATGCCGATATCGGCTCCTGGCAGCTGTAAGGCCCATTATGAAACGGTATTCGCTCCCAGCGGCGAAGCAGCGCGGCATGGCGATTATCAGCGCCTTGCTGATCGCAGCGGTGGTCGCCGTGTTGGCCGGCGCCATGCTCACGCGCCAGACCGTGTTCACCCGTGGTCTGGAAGCCGAGCAACTGCGCATCCAGGGCCAATGGTTGTTGCAGGGTGGCCTTGAACGCAGCCGGCAGATGCTCTGGGACGCGCGCCAGAAGGACGTGCTGACCCGCCTCGATCAACCTTGGGCGCGTGCCCAGCGTGGCGACTTCGAGGGCCGGATCGAGGATGAACAGGGCAAGTTCAACCTGCGCAACTTGGTCAATCGCCAGCAGGTGGACGCCGAGCAGTTGCAGAGTTTCGAGCGGCTGTGCCGGTTGATCGGCGTCGAACCAGCGGTGAGCCGGCGCATCAGCCAGCGGGTAATTGCCTCTTATGAACCGCCCGCCAAATACCCGATGCTGCGCAGCCTGGATGACCTGAGCGGCATCGAAGGCCTCGACCCCGTCGTATTGCAGCGCATGCACGCCTATATCAGCGTGTTGCCCGGCCCTACGTGGGTCAACGGCAACACCGCCAGCGCCGAAGTGCTTAGCGCGGTGGTGCCGCAGCTCAGCCTGTCCCAGGCCCATGGGCTGGTGACCGAGCGTGACAGCGGGCAGTGGTTCATCAACCGTGGGGATTTCGTCAACCGCCTGCGTTTGCCTCAGGTGGACGTGGAGTCGGTGCACGTGGGCATTACCAGTGAGTGGTTCCGTGTGCAGGGCCAGGCGCGGCGTGAACAGCGGCGGGTGACGATCGATGCCTTGTTGCATCGTCCTGAAGACCGTCAGCCGCGCGTGATCTGGTCGCGGGTGGGCGTATGAAACGCCTGCGCATCGGCTTGCCGCCGCTGGATCAATTGACTGCTGACAGCCAGGTCAGATTTGCCTGGCTGGAGCGTGGCGCAGTCATTGAAGAAGGGTATGAAAGCCTGGCGCAGTTGGCTAAATCGCGCCAGGCGATGGACTGTTTCCTGCACCCGCGCGACAGCCTGCTCACCAGCCTGGAGCTGCCCCCGCTACCCGCCGCGAAAACGGCGGCGGCGGTGGCCTGCGCGGCGCAGGCGCTGATCCTCGGCCCGGTGGAACAGATGCAGGTGGCCCACGGCCCGCGCGAAAGCGATGGGCGCGTGCAAGTCGCATGGGTGCCCAAGGCCGGGTTGGAGCGGCTCGTGCAACTGCCACTCAAGCTGCGCGGGCTTTACCCGGCACCCTTTGCCTTGCCGGTGGGGGCTGCGGCGTTGGATGACGGCTATCTGTTGTCACGTGACAGCCTGCAACAAGGCACGGTGCACCCGCTCGGCTTGCAGGCGCTGGAGCGGCCACTGGTTGAAGCGGCGCAGCGTTGGAGTGGCGCGGTACCCACGTGGGGCTTGCACGGCCGTCTCAGCCAACCCTCAACGGTTGGATGGGGTCGGGCGCTCGCCTGTGTCGCGCTTGCCACTGCCATCTGGACCCTTGGCCTCAACCTGTATGCCGCACGTCAGGTGGAGGAGGGCCAACGCCTTAAAGCGTTGATGAGCCAACAGGTGCGCCAGGCGTTTCCCGAGTTGCCGGTGGTGCTCAACCCCTTGCAGCAAGCCCGCCAGCAATTGGCCGCTCGCCAGACCGGTGCCGCCGCCGATCCCGGCCAACGCTTTACCAGCCTGCTGCAATTGGCCGGCAGCAACCTGCCATTTATGGTCGGCAGCGTCGACAACCTGAGCTTTGAACAGGGCAGCTTGCACATTGAACTGCTCGCCGACAGCCGTAACCCGGCCGCCGAGGGTGAATGGCAGGCGGCATTGGCCCAGGCCGGGTTTACCGCCAGTCGCAATGAGCAGGCCTGGACCATTGCCCCGGCCCAGCCCTTAGAAAAGCCAGGAGCCGGCGATGAATAAAGTGCAGCGACTGCTCAGCCAGGCCCAGGTGTTCTGGAGCGGCCTGGCCTTGCGCGAAAAACGCCTGTTAGGCGGTGCCGGGCTGGTGCTGGCAAGCCTGCTGACCTGGCTGGTGCTGGTGCAGCCCGCGCTGAAGAAGATCGATTATTGGCAGGCCGAAACCCCCAAGCTGCGCGCCCAGGCCGCAGCCTTGCAGGTGCTGTTGCAGGATGTCGCCGCGCCCAGGCAAGGCGACGAAAGCACGCTGCGCCAGACCTTGGATGGTGCAGGTCTGCAAGGCCATTACCAGTTGCAGGCGCTGGAGCCCACGGGTTGGCGGCTGACCTTCGATAACGCCCCGGCCGATGCCGTGGTGGGGTGGCTGCTGGGCAATGCCCGTTCGTTTTCCCTGGAGGTGTCCGAGGCGCGATTGCAACGCAGCCTCGACACCGTCGACAACTCGGCCGGCACTGTGTCCGGGACCGTTCGCATGGATCAGGCGCTTGGCGCTAAGGAAGCTTCATGAAGTGGTCAGTTCCCCCGTTTCGTCTGGTCGCGCCGTTGCTGGTGCTGGCCCTGAGCGCATGCAGCAGCCAGCAGGCCACCAAGCCGTTGCTGGTAGACAGCGAACTTGGCCAACCGCTTGCCGATACGCGTAGCAACGGCGAGACCTTGCAGGATCGCCTGCGCGAACCGCCCCCCAAAGCCCCCGTGCAACACCGGGTCACCAACAGCGCACGCGGCCACGCCCCGGCGGTGGTCAAGGCACGCAACCCATTGGGTGACCAGCCCGTACAGCTCAACTTCGTCGACGCCGATATCCAGGCGGTGGTGCGCGCGCTGTCCCGCGCCACCGGCCAGCAATTTTTGGTGGACCCGCGTGTGAAGGGCAACCTCACCCTGGTCAGCGAAGGCCAGGTGCCGGCGCACCAGGCCTACGACATGTTGCTGGCGGCGCTGCGCATGCAGGGCTTCAGCGTGGTTGACGTCGGCGGCGTGGCCCAGGTGGTGCCCGAAGCCGATGCCAAATTACTCGGCGGCCCGATCTACAGCGCCGGCAGCAGTGGCATGCAGACGCGCACCTTCCGCCTGCAATATGAGAACGCGGTGAACCTGATCCCGGTGCTGCGTCCCATCGTGTCGCCAAACAACCCGATCAACGCCTATCCCGGCAACAACAGCATCGTCATCACTGACTACGCGGAAAACCTTGCGCGGGTGGCGCAGATTATCAACGGCATCGACACCCCCAGCGCCATCGACACCGACGTGGTGATGGTGCAGAACGGCATCGCCGTGGACATCGCCGCCATGGTCTCCGAACTGCTGGAAACCCAAGGCGCCGACCAGACCCAGAAGATCAACGTGATCGGCGACCCGCGTTCCAACTCGATCATCATCCGCTCCGGCAGCCCGGAGCGCACCGAGCTGGCGCGCAACCTGATCTACAAACTCGACAACGCCCAGAGCAACCCCAGCAACATGCACGTGGTGTACCTGCGCAACGCCCAGGCGGGCAAGTTGGCCCAGTCGCTGCGTGGGTTGCTGACCGGCGAAAGCGATTCCGGTGTCAGCGACGATGCCCGTGGCAAGCTCAGCGCCATGGGCGGCAATGGCAAGAACACCCAAGGCGCGAGCAACGCGCAAAACAGCAGCGGTACCCCTACCGGCAGTGGTGTGCAATCCGGTTATGGGCAGCCCACGGGTTCAACGGCTAACACCAACGGTACCGCTAATGATCAAGACACCGCGTTTAGCGCCGGCGGCGTGACCATCCAGGCCGACGCCACCACCAACACCTTGCTGATTTCTGCGCCGGATCCGCTATACCGCAACCTGCGTGAAGTGATCGACATGCTCGACCAGCGCCGCGCCCAGGTGGTGATCGAAAGCCTGATCGTAGAAGTCGGTGAAGACGATGCCACCGAGTTTGGCGTGCAGTGGCAAGCCGGGAACCTCGGTGGCAAGGGCGGGTTTGGTGGCGTGAACCTCGGAGGCAGTGGCGTGAACAGCACGCCGACCAGCAAGACCAGTATCGACGTATTGCCCAAGGGCCTGAATGTGGGGCTGGTCAACGGCACCGTGGATATTCCCGGTATCGGCAAGGTGCTCGACCTCAAGGTGTTGGCGCGTGCGTTGAAGAGCAAGGGTGGCACCAACATTCTGTCCACGCCCAACCTGCTGACCCTGGACAACGAAGCAGCGAGCATTTTTGTGGGGCAGACGATTCCGTTTGTCACCGGCAGCTATGTGACCGGCGGCGGGGGCACCAGCAACAACCCGTTCCAGACGGTGCAGCGTGAGGAGGTGGGGCTGAAGCTGAATGTGCGGCCGCAGATTTCCGAAGGCGGTACGGTGAAGCTGGATATCTACCAGGAGGTCAGTACGGTGGATACGCGGGCTTCGGTGGAGGCGGGGACGGTGACCAACAAGCGGGCGATCGATACCAGTATTTTGCTGGACGATGGGCAGATCATGGTGCTCGGTGGGTTGCTGCAGGATGGGTATAGCCAGAGTAATGATGCGGTGCCGTGGTTGTCGGATATTCCGGGGTTGGGGGCGTTGTTCAGGAATGAAAAGCGCAGTGTGAACAAGACCAATCTGATGGTGTTTTTGCGGCCTTACATTATCCGGGACAGTGGGGCGGGGCGCAGTATTACGTTGAATCGGTATGAGTTTATGCGGCGGGCACAAGGGGGGTTGCAGCCGGAGCATAGTTGGGCGATGCCGGATGTGCAGGCGCCACAGTTGCCTTCGGTGGAGAAGGCGATTCCCGGGGGGCAGCAGCAGGGGCCTCGGGCGGTGATTCGGGCGGTGCCTAAGTGAGCGTACATATCCGTTGCTGCGGTAACGGCCACTTAGGGTTCCGCTCTTACAGCGGGTCACTTTTGGCAAACGCCCCAAAAGTAACCAAAAGGTCTTCGCCCCACCACTCGGCACCTCGCCTAGGCTCGGTGTGCCCTCACTCCGGCTTGAATCCGTGGGCCGCCGCAATGGGCCATCCATGGCCCAGTGCGGCTAACCCGGCGTCCTGCCGGGTTACCCACGGATTCAAGCCTGCGTTCGGCCAGCGTGGTTTTACGGGGCGCCGAAGATCACAAGCCAAAGCAAAAGCAGAGCGCGGCGGCCTTGGAGCCGACCGGTATTGTGTGGTCGACCCCAGTCAAATGTGGGAGCTGGCTTGCCTGCGAAGGCATCAACTGGATATGCCTGATTCACCGAGGTGCCTGTATCGCAGCGGTGCGGCGATCCGACAAGCCAGCTCCCACAGAAAAGCAATCAGCGGTGCACAAAAAAAAACTGCTTTTGCTCCACACCACTCAAGCCGGCTGTCAGGCCGCTGTGCTTTCGCTCTTGATCTTGATTTTGATCTTAGGCGCCCCCCAAATCACTGTCGGATTACGGGCACACCGAGCCTAGGCGAGGTACCGAGTGTTGGGGCAAGAGCCCTTTGGTTACTTTGGGGCTTTTCCAAAGTGACCCGCTGTAAGAGCGGAACCAATAGCCGCCGTTACTCAAAAAACGGATATGTACACCCACAATCAGGGCAAAACTCATGAGCCTATTGCCCTACGCTTGGGCCAAATCCCAACGCATCCTCCTACGCCCCACCGAAGCCGGCCACCTGCTAACCGTGTGCCCCTCAACCCCCGGCTGGTCCATCAGCGAAGTCCACCGCCAATTCGGCCAATCCCACATCGAACACGTGCGCGACGACGAACTCGACGGCCTGCTCACCAGCGCCTACGCCGACACCGGCAGCGCCGCCGCCGTAGTGGGCGCCGCCGAAAACGAAGTCGACCTCGACCGCCTCATGCAAGACATGCCCGAAATCACCGACCTGCTCGACACCCAGGACGGTGCCCCGGTGATCCGCATGATCAACGCCTTGCTCACCCAAGCCGCCCGCGACGAAGCCAGCGACATCCACATCGAACCCTACGAAACCCACTCCGTGGTGCGCTACCGCGTCGACGGCACCCTGCGTGACGTGGTCTCGCCGCGCAAGGCCCTGCATGGCGCGCTGGTCTCACGGATCAAGATCATGGCCCAACTCGATATCGCCGAAAAACGCCTGCCCCAGGACGGCCGTATCGCCCTGCGCGTAGCCGGGCGACCCATCGACATTCGCGTGTCCACGGTGCCCACCGGCCATGGCGAACGCGTCGTCATGCGCCTGCTGGACAAACAAGCCGGGCGCTTGCAGTTGGAGACCCTGGGCATGGAGCCGCAATTGCTGGCACGCCTGGATACGCTGATCCGCCAACCCCACGGCATCGTGCTGGTGACCGGCCCCACCGGCAGTGGTAAGACCACCAGCCTGTACGCCGCCCTGGCGCGGTTGGATGCGAGCATCAGCAACATCCTCACCGTGGAAGACCCGGTGGAATACGACCTGCCGGGCATCAGCCAGATCCAGGTCAACGCCAAGATCGACATGACCTTCGGCCTGGCCCTGCGGGCGATCCTTCGCCAAGACCCGGACATCATCATGATCGGTGAAATCCGTGACCTGGAGACCGCGCAAATCGCCGTACAGGCCTCGCTCACCGGCCACCTGGTGCTGGCGACCTTGCACACCAACGATGCGGTGTCGGCGGTCAACCGGCTGATCGATATGGGCGTCGAACCGTTCCTGTTGGCCTCGTCGTTGCTCGGTGTATTGGCCCAGCGCCTGGTGCGTCGCCTGTGCCCGCACTGCAAGCAGGAAGACCCGGCCGCACCGGGCACGTGGCGTCCGGTCGGGTGTGCGCAGTGCAACCAGATCGGCTACAGCGGCCGAACCGGTATCCATGAATTGTTTTGCGTCGATGACGATGTGCGCAGCCTGATCCACCAGGGTGCCAACGAGCAGGACCTGCGCCTGGCCGCGCGCCGCGCCGGGATGTTCAGCATGCGTGAAGACGGCGAGCGCTGGGTGCGCAGCGGCGCCACCGCGCCCGAAGAAATCCTGCGTGTGACACGGGACGCCTGATGAATCGCTATCGTTATGAAGCCGCCGATGCCAGCGGCAAAGTCGAGGCTGGGCATGTGGAGGCCGACAGCCAGAGTGCGGCCTTTGCCAACCTGCGCAGCCGGGGTTTGACGGCGTTGCTGGTGCAGATCGAAGGCGGCCAGCAGACGGCGGCTGGCAGCAGCCTGTTCACCGCCAAGCTGTCGGACAACGACCTGGCGTGGGCCACGCGGCAACTGGCGAGCCTGTTGGGCGCGAGCCTGCCGTTGGAAGCCGCCTTGAGTGCCACGGTGGAGCAGGCCGAGAAAAAACACATCGCCCAGACCTTGAGCGCGGTGCGCGCGGACGTGCGCGGTGGTATGCGCCTGGCGGACGCGTTGGCGGCGCGGCCGCGGGATTTTCCGTCGATCTACCGCGCGTTGATTGCGGCGGGGGAGGAGTCCGGCGACCTGGCCCAGGTGATGGAGCGCCTGGCTGACTACATCGAGGAACGCAATAACCTGCGCGGCAAGATCCTTACCGCGTTCATCTACCCCGGCGTGGTGGGGCTGGTGTCCATCGGCATAGTGATTTTCCTGCTGAGCTACGTGGTGCCGCAGGTGGTCAGTGCGTTTTCCCAGGCGCGTCAGGATCTGCCGGGGTTGACCCTGGCGATGCTCAACGCCAGTGACTTTATTCGCGCCTGGGGCTGGCTGTGTTTTGCCGGGATCGTTGGCGGCTTCTGGAGCTGGCGCTTGTATTTGCGTAACCCGGTGGCGCGCTTGAATTGGCATAGCCGTGTCTTGGGGTTGCCGCTGATTGGGCGTTTTGTGCTGGGCCTGAACACCGCGCGGTTTGCCTCGACCCTGGCGATTCTCGGCGGTGCCGGGGTGCCGTTGTTGCGCGCCCTGGAAGCGGCGCGGCAGACCCTGTCCAATGATCGCCTGAGTCAGTGTGTCAACGACGCCACGGCCAAGGTACGCGAGGGCGTCAACCTGGCCCCGGCATTGGCGGTGGAGAAAGTGTTCCCGCCGGTGCTGATCCACCTGATCGCCAGCGGCGAGAAAACCGGCTCGCTGCCACCGATGCTGGAGCGTGCGGCGCAGACGTTGTCGCGGGATATTGAGCGAAGGGCCATGGGCATGACCGCGTTGCTGGAGCCACTGATGATCGTGGTGATGGGAGCTGTGGTGCTGGTGATTGTCATGGCGGTGCTGTTGCCGATCATTGAAATCAATCAACTGGTCACCTAGCTCACCCGACCGACCTCGGGTTCCTCATTCCGTCATCTTTCTTGCGCGTCACACGGCCCGCGCTGTCTCCAGCCCAGAGCCATCGACCGTGGCTGAAACCTCGCTGTCACCTGCGCCCAAACCGCCCAAAACCATGACCAAAACACCCGAGAATCTTTTTAGAAATCAAGGTGTTCCTCCCGAGGTTTTTTCCCACAGCTGTCATCGGAAACTGCGACTTTCTCTCCATGGTTTTCACCCCCAGCCACCCCCGCAATACGGCTTGGGACCGAAGCCATGGCGTCATGCAAGAGCCATCTACCCCAAACGTACAAACACGACGAAAGGAGATTCTTCATGTTTAAGCGCAACGTTCTCGCGGTATCCATGACCCTCGCTGCACTGTGCTCGGCACAGGCTGCATTCGCTGACGTAAACGGCGGCGGCG
This sequence comes from Pseudomonas sp. GXZC, assembly GCF_026967615.1. Lineage (NCBI taxonomy): Bacteria > Pseudomonadati > Pseudomonadota > Gammaproteobacteria > Pseudomonadales > Pseudomonadaceae > Pseudomonas > Pseudomonas sp. GXZC. The sequence continues at coordinate 2,838,748 of NZ_CP114115.1, forward strand.
CAACTCTGCCACAACCGCTGTACCAGACTGCCGGCGTACTCACTGCCGGCTTCGCCCCTTACATCGGCGTGGGCAGCGGCAACGGCAAGGCTGCCTTCCTGAACAACGACTACACCAAGTTCGTGGCTGGCGTAACTAACAAGAACGTGCACTGGGCTGGCAGCGATTCGAAGCTGACCGCGACTGAACTGTCGACCTACGCCTCTGCCAAGCAGGCTGCCTGGGGCAAGCTGATCCAGGTGCCTTCGGTGGCCACGTCGGTTGCCATTCCGTTCAACAAGGCTGGCGATGCCAACGTTGACCTGAGCGTCCAGGAACTGTGCGGCGTGTTCTCCGGCCGTATCACTGATTGGAGCGAAATCTCCGGCGCCGACCGTACCGGCCCGATCACTGTGGTTTACCGCAGCGAAAGCAGTGGCACCACTGAGCTGTTCACCCGCTTCCTCAATGCCAAGTGCACCGAGGCTGGCGCCTTCGCTATCACCACTTCGTTCGGTTCCAGCTACGCCGGCGGCCTGCCTGCAGGTGCTGTATCGGCTACCGGTAGCCAAGGTGTGATGACTGCCCTGGCCGCCAGCGACGGCCGCATCACCTACATGAGCCCTGACTACGCTGCTTCCACCCTGGAAGGCCTGGACGACGCCACCAAGGTTGCTCGCGTAGGTAAAGATGAAGAAAACGGCATCGAAGGTGTGTCGCCTGCGCCTGATAACGTTTCGGCAGCCATCGGCTTGGTACAGGTGCCTGCCACCAGCCCTGCCAGCATCCGCGCCAACCAGGACAACTGGGTGCCGGTGTTCGGTAAAGCGGGTACCGCCGGCGTTGTGGCTTACCCGACTTCGGGTTACCCAATCCTCGGCTTCACCAACCTGATCTTCAGCCAGTGCTACGCCAACGCCGGCCAGACCACCCAAGTGCGTGATTTCTTCACCAAGCACTTCGGCGCAACCGCCAACAACGACGCCGCCATTTCGGCCAACCGTTTCGTGCCACTGCCAGCTAACTGGAAAACCGCCATCACCGACACTTTCCTGACTGCCAGCAGCGACCTGAGCATCGGCAACACCAACGTCTGCAACGGCAAAGGTCGTCCGCTGTAACCCAAGCTTTCACCGACCTGTGACACCCGATCAGCAACGGCCTGTGCCGTTGCTGATTTTTGCGTTTGTGTCGTTTTGTCCCGCGTTACCAGCCGGATGTGAACTTTCCATGACAGAAGTTCAGTCGCGCCCCTCGCCAACCGCCTAACCCTCATACGTGAGCTTGTCTTGCCCCTGGGCTAAAACAAAGAAGGAAGATTCCAGATGGTCCGCTGCAAATCACCGGTAAACCTGAAAGCCCAAGCGACTGTCCTGCGCCTCAAGCCGTTGGCCCATGCCATTGCGCTGTTGATGGTGGCGGGTAATGCCCAGGCGGCCACAGCGTTCAGTTCCGGCTGGTTTGCCGACAAGGGCGCGTCCCAGGCGGCCACGGCGGCGCGCACTGGCGCGGGCCAGGTGCCGGGGATTCCCTCATTGAACCAGCAGGCGCGGGTCAAGCAGCAGTTGTCGCGCTCCATCAGCACCTTGAACACCAGCGTCGCGGCGATTGCGGCCCAGCAGGCTGCGCAAGCGGCGGGGCGCCAGGCGGCGTTCGGCCAGGTCTCGAATATTCCCGATGGCCTGGGCAAGGGTGGCCTGCAAGTGGACAACGGCCTGACCCAGGGTTGGACCAACGCCAAGGGCCCGACCCAGAGCCAGTCCGGCGGCAAGACCACGGTGACCATCGAGCAGACCGCTGATAAGGCGATCCTCAACTGGGAAACGTTCAACGTCGGGCGCAACACCACCGTGGATTTCCAGCAGCAGTCCAGTTGGGCGGTGCTCAACCGCGTCAACGACCCCAACGCGCGGCCCAGCGAGATCCAGGGCCAGATCAACGGCGCCGGTACGGTGATGATCATGAACCGCAACGGCGTGGTGTTCAGCGGCACCAGCCAGGTCAACGTGCGTAACCTGGTGGCGGCGGCAGCGACCATCACCGACGAACAGTTCACCCAGCGCGGCCTCTACGTCGACGCTAACGGCAGCCAGCCGACCTTCACCGATGCGGTAGGCAAAGTCGAGGTGCAACGCGGCGCCGTGATCCAGACCCGTAACCCGGCCACGTCTACCGAAGCGGGCGGCTACGCCTTGCTGCTGGGCGCGGAAGTGGAAAACGCCGGCACTATCATCACCGCCAAGGGCCAGACCACCCTGGCCGCCGGTGACAGCTTCTACATTCGCAAGGGCGTCGGCACCACCGGCAACGACCGCTCGACCACGCGCGGCAACGAGGTGGCGACCAGTCTCAACGCCGGCAGCAGCGCCGGCAAAGTCACCAACAGCGGTCTGATCATGGCCTCCACCGGCGACATCACCCTGACCGGGCATCAGGTGCAACAAAACGGCGTGGCCCTGGCCAGCACCTCGGTGGACACACGCGGCACGATTCACCTGCTCAACTCCGCCACCGACAGCACCGGCAGCGTGACCCTGGGCGAGGGCAGCACCACCGCGATCCTGCTGGACAGCAGTGGCAGCACCGCGCTCAACGGGCAGAAGGACAACGGCCTGATCAAGCTCGACGGCACGCCCGCGAACCTGATCACCGGCCAGTTCAATAACCTCAGCGCCGTGGCGGACCGCACTGACCAGTCACGCATCGAGATCGTCAGCGGCGGCACGGTTGACTTCCAGAAAGGCTCGATCACCCTCGCCACCGGCGGCCAGGTGGCGGTCAGTGCAACCGGGCGCAGCCTGGTGCGCGATGGCGCGATGATCGATGTGTCGGGTGCGGTCGGCGTCAAGGTGTCGATGGAATCCAACAACATCAAGATCAACGTGCAGGGCAACGAGCAGCGCGATGCACCGGTCAACCGAGACGGCGGGCAACTGATCAACAACGATGTGTGGGTGGACCTGCGTGAGCTGGTGTTTGTACCAGCGGGCACCAACGGCTATGCGACGGATCGTTGGTACACCGCCGGCGGCCTGCTGGAGGTGGGCGGTTACCTCGGCACCCAGGGCCACTCGGTCGGCGAATGGATGGCCCAAGGTGGCACCGTGACCTTTACCGGCAACGATGTGGTGACCCAGCAGGGCGCGCAGATCAACCTGTCCGGCGGCACCGTGGATGTGCAAGCCGGTTATATCCAGCAGACCTGGCTCAAGGGCCCGAATGGCCGCTTGTATGAACTGTCCAAGGCGCCGGGCGACATCCTCTACTCGGGGTTGTACAAAGGCTATGAAGACAACAGCGTGCGCTGGGGCCAGACCGAGTATTACTACAACCCGCTGATCGCGCCGCAACGCCGTTATGAGGCGGGCTACACCGTGGGCCGCGACGCCGGCAAACTGGTGATAGGCACCTCCAGCGCGGTGCTGGAAGGCCAGGTGATCAGTGATGTGTTCCAGGGCGACCGCCAGACCCAGGCGCCGAACATCAACCTTGACGGTTACCAGCAATCCCAGAAGGCCATGGCCCGGCGGGCGCAGTTGATCATCGGCCAGTACATTCCGATCTACAACAAGACCACCGGCACCTTGCGCTATGCCCTCAGCGGCACCGCCGACCAGGTGCTGATCGATAGTAATACGCAGAAAATCGCCGACGGCCTGGACCTCACCACCGCCTTGCCGGCGGACCGCCAAGGCAAGATGGTGCTCGACAGTGACCAGCTCAACGGTTACCAGTTGGGTGCGATCAAGGTCGGCGCCACGCAGCAGATCACCGTCAACGGCGCGCTCAAGGTGGCGGACGGCGGTGATATCACCCTGTTCGGACCTAGGGTTGATATCAATGCGAACCTGACCGCCCATGGCGGCAGTCTCAATGCGGGCAATATCCTCGGCCAGGTCAACCCGCTCAAGGGCGGGGCCGTTGAGGATGCCATCGTGGCGGGGGCGGGCACTGTCAACCTCGCCAGCGGCGTGAAACTGGACGCCAGCGGGCGCTGGAACAACCTGCCACTGAACCCTGCCGATACCGGCGGCGTGGCTTATGTAAACGGCGGCAAGGTATCGCTGCGCGGCACCGGCAATGTGAACCTGGCAGACGGCAGTGTGGTAGACGCTTCTTCCGGCGCCACCCTTGGTGTGGATGGCAAGCTCATCGGCGGCAAAGGCGGCGACGTGACCTTGGCGTCCCTCGCTGCATTGGCGCTAGGCGGTGAGATTCGCGGCTACGGCGTCACGGGCGGCGGCACCCTGGCGTTGCAGGCGCGCAAGGTGCAGATCGGCGACAGTGCCACGGTGCCCGCCGCCGACACCTTGAAACTGGCCGGGGATTTTTTCAACAAGGGCTTCTCCGCCTACGACATCACCGGCAACGAAGGGCTGCTGGTCACCGACGGTACCCAGGTGGATGTGACCACACCGGTCTACCGTTTGGGCCAGCAGACGTCATCCACGCCGAGTGGCAGCGACCCTGCCACTGCCCTGGAGCGCTGGACACCGGCGCTTTACCAGGAAGACGCCGCCAAGGGCGTGCTGACCCAGCGTCGCGGTGCCAGCCTGACCCTGACTGCCGGCCATCGCGATTCAACAGCCGCCGAACTGGCAACCACCGCCCTGAGCGTGGGCAAGGGCGCGGTCATCAACGTCGACCCCGGCCAGGGCATCAACCTGCGCAGCGTCGGCCAACTGACCCTGGACGGTACCCTCAATGCCTGGGGCGGCAGCGTCAGCCTCGGCGGTTTGACGGTGCAGGCTTCCGAGGCGGTCAACGCCGCTGGCCATGGCCGCTCGATCTGGGTGGGCGAGAACGCCCTGATCGACGTCGCCTCCCGCGCGTTCACGGCGGTGAACAATCGTGACGGTGTCTACGGCCAGGTGCGCAATGGCGGCAAGATCAGCATCGGCGGCGACATCGACCTGGCCACCGGCATTGCCAAGGCCAGCGACTTGTTTGTGGTGGTGCGCGACGGCGCACGCCTGGATGCGTCCGGTACCCAGGCGGCGCTGGATGTTCCAGGCCAGGGTCGGGTGCAGGTGGCCAGCAATGGCGGCAGCATCAGCTTCGCGTCCAACAACGGCCTGTATTTGGACGGCAGCTTCGTCGCCCGTGCCGGTGGCGCCGGTGCGGCGGGGGGCAGTTTGTCCGTGGCCCTGGAAAGTCCTTACTATGCCAAGAATGCGGTCACCGACCGCGTGCTTACCCTTCGCGAACTGGTACTGAGCCAAACCCACCAGGGCAGCACATTGCCGGACACTGCCGACGCGGCGGCCGCCAGCCTGGAATATGGCCATGGTCGCCTTGGGGTGGACCAGGTCAGCGCTGGCGGTTTCGACAACCTCGCTGTGTTGAGCGACGGAATGCTGGGCTTCGACGGTGACGTATCCCTGAAAATGGGCCAGAGCCTGCGCCTCTACAGCGGCGCCATGGGCCTGACAGAGCAGGCTGCGGCCAACTCACGTATCAACCTGTCGGCGCCGTACCTGTTACTGGCGGGCATCCTTGAGCCGCTGGAAGCCAAGGACCAGTATCTGCACCCGGTATTGACCACCGGCATGTCGCAGCGCACGAGCCAAGCGCTGTTTACGGCAAACGCTAACCTGATCGATGTGCGCGGCAATGTCCTGTTCGGCAATAACAGTAACCTACCGCTGAGCGACACCAGCCTGGTCAACGTCGACCGTCGCGGGTTCGATGATGTGCAACTGACCAGCCAGGGCGACCTGCGCTTTCTGGCCGGAGCGGGGGCGGATGTGATCGCCACAGGTATCAGTACGCAACTGATGACCCAGGGGGACATGACGCTGCGCGCGGCGCAGTTGTATCCAGCGACGGAAGTCGGGGCGCGGGTATTGGCGGGCTACCTGAGTGGCGACCCCACTGGAGGCTTCTCCTACGATCCAACCCGTACCTTGACCATCGCTCACGCCGGGAATGGCAACGCTGCCATACCGTACTCGGCGTTCGGCCGCTTGCTATTGGGCGGCCCCACTGTCAAGCAAGGTGGGGTGGTACGTGCGCCGTTGGGATTGATCGAAATCGGCAATCGAGGGACCAGCAAGGTCGAACTGTTGCCCGGCAGCCTCACCTCGGTGAGCGCAAAGGGCCTGGTACTGCCTTACGGCGGGACGACCGATGGCCAGATCTATCAGTACAACGGCAAGACCGTCACCTTTCTTGGCCAGGGCGGCAAACTGAACGCGAACGCTGGCCTGAGCGTCGGTGTGATCATGGGCGGGCAGTCAGTGGCGGTGCTACCTGACGCCACCCTGGATCTGTCCGGCGGTGGCGAACTGCTCGGCGCCGGGTTTGTCTCCGGGCGTGGTGGCTCTACGGACGCCCGCTACAACCCGTTGGTGCAGTTCGGTGCCAACGGCGGGTTTGTGCTGCCGGGGCTGGCGACCAACCCGATCTATGCGATTGTGCCAGGCGCGCAACCGGGCTACGCGCCGGTGGCGCCCGAAGGCGGCGCAGTCGACCCGCTGATCGGCCAGCAAATCACGATAGGCGCAGGCGTGCCTGGGCTGGCGGCGGGTACCTATACCTTGATGCCGTCCACCTATGCCTTGATGCCGGGGGCTTTCCGAGTAGAAATCAACGGCCTGGCCGGCGTCGGCAGTGAAGGCTTGGCCCAGGCCATGCGCAACGGCTCCTGGTCGACGGCGGGGCGTCTGTCTATCGCCAATACCGGGATCGCCAACAGCATCGCGAGCCAAGTGATCCTGACGTCCGCCGATACGTTGCGCCGCTACTCCCAGTACAACGAAACCGGCTATGCGCAATTCGCCATGGCCGATGCCGCCAGGCTCGGTGTGCCACGGCCATTGTTGCCGGTGGATGCCAAGACCTTGCAATTGGCCCTGCAAGCTGGTGCGGGCGCGGATGCGTTTTCGTTCCAGGGCGTCGGGCGCTTTGAAGCCGCCACGGGCGGTTTCGGCGGCACCGTGTCGGTGATGAACACAGGCTCAATTGGCAAGGACATCGAAATCGTCGGGCCAGGCAAGCAGGTTAGCAACGGGTTCAGCGGCGTCACCCTAGATGCGGAAAGCCTCAATGCATTGGGAGCTGCCCGCTTGATGATCGGCGGGATGACTGTCGTCGTTTACGGTCAGGGTGGTAACTACGTTGAAGTGGCCGGCGGCACCACGGGCGCCCTTATCCTACGCGACGGTGCGACCTTGGCGGCGCCGGAGGTGTTCCTGGTGGCCTCCAGCGGATCCATCGTGGTGGAGCAGGGCGCTTCGATCAATACCATCGGACGTGGCAAGGCCAGTTACGACGCGCGCGATGGCTTTGTCTACAACCTGGCCAACGTGTTGGCGGTGTCCAATGGCTTGCTCAATGTGGTTGCCAAGACGCAACCGCTGGCGGGTAAGGGTATCCAGATCGGGGTCTGCAACAGTGCGCCCTGCAGTGGGCAAACGGCGCTGTATTCAGAAGGCAGTATCGTCGCCTTGACCGACAGCACCCTGCAAATGAGTGACCAGGTGCGATACGGCACCCGCCACCTCAACCTGGGGCTGACCAGTATCAACGTCGGCAGCCCGCAAGCCTTGGCAGATGCGGCGGCGGCCAATCGTCTGCCGGCAGGGTTGACCCTCACTCAAGACGTGCTCAACCGCCTGCTGCGCGGCGACACCCAGTTTGGCGCACCGGCCCTGGAAACGTTGCAGTTGTCGGCACGGGACAGCTTCAACTTCTATGGCACCACGACCCTGGACACGTATGACGCAGTCACCGGCAAGTCGCTGCTGAACAACTTGATGCTCTCCACACCGGCGATTTACGGCTCTGGAGGCGCCAGTGATGTGGCGACTATCCGCACTGCCAACCTGATCTGGCAGGGCGCCGAGGCGTTGCCTGGCACGGTGGTGGCGGGCGGTGCAGGCACCGGCAGCGGGCGCCTGGACATCAACGCCGAGCGCATCGAATTCGGCTATGGCGCGTTTGCCCAGAGCAGCACGGCGGCAACCTTGGACCGTCTGGCCCTGGGCTTTGCCAACGTCAACCTCAAGGCCAGTGATCGCATCACGGCCAACCACAAGGGCAGCCTCTCGGTGTACCAAAGCCAGGGCGCCTTTGACAAAGTCAAGGGCTTTGCCTACAGCGGCGGCAACCTGAATATCCTGACCCCGTTGATGACGGGTGAGGCTGGTTCGGTGAACAAAATCATCGCCGGTGGCGCGATTGATATCAGTGCGTCAGCCGGTCCGGTGGGCAATGTGGAGGGCCTGGGCGGCGAGTTGTCCTTGCAGGGCGATAGCCTGCGAGTGGCCAGCGCGGTGGTACTGCCCAGCGGCAAAGTCACCTTGGGCGCCCGTGGTGATGTAGTGCTGACCGATACCGCGTCGATTGATGTGTCCGGCCGGGACATTGCCTTCAATGACCTGACCAAATACAGCGCCGGCGGCGACGTGTTGCTGGAAAGCCGCGAGGGCAATGTGCTGCAGGCGGCGGGTTCGACCATCGACCTGTCGGCCCAGTACAACCAGGCAGGCAAACTGCGCGCCGTGGCGGTGGGCGGCGCGGCCGGCACCGTCGACTTGGCGGGCAAGATCCTCGGCAGCAGCAGCGGTTACTACGATGCCGGCGGCACCCTGGTGCCGTACCAGGCAGGTGCGGTGGAGGTCCAGGCCCAGCACTTGGGAGGCAGTGGCAGCTTGAGCGACCAATTCGCCGCCCTCAACCAGCGCCTCAACCAGGGCCAGGTGTACGGTGCACGCAGTTTCCAACTCAAGCAGGGCGACTTGATCATCGGTAACGACGTCAAGGCCAACACCGTGAATGTCTCGGTGGACAGCGGCAGTCTGCGCGTGACCGGCCGGGTGGACGCCAGCGGCGAGCGCGTCGGCAATATCAACCTGGCCGGCAAGAACGGCCTGACCCTGGATGGCAGCGCTGTGCTCGACGCCCATGGCACGCAATTACGCGTGGACAGCTATGGCAAGATCATCGACTCGCCGAACCGCGCCACTGTGGTCCTGGGTTCCGGCACCGGCCAGCTGACCCTGGCCGATGGCATGCGCATCGACGTGCGCCATGGCACCGAAACCGCCACCGGCAATGACGGGCGCAATCGCGGCACGCTGGAGCTGAATGCACCGCGCCTAGGCGCCAACGACATTGCGATCGACGCCAGCGGCAACCTGACGATCGTGGGCGCTCGCTCGATCAACCTCAACGGCATGGTCACCTACGACGACGCGCCAACCAAGACTAATCCGACTGCCAGCGGCAAGCCGTATCAGGAAATCACCCAGGATTACTTGAATGACATCCATGGTCTGAGCACGACATTCATCACTGAGGCGTTGAAAAACACAAACTTGTTGCAGAACAAGCTGGCCGGCCTGAACAACGCCACTTACGGCGATACCTTCCACCTGCGCCCTGGCGTCGAAATCATCAGCAAAACCCCGGATGGCGACCTGGTGGTGCAGGGTGACCTGAACCTGTCCGGCTATCGCTACGCCAGCCTCACGTCGCCGACCCATGCAGTGACCGAGGCCGGCAGCCTGACCTTGCGTGCCGGCGGTGACCTGAACATCTACGGCAGCATCAACGACGGTTTTGCAGAGCCTGGGGCAACCCCGGATGACAAAGGCTGGGTGCTGCGTGCCGGCATCGACTACACCGGCGGTACGATCACGGTGCCGGGTGACGGCGTGACCCTGGCGGACGGCACCACGTTCCCTGGCGGCACGATTCTCAACTTCGACCTGCCGATCAAGGCCCGCAGCCTGCCTGCCGGCACACGATTGCCGGTGGCGGTGACACTCAATTCAACGTTGGCACTCCCGGCCGGTACGGTACTGGCGGGTGCGGTGCGTAATGCCGCGGGCACGGTGTTGTACCCGGCGGGCACGATATTGACCGCACGCGTGAGCTTGCCGAGCGGCAGCATCCTGGATGCCGGTACGGTGTTGGTGAGTCTCACCAGTGTGCGGGTGATGACTTGGCCGGCAGGCGTGCCGTTGCCGGGGAAACTGGGCAGCGCCGCGACCGTGACCCTCAATGGTGCCAAGCTGCTGCCGCGTGGGGCGCTGTTGCCAGTGGGCACCAACGTCAAGTTGCCGGGTGGCGTCGCATCGGTAGACCTGCGTGCGGGGGGGCAGGGCAAGCTTTGGGCAGTGGCGCCGATGTTGCCAGAGGGTTCGCAGTCCTGGTCGATGCGCCTGGTGGCCGGAGCCGATACCCAGGCGGCCGACAGCCGCCTGCTGCAGCCCCATCCACAGGCAGGCAATCTGCGCCTGGCCGACAGTCACTCATCCGTCAATAACCTGGTGGCGGGCGGCAGCACGCGTTTCAGCGTGATCCGCACTGGCGCGGCGGACCTCGAATTGCTGGCCGGGGGCGACCTGAGCATGGATTCATTGTTTGGCGTCTATACCGCCGGCAGCTCCGCCGTGGGTGCGTCCGGCGAATGGTTCCCGGAGGGCGGGGGGAATTTGCTGGTGAAGGCGGGCGGCAACCTGACGGGGAACATTACCAGTGAAGCAGGAGACCTGGGGCGACCCGTCGCGGGTGATGCAGGCCACGACTCCGCCAACGTGGGCACTTGGTTGTGGCGCCAAGGCAATGGCCTATCGGGTATCCAGGCCAAGGCGACCGCCTGGGGGATCAACTTTGGCGCCTATATTCCTAATGTGTTACTGCAAAATGCGCTTGACCAAATGGTCGGTTTCACCGGGTTCGGCACCCTGGGCGGGGGTAACCTGAATGTCGACGTCGGCGGTGACGCCGGGATCATCAGGCCACTGGCCTCGGGTTTTGTACCTGTGAATGTCAACGCCCGTAGCCAAGGCTTGGTGCTGGCGGTGGGCAGCACTGGCCGTGTCGCGGCGGATGGCAGCCTGCAGCTCACCGGGGGTGGCGATCTGAATGTTCGGGTAGGTGGGGCCGTGAACCCAGGCAGTCAAATCACAACGGGCCATCTCAACGGCGCGGTGGTGGATCTGCGCGGGCATGTTCAATTGACGGGCGGTGCCCTGGGTAGCCTGACCTTGCGTTATGGCAACCAGCCCCAGAATCAGAGCCCCAGTGAGACACGCGCCTATGATTCGATACGCTCAACCTCTGCCACGGCGGCCGGGGGGTGGAGTTTGATGCCGGGTGACGCGACCTTCAGCCTGGCCACTCGCGGTGATCTGGTGTTGCAGGATGTCGCGGATCCGGGGCGTGCGCCACAGATGAATACGTGGGCGTATGACAACAATGGGGTCATGGGCGTGGGGCAGACATGGTTCAGCCTGTGGACCCCTGGCACTGCAATCGACCTGTTCTCCGCGGGTGGCAATCTCACGCCGCTGACCGACACCACTGAATCGGACATGGCTGCGGTGTATCCCGCCACATTACGCGCGGTAGCCGCCAACGGCAGCCTGTATTACGGGCGTGCCTCGGCCTTCAACACCAGTCCTCCACCGCCGCTCAAAGCGCTGGTGTTGGCGCCGTCTGCGCAGGGTCAACTGCAGCTGTTGGCGGGGGACTCCATCTATGGCGGTGACTTGACCATCAGCCGCTCCAGCGCCGCTGCGGATACCCTGGCGACGATTCTGCGCCCAGCGTTCCAGGGGTACGTAAAAAACCCTGTGTCCGGCGTTTATGATTTTGTGGGCGGTAATGCTTCTACGGATGCTGTTCGCGCCGAACTGGGTGGCATTGCGCCTCTGTTTGCTTTCGGTGCAAATACTGCCAGCACCTCATGGGGAGATGCCTTGGAGCCCGCGCGTTTCTATGCCTTGACCGGTGACCTGCTGGGCGTCAACAGCGGGCGTTCGATTACCATTACTACCTCGACTGACCCGCGTTTTGGGCAGACCTATCATGAAGGTGCAGGTGCGGTGTGGATGTCGGCCGGGCGAGACATCGTCGGCAGTGGTACGCGATTGAGCGGTGCCAGCGGTGGTGACGCGGGGGCTGTCGAATACAGCATCGTCGGTAATCTGTTCATGCACAACGGACCCACCGATGTTTCCATCGTCAGCGCCGGCCGCGACATTCTCTTCAGCAGCTTTAACGTCGCAGGGCCGGGCACCCTGGAAGTCACCGCAGGCCGCAATATCCTGATGGACGACAAAGTCGGCATTACCAGCCTCGGCGCGGTGGCCGCAGGCGATAACCGCCCTGGCGCCAGTATCGTGATGCAAGCCGGTGTAGGCCCCAACGGCCCGGATTACCTTCGTTTCGTCGAGGCCTACCTGAACCCGGTCAACCTGGCGCAGCCGGGCGAGTCGCTCCAGGGCAGCAAGGTGGCCAAGACCTACGAAAACGAGCTGGTCGGCTGGTTGGCCGAGCGCTTCGGTTTTGTCGGGGACACCACTCAGGCCCGCGCTTACTACACGGCGCTGCCGGCTGAACAGCAACGGGTGTTTGCCCGCGATGTGTACTTCGCTGAACTCAAGGCCGCCGGCCGTGAGTACAACCAGGAGGGCAGCGTGCGCCAGGGCAGTTACTTGCGTGGCCGCGAGGCGATTGCAGCGCTGTTCCCGGACAAGGACGTGGCCGGCAACCCGGTCACCTACAAAGGCGACATCACGATGTTCGGCGGCGCGGGCGTGCACACCAACTTTGGTGGCTCGATCCAGATGCTCACCCCCGGCGGCAGCCAGACCTTCGGCATCGAAGGCACGGCGCCGCCGTCGACAGCGGGTGTGATCACCCAGGGCGCGGGGGACATCCAGCTGTATTCCCTGGGCAGCATCCTGCTTGGCCAGAGCCGCATCATGACCACCTTTGGCGGTTCGATCATGGGCTGGACCGCCGAGGGCGACATCAACGCCGGTCGCGGCTCCAAGACCACCGTGGTCTACACGCCGCCCAAGCGTGTCTATGACAACTGGGGCAACGTGGGCCTGTCGCCATCGGTGCCGAGCACCGGTGCGGGGATTGCCACGCTCAACCCGATTCCGGAAGTGCCAGCCGGGGACATCGACCTGATCGCGCCGCTGGGCACCATCGATGCGGGCGAGGCGGGCATTCGTGTGTCGGGCAACGTCAACATCGCCGCCTTGCGTGTGGTGAACGCGGCAAACATCCAGACTCAGGGCAAGTCGTCAGGGGTGCCGGTGTCTGCGGCGGTCAACACCAACGCCATGAGTTCGGCCAGCGCGGCCGGGGCAGCGGCGTCCCAGGCGGCGGAAGACGCGGCGCGTAGCCAGCAGGCAGCGGCCAAGCAGGGCCGGCCGTCGATCATGACGGTTGAGGTGTTGAGCCTCGGCAGCGAGCCATTGCCACAGGAACCTGCACCGGCTCAGAAAACCTCTGGCTACAACCCCAACAGCCCAGTGCAGGTACTTGGCGCGGGGCCGCTGAGTGAACAAGCCCGGGCGCGGCTGACGGATGAGGAGCGTAAGCAGATCAGCCTGTAAGACTTTGGAAAGGACCTCTCGTTGTAGTGTTCGGGGCGATCACTGATCGCCCCTTTTTTTGCGTCGGCTACGGGTTGTCCTTGAGGGTCTTGAACGCCTCGATGCGTTTGATCAGGCGCGTATTCTTCGCAGAATCGGCATTGCCGAACAGGAATGAGAAATCCGACGCCAGCTTGGACGTGCCGGCAATCGCCGCGTACTGGTGGCAGTCGTTGCAGTTGTCTGTCTGCACGTAGGTTTCCATCGTGGTGTTGGCGACGATGACACTCTGGTCGCTTACAAACGGCCCATAGGACAGCGGCACCTTCACGTTGGGTCCAGGGCCCGGATCGTTGGGCGCGTTGGGCGTCTTGGACCACAGCACATTCACCAGTTTGTAGTACTGGAACACCGACTGGCCCTGGGTCTTCTGCGCGAAGGTCTGCTGCACCGCCGTGTTCAGCGCTTGCATGTCCTGAGGCGTGGCATTGACCCGCGTGGCCTGCACCGGCTGATCAAGGGGCGTGCAGTTGGGCGGTGTGTGGGTGGCATCGCACTGCACCCGTGCGACGTTGGGCGTGCACGCGTCACCGGTGCAGGCCGGGTTGTTGAAGCTGTAGCCGCCGGGCGGGGTGGCGCCGCCGTCGGGCACGTTGTCGACCTGCTCGAAGGTGGTCCAGATGAAGTTCGGCTGGGTCTGGGTCTTGTTGATGATGTGCAGGCCCACCAGGCCCACCACTTCCTGGGTGCATTGCAGCGTATCCGGGCGTTGCAGCCAGGCGACGGTGGTCAGGTAACGCCCGTACAGCTCGGGTTTGTTGGTGAGTACGCGCCAGGCCGCCTTGAGTTCCAGGGCGCCGAGTTCTTCCTGGGGCAGCGCCTGGGCCGGCAGCTCGCGCACCAGTTTGCCGGCGGGCAGTGACAGGCCGGCCGGGTGCCGGTTGTCGCTGTTCTGCGCCACGCTCAGTTGATTGGCGGCGTCGTACAGCCCGTTGTCGACGATGTAGTCGAACTCGGCCTTGCCGACCTTGCGCTCGAAAAACACCAGGTTGCCCGACTGGTCCGTGAGCCAGCCGCCGGAAGCCTCCATGATCGAATCCGGCAAGGTCACCTGGGTGCCGCTGGACAGGTGGAAGCGGTGTTTGCGGTTGATCGCGCTTTCGGAGGTGGCCGTAATGAATTTACGCGCGCCCGTGGAAAACGCCTTGAGGTTGCCGGTGGCGGTGCAATTGGACGGCACCCGGGTTTCCACGCCCCAGCCGGAGGGCTTGGGCGCACCGGGCAGGAAGATCTCGCTGGCATCCTTGTAGCTGGCCCACACCGGGGCATTGCTCATGGGCTGGCCGGGCGTTGGCGGCACGCCGAACTGGGCCGCGGTGCTTTGCGTGTCCGGCTCCCCGGCCAGGCTCGGGTTGACGGGCCAGCCAGGGTTGACCGGCCAGTTCATGGCGATGAACAGTTGCCAGCCAAAACAGTTGAGAAAGTCCTGCTCGGTGCCAAAGTTGTTCACCGGCAGGAAGCCGCCGCTGGTGGGGTCGAACACCAACTGACTGACGCAGCTCTGGGCATCTGACGCCGCGCTGACCGGTTCGGGTGCGAAAGGGAGAAGGGCGCAGGTGATCCAGCACAACACATTCAAGCGTGCCCGGCGCAGCGGGCGAAGCCATCCGTTCATGGTCGCATTCCTTGCTCAAGACTCAAGAGGCGGCCGCCCACGCCAGGCATGGGCGGCCGGCAGGCACTCAGGCGACGGGCACCAGCGCCAGGCCGCTTTCCCATGGGTGCTGGGTGGCGCTGGGGTTGGCGGCTTCGCTGGGGTTCAGCGCGCGCACGCTGACCAGCCCCGGCGCCGCGTTGCTGCTGACGCTGACGGTCATGATGTAGCCCTGGGTGCCGCCGCTGTCGGTCTGCCCAGGAATCGCCGAAGCATCCGGCAGGAACTGCGTGACCTGGGCCGTGATGCCTGGGTTGGAGAACTGCACCCGTGCATCCGCCGCCGTGGTGTTCGGGTCGGCGCCTTGCACCACCAGCACGAACTGGCCTGAGCTGCCAGGTGCAAAACTGGCGGGCAAGTCGCTGGGGGATTGGCCGTAGAACAGGTCAATCGGCAGCAACTGCACGGGCCAGGGTTGCGCATCGGTGTTGTTGGCCGCCACGCAATCGCACTCCTTGGGCGTTCCGCTGAGCGGTGCCGGGGTGACGCTCAAGGCCACATTCAGCTCGTTGGCGATCACCCACACGTAGTCAATCGGCGTGCCGTTGATGGTGATGTCATTGATCGAGAACCCCGCGCTGGCCGGCACCTCGAACACCGCCTGCAGGATCTGGTCGGAGTTGTTCGGCCCGGTGCCGGCGGTGCCACGGGTGATGCGCCAGTAGCTGCTCACGTCCTGGCCTTGCGGGCCTTTCCAGGTGCTGAAGGACTTCGGTTGTTGCAGGTACAGACCGATGGGGTTGGTCAAGGAAATCAGAGCTTTGACGGCTTCCTGGTTGGCGGAGAACCCGATATGCGGATCGGAATTGCGATAGTTCTGCCCGTATTGGGCGCAGCAGATCAGGCTTTGCTGGTTACGGCTGCTGTTGAGCGGGCGCAAGATAGTCGCCGCCGCTGCCAGGTAGATTTCGGCACTCAAAGTATTGGGGCCGGAGGTCAGGTGCATTGCGCCGCCCGACACGCCGGGAATACGCACGGTGCCGGAATTCCATTTGTTCACGGTGTCGTAGGCGGGCTGGCCGGTGGTGGGGTCAAGCACCGGGTCACCGGCCTTGCCGGTCGGGCCGTTGGCGGTGTAGCGCAGGTACAGGTCTTCGATCTTCACTTGTGGGTCGACATAGGCTTTGTACAGCCCCAGCACGGCCTGCGGGTCGATGTTCCACATGGTCAGGAAATACGCCGGGTTCTCGCTGGTGAACATGATGCTGCGCATGTTGCCGTCGGGGTCGCGGGTGATCGACCACTCGCAGTATTCATCCAGCCAGCCCCGTGGGCCCGAAGGTGAAAAGTCGGCGTAGGGGCCGTTCCAGTTGATGGACTTGCACAGCACGCTGGGGATCTGC
This sequence comes from Pseudomonas sp. GXZC, assembly GCF_026967615.1. Lineage (NCBI taxonomy): Bacteria > Pseudomonadati > Pseudomonadota > Gammaproteobacteria > Pseudomonadales > Pseudomonadaceae > Pseudomonas > Pseudomonas sp. GXZC. The sequence continues at coordinate 2,855,127 of NZ_CP114115.1, forward strand.
AGTTGGGTCGCCTTCGGGTCCGGGTAGAGCGAATACAGGGTGTTGTTGAGGGTGATCTGGCCGTGATCGGTCAACTGCATCACCTGGTCCAGGGTCATGGCCTTGCCACCCAGTTGCGGGACCACGGCGGCGCCATTGTTATAGAAAAACGTCCACAGCCGGTTGGGGAAGGGCTGCCAGGTGATGGTCACTGGCGTCTGTGTGCCGTAGCCGCTTTCAATCGGGTTGTAGTAGCCCGAGCGCGGTGCGTCGTTGAGGTTGGACCAGGGGTTGCCGATCACCGACATCTGGGTCCAGCCTGTGACGTTGTTGTTCCAGTCGGTTTCGAAGGTCGGCAACTGGTTTTCCAGGCCTAGCTTGTTGTAGTCCTTGGGGGCTTGTTCGGCCGGGGAGGTGAATTGGGTGAAGGGCGTGCTCATGTCGGTTCTCCAGCATTGGCGGTGGTGGAAGTGGAGCAGCAACCGGTACCCGGAGCGGGCCCGGCAGAGGTTTGGCGTGGGTCGTCCCACACCAGTTGCGCGATAAAGCCAGGCAGCGGCGCGTATGCATCGGGCGTCAATACCTGGCCAGTATCGGGATGGGTCACGATCAGCGATAACTGCGCTGTATCGCTCGGTTTAAGGTTCAGCGCCTGGGCGTTGCGCGCGGCATTCAGTGCGCGGCAGACGCCCTGGGTGATACAGCGGCCCTTGTCGTCCACCAGGCCCATGCCGATGCGGCTGAAGCGTCCGACGTAATGCGGGTTGTCGGTATTGGCGTGTTGCGCCGTAGCGTCCGGTTGGTTGAGGAAAACGTCGATCAGGTAAGTGTCGTGGGTGCAGCGCACGTGATCGAACACCACCCAGGGGCCGGTGATGGCAGCCTTTTGCTGATGGCAGCACGCAGCCTTGGCTGCGCCGAACTGCGGGGCCACCGGGGTGCCGTAGTCGTAGCCGATGTGCCGGCTGTCCTGGGCCATGTCACCCAGAGTGGTGTAGCGCCAGGCGTCGGCGCTGGTGAAGCTCACCTCGGCCGCCTGATGGCCAGCGAAGGGCTGCAACAGGCATTGGGTGGTGTACTGCGCCGCCGGGTTGGCGCGGATCCAGACTTCCAGCATGCGGTCGATATTGGCGTGGTAGGAGCAGAATACCGGGTCGAACGCGGTGTAGGCGTTGTCGGCCATGTCACCACCGATCCACCCGTGATAGTTGTCGTGGGGCTGCTCGTAGAGCCCGTCGAAATTCAGCGCGCGGTTGGGATACAGGTCATTCGGTTGCGGCGGGTCGAAGCTGGTGATGTTGGCCCAGGGGTAACCCGGCACCCCTTGGGGCTGGCTAAATGTGGTGAACGTGAGCGCATCGACCACCTGCTGCTGGAAGATCCGGCTCATGCCATACAGTTGGGTGCGCTCGAAACGAAAGGCCTCGCCCTGGGTATAGAACAGCGGGTTGCGCTGCACATACAGGCAATCCACGTCCCCGACCGGCGCGGTGGCGCACACCTTGGAACAGCCGTCCTTGGCCGCCGCATAACGCAACGGGTTGCGCCGCACTTCGCCGGTCTGCGGGTGCACATAGGTTTCGTCAAGGAACGCCTGGGGCAGGCCGGCCTGGGGGCTGCCGTCGATGCTGGCGTCGGCGGCCATCCAGTCCCAGTAAGGGATCGCGCAGTCGATCAACGCTTCCAGGTACAGCAGATAGGCGCGATGCCACAGGGCGAAGGCTTCCTGGTAATGCAGGCACCAGTTGGTATGGATGTAGGCGTAACGCTGCCAGGGCGAACCGCTGTCGGGGTCGCTGATGCGCATCACGTCATCCAGTTTGGCGCGGTACAGATTCAGTTCGTCGGCGCTCAGCGAGCGGATGTCCTGGCGTACGCGCTTGACCGGGTGCGGCAGCGCTGGTGGCGGGATGCGCTCGGCCAGGTCAAACGGCGAGATGCTGTCCAGCCGCCAACCCTGGTTGACCCACAGGCGGAAGGTTTCCAGGGCATCGATGGGCCAGAACTGCTGTTGGTCGGTGGTCAGCGGCATGTTGCGCGAGGCGAGGTGCTGGTAGATGGTTTGCGACCAGGTCTTGACCGACGCCGGGTCTTCCAGGAACACGTCGTAGGCATTCATGCAGCCGATCCAAGTGGCCGCAACGGCGGCGCGCTGGCTGGCGGGTATCCAGTAGGGTGCGCTGAAAAGTCCTTGGATATCAGCGGTCCATGTCGGTTTCGCGACTATCATAAGATCCCTCTCATGCCGCCTTGAGGCCAGGTGTTGGCCAGGCTGCTAAGCTGAATCGATGTTAACTAGCCACTGCGCAGGATTTGTGCAAATTGGCCCGTCAATGCGACGGATTCATTGCAATTTTCAAGGACGATTTAGAACCGATGACAGACGCCATGGATTTGAAGATCCTGGGCAAGTTGCAAAAGGATTGCGACCAGAGCCTGGAGTTGTTGAGCGACAGTGTGGGGCTGTCTTCCACCAGTTGTTACCGGCGGATTCGCCGGATGGAGAGCGTGGGGATTATCAAGGCAAAAGTGGCGGTCTTGGATGAGCGCAAGTTGGGGATCCAGGTGACGGCGTTTTTTCTGATCAAGCTGGACAGGGACAGTAATGATATTGATCGCAGGATGCAGCACATACTTTCTGGTCATCCGGAGATTCAGGACTGCTACTTGATGACGGGGGAGTTTGATTTTGTGATGGTGGCGAAGTTTCGGGATGCTGCTGAATATACTGAGTATATCTATCGGTTTTTGGAGACTTATCGGGATATTCCGATTCGGACTTATTCTTCTACGTTGGTGGTTCGGACGGTTAAGAAGTCTTATGAGTTGCCGTTGCAGGGGGTGGGATTTTGATTGAGTACATATCCGTTATTTGGGTAATGGCGGGTATTGGTTCCGCCCTTACGGCGGGTCACTTTTGAAAAGCCCAAAAGTAACCAAAAGGCTCTTGCCCCAACACTCGGCACCTCGCTTAGGCTCGGTGTGCCCTCACTCCGGCTTGAATCCGTGGGCCGCCGCGATGGGCCATCCTTGGCCCAGCGCGGCTAACCCGGCGTCCTGCCGGGTTACCCACGGATTCAAGCCTGCGTTCGGCCAGCGTGTTTGACGGGGCGCCTAAGATCAAAATCAAAAACAACCGCGGCGGCCTTCGAGCCGACCGGTACTGTGTGGTCGAACTCGGTCAAATGTGGGAGCTGGCTTGCCTGCGAATGTATCGCCTGGGTCTATCTGATTCACCGAGGTGCCCGCATCGCAGGCAAGCCAGCTCCCACAGAAAAGCAATCAGCGGTGCACAAAAAACTGCCTTTGCTCCACACCACTCAAGCCGGCTGTCAGGCCGCTGTGCTTTTGATTTTGATTTTGATCTTAGGCGCCCCGTCAAACACGCTGGCCGGAATTCGGCAGGGATTTGGGGGGTAAACCGGCAGGGATGCCGGTTTAGCCGCCCCGCGCCATGGATGGCGCGTGGCGGCGGCCCCCCAAATACCTGTCGGATTACGGGCGCACCGAGCCTAGGCGAGGTGCCGAGTGTTGGGGCAAGAGCCCTTTGGTTACTTTGGGCTGGGCCGGCATTCCGGCTTTTCCAAAGTGACCCGCCGTAAGGGCGGAACCAATAGCCGCCGTTACCTAAACAACGGATATACACACCACCAAGAATTGCCCCCCACCCAATCCAAAATGAAGCTTTCATGACAAAAGTTCGGTAGTCCCCGGCCACTCCCGTCTCTCCTGTGTAACGCGCTTGAGCCCACCAGAATGTTGGGCTTTTCAGCTGCAAGCAGGATGCCAGGAGTGGGGCGATGGGAACTATGGAACGTTACTCGAAAGTCGGCATGCAGGAGCTCGACCAGCGCCTGTCAAAGATCGTCGAAGCCGCGCGCAAGAAGCCGGTGTCGGTCTATCGCTATGGCGCACCCTGGGTCTGGATCGTTTCCCAGGAAGACTGGCAAGGCGCTCGCAAGGAAGTCTCCAGCTACATCCCGGCAGGCCATTCCCTGGTGCTGCTGCGCCCACAGATCGACGAAGTGCTCGATCAGCACCGTGACTGGCTCACCGCCGAACCCGCGATGTCGATCGCCCCGCACACCGTGCTGCAGATCCTGCTGCTGCAACTGCTGTACTCGGTGCCCAGCGAACAACAGCTGCATGAACAGCTGAACTACAACCTGCTGTTCCGCTGGTTCGTCGGCTTGGACCTCAACCAAAAGGTCTGGAGCATTCACGTACTGAACCGCGACATCGCCACGCTGCTCAACAACCCGCGTGCGGTGCAACTCATCCAGAAAATCATCGGTGACGTGTTTTGTGGCGCCTTGCTGCACATGCCGGAGTTCTCGTTGAACTTCGCCCTGTTGCACACCTGGCTGGCACGCCACGGCAGCACTTCGATCACCAGCAATTGAGCAGGCCGCACGCCGGGCATCCGGCGACGGCGCAAAAAATCAGACAGTCAGGGGGCGGTGTGGAGCATCTGTTCAAATTAACGTTGGCGCTGTGTTGCGTGACGCTGGGGAGCCTGGCGCAACCGGTGTTGGCCGAGGAAGACGAGGGCGCGCGCAAGGTCGACGTCAACGAGTACTTCGTGCGCGGCAATACGGTGCTGGATGCGGCGACGATCGAGGAGGCGGTGTATCCGTTCCTGGGGCCGCAAAAGACCTTGGGCGATATCGAAGGCGCGCGCGATGCGTTGCAGAAGATCTACCAGTCGCGTGGCTATCAGTCGGTGTTTGTCGAGTTGCCGGAGCAGAAGGTCGATGACGGTATCGTCTACCTGCAGGTCAGCGAGACCAAGGTCGGCCGTGTGCGCGTGGTCGGTGCCAAGCACTATTCGCCGGTGGAAATCCGCGAGCAGGTGCCGGCCCTGGAGGAGGGCGCGGTGCCGGACTTTGCCACGGTGCAAACCCAGCTGGCGGGCCTCAATCGCGGCGCTGGGCGCCAGGTCACGCCGCTGGTACGCGAGGGCCAACGCTCCGGCACCATGGATGTGGATTTGCAGGTGGAAGACCAGAACCCCTGGCACGCCAGTATCGGCCTGAACAACGACTACAGCGCCGACACCGAAAAGCTGCGCTCGGTGGCGACCCTGGGGTACGACAACCTCTGGCAACTGGGCCACAGCATTTCCCTGACCTACTTCACCGCGCCCCAGGACACCGAGAATGCCAAGGTTTGGTCGGGTTCCTACAGCGCGCCACTGGATGAACGCTGGACCTTGCAGTTCTCCGGTTACCAGTCGGACAGCAACATCGCCACCATCGGCGGCAGCAACGTGCTGGGCAAGGGTCATTCCTACGGTGTATCGGCCATCTACAACCTGCCGGCGGCGGGCAACTGGGCCAACTCGTTCTCGTTTGGTGTGGATTTCAAGGACTTCGACGAACAGATGAAGTTCGGTTCCAGCAGCGACCAGGTGCCCCTTAAATACGCGCCATTCACCTTCGGCTACAACGGTTTTCGCTACACCGAACAAGCGCAGTTGGGCCTGGGTTTGAACCTGGTGGTGGGTACTCGCGCGTTCTTCGGCTACGGCAGCGATGCCGAAGAGTTCGAGTACAAACGCTACAAGGCCAGCGCCAGTTTTGCCGTGCTCAAGGGCGACCTGAATTACACCTATACCTTCGCCAACGACTGGCAGTCGGCAACCAAGGGCGGCTTCCAGCTGGCGTCGGGGCCGCTGGTGTCCAACGAGCAGTATTCCGCCGGCGGCGCCACATCGGTGCGCGGTTACCTCGCGGCGGAGCGCACTGGGGATGAGGGGTACTTGCTCTCCCAGGAACTGCGCACGCCGTCCCTGGCCAAGTTCCTTGGCAGTTATGTGCAGGAGTGGCGCTTCTACGCGTTCGCCGAAGGCGCGCGCATGCGGCTGCACGACCCGCTGCCCGAGCAAGAAGACGAATACAGCCTGGCCAGTGTCGGCCTGGGCACCCGCGCCAGTTTGAGCAAATGGTTGTCCGGCAGCCTGGATTGGGGCTACCCGCTGCTCAATGGACCGAACACCCAGAAACAGGACTCGCGACTGCACTTCAGTGTGCAGGCGACTTTCTGACTTTTTCTTCCGGAGACTTCACCCATGCAACGCCTATTCCTGAGCCTGTTGATCTGCCTGGGCTTCACGCTCCCGGCCACCGCCCATGCCTGGTGGCAGGACGACTGGCACTACCGCAAACAGATTTCGGTGGACACCACCGCCCAAGGCGCCGCGATCAACCAGGCCCTGGGCCGCACCGCGCTGCTGGTGCGCCTGCACACGGGCAACTTCACCTTTGACGGGGTCAAGGATGACGGCGCCGACCTGCGCTTTGTGAGTGCCGATGACAAAACCGTGTTCAATCACCAGATCGAGAGCTTCGACCCGTTGATGGGCATGGCACTGATCTGGGTCGATGTGCCCAAGGTCGAAGGCGGCCAGCGCCAGGACCTGTGGATGTACTACGGCAACCAGAAGGCCCCGGCTACCGCCAACGGCCAACTGACGTTCGACCCGAACTACACCGCGCTCTACCATTTTGACGGGGCCAACGGCACACCGGCCCGCGACACCACGGCCTACGCCAACACCGCGTTGAACGCCACCGGTGCGAGCATCGACGGTGTGATCGGCCGTGCCTTGCAGCTCAGTGGTCAACCCCTGATGTTGCCGGCCAGCCCTTCGCTGCAACACGCTGCGGGTGGCGCGTTCACCTTCAGCGCCTGGTTGCGCCTGGACCAGGCCAGTGGCGAACAAGTCGTGCTTGCCCGCCGCGATGGCCCCCATAGCCTGTTGCTGGGCTTGAACCAAGGCATGCCGTTCGTGGAAATCGACGGCCAGCGCGCCGTGTCGAGCCAACCGCTGAACCCCGGCCAATGGCAGCACCTGGCGTTCACCGCCGAGGGTGACAAGGTCTCGCTGTATGTGAATGGCCGCGAAACCGCCATCCTTGCCGTTGCCTTGCCGGCGTTCAATTCCCAGCTGGCCATTGGTGCCGATTTGCCGGAAGCGGGCAGCACGCACTTGCCATTCGCCGGAGCCATCGATGAGCTGCGTCTGTCCAAGGTAGCGCGTCCGGCGGCACTGTTGCTGGCCGATGCCAGCGCCCAGGGCGCCGAGTCGAAACTGGTGGCCTATGGCGTTGATGAAGAACAGTCCGGCTTCGGTTTCGGTAGCCTGGGCTTCTTGCTCAACGCGGTGCCGGTGGATGCCTGGGTGATCATCCTGGTGCTGGTGGCGATGATGTTCCAATCGTGGGTCATCATGCTGCGCAAGAACCGCCAGGTCAGCCGCGTGAGCAGCGCCAACGAGGTGTTCCGCGAGCATTTTGCGCAGATTGGCACGCGCTTGGAGATGTACGCCGACGACGCCCAGTTGGGTGAACGCTTGGCTCATTCTTCGCTGTGGCGCCTGTACCTGGTGGCGGTCAAGGAGATCCGCACCCGGCGTGCCCAGGGCGCGGACACCTCATCGGTCTCGGCCGCGACCATCGAAGCCATCCGCTGCTCCATGGACGGCGTGCGCACCCGCGAAAACCAGGCGCTCAGCTCCAAACTCTCGACCCTGTCCAACGCCATTGCCGGCGGCCCCTACATCGGCCTGCTCGGCACGGTGCTGGGGATCATGGTGGTGTTCCTCGGCACGGCCATGGCCGGCGATGTGAACATCAACGCGATTGCCCCCGGTATGGCGGCGGCGTTGCTGGCCACGGCCATGGGCCTGTTTGTCGCGATCCCGGCGTTGTTTGGCTACAACCGCCTGATCACGCGCAACAAGGAAGTCAGCGCGGACATGCGTGTGTTTGTCGACGAGTTCATCACCCGCCTGGCGGAGATGCACGGCGAGAGCCAGCACAGTGAAGCGGCGCATCGTCGTGACCATCACGCCGCTGTTCCGGCCTGAGGAGAACCGCCATGGCTTCCGTAAATACCTCCCACGACGATGACGATGATGCCGCCGTCGACAGCATCAACATCACGCCCCTGGTGGACGTGCTGATGGTGGTGTTGGTGATGTTTATCCTCACCGCCACCGCCCAGGTCTCGGGCATCCAGATTCACCTGCCCAAGGCCAGCGCCTCGGTGTCGTTGTCGGAGGCCAAGACCAAGGCCATCTCCGTGAACGACGGTGGCCAGGTGTTCCTCGACGCCTACCCGGTGACCCTCGGTGAGCTGGAAGAACGCCTGCGCATCGAGAAAGCGCTGAACCCGGACTTCCCGGTGATTGTGCGTGGCGATGCGATGGTGCAGTACCAGAAGGTGATCGAAGTGCTCGACCTGCTGCGTCGACTGGAACTGTCCCAGGTCGGGTTGGTTACCGGCAAACCGAGCCAGGGCTGAGTCATGACTGCACAGATCCCGATTGCGCCCTTGCCCGTGAAAAAGAAGCCGCCGTTGCGCCCATTGAAGTGGGGTGCCGGCCTGTTGCTGGGCGCCGTGGCGGCCTGGTGCTTGTGGCAATGGGCCAATGACATGAGCGGCGTGCGCCGCGAAGCGCCGAAGGTGCCGACGATCATCCCGTTGCCGCCGCCACCGCCACCACCGCCGGAAAAGCCCAAGGAACCTGAGCCCCAGGTCGAAGAAAAAATCCCGGAACCGGTGCCAAGCCCCGAACCCGAGGAGGTCAAGCCGGCCGAGGAAGCGCCGCCTTCGCCTAACGAAGACTTGGCCAACCCGATGCAGATCGACGGCGATGCCCAGTCCGGCAATGACGGTTTCAACATCGGCGCCGGCAAGGGCGGTGGCATGGCCGGCAGTGGCGGCGGCGGGTTGGGGACGGGCACCTACAAGCAGTACCTGGCCGGCACTTATCAGCGGCTGATGCGCGAAGACCCTGAGCTGCGCAAGAAGGCCTTCTCGATACAGATAGACCTGTGGTTGGGCGCCGAGGGCCAGGTCACCAAAGCTTTGGTGGCCAAGTCCAGCGGGGATGCCGAGACCGACGCGCAGATGCTCGCCTTGATCCAGGCACCGCGCGCCACACAGAAGCCGCCGGCGTCGTTGACGCTGCCCATGCGCCTGTCGCTCAAGGGCCGGCGTCCGGATTGAACACACCCTATTTCAACGGTTTTTTACAGGAGTTGCGTACACATGATTTCCCCCGTGAATCGACTGACCCTGGCGGTCGGCATGGTCATCGCGACCCTGGTCGGCCAGGCGGCTGCAGCCCCGGTCGCGCCCTCGGAAAACGTCACCATCAACCTGATCCGCCTGTTGGTGCAGCAAGGCGTGCTGACCCAGGATACCGCCAACGGGCTGATCGCCCAGGCCGAAAAAGAGGCCCAGCAGGCACGCCAGGCCAATGCCGCGCCGGTGGTGGCCGCAGGTCCGGCTGCAGCGCCGGGTGACGTGCGTGTGCAATACGTGCCGCAGGCGGTGAAGGATCAGATCCGCGACCAGGTCAAGGCTGAAGTCATGGCCACCGCCAAGCAGGAAAACTGGGCCCAGCCCAACACCTTCCCGGACTGGGTCTCGCGCATCAGCTTTGACGGTGATATCCGCCTGCGCGACGAGTCGCGTTACTTCTCGGGCAACAACAGCAACGAGATCGTCGACTACGCCAAACTCAATGAAAGCGGCCCGTACGACACCAACAAGGACACCAACACCAAGCTGCCGCCTTTGCTCAACACCACCAAGGACCGCGAAAACCTGTTCCGCCTGCGTGCGCGCCTGGGCATGAAAGCCGTGCTGTCACCCGACTGGACGGCCGGCATCCGTGTGGGCACCGGCTCCGACAACAACCCGGTGTCCACCACCCAGACCCTGGGCGGCGGCTTTGGCAAGAAAGACATCTGGCTCGACCAGGGTTACCTGAGCTGGAAGGCCACCCCGGATGTGACCCTCACCGCCGGGCGTTTCGCCAACCCGTTCTATTCCACGGACATGATGTATTCGGGAGACTTGAACTTCGACGGTATTGCCGCCAATTTCAACCACGCTCTGAACAGCCAGTGGGGCTTGTTCGGCACCTTGGGTGCGTTCCCGGTGGAGTACACCTCCGACTCGGCCAGCAGCAACGGCTTCGACAAGGAAGACAGCGAGACCAAGTGGCTGTTTGGCGGGCAGATCGGCGCCAACTGGAAGATCAACCGCGAGAACAGCCTGAAGGGCGCAGTGGCCTACTACCACTTTGACGATATCGAAGGTAAGCGCTCCGGCGCCTGCCAGCCGTGGTCCGGCCAGCCGGCGTGTGACAGCGACGGCTCGCGCCTGGCCTTCATGCAGAAGGGCAATAGCGTGTTCCTGCTGCGCGACATCACGCCGAATCCGGCCACTCCGGGCCTGACCCCGCAACCGCAGTTCGTCGGTCTGGCATCCAAGTTCGACGTGCTCGACCTGAACCTGGCCTGGGATGCCGAGCTGCCCAGCGATTTCAAGCTGCGCACCCAAGGCAACTTCATCCACAACCTGGCCTACGACAAGGGCGAGATGCTCAAGCGCAGCGAAGGCGAGATCGTCAACAACATCAACAGCAAGGGCCAGTTTGAAAGTGGCGGCAATGCGCTGATGGTCTCGTTCACCCTCGGCAGCGCGTTGGAAATGCGCAAGCGCGGCGATTGGAACGTGTTGGCCGGCTACAAATACATCCAGCCTGACGCATTGCCTGATGGCTTCAACGATTCGTCGTTTCACCTGGGCGGCACCAACGCCAAGGGTTATTTCATTGGCGCCAACTACGGCATCGAAAAGAACATCTACGCCAGTGCGCGTTGGTTGAGCGCGTCCGAAGTGTATGGCGCGCCGTTCGAAGTCGATGTGATGCAACTGGAACTCAACACGCGCTTTTGATGCGCACGGAGATGCCACATGAACACGCGAATCTGCGGGCTGTTGTTGCTGCTGGTCACCACCGGCGCGTCGGCTGAAGGCATGGAGGAACGCCTGCGCACGCAACTGCGCAGCACCACCCAGCAATTGCAGGCCCTGCAAAGCGAACAGGCCCAGGCCAGCGCTGCGCGGATTGCGGCGGAAAACCAGGCCAAGCAGGCCCAGGCGCAAATCAAGCAATTGACCGCCGAACTCGCCCAGGCCCGTGGCGTGGCCGAGCAAATGGCCGGTCAGCAACAGAGCCTGCACAGCCAGGCACAGGCCCAGGTGGCGGCCAGCAACGAGCAGATCGGCAAATTCAAGAAGGCCTATGACGAACTGCTGGTGCTGGCCAAGGGCAAAGAGGCTGAGCGTGCGCGCTTGCAGGCACAACTGAGCGACCGTGACACACAAGTGCAGCAATGTTCAGTCAAGAATCAACAGATGTACGGCGTGGCCCAGCAGTTGCTCGCGGCCTACGAAAAAATCGACGTGGCCGAGGTGATGAGTATTCGCCAGCCCTTCGCCAGCAGCGCGCGGGTCAAGTTCGAGGAACTGGCCCAGGGCTTTGGCGATGATTTGTACAAGAGCCGCTTCGATGCGCCCCAGGCAACCGCCAATCATTGATAGACAGGGAAGAGATCACCATGAGCGAATTGATCACCAGCGTCACCACCCAGAGCCTCACCGAGCTGTTGCAGGAAGCCGGTTACCGGGTCAACCAGACTGAACAAAATGGCATCGTGCAATTGCTCAGTGCCAGCCAAGGCATCGGTTTTGCCGTGCGCTTTGGCAACCCGGCGGCGGAGCAGGGTACGTATGTGGATTTCACCTACAGCTGCGCGCTGCGCATCCAGGGCGAATTGCCCGAAGGCCTGGCCCAGGTGTGGAACGCATCGCGACGTTTTGCGCGGTTGTCGGTGCAGGGCGAATTCCTGTTGATGGAAATGGACGTTGTGGTGGCCGGCGTGGGCGCCACACACCTGCGCAGCCAGTTGGAGCTGTGGGACCGTCTGTTGCAGGAATTCATCGTCTACCTGCGTGAATACAGCCAGCAGGCCGCGCAGTTGCAGGCTGAAGCCGAGGCGCCGGTATTGTGAAGAAACCAACCCTGATGGTCGGCGCGGGTGCGCTGGCCTTGCTGGTGGTGGCGGTGGGCTTGAGCCTGCGGCCGGGCAGCGACCCGGTGGCGGCGCAGCAACCGACGCCGGTGATCAACCCTGTATCGGCCGGCCCGGCGGTGGCGCGCCTGGGCAATCAGCAGATCGACCTGACGGAACTGAAAACCGTGCTGGCCAGCCTGCCTGCCGAGTCCCGCGAGCAATTGCGCGGCAACCGTGGCGCGTTGGAAACCTGGATTCGTTCACGCTTGGCGCAAAAGGCGGTGCTTGAACAGGCCGACGCCCAGGGCTGGCGCCAGCGCCCGGACGTGGAACAGCAGACCCGCGCCGCCGCCGAGCAGATCGTGTTCCGCGACTACATGCTGTCAGTCAGCCAGGTGCCGGCCGATTACCCGAGTGCGGCTGAGTTGCAGCAGGCCTACGACAGTGGCAAGGCGCAATGGGTGACACCGCCGTTGTACCGGGTGAGCCAGATTTTCCTGGCGACCAATGACCCGCAAACCGTCGACAACGTGCGCCGCCAGGCCCAGGAACTGAGCCGTCGTGCCCAGGCTGCGCCGGGTGATTTTGCCGCCCTGGCCACGCAGTTTTCCCAGGACACCGACTCCGCCGCACGCGGTGGCGACTCGGGCATGCAGCCTTTGCAACAGCTGTTGCCGGAAGTGCGCAATGCCGTGTCGCGCCTCAAGGTCGGTGCCGTGTCGGACGTGGTGCAGAGCGCGGCGGGGTTTCATGTACTCAAGCTCACGGGCCAGCAACCGGCGCGTAGCGCAACCCTCGACGAACTGCGCGAGCGCCTGACCCAGGCCCTGCGTGCCCAGCGCCAAGAGCAGATCGCCAAGGCCTACCTCGAAGGCATGCTCAACACCGCAACCCTGAGTATCGACGGCGCCGAGCTGAACAAGGTGCTGGAGTAACCCGCGTCAACCCGCATTGGATGCACAGACAGACAAGACAGGGAGTCTCCCATGGCATTTCTAGAACCGTCCGCCCCCCAGGGGCCGTCCTCTTATCGCGCCCCGAACGAGGGGCGCAGTAGCTGGCTGGCCCTGGCCCAGGAGATCGACCCGGAGGTGGCGCGCTACTTTCTGGTGAGTGCGCGCTGCGGCTGCTTCATGCAGGCGGCGCGCAGCCTGAATATCAAGGCAACGCTGTTACGCAAGCGCCTGGCGCAGCTTGAAGAACATCTGCGGCATTCGCTGTTCAGTTACCAGGGCAGTGGTTTGGTGCTCAGTCGCGATGGCCAGCAGTTGCAGGCCCAATTGATTGCCCTGGCCCATGAACGGCGGTTGCCGGTCACCGAGCAGCCGTTGATTCGGCTGGCAGTGGCCGAACCGATCCTGCATGACATCCTTGGGCGTGACCTGATCGCCTTGTTGCGGCGCAACGCCAGCGTGCGCCTGGAGATCATCTCCATCGACAGCCAGTTGTCGCTGCAAGCGGTGGATGTGGATGTGGTGCTGTGGCTGTCGGACGCCGACGGCCCGGTGCCTGGCCCGAGCTTTGCTACCGAGCCGCCACAGGCCCTGGCGCGCTTGCAGTACTTGCCACATATCGCCAAGCGTTATTCGCGGTTGACCACACGGCCGGACAGCGTGGAAGACCTTGACGACTACATGCTGGTGCAGTGGCAACCTGATGCGCAGGTGGGCGCGTTGCAGGCATGGAATCAGGTGGTGCAGCAGCGCCTGGCGGCGGTGGTGCAGGTGCACGCGTATTCGTTGATGCTGGAGATGATCCGCTGTGGCGCGTGTATCGGCTTGCTGCCCCATTACATGAGCAGTTTTGACCGGGGCCTGGTGGCGTTGCCGGGGCTGTTGGGCGAGAGCATGCAGCGGCAGGTGTGGCTGGCGGTGAATGCGCAAGTGGGGGATGTGGAGGCGGTGCGGATGATTGTGGAGTTGATCATTGGCACGTTTGAGGGACGACGCGAGTGGTTTGATTTTCAGGTCTAATGCTCCCACAGAAAAGCAGGCTGGCAAGCCTGATTTCTGTGTTGCGCCCCAGCGCTAACTGCGCCAGTCTTGGGAACCTTATCTTCTTGGTCTCAAGCACTCTGCAATGCACACCACTCGTTTGACGCTCATTTGCCATGCCGTCACGCCTCTGCAAAAACAGGGGCGTTTTCCCGATGACGAGGCAGTGGCGATGGATTGGCAGGGCAAGGCGTTGTCGCTGGCTGATCGCTACAGGAAATCCCGGCGCCTGTTATGTGGTCCGGAGGCCAGGGCTTGGCAGACGGCAGGCTTGTTCGGCGCTGACGGGGTGATCGACGCCGCGTTGCGCGACGCTGATTTCGGGCAGTGGAGGGGCCAGGACATCGGCCAGCTGGAAAGTGACCAGTTGAACACCTGGCTCACCGACGCCACGTGCGCGCCCCATGGGGGCGAGTCGGTGGAGCAGATCTGCCTGCGGGTGGCTGAGTGGATGAAAACCCTCGAATCCCAGCCCGGCCATGTCGTGGCCATCACCCATCCCTTTGTGATACGTGCCGCGATGTGGCATGCCATGCAGTTTCCGCTGTCGATGTTTTACCGCATCGACGTCGAACCGCTGTCCGCCACCGAGCTGCGCTTCAACAATGTCTGGCGCCTGCGCCTGGAAACTCACGCCTAGGCACGTGAACATGGCAAAATCCACGCCCCGCAATGAGAGCAACCCATGAAACGCATCCTGATCATCGGCATTGGCGCCGGCAACCCTGACTACATCACGATGCAGGCCGTGAAGGCGCTCAACCGCACCGACGTGTTTTTCCTGATGGACAAGGGCCAAAGCAAAGACAAGTTGATCGACCTGCGTCGCGAGATCTGCGAGACCTACATCACCGAGCCCGGCTACCGTTTCGTCGAGGCCGATTGCCCCGAGCGTGTGCGCGGCGAGATCGACTACACCACCGCCGTGCAGGACCTCAACCGCGACAAGCAGCAGACCTTCGAACGCATGATCAACGAAGAAATGGCTGAAGGTGAAGTGGGCGCTTTCCTCGCCTGGGGTGATCCAGCGCTGTACGACAGCACCATTCGCATCTTGCAGGCGATTCTTGCCAGCGGTCGCAGTGAGTTCGAGTTCGAAGTGATCCCTGGCATCACCAGCGTGCAGGCCCTGGCGGCCCAGCACAAAGTGCCGCTGAACCGTATCGGCAAGTCCATCGAGATCACTACCGGGCGCCGTTTGGCGGCGGGGCAGGCGAGTGACGCCGACACGTTGGTGGTGATGCTCGACGCCGAAGACTCCTACCGCACAGTGGCGGATCAAGACCTGGACATCTACTGGGGCGCCTACCTGGGCACACCGGACGAGATCCTGATCAGCGGCAAAGTCAGTGAAGTCGCAGAAGAAATCGAACGGGTGCGCAAGGCCGCTCGCCTGGAAAATGGCTGGATCATGGACACTTATCTGTTACGCAAACCTTGAGGTAACGTCCCATGCTCAAACTGTTTGCCCTGGCACTCACCCTCGTGGCCGGCACCGCCCATGCCGACGACACGCTGCACACCGATTTGCCGTTGTCGTATCTGGAACAAACCCAGGGCGACGCGCGCAACCAGCCGCTGGTGATTTTCCTGCACGGGTTTGGCAGTAACGAGGAGGACCTGTTTGGCATCAAGGACGCGCTGCCCTCTACTTGGACGTACCTGTCGGCCCGTGCGCCTATGCCGGTGGACCCGCACGGCTATCGCTGGTTTACCAAGACGCCCGGTGACGGCGATTACGACGGCGAAACCGCCGACCTGCAACGCAGTGCGAAGCTGATCGAAGATTTTGTCGGCAAAGCCACCGCCAAATATCACACCCAGCCGGATCGAGTGTTCCTGGTGGGTTTTAGCCAGGGCGCGATCATGTCCTACGAGGTGGGCCTGCGCCGGCCGGAGCTGCTGCGTGGCATTGCGGCATTGAGCGGCAGCGTGTTGCCGGTGCTCAAGGCTGAGCTGAAGCAGGATGCGTTATTGGGCAAGCTGGCGATCTTTATCGGCCATGGCACCTTGGACCAGGCGCTGCCGTATGCGTCGGGGACGCGGGCCAATGAGGTGCTGACGGGGTTGGGGTTGCAGCCGGAGTTCCATGGGTACCCCGGCATGCCGCATACCATCAGCGAGGCGGAAGTGCAGGACCTGAAAGCCTGGTTGGAAAAAAGCCTGAACTGACCGCCGTAGGTTATTTGCCGCCGGTAATCTGCTTCACCAACGCCGCATGCCCCTTGGCATCATCCGCCCGCGAAATCGCCTGGATCACCAGCAGGTGATTACCCGAACCACCGAGGAACGTGGAGTTCAGCGTTTTGCCGCCGCCTTGGGTGGCGGTGCTGTCCACCTGGCGCAGGCCCAGGCCCTTGAACGTCAGTTTTTTCTCGCTCTGTTTCTTAAAGTCAGGCAGCGCTGCGCTCTGGTCCTTGACGAACCCGGCCACGGCGCCATCAAGGAATTGCGCGTCGTTATCGCCGATGGTTACCCCGTCGTTACGCACGGTTTCGGCGACGATTACCACACTTTTTGTGGTCTGGTTGGCATACATCGTACCCTGGGTGTCAGCGGTGCCATCCTCGGCCTTGCCAGCCGGCAGGGTGTCGGCGGCGTAGGCCTTGGGCAGGTTGAAGGTGAACTTGCCACCCAAGGTGGAGATGGTTTGCGTGGTCGGCTTGGAAGCGGCGAATGCGCTGCCAGCGGCCAACGCGAGGGCCAGCAGGACGGCGGTCTTTGTGAAAGTGGCCATGAAGCGCTCCAGGGGTGAACGAAATTGCGCCGTATTCTGTCAGAATTTTCGCAAAATCGTTCATCCATAGACTCACACCTTGTCGGACTCTTCCTCAAGTCGGTCCATCTCAAACAGCCGCGCCAGTTCTGCCCGGGCTTCCTGGGCGGTTTGCATCACCTTGGCGGCATCGTCGTAAACCGCATGTTGCGCGGCGAGCACTTGCAGGTCGTGGTTCTTGAAGCGGGTGATGCGCGCATCGGCCTGGGCCTGGCTCAACCCCAGGCCGACCAGGGTGCGACGGCTCATCTCCAGGCTGGAGTAGAAGGTCTCACGAATCGGTGACGCGTCCAGGTCCACCAGGCGGTGCACGTGCTGACGGTTACGGGCGCGGGCGATGATCTTCATGTGCGGGTAGAGGTTGCGCACCAGCTCGGCGGTCTTGATGTTGATCTCCGGATCGTCCATGGCGATTACGAAGAACTCCGCCTGGTCGACTTTGGCCGCATGCAGGATCTCGGGGCGTTGCGGGTCGCCATAGAACACCGGCATGCCGCCGAAGCTGCGGGTCAGTTCGATGGTTTCCACCGAGGTGTCCAGGGCAATGAACGAGATGTTCTGCGCACGCAGGATTCGCGCGACGATCTGGCCCATACGGCCCATGCCAGCGATAACCACGCGGGGCGCGTCGCTTTCGATGGTGCGGTATTCCTCGGGGATTTCCACCGGCTTGACCTTGGGCTTGAACAGCTTCGGGCACACCAGCAACAGCAGCGGTGTTACGGCCATGGAGAGGGTGATGGTCAGGACCAGGATGTCGTACAGATGTGGTTCGAACAGGCCTTGGTCGCGGCCGATCTTGAACACCACGAAGGCGAATTCACCACCCGCCGCCAGCACCACGCCCAGGCGCAGGGCGCTTTCGCGATTGAGGTCGCCCACCAGCCGGCCTACGGCGTAGAGCAAGGGCAACTTCAAGCCGATCAGCAGCAACGTCAGGCCGATCACCACCAGCGGCGAGCTGAGCAACAGGCTGAGGTTGGCGCCCATGCCCACGCTGATGAAAAACAGGCCCAGCAGCAGGCCCTTGAACGGTTCAATCTGGGATTCCAGTTCGTGGCGGTATTCCGAGTCCGCCAGCAGCAGGCCGGCGAGAAAGGCGCCCAGGGCCATGGATACGCCCACCAGTTCCATCAACCAGGCCGTGCCAATCACCACCAACAGTGCGGTGGCGGTGGACACTTCGCGCAGGCCGGTCTTGGCGACGATGCGAAACACCGGCCGCAACAGGTAGCGTCCGCCGATGATCACCACCGCGATGCTGCCGAGAATCTGCAACACATGTTGCAGGCCCTGGGCTTCGGTGGTCGGGTGATCGCTGCCGGCCAGCAACGGCACCATGGCGATCAGCGGAATCGCGGCGATGTCCTGAAACAGCAATATCGCAAAGGCCAGGCGGCCGTGGGGCTGGTTCAGTTCCTTGCGCTCGGCCAGGCTTTGCAGGCCAAACGCGGTGGACGATAGGGCCAGGCCCAGGCCGAGCACGATCGCACTGTTCCACGACTGGCCAAACAGCCACAACGCCACCACGCCCATCACCAGGCCCGTCAGCAGCACCTGCGCAAGGCCGACGCCAAACACCGCCTTGCGCATCACCCATAAACGCTTGGGCGACAATTCCAGGCCGATGATGAACAGCAACAACACCACGCCCAGCTCGGAAAACTGCGCGACGCTTTGCGGGTTGCCGACCAAACCCAGCACCGACGGGCCGATGATCACACCGGCGAACAGATAGCCCAGCACCGCGCCCAGTTGCAGGCGCTTGGCCAGGGGCACGGTCAGCACGGCGGCGAGCAGGAACACCACCGCTGCTTGTAACAGGTTGCCTTCATGGGGCATTGCGAACTCCAGGATCTTTAAAACCAATCAACAGGGGGGTATTAGAGCGCTTTTTACATTTCGAAAATTGTGTTTTTGAGCGGGGTGGGTAGAGACTCAGGTAAAACGCTTTTTGACAGGTTGAATTTTTTATTCCTTTGGTGGAATATTTTGCAGGGTCGAATTCTGGTTGGGAGGGCCGTCACCATGGCTAAGAAATTCGCTGAACTGCAAACGCGCATGACGCCGGAGTCCCGTGCCGAAGCCAAGCTGTTGTTTCAGCAGCACCTGCAGGAAATGCCACTGCATGAGTTGCGCAAAGCTCAGCAGTTGAGCCAGGCGAGCCTGGCCAAAGCACTGAACATCAACCAGGCGGCCGTCTCCAAGATGGAGCGGCGCACCGACATGTACATCAGCACGTTGCGCGACTATATCCGCGCGATGGGCGGCGAGTTGGAGATTATTGCGACGTTTCCCGATGGTCAGGTCAAGATCGACAACTTTGCTTACTGAAAGCGCTTGTAGCTATCCAGAAGGTCATCCTTGTGAACCAACTTCTCGCCATGCGTGCCTTTGTTCGCGTCGTCGAAACCAGCTCATTCAGTCGTGCATCCGACCAGTTGGCACTCCCGCGCTCCACCGTGAGCAAGCTGATCACCGACCTTGAGAAACACCTGGGCATCAAGCTGATGCACCGCACCACGCGGGCTATGGCGCCCACGTCCGAGGGATTGGAGTATTACCAACATGCCCGGCGCCTGGTCGCAGAGTTGGACGAAGTGGACAGCGCCATTCGCGGGCAAGTCCTCAAGCCCCGCGGGCATCTGCGGGTCGATGCACCGGCGTCGTTTGCCAATTGCCTGCTGATTCCGGCGCTGGTGGATTTTCATCGCGAGTATCCCGATATCACCATCGCCTTGGGTATCAGTGATCGCGCGGTGAACATTGTGGGGGAGGGTGTGGATTGCGTGATCCGTGCCGGCAAGCTGGATGACATGGCGATGATCGGGCGCAAGGTGACCGACCTGGAATATTTGACCTGCGCGGCCCCTGATTACCTGGAGCGCCGAGGTGTGCCGGTTTCCCCGGAGGATCTGGCGCTCAACCACCTCAAGGCCGGCTATTTTTTTGCTGGATCAGGTAAAGCGGAGCCACTGATTTTCGAACAGGGCGACAGGCGCATCGAAGTGGGCGATTGCGCCTATTCCACCAATGAAGGCAACGGCCTCAAGGAAATGCTGCTTGCCGGCCTGGGCGTCGGGCAGCATTTCAAAGCCATCGTTCAGTACTACGTGGACAACGGTCAATTGGTCAGTGTGTTGCCGCAGTGGACGCGTCCGGCTACGCCGCTGCACATCCTCTATCCACCCAATCGCCACCAGAGCGCGCGGCTCAAGGTGTTTGTCGAGTGGGTGATTCGCAGGTTCGGGGTCAGGGAATGATCGCGGTCACGCGGATTTCCACGCGCATGGTCGGCAGCCCCAGAGCCTCGACGCCGACTTGCGTCCAGATCGGCGCATGGTCGGGCATGTACTGGCGGTAGTGCTTGACCATCGCCTCGTTGACTTCGGGCGGGAAACCACCGACGTGGTAGGAGTTGACGTGAATCACGTGCTCCCAACTGGCGCCGGCAGTCGCGAGGGTGCGTTCCAGGTTGTGGAACGCCTGGGCGATCTCGTCGGCCAGGTCGGCGGGGATCTGGAACTCATCGTCCCAGCCCCCTTGGCCTGAGGTTTCCACGCGATTACCGACTTTTACCGCCTGCGAGTAATGCAGGTGCTCGCGCATGTAATCGCCGTAGCCGGGGGTGACAAAAAATTCAGGCGTGCTCATGGTATTTCCTTCGGTTCAGTACAGGACTGGACCCAGGCTAAAGCACTCAATACACGAACAAAATCCCGAATTTATGCCATGACTATCTATCCATGTGGACAATCGGATGCGGTTCCACGGGCGCGAGGTTGACTGGCCTGCGGTACAGGCCCACCGCCAACCCGACGATGATGATCCCGATCGAGATCAGGTTCGGCGTAGAAATGCGCTCGTCCAGAATCAGCATCGAGCTGGTGATACCGAACACCGGAATCAGCAACGACAGCGGCGCCACGGTGGACACCGGGTACAGCTTGAGCAACGAGTTCCAGCCCCAGTAGGCGAAGTGCGTGGCCAGGTACACCTGGAACAGGATCGACAACACCGCCGTCAGGTCGAGGCTGGCCTGCAAACCTTCGAACGCGGCGCTGCCGTGCATCACCCAGGCCGTGAGGAACAGCGGGATCGGCGGGATCAGGCTGGCCCACACCATGAACGAGAAGATCTCCTTGACCCCGGATTTCTTGATGATCACGTTGCCGACGCTCCAGGCCACCGCGCTGAGCACGATCAGCATGACGCCCAGCACCGCATGGTTGCCTTCCTGGGTCGAGATGATCCCCGCCAGGCCTATCAAGGCCAGCACGGCGCCGAGCATCTGCGCGCCACGGATCTTTTCCTTGAACAGCAAAAAGCCCCAGCCCATGGTGAAGAACACGCTGAGCTGGATAATCAACGAGGCGATACCGGGGCTCACGCCCACCTGGATGCCATAGTTGATCACGCCCCACATACCCAGCCCGAAGATAAAGCCATAGGCGGCCACGTAGCTGAACTTGACGGCGGGACGTTTGATAAAGAACACCAGCGGCAGGGCGGCGAGGGCAAAGCGGATACCCGTGAGTACAAACGGGTCGATGGCACGCAGGCCGAGCTTGGTGATGGGGAAATTGACCCCCCATACCAGGGTGACGAGCACGGCAAGAGACAGATGTTTTTTCAGCATGGACCCTCCTTGGGTCAGGCGGCACACCGCAATCGCGAGGTGCCGCCGGGAAGTCAATTCAAGGCGAAGCGTTTTTGCATCAGGCACAGCCCGGCGATTTCCATCAGCAGGTTATCTGCCGAGGCGCGCTGTGCGGTGGACAGGCTTGGCAAGGTTGCCAGCAAGGCGCGTACTTTACGCGGATCGAAGAACGGCACGTTGTGCAATGCCGGGCCGCTCAACACATCATTGATCATTTCATACAGCTTCGACTGTGGGCTTTCGGATGCCGGTGGAGCGCGGAAGTATTGCTTTTTGCGGTCCAGCACAGCCTGCGGCACGTAAGGGCGCATGGCTTCGCGCAAGGCGTATTTCTCGGTGGCGCCGCGCACTTTCATGTTCACCGGCAAGCGGCACGCCGCTTCGATCACTTGGTGATCGAGCAGCGGTGGACGGCCCTCCAGGCTGCCGGCCATTTCCATGCGGTCGCCCAGGGAGGTCAGCACCACGTTGGGCAGGCTGGACTTGGCGACCATGTACAACGAACGGTTGACCGGTTCCCAGCCGTTGAGCGCCCGTGGGCTCAGGCGGTCGTAGAACTCACGATAGGCATCGGTGTTGCTGAAACGCTCACGGAAGTCATCGCTGTACAGTTGCGCCAGGGGGCCGAACAACGCCGACTGGGTTTGCAGCCAGGACACGCCGTGGCCGAGTTCGTCCTGCACCCATTTCACATCATTTTTGCCGCCGGGCAGGTAGCGGTCCTCGCTGGCATGCAGGCGCCGGGTCAGTTCGGCAATCGCCGTCGGGTCCTGGTTTTCGTGGTTGTACAACACCATGTCGCGACGATAGTGCGGGTAGCCGCCGAAGACTTCGTCGGCACCTTCACCCGTGAGTACGGCGCGCATGCCCTGGTTCTGCACGTATTTGCACAACAGGTACTTGGCCACGCTGTGGGCGTTGGCGAAGGGCATTTCGGCGTGCCACAGGGCATTTTCGAAGTTATCCGCCATGTCGGAAGAGTTCACCGACAGCACGTTGAGGTGAGCACGGTTATGTCGGGCGGCCACTTCGGCGAATTGGCGCTCGTCGTAGGCCTGCTCGCCTTCGAAGGACAAGTGGAACGCCTGCAATGGCTGACCCGTCAGCTCGGTGGCAATTCCCAGCATGGCCGATGAATCGAGGCCGCCACTGAGGCACACACCGACCGGTACATCGGCATGCAGGCGCAGGCGCACGGACTCTTCGATGGTGCTGCGCAGGGACTCGATCATCTCGGCTTCGCTGCGCTGTTCGGTGTCCTGGGCATCCGGGAAGTCCCAGTCCCAGTACTGCTCGGTCTGCAGGCCGCTTTCATCGGCGATGATCCAGCAACCCGGTTTCACGCTGCGAATGTTGTTGAAGACGGTACGGTCACGCAGGATAAAACCGCGATTGGCGTAGGCTTCGTGGTCCCACTGCGCCGGCACGCCGGCGGCGAGCAAGGCTTTGATTTCGGAGGCGAAGTACCAGGCACCTTCATGCTCGGTGTAGTACAGCGGCTTGACGCCCACCCGGTCACGCACGGCAAACAGCTTTTTGCGCAGGCGATCGAAGATCAGGATGGTGAACTCGCCGCGCAGTTGCTTGAGGCCACGTACGCCATGGCGACGGTACAGGTGCATGGCGATTTCGCTGTCGGACGAGGTCTTGAAGCGGCATCCGTAGCTTTCCAGTTCGGCGCGGATGCGTTGATAGTCATAGAACTCGCCGTTGACCATCATCACCAGGTCGCCTTCGTCGGCGACGATAGGCTGGGTGCCGTTACCCAGGCCGACCAGGCCCAGGCGCACATAACCAAAGGCGGCCTGGCCGTTGGGGTCGAACCACTGGCTGGAGCTGTCCGGGCCGCGATGGTGGATGGCACGCAGGGCGGCATCGAACATGTTCGGGTTGAATGCACGAGGTTGTTTGGCAAAGACGCCAATGTATCCACACATGACAATTACTCTATTGAATTTGTATTGGTCAGCGGCACGCTGGTTTTAAACGGTGGTGGCCGGTTCGCTCATCACTGGCAGCTCGGGTAGCACCGCTTCGGGGTGTATGCCAATGGAGCTGAGGATCTCGGGCATGGCCGAGTAGTCCGCTTCGCCGGTCTCGGTAAATTGAGTCGGTAGCAGCAGCGATTGATCGCCGAACACTTCGAGCAGTTGCGGCAGGATGATTCGCCACGCCGAAATCTCGCGCATCGGGAAGATTCGGATCGAGTTGGCGATGCCGCGGGTGAACAAGGCGGTTTGCTGCGCGGTGAAGTCACCGACCACCTGCTGTACGAACAGCGGGAAGATGTGCTTGTGCACCAGTTCGTCTTTTTTGTGCAAGGCCACCACGTGGCGGAACACCGGCTGGATGTCTGGCGCGTCGCTGAGGTCGGCCAGGTAGTCGCTGATAAACGTTTCCGAGACCAGCGAGAAGGCCAGGCGGTAGATCTTGAAATCCGCCTCGGACAGGGTGGCCTGGGCCTGGCTCAAGTGGCGGGTCAGTTCCAGTTCCGGCCATTTGATGCGCATGCCGCGCTGAGTGATGGCCAGTTCACACATGTTGATCGAAAACAGTGTGTGATAAGCCTCATCCGCCAGGGTTTCGGAAATCGTCGCGGCGCTGGCGGAGCTCAGGCGTGAGCCCAACTGCAGCAGGTCGATGCAGGACGGGCAGATGATTTCGGTTTCGATGGCGATGGTTTTCTGGTTGTAGATCACCCAGCCGGCCGACAGGATCAGCAGCTTCAGGGCATGGGGGTAATTCTGATAGTACGGATCATGGGCGAAAGGTAACAGGGCCTCGAGAAAGTCCGGCGCCTGCAGGTCAAGCTGGATATCCGGGCGCTGGGAATCGAGCTTGATCTGTGCGCGTTTGTGCCAGCTGCGTTCGATTTTGATCAATCGTTCATCGGTCGCGTCATTGCTGCGATAAAGATCGTCTTGAGTGCTGTGCTGAAACATGGTTTCACCGGGTTGAGAGTGAGTTGTGAAGGCCATCCATGGTTTGCCGAGGTGCGCTCGGCAACGTTCACGACCGGGAGTTACACCGCTGGCGCGGTCTGGATCTTGTCCTTCTTGCGATCCAGGAAGTCCGCCAGGCGATCCTGTGTGCGGATGTCGGAAGACACCACGGCGGCAATCAAGGCTTCCGTCATCAGGCCGTCCTGCTGGCTTTGATCGACAATACGCGGCAGCACGTGGGTCACTGCGTAGTTGGTCATGGGCAGGTTGCCGGCGATCTTGTGCGCCAACTCGGTGGCCTTGAGCACCGCCTGGCCGACCGGCACCAGGTACTGGGCCACGCCGCGCTCATAGCTTTCCTTGGCGTAGAGCGTGCGGCCGGTGAGCATCATGTCGGTCATCAGGGCGATGCCGGCAATGCGTGGAAAACGCACCGAGGCGCCGACACCCACATACAGGCCGCGCATGGCTTCGGGCAGCGAGAAGAAGGCGCTGTCATCCACCACGCGCAGGCTGCAAGCGGTGGCGATCTCCAGGCCACCACCGATGGCGGCACCGGTAATGGCGGCGACGACGGGCACCTTGCCGAACTGGATCAGTTCGAAGGTCTTGTGCCATTCGCGGAAGGCCTGGACGTTATCGATCACCGACTGGTCGCGGATTTCCGACAGATCCAGCCCCGTGCAGAAATGTTGGCTGGTGCTGTAGAGCACGGCGGCACCAATGCCTTCAGGCATGTTGGTAAAGGTATCGCGCAGTTCGTGCATGACTTCCAGAGACATGGCGTTTCGCTTCTGCGGGCGGTTGAGACCCACCATCAGAACGGCGCCGTCTACTCGTACGTCCAAGTAGTTTTTGACACTCATTTTCCGAATATCCCTTCGAGATGAACCCAACTTGGGGAGCGACGATTCTAGGTGGCAGAGTAGTGGCCCGCTTGCTATGTCAGGTCATACTTTGACAAAATCGGGCCATGCCGCCGACCTTTACCTATTCTCCTTACGAACCCGATAGCCCCGAAGCGGTGGTGACGCTGCGCGAGTACCCGTCCGGTACGGTGTTTCCACGGCATACCCATCGTCGTGGGCAGTTCGCGTACGCATCCACAGGCGCGTTGAAAATGTTTACTGACCTCGGTAATTGGGTCGTACCGCCGCAGCGCGCCATCTGGGTGCCGGGCGGGATTTCCCATGAGATGCACATGCGCGGCGATGTGGTGATGCTCAATACTTACCTGGACGACGACGCCGCTCAGCGCGCAGGGTTGCAGGACTATTGCCAGGTATTTGGCGTCTCGCCACTGTTGCGCCATCTGCTGGAAGCGGCGTTGGCGATTGGGCCATCGGCCTCGCCCAGCGTGCGCGACCGTTGTGTGCTGACCCTATTGATCGATGAAATCGGCGCCATGCCCGAGTTGCCCCTCAGTGCGCCGTTGCCCTCCGAAGCGCGTCTGGCCCGTTCTTGTCAGCGCTTTCTCGAAGCCCCGACCCAGAAGATCTCCATCGGCGAGATGGCCGACTGGTCGAGCATGAGCCGGCGCACCTTTACCCGTAACTTTCGTGAATGCACCGGCATGACCTTTGTGTCCTGGCGCCAACAGGTGTGCCTGTTGGAGGCGACGGCGCGGCTCAGTCATGGCTCGTCCATCACCGATGTGGCGTTCGAGTTGGGGTTCAGCAGTTCCAGCGCTTTCACTTCAGTGTTCCGCCGCAACCTGGGCGATTCACCGGCGCGCTACCTGGCCAAGTCCAAGGCGGCCTCTCTGTTTTGAAAGGATGATGAGGCCAATGCGGTGCCTTTTCCCCCAGCGGTACCACGTTGAACCCCGCCCTTTGTTACTATCGCCGTCCCTCGTTACCAGGAGTCATTGCCCCATGCAGCACCAGTGGGATGAAATGCACCGCACTCGCAAGCCCACGTTCTTGATGTGTGGTGAGCCCGAGGGTGATGTGCTTAATCTCTATGTCCACGGTTATTCGGCGTTCTTCAACCTGCAACAGCTGGGCAGCTTCAAGGCGCAGTTGGCGGGCATCGAAGGCTCGACCAACCTGATGCTGTTCTGGCCGGCGGGGCATTTCCTGGAAAACCTGTTCGCGCCGTTCAAGGACGTGATCGGCGCGATGCTCGGCGGCGGCAGCCTGGGTGCAGCCACTGTGGGCGTGGGCAAGGCGATTGCCTACTTTCTCGACCACTATAAAAGCGTCGAGGCGCGGGTAGATGAAGTTGCCAGGAGCCTGCTGCCGGAGCTGGCCGCCTACCTGCACGGTGAATCCCTTGAAGTGCGGCGCATCAACCTGATTGGCCATTCACTGGGCGCGCGCATCTTGGTCAAGAGTTTGCTGGCCCGCCCTGATACCGCCCGCGAGCTGCCGTTGGACAACCTGCTGTTGATGGGTGGGGCGATCTGCACGTCCAGCCCGTGGGATGACGTGTCCGCGTCGCTAAAAGGCCGTGTGATCAATTGCCACTCCAGCAAAGACTGGGCCTTGGCCCTGAAACCGGATACTGAGCGTTGCATCGGCCGCTATGCCATTCCGGTAACGCCGGCGCTCAAGGCCAAGGTCACCAATGTGCATCTGGCAACTTTCGATCACGCCGCTTACTGGCCGCAGCTGCAGACGGTGGTGCAGTACACCGACCTGCTGCACGAGCGGCGCGGCATGATCCGCTCCGACCAGCGCAGCGCCGATGTGCGTTTTGCCGAAGAGGACGCGGACCTGTTCCCGGCGTTGGTCCAGGCGCGGCCTGAAGAGTTGAAGTTCCTCGCCGAGTTGATGGCGCAAAAACGCAGTGCATCCATAGACGCCAGCATGCGCGAGCCGCTCAAGCTGGCCATCGAGTTGCAGCGCATGGGCGGCGATACCTTTATGAACCTGGCCCGTGGCCATGGCGTGAGTTATCGCCAGATTGCTGAGGATGTGGCGCAGCGGCTGAGCATCAAGTTCGATGAACCGCTCGATACCGTCGAATTGGCTGACCTTGAAACCCAGGTCGCCGAAAAACTCATCGAACAGTACAAAGACAAACTCAGCCATGCGGACCGGCTGGTGTTCGACGCGGAACTCAAAGCTGCCGCGCAAAAGGAGCAGGGGCTGTTCAGGCGTTTTGACGTGGGTCGGTCGGCCACCACTGCGTTGAGCGGTACAGCGCTGGCCGGGTTGACCGGTTTTATCCTGCGACGCGGTGCGGCCACGGCGATTCCGGTGGTGGGGCAGGCGGTGGCAGCGGCGATGCTGGTGGTGAGCGGCGTGCGCGCGTTTTCCGGCCCTGCGTATTCGATCACCACCCTGGCGGTGCTGGTGATCGGCGTGATTCGCCAGCGCATGGAGCGTGAAGCACTGAACCAGGAGATGGACCTGGTGGTGCAAGTGGTCGAGGCGTTCGACCTGCCACGGGACACGGTGATGCGCACGGTTGCTTCCGACTGATAAGCTGCGCCTCTGTCTTGTGTGTTTGCCTGGGATACCGCGTGAAATTCAGCCTGCCAAAAATCGCCACCGCCCCGTTCTGCCCGCCGGAAGTGGCGGGTTCTGTCGCCGTTGATCCCAAGGCTTCGTTCTTTAAGCGCATCCTCATGTTTGCCGGGCCTGGGCTGCTGATCTCCATCGGCTACATGGACCCCGGCAACTGGGCCACGGCCATCGAGGCCGGCTCGCGCTACGGTTACAACCTGTTGTTTGTGGTGCTGCTGGCCAGCTTGGCAGGGATGGCGGTGCAGTGCCTGTGTTCAAGGTTGGGCATCGCC
Organism: Pseudomonas sp. GXZC; assembly: GCF_026967615.1. NCBI lineage: Bacteria > Pseudomonadati > Pseudomonadota > Gammaproteobacteria > Pseudomonadales > Pseudomonadaceae > Pseudomonas > Pseudomonas sp. GXZC. Next base: position 2,883,102 of record NZ_CP114115.1, read on the forward strand.
ACCGGCAAGGACCTGGCGCAACTCTGCCGTGAGCGCTATAGCCAGCGGTCTGCACGCACCCAGTGGGTGCTGGCGGAAATCTCCATCATCGCCACCGACCTTGCCGAGGTGCTGGGCTGCGCCTTGGCATTCCACCTGCTGCTGGGGGTGTCGCTGACCACCGGCATTGTCATCACCGCCTTCGACACACTGCTGATCCTGGCCCTGCAGAACCGTGGTTTCCGCCGTTTGGAAGCGATCATGCTGGCGCTGGTCGCGACCATCGGCGTGTGTTTTTTCATCGAACTGGTCCTGATCAAACCTTACTGGCCGGACGTGTTCAGTGGTTTCACCCCGTCACTGTCGGCCATAAGCGATGCTGCACCGCTGTATTTGGCCATCGGCATCCTCGGGGCTACGGTGATGCCCCATAACCTCTACCTGCACAGCTCCATCGTGCAAACCCGCCTGATCGGCAAGGATCTGGCAAGCAAACAGGACGCGGTCAAGTTGGCGCGTATCGACACCATCGGCTCCCTGGCCCTGGCGCTGTTGGTCAACGCCGCGATCCTGGTGCTCGCCGCCGCAGCCTTCCACAAGACCGGCCACACTGAGGTGGTTGAGATCCAGGACGCCTATCACCTGCTAGACCCGCTGGTCGGTGGTGCCTTCGCCAGCATCCTGTTCGGCATTGCCTTGCTCGCCTCCGGGCAAAGCTCCACCTTTACCGGCACCATCGCCGGGCAGGTGATCATGGAGGGCTACCTCAACCTGCGCATTCCCTGCTGGCAACGGCGCCTGATCACCCGTGGCCTGGCGCTGATCCCTGCGTTTTTGGGGGTATGGCTGATGGGCGACGATGCCATCGGCAAATTGCTGATCCTCAGCCAGGTGGTGCTCAGCCTGCAATTGCCGTTCGCGCTGTATCCGCTGATCCGCATGACCGGTGACAAGCAACTGATGGGGCCATTCGTGAATCGGCTGCCGACACGCTTGCTGGCGTGGTTTCTGTTTGCGGTGATCAGTGGGGCGAATGCCTGGTTGATAGGGCAGTGGGTGTTTGGGTAGGCGCACCGAAGCAATTGGGACGACTTACACCAGAATTGCCAGGGACGTGTATTGGGCGACCTGCGGATCGGCGGTCAATAGCTTCATGGGCTCGCTGATGGCGGTCGCAACGATGAGTCGATCAAACGGATCCTTGTGATGGTGCTCAAGGTCCTTGACCGCGATCGCATGTTCTGGAGTGATGGGCAGTTCGACGAATCCGCTTTCCAGGCAGTACTCACGGATTTCATCCAGATCGACGGTGAGTTTCCCCAGGCCGACCTTAATTGACAGCTCCCAGAATGTTGCAGCGCTGATGTAAATCTCTGCTGCGTTCTCAATCAGCTTCCTGGCTTTGCTGGATAGCTTAGGATCTTCACTCAGCGTCCAAAGCAGAATATGGGTATCCAGCAACATTCTCATAAGCGGTTGCCTTCGAAGGCATCCAGTAGGTCGTCAGGCAAAGGTGCGTCGAAGTCTTCAGGAATGACGAGCTTGCCCTGCATTGCACCGATTCTCCGACCCTTGGACTTGCCGACGGGCACAAGCTGAGCCATCGCACGTCCATGCTTGGCAATGGTAATGATTTTGCCGGCGGCAGCTTCATCAACCAGTTTCGACAGATTATTTTTTGCTTCGCCCAAAGGTACGGTTGTCATGTGGTTATCTCCGTATTTTGGCCAAATATAGCCAAAACTACGTGCGCTATCAAAGACGGCCAGACCGCTGACTGAAGCGGCTCGCGCAGCGCGCGATATTTTGGGGTAAGTGAATTCCATGGCAGCTCTCTCAAAAAGATATCGTCAGAGTCTGCCGCAGCATGCAGAGGCCAGAAATACTGGCTCGGAAAATCAGAACGGACCTACCTGTTTCTGTAAGGAAATTTCCTTCATAGCGACGTTCTTCTCGACTTGGAAAAGTCACCGATCCCAATACGGCACCGCTCCAAAACACTCCACAAAATAATCAATCACCGTGCGCACCTTCAGCGACAAGCGCCGGCTCCCCGGCCACAGCGCGGCTATTTGCTGGGGCTCCAATGTCGTCGCCACGTCGTACTCTGTCAGCACCGCCTGCAGAGTGCCCGCACGCAGACTGTCGCCGATCAACCAGGAGGGAAACACCACCAGCCCCAGCCCTTGTTCGGCGGCGTAGGTGAGCGTGTCGGCATGATTGCCGGTGATCGGGCCCTTGACGCTATAAGGTGTCCAGTCGCCCTGGCCCTTGCGGAAGAACCAGCGTTGCTGGCCGGTAATGCCTTTGTAGGCCAGGCACTGGTGGTTGATCAGTTCGTCAGGATGCTGCGGTGTGCCGTGTCGGGCCAGGTAGGCCGGGCTCGCGGCGATGCGAAAGCGTTGGGGCGCGAAGATGCGCGCCTGCATGCTGGAATCGTTGAGCACGCCGATCCGAAAAAGCAGGTCGGTACCGTCCTGCAACGGGTCCACATAGGTGTCGGTTTGTTGGATATCCAGTTGCAGCTTCGGATAACGCCGGCACAACTCGCCCAGCCAAGGGGAGAGATGGCGCTGGCCGAACACCATCGGCGCATTGATGCGCACCAGGCCGCTGGGCTCGCTTTCCTGTTCCTGCAGCGCCTGGCCGGCGGCTTCCAGTTGTTCCAGCATCAAGCGCGCATGTCGTCCGAGCAAGCGCCCGGCCTCGGTGGGGCTGACAGCGCGGGTGTGACGGTAGAGCAATTGCTGGCCTAGGGCCTGTTCCATCAGTTGGATCTGCCGGGAGATGGAAGAGGGCGCCAGGCCCTCACGGCGTGCCACTTCGGAAAAACTACCGAGGTCCAGCACGGCGACGAACAGGCGCAGCGCCTTGAAGCTCAGTTCATTCAAGCCTTGCATCGTGCCTCCAGGCTGTGCGTTTTGCGCAAAGGTGTTGTTGGCATGCTCCCATTTATCGCACAGCACGGCCACCGGATAATGCGCGCCATCCAATCCTTTGTTGATGTGCAGGTGGTGTATGCAAGCAAGTTCCATCGAGGGCGTGGCGCCAGCCAAGCCGAAAAAAAACGGCCTGCGGCTACTGCTTTTGCCGCTGGTGATCCTGGCTGGCATGGGCCTGTCAGTTGAAGCCGGCCTGCTCGGGCCATTGGGTGTGCAGGTCGGGCATTTGTGGGCCACCTTGAGCATCTTTGGCGTGGGCTCGGCGATCCTGTTTCTACTGCTGTTGTTCAGTGGTCCGCGAAAAGGCCCGGCGTTGTCCGAGCTGCCGCGCTGGCAGTTGATCGGTGGTTTCCTGGGGCCGATCTACGTGGTGGTACTGACCCTGGCCACGCCGCATATCGGTATTGCGATGACCATGATCGCGATTCTGTCGGGGCAAGTCGGCAAGAGCGTGCTGATCGACCATTTCGGCTGGTTCGGCGCGGCGCGCAAGCGGGTCAATGGCGAACGCTGGATCGCCCTGGCGTTGATTGTGGTGGCACTTGTTCTGATTGCGCGGGGTTAAAGCGATGAACCTGATTTTGTTGCTGGTAGTGGTGGTCGCCGCAGGTGCGGTGTTGAGTGTGCAAGCCGCCATCAATGGTCGCTTGGGCCAGGCGGTGGGCGTGCTGCGCGGCAGCCTGGTGACCTTTGGCGTGGGGGCGATTGTCACTGCATTGATGATCTTGTTCTTTGAGCCGGCCCAGTCGGTGAGCCTGCTGGATGTGCCGAAATGGCAGCTCACGGGCGCCTTGTTCGGTGTGGTGTACATGATGGTGATGGTCGGCGCGGTGCCTGTAGTCGGCACGGCGGTGGCGACGGTGGCGGTGATCGTCGGGCAATTGGGCATGGGCATGTTGATCGACAACTTCGGTTGGCTGGGCAACCCGGCGATTGAGTTGTCGGGTGCGCGGATCGTGGCGATGGTCTGCCTGGCCCTGGCGCTGCTGTTCATGTACCGCAGCAATACCCGCGCCGACTGACGGTTTGAACCATCGCCGGCGGGCCGCAGTCCCTCATTAAGGTGCCGGCGCCCGCCGCACCGGGACGACCACGAAAAAGGAGTCTGACCATGCCAGATAAAACCTGTGCCTGCCCACACTGCAAGTGTGTGCTGGGAGCTGACGCGGTAATGAAGGACGGCAAGGGTTATTGCTGTCAGGGCTGTGCGGAGCACCATGCCCATGGTGAGCCGTGTGCGGCGGCGACCGGGTGCGAATGCGCCAAATCCGCCAAAGGCTGACGTGCTTGCGGGAGCCGGCCAGCCGGCTCCTATTGCCGTTCGAGTTCGAGCCGCAGGCTATGGTCGGCCAGGTGTCGACGATGCTTGACCACACCATGGGTGCGCCGTCCCTCCAGCGCAAACACCACCATTTGCGCATCACGTAGATCGTCCGGCAGCGGTTGGAATACCTTCAGTACCGTCCTGGTAGCTTGGTGTTGCAAGCTCACTTGGCATTCGACATGCCGGGTAATCGGCCCGAACAGGGTGTCCTGGGTGTAATCGATCCGTGCCTTGCCGTTGACCGACAGTATTGCATCCATGGTCTCTCTCCTTGATCAAGCCTGTAGCGCACGCTTCCGAGCGGCGCCGGTATAAGCCAATGATCTCCGTGGTCCGTAAAAATTCACTCGGATTGTCGAACGGTGGTCATTACCATGGCGGCTCACCCTTGATTGATGTGTACATCATGGCCCTGGCTGCGCCTCCCGACCTCAGTGATCACGCCGTGCCCGTACAGCCCTTGGCGCGTACTTATCCGCGCGGGCTGTACGTTGAACCGCATAGCCATGACTGGGGCCAATTGCTCTACGCCATGAGCGGGGTGATGTGGGTCGAGACGCCGCATGAAGCCCTGGTGGTGCCGCCACAGCGTGCCGTCTGGCTGCCGCCGGGGGTGGAACATGGGATTCGCGTGGTGTCGGATTTGCAGATGCGCAACATCTACCTGCGCCCGGCCCTGGCAGCCACGTTGGACAGCCAGGTGCAGGTGATCGAAGTCGGTGGGTTATTGCGTGAGCTGATCGTCACACTGGTGGACGAGGGCGATAACGGCGATGTGGCGTATTACGAAGCGTTGGTCAGCCTGGCTTTGCTGGAGCTGCAGCGGGCGCGCCGTTCACCGATGCGCATCGCCATGCCGGTGGACGCCGACCGTCGATTGATCAGTGCGTGCCAGGCGGTCATGGCTGCGCCGTCCCTGGAGATCCTGTTCGAACAGCATGCCGAAGCTGCCGGCGCCAGTGTGCGTACCTTGTCGCGGCTGTTCCAGAATAACCTGGGCATGGGCTTTGCCGAATGGCGGCGCCAGGTGCAATTGGCCACGGCGGTGGCGGAGCTGATCCAAGGCCAGCCGGTCAGTGCCATCGCACGTTCCCTAGGCTATTCCCCCAGCAGTTTCAGCGACATGTTTCGCCGTGAACTCGGCGTGGCGCCTTCGCAGTACGTCGATTGACGGGTTTGGCCGAAATCCTGAAGAACTTGGCCGATGCTTCAGGATTCAGCGCTCTAGACTGAGCGCATCCACCCACAAGGCGCTGCCCCCATGAACTACCTGATTTCCCTCGCCATCGGCCTGTTTGTCGGCGTGATCTACGGCGCCTTGGATTTCCGTTCGCCCGCACCGCCGGCCATCGCCCTGGTGGGCCTGATGGGCATGCTGCTGGGTGAAAAGCTCTGGCCCATGGGCCGACAGCTGGTGGGCGACTGGTTCTCCTGATCTCTCTCTTAACTTCGATGGATATTGGCCATGAAAGCACTGCAATTTTCCGCCACCGGCGACCTCGCCGCCCTGCGCTTCGTTGACGTCGCCACCCCGGTGCCGGCCGCCGGTGAAGTGCTGGTGCAGGTCAAGGCCGCCGGCCTCAACCCCAGCGACGTCAAAAACGTGCTCGGCCGCTTTCCCTACACCACCTTGCCGCGTATTCCCGGTCGCGATTTTGCCGGTGTGGTGGTGGAAGGGCCGCAGGCACTGCTGGGCCAGGAAGTCTGGGGCACCGGCCGCGACCTGGGCTTTTTCGCCGATGGCTCCCACGCCCAGTACCTCACCGTGTCGGCCAAGGGCGTGGCGCATAAGCCCAGCCATTTGAGTTTTGCCCAGGCGGCCAGCCTCGGTGTGCCCTATACCACCGCTTGGGATGCCCTGGAACGCAGTGGCGTGACCCAAGGCACGCGTCTGTTGGTGATTGGTGCCAATGGCGCGGTGGGCAGCGCGACCCTGGCCCTGGCAAAAATCCGTGGCGCCCAGGTGCTGGCCGCTGTACGTCGACCAGAGCAGGTCGAGGTATTGCAGGCGCAAGGTTTTGAGGCGATTGCCTTGGGCAAACCGGAAGAGCTCGGTGCGCAGGCCAATGCGGTGTTCAAGGGCGGTGCCGATGTGATCTTCGACACCACCGGTTTCTGGCTGCCGGCAGCCGTTGCAGGTTTGGCACCGTTCGGCCGCATCGCGATCATCGCCGCGCCGGTGGACGGCCATGTACAACTGCCGGCCCTGGCGCTGTATCGCAAAGGTGGCTCGGTGGTGGGGATCAATTCGTTGCTCTACAACTGCGAGCAGTGCGCGGTGATGCTGGAGCAGTTCGGACGATTCTTTGATGAAGGCCTGTTGCCGTTGCCCACCGGCTTGCGTGAAGTGGCGCTGGCCGATGGGGTGCAGTGCTATGAGGAGGTGAATCAAGGCAGCGCAGACAAAATCATCTTCCTGCCTTGATTACGGTGGTCAGGCCTCCGGAACACCTTTCTCCCAGGCCGACCAGTTGTTGAGAATCGCCTGTACCAGCGGGTTGCCCGTGCGGTACAGGTTCTCCAGCGCCGGCACAAAACCGCCCTGATCCGCGTACTTCAGCAGGTTGTCTACTTCGCTGTAGCCAGGGTATGGGCGGTCGAAGTCGGAACCGGCACGTACCACCGCCAGGCGCTGGATATCCACCAGGCCTTCGCGGCTGGCGCGTAGCAGGGCTTCGTAGGTGGAGTTGTCTTCCTGTTGGGTGGTGCAGTATTCGCCTTTGTTGTCGGTCAGCAGCTTGGTCCAGACTTCGGCGCGTTCGCTCAGGCGTGTACCGGAAAACCAGGTGTTGCCCGCCAGGGTGTCGCAGCGGGTGACTTGCGGCGGCTGGTTGGCCGGGGCGGCGGGGTAGTGTTTGCGCCAGGCGGCGGACTCCTTGCTCTCGGTCAGCTCCACTTTTTGTGACAAGGCAAACGCCTTGGCCTGCAACTTGGGGTTCAGCTCAAACACTTCGGTCTTGTAGTCCAACGGTGGTTTCTCGTTGGGGCCTTTGGTGTTGATGCCGATATAACCCGTCGGCCAATCCTTGGGCGCGTCCCGCGAATCCAACTCCCACTGGGTGCCGAATTCCACCAGGTAATGCGCCCAGGCGGCGGTGCCGAGGGTGCCGTGCTTGGGGCTGATGCCGGCGATCCCGGCGATCAGGAAATAGCTCTGGCGCAGGTCGAATTTGGGCGACAAGGCCAAGGCTAGGGTGGACGCGGCGGCGTTGGTCTGGCCCATGCCGGTGACCAGCAGGCACACGTCCTGGGTGTTGCAGCGGATCACCGGGTATTCGGCCGACAGCCCCGGTACGCGGACTTCCTGCTTGAGTTCCAGGCGATCGATCCAGGTTTGCGCCTCAGGGGCGAACATGGTGATCAGCATCACCTTGGGTTTGATCGGTGCGGTATCGGCCAGCACCACGTGGGGCAGCAGCGCCAGGCCGACCGCCATTGAGAAACGTGTAAACGCGTTCATCTAAAGCTCCTTGATCAGAATTGGTAGCCCACGCCGGCGTAGTAACCCCAGCCATCGGAACGGGCGCGGAAGTTGCCTTCGCCGAAATTCAACTCACTGCCGTCTTCCCAGTTGCCGCCGTTATGGAAGTAACGGCCGACCAAGGTAAAGCGCAGATGAGTGAACGAGTACAGCAGTACATTGGTCGCGACCAGCGAGTTGGCGGTGCGCGCCGGGTTGTCCTTGTGCAGGTCGGAGCCGAAATCGTAGTTGGTGAAGCCGATGTAGGTCAGCGAAGCACCGTTATCGAACTTGCTGATGGGCACGATGTACTTCATCTGCGCGCGGTAGCCGTCCCATGAGTATTCATTGCTGGCGCCGTAGTTTTCCCACTGGTAACGCCCATAGAAGTTGGCCGACAGGTTCACCCGCGAATGGGTGTCGATGTCGGTGCCGAGGCCGCTGTACAGAGTGTTGGCGCGGTTTTCCTTGCGGCTGCCATGGTCGTAGATCCAGTCGAACGCCACGTACCATTCCTTGAACGGCCCGATGGCCAGGCTGCGGCCCGCCAGGTAGTCGATGGAGATACGCGGTTCGTGTTCCATGAACACCGGCGAGCCATGGTCCCACACGCCTTTGTCATTACTGTTACCGATGGTGAGGATCTTCGGCACGTCGATGTAGCCGTACAGCTCAAAAGGCCCCTTACGGCCGAAGTACTCGTATTCCAGGTAGACATCATCCTGTGGCTTGGGGCCGAAGCTGATGTCTTTGCTCCCGATCAATGTCAGGTCCTGGTTGAACCAATCCGACAGGTACACGCCTTTTTTCGCCGGGCTGGCTTCAGGGCTGAGGGTTTCGCCCTGTGCTGAGTCATCCACGGGTTTTTCCTGCGCCAAAATGGGGGCGCTGAGTACTCCCGTAACGGCGGCCAGTAGCAAGGAAACACCAAAGGAGGCAGGACGCCTTGAGGTGGGGTGCATTGAAAATCCCTATTCGTACGCGGTTTGAACCCGATTCTTCGGGTAAGGGTGAACTTGGCTGGCAAGTTCGTACCGCAAACGTTTGCACAGGCTGTACCAAGTTTGCTCAATCGATTGATCAAATTGAAAAAAACCGGGATTTAGTCGACCTTTTGGTCAGAATTGACTGGGTGTCATTTTTTCAATGTGCTGGAACAGGTGCATCGCGGTTTCACGTCGATAGTCGCTTGGCGTCTGGTGCATTTCGATACGGAAGTGTCGATTGAAATTCGACAGATTGGCGTAGCCCACTTCAAAGCAGATGTCCGCCACCGACATGTCGCTTTGCAACAGCAGCCGGCAGGCGCGCTGTACACGGAACTTGCGCATCAGGTCGATAAAGCCGTGGCCGGTGTTGCGCTTGAAGAAGCGTGAGAAGCCTGGCTCGCTCATCTCCAGCTGTTGCGCGATTACCGACAAGCGCACATCGCCGGTCAGCTCGCGCATCAGATAATCGAACGCCTTGTTGATGCGTTCGGCGCTGCGTGCATCCAACGTCGGCGCATAACACGGGCTGGCGAGTGCCTTGACCTGTTGCGTCGGGGCGTTCTTCAGGGTGTCGAGCAATTGCAGGAACAGGATCAGGCGTTGCAGGCCGTGGGCGCTGCCGATGGCTTCCATCAAGCATGCAGCCTGCAACGCGGTGTCGCCGGTGAATTCCAGCCCGCGCCGGGCATGCTCGAACAGCGGTTGCAAGTCACCGAGTTCCGGCAGGGTCTTGCGCAGGGCGAGGAGGGCGGCGCCATCGAATTGCAACACCACGTCGCGACCGCTCAGGTATTCGCCGGGGGCGAGTTCACCGATCCAGTCGTGGGGCAGGTCGGGGCCGATCAGGGCCACATGCCCGGCACTGAACGCACCGATGTAGTCGCCCGCCACCAGTTTGCCGCTGCCTTGGCGGATCAGGTGGATTTCAAATTCGGGATGGTGGTTCCAGCGCGCCAGGTCGTAGGGGTAGTCATGCTCGAACCAGCGGAAGCAGTGGTCCGGCTCGGGCAGGATCACTTCGAGTTCGGCGGGGCGGTGCTCGAACAGCTTGGCGCGGCTGATGGGCATGGCGGGATTCTTATGATGCTTGGAATCGCTCCAAAATACGCGCCTCAACCGTGAGCGCGCTACCCCTGGTTTTGCCTGGTACTGATACTTTTTTAACTTTCATATCCAGGTTAAAAAAGTACCAGTCGCCCATCCTCCAGGCGTTTGTGGGGGCTTGGCCAAGCTGCTGTAATCGGCGCTCAACAACAAAAACAACAGGTAGAAACCGCTATGTCCAAGCTCCCGCAAGCGTTGTTCCTGCTTTCCGGCCTGGCGCTGGCCATGCCCAGCCACGCCGCCGACACCGTGACCATCGCCACGGTCAACAACAGCGACATGATCCGCATGCAGCGCCTGTCCAAGGTGTTCGAAGCGCAGCATCCGGACATCAAGCTCAACTGGGTGGTGCTGGAAGAAAACGTGCTGCGCCAGCGCCTCACCACCGACATCGCGACCCAGGGCGGGCAGTTTGACGTGCTGACCATCGGCACCTACGAAACCCCACTCTGGGGCGCCAAGCACTGGCTGGAACCCTTGACCCAGCTGCCGGCCGATTATGACGCCGACGATATCTTCCCCTCGGTACGCCAGGGCCTGTCGGTCAATAACACCCTGTACGCCTTGCCGTTCTACGGCGAAAGCACCGTCACCTACTACCGCACCGACCTGTTCAAACAGGCCGGGTTGAGCATGCCCGCGCATCCTACCTGGACCCAACTCGGCGAGTTCGCCGCCAAGCTCACCGCCAAGGACAAGGGCCAATATGGCCTGTGCCTGCGCGGCAAGGCCGGCTGGGGCGAGAACATCGCCTTGCTGAGCACCATGGCCAATGCCTTTGGCGCGCGCTGGTTCGACGAGCAGTGGAAACCCGAGCTGACCAGCCCCGAGTGGACGGCGGCCGCCAACTTCTACGTCAACACCCTCAAGCAATACGGCCCGCCGGGTGTGTCCAGCAATGGTTTCAACGAAACCCTGGCGCTGTTCAACAGCGGCAAGTGCGCGATCTGGGTGGATGCCAGCGTCGCCGGCTCCTTCACCACCGACAAGAGCCAGAGCAAGGTCGCGGACAGTGTCGGTTTCGCTGCCGCGCCTACCGAAGTCACCGATAAAGGTTCTTCGTGGCTGTATGCCTGGTCCCTGGCAATTCCGGCCACCTCCAAGCACAAGGACGCTGCCAAGGCCTTCATCAGTTGGGCGACTTCCAAGGAGTACATCCAGTTGGTCGCTGATAAAGAAGGCATCACCAACGTACCGCCGGGCACCCGCCAATCTACCTACAGCGAGGCGTACTTGAAGGCCGCACCGTTTGCCCAGGTAACCCTGGAAATGATGAAACACGCCGACCCCGCGCACCCTTCGACCAAGCCGGTGCCGTACGTGGGCATTCAGTACGTGACCATTCCCGAGTTCCAGGCCATCGGCACCTCGGTCGGCAAGCTGTTCTCTGCGGCGCTGACCGGTGGCATGTCGGTTGACCAGGCCTTGCTGGAAGCCCAGTCCACCACCGAGCGCGAAATGAAACGCGCCGGCTACCCGAAATAACTTCAACAGGACTTTTTCATGAAACGACTTGAAGGCAAGAGCGCACTGATCACCGGTTCGGCGCGTGGCATCGGCCGCGCCTTTGCCCAGGCCTACATCGCCGAGGGCGCCACCGTGGCCATCGCCGACATCAACCTGCAACGGGCCCAGGCCACGGCTGTTGAGCTGGGTCCACAGGCCTATGCCGTCGCCATGGATATCACCGACCAGGCGTCCATCGACAGCGCGATTGCCACTGTGGTCGCCCAGGTCGGCAAGTTGGATATCCTTATCAATAACGCCGCATTGTTCGACTTGGCGCCTATCGTCGACATCACCCGCGACAGCTACGAACGGCTGTTCTCGATCAACGTCGCCGGCACGCTATTCACCTTGCAGGCCGCCGCGCGGCAGATGATCAGCCAGGGCCATGGCGGCAAGATCATCAACATGGCCAGCCAGGCCGGACGCCGTGGCGAGCCGTTGGTGGCGATCTACTGCGCGACCAAGGCGGCGGTGATCAGCCTGACGCAATCGGCGGGGTTGAACCTGATCAAGCAGGGGATCAACGTCAACGCCATCGCACCCGGTGTGGTGGATGGCGAGCATTGGGATGGCGTGGATGCGTTGTTCGCCAGGCATGAGGGATTGGCGCCTGGCGAGAAGAAAAAGCGGGTAGGGGACGAGGTGCCGTTTGGGCGGATGGGCACGGCGGAGGATTTGACCGGGATGGCGGTTTTCCTGGCCTCGAAGGACGCAGACTATGTGGTGGCCCAAACCTACAACGTCGACGGCGGCAATTGGATGAACTAGAGCCGCTGGCCTTGAATAGAACCCTCGTGTAGTGAGCGGGCTTGTTGTGGCAAGCCCGCTCGCCACAACAAGCCCGCTCACCACACCTGCGCCTCAAACCATTGAAGTCGTTAATCGGCAAAACTGCGGTCGAAGAAGTAGATTTCTCCAGGTTTGAGAACCGTCACCGTCGCCTGGGGCCTGCCGCCTTCACCATTTTTCTTGCGCCCGGTCTCGCGCAGAAACCCCGCCTCAGTCAGCTTCAGCAAGCGCTGGCGAATACTGGTCTTCAACACCGGCCGCCCCAGCACCAGGGAAAAGATCATGGTCGCCTCCGGCGCGCTGAATTCATCGCCCAGGAACATCAGCGGCAAGCTGCTGTACAGCGACTTGGAGAACAAGCGTTCCTGCACGGCGGCCACGATGCTGTTGTGATCGAACGGCAGCTTGATGCTGCCATCCGCGACCCCCGACAGTGAAAACCAGGCCTGATGCTCACCCAGCGCTACCTCATCCGCCACGATCGCCAGGTAGTAAGTGGACGACGACCAACAGCGCGGATCACGAAACGCATCCCCTACCGTGCCCACTTGCTCGCTCCACGCCAGCGCCAGGCCCACCTTGTCACTCGCGCGCAAGCGCTCCACCGCATCCTTGAGGCTCAGATCTTGCACGCCGCCATTCACCACCACGCCCGGCAGCGCCCAATGCCCGGTGAAGGGCTCGGCGTCGCGTTTGTTCAGCAGCAATTTCAGCTCCCCTGAGGCGCGGCAATAAAACACTACGCACAGGTCGACGGTGTGGAGGTAGGGGCTCAGGGGCATGTGGACGTCCTTCTAGACAGCGATGACGCACAGTCTAACGAATCGAGCAGATATGTCATGTACTTGCTCCAGGATAGATAAACAAATGTTTCTTGCAATGAAAGTACATGACATGTACTTTTGTTTTCAGGCCACAGGAGAACCATCATGACCCTCTCGATATCCGCCATCGCTTCATTCGATGTCGACGCCCAGAAGAGCTTCACGCCGCTGTGCCCCAGTGAGTTGCCTGTGGCCGGTGGCGACCAGATCGGTGCCGAGCTCAACTACATGGCGAGCCTGGCCGGCCATCGCGTCGGCAGCAAGGACGCCCACACCCCGCACGCGCCCTGGGTGGTGTCGCAGCACAGCGAGATGCTGCAACCCACCGGCCTGGCCCACGCCGATGTGACCTGGGTGAGCCATTGCGTGCCGGGCACCGAGGGCTTCACCTTGCTGGACGAATTGCCCACGCCTTATGACTACGACTACTTCATCTGGAAAGGCGTGGAACCCGACCTGCACCCCTATGGCGCCTGCTACCACGACCTGCACGACAAACTGTCTACCGGCGTGATCGAGTACTTGAAGGCCCAGGGCGTGAGCCGCGTAATCGTCGGCGGCCTGGCGCTGGACTACTGCGTCAAGACCACCGCGTTGCAATTGCTCAAGGCTGGCCTGGAAGTGGTTTTGCACTTGCCGGCGTGCCGGGCCATTACGCAGGAGGGCGGCGTACAGGCGGTCAATGAGTTGCTCAAGGCCGGTGCTGTCATCAGCAGCACCCGCGAAGAACTGGCCGCGATGGCCGCGCGTTAAGGAGACACACCATGGAAAGTGCCTACGACTACAAAACGCCCGTTATCCAGGGTTTGCTCGACACCGATTACTACACCTTCACCATGATGCAGGCCGTGTTGCACCAGTATCCCAATGTCGATGTGGAGTACAACTTCATTGTGCGGTCCAAGGAAAAGCTCGGTCATCTGATTCCTGAAATCCGTGCTGAGTTGGATCAACTCGCCAGCCTGCGTATGCGCGAAGGTGAGCTGCGCTTTCTGTTCAACCCCCGCTTTCGCGAATACCTCACCCCGGACTACGAGCGCTTCCTCGGCCTGTTCCGCTTCAACCTGCGCTATATCCACGTCAGCGAAGTCGACGGCCAACTGAACATCCGCGTGGTCGGCCCGATGCTGCACTGCATCATGTTCGAACAACCGGTCCTGGCCCTGGTCAGCGAGCTGCGCAACCGCGACAAATACCCCGACGTGACCCTGGAAGATGTCACCCGCAAGCTTTACCAGAAATTCGACTGGCTACAGAAAAACCTCAGCCGCGAAGAACTCGCCGACCTGCGTGTGTCTGACTTTTCCACCCGGCGCCGCCTGTCGTTCAAGGCCCAGCGTGAAGTGGTCGACATCATGCGTCGCGACTTCCCTGGCCAGTTCGTCGGCACCAGCAATGCGCACCTGGCCTACGAATTCGACCTGCCGCTGATCGGCACCATGGCCCACCAATGGCTGATGGTGCACCAGCAACTGGGCCGCCTGCGCGAAAGCCAGAACGCCGCCCTGGAAAACTGGGTGCGCGAATACCGTGGCCGTCTCGGCATCGCCCTGACTGACTGCATCAGCACCGACTTTTTCCTCAAGGACTTCGACCTTTACTTCGCCAAGCTGTATGACGGCCTGCGCCAGGACTCCGGCGACCCCATCGCTTGGGCCGACAAAGTCCTGGCCCGCTACCAGCAACTGGGCATCGACCCGATGACCAAGGACCTGATGTTCTCTGACGGCCTGAACTTCGAAAAATGCCTGCCGATCCTGCGTCACGTGCGTGGCAAGGCCAAATTTGGTTTCGGCATGGGTACCAGCCTGGCCTGCGATGTGGAGGGCGTCGAACCGCTGAGCATCGTGATGAAACTGGTGCGGGTGCACGGCGAGCCGGTGGTGAAATTCTCGGATGATCCGATCAAGAACGTCTGCGAAGACGCCTCGTTTTTGCAGTACGCAGCACACGTGTTCAATGTCGGCAGCCTGGAGGTGTGACATGCAAGCACGTATCGCACAGGAACTGAACATCAATCGGCAACTGGTCAAAGGCGGCGAAGCCAAAGAGATCCAGCGGCGCATCGACTTCATCAAGACCACCTTGCGCGGCTCCGGCGGCAAGGCGTTGGTACTGGGCATCAGCGGGGGTGTTGACTCCCTCACCGCCGGCCGTCTGTGCCAGTTGGCTGTGGAGCAACTGCGCGGCGAAGGCAACGCTGCGCGCTTCATCGCCATGCGCCTGCCTTATAAAACCCAGGCTGACGAACGCGACGCCCAGGCTTCCCTGGACTTCATCACCCCGGACCAGATCGACACCCTCAACATCGCCGCCAGCGTCGACGGCCTCATGGCCAGCCTGACCGCCACTGAAGCCAGCGCCGCCCATGTCGATTTCATCAAGGGCAACGTCAAGGCACGCACGCGGATGATCGCCCAGTACGCCGTGGCCAACCTGCACAACGGCCTGGTGGTCGGCACCGACCACGGCGCTGAAGCGCTGATGGGCTTTTTCACCAAGTTCGGCGACGGCGCCTGTGACTTGGCTCCATTGTCGGGCCTGACCAAAACCCAAGTGCGCCTGCTCGCCACGGCCCTCGGCGCCCCGGACAACCTGGTGCACAAACAACCGACTGCCGACCTGGAAGAGCTTGTGCCGGGCAAGCTGGATGAACAGGCCTACGGCTGCACTTACGCAGAGGTCGACGCGTACCTGATGGGCGAACCAGTGAGCGAGCGGGTGAGAGCGATTGTCGAGGGCGCGTATAGCAAGACAGCGCACAAGCGTGCGCTGCCGATCATTCCGGATTGAACAGACAATCAGATTTTGATGTTCTCGCGGATATTCCAGCCGAACCGAATCGGCCCGCCATCCTTGCCGCCATCAGCTTTCTGGGGCTGGTAGCTGATTTCTACCCTGGCGAAGTTAAGGCTGATTTCCTCGGTCAGCACGTCACTGGTTGTCGCCGCGCGGCTGTCGTAGGAGGCGACCATCACTTCCTTCAAGATGATCACCAGGTACTCCACGCTGCTATCGCCCCCAGCCTTGCGCACCACGATTCGAGCCTCGGGGTAATGCTTGCCGGTTGCGCACGCCATCATGAGGTTGGGCGAGGATTTATCCAGCGACTTTTCAATCGCGATGTTGGCCATATCAACCTTGCCGGCACCACCGCCCGTGCCACTGTGCATCGAGCCCGATTGAGTCATCCTCCAGCCCCAGCGGGCAATATCGATTTCATCGCGATGGGTCTGGTCCCTGGACTCGCCCTTGATGTCTCCCAGTTTCAAAAACATATCGGTTGCCATGTTCGTTCCTTGTCTTCTCATCCGCCGAGAGTGGCGCGGGGCGTACTTTTCCCATTTCGACGATTGACCTCAAGACGCCAAGGTGAGAACGGGAAGTGCCTGGCTGCAAAAAGGAATATTTCCGACATTCTTGCCGGATATTGATTCTTTACGCTCTGCGCTCTTGTGCGTTCAGGAGTAAAGGAATGGCTGGCAGTGTCTTGAAGGACGGTTTCCCCAATGCCCACCTCACAACGCGTGAGCGAGTGGAAAACAGTATTGATGTGCGCCGGTTGTTTGCGGCTATCGACGCCGATCCTGCGATTGCGGGGGCAGGGGTGGTGTATCTCGATTCACAGCTGTGGCCAGTGACGTTACGTGAGTTTCAGCCGATTTGCAGCGTGTTGCCCAAGCGGGTGGTTTTGCGGGAGATGCCTGGCTCGTTGGCGAGGCTGGATTTTGTGCGTAGGTTGGAGAGTGAGCCGCGCGAGTCGCAGCTTGTATTTGAAGCGATCGGAATGGGAGCGGCCTGTGGGACTGCATTATTGAGTTGGTTGGTGATCGCTGGCGGGTCCGCGCTTTCGCCGTTCACCGCAGGGCTGAGTGGTGCAATGGCTGTGATTGGCAGAGCTGCATTTGTTGCCAGTTTTGGGCAGTGTGCAAACGGTTTATACCGTGTCTACAAAGAAGCCAGGGAGCCTGATCATATTGATTGGCTCGATAGCGAACCTTGGTATCAACAAACGACGGCCATTCTGGATGCTGTGTCGTTGATAGGAGCAAGTACTTCGTTCCTGGCCACGGTCAAGCTAGCAAGCGCAACCAAAGCCTCGACCGGCAGGTCGTGGCGTGATGTCCTCAGAAGGATGAGTCGCCAGGAACGTGCGAAATTGACGAAGGAATTGCTCAGCGTCAACCACCCGCATTTGAGCGCCAAGCTTATTAAGTTGAAACAACTATCGGGTGACTTTCCTAAGCGATATACCCAGGCCCAGCTTCGACATGCAACGCTCGTTCAGCTCAAGGATACCGTTGCGGTCGGAGGTGCGGTGGCAGGCAGTGCAATGTCTGGAAATCTGAGAACAATCGCAGTAGGTCTGTACGAGGAATTTGACGAATGATTCTTCTGATGACCCTTGAGCAGCTTCGGCATTTCCTGCTGCGCTATTTTCCGGTATTCGCTGCGGCAAACGTGTTTCAAATATTCGCGCTGGCGATTGGTGTTCCGATGATGTTTGACAGTTACTTCGATGCGTTACCTGCTGACTTAAATCTCAAATACTCTTTCTTTTCTACTCTCGGTTCGGCCTGTCTCCTTGCTCACTGCAACTTTATGATCGTGCGCGGCTACCCGAACTGGCTATGGATCCCGGTCGTTCTGATGGTGTTTAGCCTGTTGGGTGTTTTACCAACCATTGAACACCACCCTCACAAGGTGTTCTATGTCCTGGGCCTATTGTTCCCGCTGCTGGCTCTGCTGCTGATCAATAGTAAACGCTATCGAGAGGCCCGCGCTGAATGGGTAAAACTCCGTCAAAAGCGCCAGCGCATCGCGAAGATAATCCGTACCCAGCGTCAACGCGTTCGGCGCCGGGAAGGATTATGAAGTTCTACCGCTCGATCGACCGACTCCACCGCGCATTCCACTCCGGCCGCGCCTGGTTGACCTGGTCCCAATCAATCGAAATTGCCGTCTGTAAGTAACCCTGCATCGCTTCCACCCGTGCGCGGGTCTTGTCGGTGGTTGGCGTGGTCGGGTTGGACGGGATCTGGTCACCTTCTTCCAACGCCGGGGCCTGGGCTTCGGCGGTCAGCAAAAACGCGGCGAGTTTCTGCGCCAGTTCCGACTGGTCGTTGCGCGCGATCACGCATTCGGCCACGTTCAGCACCACCGCGCCTTCCTTGGGTTGCGCATATTCCATGGGCACGCCGAGCAGTTTCTGGGTGGCGACCTGGGTGGGCGTCAGCGGGAAGAGCGCGGCTTCGTCGGTCTGCACCATTTCAGAGATCTTCGCGGAGCTGGCGATGTATTCCAGCACGTTGGGGCCGACGGTTTTTGGCCAGGCCTTGAAGCCGGGGTCGACGTTGGTTTCGTCGCCGCCCTGGAGGCGGTTGAACATCAGAAAGCCATGCAGGCCGAAAGTGGAGGAGGCCAGGGACTGGAACACCACTTTGTCCTTGAAGCGCGGGTCGGCCAGGTCCATCCAGGAGGTGGGCGCGGCCCAGCCTTTTTCCTTGAACATCTTGGCGTTGTAGCCCAGGCCGGTGACGCCGA
Organism: Pseudomonas sp. GXZC; assembly: GCF_026967615.1. Lineage (NCBI taxonomy): Bacteria > Pseudomonadati > Pseudomonadota > Gammaproteobacteria > Pseudomonadales > Pseudomonadaceae > Pseudomonas > Pseudomonas sp. GXZC. Next base: position 2,901,566 of record NZ_CP114115.1, read on the forward strand.
GGGTCACGGCCACGGCGTGTTCCTTGATCTTTGCCTTGGCGGGGATCTGCTCCAGGGTCGGGCTGGGCGCCAGCTTGTCGCACAATCCCATGGAAATCGCGCGGTACATGATGCCGTCGTCGAGGAACATCACGTGCATCTGCGGATTGTCTTTGTTGGCCTGGACCTTGGCGAGGATGTCCGACGAGGTGCCGGGCACGATCACCACCTTGACGTTATTGGCCTTTTCAAACGCGGGCAGCACCTTGTCGGCGTACACCCGTTCCATGGTGCCGCCGTTCATGCCCAGGTACAGCGTGGGCGCGGCGTGTGCTGTTGAGGCGAGCAGGGCGAGGGACAAGCAGGACAGCGCAATACGTGGGTTCATGGATGTTTTTCCTCTCAGGCTTGGAAACGACGGATGGAAAACGCTTCGATGGGTTGGCGGCTGGCACCGGTGCAGACGATCTCTGCCAGGGCTTCACCGACCGCGGGACCGAGCTGGAACCCGGCGCCGGCAAAGCCGAAACCGTGGAGCAAGCCAGGTTGGGTGCTGCTGGGGCCGATTACCGGTTCGTGATCGGGTAGATAACCTTCGGTGCCACTCCAGGTGCGGATGGCCTGGGCACCTTTGAGGAAGGGGTACAGCTCGCCGGCATTGCGCAGGATCTCCAGCACCGCAGCTTGCCCAGGTCGCGCTTGCTGCGGACCGAGGGCAAAGCCGCGACCGCCGCCGAGGATGCAATTGCCCCGGGCGACCTGTCGCGCATAGATCCCACCGCCTTCAACGCCGGTGCTCACGTCCATCACCACCGGCAAGGGCTCAGTGACCAGCATCGCCGGGTGTGCCGAGGTCATAGGTACGGCTTCGCCAAACTGTTCGGCGACCGTACCGGCCCAAGCACCCGCGCAGTTGAGTAGCCACGGCGCGTGCACGTGCAGGCCGTTGGCGCAGTGCACCTGAAAGTGCTGGCCGTCATGCTCGACACGTGTGACGGGCGACTGTTCATAAACCTGCGCGCCGCGTTGTTTTGCCGCGCGGGCAAAGGCGGGCGACACCAGGCGTGGATTGGCGTGGCCGTCTTCCGGACACAACGAGGCACCGACGGCGATATCGCCGACCCAGGGAAATCGTGCGCGCAGCTCGGCGTAATCCAGCAGCTGCAAACCCAGGCCAAATCCGCGTGTCTGCTCGGCATACGCCTGCAACGCGGCGAAATCGGCATGACTGCGCGCCAGCTTCAAATGACCGGAACGCAAGTACTCGCCGTCGATACCGATCAATCCCGGCAAGTCTGCCCACAGCTGGTGGGCACGCTGCGACAGCGGTAATTGGTGCAATGGCCGGCCTTGGCGCCGCACGCCGCCGTAGTTGACGCCACTGGAATGGGAGCCGCAGAAGTCTCGCTCCACCAGCGCCACGCGCTGGCCTTTCTGCGCCAGCATCAGCGCCGCCGAGGCGCCGACAATCCCGCCGCCCAGTACGATGACGTCGATCACGGCTGCACCTCCACGCCAAACGGCAGCGGCTTGATCGGTGCCTGACCCCGCAAGCGGCCGACGTTTTCGATGGCCCGGCCACTGCGCTCCGCGACAATTTCCGCTGCCGCCAACCCGCACATACGGCCTTGGCAGCGGCCCATGCCGACACGACAGTGGGCCTTGACGCGATTGATTTCCCAGTGGCCTTCATCCACCACCGCGCGTATGTCGCCGACGCTGACTTCTTCGCAGCGACAGAGGATCAATTCATCGGGGGCTTCGGCCGCCCACTTCTCTGGGAACGGGAACGCAGTTTCCAAACCATGACGAAAGCGTTGGATGGCCTCCAATTGTTGCTCCAGCACAGCAGGGCGGCGCTGATCGATGGCAACACCCGAGTCCTCCAGCACCGCCAGCGCTGCACGTTCACCGGCCATTTGTGCGGCGTCCGCGCCCATGATCCCAGCCCCATCGCCCGCCAGGTACACGCCGTTGACGCTGCTGCGTCCGGCGCTATCCCGTTGTGGCAGCCACGCGCGGTTCAAGGCATTCCAGGCGAACTCACAGCCAAGCAAGTCCGCCAGTTGCGTCTCGCTGCGCAGGGCATGGGCGAAGGCCACGGCGTCGCATTCCAAGCTCTGATCAGCCCATTGAATGCCGCTGACCCGTTGCGCGCCGTCGATCTGTTCAAGCGTGGCGCCCTGATGCACGGGAATCCCATGGGCCGTCAACCAGGCGCGGTAGTACAAGCCTTTGGCCAAGGTCGCCGGTTGCCCGAGCAACGCTGGCAATGCACGGAGTTGGGCACTGAACGGCGCGCTGTCGAGCACTGCCACCACCTTGGCGCCGGCCTTGGCGTACTGGTAAGCCACCAGATACAGCAATGGCCCGCTGCCACAAAACGCCACACGCTCGCCGATGGCGCAGCCCTGGTACTTCAGCGCGATTTGCGCCGCGCCCAGGCTGTACACGCCCGGCAAAGTCCAACCCGGTACGGGCAGGATGCGGTCGGTGGCGCCCGTGGCAACGATGAGTTGCGCGTACTCGAGGCTTTCGGCGCGGCCGTTGTTGAGCATATCCACGCGCCCGTCCTCAGCATTCCACACCAGGGTTTCCGGGCGGTAGTCGATCAGCGGTGCTAGCTCATCCATTGTGCGGTGCACGGCCTCGGCCTTGCGCGCTTCAAAACCGTAGAGCTGCTTGGCGGTGCGCTGGAAGCCCAGTGGCTGGCGTCGATAAATCTGCCCGCCACCGCGCAGGCTTTCATCCACCAGGCAAGGGTTGATGCCATGGTCGAGCAACGTGCGCGCCGCGCTGATCCCGGCCGGGCCTGCGCCCACAATCACCACAGGCTTCATGACTGGCGCCCCGGATCGCGGCGGATGGCCTGGCCTTCTTCCAATAGCGTCGAACAGGCGCGTACGCGACGCCCATCTTCAAGCCGTACCCAACAATCCTGGCACGCGCCCATCAGGCAGAAACCGGCCCGTGGTTCGGCGCTGAAATCACTGCCGCGCAGGTGTTCGGCGCAGGTCAGCACGGCGGTCAGCAAGGTGTCACCGAGCAAGCCACTGGCCGGTTGCCCGTCAAGCGTGAAGGCGAGGGCAGGGCGTTGGGTTTCGGCCAGGCGTTTGAACAGGGCCATCAGTGTTTCCCCACCAGCACACGGTCCAGGCCATAGACCCGGTCCAGCAAAATCATGGTGACGGCCGTGAGTGCAATCACCAGCGCCGACACCGCCGCCATCATCGGGTCGATGGACTCGGTGGCGTACACATACATGCGCACCGGCAGGGTCTGGGTCGCTGGCGAGCTGACAAAGATCGACAACGTCACCTCATCGAAACTGTTGATGAACGCCAGCAACCAGCCGCCCGCCACACCGGGCAAGATCATCGGCAGGGTGATCTGGCGGAACAGCGTGAAGCGGCTGGCGCCCAGGGACTCCGCGGCCTGCTCGGCGCTGCGATCAATGCCGATGGCGGCGGCCAACACCAGGCGCAGCACATAGGGCGTGATGATCACCACGTGCGCCAGCATCAGCCAGGTGAAGCTGCCGTTGACGCCCATCAGTGCGAACAGGCGCAGCATCGCTACGCCAAGCACCAGGTGCGGAATGATGATCGGTGACAAGAACAGCGCACTGAAGAAATTGCGCCCCGCAAACTGATAGCGACTGATCGCCAAGGCGGCCGGCACTGCAATCAAGGTCGCCAGGCTCGCGGCGGTAAACGCCAAAATCAAGCTGTTGTAGAACGCCTGGATAAAATCCGCGCGCTCGAACACCGCACGGAACCAGCGCAGGGAGAAGCCCGAGGTGGGCAGGCTCAAGGTGTTTTCCGGGGTGAAGGCCACCAGGCACACCACCACCAGCGGCGCCATCATGAACAGCACCACCAGCGTATGAAAGCCGAGGGCCAAAGGACCGTTTCTGGACATGCGTTTAAACCCCCAGGGACTTTTTGTAGCGGCCTTCGACCATGCGGTTCCAGCTCAGCATGATCAGCAGATTGACCAACAGCAGCACCACCGCGATGGTTGCGCCCATGGGCCAGTTGAGTTCCGAGAGGTACTGGTCGTACACCACGGTGGCGACCATTTTCAGGCGGCGTCCACCGAGCAGGCCGGGGATCGCAAAGGAACTGGCGGCCAGGCCGAACACGATCAGCGTGCCGGACAGTACGCCGGGCATCACCTGGGGCAATACGATCTTGCGCATCACCGTGGTCTGGCTGGCGCCGAGGGACAACGCCGCTTGTTCAGCCGATGGGTCGAGCTTCTGCAGGGAAGTCCACACCGGGATGATCATGAACGGCAGCATCACGTGCACCAGGGCGATGATCACCGCGAACGGCGTGTACAACAGCTTTACCGGGCGCCCGCCGAGGAATTGAATGACTTGGTTCACCAGCCCATCCGCGCCGAGCAGCAGGCTCCAGCCAAAAGCACGCACCACCACCGAGATCAGCAGCGGCGTGAGGATCAGGATCAGGAAGATCGAGCGCCACGGGGTGCCCATGCGGCTAAGGATGTAAGCCTCGGGCACCCCGATCACCACGCAGAGCAGGGTGACCAAGGCGCTGATCCAGAAGGTGCGCCAGAAGATTTCGTAGAAGTACGCATCGCTGAACAGCGACAAATAATGCGCCAGGGTCCACTCATCGCCCTTTACGCCCACTTGGTAATCGAACACGTTGAACGACAGCACCAGCGTCAGGCCCAACGGCAGAATCAGCAGCCCGACAAACAGCACCAGGGCGGGCAACGACAACAGATAGCCCCGGCTCATGCGCGCACCTCATCCGCCGCCAATACGCGCAGCAGGCTGGCTTGCCAGTCCAGGCCCACCGCGGCTCCGCAACCGAGCGGCGCGCTGCCGTCATTGCTGCGCACCACGGTGATTTCGCCCAGGCGGGTGTGGATGCGATACAGCCATTGGCTGCCGAAAAAGTAGCTGTCGAGCACCTTGCCTTGCAGTCGGCCGGTGCCGGCGTCCACCAGTTGGATCTTTTCCGGGCGCAGGCTCAGGGTCAGTTCGCCGTCACCGCTTTCGTGGCGGACCTGTGGAGTGCCCAACTGATCGTAGTCGCCCGGCAACAGGTTGGCCTTGCCGACGAAGTCCGAGATGAAGCGCGTGCGCGGGTGTTCGTAGAGCTTGTACGGCGCGTCGATCTGGGTCACGCGCCCGGCCTGCATCACCACCACGCGGTCGCTGATGGACAGCGCCTCAGCCTGGTCGTGGGTGACCATCAAGGTGGTGATGCCCACGGCGCACTGGATGCGGCGGATTTCGAACTGCATTTCTTCGCGCAGGTTGGCGTCGAGGTTGGACAGCGGTTCATCCAGCAGCAACACCGGCGGCTCGATCACCAGAGCGCGGGCCAGGGCCACACGTTGGCGCTGGCCGCCGGACAATTCACGTGGGTATCGATCGGCGTGCGGCGCCAGGCGCACCAGTTCCAATACGGTCTTGACCTTGCTGGCGATCTGCGCCGCCGGCACTTTGCGCATCTTCAGGCCGAAGGCAACGTTGTCGCGCACGGTCATGTGCGGGAACAACGCGTAGCTCTGGAACACCACGCCCAGGCCACGGCTGGCGGGTTTGGCGTGGGTGATGTCGCGGCCGTCGAGCACGATTTGCCCGCCGCTCACATCAACGAAGCCGGCGATCATTTGCAGGGTGGTGGTCTTGCCGCAGCCCGAGGGGCCGAGCAGGGAAACGAACTCGCCTTTTTCCACCGCCAGGTCGGTGGCGACCACTGCATCGACGGCGCCGTAGCGTTTGCTCAAGGCGTTGAGTTGGAGAAATGCCATGTCTGCGTTCCACCTTTTTTGAGTCGCGTCGAAACGCGCTTTTTTGTTTTGGGCAGATGCGAATGAAGTGTTGCCGGTGCGTTGGCGCTCGATCTTGAGTCGGCTGCCGTTAGTTGTTCATGTCGCCCCTGTGGACGCAGATTAGGGCGAAGACTAGGATGGGCGGAAGATGAAATTTCACTGAACGGACTACTATTTTCGTATTTATTCACTCACCGGAATTTACTGAGATATTGATTGCTATGGATTCCACTGATCGAAATGACAGCGCTAAAGAAGTCGGCTCCGGTGGGGTGTCCCGACTGTTCGCGCTACTGCGCACCCTGGGTGACGTGCCGGAGGGGGGCGAACGCGTCACTCAGCTTGCGCAACAGGTGGGCCTGTCCCAACCCACCACCCACCGCTTACTGCGCAGCCTGATGGACGAAGGCATGGTCGAGCAGGACGCGCGCAGCAAGCGCTATCGCCTGAGCCTGGAGTTCTTCGCTCTCGCGGCGAATGCGGGCAAGACCGGCAATCTGCGTGACCTGGTGCGACCGAGCATGCTGCGCCTGAGTGCGTCATTGGGTGATTCACTGTTCCTGCTCGCGCGCTCAGGCTTCGACGCAATCTGCCTGGACCGCAGCGAAGGCCCGTACCCTATCCGCACCTTCACCGGGGACATCGGCGGACGCGTGGCGTTGGGTGTAGGGCAGGGCAGCCTGGCCATCCTGGCGTTCTTGCCAGAGGAAGAGCGCGAGACGGTGATCCGCTACAACCTGCCACGGCTCAAGGACTTCCACCTGTATGACGAAGTGCTGCTGCGCTCGGAAGTGGAGAATGTGCGCAATCTGGGCTACGCGGCGCGTAATACCGGGGTGCTGGAAGGCATGGCGGGGTTGGCGGTGCCGATCCTCAATCGCGACGGGCATGCGGTGGCGGCGTTGAGCGTGGCGACCATCAGTGATCGGCTGGGGCCGAGCCGGTTGCCGATGGTGGTGGAGTTGCTCAAGCGCGAAGCGGCGGCGATTGGTCCAAGGATCAATCCGTTTGATCCGACGTTGCGCCGGCCCTCGCAGACCTTTGGTGGGTAGTTCAGAGGGCGGCCAACTGCGGGTGAATGGCCGTCGTTAATACGCGCAGGAACCGTTTTTCTGCTCATCGCCACAGATGGAACGTTGATCCGCCGCACAGCCGATTCGGGTGGGCAGTTATCGATTCCAGTCTCTGAGGCCTTTGCCATGTCCTATGTAAACCTTCGTCAGGAAACTCCTTTTAGAAGTGATTTCAGTCCTCGTTTCGAGCAGCCCCAAGCGTCCTCCGGGAGCGCTGGCTGGCGCGTACCCAACTCGGAGGTTGCGCGGGATTTCGCGAAAAATTTCGATTACTTCCAGAGTGCTGACAGTGGGTTTGTGACACAGCAAACCCTCCAGCAGGTCGCCAATCGCCCACTGACCGGTAATCCATTCAATGATCGGATGACGTTTTTGGCAAGGGAGATTCTCCAACGTCCTGAATTGAACACGATGCTGGATTCAATCGGCCACGCAGGTTCTACAGATGGGTTGATCAGCATGGGCGATGTGGAGCGCACCATTGATCAAATTGAGCAGCAAGAAGCACCTCCCATGCGCGAGTTTCCAGGCCGGTACAGCGGCGGCATGCAGCGCCAGCGCCTGGAAAGCCATTACTCACCTCAGGCCGATTGGCAACAGCCATCCCTGTCTGCGTCGGGCCAGCGTCCTTACGCGAACGACAGCAAGGAGCAGCTTCTCAACAAGATACAGGCCCGTTTCAGTTCATTTGAAGACCCGAGTTCCCCTGGGTTGATCACCGACAAATCCCTGAATGCGGTGGCCAGTGGATGCAAACTGGATGGCCAGCCGGCCACCCAAGCCGAAAAAGACCTGGCCAATGAGCTGCTTGAGCGGGGTGATGTGTTCAAGGAACTCGACCAGAGCAGCATGGGCGTGTTCGACGGTGCGTTCTCCAGGGAAAACCTGGCCTATTCCTCGGACAAGTACAAAAACATGAGTGACCACGACTTGATTCAAGGCGTGAAAGATAACTTCAGGCAATTTACCGCTGGTGCGGACGATCAATACATCAACGTCAATGAGTTGAAGGAAGCGGCTGGTCAGACGCCATCAAATCGTACGTTCAGTCCTGAAGCACGACACTTTGCCGCTGAGCTTCTCAACCGTCCTGGCCTTCTGCGGGAACTGGATATCGGTACCAACAACCAAGGCGGGCCAGGCTACGAGGACAAGCGCTTCGACATGGATAACATCAACTTTATCCTCGACAACGGGCGCGTATCGGCCTGATCAGGGCGTCAACGTGCTGGCTGAGCCTGTGATCAGTCGGGGCTGATCATGCTTTCCGGCCGCACCCGTTGGTCATAGTCTGCGGCGGTGATCAGTCCCAGCTGCACCGCCGCCTCCTTGGGTGACAAGCCTTCATCCGCCGCTTTGCGGGTGATTTGCGCCACGCGGTCATAACCCAGCAGCGGGTTCAGCACCGTCGCCATCAACAATGAATGCTCCACATTGCGCGCCAGCTGTGGACGGTTCACCTCCAGGCCGCTCAGCAGCTTGTGGGTGAACAGGCTGACGCAGTCGGTGAGGACCTCGATCGAGTGCAGCAGGTTGTGGATCAGCACCGGCTTGGCCACGTTCAATTCGAAGGTACTGGAAGCGCCCGCCAGGGTAATGGTGGTGTGATTGCCCATCACCTGCATCGCCGCCTGCACCAGTACTTCGGCGATGGTCGGGTTGCGTTTTCCGGGCATGATCGAGGAGGTCAGACCATCGTCTGGCACGATCAATTCACCCAGGCCGCAACGCGGACCCGAACCGAGCAGGCGGATGTCATTGGCGATCTTGGTCAAGGAAACAGCCAGTACATTCAGCGCCCCGGAGGCTTCGACCAGGGCATCGTGGGTGCCCATGCCTTCGAATTTGCAGGGGTTGGTTTCGAAGGGTTCGCCGGTGAGTCGGCTGATTTCTTCGCAAAACGCCAGGTCAAAACCGACAGGTGTGTTCAACCCGGTGCCCACCGCCGTGCCGCCCTGGGGCAGCAGGCGCAGGCGCGGCAGGCAGGCTTCGATTCGCGCGATGCCATGCTGGATCTGCTGGGCAAACGCACCAAAGGCCTGACCCTGGCTCATCGGCACCGCATCCATCAGGTGGGTGCGGCCGATTTTCAGCACGTCCTGCCAGGCGTCTGCCTTGGCGTTGAGTCCATCACGCAGATGGCCCAAAGCAGGCAGCAGGCGACCGCGCAGTTCCAGCACGGTGGTCAGGTGCATCACCGTGGGGAAACTGTCGTTGGACGACTGGGAGCGGTTCACATGGTCATTGGGATGCACCGGCGACTTGCTGCCCAGTTCACCACCAAGCGCGAGGTTGGCGTGGTTGGCGATGACTTCGTTGGCGTTCATGTTGGTCTGGGTGCCCGAACCGGTCTGCCAGATCGACAGCGGGAAGTGCAGGTCAAGCTCGCCGTTGGCCAAGGCCTGCGCCGCCAGTTCGATCGCGTGTGCCAGGCTCGGCGCCAGCGTGCCGAGCCGTGCGTTGGCGCGGGCACACGCGCGTTTTTGTTGGCCAAAGGCGCGGATCAGGCTGGAGGGGAACGGCTGTTTGCTGCCGAACACCTCCAGTGCCCGTTGGGTCTGTGCGCCCCAGTAACGGTCGGCCGGGATCGACACCGGGCCGAACGCGTCATGTTCGATTCGCAGAGCAGTCATCTCCAGGCTCCGTTAAAGCGCCGCGCCGGCAGCACGGCCGAGCACGCGTTGATATTCATCCTGGGCGGTTTGCTGGGAGAACTCGCCAGACCACTTGGACACCACCACCGTCGCCACGCTGTTGCCGATGGTGTTGCAGGTGGCAATCGCCATGGACATGAAGCGGTACACACCGAACAGCAACGCCAAACCTTCCGCCGGCAGTACGCCGATAGCCGTGACGGTCGCGGCAAACACCACGAAGCTGCCACCCGACACCGCCGCCGCGCCCTTGGAGGTCACCAACATGATCGCGATGATGCCCAGCTGTTGCTCCCAGCTCAGCGGCACGCCGTAGGCGTTAGCGATAAACAGCACGCACAGCGACATGTAGATCGATGTACCGTCGAGGTTGAACGCGTAGCCGGTGGGCAACACCAGGCCGACGCTCTGCTTGGAACAGCCGAATTTTTCGAGCTTTTGCAGCAGGCGCGGCAGGGCGCTTTCCGACGACGCGGTGCCGAGCACGATGAAGATTTCATCCTTGATGTAGGTGAGGAAGCGCCACAGGCTGAAGCCGCTCAACCGGCACACCGCGCCCAGCACCACAAAGATAAAGAACGCAATGCCGACGTAGAACATCAACACCAGGTTGGCCAGGGACATCAGCACTGCGGTGCCATTGCTGCCTACTGCATACGCCACCGAGCCGAAGGCACCCAGGGGCGCAAACTTCATGATCAGGTTGATGAACTCGAAGAAGCATTCGGAGATGCGGTTCAGGCCGTCTTCGATCACTTCACGGCGCTCGGGCTTCAAGGCCAGCAGGGCGAAACCGAACAACACCGAGATCACCAGCACCTGCAACAGCTGGCCACCGGCGAAGGCACCGACGAAATTGTCCGGGAAGATGCCGTAGATGAAGTCCATGGTCGACGCGGGCGCATGGCCTTTGGCAACCGCAGCACTGGCGGCGGCAGCGGCGGCACTGCTCGGGTGCGCGTCGTGCATGCCGGAGCCGATCTGCAACAGGTTGCCCCACAGCAGACCGATGGCCAGGGCGATGGTGGACACCACCTCAAAGTAGATCAACGCACGCAGGCCGACCTTGCCGACGCGCTTGATATCACCGGCCGAAGCGATGCCGTGGACCACGGTGAAAAACACCAGCGGCGCGACGGCGGTCTTGATCAGCTTGAGGAAGATATCGCCGAGGATCTTGAAACTGGCGGCCAGTTCCGGAGCGAGAAAGCCGAAGGCGATCCCGAGGAACATGGCGGCGACGACCTGGAAAGTCAGGTCCTTGTAGAGCGGTTTTTTTGCGGGGGTGGATGACATGTCTGTGATCTCATTGTTGTTATTGGCTGTGTTTGAACGATGTGTCAGGAGCCTGGCTTTTGTGGTGAGCGAGCTTGCCTCGCGCGGGGCAAGCCCGCTCACTACAAAAACCCGATGTGCCCGAAAGATCAGCGTTTGACTGAGCCCTGGCGCGCCAGCGCGATATCGACCATCTGTGGCGCCAGCCCCAGGTAGTTGGCCGGGTCGGTCAGGCGTTGCAGTTCGGCCAGGTCCAGTTGCGCGGTGACTTCGCCCTGGGCGAGGAGAGCGTCGAGCAGGCTGGTGCCCTGGTCATTGGCCATGCGGCATGCGGCGTAGACCACATCGTGGGCGACCTGGCGGCCGAGGGCCGGGGCGAGGCCCATCATCACGGCTTCGGCGACGATCAGGCCCTGGGTCATGTCGAGGTTCTTGCGCATGCGTTCGGGGCGCACTTCCAGGCCGGCGAGCATGAAGGTCGCCTGGCCGAGGGACGCGGCGCTGAGGGCGAAGGCTTCGGGGATGGCGATCCACTCCGCCTGCCACGGGCCGGTGGAGCGTTCGAAGTCCTGGATCATCGCATCGAGCATCAGCCCGGCGTGTTGGCGCACGCCCTTGGCGGCGGCGTACATCAGCTCGCAGGAAATCGGGTTGCGCTTCTGCGGCATGGTGCTGCTGGCGCCACGGCCTTTTACGAAAGGTTCGTACACTTCGCCCAGTTCGCTGGTCATCATCATGATGTCGAGGGCGATCTTGCCCAGGGAACCGGTGACCAGGCCGAGGAAGTTCAGGGTTTCGGCCAGGCCATCGCGGGCCACGTGCCAGGTGGCTTGCGGCACGCCCAGGCCCAGTTCGGCCATCAGGGCTTCCTGTACTTCCAGGCCCTTGTCGCCGAGGGAGGCGAGGGTGCCGGCGGCCCCGGCGAACTGGCCGATTTCGACGCGTGGACGCAGTTCCACCAGGCGCTCGGCGTGGCGATCGAACATGCTCAACCACACCGCGCACTTGTAGCCGAAGGTGATCGGCAGCGCGTGTTGCAAGTGGGTGCGGCCCGCCATCGGTGTGTCGCGATAGCGCTCGGCCAGGCCGGCGAGCAAGCCGCGTACGGCCTGGATATCACGCTCGACGATGGCCAGCGCAGCGCGCACTTGCAGGACCACGGCGGTGTCCATGATGTCTTGGGTGGTGGCGCCCCAGTGCACATAGCGGCCGGCTTCACCGCAGATCTTCGACAGTTGCTCCACCAAAGGCAGGATCGGGTAACCGACGATCTCGGTCTCGTGTTGCATCAGCGCCAGGTCCAGGGCCTCGTATTTCGATAGCGTGGCGATCTGCTCGGCGGCCTCGCTCGGGATCACGCCACAACGGGCTTCGGCGCGGGCCAGGGCGACTTCCACTTCGATGTAGCGTTCGATCAGGGCTTTATCGGAAAACACACCGCGCATTTCGGCGGTGCCGAACATGTCGCGGAACAGGGCGGAATCAAAAACGGTGCTCGACATGGGAAAATCCTAATTGTTATTTTTAAACCATACATATTTAATATGTCCGTACAATATGATTACGCCTGTGCTGATACACTGTCAACTCGACAACGAGGGTAAAAATGGAAAGCGTGAGCCAGAGGCGTTATGCGGCGGTTGCCAAGGACTTGATCGATCAGATTGGCAGCGGCCATTACCCGGTGGGGTCGTTGTTGCCGACTGAATTCGAACTCTGCTCGCTGTACGCGGTGAGCCGGCACACCGTGCGCGCGGCCATCGACCAGTTGCAGGGGCAGGGCATGGTCTCGCGGCGCAAGCGTGTGGGCACGCGGGTCGAAGCCGCCTCACCTCAGGGCGGGTATTCCCAGGCGATGGCGTCGGTGGCCGACCTGGTGCAGGTGGCCGAAACCCATATCCGCGATATCCAGGATGTTCGCGAGTTCGTCGCTGATATCGCGCTGGCGCGGCGCCTGGGGCTGGAACCGGGCGGGCATTACTTCTGTGTGTCGAGCATCAAGGTCGATGCCAGCGCCGGCAACGCGCCGCTGTGCTGGACCGACGTGTACGCCGAGCAGACCTATGCCGAGGTCATTCCCGAAGCGCGCAAGCACCCGGATGAACTGATCGCCGCGTTGATCGGCAAGGCGTTCTCGCGGCATATCGATGTGGTGGACCAACAGGTGCGGCCGGTGCAGCTATCAGCTGAGGTGGCCGCCAGCCTCAAGGCGCAGGGTGGCGCGTTGGGGCTCAATATCATCCGCCAGTATCGCGATGAGGCTGGCGGGGTGATCGCGGTATCGGAAACGGTCTACCCCGCAGACCGTTTTACCCTGACCATGCAGATGAAGCGCGACAAACGCTAGGCCACGTTGAAAAACGCCACCTTGGTACTCAAGCGATCCGCCAGCTCCGCCAGTTCGTGATTGGAATGCTCCACCTGCTCGGAGCCCGCCGCCGACTGCACGGTGGAGCTGTGGATGCGAGTGACATTCTGCGCAACTTCTTCCGCCGCAGCGCTTTGCTGCACCGAAGCACTGGCGATCTGCGCGTTCATCGCATTGATCGCGCTGACTTCCTGGCTGATCTTGCCCAGGGCCACCTGTGAATCGCGGGTCTGCGCCACGGTGACCTGGGCCAGGCTGCGGCTGCGTTGCATGATATCGGCGGCGTCCTGGGTGCCGTTTTGCAGCTTGCCGATCATGTCGCGGATCTCCTGGGTCGATTCCTGGGTGCGCGTCGCCAGCGAGCGCACTTCATCGGCCACCACCGCAAAACCACGGCCATGTTCACCGGCCCGCGCGGCTTCGATGGCCGCGTTGAGTGCCAGCAGGTTGGTTTGGGCGGCGATGGCGTTGATCACTTCGATCACGGTTTCGATGCTTTCACTGTCGCTGGACACTTGGTTGACCCGGCTGGTGGCCTGGTCGAGGATGGTGGCGAGCTCCTCGATAGCCACGGTCACTTCGCCGACCAGGCGGTGGCCACTGTCGACTTCTGCGTCCGCCAAAATGGTCGCCTTGGACGCAGCGGATGCGTAGCCCGAGACCTCGCTGACCGAGGCCGCCATTTGCGTAATCGCAGCCGCTACGTGCTGGGCTTCGCTGGTTTGCAGGGTGATTTGCTGACGGTTGTCGCTGGCTACGGACAACAGGGTGACCGAGGAGTGGCGCAGGGCTTGGGCTGCCGAGCGTACTTCGGTGATGGTGTCGCCCAGGCGCGCCAGGGCGTTTTTCAAAATACCCATCACGCTGTCGGGGTAGCGGGTTTCGATAGGCTGGTTCAAGTCGCCATTGGCCAGGCGACGGATCGCCTCGGCGACTTCCTCCGGCTCGGCGCCAAGAGTGGCCTTGACCTTGCGGATGATCAACAGGGACACCAGCACGCTCAAGAGGATCGCGACGGCGCTGGCCAGCAGCATCAGCACGGCAAAGTTACTGGCGGCGGCTTGCACCGTGTCCAGGCGTTGCTTGATCTGGGCTTCTTCGAAGTCGATCAGGGCATTCACGCGTTTGAGCCATTCGGTGTAGTGGGCCGACGACTGGGCCAGCAGCAAGTCCTGGGCGCCGGCGATGTCATTGCCGCGACGCAGGCTGATCACCCGTTCGGTGGAGGCCAGGGCCTGGGTCTCGATGGCCTTGATATCAGCCAAAAGACGGGACTCTTCGGCGCTGGCGGCGGTGTTGGCGAACAGGCGATCCATCATCACCGCAGAGTCCTGGTAATCGCGCTTGAGCTGGTCGATCTCGGCCAGGTGGCGGTTGAGCGACGGTTCATCCTTGACCAATACTGCATCGCGGATGGCGATAGCGCGGTTGTGCACGCTGCCACGGAAATTGATCGCATAACGCTGCACCACAGCAGCTTTTTCGGCCACTTCCTTGAGGGTGCTGTCGATAAAACCCACGCGCTGGATACCGACGGCGGTGATCAGCACCAGCAACGACAGGGTGGACGCAAAGCCCAGTCCGATACGCATCGCCAACGAGACAGGTTTTTTCATGGAAAGCTCGATATTCAGGGAATTGAGAGGTGATGGCTAATAGCTATCTTCGCGGGGGAATCTATCGACCCGCCTGTCACGCGTCCAATCAGAAATTGCTGACCCTGCCATCGAGCGAATTGATGGAATAAAACCTGGATTGACACGTCATCCGATGTATTTTTGCCGCTCAGCGGCAGGCAGTTGGAATTTTCACCACAATATCGCCTTGCATGTCGTAAAACTTTGGCTAATATGATCCGGGTAAAATGATTAATATCCGGGTAATAGCTATGCCTACGCAAAACCTTCTTACGTGTACGGCCTTTGTTGGCCACCAGCGTGTGGCGGCGGGTTCCTACGCTGATGTCGCCGATGCGCTCGCCAGTCTTGATCATCCTGCGGGCAGCTTTCTGGTATTCGATGACGCCACCGGGCTCCAAGTCGACTTCCCCTGGCCCGCAGGCTATGCGCCTGAACAACCGGTCCAGGCCGAAGTCACGGACGAGCCTCCCGCCACGCCCTCGGTCGGGCGCCCTAAACTGGGAGTGGTCGCTCGGGAGGTCACGTTATTACCGCGCCATTGGGAATGGCTGGGCCAGCAACGCGGCGGCGCATCGGCGGCGTTGCGCCGGCTGGTGGATGAGGCTCGCGCGGCCCATGCTTCCCGTGATCAGATACGCCAGGCAAAGGAAGCCGGGTATCGCTTCATGAGCGCTATCGGCGGTGACCTGCCCGGTTTCGAAGCGGCTTCACGGGCGTTGTTTGCCTTTGACGCGGTGGACTTCTCCCGCAAGATCGCGCACTGGCCGCTGGACGTGCAAACGTACCTGGCCTGGTTGTCGCGCAACGCGTTCCCTGTCTGATCACCCTTCCTGGATCCCTACCTTCATGGACGTCACTCAACAACGGCCGTTGTGGCAGATCTACCTGATCTTTCTGGCACCGATGGTGCTGTCCAACTTCCTGCAAAGTTTTTCCGGCACCCTCAACGGCATCTATGTCGGGCAAATGCTCGGCACCCAAGCGTTGGCGGCGGTGTCGGGCATGTTCCCCATCGTGTTTTTCTTCATTGCCTTGGTGATCGGCCTGGGGGCGGGTGCCTCAGTGTTGATCGGCCAAGCCTGGGGGGCGCAGGAAACGGGGATGGTCAAGGTGATTACCGGAGCAACCTTGACGCTGGGCGTGCTGGTGGGTGTGATCGCAGCGGTGCTGGGCAGTCTGTTTGCACGTCCGGCGTTGCAGGCATTAGGCACGCCGGTTGATGTGCTGGACGATGCCGTCGGCTATGCGCAGAAGATGATGTTGATCATGCCGTTGTTGCTGGTGTTCATCCTCTACACCCAGTTGTTGCGTGGCGTCAGCGACACGATCTCGCCGTTGCTGGCGTTGATGGTGTCGACCCTGGTCGGCCTGTTGCTGACCCCTGCACTGATTGGCGGCTGGATCGGCCTGCCGCCCATGGGCATCCAGAGCGCGGTGTATGCCGGGCTGGTAGGTAATGCCTTGGCCATGCTGTTTTTGATCTTGCGCCTGCGCCACAAGCACCATGTGATGGCGCCGGATCGTGAGTTGCTTGCCGCCTTGCGCCTGGACCGCGTGATTCTCGGCAAGGTCTTGCGCATCGGCTTGCCGACCGGCCTACAGATGGTGGTGCTGTCGCTGTCGGAATTGGTCATCCTTGCCCTGGTCAACGGCCACGGCTCCCAGGCCACGGCGGCGTATGGCGCGGTGACACAAATCGTTAACTACGTGCAGTTCCCGGCCCTGTCGATTGCCATCACCGCCTCGATCCTGGGTGCACAGGCGATTGGTGCCGGGCGGTTGGAGCGTATCGGGCCGATTCTGCGCACGGGGTTATTGATCAACCTGTGTCTCACCGGTGGCCTGATTGTATTGGGTTATGTGTTGTCCCACTGGTTGCTCGGGCTGTTCATTACCGACGATGCGGCACGGGTCAACGCTGAACACCTGCTGCACATCATGTTATGGAGCATCTTGGTGTTTGGCTTCCAGGCGGTGGTGGGCGGGATCATGCGGGCCAGCGGTGTGGTGCTGATGCCGGTGGTGATCTCGATTTTCTGTGTGCTCTGCGTCGAACTGCCGATGGCTTACCTGTTCAACGCGCATTTCGGCCTAGAGGGCGTGTGGATGGCGTTCCCGGTAACCTATCTGGCAATGCTGGCTTTGCAGACTGCGTATTACCGGTTGGTGTGGCGGCACAAGCAGATCAAGCGGTTGGTGTGATAAAAGGTCGCGCACTTTAGGACAGAAGGTTTCTGAGTCATGGCAAACCCTTACGCCGAGTTGTTCCAGGTTCCTGGCTCCCGGGCTTTTGTGCTGGCGGGCATGCTGGCGCGCATGCCGGTATCGATGACGGGGATCGGTTTGATCACCATGCTCTCGCAGGTGCACGGCGGCTATGGCCTGGCGGGCTCGGTCGCAGCGGTCTTTGCCTTGGCCACGGCGTTTTGTGCGCCGCAGGTGTCGCGGCTGGTGGACCAACACAGTCAGGGCCGAGTGCTGCCGATTGCCGCATTGATTGGCGGCGGCGCTTTATTGATGTTGCTGCTGTGTACCCGTTTGCAAGCACCGAACTGGCTGCTGTTCCTGTTTGCCGCTTTGGCGGGTTGCATGCCCAATATGTCGGCCATGGTGCGGGCACGCTGGACCGAGGTGTATCGGGGCCAACCCAAGCTGCAAACCGCGTTTGCCCTGGAATCGGTGCTGGACGAAGTGTGCTTCATCATCGGCCCGCCTATTTCGGTGGGGTTGAGCGTGGTGCTGTTTCCGGAGGCGGGGCCTTTGGTTGCTGCGTTGTTGCTGGCGGTGGGTGTTACCACCTTTGTGTTGCAGCGTGAGACCGAACCACCCGTGCATGCGCATCAGGGCCGCCACGGCCGCTGGCTGATTGCGTCACCCTCGGTGCTGATCCTGATGATCCTGTTGCTGGCCATGGGCGTGATTGTCGGCGTGGTGGATGTGGTCAGCGTCGCCTTTGCCCAGCATCAGGGCCAGCCGGCGGCGGCGAGCATCGTACTGTCGGTGTATGCCATCGGCTCATGCCTGGCGGGACTGGCGTTCGGTACACTTAAACTCAAGGCGCCGTTGCCCCGGCAGTTCCTGTTCTGCGGCGTGGCCACCGCGTTGACCACCTTGCCGTTGCTGCTGGTGACCAACATTCCTGGGCTCGCCGTGGCGATCTTTATCTCTGGGTTGTTCTTCGCCCCCACGTTGATCGTGTCCATGGCCCTGGTGGAGCAGATCGTACCCGCCAGCCGCTTGACCGAAGGCATGACCTGGCTGATCACCGGCCTCAGCATCGGTGTAGCTATCGGCGCCGCCAGTTCCGGCTGGATGATCGATCACTTTGGTGCCACCAGTGGTTTCTACGTAGCGCTGGTGGCGGGCGCGGTGGTGCTGGGGGCGGCAGTGTTGGGTTATCGGCGGTTGGGGTGATCAGCCAATCGCGGGACACGCGTCATCGCTGTGATGTTGTAAAAACTCATTCAATGCCTGGCGTGTCAGGTCATTGAGGGTCACCTTTTTACGGGTTGCCGCCAGGGCTGCCGCCAAGTGCAAGTCATGGCCGACCCGAACATTGAAGGAGCCTTTGCAAGGCTTCTCCGGGGTATGCCCGAGGGTTTGGCAAGTGGCGAGGTAGTCATCCACCGCCTCACGAAATGCAGCGTCCAGTTCAGCGACGGTTTTCCCTTCATAGCTCACCAGCGCCTTGATGAACAGAATCTTGCCGAACAGGCAGTTGTCTTCGACGCTGGCTTCGATGGAGCCGATGTAGCCCTTGTGTTTCAGTTGGTTGTTCACTGAATCAGTTCTCCTGATTTCAACTGTTCGATGATCTGGCGCCGAATGTAGTGTTTCAGTTCGTTGCCAGGGTGAGGCTTGTGCAAGGTGATCATTGCACTGGGGTCGCCGATGTCGAATTTGACCCGGCTTCCAGCCCCTTCAATCTGTGTGTAGCCCAGTCGACGCAGCAGCGTTACGAGCTCAGGCCAGGTAAATGCCATGTGCTCATTGAGCAGTTTGGCGAGCAGCTTTTCATTTTTGGACACGGCGTTCCCTGCGTGTAACTAAATGTAGTTGCAAAAAGTGGTGTTCGTCAATGCTAGCTCGGGTTCGGGTGTCTCTGCTGAGATTGATGTAACCCTTGATGACACCTCGCTCCACGCCTTCCACTCCCCGCTAATTTTTCCCTGTCCGGTTCGTTTTATAGGGACGACGTGCCTTTGTGCTTCCCGCCTATTGCTCCGGACTCCAAGAAATGAATGCTGAAGACTCCTTGAAACTTGCTCGCCGGTTTATCGGGTTGCCCCTGGAAAAACGCCAATTGTTCCTGCAGGCCTTGCAGAAAGAAGGGGTGGATTTTTCCCGGTTTCCGATTCCGGCAGGGGTGGAGGCGGAGGATCGCCAGGCGCTGTCCTACGCGCAGCAGCGCATGTGGTTTCTCTGGCAATTGGACCCGGCCAGTGGCGCCTACAACTTGCCGGGCGCGGTACGTCTCAAAGGCACGTTGAACCTGGGTGCGTTGGAACAGGCGTTTTCCAGCTTGGTTGCGCGCCACGAAACCCTGCGCACGGTATTCCAGCAACAGGCCGATGAGCGCCTATTGCAGGTCGCGACAGTAAAATCATTGGTCGTCGATCAACTCGACCTGAGCCACCTGTCTCCTGCTGAGCGCGAACAAGCCGTCAACGACGCCGCGATCCGTCAATCGCTGCTGCCGTTCGACCTGGAAAACGGCCCGTTGCTGCGCGTGCAATTGCTCACGCTCGACACGCAGGAACACGTGTTGCTGCTGACCCTGCATCACATCGTCTCCGACGGTTGGTCGATGAACGTGCTGATCGACGAGTTCATCCGCTGCTACGACGCCCATGAGCGCAATGAAACGCCGCAACTGCCGGCCTTGCCGATCCAGTACAGCGACTACGCCCTGTGGCAACGTCGCTGGTTGGAAGCGGGTGAGCAGGCTCGACAATTGGAGTACTGGCAAGCGCGCCTGGGCGATGAGCACCCGGTGCTGGAACTGCCCACGGATCGCCCACGTCCGGCCATGCCGAGCTACCAGGGCACGCGCCATAATTTCGCGATCGAACCCACGCTGGCCGCACAACTGCGTAGCTGCGCACAAAAGCGCAACGTTACCTTGTTCATGCTCTTGCTCGGTGCGTTCAACGTGCTGCTGCATCGCTATACCGGGCAGGGCGATATCCGCGTCGGCGTGCCAATCGCCAACCGCAACCGTACTGAAGTCGAAGGGCTGATCGGCTTTTTCGTCAATACCCAAGTGCTACGCACCGAGCTGACCGGGCAAACCCTTGTCACCGAGTTATTGCAAAGCATCAAGGAACACGCACTGGGCGCCCAGGCCCATCAGGAATTGCCGTTCGAGCGCCTGGTGGAAGCCCTCAAGGTAGAGCGCAGCCTCAGCCATACGCCGTTGTTCCAGGTCATGTACAACCACCAGCCGGTGGTGGCCGACATTGCGGGCGTCAGCACGGCCTCCGGCCTGGAGCTGGCGCTGGTGGAGTGGCAAGGCCGCACCACTCAGTTCGACCTGACCCTCGACACCTATGAAAAATCCGGCACCCTGCACGCCGCGTTGACCTACGCCAATGACCTGTTCGACGCGGCGTCCATCGAGCGCATGGCTGGGCATTGGATCCGTCTGTTGCAGGCCATGGTGGCCGACGGTGCGCAGCGCATCGGTGAGTTGCCGATGCTGGATGCGGATGAGCAGCAAGTGCTGGTCCACAGCTGGAACCAGACCGCCGAGGCGTACCCGATCGAGCGCGGCATCCATCACCTGATCGAAGACCAGGTACAGGCCACGCCCGACGCGCCAGCGCTGGTGTTCGGCGCCACAACGCTGACCTATGCCCAGCTTGATGCTCGCGCCAACCAGCTGGCCCATGCCTTGCGCGAGAAGGGCGTAGGTCCGGACGTTCTGGTCGGGATCTGCGTTGAGCGCTCGATTGAAATGGTGGTCGGCCTGCTGGCTATCCTCAAGGCAGGTGGAGCCTACGTCCCGTTGGACCCTGAGTATCCCCAGGAACGCCTGGCCTACATGATCGAAGACAGCGGCATTCAGTTGTTGCTCAGTCAACACAGTCTGTTGCCGTTGTTGCCTGTCGAAGGCATCCAGGTAATTGCCCTGGACCAGCCCGCCGACTGGCTTGATGGTTACAGCACCGAACCGGTAAACGTTACGCTTCACGCGCTGAACCTGGCCTACGTGATCTACACCTCCGGCTCCACCGGCAAGCCCAAGGGCGCCGGCAACAGCCATCGTGCGCTGGTCAACCGCCTGTGCTGGATGCAGCAAGCCTATGGCCTGGACGCCAGCGATGCGGTCCTGCAGAAAACCCCGTTCAGCTTCGACGTGTCGGTGTGGGAGTTCTTCTGGCCGCTGATGACCGGCGCACGCCTGGTGGTAGCAGCGCCCGGCGAGCATCGCGAACCGGCACGCCTGATCGAGACGATTGGGCAGCACGGCATCACCACGTTGCACTTTGTGCCGTCGATGCTCCAGGCGTTTATCCATGAGTCGGGCGTGCAGGCTTGCACGAGCCTGCGCCGCATCGTCTGCAGTGGCGAAGCCTTGCCGCTGGATGCGCAATTGCAAGTGTTTGCCAAGTTGCCCCAAGCCGGTCTGTTCAACCTGTACGGCCCAACCGAAGCCGCCATCGACGTCACCCATTGGACCTGCGTCGACGAAGGCGCCGACAGCGTGCCCATCGGCCGCCCCATCGCTAACCTCGGCACCTACGTGCTCGATGCCCAGCTCAACCCGGTTCCCGCTGGCGTCAGCGGCGAGCTGTACCTGGGCGGTATGGGTCTGGCCCGTAGTTACCATCTGCGTCCGGCACTCACCGCCGAACGTTTTGTACCGAGTCCCTTCGGCGACGGTGCGCGCCTGTACCGCACGGGCGACCGTGTGCGCCAACGGGGCGACGGAGTGATCGAATACCTCGGCCGCCTCGACCATCAGGTCAAACTGCGTGGCCTGCGTATCGAGCTGGGTGAAATCGAGACGCGCCTGATGCAACACCCCTCGGTGCGCGAGGCCGTGGTGCTGGTGCAAGGCGGCAAGCAGTTGGTGGCCTACCTGGTGCTGGAAGATCAAGCGCCGGTCGATCTCAAGGCCTGGCTGCTCAGCAGCCTGCCGGAGTACATGGTACCCACTCATATAATGTACTTGGCCAAGCTGCCGGTGACCGCCAATGGCAAGCTCGACCGCAAGGCCTTGCCGGTGCCGGATGCTGCGCCACAACAGGCTTATGTCGCACCGGAAAATGACCTGCAAAAAACACTGGCGACTATCTGGAGTGACGTACTGGGCGTCGAGCAGATCGGCCTGGAAGACAACTTTTTCGAGCTGGGCGGCGATTCTATCATCTCCATCCAGGTGGTCAGCCGTGCGCGCCAGGCCGGGATTCGCCTCAGTCCAAGGGACCTGTTCCAGTACCAGAGTGTGCGCACCCTGGCGCTGGTCGCGACCCGCGAGCAAGCGGCTATCATCGACCAAGGGCCAGTCACCGGCGAAGTCATTCTCACGCCCGTGCAACAGAGCTTTTTCGAGCAGGCGATTCCAGTGCGTCAGCATTGGAACCAGTCGCTGCTGCTGACGCCACGGGAAACCCTGGAACCTGCACGGCTTGAAGCGGCGTTGACCCAACTGATCAACCACCACGACGCCCTGCGCCTGCGGTTTGTGCAACAGGCTGACGGGTGGCGGCAAACCCATGCCGAGCCTGTGACCACGGCTGAAGTGTGGCAAACCCAAGTTGCTGATGACGCTGAATTGGCCGCACTCTGCGACGAAGCCCAGCGCAGTCTTGATCTTGAACAGGGCCCGTTGTTGCGTGCTGCCCTAGTGGCGATGGCCGACGGCTCCCAGCGCTTGCTGCTGGTGGTGCATCACCTGGCGGTAGACGGCGTATCGTGGCGCATTCTGCTCGAAGACCTGCAACAGGCCTACCGCAATGCCGCGTTGCCGGCCAAGACCAGCGCCTATCAACTGTGGGCGCAGCAGTTGCAGGCCCATGCGTTGACGCTGGACGAGCAACTGCCGTACTGGCAGGCCCAGACCACGAACGTCGATCTGCCGTGCGATAACCCCCAGGGTGGCCTGCAAAACCGCTTGGGCAGCAAAGTCGATATTCGCCTGAGTGCCGAACATACCCGTCAACTGCTGCAGGACGCGCCAGCGGCCTACCGCACCCAGGTCAACGACCTGCTGCTGACTGCCCTGGCGCGTGTCATCAGCCGCTGGAGCGAACAGCCTGCCGCGCTGATCCAGCTGGAAGGCCATGGCCGCGAAGACCTGTTCGACACGGTTGACCTGAGCCGCACTGTCGGCTGGTTCACCAGCCTGTTCCCGGTACGCCTGCAAGCCGATGGCGAGCTGTCGACTGCAATCAAATCGGTAAAAGAGCAACTGCGCGCCGTACCGCACAAGGGCATCGGCTACGGCCTGCTGCGCTATCTCGGGACGCCGGATGCCCGTGAGGCCCTGTCGAGCCTGGCTGTGCCACGCATCACCTTCAACTACCTGGGCCAGTTCGACCGCCAGTTCAACGAGTCGGCGCTGTTCGTTCCGGCTACCCAAGGCAGTGGGCAGGCCCAGGATCCCGAGGCGCCGCTGGCTAACTGGCTGACGGTGGAAGGGCAGGTGTATGGCGGTGAACTGGCGCTGCAATGGGGGTTCAGCCGTGAGATGTTCGATGTTGCGACGGTCCAGCGCCTGGCGGATGACTACGTGGCCGAACTCAAGGCCTTGATCAAGCATTGTTGCGACACGCCAGCAGGGCAAGTCACCCCTTCCGATTTTCCGTTGGCACGCCTGACCCAGTCGCAGTTGGACGCCTTGCCCATCGCCGGGCCAGCGATTGCCGATGTCTACCCGCTGTCGCCGATGCAGCAGGGTATGTTGTTCCATACGCTGTACGAGCCCGAGGCCGAGGCCTACATCAACCAGTTGCGCCTGGACATCGATGGTCTGGACTTGCTGGCATTCGGCCGTGCCTGGCAGGCCGCGCTGGACCGCCATGACATCCTGCGCAGCAGCTTCCACTGGCTCGGTCTGGAAAGCGCCCACCAGGTGATCCAACGCCAGGTGGATGTGCAGTTGCAAGTCATCGAAGACATCGACGCCGATTTCGATGCGCTCGCCGCTGCCGAACGCGGGAAAGGCTTTGTGCTGAATGCGGCGCCGCTGTTTCGCCTGATGCTGGTACGGGGTGCCGGCACCGCTTGGCATCTGATCTTCACCAGCCACCACATCCTCATGGACGGCTGGAGTAACGCCCAGTTGCTCGGCGAAGTCATCGCTCACTACGCCGGGCAACAGGTGCCGGCGCCGCAGGGGCAGTTCCGTGATTACCTGGGGTGGTTGCAGCAGCAAGCCTCAGGTGAAGCGTTCTGGAAAACCAGCCTGGCACCGTTGCAAACGCCGACCTTGCTGGCCCAGGCGCTGCGTGTACCGACCGAAGGCAAAGGAATGGCCGATCATCAGGTGGTGCTGGAGGGTGATTTCACGCAGGCCCTCGGTGAGTTTGCCCGCCGCCAGAAAGTCACCCTCAACACTGTGCTGCAAGGCGCTTGGAGCCTGTTGTTGCAACGCTATACCGGGCAAGACTGCGTGGCCTTTGGCGCCACTGTCGCAGGCCGCTCGGCGCCATTGCCGGGGATTGAGCAACAACTGGGCCTGTTCATCAACACGCTGCCCATCGTCAGCAGTGCCTCGCCCGCGCAGTCGGTTGCCGGCTGGCTGAGCGAACTGCAAGCCCTCAACCTGAGCCTACGCGACCACGAGCATGTGCCGCTGTATGACATCCAGGGTTGGGCGGGGCAACAGGGCAATGCGCTGTTCGACACCTTGCTGGTATTCGAAAACTTCCCGGTGGCCGAAGCCTTGAAACAAGGCGCGCCAGCCGGCCTGGTGTTCGGCCGCCTGCACAACCATGAACAGACCCACTATCCGCTGACCCTGGGGATCGAGCTGGGCGCCAGCCTGCGCCTGGAGTTTGGCTATGACCAAGCGCGTTTCAGCGCGCAGCAGGTCGCTCGACTGAGTGGCAACCTGCAACATCTGCTGGTTCAGATGCTCGCGGAGGCGCAGGCACCGCTTGGCAATCTGCGTCTGCTCGACGACGTAGCCCAGCGCGACATGCTCGCCCTCAGCCAGTCGCCAGGTGCTGCACAAAATGACCTGCGCGTACACGAACGTATCGCCGCCCAGGCTGTCGCCACGCCGGAGGCGCTGGCGGTACAAGCTGGCGATGCACGCTTGAGCTATGCACAGCTCAATGCTCACGCCAACCGTCTGGCCCATCGCCTGTTGGCGCTGGGCGTTGGGCCAGGCCAACGCGTCGGCCTGGCGGCTCGACGGGGTCCGCAATTGATTGTCAGCTTGCTCGCCGTGCTCAAAAGCGGCGCCGCCTATGTGCCGCTCGACCCGAGCTACCCGCTGGATCGCCTGACCTACATGCTGTCGGACAGCCGCCTCGATCTGCTGCTCAGCGAAATAGGGTTGCTTGCCGACCTGCCGCTGCCTCAAGGGCTGGAGCGTGTGGACTTCACCGCCTCCGGCACAGAGTTGGCAGACTACCCGTCGACCAATCCACTCAATCACACAAGCGCCGCTGACCTTGCTTATGTAATCTACACCTCCGGCTCCACTGGCCAGCCCAAAGGTGTGGCAATCGATCATGCCGCCCTCGGTCAATTCTGCGACAGCGCCGAGGCCTACAGCTGCTTGAGTGCTGCGGACCGCGTGCTGCAGTTCGCGACCTTCAGCTTCGACGGCTTCGTCGAGCAATGCTACCCACCCCTGTGTGTCGGCGCTGCGTTGATCATGCGCGGCGATGAGCTGTGGGACGCCGGGCAATTGGCCCGGGAAATCGTCGAGCAAGGCGTGACCTTGGCGGATTTGCCGGCTGCTTACTGGTACTTGCTCGCCAAGGAATGTGCTGTCGACCCACGCAGCCTAGGCAACCTGCGCCAGGTGCATGTGGGCGGCGAGGCAATGTCGGTGGAAGGGCTGCGCGCCTGGCACGCCGCTGGCCTGGGCGACGTGCGCCTGGTCAATACCTACGGGCCTACCGAGGCGACCGTGGTGTCCAGCGTGCACGACTGCCAGTTAGCGGACGCCAGCGATGCGTTTGGCGTGCCGATTGGCCGGGCGATCCAGGGGCGCTCCTTGTATGTGCTGGACAGCGGTTTCGACCTGTTGGCAACAGAGGGCGTTGGCGAATTGTGCATCGGCGCCGAACACGGCCTGGCCCAGCGCTATTTCGACCGTCCGGCGCTGACTGCTGAACGCTTCCTGCCGGACCCGTTTTCTGCCGTGCCGGGTTCGCGTCTGTACCGCAGCGGCGACCTGGCGCGTTACAACGCGGCGGGTGCGCTTGAGTACGTCGGGCGCATCGATCATCAAGTGAAGATCCGTGGTTTCCGCGTGGAAATGGGCGAGATCGAAGCCAGCCTGCAAGCCGTGCCGCAGTTGCGCGAAGCCGCCGTCATCGCGCAGTCGAGTGCGACGGGCACGCAATTGGTGGCGTACGTGGTGCCCGTCAATGGGCAGTCCCTGGACTTGCCCGCATTGGCCGCCACCTTGCGCCAGTCCCTGCCGGACTACATGGTGCCGGGGCATTGGGTCACCCTCGATGCGCTGCCATTGAACAACAACGGCAAGCTCGACCGTCGCGCGCTGCCGGCGCCAGACCTGAATCAAGCGCGCCAGGCCTATGCAGCCCCGCAAAATACCCTGCAAATGCAACTGGCCGCCATCTGGCAAGCCGTGTTGCAGGTGGAGCAGGTGGGGCTCCATGACCACTTCTTCGAGCGTGGCGGCCATTCCTTGCTCGCCACCCAAGTGGTCTCGCGGGTGCGCCATGACCTCAAGCTGGAAGTGCCTTTGCGCACGCTGTTCGAACAGCCGACGCTGGAAGCGTTCGCAGCCGCTTGCGCAGGGTTGCAGGCCACCACGGCACTGCCGCTTGTGGCGGTGACACGTGACCAGCCGCTGGCGCTGTCGTTTGCTCAGGAGCGTCAATGGTTCCTCTGGCAATTGGACCCGACCAGTGCGGCTTACCATGTTCCCAGCGCCCTGCGCCTCAAGGGGCTAGTGGACAAGGCTGCGTTGCAGAAGGCGTTTGATGCCCTGGTCGTGCGCCACGAAAGCCTGCGCACCCACTTCCACCAGGATGCGGAGCGCACGGTGCAAGTCATCAGTGCGTGTACACGCATCGAACTGGTGTCGGCCGATACTGACGAAGCGAGCCTTAAAGCCGAAGTTGAAGCGCGTATCGCTCAGCCATTTGACCTGCGCCAGGGCCCATTGATGCGGGTCAGCCTGTTGCGCCTGGCCCCGGATGAGCATGTGCTGGTGATCGTGCAGCATCACATTATTTCCGATGGCTGGTCGATGCAGGTCATGGTTGACGAACTGGTGCAGCTTTACACCGCCTACAGCCAAGGGCAGACGTTGCAATTACCGGCCATGTCGATCCAGTACGCCGACTATGCGCAGTGGCAGCGCACATGGATGGAGGCGGGGGAGAAGGCCCGCCAGCTTGACTACTGGTGCAAGGTGCTCGGCGGCGAGCAACCGGTGCTGGAGTTGCCGTTCGACCACCAGCGCCCGGCGGCGCCGACCCATCGGGGCGCTCGCCTGAATATTGCACTGCCGACCACGCTGGTCGACAGCCTCAAGGCCCTGGCTCAGCGCGAAGGTGTGACCCTGTTCATGGTGCTGCTGGCTTCGTACCAGTCGTTGTTGCATCGCTACAGCGGCCAGCAGGACATTCGCGTCGGCGTGCCGATTGCCAACCGTAACCGTGTCGAGACCGAGCGGCTGATCGGCTTCTTTGTCAATACCCAGGTGCTCAAGGCTGATGTCGACGGCCAGACCACCGTTCGCCAGCTACTGACCCAGGTCAAACAGCGCGCACTGGAAGCCCAGGCGCATCAGGACCTGCCGTTCGAGCAACTGGTCGAGGCCCTGCAACCCGAGCGCAGCCTGAGCTTGAGCCCCTTGTTCCAGGTTGCGTTCAACCACCACATCAGCCAGGCCGGCGAGCATTTGCAGCGCCTGGCGCAGCTGGACATGAGCCCGGTGAGCTGGGATGAAACAGCCGCGCATTTCGATCTGATCCTGGACATCGAGGAGTCCGGGAAACAGCTCGGCGTATCGCTGAGTTATGCCACCGATCTGTTTGCCCCGGCGACCATCGCGCGCATGGCCGGCCATTGGCAGAACCTGTTGCAGGCGATGGTTGCTGATCAACAACAGCCCATCAGCCAATTGAACCTGCTGGGCCAGGATGAGCAGCAGCACATTCTGCAACTGTGGAACCAGACTGATGCCGGCTTCTCGGCCAAGCGTCTTGTGCATGAGTTGGTGGCTGACCGCGCCAGGGAAACCCCCGATGCGGTCGCTGTGAAATTCGACGCGCAAACCCTGAGCTATGCCGAGCTGGACCGCCAGGCCAACCGCCTGGCCCATGCGCTGATCGCCCGTGGTGTCGGCCCGGAAGTGCGCGTGGCCATCGCCATGTCGCGCAGTGCCGAAATCATGGTGGCGTTCCTGGCGGTGATGAAAGCCGGTGGCGTGTATGTACCGCTGGACATCGAATACCCGCGTGACCGCCTGCTGTACATGATGCAGGACAGCCGCGCGAAGCTGTTGCTGACCCATAGCAGCGCGTTGCAGCAACTGCCGATTCCCGAAGGACTGAGCACATTGGCGATTGATCGCACCGAGGGCTGGGCGGATTACCGCGACACTGCACCGGACGTGAAGCTGGACGGCGATAACCTCGCCTACGTGATCTACACCTCCGGCTCCACCGGCCTGCCCAAGGGTGTGGCGGTGTCCCACGGCCCGTTGGTGGCACACATCATCGCCACTGGCGAGCGTTATGAAACCAGCCCGTCTGACTGCGAACTGCACTTCATGTCGTTCGCCTTCGACGGCTCCCACGAAGGCTGGATGCACCCGTTGATCAACGGCGCCAGCGTGTTGATCCGTGATGACAGCCTGTGGCTGCCGGAGTACACCTACGAACAGATGCATCGTCACAACGTGACCATGGCGGTGTTCCCGCCGGTGTACCTGCAACAGCTGGCCGAACATGCCGAGCGCGACGGCAACCCACCCAAAGTGCGTGTGTACTGCTTTGGAGGTGACGCGGTTGCGCAGGCCAGCTATGACCTGGCCTGGCGCGCGCTTAAACCGACCTACCTGTTCAATGGCTACGGCCCGACCGAAACCGTGGTCACGCCGTTGCTGTGGAAGGCACACCGGGCCGATCCGTGTGGGGCCGTCTACGCTCCGATCGGTACGTTATTGGGCAACCGCAGCGGCTACGTGCTGGATTCGCAACTCAATCTGCAACCTGTCGGCGTGGCCGGCGAGTTGTATCTGGGCGGCGAGGGCGTGGCCCGAGGGTATCTGGAGCGTCCGGCACTGACGGCGGAACGCTTTGTACCGGATCCGTTCGGCAAGCCGGGCAGCCGTGTGTATCGCAGCGGCGACCTGACCCGTGGTCGTCCGGACGGGGTGGTGGATTACCTTGGACGTGTCGACCATCAGGTGAAGATCCGTGGTTTCCGTATCGAACTGGGCGAGATCGAAGCGCGCCTGCGTGAACAGGACAACGTTGGTGAAACCGTGGTGGTCGCCCAGGACGGTCCGACTGGCAAACAACTGGTGGCCTACGTGGTGCCGGCCGATGCCAACCTGGACGGCCAAACCGAGTTCCGCGACAGCCTGCGCCGTGCCCTGAAGGCCCGTCTGCCGGACTACATGGTCCCGGCGCACTTCATGTTCCTCGCCCAAATGCCATTGACGCCCAACGGCAAGCTCGACCGCAAGGGCCTGCCTGAACCGGATGCGAGCCTGCTGCAACAGGCCTACGTGGCCCCCGAAACCGAACTGGAACAGCAGATCGCGGCGATTTGGGCCGACATATTGCGTCTGCCGCAGGTCGGTCTGAACGACAACTTCTTTGAAGTGGGCGGCCATTCCCTGCTGGCGATCCAGATCACTTCGCGGGTCCAGGCCGAACTGGGCCTGGAAGTGCCGTTGGTGGAAGTATTCCAGACCGAAACCCTGCGCGCCTATGTACAGGCAGCCGCCACCTTCCGTGCCGGCAGCGCGGAAGATTTTGATGATCTTCGTGACTTTTTAAGCGAACTAGAGGCGATTTGACCCATGCTTTCCAACCCAAACATCGATCTGGTTTCGCGCTTTCTTCGTCTGCCTCTGGAGCAGCGCCAGCAGTTTTTTCAGCGCCTGCAAAGCCGGGGCATGAGCTTCGCCCAACTGCCGATTGCCTCAATCCGCGAGGACGGCCAGCCTCTGCCATTGTCCTATGCCCAGGAGCGCCAGTGGTTTCTATGGCAATTAGACCCGGACAGTGCCGCCTATCATGTCCCCGGTGCGCTGCGCCTGAGCGGGCGCCTGGACAAGGCGGCCTTGCAACGCAGTTTCGACACCCTGGTGGCACGTCATGAGAGCCTGCGCACCCGACTGCATCTGGAGGGTGAGCAGCGTGCCCAGGAAGTGCTCGCCCATGCCGCCCTCGAGATCACCGAAAACACGGTTGACGAGGCCAACCTCAAGGCATCGGTAGAAGCTGAAATCGCCCGTCCCTTCGACTTGCAGCAAGGCCCGTTGCTACGCGTCAGCTTGTTCGCACTGAGTGAAGAGGAACACGTGCTGGTCCTGGTGCAACACCATATCGTCTCCGACGGTTGGTCGATGGGCGTGATGGTGCAAGAGCTGATGCAGCTCTACGCCGGCTATAGCCAGGGGCAGGACTGTGTGTTGGCGCCGCTGCCGATCCAGTACGCCGACTATGCGCTGTGGCAACGCCGTTGGATGGAAGCGGGGGAGAAGGCCCGCCAATTGACGTATTGGCGTGAACTGCTCAGCGGCACGCAGCCGGTGCTGGAACTGCCGTTCGACCAACCGCGCCCGGCGCAACAGAGCTTTCGTGGCGCGCGTCAGGACATTGCCTTGGAGCCGGCATTGGTCGAGGGGTTGAAAGCCCTGGCTCAACGCGAAGGCGTGACCATGTTCATGCTGTTGCTGGCCTCGTTCCAGGCGTTTCTGTACCGCTACAGCGGCCAGCCGGATATTCGCGTCGGCGTGCCGATTGCCAACCGCAACCGTGTCGAGACCGAATCGCTGATCGGCTTCTTCGTCAACACGCAAGTGCTCAAGGCCGACCTCGATGGTCAGATGAGCTTTGCCCAGTTGCTGCAGCACACCAAGCGC
The DNA here is from genome assembly GCF_026967615.1 of Pseudomonas sp. GXZC. Classification (NCBI taxonomy): domain Bacteria; kingdom Pseudomonadati; phylum Pseudomonadota; class Gammaproteobacteria; order Pseudomonadales; family Pseudomonadaceae; genus Pseudomonas; species Pseudomonas sp. GXZC. The sequence goes on from NZ_CP114115.1 coordinate 2,932,636, forward strand.
CGCGCGCTGGAAGCCCAGGCCCACCAGGACCTGCCTTTCGAACAACTGGTGGAAGCGCTGCAACCCGAGCGCAGCCTGAGCCATAACCCACTGTTCCAGGTGATGTTCAACCACCAGGCCCGTTCGCATTCCACAGCACAGCAACTGCCTGGCCTGAGCGTGGCCAACCTGGAGTTGGACAGCCACAGTGCTCAGTTCGACCTGAGCCTGGATACCCAGGAAAGCGGCGAGGGCATCTGGGCCTCGTTGACCTATGCCACTGACCTGTTCAGCGCTGCGACTGTCACGCGCATGGGTGAGCATTGGCTGAGCCTGCTGCGTGACGCGGTGGCGAACAGCGCGTTGCCTTTGCAGGACCTGGCGACACTCAACGCCCATGAGCGCGAGCAAATCCTCTGTCAGTGGAACGCCACCGAGCGCGACTATCCGCAAGGGCAGTGGGTGCATCAGTTGATCGAGGCCCAGGCGCTGGCGCAGCCGGAAGCACTGGCGCTGTGTTTCAACGACTTGTCCCTGAACTACGCCCAATTGAATAGCCGCGCCAACCGCCTGGCCCATCGCCTGATGGAAGCCGGCGTTGGGCCGGACGTACTGGTGGGGCTGGCCGTGGAGCGCTCCATCGACATGGTGGTCGGCCTGCTTGCCGTGCTCAAGGCCAGTGGCGCCTATGTGCCGCTGGACCCGGAATACCCGCGTGAGCGCTTGGCCTACATGCTGGAAGACAGTGGCGTGAAACTGCTGCTGACCCAGGCGCATCTGCGTGAACAGTTGCCGATTCCCCAAGGCCTGGAAACCCTGGTGTTGGGTGAGTCCGATTACGCCGGCTACAGCGACGCCAACCCAGGTATTCCCCTGGATGGCGAAAACCTGGCCTATGTGATCTATACCTCGGGCTCCACCGGCCAGCCTAAAGGCGCGGGCAACCGTCATTCGGCGTTGCTCAACCGCTTGCACTGGATGCAGGAAGCCTATGGCCTGGGCGCCAGCGACACGGTGCTGCAAAAGACCCCGTTCAGCTTCGACGTGTCGGTGTGGGAGTTTTTCTGGCCGCTGATGACCGGCGCGCGCCTGGTGGTCGCCGCGCCGGGTGATCACCGTGATCCGGCCAAGCTGATCAACCTGATCAATCAACAACAGGTCACCACGCTGCACTTTGTGCCGTCGATGTTGCAGGCCTTCCTGCAGGATCCGGCAGTGTCGACCTGCCAGAGCTTGCAACGCATCGTGTGCAGCGGCGAAGCCTTGCCGGTGGATGCCCAGCAGCAGGTCTTCGCCAAGCTGCCGCACGCCGGGCTCTTCAACCTGTACGGCCCGACCGAAGCGGCCATTGACGTGACCCACTGGACTTGCGTGGACGAAGGCCACGATGCGGTGCCGATCGGCCGTCCGATTGCCAACCTTGGCTGCTACATCCTTGACAACAACTTTGAGCCGGTGCCGGTCGGTGTACTGGGCGAGTTGTACCTGGGCGGTATCGGTCTGGCGCGGGGTTACCACCGCCGTCCGGCACTCACCGCCGAACGTTTTGTCGCCCACCCGTTCGTCAAGGGCGAGCGCCTGTACCGCACCGGCGACCTGGCGCGCTACCGCGACAACGGCGTGATCGAATACGCCGGGCGTATCGACCATCAGGTCAAATTGCGCGGCCTGCGCATCGAACTGGGCGAAATCGAAGCGCGCCTGCTGGAACACGACTGGGTACGTGAGGCCGCTGTGCTGGCGGTCGACGGCAAATACCTGGTGGGTTACCTGGTGCTGCAAAACGCCGGTGATGACTGGCGCGACGCGCTGGGCGCGCACCTGGGTCAACATCTACCGGACTACATGGTGCCCGCACAATGGATGGTGCTGGAACAGATGCCCCTGAGCCCCAACGGCAAACTGGACCGCAAGGCGCTGCCCAAACCCGAAGCCACTCAGCCGTACGAAGCGCCGCAAAGTGCGCTGGAGCAACAGATCGCCGCGATTTGGGCCGACGTGCTGGGCGTTGAGCAGGTAGGTTTGAACGACAACTTCTTCGAGCGTGGCGGTGATTCGATCATCTCCATCCAAGTGGTCAGCCGCGCTCGGGCGGCCGGTATTCATTTCACCGCGAAGGCGCTGTTCCAGCACCAGACGGTGCGCAGCCTGGCCCGCGTGGCGCAATTGCAGACGGCACAGGTGATCGACCAGGGCCCGGTGCAGGGCGAGACGCCGCTGCTGCCGTTCCAGCAACTGTTCTTCGACATGGACCTGCCGGACCGTCATCACTGGAACCAGTCGTTGTTGCTCACCCCGCGCGAGACCCTTCTTGCGCAACCGTTGGACGTTGCGCTGCAAGCACTCATCCAACACCACGACGTGCTGCGCCTGAGTTTCAGCCAGCAAGCCGAAGGCTGGACCGCGCGGCATGATGCGCAACCTGCAACGCTGTTATGGCAGGCCAGCGTGCAGGACGCCGCCGAACTGCAAGCGCTGTGCGAACGCGCCCAGCGCAGCCTCGACCTGCAACAAGGCGCATTGTTGCGTGCGGTACTTGCAGACATGGCTGACGGCTCACAGCGCCTGCTGTTGGTCATGCACCACCTGGTGGTGGACGGCGTGTCCTGGCGGGTGTTCCTTGAAGACCTGCAAAGCCTGTATCGCCAGCAGAAATTGCCGGCAAAAACCTCTTCGTTCAAGACCTGGGCCGAGCGTTTGCAGGCGCATGCCCGCAGCGAATCGATCGAGCCGGAAAAAGCCTTCTGGCTGCAACAGCTTCAAGGCGTGCCGACAGATTTGCCCTGCCGTGATCCGCAAGGCGCACGTCCGGGCCGCCTGGCCCAGACGGTGGTCAGCCAACTGGATGCCGAGCGAACTCGGCAATTGCTGCAACAGGCGCCCACGGCGTATCGCACTCAGATCAACGACCTGCTGCTGACCGCCTTGGCACGCGTCATCTGCCAATGGACCGGGCAAGCCTCCAGCCTGATCCAGCTGGAAGGCCATGGCCGTGAAGACCTGTTCGACGACATCGACCTGACCCGCACCCTGGGTTGGTTCACCAGCCTGTTCCCGGTGCGCCTGACCCCGGCCGAATCCCTGGCTGCCTCGATCAAGCAAGTCAAGGAGCAACTGCGTGCCGTGCCTGACAAAGGCCTGGGTTTCGGCGCGCTGCGCTACTTGGGCGACGACGCCACGCGTCAGGCGTTCAACGCGTTGCCGGTGCCGCGCATTACCTTCAACTACCTGGGCCAGTTCGATGGCAGTTTTGACCAGCCGGACGGCCTGTTCACACCGGCTTCGGAAAACGCCGGCGCCGAACAGAGCCCGGATGCGCCACTGGGCAACTGGTTGACCCTGAACGGCCAGGTGTACGGCGGCGAACTGCACATGGGGTGGACGTTCAGCCCGCTGATGTTCGACGCATCGCAGATCGAAGCCTTGAGCCAGGCCTTCACCCGCGAACTGACCGCATTGGTTGAACACTGCTGCACCCCTGGCAATAGCGGCGTGACGGCCTCCGACTTCCCGTTGTCGCGCCTGAACCAGCAGCAGTTGGAATCCCTGCCGCTGGCCGCCGACGCCGTTGAAGACATCTACACCCTGTCGCCCATGCAGCAGGGCATGTTGTTCCACACCCTGTACGAACAGGCGGCCGGCGACTACATCAACCAGATCCGCGTGACGGCCGATGGATTGGACGTGGCGCGGTTCCAGCAGGCCTGGGATGCCACAGTGCAAGCCCATGACGTACTGCGCAGCGGGTTCTTCTGGGAAGGCCAGCTGGAATGGCCTTGCCAGGTGGTCTACCGCGAGGCCCGTTTGGTCATCGAACACCTCGATTGGCGCGCCATGCCGGAGCGCGAACTGGAGTTGCAGAACCTTCAGGAAGCTCAACGTCGCCAGGGTTTTGACCTGGCCAAGGCACCCCTTGTGCGCCTGGTACTGGTGCGTACCGAGGAGCAACGCCACGAACTGATCTACACCAGCCATCACATCTTGATGGATGGCTGGAGCAATTCGCGGCTGTTCGGCGAAGTGCTGCAACGTTATGCCGGTGTCGCGGTGCCTGAAGCGGCCGGGCGTTATCGCGACTACATCGGCTGGCTGCAGCAGCGTGATGGCGCAGCGACTGAAGCGTTCTGGCGTGAGCAACTGAGCGTTCTGCAAGCACCCACGCGCCTGGGCAGCAGCCAGCCGATGGCGGCGGACGGGCATGGCGAGCATCAGCTCAACCTGGATCGCGCGCTGACTGAACGGCTTGAAGCCTTCGCGCGCAATCACAAGGTCACGCTCAACACCCTGATCCAGGCAGCTTGGCTGGTCCTGTTGCAGCGCCATAGCGGGCAGTCGGTGGTGTCCTTCGGTGCCACCGTGGCCGGTCGCCCGGCAGAGTTGGCGGGGGTGGAGCAGCAGATCGGCCTGTTCATCAACACCCTGCCGGTGATCTGTGCGGTGGATGCCCAGCAGACCGTGGTCGACTGGCTGCAAGCGGTACAGGCGCAGAACCTGGCGTTGCGTGAGCATGAACATACCGGGCTGTACGATATCCAGCGCTGGGCCGGGCAGGGCGGTGAGGCCTTGTTCGATAACATTCTGGTGTTCGAAAACTACCCGGTGTCCAAGGCCCTGGAGCAGAGCGGCGGCAGCGGGATCCGTTTCGGCCGGCCGGATTCACGCGAGCAGACCAACTTCCCGCTGACGGTGCTGGTGGACGTGGCTGACACCCTGTCGGTGCAATTCAGTTTTACCCGTGCGCATTTCGCGGCAAGCACGGTGCAAACCTACGGCCGCCATCTGGTCAACCTGCTGCAAGCCATGCTCGACGACGACCAACAACGCCTGGGCGACCTGGCGATGTTGGAGGTGGCGGAACGCCAACAAGTGGTCGTTGACTGGAACGCCACGGCGCGGGATTACCCGTTGCAGCACTGTGTGCATCAACTGATCGAGCAGCAGGCGGCGCGCACGCCGCACGCCCCGGCATTGGTATTTGCCGAGCAGCGCTTGAGCTACGCCGAGCTGAACCGCCGAGCCAACCGCCTGGCGCATCGTTTGATCGAAGCGGGTGTGGGCCCGGACGTGCTGGTGGGCCTGGCCTTGGAGCGTTCCATCGAAATGGTGGTCGGTCTACTCGCCGTACTCAAGGCCGGTGGCGCCTATGTGCCGCTGGACCCGGAATACCCGCGTGATCGCCTGGCCTACATGCTCGACGACAGCGGTGTGAAACTGCTGTTGACCCAGGCACATTTGCTTGAGCAACTGCCGATTCCGCAAGGCTTGGATAGCCTGGTGCTGGGTGAAGCCACATTCGAAGGCTACAGCGACGCCAATCCTGAAATTGAGGTGCATGGCGAAAACCTCGCCTACGTGATCTACACCTCAGGCTCCACCGGCCAACCCAAAGGCGCCGGCAACCGTCATTCGGCCCTGGCCAACCGCCTGCACTGGATGCAGGAGGCTTATGGCCTGGACGTCAGCGACACGGTGTTGCAAAAGACCCCGTTCAGCTTCGACGTATCGGTGTGGGAGTTCTTCTGGCCGCTGATGACCGGCTCGCGCCTGGTGGTGGCCGTGCCGGGGGATCACCGGGATCCGGCGAAGTTGATCAAGCTGATCAACCAAGAGCAGGTCACCACACTGCACTTTGTGCCGTCGATGTTGCAGGCCTTCCTGCAAGACCCGACGGTGGCGACCTGTCACACCCTGCACCGCATCGTGTGCAGCGGCGAAGCCTTGCCGGTGGATGCCCAGCAGCAGGTGTTCGCCAAGTTGCCCCAGGCCGGGCTCTACAACCTGTACGGCCCGACCGAAGCCGCCATCGACGTGACCCACTGGACCTGTGTCGATGAAGGCCGCGATGCGGTGCCTATAGGCCGCCCGATTGCCAACCTCGGTTGCTACATTCTCGACAGCAACTTCGAACCTGTCCCCGTCGGTGTGCTGGGTGAGTTGTACCTGGGCGGCATCGGCCTGGCGCGAGGTTACCATCGCCGTCCGGCACTGACTGCCGAGCGTTTTGTTGCCCACCCGTTCGTCAAGGGCGAGCGCCTGTACCGCACGGGCGACCTGGCGCGCTACCGCGAAGACGGTGTGATCGAGTACGCCGGGCGTATCGACCATCAGGTCAAGCTACGTGGCCTGCGCATCGAGTTGGGCGAAATCGAAGCGCGCCTGCTGGAGCACGACTGGGTGCGGGAGACCGCTGTGCTGGCGATCGACGGCAAATATCTGGTGGGCTACCTGGTGCTGCAAAACGCCGCTGACGATTGGCGCGATGTGTTGAGCGCCCACCTGGCGCAACAGCTGCCGGACTATATGGTCCCGGCCCAGTGGATGCTGCTGGAGCAGATGCCCCTGAGCCCCAACGGCAAGCTGGACCGCAAGGCCCTGCCGAAAGCGGACACCAGTTTGCAGGCCCGGGAATACGTCGCCCCGAACAGCGAGCTGGAGCAGCAGATCGCCGCCATCTGGGCCGAAGTGCTGGACGTGGAACGTGTAGGCCTGCACGACAACTTCTTCGAGCTGGGCGGGCATTCGCTGTTGGCCACCCAGGTGGTGGTGCGCCTGCGCGAGCAGTTGCACGCCGAATTCGACGTCAAATCGATCTTCACCACCCCGACCCTGGCCGAGTTCAGTGCCCATGTAGCGGCCCAGCAGACAAATAATTCGCCGGTGCAGGACGCATTGGCTAAATCCTTGGAGGCCCTCAAACGTCTATCAGCAGAAGATTTGGATAAATTGATTTCCTGAGGGGCGTGGCGTGCAAGCATTAATCGAGTCGGTAGGGTCACTTTCGGCGCAACAAAAGAAAGCGTTGGCGGTAATGCTCAAGCAGCAAGGCATCAACCTGTTTGAGATTGCCCCGGTTTTCAAGCGCCAGGAAGGCGAACCCCTTCGACTCTCCTATGCCCAGGAACGCCAGTGGTTCCTGTGGCAACTGGAGCCGCAAAGCACCGCCTATCATGTGCCCAGGGCGCTGCGCCTGACCGGCCACTTGGATGTAGCCGCGCTGCAGCGCAGTTTTGACACGCTGGTGATGCGCCATGAAAGCCTGCGCACGCATTTGCAGGAAGAGGGCGACAGCGCCTTGCAGGTGATTGCCGAGCAGGCGCGGGTGGACATCGCGCTGGTCGATGCTCAGGAGTCACAGCTCAAGGCTCTAGTGGAGGCTGAAATCGCCCAGCCGTTTGATTTGCAGCAAGGCCCGCTGTTACGGGTCAAGCTGTTGCGCCTGGCACCCCAGGAGCATGTGCTGGTGCTGGTACAGCATCACATCGTTTCCGATGGCTGGTCGATGCAGGTCATGGTCGACGAGTTGGTCCAGCTCTACGCCGCCCATGCCCAGGGGCAGGACCTGCAATTGCCGGCCTTGCCGATCCAGTACGCCGACTACGCGCTGTGGCAACGCAGCTGGATGGAGGCGGGTGAGCGCGAGCGCCAGCTGGGTTACTGGACCGGCATGCTCGGTGGCGAGCAACCGGTACTGGAAATGCCGATGGACCGACCACGCCCTGCGGTGCAGAGCTACCGCGGTGCGCGGCTCGACCTGACACTTGAAACGTCGCTGGTGGCGGGCCTCAAAAGCCTGGCGCAACGCGAAGGCGTGACGGTGTTCATGTTGCTGCTGGCGTCGTTCCAGGCCGTGCTGCATCGCTACAGTGGCCAGGGCGACATCCGCATCGGTGTGCCGGTGGCCAACCGTAACCGGGTAGAAACCGAGCGTTTGATCGGCTTTTTCGTCAATACGCAGATCCTCAAGGCCGATATTGACGGGCAGATGACGTTCCGCGAGCTGCTGCAACAAACCCGCCAGCGCGCGGTCGAGGCCCAGGCGCATCAAGACTTGCCGTTCGAACAATTGGTGGAAGCACTGCAGCCGGAGCGCAGCCTGAGCTACAACCCGTTGTTCCAAGTGATGTTCAACCACCAGACCGACACCCAGCGTGCTGGCGGCAGCGTCACCGGCCTGCAGGTGCAGGGGCTGGAGTGGGACAGCAAGACGTCGCAGTTCGACCTCAACCTCGACACCCAGGAGTCGGCTGACGGCATCCACGCATCCCTGACCTACGCCACCGACCTGTTTGACGCACCGGGTCTGGAGCGTTTCCTCGCGCACTGGCACCGTCTGTTGCGCCAGGTAGTGCAGGATTGCAACGGCCGCGTCGGCGAGTTGCCGTTGCTGGACGATGCGCAATGGCAGCAACTGGTGCACACCTGGAACGACACGCACCAGGCATTCGCGCAGGATGTGGGGGTGCATCGGCTGTTCGAAGCCCAGGCACAGATGCGTCCGGACGCAACGGCGCTGCTCTGCAATGGCCAGGCGCTGAGTTACGCCGAACTGAACCAGCGTGCCAACCGCCTGGCCCATCGCCTGCGTGCGGCGGGTGTGGGCCCGGACGTGCTGGTGGCCGTTGCCCTGGATCGTTCGGTGGACATGGTGTTGGCGTTGCTGGCGACCCTCAAGGCCGGCGGCGCCTATGTGCCGCTGGACCCGCAGTTCCCGGCCGACCGGCTGGCGTTCATGCTCGAAGACAGTCGCGCACAGGTCCTGTTGACCGCCGGCGACCTGCACAAGCGCCTGCCCCTGGCAGCCGACCAACAGGTGCTGTTCATCAGCGAGCAGGAGGATGCGCGCTACGGCAGTGACAACCCGCAGGTCGAGCTGAGCGGCGAACACCTGGCCTATGTGATCTATACCTCCGGTTCCACCGGCAAGCCCAAGGGGGTGATGGTGCGCCATGGCGCCCTGGGCAGCTTCACCCTGGGCATGGCGCAGACCCTGGACATCGACGCCAGCGTGCGCCTGCTGTCGCTGACCACGTTCTCCTTCGATATTTTTGCCCTTGAGCTGTACGTTCCGCTTTCGGTAGGTGCCACCGTGGTACTGGCGGACAAGTCAGTGTCCCAGGACCCAGAGGCGATCCTGAGCCTGGTGCATGCCCAGGCAATCAACGTGGTGCAGGCCACGCCGTCGACCTGGCGCATGCTGCTGGACAGTGACCGCCGTGCCTTGCTGCACGGGGTCAAAAGCCTGTGCGGTGGCGAAGCGTTGCCGGCCGACCTGGCCCAGCGCATGCTCGCCCAGGGCGGCGCGGTGTGGAACCTGTATGGCCCGACGGAAACCACCATTTGGTCGGCGGCCCACCCGCTGGTTGAACCGATGCCTTTTGTCGGTCGGCCGATTGCCAACACCTCGTTGTTTGTCCTCAATAGCGAACTCACCCCAAGCCCGGTCGGCGCCAGTGGCGAACTGCTGATTGGCGGCGTCGGCCTGGCACGGGGTTACCACGGCCGGGCAGCGATGACCGCCGAGCGCTTCGTGCCCAACCCGTTTGCGCGCAATGGCGAGCGGCTGTATCGCACCGGCGACCTGGCGCGCTATCGCGTGGATGGCGTGGTCGAGTACATCGGCCGTGTCGACCATCAGGTCAAGGTGCGTGGGTTCCGAATCGAGCTGGGTGAGATCGAGGCGTGCCTGCGCGAGCAGCGTGGCGTGCGCGAAGCCGTGGTGGTGGCCGAGAATGATCAGCTGCTGGCGTATCTGGTGACGCACACCGCGATCTCGGATGCCGACCAGGGCGCCTTGCGCGAAACACTCAAGGCCGCGTTGCGCGACGTACTGCCGGACTACATGGTGCCGGCGCACATGCTGTTCCTGGCGCGCCTGCCGCTGACGCCGAACGGCAAGCTCGACCGCAAGGCACTGCCGAAGCCGGACGCCAGCCTGTTGCAGAAACGCTATGTGGCACCGGTTGGCGAGAAAGCCCAGCAAGTGGCCGCGATCTGGGCCGAAGTGCTGGGTGTGCCGCAGGTTGGCCTTGAAGACCATTTCTTTGAATTGGGCGGTCACTCGTTACTGGCGACCCGCGTGGTGTCACGGGTACGTCAGGCATTGGCGATCGAGGTGGCCCTCAAAAGCCTGTTTGAACAGCCGGTGCTGGGTGCGTTTGTGCAGGCACTGGGTGAAAAGGGTGCCGACGTTGCGCGCATCACCCTGGCCGATCGCGAACAGCCGTTGCTGCTTTCCTATGCCCAGGAGCGCCAGTGGTTCCTCTGGCAACTGGAGCCGGACAGCGCGGCCTATCACATTCCTGCCGCGTTGCGCCTAGAGGGCACGCTGGATCGCGTAGCCCTGCAACGGGCCTTCGATACCCTGGTGCAGCGCCACGAAACCCTGCGGACTGTGTTTTTCGCTGACACGCACCAGACTGTCCAGCGCGTGATCGCGCAAGCCGCGCCCCTCATCGACTATCAAGTACTGGGCTCGACTGAGCCGGCCCGCTTGCAGGCGTTGGTCGAAGACGCAATCGCCCAGCCATTCGATCTGCAGGCCGGCCCGTTGCTGCGCATCAAGCTGCTGCAACTGGGCGAGCGCGAGCATGTGCTGGTGCTGGTACAGCACCATATCGTTTCGGATGCCTGGTCGATGCAAGTGATGGTCGATGAGCTGGTGAGCCTGTATGCCGGCTACAGCCAGGGCCTCGAGCCGACCTTGCCGGATCTACCGATTCAATACGCCGACTATGCCCAATGGCAGCGTAGCTGGATGGAGGCGGGTGAAAAGGACCGCCAACTGGCGTACTGGCGTGCCCGCTTGGGCGATGTGCAACCTGTGTTGGAGCTGCCGCTGGACCGTCCGCGCCCGGCCATGCAGAGCTATCAGGGCGCACGCCTGGACCTGGTGCTGCAACCGTCGGTGGTCGAGGGCTTGCGTGCCTTGGCGCAGCGCGAGGGCGCCACGCTGTTCATGGTGCTGCTCGCGTCGTTCCAGTCGCTGCTCTATCGCTACACCGGGCAGTCGGATATCCGCGTCGGCGTGCCCATCGCCAACCGCAACCGCCTGGAAACCGAACAACTGATCGGCTTTTTCGTCAATACCCAGGTGCTCAAGGCCGACATTGACGGGCACATGACCTTTGCCCAACTGTTGCAGCAGGTCAAGGAACAGGCACTGGGCGCACAAGCGCATCAGGACTTGCCCTTCGAGCAATTGGTCGAGGCCTTGCAGCCCGAGCGCAGCCTGAGCCACAACCCGTTGTTCCAGGTGATGTTCAACCATCAGTCGGCTGCCCAAGCCAATCCTGACGGCCAGCAATTGCCTGGCCTGCGTGTGGAGGGGCTGGCATGGGACAGCCATACGGCGCACTTCGACCTGAGCCTGGACACCGAAGAGTCAGACGAAGGCCTGCTGGCTTCGCTGACTTACGCGACCGCACTGTTCGACGCCAGTACCTTGCAGCGCTTTGCCGCGCACTGGCAGAACCTGCTGAAGAGTGTGGTCAGCGATGCTCGTCATTGTGTTGCTGACCTGCCGATCCTGGGCAGTGATGAGCAGGCGCAAATGCTGTACCAGTGGAACCCGCCGCAACCGACGCGTGCCGCCCACAGCAGCGTGCTGCATAAATTCGAGCAACAGGTGGTGAACCAGCCGCAAGCAATTGCACTGATCATGGATCAGCGGCGCATGACCTATGCCGATCTGAACCTGCGCGCCAACCGCCTGGCACACAAACTGATCGAGCAGGGCGTTACTGCCGACAGCCTGGTCGGCGTAGCGGTGGACCGTTCGCTGGAAATGATCGTTGCGCTGTTGGCGGTCCTCAAGGCCGGCGGCGCCTATGTCCCGCTGGACCCGCAATATCCGGCGGACCGCCTGCAATGCATGATCGAGGACAGCGGCTTGCAGTTGCTGCTGACCCAGCAGCCGCTGCTGGAGCGCCTGCCGATCAGCGCCGGGCTGGCGCTGATTTGTCTGGAAGCCGACGCCGATTGGCTGGCTGAATACCCGGGCAGCAACCCACCCGCACGTGCGTTCCCCACGAACCTGGCGTACCTGATGTTCACCTCCGGTTCGACCGGGCGGCCCAAGGGCGTCGGCATCGACCAGGCCTCGCTGGCGCGGCATGTTGAAGTGTTTATCGAGCTGTTCGAACTGACCGCCGCCGACCGCGTGCTGCAGTTCGGTACGTTCAACTTCGACGGGTTTGTCGAGCAACTCTACCCGGCGCTGTGCTGTGGTGCGGCCGTGGTGGTGCGCGGCGGTGAACTGTGGGACAGCGACACCTTCTATGCGCAACTGATCGAACATGAGATTTCGGTGGTCGACCTGACCACCGCCTACTGGCACCTGATCGCCCGTGACTTTGCCGAGCGCGGCGTACGCGACTATGGCCGCCTGCGCCAGGTGCACGCGGGCGGCGAAGCGATGCCGCCGGAAGGCCTGGCGTCCTGGCGTGATGCCGGGCTGGGCCATGTGCGGCTGCTTAACACCTACGGACCCACCGAGGCGACCGTCACGGTTACCGCCCTGGATTGCGCGGGGTATGTGGAGGGGCGCGAAGCCGTCACGCAGATGATGCCGATCGGTCGTGTGTTGGACGGCCGCGCCATTTACCTGCTGGATGCCAGCCTGAATCCGGTGCCTGTGGGCGTGGCCGGCGAGCTGGTGATTGGCGGGCCACTGCTGGCGCGCGGTTACTTCAACCGGGCCGGGCTGACCGCCGAACGTTTTATTCCCGATCCCTTTGACCCTATCGGCGGCGGGCGGCTCTACCGTACCGGCGACCTGGCCCGCTACCGTGCCGACGGCGTGATCGAATACTTCGGGCGTATCGACCATCAAGTCAAAGTGCGTGGTTTCCGTATCGAGCTGGGTGAAATCGAATCCCGCTTGCTGGCGCAAGACAGTGTGCGCGAAGCCTTGGTGATTGCGGCCGACCAGCAGTTGATCGCCTACCTGGTCACCCCTCTGCCGGCGTCCGAGCACGCAGAGTTGCGCGAGCAGATTCGTTCTGTCCTGCGCGATGAGTTGCCGGACTACATGGTACCGGCGCATTTCATGTTCCTGGAGCGCTTGCCGTTGAGCCCCAACGGCAAGCTGGACCGCCACGCCTTGCCGCGTCCTGACGCAAGCCAGGTCACCCACCACTGGGTGGCGCCCGTCAGCGCGCTGGAGCAGCAGGTGGCAGCGATCTGGGCCGAGATTCTCGGCGCCGAGCGCATTGGCCTGACGGACCATTTCTTCGAACGCGGTGGCCATTCGTTGTTGGCCATGCAAGTGGCCTCGCGCCTGCGGCATAACCTGGGGATCGAGTTGCCGTTGCGCGTGCTGTTCGAGCAGCCGCGCCTGGAGGGCTTTGTGGCCGCGCTGCACACCGAGGGCAAGCGCGGTGGTTCGGCCGCGCCTGCGTTGGTGCCGGCGAATCGCGATCTGCCGTTGGTGTTGTCCTACGCCCAGGAGCGTCAGTGGTTCCTCTGGCTGCTGGACCCCGAAAGCACCGCGTACCACGTGCCCAGCGCCTTGCGCCTCAAGGGGCAATTGGACCTGGATGCCCTGCAACGCAGCTTCGATACCCTGGTGGCGCGCCATGAAAGCCTGCGCACGCATTTGCATCAGGGTGATGAGCAAACGGTGCAGGTGATCCTGCCAGAAGCGCGCATCGAGATTGCGTCGGTGCGCAGCGATGAAGCGCAGGTCAAGGCGCAGGTCGAGGCCGAGATCGCCCGGCCGTTCAACCTGCAAGAGGGCCCGTTGCTACGCGCCACGCTGCTGTGCCTGAGTGAAGACGAACACGTGCTGGTACTGGTGCAACACCATATCGTCTCTGACGGTTGGTCGATGCAGATCATGGTCGATGAGCTGGTGCAGTTGTACAGCGCCTACAGCCAGGGCCAGGCCGTGCAACTGCCGGCCCTGCCGATCCAATACGCCGATTATGCCCGTTGGCAGCGCGAGTGGATGGACGCCGGAGAAAAAGCACGGCAACTCGCCTACTGGCAAACGTTGCTCGGCGGTGAGCAACCGGTGCTCGAGCTGCCGTTTGACCACCAGCGCCCGGCTGAGCAAAGCCATCGCGGTGCGCGCCTGTTTGTCGAGCTGCCGTCCGCCTTGGTCGCAGACCTCAAGGGCCTGGCACAGCGTGAAGGCGTGACGATGTTCATGCTGTTGCTGGCCTCGTTCCAGGCGCTGATGCACCGCTACAGCGGCCAGGAAGATGTGCGCGTGGGCGTGCCGATTGCCAACCGCAACCGTGTCGAGACCGAGCGGTTGCTGGGCTTTTTCGTCAACACCCAGGTGCTCAAGGCCGATATCGACGAGCAGACCTCGGTGTTGCAACTGTTGCAGCAGGCCCGCCAACGCGCGTTGGAAGCCCAGGACCATCAGGACCTGCCATTCGAGCAACTGGTGGAAGCGCTGCAACCCGAGCGCAGCTTGAGCCTCAACCCGCTGTTCCAAGTGATGTTCAACCATCAGACCGAAGCGCGGCTGGGCGGCACGGCCCATCAACTGTCCACGCTGCGGGTGGAAGGGTTGGAGTGGGAAAGCCAGACCGCCCACTTCGACCTGGACCTGGATGTGCATGAGGGCGCCGAGAACATCTGGGCCACCCTGGGTTACGCCACCGACCTGTTCAATGCGTCGACCATCGAGCGCATGGCCCGGCACTGGCTGAACCTGCTGCAGGGCATGGTTGCCGATCCGCAGCAGAGCATCGGCCAGTTGAACCTGCTCGATCCGTCCGAGCGCCAGCAGATCTTGCAACTGTGGGACCGCAGCGGTTCGGGCTTCTCTGCTGAGCGGTTGGTGCATGAACTGTTCGCTGATCGTGCCCGGGAAAACCCGCAGGCCGTGGCGGTGAAGTTCGATGCACAGACACTCACCTACGGCGAGCTGGACCGCCAGGCCAACCGCCTGGCCCATGCGCTGATCGCCCGTGGTGTCGGCCCGGAAGTGCGCGTGGCCATCGCCATGCCGCGCAGTGCCGAAATCATGGTGGCGTTCCTGGCGGTGATAAAAGCCGGTGGCGTGTATGTGCCGTTGGACGTGGAATACCCGCGTGACCGTCTGCTGTACATGATGCAGGACAGCCGTGCGAAGTTGCTGTTGACTCACACGGCGGTGCAGCAGCACCTGCCGGTGGCCGACGGCCTGGACAGCCTGGCGATTGACCGCACTGAAGAATGGGCTGGCTACAGCGATACTGCCCCCAATGTGAAGCTGGACGGCGATAACCTGGCTTACGTGATCTATACCTCGGGTTCCACCGGCATGCCTAAGGGCGTGGCGGTGTCCCACGGCCCGTTGGTGGCGCATATCATCGCCACTGGCGAGCGTTATGAAACCAGCCCGTCTGACTGCGAACTGCACTTCATGTCGTTCGCCTTCGACGGCTCCCACGAAGGCTGGATGCACCCGTTGATCAACGGCGCCAGCGTGTTGATCCGTGACGACAGCCTGTGGCTGCCGGAGTACACCTACGAACAGATGCACCGTCACAACGTGACCATGGCCGTGTTCCCGCCGGTTTACCTGCAACAGTTGGCCGAGCATGCCGAGCGTGACGGCAACCCACCGAAGGTGCGTGTGTACTGCTTTGGCGGTGACGCGGTCGCCCAGGCCAGCTACGACCTGGCATGGCGCGCGCTCAAACCGACCTACCTGTTCAACGGCTACGGCCCGACCGAAACCGTGGTCACGCCGTTGCTGTGGAAAGCCCGCCGGGGCGATCCGTGCGGCGCGGTTTATGCCCCAATCGGCACCCTGTTGGGCAACCGCAGCGGCTACGTACTCGACTCGCAACTCAATCTGCAACCTGTCGGCGTGGCCGGCGAGTTGTACCTGGGCGGCGAGGGCGTTGCCCGTGGTTACCTGGAGCGTCCGGCACTGACTGCCGAGCGTTTTGTACCGGACCCATTCGGCAAGCCGGGCAGCCGTGTGTATCGCAGCGGCGACCTGACCCGTGGCCGTCCGGACGGGGTGGTGGATTACCTTGGGCGTGTCGACCATCAGGTGAAAATCCGTGGTTTCCGCATCGAACTGGGCGAGATTGAAGCGCGCCTGCGCGAACAGGACAACGTCGGCGAAACCGTGGTGGTCGCCCAGGAAGGTCCGACCGGCAAACAACTGGTGGCCTACGTGGTGCCGGCCAATGCTGGCCCTGCCAACGAAACCGAGTTCCGCGAAACCCTGCGCCGCGCCTTGAAAACCCGTCTGCCCGACTACATGGTGCCGACGTACTTCATGTTCCTGGCGCAAATGCCGCTGACGCCCAATGGCAAGCTCGACCGCAAAGGCTTGCCGCAACCGGACGCAAGCCTGTTGCAACAAGCCTACGTGGCGCCGCAAAGCGAGCTGGAACAACAGCTCGCCGCCATCTGGGCCGACGTGCTGCGCTTGCCGCAGGTGGGCTTGAACGACAACTTCTTCGAGCTGGGCGGCGATTCGATCATCTCGATCCAGGTGGTCAGCCGTGCGCGGCAAGCGGGCATCCGGTTCACGCCCAAGGACCTGTTCCAGCACCAGACCGTACAAAGCCTGGCCGGCGTCGCGCGCCAGGGTGTCGAAGGCTTGACCATCAACCAAGCCGCCTTGAGCGGCGAGACGTTGCTGTTGCCGATCCAGCAAGCCTTCTTCGCCGATGAGATTGCCGAACGTCACCACTGGAACCAGTCGGTGGTGCTGCAGCCCCACGAACACCTCGATGCCGCGACATTGACCCAGGCCTTGCAAGCGTTGCTGGTGCACCACGATGCGTTGCGCTCGCGGTTTGTCGAAGGCGCGCAGGGCTGGCAGGGCCTGTACCGTACGGCCGAGCACCATCAGGCCGATACCGTGTTGTGGCAAAGCGCGCTGCACGACATTGAAGAGCTTGCGGCCTTGGGCGAGGAGGCGCAACGCAGCCTTGATCTCGACCAGGGCCCGCTGATGCGCGCCGTGCTGGTTCAATTGGACGATGGTTCGCAGCGCTTGCTGCTGGTCATCCATCACTTGGTAGTAGACGGCGTGTCGTGGCGGATTCTCCTGGAGGATCTGCAAACGGCCTACCGCCAACTCGCCGCAGGCACCCCAGTGGCATTGCCTGCCAAGACCAGTTCCACCCGCGATTGGGCGCAACGTCTCCAGCAATACGCCCAAGGCGAGGCACTGACCCAGGAACTGGCGTGGTGGCAAGCACAATTGAACGGCGCCGAGGCCGACCTGCCAAGCGCCAAGCCAGGAGCGAGCCTGAGCAACCGCCATGCCGGCAGCGCAACCACGCACCTGGACGCTAGCCATACCCGTCGCCTGCTGCAGGACGCCCCGGCAGCCTATCGCACTCAAATCAACGACCTGTTACTGACGGCGCTGGCGCGGGTGATCGGGCGCTGGACCGGCCACGATTCGACCCTGATCCGCTTGGAAGGGCATGGCCGCGAAGACCTGTTCGAGGACATCGACCTGACACGTACGGTCGGTTGGTTCACCAGCCTCTACCCGGTAAAACTCACCCCGGCTTCGACCCTGGCGGATTCATTGAAGGGCATCAAGGAGCAGCTGCGCGCGATTCCCGACAAGGGCATCGGTTTTGGTGCCCTGCGTTACCTGGGCCAGCTCGATGTGCGTGACGCATTGGCACGCCTGCCGCAACCGCGCATCACCTTCAACTACCTGGGCCAGTTCGATACCAGTTTTGATGGCAATGAACAGCAGGGCTTGTTTGCGCCTTCTGGTGATGCTGCCGGCAGCGACCAGAGCCCGGATGCATCGCTGGGCAACTGGCTGGAAATCAACGGCCAGGTGTATGGCGGTGAGCTGAACCTGAACTGGAGCTTCAGCCAGCAGATGTTCGATTCGTCGAGCATCCAGCAGTTGGCCGATGATTACGCGCAAGAACTCAAGGCGCTGATCGAGCATTGCTGCCAGCCTGAACATACCGGCGCCACCCCGTCAGACTTCCCACTGGCCCGCTTGAGCCAGGTTCAGTTGGATGGCCTGGCGTTGCCGTTGAGCCAGGTCGACGATATTTACCCGCTGTCGCCGATGCAGCAGGGCATGCTGTTCCAATCCTTGTTCGGCCAGGGCTCGGGCGACTACATCAACCAGATGCGCGTTGACGTGCAAGGGCTGGATGTGGCGCGCTTCCAGGCGGCCTGGCAGGTCGCCCTGGAGCACCACGACATCCTGCGCACCGGGTTCCTCTGGCAGACCGAACTGGAGCAGCCGTTGCAGGTGGTTTACAAGACGGCCCAGGTGCCTTTGGTCGAGCACGATTGGCAGCAGCGTGAAGACCTCGGTGAAGCGCTCGATGCTTTGGCGCAAACCCTTCGTGCAGATGGCTTCGTGCTTGAGCAGGCGCCTTTGCTGAGCCTGGTCGTGGTGCGTACCAGCATCGACAGCCATCACCTGATTTACACCAACCACCACATTCTGATGGATGGCTGGAGTGCTTCGCAGCTGTTTGGCGAGGTGCTGCAACAATACGCCGGCGAATCGCTACGCGCGCCGAACGGACGCTATCGTGATTACATCGGCTGGTTGCAGGCACAGGATCCGCTCACCAGCGAGACCTTCTGGAAAGCCCAGCTCGCGGGTTTGCAGACGCCAACGCGACTGTCCCGTGGGCTCACCCGCGAACAGGACGTGTCCGAGGTCAATGGCATTCACCGGCTGACCCTGGAGCAGACGGCCACCGACCAGCTCAAAGCGTTTGCCCAGCGCCACAAGGTGACGCTCAATACCCTGGTGCAAAGCGCCTGGCTGTTGCTGTTGCAGCGTCATACCGGCCTGGACACCGTCGCCTTTGGTGCCACGGTGGCGGGACGCCCGGCCGAATTGCCGGGTATCGAACAGCAGGTGGGGTTGTTCATCAACACGCTGCCAGTGGTGGCCACGCCGAGCCCACAGCTGAGCGTGGATGATTGGTTGCAGCAGGTGCAGGCACAAAACCTGCGCCTGCGTGAACAGGAGCACACGCCGCTGTTCGAGATCCAGCGCTGGGCAGGGCTGGGCGGCGAGGCGTTGTTCGACAGCATCCTGGTATTCGAGAACTACCCGGTGTCCGAGGCTTTAGAGCAGGGATCCCCGGCGGGCCTGCGTTTCGGCACGATGGACAGCCTGGAACAGACCCACTATCCGCTGACCGTGCTGCTGGCCATGGGTGATCGCCTGGCGATGGAGTTCAACTACGATCACGCTGCGTTCGACACGCAGGACGTCGTTAACCTGTCGGCGCATTTCCAGCAGTTGCTGCTGGCGTTGATGCTGCCGCAGGTGGAGCGCCTGGCGGACCTGCCGTCGTTGCCCGCGGCTCAGCGCCAGTTGATCGTCGAGGACTGGAACGCAACGGCGCGGGATTATCCGTTGCAGCGTGGCGTGCACCAGATGATCGAAGACCAGGTGGCCCTGGCGCCAGACGCACCGGCCCTGGTGTTCGGTGCGCAGCGCCTGAGCTATGCCGAGCTGAACCGTCGCGCCAACCGCCTGGCTCATCGATTGATCGCCGCCGGCGTAGGGCCGGACGTGCTGGTGGGCCTGGCCGTAGAGCGATCCATCGAAATGGTGGTGGGCCTGCTGGCAGTGCTCAAGGCCGGTGGTGCCTATGTACCGCTGGACCCGGAATACCCGCGTGAACGCTTGGCCTATATGCTCGATGACAGCGGCGTGAAGCTGTTGTTGACCCAGGCGCATCTGCTGGAGCAGTTGCCGATCCCGGAGGGTATGAGCAGCCTGGTGCTGGGCGAAACAGGGTTCGAAGGCTATAGCGACGCCAACCCGGGCATCATCCTGGACGGCGAGAACCTTGCCTATGTGATCTACACCTCCGGTTCCACCGGCCAGCCCAAAGGCGCCGGCAATCGACATTCGGCCCTGGCTAACAGGCTCCACTGGATGCAAGAAGCCTACAGCCTGGACGCCGGCGACAGCGTACTGCAAAAGACCCCGTTCAGCTTCGACGTATCGGTGTGGGAGTTCTTCTGGCCGCTGATGACCGGCTCGCGCCTGGTGGTTGCAGCGCCTGGGGATCACCGTGATCCGGCCAAGTTGATCGACCTGATCAATCAAGAGCAGATCACCACGCTGCATTTTGTGCCATCGATGCTGCAGGCGTTCCTGCAGGACTCGAAGGTGTCGACCTGCGCCAGCCTGCAGCGCATTGTCTGCAGTGGTGAAGCGTTGCCGGTGGACGCTCAGCAACAAGTGTTCGCCAAGTTGCCGCACGCCAGTCTTTACAACCTGTACGGGCCGACTGAAGCCGCTATCGACGTGACCCACTGGACTTGCGTAGAGGAGGGCTGCGATGCGGTGCCTATCGGTAAGCCGATTGCCAACCTGGGCTGCTACATCCTCGACAGCAACTTCGAGCCGGTACCGGTGGGTGTACTGGGCGAGTTGTACCTGGGTGGCATCGGCCTGGCCCGTGGTTACCATCGCCGCCCGGCACTCACAGCCGAACGCTTTATTGCGCATCCATTCGTAAGCGGCGAACGCTTGTACCGCACCGGCGACCTGGCGCGTTACCGCGACGACGGCGTGATCGAGTACGCCGGGCGTATCGACCATCAGGTCAAGTTGCGCGGCCTGCGCATCGAGTTGGGCGAAATCGAAGCACGCCTGCTGGAACACGAGTGGGTGCGTGAGGCTGCCGTGCTGGCGGTGGACGGCAAGTCCCTGGTGGGCTACCTGGTGCTGCAAAACGCGGGTGACGATTGGCGCGATGTGCTGGGCGCCCACCTGGCTCAACAGCTGCCGGACTACATGGTTCCGGCGCAGTGGATGCTCTTGGAGCAGATGCCGCTGAGCCCTAACGGCAAGCTTGACCGCAAGGCCTTGCCAACGTCTGATGCAGCCCAGCACGCCCAGGCTTACCTGGCACCGCAAAGCCCGTTGGAGAAACAGCTGGCAGCGATCTGGAGGGATGTGTTGGGTGTCGAACAAGTCGGCCTGCGCGATAATTTCTTCGAACTGGGTGGGCACTCTTTGTTGATATTGATGCTTAAGGAACGCATCAAAAACGCCTGCGGCACCAACTTGTCGGTGACCCAGTTGATGCTCAACCCTACGGTGCAAGGGCAAGTCGATTGCCTGCTGGGCAGCGCACGCCGTTCGCTGATTGTGCCGCTCAACAGCGTGGAATCGGGGACGCCGTTGTTCCTGTTCCATCCCAGCTATGGCTCGGTGCATTGCTACAAGGCCGTCGCCCTGGCGCTCAAGGAGCAGCGTCCAGTGCTGGGCGTTGTCTGTCGGGCGCTGACAGAAGAGGGTGGGACGGTGCCTGCCTGGGCCACTATGGTCGAGGACTACACCGAGCAATTGTTGGTCGCTCATCCGCAAGGTGCGTTCCGCCTGGCCGGTTGGTCGCTTGGGGGCAACTTGGCACTGGACGTGGCCTATCGCCTGGAGCAGGCGGGGAGGGAGGTAGAGTGCGTCGGCCTGGTCGACACGCCGCCGCCGCATGACGTGACTGCATTCTGGAAGGAAGACGATAACGCCGATGATCGACACTTGTCCGACGGTGAGCAGCGGGCTGAGTTGCTCGGCGTGATGTTCCCGGCCCAGGCCCTGCAGATCCAAACAGCCTGGCAGGAGGCCCAAGCGTGCGAGCAAGATCAAGTGCGGCAATGGGCACGACTGGATGCCTGGGCTGAGCACACCTTGGGTGAGGCCTACCTGACGCTAAAGCGCGAACTGCTGGAAGGTTCCGAGGCGCAGGTGTCCTGGGACGTCAAGCGCGAACTGGATCAGCGGCTGCAAGAGGCCCGATACTCGGCGATCACTGCACCGGTACTGTGCTGGTGGGCGGCGCAGAGCAAGGGTGGGCAACACCGTGAGCTGATCGAGTCGAGCCTGCGGGCAGTGCTGGGGCAAATGGCAATCGAGCGATCGGTCGTGATCGACACTACCCATGAGCGGATCGTGGACAATGCCGAATTTGTCAGTAGTTTCGTGGATGTGATGGGCAGATAAACGGAGGACGAAAAGCCCCCGGTCGCGTCAGTGGCCGGGGGCTTTTTTATGGGTGATGCCTGCGGGTATGCATAATCATTTGTACGCGATGGGCACGCGCCCATAAAAAAGCCCCTGACCACTCAAGTGGCCAGGGGCTATTGTTGTTACCCGAGCTTAGAAGCTCCAGCGCGTCGTCAGCATCACATTGCGTGGGTCACCGTAGTACGCCGAGTTGTAGAACCCGATGTTGGTGTAGTACTTCTTGTCGAACACGTTGTTGACGTTGACTGTGGCAGAGACGCTCTCGGTCACCTGGTAGCGGGCCATCACGTCCACCAGCCAGTAGGGGTCTTGCGCAAATTTTTCCTTGCGGTCTGTGGTGGGGTTGGTCAGCACCTGCCAACCTTCCCCCTGCCAGCGTACACCACCGCCCAGGGTCAGCTTATCCAGAGGACCCTTGAGTTTGTAGGTGGTGTAGAGATTGACTTGGTCTTCCGGCTCCCAAGTGGAGACCTTTTCGCCGCTTTGGTCACGAATGACTTTATGGGTGTAGCCAGCTTGCAGCTGCCAGCCGGGGGCCAGTTCGCCGGAGATTTCCGCTTCGAAGCCCTTGGTCTTGGCTTTGATACCTTTATAAGGGTTGTCGATCAGCGATATGCCGCTGTAGTTCAAGTCGGCTTCAGCGCGGTTTTCCTCCTTGATTTCAAAGTAAGCCAGGCTGGCATTCAGGCGACCGTCGTAGAACTCACCCTTGAGGCCGATCTCGTAGTTGGTGCCTTCATCCGGTTCGAGCATTTTGTTGCTGGTATCGCGGTAAGCCGTTTGGGGCAGATAGATGTCGGTGTAGCTGGCGTACAAGGAGTAGTTGTCGTTGAGGTCATAGACCAACCCGGCATACGGGATGACTTTGCCGGTGTCCTTGGTGTCGCTGGTGCCGGTCACCTGGTAATTGGCGACCCGCGTACCCAACAACAGGTGCAGATCGTCCATCAGGCTGAAGCGCGCGGTCATGTAGTTGCCGGTCTGGCGTGTGGTTTCGTCGTTCTTGAAACCCACTTTGCCCCAATCCGGTTCGATGCTGTCGCCATTCCAGTTGTAGAAATCGTGAACGTTGTTGATGTAGGTCGGGCTGTAGTAGTCCTTGCCCACCCAGTGCGAAGAAGAGATCGATGAGCCGACCACCAGTTCATGCTCGCGACCGAAAAGGCTGAAGGGACCGGTCAGGTATACATCGCCGCTGTCGCTGACGGTTTCACCGGTGAACTTGTTGCCGTAGATCGAGGACAGCCCCGTCACGGGATCTGGCCGGGTGAGGGAGCCCAGCGGGGCGTTATAGCCGTTGATCTGGTGGTTGTATTGGCCTTTGGCGACCCAGCCGTTGTCGAAGGTGTGCTCGAGGGTGGCGAACGCGGTGCGCGAGTACTGCTCCCATTTGCTCCACTTGGCGCCGTTGTTGAACGAGCGCGGCAGGCTGATCGTGTTACCGGCCCGGTCATAGATGGGGCGGCTGCCGGACCAGCCGGAGCCTTTCGGATCGTTGTCCTGATAGTCGGCGCCGACGGTCAGCAGAGTGTCCTCGTCCAGGTCGAACTCGAGAATGCCGTAGAACACACTGGTCTTGCGTTCATAGTGATCCATGAACGAGTGTTCTTTCTGGTAAGCGGCAACGGCCCGGCCGCGGACGTTGCCGGTTTCCGTCAGCGGACCGCTGACATCGACTTCCGAGCGATATTTATCCCAGGAGCCCGCACCCAGTTCGATGTGGCCCTGGAACACCGAAGTCGGTTTTTTACGCACCAGGTTGATGGTCCCGCCCGGGCCGCCGGCGCCGGTCAGCAGCCCGGTGGCGCCCTTGAGTACCTCGACGCGGTCGTAGATCGCCATGTCGGTCAGGGTCTGGCCGGCAGAGTAGGGCGCGTTGCGCGTCATTGGAATGCCATCGTACTGGAAGTTCTGGATGGCAAATCCGCGTGAATAGTAGTTGGTACGCTCGCTGTCATACGTCGACACGGTAATGCCCGGCGTGTGGCGCATGACACTGTCGATACCCGTCAGGCCGAAGTCATCCATGGCCTGGCGTGTGACCACCGAGATTGATTGCGGTGTCTGGCGGGGTGTCAGAACCATGCGTGTAGCGGTAGCGATGGTGCCGGGGGTATAGGAGCCCGTGCCCTCGGTGACCGTACCCAACTGGTTGGCCATGACCTGGGTGGTACCCAGTTCCAGGGCGGATCCGCCGCTGGCGCTAATGGTCACAGCATTGCCTTGCAGACCATAGTTGACGCCTGTGCCCTTTAGCAGGCTGGCGATAGCTTTGGTCGGCTCAAGCTTGCCTTTCACTGCAACACTGGTTTTACCCTGCACATCCGTCGGGCTGTACAGCACCTGCAGATTGGTCTGGCGACCAAACGCCTGCAACGCCGTCCCCAACGGTTGTGCAGGAATATCGATCTCGATCTCTTGGGCCTGTACATAACCAGCCATGGGCAAGGACACCGCAAGGGCGAGGGCACAAGGCTTGAGGTTGAAGTTCAGGGCCCTTCGCATGGATAGCGCTTTGCTCAGAGGGCTGAGACCGAGTCTTACTGACATGGATGAGTTCTCTTCTATGTTTTAGGTTGGCAGTTTATAGGTGTTTATTGAGGTCAATTCTCATTACCACTAGTGAGACGTTCCTACCTGCAGAAACCGGAAAAGAAATTCACGCCGGTTCCATTTCGTGCACCACCTGGCCGGCGCGCAGGCGCACCAACTGGTCAGCGATGTCGAAATAGCGGTCGTCATGGCTGATCACGATGATGGTCTTGCCCAGGCGCTTGAGGTCCGGCAGTAACTCGGTGTAGAAGACGCGACGGAAGGCTGGGTCCTGGTCGGCCGCCCATTCGTCGAACACCAGCACCGGGCGTTCTTCCAACCAGGCGTTGACCAGGGCCAGGCGCTTGCGCTGGCCGGTGGACAGGTCGGTGGTGCTGAATACGCCGTCCTTGACGCTGACCTTGTGCGCGATTTCCAGGCGCTCCAGGTACTTGGCGGCACTGTCCAGGGACTGCGTGGCGCTGCCTTGGACCAGGTCATCGAACAGGTAGTAATCGGCGAATACGGTGGTGAACAGCTGGCGATAGTCATCGCGCGCGGGGTCGGTCACGGTTTCGCCGTTGAGGCGGATTTCCCCGGCCTGCGGTTGATACAGGCCAAGCAGCAGCTTGATCAGCGTGGTTTTGCCACAGCCATTCTCGCCCACGATAAACACGATATCGCCCTGCTTGATGCTCAGGTTGATCGGCCCCAGATGGAACGGCTGGCTGCCTTCCACCGGCGGCGGGCTGTAGCTCACGCCGCGCAATTCCAGGCTGTTGACTACCGGCGTGGGGGCTTCGCTGCCATCCATCAGCAGATGGGGTTCAGGCGACGAGAAACGGTCAGAAAGCTCGGTGATGCGCGCAAAGGCAATGCGTGCCTTGCCAATGATCGGCAAGTAACCCACCACATGCTCCAGCGGGCCTTTCATGTACAGCAGCACCAGCACAAAGCCTGTGATCACCGCCGGGTCCGGGTTGGGGTTGTAGGCCTGCATCGCCAGGGCCAGGCCGATGACCACGAAGAACAGCATCGAGCCGAACGTCTTGGCGACGATATAGATGTTCACCGAGCGCACCTGGATGTCGCTGATGCGGTCGGCGGTTTTCTGGATGCGGTGCGTGTTCATGCGGTAGCGGCGTGGCCGGTGAATACGCAGCTCCTTGGCGCCCGAGGCGATCGCAGAGTAATAGCGTTGCAGCTCGTCCTCCTGGTCGCGGGCCTCGTCGAAGCCGCGGATGCCCTTGTGGCCTGCGATAAATTGCACGCTGCTGCCAATGACGATGGCAACGATCATCATCAGGAACATCGGTACCGAAAGGTACGCCAGGTAGCCCAGGCAGCCGAGGGTGACGGTGGTCGCGATGGCCAGTGGGGTGAACGCGAAGGAGAAATCGCTGATGGTGTCGACGTCATGGGTCAGCACCGGAATCAGGCGGTGGGAGCGATACTGCTCGATCTGTTCAATAGGCGCCGATAGCACCTTTTCGCCCAGGTCCTTGCGCAGGGCGGCGATAATCCGCTGGCCGACGTAGTTGGTGCCGATATCCGAGACGATCGAACTGGTCAGTGCCAGCAGGCACAGCGCCGCAAACGTCAGAATCACTCCCTGCGTCATTCCGGTGGAGGAGTGCAGGGCATTGTTGATGGTGGCCAGCAGCAACGTGATGGCCAGGCCGCCGGCCATGCCCAGGGCGACGGAGACCGTCACGATGGTGCGAAAGGGCCTGAGCAATGCGAGCAAACCGCTGAAGGCGCCGCGCTTGGGGTCGGTCATAAATACTTCCCGGAAAGTGAAAAAGAGGGGGCTGGGCACACAGACCCTTACCCATGACAAACGAAGGATTGGCGCGACTATTTAGCTCGGTGTGCCCGATGGTGGCGGTCGTGGATAAATTGCACGGTGGCTGGTTCGTTCTTGTGGTGTAGGCGCACGCGTATTGGCGCGTGCCTGATCTATCCAGCGAGAGCGAAACAATGACGAAAAAGAATCTGGTGTACGTGTGGTCCCTGCGCAATGCCGCGGCCGACAAGGCCGGGCAGCCGGTGGCCTACAAGGACCATGAGCGCTACATGATGTCGGTGCTGGAATCCCTGGCGGGCGCACTGAACGACACGCCGCTGGGCGAGGCCTATAACCTGGTGGGCGTGGTGTATGACGACGACGAGCAGAACCCACGGGACCAGCAATTGGTCAGCGACTACGGCTTCGCCTACCAGCCGGGCCGTCAATGGTTGTATCCGGCCGACCTGCGCGTGCAGGGGCGCCTGGTCAATGACTTGCTGCTGAGCGTGCCGTCGACCTATCGACGCCTGCCACGGGGCAGTGCGGAACACATCGCCGGCAAGCAGGACTTCGAGCGCCGCCTGCACGACACGCTGGTGGAGTTGAAGGCCGATATCGTGGTGCTGGACGGTTTGCTGGTGATCCTGGATGAACTGGTGCGTCCCGGTGCGCCATTTGCCCGTCGTATCATGAACATCCATCCGGGCATTACCCGCATTGAATCGCCGTACGAGCGCCGCGGTGCCTATGCCACCTGGAACGCCTTGTACGGTGCGCGTGGTTTGACGATCACGGATTGGGCGACCAAGGCCACCACGCCATCGGAGCCGCTGTACCTCACCGGTGCCTCGTTCCACTACGTCGACAACGGCATTGATTCGGGTGAAGTGTTCCACGACGTGCTCAAGACCGAGATCACGCCACAAGACACCATCCTTGAGTTGCGCTGGAACAACTTCAATAACAGCCTGTTCCCGGCGTTGCATGAGGGGTTGGCGTTGTTGGCCCAAAAGGGCTGACCCCCAAATCTTCCTGAGGCTTGCGGTCCAAATGTGGGAGCTAGCTTGCCTGCGATAGCGGTGGGGCAGACAAATTGATGTTAGCTGACCTGCCGCCATCGCAGGCAAGCCAGCTCCCACATTGGAGGGTGTCCGTGTTACAGGTCGCGCACTACCCGAAACCCAATCCAATCCCCGCGCGTCTGCGGGTAGATCGTGTTGCGGTTACCCGAGCGCGAAAACACCGGCGCTTCACCCCAGTCATTACCCCGAATCATGTAACCCTCGCAGTTAGGCTCCATCCACGCGCTGCCATCGGTAGGCGCGCCGATGTAGTTGGGGTGTTCGCAGTCGGCCACTCGTTCGTAAACGTTGCCATGCATGTCGTACATGCCAAACGCATTCGGCGGGTAGCTGCCGACCGGTGACGAGTAGCTGTAGCCATCGGCTGGCCCGTACGTGTTGGCATGCTTGGCGATGCTGTAGTCCTTGCCTTCATCGAACGGGAAGGGGAACGGCCCGGTAGAGCCTGCGCGTGCGGCGTATTCGCGCTGGGACTCGCTGACCATGTGGTAATGCTGGCCGGTCTTTTTCGACAGCCAGGCCACATAGCGTTTGATGTCATCCATGTCCATACACACCGCCGGCTGGCGCGGGCCTTGGGGATAGCGTGGCTTGCTGGCGATACATTCGCGGCCGGGGCGGGTGTCGCCATCGGCGATCTTCACGCCGGTCTGGCGCACGTAGCTGTCCCATTCGCCAGCGGTGATATGAAAACGGCTCATGGCAAACGGCTTGGCGAAGGTCACTTCATGCATCGGGCCTTCATCCGGCTCGCGGCCGACTTCATCCTCGGGCGTGCCCATGGTGAAGGTGCCAGCGGGCAGCACCACCATTTCCGGGCAGTCCTTGCAGTCCTTGAACACCTTGCCAGGTTGCGGCGCGGCGGCCTGGGCCAGGTTGGGCAGCAAGGCAGCGCACAGGGCGGTGAGCGCCAGGGCTGTGAGGGGTTTGTTCATGTGGGCCTCTCATTCAAAGGGGAAAAGGTGTGCATCACGCCCGCTGGTTCAGCAGGGTCATGAAGCGCTGGATCTCGGCGGAGGAATTGAGCAGGCCGGGGGCGGTGCGGATCACCGGGCCGACATCGCGGTCCACCGCGTCGATCACCACGCGGTTTTTCATCATGTAGGCCGCCACGGCATCACTGTCCTGGCCCTTGACGCGGAAGAAGGTAAAACCGGCCGACAGTTCTGGGCTGCGCGGGGTGACCAGTTCGATTTTTGGGTGGGTCAGCAATTGCTCTTTCAGTTCGGTATTGAGTGCGTGAATCCGCGCCTGAACCTGGGCCTTGCCCAGTTGCAGGTGCAGCTTGAAGGCCTCGTCCGCCGCCCAGCGATGCTCGAAGGCGTGGTAGCCGCCTGGCGTCATGCTGGTGGCGAAGTCCTTGTCTTCGGAGAAGGTCGGCACCATCGGGGTCACGTCGTTGTTCTGCGGGTCGCGGGCGCAGACAAGGCCCGTGCCGCGTGGGCCGAACATCCACTTGTGGGTGCCGGCGATGAAAAAGTCGCAGTGCATGTCCGGGAAGTCGAGGTTTTCCACGCCGAATCCGTGCACGCCGTCCACCACATAGAGGATGCGGTCCTTGTCGTCACGGTTGCGGTTGTGTTCCTCCACCAGCTTGCCGATCTCGCCGATAGGCAGCTTCACGCCGCTGCCGGACTGCACCCAGGTCATGCCGAGTACGCGGGTGTTGGGGCGGATATTGCGCTGGATGTTGCCCAGTACTTCGTCGGCGGACACCCGGTTGGCGTTGTCGAACAGGCGAATCTTGCGGACCTGGGTCTGCTCCTTGCGCACCCGGAAATCCAGGCTGAACTCGGTGGCGTAGTGTTCGTGGACGGTGGTGAGGATTTCCTGGTCAGGCCGCACCTTGATCCCGCCATAAATCATCGCCAAACCTTCGGAAGTACTGCCGGTCAGGGCGATTTGCGGTGGTGTGGCCTTCAGGTAGCGACCGGCCCACTCGCGTACCTGGCCTTCGCGTTTCCAGGTTTCCTGCAGGTCCCAGTCCATGGCCAGCCCGGGGTTGCGGTCGATCTGTGCGCGGTAACGCTCAATGGCTTCGCGCACCGGCTTGGGGTGCGAAGCCACCAGGAAGTTGGAAAAGTGCAGGTAAGCCGGGTCCTGGTTGAACAGTTGCTTGAGCCCTGTCCATGGGTCATCTGTTGGTGCATTGGCGGCGATGGCTTGCGGGAGCAGGGCGGCGCCCAGTGGCAGGCTGGCGGCAAATACCCCGGCCTGCTTGAGAAAGGTACGGCGGTCGGTCATGGACTGGCTTCTGGATGATTAACGGTTGGCCAAGGGCTTGGCGGATTTTTGGACCTGGTCCCATACGCGCAGGAAGTTGCCTCCCCACAGCTTGGCGATATCGGCTTCGGAGTAGCCGCGCTGGATCAGTTCGGCCGTGACGTTGCGTATTTCGCCGACGTTGTTCCAACCCTGGACGCCGCCGCCATCGTTGAAGTCCGACGACAGGCCGACATGGTCGATGCCGATCTTGCGCACGGTGTAGTCAATGGCGTCCCCCAGGTCCTTGAGGGTGGCCTTGGGCTCTTCATCAAGGATGGCGTAGAGCGCGCCGGCGTATTCGCCGAACTTGTGTTCGGGCCAGGCGGCAATGATTGCGTCGCCCGGCATCAGCGCCACGGCCAGGTTGGGCAGGGGTGGCAGGTCGAAGCGGGCGCGAAGGGTGTTGAGCTTGTCCTGGGTCGGCTGGCTCAGCGGGCGCAGGTAGGCGGAGAAGCCGACGATCTGCACCACGCCGCCGCTGTTTTTGATCAGTTGCAGCTCTTTGTCGCTCAGGTTGCGCGGGATGTCCACGGAGGCGCGTGGCGCCGAATGGGACGCCACCATCGGCGTGCGGCTCAATTGCGCCACTTGCTCCAGGGCCTTGGTCGACATTTGCGACACGTCGATGATCACCCCCAGGTCGTTAAGGCGGTGCACCGCTTGCTTGCCGATGTCCGACAGGCCATCAAGGGCGTCAGTGGAATCATTGAAAAACGGCAGCGGCCGCGACGAGTCCGACCAGGCATTGTTGCCCACGTAGCTGAAGCCGAACATGCGCATGCCACGCGCCGCCCACAGGTCCAGCTGGTTCAAGTCGTTGCCCAGCGGGTAGGCGTTGAGCATGCTGATGAAGATCGCGAACTTGCCCTCGCCGTGCAGGCGTCGGAAGTCATCCGGGGTGTAGGCGATGGCGACCTGGTTGGGGAAATCGCGCACCATGCCGCTGATGATCTTGTAGCGCACTTCCTGCTCGTTGCGCGCGGCTTCGACAAAACCGTCGGTGGGTTTGTGCGGGGCGTTGGGGCCGTTCCAGATTTCCGGCCAGCCGAAGATGGTCAATGCTGCACCGGACAAACGCCCACGTGCCGCCTTGACCAGGTCGAACTGGCCTTCGCCGTCCTTGTCCGCTTCGTTGCCGGCAGTGCCGAAATCCACGGGCACGGTGATATGGCTGTCGAACGACAGCAGCCGGTCCTGCATTTCATTGGCCTGCTTGATCACCTCCAGCGGGTAACCGGCATTGCCCTTGAACCAGTGATCCCAGACCAGGAAACCGGCCCCGGCACTGATGGCCAGTGCCAGTGGCAAGCCGATGTACAGCGCCTTTTTCGAACGTGGTTTTGTCATTGCCATCTCAGTCAGTTGAGGCCTTCGCTATCAGGGAAGAACGAGTGATCGGCGGCAAAATTTAGGCGGCGAGGGCGCCTCGGTAAATTTCCCCGGCGGGCAAACGTTCTAGCTCTGATAAAGCCGTTTCCTAAGGTAGACAATGACCATCTCTCGACGTGGGTTCATCGCAGGCCTGGCGCTGACAGGCGCCGCGGTGCCGGCCGCCTTCTATGCCCATCGCGAGTTGACGCGCGAAGAAGAATTCCCCATCACCCCCGGCGAAGCCACGGTGGACCTGGCCGACACCGCCGGCCAGCACCTGGCGAACACCCTGCGTGGGGTGTGGGACCTGCGCCTGGAAGGCCGCGACGCCGGCCTCAAAGGGCTGCCATTGCAAGATTTGCAACTGCTGCTCGACATTGCGCCCCGTGGACGCGGTTTGCGCGGTTACCTGGACACCGCCGCCCACCTGCGCGCCGAGGGCGAGCCGCGCTACCGGGTGTTGGGTGACCTGTTGACGGGGGAGAGCGCCGTGCTCTACTGGCGGCTGATCGACCGCGATTCGGCCGACGGTACGCCCGCCTATGAATTCAAGATGACCCTCGACCAGGTCTGGGCTGATTTTGCCAACGCCGGCAGCAGCACCCTCAGCGGGCAGATCCTCGACCTGGACCGCCCCCTGGCCTTGGTCGAGCGCGATAATCGCTTCATCGCCCATAAACAATGGTTCCCAGAAGCCCGCCAACGCATCGGCCTCAATCCGACCTTGCTGGCCTGGCTGATTGCTCCCGAACACCGGCTGTTCCACCAGCTGTGGCATGCCACCCGTGACCAGTGGCACAAACTCTCCGAGGAAAAGCGCGAGGCCTTGCGCGGCATAGGCTGGCAACCCGGCCCGCGCGGCCTGGAGCGCGATGCACGGGGCAAGCGCAAAGACCGCAACGGCTCGGGTATCGACTTCTTCTTCATGCACCGCCACATGCTCGGCACCGCGCGCTCCATGCAAGACCTCCCCTCATGGCCGCAATTCCCCGAGCCGCAACCGGCCTTGGAGCGTGATCGCCACGGCTTTTTGCGCTATTTCGACAACCACGACGGTTTCGCACTGCCGCCCACTTGGTGGGCGCCGGATGACAGCGACTACACCCAGTGGGTCAGCGATATCAAGGCCGCCGAGACCTATCACAGCAACTTCCAGGTGTGGGAGTCCCAATACCGCGACCCGCGCTACCTGGCCAAACTCACCCTGGGGCAACTGGGCTCCGAGATGGAGCTTGGCCTGCACGACTGGCTGCACATGCGCTGGGCCTCGGTGCCGCGTGATCCCTCCAACGGCGCCCCCGTGCCCATGGCCCGTGACCCTTCCGACTTCGCTGCACGCTGGTATGCGGCGGAAAACGACTTCCTCGGCGACCCGTTTTCTTCCCACGTCAACCCGGTGTTCTGGCATTTCCACGGCTGGATCGACGACCGCATCGAAGACTGGTTCCGCGCCCATGAACGCTTCAATCCGGGCGAAGTCCAGCGCCTGCAAGTCAACGGCGTGGCCTGGTTCGCACCGGGTCGCTGGGTGGAAGTCGGCGACCCCTGGCTGGGCCCGGATACCCATGGTTGCAGCACCACGCCGGGGTTGCAGGTGGGCAAGTCGATGGAGATGGACCCGGAGGTCATGAAGCTGGCGCTGCGCATTACTTTTGGCGAAGACGAGGGAATGTTGCAGGGCTTGTTCAAGCGGGTACCGAAGCGGCCTTGGTATGCGCGGCACCTCAAGCTCAAAGCCACCTGATTTTTTGGGCCGAATTTAATTTGTGGTGAGCGGGCTTGCCCCGCGCTGGGGCGCGCAGCGGCCCTAATCCGGCCGGCTCGTTTTACCTGAAAGAACGCGGTGGCTGTATTGGGGCCGCTACGCGCCCCAGCGCGGGGCAAGCCCGCTCACCACAGAAAGCTCGTTCACCACCACAACAAGCCCGCTCATTATAGGAAGGCGGTGTTCCCCAATCGAGATTGAACCAACCCAATCCCCCCTTGTCCCCGCTTCCCATGTCACCCCCCGCCTGCCAAATCCCTTAATTTTCCAAGCCTGCCGGAAGCCTCTCCAGGCCCCCGGCTGCGCCCGCGTTTTGGATGCGGGGCGCACAGCACCCGATTCAAGCGGCAGCTGAAAACGGACTTTCTTCTCCACCGTGACTTATCAGGCAGGTTACCCCATGCAGTTCAGCGAATTATTGGCAGCGATTTCCACCCATGCGATCCGTCTGCAACTGGAAGAAGGCGACCTGATCATCCTGGGCGATGACGAAGCACTGGACGATGCGCTGTGGGATCAATTGATCGCCCACAAGCCCCGGCTGCTCCAACTGGTGGCCGAGCATGGCGGCGACTGGCTGAGCCCGGCCTACCGCATCACCCCGGACATGCTGCCCCTGGTCAGCCTCGACCAGGCCGCCATCGACCGGATTGTCGCGGCCATCCCCGGCGGCGCGGCGAACGTGCAGGATATCTACCCACTGGCGCCGCTCCAGGAAGGCATGCTGTACCACCATCTGTCGGCGGAGCAGGGCGATCCGTACGTGCTGCACGCGCAGTTCGAGTTCGACAGCCGTGGGCGTCTGGAGGCGTTTGCCGAAGCGCTGCAATGGGTGATTGATCGTCACGATATCCTGCGCACCTCCATGGTCTGGGAACGTCTCGACGAGCCGTTGCAGGTGGTGTGGCGCAAGGCTCGCCTGTCTTGCGAGGCGGTTGATTTCGATCCGCGTAGTTATCGCATGGACCTGGGCCAGGCGCCGTTGCTGCGCTTGGTGTTTGCCGAGGATTCGCACACTGGGCGAGTGGCCGCGACCCTGTTGTTCCATCACACCATCCTCGATCACACCGCCCTGGACGTGGTGCGCCATGAAATCCAGCTGTACCTGGCCGGCGAGCACGCCCAGGCCGGTGAGCCGGTGCCGTTTCGCAGCTACATCGCCCAGGTACGCCATGGCGTCAGCGAGCAGGCCCACGAGGCGTTCTTCCGCGAGATGCTGGCGGACATTGATGAGCCGACGCTGCCTTTCGGCTTGCAGGACGTACAGGGTGACGGCGTGGGCATCGACGAGGCACGCATCCCCGTCGACGGCACACTGAGCCGCCGCCTGCGCGCTCTGGCACGCCCCCTTGGCGTCAGCGTGGCGAGCATGATGCACCTGGCGCTGGCCCGCGTGTTGGGCGTGGTTTCCGGGCGTGACGCAGTGGTGTTCGGCACTGTGATGCTCGGCCGCATGGGCGCGGGCGAGGGCGGTGAACGGGCCCTGGGCATGTTCATCAACACCTTGCCCTTGCGTGCGGATGTGGGCGAACAGGGCGTGCGTGCCGGGGTCAAGGCCACCCATGAACGCCTCACGACCTTGCTCAACCACGAACATGCGTCCCTCGCGCTGGCCCAGCGTTGCAGTAGCGTGGCGGCGCCGACGCCGCTGTTCAGCGCCATGCTCAACTACCGCCACAGCGCCGCCACGGACATGGCCGATGTGATCGAGGTCGCCGAGGGCATCCGCGTGCTGGGCGCCGAGGAGCGCACCAACTACCCGCTGACCGTCAACGTCGATGACCTGGGGGAGGATTTCACGCTGACCGTGATGGTCGACGCGTCCATCGGTGCCGAACGGGTTGCCACGTACCTGCACACCGCCCTGGCAAGCCTGGCCGACGCTCTGGAGCAACGACCGGACATGCCGCTCAGCGGCCTGAACATCCTGCCCGACACCGAACGCCATACCCTGCTGCACAGCCTCAATCAAAGCCCCGCGCACTACGCCGACACCGCCCTGATCCATCAGCAAGTCGAAACCCACGCCGCCGCCCAGCCCGAAGCCATCGCCTTGCGCTTCGACAACCAGCGCCTCACCTACCGCCAGCTGAACGAGCGCGCCAACCAGGTTGCCCATCGCCTGCTGGCCCAAGGCATCTGCCCGGATGACCGCGTGGCGATCTGCGTGGAGCGCGGTCCGGAGATGATCATTGGCTTGCTCGGCATCCTCAAGGCGGGCGCCGGCTATGTGCCGATCGACCCGGCCTATCCGTTGGAGCGCATTGCCTACACCCTGGCCGACAGCACGCCGGTGGCGGTGCTGGTGCAAGCCAACACGCGTCACTTGGTCGGCGACCTGCCACAGATCGACCTGAATGGCTTGCGCGGTGAGTCCCTCGTCAACCCACGGGTCAGGGTCAGCCCGGCCCATTTGGCCTACGTGATCTACACCTCCGGCTCCACCGGCCAGCCCAAGGGCGTGATGATCGAACACCGCCAGGTGGCTCGCCTGTTCACGGCCACCGAGCATTGGTTCGGCTTCAACGCCAACGATGTATGGGCGTTGTTCCACTCGTTCGCCTTCGATTTCTCGGTGTGGGAAATCTGGGGCGCGCTGATGCACGGCGGCCAGTTGCTGATCGTGCCGCAACTGGTCAGCCGTTCGCCGGATGAATGCTATTCGCTGCTGTGCGAAGCGGGTGTGAGCATCCTCAACCAGACGCCGAGCGCCTTCCGCCAACTGATCGCGGCACAGAGCCAGAACCCGCAATCCCACTCCTTGCGCCAGGTGATCTTTGGCGGCGAAGCGCTGGAACCGGGCATGCTCAAGCCGTGGTACGCCCGGGCGATCAACGCCGGGACGCAACTGGTGAACATGTATGGCATCACCGAAACCACCGTGCATGTGACCTATCGCGCCCTTGAAGCGGCGGATGCGCAATTAGTTGGCGTCAGCCCGATTGGCGTGCGTATTCCCGACTTGCAGCTGTACGTGCTGGATGCGCGTCGCGAGCCGCTGCCGTTGGGGGTGGTCGGTGAGTTATACGTCGGCGGCGCCGGGGTGGCGCGCGGTTA
This sequence comes from Pseudomonas sp. GXZC, assembly GCF_026967615.1. NCBI lineage: Bacteria > Pseudomonadati > Pseudomonadota > Gammaproteobacteria > Pseudomonadales > Pseudomonadaceae > Pseudomonas > Pseudomonas sp. GXZC. The sequence continues at coordinate 2,968,212 of NZ_CP114115.1, forward strand.
CCTCAACCGTGAGGCGCTGACCGCCGAGCGTTTCCTGGCCGACCCCGCCACCGGCCAGCGCCTGTACAAGACCGGCGACCTCGGCCGCCTGCTGGCCGACGGCAGCGTCGAATACCTGGGGCGCAACGATGACCAGGTGAAGATCCGCGGTTTCCGCATCGAATTGGGCGAGATCGAAGCGCGCCTGGCCACGGCCCCTGGTGTGCGTGACGCGGTGGTCATCGCCCGTGAGGACGAACCGGGCGACAAGCGCCTGGTGGCCTACGTGATTGCCGAGGGCGAACTACAGGCAGCCGACCTGCGCGACCATCTGCTGCAGAGTCTGGCCGAGCATATGGTGCCCAGCGCCTTTGTGCAGCTGGATAAATTCCCGCTGACCACCAACGGCAAGCTCGACCGCAAGGCACTCCCCGCGCCGGATGCCGACGCCCTGGCCCGTCGCGGTTACACGGCGCCACAAGGCGCGGTGGAAACCGCCATCGCCACGATCTGGCAAGACCTGCTCAAGCTCGACCAGGTCGGCCGTGACGACAACTTCTTCGAACTGGGTGGCCATTCGCTGTTGGCCGTCAAGCTGATCGAACGCATGCGCCAGGTCGACCTCAGCGCCGATGTGCGCGTGCTGTTCGGCCAACCGACCCTGGCGGCACTCGCCGCCGCCGTCGGTGGGCAACAGGAGGTGCAGGTCCCGGCCAACCTGATCACCCAGGCCAGCCAGCACATCACCCCGGACATGGTGCCGTTGGTGGAACTGGATCAGGCGGCGCTCGACCACATCATCCAGAGCGTACCCGGTAGCCTCAGCAACGTGCAGGACATCTACGGCCTGGCGCCGTTGCAGGCCGGCATTCTCTACCATCACCTGGCGACCACCGAGGGCGATCCCTACGTGTTGCAGGTGCAGTTCAGTTTCAACGACCAATTGGCGGTGGACGCGTTCATCCAGGCACTGCACAGCGTGATCGAACGCAACGATATCCTGCGCACCGCGATTCTCTGGGAGGGCCTCAACGAGCCGGTGCAGGTGGTCTTACGCCAGGCGACCTTGGCCGTTGAGCGTAGCGACGAGTCGCTTGCCCAATTGCAGCAACGCTTCGACCCGCGTCACTTCCGCCTCGACCTGACCCGCGCGTCACTGATGCGCTTCGCCTACTCAGAAGAGCAAGGCCGTTTTGTCGGCATCTTGCTGTTGCACCATATCCTGCTGGACCACACCGCGTTGCAGGTGCTGGTGGACGAAATGAGCGCCAGCCTGTCCGGCAACAGCGCACAACTACCGGACGCCGTGCAGTACCGCAATTACGTGGCCCAGGCGCGACTTGGGGTCAGCCAGGCCCAGCACGAAGCCTTCTTCAGCGAAATGCTCGGCGATATCGATGAGCCGACCCTGGCCTTCGGCCTGCAGGACGTGAATGGTGACGGCAGTGGCATCCTCGACGCCCACCTGCCGCTGGAGCCGGCGCTCAGCCTGGGCTTGCGTGAACAGGCACGGCAACTGGGGGTGAGTACCGCCAGCCTGGTGCATTTGGCCTGGGCCCAAGTGCTGGGGCAGGTGTCCGGCCAGCAGGACGTGGTGTTCGGCACTGTGTTGCTCGGCCGGATGCAGGGCGGCGAGGGCGCCGACCGCGCGTTGGGCATGTTCATCAATACCTTGCCGCTGCGGGTCAGCCTCGGCACGGTCGGCGTGCAAGCCGGCGTGCGCGCCACCCATGCACACCTGGCGCAATTGCTCGGGCATGAGCACGCCTCGTTGTCCCTGGCCCAGCGTTGCAGCGGCGTGCCGGGTTCGCTGCCGCTGTTCAGCACCTTGCTCAACTACCGCCACAGCGCACCGGGGGAGGCGCCGGGGGACAGCCCGTTCGCCGCCTCCGGTATCCAGATTCTCAGCTCCGAAGAACGCAGCAACTACCCGCTGGTGCTCAACGTCGATGACTTGGGCACGGGCTTCGCGCTCACCGTACAGGGTGTCGCGACCCTCGATGTACAACGCGTGGGTGAATACATGCTCACCGCGTTGGGCCACCTGGTGACCGCGTTGCAGCAGGCGCCGACCACGCCGTTGCAGGCAGTCTCTATCCTGCCAGCCGCCGAGCGTCACCAATTGCTGATGGACTTCAACGCCACGGCCCGTGAATACCCGTCCCAGCTCACCGTGCACCAGCTGTTCGAAGCCCAGGCGCTGGCCCGTCCGGAAGCCGTGGCGGCCGTGCATGGCCAGCTGTCCTTGAGCTACCGCGATCTTAACCGGCATGCCAACCGCCTGGCCCATCACTTGCTGAGCCAGGGCGTGCAGCCGGGCGAAAGCGTGGCGATTGCCCTGCCGCGTTCCCTCGATCTGCTGATCTGCCAGCTGGCGATCCTCAAGTGCGGCGCGGTGTATGTGCCGCTGGACGTCAACGCGCCGGTCGAGCGCCAAGCGTTTATCGTGCAGGACAGTGGTGCGCACCGGGTGCTCAACAACCTGGCCGACCTGAACCTGGACGCCCAGTCGCCGCGTAACCCTGAACTGCCGCAGTCCGCCGAAAGCGTCGCCTACATCCTCTACACCTCCGGCTCCACCGGGGCGCCCAAAGGCGTGCAAGTGCCGCACCGCGCCATTTCGCGCCTGGTGCTCAACAACGGTTACGCCGAATTCAACGCGCGCGACCGCGTGGCGTTCGCCTCCAATCCGGCGTTCGATGCCAGCACCCTCGACGTGTGGGCACCGTTGCTCAATGGCGGCTGCGTGGTGGTGGTCGAGCATGGCGTGCTGTTGTCCCAGGCGGCGTTTGCGTCGTTATTGCAGGAGCAATCCGTCAGCGTGTTGTGGATGACCGCCGGGCTGTTCCACCAGTACGCCGACGCGCTGATGTCGGTGTTCCGCCAGTTGCGCTACCTGATCGTTGGCGGCGATGTGCTCGACCCGCAGGTGATTGGCCGTGTACTTGAACACGGTAAACCTCAACACCTGCTCAACGGCTATGGCCCCACCGAAGCCACCACCTTTTCCACCACCTTCGAGATCACCTCGGTGGGCGAGGGCGGCATTCCCATCGGCCGGCCGATAGCGAATGCCCAGGCCTACGTGCTCGACCCGCGCCAGCAACCCGTGCCGTTGGGCGTGGTGGGCGAGCTGTACATCGGCGGTGCGGGCGTGGCCAAGGGGTATCTGAACCAGCCGCAACTGACCGCCGAAAGATTCATCCCGAACCCGTTTGGTGAAGGCCTGCTGTACCGCACCGGTGACCTGGCCTGCTGGCAGGTCGACGGCACCTTGCTGTACCAGGGGCGCAATGACCTGCAGGTGAAGATCCGTGGTTTCCGGATTGAACCCGGCGAGATCGAAACCTGCCTGGCCAGCTTCCCTGGCGTAAAAGACGCTGTGGTCTTGGCCCGTGAAGACGAGCCCGGCGACAAACGCCTGGTGGCCTACTACACCGCCAGTGAACCATTGAACATCGAAACACTGCGCGCCCACCTGCAAGGCCACCTGCCGGATTACATGGTGCCGTCGGCCTATGTGTGGCTGGAGCTGCTACCGCTGACCGCCAACGGCAAGCTCGACCGCAAGGGCCTGCCGGTGCCGGACCAGAGTGCGCTGCTCAGCCGTGGCTTCGAAGCGCCGGAAGGCGAAGTGGAAACCCAGCTGGCGCAGATCTGGCAGGACGTGCTCAAGCTCGACCGCGTGGGCCGTCACGATCACTTCTTTGAGTTGGGCGGGCATTCATTACTGGCGGTCAGCCTGATCGAGCGCATGCGCCAGGTCGGCCTGAGCTGCGACGTACGTGTGTTGTTCAGCCAGCCAAGCCTGGCGGCGCTGGCCGCGGCCGTGGGCAGTGGCCGGGAAGTCGTGGTGCCGGCCAACGGCATTCCAGCGGGTTGCACCCAGATCACGCCGTCCATGCTCACGCTGGTACAGCTCGACCCGACGGCTATTACGCGTATCGTCGCGAACGTGCCGGGCGGTGCGGCGAACGTGCAGGATATCTACCCACTGGCGCCGCTGCAGGAAGGCATTCTTTACCACCACATCAGTGCCGAGCAGGGTGATCCGTACCTGCTTCAATCGCGCATGGCATTCGACAGTATCGAGCGCCTGCACGCGTTCATGGGCGCATTGCAAAAGGTGGTGGCCCGCCATGACATCTTACGTACCGGCGTGGTCTGGGAAGGGCTGGACAGCCCGGTACAGGTGGTTTGGCGTGAGGCGCAGTTGGTGGTCCAAGAGGTCGATCTGGACCCGGCAGACGGCGGCATCATCGAACAATTGCACGCGCGCTTCGATGCCCGCCATTACCGCCTGGACATCACCCAGGCGCCGCTGCTGCGCATGGTTTACGCCCAGGATCCGCAGCATAACCGCGTCGCGGCGATCCTGTTGTTCCACCACCTGGCGCTGGACCACACCGCCATGGAAGTGGTGGGCCAGGAGATGCGCACGTTCCTGTTCAACCCGGCGCAGGACTTGCCCGAGGCGGCACCGTTCCGCAACTACGTGGCCCAGGCGCGCCTGGGTGTCAGCGTGGAGGAACACGAAGCTTTCTTCCGCGACATGCTTGCTGACGTGGATGAGCCGACCTTGCCGTTCGGCGTGCAAGACGTGCAGGGCGATGGGCGTGAGATCGAAGAAGCCGAATGGCCGGTGGATGCCGTGCTGGCCCAGCGCGTGCGCGAACAGGCGCGGCAGTTGGGCGTCAGCGCGGCAAGCCTGATGCACCTGGCCTGGGCGCAGGTACTGGGCCTGGTGTCCGGGCGTGACGACGTGGTGTTCGGCACCGTATTGATGGGCCGCATGCAGGCCGGTGACGGTGCGGACCGTGCGCTGGGCATGTTCATCAACACCTTGCCGCTGCGGGTCAATGTAGCCGCGCCGGCGGCGGTTGCGGTCAAGGCGACCCATGGGCGCTTGAGCGCTTTGCTCGGCCATGAACACGCGTCCCTGGCGCTGGCCCAGCGTTGCAGTGGCGTGGCGAATGCCTCGCCGCTGTTCAGTGCCTTGCTCAACTACCGCCACAACACGCCTGGCGAAATGGCTCGCGACGGGCACGGTATCTGGGAAGGGGTGCAACTGCTCGGTGGTGAGGAACGCAGCAACTACCCGCTGACCTTGAGCGTGGATGACCTGGGCGAAGGCTTCGGCCTGACCGTCTTGGCACTGCCGCAGATCGGTGCCCAGCGCATGTGTGCCTATATGCATAACGCTGTCGAACAGTTGGTCGAGACGCTGGAAAACGCACCGAAGACTGTGCTGACCCAGCTACCGATCCTACCGACAGCGGAGCGTGAAACCCTGCTGCGCGAGTTCAATGCCACCGCCAGCGATTTCCCTAAGGGCCACACGGTGCATGGGGCATTCGAGGTCCAGGCCGAGCGCCAACCTCACGCCATTGCCGTGGTGCAAGACGGCGAATCGCTGACCTACCAGCAGCTCAATATTCGCGCCAACCAGTTGGCCCATCATCTGTTGCAACAGGGCGTACAGCCCGACGATCGCGTCGCCCTGTGCTGCCGTCGCGGCCCGCAGATGCTGGTGGGCTTGCTGGGCATCCTCAAGGCCGGTGCCGGCTACGTGCCTGTCGACCCGGCGTATCCCGCCGAGCGCATCGCTTACTTGCTGCAAGACAGCGCCCCCGTGGCGGTGTTGGCCGAAGCCAGTACCCGCGACCTGTTGGGCGCGGTTGCCACCCTCGACCTGCACGATCCGCGCTTGCAGCAGCAGGCCGTCAGCAACCCGCAACTCAGCGCGTTGACCCCGGCGCACCTGGCTTACGTCATCTACACCTCCGGCTCCACCGGCCAGCCCAAAGGTGTGATGGTGGAACACCGCACCGTGGAAAACCTGGTGCACTGGCACTGCGAGGCCTTTGGCCTGGCTGCGACGGGCCACACCAGCAGCGTCGCCGGTTTTGGTTTTGATGCAATGGCCTGGGAGGTCTGGCCGGCGCTGTGCGTGGGTGCCACCCTGCATCTGCCACCGGCCGATATAGGCAATGAAAACATCGATGCGCTGCTCGCCTGGTGGCTGGCGCAACCGTTGGACGTCAGCTTCCTGCCAACGCCTGTGGCCGAATACGCCTTCAGCCAGAACCTGCAACACCCCACGTTGCGCATTCTACTGATTGGCGGTGATCGCCTGCGCCAGTTCACTCAGGAACGCCGCTTTGCAGTGATCAACAACTACGGCCCCACCGAAGCCACGGTAGTTGCCACCTCCGGCCGCGTACGCGCCGGGCAGGTGCTGCATATCGGCCGGCCCATCGCCAATGCCAGCGTCTACCTGCTGGACGCGCACTTGCGTCCGGTGCCGGTGGGTGTGGCGGGCGAGTTGTATGTGGGCGGCAGCGGCGTGGCGCGCGGTTACCTGAACCGTCCGGACCTTAGCGCCGAACGCTTCCTGCAAGACCCGTTCAACGAGGGCCGCATGTACCGCACCGGCGACCTGGCGCGCTGGTTGCCGGATGGCAATATCGAGTACCTGGGGCGTAACGATGACCAGGTCAAAGTGCGTGGCGTGCGGGTTGAGCTGGGTGAAATCGAAAGCCGCCTGGCCGCACTGGACGGCGTCGCTGAGGCGGTGGTGCTGGTGCGCGAAGGGCGCTTGATTGCCTGGTTCACCGAACAGCAACCGTTGGATATCGACACCCTACGCGCGCAACTGCAAGCCCAATTGCCGGATGCCCTGGTGCCGGTCGCCTATGTGAAGCTGCATACCTTGCCTCTGACCGCCAACGGCAAGCTCGACCGCAAGGCGTTGCCGGAACCGGATCAGGCGGCGTTGCTGACGCGCGATTATGAAGCACCCCAAGGCGAGGTTGAGAGCACCCTGGCGCGTATTTGGGCCGAGGTTCTGCAAGTGGAGCAGGTCGGGCGCCATGACCATTTCTTCGAGCTGGGCGGCCATTCGTTGCTGGCCGTCAGCCTGATCGAACGCATGCGCCAGGTCGGCCTGAGTGCCGATGTGCGCGTGCTGTTCAGCCAGCCGACCCTGGCCGCGCTGGCGGCTGCCGTGGGCAGTGGGCGCGATGTGTCGGTGCCGGACAATCGCATTCCGGCGGGTTGTCAACGTATCACCCCGGACCTGTTGTCCCTGGTGCAACTCGACCAATCGACCATCGACCACGTCGTTGCCCAGGTGCCCGGTGGCGCCGCCAATGTGCAGGATATCTATCCGCTGGCGCCGTTGCAGGAGGGCATTCTCTACCACCACATCAGCGCAGGGCAGGGCGACCCTTACCTGCTGCAATCGCACCTGGCGTTCGACAGCCTCGACCGCTTGAATGCCTTCGCCCAGGCGCTGCAACAGGTGATCGACCGTCACGACATCCTGCGCACCGCCGTGGTCTGGGAAGGCCTGGCCCAGCCGCTCCAAGTGGTGTGGCGCAAGGCCCGCTTGCAGGTGCAGGCGGACGTGATCGACCAACTGCACCAGCGCTTCGACCCGCGCCAGTACCGTGTGCCGATGAATCAGGCGCCGCTGATACGCCTGGTGTACGCGCCGGACCCGGCCAATCAGCGCGTGGTCGCGATCCTGTTGTTCCACCACATTGCCCTCGACCACACCGCCCTCGACGGTGTGCGCCACGAGATGCAGGCCAGCCTGCTCGGGCAGCCACAACCTGCCGGCGACGCCACGCCGTACCGTAACTACGTGGCCCAGGCGCGGTTGGGTGTCAGTGAAGAGGAACACGAACAGTTCTTCCGTGGGATGCTCAGCGATATCAACGAACCGACCTTGCCATTCGGCCTGCAGGATGTGCGCGGCGACGGTAATGCTATCGAAGAGGTCCAGCTGAACCTGGCCCCAACTCTCAACCAGCGCCTGCGGACCCAGGCGCGCTTGCTCGGCGTGAGCGCCGCCAGCCTGTTCCACCTGGCGTGGGCGCGGGTGCTCGCCAGCACCTCCGGCCAGGAAAACGTGGTGTTCGGCACCGTGTTGCTGGGGCGCATGCAAGGCGGTAAAGGAAGTGACCGCGCGCTGGGCATGTTTATCAACACCTTGCCGCTGCGCGTGGACATCGATGGCAGCGGCGTGCGCGTGGCGGTCAAGCAGACCCACGCGCGATTGACTGCACTGCTCGGGCATGAACACGCGTCCCTTGCCCTGGCTCAGCGTTGCAGCGGTGTCGCCGCGCCGCAGCCGTTGTTCAGCGCCATGCTCAACTATCGCCACAGCGACAGCCAGCAGGCGCCAGTCTCCCAGGCCTGGGAAGGCATCCAGACCCTGGCCAGCGAGGAGCGCACCAACTACCCGTTGACGCTGAACGTGGACGACCAGGGCGACGGCTTCCGTCTCACTGCCATGACCGCGAAGTCGATTGGCGCGCAACGCCTCTGCGGTTATCTGCAGGTGACCTTGCAAGGGCTGGTCGACGCGCTGGAGCAGGCGCCGCAGCTGGCGGTCAATCGCCTGCCGGTGCTGGAGGCTCAGGAACGTCAGCAACTGCTGTCGGGTTTCAACGCCACTGAGGTCGCCTATGACCTCGACCAGACCTTGCACGGCCTATTTGAAGCGCAAGTGACGCGCACACCGGACGCCATCGCCGTCAAGGCAGGTGAGCTGGTATTGACCTACGCCGAACTGAACGCGCAGGCCAACCAACTGGCGCATCACCTCATAGACAGGGGCGTGCAAGCCGATTCGCGGGTGGCGATTTGCGTGGAGCGGGGCCTGGACATGGTGGTCGGCCTGTACGCGATCCTCAAGGCGGGTGCCGCCTATGTGCCGCTGGACCCGGCGTATCCGCTGGAACGTATCGCCTACATGCTGGAAGACAGCGCGCCTGTCGCGGTGCTGGCCCAAGGCAGTACGCGTGGGTTGCTGGGCAACGCGCCGGTGATCGATCTGGACCGTCCGACCTGGCAACACCAATCCATTGACAACCCACAGGTGCAGGCCCTCAGCGCCTATGTGATCTACACCTCCGGTTCCACCGGCCAGCCCAAGGGCGTGATCAACGACCACCCCGGCGTGGTCAACCGCCTGTTGTGGATGCAGGACGCCTACGGCCTCAAGGCCCACGACCGGGTGTTGCAGAAAACCCCGTTCAGCTTCGACGTGTCGGTGTGGGAGTTCTTCTGGCCGCTGTTCACTGGAGCGTGCCTGGTGATGGCGCGTCCTGGTGGGCATAAAGACCCGGCCTATCTGTGCGAGGTGATCGCGAACGAACAGATCACCACGTTGCACTTTGTGCCGTCGATGCTCGATGTGTTCCTGGCCCATGGTGATGTCAGCCAGGCGGCGGGTCTGCAACGGGTGATGTGCAGCGGCGAAGCCCTGCCGGGCAGCCTGGTGCGGCGCTTCAAGCAGCAGTTGCCGGGCATCGGCCTGTACAACCTGTACGGTCCGACCGAAGCGGCGGTGGACGTGACCGCCTGGAACTGTGCGCGCCCGGACATGCCGGACAACACGCCGATTGGCAAACCCATCGCCAACACCCGGATGTATGTGCTCGATGCACAGCTGCAGCCAGTGCCTCTGGGCGTAGTAGGCGAGTTGTTCATCGGTGGTGTGCAAGTGGCACGCGGTTACCTGAACCGGCCGGAATTGACCGCCGAACGTTTCCTCAAGGACCCGTTCACCGACGGCCGCCTGTACCGCACCGGCGACCTGGGGCGCTACCTGCCTGACGGCACAATCGAGTACCTGGGCCGCAACGACGACCAGGTGAAGATCCGTGGCCTGCGTATCGAACTCGGCGAGATCCAGGCACGCCTGCTGGAACATCCGCAGGTCAACGAGGCCGCCGTGCTGGCTCGCGATGACCGGCTCGTCGCCTACTACACCGGCGTTCGGGCAACGGACCTGCGCGAACACCTGCTGCACCACCTACCGGATTTCATGGTGCCCGCGCTGTTCGTGCACCTCGACGCGTTGCCGCTGAGCCCCAATGGCAAGCTCGACCGCAAGGCCTTGCCGGCGCCGGGCAGCGAAGCCCTGACCGTGCGCGAGTACGAAGCCCCGGTGGGCGACACCGAAATCCTCCTGGCGCAACTCTGGGCCGAGCTGCTCAACGTGGAGCGGGTAGGGCGCCAGGACAATTTCTTTGAACTGGGCGGGCACTCGCTGCTCGCCGTGAGCTTGATCGGGCGCTTGCGCCAGGAAGGCATGGAAGCCGATGTGCGTGCGTTGTTCGAACAGCCGACCCTGGCTGGCTACGCCGCGATGACTGAACGAATGGAGATCGTCCTGTGAGCATTCTCGAACTGCTGGCGACGCTGAAAACCAAGGACGTGCAACTCGCGCTCAAGGGCGAGCAGTTGTCGGTGCAAGGCAACAAGCAAGCGCTGAGCGACCCGGTGATCCTCGCCGCCTTGCGTGAACACAAGCCGGCGCTGATCGCACTGATCAAGGCCGGCGAGTATTCGGCCGCCAACGAGGTGCCGGCCAATGGCATCCCGGCCAATGCCGAACGGATCACGCCGGCCATGTTGACCCTGTCCGAGCTGAGCCAGGATGAGATCGACCGTATCGTCGCCACGGTCGACGGTGGCGTGGCGAATATCCAGGACATCTACCCGCTGGCGCCGCTGCAGGAAGGCATTCTGTTTCACCACGTCAGCACCGAGCAGGGCGACCCCTATGTGATGCAGTCGCAATTCGCCTTCGACAGTGTCGAGCGTTTCGAGGCGTTTGCCCTGGCCCTTCAGGGGGTGATCGACCGTCACGACATCCTGCGCACTGGCGTAGTCTGGGACGGATTGCAACAGCCGTCGCAAGTGGTCTGGCGCAGCGCGCAGCTGCCGGTGCAGGCGCTGGAACTCGACCCGGCCGACGGTGATATTGCTGCCCAACTGCACGCGCGCTTTGATGCCCGCCATTACCGGCTGGACGTGACCCAGGCGCCGCTGCTGCGCCTGGCCTGGGCGAAGGATCCGGCGCAGGGGCGCATCGTTGCGATGCTGCTGTTCCATCACATGGCCCTGGACCACAGCGCCCTGGAAGTGGTGCGCCATGAAATGCAGGCGTTCCTGCAAGGCCACGCCGGGCAATTGAGTCACGCCGTGCCGTTTCGCAACTACGTGGCGCAGGCGCGGCTGGGTGTCAGCGAGCAACAGCATGAGGCGTTTTTCCAGCAGATGCTTGGCGATGTGGTCGAGCCGACCTTGCCCTTCGGCTTGCAGGATGTGCAGGGCGATGGGCGTGACATCAATGAACTAGATTGGCCGCTGTCGGACGCGCTCAACCAGCGCCTGCGCGCCCAGGCTCGATCGCTGGGCGTCAGCGTTGCCAGCCTGTTCCACCTAGGCTGGGCCCAGGTGCTGAGCGTGCTGGCCGGCAAATCCCAAGTGGTGTTTGGCACCGTGCTGATGGGCCGTATGCAAGGTGGACATGCCACGGACCGTGCCTTGGGGATTTTCATCAATACCTTGCCATTCCGTGTGGACGTGGGCGGCGGCGACCTGCGCAGCGCAGTCAAGGCCACCCACACGCGCCTCACCGCGCTGCTGCGCCACGAACACGCGCCCCTGGCGCTGGCGCAACGTTGCAGTGGGGTGGTGGCGCCGACGCCGTTGTTCAGCGCATTGCTCAATTATCGCCACAGCGGCACCGGCACCAGCAGCGAAGCCGTGGCCGCGTGGCAGGGCATCGAGACGCTGCGTTCGGATGAACGCACCAACTACCCGCTGACCCTCAGCGTGGATGACCTGGGCGATGGGTTCATCCTGCGCCTGCTGGCGACCACCCAGGTCGATCCACAGCGTGTCTGCGCTTACCTGCAAACCGCCCTGGACAACCTGGTGACCGCGTTGGAACAGGCGCCACACACCGCGCTCAACCAAGTCTCGGTGCTGCCTGCCGATGAACTGCGTTTGCTGCTGGAACACTTCAACGCCACGCAAGCGAATTTTCCCCAGGGCACCACGCTGCACGCTCGCGTCGAAGCCCAGGCCGCCCTCACGCCGGACGCGATTGCCGCCGTGCATTCGGGCCGTCAGCTGACCTATGCCGAACTCAACCAGCAAGCCAACCTGCTGGCCCATCACCTGCTGGCGCTGGGGGTCAAGCCGGACGACCGTGTCGCCATTGTCGCCCGACGGGGCCTGGACACCCTGGCCGGCTTGCTGGCGATCCTCAAGGCCGGCGCCTGTTATGTGCCGGTGGACCCGTCGCACCCGGCCGAGCGCCTCACGTACCTGCTGACCGACAGCGCCCCGGTGGCGGTGTTGACCCAGCACGCCTTGCTCGCACGCTTGCCGGCCTTGGAAGTGCCGGTAATAAACCTCGACCGCTACACCTGGCAGCACCATTCGGCGAGCAACCCCACGGTGGCAGTCACCCCGTCCCACCTCGCCTATGTGATCTACACCTCCGGCTCCACCGGCCTGCCCAAAGGCGTGATGGTGGAGCATCACACCGTGGCCAACCTGGTGGACTGGCACTGCAACGCCTTCGACCTGTGCGCCGGGCGCCACACCGCCAGCGTCGCCGGGTTCGGCTTTGATGCGATGGCCTGGGAAGTCTGGCCGGCGCTGTGTGTAGGCGCGACCCTGCACCTGCCACCGGCCCATGACGGCACCGAAGATATCGACGCGTTGTTGGCCTGGTGGTGCGCGCAGCCGTTGGACGTGTGCTTCCTGCCCACACCGGTGGCTGAGTACGCCTTCAGCCAGCAGATCGAGCACCCGACGCTGCGCACCTTGCTGATCGGTGGCGATCGCCTGCGCCAGTACAACCGGGCGCAGCGCTTTGACTTGATCAACAACTACGGGCCGACCGAGGCCACCGTGGTTGCCACTTCGGGCAAGGTCGAGGCCGGCCAACCGCTGCATATCGGCAAGCCCATCGCCAATGCCACGGTTTACCTGCTCGATGAGCACCAGCGTCCCGTCCCATTGGGCGTGGCCGGTGAGTTGTACGTGGGCGGCAAAGGCGTGGCGCGGGGTTACCTGAACCGCCCGGAACTGACCGCCGAACGCTTCCTGCAAGATCCCTTCAACACTGGGCGCATGTACCGCACCGGCGACCTGGCGCGCTGGCTGCCGGATGGCAACATCGAGTACCTGGGGCGTAACGACGACCAGGTAAAAATTCGCGGCATGCGCATCGAACTGGGCGAAATCGAAACCCAGCTCAACCAAGTGGCAGGCATCCAGGAAGCGGTGGTGCTGGTGCGTGAAGAACGGCTGGTGGCGTATTTCACCGAAAACCGCCAACTCGACCCATTGGCCGTGGGCGATATCCGCGCCCAGCTGGTAGCGCACCTGCCGGACTACATGGTGCCGGTCGCCTACGTGAAGCTGGACGCGCTGCCCCTGACCGCCAACGGCAAGCTTGACCGCAAGGCCTTGCCGGCGCCGGACATGGCCGCCGTGTTTACCCGCGAGTACGCGGCACCCGAAGGCGAAATTGAAAGCGTGCTGGCGCAGATCTGGGCCGATGTGCTGCATGTGGAGCGCGTCGGGCGCCGTGATCACTTCTTCGAACTGGGCGGGCACTCGTTGCTGGCGATGCGCATGGTCTCGCAGGTCCGCCAGCGCCTCGGTGTCGAGTTGCTGCTCGGCGATTTGTTTGCCAACGCCGAACTGGCGGCCGTTGCCGAGGTGCTGGCCCGGTCTGGCCGCAGCACCTTGCCGGATATCCTGCCGGCCAATCGTGACGAGCAGGTGCCGCTGTCCTTTGCCCAGCAGCGCCTGTGGTTCCTGGCGCTGATGGAAGGCGCCAACACCGCCTACAACATCCCCATCGGCCTGCGTTTGCGTGGGCAGTTGCATGTCGAGGCGCTGCAACGGGCGCTGGCACGCATCGTCGCGCGCCACGAAACCCTGCGCAGCCGCTTCGCCCAGCACGGTGATGACGCCCAGGTGTTGATCGTCCCCGCCGAGGACGTGCTGCTCCTGCAAGTACAGGACCTGCGTCGCCACCCGCAACCCCAGCAGGCGCTGGATGCGTTGATCCACGGCGAGGCCTCGGCGCCGTTCGACCTGGAACGTGGCCCGCTGCTGCGCGGGCGCCTGATGGTCATGGCCGACGACCACCATGTGCTGTTGCTGACTCTGCACCATATCGTTTCCGATGGCTGGTCCATGGGCGTGCTCACCCGCGAACTGATGGCGCTGTACCAGGCGTTCAGCCACGGCCAGCCCGACCCATTGCCGCCGCTGCCGATCCAGTACGGCGACTTTGCCGTGTGGCAGCGCCTGTGGCTGAGCGGCGAAGTGCTGCATCGCCAGAGCACCTATTGGCAGCAGGCGCTGGCCGGTGCGCCGGCCTTGCTGACCTTGCCCACTGACCGCCCGCGCCCGGCGCAACAGGACTACGCCGGCAGCAGTGTCGAGGTGCGCCTGGACGAACGCCTCACCGCCGGGCTCAAGGCCTTGAGCCAACGCCACGGCACCACCTTGTACATGACCTTGATGAGCGCCTGGGCCTCACTGCTCGCGCGGCTGTCCGGGCAACAGGATGTGGTGATCGGCTCGCCCGTCGCCAATCGCACGCGCAGCGAGGTGGAAGGGCTGATCGGCCTGTTCGTCAACACCTTGGCCGTGCGCATCGACACCTCCGGCGAGCTGAGCACCGAGGCGCTGCTGGCGCGGGTCAAGGCCCTGGCGTTGGAAGCCCAGGCCCATCAGGACCTGCCGTTCGAGCAGGTGGTGGAAATCACCCGGCCGCCGCGCAGCCTGGCCCACAGCCCGTTGTTCCAGACGCTGTTGACCTGGCAGGACAGCAGCGCGCCGACCCTGGCCTTGGGCGACCTGGCCCTGGAAGGCATCGTCGAGAACAGCCATTTTGCCAAGTTCGACCTGTCCCTGGACTTGAGCGAAGTGCAGGGCACGATCATCGGCGCGCTGGAGTACGCGGTGGCGCTGTTCGATGAGTCGACGGTGCAGCGTTACGTCGGCTATTTCACCCGCGTGTTGCAGGCCATGGTCGATAACGATCAAGCGGTGCTGGAACAGGTGTCGCTGGTGGATCCGCGCGAACGTCAGCAGTTGCTGTTCGACTTCAACGCCACCGAGGTGGCCTACGACCTCGACCAGACCGTGCACGCTATGTTCGAAGCGCAGGTGGCGCGGACACCGGATGCCGTCGCCGTCAAGGCTGATGACCGGGTACTAACCTATGCCGAGCTGAACGCACGGGCCAACCAGTTGGCGCATCACCTGCTGGAAATCGGCGTTCAGCCGGATTCACGGGTTGCGATCTGTGTGGAACGTGGCCTGGAGATGGTCATCGGCCTGTACGCGATTCTCAAGGCCGGCGCGGCCTATGTGCCGCTGGACCCGGCGTATCCGCTGGAGCGTGTCGCCTACATGTTGGAAGACAGCGCGCCGGTCGCGGTGTTGGCCCAGGGCGCGACACGCGGGTTGCTGGGGGATGTGCCGGTGGTCGATCTGGATCGGCCGACCTGGCAGCACCAACGTCAAGACAACCCCGGTGTAGAAGGCGTCAGCGCTTATGTGATCTACACCTCCGGCTCCACCGGCAAACCCAAGGGCGTGATCAACGACCATCCCGGCGTGGTCAACCGCCTGTTGTGGATGCAGGACGCCTACGGCCTGCAAGCCCATGACCGGGTGTTGCAGAAAACCCCATTCAGTTTCGACGTGTCGGTGTGGGAGTTCTTCTGGCCGCTGTTCACTGGCGCTTGCCTGGTGATGGCGCGTCCTGGCGGGCATAAAGACCCGGCCTATCTGTGCGAGGTGATCGCCGCTGAGCAGATCACCACGCTGCACTTCGTACCGTCGATGCTAGATGTGTTCCTGGCCCATGGCGACGTTAGCCAAGCGGCCGGTCTGGTGCGGGTGATGTGCAGCGGCGAAGCCTTGCCGGGCAGCTTGGTGCGGCGCTTCAAGCAGCAGTTGCCGGGCAGCGAATTGCACAACCTGTATGGCCCGACCGAAGCCGCCGTCGACGTGACCGCGTGGAACTGCGCCGGCCCGGTGACGCCGGACAACATGCCGATTGGCAAACCGATCGCCAACACCCGCATGTATGTGCTGGATGCACAGATGCAGCCGGTGCCCTTGGGCGTGGTGGGCGAGTTGTTCATCGGCGGCGTGCAAGTGGCGCGGGGTTACCTGAACCGGCCGGAATTGACTGCCGAGCGTTTCCTCAAGGACCCGTTCACCGACGGTCGCCTGTACCGCACCGGCGACGTGGGCCGCTACCTGGCGGACGGCACGATTGAGTACCTGGGGCGCAATGACGATCAGGTGAAAATCCGTGGCTTGCGCATTGAACTGGGGGAAATCCAGTCACGCCTCACCGACTATCCGCCGGTCAACGAAGCGGCCGTTATCGCCCGCGACAATCGTTTGATCGCTTACTACACCGGGGCATTCAGCGAGATCGACGGGTTGCGTGCGCACCTGTTGCAGCACCTGCCGGAGTTCATGGTGCCGGCGATCTTTGTGCACCTCGACAGCCTGCCCCTGAGCCCCAACGGCAAGCTCGACCGCAAGGCCTTGCCTGCGCCGGGCCTGGAGTCGGTGGTGGTACGCGAATACGAAGCGCCCCAGGGCGACACGGAAATCGCCTTGGCCAGCCTGTGGGCCGAGTTGCTCAACGTGGAGCGCGTGGGTCGTCACGACAACTTCTTCGAATTGGGCGGGCACTCGCTGCTCGCGGTGAGCCTGATGGGGCGCATGCGCCGCCTCGGGTTGTCGGCGGATGTGAAGGTGTTGTTCGGCCAGCCGACCTTGTCGGCCTTGGCGGCGGCGTTGGGTGGCGGTCGGGAAGTGGCGGTGCCGGCCAATCGCATCGCGCCTGATTGCACCTTGATCACCCCGGATATGTTGCCGTTGATCCAACTGGACCCGCCGGCCATCGAGCGTATCGTCGCTTGCATTCCGGGCGGCGCGGCGAACGTGCAGGACATCTACCCGCTGGCGCCGTTGCAGGCCGGCATGCTGTATCACCATCGTGCGGTGCAGGGTGCTGACGACTATGTGCTGCGCGCGCAGTTTACATTCGACAGCCCACAGCGCCTGGAGGCGTTTGCCCTGGCCTTGCAGGCGGTGATCCAGCGCCATGACATCCTGCGTTCGTCGTTCCATTGGGACGGCCTGGAAGAACCGGTGCAGGTGGTGTGGCGCCAGGCGTCGCTGCGCGTCGAACACGGCGCGGTGCCGGAACGGCTTGATCTGGTGCAAGCGCCATTGATGCGCCTGGTGGTCAATGCGCACAGTGCCTCGTTGCTGTTCCACCACCTGGTGATGGACCACATCGCCCTGGAGATCCTGCAACAGGAGATGCAGGCGTTCCTCATGGGCACTCAACACACCTTGGGCGCGGCGGTGCCGTACCGCAACTATGTGGCCCAGACCCGCGTCGGTGCAGAGGATCACGAAGCGTTCTTCCGCGATATGCTCGGTGATATCGATGAGCCGACCCAGGTCGAACGCCTGGGCGAAAATGAGCAGATTCAACACCCACTGGATGCGGACTTGAGCCAACGCCTGCGCACCCAAGCGCGGCAATCCGGCGTCAGCGCCGCCAGCCTGATGCACCTGGCCTGGGCCCAGGTGCTGGGCAAGGTCTCGGGCCGCGACAACGTGGTGTTCGGCAGCGTGATGCTCGGCCGCTTGCAAGGTGGTGAAGGCGCCGAGCGGGCCATGGGGGTGTTTATCAATACCTTGCCGCTGCGGGCCGACCTGGGTGAACACTCGGTGCGCGACGCGCTGCGGGCCACCCACGCACGTCTCAGTCAATTGCTCAGCCATGAGCAGGCGCCGCTGGCGTTGGCCCAGCGTTGCAGCGGCGTGCCGGCGGCGACGCCGCTGTTCGACACGTTGTTCAATTATCGTCACAGTGCGCCGCAGGCTGCCAGCGAGGCGTGGCAAGGCATTCGGATGCTCAAGGCTGAAGAACGCAGCAACTATGGCCTGTCAGTGAGCGTGGATGACCTGGGCGACGGTTTCTTCCTGAAAATCGTGGGGCAGGGCGCGCGCCGGTTGTGCGGCTACTTGCAGGTTGCCGTGGAACAGGTGGTGCAGGCGTTGGAGCAGGGCAGCGCGATGGGCATCAGCCACTTGCCAATCCTGCCTGCTGCCGAATGCCAGCAACTACTGGAGTTCAACGCCACCACGCGACCATTCCCGCGTGAACACACCGTGCAACGCCTGTTCGAAGCCCAGGCCCAGGCGCGTCCTGGCGCATTGGCGGCGCTGCATGGCGGGCAGTCACTGAGTTATGGCGAGCTGAATATCCGTGCCAATCGCCTGGCCCATCACCTGTTGGGCCTTGGGTTGCGTCCCGGCGATAAAGTGGCGATCCTGCTGCCGCGCTGCCTGGACCTGTTGGTCAGCCAACTGGCCGTGCTCAAATGCGCCGCCGCCTATGTGCCGCTGGATATCAATGCGCCTGCCGAGCGCCAGGGTTTCATGGTGCAGGACAGCGGCGCCGCCTGGTTGTTGACCCGCAGCGATATGGCCGTCGACTACGGTGTACAGCGGTTGGACCTGGACACCTTGGCCCTCGACCCGCAGCCCAGCCACAACCCGGACCTCTCGCAGTCCTCGGACAGTGTGGCGTACATCATGTACACCTCCGGTTCCACTGGCACGCCCAAAGGTGTGTTGGTACCCCATCGCGGCATCACGCGTCTGGTGATCAACAACGGCTACGCCGACTTCAATGCCAGCGACCGCGTGGCCTTCGCCTCCAACCCGGCGTTCGACGCCAGCACCATGGATGTGTGGGGCCCGCTGCTCAACGGCGGCCAGGTGCAGGTGATCGACCACGCCACCTTGCTGGATCCTGTGGCCTTCGGCGTGGCTTTGGCGGACGCAACGGTGCTGTTTGTCACCACGGCATTGTTCAACCAGTATGTGCAGCTGATTCCCCAGGCCCTGGCGGGCTTGCGCATCCTGCTGTGCGGCGGTGAGCGTGCCGACCCGGCCGCCTTCCGCAGCTTGTTGGCCCAGGCGCCCGCGTTGCGCCTGGTGCATTGCTATGGGCCGACCGAAACCACCACCTACGCCACCACCTATGAGGTGCGCGCGCTGGCCGAGGACGCCGACAGCGTGCCGATTGGCCGCCCGATTTCCAACACGCAGATTCATGTGCTGGATGCGCACCTTCAGCCAGTGCCCGTGGGCGTGACCGGTGAAATCTGCATAGGCGGGGATGGCGTGGCCTTGGGGTATCTGAATCGACCTGATCTGACCGCTGAAAAGTTTGTGCGAGACCCTTTGATTGACGGGGCCTTGATGTACCGCACCGGCGACCTCGGCCGTTGGACGGCGGACGGCCTGCTGGACTGCATCGGGCGCAATGACGACCAGGTGAAGATCCGTGGTTTCCGCATCGAATTGGGCGAGATCGAAGCGCGCCTGGCGACCTACGCCGGTATCCAGGACGTGGTGGTGCTGGCTCGCGAAGATGCACCGGGCGACAAGCGGCTGGCGGCCTATTTCACCTGGGCTGATCAGCCTGTCGACCTCGACAGCGTGCGCGCCTATCTGCACAGCCAATTGCCGGAGTACATGGTGCCGTCGGCCTTTGTACCGCTGGATCACCTGCCGTTGACCGCCAACGGCAAGGTCGACCGCAAGGCCTTGCCGGTGCCGGCCCTGGACACGTTCAACCGCCGTGAGTTTGAAGCACCGGCCGATGGACTGGAACACACCCTGGCCCAGCTATGGACCGAGGTGCTGAAGCTGGAGCAGGTTGGTCGCCATGACAGTTTCTTCGAGTTGGGCGGGCATTCATTGCTGGCGATCCGGCTGGTCAACCTGATGGAAGAAGCGGGGTTGCAGGTGTCACTGGCTGAGCTGTTCCAGCATGCCAGTGTTGCCTCCGTCGCCGCGATGCTGCGCCAGCGTACGGATGAGCCGGTGCGTGACACGTCGGTGATCAAGGTACGCAGCGGTGGTTCGCAAGCGCCGTTGTTCCTGGTCCACGAATTCAGCGGCATGGACGTGTATTTCCCGGCGCTCGGCCAGCATCTGCCGGGTGATTATCCGATCTATGGCTTGCCGGGCGTAGCGCTGGGCGAACCGCACCTGAACACGATGGAAGGTCTGGCTGCGCGGCTGGTCGGGTTGATCCGAGGCATTCAGCCCCATGGGCCTTACCGGGTTGCCGGTTGGTCGTTTGGCGGGGTGCTGGCCTATGAAGTGGCGATGCAACTGCTGGGGCTGGATGAACCGGTGGCGTTTCTCGGTTTGATCGACAGCTACGTGCCGCGCATGACCGACCAGGGCAAGGCGCGCTGGAGCGGGCCGGATGCGCTCAAGCGGCATTTGTTGTTGCAGTGCACGGCGTACTGGAAAACACAGGGAGGTGTGGATGAGTTGGCGAGCCTTGGGCAGTTGGAGGCGCAGGTTGGACAGCTGGACTTTGCAGGCCTGCTGCAACGTTGTCGCGATGAAGGTGTGCTGCACGCGCAAATGGCAGCGGCGACGGATGCGGACCTCTTGAACTATATCGAGCGGGAAGTGGGTCACGGGCATGCTTTGGCGCATTACAGCCTGTTCCCGTTGCCGATCGCGGTGCATCTGTTCAGCGCGAGTGAGCGGCCGACCGAGTTGTCGCGGCGCAGTGAAACACTGGGTTGGAATGAGGTGTTGGCGCCGGGGCAATTGCGCCAGGTGGCGGTGCCGGGGGATCACCAGAGCATGATGCAGGCGCCGCATATCCAGGCGCTGGGTCAGGCGATGGCTGAGGCCTTGGTGACGTGCACGCCGCAGGTTCAGGCCCCGCATCAGCCCTTGCTGCGGATTCAGAGTGGCCGGGCGGGGTATGCGCCGGTGTTCTGTGTGCCGGGGGCGGGGGACAGCGTCACCGGGTTTATTGGCTTGAGTGAAGCGCTGGGGCGGGATTGGCCGTTATTTGGCTTGCAGCCGCGTGGGTTGGACGGTGAGGCGGTGCCCCATAGTCAGGTGGAAGTGGCGGCGACTTGTTACTTGAAGGCGTTGGAGCAGGAGTGTCCGCAGGGGGCGGTGCATTTGGTGGGGCATTCGTTTGGCGGCTGGGTTGCGCTGGAGATGGCGTTGCGGTTGCAGGCGGCGGGGCGGGAGGTGGCTTCGTTGACGGTGATTGACAGTGAGTCTCCGGAGCGCGCCGTTAGGCCTTATACGACGACGGCGGCGTTGGTGCGGTTGATTGAGGCGATGCAGTTGTCTGCGGGTATGTCGCTGGGGATTGATCTGGGGGATTTTGCAGGAGCGGATGAGGTGGCGCAGCGGCGGCAGTTACACGCAGGGATGGTTGGCGTTGGTCTGTTGCCTGGGCGGTCGGCTGTGGATGCGATGGATGGGCCGGCGCGGACTTATGCGGCGGCGTTGCGTACGCGGTATCGGCCGGGTGTGCGATTTAACGGGGTTGTGCGGTTGGTGTTGGCTGAGGATCCGGCGTTGGATGCGGCGGGGAATCAGCGGGAGCAGGGGTTGATGGTTGAGGGGTGGCGGCAGCAGGGGAGTGGGTTGCAGGTTTGGTATGGCGGGGGGAATCACTTTACGTTGCTCAAGGCGCCCAATGTGGTTGGGTTGGCGCGGTGGTGGGTGGATGGTTTGGTGGTTGGGGAGGTTGTTTCGTGAGGGGGCTGTTGGTGTACATATCCGTTGCTGTGGTCACGGCGACTTATGGTTCCGCTCTTACAGCGGGTCACTTTTGGAAAGGCCCAAAAGTAACCAAAAGGCCTTCGCCCCACCACTCGGCACCTCGCCTAGGCTCGGTGTGCCCTCACTCCGGCTTTGGAGCGTGGGCCGCCGCGATGGGCCATCCTTGGCCCAGCGCGGCTAACCCGGCGTCCTGCCGGGTTACCCACGCTCCAAAGCCTGCGTTCGGCCAGCGTGGTTTTACGGGGCGCCGAAGATCAAGAGCAAGATCAAAAGCGACTCGCTTCGCATCGTGGATACGTTTTTTGTCTTCTGTAGGAGCCGGCTTGCCGGCGAAAAACGTGAGGCCGCTGCGTTTATCCAGATGTCCCCCCATCATCGTTAACGACCATCGCCGGCAAGCCAGCTCCTACAGTGGACCGCGTTTGCCTTTGCCCTTGCCTTTGCTCCACACCACTCAAGCCGGCTGTCAGGCCGCTGTGCTTTTGATTTTGATCTTAGGCGCCCCGTCAAACACGCTGGCCGAACGCAGGCTTGAATCCGTGGGTAACCCGGCAGGACGCCGGGTTAGCCGCGCTGGGCCAAGGATGGCCCATCGCGGCGGCCCACGGATTCAAGCCGGAGTGAGGGCACACCGAGCCTAGGCGAGGTGCCGAGTGTTGGGGCAAGAGCGTTTTGGTTACTTTTGCGCTTTTCAAAAGTGACCCGCTGTAAGAGCGGAACCAATAGTGGCCGTTACTCAAATAACGGATATGTTCTCGATCAAAGGTCATCTATGCAAAAGCCAACGCTACGCAAACTAGGAATGCTCGCCACACTGGCCATCGCCATAGGCTTGATCATCTACACGGTCCAAGCTCCCGCCGACGCACCGCAATACCTCACCGCCACCGCCGAACGCGGCAACATCGAAAACGCCGTCCTCGCCACCGGCCTGCTCGAAGGCATCAAACAGGTCGACGTCGGCGCCCAAGTCTCCGGCCAATTGAAATCCCTCAAAGTCAAAGTCGGCGACAAGGTCAAAAAGGGTCAATGGCTAGCCGAAATCGACCCATTGATCCTGCAAAACACCCTGCGCAAAGCCCAGGTCGACGAAGAAAACCTCCAGGCCCAACGCCGCGCCACTGCTGCCCAACTCAAGCAGGCCAAGTCCGTGTACGAACGCTACAAAGGCCTGCAGATTGACGAGTCAGTCTCCCGCCAAGACTTCGAAGACGCCGAATCCACCTTCCAGGTGCAACAGGCCAACCTCTTGTCCCTGGACGCGCAAATCAAAAGCGCCCACATCCAGATCGACACCGCCAAAGTCAACCTGGCCTACACCCGCATCGTCGCGCCCATCGACGGTGATGTAGTGGGCATCGTCACCCAGGAAGGCCAGACCGTGATCGCCAACCAACTGGCGCCGGTGCTGCTCAAGCTGGCGGACCTGGACACCATGACCGTCAAGGCCCAGGTCTCCGAGGCGGATGTGATTCACATCAGCCCCGGCCAGCAGGTGTACTTCACCATCCTCGGTGAGGCCGACAAGCGCTACTACGCCAAGCTGCGCGGCACGGAACCGGCGCCGCAGAACTTCCTGGAAACCCAGACCGCCGGCACGCCGAAGCAAAACACGGCGGTGTTCTACAACGCACTGTTCGACGTACCCAACCCCGACCACCGTCTGCGCATCGCCATGACCGCCCAGGTACGTATCGTACTCGACACTGCCGAGGCCGCGCTGATGGTGCCGGTGGCGGCGCTGGGGGCGCGCAACAACGACGGCAGTTACTCGGTGCGGGTGCTGGACGCGAAAGGCAAGGCAGTGTCGCGGGAGGTGAAGACCGGGATCAATAACAATGTGAAGGTGCAGATCCTCGAAGGCCTGGCCGAAGGCGACAACGTGGTGATCGGCGACGCCACGCCGGCTGTGGCGGGGAACTGACGGATGACTCAGCCACTGCTGGAACTCAAGGGCATCACCCGCAGCTTCATGGCCGGCGAGCGCGAATTTATCGCGCTCAAGGGCATCGACCTGACGATCCATGCCGGGGAAATGGTCGCGATTATCGGCGCCTCAGGCTCAGGGAAATCGACCCTGATGAACATCCTCGGCGGCCTGGATTACGCCACGGCCGGCAGCTACAAGATCAACGGCATCGAAACCCGTTCCCTGGGGGATGAGCAGTTGGCCGAACTGCGCCGTGATTACTTCGGTTTTATCTTCCAGCGCTACCACTTGCTGGCGCATCTGAGTGCCTTGCACAACGTGGAAATGCCAGCGATCTACGCCGGCACACCGGAAACCCAGCGGCACAGCCGTGCACGGGAGTTGCTCGCGCGGCTGGGCCTGTCCGGTCACACCACCCATCGTCCCAGCCAGCTCTCCGGTGGCCAACAGCAACGGGTGAGTATCGCACGCGCCCTGATGAACGGCGGCGAAGTGATCCTCGCCGACGAACCCACCGGCGCCCTCGACACCCACAGTGGCAAAGAGGTGATGCGTATTCTCGCCGAGCTGCACGCGGCGGGGCACACGGTGATTATCGTCACCCACGACCCCAAGGTTGCGGCGAATGCGCAGCGTATCGTCGAGGTGAGCGATGGCGAGATCGTCAGCGACAAGGCCAATGAGCGTGCTGGCCTGGAGTTGCCCAGCGACACACCCATCGAGCCAAAACGCAGCGGCGCCCGGCGCTTGGTGGCGAGCCTGGGGTTGTTCAAGGAGGCCTTCAACATGGCCTGGGTCGCGCTGGTGTCTCACCGCATGCGCACCTTGTTGACCATGCTCGGTATCGTTATCGGTATCACTTCGGTGGTGTCGATCTCGGCCATCGGCGAAGGCGCCAAGCGTTATGTGCTCAAGGACATCCAGGCGATTGGCAGCAACACCATCGATATCTTTTCCGGCACCAGTTTTGGCGACAGTCGCGCCTCGGCTATCGAGACGTTGATGCCTTCGGACGTGGACGCGTTGAACCAGCTGTATTACGTCGACAGCGCCACGCCGGTGGTGGGCCGCAACCTGTTGCTGCGCTTTGGCAATATCGACCTGGATGCGCAGGTCAATGGCGTGAGTGATCGCTACTTCAAGGTCAAGGGCTTGAAGCTCGAAGCCGGTATCGCCTTCAGTGAAAGCGATGCGCGGCGCCAGGCCCAGGTGGTGGTGATCGACCACAACACCCGTCACCGACTGTTCGGCCCTAACGTCGACCCGCTGGGCCAGGTGATCCTGGTGGGCAACCTGCCGTGTACCGTGATCGGGGTTACCGCGGACAATAAGAACATGTTCGCCGCCAGCAAGGCGTTGAACGTGTGGGTGCCCTATGAAACAGCGGCGGGGCGCTTGCTCGGGCAGCGCCATCTGGACAGCATCACGGTGCGTATCAAGGACGGCCAGCCGAGCAAGGTGGTGGAAGACAACGTCAACAAGCTCATGCTGCAACGCCACGGCACCAAGGATTTTTTCACCAACAACCTCGATAGCATCATGCAGACAGTGCAGAAAACCAGCCGCTCCCTGGCGTTGCTGCTGTCGTTGATCGCGGTGATCTCGTTGCTGGTGGGGGGCATTGGCGTGATGAATATCATGCTGGTGTCCGTCACCGAGCGTACCCGTGAAATCGGCATTCGCATGGCGGTGGGGGCGCGGCAGTCGGATATCCGCCAGCAGTTCCTGGTGGAGGCGGTAATGGTGTGTTTGATCGGCGGGCTGATCGGAATCTCGCTGTCCTATGCCCTGGGCTTTCTGTTTTCGTTGTTTGTGAAGGAATGGGAGATGGTGTTTTCCCTGGGCTCGATCATCACGGCATTTGCCTGTTCGACGTTGATCGGCATTGTGTTCGGCTTTGTGCCGGCCAGGAATGCGGCGCGGCTGGACCCGATCGAGGCGCTTGCCAGAGATTGAGCAACCCGCTGCAGGAGCCGGCAAGCCGGCTTCTGCAGTGTTTTTTACGAGAGCGTGTCCTCAGTGGCATACATCCACCGCAACAACGAATGCCGCCCGCTGATCCCCAGCTTGATCGACGCGCGCTTGAGGTAGCTCTCGATGGTGTTGACCTTCAACGCCAACTGCTCCGCCAGCTCCGGCGCCGTGCGCCCGGCCAACAGGCCCACGCACACCTCAAGCTCACGGTTGGACAAGGTCAGTCCCGACTGCACCAGTCGTTCTTCAATGCGCCTGCGCAGGGTTTCGAGGCCCTGGTTTTCCGGCACCATCGGGTCGCTGTCCTGGCGGCAAGGTTGGATCGCGGCGATGTGCTTTTCCACCATGGGCAGCAACAAGGTGGAGAAGTCCTGCAATATGCTGCGTTCCTGGGGCGAAAAGCTTTCGGACTGGTGCGATCGATACACCGACAACACGTAGCGCACGTCATCCTTGCGGCGGGTGAGGTGCAATTGCGCGGCGGGTTGTTCGTCGCCCAACGCTTCCACCGAATCGGTGTAGACCGGGCTGATCTTGCGGCGGGTTTGCCCGTCGGCGCTGACCTGCAATTGCGTGATATGGGTGGCGTCCACTGCCAGTTGGGTGAGGATCAGGTCATGCAGCATGCGTGGGAAATGGCGGCTGCCGGTGCTGGCGATGACTTTGCCAATATGAGGGAACAGCTGTGAGTTCATCATTTCGTCCATGAGGCGTGCAGGCATTCGGCTTTATAGCAGCGGGGATTAAGGTGCAAGCCAATGCGAATAACCTACCGTGATAGTCCTTCCCGCCGGAACCTATGCTAGTACAGCCTGGCGGCGGGAAGGGGATCCAATCTTAAAAAAACGGATTAAACACTTACCGGCTTAGAAGCACGCGTCACCGTACGTGTGCATTTGGCCAGTGCCTGCTGCACGTCCGCCAGCAGATCGGCCACGTCCTCAAGCCCCACCGACAAGCGCACCAACCCTTCGCTGATCCCGTGTGCCGCGCGTTCCTCTGGGGTGTAGGTGGAATGGGTCATGCTCGCCGGGTGCTGGGCCAGTGACTCCGCGTCACCCAGGCTGACCGCACGGGTGAACAGCTTGAGTGCATTCATGAAACGCCGACCGGTTTCGATGCCGCCCTTGAGTTCGAAGGCAATCATGCCGCCGGGCAGTTTCATCTGCTGTGTTGCCAATTCGTATTGCGGGAAAGAGCGCAATCCAGGGTACGTCACCCACTGCACGGCCGGATGCGCCTGCAGGGCTTCGGCCACGGCCTGGGCATTGCTGCAATGACGGTCCATGCGCAGGGCCAGGGTTTTGAGGCCGCGCATCAACAGCGAGGCGTCCTGCGGCGACATTACCGCCCCGGTCAGGTCCTTGAGGCCTTGCAGGCGAATGCGCTGGGCCAGGGCCTGGCTGCTCACGGCGATGCCCGCGGTGATATCGCCGTGGCCGCTGAGGTACTTGGTGGCCGAATGCACCACCACATCGGCGCCCAGGTCGAGGGGGCGTTGCAGGTAGGGTGTGCAGTAGGTGTTGTCGACGACCAGGGTGACATTTGGCTGCAGGTGGGCGAGGGCGGCTACGGCGGCGATGTCCACCAGTCGCAGGTTGGGATTGGCCGGGGTTTCACAATAGATCATGCGAGTGGCGGGGCTGAGAGCGGCTTGCAGGGCTTCGAGGTCGGTGAGGTCGACATGCCGCACCTTGATACCGAATTCACCGATGCCATGGTGCAGCAGGGCAAACGTGCAGCCGTACAGGGTCTGGCTGACGATCACCTCATCACCAGGGCGCAGCAGGGTCCAGAACGTCGCGGCAATCGCACCCATGCCTGAGCTGAACGCCACGGCCGCTTCACCATTTTCCAAGGTGGCCATGCGTGATTCCAGCAGCGCCAGGGTCGGGTTGGAAATACGTGTATAGAAGTGGCCGCTCGCTTCGCCGGCAAAACAGGCGGCGCCGTATTCAGCGGTTGGGAACGCAAAGGTGGCTGACAGGTAAATCGGCGGGACGAGTGCGCCGTGGTGGTCTTTTGGGTCATAGCCATGGTGGATGGCGCGGGTGGAAAAGCCGAATGCATTGTGTTTATTGTTCATGTCGGACGCTCCTTATTTCCTACAATGCTATGCTCATAATCAGAGATGAACTTTGCAATCTTTGCTGCTGGTTCCTGTGTTTTTGGATGAAAACCTCATAAAAATAATGAATAGAGGCACGTTATGCCTGTCAGTCTGGATCGCACCGATAAAGCACTTTTAAACGCGTTGCAGGGCAATGCCCGTCTCACGGTGGCTGAATTGGCCGACCGCGTTTCCTTGACGACCTCGCCGTGCTGGCGGCGGGTGCGCAACCTGGAAGAGAGTGGGGTGATCAGTGGGTATCAGGCGATTCTTTCGCCCAAGGCATTGGGGTATGGGGTGACGGCGTTTGTCAGCATCATGATGGAGAGTCACACCCAGGAAATTGCTCGGGCATTTGAGCAGCGGTTGTTGGAGATTCCGGAGATTGTGGCGTGTCATAACGTGTCCGGGCGCTATGATTTTTTGTTGGAAGTGGTGGCGAAGGATCTGGAGTCGTTTGGGGAGTTTGCGCGGGAGGTGTTGCAGACGTTGCCTTGCGTCAAGGAGATTTATTCGAGTTTTTCTTATAAGTCGGTTAGGGCGTTGAGGGTGATTCCGTTGCCGGGGTGATGGGGGATGGTGTGGTGTTGTGTGTTGTGTACATATCCGTTGCTTCGGTAACGGCTACTTATGGTTCCGCTCTTACAGCGGGTCACTTTTGGCAAACGCCCCAAAAGTAACCAAAAGGTCTTCGCCCCAACACTCGGTGCCTCGCCTAGGCTCGGCATGCCCTCACTCCGGCTTGAATCCGTGGGCCGCCGCGATGGGCCATCCTTGGCCCAGCGCGGCTAACCCGGCGTCCTGCCGGGTTACCCACGGATTCAAGCCTGCGTTCGGCCAGCGTGTTTGACGGGGCGCCCCAGATCACAAGCAAGAGCGCGGCGGCCTAGTAGCCGACCGTTTTTTGGAAGCTGGTCTCAGTTTCAAATGTGGGAGCGGGCTTGCTCGCGAAAGCGGTGGATCAGTTAGAGATGCAATCGCTGACACGCCGCTTTCGCGAGCAAGCCCGCTCCCACAATTTAGATCTCAGGTAGACATCAATCTGCTCTGGCTCTGGCTCTGGCTCTGGCTCTGGCTCTGTTTTTGATTTTGATCTTAGGCGCCCCGTCAAACACGCTGGCCGGATTACGGGCATACCGAGCCTAGGCGAGGTACCGAGTGTTGGGGCAAGAGCCTTTTGCTTACTTTTGGCTGGGCCGGCATTCCGGCTTTTCAAAAGTGAGCCGCTGTAAGAGCGGAACCAATACCAGCCGTTACCCAAATAACGGATATGTACCCAACCCAACCCAAACAGCACGTACATCCAATTTTCCCCACCCCAACCCCCGCAAACTCCCTCATCGCTGAAACATCAAGGCAGAGGGACACCCCATGGACCCAGCAACAAAACCAGCCCCCGACGAAGTCGTCACCCTGGTGGTCAAACACCTGATCAAACCAGGTCGAGAAACCGACTACGAAGCCTGGCTACGCCGCATCGTACGCATCGCCGGCGCACGCCCAGGCCACCTTGGCGTCGATGTGGTACGCGGCAAGCAAGGCAACCTGGCGCTGTTCACCTGCGTATTACGCTACCGCTCCACCGACGACCTCGAAACCTGGCTCGACTCCCCCGAACGCAAAACCCTGGTCGCCGAAGCCACCCCCATGCTCGCCGACGGCGACAACACCGAAATCGGTGCGGTCAACGAATTCTGGTTCAACCCCATAACCGAAAACGCCGCCAAGCCGCCACGCTGGAAGCAGGCCGTGGTCACCCTGTTCGTGATCCTGCCGCTGACCCTGCTGGTGCCAATCATCTGGGGCCCGGTGTTGCGCCTGCACCCGTTCCTCTCCCATTACGTGGTCGCCACCTTCCTGATCACCCTGACTATCGTGTTGCTGGTGGTTTACCTGTTGATGCCGGCCGCCACCCGCCTGTTCGCCCCCTGGCTTGAAGCCTCTGCAAAGGAAACCCTATGAACGCCGATCTGATTCTGTTCAATGGCCAGTTCCACACCGTGGACCGTGAAAACCCCCGTGCTACTGCCGTCGCCATTCACCAGGGGCGCTTCGTCGCCGTGGGCACCGACGGTGAAGCCATGGCCCTGCGCGGCAGTGGCACCCAGGTCATCGACCTCAAGGGCCGTACCGTCATCCCCGGCCTCAACGACTCGCACCTGCACCTGATCCGTGGCGGTCTGAACTACAACCTGGAACTGCGCTGGGAAGGCGTGCCGTCCCTGGCCGATGCCTTGCGCATGCTCAAGGACCAGGCGGACCGCACGCCGACGCCGCAATGGGTGCGCGTGGTCGGCGGCTGGAACGAATTCCAGTTCGCCGAAAAACGCATGCCCACGCTCGAAGAGTTGAACCAGGCCGCGCCGGACACCCCGGTGTTTGTCTTGCACTTGTACGACCGCGCCTTGCTCAACCGCGCCGCCCTGCGCGTGGCCGGCTACACCAAGGACACGCCGAACCCGCCGGGCGGCGAGATTGTGCGGGATAGCAACGGCAATCCCACCGGCATGCTGGTTGCGCGTCCCAACGCGATGATCCTGTATTCGACCCTGGCCAAAGGCCCGAAACTGCCCCTGGAATATCAGGTCAATTCCACCCGCCAATTCATGCGTGAACTCAATCGCCTGGGCCTGACCAGTGCCATCGATGCCGGCGGTGGATTCCAGAACTACCCCGATGACTACGCGGTGATCGAGCAGTTGGCCAAGGACGAACAGTTGACGGTGCGCATCGCCTACAACCTGTTCACCCAGAAGCCCAAGGAAGAACTCAGCGACTTCAAGAACTGGACCGGCAGCGTCACCCTGCACCAGGGCGATGACTACCTGCGCCACAACGGCGCGGGCGAGATGCTGGTGTTCTCGGCGGCCGACTTCGAGGACTTTCTGGAACCGCGTCCGGACCTGCCATTGACCATGGAGCAGGAATTGGAACCGGTGGTACGCCACCTGGTGGAGCAGCGCTGGCCGTTCCGTTTGCACGCGACCTATGACGAGTCCATCTCGCGCATGCTCGACGTGTTTGAGAAGGTCAACCGCGACATTCCGTTCAATGGCTTGCCGTGGTTCTTCGACCACGCTGAAACCATCACACCGAAAAATATCGAGCGGGTGCGTGCCCTCGGCGGTGGTATTGCGATCCAGGACCGCATGGCGTTCCAGGGCGAGTACTTCGTTGAGCGTTACGGCGCCAAGGCGGCGGAAGCCACGCCGCCGATCAAGCGCATGCTTGCCGAAGGCGTGCCGGTCGGCGCGGGCACTGACGCGACGCGGGTGTCGAGCTACAACCCGTGGACTTCGCTGTACTGGATGGTCAGCGGTCGAACCGTTGGCGGCCTGGAGCTGCACGCCGAAGGCCTGCCGCGCCTCACTGCGTTGGAACTGTTCACCCATGGCAGCGCCTGGTTCTCGTCCGAGCAGGGCAAGAAGGGCCAGATCAAGGTCGGTCAACTGGCGGATGTAGCCGCGTTGTCGGCGGACTTCTTCAGTGTCGATGAAGAAGCCATCAAGTGGATCGAATCGGTGCTCACCGTGGTCGGCGGCAAGGTGGTCTACGGCGCCGGTGATTTCGAAGATTTCGCCCCGCCCCGCGTGCCGGTGCTGCCGGACTGGTCGCCGGTGGTCAAGGTGCCGGGGCACTGGCGCCCGAGTTCGCCGTTGCAGGCTCAAGTTCACCAATGCAGCGGCCCGTGTGGCGTGCATGCCCACGGCCACGAAAAAGCGCGGCTCTCCAGCGTGCCGGTCAGCGACTTCCAGGGATTCTGGGGTGCGTTTGGCTGTTCGTGCTTTGCTTTCTGATTTCCCATCCCCCGTAAGGAGTTGAACCATGGCTAGCCCTCGTTTGAACAAAGATGACGCCGTTGTACTGTTGGTCGACCACCAGACTGGCCTGATCTCCCTGGTACAGGATTTCTCACCCAACGAATTCAAGAACAACGTCCTGGCCCTCGCCGATGTGGCGAAGTTCTTCAACCTGCCGACCATCCTCACCACCAGCTTCGAAAGCGGTCCCAACGGCCCACTGGTGCCCGAGCTCAAAGAGCTGTTCCCGGACGCGCCGTACATCGCCCGCCCTGGCCAGATCAACGCCTGGGACAACGAAGATTTCGTCAAGGCCGTCAAGGCCACCGGCCGCAAGCAGATCATCATCGCCGGTGTGGTGACGGACGTGTGCGTCGCGTTCCCGACCTTGTGCGCCCTGGAGGAAGGCTTTGAAGTGTTCGTGGTCACCGATGCGTCGGGCACCTTCAACGAAACCGTGCAACAGGCGGCCTGGGCACGCATGACCGCCGCCGGTGCGCAACTGGTGAACTGGTTCGCGGTTGCCTGCGAATTGCAGCGCGACTGGCGCAACGACATGGAAGGCCTGGCCAACCTGCTGTCGCCGCGTATTCCCAACTACCGCAACCTGATGAACAGCTACTCGGCGTTTACCAAGTAACCCACCCGAAAAACACCGCAAAACCCTGTGGGAGCCGGGCTTGCCCGCGATGGCGGTGTGTCAGTCGACAGAAATGTTGGCTGGTACACCGCTATCGCAGGCAAGCCAGCTCCCACATTTTGCTTTGTGGTGTTGCGACTAACCGGTTATACAACCGCATAAATGTCCACCGAGAAGCGACAATGAACCCCTTCGAAGACATGCGCCTGTTCTGCCAGGTCATGGAATCCGGCAGTTTCACTGCTGCCGCCGAGCAACTGGGCCTGTCCAAGCAGTTCGTCAGCCGCCGCCTGATCCAGCTGGAAGACCGCCTCGGCGTGCGTCTGCTCAACCGCTCCACGCGCCGCCTGGATGTCACGCCACTCGGCCAGAGTTACTACGAGTCCGCCTTGCGCCTGCTCGGTGAAGTCGAGCAAGTGGAGCAGGGCATCGCCGGGCAGAACAGCGAGCCCCGTGGCACCCTCCGCCTCAGCGCGCCGTTGTCGTTTGCCATGGCCCACTTGGGCTGCCTGTTGCCGCTGTTTCTGCAGCGCCATCCCCAGGTGTCGGTGGAGGTCGACTTGAGCGACCGCCCCGTGGACCTGATCGGCGAAGGCTACGACCTGGTGCTGCGCATCGGCACCCTGGAAGATTCCACCTTGATTGCCCGCCGTATCGCCAGCATCCCACGGGTGTACTGTGCCAGCCCCGACTACCTGGCCCTGCATGGTACGCCGCAAAAACCGGAAGACCTTGCCGACCATGACTGCCTGCCCTACGGCCATGGCCGCCAGGTGCAATGGCGTTTCAAGGGTAAGGTGCAGGCGCTGAATGTGAGCGGGCGTATGCGCGTGAACAACGGCGACTTGCTGCGCGACACCGCCATCGCTGGCTTGGGTGTGACCTACCTGCCGACCTTTATCGTCGGCGATGCCTTGAAGGATGGCCGCCTGGTCACCGTCCTCGACGAGTTCGCCCCCGAAGCACTGACCTTGTCGGCGGTGTACCCGCAACACCGGCAAAGCTCGCGGCCGGTGCAGACGCTGGTGGAGTTCCTGCGCGAACGCCTGGCTAGCGGCTGTTGAACAACTGGCGGATCAGGTTGGGCGTGCTGCCGGTCCAGCGCTTGAATGAGCGGCGAAAGTTCGCCGCGTCGTTGAAGTTCAGGTACGCCGCCACTTCGTCATTGTTGTAGCCCTTGACCTGATACAGGTGCAGCGCCACTTGTTTGCGCACACGGTCGACCTGCTGCTGAAAACCGGTGTCGTGCTTGTGCAGCTTGCGCTTGAGGGTCGCCGGGCTCATGGCGAAAGCGTGCGCGGCTTGTTCCAGGCTCGGCGGCTGGCGCACCTGCTCGCGCAGGTAGTCGTAGAGACAATCCAGAAAACTGCCGGTGAAACCCAGCTGTTCGATCTGCTCGCGCGCTTGTTGGCGCGCCACCTGGCCGGCGGTGGCCGAGGCGCCCGGCCAGGCACGGGTGAGGTATTGGCGGGGGATGCTCAGCATGTCCAGTGGTCGCTCGAAACGCGTGTCTTCCCCCAAGTTCACCCAGTATTGCTCTACATAGCGCGGCTCAGCATGGCTGAAGCTGGCCGTCCATGGCAGGCGCTCGCCACTGAGCCATTGGCTCATGGCAACCAGTGAGGTCATGCTGGCTTCCAGCAAGAAGCGCCAGTGTTCACCGGCACCGCAACTGTCCAGCCAGTACAGGTAGGCGTGGTGCTCATCCAGTTCCAGTTGCAGCGTCACCAACGGGCTGAGCAGCACCTGTTGCTGGATCAGGATGTCGAGTGCCTGGTGCAGGTTCTGTGCATGGCCCAACGCGTGACTGGCGGCGCCGTAATAGCCGGGCAACAGGCGTTGGCCAAACAGGAAGCTGCTGTCGTCGGCGTCGAGCAGTTTGCGGCTGTTGCCGATCAAACCGAGGAACTGCTGCGGGCTCAGCCGCGCCGTGCCAGCCAGGATGTCGTCGTGGAACAAGCCGGTGCCGCGCAGCAGCCGGTGGCTGTCGATGTCCCGGGACAGGGCCAGGTCGATCAGCGTGGCCGGTTGGTAGTGCCCAGGAATGAAGCGACTGTCCGCTTCATACCAGCTGGTCTTGACGGCCATCTCAGGCACTTTTCGCCAGGGGTTGCTTGGCCCTGGCCAAGGCCAGGTTGAGGCGCTTGAGCAAGTCGTGGGGCGGCTCGTCCAGGGCCATGACCACGGCGGTGGTCGCCGCCAGTTGCAGGCGCTCACCGTGCAGCCGGGTCTTGTGGGCAAGGCCGCGCACGGCCTGCTGCAACTCCAGCGCCAGCTCCTTGGCCTGGCGCTCGCCGGTGTTGGGCAACAGCACCACAAACCGGTCACCGGCCAGGCGGCACAGCAGGTCCTGGCGGCGCAGGTTGAGCAGCAGCAAATGGCTGAGCGCCTGCAACACCGCATCGCCTTCGGCATGCCCGTAGGCCTGGTTGATGGCGGCGAAGTTGTCCAGGTCCAGGGCCAGCAACGACAGCGGTTGTTGCTGTGCGTGGCTGTCGTACAGGCTGTCGGCCAACTGGCGCTTGAGGTAGTCGGCACCGGCCAGCGGCGTGAGTTTGTCGAACAGCCGGTGCTCGCGGAACAGCCGCTCGCGCTTTTCCATCTGCGCGCTGATCGCCAGTTGTTCGCGGTGCCAGTGGTAGATGCCGATGGTCAGCAGGATCATGCCCACCGGCATCGGCCCGGACTCCAGCCAGTGATCCCAGGTGATGCTGTCGGGCAGGCGGATGAACTCATCGAGGCTGTCGATCCACCAGGAGAAAAATATGCACGACAGGCCCAGCGCCAGGTAGTTGGTAACGCGCCCGGCAGGGCGGCTTTTCAGCACCAGGCCCAGCCACACCAACGCCAACAGCGCAGAGCCGCCTTCGCCGAAGATATCCAGCCACACCCATTCGCTGAAGCTCTTAAGCTCGCCACACGCCAGGTGCAGGATCAGCCCGAGGTTGGCGGCGACCAGCAACAGGGAGAGTTTCCAGCGGTGGGGTTTGAGCACGGAAAACATGGCCGCGAGTCCTTGGGCAAAAAAGCGATGGGCGCCAGCACAGCAGATGGATGTGACGGTTGCGTGACGGTGGGGAGGGGTCGAATCAGCTCATGGGACACACACATTTTTTCTCCTGACACAGATCCAATCTGGGAGCTGCCTTGATGTGGTGAGTGGGGCGTGTCCCCCGACGGATTCACCGCCGGCCCAAGGGGCTGCTTCGCAGCCCAGCGCAGGACAAGCCTGCTCACCACATCAAGCCCGCTCCCACATTTTGATCGAGGTCATTTCAGCTCATTTGTTCGCTTAAAACCGCTCAAAACCCCGGTTTACGGGGTTTGCAGGCGCCCCCTGTCACAGAACCGTCATCCCCCACCCCTAGCGTGCCCTCCCAGTTGCCGGGCCTCTTGCCTGGCGCCAATGGATTCTTGGGGAGGATTGCATGTACAAGCGCACCGGGCTCGTCGGCTTCACGCTTACTGCCTTGGCCCTGGCGATTGCCAGCGAGCGGCTTTGGGCGGCCGAAGTGGCCAACACCGAGCACGTCGAAGTGGTCGGCCAGGCGGCAGCCATTGATCAGGCGCTCAAGGAGCAACGCAGCGCCGACAGCATCAAGAGCGTGGTGCATGCCGACGGCGTGGCCCAGTTGCCGGATGAAAACGTCGCGGAAGCGGCGCAGCGCCTGCCGGGTATCAGCGTGGAGCGCGACCAGGGCGAAGGGCGTTTTGTCAGCGTGCGCGGCCTCGGCCCGGACCTCAACAGCGTGACCATCAACGGCACTCTGGTGCCCGCCCCGGAAAGCGCACGCCGCGCGGTGGCCCTCGATGTGTTGCCTTCGGAACTGGTGCAGTCGCTGTCGGTGATCAAGACCCTCACCCCGGACATGGACGCCAACTCCCTGGGCGGCACCGTTGATGTGCAGAGCCTGTCGGCCTTCGACCACAAGGGCCTGTTCTACACCGGCAGCACCGAGGCCAGCTACGACAAGAACACAAGCCAGACCAGCCCCAAGGTTTCCGGCGCCGCCAGTAACCGTTTCAGCCTCGGCGACGGTATCGACAACTTCGGCGTCGCCGCCGCGCTGAGTTGGCAGAAGCGTGACTTCGGCTCGGACAACGTCGAAACCGGCGGCGCCTGGGATTTCACCAATGGCGCCAAGCTCAATGAATTCGAGCAACGCGACTACGACATCAGCCGCGAACGTGCCGGTGGCGGCCTGAACTTCGACTACAAGCCCGATGACCTCAGCAGCTACTACCTGCGCACCCTCTACAGCCGCTACAAAGACACCGAGACCCGCAACTCCACCAGCCTCGAATTTGCCGACCCGCTGGCCGCCGGCGAACTGGGTGATGCCGAGGCCAAGCGCAAGCTGAAGAACCGCGAAGAGACCCAGGAGATCCAGTCCTACGTATTCGGCGGCGAGCGCATGCTCGGCCTGTGGACCCTGAGCGGCCAGGCCGGCTACAGCCAGTCCAGCGAAGACAGCCCGGCGCACATCGCCGGTGCCACCTTCGACGGCGGCGACTTTGCCAACAGCGGCTTCTACGACAAGGACAAGCCACGCCCGATCATCGGCAGCGGCTTCTACGACGCGCGCAACTTCACCCTCGACAAGGTCGACTGGGAAAAACAGAACACTAAAGACACCGAGAAAAACCTGCGCCTGGACCTGGCCCGCGACTACGACCTGAGCGGCTATGCCTCCCAGGTGAAGTTCGGCGGCAAGGTCAGTCGTCGCAACAAGGACAACGACCTGGAAGCCTGGGTCTACAAAGACTTCGACACCCTCGGTTTTACCGCCGACCAGCTCAACCTCAGCCAATTCCAGAAGGGCAACGTCGACTATCGCCTGGGCAACTACGGGCCGGGCATCAGCCCCAGCAGCATCAAGCACTTGATCGGTGGCCTCAACGCTGCGGACTTCTATGACGAGATCGAATCCCGGGTCAACGACTTCACCATCCGTGAAGACATCAACGCCGGCTACCTGATGAACACCGTTGATATCGACGACTGGCGCTTCATCGCCGGCCTGCGTTACGAGGGCACCGAGTTCGAAGCCAAGGGGACTGGCGCCACCGATGGTGTGTTCACGCCCACCGAGACCAAGCGCCGTTATCACCACTGGCTGCCGGGCCTGCATGCGCGCTACCAGATCGACAAGAACACCCAGGTGCGTGCGGCCTGGACCAAATCGGTGGTGCGCCCGACCTTCGGCCAATTGGCGCCGGGGTTCGTGATCGACGATGACGAAGCCACTTTTGGCAACCCGGACCTCAAGCCCCTGGAATCGAGCAACCTGGACCTGGGCATCGAACATTTCATGGGCCGCGCCGGCACCGTATCGGCATTCGTGTTCTACAAGGACATCAAGAACTTCGTCTACAACACCGACCTTGCCGGCACCGGGGCCTGGACCAACTTTTCCGAGGCGCATACCTACGCCAACGGCGACAGCGCCAAGCTCTACGGCCTGGAACTGGCCTACTCACAGAAATTCGATTGGCTGCCGGCACCGTGGAACGGCCTGCTGGTCGGTGCCAACACCACGTTCAGCCGTTCCAGTGCTGACATTGAAGGCTTCGACAGCGCCAGCGGCGCGAATCGCAAACGCAGCATCAGCCTGCCCAATCAGTCGGACACCGTCGGCAACCTGATGCTCGGTTGGGAAAACGACAAGCTCAGCCTGCGTCTCTCGGCCAACTACAAATCGGCCTACCTCTTTGAGCTGGCCTCGATCAACGACAAGGCCCACGACCTGCATGTCGACGCCCAGACTTTCGTCGATTTCAGCGCGCGCTATTCGCTGACCAAGAACCTGCAAGTCAGCTTCGAGGCCCAGAACCTTACCGATGAGTCGTACTTCGTCTACACCGGCCATCGCAGCTACAACGGCCAGTACGAAGAGTATGGCCCGACCTACAAGCTGGGCCTGACCTTCACCCATTTCTGATTGACCCAAGGATTTTGATTGTTCATGAGAATTTCCAAGCTGTACCTGCTGATCGCGTTGGCCGCTTGCTCGCCGGTCATGGCCGCTGACCTGGCGCTGACGCCTTGGGCGCCGAGCCTGAATGCGCAGGCGGTGGCTTTTGTGCCGGGTCGCACTGAACGCGTGGCCACCAGCACCCGCGACGGCCTGCAACTGCTCGACCATCAAGGTGCTGAACTGGCCCGCTTCAAAGGCAATTTCAGCAGCCTCGACACCCGTTCCACCGGCACCCAGGTGCTGGTGGCCAGCCTCGACAACGATCGCCAGCAAGCGCTGTTGGTGAGCCTTGATGCCGCGACTAAAACCTTTGGCAAACCGCTGTACCTGCCCACCCGCGACTACCCGGTCAATGGCCTGTGCCTGTTCCGCGACGCAGCCGCCAACCTGTTTGTATTCCTGGTGGGGGAAGAGGGCAAGGGCGAGCAATGGCTGGTAGGCAACGGCTCGACGTTGTTAGGCGAGCCTCAGCGTGTGCGCGGTTTGCCATTGCCGCCGTCGGCACAGTTCTGCCAGGTGGATGACGCGACCCAGCAGTTGCTGGTCAATGAAGAAAACGTCGGCTGGTGGGCCTACCCGGCGCACCCGGAGGCGGAGGTGAAACGCACGCCGGTGGCACTGTTCGACAACCCCAAACGCGAGGCCGGCGCCATGGCGCTGGTGCCGGGCGGGGTGGTGGCGCTGGACCCGAAGACCGCCCAACTGCATCTGTTCCAGCAAACCGGCGAGCGCTGGGTTGAACAGGGCAGCCTGACGCTGCCAGGCTTGAAAGAACCGGAGCAACTGAGCGTCAACGGCCAGCATGTGCTGGTACGGGATGACGACACCGGAAAACTCTACCAGGGCACGCTCGACTGGAAGCCCAAGCCTGTGGCCGCCGAGCCGGTATTGCCGGAAGTCGCCGCCCTGCGTCAGACCGACCCGGTCGGTCGCCAGGGGGATGCGGCGGATGACCCGGCGATCTGGATCCACCCCGAACAACCGGCCAAAAGCCGCGTGCTCGGCACCAACAAAAAGCAGGGCCTGCTGGCCTATGACCTCGACGGCAAGCTGCTGCAGGAACTGGCGGTCGGCCGCCTGAATAACGTCGATGTGCGCCCCAACTTCAAGCTCGGCGCGCAAACAGTCGACCTGGCCGTGGCGAGCAATCTCGATCACAACAGCCTGAGCCTGTTCAGCATCGACCGCCAGAGCGGCGAACTGCGCGAGGCCGGTGAAGTGCCGACGCCGCTCAAGGAAATCTACGGCATCTGCCTGTTCCAGCCTGCCAGCGGTGAGATCTACGCGATCGCCAATGGCAAGGACGGCACCGTTCTGCAATACCGCCTGAGTGCGCCGGACGGCCGAGTGCAGGGCGAGCTGGTGCGCCAGTTCAACGTCGACAGCCAACCCGAGGGCTGCGTGGCCGATGACCAGCGCCAGCGCCTGTTCATCGGTGAAGAAGACGTCGGCGTCTGGGCTGTGGATGCCCGTGCTGACCAACCGGCCACGCTCACCAGTGTGATCAAGGTCGGCCCGCAGTTGCATGCGGATGTCGAGGGCCTGGCGCTCTACCAGAGCCATGAACGCGACTACCTGGTGATCTCCAGCCAAGGCAATGACAGCTACCTGGTGCTGGATGCCGAGCCACCGTTCGCCACCCACGGCGCCTTCCGTGTCGGCCTGAATGCGGCAGCGGGGATTGATGGTGCTTCGGAAACCGATGGCCTGGAAGTCACCGCCATCAACCTCGGCGGACCCTGGAGCAAGGGCCTGCTGGTGGTGCAGGACGGCCGCAAACGCATGCCCGAGCAGACCCAGAACTTCAAGTTCGTGCCGTGGGCAGACGTGACCCGCGCACTGAAATTGCCGTAGGCGTCATCACCCGGTCATCACTTTTTAATCGAATAGGGAACCCACTATGCACGCGACGATGGAACATATGACGATCTGGGGTTTGATCAGTGACGCCAGCCTGTTGGTCAAGGCGGTGATGGTGACGTTGCTGCTGGCCTCCTTGCTCAGCTGGTACCTGATCATCCAGCGCGCCAGTGTGTTGGGCCGCCTGGAGCGCCAGTTGAAGGGTTTTGTGCTGCGCTTTCGTAGCGCTGCGGACTTGCAGCCGCTGTACCGCGAAACCCTGCAGGCGGGCGAGGGCGGCATTGCGCCGATCTTTATCGCCGGGGTGCAGGAATACCAGCACTTGCAGGGCCACGATCCGGCCGTATTGGAAGGGGTCGAGCGGGCGTTGCAGGTGGCGATTACCGAGCAGGAAATCGAGCTGGAAAAGGGCCTGCAATTTCTGGCGACCGTGGGTTCGGTCAGCCCCTACATCGGCCTGTTCGGCACTGTGTGGGGCATCATGAATTCCTTTATCGGCTTGTCCCAAGTGCAGCAGGCCACGCTGTCCACCGTGGCGCCGGGCATCGCTGAAGCACTGATCGCCACCGCCATTGGCTTGTTTGCGGCCATCCCGGCGGTGATTGCCTACAACCGTTTCGCCGCACGTGGCCAGACCTTGCTGACACGCTACTACGCCTTCGGCAACGAGCTGCAAGTGCGCCTGCACCGCACCTTGCGCGGTACGCCGATCAACCTGGCCGTGGCCGCCTGAGCAAGGAGCAAACCGATGTTGACCAGGCCGCAACGCAAGCACGGGCCCAAGGCCGAGATGAACGTGGTGCCTTATATCGACGTGATGCTGGTGCTGCTGGTGATCTTCATGGTCACCGCGCCGATGCTGACCCAAGGCGTAAAAATCGAGCTGCCCAAGGTCGCCGCCGAGGCCCTGGCCACCGACACCCGCCAACAGATCCTCACGCTGTCAGTGAAGGCCGACGGCGGCTACTACTGGAACCTGGGCGGCGAACTCGACACCACCCACCAGACCGACAGCGCCGTGACCCTCGACGAAATGGGCGCCAAGGTCATGCAGGTGGTGGCGGCGCGCAGCGACACCCAGGTGTATATCCGCGCCGACGACAACGCGGGCTACGGCCGGGTCGTGGCGGCCATGGCGGTGTTGCAGAAGGGCGGTGTCAGCAATCTGGGGTTGGTGACCGAGGCCCCGCAATGACGGCGATGATCATGCACAGTCCGATGCTGGCGGTAGCACCTGGGGAGCCTTCCGGGTTCTGGAGAAACAGCGTGGCGGCCAGCCTCGCGGTGGCGCTGCATGTGGGCGTCCTGGCGGCGCTGATGCTGGGCGGGTCGACAGATAGACCGCCGGTGGAAACGCCGAGGGTGATGCATACCCAGTTGGTGATGATGCCGCCAGCGCCGACGCCAGCTCCCGTGCCTGAGCCTGTGGCCGTCGCAGCGCCTGCGCCGGAGCCTGTGGTCGTTCCCGTGCCGGCGAAACCGGTGATCGATCCACAGATCCAGGCACAAAAGCTGGAAAAAGCCGCGTTGGCGCGCAAGCGGGTCGAGGAAAAGAAGCTGGAACAGCAACAGGAGCGCCTGGCCACCGAACAGCGCAATCGCGAGCTGGAACAGCAGCGCCTGGCCCAGGAGCGCCTCGCTGCGGAACGCGCGCGCCCCGCAGCACCGGTCGCCGCGCCGGCCTTCGACAGCCGCCAGTACCAACCCTTGAGCAAAGAGGCGCCGGACTATCCGGAGCGTGCCCTGGACAAAAACATCGAAGGCGATTGTTCGGTGGAGTACACCGTCAACACCCAAGGGCGTGTCGAAAACCCCAAGGTGCTGGACGGCTGCCATCCGCTGTTCATGCGGCCTTCACTGGCGGCGGCGAATACCTTTCGCTACCAGCCGAGGATCGTCGATGGAAAGCCCGTGCCGGTGCCGGCAGTGCGCAATACCTTTCACTACCGCATCAAGTAGACGGCGATCAATTGGCGCGGTTGTAGAGCTCAAAATTGGCGACATACCGCTCCAGATTGGCCAAAAACGTCTCGGCAATCTCCTCCTTGCTGTTGGTCGAAATGGCCGAGGTATGCGGTGACAACCGCACACGCGGATGGCTGTACAACCGATGCCCATCTGGCAGCGGCTCCGGCTCGGTCACATCCAGCGATGCCAGTCCGATCTGCCCATTGTCCAGCGCTTCCAGCAGGGCCTCCTGATCCAGCAAACCACCCCGCGCGATGTTGATCAGGTGCAACCCCGGCTTTGCGCTGCCCAGCACGTCACGGTTGATGAGCTGCCGCGTGGACTCGGTCAGCGGTGCCGCCACCACCAGGTGATCGGCGCGGGCGAATAGGTCGTGGATGTCGTTGGCAGCTTCTACGCCCGCGCTGAACGGCGCCTGGCTTTGGCGCAGCGCTACGACCTTGATCCCCAGGGCCAGGGCTTTTTGCGCGAGGCGTTCGCCTATCGCACCAAACCCCAGGATGCCCAGGGTGGTGCCCTTCAGTGGACGCAACGCGGTGAAATTCCACTGCGAATCCTTTACCCAGATGTCCGGCAAATGCTTGGAGGCGGCAAAGATCGCGGCCAAGGCAAACTCGGCCAGGTTGTCAGCGGCACTGCCACGGGAGGTGGTCACCGGCGGGCCGTTGAACAGCCATTGCGGATAGAAATCGATGCCCGACGACACCAGGTGCACCCATTGCGCGCCGTACGGCCAACCCGGTGGCGGGGTGTCCGGCGCGGTGTAGCCGCGCACATTGATCGGGCGCAGCAGCAGGATATTCGCCTGGGGTGGCAGGTCGCTCGGGACGCCAACGGGCACGCCGATCACCTGGGCCTTGGGATGGATTTTTGCCAGGCGCTCGCGAATCACTTCATTGAAATCTTCGTCCAGCTGGCTGGCGATAATCACCTGACTCATGTGCGTTCCTTCTGGCGTTGGGCGAAGACGGCTTTGCCGACGCCCTGCAATACGGCGTCGTTCTGCGGGGTATGTACGCGGCTGCACAGCACGTCGCGGTAATGCCGTTGCAACGGGCTATGGCGCGACAGGCCAGGGTTGCCCGAGGCCTCGATGGCCAGCTCCACGGCGCGAATCGCATTGTTGGTCACCAAGTACTTCAACTGCGCCGCATGGGCGGCGGGGGTGTGGCCTTCGGCGGTAGCGTCGAGCAGGCTGCGGTTGGCGAACAGCAGGGTGTCGATATGGCCGACGGTTTCCTGGAAGCGCGGTAAGGTCGACAGGGCAGCACCGAGATTGGACGGCGCGCGTTCTTCCAGCCAGTTCACCAGCCAGTCCCGCGCAGCCTGGGCTACGGCGTCGTATACCGAGGACAACAACACCGACATCCACAGGAAACCTTCGCCATCCAGCTCCGGCGACGGCGCGCTCCAGGGGCTGACGCTGACGGCGTGGTCCAGCGGCACCAGCACGTTGTCGAGCACCACTTCATGGCTACAGGTGGCGCGCATGCCCAGGTGGTCCCAGGTGTCGATGATGGTCACGCCGGGACTGTTTTTGGGCACCAGCCAGGCGCCTACCAGTGGATCGGCATCGTCACTGCGGCCCCACACGCTGAACCAGCTCAGGCCATGACTGCCGGTGGAGTAGATCTTGCGGCCACTGATGCGCCAACCCTCGGCGGTGCGCACCGCAGTGGTCGCCGGCAGGCCGCCACGGGCCGGGGTGCCAAGGTCGGGTTCGACGCGCAGGGCGTTGATCAAGGCGCCGTTGCGCACGGCGTCTTCGGCCACTTGGGTGCGCAGGTGGGCGGGCCAGGTCTTGCTGTCTTGCAGGCGTG
The DNA here is from genome assembly GCF_026967615.1 of Pseudomonas sp. GXZC. Classification (NCBI taxonomy): domain Bacteria; kingdom Pseudomonadati; phylum Pseudomonadota; class Gammaproteobacteria; order Pseudomonadales; family Pseudomonadaceae; genus Pseudomonas; species Pseudomonas sp. GXZC. The sequence goes on from NZ_CP114115.1 coordinate 3,011,778, forward strand.
TGTGTTGCAGGTACTGCATCACCAGGATCAGCGCGGTGGACGGCTCGCCCTTGGCGATCGCACTGATGGCTTTGCGCGCCTGTGGCAGGCTGGCACCGCCGCCGCCCAGGGCCTTGGGCACGGTGAGGGCGACCAGGCCATGCTGGTGCAGTAACTGGAAGTTGGCATGGGGGAAGGCGCCGCTTTCGTCATAGACGTGCGCGGTGCTGGCCAGCTCGGTGGTGAGGCGTTCGAGCAGGGCGTCGAAGTGGGCGACTTCCACGGAGCGTAAGGAAGGTTGCGAGGATTGGCTCATGGGGGTGTCCTTAAATCGCGAGTTGCACAGGCTGTTGGGCAAGCAGCTGTTCAACGGCTTGCAACACCGGCTCAGCTTCAGTGCGCACCAACCAATCCGGGCTCACTTCCACAAACGCCACGCTGCCATCCCTGGCAATCACCACCACCGTTGGTTGTGGCAATTCCCAGGTGCCGGTACCCGTGGTTTCTCCGATGGGGTTGCCCTTGGCCAATGCGGCGTTGCGCGACGCCTCGTCAAAACTGTAGAGAATGCCCAGGCGTCGGCCGAGGTTGTTGTCGGGGTCACTGGCCACCAGCAACTGCAGGTTATGACGGGTCTTGATCTCCACCAGGCGCTCCGGCACCTGCGGGCTCACCGCTACCAGCGGCACACCGAGTTCGCGCAAGCGTGGGTAGAGTTGGCGCTCGTAATAGGGCAGGGCGATGTTGCAGGCCGGGCAGCCGGCAAAGCGGAAGAACACCAGCACCGCCGGGCCGTCGGCCAACAGCAGCTCGCGGTTCAATTCGCCGCCTTCTACAGTGAGCAGGGTGAACGGGTCCAGTTCATCGCCCACCTGTACGTAGTCGTCGGGTCGCGCTTCATCCACCAGGCGCTGGCGCTGGTCGATATTGATCTTCAGCGACTCCGGCGCCCAGGTCGCGACACGCTCGGCGTGCAGGTTGGCCAATTGACGGTTGAGGGATTCACTCATGCCAGCGCCTCCTGCTGCTCTTCAACCTCGGCGGCGACGCTGTAGCGGTTGACCGGCACCGCCAGGCCCAGGTTGTCACGCAGGGTCTGGCCGCTGTAGTCGGTGCGGAACAGGCCGCGTTGCTGCAACACCGGCACAACCAACTCGGTGAAGTACTGCAAGCCATCCGGCAGGACCGAATTGATGATGAAACCATCGCTGGCGCCGGTTTCGAACCAGGTCTGGATCGCATCGGCGACTTGCTCCGGGGTGCCGACAAAATCGCGTTTGGGTCGCGAGAAGCGCAGGGCCACTTCACGCAGGGTCAGGCCTTCGTGCTTGGCCAGTTGCTTGATGCGGTCGGAACCGCCTTTCTGGCTGTTGGAACCGAGGTCACCGAGTTCCGGAAACGGCGCGTCCAATGGGTATTGGCTGAAGTCGTGGTCGTTGAATGGGCGGCCGAGGGCGACGATCGCATCCTCTACGGTGACCAGGTTCACGGCCTGCTGGTAGCGGCTTTCCACTTCGGCCTCGTCGCGGCCGACAATCGGGCGGATACCCGGCAGGATCGACAGGCTGTTGGCGTCGCGCCCAAAGCCTTTGGCGCGGCGCTTCAGGTCTTGGGCATAGGCCAGGCCTTCCTCGATGCTGTCCACATGCACAAAGATCGCGTCGGAGTTTTCTGCGGCGAAGTTGCGTCCATCTTCGGAGGTGCCGGCCTGGAAAATCACCGGCTGGCCCTGACGTGAACGCGCGATATTCAGCGGGCCTTTTACCGAGAAGAACTCGCCCTTGTGGTTCAGCGCATGCAGCTTGCTTGGGGTGAAGAACTCGCCGGATTGCTTGTTGTAGGCAAAGGCGTCGTCTTCCCAGGAGTCCCACAGGCCCTTGACCGCGTTCACGTGTTCCTTGGCGATGCGGTAGCGCACGGCATGGGGTGGGTGCTCGGCCTTGCCGAAGTTGTCGGCGGTGCCGCTCAGCCACGAGGTGACCACGTTCCAGCCGGCGCGGCCGCCGCTGATATGGTCCAGGGACGAGAACTGGCGTGCCACCTGGTAGGGCTCGGTGTAGCTGACGGTCACGGTCGCCACCAGGCCGATGTGGGTGGTGATCGCTGCGAGCGCCGACAGGATGGTCAGCGGCTCGAAACGGTTGAGGTAATGCGGGCTGGATTTGGCGTGGATATGCAGGCTGTCGGCGATGAACACGAAGTCGAACTTGGCAGCTTCGGCCAGTTCAGTCTGCTGTTTGTAGAAACCAAAGCTGGTGCTGGCGTTGGGTTGGGCGTTCGGGTGGCGCCATTCGCCCCAGCCGTGACCGACACCGTGGACCATTGCACCCAATTTTAAATGGCGTGGCTTGCTCATGTTCTGCTCCTGATTAGCGCGAGGCTTGGGAAAGGGGGACACGCTTGGCGTTGAAGCTCTTGTCGAAGCCCTGTGACACGTCGATATGCTTGAGCAACAGGCCTTCTTTTTGGTAGGTGTCGGCGGTCGCTTGCAGGCCGCTGATGACCGCGTCGTCGATGGCGACTGGGGTCAGGTGTGTGTCCTTGGCGACTTCCACATGCACCGCCAGCGGCAGGCCGGTGATCTTGGCCTGGGCGGCCGCGTATTCATTGGGGTGCACGTTGGCCCAGGCATAGGCGCGATCAAGACGGGCGACAAAGTCATCCAGTTGCGCGCGCTTGTCGGCGATAGCCTGGCTGGTAGCCGCGAGGTACAGGTGATTGCTCAACAGCTTGTTGCCGCTGATCAGCACGCGGGCCTGGCTTTGCGAGGTGACCACGGTGGTGTACGGGTCCCAGGTGGCCCAGGCGTCGGCGGTGCCGTTATCCAGCACCAGGCGCGACTCGCTCGGCAGCAGGAAAATGAATTGCACATCCTGGGTGGTCAGCCCGGCGGTGGCCAGGGCCTTGATCGCCAGGTAATGGCCGATGGAACCGCGCCCGGTGACGATTTTCTTGCCCTTGAGGTCGGCGACGGTTTTGATCGGCGAGTCCTTGGGCACCAGTACGGCCGTGGTGTTTCGGCCTTCGGCGTGAATGATGCTGACCACCTTGAGCGACGCACCGGCCCCCAGGGCGAACACGTAGGGCGCGTCACCGAGGGCGCCGATGTCCACGGCGCCGGCGTTCAGGGCTTCGCCCAGCGGCGAGGCAGAAGGGAACTCCGACCATTGAATCTGGTAAGGCACATTTTTGGCTTCGCCGGAGACTTCCAGCAGCGCCTTGATCGTGGATTTCTGATTGGCCACGCGCAGCGGTTGCAGGTCGGCGGCATGAGCACTGCCGATCAGACCGAAGGCGAGGGCGGTGCCCAGGAGCAGGCGCTTGAAGGGGGTGGTAAAGACCATGGGATGCAGGCTCCAGGCAGATCAAGAAGGGGTTCGTTTACCTCCGCCTGGAGAAGGGGTCGGTGAGTGAGTTAACGTTATTCCCATAAAAACCCACTGTGAAGTTCTTTTTGGTTATATGTTAATTATCAAAATAATTCATTATGAGTAGATTGATTATTCGCTAATTGCATTTGTTGATGAGGTGCGGGCGAGCGCGAAGATGCCATCCATGCGCCAGTGCTCGTTGCGATGGGCAGGATCATCGGCCCATTCGTCCCACCCGGAGTCGCGGCGGTATTGGCCGAGCAAGCCGGCTTCACGCACTGCCACGGGGTCAGGATGACGCAGGTGTTCGACGTCCGGGTCGACGTACAGCGCGTCGCTGCTGCAATACAACTCGCACATGAAGCAGGTCTGGCAGGCGTGTTGCTCGGCAATCAGCGGTTTGCCGGCTGTGTCGGCGGCAAGCACATTGGTGGGGCACACCGCGACGCATTGGCCGCAGCCGTTGCACAGGTCGGAGTAGATCAGTTCGATCATGGTTGAATATCCCGTTGTGGAGGGCTTTTTGTGGTGAGCAGGCTTGCCCTGCGTTGGGCTGCGAAGCGGCCCTATGAATGTCAGCGTATTTTTCCAGGTAAAACTGTGACGCCTGGTTTTGGGGCTGCTGCGCAACCCAGCGCAGGGCAAGCCTGCTCACCACAGAGGCCGTCATGCCATTGGGGAAATGGGGTCGAAGCGCGTTTGTATCGTGTCCACACCGGACAGCCGCAGATGCGCGTCGTACTGCGAGCGCTGCCCAGGCGTATCGCTACGCTGATGCATGCCACGACTCTCCTTGCGCAGCGCGGCGGCGGTGTAGCACCAGCGCGCAGTGGCGGCCATGGCGGCGGTTTCACGGGCGCGCAGGGGGTTGCCGGTGAGGGGCGTGGATTGCAACTGGTCCCAGACGTTATCGAGTTCACGCAACGAACGCTCCAGTTGATGGCCGCTGCGGAACAGGTTCTTGTCCAATGGATGCACTTCGGCCTGGATACGTTGGACCAGCTCTGCGCTGCCCCCCGAGGCACCCTCGAACCCGCGTAGCGCGCCGTGATACGCGGCCTTCTGCCGTGCCAGTCGCGCGGCTCCACGGCCCGCCCATTGCCCGGTCGACAAGGCCCACGCCGAGTTCTGCGCACCACCGCCGGAGGTGGCGCCGGCAATCGGTTCACGGCTGGCGGCATCACCGGCGGCGAAAACGCCGGGCACGCTGGTCTGGCAATCATCATCCATCAGCCTCAGCCCGCCGACGCCACGGATGGTGCCCTCAGGGTGGAGGGTCACGGCAAATCGCTCGCGGTAAGGATCAACCCCGCGTCGGTCAAACGGCAGCATCAGGTTCGGCTGGATACTCGGCAGTTGCGCACGGATGTCCGCAGGCACTCTATTCAAGCGGCAATACACCGGGCCATTGAGCAGTGCCTTGGCCAGGTCCTCGGTGAAACTCGGACCGCCATTGATGCCCAAGGGGCGATCCGCCGCATCGAAGTACTCACCAAAGCTGTACACCATCGAACGGGTCATGCTGCTGCCGGCCGCCGCGATGCAGTAGTAGTTGGAGAACTCCATGCCCGACAGTTCGGCGCCGGCTTCGGCCGCCATCAGGTAACCGTCGCCGGTGTTGGTGTGGCTGCCCAGCAAGCGGGAGAGGAACGCACACCCTCCGGTGGCGAGTACCACGGCGCCGGCGCGGATCAACCAGTCGCCGCCGGCCTGGCGTCGCCAGCCACGGGCGCCGACGACGCTGCCATGGTCGTCGCGCAGCAGTTCCAGGGCGGGGTGGTGATCGAGAATCTTCACGCCGCTGTCCAGCACCCGACGGCGTAGGCCGCGCAGGTATTCCGGGCCGCGCAGGCCACGGTACTGGGTCTGGCCGTGTTCGTTTTGCGGGAAGGCGTAATAGTCGCTCAAGCCTGGCAGGCTGGTCCAGGTGGTCTCGATGGCGCGGGCCATCCAGCGTGCATCCGCCAGGCCGTAGGCGGTGCCCAGGCGTTTGTCGATGGCGGCTTCGCGGGCGCCGGGCGGCACCCACCAGTGGCCAGGACCGGCGGTGGCAGTGACGCCGCTGGTGCCGCAGTAACCTTTGTCTACCAGGATCACGCTCACGCCTTCGCGTGCAACGGCGATGGCGGCCCAGGTGCCGGCCAATCCACCGCCGACAATCACTACGTCACAGCTCAATTCAGTCATCGCCCAGGCCTCAGAAGTTGTACGCCAGGCGCGTGTAGTAATACGCGCCGCCAAAGCCGAAGGGCGAGAACTGTCCGTATTCGTAACCGCCAGCCCAGTCCTTGATGCCTTTTTTGTCGGGGTAGACGTTGAACAGGTTGTTGGCGCCCAGGGCGATGGTGAAATGCTTGTTGATGTCGTAGGCGGCGTCGATATCGCTGATCCACTTGGCGCTGAACGTGCGGTCGTTGATCGGGTTGTTGTCGCCTTCGGTGTAGCTGCCGAAGCGGGTCAGGGCCAGGTTGAGGGTGTAGGCGGTGACTTTCCAGTTGGCCGCCAGGATCAATTTGGATTGCGGTGTGGCGACGGTCAGGTCCTTTTGCAGGCGGCGGTCGAAAATCTGGTAGTTGGCGCCCAGGCCGGCCAGCGCGGGCGGGGTGTCCTGGAGTTTTTCGATCTTGGTCTGGTTCCAGTTGTAGGCCAGGCTCCAGCGCACTTGGCCGTACTGGTCCAGTTGCTGGCGGTATTCGTTGATGATGTCGACGCCACGGGTGCGGGTGTCCACCGCGTTGGTGTAGTACTGCGCGTACAACCCGGGCGACAGGCCGTTGGCGACCAGCACCTGTGACACCGCCGGCCCGCCGAGCAGGCTGGTGGACACGATGCGGTCGCGGATGCCGATCTGGTACAGGTCGGTGGTCAACCGGTAGTTCTGCGTGGGTTCGTAGGTGAAGCCGAAGCTGTAGTTCAGCGATTTTTCCGGCTTGAGTTTCTCTGCGCCCAACGCCTGGGCTTCAGGCGTGTCCACCGGCAACACCTTGACCGGCACCGAGACCTGCTGGCCGTTGACCACACCGCCGGAGGTAAAGGTGGATGACGCGTAAATCGTCTGCGCCAGCGAGGGCGCACGGAAGCCGTTGTTGATCGTGCCGCGCAGAGCAAACTCAGGCGTGAGCTTGAAGCGTGTCGACAACTTGCCGCTCCAAGTGCTGCCGATGTCCTGGGTGTAGCGCTCGTAACGCGCAGCGGCGCCGACGTACCAGCGGTCGGTCACGTCCAGGCCCAGGTCGACATAGCTGGCGACGTTGCTGCGGCTGATTTCCCCGGCATCCGCTGTGCTGGTGCCGTTGTACGAGGCCAGCCCCGGCAGTGGCGTCTGCCCGGCGAACGGCCCGCTGGGCAGCACGTAGTTGCCGGGCGTATAGGACGCATAGTCACCGGCTTCGATCTGGTACTTCTCCCAGCGGTACTCAAAGCCGAACGCGGTTTGCAGCGGGTGGGCAAGGCCGATATCAAAGCGGCGGCTGAGGTCCAGGTTGTTGGTCCACTGGTCGAAGATCTGCGAGGCCAGGTTGAATGAGGTCGGGCTGGTGGGACCCCAGGACGGGTTCAGCGTGTTGTTGGCATTGAGCGTGGAGTCGTCTTCGCCCCAGGTCGAGCTGATGTCGTAATCCCAACCGCCGACCAAGCCCTTGAAGCCGCCAGCCACCTGGAAGTCCTTGGTGCGGTTGCGTCGTTGCGCGTGGATGCCGTCGGGGTAGGGTGTGTTCGGGTCGCCGGCCAGGGCGGTGATCTCGTTGGGGCGGTAGTTGCCGGTGACCTTGGTGGTTTCCAGGTAGCTGGCGGTGGAGAACGAGTAGAACTTGAGGTCGTCCTGCAGCGGCAGTTCCAGGTTATAGCTGGCGTTGGTGACCTTTTCGCGGCCCAGGCCATAGCTGGGGTTCCAGCCGTGGCGGTTGACGGTCTGGTCGCGGCTGTCGGGTGCGGCGGCGGTGCCGTACAGGCGGCCGGTGGCGCTGCCGGTCCGGTCGAAGGGTTCCTGTTCCTTGACGTCCAGCGCCAGGTTGGCGAAACCGTCGTTGGGCAGCGCCAGGCCATAGTTGATGGTCTGGTGCACGGTGTCGCCATCACCTGCGCCATAGCGGCCGAACGAGGTTTCGGCGCTGCCCCCGCTGTCGTTTTCCTTGAGGATGATATTGATCACCCCGGCGATTGCATCCGAGCCGTATTGGGCGGACGCGCCGTCGCGCAGTACTTCGATATGGTCGATGGCCGACACCGGGATCAGGTCCAGGTTGACCGGCACCGCCGCCGTGCCGATGCGCGCCAGGTTATTGATCAGCGCGGTGTTGTGGCGGCGCTTGCCGTTGACCAGCACCAACACCTGGTCACCGGAAAGCCCGCGCATGGTCACGCCGCGGACCGACCATGAGGTGCCGCCGCCGTTGATCGCCGGCAGGTTGAACGACGGCAACAGACGCGCCAGCAGTTCCTTGAGGCCGACCTTGCCGCTGGCTTGCAGCTGCTCGGCGCTAATCACGTCGATGGGCGAGGGGCTGTCGGCGAGGGTGCGGGGCTGGTTGCCACGGTTGCCGGTGACGACGACGGTGCCGAGGGTTTTGTCGGGGGCGTCGGCTTTAACGGGAAGGCTGACAGCGAGCAGGCTCAGGGCGGCTGCGCAGTATTGAAAGCGGGATGGGGGCATGGGGGATTCCTGGCGGTCATTGTGGCGAGGGAGCTTGCTCCCGTTGGGCTGCGAAGCAGACCTTTGCAAGTCACTGCGTTCCGTCAGAAAGAGCGCGAGCGGTTGCCTGGGGTCGCTTCACGACCCAACGGGAGCAAGCTCCCTCGCCACAGGGGTTCAGCCTCCGCCTGGAGAGGGGTCGGATGTCGGGCCTGCACCCGGTGTGGGGGCAGGCAGGTTGGGTGAGTCAGATCACGTAGAAACCATGGGTGCCGTCGCGGGCCAGTTGGTCGACCAGGCCGAACTCCCAATCCAGATAGGCCTGCATGGCTTCCTTGGGGTTGTCGGTACCTTCGTACGGGCGGCGGTAGCGGTCGATGCGCGGTGAGGCCAAGTGAGTTTCACCTTCTTCCAACGGCAGTTGCGCATTGATCCAGCCGGCGGTGCCGTCTTGCAACAGGAACACCTGCTTGCCGGTGAGGGCTTCGACTTCGGCCACCGCCAGGCGCGCCAACTGGCTGCTGCCGCAGGTCAGCACGTAGCGTTGGGCGGCGGGCACCTTGGCCAGGGCCTGGGGCAGTTGCGCGCGCAGGGCCCACCAGGCACCGGGGATGTGGCGCTTGACGTAGTTGGCGCTGGCGGTGAAGTCCAGCACCACGGTGTCGCCATGGCCGAGCCAGTCGCTGAGGGTGTGCGGGCTGATCAGTTCGGCTTGCACGGGTGCCGGAACCCGCGCGACCCAGGCGCCTTTGTCGCTGAAGTGCGCCGGTTGCAGGTTATCCAGTACGTACACTTCCCAACCCAACTGGGCCAGCCAGGAGGCGGACATGTTGGCGCGCACACCGTCGTCATCCGCGAGTACCAGGCGTGCGCCACGCACACTGGCGACGTGGTCGGTTTCTTGCACCAACTGGCCGCCGGGCGTGGAGCGTGCGCCGGGCAGATGGCCGGCTTCAAATTCTTCCGGCGTGCGTACGTCGAACAGGTAAGTAGTTCGCGTCGCTTCTTGCTGCCAGGCCTGCAGATCGGCCAGGGTCGCACGACCCACGCGGGCTTTGTCGGCAACGCGGCGCGCATCGGCGGCGGCGACCTGGCGATGTTCTTCCGAGGTCGGCGCAAAGCGGCGTGACTGGCCATGGGCGAGTTTCTGCCCGGCCAGGGTCCAGCCGATGGTGCCGTTGCGCAGCGCCGACACCGGGTTGGCCACGCCGGCATTGATCAGCGACTGGGTGCCGATAATGCTGCGGGTGCGTCCGGCGCAGTTGACGATGATGCGGGTGGCCGGGTCCGGCGCCAGTTCGCGGGCGCGCAACACCAGCTCGGCACCGGGCACGCTGATGCCGGTGGGAATGCTCATGGTCTGGTATTCGTCGAATCGCCGCGCATCGAGCACCACCACATCGGCCTGGCTGTCGAGCAGGGCCTGTACTTCTTCGGCGGCCAGTGACGGTGTGTGCCGCTCGCTTTCTACCAGTTCACCAAACGCCTTGCTCGGCACGTTCACGTCGATGAACAGCTCGCCACCGGCCTTGCGCCAACCGTCCAATCCGCCTTCAAGCAGGCTGACCTGGGTGTAGCCCAGGGCGACCAGACGCTCGGCAGCACGGGGCGCGAGGCCTTCGCCGTTGTCGTAGACGGTGACCTGGGTAGCGCGCCGTGGAATGCGCGAATACACCTCCAGCTCCAGTTTGGACAGCGGTATGTTCGCGGCGAACAGCGGGTGGGATTCGGCAAACGGCGCCTCTTCGCGCACGTCGATCAGGGCCACTTCTTGATGGTCCAACAGGGCCTGGCGAAGCTGGGCAAAACTGCGGGTGGATACAGTCGTCATAGGGCAGGGCTCTTTTCTTTGGACAAATCCCAGATATTCGGGAGGAAGACGTTGGAATAACCGGAGATAAACAGTTTCTCGCTGCCGTCGGGCTGGTACACCGCCCGGCGCACCGCACCGATATTGGCGCCGTACACATGGATACTGATGGACACCTGGTCGCTGTGGGCATTGCTCACCTGGTGAATGTCGCCGACCTTGGGCGACACGGCTTCAACCTGGCCCGGCACCAACTGGATCGGTTTGCCTTCAGCCACCAAGCGGCCATCCGGCGCGCGCTCGAAGCCTTGGGAAAATTCCGCACCGCGCAGCATGCCGATCAGGCCCCACACCCGGTGGTCATGGATCGGCGTGCTTTGCCCCGGCCCCCACACAAAACTGACGATGCTGAAGCGCTGGCGCGAGTCGGCATGCAGCAGAAATTGCTGATAGCGCTCGGGATCGGGCTGGGCGAATGCATCGGGCAGCCAGTCGTCATGGCTGACCAGCTGCGCCAGTAGCTTGCCGCCCCGGTGCAACAGGTCGCCTTCGCGTGGATTGCCGTCGATCAATTCCGCCAGGGCGCCGATGAAGGCTCTGAGTCTTTCGGGGTGCTTGGCCTGGGTCATGACAATTCCATGGTCGGTGGTAATGGGATTATCTAAGCATAATGTTTATAGTTAATATGCTATTTTTTAATGATTAGCTTATAGCTGAAGGTAATTTAGAACCGGTCTGAATAGCGTTAGACGTTATCGATCACAGCGTGGGCTATCCAGACAGCGTTCCTGCAACTATGCTTCGCACACATCTTAATGACTGTTCTCTATGTGCGGCCCAAATGAAAATTGACGATATCGATGCCTTTGTCGAAGTGATTCGTTGCCAGTCCATCAGCCATGCCGCCGAGTCGTTGCAACTGACTCAGCCAGCCATCACCCGCCGCGTGCAGAACTTCGAGCAGGCGCTGGGCGTGGAGCTGTTCGACCGCAACACCAAACCCCTCAAGCCTACGCTGATCGGCACCCGCGTCTACGAGCAGTGCCGGCTGATTCTGCGCGAGATGGATGCGCTGCGTGAACTGGTGGCCACCGACGCTCCGCCCACCGGCGTGCTGCGCCTGGGTGTGCCGCAGACCATCGGTGATGTGGTGCTGCTCGATGCGCTCAAGCACCTGCGTACCGAATACCCGGACCTGCGTGCCCAGGTCGCCACGGGCTGGGGCAGCCAATTGGTCGGCAAGATCGAGCGCGGCGAGCTGGATGCGGCGGCGGCGTTGTTCCCGGCGGGCAAGATCTTCCCGGACAACATCATCGGCGAGTCCATCGGCAAGATGGAACTGGTGGTGGTCTGCGCCAAGGCCCAACTGCCCAAGAAGCCTTGCAAGCTGGCGGATGTGTACCAGAATGGCTGGATCCTCAACCCGGACGGCTGCGGTTTCCGCGCGGGGTTGCAGCGGACCCTGTCCGATCAGGGCCTGGCATTGCGGGTGAACCTGGAGACGTTCGGTACTGAGCTGCAATTGGGCCTGGTGGCGGACGGCCTCGGCCTTGGCCTGGTGCCACGTCCGTTGCTGGAACGCAGCGCACACCGTGAGCAACTGGCGGTGATGCCGCTCAAGGACTTCAAGCCGGTGATGGACCTGTGGCTGATCTACCCGCACTTCCTCGGTAACCTGCAGGGGCCGGTGGATGCGTTTGGCAAGTGGGTCGCGGCCTCGTTGCACAAGATCAAGGATGCAGCATGATATGAAAAAAAATAATAATTAGCTTAGATTAAAATGTGCTTTTTATTATTTTTTTGCATCCCCTAGGCTTGCCTGGAAGTCCTTAAGGCCATCCAGGAAGTTTTGCCATGAGCAGCGTCACCTCGATTTCCAGCGTTTCCACCAATGTCCGCCAGCGCGTCACTCCGGAAGAATGGGAAGTGCGCGTCAAACTGGCCGCCGCCTATCGCCTGGCGGCCTTGTACAAGTGGACCGACCATATCTACACCCACTTCTCCGCCCGCGTACCGGGCCCGGACGAGCATTTCCTGATCAACGCCTTTGGCTTGTTGTTCGATGAAATCAGCGCGTCCAACCTGGTCAAGGTCGACCTTGACGGCACCATCGTCGACGACCCTACCGGCCTGGGCATCAACTATGCCGGCTATGTGATCCACAGCGCCATTCACGGCGCACGCCACGACCTGCAAGCGGTGCTGCACACCCACACCCGCGACGGTATTGCGGTATCGGCGCAAAAAGACGGCCTGCTGCCGATCTCCCAGCACTCCATTGGTTTCTCCGGGCGCGTGGCGTACCACGGGTATGAAGGCGTTGCCCTCGACCTTGACGAGCGTGAGCGGCTGGTCGCGGATTTGGGTGACAAGAGCGTGATGATCCTGCGTAACCATGGGTTGTTGACGGCGGGCGTCAGTGTTGAACATGCGTTCCAGCAGCTGCAGCAGTTGGAGCGTGCGTGCAATATCCAGGTCGCAGCGCAGGCTGCGGGGAATGCGGAGTTGATTTTCCCGCCGAGGGAGGTGGTGGAGAAGGTTGAGCAGCAGGCCAAGGTGTTTGCCAGTGGTGATGGGCCAGGTGTGGCGCGGCATTGGAATGCGTTGATCCGGCAGTTGGAGCGCAGTGATACCGACTACAAGAACTGAATCTTCAGTGGGGGAGTTGGCTCACCAACTCCCCTGGGGATCAAGCCACTTGCTGGGCCTGCTCGCGTTCAGCGATCAGCTGGCGGGTAAGAGGAATCAGGCGCTTGCCATAGTCAATGGCATCATTCAACGGATCAAACCCACGGATCAGGAACGTGGTGATCCCCAGATCGTAGTAATCCACCAACGCCTCCGCGACTTGCTCAGCGGTGCCTACCAGCGAGGTGGAGTTACCCTGTGCACCGAGCAACCCCGCAATCCCCGTCCACAAACGCTTATCCAGCCGCGATCCTTGCGCGGCCGCCGCGAGCAGCCGGCGCGAGCCTTCATTCGGCGGTTCACGCCGCACAAAGCCATTTTTTTCGGCCAACTCGGTGGCCTGCTGCAAGATGCGCTCGGCCCGTGCCCATGCCAGTTCTTCGGTCTCGGCAAGGATCGGCCGCAACGACAAACTGAAACGAATCGTACGTCCATGCTTGGCCGCCTCGGAGCGCACCTGGGTCACGATCTCACGCACTTGTTCGTAAGTTTCGCCCCACAGCGCGTACACATCGGCGTGCTTGCCCGCCACTTCGATCGCGGCTTTGGACGAACCACCAAAATACAACGGGATATGCGGTTGTTGCGGCGACTTCACCGTGGAATGCGCGCCTTCGACCTGATAGTAGGTGCCCGAAAAATCGAAGGGCTGTTCGCGGGTCCATTCCTGGCGCACCACGCTCAGGTATTCGTCGGTGCGGGCATAGCGTTCGTCTTTACCGATGTGGCTGCCGTCGGCGCGCAATTCGCGATCATCGCCGCCGGTGATGATATGCACCGCCGTGCGTCCACCGTTGAACACGTCCAGGGTGGCGAACTGGCGTGCCGCCAACGTGGGCTGGGCGAAACCTGGGCGGTGCGCGATTAGGAATTGAAGTTTTTGGGTCACGCTGGCGGCGTGGGACGCGATCAGCGTGCTGTCCGGGCTGTTGGAGTGGAAGGCCACCAGCGCGCGGTCAAACCCGGCCTCTTCGTGGGCGCGGGCCACGGTCTCGACATAGTCGGGTTGCAGGGTCGGGCCGCTGCGCGGGTGGATCTCGGAAGCGTGATGGCCGCCGATGTAGCCGATGAATTCGATGCTCATGGTCTGTCCTTGTCTTGGGTGTGATTGGCACCTCCACCGGGCAGGGGGTCGGTTATTCGCGTCCAAAGTAGGGGCAGGGGGAAGGGCTGTAAAATGCCGATTGGTTCTAACCTAATTATTAAAATGTAGAATCATGATTTAGCTTTTGTATCAGTAATTTGCATTTTGTGCGCATTAGGTTATTCCTACAAAGACTTTCACGACGGTTTTTTATGCGATTAGCATGGCCCTGCAGCGGCGCGCCTGGCCGTGTCTTTTAGGGAATGAAAGCCTGATGAGCGAGACGATCACCGTCAACAAACGCGAGAGCGCAGCGAAAGTGGTGCGCACCTGGCGCCCTCCCGATGCCCTGCTACGGCTGATCAGTCCTATTGTGTTGTTGCTGCTGTGGGAGCTGGCGTCGCAAGTGGGCTGGATTCCTGCACGGGTCATCGCGGCGCCCTCGCAGATTGGCGGGACGTTATGGGCGATGATCGCCTCCGGCGAGCTGGGCAAGCACCTGCTGGTGTCGTTGCAGCGAGCGTTGTTTGGATTGAGTATCGGCGTGAGCATAGGTGTGGTCGCGGCGCTGATTTGCGGCCTGTCCAAGCGCGGCGAGGTGGTCCTCGATTCGCCAATGCAGATGCTGCGCACCATCCCGTCCCTGGCCCTGGTGCCGCTGTTTATCCTGTGGTTCGGCATCGGCGAGTTCACCAAGATCGCGCTGATCGTGACGGGCACGACCTTCCCGGTTTACCTCAACCTGTTCGCCGGTATCCGCAATATCGATCCCAAATTGATCGAGGCCGCCAACACGCTGGGCCTCAACCGGCGTGAGCTGATCTGGCATGTCATTCTTCCAGGCTCGCTGCCGTCTTTCTTTGTCGGCCTGCGCTACGCCCTGGGCATTTCCTGGCTGGCCCTGGTGTTTGTCGAACAGATCAACACCACTGCCGGTATCGGCTTCCTCGCCAGTGACGCGCGCGACTTCATGCGCACCGACGTCATCGTCATCTGCCTGTTGATCTACAGCGTGCTCGGCCTCTTGATCGACGGCCTGATCCGCACCCTCGAACGCTTCGCCCTGGCCTGGCGGCCATCCTTAGTGAGGAACTGACATGTCGACGCTAGAAGCTCCCGTACAACTGCGCAACGTGGTTCGCCAGTTCGGCCAGCAGCGGGTCATTGATGGCCTGGACCTGGACATCGCTCCCGGCGAATTCGTGGCCTTGCTCGGCGCCAGTGGTTCCGGCAAGACCACGTTGCTGCGCAGCCTGGCCGGCCTCGACACTATCGACAGCGGCCAACTGCGTGTGCCCAAGGCGCGAGCGGCGGTGTTCCAGGAGCCGCGCCTGATGCCGTGGAAGCGCGCCTGGAAAAACGTGGTGCTCGGCTTGCGCATTCCCGACGCCAAGGCCCGTGCCGTGCAAGCCTTGACCGAAGTCGGCCTGGCCCATCGCCTGGAGGCCTACCCGGCCACCCTGTCCGGCGGCGAAGCCCAGCGCGTGGCCCTGGCCCGTGGCTTGGTGCGCGAGCCCAAGTTGTTGCTGTTGGATGAACCGTTCGCCGCCCTCGACGCCCTGACCCGCATCAAAATGCACCGCCTGATCATCGAGCTATGGCGCAAGCACACCCCGGCGGTGTTGTTGGTGACCCATGATGTGGACGAGGCGATCCTGTTGGCCGACCGGGTGATCGTGCTGGCGGATGGCAAGGTGGCCGAGCAACTGACGATTGATCTTCCCCGCGCACGGGACACCGGCCAGGACGGCTTCCAGGCCATCCGCGCGCGCCTGCTGCACCTGCTCGGCGTGGAAGTGGGCATACCGGCGGCTCGGCCGACAGCAGTCAGCCTGCGACGGGTGGCCCAAGGCTGACCCTCGATAACGTTGTATTTCCCTCGACACTGAGGTCTGATGGGCGCCGAAAACGGCCACGTCAGATTGGGGATATATGCGGGCAGAACTTGCGCAATATGGCGGTATCACCGTGATGATTCCGGCCGCCATCATCATTGCCGTGTGGCTCAGGTATTCCAACCCTTGGGCGCTTCGAGCCTGGGTCATTACCGTCGGTGTCACGTATTCGATAGTCGCGTTCAGCAAGTTGCTGTTCAAGGGCTGGGGCTTGTCCTTCCAGCACCTGGACATTGCCGTGCTCAGTGGCCATGCCATGAACACGAGCTTGATGGTCACCGTGGCAATCAGCCTGGTGGCGCGCCAGTTCAACCCGGCGCTGCGCTGGCCGGCGGCAGGCGTGGGAGTGTTCGCCAGTCTCTGGTTCAGTGCCTATTGCGTCGCACCTTATATCCATCCACTCAACGAGGCCGTCGCCGGAGGCCTGTTGGGCGCCAGCGCGGCTATTGCGTTTCTGTGGCGTATTGAAGCCACCCCGATCAAGGTGTCACCCTCTTTTATCAGCGGTGGCCTGGTGGTCCTGCTGGTGTGCGCCCTGATGCCCAAATACAACGCCGAGTTATTGCTCAACCGCGTGGCAATCGCCTTGTCAGGCGCCGATCAAGCCCATCAAGCGCCTTCATGGCGGTTGGACTCGGCGCACAGAGACGCCGAGTAATTCACCAGGTCCAATGCCCGGTTGCTGTCCACCAACAGTTCCAGCAGCACCGTTTGTGCGTTGAAGCGCCGCACATCGCCTCGACGCCGCGCTTCCTTCATCTGCTTGAACAGCGTGTGGGTGATTTGCTGCGGGGAACTGCCCTGCAGTTGATTGAGCCAACGGCCGATGGCCTGGGTATTACGCCGGTACTGCGCGCCCGCTGCCGGCTCGGCGAAGGCTTCGAACATCCCCGTGAGTTTCCTCAGCGCATAGCTGCGTATCACCTCATCCAGCAGGCTCATGGCCGTTCCTCGGTGCCGGAGATGTTCGCCAGCAACTCGGCCGTCTTGACCTGCATGAACTGGCTATCACCCCGACTTTCCACGCACAGGCATACCGACAACGGGTCACTCACCTGCAACTTGAAACGCCAATCGGCAAACACCATGGACAGCCCGGAACAGGACTCGTCGCTGGCCAGCGAGTTGTCGCTGTACAACACCTGCATGCGCTGGACGACGCACGTCGAGTTATTCACTTCGATATGAATATTCCCCGAAGAGGGGAACAGGCCAATACGTTCTACCAATAACTTTGAAGTGTTCATGGCCGACCCTTGTTGTTACGGATGGGCGGCACTTTATTATGCAAAGGACTAAAAGTACGGGAATGTTATTTTTCGTCGGTGAATACGATTTTGTTATTTTTAGTCTGTTTCGATGAGTGGTCGAAGTTCCTGGCTTGTGAGCATAATCGTCTCGCTGCTTGAAGTAAGGTCATCCCTTTTACTACCGGGTTAATACTGTACGGCGCGTGGGAGGTTGCCTTGTTCAATAGGATTTTGATTGTGTGCGTCGGCAATATCTGTCGAAGCCCCACGGCAGAACAATTACTGCGCAATGCACTTGCGTCCTCCGCCATTGAAGTCAGTTCGGCGGGGCTCGCGGCATTGCGTGACAGCCCGTTGGAGCCCACGGCTTCACGCGTGCTTGAAGAGCATGGTCATGCGCCAGGCTCACACAAGGCGCGGCAGCTGACCAGCGACGCGGTCAGTGATGCGGACCTCGTCCTGGTGATGGAGCAGCGGCACATCGAAGGGGTGCTCAGTCTCGCTCCTGAGGCGCGGGGCAAAGTGTTTCTGTTGGGTAAATGGCAGTCCGATCGGGAAATCATGGACCCTTATCGTCAGGGCAAGTCGGCCTTTGTTCATGCTTATACGCTGATAGAACAAGCGACACAGGCGTGGGCGCGAAGATTGATCAGTTGAGTATTTATGCACGTTAATTGAGCGTGTATGTAGTGAGTGAAGCCGTTAAATGTGCATGGAGCCGGGCGACTTATCATCCTGTGCCATTGCTTGACTATCTGTTAGAAAAAAAGAACTGACTTATGCAATCAGCACCTGCAATAACGTCGCACAACGGCGAAGAAACAGACCTGGATTTCATGATGTTGCTGGGCACTTTGCTGGACCATAAGTGGCTTATCGGTGGGATCAGTCTTGTCTTTATGGCGCTGGGTGTGACCTATGCCGTGTTGACACCTCCCGTCTATCAGGCGACTGCGCTGGTCCAGGTCGAGCCGAAGAAAAGCGACATGCTGGGCTTTTCGGATGTCGGCAGCCTGCTCGGCAAGGAGTCGCCCACCGTCACCGAAATCGAGCTGATCCGCTCGCGAATCACCATTGGTACCGCCGTCGACAACCTCAACCTGGACCTTGAGGTGAAGCCCAAGCGTTTTCCGTTGATCGGTGATTTCATGGCGCGCCGTTTCAAACCTGCACAGGCTGACGCTGTGGCGAGCCCATGGCTGGGTCTGGACAGCTACGGTTGGGGTGGCGAGGACCTGAAGTTCTCGCAGTTTCGGCTTCCTGCAGACCTGTTGGGCCAGGAACTGACCTTGACCGCCGACAGTGGCAACCGTTTTACCCTGACAGATCAAGACGACAGGGTTTTGCTGACGGGGCAGGTGGGGCGCTTCTACGAAAGCAATGGCATCCAGCTGCGGGTCGAGACGCTGCAAGCCAACCCTGGCATGCAATTCAGCGTGGTCCGTTCGCCACGCCTGACCAGTATTCTGCGCTATCAGAAGTTGCTCGATGTCGCGGAGCGCGGCAAGGAATCGGGCATCATCGGCCTGGCGTTGGAAAGCACACGACCGGCCGCGGCCATTCAAGTGCTCAACGAAGTGGCACGCATCTATGTGCGCCAGAATATCGAGCGCACGTCCGCTGAGGCGGCCCAGAGCCTGGCCTTCCTCAAGGATCAACTGCCCCAGGTGCGCAAGGATGTCGAACAGGCCGAGACAGCGCTGAATAAGTTTCAGATCCGCAACAAGACCATCGACATCAGCCTTGAGGCCAAGGCGATTCTTGATCAGATCGTCGCACTGGACGCCAGCATCTCGGAACTCAAGATGCAGCAGGCCGAGATCGAACGTAAGTTCACGCCCCAGCACCCGGTGTATCGGGCACTGCTGACGCAATTGGCAGAACTCACTGCACGTCAGAATGAGCTGGCCAAGAAGGTCGAGAGCCTGCCCACCACTCAGCAAGAGCTGCTGAGCCTGACCCGAGACCTCAAAGTCAGCACCGAGATCTACACGCAACTGCTGAACAAATATCAGGAACTGGACGTAATGCGTGCCGGCACAGTCGGCAACGTGCGCTTGATCGACACTGCCGATGTCGACCTGCGCAACCCGATCAGGCCGCAAAAAGCCCTGATTGTGGTGATCGCCACGCTGCTCGGTGCCTTTGTCGCGATTGCCCTGGTGTTGTTTCGCAAGGCGCTCAATCGCGGCGTTGCCAACCCCAGTGAACTGGAAAAGCTCGGCTTGCCGGTCTATGCGGCGATCCCGTTCAGCGCCATTCAGAAGGACATGGACCAGAAGCTTTCGCGTGGCGGCAAGGCCGACTCAACGCAACTGCTCGCCCTCAGTCATCCAACCGACCTGGCCATTGAAGGGCTGCGCAGCCTGCGCACCAGCCTGCATTTCGCGATGCTGGAAGCCAGCAACAACCGCCTGATGATTTCCGGGCCCAGCCCACAAGTCGGCAAGACATTCGTCTCAGCGAACCTGGCGGCGGTGGTTGCCCACTCGGGCCAGCGGGTGTTGTTGGTGGACGTGGACATGCGCAAGGGCTACTTGCACAAAGTCTTTGGTGTGCCGGCTGACAACGGTCTGTCCGATCTGCTGGCCAAGCGTTGCGAACTCAGTGCCGTCATCCACTCCACGGCGGTGGAAAACCTGCACATCCTCGCCCGTGGGCGCATTCCACCGAACCCTTCAGAGCTGTTGATGCACGCCAATTTCAGCGCGTTCCTCGAACAGGTCAGTGGGCTCTACGACCTGGTGATCCTGGATACGCCGCCGTTCCTGGCCGTCACCGACGCAACCATCGTTGGACGCCAGTCCGGCACCAACCTGATCGTGGCCCGATTCGAACTGAACTCGGCGCGCGAAGTGGAGCTGACGATGCGCCGCTACCAGCAGAACGGCATCGAACTCAAAGGCGCGATCTTCAACGGTATCGAGAAGCGCTCATCCGCCAAGTACGGGTATGGCGCCTACAGCTATTACCACTACGAGTACAAGTCAGACAGCGTTTGACCCCTGATGGCAGGCAATTGAAATCCAACGCGCAGCACGTCTACCACTGGCCGCAGGTTCAAAGAGAAGCGTTATGAAAGTCACTGTTTTTGGGATTGGTTATGTGGGGTTGGTCCAGGGCGCAGTGCTCGCCGAAGTCGGCCACGATGTGCTGTGCGTCGACATCGACGCCCAACGGGTCGAGCGCCTGAAACAGGGACACATCCCGATTTACGAACCCGGTCTGGAGACCCTCGTCAGGGAAAATCATGCAGCCGGCCGCTTGAATTTCACCACCGACGCCGTGGCCGCAGTCCAGCATGGTGAGGTGCAGTTTATCGCCGTGGGCACGCCGCCAGATGAAGACGGTTCGGCCGACTTGAAGTATGTGCTGGCGGTGGCCGAGACCATTGGGCAGCACATGCAGGCGCCGCTGACGGTCATCGACAAATCCACCGTTCCGGTGGGCACGGCTGACAAGGTCAGTGCGCGCGTTGCCGCCATGCTCGCGCTGCGTGCGCGTACCGACTTGGCCTTCGACGTGGTGTCCAACCCGGAGTTTCTCAAGGAAGGATGCGCGGTGACGGACTGCATCCGGCCGGACCGCATCGTCATCGGCACCGCCAGTGGGCATGCGGAAGCGGTGATGCGTGAGCTTTACGCACCGTTTAATCGCAACCGCGAAAAGATCATCGTGATGGACGTGCGCAGCGCGGAGTTGACCAAGTACGCCGCCAATTGCCTGCTCGCCACCAAGATCAGCTTCATGAACGAGATGGCCAACCTGGCCGAGCGCCTTGGTGCGGATATCGAGATGGTGCGCCAGGGTATCGGTTCCGATCCGCGCATCGGCTATCAGTTCCTGTATGCGGGTGTGGGGTATGGAGGCTCGTGTTTTCCAAAGGACGTGCAGGCCTTGATCCAGACCGCGGAGACCCTCGACTTTGACGCCACGTTGCTCAAGGCGGTGGAACGGCGCAACGCTGACCAGAAGAACAGCCTGTTCAACAAGATCTCCACTCATTTCAAGGGTGAGTTGGCAGGCAAGACCTTCGCGCTCTGGGGGCTGAGCTTCAAGCCCAATACCGATGACATGCGCGAGGCGCCAAGCCGTGTGTTGATGGAGGCCCTCTGGCGTGCGGGGGCAAAGGTGCAAGCCTTTGACCCGGAAGCCATGGAAGAAACCCAGCGCCTGTATGGCGACCGCGATGACCTGCGCCTGTGCGGCACCAAGGAGGCTTGCCTCAAAGGTGCCGACGCCTTGCTGATCGTCACCGAGTGGCAGGTGTTCAAGGCGCCGGACTTCAGGGTGATCCAGCAGCAACTCCAGCAACCGCTGATTTTCGACGGGCGCAACCTGTTCGACCCGGTCAGCATGAACAAGAAGGGCATTCATTACGTCTCCATTGGGCGACCCCTGAACCCATGAGCGTGCTCAAGAGAATCGTCAGCGGCATTGGCGCCAATTCGTTCGGCCAGGTAGTGAACCTGCTGATTCAACTGGTGAGTGTCCCGGTGCTGATCGCCAGTTGGGGGTTTGGCGCCTACAGCGAGTGGGTGGTGCTGTCGGCAATTCCGACCTACCTGGCGCTGTCCGACCTGGGCGTGACCACGGCGGCTTCGAGCAAAGTGGTGATCTGGCATGAACGCGGGCGGTTGAGGGTCGCGCGGGCGGTCTACAGCACCAGCTTTGCGTTCCTGCTGCTGGCCGGACTCAGCGTGTTGTTACTGGCCGTGGGATCGCTGGCGTTTTTCGACCTGTTCAGCCTGCTCAATCTCAAGTCGATCAGGAGCGGCGACGGGGTGTTGATCCTGTCGGCGCTGACGGGCTATTCGTTGCTGTGCCTGTTGACCAACATGATCTCGATCCGCTATCGGGCCTTCAAGGTGTTGCCGTTGTCGTCGTTCATCATGAACGTCATTCGCATGCTGGAATGGTCGGCCGCCTTGTTGTGCGCTTATCTCACCCAGAGCTTGGTCGCCACCAGCCTGATGCTGCTGGCTGTGCGCCTGGTTGGCCTGGTGAGCAAGAACCTGATCGCCAACCGATTGGGCATCACCTTGCGATTCAACCCCTCGATGATCGGCAAACGCGCGTTCGTCACCTTGATCAAACCGTCGATTGCCTCGCTGGCCTTCCCGATTGGCCTGGCGCTGAACGTGCAGGGGTTGATCATTTTGTTGTCGGTGCTGCTGTCTCCGGCCCATGCGGCGATATTCGGGCTTTACCGCACCATTTCTCGGGTGCTGGTGCAGTTTTCGACCGTGGTGAACCAGTCGCTGTGGCCGGAAATTTCCTATGCGTTCTCCATCGGTGACAACCAGTTGGTCAGGAAAATGATCCGTTACGCGTTGAAATTCTCCTTGCCCATCGCCTGTGTGATGGGGGCGCTGGTGGTGGTGTACGGCGGGACGATTTTTGATGTGTGGTCGGGCCGCAAGGATGATTACTCATCGAGCATCATGCTGGTGCTGATCATCGGCGCGCTGACCCACGTGGCCTGGCAAGTGTATTGGGTCGCGCTGATGGCGACGGCGTCTTATGCGTCCTTTGCCGTGGTGTTCATGCTGGTGTCGATCGCCAGCAGCCTGGCGGTGTTTTGCCTGGCGCAGGACTACGGTCTGTTGGGCGTTTGCTATGTGCTGGTGGCCACCGAAGTGGTGCTGTTCGGCTTCGCCAAGCGCGGGTTCCATCGCCTTGAAGTGAGGATGGCCCGTGCTGATTGATCACCTGATCCGCCATCGACTCAAAGTCAGCCTGCTGACGCCACAAGGGCTCAAGTACCTGGCCAAACGCGTGCTGTTGCTGGGCCGGCTGCTAACGGCCAGTCGTCGGCAGCGCGCCTTGCGCCGACAGGGGGCCACGCTGGGTGAGTTGGTCATGATCAACGCCGTGGAGTTCGAAGGCACCCTGCGTTGTTTCAGCCTCGGCACCGGCAGTTTTATCGGCAAGCGCAGCTTTATCCAATTGCATGCTCCCGTTCGCGTGGGTGCCCATGTGGCGATCAACGAGGGGGTGCGCATTCTGACCGGAACCCATGGCCTGGATGATCCTGCATGGCGGTTGAAGGTGGCGCCGGTGGTGATCGGCGATTACGCGTGGATTGCCACCGACGCGATCATCTTGCCGGGGGTGACGATTGGCGAAGGTGCCGTGGTTGGCGCGGGCAGTGTGGTCGGTCGCGATGTGCAGCCCTACACCGTCGTGGCGGGTAATCCGGCGCGGTTCATTCGCGCGCGCGCTGCGCAGACCTTCACCTACAGCCCGGTACGCTCCAGCGCCGTGGTCGAAGCCTGGATGGGGAAATAAGATGATCCTGGTCGCCCATCCGGTTGGTAATCAGAATGTCCGCGCATTGCTGCGCGCGTTGAATCAGCGGCAGTTGCTGCACTCGTTTCATACCTCGCTGGCCTTGCACAAGGATTCATTCCTCTGTCGCCTCCCCGTGATCGGCAAGGAGTGCCTGCGGCGCACCTTTGATCAAGTGGACGGCGCCTTGCTGCACAGCTACCCACGGGTTGATGTGCCGCGTGTGCTCTGTGACAAGCTGAAGTGGTATCGCTTCACGCAGCGCAACGTTGGAATGTTCTGTCCGGAAAATGTGTACCAGCACATTGACCAGGCCAGTGCCCACTTCCTGTACCGGACCCCGCGCAAACCCAGCCAGGTGTATGGCTATGACGGCAAGTGCCTGGGCTTGTTCAAAGCGGCCCGGCACATCGGCGGTATTGCCCTCAACTATGAGGCGGCCTTCGGCTCTATCGCCTACGCGTGCAAGGTACTGGAGCATGAGCGTGAGGCCAACCCGGCCTGGCGGGCGAGCATCCCGAATATCAGTGACGATACCCAACGCAAGCAGACCGACGAGCTGGCGCTGGCGGACCGGATCATCGTGGCGAGTACGTTTGCCAAGCGCACACTGGGTGACCATGGCATCGCTGCAGACAACATCTCGATCACCCCTTACGGTGCCCCCGCGCCGATGCTGTGCCATAAGGTCAATGCGCGGCGGGGTGGGCGCTTGAAGGTGATGTATATCGGCGCGCTGACCCAGCAAAAAGGCATCTCGTATTTCTTCGATGCGCTGAACCTTGCCGCGAGCAGCGTGGCCCTTGACGTCACGGTGATCGGCGGCGACTACGCCAATGGCCGCAACCCGGCGCTCAACGCCGAGCTGAAGAAGTATCAATGGTTCAGTTCAGCCTCCCACGATGAGGTGATCCAGCACTTGCTGGAGGCCGATGTATTGGTCCTGCCGTCACTCGCCGAGGCGTTTGGCCTGGTGGTGGGGGAGGCTCTATCGACGGGGACGGCGGTGATCGTGTCGCACAACTGCGGCGCGGCGGACCTGATCGTTGAGGGGGTCAATGGTTATGTGGTGCCGATCCGTTGCGCCGAGGCCATCGCCCGTCATCTGGTGGACCTGGCCGAGGACACGCAAAAACTCAATGAGCTGAAGCACAACGCCGTCTTGTCCGCCGGTGGCACGACCTGGGAGAGCTACGCCAAGGGGGTGATGGATGCCATCCTTTGCCAGTCCTGAACCGGTCAGCCTGCGTGAGCGCTACCGGTTGCGAGTGGTCAGTGCGTTCGTGCTCATCTACCTGTTCATCCTGTTCGAAGGGGTCTTGCGCAAGTGGGTGGTGCCGGGGCTCAGCTCGGTCATCTACTTCATCAAGGACCCGATCGTCCTTTACATTTATGGGTGCGCCTACCGGTTCGGGTTTTTCTCGAAGAACCTGGTGTCGGCCTACTTTGTTGTGCTGGTGCTGGTGTTTTTCGTGCTGGTGTCGGCGTTTTTGTTGAGCAGCCCCGAAGGCGTTGTTATCTACGGCTATGGCGTGCGCAACTACTTGCTGTATTTCCCGTTGATCTTTGTTGCCGGCAAGACGCTCAGGCTGACGGATGTCTACCGGTTTGCGCGTATCACGCTGTTTGCGGCGATCCCGATCAGTGTCCTGGTGGTGCTGCAGTATTCGTCCGGGCCGCAGGCGTACGTGAACAAAGGCATTGGCGATGATGACTTCATCTTCATGATTGCCGACGGCGTGGTGCGGCCGTACGGGACCTTTACCTTCACGGCCGGGCACGTAGTGTATGTGTCGGCCTGCTTTGCGTTCCTGGTCGCGGCGGTTTTCGACAAGGCCTTGTTCCGTGCGGTGTTTGCGCGGCGTTATGGGCTTTTTGCGGTGTCGGCGGCGTCCGTGGCGGTGATGTGCTTCCTCACGGGCTCCAGGGCCATTTATGCGTATGCCGCGATTGTGCTGCTGGCCGCGCTGATGGTCGCCTTGATCAAGAAGTCCCAGCGCAACCTGCTGTCGCTGTTTTTCCTGGCGGCCGCGTTGTTTGTCAGCCTGCTGATCTTCATGTCCACCGACAGCTACCAGGTACTGGTGGAGCGCAACCGCAGTGCGGTGGCCAGTGAAGGGTCGCCGGTCACTCGTGCGTTCTCCAGCCTGTATGCCTTCACGCGTGTAGTCGACGACGCGCCGCTGTGGGGCCATGGCATCGGTTCAGGTACCAACGCCGCCTCGACAATCCTGCGCGCCGGGCGGGAACAGGGTGCGGGGTTTCTGCTGGCCGAGGATGAATGGTCACGCATCGTGCTGGAGATGGGCCTTCCCGCCGGATTGATGTTCATCCTGTTCAGGATCTTCGTCCTGCTCTGGTTGTTGCTCAAGTCCTACACGGCGCTGGTCAGGCAAGGCACCGGCGTGCCGTTGCTGCTGTGCGGGTTCCTGGCACCGATCCTGTTCAACGGCGTGATGACCATGCAGGGCACGTTCCTGGCGTTTGGCGTGTTCTACGCCTGCCTGATCCTCGCGGCTTGCAAGAAAACCTGAACTCACTCAACGCATCAGCGGACGACAGCACTTGAAGTTACTCAGAATCATCTCTTCGGTCAGACCGGAAAAAGGTGGGCCGATCAACGCGGCTCGGGAAATCGACACGCTGCTCATTCGGGACGGGCATCGTGTGGATGTGCTGACGCTGGATGGCGCGTTCGCGGTCGACTATCCCGGCACCGTGCACTTCATGGGCCCCAGCCGGTTTGGCTACGGGTTGAATGGCAACCTGCGCCCTTGGTTGGAGCAGCATGCCCGCGACTATGATTTTTTTATCATCAACGGCTTGTGGCAGTACCACGGGTTTGTCGCCCGCCAGGTACTGAACAAGCTCGGCCGGCCATACATCGTGTATACCCACGGCATGCTCGACCCCTGGTTCAAGCACGAATACCCGCTCAAGCATTTAAAGAAATGGCTGTACTGGCCCTGGGGTGAATACCGCGTGCTGAGGGATGCGCGGCGCGTGGTGTTTACCAGTGAGGAAGAACAGCTTCGCGCGCGTGAATCGTTCTGGCTCTATCGCGCCAATGAAACGATTACGGCCTATGGCACGTCCAGTCCGCCGGCTGACGAGGCACGGCTGGCACAAGACTTCGTTGCGGCGCACCCGCAGCTCAAGGGCAAGCGGGTGGTGCTGTACCTCAGTCGTATCCACCCGAAAAAGGGCTGTGACCACCTGTTGCAGGCGTTCGCCCAGGTAGCCGGGCTAGACGAGCGCCTACACCTGGTGATGGCGGGTCCGGATCAGGGCGGGTGGGTGCAGGCGCTGCGCAACCAGGCCGAGCAGTTGGGCATCGCCGACCGTATCACCTGGCCCGGCATGCTGCAGGGCGCGGCCAAGTGGGGCGCGTTTTATGCCGCCGAGGTGTTCTGCCTGCCGTCGCACCAAGAGAATTTCGGCGTGGTGGTGGCGGAGGCGTTGGCCTGCGGCAAGCCCGTGCTGATCAGTGACAAGGTGAACATCTGGCGCGAAATCGAGAAGGACGCTGTGGGGTTTGTCAGCCCAGACACGGCGGCCGGTGCCGTGCAGAACCTGCAGCGCTGGTTGCAACTGGATGCGCCTGCTTATGCGCAGATGTCCGAACGGGCCAAAGTGTGTTTTGCCGAGCGCTTTCATATCCGCCGGGGGGCGCAGCGCCTGCTGGAAATTGTGCGGGAGTGCTTGCCGTGATTCTTCAAGGCAATGACCCGCATCGCTCGCCGTCTTTCTCACTGGGCCATCGTTTGCGTCGCCTGCTCTGGAACATGGTGTACGTGGTGCTGTTTCGCACCAGCCCACGCCCGTTTCATGCCTGGAGGGCGTTCCTGCTCAGGTTGTTCGGTGCGCGGCTGGGCAAGGGCGTGCATGTGTATCCACGGGCCAAGGTCTGGGCCCCCTGGAACCTGGAACTGGGCGATCATGTCGGGATCGCCGACGGCACCACCCTGTACAACATGGCGTTGATCCGCATCGGGCGCTACAGCGTGGTGTCCCAGGGCGCGCACCTGTGCGGCGGCTCCCACGACTACAACAGCAAGAACTTCCAGCTGTATGCCAAGCCCATCGTACTGGGGGAACACGTGTGGGTGTGTGCCGAAGCCTTTGTCACCCTGGGTGTCAGCGTGGCCGACGGGGTGGTGGTGGGGGCCCGCTCCCTGGTGATCAAGAGCATCGCGCAGCCGTGGAGCGTGCACGCCGGGCATCCATCACGGCAGATTGGCCTGCGTACCCAGCACGACCAGGCGGTGAAACCATGAAGCGCGAAACCGTCAGCGTGATCATCCTCACCTACAACGAAAGCCTGCACATCGCACGGGCCATCGACTCGGTGCGCGCCTTCAGTGACGAAGTGCTGGTGGTGGACTCGTTTTCCACCGACAACACCTGCGACATCGCCCGCCGCCATGGGGCAATGGTGGTGCAGCACACCTTCGTCAACCAGGCCAAGCAATTCCAATGGGCGCTGGACAATTTGCCGATCACCGGCAATTGGACCCTGCGCCTGGACGCCGACGAAATCATCGAGGCCGACCTTGCCGCGCAGATCAATACGCGGCTGCCAGGCCTGGCCCGCGATATCACCGGCATCAACTTCAAGCGCAAGCATATTTTCATGGGCCGCTGGGTGCGCCATGGCGGCCGCTACCCGTTGAAAATGCTGCGGCTGTGGCGCACGGGCCTGGGGCGCATGGAAGACCGCTGGATGGACGAGCACATCTCGGTTGCCGAGGGGCGCACCATCACCCTGGAAGGTGGGTTTGCCGACCATAATCTGCATGACTTGACGTTCTTTACCCACAAGCACAACGGCTACGCCACTCGCGAGGCCATCGAAATACTCAATGCGCGGCTCGGGCTGTTTGCCATCCGCGATGAAGTGCATACCGGGCAGAGTTCGTTCCAGGCCAAGGCCAAACGCCTGGTCAAGAACCGCGTGTACAACCGCGTGCCGTTCACCCTGAGTTCCACGGCGTATTTCTTGTGGCGCTACATCATTCAGCTGGGGTTTCTCGATGGCCGCAGCGGTCTGGTCTATCACCTGCTGCAAGGCTATTGGTACCGCTTCCTGGTGGGCGCGAAGGTGCTCGAACTGGAAACCGCAATTGCTCATTTAAACGATAAGGACGCCATTGTTCGCGAACTTTCAAAGTTGACCGGACATAACTTGAACCTGCCCACACAGCAGTAACTGACCGTTTTTAACAAACACCCAAGTTTGGGTGAAGGCCTTCGCTCGCCTATCAATCGGGAGACAGACATGAACAAAGTCGCGCTTATCACCGGGATTACCGGTCAGGATGGCTCGTACCTGGCGGAACTGCTGCTGGAAAAAGGCTATACCGTGCATGGTCTCAAGCGGCGCTCATCGTCGTTCAATACCCAGCGCATCGATCACATTTACCAGGACCCGCAAGCCCTGCATAAAAACCTGATCCTGCACTATGGCGACTTGGCCGATTCGTCGAACCTGACGCGCATCATCCAGCAGATCCAGCCCGACGAGATCTACAACCTCGGCGCCCAATCCCACGTGGCAGTGAGCTTCGACTCACCGGAGTACACCGCCGATGTGGACGCCCTGGGCACCTTGCGCATCCTTGAAGCGATCCGTCTGCTGGGCCTGGAAAAGAAGACCCGTTTCTATCAGGCCTCCACCTCTGAGTTGTATGGGTTGGTGCAGGAAACCCCGCAGAAGGAAACCACGCCGTTCTACCCGCGCTCGCCCTATGCAGTGGCCAAGCTCTACGCCTACTGGATCACCGTGAACTTTCGCGAAGCCTATGGCTTGTATGCCTGCAACGGCATCCTGTTCAACCATGAGTCGCCACGTCGGGGTGAAACCTTCGTGACGCGCAAGATCACCCGCGCGCTGGCCAACATCGCCCTGGGCCTGGAACCGTGCTTGTACATGGGCAACATGGACGCCCTGCGCGATTGGGGGCATGCCAAGGACTATGTGCGCATGCAGTGGATGATGCTGCAGCAGGACACACCCGAGGACTTCGTGATCGCCACCGGGCTGCAGTATTCGGTGCGCGACTTTATCCGCTGGTCGGCGGCGGAGCTGGGCCTGGGCTTGCGCTTTGTGGGGGAGGGCGTGGATGAGGTGGCGGTGGTCGAGCACATCGACGGCGGCCTGGCGCCCGGCATCCTCGTGGGCGATGTGATTGTGCGGGTGGACCCGCGTTACTTCCGTCCCGCAGAGGTAGAGACGTTGCTCGGTGATCCATCCAAAGCCAAGCGTTCTCTCGGTTGGGTGCCTGAGATCACGGCGCAGGCAATGTGTGCCGAGATGGTCCGCGAAGACCTGAAAATCGCCCAGCGCCACGCCCTGTTGCGCCTGCATGGGCACGACGCACCGATTGCGGTGGAGAACTGAGCATGGCACGTGATCTTGATGCACGGATCTTTGTCGCCGGCCATCGCGGCATGGTGGGGTCGGCTATTGTGCGCAGGCTATGGGCCCTGGGGTATACGCAGATCCTTACCGCCGCCC
This sequence comes from Pseudomonas sp. GXZC, assembly GCF_026967615.1. NCBI lineage: Bacteria > Pseudomonadati > Pseudomonadota > Gammaproteobacteria > Pseudomonadales > Pseudomonadaceae > Pseudomonas > Pseudomonas sp. GXZC. Next base: position 3,041,293 of record NZ_CP114115.1, read on the forward strand.
GCGATGAACTGGACCTGCTCGACCCGGCGGCCGTGCAGGCGTATTTCGCCCGCCAGCGTGTGGACCAGGTGTACCTGGCGGCCGCCAAGGTCGGCGGGATTCATGCCAATGCGACGTACCCGGCCGACTTCATCTACCAGAACCTGATGATCCAGGCCAACGTGATCCACGCCGCCCACAGCCATGGCGTGCAGCAGCTGTTGTTCCTCGGTTCGTCGTGCATCTACCCGGTGCATGCGCCGCAACCGATGATCGAAGCGGTGCTGCTCGATGGCGCGCTGGAGCCGACGAACGAGCCCTATGCCGTGGCCAAGATCGCCGGGATCAAGCTGTGCGAGAGCTACAACCGCCAGCACGGTCGGGATTATCGCAGCGTGATGCCGACCAACCTGTACGGGCCAGGCGATAACTATCACCCGGAAAACAGCCATGTGATCGCTGCCCTCTTGCGACGCTTCCATGAAGCAACCCTGCGCGGTGATGACGAAGTGGTGATCTGGGGCAGTGGACGGCCACGGCGGGAGTTTTTGCATGTGGATGACATGGCGGCAGCCAGCGTGCATGTGATGGAACTCGACGCCGTGCGCTACCGCGAACCCACCCTGCCGATGCGCTCGCACCTGAATGTCGGCACCGGGGTGGACTGCACGATTGCGCAAGTGGCTGAGGCGCTGGCGCGGGTCACCGGCTTCCGGGGGCGCTTGCGTTTCGACACCAGCAAGCCAGACGGCGCACCGCGCAAGCTACTGGAGGTGAGCCGTATCAACGTCCTCGGTTGGGAAGCCTACGTGCCGCTGGAGGAAGGCTTGCGCGATACCTACAACGCTTATCTCGCAGCGCTTGAGCAGCCTCGGGGCCAGTGATGAAGATCCTTTTGTATGGCATCAATTACAGCCCCGAACTGACCGGCATCGGCAAATACAGCGGCGAGCAGGCGCGCTGGCTGGCCGCCCAGGGGCACGAGGTGCGGGTGGTGACGGCGCCGCCGTATTACCCGCAGTGGCAGGTGGGCGAGGGCTATTCGTCGTGGCGTTTTTGTACCGAGCAGGATGCCGGCGTGACGGTGGTTCGCTGCCCGCTGTACGTGCCGCGCCAGCCCACGGCGGTGACGCGCCTGCTGCACCTGGCGAGCTTTTCCGCCAGCTCGTTGTTGGCGGTGCTCGGGCAACTGCGCTGGAAACCGGACCTGGTGATGTTGGTGGTGCCCACGCTGTTCTGTGCGCCCCAGGCGCTGTTGCTGGCCAAGCTCAGTGGTGCGCGGTCGGTGTTGCATATCCAGGACTATGAAGTGGACGCCATGTTTGGCCTGGGCATCGGTGGCAGTTCTGTGTTGCGGCGCTTGGCGATGGGCGTCGAGCGTTGGCTGTTGCGGCGCTTTGACCGGGTGTCGACGATTTCCAGCGGCATGCTCGACAAGGCGCGCGGCAAGGGCGTGCACGGCCGGCGCCTGGTGTTCTTCCCCAATTGGTCGGAAACCGCACGTTTCCGTCAGGTAGCGCGCAACCAGGTTTTGCTTGAACGCCTCGGGGTTCCGCAAGGCGCGAGGGTGGTGTTGTACTCCGGCAACATCGGTGAAAAACAGGGACTGGAGTTGATCCTCGACGCAGCCCAGGCCCACGCCCATCACCCGGAGCGGGTGTTTTTGATCGTCGGCCAGGGCACCGGCAAGGCGCGCCTGCTTGAGCGGGCGCAGCGCGACGGCCTGCGCAATGTGCTGTTTGCGCCGTTGCAGGCTTATGAGGATCTACCGGCGCTGTTGGCCTCGGCCGACGCGCACCTGGTGATCCAGAAGCGCGGCGCGGCGGATTCGGTGCTGCCCTCCAAGCTCACCAACATCCTGGCCGTGGGGGGCAACGCCATCATCACCGCCGACCCCGACACCACCCTCGGACGCCTGTGCGAGGAGCATCCGGGCATTGCGGTGCTGGTTGAACCGGAGTCTGTCGCGGCAATCAACGCGGGGATCGAGCGGGTATTGGCATTGCCGTCGCGCAATGAAGTGGCGTTGAACTACGCCAAGGAGTTCCTTGATAAGGAACGCATTCTGCAACGTTTTCTGGCACAGGTCTGATGGGTATGTGGCTTGATTTACCGACCTTCCAAACGGTCGTGGCGTCGACGCCCCTGGTGGCGATTGATCTGGTGGTCAGAAACGGCCGTGGTGAGGTTTTTCTCGGCCTGCGCGTCAACCGGCCGGCTTATGGCTTCTGGTTCGTGCCCGGTGGGCGCATCCGGAAAAACGAGAGCCTGGACAGCGCATTCCGGCGCATCACCCAGGATGAGCTGGGGCGTCCATTCGAGCGCGCCACGGCACGGCTGCTGGGGGTGTACGAGCACTTTTACGAGGACAGTGTTTTCGCCAATGCCGGGTTCGGGCCGGACACCCACTATGTGGTGCTCAGCTATTGCCTGGAGCTGGACGACTCAACCCTGCAGCCGCCCGCCGAGCAACACCAGCAGTACCGTTGGTGGCCACAGGATGAGCTGCGCTTCAGTTCGCGGGTGCATGAAAACACCCGCGCCTACTTTACAAACCCTGTCCCAAGGATGCTCTCATGTTGATACCCGTGATCATGGCTGGCGGTTCGGGGTCGCGCCTGTGGCCGCTCTCGCGGCAGTTGAACCCCAAGCAGTTCCTGCGCCTGACCGATGCGCACTTGTCGATGCTGCAGCAAACCATCACCCGGCTGACGGGCGCCAACGTGGCCCTGCCGCAGTTGATCTGCAACGAACAGCACCGCTTCCTGGTCGCCGAGCAATTGCGTCAGCTGGGCATGGAGCAGGCGAGCATTCTGCTGGAGCCGGTGGGGCGCAACACGGCACCCGCCATCGCGTTGGCGGCGTGCCAGGCGCTTGCCGCGTCAGAGGACCCGATCCTGCTGGTGCTGGCGGCGGACCACCTGATCGAAGACATCCCGGCGTTTCATGCCAGCCTGGAAGTGGCGCTACCCCTGGCCAGGGAGGGCAAACTGGTGACCTTTGGCATCACCCCCACTAGCGCGCACACCGGTTATGGCTACATCGAGCAAGGCATGGCGGTGGGCGAGGGCGGCTACCGGGTCAAGCGCTTCGTCGAGAAGCCGGACGCCGCCACGGCCGCGCAGTATGTGGCCAGCGGAGACTACGCCTGGAACAGCGGCATGTTCATGTTTCGTGCCCGTCGCTACCTGGAGGAACTCGAACGTTTCCAGCCGGCGATTCTCCAAGCCTGCCGTGCCGCACTGGAGGGCGGGAGCCAGGATCTGCCGTTCACCCGCGTGCATGCCGCGACGTTTGCCGCGTGCCCGGACAACTCCATCGACTACGCCGTGATGGAGAAAACCCGCGACGCCGTGATGGTGCCGCTGCACGCCGGCTGGAGTGATATCGGCTCATGGTCGGCGCTGTGGGAGGCCAGTGAGAAAGATGCCCGTGGCAACGTGCTGCGTGGCGATGGTTTGCTGCTGGAGACGCGCGATACCTACGTGCACGCTGACAGCCGGCTGGTCGCCGCTGTCGGGGTGCAGGACCTGATCATTGTCGAGACCAAAGACGCCGTGTTGGTGGCCCACAAGGACCAGGTGCAGCAGGTCAAGGGCATTGTCGACCAGCTCAAGCAAGCTGGGCGCCATGAGCATCTCAATCACCGAGAAGTGTATCGGCCGTGGGGCATGTATGACTCGGTGGATAACGGCCAGCGCTATCAGGTCAAGCGCATCACCGTGAAGCCGGGGGCCAAACTCTCGGTGCAGATGCATCACCATCGCGCCGAGCACTGGATCGTAGTCAGCGGCACGGCTCGCGTCACCAATGGCGAGCAGACCTACCTGGTCTCGGAAAACCAGTCGACCTATATCCCTATCGGCCAGGTGCATGCGCTGGAAAATCCGGGCGTGATTGCCCTGGAATTGATCGAGGTGCAATCGGGGTCTTATTTGGGCGAAGACGACATCGTGCGCTTCGAAGACAAGTACGGCCGCGCTTGAAGTTTCCGACAATTAATAACGTTTTATATAACTTCGGTGGTGAGCAACACATTGAGGGCCGGGCGGTTTGGCGGCAAAACGTTATTTTCAACTAAGCCTGTTATAAATTATCTGTCTGGTGCGTTGTTTAGTTGGGTGGCACTATCGGAATGACTACTCACTGACGATAAGGAGTCTGGTATGAAAACAGCACTGGCTATTATTGGGCTGAGTGTCATGAGTGGTTCTGCACTGGCGGCCGAGGCGCCGTTGGGGCTCGACACCGCTGTGGTGGGGTCGGTGACGGTAGGGGAAACCCTGCTGGTCGGCAGCGCCATCGTTGCTGGTGTTGTCGCGGCTTCCAACAGCGGCGGCAGCTCCAACGGGGGCACCACCACGGGCACCACGGGCACGACCGGCACCACGGGGACCGGTAACTAAGTTGTAAACCTTGCGCTTTTCGACTGCTTGGATTCCCCGCCCAAGTGGTCTTTTTTTCTTGTCGTTTATCACGAGTGTCCTAGCACCATGATGCGTATTTTTTCTGTGGCGGCCCTGGCCGCCGCATTGTTGCAAGGCTGCATGTTTGCCCCGGGCCAATATATGGACACGGCGGCATTGACCGAGCGCGGCAGTGCTGAGAACAGTCGGGTGGATTTGATTCCAATCACGCCAAAGTTGCTGGCGATGGAGGCGGCAACCCAAGTGCCTTATTCCATCCCGGCCGAACTATTGAGTTATAAGCCGGGGCCCTATTTGATCGGCGCTAATGACGCGTTGTATATCACCGTGTGGGATCACCCCGAACTGACGGCACCCTCAGGCCCGCAACAACAGATCGACGCCAACGGCCGCTTGGTCAGCCCCGACGGCAACCTGTTTTACCCCTACGTCGGTGAATTGGTCGCCAAGGGGCGCTCTATCGAAGCGCTGCGCAGCGAGATCACCGACAAGCTGCGCCAATACATCGACAGCCCCCAGGTGGATGTGAGTGTGCTGCGGTTTGCCAGCCAGCGTGTGGTGATCACCGGCGCGGTGGCCAAGGCCGGGCCGGTGCCGATCACCACCATCCCCCTGAATGTGATGGAGGCCATGGGCGCCGCAGGGATCGACCCGCTCAATGCCGACTTGTCGAACCTCACGCTCACTCGCGGCGGCAAGCGCTACACCCTCGACCTCGACACGCTCAACCTCGCGCAGTCGCGGGTGAACGACATCTACCTCAAGGATGGCGACCAACTGTACCTGGCCTACAACGACCGCAAGCGCATCTATGTGATGGGTGAGGTCATGCAACCGCGCGCGCTGAGCTTCAAGACCCGCAGCATGAACCTTTCCGACGTGCTGGGCTCGGTCGGCGGGGTGAACCAGAACACCTCCAACGCCGACGCCGTCTACGTGATTCGTGGCGCGCAGAACAGTGCTGCCGAGCCGGCCAAGGTGTTCCAGCTGGAAGCGGCCTCACCTTCGGCCATGGCGCTGGCCACGCGCTTTGAGGTGCAGCCCCAGGATGTGGTGTTTGTCGGCCCAGCCAATATCACGCGTTGGAACCGCTTCATCAGCCAATTGATTCCTTCCGCCACGATCGTCGGTATCGGTGCGTCCACTCAGAACAATCTGAGCGAAGCCAGCAACCGATAGGGTGGAACCTGCGTGAACACTCTGAAACTCGCGACGTGCATGGGATTGGCGTGGCTGCTGGCCGGCTGCAATCCGCTGATGACAGCCTCACTCGATACCTTCAAGGCGGCCGTGAGCGGCCCCGCGCCGCTGACGTTGACCCAGGCCCAAGTGGATGCTGTGCCGTACCCGCAGATCAAGGTCACCACGCTGTCCAGCGAAGGGGTGATGGCGCTGATCCGCCAACGTGGCGACCTGCAGTTCTGGGTCGCTTCCGGCAAGCAGGTGCTGCTGCTGCGTGACGGCCTGGTGGTCCGTACGGTCGGCCTCGGCGTCGACCTGGATGGCACGCGCTGGCAGGGGCAATCGCCGTTCGAGCTTGGCCTGCACCGCGTGCCGGAGGGCTATCGCAGTACGCGGCAGATCGACGTCGTGGACGGCTATCGCATGGGCGTCACGCTCACCAGCCGCATGACCCGCAAGGGTTTCGAAACCATCGAAATCCTCGACAAACCCTACACCTTGTTGCGGGTAGACGAAGACGTCGAGGCGCCTGGGTTTCAGGCGCGCAACCGGTATTGGGTGAATCCCGGCGACGGCTTCATCGTGCAGAGCGAACAGCACCTCACACCGCGCCTGACGTTGTTCATTACTCAGTTGCAGCCCACGCGTAAGGATGCCCAATGAAGCGTCGAACAGTCACGGCGCTGGTGTTGTTGTGGAGTTGCGCCGGTACGAGTCACGCCGCCATGACGGTGAGTGGCCAGGTGCGCAACCCAGGCCCTGTCGCGCTGCAAGCCGAGGCGCGGTTGTTGGACGTGATCACCGCTGCGCAACCGGACGCCCAGGGCTATTGGCTCGGTGCGGCCTGGTTGCGTCAGCCTTTGCTGCAACGCCAGGTGCAGCTCAAGGCCGGTGTGCTGTTTGACTTGCAAACCTTGCAGCACGCCGCATTGGCCGCCGGGCTTGAGGGGCGCGCCCATGCGGCGGCCGAGCTTTATCGGCAGGTGCAGGCCTTGCCGGTGACGGGTCGCCAGGTCGCCATGCTGGACCCGGTGGCCGTGGAGGTGGGGTTTGCACCGAACCTGCCGGTCAGCGATGGCGACCGCCTGATGTACCCGTCGAGGCCCGACAGCGTACGGGTACTCGGCGCGGTTGCCGCTGGGTGCACGGTGCCGTTTGTGCCGTTGCGTCAGGCGCGCGACTACCTGGCCGCGTGCCCCTCGTTGAAAGAAGCAGATACCGATTACCTGTGGCTGGTCCAGCCCGACGGGCAGGTCATGCGCCTGGGTATTGCGCCCTGGAACCGCGAAGACGGCGAGCCGCCTGCGCCCGGCAGCACCTTGCTGGTGCCGATTCGCAGCGATGACCTGGACCCGCCCACCCCCGAATTGAATCAGCAATTGGCCGAGTTTCTCGCCACCCAACCCCTGGCCGAGGTCACGCCTTGAAATTATGTATTGCGGCCGTGCTGCTGGTGCCCTGTGGCGTCGTGCATGGCGATCCCCGTTACACCCAAAGCGACTTCGGCGGTGTGGGACTGCTGCAAACCCCCACCGCACGCATGGCGCCCGCCGGCGAACTCAGCATCAACGCCAACCGCACCGAGCCCTACAGCCGCTACAGTGTTTCGGCGCAGCCGCTGGATTGGCTGGAAGGCACCTTTCGCTACACCGCGATTACCAACCGTCCTTATGGCGCCGAGTCGTTCAGCGGCGGCCAGAGCTACAAGGACAAGGCCGTAGACGCCAAAGTGCGCCTGTATCAGGAAAGCCAATGGCTGCCGGAGGTCGCACTGGGGTTCATGGACCTGGGCGGCACCGGGTTGTTTTCCAGCGAGTACCTGGTGGCCAACAAGCGCTATGGCGACGTGGATTTCAGCGCCGGTATCGCCTGGGGCTACCTGGGCAGTCGTGGTGACTTCGGCAACCCGCTGGGTGCGCTGGATGATCGCTTCAACGAACGCCCTACCGCCGAGGGCTCCGGCAGTTTCTCCAATGGCTATTTTCGCGGGCGTCCCGCGCTGTTTGGCGGCATCGCCTACCAGACACCCTGGGCGCCGCTGAGCGTCAAGCTGGAAGTGGAAGGCAACGACTACAAGCATGAGCCACGAAGCAACAGCTTTCGCCAGGAGTCGCCGGTCAACGTCGGGGTGGTCTACAAGCTAGCCGATGCCATCGACTTGAGTGCGGCCTGGGAACGGGGCAACACCGCGATGTTCGGCATCACCCTGCACACCAACTTTGTCAGCCGCAAGGCACCGTTGAAAACCTACGATCCGCCGGCCCCCAAATTGCCAGCGCAGACGCCAGGCACACCGCCGGATCAGGTGGACTGGGCGGCAGTGTCCCAGCGCCTGCATGACAACGCCGGCTACACCGTGCAGCGTATTGCGCAACGCGGGCCGGAGTTGGTGGTGTATGGCGAGCAGCAGCGCTATTTCTACAGCGCCAAAGCGGTAGGGCGGGCCAGTCGCATTTTGGATAACAGCGTGAATGACCAGATCGATTGGTTCACCCTGGTCAGCGAGCGGTATGCCATGCCGATCGAGGAAACCAGCGTGCCCCGCGCGACGTTTCGCGAGGTGGTCAACAACCGCGAAGACATAAAGGACCTGCACCGCCAGGTCGAGGTCAATCGCGCCAGCGAGCGCACGCAGACCGTGCTCTATAGCCAGCCACCCAAGGCGTTCAGCTATGGGGTGGGGCTTGGCTACAAGCAGAACGTCGGCGGGCCGGATGGCTTGCTCTACCAGATTTCCGCCGATCTCGACGCCGAGTACCGCTTCACCCGCAACACCTGGTGGAGCGGCTTGCTGAGCGTCAACCTGTTGAATAACTACGACGGTTTCACCTACGACGCGCCGACTGGCTTGCCACGGGTGCGGACCGATCTGCGCCGCTATATGACCAGCGCCGACGTTACCTTGCCGACCTTCCAGCTCAACCATGCGCAGCGCCTGGACCAGGACCTGTATGGCATGGTCTACGGCGGTTTGCTGGAGTCGATGTATGCCGGTGTCGGCAGTGAAGTGTTGTACCGGCCGATGGGCCAGGGTTGGGCGCTGGGTGCGGACCTGAACTATGTGCGCCAGCGCGGTTTCGAGCAGGACTTCAGCCTGCGCGATTACCGCACAGTCACCGGGCACATTACCGGCTACACCGACTTGCCGTTCAACCTGCAAGGCGCATTGAGCGTGGGGCGCTACCTGGCCAGGGATTGGGGCGCAACGTTGGACGTGTCGCGGCAGTTCGACAATGGCGTGCGTATCGGCGCGTGGATCACCCGTACCAACGTGTCTAAAGAAGCGTTTGGTGAAGGCAGTTTCGACAAAGGCCTCTACCTGTCGATACCCTTTGATGAGCTGATGAGCCTGTCGACCCTGCGCCGCGCCAACCTGGTGTGGGCACCGCTGACCCGCGATGGCGGGGCACGCCTGAACCGTGCGTATTCACTGCATTCGATGACGGATGGGCGGGACAGTACGTTGTTCTACAAGAACATCGACAAGATCACGGAGTGAGGCGGGAAGGGGGACTTGAGGTCCCCCTTTTGATGTCAGTAGATATCTTTGGACAGCAACGTGAACGGCGTCTTCAGCAGGATCTTGATATCCAGCCACAGCGACCAGGTGTTGATGTAGCGCAGGTCGATGTCCACCCGCTGCTGCATTTTTTCCAGGGTTTCGGTCTCACCCCGGCAGCCGTTGATCTGCGCCAGGCCCGTGATACCGGGCTTGATGCGATGGCGCGCCATGTAGGCGTGAATCTTCCCCGAGTAGTAGTCGTTGTGTGCAATGGCATGGGGACGTGGACCGACCAGGGCCATATGACCCTGCAGCACGTTGAACAACTGCGGCAATTCATCGATGGAGGTCCGGCGGATGAAGCGCCCGACCGGTGTGATGCGTGAGTCGTTGCGGCTGGCCTGGCGTACTTCGTGATCGTCATGCACGCGCATCGAGCGGAACTTCCAAACCTTGATCACTTCGCCATTCCAGCCATGGCGGTCCTGTTTGAAAATCACCGGGCCGGGGGAGGTGAGCTTGATCAACAGCGCGAATATCAACAACAACGGGCTTAACACCAGGATCGCCAGCAACGCCAGACTCTTGTCCAGCAACGATTTGCTCAGGGCGGCGGTGGGGCGGCTGGTCAGCGGGCTTTCATTGAGGAAGATCGCTGGCAGCCCATCCACTTCGGCCACGCAATGATTGAGCAGGAGCATGTTGTTGAGGTCGGGCACCCAGATTACGTCGACACTGATCTCCAGCAAGTTGAGATACAGCGCCTCGATCTGTGTGGCGTCCTGCAAGGCGTGAGTGATGTAGAGGCGGCGAATGCCGTGCTGGCGGATCAGTTGGGGTAATTGCGGCAGTTCGCCGAGTATCTGTGGGTGTGCACCTTGGGCGGCATCGGCGTGACTGCCGACCAATCCCACCAGGGGGGAGCGCTTCTGGCGAGACAGGGTTTTAGCCAAGTCGACCGCCAGTTTGCCGGTGCCCACGATCAAGGACTTGTGCCGCTGGTGAAGTTGACGATGGTAATACCGGGACAGACTGTGCAGCGGGATATAACACACGGCCAACAAGGGGTAACTTACCGCTGCCCATAACAGTAGAATTTCGAGGGGAAACAATGAACTGGCATTGCAGGCGATGCCCACCAGCGACACAATGCCTACGGTCAGTAGCCAGCCCATGAACAGGCGACCCAGGCCGACCCCATAGTCATCTTTTTTACTGTAGACATCACATAAGCTATAAGCAGGAAGCGATGCCAGTATGGTAAAAGCCGCCAAGACCCGATAGTTGTACTCAAGTTGACCGGTTTTAAACACTGCCAGCATAAACAGTACTGTAACGACCAAGCCCGATGCGAGCATCCACTGGCCCCAGAACGTCAAACCCTTGGGGGTCAGGTTGCGATGCATTCTAGTATTATTCAGCATAGTTCTGCTCCCGTTGGTGACCACGCGCGTGGTGGCAGGGTTTAATCACGCGGTGCAATACCGCACGCAAACGACAGGCACGCGCAGTCGCGTACCCGTGGATAGTAATGAACGGCAGGAAACAGTGGCTGACGACTTATAACAAGTTCAGTTCCATCGTGTCGGCGGGATGTTATAAAAGGGCAGGTATCAGCGTGTGGTAATAGGCAGGGTGAACAAAAAGTGTCAGGTGGCTTGTTTTTATCGGCGTGTCTGGGTCAATTCAAGAGGTTTTTTTATTTTCTGTGTAAGGCAATAACCACGGTTTCTTACTGCGCGGAACAGGCGTTCGCCGTCATTCGCTCGTTTGAACTTTTCCTGCAGTCGGCTCAGGCACATTTCCAGTCCGCGATATAAATCGGGCTCGCGTCCGATATTACGGATCAACTCTTCTTTGCTGACCACGCGCTCTTCATGGTGCAGCATCTTCTTAATCAGCGCGGACTCAATGGTGGTCAGTGAAATACGCAGGCCACCCTTGACCAAGGTTCGGTCATGCTGAGTCAGCAGCCAGAAGTCCTGAGGATACAGTTGAGTTCGATCAGATGCTGTCTCCGGATGAAACGTATGGTTTTTCGGTGCGCTGTCATCATCCTTGGGCATGGGCATTCTGGATTCTTGTCGCACGGCGTTAAAAGGTTGTGAGGGTAAGGTGAGTGTATGGGTAATGACATAGGTATTCACCAGCCGATTTTCGCTGGGGTGGGCTTGTCGATGAGTGAATACCAGGTTGTTATCGGCAACGGCTGTTGTCGCGGGTGCGTTCAGATCGTAATGGAACAACTCTGCGTTGGGTGTGAAGTCTTGCAGTGCGATGGCCGGAAGTGTTGGTGTAAAGGCGTATTTCTTGAGGGAGCTCATAGTGTCCACCGATATCAGGAAGGTGCAGTTGTTATAAGCAGTCAGCAGGGGAGTAATAACCGCCCTGAAAATATTCGAATGGCAGGTTTTTAGCCAGCAGGGCGCTGTCGGCAAACTCGACAGTGTCGGCAATGAAAGACACCTGGCTGGCATTGATCAGCTCTAGCATGCGGTCGTAGAGCCGATCAAACAGATCGGATCGGGTGTTGAGGCTCAGGCGCAGGGCGGAATCCGGGAACGGCATTTTAATGTAGTCATAGAGCTTGAGGTCGATCAGCAGATCGACCTGTTTTGTATCGAGCCTGTAGTTATTGTAGGCAAGCGTGATACTGCACTGGTCTTTCAGTTTATATAACTGGCGCACCATCGCCCGGCGTTCAACCGGGCCCGGAAGGGCATCCAGCGAGTTGTCGATGGAGAGGGTGAACGTCTGTCGGTGCTTTTCCAGTGACTGGGCAGTCTGGATAATGCTTTTGTGAACGTTCTCGTTCATCAACGCTGCTTGATTGATCCGCAGAAACTGCTGGCCTGCTGCCGGGTGGGAGGTTTTACGGCGTGTGCCGATACGCTGTAGCGCCGCGTTGTAGGCGCGTGGATGGTTTTCGTAAACATCCTTGCAGGTCAGGCTGATTTCATTGCCCCAGAGTAAATGGTTGCGATCAACGATGACCTGCCTGACAAGGTTGAATTCGCCTCTGGGCGTAGAGGACAGTTTCTCGTTATTCACGATTCGATCTCTCCTTGGCGGGTTGAAAGTAGCTGGCGCAAATAAGGCCGCGGCTTAGTTTGTATCCGTAACCGCGGATATTCTGAATAATATTGTCACCGTAGTGTGCCTTGATCTTGCTGCGCAGTCGGCTGATGGATTTCTCCAACGCTCGAGAGTCATAATACTTAGTGTTAAGGCCCATGACGGCGGCGATCTCAGTGTGACTGAGCAGTCGGCGTTGGATCAGCGCTTCCAATACTTTCATTTCGACGAAGGATATTTCAAGTTTCTTACCGTCACCATAAATGCACATGCGATCCTGATCGAGCACCAGGCCGCAGCGGTTCAGTCGTGCGTTCGCACTGAGGAACTCATCAAACAGGCTCAACTTTTTTTCAGGGGAGGTCTCTGCCACTTTGATGCAGTAATCCGCACCGGCTAAATAGTATTTGGTCTTGCTCAAGGTAGAGGCAAAAGTGATAACGACAAATATGGTGCAGCCAGGGTTGTTGGCTCGGGTGTTTTTTATGATGTCCAGGGTTTGGCTGCTGGCCGAGGGTGTATCGATTTCTATAATGATCGCACGGTAGTCTGCGTGACTTTCCTGGGTGTCAATTAGTTGTTCGTAGTAACGTGTATCGACTTTCAAATCATCCGCTACAGTGCGAACTATCAGCTCCCGAAAGTCCTCCGATTTAGATTGAGTCCGTGCAATAGCGAGGACATTAGAAAACTGCATCACCTACTCCCTTTTCCAGCATGCAAGGCCGTCAGTTCAATCGCTGCTAGCGTTTAGATACTAATCGAATTGAATACGGTAAAACGTGACAAATTTTAACATTCGTCAGTTTCTTTTTCAGAAAGGAAAAGGGTGTTGTGCGGTTATTGCGGGGATGTTTGCACGGGCGTACACATATGCTAGTGCAAATTTTTAATGCGCGATAAGTATTTTAGCCCAAACGTTTTTTTGGCGGAATCGGGAAAACCCTTGCATCGTCAATGGGGGAACGACACGTCGTGGCAGTTGAGAGTATCCGAGGCGTGGGGCAAGTTAATCCTGTAGCGCCAAGGCGAATGCCTCGGGTGTCGGGCTCTGCGGCCAGCATGGCACGCCGTCCGGTAACAGCAGCCATGGCTGTTTACGGCTGACCCAGATATGCGCGACCGGTGCCAGCGCGGGACTGTTGTGTAACGTGCCGACCCGCAAAACCCGCAGGCCCGGCGCGGCGCTGGTGGTGCTGCTGATACGCGTATGGCACCGCGCGCACAACTGGTGAGTCGAGTGTTGGCCGTGCATGTCGTAGGCGTATTCGGTCAGCGGCCCCTCGACGGTCAAGGCGTCCGCCGGCAGCAGTGCGTGCAGAGCGAATGCGCTGCCGCTCCAGGTCTGGCAATGGCGGCAGTGACAGGCATAGATGGCAGGTAGCGTCGGCAGCTCTAACTGATAGGTGACAGCGGCGCAGCGGCATTGGCCAGTGAATATCATCGACTTCCAGTCCTTTCCTGTGAGCGTGGGCGCAAGGCCCATCGGGTATGCTCGCCAGCTTGCCCCAATGGCAACCCAAAGAACATTCGCCAAAATGGCCCACCGGCTCACAGGAAATGTATGAACGCCCCTCAACTTCAATGGGAAACCCAACGCGCCTTCCTCGCCGTGTTACGCACCGGCAGCCTGTCGGGCGCGGCACGCTTGCTCGGCATCGCCCAGGCCACCGCGCGACGGCGCATCGAGGCGCTGGAACAGAGTGTGGGCGTCAGCCTGTTTATTCGTTCGCCCCAAGGCTTGCTCCCCACGGACATGGCTCGCGAACTGATCGGCCACGTGGAAGCCATGGCCGTTGCCGCCAATGCCTTCAACCGCGCGGCCTCGGCGGACAGCGCGGTGGCCGCTGGTACGGTGCGGCTTACCAGCGGGCAGTTACTCGGCGTTGAGGTTCTACCGCCACTGTTGCGTACCCTGCGCCGCAGCCATCCGCAATTGGCCATGGAGTTGAGCGTGTCCAACCGCCTGCAGGCATTGGCCCTGCAAGAGGCCGACGTCGCGGTACGCATACGGCGGCCCAACGAGTCCAGCGTGGTCACCCGCAAAGTCGGTGACTTGCACGTCGGGCTCTATGCCACGCCCGAGTTGCTGGCAGAGCAGGGAGTGCCGGACTCGATCGTGCAATTGAAGGATTTCCCGTTGATCGGGCCAGACCGCAATCTGGCAGAAATCGAATTGCTCCAGCAGCAGGGTTTCGACTGCGCCAGTGAGCGCACGCAGATTCGTACCGATGACCACCTGGCGCAACTGGCCGCCTTGCGTGCTGGCTTGGGCATTGGCGTATGTTCCAGTCAACTGGCCCAGCGGTATGGCCTGGTACGGGTGCTGCCGCAGCAGGTGGGGTTCGACGTGGATGTGTGGGTGGCCATGCACCAGGACATGCGCCGGGTGCCAAGGGTGGCAGTGGTATTCGAGGCGGTGGGGGCGGGGTTGGCGGATTTCCTTACGGCATGAGCCTTGACACTGCGAAGCGCTCGCGTAACGATCAACTCAATTTTCAGAAATTGAGTTTCAACCATGGCGAAAGTCCACAAGCCGACCGATTTCAATGTCCTGTTGAACCAGTACGGCATGCAGGTATTTGAGCTCGCCCGCACTTTCAAGGCGGTCGATGACAAAGGCCGCTACCTGCATTGGGATGAGTTTCGTCGGTATCCCTCGCCAGGCGTACAAAAGGAGGCAGCATGGGCGGCAATCAAGCTGTCCCGGGCCTGTGGCAGCAAGTCTCTTGAGCTTCGCAGTGCGTGCGGCAGCCCGTTTTTCCTGTGCACCACCGAGTTTTGCGAAGCGGTGATTCACGCTATCGAACAGGTGACCTCCAGGCTGGGGGGCGCCGCGGCGTCTTCTCCCCACTACCGGGACAACGCGAAGTACCTGGTTGACGCGTTGATGATGGAAGAAGCCATTTCCAGTGCGCAGTTGGAAGGGGCGTCGACGACCCGCAAGATCGCCAAGGACATGTTGGCCAAGGAGCGCGCACCTCAGAATGATGATGAGCGGATGATCCTCAACAACTATCAACTGATGAAACATGCCAAGTACAACAAGGACGAAAATCTGTCTGTTGCGTTGATCTGCGAGTTCCAGAGCATCGCGACGGCAGGGGTTGATGAGGAGGATGCCCATCCTGGTCATATCCGTGAGGATGACG
This sequence comes from Pseudomonas sp. GXZC, assembly GCF_026967615.1. Taxonomy (NCBI): domain Bacteria; kingdom Pseudomonadati; phylum Pseudomonadota; class Gammaproteobacteria; order Pseudomonadales; family Pseudomonadaceae; genus Pseudomonas; species Pseudomonas sp. GXZC. The sequence goes on from NZ_CP114115.1 coordinate 3,056,610, forward strand.
ACATTTTTGTGGGCGGCCCAACGGATGAAATCATCCATCAACCACCTCCAGCCTCGCTGCTGCCCGACAGGCTTGAGGCCCTTTGCCTGTTCGCCAATGACCTGCATGATGGTCAGGATGGCAGGCCCTTCATCCATCCTGTGGTCAAGGCCATCATCCTGCATTTCATGATTGGCTATGAGCATCCCTTCCGGGACGGAAACGGGCGGACGGCACGTTGTCTGTTTTATTGGTTCATGCTCAAACACGGCTATTGGCCATTTGAATACATTTCCATCAGCACACTGCTCAAGGAAGCGCCCATGCAATATGGGCGTTCCTATGTGCATACGGAAACCGACGCCTATGACTTGACCTATTTCGTGACCTATCAGTTGCGGGTGATTGAGCGTGCAATCAAAGCGTTCATGCAATATTTCGAGAACAAACGGCAGGAGGCCGTTGAGCTGACGGCCTGGGTGCAGACACTGCAATTGAACGGCGGGCTGAATTACCGGCAGGGGCATTTTTTGAAGAAAGTGCTTCAGCATCCGGGGCGGATCTTCACGCCCAAGGAGCTTACCCATGACTATGATATTTCGGAAAACACTGCCCGCAATGACTTGGAACGATGGGTCGGGATGAAGGTGTTATCCAAGGTGCAAGAGGGCAAGGGCTATCTGTATATCGCCAGAGAGGATGCACAGGCCAATTTGATAACAATCGCTTCCAGGCACTGATCGAACACAAAAAAACCGGCTGATCAGGCCGGTTTGGGGTTCCCGCCAGCAGCGCGGGGTTAAACGTTGTTGCCTTGCAGACGATCAGCACCGCCTTCGGCCAGGCCACGTTCTTGCAGACGATCAGCACCGCCTTCGGCCAGGCCACGCTCTTGCAGACGATCAGCACCGCCTTCAGCCAGACCACGTTCTTGCAGACGATCAGCGCCACCTTCGGCAACACGACGTTCCAGCAGGCGGTCCGAACCGTTTTCGGCAACGCGGTTACCTTGCAGGCGGTCCGAGCCACCTTCTGCAACGCGGCTTTCAATCAGTCGATCCGAGCCGCCTTCAGCGACAACAGGGTGAGCAAATGCGTTGGCAGCGAGTACCGAGAAAGCGAGGCTAAGCAAGATTTGGCGTTTCATGTTGGTGTGCTCCGAGTGTTTTAGTTGGGTTGTTGCGGGTATGGGGTTGATGTTACGCATTGCATTTTTTAAGAGAACTTCATTGGGCTGATGGTGACTATCGACGCCAGCGATGGCTCGTTTCGGCGAGCCATCGCACGCCTGGTCATGGCATCTGCGGCAGTTCTTGCGGGCGCAGATCGAACACCAGCACCTCGGCGTCCTCACCGTGGCCCAGGCGGATCTGCCGTTCATCCCGCACGCGGGCGCCGTCGCCTTCCTGCAAGCGCTGGCCGTTGACTTCAACGCTGCCACGGGCCACATGGATGTACACGTGGCGATCCGGTGGCAGGTCCAGGGTGGCGGCTTCGTCGCCATTGAACAGCCCGGCATACACCCGTGCGTCCTGGCGCACGCTGAGGGAGCCGTCGTTGCCGTCCGGCGAGATAATCAGCTGCAAGCGCCCACGTTTCTGCGCCTCGCTGAAGTGCTCCTGCTGATAACGCGGTTCGGCGCCGGCTTCATTGGGCACGATCCAGATCTGCAGGAAGTGCACGCCACGGGTCTGGCTGTGGTTGAACTCGCTGTGGGCCACGCCGCTGCCGGCGCTCATCAGTTGCACATCGCCGGGACGGATCACCGAACCGGTGCCCAGGGTGTCTTTGTGTTCCAGCGCGCCTTCCAGCACATAGGAGAAGATCTCCATGTCGCGGTGCGGGTGTTGGCCGAAACCTTTGCCGGCCGCAACACGGTCATCGTTGATCACCAGCAGGTCGGAAAAACCCTGTTCTTTCGGGTTCCAGTAGTTGGCAAACGAGAAGGTGTGGAACGACTTCAACCAACCGTGATTGGCGGCGCCGCGTTCGGAAGCTTTGCGAAGGGTCAGCATGGTCTTATCCTCAAGTGGGAGCGGGCTGCAACATGCAGGGCTCCGGCGTTGAGAGGAAGGTTAATGGTTATCCTGAGATTCATTAAGAAGCTGAAATCTGAATAACTGTCTCATTCAAGTTGACAGTGGTGAACGTGCAATAATGGCCGCCGCATTCCTTATCGATGGACCTTTCTTGTTATGAAAACCGTGGCCATGGCGCTGTTTCCGGACTTCCTCCTGCTCGACATGGCCGGGCCGCTCGAAGTGTTTTCCATTGCCAATCGCTACCTGCCAGCGGCGGATCACTATCAGATCCTTACCCTCGGCACCGAGCCTGGCCCGTTGCGCGCCTCCAATGGCGTCGCGGTACAGACCGACCTGCTGCTGGACCAGGCCCAGAATGCCTACGACCTGCTGCTGGTGCCCGGTGGCCCAGGTGCCTACAACGAATGCCACCCCGCGTTATTGCCCTGGCTCAGGGCCGCGGCGCCACGGGCACGGCGCTTTGGTTCCATCTGCACCGGCGCCTTTGTACTCGGGCATGCCGGGCTGTTGGACGGACATCGCGTGACCACCCACTGGCACTACACCGAGCGGCTGATCAAGGCGTTCCCCAAGGCGATTGTCGAAACCGACCGTATCTATTTGCAGGACGGGCGCCTGATCACCTCGGGTGGCGTCACCGCGGGTATCGACCTCGCGCTGTCAGTGGTAGCCCAGGACCACGGCAAGCAGGTCGCCGTCGAAGTGGCCAAGGTGCTGCTGGTGGTGATGAAACGTCAGGGCGGCCAGGCCCAGTTCAGCCCCATGACAGCGGCGGTGGCGCCCCAGGAAACCGCGATTACCCGCGTGCAGCAGCATGTGCTGGAGCATCTCGACCAAGCCTTCACCATCGAGTCCATGGCTGAGCTGGCCGGCATGAGCGCGCGGCATTTTGCGCGGCTATTCGCCAAGGATGTGCAGATGACGCCGATGGCATTCCTGCAAGGCGCGCGCATCGACCGTGCCCGGCAATTGCTGGAAACCACCGACCTGCCGCTCAAGACCGTGGCTTTTCACGCAGGCTTCGGCAGCGTGCGGCACATGCGTTTTCTGTTCAGTGAAAAACTGGGCCTCAACCCGACCCAATACCGACAGCAGTTCAGTTAACGACAGAATGTCCGTCTCGCGCACCCGAATGTCCGTATCGCTCCCCGCGCCAGCATTGTCCTGTCATCGCCAACTGGCAAGATAGCGGCAAGCCCATGGAAAAGGATGCGCGAACGCCCAAGGCCGGGTGTTTCAGCGCTTTACACAGATGAACAACCCTCAGGCGATTGAGGCTGAAGGCACGGTGCGTTTCGGCGCCTATGTCTTTCACCGGCAACAACGTCTGGTCAGCAAGGCAGGCTGGCCGGTGCCTTTGGGTGGGCGGGCGCTGGATATCCTCACGGTGTTGCTCGAAGCGCCTGGGCAGTACATCAGCAAGGCCACCTTGATCGAGCGCGTGTGGCCGAACTCTGTGGTGGAAGAAAACAACCTGCGGGTGCACATCGCTGCACTGCGTCGCGCCCTTGACGGGCAGCGCTTCATTCTCAACGATCCGCAGCGTGGCTACTGTTTCGCCGCCCCCGTGCACGGCGTTGTGCCGGCCACGTTACCCCGGCACAACCTCGCCGTACGCCTTAGCCCGGTGATGGGCTGCGATGAACTGTTGGGTGTGCTGGTGCGGCGCTTGTCCGGCCAACGCCTGATGACGCTCACCGGGTGTGCCGGCGTGGGCAAGAGCAGCCTGGCCCTGGCGTTGGCCGAGCGGGTGCTGCCGCGTTATCGGGACGGCGTGTGGTGGGTCGACCTGGCCACGGTGGAAGCGCCGATGAGCATGTTGCGCCACCTGGCGTTGGCGCTGCACCTTGAACCCTGCGCCAGCGCGGCTGAACTGGGCCGGCAATTGGCGACCCGTCAGTTGCTGCTGGTGCTGGACGGTGCTGACTTGCTGCTCGGCGCCTGCCGTCACCTGGTGCGCGTGCTACGCGAAGCGGCGCCCCAGGTCAGTGTACTGGTCAGCAGCCGTGAAGCCCTGCAAGTCCCCGGCGAATGGGTGCAGCGCGTGCCCCGGCTGGCGGTGCCTGCGCCGTCAACGCTGGGCAGTGTCGAGGAGGCGATGGTAAACCCAGCCGTGCAAGTGTTCGTCGCCCGAGTACGTGCGGCTCAGCAAGGCTTTGTGCTGCGGCCTCAGGACCTGGCCCCGCTGCGCGACATCTGCCGGCGCCTGGATGGTATTCCCCTGGCCCTGGAGCTGGCGGCCGCTCAAGTGGATGCCCTGGGTGTGCGGGGATTGCAGCAGCAATTGTGCAAAGGCGTACAGGTACTGAGCCGGGGCCGGCGTACGGCGGTGGAACGTCATCAATCCCTGAGCGCCGCCCTGGACTGGACTTACCAGCGGCTGAGCCTGCCGGAGCGCTGGTTGTTCCTGCAATTGGGTTTGTTCAAGATGGCGGTGACGTTGCCCACGTTGAGCGAGTTAATCGCTGGCACTGAGCTGGAGCACGCCGACCTGTCCTATCTGCTGGGCCGTTTGGTCAGCACGTCGCTGCTGAGCCTCGAACCGGGCCCTGGCAATGCCCGTTACCGCCTGCTCAACTGCGTGCGCAGCTATGCCCTGACGCAATTGCGCGACCCGATGCAGGTCGCGCGTTTGCAGCAGGGCTATGGGCATTACCTGGGGCCGTTTTCAGGCCGGCCGTTTGTCCTGCAACTCGTCGAGCAGGCGGCGTACGCGGACTAGGTCCTGGGTGGCAAAGCCTTCAGTGAACCGCGCGTAAATCGAACTCAGCAGATCCCGCGCCGGCTGCACGCGGCCTTGCGCCTGCCACAGCCTTGCCAGTGAGGTGGCACAGCGCAACTCCCAGGCAAGCGCGCCTTGCTGGTGTGCCAGGCCCAAGGCTTCCAGCAGCAGCGTTTCGGCCGCACGGCGATCTGTCAGGCTGTCTGCACGCACCCTTAGAATCTCCGGGGTACACCAACCTGCGAGGCCATTTCTGGCGCGTTCAAATAGCCCGTCACTGACCTCGATGGCGTTGAACGTCACCAGGATGTCCTCGACCAGGCCCAGCCCCTGCACATCGGCCATCGGCAACGTGCCTTCGTAGCAGCGCGCCCAAGTCTGGAACAGCTGCACCGAGTGCTTTTGCGATTGTTGCAACAGTTGGTCCAACTGCTCGCGTGCCACCTTGTTGTCGCCGTTGTAGTAGGCGATGACCACCCCGGCCAGGGCCAGGGTATAGCAGATCGACGTGCCATGATTGATGTTCAAGGCCAGCGCCAACGCCTGGCTTGCGGTGCGCCACGCGCGCTCCGGGTAACCCCGCAGCCACAGGATGCGCGCCAGGATGGTCAACGAGGCGACGCTCTGGTCGTACTGCACGCCAAAACCGTGGGTAAAACGGTTGAGGTGACCGCTGTGGGCCATGCGCTGGATCACCTGCTCAGCATTGTGCTGCGCCAGTGCCTGGTTGCCGGCGAAGTGTTGCGCTAATACCCGCAGGCGTTGGGCGCTGAGGGCCAACAGGGGCTCGGCCTCGGGACCGAGGCGGTCGAAGTGCAGGCTTTGCGCCAAGGCCTCACGGTAGTCGCCGCAGCACAGGTTCACGGCCATGTATCCCGACACCGCACGCAGTTGGCCTGCCAGGTCCTTGCCGGCTTCCGCCAGGCGCCGGGCGCAACGGAAGGCTTCGATGGTCTGCGGCGTGCCGCCCTGGGTGTGATAGGAAAAACTGCCCAGCGCCAGCTGCAACGCCATGTTCAAGCGCTGGCTCGGTGTCCTTGACTCCCCCAGCCGTGCCAGGGCCTTGCCTACGTACAAACCCTGGTCACGCAGCAGCGACAGCTCCTGCCACAACGGCATCGCACTCACCGTGAGGCGCATGCCCAGCACGTGCACGCCCTGGTCACCCAAGCTCCAGTCGAGGGCGGCCCGGATGTCTTCGCGCAGGGGCGCGTAGCGGTCGATCCAGGGTTGGGTCGCGGTCAGTTCCCAATCGTCCTGGGCCTGGTGCATCAGCGCCAGGCAGCGTTCGGCGTGGCGCTCGCGGGTGGTGTCGAGTTCATCGGCGACGCTGAGTTTCTCCAGGGCGTAGGTGCGGGTGATGTCCAGCAGGCGATAGACCATCTCGTCATCGCCGGCTTCCACATTGAGCAGGGATTTGGCGACCAATTGAGTGATGGAGCCCAACACTTCGGTCGGTGCAATCTTTTCCCCGGCAATCACCGCTGCCGCGCTGGCCAGGCTGAAATCGCCGCGAAATACCGCCAGGCGCCGCAGGCAGATCTGTTCGCAGGCGGTCAGCAGCTCAAAGCTCCAGTCCAGCGTGGCGCGCAGGGTTTGATGGCGGGGCAGGGCGTTGCGCCGGCCACGGGTCAGCAGGCGGAAATTGTCCTCCATCTGCACCAATAGCCCTGGCAATCCAAAGCGCTCGATCTGCGCCGCCACCAACTCGATCGCCAACGGAATGCCGTCCAGGCGCTGGCAGATATCGATTGCCAGCGGCAGCTCGGCTTCGCTCAGTTCAAAGCTGTCCTGATGGGACATGGCCCGCTCGATCAACAATTGCAGGGCGGGGTAGCCCAGTGCCTGCGCGCGGTTGCCGGTGACGGGCGGGCAGGCCAGCGGTTCCAGGCGCTGCACGGACTCGCCCTCGGCGCGCAATGCCTCCCGGCTGGTGGCCAGGATGTGCAGCCTGGGCGCATGGCGTAGCAGGGTTTCGCTGATCAGGGCGATATCGTCAAGCAGGTGCTCGCAGTTGTCGATCACCAGCAGCAGTTGGCGCTCCTGCACGTTGCGCGCAAAGGTGGTCAAGGGTTCATGTTCGGCGTGGGGGAGATCGAGCAGGGCTGCCAGGTTGGGCAGGATCATCGATGGCGCGCTCAACGGCGCCAGGTCGAGCAGGCGAATGCCGTCGCGGTAATGGCCGATCAGCAATTCCGCCACACGCAGCGCGACGGTGGTCTTGCCGATACCGCCGGCGCCGGTCAGGGTGATAAAGCGTTGTTCCGGCAGTTGCTGCACCAGGCTGTCGATCAGGGCCTGGCGGCCGATCATCCGCGTACGGCGCAACGGCAGGTTGTGGCAAGGACGTTGTGGGGCACCTTCGGTGGGCGGCGTCATCGGTTCGATGCTCAGTGGCGCAACAAAACTGTAGCCGCGCTGGGCCACGGTCACGATATAGCGCTGCCCGGCCTGGCCATCGCCCAGGGCCTTGCGCAACGCCGCCATATGCACCCGCAGGTTGCCGTCTTCCACTACGCTTTTCGGCCAGACGCGGGCGATCAATTCCTGCTTGCTCACCACATTGCCGGCCTGCTCCAGCAGGATCAGCAGGATATCCACCGCGCGCCGTCCCAAGCGCAACGGGCGACCCGCCTCCAGCACCAGGCGTTGGCGCGGGTGGATGCGATAGGGGCCGAAATGCACGGCCTGGTCGCCGGGATCGCTCATGGGGGGCCATGCTCGGGAAATGGGGAGCGGCCAGCATATTCCAGGTACGCACCGACCACTAGGCTGCGATCACTTGAGGCTTGTGGCGCGAGTGGTGATTTCGCCAGGTCATCGGGTTGACACCTTCGCTGCGGGTGAACATATGGCAGAAGTGCGCCTGGTCGCAAAAACCGCATTCCAGGCTGATTTGCGTCAGGCTCAGGGACGAGCCGGTGATCAGTTCCTTGGCGCGCTGGATACGTTGTTGACGGATCCACTCCTGTGGCGACAACCCGGTGGTGCACTTGAACGCCCGGGAAAAATGGCTGCGCGACAACGCGCAGGCCTGGGCCAGGTCGGCAATGGCCAGGCTTTCGCCGAGGTTGGCCAGGATCAGTTGCTTGGCGATGCGCTCGCGCCGAGGGCACAGGCCTCCGGTGGCGGACAAACGAGGGGCATATTGCTCGAGTCGGGCCATGACAAATATCCGCAGTCGATGGGAGCGTTCCCGGTGAATGGATGCAGTGTAGACGTCACCAATCTTGTTGCCGGACCGTCCGGCTGACGAGTTAATCGTTGTTAATTTCGCCAGGTACGCGGGTGGAAAAGACAGCACAGGCATGCAATGCAAGTCGGGTTTTGCGTGCTTATCTGTGGGCTTGCCAACCGTTTGGATAGCCCCATGAACCGCAACGACCTGCGCCGCGTCGACATGAACCTGCTGGTGATTTTCGAAGCACTGATGTTCGAGAAGAACCTGACCCGTGTCGCCGAAAAACTCTTTATGGGCCAACCGGCAGTGAGTGCGGCATTGGGGCGTCTGCGCGATTTGTTCGACGACCCGTTGCTGTTGCGTAACGGGCGGGGCATGGAGCCCACGCCACGCGCCGTGGCGATACTCAAGGAGTTGCAACCGGCCATGGACACCATCTCCGGCGCGGTCAGCCGTGCCAAGGATTTCGACCCTTCCAGCAGTTGTGCCGTGTTTCGCATTGGTCTCTCGGACGACGCCGAGTTTGGCCTGTTTCCGCCGTTGCTCAGTCAACTGCGCGAGGAGGCGCCGGGGATCATCGTGGTGGTGCGCCGGGCCAATTACCTGTTGATGTCGTCGCTGCTGGCCAGTGGTGAGATTTCGGTGGGGGTGAGTTACACCACTGACTTGCCGGCGAATGCCAAGCGCAAGAAACTGCGGGATATTCCGTGCAAGGTCTTGCGTGGGGATGGGGGGACTGAGCCGCTGACCCTGGATGACTACTGTGAACGGCCTCATGCGATGGTGTCGTTTTCGGGGGATTTGAGCGGCAATATCGATCTGGATTTGGCGAGGATCGGCCGGGCGCGGCGGGTGGTGTTGGCGGTGCCGCAGTTCAGTGGGTTGCGGGCGTTGTTGGCGGGCACGCAGATTATTGCGACGGTGCCGGATTATGCGGCGTGTGCGTTGACCGAGGGGACGTCGTTAACGGCGGAGGATCCGCCGTTTGCAATTGACGCGGCGGAATTGTCGATGGTGTGGAGCGGGGTGCATGACAATGATCCGGCGGAGCGGTGGTTGAGGGGGAGGATTGGGGAGCATATGGCTCGGGGTTTTGACTGAGTACATATCCGTTATTAGGTTGATGGCTGAAATAGGTTCCGCCCTTACGGCGGCTCACTTTGGAAAAGCCCCAAAGTAAGCAAAGGGCTCTTGCCCCAACACTCGGCACCTCGCCTAGGCTCGGTGTGCCCGAACGCAGGCTTGAATCCGTGGGCCGCCGCGATGGGCCATCCTTGGCCCAGCGCGGCTAACCCGGCGTCCTGCCGGGTTACCCACGGATTCAAGCCTGCGTTCGGCCAGCGTGTTTAACGGGGCGCCTTAGATCAAGATCAAGATCAAGATCGAAAGCAAGAGCACGGCGGCCTAGTAGCCGACCTGAGTGGTTAGATCAAGAGCAGATACGTGTAGGAGCCTGTGTGCCTGCGAAAAATGTGAGAGCGTGGCGTACATCCTGGTTTATCGCGTCATCGTCGAAGACCATCGTGGACTGCGTTTGCCGTTGCCTTTGCTCCACACCACTCAAGCCGGCTGTCAGGCCGCTGTGCTTTTGTTTTTGATCTTGATTTTGATCTTAGGCGCCCCGTCAAACACGCTGGCCGGAATCTGACAGGGATTTGGGGGGTAAACCGGCAGGGATGCCGGTTTAGCCGCCCCGCGCCATGGATGGCGCGTGGCGGCGGCCCCCCAAATCCCTGTCGGATTACGGGCACACCGAGCCTAGGCGAGGTGCCGAGTGTTGGGGCAAGAGCGTTTTGCTTACTTTTGCGCTCTATCAAAAGTGAGCCGCTGTAAGAGCGGAACCATAGGTAGCCGCTACCCTAATAACGGATATGCCCCCATACCCCCCGCCCAAACAATTGGTCACCCATTCTTCCCCAAAATTGGATATTCCTCCCCCAAGGCCCGATGACTAACCTAGCCACCAATCCCCACTGCCTTGGAGCACCCTCATGCAAACCCGTACCGATTTCTACACCGCCTCCCCAGACGCCATGAAAGCCATGCTCGCCCTGGAAGCCGCCGTCGGCAAACTGTCTATCGAGCTGCCCCTGCTGGAGCTGGTCCGCCTGCGCGTCTCGCAGATCAACGGCTGCGCCTTCTGCCTCGACATGCACACCGCCGACGCCCGCAAAGGCGGCGAAACCGAGCGCCGCCTGTACACCGTCTCCGCCTGGCGTGAAACGCCGTTCTTCACCCCGCGTGAACGCGCCGCACTGGCCTGGGCCGAAAGCCTGACCCTGATCAGCCACACTCACGCCCCGGACGAAGACTTCAACGCCCTGGCCGCCGAGTTCAGCCCTCAGGAGCAGATCGACCTGAGCGTGGCTATCGCCACCATCAACAGCTGGAATCGCCTGGCCGTGGGTTTCCGCAAGATGCCGAAGTAAGCGTCAGAAGTTGACCGAAGCACTCAGGCGCGCCGTCAACGGCGCGCCCTGGAACAGATAGTCATCGCCCATGTACTCGCCCGCGTCGCGCCAGTAGCGCTTGTCGAACAGATTGTCGACGCTCAGGCGGAACACCGTTTCATAGCCGCTCACCTTGGTGGTGTAGCGGCTGCCTACGTTCACCACGGCGTAATCCCCCACCTCCACATTGCCGCTACGGTTGGCGTACTTCTTGGCGCTGTATTGCACGCCGCCCAGCACCGCCAGGCCGTTCACCCAAGGCAACGCATAATCGGCATACACACTGGCGCGCAGCTTGGGCACGTTGATCGCTTGGTGGTCCTCATAGTCGGCAGTACCGCTGCCGCTCACCCGCGCGCGAATCGCCGCCACGCTGGTTGCGATCTGCAGGCGCTCGGTGGCCCAGCCGTTGGCCGACAATTCCAGGCCGGTGTTCTTCTGTTCGCCTTGTTGTACGTAGTCGAAGGCACCAGTGCCGTCCGGTTTGGCGTATTGGTAGGCCTGACGGGTCTGGAATACGGCGGCGGTGAAACTCATGCGGCGCCAGTCGTATTTCACTCCGGCTTCGATTTGACGTGAGGTGGTGGGGGCGAGTGTTTCAAATTTGTTGTTCGCGAACCACGGTGCTGTACCACCCAGGGACAGGCCCTTGCTGTAGCTGGTGTAGAGCGAAACGTTCTCCACCGGTTTGTAGATCAATGAGGCTTGAGGCAGGAACACGTATTGCTGGGTATGGCGTGTCTGATCACCCGTGGTGCCGTCGTAAGCCTTCTCATCCAGACGCACTTCGCGCCCGCCCAAAACGGTTTGCCATTGCTCGTTGAATTTGATGCGGTCGGTGATAAACAGCCCGTATTGGCGGCTGTCGAGGTTGCGATGGCTGTCGTTTAACGGTTGGTCGGTTGGCGTGAAGCTCGGTGCGTCTTCATGGATATTCCCGCTGCCGATAGGGACGTTGACCGCTTCACGCTTGTCGACCACCCGGCGAAACGCGCTGGTGCCGAACGTTAGTTCATGGCCCAGGCCGGCAGTGTTGAACAGCCCGGTCATGGCCGCTTGTACTTCATCGTCACGGCGGGTGTCGTCGGGACTGCGGAAGTCGTAGATGTCGTAGTTGCCCTCGGGGGTGAAGTAATTGCCGAGCCCGGTTGTCGCGCCGCCCCAGGCAAACGAGCTGTAATCGTCAATCACCACCTTGCTGTGTGCCGCGCTGACGCTTCCTTTCCACTGATCGCTGAAGCGGTACTCAAACTTGCCGTTGAGGTTCAGTGAATCAATGCCCACTTGCTTCGACCCGCTCTGGTGGCCCAGCAGTTTTTTCGGCGAAGCATCGTGGGGTACTTCAGTGCCACCGAGCAATTGGTAGCCCGGCACTGAACGTTGTTGCTTGTTCTGGTATTCCGCATCCAGCTGCAACACCGCGTCAGGGCTGATGTTCCAGTCGAACGCCAGGGACACAAAATCACGCTGGCCGTTGGCGTGCTCCACATAGGAATTGAGGTCTTCATGGGCCACGTTGGCGCGCAGGCCGAATTGCTGCTCGCTGCCAAACCAGCCGCCGACGTCGGTGGCGAGGTAGCCGCTGCCGCGATCATCGGTGGAGACGGTCACCGAGCGCACATCTTCCGGGCGCTTGGTCACGTAGTTGATCACACCACTGGGCTCGGAAATCCCGCTTTGCAGGCCCGCCAGGCCCTTGAGCACTTCCACCTGTTGTTTGTTTTCCAGGGCGACGTTCTGCTCGCCCGTGATGGTGCGCCCGTTGATCTTGTAGCTGCTCGCCGCGTTCAGCGAAAAGCCGCGCACCACGAAGTTTTCGTAGTAGCCGATGGGCGCGTAGCTGTCGCCCACGGATGCATCGTTGCGCAGTACTTCACTGAGCAGACGCGCCTGCTGGTCCTTGATCAGTGCGGCGTTGATCACCGTGATCGAAGCGGGAGTGTCGAGCAGCGGCGCGTTATCGAAGGCGCCCACCGAGGCGGTTTCACTGCGGTAGCCGGATTCATCCTGGCCCTGGACGTTCACCGCCGGCAGTTCGATTTCAGCCGCGAGGCTGTTACCAATGCCGCCGCTGAGCAGCAGGCCGAGGGCGAAACGAGAGGTGACAACGGGACGAAAACGCAAAACCATGGGGGCAGGGCCTTAAAGCGCAGGGCGGGAGGGCGCATAAGCTAGGCATATCGGCTGTTTATTACAAGGCCGAGTGCAGGGCGAGGCGTCACGTACGAGGTGCGAACTACAGAATGTATCGTCTTCAGGAGCGCTTTGGAGTGCGCTTTGCTGATCTGCCGCTCAGTCAGGCGGCGCTAAAGTCGCAGCCTTAAATTGCAGATGGAACTGATGACATGACACTCTCCGCCTCACAAGACAATGCGCTGGCGCCACTGAACCGTGCGCTGCAAGACAGCCTGGTACTGACCCCGGCTGAGCATGGCGCAACATTGATACGCCAAAAATGGGGGGACGACGTTGACCCCGTCACCACTCAATTGGTGACTCTGGACTACGACTACCACGGTCACCCACTCATCAACGGCGTGCATCAGGGCCAGATTCGCTTCCGACAGTCACTGGTACAGGCCTTGCTCAGCGATTATCAAGCCGTGGCTGATGATCGTTTTGGAGAGACCGCCTTTGGCTTTTACACACCGCCAGCGGTGGGGCCAGAGATAAAAATCGTCAAGAATGTCGATGAGTTCGCCTACGTGGGCAGTGGTAATCACAGGGACTACGAGGGCATTTACCGTCGCAGCGATCCGCAGACTTACGGGCCTTCGACGCAGCTTGCGATCACTGCGGCGGACTACAAGAAATGGGTGTGGCTCCTCGAATACAAAGAGCTGTATCAGGACTACCTGGATCGTACGTTGCCATCGGACGCCGTGATGATGGGGAGCGCACCGTACCCTTTGCGCACCTCGATGAAGACGGCTTTTGTCATGGTTGCCTTTCTGCAACGGCTTGAGTCCAGTTTGACCCTGGGGGGCTTGCAGTTGGCATTGTCGGCGGCAGGGCTGGGAGATAACGAGGTTGAGTTTTCTGCCATCGACAAAAACCAATTGGAGCAACGTACGCACCCGGCGGCGCATGTCGAGGTGTCCCGGCTGATGATCTACCGCTACACGGCGTGTGATATTTGGGTATTACGTCACCGTGTCAGCGCGATGGTGTTGCTGTATGTGCCCGGCAATTCGTCGCCGCTCCATCAGTTCGCAGATATCAAGGCGTTGCGCGCATGGATTGTAGAGCAGGGCAAGGTGCGGGAAAAAAGAACCGCTCTGGCGGAGCACTTCGCCAAGGACGACCGCATTGACGGCACTTTTCATGCCGGTGTACTGACGGCACTGGAGGCCATGGCCGAGTACCCGCGTCAACATCACCTGACCCGAGACTCCGGTTTTTTCAACAATGACGGTTATTGGAACCCCGACGATTACATCACGCTGGACATCGTCCCCAACTCAGTCGATCCGTTTGCCGAACTGGTCAAGGTGTTCAAGCAGACAAGCCTGACCACTGCCCAGGAAGCGATACGCGATGATGCCGATGTCAATCGCGACAACTTGGCAGCGGTGGTCAACCCTGTCGTCGGCTGGCTCAACCGCTGGGGCGCTCTGGCAATTTTCTTCCCTGGCGGTGAAGGGTTATTGGGCTTGGCCGGGCTGATCCAAGCCGCGCAAGGTGTGTCTGAAATCCTGGATGCCGAAGGTCGCGATCAGGTTAACGAAGGCGTAACACGCACAGTCTTTGGCTTGCTCAATGCACTGCCGCTGCTGATCAAGGGCGGTACGGGGCTGGCAGACTCTGTGAGCGAGCCGCCGCGGGAGCCCGCAGTATCTGACAAGACGCCGGCAGAGCCTGAAGCCCAGGAAAAACCAGGTGGTCAGTCGTCAACGCCTCAACCCGAGCCTCATGATGTGTTCATCCCACCCGGAGCGGAAGGGGTGCCGATCTCGCAGTGGACCCGTCCACAATTGATGCGTGGCTTTGGGCGAGCAGTGGAAGGCCTTTCGGACGAGAGGCTTGAGCTGATCCGTCAGGTCAGTGGCGTGACCGATGAACAATTGCGCCTGCAACTCACCACGGGTGCCCGACCCCAGGGGCTGCTGGCCGATACATTGCTGCGTTTCAATATCACCCAACGAGTGGAAGCCTATATCGTGCAACTCGGCAGCAGTGAGCTGCCACTGAGTGATATGCACAGATTACGCTGGTTGACGACGGATAAAGCGTGGCCGGCCGACGTCGGCTTGAGGCTGAAGGAGGGGGATCGCATCATCTGGGAAACGGGGACAACCGTGGCCAAGGACGATGTGTTGACCATTGAAACAAAAAGCCCGTTTTTCCGGTCTTTGGCGCGTCGTCTGAGCGAGCAGGACACCCGGAGTTTACTGGGTGAACTCCTGATGCCAGAAGCCCCTTACCCCTCTATTGACGTAAGGGCCCGACTGCTGCGCCTCAAGGCCCAGGCGATCGTTCGTGAGCAGCGCGTATCCATGTTTGAGCGCTATTACCAAAACGTCACAAGCCCGCAGAGTGATCTCCAGAAAGCCCTCGGGCATGAATACCCATCACTGCCTTCATCGGTACTCGATCAACTATTAGCCTCACAGCAATTGAGCCCTGACAGCATGCTGACCCTGGGCCAGATCAAGGCGTTGCTACAGCGCCTGGAACCGCAAGTGGCAGCCAGTGAGCAGGAGTTGCGCCTGGTTCGTGCTTATGAAGGGGTCTATCTGAATACGGTACGCAATGCAGACAGCGACACGCTGCTGCTGCACAGCGCCCAGCGTATGCAGGGCTGGAGTCCTCGGCTGTCGATTACAGTCCGCGAAGGGGCGGCCAATGGGGCAGTGCTGGATCGGATCGGCGCGCCGTCCCTTGCAGCACAACGCACGATCATTCAGGAGGGAAATCTCTACAAATGCCCTGATTCAGTGCTGCAACCAGGCTATACCACAGACGATTTTGCCGACGCGATTTTACACAACCTGTCGAACCCAGAGTTAATCCAAATGGGTGTGCGGGCCGATAGCCTCGAACACTTCAAGTTCATGCTACGGCGCAATATCCTGGGTAGGCGCGATTTGGAAACGGTACTGCGTCGCCAGCAATTGCGAACTCCGTTTTTTGAGCCTGAAGAGGGCGGGTTGCGCGGCGGCGCAGGGGGCGTGCCAAGGGAGGTCCTGCAGACCGATAGAATGCTGGTTGACAGTTACATTCCGGGTTTCACGGATCAACAGGTCAGTGAGTTTATGGGCTGTTTCGATTGGCCTGGTGACGCGCAAGCCGAATTGCAGCGTATCAAGGATTCTGAGGCGGACCTGGAAGTGTGTCTTCAAGATTGGCTGCGGGAGGACGTTCTTGAGGATGATTATTACGCAAGCCTGGATGATTCTGAGGCCGAAATTGATGAGCAAGACAAGCAAGCGTGGATGGACCGCGAGCGCGTATCCCGAAATGACATGAACGAGAAGCTCCGTCAGCTATACACATGGCGTGGTCCGGACTCTCTCAAGGTCTATCGGGATGGTCGGATGGTTGGCTTCAAGTTTATGTTTGACGCTACACCTGAGGGCGGTTTTCCACGTCTGAACCCTGGCAGATTACCCAGCGCACCTTTCGTTGAAAGATTCGTCGAGTTCAACTCAGTGGTCGAGCTGAGTAAACCCGCGGCAATACATAGATTGGAGCTTCACCTTTATTTAGGCTGTTTTCCACGTCTTGAAACGCTCGAGCTTCAAGGCATTCCCGATGCCTTGATCCCGGCCGACGTAGCAAAAATGAGCCGTTTGAGAGATCTGAAGTTGACCGACGGGGCGCTGCAGATGGTGCCGGATAATAATGCGCTGCTCGGCAAACTGACGACGCTGGAGTCACTTGATCTGAGCGGTAACCCCTTGGGGGCGGCGCCATCGATTGATACGCTGCCTAAATTACGCAGCCTCAGGCTTGATCGAACAGGGCTAGTGGATATTCCCCAAGCATTGGTTAACCGTAGGTCGCTGGAGTTTCTGGGGCTGGCGGGTAATCGGTTTACCTCGATTCCCCGAACGCTTGATTTAAGGTGGGGGCTGGACCTGCGCGAAAATCCCTTTGACGATCTGACCACCCTCCAGCGTCTGCTCGCGTTTCGCCAGGAAACCGGTTTCGAACTATGGATCGACACCAGCGCTGCGCCGCTGAACCAACCGGATGACTGGGTCAGGGGCTTGCTTGAGCCTGATGCGGTCGCCAGAACGGCGCTATGGCAAAAAGTGGCGGCACAGGAGCGAGGGGCCGATCCTCGCATCCCAGGCTACCTGTCGCGCTTTGCCAGAATGTCCATGACGCTCGATTACCGAGTGGGGTATGAAGGCTTGCGGAACCGACTGTGGGTATTTCTCAAGCGAGTCGCTTATGCGGATGAGCCACTTCGAATACGCCTGCGCGGGATCAATCAGGATTTGGCGCAAACGGAAAACCCAAGAGTGCTGTTGGAAAGCCTTGAGCAGGGCATATTGAATTACGATGCCCTGAGGCAAGGCCATCCTATGTTTCAGTTGCCTAAACGTGCACGATTGGAATAACCGCACGCTGACGCTACAGCGGGTGAACGGTGATTCGGGTGGTGTTTCAGGGTTTCGCTGGGAAGCTCTTTGAACAGCGCCCGATAACTGCTGGAAAACCGCCCCAAATGCCAGAACGACCAGTTCATCGCGACCTCGGCCACGGTGGTGTTGGCGCCACTCAACAACTCCCGCCGCGCCCCATTCAACCGGCGCAACCGCAACCACTGCGCCGGGCTCATCCCCGTATAGGTCTTGAAGCCCTGCTGCAACTGACGCAACGGCACGCCGGCAATCTGTGCCAGTTCCAGCAGGTTCACGGATTCATCCGGCGCATCCGCCGCCCACTCGCCGATGCGCGCCATCAGCCGGCGTTCTTCGCTGCGTCGCTGCAATGAGCTGCGATCCAGACCCACGCAGGCGTTGTCGAGGATAAACAGGCAGTCATCGAGCAGTTGCTGGGTGAGGGCGACGGGGTCGATTTCTGTAGACAGCCGTGTCAGCGTGCCACTCAGCCAGCGACTGAACAGCCCATTCTGCTGGCAGGTCAACGGTGCCATGAACAGACCTTCCAGCTTCGCCACATCCAGCCCATGGCGTTGCACGAACTGCGGCCCGAACACCACCGCCACTTCACGGTAGTTTTCCGGGGTGATCCAGGTGTTGTGGCTTTCGCCATTGAGCATATACAGCGCGTTATCGCTGCCGTCGAAACAGAACGCCAATGAGCCTGGCGGTGCGTTGAAATGCTGCTCCACACGGGTGTTCATGCACTCTTCGTACACCTCCACACCTTGCAGGTCGAGGTAGCGGATTCGCCCGGCGAAATGCCCTGGGGACATCTGCTGGTACTGCTGCACCCAACCGGGTGTCGCATTGCATTGAGCGGCCACATCACCGGTGGTGAAGGCCTGTACGCGCAAAGCTGTTGCCTGTGTCATGGGTAACCTGGGCGCACTCTATTGGTGCGTTGTGGTTCGTGCAAAGTGGATAGATGCCGCAGGGGCGGCGGCATCAAGATAGACCTCAATGCGCCAGGAGTACAAGCCGGCGCATGCACCCAACCCATGACGAGGTCCTTATGAACGCCCCCTTCGATCAGCTGTCCGCCTGGCTGAAAGAACACAAGATTACCGAAGTCGAATGCGTGATCAGTGATTTGACTGGCATCGCACGCGGCAAGATTGCACCCACCAACAAGTTCCTGCATGAGCGAGGCATGCGCCTGCCGGAAAGTGTGCTGCTGCAAACGGTAACCGGGGACTTTGTCGACGACGACATCTACTACGACCTGCTCGACCCGGCCGATATCGACATGGTCTGCCGCCCGGTGTCCAATGCCACTTATGTGGTGCCGTGGGCGATCGAGCCCACCGCGATTGTGATCCACGACACCTTCGACAAGCAGGGCAACCCCATCGAACTGTCGCCGCGCAACGTGCTGAAGAAGGTCCTGCAGTTGTACACCGACCAGGGCTGGCAGCCGATCGTCGCGCCGGAAATGGAGTTCTACCTGACCCAGCGCTGCGAAGACCCGGACCTGCCGCTGAAAACCCCGGTAGGTCGCTCTGGCCGCGCCGAAACCGGTCGCCAGTCGTTTTCCATCGATGCGGCCAACGAATTCGACCCGCTGTTCGAAGACGTCTATGACTGGTGCGAAGCCCAGGGCCTGGACCTCGATACGCTGATCCACGAAGACGGCCCGGCACAGATGGAAATCAACTTCCGTCACGGCGATGCCCTCGACCTGGCCGACCAGATCACCGTGTTCAAGCGTACCCTGCGCGAGGCCGCGCTCAAACACAACGTGGCCGCCACGTTCATGGCCAAGCCGGTGGCCGACGAGCCGGGCAGCGCCATGCACCTGCATCAGAGCGTGGTCGACATCGCCACCGGCAAACCGGTGTTCGTCGACGCTGACGGCAACAAGAGCCCGTTGTTCCTGCACCACATCGGCGGCTTGCAGAAGTACATCCCCAAGCTGCTGCCGATGTTTGCGCCCAACGTGAACTCGTTCCGCCGCTTCCTGCCGGACACCTCGGCGCCGGTCAACGTCGAGTGGGGCGAAGAGAACCGCACCGTTGGCCTGCGCGTGCCCACCTCCAGCCCCGACGCCATGCGCGTGGAGAACCGTTTGCCCGGCGCCGACGCCAATCCCTACCTGGCGATTGCGGCTAGTCTGCTGTGTGGCTACCTCGGGATGATCGAGCAGATCGAACCCAGCGCGCCAGTGGAAGGGCGTGCCTATGAGCGCCGCAACCTGCGCCTGCCGTTCACCCTCGAAGATGCGCTGGCACGCATGGAGGATTGCGACACGGTCAAGCGGTACCTGGGCGACAAATTCGTGCGGGGCTACGTCGCGGTCAAGCGCGCCGAGCACGAGAATTTCAAGCGGGTGATCAGTTCCTGGGAGCGTGAGTTCCTGCTGTTGAGCGTCTAAAAAAACCAAAAAAGGGGTGTCGATATGCGTCTTGTGAAACAGCTTCTCCCGCTGGCCCTGGTGGCCGCATTCAGCAGCGCTAGCCAGGCGGCGCCGACGGTCAGCGTCTATAACTGGACCGACTACATCGGCGAGACCACCCTGGCCGACTTCCAGGCCAAGACCGGGATCAAGCCGATCTACGACGTGTTCGACTCCAACGAAACCCTGGAAGGCAAGTTGCTCGCCGGGCGCACCGGCTATGACGTGGTGGTGCCGTCCAACCACTTCCTGGCACGCCAGGTGAAGGCTGGTGCGTTCCTCAAGCTCGATCGCGCGCAACTGCCCAACTTCAAGAACCTTGACCCCAAGCTGCTCAAGCTGCTGGAAAAAAATGACCCCGGCAACGCGCACTCGGTGCCGTACCTGTGGGGCACCAATGGCATCGGCTATAACGTCGACAAGGTCAAGCAGGTGCTGGGCATCGACCATATCGATTCGTGGGCGGTGCTGTTCGAGCCCGAGAACATCAAGAAACTCAACCAATGCGGCGTGGCCTTCCTCGACTCGGCGGACGAGCTGTTCCCGGCGATCCTCAACTACATGGGCAAGGACCCGCGCAGCGAGAACCCCGAGGACTACAAACAGGCCGAGGCCAAGCTACTGACGCTGCGGCCGTACATCACCTACTTCCATTCTTCCAAGTACATCTCGGATTTGGCCAACGGTGATATCTGCGTGGCCTTCGGTTATTCCGGCGACGTGTTCCAGGCCGCCAACCGCGCCAAGGAAGCCAAGAACGGCGTGAACATCGCCTATTCGATTCCCAAGGAAGGCTCCAACCTGTGGTTCGACCTGCTGGCGATTCCCGCCGACGCGAGCAACCCGAAAGAAGCCCATGCCTTTATCAACTACCTGCTTGACCCTGAGGTGATCGCAAAGGTCAGCGCCTCGGTGGGGTATGCCAACGCCAACCCGGCCGCCAAGGCGTTCATGGACCCGGAACTGGTGAACAACCCTGAGGTGTACCCGTCTCAGGAAGTGCTCGACAAACTCTATATTTCCACCACGCCGACCCCGGCGACCATGCGCCTGATGACCCGCGCCTGGAGCAAAGTGAAGACCAACAAATGATGCTGTCGACTGACCACGCCCGGTCTTACTACCGGGCCACGGCCAACGCCCTGACGGAGCGCCCCGCATTGGGCACCGACCTGACCGCCGATGTGTGTGTGATCGGCGGCGGCTTCACCGGTGTGAATACCGCCATCGAGCTGGCCCAGCGTGGGCTCTCGGTGATCCTGCTGGAAGCCCGGCGCATCGGCTGGGGCGCCAGCGGGCGCAATGGCGGCCAGTTGATTCGCGGTATCGGCCATGACGTGTCGGGCTTCGCCAAGTACGTGGGCGAGGAGGGCGTGTGTTACCTGGAGCGTGCCGGCATCGACTCGGTGGCGTTGGTGGGCGAGCGTATTCGTGAGCACAACATCGACTGCGACCTGCGTTGGGGCTTTTGCGAGTTGGCCAATACCTCGGCGCAATTCGCGGCGTTCAAGGGCGAGCAGGCGCACCTGGCGGCGCTGGGCTATGCCCACCAAACCCGCCTGGTCGGGCCGCAGGATATGCCGCAGGTGGTGGGCTCGACGGTGTATGCCGGCGGCTTGGTAGACATGGGCTCCGGGCATCTGCATCCGCTGAATCTGGTGCTGGGTGAGGCGCAGTTGGCCGAATCCCTTGGGGTGCGGATTTTCGAACACACCGAAGTCCTCGAACTGATCCACGGCGACAGGGTGCAAGTGCGCTGCGCTGGCGGCAGCGTGCGTGCCGACCACCTGGTGCTTGCGTGCAATGCCCATCTGAAGGAACTGGAGCCGCGTCTGAGCGGCAAGGTGCTCCCGGCGGGCAGCTACATCATCGCCACCGAGCCTTTATCGGAAGAAATGGCCCACCAGTTGATCCCACAGAACCTTGCGCTGTGCGACCAGAAAGTCGGCCTGGATTACTATCGATTGTCCGCTGACCGCCGCCTGCTATTCGGCGGCGCCTGCCATTACTCCGGCCGTGATCCGGCGGACATCGCCGCCTATATGCAACCGAAAATGCTTAAGGTGTTCCCGCAACTGGCCCATACCGCCATTGAGTTCCAGTGGGGCGGCAAGATTGGCATTACCGCCAACCGCTTTCCGCAGGTGGGCCGGTTGAAGCAGTACCCGAATGTGTTTTATGCCCAGGGCTATTCCGGGCATGGGCTGAACGTCACCCACTGGTGCGCCAGGCTGCTGGCCGAAGGTATCCACGCCGGCCACAGCACGGGCCTGGATATTTTCAGCCAAGTGCCACACATGACGTTTCCGGGTGGTAAGGCGTTGCGCTCGCCGCTGTTGGCGTTGGGGATGTTGTGGTATCGGTTGAAGGAGCTGATGGGTTGATCAACCGACGGGTTCGGTCAGTACTTTCCTGAAGGTTTCCACCAGCGGCCGAAGGTTGATCCGATGCCACGCCGCCCACAGCGGCGTGGTGTAGCTCAGCCACGGCAACTCCCGCAACACCACGCCGGGCGGGGCATTGCGGCTCAGGCCCTTTTGCACCATGGCCACGCCCAGGCCCGAAGCGACCAGGCCCAAGGCGGTAAACGGTTCACCGGCTTCCATGGGGATCTGCGGGGTGAAACCGGCGCGGATGCAGGCGGCGATAAAGTCGTCAGTGGGGTGTGCGCCGGGTTTGCGCTGTACGCCGATCCATTCCTGATCGGCCAGGTGTTCGGGCAGCAACTCGCTTTGGCTTGCCAGTGGATGGTGTTCCGGCAAGGCCAGCAGCATCGGGTCATCCAGCACTTGAAGCGCGATCAGGTCGGGATCATCGTCGGCCGGCGGCTCGTTAACCAGCGCGATATCCAGGCTGCGCTGACGCAGGCCTTCCAGTTGTTCGAGAGAGGGCAGGTTGTACAGCTTGATATGCACGGTGGGGCGGTCGTCGCGCAGGATGCGCAGGGCATTGGGCAACACACCGGCATGCATGGCGTTTTCGATGTAGCCGATGCACAGCCCACCTTCTTCGCCACGGCCCAGGCGCTTGCCCAGGGACTCCAGGCGATTGGCATGGGTCAGCAGCGCTTTGGTTTCAGCCAGGAAGGTCTGGCCGTCACGGGTCAGGCGGATGCGTTGCTGGCTCCGTTCGAACAGGGTCAGGCCCAGGCGCTCTTCCAGCTGGGCTATCTGTCGGCTCAGCGGCGACTGGGAGATGTGCAGGCGTTCGGCAGCACGGCCGACGTGTTCTTCTTCGGCGACCACTTCGAAGTAGCGCAGTTGGCGGAGATCGATCATGTTAGACCTACGAGGACTCAAGTTGGTCGCAGTATGTCTTGGACGGTCCGATCTCTGCAATCTAGGATCTGCTCAACGGTCACAGCGACCCCTGAACCCATTGAGGATCCATCATGAGCTTGAAAGACAAACTCCCCGGCCAGCTCGGCTTTGGCACCGCACCGCTGGGCAACATGTTCCGCGCCATTCCTGAAGACGAGGCCCAGGCCACCGTGGAGGCCGCCTGGAACGCCGGCGTGCGTTACTTCGACACCGCGCCGTTCTACGGATCGGGCCTCTCGGAAATCCGCCTGGGCCAAGCGCTGTCGCAGTACAACCGCGATGATTTCGTGCTCAGCACCAAGGTCGGCCGGGTGATCCTCGACGAAGTCGAAGACAGCGCCCGTGACCTCGGCGAAAAAAGCGGCGTGTTCGAACACGGCCGCCCAAACAAGATGCTCAACGACTACAGCGCCGACGCCACCTTGCGCTCCATCGAAGACAGCCTGATTCGCCTGAACACCGATCGCCTGGACATCGTGTGGATTCACGACATCGCCCAGGACTTCTACGGCGACCAGTGGCTGGAGTACTTCAACCAGGCCCGCACCGGCGCTTTCAAAGTGCTGACCCGCCTGCGCGAAGAGGGCGTGATCAAGGCCTGGGGCCTGGGTGTGAACCGCGTCGAGCCGTGCGAATTGACCCTGGATTTGACGGAAGCGCAACCCGACGGCTTTTTGCTGGCTGGCCGCTACACTCTGCTGGACCACGATCGCGCCCTGCAACGCTTGATGGACGCGGCCCTGGCGCAGAACGTCGAAATCGTCGTCGGTGGCCCCTACAGCTCCGGCATCCTTGCCGGTGGCGCGCACTTCGAATACCAGAAAGCCAGCCCGGCGATCATCAGCAAGGTCGAGCAGATCAAGGCGATTGCCCAGGCATTCGGCGTGAGTGTGAAAGCCGCCGCGCTGCAATTCTCCCTGGCCCATCCGGCCGTGGCGGCGGTAATTCCGGGCGCCAGCCGTCCGGGCAGGATTGCCGAAGACGTTGCGGCGTTGTCAGAACAGATCCCGGCAGCCTTCTGGCAGGCCCTGCGCGACGCCCGATTGATTTCGGATCGCGCACCACTGCCGCTTTAACTTCAGGAGTTTCAACCATGAAAATTGATGTAAGCGGCAAAGTAGCGATTGTCAGCGGCAGCACCGCCGGTATTGGCCTGGGCATCAGCCAGGCGCTGGCGCAGTCCGGCGCCACGGTGGTGGTGATCGGGCGCGATGCGGGCAAGGTGGATGACGCCTTGGCGAGTATCCGCCAGGCTGTTCCCGGTGCTGACCTGCGTGGTTTGGTGGCGGACCTCGGTACGGCCGAAGGTGCAGAAAAACTCTTCGCCGCCGAACCGCGTGCCGACATCCTGGTCAACAACCTGGGCATCTTCAACAATGTGGATTTCTTTGAAGCCCCGGACAGCGAATGGACACGCTTTTATGAGGTCAATGTGATCTCCGGCGTGCGCCTGGCGCGGCATTACACGCCAGGCATGGTCGAGCAGGGCTGGGGCCGGGTGATTTTCCTGTCGTCGGAGTCCGGCGTGGCGACCCCGGCGGACATGATCAACTACGGCGTGACCAAGAGCGCCAACCTGGCGGTGTCCCATGGTTTGGCCAAGCGCTTGGCGGGCACCGGCGTGACGGTAAACGCGGTGTTGCCTGGGCCGACCTTTACCGACGGCCTGGAGCAGATGCTCAAGGACGCCACCGCACAATCCGGGCGCAGTGCGCGGGACGAGGCGGATGTGTTTGTGCGTAACGCACGGCCGACCTCGATCATCCAGCGCGCGGCAAATGTGGATGAAGTCGCCAACCTGGTGGCGTACATTGCTTCACCCCTGTCATCTGCCACCACCGGTGCCGCGCTGCGGGTCGACGGTGGTGTGGTCGACAGCATGGCCATCTGAATTGTTTTTCATTTTCTGGAGTAATTAACGTGGCAACAGCGTCTTCTGTGATTGAAATCCCGGTTTCGGCCGATCAGGTCTGGCAATTGGTCGGCGGCTTCAACAGCCTGCCGGACTGGCTGCCGTTCATTGTCAAAAGCGAGCCAAGCGACGGCGGCCGCGTGCGTCACCTGCAAACTGCCGACGGTGGTGTGGTGGTGGAGCGGTTGCAGAGTTTTGACAACGTCGGGCGTACCTACAGCTACACCATCGAGCAGTCACCGTTCCCGGTGAGTGCGTACCTGGCGACCTTGCAGGTTGAAGCCTTGACCGAATCGTCGGCGAAAGTGACCTGGTCGGGTGTGTTCACGCCGGCGGCGGGGACCACGGATGCGGCGGTGGAGGAGTTGTTTGCCGGTGTCTACAGCGGTGGGCTGGAGGCGTTGCGGGCTAACTTCCCGGCTTGAAACTGAGCCTGAGGTTATTGGGCTTTTGTAGTGTGGGGGCTTGCTGTGGTGAGCGGGCTTGCCCCGCGCTGGGTGGCGAAGCCGCCCCAAAACCAGGCGCCGGGTTTTCCCTGACACCAAGCGGCGTTCTTGTTTGGGGCCGCTCCGCGCCCCAGCGCGGGGCAAGCCCGCTCACTACAAAAGATCGCTCATCACAGCCCAAGCTATTCGGGCATGAGCTGTTGGCGGCATTCCAGGACTAATCTGGCACCGCCTTGCTCGCTGGTACCCACTTCCAACTTGAACCCATGCAAGTTGATGATCGCCGCCACGATCGACAAGCCCAACCCGAACCCGCCTTGCTGATCGCTTTCATCCACGCGATAGAAGCGCTGGAACACTGCGTCACGTTCCGCCGCGGGTATGCCGGGGCCGGAGTCGTGCACTTCAATGCGCGTACTGCCCGCATCATTGACCCCGCGCAAGATCACTTCGCCGCCCGGCGGGGAGAACTTGATCGAGTTGCTCAACAGGTTGGCCAGGGCCTCGAACAGCAGGGCACGGTCGCCGGTGATCCACGGCAGGGATTCCGGGGTTTCGAGGCGCAATTGCAGTTCGCCTTCTTCAGCCAGGGGCAGGTAGAAGTCGTGCAGCTCGCGCAACAGCGGCAACGGGTCCATGACCAAAAAGCCGGAGCGACGCTGGTGGTCTTCCAGTTCGGAGATACGCAACAGCCCGCGAAAGCGCGCCATCAGGGTGTCGGTTTCGGCAATCGCGTCATCCAGTTTCACCGCGTAGTCCGATTCCGCCTCGGCCTCCTGCTTGATCCGGTACAGCTGCGCACGCAGGCGTGTCAGCGGGGTGCGCAGGTCGTGGGCGATGTTGTCGCACACGCCCTTGACCTCATTCATCAACTTCTCGATGCGATCCAGCATGGCGTTGACGATGGCCGCGAGCATGTCCAGTTCGTCGCGTCGGTTCGACAGCGGCAGGCGGTGAGTCAGGTCGCCAGCGACGATGGCTTCGGCGCTGGCCTGGATTCCGCGAATGCGTCGCAACGGGCGTCGACGCAATAAGTGCCAGCCGGCAACGCCTGGGATAATCGTCAACGAAAGCGCCCACAGCAGGGCATGCCAGATGATCCGGGTCACGCCGAACAGCGAACCGTTGGCGCGCACCAGCACCAGCCAGCGGCCGTCTTCGGTGTGGGTGGCGACGGCGTCGCAGCTGTCCTTGGGCAACTTGGGGTCGTCGGAGTCGACGCAATTGGCCAGGGCGTGGATCTTGCCGTCCAGCGGCAGGTCGGGCGGCACCGCGCGGATCGGCCCGCTCAACGGGCGGAATTGCTCGTCGAACAAACCGTAGGCGTCCACGCCCTTCATGTCAAAGGTCATGCTGGTGGTCAGGGCCTCCACCAGTTCCTCACCGTCAAAGCGCTGGAACAAGTGCTGGCGCTGCATCAGGGAATGGCGCGACAGGTCGCCCAGGTAACCCGACACCTCGTAATACAGCACCCCCATGAGGATGCAACTCCACGCCACGAACAACGAACTGTACAGCGCCAGCAAACGGCTGCTGGAAGAGCGCCAGCCCTTAGAGGGGTTCAGCAATGACATAACCGGAACCTCGTACCGTGCGAATCAGCGGCGTGAGGCCCGGTGGGTCGATCTTCTTGCGCAGACGGCCGATGTGCACGTCGATCAGGTTGGTGCCGGGGTCGAAGTGATAGCCCCAGACCTCCTCGAAGATCATCATCCGCGACAGGATCTGCCCGGTGTTGCGCATCAGGAACTCCAGCAATTTGTATTCAGTGGGCAGCAGGCTCAGGGGCTGATCGGCGCGGCTGGCTTCGCGGCTGATCAGGTTCAGCTCCAGGTCGGCCACGCGTAGGGCGGTTTCGAATTCCTGGACCGTGCTTTTGCGCCGCAACAGCACTTCGACGCGGGCGGCCATTTCATCCGAAGCGAACGGCTTGGTGAGGTAATCATCACCGCCGGCACGCAGGCCGCGCACCCGCTCATCCACGTCGGAGAGGGCGCTGATCATCAGGATCGGCGTCGACACACCAATCGTGCGCAGCGTGGTGACGATGGCCAACCCATCGAGCTCCGGCAGCATGCGGTCGAGGGTGATCAGGTCGTAATCGCCACTCACGGCGCGGACCAGGCCTTCGCGGCCGTTGTCTACCCAATCTACATCCAGTCCATGGCTACTCAGCTCGGCGACGATCTCGCGGGCCGTTACGGCGTCATCCTCGATGGTCAAAATACGGGTCATAGGATTACCTGGTGAGCGATTCACACTAGAAGTACGGGCATTTTGCCAAGAAATGGCTGAACGCTTCCTAAATAAAACTTCATGTTGGCAAAACCGCCACATTGGCCTTCGGGAATGCATAACGCCCGCCTGCCACTGGCCTTTCTTGCAACTTGCATGGTCCTAGGAAGTTCAAGTTATTTAACCTGTTGAAATATATAGATATTTATTTTTGTGGCGACTGGCATGGTGCCTGCACTGTCCCTTTTGAGACTTGTAACACTATTTTTCTGCCTTGGAGCACAACAACAATGATCACATCCTCATCCACGCTGCAAGAGTCGAGCACGCTCTCCGGGGTTTCCTGGGGGGCGATTTTTGCCGGGGCGGCCGCTGCGGCCGCATTGTCGCTGATCCTGGTACTGCTGGGCTTCGGCCTGGGCTTTTCGGCGGTGTCGCCGTGGGCTGACAGCGGTATCAGTGCCAAGGGGCTTGGCATTTCCACGATTGTCTGGCTGGCGTTTACCCAAATCGTCGCGTCAGGGCTGGGCGGCTACATCGCCGGCCGGTTGCGGGTGAAGTGGGCGAATATGCACGGCGATGAGGTGTACTTCCGCGACACCGCCCATGGTTTCCTGGCCTGGGCTGTGGCCACCTTGATCACTGCGGTACTGGTGGTCGGTTCGGTCAGCAGTGTCGTCAGCGGCGGCGTGAAAGCCGGTGCCAGCGTTGCAGCCGGTGCGGCCAGCGGCATCACCCAAGCCGCCGGCAGTGCTGCCAAGGGCGTCAACGGTGGCGACTTCGACTACTACGTCGACAGCCTGTTCCGCGACGACCGCCCAGTCGCCGTCAGTGATGACGCCGCCCACGGTGTGGTTGCCCGCATCTTCACCCGCACCCTGAGCAACGACGGCCAACTGGCCCCTGAAGACCGTGCCTACCTGGCCCAGTTGATCAGCCAGCGCACCAACCTCAGCCAGGCAGATGCCGAAGCGCGTATCGACAAAGTCTACGGCGATGCCCGCAAAGCGGTGGAAGACGCCAAGCTCAAAGCCAAGCAGGCCGCTGATACCGCCGCCAAGGTTGCCGCCTACACCTCGCTGTGGACCTTTGTGGCCTTGTTGATCGGCGCGTTCTTCGCCAGCTTCGCAGCCACCTTTGGCGGTCGCCGTCGCGATGCCGTGGTGTATGTCGAAACCGAACACTTCGTCCGTTAATTATTAGGAGAACAACATGCGCTCATTACTGCTTTGGTTCCTCGGTGTGCCTATTCCGGTGATCATCCTGATCGCGATCTTCATGCACTGATACTGAGCCTGGCTCGGTCCCCTGTGGGAGATTCTATGTTGCAGTAGAATCTCCCACATTTGTTAATAGCGGCTTAACCCGTGCTTGGCTAGACTCGCGCCCCATGAGCCGCCTTCTACGCGTCATCCTCGTCATGCTTTTAAGCCTCTCGCTTCCCCTGACCGGGATGGCGGGTGTGCCGTCGAGCACCGAACCCTGCCCGATGAAGATGTCGGACGTGCAGGTGATGACCGACATGAACCCGGACTGCTGCCAGGACGGCGTCGATCACGGCAAGGCCTGCAAACCCGGTCAGGAATGCAAGACTGGCGGCCTGCTGCAACTGTCCCTGCCGGTGCTCAAGGCGCCGCTGACCCTGGCCCATCCGCTGCTCGTCAGCGCCTCTTCGGATTTCATCCCCGACCGTACGTCGTCCGGCGTCTGGCGCCCACCCCGTTCCTGATTCCTGTTGCACCTCAAGACGCATCCCCTGATCGGGATGGCTTTGCTGTGGGCCGCGTAATGCGGCGCGCAGCGCAACGGAACAGGAATTTTCAACATGAATCCCCTCTACATGCGCGCCCTGGTGGTGGGCGTGCTGGCGTGGCCGGCGTGGGCGAGTGCGCTGACCCTGGACGACGCCCTGCGCCTGGCGCAGAACAACGCACCGTCGCTCGCCGCTGAGTCGGCCAAATTGCGGGCCGCGACTCAGGCGGCGATTCCGGCGGGCGAATTGCCCGACCCGAAGCTGGTGGTTGGCCTGCAGAACTTCCCCATCGGTGGGCCCAATCGCGGCACGTTGTATGGTGATGACATGACCGAGCAAATGGTCGGTATTCAGCAACAGGTGCCCAGCCGCGACAAGCGCAAGGCGCGTATCGAGCTGGCCGATGCCACGGTGGAACGCACCGCGGCCGAAGGTCGGATCGAGCGCCTGAACGTGCGCCAGGCCACGGCCCAGGCCTGGACCCGTGCCTATGCGGTGGAACGCAAGGAGGCCTTGTTCAAGGACTTCTACCAGCAGAACCGCCTGCTGCAAGACAGCGTGCGTGCGCAACTGGCCGGTGGTCGCGGTCAGCCTTCGGATGCGGTGATACCGCGACAGGAAGCCGCCGAACTGGCCGGGCGTGAAGACGCGCTGACCCAGCAACGCGCCCAGGCCCGCGCGGCGCTCAAGCGCTGGATCGGCCCAGCCGCCAATGAAGCACCCAGCGGCCAGTTGCCCAACTGGCCCATCGACGGGCGTTATAACCTGCATCAACACCCCGAGCTACAAGCCTTTGCACCGCGCACCCGCGAAGCCGAAGCGCGGTTGCGCGAAGCCAAGGCGCAAAAGACGTCGGACTGGAGTTGGGAAGTGGACTACCAGCACCGTGGCCGTGAATACGGCGATATGGTCAGCCTGCAATTGAGTTTCGACCTGCCGATCTTCCCCGGTCGCCGGCAAAACCCCGGGATCGCCGCCAAGCAAGCCGAACTGGATCAACTGGACGCCGAGCGCGAAGCGGTCACCCGCGAACACACCCAGCAACTGGATGATGACCTCGCGCAATACCAGCGTCTGGACCGCGCCGTGCAGCGCAGCCAGGACAGCCTGGTGCCCCTGGCCGAAGAGAAAGTCGCACTGAGCCTGGCCGCTTATCGCGCTGGCAAAGGTGACTTGCTCAACCTGGTCAGTGCCCGCCGTGAGCTGGTCGAAGCCCGTTTCAAACAGATCGATGCCCTTGAGCAACGTGCCTTGGTTGGCGCGCAGCTGTATTTCGCCTACGGAGAAGCTTCCCATGATTAATCGACTCCTCGCAGTGGCGTTGTTGGGCGGCGGCCTGGGCGCTGGTTACTGGCTGGCGCAGGCACCGGCTCCGGTCACGGCCATGGCCGACAACAAACCGGCGCTGTACTGGTATGACCCGATGTACCCACAGCAGAAATTCGACAAGCCCGGCAAATCGCCTTTCATGGACATGCAATTGGTGCCGCGTTACGCCGAAGGCGCCGCAGACAGCGCCGCCGTGCAGATCGACCCCCGTGTGGCGCAAAACCTCGGTGTGCGCCTGGCTACGGTCACCCGTGGTGTGTTGGCGTCCACACTGGACCTCTCCGGCATCCTCGCCTTCAATGAGCGCGACGTCGCCGTGGTACAGGCGCGGGCGGGCGGTTTTGTCGAGCGCGTGTATGACCGTGCGCCGGGCGACGTGCTCAAGGCCGGCGTGCCTCTGGCTGACCTGTTGATACCTGAATGGGCGGCGGCTCAGGAAGAATACCTAGCCTTGCGCCGCAGCGCGGATGCAAGTCTGTTGGGGGCAGCGCGTCAGCGTTTGCGCCTTAGCGGTATGCCCGCCGGGTTGATCGCGCAGATGGAGCGCAGCGGCCGTGCGCAATCGGTATTGACCGTTACCAGCCCCATCGGTGGTGTGGTGCAAACCCTGGACGTGCGCGAAGGCATGACGATGGCGGCGGGGCAAACCCTGGCGCGCATCAATGGCCTGGATCGCCTGTGGTTGCAGGTTGCTGTGCCGCAATCTCAAGGTGCGGACCTGGCCGTGGGGCAGGCGGTGGAAAGCCGCTTTGTCGGGATGCCGGGTCAAGTCGTCAAGGGGGCGGTCAGTGCCATTCTGCCGGCGATTGCCGGCGACAGCCGCACCGTGCAGGTTCGCGTTGAACTGCCCAATACAGACGGCACCTTGCGCCCCGGCATGACGGCCCAAGTGCGTCTGGCGCAATCCTCCGCGCAATCTGTACTGCAAGTGCCCAGTGAAGCGTTGATCCGTACCGGTAAACGTACGCTGGTGATGCTGGCCGAAGAGGGCGGGCATTACCGTCCGGTGGATGTCGAGGTCGGCGCTGAAAGCCAGGAGATGACGGTGATCCGCAGCGGTTTGCAGGAGGGCCAGCAGGTGGTCGCGTCCGGTCAATTCCTGCTGGACTCTGAAGCCAGTTTGCGCGGGATTATCCAACCATGATCGCCTTATTGATTCGTTGGTCAGTCGCCAACCGTTTTCTGGTATTGCTCGCGACGTTGTTTGTCACCGCTTGGGGTGTCTGGGCGGTGCAAAACACGCCGGTCGACGCACTGCCGGACCTCTCCGATGTGCAGGTGATCATCCGCACGCCCTATCCCGGCCAGGCGCCGCAGATCGTGGAAAACCAGGTCACTTACCCGATGACCACCACCATGCTTTCGGTGCCGGGCGCCAAGACCGTGCGCGGGTTTTCCTTTTTCGGCGACAGCTACGTCTATGTGCTGTTCGACGAAGGCACCGACTTGTATTGGGCGCGCTCGCGGGTGCTGGAATACCTCAGCCAGTTGCAGGCGCGCTTGCCCGCATCGGCTAAACCGGCGTTGGGGCCGGACGCCACTGGCGTTGGCTGGATCTACCAGTACGCATTGGTGGACCGCAGCGGCCAGCATGACCTGGCGCAGTTGCGCGCCTTGCAGGACTGGTTCCTCAAGTTCGAACTCAAGACCCTGCCCAATGTGGCCGAAGTCGCGACCATCGGAGGCCAGGTCAAGCAGTACCAGGTGCAGCTCGATCCGCTGGCCCTGGCCAATCGCGGCATCACCCAGGCACAGGTGGTGGAGGCCATCGGCAAAGCCAACCAGGAAACCGGCGGCTCGGTGCTGAACACGGGCGAATCCGAGTACATGGTGCGCGCGTCCGGCTACCTCAAGTCGCTGCAGGATTTTCGCGGGATTCCTTTGCGCCTGGACGCGAATAATGTGCCCGTGACGCTTGGCGACGTGGCAACCATTCAGCTGGGCCCGGACCTGCGCCGGGGCGTGAGCGAGCTGGACGGTGAGGGCGAAGCCGTGGGCGGGGTGGTGATCCTGCGCAGTGGCAAGAACGCGCGGGAGGCCATCGCCGCCGTCAAGACCAAGCTGGAACAACTGAAAAGCAGCCTGCCGCCCGGCGTGGAGATCGTCACCACTTACGACCGCAGCAAACTCATCGACCGCGCCGTGGACAACCTCAGCCACAAGTTGCTGGAAGAGTTCGTGGTGGTGGCGCTGGTCTGCGGGATATTCCTGTGGCACCTGCGTTCGTCACTGGTGGCGATCATCTCGCTGCCGGTGGGGGTGTTGATTGCGTTTATCGTCATGCGTTTCCAGGGCATCAACGCCAACATCATGTCCCTGGGCGGCATCGCGATTGCCATCGGCGCGATGGTCGACGCGGCGGTGGTGATGATCGAAAACGCCCACAAGAAAATCGAAGCCTGGCACCACGCGAACCCTGGTCGGGAATTGAAGGGCGACGATCATTGGAAGGTCATGACCGACGCGGCGGTAGAGGTCGGTCCGGCGCTGTTTTTCTGCCTGTTGATCATCACGTTGTCGTTCATTCCGGTGTTCACCTTGCAGGCCCAGGAAGGGCGGCTGTTCGGTCCGCTGGCCTACACAAAGACCTACGCCATGGCGGCGGCCGCCGGTTTGTCGGTGACTTTGATCCCGGTGCTGATGGGCTACTGGATTCGCGGGCGTATCCCGGATGAGCAGCGTAACCCGCTCAATCGTGGCCTGATCAAGCTCTACCAGCCTGCGCTGGAGGCGGTGCTGCGTCGGCCGCGCCTGACTCTGGTGGTGGCGTTGCTGGTGGTCGCCAGTGCACTGTGGCCGATCTCTAAACTGGGTGGGGAATTCTTGCCGCCGCTGGACGAAGGGGACTTGCTGTACATGCCCTCGGCACTGCCGGGGCTGTCGACGCAAACCGCGGGTGAGTTGCTGCAACGCACCGACCGGCTGATCAAGACCGTGCCGGAAGTCGCCCATGTGTTTGGCAAGGCCGGTCGCGCCGAAACCGCGACCGACCCGGCCCCGTTGGAAATGTTCGAGACCACCATCGAGTTCAAACCCCGTGACCAATGGCGCCCGGGTATGACCCCGGACAAACTGGTGAAGGAACTTGACCGTGTAGTGCAAGTGCCGGGCTTGACCAACATCTGGATTCCGCCGATCCGCAACCGTATCGACATGCTCGCCACTGGCGTGAAAAGCCCGGTCGGCGTGAAGGTGGCCGGTACCAGCCTGATGCAGATCGACGCAGTGACCCAGGCGGTGGAAAAGGTCGCCAAGGGCGTGCCGGGCGTCAGTTCAGCCTTGGCCGAACGCTTGACCGGCGGCCGTTACATCGACGTGGATATCGACCGGGCGGCGGCCGCGCAATACGGACTGAACATCGCCGATGTGCAGTCGATTGTGTCGGGTGCCATCGGCGGGGAAACCATTGGCGAAACCGTGGAAGGCCTGGCGCGCTTCCCGATCAGCCTGCGCTATCCAAAGGAATGGCGCGACTCGGTGACAGCCTTGGCAAACTTGCCGATCTACACGCCGTCCGGCAGCCAGATCACCCTGGGCACGGTGGCCAAGGTCAAGGTGAGCGACGGCCCACCGATGCTCAAGAGCGAAAACGCACGGCCTTCCGGCTGGGTCTACATCGACGTGCGTGATCGCGACCTGGCGTCGGTGGTAAAGGACCTGCGCACAGCGATCAACCAGCAGGTGCAGCTGCAACCGGGCATGAGCCTCAGCTATTCGGGGCAGTTCGAATTCCTGGAGCGGGCCAATCAACGCCTGAAATTGGTGGTGCCGGCGACCTTGCTGATCATCTTCGTGCTGCTGTACCTGACCTTTCGCCGGGCGGATGAAGCGCTGCTGATCCTGGCGACTTTGCCGTTCGCACTGACGGGCGGGGTGTGGTTGCTTTACGGGCTGGGTTTCAACCTGTCAGTGGCCACGGGCGTAGGGTTTATCGCGCTGGCCGGTGTGTCGGCGGAGTTCGGCGTGATCATGCTGCTCTACCTGAAAAACGCCTGGGCCGATCGCAAGGATGGGAACTTGCTGGCCGCCATCACCGAGGGCGCGGTGCTGCGGGTACGGCCCAAGGCAATGACCGTCGCCGTGATCATCGCTGGTTTATTGCCGATCCTGCTGGACAGCGGCACCGGCAGCGAAGTGATGAGCCGCATCGCCGCGCCGATGATCGGCGGGATGCTCACCGCACCGTTGTTGTCCCTCTTCGTCATCCCCGCCGCCTACCACCTGATGCGCCGCATTCGGCGCTGACTCACCAGCAATTATTGTAGTGAGCCCGCTTGTTGTGGCGAGCGGGCTTTTTTTGTGGTGAGCGGGCTTGTTGTGGTGAACCGGCTTGTTGTGGTGAGCGGGGCAAGCCCGCTCACCACAACACGCCCGCTCGCCACATCGAAGCCGTAACACGACTGTCAGTCGTCGAAGCCAACCTGCTCATGAATCTCATCCACCTTCAACTCCAGCCGGTACGCCACCGCAATAAACAACGCTTGGCACAGGCACAGGGTGGCGCTCAACGAGCGGAAGGCAAACGACGAACCTTCATTCACCAACAGCACCGCGTTCGCCCGCTTGGCCAGGGGCGACAGGTTGCTGTCGGTGATGATCAACGTCTTGGCCTGATGATGCTGGGCAATCCGCAAACAGTGCTGGGTCTCTTTGCCGTAGGGCGTAAAGCTGATGGCAATCACCAAGTCGTTGGCGCGCACGCTGCGCATCTGTTCGCGATAACTGCCGCCCAGTCCTGAGATCAGGTGAATACGCTTGTTGGTGTGCTGCAGGTTGTAGACCAGGTAATCGGCCACCGCAAAAGAGCGGCGCACGCCGACCACGTAGATATTGTCGGCGTTGACCACCAGGTCCACGGCTTTGTCGAACGCGACATCATCCAACTCCAACCCCAGGCGCTCGATGCCGGACAAAGTCGCGTTGACGCACTCACGCGCCAGGTCGCCGCCGCTGGCCTTCTGCGACTTGTTGGCGATCATGCTGCGGATGCGCTGCTGGTAGTTCTGCACCGGCGTGGTCTTGTGGGTGTAGGCCTCGCGGAACAACGCCTGCATCTCACTGAAGCCACTGAAACCGAAGCGTTGCGAGAAGCGCACGATGGCCGACGGGTGCACCTCGCACTCGCGGGCGATGTCGCTGATGCGGTCGACCATGATCCGGTCGCTCTGCTGGCTCATGTAGCTGGCGATGCGCTTGAGCTGGCGTGGCAGGCTCTCGTATTCGTCGGTGATCAGCTGCAACAGGCGCTCGGCATTGATCGGAGGGCTGGCGATAGTGTCTTCCAGGGTGGTCTCGGGATCGGTGCGGGACATGGGCAATCCTTCTGGCGTTTTTGTCTGTTGCGCTGATGGGTGGCGCAAGTCTACAGGGTAGGCGCAAAAAAATACCCCGGCATCACGGCCGGCGTGGCCTGCTGAAACGATGCACTGTCGTGGGATGGCCCCTGTACAAGCTTAATGGAAAAAATATTCCAATGAAAAAATATCTGGAATAAATATTGATTGGTGTCGCCGGACGTTCTAGTCTGCTCCCACCAAGAGCGTTTGCCGTCGCCACGTCGGTGCAACGCAGGCTGATAAAAATAACAGGAGCCAGCATGGGCCAGACTCGTTTTGCCAGTGGGCGTCAATTGGATCTGATTTGCCTCGGGCGCCTGGGCGTCGACCTCTATGCGCAGCAAGTGGGTGCGCGGCTTGAGGACGTGTCCAGCTTCGCCAAGTACCTCGGCGGTTCTTCCGCCAACATTGCCTTCGGCACCGCCAGGCTGGGGCTCAAGTCGGCGATGTTGAGCCGGGTCGGTGACGACCATATGGGGCGCTTCCTGGTGGAGTCCCTGGCCCGTGAAGGCTGTGACGTCAGCGGCATCAAGGTCGACCCGGAACGCCTCACCGCCCTGGTGTTGCTCGGCCTCAAGGACCGCGAAACCTTTCCCCTGGTGTTCTACCGCGAAAACTGCGCCGACATGGCCCTGCGCGCCGAAGACATCAGCGAAGCCTTTATCGCCTCCAGCAAGGCGTTACTGATCACCGGCACGCATTTCTCCACCGACGGCGTGTACAAGGCCAGCATCCAGGCCCTGGACTACGCGGCCAAGCACAACGTCAAGCGTGTGCTGGATATCGACTACCGCCCCGTGCTGTGGGGCCTGGCGGGCAAGGCCGATGGTGAAACCCGGTTTGTCGCTGACCAGAATGTCAGCCAGCACGTGCAGACCATCCTGCCGCGTTTTGATTTGATCGTCGGCACCGAAGAAGAATTCCTCATCGCGGGCGGCAGTGAAGATTTACTCGCCGCGTTGCGCAGAGTGCGTGAACTGACCCCGGCGACCTTGGTGGTCAAGCTCGGCCCGCAGGGTTGCACGGTGATCCACGGCGCTATTCCCGCGCGCCTGGAAGACGGCGCCATCTACCCCGGCGTGCGGGTTGAAGTGCTCAACGTATTGGGCGCCGGCGATGCGTTCATGTCGGGTTTCCTCAGCGGCTGGATCAACGACGCGAGTGACGAGCGTTGCAGCCAGTTGGCCAATGCCTGCGGCGGCCTGGTCGTCTCCCGCCACGCCTGCGCGCCGGCCATGCCGACGCCGGCGGAGCTGGAATACCTGTTCAACAGCCCCGTGCCGATTACCCGCCCGGACCAGGACGTGACCCTGCAACGCCTGCACCGCGTGACGGTGCCGCGCAAGGCCTGGAAACAGCTGTTCGTATTTGCCTTCGATCACCGCTGGCAACTGGTGGACCTGGCGCAAAAGGGCGGCCAGGACCCGGCGCGCATCAGTGATGCCAAGCAACTGTTTATCCAGGCCATCGAACGCGTCGAGAAAAAACTCGCCGAGCAAGGGGTGGAGGCCGACGTCGGCCTGCTCGCCGACCAACGCTTCGGCCAGGACGCGCTCAACGCCGCCAGTGGCCGTGGTTGGTGGATCGCGCGCCCGGTAGAAGTGCAAAACTCGCGCCCCCTGGCGTTCGAACATGGCCGTTCAGTGGGCAGCAACCTGATCGCCTGGCCTCAAGAGCAGATCATCAAGTGCCTGGTGCAATTCCATCCGGACGACGAGCCGATGCTGCGCCTGGAGCAAGAGGCACAACTCAAGGCGGTGTACGAAGCGTCGATTGTCAGCGGCCATGAACTGCTGCTGGAAGTCATCCCGCCCAAAGATCACCCGTCCACCTACCCGGACGTGCTCTACCGCAGCC
This sequence comes from Pseudomonas sp. GXZC, assembly GCF_026967615.1. NCBI lineage: Bacteria > Pseudomonadati > Pseudomonadota > Gammaproteobacteria > Pseudomonadales > Pseudomonadaceae > Pseudomonas > Pseudomonas sp. GXZC. The sequence goes on from NZ_CP114115.1 coordinate 3,094,181, forward strand.
TCAAGCGGCTGTACAACCTGGGTATCTACCCGGCGTGGTGGAAGATCGAGGCGCAAACGGCCGAGGACTGGAAGAAGCTCGACGAACTGATCCAGGAGCGCGACCCGTACTGCCGTGGCGTGGTGCTGCTGGGCCTGAATGCGTCGGCGGAATTTCTCGCCGACGGTTTCCAGCAGGCCAGCCAAAGCACCACCTGCCGTGGCTTTGCCGTGGGCCGCACGATCTTCCAGGAACCGAGCCGCGCGTGGATGGCGGGCGAGATCGATGACGAGACTTTGATCCAGCAGGTGCAAGCCACCTTCGAACAGCTCATTAACGCCTGGCGCAGTGCGCGTCGCTGAACCGCTTTCCGGCAACTTTGAAAAACAATAAAAGGTGCAGCCATGCCCGCAATCCGAATTGGCATCAACCCGATCTCCTGGAGCAACGACGACCTGCCGGCCCTGGGCGGTGAAACGCCCTTGAGCACCGCCCTGAGCGAAGGCAAGGAAATCGGCTACGAAGGTTTTGAACTCAACGGCAAATTCCCCAAGGACGCCAAGGGCGTCGGCGATGTGTTGCGCCCCTATGACCTGGCGCTGGTTTCCGGCTGGTACTCCAGCCGCCTGGCCCGGCGCTCGGCGGCCGAAGAAATCGAAGCCATCGCCGGGCATGTCGAGTTGCTCAAGCACAATGGCGCCAAGGTCTTGGTCTACGGCGAAGTGGCCGATTCGATCCAGGGCTCGCGCATCCGCCTGATCGAACGTCCGCGCTTTCACAGCGAACAGGCCTGGCAGGACTACGCCGACAAACTCACTGAACTGGCGCGCTTCACCCTGTCACAGGGCGTGCGCCTGGCGTACCACCACCACATGGGCGCTTATGTTGAATCCCCGGAAGACATCGACCAACTGATGCGTCGCACCGGCCCGGAAGTCGGCCTGCTGTTCGATTCGGGCCACTGCTACATGGGCGGCGGTGAGCCTATCGAGGTGCTGCGCAAACACATCGACCGCGTCTGCCATGTGCATTTCAAGGACGTGCGCAAGCCTGTGGTGCAACTGGCGCGCAACCAGATGTGGAGTTTTCCCGACTGCATCGTCAACGGCACCTTCACCGTGCCCGGCGATGGCGACATCGACTTTGCGCAATTGCTTGATGTGCTGCTGGCCGCGCATTACGAGGGCTGGCTGGTGGTGGAAGCCGAGCAGGATCCGGCGGTGGCACCCAGCTATATCTATGCGAAAAAAGGCTACGACACCCTGCGTGCGCTTCTCAACGAGAGGACTTGAGTGATGAGCTTGTTGGTCAAAAGCAGTAAACGCGGCCAGACCATGGTCGCCCTCGAAGCCGGGCGCCTGGAGTACGTGGGCTTTTGCGCCTACCGCCTGAGCCTGGGGGAAACCCTGCCGGTCAGCGCCGGTGATAAAGAACTGTGCCTGGTGCTGCTCAGCGGCCGGGTGAACATCGAAGGCGAAGGCTTCAACTGGCAGAACCTGGGTGATCGCCAATCGGTGTTTGAAGACAAATCGCCGTTCGCCGCCTACCTGCCACCGGGCACCGATGCCCAGGTCACCGCGTTGAGCGATGTGCAGATTGCCGTGTGCGCGGCGCCGGGCGCAGAGGGCTACGAACCTCGGCTGATCCGCCCCGAAAACTGCAAGCGCAGCGTTCGCGGCAAGGGCGCCAACACCCGCTACGTGTGCGACATCCTGCCCGACAGCGAGCCGGCCCATTCGCTGCTGGTGGTGGAAGTGCGTACGCCGTCCGGGCATTCGTCGAGCTACCCGCCGCACAAACACGACACCGACGACCTGCCGCACCAAAGCTTCCTGGAAGAGACCTACTACCACCAGATCAACCCGCCCCAGGGCTTCGTGTTCCAGCGCGTCTACACCGACGACCGCAGCATCGACCAGGCCATGGCCGTGGAAAACAGCGACCTGGTGGTGGTGCCCAAGGGGTATCACCCGGTCAGCGTGCCTTACGGCTACGAGTCCTATTACCTGAACGTGATGGCCGGCCCCAAGCGTGCCTGGCATTTCCACAACGACCCGCAGCACAGCTGGCTGCTGGACCTCTAATCAGCGGTTTGGACGGAGAACAACAATAAATGAAGTCGCCTCTACGTTTCGCCCTTAACCGCATGGTTGCTCCGCATCTGTCCCTGCCGGATTTCATCCAGTTGGCTGCAACGCTCAAGTGCGATGCCATCGAGATCCGCAATGACCTGGCCGACAAGCAGATCGAGTTCGGCACCCCGGCCAGCCGCGTGCGTGAACTGTGCGCGGTGCAGGGCATCACCGTGCTGTCGATCAACGCGCTGTACCCCTTTGATGTGTGGAACGACGAACGCCGGGCCCAGGCGATCAAGCTGGCGACCTACGCCCGTGAATGCGGGGCCCAGGGCCTGGTGATGTGCCCACTCAATGAGCCGGGCGACACGCGCAACGAAGCCCAGCGTGCCGCCGGTTTGCGCACGGCCTTGAGCGAGCTGGCGCCGATCCTGCGCGACTACGGGATTCTCGGCTTTATTGAGCCCCTGGGTTTTGAAGAATGCGCCCTGCGGCGCAAACGCGTGGCGGTGGAGGCGATCAAGTCCATCGGCGGCCTGGATGTGTTCCGACTGGTGCACGACACCTTCCATCATCACCTGGCCAGCGAACACGAGTTCTTCCCGGAACTGACCGGGCTGGTGCATATCTCCGGCGTGGACGATAGCGAGGCGCCGCTGAATTCGATTCGCGACGGCCACCGCGTGTTGGTGGGCGAGGGCGACATCCTGGGCAACGCCGCGCAGATCGACACCTTGCTCAGCACCGGCTACAGCGGCTACCTGTCGTTCGAACCGTTTGCCGAGAACGTGCATGCATTGGCGGATATCCAGCAGGCGTTGGGGGCAAGCATCGCCCACCTGCAGAAACGATAAGGGGCGCGAGATGACCACAACAAGACTGACCATGGCCCAGGCCCTGGTGAAGTTCCTGGATAATCAATACATCGAAGTCGACGGCGTGCAGAGCAAGTTCGTCGCCGGGGTGTTCACGATTTTCGGCCACGGCAACGTGCTGGGGCTGGGCCAGGCCCTGGAACAGGACGCCGGCGACCTGGTGGTGCACCAGGGCCGCAACGAGCAGGGCATGGCCCATGCTGCCATCGGTTTCGCCAAGCAGCACCTGCGCCGCAAGATCTACGCGTGCACGGCCTCTGTCGGCCCAGGCGCCGCCAATATGCTCACCGCCGCCGCGACCGCCACGGCCAACCGCATCCCGTTGTTGCTGTTGCCCGGCGATGTGTACGCCAGCCGCCAGCCTGACCCGGTGCTGCAACAGATCGAGCAATTCCACGACTTGAGCATCAGCACCAACGATGCCTTCCGCTCGGTGAGCAAATACTGGGACCGCATCAACCGCCCCGAGCAGTTGATGACCGCCGCCATCCACGCCATGCGCGTGCTGACCGACCCGGCCGAGACCGGCGCGGTGACCCTGGCATTGCCCCAGGACGTGCAGGCCGAGGCCTGGGATTATCCGGACTATTTCCTGCAGAAACGCGTGCACCGCATCGACCGCCGCCCGGCCACGGCCGCGATGATCGGTGATGCATTGGCCGCCTTCCGTGGCAAGCGCAAACCGCTGATCATCTGCGGTGGCGGGGTGAAGTACTCCGGCGCCAATGCCGCGCTGCAAGCCTTTGCCGAACGCTTTGATATTCCCTTCGCGGAAACCCAGGCGGGCAAGAGCGCCGTGGTGTCCAGCCATCCGCTGAATGTCGGCGGGATTGGTGAAACCGGTTGCCTGGCGGCGAACCTGCTGGCGCCCGAGGCTGACCTGATCATTGGTATCGGCACGCGCTACACCGATTTCACCACCTCATCCAAGTCGTTGTTCAAGCACGCCGACGTCAAGTTTCTCAACCTCAACATCAGCCCCTGCGATGCCTTGAAACTGGACGGCGTGCAGGTGTTGGCCGACGCCCAAGTCGCCCTGGAAGCACTGGCGGATGCCCTGGGCGATTACCGTTCCGGCTGGGGCGGGCAGATCAGCGAGGCCAAGGCGCAGTTGGACGCCGAAGTGGACCGTGTGCATCAGGTCGAATATGCCGGTGACGATTTTGTGCCTGAGGTCGACGACCATCTGGACCGCGCGGTGCTGCGTGAATTTATCGAGCTGACCGGCTCGTGCCTGACCCAAAGCCGCGTGCTGGGGGTACTGAATGAAACCCTGGCCGACGACGCCATCATCGTCGCCGCCGCCGGCAGCCTGCCCGGTGATTTGCAACGCGCCTGGCGCAGCAAGGGCGTGAACACCTACCACGTCGAGTACGGCTATTCGTGCATGGGCTACGAGATCAACGCCGCCTTGGGCGTGAAACTCGCCGAACCGAGCAAAGAGGTCTACGCCCTGGTCGGTGACGGCTCCTACATGATGCTGCACTCGGAGCTGGCTACCTCGATCCAGGAGCGGCGCAAGATCAACGTGGTGCTGCTGGACAACATGGCGTTCGGCTGCATCAACAACCTGCAGATCGGCAACGGCATGGACAGCTTTGGCACCGAGTTCCGCTACCGCAACCCCGAGAGCGGCAAGCTCGACGGTGGCCTGGTGCCGGTGGACTTCGCCATGAGCGCAGCGGCCTATGGCTGCAAGACCTACAAGGTCAGCAGCGTGGAACAGTTGCAAGCCGCGCTGGCCGATGCGCGTACGCAAACCGTATCCACGTTGATCGATATCAAGGTGCTGCCCAAGACCATGATCCACGGCTACCTGTCGTGGTGGCGGGTGGGCGTGGCGCAGGTCTCCACCAGCGAACGCACGAATGCCGCCGCGAAACAACTCAATGAACACCTGGCGAAGGCCCGGCAGTACTAATAAAAAGAGGAGTGTTTGTATGTCTTTGAAGCTTGGTGTCATCGGTACAGGCGCTATCGGCCGGGACCATATCCGTCGTTGCAGCCAGACCTTGCTCAACAGCCAGGTGGTGGCGGTGACCGACATCAACCTGGAGCAGGCCGCCAAGGTGGTGGCTGACTTGAATATCAGTGCCGAGGTATACGCCGACGGCCATGCGCTGATCAATTCCCCGGAAGTTGAAGCGGTACTTGTCACCTCCTGGGGTCCGAGCCACGAAGAATTCGTGCTGGCCGCCATCGCTGCCGGCAAGCCGGTGTTCTGCGAAAAACCCCTGGCGGTCACCGCCGAAGGCTGTCGCAAAATCGTCGATGCGGAGGTTGCGTTCGGCAAGCGCCTGGTGCAGGTCGGCTTCATGCGCCCGTACGACGAAGGCTATCGCGCCCTCAAAGCCGTGATCGACAGCGGCCAGATCGGCGAGCCGCTGATGCTGCACTGCGCGCACCGCAACCCGACGGTGGGCGAGAACTATAAGACCGACATGGCGATCACCGACACGCTGATCCACGAACTGGATGTGTTGCGCTGGCTGCTCAACGACGACTACGTGTCGGTGCAAGTGGTGTTCCCGCGCAAATCCAGCAAGGCGCTGGCCCACCTGCGCGACCCACAGATCGTGCTGCTGGAAACCGCCAAGGGCACGCGCATTGATGTGGAAGTGTTCGTGAACTGTCAGTACGGCTACGACATCCAGTGCGAAGTGGTGGGGGAGACCGGCATCGCCAAGCTGCCGGAGCCGTCCCAGGTGCAACTGCGCAGTGGCGCGAAGCTGTCCAACGCGATCCTGATGGATTGGAAGGACCGGTTTATCGGTGCCTATGACGTGGAGTTGCAGGCGTTTATCGACAGCGTACGTGCCGGCCAGGTCGGCGGGCCCTCGGCTTGGGATGGCTTTGCCGCGGCGGTGGCGGCGGATGCGTGCATCGAGGCGCAGAACAGTGAGCAGATTGTGAAGGTGAGCCTGCCGGATCGTCCGCACTTCTACGGCTAAACCAATGAAGAAACTCGGTCAAAAACTGTAGGAGCTGGCTTGCCTGCGATAGCGGTTTATCAGTGCCAGATTCATTGCCTGACACACTGCTATCGCAGGCAAGCCAGCTCCCACAGTTGATCCGGTTTCCAGTTCAAGAAGGTATCTACTCATGCGAATTGGATTGGTCGGCTACGGCCACGGAGGGCGCTTCTTTCATGCGCCGCTGATTGCAACGCTGCCCGGCGCTACGTTTGTTGGCGTGGTGACACGCTCGCCGGAGCGACGACAGCAATTGAACACGGACCTTCCCGGTGTAAAGGCCTTCGACTCCATCGGCCAGATCGTCGAGGCCGATGTCGACGCCCTGGTCATCTCCACCACCCTCAAAGGCCGCCCGGCCCTGGTGCTGGAGGCCATCGAACACGGTGTCACCGTGGTCAGCGACAAACCCTTCGCCGCCAACGCCGAACAGGCCCAGGCGCTGATCACTGCCGCCGAGCGCCAGGGCACGCTGCTCAGCGTGTACCAGAACCGGCGTTGGGATTCGGACTACCTGACCCTGCGCAAGCTCATCGATGCCGGCGCCCTGGGCAAGATCACCCGTTTTGAATCCCGTGTGGAACGCTACAGCCCGCAGGCCGTGGGCAACGCCAGTGGTGGTGGCTGGCTGCGCGACCTGGGCAGTCATTTGGTCGACCAGGCATTGCAACTGTTCGGCCCGGTGGACCGGGTGTTTGCCCAGCTGCATTACACCGCTGAACACCCCACGGTGGATCACGGCTTCTTTGTTTCGCTGACCCATGCCAATGGCGTGATCTCTCACCTGTGGGGCAACGCTTTGCAAAACAGCCAGGCACCGCGTTTTCGCGTCAGTGGCAGCGCAGGTTGCTACACCGTCGAAGGCCTGGACGGTCAGGAAGAGGCGCTAATGGCCGGCAAATCGCCTAAAACCGAAGGTGAGCACTGGGGCGCCGAAGAGCATCGACGTTGGGGCTGGTTCGAGCAAGGTGCGGAGCGTGAGCGAGTCCCCTCGGAGAAAGGCTGTTGGACCCAGTTCTATCGGCAGTTGCAACTGGCGGTACAAGGGCAGGGACCCTTGCCGGTGGACGCCTATGACGCCCTGGAAACCACCCGTATATTGGACGCCGCACGGCTCAGCGCCGAGCGCCAGCAGGTGGTTTCAACAAAAATAGAATAAAATTCTAAAACAGGTTGATATGGAAATTATTTTCCAATAAAGTCTTTTCCAGGTTGCATAAAGTACGTTCGGGCTCGATCCGGGCGACTCAACAAAAACAAGATCAAAAACAACCAGGTACCGTCAGATGAAAATCTTCAACGCTGTACTGCGAGTTTTACGCCCTGCCAAAGCGCCACGCGGTCTGCCCCGCGCCCGGCCGTTCTACTTCTCCTTCCTTAATGTGCTGTGCGTCGAAAACAAAGGCGCGCTGGTGTGCTGCATTCCCGGTGCACCCGTCGTCCGGCTGCCTGCCGAGCTCTGATAAACGCAACGTCCAAAAAACCAACAAGAAAGTGGAGACAGACCGTTCATGAAGACCCCGATCCGTTTTACCGCCCTGGCCTTGTCCATGCTGCTCGCCAGCGGTGTTGCCTCGGCTGCTGATCTGAAGATAGGCGTGAGCATGTCCGCCTTCGATGACACCTTCCTGACCTACCTGCGCGAAGACATGGACAAGCAGGCCAAGTCCTATCCCAAGGGCGATGGCGTGCAATTGCAGTTCGAAGACGCGCGTGCCGACGTGGTCAAGCAACTGAGCCAGGTCGAGAACTTTATCAGTCAGAAAGTCGACGCGATCATCGTCAACCCGGTAGACACCGCGTCGACGGCCAACATCATCAAGGCCGCCACCGCCGCAAAAATCCCGCTGGTGTTCGTCAACCGCCGCCCTGACAGCCCGACATTGGCCCCAGGCGTCGCGGCAGTGACGTCCGACGACGTCGAGGCCGGCAAGTTGCAGATGCAGTACATCGCTGAAAAGCTCGGCGGCAAAGGCAACATCGTGATCCTGCTGGGCGACCTGGCGAACAACTCCACCACCAACCGCACCAAGGGCGTGAAGGAAGTCCTGACTAAATACCCCGGCATCAAGATTGAACAGGAACAGACCGGTATCTGGTTGCGTGACAAGGGCATGACCCTGGTCAACGACTGGCTGACCCAGGGCCGTGAGTTCAACGCGGTGTTGGCTAACAACGATGAAATGGCCATCGGCGCGTCCATGGCCCTGAAGTCTGCGGGGAAGAAGGGCGTGTTGATCGCCGGTGTCGATGGCACGCCGGATGGCCTGAACGCGATCACCAAGGGTGACATGACCGTGTCGGCCTTCCAGGACGCCAAGGGTCAGGCCGACAAGTCGGTGGAGACGGCGCGCAAGATGGCCAAGAACGAGCCTATCGAGCAGAACGTGGTGATCCCGTTCCAGCTGATCACCCCGGACAACGTCAAAGACTTCAAATAGTCCCTACATAACAACAATAAGCCGGCAGGGCGGTCGTGCCCGCCCTGCCGATGGAGTACCTCCCTATGCTTGCTCAAGCGACTGTCTCGCAGCCTCCCGGTATCCAGCCCCAGCCGCTGGAAGAACCCTACCTGCTGGAAATCGTCAATATCAGCAAAGGCTTTCCCGGCGTCGTGGCCCTGGCCGACGTGCAATTGCGGGTGCGCCCCGGCACCGTGCTGGCGCTGATGGGCGAGAACGGTGCGGGCAAGTCGACGCTGATGAAAATCATCGCCGGCATCTACCAGCCCGACGCCGGGGAAATCCGCCTGCGTGGCAAGCCGATCGTGTTTGAAACACCCCTGGCGGCCCAGAAGGCCGGGATCGCGATGATCCACCAGGAACTCAACCTGATGCCGCACATGAGCATCGCCGAGAACATCTGGATCGGCCGCGAGCAGCTCAACAGCCTGCACATGGTCAACCACCGCGAAATGCACCGCTGCACTGCCGAATTGCTGGCGCGCCTGCGCATCAATCTGGACCCCGAGGAACATGTGGGCAACCTGAGCATCGCCGAGCGGCAGATGGTCGAGATTGCCAAGGCGGTGTCCTACGACTCCGACATCCTGATCATGGATGAGCCGACATCGGCCATTACCGAGAAGGAAGTGGCCCACCTGTTTTCGATCATTGCCGACCTCAAGTCCCAGGGCAAAGGCATCGTCTACATCACCCACAAAATGAACGAAGTGTTTGCCATCGCCGATGAAGTGGCGGTGTTCCGAGACGGCCACTACATCGGTCTGCAGCGCGCCGACAGCATGAACAGCGACAGCCTGATCTCGATGATGGTCGGCCGTGAACTGAGCCAGTTGTTCCCGGTGCGCGAGACGCCCATCGGCGACCTGTTGCTGACGGTGCGCGACCTGACGCTGGACGGCGTGTTCAAGGACGTGTCGTTCGACCTGCACGCCGGCGAAATCCTCGGTATCGCTGGCCTGATGGGCTCGGGCCGTACCAACGTGGCGGAAACCATTTTTGGCATCACGCCCAGCAGCAGCGGCCAGATCACCCTGGATGGCAAGGCGGTGCGCATCACCGACCCGCACATGGCCATCGAAAAAGGCTTCGCGCTGTTGACCGAGGATCGCAAGCTCAGTGGCCTCTTCCCGTGCCTGTCGGTCCTGGAAAACATGGAAATGGCGGTGTTGCCGCACTACACCGGCAACGGCTTTATCCAACAGAAAGCCCTGCGCGCGCTGTGCGAAGACATGTGCAAGAAGCTGCGGGTGAAAACCCCGTCCCTTGAGCAGTGCATCGACACCTTGTCCGGCGGTAATCAGCAGAAGGCCTTGCTGGCGCGCTGGCTGATGACCAACCCGCGGCTGCTGATCCTCGATGAACCCACCCGTGGCATCGACGTGGGCGCCAAGGCCGAGATCTACCGATTGATTTCATTCCTCGCCAGCGAAGGCATGGCGGTGATCATGATTTCCTCCGAATTGCCTGAAGTGCTGGGCATGAGCGACCGGGTCATGGTGATGCACGAAGGCGAATTGATGGGCACCCTGGACCGTAGCGAAGCGACCCAGGAAAAAGTCATGCAGTTGGCCTCCGGGATGACGGCAGTCCACTGACGTACAGAATAAGAAGGTGATTGGCTATGAACGCAATAACGGACAACAAACCTGCGACGGTGCCCACTAAAAGTCGTCGACGCATGCCCACCGAGCTGAGCATCTTCCTGGTGCTGATCGGTATCGGCCTGGTCTTCGAGCTGTTCGGCTGGATCGTGCGGGACCAGAGTTTCCTGATGAACTCCCAGCGCCTGGTGCTGATGATCCTGCAAGTGTCGATCATCGGCCTGCTGGCGATCGGCGTGACCCAGGTGATCATCACCACAGGGATTGATCTGTCCTCCGGCTCGGTGCTGGCGCTGTCGGCGATGATCGCCGCGAGTCTGGCCCAGACTTCCGATTTTTCCCGTGCGGTGTTCCCGAGCCTGACCGACTTGCCGGTATGGATCCCGGTGGCGATGGGGTTGGGCGTGGGGCTGCTGGCGGGGGCGATCAACGGCAGCATCATCGCCGTCACCGGCATCCCGCCGTTCATTGCGACCCTGGGCATGATGGTCTCGGCCCGTGGCCTGGCGCGTTACTACACCGAAGGCCAGCCGGTGAGCATGCTCTCGGACTCCTACACGGCCATCGGCCATGGCGCGATGCCGGTGATCATCTTCCTGGTGGTGGCGGTGATCTTCCATATCGCCCTGCGCTACACCAAGTACGGCAAGTACACCTACGCGATTGGCGGCAACATGCAGGCGGCGCGTACGTCGGGCATCAACGTCAAACGCCACTTGATCATCGTGTACAGCATCGCCGGCCTGCTGGCAGGTCTTGCTGGCGTGGTGGCCTCGGCACGTGCCGCGACCGGCCAGGCCGGCATGGGCATGTCTTATGAGCTGGATGCGATTGCTGCGGCAGTGATCGGCGGCACCAGCCTGGCGGGCGGGGTTGGGCGTATCACCGGCACCGTGATTGGCGCGCTGATCCTTGGGGTGATGGCCAGCGGGTTTACTTTTGTCGGAGTGGACGCGTATATCCAGGACATCATCAAAGGCTTGATCATTGTGGTGGCGGTGGTGATCGACCAGTATCGCAACAAGCGCAAGCTCAAGCGCTGAAGCGCAGCGGCAAGCTTTAAGCCTCAAGCTGCAAGCAGGGCGAGTGTTTGCAGCTTGTCGCTTGCAGCTTGCGGCTTATAGCTGCTTCACGAACTTTCCTGCTATAAACGCACTCCGATGACCATTCGCCGAGCCCGTCCTGGTGCTTTTGGGGGTTATCTCGGAAAAATTGCCTGTCTTTTCAGTTGCTGCGCCCTCAAGTCGGCCTTAGACTGCCGCCCCTCGTAAATTGAGTGCCGGGTGGCGCTTGAAATGGATGGCGCCCTTCCGAGACCTGCAGAGGTCGGCCGGAACGCTCCCTTATTCGCCTTAATGCACGTATTTTTTATAGAGAAATCAATGACAAAGGAAAAGTTGCTGGCCATGCCGGCGGATGACTACATGAATGCCGAACAGCACGCTTTTTTCGAGCAGTTGCTGCAAGACATGAAAGTGGAACACCACGAGCGCATTGAACAGAACCGTATCGCCATTGAAAGCCTGGACACCCCGGCTGACCCGGCTGACGCTGCTTCCGTTGAAGAAGAGCGCACCTGGCTGGTCAACGCCATTGACCGCGACCAGCGCATGCTGCCGCAGCTGGAGCGTGCACTGGAGCGCATCAAGGAAGATTCCTTCGGTTGGTGCGATGACAGCGGCGAGCCTATCGGCCTCAAGCGCCTGCTGATCAGCCCGACCACCAAGTACTGCATCGAAGCGCAAGAGCGCCACGAGCAGATCGACAAGCATCAGCGCCAAGCCTGATGCGGTGAAGCTGGGGGACCGTCCTGCGGTTTCCCAGGGAAAGACCCGTTACACCCGGTCTATTGATCTGTTGCAAGCTACCCCACTAAAGGCCCATGGATAATGGCCCGATAGTGGCGTTTAATGCAGCGACAATAATGACAAGCAGTGGGGTAACGAAGATGGCTGGAGACGGATCTCTGATGGGCGCAGCAGTGTCACCGCAAACGGTGGCGCGCGGGTTGCCCGGCTGGCTGACGCCACTGTTGCAGAGCACCGCCCTGGTGTTGGTCCTGCTTGGATTGGCGCTCGCCAGCCTGCCGCTCTACCTTTGCCTGCCACTGGCTCTGCTGGTGATCTGGCTGCCTCGATTGAAAAGTCGCACACCTGTTATCGCATCCTCCGATGCCGCCGATGCCATCGGCGAATTGACGCGCGACCTGTCCTACACCACCAGTCATAACGCGTTGTCCGCCGCCGGTGTGGCCTATTCGGTCAAGCAACTGGCCGCGCGCGTGCAGTCGCAGCTGGGCGCGGCGAAGCAGATTGTCAGCAGTGCCGAGGTGATGATCGGCACTGAAAAGGTCACCTCCCAACTCAGCCGCGAAGCACTGGGTGCCGCCAGCCAGGCCCACCAGCGCAGCACCGAAGGCCGTGAAGTGCTGGCCCAGTCGATCACCCGCATGCACCAGCTCAGCCAGCGCGCCAACGCCAGCCGTGAACTGATCGAAGCCTTGAGCCTGCGCAGCGAGGAAATCCAGCGGGTGACCCTGGTGATCCAATCCATTGCCAGCCAGACCAATCTGCTGGCACTCAACGCGGCCATTGAAGCGGCGCGGGCCGGTGAGCATGGGCGCGGGTTTGCGGTGGTTGCGGATGAAGTGCGGGGGTTGGCGGGGCGTACGGCCACCGCCACCGATGAGGTCGGGGTGATGGTCGCGGATATCCAGCAACGCACGGCCCAAGTGGTGGAGCAGATTCGCCAGCTCTCGGCGGACCTGCATACTGGCGTGGAGCAGGTGGAGCACGCCGGTGAGCAGCTGCAAAGCATCGCCAGCCTGGCGGCGGATGTGGAAGGCCAGGTCAATGAGATCGCCCAGGGCACCGACACCAATCGTACCCAGCTCGACAGTTTGTTCCATGCCGTGGAACAGATGCGCAGCGACCTGGCTGTCAGTGATCAGCAAACCCGCCAGTTGGCCGACGCTGCCGTACAGATGGAAGGGCAGGCCGAAACCATCAGCGAGCGCTTGGCGGAAGTTGGACTGGATGACTATCACCAGCGTATCTACGACCTGGCGCGCGAGGGGGCGAGCCGGATTGCCGCGCAATTCGAAGCCGACGTGCAGCAGAACCGGATCAGCCTGGACGACCTGTTCGACCGCAGCTACACGCCGATTGCCAACACCCGCCCGACTAAGTACCACACCCGCTTTGACGGCTACACCGACCAGGTGTTGCCGGCGATCCAAGAAGCGCTGCTGCCACGCCATGAAGGCTTGGTCTTTGCCATTGCCTGCACGCCGCAGGGCTATGTGCCGACGCATAACAAGGCGTTTTCCCACGCGCTGACCGGCGATGCGCAGGTGGATGCGGTGCAGAATCGCACCAAACGCAAATTTGAAGACCGCACCGGAATCCGATGTGGCAGCCACCATCAGGCTGTCTTGCTGCAAACCTATACCCGCGATACCGGAGAGCTGATGCACGACTTGTCGGTGCCGATCATGGTCAAGGGCCGGCATTGGGGTGGCTTGCGCCTGGGCTATAAACCCGAGGCAGCGAAGGGCGGGCGCTAGGGATTATTACTGTTTATGCAATGGAGCTATTCCGGGGATAGCTTTTTCCAACTGGAAGAAAACCGTAGCATGGCCAACATTGTTAGCCAGCTAACTAATGCTGCGGAGAAGCTCCATGCAAAACAAAGTCGATGTCGCCGTGATGATTGGCAGTGGCGTACCCCAAACCCTGCGTGCGCTGGGCCAGAGGGCCTGCTGGGTGGTGTTGCTCAACGGTGAGCAACGCGGTACGGCGTTCGCCAGTCGCGATGAAGCGGAGGAGTGCAGGGCTGCCTGGCAGGCGCTGTTGCGCCTGGAGCAGTCGGACAGCCTGCATTGAGACGGGTTTATTGCGATTGATGCAGGCGTTGATTCAGCTCATCCACGGGAATCGCCCATTCAGCATCCTCGCGCAGCTCTTCTTTCAGAAAGGCTGCTTGCTGTTTAGACCAGAAAGGCGCATCGATCAGCTTTACATCTTCAGGCAAGGGATGCGCGACGATAAAGGCGTCGATGGCGTCCGGGGTTGAATCCAGGCCCAATTGTTCGAACAGGGTTTCAAGGGTAGGAATTGGCGCGTCCATATCGTTCTCCATGCAGGGTGGTCTTTGTGCATGGGAGGGTTACGGAGCAGCAGAGTTCTATCGGATTGTCAGGAATTCAAGGCTCCGGCATCCACAGCAGCTTTCAGGGCCTTGGCGGATTCCTTGGCTGCGAGGGAAGCGGCGTCGACGGTTTTGAACCAGCGGTCCTTTTCCACTTGATGGGTGGTGACAGTGGTCAGCGGAGGCTTGGCCCGCATGATGATCACTGCTTGAAATTCACCGTCTACTTCCCTTGCGTCGCCATGGATGAAAAATTCGCCGATATCAAATTCCGTCACGTAGAGCCTTCCCTTGGAGATAACTGCACTGGTGAAGCCTGGCCCGCAGGGCACATACTTCGGTGGACGGGCCAGTATGGCAGTTGTTGCAGGTCGGCGGCGCAGTTAAGTTATCGGGCGGACGAAACGACCGCTCCGTGAGGTGCCTGCAACTGGGCTTCAAGTGTCTTGGCCAGTTCACACGCCTTGACATGGCCGCTGCGAAAGCCTTTGATTCGGCCGCTGAGCACTTCACGGATATGGAAAAAGTTTTTGCCGGCAGGTACGACTTGGTAAAGAACCGAATCCGGGTACCCGTCGAAGCCGCCCAAGCGGTAGTATTGAGCCTCGCCCTGGCATGATGAACGGGTGTGCGAAGACATTGCATTGTAGGTTGATCGTTGCATGGCCTGCTCCTTTCGATCGATCCGGTTGACTTGATTGCAACGTTTTGGGTGGTTTTGATCGGTGCTGCTGTTTTAGTATTGTCGTCGGCGGCCAGCGCCCGGTTCCATGACAGCGTGTTTATTTGTGTTTGCATGTCGGAAAACCGCATTTTTAATTAGGTTATTTTCTGAAGTTGGTCGGCCCGTATTCTCGGGCTGTTGAACCTGTGATCTCCTGTGATGCCTGATGACCTTGCACAAGGTCCATCGCGTACGTCTGTACTAGTCTTATGGCGCGACAGTGGGATCTTCTTCAGTTTTTTTCACAGAATGAGTGATGTAACCGAGCCGTTATGGCCGTTTTTTTGTGCTGCCCGCTCTGGCGGACGGCGCTCTTTTCGATGTGGGGGCGTTTCCTTGGCAGTCAGTAATCTGGATATGCACGCGTTGTTCGTGCTGGGTGATTTGCGCGCAAAGTTGGTCAAGCAGTTTCAATCCCGTTTTGTTTACATCACCGAGCAGACGCCGGAAGGCATCTACATCGCCGAGATCGACACCGAGGCGGCGATGGTTGTAGATGACAAGCCGCGCCTGGAACTCAAAGTCGGCGATCATTTCCGCGCAGCGGTATTGCCCAGCCGTGAAGGTGGCAAGTTCGAATTGAAGTTCCGCGACATCAAGTTGACGGTTTATGGCCTGGGCGACTACGCCTTTGTGTCCTCGGCCGAAGGCCAGGGCATCGTGTTCAAGGAAGGCCACAGCGTGATGCTGGTATTTGCCGCCAACGAGCAACTGCAGGAAGGCCTGACCAAGACCCTGAAGGCCGTGACCGGCAAGGCCGCCAAATGGCGCAAGGGTGAATTGGTCACGTTCAAGGCCAGCGAATAAGCATCAAATTCCTCGAACACCCGTTATCTCCCGGAACCTCTACTACAGTTGAGTTGACTTAACTATTCAGAGGCTTCGCGCTTATGTAGCAAAGCCGTCCGCTGTCTGCTGCGATAACGCGAGGTGCAAGGGCATGAAAGGATTGAGAACACTGTTGGCGGCGTCCGTGGCGACCTTGAGCCTGTCAATGACCGCACTGCCGGTTTCGGCCGCCGAGAAGCCAGTGCACTTTGCCGATTTGAACTGGGAAAGCGGCAGCCTGATTACCGAAGTGCTGCGAGTGATCGTCGAGAAGGGCTACGACCTGCCCACCGATACCTTGCCTGGCACCACCATCACCCTGGAAACCGCCCTGGCGAAGAACGACATCCAAGTGATCGGCGAAGAGTGGGCCGGCCGCAGCCCGGTGTGGGTCAAGGCCGAAGCCGAAGGCAAAGTGGTTGGGTTGGGCGACACGGTCAAAGGTGCGACCGAAGGCTGGTGGGTGCCGGAATACGTGGTCAAGGGTGACCCCGCCAAAGGGCTCAAGCCCCTGGCGCCGGAGCTCAAGAGCGTGAAGGACCTGGCGCGCTACAAAGACGTGTTCAAGGACCCGGAATCCCCTGGCAAGGGGCGTTTTCTCAACAGCCCCATCGGCTGGACCTCCGAAGTGGTCAACAAACAAAAGCTCAAGGCCTATGGGTTGGACGACAGCTATGTGAATTTCCGCAGTGGCTCGGGCGCGGCACTGGATGCCGAGATTGCCTCATCGATCCGCCGGGGCAAACCGGTGCTGTTCTATTACTGGTCGCCAACGCCGTTGATGGGGCGCTACAAGTTGATCCAACTGGAAGAGCCGCCGTTTGATGCCGAGGCGTGGAAGACGCTGACGGATGCGGATAATCCTGATCCGAAGCCCACGCGCTCGTTGGCCTCCAAGTTGAGTATCGGGGTGTCGACGCCTTTCCAGAAAGAGCATCCGCAGATTGCGCAATTCTTCGAGAAGGTCGAGTTTCCGATTGAGCCGCTGAACAAAGCCTTGGCGACCATGAGTGAAAATCACACGGCGCCACGGGACGTGGCCCAGGCGTTTTTAAAGGAACACCCAGAAGTTTGGAAAGCCTGGTTGACCGAGGATGTGGCGCAGAAGGTTCAGGCAAGCCTGAAATGATCCCGGATCTAACTGCCAGGTAAAGATCAAATTGTGGGAGCTGGCTTGCCTGCGATCGCGGTGTATCAGTCACAGATGTATCAACTGACACAGCGCTATCGCAGGCAAGCCAGCTCCCACATTGGCCTGTTTTTCCAAGGCTAGAACTTGGTTTGCACCGCCAGCTCAAATGTCCTCGGCGAGCCCAGGTAATACGCTGGCGACACATGCGCAAATTCGGCATATACCTCATTCGTCAAATTGCGCACCCGGCCCGTCACCGAGGTGTGCGAGTCGACCTTATAGCGCAGGAACGTGCCGAACAGCGTGTAGGCTGGCACCGTCTGGGTGTTGGCGTTATCGGCGTACACCTCGGCCACATAACGCGCATCCACGCCCCCTTGCCAATCTTCGGCAAAATCATAGGTCAGCCACAGGTTACCCACGCGCTTGGGCACGTTGGTTGGCGTATTACCTTTACGCGAGACCACTGCGCCACTGGCGATTTTTTCGTTGAAGTCATCGTATTCCGCGTCGACCCAGGCGAAGTTACCCTCCGCCAGCAACCTTGGCGTGATGCGCAACGAACTGGCCAACTCGATGCCTTTGGATGACTGCGCGCCGACCGGAATGCTGCTGGTCGGGTCCTGCGGGTCGGTCACGGCAAAATCCTTGCGCTCGATCTTGTACGCGGCCACGGTGGCCGAGCCACGGCCGTCCAGGTAATCGAACTTGCTGCCCACTTCCCACTGTTTGCCCGTCGAAACATCAAACACTTGCGTGGTGGTGTTCGGCTGCTCGGCGGCGGTGCTGTATTGCACATACACGTTGGCCGACGGAATGAACTGGTAAGTCAGGCCGACGCGACCGGTCACCGGTTCCCAACTGCGCTTGAAGTGGCGTGGATTGGTGGCGGTGATCGCGCGATGGTTGGTGACGTCCAGGTCGATGGCGTCGTAACGCAGGCCGGTGAGCAGCGAGAGTTTATCGGTGAGCCCCAGGCGGTTCTCCACGAACAGCGCCTTGGTGGTGACCTCGTTGGTCTTGTCCTTGCCGAACTTTTCGCGGGTTCGCGGGATGTCGTAGAAGTGTCCAGGGTTGTAGTTGTTCGGATCCACGCTGCTGTTGCCCGGCACATTCAGTGGGGTGTTGGTGGTGCTGTTGACCTTGTATTCGAAGCCCCCGGACCAAGTGGTCGACAAACCGAAAATACTGTCATCGTGGCGCAGCTCGAACTGGTTGCCGTTCTGTTCGCCCTGGTGGCGTACCTGATAGGCCGTCGAGCGGTTCACCGCGCTGTTATCGGCGTTGTATTGGTAGGTTTCCAGGTTGCGATAATCACGCTGGCTGTCCAGGTGATAGAGGGTGTTTTTCAGGGTGGTGTTGTCGTTGAGGCGGTAGTCGATGATCGAGCGCGCCCAGATCGTGCGCTGTTCATAGCGGCCGTCAGCAACGTTGTAGTTGTTGAAGCGGTTGTGCTTGTCGATCTTAAGCTCACCCACCTTGGGATTGAGCACCGGCGTACCCCAGTAAGGGCTGTCTTCATGCTCATCCTGGTATTCCAGCGCCAGGGTGTGAGACAGGTTGGGCGTGAGGTCGCTGAGCAGGGAAAACGCCAGGCTCCAGGCCTCGCGCTGGTCGCGGTCGATGTAGCTGTGATTGGTGTTGCGGCTGACATCCAGGCGCGCGTAGTGCTGCACCTCGGCGCCGGGTTCGGTCAGGGCGTGATTGACGCCAAACGCCATGCCCGCAGTGTCATAGCTGCCATAGGTGAGCTGGCCTTCGGCGGCCTGTTCCTCGCGGGTGGCCAGCTTGGTCACGTAGTTGAGCGAACCACCCACGGAGCCGGCGCCGTTGATCAAGGAGGAGGGGCCGCCTACCAACTCCACCCGGTCATAGATCCACGCATCCACTGGCCGGGCCAGGCCGGTGGCGACATTGATCCCGTTGAACATCTGGGTGATCTGGCTGCTGGTAAAGCCACGGTAGGAGACAAACCCGCCAAACCCCGGCGGGGCGCTGGCATTCACGCCAGGCAAGGTGTTGGCGGCATCACGGAAGGTCTTGGCGCCGTGGCGCTCGATGTCATTGCGGTTGGCGATCGCCACCGACGCCGGAGTTTCGCGCACGCTCAAGCCCAAGCGCGAGGCCATGCCACTGGATTGATCCAGGGCCAGGCCAGGCTCGGCGGTTTGTTCGCCATCAATGGTGGTCGGGGCCAACTCAAGGGCCCAGGCGCAGACAGGCAGGCAGCCGAACAGGCCCGCCAACAGGGGAAGATGTTTCATGGTTGAATCCTGAAAAACTTGGCTTGAAAACAACGCACAACCGCCCGTACGTCCTCGCGGAAACGGTGGTCAGTGCAGATTGGAAAGCGAAGGGATCAGGCGAAAGCCGGCGGTGCGCGCGGATTAGCCGCAGGCCAGGTGAAGCGGGCAGGAATGTCGGCAGCCAGGACAATGGCCGGCGGCGGTGCATGGGGCTGTGGCAGTACTGCCACATTCAAGCTGGAACTCAGCGCCGGGCCCATGCCACCGGTGGAACACAGCGGGCAACCAAACGCCTTGGACAGCGTTGGCAGGTTCTCTTCAGTGGAGTTGGACGGCTTGGGCGCCTGGGTGCGCGGGTCTACCGTACAAAACTGACCACCGATGCCATTGAGCTGCATCCCGACCATCTGCCCATGACCGATACTGCAGGCGAACACATTGAACAGGACGCAGCAATAGAGCATCCAGGCAATGAGCGAGCGGTCGGCACGAGCGATTTTCATGGGGCGGCACTTTACCATCAGCTGCCGACGAAATGCCTGCAAAAAATCTCCAGGCGACTATCCTCTTTCGCACCTTTTAAGGGAGAGCCAGCCATGAGCTTTGTTGTCGCACGATGGATTGTCGGCATTTTCACCTTCATCAGCATGGTGCATTTGTACTGGGCTGCCGGAGGCAAACTCGGCTTCCAGGCCGCCATTCCCCAATTGCCCGGCGAATTCGCTCGCGGGCCGAAACCAGCGTTCAAACCCTCCGCGCTGGCTACGTTTCTGGTTGCCATGGGGTTGGTGGGGATTGCACTGATGGTGTGTCTGCGGGCCGGGCTGTATTTCTCGGCGGTGTCCCACGGAGCCTTACAGTGGGGGATCAGTGCGATTGCGGTGGTGATGTTTGCCAGGGCGATTGGGGATTCGGAGTTGGTGGGGTTTTTCAAGAAGGTCGGTGGGTCGCGGTTTGCGCGGTTGGATACGTATTTTTATTCGCCGTTGTGCCTGGTGTTGGGGGTGGGGTTGTTGGTGGTGGCGTGGGGGTAAGAAAGGGCCGACTGAACATAGGAGAACACCGCAAAGATCCAACTCAACAGCCTGCAAAAAAGCGATAAACCTGATTGCAGCGCATCAACTCAAATAAAAATCGCTCTCATCCTTACCCGATCTTCCGACATGGCCGTCATGGTTTATAGAACCTCCCTTACCCAGGATTTCCCATGTCGCGCCTTGCTCGTCCCTTGCACCCACTGGCCTTGTCAGTGGCGATGGCTTTTGCCGCCGTGCCGTTGCTGACCGTCCAGTCCTCCTTTGCCGAAGAAAGCAGCAGCGTCGTGCGCAGTTTCTCGATTCCCGCTGGTGATTTGAGCCAGGCGCTCAATAGTCTGGCCGAGCAGGCGGGCCTGGTGCTGGCGTTTGATGCAAGCCTGACCCGTGGCAAGCGCAGCAAGGCCCTGAGTGGGCAGTACGACACCGATGTGGCGCTGAACCAGTTGCTCGCCGGCAGCGGCTTGCAAGCCTTGAAGCTTTCCGCCGACCGCTACCGCCTCGAAGCGATCCCGGATAACGGCGGGGCCATGGAGTTGCAGGCCACCACCATCAGCGGCGCCTACCAGACCGAAAGCCCAACCGGGCCAGTGTCCGGTTATGTGGCCACGCGCAGCTTGTCGGGCACCAAGACTGACACCGCGCTGATCGAAACCCCGCAGTCGATCTCCATCGTCACTAAAGACCAGATGCGCGCGCAAAACGCCGAGAGCCTCAACCAGATCCTGCGCTACAGCGCCGCCGTCATTCCGGAAACCCGTGGCGCCACTGCATCACGTCTCGACCAATTGACCATCCGGGGTTTCTCGCCGGCCACTTACCTCGACGGCCTGCGCATGCCCTCGAGTCGTGACGCCTTGCCGCAAAAGGACGCTTTCGACCTGGAACGCGTCGAAGTGCTGCGCGGCCCGGCCTCGGTCCTTTACGGCCAGGGCACGCCGAGCGGCGTGATCAACATGGTCAGCAAGCGCCCGCTGGACACGCCGTTTCACGAAGTGGGCGTGGAATACGGCACCTTCAACAAGAAACGCACGACCTTCGACTTGAGTGGCCCATTGGATGATCAGGGCGTGTATTCCTACCGCGTGGCCGGGCTTTTCGACGATGCCGATGGCCAGGTCGAACACACCGAGACGCGCCGTCAGTCATTGTCCAGCGCCTTCACTTGGCGCCCGGACGACGCCACCTCACTGACCCTGCTCGGGCACTTCCAGAAGGACCCCAAAGGCGCGTCCTACGGTTCGGTGCCGGCCTGGGGCTCGGTGCTGCAGAGTCCGACCGGGCGCAGCATCGATGTGGATTTCTACGACGGTGAAAAGAATTTCGAGAAAAGTGACCGCGAGTACTACAGCATCGGCTGGGCGTTCGAGCATCACTTCGATGACGTGTGGACCGTGCGCCAGAATGCGCGTTACCTGCGCAGCGAAGGCCAGTACCGCAGCCTTTACAGCAACTACCTGATGGCGGATTACCGCACCATCCGCCGTTCGACCATTGCCAGCGACGTCGACCTGGATGCCTACACCCTCGACAACCAGGTGCAGGCCAAATTCGACACCGGCCCGTTGCAGCACACCTTGTTGATGGGGCTCGACTACCAGAACACCAGCACCGACACCAAGTCCGGCTCGGGCGTGTACACCGCCGGGCCAACCCTGGATATTTTCAATCCGGTCTATGGTGCAGCCGTGCCGGTGCCGGCTTACACCACCGACGGCACGTCGCGCAGCGAGCAGACCGGCGTGTACCTGCAAGAACAGATGAAGTGGGACAAATGGGTCCTGTTGTTGGGCGGCCGCTATGACTGGGCCAGCACCGACAGCAGCACCAAGACGATTCGCACCGGCGCCAAATCCGAGTCGTCCCTGGACAGCAAGGCGTTCACCGGCCGTATCGGCCTGGTCTACTTGTTTGATAATGGTCTGGCCCCCTATGCCAGCTACGCCGAGTCGTTCAACCCGCAGTCGGGCACCGGCTACGGCGGTTCGGTGTTCAAGCCGACCGAAGGCAAGCAGTATGAAATCGGCATCAAGTATCAGCCGCCGGGCAGCAACAGCTTTATCACCGCCGCGATCTTCGACCTGCGCCAGACCAACGTGCTGACCACCGACCCGGACCCGACTCATCTGTGCGGCACCGGGCGCTGCCAGAGCCAGGACGGCGAAGTGCAATCCCGCGGCTTTGAGCTGGAAGGCAAGGCCAGCCTCAACGACAACCTGGACATCACCGCGGCCTATGCCTACCTGGACAACCGCATCAGCAAGTCCAACAACACCGTGCGCTATGCGCCCATCAGTGACATCGGCGTAGGCCCGGCCATCGCCGCCGAAGGCACCACCACCTACGGCGTACCGCGTCACACCGCGTCGGCGTGGGCCGACTACACCTTCCATGATGGCAACCTGAAAGGTTTCGGTGCGGGCGCGGGTGCGCGGTATGTCGGCTCGTCCTGGGGTGATACGGCCAACACCCTCAAGGTGCCGGGCTACACCCTGTTCGATGCGGCGGTGCACTACGACATCCCGAACATCACCAACCTGAAGGACAACCTGCGCCTGGCGCTCAATGCCACCAACCTGGCGAATAAAGAGTACGTTGCGTCCTGCTACTCCTATTCGTGGTGCTGGTATGGCTCGCAGCGCACCGTACAGGCAAGCGCCACGTACCAGTGGTGAGGTGAAAAAAGGCCTTGGCGAAAGGATTCGGGAGCAGCATCGCCAAGGCCGAAACGGGCTAGCACTTAGCGGGCTCGATCCATTTGTTGACCACCGGCGCCTGCCACCGCCCAAGGGCATCGAGCAGGGCGCCGGGGTGGTCTTCGACGATCAGCATCTGGCTGTGTTCGGCCTTGATGAAGCCTTCCTGCACGCCGTGCGCGAACAGGCCCTGCAGCGGCGCGAAGAACTGTGCAGTATTCAGGCAGGCCACGCCTTTGTGGTGTTCGCCAAGCTGCGTCAAGGTCATCGCTTCCAACAACTCCTCGAAGGTGCCGAGGCCACCGGGCAGGGCGATAAACCCATCGGCCAGTTCGCTCATGCGCGCTTTGCGGCTGCGCATGTCTTCGGTGATTTCATAGGCGCTGAGCCCTGGATGCATGTGCCCGAGCTCATGCAGCAATCGGGTGATGACGCCGATCACTTCGCCACCCTCAGCGAGCGCGCTATCGGCAATCACGCCCATCAAGCCTTTGGCGCTGCCGCCGTAGACCAGGCGAATACCACGTCGGCCGATTTCACGGCCCAGGGCTTTGGCGTCTTCACTGTAGCGAGGGTGGGTGCCGAAGTTGGAGCCGCAAAACACCGTGAGACTGCGCATCAGAATTCCTGGTTGGGGGAGGGCGTTGCAGTTTCACGCCTGTTGGCCGACAAGCACAGCGCCAAGAAATCGCCTGATGACTAGGCCACCCAGCATTCCAGGATGCGCCGGCCCAATGCTTCAGCGCTGGCCTGGGAGTCGATGTTGGCAAATCCCAACAGCAGGCCGGGACCGCTGTGCTGCACGACATTCCATTCACTCAAGGCTTCTGCGAAGAGACCGAGGCTCGCCAGTTTCTGCACCAGCAGGCGGTCTGATTGCGGGGTCTTGAACCGCAGGATCAGGTGCATCCCGCCAGGTTGTGCATCAATGGAAATATGCGCGCCCAATACCTTGCGCAACCCGTTGGCGGTGGCTTCGCGGCGCTCGCCGTACAGCTTGCGCATGCGCTGGATGTGCCGGGCGAAATGCCCTTCGGCGATAAAACTGGCGACGATGGCCTGGGTCAGTTCCGGGCAGTTGCCGAGGAAGCTCTGGCTGACCTGCTCGAAACGCCTGACCTGGGAAACGGGCACCACCAGATAGGCCAGGCGAATGCCGGGGAACAGCACTTTGCTGAAAGTGCCCGCGTACAGCACCCGGCCCTCACGGTCCAGGCTCTTGAGCGCTGGTAGAGGGCGGCTGACGTAACGGTACTCACCGTCGTAGTCGTCCTCGATGATCCAGGCGAGTTCACGGCGGGCCCAGTCCAGCAGTTCCAGGCGGCGCGGCAGCGACAGCGACACACACAGCGGGCTTTGATGGGCCGGGGTGACGACCACGGCGCGGGCAGCGCTGAGGTGCTGTACGCAGAGGCCGTCCTGATCCACCGGCACAGGGATGGACTTGATCTGCAAATGGTCCAGCAAGGGTCGCGTGGGCAGATAACCTGGGTCTTCCACCAGCACCGCGTCGCCGGGTGACAGCAACGCATGGGTGACCAGGCTCAGCGTGTTGCGGTAGCCCGACGTGACGAAGATCTGCTCCGGCGAGCAATGGATTCCCCGCGCCACCTGCAAGTAACTGGCGATAGCGGTGCGCGGCGAAGGCAGGCCGTAGACCGGCGGGTGGGCCATGTCCGCTCGTTGCGTGGCGCGCACGCAACGGGCGGCAATTTTCGACCAGATTTTGCGCGGGAAAGCGTCCAGCGCCGGCAGGCCCATCTGGAAGGGCAGTACGTGTGACTGTTGTCGCACGGCGTTGTAGGGCGTAATGACCACGGGCGTAGGCTGGGCGCTCTGGATGCCGTGCGCCACCACCGTGCCCGCCTGGCCGCGAGCCTCAAGGTAACCCTCGGCGGTCAGCAATGCGTAGGTGCTGTCGATGGTGCCGCGCGCGAGCCCCAACTCCTTGGCCAGCGCCCGCGCTGCCGGGACGCGCTCGCCGGGCTTGAGCAGGCCTTCGGCGATGGCACTGCGAAAACGCCAGTAAAGCTGACGGTAGATCGGCTCGGCCGAGGTAGGGTCCAAAGGGGGCAACGTGTGCATGGGGGGGATTTCCTGGTCGCGGCTGCCTTAACTGTAGCGGCTGCATGACCTGTACCCAAGGACCATAACTGCAATATTTGACTAGACCATCATGGTCCGGTCACCGGGCCCATTCTTGGCTCTTCAGAGGTGAGCCATGGCGCTGCAGCATGGTGCCTTCACTCAACCTCGACAGGATTTATCATGACCACTCGCCTCGATTACACCCAAGCATCCCCGGAAGGCTACAAGGCTTTCGGTGGCGTCTATGTCTACCTGCAAAACAGCGGCCTGCCCAAGACGCTGATCGACCTGGTTTACCTGCGCGTTTCGCAGATCAACGGCTGCGCCTTTTGCATCGACATGCACTCGCGTGACCTGCTCAAGCAAGGCCTGGCCGTGGACAAGCTGGTACTGGTGCCGGTGTGGCACGACGCACGGGATGTGTTCACCGCCCGTGAACGCATCGCCCTGGCCTTCGCGGAAGCGGTCACCCACAGCGACGTCTCGGACGCCGAGTACGCAGCGGCCGCCGCCGAGTTCAGTGCCAAGGAACTGGCCGACCTGGCTTATGGTATTGCCTTGATGAACGCCTTCAACCGCCTCGGTATCACCTTTCGCACCACGCCGGCGGCGGCCAGCTGAAACCTTGCGCAATAAGGCAATTTAATGGCCCCTTTGTAACAAAATCCTCGCCAGAATCGCTTTTATTTTCAGGTGGTTAGGTGAGGATGCAAATGCGCTCTGTTGGAATGATGCTGATCGCCTGCTCCCTGGCTGGCGGCGCGGCTGCCGTGCAGGCACGGGAGCTGCGCGAGGGTGACAAGTACATGTGCAGTTGGGGCGCCGGCACCGCCGCCAGGGCCCAGGAACTCAAGCTGTCGGGCGTGTCGTTGTACGCGGCGCGGCAGAAGATCCAAAGCATGAAGTTCAACAAGTCGTGGATGCGCATGATGGCCATGGGCATCACCGAACAGACCTACGACAGCCGTTCACGGCTCAAGCCCGAGGCGATCCGCCAGGGTTTCTATCAGGATTGCGTGCGCTACAAAGTCGCACGCAAATAACCGCTTAACGTGACAGCGGCGAGCTGGCGTCCTCCTGGAAATACACCTTCGCCGTTTCAATGAACCGCCGATTGGCCTGGGACAGGTATTCGCTGGCGCGCCAGCATAGGTTGAAGTGCATGAATTGCGCCGGCTCGAATGAAACGCCGGCCAACCCTGGCTCTTGCTCCTGCACCGACCGCAGCAAGGTGGAGACGCCCATGCCGTTGCGCGTGGCGGTAATCACCAGCGGCACGAAGTTGCTTTCCAGGGCGATGTTGAAACGCACTCGGGCGTTACTGCAAAAGGCGTCCAGCAGATGGCGTTGCAGGAAGGTGTTATCGAACACCAGCATCGGTTCGTGTTGCAGCCGCTGCGCCGCAATGGACGAGTTGCCCGCCAGCGGGTGATCTTCGGCCATGCACAACACCATCTCATCACTGCCGAGCAGCACCGACTCCCACGCCGGATCCACCCGTCGCGACTCCAATAGCGCCACATCGATATCCCGTGTGGCCAGGCGTTCGCTGATGTCATCGGCGCTGCCTTCCACCACATGCATGGCAATGCCGGGGTACCGGGCGCGAAATTGCATCAGCAGTTCGGGAATATGGCGGATGCCATACATGGGCGGCACGCCCACGCGGATTTCGCCGCTGTGCAGTTGGGTCAGGTCCTGCAATTCACGGCGGGCACCGGCCAAGCCTTCTAGGCACGCCTCGGCGCGTGCCAGGAACAACCGGCCTTCGGCAGTCACGCTGATCTGCCGCGTCGCGCGGTTGAACAGGGCCACACCCAGCTCATCCTCCAATCGGCTCACCGCCATGCTCAGCGCCGGCTGTGCCACGTGCAATGCCTGGGCGGCCTTGGTGAAGCTGCCTTGGCGAGCGATTTCGACGCAGTACTCCAGCGCTTTCAGGTTCATGATGGCTCGCATAACAAAGTGTGATAGCTGGCTTAACAAATGGATATTTTCTGTGATGACAGCAAGTCTATAGCCTGTCGGCATTCTTCTCCATGCCGAGTACCCGACCATGCCCAACCATTGGCTTTTCACACTGATTATCGGCGCGTTGGGCGGCAGCCTTGCCAGTTGGGCGGGGTGGCCGTTGCCCTGGGTGATCGGTTCGCTGGTCGCCGTGATGTTGACTCGTTGTGCTGGCAGCCTGGTGCCGGAAATTCCCCATGGCCGCCAGGCCGGGCAACTCATCGTGGCGGTTGCCATCGGCTGTCATTTCACCCTGCCGGTGATGCAGCAGGTGGCGGCCCATCTTGGGCTGATCGTCACTGCGGTGTTGCTGACGCTGGTACTGGCGCTGTGTTCGGTGCTGCTCCTGCATCGCTGGGGCGTGCCTTTCAGCACCGCATTCTTTGCCTTGATGCCGGCCAATTCCAGCGAGATGGTGCACCTGGGCCGCCAACGCCAGGCGGACACCAGTTTTATCGCCGCCGCCCATAGCATCCGATTGTTGCTGATTCTTTTGACGGTGCCGGCAGTCGCCACCTTCGGCATGCCCCCCGTCGCTGCGCATGCGCCATTGCCGGTGGTCTGGCCCTGGCTGATCTTCATCCTCGGTGTGGGCTGGCTGGCGGCCCTGGGCTTCAAGCAGTGCAAGTTGCCTAACCCTTGGACGTTCGGGCCGTTCCTGATTTGCGCGGTGGGCGTGGGCTGCAATCACCTCTCGATGAGCATGCCGGGCTGGCTCAGCGGCAGCGGCCAGTTGCTGATTGGCTGTGCATTGGGTGTCGCGTTTGACCGCAGTTTCTTCCAGCGCGCGCCGGGCCTGCTGGGCAAAGTGCTGCTGCTATTGACCGGTTCGGTGATCGCCAGCGCATTGGCGGCCTGGGCGCTGGGTGCCGGGTTGGGCATGCCGTGGCTGTCGCTGGCCCTGGGCATGATGCCCGGCAGCGCGCCGGAAATGAGCCTTACCGCCGAGGCCTTGGGCCTGGCCGTGACATTGGTGACGGCGATGCAGGTCATCCGCATGCTGTTGATCCAGGCGGCGTGCCTGCCGTTGTATCGCCTGTTGGATCGGTCGCCTCAAGCACCGGCCAGTGCAAAATCTGCGTAGACCTGTCCAACTTCGCGCCGGCGCCACTCGCCATACTGGCGCCAGGTAACGACGAGGCCCAAGCCATGACTGACTATGTATTCACCCCGACACCCATCCCATCCCTGGCCGTGCAGGGCAGCGAAGCCCGCTTCCCGCTGCGCCGGGTGTTCTGTGTGGGCCGTAACTACAGCGAACACGCCCGTGAGATGGGGCATGACCCGGACCGCGAGCCGCCGTTCTTTTTTATGAAACCGGCGGATGCCGTGGTGCCGGCCGAAGGCGTGGTCGCCTATCCGCCGCTGACCGCCGACCTGCACCACGAAGTGGAATTGGTGGTGGCCATCGGCAAGGGCGGGGTCGACATCAGCCCGGAACAGGCGTTTTCCCACATCTGGGGGTATGGCGTCGGCATCGACCTGACCCGCCGCGACCTGCAAGCCCAGGCGAAAAAACTCTCACGCCCGTGGGATTGGGCCAAGGCTTTCGATGCGTCCGCACCGACAACGGCGCTGCAACCGGTGAGCGCGGTCGGGCATCCGTCCAGTGGCAAGATCTGGCTCAACGTGAATGGTGAACAGCGCCAGGTGGGCGACCTGGCCGACCAGATCTGGTCCGTCAGTGAAGTGATCAGCCATGCGTCCAAATCCGTTGCACTGAAGGCCGGCGATTTGATCTTTACCGGCACCCCGGTGGGCGTCGGCACCTTGCAACCGGGCGATGTCGTCACCGCCGGCATCGACGGCATCGGCGAGTTGCGTTTCACCCTCGGCCAGGGTTGAGGCTACAGTGGTGCCCAGGCCACCCGAGAGACCGTTATGCCAGGCACCCGCGTCACCACTTACGGCATGCAACAACGCAGCGACCGCCCCGACTTCTATATCCGCGACAAACGCGGGCGGGCGGCGCTGACCAGCCCTCATCGCCATGAGTATTTCCAGATCCAGATCAACCTCGGCGGTGACACCGTGCAGCATATCGGCGGCGCGGTGCGGCCGTTTCCGCGCAAAGCCCTGGCGTTTATCCTGCCCCATCGCTTGCATGTGATTCCCCATCCTGAAGAGGGCGAATTCATGCTGATCAACTTCAGCCAGGCGTTTTTCCTGCCGCAATTGACCTGCGACCCCTTAGACCTGGAAGACATCCCCATCGGCCAGGCGCCCGAGCTTTCGCCGTTTCGCTTTCAGGAACAGCTGGACTTCATCCTTGAAGATGCGGCGTTCGAGCAGGTAAAAACCTGGCTCGCCCATATGCGCGAACTCGATGCCCACCGTACCTTCGGCGCCCGCGAACGCCTCAAGGGCTATCTGTTTCAACTGGTCGGCCTGGTCTGCGAACAATACGCCGAGCCGTTGCAGGCCTTCGCCGCCAACAATGCCACGCGGCGCGGGCGCAAGGATGCGTTGGCACGGGTGCAGGGCTATATCCGCGAGCACCTGCATGAACCGACCCTCAACCTCACGGACGCAGCGGCGGCGGCGTTCCTGTCGCCCAACTACCTCACTCACCTGTTGCGCAAGGAAACCGGCAAACCCTTCTCGCAACTGGTGCTCGACCGGCGCATGCAGTTGGCGCGCACCTTGTTGCTCAACAGTGCGCAGATGATTGGCGTGGTCGCGCACCGCTGCGGTTTCACTGACGAGGCGTATTTTTCCCGGTGTTTCCGCAAGGCCCATGGCGTGGCACCGGGGCAGTTCCGTCGTCAGCAGCAGGGCGAGGCGCTGTAGGCGTTTTACAAATCCACGACATTCACTGTGTTTCTATTTGCTTACAATTGCGCCCTCTACTAGGGAGGCCAGTATGCAAACGCTAATCCGCGTGGCGACGCAGGACGATGTCGATACGCTCTTCGCCATTCGCACCTCGGTGGTGCAAAACCATTTGAGTGTCGAGCAGATGGCCGACCTGGGCATTACGCCCCAAGTGCTGGCCGACAGTATCCGCGCAGCGCCCTGCGTTTGGATCGCCGAGGTGAATGACCAGCCTGCCGCCTTTGCCATGGTCGACCTGGCCGGAGGCGAGGTATTCGCGATGTTCGTGCGACCGACTTTCGAAAACCTGGGCCTGGGCCGTCAACTGATGGCGGTGGCCGAGGCTGCGCTGTTTGAACACCATGATCGGTTGTTCCTGATCACCGACGGCCGCGACGGAATCCGTGCCAACGGGTTTTATCAGCGGCTGGGGTGGAGCGTGGTCGGTCCAGTAGACGGCGATGATGTGCGTTACGAGAAGAGCAGGGCGCAGTAACGTCATGAACCCACCCGAGCCGCCGTCCAACAGCTTTCGCTACTTCGTGCTCGCCGTGCTCTGCGCTGCAGTATTGCTGGGGTTCTATTTTATGCGGCTCAACGCCGAGGTTGACCGCGAGCGGGAAGCCGCCAACGAACGCCTGGCACTGTGCAGGCAGGTGGAAAGTGTAGGGCGCTCGGTACTGCCCAATAGCCTTGAAACCCAGGAAGCCTGCAAACAATTGAATGAGCGTATATCCAAAAGTGTGACGCCGCGTTAATCCAATAACCCTTTTTTATAAGTGGAAATAATCTCAGTAGTTGCACCAAAAAGTGGCACTCATATACTGCGCTACCTTAAAAAATGTGTGGTTATTGAATGACTTACAGCGCTTTTAATCCGACGAAAGGATTAAAATAATCTTGTTACAGGTTTTTACAATCGTTACTATAGCCGGGCGTTCACCTCCCACGGTTTATGCATTTTTAAATCCCAAGTTTCCATCAGCTACTTGGGATTTTTTTTGCCTGCGATTTGACTTTCGCGTCACACTTCACCGTCAGCGAACTCCGCGCGCATCCGCCCATTGCGTTTGGCTTGATACAACAACTTGTCGACCTCCTCGACAAACCCCAGCATCGGGCTGTCGGGTTTCACGATGCGCGTACCGACGCCCAGGCTCAGGGTCAGCAGGTTCGACACCGCCGAAAAACCATGCTCGATGTGCTGCTGGCGGATCAGGTGCAAGCAACGCTGCGCCACCTGCCGGGCGGACGCGGCATCGGTTTCCGGCAACAACCACACGAACTCTTCGCCGCCAATACGCGCGATGAAATCCCGTGGTCGGTTGGCCGCCTGGGACAGGGTGTTCGCCACCTGACGCAGGCATTCATCGCCCTTGATATGGCCGTAGTGGTCGTTGTACTGCTTGAAAAAATCGATATCCAGAATGATCAACGACAGCGGCAACTGGCTGCGCTGGGCGCTGGCCCATTCACGTTCCAGTACGGTGTCGAACATGCGCCGGTTAGCGATGCCGGTCAGGCCATCCTGGTAGGAATATTCCTCGAGTTGTTTTTGCAGACGCACCAGGTGCTCTTCGGTCTTCTTGCGTTCGCTGATATCGAACATGAACCCGATCAGTGCTTCGACCTCGCCGTCCTTGCGTACCACATGCACCACATCGCGAATCCACACGTAGTCGCCGTTCACGGTCAGCGCGCGGTAGTCCGCTTCGTGGTCCACCCCGGCGCGCGATTGCGACACGCAGAAATTCACCACGTATTCCCGATCATCCGGGTGCATGCGCTCAACCCAGTCGTCCACGCTCACCCAACTCTGCGGAGTCCAACCCAGCAAGGTCTCGATCTGCGGGCCGATGTAACTGAAGGTCATGCTCTGCCAATCGATGCGCCAAGGGATGGCCTTGGTCGACTCCAGCAAGGTCTTGTACACATCGCTGTCGGGCTGGCTCGGAGGGTCGATGCTCATGGTGATTTGGCTCAAGATGATGGCGAAAAGCCAAGAGCGTCTGGTGATCGACGCTTCGAGTCAAGCCCTCGCCGGAGCAGCAGACGAGAGGTCGAAATGCGGGTTTTCTGGCGTCAGTGATTCGGCGTTTTCGGGGCGAAATGAGGCATGGCTAACACTTTTGCATTAATGCTTCCATGGCCTGTAGAACCTCATCTACTCTGTCTCAATCACAACACCTCGTGAGGCCCAGGGATGGGAACTTGTCATGATTTCAATCGTTGAATTCAACCGCATCATGGCCTCGGGTTTCCTGCCGCTGGCGTGCGATTGCACGCTCAATAGCGACGGCTCGCTGCGCATCAACATCTTCGAGCCCGTGTCCGGCCGGGTCGACCTGCTGCTGACCGGTGTGTCCCCCGAAGGTTTGGACAGCATCCGTTCCATCTCAAACCTGATTGGCGAGTTGCGCACCGAAATCAAGGCCGGGCGCCGGGGGTTTGCGGCAGTCGGTTAGCTGTTGACGCTGTGGGTCGGCGCATCGAGCGCGCCGTAATAGCGCCAGCAGCAATGGCGGTGTTCCGGCACGATCACGCAGCCGCTGAGGCTGGCGATCAGCAGTGCGGCAACCAGCAGGTAAAGTCGGCGGGACATGGTGTTTCCTCTTGGGTTGATCAGCGTTAATCCTTCAACGTTGCCACCGGCGTAAATCCGTCGCGAAGCTTTCAAACCTTTCATCAAGTGCCTTCCTCCCCTGGGCAATACTGCCTGCGACAATAATCTGCGCGTCCTGCGACGGATTTTTCGACACGCCCCGTTCAACCCATCAGCAACCGGCACTTTCGCCCGTCGCTTGAAGGAGTTGCCATGAGACCCCTGGCCACATTGCGCTTTGCCTTGCTTGCTCCGCTGGCCCTTGCCGCGTTTGTCAGCACCCCGGTGTTTGCCCAGACCGAAATCATCATCCGCCAGGCGCCGCCACCGGAGCGCGTGGAAATGGTCCCCGTGGAGCGGCCCGGTTACGCCTGGGACCGAGGCCACTGGCGCTGGGAAGGACGCGGTTATGGCTGGGTGCCGGGTCATTGGCAGCCGGTGATGCGCAATGCACGTTGGGAGCCCGGCCATTGGGAAGCCCACGGTCCCAACTGGTACTGGCGCGAAGGGCATTGGATCCGCTGACCGAGAATTGCCCGATTGAACGACACTGATCCGGACGTTGAACTGCTGGCACGTATCGGCAACAACGAACCTGCGGCCGTCAACGAAATGGTGACGCGCAAACTGCCGCGTCTGCTGGCTCTCGCCAGCCGGATACTGGGGGATGCCGACGAAGCCAAGGACGTGGCCCAGGAAAGTTTCCTGCGTATCTGGCGCCAGGCATCCACCTGGCGCAGTGGCGAGGCGCGTTTCGACACGTGGCTGCACCGCGTGGCACTCAACCTGTGCCATGACCGCTTGCGTCGGCGCAAGGAGCGGCCTTTGAACGAGGAGGCGGCGCTGGAGCTGGCAGACAGCGCACCGCCTCTGGATGAACAATTGGAAAGCACCGAGCGCAGCGCGCGCATGGCCGCCGCACTGGCCGCTTTGCCCGAGCGCCAGCGCGAGGCGATTGTGTTGCAGTACTACCAGGAGCTGTCGAACATCGACGCCGCGGCCCTGATGAATATCAGCGTCGAGGCACTGGAGAGCCTGCTGTCGCGGGCCCGACGCCAGTTGCGCCGCCAACTTGCCGATACACCCGGGCTTGCCCGCCCAGGAAGGGGAACATCATGACACCCGAACGATTTGCTTATCTGGCTGACGCCTATGGCGCCGACCTGCAGCGTTGGCCGCTGGCTGAGCGCGGGGCGGCTAAGGCGTTGCTCGATAGCGGCAATCCCAGTGCCCGTGAAGCGTTGGATCAGGCCGGTTGGCTCGACGCCCAGCTGGACAGTCATCAACTGGCATTTATCGACCTGGCGCTGACCCGACAGATCCGTGAGTCGGCGCCGCGCCGTAGGTCGTTCTGGTCGCGTTATGCCGGCTGGCTGTCACCGGCGGGGCTGGTGGGGGTGGGCATTGCCGGTGTTGTCACCGGCATGCTGGTGGCGTCCATGAGCGTGCCGCTGCCGATGGTGTCTGCCGAGGTGTTGCCCAGCGTGTTTGACCAGGGCGATGCGCAAGTCATCTTTACCGTCAACGCTGAGGAAACCGAGCAATGAGCGCCCAATCTCTTAAACCGTGGTTGCTGGTCTCGGTGTTGCTCAATGTGTTTTTGATTGGCGGGGTAGGCGGGGGGCTTTACCACTGGATGGCGAGCGCCAAGCCTGTGGAGGCGGTGGTCAATCAGCATGGGTTGCGCCAGGCGATGGTCAAGTTGCCGCCGGAGCGGCGGCGGGAGTTGCGTCAGTTGTTGCGCCATAACCGTGCCGACAGCCAGCCGCTGGTGATGGCGGGGCGGGAGGCGCGGTTGGGGGTGATCAAGCAGCTGGAGGCGCCGACCTTGGATCGGGATGTGTTGGTGGCGGAGTTGGCCAAGGCGCGGGAGGCGGATATGGCGCTGCGGGCGTTGGTGGATTCGACCTTGGCGCAGTTTGCCGGTACGTTGCCTCGGGAGGAGCGACAGAAGCTGGTGGAGGCGTTGTATTTGCGGGGGCAGGCGGGTGGGGTTAAGCCTCGGTCTTGAGTGAATATCCATTGCTGCGATAACGGCTGATATTGGTTCCGCCCTTACGGCGGGTCACTTTTGAAAAGAGCCTGTATGGACCGGATACATGGTGGACACATGTGCGGGGACATGGTTGACACATTATGAACCATAGTCAGGTTTGCTCACGTCGATCGTTCGTAGGAAGTGATGACAGAAGTAGACATCAAAAAGGCCATCACTTTCAGGGTTAGGCCGTATCGCGATATGAAGCCCAGCCAAACCCTTGGCAATGCTGAAATAGCGTTTCTGAAAGCGAAATCGACTGTGATAAGCCTTAGCCAGCACATCATCCGGACCGTATTCAAACTCCGATAACTGCTGCGGATAAATCCAGGGGCTGGAGCGATACCGGTCCATAGGTACCTTGTAATCCAACGCTTGATGAGGACGTTGTAGGTTATAAATCTCACGCCATTGATCAAACGCTTTTTGAGCCTCCTTGGTAGTGGAAAAATGACGCCCTTCAAGCACTTCGGCCGATCGTGTCCCAGGAAGTGGTGTAACTCATCATGGCTCTTGCCATTAAGTTCGCCGTTTAGTTGATCACAGCTGACAGCTTGGCTTGTGGATTATCGCTGACCGCTTCGAAGGCCTCCAACTGCATGTAACGTCTTTGCAGGCACCACTCGTCGTTCTGCTCCAGCAGCATCGCGCCTACCAGCCGTGTGATGGCCGGATCGTTGGGGAAAATCCCCACGACATCGGTGCGGCGTTTGATTTCAGCGTTGAGCCGTTCAAGCGGGTTGGTGCTGTGTAACTGCTGCCGGTGCGCCTTGGGAAACGCCATGTGCGCCAGAACTTCATCCTCGCAGCCGTCCATGAGCGTTGCGATCTTGGGGTACTTTTCGCGCAGTTGATCAGCGACCAAGCGCCATTGTTGATGGCATTCGGTGCGACTGTCCTGGGCAAAGACCGTGCGTAACAACGCCGCCACCATCGTGCGCTGACCTTTGCCGACGTGGGCCATGGCATTGCGCATGAAATGCACACGGCAGCGCTGCCAGGTCGCGTTGAATACCTTGGAAACAGCCGCCTTGAGCCCTTCGTGGGCGTCGGAGATGACAAGCTTCACGCCCCGCAAGCCACGTCGCATGAGGCTGCGCAGGAAGTCTGTCCAGAACGGCTCAGCCTCTGACGGCCCAACCCGCATGCCCAGGACTTCGCGGCCACCGTCGGTGTTCACGGCCACGGCGATTATTACGGCGACCGAGACGATGCGCCCGGCCTCCCGCACCTTGACGTAGGTGGCATCGATCCAGAGATAGGGCCAGTCGCCTTCAAGCGGGCGATCAAGGAAAGCGTGAACGCGCTCATCGATCTCACCCGCTAGCCGTGAAACCTGGCTTTTGGAGATACCGGTCATGCCCATGGCCTTGACCAGCTCGTCCACCGAACGCGTTGAAACGCCTTGGATGTAGGCTTCCTGGATCACCGCCGCCATGGCCTTCTCGGCGGTACGTCGGGGTTCGAGGAAGCCAGGAAAGTAGCTGCCTTGGCGCAGCTTCGGGATCTTCAGGTCAACGTCGCCGGCGCGGGTTTGCCAAAGGCGATCACGGTAGCCATTACGGCTATTTGTCCGGTCTGGGCTTTTGACATCGAAGCCCGCGCCGCACAGGCCTTCGACATCGAACTCCATCATGCGCTGGGCAACGAACTGGATCATTTGCTTGAGCAGATCAGCGTCTGCCCCTTTCTCAACCAACTCGGTCAATGCGATAGTGGGCTTGGTCATCGTGGTTTCTCTGGTGAGTGTTTGGTCTTCGCAAACTCAACGTTAGCCAAGAACCACGATGACCATCCTCTTTCGCCCGCAGGGCGCCTTCGGCTGGTTCAGTTACACCACTTCCCGGGACACGATCCTTCGGCCTTGAGTGAGCGGTGGAAACGTTCGATTTTTCCATTTGTTTGAGGATGGTATGGACGGCTGAAGCTGATCCGAATTCCTAGGCGAATCAACCAGATACTTAGCTCTGTGATTTCACCAGGGTTGCGTGGCGAGCCCCATGGCGGGCCGTTATCAACGTTGATGCGAGCCGGTAATCCGAAGCGTTGGAATACCTCGATCATCTTCTCCTTCACCGTAGCTCCACGCTCGTTGTCACAGGCCTGAATTGCCAAATTGAATCGTGAATGGTCGTCCAGCATGGTCAGCGGATGGCATCGGCCTTCTTGCGTAGGAAAATGCCCTTTGAAATCCATCTGCCAAAGATCGTTAGGCGCATCGTGCTCAAATCTCAGCTTTGCCTCTTGTTCCTTCTGAGAAGGCTGAATCAGACCGTGCCGGTGCAGGACATTGGTGACGGTGCTGGGAGCGATCTGCTTGTTCAAGAGGCTGCTGATTGTGCGTCCACCCCATGCTGGATGGTCTTGCCTAAGTGC
Organism: Pseudomonas sp. GXZC; assembly: GCF_026967615.1. NCBI lineage: Bacteria > Pseudomonadati > Pseudomonadota > Gammaproteobacteria > Pseudomonadales > Pseudomonadaceae > Pseudomonas > Pseudomonas sp. GXZC. Next base: position 3,130,885 of record NZ_CP114115.1, read on the forward strand.
TATGACCTGCGCTTCCAGAGCTGCGGTGGTCAGTTTGGGACTGGTGGCCGGTTTGCGAGACCTCTCTTGCAGCCCTGGCTGACCGTGCGCTTCGTAGCGTTTGAGCCACTTGTAGGCCGTTTGCGGACTGATGCCGAATCGTCGGCATAGCTCTCGTTTATTACTACCGGGTTGCCGTGCAAAGGCAATGAACTCTTCTTTCAGGCTCATGGTGTCTCTCGTGTTCCAGGGCATGATGGCTTTCCGGCGAAGTTGGCTCGCCGAAAAGTGTCCACCATGTCCCCGTACACCCGTCCACCATGTGTCCGGTCCATACAAAAAGAGCCCAAAAGTAACCCAAAGGCTCATGCCGGTATGACTCACCCACATGGGTTACAAATCAGTTCACGCACATAGGTAACAGTTTTTAACTGGCAAGGTCGCCGCATCGCTGCGATGCAGACGCCTCGGTGCTACGGTTAGGAAGCGCTCTAACGCTTTCATGTGGTGAGCGGGCTTGTCCCGCGCTGGGCTGCGCAGCAGCCCCAAATCCAGCCACCTCATTCTGCCTGAAGGAACTTGATAGCTTCATTGGGGCCGCTTCGCAGCCCAACGGGAGCAAGCTCCCTCACCACAAGGGGGAGGGATCGCTTAGAGCGATTTACCCACCAACACTTCCTGCTCCCGCCCCGCACTGTTCACATTCACCGTACGAGCGAAGCTCACGCCACCCTCCTTGAATTCACACACCACCCGATCCCGAAACGCCGTCTGCGGATAGATCCAGGTCATTTCCAACGTGGTCTCATCCAACCAACGCGCACCTGCCACGATCTGTGCGTTGTTGAATTCATACCCATGGTGCAACGCACGGCCGGGCATGCTGGTGAGCCCGTTGAGCCAATGGTTAATGCCGACCTGTACGCGATGGGTCTCCTGGTCGTCGGTCAGTTCGAAGGTCAAGACATCGCCTGAAAATTCGAACGACAGCTGGCTTACACCCAGGCTGTTCTCGGCCACGGCAAATGCGCGCTTTGAATCCTCCGGCGCCTTGCAGTCCGAGATCAGCGAAGGCCGCTCAGCCATACTCGCTAACCGCTGCTCCAATCTTGCATCCGCCTCGGGCTTCACGCTGCGATCCTCACCCAATACCGCCGGAAAATGCCGCTCGATAGACGGCACGATTTCCGCCGAGTTCTTCATCCCCCCCACCAGTACCAAGGTTGCGTTGTGCTCGCGGTACACCGCTGCCATCTGCACAAACACGCCCAACGCACTGAACGCCGGGCGCGGTTTCATCATCCAGTGGTAGCCGTAACGGCTGTCCGGACCGCCTTGGGGTTGGGTGGCGGCGCGGACCCAGGCGGCCGGCAGTATTTGCTGCCCATTCCACAGGCCGTCCTGGGCGTGCAGCATTGCCAGTTTCAGCGCCGCCGACACGGGGGCGGTGAGGCCATTGCCGCCAGGGTTCACGCCGTCGGGGCCGATGTCCCAGGTTTCGTTGTGAATATCCAGGGGGATGAACAGGCGCGGCTTGAGGTAGTCGTGCAAGGTTTGCCCGGTGACGCGGTTGATCAGCGCCGAAAGCATGTAGCTGGCAGCGCTGGTGTAGACATATTCGGTGCCGGGCGCGTAGGCCAAAGGGATCTTGAAGAACTCAGCGATCCAGCTGGTGTTGATGCCGCGCCACACGGAGCCGGAGGTGTTGCTGGCGTGGCCGGTGCGCATGGTCAGCAGGTGTTCGACGGTCATGTCGGCCAGGTGTGGGTCTGCGTCGGCGGGCACTTCGTCGGGGAAGTAGGTGGCCAGGCGATCATCCAGCTTGAGCAAGCCTTCTTCGATGGCCAGGCCGATGGCGCAACCGGTGAAGCTCTTGGCCATGGAGTGCAGCACGCGTGGCTCATTGGGGTCCACCGGCCAGGTCCAGCCTTCGGCAACGACGTGGCCGTGGCGGTGCAACATGAAGCCGTGCAGGTCGAGGCCGGCGGCCTTGACCTCGTCGAGAAACGCGATCAGGCGGTCGGGGTCAACGCCAACACTGCTGGCGCTGGCGCGGGGTAAACCATCGTAGGAGGTCAGGGGCATGGAAACGCTCGGCAAAAGGGTGGATCAACGGCTGCGGTGCACCAGCCGGGAATAGGAAATCAGCATGCTGGTGAGTTCCTGGCTGACCCCGGTGAGAGGCGCGGAACGGCGGCTGATCAGGCACACATCGCGGGGCGCGAGAGGTTCTTCGATGGCGATGGTAGTCAGTGCGCTGGAGAACAGCTTCATCCCCGGCAGCATGCGCGGCTCGATGGTCAGGTAGTCGGTTTCCGAGACGATGTGCAGGGTTTCCAGCAGCGAGTCGGTGGTGATGGCGATCTTCGGCGGCGCCAGGCCCTGGGTGCGGAACAGCTGGACCAGGCGGTTTTCCGCGCCGCCGATTACGCCGGTGGAGCGCACGCTGATCCATTGGCAGTCCACCAGTTCCTGCACCGACTTGGCCTGGGCCAGCGGGTGGCCTTTACGCGCAATGATGCCCGCGCTGGAGCTGTAGAGACGGTCGATGGACAGGTCGATATCGGTGACGTTCGGCGCCAACGGGCACAGCACGAAATCCAGGCGTCCATCACGGACTTTTTCCACCAGGCCCTTGGTGGTGCCGCTAGCCACATGCACTTGGATGCGCGGGAAGCGCTGGGTGAAGTTGCTCAGCACCGGCACCAGCAGTTCGGCCAGGGGTTCGGAGGTCACGCCCAGGTCGATATGGCCTTCGGGCTCGCCTTTCCACGGTTGCAGGTCGAGCAGGGCGCGTTCGCAGTCGAGGGTGATGGAGCGGGCGCGTACCAGGAACACTTCACCGGCCGAGGTCAGGTTGATGCCTTGGTTCGAGCGTTGCAGCAGCACCACACCGAGTTCTTTTTCCAGGGTCTGGATTGACTGGGTCAGGGTGCTTTGCGCCACGTCCAATTGGCGTGCGGCAGAGCGAAAGCTGCCTTTTTCGACCACGGCACAGAACGCACGAAGATGGGTGAGAGTCATGAAGGACTGCCTCAGGTTTCAGCATTTAAACCATTGAATGCCCGCCAGCTTATCTGATGGCTATAGGTGCGCACAGATCGGTTTGGCCGATCAGGTTCATTATTTTTGAACGCATGCAAACGGCTCCAGGCCCTGATTTTTCGGTAGGCTGGAGGCAAGTCAGGACAGGCTGGGCAGGTGATCGGAAAAGCCGAGCCTGATCACTTGGAGCGTTCTTCTCAAGCTTGCTGCGTGAAGAATAAGATCGGTCCAGGAACATTCGCCAACCGTGAAGGCGACTAAAACAACAACAACTCTCCAGGTGTTCGGCCGTGCCTCTTTTTGGGTCCTGCCAGCGTCCGAACCCCATGCGTAAGGAACATTTAAGGTGCAGTTATCCATGAACAAGACTCTTATCCTGGCAGGCGCCTTGTCTGCGGCGCTGGTGGGCACTGCCCACGCTGAAAGTGTATTGAAGGTCGCGCTCAACGCTGACATCCGCAGCACCGATCCGGGTGTGAACCGTGACACCAACTCCGACGCCGTGATCATGCACATCACCGAGGGGCTGGTAGCCTTCCGCGAAGATGCCACCGTTGGCCCGCTGCTGGCCAAGGACGTGCAGGTGTCCGACGACGGCTTGCGCTACACCTTTCACCTGCGCGACGGGGTGAAGTTCCAGAATGGCAAGGCGTTGACGTCTGCTGACGTGCTGTGGACCTGGAAGCGCTTCCTCGATCCCAAGACCCAATGGCGCTGCGCCCCGGAATTCGATGGGCATGGCGGCGCCAAGATCGTCGACATGAGCGCCCCGGATCCCCTTACCGTGGTGTTCACCCTCGACAAGCCCAACGGCCTGTTCCTGACCAGCACTGCGCTGCCTGAATGTGGCGGCAGCGGCATCCTGTCCGCCGATTCGCTTAGCGCCGACGGCAGCTGGAGAGCCCCAGTCGGCACTGGCCCATTCCAGCTGGGTGAGTGGAAGCCCGGCCAATACGTCGAGCTGCTGCGCAACCCCAACTTCACTCCGCGCGACGAAAAAGAGCCCGATGGCTACACCGGCAACAAATCCACCCGCCTGGACCGCGTGCGCCTGCTGGTAATCCCGGACCCGGCCGCCGCCAAAGCCGCGCTGTTGTCGAAAAACGTCGACCTACTGATTGATGTCACCCCGCTGGACGCCACAGAGCTGGCCGCCCATTCCGGTGTGCGCGTGACTTCCAGCGGCACCATGTCGGTCAATGCCTTGCTGTTCCAGACCCGCGACCCGCTGCTTAAAGATGTGCGTTTGCGCCAGGCCATCGCCCATGCCCTGGATTCGGCGCAAATCGTCGAGGCGCTCACCGGCGGTCGCTCCAAGGCCAACAACTCGATGGTCGCCAGCGGCAGCCATTACCACACTGCAGTCGAAGACCAGGGCTTCACCTTCGACCCGGCCAAGACTGCGCAACTGCTACGCGAAGCTGGCTACAAGGGCGAGCCGATCAAGCTGATCGTCAACAAGCGCTACGCGGCGATCTTCGACATGGGCGTGTTCGTGCAGGCCATGGCCAAGGCCAGCGGCATCAACCTGGAGCTGGAAACCCTGGAGTGGGGCACGCAGTTGGAGCGCTACCAGAGCGGCAACTACCAGATGATGGCGTTTCCGTACTCCGAGCGCCTCGACCCGGCCTTGAGTTTCGACTCGATGACCGGCGACAAGGACAAGGAGTCACGCAAGGTCTGGGACAACCCCCAGGCCCGCGAGTGGCTGCGTGAAGCGCAACGCGAAGGTGACATCAGCAAGCGCCAGGCGCTGTTCGATCAACTGCACCAGCAGATGATCAAGGACGTGCCGATGATCCCGATGTACAACGGCAACGCGATTGCCGCCAGCCGTGACTACGTCACGGGCCTGCGCACCTGGCCGGTGTCCAAGCCGCGCTTGTGGACCGTCAGCGTCCCCGCCGCCGGGAGTAATTGAGGATGTTCCGTTTTATCTCCCAACGCCTGGCGATGTCGGTGCCGACCTTGCTGCTGATCTCGCTGATGGTGTTCGCGATCATTCGCCTGGTGCCCGGTGACCCGGCCCTGCTGATGCTCGGCGACATGGCCGACGCCCACAGCCTGGAGGTGGCGCGTGCGTCCCTGGGGCTGGACCAGCCGCTGCCGGTGCAGTTTGTGATCTGGCTCAAGGCGGTGCTCAGCGGTGACCTTGGGCATTCGATCACCACCAATGAGGCGGTGTTGCCGCTGATCCTGGATCGGTTCCAGATGAGTGCCGGGATTGTTTTGGTGTCGGTGTTGTTGGCGGCCTTGATTGCGGTGCCGGCGGGCTTGCTGTCGGCGTGGAAGCAGGACAGTGCGCTGGACTTCGGCGTGGTGTCGACGGCGACGCTGTTGCTGTCGATCCCCAGTTTCTGGCTTGGCTTGCTGTTGCTGTATGCCTTCGGCATCAAGCTCGGCTGGTTGCCGGTGGTGGGTTATGTGTCGTTCGGCCAATCGCCGTGGCAGGCCTTGAGTTTTATCGTGCTGCCGATTGTCACCCTGACCTTGGTTGAACTGGGTGCGATCACGCGGATGGCGCGGGCCAGTGCCATCGAAGTGCTGCGCCTGGAGTACATCACCCATGCCCGCGCCAAGGGCCTGTCGGAGCGGGCGGTGTTGTGGCGCCATGCGTTGCGCAACTCGTTTGCACCGACCTTGACCCTGATCGGCCTGATCCTTGGCAACCTGCTCAGCGGCATCGCCGTGTTGGAAACCGTGTTCACCCTGCCGGGTATCGGCCGCCTGATGGTCGACGCCATCTATGCCCGGGACTACCCGGTGCTGCAAGGCTGCCTGCTGCTGGTGACCTTTGTCTATGTGCTGGTCAACCTGTTGGTGGACCTGCTGTACCCGCTCTTCGACCCCAGGGTTAAGTTATGAATAAGCCACTGCCTGTTGCACCCGAGGTGCTATTGCCCGCACCGGTGCGTGCCCCCAGGGCCTGGCGCGTGCCGCCGTTGAACGCGCTGATCGGTGCGTTCCTGTTGAGCTTGCTGTTGATCATGGCCGCGCTCGGCCTGGTGTGGACGCCCCATGACCCGCTGGCGCTGAACCTGCTGGCACGTTTGCAGGCGCCGACCGCCGCGCACTGGTTGGGCACTGATGAATACGGCCGCGATGTGTTGAGCCGCCTGATGATCGGCGCGCACACCAGCCTGTGGGTGAGTGTGCTGACGGTGAGCATGGCGATCATCGCCGGAACCTTCCTCGGCTTGCTCGCCGGTTTCCTGCGCGGCTGGGTCGACCGTGGCCTGATGATGGTCAATGACGCGTTGCTGGCGTTCCCCGGCATCCTGTTGGCCCTGGGCCTAATGGCGATCATCGGCCCGAGCCTGTATGGCATCGTCTTTGCCCTGAGCCTGGCCTATACGCCGTCGGTGGTGCGGGTGGTGCGCGGCACCGTGCTGTCGCTGCGGGAGAAGGAGTTCGTCGAAGCCTCGCGGGTGATTGGCAATTCCGAGCTGTACACCATGCTGCGTCACATCGCGCCGAACTGCGTCGCGCCGGTGTGCGTGCTGGCCACCAGCATGTTCGGCTGGGCGATCCTTGCCGAGAGTTCGTTGAGTTTCCTCGGCCTGGGCGTACCGCCACCGGCGGCGACCTGGGGCAACATGCTCGCGGCCAGTCGGCCGTACATCGCCACGGCCAGTTGGCTGGGGTTGTTTCCCGGTGTCTGCATCGCCATGGCGTTGCTGGCGTTCAATCTGTGCGGCGACGCCTTGCGTGACCGCCTTGATCCACGGATGAGTAAATGAGCATGACTGACGTATTACTGGCAGTCGATCACCTGAAGATCCGCATCGGCGCCGACGGCCCGCTGGCGGTCAATGATCTGAGCTTCACCATCGCTCCCGGCGAAATCGTCGCCTTGGTGGGCGAGTCCGGCAGCGGCAAGACCATGGCCGCCCGCGCCGCCATCGGCCTGTTGCCGCCACCGCTGGAACACTGCGGCGGCCAGGTGCGCTTCCAGGGCCATGACCTCAACAGCCTCAAGCCCGAGCAACTGCGCGAGCTGCGCGGGGCCAAGATCGGCATGGTGTTCCAGGAACCCATGGTGTCGCTGAATCCGTCCATGAGCATCGGCGAGCAAATGGCCGAGGGCCTGCGCCTGCACACCAAACTGACGGAAGCGCAGATCCGCGAACGCAGCCTGGAGATGCTCGGCCATATCGGCATCAAGGACGCCGAACGCTGCCTGAGCGCGTTCCCCCACGAGTTCTCCGGTGGCATGCGCCAGCGCATCATGCTTGCCTCGGTGATGCTGCTGCGCCCGGCGCTGCTGATTGCCGACGAACCCACCACCGCGCTGGATTGCCTGGCCCAGCTGGACGTGTTGAAGCTGATGCTCGACCTCACTCGCGAGCAGGGCACGGCGATTCTGTTCATCAGCCATGACCTGTCCCTGGTGGCGCGCTACGCCCATAAGGTGGTGGTGATGCGTGAAGGCCGCGCAGTGGAGCAGGGCACCATCGAACAGATCCTGCTGGCGCCCAAGGCCGACTACACCCGGCAGTTGCTGGAAGCATTGCCGCGTCGCGGGGTACTGGCGGACTTGCCCCAGGCCGACGGCCCGCTGCTGACGGTCAAGGACGTGTGCATCGAACATCCTGGCCCGCGCAGCCTGTGGGGCCGCACCGCGTTCAAACGCGTGGTGCATTCGGCCAACCTCACCATTGCACCGGGGGAGACCCTGGCGCTGGTGGGCGGCAGCGGTTCGGGCAAGACCACCCTTGGACGCGCCATTGTCGGCCTGAACAAAGCCTGTGCCGGAGCTATCGAGTTTGAAGGAGTGGACATTCTCAAGTCCGGCAACCGCGAACATCGCCTGCAATGCCAGATGATTTTCCAGGACCCGTACTCGTCCCTCGATCCGCGCATGAAAATCGGTGACATCCTCGCCGAACCGTTGCGCCATGTGCCCGGCATGAGTGCCGAGCAGAAGCGTGAACGGGTCACCAAGACCTTGCTGGACATTGGTTTGGCCGAGCAGTTTGTCGACCGCTTCCCGCACCAGCTCTCCGGTGGCCAGCGCCAGCGTGTCGCGATTGGCCGCGCACTGGTGCGTCATCCTCGATTGGTGATTGCCGACGAGCCGATCTCGGCGTTGGACATGACCATCCAGAAGCAGATTCTGGAGCTGTTCGAACGCCTGCAGGCGCAATACGGCTTTGCCTGCTTGTTCATCTCCCACGACCTGGCGGCGGTAGAGCGCATCGCTCACCGGGTGGCGGTGATGAGCGAGGGCAGGGTGGTGGAAATGGGCGCCCGCGATGAAATATTCGACCGCCCGCAACACCCCTACACCCGCAAGTTGCTGGCCGCTGCCAGCCCCTTGGAGAAGCTTGAAAACGGTGGCTACCGCATCCGCCAGGGCCCCGTACCGCTAGCGCTGTAACCCAGGACTGACTTTGCCCACCGCGCAAATCCCGGATTTGCGCGAACGGCGAAGCCATGCCCGAAGAACAATAAAAACACCCCAAACCCCACACTGCCAGGAGCTAAAAAAATGAAAAAATCCCTGACTCAACTCTTCACCGGCGTTGGCGTCGTGAGCAGCGGGATGATCCCGTTCGCCGCCCATGCCGACTTCATCAAGGACAGCAGCGGCACGCTGGAATTGAAGAACTACTACTTCAACCGTGACTACCGTGAAGAGGCCAGCCAATCGGTGCGTGCCGAATGGGCCCAAGGCTTTTTGCTGGGGATCAAGTCGGGCTTTACCGACGGTACCGTGGGCTTTGGCCTGGATGCCATCGGCATGCTTGGCGTGAAACTCGACTCCAGTCCGGACAAATCCGGCACCGGCTTGCTGCAGCGTGACAGTGACAAGCGGGCTTCCGACAGCTATTCCAAACTGGGCGTCACCGCCAAGGCCCGCTTGGCCAAGAGCGAGCTGCGCGTGGGTTACCTGGTGCCGGACCTGCCGACCCTGCAACCCAACACCAGCCGCCTGTTTCCGCAATCCTTCAGCGGTACGCAACTGGTATCCAACGACATCAGCAACCTCAAGATCAGCCTCGGCCAACTGGACCAGGCCAAGGACCGCGACTCCACCAACTACGAAGACATGAAGCTGACCACCATCAGCAAGGTCTACAAAAGCACGGCCCTGAGCGACCAGTTCCGTTTTGCCGGCGGTGATTACTCGCTGACGCCCAACACCTTGCTCAGCTACCACTATGCCGAGCTGGACAGCATCTACCACCAGCAATATGGCGGCTTCAAGAACAGCTTTGGCCTGGGGCCGGGCAACCTGAAGACCGACGTGCGCTACTTCAAGGCCGACAAGGACGGTGCGGGCCTGGCCGGTAACGTTGATAACCGCGCCTTGAGTACACGCCTGACCTACCAGTACGGCGGTCACAGCATCGGCGGCGGCTTCCAGCAGCAGTACGGCACCACGCCGTTCACCTACCTCGATGGCTCCATCAGCTACCTGTTCACCGAATACCAGTTCACCAACTTCACCCAGACCAAGGAACGCGCCTGGCATGCGCGCTACGACTACAACTTTGCCGACCTTGGCCTGCCGGGCCTGTTGTTCGGCATCAAATACGCCAAGGGTGATTCGGCTGAAGTGATCGGCTTCAACGGCGAAGGCCGTGAATGGGAGCGCGACCTGGACATCAGCTACGTGGTGCAGACCGGCCCGTTCAAGGGCGTGTCGATGCGCTGGCGCAACGCCCTGGCCAAGGGCAACTTCTACAACGACGTCAACGAAAACCGCGTGCTGCTGGGCTACACCCTGGCGCTCTGGTAACCACAGGTGGGGCGGCCTGGGCTGATCGGTTTTGCAGATCAAGATAGCCCCGGCCGCCCTTACAGGCGATCACCCGGTCTCGTTAGTATTTTCTCAAGTTCCGTCACTCGAATATCGAGACTTCTGCGTTATGAAACTTAATCAACACCCCTTGCTGCAAGCGACACAAGGTACCCACAGGCACGTGGAGAGTGAGCATTACGGTGCTGTGGGTGCAGGTCGGAAAATCTACATCCAGGCGGCATTGCATGCCGATGAAACCCCGGCGATGTTGGTGGCAGCGCATCTGCGCCGGCAACTCGCAGTGTTGGAAAATGCCGGCCGCCTGAACGCGCAGATCGTGCTGGTGGCGGTCGCCAACCCGGCCGGCCTGGGCCAATACATCCTGGGCGCGCCCAGTGGCCGTTTTGAACTGGGCAGCGGGCGCAACTACAACCGTGGATTCCCGGTGCCTTATCAGGCCATCGCCGAAAAAATCGAGTTCCGGCTCGGCCAGGACATCGACGCCAACCGCGCGCTGATCCGCCAGGCCTGGGGTGAGTGCCTGCGCGCCGCTCAGCCGATGGATGAGTACCAGTCGCTGCAACAGACGCTGATGCTGCTGGCCCACGATGCCGACATCGTGCTCGACCTGCATTGCTCCCGCGAAGCCGCAATGCACCTCTACACCGGCGAAGCTGTGTGGCCGACCATCGAGCCGCTGGCCCGTTACATCGGTGCCGAGGCGACCTTGTTGGCGACCGACTCCCAAGCCAATTCCTTCGACGAAGCGCTGTACCTGCTGTGGGTCAACCTGCGTGAGCGTTTTGGCGCGCGTTTCCCGATCCCGGACAGCAGCATCGCAGTGACGGTCGAGCACCGTGGCCAGCGTGATGTGTCTTACGAGCTGGCGGACCATGACGCCACCGCGATCATCGATTACCTGACTCACCTGGGTGCCATCGAAGGCACGCCACGCCCGCTACCAGCGCTGCGCAGCCCAGCCACGCCGCTGGCGGGCAGCGAGCAGTTCTACGCACCGAGTGCCGGGGTGCTGGTGCACCGTGCGGCGGTGGGCAGCCGGATCGAAGCAGGGCAGGCGCTGTTCGATATCGTCGACCCTCACAGCGGCAAGACCGTCACGGTCAACAGTCACAACACCGGTGTGCTGTACATGCGCCGTGATGTGCGGTTTGTGAAACCGGGGGACCCGCTGGGTCGCGTCTCCGGGGCTAAACCGATTCGCAGCGGCAAGCTGCTCAGCGCTTGATCAGATACCTACTAGGCAGGACTCTCCATGCACTCCAACCCGGCAATCACCCTCGAAAACCAATTCTGCGCCCATAACTATTCGCCACTGCCGGTGGTCATCGTCAAGGGCGAGGGCGTCTGGGCCATTGGCGATGACGGCAAGCGCTATCTGGACATGATGTCGGCCTATTCCGCCGTCAGCCACGGCCATGTGCACCCGCGCATCCGCGCCGCCGCCGTGGCGCAGATCGACAAGATCAGCGTGGTGTCGCGCGCGTTCTACAGTGAGCCGCTGGGCAATTTCCTCAAGGCGCTGTGCCGCCTCAGCGGCTTCGATTCCGCGCTGCCGATGAACAGTGGTGCCGAAGCGGTGGAAACCGCGATCAAGGCGGCGCGCCGCTGGGGTTATCGGGTCAAGGGCATCGCTGCAAACCAGGCGAAGATCGTGGTCGCCGACAACAACTTTCACGGGCGCACCTCGACCATCGTCGGCTTCTCGTCCGAACCGGACTACAAGGCCGACTTCGGTCCGTTCTGCAACGGTTTCACCGAGGCACGCTTTGGCGATATCGAGAGTTTCCGCCAGGCGATCACCGCCGACACTTGCGCGGTATTGATCGAACCCATCCAAGGCGAAGCCGGTATTCGCGTGCCACCGGCCGGGTTTCTGCGCGAGCTGCGAAAACTGTGTGACGCGACCAATACCTTGCTGATCCTCGATGAGATCCAGTCGGGCCTGGGCCGTACCGGCAAGTGGTTTGCCTTCCAGCATGAAGGCATTCGCCCGGATGCGCTGATCCTCGGTAAAGCGCTGGGCGGCGGGATCATGCCGGTGTCGGCGTTTTTGGCGGATCACTCGATCATGGACTTGTTCGATGCCGGCAGCCACGGCTCGACCTTTGGTGGCAATCCGCTGGCCGCCGCCATCGGCCTGGAAGCCCTGAACGTGCTCGAGGACGAAGGTTTGATCGACAACAGCGCGCAGCTCGGCCATTACCTGGTGGAACGTCTCAAGGCGATGAACTCCCCTGCGATCCAGGAGATTCGCGGGCGTGGGCTGTGGGTCGGCGTGGAGCTGGACCGCGACGCACGTCCCATCTGCGAAGCCCTGCTCGCCGAAGGTTTGCTGACCAAGGAAACCCACGAAAACGTGCTGCGCATCGCGCCGCCGTTGTCCATCACCCGCGACGAACTGGAGTGGGGCCTGGTCCGTATCGAACGGGTCTTTGCGCAGCTATGAGCGACTTTCTCAACCATTTGCACATCGACGGGCAACGTTACGCCTATATCGACCTGCATAAGCTGCTGACGCCAGCGCAATTGCACCGGCTGCCGTATTCGCTGCGCATCCTGCTGGAAAACATCGCCCGTTGTGCCCCGGCCTCATTGCCTGCCGTGCTTTCGCGCGCCACCGGACACGGGCCTGATTGCGAGGTGCCATTCCAGCCCAACCGCCTGATGTTCCACGACACCACGTGCCTGCCGGCCCTGGCGGACTTTGCCGGGATGCGCGATGTGGTGGCGGAACTCGGCGGTGACCCTATGGCGGTGAACCCGGCTATTCCGGCGGTGCTGACCATCGATCATTCGGTGATTGTCGAGCACTACGCCGAAGCGGGTGCGGTAGAGGCCAACCTGGACATCGACTTTCGCCGCAACAGCGAGCGCTACCGTTTTATCAAGTGGGCCCAGGCCAGTCTGGACAACTTCAACGTGATTCCGCCGGGCACGGGGATCATCCACCAGATGAACATGGAGTCCGTCGCACAGGTCGTTTGGGAGAGCACTGCGTCCGACGGCGGCGTGCTGCTGCACCCGGACTGCATGGTCGCCACCGACAGCCACACGCCGATGATCAATGCCATCGGAGTGTTGGGCTGGGGTGTGGGTGGGTTGGAAGGGCAGGCGGCGATGCTGGGCGAGCCGGTGCCGATTCCGTTCCCGCAGGTGGTGGGGATTCGCGTGAGCAATGCCTTGCGTCCCGGCGTAACGGCGACGGACTTGGCGCTGACCGTGACCGAGTCGCTGCGTCGGCGCAGCATGGTCGGCAAGTTTGTCGAGTTCACGGGGCCGGGGTTGGCGTCCTTGAGTTGGGCGGCGCGAGGCACGGTGGCGAACATGGCGCCGGAGTATGGCGCGACGGTGGTGTTTTTCCCGTTTGACGACGAGACCTTGTCTTACCTTGAGTTGAGCGCGCGGCCGAAGCCGTTGTTGGCCAAGGTCACGGCCTATATGGCGGCGCAGTCGTTGTGGCGCCAGGAAGGGGAGCCCGAGCCGCAGTTCGATGAATTGATCGAACTGGACCTGGCGCAGGTGGAACCGAGCGTGGCCGGGCCGCATCAGCCCCATCAGCGTCAGTCGCTGGCGGCGGCCGGTGCCTCGTTTCACCAGCACGTGAAGGGCGAGGCCGGTCAGCAGTTTTTCGCACCATCGTTTGATGCGCCGCTGACCCATGGTGCGGTGGTGATGTCAGCAATCACCAGTTGCACCAACACCGCCAACCCGGCGCAGATGATCCAGGCCGGGTTGCTGGCGCGCAATGCGCGGGCACGTGGCGTGGGGCGCAGGCCGTGGGTGAAGACCTCGCTGTCGCCGGGCTCGCGGGTAGTGGCGGACTACTTGGAAGCGGCAGGCTTGCTGGAGGATTTTGCCGCGCTGGGTTTTGACTTGGCGGGCTTTGGTTGCATGACTTGTATTGGTAACTCCGGCAGCCTCGAAGCGCATGTGGAGGCCTTCGCCGAGCAGGGGCTAAAGGGCGTGGTGGTGCTGTCGGGCAATCGCAATTTCGAGGGACGGGTCAACCCCAAAGTCCCGGCCGGTTATCTGGCATCGCCCGCGCTGTGCGTGGCCTATGCGATTGCCGGGAGCATCGACATCGACCTGTCCAGTCAACCGCTGGCGCTGGATGCCCAGGGCCGGCCGGTGTACCTGCATGAGCTGATGCCCAGCGATGCCGAAGTGTCCGCGCAAGTCGCCGAAGTCGTGCGCCCGGCGCTGTTCCAGCAACGCAGTGAACTGCTCTGGCAAGGCACGCATCACTGGCAGGCGCTGGAGGCCGAAGGCAGCGTGCAGTTTGCCTGGCATCCCGGCTCTACCTATCTACGCCGCCCGCAGTACCTGGCGGACGTCCAGCCGTTGCCGGCGCCGCGTCTTTCGGTACGTAACGCCAAGGCCTTGGTGGTGCTGGGCGACAACGTCACCACCGACCATATCTCCCCGGCGGGCACCATCCCGGCGCAGAGCCTGGCCGGTGCCTGGCTGCGTGAAAGGGGCGAAGCCGAGGCGGATTTCAACCAGTACTCGACCCGGCGCAGCAACCACGAGGTGATGGTGCGTGGCGCCTTTACCAACCCGCGCCTGAACAACCTGTTGGACCCAACGCAAGCGCGGCGCCAAGGCGTGTGGGCGTGGAACGCCGACCACACGGAGTATCAGCCGTTGTACCTGGCCGCGCAGAGCTACGTCGGCACGCCCACGGTGTTGTTTGCCGGGATCAACTACGGCGCTGGCTCCAGCCGTGACTGGGCGGCCAAGGTGTTGAGCCTGCTGGGGATCAACGCGGTGGTGGCGCGCAGCATCGAGCGCATTCATCGCAGCAACCTGATCGGCATGGGGGTGTTGCCGCTGGTATTCAACGATGGGAGAACCGTGCAGGACTTGGCACTCGACGGCAGCGAGCGCCTGACTTTCCTCGGCCTGGATAACCTGCAGGTGGGCGCAAACCCGATTACGCTGCAGATCGATCGCGTCGACGGTGGTCTCACCCAATGCAGTCTGGTGTTGCGCCTCGACTCGCTGCAAGAGCTTGGTTACCTTGTGCACGGCGGCGTGCTGCCGTTTGTGATCCGCAAGACCGTGCAACGGACCCGCCAAGGAGCGCTTGATGATTGACACCCGCGTACTGCAACAATTGGCCCCCGATGGCGTGCTGCGCGCCGCCATCAACTTCGGCAACCCGGTGCTGGCGCAACGTGGTACGAACGCAGAGCCCCAGGGTGTTTCCGTGGCGCTGGCCAAGGCGCTGGCTGCAGAGCTGGGTGTCGAATTGGAGCTCATCACGTTTGAGGCGGCGGGTAAGGTATTCGCGGCCTTGGCCGAGGACGTCTGGCGCGTGGCGTTCCTGGCTATCGAGCCGGTGCGTGAAAAGGAAATCGCCTTCAGCGCGCCGTATGTGGCGATCAAGGGCACGTATCTGGTGGCAGCGGACTCACCTTTTACGCACGTCGCACAACTGGATGCGCCGGGCCGACGCATCGCCGTCGGCCAGGGCGCGGCCTACGATCTGTACTTGAGCCGAACGGTCGAGCATGCCGAATTGGTACGCGCGCCGACCTCGGCCGCAGCGGTGGATTGGTTTATCGAACAAGGCCTGGATGCGGCGGCAGGGGTGCGGGACTTCCTGCAAACCCAGATCACCGCGCAAAGGCGTTTGGTGCAGGACGACTTCATGACCATCCGCCAAGCCATGGCCGTACCGGTGGCGCACGCAGCCGCTGCCGCGTTCGTCAGGTCCTTTGTCGAACGGCAGAAAGAGAATGGTGGGGTGACGCGAGGTCTGTTGGCCAGTGGCCAAAGCGCTGAACTTGCCGCAGGTTGATCATGAGGGATGGCGCATAAGCGGAGGGATGTGGATACTGCCCGATTGATCAAAACGCACGAGGAGAGCAGATGAGCAGCGTACGCTGGGGCATGATCGGCTGTGGCAGTGTCACTGAACTGAAGAGTGGACCGGCTTTCTACAAAGCGCCAGGTTCTGCGTTGGTGGCCGTGATGGGGCGCCGCGAAGAAGCCGTGCGTGATTATGCGGCACGCCACGGTATTGCACGCTTCTACACCGACGCCCAGGCACTGATCAGCGACCCTGAAGTGGACGCCGTCTACATCGCCACGCCGCCCGACAGTCACCTCGAATACAGCCTGATGGTGGCGGCGGCCGGCAAGCATTGCTGCGTCGAGAAACCGATGTCTTTGAATGCCGAGCAGAGCGCATTGATGCAGCGCACGTTCGAACGTGCCGGGTTGCATCTGTTTGTTTCCTATTACCGCCGTTCGCTGCCGCGCTTCCAGCAAGTGCGCGACTGGCTGCGAGATGGGCGTATCGGTGAGCTGCGCCACCTGACCTGGACCCTGTGCAAACCACCGGCTGCCCACGACGCCAATGCCGCCAACTGGCGCACAGACCCGAGCGTTGCCGGGGGCGGTTATTTTGCCGACCTGGCGAGCCATGGCTTTGACCTGTTCCAGTACCTGGCCGGCGATATCATCGAAGTGTCCGGTTACACCTCACGTCAGGAAGGCCGTTACGCGGCGGAAGATGCCGTGACGGCCAGCTGGCGCTTTGCGTCCGGCGCGCTGGGCATGGGCTGCTGGAACTTTGTGGCGGACCGTCGTGAAGACCGGGTGGAACTGATCGGCAGCCGTGGGCGAATCCAGTTCTCGGTCTTTGAGGACCAGCCCCTGCACCTTGAAGGCGAGGCGCAGGAGGTGCTGGAAGTACCGTGCCACGCGCATATCCAGTGGCATCACGTATTGGCGATGAACGCGCATATTCGCGGCGAAGTCGAGCATCCGTCGTTGGCCATCGAGGCGCTTAAGACCGATCGGATCCTGGACAAGGTGCTACAACGTAACCCCCATCACCCCGGCTAGGCACGATAGGGTTTTCTTTTTCCAAGGAATAGACGGATGAAATACTGGATAGCGGTGTGGCTGGTCCTGGCCACCAGTGCAATGGCGGCCCCGCGTAGCCAAGGCACGCCAGGCGAGTTTGATTTTTACGTGTTGTCGTTATCCTGGTCACCGACCTTTTGCCTGACGCACCCGGACAACGAACAGTGTTCAGGCAAGGGCTACGGGTTTGTGCTGCACGGCCTGTGGCCGCAGTACGCGCGGGGAGGGTGGCCGGCGTCGTGCTCGCCGCAGACACAGTTGAGCCGTGAAGAAATCGAGAAAGGTGCGGCATTGTTCCCGACCCGTTCGTTGCTCAGGCACGAATGGGCCAAGCATGGCACCTGCAGTGGACTGGAGCCGTTGGCCTACCTGGAAAAAACCGATGAGGCGTTGGGCGTGGTGAGCATTCCGCAGCAACTGCAGCCGTTCAATACGCCGCCCGCGTTGCAGGCGCGTGAGATCGAGGCGCTGTTCCGCGAGAGCAACCCACGCATGGGCAACCATGGGTTGGCGGTGATCTGCAAAGGCAAGGTGTTCTCGGAAGTGCGGGTGTGCCTGACCAAGGACCTGGCGTTTACCGGCTGCCCGCGCAGTGTAAAAACCCAGTGCCGCGACGGTGATATCCGTATCCCAAGCCAGCGCTAAGGCTGCATCGCCAGGCGATAGCGCTCATCAAAATCCTCGGCCAATTGCGCCAAGGTGACCTGGCCCAGGCGCTCCAGCAGCAGCGCCTGGGCTTGCTCGAAGGCCTGCGTCAGTGCTGCATTCACCGCTTGTTCCACCAGGCATTGTGGGTGGTCGGTGGACAAACCGATGGCGAATATCGACGGCGTGCCCAAGGCGTTGTGAATCTCCAGCAGGGTGATTTCACTCAACGGCTTGCCCAGGCTCCAGCCACCTTGATGGCCCTTTTCCGAACGGACGTAACCTTTTTCCTTGAGCAGCCCGAGCGTGCGCCGTACCACCACCGGGTTGGTGCCGAGCATCTGCGCGATGGTTTCCGAGGTGGCGCGCTCTTCATGGCGACCCATATGGATCAGCACGTGGAGCATGCGCGAAAGGCGGGTGTCATTTCTCATCATGGGGCCTCGGTTCACTCAAGCCGAAAGTATCGTTCGTAACCCTAAAAGTTGCGAGATGCTTGACGCGCTATTTTTACGTAACTTATGGTGTGTCGTGAAAGCCCTCGGATAACCGACGGCACACAACATGGGGTCATTTTCATGATGTACGACGTGATTATCGTGGGTGGCAGCTACGCGGGCCTGTCTGCCGGCCTGCAATTGGCGCGGGCGCGTCGCCAGGTACTGGTGATTGATGCGGGGCAGCGGCGCAACCGCTTTGCGGCCACCTCCCACGGTTTTCTCGGCCAAGACGGCCAGGCGCCGGAGATGATCGCTGCCGAAGGGCGCAGCCAATTGATGGAGTACCCGACGGTCACGTGGGTGCAGGACCGCGTGGTTCAGGCCGAAGGTTGCAGCGTTCGCACCGAATACAACGGTGCGTTCCAGGCCAAGCGCCTGATCCTCGCCACCGGCGTTGTCGACGAGTTGCCCACTATCGAAGGCCTGCAAGAACGTTGGGGCAAGCACGTATTCCACTGCCCGTACTGCCACGGCTATGAGCTGGATCAAGGCCGTATCGGCGTACTCGCCACCTCACCGCTGGCCATGCACCACGCACTGATGCTGCCAGACTGGGGCACCACTACGTTGTTCACCAATGGCGTATTCACCCCGGATGCCGAGCAACAAGCGCAGTTGGATCGACGTGGGGTCAGCGTGGAAAACGCGGCGGTACGGCGTATCAGCGGTGAGCGCGCCGACCTGGAGTTGGTCGACGGCCGAGTCTTCAACCTCGACGGCATCTTCACGATGTCCCGCACCCGCATCAGCCCCTTGGCCGAGCAACTGGGTTGCGAACTGGCCGACGGCCCCACCGGCCCTTACCTGCACACCAACGACATGCGCCAGACCTCCGTGCCTGGCGTGTTTGCCTGTGGTGATACGTCGCTGGCCGCCGGTTCCGTCGCGCTGGCCGTGGCCGAAGGCGTGCGCGCCGGGGTGGGCGCGCACTTTTCGTTGATCAATGGTTGAGGTAGACCTGGCTTGATCCGGCGCAGGCGCTAGACTCCAAGCACCGTCTCCCATTGGAAGGGACATCGCTTGAGCGCCGATTTCGAGAGCAAGACCACGTTCCAGGGGTTGACCTTCAAGCTGTACCGAGGAGAGGGCGCCGCACTGCTGGCGTTCGACCTGGCGCCGGACCTGGCCACCCCTGACTTTGTCGGCTTCAGCATCGAAGTGCGCTACCCCGGCGCCACACATTGGGGCGTGCTGCATAACCGCCTGCACTTCGATTACCCACCCCCGCCCGAGCGGCCGCGGACTTTTCCGTCCACCGAGGCGCCGTTCCAGAAATTCCGCTGGATCCACGTACCCAGTGAGATCCCACCAGGCCTTTTCCGCTACCGCGTCACCGCTTGCTACATGGGGGCTGACGGCACACTGAGCAAGGGTGTCGGGGTGGAAGGGCAGGTGAGCCTCGAAGCGCAGACCATCAGCCATTTCGTCAATATCGGCTTTACCCGGGGCTTTGCGTCCTCCCAGGCCTACGGCGACCGTTTCGACAATGAAACACGCATCCTGCCGCCGGTCCGTTCCGCCCCCAGTGCCTATCTGGAACTGGACATGGCGCCTTTCGAGCGCAATTACCAATGGCTGGGTTTTGAGGCGCGTCAGTTGATTCTGCAGGTGCTCGACCAAGTGGCGAACGACCCCGAGTTGAGCCTCGACGCACTGATCTACGAAAGCAAGGAGCCGGACATCCTGCGCCGCCTGGAGCAACTCGGCCCGCGCCTGCGTGCAATCATCGACGACCATGGCGACCAGGGCGCCGCCGACAGCTGCGAAAGCATCAGTGCCGCCCGCTTGAGTACCGCCGGAGCGCAGATCAAGCGTCTGCATTTCTCCAGCCAGCAGCACAATAAAGTGTTGATTGTGCGCCGCGCCGGCAAGGCGATCCGGGTGCTCGGTGGTTCCACCAACTTTGCTTTGCGCGGCTTGTATATCCAGGCCAATAACGTGCTGTTGTTTGACGACGAAACGGTCGCGGGCAAGTTCGCCGAAGTCTTCGACGCTTATTGGACCTCACCCACGACATTCCGCAAGCACCCGCTCTCGCAACAGTGGTGGGTGGTGCGCGACGAGCCAGGCTCCAAGGTATCGCTGTGTTTTGCGCCGCATGCCGACAGCGCGTTGTCCCTCGACCCCATCGCCACCAGCATCGAAAACGCCACCAGTTCGGTGCTGTATTCCATCGTGTTCTTGAGCCTGATCAACGGCAAAGTGCGCACAGCACTGGACGAGCTGATGCAGCGCGCACTGTTCTCCTACGGCGTGGCCCAGCGCATCGGCAAGCTGGCCGTGCGCAAGCCGGACGGTTCGGTGGGGCTGTTGCCGTTCGCCTACCTGGCGAGCAACGCCCCGGCGCCGTTCAAGTCGGAGTGGTCGGGGAATGCGGGGAACATGGTGCACAACAAGTTTGTGGTCACGGACTTCAATGGCGCCAACCCCACGGTGTACACCGGTTCATCCAACCTGGCCGGCGGTGGAGAGAAGAACAACGGCGACCACCTGATCCGCATCGAAGACCGCAAGATCGCCGTGGTGTATGCCATCGAGGCGTTGCGCCTGTTCGACCATTTCCACTTTCGCGTCAATGCCAGCCAGCCTGGCGCGCTGCAAACCCTGCGCCTGGCCAAACCTCCGGCTGCGGGTGAGAAAGCCTGGTTTGACGCCTACTATCGCCCCGGCCATGTGAAGGCGCGGGACCGCGAACTGTTCGTCAAATAGGCCCCGGCTGGCCGTCCACCAACTGTTGGAACAACGGCGTCAGCAGGTCGATCAACACCTGCGGATCGGCCTTCGCCAATGCCGACAGTTCCAGCATCTGGCGCATCACCTGGAAGCCCGACACCAGCGCCATCACCAGCGCTGCGCGTTCTTCGTGATGGGCGCCCTTGAGCGCGGCGGCCATGGTCGCCTGATGGCCCTTTTCCACTTGCTCGCGGCCGATGATCGCCGCGCGTTTGCTGGACGCCGAATGCAGCATGATCAGGAAACCTTCCAGCGGCGTGCTGCCGGCTTCGGTGATGCTGACCAGTGCGGTAGCCATCGTGCGGCCGAGGTTTTCCGAGCTGAGATTGTTCTCGGTGAGGATGATCGGGCTGGCCATGGTGTCGGCGATCACTTCGGCAAACAGCTGCTCCTTGGAGCCGAAGTAGCGGTTGACCAGCATTGCCGTCACGCCCGCGCCGGCGGCGATTTCACGTACCCCGGCACCGTCATAGCCCGACTGGGCAAACGCCTTGCGTGCGGACAACAAAATGGCTTCGCGGGTGACGGCGGCATTGCGCCGGCGTGGAATGGGATTGGGCATTGGCATCCTGACGTGGCTGGAAACTGTGGGCGCGCACACGGTGCGCGCCCACAGGGTACAGGGTCTATTTGCTGTCGAGGAAGCCCAGCAGTGCGGCATTGAACAACGCCGGGTCTTGCAGGAAGGCAAAGTGACTGGTGTTCGGCAGGATCAGCAGGCCAGCACCGGGGATGGTTGCGGCCATGTACTCGGTGTGTTCGCGCTTGATCGCTTCGTCATGGTCGCCGTCGGCAATCAGGATCGGCGTCTTGATGCTTTGCAGTTGCGCGTCAGTCCAGTTCGGTTGGCTGGCCCACATATGGCTGATTTGCTCGACGAACGCGTCGTACTCTTTTGGCGTCGGCGACAGCTTGGCGTACTCCTTGCCCGCGCGTTCGATGAAGGCAGCGAAGGTCGGGTTTTTCTCCACGCCGTCTTTTACGCCGGCGGTCTGGGTGTTGGCGGCGAAGGCGAACACTTTGCCGATACGGTCCGGATGGCGCAGGGCCAGGTCGATGCCGATGATCGCGCCGTCGCTCCAGCCGACGATGTCGGCGCGCGGGATTTTCAGGTGGTCGAGCACGGCCACCACGTCGTCAGCCATCAGGTCGTAACCGTAGGGTTTTTCATCCCGCGAACTGCGCCCGTGGCCACGGCTGTCGATGCTGATCACCGTGTGTTTGGCCGACAGCGCCTTGACCTGGTTCCCCCAATAGTCGGAGTTGGACAGGCCGCCGTGCAGCAGCACCACCGGCGAGCCGTGGCCGGCGCGGGTGTAGTAGACCTTGATGCCGTTGACGGCAGCGTAGCCGGTCTTGGCGCCGGTCACGGCGGCGGGCGTTGGCGGCAGGGTTTCCCAGCGTTCAGCGGCTTGGGCGGCGGAAAAAGACAGCATCAGGCAGGCAGCTGCCAGCAGGCGACGTGACATAGCGGTTCCTTGTTTGCGATGAGTAGGGGCCGAACTCTAGCACCGGCGCCAGCACCGGAAATACGCATTTTTGCCTATCAAAACCGGCCGTTTGAAAGAAAAAAATGCAGTTATATCAATGGAATAAAAGCGTCTAAACGACCTTGTGGACGATCAGGCTATTGGCACAATCGATCAGCGTCTCGCTGCTGGGGCGCGGCTGCCAGCCCAGCATCACGCGGGCTTTTTCTGCGGTGTGGCGGTGTTGGCGGCCGAGGTTGGGGGTGAGGCCGCGCAGCAGCGGATCGAAACGTGCCAGCAGGCGCAGCAGCCAATCCGGGATGTTACGGCTGGGCACCTTGTTGGCGGCGTCGCCCAGATGGTCGCGCAGTATCTGGGAAATTTCTGCCATCCACAGGAACTGCCCAACCCCCAACAGCCGCTGTCCGGCGGCGGCCGATGCGGTCATGGCGCGGAGATGCAGGGCGGCGAGATCGCGTACATCCACGACTTCGAAGCCCAGGCGCGGGTTGCCTTTGGCGCGACCTTGCAACAGGCGGGCGATGACTTGCACGGACCCGAGGGTGTCGGCGCTCATGATCGGGCCGAACACCGCACCGGGGAGCACGGTGGTCAGTGTGGTCGGGCCGGTCTGTTTGTGCATGAAGTCCCACGCGGCACGCTCGGCCTGGCGCTTGGCGTGGCGATACGGGGTCACGTGGGTTTCATTGGGGTCGAACCACACGGACTCGTCGCTGAGGCTGTCGGGACTCTGCAAGGGTGGGGTGGCGACGGTGGCGGCGCTGGTCATGACCACCCGGCGAACCCCCGCGTGGGTTGCCGCACGCAGGATACGCAAGGTCCCGTCCCGCGCCGGGGCAACCATGTCCTCCAGGTGTTGTGGCGCATCCAGGCCCAGGGGCGAGGCGACGTGCAGCACGTAGTCGCAACCGGCCATGGCCGCGCTCCACCCTTCATCGCGAGTCAGGTCGGCGGCAAAACAGGTGAGACGGGTGTGATCGATACCCTGGCCGCTCAAGGCGGCGCGCAGGGCCGGTTCCTTGGCCAGGCTGCGCAAGCTGGTGCGCACGTCATAACCCTGTTGCAACAGGCCTGCCAGGCACCAACCGGCGATGTAGCCCGTACCTCCGGTGACCAGAACCGTTTCCGCCATGACCTTTCTCCCGCCTGTGTGAATGAATTCAGGCTGACTTTAGGGCTGAAATCGCTATAAGTCTACAGTTGTATACAAAATTCTCCAAAGAGGGGCGTTTTGTTCAATACCCCGATCCAGTTGCTCTCTACCGTAGAGCCTTCGTCACTCGTTCGAATAAAAAGGAACTGTAATGAGCTTGATCATTTCCATGGCCGCCTTCGCGTTGGCCACTTCCATCACGCCGGGACCGGTGAATGTGGTGGCGCTGAGTTCGGGGGCGCGTTTCGGGTTTGTCGCCAGCCAGAAACATGTGGTTGGCGCTGCCGTGGGGTTCACCTTGTTGCTGGTGCTGATTGGCCTGGGCCTGCATGAGGTACTGGTGCGCTGGCCGATCCTGACCCAACTGATCCAGTGGGGCGGAGTGGCCTTCCTGCTGTACATGGCTTGGAAGCTAGCGGTCGACGATGGTCGACTGGATGCCGAGGGCACTGCCACCGCACCATCGATGCTGTATGGCGCGATCATGCAATGGCTCAACCCCAAAGCGTGGCTGGCCTGTGTGGCGGGGATGGGGCTGTTCGTCGCGGACGGCGACGCCGCGCAAGTCTGGCTGTTTGCGGCGCTTTACCTGGTGATCTGCTACCTGTCGGTGGCCTGCTGGGCCTATGCGGGAACCTTCCTGCGCCGCTACCTGGGCAACCCCGGAGGCGTGCGGGTGTTCAACCGTTCAATGGCCGCGTTGCTGGTGGCCAGTGTGGGTTATTTGCTGATGGCGTGAGCCGGTCGCGGTACTGCCCTGGTGTGGCAGCGAAATGCTGTTTGAAGGTGCGTTGGAAATGCGCCTGGTCGGAGAAACCTGCGGCCAGGGCTACATCGGCGATCAACTCGCCCTGGCGCAATTGCGTACGGGCAAACTGGATGCGCTGGTTGACCAGGAACGCATGGGGCGTGAGCCCGTAATACTGCTTGAACGCACGGATCAGATAGGAGGGCGACAGCTCGGCCGCACCGCAGATATCTTCCAGTTTCAGCGCCTGGGTGCAGTGCTCGCGGATGTAGTCGGCGGCACGCTCCAGCTTGTGGTTCACCTCGCGCAGTGGCGCATCGCAAGGGCTCAGGCGCTGTTGCACCTGCGTGAAGTAACTCACCAGCGCGCTTTGCTTTTGCAGGTGTTCGGCCTGTTCATCCACCAATAGGGCGTGCAACTCCAGCAAGCCGCTGTACAGCTGTGGGTCGCGGGTATGCGGGGTGGTGAACGCTCGATAACCCTGGTCGGTGCTGAAACCCAGCTGGTATTGCAAGTCGGTCAACCAGGGCGTGTCGATGTACAGCATCTGATAGGACCAGGGCTCATCAGCGATCGGGTTGCAGGCATGCACATCGCCGGGGTTCATCAGCACCACGGTGCCAGCGCTGATTTCGAAGGTCTCGGCGCCGTAGTGGTAATAGCTGCGCCCGGTAGTCACCGCGCCGATGGAGAAATGCTCGTGTGCGTGCCGGGTGTAGGTCACCTTGCGGCCATCGGCAATGGTGCGGGCCTCGATAAATGGCAAGGCGGCGTCACGCCAGAAACTGTGGGCTGTCGCGCTGGCGCAAGAGGACATGGCAGGGCACTCCGAAAACATTCGCTGTGTAGGTTTATCTATTCCCGCCGCACGTTCAAGGCTTCATTTGGCGGCCAGTGCCATGCTCAGCAAATAATCGGCCCACGGATCATCGCCACGGCTGAGTTGCGCCAGGCTGGGCACCAGCAAGGCTTGGGCGTGCAGCTGTGCGCCTTGTTGCAGGTAGTGGCGCTCGATAATGATGTTGGCCAATGCCTGCGACCGGGTTGAGTCGAGGCTGCGCGGGATGCGGTGGCCATCGGCGTCGGGCTCCGGCAAGTGATCGACTTCGGCCAGAACGCTGTCCAGCTGGTTGATATGCACCCCGGGCAAGCTCTTCACCGGCACGTCTTCCGAGGGTTCGGCACCCTTGGCGTAGGCTGGCCACTCGAACGCCAGGTTCGACACGGCCTGCCCTGTCGTGGCGGCATTGATCAGGGTGGTGTAGTCCAGGTCACGCCGTGGGCGCATCAGCAGGTATTTGGGAAAGCATTCGTACACGTGTTGGTCGCTGTAAAAACTGGCACAGATAATCAAACCGAACGTCCCGACCGGCCCGGTGCCGCTGCGCAGGGTAAAGAACACCACTCTGCCGAATTCCAGTGCCTCACGGCGGGGCAGTGACAGCGAACAAAAGGCGTTTTTCAGGTAGTCGATATAGGCGGTCTGCATCCGGTTCAGGTGTGCGGCGAAGGCCTGGGCGTACATTGGGCCGAAGGGCTGCAACTGTCCGAAATGCGGGGCCATTTGCGCGAACTGAATGCCTGGGTCCGACGATATCCAACGGTGTGACGTGGCGACCAGTTCATTGGCCATATACAGGTCGACAAACGCATATTTTTTGCCTCGGTGCGGGTTTCTCTGCAACGGATTGACTGGCTCCCACTCCCACACCAGGTCTTGCAGCAGCGATGACTTCGGGTAGACCTGCTTCAGCGCCTCAAGGGCGACCTGGCGTTGGGTCGGGACTGCTTGGTTGAAGATAGCTTCGGCTGACTGCAAGCGTGTGCGCAGGCTGTTCAGCGCGCCGATTGCGTTGTTCGTTTGCGCAATGCTGTAGTGCGCCTGGCGCGGCAGGATGCCGTTGGTGACCGCCCAGGTCAGGATCGGCGGGGTCGCCTGCGGCGAATCGAGGAACAGGCTCCAACTGCCGCGCACGGGCTGATAGGCCACGTAAAGAATTTCATCATGACTCATCTGTCGGGCGCTTCCGCGTATACGTTGCTCCAGGTAGGTGGCGAATTGCTCAAACAATACCCAGGACTGGGTGCTGCGCAAAGGCAGCGAGTCGGGAATATCCCGTACCAGCAAATAGGGCGCCTGGCCGCACAGCATCAGGTGCGCCGCCAATGCGGCGGTAGCCGGGTCAAGGCCCCTGAAGCTGTTTTCGATGTGCAAGCGTACGAACGCCACCGATTCACCCCAATAGTAGGGCGCTGCCCAATCCAGGCCGTTGATCACGGTAGAGTGCTCGTCTGCCTGGGCGTCGAAGCTGAGAATTAACGCCGCCCACAGCAATGCACTTCGGCTCGCGCGCCCGCCGCTCACACTGGCCTCACTGCCTTGCCATTGCACTGCCTCGTCCAATAGCTTGGCAAGTTGCTGCGCACGCGGCGAGGCAATCAGGCGGGCCATCAGCAAGTCGGCTTCGGCCCTGACGTCGAGCCGTGACTTGCCCGTCAGCAACGGTTCACTCAGATAGGCGAACAGTGACTGATCCGAGTCGGGCAGGAAGCCACGGCTGACGCTGACCAGTCGCTGACGATCCATTGTCGACAAGGTCCACCCTGCAGGATGTGTGGTTTTGGCGGGGGTGAGTGCGCGCCAGTAGTTACTTTCGTAGATCGGATGGGGCACGGTGATTACCCGGCGGTGGGCGGTCAGTCGCGCCGCCTCCAGGGTGGTGGGCAATGGGATGTTATAGAGCCGTAGGGCCTGGCGCAGGCTGATAGCCTGGTTGGTACGCAATTCACCGCCCAGTTGCTCGGCGACGGGCAAAAGCTGGCTCACCCTCGGCGCCAGCCGAGCGTCGGCCGTTACGTCGGCCTCAAACGATTTCCAAACGCCATCCGCGCCGAAGGCGCCCAGGCCGGTCTTCACGCTGAACAGCACATGGCTTTGCGGATCAATGTTGTGTTTCACGAGAATCGCGACAAATTCAGGTTGATCGACCAGCTCGCGCAGCTGGAGACGCGCGGAGAGCAGTTTGGGCGGCAGGGTGTCGGCATCGATTTCGATGATCGCATCAAGCCCCAGTGGGCCATTGAGCGTGCCGGTATTGACCGCCCGGTACAGCGCGTCGCGCAGGTTGTGACGATCATTGAGTACCCCGATAAAGCGACTGTAGATAAAGCGCTCATCCAGGCTGCGAGCCGCTGCATACAAAGTCGGTGCTGCCGGCATTGGCCACTGACGCAAACGCGCCACCAGCGCAGTGCGCGTGGTCTTGTCGCTAGGCAAATCAATGCCGTAGGCCCGCAGGCACGCAGCCAGGCTCAGGCTGTGATCAGGGTAAAGGTCGAGGCCGAGTTTGTCCGCCAGCCGGATCAGCGCATGCCAGCGCCAGCCAGGGGATTCGGGGCGCAATTCGTAGGGGAGCGTCTCCTCGTCTGCCGGCCGAGGTTGGACATGGATCGCGCGTTCAGCCTGATCGAAGTAGTACTGGGACGAGGCCACCTGTACGCCTTCGTCGCCATTGTCTTGGAGGATACGTTGCAAATGCTGCGCGGCGTCTATCAACGCCCGGGCCAGCCATGAGCCGGATGTGAGACGTAGGCGTGTACTGAGCAACCCCGGTCGGTCGAAAGGCTCAAGTGCTTGCAATGCAGTGGCCAACTGCTGGAAATCCAACTGTTGATTGACGCGCTCGCCATGTATCAACGAGCGGTTCAGGCCGACCGCATCAATGGACGGGAAGGCGTCGGCGGCGCGCAGCTCTTCGCTGATCACCAGGGCTTGCAGGCGATTGGTGGGCATGGGGTAGCCGTAGAACGCCAGCACCCGGTCCAGGGTTAACGTTCGCGCGAGGTTATCGACCCGATCACCAATGTAGGGCAGCCCAAGCTCAGCGGGGTCCAGCAGTTGGGCGATGAAGACAATCGGGTTGGCAACTTTCCACCAGCCCGAGTCATCAGCCAGGGTAAAGCGTTGCAGGACGGTTTGCTGCGGCGTGCGGCCCAGCAACACGCCATTGCGCACCTGCAGCGTGGTGAAGTCCAACTGCCGACGGTCTGCCCAGTCGAGGAAGTCTCCCTGGTTGATGGCCTTGTGAAAGACCTCTCCCCATTGCCCCAGCAGTGACAGCTCGGAAATAATCACCGATGTGCTCGCAGATGCCAGTGTCGGGACGTCCAGGATACCCAGCAACTGGGCGATCAGTTCACTGTCACCCAAGCGGCGCAGGTCCTCGCGCTCGCTGAGTTCGGCGGTGGTGTACTGGATGCTCGCCAGTGGCAGGGCGTCGGGGGAAAAGTCTTCGGGGGACAAGGCTAGAACAAACAAACCATCCATAACGGCGGCCTTCTGCTGTGAGGGTAACCCGTATGATTGGCTCACTCGGGCGTTCGTCGACAGCAGGCCGCTCGCTGAATGCCGTGGCGGGTCTCAGCGATGGCTGTAGGCGTTAGAAGTCCCAACGCGTGGCGAGTTGCACGCTGCGCGGCTCGCCATAGAAGCCTGTACCGAAGTTACCCAGGCCGGTGTAGTACTTTTTATCGAACAGGTTCTTCACGTTGAGCGTGGTGCTCAGGTGTTCGTTGAAGCGGTAGCGCGCCATCAAGTCCACCAGGTAGTAGCTGTCCTGGGTGATGCGCGAATCGTGGCCGAAGTTGACCGAGTCGTTCGGGTCGGGCTGGAACACATTGCCGAAAAACTCGCTCTGCCAGTTCACGCCGCCGCCCACGGTGACGTTCTGCAGGGCGCCGGGCAGGCGATAGGCGCTGAACAGGCGTACCACTTGCTGCGGCGTGGTGGTTTGCAGCACCGAGCTGTAGACGTAGCCATCATTGGCATCGCGGGTGTGCTGGTAGGTGTAGCCCGCGGAAAGGTTCCAGCCGTCCAGCACTTCACCCGACAGCTCTGCTTCGAAGCCCTTGGTGGTGGCGCCGGCAATAGGGCGGTACACCGAGTCGGTCTCGAAGCCCGAGACATACTCGGCGACGTTGTCCTGCTCGATGCGGAACGCGGCAAAACTGGCGTTCAGACGGCCCTCGTAGAACGCGGCCTTGATCCCGGCTTCGTAGGTTTCGCCTTCGATCGGGTCGAGCAATTTGCGGTCCGCGTCCTTGCTGGTTTGCGGACGGTAGATCTGCGTGTAGCTGGTGTAGACCGACCAAGTGTCGTTGAGGTCGTAGACAATCCCCGCGTACGGCGTGACCACGCCACTCTGATGATACGTGGTGCGGTTGTCGGCCTTGGTCGGGTCGTAGAAGTCGGTGGTGTCGGTGCCACTGAAATTGCTCACGCGGGTGCCGAGGATCACCGACAGGTCATCGGTGGGTTTCAGGCGTGTGGCCAGGTAGGCACCGGTCTGGCGTTGCACGATGTCGTTCTGGCCGCTGCGTGGGATATCGGGCTTGGCATATTCGCCGCGCCAATCGAAGATGCTGCCGCCCACCGCGGGGTAGATCGAGCCATACACCGGCACGTCCTGCTTTGAGCGGGTGGCCATGAAGCCCATGATCAGCTCGTGCTCGCGACCAAACAGACTGAACGGCCCGCTGAGGTTGACGTCTAGGGTGTTCTGCACCTGATCGCCCTTGTACTTGCCCATGAACATGTACATGTTCTCGCCGCTGACTGGGTCCGGGTTGCCGCCGCTGGCGGAGGCGAGCAGGGTGTCGTGCTGGCTGCGCTTGCGGTCGAGGCTGACCTTGAGCGACCAGTCGTTCGCCAGCTTTTGCTGCACCGAAGCGAAGAGCGTCTGGTTCTGGAAGTCGCGACGGCTCCAGTCGGCCGCCGGGTTGAACGAGCGCGAGAAGTTCGTGCGCGAGCCGTCGCTGAAGTACATCGGGAAACCGGTCCAGCTGGCGCCGCGTGAGCGGGTGTTCTGCTGGTCGATGCCGAAGGTCAACAGCGTGTCGGGCGTAAGGTCCGCCTCAAGGATGCCGTAGGCAATGTCCTTGGTGTTCTGGTAATGGTCCAGGTACGACTGGCGGTCCTGATACACACCGACAAACCGTCCACGCACATTGCCCGATTCGGTCAGCGGGCCGGAAATATCGCCTTCGGTGCGGTAGTTGTCCCAGGAGCCGAAGGTCTGAGTCACGGAGGCCTTGAACGCCGCCGTGGGTTTCTTGCGGATCAGGTTGACTGTGGCGGACGGGTCGCCGGAACCGCTCAACAGGCCAGCCGAACCCTTGATGATTTCCAGGTGGTCATACACCGCCATGTCGGTGCTGGTGGTGCCGTAGTCATACACGCCGTCGTAGGTGGAGTTGACGCCGTCGTACTGGAAATTGGTGATCGGCAGGCCACGGCTGGAGAACTCCCAGCGCTCACTGTCGTAGTTCTGCACGCTCACGCCGGGGGCGCGGCGCAGGGTGTCGGCGATGCTGTTGGAGCCTTGGTCATCCATCTGCTGGCGGGTGATCACGGTGACCGATTGCGGGGTCTCGCGCATCGACAGTGGCAGGCCGGTGGCCGAGGCCATGGAGCCTGTGGTGTAGGAGTGGGTGTCTTCAGTGGTGGCGCCAAGGTCCTGGCCAGAAATGGTCGTGGCGCCCAGTTCGAGGGCACCGGTATTGGCCGGGATCTGTTCCAGCACATAGCCGTTGTTGCCTTGGGGCAGGGCCTGCAAACCGCTGCCCTGCAACAGGCGCTGCAAGCCGGCTGCCGGGGTGTAGCTGCCATTCAGGCCGGGGCTGGTCTTCCCGGCGGCGAGGTGGTTGTGGCCGGCGATGTAAATACCGGACTGCTCGGCAAAGCTGTTCAGCACACTGACCAGGGAGCCGGCGGCGATGCGATAGCTGCGGCTGGCTTCCTGGGTCGAGGGCGATTCGGCGGCTTGCAGCGTCGGTGCGCCGAGGCAAAACAGCGAGGTAGCCAGCGCCAATGGGCGCAGCGCGAAGCGAGCAGGTTGCGACATGGATGTTTCCCTTTGGATCAAATCGATCGGCGAAATGAAGCGTCTGCAGGGTTAACCGAACGAGTTTTCAAAAAGGGAACTGGCGGTTGAGGATTGTTTACCGAGGACCGACGGTGACCCACCATGTCATCGGTTTATCGACACGTATCGGCAATGCGGCTTGCAGCAGATGTAGCGCGTGGTCGCTGTCCATCAACGGGAATGAACCCATCACCGGCAAGTGCGCCACGGCCGGGTCGCAGCCCAGGTGGCCGGGGCGATAACGGTTGAGTTCGGCGATCAGTTGGCCAAGCGGCAGGTTGTCCGCCAGCAATACGCCGCGGCTCCAGGCCTCGCGCGACGGTGAGGCCGGTGCGGTTGGCCTGAAGCCGTTGCGGCTGAATGAGACTTGCTGGCCGGCTTCGATGATGCGCACGGGGTGGTCGGCAGCGGTGACTTGCACGCGGCCTTCGAAGACGTTGAGTTGGGTGTGGTCGTCGCTTTGCACCACGCTGAAACGAGTACCCAGCGCCTGCATACGGCCGTGTGCGGTATCCACCAGGAACGGCCGGCTGGCATCCTTGGCCGTGTCGATCAGCACTTCGCCAAAACGCAGTTGCAGCAAGCGTTGGACCCCATCAAAGCGCACATCCAGAGCCGTCAAGGCGTTCAACCACACATGACTGCCATCGGCCAGCAGCGTGTCGCGGGTTTCACCGCTACGGGTGGCATAGTCCGCACTCCAGCCGCCGACCAGCCGGGGCAGGGCGGTATTGCGCCAGGTGCCCCAGGCCAGTGTCGAACCGACGCCCAGCACCAGCAGCGTCTTGAGGGTTTGACGGCGCGAGGTGCGCAACGCCCGGCTGGCGCCATGGGCGTGTTCCTGCAACGGGGTAAACCGCTGGCTTACACGTTGCACATAGTGCCAGGCCGCCAGGTGCTCGGGGTTCTGCGCGACCCAGGCCTGCCAGTGCAGTTGCTCCAGGGCTCCCCCTTGATCCTGCAGGCGCACGTACCATTGCGCCGCCTGCTCCAGGCTGGCGTGGCTGAGTTTGCCGGGCGTGTTCATTGCACCAGCATGCCGTCGAGTTCCGCTTCCAGGATCGCGCAATGCAACAGGGCCTGAGCCATGTACTTCTTGACCATGCGTTCGCCCACGCCCAACTGCTCGGCGATCTGCTTGTAGGCCAGGCCGTGCAGTTGGGCGAGCAGGAAGGCTTCGCGGACGTTCTTTGGCAGACGCGCAAGCATGGCGTCCACTTCGTAGAGGGTCTCGACAATGATTGCGCGTTGTTCCGGTGACGGCTGGGTGGCTTCCGGGCACAGGGCCAGGCTGTCCAGCCAAGCTCTTTCCAGCTGGCGCCGCCGCCAGAGGTCGATGCACAAGCCTCGCGCGATGGTTGCCAGGTACGAGCGCTGGCCCACGTGGTCGGTCTCGACCGGCGGGCGGTTGAGGAGGCGAACAAAGGTGTCGTGGGCCAGGTCAGCGGCATCCCAGCGGTCGTTCAGCCGACGGCGCAGCAGGCCGAGCAGCCAGCCGTGGTGAGTGCCGTAGAGGTGGGTGAAAGAGGTCGACACGATGTCCATCCAGCGCAAAAGGATTGGCGTAAATAAGAATTGGTCGCGATTAAAGCAAAGGGAGGAGATGTGCGCAAATGATATTGGATTGCTTTTGTGTGGGAGCCGGGCTTGCCCGCGATGGCGGTGTATCAGTCAGCGGATGTATTAGCTGACCCGCCGCTATCGCAGGCAAGCCAGCTCCCACATTTAACAGTGTTTAGTCAGGCGGGCACGAGGAAGGCTGCCTCCAGCAGTTGCCGGGTGTAGGCATGCTGCGGGTCGGCAAAAATCGCCTTGGCATCGCCTTGTTCCACCACCTGCCCATGCTTGACCACCATCAACTGGTGACTCAGCGCCTTCACCACCGCCAGGTCATGGCTGATGAACAGGTAGGTCAGGTTGTACTTGGCCTGCAGGCTACGCAGCAGTTCCACCACTTGGCGTTGCACCGTGCGGTCCAGGGCTGAGGTAGGTTCATCGAGCAGGATCAGGCGCGGCTTGAGCACCAAGGCGCGGGCGATGGCGATTCGTTGGCGCTGGCCGCCGGAGAACTCGTGGGGGTAGCGGTGGCGGGATTCGGGGTCGAGGCCCACTTCCTTGAGCGCCGCGATGATCGCGGCTTCCTGCTCGGCCGGCGTGCCCATCTTGTGGATGCGCAGGCCTTCGCCGACGATCTCGCTGACGCACATGCGCGGGCTCAGGCTGCCGAACGGGTCCTGGAACACCACCTGCATTTCCCGGCGCAGCGGGCGCACTTGCTGTTGGGTGAGCTTGTCCAGTTGCTGGCCTTCAAAGCGAATGCCGCCCTTGCTGGCGATCAACCTTAGAATCGCCAGGCCCAAGGTGGATTTGCCCGAGCCGCTTTCACCGACGATGCCCAGGGTTTGCCCCTGGGGCAGGCTGAAGTTGATGCCGTCCACCGCCTTGACATAATCGACGGTGTTGCGCAGGAAGCCTTTCTTGATCGGGAACCAGACTTTCAGGTCATCGACTTCCAGCAAAGGGGGGCCGACTTCGTTGCTGGCCGGTCCGCCGCTGGGCTCCGCCGCGAGCAGTTCCTGGGTGTACGGATGCTGGGGCGACTGGAACAGCGTTTCACAGTCGGCCTGCTCGACGATGCAACCCTTTTGCATCACGCACACGCGATGGGCGATGCGCCGCACCAGGTTCAAGTCATGGCTGATCAGCAGCAGGGCCATGCCCAGGCGCGCCTGCAATTCCTTGAGCAGTTCAAGGATCTTCAATTGCACGGTCACATCCAGCGCCGTGGTCGGCTCATCGGCGATCATCAGCTCCGGCTCATTGGCCAGGGCCATGGCGATCATCACCCGCTGGCGCTGGCCTCCGGACAGCTCATGGGGCAGGGCCTTGAGGCGTTTGTGCGGTTCGGGAATGCCCACCAGATCCAGCAGCTCCAGGGTGCGCTGGGTGGCGACCTTGCCTTGCAGCCCCTTGTGCAGCCCGAGCACTTCGTTGATCTGCTTCTCGATGGAGTGCAGCGGGTTCAACGAGGTCATCGGCTCCTGGAAGATCATCGCAATGCGGTTGCCACGAATATGGCGGATGGTTTTTTCTTTCAGTGTGAGCAGGTCTTGCCCGGCATAGTCGATGGTGCCGGAGGGGTGCCGCGCCAGCGGGTAGGGCAGCAGGCGCAGGATCGAGTGGGCGGTCACCGATTTGCCCGAGCCACTTTCGCCCACCAGGGCAATGGTCTCGCCACGCTTGATGTCGAAGCTGACGTTGTTC
This sequence comes from Pseudomonas sp. GXZC, assembly GCF_026967615.1. Lineage (NCBI taxonomy): Bacteria > Pseudomonadati > Pseudomonadota > Gammaproteobacteria > Pseudomonadales > Pseudomonadaceae > Pseudomonas > Pseudomonas sp. GXZC. The sequence continues at coordinate 3,165,010 of NZ_CP114115.1, forward strand.
ACCACGCGGTGGTGATGGTCGCCCGTGACGAACTCGACGGAGAGGTCGCGGATTTCGATCAGATTGTCCTGATTCATCTCATTTCCTCGGGTCGAAGGCATCGCGAGCGGACTCGCCGATAAACACCAGCAAACTCAACATGATCGCCAGCACGGCAAAGGCACTCATGCCCAGCCACGGCGCTTGCAGGTTGGATTTGCCTTGGGCCACCAGTTCTCCCAGCGACGGCGAACCGGCCGGCAAGCCGAAACCGAGGAAGTCCAGGGCGGTGAGGGTGCCGATGGCGCCGGTGAGAATGAACGGCATGAAGGTCATGGTCGACACCATCGCATTGGGCAGGATATGCCGGAACATGATCGCGCCATTCTGCATGCCCAGGGCCCTGGCGGCGCGCACGTATTCCAGGTTGCGCCCGCGCAGGAACTCAGCGCGCACCACGTCCACCAGGCTCATCCACGAAAACAGCAGCATGATGCCAAGCAACCACCAGAAGTTGGGTTGCACGAAACTGGCGAGGATGATCAGCAGGTACAGCACCGGCAACCCGGACCAGATCTCCAGGAAGCGCTGCCCGGCCAAGTCCACCCATCCGCCGTAGAAACCCTGCAAGGCCCCGGCGATCACGCCGATGATCGAACTGAGCACTGTCAGCGTCAGGGCAAACAGCACCGACACACGGAAGCCATAAATGACCCGCGCCAGCACATCGCGGCCTTGGTCATCGGTGCCCAACAGGTTGACGCTGGAAGGCGGCGCGGGAGCCGGCACTTTCAGGTCGTAGTTGATGCTCTGGTAGCTGAACGGAATCGGTGCCCACAAGGTCCAGGCATTTTTTGCCTTGAGCAGCTCCTGGATATACGGGCTCTTGTAGTTGGCCTCCAGCGGGAATTCACCGCCAAAGGTGGTCTCCGGGTAGCGCTTGAGTGCCGGGAAATACCAGCCGCCGTCGTAGTGCACGGCCAACGGCTTGTCGTTGGCAATCAGCTCGGCGCCCAGGCTCAGCACGAACAGGATCAGGAACAGCCACAGCGACCACCAGCCACGCTTGTTGGCCTTGAACCGTTCGAACCGGCGGCGATTGAGGGGGGATAGATTCATCTCAATGCTCCCGGCTGGCAAAGTCGATACGCGGATCGACCAGGGTGTAGGTGAGGTCGCCGATCAGTTTCACGATCAGCCCCAGCAGGGTGAAGATAAACAGCGTGCCGAACACCACCGGGTAGTCGCGGTTGATCGCCGCTTCAAAGCTCATCAGGCCCAGGCCGTCGAGGGAGAAAATCACTTCCACCAGCAAAGAACCGGTGAAGAAAATCCCGATGAAGGCCGAAGGGAAACCGGCGATCACCAGCAACATCGCGTTGCGAAATACATGGCCGTACAGCACGCGGTGGTTGGTCAGGCCCTTGGCCTTGGCGGTGACGACGTACTGCTTGTTGATCTCATCGAGAAAGCTGTTCTTGGTCAGCAGGGTCATGGTGGCGAAGTTGCCGATCACCAGGGCTGTGATGGGCAGCGCCAGGTGCCAGAAGTAATCGAGGATCTTGCCGCCCCAGCTCAGTTCGTCGAAATTGTTCGACGTGAGTCCACGCAAGGGGAACCAGTCGAGGTAACTGCCGCCGGCAAACACCACGATCAGCAGGATCGCAAACAGGAACGCCGGGATCGCGTAGCCGACGATGATCGCCGAGCTGGTCCACACATCAAAATGACTGCCGTGCCGCGTGGCCTTGGCGATCCCCAGGGGGATCGACACCAGGTACATGATCAGCGTGCTCCACAACCCGAGGGAAATGGACACCGGCATCTTCTCCTTGATCAAGTCGATGACCTTGGCGTCGCGGAAGAAGCTGTCGCCAAAGTCCAGCTGGGCGTAGTTCTTGACCATGATCCACAAGCGTTCCGGCGCCGATTTGTCGAAGCCGTACATCTTCTCGATTTCCTTGATCAGCGCCGGGTCCAGGCCCTGGGCGCCACGGTAGCTGCTGGAACCGGCCACCGACACTTCGGCGCCGCCACCGGCAATGCGGCTGGTGGCGCCTTCAAAACCTTCAAGCTTGGCGATCATCTGCTCCACCGGGCCACCGGGGGCGGCCTGGATGATGACGAAGTTGATCAGCAGGATCCCGAACAGGGTGGGAATGATCAGCAACAGGCGGCGAAAGATATAGGCCAGCATTTAATCGCCTCCACTCGCCGGATCGGCGCTGGTGTCTGGTTCTGAGGTGACGGCGGGTTTTACGTCAGGCTTGGCCCACCAGGTAGCGGTGCCGACGTCGTAGCGCGGCGGGACTTTGGGGTGGCCCAAGTGATCCCAGTACGCCACGCGGAAGGTCTTGATGTGCCAGTTCGGGATCACGTAGTAGCCGAACTGCAACACACGGTCCAGGGCCTTGGCGTGCGCCACCAGGCTTTTGCGCGAATCGGCGTCGATCAGCTCTTCCACCAACTGGTCGATGGCCGGGTCCTTGAGTCCCATGTAGTTGCGGCTGCCGGGTTTGTCGGCGCTGGAGGACTTCCAGAACTCGCGCTGTTCGTTCCCCGGCGAGGTGGACTGCGGGAAGCTGCCCACCAGCATGTCGAAGTCCCGCGAGCGAATGCGGTTGATGAACTGTGAGACGTCAACCCGACGGATCACCAGGTCGATGCCCAGGTCGGCCAGGTTGCGCTTGAACGGCAGCAGGATGCGTTCGAACTCGGTCTGGGCCAGCAGGAACTCGATTTTCACCGGCTTGCCGGTGGTGTCGACCATTTTGTCATCGACGATGCGCCAGCCGGCTTCCTGCAGCAGTTGGTAGGCCTCGCGCTGCTGGGTGCGGATCATGCCGCTACCGTCGGTCTTGGACGGTTCGAAGGCCTGGGTGAAGACTTCAGGCGGGATCTTGTCGCGCAGCGGTTCGAGGATCGCCAGTTCATCCGGGCCCGGCAGGCCGGTGGCGGCCATCTCCGAGTTTTCAAAGTAGCTGCGGGTGCGGGTATAGGCGCCGTTGAACAGCTGCTTGTTGCTCCATTCGAAATCCAGCAACAGGCTGATGGCCTTGCGCACGCGTACGTCCTGGAACATCGGCTTGCGCATGTTGAACACAAAGCCTTGCATGCCGGTGGGGTTGCCGTTGGGAATTTCTTCCTTGATCAAGCGGCCCTGGGCCACCGCCGGGATGTTATAGGCGTTGGCCCAGTTCTTGGCGCTGAACTCCAGCCAATAGTCGAACTGCCCGGCCTTGAGGGCTTCCAGGGACACGGTGCTGTCGCGGTAATAGTCAGTGATGCGGTTATCGAAGTTGTAGAAACCCTTGGCGACCGGCAGGTCCTTGGCCCAGTAATCCTTGACCCGCTCGTAGCGGATCATGCGCCCGGCCTTGACCTCGGCCACCTTGTACGGCCCGCTGCCCAGCGGCACTTCGAGATTGCCCTTGGCAAAATCGCGGGTGGCCCACCAATGCTTGGGCAATACCGGCAGTTGCCCGAGGATCAGCGGTAATTCGCGGTTGTTGGTGCGCTTGAACTTGAACAGCACCTTCAGCGGGTCTTCGGCGATTACTTCGTCGACGTCGGCGTAGTAGGTGCGGTAGATCGGCGAGCCTTCCTTGATCAGTTCCTGAAAGGTGAACACCACGTCTTCGGCGCGGATCGGGTGACCGTCATGGAAGCGGGCTTCGGGGCGCAAATAGAAGCGCACCCAACTGTTGTCCGGGGCTTTTTCGATCTTGCCGGCGACCAGGCCGTATTCGGTGATGGGTTCGTCCAGGCTTTGCATGGCCAGGGTGTCGTAGATCAAACCGAGGTTGTCGGCCGGCACGCCCTTGCTGATGTACGGGTTGAGGCTGTCGAAGCCGCCCATGGCCGACTCGCGGAACGTGCCGCCCTTGGGCGCGTCCGGGTTGACGTAGTCGAAGTGCTTGAAGTCGGCGGGGTATTTGGGCGGTTCGTTGTAGAGCGTCAACGCATGTTGCGGGGCGGCGTGGGCCGCGGTGCACAGCAGCAGGCCGCCGAGCAGTGCAGTACGCAAATACATCATTGGGCTTTCTCCGAAGCTTTCAGCCACCACGCGCTCAGGCCCAGGCTATAGGGCGGCGTGGTGACAAAGGCGAACCGGTTGCGGTACGCCAAGCGATGATAGTTGAGGTACCAGTTGGGAATACTGTAGTGCTGCCACAGCAGCACCCGGTCCAGGGCACGGCCGGCGGCCAGTTGCTCTTCGCGGGTCTTGGCAGCCAGCAGTTGTTCCAGCAGGTGATCGACAATCGGGTTGGCAATGCCTGCGTAGTTCTTGCTGCCCTTGATCGCGGCCTGGCTGGAGTGGAAGTACTGCCACTGCTCAAGGCCCGGACTCAAGGTCTGGTTGAGGGTGATGAGGATCATGTCGAAGTCGAACTGATCCAGGCGTTGCTTGTATTGGGCGCGGTCGACGGTGCGCAGGCGTGCGTCGATGCCGATGCTGATCAGGTTCTCGACATAGGGCTGCAGGATGCGCTCCAGGTTCGGGTTGACCAGCAGGATCTCGAAGCGCAGCGGTTGGCCGTCTTTGTTCAGCAGACGTTGGCCGGAGAGCTTCCAGCCGGCGTCACCGAGCAGGGCCAGGGCGCGGCGCATGGTCTCGCGGGGGATGCCACGGCCGTCGGTCTGGGGCAGGCTGAACGGCTGGGTAAACAGGTTGGCCGGCAATTGCTCACGGTAGGGCGAGAGCATCAGCCATTCATGGCCGGTGGGCACGCCGGTGGCGGAGAATTCGCTGTTGGGGTAATAGCTCAAAGTACGTTTGTAGGCGCTGCTGAACAGGGTGCGGTTGGTCCATTCGAAGTCGAACATCAGCCCCAGGGCTTCGCGCACCTTGGTCTGGCTGAAATTCGGTCGCCGGCTGTTCATGAACAGGCCCTGGCTCTGGGTCGGGATCTGGTGGGCAATCTGCGCCTTGATCACGTCGCCCCGGTTCACCGCCGGGAAGTTGTAGCCGTTGGCCCAGTTTTTGGCCTGATGCTCGATATAGATATCGAACTCGCCGGCCTTGAAGGCTTCGAAGGCCACGTCGCTGTCGCGATAGAACTCCACTTCGACCTTGTCGTAGTTATAAAAACCCTGGTTGACCGGCAGGTCCTTGCCCCAGTAGTCCTTGACCCGTTCGAACACCAGTTGCCGGCCAGGCGTGACCTTGCTGATACGGTACGGCCCGCTGCCCAGTGGCGGTTCGAAGGTGGTGGCCTTGAAGTCGCGGTTTTTCCAATAGTGCTGGGGCAATACCGGCAATTCGCCCAGACGCAGGATCAGCAACGGGTTGCCGGCGCGCTTGAACACAAAGCGGATCCGGTGTCGGTTGAGGATATCCACCCGCGCCACTTCCTGCAGGTTGGTGCGGTATTGCGGATGGCCTTCGGTCAGCAGGGTGCGATAGGAAAACGCCACGTCATAGGCCGTGATTGGCTTGCCATCATGAAAACGCGCTTCCGGGCGCAGGTTGAACACCACCCAGCTGCGGTCCTCGCTGTACTCCACCGACTGGGCGATCAGCCCGTAACTGGAGGTGGGCTCATCGCCGGAGGGCGCGTACAGGCCGGTGCCGACCATCAATGGCTCGTTCAGCTCGTTGACGCCGTACTGCAGGAAATTGGGCGTGGAAACTGGGCTGGAGCCCTTGAATGTATAGGGATTGAGCGTATCGAAGGTGCCAAAGGCCATGACCCGCAATGTCCCGCCTTTCGGCGCTGCGGGGTTTACCCAATCGAAGTGGGTGAATTTGGCCGGGTACTTGAGCCTGCCGAACTGCGTATAACCGTGGCTCTCGGTAATCGCCGCGTTCGCACCAAAGCTCAAGGCCAGACTTATTAGTAGAAGGAGGGGACGCTTCAAGTCAGGGATCCGATCCAGGCGGCTTGCGCTTTATGATCGGTACAGTAACAGCTTGTTCCGGTTGGAAAAAGCCGATTGGGATGATGTAGATCCAATGTGGGAGCGGGGCTTGTGTGGTGAGCGGGGCAAGCCCGCTCACCACACCAAGCCCGTTCACACAAACAGGCTTGGTTTGTCAGTCAGCGTGGCCCGGAAACCACCAGCATCTGCCCCGGCTTCAACGCCTGGCCAGTACGCGGGTTCCAGCGCTTGAGATGTTGCATCTCGACGTTGAAACGCTTGGCAACGATGTACAACGAGTCGCCTTTCTTGACCTTGTATTGCACCGGTTTCTTGCTGTCAGCCTTGGCCACCAGCTTGCGCGTGTCCTGCATCACCAGGGTCTGGCCGACCTTGAGCACCTGGCCGTTCAGCTTGTTCCAGCGCTGCAGGTCATGCACATCGACCTTGTTGGCCTTGGCGATCAGCGTCAGGTTGTCCCCGCTGCGCACCTTGTAGCTGCGGCTACGGCCGGCAACGCGCGCGGTCTCGACTTCGTCGAACACCTGCTTTTTCGGCCGCATCGCCAGCAATTCTTCTGGCTTCATCGTCGAAAGGGTACTGGTGAGCAGTTGTGCCTTGGAACTCGGCACCAGCAGATGCTGCGGGCCATCCAGGGTGGTGCGCTGTTTCAGCGCGGGGTTGAGCTGGAACAGTTCGTCTTCGTCGATCTCGGCCAGCGCGGCGACCCGTGACAGGTCCATGCTTTGCTTGACTTCAACCACTTCGAAGTACGGCGTGTTGGCAATCGGGTTCAGGTTGACGCCATAGGCCTCAGGCGCCAGCACCACCTGGGACAGCGCCAGGAACTTGGGCACGTAGTCCTTGGTTTCCTGGGGCAGGGGCAGGTTCCAGTAGTCGGTCGGCAGGCCGAGCTTTTCGTTGCGCTCGATCGCCCGGCTCACCGTGCCTTCGCCTGCGTTGTAGGCGGCCAGGGCGAGCAGCCAGTCACCGTTGAACATGTCGTGCAAACGGGTCAGGTAGTCGAGAGCGGCGGTGGTGGAGGCGGTGATGTCGCGACGGCCATCATAGGCGCGGGTCTGGCGCAGGTTGAAGTAGCGCCCGGTGGAGGGGATGAACTGCCACAAGCCGACCGCATCGCTGCGCGAATAGGCCATCGGGTTGTAGGCACTTTCAATCACTGGCAGCAGCGCCAGCTCCAGGGGCATGTTGCGTTCTTCAAGGCGTTCGACGATGTAATGAATATAGAGGCTGCCGCGTTCGCCGGCGTTCTCGAGGAAGGAAGGGTTGCTGGCGAACCACAGTCGCTGTTGCTCGATACGTGGGTTGACGCCTACACCATCCTGCAATTGAAAGCCCCTTCGCATGCGCTCCCAGACATCCTGGGGCACTTCGGGAGCGGGCTTTTGAGAAAGCCAGATGACGGGTTTCTGTTTGATCTTGGCACTGAGGTTTGGCTTGGGTTGCACGGTGGATTGTGCGGTGAAATTGCTTGATTGGCAGCCCGCCAGCGTGGCGGACACAGCCACCGCCACAGCTTGAGCCAGGCGGGTCAATGCGTCTGAATGGTTGGATTTACGAATAGATGACGACATTGGCTGGAAGTAAGTTCCGGGCAAAAATGTCGGGCGATTCTAGAAACCCGTTTGGTTCCGGTCAACCATTCAGAAATTACGTATCAGATTGCTTCCCGTTAGAACTTATCTTTCCACGCCCTCAAGCTAGCAAACACCTCGGCCCCAGAGCGGTTGTCGCGGCCATTCCGTTCGTCCGCTTTTTGTTTAACGGATGTTTCAGAGGTGCGCAGAAAGGGGTTGGTGCGCGTTTCCAGGGCCAGATTGGAAGGCAGCGTGATCTCGCCACGTTCGCGTAATTGGCGGACGTTTTCCACCCGTTCGGCGATATCGGCATTGTCCGGTTCCACGGCCTGGGCAAACTTGAGGTTGCTTTGTGTGTATTCGTGGGTGCAGTACACCAAGGTGTCGGCGGGCAGCGCGGCCAGACGCTCAAGGGAGGTGTGCATCTGTTCTGGCGTGCCTTCGAACAGACGCCCGCAACCGGCGGCGAACAGGGTGTCGCCACAGAACAGCACGCCTTGGTGATAAAACGCGATATGGCCCAGGGTGTGGCCGGGCACGGTATAAATGTCGAAATCCCAGCCGAGCACGCTGATCCGCTCGTCATCGTTAAGGGCGACGTCCCGCGCCGGGATTTTCTCGTTGGCCGGGCCGTACACCTTGGCATTAGTCACCCGTTTGAGTTGTTCGACGCCGCCGACATGGTCGTGGTGATGGTGGGTGATGAGGATGTCGCTCAGGACCCACTCAGGGTTTTGCTTGAGCCAGGCCAGAACCGGCGCGGCATCGCCGGGGTCGACCACGGCGCAGCGCTGGGTGCTCGGGTCTTGTAACAACCAGATGTAGTTATCGGTGAAGGCGGGCAGGGCACTGATCTGTATCATTCTTCGATTCGCCAAGCTGAACACATTGGTGCATCTTAGAACGTCTAGGCGAGTTGGAGAATGCAATGACTGATAAAGCGTTCGCCCAGGCCGATCCTGAGTGGCTGGCCCTGATCAGTGCAGCCCGTGAATGGCTGTCCGGTCCGATCGGGCAATTTCTGCTGGACGAAGAACGGCGCATGCTCGAAGACGAGTTGGGCCGGTTCTTTGGCGGCTACCTGGTGCATTACGGACCTTCGGCCGAAACGCCGCCGTGCGCGCCCCAGGTGCAGCGCAATGTTCGCCTGGGTGCACCGTTGCCGGGGGTGGAGATTGTCTGCGAGGAGCAGGCCTGGCCGTTGAGCGAGCACGCCGCCGACGTGGTGGTGTTGCAGCATGGCCTGGATTTCTGCCTGTCGCCCCACGGCTTGCTGCGCGAAGCGGCGAGCAGTGTGCGTCCGGGTGGTCATTTGCTGATTGTCGGGATCAACCCCTGGAGCAGTTGGGGCTTGCGCCACGTATTCGCCCACGACGCCTTGCGCCAGGCGCGCTGCATCTCGCCGCAACGGGTGGGGGACTGGCTGAACCTGCTGGGCTTCGCGCTGGAGAAACGCCGCTTCGGGTGCTATCGTCCGCCGCTTGCGTCGACCAAGTGGCAAGCCCGCCTGGCCGGCTGGGAGCGCCGCGCAGGCGCCTGGCAATTGTCGGGTGGCGGCTTCTATCTGCTGGTGGCGCGCAAGATCGTGGTTGGGTTGCGGCCGGTGCAACAGGTACGCCGCGAGCCGATGGGCAAGTTGGTGCCGATGCCGATGGCCAAGGTCAACCGCAAGCAAAGCGACGCATGACCCTCTTTTTGAATGAATACCGAGCAACCGATGACCGATAGCGTAGAACTCTTCACCGATGGCGCCTGTAAAGGCAACCCCGGCCCTGGCGGCTGGGGCGCGTTGCTGGTGTGCAAGGGCGTGGAGAAAGAGTTGTGGGGCGGCGAGCCCAATACCACCAACAACCGCATGGAGCTGATGGGCGCGATTCGCGGCCTGGAAGAACTCAAGCGCCGTTGCAACGTGTTGCTGGTGACCGACTCGCAATACGTGATGAAGGGCATCAACGAGTGGATGGTCAACTGGAAGAAACGCGGCTGGAAGACGGCGGCCAAGGAGCCGGTGAAGAATGCCGACCTGTGGCAACTGCTCGATGAGCAATGCAATCGCCATGACATCACCTGGAAGTGGGTACGCGGCCACATCGGCCACCCCGGCAACGAGCGCGCCGACCAGTTGGCCAACCGTGGCGTGGACGAAGTGCGCGGGTACAAACAGAGCTGATGTCGACTCACGTGTTAATATCGCGCCCCTTGAATCACACTACACCGTTGAGAGCTGAACCCTGATGGCCATCCGATCTGTTGTACTCGATACCGAAACCACCGGCATGCCGGTGACCGACGGCCACCGGATCATTGAAATCGGCTGTGTCGAACTGATGGGTCGCCGCCTCACCGGGCGTCACTTCCACGTCTACCTGCAACCGGACCGCGACAGTGACGAAGGCGCGATCGGCGTCCACGGCATCACCGACGAGTTCCTCAAGGGCAAGCCGCGTTTCGCTGAAGTCGCCGATGAATTCTTTGAGTTCATCAACGGCGCGCAACTGATCATCCATAACGCGGCGTTCGACGTCGGCTTCATCAACAACGAATTTGCCCTGATGGGGCAGACTGATCGTGCAGACATTTCCCAGCACTGCTCGATCCTCGACACCTTGATGATGGCCCGTGAGCGCCACCCCGGCCAGCGCAACAGCCTCGATGCCTTGTGCAAGCGTTATGGCGTCGACAACTCCGGTCGTGAGCTGCACGGCGCCTTGCTCGACTCCGAGATTCTTGCCGACGTCTACCTGACCATGACTGGTGGGCAGACCAGCCTGTCCCTGGCGGGTAACGCTTCAGACGGCAGCGGCTCGGCGGAAGGCTCGGGCAACCGTCCTTCGGAAATCCGTCGCCTGCCAGGCGACCGCAAGCCGACCACGATCATCCGCGCCAGTGAGCAGGACCTGGCCGAGCATGCGGCGCGGCTGGAAGCGATTGCCAAGTCGGCGGGTGCGCCGGCGTTGTGGTCAACCCTGACCCAGCAGTAACCCCAGGACTGAACACGGTCTGATGTGGAGCTGGCAAGCCAGCTCCCACCTGATCTCCATTGCTTTCAAAATCTTCATTCGCGTCATCGCCCCCCAGCTTCTACCCTTGAGTGCATAGCCCTCAGGACTGAACGCACTCATGTACAAAGACCTGAAGTTTCCTGTGCTTATCGTGCACCGTGACATCAAGGCCGACACCGTTGCCGGTGACCGGGTCCGAGGCATCGCCCGAGAGCTGGAACAAGAGGGCTTCAGTATTTTTTCCGCAGTGGATTACGCCGAAGGGCGACTGGTGGCTTCTACCCATCATGGCCTGGCGTGCATGCTGATCGCCGCCGAAGGCGCTGGCGAAAATACCCACCTGCTGCAAAACATGGTCGAGCTGATCCGCCTGGCGCGGCTGCGGGCGCCGAGCCTGCCGATCTTTGCCCTGGGCGAGCAAGTCACCCTGGAAAATGCGCCCGCCGACGCCATGAGCGAACTCAACCAGCTGCGCGGCATTCTCTATCTCTTCGAAGACACCGTGCCGTTTCTTGCGCGGCAAGTCGCCCGTGCGGCGCGTACTTACCTGGATGGCCTGTTGCCGCCATTCTTCAAGGCGCTGGTGCAACATACCGCCGACTCCAATTACTCCTGGCACACCCCCGGCCATGGCGGTGGCGTGGCCTACCGCAAGAGCCCGGTGGGGCAGGCGTTTCATCAGTTCTTCGGGGAGAACACGCTGCGCTCTGACCTGTCGGTATCGGTGCCTGAGCTCGGCTCGTTGCTGGACCACACCGGCCCACTGGCCGAAGCCGAAGCCCGCGCCGCGCGCAACTTTGGCGCCGACCACACCTTCTTCGTGATCAACGGCACCTCTACCGCCAACAAGATCGTCTGGCATTCCATGGTCGGCCGCGATGACTTGGTGCTGGTGGACCGCAATTGCCATAAGTCGGTGTTGCACTCGATCATCATGACCGGCGCCATCCCGTTGTACCTGTGCCCCGAACGTAACGAACTGGGGATTATCGGCCCGATTCCCCTGAGCGAATTCAGCCCCGAATCGATCCGCACCAAGATCGACGCCAGCCCGCTGACCCGTGGCCGCCCGCCGAAAGTGAAAATGGCGGTGGTGACCAATTCCACCTACGACGGGCTCTGCTACAACGCCGAACTGATCAAGCAACAACTGGGCAACAGTGTCGAGGTGCTGCATTTTGATGAGGCCTGGTATGCCTATGCGGCATTCCACGAGTTCTTCGCCGGGCGCTACGGCATGGGTACTTCGCGCACGCCAGACAGCCCGTTGGTGTTCACCACCCACTCGACCCACAAGCTGCTGGCGGCCTTCAGCCAGGCCTCGATGATCCATGTGCAGGACGGTGGCGCACGTCAACTGGACCGTGATCGGTTCAACGAAGCCTTCATGATGCACATCTCCACGTCGCCGCAATACAGCATCATTGCCTCGCTGGATGTGGCATCGGCGATGATGGAAGGTCCGGCCGGGCGTTCGCTGTTGCAGGAAATGTTCGACGAGGCGTTGAGTTTCCGCCGCGCCTTGGCCAACTTACGCCAGCACATTGCTGAAGAGGATTGGTGGTTTTCGATCTGGCAGCCGCCCTCGGTGGCGGGTATCGACCGCGTCGTCACCGCCGATTGGCTGTTGCACCCTGAGGATGATTGGCATGGCTTCGGCGACGTGGCCGAAGACTATGTGCTGCTGGACCCGATCAAAGTGACCCTGGTGATGCCCGGCCTCAATGCCGGCGGCGCCCTCAGCGATTGCGGGATTCCCGCAGCGGTCGTCAGTAAATTCCTTTGGGAACGTGGCCTGGTGGTGGAAAAAACCGGGCTGTATTCCTTCCTCGTGTTGTTCTCCATGGGCATCACCAAGGGCAAATGGAGTACCTTGCTCACCGAGTTGCTGGAATTCAAGCGCAGTTACGACGCCAATGTCAGCCTGGCCAGTTGCCTGCCTTCGGTGTTCGCCCAAGGGCCGGCGCGTTACCAGGGGCTGGGTTTGCGCGATCTGTGCAACCAATTGCACGGCTGTTACCGCAGCAATGCCACGGCGAAACACCTCAAGCGCATGTACACCGTCTTGCCGGAAATCGCGATGAAACCGGCCGACGCCTACGATCAATTGGTGAGGGGCGAAGTGGAGGCAGTGTCCATTGATGCCTTGCAAGGCCGCGTCGCAGCAGTGATGCTGGTGCCTTACCCGCCCGGTATTCCATTGATCATGCCGGGCGAGCGCTTTACCGAGTCGACGCGCTCGATCATCGACTACCTGGCGTTTGCCCGGACGTTCGATAGCAGTTTTCCCGGTTTTGTCGCCGATGTTCATGGGTTGCAACACGAAGATGACGGCAGTGGTCGTTGTTACACCGTCGATTGCATCAAGGCTTAAGGATGGTTATGCAAGCTGTAATGAACCCGAAGTATCCGGGGCTCAGTGTACGGGTCGCCGACGAAGGCTTTGATGCCTACGTGTGGGGCAATGATTTCAGCTTTGAGGTCAGTGCCTACGGTGAGCCGCAGATGGGCAAGCGGGTCGATCAATGGCCCGTGGAGCGCATCCTGCCGTACCGCAAGTGCTATGGCATCGACCCTGAAGAGTTCGCCAGTTTCCGTGACGCGCCCGACAGCGCGATCTTCATGGCCTACCTGGATGATCGCCCGGTGGGGCATATCGTGGTCAGCACCAACTGGAACGGTTTTGCCCACGTCGACGAACTGGCGGTGGCCTTGCCCGCGCGGCGCCACGGGGTGGCCAAGGCGTTGCTGGATGTGGCGCAGTTCTGGAGTCGCAAGAAGAACCTGCCGGGCATGATGCTGGAAACCCAGAACAACAACCTGGGCGCCTGCCGATTGTATGAGCGTTGCGGTTATGTGATGGGCGGGGTCGATCACCTGCGCTATCGCGGCATCGATCCGCAAACCCGTGAAGTGGCGATATTCTGGTATCGGCTGTTCAAGAGCGAAGTCGACAAGCCTTAACCCGCCAGCAGGCCCTCGGCCTTTTGCGTCACGATTTCCAGCAGCGCATTCAATGCGGGCGAGGTCACGCCATCCTTGAGGGTCAGCGCGTACAGGCTGACCATGATCGGCGGCGACACCGGGCAGGCATCCAGCCCCGCCTCACGCGCGCCGAACGCGGTGAAGGGGTCGACCACTGCCAGGCCTTCTCCCGCTTCTACCATGCTGCGCATCATTTGGTAGGTCTGTACGCGTGTCTGCACCACGGGCAGCGGGCGCAGGGCTTGCAGCTTGGCATCCAGCAGGCGGCTGAGCGGGTCCTGGCCTTCCAGGCCGATCATCGATTGCCCGGCCAGATCCTGTAGCGCGATGTATTTTTGCTTGGGCTTGAGCCAGCCATGGGGGGCGAGCAATTGCAGTTTGCCCTGGGCCAATACCGTGCAGTGGATCTGCGGATGTTCCGGGTCATGCAGGCTCAAACCCACATCGGCTTCGTGCAGCAGCAAACTCCTGACGATCTCTCGGGTCGGTTGGCTCGACAGGTTGCACGGTGTGTCCTGAAAGCGTCGGCGCAACGCTGCAATGCTTTGCGGTAGCAGTTGATTGGCCAGGGGCGGCGTGCAGAGGGCGCGCAGAGTGGGGGCATGATGGTGTTTCAAGCGGCTGGCCAGACGTTGCACCGGCTCCAGCGCTTCATAGACGTGGGCGATCTCAGCTTGCAGTTCCAGGGTTTCCCGGGTGGCCTGCAAGCGTCCACGCACACTGGCGAACAGCATAAAGCCCAGCTGCTGCTCGGCGTCCTTGAGCGCCGCGTCCACATCGCCCACGGAGAGTTGCAACCACTCGGCGGCCAAGCCTGGGTGTCCGGTCTGCAAGATGGCTTGAATCACTTCGATATGACGTAAACGCATCGCCGGAGTCTATGTGCAGCGGGCCGGGTATTCAATAGAATGGCTGCGCTGATCATCAACGACCACAGCCGGCTACCGGCATTAACAACAAAAACAGGTCTGGTCTCATATGCCTTTACCCTCGATTTTCCTCGGGGTAACGGCCAAGCAACTGCTGGTCCTGGTGACCGTCGGCTGCGTGGCTGCTTATCTCCTCGACACTCAAAACGAAACCGCGCCGGAAAACCTGGCCCTTGAAGCCTTTATCCGCTCCCAGGAACAGGTGGTCGAGCAGGTGGGCTCGGTGCTGGGCATGGAGTTGGTCAGGCAGGTGGTCGCGCATCCGGGCTACAACTCGGCGGGCTACCAGCGTTCGCTGTATGCCGTTGAAGGCGAGCGGGGGCGGTTGATGGTCACGCTGAAGAAGGTACAGGGAGAGCAGGGCATCGAGGTCACGGAAATCCGTCGTCCGTGATCACCCCAGCCCAGTCAATGCCGTCAATGGCCAGGACTGAGCAGGTGGATAGGGCGAGATCTTATGACGCGAGGGTAGTTTGCGATTCGCGCACAAGAATGGTGCCCGATTGGATCAACTTGAATTCGTCGCCTTCCAGTTTCTCTACACGGTCGCCAATGGCCAGCTTGTAGGTGGTGGTAGGTGCCGAGCCAGCCAGGTCGCCTTGCGCCGGGTTGGATTCCTGGAACTCATGCACCGAATACACGCGTCCTTCTGCGTCTCTGGCATGAAACTGTCCGACTAATACTGCTGCCATCTGTTTAGAACCTCTGGAGATAAACACTCGATTTGCGGTTCTGTAGACCGTCATGGAGCGGGGTAGTTTACTTACGGAATAAAAATACTATTCGCTGATATTTTCAGATGCTTCCTACGTGTCGCAGCGCCAGGCAAACGCCCGCAGGAATATCAAAACCTTCTGGTGAACACGCCGCGAAGACTCTATAACTACAAGCTCCTTTAGTCAGACGTCGGGAAACCCCAATGAGCAAGGTCTACACCGTA
The DNA here is from genome assembly GCF_026967615.1 of Pseudomonas sp. GXZC. NCBI lineage: Bacteria > Pseudomonadati > Pseudomonadota > Gammaproteobacteria > Pseudomonadales > Pseudomonadaceae > Pseudomonas > Pseudomonas sp. GXZC. The sequence goes on from NZ_CP114115.1 coordinate 3,180,305, forward strand.
GCCGTCGTGGTCGGCAGCTTGAGAAAAGACTCGATCAACCGCAAGGTCGCACTGGCACTGGCCGAACTGGCCCCGGCCAACCTGAAGTTGAACATTGTGGAAATTGGCGATTTGCCGCTCTACAACGAAGACATTGACGGTGCGACACCGCCGGCAGCCTACAGTACTTTCCGCAAACACGTGAGTTCATCCGACGCGGTGTTGTTCGTGACCCCGGAATACAACCGCTCCGTGCCCGCCCCGTTGAAGAACGCCATCGACGTCGGTTCGCGGCCGTACGGGCAGAGTGCCTGGAGTGGCAAGCCGGGGGCGATCATCAGTGTCTCGCCGGGTGCGATTGGCGGATTTGGCGCCAACCATCACCTGCGCCAGTCCCTGGTATTTCTCGATGTGCCGTGCATGCAGCAGCCGGAGGCCTATCTGGGCGGCGCGGGCAGTGTGTTTGACGAGGCGGGCAAGCTCTCGGAAAAGACCAAGCCGTTCCTGCAGGCGTTCATTGACGCCTATGGCAAGTGGGTCGAAAAACAGCACGGTTGACGGCTGTAGACCCGGCCAAAGCGGCCGGGTCTTTTGCGTGTTGTCAGGCCAACTGATCCGCAAGCAACAGCGCCAACGCTGTGCTCTTCAGGCGCGACGCCTGATCGACCTCCGGCCCCAGGATGGTCTTCTCTACATACAACGAGTGCACATCCGTCACCCCGATAAAGCCTAGCCAGGCCTCCATGTAAGGCTTCTGGAAATCCATCGCCTGAGTGTCCGGCGCCGAAAAATCCATACCCCGCGCATACACGCTCACCGCCGTCTTGTTGCGCAGCAGCCCGCGCAACCCGTGCTCCGGGCTGAATTCGAACAACACGTCCTTCTGCGACACCACGTCGATAAAGTGCTTGAGCTTGTAGGGCACGGCGAAATTCCACAGCGGAACCGAGAACACCAGCACGTCAGCCTGATGCAGTTGGGCCGCCAGCCTTTTCAGCGTTTCCCAGGCGAGGGCTTGTTCTTCGCTCAAGGGCGTTCCACTGAGCCCGGCGTATTTGGCGTCCATGATCGGGCCGTCGAATTCGGGAAGGTCGAGCGCCCAGAGGTCCAGGGTATTCACCTGGGTATCCGGCGCGTTCTGCTGATACCGCGCGATAAACTGGCGGGCGATTTCCAAAGAGGCGGAGCGCTGTTTGCGCGGTGAGCATTCGATGTGCAGGAGGGTGGTCATGGCGGGTCTCGGAGAAAGATGACCCAAGCATTGCAACATAACGCTAAGTGAAATATAAATCGTGTTTTATTGCCTGATTAATCTGTTTTAAGAATATGTTCGATACCGTCCTGCTAAAAACCTTTGTCGCCGTGGTGGATGAAGAAGGCTTCAGCCGCGCCGCTGCCCGTTTGCACCTCACCCAATCGGCGGTCAGCGGGCATCTGCGTCGTTTGGAGGAACAGGTGGGCAAGCCCTTGCTCACCCGCACCACGCGCTCCCAGCAACTTACGCCGGACGGCGAACGCTTGATGGCCTACGCACGGGGCATCCTGGCGCTGAATCGCAATGCCTGGGCCGAGCTGACGCGCTCGGCATTTGAAGGAAGCTTGCGCGTTGGAGTGTCGGAAGAGTTCGCGGATGCGCGTCTGTTGCGCGAGTTGCAGGAGGTTGCCGCGCAATACCCCGGCCTGCAAATCACTGTGCAGGTGGGTATTCCCGGTTCATTGCTGGCGTTGATGAAGCTGGGCGAATTGGATGTGGTCGTGGGTTCATTGTGCGAATCCAGCGAGCCTGGCCTGGCGCTGTGGCAGGAGCCGCTGGTGTGGGCCTGGTCTGCGCAACCGCTGACGACGTTGCCGACGCCCTTGCCCTTGGCGCTGTTTCCCGAGCCTTGTCCTTATCGCGAAGCGGCGCTTTCACGTCTGGCCCAGGCGGGCATTGTCCAGCGTACCGCTATGCTGTGCTCAAGCTATGCGGCGCTGCATGCCGCTGCGTTGGCGGGGTTTGCCATTGCACCGATCGCGCGCAGCCAACTGGTGCCCGGCTTGACGGTACTCGGCGCCGAGCACGGGTTACCCGAATTGCCCGATGCCGAGTTCCGCCTGTTCAGCGCGCCGGAGGCGGACCCACGCATGGTCGAGGTGATCACCGAAGTAGTGGTCCGCTACGGCGCTTCCTTGCGCTAGCGCAACCAGTTGGTCCGCGCCAGTTCGATCACCTCATCGCCACGGCCACTCATCACCGCCTTGAGCATATACAGGCTGAACCCCTTGGCCTGTTCCAGCTTGATGGTCGGCGGCATCACCAACTCTTGGGTCGCGGTGACCACGTCCACCAGCACCGGGCCGTCATGGTCGAGGGCGCGGCGCAGGGCCGGTTCCAGGTCTTCGGATTGCTCCACGCGAATGCCGAGAATGCCCATGGCGTTGGACATGGCGGCGAAGTCCGGGTTTTTCAGCTCGGTACCGGTATCCAGATAACCCGCAGCCTTCATTTCCATGGCTACGAACCCCAAGGAAGAGTTATCGAACACGATGACCTTCACCGGCAGTTTCAGCTGTGCCAACGAGATGAAGTCCCCCATCAGCATGGCGAAACCACCATCACCGGACATCGAGATCACCTGACGATCCGGAAAGGCTGCCTGGGCACCAATGGCTTGGGGCATGGCGTTGGCCATCGAGCCGTGGTTGAACGAACCGATCAGGCGGCGCTTGCCGTTCATCTTCAAATAGCGTGCAGCCCACACGGTGGGCGATCCGACATCGGCGGTAAAGATTGCATCGTCATCCGCCAATTCACTGAGCAAACGTGCGACGTATTGCGGGTGAATCGGTCGATTGGCTTTTGAGGGTTGAGCGAGGTCGTCCAGCCCTTGGCGGGCTTTCTCGTAATGCTTCAGGGACGTTTCGAGAAAGCTGCGATCGGTCTTGCGCGTCAGGCGCGGCAGCAGGGCGCCGATGGTTTCGCTGACATCCGCGGCAATACCCAGGTCCAGTGTGGCGCGGCGGCCGAGGGCCTGCGGGTTACGGTCGACCTGAATGATCTTGGCGTCGGTTGGGTAGAACTGGCGGTAGGGGAAGTCGGTGCCGAGCATGATCAAGGTGTCGCAGTCGAGCATGGCATGGTAGCCGGAGCTGAAGCCGATCAGGCCGGTCATGCCCACGTCGAACGGGTTGTCCCATTCCACGTGCTCTTTACCGCGCAGGGCGTGTACCACGGGGGCGCCGAGGGCGTCAGCCAGGGCGACCACCTGGTCATGGGCGCCGGCACAGCCGCTGCCACACAGCAGGGTGGTTTTCTGGCTGCTTTCCAGGATATCGGTGAGGCGTTGCAGGTCCTGCTCCGCCGGCAGCGTGCGTGGCGCATGCAAGGCGGGCCACGGCTTGAGCTTGTCTTCGACTTCCAGCAGCGACACATCGCCCGGAATCACCACCACCGCCACGCCGCGATTGAGGATCGCCGAACGCATGGCGCGGTGCAGCACGTGAGGCATCTGTTCGGGGTTGGTGACCAGCTCGATAAAGTGGCTGCACTCCTTGAACAGTTCCTGCGGATGAGTTTCCTGGAAGTAGTTCAGGCCGATCTCCGACGACGGAATCTGCGCGGCAATTGCCAGCACCGGCACATGGTTGCGATGGCAGTCGAACAGGCCATTGATCAAATGCAGGTTGCCCGGCCCGCAGCTGCCGGCACACACGGTCAGTTCTCCGGTGGCCGCCGCTTCGGCGCCGGCGGCGAACGCAGCCACTTCCTCATGACGCACATGCATCCACTCGATACTGTCCATGGTGCGCAGGGCGTCGGTGAGGCCGTTGAGGCTGTCGCCGGTCAGCCCCCAGATGCGCTTGATACCCGCCTGTTCAAGGGTGGTCGCCAATTGCTGGGCCAGGTTGATTTTCGCCATGAAGAACTCCAATCGTCAGTGAGGTTAAAAACTGCTGATCAATAGGGGACAGTTCGATCACGGCGGATGTTCATCCTTTAATGTGAAGATTGCGTCATGGCCGCCCGGTATTGCCGGGTGCGTCGCGCCAGAAACCATTGATCACGCACCAGCGCCATGCACGGCGCGACGTTGGCCTTGGGCAAATGGCCGCGGCTGAGGCGGCGCATCTGGTAGCGCACCACGGCGAGGATGGCGAGGGAGGCCAGGGGTTTGCGCTTCCAGTCGATGGGCTTGAGCTGCGGGTTGGGGTCGCGACCTTCGCGCCAGTGCTGGATCAGCTGCGGTTCCAGCGTCAGGGCGGTAGCGATCCCGGCCATGGCGACGCCGCTGTCCAGCACCTGTTGCACGATGGGCAGGCGACGGATGCCGCCGGTGACCATCACCGGCATCTTGGCGAGGGTTGCCAGTTGGCTGGCGAACTCCAGGAAGTACGCCTCCCGCGCCAGGGTGCGGCCGTCACGCGCTTCGCCTTGCATGGCCGGTGCTTCGTAACTGCCGCCGGATAATTCCAGCAGGTCGATGGGCAGCGGGTTGAGCATTTCGACCACGGCGCGTGCATCGGCTTCTGCAAAACCGCCCCGTTGGAAGTCGGCGGAGTTGAGTTTGACGGCGACACAAAACGACGGGCTGACGTTGGCGCGTACCGCACGGATCACTTCCAGCAACAACCGTGCGCGGTTCTCCAGGGAGCCGCCCCAGCGGTCGGTGCGTTGATTGCTCAACGGCGACAGGAACTGGCTGAGCAAGTAGCCATGGGCGCCGTGGATCTGCACGCCGGTAAACCCGGCTTTTTCAGCCAGGCGTGCGCTGGTGGCAAAGCGCTGGATCACATCCTGGATATCGTCCTCGGTCATGGCCTTGGGCGTGGCAAACATCTTGGAGAAACCGCCCAGGTCGAGCGCCACGGCGGACGGAGCAATGGCTTGCTGGCGCAAGTTGGCCGGTGTCTGGCGGCCTGGGTGGCTGAGCTGAACCCAGAAGTGCACGCCGTTGCCGCGCGCCACGTCGGCCCACTCGCGAAAGCTCGCCAGGTGCTGCTCGTCTTCAAGGGCCACGCCGCCAGGGCCGGTCATGGCGCGGCGGTCGACCATCACGTTGCCGGTGATCAACAAGCCAGGCTCGCCCTGCGCCCAGGCCTTGTACAGCTGCTTCAGTTCAGGGGACGGCGCCTGATTGCCATCGGCCATGTTTTCTTCCATCGCGGCCTTGGCGATGCGGTTGGAGAGGACTTGGCCATTGGGCAGTTGCAGGGCTTCAAAGGGTGACATGGGTTGACTCCTGAGCGGGGGAGGCCTCAGGCTAAGCTTAAAGTTAACTTTAATGTCAAGCAGGTGCGGCGATGAATATTGGTGAGCTGGCAAAGCAGAGTGGGCTGGCGGCGTCGCGGATCCGCTTTTATGAGGCCGAGGGGCTGATCAGCCAGGTGGGGCGCCAGGCCAATGGTTATCGGCGCTACTCGGCGGAAGCGTTGCAGACGTTGCAGCTGATTCAGAGCGCGCAACAGGCCGGTTTTACCTTGCAGGAACTCAAGGCGCTGATGCCGGCGCCGGGTGAGCACAAGCGTGAAGAGCTGATCGAGGCGCTGGAGCGCAAGGTCGCGCAGATCGAAGAGATGCAAGCGCAACTGGCTCATAGCAAGGCGCAATTGCTGGGGGTGATCGAAGCGGTGCGGGCGCAGCCCGAAGGTGTGCCGTGCAGCATGGGGCAAAAGCAGGTGCTGGCGTCGATCAAACTCAACGCATAAAAAAGCCCTGGCATGCCAGGGCTTTTTTAATGCGCCAAGACTCAGCGACGGCGGAACAACGGCAGTGGTTCATCCGTGGCGGCCTGGTACGTCACCGAGAAGTCCTTGAGGCTTTCCAGTGCTTCGTAGGGGTCTTTGTCGGCGCGCAGGGCGAAGGCATCGAACCCGCAGCGGCGCAGGTAGAACAGTTGGTCGCGCAGCACATCGCCAATCGCGCGCAGCTCGCCTTTGTAACCATAACGGTCACGCAGCAGGCGCGCGTTGGAGTAGTTGCGGCCGTCGGTGAAGGCCGGAAAGTTCAGGGCGATGACCTGGAAGTGCTCCACGTCGTCACCGATTTCTTCGGCTTCTTCCTCTGCATCCAGCCACACACCCAGGCCGCCATCGCGCGCCTTGAGAGCGTGCGCGTGTTCGCGCCACAGGGCCAACGGCACGATCAGGTCGTCGCAGTTGGAAATGCCGTCGAAGCTCGCGTCCTTGGGCAGCAGGTGCCAGGTTTCGTCGAGGACTTCGTTGTTCTTAATGATTCGCTGCATAGACGCGCTCCTTGAACAGGTCGATGCCGATGCGCTGGTAGGTGTCGATGAAACGCTCATCTTCGGTGCGCTGTTCGATGTACACGTCGATCAACTTGCCGATCACCTCAGGCATGGCTTCCTGGGCGAAGGATGGGCCGAGGATCTTGCCCAGGCTCGCATCGCGGCTGGCGCTGCCACCCAGGGACACTTGGTAGAATTCTTCGCCTTTCTTGTCCACGCCCAGGATGCCGATGTGGCCGACGTGGTGGTGACCACAGGCGTTCATGCAACCGGAGATGTTCAGGTCCAGCTCGCCGATGTCGAACAGGTAGTCCAGGTCGTCGAAACGGCGCTGGATCGATTCGGCAATCGGGATCGACTTGGCATTGGCCAGGGAGCAGAAGTCGCCGCCCGGGCAGCAGATGATGTCGGTCAGCAGGCCGATGTTCGGCGTGGCGAAACCGCCTTCGCGCAGCTCGCCCCACAGGGTGAACAGTTGGCTCTGTTCGACGTCCGCGAGGATGATGTTCTGCTCGTGGGAGGTGCGCAGTTGACCGAAGCTGTAGCGCTCGGCCAGGTCGGCGACGGCGTCCAGCTGCTTGTCGGTGATATCGCCCGGTGCAACGCCGGTCGGTTTCAGCGACAGGGTCACCGCCACGTATCCCGGCTTCTTGTGCGCCAGGGTGTTGCGGCCACGCCAGCGGGCGAAGCCTGGGTGTTCTTGGTCCAGCGCTGCGAACTCGGCGTCCTGATTGCTCAGGGCTTTGTATTCAGGGTCGACGAAGTGCTTGGCGACGCGGTGCACTTCGGCTTCGGTCAGGGTGGTCTGGCCGCCGCGCAGGTGTTCCATCTCGGCGTCGACTTTCTGGGCGAACACCTCAGGGGTCAGCGCCTTGACCAGGATCTTGATCCGGGCCTTGTACTTGTTGTCACGACGGCCGTAGCGGTTGTAGACCCGCAGGATCGCGTCGAGGTAGCTCAACAGGTCCTGCCACGGCAGGAACTCGTTGATGAAGGCACCGACCACCGGGGTACGGCCCAGGCCGCCACCGACCAATACGCGAAAGCCCAGCTCGCCGGCTGCGTTGTGCACCGGCTCCAGGCCGATATCGTGCACCTCGATGGCCGCACGGTCCGAGGTCGAGCCATTGATGGCGATCTTGAACTTGCGCGGCAGGTAGGCGAATTCGGGGTGGAAGGTGGTCCATTGACGGACGATTTCGCACCAGGGGCGTGGGTCGATCAGCTCGTCGGCGGCAACACCGGCGAATTGGTCGGTGGTCACGTTGCGTAGGCAGTTACCGCTGGTCTGAATGGCGTGCATCTGCACGGTGGCCAACTCAGCCAGGATGTCCGGCACATCTTCCAGCGCCGGCCAGTTGAACTGTACGTTCTGGCGGGTACTGATGTGGGCATAGCCTTTGTCGAAGTCGCGGGCAATCTTGGCCATCATGCGCGTCTGGCGCGACGTCAGTTGGCCATAGGGCACGGCCACCCGCAGCATCGGCGCAAAGCGCTGAACATAAAGGCCATTTTGCAGGCGCAGAGGGCGGAACTCTTCTTCGCTCAGTTCACCTGCCAGATAGCGTCGGGTCTGATCACGGAACTGCTTGACGCGGTCCTCGATGATGCGCTGATCGTATTCGTCGTATACGTACATATAGGTCCTGTTCTCGGCAAATCTGCGCGCACGGCCGCGCACTCCCAACGGAGCCGGCGCACGATACCAGTTTGCGTTTATGCGCAAAAGTGATGTTTGAGTATATGCAAATAACCAAATCGCCTAATGAGAACCGTTATCGCCATACCCACATTTGTCATGCGGGCAATCGTCAACTTTACTGTGAGCGTGTTTAGGGGGCGTTCTCATCGATTTTCCCCGCCGCGTTGTGTCTTAAAGCGGGCCAGGCAAGGCGCAGGCCGCCGGGAATGGTGTTCCCTTTCCAAGGCCTGCAACGCAGCATGGCCCGCTTTCAGGCACAACCCGAAGGGCCGGGCCTGCTGCTGTGCAGGGCTGCGTTGCTCGAAGCTTATTTGGAAAAACCAAACTACGCTTCTCGCGCCTTGCCCTGCACAGCAGCAGACCCGGCGCGGCGGGGAAAATCGATGAGAACGCCCCCTAGCAATCACCTATAAAACCGACAAGAGGCGATGCGATGAGCAATCCGACAAAAGCCCGTAAACCCGACAGTACCGTTGATGCCTGGGCCATCCTGTTCCTGATCATTCTGGTCGTGGGAACTGCCGTGTTCTGGGTAAGCCACCAGTAAACAGCCTCGATTGACTGTCGCAATGCCACTATCATGGCGGTCAATATTCAAGGCTTGAACATCCATGTCGAAGGTGCTGATTACGTGTGTGTGGTTGCTGGGATCGGCGTACGGGGCGATGGCCCATGCCACGTCGGTGGTGTTTCTCAACCCTGGCATGTCGACGGAAACCTTCTGGGTCAGCTACGCGCAATTCATGCAGGCCGGTGCCAAGGACCTCGGCCTGCATTTGCGTGTGCGCTATGCCGAGCGTGACGCCCATAACACCCTGAACCAGGCCCGCGAAGCACTGCAAGGCAGCGAGCGGCCGGATTATCTGGTGCTGGTGAACGAGCAGTACGTCGCCCCGCAGATCCTGCGCATGGCCCAGGGCAGTGGGGTGAAGCTGCTGATCGTGAACAACGCGCTGACCGCCGATCAGGTGCAATTGCTCGGCAACAGTGCAGGCTGGATCGCCAGCATGGTTGCCGACGACGAACAGGCCGGCTACCTGATGCTCACCGATCTACTGCGCCAGCACGGTCCGGTCGCAGCCGGTGAGACCATCGACCTGCTGGCATTCTCCGGCACCAAGACCACCCCAGCCGCGCAATTGCGCGAACAGGGCCTGCGCCGCGCCCTGGCCGAGCACCCTGAAGTTCGCCTGCGCCAGTTGGTCTACGGCGAATGGAGCCGTCAACGTGCGTTCGAGCAAGCCACGCTGCTGTTCAAGCGCTATCCGCAAACCGCGCTGGTGTGGTCGGCCAACGACGAGATGGCGCTGGGTGCCATGCAGGCGTTGCAGGACAGCGGTCGCGTGCCGGGCAAGGAGGTGTTGTTCAGCGCGGTGAACAGTTCGCCGCAGATCTTGCAGGCGCGGCTGGAGGGGCGCTTGAGTACGCTGGTCGCCGGGCATTTCACCCTGGGCGGCTGGGCGATGGTGTTGATCAATGATGACGCCAAGGGCGTGGATATTAGCGCCCATGGTGGGCGTGACCGCCAGGAGGCGCTGTTCCAGCTGATAGGCGCCTCCCAGGCACAACGCTTGCTGGGGCCCACGGCGCCTGTCGATTTTCGCGCACTGTCTGCCGTCGGCAAGCCGGTGTCCTACCGTTACCCGTTCAGCCTGCAACTGCTGCTGCGCTAGACACCGGCCAACAGCAGCACCAGCTTGACGATGCCGAACAGTGTCAAGGCAAACACCGCCGTGAACAGAACGCCCAACACAACAAAGTGGCTGGGCTTGCCGTGGGTGAAGTCGCGGGCGCGGTTCTTGCCGCTTTGCACGCCAAACGCAGCCGCCATCACGCTGTGCAGCATTTGCCAGAAGGTAGGGGGCTTGTTGTTGACTGGATCGTCCATACATCCCTCGACACAAGGTGTGTGAGGGACAGCATAGCCGACCCTATCCCGTCTGTAGTGAGCGGGCTTGCCCCGCGCTGGGTGGCGAAGCCGCCCCGACCAGAGGGCCGCGGTGTTTCAGTAAGACTGTAGCGTCTGGTTTTGGGGCGGCTTCGCCACCCAGCGCGGGGCAAGCCCGCTCACCACAGCAAGCCCGCTCACCACAACAAGTTAGCTCACCACAAAACACACACGCCCAGCAGTCGGGTTGTCAATCAGTTGTCGTAACCCAGGTTCGGCGCCAACCAACGCTCGGTCACGCTCAGGTCCTGGCCTTTGCGCGCGGTGTAGCTCGCCACCTGGTCCTTGTCGATCTTGCCCACGGCAAAGTACTGCGCCTGCGGGTGGGCAAAGTACCAACCGCTGACCGCTGCCGCCGGGAACATCGCGTAGTGCTCGGTGAGGAACACGCCACTGCGGCCCGCTTCCATCTCACGTGCCTCCGGGTCCAGCAGTTGGAACAAGGCGCCTTTCTCGGTGTGGTCCGGGCACGCCGGGTAGCCCGGGGCAGGGCGGATGCCGCTGTACTGCTCCTTGATCAGCGCCTCGTTGTCCAGTTGCTCGTCCTTGGCGTAACCCCAGTAGTCTTTACGCACTTGCTGGTGCAGCCATTCGGCGCAGGCTTCGGCCAGGCGGTCGGCCAGGGCCTTGACCATGATCGAGTTGTAGTCGTCGCCCGCGTCCTGGTAGGCCTTGGCCACTTCTTCGGCGCCGATGCCGGCAGTGGTGATGAAACCACCGATGTAGTCGGTCACGCCGCTGTCCTTGGGCGCCACGAAGTCGGCCAGGGAGAAGTTCGGCTTGCCGTCGGTCTTGATAATCTGCTGGCGCAAGTGATGCAAGGTCGCCAGCGGCTTGCCGTCTTCGCCGTAAACTTCCAGGTCATCGTCCTTGACTTGGTTGGCTGGCCAGAAACCAAACACTGCACGGGCGCTGATGAGTTTTTCGTGGATCAGCTTGGCGAGCATTTCCTGGGCGTCGGCGTACAACGCGGTAGCCGCTTCGCCGACGACTTCATCGGTGAGGATGCGTGGGAATTTCCCCGCCAGGTCCCAGGAAATGAAGAACGGCGTCCAGTCGATGTACTCGGCCAGCACCTTGAGGTCGATATTGTCCAGCACCTTGGCGCCGGTAAAGGTCGGCACTACCGGCGTGTAGGTGCTCCAGTCGAACTGCGGCTTCTTGGCGATGGCGGCCGGGTAGCTCAGGCGTTCGGTGCGGGCGCTGCGGTTTGCGGTGCGTTCACGCACTTCCACGTATTCTTCGCGGGTACGCTCCACGAAGCCGGCTTTCAGCTCCTTGGACAGCAACTGAGTCGCCACGCCGACCGCACGCGAGGCGTCGGTGACATACACCACGGCATCGTTGCTGTACTTGGGCTCGATCTTCACCGCCGTGTGCGCCTTGGAGGTGGTGGCGCCACCGATCATCAGCGGCAGGTGGAAGTCCTGGCGCTGCATCTCACGGGCCACGTGCACCATCTCGTCCAGGGACGGCGTGATCAGGCCGGACAGCCCGATGATGTCGCACTTCTGCTCCTTGGCCACCTGCAGGATCTTCTCCGCTGGCACCATCACGCCCAGGTCGACGATGTCGTAGCCGTTGCAACCCAGCACCACGCCGACGATGTTCTTGCCGATGTCGTGCACGTCGCCTTTCACCGTGGCCATCAGGATCTTGCCCTTGGCTTCGGGTTTGTCGCCTTTTTCCAGCTCGATGAACGGAATCAAGTGCGCCACGGCCTGCTTCATCACGCGGGCGGATTTCACCACTTGGGGCAGGAACATTTTGCCCGCGCCAAACAGGTCGCCGACGATGTTCATGCCGGACATCAGCGGGCCTTCGATCACTTCGATCGGGCGTGCGAACGACAGTCGCGACTCTTCGGTGTCCTCGACAATATGCGTGGTGATGCCCTTGACCAGGGCATGTTCCAGGCGCTTGTTCACCGGCCAGCCGCGCCATTCTTCGGTCTCGGCTTCCTTGACGCTGCCGTCGCCCTTGTACTTGTCGGCGATGGCGAGGAGGGCGTCGGTGCCGTCCGGCGTGCGGTTGAGCACCACGTCTTCCACGGCGTCACGCAGCTCGGCCGGGATCTGGTCGTAGATCTCCAGCTGGCCGGCGTTGACGATGCCCATGGTCAGGCCGTTGCGGATCGCATACAGCAGGAACACCGAGTGGATCGCCTCACGCACCGGGTTGTTGCCACGGAACGAGAACGACACGTTGGACACGCCGCCGGAGCTCAATGCGTAGGGCAGTTCATCGCGGATGTAGGCACAGGCGTTGATGAAGTCGACGGCGTAGTTGTTGTGCTCTTCAATCCCGGTGGCGACCGCGAAGATGTTCGGGTCAAAGATGATGTCTTCCGGCGGGAAGCCGACTTCGTTCACCAGAATGTCGTAGGAGCGCTTGCAGATCTCTTTCTTGCGCGCTTCGGTGTCGGCCTGGCCGGCTTCGTCGAACGCCATCACCACCACGGCGGCGCCGTAGCGCTTGCACAGCTTGGCGTGGTGGATGAACTGCTCCACGCCTTCCTTCATGCTGATGGAGTTGACGATACCCTTGCCCTGGATGCATTTGAGGCCAGCCTCGATCACTTCCCACTTAGAGGAGTCGATCATGATCGGCACGCGGGAGATGTCCGGCTCGCCGGCAATCAGATTGAGGAAGGTCACCATGGCCTTCTTCGAATCCAGCATGCCCTCGTCCATGTTGATGTCGATTACCTGGGCGCCGGCTTCCACCTGCTGCAGGGCGACTTCCAGGGCTTCGGTGTAGTTGTCCTCGCGGATCAGGCGGGCGAACTTGGCCGAGCCGGTGATGTTGGTGCGCTCACCGACGTTGACGAACAACGAGCTGCGGTCGATGGTGAAAGGTTCCAGGCCCGACAGGCGGCAGGCCTTGGGGATATCCGGGATCTGGCGCGGCGCGTAACCGGCCACGGCCTTGGCGATGGCCTCGATGTGGCCCGGCGTGGTACCGCAGCAACCGCCGACAATGTTGAGAAAGCCGCTCTGGGCGAACTCTTCGATGACCTTGGCGGTTTGTGACGGCAATTCATCGTACTCGCCGAACTCGTTCGGCAGGCCGGCGTTCGGGTGCGCAGAAACGTGGGTGTTGGCCTTGTTCGACAACTCTTCCAGGTACGGACGCAGCTCGCTGGCACCCAGGGCGCAGTTCAGCCCCACGGAAATCGGCTTGGCGTGGGCCACGGAGTTCCAGAACGCTTCGGTGGTTTGGCCCGACAGGGTGCGGCCGGAGGCGTCGGTGATGGTGCCGGAGATCATGATCGGCAGTTCGATGTTCAATGCCTCGAACACGCCCTGCACGGCAAAGATCGCGGCCTTGGCGTTGAGGGTGTCGAAAATGGTCTCGATCAGGATCAGGTCGGCGCCGCCTTCGATCAGCCCTTTGGTGGCCTCGGTGTAGTTCTCCACCAGCTCATCGAAGGTTACGTTGCGGTAGCCGGGGTTGTTGACGTCGGGCGACAGCGAGCAGGTGCGGCTGGTCGGGCCGAGCACGCCGGCGACGAAACGCGGCTTGGCCGGGTTTTCGGCGGTCTTGGCGTCGGCGATCTTGCGCGCCAGGCGTGCGCCTTCTACGTTTAGCTCATAGGCCAGTTCTTCCATGCCGTAGTCGGCCATGGAGATGCGCGTGGCGTTGAAGGTGTTGGTTTCGAGGATGTCGGCACCGGCATCCAGGTAGGCTTTTTCGATGCCACCGATCACGTCCGGACGGGTGATCACCAGCAGGTCGTTGTTACCCTTGACGTCGCTTGGCCAATCGGCGAAGCGTTTGCCACGGTAGTCATTTTCCTCAAGCTTGTAGCTCTGGATCATCGTGCCCATACCGCCGTCGAGGATCAGGATACGTTCCTTGAGGGCTTGATGAAGGGCTTGCAGACGAACGCTACGATCGGACATGGGACTACTCTGGTCAGGCATTTCGGAGGGCGTGAATCATAGCAAACCTGTGCCGATTTAGAGCATGTGCAGGTTTTGCATGAATATCGTTCATGTTGCTGTCGGGTGTGGCCCGGTAGAATCACCAGCAAATTTTCAGCGTACGTATTGAATCGGGACCGGATACATGTCACTTCGCCTCATCACCAGCGCCGTCCTGGCACTGGTCGCCTGCATTGCACAGGCCGACGGACCCGCCCCGGCGATTTCGTACACCCGCGACATTCAACCCATCTTCACCGAGAAATGCGTGGCCTGTCACGCCTGCTACGACTCCGCCTGCCAACTGAACCTGGGCAGCGGCGAAGGCGCAGCCCGTGGTGCGAGCAAAGTGCCGGTTTACGATGGCGAGCGCAGCCAGGCGACGCCGACCACCCGTTTGTTTTATGACGCGTTTGGCAAGCAAGCCTGGCAGCAAAAGGGCTTCTATTCAGTGCTGGACGCCCAGGGCAGCCAGGCTGCCTTGATGGCGCGCATGCTGGAGTTGGGCCATAACGCACCGTTGCAACCCAACGCCAAGTTGCCTGAAGACATCGTGCTGGGCCTGAACCGTGAAAACATGTGCGCCATGCCGGGTGAGTTCAACGCTTACGCGGGTGCCCATCCCAAGGAAGGCATGCCGTTGGCAGTCACGGGGCTGACGGACCAGCAGTACCAGACCTTGCAACGCTGGCTCGCTTCTGGCGCACCTATAGATGAACAAGGCTTGGCGCCCAGTGCCAAGGAAGCCCTGCAGGTGCAACAGTGGGAAAACCTGTTCAACCAGCCCGGAGCGCGGGAAAGCCTGGTGGCACGCTGGCTGTTCGAGCACTTGTTCCTCGCGCATATCTATTTTGAAAACGGCGAGCCAGGGCATTTCTTCCAGTGGGTGCGCTCGCGTACGCCAAGCGGCCAGCCAATCGACCTGATCGCCACTCGTCGCCCCAATGATGACCCAGGCACCCGTGTGTATTATCGCCTGTGGCCGGTGCAGGGCGTGATCGTGCATAAGACCCACATCACGTACCCGTTCAGTGCCGAGAAAATGGCACGTATTAAAGAGCTGTTCTACGCGGGCAACTGGCAGGTCGACGCGTTGCCGGGCTATGGCCCAGGCCGTCGCGCCAATCCGTTCGAAACCTTCGAAGCCATCCCGGCCAAGGCACGTTACCAGTTCATGCTGGACAACGCCGAGTACTTCGTACGCACCTTTATCCGTGGACCGGTGTGCCGTGGGCAGATCGCCACGGACGTGATCCGCGACAACTTCTGGACCCTGTTCCAGGACCCGGAGCACGACCTCTACATCACCGATGCGCGCTATCGCGGCCAGGCCACGCCGTTGCTGGCCATGCCGGGGCAGAACGATGACGTCGGCAGCGTGCTCAGTCTGTGGCTGGCTTACCGCGACAAGCGCAATGCTTACGAGGCCCTGCGCCGCGACAGCTATGCCGACTTGCCGCCGCCAAGCTGGTCGAGCCTGTGGGCCGGCAATGACAATGCCTTGCTGAGCATCTTCCGCCACTTCGACAGCGCCTCGGTGACCAAGGGCTTGATTGGTGAAGTGCCGCAGACGATGTGGCTGTTCGACTACCCGCTGCTGGAGCGCACCTATTATCAGCTGGCGGTGAACTTCGATGTGTTCGGCAACGTGTCGCACCAGGCCCAGACCCGGTTGTACTTCGACCTGATCCGCAATGGCGCCGAGCAGAACTTCCTGCGCCTGATGCCGGCCGATTCTCGCGATGACTTTATGGATGATTGGTATCAGAACAGCGGCAAACTCAAGCTGTGGCTGGACTATGAGGCGATTGATGACGATAAGCCTACTGGCCTGCACCTGAGCGAAAAGGATCCGAAGCGTGACTTTGCCAACCAGTTGCTGGCGCGTTATGGCGATTTGAATGCGAGCCCGGATCCGATCAACCGTTGTATGGGTGCCTATTGTTCCCGTGATGGCGTGGACCCCGCCATTCAGGATGCGGAGCAGGCGCTGAGCCGCCTGACGTCACGCCCGGCCGCCGGGCTCAAGGTCATTGATCAGCTGCCGGAAGCGACGATGTTGCGGGTTGAGACTGCCAGCGGTCAGCGTGTGGTTTACAGCATGTTGCGTAATCGTGCGCACAGTAACGTGGCGTTTCTGTTGGGTGAGGCTTATCGCTATCAGCCGGGCCTGGATACGGTGACGATTTATCCGGGTGTGTTGAGCAGCTATCCGAACTTTATGTTCAATATTCCGGCCCAGGAAGTGCCGGAGTTTGTGGCTGAAATGGAGCGGGCCAAGGATGCCAAGCGGTTTGAGAAGATTGTGGATCGTTGGGGTGTGCGGCGTAGTCATCCGCTGTTTTGGCAGTATTTCCATGATTTGTCGGCGTATATTCGTGAGACTACGCCGGTTGAGGAGGGGGTGTTGGATATGAATCGGTATGAGAATTTGTGAGGGGGGGTGCGCGTACATATCCGTTATTTAGGTAACGGCGGCTTATGGTTCCGCTCTTACAGCGGGTCACTTTTGGAAAGGCCCAAAAGTAACCAAAAGGCCTTCGCCCCAACACTCGGTGCCTCGCCTAGGCTCGGCATGCCCTCACTCCGGCTTGAATCCGTGGGCCGCCGCCACGCGCCATCCATGGCGCGGGGCGGCTAACCCGGCGTCCTGCCGGGTTACCCACGGATTCAAGCCTGCGTTCGGCCAGCGTGTTTGACGGGGCGCCTCAGATCAAGATCAAGAGCGACTCGCTTCGCATCGTAGATACGCGGTCCACTGTAGGAGCCGGCTTGCCGGCGAAAAACGTGAGAACGCCGCGTTTTGTCTGGTTACCCGCGTCATCGTTAACGACCATCGCAGGCAAGCCAGCTCCTACAAGGGACCGCGTTTGCTCTTGCCTTCGCTCTACACCACTCAAGCCGGCTGTCAGGCCGCTGTGCTCTTGCTCTTGCTCTTGTTTTTGATTTTGATCTTAGGCGCCCCGTTAAACACGCTGGCCGGAATTCGGCAGGGATTTGGGGGGTAAACCGGCAGGGATGCCGGTTTAGCCGCCCCGCGCCATGGATGGCGCGTGGCGGCGGCCCCCTAAATCACTGTCGGATTACGGGCATACCGAGCCTAGGCGAGGTACCGAGTGTTGGGGCAAGAGCCCTTTGGTTACTTTGGGGCTTTTTGTATGGACCGGATACATGGTGGACACATGTGCGGGGACATGGTTGACACATTATGAACCATAGTCAGGTTTGCTCACGTCGATCGTTCGTAGGAAGTGATGACAGAAGTAGACATCAAAAAGGCCATCACTTTCAGGGTTAGGCCGTATCGCGATATGAAGCCCAGCCAAACCCTTGGCAATGCTGAAATAGCGTTTCTGAAAGCGAAATCGACTGTGATAAGCCTTAGCCAGCTTATCATCCGGACCGTATTCAAACTCCGATAACTGCTGCGGATAAATCCAGGGGCTGGAGCGATACCGGTCCATAGGTACCTTGTAATCCAACGCTTGATGAGGACGTTGTAGGTTATAAATCTCACGCCATTGATCAAACGCTTTTTGAGCCTCCTTGGTAGTGGAAAAATGACGCCCTTCAAGCACTTCGGCCTTGAGTGAGCGGTGGAAACGTTCGATTTTTCCATTTGTTTGAGGATGGTATGGACGGCTGAAGCTGATCCGAATTCCTAGGCGAATCAACCAGATACTTAGCTCTGTGATTTCACCAGGGTTGCGTGGCGAGCCCCATGGCGGGCCGTTATCAACGTTGATGCGAGCCGGTAATCCGAAGCGTTGGAATACCTCGATCATCTTCTCCTTCACCGTAGCTCCACGCTCGTTGTCACAGGCCTGAATTGCCAAATTGAATCGTGAATGGTCGTCCAGCATGGTCAGCGGATGGCATCGGCCTTCTTGCGTAGGAAAATGCCCTTTGAAATCCATCTGCCAAAGATCGTTAGGCGCATCGTGCTCAAATCTCAGCTTTGCCTCTTGTTCCTTCTGAGAAGGCTGAATCAGACCGTGCCGGTGCAGGACATTGGTGACGGTGCTGGGAGCGATCTGCTTGTTCAAGAGGCTGCTGATTGTGCGTCCACCCCATGCTGGATGGTCTTGCCTAAGTGCTATGACCTGCGCTTCCAGAGCTGCGGTGGTCAGTTTGGGACTGGTGGCCGGTTTGCGAGACCTCTCTTGCAGCCCTGGCTGACCGTGCGCTTCGTAGCGTTTGAGCCACTTGTAGGCCGTTTGCGGACTGATGCCGAATCGTCGGCATAGCTCTCGTTTATTACTGCCGGGTTGCCGTGCAAAGGCAATGAACTCTTCTTTCAGGCTCATGGTGTCTCTCGTGTTCCAGGGCATGATGGCTTTCCGGCGAAGTTGGCTCGCCGAAAAGTGTCCACCATGTCCCCGTACACCCGTCCACCATGTGTCCGGTCCATACAGGCTTTTCCAAAGTGACCCGCCGTAAGGGCGGAACCAATAGCCGCCGTTACCCAAATAACGGATATGTACACCCCCCCAAACAAACCTATCCCGACAAAAACACTAGGACTTTGTACCTGCGTAATATTTTGGCGTAAACTGCCGGCAAGCCTGTGAGGAGTTTCCATGACTGCCATAACCATTACCGACGCCGCCCACGATTACCTGGCTGACCTGCTGTCCAAGCAGAACACCCCAGGTATCGGCATCCGCGTCTTTATCACCCAGCCCGGCACCCAATACGCCGAGACTTGCATCGCCTACTGCAAGCCTGGGGAAGAGAAACCTGAAGACACCGCCCTGGGGCTGAAAAGCTTCACCGCCTACATCGATGCCTTCAGCGAAGCCTTCCTCGATGACGCCGTAGTCGACTACGCCACCGACCGCATGGGCGGCCAGTTGACCATCAAGGCGCCCAACGCCAAGGTGCCGAATGTCAACGCCGACAGCCCGGTGAACGAGCGTATCAACTACTACCTGCAGACCGAAATCAACCCAGGCCTGGCCAGCCACGGCGGTCAGGTCAGCCTGATCGACGTAGTCGATGATGGCATTGCGGTGTTGAAGTTTGGTGGCGGCTGCCAAGGCTGCGGCCAAGCGGACGTGACCCTGCGCGAAGGCATTGAGCGCACCTTGCTGGAGCGCATTCCAGAGCTCAAGGGCGTACGTGACGTGACCGACCACACGCAGAAAGAAAACGCCTACTACTGAGTAAGGTGTTCGCTGCGAACAAAAAAACGGCGCCCCGTGAGCGCCGTTTTTTTATGTCCCGTTTCAGGGGCGGTACAGATGGGCATGGCCCGCGCGATACAGCGACGATTCACTGAAGCTGTCACTCGCCAACACCCGGCCGACCACAATCAATGCCGTGCGCCGAAAGCCCTTGGCCGCCACTTTGTCGGCAATATCACTCAAGGTGCCCATCGCCCAATCCTGATCCGGCCAGGTCGCCCGGTGCACCACGGCAATCGGGCAGTCCGCGCCGTAATGCGGCAGCAGTTCAGCGACAATCTTCTCTAAGTGATTGACCCCCAGGTGAATCGCCATGGTGGTGCCATGTCGGGCCAGGCTGTCGAAATCCTCGCCGGCGGGCATGCCGGTCTTGTCGGCGTAGCGGGTCAGGATCACGCTCTGGGCGATGTCAGGCAGGGTCAGCTCGCTTTCCAGCAAGGCGGCGCAGGCAGCCACGGCGGTGACGCCGGGAATGATCTGGAAGGGAATGCCCAGCTCCCGCAGGTGGCGGATCTGTTCGCCAATGGCGCCATACAGGCTCGGGTCCCCAGAATGGACGCGCGCCACATCCTGGCCCTTCGCGTGGGCCGTCTTGATCAGGTCGATGATTTGTTCCAGGTGCAATTCGGCACTGTTGGCCAGCGTTTCTGCCGAGTGGCCTTCCAAAACCGCCGCCGGCACCAACGAGCCGGCATAGATGATCACCGGGCAGCTGCGGATCAGCCGTTGGCCTTTGACGGTGATCAATTCCGGGTCGCCGGGGCCTGCGCCGATGAAGTAGACGGTCATGGTAATTCCTGTTTAAAAACGGGCGAGCATGAATGTTGCTCATGATCGAGGTCGGCAATTATCGGGATTTTAGCCGGCGCACGCCAATGCAAAGGTGGCCTGGGTGCTCTTTTGGCGAGTGATCAACAGGCGGGCAGGGCTGCCGGCGAGCTGTTCAGCGAGGGCCAATGCGGCGCTTTCGGCTATGCCGTAACAGCCGGTATGGGCAAAAGCGATGTCGGATTTGTGGCTCAGGCGGTGTTCAAACACCACCAGTTGTTCAGCGCTGAAACACTGCAGCGGCAGGTTCAGCTTCTGCGCCAGTGCTAGCAATCCGGGTTCCTGCTGTTTGCGATCGAGACTGGCCAGCGCAGTAATGCGCTGGCGCTCGATACCGCCCTCGGCGAGGGCAGAATCGAACAACGCCAACAAGGTGTGAAGATCACAACCCCGCTGGCAACCCAGGCCAACCACCAAAGTCATGCCGAGTATTGGTCGTCACGGTTGCGACGGAACAACCACGCGCTGATCAGGCCCAAGGCCAGCCAGAAGGCGACGTTGGTCAACTGCGAGGCGATCTTGAACTGCGCTTCCAGGGCTTCTGGAGCGAGCATCGAATGCACTTCCGGTTGCGGCGCGCCGATCACATGCGGTACCGCCAGGATCGCCACGCCCAGCACTTTCAGCAGCCAGTTGCGACCAAACACGATCAAAGCGATTCCGGCAGCAGTAGACGCCGCAGTGCCGATCCACCAGGTCTGGCGCAGCGCCAGGTCGGCGGCAGCGGTGCCCGGCAGCTCAGGCGGCAGGCCCAGCGTCGGTGCCAGTACGAAGGTTGCGTAACCGGCCAAGCCCCACAGCAGGCCTTGGGCCGTACGGGTTGGCGCACGCAGCGTGTAGAGGCCGGCCAGCATCAGCGCAAAGCCGACCGCGACCACCAGGTTGCCACCCGTGGTGGACAGCACGCGCTGCCAGCCATCTTCCGGCTCCCAGGCTTCTGCGTCATGGGTATGGGCGGCAGCGCCTTCGGCGTGTTCGTGGGCCATTTCGGTGGCGGCCGGGGCTTTTTCGAAGGTTTCCGCCTGCAGAATCAGCGGGGCGACCCAAAAGCTTTGCAGCAGGGTCAGCAGCAGGGCAGCCAGCAGGCCGGTGAAGCCTGCGGTTTGCGCGATACGCTTGATCATGTCGGCAGGTCTCAGTGGCACGGGAACGCGGCGCTGTGGCGGGTATCGTGGGCAGCGTTGTGCACGGCCTCGATGTGCGAGAAACCGGCGAAATACACCAGGCACGCGCCGAGGATCGACGCGCCGATGGCGGCGGTCAGGCGTTGGCTCAGGGTCGAGGTGCTGCTGGCGGAGTGCGAGGTGCTGCTGATGATCGACATGGCGCGTCCCTTTCAGGTGTCAGGGTGAAACGAGCGCATGAAAACCCCGCGAGCCGGGCACGCAGGGTTTGAACAGCGCCCGCCCACCGCGGGTTTGTTATCTGATTTTTTCGGGCCGGTCTCCGGGCTTGCGAGGGGCATTGCGCCTATTAAGCATCGCCTTCCCATGCCGTAGGCACAGTGGATCTGACGCTTCGCTCGCTTACCGTTGCGGGGGCAGCACCGGACTGGTCATATCGTTATGACGCACCGGTTTCCCGTTTCACCCTGTGAAGGGCACCCGAAACAAGATGTGTAGGAGAGCATGGGGGTGGGAGGGGAGTCAATTGGGTTGTGCTTTTGGGTGGGGGCGTATCCGTTACCGCAGAAACGGATATGTACCCAACCCCATCATTGACCATCCCCCAAGCACTGCGTAGCCTTGCACCCTCGAGGTTCTTCAGCCCCAGGCCGAAGCTAAGAAGGGAACGCGGTCCAAGCCGCGGCTGCCCCCGCAACTGTAAAGGGTTCAGCTGACTGCCACGCCACTGCCAAACCGGCGGGAAGGCGCAGTCAGCGCCGGTCGCAAGACCCGCACGCCCCAAGCCAGGAGACCTGCCTCGCAACCGATTTTCTACTTCAACCGGGCGGGGTGATCCGGTGACGAAATCCGCTGCTGCGCACCGTCGCAGGGCCTATCGTCCCGTATGCCCGCCCCCAAGGGCATCCGATGAAAACACTGGCCAAACTCCCCGTCACCATCGTCACCGGCTTCCTCGGCTCGGGCAAGACCACCTTGCTGCGCCACATGCTCGACAACGCCCAGGGCCGCCGCATTGCGGTGATCGTCAACGAATTCGGCGAACTGGGTATCGACGGTGAAATCCTCAAGCAGTGTTCCATCGGCTGCACCGAAGAAGAAGCCAACGGCCGCGTCTACGAGCTGGCGAACGGCTGCCTGTGCTGCACCGTGCAGGAAGAGTTCTTCCCGGTGATGCGCGAATTGGTGGCCCGTCGCGGTGACCTCGACCATATCCTCATCGAAACCTCCGGCCTGGCCCTGCCAAAACCGTTGGTTCAAGCCTTCCAGTGGCCGGAAATCCGCAGCGCCTGCACCGTTGACGCGGTGATCACCGTGGTCGACAGCCCGGCTGTAGCCGCCGGCACCTTTGCTGCGTTCCCGGACCAAGTGGATGCCCAGCGCAAGCTCGACCCGAACCTGGACCACGAATCGCCCCTGCACGAGCTGTTCGCCGACCAACTGGCCAGCGCCGACCTCGTTATCCTGAACAAATCCGACCTGATCAGCCCTGAAGACCTGGCCCGCGTGCGCCTGGAAGTCGCGGAAGAACTGCCGCCAGCGGTGAAGATCATCGAGGCGAGCAGCGGCCGATTGCCCCTGGATGTATTGATCGGCCTGGGTGCGGGCTCCGAAGAGCACATCGACGGTCGCCACAGCCATCACGATCATCATCACGAAGGTGAAGACGATCACGATCACGATGCCTTCGACTCCATCTCCATCGATCTGCCGCAAGCTGATGAAGCCCTGCTGCTCGACGCCCTGACCCAGTTGGTGGTGCAACACGGCATCCTGCGCGTCAAAGGCTTCGCCGCGATCCCGAACAAGCCGATGCGCCTGCTGATCCAGGGCGTGGGTACGCGTTTCGACAAGCACTTCGACCGTGCCTGGAGCGCTGACGAAGCGCGCATCACGCGTCTGGTGCTGATCGGTCAGGACCTCGACGCCGCTGGCCTCGAAGCGCAACTGCGCGCTGCCCTCAGCGTTTAACCCATGCATCTGCTCAGGACCCAGCCCGGTGGTTTCGTCTCGGACGACAATATTGCCGACCTCGGACAAACCCCCGCTGACCTGGTGATCCTGTGCAGCGGCGATTCCAGCCTGGCGCTGCTGGCCGAAGCGGCGCAGCAGTTGCCGGACGACTATCCCAGCTTTCGCCTGGCCAACCCGATGCAGGTGCAGAACCATGCCTCGGTGGACCTGTATGTCGATGAGGTACTGCGCCACGCCAAGGTCATCCTGATTTCGCTGCATGGCGGCATCGGTTATTGGCGTTACGGCATTGAGCGGCTGGTGGAATTGGCCGAACGGGGTGTGCAGTTGATCCTGGTGCCGGGGGATGATCGCCCGGACCCGGAACTCAGTGGCCTGAGCACCGTCGGCGCCGAAGCGCGTGATCGCCTCTGGCACTTTCTGCGCCAGGGCGGCCTGGGCAATGCCCTGGATTTTTATCGCTGTCTGGCCAGCGCCTATCTGGGCCGTGATTACGCCTGGGCCGAGCCGCAAACCCTGCCGCGCACGGCGATTTATCATCCGCGCCACGCCAACGCCCGGCTGAATCATTGGCAGGCCGACTGGAATGCCGAGTGGCCGGTGGCGGCGGTGCTGTTCTACCGTTCTCATTTGCAGGCGGCGAATACCGGTTTTATCGATGTGTTCTGCCAGCGATTGCAGGCCGCGGGCCTCAACCCGTTGCCGATGGCGGTGGCCAGCTTGAAAGAACCCGGCTGCCTGGCGGTGGTCGAGGACTTGCTGGACGAGGTGGGCGCGGCGGTGATCCTCAACACCACCGGCTTCGCCCAATCCAGCCCGGAAGCACCACATTTACGCCCGTTTCGCCGCAATATCCCGGTGATCCAGGCCATTTGTGCCCAGGACAACCAGCCCGGTTGGGAAGCCAGCGAGCAAGGCCTCGGCCCGCGTGACCTGGCGATGCACATTGCCTTGCCGGAGCTGGACGGGCGCATCATCAGCCGGCCGATCAGCTTCAAGGATTTGGCGTGGCGCAGCGAGCGCAGTCAGTCGGACGTGGTGTGCTACCGCGCAGCGCCCGAGCGCATGGATTTTGTCGCTGAATTGGCGCGACGCTGGGTCGAACTGGCGCGGGTGCCGAATGCCGACAAACGCATCGCGCTGATCCTCGCCAATTACCCGACCCGCGATGGGCGTATCGGCAATGGTGTCGGCCTGGATACGCCGGCAGCGGCGCTGAATATCCTGCGCGCCTTGCACGCCGAGGGTTATCCCGTGCCGGATGCGCTGCCGGAAAATGGCACGGCACTGATCCACGATTTGCTGGGTGGCGTCACTAACGACCTGGACAGCCTTGACCTTCGTCCCTGCCACCAAAGCATGAGCCTGGACGAGTACGAGGCGATGTTCAGTCGCTTGCCCGAGGCCAATCGCCAGGCCGTGCTGGATCGCTGGGGCACGCCCCATAACGACCCGATGTTCCGTGACGGCCGCCTGATGATTGCTGGTTTGCGCCTGGGCCTGACGTTCGTTGGTATCCAGCCAGCGCGGGGTTATCAGGTGGACGCGAGCGCCGTCTACCACGACCCGGACCTGGTGCCGCCCCACGGCTACCTGGCGTTCTATTTCTGGCTGCGCCACACCTACGGTGCCCATGGTGTGATCCATGTGGGCAAGCACGGCAACCTTGAATGGTTGCCGGGCAAGGGCGTCGGCCTGTCGGAACACTGCTGGCCTGATGCGCTGCTGGGGCCGCTGCCGAATATCTACCCGTTTATCGTCAACGATCCGGGCGAGGGCGCCCAGGCCAAGCGCCGCACCCAGGCGGTGATCATCGATCACCTGATGCCGCCGCTGACCCGTGCCGAAACCTACGGCCCGTTGCGTAACCTTGAGCTGTTGGCCGACGAATATTACGAAGCGCAACTGCTCGATCCGCGACGCGCCCTGGAGTTGCAGAAAGACATCCTCAAGCTGGTGCGCGAAACCCGCATCGACCAGGAACTTGAGCTGGAGAGCGACGCCGACGCTGCCGTGTGGCTGCCGCGCCTGGACACTTACCTATGCGACTTGAAAGAGTCGCAGATCCGCGATGGCCTGCACATCTTTGGGGAGTCGCCCACAGGGCGCTTGCGTATCGACACCTTGCTGGCCTTGCTGCGCATCCCGCGTGGCGATGGCCGTGGCCCGCAATCAAGCCTGCTGCGCGTGCTGGCCAAGGCCTTTGAGTTGGGGTTCGACCCGCTGGACTGTGCTTTGGCCGAGCCCTGGACCGGGCGTCGACCGTTGGTGTTGCAGAAGATTGATCCGCAGTTGTGGCGCACCGCTGGCGATACCCGCGAACGCCTGGAGCTTTATGCGGCGCGATTGATCGAGCAAGCATTGGAAGGGCCGATTGAGCAGTTGGAAGAACCCGGTTGGGAAGAGGTGAAGGCGGTTATCGAAAGCCTGCGCATTGTGGTTGCGCCGCGCCTGGATGCCTGTGGTCCGGCGGAAATGCTCGGATTGCTGGATGCCCTCAGCGGCCGTTTTGTGCCGGCAGGCCCGAGTGGCGCACCGAGTCGCGGGCGTTTGGACGTACTGCCAACGGGGCGCAACTTTTTCACCGTCGACGTGCGCAACCTGCCGACCACCACGGCCTGGCGCATCGGCTTCCAGTCCGCCAACCTGATTCTTGAGCGGCATTTGCAAGACCACGGCGACCACCTGCGCCAGCTCGGCCTGTCGGTATGGGGCACCGCCACCATGCGCACCGGCGGCGACGATATCGCCCAAGCCATGGCCCTGATGGGCGTGCGCCCGGTGTGGGCGACCGGCAGCCAGCGGGTGGATGATTTTGAGATCCTGCCGATCAGCCTGTTGGACCGCCCGCGTGTTGACGTGACCTTGCGGGTGTCGGGCTTTTTCCGCGATGCGTTCGCCAACCTGATCCGCCTGTTCGACGC
Source organism: Pseudomonas sp. GXZC (assembly GCF_026967615.1). NCBI lineage: Bacteria > Pseudomonadati > Pseudomonadota > Gammaproteobacteria > Pseudomonadales > Pseudomonadaceae > Pseudomonas > Pseudomonas sp. GXZC. Next base: position 3,206,120 of record NZ_CP114115.1, read on the forward strand.
CGCAGTGCAAGCCGTGGCGGCGCTGGATGAGCCCGATGATATGAACCCGCTGGCGGCCAAGGTGCGCAGTGAGCGTGAGGCGCTGCTCGAGTCTGGCCTGGACGCAGAAGCGGCGGCGAAACAGGCCGGTTGGCGCATCTTCGGCGCCAAGCCCGGTGCCTACGGCGCGGGCGTGCAGGGCGCGGTGGATGGTCGTCTTTGGCAAAGCCGTGAAGACCTGGCCGAGGTTTACCTGAACTGGGGCGGCTATGCCTATGGCGGTTCCGACGAAGGCACCGCCGCCCGCGCGCAATTTGCCCAGCGTTTGAGCCAGGTGCAGGCGGTGTTGCAGAACCAGGACAACCGCGAGCACGACTTGCTCGACTCCAACGATTACTACCAATTCCAGGGCGGCATGCTCGCTGCCGTGGAAACGCTCAGTGGCGACAAGGCTGCCAGCTATCATGGCGACCACAGCCAGCCGGACCTGCCGAAGATCCGTACCCTGAAGGAAGAGCTGAACCGGGTGATCCGTTCCCGTGCCGCCAACCCCAAGTGGATCGAAGGCGTGAAGCGTCATGGCTATAAAGGTGCCTTCGAGATGGCGGCGACCGTGGACAACCTGTTCGCCTTCGACGCCACCACGGCGCTGATTGACGATCACCAATACGCCCTGTTGGCCGACGCTTACTTGCTCGACCCCGACACCCGCGCCTTTGTGCAGCAACACAACCCCGATGCGCTGCGGGATATGACCGAGCGCTTGCTCGAAGCGCAACAGCGTGGCATGTGGCAGGAGCCGGGGGCGTACCACGAGGCGTTGGAAAACCTGTTGCTCGATATAGAAGAAGACAGCTGATGACCGATATTCCCCATTTCCCGCTGTCCGCCGTAGTTGGCGCCGATGACCTGAAGCTGGCGCTGTGCCTGACCGCCATCGACCCGAAGATCGGCGGTGTGCTGATCGAAGGCCCGCGCGGCATGGCCAAGTCGACCTTGGCGCGCGGTTTGGCGGACCTGCTGGCCAGCGGTCAGTTCGTGACCTTGCCCTTGGGCGCGACTGAAGAGCGCCTTGTCGGCACGTTGGACCTGGACGCTGCATTGGGCGAGGGCCGTGCGCAGTTTTCTCCCGGCGTATTGGCGAAGGCGGATGGCGGCGTGTTGTACGTCGATGAAGTCAACCTGCTGCCCGATCACCTGGTGGACCTGCTGCTGGACGTGGCCGCCAGCGGCACCAACCTGATCGAGCGCGACGGCATTTCCCATCGCCATTCGGCGCGCTTCGTGTTGATCGGCACCATGAACCCGGAGGAGGGCGAGTTGCGCCCGCAACTGCTCGACCGTTTCGGCTTCAACGTGGCGTTGAGCGGGCAGACCTTGCCGACCGAGCGCGGGCAGATCATCCGTCGTCGCCTGGATTTCGACAGCGCCCCGGCAGCGTTCTGCGCGCAGTGGGAAGCGTCGCAGTCGGCCTTGCGCGAACGCTGCACCCAGGCACGGGCGCGGCTCGACACGATTGCGCTGGATGATGACGCGCTGGCTCAGATCACCGAGCGGTGTTTTGCCGCGGGCGTCGATGGTTTGCGTGCGGACCTTGTCTGGTTGCGGGGTGCCAGGGCCCATGCTGCTTGGCGGGGCGCCAGCGCGATTGCCGACGAAGATATCGACGCGGTTGCCGAGTTTGCCTTGCGCCACCGCCGCCAGGAGCAGGCGCCGCCGGCCAGTCCTCCGAACGAAGGGCAGTCGCCCAAACCCTCCGACACTTCGCCCGGCCAAGGCCAATGGGGCGACATGCCCGCTCCGGCCCTGCCCACGGGGGCGCGCCGGGATGTACCTACCTGGCCAAAAAAGCCCTAGGCATTCGCCCCCGACCTGACGTGGGGGCGGATGCCCGCCCCAAGGCCGGGCGACTGGACAGCGGCAGGCACGGCAAGGCGCGCAGCGCGAAACAAGGCTCGATCAATTGGCCGGGCACCTTGCTCGGTGGTCGGCCCCAATCCCGTGAAGACTTGCTGTTTCACCTGCGCAGCCGTTCGGCTCATGAGCTGTGGCTGGTGATTGTGGATGCCTCGGCGTCCACCCGACGGCACAGCGCGCTCACCGACGCCAAGGGTTTGTTGGCGCAACTGTTTGATGATGCTTACCGCCAACGGGCGCGGATGGCGTTGTTGACTGCCAGCGGGCACTCGCCCAAATGGCAGGTCCAGGGATTGAAGGCGGCGAAGGGCTTGGCGGGTTGGCTGGATCAGTTGGGCGCGGGCGGTGGTACGCCGTTGCTTGCGGCGTTGACCGAGGCCGGGGCGTGGCTGGCGCAGCGGCGCAAGCGGTATCCGGCTGAACAACAGCGGTTGCTGGTGATTACGGATGGGCGACTCAAGAATATCGACGGGTTGCCCTTGCTGGCGTGTCCTGGCTTGCTGGTGGATATCGAGCGGGGGCCGATCCGGTTGGGTCGGTCACAGGCGCTGGCGGTGGGGCTGCAACTGGATTACCGGCATATCGACGATTAGGTGTTGCCGGGCACGTTCGGCCACAGGTCGGCCACCAGAAACAACCGCTCGGCTTCCTCCCAATCCTCGTCCACTTGAACCATGCGCACCAACAACTGCGCCGGCGCCATCGGATCCAGCTCCGCCAGCCAGCCGCGCATCTGTTCTTCACTCCAGACGTGATCCGCCGTGTAATGCGCTGGCGCCAACCAAGCATGCCGGGGCAAGGGTTGCCAACGGCCGGGCTGGCTGCGGCTGACAAACGCTTGCCAATCACGCTGATGCAACCAGCGCCCACGCAAATGGTGCGGATGGGCGCCAGTGGGGGCTTGGGCCTCGCCAGGCCAGGGATACAGCAGATAACCGCCGAGCCACAAATGCGCATCGAACTGCTGGATATCCAACGCCGCCAACGCCTCGCGACTTTCCGCCCGCGCTGAAATGGGCAGTTGGTGCTGGGCCAGATGCGCCAGTTTTCGATCCAGCCGGTCATGACAGCCAGGCCCCAACCACTGCGCCGTATCCTGGCCATTGCCGTCCTGCGGCCCAAGATAGAGTTTGATCGCCAGTTCCAGGTGATGCACGCCGTCGCGGTCACGCAGCAGCATGTCCAGCTCGCCCAGGGTATGTCCGGCACGCCGGATTGGCAGGTTGGCCGCCAGCAACTCAACCCCCGGCGCATGCTGCACGGCGAACTGCCACAAGCGTTCGTAATACAGGCCCAGGCGCCGGGTGCGCGACTGGCTCAACCACTGCTGCAAGGTGCTGCTGTCCTGGTCGAGTTGGCGCAACCACTGCTCGAGTAAATGCGGGGCCTGCACCCAATCGCTGTCGGCCAGCGGATGGCGTTGCGGCCAAGGTGTCTGCGCCAGCATCGGCGGGGCGAGCATCACCCACGCCAGGTCGCGCACTTCGGGGTGGCGCAGCTGGCGGGGCAGGTTGTGCAGATCCGGGAACACAGTCATGGTCCGAGCATAGCCGTTTACAAGGGGCATGGGTGGCTGAGAACCATTGTCATCAAGGCGTCACGGCGACAAAGGATTTTGCCTGGGGCGGCCTTTCGCCCATAATCCTTCTTTTTGCCACACCCCATATCCCGCAGGAGCCCCATGGAGCAATTTCGCAATATCGGCATTATCGGTCGCCTGGGCAGTACCCAGGTGTTGGACACCGTCCGCCGGCTGAAAAAATTCCTGCTGGAACGCCACCTGCATGTGATCCTCGAAGACACCATCGCTGAAATCCTCCCCGGCCACGGCCTGCAGACCTCGTCACGCAAGATGCTCGGCGAAGTCTGTGACATGGTGATTGTGGTCGGCGGCGACGGCAGCCTGTTGGGGGCCGCCCGTGCCTTGGCGCGGCATAACGTGCCGGTGCTGGGGATCAACCGGGGCAGCCTGGGTTTTCTGACCGATATCCGCCCTGATGAGCTGGAAGTCGAAGTGGCCAAGGTGCTCGACGGCCATTACCTGGTGGAGAACCGCTTCCTGCTGCAAGCCGAAGTGCGCCGCCACGGCGAGGCCATCGGCCAGGGCGATGCCTTGAATGACGTGGTGCTGCACCCCGGCAAGTCCACGCGGATGATCGAGTTCGAACTCTATATAGACGGCCAGTTCGTGTGCAGCCAGAAGGCCGACGGCCTGATCGTGGCCACGCCCACCGGTTCCACCGCCTACGCGTTGTCGGCGGGTGGCCCGATCATGCATCCCAAGCTGGATGCCATTGTGATCGTGCCGATGTACCCCCATATGTTGTCGAGCAGGCCGATTGTGGTCGACGGCAACAGTGAGCTGAAAATCGTGGTGTCCAAAGACATGCAGATCTACCCGCAGGTGTCGTGTGACGGGCAGAATCATTTCACCTGCGCCCCCGGTGACACCATCACCGTGAGCAAGAAGGCACAGAAGTTGCGGTTGATCCACCCGCTGGACCACAACTACTACGAAGTGTGCCGTACCAAGCTGGGCTGGGGCAGCCGCTTGGGGGGTGGAGGCGACTGATGCTCGATCCCGCGCGTAGCTACGACCTGATTGGTGACGTGCACGGTTGCGCCCATACCCTTGAGCATTTGCTCGACCGGTTGGGCTACCACAAGCAGGGCGGCACCTGGCGCCATCCGTCGCGCATGGCGGTGTTCCTCGGCGATATCATCGACCGGGGGCCGCGTATCCGCGAGGCGCTGCACATCGTCCACGACATGGCCGAGGCCGGCCAGGCGCTGTGCATCATGGGCAACCATGAATTCAACGCCCTGGGTTGGACCACACCGGCGCCGCCGGGCAGTGGCAAGCAGTTCGTGCGCGAGCACAACCCACGGCATGCGCGGTTGATCCACGAGACCCTGACCCAGTTCGAACACCACCCGGCCGACTGGCACGACTTCCTCGGCTGGTTCTACGACATGCCGCTGTTTGTCGATGCCGGGCGCTTTCGCGTGGTGCATGCGTGCTGGGATGACGGCTTTATCGATCCGCTGCGCGCAACCTTCCCGGATGGCTGCATCGACCAGCATTTCTTGCAGGCCGCCGCCGTGCCGGGCAGTTTTGCCTGCAACGCTTTCGACCGGCTGCTGCGCGGCACCGACATGCGCCTGCCGGATGGCCTTACGCTGACCGGCGGCGATGGCCTGACGCGCTCGTTCTTTCGCACCAAGTTCTGGGAAGACGACCCCAAGACCTACGGCGACATTGTGTTCCAGCCCGACGCGTTGCCGGAACCGGTGGCGCGCACGCCGTTGTCGTCCACCGAAAAGAATTCCCTGCTGCGCTACGGCGTCGACGAACCCTTGTTGTTCGTTGGTCACTACTGGCGCAGCGGCAAACCGGCGCCGATCCGCGAGAACCTGGCTTGCCTGGACTACAGCGCGGTGCTGTACGGCAAGCTGGTCGCCTATCGCCTGGACCAGGAAACCCGCCTCGACCCGCGCAAGTTCGTCTGGGTCGATGTCGAGCGGCCGGAGGTGCTCACATGAGCCCCTGCGCGCTGCACATGCACTTTTGAGGAAACTCCATGGATGATTCGACGTTCGACCAACTGGAGGCTGCGCTGGCCGCGGCCCCTGGTAACGTCGCGCTGCTGACCGTGCTGCTGAGCGCCAGTGTTGAGCGCGGCGAGCACGCACGCGGGCTGAAGCTGTTGCCCGACGACCTTGAACAATGGCCTGACGCGCCCGCCTTGAAGTTCGCGGCGGCGCAGTTGTTGCTGGCCGACGGTCAAGCGCAAAGGGCGCTGCCGTTGATCAAAGGCGAAGACCCGGCCTCGCGCCTGCTCAAGGCCCGTGCCCTGGCGGCATTGGAGCGTCTCAAGGAAGCCCAGGTGGAATACCGCGCAGCGGTGGACGCCAATCCAGCCCTGGAAGACATGGCGCTGTGGCGCCGCTTGAACGTGTCGGTGGTGGATTTCCCTGGCGCCGAGGGTCGTCCGCGCCTTCGCGTGATCTCCAATGACGACACTGACCAGAGTGAAGTCGTGCGCCTGCTGGTGCCGGAAAACGAAACCCTGACCTTCGATGATATCGGCGGCCTGGATGAGCTGAAAAAGACCATCCATAAAAAGATCATCCTGCCGTACCAGAAACCGGGCCTGTTCCAACGCTTTCGCAAGAAAGTCGGCGGCGGCGTGCTGCTGTACGGTCCACCGGGTTGCGGCAAGACCATGCTGGCCCGGGCTACGGCTGGGGAGTGCAAGGCGACGTTTTTCAACGTGGCGATTTCCGATGTGCTGGACATGTACATCGGCGAATCCGAGCGCAAGTTGCACGCGTTGTTCGAACAGGCGCGGGCCCAGGCGCCGGCGGTGATGTTTTTCGACGAGGTCGAGGCGCTGGGTGGCAAACGTGCCAATACCCGCGAGTCGACATCGTCCAAGCTGGTGAGCCAGTTCCTCTCCGAGATGGACGGCTTTACCAACGACAACCACGGCGTATTGATCCTGGCCGCGACCAACGTGCCGTGGTCGGTGGACTCGGCGTTCCGTCGCCCTGGCCGCTTTGACCGCGTGCTGTTTGTACCGCCACCGGACCGCCCGGCGCGGGAGGCCATGCTCAAGGCGATGATGAAAGGTCGGCCGATGGCGGACGACATCGACTTCGCCTTCCTGGCCAAGAACACCTCGGGCTTCTCCGGTGCCGACCTCAGCGAGTTGGTGGAAACCGCTGCTGATGAGGCGATTGAAGCCTCCATCGAGAGCGGTGCCGAACAATCGATTTGCGACCGGCATTTCAAGCAAGCCTTGAAAGAGGTGCGCGCCACCACCCTGGAATGGCTGACCACCGCGCGCAATTACGCGCGCTATGCCAACGAAGGCAACCAGTACGACGAAGTGCTGGCCTTCCTCGACAAGCACGGGAAGGGTCGCTGATGGCGCAGTACGGAGGTTATCGCATTGAGGATGAACCGCGTCCCGGCGCCTTGGCCAAGTGGGCGGTCTCGCCGTTCTGGCCGCTGCTCGGCCTGATGCTCGGCGGCGCGTGGCTGGGCCTGCCGTGGTTTGTGTTCAACTCCATTGCCGTCGGCAGCCCGACGCGGGTGCGCGAATGGGTGCTGGCGGGCGTTGCGCTGCTGGGCAGCATCGTGATCGGTTTTGCCTTGTTGCAGCTGGTGGGTGCGGGTTATCTGCAGACGCAGGCGCAGATCCAGTACGCCTTGCTGGTGCTGGTGGTGTGGAAACTCACCCTGGGCTACCTGTTGTACATGCAGCAAAGCGCGACCATCGAAATTTACCAGTACTACGGCGGCGAGTTGAGCCGCTTTGGTTTTCCCTTGGCGTTGATTGGTGGCTTCGTGCTTAAAGGCATGGTCGTCAAATGGCTGCCGTACACCTTGTGGTACCTGGTGGTGAGCTGATGAATACTGACTATCTGCTGCAACTGGCCTACCAGCGCCTGCAGGCCGACCACAACGACGGCGCAATCGATGCCCTGCGCCAACTGCTGGCCAGCGACCCGGATTCCGCCGAGGCCCACGCCTTGCTGGCGATCTGCTTGATGAACATGCGCCGCGTGCATGCCGCCAAGCGCGAAGTGCAGCTGGCCTTGGCCGCCGATGCGCAACTGCCGCTGTCCCACTATGCCGCCGCGCAGGTAGCGATTGCCCTGCGCAAGTTCAAGTTGGCCCAGGAACACGTGACCCAGTTGTTGGACATGGAGCCGCTGAACCCGGCGTACTACCGTTGCCAGGCCGAGTTGTACCAACTTACCGGCCGCTTGGCGCAGAGCCGCGAGCCGTTGCAGAAAGCCCTGGAATTGGGGCCGGACGATCCGGCTAACCTGGTCGCCATGGCGCAATTTCACCGCGACAGCAGCCAGTGGGACCAAGCATATCAATTCGCGCGCCAGGCGTTGCAAGCCGACCCTGCGAATGCGGCGGCCGTGGTGGTACTCGGCCATCTGTTGCTGCGTAAAGGGGACATCAATGGTGCTCGCGATCACGCGATCTGGGCCCTGCAACAAAACGCCACCAACGTTGCGGCGCTGCACCTGCTCACGGCCGTCAAGGCCCGCAGCAACGTGTTCCTCGGCACCTGGTGGCGCTTCAACAGCTGGATGAACGAGCGCAGCGCGACCCGCGCCATCATTCTGCTGCTGTGCATGTTTGTGGTCTACCGTGTCGTGGTGATCACGTTGACCGACCAGGGCTACCCGCAAGTGGCCGAAATGGTCAATTGGTTGTGGCTGGCGTTTGCCGCCTACACCTTCACGGCGCCGCAGATATTCCGGCGCCTGCTGGACAAGGAGCTTGTGCAGGTCAAGCTCTCCAAGGAATTCTGACGGGCCAGAGGCCCCGTCACCCATGTACTCGCTGAACCTCAGAGGTTGTTCACATGTCGTCTTTTGCTGAAATGATCGAAAACATCACCCCGGACATCTACGAGAGCCTCAAGCTCGCCGTAGAGATCGGCAAGTGGTCCGATGGCCGCAAACTCTCCGCCGAACAGCGCGAGCTGTCGTTGCAGGCCATGATCGCCTGGGAAATCCAGAACCTGCCGGAAGAGCAGCGCACCGGCTACATGGGCCCACAGGAATGTGCGTCCAAGTCGGCGCCCGTACCGAATATCCTGTTCAAGTCGGATGCGATCCATTGATTGAAATTGGTCGCGGTGCAGTCAGCAAAATGTCAGCGCAACTCGGTGAGCCGACCGTTCAATACGCGTTTCGCCTGGGCGATGTCGAGGTGCCGGTCAACCCGTTGATCGGTACGCACGTACGCCTGGAATACCTCGGTGCCATCCATTGCAGCCATTGCGGCCGCAAGACCAAGACCAGCTTCAGCCAGGGTTACTGCTACCCGTGCATGACCAAGCTGGCCCAGTGTGACCTGTGCATCATGAGCCCCGAACGTTGCCATTACGACGCCGGCACTTGCCGCGATCCGGGCTGGGGCGAAAAATTCTGCATGACCGACCACGTGGTGTACCTGGCGAATTCGTCGGGGATCAAGGTCGGCATCACCCGCGCCACCCAGTTGCCGACGCGCTGGCTGGACCAGGGCGCGAGCCAGGCCCTGCCGATCATGCGCGTGGCGACCCGCCAGCAGTCCGGTTTCGTCGAAGACCTGTTCCGCAGCCAGGTAGCCGATAAAACCAACTGGCGTGCGCTGCTCAAGGGCGACGCCCAAGCCGTCGACCTCAAGCAGGTGCGCGATGAGCTGTTCGCCTCCTGCGCCGAAGGCTTGCTCGGTTTGCAGGAACGCTTTGGCCTGCAGGCCATCCAAGCGGTAACCGACATCGAACCGATCGAAATCCGCTACCCGGTCGAGCAGTATCCGGCCAAGATCGTCAGCTTCAACCTGGACAAGAACCCGATTGCCGAAGGCACGCTGCTGGGGATCAAAGGCCAATACCTGATCTTCGACACCGGCGTTATCAACATTCGTAAGTACACGGCCTACCAGCTCGCCGTGCATCAGTAGAAGGATGCCACCCATGCGCACCGAACAACCGAAGATGATCTACCTGAAGGACTATCAGGCGCCGGACTACCTGATCGAAGAGACGCACCTGACCTTCGAGTTGTTCGAGGACCACAGCCTGGTCCACGCGCAACTGGTGATGCGCCGCAACCCTGAGCGCGGCGCCGGTTTGCCGCCATTGGTGCTGGACGGCCAGCAGCTTGAGCTGTTGAGTGTCAACCTGGCCGATCAGGAATTGACGGCAGATGACTACCAACTGACCGACAGCCATCTGACGGTACAGCCGAAGAGTGCGACTTTTACCCTGGACACCACGGTAAAAATCCACCCGGAAACCAACACCGCTCTGGAAGGCCTGTACAAGTCCGGCAGCATGTTCTGCACCCAGTGCGAGGCCGAAGGTTTCCGCAAGATCACTTACTACCTCGATCGCCCGGACGTGATGAGCATCTTCACCACCACGGTGATCGCCGAGCAACACCGCTACCCGATCCTGCTGTCCAACGGCAACCCGATTGCCAGCGGCCCCGGTGAAGATGGCCGCCACTGGGCGACCTGGGAGGACCCGTTCAAGAAACCGGCGTACCTGTTTGCCCTGGTGGCGGGTGATTTGTGGTGTGTCGAAGACACCTTCACCACCATGACCAGCCGCGAAGTCGCGCTGCGCATCTACGTCGAGCCGGAAAACATCGACAAGTGCCAGCACGCCATGACCAGCCTGAAAAAATCCATGCGCTGGGACGAAGAAACCTACGGCCGCGAGTACGACCTCGACATCTTCATGATCGTGGCGGTAAACGACTTCAACATGGGCGCCATGGAAAACAAGGGCCTGAACATTTTCAACTCCAGCGCCGTGCTGGCCCGCGCCGAAACCGCTACCGACGCCGCGCACCAGCGGGTCGAGGCGATCGTCGCCCACGAATACTTTCACAACTGGTCGGGCAACCGCGTGACTTGCCGCGACTGGTTCCAGCTGTCGCTCAAGGAAGGCTTCACCGTTTACCGTGACTCGCAGTTCTCCGCCGACATGAACTCGGCCACCGTCAAGCGCATCCAGGATGTGGCGTACCTGCGTACCCACCAGTTCGCCGAAGATGCCGGCCCGATGGCCCACGCGGTGCGTCCGGACAGCTTTATCGAAATCTCCAACTTCTACACCCTGACTGTGTACGAAAAGGGCTCGGAAGTTGTGGGCATGATCCGCACCTTGCTCGGTGCCGAAGGCTTCCGCAAAGGCAGTGACCTGTACTTCGAACGCCATGACGGCCAGGCCGTGACCTGTGATGATTTCATCAAGGCCATGGAAGACGCCAACGGCGCCGACCTGACCCAGTTCAAGCGCTGGTACAGCCAGGCCGGCACGCCACGTCTGGCAGTGAGCGAGTCCTACGACGCCACGGCAAAAACCTACAGCCTGACCTTCCGCCAGAGCTGCCCGGAAACCCCGGACAAAGTGGAAAAACTGCCGTTCGTGATCCCGGTGGAACTGGGCTTGCTGGACGGGAAGGGCGCCGGTATCGCCTTGCGCCTGGCTGGGGAAGCGGTGGCTGGCGCGACATCCCGCGTGATTTCGGTGACCGAGGCCGAACAGACCTTCACCTTCGTTGATATCACTGAGCAGCCATTGCCTTCGCTGCTGCGCGGCTTCTCGGCGCCGGTGAAGCTGAGTTTCCCGTACAACCGCGATCAACTGATGTTCCTGATGCAGCATGACAGCGACGGCTTCAACCGCTGGGATGCCGGCCAGCAGTTGTCGGTGCAGGTATTGCAGGAACTGATCGCTCAGCATCAGCAGGGCCAGGCGTTGCACATGGATCAGCGTTTGATCACCGCGCTGCGCAGCGTGTTGAGCGACGAAAGTCTGGACCAGGCCATGGTGGCGGAGATGCTGTCGCTGCCGGGTGAAGCCTATCTTACGGAAATCAGCGAGGTCGCGGATGTGGATGCCATCCACGCCGCCCGTGAGTTTGCTCGCAAACAACTGTCGGAGAATCTGCACGAAGCACTGTGGTTGCGCTACCAGGCCAATCGCGAGCTGTCCAAGCAAACGCCTTATGTGGCAGCGGCCGAGCACTTTGCCCGCCGTGCATTGCAGAATATTGCGTTGTCGTACCTGATGCTCAGTGGCAAACCGGAAGTGTTGGCGGCGACTCTCGAACAGTTCGACACCGCCGACAACATGACCGAGCGCCTGACCGCATTGGCTGTGCTGGTGAACTCGCCGTTCGAAGCGGAGAAGGCCCAGGCCCTGGCGGTGTTTGCCGAGAACTTCAAGGACAACCCGCTGGTCATGGACCAGTGGTTCAGCGTACAGGCCGGCAGCACCTTGCCGGGTGGGCTGGAGCGCGTGAAGGCATTGATGGAACATCCCGCGTTCACGCTGAAGAATCCGAACAAGGTGCGTGCATTGATTGGCGCGTTTGCCGGGCAGAACCTGATCAACTTCCACGCGGCGGACGGTTCAGGCTATCGCTTCCTGGCAGACCTGGTGATCGAGTTGAATGGCTTCAACCCGCAGATCGCGTCGCGCCAGTTGGCGCCGTTGACCCGCTGGCGTAAATACGACAGCGCGCGCCAGGCACTGATGAAGGCGGAGCTGGAGCGCATTCGGGCGTCGGGTGAGCTGTCGAGCGATGTGTTTGAGGTGGTCAGCAAGAGCCTGGCTTAAGCGGGATCGCTGAATAAAAAAACGGCCTGTTCGACAGGCCGTTTTTTTTCGCCTCAGATAACGGGTGGGCGAGGAGTGTCCAGGCCGTGATCGATGGGGAAACGCTCGGCGATGATGCCGTGCGGTACACCCAGGGGTATAGCGCTGGCGTTGTCGAGACGGCTGACTTGCTCGGCTGACAGTTGCACAGTCAGCGCGCCCAAGGTGCTGTCCAGTTGGGCGCGAGTGCGCGAACCCAGGATCGGGATCAGTGCGGTGGTGGAGCGGCGCGCCTTTTCTCGCAGCCAGGCGATGGCAACGTGGGTTGGCGAGGCGTCCACTTCGGTGGCGACTGCCAGCAGTGTATCCAACACGGCGGTTTCGCGAGCACTGTGTTCGGCGTGCACCAGGATCCCGAGTTTGTTGGCGCGGTTGTCGTCCTGGGTGTTGCGGTACTTGCCGGTGAGGAAGCCGCCGCCGAGGGGCGACCACAGGGTGGCGGCTAGGCCCAGCGCTTCGGCCATCGGCAGCAGTTCGCGGTCGGCGGTGCGCTCGACCAGGCTGTATTCCACCTGAATGCCGATGATCGGCGCGAAGTTGCGCACTTCGGCCAGCAGGTCGGCGCGGGCAATGCGCCAGGCCGGAAAGTTGGAAAGGCCGGCGTAGTGGATCTTGCCGGCACGGACGAGGTCATCGAGGCCACGCAGGATCTCTTCCATGGGCGTGACGTTGTCGCTCATGTGCGCCCAGAGCAGGTCGATGCGGTCGGTGTTCAGACGCTTGAGGCTTTCTTCAACCGAGCGAACCAGGTTCTTGCGGTTGTTGCCGAGCTTGATCGTGCCTTCATCCGACGGCTGGGTGCGCAGGGTGTACTTGGTGGCCACTACCAGGTTGTCGCGCTCGGTGGCGATAAATTCACCCAGCAGTTTTTCAGCCTGGCCAAACTGGTAGCCGTTGGCGGTATCGAGGAAGTTGCCGCCGGCTTCCAAGTAGCCGTCGAAAATCTGTTTGGCTTCATCGCGCTCGGCGCCATGGCCCCAGCCTGTACCGAAATTACCGGTGCCCAAGGCCAGTTCAGATACCTGCAGACCGCTGCGGCGGCCAAAGACTTTATTGCGCATACAAGGACTCCTGAGGCAGTGATGTTTCATACATGTCTAGCAACATGTATTTAATATGATCTTGGTAATGTATTCGGTCAAGAGGCTTTTTCACTGCTGACGTTTTCTGACAGGGGGCTCTGCTAAGCTGCGGCACCTTTGTTTTTTGGCGGGGCTTTCCGTGTCGCGTACCACTCGTCTACTGACTTTGCTCCAGGCTTTACGCGGTAAGAAACGCCCGGTGACGGCTGCCGTGCTGGCGGCGCAGTTGGAGGTTTCCGAGCGCACGCTTTACCGTGATATCGCGGAATTAACGGCGCTGGGAGCGCCGATTTTCGGCGAGGCGGGGGTAGGTTATGTGCTGCGCAGCGGCTTGTTTCTGCCGCCCTTGATGCTGAACGCCGAGGAAACCGAGGCCATCGTGCTTGGCTTGCGCTACGTGGATCAGCGCGGTGATGACGTGCTCAGCCGCGCCGCCGCCAACGCTCTGGCAAAAATCGCCGATGTGCTCGACCCTGCCGCCCAGGAAGCCTTGCGCAACCCGACGGTGTTGCCCGGCCCGCCCGGGTTCGGTTACCCGGAGAACCGTGTGCCGCTGAATGTGTTTCGCGAGGCCATCCGCAACCAGGCCAAGCTGCATATCGATTACGCGGACGCCAGTCAGACCCAGAGCCAGCGCCTGATCTGGCCCCTGGCCCTGGGCTTTTTGAACGAAGTACGGGTGATCGTCGCCTGGTGTGAGTTGCGTGGCGCGTATCGCACCTTTCGTACCGACCGTGTGGCGAGCGCCGAGGCCCATGGCGAGCGTTATCCGGGGCGGCGCAGCGACTGGCTGCGCGGCTGGCGCAAGCTGATGGAACAGAATGAGTCCGGGCCGTTTACTCCTGACAAAAACTGACACAACCCTGGCTTAGCATGGCGTCACAAATCATCAAGAAAGGAGCTGTGCCATGTCTATTCCTGAGTTGGCACCGGCCATCGTGGCCTACCTCGAAGCCGCCAACGCCCGTGACACCTCGGCGGTCGCCCGCTGTTTTGCCGACGACGCCAATGTGTTCGACGAGGGGCAGCATCAAGTTGGCACTGCTGCCATCGCGCGCTGGATGGAAGACACCGCGCGCCGCTACCAGCCAAGGGTGGAAGTGCTCAAGGTGCAACACCGTACGGGCAAAGTGTTGGTCAGCAATGTGGTGTCAGGCAATTTTCCCGGCAGTCCTTTGGAGCTGCGCTACACCTTTCGCTTGAACGAACAGGGCAAGATTTCGCGGCTGGATATTTCCCTGTAGGTCATACTGGCGGACATGACTTTCGACTCGCCCCTCGCAGCCTACCAACACGCCATCGCTCAACAGGGCTTCTTGGCCGACGACGCCCAGCGCCGTGCGGTGGACGCCCTGCAAACCTGCCATGAAGCCTTGCACCAAGGCCGTACGCCGATCACAGGCGTTTACCTGTGGGGGCCGGTGGGCCGTGGCAAGACCTTGCTGATGGATCAGTTCTACCAAAGCCTGAGGGTGCTGGCGCGTCGCCAGCATTTTCACCACTTCATGGGCTGGGTGCATCAACGCCTGTTTCACCTGACCGGCACGCACGATCCTTTGCAGGCGCTTGCTCGGGAATTGAGCCGGGAAGTGCGGGTGCTGTGCTTTGACGAACTGTTCGTCAATGACATCGGGGACGCGATTATCCTGGGGCGCCTGTTTCAGGTGATGTTCGAGGAAGGCGTGGTGATGGTCTGCACCTCCAACCAACCGCCCGACCAGCTGTATGCCGATGGTTTTAACCGCGAGCGGTTCTTGCCGGGAATTGCGGCCATACAACAGCACCTACAGGTGGTCGCGGTGGATGGGGGAGAGGATCACCGGTTGCATCCGGGTGTGGGCCTTCAACGCTATTGGGTCAATCAGCCCGAGGCGCTGGCCAGCGTGTTCACGCAATTGGCCGAAGGCCAGCCAACCCGCAGCGGGCTGGTTGCTGTGGGGCATCGCTCCATCGTTGCGGTGCAATCGAGCGACACCGTGCTGTGGTGCCGTTATGCCGATCTGTGCGAGCAACCCTTGGCCGCCATGGACTTCATGCAGCTATGCGATCGCTTCAAGGCGATTCTACTGGGCGAAGTGCCTAACCTTAGCGCGCAAAAACGACCTGGCCGGATCGCTCGTGGTACCGAAGATGGTGCGCAGCGAGTGGTCGCAGGTGATCGCGAATTGCCCGAGCTGTCGGTGCACGACGACAGCGTACGGCGGTTCATCGCCTTGGTGGACGAGTGTTACGACCGTAAAGTGCCGTTGTACATTGAGGCGCAGGTGCCGCTCGAACAGCTCTATACCGAGGGTTACCTGGAGTTTCCTTTCCGCCGTACCTTGAGCCGCCTGCAAGAAATGCAATTGCAGCGTTTTGCCTGAGGCCTGTGCGAAGAAACCTGTGGAACGAGCAGTCCCGACTTTTTTAGGGCGATAACCTTGGCGTTTTCAAACGCCTATTTGTAGTTTATCTCCTTCAGTTAACGGCGCTTCCACGCTTACAATCATGCCTCTCAAAGGGAGCCGAATCCCTTGTTGCCGTTATCGAGGAAGGAAATGGACACCCCTGACATCCTGGTGCTGCAAGCCAGCTACACCAATGCCGTGCATGCCGAAGCCATCGCTTTGGTGCTCAACCATTACGCCGAAGATCCCATGGGGGGAGGGCACAGCCTGGACCCGGATTTGCTGGCGCAGTTGCCGGCAGAATTGGCCAAGCGTGCGCACGCGTTCAGCGTATTGGCATTTGTGAACGGAGAGCCGGCCGGGCTGGTGAATTGTTTTGAAGGGTTCTCGACCTTCGCGTGCCGCCCATTGGTCAACGTGCATGACGTGGTGGTGATGGATCAATTTCGTGGCTTGGGCTTGAGTCAGAAAATGCTGCAAAAGGTCGAGGAAATCGCCCGTCAACGCGGCTGCTGCAAGATCACCCTGGAAGTGCTCGAGGGTAATGAAGTGGCGAAGTCGGCTTATCGCAAGTTCGGGTTTGATGGTGCCAAGTTTGATCCGGCTTATGGTGCGATGTTGTTTTGGAATAAGCCTTTATAAACTATTGGGTTTAACCAGAAATAAAAAAGGCGCCACTGAGTGGCGCCAAATTAACCCTTGTCAACGGAGCGGAATGACAAAGGTGTTAACGTTGCCTTAACTTTTGGGTTGCGCTGTATCATTCACGTTTGGCTGCTTTACATCACTGGAGGCTGTTTGTTCCGCTGTACCGTGCGCTTTGTCCTGCATGAACTTGAAGTTGGCATAAAACTCTTTGGAGCGCTCTGCGCCGCCCTCGGCGAAGGCGGCAGCGGAGGTCAGGGTCATCAAGCCAGCAAGCATCAGAGTTGAGAGTTTCATCGTCGGTAGTCCCATAAAGTGTGATCGGTGTCTGTTCTCTTAGATCAGACTCGTGGGGCCGATTATGTGCAGGGTCGATTAAGCGAAGCTTAACTGGATAGCCTCCAACCTTAACGATTTCGTTAAGGTTGGAGTGCGCGCGGAGTATGTTTTAAAGCTTCCAATCCAGTGCAAGCGTTACAGTACGCGGGTCGCCCCAATAAACGCCGTTATAAAAGCCGACGCGTTCGTAATATTTTTTATCAAATAGATTATTGACGTTGATCGACGCAGAAACCTGTTCGTCAAACTGGTAGCGCGACATCAGGTTGACCACGGTGTAGGCCTGTTGCGTGATTTTCGCGCGTTCGGTCACCAGCCTGTTACCGATGCGTTGCCCTGTAGGCCGGTTGCTGAATTCGTAGATATCGCTCTGCCAGTTGACCGCGCCGCCCACCGTCAGGTTACGCCATGCTCCTGGCAACCGGTAGGCGCTGGAAACCTTCACCAGGTTGAGCGGCTGCCCGGTGTTGTTGCGCTTGTCCGTGCCATTCACCGAGTGGGTGTAGGTGTAGCCTGCCGTCAGGTTCCAGTCCGGCATTACTTCGCCGGCAACCTCCAGTTCAAAGCCGTTGACCTTGTTCCCCTTGCCGCCGGACTTGTAGTACTCCTCACCGGTGGTTGGGTTGAGTGGCACCGAATAATCCCGTTCGGCAACGTTGTCCTGCTTGCTCCAGAAATACGCGGCCGCGACGTTCAGGCGCTCATTCAACAGACTCCCCTTGAGCCCGACCTCATAGTTGCTGCCCACCACCGGTTCCAGGTATTTGTTGCTGACGTCCTTGAGGCTCTGCGGCTTGAAAATGTCGGTGTAGCTCGCGTAAACGGTGTACTCCGGCGTGATGTCGTAGAGCAAGCCGGCATAGGGCGTCCACATATCGTTGTGGGTCTGGCGGGTCTTGTTGGCCCTGAGTAGCTGATCATTGTCATCGTATTCGGGTGCCGCGCTTTCCAGTTCCCAGCTGCCATAGCGGCTTCCGAGTACCGCGTGCAGGCGGTCGGTGAGGCTCAGGCGCGTTGCCAGGTAGCCGGCTTTCTGTTGCTTGCTGCTGTGCTCGCCCTTGAGACCGGTGACGGTGTCGCCGAACTTGCCGATCCCGCCCATGTATTTCCAGTCTTCGATCGTGTAGTAGCCGTCAGGAATGTTGCTGCGCATCACCGGGGACACGTCGCGCTGTGTCGCCTCTCCATACCCCATCATCAGTGCATGTTCGCGGCCCAACAGGGCGTAGCTGCCGGCGAGGTTGAGGTCGACCGCTTCCATTCTCGAGGTGCTGCGCATGTGGCTCGCCCAGGCGGTCATGCCGCTGCGGTCGTCATTGGGGAAACCCGCGCCGCCGTAGTACACCTTGCCATCCGTGTCGCTTTGGCGATGGGTATAGGCGGCTTTCAAATGCCAGTCACCGCTGAGCCGATGATCGAGGGTGGCGAAGGTGGTCTTGTCCGTGAGTGGCCAGGAACTCCAGTGCGCCGCCATGTTGGTGGAGCGGGACAGCCCGGCCTTGCCACCCTGGCTGTTCCAGTAGGGGACGGTGCCCCAGGAGGTGCCTTGGACCTGCTTGTTCTGGTAATCAAAGCCTACGGCCAAGACCGTATCGTCTGAGAGGTCGCCTTCAAGGATGCCGTAGCCGACCGCCCGTTGTAGCCCGTAATTGTCGCGAAAGGATTGGCTGTCCCGGTAGGCCAGTACCGTCCGCCCGCGCAGCTTGCCGTCAAATGCCAACGGGCCGCCCACGTCCATGTAGCTGTAGTAGTTGTCATAGCTGCCGGCCTTGACCCCGGTTTGCGCCTGCCATTGGGCCGTCGGGCGTTTGCGCACCATATTGACCGTGGCGGAAGGGTCGCCGGCGCCGGTGGTCAAGCCCGTGGCGCCCCGCACCACTTCGATGTGGTCATAGATGATGGTGTCGGAATCGGACTTCATGTAGCCAAACGTGTTGAGCATCCCGTCAATCTGGAAGTTGCTGATGCCATAGCCGCGCGATGAATAGGACACACGGTCCGAGTCATTGTGCTGGACGTTGACCCCCGTGGTCTGGCGCAACACCTCGGTCAAGGTATTGAGATTGAAGTCATCCATCTGCTGGCGCGTGATCACCGAGATCGATTGCGGGGGTTTCCTTGACGGACAGGTTGAGGCGGGTGGCGGTACTCATGGAGCCGGTGGTGTAGGCCCCGGTGTGTTCGGTGGTGGCGCCCAGGCCTTCGGCGGAGATGCGGGTGGCGCCCAACTCCAGGGCTTTGTTTTCGGGGTCGGTTTCCGCCAACAGAGCAGGGCTGGTGGCCACACTGAAGAGGCCGAGGGTGAGGGTCATGGAACGGGTGAAAGGCGCGAACATCGCGGAAGACTCCTTGTCGTCTTTGCGGCCTTTCCGGTCGGAAAAGGCCATGGTTCAAAGACGAAAGGAGGGGAGGAACTTTAGGCTTAAACGAGAATGATTGTTATCTTTCTGTTACAGCGCCGGTTTTTCCTGAAGCACAACGTCGGTGGGACTGACTTTTTTCGGCTTGATCAGGCTGAAGTCGATCAGTGGTTTCTGCTGACGCAGGTAGGGGTTGCCGATCATTTGTGGGCGGGCCGTGAAGCTGTCGCTCACCAGGCTTTTCGTGCGGTCCAGCTCTTTGAAGCTCAGCCCGGCAAGGTCTGCCCAGGTGTGAATCAACTGCGAACTGCTGTAGGGCCGCTGTAAATCGCCGGCGAAGCTCCAGTCGTGGGTTTCCCGCCATTTTGGCGAGGCATACGCCATGAAGGGAATGGTGTACATCGGCGCCGTCGGCTTGGCTTCGTTTCGCCCCAGGGTGGCGTGGCCCGCCGAGTCGAACACGTCTTCGCCGTGGTCCGACAGGTACAGCAGGAAGCCATTGGGGTCGGTCTTGGCGTAGTCCTTGATCAGGCTCGAGACCACAAAGTCGTTGTACAGCACCGCATTGTCGTAGCTGTTGTAAGTGGGCAGTTGATCGTCGGTCACGCCTGCCGGTACGCCCTGGCGGTCGGTGAATTTGTCGAAGGTCGGCGGGTAGCGGTATTGGTAGCTCATGTGGGTGCCCAGCAAGTGGACCACGATGAATTTACGTTCCGCAGGGTCCGCCAACGCCTTGGAAAACGGTGCCAGCACATCGCCGTCGTATTGACGGGCGTTCTGGTTGCGGTTGTTGTTCAGGTACACCTGTTCGTCGGCCTGTTCGGAAAAGGTCGTGAGCATGGTGTTGCGCTTGGTCATGGTCTGCTGGTTGGTGATCCAGTAGGTCTTGTAGCCTGCCTGTTTCATCACGCTGACAATCGACGGCGTCTTGAGGTACAGGTCCGGGTTTTCTTCGTCGGCGAAGGTCAGTACCTGTTGCAACGCCTCGATGGTGTAGGGGCGCGGGGTGATGACGTTGTCAAACACCGCCAGTTGGTCGCGCAGTTTGTCCAATTCCGGCGTGGTGTCGCGCGGGTAGCCGTAGAGGCTCATGCGCTGACGGTTGGTCGACTCACCGATGACCAGCACCAGGGTGGACGGCTGGCCGGCCATGGTGTCCTTCAGGTTGGTGAGCGGTGGAATCTGGCTGGCGCTGTCGAGCATGCCTTGCATGTTGTCCAACTGCTCGGTGTAGCGGCGGTAGGCGACGATCATCTGCCACGGCACAGCGGGTTCGATGCGTGATTCAAAGCGGTCGATGGCATCGTCGAGGGTGTCGCTGCGGGCGATCTGCTTGACCAGCGGGTAACCGACGATGCCCACCAGGATGGCCGTCGCCGCTATCAGTGCCTGGCCGCGTGGCAGATAGACCGGTCGTACGCGTGTCCATAGGAAAATAGCCACGGCGGTGTGGGCAATGAACGCCAGTACGATCCACCAGGCGAAATACTGGGTTGCGTATTCGCCAGCTTCAGAGATGTTCGACTCGAACATGATGAAGATGACGCTTTGGGAAAATTCCTGCTGGTAGATGAAGAAATAACCCAGGCTGGCCATGGAACAGGCCCACAGCACCACACCGATCAAGGCGGCCAGCAAACGCGTGCGGCGGGGGAATATCAGCAGCGGCGCCAGCCAGATCGCACTCATGAAGAAGGCCTGGCGGAAACCACTGAAGCCGGAGGTGCCACTGAGCTGAATCAGCAGTTGGGTAATACCCGAGAAGTACCAGAAAAACACGAATAGCCAGCCAAGGCCGGCCCAATCAAAGCCTTTCGCAGACTTCGTGCTGCGTTCGAACATCGCCATCCAGCGCTCCAACCCGATAATTTTTCAGTCGACACGCAGGGCTGCGCGCAACAGAGGCCACCCTTGCATGGGGTGGCCCTTCGGGCGGGAGTATCGGGAGAGGCGTGTGAAAACTTTGTGAGATTTTCGTAGGCGTAATCTTACAAAGCGATGACAGGGCTTAGCACAGCAGTGGCTGGGCGCCGGAAGGCTGGTCCAACTGGGCTTGGATGATGTGCGAGCGCAGGCGCAAGACTTCTTGCTGCAATTGTTCGCGTTCGTCTTTCAACTGGCGCAACTCGTCGCGTCGAATGGTGACGTAGAGGGTCTGTGGCGGACGATTCATCTGTGCAGTGCTCATTGCTTACCTCGCAAATAGCCGGTGTGTCGCGGTGTGCCAGAACGCTTGAGTCGAGGTTCTCGGCAGCAGTCAGGACAATTCTGAATTCTTTTTGCGGGCAATGGAACTTTTTTATTTTTGATGGTCGTGTGACTTTTCGTGTCGTGATGGTGAAATGGTGGCAGCTTTTTTCCATGAAACTACATCGATATCCGCCTGACTAACCCTCATTGGCCTCATTGCGCTATAAACTATGCACACATTTTTTTAGTAGTTAGGAGCATCAGCACATGCAACTGGGGATTATCGGACTAGGCCGCATGGGCGGGAATATTGCACGGCGCCTGATGCTCAATGGGCATACCACCGTTGTTTACGACCGTAACGAAGCATTTGTAAAAGGCCTGAGCGAAGAGGGCGCCACCG
The DNA here is from genome assembly GCF_026967615.1 of Pseudomonas sp. GXZC. NCBI lineage: Bacteria > Pseudomonadati > Pseudomonadota > Gammaproteobacteria > Pseudomonadales > Pseudomonadaceae > Pseudomonas > Pseudomonas sp. GXZC. The sequence goes on from NZ_CP114115.1 coordinate 3,227,612, forward strand.
GCGTTGCCGACCTCAAGGCACTGGTGGCCGGGCTGCAAAAGCCACGCACCGTTTGGGTGATGCTGCCTGCCGGCGCACCCACTGAAGACACCATCAATGAATTGAGCACGCTGTTGGAAGACGGTGACGCAATCATCGACGGCGGCAACACCAACTATAAGGACGACGTCCGCCGCGCCAAGGCGCTGGCCGAAAAAGGCCTGCACTATGTTGACGTCGGCACCTCCGGCGGCGTCTGGGGCCTGGAACGTGGCTACTGCATGATGATCGGTGGCGACGCCGAGACCGTGCAGCGCCTCGATCCGATCTTCAAGAGCCTGGCCCCAGGCCTGGGTAATATCCCGCGCACCAAGGACCGTTCAGACAGCGCTGACCCGCGCGCCGAGCAAGGCTACATCCATGCCGGTCCTGCGGGTTCCGGGCACTTCGTCAAGATGATCCACAACGGCATCGAGTACGGAATGATGCAGGCGTTTGCCGAAGGTTTTGACATCCTCAAGACCAAGAACTCGGAAAACCTGCCCGAAGACCAACGCTTCGACCTGAACGTCGCCGATATCGCTGAAGTCTGGCGCCGTGGCAGTGTGGTTTCGTCCTGGCTGCTGGACCTGACCGCCGACGCCCTGGCCACCGACCCGAAACTCGACGGTTACTCCGGCTCCGTGGCCGACAGTGGCGAAGGCCGCTGGACCATCGAAGCCGCCATGGAACAAGCCGTGCCGGTGCCAGTGCTGTCCACCTCGCTGTTCGCACGTTTCCGTTCGCGTCAGCAGAGCACTTACGGTGACAAAATGCTGTCTGCCATGCGCTTCGGCTTTGGCGGCCACGTGGAGACTTCCAAAAAATGACCGCCAACGGCAAGAAACCCAAGGCCGAACCTGCCCCGCCCACCACACTGTTTCTGTTTGGTGCCCACGGTGATCTTGTCAAGCGCCTGCTCATGCCGGCGCTGTACAACCTCAGCCGCGATGGGCTGCTGGGCGATGGCCTGCGCATCGTTGGCGTTGATCACAACGCCATCAGCGACGCCGATTTCGCCAAGAAACTCGAAGACTTCATTCGCACCGAAGCAGCGAGCAAGGTCAGGGGTAATGGCGAAAACGCCCTGGACTCTGAGCTGTGGGCGCAACTGGCCAAGGGCATCAGCTACGTCGAGGGTGATTTCCTCGACGACGGCACCTACGCCGACATCGGCAAGAAGATCGCTGACAGCGGCACGGGCAACGCGGTGTTTTACCTGGCCACCGCACCGCGCTTCTTCAGTGACGTGGTGCAGCGCCTGGGCAGTGCCGGCCTGCTGACGGAAACTGACGACAGCTTCCGTCGCGTGGTCATCGAGAAGCCGTTCGGTTCCGACCTGGCCACCGCCGAGGCGTTGAATGCCAGCCTGCTCAAGGTGATGAGCGAGAAGCAGATCTATCGCATCGACCATTACCTGGGCAAGGAAACGGTGCAGAACATCCTGATCAGCCGCTTCTCCAACGTGCTGTTCGAAGCGTTCTGGAACAACCATTACATTGACCACGTGCAAATCACCGCTGCCGAAACCGTCGGCGTTGAAACCCGTGGCAACTTCTTCGAGAAGACCGGCACCCTGCGCGACATGGTGCCCAACCACCTCTTCCAGTTGCTGGCGATGGTGGCCATGGAACCGCCCGCAGCCTTTGGCGCCGACGCCGTGCGCGGTGAAAAGGCCAAGGTGATTGGTGCGGTACGTCCTTGGTCCTTGGAAGATGCTCGGGCCAACTCGGTTCGCGGTCAGTACACCGCCGGAGAGATTGGCGGCAAACAACTGCCGGGTTACCGCGAAGAAGCCAACGTTGCCCCGGATAGCAGCACCGAGACGTTTGTCGCCCTCAAGGTGATGATCGACAACTGGCGCTGGGTCGGCGTGCCGTTCTACCTGCGCACCGGCAAGCGCATGAGTGTGCGTGACACCGAGATCGTCATCTGCTTCAAGCCTGCCCCTTACGCGCAATTTCGCGATACCGAAGTGGATGAGCTAAAGCCCACCTACCTGAAAATCCAGATCCAGCCCAATGAAGGCATGTGGTTCGACCTGCTGGCGAAAAAGCCTGGGCCGACCCTGGACATGGCCAATATCCAGCTGGGTTTTGCCTACAAGGACTTCTTCGAAATGCAGCCGTCGACCGGGTACGAAACCCTGATTTACGACTGCATGACCGGCGACCAGACCTTGTTCCAGCGCGCGGACAACATCGAGAACGGCTGGCGTGCGGTGCAGCCATTTCTCGATGCGTGGAAGGAAGACGACGGGATCCAGGCCTACAAGGCTGGTGAAGACGGCCCGGCCGCCGCCGATGCACTGCTGGCCCGTGATGGTCGCACCTGGCATAGCCTCGGATGAGTGATGCCGCGGTCCATCCCATCCGTTTTATCCTGAGTGACGTGGACGGCACCTTGCTGCATCCCGATCACAGTCTCAGCCAACGCACCGCCGACGCGGTGCGGGCCTTGCGTGACAGCGGGGTGTTTTTCAGCCTGGCCAGCGGGCGCCCGCCCAAGGCCATGCTGCATCTGATCGAAACCTTTGGTATCGATGTGCCCGTGGCCGGTTTTAACGGCGGCACGCTGATCAACCCGGATGGCAGCATCCTGGTTGCACACCATCTGCCGGCGGAGGCGGCGCTGGTGACCCTGGCGCTGTTCTCGGCTGAGCCGGACGTGGAAGTCTGGGTGTTTGCCGATGGCGACTGGCTGCGCCGCGACCCGCCAGGGCCGATGGTGCAGCGCGAGGCCGATGGCCTGGGCTACGGGCCGATTGTGGTAGAGAGTTTTGAGCCCTACCTGGACCGAGTGGATAAAATCGTCGCGGCCAGCAACAACACGCAATTGCTGGTGGAACTGGAGGCGCAGTTGCAGCCCAAGGTGCAAGGGCTGGCTCAGGTGTCGCGTTCACAGCCGGTGTACCTGGATGTGACGGCGATGCTGGCTAACAAGGGCGAGGCCTTGAAAACGCTGGCTGCACACCTTGGCGTCCCGATGGAACAGACGGCAGCTATAGGTGATGGCGGCAATGATCCGGCAATGTTTCACGTAGCCGGCTTGTCGATTGCCATGGGCCAGGCTGAAGAAACCGTCAAGCGCCAGGCCAGCGTTGTAACCGGTAGTAATATCGAGGACGGTGCCGCAGAGGCCATTGAACGGTTTATTCTGGCCGCTCAATAAGCGTCATACGCTCTAACACTGAACTTGCGCTTATCTAAACCGATAAGCGCAAGTTGCCGTGTTGGATTACTTTGGCATTGCCCAGGATTGCAACTGGTAGCCACTTTTATCAAGCTCGGCGCGGGCCTGCAACAGCAGGTCTTCCAGTTGTGCCGGGTCGGTATAAGCGCTCGAAGACAGTTGTTTGCTGCCGATACGGTTGTTGGTGCGGTCGATGACGCTCAGGCTCAGGGCGCCATTGCCGTCATGCCAGGCCACGCACTGAAAGGGCTGGAAGGCACGGTCTGCGATCAAAAGAGCTTCGTTGATGCGGAGCGGGGCGTTCATGTGGGGTTCTCTCTCATTGCCCATTCAAGTGAGTGCCGGCGGTTGGGCTGACCGTGCGGCGGGTTACTTGTACTGATGCACGATGGCGGGGTACGGGTCACATGTTAGAGCAACTATTTTCAACTTTTAGTGATTAACGTCATGTAAGCGGCTGTTTTGAAAGCTGAATGAAAGTTTCGCTGGCGTGTAATTTTTTTTGCGTAAAGACGCGCAAGGGGCTTTTTGCCGGGGCTTATAGCGAAACGGTACAAGGTACGCGTCAAGACCTTGCTAGTGTTAGCGCCAGGCGTTACAAACCGTTGTTTCTAAATAACTTTAACAATTTTGACGCCAAGGAATAGTCATGGTTGTTACACCTGTGCAGCGTCGCTTGCTCGTGGTCGACCCCTGTGACGACTGCCATGGGCTATTGCCCGGTTTGCGCACCGCCGGGTGGGAAGTGGACAGCTGTACCCTGGAGGCCGTGGGCGACCGGTCCTGCGATGTCGGCCTGCTGCGCCTGCAGCCCTATCACCTGGAGCGTCCGGAAGCGGTCAAGGAGCTGATCGGCCGCAGCGGCACCGAGTGGATCGCCGTACTCAGTCAAGACGTGTTGCGCCTGCAGAACGTCGGTGACTTCGTTTGTGAGTGGTTTTTCGATTTCCATACCTTGCCGTTCGATGTGGCCCGCGTGCAGGTTACGCTAGGGCGTGCCTTTGGCATGGCACGTCTGCGCGGCAAGGGCCATATGCCAGTGGACGAACCTGAGCATGAGTTGCTGGGTGACAGTCGACCGATCCGCGAACTGCGCAAGTTATTGTCCAAGCTTGCCCCCACCGAATCTCCGGTGCTGATCCGTGGCGACAGCGGCACCGGCAAAGAGCTGGTGGCCAAGACCCTGCATCGTCAGTCCCAGCGCCACGCCAAGCCGTTTGTGGCGATCAACTGCGGGGCGATTCCTGAACATTTGATCCAATCCGAATTGTTCGGTCATGAGAAGGGCGCGTTTACCGGCGCCCATCAGCGCAAGGTCGGGCGTATCGAAGCGGCCAACGGCGGCACACTGTTTCTCGATGAAATCGGCGATCTACCGATGGAGTTGCAGGCCAACCTGCTGCGGTTTCTGCAGGAAAAACAGATTGAGCGCGTCGGCGGCAGCCAGCCGATTCCCGTGGATGTGCGGGTGTTGGCCGCGACTCACGTCGATCTGGAGGCTGCGGTAGAGAAGGGCACCTTCCGCGAAGATTTGTATTACCGCCTCAATGTCCTGCAAGTGATCACAGCCCCCCTGCGGGACCGGCATGGCGACGTGGCGATGCTGGCCAACCACTTTTCCCGCTTTTACAGTCAGGAAACCGGCCGTCGTCCGCGTAGCTTCAGTGACGATGCATTAGTGGCAATGGGCGAACACGCTTGGCCGGGCAACGTCCGCGAGCTGGCCAACCGAGTCCGGCGCGGCCTGGTACTGGCCGAAGGGCGCCAGATCGAAGCCGTTGATCTGGGATTACACGGCCAACAGGCAATTTCGCCGCCTATGGCTACACTGGAAGACTATAAGCACCGCGCCGAACGTCAGGCGCTGTGCGACGTGCTCAACCGGCACAGCGATAACCTGAGTGTGGCAGCCCGTGTACTGGGGGTTTCCCGGCCCACGTTCTACCGGTTGCTGCATAAACACCAGATCCGCTAGGGCGGGTAAACCGAAAAGCCCCGCAACGACCCTTATCGTTGCGGGGCTTTTCCTTGTGTGGTTGTAGTGAGCGGGCTTGCCCCGCGCTGGGTGGCGAAGCCGCCCTAAACTCAGGCTCCTCGGTCTAACAGAAGTATGGAGGCGTTGTTATCGGGGATGCTTCGCCTCCTGGCGCGGGTGGTGCGACGATTCGACAAGCCCGCTCACTATAATCAGAAGTAATACGGGAATTTCAGGCTGAACGTAAAGTCCGGCGCATCATCTGTCATCCCGATCGCCAGGTTCGGCACGATCGTCAGGTTATCCGACGCCGCAATCGTCATGCCCACGTTGAAGTAACCGGCATTGGCATCGCTGGACACAACGGACTGCCAGTCCCCGCCATTGGGCTTGAGCTTGCTTTTACGCTGGATCAGGTCGGACACCGAGAACGACATACTCATCTTCTCGTTCAGTGCAAAGGCAACACCGACACCCAGTTGAAAGCTGTCGCCCAGGCTGACCTTGCCGCCGACTTTCTGGTTGACGTCACTGCTGATGTCATCAAACGACTCTTCGAAGTTGTGGGTGTAGGAGAACGAGCCAAACAGCACGGCCGGATCGAACGTCTTGACCAGCGAGATTCCCGGCGTGATCGACCAGACACCGTTACCGGTCGGCAGGTTTTCCGGTACATACAGGTTGTCGTTGGCGGTTGAGCGTACCAACTTGATGCCGAACGGCTCCTTACCGGTAGGCGCCTTGACGCGCAGCGACACCACCGCATCCGGCAGGGTGGGGGTTTCATCCAGGAATTTGTACGCCACACCGAAGTTGACGTCGCCGATGGTCGGGTCGCGGCTCACCGACTCTTCGGAGGTGGCATTGGCATTGTTGCCCGCACCGCCGGACTGGTAGGTCGATTCGCGGTACACCACCGGCACGTTTACGTCGAACTGCCAGCGGTTATCGAGGTTGTAGCGACCGGTCAGGTCCAGCGTCCAGTTATCCGCCTTGATCCTGTCCAGGTTGATATTACCGAGGAAGATCGAGTCCAGTGCCAGGAAACCGTTGAGCGTGAGCTGGCGTGCATCGTAGCGCGCGTAGGTAATACCGGTTTCAAAGCTGAACTTGCCGTTGCCGAAGAAGCCGCTGGCTTCGTTGTAGAGGTTGCTCACGCTTTGCGCGGGTGCCGAGTCGTCCTTGAGCGACTGCCCATAAGAACTGCCACCGCCACCGCCACCGGCCCCACCGGAGGCGGCCGCAGCGCCTGTGCCTGCCACGGTCGCGCCGCCACTGGCTTTCTGGAAGTCTGCCGGGGATTTGGCCAAGCGTTTGGGCGCGGGCGTCGCCGGTTGGTCCTCCACTTGGCGAACCCGTTGTTCCAATACTGCCAAGGCTTTTTGCTGCACTTCGTACCGCTGCTTGAGTTCCAGAAGTTCCTGTTTGAGGGTCTCGATATCGGCATCTGGCGCGGCATACAGAACGGATGCGGGCAAGAGCGTACTTAAACAGACCACCGCACGTAGCGATAACGATCGATGCATGAAATAAGCCGTCCTTTTCTAATGCGTAAGTGTCGAGGGTCAGCGTAGTTCAATAACCGAGAGTGCGTAGGCCTTTGAGTTGATCCAGATTGCAGTTCAGCGCCGGGTTGTTCAGGCCGTTGTTCATCACTACATTGAGTTGGGTCATGTTGGAGACGAAGTTTCTATCGCCGGTCAACACGGTGCCTTGCAGCACCTGGCCGCCGCCAATTTGCTGGAGGCTATTGCCTTGGTTGTGGTTGCCCTGGATCGCCATCTGCAAGCCGCCATTGTTGGCCGACACACTCACACGACCTGCCGCGCTGTCCCCGGTGACGGTGCCGCCGGCGACCAGTACCTGGCCGGATTGCACGATATTGGACGGGGCGAAGCCGTTCTCGGTGACGTTGATCCCGACATTGTTGTACGCGGTGTTGCCGTCGCCGGCTGCGCGCACGCTTTGGGTCACACCTGTGCCTGTGCCCAGGCCGGCGCCTCCGCTGACGTTACCGGTGCCCGTATTTGGATTGGTGCCCGTACCGGTAGAGCCCGTGGTCTGTACGTAGAATTGTGGCGTGATGGTGGAGGAATCGACTTGCATGCTGGCCTTGCCAGTAATGGTGTCGCCCACGGCATTGGTCCAGGTGCTGCTCATGACAATACCGAAGCTGATAATCCGCCCCGGCATCACATAACGACCGCGCAGCTCGGCCATTTCCGAGTCCTTGAGTTCGATCGGCTTGAACCCCGACGAAGCATGAGCGGGCATTGAGGCTGCCAGACACAAGACCGTCAGCCAACGGGAAGTGTTCATCTTCTGCTCCTGGAGCGTCCTGCCCCTTATTGCGCTTCTTAGAAGAAGTCGCTCTGGATGAAACCGAAGTCCATCAGCTCGGCATCGCCTACGGGCCTGAACTCATTCAACTGGTTCTTGGCGGTCAGTGGCGTGGGCGGGTCGAGCAAGGCGTTGGCCTTGTCGTAACCTTCACCCAGCACGGCGAAGACGATGCCATTCCAACCCTTGACGAAGTCATCGTGTGAATAGCGTTTGTGGCCCAGCACCGGGTCGCCGATATAGACCCAGTCCTTGTCCGCGCGCTGCAACACCACGAAGTGCTTGTAGCCCCGGATTTCCAGCAGCACCACCACAGGGATCTTCACGGTCGCCAGGGTGTCTGGCCCGATCTTGTAGCCCCGGGCACGCATGCCGATGCTTTCGAGGTAGCGCTTCATGTCCAGCATGGAGAAACCCTGGGTACGTACCAGGTCCTGGTCTGCATTGACCAGCATGCCTTTTATGATGTGGTCTTCGTCTACGTCGAGCCAATAGCCCTGGCGCAGGATGGTGGCGAGTGCCGCAGCACCGCAGCTGAAATCGGTTTTCTGTTCCACCAGGTTGGCGAACTTGCGTTCACGGATACTCTCGACCTTCTTGTAGATGACTGCACCGCCAGGCATGGCGGAGATCGCCATGGTGCCTGCCCAGGTCGGGCCGGTGAGCAGCATCAAGAGGGTGAGGGTCGCGAGGCGCATGATCGAATGACCTGTTGGACACTGGAATAAAAAAGGGCCTTGTTGCCAAGGCCCCGTTGGATCAGAAGCGCACGCCGCTGCTGCAGACGCTGCAACCTTGGCCTACAGAGAGGCTGTTGCTGGCTTGGTTGCCGGCACCGGATTGCAGGTTCACACCGATGTTGCCGGAGTTGTTGTTGATCGAGTTGTCGGCACTTGCGTTGTTCGATACGTATTGAGGTTTGCCGCCATGATGGCCGTACCCGGTGGCAGCGGTATTGAGGTAGTTGTTGGCGAGCGAGTTCTGCTCGGTGTTGGCCGCCGCTGCGATGTTTTTGCCATCAGCGGTGGTGATTGCCAGGTTGTTTTTGCCTTGGTTGCCTTGACCGGCCTGGCCGTTGTAACCCACGTTGCCGGAGTTATGGTTAACGGAGTTATCCAGGGAGGCGTTGTTTTGCGTGCCTTTGTTGACGAAGTTGTTCAGACCGCTGTTCTGGTTCACATCAACGACGGCGAATACGGTAGCAAAGTCGCCTTTGGCGCTGGAGATGGCGCCAGAGTTGTCGGCTTGGTTACCACTGCCGGCTTGAATGTTGACGCCGGTGTTACCGCTGTTGTAAGTGACCGAACCATCGGCCGAGGCGTTGTTTTCAGTTTTGGTGTCGTCATATTTGTTGCCGATGCTGTTTTGTACATCGGTAACCACCGAGGCAACCACGCCGGTAGGTTGAGGCGCAGGGTGCCAGCCACCTGCTTGAGCAGCAGCAGCCATGAGTGCGGCGAGAGCGAAAACCATTGGTTTCAGAGCCATTTGAGGTTTCATGGTGTTTCTCCTTGCTTCTAATTAGTTGGTTAAGTGTTGGTACGGTCTAACTAGTGCTACCAAGCGGTTACTTGATAGTGATGCCCAGGGTGTTAGCCACTCGGTTCCCCACCCCGGCACTCTGGTTCACCTGAATCACTCCTCGGCTGCCTGTGAAGGCCTGGTCGCTTGTCACGACCTGGCGGCTGCCAGTGGTGGGGGTGAGCCCTGAGTCGGTTGCCAGCGTCGTCGTGTTCTGTTGCAACAGGACGCTGTCGTCGATGCTTTGCGGGCCAGGGTTGACGCTGATCCGCACGGCATTGACTAATTGGTTATTGGCCCCGGCGGACTGGTTGATGCCCAACATGCCGTTGCCATTACTGAAAGAAGTGCCCTCGATCGCCGCTTTGGCGTTCAGGGAAGGGTCGACCTTGCCGTCCATTCTCTGGATATTGCTGGTGGTCGCCTGGCCGCCGAGCGCGACGGCGCGGTTGTTGGCGGTCTGCTGCTGGTTGCCTGCGGCCTGGTTGATCATCAGGTTGCCGCGGTAGGCTTTACCGCTGTTATTGATCACGGCGGTGTTGTCGGCCATGGCCGAGGCGCTGGTGAGCAGGGCGAGAAGGAGCAGAGAACGTTTCATTATTTGCCCCCCATCATGCTGCCGATGTTATTCAGGGGCGCCAGGCCACGCTGGATCGAATCGCTAATCTGCCCCCCCATGCTGCCACTGCCTCCGGAGCGGCTGGCGGCTGCGCCGGCGCCCAACGTGGACATGCTGTTCTGGGTGGCACTCAAGCCGGAGAGGTTGCCGTTAGGCTGGATGGCGCGGGTGATACTCAAGCCGCTGCTGACGGCGCCGAAGTCTCGGTCGCTCAGTTCGCCCGATAGGGCGCCGAGGATGTCCCGGCTTGGATTGGCATTGGCGGTCTGGGGGTAAGGATCTGGACCAAACGAAGACCGACCGTACATATGTCCCTGTACGTCGCGCCCGGTGACGATCACGCCGTCACCCGCATGGCTCGGAACCACGATGCTGGCGCTGAGTACACAGCTGATCAGCAGTACGTTCATCGAACCTTGAGTGAGTGTATTCACGGCGGCATTCCTTATTCTTCGCGCTGACCCTAAACAGCGCTGTAAGGGATAGAGCAGAAGCCGTGCCGCTTTTTATTTTGTTTGGTTATTCAAGGAGTTGAAGACGTCGATGGGCAAAGTGATAGCAGCGCTGTTTCAGGAATGAAACAACGCCCCGGCCATTCACAGCTACCCAGCCACTGCGCAAACGCTTCACTCGGTTGTATCAGCGCTGTAACACCGCCCATGGCAAAACGATGAATCCGCTGTGCACGGGCGCTTCAGGGCAAGGACGTGTTAAAAAAACGGACACTTCAGGCATGACAAAGCCCACAACGGTGGGCAGAGGCTCAGCCCTTGGGCGCTTTACGCGGAATGGCGTTGAGTACGGGGTTTCCGTCCTGGTTCTGGGTCAGGTAGACCGGCAAAACCTTTGGCAGGGAGGCAATGAGGTGGTTGACCTCACTGATGTTGTAGATGCCACCGATGCGGATCGCCCCGGTGTTGGCGTCGGCCAGCATCACCGGTTTGGTGAGGTAGCGGTTGATCAACGGCAACGCGTCGACCAGCGCCAGGTTGTCGAGGATCAGTTTGCCCTGGCGCCAGGCCAGGGCGGTGTCATCAGGGCTGATCGTCCGCACGCGGGGCGTGGCATCACCCTGTTGGTAACTGGCCTGCATGCCGGGCGTCAGGGGCACGCTGCCGTGGACCTGGTCGCTGGCAATCTGCACTGAGCCTTCCAGCAACATCACCCGTACCTGGTCTTCGTATTTCCAGACGTTGAACTGGGTGCCCGTCACCCGAACCTGGCCAGCGCCAGCGTGCACGATAAAGGGATGGGCGCTGTCATGGCTGACTTTGAAGAACGCTTCGCCCTTTTTCAGCGTGACCCGGCGCTGGTCCTTGTAGTTGCTGTAGACCAACTCGGTGCCCAGGTTGAGTTCCACCTGGCTGCCATCACCCAGGGTCACCTGGCGCAAACCATTGGCAGCTTCGAAGCGCTCGTAGGAACTGGGCAGCCAACCAGCTTCCCAACCCGTGAAGGCTGCCAGGGGCAGGGCGACCAGGCAGATCGCCGCCGCCACGGCGTAGGTGCGCACGCGACTGCGGGGCTTGAATGGCACCACCACCGGCGTGGGTTCGTGGCGGGGGAGGTGGTCGGCAACGTCCCAGATCTCCAGCATCGCCGCGTATTCAAAGGCATGCAGCGGGTGGGAATCGTGCCACTGTTCAAAAGCCTGGCGCTCGCTCGCCGTGCAATCACCCGCGTGCAGGCGCATGCACCAATGCGCGGCGGCGTCGGTGATGGCGTCATATTCGGCTTCTGAAAGGGACTTTTCGCTCATTAACTCATCCTGATTTCGCACATTCTAACCTCCCAGGGTGGACGGCGAGAACAGCCATCATGGCGATTGCACATCAATTGGAACTTATTCTCGTTTGGAAATACCTAAACGATTCAGGACATTCCCACAATGGAGAACGAAAATGCTGAAGAAAACCTTACTCGCCCTGTGTGCAACTTCCGCGCTGCTCAGTGCCGGTGCCGCCCTGGCCGATAAACCGGGGGCAGGCTGGATCACCATCGAGAAGGCGATTGAAGTCGCCAAGACCAAGGCCGGTTATGTCGAGGTGTATGCCGCCGAGGCCGATGACAATGGCTATTGGGAAGTCAAAGGGCGCAAGTCCGACGGCACGGTGTATGAAGCGCGTATCGATGGTGCGTCGGGCAACATCCTGCGTGACCAGAAAGACTGATACCCCCTCGGGGGCCTGTTCAGGCCCCCGGATCCAACTGCCGGCCCAGATGGGTAATCAAAAAGGTCACTGAGTCGGCATTGGCCAGGATGATGTCCAGTCGACGGTCGGCATTGCTCATGAACGTTTGCCTGGCCTCGTTCAACGTGCTGGCGCCGGTGAGGCGCAGTATCTTGTTACGAGTTTCGGCCTCTTGGGTTTGGCCTAAATCCTCCCACGCGCCAGTGAGTTCGTTCTTGATCTTGAACAGCATGGTTGCAGGTGTGAGTACCGAGAGTGCGGTTGTCTGCAGGGTATGTTGGCTTGTGTAAAAGCTCTTGCCTTGGGCAGTCGTGCGATTGATCAGGTCCGCGAACGGGAGCATGGAATTCAAGTAGGCAATGTCTTCCGTGCGCGAAACAATGTGGCTGATCTCATGAATCAGAGTGGCTGCTCGTGCGTGATCTTCAAGGTCAAACGGTACATCAATGTATGGCTGGTAGACCAACGTACCCGTCTTGAAAAAAGGTTCCATCAAATAGATTTTTTTCTCTGCGTCGTCGTCAAGCGTGAATGCGACTGCGCCATCTCTGCTTGAGCGCGCTTTTCCGTAGACGAATCGGCTTGAGTCCATTTTTATCAGGTCTGGCTGGAGCAACCCGTCCATGATCTCTTTGATTCGATCTTGTATTTTTGTGACTTGCGTCGGGTTGAAGTTGAACACGCCAAACATCTCGGTCAGAAAACGGCCGACCCTCGAGTTGGGATCGCGTTGCAGGGCAAACAATGTCAAGTTGCGTTGGCAGGTGTTGGTGTAATACAGCGCAGCGGTGAGCGCCCGGTCAATGGCAAGCCCTTTGTCAAAGCTCAGGCCACGAATGGCTGGCATGCCTACTGCTTCAATATTGATGGAGTCGCGCTCGGCTCTCCGGGTCTTCATGCGCGACCACGCCGGGCCAAAGCGTGGGTGACCCTTGGACAGATCCAACACCCATTGGCCTTGGGCGTTACGCTCGACAAAAGGCCCCAACTCCGTTGGAAGGCTTACGCGCCAGTATTCACCACTGCGTGCAACCGGGTAGACCCGGCCCGCCACTGGCACATAGCTGCGATGGGCGACGGGTTGGGTATACACATGGCTGCTTGAATCCAAACGCAAGTCTTTGAGTGCCACCGCCACGTTTTCAAAACGTCGCATCCACGTGCGCAGGGGGTCCGTGACGTCCAGGGTTGCAATGGTGGTGGCGGGTTCAGGGCCCTTTGCTGTGTCGGGGTCTGCAGGCGTGCTGGCGGATGGCAGCAGCTCGTCTAAAGGGTGGCGCAACGATGCCAGCGTCGCCACGCCCTGGATAAACGTGCGCAAGCCTTCGCCAAAATGCTGATCTTGCAAAGCGTTGGCTGAAGCCCAGAACAGCTTGAAGCTTTTCCATATCACCATCGGGTATTTAAGTTTGCCTGCAACAAATTGCTGTGCCATGGGAAGGCCTTTACGCAACAGGTTGGTGACGGCACTCCACTGTTCCTTGCCGTTACGTTCGAACTGGCAGGCGAGCATTTTCAGTAGTTGGTCGGCATTGTCCTGGAACATATGCAGCAGGATATTGCCCCGAGTTGGATTCGAAGCCAGCGTGACTTCTTTCGGTTTTTCTTTTTTTTGTTCCTCGCCCGCCGATTGTTTGAACAGATCGCGGTACGTCGCCTGCTGCGGTCCGCCCAGTTGTTGGAGGATCCACTCCTGCAGCGGGCCTGGGGTGTAGATGTCCGCCAGCAGTTTTTCCTCGCTGCCATACTCCTTCAGTATGTTGAATGGCGCATACGGTGCGTAAAGCACCAACGGGCCGGTGGCGTTAGCCGCAGGGCCTATCACGTGCACGCCGAGTGCCTTTGCGGGGGTCGCTCCTGGCTTGGCGATCAGTTCCAGGGGGCGGATCATTGCGGTTGCGCCGCTGACGGCATCCCGCGCCACGGCGTCCGGCATATCGAAAATCTGCTGGATAAAGCCCCAGGCCGACGCGCTCAGGCGCCCGTCAAGTTTCTCTTCGTGGGCGTGGCGCAGCACTTGCCAGGGCAGTTGGCTGCAGAACAGATCGCGACGTTTTCGGGCATCGTCGGTGTCGGCGGTGAGGTGGGTGGTGAGCAGGTTGCGGAAGATTTTGCCAATGTCCAACTGGCGCACAATATTGACAATCGCACTGCCGTCCAGTGACTTCGGTAATGGGGTGGTGCCGCGTGCGCTGGGGGTGAGGTTGGCGGGCAGCAGGTCAGGCAAGTGGCGTAAGGCGAAGTCGGTCAGGCTTTGGGTATACCCATTCAACACCATCCGTGCGGGGATCAGGATGTTTTCCGGGTCTAGCAAGTCGTTCGGGAAATGTGCCTTGAGCAGGGCTTTCAAGGCCTCAGTGACATGTTCACGCAAAGTCGGCAGGCCGTGCAGGTAGTCCTGGTTGTCAGGGGCGCTGACGCGGTACTGTTCAAGCAACTCGGCATGCAGCAGTTGGTCTGCGGCCGAGGCCATGCCCAGCCACGCAGGCAGGCTTTGCTGTTGAATGATGGCATTGGCAATTGCCTTGGCCCTGCCGATGTTTGACGGTGCCGTCTGGCCCATCTCGTCGTCCAGGCGGTCCTGCAATTGCGTCGGTCCCAGCGGCATGGAGAGCCAGTTATCGATAGCGTCCAGGTGGTTGTCCAGGTTGCTGTACTGGCGATTGAGCAGCAAATGACTGTCGATACGGCGCAGGGGCCCCAGTTTGTAGCGCTGATGGGGAGGGCGAAGGCTGATAGGCAGGTTTTGCAACAACCCGGCGCGCCGGGTGGATTGCTTCAGGCGCTGTGTAAGTGTCGCGCGCAGGGCCGTCAGCGAGTCGAAGGGTTCATGGCCGTATTGAGGCGTCCACAAGACCACCTTGCCCGAGAGCTGCGGGTCAAGGCCGCCGCGCTCCGTCAACACGAAGCAGTTGGCCAGGCCCTTAGGGGTGTCGTGGTCACCGATAGTCACCGTCACTTCAAAGGCGTCCGGCAAGAACCCTTGCAGCCCATGGCGGTTGTCCCGGGTCATGCTGTCGGCGCGTAATACTGTATCAATGATCGCATGGTGGGCCGGGCTCAGGGTGTGGTTGAGCAACCGAAGGTCCGCCTCGCTACGCAACCCGAGCATCAAGCCTTTGACCATCTCGTCAGCGTGGGTTTTGAGGAAACGGCGGGGCAGCGTTCGGACATTGTGTCCCAGGAACTTGGATGTGATTTGCGTGATGATGTCATTGAAGATGCGGCTGTTAAGGGCGTTCCAGCTCAATGCCGCGCCTTCGCGACGGGCGCTGTAGAAACCGATGCGTGGCGTACTGCCTATTAGTCCGGCGGTGTTGGCGAGGCGTTGGATAAAGTGCTCGACCATATTCACCGATGACTCCGGCAGGCGCTCCTCCCTTTCCTGCGCTTCGGTAGCATAGGTATTGACATACACGTCGCTGGCATCCAGGCCCAAATAACGTTTTTTCATCTCGTCATTCAGAGCCTTCGTGGCCAGGCTGCGCAGGGTCGGGTGCTTGGCCCGATGCTTGAGCAAGGTTTTTTCCTGGGCTTGCAGGGCCTGCAGTTGCAGTTTGGCGCGCTCGGCCTGCACGGTCGAAGGCCGGCCATTGTCACTGCTGATCGGATGCAGGCTCCAGCGCCCTTGGGCGTCGAGGTCCAGCAGGCGACTGTCCAGCATAGGGCGTATATCCAGCGAGCTGTCGAGCAATGCGGTCAAATCCACGGTGCCATTGCTGCGGCGAAACACCGTGAGTGCGTGCTCCAGGTTGCTCAAGAGCTTGTCGTAAATCCCCTTGACCATGTCTTCAAATATACCGCCTTCCACCGCTTGCCCACGGACCTGCGCATCGCGCATGGTGAGATACGCGCTGCGCTCCTCCATGGACAGGAAGTTCGACAACTCGTCCTTATGCCCGGCGGCCTTGAGCATGCTCAGCAGGGTGTCGTTCAGATCGACAACGTCCTTGAACACTTGCAAGCCCTGTGACTGGCTGTACAGGTAGGCATGTTTGTCAGTGACCAGTAGGGTGGCGGCGAGCTCCACATAATGCTGGTAGGGCGCGTAAAACCTGATCTTTTCGAAGCGCAAGCTTTTGTCCCAAGCGCTTCGTGCCGCCTGGTCTGGAAGAAACACGGCGAGCAGACGGTGAGCCTCCTCCGAGGACAGCGCGTGACTTCCAGCCTGGCGCATAAACAGCATTTGTGCGCGTAGTTTGTCGCTCATTACCTGAGTGAACAGCTCCATGCGCGATTGTTGCGCACCCGAAGGACCTTTATCGATGGGTGTGTTCCACCAGGTATTGAGCTGCGCGCCGAGTAATTTAGACAGGAGACTGGCGCCTAGCTGAACCAACTTCTCCCAGTTAGCCAGGTCTTTTTTACGCTGGGCTGCGGTAAAACCGCTGGTGTCATGCTTGGGGGTGACGAAAGTGCGTGTACGATCTGCGGGCCATGCGTTCTTGGCGTAATACTCAAGAAAGGTTTCAAAAAGGCTGGCCGAGCCTATCCAGCGGGGCACGCCGTTATCGTTGTCCGGCGTTGATGGCATGAAGCTGTTGACCCGAGTGTCTTCAAGATTGAGGCCGCGAATACCGGGGATCGTCATACCCATGGAGCCAAGCGCTACGCCGAGCATTTCGGGTAGCTTAGGGAGGGTGCGTAACTCTTTTAGCACGCGCTGTAGATCCATGGCCTGATTGGCCCTGATGGCTTGTTCCTGGGCTTCGAATACAGCGTATTTGATCGTGGCAGTGGTGAGGGTAAAGGGGGTGTCATGGGTAAGTTCATTGCGTTGCTCGATTGATAAAAAATGTTTTAAATCAATGCATAACAACGGATTTCTCAAGCGTCGCGTGATCTCTGCCAGGCAACCGTCACGCTGGTCGAAAACCTCGATTCCGGCGTAAGGGGTGTACAGCACGGTTTTTTTGCCCTCAGGGCTTGCGCTCATCATGAGCGTTCCGGCCAGTGCAATGTCGGGCTTGCGGGGTCTTTGCAATAGAAGCGTTTCCACGATCATTGGCGTGTCGCGGTCCTGGCGCGCACTATCGCTGGGGACAAAGAGGGTTCCCAGCCAGTTGACATCCTTGAGGGTCAAGCCGAGTAAACGCTCTCGGTCGGTGGGCTGCGTTCTTGTAGTCGAGCCTAGGTACTCATCGAAAAAATAGGGGGGGCTTACGTGTGTCATGGGCTGCTCTCTGCTTGCACCGGGGGCTGGCGCGGAAATGAGCATCACGTTAAGCGGCGGCGAGGCTGTGGTTGCGGTAGATAGCTGGTGCAAAAACGAGCGGTCCGGCAAAGTCGATTGACAGCATGCCGAGGCCGCGTTGTTTAATCACAGGCTTAGTTTCTCGTCTTGTCGCCCCTTCCAATCATAATTCGGAGCTTCAGATGTCTACGCCGTCCAAGGTCAGTGAAGGTTCCAGTGTCTCTATAGGCTTCAGTACGCTGGTAGCCTTGCTGCAACAAGTGTTCGTGCGCCATGGCACCTCGCCGGAGGTGGCGGCCATCCTTGCCAATAACTGCGCCAGCGCCGAGCGTGACGGCGCCCACAGCCACGGCATTTTCCGTATTCCTGGCTATATCAGCACGCTGGCCAGTGGCTGGGTCAATGGCTGCGCCGTCCCCCAGGTCACGGATGTTGCGTCAGGGTTCCTGCGGGTGGATGCCGGTAATGGCTTTGCCCAGCCGGCGCTGGAAGCTGCCCGACCATTGTTGGTGGAAAAAGCCCGTAGCGCCGGTATTGCGCTGTTGGCGATCCACAACTCCCATCACTTTGCGGCCTTGTGGCCAGACGTCGAGCCCTTCGCTGAACAAGGGTTGGTGGCGTTGAGCGTGGTCAACAGCATGACCTGCGTGGTGCCCCATGGCGCCGACCGTCCGTTGTTTGGCACTAACCCGATTGCCTTCGCCGCACCCCGCGCCGACGGCTTGCCCATTGTGTTCGACCTGGCCACCAGTGCCATCGCCCATGGCGACGTGCAGATTGCCGCACGCAAGGGCGAGCGTCTTCCGCCGGGCATGGGCGTGGATGGCTTGGGCCAGCCGACGCAAGACCCCAAGGCCATTCTCGAGGGTGGCGCGCTGTTGCCATTTGGCGGGCACAAGGGCTCGGCGTTGTCGATGATGGTCGAATTACTGGCAGCGGCACTGACGGGAGGCAACTTCTCGTTTGAGTTCAATTGGGCCGATCATCCGGGGGCGCGTACGCCTTGGACTGGCCAACTGCTGATCGTCATCGACCCCAGCAAAACCAGCGGTCAGGTGTTTGCCGAGCGCAGCCAAGAGCTGGTGCGGCAGATGCATGCGGCGGGGTTGCGGCGGTTACCGGGGGATCGTCGGCATCGCGCCAGGGCGAGGGCCGAGCAGGAAGGGATAGTGGTAAACGCTGACGAATTACAGCACTTGCGCGACCTGGCAAACGCCTAAAAAGGGCTGCGCGCTGGGCGCAGCCTTTTGTACTCAGTTGCGACGACCCAGCAACAGGCCGACCACCAGGCCAAAACCTGCGGAAATCGCCACGGTCTGCCAAGGGTGGCCACCGATATAGGTTTCGGTGGCGTCCACCACCGGCTTGCTGCGTTCGCGTACGCTGGAGACCGAGTCCAGGGCCTGCTTGAGCTTGATGGCGACCTGTTCGCGCAGGGTCTCGCCTTCTTCGCCTACCAGGGAGGCGCTGCTTTTGAGCAATTTGTCCGATTCTTCGATCAGCGCCGTCAGTTCACTGAATGCTTGATCCTTGATTTGATCTTCGACGGCTTGGGCGGCAGATTTGCGGGCCATTGTGTGACTCCTTGCAGGTGAATGTGACAGTGAACAATGGAGTGTCGGGCGACGGCAAAAGTTGCAGTTTTTTTGCCGTTGCCCGGTCTTGAGCAAAATCCGAATCAGGAAATTTCAACCTACAGTGTAAGATGTCGCCTATTTGTGCAGCAGGTAAATCAACATGAGCTTCAATCTCGCCAACAAGACCCTCGCCGAACGCGCCGAGCTGGAAGATGAAAAGTCCCGCCTCTACGACCTGTGGCAAACCAACCTGGGCAAGGCCAAGGGCGAGGCCGCACGTTTGTTCGGTGAACGCGCCAAGCGCAAAGGCAAGTGGGCCGAGTGGGTGCGTGCGGAGCTGGACGGCATGTCGCCGCCGGAGTTTTCCAACATGGTGCGCAGTGAAGTCAACAAGTTGATGGCGGCCGCTAAGTAACGCTCGCGACAATCGCTTCACGCACTTTCAGCAGCAGCGGATCGAGCTGCGCCTGGGTGCGCCAGCCCAACTCCACCGGGTAGCGCGGCAGCGCCAGTGGGCAAGCCAGTACCCGCAAGCCGGTCATCGCGCCGATGGCCTCGGCGGCGTGACCGGGAATGGTCGCCACCGCCTGGCTGCCCTTGAGCAGAAAAGGCAGCGCAGCAAAGTGGCTGGTGGACGCACACACCTGGCGGCTCAGCCCTTGCGCCGCCAAACCCTCGTCAGTGATCCCGATAAACCCGCCGGACGACACCAGCACATGCTTGCGTGCGACGAACTCGTCCAGGCTGATGCTGGCCTGGTCCGAATCCATAAGGCAACGGTAGTCGCCTTCTCCCAGCACGCGGCGGCTCAGTCGGCCGTGGGCAAAACCACCGGCGGTGATCGCCAGGTCCAGGGTGCGGTCGAGCAGGGCGCCTGCGACGATCTGGCTATGAGTCTGACGGAAGATCACCCGCAGCTTCGGTGCCCGTCGTGCAATTTCTTCGATGAGACGGCGCCCGTAGGCAATCTCGAAATCGTCCGACAGCCCCAGCACTACGGAGCGCCCCTGATAGTGCTGATTGTTCGGGTCGACCATGGCCAGGCTCTGCCGACAGCGATCCAGTGCCTCACTGATCAGCGGTTTCAATTGGTTGGCCCGCAAGGTCGGCGCCAGTCCACGCCCGGTGCGCACGAACAATTGATCGCCATACACCTCGCGCAAGCGCCGCAAGCCTGCGCTGATGGCCGATTGCGTCACGCCCAGGCGCAAGGCCGCGCGGCTGGCGCTGGACTCGTCATGCAGGGCCTCGAAGGTTTTCAGCAGGTTGAGATCGACCTGGGCGATATTGATATGGTTCATATCATTCAGCACTGAAGTGGGCTTTATTCATGATCGAGGCTGGCGGGAGAATGGGCAACCCCTGACTTTGGAGTGATCGTGATGCCTGTTTCTACCGTGGCTGCGTTGCAAATCGGTTCCTTGCCTGGCGGCAAGGCTGAAACCCTGGCGCAAATACTGGGCTATGAAGACGAAATCGCCCGTAGCGCTGCGCAATTGGTGGTCATGCCGGAGGCGTTGCTCGGTGGCTATCCCAAGGGCGAAGGGTTCGGCACGCAACTGGGTTACCGCCTGCCGGAAGGGCGTGAAGCCTTTGCCCGCTATTTTGCCAATGCTATCGATGTGCCAGGCCCTGAAACGCAAGCACTGGCCGGGCTGTCGGCACGCACCGGCGCCAGCCTGGTTCTCGGCGTAATCGAGCGCAGCGGTAGCACGCTGTACTGCACCGTGTTGTATTTCGAACCCACGGACGGCCTGGTGGCCAAGCACCGCAAGTTGATGCCCACCGGCACCGAACGGCTGATCTGGGGCAAGGGCGACGGCTCGACCCTGCCGGTGATCGATACGGCTGTGGGACGTGTCGGCGGCGCCGTGTGCTGGGAAAACATGATGCCGTTGCTGCGCACGGCGATGTACGCCAAGGGCGTGGAGGTGTGGTGCGCGCCGACGGTGGACGAGCGTGAGATGTGGCAGGTGAGCATGCGCCATGTGGCCCATGAAGGGCGCTGTTTTGTGGTGAGTGCGTGCCAGGTGCAGGCGTCGCCCGAGGCGCTGGGCGTGGAGGTGGCCAATTGGCCGGCGCAAAGGCCGTTGATTGCCGGTGGCAGTGTGATTGTCGGGCCGATGGGCGATGTATTGGCCGGGCCGTTGGTGGGCGAGGCGGGGTTGTTGACCGCACAGATCGATACCGATGAGCTGGTGCGGGCGCGGTATGACTATGACGTGGTGGGGCACTATGCCCGGCCGGATGTGTTTGAGTTGGTCGTAGACGAACGCGAAAAGCCCGGAGTCCGCTTCATCACTGACTGAAACAGGGATTAAAAATGTGGGAGCTGGCTTGTCGGGCCGCCGCATCGCTGCGATAGCGGAGCATCAGCCTCGGATGTGCAAGCTGACACACTGCTATCGCAGGCAAGCCAGCTCCCACATTGGTTTTCATCGGCTGGGGGATTTGGATTTCAGCCACTCTGCACGTGTCATTTCCCAAATGTCCCGTGGGAAGGTGCCTTCAACAAACTCGCCTTCATCCGTCCTGATCAACCGCATCCCCTCACGCTCGGAAATCCGCCGCGACCCCAAGTTGGGCGCCGCCTTGGGCACCCGCAACAACGGCCGCTCCAGCACGCCAAACCAATAGTCGGTCACCGCTGCGCTGGCCTCGCTCATCATCCCTTGCCCCTGCCACTGCGGGCCAAGCCAGAACCCTCGGTTGTTATCCACTTCATCCATCAAGCTGACATTGCCAATCAACTGCTCCGGTGCGCTTTTCAGGCGGATCGACCAGTGCCATTCCCCGCCCCGAGCCATGGCCGGCAGAGCGACGTGTTGCAAGTAGTCGCGGGCGCCGTCGGCCGGGTAGGGCCAGGGCACCAGGGCGTTGAGGTAGCGCACCACATCCCAATGGGGGAACTGCTGCTGGATGCCCTCGGCGTCATCCAGGGTCAGTGGGCGCAGGATCAGGCGTTCGGTGAACAAGGTGGGTTGCATGGCATTTACCAGGTGGCGGTGTTCGGCAGGTCGAGGGTGCCACGGTCTACGAAGCGCATGGTGCCAAACAGCCCACCCGCCAATTTGCCGCGCAACACGTAGGGCAGGTTGTTCAAACTCTGGGTCTGGCTCAGGCCCAGGGTCTGACGCAACACGGAAAATGCCGAAACGCTGACGGGAACCATCAGGACAGTCTCGGAAAAGCGCGGGATGCTCCCGGCCTGATCACTCACTCCCGACGCCAACGGCCGACCATTGACCTCCAGGTCCAGGGCCACGCCGTTGTAGTCGATTGCCGTTTCATTGGGGTTCTGCACCCGCAGTTTCACGGCGAAGCGCACTTCCAGGTCCTGGCTTTGCAGGGGCTCGATGCCCACCACGTTGATGTTTACCGGGTCGCGGTTGGGGAACAGCGCGCAGGCGCTCAGGGTCAGCAGCAACAGCGATAGAACCATGAGCTTGCGCATAAAAAGTGTCCCTTATGTCGTGACGTCCGGGTCCTGCATCACTTTGAGGGTAGAGGACTCCGGATCAAATTCATCTTCTTCCAGCTCTATGAACTCTTCCGGCAGGAAAATGTTCAGCAGGATTGCACAGAAAGCCCCCACGGTGATCGGCGATTCGAAGATGTTGTGCAGCGCCTTGGGCAGGTCGCGCAGCACTTCCGGTACGGCGGCCACGCCCAGGCCCATGCCCAGGGAGATCGCCACAATCAGCACGTTACGGCGGTGCAGCCCGGCTTCGGCGAGGATCTTGATACCCGCCACCGCCACGGTGCCGAACATGATCAGGGTCGCGCCACCCAGCACCGGCTTGGGCATCAGTTGCAACACCGCGCCAATCATCGGGAACAGCCCCAGCAACACCAGCAGGCCGGCGATGAAGTACGCCACGTAGCGGCTGGCCACGCCGGTCAGTTGGATCACGCCGTTATTCTGGGCAAAGGTCACCATCGGCAGGCTGTTGAAGGTGGCCGCCATTGCCGAGTTGAGGCCGTCGGCCAGCAGGCCCGACTTGATGCGCTTGATGTACAGCGGGCCCTTGACCGGCTGCTGGGAAATCATCGAGTTGGCGGTCAAGTCACCGGCCGCTTCCAACGGCGAAATCAGGAAGATCACCGCCACCGGGATAAACGCCACCCAGTCGAACGAAAACCCGTACTTGAACGGCACCGGCACACTGATCAACGGCACGTGCGGCAACGCCGCCATGTCTACGCGGCCGATCATCCAGGCCACCACAAAGCCCAGGGTCAGGCCGATGACGATGGAGCCCAGGCGCAGGAACGGGTTGCTGAAGCGGTTGAGGACGACGATGGTCAGCAGCACCAAGGCCGCCAGGCCCATGTTGGCGGCCGCGCCGAGGTCCTGGGCGCCATAGCCGCCGGCCATGTCGGTGACCGCGACCTTGATCAGTGACAAGCCCATCAGGGTAATGATGGTACCGGTGACCACCGGGGTGATCAGCATGCGCAGCTTGCCGATGAACTGGCTCAGCACCACCTCGATAAACGCGGCGAAAAAGCAGATACCAAAGATCGTCGAGAGAATCTCATCGGTGCCGCCACCACGCGCCTTGACCATAAACCCGGCGCTGAGGATCACGCTGATAAACGAAAAACTGGTGCCCTGCAGGCACAACAGTCCGGAACCGATCGGGCCGAACTTGCGTGCCTGCACAAAGGTGCCGAGCCCCGACACAAACAGCGCCATGCTCACCAGATACGGCACTTCGCTTTCCAGGCCCAGCACGCCGCCGACGATCAGCGTGGGCGTGATGATCCCGACAAAACTCGCCAGCACATGCTGCAGCGCGGCAAAAATCGCGGCGGTGAAGTGGGGGCGGTCTTCCAGGCCGTAGATCAGGTCGGATTTATAGCGCGGGCGGGGGGCTTGAGCGTCAGACAAAATACGGGCTCGGGTCAGAAAATGGAGGCGCAGGATGCCAGAAACTGCCGGTCGTCAGAAGTGTAAAAAAATATTTATGGAGGACCTGTGGGAAACCCCAGGCCCTGCCGATATCGAGGATAGGCCCACATACCAACGATAACAGTGGTGACCAAAGGTTAGAACGGCGCGTTGACGTCGACTGATCGTTTCGCGGCAGGGACGCTCGCAAACACTACTTCTGAGAGCTCCCCCTATGTCCCTCCGTCAACTGAATATTGCCCCACGAGCGTTTCTCGGTTTCGCGTTCATTGCATTGTTAGTGATTTTATTGGGGGTGTTTGCGGTCAACCGCATGACGCAGATCCGGCAGTCTTCGGTGGACATGAGTGCCAACCAGGTGCCCAGCGTGACGTCGCTGGGCGTTATCACGGAAAACGTACTGCGCCTGCGTATCCTGTCGTTCCGTGTGTTGATCAACCGTGAGCCTGCCAGCCTGCAAGAAGCCGAAACGCGCATGGGCGTGCTCGCCGACAAGGTCAAGACGGCCCAGGCCACGTACGCTGCGCTGCCGGCCGGCCCGGAGGAGACTGCGCTTTACAAGACGTTTGTGGTCACCCTGGACAACTACTTCAAGGCCCAGGCCGACATGCTGGCACTGTCCAGGCAGGGCAACCTCGATGACATGCGTGCCTTGATCAACACGCGCATCAAGGACGGCACTGACCAGATGGGCGAGCAGTTGAATAAGCTCATCGCCATCAACGCGGCGGATGCCAAGACCGCCGACGCTGAAGCCGGGCAAAGTTACGACGGCGCCATCACGGGCGTGATTGCGGTCTCGGTCGCTGCCGCGCTGCTGACCGTGCTGTTGGCCTGGTTGTTGACGCGCAGCATCGTCACGCCGCTGCGCAAAGCCGTGGAAGTCGCAGAAACCATCGCCAGCGGTAACCTGAGCAAAACCATCGAAGACGACGGCAAGGACGAACCCGCCCGCCTGCTCGGCGCCCTGGCCGCGATGCAGGCCAACCTGCGCCAGACCATCCAGCACATCGCCGGCTCCGCGACGCAGCTTGCTTCAGCGGCGGAAGAGTTGAGCGCGGTCACCGAAGAAGCCTCCAAAGGCTTGCAGCAGCAGAACAACGAAATCGACCAGGCCGCCACGGCGGTCAACGAGATGACGGCGGCGGTGGAAGAAGTGGCGCGCAACGCGGTCTCCACCTCTGAGGCCTCGACCCAGTCCAACCAGGCCGCCCGTGAAGGCCGCGACCGCGTGGTGGAAACCGTCGGTGCGATCCAGACCATGACCCAGGACGTACAAAACACCGCCGCGATGATCGAAGGCTTGGCCACCCAAGGCCGCGATATCGGCAAAGTGCTGGACGTGATCCGCGCGATTGCCGAGCAGACCAACCTGCTGGCGCTTAACGCCGCTATCGAGGCGGCGCGTGCCGGTGAAGCCGGGCGGGGTTTTGCGGTGGTGGCCGACGAAGTGCGCGCACTGGCCCATCGCACCGCGCAGTCGACCCAGGAGATCGAGAAAATGGTCGCCGGCATCCAGAACGGCACCGGTGAAGCCGTGCAGTCGATGCAGCAGAGCAACCAGCGCACCCAGGACACCCTGGAAATGGCCCGCGCCGCCGGTGTGGCCCTGGAGCAGATCACCCAATCCATCAGCCTGATCAACGAACGCAACCTCGTCATCGCCAGTGCGTCGGAAGAACAGGCCCAAGTCTCCCGCGAAGTGGACCGCAACCTCGTCAACATCCGCGACCTGGCGACCCAGTCGGCGGCGGGTGCCAACCAGACCAGCGCGGCCAGCCATGAACTGTCGCGCCTGGCGGTGGATTTGAATGGGATGGTGGCGCGGTTCGTTATCTGAATGCGTCAGGAACCTGCTTTTTGTAGTGAGCGGGCTTGCCCCGCGCGAGGCAAGCTCGCTCACTACAGTAGGATCAGTGTTTCCACGCTGCTGCATTCACAAGGTTCTTTGGCCTTTCCCCGGCCAACGCCTGCAACAGATTATCCACCGCACATTTGGCCATGGCCTCCCGCGTCTCATGGGTGGCCGAACCGATATGCGGTGTCGCCACCACGTTGTTCAAACGCAACAACGGCGAGTCGTGATCCAGCGGCTCCTTCTCAAACACATCCAACCCCGCCGCCCGAATGGTGCGCTGTTGCAGCGCCTCCACCAGCGCTGCTTCATCCACCACTTTGCCCCGCGAAATGTTGATGAAGATCGTCTCCGGGCCCATCAGCGCGAACTGTTCGGCGCCAATCAATTTCTCGGTTTCGGCGGTGAGCGGCAAGGTCAGGCAAACAAAGTCGGCCTGTTGCAGCAAGTCGTTCAGGCTGCGGTATTGCGCACCAAAACGCGCCTCCACCGCCGGCTTGGGCGAATGGCTGTGATAGATCACCGGCATGCCAAAGCCAAAATGCCCACGCTGGGCCAAGGCTTCACCGATGCGGCCCATGCCGATGATGCCCAGGGTCTTGCCATGCACGTCGCTGCCAAAATGCGCCGGGCCGATGTTTTTGTTCCACTGGCCGGCGCGCACCATATCGGCCAGTTCCACCACACGCCGGGCGGTGGCGAGGATGAGTGCAAAACCGGTGTCGGCGGTGGTTTCAGTGAGTACGTCGGGGGTGTTGCTGAGCAGGATACCGCGGGCGGTCAGGTAGTCGATGTCATAGTTGTCGACGCCAACCGACACGCTGGCCACGGCTTGCAACTGCGGCGCCAGGTCGAGCAGCTTGGCGTCCAAGCGCAGGCTGGCGCCCAGCAGGCCGTGGGCGCCGGGCAGGGCGTCGCGCAGTTTGGCCAGGCCGGTGTCGTCGAGTGCTTCAATCAAGGTGACATCGGCCTGTTCATGCAGGCGGGCCATCAGTGGCGCGGAGAGTTTCTTGTACAACACGACAGACTTTTTCATGCGGTCTTTACCTTCAATTCCAGGTGGGGCACCGGCGTGCGATCACTTGCGCCGGGCTTGAGAAAAATCGTCAGCACCACCGACAGCAGCAACGCGCCGCTCATCAGCAGGTACGAAGCGCCGGGCGAACCGGTGCTGCTATTGAGGTAGCCCACCAGGTACGAGCCGCCGAATGAACCCAGGGCCCCCATGCTGTTGATCAGCGCCATGGCACCCCCGGCGACGTTGGCCGGCAGGATCTCCGGGACAATCGCAAAAAACGGACCGTAGGGCGCGTACATGCAGGCCCCGGCGATCACCAGCAAGGTGTAGGACCACCAGAAGTGTTCGGCACCGAGCACGTAGGACGCATAGAAAGCAATCGAGGCAATCAGCAACGGCGGCCATACGAAACGTTTGCGCTTTTGCAGCTTGTCCGAGCCCCAGGACACGACCAGCATGCCAATCACCGCCGCCAGGTACGGCAGCGCCGACAGCCAGCCGGCCTCGACCATGTCCATCTGCAAGCCTTGCTTGAGGATCGACGGCAGCCACAGCACAAAGCCGTACACGCCGATGCTCCAGCAAAAGAATTGCAGGGCCAGGATGATCACCTTGGGTGAGCGGAAGGCTTCGGCGTAGTTCTTCACCGCCTTGATCCCGACTTGCTCGGCGGCCAGCGCGGTTTCCAGATCCTGTTTCTCAGTGTCGCTCAGCCACTTGGCATCTTTTGGACGCTCATCGGCCAGCTTCCACCAGATAAACGCCCACAGCACCGCCGGCAGGCCTTCGATGATAAACATCCAGCGCCAGCTGAAATGCTGCACCAGATAGCCCGACACCACCGACATCCACAGCATGGTTACCGGGTTGCCGAGGATCAGGAAGGTATTGGCGCGCGAGCGTTCGGCACGGGTGAACCAATGGCACAGGTACACCAGCATCGCCGGCATCACGGCGGCTTCGACCACGCCGAGCATGAAGCGGATCACGATCAGCATGTAGGCGTTGGACACCACGCCGGTCAGGGTGGCGAGGCCGCCCCACAGGATCAGGCTGACGAAGATCAGCTTCTTGACGCTGCGCTTTTGCGCGTAGATCGCCCCCGGTACCTGGAAGAAAAAGTAACCAAGGAAAAACAGCGCGCCCAGCAAGGACGACATGCCGGGGGTGATCATCAGGTCTTCGGCCATCCCGGAGGCTGCGGCGAAGCCGTAGTTGGCGCGGTCCAGGTACGCCAGGCTGTAGGTGATAAAAACGATGGGCATGATGTACCACCAACGGCGGGTGGCGAGTTTCACGGTGTCCATGGGGTTGCTCCTGAGCTTGTTGTAGTTGTGGCAACAGGTAGTGGGTTAGGCAACGGATCGAATGGGTAACTCTGAGCGGGCGGGCAAGCCTTCCATGTCGCCACGGCTTTGCACGGCGCGGCTGCCGATCCAGTTGCCGCGCTGTACCGCCTCGGGAAAGCTGAGGTTTTCCAGCAGGGCGCTGATCATGCCCACGGCAAAACCATCACCGGCTCCGACCGTGTCCACGACCTTGTCCACGCGCACGGCGGCGACAAAGCCTTGGTCCAGGTGAGTGCGGTAGTAGGCGCCGTCCGGGCCGAGCTTGATGGTCACGGCTTCGGCGCCCTGGTCCAGATAGAACGCGGCAATATCGGCCGGGTCGTCGAAACCCGTGAGTAGACGGCCTTCGCCCAGGCCCGGCAAGACCCAGTCGGCCAGACCGGCAAGGGCGTTGATTTCACGAATCATCGTCTGTTGGTTGGCCCACAAGGACGGGCGCAGGTTGGGGTCGAACGACACACTGCGCCCAGCCTTGCGCATCTGCGTCATCAGCTCGACGGATAACTCGCGTGTGGCCTCGGACAACGCGGGCGGAATCCCGGTGGCATGCAGATGGCGGGCTTGCAGCAACGCCGGACTGATGGCCGCGATGGACAAGTGACTGGCCGCCGATCCCTTGCGGAAGTACTCCACCTGGGGATCATCACCGGCTTCTTCGCGGGACTTGAACTGAAAACCGGTGGGATGCAGCGGATCGACCGCCACATGCCGGCAATCCAGGCCTTCCTGGGTCAAGGTGTCGACCACAAAGCGCCCGAGTGAATCGTTGCCCACCCGACTCAGCCACGCCACGTTGAAACCCAGGCGCGACAAACCGATGGCGACATTGCTGTCGGCGCCCGCGATGCGTTTATGAAACTGTGCAACCTGGGCCAAATCGCCGGTTTGCTCGGCGACAAACATCGCCATGGTTTCACCAAACGACAGGATATCGATCTCAGACATGAGCATGCTCCTCGTGGGGTTGGCCCAGCAGGGCGAGGGCGGCGACCTGCTGAGCAGTGATTGCGACCAGGTCATCGCCTTGCAGCGGAAATTCCACTGCCCGGCTAATACCTGGAGTCATGTGCTTGAGCAGTTGTTCCCACAGATGCAGGTCGGTGGCGCCAGGCGGCAGGGCGACCAGCTTGCCGTCGGCGCGCCGGGCCACGGCCTTGCAGTGCAGGTAATCCACATGCCGGCCCAGCAGGCGTGCGGCGGTGAGGGCGGATTGGTCCTGCCACTGCCAGTTGCCGATATCGAAGGTCATCTTGACCGGCAGGCCCAGGCGTTCCACTTCGGTGAAGAAACGCTGCATGGGTTCGATGCGGCCGCCGTGCAGGGTCTGGTCGTTCTCTACCAGCAGCTGAACCGCGTGACGGTTGAGCAGGGCGTGCAGGCTTTCCACGTCGTTGGTGTCGGTGAAGTAACCGAGGGAGACTTTCAGCCAGCGTGAACCGAACGCCTGCGCCCGATCCAGAGTGGCCGCAAGTTCGGCATTCGCTTGGGCGCGGCCGGCGACCCACAGTTCCAGGGGCGATGAGAACACCGATTCCAGGTGCTGTTGCGCCGCAGCCAGGGCCAGTTCGGTGGGCTGTTCGTCGGTTAAAAGCTCTTCGCGCCATTCGATGCGCTGTGCACCGGCGGCGGCGAGGACCTCGACAAAACTCAATTGGCCCTGCTGGCGTACCAAGTCGGCGCCGTAGCTGGAAAGGCTGATGGAGACGGGGTATTTATGCATTGTTGTTTACCTCTGAAACCGGTTTCATTTTTAAGCGAAAATCAAAGCTGTGGGAGCTGTGTTGAGCCTCGGATAATCAGTTGGGGCAAGAAATCCAGGGTACGCGTCGGCTCGGTGTCGCCGCGCAAGCGCTGGAGCAGGCAGTCGAACGCCGAGGCGCCAATGGCGTCGGTGGGTTGGGCGAGGGCGGTGATGCCGCCGCCCACCAATGGATACCAATCCAGGTCATCCAGGGCGATCAGGCCTACGTCATCGAATAAGTTGCAGCCAAGGTTCTTGAGCGCACGCGTACAGGCCAGTGCCGCAACGCCGTTGGCACAGAACAGCGCCTTGGGGCCAGGTTTTGCGAGAAAGGTTTGCAGGTGGTGTTGCAGCGCGCCATCCAACTCCAGCACGGCGCCGGTCAATGCCAGGCGGCTGGCAATCTCAGCCTTGAAACTGTCCAGGCGCTCCAAGCGCGAACTGGTGCCATCGGTGGCTTCGCTCACCATCAGCACATCGCGATAACCCTGTTGCTCCAAGTGCTCGACCGCCATACGCACGGCTGCAGGGTTATCCAACCCCACCAGGTCGCTGTGCAGCGGCTCGACTTTGCGGTCCACCAGCACCAGGGGCATTTCCCGTTGCAGTTCCAGCAGTTGGTCGAGGTGATGGCCGAGGGTGTTCACGATCAACCCTTCGATGTTGTACGAACGCAGTGCGGCCAGATGCTGGCGCTCCTGTTCGTCATCGCGGTCGGTGTTGCACACCACCAGGCTGTAGCCGTGCTGGCGGCAGGCGGTTTCGACACCGTGCATCACGGCAATGGAATAAGGGTTGCGGATATCGGCCACCAGCATGCCGATCAGCCGCGTGCGGCCACGCTTGAGACCACGGGCCATCTGGTTGGGGCGGTAGCCGAGTTGTTCAATGGCTTGCTCGATGCGCAAGGCAATGGCATCGGAGAGCAGGGCGCGGTCGTCGCCGATAAAACGCGACACGCTGGCCTTGGACACACCGGCGCGCTCGGCAACGTCGAGCATGGTGACGCGGCTGCGCTGGGCGGCGGAAAAAGGGGTCACTGTGGCAGGCCTTTTTTATTGGATGAGTGACAGGGCTGAAACCGGTTTCAGAAAACACCAAGTGAAGGGGGGCGTCAAGCGATGGAGAAAAATATGTTGGGGAAATCAATGGGGGTGAAACGACGAATGGGCAGGTGAACCTGTTAATTCTGACAGTAGTCAGGTACGGGCGACGGGCGCTTAATCGTGCTTAACGAACCAGCTACTTAAAGGGAGCGCACGCCATGTCTGGAAAGGAAAACCCCGGTTACCCCCTAGCGCGGCGCAACGGTGTGTTGGCGCTCGACCCCTTTGCCGAGATTGTCGGTGTACCTGTATCTGATCCGGAAGGCCTGATCGTTATCCCCTATCGTGAGATGCCTTTGGTTTGCTGGATCAAGAAATGGGCGCCAGGCCCTTCGCTGTTTAGGGACAACACGGTGGAGTTGATTTGGCGCGTCAACGGTGTCGAGTCGGTGGCGGATTCACGAGTGTTCAATAGAGCAGATTACTTAGCGGCGCCCGACCCATTTTCGATGTCCGTACCCCGCAATTACATGCTGTATTTCGACGCTGTCATTGAGCTGCTGTATCGAGTGAAAGAGCCTGGCAGTCCCGATGTGGATTCCCCCTTCAGGACATTGAGGGTAGATCGAAATCCACCGACCTTTCAGCTTCCTTCCGATGGCCCGAGATTTGTTGATCCAAGCATCGCCGCCACCGGCATCACCGAACAAGTACTCGCTGACAATCCGTGTATAGAGATAGAACTCCCCGCCTTTGTGGCCCGAGCCAAGGGCGACCGGATTTCTATTTATCTGTCGAATGTGACACCGCCCTTCCCATTGATCCATACGGTCATCAAGACGCTCAATTTTACCGATGAGCCTTTGATCATCTGTGTCGACCGAGACCATTTCCGAGCCTTGCCCAATGGCACGGCTTACATGGCTGGCCGGGCCTATGACCGGTCAGGAAACTTCAGCCCTTTGACGGCCTCAACGAGCTTTCCCGTCAGCTTGATCCCTTCACCTAGCGGCCTGCTGGCGGCGGTCATTCGACCCCCTGCCTACCTTGACTCGTTGCTCAAGCGTGACGATGCACGTGCAGGTATTGCCGCCCAGATACCTGCGCCTCAATACCCTGGATTCATGACGGGCGATGAGGTTGTGATGATCTGGAACGGGCAGCGCGTATTGCCGCCGCTGCGAATCACCGGCTTTCCTTTTTCTGTACCGATTCCCTGGAGCATTTTGCGCCAACCCGGCCCCTTGGTGCGTGAGCAGGTGCCTGTGCAATATGAGATACATCGGCCCGGTCGACCCACGCCGTTCCCGTCACCTATCGACTTTTTCTGGCAAGACTGGACCATCGCGGGCCAAGACCATGCCGGTGCGCCGGCCAAACTTAACCTTACGCTTGCAAAGGTGCAGGTCATCGGCAATGGGTCGGGGTTGATCAACGAACTGGACCAGCGGGACCGGGTGTTGGGCGCCAGTGTCTGGGTGCGTTTGTACGTCGATCCCAAACAGGGCGACGTCCTTGCCCTCTATTACGGGAACAGAGGGCCGCTCGCGTACTACACCGTGCAAACAGGCGATGCGTTCGATCAACTGGTTCGTTTTGTACCCGATCTCTCAGGCACGGACATTGTTGCAGAGGGCAATCACGCTGCGTTACCGGTGTTCTATACCACCAGCAATGGCGTGAATGAGCAGCAAGCGCCTGAAACCTTGGTGAATGTGCATGTTGATCCGTTGTTTGATCTTGACGCGCCGGTAATTGCCCATTCGCTGCACGGCGGGGCCAAACTTCTGACCTGTGAATCCCGGCCTGCCACTTGTCATGGCGTTCGCTGGACCATACCTATCGACTCGCGCATGCTGGTTGATGACGAAGTTCGGTTGTTTTGGCAGGGGTACAAAGTCATTAATTGGGAGCAACCGATCTTAGGTACCGAGTTCGAAGGGCGCGAGACCATCAAAGATGAGCACTTAGTGAGTAAAAGCGTGCCGATGGTGGTCTTGCCTTGGGACACCAAGATCGAGCCGATGCGCAGGTTCGCCTCGGCCACAGCAGAATATTACCTCTACCGGAACGGCGTCCTTATTGGTCATTCATCCATGGGCAAAGTGCGCATAGACCGAGTGTTCCCCAACTCCGAAGAGCCCTGCCAACCCGGTGATCACGGTTTTTGTGATGGCTCAGATGTGCAATGGCTTGAAGCGCCGGAGCGTTCGCCTAGCGGACAACTGGGCAAACTCAATGAGTTGATTGATAAGTTGATAAAACTCTTACAGGACTTTAAGACATTTAAGTAGTAGCAGAGTGATTCGGTGCTGACGCTTGCTCGCGACCGGGTGCGGTCTGATGGGCAGTGGTGCGGGCGTTTTAAGTGTCAGGCGTTCACCTTGTCGCACGCTTTAAATAGATTCGCCTCGTCACCGGGGCGAGTTATCGATACTTGTGTGTTCAACTATGGTGAGTAATTGACATGAAAAAGAAACTGGGTCCGTTCGCGCAAATTAAAAATAAAAATACGATTACTGCTGTGCCTATTACACTGACAGCAGCGGTAGCTCAACCTGAAGATTATGTTGATAACATTAAGTACCCGGGCTTATTGACGCGTAAAGCGGTCGACGCTCCCACATTAAAACTTAATCTAGCCACATGGTTTCCTCCATCCTCCGTTGCTAATCCTTCTACGCGAGATGATCATATTGATGACATTGGGGATTTTCAAAGTGGGCTTTTTAAATCGGAAGTACTCATTGCGCCGGGCCCTTATGTAGCGGAGATTCCCCAGATTTGGTTAACCCAGGGCACCCACATCTACACATATGCAGTGTCGAGGCGTATACCGGGTGGTGGGGTCAACAAGTCTGGCTCCGCAACACTAAGGTTCATCGTCAACCGCATTGCACCCTTTGATACAGCAGGTATTAGACCGTTCTCCTTGTTGTTGCCTGCAGGACATTCCGGCCCGCTGACTAAAGCCTATTTCGATGCCAATGGTGGCGTGGCAAGGCTTCGGATTCAAGATTACGACGCTCAGGGCGCGCATATAGGGGACAAGTGGGAGCTGTTGGACGGTCCCAATGGGGTAGTGGTTGCAACCGGTAATGTCTTCCCCGATGAAGTCGTGCTATTGACCGAGGCTCAGGCTGCGCTGTGGGAGGGCGCGAAAGACATCTATTACCAACTGCGGACTGTTGAGGGTAATGTCAGTGGTGTCTCCCTCGGCCTGTCCGTGAGCATCGCGATTCGTCCCGCGCCGATTTTGAGAGCTCCAGGTGTGAAGTTTGCGGTCAACTTATCGGGCTCAGGCGACCATCTGATCGACCTGGATGATACTGAAGCGGCTTCGGGGGCGCTCGTCATCATCCCTAATTATGATGCGGATCGTGTGCGGGACAATATATTCATCGAACTCACCACCAGCATTGGCACTCGCCGAGTCGGCCCACTGCCAGTGGGTTCGACCGTTTTGCCCGGGGAGTTGCCTGTCGACTATCCCGTACTTGAGTTTTTGTATGGCACTGCCAGTTTTGGACCCATTGCAATGAGCGTCCGCTATGCGGTAGAACGCGGAGGGGTGTTCTATTGGATCGCTACAACCGACGAAGTCACTGTTGAACTGGACTTGTCCAAAGCGGGCCCCGTGAACCCAGACAAACCTGCTCGGCCAAATAGGAATCTCCTACTTCCGATATTGACGGGGGCGGGGTCAGGCTTGACGAATCAACTGGATGGCCGTGACAAGGGACTGGACGCTCCTGTCAAGATTCCTTTGTGGACTGTTGCGCCATTGCCTTCCGCCAGGGCGTTCACTATTCACCTGTTTTACTCGGGTGAAAGGGTTGCTGTTATCCCGGTCGATAACTTGAACCTTCCGCCTTCCGGTGTCGTTGATACGAGCGTGCCGTGGCCGTTCATTGCCAAATATGGCAATACACTCGCTGGCAATCCTATTCCGTTACATTATGAAATTGTTACGACCGGCACCAGCAATAGAGATATCTCACCCGCTCAAGGCATTGATGTCGCGGCAAACGGAACCTCCTTCGATGCACCGACTGTAGACGGGGCAGGTGTAGCCGGCGGTGTCACGTACATTGCCTGTAATGCAGTTAAAAATTTAACTCAGACCGGTGGTTATTTGGAGGTTATTGTTCCGCCGAGCTCGCGTTTCGCTTTAGGTATGACTATTCCAGTGTCGTGGCAGGCACACAGCAATGATGCCGGCAACATGCCAATCGCTGGGGCTTCGGGAACTTTCCCTCATACGATAACAACGACCAGTGAGATCGCGTTCGGTTTCAAAGTGCGCATCGAAACAGGGACGATGTATATCAAGCCAATCTACGACCACATGACGGATATGGGGTCGGTACGCATCAAGTATTCGGTCCCTATTGTTGGACCCACTCCTACGGACTCTGCCGAGTTGCTTGCGTTGGTAAGGACCTATGTTTCCGGCTCGCCACCGACTTATTGCGACGGCTCTAATTGGCCTTAGCAATACTTAGCTTGAAGAGGAGCGCAGGTGCTTCTCTTCAAGCCCCATCAATTCCCCTCCGTCATTGCGCATTACATCTCAGATAAATCCTACATATTCATTCTTCCTCTCTCTCTAGTCTGCGGCCCCTCAAGGCCTGCTCCTATCTCGCTTGGTGCCGGTCAATTCGTTCCCTATGGGAAGGTTCTTCACGGGTATACACGCAGAATGACTACCAACACACGTTTCCAAAAACATCCATTGGCCATCGCGGTCCAGGCCCCGGCAATGGGTTTCCTGCTGTTTGGTGCTTCACTTGCTCAAGCCACCACGCACTTGATCGATGGCCATGAATACACGATCGGGCCGGGTCAATACCTCGACAGTTGGGATATCCAAAATGACTCTCATCTGATCTCCAATGGTTCGACCCTGCGTCAGTCGCAGGTGGTTGGCGCAAGGATGACCTTGAATGCAGGCACCCTGGCCCAGGACATCGAGGCTATCAATGGATCGAAAATCACCTTGAATGGCGCGACGGTCGAAGCGCGCAGTTCTTCGCCGTTTGCCCTGCAACTGATTGGCAGCGAAGCGGATATCACCACCAGCACCATCACCAATGCCAACGGGGCGGCTATTGTCGCAGGGCGCGATTTCTTGACGACTGACGGCTCGACCGTGAATGTTTTCGGCAGCACCGTCACGGGTTCGACGACGGGCGCAGTTGCGTCGGCGTACAGCCAATTGAATTTCACCGACTCAGATGTCACGGCAACCCGAGAGGATGGTGTGGGCGTCTACCTGGTGGGCGCGGATGCTACCGCCATTGGCAGCCGTATTATCGGCGGCCAGAATGGCGTGGTGTTGGAGAAGGAATACTACATCGATAACCCAAGCAGCCTTGTACTGGACAGCACACATGCCGAGGGCCGAAACGGTGCTGCGTTGCTGGTGAAGGGGGATGAGCTGGGCGGTGGTCAAGTTGATATTCAGGTGCGCAATGGCTCGACCCTGACCGGCGGCAACGGCAATATCCTGGAAGTTACCGGCAATTCCGTTGCGAATATGAACGTCGACCACAGCGAGTTGTTCGGCGACATCGTGGTCGAAGAGGGCAGCACCGCCAAAGCGCAGCTCAACAATGGCGC
The DNA here is from genome assembly GCF_026967615.1 of Pseudomonas sp. GXZC. NCBI lineage: Bacteria > Pseudomonadati > Pseudomonadota > Gammaproteobacteria > Pseudomonadales > Pseudomonadaceae > Pseudomonas > Pseudomonas sp. GXZC. The sequence continues at coordinate 3,263,786 of NZ_CP114115.1, forward strand.
CTGGCTGACCGGCCAGTTGAAAAACGTCGCCGAGCTGAGTGTGAATGACGCCTCCCATTGGGTACTGGTGGGCGACAGCAATGTCACCGCCTTGAAGATGGGCGGCGGCGCCGTGCATTTCGGTGGGGCGGATGAGTTCTATCGGTTGGACGTGAAGAGCCTGGAAGGCAACGGTACGTTCATCATGAACACCGATTTCCTGACCCATCAGACCGACTTCCTCAACGTGGCAGGCAAGGCTGAAGGCAACCATAGCCTGATGCTGGCCGCCAGCGGCTCGAACCTGGCCGACGGCGAGCCGATCAAAGTGGTCCACACTGAAGGCGGTGATGCGCAGTTCAGCCTGGCCAGCGGCACGGTGGATGTCGGCGCGTACGCCTACGGTCTGCAGAAGGACGGCACCGACTGGTTCCTCGACCCCAACCGTAAGGGCACCAGCACCAGCGCCCATTCGGTACTGGCCCTGTTCAACAGCGCGCCCACCGTGCTGTACGGCGAAATGAGCATCCTGCGTACGCGCATGGGTGAACTGCGCTTCAGTGAAGGCGCTGGCAACGGGATGTGGATGCGCAGCTACGGCAACAAATTCGACGTGGCGGCGAACAAGAACGGTGCGGGCTACACGCAGAACCAGAAGGGTTTCACCATTGGTGCCGATGCGCCACTGTCCGGCGGTGACGGCCAGTGGATCGCGGGTGTGATGGCCGGTCACAGTGCCTCCGACCTCAGCCTGACCCGTGGCAGCAGCGGCGAAGTGAAGAGTTACTACGTGGGTGGTTACGCCACCTGGCTGGATGCCGAAAGCGGGCTGTACTTCGACGGTGTGGCCAAGCTCAACCGCTTGCACACGGAAAACGACGTGACCATGAGCGATGGCAAGAAAGCCAAGGGCAACTACGCGCAAAATGCCGTGGGCGCCTCGGCGGAGTTCGGCCGTCATATCAAGCTGGACAACGACTTTTACGTGGAACCCTACGGCCAGTTGTCGGCAACCATCACTCAGGCGCAAAGCTACGAGTTGACCAACGGCCTGCAGGCCAAGGGCGACCGTTCCAGCTCCGTGGTGGGCAAGCTCGGCGTGACCGCCGGCAAGAACATCCAGCTGGAAAGCGGCGGTGTGTTGCAGCCTTACTTGCGTACCGCCGTGGCCCATGAGTTCGATCAGAGCAACAAGGTGTTCATCAACGACCAGACCTTCAACAACGACCTGTCGGGCTCGCGCATCGAGCTGGCGGCCGGTTTGGCGATGTCGGTTTCGGAGAACGTCAAGTTGCACGCTGACGTCGAAACCAGCCAAGGCAAGAAGATCGATCAGCCGTGGGGTGTCAACTTCGGGGTGCGTTACGACTTCTAACGTTGTCGTTGAGTTGAACAGGGGGAAGCCAAGGCTTCCCCCTTTTTTTTGCGTTCAGATCAGCACACTCAGCCAGGTCGAACCCAGCAGAAGCAGGGCCATGCATCGGTTGAAGCGCTGCATGGCGTTTGGCGAGCGCAGAAGCCGGCTCGACCCCGCACCCAACACCGCCCAGGCCCCGAGGCACGGCAGTGCTATCAGGAAAAACACCAGGGACAGCACCAGCACCTGGCTCTGGCGTTCTGCACCGTGACCCGCGAATACACTGACTACGGCCAGCGCCATCATCCAGGTCTTGGGATTGATCAATTGCAGGCCGGCGGCGCCACGCAAGCCCAGTCGCTTGTGTGTTGACTGCACCTCTATGGTCGCTGCGGGCGCGCTGAAAATCTGCCACGCGAGATAGCTCAACCAGGCCACACCGACCCATTGCATGGCACTGTGTAGCCTCGGCAACTGCACCAGTGACTGGCCGACGCCCGCGCCCACCAGCAGCACAATGCCCGCCGCGCCCATGCAAGCCCCCAGAATGATCGGCAACGCGGCCTTGAAACCGTAGCGTGCGCTGTTGCTGAGCACCAGAATATTGGTGGGGCCTGGGGTGATGGATGCGACAAAGGCAAACAGGATAAACGCCAGCATGGTGGACTCCGAACAATCAATCGATGGAGTCGATCTTCACAAGCCCGCGGGTGACCTGTCTGGAAGATTTGAGCAGCGCTTGCGGTACGCCGCAGGCGTCAACCCATAGACGCGCACGAACCAGCGGCCCAGGTGGCTCTGGTCGGCAAAACCCAGGGCAATCGCCACATCTGCCGGTTGTTCGCCCTTGGCCAGCAAATGCCGGGCGCGGGCCAGGCGCAGTTGCACCAGATACGCGTGGGGCGGCAGGCCAAACGCGCTCTTGAACGCACGGGTCAGGCGGAAGCGGTCGACGCCACACGCGAGCGCCAGTTCGTCCATGCCCACATCAAACTGCAAATGAGCGTGCAGGTATTCCCGTGCCTTGTGTGCCACCAAGGGCAATCGCGGGTCGTCGCGGTAGCGGGTGCGCCAATAGAGCTGGCCGGTAAGGCGCTCCAGCAACTGGTCCATGGCGCGCTGGCGCACGATGCGCAGTTCGCCGCTGTGCAGGGTCTGGAAGGCTTGACTGGTGGCCAGGGCCAGGCGTGGGTCGCTGGTCAAGGTGCTGGCGAAACTCAACTGGCTGTCCAGCGGCGCTTCTTCGAACACCGCGCTGACTTCCCGCGCCAGCCAGTGCGGGTCGAGGTAGAGCATGTGGTAGGTGAAACCATCTGCGGTGGGCGCGTCACCGTCATGCAGCTCGCCGGGCTCCACCAGGAACACCTGGCCCGGTACGCTATTGTGGCGCGTGCGGCGGCAGTTGAATTGCTGCACGCCTTGTTCGGTGACGCCGATCAGGTAGCTGTCGTGCCAGTGAGGGTCGTAGGCGTGGCCTTCAAAGTGCGCGCGCAGGGTCTCGATGCCGGTGTCGGCGTCCTGGGACAGGTCGATCCAGTTGTGCGCGGCCATAAAACACCGAGGCGGACTAAGTGAGGCTATTAGCGCCCAGCGCGTGCCGGGCGTCTAGAAGGTTTGTGCAGCGTCAACCGAACAGCCCGGCAGCGATGTTGATCGAGAACCCCAGGATCGCGGTGTTGAACAGAAAGCCGATCAACGATTGCCCCAGCACCACTTTGCGCATGCCACGGGTGGCGACGCCCACGTCGGAGGTCTGCACCGCCACGCCGATGGTGAAGGAAAAGTACAGGAAGTCCCAGTAATTGGGGGTGGTCAGGCCCTCGGCAAAGCGCAATGCCGGTTCCTTGCCGTCCCAGGTGTAATACAGGCGGGCGTAATGCACGCTGAAGATCACCCCGATCAGCAACCACGAACCGATCACGGTCAGCCCGGTGAAACCGTAGTGCAGCAGGCGCTCGGAGGTCGCCAGGTCTTTACTGCCCACCAGTTCGAAGGTGATGGTCGCCAAACTGGCAATGGCGGCGATGCACACCGTGAACAGCACCAGGCCGGCGTTTTCATCTTCGATCTCGGCGATGCGTTTGACGTCTTCGGCTTTGGCGCGGCGGGTCAGCCATAGCATCAGCACCAGATAGGTCCAGACGCCGGCGTTCCAGCCAATGAGGATTTTGCTGACGAGGGTGTCGGCCGGTACCAGGATGCCCACGGCAATCCCGAACACGGCGGCGGCGGAGAGGCGGGGGTGGGTGCGGGCTAGAAACGACATAGGTGCTCACAACGCAGGCGGTTGTGAGCACCATAGCATCACTCGGTCTTGTGGCGCTTGCGCACCAGCTTCATGACCACCACGAAGAACACCGGCACAAACACCACGGCCAGTGTTGCGGTGATCATCCCGCCGATCACCCCTGTACCAATCGCCTGCTGGCTGGCCGAGCTGGCACCGGTGGCAATCGCCAGTGGCACCACGCCGAGGATGAACGCAAGGGACGTCATGATAATCGGCCGCAGGCGCAACCGCGCGGCTTTCAAGGTGGCGGTGACCAGGTCTTCGCCCTGGTCATACAGGTCCTTGGCGAACTCGATGATCAGGATCGCGTTCTTCGCCGACAAGCCGATGATGGTAATCAGGCCAACCTTGAAGAACACATCGTTGGGCATGCCGCGCAAGCTCACCGCGACCACCGCGCCGAGTACACCGAGCGGCACCACCAGCAACACCGAGGTCGGGATCGACCAACTTTCATACAGCGCCGCCAGGCACAGGAACACGATCAGCAGCGACAAGCCCAGCAGCAAGGGCGCCTGGGAACCGGACAGGCGTTCCTGCAACGACAGACCGGTCCATTCCTGGCCAAGACCTGCCGGCAACTGGCTGACCAGGCGCTGGATCTCGTCCATTGCCTCACCGGTGCTGTGCCCCGGAGCCGCTTCACCGGAAATCGCGATAGCCGGGTAGCCGTTGTAGCGGGTCAGTTGCGTCGGGCCCTGGGTCCATTTGGCTTCGACAAAGGACGACAGCGGCACCATCTTGCCAGCGTTGTTGCGCACGTTGATTTTCATCAAGTCCGCGACCTGGCTACGCTGGTCGCCTTCGGCCTGCACCACCACCCGTTGCATGCGGCCCTGGTTGGGGAAGTCGTTGATGTAGGCCGAACCGATGGCCGAGGACAGCACATTGCCTACGTCCGCAAACGATACGCCCAGCGCGTTGGCCTGCTTGCGGTCCACTTCCAGTTGCACTTGCGGCGCCTCGGCCAGGGCGCTTTCGCGCACGTTGGCCAGGATCGGGCTTTTCTCGGCAGCCGCCAGCAATTCGGTACGCGCCGCCATCAGCGCGGCATGGCCGACGCCACCACGGTCTTGCAGGCGGAACTCGAAACCACTGGAGGTGCCCAGGCCATCCACCGGCGGCGGCAGCACCGCGTAGGCAATTGCATCCTTGAGCTCGCTGAAGGCCATGTTGGCGCGGTCGGCAATCGAAGAGGCCGAATCATCACTGCTGCGCTGCGACCAATCCTTGAGCGTGGTAAACGCCAGCGCGGCGTTCTGCCCGGAACCGGAGAAGCTGAAGCCCATGATCATGGTGGTGTCGCCCACCCCAGGTTCCTCGGCGTTGTGCGCTTCGATCTGCTCGGCCACTTGCACCGTGCGGTTCTTGCTCGCGCCGGGCGGCAGCTGGATGTCAGTGATGGTGTAACCCTGGTCTTCTACCGGCAGGAAGGAGGAGGGCAGGCGGCTGAACATCCAGCCCAGGCCGACCAGCAGCACCAGGTAGATCAGCAGGTAGCGGCCGCTGCGCTTGAGGGCATAGGCCACCCAGCCTTCATAGCGGTCGGTAAGGCGTTCAAAGCGCTGGTTGAACCAGCCGAAGAAACCGCCCTTGGCATGGTGCTCGCCCTTGGCGATCGGCTTGAGCAAGGTGGCGCACAGAGCCGGGGTCAAGGTCAGGGCGAGGAATGCCGAGAACAGGATCGAGGTCGCCATCGACAACGAGAACTGTTGGTAGATCACCCCCACCGAACCGGCCATGAACGCCATCGGCAGGAACACCGCGACCAGCACCAGGGTAATGCCGATGATGGCCCCGGTGATCTGGCCCATGGCTTTTTTCGTAGCCTCCTTGGGCGACAAGCCCTCGGTCGCCATAATGCGCTCGACGTTCTCCACCACCACAATGGCGTCGTCCACCAGGATGCCGATGGCCAGCACCATGCCGAACATGGTCAGTACGTTGATCGAGAAGCCCAGCAGCAACATGGTGGCGAAGGTGCCCATCAGGGCAATCGGCACCACCAGCGTCGGGATCAAGGTGTAGCGCACGTTCTGCAGGAACAGGAACATCACCGCAAACACCAGCGCCATCGCTTCGAGCAGGGTGTAGACCACCTTGGTGATCGAGACCTTGACGAACGGCGAGGTGTCGTACGGGATCTTGTATTCCACATTGGCCGGGAAGTAGCGCGACAGCTCGTCCATCTTCGCCCGCACCAGCGTCGCGGTGTTCAGCGCGTTGGCGCCCGGCGACAGCTGCACGCTGACCGCCGTGGAGGGCTTGCCGTTCAGGCGGGTGGAGAACTGGTATTCCTGGCTGCCCACTTCCACCCGCGCCACATCGCCGATGCGCACGGTGGAGCCGTCAGGGTTGGCCTTGAGCACGATGTCGGCAAATTCGGCAGGCGTCGAAAGCTGGCCCTTGACCAGGATCGCGGCGGTGATTTCCTGGGTGTTGGTGCCCGGCAAATCACCGATGCTGCCGGCCGAAACCTGGGCGTTCTGCGCGCTGATCGCGGCGTTCACGTCGGCCGGCGTCAGGTTGAAACCAATCAGCTTCTGCGGGTCGATCCAGATGCGCATGGCGCGCTCGGCGCCATACAGCTGGGCCTTGCCCACACCGTCGAGGCGCTTGAGTTCGTTCATCACGTTGCGCGCCAGGTAATCACTCAGCGCCACGTCATCGAGTTTGCCGTCATTGGAGGTGAGGGTCACCAGCAGCAGAAAACCGGCGGAGACCTTCTCCACCTGCAAGCCTTGCTGGGTCACCGCTTGCGGCAGGCGCGGCTCCACCGCTTTGAGGCGGTTCTGCACGTCGACCTGGGCCATTTCCGGGTTGGTGCCGGGCTGGAAGGTGGCGGTGATGGTGGCCGAACCGAGGCTGCTCTGGGACTCGAAATACAGCAAGTGATCGGCGCCGTTGAGCTCCTGCTCGATCAGGCTCACCACGCTTTCATCCAGGGTCTGCGCCGACGCACCGGGGTACACCGCGTAGATCTCGACTTTCGGCGGCGCGACGTTGGGGTACTGCGCCACCGGCAATTGCGGGATCGCCAGCAAACCGGCCAGCAGGATAAACAGGGCGACCACCCAGGCGAAGATCGGGCGGTCAATAAAGAACTGCGGCATGGCGGGTTATTCCTTTACGAGCGGGCTGTCGTCCACTTCAACTTTTTCACCGGGGCGCGCGTGTTGCAGGCCTTCGACGATGATGCGGTCACCGGGCTTGAGGCCGCTGCTGACGATCCAGCGATCATTGATCACCGCGCCCAGCTCTACCGGTTGCTGGCTCACGGTCTGCTCGGCGTCCAGCAGCAACACCATCGGTATACCGGCGCTGTCACGGGTGATGGCGCGTTGCGGCACGCTGATGCCTTGTTTGTCGACGGCCTGTTCCAGGCGCACGCGCACAAAGCTACCGGGCAGCAGGTCGAGGTCCGGGTTGGGGAACTCGCTGCGCAGGATGATTTGCCCGGTGCCAGGGTCGACGCTGATCTCGGCAAACAGCAACTTGCCCGGCAACGGGTAGAGGCTGCCATCGTCCTCGACCAGCGTGGCCTTGGCCTGGTCCTGGCCGACCTGCTTCAAGCTGCCGGCGCGGAAGGCGCGACGCAGGTCATTCAGCTCGCGGGTGGACTGGGTGAGGTCGGCGTGGATCGGGTCCAGTTGCTGGATGAGTGCCAGCGGCGTGGCCTCGTTCTGGCCGACCAGCGCACCTTCGGTGACCAGCGCACGGCCGATGCGCCCGGAAATCGGCGCGGTCACGGTGGCGTAGCCCAGGTTCAAGCGGGCGCGTTCGACAGCGGCCTTGTTGGCGGCGACTTCGGCGGCGGTCTGGCGCACGGCGGCGCGGGCGTTGTCGTAGTCCTGGCCGCTGATGGCATTGCCTTCCACCAATTGGCTGTAGCGCTGCTCCTGCAGGCGTGCCTTGAAGGCATCGGCCTCGGCCTTGCTCAGGTTGGCCTGGGCGCTGTCGAGGTCGGCCTTGAACGGCGCGGGATCGATGCGAAACAGCACGTCGCCCTGTTTCACGTCATGGCCTTCCTTGAACACCCGTTGCATCACCACGCCGGCGACCCGTGCGCGCACTTCGGCGATCCGCGGCGCGGCAATGCGGCCGCTGAGTTCGCTGGTGATGGCCAAGGGTTTGGCTTCAAGGGTTTCGACGCGCACTTTGGCCAGGGGCATCTGCGGTGCTTCGGCGGCGGAGTCGCCACACGCGCTCAGGGCCAGGGTGAGGGCCAGCAGGCAAAATGGCGCAAACAGATTCTTCGACATGCTCTTATCCCAATATTGACTGGCGCATCCTAAAGTCACCTGCGCCTTGGTGCTGTGAAGCTGTGTAGCTCGTCTGTGAAGAAATGTAAGGTGCGGCGCGCGGGGCGCCGGGGGCGTATATCCTTGCACAATCCTGCAACACACCAACAAACCGCATTATTTGGAAACACCATGCCCAACATCCTCCTGGTGGAAGACGACGCCGCACTCTCCGAGCTGATTGCCAGCTACCTGGAGCGCAATGGCTACCACGTCAGCGTGCTCAGCCGTGGCGACCATGTCCGTGAACGCGCGCGCCTGAACCCGCCGGATCTGGTGATTCTCGACCTGATGCTGCCCGGCCTCGATGGCCTGCAAGTCTGCCGCCTGCTGCGCGCCGACTCGGCGGGCCTGCCGATCCTGATGCTCACTGCCCGTGATGACAGCCACGACCAGGTGTTGGGCCTGGAAATGGGCGCCGACGACTACGTGACCAAGCCCTGCGAGCCGCGTGTATTGCTGGCGCGGGTGCGCACCTTGTTACGGCGCAGCAGTTTGTCCGAGCCCCAGGTGGCCAATGATCAGATCATCATGGGCAACCTGTGCATCGACCTGTCGGAGCGCACCGTGACCTGGCGCGAGCAGCCGGTGGAGTTGTCCAGCGGCGAATATAACCTGTTGGTGGTGCTGGCGCGCCATGCGGGAGAGGTGCTGAGTCGCGACCAGATCCTGCAACGCCTGCGCGGTATCGAGTTCAACGGCACCGACCGTTCGGTGGACGTGGCCATCTCCAAGCTGCGCCGCAAGTTTGACGACAACGCCGGCGAAGCGCGCAAGATCAAGACGGTGTGGGGCAAGGGTTACCTGTTCAGTCGTTCCGAGTGGGAATGCTGAGCCATGTTTCGAGTACTGCTGCGGCTTTATCTGATCACCATCGTCACCTACAGCATGGCGATCTACCTGATCCCCTCGCTGGTGATCCAGCTGTTCGAACACCGCTACATGAACTACAACATCGAGCAGACCCGCGGCCAGCAGAAGCTGATCGTCAAGCAATACCTGCGGGCGCCGGTGGAGCGCTGGTCACAGGTGACCGAGCAACTGGGCCGCGACTTTGCGCCGCTGAAAGTGCAACTGCTGCTGCGCCAGGACGCCAGCTACACCCCGGCGGAAGAGCAACTGCTGGAGCAAGGCAAGTCGGTCGTGCGCCTGGGGGAGTGGGGCTGGATGACCGAAATCAGCTCGCCGATCAACGAGCAGTTCGCGGTCAAGCTGACCATACCGCCCGACCCACTGGACATGAACGTGCTGTACTGGGCGATCAATGTGTTGATCGTCGCCGCATTGCTGGCCTGCCTGCTGATGTGGCTGCGCCCCCACTGGCGCGACCTGGAGCGCCTGAAAAGCACGGCCGCCCAATTGGGCCGGGGCAATCTGAGCGAGCGCACACACATCCCCCCAAGCTCCAACATCGGCAGCCTGGCCACGGTGTTCGACACCATGGCCGACGACATCGAACACCTGCTCAACCAACAGCGCGACCTGCTCAATGCGGTGTCCCACGAACTGCGCACGCCGCTCACGCGCCTGGATTTCGGCCTGGCCCTGGCGTTGTCCGAAGACTTGCCCGAAGCCAGCCGCGAGCGCCTGCAAAGTCTGGTCGCGCATATCCGCGAGCTGGATGAGCTGGTGCTGGAGTTGCTGTCCTACAGCCGCCTGCAGAACCCGGCGCAGTTGCCGGAGCGGGTCGAGGTGGTCCTCGATGAGTTCATCGACAGCGTACTGGGCAGCGTCGATGACGAATTGGAAAACCCCGAGATCGTCATCGATGTGGCACTCGACTGCGCCGTGGAGCGCTTCAGCCTCGACCCGCGTCTGACTGCCCGTGCCTTGCAGAACCTGTTGCGCAATGCCACGCGTTACTGCGACAAGCGCATCCAGGTCGGTGTGAAGGTGTGCGCCGAGGGCTGTGAAATCTGGGTGGACGATGACGGTATCGGCATCCCTGTGGACCAGCGCGAGCGTATCTTCGAGCCGTTCTACCGCCTGGACCGCAGCCGCGACCGCGCCATCGGCGGTTTTGGCCTGGGCCTGGCCATCAGCCGACGCGCCCTGGAAGCCCAGGGCGGCAGCTTGACGGCGTTGGCTTCGCCGCTGGGCGGTGCGCGGTTTCGCGTGTGGTTGCCCACCGTCGCCTGATCAGAGCACCTTGACCGCGCGGCCGATTGCCTGGATCGGCCCAGTGGGTTTGCCGGTCGGCGAACCGCGCGGGTCTTCCAGGGTCAGCTCGAACAGCTGGTTCGGGGTGAGCGGCGGCAGCTTGTCCAACGGCACCGAGAGCGTCTGCCCCGGTTTGACCAGGCCCAGGGACACCGGCCCCTGCCAGCCTTCGCCTTTGGTCCAGAACTGCAGGGCCTTGTCAGACGGCACTTCCATCACCCCCAAGGGAATCAACTGAATCTGCTGGTCATTGCGCGCCTGGATCACCCAACCCGGTGCCTGGCTTTGCGGCGCCACCAGCACCACCACAAAGGTCGGGTCGGCAGTGGGCGGGCGGGTCAGTAGCAACCCGGCCAGTACCAGCGTGGTCAAAAGCCCGGCACCGGCCAGGCCGCGCCATACGGCCAGCAGGTCCCACCAGTGCGTGCGGGCGCTGGCAATGTTGCGTTCGATACGTCGCCACAGATCAGAGGAGGGCGGCACCGGCTCCGCCAAGGCGGTCAGCGGCAATAGGCGCTGTTCCCAGGCATCCACTGCGGCGCGTAGTTCAGCGTCGTGCTTCAGGCGTTGTTCGACGTCGGCGCGTTGTTCGCCGGGCAGGGTGCCCAGCACGTATTCGCTGGCCAGTTCGTCCAGTGGGTTGCTCATGCCATGCACTCCCGCAGCGCGGCGAGGCTACGTTTGATCCAGGCCTTGACGGTCCCCAGCGGGGTGTCGAGTTTCTGGGCGATTTCGCTGTGGGAATAACCGTCGACATAAGCATGCAGGATGCACGTGCGACGGGCCGGGTCGAGTTGCTCCAAACAGGTGTGGACTTGCCCGGAGCGTGCGCTGAATTCAAAGGTGTCGGTTGCAGCGACTTGTTCGTGCTCGTCGCCCAACGGGATTTCGCGGTAATGGTTACGTACGATATTGAGCGCCAGGTGCCGGGTCACGCTGAACACCCACCCACGGGCCGAACCACGACTGGGGTCAAAACTGCCGGCACCGCGCCAGATCTTGATAAACGCATCATGCACGATGTCTTCGGCCAGGGATTTGTCCCTGGCGATGCGCATCGCCACGCCGAGCAAATGGCTGCTTTCTTGCTCATACAACTGGCGCAAGGCGCGTTGATCGCCACGGGCGCAGGCCTGCAGACAGGCTTCGTAATCAAACACGGATGGCTACCCCCCAATGATCGGCATGGGGGGCAGCGTAGCCGACTTTACTCAGTTGGCCGCCCAGAAGATGTAATCCGCCTGGTACTTCACCACTTCCTGCTTGCCTTTGTTGGCCGCCGTGCACTCGCTGCTCGGCGCTACGCCACCCTTGAGGGCCACGCGCTGGATGTAACTCACGCCGCTCATCGCGCCCTTGCCTTCAGCGGGGTTGGCCTTGACCAGTTGATACGGCAGGTTGCCCGCGCCCGACGGCGCCACGGCCAATTGGGTGCCGGTGACTTTCGAGCCGTCCTTGGCCTGCCAGGTGGCCGGTGGGCCGAAGTAGGTGCCGACTTGCTTGCCGCTGCGGTCATTCAACACCGCCTTGGGCCCGACGAAGGTCCACTCGGTCTGGCCGACGGCGTTGGCCTTGTCGCGGCATTCGTAGGTGATTTCGCCGACGCCGGTGGTTTCCATCGCCACCTTATGGCCGTCCGGCACCTTGATACTGTCCGGCAAGCCGGTCTGGGCGAAGGCTGCGGGGGCGGCGGCGAGCAGGGCAGTGAGGCAGAACAGTGCTTTAGCGTTCATGGGTACGTCTCCATTTCAGTCAAACAGCGGGGGTTCTGAAAGGACTACCCAGGGCCTGCGCGATTGGATGCAGCGATTAGAAAATAAAAGTGAGAGGGCGCACACTGTGCCCCCGCTTTACCCGAGGAGAGATTGGCAATGACTGGTGTTCACACGTCTGCTCAACAAGGTTTCTCGACCCAGGCCGTCACCTACGCCCAAGGCCGGCCGGACTATCCAAGACAACTCACGGGCTGGCTCGCCGACACACTGCACATTGACGCGCATGCCAGTGTGATTGACCTGGGCGCCGGCACTGGCAAATTCACCCGCTTGCTCAGCACCCTGGCGCCGACCTTGATTGCCGTCGAGCCGGTGGCGGCGATGGGCGCGCAGTTGACCAAGCTGCTGCCGGATGTGCGCCTGGTCAATGGCACGGCTGAATCCATCCCACTGCCGACTGCCAGCGCCGACGCGGTGGTGTGTGCCCAGGCATTTCACTGGTTTTCCACCGAGGCCGCGCTGGCGGAAATCCATCGCGTGCTCAAGCCCGAGGGTCGACTGGGCCTGGTGTGGAATGTGCGGGATGAGTCGGTGGATTGGGTCGCCGCCATCACCGCCATCATTACCCCGTACGAGGGCGACACGCCGCGTTTTCATACGGGACGTTGGTGTGAGGCCTTCACTGGCGAGTATTTTTCCGAGCCTGAAATGACCTGTTTTCCCTACAGCCATGTGGGCAGCCCTCAGGAGGTGATCATGGACCGCTTCCTCTCTGTGAGCTTTATCGCCGCGCTGCCGGATGCGGCCAAGGCGGTCGTGACCGCGCAACTCCAGGCGTTGATTGACACGCATCCGGCATTGAAGGGGCGTGACACGGTTGCCTTTCCGTATCAGACCCAGGCGTATGTCTGTCATCGACTGAGTTAAAAGGCATAAAGTCAGATCATATTGATATAAGTCGTTATAAGAAAAATCGCTATCCTGCGGCCAGAAATTTATAAGGCCGCAGGTAGCTGGAATGGATGTGGGTAATTTTGGTTTTGTGGTAGCTGGCCTGATCGTTGGTTTTATCGTGGGCATGACCGGTGTGGGCGGGGGCTCTTTGATGACCCCGATCCTGTTGTGGTTTGGTATCAATCCGGCTACCGCCGTGGGCACTGACCTGTTGTATGCCGCCATTACCAAGTCGGGTGGGGTGCTGGTACACAGCAAGAACAAGAATATCGATTGGACCATTACTGGCTGGCTGACCCTGGGCAGCGTGCCTGCGGTGCTGTTGACCTTGTGGTTCCTGGCCAGTTTGCATACTGACCCTAGCGTGATGAATGCGGTGATCAAGCAGGCGCTTGGGGTGGTGTTGTTGCTGACGGCGTTGGCGATTCTGTTCAAGAAGAGCTTGTTGGCGTTTGCGCAGCGGCATGCGGGTGATAGCTATCACATGAGCCCGCGTAATTTGAATGTGTTGACGGTGGTGACCGGCGCGATCCTCGGCACCATGGTGGCGCTGACGTCCATCGGTGCTGGGGCCTTGGGTACGGTGGCGTTGTTTATTTTGTATCCGTTTCTGGCGACGCGACGGTTGGTGGGGACTGAGATTGCGCATGCTGTGCCGCTGACCTTGGTGGCGGGGTTGGGGCATGCGAGCATGGGGAATATGGATTGGCATTTGTTGGGGTTTTTGTTGATGGGGTCGTTGCCGGGGATCTATGTGGGTAGCCATATGACGGGCAAGTTGCCTGATGCGGTTTTGCGGCCTTGCTTGGCGGTTATGTTGATGGCCATTGGTTATAAGTTGGCGTTTTGATTTGGGGGCATATCCGTTGTTTGGGTGATGGCGGGTATTGGTTCCGCCCTTACGGCGGGTCACTTTCGAAAAGCGCGAAAGTAACCAAAGCGCTCTTGCCCCAACACTTGGCACCTCGCTCCGGCTTGAATCCGTGGGCCGCCGCGATGGGCCATCCTTGGCCCAGCGCGGCTAACCCGGCGTCCTGCCGGGTTACCCACGGATTCAAGCCTGCGTTCGGCCAGCGTGTTTGACGGGGCGCCTCAGATCAAAAGCAAAAGCGCGGCGGCCTAGTAGCCGACCGGTCCCTGAAAGCCGGTCTCGGTCAAAATGTGGGAGCTGGCTTGCCTGCGATACAGGCACCTCGGTACATCAGGCACATCGAGTTGATACCTTCGCAGGCAAGCCAGCTCCCACAGAAAAGCAGATCCAATTCGGCTCTGGCTCTGGCTCTGGCTTTGCTTTTGATCTTGATTTTGATCTTAGGCGCCCCGTCAAACACGCTGGCCGGAATCTGACAGGGATTTGGGGGGGTAAACCGGCAGGGATGCCGGTTTAGCCGCCCCGCGCCATGGATGGCGCGTGGCGGCGGCCCCCCAAATCACTGTCGGATTACGGGCACACCGAGCCTAGGCGAAGTGCCGAGTGTTGGGGCAAGAGCCTTTTGCTTACTTTTGGCTGGGCCGGCATTCCGGCTTTTCAAAAGTGAGCCGCCGTAAGGGCGGAACCAATACCCGCCATTACCTAAATAACGGATATGCCCCCAATCAAACCCACAATTCAACCCCGCCCATTCCCAATCTGCCAAACAAACGGCGGCTCCACCCCATTCACCACCCAATCCCCCACAATCCGCGCCTTATAAATCACCGGATTATGCGACGAAACCGTCCGCGCATTCCGCCAATGCCGATCCAGCGCCTTCCCCTGCCGCACATCCGACGCCCCCAGCGCATTAAACAACTCACTGGTCGCCCGCTGAATCAACCCCGACACCACCACCTGCGCCGTAGCCGACTCAATCTCGGCCGCCACATTGGCCTCGCGCTCCACCGCATCATCCCCCCCAAACCGCGCCACATACGCTCGTTGCGCCGGCAGCGTCGCCTTCAACGCACTCGCCTCAGCGGCATACACCAGCGCAGCCACTTCCCCCACCACCTGCAGAACCTGCGCATCCTGGCTCACATGCGCCGCATTACCATGACTGTAGATACGCTTACGGCTGCGTACCTGATGCGCCACATCGCGCAAGGCCGCTCGCCCAATCCCCGCCAAACTGGCGAGCAACACCAGCTGGTAGAACGCCGTCTGGTATTTAAACCGGCTGGCAAAGTCGATGACGTTTTCCGCGTCCACCACCGCGTCGGTAAAACGCGACGTACCGCTGCCGGTAGTGCGCTGGCCAAAGCCGTCCCAATCGTCACTGTGCACCACCCCCGGCTGGCGGGCGCGGGTAGCCGCGATCACATCACCACCGGTGTCGCTGCGTTGGGCATACACATCGATCCAGTCGGCGAAGATACTGCCGGTGCTGTAGAACTTCTCTCCGTTGAGCTTCCAGTTATCGCCGTCAGGGCTGACCTGGGTGACCACATCGCCAATGGCCACATTGCCAATCTCGGTCCAGGCGCAGCCGACGAGATCGCCGTCCACGAACCGCTTGAACCACAGATCCCGGCCAGCACTGGGCGGGGCGTTCAGGCGGTCTTCGGCAAAGGCGAAGTGCCCACGCAGGGCCTGGGGCACGTTGGAGTCGGCTTCGGCCAGTTCGATCAGCAGTTCGAACAATTGCGGCAGGGAAGCACCGCCGCCGCCATATTCCACCGGCACGCGTACTGCGCCAAAACCGGCTTCCTTGAGCCACTGGATCGGTTCATGGGGCAGGGTGCGGGACTGTTCGCGCTCTACCGCACCTTCGGCGATGCGTTGGAAAATCGGACGGAAGCGCGCAGCCAGGGTCGGGTAGTCGACACCAGTGGACAGGGGGTTGATGACGTGTTGTTCGGTCATGGGCAAGGTTCCTGGGCAGTGATCAATGCAAGGGGGATTGCACACTCCGTGCCGGGTATCGGCGCCCGTATTCAGGGGCTAAAGCGTTCAGCCACTGTTGCCCTGGCAACAGCGGATCGACAAACCCGCCCGCTCTGCGACATCGACGGCTGCATGCGGTATTGCGTGCAACGCCCATGGCCCGTGCGTTTCCACGGCCTGGCACGCTTGCTGCTCAAGCCCTCAGTACATCCCTTTTGTGCGAGGTAACGCGAGATGAGCCAGCAAGCCGTGAAATTTGCCTACTGGGTGCCCAACGTCAGCGGTGGGTTGGTGGTCAGCAAGATCGAACAACGCACCCACTGGGGCATCGACTACAACCGCAAACTGGCGCAATTGGCGGAAGCCGCCGGCTTCGAATACGGCCTCACACAGATCCGCTTCACCGCCGGCTACGGTGCCGAAAACCAGCATGAGTCCGTGGCGTTCAGCCATGCGCTGCTGGCCGCGACCACCACGCTCAAGGTGATCGCCGCGATCCTGCCAGGGCCCTGGCAACCGGCGTTGGCGGCCAAGCAACTGGCGACGATCGACCAGCTCACCAACGGCCGTATCGCCGTGAATATCGTCAGCGGTTGGTTCAAGGGCGAGTTCCAGGCCATCGGCGAACACTGGCTGGAGCACGATGAACGTTATCGCCGTTCCGAAGAGTTTATCCGGGCCCTCAAAGGCATCTGGACACAGGACGATTTCACCTTCAAGGGCGACTTTTACCGCTTCAACAACTACACCCTCAAGCCCAAGCCACTGGGCCAGCCGGAGGTGTTCCAGGGAGGCAGCTCACGGGCCGCGCGGGATATGGCAGCGCGGGTGTCGGACTGGTATTTCACCAACGGCAACACCCCGGAAGGCATCAAGGCCCAGGTCGATGACATCCGCGCCAAGGCGGCGGCGAACAACCATTCGGTCAAAGTCGGCGTCAACGCCTTCGTGATCGCCCGCGACACCGAAGAAGAAGCCCGCGCCGTGCTGGCAGAGATCATCGACAAGGCCGATCCGGAGGCGGTGAACGCCTTTGGTGATGCGGCCAGGCAAGCGGGCAAGGCGTCACCGGAAGGCGAGGGCAACTGGGCCAAGTCGAGCTTTGAAGACTTGGTGCAGTACAACGATGGCTTCAAGACCAACCTGATCGGTACACCCCAGCAGATTGCCGAGCGCATCGTCGCGCTCAAGGCAGTGGGGGTGGACTTGGTGCTGGCGGGCTTTCTGCATTTTCAGGAAGAAGTCGAGTACTTCGGCAAACGTGTGTTGCCGCTGGTGCGAGAGTTGGAAGCCAAGGCGGGGATCAAACAGGTGGCGTGACGCATTTTTTGGGGTAAGCCGGCTTCCTGTGGTGGCCAGGCTCTGTGTGATGAGCGGGGGCTGTTGTGGTGAGCGGGCTTGTTGTGGTGAGCGGGCTTGCCCCGCGCTGGGGCGCGAAGCGGCCCTAAAACAGACACCGCGTTCTATCAGACAGAACGTGGTGTTTTTTATTGGGGCCGCTTCGCGCCCCAGCGCGGGGCAAGCCCGCTCACCACAAGAAGTTTGCTCACTTCAGGTCAGCGCTAGCCGATGGGTTTCTCCAGGCGCAGGGCGGCGGTGTGGTCTTCGTAATAGTCGTTGATCAGGGCGAAGCGCCGGTAACCATTGTGCTCGTAGAGGGCAAGGGCGCCAGGGTTGTCGGTGCGCACTTCCAGGCGTAGGCGATTGCAACCCTGTGCCACGGCGCTAGCTTCAACGCGGCTCAGCAACTGTCTACCCAACCCCATGCCACGCGCAGGTTCGGCAATGGCGATGGAATACAGACGCGCCAACGAGGTGCCACGGCGAAACAGCACCAGCGCATAACCGAGCAATTGCCCGGCACTTTCCGCCACCCGCAACTCGCCGTGGGCGCGGCTGATCATCCACTGGAAACTGCGCCGTGACAGCCTGTCGGTGGTGAAGCAGTGCTGTTCCAAGGCCAGTAATTCAGGCACATCCAAGAGCGTTGCAACGCGAAAGCAAAGAGCCATATGACCGCCGTAAAAGTTGCGTAACGAAACGGGACTTCTCTAAAAGATCGTGCTTAATAGAAAAGGTCGAGTTCTCTAAAGCGGATCAAATATATGTCGGCGGTACAAGGTCATTGGCGTGAAGTATCCGAGCAAACTCTCGCGGCGACAATAACCAATAAAGGTTATTTTTCCGCACCACCGAAAGGCAGCAGTCAAGTCGTGATCATTGTCGAGCGCAAGGAAGACTGGGCCTCCTACTTCCCCAGCGAAGACATCGTCACTGCCCAGGAATACCTGGAGCAGACCCGCGAAAACGAGACTGGCAAGCGCGTACAGGTGATCAACCTGTGCCGCAGCTACAAGTACCTGGGGCACGGTTATTACTGCTCGCTGCTGGCTGAAGCCCGTGGGCACAAGGTGATCCCGTCGGTGCGTACCATCAGCGAACTGACGAAGAAGTCGTTGTACGGCCTGGCCCTGGACGACCTGGATAAAACCCTCGATAAAGCCTTGAGTCATCACCTTTACAGCAATACCGAAGGCTTCACCCTGACACTTTATTTTGGCCGGACCAATATAGAGCCGTTGCAGGATTTGGCCCGTCAGTTATTTGAGGCCTTTCCGTGTCCGATCCTGTTAGTGGAGTTCAAGAAGAATAACGGTTGGCATATAGAAGGCGTTAAATCCGGCGTATTGCACAAGTTACGCGACGATCAGGAAGATCAATTCGCCCACGCTCTGGACAACTTCAGCCGCAAGATCTGGCGCCAGCCGCGCTCACGTCGCCTGGCCCGTTATGACCTGGCCATCTTGCACGACCCTCAAGAGCAATTGCCTCCGTCCAACGCCAAGGCCCTGGATAATTTCATCCGCGTCGGCAAGGGCCTGGGCATCGATGTGGAGTTGATCGAACGCAAGGATTATTCACGCCTGGCCGAATACGACGCCTTGCTGATCCGCGAGACCACCAGCGTCGACAACCACACCTACCGCTTCGCCAAGAAAGCCGAAAGCGAAGGCCTGGTGGTGATGGACGACCCGGCGTCGATCCTGCGTTGCACCAACAAGGTCTACCTCACCGACCTGCTCAACAGTCACCAACTGGGCATGCCCGCCACGGAGATTCTGTACAAGGAACGACCGGAAGACTTTGAGCGGGTCGGCGAGCGCCTGGGGTTCCCACTGGTGCTGAAGATCCCCGACGGCTGTTTTTCTCGTGGCGTGATCAAGGTCGAAAGCCAGGAGGCCTTGCTCAAGGCCACTGCCGAGTTGTTCGAGCATTCGGTGCTGTTGCTGGCCCAGGAGTTCTTCTACACCGAGTACGACTGGCGCATCGGCGTGCTCAACCGCAAGCCGATCTTTGCCTGCCAGTACTTTATGTCCAAAGGGCATTGGCAGATCTACAACCACAAGGCCATCGGCCAGGCCATCAACGGTGAATGCCGCACCCTGGCGGTCCACGAGGCGCCCAAGGCGGTGGTGGAACTGGCCGTGAAGACCGCCAACCTGATCGGCGATGGCCTTTACGGCGTCGACCTCAAGCAGTCCGGCGACAAGGTGGTGGTGATCGAAGTCAACGACAACCCCAACCTGGACGCGGGTATTGAAGATGCCTACTTGCAGGACGACTTGTACGGTTTGGTGCTGGAGGAGTTCGTCAGGCGCCTGGAGTTGAAGCGTCAGGGCCAGGTCTGGTGACCCGGCGATGATCCAGCGTTTCGAACTGATCGATGGCAAGCTGCACAGCGGGGAGCGTGACGATGCCCCGATCCAGTTGTTCAACAACCCTGACCTGGCCGAGCGCGAGTGGCTGCGCGCCCACCATAAGCTGGACGAACACGCCCTGGCCTCTGCGCTGGACCCCGACGAAGTCTCGCGCATCGAGTTTCACCCGGACAATCTGTTCCTGATCTGGAAACGCCCGGAAAACTACTCCGGTGGCGGCAACCTGGTGTTCGAAGTGTCGTCCTGCGGGCTGCTGTTTTCACCGGGCCGCCTGCTGGTGATCGCCACCGACGAAACCCCGCTGACCGGCCTCGGCAAACGCCGCCCGCTGCACACGCCTCTGGATGTGTTGCTCGACTTGCTGCTCAATAACATCCATCACTACCTGGGCCATCTCAAGGTGATCAAGCTGGTCGCGCGGGAATTGCAGCAGCAGTTCAATGCGTCCATGAGCAACCACCACTTGATGCAGATGTTCAGCCTCAGCGAAAGCCTGATCTATTACATCAACGCGCTGCACAGCAACGGCGCGGTGCTGTCACGGCTGCGCAACCACGCGGAAAAGGAGCATTTCAGTTCGGAGATATTGGCGCTGATCGACGACCTGATCATCGAGAACCACCAGTGCTACAAACAGGCGGAGATCTATTCCAACGTGTTTTCCGGGCTGATCGACGCCCGCGGCAACCTGATGAACAACAGCATGAACAACCTGTTGCGCAAGCTCACCCTGATTAACGTGGTGTTCCTGCCGCTCAACCTGATTGCGAGCATCGGCGGCATGTCGGAGTTCAGCATGATGACGGCGGGGACGCCGTGGTGGGTGTCGTACCCATTGTTTCTGGCGGCGATGGGGCTCGGGGCTGCTTTGATGGTCGTGGGGCTGAAGCGGATAGCGGGCGGCGCCAATGTCGTCTAAACCCTGTAGGAAGGTTGTAGGGTCAGCACTTCAAACCCATCCGCCGTCACCGCCACGGTATGTTCCCACTGTGCCGACAGGCTGTTGTCCTTGGTCACCACCGTCCAGCCATCCTTCAGGCTGCGCACTTTCGAGCTGCCCTGGTTGAGCATCGGCTCCACGGTAAACACCATGCCTTCGCGCAGTTCCAAGCCGGTGCCGGGGCGGCCGAAGTGCAGGATTTGCGGCTCTTCATGCATCTGACGGCCAATGCCGTGGCCGCAGTATTCGCGGACCACACTGTAGCCGTTGGACTGCGCATGGCTCTGGAACGCGTGGCCGATATCGCCCAACCGTGCGCCGGGCTTGACCTGGCGGATGCCGGCCCACATCGCTTCGAAGGTTTTCTCGACCAGGCGCTGGGCCTTGGGCGCGACGCTGCCGATCATGTACATCTTGCTGGAGTCGGCAATAAAGCCACCTTTTTCCAGGGTGATGTCGATGTTGATAATGTCGCCGTCCTTGAGGATGTCCTTGGCGCTGGGCATGCCATGGCACACCACCTCGTTGATCGAAGTGTTGATGGAGAAGGGGTAGTCGTACTGGCCCAGGCTAGCGGGGCGGGCCTTGAGGTCGTTGCGGATGAAGGCTTCGACGGCGGCGTCCAGCTCCAGGGTGGAACGGCCGGCGGCGACAAAGCCGTCGAGCATCGTGAACACCTGGGCCAGCAGGCGCCCGGCTTCACGCATCACGGCCAGTTGGGCGGCAGTCTTGATCATCAACTGCGCCCCCGGATCAGATCGGGCTTGTCCAGCAACAGCTTGTTGATCAGCTCGTTGTAGGGCAGGTGGGGGTTGAGCTCGGCGAGCAGGCCGATCTTGATCCAGAACTCGGCCTGGGCGTTGATGGAACGGTCCATCGCGGCGCTGGCCAGGCGCAGTTGTTCGTGCAGTTGGTCGGTGATCTTGACGATGCCCATGGGGTTCACTGTGCAGGGTTGATATACAAAGCGTATGCGTTTCGTATGCTTTGAGTAAACCTTTTGTTGACGAGTCCAGTCACGGGCGGTTAATTTCGTGACATGACCTTTCAAGCCTTTCGCAGCCAGCCAAGCATTATTACCGCCATTCCTCATTTGGCGGGATAGCGCACGGCTGTACCCAAACCCGCCCTAGAGGCGGGTTTTGTTTTTCCGTCTCCCGGGCCCCGAACAAGAAGCCAGGAGATACCCATGAGCACCTGTCCCCCTACCGCTGACACAGGCTTGCTTGAACACTATGTAAAGAAGATCCTCGCCGCGCCGGTCTACGACCTGGCAGTGCGCACGCCGTTGCAGGCGGCACCGGCGCTGTCGGCATTGTTGGGCAATCAACTGCTGCTCAAGCGCGAAGACCTGCAACCGACGTTCTCTTTCAAGATTCGTGGCGCCTACAACAAACTGGTGCAGTTGAGCGACGAGCAAAAGGCGCGCGGCGTGGTCACCGCATCGGCGGGCAATCATGCCCAGGGCGTGGCGTTGGCGGCGCGGGAGTTGGGGATCCAGGCGCGGATCGTCATGCCCAGCACCACGCCGGAGTTGAAAGTGCTCGGCGTACGCTCCCGTGGCGCTGAAGCGGTCCTGCACGGCGAGAGCTTCCCCTTTGCCTTGGCCCACGCGCTGCAACTGGCCGAAACCTCAGGTTGCACCTTTGTCTCGCCCTTCGACGATCCGGAGGTGATCGCCGGACAAGGCACCGTGGCCATGGAAATCCTGCGCCAGCAACAAGGGCCCTTGGACGCGATCTTCGTGCCGGTGGGTGGGGGTGGCCTTATCGCCGGGATCGCCGCCTACGTCAAATACCTGCGGCCCGAGGTGCGCATCATCGGCGTCGAACCTGAGGGCTCCAGCTGTCTGCTGGCGGCGCTGCGGGCCGGTGAACGTGTGGTGCTGCCCAGCGTCGACGGGTTTGCCGACGGCACGGCGGTGGCGCAAGTCGGTGCCTACGGGTTTGAAATCTGCCGGGACTGGGTGGATGACGTTATTACTGTCAGCAACGATGAACTGTGCAGTGCGATCAAGCTGATCTACGACGATACCCGCTCGATCACCGAGCCTTCCGGTGCCTTGGCGGTGGCGGGAGTGCGCAAGTATGTCGCCCGCCATCAACTGCGCGGGAAGACCCTGGTGGCGATCAATTCCGGGGCGAACATCAACTTCGATAGTTTGCGACATGTTGCTGAAAGGGCGGCTGCACAAGGCGCCGTTGCCGTTGAGGCCTACAGTTAAACGTTTAATCGCAGCGGTTCGACGACGATTTAAACACGGCCAATTTACATATATAACCCGGCGCGGGGCTTATGAGGAAAAGTTACAACGAAGGCTGATTTTGCCGAGTAGGCTTGGGTGTTGTAAGCGTCTTCCAGGGTCGGCAAGGCGCGACGAGTGAGCGCTCGTCGGACACATAAAAATCTGTTGGCAGTCTCAAGAAAGGAGAGGTTGACCATGCTTTCGGAATTAGAACTTCGCAGCATTATTGAAGGAAGTTTCCTGCCCAAACGGTGCGAATGCACCAAAGCCGAAGATGCTTCGCTGACGATCAAGGTCTACGACGACCGCGACCGTGACCGGGTGGATTTGGAAGTCAAAGGAATCAACGCGGACAAACTCGACAGCAGTCGAGCCATTTGCAACCTGATCACCGGGTTGCGTGAAGACCTCAAGCACAGCCATGCACCCGCCCTGCAAAGAGTGGGAGGGCGCGGCTACTACTAGGTAGATGCCTGGGGTTGGATGACCGAAGACCTGTGGGCCTGGATAAACACCAGGCCCAATACGGTTTCCGTTGCCACTGCCAGCAGGATGCCGGGTCCGGCATTGCCGTTTATCCACTCACTGAACCCCAGTACCGCCAGCACCCAACAGCCAATGGCAAAACCGCTGGTCATGGCGCGTCGTGTGTCGGAAGGTGGGGCGTGGCGTGCGCGGAAGAACATCACGCCGATAGCCAGGAACAGTGCGGCGTTACGCCGAGCCACCAAGCCCGTGGTATTTGAATATTCCACGCTCCACAGCCATAGCATCCATTCGGGGCGCAGGCCCCATATCAGCGCCAGGGAAAAACAGAGCACGGCGGTAAAGAGGGCGAGCGTATGAAAGCGCGGCGGCATGGCGAATCCTTTCGGCACGGTTAACAGGTGCAAAAGGATACCGCGTGCTCACGCGTTACGCCGCCCTTAATCAACATCATGTTCAGTTCTGGAACAAACAGGCCTCGGATAACTTCTTGTAGCTCACGTGCTGCACTTCACCGGCCTTGTCCAAAAACTTGATCTCGGCCTTGATAACCTTGCATTCACGGGTATCCGGTTCGGTCATGGCAATCACTTTCTGGATGTCCATGGGCATGCCGTACCGATAGGGCACAGCTTTGGATTCAGCCTGGGCCATGGCCGATACGGTGGTGAGGGCGAGGGTGCAGCCGAGCAGAAATACGTTGCGCATTTTCATGAGGTTTCTCCGTCAGTGGTCCGGGTCATCAGCGTGATGAATCGGCGGCCGCACCTTCAGCCGATGGCCATGGAGGTGCGGTCGAAGCCACTGTTGTCTCCCAAGCTTAACCATTGATTAAATTGGGGTTTTTGAGAAAGATCCTACATGTTTACGGGGTTGATTCCCGCTGTATCGTCTGACGGCTTACGGCTCAGTTCTGGAAGTCGCAGGCTTCCGACATTTTCCGATAGCTCACGTCCTCAACCTTGCCCGCCTTATCCAGGAACTTGATATCCGCCTTGATGACTTTGCATTCATCGGTGGGCGTTTCGTTCATGGCCAGGACCTTGTCGATGTTCATCGGCATGCCGTATTGGTAAGGCACGGGTTTGACAGTGGCGCCTTGGTCGTCGGCCTGGGCCAGGCCTGATACTGCGGCCAGCGCCAAGGCGCTGCCGAGTACGAGAGTGCGCAGTTTCATGGTGGTTCTCCGCAACAAGTGGGTACAACTTCACTGTCGGCGTGCGGGATTAACCATCGATTAATTTTTAGCTGGCTGACAAAACCTTCATCCAAGCTGCTGGCGATAGGGCAGGTCGGGGCCGGTCTTGGTGCAGGTCAGTGCGGCGGCGCGGATGGCGAAGCCGAGCATGGTGTCGATCTGCGCACGGGTGAGTTGTTGCAATCCGTCCACTGAGTCCAACTGCTGCTCGGTCAACCAGGCAATCAACGCCGCCTGGAAGGTGTCGCCAGCCCCCACTGTATCGGCCATCACCACCTTGACTGCCGGTGCAGACCAGTGGCCATGTTGGCGGCTGAATACGCTGGCGCCGTCGCCGCCACGGGTGAGGAACACCAATTGGCAACGGTGTTGCAGCCAGCCCTGCAGCACGCTTTCTGGCGACTGCTCGGGATAGAGCAGGTGCAGGTCTTCGTCGCTGACCTTGATCAGGTCGGCATGCTTGACCAGTTCTGCCACACGGTCGCGCCACAGCTGGATATCCGGCTGCGGGTTGAGCCGCACGTTGGGATCGAGGCTGATCAGGCGCTTGCCGCTTTCACGCTTGACCAGGCTCAGCAAGGTGTCGCCGATGGGTTGCACCACCAGGGAGAACGAGCCGATGTGCAAGCCACGAATATAATCGCCCAGCTCGGGCAGGTGGGCGACTTCCAGCAGTCGGTCGGCGCAGCCTTCGCCGCGAAAGTTGTACTGCGGTGAGCCATTGGCGCCCACGGCGACCATCGACAAGGTGGTCGGCGCGGCGAATTCCACCAGGAACTGCTCGCTGACCCCTTCATCCTTGAGCACCTGCAACAAGCGGCGGCCCAGGAAGTCGGTGGAAAGCCCACCGAACAAGCCCGCCTCGACACCCAGGCGGCGCAAGCCGACCGCGACGTTGAACGGCGAACCGCCGGCAATTGCCTTGTAATTGACCTTGGATGCCTGCCCGCTGGCATCTTCCTCGCTGAAAAAATCAAACAGCGCTTCACCACACACCAAATACATAGTCGTTCGCTCTTAAAGGGTTGCCACGAGCTGTTGATAGCGCTCGTAGGCGTGTTGATACGCGCTGACGCTGGCCGCCACCGGCAGCGTACGGCTGGCCGGGTCGACGCTCACACATTTGTCGCACAGGCTGGCCAGCGACTCGCCGGACTGGCTCCACGCCGCCTGGATCGCCGCGCCCAGGGCGGCGGCTTCACTTTGTTCGGTGCAGACCACTTCGGTGTTCATGATATCGGCGACCATCTGCCGCCAGACCGGGCTTTTCGAGCCGCCGCCGATCAAGCGGATGCTCTGGCTTTGCAGGCCGGTCTGGCGCAGCAGGTCGAGGCCGTAGCGCAGGCCGAAGGTGGTGCCTTCGACCACCGCGCGGCACAGGTTGGCGCGGGTCAGGTTGGTCATGGTCAGGCCGTGCAGGCTGCCGGTGGCGTGGGGCAGGGCGGGCACACGTTCGCCGTTGAGGAACGGCAACATGCTCACGCCGTCGGCGCCTATCGGTGCTTGCTCGACCAAGGCGTTGAACGCAATCAGGTCGAGATCGAACAGCTCGCGGATCACTCCGGTGGCGTTGGTCAGGTTCATGGTGCAGATCAACGGCAACCAGCCGCCGCTGGACGAACAGAAGGTGGCGACCGAGGCCTGTGGGCTGACGTTGGGCTGGTCGGCAAACGCGTACACCGTGCCCGACGAGCCCAGGCTCATGGTGATCACGCCAGGGGCAATGTTGCCGGTGCCGATGGCGCCCATCATATTGTCGCCGCCACCGCTGGAGACGATGGCGTTGGGGTTGATACCCAGCCGTTCGGCAATCGCCGGAAGAACGGTGCCGACGCTCTGATCGGCCTCAATCAGCTGCGGAAGGGCCTTTTCAAGACGACCGCTCGGGTCGATGTGCCTGAGCAGCGCCACATCCCACCCACGGCTGCGCACGTTGAAGTAGCCGGTGCCCGACGCATCGCCGTATTCCGCGACGGCGCGGCCGGTGAGCCAGTAGTTGAGGTAGTCGTGGGGCAGCAGGATATGCGCGATGCGCGCAAAGATGTCCGGGTGCTGTTCGCGGGTCCACAGCAGCTTGGACACGGTGTAGCCCGGCGCAATGGCCACGCCGAGGCGTTCCAGGGAGCCGCTTTCGCCACCCAGGTGCTGCAAGAGGCGGTCGTTCTCGGGTGTGGTCTCGGTGTCGCACCACAGTTTGGCCGGGCGCAGTACCTGGCCCTGGTCATCCAGCAGCACCAAACCATGTTGCTGGCCGGAGACGCCGATGCCGAGGATGTCCTGGCCGTCCACGCCGGCCTGTTGCAGGGCGCGATGGGTGGCTTCGGTAAAGGCGTCGAGCCACTCCTGGGTGTCTTGTTCGCGGCGACCATTGGCGCCGCTGATCAAAGTGTGTGCCGCTGCGCCCAAGCCCAGCACCTTGCCGCTGGTGGTGTCGAGGACGATGGCCTTGGTGCCTTGGGTGCCGCAGTCGATGCCGAGAAACAGGTTTTGCTGGGTCATGGGGAGGGCCTTCAATGGATGTTGGCGAGTAACCGTTCCAGGGTCCTGCTGACACCCACTTCCTGCAGGCTCCTGTAGCACCGCTCGAACGCTGCCACAAACTCAGGCGAATTGGGAATAGCCTTGCCAAAAATCTCTTCCACCCCCAGCAAACGTTGGCTGATCAACGCATCATCACTCACCAGCCCCTGGCAAAACGCTGCACGCGGATCCGGGATGGTGTAGCTCACCCCGTTCTCGTCCACGCCCTTCAAATACAACGCCCACGCCGCAACGACCAACGCCGCGCGCTCAGTCTCGCGCCCATCGGCAATCAGGCGGTTGATGGTCGGCACGGTGAACTTGGGAAACTTCGACGAGCCATCCGAACACACGCGTTCCAACTGGTCGGCAATCGCCTGGTTGGAGAAGCGGTCCACCAGCGTCTGCTTGTAGTCCGTCAGGTCGATGCCCGGCACCGGCGCCAGGTTCGGCGTGACGTCCAGGTCCATGTAGGCGCGCATGTAGGCGACAAACACCGGGTCGTTCATGGTCTCGTGCACAAACCGATAACCCTTGAGAAACCCCAGGTAGGTCAGCGCCAGGTGGCTGCCGTTGAGCAGGCCGATCTTCATTTCTTCATAGGGCGTGACGTCGTCGGTGAACTGCACGCCGACTTGTTCCCAGGCCGGGCGACCGTTGACGAACTTGTCTTCCAGCACCCACTGCACGAATGGTTCGCATACCACTGGCCAGGCATCGTCGATGCCGTGGTCATCATGCAACTGCAGGCGATGCGCGGTGCTGGTCATCGGTGTGATGCGGTCGACCATCGCATTCGGAAAGCTCACATTGGCCTTGATCCAATCGTGCAGCTCGGCGTTGTGCAACGCGGCAAACGCCAACAGGGCTTTACGCGTCACGGCGCCGTTGTGCGGCAGGTTATCGCAGGACATCACGGTAAATGCCGGGGTGCCGGCGGCGCGGCGTTGGGTCAGGGCGGCGCAGATAAAGCCAAACACGGTCTTGGGTGCGCTCGGGTGCGCCAGATCATGCTGGATCTGCGGCAGGTGGGCCATGAACTCGCCGTTGCTGTCGTCGATGCAGTAGCCGCCTTCGGTGATGGTCAGCGAGACGATACGGATCGCCGGGTCGGCCAGTTTGTCGATCAGCGCCTGGGCGCCGTCTTCGGCCAGCAACATGTCACTGATCGAGCCGATCACGCGCACTTCGGTGTCGTCGGTATCGCCCAGCTCATACAGGGTGAACAGGTAGTCCTGGCCGGCCAGGTCGTCGCGGGCCTTGCGGTCTTCGGCACGCAGGCCGACACCGCAAATGCTCCAGTCCAGGCCAACGCCGGTGTTCATCAGCACGTCGGTGTAATAGGCCTGATGCGCGCGATGGAAACCGCCGACGCCGATATGGGCGATGCCTTGCGTGGTGCTGGCAATCGCGTAGGCGGGCAGTTTCACGTGTGGCGCCAACTGGGTGAGGTTTTGTTTATTCAGTTTCATCAGCAAAGTCTCGCGAAATCAGGCGGCAGCGCGCAGTGGGCGGGCCACGGCAACACCGTCGGTGTCGAACAGATGGCAGTGCGCCGGATCCAGGTGCAGGTGCAGCGTTTCGCCGTACTGGCTGGCCATGTCGCCACGGATCCGCATGGTCAGCGGCTCGCCGTTGGCGGTGTTGACGTGGCAGAAGGTGTCGCTGCCCAAGCGCTCGCCGACGTCGGCGGTGACGGTCAGGGTGGTTTGGCCGGGCGCGGCGATTTCCAGGTGTTCCGGACGAATGCCCAGGGTCACCGCGCTGCCCACGCTCAAGGTGGCACCGCTCAGTGGCAGGCTGATCAGCGTGCCAGCGTCCAACTGCACTTCGCAGCTTTGACTTTCAACACGGGTGATGTTGCCCTTGAGGAAACCCATCTTCGGCGTGCCGAGGAAACCCGCCACGAACAGATTGGCCGGCTGGTGGTACAGCTCCAACGGCGAGCCGACTTGCTCGATACGGCCACTGTTCAACACCACGACCTTGTCGGCCAGGGTCATCGCCTCCACCTGGTCGTGGGTCACGTAGATCATGGTCGCTTGCAGCTCTTTATGCAGGCGCGCCAGTTCCAGGCGCATCTGCACGCGCAGGGCGGCGTCGAGGTTGGACAGCGGTTCGTCGAACAGGAAGATCTTCGGGTTGCGCACAATCGCGCGGCCGATTGCCACACGTTGGCGCTGGCCGCCAGACAGCTGCTTGGGCTTGCGCTCCAGCAACGGGCCCAGCTCCAGGATGCGCGCCGCTTCGCTGACCTTGCTCTCCACCAGCTTCTTGTCGACACCGGCCAGGTCCAGGGCAAACGACATGTTCTTGCGTACGCTCATGTGTGGGTACAGCGCGTAGGTCTGGAACACCATCGCCAGGTCACGCTTGGCCGGGGTCACTTCGGTGATGTCGCGACCGTCCAGTTCGATAGTGCCTTCGCTGACTTCTTCCAGGCCGGCGATCAGGCGCAGCAGGGTGGATTTACCGCAGCCCGACGGGCCGACGAACACCACGAACTCCTTGTCGTTCACTTCCAGGTCAATGCCCTTGATGATGGAAAAGCCTTCGAAGCCTTTTTGCAGATTCTTGATTTTCAGGTTGGCCATGATGGGCCTCCGCTAGGAATTATTATTTGACGGCGCCAAAGGACAAACCGCGCACCAGCTGTTTCTGGCTGATCCAGCCAAAGATCAGGATCGGCGCGCAGGCCAGGGTCGACACGGCGGACAACTTGGCCCAGAACAAGCCTTCGGGGCTGGAGTAGGAGGCGATCAGCGCAGTCAACGGCGCCGCGGCGGACGAGGTCAGGTTCAGCGACCAGAACGCCTCGTTCCAGCACAGGATCAGCGACAGCAACACGGTGGAGGCCAGGCCGCCCTTGGCAATCGGCAGCAGCACGCGGACCATTTCCTGCCACAGTGTGGCGCCATCCAGGCGGGCGGCTTCGAGGATGTCCTTGGGGATGTCCTTGAAGTAGGTGTAAACCATCCACACCACAATCGGCAGGTTGATCAGGGTGTAGATGATGATCAGCGCAATGCGCGTGTCCAGCAGGCCAAAGCTCTTGGCCAACAGGTAGATCGGCATCAGCACGCCCACTGGCGGCAGCATCTTCGTGGACAGCATCCACAGCAGCGTGCCTTTGGTGCGTTGGGTTTCGTAGAAGGCCATGGAGTAGGCGGCCGGCACCGATATCAGTAGGCACAGCGCCGTTGCGCTGAAGGAAATCAGCACCGAGTTCCACGCATAGCTGAAGTAATTGCTGCGCTCGTTGATGTGCAGGTAGTTCTCCAGCGTCGGCGTGAAGATGAACTGCGGCGGCGTGGCGAACGCATCGATTTCGGTCTTGAAGCTGGTCAGCACCATCCAGAAGATCGGGAAGAAGATCAGGATCGCGATGGCCCAGGCCAACGTGCCGAGCAACAGGCTTTGCAGGCGGCGGGATTGTTGAAGCGTCATGGCGCGGCCCTCAAGGCTTGTCAGTCAGGTTTTTGCCGATCATCCGCACCAGGATGATCGCCGCGATATTGGCGATGACCACGGCAATCAAGCCGCCGGCCGAGGCCATGCCCACATCGAACTGCACCAGCGCCTGGTTGTAGATCAGGTAGGCGAGGTTGGTCGAGGCGTAGCCGGGGCCACCGTTGGTGGTGGTGAAGATCTCGGCGAATACCGAGAGCAAAAAGATCGTCTCGATCATCACCACCACGGCAATCGGGCGGGCCAGGTGCGGCAGGGTCAGGTGCCAGAAGATCGCAATGGCACCGGCACCGTCCAGGCGCGCGGCTTCCTTTTGTTCCTGGTCGAGGGACTGCATGGCGGTCATCAGCAGCAGGATCGCGAACGGCAGCCACTGCCACGACACGATGATGATGATCGACAGCAACGGGTAGTGCGCCAGCCAGTCCACGGGTTCTGCGCCGAAGAACTTCCACACGGCGGCGAGAATCCCCGAGACCGGATGGAAAATCAGGTTCTTCCAGATCAGCGCACCGACGGTGGGCATGATGAAGAACGGCGAAATCAGCAACACCCGCACCAGGCCGCGGCCGAAGAACTCACTGGCTTCGAGCAGGGCGCTGATCAGCACACCGAACACCACGCTGATCAGCAGCACACTGCCCACCAGCAACAAGGTATTGGTGGCGCCGGGCAGGAAGCCCGAGTCGGTGATGAAATAGGTGAAGTTTTCCAGCCCAACGAATTGGTTTTCGCCGGGGTAGAGCAGGTTGTAGCGGATCAGCGAAAAGTACAGGGTCATGCCCAGCGGCACGATCATCCACAGCAGCAGCAAGGCCACCGAGGGGCTGACAAGGAACCAGCCGGGGTTGGCCAGGCGGTTTTTGGCGGGTGTATTCATGGTATTCAAGGCCAGTCGATTACATGCAGAACCAGAGTCGGAGCGCGATCAAATGTGGGAGCTGGCTTGCCTGCGATGGCATCACCTCGGTGTAACTGACAGACCAAGTTGTCTGCATCGCAGGCAAGCCAGCTCCCACAAAAGCCTTGCTCCCACATTTATGGTGGTGAGCCTGGACTATTTGGGATACCCGGCCCGCTTCATTTCACGCTCGGTGGTGGTCTGCGCGGCAGTCAGTGCGGCATCCACCGTCTGCTGACCGGTCAACGCACCCGAGAAGAACTTGCCGACCTGGGTGCCAATCGCCTGGAACTCAGGAATGGTCACCAACTGGATACCGACATACGGCACCGGCTTGAGCGTCGGCTTGGTCGGATCCGCGACTTTCAGCGATTCCAGGGTCACCTTGGCAAACGGCGCGGCCTTCATGTACTCGTCGCTGTAGGTTGACTTGCGCGTGCCTGGCGGTACGTTGGCGATGCCATCGGTCTTGGCGACCAATGCGCCGTATTCCTTGGAAGTCGCCCAACTGGTGAATACCTTGGCAGCGTCCTTGGCCTTGGAACTGGTCGGGATCGCCAGGCTCCAGGAGTACAGCCACGAAGTACCCTTATCGGTCTTCTCGTGCGGGGCAAAGGTAAAGCCGACATGGTCAGCCACTTTGCTCTGGGTCTTGTCGGTGACGAACGAGCCGGCCACGCTGGCGTCGACCCAGATCGCGCACTTACCGCTGTTGAACAGCGCCAGGTTTTCGTTGAAACCGTTGCTGGAAGCACCCGGTGGGCCGGATTTCTTCATGTTGTCGACGTAGAAGTTAAGCGCGTCTTTCCATTCTGGACCGTTGAATTCCGGCTGCCACTTCTCATCGAACCAGCGCGCACCGTAGCCGTTGGCCAGTGTGGTGATCAGCGCCATGTTTTCACCCCAACCGGCTTTGCCCCGCAGGCACAGGCCGTATTGCTCTTTGGTCTTGTCGGTGAGTTTGCTGGCGAATTCGCCGATCTGGGTCCAGGTCGGGTGCTCGGGCATGGTCAGGCCGGCGTCCTTGAACAGGTCGGTGCGGTAATAGGTGATCGAGCTTTCAGCGTAGAACGGCAGGGCGTACAGCGAGCCCTTGACGGACAAACCGTCACGCACCGAAGGGAACACATCATCGAGGTCGTAGGACGCCGGCAGATCCTTCATCGGCTCCAGCCAGCCCTTGGCACCCCACAGTGCAGCTTCGTACATGCCGATGGTCAACACGTCAAACTGCCCACCCTGGGTGGCGATATCGGTGGTCAGGCGTTGGCGCAGCACGTTTTCTTCGAGCACCACCCAGTTCAGCTTGATCTCCGGATGCTCGGCCTCGAAGGTCTTCGAGAGCTTTTGCATGCGGATCATGTCGCTGTTGTTGACGGTGGCAATGGTCAGGGTCTGCGCGCCAAGGCTGACGGCGCTGAGGGTCATGCAAGAAAAGGCAATTAGAGCTTTTGCTGTGAACTTCATCGCGCACTCCATCTCCGCGCCCAGGGGCTACGGAAGGACAGTTATTGTTGTTGTGTCTTCCACGACAGCTGGAAGAGTGTGCGTTGATTACAGCCTTCAAATGGCGTTGTGACAAATCCTTGGGAACACTGCGGCTGATACTTTTTTGCACTGAGCTTGCAAGGCGGACACTACCACTCAGAGAGGGCGCCAACCTGTGAGTTCTGACAGTAGACGCTAAAAGGTCGCGGAGGGTTAATGGTATGGCACAACCCAACCAGGAGATGTTTATGAACTGTTCTCGCGTAAACCTCAAAAACAACACGCTTTATAAGATCGCATTGGGCTTGGTCGTTGCTGTTTCGATCAGTGCCTGTACAACAGAACCTACTCCCCCAGTCGAAACCAATGAACTGCCCTGTCGAGTGGCGGGCTATTTTAAAAGTCAAGATAGGGTCGGTGGGTACTACCGCTGTGTATGGAATGATCGCGATCAACGATGGACTCAATACCCTTTTACCTGCGCCTCGGGTCTGGAATTCAGCGAGCCGTTACAAACCTGTGTAAGGCCCTGATCTTCCCGCCAGGTTTGGCCTTAGTAAGATGAATAAGCGAGTGCACAGGGATCAGTACATGTACTGATCCCTGTTTTTTTGCATTTGCCTCAAATCGGATAAGGGGTCTGGATAATGCAAATATCATCCAGGTCGTAGACCCCGCCGGTGGTTGGGTTTCTGAAGGCTATCGACGCGACAAACGGGTTGCCGGGCAAGTAGCCTAGCGGGATGTCGACATTCAGCCAGGTATTGATCGCGGGGACCTGAGGCGTGCTTCTCAGTGTGCCCAGATGGATTTCAAGGAACGTTGGCGCGCCAATGGTGGCAAACTTGTTGATCCGATACCTGAAACTGATCCGGTAATAGCCTGCGGTGGCAGGCGTCAAGGTTTTGTACAGTCGGGCCCCATTGCCAGTAAGGGGGCCTGCCTGCCAAAAGAAGTTGCCATTGGGTTCGCGTCGGATGCCCGCATTAGGCCACTCACTGAGCCAGTAATTCACGTAATTGTCGGTGAACGACGTGCAGTCGTGGATCATCACGCTTCTAATTGTGTAACGCGTTGGCGGGAACTCAATCGCCCGCAACTCATCCCTGATACCGTTGAGCGCCACCTTCAACTGCAGGGTCAGCAGGCTGCCATTTCCAAGGTTGTGCAGGTAACTGCTCAACACTGTTTCCAGGTGATAACGCTGGCTGATCCAGGCAGCGTCTACCTCGCCATTGACCGTACCGTCCAGCAGGGTCAAGTTGAACGCCTTACCGTCGCGGTCGGTACCGAACAACCTGAGCCATACAGGTTGGTGCCGGGCAATGAATGGCCATACCCCCGCCCGAGCTGTGGCGTTACCGATCGTGTCCAAATCGATTATGCCGGCCGGTGTGGCTTCATCGATCTGCAGCACGGTTTTTTTCAGCTCGGCTTGAGACAACGGATCAAGATTCACCGTGAGCAAGACAGAGGGCCGGGTATCCTTACCTTTGGTTACCGTGTACCTGATCGTGAATTGGGTCCTGGTACTGCCGATATTGGCGGCAATCAATGCGGCGGGCAGGGGCACATTGACGGTGCCATCGGTTTCCCCATAAATCGGCCCGATCGTAGCCGAGCCGGCGCCGGCGCTGCCTAGAACTTCCACATCGATCCTGTCGGTGGTGCTCATCGGACCATAGCTCACCCGCAGATTTGCACCGTTTTGTGCATCCTGCGCTGCCAATGTCACCAACGTGCCGGAACCGCTTGCTTCTTCCAAGATGGGCACCGGGTACTGCGCAGGCAAGGCGCTGACGGTGTAGTCGCGTTGCAAAAACCGTGCGGCATTGGACAGGTCCGAGCTCTGGTCGAAGGTGACGGCACAGCGCATGCTCAATTGCGTACCGTCCTTGAGCTTGCGTATTTCTGCAATGGGCGCCAGTGGATGACGGCCGTTCTGCTCGCCGTCCAGCCCTACCAGGTCTCCATAGTCGAAGGCATGGTAGAACTGTTTGTCGTCTGCGTAGGTGCCGAACAGTTCGAACCACACCCGCTGAAAGCGATGGATGAAGAACCAGCGATCGACAAGGGCGCGTTCGGTGCCCTTCAGTGTGCTGAGGTCGAGCACCGCATCCAATGCATGGCCTTCCAGATAGGGTTTGGAGAATGGCGGTGGTAACAACTCCAGGTTCAACACCGGCGATGGCCTTCTGTGCAGGCCCTGGATTACGGTGTACTGCACCTGGATAAAGTGCCCCTTCTCCTGGATGTTGGCACCCACTACATCAGGGGCGATGTCGGTGTACACGACCTTCGAAGTATTGCCATTCTGGGTTTCGCAATAGGTACCAATTCCCGGGATTCCGCTCCAGCAGGTCTCGACTTGGTCGGTGGGCCGCAATTGCGCAATATTGGCCACGACGGTCGCTCCCCCTGTTGCGGCAACTGCCGCCAGTTGGTCGGGGTAGCGGGTTGCTTCTGCGACTTCCGGTCGTATCAGCGTGAGTGCTTTTCCTACAGTGATAAGCAAAACATCGGAAAAACGTTTCGCGCTGCCATCCGCCGGTTGCAGTGTGTAGCTGAGACGAATTTCCCCATCGTTATTGGCAATGGCATATTTCGCGTCTACCGGAAGCACGACCTGCCTGCCTGCCGTCGATGAGTTCAGTTTTATGTCATCACTGGTGGAACCGTTGCTGGCAGAACCTCTCAAAAACCATTCAAAAATGTCGCCGGGCGCCGTACGCGTTTCGGTCAAGGTCAAGTTGAGCGTGGTGCCAATAATGCTATCAATGTCCAAATTGTTGAACAGGTCTACATATTGCAGTTTCGGTGCAGGCATCGAGCGTACGGCTGCGCCGAAGGTCACTTCCAGAACCTCGGACTTGCGTACCGTCTGAATGCCTGAGCCCATGATCCGCATCCGGCCATCGTTGATGAGGTAGAACACGCGGACCAAACCCAGACCGATGAAACGCGAAAACTGCTCCTGGAGCACTGTGCGCGGGGGCGGAGGTGGCTCTTTCGCGCCAGCCAGCAATTCTTCTTCGTACTCGACCAACCTGCCTGTCGAGTCCAGGGCTTCCATGCGGAAGATCACGCTCCAGTCAGCGTCATAGGGGGAGATTTTTTTCGGAAAAAGAGCCTGGAAGTAGGGGGTTGATGGGTCAATAAAACCACCTTCGTTTTTATCGATGGTCATTGCAGACATCGACTTTTTCGTGCCGGAAACTGGGACGTTCAAGCGTCGCGAGGTTCCGAGGAGACCTCCAGTGGCGGTGGTCAGTGTGTAGAGCAATTGGAGGTGGCCATTGACCGCCATTTCAATATATTTAGGGTCAATGTCAGTGGTGGCCGACAGGCCGATTCGAGCGGGAAACGCGGGTAATGGGGTGGCGGTATTCCCGCCGTCATCATCGAAGACGACGACTGTCAGGTGGATCAGCGTGCCGACAGGTGTGGTCGTGCCGTTGGCTAGGCGCTTGGGAACGAAGACCTCCCCTTTATAGGGGCCATCGCCCGCAAGGTCTACATTGACTTCTGTCACAGAGTTCCCGTTGACTACCAAATGCGGCCTTTCGAGCGCGTTCGGGTCCAGGTCCGCTTCTACATTCAGAGGCTTCGACCACTGCGGCACTTCCCCCGAATAGTTGAACACGATGTCGAAGATCCGGAAGTAAATCACCACCCAGCCACTGCCCCCGGCGATGATGGTTGACTCTGGCACATGCACGACAATCGACTTGATACCGTCGATGTGGTCCTGATCTATCTCCTGGAATACCTTAAACCCGTTCCACCAGGTCTCAATAGTGTCCCCCTTCGCCATGTTCGGATAAGGATCAACTGTCAAGTCCACGCCTTGCTCAGCCCGCTCGGGATCGATTACACCGTCCACCAGATCAGGCGGTAAATGGATGATCAGCCGCGAGTGATAATAGGGATTGGTGCTGACGCCGCCGGGGCGGTCGGTTTCGACAAGCCAGGTTTCATAAGGGGAGGTGCTCAGGGTGTCGCTGCCCACTCGCTTTACTTGGCCAAAACACGGATAGATATAGCCCCTCGGTACCAATCCTTCTGGGATCACCAGCGTGACAAAGTTCTTAGCCGGATCCAAATCTTCTTGCCTGATTTCATCGGCGGCAATGGCGTAAGTGAAACTGCCCATGAATAACTTGAACGTGTCGCCCTTATTGAAGTTGAACCACTTGCTGAAACGTACGGTAAGCCAGGGCTGCACCAGTCGAATGTTCAAACCGATTTTAGCGCCTGGAATCGGCTGCACTGCGTCGCTGACAAAGGGGGAGTCCAGCGGGTCGGCAATGACGGGGGGCTTTGGCCCATGGCGATGGGGCTTGCAGACAGGGCAGGGCAGGTTGGAGGACGTGAGTTTTTTCATAGTGAGCGCTCCTTATGCAGCATAAAGCTGGGTAAGGAAATCACACACCCCTCGGTGTGGCGCGTATAGCTGTCAAAGTTGACAGTAGCGACGGGTGGTCAGGCCAGGTTCTGCTCCGTCAATCGCTGCACTGCCAACCGACGGTAGTGCGACGGGGTCATGCCCTTGAGCTGCTGGAAGCGCCGATTGAAGTTGGAAATATTGTTGAAGCCCGACTCGAAGCACACATCGGTCACGGGTTTTTCGCCATCGGCGAGCAATTCGCACGACTTGCTGATGCGCAGGCGGTTGACGAATTCAACGAAGGTACGCCCGGTGGCCTGCTTGAACACCCTGGAAAAATAGGTGGGTTTCATCCCCAGGTAATCCGCCACCTCTTCCAGCGGCAAATCGCGCGCATAGTGGGCAAAGATGTAGTCCACTGCACGGTTGGTGCGGTCGATACTGTGCTCGTCGGCCAGTTGTGGCGTGGTCACTCCTGACAGTAGCTGGTAGTCCTCGCACGCGCTCAGCACCTCCAGCAGGATAAAGAAATGCCCCAGGCGCGCCATGCCCTGGGCGTCTTCGATACGCTGCATCAAAGTCATGGCTTGGGCGATGGTCTTTTTGCAGCGAAATTCGATGCCGTACTGAGCGCGCTCCAGCAACGGCGCCAGGCTCTTTAACTCGGTAAAAATGTGGCTGCCGTGCTCGAACAACTCATCGGTGAAGTTCACCAGCATGTCGCGCTTGGGCACCACCTCGTCTTCTTCCACCTGGCTGATCCAGTTGTGGGGCAGGTTGGGGCCAGTGAGAAACAGGCTTTCCGGGTAGAAGTTGCCGATGTAGTCGCCGATAAACACCTTGCCGGAACTGGCGACGATCAGATGCAGCTCGTACTCCTTGTGGAAGTGCCAGCGCACCAGCGGGCAGGGAAAGCCGTGCTGGCGATAGATGATGGACAGGCCGTTGTGGTCGTCCATCAGTTCGTAGGACGGGTCGGTGATACGCGTTGCTCGGGTCATGCTGCCGTCGCTTTATTGTGGTTGCTGCGTAGGATAATGCCCCGTCGCGCGTCACCTCGCCAGCTCCGGTGTTTATACGACGCGGTTTTTCGCCTCGATCCACTGGGACATATACTGCGTACTTTTATGCGCGTGATGGCGCAGCATGCTGCCGGTGAAGTTATCGCGTCGGTGGGCATTTAGCGTGCTGCGGCACTGTTCCAGGCAAGCCACCAGCGCCGGGCCATGGACGTTCTGGGCATAGCGGCGGGCCAGCAGTTGGCGGCCGTTTTCCTGGGCTTGGGTCCAGCGTTTGCGGTCCTGGTAGAGCGCTACCGCAGCCGCGGCCAGGGCCGGAGCGCTGTGTTCGATCACGCCTGGCCAAGGTTGCTCGTCGCCCATGGCCTCGGCGCCGATGGGCGTGGTGATGTTCGGTGTGCCGCAGAGCATCGCGTCCGCCAGCTTGCCCTTGATGCCGGCGCCGAAGCGCAAGGGCGCCAGGCAGATACGCGCGGCG
Source organism: Pseudomonas sp. GXZC (assembly GCF_026967615.1). Classification (NCBI taxonomy): domain Bacteria; kingdom Pseudomonadati; phylum Pseudomonadota; class Gammaproteobacteria; order Pseudomonadales; family Pseudomonadaceae; genus Pseudomonas; species Pseudomonas sp. GXZC. The sequence goes on from NZ_CP114115.1 coordinate 3,302,254, forward strand.
GTCATGACTTGCAGGGCATCTTCGGCCCAGTTCATCACATGAAAGCCCTGAGCCGGGTTGTGCAAGGCGGTGGCTTTGGGCGGCGTGTAGGCACCGTAGATATGCAGCTGCGCGCCCGGCAATTGCTGGCGGATCAACGGCCACAGGCTGTTTTTCATCCAGAGCACCGCATCCCAGTTGGGCGCGTGGCGGAAGTTGCCGATGCTGAGGAAGTGCGCGCGGTCTTCAAACGGTGCGAACGGTTCGGTCGGCGGCTCCAGCATCAGTGGGCACCAGTGGAGCAGGGCGGCCGGCACCTTGAACTGTTCGGTGAGCAGGCGAATTTCCACATCCGAGATCATCAGGCTGATATCGCAGCGGTAGATCGCCGCGATTTCGCGTTTGGCCAAGTCGGTGTCGGCCATCAGCTGGAATTCTTCTTGCAGCGCCGGGGAAAACAGCGCGCTGAAGTCATCGCTGTCGGGGTGCGCCTTCAGGTGATCCTTGAACCGCTGGTGACGGGCGTCGCGCAGGCTCTGAAGGTCGGAGGTTTCCAGCACACGCAGGGCGCTTGGGCAGCATTTCTCGACGCGCCAGCCGAACTGTTCCTCCATCATGAATCGGTCGAACAGCACGATGTCCGGGGCCAGTTCGCGGATAAAGTCGTCGAAACTGCTGTTATTGAGTTCGATGGCGCATTCGGCGATGCCCAGCGCAGGCAAGTCGGCCTTGTGTTCGCCAATAGTGGCGGGGCTGCTGAAGGTGATGTCCCAACCTTGCGTAAGAAAACTCTCAAGGATTTGCATCATATGCCCGCCTGCGGCCGAGGAACGGGGTTCCGGCCAGACGTATCCAATGACCAGTACTTTGGTGGCAGGGGCACTCATCGACATCGTTTTCCTTGAGGGGCAGGGCGCAAAGCGCGCAATTAAACCATAACCTACGGCATGACAATTTATGTTTGGCGGTAGGTAGCCAACGTACTTTGTGGTTAACTTCGGCCTCTCGAATTCGTTAAACCCAAATCAGCATAAGGATTCCGTTCATGGCTCAAGTCACCCTTCGTGGTAACCCTGTCCAGGTTGAAGGCGAATTGCCGAAAACCGGTTCCACCGCTCCTGAGTTCAGCCTTGTTGCTGTCGACCTGTCGGAAGCGTCCCTGGAAACTTTCGCTGGCAAGCGCAAGGTTCTGAACATCTTCCCAAGCGTTGACACCCCGACCTGCGCCACTTCGGTACGCAAGTTCAACGCCCAGGCCAACGACCTGAGCAACACCGTGGTGCTGTGCATCTCCTCTGACCTGCCGTTTGCCCAGAAGCGTTTCTGCGGCACCGAAGGCCTGGACAACGTGCTGAGCCTGTCGGACTTTCGCAACGCCGACTTCGCAGTGGACTACGGCGTTTCCCTCGCCGACGGCCCTCTGCAAGGCCTGACCGCCCGCGCCGTAGTGGTGCTGGACGAGAACAACAACGTGCTGCACAGCGAACTGGTGCCAGAAATCGGCCAAGAGCCGAACTACGAAGCAGCCCTGGCTGTTTTGAAGTAACTGTTTCGGTACGTTACTGTCGTTTTGCAGTAACACGCTTGATGCATGATTGCGGCCTGGCCTAGTCCAGGCCGTTTTTATTTGTGGTTCAGATGCTTAGCGAAACGGCCGATGAACTAAGGTCAGAAGTTAAAAGTTGTAAGCCTAAGGTAAATAGCCGGTAAAGGCGCTTTTCTAAATGCGCCCCAGTGCTTATCTTTCAGCCTCCCAAAGAAGAAGCTCTCGCGCCCAATGGTTGATCACTCCATGCAATCCTCCCCCCGTAAGTCCCGCCGCTGGCTGTTCGCCCTGCTTGTGCTGGTGGTTGTCGCCGGTTTGTGCTGGAAATTCTGGCCTGGCAGCCACAAGGATGCCGCTGCGCAGGCGCCCGCCGGACGCGCCGGCAAGTCGGGGATGATGCGCCCAGGCTTTGGTGGCTACACCGGCCCGGTGCCGGTGCGTGTGGCGCCTGCGGTGCTGGGTGAGTTCCCGGTGTACTACAAGGCGCTGGGCACGGTGACCGCGCTCAACACCATCAATGTGCGCAGCCGGGTGGGCGGCGAGTTGGTGAAGATCGCCTTCGAAGAAGGCCAGATGGTCAAGGCTGGCGACCTGCTCGCAGAAATCGACCCACGCAGCTACCAGAACGCCTTGCTCCAGGCGCAGGGCACGTTGATGCAGAACCAGGCCCAGCTTAAAAATGCCCAGGTCGACGTGCAGCGTTACCGCGACCTGTACGCCCAGGACAGTATCGCCAAGCAGACCCTGGACACCGCCGAAGCGCTGGTCCTGCAATACCAGGGCACGGTCAAGACCAACCAGGGCGCGGTCGATGACGCCAAGCTCAACCTCGAATTCACCAAGATCCGCGCGCCGATCAGCGGCCGTGTCGGCCTGCGTCAGGTGGACGTGGGCAACCTGGTGGCGGCCAATGACACCACGTTCCTGGCCGTGATCACTCAGACCCAGCCGATCAGCGTGGCCTTCACCCTGCCGGAAAATACCCTGGAAACCGTACTCACCCGCTACCACGCCGGCAACAAACTGCCCGTGGAAGCGTGGGACCGTGGCGATGTGAAGCAACAGGCCGTCGGCATGTTGCAGAGCCTGGACAACCAGATCGACGTCACCACCGGCACCCTGAAATTCAAGGCGCGTTTCGATAACAAGGACCAGGCGCTGTTCCCCAACCAGTTCGTCAATGTGCACCTGCTGGCCGACACCCTGCATAACGTGGTGCTGGCGCCGTCGGCGGCGATCCAGTTCGGCAACACCGGTACTTTCGTCTACGTGCTCGACGGCGACAAGAAGGTCAAGGTGCAGCCGCTGGTGGTCGGTGATACCGACGGCGACAACACCGTGATCAAGGAAGGCCTCAAGGCCGGCGACCGCGTGGTACTGGAAGGCACCGACCGCTTGAAGGACGGCAGCGAAATCGAAGTGGTCAACGATAGCAGTGAAGTGCCGACCACGCCGACTGAACACCTGCAAGGCAAGCCTGCGGCGAAAGGGGAGACCGGCACCACCGCCGGCAAGGCGCAAAAGGTCGGTTCATGAACCTGTCGCGGCTGTTTATCCTTCGCCCGGTCGCCACCACGCTGAGCATGCTGGCCATTGTGTTGGCCGGCATCATCGCTTATCGCCTGTTGCCGGTGTCGGCGTTGCCCCAGGTGGATTACCCGACCATCCGCGTGATGACCCTGTACCCCGGCGCCAGCCCGGATGTAATGACCAGTGCGGTCACCGCGCCGCTGGAGCGCCAATTCGGTCAAATGCCCGGCCTTACGCAGATGGCCTCCACCAGTTCCGGCGGTGCGTCCGTGTTGACCCTGCGTTTCAACCTCGACATCAATATGGATGTCGCCGAGCAGCAGGTGCAGGCCGCGATCAACGCCGCGACCAACCTGTTGCCCAAGGACCTGCCGGCGCCGCCGGTGTACAACAAGGTCAACCCGGCGGATACCCCGGTGCTGACCCTGGCAATCACCTCAAAGACCATGCTGCTGCCCAAGCTCAATGACCTGGTCGACACGCGCATGGCGCAGAAAATCGCGCAGATCAGCGGTGTCGGCATGGTCAGCATCGCCGGTGGCCAGCGCCAGGCCGTGCGCATCAAGGTCAACCCCGAGGCCCTGGCGGCCAATGGTTTGAACCTGTCCGACGTGCGCACCCTGATCGCCGCGTCCAACGTCAACCAGCCCAAGGGCAACTTTGACGGCCCCACCCGCGTGTCGATGCTCGACGCCAACGACCAGTTGGTCTCGCCCCAGCAATATGCCGAACTGATCCTGGCCTACAACAATGGCGCTCCGCTGCGCCTCAAAGACGTGGCCCAGATCGTCGACGGCGCCGAAAACGAACGCCTCGCCGCCTGGGCCAATGAAAACCAGGCCGTGCTGCTGAACATCCAGCGTCAGCCAGGCGCCAACGTGATCGAGGTGGTGGATCGCATCAAGGCATTGCTGCCAAGCATCACCGACAACCTGCCAGCCGGCCTCGACGTAACGGTACTCACTGACCGCACCCAGACCATCCGTGCCTCGGTCAAGGACGTGCAGCACGAATTGCTCATCGCCATTGCCCTGGTGGTGATGGTGACGTTCCTGTTCCTGCGCCGGGTCAGCGCCACGATCATTCCGTCCATCGCCGTGCCACTGTCCCTGGTGGGCACCTTTGGCGTGATGTACCTGGCGGGGTTCTCCATCAACAACCTGACGCTGATGGCCCTGACCATCGCCACTGGTTTTGTGGTGGACGATGCCATCGTGATGCTGGAGAACATTTCCCGTTACATCGAAGAAGGCGAGACCCCGCTGGCCGCCGCGCTCAAGGGCGCCAAGCAGATCGGCTTCACCCTGATTTCCCTGACGCTGTCGCTGATCGCGGTACTGATTCCGCTGCTGTTCATGGCCGACGTGGTCGGGCGCCTGTTCCGAGAGTTCGCCATCACCCTGGCGGTGGCGATCCTGATTTCCCTGGTGGTGTCCCTGACCCTCACGCCCATGATGTGCGCGCGTTTGCTCAAGCGTGAGCCGAAGGAAGAGGAACAAAGCCGCTTTTACAAGGCCAGCGGCGCCTGGATCGATTGGTTGATCGCGCGTTACGGCAGCATGTTGCAGTGGGTACTCAAGCATCAGCCGCTGACCCTGCTGGTGGCCATCGCTACCTTGGGCCTCACGGTGTTCCTGTACCTGATCGTGCCCAAGGGCTTCTTCCCGGTGCAGGACACCGGTGTGATCCAGGGCATTTCCGAAGCGCCGCAGTCGATCTCCTTCGCGGCCATGAGCCAGCGCCAGCAGGAACTGGCCAAGATCATCCTGGCCGACCCGGCGGTGGAAAGCCTGTCTTCCTATATTGGTGTGGACGGCGACAACGCCACCCTCAACAGCGGGCGTTTGCTGATCAACCTCAAGGCCCACGGCCAGCGTGACTTGAGCGCGGCCCAGGTGATCACGCGTTTGCAGCCGGAAATCGATAAGCTGGTGGGGATCCGCCTGTTTATGCAGCCGGTGCAGGACCTGACCATCGAAGACCGCGTGAGCCGTACCCAGTACCAGTTCAGCATGTCGTCGCCGGATGCCGAGTTGCTGGCGCTGTGGAGCGACAAACTGGTCCACGCGTTGAGCCAATTGCCCGAACTCACCGATGTCGCCAGCGACCTGCAGGACAAGGGCCTGCAGGTGTACCTGGTGATCGACCGCGACGCGGCGTCGCGCCTGGGCGTCAGTGTGTCGACCATCACTGATGCACTGTATGACGCCTTCGGCCAGCGGCAGATCTCCACGATCTACACCCAGGCCAGCCAGTACCGCGTGGTATTACAGGCCCAGTCCGGCGAAACCCTCGGCCCGGATGCGCTGAACCAGATCCACGTGAAAACCACCGACGGCGGCCAGGTGCGCTTGTCCAGCCTGGCCCGTGTGGAGCAGCGCCAGGCGCAATTGGCGATTGCGCACATCGGCCAGTTCCCGGCGGTGATGATGTCGTTCAACCTGGCCCCCGGCGTGGCGCTGGGCAAAGGTGTGGAGCTGATCAACCAGACCCAGAAAGACATCGGCATGCCGGTGGGCGTGCAGACTCAGTTCCAGGGTGCGGCCCAGGCCTTCGAAGCCTCGCTGTCGAGTACCTTGCTGCTGATCCTGGCGGCGGTGGTCACCATGTATATCGTGCTGGGTGTGCTCTACGAGAGCTATATCCACCCGATCACCATTCTCTCGACCTTGCCGTCGGCGGCGGTCGGAGCGTTGTTGGCGTTGCTGCTCAGCGGCAATGACCTGGGCATGATCGCGATCATCGGCATCATCTTGTTGATCGGTATCGTCAAGAAGAACGCGATCATGATGATCGACTTCGCCCTCGACGCCGAACGCAACCAGGGCCTCGACCCTCAGACCGCGATCTACCAGGCAGCGTTGCTGCGCTTCCGACCGATCCTGATGACCACCCTGGCCGCACTGTTCGGCGCGGTGCCCTTGATGCTGGCCACCGGTTCCGGCGCGGAACTGCGCCAACCCTTGGGCCTGGTGATGGTCGGTGGCCTGCTGGTGAGCCAGGTGTTGACCCTGTTCACCACGCCGGTCATCTACCTGTACTTCGATCGCCTGGGCCGTCGCTGGCGCAAAGAGCCGCAAAGCCTGGAGCCGGTTGAGTCATGAACCTGTCCGGACCTTTCATCCGTCGGCCAGTCGCGACCATGCTGCTGAGCCTGGCGATCCTGTTGCTGGGCGGCGTGAGTTTCAACCTGCTGCCGGTGTCGCCGCTGCCGCAGATCGACTTCCCGGTGATCGTGGTGTCGGCCAGCTTGCCCGGCGCCAGCCCCGAGGTGATGGCATCCACGGTGGCGACGCCGCTGGAGCGCTCGTTCGGCGCGATTGCCGGCATCACCACCATGAGCAGTTCGTCGAGCCAGGGCTCTACGCGGGTGATCCTGGCGTTTGACTCCGACCGCGATATCAACGGCGCGGCGCGGGAAGTGCAGGCGGCGATCAATGCCTCGCGCAACCTGCTGCCCAGTGGCATGCGCAGCATGCCGACCTACAAGAAGATCAACCCGTCCCAAGCGCCGATCATGGTGCTGTCGCTGACCTCGGACGTGTTGCAGAAGGGCCAGCTGTACGACCTGGCCTCGACCATCCTGTCGCAGAGCCTGTCCCAGGTGCCCGGCGTCGGTGAAGTGCAGATCGGCGGCAGTTCCTTGCCCGCCGTGCGCATCGAACTGGAACCCAAGGCCCTTGACCAGTACGGCGTGGCCCTCGACGATGTGCGCAACACCATCGCCAACGCCAACCAGCGTCGGCCCAAGGGTTCCCTGGAAGACAGCCAGCGCAACTGGCAGATCCAGGCCAACGACCAGTTGGAAAAAGCCAAGGACTACGAGCCGCTGCTGATCCGCTACCAGAACGGCGCGGCCCTGCGCCTGGGCGATGTGGCCAAGATCAGTGACGGCGTGGAAGACCGCTACAACAGCGGTTTCTTCAACAACGAACCGGCGGTGCTGCTGGTGATCAACCGCCAGTCTGGCGCCAACATCATCGAGACGGTCCGGCAAATCAAGGCGCAGTTGCCGGCGTTGCAGGCGGTGCTGCCGTCCAGCGTCAAGCTGAGCCTGGCCATGGACCGCTCGCCGGTGATCACCGCAACCTTGCATGAAGCCGAGATGACCTTGCTGATTGCCGTGGGCCTGGTGATCCTGGTGGTGTACCTGTTCTTGGGTAACTTCCGCGCTTCACTCATTCCTACGCTGGCGGTGCCGGTGTCGCTGGTGGGCACCTTTGCGGTGATGTACCTGTATGGGTTCTCGCTGAACAACTTCTCGTTGATGGCGTTGATCCTGGCCACCGGCCTGGTGGTGGACGATGCCATCGTGGTGCTGGAGAACATTTCCCGGCATATCGACGAAGGCGTGCCGCCGATGAAGGCGGCGTACCTGGGGGCCAAGGAAGTCGGTTTTACCTTGCTGTCGATGAACGTGTCGCTGGTGGCGGTGTTCCTGTCGATCCTGTTCATGGGCGGGATCGTCACCAACCTGTTCCGCGAGTTTTCCATCACCTTGTCGGCGGCGATCATTGTGTCGCTGATCGTTTCGCTGACCCTGACCCCGATGCTCTGTGCGCGCTGGCTCAAGCCGCATGTGAAGGGCGAGATGACCGGGTTGCAGCGCTGGAGCCAGAAGGTCAACGACCGCATGGTCGCCGGCTACGCCACCAGCCTGGACTGGGTATTGCGCCATCGGCGCCTGACTTTGCTCAGCCTGTTGCTGACCATCGGCATGAACGTCGCGCTGTACGTGGTGGTGCCGAAGACCTTCATGCCCCAGCAGGACACTGGCCAGTTGATCGGTTTTGTGCGCGGCGATGACGGCCTGTCGTTCAGCGTGATGCAACCGAAAATGGAAACCTTCCGCAAGGCAGTACTCAAGGACCCTGCGGTACTCAGCGTGGCCGGCTTTATCGGCGGCAACAACGGCACCAACAATGCGGTGATGCTGGTGCGCCTTAAACCCATCAGCGAGCGCAAGGTTTCCGCCCAGGCGGTGATCGAGCGCCTGCGCAAGGACGTGCCGCTGGTGCCCGGCGGGCGGTTGTTCCTGATGGCTGACCAGGACCTGCAATTCGGCGGTAGCCGCGACCAGACCAGCGCGCAGTATTCCTACATCCTGCAAAGCGGCGACCTGGCGGCCTTGCGCCTGTGGTACCCGAAAGTAGTGGCGGCCTTGCGCGAGCTGCCGCAACTCACCGCTATCGACGCCCGCGAAGGGCGGGGCGCGGCGCAGGTCACGCTGATTGTCGACCGCGACCAGGCCAAGCGCCTGGGCATCGACATGGACATGGTCACGGCGGTGCTCAACAACGCCTACAGCCAGCGGCAGATTTCCACCATCTACGACAGCCTCAACCAGTATCAGGTGGTGATGGAGGTCAATCCCAAATACGCCCAGGACCCGATCACCCTCAACCAGATGCAGGTGATCACCTCCACGGGCGCGCGGGTGCCGCTGTCGACCATTGCCCATTATGAGAACAGCCTGGCCGACGACCGCGTCAGCCACGAAGGCCAGTTCGCCTCGGAAAACATCGCCTTCGACATGGCGCCCGGCGTGACGGTGGAGCAGGGCACGGCCGCCATCGAACGGGCGATTGCCAAGGTTGGCCTGCCGGAAGACGTGATCGCCAAGATGGCCGGCACCGCGGATGCCTTCGCCGCCACGCAGAAGGGCCAGCCGTTCATGATCCTCGGCGCGCTGGTGGCGGTTTACCTGGTGCTGGGCATTCTGTATGAGAGCTACATTCACCCGCTGACCATCCTCTCGACGTTGCCGTCGGCCGGTGTCGGCGCGATGCTTGCGATCTACCTGACCGGGGGCGAGTTCAGCTTGATCTCCTTGCTGGGCCTGTTCCTGCTGATCGGCGTGGTGAAGAAAAACGCGATCCTGATGATCGACCTGGCTTTGCAGCTGGAACGCCACGATGGCCTGGGCCCGTTGGAATCGATCCGCAGCGCCTGCCTGTTGCGTTTGCGCCCGATCCTGATGACCACCCTGGCCGCCATCCTCGGCGCCTTGCCGTTACTGCTGGGCGCGGGCGATGGTGCGGAAATGCGCCGTCCCTTGGGCCTGACGATTATCGGCGGCCTGGTGTTCAGCCAGGTCCTGACCCTTTACACCACCCCGGTGGTCTACCTCTATCTCGACCGCGCGCGCCATCGCTTCAACAAATGGCGCGGCGTGCGTACCGATGCTGCCCTGGACACTGCGCTATGACCGATTCAACCTTTGCCCGACTGGCCCTGTTCCGCGGCTCCCGTGTGGCGAGCCTGGTGCTGTGCGGCGTGCTGCTCAGCGCCTGCGCCGTCGGCCCCGACTACAAGCGCCCTGAAGTCATCGAACCGGCGCAATTCAAGGAAGCCCAGGGCTGGCGCCAGGCCACCCCCAGTGATTCCCTGGCCCGTGGCGCCTGGTGGGAACTGTACGGCGACCGCCAGCTCAATGACTTGGTGGTGCGCCTGAACACGTCCAACCAAACCGTGGCCCAGGCCGAAGCGCGCTTTCGCCAGGCCCAGGCGCTGGTGCGCAGCTCCCGTGGCGCGTTTTACCCCACCGTTGACCTGAGCGCTGGGAAAACCCGCGCCAGCCAGGGCACCGGCAGCAGCAACGCAAGCCTGAGCAGTTCCAGCAGCGGTATCCGCGACACTCTCAATGCCCAGTTGGGCGTGAGCTGGGAAGCGGATATCTGGGGCAAATTGCGCCGTGGCCTGGAAGCCAATGAAGCCAGCGCCGAAGCCAGCTCGGCGGACCTTGCGGCGATGCGTCTGAGCCAGCAGTCCGAACTGGTGCAAAGCTACCTCCAACTGCGCGTCATGGATGAACAGACGCGCTTGCTGCAAGCCACGCTGGAAACCTATCAACGTTCCCTGCAAATGACCGAAAACCAGTACCGCGCCGGGGTTTCCGGCAAGGACGCGGTAGCCCAGGCACAAACCCAGCTCAAGACCACCCAGGCCAGCCTGATCGACCTGATCTGGCAGCGCGCCCAACTGGAAAACGCGATTGCCGTGTTGATCGGCGAGGCACCGGCCAACTTCAACCTGGCGGTGAGTAAGGACATCCCGGCGCTGCCGCAGATTCCCGTGAGCCTGCCGTCGCAACTGCTGGAGCGCCGCCCGGACATCGCCTCGGCCGAACGCTCAGTGATCGCCGCCAACGCCAATATCGGCGTGGCCAAGGCCGCCTACTACCCGGACCTGAGCCTGAGCCTGGCCGGTGGTTACTCCAGCAGCACCTATGCCGACTGGATCAGCCTGCCGAACCGCTTCTGGTCGGTGGGGCCGAAACTGGCCATGACGCTGTTTGACGGCGGCCAGCGTTCGGCGGAAGTCGACCGCACCGTGGCCAGCTACGACGAGACCGTCGCCAAATACCGCCAGACCGTGCTAGATGGGTTCCGTGAAGTGGAAAACTACATGGTGCAACTCAAGGTGCTGGAAGACGAGGCGGTGGTCAGCAATGAAGCACTCGACGCCGCCCGTGAGTCGTTGCGCCTGACCCAGAACCAATACAAGGCGGGTCTGATCGCCTACCTGGATGTGGTCACCACGCAAGCGACCGCACTGAGCAACGAGCGCACGGTGTTGACCCTTCTGCAGACGCGCCTGGTGGCCAGTGTGCAATTGATCGCGGCATTGGGCGGTGGTTGGGACGGGCAGACACCGATTGCCGAGAAGGACTGATTTTGGCGGGGTTTGCAGCCAGTTGATTGACGTCAAAATGCCACTGATGGCCCTCTGATAATTAATCAACTGCTCAAGAATTATTCTCGCTACAATCGCCCGCTTTGCCACCTGGCACGGGCTTCTCACGCCCGCTGCGCACGAGAAGTCCCATGCTCATCGGTAGTTATTCACCCTCGCTGGTCGTGATCTCGCTGTTTGTCGCGATCCTCGCTTCCTACACCGCTTTGGACCTTTCCGGTCGCATCGCTACCGCCAAAGGCCGTGCCGTTTATTTGTGGATCGCCGGCGGCGCCATGGCGATGGGCGTGGGGGTGTGGTCGATGCACTTCATCGGCATGCTGGCGCTGCGCTTGCCGTTTGCCCTGGGCTTCGATCTGGGTATCACGGCGCTGTCGTTGTTGATCGCGGTGTTGTCCAGCGGCTTTGCCTTGTGGCTGATCAGCCAGCCGCGTTTGCCCGCCTGGCAACTGGGGTTTGGCGCGCTGGTCATGGGCACTGGCATCGCGTGCATGCATTACACCGGCATGGCCGCCATGCGTATGACCCCAGGCATCGACTATGACCCCACCTTGTTTGGCGCGTCGCTGCTGATCGCGGTGGTCGCGTCTGGCGCTGCGCTGTGGATCGCCCACAATCTGCGCCGTAACACACCGTACGTGCGCCTTTTACGGGGGGGCGCAGCGGTGGTGATGGGCTTTGCCATCGTCGGCATGCATTACACCGGCATGGCCGCCGCACGTTTTGCCGATGAGAGTTTCTGCGGCGCTGCACTGAGCGGCTTGAGCGGCAAGGGCCTGGATAATCTGGTATTGGTCACGACCCTGGCGGTATTGGCCATCGCCTTGCTCACCTCGTTGCTCGATGCACGCCTGGAAGCGCGTACGGCGGTTCTGGCCGATTCCCTCACCCAAGCCAACCAGGAACTGACCCATCTGGCCCTGCACGACATGCTCACCGGCCTGCCCAACCGTACGTTGCTTGCGGACCGCATTCAGCAAGCCATGCAGGCCGTAAAAGAGCAGGGCGGTTGCTTCGCGCTGATGTTTATCGACCTCGATGGCTTCAAGCCCGTCAACGATGCGTTTGGTCACCATATGGGTGACCAGTTGCTGCGCGAAGTCGGCCTGCGTCTGCGCGAAGACTTGCGCAGCCAGGACACCTTGGCGCGCATCGGCGGCGACGAGTTTGTGTTGCTGGTGCAACTGACCCAGCCGGACGATGCCCTGGGCCTTGCCGAACGCCAGGTGATCCTGATCAACCGCGCCTTCCAGGTGGCCGAGCATGAGCTGAAGATCTCTGCCAGTGTCGGCATTGCAATGTTCCCGGGGAATGGCAACAACCCTCAGGAACTGTTGATGAACGCCGACGCCGCGATGTACCACGCCAAGGGCATGGGCAAGAACGGCTACAGCTTCTTTGATGTGTCGATGAACACCAACGCGCGCAAGCAATTGCAGCTGCTGCAAGACTTGCGCAATGCTGTGGAGCAGGAGCAATTCCGGCTCTACTACCAACCCAAGTTCGACGCGGTCAGCGGTATTCCGGTCGGTGCCGAAGCCCTGCTGCGTTGGGAGCACCCACAACAGGGGTTGCTGCTGCCGGCGACGTTTATCGAACTGGCGGAAAAAACCGGGTTGATCATTCCCATCGGCGAATGGGTACTCAACGAAGCCTGCCGCCAGATGAGCCTGTGGTACGTTCAGGGCTACGAAGATTGGCGCATTGCGGTAAACCTGTCGGCCTTGCAGTTCTGCCACGCCGGGCTGGTCAAGAGTGTGGCGGCGGCGCTGGAGCGGCACCAGTTGCCGGCCAACAGCCTGACCCTGGAAATCACCGAAACCACGGCCATGAGCGACGCCGACGCGAGCATGACGGTGTTGCAGCAGCTGTCGGACATGGGCGTCGACTTGTCCATCGACGACTTCGGCACCGGCTACTCCAGCCTGATGTACCTCAAGCGCCTGCCGGCCAACGAGCTGAAGATTGACCGGGGCTTTGTGCGCGATCTGGAACACGACAGCGACGACGCAGCCATCGTCTCGGCCATCGTCGCCCTTGGCCAGGCCTTGGGATTACGGATTGTTGCCGAGGGTGTCGAGACGGATATGCAGCAGAATTTCCTGACGCGGTTGGGCTGCAATTCCCTCCAGGGTTACCTGCTGGGCCACCCGTTGCCGGCGGAGGGCTTCATGGCGGATATCCAACGCGCCGAAGAGGCCGTTGCGCCTGACAAAAGCCGTGCGTGACAGGTATTCTTGGATCCAACCCTAAACATCAGGTTGAATCAGGAGACCGCACGCATGGACAAAGTCGTCATCATCACCGGGGGCAGTCGTGGGATTGGCGCCGAGACGGCCTTGCTGGCTGCTCGCCAGGGCTATCGCATCTGCATCAACTATCAGTCCGACGAAGAGGCGGCCCACCGTGTGCTCGAACAGGTGCGTGCACTGGGCGCCCAGGCCATTGCCGTGCGGGCGGATGTGAGTATCGAGGACGAAGTGATCGCGCTGTTCCACCGGGTGGACGCCAAACTGGGCCGTGTCACCGCACTGGTCAACAATGCGGGCACGGTGGGGCACAAGTCCCGCGTTGACGAGATGTCCGAGTTCCGCATCCTGAAAATCATCAAGACCAACGTGCTCGGCCCGATCCTGTGTGCCAAGCATGCGGTGCTGCGTATGTCGCCCAAGCATGGCGGGCAGGGCGGTAGTATCGTCAATGTGTCGTCAGTGGCCGCGCGCCTGGGGTCGCCGGGTGAGTATGTCGACTATGCCGCGTCCAAAGGCGCACTCGACACCTTCACCATCGGGTTGTCGAAGGAGGTAGCGGGTGAAGGCATTCGCGTCAATGCGGTGCGCCCTGGCTATATTTTCACTGACTTCCATGCCTTGAGTGGCGATCCGGATCGCGTCAGTAAGCTCGAATCCGGTATTCCCATGGCCCGTGGCGGGCGCCCGGATGAGGTGGCAGAGGCGATTATCTGGCTGCTGTCGGATAAGGCTTCGTACGCGACCGGGACGTTCCTCGATCTGGGCGGTGGGCGTTAAGCACCCGCTTTTCAGGTCCGTAGATGGCGCAGCACGTCGTAGCCTTTGCGGGAAAATGCCTGGAGCAGGCTGGCTTCCGAATTATCGAGGGTGCTGTAGCCATCACTGACGACCCCGTCGACCTGTCCGTTACGGCTATGGCTGGCATTCAAGTGGCGGTCGTCCAGGTTGTCCAGGAAACGTAACACCTTGTCCAGGTCGTAGGCCGCATTGGCCCTGGCGTCCGGTTCCGGGTTGGCGGTGGTCCAGTCACCGACCTGCATCTTTAGCTCATCCAGTAAGTGGTCATGATCGCGGTTATCGAGGAAGTGCTGCAGAACAGGGCTTTGCTCGATGATCCTGTCTGCCGATCGATGATCGCCAGCGGGGCGGCCCATGGGGCCTGTCATCTCGCGCACTTGTTGTTGTTCGGCTGCACGCATGTAGTGGGGTGGAACAGGTAGCTGTGCAGGAATAGAGACGGCGGGCATGTGCATGAGAACCTCCAGGCGGAATTCGGCAAGGCGCATGTCCAGGCGTGATACATGCGCTTTTTTATGTGGCGCCTGGTGGCGTGGGGTTCCGGCTCAAAACGACCGAACAATGCGCCCCAATGTATCCATGGCTTTTTCCGACGCCTCGGTCCACGGGCTGCCGTAGTTCAAGCGAATGCAGTTCCGAAAGCGCTGGGTGGCCGAGAAGATCGGTCCCGGCGCGATGCTGATGCCTTGCGCCAACGCCATCTGGAACAACTTCAACGAATCCGTCTGCTCCGGCAGTTCCAGCCACAGGAAATACCCACCGGCGGGTTGGCTGACCCGCGTCTGCGCCGGGAAATAGCGGGCGATAGCGGCCAGCATGGCGCTTTGCTGCTCCTCCAGGGCGTAGCGCAATTTGCGCAGGTGCCGGTCATAGCCGCCGTGCTGCAAGTAATCGGCAATCGCCGCCTGGGCCGGCATTGACGGGCAGAGCGAGGTCATCAGCTTCAGGCGTTCAACCTTCTGCGCAAAACGTCCGGCCGCCACCCAACCCACGCGATAGCCGGGGGCCAGGCTTTTGGCGAAGGAGCCGCAATGCATCACCAGGCCTTCGGTATCGAAGGCCTTGGCGGGTTTCGGCGCCTGTTGGCCGTAATACAGCTCGGCGTACACATCGTCTTCGATCAGCGGCACCTGATGGCCGCGTAGCAGTTCGACCAGGGCCTGTTTCTTGGCTTCCGGCAGGGTCGCGCCCATGGGGTTCTGGAAGCTGGTCATGGTCCAGCAGGCCTTGATCGGGTAGCGCTCCAGGGTTTGCGCGAGGGCGTTGAGGTCGATGCCGTCGCGCGGGTGCACGGGGATTTCCACGGCCTTGAGTTTCAAGCGCTCCAGCACTTGCAGGCAGGCGTAGAACGCCGGGGCTTCGATGGCCACCAGGTCACCCGGTTCGGTGACGGCTTGCAGGCACAGGTTCAAGGCCTCCAAGGCGCCGTTGGTGATCAGCAGTTCTTCCATGGGCAGCATCAGGCCACCGACCATGTAGCGCAGGGCGATCTGGCGACGCAGTTGCGGGTTGCCCGGCGACATGTCGGTGACCACCAGGCGCGGGTCCATTTCGCGGCTGGCGCTGGCCAGGGAGCGGGCCAGGCGTGGTAGCGGGAACAGCATGGGGCTGGGGAATGCCGAGCCGAAGGGTACGGTGTTCGGGTCTTTGATCGAGTCGAGTACCGAGAACACCAGTTCGCTCACGTCCACTTCGGTGGACTCGTGCACCTGCTCGCTCACCACCGGCTCGGAAAACGGACTGGGCGCATGGGTGTTGACGAAGTAACCCGAACGCGGCCGCGCGCGAATCAGGCCACGGCGCTCCAGCAGGTAGTAGGCCTGGAATACCGTGGACGGGCTGACGCCGTAGGTCTGGCTGGCATAGCGCACCGACGGCACCCGCTGGCCGGGGCCGAGGACGCCGGAGCGGATCAGTTCTGCAATGTCGTCGGCGAATTTTTCGTAGCGTTTCATGGGGGCTCAGTCAGTGTGAATGTTTTTATCGGTTCAACGGCGCCACAAAGCGGCTGTCGGCAATGCTGTAGATCCCTGGCTCATCCACGTCCGAGACTTTGAAACGCAAGGTCTGCGAACTGCTCGCCGGTTTATCCGCCAACAATGCCACCGACACCGGCACATCGCTGATTTCCCCCGGCGCCAGGCTGATCTCGGTCTTGCCTTGCAACTGGAAGCCGTCGGCGTCCACCAGTTCCAGGCGATAGTCCTGGCGTTGCTGGGTCTTGTTGATCACCTTGAGGCTGTAGATGTTTTCGATCAGACCCTGGGCGTTTTCACGGAACATGCCACGGTCCTTGGTCACATCCAGCGACACCATCGGCCGTTCCACCAGCGCCACTACCAGCGCAGCGATCATCACCAGCAGCACGGCACTGTAGCCGATCAGGCGCGGCCTTAGCAGGTGCGTCTTGCCGCCTTGCAGTTGATGTTCGCTGGTGTAGCTCACCAGGCCACGCGGGTAGCCCATTTTGTCCATGATTGAATCGCAGGCGTCGATGCACGCTGCGCAGCCGATGCACTCCATTTGCAGGCCGTCGCGGATGTCGATCCCGGTGGGGCAGACCTGTACGCACAGCTGGCAGTCGATGCAGTCACCCAGGCCGACGTCGGCGGGTTTGACGTCACGTTTGCGCGGGCCACGGTTTTCGCCACGGGCCACGTCGTAGGAAATGGTCAGGGTGTCCTTGTCGAACATCACGCTCTGGAACCGCGCATACGGGCACATGTGCATGCACACCGCTTCGCGCAGCCAGCCCGCATTGATGTAGGTGGCGCCGGTAAAAAACAGCACCCAGAACAAACTGACGCCGCCCATCTGCCAAGTCAGCAGTTCAGCCGCCAAGGGGCGGATCGGCGTGAAATAGCCGACAAACGTCAGGCCGGTCAGCACGCTGATGCCCAGCCACAAGGTGTGCTTGGCCGAGCGTCGCGCCAGTTTGTTCAGGCTCCAGGGTGCCGCTTGCAGCTTGATACGCTGGTTGCGCTCGCCTTCGGTGACTTTTTCGCACCACATGAACAGCCAGGTAAACGAGCTCTGCGGGCAGGTGTAGCCGCACCACACGCGGCCGGCAAACACGGTGATCGCAAACAGGCCGAAGGCGCAGATGATCAACAGCGCCGACAACAGGATGAAATCCTGCGGCCAGAAGGTCGCGCCAAAGATATGGAATTTGCTTTCAGCCAAGTCCCACAGCACGGCCTGCCGACCGTCCCAGTTCAGCCACACCGTGCCGAAAAACGCCAGGAACAGGAAGGCTGCACCGCTCACGCGCAAGGTGCGGAACAGGCCGGTGAAACTGCGGGTATGAATCAGGTTGTCGCTGGATTTGGCCTTCACCTTCTTTGGGTGTGTGGGCTCAAAGATTTCCACGGTTGGGATGTGTTCGCTCATGGTCGTTCGCTCATCAGCCTCCATCAGGCGGATGAACTATGCGCGTGGCGCTGTTTGCATAACAGACTCAGGTATGGCGATAAAAAGAGGATCAGATGGGGCGGTGAATGGCCGCTGCGACAATGTGCTGCACCCCATGGCACCAGGGGTGCAGCGTTATTTCAAGGGCGCTGACACAGATCAATTAAATCAGCGAACCAGGTTCTTCGGCCTTCACATGCTGGCGCCCATCGTGGGCACCGGCCACCGTCAGGGCGTCGGCCTCGGCCTCGGTGATATAGATCCGCTCGGCGGCCAACTCCACGTAGGACATCGACTTGTCGAGGTCGGTAACAATATTGACCCGGGTCGCTGGCACGCTCTGTTCCTGGCCGTTGTCATCAAGCATGAAGTAGCACAGTTGGTTTTCGATACGAATGGGCATGCCGTTCTCCTTATCTGTGGGCGATGTAAAGTTAGGGCCCAGCGATGTGTGGGGGTTCCAGGCAACTGACTGGCGGTCGCTGCTGTCCATCCATTACCAATAATGACAAAGGGCAGCATCCATGGACGCGTGGTGGCATGAAGTGTGGCAAACCCTGCAGGCTGAATTCGCCGACATTGGCGACGCCAAGCAGCTCACCCAGATCACCGTGCGCCTGCTGATCGCCGCGATCCTGGGCGGCATTCTCGGCTTTGAGCGAGAGAGCAAGGGCAAGGCCGCCGGGGTGCGCACCCATATGCTGGTGGCGCTGGGCGCTGCCTTGTTTGTGATGGTGCCGCAAATGTCCGGCAACCAGGCGGACGCCATGAGCCGGGTGGTGCAAGGGGTGATTGCGGGGATCGGATTCTTGGGCGCCGGTACGATCATCAAGGGCAAGGATGATGAAGAGGGGCACGTCAAAGGCCTGACCACCGCCGCCGGCTTGTGGATGACCGCTGCGATTGGGGTCTCGGCCGGGTTGGGCCGGGAATCGACAGCGGTGCTGAGTACCTTGCTGGCGCTGGCGGTGTTCAGCGTGATGCCAAAGATCGTCAAGCGTTTTGAGAAGGACTGACGATCACGGGCGGCATGGTCGTCGGCGGTTCTTCCACCGGTGGTGGCTCGTTTTCAGGTGGTTCTTTTTCCGGAATCGGTTCCGGTTCGGTCGGCGGCAGGGTGGGTTTGTCGATATTCGGGTCCGGCGTTTCCGCTGGGATCGGGATATTCATCGGTGTGGCCTCCTTTGTGCTTTGCTCTATCGGTGGACAGCCGCCGAGGCGAATTGATTCCCCGCCCGATGGCGGCACATCCAGCTGAACTTTTAACGGGGGCCCAGGCTCGGACCTATTACGGCCTCGCTCAGGAAGAGCCCGGCCGCCTCAGAATTCGGATCAAGCAAAGAGCGTCCACAGGGCGTAAGGGGAAGATGCTCGATGACTGCTGAAACAGACTCCTTGTTACCACTGTCCCAGGCACTGTTGCTGCCCAGGATCGCAATCGAAAGCACCACCCCCGTGATTGATGGCGGCGAATTTGCCGTCAAGGCCGTGGTCGGCCAACGGGTCAATGTCACCAGCAAAGTGTTTGCCGACGGCCATGACAAGCTCGCCGTGCTGATCCGCTGGCGCCCGCTGCAGGACGAAAGCTGGCACAGCGTGGTCATGACCGACGTGGGCAACAACGGCTGGGAAGGCGCGTTTACTGTGGCCCAGCAAGGCCCTCACGAATACTGCATCGAAGCCTGGATCGATACCTTCGCCAGCTTTTGCTATGAGCTGCGCAAGAAGCATGAGGCTGGCGTGCCGGTCAGCCTGGAACTGCAGGAAGGCCGCAGCCTGGTGCTACAGGCCGCCGAGCGCAGTGACAATGAGCTGCGTGACCGCCTGATGCTGTTGCACCACGAACTCTCCGGCCTGCTGGAAACCGAGCAGGTTGCGCAGTTCCTGCACGAAGACAGTGCACACCTGATGACCCAGGCCGATCACCGCGCCTACCTGAGCATCAGCACCGTCTACCCGATTGATGTGGAGCGCGAGGCAGCGCTGTTCGCCAGCTGGTATGAGCTGTTCCCGCGCTCGATCACCGACGATCCGGCGCGTCACGGCACCTTTAATGACGTGCATTCGCGCCTGTCGATGATCCATGACATGGGTTTTGACGTGCTGTACTTCCCGCCGATCCACCCCATCGGGCGCAGCCACCGCAAAGGCAAGAACAATTCCCTGAGCGCCGGCCCGGATGATCCGGGCAGCCCCTACGCCATCGGCAGCGAAGACGGCGGCCATGAGGCCATTCACCCGCAACTGGGCAGCCGCGATGATTTCCGCCGCCTGGTCCAGGCGGCCGCCGAGCATGGCCTGGAAATCGCCTTGGACTTCGCCATCCAGTGTTCCCAGGACCATCCGTGGCTCAAGGAGCATCCGGGCTGGTTCAACTGGCGCCCGGACGGCACGATCAAATACGCGGAGAACCCGCCGAAGAAGTACCAAGACATCGTCAACGTCGACTTTTATGCCGCAGATGCCATCCCGAGCCTGTGGACCGAGCTGCGCGACATTGTGGTGGGTTGGGTGGAAGAGGGCGTAAAGACCTTTCGCGTCGACAACCCCCACACCAAGCCGCTGCCGTTCTGGCAATGGCTGATCAGCGATGTGCGGTCCAAGTACCCGGACGTGATCTTCCTGGCCGAAGCCTTCACCACGCCGGCGATGATGGCGCGCCTGGGCAAGGTCGGCTATTCCCAGAGCTACACCTATTTCACCTGGCGCAATACCAAGGCCGAGTTGAGCGAATACCTGACGCAGCTGAACGAGTCGCCGTGGCGTGAATGCTACCGGCCGAATTTCTTCGTGAATACGCCGGACATCAACCCAGCCTTCCTGCACGACTCCGGCCGCCCTGGCTTCTTGATCCGTGCCGCGCTGGCCACCATGGGCTCGGGCCTGTGGGGCATGTATTCCGGCTTCGAACTCTGCGAGTCGGCCCCGGTGCCGGGCAAAGAGGAATACCTGGACTCGGAGAAATATGAGATCCGCCCACGGGACTTCACCGCGCCCGGCAACATTATTGCCGAGATCGCCCAGCTCAACCGCATCCGCCGGCAGAACCCGGCGCTGCAGACGCACCTGGGGCTCACGCTCTACAACGCCTGGAACGACAACATTCTGTATTTCGGCAAGCGCAGCGAGGACGGCAGCAACTTCATTCTGGTGGCGGTGAACCTGGATCCTTATAACGCCCAGGAAGCCAACTTCGAGTTGCCATTGTGGGAGTTGGGGCTGCCGGATGATGCCCAGACCCAAGGTGAAGACCTGATGAACGGCCATCGCTGGACCTGGTACGGCAAGACCCAGTGGACACGGCTGGAGCCGCAGATGCCGTTTGGCATCTGGCGCATCACCCCATCGTCTTGAACCTTGCGATGCATTTTCCAGGAGTTTCCAATGGCGAAGAAACCCAACGCTGCCACCTTCATCAAAGACCCGCTCTGGTACAAGGACGCGGTGATCTACCAGGTTCACGTCAAATCCTATTTCGACTCCAATAACGACGGTATCGGTGATTTTCCCGGCCTGATCGCCAAGCTCGACTACATCGCGGACCTGGGTGTAAACACCATTTGGCTATTGCCGTTCTACCCCTCGCCACGTCGCGACGACGGCTATGACATTGCCGAATACCGTGGCGTGCACAGCGACTACGGGACCCTGGCCGACGCCAAGCGCTTTATTGCCGAGGCGCACAAGCGCGGGCTGCGGGTGATCACCGAGCTGGTGATCAATCACACCTCCGACCAGCACCCCTGGTTCCAGCGCGCCCGCAAGGCCAAGCCTGGCTCGGCGGCGCGGGACTTCTACGTGTGGTCGGATGATGACCAGAAATACGACGGCACGCGCATCATCTTCCTCGATACCGAGAAGTCCAACTGGACCTGGGACCCGGTCGCCGGCCAATACTTCTGGCACCGTTTCTATTCCCACCAGCCCGACCTCAACTTCGACAACCCCCAGGTGATGAAAGCCGTGTTGTCGGTGATGCGCTATTGGCTGGACATGGGCATTGACGGCCTGCGCCTCGACGCCATCCCGTACCTGATCGAACGCGACGGCACCAACAACGAGAACCTGCCTGAAACCCACGACGTGCTCAAGCAGATCCGCGCCGAGATCGACGCGCATTACCCGGACCGCATGCTGTTGGCCGAAGCCAACCAGTGGCCGGAAGACACCCAACTCTACTTTGGTGACAAAAAAGGCGACGATGGCGATGAGTGCCACATGGCCTTTCACTTCCCGCTGATGCCGCGCATGTACATGGCCCTGGCCCAGGAAGATCGCTTCCCGATCACCGATATCCTACGGCAGACCCCGGAGATTCCGGCCAACTGCCAATGGGCGATCTTCCTGCGCAACCACGATGAGTTGACCCTGGAAATGGTCACCGACAAGGAGCGCGACTACCTGTGGAACTACTACGCGGCAGACCGTCGTGCGCGGATCAACCTGGGCATTCGTCGCCGTCTTGCGCCATTGATGGAGCGTGATCGTCGCCGTGTCGAGCTGCTCAACAGCCTGTTGCTGTCGATGCCTGGCACGCCGACCCTGTACTACGGCGATGAGATCGGCATGGGCGATAACATCTATCTCGGCGACCGCGATGGCGTACGCACGCCGATGCAATGGTCCATTGACCGCAACGGCGGTTTTTCCCGCGCCGACCCGGCCAGCCTGGTACTGCCGCCGATCATGGACCCGCAATACGGCTATCAATCGGTGAATGTCGAGACTCAGGCCCAAGACCCGCATTCGCTGCTGAACTGGACCCGGCGCATGCTGGCGGTGCGTAAGCAATCCAAGGCGTTTGGCCGTGGCAGCTTGAAAATGCTTTCGCCGAGCAACCGCCGCATCCTGGCCTATACCCGTGAATTCACCGGCGAAGATGGGCGCAACGAAATCATCCTTTGCGTGGCCAATGTGTCACGCAGCGCCCAGGCGGCCGAGCTGGACCTGTCGGCGTTTGCGGGCATGGTGCCGGTGGAGATGCTCGGCGGTAATGCTTTCCCACCCATCGGCCAGCTTAATTTCCTGCTGACCCTGGCGCCTTATGGCTTTTATTGGTTTGTGTTGGCGCCGGAAAACCAGATGCCGAGCTGGCACGTGGAACCCGCCCAGAGCATGCCGGACTTCACCACATTGGTATTGAAAAAGCGCATGGAAGAATTGCTGGACGAGCCGTGCCGCGGTTCCCTGGAGCAGACGGTGCTTCCAGCCTGGCTGCCCAAGCGTCGCTGGTTTGCCGGCAAGGACACGGCCATCGACAGCGTGCGCATTGCCTACGGCGCGCGCTTTGGCGATCCACAGCATCCCGTGTTGCTCAGCGAGCTTGAAGTGACAGCGGGTGGTCAAGTCAGCCGGTATCAGCTGCCGTTGGGTTTTCTCGGTGAAGACCAGTTCACCAGTGCCTTGCCGCAACAGCTGGCGTTGGCCCGCGTAAGGCGGGTGCGTCAGGTAGGTTTGGTGACCGATGCCTTCAGCCTTGAGCACTTTATCCGGGCGGTGATTCAAGGTTTGCAGGCCGGCACCGTGCTCACTACCAGCGAGGGCGAGCTGCGCTTTGCCGCCACGCCGCACCTGGCCAAGCTGCAACTGACGAATGAGGCTGAGGTGCGCTACCTGTCCGCCGAGCAGTCCAACAGCTCAGTGGTCGTGGCTGAAAGCCTGGTGCTCAAACTGATCCGCAAAGTCGCTTCCGGCGTGCACCCGGAACTGGAAATGAGCGCCTACCTGACCGAAGCTGGCTACCCCAACATCTCGCCACTGCTGGGCTCGATGGTGCGCCACGACGCCGAAGGGCAGGACAACCTGCTGATGATTGCCCAGGGTTACCTGAGCAACCAGGGCGACGCTTGGAGCTGGACCCAGAACAACCTGGAACGGGCGATTCGCGACGAGCTGGCTGAAGCCATCTCCGAGCAGGAGCAGCATTACAACGCCCTTGGCGAGCTGGCGGACTTTGCCGGGTTGCTCGGCCAGCGCCTGGGTGAAATGCACCGGGTGCTCGGCGCTGACACTGCCAATAAAGACTTCAAGCCGGAGGTTACCAGCGCCAAGGACACCCAGGCCTGGGCCAAGGACGTCGGCGCGCAGCTGGACCGCGCGTTGCAGTTGCTCAAACTTCATCAAAGCCAATTGAACCCGGCCGATCAAGCGCTGGTCAGTGATTTGCTTGCGCAGAAAAAAGCCATCGCCAGTCATGTACAGGCCTTGGCAAAAGCCACGGCGGGCGGGTTGCGCATTCGGGTGCATGGTGACTTGCATTTGGGCCAGGTGCTGGTGGTGAAAGGCGATGCCTACTTGATCGATTTTGAAGGCGAACCGGCGCGGCCCTTGCACGAACGACGGGGCAAGCACAGCCCGTATAAAGATGTGAGCGGTGTGTTGCGCTCGTTCGATTACGCGGCGGCCATGGCCTTGAATGTGCAAGGGGTGGATCACTCGCCCGAAGCGGCGGTATCCCGTAAACGTGTAACCGATCGTTATCTGAAAGAAGCACGCCAGGCATTTATCCAGGCTTATCAGTCAGCTACGTCTACACTGGCGCATGACTGGCAGGATGCCAAAGGCCAGGACGCTGCACTGGCGTTGTTCAGCCTGGAGAAGGCCGCGTACGAAGTGGCCTACGAAGCAGAGAACCGTCCGACTTGGTTGCCGGTGCCCTTGCAAGGGTTGCACGGTTTACTGAGCGGAACTGCTTCTATAAAGGAAGCACCCATATCTAAAACTGCGCGCGGTGGGGAGACGTCATGAGCTTTACACATAAAGAACCGCTGCAACCGAAATTGACTGCATTGCCGGCGTCCAAGGACGTCGAAGCGCTGGTACGCGCCGAACACCACGACCCGTTCTCGATTCTCGGGCCACACGATGATGAACACGGCGGCCAGTTTATCCGTGCGTTCCTGCCCGAAGCCTTGAGCGTCCAGGTGCTGGCGCGTGACAGCGGCGAACAGATCGGCAGCCTCGACGCGACCCAGGTGCCGGGCCTGTTTGTCGGGCACTTCCAGACGCGCCAGGCGTATCTGCTGAAAATCCAGTGGGCCGGTGGCGAGCAGATCACCGAAGACCCTTACAGCTTCCAGCAACTGTTGCTGGGTGAAATGGACCTGTACCTGTTCGCCGAAGGCAATCACCGCGACCTCGGCAGTTGCCTGGGCGCCCAGGTGACCAGCGTCGACGGCGTGCAAGGTGTGCGCTTTGCCGTATGGGCACCGAATGCGCGACGCGTGTCGGTGGTGGGCGATTTCAATATCTGGGACGGGCGCCGGCATCCGATGCGCCTGCGCCATCCTTCCGGCGTGTGGGAGATCTTTATCCCACGCCTGCAGCCGGGTGCGGCCTACAAGTACGAAGTGCTCGGCGCCAATGGGATCCTGCCGCTCAAGGCCGACCCCGTGGCGCTGGCCACTCAATTGCCGCCCGACACGGCTTCGAAGGTTGCCGAACCCTTGCAGGTAGACTGGCAGGACCACGAATGGATGCAGTCGCGGGTCGAGAAACAGAAGACCACCGCGCCGCTGTCGATCTATGAACTGCACGTGGGTTCCTGGCAGGCCGAGCTGGACGAGGCGGGCGAAGTGGCGCGTCAGTACAATTGGCGCGAACTGGCCGAGCGTCTGATTCCTTACGTGCAGCAGCTGGGTTTCACCCACATTGAACTGATGCCGATCATGGAACACCCGTTCGGCGGCTCGTGGGGCTATCAGGCCTTGTCACAATTCGCACCCACGGCACGCTTCGGTTCGCCGCAGGATTTTGCCTATTTCGTCAACGCGCTGCACCAGGCGGATATCGGCGTGATCCTCGACTGGGTGCCGGCGCATTTCCCCACCGACACCCACGGCCTGGCGCAATTCGACGGCACCGCGTTGTACGAATACGCCAACCCGCTGGAAGGTTTCCATCAGGATTGGGACACGCTGATCTACAACCTGGGCCGCACCGAAGTGCATGGCTTCATGCTGGCCTCGGCGTTGCACTGGCTTAAACACTTCCACATCGACGGGCTGCGCGTGGATGCCGTGGCCTCAATGCTCTACCGCGACTATTCACGCAAAGCCGGCGAATGGGTGCCGAATCGCCATGGCGGCCGCGAAAACCTCGAAGCCATCGACTTTTTGCGTCACCTCAACGATGTGGTCGCCATCGAGGCCCCCGGTGCCCTGGTGATCGCCGAAGAATCCACCGCCTGGCCCGGCGTCAGCCAGCCGACCCAGCAGGGCGGCCTGGGGTTCAACTACAAATGGAACATGGGCTGGATGCACGATTCCCTGCATTACATCCAGCAGGACCCGGTGTACCGCGCCCATCACCACAACGAGCTGAGTTTTGGCCTGGTGTATGCCTGGTCCGAGCGATTCATCCTGCCGATCTCCCACGATGAAGTGGTGCACGGCAAGCATTCGCTGATCGACAAGATGCCTGGCGACCGTTGGCAGAAGTTTGCCAACCTGCGGGCTTACCTGGCGTTCATGTGGATGCACCCCGGCAAAAAGCTGTTGTTCATGGGCTGCGAATTCGGCCAATGGCGCGAGTGGAACCATGACCAGCAACTGGATTGGTACCTGCTGCAGTACGCTGAGCACAAAGGCGTGCAGAAGCTGGTGGGCGACCTTAATCGCCTGTACCGCGAAGAACCGGCCCTGCACGAACAGGATGACGCGCCCCAAGGCTTCCAGTGGTTGATCGGCGACGATGCGATCAACAGCGTCTACGCCTGGCTGCGCTGGAGCAAGGACGGCAAGCCCGTGCTGGTGGTGGCCAACTTCACCCCGGTGCCGCGCGAGGGCTATAAAGTCGGCGTGCCGTTCAGCGGGCGCTGGAGTGAGGTGATCAACAGTGACGCCGAGATGTACGCAGGCTCCAATTACGGTAATGGAGGCGAGGTATTTACCCAGGATGAGCCGCACCATGGGCAGGCGGTGTCGCTGTCGTTGAATCTGCCGCCGCTGGGCGTGCTGATTCTGCGCCCGGAACCGTTTTAAAGGCTCTACCGTGCTGGATTCTGTTGTCCGCACTACTGGCAGGGTGCCACAATGGCGCCTTTGTCGTGGCAGTCGAATCAGGCGAATTTCATGAATGGCCTTGGGCGTGGGCAGGACCAGGATTGCTTTATAGAGGAGCAGGTGCGAACCGACCGTTTGCACCAGCTGTTCCGGCAGTCATTTGCCGCGATTTTCGGCAGTTACCTGGCCGCGGTGATGCTCTGCTGGCTGTGCTGGGACCGGTTTGACCATCAGGTCATCCTGGTCTGGCTGGTGGTATTGGCGGCGACTTCCCTGTTTCGCATCAAAATGTTCATGGAATGGTTTCGCTGTCCCAATGCCGAGCGCACGCCGGACCGTTGGGAGCGCCGCTACTGGGTCACGTTGATGCTGTCTGCCGGAACCTGGGGAATCGGCGCGTTGGCGGTCATGCCCACCGATGACCGGCTTTCCCAGGTGCTGGTGATGCTGTTTACCGTGGGCATGTCAGTCAGCGCAGTCTCCTGTTATTCGGCTTATCGCTACATGACGCTGGCCTCCATGGCCGTGGTGCTGTTGCCGTGCACGCTGTGGCTGCTGTTCCAGCCGTCCTCGATGCAAGTGGGCGTGGCCATTGCGGTCCTGGTGTTTTCCACTTTTGTGGTGAGTGCCACGCGCAAGCTGTCGGATGCCTTGGAAAAGGCCTTCCGCCTGACTCGCCAGATGGAACGTGCCCACAACATTTCCACCCGCGCCGCACAGACCGACGAACTCACCGGCCTGATGAACCGCCGCGCCTTCTTCGAACATGCCCAGGTGTTGTACGCACAATGCCGTCACAATCATCAGCCGTTGTGTGCGTTGATGATGGACATGGACCACTTCAAGGAAATCAACGACACCTACGGTCACCAAGCCGGTGACCAGGTGTTGCGCCAGATTGGCGGGGTGATCAGTGCTTCGTTCCGCCAGGCCGATGTGTACGGGCGCTTGGGTGGCGAGGAGTTTGCGGTGTTGCTGCCCAATACGTCACTGGAAACCGCACGGGACATTGCCGAGCAGTTGATCAAGGCCATCTCGGGTCTGGCCTCCGAGCCGGTGCATGGGTTGACCGCCAGCCTCGGCGTGGCGTCCACCCATACTCAGGACCAAGACCTGCACGGCCTGATGAACACCGCTGACAAAGCGCTGTATCGCGCCAAGGCCCAGGGGCGTAATCAGGTGGCGGTGGCCGAGTAGGACGCAAGATTGTGGCTGTGGTGTGGCTGTGGCTGAGGGTTATAGCTGTGGTGAGCTGGCTTCTGTGGTGAGCGGGCTTGCCCCGCGCTGGGCTGCGAAGCGGCCCTAAAACCAAGCGCCACGGTGTGTCTGGAAAAATGCGGTGATCTTGTTGGGGCCGCTTCGCAGCCCAGCGCGGGGCAAGCCCGCTCACCACAGAAGCCTACTCACTACTAGAGCCCACTCACCATACAATCCCACTCTTCACAGATCAGCTGTCAGGGCATCGCCCTGGCGAGCGCTCGGGCGACTTGGTCGGCTGAATAAGGCTTGGGCAGGAATTCGAACCCGTCGTAACCACTGTCGGCCAGCTCATCGCTGTAGCCTGAGGTGAGCACTACCGGCAAGTCCGGTCGCCGTTGGCGCAATACCTTAGCCATCGCTACGCCCGTCATGCCGGGCATCACCACATCCGAGAAAACCCCATCGAACGCCTGGGCGCCCGCGCCGGCCAATGCCAGTGCCTGCTCCGCATCGGTCGCCCATGTGGTCCGGTAACCGAGGTCTTGCAGGATCTGGTTGGCGAAGCGGCCCACTTCCAGGTTGTCTTCCACGATCAGGATATGGCGCTGTGCCGTGTCGGGGATCGGCGTGAGGTCTTCCTGAAGAGGCTGATGGGACAGCACCTGGGGCGCGACCTGCGGCAGGTACAAGGTAAATACAGTGCCTTGTCCCAGCTCGCTGGCCACGTCGACGTTGCCACCGGACTGCTTGGCAAAGCCAAATACCTGAGACAGCCCCAGCCCGGTCCCTTTGCCCACGGCTTTGGTGGTAAAGAACGGTTCGAAAATGCGTTCGACTGTGTCGCCGGGAATGCCGCTGCCGGTGTCGGCCAGGGCAATGCTCACAAAGGGTTGGCGGCTTTCCTCGTCGCCCCGGATGCGCGGCAGGGTGTCCACCGTGGCCACGCGCAAGGTGAGGGTGCCTTGCCCGTCCATGGCGTCCCGGGCGTTCAGGGCGATATTGATCAACGCGGTTTCAAACTGGCTGGCGTCGACGCGCACATGGCAAGGACGCTCAGGCAATTGCACCTGCACATGGATGCGCGCGCCGGTGACGCTTTCGAGCATTTCGCCGATGTTCTTGACCCGCAGGCCTGCATCGAAGACTTCCGGGTTGAGCGGTTGGCGTCGGGCGAAGGCGAGCAGTTGGCTGGTGAGTTTGCTGGCGCGCTCGACGGTGTCGGAAACGGCGCTCATATAGCGTTGTCGCCGCTCTTCGGACAGCCCCGGTTGGCGCAGGAAGTCCACCGACGAGCGGATGATGGTCAACAGGTTGTTGAAGTCATGGGCCACGCCGCCGGTCAGTTGGCCGATGGCTTCGAGCTTCTGGGACTGGCGCAACGCCGCTTCCGCCTGGGTGAGGGCAAGGGTGCGCTCCTGTACCCGTTGTTCCAGGGTGGCATTCAGCTCGGTGAACGCCGCCAGGCCCTCGCGTACGGCGGCGTCGGCGCGGACCCGCTCGATATGCGCCCAGGAACGCTCGGTGACTTCCCCGACAAGCGCCAAGTCGTAGGGAGACCAGACGCGTGCCGTCTTGTGGTGCACCGCCATCAACGCGGTCAAGCGGCCATCCTTGATCAGCGGGAAGCACACGGTCGCCAGCGCGCCCAGGGCTTGGTAACTGGCGGCATCCTCCGGCGCGAACTCGGCGCGGTTGTCCTGCACCACCAGCGGTTCTCCGGCACGCAGCTGCTGCACGGCCCGCGCGCCGAACGACGCCAGGCTGTAGTGCCCGACGATGCTCGGTGAGCCCGCCGCCGCCCAGTTGCCGCGAATGGTAAAGCCGTCTTCGTCGGCGTCCATGTCGGCGTAGGCGCAATTGGAAACCTGCAAGTGCTCGGCCAGCAGACGCGTGGTGGTGGACATGATGCTTTCGGCGTCGGTGGCATTGGCCACGGCGCTGCCCACCGCGTCCAACACCGCCAGGCGGCGGTTGAGGAATACGGTGGCGGTGGTTTCGGTGACGGTATCCAGCATCCCCACCACCTTGCCCAGAGGGTCGCGGATGGGGCTGTAGCAAAAGGTGAAGTACGCCTGTTCGAGACCGGCGCCGCGCTCGATCAACAGCGGGTAGTTCTCGATATAGGTGGCGTGCCCTTCAAAGGCGGCCTGGGCAATCGGGCTGACTTCGGCCCAGACCTCGCGCCACACCTCGTTGAACGGACGCCCCAATGCGTAGGGTTTGTCCCCGAGAATGGGGATGAAGGCGTCGTTGTACAGCATGGTCAACTGCGGCCCCCAGGCAATGGACTGAGGGAAGCTTGAGGCAAAGCACAATGCGACGGTGGTCTTGAGCACATCCGGCCACTGTTCCAGCGGCCCCAGGGGCGTACTTGCCCAATCATGCTGGCGAACCTGCTCAGCCATGTCGCTGCTGCTTTGCAGCCAATTCATCATTGCGATAACACCTTGTTTGCCACGGTCTTTTCACTGCCTGGAAGGGACGGCCCAACAAGCAACAGACCGGAATGCCCGCTGGCAGTTCAGCGGGATTATCGCGGTGATAGCAATTTGATGCATCATCCGTTTGGATAGAACTGCAAAGAGCCTTATTGCGCGCCGAAAACCCCCGTCCAGTAAATCCCGGCATCACTCTTAGGGTCCATGGCATACGCCGCGCCCAACTCACGAAATTGCGGGTTCATCAGGTTGGCGCAATGGCCGGGACTGGCGAGCCAGCCGTCCACGACCTTGCGTGGCGTATCCAGCCCGGCGGCGATGTTTTCGCCGATGTTCTTCGCGATATACCCGGCCAGTTCGGCGCGATCCCCAGGGGTGCGGCCGTCGTGGTCGAGGTGATCGAAGAAGTTGCCGTTGGCCATGTTGCGCGTGTGGCTGTTGGCGGCGCCGGCCAGGTCGTCATTCCAGGACAAGGGCGTGGTGGCCGTGAACGCCTGGGTGCCACACTGGCGCGGTTGTGAGCGCGCGGTGTTGATCAGGTTGAGCAGTTGCTTGCCTTCAGTCTGCCAATCGCCCAGGCCACTGGTGAGCAGTGGTCGAGCGAGCACGATGCGCCAGTCCTGGCCGCTGTTACTCACGCCGATATCGACAAATTGCGGGTCCAGCACCACGCGGCAGAAACTTTCGCGCACGGCCTTCATGGCCGCCTGGGCATCCTTGGGCCCGGACAGGCTGATGGCCTGCACGTTGACCATCGGGTACGCAGCCCGCGCAAGCGCCTGCTGCAGGTCGCCAACGTTGGTGGCTGGCAGCACCAGCCGCGTATCGCTGGCCAATGGCGGCAGTTCCTGGGAACCCTGGTCGCCGCAGCGTTGCACCTGGCTGCGGTATTGGTTGATCTGTTGTACCAACTGACTTTCTTCATTCGCCATCGCGCTGGCGCAGAACACCGTAGTGGCGGCCAGCGTCGTAAGACCCATCATCAATGACAGAACGCGCATGGACGTTACCCTTGAGCTTGAAAGTGCCCATGATGCGCGATGTAACCCGGTCTGGTGCAACGCCTTTTTTGTTTTTTTGCCTCAGTGGGTGTTCTGCAGGGGGTTCAAGGCACTGAAGCGGCGCCATGCCATCATGCATGCCAGCAGGATCATGGCCAGTGCGACGCCGAACGTTGCGTGCAGGCCAAAGGCAATGGATTGGGGGAGGGCACGGGTGACATCCGGGCTGGTCCAGGCAAATAACGCCCCCAGCGCCCAGGCGCCGACAATCAGCCCGAGATTGCGTGACAGGTTCAACAGGCCCGAGACCGTGCCGCGCCGCGCGGGCTCTACATCAGTCATCACGGCGGTGTTGTTGGCGGCCTGGAACAGGCTGTAGCCGGTGGTCAGGATCACCAGTGCGCCCAGATAGGCGAACAGGCCCGACGCGCAGGACAACAGCAGCGCGCCACAGGCCATCAGGCCCAGGCCGGACAGGGTCATGCGTTGGCTGCCGAGGCGGTCGGTGAGCCTGCCGGCCGGAACACCGCTGATGGCCGCGACGCAGGGCCCGACCGCCATGACCAGGCCCATCCACTCGGGATCGAGCCCCAGGCCTCGGGACAAATAGAACGGCCCCACCACAAAAGTGGCCATGATCACGGCGGCCACCAGGGCACTCATGAACAGGCCAGTGCGCAATGACGCATCGTTTAATGATGTCCAGAAACTCGAGTCGGCGAGGGATGCCACGTGGGGCCGATCAACCGGCAAATAGCGGTAGGCAAGGGCAATCGCCATCGCTCCCAATGGCACCCCAATCAGGAAAATCGCGCGCCAGCCCCACACACTCAGCAATACACCGCCGACACTGGGGCCCATCGCGGTACCGACGGCCGACATCGTGCCCAACAAACCCATCACGCGGCCGGTACGCTCTTGAGTGACGGTGTCACCGACCATGCCCAGGGCCATCGCCATCATCACGGCCGCACCCAGTCCTTGCAGGACGCGTGCTGCAACCAGCCATGCCAGAGACGGCGCGATGCCGCACAGTCCGCACGCCACGGCAAACAACAGCAACCCGGCGAGCAACAACCGCCGCCGTCCGAACCGGTCGCCCAGGCGTCCTGCATTCACAATCACCGCCGTGATCGCCAACAGATAAGCCAGCACCACCCACTGCACGGCGTGGAAAGAGGTATCAAACGCCTGCGCCAAGCTGGGCAGGCCGACATTGGCAATGCTGGTGCCCAGCGAGGCGAGCAGCGTGGACAGGGACAGGCTGATGAGGCTGCCGCGTGAAGAGGTAGACATGGAAAATCCTTGAGTAAAGGCAACTGTCACAAATCTACGGCGTCGCCTAACATGGCGGAAGACGCATGAGTTACAGTTAATAGATGCATGCAACGCCCTATAAGGAGTGCCGATGCCCGATCTCAACCTGCTGATCACCCTGGATGTGCTGCTCGCCGAAGGCAGTGTCGCGGCGGCGGCCAAACGCCTGCGCCTGAGCCCTTCGGCCATGAGCCGTGCGTTGGCCCGATTGCGCGAGACCACCGGCGACCCGTTGCTGGTGCGCGCCGGTCGCGGCCTGGTGCCCACGCCCAGGGCGATGGCGTTGCGTGAGCAGGTCAGCCGCTTGGTGCAGGAGGCCAATGCGGTGCTGCGCCCAGTGCAATCGTTGGACATGGCCCAGGTGGCGCGCACTTTCACCCTGCGCACCAGCGAAGAGTTCGTCGAAAACTTCGGCCCCGCGCTGCTGGCCCGCATTGCTGAGGGTGCACCCGGCGTGCGCCTGCGGTTCATCAATAAAACCGACAAGGACAGTACCCTGCTGCGTGAGGGCAGCGTCGACCTGGAAACCGGCGTGGTCGACCCCACCGCCAGCCCGGAAGTGCTGACCCAGGCGCTGTTTCGCGATCGCCTGGTCGGTGTGGTGCGCAGTGGCCATCCCCTCAGCCAGGGTGACGTCAGCGTTGAACGTTACGCCGCAGGCCAGCACGTCTACGTCTCCCGGCGCGGCCAGGACCGGGGCCAGATCGATGACTTACTTCAAGCTCAGGGCCTCACGCGACAGATCAATACCGTGGTCGCCGGTTTCGCCACCGCCATCGCCTTGGCCCGCGACACCGACCTGATCGCCAGCGTGCCCGAACGCTACACGACCCACCAACGTGCAGGCCTGCACAGCTTTGCATTGCCGTTGGCGTTGCCCACCTTCAGCGTGTCGATGCTCTGGCACCCCAGGCTGGATGCCGACCTGGCCCATCGCTGGTTGCGCGGATGTTTGCGTGAGGTGTGCGCACTGCAACAGGTACAATCGCCGCTGCCTTGACGCTAAACCCAGGAATTTGCATGTTCAGCCTTACCCGCTACACCACGCCGTGCCCCGAGCCCATCAACGCTCAGATCCTGCAGATGGTGGTCGACAACCTCACCGACATCAGCAGCGTGGCGCTACCGCCGAGCAACCTGCTGTACAACATCTATCAGTACGCCATTGGCTTTGAGGTGCACCTGTACCTGGAGGCGCTGAATGGCGCCAAGGGCATTGCCGTCGAGTTGGTGGTGGCGATGGAAGAGGACAAGCTGATCGGCTTTTGCCTGTACCTGCCGGTGAAGGACGATCCCGAAGCCTGCGGTATCGCGTTCATGGCGGTGCAGGTCGGCTACCGGCGCCAGGGTGTGGCGCGCGCAATGATGGGTGACGTACTGAGTCGTTATCCCCATGCGGAGTTGGCGTGTTCAATTGAGAAAGTGCCGGCGTTCGAAGGCATGGGCTTCCAAGTGCGCGGCGCGCGCGGCACCCAGGTGCTGATGAATACACGGGACTACGGCACGGAGGGTTTGATGGGCGTGCTGGATGTGGCGGCGATCTACCGCTCATTGGAGGTGCGGCAGATTCATACCTATCTGCTGCAAAAACATGGCAAGCGCGCCATGGTGGATGCCGAGAAGCAACGGGATCGGCACCTTGATCAACTGGCGCGCAAGGTGCAGATGTTCATACAGAAGCGGGGCTGAACGACAGCCCCGCACTGACCTTATGGCTTGGCCAGGTTCCAGTTACCGCCAACGCCGTCACCGGTGATGTCGCCAGGCTTGCTGTCCTTGACCCAGGTGTACAGCGCCTGGCCCTTGTAGGCCCATTGCTTGCTGCCGTCGTCACGGGTGATCACGGTGTAGCCGTCCGCATCCTTCGCTGCTGCCGAGGCGGTGAACGCCGGCCAGTTGGCCAGGCACTGGCCGTTGCACACGGACTTGCCGGCGCTGTCTTTGGCGAAGGTGTAGAGGGTCATGCCCTTGCTGTCCACCAGCACTTTACCCTTGGCGCTGTCGGCCACCTTGGCCGGGGCGGCGAAGGCCATGGAGGAGGCGCAGGCGATGACGACGGCAGCCGCGAGGGAGAATTTTTTCAGCATGACGAACTCCTGGTATTTATAGGTTTGAGT
Source organism: Pseudomonas sp. GXZC (assembly GCF_026967615.1). Lineage (NCBI taxonomy): Bacteria > Pseudomonadati > Pseudomonadota > Gammaproteobacteria > Pseudomonadales > Pseudomonadaceae > Pseudomonas > Pseudomonas sp. GXZC. Next base: position 3,336,540 of record NZ_CP114115.1, read on the forward strand.
ACTGGCGTTGTGCTGTATTCACACGCCGTACTCAGGTAAACACCCGCCGCGCCGGTTTATTCCTCACCCGTCAGAAATTATTTAAACGCGGCCGCGATTGACCATCGCCAGAATAGTCGCCAGCAACTCCTGCTGCGCCTCTTCGCGACTGATCTCGCCACTGGCTGCGGCCTGGGACAGTGCCTCCGCCGCCCCCAGCATGCCGCGCAGTCCCGCCTGGGAGAGGCGACCAAAGGGCGACAGCGCGTCACGGCATTTGTCGAGGAAGATCGCCTCGTACTGGCGCTTGAGGGCCTCCAGTTCCGGCGAACTGCTGAGGGCTGCAATCACCCCTGGGATTTCCCGACCCTGCAACAACACGCAATCCACATAGGAAGAGGCGATCACCCAGGCCCGGTCGTCAAGGGTTGCGCTGCTGGCCGCGATGGCGCTGGCAAAGACCTGGTCCTGACGCGCATCGAAGTCCTCATACAGCGCGGCCAGCAATCCGGCGCGGGTGACGAAATGGTCATAGACCACCGGCTTGGTCACGCCCGCCAATTCCGCCAGGCGGCCGAGGGTCAGGGCTTCGGTGCCTTCATCGCGCACCAGTTGCCAGGCCACGTCCAGCAGTTGGCGCAGGCGATCTTCGCGGGACAGGCGACGACGAGGAGCAGGGGACGCTGTGCTTGACATGCTTATATACCAAAAGTAACTTACTAATCGTAACTTAAGTCCAGCGTAACCTCTCAGGGAGTCAATGTCATGCACGCACTCATCGTTGTTGCTCATCACGACCCACAATCCCTCACCCACAGCGTGGCCGCCCAGGTCGCCGCCGGCCTCGCTGCGTCGGGCCACACCTTCGAAATGGCCGATATCGCCGCCGAAGGGTTCGACCCGCGCTACAACGCCGCCGACCATCGGGTACACCGCACGCGCGCCACGCCGCCAGCCGACGTACTGGCTGAACAGGCCCGTATCGACCGTGCCGACGCGCTGGTGCTGGCATTCCCGATCTACTGGTGGTCCATGCCGGGACTGCTCAAAGGCTGGATCGACCGCGTGTTCATCAACGGCTGGGCCATCGATTACGGCCCCGATACCCCGGTGGTGAAGAAATTGCGCCACTTGCAGGTCCATCTGCTGGCCCTGGGCGCTGCCGACGACGGCGCGTTTGATCGACATGGTTATGCCAAGGCCATGCGCACTCAGATCGACTACGGGATCTTCGATTACTGCGGCGCACAGGTGGTCACGTCAGCGCTGTTGCTGGATTCGGAAAGCGGCGGGGCGCAGGCGCATCTGGAAAAGGCCAGGGCCTTGGGCGAGGGGCTGTTCGAAACGCAAACAGTCGCCGGTTGATTCAACCTTCGCGAAACAAATCGTGGGCGTCCAACAGGCGGTAAGCGATTTCCGGCTGATTCTCCAGTCCTCGACGGATCGCGGCCGGGATCGATTGGCGGGTCTTGCGGCACAGGCCCGGCAGCTCGTCGATGACGATCTGGATGCCGCGCATGCTCTTGACCTCGGTGTGACCCGGCGCGATGTGCACACGGATGCCCAATTGCTGGTACATCAGCTGTTGCATGCGCTCCAGGTCTTGCAGGCTCTTGAGGTGTTCAAGGCGGTCGAGCAGTTTCTTCTCTTCCTGGCGCGTCAGGTTGAGGATACGCAGGTCGGCGCCCGGCGCTTGCAGCAATTGTTCGCGGTCGCAGACGCAGGCGCCGGGTGGGCAGGGTTGGCGGATGGTCATGTGCGTTGCCTCCCCATTCCGACGCCGAGCCCTCAGTAGCTCAACTGAACCCCAAGACTGCCCAGGGCCTTCCAGTAGTCAGGATAGGTCTTGGCCACGCAGTCCGGGTCCTGGATGCGGATCCCCGAGACTTTCAGCCCGGCCAGGGCGAAGCACATGGCGATGCGGTGGTCGGCGTGGGTGTCGATCAGCGCGTTGCAGGTGGTGCCGGCCAGGGCCGGGTCGCTGGCCACCAGCAGGTCGTCGCCTTCGATGGTCGCAAGGCCAGGGCGGATCTCGTTGAGGCCGTCGTGCAGGGCCTGTACGCGGTCACATTCCTTGACCCGCAGGTTGGCCAGTTCGGTGAAACGCACCGGGGTATTGTTGAACGCCGCAAGCACCGCCAGGGTCGGGATGGCGTCCTGCATCTGCGAGCCCACCACCGTGGCCTGCATGTTGGGGAACTGCGCGATCACGGCCTGGGCCTTGGCGTCCGGCTGGGTGAAGTCCTGCGCGGCCACGCCGATGTCGATGCGGCCACCGGTCAACACCTCAGCGGCCCACAGGTAAGTGGCGGCGGAGGCGTCGGGTTCGATCAGGTAGTCGTGGGCGGTGTAGCCGGTCGGGGCTACGCGCCAAGTGGTGTCGTCGACGGCTTCAACCTGGGCACCGAAGGCGCGCATGCAGTCCAGGGTCAGGTCCACGTAGCCACGGGCACCGATGTCCTTGCCGGTCAGCGCCACTTCAATCGGCGCTTCGCCGCAGGCGGCGAGCATCAACAGGGCCGATACGTATTGGCTGGACAGGCCGCCGTCGATCTCGAAACGCTTGGCCTTGATCTTGCCGACGCCGTGTACGGTCACGGGTGGGCAACCGGTGGGGCTGTCGACCGGGATGCCGTTCTGGCCGAGGGTTGCGAGCAGCGGGCCGATTGGGCGTTTTTGCATGTAGTCATCGCCGTCCAGCACCACGGTGCCTTCCACGGTGGCGACGGCAGCGGTGAGGAAGCGCATGGCGGTGCCAGCGTTGCCGAGGAACAGTGGCTGCGGCGGCAGTTGCAGTTTGCCTTGGCCGGTGACGACGAAGGTGGTGTCGTCGGGCTCGTCGATGGTTACGCCCATTTGGCGCAGGGCCACGGACATGTGGCGGGTGTCGTCGCTCTTGAGCGCGCCGCTGAGGCGGCTGGTGCCTTTGGCCAGGGCGGCGAGCAGCAGGGCGCGGTTGGTAATGGATTTGGAGCCGGGGGGCGCGACCTTGCCATTGAGGGGGACGTTGGGCGGGGTGACGGTCACGGTTTTCTGCGAACTCAAGGTACAGGGCTCCTGATTCATGGCGCGGGCGGCGGGCGGAGTTGAATAATCGGGTATAGGGGTGGTGCTTGTCGAGCTTGGGGGCACGGCCGCTTATATTTACTGGGTGTATATCGTTCCAACTGTGGGAGCTGGCTTGTCGGATCGCCGCATCGCTGCGATGCAGGCACCTCGGTCTTTGGGAGACGCCCTGCAGGCTATTACCGCTTCGCCAGCCAGTAATCATGCAGCGCCCGCGCTGCCGGTTCGATTTCGCTGACGCGTTGCTGGTGTGCTTGTACGTCCAGGTCGGCCGGGAGCTCGAAGTTGTCTTGTTCGGCGCACCAGGAGATTTTTTCCAGCAGTGCAGCCTGTTCTGCCGGCAGTTCCGGCCAGTTGCCGATGGCGGCGCCGCGGATGTAGCCAAAGCACCATTCTTCGGCGAGGGTCACGGTGTGGTCTTGGTGTTCGGTTTCGTCGAAGCGGGCGTTGAAGCTGTTGGCGTCAGTGGACAGTTGTGCGGCCAGGGTGTTGAGGTGGCGCACGCACAGTTTGAGGAAGCTTTGCGCTTCGTCCATGTTGTCCCATTCCGGGTTCTGGCCGCCCCAGATCGTGGGGAACCACTCAGCTACGTCCACCTGGACCGGGCTGGAGACCAGCGCGGTGAAGTAGCCGTCGAGTTCAGCCAGGTTCAGCACCGAGTGGTCGTCGCCGTACTTGAGCAGGGTGTTTTCGATGAACTCGAATTCGGCGGGGGTGAGGGGTTGGGCGTGCATGGGGCTTATCCTTTAAACGTCGAACGCCGCGAATGGGCGGCTAAAAGCGCAAAGGATGGCGTGTGTGCGGGGTTTTATCCAGCATTTTCCCAGTGGTTGCACAGCTTGCTGACGCACATCGAGCCGACTACTGCGAGGATGATCGGCACCAGGAAGTCATGGTCGATGCGGGTGAATTCCGCCACCAGCACAATCGCGGTCAACGGCATATTCATGCTGGCAGCGAGGAAAGCGGCGGCGCCGATGATTGCAAATGCGCCCAGGGGTATGCCGGGCCACACCAGGCTCCAGGCGCCGCCGAGGAGGATCGCCAGTAAAGCGCCGTTAGCCAGGCCGGGGGTGAGCAAGCCGCCTTCGGCGCCGGCGCGCAGGCTGCTGGTGGTGATCAGGACTTTGACCACCAGCAACAATGCCGCCAAGCCTATGGTCAGTTCATTGTCGAAACCCAGCTGCGCCGGGCCTTTGCCATTGCCTAGGATTTGCGGCAACAGCATCGCCAGGCCGCCGATGATCGTGAAGTTGATCAATGACAGCACTGGCAGGCGCCAGCCCCTGGCGGCATTCGCCCGCGCCTTGCCAGTGAGCCGCGTGAAAGCGTACGCCGCCACGCCGAAGACCGGGCCGCAGACCACCGCCCATGCGATCAGGGCAGGGTTCAACACAAAGTGCGGGACCCCATATTGCGATTCCGCACCCAACCCGACCCACGCCACCGACGCTGCAATCGCCGAGGTCGCCAACGCAATCACCGCCGCCGGCCAGCTGAATGCGCCCACCAGCACTTCCAGCACGAACACCGCGCCACCCAACGGCACGTTGTACACCGCCGCCAGGCCTGCGCCGGCGCCGCAAGCGACGATCAGGCGATGCATCTGCGGGTCGAGTCGCGCGCGCTGGGACAACCAGGTGGCGACTAACGCGCCGACTTCCCGTGGTGCCACCTCACGTCCCAGGGGCGAACCCAAGGCTACGGTGATGATCTGCAGCAAGGCGTGGGCGAGGGTGGTCTTGGGCGGCATGATCGGCATCTTTTCCGACACCGCTTGCTTGATGCTCACCAGCGGCCGGCCATAGCGATAAATCACCCACCAGCCCATTCCCGCGACCAGGCCGCATATCACCAGCACCAATAGCCGCCGCTCAGGTGCCGCCGCCGTCACACCCAGCAGGAAGGTTTCATGGCTGACCAGGCTGTCCAGGCTATAACCGTAGGCCAGGTGCTGAATGCCATGCAGCAACAACGCCAGCAACATCCCGCCCAACCCGGCGCCGATGCCGGTGAGCACGACCACCAGGGCTAGGATCAAGGATGAGCGAAACGGGGTCGGCATAGGCGGCTCCAGGCAATGGCCCTGATTGTATAGCCGATAAATCGGCCTCTCTGGATGAAATGTATCGGCGCTGCATGAAGCGCGCGCCCACAACGTTCCATTACCTTTGCCCGTCCCGTTTTTGGCCGATGTGCCGTCACGTTCCCTTGTTATAGTTCGGGCCTTATCACTCGCCAGTCAGGGATCACTGCCATGTCCGAATACCAAGCTTTCGTCGTCGAACTCACCGGCAACGTTGCCCATGTGCAGATCAACCGCCCGGAAAAGATCAACGCGATGAACGCGGTGTTCTGGACCGAAATCATCGACATCTTCCAGTGGGTCGAAGACACCGACGCCGTACGCGCCGTGGTGCTGAGCGGTGCCGGGAAGCATTTCTCTTCCGGCATCGACCTGATGATGCTGGCCTCGGTGGCCAATGAGTTCGGCAAGGACGTGGGCCGCAATGCGCGCTTGCTGCGCCGCAAGATCCTGGAGCTGCAAGCCTCGTTCAATGCCGTCGACAACTGCCGCAAGCCGGTGCTGGCGGCGATCCAGGGTTACTGCATCGGCGGTGCCATCGACCTGATCAGCGCCTGCGACATGCGCTACGCCGCCGAAGGTGCGCAATTCTCCATCAAGGAAATCGACATCGGCATGGCCGCTGACGTCGGCACCCTGCAGCGCCTGCCGCGCATCATCGGTGACGGCATGCTGCGCGAGCTGGCTTACACCGGCCGTCAGTTTGGCGCCGAAGAGGCGCGCAGTATCGGCCTGGTCAATCGCGTCTATCCCGATCAGGACAGCCTGTTGGCTGGCGTCATGGACATCGCCCATGAAATCGCTGCCAAATCGCCGATTGCGGTCACCGGTACCAAGGCCATGATCAGCTACATGCGTGACCACACCGTCAATGATGGCTTGGAATACGTTGCCACCTGGAACTCGGCTATGTTGCAATCCAACGACCTGCGCGTGGCCATCGCGGCCCACATGAGTAAGCAGAAACCCGAATTCGTGGATTGACTGACATGACCCCAGGCTGGATTACCACAACGCTGCTGGACAACGACACCCCCGGCGGCTGGGCCGTCGCCCGCAGCCGCGACGGCTTTTTGCATGACACCAACGGCCCGTTGTTCCCCCGGGAATGGCTCAAGCGCCAGGACCTGTCGGTGTTCGCCGAACACGGCATCGGCCACCTCGACGGCGAGCCGGTGTACCTGCTGGAACTCAATGCTTCTACTGAAGTGCCGGGTTGCAGCTGGCAGGGGCTGCGCGGCTTCATGCTGCAAGGCGATCACACCCTTTACAAGGTGCTGGGCTACGCGGCGCAGATCGGCACCTGGGCGCGGGAACACCGGTTTTGTGGGAGTTGCGGCCAGGCCATGGTCCAAGTGCCACGTGAGCGTGCGATGCATTGCCAGGCCTGCGATTTGCGCAGCTATCCGCGTATTTCGCCCAGCATGATCGTGCTGGTGACCCGTGGCGACGAGATCCTGCTGGCGCGTTCGCCACGTTTTGTCACGGGGGTGTACAGCACGTTGGCGGGGTTTGCCGAGCCGGGCGAGTCGGCCGAAGACTGCCTGATCCGCGAGGTGCGCGAGGAAGTGCAGGTGGAGGTCAAGAACATCCAGTACATGGGCAGCCAGTGCTGGCCGTTCCCGCATTCGATGATGCTGGGTTTCCATGCCGAGTACGCCGGCGGTGACATCGTGCCCCAGGCTGATGAGATCGAAGACGCGCAGTGGTTCAACATCCACGATTTGCCGCCGTTGCCGGCGTCACGTTCGATTGCTCGTTACCTGATCGACCTCTACCTGGCCCGTCGCCTAGGCCACGCTGAACCAGTGCTGCCAGGCTAGGCGCACGGTCAGGCCAAGGACCACGGTGATAAACACCGGGCGAATGAATTTGGCGCCGCCGCTGATTGCGCTGCGTGCGCCAAAGAATGCGCCACACATCACCGAGACGCCCATGGCCAGGCCGACGATCCAGTCCACCGAACCATTGATGATGAACACCGTCAGCGCCGCCGCGTTGCTGACGAAGTTCATGCTGCGCGCCACGCCGCTGGCTTTCACCAGGTCGATGGGGTGCAACAGCATCGTGCTCACGGTCCAGAACGCCCCGGTGCCGGGGCCGGCCACGCCATCGTAGAAGCCCAGGCCGAAGCCCTGGGTGGATTGCCATTTCTTCTTGATCGGCGCATCGGCGTCCAGCGGCGCCTTGGGCGTGCCGCCGAACAACAGGTACACACCGCAGGCGAACACAATCACCGGCAACATCTTGTTCAGGGTTTCAGCGGGCAGGTAATGGGCGACCACGGCGCCGGTCAACGCACCGATCAGCGTGCCGACGATGGCATGCACCCACTGGCGCGGATGGAATAGCTTGCGCCGATAGAAGGTGAAACTGGCGGTGGCCGAGCCAAAGGTGGAGCTGAGCTTGTTGGTGCCCAGTACCAGGTGCGGCGGCATGCCGGCGGTGAGCAGCGCAGGGGTGGTGAGCAAACCGCCACCGCCGGCGATGGCGTCGATGAAACCGGCGATAAAGGCGACAACCGCCAGGATGGCCAGGGTGGTGAGGTCTACGCTGAGTTCGAAGGGCATGGGCAGGGCTTAGAGTGGCGGGGCGCAGAAAGGGGCTGCGCCAAAGGCCGCCATCTTACCTGCAACCCACCGGCAACGGTATCAACCGTGACGCTTCTCCAGCCACTCCAACGCCGTCCGCCAGATACAAATCCCCAGGAAATACGCCGACATCACCGACCACAAGCCAAACGTCCATGGGTTGGTGTTCGGGTAATCCATCACCATCAAGAAGCTGCACAGCAGCCAGATTGTGGTCACTGCGATGTTGATCGGCATGAACCGTTTCACCCGGAACGGGTGCAGGAATTTCATCGGCGTCACGGTCAGCAGGGCCAGGCCGATCACGGTGAGCAAGGTGACCCAGGCTTCTGGCTGGATGATATAGACGCACAAGGCCACCACGTTCCATGCGGCGGGGAAGCCGACGAAGTAGTTGTCCTTGCTCTTCATGTTGACGTTGCAGAAGCAGAACAGCGACGACACCAGGATCACCGACACCGTGAAGAGATGGGTAAAGTCCGGCAGGTCGATATAGCGATAGATAAACAGTGCGGGGATAAACACGTAGGTGAGGTAATCGATCACCAGGTCGAGCACCGAGCCGTCGAAGCTCGGCAGTACCGTGCTGACATTCACCCGTCGCGCCAGTGAGCCATCAACCCCGTCCACCACCAGTGCCAGGCCCAGCCACAGCAGGCAGGCCTTGGGAGAGTTTTCCAGCAGCGCCAGGGTGGCCAGGAAGGCCAATACCACACCGGTGGCGGTAAAGCCGTGGGCGCCCCAGGCTTTGAGTCTGGCTACATGCAGGGTCGATATCACGGGCGGTTCTCCAAAAGGTGAAACGGGGCAGCCGACGACGTGACGCCGTCGAGTCTGGCCGGGGAATGCAGGTATCGACCGGGAAGGGGGTAAGAAGGTTCACCACCCCGGTGTATCACTTAGCGTAGCAAGCGTAAGACGTTTCGGCATCAGCCCTGGCGGAACACCAATGCCTTTAAGCCACTTCGCACATCAATATCAGGAAATTCCGGCGGGTTTTGCAGCCTTTCAACAAAACGCAGGTTCGGTGCTTCGCGGGTAACGCCGTCGATCAGGAAGTCTTCGCCGAAGGCCGGGTCATTCATGCACGCCAATACGGTGCCCTGTGGCGTGAGCAGATCCGGCAGGCGGCGCAGCACGCGCTGGTAGTCCTTGGTCAGCAGGAAGCTGCCTTTCTGGAAGGAGGGCGGATCAATGATCACCAGGTCGTAGGGGCCGTTGTTGGTAACTTTGGCCCAGGACTTGAACAGGTCGTGGCCGAGGAAACTGACGTTGCTCAGGTCATGACCATTCAGGCGATGGTTGTCACGGCCCCGGCTCAGGGCGCCACGGGCCATGTCCAGGTTCACCACGTGGTCGGCGCCGCCTTCGATGGCCGCCACCGAGAAGCCACAGGTGTAGGCAAACAGGTTGAGAACGCGCTGGCCCTTGGCGTGCTCGCGTACCCAGTTGCGGCCGTAACGCATGTCGAGGAACAGCCCGCTGTTCTGTTTTTTACCCAGGTCGATCAGGTAGCGCAGGCCGCCTTCGGTGATGGTCAACTCGTCGACCGGGTCACCCGACAGCCATTCGGTGGTGCTTTGCGGCAGGTAACGGTGTTGCAGGGCGATGGTGTACGTACCGAACTCGGTTTTCAGCAAGTGCTTCAAGGCTTCCAGCTGCGCAGCGTCCGGCTCCTTGAACAACGCCACCAGCAGCACGCCTTGCAACCAGTCCACCGTCAGTTGCTCCAGGCCCGGCCAGCAACGGCCACGGCCGTGGAACAGGCGGCGGGTTTCAGCCGGCGGGGTCGCCAGGGCGGCGAGCAGGTGGGTGTGCAGGGTGGCGAGTGCGTCTGGGGTCATCGTTAAACGTCGGTCGTTGAGCGGGCGGCATTTTAAACACAATTGCGGGCTATCGTCCTGCTTGAGCATAACGTGCTGGCAAAAACACGATTGGCAGTGATTCATGCTCAAAATTCAACGGCGTGCGCCTGATAACAGGCAAAAAATCCTCCCGCACCGACATAAACTGGAAAAAAAGCCCGGAGGTGCCCATGAACGGTTTCACGAATGCGGTGATGGATCAGCAAGAGTTGGATGAGTGGCGCGACGCCCTGGCGTCCCTGGTCAGCCACGCCGGCCCCGCGCGGGCGCGGCAGATCCTCGACCTGCTGGCCCAGGACGCCAGTGCGCCGCCCATCGACTGGAAACCGCGCCACGGCACGCCCTACATCAATAGCATCAGCGTGGCGCAGCAACCGGCATTCCCCGGCGACCTGGCTACTGAAGAACGTCTGGCCTCGCTGGTGCGCTGGAACGCCTTGGCCATGGTGGTGCGTGCCAACCAGGCCTACGGCGAGCTGGGTGGTCATATCGCCAGTTACGCCAGCGCGGCGGACTTGTTCGAAGTCGGTTTCAACCACTTTTTTCGCGCCCGCAACGAGGGCTTCGGTGGCGATCTGGTGTTCTATCAGCCGCATTCCGCGCCCGGCATCTATGCACGAGCCTTCCTTGAAGGCCGCTTGAGCGAGAGCGACCTGGCCCACTATCGCCAGGAAATAGGCGGGCCCAAGCAGGGCGCACGCGGTCTGTCCAGCTACCCGCACCCGTGGCTGATGCCGGATTTCTGGCAGTTTCCCACCGGTTCCATGGGCATTGGTCCCATCAGTTCGATCTTCCAGGCGCGCTTCATGCGCTATTTGCAGCACCGCAATTTGCAGGACACCACCGACCGCCATGTGTGGGGCGTCTTCGGCGACGGCGAGATGGACGAGCCGGAAAGCATGTCGGCCCTGACCCTGGCCGCCCGCGAAGGCCTGGACAACCTGACCTGGGTGGTCAACTGCAACCTGCAACGCCTCGACGGCCCGGTGCGTGGCAATGGGCGCATCATCGATGAGTTGGAGGCGTTGTTTGCCGGCGCCGGCTGGAACGTGATCAAGCTGGTGTGGGGCTCGGACTGGGATGCGTTGTTGGCCAAGGACGCCGATGGTTCGCTGGTCAACACTTTGTCCAACACGGTTGACGGTCAATTCCAGACCTTCGCCGCCAAGGACGGTGCCTACAACCGTGAACACTTCTTCGGCCAGAGCGAGTCCCTGGCCCGGCTGGTCGAGGGCATGAGCGATGAGCAGATCGACCGCCTCAAACGCGGCGGCCACGACATGGTCAAGATCCATGCGGCCTACCACGCCGCGCGCGCAGTCAAAGGCAAACCCACGGTGATCCTGGCCCAGACCAAGAAAGGCTTCGGCATGGGCGAGGCCGGGCAGGGCAAGATGACCACTCACCAGCAGAAGAAGTTGGACCGCGACGCGTTGATCGCCTTCCGCAATCGCTTCCAGTTGCCGCTGACCGATGAACAGACCGAATCCCTGAGCTTCTTCAAACCGGCCGAGGACAGCCTGGAGTTGCGCTATCTGCACCAGCGCCGAACAGCGTTGGGCGGCTACGTGCCCAGCCGCAGCCAGGTCGCCGCCCCGGTGAGCGTGCCAGCCGTATCGGGTTACGCCGGCTTCGCCACGGCGGCCGACGGCAAGGAAATGTCCACCACCATGGCGTTCGTGCGCATGTTGACCAACCTGCTCAAGGACAAGGCGCTGGGGCCGCGCATCGTGCCGATCGTGGCGGATGAAGCGCGCACGTTTGGCATGGCCAACCTGTTCAAACAGATTGGCATCTATTCCAGTGTCGGCCAGCGTTACGAGCCGGAAGACATCGGCTCGATCCTCAGCTACCGCGAAGCCACCGACGGGCAGATCCTGGAGGAGGGCATCAGTGAAGCCAGCGCCATCAGTTCCTGGGTCGCGGCGGCCACCAGTTATTCGGTGCATGGCCTGCGCATGTTGCCGTTCTACATCTATTACTCGATGTTCGGCTTCCAGCGCGTCGGCGACCTGATCTGGGCCGCCGCCGACCAACGCGCCCGTGGCTTCCTGCTCGGCGCCACCGCCGGGCGCACCACCCTGGGTGGCGAAGGCTTGCAGCATCAGGATGGCAGCAGCCATCTCACCGCGGCCACCGTGCCCAACTGCCGCGCCTACGACCCGGCGTTCGCCGGGGAATTCGCGGTGATCCTCGACCACGGCATGCGCCAGATGCTGGAACAGGATGTGGACGAGTTCTACTACGTGACCCTGATGAACGAAAACTACCCGCAGCCAAGCCTGCCGGAAGGGGTTGAAGCGGCGATTATCAAAGGTATGTACCGCCTGCAAGGCACGGCCAATGCCCAGGTGCGCCTGCTCGGGTCCGGCACGTTGGTACGCGAGGCGCAAGCGGCGGCACAGTTGCTGGCAGACGATTGGCAGGTGACGAGTGAAGTGTTCAGCGTCACCAGTTTCAGCGAGCTGGCGCGGGATGCACGGGAGATGGAGCGCTGGAACCGGCTGCACCCGCAGGCCGCTGCGCGGATCAGCCATGTGAAGGAATGCTTGCCCAAAGGCGCACCGGTGATTGCGGTGTCCGACTATGTGCGGGCCGTGCCGCAGATGATTGGCTCTTACCTGGATTCCAACTACACCGTGTTGGGCACTGACGGCTTTGGGCGCAGTGATACACGGGCGGCGTTGCGGGATTTTTTTGAGGTGGACCGCCATCACATCGTGCTGGCGGCGTTGACGGCGTTGGTGGAGCAGGGGCGTCTGGAGGCGCGGGTGTGCCAGGAGGCGATTGAGCGTTATGACCTGCAGGCCGAACGCGCAGCCTCCTGGAATGGCTGAGTCAGAAACTGGTTATCAGTGGGGGCCCAAACGCCTCCCTGATGAACCCCGGCGCGATATACCGCTCGTAATGCGCCTCTGACAGCAGGAAAAACTCCCGGTCAATCGCATCCCGCAGATCCGCCAGGCTGCGCTCGCGAAACTCCGGTAGCAACGCCAGCCCATACGCGTCCAGCTTGGAAATCACTCGCGCACCCCGGGCAATCAGCTGATACGCCCAGCAATACGCCGACTGGTGCGGCATGAAGCGGATCTTGCGCGTCTCAAGCTGCTGACGCAGCAACTGCGCATCAAACACCTCCAACTTGCTGGCCATGACCTGCACCAGCAATTGCTCCAGGCGCAGCCACACTGCCTGTTTCTCGTCGGCGTTGTAGCCGTTCCACTGAATCACCTCATGGTGATAACGCTTGCAGCCCCGGCAGACCAGGTCCCCGTAAACGGTGGAGCACAGGCCGACGCAGGGGGTCTTGATGGTTTGATTGGGCATAAGTCAGTGAAACCGGATTAATGTGGGAGCAACTGTCTTTGAGGATTTATTTTAAAAATAATCCTTTCGGACATGGCTTCGCCAGTAATACCGCGTAGCGGTATTACTGGCGAAGCCCGCGCTTCAGTAAAGTGCCCCTCATTTGTTATCAGGCTGCGGGGACCTGAGATTTCTGCTCTCTCCAACCCGTGCCATCTCGCAGCATTGCGTTTAGACGAATCAAGAGCTTTCGCATGCATGCCACAACAGCGACCTTCGCAAGCTTGCCTCGCGCTCGCAGAGCCTCATATTCGGCTTTGACTTGCGGATCGTGCTGAACCATTGACCAGGTCGACATATAGGTTGCGCCACGCACCGTATAGCGCCCGCCCTCGATTGATCTAGGGCCGCTCTTCTTGCCGCTATCGTTGTTGTAGGGCGCTAACCCTGCCAAAGCCGCAATCTTGCGTCCCGACACGGTTCCAAGCTCAGGAAGAAATGCCAAGAGCGTTCCGCAGGTGATGGCTCCGATCCCTTTCACCGACCTCAGTCGTCTGGCTTTCTCCTGATCCAGCACGGTCGAGGCATCCTCAATCTCCTTACCCAATGACTTGATCTGGCCCTCCAGGTAAGCGATGTGATCGGTGTAAGTGGATATGGCTTTAGCGCATGTGGTTTGCTTCATCCGGCGCTTGTCGCTGTCCCGGCTCTTGACCAAGCTGCCTCGCAGCTTGAGCAATTCGCCCAGCTCATCCCGATCCTTATTCGGTTCAACATGCGGCAAGTCCTCGAAATCTCTCGCAAATTTCGCCAGCATCTGAGCATCGATCTTATCGGTTTTAGCTATCTTGCCCATTGCTCTCGCATAGTCGCGAGCGCGTTTTGGATTGACGCGAAAGACATTCAAACCCTCCAACCGCAAGGCTCTGAGCAATGCCCTTTCATAGCCGCCGGTGGCTTCAAGCAAGACCCTTCCCACCTCAAGCTCGTTCAGGCATGTGATCAGCCGAGTGAAGCCCTCAAGGTCATTACTGACCTGAAACTGCGTGTAATTCGCAGGAAGAAACCCCACATCCACAGTCGCTTTCGAAACATCGAGACCAACATAGTAGGAAATCATCGCCAAACCCTCTTACACTCAAGAAGTGAGAGCACTCTGACCTATCCCTAGCTTGTGATTTCGAGTTTTGCCGCTCATCCAACTGTTCGGGCTTCTGGTCAGAGTGAGAGGTGGATGGCGACTTGGCTCCCACTCGTGCTTTAAGCACCGCTGGCTTTCAGTCTGCCATCCACTGCTCTCACCCTTCTGAGTTTAAGAGATCTTGAAGACACAAGCTGGCTTACTGTGGCGAGGGAGCTTGCTCCCGCTGGAGTGCGCAGCGCTCCCAAGCTTTTGGGGCCGCTTCGCGGCCCAGCGGGAGCAAGCTCCCTCGCCACAAAGCCCGCTCCCACACTTTTAGTCCCAGCTCAGCGCGCCGCCAGTCTGGTACTCGATCACACGAGTCTCAAAGAAGTTCTTCTCTTTCTTCAAGTCCATGATCTCGCTCATCCATGGGAATGGGTTAGTCGTCCCTGGATACTCTTCCTTCAACCCAATCTGCGACAGACGACGGTTAGCGATGAACTTGAGGTAGTCCTCCATCATCGCCGCGTTCATGCCCAGCACACCTCGCGGCATGGTATCGCGCGCATATTCGATCTCCAGCTGCGTCCCTTGCAGGATCATCTGGGTCGCTTCTTCCTTCATCTCGGCATCCCACAGGTGTGGGTTTTCGATTTTGATCTGGTTGATCACGTCGATACCGAAGTTCAGGTGCATCGACTCGTCACGCAGGATGTACTGGAACTGCTCCGCGACGCCGGTCATTTTGTTGCGACGGCCCATGGAAAGGATCTGGGTGAAGCCGCAGTAGAAGAAGATGCCTTCCAGTACGCAGTAGTAGGCGACCAGGTTGCGCAGCAGCTCTTTGTCGGTTTCGACGGTGCCGGTTTCGAATTTCGGATCGGAGATCGAACGGGTGTATTTCAAACCCCAGGCGGCTTTTTTCGCGACCGATGGGATCTCGTGGTACATGTTGAAGATCTCGCCTTCATCCATGGCCAGGGATTCGATGCAGTACTGGTAGGCGTGGGTGTGGATCGCTTCTTCGAAGGCCTGGCGCAGGATGTACTGGCGGCACTCCGGGTTGGTGATCAGGCGGTACACGGCCAGCACCAGGTTGTTGGCGACCAGGGAGTCGGCGGTGGAGAAGAAGCCGAGGTTGCGCATGACGATGCGACGTTCGTCGTCGGTCAGGCCTTCGGGGTTTTTCCACAGGGCGATGTCGGCGGTCATGTTGACCTCTTGCGGCATCCAGTGGTTGGCGCAACCGTCGAGGTACTTCTGCCAGGCCCAGTCGTACTTGAACGGCACGAGTTGGTTGAGGTCGGCACGGCAGTTGATCATGCGTTTTTCGTCAACGGCGACGCGGGCGGCGGAGCCTTCAAGCTCGGCGAGGCCTTCGGCGACGTCGAGTTTGTCGAGGGCGGCCTTGGCGCGGATGATCGCGGCGGAGTCGTTGGCGGTCACGTTACGGGCTTCCAGCGCGGCGGCGGCGCCGGCACCGTCGAGACGGTCCATGTTGGCTTCGCTGGCGTGGCCGGCGTTGGCGCCCTTGATCACCGCTGCACCGGTGTCTTCGTTGTCGACTTCATCCCAACTCAGCATGGAAATGCTCCTTCCTGGTATTCGAAAAATAAGTGTTTTTGCAGGCTTCAAGGCATTGAAATACTGCGCATAGTGTGGTCGGTAAATCCCGATACTGCACACTATGTAGTGGTCTGTTTTGTTTGTGGGCACACTATATGGTGTGTAACAACGATGGTCAACGCACAAGACGACCACCATCGTCGCAGGGGGTATGAGCAAAACTCACCGCCCCATGACTTTTAATGGTTACGGCCGCTTTCCTACCCAGTGCTAAAAATTCGCCAACCAGCTCCCCATAACAACAACGAGCGTTTGCGCAATGAAAACACTGGATCTCTACATCGGCGAAGGTTTCGAAGGCCCGGGCGTCAACGCGGCCCACATCAATATCCTGATCGGCCCACGCAACGGCCCGGCGGGCCAGGCTTTCGCCAATAGCCTCGCGTCACCAAGCCAGGGCCATTGCCCGTTCATGGTGATTGCCCAACCGAATATCCCGGTCAAGCCCATGACCCTGTACGTCAACAAGGCTGAAATCAGCAGCGATTTGCACGGCAACGCCACCTGGGGCGCGTCCCAGGCCGGTATCGCCAAGGCGGTGCTGGAAGCCCTGCTCGACGGCACCTTGCCTCCGGAAGCCGAAGACGGGTGGGCCATCGTCACCGCGAACTGGGTCAACCCAGGCTGCGATGACCTCGACGCCGTCTACCTGAACAACTACAACGCCTGCCGCACCGCGATCCGCGCCGCCCTGACCGGCACGCCGTTCACCGCGCAGTTGGCCGACGTGGTCAACCACATCAGCAACCCTTTCTACACGCCAAAGGCCTGAGGAGATTCCCATGCAATACACTCGATTGGGCAACTCCGGCCTGCAAGTCTCGCGCCTGTGCCTGGGCACCATGAACATGGGCACCCCGGACTGGAAACCGTGGATTTTCGACGAAAAGCAAAGCGAGCCCATCGTCGCCCACGCCCTGGCCAACGGCGTCAACTTCATCGACCTGGCTGACTTCTATTCCGCCGGCGTCGGCGAAGAAGTGGTGGGGCGCATCCTCAAGCGCGTGGCGCGGCGTGACGAGATCGTCGTCACCACCAAGGTCGGCTACGGCACCCGCAGCGGCATCAACGCCAGCGGTCATTCGCGCAAGCACATCATGGACAGCATCGACGCCTCCCTCAGCCGCCTCGGCATGGATTATGTGGACGTGTTCATGCTGCATTACTTCGATGTGAACACTCCGGTCGAAGAAACCATGAACGCATTGAACGACATCGTGCGTTCCGGCAAGGCGCGCTACATCGGCGTGTCGACCATGCTCACCGGCCAGTTGGCCAAGATCCTCATGGCTTGCGAGCGCAATGGCTGGGTCAAGCCGATCAACATGCAACTGCAACTGAACTGCGCCTACCGCGAAGAAGAGCGTGAGATGATCCCGTTCTGCCGCGATCAGGGCCTGGGCGTCTCGGTGTTCAGCCCGCTGGCCCGTGGCTTGCTCACCGGCGAAGTGCAGTCGACCCGCAACCAGACCGACTTCTTCACCCAGCAGATGTACAGCGACCAGGCGTCGTTTGACATCGCCCACTCGGTGCAACGCGTGGCCCGCGCCCGTGGCGTGTCCAACGCGCAGATCGCCCAGGCCTGGGTCGCCAACCACCCCGGCGTCGACGTGATGCTGGTGGGCGCCGACACCACCGAACAATTCGATAGCGCACTGGCCGCCTTGGACACCCCATTGGATGCCGAGGAACTCCACGAACTGGAGCGCAACTACACCCCGTGCGATGTGATCAACGACTACACCGCCGGCAAGCGCATCCTGCGTGCGGCCCGTCCGGGCCTGGACCGTTTCAACCTGATCGAGGCCGTGGCATGAACCCGCTGATCCGCAAGGGCAACTACATCAATGGTCAATGGTCCAGCGGTGGGCCGACCTACCCGGTGCTCAACCCGGCCAATGGCGCGCTGATCGCTGATGTACAGCGCGCCGCCGGCGAAGAAACCAACCTGGCCATCGACGCCGCCCACCGCGCCTTGCCGGCCTGGCGCAAGCTCACCGCCAAGGAACGCAGCCAGCGCCTCAAGCGCTGGAGTGAGCTGATGCTCAGCAACCAGAAAGACCTGGCGCAATTGCTCAGCTTGGAGCAGGGCAAACCCCTGGCCGAAGCCATGGGCGAAGTGGTCTACGCCGCGAGCTTCCTGGAATGGTTTGGTGAAGAAGCCAAGCGCGCCTACGGTGATGTGATCCCGAGCCACAAGGCGGATGCGCGCATCATCGTGGTCAAGGAAGCCATCGGTGTGGTCGCGGCGATCACGCCGTGGAACTTCCCCCTGGCCATGGTCACCCGCAAGGTCGGCCCGGCGCTGGCGGCGGGGTGCACGATGATCCTCAAGCCTTCGGAAGAAACCCCGCTGTCGGCGTTCGCCCTGGCGGTGTTGGCCGAGCAGGCGGGGATTCCGGCGGGGGTGTTCAACATTGTCTCCGGCGATGCCGTGGCGATTGGCGGTGCACTGCAAGCCTCCAGTGTGGTGCGCAAGCTGTCGTTCACCGGCTCGACCCGCACCGGCAAGCTGCTGATGCGCCAGGCGGCGGACACCCTGAAAAAGGTCTCTCTGGAACTGGGCGGCAACGCGCCGTTCATTGTGTTCGACGATGCCGACCTGGATGCCGCCGTCAAAGGCGCCATGGCCTCCAAGTTCCGCAACACCGGGCAGACCTGTGTGTGCGTCAACCGTTTCTTTATCCAGGACGGCGTGTACGACGCCTTCACCCGCAAACTGGCCGAAGCCGTCAGCGCCATGCGTGTTGGCAGTGCCTTGGATGGCGAAACGGAGCAAGGCCCGCTGATCAACGCCGCTGCGTTGGCCAAGGTCGAAGCCCATGTCGGTGATGCCCTGGAGAAGGGCGCCACGCTGTTGTGCGGCGGCCGTCGCCATGCACTGGGCGGCACCTTCTTTGAACCGACCATCCTCACCGAAGCCCGCGGCGACATGTTGATCGCCCAGGAAGAAACCTTCGGGCCCGTGGCGGCGTGCTTCCGTTTCAAGGACGAGGCTGAAGTGCTGCAACGCGCCAATGACACGCCGTTCGGCTTGTCCGCCTACTTCTACAGCCGCGACATCGGCCGCGTGTGGCGCATGGCCGAAGGCCTGGAAGCCGGCATGGTGGGGATCAACGAAGGGATCATCTCCACCGAAGTCGCGCCGTTTGGCGGCATCAAGGAATCGGGCCTGGGCCGTGAAGGTTCCAAGTACGGGCTGGAGGATTACCTGGAGATCAAATACCTGTTGATGGGGGGCCTGTAACCCCCTTGTGATGTGATGATGTAGTGAGCGGGCGTGCTGTGGTGAGTGGGCTGTTGTGGTGAGCGGGCTTGCCCCGCGCTGGGCTGCGCAGCAGCCCCAAAACCTGCCAATAAGGTCTAACTGGATGTCTGAATTAGGGCCGCTTCGCGCCCCAGCGCGGGGCAAGCCCGCTCACCACAATGGGCATTCTTGCGGCGATCCTGGTGTTCGGCGCGATCATTTCCTGGGCCTGGGCCCCGGAAACCAAGGCTCCGCCGGTGTCAGGGGTTGCTGACCTGGCCCAGCCACTGCGTAAACAACCGCACCTTGGATAAACCCTGTTTGTCCGTCGCCACATCCAGCCAATAGCCATAAGGGCCGATCACTTCCACGGGGGTGATCGGCAACAGGCTGCCGTTGGCCAACTCACGTTCGATCATCTGCCGGTCGATCACCGCCAAGCCACCGCCTGCCAGGGCGGTGTGGATCACCTGGTCCAGGGTGCTGAATTCCAGGCCCTGGTCCGCATCGATGTCCTCACGGCCCATGGCCGCCAGCCAGTTTTCCCAGACCTTCAAACGCTTGCCGTCGTGCAGGATATGCAGCAGCGGAAATCGCCGCAGGTCCGGCGGTCGGCCGTCGCTGAACAATTCCGGACTGGCGACCGCGATGTGCCGCTCCATCACCAGCAGCTCACTGCTGCAATGCGCCGCCGGTTCCAGGCCGAAACGGATCTGGCAGTCGATTTCCGCCAGGTTGTCGTGGGTCGCCTGGTGGGTGATGCTGAGATTGATATCCGGGTAGCGCTCGCAGAAGCGCCGCAAATGCGCGGACAGCCAACGCGTGGCCCAGGTCGGCGGTGCGACGATACGCAGGCGCTGGCGCAGGTTGGGCACGCGCACGGCTTGCAGGGCGCGTTCGATATGGTCGAAGGCGTCGCTCAAGTGCGGGGAGAGGGCAAAACCGGCTTCGGTCAGGGACAGGCCTTGGGGCGTGCGGATAAAGAGGGCAACGCCAAGGTAGTCCTCCAGTTGCTTGATCTGGCGGCTGACTGCGCCCTGGGTGACGTTGAGGCCTACGGCGGCCTGGCTGAAGCTGCGGTGGCGGGCGACTTCTTCGAAGACGCGGAGCATGTTGAGAGAGGGGAGGTGGCGCATGAAATGGACTCCTACCGTGTTTGTAGTGAGCGGGCTTGCCCAGCGCGGGGCAAGCCCGCTCACTACAAGGAGCAGTGGCTTAGAAATAGTAACCAATGTTCATGTACAGCTGATTCTCCCACTGGTTGCTACCCCCAGCCCCCAGGCTCTGGGTGTAGCTGCTGCCACCGATGTACGGGTCATTCTTGCCAATCAACCACTCCGTCGCAATCCACAACTTGCTGAACGAAAACGACGTACCGAGGATCACCCGCTGGGAGGTCTTGAACTCATCGGCGGACTTGTCGAAGGCGCTGTAGTTGGCATACAGCTTCACACCGCTGACCTGATCCCACAGGTACTTGCCGCCCACGTCATAACTTAGGTCTGCCACATACAGGTTGCCGCGGCTGGCGACGTTGAAGGTGCCGTCATAACCGCCCAGGGTCACCACTTCGTCGGTGCCGGCGTTGCGCGGCGACATCTGTTGGCGCGCCGCCTGCAATTGCAGGCCCCACGGGCCGTTTTTGCCCAGGTAGTGGAGGGCCACGGCGTTGCGTCGGCCATCGTTGCCGGTGTCTTTGTTTTCCAGGGTGGAGGTGAGGCCGGACAGGCCGACTTCGGATTTCCAGTCACCCAGGTCCAGGGCCTTGGCCACGCGCAGCACCACGGTATTGCGTTCCTGGTTGTCGCTGCCGTCGGCGACGTAACTGTCGGCGCCGGAGACCACGCTGGAATAGGTCACGCCCTTGCTGGTGCCCTTGCCTTGCCACGCCGGGCGCAGGTAGTAGCCGGCCTGGATATTCCAGTCGCCACTCTGCTGCACGTATTTGGCGCCGACCTGCTGCACGTCTTCCAGGCCGATCACGTTGCCCAGGGTTTCGTAGAAGGTGCTGCCGAAGTAGGGCTGCAAGCCGAATGGCACGGTGTTCAGGCCCACTTGCACCTGTTGCTCGGGGTTGAACTTGTAGCCGACCCAGGCGAACTTGGCGAACTGGATGTCGCCGTAGTTCTTGGTGTACTGGTAGGGGTACGAACGCCCGTAGAAACGGTACTGCGCCTCGCCGATCCAGCTGTCGGAGTTGTACTTGGCGCTGAGGAACACGGTGTCCAGGCCGAACTTCTGGATGTCGCGGTCCGGGTCGTAGTCCCAGCGCGCGCGGATGGCGCCGCCGAGGTCGAGGTTGTCGGTGACCTGCACGGCCATGGCCGGCGCTGCGAGGGCGCCGAGCACAGGGATGAGGGTGAAGTAGCGCATCGTTGGTCGCATGGTTTTACTCTCGTTTTTAGTTTTTTTGGGCAACAGCAGCCCGTTGCCGCAGCGAACGCTGCGACGCAGGGAAAAGGGTTGAACTCAGTGAGCCGTGGGGCGGATTAGCCGCAAGGGCGGCCCGGCGGCGGGCAGTTCGGACGCGCCCGGTGCGGCCGCCAACAGTGCCTGGGTGTAGGCGTTTTGTGGGCGCAACAGCACCTGTTCGGCGGTGCCGTACTCCACCACTTCACCCTGGCGCATCACGGCGATGTGGTCGCTGATCTGCGCGGCCACCCGTAGGTCGTGGGTGATGAACAGGATGCTCAGGTTCAGCTGCTTTTGCAGGTCAGCGAGCAACTCCAGCACCTGCTTCTGCACCGACACATCCAGCGCCGACACGCTTTCATCGGCGATCAGCACTTGCGGGCGCATCGCCAGGGCACGGGCGATGCCGATGCGTTGGCGCTGGCCGCCGGAGAACTGCCGGGGTTTGCGCTGCAATGCATCACGCTTGAGGCCGACCTGTTCCAGTAAATCACCGGCCTCGGCCCAGGCATCCTTGGCCGACAACCCACGCAATTGCGCAGCGCGAGCGATGATGTCGCCGACACGGTGGCGCGGGTTCAACGAACCATAGGGGTCCTGGAAAATCATCTGGATACGCCGCCGATTGGCCGCCAACGCCGAGCCATTCAAGGCCAGGAAATCGGTATCGCCCACCCACACATGCCCACTGTCACTGTCCACCAAGCGTATCGCCGCCTTGACCAGGGTGCTTTTGCCCGAGCCGGACTCGCCGACAATCGCCAGGGTCTTGCCCCGTGGCAGGTTCAGCGACACATTGCGCAGCGCCGCCACCGAGCTGCCGCCGACGGTGTAGGTCTTGGTCAGGTGCTCGATACGCAGGGCCATTTCGCCGTCGGCACTCGGCGCATGCAGCTCCGGGTGCAGCGCCGGCACGGCTGCGATCAGCTTGCGCGTGTAGGCGTGCGCCGGTGCGTTCAGCACCTGGTCACGCTCGCCGATTTCCACCAGGCGGCCGCCTTCCATCACTGCAATGCGGTCGGCGATCTGCGCCACCACGCCGAAGTCGTGGGTGATAAACAGAATGCCGTGCTGCCCACGCCCGCGCAGGTCGCGCACCAGTTTCAGCACCTGGGCTTGGGTCGTTACATCGAGGGCGGTAGTGGGCTCGTCGGCGATCAGCAAATCCGGGTTCATCGCCAAGGCCATGGCGATTACTACGCGCTGGCATTGGCCGCCGGAAAGCTGATGGGGAAAGCTGTTGGCGATGCGCGGCGGGTCCGGCAGTTGGGTGGACTCCAACAGCGCGAGCATGCGGTCACGGCGCTCGGCGGTGGGCATCTGCGGGGCGTGGATGTCGAAGATTTCTTCGACTTGCTTGCCGATGCGAATCGCCGGGTTCAGCGCCGCCATGGGCTCCTGGAAGATCATCGCGATGCGGTTGCCACGCAGGGCGCGCAAGCGGGCTTCGTCAAGAGTGCAGATGTCGTCGCCGAGAAAATCGATCACGCCGCCGGCATGTCGCAGGCCTTTGGCGTAGTCGCCCATGATCGCCGCCGACAGCACGGATTTGCCCGAGCCCGACTCACCGATCACGCAGAGGATTTCGCCCTTGCGCACTTCCAGGCTGATGCCCTGCACGGCGTGGCTACGGTCGGCGCCCTTGGGCAGTTCGACGCTGAGGTTGTCGACCCGCAATACGGTTTGCTGGCTGTTCATGCTCAACTCCTTGCGCCTTGCTGCGCGTGTTCATCCAGCCCGTCGGCGAGCAGGCTCAGGCCAAGCATCAGGGTGGAGATGGCGATGCAGGGGAAGATCACCAGGTGCGGGAAGGAAATGGCCATGGCGCGGCCGTCGTTGATCATGCCGCCCCAGTCCGGCGTAGGCGGTGGCAGGCCGAGGCCGAGGAAGCCCAAGGCACCGATCATGATCGCGGTGTAGCCGATACGCAGGCAGAAATCGACGATCAGCGGCCCGCCGCAGTTGGGCAATATTTCCACCAGCATGATGCGCAGCGAGCCTTCGCCCTGGGTGATGGCGCTGAGCACGTAGTCGCGCGAGCGGATGTCGATGGTCAACGCGCGCATGATGCGAAAGATCGCCGGGGCGCTGGTGAAGGTCACCGCAATCAGGATATTCAGCGCCGAGGCGCCGAGGGCGATGATGATCACGATGTATAACACCAGCACCGGGAACGACAGCACGGTATCGGCCACGTAGGACAGCGCCGCGTCCACCCAACCGTTGAAGTAGCCGGCGCACAGCCCCATGGCGATGCCCACGGCAAACGCGGTGAGGGTGGCGAGGATCGACCAGAACAGCACGGTGCGCGTGCCCCAGATCAAGCGCGAAAGGATGTCGCGGCCGATCATGTCGGTGCCGAGCAAGAAGCGTGCGCCGTCTTCGCCAGCCGTCATCGGTGTGAGCAACGGCGTGAAGCTTTCCAGCGGATCATGGGGCGCCAGCCACGGCGCGCACAGGGCGATCAGCACCCAGCCGCCGACCAGCAGCAGGCCGAGCAGGGCCAGGGGATGTTTGAAGGCGTTGAGCAGGTTCATTGGCGGCCTCCGCCGAGACTGTGCAGGGTGATGCGCGGGTTGAGCCAGGTGTAGGCCAGGTCCGAGAAGATCTTGCTGATACCCACCACCACGCCGCTGATCATTGCGCAGGCTTCGATCAGGTAGACGTCATGGTTGAGCGACGCGGTGTACAGCAGCGAGCCGAAGCCCTTGTAGGCGAAAAACACCTCCACCACGATGACGTTCGACAGCAGCCACGGGATGTACAGCATGATCACCGTGACCGGCGCGATCAGCACGTTGCGCAACGCGTGGCGCAGCACAATGCGCGTAGTGGACGCGCCTTTGAGCCGTGCGGTGCGGATATACGGCGCTTGCATCACTTCCACCATTGACGCGCGGGTAATGCGCGCCAGGTAGCCAATGCCGAACAGGCACAGCACCATCAGCGGCAGCACCAGTTCCACGGCGCTGAAGCCATCGCTCATGCTGCTTACGCCGGGCAACCAGTTGAGCCAGAACACGAAGATCGCCGAGGCGAACACCGCACTGGCGAAGTCCGGAATCGAGGTGGTGACGATCGACAGGAACGACACCAGCCGGTCGATCAGCGAGCCCTGGCGAATCCCGGCCAAGATGCCCAGGGTCAACGCCACCGGTACCATGACCAGCAAGGCCAGCCCGGCCAGGGTCAGGGTTTGCCACAGGTTGGGCAACAGCAGTTTCAACACCGGCTCGCGAAAGTACACCGAGGTGCCCCAATCGCCGGTCACGAAGTCCTTGAGCCACACCAGGTAGCGCCACAGGAAGGGTTGGTTGTAGCCGTGTTCCAGCAGCCACGCCGCGCGCTGGTCGGCGGCGGAGTAGGGGCCGAGGACGTTGATTGCCACGTCCTCGATGTTCAGCTCCAGGGCCAGGAACACGATCAGCGACACCGACAGCAGTGTCGCTAACAGCATCAGCAGTTTGCGCAATAGAAAATGAGCCATCAGGTGCATGCTCCGACGGGTAATGGGAAGGGTGTCGCGCCTCAGCTCTGCAACTCAGAAGCTCAAGCGCTCAGCCAGACATCGCCCATGGGGTAGAAGTCGGAAGGGTGCACCTGGAAACCCTGCACCTTTTTGCTCACGGCGGTGAACTTGTCGCCCCAGAACGGCTGCACGATCACGCACGCGTCCTGCAGGATCTGCTCGACGCTTTGCATGGCCACTGCGCGTTGTTTCGGGTCGATGATGCCCATGGCCTTGTCCAGCGCCGCGTCGAAGGCCGGGTCGCTGTAGTGGCTTTCGTTCCAGGCGCCACCGCCACGGTAGGCCAGTTCCAGGGACATCACGCCGAGCGGGCGATGGGCCCAGTAGGTCAGGCTGAACGCGGCCTTGTCCCAGATCGGCCAGTACTGGGCGGCCGGCACCACTTTGAGGTTGATGCGGATCCCGGCTTCCAGGCAGTTTTGCTGCAGGATTTGCGCGCAGTCCTGCTCATAACGACCCTGGGTGTTGCCGACGATCAGGTCGATGTCCAGGCCATTGGCAAAACCGGCCTCGACCAGCAGTTTTTTCGCCGCCGCCACATCGCGTTCGCGCTTGGGCAGTGGGAAATATTCGGGATGGGAAGGGGCCACATGATGGTCCTCGCCCAGGGTGCCCATGCCGCGATAGGCGACCTTGAGCATCTGGGCGTTGTCGGCGCAGAGCACCACGGCTTTACGCACGCGCACATCGGTGAAGGGCTTCTGGTCGCAGGCCATGCGCATCACCACAGTCTGCGCGGATTTGCAGCTGAGCAGTTGCGCACCGGGCAGGCGCTTAGCCAGGTCCAGTTCGGCCACGGTGACGCGGTACAGCACGTCGACTTGGCCGGCTTGCAGGGCGGCGAGGTGGGTGGACACGTCGGTGCCCATGTCGATGTAGCGCAGTTCGTCGAGGTTGGCCGGTTTGCCCCAATAGTCGGCGCGCTTGGCGAAGGTCGCCTGCTTGTTCACGGCAAACGACACCAGCTTGAACGGCCCGGTGGCCAACGGGTTTTTCGCCCAGTCATCGCCGGCCTTGAAGCTGCGGTGCACCAGGGCGCAGGTGAAGGCGTTGAGCATTTCCGGGATCGCCAGGATCGGCCGCTTGAGTTGCAGGCGAAACTGGTAGTCGCTGACTTTTTCGAAGGCCTTGATGTCCTGGAACGCGGTGCGGTTGACCGACTTGGAGTCGGCGGCAATCCAGCGCTGGATATTGTGCTGCACGTCATCGGCGTTGAAGCTGTCGCCGTTGCTCCACTTCACGTCCTGGCGCAGGTTGAAGGTCCAGGTGGCCAGATCCTCCGATGGGCTCCAGCTTTCGGCGAGGTAGGGGTGGGTGATGTTATCGGCGTCGACCCAGGTCAGGTATTCCAGGGAGTTGCGCAACAGGTTCGAGGCTTCGATCCAGGTGATCAGCATCGGGTCCTGGATTTCCTGGATGGCGCAGGCAAACCGCAGGCTGCCGCCTTGGCGGGCGGGCGCGCCGTCGGCCGCCTGGGCGTCGCTGCCGAGCAAGGCTGAACCGATGAAGGTGGAGGCACTGGCCGCGGTGATGCCGAGCAGGGCGGCGGTGCGCAGGAATTGGCGGCGGTTGATCTCGCCGCGCTGCACTTGGTTGCACAGAGCGTCGACAGCGGGGTGCGGCGCGTTACCGTCCAGGGTCGCTAGAACGTTGGAGTCGGACATGGGGCTGCTCTCATGTTGTTTTTATTAGAGATGCCCGCAGTTTTGTGATTTGCGCAAAGATCGACAAACGATAAATTCAGCCGTTAAACGTTCATTAAACGCATGTTAGTCCGCGTCAGGGCGCCAAGGTGTGGAGATAGACGGGCTGGCAGATACAAAAAATCATGTTGGCTAGGAAACCTCCTACGGATCGTGGGATGCTTGGCGCCTCGTCAGTCGTCTTCGAGTGCCTTTCATGAAACGCAAAATGCCCGGTCTCAATGCCCTCAAGGCTTTCGAGGTGGCCGGCAGCACCGGCAGTTTTACCCGGGCTGCGGAGCTGTTGAACGTGACCCAGAGCGCGGTCAGCCGCCAGGTCCGGCAGTTGGAAGAACAGTTGGGCGAGAACCTGCTGGAGCGGCGTCATCACCACTTGGAGCTGACCAGCGCCGGGCGCGTATTGCTGCGTGCGCTGCACCAATCCTTCGACAAAATCGAACTGACGGTGCGCAGTATCCAGCAGAAAACCCACTCCAATCGCCTGCACGTCAATGCGCCGCCGACCTTTACCAACCGCTGGTTGATGCCGCGCCTGGGGCGCCTGCGTGAGGCCCACCCGGAGCTGGAGTTGAGCATCACCACTTGCTTGCAGGACAGCCTGGCGCAGACCAGCACGCTCGATTGTGCGATTCGTTTTGGCAATGGTGAATGGGATGGCTTGGACAGTTCGTTGTTGATTCAGGAGCGGCATATTGCGGTGTGTGCGCCGTCGTTGTATGCCCGTGAGTGCAGCGATGGGGTGGACTTGAATCGCATGACTTTGCTGCATGTGTTGGCCAGTGAGGATCAGCGGTATCTCACGTGGAAACATTGGTTGGATGCGGCGCGGATCCATGGGGTGGATACCCAGGGTGGGTATGAGTTCGATCTGTTGGATCTGGCTATTCGGGCGGCTACGGATGGGTTGGGGATTACGATTGCTGACTGGCATATGGTGGCGGCGGAATTGGCGTCTGGGCAGTTGACTCAGGTGCTGAATGTGCATGTGGAGGGGCATCAGTCGTATTGGCTGGTGACTCGGCCGGAGCAGACGGATATGCCGCAGTTGCAGGTGTTTGGGCAGTGGTTGCAGGAGGAAATCTGGTTGGCGCAGCGGCAGCTGGAGCCTTCTACGGCGGCTAGTTGATTGGGTAGGGGTACATATCCGTTATTTGGGTAACGGCGGGTATTGGTTCCGCCCTTACGGTGAGCCCTTTCAAGGTCTTTGAAAACCCGGCGATATCTGGCTGATACCCTCCCATAAAGAGCGAACATTGCAACTGTGGCGAGCGGGCTTGTCCCGCGTTGGGCTGCGAAGCAGCCCCAGGACCAGCGGCCGAAGAGTGCCTGACTCACCGCATTCATCCTTCTAGGGTCGCTTCGCAACCCAACGCGGGACAAGCCCGCTCGCCACAGGGTACTTATCGCCATCTCTACCTAAGACCTTGAACGGGCTGGCCCTTGCGGTTCAGGTGAGGCTATAGGCTGATCTTGATCTGCGCACACAACCCACCTTCCGGCCGGTTGCTCAAGGTCAGCGTGCCGCCAATCGCTACCACCAATTGCTGGGCGATCGCCAAACCCAGGCCGGTGCCGCCGGTGCCGCGGTTGCGTGAGCTTTCCACGCGGTAGAACGGTTGCATCACCTGGATCAGTTCGTCTTCGGCGATGCCGGGGCCGTTGTCCAGGACCTTGATCGACAGTTCGCCATTGGCCGTCGAGCCGACCTCCAGTTGCGCAGCGCCGGCAAATTTGAGGGCGTTGTCCACCAGGTTGACCAGCACCCGGCGCAGGGCGTGGGGGCGGGTGTCGAGGACCACGGCGCTTTTGCCGCTGAGGCTGACCTGTTTGTGCATGTCTTGGTAATCAAATACCAGGCTGTCGAGGAAGGCGTCGAGGTTGATGCGATGGCTGGCTTCGGTGGCGCCGTGGACGCTGCGCGCGTAGGCCACGCCTTCGCGTACCAGGTGTTCCATCTCGCCCAGGTCGCTCCAGAGTTTGTCGCGTTCGGCGCAGTCCTCCATGAATTCGGCGCGCAGTTTCATGCGGGTGATCGGGGTTTGCAGGTCGTGGGAAATCGCCGCGAGGATCTGCATGCGTTCCTTGAGGTATTCGGCGATGCGTTTTTGCATTTCGTTGAACGCGGCGGCGGCGTGGGCGACTTCGGTGGGGCCATTTTCGTCCAGCGGCGTGGGGTGGGCGTTGGGGTCGAGGGTTTCCACGGCGCGGGCCAGGCGGGTCAATGGGCGGATGGCCAAGCGCACGGCGAACCAGGTGCAACCCAGCAACAACGCGAGTTGCAGCACCAGCACCACCGGCAGCCAATAGGCGACAGGCAGCATGGTGGGGCGCACGTCGATAGTGATCGGGCTGCCGTCGGCGAGGGTCATGTGCGCCTGGAAGTGTTTCTGCATGCCGGGGATGTCGCGGAAGGTCAGCGCGTAGTGTTCGCCCAGCGCATCCGCGATGGAGGTGGCGGCCATGGGCACATCATCGCTGCTCATCGGTTCGCCGGTTTCGCCGGCATTAAGCAGGTAGCGGTAGTTCTGACGGTCGAGACGCGGCAACCAGCTGGTGCGTTCGTTGGCCGGCAGGCGGTCGAGAATGGCCACCGAGGTGGACACATCGTTTTCCAGGTTGCCCAGCATGGCCGTGCGCGCACTGATGTAGCGCTCGTAGAACTGCGCGCTGAAGGACAAGCCATGGGCGCACACCAGGCTGATCAGGAAGATCAGCGACAATTGTGACGCCAGGGTACGCGGCCAGCCAAACCTTAAGCTCATTGTTCGGCCCCGAGGATTTCCACCGGCAGCGAGAACACGTAGCCCTCGCTGCGCACGGTCTTGATGTAGGCCGGTTCGCGGGCGTCATCCAGCAGGCGTTGGCGCAGGCGGCTCACCAGCAGGTCGATGGAGCGATCAAACAGATCGGCGTCGCGGCCTTGGGTCAGGTTGAGCAACTGGTCGCGGTTGAGCACGCGTTGCGGGTGGTCGAGGAATACCCGCAGCAGGCGGTATTCGGCACCGCTCAGGGCCACCAGGGTGTCGTCTTCGTCGAGCAGGTGGCGGGCAGTGGTGTCCAGGCGCCAGCGACCGAAGCGGATCAGCCGGCCGGTTTCGCTGACCACCAGGTTCGGCGGCAGCATCCGTGTGCGGCGCAATACGGCGTTGATACGCGCTAGCAATTCACGGGCGGCGAAGGGTTTGACCAGGTAGTCGTCGGCGCCCATTTCCAGGCCGATGATGCGGTCGGTTTCATCGTTGCGCGCGGTGAGCATCAGCACCGGCGTGGCCTTGTGCTTGCCCACCCGCAGTTCGCGGCACAGCTGCAAACCGTCATCGCCGGGCATCATGATGTCCAGCACGATCAGATCCACGGGGGTGGTGTCGAGGAAGCTGCGCATCTGGCGGCCGTCGGCCACCACGGTGGTGCGCATGCCGTTTTTCTTCAGGTAGTTGCCTACCAGTTCGCGGATCTCCCGGTCGTCATCGACGATCAGGATGTGATCGACATGATCCATGCTGCATTCCTCGTTAAATACTCATGGGGGCGCAGTCTAGCCACTGTCGCTGCCTTTGCCTTGTGCCCTTTGTATTGCAGTGTATCTGGCGATAAGGAGATACACGACGAAGCAAAATTGCGGGTTTGATGCGCCAAGATCGGGGTGAGGTCCTACGCCAGTCGGGAACAACGCTAGAGGTTCGCATGGCCTGAGTCGCAGGGATTCCCGGCTTAAACGCACATCCGACTGGGTACTCAAGGCCAGAAGATCAGGTTTTATTGCCTGATGAGAGTGCATTCATGACAGCCGTTACTTCGCGAGCGAGCACCACGTTCCAGACGATTGAACAATTTCAGCACCGAGATGATCGCGGTGCTGGCATTCAACACAATGGATTACCGTCCAAGACGCCGGAAGAGGCCACACAAAGGCTCTGGCGAGGAAGTGCGGGCTGGCCGGATAAGAACGGTGACGGTCATTATGAGGTGACTTATGAGTTTCGAACCTCTGAAGTCAAGGATAAAAGGCCACGCAAACTTGCCGGATTCACCCGTGTCCTAGACTCTCAAAAAGAACAGACCCGGCGCAGTTTGCAATCCATTTCTGATGTGGCAAACATCACATTTACCGAAGGACCGAAAACGGAGAAAAGCGAAGGTCACCTGACCATTGGCAATTACACGCATTTGCCCAATAAACAAGGCCAGCCCTATCCACAGACTTATTTGCCAAACCCCAAGGACTCGCGAAGCGGCGAAGCCTGGTTTGTTGATACCGCGGACGATCACATCGTCCCCCACGCCTCTCAGGGTGACGCGGGTCGTTTTACCCTTGTGCATGAGCTGGGCCATGCCTTGGGGATGAGCCATCCCAGCCAGTATGACGTCAGCTCCGGGCCTGCGAAATCCGGGTATTTCGAGGACTCTGAAAGCCATACCGTCATGAGCTATTTCGGCGTAGACGAAGGCTATATGGACCATGGCAGCACCCGCGCATCTGCGCCGCAACTTGACGACATCAGCGCTTATCAGCAGAAATACGGCGCCAACCATGAAACCCGCAAGGACGACACTACCTACGGTTTCAATTCCAATACCGACCGGGATTTCCTCAGCGTCAAGACCGACAAGGACAAGATGGTCGCTGCCATTTGGGGTGGCGGCGGCACCGATACATTGGACTTTTCCGGTTATAAGCAGGACCAACAGATCAGCCTCAAAGGCGGGACTTTCTCGGATGTCGGCGGCCTCAAGGGCAATGTCTCGATTGCCTGTGGCGTGACCATCGAAACGCTGTCGGCGGCTCCGGCAACGATTTGCTGGTGGGCAACGAAGCAGCCAACACGCTCAAAGGCGGGGCCGGCAATGACCGCTTATATGGGGCGGGCGGGGCGGACATCTTGTGGGGCGGCAAGGGCAACGACGTTTTTGTTTATGGGAAAACCAGCGAGTCGACCCACGACGCGCCCGATCAGATCATGGACTTCGTCAGCGGCGAGGACCGGGTGGATGTCTCCGGGATTCGCACGGCACTGGGTAACCAGCCGTTGAAGTTTGTCACTGCACTTTCTGGCGCCAGTGGTGAGGCGATGGTGACCTATGACCCGGCACGTCAGATGAGTACGTTGCGAATCGCCGGCAAACCTGACGAGCCGGCCTTCGTCCTGCTGGTCCACGGTAAATTGCAGCAGAGCGACATCGTCAGTTGATTCAGCCGGCGTTTCGCAACAGCGTCTCAAACAATCGCTGCACCTGGGGTTCATCAGTGTGGGCCACGTTGAAACGCATCGAGTCACGCTGCGCCGGGTCGTAGCCAAACAGCGCGCCGGGCGCCAGCACCATGCCCTGCTTTAAGGCCGCCTGGGCCAACAGTTCGCCGTTGACCCCAGGCGGCAGGCGCGCCCAGATAAACATCCCGCCTTCGTAACCCATCGGCAACTCGCAGCCGCATCGTTTGAGCCATTGTTCCACGCGTCCGCCGGTCTCCATCAAGCGCTGCACCATGCGCTTGCGGTGCTTGGCGTAACTGCCTTCGCTGAGCATGCGATACACGATCTGTTCGAACAGTTCGGAGGTCACGCCGCCGCTCATCAGCTTCATGTTGGTGAGGTTGGCCGCCAGTTGCGGCGCGGCCACCACGAAGCTGACGCGGGCGTTGGCGCTGAGGATCTTGGAAAAGCCCGACAGGTAGGTGACCTGGTCGAGGCCGGCGAGGGCGGCCAGGCGCGGCGGCGGGTTGGGGTGCAGGTCGCCGTAGAGGTCGTCCTCGATGATATGGCAGTGGTACTGCTGGGTCAGTTGCAGCAGGCGGAACGCCTGGCCTGGGTTGAACGAGTGGCCGGTGGGGTTGTGCAACACGCTGGTGGTCAGGTACAGGCTGGGGCGCTGCTCGGCCAGCAGGTGTTCGAGGGCCGTGAAGTCAAAACCGTCGGGGCGCCGCGGGATCGTCACCACCTTGACCCCGTGCAGCGCCAGGTTGGCGTGGAAGTTGAAATAACACGGTGCATCGAGCAGGACCGTATCGCCAGGACGTGCCAGCAGGCGCATCAGCATGTCCAGGCCTTGCACGGTGTTGGGAGTGGTGATGATCTGTTCCACCGGCACCGACAGGCCCTCGCCGTGCAGCTTCTGTTGCAGGGCCTGGCGCAACGGCAGCAACCCGGCCGGTGTGCCCAGGCTGGCGATGCGCAGTGACGTCGCACGCACCACGCTGCGCAGGGTTTGGCGCAGGGCTTCACTGTCCAGCCAGGTTTCCGGCAGGTGGCCGCCGCCGGGGCGCAGGTCGCCGTTGGCCGCGGCCAAGGGGCGGCGCAATACGCTGAGCAGGTCTTGAGGCAGCAGGTCCACCCAGTTCGAAGTTGTCGGGCTTGGGTGGTCTATCGCCACGAAATAGCCACGACCTTGACTGGACGTGAGCAGGTTGCGGCCGCGCAGGCGGTCAAGGGCCTCATTGAGGGTGAATTTGCTCACGCCCAGGATCTCGGTCAGTGCGCGCACCGAGGGCAATTTGCTGCCGGGCGCCCATTCGCCGTTTTCGATGGCCTGGCTGAACGCCTCGACGATCTGTTGCACCTTGGGGGCACCTTCTACAAAGGCGATGGCCGATACGAACACGTGACTTCCTTATCTTTGCTGGTAATTTTACCGGTAAAGTCAGGGCGAATTAGGCATTACTTTACCTGCCTTGCGCAATGCCAACTGCCTAGACTGCGGGCTCCATCCCCCAGGTCTCCGGCCATGACAAGCGCGTTAACCCTTTCCTCGTTCCTGTATTTCCTGCTGTTTTGCGCCACCATGACCTTCAGCCCCGGCCCCATGACCCTGCTGCTGTTAAGC
Source organism: Pseudomonas sp. GXZC (assembly GCF_026967615.1). Lineage (NCBI taxonomy): Bacteria > Pseudomonadati > Pseudomonadota > Gammaproteobacteria > Pseudomonadales > Pseudomonadaceae > Pseudomonas > Pseudomonas sp. GXZC. Next base: position 3,369,889 of record NZ_CP114115.1, read on the forward strand.
CTGGGCGTGCGCGACGGGCTGCGCCGTTCGATCCCGGCACAAATCGGCGCCAGTGTGGCGTACCTGATCTCGATCCTGATCTTTGCCGTGGGCTTTTCCGAATTGATCAAGGGCTACCCGGTGATCACCCAGGGTATCCAGGTGGTCGGCGTGGCGTACATCCTGCACCTTGCCTACAAACAGTGGACCAGCAGCGGCGTGGTGATCGAACGGATCGGCCATGTGGAAGCGGCGCGCAACCTGTTCGGCAAGGGCTTGCTGACCGGGTTTTCCAACCCCAAGACCCTCATCATGTTCAGCGCGGTGTTCCCGCAGTTCGCCGGGACCGGGGAGAGCCGTTCGACGGTGGACATTGCCATCCTCGGGCTGACATTCCTGTTGCTGCAATTCGCCAGCGGCTGCCTGTATTGCTATTTCGGCCAGCGCATCAAGCACGTGCTGGAAAACCCCAAGCGCCGGGTGGTGTTGCAGCGCATCACGGCGCTGTTGCTAGTGGGCGTTGCCTTGATGCTGGCGCGGGGCTTTGCCCACTGAGTGTTGAGCTTATGAGCGGTAGTGGCGATCTGCCGTTGCCCTGATAGACTCCAGGCATTCCTCCAGGATCTCACCCCACCATGTCAGCTGCAGAAGGCACCGGACTTCCGCTCGCTTCACGGCTGTACAAATCCCGTACCCTCGGGCTGACGCTCGGTTTTGTGTGTGTGGTGTTCGGGATGTATCCCCTGGCCCCCGCTTGGTGGGTGTGGGCCTGGATGGTGATCAACGCCTTTGCCTGGCCGCATGTGGCTTTTCAGTTGACGCTGCGCAGCAACAACGCACTGCGCAGCGAACGGCGCAACCTATTGTTCGATTCCTTTTGCGGTGGGTTCTGGGTCGGTGCGATGCACTTCAACCCGCTGCCCAGCGTGACCACCTTATCGATGATGACCATGAACAACGTGGCCATCGGCGGACCGCGCTTCATGCTGGCGGGCTGGGTGGCGCAGGCGCTGGGTATCGGTACGGCGCTGCTGATTTTTACTCCGGCCTTCATCGCCGTCACCTCTCAGGCACAACTCTACGCCTGCCTGCCGATCCTGATGCTGTATCCGCTGGCATTGGGTTGGATCTGCTACCGGCAGGCGGTGACGCTGGCGCGGCACAAACGTGAATTGCTGGCGCTGAGCCGCACCGACAGCCTGTCCGGCCTGCTCAACCACGGCGCCTGGAAGGACCACCTGGAAATCGAATTCCAACGCTGCCGCCGAGGTCCTGCTGGCGCCGCCATCGCACTGATCGACATCGACCATTTCAAGACCATCAATGACACCTACGGTCATGTCACCGGCGATATCGTCCTGCGCCAGCTCAGCAAAGTGCTGCGCCAGAACCTGCGCGCCACCGACCTGGCCGGGCGTTACGGTGGCGATGAATTCTGCGTGATCCTGCCCGACATGGCGCTCAACCGCGCCACTGAAGTGATGGACGCCCTGCGTGACCGTTTCAACGCCCTGGCCTACGCCCAGGACCCGACCTTGCGCGCGAGCTTGAGCATCGGCCTGGCGCCCTATCAACCGACCCACGCCGACTCCACGCAGTGGCTGAACGACGCCGACCAGGCGCTGTACGAAGCCAAGAGCAGTGGGCGTAACCGCGTCAGTTCGGTACAGGGGAGTTGGTTGCGATCGATCTAGTGGGGTAGGGTGTGGCGGCACCTTTCAACAACAACAAGGATCGGTTCATGCTCTTCACTTTCCCCCGTACCCTCCTGGCCGCCACCCTGGCCCTGTCCTTCGCCCTGCCGGCCTACAGCGCCGAACCCCATAAACAGATCCAGGCGCAATCCGAACAGTACAAGGCCGAAGCCCTGAAACTGCTGGAGCGCCTGGTGAATATCGACTCGGGTTCAGGTTATGAACCGGGTCTGACCCAGGTGCGCGACATTGCCGTGGATGAACTTAAACAGCTGGGGTTCTCCATCGAACTGGTGCCGGACAAAGCGGCCAACAACAGTCACGTGGTCGCCACCCTCAAGGGCACTGGCAAAGCCAAGATCCTGCTGATGGCCCACATGGACACGGTGTTCAAGGAAGGCTCGGCCGCTGAGCGTCCCTTCCACATCAAGGACGGGCGCGCCTATGGCCCCGGCGTGATGGATGACAAGGGCGGTATCGTCGCCGGCATCTACGCGCTTAAAGTCCTCAAGGACCAGGGCTTCAAGGACTACGCGCAGATCACCTTCCTGCTCGACGCCAGCGAGGAAACTGGCTCCGATGCCGCCTCCGACCTCATCCGCAAAACCGCCAAGGGCCATGATGTGACCCTCAACCTCGAACCCGGCCGCCCCGCCGACGGCCTGGTGGTGTGGCGCAAAGGCAGCGCCACCGCCGTGGTTGAAGTCAAAGGCAAGGCCGCCCATGCCGGCGTCGCCCCGGAACTTGGCCGCAACGCCGCCATGGAAGCTGCGCACCAGATCCTGCAACTGGGCAAGCTGGGGGATGAAGAGAAGAAAACCACCATCAACTTTACCGTGATCAAGGCCGGGGATCGCACCAACGTCATTCCCGACCAAGCCACTGCCAAAGCCGATGTGCGTGCGGCATTACCGGAAGAGTTTGATCGCATCGAGAAAGACCTGGCGCGAGTCTCGGCGAACAAGCTGATCCCGGAGACCGAAGTCAAGACCAGTTTGCAACGTGGCTTGCCACCGATGCCGCAGACGCCAGAGTCAGACAAGTTGGTCGCGATTGCCCAGGGGATTTATGCGGAGTTGGGCAAGACACTGACCATCGAAGGCAGCGGCGGGGCGGCGGATGCGAGCCTGTCGGCTGGGGTTGGGACGCCGACGCTGGATGGGTTTGGGATTGTCGGCGGGAATATTCATACGCCGGAGGAGTATGCGGAGGTGGAGAGTGTGGTGCCGCGGGTTTATTTGCTGAGTCGGATGATTATGGAGTTGTCGAAGCGGTGACTTTCCGCTGATTGATATCCTTCTGTGGTGAGCAGGCTTCTGTGGCGAGCAGGCTTGCCCTGCGTTGGGCTGCGCAGCAGCCCCAAAACAGACAATGTCGATTTGCCTGAAAATTCCCATTGCCTGGAGTGGGGCCGCTGCGCGACCCAGCGCGAGCAAGCTCGCTCACCACAGGGGGCTGTGTTGCCTTGAAGGTGGTGTTACCAAGTTGATTGGTCTTCCAGGCTGGCTTTTTGGAGGTCGTCTTTCCAAACCTCGTTTGCCAGTCGGTATATGTCGGCGAAGAAACCTCGAGGGTCGTCTATTTCTGTTTCGTCCCAGGCCATTTTTGAATACGCGTCCGGATCGTCCTCAAAATAAGAGCGAAAGTTGAAGTCTTTAGTATTTAGTGCGTTGAGTAAGCATTCTATTAGTTTGTATCTGTGACGATAGGAAAGCTTGTTGAACGGATCTAGGCAATACTCAAGAATAAGCGCCTCTCGGTCTTTATTTTCGTTAGGGTTAAATCGGGCGAGTGCTTCTCCTCGAGTTTCCTCCCTGTCGTAAATATCGAAAACACCTATGAAATAGTTCAAGCTGGCGTCGAAAGGAATCTGTTCAGAGGAAGGGTGAAATAACATTTTTTCATTCCTTAATGGGGAATAGAGTAAAGGGCGTGCCGTCTTCACGAATTTTCATTTCTGCACCATTCATGGACGGGTTGAAAATTGGGTTGTTCGGGTCGTTTTTATTTGGCCGATATCCACGCCCAGCCCCTGGTGATTCTATTCGCACAATATCGTTTTTCTTGTCATCAACGCCAGTGAAGCGCGATAGCCCTCGTTCAGTTCGAGAAGTTGCCTTAGTCCACGCCTGAAGTTGAAGCTTCCAGCTGTTAAATTGCGAACTTGGAACTCCCTTTCCGTTCTTTGGGATCATACCTGTTATGGGGTCTTTTCCATCGATCGACCGCCTACTTAACTTGGCGCTCTCTACCTCTGGACCATGTTTACCGACCATGTGCATATCGTACTTCGTTTCGTATTCCAAAATTCGACGTTTAGCATTGGCTTCGGTAAGCCCCTTGATTTTCGCCTGTCTTGCTGTCTGCGCCGGTGCAGGGGTGATTGGCTCGCCAGAGTTAACGCTAACGGCATCAAAAGGCTTTGGCGCTTTAAGGGGGGGCTTGCAACTATCTGCACCTGGACAAGTGTTTAACCCTAACGGGTCCACCCATCCCGTAGGATTGGGCACGTACTGGTACGCATTGATCCCACCCGCCAATTTCACCGGATCAGGCGTCAGGTAGCGACCAATATCCGGATTGTAGTAGCGATGACGGTTGTAGTGCAGCCCGCTTTCTGGGTCGAAGTATTGGCCTTGGAAACGCAGCGGGTTGTCGATTTTGTTGATGTCGAGACGGCTGATTTCGCCATGCGCGCGGTAGTGGGCGGACCACACGATTTCACCATCCGGGGCGGTAAGTTCCTGCGGCGTACCTAGGTGGTCAAGTTGGTAGTGGTAGGCCTTGGTTTCCTTTGGACCAAAGCCTTCCAGCAGCGCCAATGGCCGGAAGCTGACGGGTTCGTAGAGGTAACTGCGATGGCGATCCGCTTGGTGTTCGGCGATGAGTTTGTCGCCCTGCCAGAAAAACTCGGTCGTAATTCCATCAACGGTCTTGCTGATACGCCGCCCAAACGGGTCATAGCGATAGCTGGCAGTCTGGCCGTTGGGCTTTTTAATCCCGATCAGCCGGTGCTGGCAGTCGTAGCGGTATTCGGTGACGAGTTGGTGGCCTTCGCCACGTCGTTCGCGAATAAGGTTGCCGAAGGCGTCATAGTCGTAGTGGTGGTCGCCTTGGATCATCAGGCGATTGCCCGCCACGATGTCTGGGCCGGGGCGGTTTTGCATGAGTAGGTTGCCGGCCGGGTCGTGGGCGAAGTGCTCTTGCTCGCCTTGGGAGTGGTCGGCGTGGGTGATGCGGCTGAGCGGGTCGTAGTGGTAGTGGTGTTCGCCTTTGCGGGTGTCTTGCAGGCGGGTGAGGTTGCCGGCTTTGTCGTAGTCGTAGTGGCGTTGGTAAAGGGTGTGTTGCTGTTGGGTGACGGCGTGGGCGTGCAGGCGTTGCTGGTCGTCGTAGTGGTAATGGCTGAGCAGTTGGCCTTGTTGGCGCTGGTGTTCCTGGCCGGCTTTGAACAGGTGGGAGGTCAGGGTTTCACCGTTCAGTTCGACGGTGGCGAGGTGGCCGCCTTTGTCGTGGTTGAAGGTGAGACGGTTGTTGTCCGGCAGGCGTAGGTTTTGAAGCTGACCGCAGGCGTCGTAGCCGTAGCGTAGCGTGCCCCAGCCTTGGTGTTCGGCGGTGAGTCGGTTTTGGCTGTCGTACTCGTAGGCCAACGCCCAGTGGCCGTCTTCGACGCTGAGGAGATTGCCCTGGCGGTCGTAGGCGTAATCGACCAGGTTGCCATCGGGCAGGGTTTTTCTTACGAGTCGACCGGCATGATCGCGCTCGTAGCGGGTAACCAGCTGACTGCCGTCATCGCCGTGTTCGGTCTTTTCCTGAAGGTTGCCGTTGAGATCGTAGACGTAAGCCGTGCGCTGGCCGTCAAACCCGGTTTCCTGCTGGATCAGGCCATTGGCGTGATACTGGAGCCGGTAGGTTTCTCCGACTTCGTTTTCGATCTCGGTGAGCAACAACCGCACATTGTCGTAACGATATTTGACCTGAGTGCCATCAGCGTTGATGCGTCGGCTGATCAGGTGCAGGCCGTCGGCGTATTCGTAGCGGGTGACGTGGCCGAGTTCATCCCGTTCGGAGGTGATTTTTCCGTAAGCGTTGTAGGTATATTTACGCGTATCACCGCTCGGCAAGACGATTTGGACTAATCGTCCTACGTGGTTCCATTCAAATTGCGTAAGCGCGCCGTGCTCATCTTCCTGGCTGATTTTTCGTCCGCGATCGTCATAGCGAAAACGCTTGATTCCGCCAGTCGGCAACTGCTCCTCAAGCAACTGCCCACGCTCATTCCAGGCCAGCCGATGGTAGCTGTGATCCGGCAGCCAAACCTGCGTCAGTTGCCCGCGTTTGTTGTAGCTATACTCAGTCGAATGGCCGTCAGGACCGGTCCTACGCGTAACGTCGCCCTGGTCATTACGCTCATATTTCCAAACCGCTTCACCACGCCGCACAACCCGTACGAACCCATTGTCATGCTCGTAGGTCGTCGGCTCATCATCCCCAGGAAACAACGCCACCAAACGCCCAGCTTCGTCGTACTGATACGCCGTGATCGCTCTCAGCGGATCCTGCTCAACCGTCAGCCGGCCTTTCTCATCGTAGGATTTGAAGTGCTCGGCCCCGTCAGGATCCACCCGCTGCACCAGCCGCGCGCGCGGGTCATGCACATAGACTTCCTGGCTGCCATCAGCGTTAAGCACCGTGACCTGGCCGTTATCGTCCCAGGCATAGCGCGTGTCCATCTGCGAAAAACTCGCCCAATGCCGGACACATCGCGCCGCCTTACCAGACCGTTCCCACGCCCAAAAGAAACTCGCCCCACCGGCCAAACCGCGCTCAAGAATGACGTGCTGCTCGTCGTACCGATAAACCTCGCTTTCGCCTACGGCATTGGTCGCGCAAACCAGTCGTCCAAAATTGTCATAGGCGTAGGAAACAACGTTCTGCTCCGTCACCCAGACAAACGGACCGTCATCCACCGCCCGCTCAATCTGGTAATCCACCGCCACAATGCGGCCCGACGCATAGCGCAAAAACAACGAGCGCCCCACGCCGTTATCCAGCCGCTCAATCTGCCCCAGGTAATTACGGAAAATGCGCAACCGGTTGTCATACGCATCGCTGATCGCCGTCAGCACACCGTCGCGAAAGTGGTAGAAACGTAACCCTTGAGACAGGACTAACTCATCGGGCAACGACCCCAAGTAGATCGCGGCTTCCGCCAGGCTGTTGGTAATCGCCGGCCGAGAAACCGTGGGCAAGGGCAGGGTAGTCGACCGATTCTCATGATCGGTCCACACCACCGAATCCCCGGAAACACTCAACCGATGCGCCAGCGAGTGACTCCAGCCAAACCCCAACCCGCCATCCACTTCCACCGCGCTGGTGCGATACAACCGGGTCCACTCAAACGGCAAGATCCCGTCCAGCACACCATCGGTCAGCGTCAGCAGTTCCTCACCCGTGACCATCGACACCGGGCAGCCGTTGGTGACCGTCTTGTCCGAAGAATCAGCCGCATCCCCCGCCGGATTTCGAGCAGAAACAGGCACATCATCCACAGGCTCCACCTGCTTCAGCATCGCGTTCTGCCGCGCCTTCCAGCGCATCTGCAGCCTGCCTTGCTTCAACCCACCCACCACCCCGCGAACCGCGACCGCCTTGTAGCGATCCACGGCCTGCATGAACTTCGTCAGAATCCCCAAAAGCCCCCTGACAAAACCCACCGCTGCCTCAAGAATCTGCCCGCCATACTTGACCAACCGCAGGCTCAAATACGCCACACCCGCCGCCGGCAAGGCGATGGTCAACACCACGCCAATCACCAGATCAATCAGCAACGACACCACAAAGCCAGCCGCCATCTCAGCCATTTCACCGGGCGGCAAGGCGTCCAGCCAGATCATCGCCGTGCGCAGCATCAGGAACAGCGCCGCCTCATCACTGGCCAGCAACATTGCCTGTTCCATGACCTTGGGTGCATCGGTGGCGAGTTGCGCCAATTTGGCCGCTTCTGCGCCCAGCTGTTCGACGTATTTCAAAGGGTCATCAAGAATCGCCTGCACCAGCTTGATGCTGTCCCACACATCACGAATCGCCGCCCAACTGCCCGCCAGTACGCCGCTGCCAATCGCACTGGCGGTGGACTGCTCCCAGTGCGGTTTAAAACCCGACCACTCAGACCGAAGCCACTGCTCCAAGTCCCCTGTCAGCCCAGCGTAGGACGCAAACAACGCGTCCACTTGCTCAGTAGAAACGCCCCCCTGCACCCGCACCTGATAACGCCCGCCCGCCGCGCAGTGGTGCGAGCCTTTGCCTTGGTCATCCAGCATGACCACAGCGGAACTGCCGTCATCCAGCCCGATCACCTCCACCGGGATATTGCCGATCGGCACGTCATACACCGACTCGAACAGACTCTCGATTTTCAGCTCGCCGCCTGCCGGACACTGAGCCACGGTCGAAAAATCGGTATCGGAAAGGCTCACCGCCCGCTGCGAATCTCCCACCCGCAACACGCGATCCATTCCCAGCAGCGACGGCATATCCAGCCCATGTCTCACCGAATCCAGCGCACGCGAATACCACGCGTCCATCTGCTGGCGATAAAGCACCAGGCTCTGATGGAAGCCATCCAGCTCAAATTCAATCAGGGCAATGTGGGAAGGGTGGGTCATCGGCGCCGATTCCCCACAGATGACGCGCAAAAAGGCAAAGCACTAAAAAGAAAATCCATCCGCAATCCCTCGCACTGTCTATTCAGGCGAGGGACTTTGCGGACCTTTTCAGGGGAGGGGAGTAGCGCTTATCCGGCAGTCACGTGGGATTTTTCGACAATCCTCGTCTTCTCCCGCCCCAGCACCAGACTGCACAGCGCCGGCAAGAACAACAGCGTCAACAGCGTGCCCACCAACACTCCGCCGATCAGCACGTAAGCCAGGGACGACCAGAACACCGACAGTGTCAGCGGGATAAACGCCAGCGCCGCTGCCAGTGCAGTCAGGATCACCGGCCGTGCACGCCGCACCGTGGCTTCAACGATAGCCGCGCGAATCGCCATGCCGTGCTCCTGGTTCTGGCGGATCTGGTCGGTAAAGATCAACGTGTTGCGCATCAGGATCCCGCCAATCCCGATCAAGCCCAGGATCGCATTGAAGCCGAACGGCTGGTTGAACAGCAGCAAGGTCGGCACTGCCCCAATCAACCCCAGCGGCGCCGTGGCGAAGACCATGAACATCACGCCGAACGAGCGCACCTGAAACATGATCACCGTCAGCGTCAGCAGGATCATGATCGGGAACAGCGCGGCCAGGGCGACGTTGGCCTTGGCGCTTTCTTCCACCGGGCCGCCGATGTCGATCTGGTAACCGGCGGGCAGCCTGGCGATCAGCGGTTGCAGGTCTTTGTACACGGCCATCTCCACGTCGGGCGGTTGCACGCCGTCGATGATGTCGGCGCGCACTTCCACGGTGGTCGCGCGGTTGCGGCGCTTGAGGATCGGCTCTTCCATCACTGCCTGGAAATGCCCGACCTGGGCCAATGGCACTGAAGTACCGGCGCTGTTGGTCAGGGTCATGTTGTTGAGGTTGCCGAGGTCTTCGCGTTGGCTGCCCTGGGCGCGGGCGACCACTGAGACGGTGCGGTTGCCCTCACGCACTTCGGTGATCGGGTTGCCGCTGAGCAAGGCATTGAGCTGGGACTTGACCTCATTGGGCGTGAAACCCAGCAGACGCAGGCGGTCTTGATCCAACACCAGGCGATAACCGCTGGTGCGCTCGCCCCAATCGAGGAAGGCGTCCTTGGTCAGTTTGTTGGCGGCGACCACTTTGCGCACGTCTTCGGAGACGCCGCGCAGCACATCCACATTGGGGCCGGACACACGGAACACCACCGGGAACGGCACTGGCGGGCCGAACAGCAACTGCGTCACGCGCACCCGCGCCGCAGGAAACTCACCGGCGGCAATGCGTTCACGCATGCGCAGTTTCAAAGCGTCGCGCGCGTGGGAGTCCGGGGTCTGCACGATCAGCTTGGCAAACGCCGGGTCCGGCAGTTCGGGGTTCAGCGACAGGAAGAAGCGTGGTGCGCCGCCGCCCACGTAGGTGTCGACCAGGGTGGTTTGCGGCTCTTGCAGCAAGGCTTTTTCCAACTGCGCGGCCACCGCTTCGGTGCTTTTGAAGGCACTGCCGGGCGGCATGTACACCTCAAGAATCAACTCGGAGCGGTCGGAGTTGGGGAAGAACTGCTTCTTCACCACGCCCATGCCCAGCACGCACAGCACAAACGCCGCCACCACCAGGCCGGTGACCAGCCAGCGCCCACGCACGCAGGCTTCGACCACGCTGCGCAGTTTCTGGTAGTAACGCCCGGCATAGATTGCATCATGGCCGCCCGGCACAGGCTTGATCTGCGGCAGCAGTTTCACCCCCAGATACGGCGTGAACACCACGGCCACCAGCCAGGACGAGATCAGCGCAAACCCGACGATCCAGAAGATATTGCCGGCATATTCCCCGGCACCGGAACGGGCAAAGCCCACCGGCAGAAAGCCGATGATAGTGACCAGCGTGCCGGTCAGCATCGGCGCTGCCGTGGAACTCCAGGCAAAGGTGGCGGCGTGAATCCGGTCGAAACCTTCCTCAAGCTTCACCACCATCATTTCAATGGCGATGATCGCGTCATCCACCAGCAAACCCAGGGAAATGATCAGCGCGCCGAGGGTGATGCGGTCGAATTCACGCCCGGTCAGCAGCATGATTACAAACACCACCGACAAGGTCAGCGGCACCGCTGCCGCCACCACCAGGCCCACACGGAAGCCCAGGGCCAACAGGCTGATGACCATCACCACCGCGAGGGCGACGAAGAATTTCAGCATGAATTCGTTCACCGCCAGGCTGATGTTTTTCGCCTGGTCGGAGACCTTGGCGAAGTTCACGCCCAGCGGCAGGTCGGCCTGGATCTTGGCTTCCTGGGCCTTGAGGCTCTTGTCGAGTTCGAGGCCGTTCCAGTGTTTCTCCATGATCACGCCCAGCATCAGCGCCGGGTCGCCCTGATGGCGGATGCGGTAGCTGGGCGGGTCTTCATAACCACGGCTGACGGTGGCCACATCGGCGATGCGCAACACGCGGCCATTGACTTCCAGCGGCACGTTTTCGATCAGCGACAGGCTGTCGAACGCACCGTCGATCCGGATGTAGGCGCGGGCCCCGGCGGTCTCGACGAAGCCCGACGGCGCCACGGCGTTTTGTGCGGCCAATGCAGCAAAAATCTGATCCGGCTTGATGCCCAGGGTTGCCAGGCGCTCGTAGGAAAACTCCACAAACACCCGTTGCGCCTGCTCGCCAAGGATATTGACCTTCTTCACCCCCGGCAGGTTGAGCAAACCCTGGCGCAGGTCTTCGGCCATCTGCACCTGTTGCCGATGGGGCAGGTGTTCAGCTTCCAGGGCGTACAGCGCGAAATACACATCGGAATATTCATCGTTGAAGAATGGTCCGATCACGCCCTTGGGCAGCTTCGCGGCTTCATCACTGAGCTTTTTGCGGGTCTGGTAGAACAGGTCCTGGATTTCGCTGGGGCGTGTGGACTCCTTGTAGGTCATGCGCATCGACACGAAACCCGGCTGGGCGATGGTCTCGACACGGTCGTAGTAGTCCAGTTCCTGCAGGCGTTTTTCCAGGCGGTCGGCCACCTGTTCCTGCATTTCCTGGGCGGTGGCGCCGGGCCAGGCGGCGGTGATGGTCATCACTTTGACGGTGAAAGACGGGTCTTCGGCGCGACCCAGCTTGCCGAACGAGAAGATCCCTGCCGCCAGGATCGCGATGATCAGGAACAGCGTGACCGCGCGATGCTTGACCGCCAGTTCCGAGAGGTTGATACCGCGCATGCTCAGTTGTCCTGTTTGCGGTTAAGGGCCAGTACTTGCGCGGGCAGCAGGCGCACGGCGTCACCGCTGTGCAACAGGTGTGCGCCGAGGGCAACGATGATCTGGCCGGGGGCAACACCACTGTTGAGCAGCGCGTCTTCCTGGCCGAGGCTGGCGACGTTCACCGGGGCGAAACTGACTTTGTCGTCCGCGCCGATCAGCCACACGCCGGTGCCTTGTCCCGAGTCCTGCAGTGCGCCAATGGGCACGCGGGTTTGCTGGGCCTGGCCGTTGCCTTGCAGGCGTACGGTGATGGTGGAACCGAGGGCGAAACGGTCAACGGCACCGTGCAGCACGTAGCGGGCGCGGTAGGTGCGGGTGGTCGGGTCGGCGCTGGCAGAAAGTTCGCGCAACGTGGCGGTCACCGCCTGGTCCGGGGCGCCGAAGGGGAAGGCCAGGGCTTTTTGTGAGGCTTGGTCGCGCTGGTTTTCTGGCAGGTTGACGATAGCTTCGCGGGCACCGTCATGGGCCAGGCGCGCAACAATCTGCCCTTCGGCGACCACTTGGCCGCGATCCACACGCACGTCGGTGATGATGCCGTCGCCATCGGCCTTGAGCACGGAGTAGGTGCGACGGTTTTCGATCTGGCTGGCGTCGGATTGCGCCGAGGCCAGTTCGGCCTCGGCCACCCGCAGGTTGGTCGCGGACTGGTCGAAGATCTGCCGCGACACGGCGCCGGTGTTGGCCAGGCGCTGGTAGCGGTTTTCGTCGTCGCGGCGCTGGCGCAGTTGCGCCTGGGCAGCGTTGACGCGGTTCTTCGCCGAGCGCAGGGCCAGTTCGAAGTCGCCGATGTCCAGCACCAGCAGCGTGTCGCCACGGGAAACATGCTGGCCGGGGTCGACCTTGCGTTCGATGACCTTGCCGCCGACCCGGAAACCCAGGTCGCTTTCGGTACGTGCTGCGACCACGCCGGTATAGGCGCTTTGCTGAGTGCCGGCGGCTTCGACTTTGGCGGCGAGGACCGGGCGTGGCTGAGGCACTTCGGCGGCGGTGTCGGCCTTGCTGTTGCAACCGTTGAGGACGATCAACAGGGCCAGGGGCGTGAGAAGACGCAAGAGAAGAGGGTGCATGGCGGGCTCCGGGGGGGGTAACCATTGGGTAAAAAATTATGGACATAATTTTTTACGCATATTATGGTCGAAATATAAATTAATCCAGCCCCCCGGATGTCCCCCATGAGAAACGCCCCGGTCCCCTCGCGAAGCCTGTTGTTTTTACTGGTGGCCCTGACGGCACTGGGTGAGGTTTCAACCCAATTGATCATTCCCGGCCTCGGCGCCATCGAGCAGGCACTCGCAGCGCCAGCCGGTTCGGCACTCATGGCGCTGTCGGCGTTTGTGGCTGCTTTCGGTCTTGGACAATTGCTGTTCGGCCCGCTGTCGGACCGCATTGGCCGGCGCCCGGTGTTGATCGGCGGCCTGGTGCTGTATGTGCTCGCGACCTTGTCGATGCTGCTGGTCCACGACATCCACCAGTTCATCCTCGCCCGCGTGCTGCAAGGCCTGGGCGCTTGCGCCGCGTTGGTACTCGCACGCACGGTGGTGCGGGATGTGTGGAAGGCCGAGGCGGGGCCCGCACTGGCTCTGACCATGATCGGCATGCTCTACGCCATTGTGGTGGCACCGATGGTCGGTGGCCTGTTGATCAAACTGTTCGGCTGGCACGCGCCGATCGTCCTGGCGCTGGTGATTGGCAGCGTGGTGTTACTGCTGGCCTTGCTGTTCTTTCGCGAGAGCAACCACTTCCTCGATCCCAAGGCCGGTCACTGGCGCACCCTCGGCGGGCAGTACCTGGATCTGCTCAAGGGTCGTCAATACCGTGCGTTCGCCGTGGCCTTGGCGTGCACCTATGGCGCGATGTTTGCGGTGATCGCCGGTTCTTCGGCGGTGTTCATCAATCTGCTGGGCTTCAGCACGCTTGAGTACGGCATCAATTTCGGCCTGATCGTGTCGATGCTGATCGTCGGTTCCACCTACACCCGACGCAACATCATGCGTCTGGGCCCGCAGCGGATTGTGACGATGGGCGTGACGATGGTCGCCGTTGGCGGTGTGTCCGCGCTGGTCATTTATGCGCTGTTTGGCCTGTCGGTACTCGGCCTGGATATTCCGATCGCACTGGTCACGCTTGGCGGCGGCCTGGTGTTGCCGGGCTCGGTCACCGGGAGCGTCATGCCCAACGCGCACCGCGCTGGCCTGGCGGCTGGCCTGATGGGGTTTGCACAGATGTTCGGCGCCACCTGCAGCGGTGTGTTACTGAGCCAACTGCGCGATGGCAGTGCCGCGCCGATGATTATCATCCAGGCGTGTTTTGCGCTGACGGCCTTTGTCGCGTTTCATCTACTGCGTCAGCGCCAAGTCAAGGGATTGTCCTATACGTAGGACGATCCAGGCCGCTTTTGCCGGCTAGTGCTCAACCGCCAGCCGACTTATGGTGTAGGCACTTTGGAGGTACACCATGAAAAAGCTTATCGGCATCTACACCAGCCCTCGCGGCCATTGGGTCGGCGACGGTTTCCCGGTGCGCACGCTGTTTTCCTACGACACCCTGGGCAAACACATCAGCCCATTCCTGCTGCTGGACCACGCCGGCCCAGCGGATTTCACCCCGACCGAACAACGTCGCGGCGTCGGCCAACATCCTCATCGCGGCTTTGAGACGGTAACCATCGTCTACGATGGCGAAGTCGAACACCGCGATTCCACCGGCGCCGGTGGCACCATCGGCCCCGGCGACGTGCAATGGATGACGGCCGCCAAAGGCATTCTCCACGAAGAGTTCCACTCCGAAGCCTTCGCCCGCAGCGGCGGCGCGCTGGAGATGGTGCAACTGTGGGTCAACCTGCCGGCCAAGGACAAAATGGCCGACGCCGGTTACCAGACGATTGTCGACGGTGACATTCCGGTACTGCCACTGGCCGACGGCGCCGGGCAACTGCGCCTGATTGCCGGTGAGTTTGCTGGCACCCAAGGCCCGGCGCGTACGTTTACGCCCATCGACGTGTGGGACTTGCGCCTCAACGCCGGCAAACCCGTCACGTTGGACCTGCACGAAGGACGTAACACCGCCCTGGTGATCCTGCGCGGCACGGTCTTGGTCAATGGCGAGGAGGTCGCGCGCCAAGGGCAATTGGCGCTGTTTGAGCGTGATGGTCGCCAACTGACGCTGGAGGCCAATGACGACGCCAAGGTGTTGCTGCTCAGTGGCGAACCCATCGACGAGCCTATCGTCGGGCATGGCCCGTTCGTGATGAATACCGAGCAGGAGATTCATCAGGCGTTTGCGGACTTTCAATCCGGTCGTTTCGGGCAGATGTAAGCACGCCCGCTATACCCTGCAGCGGCATTTCATGCGATCTTCACGGCATTCGCCCTGGAGTCGCCTGGATGCCCTCATTTATCGCTGATCACCCGATGCTGTGCGCCCTGGCGCTGATCTTTATCGACATCGCCGTGTGGCGCCTTATTTCCGTCAACCTCGCCAACTGGAAGCTCGCGGCGCGGTTGGCGATCTTTGCTGTGTACAGCGCCGTGCTGTTCAACGACGGCATGAACCCCATGCAAGTGGCGCCCTATGCGGACAACACCGCCTTGCACCTCGCGGCCACCGCCTTGCAGATCGGCTGGTGGCTGTTCGCGGCGCGTACTCTCACGGTATTGCTGGGTGCGGTGATGATGCAGCGGGTCGGTCACACCGGGCGCCTGTTGCAGGACCTGGTCGGCGCCGTGATTTTCCTGATCGCGATCATCGCCGCCATGGCCTATGTGCTCGACCTGCCGGTCAAGGGTGTGCTCGCTACGTCCGGCGCGGTGGCGATCATTGTCGGCCTGGCGCTGCAAAGCACGCTGAGCGATGTGTTTTCCGGGATCGTGCTCAACACCACCAAGCCGTACCAGATCGATGACTGGATCTCCATTGACGGCACCGAAGGCCGGGTGACCGACATCGACTGGCGCGCCACGCGCCTGCAAACCTCCCAGGGCAGCCTGGCAGTGATCCCCAATTCTCTGGCGGCCAAGGCCAAGATCATCAACTTCTCGCGCCCGGCGGACATGTTCGGCCTGTCGGTCAGCCTGCAAGTCAGCCCCCATGCGCGCCCGCAAACGGTGATCGAGGCGCTGGAACGGGCGATGCAAGGCTGTCGGCCGCTGCTGGGCAAGCCGGCGCCGAGTGTGGCGTTCAAAACGTCCGCCAGTGGCGGCGTCGAGTATGAAATCAGCGGTTTTGTACCGGCCATGGCCCTCAAGCGCGAGGTGCGCAACCAGCTTTACGACCTGGCCTTCCGTCACCTGCAAGCGGCGGGTGTCGGCTTGCTCTCGGCCACGGAAAGCAGCGCGCCTGCGGCCATGTCAGCCGCCCGTGCATTGCTGGAGCGTTCGTCGATTTTCTCCACCCTGCGCCAGGAAGAGAAAGATACCTTCAGCCAGAACATGACCCTGCACACCTACCGCGCCGGCGACATGATCCTGCCGGCCGGGGAGGTCAGCGATCATTTGTTTATCGTCGAATCCGGCGTGGTCTCGGTGATGTTGATCAAGGGCGGGCACAAGTTCGAAGCCGGGCGCATGGGGCCAGGGGAGGTGATCGGTGAGGCGGGGATTCTGTCGGACCAGGCCGCACTGGCGGATTTTTCGGCCAAGACCTTCTGCACCCTGTACCGCATCGAGAAGGAATACTTGAAACCGTGCCTGGATGCGCGCCACGACATCAGCGAAGCCATGAAGACCCTGCTGGATTTCCGCCTGCACGCCGCGCAGGCCTTGACCCAGGAGGCGCCCGTGGTACCCGTGAAGAAGGGCTTCCTGCAGTGGCTTCGCCAACGCGGGCTCTGAAGGTAAAAACCGACTAACCTGCGTTTTTCGCACGTTACCCCACGCAATAAATCGTTTGTCCAACGGCTGGCCGATGACAAGACTGCATGTCACTCGGATAACAACAACGTTGGGCGAACCACATGCAACTCGAGCGCAATTTTTTCAACGGTCACTTTGTCGAACCTGCCAGTGACGCACTGATCGCCGTCTACAACCCGGCCACCGAAACCCTGGTCGGCCACGTCAGCGCCGCCACCGCCGAGGAGGCGATTGCCGCCGTCGACGCCGCCGCCATCGCCCAGAAAACCTGGGGCAAACTCACCAGTATCGAACGCGCCGAACACCTGCGTGCCTTTGCCGATGCCCTGGACAGCTGCGCTGAAGCCATCGGTACGGCGCTGGCCAGCGAGTCGGGCAAGAGCGTCAGTGACGCCAGCAACGAAGCGCGCTACGCCGCGCAGATCACCCGCTACCACGCCGAATGGGCACGCCGGATCGAAGGCGAGATCATCCCCAGCGATACCCCGGACGAAAACCTGTTCCTGCAACGCGAGCCGATTGGCGTCGTGGCTTGCCTGATCCCGTTCAACTACCCGGTCTACACCCTGTTGCGCAAGATCGCCCCGGCGCTGATCGCAGGCAATACGGTGGTGGTGCGGCCGAGCAACAACACGCCGCTGTCGGCGTTTGAAATCGCCAAAGCCGTGGTCAAGGCCGGAATTCCAGCCGGCGTCATCAATATCCTGACCATGGACCATGCCACTGCCGCCAGTGTCTGCACCCACAAGGCGGTCGGTTTGATTACCCTCACCGGCAGCGTGAATGCTGGGCGCATTGTGCTGGATTACTGCAAGGCCAACATCGCCAAGCCCTCGCTGGAGTTGGGCGGCAAGACCCCGGCGATCATCGAGGCCGATGCGGACCTGGAAAAAGCCGCCAGCGCCATTGTTGCCTCCAAGACCACCCACTGCGGCCAGCTGTGCACGGCGGTGGAGCGCGTGTATGTGCACGAAAGCATCTATGACGCGTTTTTGGCCCTGCTCAAAAGCAAGATCAGCGCCGTGAAGTTCGGCGACCGTGCAACCGACGCCAGCCTGATGGGCCCGTTGGTCAACGCCAGCTCGCAACAGAATATCCACGCCATGGTCGAGCGCGCCGTCGCCGCCGGTGCTGTACTGGAAGTGGGCGGCGTGCTGCCTGAAGGTTCTGGGCATTTCTACCCGCCGACCCTGCTCAGCGGCTGCCGCCAGGACATGGAAATCATCCAGGAGGAAATCTTCGGCCCGGTACTGCCGGTGCTCAAGTACCGCGACATCGATGAAGCACTGGCCATGGCCAACGACCACCAGTTCGGCCTGTCGTCGGTGCTTTACACCGAGAACTACCGCACGGCGATGAAAGTGGCGAATGCCATTGAAGCTGGCGAGTTGTACGTCAATCGCACACCGGCGGACCCGTACCAGGGTTTCCATGCCGGCTGGAAACGCTCAGGGCTGGGCGGCGATGACGGTAAGCACGGGATGCTTGAGTTCACCCAGACCCGCTTGGTGGTCATGAAGTACTGATCCACGCACACCCGCGACACCCTTAATAAAAACAATTATCGGGGCACCCGTGCATCGGGTGCCTGAGGTCCGAATGATGTCCAAGCCTGCACCCGTTGCCCAGGTTCCTGTTGCCGTGCCCGCGGCAAATGACACCGCCAGTCGCTATTTCCAATTGATGTTGCTGGTGCTGGCCGCAGGGGCGATCTACCCGATCCTCTACCTGCGCCAGGTTTACCAGACCACCATGCTCGATGTGTTCCATATCAACCACAGCGAGCTGGGCTATCTGTATTCCATGCTCGGCACGATCTTCCTGCTCAGTTACTTGCCCAGCGGCTGGTTGGCCGACCGCTTGCCGCCACGCTTCCTGATCTTCTTCTCGCTGGTTGCCACCGGTGGGTTGGGCCTGTGGTATTCGACGGTGCCGTCGATGACCGGCCTGATGGTCATTTTCGGTTGCTGGGGCCTGACCACCGGCCTGACGTTCTGGGCCTCGGTGCTCAAGCGCGTGAAGATGATCGCGCACCACACCGAGCAGGGCCGTTTTTTCGGCATCCTCGATGGCGGTCGCGGGCTGGTCGAGGCGCTGTTGGCCACTGTGGCCCTGGGCCTGTTCGCCTATGCCACCGAAACCCGCAGCGAGACGGCGGCCGAGGGCTTCAAGCACGTGGTCTACCTGTATTCCTTTGTGTGTATCGCCATCGGCTGCGTGCTGGTGCTGCTCAAGGATCCCAAGTCCATGGCCGAGACAGCGGCGGTGGAGAAGGGCAAGTTCAACCTCATCGCTGACTTGACCACGTTGGTGAAAATCCCCGAGCTGTGGCTGGTGACCGCCATCGTGTTCTGCGGTTACCACATGTTCTGGGCTACCTACAGTTTCTCCGACTATCTGCAAGGCAGCGGCATGACCGCCGTGATGGCCGGCACCATCACCACCATCAAGCTGTGGATGCGTCCCATCGGTGGCATCGGCGGCGGCTGGCTGGGGGATAAATTCTCGAATATTTCGGTGCTGATCGTCGCACTGGCGCTGGTGACCCTGGCGATGGTCGGGCTGATCGTGTTCCCGGCCTTCAACAGCCTGGGCCTGCTGATCGGCACGGTGATTTTCATCGGTTTGATGACCTACGCGATCCGTGGCCTGTACTGGGCAATCCTCGACAGCTGCGACATTCCGCTGCGCATCACCGGCCTGGCCATCGGCATTGTCTCGGTGGTGGGTTACCTGCCGGACACCTTTATCCCGCTGATCAACGGCTACCTGACCGACACCTACCCAGGCAAGGCCGGTTACAACCTGTATTTCGGCTACATCGCCTTCATCGGCGTGCTCGGCACCCTTGCGGCCTTGACCCTGCGCGCCCGAATCAACCGTAAAAAATTCAACCAGACAGGTGCCTGAGATGAAAATCGTCGCCCTTGAAACCCATATCGTTGCTGTCCCGCCGCCGCACATCGGTGGCATGTACTGGCTGTTCGTCAAGCTCAAGACCGACTGCGGCATCGAAGGCGTCGGCGAGATCTACGCCGCCACCTTCGGCCCCAAGGCCATGCTGCCGATCATCGAGGATGTGTTTGAGCGCTACCTGCTCAACCACGACCCGCACCATATCGAGCGTTTCTTCCGTCAGGCCTATTCCAGCGGTTTTACTCAGCGTCCTGACCTGACCATGATGGGCGTGGTCAGTGGCCTGGAAATGGCTTGCTGGGACATCATCGGCAAGGCCGCCAACAAGCCGGTCTACGAGCTGCTCGGCGGCAAGGTCAACGAGCGTCTGCGTTCCTACACCTACCTGTACCCGGTCAACAGTCAGGGCGAGTACGACTACGACGACCCAGACCTGGCCGCCGAGTGCGCCATCGAGAACATGAACAAAGGCTTCACCGCCGTGAAATTCGACCCGGCCGGCCCGTACACCGCGTATTCGGGCCACCAGATCTCCCTTGAGGTGCTGGAGCGCTGCGAGACCTTCTGCCGCAAGATCCGCGAAGCGGTGGGCGACAAGTGCGACCTGCTGTTCGGCACCCACGGGCAGATGGTGCCTTCGTCGGCAATCCGCCTGGCCAAGCGCCTGGAGAAATACGACCCGCTGTGGTTCGAAGAGCCGGTGCCACCGGGCCAGGAAGAAGCCATGGCCCAGGTCGCGGCCAAGACCAGTATCCCGATTGCGACCGGCGAGCGCCTGACCACCAAGTATGAGTTCTTCAAGCTGCTGCAGGCCGGCGGTGCGTCGATCCTGCAGATGAACGTGGCGCGCTGCGGCGGGCTGCTGGAGGCGAAGAAAATCGCGAGCATGGCCGAGGCTTATTACGCGCAAATCGCCCCGCATTTGTACAACGGACCGATTGGCGCAGCGGCGAGCTTTCAGCTGGCCACGTGCACGCCGAACTTCCTGATCCAGGAAAGCATCATGACCTGGGGCGGTTTCCATGCCGAAGTACTGATCAAGCCGCTGCAATGGGAGGACGGCTACATCATCCCGTCCACCGAACCGGGCCTGGGGGTTGAACTGAACATGGACGTGGTGCGCAAGCACACGCCGTACACCGGGGAACGCCTGCACCTGCAAATGGCGCCGACCCCGGCTGACGTGAAAGACACTTCGCCCGCCAAGGGCTAAAAAAAACGACTGATGCGGTAACCGTGAATGACATATGACTACATCATCGCCGGCGCTGGCGCCGCAGGCTGCATCCTGGCCAACCGGTTGTCCGCCTCCGGCGAACACTCCGTGTTGCTGCTGGAAGCCGGCGGCAAGGACAGCTCCTGGTGGTTCAAGATCCCGGTCGGTTTCGCCAAGATGTATTACAACCCGACCTTCAACTGGATGTACTACAGCCAGCCACAAAAGCAGTTGGCCGGGCGTGAAATCTACGCGCCGCGCGGCAAAGTGCAGGGCGGCTCGGGCTCGATCAACGCGATGATCTACGTGCGCGGCCAGGCCCATGACTTCAATGACTGGGCCGCCAACGGCAACGACGGCTGGGGGTTTGCGGACGTACTGCCATATTTCCGCAAGCTGGAAAACCACCCGTTGGGCGACACCGAGTACCACGGCGGCAGCGGCCCCATCAGCATCACGCCGATGAAGGGCCAGACCCATCCGATCTGCGACGTGTTCCTCAAGGGCTGCGAGCAATTGGGCTATGCCCACAGCGACGACTTCAACGGCCCGAACTTCGAAGGCGCCGGTTTGTATGACGTCAACACGCGCAATGGTGAACGTTGTTCCAGCAGCTTTGCGCACCTGCACCCGGCGCTCGGCCGTTCCAATCTGACGGTGGAGTTGCATGCGTTGGTGGATCGCGTGCTGTTCGACGATCAGCAATGCGCCACGGGCATTGCCGTCACCCAACACGGCGTGACGCGCACCTTCTCGGCGCGCAAGGAAGTGATCCTGTGTGCCGGCGCGGTGGACACGCCGAAGATCCTGCAACTGTCCGGCGTGGCCGACCAGCACCTGCTGGCTGAACACAACATCCCGTTGGTCAAGCACCTGCCGGCAGTGGGCGAAAACCTGCAGGACCATCTGTGCGCCAGTTACTACTACAAGGCCAACATCCCGACGCTCAACGACGAGCTCAGTTCGCTGTTTGGCCAGCTCAAGCTGGGCTTGAAATACCTGCTGACCCGCAAGGGCGCGCTGGCGATGAGCGTCAACCAGGCCGGCGGCTTTTTTCGTGGTAACGACGAACAGAAGGACCCGAACCTGCAGCTGTATTTCAACCCGCTGTCGTACCAGATCCCGAAAAACAACAAGGCCAGCCTCAAGCCCGAGCCGTATTCCGGCTTCCTGCTGTGCTTCAACCCGTGCCGGCCGACCAGCCGGGGCACCATCCGCATCGCCTCGAAAAACCCACGGGATGCGGCCTTGATCGACCCCAACTACCTGAGCACCCAGAAGGACATCGACGAGGTGATCCAGGGCAGCCGGTTGATGCGCAAGATCATGCAGGCGCCAGCGCTCAAGGGCATCACCGTGGCCGAGGTGCTACCCGGCGCGGCGGTGCAGACCGACGAGCAGATGCTGCAATACTTCCGCGAGAACAGCGGCTCGATCTACCACCTGTGCGGCTCCTGCGCCATGGGCTCGGACCCGCAGGTGTCAGTGGTGGACAAGCGCTTGAAGGTGCATGGGCTGGAAGGGCTGCGCATTGTCGATGCGTCGATCTTCCCCAACGTGACCTCGGGCAATACCCATGCGGCGGTGTTGATGGTGGCGGAGAAGGGCGCCGACTTGATCCTGGAGGATGCCCACTGACCCTGTAGTGAGCGAGCTTGCTCGCGCCGGGCTGCGAAGCGGCCCCAAAAACAAAGGGAGCGCTGCGCACTCCAGCGCGAGCAAGCTCGCTCACTACAAGGGTTTCGGTTACCAGCCGCGTAGGCGTTCCCACACCTGCCTGTCGCCATTGTCCAGCAGCGCGTGATAGCTGCCAAACTGCGCCCCCGTCGCACAGGCATGGTTGGGCAAAATTCGCAGACGCGTGCCCAACGGGAACTGCGCAGCCACATCTACAGTGCCCCCCTGGAACTGCACCACCCCATGCTCCTGATTGGCGCTGCTCAACAGCAGCCCCTCAATCGGCTCACCGCGTTCATCGCAGACCTGGCCGTAACCAAAGTCCTGTTTTTGCGATTGCGTGCCGCGATCCCGACTCATCGCCATCCAGCCCGAGTCCGTGATGACCCAGCCTTTTTCCGGTTGATGCCCGATCACCGTGGTCAACACGCTCAAGGCCAGTTCGTCGATGCGGCATACGCCGATGTTGTGCATCACCAGGTCGAAAAAGGCATAGACCCCAGCGCGCAGTTCGGTCACGCCGTCCAGGTTGAGGGCAGATAACGCGGTGGGTGTCGAACCGACGCTGACCTGCGCGCAACGCATCCCAGCCGCACGGATGCGTTCGGCCGCTTCGACACACCGCGCACGCTCCTGCTCCGCGATGGCTTGCAGTGCTTCAGGTGTGTCCAGGCCGTAGCTTTCACCCGCGTGGGTCAACACGCCGGTGAGGCGGTCGCCAAGCAGGCGTGCGATGTCCAGCAGCAGCGGGTCGTGTGGCTTGACCCCGGAGCGATGGCCGTCGCAGTCGATCTCGATCATCACCGCAAAGCGTTCGCCATGCTCGCGACCAAAATCAACGATGGCCTGGGCGCCGGCCAGGCTGTCGGTGATCAGCGTCAAGGCGCAGCCCCGACGACGCAGCGCTAGAGCCTGGGGCAATTTGTGCGGGGCCATGGCCACAGCGTAGAGGATGTCGTGGATGCTTAGGTCGAAAAAGTACTCGGCCTCTTTCAACGTCGAAACGGTGATGCCACGGGCACCCGCGGCGATTTGCGCAGCCACCACTTCGGCGCACTTGTGGGTTTTGACATGGGGACGTAACTGCACGCCCAAGGTATTGGCGCGCTGTTGCATGCGCTGGATATTGCGCTGCATTTTTACGCTATCGATCAGTGCGGCGGGCGTGTCCACGGGTGCGGCTCCACATTGAGGGACAGTGCGCAAATTGACGCCCTGTCCAGGACTGGATATGTTGTCTTGCATGAAAAACACCTCTCCCAACGATACTCACCTGATCAGCCAGCTCGAACAGATTGCCGAAGGCTTGAGCAAGACCTTCAGCCCGTTCTGCGAAGTGGTGCTGCACGACTTGCGCGACCCGCAGCACTCGATCCTGGCCATCCATAACAACCTGTCCGGTCGCGCACCGGGAGACCCGACCACCGAGTTGGGCCTGGCGCGGATTGCCGACCCGGACTATCCGCAAGTCATCGCCAATTACCAGAACCAGTTCAGCGACGGTCGCCAGGTCAAGAGCACCTCGATTGGCATCAAGGGCGTGGGTGGCGAGTACGTCGCGGCCTTGTGCATGAACGTCGATCTCTCATTGTTCCGTGGCCTGCAAGGCATGCTGGAGCAGTTCGGCTCGGTCAGCGGCGACAAGCTCATCGAATCCCTGGACCCTTCCGGTGCCGACGTCATCCGTGCGCGTATCGACCAGTTCGCCGCCCGCCTGGCCACCACCCCGCGTGCGTTGAAGACGGCGGACCGGCGTGTGCTGATGCAGGAACTCAAAGACTCAGGCTGCCTGGATATTCGCCGGGCCATGGAAACCGTGGCGTCCCACTTGGGCGTGTCGCGCGCGGCGGTCTACACCTACGCCAAGTAGCGCGCCACGGCTTCAATCTCCACCAGATATCCGTGATGCAACTCGGGCACCGGTACCACCGCGCGGGCAGGGCGGTGGTCGCCCAGCGCGGCGGCGTACACGCTATCGAATGCAGGCCAGTGTTCGACGCCGGCCACATAGACCGTGACCTTCACCAAATCCTCTGGCGTAGCGCCGGCGGCTTTCAAGATCTCCAGCAGATTGTTCAAGGTTATCCGGGCCTGTTCGGCAAACGACGCCGACAGGTTGTGCTGCCCATCCGGACTGACCGGCAATTGCCCGGAGATGTACAACGTGTCGCCGTGGCGGATGGCTTGCGAGTAATGGCCGGCGGGCTTGGCGGCGTTGGGCGTCTGGATGATCTTCATGAGGCCTCGCTGAGCAGCGCGGCATACTTCTGGATATCGACGTTGCCACCCGTGACGATAATCCCCACGCGTTGGCCCTTGAACCGGTCACCTTCGTTGAGCAATGCCGCCAACCCCAGGCAGCCGGTAGGCTCCACCACCAGTTTCATGCGCTGCATGAAGAACTTCATCGCCCCCACCAACTTGGCATCCGACACGGTGAGGATGTCGTTCACCTGATCGCGGATGATCGGGAAGGTGTAGTCGCCCAAGTGTTGAGTCTGCGCACCATCGGCAATGGTAGCCGGTGTGTCGATATGCACGATGCTGCCGCTGCGAAACGAGCGTTGGCCGTCATTGCCGGCTTCGGGCTCGACGCCATACAGCTGGCAGTCGGGCGCCAGGGCGCGGGTACTCAGTGCGGTGCCCGAGAGCATGCCGCCGCCGCCGAGCCCGACGAACAACGCATCCAGCCGGCCGGTGGTCTCCAGCAGTTCCTTGGCGGCGGTGCCTTGCCCGGCAAGGATGTGCGGATGGTCATAGGGCGGGATCAGGGTCAGGCCGTGTTCGGTGGCCAGGTTACGGCCGA
The DNA here is from genome assembly GCF_026967615.1 of Pseudomonas sp. GXZC. NCBI lineage: Bacteria > Pseudomonadati > Pseudomonadota > Gammaproteobacteria > Pseudomonadales > Pseudomonadaceae > Pseudomonas > Pseudomonas sp. GXZC. Next base: position 3,394,946 of record NZ_CP114115.1, read on the forward strand.
TCTGCTCGCGGTCTTCGGTGAAGCGGTCATACAGCACCACGCGGGCGCCATAGTCGCGGGTGGCCGCGACCTTGGCGGCCGGCGCATCGGTGGGCATCACGATGGTCGCCGGTATGCCCAACAACTGCGCCGCCAGGGCAATCCCTTGGGCGTGGTTGCCGGAGGAAAACGCCACCACACCGGCCTTGCGCTGCTGATCATCGAAGCGCGACAACGCGTTAAAAGCACCGCGAAACTTGAACGAGCCAGCCCTTTGCAGGTTTTCACACTTGATGAACACCTGGGCACCGGTCAGCGCGTCGAGGGTGCGTGAGGTGAATACTGGCGTGTGGTGCGCGAAGCCTTCCAAACGTTGGGCGGCGGCGATGACGTCTTGGTAAGTCGGCATGGGGAACGGACCTCAGTGGCTTGTCTAGATAAAATATCCATAACAAGACAAATAGTAAAGGTTCGTGTGTGCATGTTAGCGTTTCGAGCTTCTCTGACCGTTAGAGGGTTACACGTTGATCCGACTCACCGACTACATCGCCCCGATCGCTCAATCCTGCCTTGCGCCGTGGGCCGACCTGGCGCCTTGGGCACTGGTCAGCCAGGCACCCGCCATCGTTCGCCAATTGTTGGCCGAACTGCCAGCCGACGAGTACCTCATTCAGGATGAAATCGCCATTCACCGTACCGCCACGGTCGAGGCGGGTGCCTTGCTCAAGCCGCCACTGATCATCGGTGCCCACTGTTTTATCGCCAGCGGTTCACTGCTGCGTGGCGGTTGCTGGTTGGATGAACACTGCATCATCGGTCCCGGCGCTGAGTTGAAGACGTCCTTCGTGTTCAGCGGCAGCAAGCTGGCGCACTTCAACTTTGTCGGTGATTCGGTGCTGGGGCAGGGGATCAATCTGGAAGCGGGGAGCATCGTCGCCAACTACCGCAATGAGCGCGATGACAAAGAAGTGTTGGTGCGAGTGAACGGGGCACTGCAACGCACTGGTTGCGATAAGTTTGGTGCGCTGCTCGGTGACCAGTGCCGGATCGGCGCCAATGCGGTATTGGCGCCAGGTGCGCTACTCAAGCCTGCCAGCGTGGTGGGGCGCGGGCAGGTGTTTGACGCAGAGGCGTGCGAATAAACACAACGTTGAAAAGACCATGGTGTGTCGGCACGATATTAAATAGAATGAATCTCATTTGAGACTCACTCGCGCCGCGCAGGTCGCTTGCCATGAATGATGCTGTTGTTCCGACCCACGCCCCCGAACTGACGCTGTCGAGCCTGTACCGTGACCACCGCAGTTGGCTGGAAAGCTGGCTGCGCCGGCGCCTGGGCAATGCCTGGGATGCGGCTGACCTGAGCCAGGATACCTTCTTGCGCGTGCTGGCCAGCGCCCAGCCGATTGCACAGATGCAGGAGCCGCGTGCCTATCTGGTCACCGTCGGCAAGCGCCTGTTGGTGAATTTTCATCAGCGGCGCAGTCTTGAACAGGCCTATCTGAAGGCCTTGGCGAGTCTCCCGGAAACCTGCGTGCCGTCGCCCGAACAGCGTTGGCTGGTGCTGGAAACACTGCAAGCTCTGGATGAATTGCTCGATGGCTTACCGGTGCTGGTCCGCCGCGCCTTCCTGTGGAGCCAACTGGAAGGCTTGGGCTACCGAGAGATCGCCGAACGCCTGGACGTGTCGGAACGCACCGTAAAACGCTACATGGCCCAGGCCTACGAACACTGCCTGCTGGTGGACCTGTGAGCCGCGACGTCGCCCGCGCCGCCGCGCAATGGTTGGCGCTGCTGGAGTCCGGCGCGGCCACTGAGCGTGATTACGCCGCATTGCAGCATTGGCGTGACAGCCACCCCCAGCATGAACAGACCTGGCAAAAAGCCCAGACCCTGCGCCAGCGTTTCAGCGACTTGCCCCAGGCTTTGGCGATGGCCAGTCTCGATCGTCCGCAACCGGGACGCCGTGCCGTGCTCAAGCGTGCGCTGGGGATCGCTGCACTGGTGCCCACCGCGTGGTTGATCAGCCGTCAATTGCCCATCGAGATCTGGCGTGCCGACTTGCATACTGCTACCGGCGAGCGCAAACGCATGTCCCTGGCCGATGGCGGCAGCTTGCAGCTCAATACCGCGACGGCGGTGGACGTGGACCTGGCGCAGCGCCGCATCAGCCTGGTTGAAGGTGAGCTGGCGTTAAATGTGCCAGGCACCACGGCGATGACCGTGCACACACGCTACGGCGAGCTGCGGGTCAGCCAGGCTGAGGTGTGTGTGCGGCAGCTGGCCACGGGTTGCCTGGTGTCGGTGCTCAAGGGCTCGGTCCAGGTGCGCGATTTGAACGGGCAGATGGCGACGTTGCAAGGTGGGCAGCAAGCGCCGCTCAAAGCCAGCGGGCTAGGGACCTGGGTGCCGTTCGATGTGCTGCAGCTCGGCTGGCGCGATGGCGTGCTGACCGCGCAGAATCAGACGCTGGGTGACTTCTTGAGGGAGCTGGAGCGTTATCGGCCGGGTGTGTTGCGCTGGGAGCCGAGCCTGGAAGACCTGCGGGTTACCGGTAGTTTTCGCCTGGACGACACCGACCGCATCCTCAACCTGCTGGCCTCAAGTCTGGGGCTGGAAGTGCAGGCGCGGACGCGGTATTGGGTAACCTTGCGCAAAGCCATGACTTGATCATTCATGGGGTGAGCAGGCTTGCTGTGGTGACTGGGCATGCTGTAGTGAGCAGGCTTCATGTGGTGAGCGGGCTTGCCCCGCGCTGGGCTGCGAAGCAGCCCCATTAGTGCCAGCGCATTTTAGCCTGGCGAAACGCGGCGTCTGTTTTAGGGCCGCTTCGCGCCCCAGCGCGGGGCAAGCCCGCTCACCACAATGATGGCGTCAGATCACATGGGCACGTTGCAGCTCAGTCAGGGATTGCGCCTTGAGCTGCGCCAACAACGGATCACGCCGGTCACGCGGGTGCGGCAGGTTCACCGCCAATTCCTGGCGAATGCTGCTCGGTCGGTTGTCCATCACCAGCACCCGGTCACTCAGGTACAGCGCCTCGTCCACATCATGGGTCACCAGCAACAAGGCGATGGCATGATGCTCGGCCAGTTGCAGCAGTAAATCCTGCAGCTTCATGCGGGTAAACGCATCCACTGCGCTGAACGGCTCATCCAGCAGCAACACCTGCGGCCGTGAATACAACCCCCGCGCAATGGCCACCCGCTGCGCCATGCCGCCGGACAATGCCTTGGGCAGTGCCTGGGCAAAGCCCTTGAGGCCGACTTCCTCGATCAACTGCGTGACCCAGGCCTTGTCGTAGTGGTTGTCATCGCTGAAACCGATGTTCTGTTCCACCGTGAGCCAGGGCATCAGCCGTGGCTCCTGGAACACAAAGGCCACTTCGCCATCGGGGCTGTGCAGTTCGCCCTGGAAGTCCGTTTCCAGGCCGGCGACGATGCGCAGCAAGGTGCTTTTGCCGCAGCCGCTGGGACCGAGCAGGCTCACGGCTTCCCGTGGTTGCAGCACCAAACGCACGTCTTTCAACACGGTGGTGCTGGCGAAGCTTTTACGCGCGACGTGAATATTCAACAGTGGTGGCGCGCTCATTGCCCGGCTCCCTGGAAGGTATCGCGCCAGGCCAGGCAACGCGTTTCCAGTGCTGCGAGCAGGCCATCGCTGACTTTGCCCAACAGCGCCAACACGATAATCGCCGCCAGCACGATATCCGGCCGCGAAGTCTCCCGCCCATCACTGAGCAGGTAACCCAAGCCCTTGGTCGCCGCGATCAGTTCGGCCGCCACCAGAAACATCCACGCCAGGCTCAAGCCACTGCGCAACCCGGTGAACAGACCGGGCAGGGCGGCGGGCAACAGGATCCGACGCACCAGCCGCCACCGGCTGAAACCGTACATCTGCCCGACTTCCACCAGCTTGCGGTCGATATCGCGGATGGCCGCGACGCCATTGAGGTACACCGGGAAAAACGCGCCAATCGCGATCAGCACGATCTTCGAGGTTTCGTCGATGCCCAGCCACAGCAGCAACAGCGGAACCCAGGCCAGGCTCGGGATCGAACGCAGTCCGGCAAACGTCGGTTCCAGGTAGGCCTCGGCCTCGCGGCTCAAACCGACCCAGGCGGCAAACACCAGGGCCAGGCTGGCGCCAATGGCAAAGCCCAACAGTACCCTGCCGAGGCTGGCGCTGATGTGTTTCCACAATGCGCCTTCGGCCAGCTCGGTGAGGGTCACGGCGATCTCGCTGGGTGCCGGCATCTGGTACGACGGCAGCCAACCCACGCGCACCACCACCTCCAGCACCAGCAGGATCAGCACCGGCAACACCAGGCCCTTGAGCCGCCTTGGCCAGGCACTGCGGTTGATCACCCCCGGTGCGGCAAGGGGCAATGCTTGGGTTTTGCTGGTCATCACGGGCTCCTTAATGGCCGAACGAGGTGTCGATCAACTGGTCGATCACCTGGTCCACGTTCACGCCTTTGCGCACCAGTTCTTCCGACACCAGGATCGGCGCGGCCGCCTTGGACGCCACCACGTCCTTGCTGCTCAGGAACGGCGTGCTCAAGTCGGTGCGCGAGAGTTGCAGCTTGGCGACTTCCAACGGCAGGCCGGACTCGTCGGCCAGCAGCTTGGCGAATTCATCCGGGTGCTTCACCGCCCAATCCCGCGCCTTTTCATAGGCACCGAGCACTTTGGTGATGGTCTGCGGATGCGCCTTGGCGAACTTCTCGGTGACGCTGACCACGCCGTAGCTGTTGAAGTCTTTATTGCGGTAGAGCAGGCGCGAACCGGCCTGGATTTCACTGGCGGCCATGTGCGGGTCGAGACCGGCCCAGGCGTCCACGTCACCTTTTTCCAGCGCGGTGCGGCCGTCCGGATGTTGCAGGTGCACCAGTTCCACGTCGTCCTTTTTCAGCCCGGCCTGTTGCAGGCTGCGCAGGGTGAACAGGTACGGGTCGGTGCCCTTGGTGGCGGCGATTTTCTTGCCCTTGAGGTCGGTGACGGTCTTGAACGGTGAGTCCTTGCGCACCACCAGCGCGGTCCATTCGGCGCGGCTGTACACGTAAACCGATTTGATCGGGCTGCCGTTGGCGCGGCTCAGCACCGCCGACAAGCTGGCGGATGACGCAAAGTCCACGCCGCCACTGTTGAGGTATTCCAGGGAACGGTTGCTGCCCTGGCTCAACACCCAGCCCACTTTGGAGTGGGGCAAGGCTTGTTCCAGCCAGCCGAAATGCTTGAGCACCAGGCTGACGGGCGAGTAATAGGCGTAGTCGAGGTTGACTTCGGCGGGATCGGTGTCGGCGGCGTGGGCCAGGGGTTGCAGGCACAGCGCGAGGGCGCAGGCGCCGAATAGGCGTTGGGTGAAGGCTTTCATGGAACAGCTCCGGCAAGGCGTTGAGAGAAGGCTTTTCTTATATTCAGAAAATTTGGTTTGCATGTTCCATCATGCTTTATAGGAATATGCAGTCTCTGTGCCATGTGCTTTGGAGGCGTGTTTCCAGGGTTCAGGAGGCATTAAGCTGTGGTGGGAGAGGGCAAATTGTTGAAGCACTGTTGGCTGGGCAACAGTTCATATATATCGTTATCGAATAAATAAAGAGTTATATATTCCTTTTAATGTTCGTAGCGATGGCGCATGTTGAGGGCCTGCGCATTCGTGCGGATTGACCCAACAGCCAAAAGGAAAGCCGACATGACCATTAAAGCGATCAACGTGCGCAACCAATTCAAGGGCGTGATCAAGGAAATCCTGCTGGGGGAAGTGGTGTCGGAAATCGACGTGCAGACCGCGTCCGGCATTGTCACTTCGGTGATCACCACCCGTTCGGTGCGTGACCTGGAATTGAAGGTGGGCAGTGAGGTGATTGCGTTTGTGAAGTCCACCGAAGTGTCCATTGCGAAGTTATAAATGACTGCCCCCGCACTCAGGCGGGGGCATTCATGACTCAAGCGATTTTCGGTCCACTACCCCCCGGTGGATGTGGCTCCGGTTTCTCTGGCGGTGCGTCCGTCGGCAAGTTCTTCGGCGCCTTGTTCGGGTCTTCGTAGTCCTTGTGCAAGCCCCCATCCAGCCGGTTGCTCGACGAACCGCCTTTTTGCGGGGTCTCGTCGAAGTGTTCCCATTCCGACTGCTGGAAGCGGAAGATGCTGTCGTCGGTTGGCGCGTCGCGACCACCGTAATGGTGGATTTCGTAGTGGGCGTATTCGACTTTGTCAGCCCAGTTATCCTGCAATAGACCGTCGCCGGCCAGGTCGCGGTACCAGTCGTTTTCCTTCTCGGTCGCCTTCTGCTTTTTGTTGTGGTCGACGAAGTAGCCGATGATCCCGCCGACCACCGCCAACACCACGCCCACCAGGAACAACGGCCCGGTCAACGCCGCCGCCGTGCCCGCGCCAAACAGCGCCGCAGCCCCCAGTACGCCCGCCGAGGCACCGAACGCACCGCCCGCCACTTGCAGGCCGCCGGCCGCCTGGGCCAGGGGATCTTTGTCTTTCACGCCGCTCTTGATCGCCAGCGCACCCAACACGATGTCGGCAAAACCGCCGGCAATGTCCGTGGCCGGGCCGAGCACCTTGATCACGGAACCGGCGATCTTCGCCGATTTAGACGCTCCCAGCTTGGCCGCACCCGCAGCCGCCAGGCCGTCATCCAGGTGCGTGGCCAGGCCTTCGGTGGCCTCGGTGACGGCCTTGTCGCCGTCGCCGAACATCTTGGCGATGCCGTCGTACTGGCTGTCCGGCACGGCATCGAGGGCGGTGGCGATCTTGGATTTGACCTCGGAGGGCAATTCGCTGACGCGGAACTCGAAGTTCGGCTCCTGCATGCCGGTCTTGCCCCAGATCTCCGGTAAGGTCTTGTCCAACCCCAGGAAGTCCACCAGGCCGCCTTTGCCCAGGGTTTCCCCGATCTTGTCGCCCAGGCGCACGAAGTGGCTGGAGCCGCCGGCAAAGCTCAGGAAGTCCTTGGCGATGGTCATGCGCTGCGCCGGGGTTTCACCCAGCTTGCCGCCTTTGCCCACCAGTTGGTAAATCCCGGAGAACAGGCTCACGCCAGCGCCCAGGGAGCCAAGGATGCCCTTGCTGTTGAGGGTGTTGAACACCTCGCCGAGCATGCCGCGATCGGCCACCGGAATGTAGGGTTTGCTCAAGGCGGTTTTCAGGTCGGCTTCGCTGATCGCACCATTTTTTTGGTAGACGGCGCCCAGCTCTTCCAGGGCCTTGGTGACAGCGGCGGATTTTTCCTTGCCTTGCAGGCCCTCGTTGAGGAATTTTTCCAGGGTTTCCTGGGTACGGCGCGGCAAGTCCAGCACGTTGCCCTTGAGCACGCCTTTGAGCAGGCCGAACAGGTCCTTGGTCGCCAGTTCCTTGTTCTCGTCGGAGATCTTGCTGGGGTCCGACAGGATCGCATTGAGGTCGGTGGTCAAACCGTCGGCCTGGATATTCTGCGCGGCCTTGCTCGCGGCTTCCGGGTCGAACAGCGACAACGACGTCAGGGTGTCGCTGAGGTCTTTCTGTGCTTCAAAGGTCTTGCCCTGGCTTTGCAGGTCCTTGAGGTACAGCACGTAATCCGGGTTGGAGGTGAGGTCCAGCAGCTTCTGCTTGATCTCGTCCTTGTTGGGCAGTTTGTTGATCGCCTCGTCCATCTTCGACTTGTAGTCAGCCTGCACGGTCGGGTCGTTGAACAGCTCGCCGATCTGCTTTTGCACGGCCTTGCCGTCGATAATGTCGTGCATGTCGGCCGAGGTCAGCTCGGTCTGCTTGTCATCGAACTCGCGCCAGGTGGTGTTGAACGGGCGCTTGGCCTCTTCGTAGCCGGTGATGCCGTGGCCGTTCTGGTAGGCCGCCTGGGCTTCGAGGGCGCGAACCAGCTTGGCGCGCGGGTCGTCCTTGGGGATCGAGCCGTTCTTCACGCCTTCGCGGTAGGTGTCGATCAGTTGGGTGGTGGCCAACTCGCTGACGCTGAGGGTGGGCGACTTATCGTCCTTTTCATCGGCATGTACGCCGGTGTCCAGGTTGAGTACGTCCAGCTCGTCGGCCTTGGGCAGGTTGTGCTTGGCGCGGGTGTCGTCCACCGAGCTGGCGCTCCAGGCTTCCCACTTGGCCGCGACATCGTCGTAGAGCTGCGGGCTGAGTTCCTTGGAGACGATGACCTTGCCTTCGCTGGTTTCATAGCGGATCAGGCCGTCGCCCAGTTCGTCCGGGGAGCCGAAGGTGATGTCGGTGTTCTTCAGGAAGTCATTCGGCCCGGCCAGCTTGTAGCCTTCGCCTTCGCTGGTGTGGATCTTGGCCCAGGTGTCATTGGCGGTGGCGACGCTCTTGAACAGCTCGGGGCTGACGTCGGCCGACACCACGACCTTGGTGCCGTCATGCAGTTCATAGGTGAGGATGTTGTCTTTCTGGTCGTTGTTCCAGTTGAAATTCTTGTAATCGTTGAGGCCCGGCACTGGCGTATTGGCGTCGGCCAGCACCGCGCCGTTGTTCAGCTCGCCTTCGACCACGGCTTTCTTGCCGGGATCGGTGTAGACCTCATGCAGGCCGGCCAGGTAATCGAACAGCTTGGGGTTGTCGTCGCGGGCCACCACCATCTTCTGGCCGTTGCTTTCGAAGCGGATCAGGCCTGGGCCGACTTCATCGACCGGGCCAACCGCCGTGCCGCCGTAGGGTGGCCACACTTCATTGTCGCTGGCGCGCTTGTAGCCGGCGTCTTCGCTGCTGGACAGGCCGGTGAAGCTGGCATAAGCGTCCTTGGCTTTCTGGAAAGCCTCGGGGTTATCGCGCTGGCTGATGACAACCTTGGTGCCGTCCTGAGTCTCGTAGCGGATCACGCCTGGCCCGGTTTCATCCGGTGGGCCGAGGGATTTGTAGTCGGCGAGTTTTGCCGGGGCGCTGCCATCGGCGCCGAGGCTCTGGTAGCCGGCATTCTGGCTGGCGACCACGCCGGAGAGGGATTTGAAGTCGGTACTGACCTGCTTGAACAGCTCGGGGCTGTCCTGTTCGCTGACGATGACTTTCTTGCCGTCCTGGGTCTCATAACGAATCAGCCCCGGGCCGACTTCATCGGGCGGGCCGATGGCCTTGTAGTCGGCCAGTGCCGGCGGTGGCGTTGCATCCTTGGCGGCCAGTTCGTAGCCGTCCTTCTTACTGGCATCCAACCCGGACGGCGTCTTGTCGTGGGCCTCGACCTTCTTGTTATTGGCGCTGTTCTTGAGCAGCACATGGAACGGCGCGCCGGACTTGGGCGGCGTGCGGGGAAGGGCTTTGGGGTCGGACGAGCGATCGAGGGGCTGGGTCGTCATGCCATGGAACTCCTGCTGTAGCCGGTTGTGGCGGTCGGCAAAAACAGTAACAGCAGGGGTTCGGCACTCGTTGCGAAAAGTTGTGAATTAGGCCTGACGGTTGCGCAGCGCGCGCTCCATGCGGTGCAGGCCTTCTTCCAGCATGGCCCGTGGGCAGCCGAAGTTCAGGCGCACGAATTGCTGGCTGTCGTCACCAAACTCGATCCCGGCGCTCAAGCCGACCTTGGCCTGCTCCAGGAAAAACTGCTGCGGGTCATCCAGGCCCAGGGCGCTGCAATCCAGCCAAGCCAGGTAGGTGCCTTGTGGCGCATGCATGACCACGCCAGGCAGGCGGGTTTGCACGGCGTCGAGCAGGTAGTCGCGGTTGCTTTGCAGGTACTGCACCAGCGCGTCGAGCCAATCACTGCACTGGCTGTAGGCCGCGCGGGTGGCTTCCAGGCCCAAGGGGCTGACGCTGTCGACCATGCCGCAACGGGCATGGTTGAAGCGCTCGCGGATCTCGGCGTTCTGGATCACCGCAAAGCAGGTCTTCAGGCCGGCGACGTTGTAGGCCTTGCTCGCCGACATCAGGGTAATGGTGCGCTGGGCAATCTCGGGGCTGAGGCTGGCGGTGGGAATGTGGCGACGGCCGTCGAAGCACAGTTCGGCATGGATTTCGTCGGAGATGATCAGCGCGCCCTGTTCCAGGCAGGCGTTGGCCACGGCCAGCAGTTCTTCGCGCGGGAAGACTTTGCCCATGGGGTTGTGCGGGTTGCTCAGCAACAGCGCACCCGCGCCGGTCAGCGCCTGGCGCATCGCAGGCATTGGCGTGAGGTATTCGCCGTTCACCAACTCGAAGGGCACTTCGATGCGCGGCAGGTTCCAGTGGCCCGGTGCCAGGCGAATCGGCCGGTAGTTAGGGGTTTGCAGCACCACCGGCTGTCCTGGCTTTACAAACGCGTGCAGCGCCATATTGAAGCCGGGCTCGACGCCGGGCAGGAACAGCAGTTCATCCGGCTGTACGCGCCAAGCGTACTTGGCCCACAGGTCGGCGATGATTGCCTCGCGCACATCCGCCCCGGCGACGCTGTAGCCCAGCACCTGTTGGTCGAGGCGCGCGTGCAGGGCTTGCAGGACGGCGGGCGGGGCGGCGATGTCCATGTCGGCGATCCACATCGGCAACACGTCTTGCGGGTAACGGTTCCACTTGGTGCTGCCGGTGCCGAGGCGGGGGTGGATCGTGTCGAAATCAAAGCTCATGGGGGGCTCGTATCAGGAAGTCAGGCGCAAGAATGGCGCTGATTCTAGCGCCATTATTTTTATAGGCCAGAGCTGATTGCCGCCGCGAGTTGCCGGTGCGCCTGTTCCAGGGCGCGGTTGACCGCTTCTTCACCGCGCACCATGGCCGGCAGGTAGACGAAATCCACCGAGTGAATGCCCACCGTCGACAGGATGGTGCTCATGTACGGGGTCAGGAAGTCCGGCTCATGGCCCTTGCGGGCGTTACCTGAACTGACCAGCACAAAGGTGCGCCGGTCCTGTAGCAAGCCGACTTTGGCGAACTGTTCATTCACCGTAAAACTGCGCTGGATGCGCACCACATGGTCGATCCAGGCCTTGAGCGCCGCCGGCACGGTGAAATTATGCACGGGGGTGCACAGGATCAGCAGGTCGCAGGCTTCCAATTCCACAATCAATTGTTCCGAGAGTGCCGTGGCACTGCCGCTGAGTCCGCCGGGGGTGGTCAGCGCGTTGGCATATTCACGGGTCAGGGGCGGCAGTGCCTGGCCGCCGTAGTCACGCTCGGTCACCGCGGCGTCGGGGACCAGGTCGCGCAACAAGGCGCGGGCGAGTTTGAAGGTTTGCGCGGCTTTGCCGTGGGGACTGAAACTGAGGAGCAGGGCGCGGGTCATTGGCTCAGGTCCTGGGAAAAGTGCATGCCCAGGGGCAACAGGCCCTGGCGGAAATAGAAGCGCTGGGCCAGGGCCATGTGCATGCCGGTGTCCAGTACCAGCCAGCGGTAGCCACGGGCGCGGGTTGCTTCGCGTACGCGGTCCAGCAGGTGTTCGCCCAGGCGGCGCCTTTGTTGCGTGGCGTCTACGACCAGGTCATCTACGTAGATGAAGCGGCCATACAGGGTGTTTTCGGTCAGCCGATAGCCGGCGAGGCCGATTACGTTGCCGTGTTCTTTTGCTGCCAGCAGGTGGTAGCCGTTTTGACGTTGGCGCTGGATTTGTTCGGCGAATGCTGGGGCGTCGGTGAGGTGGGGGCGCAGTTGGTGCATGACTGGGAAGCTGGCGATGAGGTCGGCCTTGGATTCCAGGTGGGTGAATTCGATGTGGTCATTCATGGTGAGCCTTTGTGTTTTTTAGGATGTGCCATTGTTGAGGGTGTGGCGAGAGGCGGACAGGGGCATGATTGGACATGTGGGTTGGGGCATATCCGTTATTTAGGTAACGGCTGCTTAGGGTTCCGCCCTTACGGCGGCTCACTTTGGAAAAGCCGGAATGCCGGCCCAGCCCAAAGTAAGCAAAGGGCTCTTGCCCCAACACTCGGCACCTCGCTTAGGCTCGGTGTGCCCTCACTCCGGCTTGAATCCGTGGGCCGCCGCGATGGGCCATCCTTGGCCCAGCGCGGCTAACCCGGCGTCCTGCCGGGTTACCCACGGATTCAAGCCTGCGTTCGGCCAGCGTGTTTGACGGGGCGCCCAAGATCAAAATCAAAAACAAAGCCAGAGCCAGAGCTGAGTTAGATCTGCTTTTCTGTGGGAGCAACTGTCTTTGAGGATTTATTTTAAAAATAATCCTTTCGGACATGGCTTCGCCAGTAATACCGCGTAGCGGTATTACTGGCGAAGCCCGCGCTTCAGTAAAGTGCCCCTCATTTGTTATCAGGCTGCGGGGACCTGAGATTTCTGCTCTCTCCAACCCGTGCCATCTCGCAGCATTGCGTTTAGACGAATCAAGAGCTTTCGCATGCATGCCACAACAGCGACCTTCGCAAGCTTGCCTCGCGCTCGCAGAGCCTCATATTCGGCTTTGACTTGCGGATCGTGCTGAACCATTGACCAGGTCGACATATAGGTTGCGCCACGCACCGTATAGCGCCCGCCCTCGATTGATCTAGGGCCGCTCTTCTTGCCGCTATCGTTGTTGTAGGGCGCTAACCCTGCCAAAGCCGCAATCTTGCGTCCCGACACGGTTCCAAGCTCAGGAAGAAATGCCAAGAGCGTTCCGCAGGTGATGGCTCCGATCCCTTTCACCGACCTCAGTCGTCTGGCTTTCTCCTGATCCAGCACGGTCGAGGCATCCTCAATCTCCTTACCCAATGACTTGATCTGGCCCTCCAGGTAAGCGATGTGATCGGTGTAAGTGGATATGGCTTTAGCGCATGTGGTTTGCTTCATCCGGCGCTTGTCGCTGTCCCGGCTCTTGACCAAGCTGCCTCGCAGCTTGAGCAATTCGCCCAGCTCATCCCGATCCTTATTCGGTTCAACATGCGGCAAGTCCTCGAAATCTCTCGCAAATTTCGCCAGCATCTGAGCATCGATCTTATCGGTTTTAGCTATCTTGCCCATTGCTCTCGCATAGTCGCGAGCGCGTTTTGGATTGACGCGAAAGACATTCAAACCCTCCAACCGCAAGGCTCTGAGCAATGCCCTTTCATAGCCGCCGGTGGCTTCAAGCAAGACCCTTCCCACCTCAAGCTCGTTCAGGCATGTGATCAGCCGAGTGAAGCCCTCAAGGTCATTACTGACCTGAAACTGCGTGTAATTCGCAGGAAGAAACCCCACATCCACAGTCGCTTTCGAAACATCGAGACCAACATAGTAGGAAATCATCGCCAAACCCTCTTACACTCAAGAAGTGAGAGCACTCTGACCTATCCCTAGCTTGTGATTTCGAGTTTTGCCGCTCATCCAACTGTTCGGGCTTCTGGTCAGAGTGAGAGGTGGATGGCGACTTGGCTCCCACTCGTGCTTTAAGCACCGCTGGCTTTCAGTCTGCCATCCACTGCTCTCACCCTTCTGAGTTTAAGAGATCTTGAAGACACAAGCTGGCTTGCCTGCGATGCAGGCACCTCGGTACATCAGGTACACCCAGGTGATGCCATCGCAGGCAAGCCAGCTCCCACATTTGACCGAGTTAGACCAAACAATACCGGTCGGCTCTAAGGCCGCCGCGCTTTTGCTTTTGATCTTAGGCGCCCCGTTAAACACGCTGGCCGGAATTCGGCAGTGATTTGGGGGGCGGCGGCCCCCCAAATCACTGTCGGATTACGGGCACACCGAGCGTGAGCGAGGTGCCGAGTGTTGGGGCAAGAGCCCTTTGGTTACTTTGGGCTGGGCCGGCATTCCGGCTTTTCCAAAGTGACCCGCCGTAAGGGCGGAACCAATACCCGCCATCACCCAAATAACGGATATGCCCCCAATCACAACCCCTGACTCCCCCGAATCAAATCATAAGCCTTCCTGGCAATCGGATTCGCCGTATTCGGCCGAATCCAAAGGTAATACGTCACCTCCGGCAAGCGCGGCAACCCATCCGTCTCCCCCAACACCCGCATATCCGGCCCCAACATCTCCATACTCCGCGGCGTCACCCCCAACCCCGCCCGAGTCGCCGCCTTGATCCCGATCAAATTCGAAGCCAGGTACGCCTGGCGCCAAGGAATATTCGCCCGCTCCAACGCCTCCAGCGCATAACGCCGATAAATGCTCGGCTCATCCACCAGAATCAACGGCAGCGGCTCACTCGCCTGGTGAATATACTGGGCCGAACAAATCCACCACACCGGCGACGTGCGCAACGCAAACCCCTCCAGGTTCGGATCGGACCGCGTGGAAATCACCATGTCCACCTTGCCCCGATGCAAGTCATCCATCAAAAACGGACTGCGCCCCACATCGATCTCCAACCGCAAACGCGGCGCCGAGCGGGCGATGTGACTGAGGATCGGCGGCAGTATCGTGTCAGCAATATCGTGGGGCGAGCCAATACGCAGCACACCACTCAGGCTGCTCTCACGCAGCGAATTCAACGCATCGTCATTCAACGACAGCATCTGCCGTGCATGGCGCAGCAACTGCAAGCCCGGCTCGGTCAGTTGCTTTTGCCGGCCACGCTTCTCGAACAGACTGACCCCCACTTGCTGCTCCAGGCGTTGCATGTGCTGGGTCACGGACGATTGGGTGCGCGACAGGTGCATGCCGGCGCCGGCGAAGCTGTGGTGGTCGACCACGGCAATAAAGGTGCGCAGCAGTTCAAGGTCAAGGGTCGACATGGCCGGTTCCAGAGGCGGTTTTTATATCAAGCGTGTGAAGTTAAACATTACAGATATTTATGTATGGGTGAAGCGTATTTTTAGCGCGCCCCGTAAATAATGGCATATGTCGTAATCGTAGCTCGTGCAGACACGGCAAGTTATAACGATATGAGATATTTGCATTTCCGTTGCCCCCACACTCTCCCTAGCATGCCCCTCTATCAGGTCGGGGTACGCCGATCATTTGCCAGGGGGAAGTCCAATGAAGTTGAAAAAATGGTTGCCGGTGGCCCTCGGGTCGATCATCGCGTTGGGCAGCAGTGTGGCGGCGCAGGCCGATGCGACCCTGGACAAGATCGAGCAGCGTCATGTGCTGGTGGTCGGCGTGCTGTTGTCTGGCGGGCCATTCGGCAGCATTGACCCGACCACGCAAAAGCCCAAGGGCTTGAACGTCGATCTGGCCAACGAACTGGGGCGTCAACTCAAGGCAGAGGTGCAATTGGTGCCGGTGTTGCCGGCCAACCGTGTGCAGTTCCTGCAACAGGGCAAGGTCGACTTGCTGATCGCCAATATGGAATGGACAGCCGAGCGCGGTGAGATCCTCGGTTTTGTGCCGACCCCGTTCTACCGTATTGGCGGCGCAGCGGCGGTGCTCAAGGACAGCAAGATCGCCCGCTGGGAAGACCTCAAGGATCAGCCCGTATGCACTTCGCAGGGCAGCAGCTACGTGAAGCCACTGACTGAGTTCGGCGCTCAGCTCAAGGCATTCAAGAGCTCTTCCGAATCCCTGCTGGCCCTGCGCGGCAACAACTGCGTGGCGGCGGTGCATGACTCGACGCTGATCAACCCGTTGATCAATGACAGCCCCGAGTGGAAGGACTACCGCGTCATTACCCCGGAACTCAACCCGGCGCCTTCGGTGATCTGGACCCGTCGCGGCGAAAGCGATACCCAGGCCAAGCTCGATCCGATCGTCAAGGAGCTGCACCGCAGCGGCTGGCTGATCGACGCCCAGACCCGCAACCGCATCAGCCCGGCTTCGCCTGCGTTGGTGGAATTGCAGCAACAGTTCAAGGGCGCCTGATATGCATTTCAAGACCTTCACCGTACTCGGCCTGGCGCTGTGCGCCGGCTTCGCCCAGGCCGATGCCACCCTCGACAAGATCCAGCAACGCCACGCCATCAGCGTCGGGGTGATTCTCAGCGGGCCGCCGTTCGGCACCCTGGACCCCAAGACCGGTGAGCACCTGGGCTACAACGTCGAACTGGCCAAGGGCATCGGCGAGGCGCTGGGCGTCGAGACCAAGACCGTGTCGGTACTGGCGCCCAACCGCGTGCAGTTCCTGCAGCAGGGCAAGGTCGACATCCTGATCGCCAATATGCAGTTCACCGAAGAGCGCGCCGAGATCCTCGATTACGTGCCTACGCCCTACGAAGAAGTCGGCGGCGCGGCGTTGATCCGCAAAGGCGCTGGCATCCAGCAGTGGGCCGACCTCAAGGACAAGCCGGTGTGCGTGTCCCAGGGCAGCAACTTCATCAAACCGCTGCAAGAGACCTACGGCGCGCAGATCAAGGCGTTCCGCAGCCAGTCCGAGTCGCTGTTGTCGCTGCGTGGCAATGGGTGTGTGGCGGCGGTGCACGTCAGCCCGACCATGCACGCTTTGCTCAGTGATGCCGAATGGGAGGGCTATGAAATTCCGTTGCCGGGCGACCTGATTCCGTCCAACTCGGTGATCTGGATCCGCAAGGGCGAACACGACACCCAGGCCAAGCTCGATGCCATCGTGAAGGGTTGGCATAAAAGCGGTTTCCTGATCGCCCTCGGCGAGCGTACCGGCATGGCGCCGTCCCAGGCCCTGCGCGATTTACATGAGCAATACAGCCATGAGTGATGCGTTGTTCGCCACCTTGCAACAGTTGCTCGGCGCGGCCCATGTGCAAACCAGCGAGCAAGCGGCGCACTACCTCACTGACAAACAGGGCCGCTACACCGGCCACGTGATCGCGGCGGTGCATCCGGCCAACACCGAGGAAGTGGCGGCGGTGGTGCGTGCCTGCGTGGCGCTGAAGGCGCCCATCGTGGTGCAGGGTGGCAATACGGGGTTGATGGCCGGTGCTACGCCGGATGCCAGCGGACGTTCGGTGTTGCTGTTGCTGGACCGCATGAACCGTGTGCGTTCGGTCGACACCGACAACGACACCCTGACCGTGGAAGCCGGGTGCATCCTGCAACATGTCCAGGACGCGGCCCGCGCAGCTGATCGCCTGTTTCCCCTGAGCCTCGGCGCCGAGGGCAGTTGCACCCTTGGCGGCAACCTCGGCACCAATGCCGGCGGCACCGGCGTGCTGCGTTATGGCAATACCCGTGATCTGACCCTGGGCCTGGAAGTAGTGACCGCCGAAGGCGAGATCTGGCATGGCCTGCGCGGGTTGCGCAAGGACAACACCGGCTACGACCTGCGCGACCTGTATATCGGCAGCGAAGGCACCCTGGGCATTATCACGGCCGCCACCTTGAAGCTGTTTCCGCTGCCCAAGGCCCAGGCGACCGCATTGCTGGCGTTTGATGAGCTGGCGCACGCCGTCGCTTTTCTGTCCCATGCCCGTGCCGGTTTTGGTGCGAGCCTGACGGCGTTTGAATTACTCACTGCTGATTGCCTGGCGCTGTTGCGCGATCAGTTTCCGGAGGGCCCGCAGCCGTTCAAGACGGCCAATCAGCCCTGGTTCGCCCTGATTGAGCTCTCTGACAACCACAGCGAAAGCCATGCTCGCGAAGCCTTCGAGGCCGTGCTTGGCGAGGCCTTCGAAAAGCAGTTGATCAGCGACGCCCTGATCGCTGAAAGCCTGGCGCAAAGCGAAGCCCTGTGGTTGCTGCGCGAAAACATGAGCGAGGCGCAAAAGCGTGCCGGGCGCAATATGAAGCACGATATCTCGGTGCCGATCTCGCAAGTGGTCGCCTTTGTGGCGCACACCGACGCGTTGTTGCAGCAGCATTTTCCCGGGGTGCGTCACTTCACCTTCGGCCACTTGGGCGACGGCAACCTGCATTACAACGTGGCCCATCCACTGGATTCGACAGTGGACGCGCACATGGCGCACTACGCCGAACTCAGCGCCCTGGTGCACGACAGTGCCCATGCCCACGGTGGTTCGATCAGTGCCGAGCACGGCATCGGCCAGCGCAAGGTCGGCCTGCTCAGCCGCTATAAAAGCCCGGTGGAGCTGGACCTGATGCGCCGCATCAAGCAGGCGCTGGACCCGCACAACCTGCTCAACCCCGGCAAAGTCCTTGAGGTACAGCCATGACCCTACGCCTGTCCCAACGCGTGCAGCGGGTGTCGCTGTCCGCCAACGCCGCCGCCAAATCCCGCGCCACTGAGTTGCGCGAGGCGGGGCGCGATATCCTCGATCTCACCACCGGCGAGCCGGATTTCGATACCCCCGAACACATCAAGCAGGCGGCCTATGCCGCGATCGCGGGCGGTGCCACCAAATACACGCCGACGCCCGGTGTAAAAGCCTTGCGCTTGGCCGTGCAACGCAAGCTCGCGGATGAAAACCGCCTGGACTATCCACTGTCGTCCATTGTGATCGCCAACGGCGCCAAGCAGATCATCTTCAACGCGTTTGCCGCGACCCTGGATGACGGTGATGAAGTGCTGGTGCCGACACCCTACTGGCCATCGTTCCCCGACAGCGTGCGCTTCAATGGCGGCGAGCCGGTGTTCATCGAGTGTGGGCTGGAGCAGGGCTGCAAACTGCTGCCAGCCCAGCTGGAGCAGCACATCACTGCGCGTACGCGCTGGCTGATCCTCAATGGCCCTGGCAACCCGAGCGGCGCGGTGTACAGCGAAACCGAGCTGCGCGAGTTGGCCGAAGTGCTGCGTCGTCATCCCCAGGTGCTGGTCCTGCTGGATGAACTCTACGAACACATCCGTTTCGACGGCCGCCCGGCGCAGAGTCTGCTGAACGTTGCTCCGGATTTGCTCGACCGCTGCCTGTTGGTGGGCGGCGTGTCCAAGACCTACGCCATGACGGGCTGGCGCATCGGCTTTGGGGCGGGGCCGAAAACCTTGACCGATGCCATCGCAGTGGTGCAATCCCAATCCACTTCTGGTGCGTCCTCGGTGGGCCAGGCGGCTGCAATGGCGGCTTACAACGGTGGGCTGGATTTTCTTGCGGAGCACGTCGCGGCTTATCAACTACGCCGGGATATTCTGGTGGAAACGCTTGCAGCCGTTGACGGCCTTGAAGTCCTGGAGCCTCAGGGCGGTTTCTTCGTCTTCGTGCGTTGCGCCGCGCTGCTGGGACGCGTTCGCCCGGACGGCCAGCGCATCAACAATGACGATGACCTGGTGGCCTGGCTGTTGGAGGAGGGCGTCGCCGGAGTGGCGGGCAGTGCCTATGGCCTGTCGCCGTGGTTCCGCCTGTCCATCGCCACGGCGACTGACAGCGTTGCAGAAGCCGGACGGCGTATCGCAAGCGCCTGCGGAAAGTTGCAATGATGGAGGTTTTCGTCCACTGGGCTGCGGGTATCGGCCTGAACTACAACTTTCTGTTGGATGCCTACCAGCGTGGCACGCTGGTCCAGGGCGCGCTGACCACCGGCCTGCTGTGCCTGTTCACCATTATTGGCAGCCTGTTGGCGGGCATCACGCTCGCGGCGATGCTCACCTCGGGTAACCCGTGGCTGGCCAAACCGGCGCGGGTGTTCGTCGAAGTCACGCGCAACACGCCGACCCTGGTGCAGCTGTACTGCGCGTTCCTGGTGCTGAACATGCTGCTGACCCAGGCAGTCGGTGCGGCGAACCCGCTGACGCCGTTTGCCTGGGTGGTCATTGTGATTTCCCTGCACAAAGGCGCGTTCCATGCCGAGGCCTTGCGCGCCGGCATCGAGGCGGTGCCGGCGGTGACCCTGGAAGCCGCCAGTTCCCTGGCTTTCAGCAGCCGCCAATTGTTGTGGAATGTGCAGTTGCCCCTGGCGCTGCGTTTTGCCTTGCCGTCGCTGATCAACAACCTGATCGACCTGGTGAAGATGACCGCCGTGGCCTCCGCCATTGCCGTGGGCGATATCACCTACGCGGCCATCATGATCTGGACCCAGAGCGATAACGTGCTGGAACTGATGATCCTGATCCTGAGCTTTTTCGGCCTGCTGAGTTTTATCGTCAATTGTGTGGGGCGCTGGCTGGAAGCGCGCCTGAGGATGCCCGGCTATGGCCATTGATTCATTCCCGGTGTTGTCGGCGTTGCTGCAATGGTCGCCGGCACTGGTGGCCGGTTTCGGCCAGAACATCCTGATCAGCGTGGTGGCGATTGCCTTGGGCTCGGTGCTGGGCTTGTTGATCGGTGCGTTGGCCTTTTCGCCGTTGGGCTTTGTCGCGCGGCTGTGGGTGCAAGTGTTTCGCAATGCGCCGTGGCTGGTGTTGATCTATTTCACTACCTACGTGTTCCCGTTCGAGATCCACATCGGCAGCAGCTACGTGTCGTTCCCCGATTGGGTCAAGGTCACCATCGGCCTGGCGTTGCCGGCCAGCGCCAACGTGGCGGAGATCTTCCGGGGCGCCATCGGTTCGATCCCCAGCACCCAGTGGGAAGCCGCGCGTTCCCTGGCGTTCACCCGTGGCCAGTTGTTCCGTTCGATCATCCTGCCGCAGTGCTTCAAGCGCATGTTGCCGCCGTGGATGAACCTGTACGCGGTGGTCACCATGGGCACCGCGCTGGCCTCGCTGGTGGGCGTGCACGACGTAATCGACACCGCGCAGATCGCCAGCAACACCGTGAACATGACTGGCTTTACCGTGCTGATCTACTTGAGCCTGCTGGTGCTGTTCTTTGCCTATTGCTACCCGATTTCCCGTCTCACCCAACACCTGGAGCGCCGTTATGCCTTCTACTGAACCCTTGGTGAGCCTGCGGGATGTGCACCTGTCGTTCGGCGCCAACCCGGTGCTCAAGGGCATCGACCTCGACGTGCTGCGCGGCCAGGCGGTATCGATCATCGGCCCGTCGGGGTCGGGCAAGTCGACGATCCTGCGCTGCATCACCGGTTTGTTGCAGCCCCAGCGCGGCAGCATCCGCGTGGGCCAGACCCAGGTCGATACCTTGGCCCAGGAAGCCCAGCGCATCGAGTTGCGTAAGCGCGTTGGGTTTGTGTTCCAGCAGTACAACCTGTTCCCGCACTTGTCGGTGCTGGAAAACCTGGTGATCGCCCCGCGCAAGGTGCTCGGCCGCAACCGTGCCGACGCCGAGAAAGACGCCCGCGCCTTGCTGGCCAAGGTGCGCATGGAGCACAAGGCCGATGCCTATCCCGGCCAACTGTCCGGCGGCCAGCAACAGCGCGTGGCGATTGCCCGAGCGTTGGCGATGCGTCCGGAGCTGATCCTGTTTGACGAGGTGACCTCGGCACTAGACCCGGAGACCGTCGGCGAAGTGCTGACGGTGATCCGCGAACTTACCGAAGAGGGCATGACCTGCGTGTTGGTCACCCACGAAATGCGCTTCGCCGAAGAGATCAGCGACGTGGTGTATTTCACCGAAAACGGCGTGATTGTCGAGCATGGCAGCGCGCAGCAGATCTTCCAGAACCCGGCCAGCGAACGCACCCAGACGTTCCTGCGCCATGCCTTGGGCGACACGGGGCGCCGTGGCCCCATCGCCCACGACCCGTACCTGTTGACCAATTTGAGCCGTTACAGCCTGTCTGTCTGATAAGAGGAAATTCGTGATGAGTATCGAAAACCGTGCCGACGTGATCGAAGCGTTTTTGCAGCAGATCCGCGTCATCAACCAGCGTGGCGTAGACCGCGCGGCCTTGGATGCAATCGTTGGGCTGCTGGAAAACCTCGCCCAGCGCCGCGATCTGTTCAACTTTGATGAATTCCCCGCGCCCGTGCCGGGGCAGGGCAGCACGGCGTTCCGCTATCGCCTGAATGACGACGGTGATACGCCGACGCTCTACCTGAATTCGCTGTTGCCGGGCAAAAGCACGATCCCGCATAACCACGAGACCTGGGCGATCATCAGTGCCATCGAAGGCCAGGAGATCAACTACGTCTACGCGCGCAGCGATGAAGGTCGCGAGCCGGGGTTCACCACCCTGACGCTGGAGAAAGAAGTGATCGTGCAGCCGGGCACGTCGATCTCGTTCCTCGGTGAAGACCTGCATGGCATCAAGGTCGAGGGCGAGCAGGCGACGTTGCATTTCCACCTGTATGGCTTGCCGCTGGAATCGCTGAACGGCCGATATGGCGTGGAAGCGGACGGTCGCATCCTCAACTACAACGCCTCGCAGATGGCGCCGTCGATCAAGGCCTATGCATGATCGACCTTTATTACTGGCCCACGGGCAATGGCTTGAAGGTCGGCATCCTGCTCGAAGAGCTGGGGGTGGAATACCGCCTGGTGCCGGTGAACATCCGCGAAGGCCAGCAAAAACAGGCGGACTTCCAGCGCATCAGTGCCAGCGGGCGCATCCCGGCGATTGTCGACTATCGCCCGGAGGTGCCGCTGAGCCTGTTCGAATCCGGCGCGATTCTCAATTACCTGGCCGACAGCGCCGGTCAGTTCTTGCCACCAGCGGGTACTGCCGAGCGGCAAAAGGTCCAGGAATGGTTGTTCTGGCAGGTGGGGCATATCACCCCGTATCTGAGCCAGTTGCAGCTGTTCAAGGAGAAGGCGCCGGAGCCGATTGCGTTTGCCCTCGACCTGCTCAACGCCGAAGCCACGCGCTTGTATCGGGTGCTGGAACAACGCCTGGCCGAGGTGCCCTATGTGGCGGGCGAATACTCGGTGGCGGACATGGCGATCTTCCCGTGGATTCAACCGCAGCGGCAGGGCCAGGCCTTGGCCGATTACCCCCGTATCCAGGCCTGGCGTGAGCGCATCAAGGCGCGGCCGGCGGTGCAGCGTGCCTATGCCAAGGGTCGCGAAGTGGCCGCGGGCGAACGTTCGTTGGCGTTGCAGTAACTCTTTTCTTCAATTGTTGGGACTTCCATGAGCCAGACCATCACCCCCAGTCAACTGCAGCAATGGCTGTTCGACGGGCAGGAAATCGCCCTGTTCGACGTGCGCGAACACGGCCAATACGGTGAAGCCCACCTGTTCCACGGGGTGAACTTGCCCTATAGCCGTCTGGAACTGGAGGTACGCCGACTGGCGCCTAACCCTCAGGTGCGCCTGGTGATTTACGACCAGGATGGCGGTGATGTGGCGGCGCGCACGTCGCAACGTTTACGGGGGCTGGGTTATAGCCGCGTGCATGTGTTGGAGGGGGGCGCCGAAGGTTGGCAGGCCGTCGGCTTGCAGCTGTTTGCCGGGGTGCACGTGCCATCCAAGGCGTTTGGCGAGTTGGTCGAAGAGGCCAGCCACACGCCGCATGTGACTGCTGGGCAACTGGCGCAGTGGCAAGCGCGCGGCGAGCCGTTGGTGGTGCTGGACGGCCGGCCGTTCGATGAATACCGCAAGATGACCATTCCCGGCTCCATCTGCTGCCCCAATGGTGAACTGGGATACCGCGTGCATGACCTGGTGCCGGATGACAGCACGCCCATCGTGGTCAACTGCGCGGGGCGCACCCGCAGCATCATCGGCGCGCAGACCCTGATCAACCTGGGCCTGAAGAATCCGATCTTTGCCTTGGAAAACGGCACCCAGGGCTGGTACCTGGAAGATTTCCAACTGGAACACGGTAGCACCCGCCGTTATGCGGATGAGGTCAGCAGCGACCTAACTCAACAGCGTCGGGCTGCACAGCGATTGGCCGAGCGGGCAGGGGTGGCGAGCGTGTCGGCGGATCAGGTGCGTCAGTGGGCCGATGACGCTCAGCGCAGCCTGTTCCTGTGCGACGTGCGCACGGCTGAAGAGTTCGCCCTCGGCACATTGCCGGGTGCGCAGCATACGCCGGGCGGGCAGTTGATCCAGTCCACCGACCTGTACATCGGTGTGCGTCAGGCGCGCATTGTGCTGGTGGACAGTGATGGTGTGCGCGCACCGATTGTTGCCAGTTGGCTGCGCCAGTTGGGGCATGAGGCGTATGTATTGAACGGTGGCATCGACAGCGGGCTGGCCTTGCCGGTGTTGCAGCCGGTGGCGTATGAGCCGCTGCCGTTGATCAGCCCTCGCGCCTTTGAGTTGGGGGACGTCAACCTGATCGACCTGCGCCCAAGCATGGTCTATCGCAAGGGGCATATTCCCGGTTCCCGGTGGTCGATCCGTTCGTTGCTGGAAACCGATCAGCGTCCGCTGGTACTGGTGGCGGATGATCCTGCGTTGGCCGCCTTCGCCGCCCAAGGGTTACAGGCGCAGCTGCTCGACGGCGGTTTCGGCGCCTGGGCCGCGGCCGGCCTGCCGGTGAGTGAGGACCCGCAAAACCCGCCCGACGCGCAGTGTATCGACTTTCTGTTCTTCACCCACGACCGCCACAGCGGCAACAAGGACGCCGCGCGCCAGTACCTGGCCTGGGAAATCGGCCTGCTGGCGCAGATGAGCACGGCAGAGATCGCCAGCCTTAAACCGCTGCCGGCACCGTCGCGGGTGCGCACTCGGCTGATACATGCGGCCCGTACCGAAAAAGGCCATGGCGGCCGCGCGGTCAACGTACCGATTACACGCATCAGCACCGTGCTGTTCGACAACCTGGCGCAGATGCGTGACGCTCGTGCCCGCCGCGATAGCGAGCGGGTGTTGACCTACGGCGCACGCGGCAACCCGACTTCCCACGCCCTGGAAGACCTGGTCACCGAACTGGAGGGTGGCTATCGCACCCGTCTCTACGGCACCGGCCTGGCCGCAGCGGCCCAGGTGTTCCTGGCGTATCTGCGCCCCGGCGATCATGTGCTGATCACCGATGCGGTGTATTCGCCGGTGCGCAAATTGGCTCGCGAGTTCCTGCAGCCGTTCGGCATTGAAGTCAGCTATTTTTCGCCGGACGGCAAAGGCCTGGAAGCCCAGCTGCAAGCCAATACCAAACTGGTCTACGCCGAAGTCCCGGGTTCGTTGCTCTACGAACTGTGCGACCTGCCCGCCATTGCCGCGTTGTGCAAACCGCGCAATGTCCTGCTGGCCGTGGACAACACCTGGGGCTCGGGCTACCTGTATCGCCCGCTGGCGTTGGGCGCAGACATCTCCATCATGGCCCTCACCAAATACCTCGGCGGCCATAGCGACGTGATGATGGGCAGCGTGTCCACCACCCAGGCCGCGTGGCCGGCGTTGGGCCGGATGAGCGATACCTTCGGCAATGCTGTCAGCGCGGACGATGCCTACCTGATCCTGCGCGGTGCACGCACCCTGGCCTCGCGCCTGGATGTGCATGAGCGACAGGCATTGGACATCGCCCTGTGGTTGCAGGCGCAGCCGCAGGTCAAGCGCGTGTTCCATCCGGCGTTGCCCGAACATCCGGGGCATGCGCTGTGGCGGCGGGATTTCACCGGCAGTAATGGCTTGCTCTCATTTGAGTTGAACAGCGCTGATCCGGCCTATCTCGAGCGCTTCATCGACGGTCTGCAACTGTTCGGATTGGGCGCTTCGTGGGGCGGCTATGAAAGCCTGGTCACCGTGGCCGATACCCAGGACCGCGACAGCGCGGCGGACCGAGGGCTGAACCCGGTGGTACGCCTGCATATCGGACTGGAAGATATGGCGGCGCTGATCGAGGACCTGCAGCGCGGGTTTGCGTTGGCAGGTTGAGGCAGAAAAGCGCTCCCACCGTGGGTGGGAGCGTTCGCCCGGTCAGTGCTTGACCGGCGTTGGCAGGGTCACCAAGTTGACGTAGCCATCCCAGAATTTCTTCTGGTCCACGCCGAACACCACCTTGGCTTTCTGCGTGCCCACGGGTGCGCCTTTCTGGTAGCCGAGTGCACGGCCGTAGTCGGCGCCGAAGGTGGCGTCCACATCGACCCACAGTTCCCGGGACTCGGTGACGATGTCCGGGTTGACCAGGTACAGCGCCGGCAAGCTGTCCCAGGTAAAGCTGTGGTAGCTCGGGTCCTTGTCGAACAAGGGGCCGAACTCGTGCTTGTACAGGTCGGCAATCGCGCCTTTCTGGGCAATCACACGCTGGTACACCGTTTTGTCGAAGGTGACTTTCTCGCACACGTCGTTCGGGAAAATCACGTGTTCGATCGGCGAGCGCAGCACGATCTTCGCGGCCTCCGGGTCGAACCACCAGTTGAATTCCGCCGCCGGCGTGGTGTTGCCCGGAATCTCCAGGGCGCCGCCCATGTACACGATACGCTTGATCAGCGGCACGATATCCGGTGCCGAACGAATCGCCAGGGCGACGTTGGTCAGCGGCCCGACCGCCAGAATCGTTACCTGATGCGGGTTGGCGCGCACGCTGTCGACGATGAATTGTGCGGCGGTTTCCTTGCGCAACTGGGTGTGCGTCGCCAGGCCATCCGGCGGTGCGATCAACTGCGTGGGCGAAGTCGGGCGAGGGTTCTTGAATGCCCCCGGCCAGCCGGAGCCGAACAGCGCCTTTTCCGCCTCGTAGGTGGCGTAGTCATGCAGCAACGGGTAGGCAGCGCCGGAGTAGACGCCAACCTCTTTCTCCACGCCCATGCGCTCCACGGCCTTGAGCGCATCGACCTGCTCCTGGTCGACCCAGGCGTTGCCGCTGACCAGGGTCATGCCGAGCAACTCGATACGTTTTTGCGCATGGAGCTGGGCGAGCATGATGAAAGCCTGGCCGTCATCGTTGAGCACGTTGAAGTCGGTGTCGAAAATGACTTTCTCCGCAGCCTGGGCGGTGCCGGTACACAGGCCGACGGCAACCAGCAGCGCGCAGCTTTTCAGGAAACCTTGCATGGTGATTCATCCGAAAAAATTGTTGTTATCAACGGTTCACCAGTTTCGCCGGCAAGGCGATGACCAGGAAGCTGCTGAGGATCAGGCAGCCGGCGAAAAACCACAAGGCACCCGCACTGCTGCCTGTGACGTCGATCGCAACGCCCATCAACGAGTTGCTCACCAAACCTGCGATATTCGCCACCGAACAGGCCAGGGCAAAACCGGTGGCCGCCGCAGTGCCTTTGAGAAAGGTCGCCGGCAGGCTGAAGAACACCGGTACCGCGCCGATGATCGCCGCCGAGGCAATCGCAAACAGCGCTACCGTGGCCGCCACGTTATGGGTAAAGAAGGTGCTGGTGGCCATGGCCGCCGCGCCGATGAAAAACGGCACGATGATGTGCCAGCGGCGTTCGCGGTGTTTGTCGGAGCTGGCGCCGATCAGCAGCATGCCGAGCAGGGCGGCCACGCTCGGCAGTGCAGTGAGCACGCCTATATGGAAGGTGTCGGTGACCCCGGCGTTGCGGATGAACGTCGGCATCCAGAAGCCCATGGCGTAGGCGCTGAGCAGGATCGAGAAGTCGATACCACCGAGCATCCACACCTTGAGGTTGAAGAAACCGTCGCGGAAGCTGTGCTTGCTGGCGGCACCATCGGCGTCGTCTTTGCGCAGCTCGGTTTCCAACAGCGCTTTTTCCTCGTCCGACAGCCATTTGGCTTGCTGGTAGGTGTTGGGCAGGGCCCAGAACGTCAGCACGCCCAGCAACACGCTGGGCACCGCTTCGATCAGGAACAGCCACTGCCAGCCGCGCAGGCCGCCCATGTGGTCGAAGTGGCCCATGATCCAGCCGGACAGCGGGCCGCCGATCACGCTGGAGAGCGGCAGGCCGATCATGAACAACGCGATGATGCGCCCGCGCCGATGGGTGGGGAACCAGGTGGTCAGGTAGTACAGCACGCCCGGCAGAAAGCCCGCTTCGGCTGCGCCGAGCAGAAAACGCAGGATATAGAACTGGGTGGTGGAGGTGACCAGCATGGTGCAGGCCGAGAGCAGGCCCCAGGTGATCATGATGCGCGCGATCCAGATCTTCGCGCCGACCCGCTCCAGCACCAGGTTGCTGGGGACCTCAAAGAGGATATAGCCGACAAAGAACAGCCCGGCGCCGAGGCCGAACGCGGTTTCGCTGAACTGCAACTGGTCGAGCATCTGCAACTTGGCGAAGCCGATGTTGATGCGGTCCAGGTAGGCGGCGAGGTAGCAGAAGCACAGGAAGGGGATCAGCTTCCAGGTGATCTTGTGGTAGAGCGTGTTGACGGGGTCTGCGACCGAGGTCGCGGGCGCTGCATTCGCAATGGGCATTGGGTGTCTCCTGGCGGTGACTTATGGTTTTTATACAGCCGCTTTTGTTCCAGCACTTCGGAGTGCTGTAGAAGCGACTTCCAAAGGCAGTGTCAGAAGACTGGGGCGCGGGCCCCAGTTTGATGCAAGACCGCGCTCTATGGCGCAGTTCTTGATAACGTCTTATTGCTCCCTGAACTTGCGCATTGCCTCCTGCTTGCTCACCACGTCGCCATACTTGCTGTCGATATCGAACAGGTTGGCCTCATGGGGCACCGGGTGCCGATCGCCGACGCATTCGCGCACGACGATGGTGCGAAACCCGTGTTGCACCGCATCCACCGCCGTGGCGCGGATGCAGCCGCTGGTGGAACAGCCGGCCAGCACGACGGTGTCGATGCCCTGGGCATGCAGCATTGGCGCCAGGCTGCTGCCGAAAAACGCGCTGGCGTACTGTTTGGTAATGACGACTTCCTCGGCCAGTGGCAACACCTCGGCGCAGAACGCCGCGAGTGGGTTGCCTTCGACCATGTCTTTCATCACCGGGGCTTTTTTCACCCAGATCCCACCATCGACGAAATGGCCGGGATGGTAGCGGATATTGGTGTGCACCACCGCAATCCCGTGTTGGCGTGCGGTGGCCAGCAGCTCGACGCTTTCCGCCACGGCCGTGACCACGCCAGGCGCAAACAGCGGCGCGCCCTCGGTGGTGTAGCCCTGCATGAAGTCGATCATCAGCAGTGCGGCTTTTTTGCCAAAGCCGATGCGGTTGCCCCATACGCCCTGGTAGTTGGCGTCGGCGGATTGTTCACTCATCGTTTAATCCCCTCATTCATGTCTGTAGTGAGCGGGCTTGCTGTGGTGAGCGGGCTTGCCCCGCGCTGGAGTGCGTAGCGCTCCCGCTTTTTTTGGGGCCGCTTCGCAGCCCGGCGCGGGGCAAGCCCGCTCACCACAAAAAAACGTGCTCACCACATAAGCTGCACATTGCTCGCAAAAATCAGTAAGCACCAGAAAGCAGGGCACCGGCACCCGGCACGATGGGCTCCAGGTCCAACGCCTTGAGCATCGCGTAGGTGGTGGCAATGGCGGCGGTGAGTACCGGTTTGCCGGTTTGTGCCTCGACCTTGGCCACCACCGGCAGCGATTGCATCTGCACGCAGGCAGACAGCACGATCACATCGACGCCTTCCAGGTTCATCCCGGCGACGATGGCCGGCAGGTTGGCCGGGTCGTGGCGGGCCACTTCGAGGTTGTCGGGGATTTCCAGGGCGCGCCAATCCACCACTTCAAAGCCTTCTTCACGGATGTAGTTCACCACCAGTTCAGTCAGCGGTTTCATGTACGGCGCGACGATGGCGATGCGCTTGGCACCCATCACTTTCAGGCCTTCGATCAACGCGCCGGCGCTGGTGATCACGGGCGCGTTGGCGTCGTTGTCGGCAGTGGCCTTGCGCAGGCGCTGTTCGGAGTTGCGGTGGTAACCCAGGCCCATCGCCATGATCGCCACCAGGCATGCATAGCCCAGCACATCGACCTTGGCGTCCGACAGCTCAATGGCGCAGCGGTCGGACTCGCCGTCCATGGCTGCCAGTTCTTCCTTGCGCACTTGCTTCATGCGCATGCGGCTGGAGTGAAAGGTGAAGCGCTCGGGACGGATCGCCTGGCGCGCGGTGAGCATCGCCGGAATCTCGGTTTCCATGGTGGTGTTGGAGCTCGGCACGATTTGGCCGATGCGGTAAGGCTTCTGCATGGGGGTCTCCATTCTTATTGTGTGAGGAAGTCGCCGAGGGCGACGAAGAAACCGTCGAGATCGTCCCACGGAATCATGTGGCCGGCGTCTGGCACGCGGGCGACTTGGATACTCGGTTGCAGGTCCTGGATTTCGGCAATGTCCTCATCAAGGATCACGCCGCCACGTCCGGCCACCATCAACAGGGCAGGTGCCTTGAGGTGGGGCAGGTCCTGGTGGAAATCCACTTCGTGGAAGTCATTGAAGGCACGCACGATGGCGGGCTCGTAGCAGGTGTGCAGCCATTCGGCGCGCAGTTGCAGTTGTTCCTGGGTCCAAGTGGCGCAGAAGGCGCGCATCGCCTGCGCGTCCATGCCGACCAGGGATTGGCGGATGGAGTCGACGTACCACGGCAACTTGCTCGGGTATTCGCGTCGGCCCGGGCCTGAGACCGGTGGGTCGATCAACACCACGCGCTTCACGCCTTGAGGGTGTTTGACGGCACTGCGCACGGCAAAGCGGGCCCCCATGGAATGGCCCATCAGGTGGTAGCTGTCCAGGTTCAATGCGTCGGCAAAAGCACCGATGTCCTCGGCGCAGGTGTCCGCGCTGTAATCCAGCTCGGGACCGGTCGAAGACAGGCCGCGACCGCGCACATCCAGCACATAGGTGTCGAACTGCGCGCCGAGGCGCTCGGCAACAAAGCCCCAGGTGATGGCCGGGCTGGTGATGCCGGGGATCAGGATCAGCACCGGGCCCTTGCCGCCGTAACGCAGGTAGTGTTGGCGAATGCCGTTGGCCTGCACGTTGCCGCCGTAGAGAAAAGTGCTCACGCGGCCACCCCCGATTTCAGTTCCTGGGCGTACAGGTCATAGCCATAAACCCAGGCCGGATCTTCCTGCGTGCGCAGCCAGGTGTTGGCGTTGGACACGGCCTGTACGCGGGATGCGCGTTCCTTGCGGTTGGCTTCGTAGAGTTCAAAGGCGGTGCGGTAGTCGCTGATGCCGGTTTCCTGCAGGCAGCGGGTGAGCATCGCCGCGTCTTCGATGGCCATGCCAGCGCCCTGGGCCATGTGCGGTTTCATCGGGTGGCACGCATCGCCGAGCAACACCAGGCGCCCACGGCTCCACAGCGGCAACGGGTTGCGGTTGCGCAGCGGCCATTTGGTCACGCTTTCGGTGGATTCGATCAGGGCCTGCACGGTGGGGTGGTAGCCCTTGAAGGCGTCGAACATCTCTTCGCGGCTGCTGTCGACGAACGCACCCTGGAAGTCCCATTCGGCATGGGGCACGCCGGTCACGTAGTAGTACTCGTCGCGCTTGCCGGTGGTGTAGTAGACCATCATGTGGCGGTCTTCGGTCCACCACTTGATGCAGTCTTCGAACTTCAGGTCGTACTTGGCGAGTTGGTCGCCCCGGATCAGCGCACGGTGCGCGACCCAGCCGCTGTACAGCGGTTTTTCCACGCCGAGCAGTTCTTCGCGGATCTTGGAATTGATGCCGTCGGCGCCGATCACGATGTCGGCGTAGGTCACCTGGCCATCGGCGAAGGTCAGGCGTACCTGGGTGTCGGTTTCTTCAAGGGTTTCCAGGCGCTTGTTGAAGTGCAGGGTGCCGGGCTTGAGGGTGGACATCTGCAGCGCATGCAGGTCGCCACGGTGCACGGTGATGTAGGACGCGCCGTAGCCGGTGAGCGGGATACGCGACAGGTAGTCGCCGCTCTCGCCGCAACGACTGAACCAGTGCTCGGGGTGCGAGCCCATCAGGTCCAGCTGCTTTTCGATGCCCATTCGGCGGAAGATTTTCATGATGTTGGGGCCCATGTGGATCCCCGCGCCCAACCGGGAAAACTCCGGCGCCTGCTCGTAGATATCCACGTCGAAGCCGGCTTGCTGCAACAGGGTGGCCGCGGCGGCACCGCCCAGGCCTGCGCCGACGATGGCGATTTTCTGAGTGCTTCCCATGGGGCGTGTTCCTCTCTCTTTTTGATTTTCGGCGGCGTCTGTCCGCAAGGTTTTTAAAGTGTATACGCTCATTTTTTGAAATGGGAAGCCTGTCTTTGCAAATTTATTTTTTGGCCGTATTTGTCCTGTGTAACGGGTTGTGGTTAGCAATCGCTAGGTTTGTTTCGATAGGTAACGTTTTTGTGCACCGCTTGCAGTCTGACTGCAATTCGGGTCTTATCGCTATTAAATGGCGTGTACGCTATAAAAACGCACTAGAGTGAAGCGCAGTGCCTGAACTTGGTGCAGGCCCACAGGAGACAGGAAAATGCCGGTAAGTGATTGCGAACTGACCCAGATGTTTGAACACGTGTTGACGCTGTCCAAGGTCGACCCGACCCAGAGCGTTGCCGTGCTCAAGAGCCATTACTCCGACCCGCGCACCGTGCGTGCCGCGATGGACGCCGCGCAGCGCCTGGGGGCCAAGGTGTATGCGGTGGAGTTGCCGTCGTTCAACCATCCCAGGGCGATGGGCAATGACATGACCGCCTACTGCGGCGACACCGCGCTCACCGGCAATATCGCCGCCCAGCGTGCACTGGAAGCCGCCGACTTGATCGTCGACACCATGATGTTGCTGCACTCGCCGGAGCAGGAGCAGATCCTCAAGACCGGCACGCGCATCCTGCTGGCGGTGGAGCCGCCGGAAGTGTTGGCGCGCATGTTGCCGACCGAAGAGGACAAGGTGCGTGTATTGGCGGCCGAACAATTGCTGAAAAAAGCGCGCTCGATCCACGTGAAATCCCGCGCCGGCAGTGACTTCCGCGCCGCTTTGGGACAGTACCCCTCGGTGACGGAATACGGTTTTGCCGATGAACCGGGGCGCTGGGACCATTGGCCGAGCGGTTTCCTGTTCTCCTGGCCCAACGAAGAGACCGCCGAAGGCGTGCTGGTGCTGGACATCGGTGACATCCTGCTGCCGTTCAAGACCTATACCCGCGAGAAGATCACCCTGGAGATCGAGAAGGGCTTCATCACCAACATCCACGGTGGTTTCGAGGCTGAATACCTGCGCGACTACATGAAGTACTTCAACGACCCCGAGGTGTACGGCATTTCCCATATCGGCTGGGGCCTGCAGCCACGGGCGCAGTGGACGGCCATGGGCTTGCACGACAAGAACGACGGCATGTGCATGGACGCGCGGGCGTTCTATGGCAATTTCCTGTTCTCCACCGGGCCAAATACCGAAGTGGGCGGGACACGCAAGACGCCGTGCCATATGGATATTCCGCTGCGCAATTGCGATGTGTACCTGGATGATGAAGCCGTTGTGATTGCCGGGGATGTGGTGGCGCCGCAAGCCTCCCGCGCCCGCTGATCAGAGGTGTGGGGATGGAGTATCATGCCTCCCCACCTTAACCACCCACCGAGCTCCGCCGTGCCAGATTCCTACGTATTTTCTGAACAAGTCGGCCACCTGTTGCGCAAGGCCTACCAGCGCCACCTGGCGATCTTTCAGCAGAATGTTGGCGATTCCCAGCTCACCGCCGTGCAGTTCGTCACCCTGTGTGCCCTGCGCGATCACGGTGCAAGCTCCCTGACCGAGCTGGTCAAGGCCACGGCCGTGGACCAGGCGACCATTCGCGGCATCGTCGAGCGGCTCAAGGCCAAAGAGCTGATCAGCCTGGAACCGGACCCGCAGGACAAGCGCAAAGTGGTGGTGGACCTGTCCCCGGCAGGCGCCGAACTGGTCGCCCAGACCACGCCGCGCGCTGCGCAGATCAGCGAATTGACCCTGAGCAATCTCAACCCGGCCGAACGGGTCGCGGTGTTGTTCCTGTTGCGCAAGATGATCGACGACCCGCAGGAATAATCGCAGCTGGCATCGATCTTGCTCTGAGTTCATGTAGTAGCCACTTCATCCGTCAAGTGTGTCGTGAGACCCCAGGTCCACGACGCTTTTTTTTGACTGTTTGATGTAGTGGATACTTCACCAACTGTTACGGGCGAAGCGAATGATCAGCCAGCACATCACGGTAACGCTTGAGGTCAACGGGCAGAAAAGCGACGTCAGCGCCATGGCGGACACGCCGCTGTTGCTGGTGCTACGCAATGACCTGGAACTCAATGGTCCCAAATACGGCTGCGGCCTGGGGGAGTGCGGTGCCTGCACCGTGATCATTGATGGAGTGGCGGCCCGTTCTTGTGTGTTTCCTTTGGCGGGTGCTGTGGGCCGAGAGATTGTCACCCTGGAAGGCCTGGGCTCACGCCAGGATCCGCACCCGGTGCAACAAGCCTTTATCGATGAGCAGGCCGCGCAATGTGGCTACTGCCTCAACGGCATGATCATGACCACCAAGGCCTTGCTCGACCGTAACCCCAACCCCAGCGAAGCCGAGGTGCGCAACGAGCTGTCGGGCAACCTCTGCCGTTGCGGCACCCATATCGAAATCCTGCGCGCCGTGCTGCGTGCGGCCCGTCTGATGACCGTGGATTGATGACCATGACCGACACCCCGCTTTCCCGTGACCAGTGGCTGGCCAAGGCCGGCGTTTTGTTGATCGTCGATGACGTGCTGCCGCCTTCGGGGCCGGTGGCAAAAGGCGGCACGCCCACCGTGAAACCCAAGGAGCTGGGGCTGTTTATTGCGGTAAACGATGACGGCCTGGTGTACGCGTTCAATGGCCATGTGGACCTGGGCACCGGCATTCGCACGTCGTTGGCGCAGATCGTCGCCGAAGAGCTCGACCTGACGATGGAGCAGGTGAAGATGGTGCTCGGCGACACCGAGCGTGTGCCCAACCAGGGCGCAACCATCGCCAGTGCGACCTTGCAGATTTCCGCGGTGCCCCTGCGCAATGCCGCAGCCGAAGCACGGCGTTTCCTGTTGGCGCGGGCGGCGGGGCGCCTGGGTGTGAGCACGGCCAGCCTGAAGGTCGATGCTGGCGTCATCCACGCAGCCGACGGGCGCACCGCCACGTATGCCGAACTGGTCAGCGGCCAGCATGACCAACTGCGCATCAGCGGTGACGCGCCGCTCAAACCCATCGAGAACTACCGCCTGGTGGGCAAGGGCGCTGCGCGAGTGGATATCCCCGGCAAAGCCACGGGCGAGTTGACCTACGTACACGACATGCGCGTGCCGGGCATGCTGCATGGCAGGGTGATTCGCCCGCCGTATGCCGGGCTTGATTGCGGCGATTTTGTCGGCAACAGCCTGTTGAGCGTGGATGAGTCGTCCATCGCGCATATCCCCGGTATCGTCGCGGTGGTGGTGATCCGCGATTTTGTTGGCGTGGTAGCGCTGCGTGAAGAGCAGGCGGTCAAGGCCGCCAGCGAATTGCAGGTGCACTGGAAACCCTGGAACAACGCCTTGCCGGACATGAGTGATGTTGAACAGGCCATCCGCGACAACCCCCGCGTACGCCGTACCGTGCTTGACCAGGGCCATGTCGACGAAGCCCTGGCCGGCGCCACCCAGCGTATGCCGCGCAGTTATCTCTGGCCGTACCAGATGCACGGTTCGATCGGCCCGTCCTGCGGCGTGGCGGATTATTCGCCAGCCGGCAGCCGGGTGTGGTCAGGCAGCCAGAACCCGCATCTGTTGCGCGCCGACCTGGCGTGGTTGCTGGAGTGCGATGAAGCGCTGATCGATGTGATCCGCATGGAAGCCGCCGGCTGCTACGGGCGCAATTGCGCGGATGATGTGTGCGCCGATGCCTTGCTGTTGTCCCGTGCGGTGGGCAAGCCGGTGCGCGTGCAACTGACCCGCGAGCAGGAACACCTGTGGGAGCCCAAGGGCACCGCGCAACTGATGGATGTCGATGGCGGCCTCAACGCCGATGGCAGCATTGCCGCCTACGATTTTGAAACCAGCTACCCCTCCAATGGCGCGCCGACCCTGGCGCTGTTGCTGACCGGCCGCGTCGAGCCGGTGGCGGCGATGTTCGAGATGGGCGACCGCACCTCGATCCCGCCTTACGACATCGAGAATATGCGCGTGACCATCAACGACATGGCGCCCATCGTGCGCGCGTCGTGGATGCGCGGCGTGTCGGCCTTGCCTAACACCTTTGCCCACGAGTCCTACATCGACGAACTGGCGTTCGCCGCCGGCGTCGACCCGGTGGAATACCGCCTGCGTTACTTGAAGGACGAGCGTGCCATCGACCTGGTGAAGTCCACCGCCGAACGCGCCAACTGGGCGCCGCGCACCGCGCCGATGCAAACCGCCAACGAGGACCATCTGCTGCGTGGCCGTGGCTTTGCCTACGCGCGCTACATCCACAGCAAATTCCCCGGATTCGGCGCGGCCTGGGCGGCGTGGGTGGCGGATGTGGCCATCGATAAACAGACGGGCGATGTGTCGGTGACCCGCGTGGTGATCGGGCATGACTCGGGGATGATGATCAACCCGGCCGGCGTGCAGCACCAGATCCACGGCAACGTGATCCAGTCCACCAGCCGCGTGTTGAAGGAGCGGGTGACGTTTGAAGAGTCGACGGTGGCGAGCAAGGAGTGGGGCGGTTATCCGATCCTGACCTTCCCCGAAGTGCCACAGATCGACGTGATGATGATGCCGCGCCAGGACCAGCCACCCATGGGCGCCGGAGAGTCGGCGTCGGTGCCCAGTGCGGCGGCGATTGCCAATGCGATCTATGACGCCACCGGCATTCGTTTTCGTGAGTTGCCGATCACCCCGGAGCGGGTGTTGGCAGCGTTGAATGCGGGCACCTTGGGCGAGCCGGCCAAGTCGCCGGAGAAACGCCGCAAATGGTGGTTTGGTGCGCTGTTCGCCACGTTGGGGGCGGTGCTGGCGACGGCCTGGCCGTTCCACAGTGAAATCGCGCCGATTGCACCGCCTAGCGCCGGCACTTGGTCCAAGGCCACTTTGGAGCGCGGGCGGTTGCTGGCGGCGGTGGGCGATTGCGCGGTGTGCCACACGGCGCCTGGCGGCGCGACCAATGCCGGTGGGCTGGCGATGCAGACGCCGTTCGGCACGCTGTACAGCAGCAATATCACCCCGGATGTGCAGACCGGCATTGGCGCCTGGTCCTACCCGGCCTTCGAGCGGGCGATGCGTGATGGCATTGGTCGTGACGGGCGCAATCTGTATCCGGCGTTTCCTTATACGGCGTTTCGCAATATCAACGATGCGGACATGCAGGCGTTGTACGCCTATTTGATGTCTCAGGCCCCGGTGAGCCAGGCGCCGACGCCGAATGCGATGAGCTTTCCGTTCAATCTGCGGCCGTTGATGGCGGGCTGGAATGCCCTGAACCTGCGGCGCGGTGAAATTTCGGTGCAGCCTGAGCGCAGCGAGCAATGGAATCGCGGTAATTACCTGGTCAACGGCCTGGGCCACTGCGCCGCCTGCCATTCGCCGCGCAACCTGATGGGCGCGGAGAAGGGCGGCAAGTCCTTTCTGGCCGGTGGCAGGGTCGATGGTTGGGAGGCGCCGGCCCTCAATGGTTTGTCCAAGGCCCCGACGCCGTGGACCGAGGACCAACTGTTTAGCTACCTGAGCACCGGCTATTCCGACGCCCACGGCGTGGCGGCTGGCCCGATGGGGCCGGTGGTCAGTGAATTGTCGAAACTGCCCAAGGCGGATATCCGCGCGATGGCGGTGTACCTGGCCTCGCTCAACGGTGACGCGGCTGCCGAGGCCCAGGTGGTTGCGGCGGCCGACGTGCCGAATCCCAACGGACGACGGGTGTTCGAAGGTTCCTGCAAGGCCTGCCATGCGGATGGCCTGGGACCCAAACTGTTTGGAGTGAGCCCGTCGTTGGCGACCAATACCAATGTACACAGCGATCAGCCGGACAATTTGATCAAGGTGATTTTGCAGGGCATCAGCAACCCGGCGACCAAGGATCTGGGGTATATGCCGGGGTTCAAGGACAGTTTGTCCAATAGCCAGGTGGCGGATCTGGCAGCCTACCTACGCGGCAAATTCGCACCGAACGCGCCGCAGTGGAAGGGCCTGGAACAGAAGGTGGCGCATTTGCGCGCCAATCCAGGCACCCACTAAGGCGTCACGCCGCGCAGCACCAGGTCACTGATGAACCCCAGCCAATCCTGTTGCTGGCCTTTGTTTGCCAGGTCTTCACCGAGGAACGAGCTGAGGGTGTGGCGGTTGGAGTTATAGAAGTAGCACAGCGAGGCGATCATCAAGTACACGTGCTTGAGGTCCACATCCCGGCGAAACACGCCTTGGGCCTGGCCCGCCTCGATGATCGGGCGCAGCACGCCGACCGCTTCCCCGGACAACCTGCGCATCTCGCCAGACTGTTGCGCATGCTTGCCCTGGTGCAGGTTCTCGATGCTCAGGATCGCCACGAACTCCGGGTGCTTGACGTAGTAATGCCAGATGAACGCCACCAGGTCACGCAGCGCCTGCTCCGGTGCATCGAGGTTCAGCTTGAGCTTGCTTTCGGCTTTGTTGAACTGCTCGTAGGTGTGTTCCAGCACACAGACGAACAGGTGTTCCTTGCTGCCGAAGTAGTAATAGAGCATGCGGTCGTTGGAGTCCGCCTCCTTGGAGATACTGTCGACACGCCCGCCGGAGTAACCGTCGCGGGTGAACACCTTGACCGCCGCCTGCAGGATGCGCGCACGGGTCTGGTCGGCCTGTTGGGCGCGGATGCCGGTCTTCTTGATCGCCATGTGAAAGTGCCTGGTCAGACAGTCTGGGCGCGAAATATAGCATGGGGTTTTTCGCGTCCGTTCTATGACCGACAAGTTCTGTAATAAAAACGCCATTGCGCTGGGGATTAAATTCGCGGCGGGCTATTTTGGTGCGCCTCAATAACTAGAGTAGCCATGGATGAAATACCAACCCTTCAGCCGTACCTTGATAGCCACCGCCCTGGTCTTGACAGTCAGTGGTGTGCACGCCGCGTCTCAGGCCCCGGTGGCCGGTGAAAATGGCATGGTGGTGACGGCCCAGCATTTGGCAACTCACGTGGGCGTGGATGTGCTCAAGGCCGGCGGCAATGCGGTCGACGCGGCCGTGGCCGTGGGCTACGCACTGGCGGTGGTGTACCCGGCGGCGGGTAACCTGGGTGGCGGCGGTTTCATGACCGTGCAACTGGCCGACGGGCGCAAGACCTTCCTCGACTTCCGCGAAAAAGCCCCGCTGGCGGCCACCGCCAACATGTACCTGGACAAAGACGGCAATGTCATCGAAGGCCTCAGCGCCAAGGGTCACTTGGCCGTTGGCGTGCCTGGCACCGTCTCGGGCATGGAACTGGCCCTGAGCAAATACGGCACCCTCAAGCGCGCCCAAGTCATCGCCCCGGCGATCAAGCTGGCGGAAAACGGCTTCGAGCTGGAGCAGGGCGATATCGACCTGTTGCACACCGCCACCGGCGAGTTTGAAAAAGACAAGGACATGCGCGGGATCTTCCTGCACAACGGCCAGCCGATGCAGGTCGGCCAGAAGCTGGTGCAGAAAGACCTGGCCAAGACCCTCAAGGAAATCTCGGCCAAGGGCAGCGACGGTTTCTATAAAGGCTGGGTGGCCAAGGCCCTGGTGGACTCCAGTCAGGCCGGCAAGGGCATCATCACCCAGGCTGACCTCGACAAGTACAAGACCCGCGAACTGGCGCCCATCGAGTGCGACTACCGTGGCTACCACGTAGTCTCGGCACCGCCTCCCAGCTCGGGCGGCGTGGTGATCTGCCAGATCATGAACATCCTCGAAGGCTACCCGATGGCCGACCTCGGCTATCACTCGGCCCAGGGTCTGCACTACCAGATCGAAGCCATGCGCCACGCCTACGTGGACCGCAACAGCTATCTGGGCGACCCGGACTTCGTGAAGAATCCGATTGAGCACCTGCTGGACAAAAACTACGCGGCGAAACTGCGCGACGCCATCGAGCCGCAAAAAGCCGGTGACTCCCAGGCGATCAAGCCGGGCGTATCGCCCCATGAAGGCAATAACACCACCCACTATTCTATCGTCGACAAGTGGGGCAACGCGGTGTCGGTCACCTACACCCTCAACGACTGGTTCGGTGCGGGCGTGATGGCGAGCAAGACCGGGGTGATCCTCAACGATGAAATGGACGACTTCACGGTCAAGGTAGGCGTGCCGAACATGTACGGCCTGGTCCAGGGTGAAGCCAACGCCATCGCGCCGGGCAAGGCACCGCTGTCGTCGATGAGCCCGACCATCGTGACCAAGGACGGCAAGGCCGTGATGGTGGTGGGTACGCCGGGTGGCAGTCGCATCATTACCGCGACCTTGCTGACGATCCTGAATGTCATCGACTACAAGATGAACATCCAGGAAGCGCTGGACGCGCCGCGTTTCCACCAGCAATGGATGCCGGAAACCACCAACCTGGAGACCTTCGCGGTGAGCCCGGATACCCAGAAGATCCTTGAAAGCTGGGGCCACAAGTTTGCCGGGCCGCAGGATGCCAACCATTTGGCGGCGATCCTGGTCGGTGCGCCGTCGCTGGGTGGCAAGCCTGTCGGTAAGAACCGTTTCTATGGTGCGAATGACCCGCGTCGCAACACGGGCTTGTCGCTGGGCTACTAAAGCCTGCTTCCTCTGTGGGGGGCTTCTGTGGTGAGCGGGCTTGTCCCGCGCTGGGCGGCGAAGCCGCCCCAATAAAAACACCGCGTTCTGCCAGGCAGAGCGCGGTGTCTGGTTTTAGGGCGGCTTCGCCACCCAGCGCGGGCGGTTCGACGATTCGACAAGCCCGCTCACTACAACAGTCGTTCTACTTCCGTGAAAGCTGCGAGACGGCGCGCTTCCCAATCCCCTCGAATCACCAGTACCGGCTGTTGATGCTGCTGCATCCACTCCAGGCTGCCCTGGAAAAATGCCCGGCGATCCGCCAGTTGCGGCTGGCAGCGTTGGCCGTCGGCGGTCCATTCCACATCCTCCGGCGACAACAACAGGTGCAGGTCGTAATGGCGGGCCAGCAACTCGCTGTCGAGCCAGGCCGGGTAGTCGCCGAACAGGGTCTGGCTCCAGAGCTTGTTGGTCAGCAGGTGGGTATCGAGGATCAACAGATCAGGCTGTTGGGCGCGGGCGGCGTCTTCCCAGGCCAGTTGGCCGCGGGCAATGGCCGGGATGTCGGCGAGGGTGGTGTCGCGTTGATGGTGATCGATGAAATAACGCACGTATTCACCCACCATCAACCCGCCGAAATGCGCCTGCAATTGCGCCGCCAGCCAGCTTTTGCCGCTGGATTCCGGGCCGGCCAGTACCACCACCTTCATGCGTGCAACGCCGGGTCGGCGCGCCATTCGCGCCAGCCTTGCACGGCAATCACGGTGAATAGCGCGTAGAGCGCGGCGGTGAGGTAGAGGCCTTTGTAGAGGAACAGCCCGACGAAGATCACATCCACGGCAATCCACAACGGCCAGCACTGCACGCGTTTCTGCGCCATCCACATCTGCGCTACCAGGCTGAAGCCGGTGAGGGCGGCATCGAGCCAAGGCTGAGCAGCATCCGTCCAGTGCGCCATGGCGGCACCGAGCAACAGGCTGCCGACGGCGCCCACCGCCAGGCTGGCCATGATCGCCGGCACGCCGAGGCTGGTGACTTGACGCCCTTGCTTGACCTCGCCGGCACGGGTCCACTGCCACCAACCGTAGACTTGCAGTGCGGCGTAGACCACCTGCAGCAGCATGTCGGAATAGAGTTTCACGTCGAAAAACACCCAGGTGTAGAGCAACACCATCACCAGGCCGATGGGCCAGCACCAGGGGTTTTGCTTGACGGTCAGCCACACGGCAATCACCCCGAGGGCGGCGGCGAACAGTTCAAGCCCGGACATGGAGGTTCCTTGGGAGAGTGGGAGAGGGCGGTGATTGTAAACAAATCACCGCCGTTTCGCTCAGACCTTGAATTGGCGCAGCAGGCCGTCGAGCTGTTCGCTCAGGCCGCGCAAGTGCGCACTCGCC
Source organism: Pseudomonas sp. GXZC (assembly GCF_026967615.1). Classification (NCBI taxonomy): domain Bacteria; kingdom Pseudomonadati; phylum Pseudomonadota; class Gammaproteobacteria; order Pseudomonadales; family Pseudomonadaceae; genus Pseudomonas; species Pseudomonas sp. GXZC. Next base: position 3,436,194 of record NZ_CP114115.1, read on the forward strand.
ACACTCGACTGTTCCGCCGCCAGTGCGGTGCTGTGGGACAAGCCGGCGGCCTGGGTGACATTCTGGTTGATGTCTTCCACCACGTGGGCCTGTTGCAGGGTGGCGCTGGCAATCGAGGCGTTGAGGCCATTGAGGTTGCGCAGCGCCTGGCCGATGGCAGTCAGGCTGGCACCGGCTTGGCCGGCTTGTTCAATAGTCAGTTGCGAGGCGCTGTGGCTGTCGCTGATCACCTTGACCGCCGCTTCCGAGTGGCCTTGCAGGCGTTCGATCATGCCCTGGATTTCGGCGGTGGATTTTTGCGTGCGCTGGGCCAGCAGCCGCACTTCATCGGCCACCACGGCGAAGCCACGCCCTTGTTCGCCGGCGCGGGCTGCTTCAATCGCCGCGTTAAGCGCCAACAGGTTGGTCTGGTCGGCAATCGAACGGATCACTTCAAGTACGCTGCCGATCTGGGTACTTTCCGCAGACAGGGTGCGGATCACTTCCACTGCCTGGCTGATGGTGCCGGAGAGCTGGTCAATCTGCTGCAGGCTGCCGTCGATATTCACCTGGCCTTGTTGGGCCTGGGCTTGGGCGTCGCGCATTTCGCTGGCGGCGTGTTCGGCGTTCTTGGCCACGTCCTGCACGCCGTAGGTGACTTCGTTGATGGCGGTGGCCACCAATTCCATCTGCTGGGATTGTTGCTGGCTGCGGTCATGGGCCTGGGTCGCGTTGCTGCCCAATTCCTGTGAGGACTGGCCCAGGGCATTGGCGCACACCTGCAATTGGCCCACTACTTGGCGCAGCTTGGCGGTGAAGCTGTTGAAGTGCCGGGACAGCTGGGTGACTTCGTCCTGGCCGTGGGTGTCGAGGCTACGGGTCAGGTCGCTTTCGCCGCTGGCGATGTTGCCCATGGCATTCACTGCGTCCTGCAACGGCCGCACGATGCTGCGTGCGATCAGTGAAACCAGCAGCGCCATCACCACGGCGATACCCAGGCCGATGAACGAGGCTTTCCAGACCTGGCCGCTGAACTCAGCCTGCACATCGTCCACGTACACGCCGGAACCGATGATCCAGCCCCAGGGTTGGAACAGTTGGATATACGACGTCTTGGCCACCGGCGCTTCGGCGCCTGGTTTCGGCCAGCGATAGTTGACGATGCCGGCGCCCTTGGCCTTGGCCAGGATCACGAATTCGTTGAACACGGCAAAACCGTCGGGGTCGCGGATGGCCGAAAGGTTCTGGCCGTCGAGCTTGGGGTTGGCCGGGTGCATGATCATCACGGGCGTGAGGTCATTGATCCAGAAGTAGTCGTCATGGTCGTAGCGCAAGCCACGCACCGCGCTCAAGGCTTGCTTCTGGGCGGCTTCGCGAGTCATCACGCCGGTGGTTTCGAGGCCGTGATAAAACGTCAGGATCCCGCTGGCGGTCTGCACCACGTGTTGGGTTTGCTGGCGCTTGGCCTGGTACAGGTCGTCATGAATCTGCTTGAGCATCAGCAAACCCAGGGCCAACAGCATCAGCACGGCGACTATCAGGATCAGCCACAGGCGCCGGCTGATCGACATATTGCGCAAACTGTTCATCGTCCTGTCACTCCGTGCTTTTTATAATTGTGGGTGCCGCATCGACTTTTCCGACTTGTCTGATAGGCTTTCGGCCTGTATTCGGAAAACCTGAGTACTGTCTGATTTTTCACAAGATTTTTGCAGGTCGGGGTTGAAACTCAACACCGCGTCTTGTCGTCAGTGAACCATTAAAAAGATTAACGAGGCTTGCCATAGAGCAAGACCTTTGGGGGAAGCATGGATTTTTGGACCGCCATACAGGCATTGATTCTTGGCGTTGTGGAGGGGCTGACCGAGTTCCTGCCGATTTCCAGCACCGGCCACCAGATCATCGTCGCCGACTTGCTCGACTTTACCGGCGACCGCTTCAACGCGTTCAACATCATCATCCAGCTGGGCGCGATCCTGGCGGTGGTGTGGGAGTTTCGCGGCAAGATTTTCGAAGTGGTCAGCGGCCTGCCGACCCAGCGCAAGGCCCAGCGATTTACCGTCAACCTGCTGATCGCCTTCCTGCCGGCGGTGGTGCTGGGGGTGATTTTTGCCGACCTGATTCACCACTACTTGTTCAACCCGATCACCGTGGCCACGGCGCTGGTGATCGGCGGCATCATCATGTTGTGGGCCGAGCGCCGCGAGCATGAAGTGCACGCTGAAACCGTGGATGACATCACCTGGAAAGACGCGCTCAAGGTCGGCCTGGCCCAGTGCCTGGCGATGATCCCAGGGACCTCGCGTTCCGGCTCGACCATTATTGGTGGCTTGCTGTTCGGGCTGTCGCGCAAGACCGCTACCGAGTTCTCGTTCTTCCTGGCGATGCCGACCATGGTCGGTGCGGCGGTGTATTCGGGCTACAAGTACCGTGACCTGTTCCAGCCGGCGGACTTGCCGGTGTTTGCCATCGGCTTTGTGACCTCGTTTATCTTCGCGATGATCGCCGTGAAGGGCCTGCTCAGGTTCATCGCCAGCCACAGCTACGCGGTGTTTGCCTGGTATCGCATAGCGTTCGGTTTGCTGATCCTGGCGACCTGGCAGTTCGGCTGGATCGACTGGGCGGCCGCCAAGGCATGATGATCCAGCATCCCCGTCTGAAAGCGGCGATCTTCGTGCTGTTATGCGCAGCGCCGCTGCTGGGTTCGGTGCTGGTATGGCAGCGCGGCGAGACGGTGATCCCGCTGGCAGCCTATGGCGTGGTCAGCGTGATCGCGTTCTTCCTGTACTGGAGTGACAAGCGCAAGGCGCGTACGGACAGCTGGCGCACCCCGGAAAACATCCTGCACGCCGTGGAACTGGCGGGCGGCTGGCCGGGGGCGTTGATTGCCCAGCAGGTGTTCCGGCACAAGACGCGCAAGGTGTCTTACCAGGTGTTGTTTTGGGTGATTGTGTTGTTGCATGAGGTGTTCTGGCTGGATCAGTTGTTCCTCGGTGGCACCTTGCTCTCAGTGTTATAGGCTTGCTCTCGCCACAGGGTACTTATCGCCATCTCTACCTAAATTAGATACCTAGTGCTTTGCGTCAATCATCCAGCAACAGCCCGACCTGCGTGCGCTTGGGCAACTTGCTGACGACAAGCTGGTGCGAACGCCGCAACAACCCACGCAACTCCTCATCACCCAACGGATACGGCGTATTCATGATCACCCACTGCGCCCGCGCCAGATACGGCGCCGGGTGAATGCCTGGGCGGTCCACATGGCTGAGGAACAATTCCTTGTCGACCTTGAACGCCAGCGACTCACCCCTTAGGTTCTGCAGCGCGAACATCTTGTTGCCCGCAATCGAAAACACACGCACGCCGCCCCATTTGTAATCCTCCCGCGCGCCCGGCAGGCTGAGGCAGAAGGCGGCAACTTGTTCTTCGGTCATCTTCATAACAGACGGTCTCCGCAACCTTTGAAACCGTCTTCCAGGTAATCGATCCAGGCACGAATGGCCGGCAACACGCCACGACGATGCGGGTACACCGCTTGCAACCAGCCACCAGGCAAGGACCACTCCGGCAGCAGTTGCACCAACCGGCCGTTGGCCAATTCCTCTTCGCAATACATCATCGGCAGCACGGTAAAGCCCAGCCCCATGATGGCGCTGGCCTTGCGCACGATGAAGTCGTCGATCCCCAGCCGGGCTTCCATCGCAAGGTCGTGAGTGTTGCCCTGGGGGTCGAGAATGCGTTGATGCACCAGGCGATCTGCCTCCAGCGCACCGAGGATCGGTAGCTGCTTGAGATCCTCAAGCGTCGCGACCTGGCGGCCGTGCATCAGCGCGGGGCTGGCCACCAGCACGGTCTGGGCCTGACGCAGGCGCTTGGTCACCAACAGCGGATCCTCATCGCCCAGCTCGCGTACGCGCAGAGCGACATCGATACCCTCGGCGACCAGGTCGACACGGCGGTTGACCAGGGTCATCTCCAATTGCACCTGGGGATGCGCCGCCAGAAATCCAGCCACCAGTTCCGGCAGGATGTGCTGGGCCATGCCCACCGGGCAACTGACGCGCAGCCGTCCACGGGGCTCGCTGGACATGCTGGCCACCGCCTCATCGGCCATTTCCGCCTCCAGCAGCATCGCCTGGCAGTGCCGCAGGTAGCGCTCGCCGACGGCAGTGAGGGTGAGTTGGCGCGTAGTGCGTTGCAGCAAGCGTGCGCCGAGGCGTTCTTCCAGCTCGGCGATACGCCGCGACAGCCGCGACTTGGGAATCCCCAGCAGCCGGCCGGCGGCAGCGAAGCCACCGGCTTCCACGACTTTGGCGAAATAGTAGAGGTCGTTGAGGTCTTGCATGGGCAACCTATTGTCCTGTCAGTGGAACGAACTATCCGCGTCTGACGAGGGCAAATCCACTACAAATGTGCGCCAGCCATCAACACGTACTTCACGTGCACATACTCCTCGATCCCGTAATAGCTGCCTTCACGGCCATAACCGGACTGCTTGATGCCGCCAAACGGCACCGAAGCAGTGCCCACTGATCCGGAGTTGAGGATCACCATGCCGGCCTCCAACTGGCGCGACAGGCGCAACGACCGTCCCAGAGCGCTGGTGTAGGCGTAGGCCACCAGGCCGAATTCGGTCTGGTTGGCGCGGGCAATCACTTCGGCTTCATCCTTGAACGAATAGAGAGCGAACACCGGCCCGAAGATTTCCTCGGTCGCCAGGGGAGAATCGTCCTGCAAGCCGGTCAACACCGTCGGTTCGTAGAACAGGCCGCCTTTGGCGTGGGGCTGGCCGCCCATCAATACCTTGGCCCCGGCGGCCTTGGCGTTTTCCACCAGTCGCGCCACCTTGTCGAAGCCCAGTTGATTGACCATGGGGCCGACCACAAAGCCTTCACGCAAGCCCTGGTCCACTTCGATCTCGGCCACGGCGTGCTTCAAACGCTTGATGAAGTCCTCGAGGATGCTGTGTTGCACGAAGATGCGATTCGGCGAGATGCACACCTGGCCCGAGTTGCGCAGTTTTGCACTGACCAGTCCTTTCACCGCTTCGTCGAGGTTGGCGTCCTGGAACACGATAAACGGCGCGTTGCCGCCCAGTTCCAGGGTCATTTTCTTGATGCTCGCTGCGCACTGTGCGGCAAGCAATTTACCGACGCCGGTGGAGCCGGTGAACGAGATTTTGCGGATGCGTGGGTCGCCGGTCAGGATCTGGCCAATTTCTTTCGGGTCGCCCACCACCACTTCCAGGACGCCTGCCTCGATCCCGGCCTTGCGCGCGTATTCCAACAACTTGAGGGCGGTGAGCGGGGTGTCTTCTGCGGGCTTGATCACCATGGTGCAGCCAGCCGCCAGCGCTGTGGCGACCTTGCGGGTGATCATCATGAACGGGAAGTTCCACGGGGTGATGGCGGCGACCGGGCCGATGGCTTCCTTGGTGACCATCACGTTGGCATTGCGGTCGTGAGTGGGAATGGTGTCGCCGTACACGCGCTTGGCCTCTTCGGCGTACCACTCGATAAAGCCCAGGCCGTAGTCGATTTCACCGCGGGCCTCGCTCAGGCACTTGCCGTTTTCGCGGCAGAGCAGTTCGGCGAAGGCTTCCTTGTCGGCTTTTACCGCGTCGTGCCAGCGGCGCAGGATGTCGCTGCGTTCCTTGGCAAGCTTGGAAGACCAGTCAGGGAAGGCGGCGCAGGTGCGGTCGACGGCAGCCTTGACCTCGTTTGCGGTGTGCTTGGCGACACGGCCGATTTCTTCACCGGTGGCAGGGTTGTAGACGATAAGCATGGGGGAGTCTCCGAGGGCTGAAAGTGCTGTTTCAGGCTACGCAAATGCGGGATTTGAGCGAATATCCATTCCAATGTGCTGATTGCCTATTCCTATAAGTCCGTAGCCTCGTCGTGGATTGCGCGTTAACGTGGCGTTTTACGCAAAGGCCGGCAAACATGGACCGAACAGGCAGAATCATCGAGCTGATGGGCACCTTGGTGCCTGTGGAAGGCTATAACCTGAGCGCACTGGATGACGTGCGTTTCCTGCGCTCCAATCGCCCATTGCATCGGGTCCCGGTGCTGTACGACCCCGGCATCGTGATCGTCTGCCAGGGACAGAAACGTGGTTACCTGGGGGATGAGGTTTATTTGTATGACGCCCAGCACTACCTGGTGGTGTCGGTGCCGGTGCCTTTCACCATGGAGACCGACGCCAGTGAAGCCGAGCCGATGCTGGCGGTGTACCTGCGCCTGGATTTCACCCTCGCGGCGCAACTGATGGTGGCGCTGGAAGACTTCCCCGCATTGATCGAGGCCAAGCCACGGGGCATGTATTCGTCAGCCATGGATGATCAGCTCAGTGAATCATTGCTGCGCTTTCTGCAAGTGATGAGCGTGCCGATGGATGCGCAGATTCTGGGGCCGGCGCTGATGCGCGAGATCTACTATCGAATCCTGACGGGCGAGCAAGGTGGCTCGATGCGCGCAGCCCTGAATCGCCAGGGGCAGTTCGGCAAGGTGGCGAGGGCGATTCGCAAGATCCATGGCTGTTATCACCAGCATCTGGACGTGGAAGCGCTGGCGCGGGAAGCGATGATGAGTGTGCCAAGCTTTCACGCGCATTTTCGCACTGTCACCGACACCTCGCCGATGCAGTACCTCAAGTCAACGCGTTTGCATCAGGCACGCCTGTTGATGCTGCGCAGCGATATCACTGCCGCCACGGCCAGTGCACAAGTCGGTTATGAAAGCGCCTCGCAGTTCAGCCGCGAGTTCAAACGCTTTTTTGGGCGCACGCCCCAGGCAGAAATCCAGTGGATGAAGCGCACCTATGCGTTGCCCGCACCGACGTCAGCGTCGATCTATGTGTCGTCGCACTGAGCATTGTCCTGCCAGCAGGACAAACAGTCGCATTTCAGCGGTCTAATCGTTTATTCGAATCATCTGTAGGATCAACCCCACTTGATCGCCCCGTCGCGATCCTCACTTGGAGATCCCGCATGAAACTGTTGCATATCGATTCCAGCATCCTCGGCGACAACTCGGCTTCCCGTCAGCTCAGCGCTGGTGTGGTCAAGGCTTGGCAAGCGGCTGAGCCGGGCGTGGAAGTGACCTACCGTGACGTGGCCGCCGAAGGCTTCAACCACTTCTCCGGCGCGACCCTGGGCGCCCTGGGCACTCCGGCGGATCAGCGCAATGCCGCGCAACAGCACGAAGCAGAACTCAGCGCCAAGACCCTGGCTGAATTCCTCGCCGCCGACGCGGTGGTGATCGCTGCGCCGATGTACAACTTCACCATCCCAACTCAACTGAAAGCCTGGATCGACCGCATTGCCGTTGCCGGTCAGACGTTCCGCTACACCGAAGCCGGTCCGGAAGGCCTGTGCGGCAATAAGAAAGTCATCGTTGTGTCGACCTCGGGCGGCCTGCATGTCGGCCAGGCGACCGGTGTGGCCCATGAAGATTATCTGAAAGTGCTGCTGGGCTTCCTCGGCATCACCGACGTCGAATTCGTCCGCGCCCATGGCCTGGCGTACGGTGATGAGTTCCGCAGCAAGTCCTTGAGCGACGCCAACGTACTCATCAACGAACAATTGTTCGCGGCTGCGTAAAGCTTAGGTAAAACCGTGCCTTTCCCCGTTTCATTCTGAAACGGGACGTCTAAACTCTGTATTCTGATCGCCTCAAAACGACCGGACTACGGAGTTTTTTCGTTTACCCGCTTTCATTACTTTGGCCCAGGTTATGCACGCATGGGTTTATCACCCGGTCGAGCGCCTTGAACCATGGACTTTTCAACCCGACATGCCGGTCTTTATGCAGCAAAGGTGGACATCCTCATGATGCGTCTTTGTGCTGTTATGGTTCTTTCCCTGCTCGGTGGCCTGGTTTCAGTGCACGCCGCGCCGGCGCCGCACCCGCATTGGAGTGTGGGCTTCCATCGCATGACCTTCCTGGATCCGCTGGATTTGCAGCCGATGAAGGCCATCGCTTTTTATCCCTCCACGGGGCTCGAGCACAGTACGCCGCTGGGCGCCTATCGCGTTGCCGCCACGGAAGATTCCAAGATTGCCATCGGCCGCTTCCCGATGCTGATGCTGTCCCACGGCAACACCGGCACGCCGCTGGCCTTGCATGACCTGGCCACTTCGCTGGCGCGTAAAGGCTTCGTGGTGGTGGCGGTGTTGCACCCTGGCGACAACTACAAGGACCACAGCCGCCTGGGCACGGTGAGTAACCTGTATGGCCGGCCGATCCAGATTTCCGAAGCAATCACCGCCACCTTGGGCGACCCGATGCTGTCCCCCTTCGTCAACGTCGATCAGGTCGGCGTGATCGGTTATTCAGCGGGCGGTGAAACCGCGTTGATCCTGGCCGGTGCCAAGCCGGACTTCGACCGCCTACGTCGCTACTGCCAGGAACGTCCGGAAGACCGCGACGCCTGCACCACCAAAGGCGAGTTGGTGGTGGACCGCGACGACCTGCAGCCGCAATCCGACCCGCGTATTCATGCGTTGATGTTGATGGCGCCGTTGAGTCTGATGTTCGGCCGTCACACCCTGGCCGACGTGCATGTGCCAGTGCTGCTCTACAGCGGTGACGGTGACAAGCTGGTGGCCGTGGACAAGAACGCTGCGGCGCTGGCGCGCAAGTTGCCGGAACCGCCGGACTTCAAGCTGTTGGCCGGGGCAGGGCACTTTGTGTTCATGGCGCCGTGCGACAGTGATCAGTTGGCGGCGATGCCGGCGATCTGCACCGATGCCGACGGCGTCGACCGCGAAGGGATTCACCGTGACCTGATTTCCGAGGCAGGACGCTTTTTCAGCCACACCCTCGGCCAATCCACCCGCGCCGGGATGCAGACGGCTGATCAGTAAGCGCGACGCTTGAGCAGAACGGTCACGCCCAAGGCGGTCACCGACAACAGCGCGGCGCAGAAGAAGATCCAGCCATAGCCAAGGTTCAGTGCCACGGCGCCCATCAACGGCCCGGCAATCGCCAGGGCCAAGTCAAAGAACACCGCATACGCACTCAGTCCCGCGCCACGGCTGCTATTGGGCACCTGCTTGATGGCTTCCACGCCGAGTGCCGGGTACACCAGCGACAAGCCAAAACCGGTCAGCCCCGCGCCAATTAATGCCACGCCCGTCGACGGCGCCAGCCAGAGCAACGTCAGGCCGAGGGTCTCGATGGTCATGCAGGCAATGGCGGCACGAAAGCCGCCAAACCGGCTGATGGCAGAGATAAACACCAACCGCGACAAGATAAAACACACGCCAAACACTGTCAGGCAGTACGCCGCACCGGCCCAGCCACGATTGAGGTAGTACAGCGTAATAAAGGTGGTGAGGGTGCCGTAGCCGATGGAGGCCAGGCACAGGCTGGCGCCAAAGGGTGCGATACGCCCGAACACTGCCCAGAACGGCAAACGTTCGCCACGCACCACTGGCACCGAGGGTTTATTGCGGATCAGCACCAGGCCCAGCGCGGACAATACGGCCAGTGCAATGCCGAGGCTGTTGTAGCCGTATTCGGCCACCATCACCACGCCCAGCGGCGCACCAATGGCGATGGCGCCGTAGGACGCGATGCCGTTCCAGGAAATCGAGCGCGCCGTGTGTTCGGCGCCGACGGCGCCCATGCACCAACTGATGGTGCCCACGCCGATCAGCCCTTGGGCCACGCCCAACAACAGTCGGCCGACAATCAAAATGCCCAGGCTCAAGGTGGGCATGCTCTGTAGCAACGTTGCAAAGAACGTCAGCACACCGCTGACCAGAATCCCCGCCAACCCCAACACAATGGCGCGCTTGGTGCCGACGTTGTCCGACATGCGCCCGGCCATGGGCCGACTGAGCAGGGTCGCCAGGTATTGCGAACCGATGGTGACTCCGGCGACCACGGCGCTGAAGCCCAGTTGCTCATGCACATAGCCAGGAATCACCGCAATCGGCAGGCCGATGCAGATGAACGCGATGAAGGTGTAGAAGACGATGGAGACGATCTGCAGGGTGATCGACAGGGAGCTGGGGGCGGCGGCAGACATGGGCACTCGTTCGCGGGCGGGCGGTGAGGGCATCATGGCAAGGGCTTGGGGGAAAAGGAAGCAGGCTAACTACTTTGTCTGATGAACAGGCTTTTTATGGGGTAAATGGTGCTGTTGTGGTGAGCGGGCTTGCCCCGCGCTGGGCTGCGAAGCGGCCCCAATAGAAAACACCGCGTTCTGTCGGACAGAACGCGGTGTTCTTTTTAGGGCCGCTTCGCGCCCCAGCGCGGGGCAAGCCCGCTCACCACAGTTACTGGCGGAGTGCTTTAGAACACCACACCTTGGCTACGCAGGTAATCATCATAGGTGCCGCTGAAGTCGATGACGCCGGTGGCGCTCAACTCGATGATGCGGGTGGCCAGGGACGATACGAACTCACGGTCGTGGCTGACGAAGATCAGCGTGCCCGGGTAGTTCTCCAGCGCCAGGTTCAGCGCTTCGATGGATTCCATGTCCAAGTGGTTGGTCGGTTCGTCCATGAGCAGCACGTTCGGCTTTTGCAGGATCAGCTTGCCGAACAGCATACGGCCTTGCTCACCACCGGAAATCACCTTCACCGACTTCTGGATCTCGTCGTTGGAGAACAGCATGCGACCCAGGGTGCCACGGATCATTTGCTCGCCTTGGGTCCACTGGCCCATCCAGTCGAACAGGGTCACGTCGTCTTCGAAGTCGTGAGCGTGGTCCTGGGCGTAGTAGCCCAGTTCTGCGGCGTCGGTCCACTTGACGCTGCCGGCGTCCGGGGTCAGTTCGTTGACCAGGGTGCGCAGCAGGGTGGTCTTGCCGATACCGTTCGGGCCGATGATCGCTACGCGCTCGCCAGCTTCAACCTGGAAACTGAAGTCTTTGAACAGCGGCTTGCCGTCGAAGCCTTTGGCCATTTTTTCGACCATGACTGCCTGACGGTGCAGCTTTTTGTTCTGCTCGAAACGGATGAACGGGCTTACGCGGCTCGACGGCTTGACTTCGGCCAGTTGGATCTTGTCGATCGCCTTGGCACGGGAAGTGGCCTGCTTGGCTTTCGAGGCGTTGGCCGAGAAGCGGCTGACGAAGGATTGCAGCTCGGAGATCTGCGCCTTCTTCTTGGCGTTGTCCGACAGCAGTTGCTCGCGGGACTGGGTCGCCACGGTCATGTACTCGTCGTAGTTGCCCGGGAACAGGCGCAACTCGCCGTAGTCCAGGTCAGCCATGTGGGTGCACACGCTGTTCAGGAAGTGACGGTCGTGAGAGATGATGATCATCAGGCTGGAGCGCTGGGTCAGGATGTTTTCCAGCCAGCGAATGGTGTTGATGTCCAGGTGGTTGGTCGGTTCGTCGAGCAACAGCACTTCAGGATCGGAAAACAGCGCCTGGGCCAGCAACACACGCAGTTTCCAGCCAGGGGACACTTCGCTCATCGGGCCGAAGTGCTGTTCCAGGGGAATGCCCAGGCCCAACAGCAGTTCACCGGCACGGGATTCGGCGGTGTAGCCGTCCATTTCGGCGAATTCGGTTTCCAACTCGGCCACGGCCATGCCGTCTTCTTCGCTCATTTCCGGCAGCGAGTAGATGCGGTCGCGCTCGGCCTTGACCTTCCACAGCTCTTCGTGGCCCATGATCACGGTGTCGAGCACGGTGAATTCTTCGTAGGCGAACTGGTCCTGGCGCAGTTTACCCAGGCGTACGTTCGGCTCCAGCATGACCTGGCCGCCGGACGGGTCGAGGTCGCCGCCGAGGATTTTCATGAAGGTCGACTTGCCGCAACCGTTGGCACCGATCAAACCATAACGGTTGCCGGCGCCGAACTTGACCGAGACGTTCTCGAAGAGCGGCTTGGCGCCGAACTGCATGGTGATGTTAGCTGTGGAGATCAATTACTTTACCTATCAATAGCTTAGGGTGCGCTTATTTGAACTGGGACCAATTTGGGACCAATCTGGAGCTTTTGCATTTCGCTCCAGTCCGAGCTTGAGTTGATCCAACGCGCATAAGTCGAGAGCAGCATCTGCACACTATGGCCGAGCTGCTGGGAGATGAAGGCGGGGTTCATGCCAGACATAATGCATATTGTCGCATAGGTGTGACGACAGTTGTATGGCGGGCGACGACGGATGTTTAGTGCTTTTAGGGTAGGAACCCATTGCTTGTGCAAGTCGGACGTTTGCCGGACGTAGGCTGCGTTCTTTGAAGGCGGGAAGATGTACGGGGTTTCCAGCACCTTGCCTTTGCCCTTTTTCCGGCGTTCTGCGTACTTTTTGGCGAAGGCCAGGGCGTGCAGGGCGCGGGGGTTGAGCAAAACGAAGCGGTCGCCGCCGGTTTTGGTGCGCTCAACCACTTCCCCCAGTGCGACACCACGACACACGTGGGCGGTCTTCTTTTTCTCGTCGATCTCGTCCCAGCGCATGGCCAGCGCTTCGGATAGGCGCATCCCGGTATAAAACACGAACTCAAAAAACGCCGCGTAGATCGTGCTGGGCCAGTGGCTGTGCTCGTACATCTTGGCGATGATCAGGTCCGCTTCTTCCTGGGTGAAGGGGTCGATCTCCCGTTTGCTGCGTTTCGGCAGCTCCAGGATCGCCGCCGGGTTTTTCGGGATGATTTCCTCGTTCAGCGCCGAATTCAGGATGGTCGACAGTTTGGTGATGGCGTTGCGCTTCACGGCCGGCGACTTCCAGTCAGTGACGGCCAGTATTCGGCGGAGCAGGGTGGTGGTGATCAGATCAATCCGCACCAGGGCCAACGCGGGCATCCAGTAGCGATTGATCGCCGTCGTGTAGTTCTTCTTCGTGCCTTTGACCACCGCCCGGCTATCCAGCCAGAGCTGGGCGTACTCGCCGAAGTTCAGCTTGCCGCCCGCAACGTTGCTGGAATTGGGGAACAGCTCGGCGTACTTGTCGTCGTCGAGCAGCCCCAACTTGATCAGCCCCTTTACCTGATCAACAACCTGGGCGGCTGATTTGATGCCTTTCGGTGTCGGGGCATAGGGGAGCGTTTCATTTCGCCGGCGGCCGTTCCACATAAATCGGACGCGGATCGACCCATTGTGGAGGTCCACTCCAGCGGGCATACCCATTGGCTTTCTAGCCATTCGTAGTACCTCCTGATGCTGTAAATGATCCGGCCACCGTGCTTGTTCCAGACGCCGTGGGGGATTTGGTTGCGGGCGCGCTTGGAGCGCAGGGCAGGGACGGTGGTGCCGAGGATCAGGGCCATTTGGGCTTCGGGGACTTTGTCGCCGGTGATGCCGTCGGTTGGTTGGTCGGTGGGGGTGTTTTCCGATTGGGGTGTGGTCTCCATGGGAGCGTACCTCGTCGTGGTGGGGGCGTAGTGCAAACGCATGTCTAACTATTCGGGTTCAGGCTGATTTGACGCAAAGGCTGATATCGGATTTCACTACATACTGATCGTTATCTGAAATCGCTGTTAGTAGCGATACTATCTCAAGGTCTTAGTGCCGCGGCCGATATAAAAGATCATAAAGCTTTTTATGTGTAAAATTTAAGTTAGGATGCTCGTATGTGGAGGCTTCGTCGTGCTGTGGGCTACATTGTATTTTTTGTAGGTCTCATCTTAGCTTTTTACGCTGGGGCTGAGGAACGTTATTGGGCTGCTGCAGGTTTCGTCGCTGGTGGTATAGCGTGTGCGGCCACAGTTGTGTTGTGGGAGGCTATGGGCGGTTCTGTTAGTTTGCTTTTATCTATGTTTTCTTTGGCTGTAACTATTTTCTCAGTGCTTGATGTGTTTTCCTCAAGTTATGCTTTAAATCAAAGAGAGATAGATGCGCAGCGTGATTTCGTTGAGGTCCTCGTACATGAACAGTTTGAGTTCTCGCGCCTTGATGGAGATAATCGACAATTAGTTGCTAAAGCTTTTAAGGCATGTGTCCTTCAGTCATACGCTGATCAACAAGATTTTGTCGTTAATGCAGGTAAAGCGGTATATTTTGGGCCTGGACTCACACTTGTTGATGGGTTGAGTTCTCGCTTGGATGGGAAGCATCCTGTCCGTTGTTTGGACTATTATCGAGAGCTTCGTAAAACGCAAGCTCATTTGTTTTTGAGGATGGAAAAACATCATCCATGGCTCCTTGAGAAGCAATCTGGTTAATAATTGAATTTTTGCTTTTTTATTGGTTGGATATTTGGAGTTAATGTTTTGCTCTTTTGGTAAAATTGAAGGTGGGTATGTATGCTATTTAAATTTCTCTTAATTTGATTGGTTTTGTCTATCCTGTCTTGTAAGGTGGCGAGTATGAGGTTGCGTTTCGCTATATAGGCAGTTGTTTTTTGACGGATTGTGAATCAGTTTTAATTTGCTGGGAGGTGTGCTTGGAAAGTTTCAGGGTTGTTCTTGATAAGTCAAATCGCTTGATTGATAGGGCTTTGGTGCTGGGAGTATCTCTACTTCTCCTAGGCCTTGTCGTCAGTGTTGGTTTTTATTTAGCTACATTTGACGGTGGAGTTTCAAATGATCCAAACAAATGGGCCGCTTTTGGATCATTTTTTGGTGGGGTTTTCAGTCCTCTTGTATCTGTGGTGACACTCGTTGCTTTGCTAAAAACGATTAGGCTTCAGCAACAAACAATGTTGTCACAAAAAAGTGATTCTGAGCGAGTAATAGAGCTCCAAAACCAAGCTTATAAGGCCCAAGCTGAACAGCTTTCGATGGCAGAGGCTGAGTTGCTAAGCGCTCGGATTACAGATTTTAAGTCGTCGGTAATAAGAGTGTTTGACCAGAGGATTTCTTACTACCAACATTCACAAGCTGATGCACTGAGTCGAATTGGGGTAATTAAGTCTTTTGGTGAGTTCTCTGGAAGTATGGATGCGATTGAATTGATTGCAGATAGAGGTACGCTGTACAAGGTTGAACTTGAGAAGCTCCTTAAGTTTTCACTTTTATTTGCTATAAAGGATTTTAATTCTCTAGATGAGGCCAAGGCTTTTCTCGCTGGGTTCGATACGCAGGCAGTTTAGGCTTGGTTTTTAGAGTGGTACTCGCTGAAAGTATTCAAAGATGACATTTGATAGCAGCACAACATCACTGGTTTGTGCGCTTAGTGGGTGTGGGAATTACGGACGCCGGGCTTTGACCGGTTGGAAGGGCAAAAAATGTCATATTCGCCATGGGAAATGTTGTCAGCTTTAGCAACGGTAGCAGCAGTCTTAGTGGCCTTGGGGGTTTCCGGTCATGCCGCCTGGACCATTAGGCGAGCCGAAAAGGATCGTTCGGAATTGGCGGCTGCAAAGATGCTCAGTCCAATCACTGCGCTAGAAAGCAAAGCATTTTATCTGTTGGGATGGTTTTGTTTGGATGATGAAGAATCCGCAAGTCAGCACATGCAGCTCCTCCTACATATTCAGGAGTTCGAAATCATGGCAAGGTCCATATCAATTGACGATTTGTATCCACTACTTCAATTGAAAAGCCACGCAGCCAAAAGATCAGCGCGGGCGCTCGGTTTGATTCAGACCTTTGCCACCGACGCTGGCGCGGCACTCGTACATCCTTCTTGGGGGGCGTTGAGGGTGAGGACGCACCAATATAAAAGGTGGGCCAAAATGCTATCTGAGATTAGGGACCATCTTACCGTTGCTGTTTCGGTGTGTGCGGAAGCAGCCTCGACAGGTGCGCCAAGGCCCTCGCCAGAAGAAATACACCAGCCATAGAGGCGCTATCGCTCCTCATTGACGTGCTCTGCTAACAGAGTGATGGCAATTTGATTTCGGTTGGTGTTTCATAGCGTACCGGCATGGAGTCGGGTCAAGGAGGTCGCGTGAAGGTTTTCATAAGTTGGTCAGGTCATCGGAGTCGAGCTGTAGCCGATTTGATGAGTGTTTGGATTAAATGTGTTCTTCAAGCCTCAGAGCCTTGGATATCTACCAAACACATTGACCGAGGTGCGTTGTGGTTTTCGGAGATAAATGAAAAGCTCCGTGATGTGTCTGTAGGCATCGTATGTCTTACCTTGGAAAACAAAGATAAACCTTGGATTTTGTTCGAGACAGGGGCGCTAGCAAAGGGGCTTTCAGGTAATAGAATTTGTACTTTTTTGATTGATTTGGAGCCTGGTGATCTTACAGATCCGTTGGCTCAATTCAACCATACGAAACCTGATAAGGCTGGGATGTGGGAACTGGTTAAAACTTTAAATTCCTGCATGAATGACCGGGTTCTTGATGATGTTGTTTTGCAGAGAGCTTTTGATGTTTACTGGCCTAGTTTTGAACAAGATTTTTCGATAGCTGTAGCGGCTAACCCCGCAGTAGAGGTAAAGCGTAGGCCTCAAAATGATGTAATGATGGAAATCCTTGATACAACTAGGTTGCTGAGCCGGCGGATAGGTGCGCTTGAAAATCACTCTGGTCCAATTCGGTACAGTCCAGGCGATTTGGCCATGGCCGCGAAAGCTACTTCAGAAGCAGTAAGTATGCTTCGTGATGGTGTATCAAAAGCTCAGGTGTTTGATGTTCTGGTGGCTAATGGTGTTAGAAATAGTGAGGCAAAGAAAATTATTGAAGAGGTGTCTAAGAGTAAAAGAGATCACTTCCCGGGTGGTGATATTCTCGAGAGCGACCTATAAATATCAATTAGTTGCTGGATAATAATTGCGTGTTTGTTTTAGAGGCTGCTTTGTATTTATGTGTATTCGATTTTTAGTCGATGCAGCGCTCCTTGCTTGTGAGTGTAAGGTCTCTGTTAAATGTATGCATGATTACGATTTCTCGATGCGGGTGTTGCCGCTGACGGGTAAAACTTCGTGAGATCTCTCCGCTTCAAGGGCTGATCTCAGCCCTTTTAATTTAAGTTGCCCGTGTTCATTTTTCGTGGACGTGTAGTCTGAGTTATTTATTCCTTTGGCTCGACAACCACTTGAAAATCCCCGTCAAACACACACTCATTTTCCTGACAGATACCCGCCTCAGCCTTCTCATCCAGCATCACCGCCCGCTGAATCTCCACCGACACTGGCAGGTACTTGAACAGCCGTCGAATCACAGTCTTCTTGGCCATCTCCTCCCAATGCGTCACCCACGGCCCTGACTTGGCTGCCTTGCTCTGTGCGCGAACATCTTCAATCTGTGCATGGCTCATCACCTCGAATTGGCGCCCGCCATCCTTAAGTCGCGCTACCGCATAAACATGGGTAACCGCACCAGGTTGCGTGGTTTCGATAGGGCGATGGACCAGGTTTTCATCCAGCCCAAACTCATATTCAAAGTAATCCCCCTCACGCACAGTCCGGGCCGAGATGCTGATGATCTGCCCCGAACGCCGCGCCAGGTCGATCATGCCGCGATACCCGATGATCAACTGTGCCTGTTTGCCATACGGCAGGATGTAGGCATGCCCAAGGGTATTGCCAGGCTCCAACCCCAGTTGCGCACATTGAATCACCGCGCCAAGAAAGCTCTGCTGCTCACACTTGACCAGTTCGGGGTTCTTGCGGATCTCGGTGGTGACAATCCGCGCCATCCGCTCCGGGGTCATGTGTTTCGGCAGCGCGGCGGCAAATTGCGATTTCATTTTCGGGCTGGCGAGCAGCGAGGCCAGCGAGCCGGTTTTGCTCTGTGCTTTGGTCGGTTGGGTCTTTTCCAGGTCTTGGCTGGAAAAAGGGATAGCGGTTTCTGCTGTGCTGTTCATAGCCGTTCCTTCGCCCAGTAGGGCAGTGAGAGGGTTTCCAGGCCGGACCATTCGCCGGTGCGCAGGCAGTCGGCGTAGGTCGCGAGGTTTACGCGGTAGGCGGTGCGCCCGGCGGCCTTGGCTTCGGCGTCGAGGACGAACAGGCGCACGGGGTATTTGCCGCATTCGATGCTGGTGCTGACGACCAGGAACACGAAGCCATTCAGCGGTTCGCCAAAGTGGGCGGCGTAGCCGTCGCTGTAGAAGGCGTCCTGCACGTGGTAGCGGTAGTCGTACATCGAGCGTTCGAACTTGCTGATGTCGGCGGTGGTTTTCACGTCCACCAGCCAGCCCAAGGTGGGAATGGTTTTGTCTGGGCGGCAGCGGCAGAGCACGTTTTCCTTGGGGTCGATCCAGTAGAGGCTGGCTTCGGCGTCGCCAGCCGCTTCCAACAACCATTTCGCGTGGGGGTGGGCCATCACGCTGTCGCGGATCAGGTGCAAGCGTCGGCCTTCGTCGGCGCTGAGGACAGTCTGGCCATGCAGTTCGGCTTCGAATGCCTCCCAGGCGGCTTTGCCGGCTTTGGTGTTGCGTGGCGCATTGGCGGGGCCGATGGCGTATTCCGTGGTGAAGCGTTCGGGCTCCAGCAGTAGGGCGTGGGTGGCATCGCCGAGGTTCAATGCCGACTTTTTCTCCTGATCCTCGGGGGCGTGTTGGTTCCATTGGAAAAGCGCCGGCGACTTGTCGATCAGGTCGAGCTGGGATTTCGAGACGCCTTCGCCGTGGTGGTAGTCATGATTGGTCAGGGTGGTGTAATAACCTGGCTGCATGGGAGCCTCCAATGCAGGTGACGGGGCTAGTTGGGTGAGTGATTGCGATAGCGCAGCAACCACAACCCAGGTTGTTCCCAACTGATGAGGATGGGCGGGTCGGTGAAGCCGAAGCGCCGGGCGATGCCCAGCGCGTCTTCAAACGTCTTGCCGGCAAACTCGATGTGAGGTGCACGTTCTATCAAGGGGTTCATAGATCTGCATCCCGGTCGTCCTCGTGGGCTTCACGCTCTGCGGCGACCGCGTCAGCGGCCAAAGGGCGCAGCAGCGTTAAGGCGATTTCATGCAGCGTGCCATTTGGGTTGAGGCAGGGGCCGAGCAGGTAGTCGGCGTGGTCGCGCATATCGCCCAGGCAGCCATTGCGTGCCGCCAGTACCAAGCGGGCAAACGCATCACGTTCGTCCATGCCGTCGATTTGCCGTTGGTTCAGATGGTCCTGTAGCGCGGTCACATAGCTGTCCGCCGTGATGGTGTGTGGCGATTGGTTGCGACGTTTCCAGTGAATATCGCAACCCATGACCAACTGTTCAGCGGCGGATTCCAGCCACGCGGTTTGTTCCTCGCTGTCGTCGAACAGCTCGGGTGGGGTGGTTTTCCAGATGTCGTAGTGGTGCAGGGCAGATCCCATGATGACCTCCTGTGGGGTGTCTCCTGGGGGCGGGGTGAGTTAAGCCTGGCAAGCGCCGAAAGTCAGCATGCTGGTCAAGTGTCGGTGCATGTCGGTCAGTTCGTTGATGCAGCGTTGTTCGGTTTCGGCTTCACTTTTGGCGAGGTAGGCCCTGTTGAAGGTGATGTAGCCAGAAAGTATTTCTGGTGGTGGACGGAAGCGATCACAGAAATCTGCGTCAGCAGGTTCAATCCCCAGATATAAAAGGTCGACGCAACCGTTCAGGTGGAACGAGACGGCGTACTGACCCTGTTGATTAACCTGGCGGACAAGATCAAAGATTTGATGAACGAGGGTTTCTGTATAGGTGCTCATGACATATCCCCCAGGTAGGTTTTTCTCTCTCTGTATTGAGGTCCGGCAGATCGCCGTTCGGCCTGAATGCGCTCATAAACTTCTTGCCGATGCACCTCAACCCCACGTGGCGCGGTCACTCCTAGCTTGATTTGCTGACCGCAAAGCCCAAGTACGGTAACGCTGATGTCGTCGTTGATGCGGATGACCTCACCAACACGGCGATTAAGTACCAACATGATGATTCTCCCTGTCGGGTGGCCCGATGCACCCGGCGGGCCGGGTGCAGTCGTGATCAGGCCAAACGGAAACGACGCGAATCGGCGTGGCCTTCGATCAGGTCGCCATCGTCATCGAGGTAGGACACTTTGAGATCCAGCGGCTCACGGAAGTAAGGGCTTCCAGCATGTGTTGTGGGATCGAGGACGGGCGTTGCCAGTACCTCTGTCACAACCATGACGTCGCTGGTATGTCGGTTGCGCAGGCCTTCTTTGAAGGTCACCACATCACCGATTTTAAACGGCGCGTGTGGCTCCACCAGGGAGGCGGCGAGTGCTATTAGTCGTTGTCTGCTCATGGGAATGCCTCCATACAATGAGGGCTATTCAGGGGAGGCCCATTGCCGGGCCACGGATGGGTGATCGTTCGGCGCAACTGGCGCGGTACCGATCTATCAGATTGTTCCTCCGGCCGCGACGAGTGTCCGCCGGATAACTTGTTGGGCGTTTTACGCTGCGCGCCTGGGTCAGTTGCCAACCCTCTGAACCGTTGGAACAGGCCGGTTCATCGCTGCCTGTCACATGCCTCTCGGCACCTTTTGATCTGTGAATTTGCGCATATCACAATATGTATTTGCATTTTGGGTAAAAAAATAAATGCGTCAAACGCAAAATTGTAAAAAAATACGTGCAAAAGAAAACCCGCTGGCAGCGGGTTTTGGGGAGGTGGGGGAGCTAAAGCCCGGTCATTTTGATATCGATGACGCGTCCAATAACCTGGCAGTCACCGTTGACTTCAATGACACGATAAGCCGGATTCAGCGGCTTCAAATAGCGGTGACCGGCATCCTCGATGTACTGCTTGAACGTCTCGTGACCGCTCTCCAGTAACTTGACCACATAATACTTTCCGCTGATCAGTTCGGTGTCTGGACGGATAAGGATTCTGGAGTGTTCCGGGAACGTAGGGCTGGAGGCGTTGACCATCGAATCGCCTACAACATCGAGCCAAAAACCCTGCTCACCGGCATTCTCGGTGGACGCTAGCCACTGTCTTAGGTGGCTTAGCGCAACGTCTCCGGGCGCACGGGACCATTCGGAAATGGTGCTCCAATCGATCAGTGGATACTTCTTAACAAAGGCTGATTGCTGTGGAGGATGCTTGTGAAATGAATCGGCATCGCTCGGCACGAACAACTGTATTTCCAGCAGGTCGAGGATCTTGTTGAGGGCTTCGTGATTGACGCCCTGCATACCGCGCTCCAGACGAGACAGGTTGCCTGAGTCTGAGCCGATCTGGTGCGAGAGGTCGTCAAGCGTCCAGCCCTTGGCCTTACGCGCTTTCCTAATGATCTGTCCTATATCCATACGGTGATTCTCTCGTTTTGTTGCGATAGGCGCAAAGTTTTAAGAACAAAATTTGCTTGCATCGTATTTGCGCATGGAGCAAAAATTGTTCAGAGATCAATTCAGGGTCTTTTTCATGACTCCGTTAAAACAAGCTCGTATCGCACGCGGTTGGAGATTAGTTGATGTTTCGGCACGTTTAGCGGCGCTGGGGGATCAAGTCGATCCTGGAAACCTGTCGCGTATCGAACGCGGCGCCCAGCGTGCCTCGGCGGCATTGGCTGAAAGCCTCTGCCTTGTCTTCGACCACGAAATCACCGAAATCCACGTTCTGTATCCGGAACGCTTTCAGAGTACCGACGAAGCGGTGGCATAAACATGACCTCCGAAAAATTAAACGCAGAACAAAGCGCAAGAGCACGAGAGATCGAAGCCTTGGTCCTCAAGCGACTTCTATCGGTCGGGCAGAAGAACCTGGCTGACGCTCTTGGGCTTAGTGAATCCACCATCAGTCGTTGGAAAGACGGCGACATCGAGCGCTGGTGCAAGGTGATTGCACTGCTTGAACTCAAGCTTGTGCCGTCGAATGCGGAGTGCCATCCGCCCGGATATATCCAGGCGCTCAAGACACTTGCAGAGCTGGGCCTTCAGGCCGAAGGGAAACGACCAGGTCCTATTGGTTGGGACTGAATCATGGTCGCAAGTTGGCTGCGCCTTTGGCATGACATGCCTAACGACCCAAAATGGCGGACCATCGCACGGGTATCCGGCCAACCCGTTTCGCTGGTGCAAGCGGTGTTTTTGCATTTGCTGGTAGACGCGTCACGCAATGTCACGCGGGGTCACGTGACAGTCACGACCGAAGATTTAGCCAGTGCGCTGGATGTGACCGAGGAACAAATCGACAATGTTTTCTCGGCGATGCAGGGGCGCGTACTCGACCAAAAATGCCTGACTGGCTGGAGCCAGCGCCAACCGCTTCGTGAGGATCTGGGTAACCCTGAAACCGGCGCCCAATCGGCTACGGAGCGTAAAAGGGCGCAGCGCTTGCGGGCTAAAAAAGTACTACCACAGGCCGAGTCACAGCCGGTCACGCAACGTCACGATGCGTCACAACAAGATTCAGATACAGAAGAAGATCAAAAGCTAACCCCCCTTAGTCCCCCCAAGCGCAAGACCCGCTTGCCCGACCCGTTTCACCTCACCGGCCAGATGCGCCAGTGGGCGGCTGAGCGCGTGCCTGCCGTGGACCTGAGCCTGGAAACCGAGCGATTTGTGAATTACTACCGGGGCCACGGCAAGACCATGGCGGACTGGCCGGCGACCTGGCGCAACTGGGTGCTCAAGGCGCAGGGCGACGCCAATCGCCACGCCACCGGGCCACCGCGAGGGCCGCCTGCGCCACTGCCTGACTTCGACGACACCACCTGGGCTGCGGAGGACATCCTGTGAAACCAGTCCGCGATATCACCGAACACCTCGACCCGCCAGCGGCGCTGGCCAAGATTCCGGTTGTGCAACCGGTACGGATCGATCCGGCCACGGCGCACCTGGTCAACCAGGTGTTCGCCAAGCTGCAAGGGATTTTTCCGGCCTGGCGCCAGGCATGGCCGGATGATCACGCGTTGCGCTCGGCCAAGCGCGAGTGGATCGCCGGGTTTGTGCAGGCCGGGATCAATTCCGACACACAGCTGGCCTGGGGTTTCCAGGGGGCGCGGCGTTCGCGCAAGGATTTCGTGCCGAGCGTGGGGGTGTTCGTCGAGTGGTGCAAACCCTCAGCGGCGGACATGGGCCTGCCGTGCGAAAGCGATGCGTGGCATCAGGCGCTGCTTGGGCAGTACGCCCACGCGGCGGTGCGGATCGCCGCTGAGGCCACCAGCACGTTTGACCTGCGCACCGCGAAGCAGGGTGACAAGGCGCTGCGCCAACGCTTTGAGCGCAACTACGCCATCGTCATGCGCCGGGCGCAGACCGGGCAGCCACTCGAAGGGCGCATCGCCAAGGGCATCGGCCACGACAGCGCCCGGCCACGGGAGCAGGTCCAGCTTGAGTACTCCCATCGCGAGGCCGAGCGTCTGGTCGAGCTGCAAGGGATTGCGCGCAACGCGTTGGCGGCGCGTCACCAGTTGCTGGGGCTGTTGCGTGTCAGGAGTCATGACGATGATTGACCTGCAGCCGGTGTGTTTTGTGGTTCCAGGCATGCCGGTGGCGAAGGCGCGTCACCGTACGGCTACGCGGGTGATCGATGGGGAGGTCCTGACCCGGCACTACACGCCCAAAACCACTGTGGATTACCAGCGTTGCACAGCGCTGTTTGCACGTCAGGCCATGCGCGGTCGTGCGTTGATCGATGCACCGGTGTTGTTGGCGTTGAGTATCGTAGTGCCACCTGCCAAAACGTGGCCCAAGGCGAAGCGGGCAAAGGCGATGGCGGGGCGGTTGCTGCCGACCAAGAAACCGGACTTGTCGAACGTGCTCAAGGCCATCGAAGACGCCTTGAACGGCGTGGTCTGGCACGACGATGTGCAAGTCGTCGGTGTGATCGCCTGTAAACGCTTTGGTGCCGAGCCGGGTGTCGTGGTCAGCGTCACGCCGCTGGCCGAGGAGGGCTTGTGAATACGCGCAAACCGCACAAGCAACCCTTGGGCGACACGGCGTATCTGCTGGAGCAGTGGGGCTGGTGGCGCCTGGATGGGCGTGGCATCCCCCGTGGCGTGAGCGCCACCCAGGCGTTGATGCGTGGCAAGTTACCGGTGCCGATGAAGTCCTATTGCATCACCGATGAGATGGCCGAGGTGGTGGACGGCGCCGTGGCGCGGCTGTGTCGGCGTCATCAGCAGATGGGCGATGTGCTGTGGTACTACTACGCGGCCAAGTGGCCGGCACTGCGCATCGGGCATGCATACCACGTCAGTGAAACCAAGGCGCGGGAGCTGGTCAGTGCGGGTGTGGCCTGGGTGGATTGCGAGCTGGAAAAAATCAGAGAGATGGTGTGAAAAAACACTTTTCCACGCGGAATAGGTTTGGTTTTATGGCAGCGTGGCTTGAGTCTCCTCACCACGCTGTTTGCGTTTTACATTGAGTAGCGCGCTATCCCGGCAAGCCCTCACAACTCTAACTGATCGGCCTTGATGCCAAAGGCCGCCGCAATTTTCTCGCGGGTGGCCTTGCGCGGCTTCGACACGTTTTCCTGCTGCGCATACGCAGGTTGGGAGATACCCAAACGCTTGGCCACCTCGTCCTGAGTCAGATCAAGATGTTCACGCCATGCGCGTACCGGCGTAGCACCGTCAACGATGCGGCTAACCACGTCATGTGGGATCAAGTCACTGTCGGTGTGTTGCGCCACATATTGTGCGTAGGGAATCACGACGAATGCAGGTTTACCGTCGGCGCCGTTGATGATTTGGATGCTAGTAGGTGCGTTCATCGCGTTTTTTTACCTCTTGAATGCTGATCACTTTGACCGTGCCGTCCCAGTCAAACAGGACGCGATAGTTGCCCACCCGCAGTCGGTAACCGTACTCATGGCCGACCAACGCTTTGATGTTGGTCACATCGGGCATGTCTTGCAAACCGGTCACCGCGTCACGGATTTGAACCTGATGCTGGCTGTGTAGCTTCAGGAGCTGTTTCACAGCTTTCCGAGTCCAGTTGATCGTGTTCATAGTAAATATAGGTCATTTATAAGTGAAATCGCAAATTACACTTATATTTTGATGGCCCGCAACGCTGTGATTTTTTCTCAATGTTTCGACGTCGCCTGGGACGAAGGGAGGCGTTTTATGCGTTTGCCTGGGAGACACGCAAGATGACCAACATGCCGGATAAACCTGACACATGGGCCACTCTGCTGGCATGGCTCAACCAGCATGCCCCAGTGCTCTACGCTGCGGGTCTGTCGTGCCTGATGGCCATCCTGCGCATCATCTACGCCGGAGGCAGCCGCCGTCAGGCCCTGTTCGAAGGCGCCCTATGCGGTGGCCTGACCCTGACCCTGATCAGCGGTCTCCAATTGTTCGGCCTGCCGCAAAGCCTCGCCACCTTCGTCGGCGGCAGTGTCGGCTTTCTCGGTGTGAAAAAGATTGCCGCCCTGGCAGACCGTGTCGCCGACCTCAAGCTCCCCAAATCCGGTGACTGAGCATGGCCGGCCTGTCACAACGCACCACAGATCACGCGAGAAACCTTTTTCTAGACACCTTGCGCGCCACCGCGAATATCTCCGCCGCCGCCCGTGCCGCCGACATCAACCGCCGCACCGCCTACACCTGGCGCGACGAGAACCCCGAGTTCGCCGCCGATTGGGACGAAGCCCTGGAGGAAGCCACCGACGCCCTGGAGGCCGAAGCCCGCCGCCGGGCGCTGGACGGCGTGGCCAAACCGGTGTTCTACCAAGGTTCTGAGTGCGGCACGGTGCAGGAATATTCCGACACGCTGATGGCGCTGCTGCTCAAGGCTCACCGCCCGGATAAGTATAAGGAGCGCAGTGCCAGCGAATTGAGCTGTCCCGGCGGCGTGGCGTTGACGTTCCCGCCGTTGGAGTTTGTCGTGACCCATGAAGCGCCCGGAGAAAATACAGGCGAGGATTGAGCCACGCTTTGAGCCGCTGCTGCACCCCAAGCCCTACAAGGTGTTGTACGGCGGGCGTGGCGGCGGCAAGTCCTGGGTGGTGGCGCGGGTCATTCTGAGTCTCGCGTATGCGCGGCCCCTGCGAATTCTGTGCTGTCGTGAGATCCAGGACTCGATTGCCGAGTCGGTGAAAAAACTGCTGGATGACGAGATCAGTCGACTCGGACTGGGCTGGTTCTACCACTCCACGCGCACTGCGATTGTCGGCCTGAACGGCACCGAGATCATTTTTACCGGCCTGCGCTACAACCACGAGTCGATCAAGTCCATGGAGGGCATCGACCTGGTCTGGGTCGAGGAAGCACAGAGCATCAGCCGCGACTCTCTCGACACGCTGGTGCCGACTATTCGCAAGTCCGGCTCGGAAATCTGGTTCACCCTGAACCCGCGCAAAAAGGACGATCCGGTCTACGCCGACTACGTGCTGACCGAGCGCCCTGACACCCTCAAGATC
The DNA here is from genome assembly GCF_026967615.1 of Pseudomonas sp. GXZC. Classification (NCBI taxonomy): domain Bacteria; kingdom Pseudomonadati; phylum Pseudomonadota; class Gammaproteobacteria; order Pseudomonadales; family Pseudomonadaceae; genus Pseudomonas; species Pseudomonas sp. GXZC. Next base: position 3,462,249 of record NZ_CP114115.1, read on the forward strand.
CAGGTCAATTACACCGACAATCCGCACCTTCCAGACAAGCTGCTGGCCGAGGCGACGCTGTGCAAGGCCATGTACCCGCAGCGCTATCGGCATATCTGGCTGGGCGAGCCCTGCGAGAGCGAAGGGCAGATCCTCAACCCCGACTGGTGGTGCTGGTACCTCGACCGTGCGCAGATATTGCCGCGTATCAGTGCGACCTTGATCAGCGCCGACACCGCCTACAAGGCCAAGGACGGCTGCGATTACTCGGTGATCCAGCGCTGGGGCGTCGAGGGCACACGCCGGGCGTACCTACTGAACCAATGGCGCGAACGGGCCGAATTCCCCGACCTGTTGCTCAACGCCAAACGCCTGTGGACCGCTTGGCGGCAGGACAAGCAACTGCCCCGGCCGCGCACCCTGTTCATCGAAGACAAAGCCAGCGGCCAATCCCTGGTGCAGACCCTGCGCCGTCAAGGCGTGCATGCGACCCCGTGGAAGCCCGAGCACTATAGCTTCCCATCCGACAAGGCTGGCCGGGCTCGCGAGTGCGCCTGGCTGGCCTACGGCGAAGCGGTATGGCTACCCGACGGTGAGCCCTGGACCCAGACGTTTGTCGATGAGTGCGCGGACTTTCGCGACGACGACTCGCACCTCCACGACGACCAAGTCGACAGCATGGGCATTGCCCTGTCGGTGTGGCGGCGTATGGGCGGCGGTCGGCACTTGGGGCTTAGCGATCCATCCTCGTGAGAACACCCATGCCGTTACTCCGTCGCAAGCGCCGGTTGCGCAGCCAAAACGCCAATACGCAGGGGCGTAGCGGGGCCGGTGGGCGACAGGACCGTGGCGCGGACACCCGGCCACTGCCCAGCGTGTCGTTGACCCAGCAAGAGTTGTTGGATCTCTGGCGCTTCGACTGGGCCGCCCGCAAGATCGTGACCATTCCGGTCAGTGATGCGTTGCGCGAAGAGTGGCGCTATACCGGCCTAGGTGAGCAGGAGCAGGCGATAGCCCGCGCACTGGATAACCTGGGAGCGGTGGAGGCCTTGCGACGGGCGCTGATCATCGAGCGCCTGCTCGGCGGCGCTGCGATTCTGATGGGGGTGCAGGACAGCGAAGACGATCCGCAGCAGGCCTTGGCCTTGGATCAGGTGCGGCAAAACCATCTGCGCTTCCTCAACGTGATTGCGCGGCCACGCCTGGCACTCGCCGAAGTGGTCAGTGACCCGTTCGCCGCGAACTACGGCCAGCCGGCGATCTACCTGATCAATGGCCAGCGCGTACACGCCTCGCGCTTGCTGGTGTTCGACGGCCAACCGCTGAGCTATGACGGCTCGCTGATGAGCTTTGGCCGCCAGTGGGGCGCCGGGTTTGGCGATTCGGTGTTGCAGCCGTTGATGGATGACCTGATGCGCGCTACCGGCACGCGCCAGGCGGCGTTTCATTTGGTCAACTCGGCCTCGCTGCTGTTAATTCGTGCCGATATCGGTGCACTTCAGGCCACGGATGCGGGCAATGAACGCCTGGCCGAACTGGAGGAAATCGCCCGCCAGCTCAGCCTGTACCGTGCCGCGCTGCTGGATAACGGCCCGGCGGGCGGTACCGAAGTTGCGGCGTTGCCCACCTCGTTTGGCTCGGTGCCGGAGCTGCTGATGGCTTTTTTGCAGGTGCTGTCGGCCGCCTCCGACATCCCCGCCACGCGTTTTCTGGGTCAAGCCCCTGGCGGGCTGAACGCTACTGGAACATCGGACCTGGAGAACTATTACAACAGCATCGACGCCTACCAGGCCCAGCGCATTAAGCCGCAATTGCTCAAACTGCTGCGCGTGCTGCACCCCTCGGTCACCGGGAGGCCATTGCCGGATAGCGTGGATATCGAATTTCCGCCGCTGTGGAACCTCAGCGAGAAAGAGTCAGCCGATATTCGCCAGATCGATGCCAATGTCATTGTCACCCTGGCCGCAGGCGGCATCATCGGCGGCCACGAAGCCTTCAGCGAGGCGCAACAGCGGGGGCTGATCAGCGCCACGGCCGAACCTCAGCCTGATCACGACGATGACGATTCTGCTCCCCCGTAACGCGCTCAAGGCCCGTAAACGCATCCGCCTGGGGGTGTCGGTGCGGCCGCAGCGTGCGGTGGAAGTCCACTACCGCGAAGCGTTGTTCGATTTGGTCGGCCTGCTCAAAGCGGCCACGGCTGAGGTGTCGCAGGCCATTAGCACTGGAAGTATGCAGCCACGCCTGTTTGCGTTGATTGCCCGCCAGATGGAGGCCACCGGCCAACGTCTGGATGCTCTGGCACCGCAAGTGGCGGCGGCCTGGACCAGCGCGGCCAATGCGGCCAACAAGGCGCAGACCGAAGCGATGATCGCGCGTGCGCTGGGTGTGGACTGGGCAAGCATCGTGACCTCTGCTGCCATTGGCGAAGCGCTCGATACGGCGATCACAGCGAATGTCGCGTTGATCCGCACGATTGGCGAAAAACACTGGAGCCGAGTGATCCAGGCCATTTCCGATAACTACCAAGGCAAAGCCTTCGCCGAAGGCAACCTGATCAACCGACTGGCGCGGATCGGCTCCCTCAGCCAGCAACAGGCGCGGCGGATTGCACGAGATCAGACCAGCAAGTTCTCGACGTCACTCAATGCCATCCGCCAACAGGATGCCGGTATTCAGCGCTATGGCTGGCGCAACGCCCAGGACCAACGCGTGGTCGGCAACCCCGCAGGTTTATACCCGCAGGGCAACGAGGCCCACGGCGACCACTGGGCGCGTGAGGGCCAGGTGTTTCGCTGGGACCAACCGCCGGAAGACGGCCATCCCGGCCAGGCAATCTTGTGTCGCTGTGCCGCTGAACCGATTATCGACCTGGAAGAACTCGATGCGACCTACGTTTGATCTTGTCGACGGCGCCTGGGAAATCACCAGCGCCGGTGCCTTGCGTTGCCGTGCCCGCGTGCTGGCGGTGGGGGTGATGCAATACGCCGATGCCGAACTGGGCCCCTTGGCCGACGGCAGCGGTGTCGGCGGCATGCTGGTGACGCCCGATAGCCTGGGGGAGTTGCGTTCATTGCGCAGCCTGGAGGGCGCACCGGTGTTGATTGATCAGCACCTGTGGCAGAGCCCGTCCGGGGATCAGCGCGACGCGGCGGTGGGCTATGTGGTGGGCTCGCCCCTGGTCGAGTTGCCGTACTTGCTGGCGGATCTGCTGATCACCGACGCCAATGCCATCGACAAGATCAAAACCCGTCAGGTCACCGACGTGTCCTCGGCCTACGACGCCGAAGGCATCGCCGAGATGGGTGAGTACGACGGCCAGCGTTATGTCGGTCGGCAGACGCAGATTCGCTACAACCATGTGGTGCTGCTGCCGCCAGGCGGCGGGCGCGCTGGCCAGGATGTGCGCATTTTGAATATTCAACCGTCCCTACGCGAACCGCAGGAGGCCGCCATGGCTGATCCGATTCGGGTGCGTCTGCACAACGGCGCAATCCTTCACGTCAACAACGAGGACGACGCCAAAACCGTCGAAAGCCTGGATCGCCTAGCCACGCAGGGTGCCGTCGATGCGGCATCGGTGCAGGCATTAAGCGGCCAACTCGACACCCTCAAAGCCAGCCAGACCCAGGCCGAGGGCGAAGTCGCACGCCTGACCGGCGAGTTGCAGGCCGTCAAGGAACAGTTGGTCGCCGCCACCGCGCCCGATGCCATTGAACAAGCGGCCCAGGTGCTGGTGCACGAGCGCGAAGACGCCGCGCAGGTGATGAACGCCCAGCGCTTGCCGGACGATATGCAGACCTTGAGCGGGCATGCCTTGCGTTCCGAGGTCGTGCAACGCCTGCGGGCCCAGAACGGCCTGCCGGCCATCGCCGCCGAGCAACTCGCCGACCCGCACTTTGTCGCCGGGCTCTACGAAGGGTTGCGCCATGCGGCGCCGTCCGATCCGGTGATCAATGGCAGTCGGTTGACGCAGCCCACGTCGGTGCAAAACCAGCATGCGATGAACATCGCGGACAACCGGCAGCGCTTCGACAAGCTCTACGGAGGTAAAGCCCAATGAGTGCCCACACACCACGCCCTGCGGTGCAGGAGAGCTACCCGGATGCCCGCGTCGCTGGGCAACCCGGTCAATTGGCCGATATGCGCAGCGTCGGCCGCGACCCCATCGGCAGTTACACCACGCAAAGCGCTGTGTATGTGGGGCGTGCGGTGGTTTGCGGTGCCGTCAGCGTCGACCCGTTTGACCTGCACGAGTACGGGGTCAAAGCCCCCGAGCCGACGTCGTTGGCTAAGGAACTGGTGGGCATCGTCGCCTATACCTACGCCGCTGAACTGGATGCCGAAGGCCATGCCTGCGTCGGCGAAAATAGCCTGGCCGGCGTGATCGAATCGGGCCTGAACGTGTTGGTGTATGTGCTGATTCCAACCGCCAGCGTCATTGCTCCCCGCGACAAGGTTTACGTCGCCGTTCAGCCCGACAATGCCGCCGCGATTCCAATCGGTGCGTTTGCCAACCAAGCCGGCGAGGGCTTGATCGAATGGCCCCGCGCCACATGGCACAAGCAGGTCGGCCCGCAGTTGGCCGTGATCAAGCTGTGAATCCCTCGATGGAGAAGCCGACCATGCGCATTCAGAACAATCACTTCCAGTACGGCCGCGTCAACGCGATGCAGATCGTGCAGAGCAACTTTGAGCAGATCGTCGCCGGGATTGAGCAGGTGCAACTGCCGGACATTCTCTGGCATCAGGTGATTCCGGCCGAGTGCGTGGACACCTCGATCAATCCCGGCGCCCGCGCTGCCAGCTACCTGGTGCGGGATCGCTCGGGGCGAGGGCAGTTCCGTGCGCGGCTGGCCAACGATGTGCCGACCGTGGGGCTGGCGCTGGATAAGGTCACGATCCCGCTGGAAGCCTCCGGGGTGGGCGCCGACTTCGATATCCAGGACGCCCGCGCCTTTGCCTTTGGCGTTGAAGGGCCGGGCTTGTTCACCGAGCTGGGCGAGTCCATGCGCGAAGCCAGCGAGCGGCATATCGAAGGCGTGACCTGGTTTGGTGAGGATGAGGTCGATTATGGCGGGCTGATCGAACTGCCCGGTGTGCCGGTGACCACGGCTGCGCCCAACGCAGCGGGCGACTCCAGCGAATGGCCGGACAAAGACCCCGACGAGATCCTGGCCGACGTCAACAGCGCGTTGACTGGAGTGTGGTTGCAGTCAAACACCGTGCATCTGGCCGGCACCTTGTTGATCCCGGCCAAACGCTACGGCCAGATCGCCACCGAGCGCGTCAGCCAGCACAGCGATCTGTCGGTGCTCGACTATGTGAAAAAGGCCAACCTCTACACCACTCGCACAGAGCAGCCGTTGAAGATCGTGCCGGTGCGTTACCTCGACACGGCGGGTGCCGGCAACAGTGCGCGCATGGTCGCCGCCACCCTGAGCAAGAAAACCCTGTGGATGCCCATGCCCTTGACCTTTCAGGTGCTGGACCCGCAACCCCAAGGCTATGGCGTCAAGCTGTACGCCGAGTACATCTTTGGCCCCAGCCACCTTAAACACCCCCTGTCCTGGCGCTACGTCGACGGCATCTGAGGAGGCCGCTCCATGAAACTGACCAACCGCTCGCGCAACCCCTTTGTGGTGGCGCGTACCCAGCCCGGTGAGCAGGAAATACTGCTGGGCCGCAATGAAACCACCAGCCTCGACGATGAGCGTTTTCAACGCCTGCGCCGCACCTCGGTGTTTGCCGTGCTGCTGGATCGTCGGCTATTGGTGGCAACAAGGGATACGCCGCAGATAGATCCGCAGGAGCCGGGTGAAAAGGTGTCGCAGGCTGAAAAACCGCAGGAGCTGGATGTCAGCAACACCGCCGTGGATACCGGTAAACGTGCGGTGGCGGTGGACAGTACCCCCACGCGGATTGAAGTACCGCTGAATAAGGTGCGCGACTCCGACGCCCTGGCGGGCGGGCGGCGTAGAGGCGGATAGGCGCCAAGTATGCACGCCGATTTGCCGACGTATCGGGTGCTGTTCCCTGAGCATGCCGCCGTGACTGACGCGTTGATTGAGGTGCAGTTGAGCCAGGCGCAGGCGCGCCTTTCTCGGCCCGGAGGGGGCCGTTGTTATCCCAATGCTGTGCTGACCTGGGCGGCGCATGAGGTGGCGTTGACCCAAGCCCGTCAGGCAAGCACCGAAGTCAGTGAAGACGGCGCCGTGCTTAGCCAGGCCGGCGGCACCCTGGTGGGCGCCACGGTTGGCAGCCTCTCGGTAACCTTTGCCACGCCAGCGGCGGTGCAGACCGAGGAGGGCGCCTACTATGCGCAAACGCCCTACGGCCAACGCTATTTGGCGTTGGCGCGGGAGTGCCTGGGCCGTGGGCGGCTAGTGGGTTAGGGCGATGGCCAGGGCTAACGGGATCACGCAGCGTGACCCGCATTGGCTCAATCGCCTACTCAAGCGCTATCAGGGCCAACAGGTATTGGCGATAGGCATTCCGCTGGGCAGCGAAGGCGCCAGTGCCCGTTATCCGGATGGCAGTGCATTGCTGGTGGTGGCCGCTGCGAATAACTTTGGCACGGTGGACGGGCGCATACCCCGGCGGTCCTTTATGGAACTGGGTGCCGAGAAAACCCATCAGCGCACCGCGCCGCTGTTGCCGGGCCTGATCCGGCGCATCAATGCCCAGACGCTGAGCAAACCCGATGCGCTGAAAATCCTCGGGCCGTTGGCGGTGGGGCAGCATCAGGCGGCGATTGTCGAGCTGCGCGAGCCGCCGAATGCCGAAGCCACCGTGGCGCGCAAGCAGTCGGACAATCCTCTGATCGACACCAGCCTGTTGCGCCAAAGCATGACCTTCAGTGTGCGAGCCGAACCATGATCACTTTGCCGATGCACTGCGCCGTTCAACTGTTTGCCTGTGGCGTCAGCGTGTATGACCTGGTGGGCGAGCGGGTCAACGGACATTGGCGCGCCGTGGCGCAGCCAGACCGCCGAATCAGTGCGGTGGTGCAACCGGCGGATGAGCGCGCCTTGCAGCTCCTGGCCGAAGGCGACCGCAGCCTTGGCGCGGTGTGGGTGCATACGCGGGCGCGCTTGTATGGGTATGACGTCGAGCAGGGCGGCACCTGCGAGCGTCAGACCATCGTGCGTCACGGCGGCGCGCTGTGGCGCGTGTGCCCGGCCTATCGCTGGCGCGGCCAGCCGATCACGCGTTACCTCGCCATTCGGTACGTCGACAATGACCCCGACCAGTCTTGAGGCCCTGGAACACGGCCTCTCGACTTGGGCTGCGAGGGTCAGCCGCCGTGAAGTGCTGATCGAAGGCGAGGGCGGCCCGCCACCGGCGTCGGCGTACCTGGCGATATCGCTGCGTAGCTGTTCGCCCATGCAGCGGGCCGACGTACGCATCGACCCGCATACCGAAACGGTGAATGCCCTGCACCGCGTGACATGGCGGTTCTCATTGTACGGCGGACCGGCCATGGCCGACGCCACTCGTCTTCTCGCCAGCCTCTGGAGTGCCCAGCGCTGGCGGGATCTCTGGCGCATCGCCGGGCTGGGTGAAGTGGGGCGCCTGCACAACCTCGCTGGCCTGGACATTGGCCGCTGGCGCGCCCGTGTCGAGTTCCAATTGACGCTGCACGCGGTGCTGCACCTGCAATCCACCGCCGAGTTTTTTGTGCGCCAACCCATCGACCTCCATGAAACCGACCTGGGGTTGATCGCGCACATTGCCCCCGACTGACCTGACGGAGAGCGCCCATGGTTCAGATTATTGACTGCGGTGCGAAAAACCTGCCGCGTGATATCGACGTCACCATTCAATTGAGCAAGGCCCAGACCGAACTGGCGACCGACCTCAGTGTCTTGGTATTTGTCAGCGCTTCAGGCGCTCTGCCCGCCGGAGCCGGGCGTATTCGCTATTACAGCAGCCCCGACGCCCTGTTTGGCGATTGGCCGTCGGGTTCTCAGGCCTATCTGGCAGGGCGCGACTTTTTCGCGCAAAGCCCACGGGCGAAAACCTTGGCGGTGGCCCAGGCATTCAGTACGCCGCAGCCGGGTTATCTGCGCACCGGGGCAATAGCCAGTGATTTGGCCAGCTGGCAAAACCTCTTGGACGGCAGCTTTGTGATTGCCATCAACGGTGTCAGCGAGCCCATCACCGGGTTGGACTTTTCCGCCATCACCCAGCTAAGCGACATCGCCACCCTGGTCCAGACAGCGTTGCGCAACAAGGCTGGGGCCGGATTCGCCGAGGCCAAGGTCACACTGGACGGCGCCCAGCTACAGATCACCTCTGGCACGTTGGGTGAGGGTTCATCGGTCTCGACCTTGGGGGCGGCGGACAGTGGTATCGATCTCTCCGGCCCCGGCTGGCTGAATGGCCAGGCAGGCGTGATCATGCCCGGTTATGCACCCACGGGCCTGGTGAGTGAATTGAACCTGATCGCCGAGGCGGCGAGGTGCAGCGGCCGTTTCGTCTACGGCTGGTCGCTGGATGAACACTATCGCGACACCCAGGAGGCGATTGAAGCCGGCGCCTGGATGGAGGCGCGCAAAGGCATTTTGGCGTTGGTGTCCAACGACCCATTGGCACTGGAGGCCGACAGCACCGCCGATATCGTCGCGGCCACTGCTGCCTCCGGCATGTCCCGAGCCACGGTGACCTTTCACGACAAAGCCGATTACTACCCCGATGTGTCGATCCTGGCGCGCATGCTGGGGGTCAACTACGCGCTGCCCAACAGCGTGATCAGCGCCAAATTCAAAGACCTGCCGGGTATCCCCACGGTCGGCTTGGATGAAACCCGCCTCGGCGTGCTGGAGAAAAAACGCGGCAACGCGCTGGTGGCGGTGGGCAACAACGCCCGCACCTACCGCAGCGGCACCATGGCGTCGAGTACCTGGTTTCTCGACTCGCGCATTGGCCTGGACAATCTGGTGGAAGAGTTGCAGGTCGCCGCTTTCAATGTGTTCTTGCGCAACGGCGTGGTGCCTTACACCCCGGATGGCAGCACCTTGGTTATCGATAGCCTGACGCCGATCCTGGAGCGTTATGTCAGCAATGGCCTGCTCGCCGCGCGGCCGGTGATGGATGCCAGCAGTGCCTCGGGTGTCGGCCTGATCTTGGCCTACAGCATCAGCGTGGTGGGCGTCGAAACCATGAGCGATGCCGACCGGGCCGGGCGGATTGGCCCACCCATTCGCATCGACGTTAACCTGGCCGGTGCGCAACACACCCTCGCCATTTTCATCAACGCGTTCGAGTGAGGTCGCCATGGCGCGCAACATCGCATACAACCAGGCCCAGGCCACCACGGTGATCAACGGCCTGCTGGTGGACAACCTGGCGGACGGCGACAGCATTCGCATCATCAACGATGCAGTGGGCGCGCAGAAAACCGTCGGCACCCACAGCACGATGATTTCATTTGCCTCCGATGAGTCCGGCGCGTTTGAGCTGGACCTGCTGCCGGTGTCCCGTGCGCTGACCATGCTCTACAGCCTATGGCGCGGGCAGAAAAGCGGCTTTGCGGTGCCACTGATCAATATCACCGTGTCGACCGGTGTGGGCGAAACCTCGCAGCTGACCGGGTGCGCCATCGAGAATATCGGTGACATCACCACCGGCGGCCCGACCGGGCAGATGCGCACCGTGCGCTTCCTGGCCAGCAAGATCATTCAACCGTTCTGAGGCGCGCCATGATCCAGCAGAAGCTCCTGAGCATCGAAGATCGCACCTATCGACTGATCCCCATGCAGCCCCTTAACGGCTTGCCGTTTGCGCTCAAGGTCGCGGCCAGCCTGGGCAGCGGCATTGCCAGCCTGGACGCGGTGGGCTTCTCCCTGAGTGGCTTGAAGCCTGACGAGGTCGACGACGCCAGCCTGGAGAAAGCCCTGTCAGCGGTGATCATCGCCGCCGCCAACCTTGACCCGACCAAAACCCACGAATTGATGCGCGAAGCGTTGAATTACGAGGTCTACGCCAACGACACCAAGCTCTCCGATGACCTGCATTTCAACCACTGGTTCGACGAGCATCCCGGGGATCTGTTGCCGGTGGCGATCTGGGCGATCAAGGAGCATGTCGGGCGTTTTTTCGCCAAGGGCGGCCCGGCCTGGTCCGCTCTGGCCGGCCAGTTAGGGCTGTCCACATCCCGCCAGACCGCCAAGGCGAATGGTTGATTGCGCGCTTGCTCAATGCCGGGCTGTGCCGACTCCACGAACTCAAGGACGGCACCTACGACTGGGATGATTTCTGGCGCTTGCACGACCTCCTGGACCTGACCGAGTGGGTGGAGTGGGAAGGGCACGTGATCGCGGTGGCGGAGGCGAAAACCCATGGCGGTCGTTGACGAACTGGTGACCCTCCTCGGGCTGCGCGCCGATCCGCGAAACAAACAGGCCGCCGAGTCGCTGCAAAGCACACTCAAGGCGGTGAAGGTCGGCGCCGCCGCAGCGGTGGCAGCAGTGGCGGCCATGGCCGGAGGGATGGTGGCGTTTGTCTCTTCGGTGGCCGAGACGGAGGATGCAGCAGGCAAGTTTGCCGATTCGATTGGGGTCAGTTACCAGGCGCTGCAAGAGCTGGAGTATGCGGCGCAACGCTCGGGCAACTCGATTGAAGACATGCGCCTGGTGCTGGGCCGGCTGTCCACCGAGCTGCTGGACGCCAAAACCGGCAAGACCAACGAGGCCCTGGCCCGGCTCGGGTTGTCGGCGACCGATGCAGCCGGGCGGCTCAAGCCCGCTGACCAGATGCTGGGCGAAATTTCCGGCAAGTTTGAACAGCTCAGCAAGGCCGAGCAGGTCAATTTCGCCAAGTCGCTGGGCATCCGGCCGAACATGGTCAAGCTGTTGCAGCAAGGTGCGGCCGGTCTTGAGGCGCTACGGCAGGCCGCTCGGGAAACCGGCGCGGTGTTGCCGGAAGAGGCCAAGCAGCGGGCGGCGGACTACAACGACAGCCTGCTCGACCTGCGGATGTCGATCAAAGCCATTGGGCGCAGCTTCGCGGTGTATGTGATGCCGGGGCTGACCGAGACGTACCGGCGCATGCAGCAACTGGTGAATGCCGCACGACCCAAGGTGGTACGCCTGTTGACGCAGCTCTGGGACGGCCTGGGCATTGCGCTGGATAACGTCTCGACGCTGGTGGGCGGTGCCTGGCAGATGTTCAAGCGTTTGCTTGCACCGCTGGGGCGGCTGTTAGATTGGCTGCCGAACATCAACGGCAGCTTGATTGACTTGTCCAGTGCGATTGGCACCGGGCTGACCATTGCGCTGGGCATCGCCGCCGTCGCCGCCTGGAGCTTTATCGCACCGTTTCTGCCGATGATCGCTACGGCTGCGGCGGTCGTGGCCGCAATCGGGTTGGTGGTGCTGATCATTGATGATCTGTGGGTGGCGTTCCAGGGCGGGGAGTCGGTAGTCGGCAGCCTGTTCGATAGGTTTGAGGCGAAATTCCCAAACGCCTCGAAGGTGCTGCGGGCGTTGGCGAATCTGGTCAAAACCGTGGTGATTGGCCAGTTCGAACGCCTGAAAAGCGCAATCGACACGGTATTGAGCGCTATCGAAACGGTCTGGACCTGGCTGGGCAAACTGGCGCGAGCTGGCGGGGACTGGTTGAAAAAGGTCGGAATCGATATCGACACCTCAGCGTTCGTCGCCGGGATAGAGGATGCCACCCGCAAAGTGGAGGCGCTCAACGCGGCGTCTCAGGGTGTTTTTGGGGGTACCCAGCAGGCCTTCCAACGTACCAAGGCTCAAGATAGGGACATCGCCGAGCGCGGCCCGCTGATGATGGCCCGCGTGCCCCCACCCAATGCGGGGCCGATAATGGCCAACGTGCCGCCAACCACGCTGCGCCAGGCTGCGCAGTCATTCAACACCAGCAACACCACCACCATCTACGTCAACGGCGCGGGCAACCCCATGGGCGTCGCCGGCGAGATCGCCCGGCGCCAAGGCGGATCGCCCACGGCGTATATGGGCGCCAGTGCGCAACCGGCGAGCTGATCCCATGGCCACACTGTTCAGCGGCAACCAGATCATCGCCGATATCGAATTCGACGCGATTACCGCCGAGGTGCACAGCATGGAGGCCACGGCGAGCCAATACGCGGTCGATGGCGGGGCGCTGGTCAGCGATCACGTGACGGTGCTGCCGGATGGCCTGGAAATTCGCGGTGGTATCAGCAATGCCGATGGCGGTGAGCGGGCGCGCACGGTCATCGGCGAGCTGCGGCGCAAGCTGCGGGCTCGCGAGCGCCTGGAGGTGCTGACCACGCACGAGCTGTACAGCGACATGGTGTTTCTGGGAGCGAATGCGGAAAACGCCGGGCCGTTCGATGGCGCGCTGACGGTGCGCCTGAGTTTTCAGCGGGTGCAGACCGCAACCGTGCAAACCATCGAGGTACCGGCCAGCCTGTTGACGCCCAAGCGCGGCGCCGTGCCGAACGCCACCGACAAAACCGCCTCGACCGAAAAGGACGCCGGGCGCGAGACGGCGAAAGAGGCCAAACAAAGTACCTTGCACAGCATTTTCGGGGCAGGCCCATGAAGGAAATCCCGACCTCGGCGGATGGCGCCCGGCGTGTCACGGTCGATATCCAGGGGATTGGCACTTACACGCTGCGCACCTATTACCGACACATCGGTAACAGCTTCTTGATGGACCTCCATGACAGCACTGGATTAGCGGTGCTGATCGGCGTATCGCTGGTTGCCGGCGTCCGCCTGTTAAGTAAGGCGCCACGCACCCGTGACAGCATCGGTCAACTGCGGATGACTGCCGACAGTGCCGATCCGGATGCGCTTGGACGATCCGCGTTGTTGATCCAATTCGACCCCGGCGAGTTTGAACGACTGATGCCAGAACCGGTGGTGGCGCTTGCCCCCGTCGTTGCCCAGACCCGCCTGCTGTTTCCCACCTTCAATGCCTGAGCCAACCATGAGTTTTCTGCGCCAAGCCGAACTGCTGATCGGCCCGCTGACGGAGGCCGAGGGCGGTGGCCCGAGCAATGAGGCTTACCGTTTACTCAGTAGCGGCCTGGACACCGACATCCGCATGCGCTTTTCCATCGACCTATCCGCGACCAGTGAACCCAACAAAATCGTCCTGGCGATCAGCAATCTGGCCCCAGAGCGCTGGGCACGGATGGCGGTCAAGAACACCCTGGTGCAGTTATCCGTGGGCTATCAGGCGGCGGGCTGCAAGCTCCTGGCCCGTGGTGGGATCGCTTCCTGTGTGACCCGCCGCGAGGGCGATGAGCGAGTGACGGTGATCGAGGCGCTGGACGGCTACGGCCCACAGGCTCGGGGTATTCTCAATCGGACCTATGGTGGGGGCATGCCGCTCAAGGACGTACTGCGTGATCTGGCCAGAAGCTTTCCGGGCGTGAGCGTAGGCACCCTCGATGTGCGCGGCCACCTGCCGCCCAAGGGCATCCATGCGTCGGGCCGTGTCGCCGAAACGCTTAACTGGCTGGCGGATCGTTACGGGTTTACCTGGTCGATTCAGGGCGGGGTGTTGCAAGTCATTCAGGATGGCCAGGGCTTACCCGGCGAAGCGCTGGTGATCAGCTCAGGCAATCGCAACCTGAAAAGTATCGCGCCTTCAGCCTCCGGGCCGGATGCTGCGCAGGACGGGGTAGAGATCATTACTCAACTGGACCCGTCCGTGCGCCCAGGCGCGGTGGTGTTTGTTGACTCCGTCGATCAACCCAACCTCAACGGCTTCTATGTCGCGCAAAGCGTGAACGCGTCGGGCGATACCCATGGCGACGACTGGAGCATGACCATTCGCAGCACGGCACGCCGATGACCCTGACGACCGCCACTACCGCCCCGGAAGAGCGCGAGCGCATTGCGTTTGATCGGCAAAGTGCGCATTTGCGCACCGCAACGCCGGGAATCGTCGTGGCCGTGCACGCCAACGGTACGGTCGACGTGCAGCCGGCGATCATGCAGGTCACGACGCTCGACGGTAAACGCAGTGATGAAGCGCTGTCGGTGGTGAGTGGTGTACCGACGATTTTTGCCTACTACGCGCAGACGTTGGGCCTGTCGATCACCTTGCCGATTCAGGCCGGCGATGAGGGGCTGTTGATTGTGGCGGATCGCAGCATCGATAACTGGCAGGTCGCCGGTGGCGTGCAGGCTGCGGCAGAACCGGTTTCCCCTCGGCACCATAACCTGACCGATGGGCTGTTTTTGCCGGGGGCCATCAGTGAACCCAAGGCGATTTCCTCGGTGTCTGCTGATGCGATCCAGATCCGCAATGCCGACGGCACCACCTGCGTCAGCGTGCGCGAGCGCGAAGTGGTGTTGCAGGTGGGCAGCGCGATGCTCAGCGTCGCCGAAGACACCATAACGCTGAGTGCCGGCGGCTCAACCCTCACCCTCGGCGGGGCCATCGAGCTACAGAGCCCGGCACTGACCCACAACGGCAAGCACATCGGCGACACCCATGCCCATGGCAACGTAACGCCGGGCCAAGGCCAGACGGGGGCGCCGGTATGAGCCTGAGCATTCACATCGATGCCATCGACTACGACTTTCGCATCGCAGGCGGCCGCTTACGCCTGGCGACGGGCGCCGACGCGGTGGCCGACCGTCTGCGTGTGCGCCTGCATGCCTACCAGGACGAATGGTTTCTTGATCGCACCTTTGGCCTGCCCTGGTATGAAGGCGACATGCTCGGCGTCGCCAGTAGCCGCTTGATCAGCCCATTGATTCGCCGCGAGTTGCTGAAAGATCCCGAGGTGGAGGCTGTGCTGCATTTTGCGATGACCCAGAGCGGCCGACAGCTCTCCATCAGCGCGACGGTACGCACCACCCACGGCGATGCGCTGTCGCTGAGCGAGGTGGTGGATGGCTGACTATGGCTTGACCCGCGAAGGTCTGAAGATCAAGCGACTGGCCGATGTGTTGGCCGATGCTGCCGAAGCGCTTAAACAGGTCGAAGACCCTGTCACGGGCGAACGGTTACAACCTGATTTTTCGGCGGCAGATCCGGCAATGCAGGTGGTCAAGATCCCGCTGGAGGGCGTCGGTGATCTCTGGGCGCTGCTGCACAACGTGTACAGCCAGTTTGACCCCGACGCGGCAACCGGTGCAGCGCTGTCGGGGGTGGTGCGTTTAAATGGCATTGAGCGTGGCGCCGGCAGGCCGTCAGAAGTGCAACTGCAATTGAGCGGTGTGGCGCATACCGTTATCCGCCAAGGCCAGCGGGTGAGTGATTCACAGCGCCAGGTGGTGTGGCTGACACAGGCGGACGTCACGTTGAATGCGTCAGGAATCGGCAATGTCACCGCGTGCACCGAGGAGAAGGGCGCCTTTAGCGCTGCGCCCGGCCAATTGCGCGTGATCCTGACCCCAGTGGTGGGGTGGAATGCGGTCACCAATCCGACCGCTGCGGTACCGGGTGTGATCGAAGAGCCCGACGCGGTGTTACGCCAGCGTCGCGAGCAGTCCACCATGGCGCCGGCCAGTTCACCGGTCGAGGCGATCTACGCCAATCTGCGCAACGTGCCGGGTGTCGACTTCGTGCGTGTACTGGTCAACAACACGCTGGTGGTGGATGAACGCGGCATTCCGCCCAAAGCCATCGCCGCCGTGGTAGTGGGCGGCGCGGACAAGGAGGTGGCCAGGGTCTTGCTCGAACGCTCCCCGGCGCTGACCCAATGGCATGGCAACGCGTTGTTCGTGGTAAGCGACAACCTGGGGGACACCTATGCCGTGCAATGGGTCCGGCCCACCGAAGTGCCGATCCATGTTGAGGTCGATATTCAATCCTTGGGCGACGGCCAACTCACTGACGATTACGCCACGCGAATCACCGAGGCGATTGTGTTGTACGCCCGGTTCGGTGCATCGGGTTTGGGGATTGCGGGGACGGGCGGCTACGACCAGGACGGCATTGTTCCGGGTGAAAACGTGGTGGCGCCGCGTCTGTACACGCCGATCAACAGCGTGCCGGGGCATGCCTTGCGCGCTCTGCGCATCGGTACGGCGGCCCGCCCAGTCGGGGCGGCTGACATCCCCATCCGTTGGGATGCGTGGGCGTCATTCGATGCCCAGCGCATCCAGATCAAGCTGATATGAGCCGCGCTGATTACCTGCGCGAGTATGGCCGTGACCTCTCGGCGCAGGCGTGTGAACGCCAGCTCTACAGCCTCAGACACTCGACCGTACGTGCCGGCGTGCTGCACGCGCAAATGCAGCAGATCCAGGCGCTGTACGACACGCTGCTGAATGTGCTGATCGGCAGGGATCTACGTTGGGCGCAGGGGCACCAACTGGACGTGCTGGGCAGAATCGTCGGGCAGAGCCGGGAAGTGGTGAGCCGAAGCGAAGCCGCCTGGCTGCGCGTCGACGATGGTCTGGGCGCCCCGGACAATGCCCCGGCGTGGCTGGCGGGTGTGCCGTCCTTTGGCAATCACCTGGCGGGGGATGATGAATACCGCCTGCGCATTTACGGGAAGGTCGCCAAGAACCACACGCGGCACAGCTCATTGCCCGAAGTGCAGTGGTGCGTGCGTCAGGCCTTCGGCATCGACTGCGGCCTGCAACGCACGGGGCCCCTCGAAGGGGTGTTGATCGTGCGCGATAACCTGCCGCGTTACCTGTTCCAGGAGTTGGTGAGTGTGTTGGGCGACAGCCGCGCTGAGTGCCAGTACCTGTTGCCGTTACCGGCTGGCGGGCGGTTGGTGGGCATCATCTTCCGTCCGCCCAACGGCTTTGCGCCAGACCTGGACAGCGGCGTGCCAGACCATGCGGTGCCGGTGGTAGTGATCCGTTTAGCTTGAATCGAGTGCTGGAGGGTTTGCATATGGCCAATGTTCTGCGCCCATTGTCGCCCGGCGTGTTTGCGGCCGACGCACAGACCTCGGTGCCCGCCAACCCCGTGCCGGGCGTGTCCTACCGCGATGCGGCAAACGGCACAAAGAACATCGAGCTGGGCTGGCCGTTCCAGCGGCTGGTTAACTCGGCGGAATTCAATGAGGTGATGTACCGCGTCACGGCGCTGCTTGATGTGCTCGGTAGAACTGCAGGATTGGCCTGGTCGGACGCGATTGATTACCACGGTCCCGGTCCTGGCCAGGCCCCGTGTTTTGTCGCATCGACCGATGGTCATCTGTATGTGGCATTGCAGGCCAGCGGCCCGACCCAAGGCGGTGCCCGCGATCCCCATGGCGGTAGCCATGCGGCGTATTGGCGGCAGTTCTCCGGGCTGGCTGTAGGGCCGGATGTCGGCGATATCAAAGTTGTCGCCACACCGGAACCACCCCACGGATGGCTCAAGTGCAACGGCGCCGTGGTTTCGCGGACGCAATACGCCAAGTTGTTTGAAGTCATCGGCACGCGCTTTGGCGCGGGCAATGGCAGTACCACATTTGGGTTGCCCGACTTGCGCGGTGAGTTTGTGCGCGGTTGGGATGATGGACGGGGCGTGGATACGGGCCGCGCACTGGGCAGTGCGCAAGGGGGGCAGAACGCCTCACATAGCCACGGCGTGACTGTCAGCGCTGTGGGGGATCATCAGCATGCCGTTACGGGCAGCACTGATACCGTAGGCAGTCATGTGCATTCGGTGAGCGGCAGTACCAACACCACCGGTGAGCATTATCACTATTCATCGGCGTCTGGCTGGGTGAACAACGGCGGAAATGCAACGGGTGGCGCTGGTGTGGCATACGGCAATCCTGGTTCGAACACAGCGGGGGCTCATGCACATTCGATTACCGGGCAGGCAGCGGCAGCGGGTTCGCATGCGCACGCTGTTTCCGGTACAGCGGCGGCTGGGGGAGGGCATGGACATACGGCAACGGCTGAGGCTTCTGGAGGGACGGAGGCACGGCCAAGAAATGTGGCGCTGCTGTACGTCATCAAGTATTGATTGCAACTAAACGTCTCTGCGAATCAAGGTTTTGCCAATGTTTTTTATGGCCTGGCGGAACTGGCGGCGTCGATTTCTGCGCCAAAACGCTTCGTCCGCGACGGTTCCGTCTTGGATTCGATAAGGGGAAATGTTGCTTTTGCCAAGGCTCTCCGGTTGGTGCTGGCAAATCAGCGGGAACGAGCCGTAAGCCTTGAAAGTTTTGGAGAACAGGTTGTCGATGGGAATCCCCGAGAACGGGGAAAGCCCCAGGATTTTTGTGCAGCCTTCGTTCGACAGGATGTAGGCGAACGCACCCTTGACCCTGAACCTTGCAATGCCTAGGTGCCAGGTGAGCCAGATCTTTCCGAGGGTTGCGCCCAGGTGGAACAGTGGCGGGTTGCGCTGCGTTAGGAATGTATTGATGCGGGTGATTTGCCTGGGTGAAAACGCCAGGAGCGTGGCGTCGTCCTCCAGGATCAACACGTGCTTATAGCCGCGCTGGATGGCTAATGTTGCGCAGCGGATATGTGAGTTAAAGCAGCCGCGTTCGGGGTTTTCCTGGTCGAGTTCTGCCATGACGAACTCAATCTGCAGGCCTGAGTCTCTGAATTCGTGGCTGATCAGCGCTCTGCGATCAACCCGGTTTATCAGGCTTATGCAGAGCACGCCATCGACCAACAGTCCGCTTAAGTCTTTCGTCCACTTCATTTTTATTATTCTCCTGGCGCGGTGAGACCAGAAAAATATACGAGCGGACTTGGCGTAATTCGCGGTGCGACTTTCTGAAAATTTTGTGGGAATGGTCTTCAGATGGTTTTTGTTTTTGCATAACCGTCATGTCCCGTATTGAGACGCGTGGCGTACGCAATCGTAATCCTGGCAACCTCGACTACCGTGCGGCCAATAGATGGCAAGGCCAGTTACCGCACAACCCCGCTGTAGAGGCGCGTTTTTGCCGGTTTGATACCGCTGAGAATGGCATTCGGGCGCTGGGCAAAACGCTGCTGACGTACCAGCGCAAGCATGGGCTGAAGACGGTAAAAGCCATCGTCAACCGTTGGGCGCCAGGTGTGGAGAACGACACCGATGCCTACGTGCGCGCCGTTGAGTTGGGTACCGGTTTTGCGCCGGGTGTAGACGTTGATCTGACCGAGTTCGAGGTTTTGAAAGCGTTTGTCAGGGCGATCATCCGTCATGAGAACGCAGGCTACGCGTACCCGGATGCAGTCTTAAGCGAAGGTGTGAGGAGGGCGCTGCTGTGAGCGTCCTGGGCTGGAGACTGGCACTTGTCCTGGGACTGATGCTCCTGAGCGGGGCAGGTGCCTGGCAGGCGCAAACCTGGCGGTACGAGAAACGCCTATCCGACTCGGCGCGCACCTATCAGGCCGACCTGAACACCCTGACCCTGGCCGCCAATAGCCAACTGCGCAGCGAACAAGCGCAACGCGTTGAACTGGAGCAGCGCCAGAGCGGCTCAGAACAACGTTACTACCGAGACTTGAGCAATGCCCAAAAGAATCAAGCCCGTTTGCGTGATCGCCTGGCTACTACTGATGTGCGGCTGTCAGCCTTACTCGATGCCAAGAGTGCAGCCCGTTGCGGCCCAATGCCTACCGAGCCCGTCGCCGGCAGCGTGGATTATGGAACCCAGAGAGCCCAACTTGACCCAGCGCATGCTCAACGAATTATCAGCATCACCGATGACGGCGACCAAGGACTGATCGCCCTGGGCGCGTGTCAGGCGTACATCACCCAACTGACCGCTACCGAATAAGGAGAGCGACCAGCCGGATGCAGCCACATCCTGACTGGCCGCCAAGCCCGCAGAACCAGCCTGCAAGCCCAGCCAAAGGCTCCCCGCTTTGCGCGCAAAGCCCAGTGAGCCTAATCCTGTTTCTCGCCACAGAGAAGGCTTGCGCATGAGCAACCCCATCATCCCCTGGATGGGCGGCAAACGCCGCTTGGCCAAGCGTCTGATTGCGCTGTTTCCCCCTCATGAGTGTTACGTCGAAGTCTTCGCTGGCAGTGCGGCGTTGTTTTTCATGCGTCCGCAGCCTGCGCCGGTGGAGGTGTTGAATGACATCAATGGCGACCTGGTGTGTTTGTATCGAGTGGTGCAGAACCATTTGGAAGAGTTTGTGCGCCAGTTCAAGTGGGCGCTAAGTTCGCGACAGGTGTTTGAGTGGCAGAAGATGACGCGGCCGGAAACCCTTACGGATATTCAGCGCGCTGCGCGGTTTTTCTACCTGCAGCACCATGCGTTTGCGGGGAAAGTCAGCGGGCAGACATTTGGCACGGCAACCACGGTACCGGCCATCAACCTGCTGCGGATTGAGGAGAACTTGTCTGCTGCCTGGCAACGGCTATCGGGGACCTATGTCGAGAACCTGGGTTGGTTGGAATGTGCCGAGCGCTACGACCGGCCACATACCTTCCACTACATGGACCCGCCTTACTTGCAGACTGCCGGTTACGGCGTGGACTTTCCCTTTGAAAACTATGAGCGGATGGCCGAGTTCATGCGGCGCTGCAAGGGGAAGGTGATGGTCAGCATCAACGACCACCCCGATATTCGGCGTGTGTTTGATGGGTTTCACTTTGAAACGGTGGACACCCGTTACAGCACGGCGAACCAGCGGCAGGGGAAAAGCGAGGTTAGCGGTGAGCTGGTGATCATGAATTGGGAGCCAGCAGCACTGGGTGGGCTTTTCTAGACCACTGGCTTGATCAAGCTGGCGTCCTTGTTTCTAACGTTGCCCACGGCGGTGCTGACCTTGAACCATTCAAAGGCCTCGGCTGGCTCGCCCTGGTGCAACACCATCTGCTCGGCACGTTCTTTTGGCGTTGCCGGGTCCATCCATTCGCGGGCAAGGTCCGGCGTCAGTACTACGGGCCTCCGGTCGTGAATGTCCACCATACCGCCGGCACTGTCGGCGGTGATGATCACAAACCCGTCATGCTCGCCTGGGCCTTCATCGGCGTCTGGTAATTGACCGATGGCCGCGCACAAGATCGGCGCACCGTCCCGCCTACGGATTAGGTAGGGCTGTTTCTTCGGTCCACCTTCATCCACCCACTCAAACCAATTGTCGATAGGCGTGATCGCCCGGTGCGGCCAGATCGCCCGGAAGAATGGGCCGTGGGCGACCTTCTCGACGCGGGCGTTGATCGGTGCGGCGCGGTCTTTCGCCCAGTGCGGTCGCCACCCCCAACGAACCGGATCAGCGTGCAGCAATTCGCCTTGCAGGTGCAGCAATGCCACCTGGGTTGTGGGAGCCACGTTGTACCGCTCGATCGGTTGATCACCCACTGAGTTTGCCAGGGCGTTAGGCATGCTCAGCGCCGCAACGAAGTCATGGATTCCCCTGTACTGCGACAGCCTTCCACACATAGCCAAACCCTCCTTCCGTTTGATCTTAGACAATCGTGGTCGGTCGAGGTCTCATCTCGTTGACGATTCGCTTCAGGCCCTCGACCTCACGCTGACTTGAACCCAGTGACGTCGTCAGCGTGTCGATCTGCTTTCGCATCTCAGCCGCTTCGCCGCCTCTCTGACGGAGGTATCCGGCGAACTCAGTGTTCTTCGCCTGGGTAGCCAGCAGCATCTGACTGACTCCGAAATCATCTTGCCGCGCTTTGCGCAGTTGCACGTTCAGGTCTTGGATCTCGTTCTCCAAGAGGCGGCAGTGCTGCCAGTACATTTGCAATGGGGTAGGGAGCCCAAGCCAGACGAGCGGTTCTTCATTTTTCGCGTGGCCCTAACGCGATCCGTGAGGATGCAACGTTGCATCAACACCGACGACCAAAATGCGGAGAGAAAATTGCGAGGATCTGAGCAACTGGAAGTCGAGTTACTCCTTTACATAAAGCATGATGCCAAGAATTAAAGTCCTTTTTACGTACGCATGTATAAATTTCTTCTTCTATTACGTGCTTCATGAAAGTGGGCACGTCTTTATATAGTTCGGCTGTGATCGTTAAGGTCTCAAGTGATGATAAGGATCTGTTTATGTAGGATGTTTCATCTAAAGACGTGTTGAGGTGATGGTCGATTCTTTCCTGTTGTTCATCGTCAAAAGGGGCTCGGTCGTAAACTAGATTGAAACCAATTACTCCAGATGCAAAGCTAATGTGTGTATAGGCATCTAGTTTTTTGAGAATTACCTTATCAAAAAAAGGGTGCAAAAGTTTTATTTCCGCTCCATGGGAGTTTAAAGAGTTTCTTTGGCTGTTACAGCTTGCGCACGACGGCATTAAATTTAAACTGTATACGGAAAACTCTGGATATGAAGCCTGAGGTAAAAAGTGTTCAATTGTTCTTCCGCCATCTCCGCCACAAAATGGGCAACTGCTCAATCCATTGATGTATATGCTAGAAATCCAATCCAGGCCGGCCTTTGTAGGCTTATTTGAATAGGCTTTTTCAAAGTCATCTTTTTGTTGGGTCGTAACGACTAATGGTATAATGGATGGTGAGGCTTTTTTTAGTACGTACTCTTTGTAAGCAATTTTGATGGAAGTGTGTATGGTGCGCAAGCTCGCGTAGTGAGACGTGAGTTTGGTTAGTACCGTGCGGTCGGGGATAATTTTGTAAGTCAGTGCTCGCAAAATTACTCTCCTTTCTTTCTCATGAGTTCTCTTATCTTTACTAGCATCTCCATACTTAAAGTATCGCTATATTGATCGATGATTTCATCTAAAGTTAAACTCGACTCGGCAATATAGGTGGCTATTTTACTATGGAAGGATTCTACCAGGCTATCGCCGAATACGGTATTTGAGAGCGACGTAACGCTTGCGCCTAGTGTGTTCATGTAAACAGTTTCAGTTCGAACTGTCTGGTTCTCATCAGATTTTATGACATGAACACAGTGTGCTGGCGCTTCTCGTACTACGTAAGCGGAATGCGTAGCGATGATCGCGACTGACGACGTCGCTTCCAATACCAAGTAAAGCAGATCCATAAATTCTGTGATTAGATTTGGATGCAGGTGGGTTTCCGGTTCGTCAATTATCACGAGCATGCCTTGGCTTGCGACTGTTAAAAAGTGAGTGGCGAATCGGAAATACATTTTTTGACCGCTGCTAAGCGGAATAACCTTACCTCCGTGTGTTTGGAAAGCTAGGTCCCTTGAGAAATCTATCTGGCTTAAAATTTCCAGCCTCCTCATCTCTCCACCTAAAATTGACTTTAATGCAATCCAGCGATTGCCGTCTACGTCGACGATGTGAGATGTGTCTTCGGAAGTTGAAATGGCCGGAATAAGTAATAAGGCGGTAGGTGTTATTTTTGTAAGTATTTTTTTTAGCAAAATGAATCGACTTTCACTACCTATTAAGTCTACATCATTTCGCATTATGTCTACTATAAGTTGTGAGAGTTTCTGTGAACTCTCAATTCCTATATCAAAATATTTATAGTCGAAAGGCCCTTGCAGACTCACCGTTCTAGGTAAAATATTGTTTGGGTCAGAAGAGTAAGCTGCTATTTTACTATATAGGGGGAGTGCGGCCCAATCCTCTTGGTGTACGCCAAATTCTGATGCTGGCATTGACTTTTCATTATTGTCATATAGTTCTGAAGCTTGCTCTGTAGGATAGGTAGAATTTAGTCTTTGTAGGACTGCTATAATTAAGTTGTTTAAATAGCGCGTTTTCCCGATGCCATTTACTCCGATAACAGCATGTACTCGATCCGAGATGAGCTGCATATCTTTGTATGTGAAGTCGATTGAGTGCCTGCTTTTGAAACCTTCGAGTTGAGTGCTAAACGAAAACTCCAATCGTGCATCCTCAAGCGGTGGGGCCCGAAACGCGGATGCGTAGCCGAAACGGAAAGATCTGTAAGGTGCCGTTTCACGAAGTACTGCAACTGAAAATTGTGGGGTTTCGATTATTTTTTTGAAGGTATCGTTATTGATTTTGTTTGACTTATGAATCGCATTGATTTCATTCAGAGCGATTAGCAGTTGTTCATACTCTTGATGGGCCATTGAAGTTGCGAGTTCTCGATACGACTTCTCTGTAGCAAACACAGTAACGTGTGTCGGGAAGACCTTGTTTGCGGGTTTCCATTCAGTCTTTCCATCTTTAACACTATGTAAATATTTTATCCAGTCTTGGACTGATGCTTGCGGCTTGTCCTCAACAAATGGCAAAAGTCTGATGGGTATATCTTTATATGCACCATTAAGTCGAAGTCTAGCAACCGCTTGCAAAGTAAACCCGAAATCATTCCAACCTGTACCGGTGGCAAAAATCCCAACCTTTTTTGGGTCGGTAATAGCTGGTGCGGTTAAATGAAACCCAACTTCCCACATACTTTCTTACCTTCCTTGCATGCCTTGATTGTTTTATCCGAAGTGGAAGGTATCAGAACGACATCATTAGCGTCTACACTAGATGCCTTACTTATTTATGTCTTCTAAGAGGTAGGGTTCGCCAGGGATATGGGGTTTGCCTCTATGGGGCAATCGCGAATTGAGCCAAGTACACGATTCCAAGCACCAATGCGACCATCGCCAAATTTCATTTTAGCTTCAGCATTTCTGAGTTGTGAACGCCACTCCCGGTTGTGACCTGCTCGTTTTGAGAAACGCGGTTGTCCGGGGGTGTAAAACTCATTTGATAGAACTGGTGGTACAAAAATGGTACGGGTGAGATGGGACGTTGATACAAGCCTTTATTTTAAAGACCTTTACAGTTAATCGTTCCAATCCATCATCGACTGGAGTCGGGTAGCGGCTATTCTTGCCTGCTACCCGGTCATTGATCAGTCTTGTGATGGGCTCACGCGCTCCAATGCGGTATTCACCAGCAGCCGAGCATTTTCAACCAATTGCGCTATCGCGAACGCGTGATCACCTTGTTGACCGTCTAGTGAAAATGCATGCTCGTGTGCGGCGGCTTGGGCCGACGCAAGCAGTTCGCTGGCATTCACCAATGCTTCCTCTGTGCTGATATCAGATCGTACCGTAAACAGGCATCTGGAGTTGTTGTCGGGAGGTTGGCGGCGAGTCATGAACAGGCCTCCCACCAGTGCTGCTTGATCAGTTGATCGCTTTTGAGCTGCTTACATTTTGAGGATGTCGCGTTGAGACGTAACGGGCGGTGCCCGGATACGAAAGGGGGATAGGTCATCTCCTTGATCCTCGGACAGTGAAGGAACCACCACGGCCGTTGCGACACGGAAAAAGGTGGTGGACCGTGCGAGGGTCGCAAACCGGCGTCCGAGGGAACCGGCCGGGCAAGAGCCCGCCCCACACGGTCCACCATAGATGCGGTAGCCAGGCATAAAAAAGCGCCTGCTACAGAGCTATGGCGCTACCGCGCCTCAGACTACGTCGGGTTGCGACACCCGGTCACAGGACTGACTGTGACTGAACAATCGTAACCAGGGTCGGGTTTACACTTCAAGCGAAACTGGCTGTGGGAAATTTCCTTATTTGTATGGCTGGCTAGTTCTACTCAAAGCTCTCATCCCGGCCTCTATCCCGAACCCGCTCTTGCTCTATCCAATGATCAACTTCGGGAATAGCATTAGCAAGCCACCTACGCACTTCTAAGTGAGGGCTATCATTAAGTTTGATTATGCTTGCCCTGCGTTTAGCCAAAACGTCAGCGAGTGAGCCCATCCAGCCATTGGGATGCAAGCGCGACCAATAACTTCCGAGGAAGGTGTATTTGTCTGGAGCATACTCCAGCAACTCCATCAGAAGCGGGGATAGCTCGTTTTGTTCTTCCCCCGATTGGGTTCTGAACATTGATATACATCGGCTAAGGACCAAGTAACGATTTTTCGGATCAAGATCTGACCAAGAGCGAAGAATTGCAGGATCGATCTCATCAATTGGAGTGCTCGAGTCAACAAAAGAGCTGAAAAAACCGTAGTCGACGGGAGTGGCTTCACGTAGAAGAAATGTGTCTAACGAAATAAAAGTTTGAGTTTCGAATAGCGATTTTAGAACGTACGCCAGTTGATAAGATGATGCCTCGCCAGAGGCAAGGATTTCATAGATTCTCTCGCATACGTCACGAGCAGTTTGCTCGCCCTCAGGCCTGGAGCAACAGATGCTGATTAAGCTCTGCATGGCTAGATCACGAAGTCCATTGCCATCTGTAAGAAATGTGGTGCGTCCAAGGAGGTTGCGGCCAGTTTGGATTAGTAATTTATTGTATTTTCCGTGCTTTTCTTTTATGCAGTAGAAGTGCATGTGAAGAATATCAATAGAAATATCTACTCCGCCTGCTAGTTCGGAAATATCAATTATCAGGTTGTTAAGTTCTTCAGGTGGTATATCTCCAACAATGCCGTTGGCAATGCTATTAAAGTCAGTGGCTTGGAGTGCGCCTTTTCGAATTGCTCGCCGTAATCTCTCGATGCCGTCTTTGTCGAGCCCTACTCGTACTTGAAATTCGGGCAGGCTTGGGCCGAGATCATCACTGTTCATAATGTCTTCTAATATCGCCACAGTTGATGCCGGATCTCGGAGGTTTGCTTGGAATATGAATCCTTGGAGTAGCTGAGGGTTACGGTTTTTTAATTTGAATGAGGTGAAACTTGCAGTAAGCTCCTGCCACATACTTGTAATGTTGTCAGTTTCCTCTGCAAGGCCGCGACCACATTCAAAAGATCTGCACTGATATTTCTGCGCGTAAACTTCTTTTAAGAAAATATTCCGTGTGTCAGGATCTAGAGCTAGCGAGCGCCCGATATGTTGTGCCATTTTCATAGCCTTTTCCCAAGGCTTCAGTAGTTCGTCATCGGGGGAACCATCGATGATGTCTAAACCAGAAGATCGATTAAGCACCACCGCGCGTGCTTGGTTCAACAGGTCGGAGGGTGCCAATCTTTGAATCAATCTATCTAGTCTTTCTCTAATATCTTCGGGCATTCCTTTCCCTTCGAAACGGTGTAATAGGCGAAAGCTGAGCCACCCTTCAATCCAAGGGCTAGCCTTCATAAAGCCGATCGAGGCGTTTTCCAGGGCGTCATGACAGGCTGCAAACCTCCAAAGCTCTCGGGCTCTGCTTGCCAGGATGTCACGGGCATCCTCAACGATTGATGAAAGCTCCACTGCTAAGTGAATTGCGTCGTCATACCATGCCCAGGTATCTCGATTTAACTTTGGCGCCCACCCCCAATTACGGGTGCGAGCACCAAATGAAAAGTTACTTGAAGAGGAAAAGCGGCCTGCTTTTAGCAATGCATTTAGGCCAATCGATACGCATCGGCGTTTCATTGGGTCGTTTGAGTTACCCAATTGCCTAATTACGTTACGTCGTTGTGCCGGGGGCGCTTGCGTTCCGGATAAATAGAAATGAAACAGTTCTTCAAACGGTCCTACTGCTGAATTAAGATTGTGCCCCTCGGGCTCAACGGAAACGAAATTTGCCAACAGGAAGACTGAGCGGTCGAACATTGAGGAATCGTAAGCTAGAGTCTTAATGAGGCGGATCCAATGCCAGCGTCCATCTGCCTGAGGATCAATTATCGAACTTCTACTTGGTCCGTCGAGGAGTCTTTCGATTTTTCTTAACACCGTCTCAGGTGCGACTGGTGCGAGATTCGTTAGGATTTGGATTCCTTGGTTACTCTGAGATAAAAGGTCACGTAAAAGGCCATCACCGTCTAGCCATCGAGCGACTGCTGCTTGGGCCGCAATGCTGTCGTGAAGAAAACCTAATCGACGAGAAAGTGACTTCTGCATCCTAGGTGTCGCGGCTTCACAAAACTTATCGAAAATCTGGGGTGGAATCCGTTCTAGTGCAAAAGAAGCAAGTGGATTGGCAATGGCGTGAGGAAGGATCGCACGCCAACGGCCGCGAGATTGGGCGATTCCTCGGTGGCGAAGCTTCGTGAGTTCTGCGTATAGATGAGCAGCATCCACGCCACGTATCTTTCCAATCTTTGCTAGTTCGCTTTGCTCCAGAGTATCCTCGCCGTCCACAGAGTAGAGCAGAGAGAGATCCTCAGCCGCGAGACGAAGGTTCTGATCAGGATCATTTCGCTGTTGAAAGATACGTTTAAATAAGTCTTGATTTCTAAGTTTTCCGAGATTTTCGCCTTTAGCCAATGTCTCTGCAATTGCTCGAGCTACCCGAAAATTTCCATTGCTAAAATCTGCTATCGTGCATCGGTCAACTTGCGAGATGTTAGGGAAGGACTGTCGGAGCCATTGCGTGATTAAGTCGGAGGAGGCTGGTTGCAATCGGAAGACTTCGGTTTGCTCAGGTTCGTCTTCTGCCACATCATATTCGACCGTCAATAGGCTAACGTGGCTTCCTGCCTTCGAACACATCCCAGCCAGTTCGCTGTGTGTCGCTGGATTGCAGTTGTCAATTACGAGAATAGCGCGTTGTCCACGCGTAATGAGTTCGCGAGCCATATCACGGGCAGTTGGATTTGTCTCTACTGAATAGTCTGTATATAGAGCGAGGCTGGGGTCCAGCGGAGCTTCACCGACACCGCTCTCAAAAAGAGCTTCTACCAAGCGTGTTTTACCCTGACCAGATAGGCCGATCAGCCGAACGCAACGTCTCGGTTCGCTTAACGTTGAACGTAGACGTTGGAGGCCTTCTGCAATATTCAATTGCTCATGTTCCCGAGATCGTTCATCGATCAAACAGGCTTGGTCATCGAACAAAAAGGGGGCAGGCTCTGCAGAAGCTAAGCCCGCCCAAGTGCCAATAGTCCCCCAGCCAGCAAATTGAAATCCATTTCTTCCGCGAATCCACGCAACAATTCCTGGATATTCGTTTGCCCAGGTTGCTAAGCGGTCTCGGTCATAAAAATCAGTAAAGAGGTTGCTCGATGTTGGAAGGTTTCGGAGCTGGTCGCGAATAGCATTACGCCGATCTTTTAACGGCTTATCTGCGACGGATCCCTGTGCACTGACAATGATGTATGCGCCGGACACAGCGGCCAGCTCCTCAATCACTGGCCGTAGAATCCCTTTAGGACTCATTTCTTCACGAATAGCGCTAGCAGGCATATCGGGTTTTTTGACCTGAAAGCCAGTGATTGATCGAGGTACGAAATCAGGGTTTCCAAGAATGTTAGGGCATTCGACGCGGACATCGAGCCCACCGTCTGCAGCGTCTTGATTGCCACCAGCGGTCACCGAGGAGAGCGGATAGCCTTGAGCGCGTAACTCTGATAGCGCTAGACGTGCGACGAGAGTGCGTAAGTCTCCGTCACTCAAATTCGTGAGGTCGTTCCCTGTAATTTCGAGCATGGTATGGCTGCGAATTCCTGGTAGAAAAGTATTTTACAAATCATAACCGAGAACAGTTTGTGATGGAGCCGACGGTCAAGGGTCGTAGATTTTTGTACCGCGGAAAGGCCGCAGTAGGGATGTGCACTTGCTAATTCGATTTTGTATTCATTCGGCAGAACGCCGCAGAAGGGATTATGCAGTTTCGGCATAGGTCAAAACCCCACCCAATGGGACCAATTCTGGAACCAACAGGTGCATTTCAACGCACTACCAACGCTCACCCACGCCCACTTCGCCCAATAAACATTGATCTCCACCCACCACCAAAACCCGCCCAATAGCGCATGGTGATGTTAGCTGTGGAGATCAATTACTATACCTATCAATGGGTTGCGAGCGTGGCGGCAGGAGCCTTCAGGCATGCGTCAACAGCGACATCAAGGCGCGAAACCCGGTCGCTGAGCAGAAGATTTTGGATGTGTGTTGGAATTTGGCGCGCATTGTCGCATATGTCAGGCGACAGTTGTATGTCCGGCGAAGGATGGTTTTGCCAAGGTCTCCGGCATCGCCAGCCACAGCAGCGCCAACGCCAGTGCCGCCACGCCGGCCAAGGTCAGGAAGGCCGCGTTGTAGCCGGCCTGTTGCACGACGAAACCGGCCAGGCTGCTGCTCAGCGCCGCACCCAGACCGAAGACGGTGGACAGGGCACCCAGGCTGACGTTGAAGCGTCCGGTGCCTTGGGTCAGGTCCTTGACGATCACCGGGAACAGCGCGCCGAAGATCCCGGCGCCGATGCCGTCGAGCATTTGCACGGCCACCAACCAGTACGGATCGCTGGACAGCGTGTAAAGCACTCCGCGCAGCGGCAGGATCATGAAGCCGGCCAACAGCAAGGGTTTGCGTCCCCAGATATCGGCTTTGAGTCCGACCAGCCAGGCCATCGGTACCATCACCAATTGCGCGGCGACAATACACGCCGACGTCAGCGGCGTGGCCATCTGCAGGTTGATCTGCGAGAGCTTCTGGCTGACCAGCGGCAGCATCGCGGCATTGGCCAGGTGGAACAGGGCGCAGCAGATCGCAAACAACAGCAATGGGCGGTTCGCCAGTAATACCCTCACGCCGGAGGGTTGTTCGTGGTCCGTGTGATGCTCCGGGTCAAAACCACGGGCGACCTCGTGATCGATCGCCTCTGCCGACACGCAACTGATCGCCACGATACTCGCCACGGCCATGAACGCCATCAGGTAAAACACCACCACGGGCCCAAAAAGATAGGCCAAGCCACCGGCCAGCAGGGCCGCGACGGCATTACCGGCGTGGTTGAAGGTTTCGTTGCGCCCCGTACGGCGGGTGAACGCGCGTGGCCCGGTGATGCCCAGCGAGATTGCGCTGATGGCGGGCGCGAATACGGACGCGGCGACAGCACTGGCGGCCTGGGTCAACGCCACCAGGCTGAAGGAACTGACAAAGGGCAGCAGCAGGCAACTGCCGGTCACCACGATGGCGGCCAGCGCCACCACTGCGCGTTTGCTGCGGGTGCGGTCGATCAGAGCACCCGCTGGGCCTTGGGTGAGTAGGGCGGCGATGCCTGCCAGCGTCATGACCACGCCGATGCTGGCCGGGTCCCATTTGTGCACGGCCAGCAAATAAATGGCCAGGTAAGGGCCGAGGCCGTCGCGCACATCCGCCAGGAAGAAATTCAGGCTGTCCAGGGACAAGGCATTACGCAGGTCGGAGTGTTTGGCCACGGCGAGGTCTTCGGAGGCGGCGTTCAAGGGCTGAACACGCATTGCGTTAATGACCTGTGGGCCCTGCGTTAAGTTTCGCCCGCTTCTCGGGGTTTTAATCCGAGGGCACTTGGCTTATTTTCTGGGCCCCGCTGTTATGAATATCTGGAGACGCAATGGACATGCCCTCAGCTCAACAGGCAATCGACTGCAACAAGGACGCCTGGGACCAATCCGCCAGCCTGCACAAAACCACGGACACCTGGAACGCGCTGCTCAACAGTGTCGGCGCGGCTGGCTTTTCTTGCCTGGACCCGACGCTGACCGGCTTGCTGCAAGCCGTGGGTGTGGACGGTAAGGATGTGGTGCAACTGTGCTGCAACAATGGCCGCGAAAGCCTCTCGCTGTACGGCCTGGGCGCGCGTTCGGTGGTGGGCGTGGATCAATCCCGAGCGTTTCTGCAACAGGCCCGTGAACTGGCCGACGTCTCACCGCACAGCCCTGAGTTCATAGAAAGTGATATCCACCAATTGCCGCAACGTTTGCAGGCGCGTTTCGATATCGCTCTGGTGACCATCGGCGTGCTGGGCTGGATGCCGGATGTGGCGCAGTTCATGCGCCACGTTGCCAGCACCTTGAAACCCGGCGGCACGCTGGTGATGTATGAAACCCATCCATTCCTGGAGGTGTTCGATCCGCGGGCGTCAAACCCGTTCCTGCCGGCCAGTTCCTACTTCCAGCGTGAACCGTTTGTGCTGCAGGAGTCGATTGTCTATGAAGGCCAGGGCGAGGTGGCAGGACCCACATCCTATTGGTATGTGCATACCCTGGGCGATGTGGTCACTGCCGCAATCTGCGCGCAGTTGCAGATAGGCCACCTGCAGGAATATGCGCACTCCAATCGCGAAGAGCTGTACGACCAGTACGAGCACCAGCCGGCGCAGCTGCCAATGTGCTTTACGTTGACCGCCACCAAACGTGCGGAATAAGTCGATGTGCTCCAAGCAAAAAAAAGCCCGCGAGGAGAGGCGGGCTAAGGGATTCACTGGAGTAGGTAGGCTTCACCCTATAGACCCGAAAGTGAACGCTTTGTGAAAATGATGCGCTGATCAGGCTCGTCGCATAAAAGTGCGCATGGTTTGACCTGCGACAGTACTGAAGACAGTGGGTCTGGGCATATTCTCATCGGCTGCAATGAACACAAATTCATCTGCTTCCAGACGATAGCTGGCGGGCAAGTGTTTGCCTGCGTCTTCGCCGATGGCGTCGATCCAGGTGATGCGCTTGGGATCGGTGCTGCTGTCCAGGTAAAACCGGCCAGCCAGCAACACTTCGCCACTGACTGTCTTCACTTCGAAGCGGTCGCCGGTAATAGTGGTGATTGCCCCAGGC
Source organism: Pseudomonas sp. GXZC (assembly GCF_026967615.1). Taxonomy (NCBI): domain Bacteria; kingdom Pseudomonadati; phylum Pseudomonadota; class Gammaproteobacteria; order Pseudomonadales; family Pseudomonadaceae; genus Pseudomonas; species Pseudomonas sp. GXZC. The sequence continues at coordinate 3,494,449 of NZ_CP114115.1, forward strand.
GCACTGTGGGCATCGATTGGGTTGAGCACACCACTGTCTTCGAGTGAAGTTTGCTCCCAGGCACCTTGCAGGGCTTGCAAGTCCGGGTCTGGAATGGATGACATACAAATTCCTTTTGCTGAAGGGCTTTTCGCCGGGCGCTCGCGTAAATGCGGCGTTCTTTTTTTATTTATTGCGTAGATGCGCGTAGGAACAATCCTATTTTTTAAATTGACATGCGATTTTTCGTTATAACTTCAGGCAATTAGCGTTATTTTGCCTGGCCGCGGGGTAACGTCTTGATACGAACCGTCTAAGCTCTGGGTGTTTGTCAGTCATGACACCCATGTAACTGAAATGAAACCGTTTGCTGCTAGGTGTAGTTTCAGTGAGTTAGGTGGTCTCGTTGCTGGCATAAGGCCACAGATGTTGTGTGCCCAGACGTTGCCCCCTGTTTATTCAGTAGTTGATCAGGTCTTTGTAGTAGGGCACTGAATTTCAACTCATCAGGGTGTAAGACATTTGAACAACACTCCCCAGCTTCATCAATATCTACCTTCGGATGAAATCGATCTCTTTGAACTGTTCGGCGCGATCTGGAAGCAAAAAAAACTGGTTATCGGTTGCACGATCGTGGCGGGCCTTCTGGGAGTAGGCTATGCGTATCTTGCGCCCAGGGTTTATCAGGTCAGCAGCGTGCTACGGCCTGCGGCAATCAATGAGCTCGATGCCCTCAACCGCTCCGAAGTCTACAAGCTGCCGCCGGCTGACGCGCTGGCCAAAGTCACTGCGCAGCTGGATTCCTACGAAACCCGCTTAGGTTTTTTTCGGGCCAACCCCGCGCTGTTTGAAGCGTTCCAGCAGCCTGGGCGTAGTCTTGAACAAAGTTTCGAAGCGTTCAACAACAATGCCATCAACCTCGTGTTGCCGGATCCGAAGAAGGCCGACAGTAATTCCGTTCGTCTGGAAATGCAGTACCCCAATGGGATTGACGGGGTGGCGATTCTAAATGGGTTGGTGGCTTATGCCATTGCGCGGCAACGCCAGCAAGTCGGCGCTGATCTCAAGGTCATCGTCAATAACCGCCTCAGCGAGATCAAGGGCAAGATCGACGCCGCGCGTGCCAACTATGAAACCGGCAAGGCATCGCAGATCGCCAAGTTGTTGGAGGCGGATAAAGTCAAACGTGCGCAATTGCGTGATGAACTCGGCGCGTTGCGTTTGCAGATGGAAACGCAGCGTACCAGCCGCCTGGCCGAGCTGGCCGAAGCCATCTCGATTGCCAAGTCTATCGGCATCCGGAACCCCACCACACCTTCAGCGATGGGAACCGAGGCGCTGCGGGGTTCCAGCCAGGTGATGCGCACTGAGGTGACCAATCAGAAGATCCCGCTCTACTTCATGGGCAGTGAGGCACTGGAGGCCGAACGTGCTGCGCTGACGCGACGTACCAACAGCGACTTCACCAACCCCCGCATTGCTGAGATAGGCAAGGAACTGCGCATGCTTGAAGTCAACCGCGAAGTGGAAGTGCTCGACAGCCGCAAGAGTGAAGATATGTTCCTGCAAGACGTCGAACCCCTTTGGGCTGAAGAAGCTCGGCTGCGCGGCCTAAACATCGATATGAGCGCGCTGAAGCTGGTGACAGTCGATCGGCAGGCGCAGGAGCCGCTGGGACCGCTCAAACCGAAAAAATCCGTGATCGTTGCATTGAGCCTGCTGGCAGGTCTGATGCTGGGAGTATTGGTGGCACTGATCCGACACTTCGTTCGAGTACGCCGCGAAACCGGTCCCTTTTCGGTGCACGATGAGCGTCGTTTGCCACGCCCGTAGGTCCATCTGAACCCTTTGCGGGCTTGCCGCACAACAAGCCCGCCCAACACATTCACAAGACAGCTTTTCACAATTCTTAGTTAACTTTTAGTTACAACCTGTGGCTAAATAACTGCAAAGGGCCACGAGCCGGGTTGTCACTCAGCCGGTCGGGCCCATTGTGTGAATTGTGATTTCAGGTGCTGCTATCCAACCTCGGCCGTTGTGGGCACGCAGGAGCAGCCTGTTCTCTTCTGACTTGTGACGAAATCTCTTGAAACTCATCATTGTTGTTCTCTACGTTGCCTCGATTGCGTATGTACACCTGCGTGGCCGGGTGCGGCACAAGCTGGGTCGCCAGCTCAGTGATCATTCGACCTTCCTGGCACCGATCAACTGCTTTCTCTACCTCTTCTCCAAGCTGCCCAGCCGACCGTATCTGTCGCCCAGTGATTTTCCCGACTTGAGCCCGCTCCAGGAGCACTGGGAAGAAATCCGCCTGGAAGGGCAGAATCTAATGCGTGCCGGGGAGATCAAGCGTTCGGACCAGTACAACGACGTGGGTTTCAATTCGTTCTTCAAGTCGGGCTGGAAGCGTTTTTACCTGAAATGGTATGGCGACAGTCATCCTTCAGCGATGAAGCTGTGCCCGCGCACCACTGAGCTGGTGCAAAGCATCGGTTCGATCAAGGCCGCGATGTTCGCCGAGCTGCCACCGGGCTCCAAGCTGGTACGCCATCGTGATCCGTATGCCGGTTCATACCGCTATCACCTGGGCCTGGATACTCCGAACGATCCTGGCTGCTATATCAATGTGGATGGCGAAAACTACTACTGGCGTGACGGTGAGCCGGTGATGTTTGACGAAACCTACATCCACTACGCCGAAAACACCACGCAGCAGAACCGCATCATCCTGTTCTGCGACATTGAGCGCCCGATGAAGTATCGCTGGGCCGCCGCGTTCAACCGCTGGTTCAGCCGCAACGTGATGGCGGCCGCCGGCTCGCCCAACGATGCCGGGGACAAGACCGGTGGGCTCAACCGCGCGTTCACACGCCTGTACAAGATTCGTCTGCGTGGCAAGGAACTGAAAAAGCGCAATCGTACGCGCTACTACCTGGAAAAGTGGGCGATCTTTGCTGGATTGGCAGCGATTTTCCTGCTGATCTGAGGCCCGCTTCACGGGCGCTGTTCACTTCGGTGGATGGGCGCCCAGTTTGTCCCACATCCTCTTGCTGATCTTCTGTCGATTGGCATATCCCGCCCAGGGATCCGCTTTCAAAGCATTCAAACGTTGCTGCAGATTGGCGACTGTCCATTGTTGTGCACCGCGTAACCCCTTCAACTCCTCACGACTGATCGGCACCGACACTGGCAAACCCGGCCGCGCACGCACGGAATACGCGGCTACGGTACTGGCTCCCCGTGCATTACGCAGGTAATCGATAAAGATCTTGCCGACCCGGTTCTTGGGCCCCGATGTCGCGGTAAAGCGTTCCGGCAACTGCTCGGTCATGAACTGGGCGATGGCCTTGGCGAATGCTTTGACGGTGTCCCAGCCGTCCCGACGCGCCAACGGTACGATCAGGTGCAGGCCTTTGCCACCGCTGGTCTTGACGAACGCTTGCAGCCCCAGCTCATCCAGCACCGACAGGGTCAGTTGCGCGGCTTCCAGCATGGTTTTCCAGGGCAATGCAGGGTCCGGGTCGAGGTCGAGCACAAACAGGTCCGGTGTTTCGATCTTGTCAGAGGTGGCGCCCCAGGTGTGAAACTCCACTGAGCCCATTTGCACGGCACCGATCAGCGCGCCGACGTTGTCGATTTCTATCAGCCGCGCATGGCCGGGATCGAGTGCTTGGTCAAGCTGCTTGATGTTGGGTATCGCCAGGTGCTCCGAGTGTTTCTGGAAGAATTGCTCGCCCTCGATACCTTCGGGTGCTCTCAGCAGTGACACGGGCCGATGGTGCAGAAAGGGCAGAATCCACTGGCTGATGCTGTCGTAGAACTGCGCCAGTTGCTGTTTTTGCGTGCCGCTTTGTTTGTCGATCACGCGGTCTGGGTGGGTGATATTCACATCACTGCGGGTCTTCTTGGCAGGCTTCATGGATTTGGCCGTTCGCGGTTGTTCATGAACAATCTGCGCTGCCGGCTTGTCGGTGCGCAGCCCGACGAATGCGGCTTGGCGGACCACGCCCTCGCGTGTCCACTCGGCAAACTGCACCTCACCGACCAACGTGGGCGCCACCCAATGCACGCCACGTGCTTGGGTGCTGGTCAGCGGTTTCTCAAGCGGCGATGTCTTGCGCTCCAACGATGTCAGTTGCGCATAAATAGTCTTGAGCGATGCTTGATCAAAACCCGTGCCCACGCGGCCTGCGTACACCAGCCCAGTCTCATCATTGACTGCCAGCAACAACGCGCCGAACCCCGTGCGTGAGCCTTGCGGCCGGGTATAGCCGACAATCACGAACTCCTGGCGCAACCGGCATTTGAGTTTGATCCAGTCGGCATTGCGGCTGGAGACGTACGGACTGCCCAGGCGCTTGCCGATCACGCCTTCCAGGGCCAAGTCGCAGGCGCTTTCAAAGATGTCACGGTGGTGCGCAGTGAATGCCTCGGAAAAACGTAGCAATTTGCTGCGGCTACCGGCCAGCGCGACCTTTAGAGCGGCACGGCGATCCTCGACCGGCGCCAGGCGTTGGTCCTGGCCGTTGAGAAAGGGGGCATCGAACACGTAGTAGACGATGTCGAGGCTACGGCCGATATCAAAAGCATTTTGCAGCGCCTGGAAGTCCGGCAGGCCGTCGCCATTGAGGCTGACCACCTCGCCATCCAGCCAGCTGTCCTTGAGCTTCAGAGCCTGCAAGGCCTTGACCTGGCGCGGCAGACGGTCGGTCCAGTCATGCCCGTTGCGGGTAAACAGGCGCACGTCGCCGTCCTGAATGCGTGCAAGCATGCGGTAGCCGTCGAATTTGATTTCGTATTGCCAATCGCCTTCGGGGGCGCGATCCACCAGGGTGGCCAATTGCGGGGTGAATTGCTCGGGAAGCTGGGTTTTCCGGGCTTTGGCCCGAGGCTTGGGCTTTCCCACTGAGGCATCGCTGAGCACGCTGTTCGGCTGGGCCTGGACGATATCGTAGTCGTCGGCCGCGCGCGCCTGCGGGTCCTTTTCTTTGATCAGCAGCCATTGTTGCTTGTCGCCGCTGCCTTTCAAGCGCGTGCGCACCAGCGCCCAGTCGCCGGAGAGCTTCTCGCCGACCAGGGTGAATTTGAGCTTGCCGGCCGCGTAGGCCTTGCGGGGTTCGTCATGGGGCTGCCAGATGCCACGGTCCCACACGATGACATCACCGGCGCCGTACTGACCGGCGGGAATGCTGCCTTCAAAGCCGCCGTAGCTCAGCGGATGATCCTCTACATGCACGGCCAGGCGCTTCTGGCTGGGATCAAGGCTAGGCCCTTTGGGCACGGCCCAACTGAGCAACACGCCATCGAGTTCCAGGCGAAAGTCATAGTGCAGGTTGCGTGCGTCGTGCTTCTGGATCACGAAGGACAGCGCCGAGGCTTTGCGTTTAGTGCCAGGCGCACTGCCTGCCGGTTCGGCGGTAATCCCGAAATCGCGCTTGCGGTTGTATTCGCTGAGGGGCTTGGACATGACTCAGGAGGCCTTGGTGGATTTCTTCGTGGCAGGCTTCTTCGCGGGTTTGCCGGCCAGGCTGCGCTTAAGCAGTTCCGTCAGGTCGATCACATCGGCGGACTTGCGCTCTTCGCTGTCCTTGGTCTCCACATCCTCGATCTTGCCGGCCTTGGCCTTCTTGGCCACCAGCGCCATGATTTTTTCCTGGAAGCTGTCGCGGTAGTCATCGGGCTGCCAGTCGGCGCTCATGTCGTCCACCAGGCGCTTGGCCATGTCCAGCTCGCCCTTGGCCAGGCTCGGTTTGGTCACGTCGCTGCCCAGTTCCAATTCGTCCAGGCTGCGCACTTCGGCGGGCCAGCGCAGCATCACCAGCACCAGCGCCGAGTCCAGGGGCATCAACGCCGCCAGGTGCTGCTTGGTGTGCAGCACCACATTGGCCAGGGCGACCTTGCGGGTTTTTCTAAGGGTTTCCCTTAGCAAGGCGTAGACCTTGCCGCCTCGCTTATCCGGTGCGAGGAAGTAGGGGGTGTCGATGTTCTGCAACGGGATCTGGTCGCTGGCGACAAACGCGATGATCTCGATGGTCTGGGTCGATTTGGGGTGGGCCGAGCGGATTTCTTCTTCGCTGAGCACCACGTAGCGGCCTTTCTCGAACGCAACGCCTTTGACGATGTTGTCCTTGGTCACTTCCTTGCCCGTGGTCTTGTTGATGCGCTTGTAACCGACCGGGTCCATGCTGCGCTTGTCCAGCCAGTCAAAGTCAACGCCTTGAGAGGAGGTGGCCGAGACCAATGAGACCGGGATATGCACCAGGCCAAAGCTGATGGCGCCTTTCCAGATTGCCCGTGGCATAGGTGCGATTCCTTTTGAAGAGGCTGTGTTCTGGTGACTCGAAGGCGGTGGGAAAAGTTTCCCCGAGCAGATGCGCGGACAGATCGTGTTACACCTGATGAGAAACTATTTAGTGTCGAAAGCCGAACCCAAGGCGTAGCGTGTTATCGAAAGCACGTACTCCTCGCCCCAGAGAGGCTTTGTCATGAACAGTTGTATGCGTCACGTAGCAGCGCTGCTGTTGGGTCTGGCCCTTATCCCGGTGGCCCAGGCGCAAAACCTGCCCGGCAGCAACAACGGCAACAACGGCCCGATCCACCGGGCCAATCCCAATAGCATGCAGGGCACCCAGCCAAATGCGCCGCCCGTTCGCGGTATCCAGACCGGGCCGACCACACGCACGCCGACCCTGGAAAACGGCGGCATCGGCAACAGCTACCCCAAACGTAATGCCGCCCCCAGCCGCCCGGCCACCGAAACCAAAGCCCCCACTTATGATGCCAACGGCAATCGTCGGTAAGGATCTCGCCTTATGTTTCTACGCAAAAGCCTGTTAGTCGCCCTTTGCGCCACCACGCTGCTGCCGTTGACGGCCGCTCACGCCGCTGACGCCCAGCAGTTCCCCAGCGAACAGGGCAGCATCACCGCGACGCCAATCGCCAAAGGCCTGGACCACCCTTGGGCGGTGGCCTTTTTGCCGGACAAGCAAGGCTTTCTGGTGACGGAACGCCCTGGTCACCTGCGCTTTGTCAGCCCCGACGGCAAGCTGTCCGCGCCACTCAAGGGCGTGCCGCAAGTTTGGGCCAAAGGGCAGGGCGGTTTGCTGGATGTGGTGTTGTCGCCGGACTTCAAGGAGGACCGCATGGTGTACCTTTCCTACGCGGAAGGCGGCGGCAAAGGCGGTACCGCTGGCACAGCCGTGGGCCGTGGGCGTCTGGCGGCAGATCTGAGTGGCTTGACCGACTTCAAGGTGATCCTGCGCCAGGAGCCCAAGTTGTCGACCGGTAACCACTTCGGCTCGCGCCTGGCGTTCGACCGCGATGGCTACCTGTTCGTGACCCTGGGCGAAAACAACGATCGCCCGACGGCCCAAGACCTGGACAAGTTGCAGGGCAAGGTCGTGCGCATCTACCCGGACGGCCGCGTGCCGGATGACAACCCCTTTGTCGGCCAGCAAGGCGTGCGCCCGGAGATCTGGTCCTACGGCCAGCGCAACCCTCAAGGGCTGGCGCTCAACCCGTGGAGCGGCACGATCTGGGAAAACGAACACGGGCCGCGCGGAGGTGATGAGATCAACATCATCGAGCGCGGCAAGAATTACGGTTGGCCGTTGGCCACCCACGGCATCAACTACTCCCTGACACCGATTCCCGAAGCCAAGGGCAAAACGGTGGAAGGCACAGTGCCGCCCCATCATGTGTGGGAAAAGTCGCCGGGTATCAGTGGCATGGCGTTTTACGATGCGGATCGCTTCAAGCCCTGGCAGCACAATGTGTTTATCGGTGCGCTGGTCAGCCAGGAGTTGATCCGGTTGCAGTTTGATGGCGACAAGGTGATCCACGAAGAACGTTTGCTCGGCGGCCTGAAGGCGCGGATCCGCGATGTACGGCAGGGCCCGGACGGGTTCTTGTATGTGCTGACGGATGAAGATGATGGCGTGTTGTATCGGGTTGGGCTGAATCAGGATTAAGCAGTGGGGCCGGCAAACCGGCCCCACCTGTTTTACAACCCCAAATCGGACAACCCCGGATGATCATCCGGGCGTCGGCCCAGCGGCCAGTGGAACTTGCGTTCGCTTTCCTTGATCGGCAGATCGTTGATGCAGGCAAAACGATTGGCCATCAGGCCGTTCTCGTCGAATTCCCAGTTTTCGTTGCCGTAGGAGCGGAACCAGTTGCCCGAATCGTCGTGCCACTCATAGGCATAACGCACCGCGATGCGGTTATCGGTGAATGCCCACAACTCCTTGATCAGGCGGTAGTCCAGTTCCTTGGCCCATTTGCGCGTGAGGAAACCTTTGGCTTCTTCGCGGTTATGCGCAAATTCGGCACGGTTACGCCACTGTGTGTCCAGCGTGTAGGCCAGGGACACCCGCTGCGGATCACGGGAGTTCCAGCCGTCTTCGGCCAGGCGGACTTTTTCGATGGCCGACGCGCGGGTGAACGGCGGCAGGGGCGGACGTGTTTCTACAGTCGATGACATTGGCAATTCCTCAATGAATAAGGTTTTATCGGAAGTTGCGCCTGCTGGCGGGTTCAAAGTCCCAATAACGTTCGCGCCATGCATTGCGCATTATCGGCAGCCGTTGAATCGCCCATCACCAGGGCAACGGTAATGGCGCCATCGATCAGGATCAGCAGTTGCGCGGCCTGCCGTTCGGGGTCGGGGGTGCCATGTGCTTGACACAGTTCAAGTGCGTACTCGAACAGTTTCTGTTTATGCGCCTTGGCCAACAGGCGTACCGGGTCTTGCGGGTCACCGGTTTCACCACTGGTGTTGATGAACGCGCAGCCCCGGAAGTCAGCCGTGCCGAACCAGTCCTTGAGCGCGCTGAACAGCGCCAGCAGGCGTTCTCCGGTGTCTTCGCGACGTTCCACTTCAGTGCGCAGCCACTGCATCCAGCGCTCATCGCGACGTTGCAGCGCGGCCATCACCAACTCGTCTTTATTGGCAAAGTAGCGGTAGATACTTTTTCTCGAGACGCCGGCAGTTTTCACCAGGAAGTCCATGCCGGTGGCGGCTATGCCATGGCGATAGATCAACTTTTCTGTGACGTCGAGGATAATGTCGCGGGTTTCATTACTGGTCATGTCGTTCATGCTTCGAACAGTAGAACGATCGTTCTTCTTGGTCAATTAAAATTTTTCCATGCGCCGCAGCGAGACCTGAGCACCCCCATGGTGTAAGCTCGGGGCCTCTTCGGATTCGACCCATTGCGAGCCTTATGCCGTCGTTCTTCAAACGCTCCCTGTTGCCCAAACTGCGCGGTTTCCCCCTCACTCCCGATGCCCTTGAGGTGCTGTCCGGCGCCGACGCTTATCGTCGCTGCCTGCTGGAGAAAATTGCCCAGGCCACCCGGCGCATCTATATCGTCGCGCTGTACTTGCAGCAGGACGAAGCGGGGCAGGAAATCTACGACGCCCTGCACGCCGCCAAGGCTGCACGCCCGGCGTTGGACATCGTGGTGGTGGTCGACTGGTTGCGCGCCCAGCGTGGTTTGATCGGCGCCGGCAAACAACCGGGCAACAGTGCCTGGTACCAGGCCATGACTCAAAGCCACAGCAGCGAAGTGCCGGTGTACGGCGTGCCGGTGCAAACCCGCGAGTTGTTTGGTGTGCTGCACCTCAAGGGCTTTGTGATCGACGACACGGTGCTGTACAGCGGCGCCAGCCTGAACAACGTGTACCTGCACAAGTTCGACAAGTACCGCTTTGACCGCTACCACTTGATTCACAACAAAGCGCTTGCCGATTCCATGCAGCATCTGGTGGAGCACGGCCTGGTGGCGTCCAAGGCGGTCAATCGCCTGGACCTGCCCAACCCGCCCACCACCCGCAGCCTGCGCAATGACATCGGCGATCTGCGCAGCCGCCTGAAGCACGCGGCTTACGACACCACGGCCGGGCAACTGCCCAATGGTCACCTGTCAGTCAGCCCTTTGCTCGGGGTCGGCAAGAACAACCCCCTGAACCGGGTGATTCTCGAACTGATCGCCAGCGCCCAGCATCAGCTGACCATCTGCACCCCGTACTTCAACCTGCCGCTACCGGTGACCCGCGAAATCAACCGCGCCCTGGCGCGCGGGGTGAAGATCGACATCGTCGTCGGCGACAAGACCGCCAACGACTTCTACATCCCGCCCAGCGAGCCGTTCAAGGTCATTGCGGCGCTGCCTTACCTCTACGAAATCAGCCTGCGCCGCTTTGCCAAACGCCATCAGCCGATGATCGACAGCGGCCAGTTGAACCTGCACCTGTGGCGTGACGGCGATAACACTTACCACCTCAAGGGCATGTGGGTCGACCAGCGCTACACTTTGCTCACCGGCAACAACCTCAACCCGCGCGCGTTCCGCCTCGACCTGGAAAACGCCTTGTTGATCGATGATCCCAAAAGTGAATGGCTGGCGCCGCGACGTACCGAGCTGGCGCAGATTTTCCAGCACACCACGCGGATCGAGCGTTATCAGGACCTGCAAACGCTGCCGGACTACCCGGAGGCAGTCGGCAAGTTCCTGCGCCGTGTCAGCCGTGTGCGGATCGAACGATTGCTGTACCGCATCCTGTAAACCTGCGGGCAAAAAAAAGACCCGGCGCCTTCAACAGGCGCGGGGTCTTTTTTTGTCGCTTAGTTCAAGCCCAGCTTGCCGCGCAAGGTAGACAGGTCTTCCGCCAGGGTGTTGACCGGGCCCACCAGAGCCTTGCGGTCGTTTTCCTTGACCTTGTCGTAGGTCTCGAAACCACCGTCCTTGGTCTTGTACTTGGCCAGGATCTTGTCCACGGTGGCGAAGTTCTTGTCGACCTTGGTCAGGAAGGCCTTGTCTTGTTTCTCGATCTGGCCACGGAACAGGTCGACGATTTTCTTCGCGCCGTCGATGTTGCCCTGGAAGTCATACAGGTCGGTGTGGCTGTAGCGGTCTTCTTCGCCGGAGATCTTGGTGGCGGCGACTTCTTCGAGCAAGGCTGCGGCACCGCCGACGACTTTCTCCGGTGGGAAGGTGAGGCCGTCGACGCGGGTCTTGAGGTCATTGACGTCGGTGTTGAGCTTGGCGGTCAACGCTTCCAGGCCCTTGGTGGTGTTCTGCGAGAACAGCGCGTATTCGATACGGTGGAAGCCGGTGAAGTCTTCGGCGGTCACGCCTTTTTCGTGGTCGTCGACGCGCGAATCGATGGACGCATCGAGGTCGCTGAACAGCTCGGCGATTGGCTCGATGGACTCATAGTGCACGCGGGTCGGCGCGTAGAGCTTCTTGGCTGTGGCCAGGTCGCCCTTGTTGATGGCGTCGGTGAAGGCTTGGGTCTGGGTGACCAGCTCGCCGATTTCTTCGGTGACGTAGATCTTGTAGTCCGACACCGGCCCTACCAGGTCCAGCGGCGCGGTAGCGGCGAAGGCTGCCAGCGGCGAAAGGGTCAGCAACAACGACAACGCGATAGACGACTTTTTCATGGGACGATTTCCGCTCTGGGTTTGTTTTAGGTATGGGCAGTGGTTTGAGGGTGCGTTGCAGCCAGCAGCGTGCGGCCGATGAAATCCTTGGGCCCGGTGACTCCCGGCAAGGTGAAGAAGTACCCGCCGCCGACTGGTTTGAGGTATTCCTCCAGGGGCTCGCCGTTGAGCCGGGTTTGCACGCTGATAAAGCCTTTCTCCAGGTCAGCCTGGTAGCAGATGAACAACAGCCCCATGTCCAGCTGACCGTTTTTGTTGACGCCGTTGGAGTAGTTGAACGGCCGGCGCAGGATCAGGTTGGCCTGAGTCTGCGGGGTGCGCGGGTTGGCCAGGCGGATGTGGGCATCGAGCTTGGTCACTTTGCCTTCCGGGTCCTTGCTGTAGTCGGGCACTTGGGTTTCTTTGTCGCCGTCCATGGGCGCGCCGGTCGGCTTGATGCGGCCGATGATGCTTTCCTGTTCTTGCAGTGGGGTACGGTCCCAACGCTCGACGAAGTTGCGGATGATGCGCACCGCCTGATAGCTGCCGTTGGCCGCCCAGGCCGGTTCGTCGCTGCCGGGTTGCACCCAGACAATCTGGTCCATGGCTTTGGCATCGTTGGAGTTCGGGTTGGCCGAACCGTCACGGAAACCCAGGAAGTTACGTGCGCTCTGCGCAGGCTCGCCGGCTTTGCTCGGCGCCTGGGGTGGCACGCTGCCTTCCTGCTTCCAGCGCACCAGCAGCAAGTCGGGCAGGTTTTTCACGATGTCGCGCAGGGCGTGGATATTGGTGTCCGGCGTGTTGGAGCTGAATTGCAGGCTCAGGTCGCCGTGGCACTGCGCCGGTTCCAGCGCATCGTTGGGGAAACCCACCATGCGGCTCAGGCGCTTGGGCTTGACGGCGCTGAGGCCGAAGCGCTCATCGAACAGGGACTCGCCGACCGATACGGTGATGGTCAGGTTGTCCGGCGTGACCACTGGGCCGAGGATTCCGGAGTCGGTCGGCGGCAGTTTCGGGTCGACTTGCGGCACGGTGCCGCCGGTCATCAGGAAGCTGATGCGTTCGTTCAAGGTACGGAACAGCCGCTCCAAGTCCTCACGATCACTGGCCAATACATCGAACGCCACAAGCATGCCGCACGCCGGGCGCGGGGTGACGATGCCGCTCTGGTGCTTGCCGAAGAAATCGTGGTGGTCCTGGGTCTTGTCGCTGCGTGGCGCGGTGGTGACTTGCTCGGCGGCCATGGCCGGGCAGGTCAGGGTGCTACCGGCAATGGCGGCGCCGGTGGCGGCCATGCCCAGCAGGACACGGCGGCGAGTAAGGTCAAATTGTTCTGAATCACTCATGTGTGCGGTCGTCTTCACTGCAGGCCGGAGAGGCCAAGGGCGGGGTCGATTCCATCGAGTGCAGCGGCCAGAGCCTTGGCCTTGTCGGCGATCTGCTTGCGCTGATCGGCGGTTACGCTGTCGTAGCGGCGGTATTGGCCGTCGACTTTCAATTCGTTGAGTTGGCTGTCGAAGGCCGTGAGAGCACTGTCGACCTTAGGCAGCAGGTCGGCGGCAGACTTGGTCAGCAGTGGGCGCATCAGGTCGACAACCTTGTGGGCAGCTTCCAGGTTGGCGGCGAAACCATTCAGGTCGACGTGGCTGTAGCGCTCCTCTTCACCGCTGATGGCTCGTACATCGGCCAGGCTGTTGAGGTTGCGCACCACAATGCTCACCAGTTGCTCCGGCGGCAGCGACTGGGCGAGCAATTGTTGCTTGAGCGTGGTGACGTCGGTCAGCAGGCGTTGGGCAACCGGCGCCAGGCCGTCGAGGGTGTGTTGCTGGAACAGGCTATATTCCAGGCGGTGGAAGCCGCTGAAGGCTGGATCCTGCTCGCGCTTTTCAAAGTAGTCGGCGCGGGCGTTGATCGCGTTGTCCAACTCGGCCAGGCGTTGCGACGCGGGAGCCAGTCGTTGGTAAGCCTCGCGCGCTGGAACATAGAGCGCTTGAGCCTGGGCCAGGTCGCCGGCGTCGACGGCCTGTTGCAAGGCGGTGACGGCCTTGACCAAGGCGCTGCCTTGGCTGCTCAGGTACACGCGGAACTCCGACAGCGGCCCGATAAACGCCACCATCGACGGCTTGGCCTTGGCTTGCGCGTCGGACTCGGCGGTCGGCGTTACGTGCAAGGTGCCGCGCGGGTTGCTCAGCAGGCCGCAGGTGATCGCGTAGTCGCCGGGCAGCAGGTTGGCGTTGATCACCTGGGTCAGGCCGGGGGCGATGTTTTCGCGCTCTTCGACCACCAGCACGCCGTCGAGGATTTCCCATTCCACCGCACGGTCGGACCGGTTGATGATGCGAAAGCTGGCGCGGCCGGCGGGCACCGTCAGTTCATTCGGTTCGCAGGCGTGGCCATGGATGGTCACGGCGATTTCATTGTGGTTGGTCTGGCGCTTGCTGGCCGCCAGTTGCGAGGCGTAATAGAACAGGCCTCCGGCGGCGATCATCACGACCACCGAACCCGCCACGGCCCAGCGCAGGGCGCGGGGTGGCGAGGAGGGTTGAGGAGTAGGCTTGGACAAGAGGCGGTCCTTACTGGCTGGAAACGGAAGAGGGCGAGGCGGCAGGCTTGGACGGTGCGGCGGGCAGGAAGAACATCACCAGCGCCACCACCAGGTAAATCAGGTAGGCGCCGAGGGTGCTGATGGTCGGCGCTTCCTGGTAGCCGAACATGCCGGCCAGTACCGAGCCCAACGGGCTGTCCATGGGCAGTGCAGCGCTGAAGTCGAACAGCACGGTTTGCAAGTGATTCCATACGCCCGCTTCGTGCAGGGCTTGCACTGAATTGGCGAGGATGCCGGCGGCCACGACGAGGATAAACAGGCCGGTCCAGCGGAAAAACGCGCCCAGGTTCAGGCGCATGCTGCCGGTGTAAATCAGGAAACCGACGATAATCGCCAGGATCAGACCGAGCAGGGCGCCAATCGGCGCGCCTGGGCCTTCGCTTTGTTGGAACACGGCCAGCAGGAAGAATACGGTTTCCAGGCCTTCGCGGGCCACGGCGAAAAACACCATGAGAATCAGCGCGGTGACCTGGTGTTTGGAACCGGCCAGCGCGTGATCGAGGGATTCGTGCAGGGAATGCTTGATGGAGCGCGCCACCTTGCGCATCCAGAACACCATGGAACTGAGGATACCTACGGCGACCAGGCCGACGATGCCTTCGAACAGTTCCTGCTGCTTTTGCGGGAATTCGGCGCTGACCAGTTCCAGGCCGCCGCCGACCAGCAGGGCCAGTGCGGCGGCGAGAAATACACCGATCCACACGGCGGGCATCCACTGGCCACGGCCGGTCTGTTGCAGGTAGCTGGCGATAATGCCAACGATCAATGCGGCTTCAATGCCTTCGCGCAGCATGATGAGGAAAGGAACGAGCATTCGGCACCGCGTCACAACTAGATAGGGTGCTAAGTTGTAACATAATGATACTCATTGCTAAACAACAATTCTTGACGTTTGCTGAACAGTGGCTGAACGGTGGTGGCAATGCGCGTCCACCCTTATGATGCGTGCCATTCTTTGCGCAGCTCTGGATACGCGGTCCACCATGTCGGAAAAAGACACCATCTCTATTCATCTTGTGCGTGAAGCCTTGTTGCAAAGCTGCGACGGCGATGTGGCCCGTGCCGACGTGCTGCATAAAGCCGGCATTGACCCGCAGTGGCTGGCCGAGCCTGCCGCACGGGTTTCGGCCACCACCTACGCACGGCTGTGGCGTCTTCTGGCACGGCGCACCGACGATGAGTTCTTCGGGATGGACCCGCGCAAGCTGAGGTCCGGCAGCCTGGCGTTTCTCTGCCGTGCTGCAATGGCGCAGCCAACGCTTGCCACTGCCTTGGAGACCGGGCTGGGGTTCCTGTCACTGATGTTGGAGCGACTGCCCGCTGAGTTGGTGCGTCAACAAAGCCTGGCGGAGATCGTGCTGGTCGAGCCAGAGACTGAACCCAATCGAGCCTTCGCCTACTTCACTTACTGGATGATCGTCCACGGCGTGGCCTGTTGGCTGGCAGGACGCCGTATTCCAATCCTGGCGATTGAGCTGCGCTGCGCAAAGCCGCACTTCTGCGACGACTACCAGGTGATGTTCTCCGACAACCTGCGTTTCGACCGACCCCGCACACGCATGATCTTCTCCGCCGACTGCCTGGACCTGCCGATCAAGCGCACCCCGGAAGAACTCAAGCGTTTCCTGGCCCACGCACCGGCCAATATCCTGGTCAAGTACCGCGACCCCGACAGCCTCGCCACCCGCATCAAGCACGACCTGCGCCAATTGCCCCCCGATACCTGGCCGGAAACCGAAGGCCTCGCGGTCAGCCTGTGCATTTCCGCCTCAACCTTGCGCCGTCGCCTGGCAGAAGAAGGGCAGACCTATCAGGGGCTCAAGGACAGCGTGCGTAAGGAATTGGCGATTGTGTGGTTGGCGGAACCGCAGATCAGTTTTGCCGAGATTGCGGGGCGGTTGGGGTTTGCTGATACGAGTTCGTTTTACAAGGCGTTTCGTAAGTGGAGTGGGTCGAATCCGGGGCATTATCGGAGTTTGATTTTGAATGAAGTGGCGCAGGTTTAGTTGTGCGTGTTAGATGCTCAATAAATAGTGCTTTCTTCCTTGATAAACGTCCGAAGACCTTTCCCGCAAATGTTTAGGACGTGGATGCCTTACCTTAGTCGATAATTCGTGCACAAATGCTTGTGTGGTACTTATCGATATTCGCTGATTACCACTTATGGCATAGCGATGCGAAGTCTATAAGAGATTGAGGTGTGGTGATTGCGTTGCTCTACGCATTGCATGCTGATGTCCTGATCATTGATTTATGAAGGTGAATTTATGAAAGGTCTTATTGCATTGCCAGTTGCTGTGTTGATGGGCGTTTCGTTTCAAGCGTCGGCGTTATGTTTGAATGTTTCTGAGAGTTTTAGCGGGGTCATCGCACCCGGTATTGAAGAAACCGCTCATGGGCCGTTCACCATCACGTCCTCTAATGGTTGTTCCGGAGCCAATATTGATGCGTTGGTTTCCCCCGGTGGAGCAGGGAGGGCCCCAATGATTTCAATCGAGCGAGAGTCTGGTGGTGGATGGAGTAAAGTCGCGACCAGTATCGGCAGCAGTGTTTCCTATGTGGGTTCATATGGTACGTATCGAGTGCGGTTGGAGAACACGGAAGCCGCGTCAAAAGCGTACTCGGGCAATGTCAGGTACGGTCGATAAGCAGAGGGGGTGTGAGTGTGCCTTTTTTCAGGCACACTTTTTCCCTCAGGCGCTGATCACGCATGTTCGTCTATCGACAAAGTGCTGATTGTGGCGTTGGAGAGGTAAGCGAGCGCATTGATCGCCTGGTTGGCGCCCCTCATTCCACCCAGGATGTAGGCAACGTGCTCCGGCTTGGAATACCGATCAGATTTGAAATAGGCTATGTGATCTTCCAATCGCTCATTAAAGAGTGCAATGGCATTAAACTTTACATCTGTTTTCGTGGGCTTGCCGTGGACGTCGTTTGCACCATCTCCCAGTATGAAAAGATAGAAAGCATCCCTGTCGATCAAGTTGTTGTAATAAAGTTTTCCTCCTACCCGCCTCAGATCTTCACTGCTGATTGACGTCATATCATAGTCTTTCAGGAATTCCTTGAGTTCATTGATTGTTTCTTGGCTTTTGAGCCTTAAGGCCTCTGCCGCTTTGAATTCATCAGTGATTGTAAATTCGTTGGTCACTTTGCTCGGATTCTTGATCGTATAGGCATCCGTCTGCTTGGACAAAGTTGTCGCAGTATTAGAAATTATCATGCTCATGGTCGTCGCACTCCTGCATTGAGAGTTGTATCTCATTATCGACGTGCTGTGGTTGGGCTTTAGCTCTCTAAAACATTTCAGAAACATCCGACAGATATTGCTGAGTGATGTGAAGGCAATTTCCTGAATGGAACCCTTGAAATAATAAAGCGCAAAAAAAACCCCGTGACCGAATGGACCACGGGGCAAAAAATTGGCTGGATGCGACCAACCAAAGGAGCTCTTCACATCACTTGGCGCTGGCGACCACCGTATCCGGCTGCCAGCCACCGCCCAACGCTTTGTAGATCGCGACGATGCCGCGATACAAATCCACTTCGGCCTGGGCCTGGGAGTCTTCGGCGGCCAGGCGCTCACGTTGCGCGTCGAGCAATACCAGGAAGTCCACGGTGCCTTCGCGGTAGCGGATCGCGGCCAGGTCGGCGGCGGCGCGGCTGGATTCGCTTTGGCGGATCAGCGAAACCAAGCGTTGCTGACGCTTGCCGTAGTCGCTGAAGGCGTTCTCGGACTCTTCCAGGGCCAACAACACTTGTTGCTCGTAGGTCGCCAGGGCGCCATCCGCTTCGGCATCGGCGCCGCGCAAACGGGCGCGCACGCTGCCCAGGTCGAAGGCTGCCCAGGTGATGCTTGGGCCCAGGGCCCAGGCATTCGCGGCGGACGAGCCGATCTGCGAGCCACGCCCGGCGGTGAAGCCGAGGAAGCCGCTGAGGCTGACCCGTGGGAACAGGTCGGCCTTGGCCACGCCGATACGCGCGGTGGCGGCAGCCAGTTTGCGTTCGGCGCTGAGGATGTCCGGCCGACGTTGCAGCAGTTGTCCTGGATCGCCAATCGGCAACGCCTTGGCAATCGCCGGCAGGTCTTTCGGGCCCAGGTCGACGGTCAGCTTGTCGGGACGCTGGCCGAGGAGGGTGGCGATGCGGTTACGCTCGCGCACTTGCTCGGCCTGCAGTTGCGGCACGCTGGCTTCGACGGCCGCGAGGCGTGCGTCAGCACGCTCCACGTCAAGTTGGTCGCCCACACCGGCATCCCGCAGGCTGACCGTGATGGTGCGCGATTCCTGCTGGTTCTTCAGGTTGTCCAAGGCAATGCGTTCACGCAGTTGCGCACCACGCAATTGACCGTAGGCATCCACCAGTTCGGCAATCAGGGTGACTTGCAGCTGGTACAAGTCAGCCTCGGCGGCCTGCTGGTCGGCGTCGGTGGCTTCCAGGTTGCGCTGGATGCGACCGAACAGGTCCAGTTCCCAGGCCATGTCCAGGCCGAGGTCGTAACGCTCGGTCTTGACGCGACGGGTGGTCTGGCCCGGAATCTGGCCTTTGCCCTGGTCACTGCTGACCCGGCTGGTGATGGTCGGCATGGCGTCATTGCTGGCGTCATCGCGAATCGCGCGGGCCGCCCGCAGACGGGCAAAAGCGACGCGCAAATCACGGTTGCCTTGCAGCGATTGGGTCACCAACTGGTTGAGGGTCGGGTCCTCGAACTGCTGCCACCAG
Organism: Pseudomonas sp. GXZC; assembly: GCF_026967615.1. NCBI lineage: Bacteria > Pseudomonadati > Pseudomonadota > Gammaproteobacteria > Pseudomonadales > Pseudomonadaceae > Pseudomonas > Pseudomonas sp. GXZC. The sequence continues at coordinate 3,513,180 of NZ_CP114115.1, forward strand.
ATGCCTTCGAACTTGGCGTGGTCATACGTTTTGGCATCGGCAGCGGCCGTGATATTGGCCGCCTCCGGGGTCTGGGCTTTGTAGTCCGGGCCTACGGCACAGGCGCTCAGCGCCAGTACCAGCAAGCTCGGCAGGAATACTTTCACACTCATTGCTGTGTCTCCAGCTTCAAGGCCTTGGCCGCTTTGCGTGCCTCTTGGCGCTCCACATAGCGACGGATCAGTACATAGAACACTGGCGTCAGCAATAGACCGAAGAAGGTCACACCGATCATCCCGGAGAACACCGCCACGCCCATGGCATGACGCATCTCGGCACCGGCACCGCTGGACAGCACCAGTGGCACCACACCCATGATGAAGGCGAACGAGGTCATCAGGATCGGCCGCAGACGCAGACGGCAGGCTTCCAGTACCGCAGCGAGCGGGTCGAGGCCTTCTGCCTGTTTGTCCTTGGCGAACTCGACGATCAGAATCGCGTTCTTACACGCCAGGCCCACCAGTACGATCAAGCCGATCTGGGTGAAGATGTTGTTGTCGCCGCCCGAGATGATCACCCCGGTAATGGCCGACAGCAGGGTCATCGGTACGATCAGGATCACCGCCAATGGCAGGCTCCAGCTTTCGTATTGGGCGGCCAGTACCAGGAACGCCAGCAGTACGCAGAGCGGGAACACGAACAGCGCGGTATTACCCGAGAGGATTTGCTGATAGGTCAGGTCGGTCCACTCGTAGGTCATGCCGTTGGGCAGTTCTTCTTTCAGCAGTTTCTCGATCGCCGCTTCAGCCTGGCCCGAACTGTAGCCCGGTGCAGCGTTGCCGTTGATTTCTGCGGTGATGAAACCGTTGTAGTGCATCACGCGGTCCGGACCCGAGGTATCGCTGACCTTGATGAAGGTCGCCAGCGGGATCATCTCGCCTTTGTTGTTGCGCACTTTCAGCTGGCCGATCTGGTCTTCATCCAGGCGGAACTGCTGCTCAGCCTGCACGTTGACCTGGTAGGTCCGGCCGAAGCGGTTGAAGTCGTTGGCATACAACGAGCCCAGGTAGATCTGCAGGGTGTCGAAGATGTCGCTGATCGCCACGCCGTGGGTCTTGGCCTTTTCGCGGTCGATGGCGGCATCGACCTGGGGCACGTTGACCGTGTAGCTGGTGAACAGGCCGAACAGCTCCGGCGTGGTGCGGCTCTTGGTGATGATGTTCTGCACTTCTTTGTACAGCTCGTCGTAACCCAGGTTGCCCCTGTCTTCGATCTGCAGGCGGAAACCACCAATCGTACCCAGGCCCTGTACCGGCGGCGGTGGGAAGATCGCCATGTAGGCTTCCTGGATGCTGCTGTACTTGCCGTTCAGGGCACCGGCAATCGCGCCGGCGGACATGCTCGGGTCTTTACGCTCGTCGAACGGTTTCAAGGTCACGAACACGATGCCGCTGTTCGGGCTGTTGGTGAAACCGTTGATCGACAGGCCCGGGAACGCTACGGCGCTTTCCACGCCCGGTTGTTTCAGCGCGATGTCGGACATGCGCTTGATCACGTCTTCGGTACGGTCCAGGCTCGCGGCATCCGGCAATTGAGCGAAGGCCACCAGGTATTGCTTGTCCTGGGCAGGTACGAAACCGGTGGGTGTGTGGGCAAAGCCCAGCCAGGTCAGGACCATCAGGCCGGCGTACAGGAACAGCGCGATACCACTGCCACGGATCACGCGGCGAACGGTACCGACGTAGCCATGGCTGGCCTTGTCGAAGAAGCGGTTGAACGGTTTGAACAGCCAGCCGCCCAGCAGCTTGTCGAGGAACTTGGAGAACGCATCCTTCGGCGCGTTGTGGCCTTTGAGCAACACAGCGGCGAGGGCAGGGGACAAGGTCAGCGAGTTGAAGGCCGAGATCACTGTCGAAATCGCAATGGTCAAGGCGAACTGCTTATAGAACTGCCCGGTCAAGCCACTGATGAAGGCGGCTGGAACGAACACCGCACACAGCACCAACGCGGTGGCGATGATCGGGCCAGTCACTTCGCTCATGGCTTTTTCAGTGGCCGGGAACGGTTCCAGGCCCAGCTCGATGTTCCGCTCGACGTTCTCCACCACCACGATGGCATCGTCCACCACGATACCGATGGCCAGTACCAGGCCGAACAGCGATAGCGCGTTGAGCGAAAAGCCGAACAGGTGCATCACCGCAAACGTACCGATCAACGATACCGGCACCGCCACCAACGGAATGATCGAGGCGCGCCAGGTCTGCAGGAACAGGATCACCACCAACACAACCAGGATCAGAGCTTCGAACAGCGTATGCACCACTGCCTCGATGGAGCCACGCACGAAGATGGTCGGGTCATAGACGATGCTGTAGTCCATGCCTTGCGGGAAGCTCTTTTTCAGCTCTTCCATCTTGCCGCGCACTTCGTTGGAGATCTCGATCGCGTTGGAGCCAGGCCGCTGGAAGATCGGGATCGCCACGGCCGGCTGGTTGTTCAGCAACGAGCGCAGGGCGTATTGGCTGGAGCCCAGCTCCACCCGTGCGATGTCTTTGAGGCGGGTGATTTCACCGTTATCGCCCGAGCGAATAATGATGTTCTCGAACTCTTCCTCGGTCACCAGGCGACCTTGGGTGTTCACCGACAACTGGAACGCGGTGGCGGTCGGTGCAGGTTGTGCACCCAAGGCACCGGCGGCCACTTGACGGTTTTGCTCACGGATTGCCGTCACCACATCAGTGGCCGTCAGGTTGCGCGAAGCGGTCTTGTTCGGGTCCAGCCATACACGCAGGGAGTAGTCGCCCATGCCGAACAGTTGCACGTCGCCCACACCGCCCAGACGCGCCAGCTCATCCTTCACGTTAAGCAAGGCGTAGTTGGACAGGTAGAGCATGTCGTAGCGCTGATCCGGGGAGGTCAAGTGCACCACCATGGTCAGGTCGGGGGAGGCCTTGTCCACGGTGATACCGATGCGCGTCACTTCTTCAGGCAGTTTCGGCTGAGTCCGGGTCACGCGGTTTTGCACTTGCACCTGCGCATTGTCCAGGTCGGTGCCCAGGGCGAAGGTGATGGTCAGGGTCAGCTTGCCGTCGGCGGTCGACTGCGAGGACATGTACAGCATGTTCTCGACGCCGGTGATCGCCTGCTCAAGCGGAGCGGCCACGGTTTCACCGATGACTTTGGGGTTGGCGCCCGGGAAGTTGGCACGGACCACGACGGTCGGCGGCACCACTTCCGGGTATTCGCTGATCGGCAGTTGGAACAGCGAGATCGCGCCGGCGATCAGGATCAGCAGCGAAAGCACTGCTGCGAAGATCGGCCGCGAAATGAAGAACTTGGAAAAATTCATCTTGAGTCGTATCCCTTAACCGCGTGGAGTCGCAGCGCTGGCAAGTTTGGGCGCGGCTTTATCCGGCGCCACTTGTTCCAGGTTGCTGGCTTCAAGCGCTTGTCGTTGTTGGGCCAAGGCGGCGAGGGTTTCCTTGCTGGCCATCGGAATGGTTTCCGGAGCGACCGGCGATCCTGGGCGCACGCGTTGCAGGCCCTTGACGATGATGGTGTCTTCTTTATCGAGGCCACTGCGCACGATGCGCAAACCTTCGATTTTCGGCCCCAGTTCTACCGAGCGATACGCCGGCTTGTCGCCTTCCATCACCAGCACGAACTTCTTGCCGAGGTCGGTGCCGACGGCTTCGTCGTTGATCAGCACGGCGGAGTAGGTGCCGCTGCCGACCAGCTTCAGGCGGGCGTACAGGCCAGGGGTGTATTCGCCCTTGCTGTTATCGAACACGGCGCGACCCCGGATGGTGCCGGTGGCCGGGTTGACCTGGTTGTCGACGAAGTTCATCTGGCCCAGGTGCGGGTTACCGGTTTCGTTGGACAGGCCCAGGTACACCGGGGTGGTCGCACCGCGACGGCCTTGGCGAGCCAGTTCGGTGTACTTGAGGAACACGCGCTCATCGGCATCGAAGTAGGCGTAGACCTTGTCGGTCGAGACCACGCTGGTCAGCGCGGTGACATCGGCGGTCACCAGGTTGCCGGCCGTGATTTCGGCACGGCTGACACGGCCGCTGATCGGCGACGTGACGCGGGTGAAGCTCAGGTTCAGCTTGGCCAGGTCCAACTGCGCCTGGATTCCGGCGACAGCGGCGCGGGCTTCCTGGGCGGCGGTGGTGCGCGAGTCGGCCAGTTCGGCGGAAATCGCATTGCTCTGGCGCAGGCGTTCACCGCGTTGAGCTTCGTTATCGCTGCGGGTGGCCGCGGCGCGGGTTTGTTGCAGCTGGGCTTCGAGGCGACGCACTTCAGCCTGGAACGGCCGTGGGTCGATCTGGAACAGCAGGTCGCCTTTCTTGACCAATGCGCCTTCGGTGAAAGCGACTTGGTCAATCTGGCCAGACACGCGCGGACGAATCTGCACGGTTTCCGGGGCTTCCAGACGACCAGTGAATTCATCCCACTCGTTGACCGGTTGCTCCAGCACCTTGGCCACGCTGACTTTGGCCGCTGGCATGGCGGCCGCTTGGTCCGGGGTCTTGCCGCACGCGCTCATCACCACCACGGCCAGAATCGCCAGGGGGAAGCGCAAGTGTTTGAGTGACTGTTCCATGAGGTGCATCCGCCAATGTATTTGAGATGGGCGGATCATGCGCGGCGATGTGCTATGTCACGAATCGAATGAAGCAAAGGTAACTATCATTCGGAATGATATAAGCGCGGGATTAGCCCTCTAGCATGGGGGTTTCGTTAGCAGGCTATCAATGAGATTAATGGCAAAAGTCTTTTGCCGTAACGGTAAGGAACCTGATTGCGCCGCTCAGGGTCTGGCCCGTGCAGGACACCTTAAGATTGTTTCGGAATAAATCAAACTGAAGATCCAGCGCCCGTCAGTAGCGCGGTAGAAGGCGGTTTGCGTGGGTTCCATACCCGCTGAGTATTCATTGAGACCTTATCCATATTGGACGCCTTGCACCGCCAAGCGACAGCCTGAACCCTATAACTATAAAAGAGGCGCAACCATGACCGTGCTATTGAGTGAGCGCAGCCAGATTTTCCAACGTGCCGATGCCTATGCGGTCTCCGATTACGTCAACCAGCATGTCGGCAGCCACTGTATTCGCCTGCCACCTCGTGGGCGGCCACAGGCGAGCATCAGCCACCGCACCTTTTCCAGCCTGGACCTGTGCCGGATCAGCTACGGTGCGCCGGTGCGAGTGACGTCGGATGCGCTGCAAACCATCTATCACCTGCAAATCCTGCTGAGCGGTCACTGTCGCTCCAATGCCCGTGGCGTAGAGCAGGTCTTCCAACCCGGTGAGATCCTGCTGATCAACCCGGATGACCCGGTGGACCTGACCTATTCCGCCGACTGCGAGAAATTCATCATCAAGTTGCCGGTGCGCCTGCTGGAGAACGCCTGCCTGGAACAGCGCTGGACGCTGCCGCAACAGGGCATCCGTTTCGCCACGGCGCGACATGCGCTGAGTGAGATGAGTGGGTTCCTACAACTATTGGGGCTGATCTGCCATGAGGCTGAAAACGCCGCCGAGTGCGAAGTACAAGGCCTGTATGAACGCATCGTGGCGAATAAACTCTTGGCGCTGTTGGCCAGCAACGTGTTGCGCGTTGCCCCGCAAGCGGCTCAAGGCGGTGGTTTCGAAGCGGTGCGCCAGTTCATCGAGGAACACCTGACCGAAGACATCAGCGTCGAACAACTGATGGCCACCGCCAAGGTCAGTGAGCGTTCGCTCTATACCCTGTTTGAACGTCAGATCGGCCTGTCGCCGCGCGACTACGTGCGTCAACGCAAGTTGGAGCGCGTGCACGCGCGCTTGCAATTGCCCTCGGCTCGTAGCGTGACCGAAGTGGCGCTGGATCATGGTTTCGTGCATTTGGGGCGTTTTTCCGAGGCCTACCGCAAACGCTTCGGCGAATTGCCGTCGCAGACCTGGAAACGCCAGCGCTGACAGCCTGCGCCCGGCGGATAACGTTTTGCAGCCAACGGATATTGAGGAGTGGAGCGTGCCCCTACAGTGAAGGCGCCTGATACAAGAACAACCGAGGGCCTACCCCATGATCAGCACGCTCGACCGCCTCGCCCGGCAACTCGGCGAATCCGTTCAGGAAGATCCCGCCACTGGGGTGTTCCGCTGCCGCCGCGACATTTTTACCGACCCCGACCTGTTCGCCCTGGAGATCAAACACATCTTCGAAGGCGGTTGGATCTACCTGGCGCACGAAAGCCAGGTGCCCGAGATCAACGACTACTTCACCACCTGGATCGGCCGCCAACCGGTGGTCATCACTCGTGATAAACACGGCACCCTGCATGGCCTGGTCAACGCCTGCGCGCACCGTGGCGCCATGCTCTGCCGGCGCAAGCAAGGCAACAAAGGCTCGTTTACTTGTCCGTTCCACGGCTGGACCTTCAGCAATGCCGGCAAGTTGCTCAAAGTGAAGGACCCCAAGACCGGCGCTTACCCGGACAGCTTCGACTGCGACGGCTCCCACGACTTGACGCGCCTGGGTCGTTTCGAAAACTACCGTGGCTTCCTGTTTGGCAGCCTCAGCGAATCCGTACCGGAACTCAGCGATTACCTGGGTGAAACCCGCGTGATCATCGACCAGATGGTCGATCAGGCGCCCTTGGGCCTGGAAGTGCTGCGCGGCAGTTCGTCCTACGTGTACGACGGCAACTGGAAGCTGCAGATCGAAAATGGCGCCGACGGGTATCACGTCAGCTCGGTGCACTGGAACTACTCGGCGACCATGGGCCGGCGCAACTACGAAGCCGAAGGCACCCGCACCGTGGACGCCAATGGCTGGTCGAAAAGCCTGGGCGGCGTCTATGCTTTCGAACACGGGCACATCCTGCTGTGGACACGCCTGCTCAACCCCGAAGTACGCCCGGTGCATGCTCACCGCGAGGCCCTCGCCGAGCGCCTGGGCAAGGAGCGCGCCGACTTTATCGTCGATCAGACGCGCAACCTGTGCCTTTATCCCAACGTGTACCTGATGGACCAGTTCTCCACCCAGATCCGCGTGGTGCGGCCGATTGCCGTCGACAAGACCGAAGTCACCATCTATTGCATGGCGCCCATCGGCGAAAGCGCCGAGGAGCGCGCCACCCGTATCCGCCAGTACGAAGACTTCTTCAACGTCAGCGGCATGGGCACGCCGGATGACCTGGAAGAATTCCGCGCCTGCCAGACCGGCTACCAAGGCGCGACCACCCTGTGGAACGACCTCAGCCGTGGCGCCAAGCAGTGGGTCGAAGGCGCCGATGAAAACGCCCAGGCCATGGGCATGCACCCGCAGCTCAGCGGGATCAAGACTGAGGACGAAGGCCTGTTCGTGCGCCAGCACGCCCATTGGGCGCAGAGCCTGCAACGCGCCATCCAGCACGAGCAGCAGGGCCTGATCGCCAGCGACAAGGCGGTGCTGTCATGAGTACCTCCCGCGACCGCCTGCTCGACTTTCTCTACCGCGAAGCGCGCCTGCTGGATGATCGCCAGTGGGACGCGTGGCTGGAGTGCTACTCGCCCAAGGTCGAATTCTGGATGCCTGCGTGGGACGATCACGACACCCTCACCGAAGACCCGCAAAGCGAAATATCGCTGATCTACTACCCCAGCCGCGATGGCCTGGAAGACCGAGTGTTCCGCATCAAGACCGAACGCTCCAGCGCCAGTACGCCGGAGCCGCGCACCGCGCACCTGATCACCAACCTCGAAGTGCTGGCCGACGACGGTGAGCACGTGAGGTTGCGCTTCAACTGGCAAACCCTCAGCCACCGCTACAAGACCACGGACACGTACTTCGGCACCTCGTTCTACAGCCTCGATATGCGCGGCGAACAGCCGCTGATCACGCGCAAGAAGGTGGTGCTGAAAAACGACTACATCCATCAGGTCATCGATATCTACCACATCTGAGGACAGCCCCATGACGTACGCCATTGCCCTGAACTTCGAGGATGGGGTCACCCGTTTCATCGACTGCAAGGTAGGTGAAAAGGTATTGGATGCGGCCTTTCGCCAACGTATCAACCTGCCCATGGATTGCTCGGACGGTGTCTGCGGCACCTGCAAATGCCGCTGTGAAACCGGCGTCTACGACTTGGGGGACGATTACATCGACGACGCCCTCAGCGAAGACGAAGCCCAGCAACGGCAGGTGCTGACCTGCCAGATGGTGCCGCAGTCCGATTGCGTGATAGCGGTGCCGGTGCCCTCCAGTGCCTGCAAGACCGGCACTGCGCAGTTTGCCGCAACGCTCTCCCGTATTACCCCGCACGCCGATGCGGCGCTGGAGGTGTGTTTCGAGCTGGACCAGGCACCGGTTTTCCTGCCGGGCCAATACGTGAATATCGCCGTGCCGGGCAGCGGGCAGACTCGTTCCTATTCGTTCAGCAACCGCCCCGGTGACACGTGCGCTTCGTTCTTGATCAAGCATGTGCCCGGCGGGTTGATGAGCGGCTGGCTTGCACAGGCAGAGGTGGGTGACGCGGTGCTGATGACCGGCCCCCTGGGCAGCTTTTATCTGCGCGAGGTGACGCGGCCCTTGTTGCTGTTGGCCGGTGGCACCGGGCTGGCGCCGTTTTTGTCGATGCTCGAAGTGCTGGCGGAGCGTCAGGAGACGCGCACGATCACGCTGATCTACGGCGTGACCCGTGACGCGGACCTGGTGATGGTCGAGGCGCTGCAAGCGTTTACCCAGCGCCTGCCGAACTTGAGCGTCATCACCTGCGTGGCCGACCCGCAGACCCCCCATCCGCGCCAGGGCTATGTCACCCAGCACATGGCGAACGACCTGCTTAACCACGGTGACGTCGATGTGTACCTGTGCGGCCCGCCGCCGATGGTGGATGCCGTGCGCCAGCACTTCAAGCAACAGGGCGTCAGCCCGGCCAGCTTCTACTACGAGAAGTTCACGCCCAACGCCTTCGTCACCGGCGACGCCGCCTGAGGAAACCCACATGACACTACGTTTCAACAACCAGGTCGCGCTGGTCACAGGCGCAGCACAGGGCATTGGCCGGCGCGTTGCCGAACGCTTGTTGGAGGAGGGCGCCTGGCTGGTGGCGGTCGATCGTTCGGAGCTGGTGCATGAATTGCAGCACACGCGGGCGCTGACCCTTACCGCCGACCTGGAGCAGCACGCCGAATGCGCACGGGTGATGGCGCAGGCCAAGGCGCGTTTCAAGCGCATCGACATCCTGATCAACAACGTCGGCGGCACCATCTGGGCCAAACCCTTCGAACACTACGCCGAGCCGGAAATCGAAGCGGAAGTGCGCCGCTCGTTGTTCCCCACGCTGTGGTGCTGCCATTGCGTGTTGCCTTACATGCTGGAGCAGGGCAGCGGCGCCATCGTCAACGTGTCGTCGATTGCCACGCGCGGCATCAATCGGGTGCCCTATGGGGCGGCCAAGGGCGGGGTGAATGCGCTGACCGCCTGCCTGGCCCTGGAAACCGCCGGCCGTGGCATTCGTATCAATGCCACGGCACCCGGCGGCACCGAGGCACCGCCACGGCGCATTCCGCGCAACAACCAGCCGCAAACCGAACAGGAACGCGTCTGGTATCAACAGATCGTCGACCAGACCCTCGACAGCAGCCCGATGAAACGCTACGGCCGCATTGACGAGCAAGTCGGCGCGATCCTGTTCCTGGCCTCTGACGAAGCCTCCTACATCACCGGCGTGACCTTGCCCGTAGGAGGCGGCGACCTGGGCTGAGCGCCGTTACCCCTGCAGACACTGACTCACAACAACAATAAAGAGAGCACTGCCATGCGTACCCATGACGTTCATTCGATTATCGATAATGCCCGCTTCAGCCGTTTTCACTGGAGGGTGGTGGGCCTGTGTGCCTTGCTGTTGATCTTTGACGGCTATGACTTGTTTATCTACGGCGTGGTCCTGCCGTCCATCATGAAAGAATGGAATCTGTCGCCGTTGCAGGCCGGTGCGCTGGGCAGTTATGCACTGTTCGGCATGATGTTCGGCGCGCTGGTGTTCGGCAGCCTGGCGGACCGGTTCGGGCGCAAAAAAGGCATCGCTGTGTGCTTCGCGCTGTTCAGCGTTGCCACGGTGATCAACGGGTTTGCCAGCAGTCCCACCGAATTCGGCATCTGCCGTTTTATCGCGGGCCTGGGCTGCGGCGGACTGATGCCCAATGCGGCGGCACTGATGAACGAATATGCGCCGAAGAAACTGCGCAGCACCCTGATGGCGGTGATGTTCAGCGGCTATTCCCTGGGCGGCATGCTCGCGGCCAGTGTCGGGATTTACATGCTGCCCAATTATGGCTGGTCGTCGATGTTCTTCGCGGCGGCTATTCCGCTGTTGCTGCTGCCCTTGATCGTGTATTGGCTGCCCGAATCCATCGGTTTTCTGGTGCGTCAGGGTCGCCAGGAGCAGGCGCGCGCGCTGCTGATGCGTTTGTCGCCGGGTACGCAGATCGAAGCAGGTGATGAACTGCTGCTCAACGAAGTAAAAGCCAAGGGCGCCTCGGTGGTGGAGTTGTTTCGCCATGGCCTGGGCGTGCGCACGGCGATGGTCTGGGCCGCGTTTTTCTGCTGCCTGTTGATGGTGTACGCATTGAGTTCATGGCTGCCCAAACTGATGGCGGGCGCCGGTTACAGCCTGGGGTCGAGCCTGTCGTTCCTGGTGGCATTGAACCTGGGCGGTATGGCCGGGGCGCTTGTCGGAGGCTGGCTGGGTGACCGGTTGAACCTGATCAAAGTGATGATCGGCTTCTTCGTCACCGGTGTGGTTTCCATCAGCTTGCTGGGGATCAACAGCCCGATGCCGGTCCTTTACCTGCTTATTTTCCTCGCGGGCGCCACCACCATCGGCACGCAAATCCTGCTGTATGCCGCTGCGGCGCAGCTCTACGGTTTGTCCATGCGTGCCACCGGCCTGGGTTGGGCGTCCGGGATCGGTCGCAACGGCGCAATCGTCGGCCCGTTGCTGGGCGGCGCCTTGATGTCTGCGGAGCTGCCGTTGCAGCTCAACTTCCTGGTCTTTGCCATTCCGGGTGCGATTGCTGCGCTGGCGATGATGACCTACGCCCTGAGTCAGCGTCGGCCGCGCAGCCATCTGGAGGCTGCTGGCGTGCGTTGATCTGCCACCGTCGATAACAACAATTAAAAGAGCAACGACATGAATCAACAGACCCTACAGCGTATCTGGCTGCCCCTACTCGGCATGCCTTTGGCGGCGACCGCGTCCGAAGGTGGCTTTTTCGAAGGCTCGAGTGCCACTTTGCAAGCCCGCAACTATTACTTCAGCCGTGACTTCTCCGACATTGTCGGTGCCAACAAACAATCCAAGGCAGAAGAGTGGGGGCAGGGTTTTATCCTCACCTATAAATCCGGTTACACCCCAGGGCCTGTCGGCTTCGGCCTGGATGCACTCGGCACCCTGGGCCTCAAGCTCGACAGCAGCCCGGATCGGGTCAACAGCGGCTTGTTACCGGTCAAGGACGATGGCCGTGCGGCAGATGACTACAGCCGCCTTGGCCTGACCTTCAAGGCGCGGGTTTCCAAGACCGAGCTGAAAGTGGGTGAGTTACAGCCCAACCTGCCGGTGCTCGCCTTCAGCGATATCCGCCTGCTGCCGCCAAGTTATCAAGGGGTGAATATCAGCTCCAGTGAGGTCGCAGGCCTCACGCTGCAGGCCGGGCACCTGACCACCACCAGCCTGCGTAATGAGGCCGGCGACGAGAAGATGATCGCCATGCTCGGCCATGTACCGCAGCGCAGTGCCGACAGCGACGCCTTCAACTATGTCGGCGGTGACTACGCCTTCAATGGCAACCGCACCAGCGTCAGCCTCTGGCGTGGCCAGTTGCAAGACATCTATGCGCAGAACGTTCTTGGCTTCAAGCACAGCCAGCCGATGGGTGATTGGGTGCTGGGGGCTAACCTGGGTTACTACGCAGCGCGAGAGGACGGCGATAAATTGCTCGGCAAGATCGACAACCAGGCGTTTTTCTCGCTGCTATCAGCCCGGCGCGGTGGTCATACGGTGTATGTCGGCTACCAGGCAATGTACGGCGACAGCGCGTTCCCACGGGTGTTTGCCAACGTCACGCCGCTGGGCAACGAGGTGCCTACCTACGAGTTTGCCTACACCGACGAGCGCTCCTGGCAAGTGCGCTACGACTACGACTTCGGGGTACTCGGGCTTCCAGGGTTGATCACGACGGTGCGTTACATCACCGGCGACAACGTGAACACCGGGGCCGGTTACGAGGGCAAGGACCGTGAGCGCGACCTGGATATCGGCTACGCCGTGCAGAACGGTGCTCTGCGTGGCCTGGGTATCCGGTTGCGCAACGTCATGGCGCGCTCCAACTACCGCAGCGATATCGACGAGAACCGGCTGATTCTCAGTTACACCTGGACGCTGCTTTAAACGCCGCCCTCGCACGTGCCCATCACCAGGTAGTTCACGCTATGGCTGACGCCCTGGCTGTCGACGTACACCAGGGTCGCTGGCTCGACCTGGCAACTGCCTGGCACGGGCGTCACGGAAACGATGCGCTGGATATCCGGCGCAGCGTTCTCAGGGCTGCCCTGGGCAAAGGCACCGCTGGCGACGAAAAGCAGGATAAGGCTGGAAAATTTGATCTTCATACGGTGGCCCTCGTTCAGTTGGCTTCAGTTTAGTCAGAACCGCGCAGGGTTAAAGACAGGGGCAGGTAAATGACTCATACGGATTACGTAGCAATCGCGGGGCAACACTGATGGATATGCTCAATGGCATGCAGGTATTTGCCCGTGTCGTCGACAGTGGCAGCTTCGCCGCCGCCGCTGAGTCTCTGGAGCTGTCTGGGGCGCAGGTGTCCCGGCTGGTGTCCGAGCTTGAGAAACACCTCCAGACGCGCCTGCTGCAACGCACCACACGGCGTCTGTGCCTGACGGAGTCGGGCGAACGTTTTTTGCTGCGCTGTCGTGACATTCTGGAAGACGTCAGGGAGGCGACGGCAGAAGCCAGTGGCGCCCACCTCAACCCCCGAGGGCGTCTGCGTGTGCATTGCATGAGCGGCCTGGGCGTGCTGATCACCCCGCTGGTCGCCCGCTACAGCGAGCATTATCCGCACGTCGGCATCGAACTGACCCTCTCCCAGCACAACCCGGACCCGCTGGGGGAAGGCCACGATGTGGTGATTTCGATTGCCCGCTCGCTACCGGACTCCGCACTGGTCAGCCAGACCATCGGCCAGTTGTTCAGCGTGCCCTGCGCTGCGCCCCGGTACCTGCAACAGCACGGCGTCCCCGAACAGCCGGAGCACCTGAGGCAGCATCAGCGCCTGCATCTGCAAGACTTCCAGGAAGATGCCTGGTTGTTCACCGGAGCATCAGGTGAGATCGCGATTGCACCCGGTGACAGCTTCAGGACCAACGTGGCCGACGCCATGGTCAAGGCGACACAGGAAGGCATGGGTATCAGCCTGTTGCCGTTTTTCAGTGTCTCCCAGGCGTTGCAAGACGGCTCGCTGGTGCGCCTGCTGGCGGATTACCGACTGCGTGAACGCAGTGTCTTCGCCGTGTACCCCTCGCGACGCTTTCTGGATGCCAAGGTGCGTACCTGGGTGGCGTTTTTGCAGGTGCAGTTGCCATTGTTGCTGGACCGGCATGTCGGGGTGATTGATGACCCCGCGTATGCAGCCAAATCCGCCGTAGTCGCTGTCAGGCAGCGCTTGCGGTGAGGTGCCGACCCGGAATCGCAGCAATCAGCTCTCGCGTGTAATCACTCGCCGGCCGATTGAATATCCGCTCCACCGAACCCTGCTCAACCACCCGGCCATTGCGCAACACCAGCACCTCATGGGCAAAGTTGGCCACCACCGACAGGTCGTGGGACACCAGTACATAGGCAATGCCCATCTCCCGTTGCAGCTCTTCCAACAGATCCAGAATGTGCGCCTGCACCGACACGTCGAGGGCACTGACCGGCTCATCCAGCAGCAACAGGTCCGGCTTCAACGCCAGCGCCCTGGCAATGGCGACGCGTTGGCATTGGCCGCCGGACAGTTCGCGTGGCAGGCGGTCCAGGTAGCTGACGGGCAAGTGCACGCGACTGATCAATTCCCGCGCGGCCTGTTCCAGCGCTGGCCCCTTGAGCAAGCCGAACGAGACCAGCGGCTCGACGATGCTGTCGAACACCGTGAAGCGCGGGTCCAGCGCGGCGAACGGGTTTTGCTGCACCAGTTGCAGGCGCTGGCGCAGCGGGCGGAAGTCGCGCCAGCTCAGGTGCGTGACGTCCTGCTGTTCGAACCAGACCTGGCCCTGGCTCGGTTTTTCAAGGCCCAGGGCAATGCGCAATGCGGTGCTTTTGCCCGAGCCTGATTCGCCGACGATGGCCAGGGTCTGGCCGGGATACACCTGCAGGTTGAGACCTTCAAGCGCCACAAAAGTCGACTGCTCACCTTTTACCTTGGGCAGCGCAAACGTCTTGCCCACGTTTTGCAGGCGCAATATCGGCTGTTGTGCCGGATCAATCTGCACCCGCGGTTCACGACGTTTGGCAAACGCCGGCGCGGCGGCAATCAGCGCGCGAGTGTAGTCGTGTTGCGGGGCATCGAGAATCTGCCGTGGCGGACCCTGTTCGACCAGTTCGCCTTGTTGCATCACCAGGATCCGGTCAGCGCGGTCGGCTGCCACACCCAGGTCGTGGGTGATGATCAACAGCGAAATCCCACGCTCGCTGACCAGGTGTTGCAGGTGGTCGAGGATCTTGCGTTGCACGGTGACGTCGAGGGCGCTGGTGGGCTCGTCGGCGATGATCAGGCGTGGGTTGCCGGCCAGGGCAATGGCGATTAGCACGCGCTGGCGCATGCCGCCGGACAGTTCATGGGGATACTGACGGGCGCGCAGCACGGGTTTGTCGATGCCCACCTGTTGCAACAGCTCGACAATGTCCGCATCGACAGCGGGGTAGCGTTTGCCCTTGGCCAGGATCAGCGCCTCGGCGATTTGCTGGCCCACGCGCAATGTGGGGTTGAGGCTGACCATCGGGTCCTGGGGCACCAGGCCGATAGTACGGCCGCGCAAGGTACGCTTTTGGTGTTCACTGGCGTGGGTCAGGTCCTGGCCGTCTACCCACAGTTGGCCGGCGCTGATCTGCGCACTCTCCGGCAGCAGACCCAGGATCGCGTTGGCCAGGGTCGATTTGCCGGAGCCGGACTCACCGACAATCGCCACGGTCTCGCCCTGGGCAATGCTCAGGGATAGGCGATCGACCGCCGTGTTGCCGTGCCGATAACTGACACTGAGTTGGCGAACATCCACTAAAGCATTCATCGCGGGGTCTCCTCGAAGGTGCGGGCGATATGGTTGAGGCTGAACACCACGGCCACCAGGAACAGGCCGGGCAGCAGCGAGACCCACGGGGCGGTGATCAGAAAGTGCCGACCATTGGCGATCAGCGTGCCCCACTCGGCGGCGGGGGGCACCGCGCCGAAACCGAGGAAGCTCAGCCCCGCGGTCGCCAGGATCGCAGCGCCAAAGTCTAGCGTCGCCAACACTGCCACCGGGCCCCAGGCATTCGGCAGGATGTGGCGCAACAACGTACGGCTCCAACTTGCACCGCCCAGGCGCGCGGCTTCCACATAGGGCAACGTCTTGACCCGCAACACCTCGGCGCGGGTGGTGCGGGCGAACCC
The DNA here is from genome assembly GCF_026967615.1 of Pseudomonas sp. GXZC. Classification (NCBI taxonomy): domain Bacteria; kingdom Pseudomonadati; phylum Pseudomonadota; class Gammaproteobacteria; order Pseudomonadales; family Pseudomonadaceae; genus Pseudomonas; species Pseudomonas sp. GXZC. Next base: position 3,528,833 of record NZ_CP114115.1, read on the forward strand.
AGGAATAATGCCGACGCCCACCGCGATGGCCACCGGTACGGTGCCGAAGCCGATCGCGGTGACAATCGCCAGGGCCAACAGCACGCCGGGCAAGGCCAGCAGCACATCGACGAAGCGCATGATCACCGAGTCGATACGCCCGCCGGCAAAGCCCGACAGAATGCCCAGCCCCAAGCCGCCGAGCAGGGCGATACCGACGGCCAGCGAGGCAGCCAGCATCGATAGGCTTGAACCGTAGACCACACGGGTAAACAGGTCACGGCCCAGTTCATCAGTGCCAAACCAATGGGTGAGGCCTGGCGCGCGCAGCTTGTCGACAGGCGAGGTGGCGTAGGGGTCAAAGCTTGTCAGTAGGTGTGGCGCCACGGCTGAAATCAGTGCGAAGAGCACCAGCAACAGTGCCAGGCTGAAACCAGGCCGTCGCAGCAAGGGCAGCAACACGGCCGTCGCACGCTGCAACCGGCTGCGGCGACGCCACAGCGGTTGGCTGGCCGGGATGGCTGTGCCGCGCAGGTTCTGCTCAAGGATGGTCATGGTCTAAGACACCTTTGGCGTGTGGGAGATGCGCGGGTCGAACCAGGGGTAAAGCAGATCGACTAGCAGGTTCACCAGCACAAAGGCCGCAGCCGACACCGCGACGATGGCCAGTACCACCGGAATGTCCTGGCGCAGCACCGCCTCCTGGGCCAGTCGGCCAATGCCGGATCGCGCAAAAATGGTCTCCACCAGCACTGCGCCGGACACCGTATTGCCGACCTGCAAGCCGATCAGGGTGAGGATCGGCAGCGCGGCGTTCTTAAACCCATGGCGCGCCTGCACCTGCCCACGGCTGAGGCCCTTGGCGTAGGCGGTGGTGATGTAGGACTCTTTCCAGACACCCTGGAAGCTCCGTTGCAGTACCTGGGCGTACACCGCCGCGCTGGGAATGGCCAGGGTGACGGCCGGCAGCACCAAGCTTTCGAAGCCTCGGCTGCCGGTGGCGGGAAACCAACCCAGGCCAAAGGCAAACACCTGGATCAGCAATAGCCCCATCCAGAACACCGGCACCGAAAAGCCCAGGGACGGCAAGCGCGTCAACGCTTTCTTCAACGGTTGCCAGCGGATGTAGGCGGTCAGGTAAGCCAGGCCAATACCGCCCAGCAACGACAGGACGATGGCCAGGCCCGCCAACGACAAGGTTTGCGGCAGGCGTTCAACCAGCAGATCGGCGACCGGGCGGTTAAGCGAGAGCGACTGTCCGAAGTCACCTCGAACGGCGCCCCACAGCAGGTCGAAATACTGCTCGAATACGCCCTTGTCCAAACCGTAATAGGCCCGCGCCTTTGCCAGGTCTTCTACCGACAGCGCGTCGGCTTCCATGCCCGAGGCGCTGAGCATCAGTGACAGCGTGTCGCCCGGCAGCAGATAGAGAATGAAGTACGTGATGCTATAGGCACCCCACAACACCAGCAGCGCCTGGCCGACCCGACCGATCAGGTAACGGCTCATGGCGTGCCGATCTCGATATCACCCAGCAGCGCAAAACCCTCGGCGGTCCAGCGGAAGTTTTTCACCTTGGGTGAGGTTGCCGCCTGCCACACGCGCTCGTAGATCGGGAATGCCGAGCTCTCATCAATCAACAGGTCTTGCAGGTCGCCGTAGGCGGCTGCGCGCTGCGGGCTCTGGGTGGCGGTGATGCCGGCATCAAACAACGCCTTGGCTTTGTCCAGTACCGCCGGTTCGTAGGTGTTGGTGGCCACGGTTGAGCTGTTGGCGCTGCGCGGATCGAGGATGGTTTGCAGGATGATCGGGTCGGCGCGGGTCATGTAATTAATGGTCAGGTCGTAGTTGCCGGCGGAGTTGTTGGCGACCCATTCGGCCCGGGTGACTACGCTGAGTTTCAACTCGATACCGACCTTGCGCAGTTGGTCCTGGATCAGCACATCGCCGGCCGTCTCGGCCGGGCTGATGTTATAGCTCAGGCTCAGGCGCTTGCCGTTTTTCTGCCGGTAGCCATCCGCGCCCTTGGCCCAGCCGGCTTCGTCCAGCAAGCGCTCTGCACCGGCCGGGTCATAACCGAGCTTGGCCGCCTGGCTTTTGACATACGGCGTGGTGACATCAAACACGCCGTCCACCACCGGGAATTCGGCGTTATAGACGGTGCTCGCGTAGCTCTTGCGGTCGAGGGACTTCTGCACTGCCAGGCGTACTTGCTGGTCAGCCAGGATGCGTTCACCACGGGTGTTGGGATACAGGTTCAGCGCCGGCCCCGGCAACGAACGGCTCTGGATCGTCGCGCCCTTGGACTGAAACAACTTCAGGTCAACTTCCGAGAACGGGTTACGCGGCCACAGGATGTCGGCCTTGCCTTGCAGGAACAGGCCGTTGCGCACGCTTTCTTCGGGAATGTAGCTGATGTCTACCGCATCCAGGTGCGCCTCGCCCTGGTTCTTCATATTCGCGGAGGCCCAGGCGTAACCCTTGCGCTTGGTCAGGTGCGCCCCGACTTCCGGCGTGTAGCTGGCCAGCACGAACGGGCCTGTGCCGATGATCTTGCCCAGGGAGCGCTCTTTGACCGTCAGTGCGTAGGAGGCGGGCGCGAGGATCGCCAGGTTGGTGGTGGAAGTGGCTTGCAGGAAGCCCGCATTGGGCTTGGACAACACCAGCTTGACGGTGAACTCATCGACCACTTCGGCATGGTCGTAACCCGCCAGGTAGGTCGCACCAAAGGTTGCCGGCAGTTCGGTCGCCAGGGCCTTGTCGCTGTCGAACGCGGTTTTCACTGCCTTGGCATCGAAGCGCTCGCCATTGCTGAAGGTGACGTCCTCACGCAGGTGAAAGGTATAGGTCAGCGCGTCATCACTGACTTCCCAGCGTTCGGCCAGCCAGGGAATGATCTTGCCGGTGTCCGGGTCCTGGTCGGTCAGGGACTCGGCGACGTTGCGCAGCAGCACGCGGTGTTCCAGCCAATACACCTGGAACGGGTCGACGCTGACCAGGGTGGTGTTATCGCCAAAGAACGCGATGTTCAGGGTCTTGCCCGCCTGGGTGTCAGTCCCGGGCGAGCAGGCGGCGAGGCTCAGCGCCAAGGCGCAGGGGGCCAGCAGACGGCTCATCAAGTTGGAGGTATTCAATGGAGTGCCCTCAGGTGGCGTTTGGATCAGAAGTCATAGGCGAGCTTGGTGTACCAGTAGCCGCCGCCGGGGTAGAACGGCGGGTTGCCGTAGGCGGCCAGGCCGAGGTTGCTGTACACCGCGTGTTTGTCGGGGCGCACGTCGAAGATGTTGGTACCGCCGATGCTGACGGTGAGGCTGTCGACGAAGGTGTAGCTGATGTCCAGGTCGGTGATCCATTTGGCGCCGAAGCTGCGGTCGCCGCTCGGGTTGACCGCCAGTGTCTTGACCGCGCCGTAACGGGCAGTTTGCAGATTGACCGCCAGGTCCTCGACCTTCCAGTTGGCGCCCAGGATCCATTTGGTCTTGGGTGACGCGTCGGTCAGGTCGCCTTCACGGTCACGGCCCACCAGGGTCACGCCTGAACCGGCCAGCGCACTGGGCGTGTCGCGGGTGCCTTCGATGGTGGTCTTGTTCCAGTTGAACCCCAGGCTCCAGCGCACATCACCCCAGGCATCCAGCGGCGTGGTGTGGTCGGCGACCACGTCCAGACCCTTGGTGCGGGTGTCGAAGGCATTGGTGTAGTAGTTGACCCAGGTTCCAGTGGGCACGCCCTGGGCGGCGAGGATGGCATTGATCGCGCCATTGCCACGGTCATAAATGTTGCTGGTCAGGGCGATGCGGTCGTCGATGTCGATCAGGTAGGCATCGGCGGTGATGCTGGTGCGTGGCGCCGGTTGCCAGGTCAGGCCCAGCCCCAGGTTGCGCGATTTCTCCGGCTTGAGGTCATCGCCACCGAGGGCCTTGGCCAAGTTGCTGCCGGACGGGGTCAGGCGGGTTACCGCCGGCACCACGTTGCCGTTCACGTCGGTCGCCACCCGGTTGTCGGCCACGGTGTAGCCGATCTGGGTCAGGGACGGTGCACGGAAGCCGGTGCCGACGGTGCCGCGCACCGCCACGGTGTCGGTCAATTCGTAGCGCGAATTCAGCTTCAGGCCGAACGTGTTGCCCGAGTCATCGTCGTAATGTTCGACACGGCCAGCGACGTCGAGAAACCAGCGCTCGGTCAGGTCGAAGCCCAGGTCCAGGTAGCCCGCGTAGTTGTTGCGGATCAGGCTCACTTCGTCTTCCGGGCGAATCGTCACGGCAGCCTGCGCGCCGGAAGCGGCGGGGTAGGTGCCGGTGATATAGGCCTCGCGGTCGCCGGCAAAGGTACTGAAATGCTCCCAACGATGCTCCAGGCCCGCCGACACCTGCACTGGCGGCGTCAGGTTGAACAAGCTGTCGTAGCGGCGAGTGAAATCCAGGTTGTTGACCCATTGCTCGAAGCGGAAGGTCGCCAGGTTGTCGAACTTGGTGGGGGACGCCGTGCCCAGCGACGGGTTGATATTGAGGTCGCTGGAGTGGTGCACGTTATTGCGCCCGTAGGTGGTGCTCAGGTCCCAGTTCCAGTCGGCCACTAGGCCCTTGCCGCCGAACAGCAGCTGGTAGTCGCGATCCTTGATGTTGTTGAGCGGGAAGTAGCCGTTCGGGAATACCTCAGGGACTGCGGCGGTACCGGTCGGCAGGCGGAAATAGTTGGCGGCCTCGGCATCGCGTTCACCATAGGTAGAGAACGAATACAGCGTCAGGTCTTCCAGCGGCAGTTCGGCGTTGTAGGCCAGGTTGAAGGCCTTGAGGTCCGGGTCGCCGTTCTTGATCGCGACACGGTCCCAAGCCGCTTCCTTGGCGGGGTCACTGAATGCCCGCACGCTGCGGTCGGCTTTGTCATTCCAGGAAGCGCTGCCGCGTTTGCGCGCGTCAGCCGAGAAGTGGAAGAAGCCGCCCTGGCCCAGTTCAAAACCCTGGTCGCCCGCCACCTTGATGGTCTCGCCCTGGCCGGAATACAGCTGGCCGTAACTGGTTTCCAGGTGGCCGCCGCTCTTGGTGTTCTTGAGGATGATATTGATCACACCCGCCACTGCGTCGGAGCCGTACTGTGCGGCAGCGCTGTCTTTGAGCACTTCGATATGGTCCACCGCGCTGACCGGGATCAGGTCGATGTCCACCGCATTCGCACCGCTGTTATCGATCGAACCGCGTTGGCCGGTGGCGCCGTTGTGGCGGCGCTTGCCGTTGACCAGCACCAGCGTGTAGGCCGGCCCGAGGCTGCGGTTGCTCAACGGGCGGGTCACTGAGTTGTAGCCGGCGATGTTGGTGCCGAAGTTGAACGAGGGCAGCAGCTTGGCAATCGCCTCGGACAGCTCGGCGCGACCGGTCTTGAGCAACTGGTCGCTGTTGATCACATCGATGGGCGCCGGGCTGTCGGCCACTGTGCGCTCCTGGCCACGCAGACCCGTGGAGATCACGGTCACGGTGTCGAGCTTGGCGTCTTCGGCGAAGGCGGGCGCGGCGGCCATCAGCATGGAGCTGGCCAAGAGTGACAGGTGAAATTTGTTAAGGGCGGTGGGGAGTGCGATGTCTGGCATGTAGGCAACCTGGGGGGCTAGGGAATACGTCCTCCGCCAGGTATGGGGTCGGTCTGTGAAGCGAAGATAATCCTATAAAAAACCTGAGTGAAAGTCTTTTTTGGAATAAGCTAATTATTATAAATAGGCATTATTATGGTGCATAACATCACATATTTTTATTTAGTGCGAGGCTCTCGCTGCCACTCCTGGCAATTTAGACAGAGCGGAAGTCTCTGGTGATTTTCAATTTAGTATTGAAAGTGTATCCGTTTTCACAGACTGCTATCGCGGTACGCACTTCGTTACGCTGGTCACACCTCTAACCCCAGCAGCGGATATCTATCATGTCACTCACTACGCTTATCACCTTTTCCAAGCGCGTCGACGCCGTTCTTTTCAAGCTGTGGAGCCTCCACTTGAGGCCTGTCGATATGTCCTCCCAGTTCTGTGAGCAATGCCCTGATCGACTCAAGCGATCCTGATCGCATTCTCTTCATTTCGATGAAACTGTTTTCGACAGTCGCTGGGTAATTCCGTCCATCCTGTCCAACCGAAGCCCACTGGCCTGACCAACAGGGCTTGGAGCACCGCCATGCACGTAAAAAGTCCACTCGCCTGTTTTTTCCTCGCGACAACAGTTGCCCTCGGCAGCCAGGTCGCCCATGCCGCATTGCCCAGTGAACAGCATCAGGGCGTGATCGAGCCGGTATTCGCCTTCCATGACGCCATGCCCACCGGCGTGACGGTCACTGAGAAAGGCCGCCTCTTTGTCAACTTTCCGCGCTGGGGCGACAACGTGCCTTTTACCGTTGCAGAGCTGCGCAATGGCAAGGTGGTGCCTTACCCAGACCTGGCCATGAACCAAGCCAACCCCAAGGATCCAGCCAAAGGTTTTATCAGTGTTCAAAGCGTCGTGGCGGACGGACGCGGGCGGCTCTGGATTCTCGATACCGCAGCCCCTGGGTTCTCGGCGCCGCAGCCCGGTGGCGCGAAGCTGGTCGCGGTTGACCTGGCCACTAATAAGGTGGTGAAGACGCTGGTCTTCCCTGAAAACGTCATGCTGCCCAGCACCTACGTCAACGACATGCGCTTTGATTTTCGTGTGGGCGACGAAGGCGTGATCTACCTCACGGACTCGTCCCTCAGCGGCCCTGGCGCAATCATCGTCATGGACATTGCCAGCGGCACGGCGTTGCGCCGGCTCAGCGGCGCGGCATCGACCTCAGTCGATCCGCATTTCGTGCCCAAGGTCGAAGGTGAAATCCTCAAAGTCCGCAAACCCGACGGCAGCTCACAACCCTTTGCCGTGGCGTCCGATGGCATTGCACTGTCGGCGGATGGCCAGACTTTGTATTTCTGCCCACTGTCGAGCCGGCACCTATATTCAGTGCCCACCGTACTGCTGCGTGATGCATCGATCACTGAGGCGCAACTCGCCGAAGCGGTCAAGGACCTTGGCGAAGAAAAAGGCGCGTCCGATGGGCTGGAGGCCGACGCATCAGGGGCGGTTTATGCCGGCGATTATGAAAACAACAGCGTGCGCAAGCGCCTCGCGGACGGCCAGTGGCAAACAATCGTGCATGACCCTCGGGTGCTCTGGCCTGACACGTTCTCGATCGGCCCGGACGGCTATCTGTACTTCATGGCCAATCAGTTGCATCGCCAGGCAATTTTTCATGCAGGCAAGGACTTGCGGCAGAAGCCCTACAGCCTGTTGCGTGTGAAGATCGACGCTGCACCCGCGCCGACGTATTAGTCAGTACTCTAGCCTTGTTTGTTGGGCAGAGTTGCAGACGCTGTTACATGAAAATCGAAGACGCCTAGAGACTATCCGGATCCCCAAAAAACATCTGAATCCGCGACCTTAACCACCGCTCCCCCGGATCATTATCCTGCGACCCACGCCACGCCATGTGTAGCTCAAAGCTGCGCACCGGCAACGGCGGGTCCTCCGCGCGCAAGCCACCCGCGGAGGTCAGCGCCTCAGCGGCATAGTCCGGCACGGTCGCCAGAATATCCGTGCCGGCCAGCAAGGTACCCAACCCGTTGAACTGTGGCACGGCCAGTACCACGTGACGTTTGCGGTCGAGTTTCTCCAGTTCTTCGTCAATAAACCCGCTCAAGTCACCGGCAAACGACACCAGCGCGTGGGGGCGGGCGCAGAAGTCGTCCAGGCTGAGGGAGCCCGGTACGCTGTCGGCGCGCAGCAGTTTTGGCAGGCTGCGACGCAGCACTTTGCGTTTGGCGTTGGCCGGCAGGTCGGCGGTGTAGCTGACGCCGATGGAGATTTCGCCGGAGGCCAGCAGGCCCGGCATCAGGATGTAGTTGACGCGACGCACCACCAGCACGATGCCGGGGGCTTCGGCACGCAGGCGTTTGAGCAGTTGGGGCAGCAGCGCGAATTCAACGTCATCGGACAAGCCAATGCGGAATACCGCCGTGCTGGTGGCCGGGTCGAACTCGGCGGCGCGGCTGACGGCGGTGGAAATCGAGTCCAGGGCCGGGGAGAGCAGGGCGAAGATTTCTACCGCGCGGGCCGATGGCTCCATGCTGCGGCCGGTGCGCACGAACAAAGGGTCATCAAACAGCCCGCGCAGGCGTGACAAGGCCGCGCTGATGGCCGGCTGGCCGAGGAACAATTTCTCGGCAGCGCGGGTCACACTGCGCTCATGCATCAAGGTTTCGAATACGATCAAGAGGTTAAGGTCGACACGACGCAGGTCGTTACGGTTCATCTTGTGTCCTGGAAGAGTCAGCAAACTTGACGAGAGCGGCCATATGTAAACAATGACCGGCATGAATCTTACGGGGAAAGGCTGGTACTCTGCACAGGATAATTGAGTTTTCCTACGATAGCTGAGGTCTATTCCTCACATGCGGAATCAATGACAGGCATGTCGACTATTAATGGCGACCGGTGGTCTTACCCGGAAAGCCCAGATAGAGTTCATGGCATTAGAGGTTACTTTGACGAGGTTTGCGATGTCCCGCACGATCCGTTTTCACAAGTTTGGTCCGGCCGAGGTGCTCAAATGCGAAGAGCATGCAGCCGCGCAGCCCGCACCGGGCGAAGTGCAGGTGCGTGTCGAAGCGATTGGCATCAGCTGGTATGACATTCTGTGGCGCCAGAACCTGGCGTCTTCCCATGCACGCCTGCCGTCTGGCCTTGGCCATGAGATGGCCGGTGTCGTGGTCGCCGTAGGCGATGGCGTGGATGATTTGACCGTGGGCGATAAAGTGGCCAGTTTTCCGGCCGAGAGCCCCAATGATTACCCGGTGTATGGCGAACAGATCGTCCTGCCCCGTTCGGCCCTGACCCGGTACCCGGATGTCTTGAGCCCTATCGAGGCGAGCGTGCACTACACGCCGCTGTTGATTGCCTACTTTGCCTACGTCGACTTGGCACGGGTCAAGCCTGGGCAGTTTGCCTTGGTGACTGACGCCAGCCACTGCGCCGGCCCATCCTTTGTGCAACTGGGCAAAGCCCTGGGGGTGCGGGTGATTGCCGCGACCAAAGACAGTGATGAGCGTGAATACCTGCTGTCCCTTGGTGCCGAGAAAGTCATCGTCACCGAAGAACAGGACCTGTTGATGCAAATCAACAAGTTCACCGACAACCGCGGCGTCGACGTGGTGTTCGACGGTTTGGGCGGCCCGCAGATGTCGTTGCTCGGCGATGTGCTGGCGCCCCGTGGCAGCCTGGTGCTGTATGGCTTGCAGGGCGGTAACCAGACGCCATTCCCGGCGTGTGCGGCGTTCCAGAAGAACATTCAGTTCTTCGTGCACTGTATCGGTAACTTCACCGGCAAGCCTGAACTGGGCATTATCCAGGACCAGGTCGCCTTGCAGCGAGCGCTTCGGGATATCAACCAACTCACCGCCGACCGCGTGTTGGTGCCGCTGAAAACCACGGTGTTTCCGTTCAATCAGTTCGTGGAAGCGCATCGCTACATGGACGAATGCCCGTGCCGCGAGCGCGTTGCGTTGCAGGTTGAGGCTGTTTAGGGTGTAGGAATATTCTCAAATGAGTGTTCCTCGCTCCTACCTTGTGGGGCATATGCGCCATTTGAAAGGGCTGAAACTGTAGTGTTCCTTCACGATAAGGCTGGTGTTTTAACGCCTGAACCCTGACTTTTTCCCCCACGCCGCGCTGGATTCCAGCGCGGCGTTTTCGTGTGCGCGTGATTCAGGGAGTGGCCGCAAGTCATCTGCACTGGTTTTCGGCAGGGTTCTGTATCTATTAATCATTATTCCAGCACTGATAATTGCGCCTTCACTTTCATCTCAAGGACTGAGCAATGATTGAATATCCGATACCACTATTGCGAGTAGTTGAAACTAATCTCGTGGTAAACGCCGGGCGCCAGGGAAATACATGCGCCCATGAAAAGACTCAATGCAACAAGTTGGAAAGTTGGTCGCAGTTATTTGTAAGACGCTTCCTCGAATAGTTGGTTAGATGCGTGTAAGGGTTTGTCGGAAAGATCCTAGGATCACGATTATGTTTGCCTGGCCCCAGCAAATACGGCGCTTGCGTGTGTTTGCAGGGCGTGCCCCCCCAATCCGATGGCACTGATGTCATTTTATTGCGTGGTGCTAGTGTCTAGTCATAACCGCACAGGCTGCGCGCGAATTTCTTACACGTGCAATAGGTCGAGCAAATACTGTCAGCAGTTGCTTGAAACTGAATATCCAAACTCAGGTAATAGAATGATGAGCACTATTCACGAACAGGCTATGACTTATGTTTATCAGCAAGTTCTACAGCGCTTGATCGGGCACTTCGCTCGCGAAGAGCGCACGGCACTCCAGTTGTTGGTCCAGCGAATCGTTGTGGCGGCAGGTGGCATGGAGCAAGTGGGGGGCTATAAAGTGCTGGTAGTCCATGGCGGTGGCAAAGTGAGTAGCTACACGCTGGCCTTGTTGCGGGCCGCGCAATTGACCATCGCTGGTCGATCCCCTCGAACCTTTCAACTGCGTGTCGCGACATTACGCCATGCGGGAATGACCGAGGGCATGCTCGACGGCATCAACCAGGGCTACGGCCGCCTGTTTCTGCACGATGACCCAAGGGTTGACCTGCTGATGGTGGAAAACCAGGAAGTGTTGCCCTTCAACCACTTGCGACCTGTTTCCAGCGTTGGGCGAGAAATCAGCCAGCGCAACATGTTGATGGTGGGCCATTTGAGTTCAGGCGACTGCCGCGCCACCCTGTGCAGTGATACGTACCTGGCGCTGGGGGATTTCTACCAGCGCATCACCACTTGGAATGGTGGGGTGCACGCACTGGTGAGCGGTGACTCCCCGCGCAAGCAAAGTCAGTTCCTTGCCTGGCTCAAGAACACGGCGTTGGGCGCCGGTATCGCTATACCGCAAGTCTGGCCGTCGTCACTCACCGGTTTGTTCGCGCGCATGGATGAATGGAGCACCGGATATTACCGTGATGTGTATGGGGAACATTATGTTGAAAGTGACAACCCCAGCAGGAACGGTCATCGCCACTTGGCTTACATTGGCGTTGCCGATTTGCTGGACGATGTCGACCTTTCATCCTCGGCCATGCTCAACGAATTCATGGCCTTCGCACCCGACCCGCAGGAATTTCACTTCAGTCATCCCGCGTATTCCAACCCTCGGCTTATGGCACATCTACGTGGGCTGCAAGCCCAGTGCTTGCGGGACCTGGATTACGAGGAGGGGGTACAGCGCTTTATCCAGCAGGTCCCACACTGCATGCCCGATGAACTGCTTGCGCAGGTGGGGGGGCGCGAAGGTCGCATCCAGTCAGGCGCCTACGCCCAGCAGTTCTTTGGCTTGGACGAGACTCAATTGATTTGCCTGCTGTTTTCGCCGTTTATCCATCACGGTGAACGCCTGGAAGGCTATTTGCGCCAATGCCACCCAGGCATGCTGGTGGCCTTGCCCGAATTGCACAAGGTCCTGCAAGGCAAGCCGTCCGCCGACATGCTGCAACAGTGGGTCACTGACACCAGCGGCTTGCCGATGGCTTTGTTGCAACACCTCTATCGCAAACGTCCGCTGGGCTATGCAGGCGGCAAATTGCGCAATGTCGGTACTGCGGCCCATGACAGCGCGCAGGCCTGTCAATTGTCCGGACGATGACGCTGCGCGGCGAGCGGCAGGCAGATTTCGCGTATCAGGCGGTCTATCGCTACATGATCAGCCTGATCAACGAAGTCAGTACTGACGCACGGGTAAAACTGCCCTCCCTGCGACAATTGGCGGGGCGCTTGAACGTGTCGATTTCAACCGTCCAGTATGCCTACTCGCTGCTTGAAAAAGAGGGCCGGGTCTATTCGGTGGCCAAATCGGGTTATTACGCCTGGCCGCTCTCGGCAAATCCGCTGGCAGGCGCCAGCGGTGACCTATTGGATCGGCTCTACGCAGCGGCACGGCGCCCAGGCATGGTGGTGCTCAGCGGCGATGAGCCTGCGCTGCTGGCTTCGCTGGATGGCACGCTGTTGCGCTTGGAGCGAGAACTGGTCCGCCAGTATCCGCAATATCTTCAACCCTGGTCCCAGCCTTGCGGGGTCTGGGAGCTGCGCGCAGCACTGGCGGCGCGTTATACGTCGTCGCCGACCCGCTGCTGGCATGCCGATGACGTCTATATCGGTGCCGACCTGCGCGGTGTATTGGACATCCTCATCGAAGTGTTGGGCCTGAGGGGGGCTGCGGTGATTGTGGAGTCGCCGTGTGATTGGCTGGTCCTGCGCCTGCTTCAGGATGCCGGGGTGCGTATTATCGAGCTGCCCTGGACGCCAGAAGGGCGACTCGATCTAGTATGCCTTGATCAATTGTTATGCGCCGAGTCGGTGCATCTGGTGTTGCTGTCATCCAGGGTCAGTGTGCCAGCCGGAGTTTCCATGCCGCCCCAGGATCGAGTGGCCATCGCGCACATGCTGGATCAGTACGGTTGCTGGCTGCTGGAGAACGACACCTTTGGCGAACTGGGTTTCCACGAGCCACAGGTCGCGCTGCGCGAGCTGGTGAACCCTGAGCGATTGATGGTGTTTTCCTCGTTCGAGAAAGTACTGGGCTCGGAAGCGCCCTATGGTTACCTGCTGTCTCGGCGTATGAACAGCGAACTGCAGCGCCATTTCCTGCTGCGCTCCTTTCGCTTGTCGCCGATTCGCCAGCGTGCCATTGCCCGTCTTTATCACAGCGGGCGAATCGACCAGCACCTGCGTGGGCTGCGCCTGCAGCTACGTCAGCAGGCAGACGAAATGTGCGAGCGCCTGGAACAGCACCTGGGAGACCAAATGGCCTATCGTGCGCCCGCTGCCGGCGCGGCGTTCTGGTTGAACGCCACACGACCCGTGGATATGCGCCAGGTCTTCCAGCGCCTGCTCTCCCAGCAAGTGGTGATTGCCCCTGGCGAACTGTTCAGTATCAGTGGCCTGCATCAGCAGCATTTGCGCCTGAGCCATACCTTTCAGGGGCAGCCGAACCTGGATATTGTCCTGGCGGCTCTCAGCGAAGCGTTGCGTAAGGCACAGATAGGATGATCGCGTGAAGTTTCTCTTACTGTTGTAGGATCGATAACGTCGCGCAGCAGTCCAACTCTCAGTAAACTGCCATTTTATTCCAAATCCTTCTTTCCGAGGTTTATGCATGACAATCAGTCCTTTTGCGGGCAAGCCGGCGCCAGCCCAACTGCTGGTGGATATCCCGCGACTGGTCACGGCCTACTACACGGGCCAGCCTGATGCAGCAATCTCCACCCAGCGCGTGGCATTCGGTACTTCCGGGCACCGTGGTAGCTCGTTTGAACTGAGCTTCAACGAATGGCACGTACTCGCCATCAGCCAGGCCATCTGCCTGTATCGCGAAGCCCAGGGCATCAACGGCCCACTGTTCGTCGGCCTGGACACCCACGCACTGTCGACACCTGCTGGTGCCAGCGCCCTGGAAGTGCTGGCTGCCAATGGTGTGCATGTGATGCTGGCTGAAGGCGATGAATACACGCCAACGCCTGCGATTTCCCACGCCATCATCTGCTACAACCGTGGCCGCACCAGCGGCCTGGCCGACGGTATCGTCATCACGCCGTCGCACAACCCGCCGCAGAGTGGCGGCTACAAGTACAACCCCCCGAATGGCGGCCCAGCCGATACCCACGTCACCAAGTGGATCGAAGCCAAGGCCAACGAACTGTTGGCCAACAAACTCGCCGGGGTCAAGCGCATCACCCACGCCCAGGCACTCAAGGCGGATACCACGCATCGCCATGACTACCTCAACAGCTACGTGGCTGACCTGGTCAATGTGATCGACATGGACGCCATCCGCAGTGCCGACCTGCGCCTGGGCGTGGACCCGCTGGGTGGAGCAGGGGTGCGCTACTGGTCGGCGATTGCCGAGCATTACCGCCTGAACCTGGACGTGGTGAATACCGAAGTCGATTCCACCTTCCGCTTCATGAGCGTCGACTGGGACGGCCAGATTCGCATGGACCCGTCCTCCAGCTACGCCATGCAGGGCCTGATTGGTCTCAAGGAACGCTTCGATGTGGCGTTCGCCTGTGACCCGGACCACGACCGTCACGGCATCGTCACGCCGTCCGGTGGCTTGCTTGCACCCAACAACTACCTGGCGGTGTCCATCGACTACCTGTTCCAGAACCGTCCTGACTGGCGCGCAGACGCCGCCGTGGGCAAGACCGTGGTCAGCAGCGGCTTGATCGATCGCGTCGCTGCGCGCATTGGCCGTCGTCTGTATGAAGTGCCGGTTGGCTTCAAGTGGTTTGCCGATGGTCTGTTCGAAGGGTCGTTGGGCTTTGGTGGCGAAGAAAGCGCCGGTGCTTCGTTCCTGCGCAAGGACGGCACTGTCTGGAGCACTGACAAGGACGGCCTGATCCCGGCGCTGTTGGCCGCGGAAATGACCTCGCGCAAAGGCCAGGATCCGAGCCAGATCTACCGTGGGTTGACCGACGCATTGGGTGAGCCGTTTGCAATTCGTGTGGATGCCAAGGCCACTCCGGCGCAGAAAGCCCTGCTGGGCAAGCTGTCGCCAGACCAGGTAACGTCTACCGAGTTGGCCGGTGAAAGCATCCAGCAGATCCTCAGCCATGCGCCAGGCAATGACCAGGCGATCGGCGGATTGAAGGTGATGACTGAAAACGGCTGGTTTGCCGCACGGCCATCCGGTACTGAGGATATCTACAAGATCTACGCCGAGAGCTTTATTGGTGACGATCACCTCAAGCAACTCGTGGAAGAGGCGCAGGTGCTGGTAGACGGTGCTATCAGCCAATAAATAGCCCTTGCAGGAGCTGGCAAGCCAGCTCCTGCCTATATTCAGGCTAGGTCGACCAACACAATTTCGCTGTCTTCAATTGCCGTTACCTGCAACACCTGTTCATCTTCAACCGCGACACCGTCTCGAGCTTGTGCACGCAAGCCATTGACTTCAATCACCCCGGTCGCCGGCACCAAGTAAGCCCGACGCCCGCTGTCCAGTCGGTATTCAGCGCTTTCCCCCGCCTTAAGGTTCGCCGCCACCAGGCGTGCATCCGCACGAATGCGCAAGCTCTCGCTGTCCCCGGCCTTACCACTCGCCAGCGTTACAAAACCCTCCCGGTCACCCTTGGGAAACGGCTTGGCGCCCCAGGAAGGTGGCAAACCGGCTTCGTTCGGAATAATCCAGATCTGGAAGATTTTGGTCGGCGTGTCCTCCAGGTTGTACTCGCTGTGGGCAATCCCGGTGCCTGCGCTCATCACTTGCACATCACCGGCTTCGGTACGGCCTTTATTGCCGAGGTTGTCGGCATGGCTGATCGCACCTTCGCGCACATAGGTGATGATCTCCATGTCGCGGTGCGGGTGCTGCGGGAAGCCGGTGCCCGGCGCGATGATGTCGTCGTTCCACACCCGCAGGTTGCCCCAGTGCATGCGCTTGGGGTCGTGGTACTCGGCAAACGAAAAGTGGTGATGAGCGTCAAGCCAGCCGTGGTGGGCGCCGCCCAGGGAAGTGAAAGGTCGAAGTTCAAGCATGATCGTCTCCTGTGAATGGCCCTATGATCCTGCAGCTCATGATCGATAAAAAGCGTAAAAACTGCCTGATTCCTATCAGTCGATTAGATTGGTTAGTGGCGCTTTGACTTTCAGTTCATCGCCTAACTGCATGACGGCAAAGCAATTGGCTGGAACTGAGCGTCGATTCCGGCGACCATGGCGCACTTGTTTGAACCCAGCTCATCGCAGGAGTCCGCGTGTCGCAACAAAAGCCTGATCTTCCTCCCGAACTGCGCCCCTTGGCAGACATGCCGCTATTCAAACGCCTGGCTGCGCGCCTGTTTGGCCATGGCTTGACCCGTTTGCGCGCCCAGCACCGGTTTTCCTGGCTGCACGGGCAGGCGGACGGTTTTCGCAGCGGGCATGAGGCGGGTGTGGAGTACGGCTATCGCGAAGGCAAAGCCGATGGCATCGAAGAGGGTCGCCAAGTGCTGTTGATTCGTGACTTTCGCTCGGATGAGCACCGTGCGCCGGGCGTGGACGACAGCCTGTTCGATGATTGGCGCCTGCCGCTCACCGCCGAGCTGAAGAAGCGCATGAAGGCCGACGTCGCGCGATTGCTGCCGGCTCATGCCCAGCCGAGCGCGGCGCAATGGAAGATGATTTTCAGCGAGACGCCCTCGACCTCCGTGATCGCTGGGGCCGGTGCGGGCAAATCCACGTCGCTGGTGCTGCGCATTTTGCTGCTCACCCATTACCTGGGGTTTGAACTGAGTTCGATGACGGTGGTGACCTTCACCCGTGAATCGCGCAAGGACTTCATCAACAAGCTCATGGAGATTCTCAACCTTTGGGGCCAACCCCTTGGTATGAAAGAAGCGCAAGCCGTGGTGCGGACCTTTCACTCGCGCATTCTGCCCATGGTACGCAGCCTGCCGGGCTTTGAGCGCCTGCAAGCCTTCGAGAACCTGAATTCGGGTTTTGAAGACGCCGACAGCAACCCTTTCGACCTGCGTATCAACGAAGCCCAGCGCCAGCAGATGAATGCCTGCTACCACCGGCTGCAGGGGCAGCACCCGCGTTTCCGTGAGCTGGTTGCGCCACTGGCGCGCCACGGGCTGCAGCTCAAGGAGCTGGAGCGCGATCATCCGGATGTGCAAAAACGCGTGGCCGTGACCGAACTGGCGGCCAAGCGCGACGAAGAACTCTGCGATGTGATCGAGGACCTGTGGTTTCGCGCAGGCGCCTGGCCAATCAAGGGCATTGAACCCAACCGCCAGACCGTGGAAATCAACGGTGCGCAATTTCACTGCCATGGCTACATTCCCGAGCTGGATGCCTGGGTGGTGCTGGGCTTCGACTCACGGGAAAACGCGCAGACCAGCCGGCCAAACTCGAAGCTGTCGGTGCGCGCAGAATGGGCGGTAAAGCGCACGTTGTTTCAAGCTTTCTGTCGTAAGCCTTTGATATGGATAGATAACTACGAATCATCAAAGCGCCTGCTAAGCAGTCTGGCCGGCGATGCCACCGCCGGCCCCGGCTTTGATTACAAGGTCAAAGGCGAGTTGGCTTCAGCGCCGCTGCTGGACAGTTTTGTGATGGCCGCCGGGTTCATCGAAAACCTCGGCCTGGACGTACCCACCGCCGTTGGGCAGATGAGCTTTGCCAAGGATGACCCGGACCGCTTCTTCTTCGAAGCCCTGAGTATTTTCTGGAAAGCCCTGGAAGATCACTTGCTGGACCAATCGCCACCGATTATGACCTATAACCGGATGTTCTCGCTGTTTGGCGAAAACACCCCGGAAAACCTCAAGCTGCTCAGCGATCCGCTGCTGCGTCCCCTGTCGCACTTGATGATCGACGAGTTCCAGGACGTTTCGCCGCAGATCGTCTCGTGGATCCGTGCCAGCCTGCGCGAGATCCGCAGCCGTGGCCCAGCCATGCATGTGGGGCGCGGCGCGCAGCGCTCATCCTTGCTGTGTGTGGGGGATGATTGGCAGTCGATCTATGGCTGGCGCGGCAGTTCGCCCAAGTACTTCATGGAGTTCGACAAGGAGTTCCCATCGCCGTCGACCACCCGCGTGATGCTGGGCGAGAACTACCGCAGCCACCAGCACATCATCGATGCGGCCGAGCACATCGTGCGCGCCGCACCGGCGATTCCTGGCAAGAAGGCCAAGGCCAGTGGCGCGCCCAAGGCATTGTTGCCGGTCAAGGTGTTGGAGCGCGACGATGCGGCATTGGGGCGGCAGTTGTCGGAGCACTATCAGAAGGGTGAATCGATCTTGATGCTTTATCGAAAAAGTAGCGATAAGCTATTGATTCAAGAGCATATTCAATCTGTAGTTAATGTGGATTCTAGCTTACAGCCGCAGGCGCGCAGGTTGAAACAGTTGACCTATCACAGTGCCAAGGGGCTTCAGGCAGACGCGGTGTTTCTGCTTGGGGATTGCCAGCATGTCACCAGCTCGCCGTACAAAAATCAGGTCTACCGCATGGCGGGCCTGGGCAAGGCTGGCGACAGCGAACCCTATGACAATGCGCAAAGGGACGAAGTGCTGCGCCTGGCGTACGTGGGCATAACCCGCGCCGTGAGCCATTGCTACTGGTACGTGGAAAAGCCTGAAGGCCAGGCCGTGAACGTGCCGAGGGCCTCGGAGCGGGTGGATGGCAAGAAGGCGTTTTTCGATGATCAGCGCGTTTAGGCGCTGATCACTCAGGCCCGCAATGACACCGGCGGCACAAACGACTCCAGCTCATCCTCCACGGCCTCAATGATGCGCTCCACATCGGCGGCATTCATCACGGTGGCGCAGGGGATGCCGGCAATGGCGATCAGCGTCTCGCCGCTGGCGCGGTCGAACAATCGGGCGATCATACTCCCAGGCGCATCCATGCTGCCCTCAAAACCCATCGGATGAAAATGCCAGCGCATCAGCTGGCAGGCGTTGGGGAACGTCACTTTGTTCATGTTGCCCACCTTGTTCATTGAGCGCTTCCTTTAGCTCGCGGCAGGGGGCCAAAACCTTCACTGGTCGTGGCATCTAAGAACTTAAAAATAGCATCCGTTCGCACACGCAAGGTGACTTTTTTGGCCCCGTTCGGCGGTTGTTTTTCATAAGTTTGATGTGGGTCATGTCCTACTTGGAATTGGGCAAAAGGCCATTAGTCAGAAGTACCAATTCGCCATTGAAGCTCCCAGCAAAATTCGGCAATCTCCAGGGTTTACCCGCCGCAGAGCCTTCCATGCCCGACATCGCCCAAGACGATGAGCCCCAGCAGTCCCACGCCACACGCGAATTGGTGCTGCGTCACCACCTGTGTTGGCGTCATCGGGACCTGGAGGGCGTCATGTCCTACTACCATCCGGACATCCAGTACCACGACTTTTTCCAGAACCGTGTCGTCGGTTACGCCGAGCTGCGTGATTACCTTCAAGCCAGCATGCCGCGCGAGGCCGATGAAGCCATCGAGCACAGCGACCGCATCCGCGCCGATGGTGATACGGCCTTCATCCAGTACCGCATCACCTTGCGTGGCGGCCACGGCCTGGTGTCATTTCGTACCAGCGAAGCCATCACCGTGCGCGACGGGCTGATCTGGCGGGTCAATGAGTACGCCTCCCTGGTGCACGAGCAACCTATCCAGGCCGCGCGGCCTTCGGTCAGCCGCTTGGGCTTGTCGCCCCAGCAATTGGGGCATATGGCCAATGACCTGCAGCAGTATTTCGAACGCAAGCAACCTTATCTGGACCCAGAACTGGACCTGCAGCGCGTCTCCAAGGAGTGCGGCTACAGTCGCAATCAGATTTCCTATCTGCTGAACCAGGTGCTGGGGCAAAGCTTCTATCGTTACGTCAACCAAGCCAGGCTCCAGCACTTGCTGGCCGCATTGGACAAGGCAGCACCGCCGATAAAGGTCGACGACCTGGCCTTTGCCGCCGGTTTCAACTCACTGTCAGCGTTCTACAGCGCATTCCGTCAGCACACGGGCCAGTCACCCAAGGCCTACGTCAAACAAATTTCCCTGCGTGCACGCGCGCAAGACAGCCCCTGACACCGCGCTCTAGGATCCACCCTATCGAAACGAGGTAGGGGAACCCGGCATGCCGGCATGGCGCAACATCAGCTTATGGATGGACCAGTTGGATGACCCGCTGCTCGCGCGGCCATCGCTGGAGCAGGACCTGGACGTCAACGTGGCCATCATCGGCGCCGGTTATACCGGGTTGTGGACCGCGTATTACCTGAAACGCCAGGCGCCCGAACTGAACATCGCGATCATCGAAGCGCAAACCGCCGGTTTTGGCGCCTCCGGCCGCAATGGTGGTTGGCTGATGGGCAACCTGCTGGGCGAGGACCGCCTGTTGGCTGGCCTGAACCCCGAACAACGGCGCGCCTCGTTTGACCTGCTGCATGCCATCCCTGATGAAGTCGCCCAAGTGCTGGCGCGTGAAGGTATCGACTGCGACTACCGCAAGGGCGGCGCGCTGTACTGCGCCGCGCGTTACCCCGAGCAGGAAGGCAGCCTGCGCAGTTACCTCGACAAACTCTACGCCCAGGGCCTGACCGAAGCCGACTATCGCTGGCTCAGCCCGCAGCAACTGGCCGAACAGATTCGCATCGCCAAACCTTATGGCGGTATCTATGCGCCCCATGTGGCGACCATCAACCCTGCCAAGCTGGTGCGTGGCCTGGCGCGGGTGGTTGAGAGCATGGGCGTGACGATCTACGAAAACAGCCCCGTGACCCATTGGCAATCCGGCGGCCTACGCACGGCGAAGGCCGGTGTTCGTGCCGCTTGGGTGGTGCCGGCAGTGGAGGGCTACGCCAACACCTTACCGCCCCTGGGCCGTTATCAACTGCCGGTGCAAAGCCTGATCGTCGCCACCGAGCCGTTGCCGGCCAGCACCTGGGATGAAATCGGCCTGAGCCACGGCCAAGCCTTTGGCGAAAGCAGTCGCCAGGTGACCTACGGCCAGCGTTCGGCGGACAACCGCCTGGTGTTCGGCGCCCGTGGCGGCTACCAGTTTGCCGGGAAGCTGCGGCACAACTTCGATCTGACTGACAGCGAAGTGGAACTGCGTCGCTACCTGTTCGGTGAGCTTTTCCCACAGCTCAAACACGTGAAGATTACCCATTCCTGGGGCGGCAACCTGGGCATGTCGCGCAATTTCCGACCGCACATGCTGTGCGACCACAAGACCGGCATCGCGCTCTCCGGCGGATATGGCGGGGAGGGCGTCGGCGCCACCAACCTGGGTGGTCGTACCCTGGCCGACCTGATCCTTGGCCGCGACACGCCGCTGACCCATCAACCCTGGGTAATCCGTGAACGTGGGCTGGACGCGCTCAAGCCCTGGGAGCCCGAACCCTGCCGCTGGCTGGGCTACAACGCGATCATTCGCAGTTTTGTCCATGAAGACCAGGTGTTGGCCAACCCCAACACCGCCCCTTGGCGCCGCAAGCTGGCGACCGGCGTGGCCGGGTTCATGGAAGGTTTCATGCACTAAGTCGTTTCACTCACACGGGAAAACCCCATGAGCATCACGCAATTCAAAGACACGCTGAACGCCCACCTGCCGGACTCGTCGCCCGTCGCCGTGCCGTTGGGCGAGCCCATTGCCGTGGCCTCGACCCTGAGCGTCGAGCGTAGCGACGGCGTCGAGACCGGCATCTGGGAATGCACCCCAGGCGTCTGGCGTCGACAGATCAAATCCCAGGAGTTTTGCCACTTTATCCAGGGCCGCTGCACCTTCACCCCTGACAACGGTGAAATCGTCCACATACAAGCCGGTGACGCACTGATGTTGCCGGCCAACAGCACCGGCATCTGGGACATCCAGGAAACCGTGCGCAAGACCTACGTATTGATCCTGTAACGCTTTGATCCTTGATCGCCTGCCATAAAAACAGCCCTAAAACCGCCAGGAAATCGAACCATGAAAGCCATTGCCCTGTTGCCCTTGATGTTGGTGGCCTCTATCAGCCAGGCCGCCGAGACGGTGAAAATCTACAACTGGTCGGACTACATTGCGCCGGACACCACCAAAAACTTCCAGAAAGAAACCGGCATTGGTTTCACCTACGACGTGTACGACAGCAACGAAACCCTCGACGGTAAGTTGATGACCGGTAAATCCGGCTACGACGTGGTGTTTCCGTCCAACCACTTCATGGCCCGGCAGATCCAGGGCGGCGCGTTGAAGAAGCTCGACAAGAGCCAGTTGCCCAACTGGAAGAACCTGAACCCGGTGCTGCTCAAGGCCCTGGAAAACAACGATCCGGGCAATGCCCATGGTTTCCCGTACCTGTGGGGCAGCACCGGCATCGGCTACAATATCGACAAGGTCAAGGCGGTGCTGGGCGACAATGCGCCGGTCGATTCCTGGGACCTGATCTTCAAGCCGGAGAACATGGCCAAGCTGCAAAAATGCGGCGTGGCCATTCTGGACAACGGCCCGGAACTGCTGCCGGCGGCACTCAATTACCTGGGCCTGCCGCACCACAGCAAGAAGCCTGAGGACTACAAAAAGGCTGAAGACTTGCTGATGAAAGTGCGCCCTTACGTCGCGTACTTCCACTCCTCGAAATACACCGCCGACCTGGCCAACGGCGATATCTGCGTGGCGGTGGGCTTCTCCGGCGACATCCTGCAGGCGGAAAGCCGTGCCAAGGAAGCCAAGAACGGCGTGAACATCGGCTACAACATTCCCAAGGAAGGCGCCGCGATCTGGTTCGACATGGTCGCCATGCCTGCGGACGCCCCGGATGAAAAAGCCGGGTATGCCTTCATGAACTACCTGTTGCGCCCGGAAGTGATGGCCAGCATCACCAACTATGTGCATTACGCCAACGGCAACCAAGCCGCCGACAGCCTGGTGGAGCCCGCAATCAAGGCAGATACCAAGGTGTATCCGAGCCCGGAAATGATGGGCAAGTTGTTTGCGCTGGAGGCGATGCCATTGAATATCGACCGGGTGCGTACGCGCGTGTGGAACACCATCCGCACCGGGCGCTGAAGGGCTGTTATAAATTGTGGTGAGCGGGCTTGTCCCGCGCTGGGGCGCGAAGCGGCCCCAATAAGATCACCGCGGTTATCCAGATAAACCGCGGCGTCTGGCCTTGGGGTTGCTGCGCAACCCAGCGCGGGACAAGCCCGCTCACCACATAAGCTGGCCTGCCACCGGTCAAGGGTTTTCCAGATCATGCCCCAACGACTGGATAAACAACGAAAACAACTCTGGCTGTGACGATATATCCAGCTTGGCGTACAAATGCCGACGGTGCACCTTCACCGTGTCCGGGGAGATATTCAGGCGCTCGGCCATAGCCTTGGACGAGAACCCGCGCAGCACCAACCGGGCGATTTCCAGCTCGCGGTCCGACAGCACACCACAACCGAACTGGCTCAACGCGTCCCTGATCTGACTGTCCATCGCCGGCGCACGCTGGGTGCTTTGCTGCCAGTGCTGCTGCATCAGCGGCAATACCCAGGCGGCCACGGTGGTCATCAGCCCGGTCTCATCAAAACTGAAACGCCGCTGCATGCCCAACGACAGCGACAACGTCCCCGCGCCCGGCAATTGCAGGATGAACTGCACCTCGTCTTCCAGCACGTTGTCATGGAAGTAATTGAGGAAGTATTCACTCTGGCGAAAATGATCCGGTGCCACTTCCTCCAGGCGGTACACGCCGCTGGCATAGCCCTCGCGACAGGCCTGGAAAAACGGGTCGAGCAAATACAAGCCATTGAGGTACACCAGCATCGACGCAGGTTTGCTGCTGGGCTGCGCGTCGTATTCTTCCAAGGCCTGGGGCGGGCCATCCACCGGGTAGAAGATCGCCAAGGCGTTATCGAACGGCAGGCACTGGTGCAGCAACAACACCAACTGTTTCCAGAAATGCTCGGTGCCGATGTGTGCGACGGTGCGGCCCAGGCCGGCGTGCATGCCGACTTCGCGAAACAGGCTCATGTGGCAGGCTCCCACCCGCAAAAGATCGGCCAAGGGTTCGGCTTTTGCCCGGTGGCGTCAAGGGGAGTACGCCAATAGGGGAATTGGCTGACATGAACGCCCTGTTTATGGTTGCCATCATTCAGCGGGAAACATATCCCGCGATATTCAGACGTTTCGTTTCTGCCTCACACCAAGAACAACGACAGAGGATAACGATATGAGTACTTCCCCCACGCTCGACGGCGTGCTGAAACCCACCTTGAGTGTCTTTGATGTGGTCGCCATCACCGTGTCGGCGGTGACGCCGGCCAGTTCCGTGTTTGTGATTGCGCCCTTTGCCATCCAGCAGGCCGGCAGCGGCGTGTTCCTGGCGTTTGTGATGGCAGGCTTGCTCGCGCTGATGTTTGCCTTTTGCTACGCCGAACTGGGCCGCGCCCACAACAGCGCCGGGGGCGAGTATGTGTACGCCAAGCGCGTGTTTGGCGGCATGGCCGGATATGCGACATTCCTGACGGTGCTGGTGATGTTGCTGTTTATCCCGCCGGTGCTGGCCACAGGCGCCGCGACTTATCTGAATAACGCCTTGGGCACGAAGTTCGACTCCCAGACCGTCGCGCTGGTAATCGTGGTGTGCAGCTACGCCTTGGGCATCCTCAATATCAAGCTCAATGCCTGGATCACCGGTACGTGCCTGCTGCTTGAAGTGGCTGCGCTGCTGGTGATCGTGGTGATCGGCTTCGGCAACCCGGTGCAACCGGCCAGTGTGTTGTTCCAGCCGCAGATCGTCGAAAACGGCGTGCTGCACCTGGCGCCGTGGGCGCTGGTGATCGGCGCGGTGGGTATCGGTCTGTTTTCCTACAATGGTTACGGCCCGGCAGTGTTGCTGGCCGAGGACATGAAATGCGGCGGCAAAGGCGTACACAAGGCGGTGCTGTGGTCCCTCGGCCTGGTGGTGATCATCGAGCTGGTGCCGATCACTGCGCTGTTGATCGGTGCGCCTTCGCTGAGTGAGATGATCAGCAGCCCGGACCCTATCGGCTACCTGTTGACCAGCCATGGCAATGAAACCTTGTCGCGGCTGGTCAGCGCCGGGATCTTCCTGTCGGTGTTCAATGCGATTGTCGCGATCGTGATCCAGATCGGCCGCGTGGTGTTCAGCAGCGGGCGCGACGCGCTGTGGACGCCGAGCATCAACAAACTGTTCACGCGTATTCATCCACGCTGGGATTCGCCCTGGTTGGCTACGCTGTTCCTGGCGATTCCTTCGGCGCTGTTGAGTTTCAGCTCCAACCTGGCCGACCTGACCTCGTTCAGCGTGTTGCTGATCATGCTGGTGTACCTGGTGGTGGCGTTGAGCGCGTTGATGAGCCGGGTGCTGCTGCGTGATCGCGAGCATCCCTATCGCATGCCGCTGTGGCCGCTGCCGGCGTTGGTCGCGGTACTCGGGGCGGGTTATCTGTTGGTCACCCTGGTGGCGGCGGCTTCGATCCGCGACATCATGATCATCATCGGCTTGCTGGCGCTGTCGGTGATTCTGTATTGCATCAGTGGCCGGTTGAGTCCGGTCTTCCAGAAATTGTAAGGAGTGGTTATGCGCGCACGTCAATTGGGCATCACGTTGGGGCTCGGCACGCCCGGTGAATGGAACGCCATTACCGATGTGCCCGGTGTCCGGGTCGGGCACAGCACGATCAAGACGCTGGTCGACGGCAAGCACGTGCGCACTGGCGTCAGCGTGATCCAGCCGCGCGCCGGCGAAGCCCGCCAGCAACCGTGCTTCGCCGGCTACCACGTGCTCAATGGCAATGGCGACGCCACTGGCCTTGAGTGGATCAACGAAGCGGGGCTGTTGACCACGCCGTTGGCCATCACCAACACCCACAGCATCGGCATTGTGCGCGACAGCCTGATCGCCCTGGAGCGCGAGCGCCTGGCGGACCCGGCGGTGTACTGGTGCATGCCGGTGGTGATGGAAACCTATGACGGCCTGCTCAATGACATCTGGGGTCAGCATGTCGGCCCCGAGCATGTGCGCGAAGCCGTGGACAATGCCGAAACCGGCCCGGTGCAGGAAGGCGCGGTTGGCGGCGGCACGGGCATGATCTGCCATGAGTTCAAAGGTGGCATTGGCACAGCCTCGCGGTGCTTGCCGACGGAGCAGGGCGGCTGGACTGTCGGCGTGCTGGTGCAGGCCAACCATGGCAAGCGCCAGGAGCTGCGGGTGGACGGCTACCCGGTGGGGCGCCAGTTGATGGAGATTGCGTCGCCCTTCGCCGAGCAAGGCACGCCGGGCATGGGCTCGATCGTGGTGATCCTGGCCACCGATGCGCCGCTGTTACCGCACCAATGCCAGCGCTTGGCGCAGCGCGCGTCCATCGGCATCGCCCGCACTGGCGGCGGCACCGAAGATTCCAGCGGTGACCTGTTCCTGGCCTTTGCCACCGGTAACCAGGATCTGCCGCCAGCGGATTATGGACGCAAGGGCCTGCCGTTCAGCAGCGCCTTGCAGATGGTCAACAACGACCATATTTCGCCGCTGTTCAGCGCGGCGGCGGAGGCGGTGGAAGAAGCGATCATCAATGCGATCCTGGCCGGGGAGAGCATGCTCACTGATGAAGGTGTGCTGGTGCCCGGATTAGACGGAGAAACGCTATTGGCGGTATTGCATAAGACGGGGTGGAGTATGTCCCGGTAATAGGGGGCAACCTAAGTTATTAATACAAGTAGTGGCTGTTTAATGTTGCTAATGACACCCTGCCAATATATTGGATCCATTAAATGGCGGCGCCGCTCTACTTGAGCGGCGTTAGTGCTATTTAATATTTAAATATGAGCCAGCTGTTTTTTGTCGGACAAAACCACTGTCACCCAATAAACACGGCACAGGACTCAACTAAGTTGTTGTTTGAGTGGTTTAGAGTGCTGGAAAAGATGTAGACGAAAGATTTCAAGTTGTGTCAGTTTTCTTACGCCTTCAAAAGAGGCGAGTGATAGGACGATCTCGCCCGCGAGGTTCCTATCGAACAAAGACTGATGCACTTGCAAACAAGGAAGTACGTTTATGTCAAAAGTAAAAGACAAGGCTATCGTGTCGGCGGCGCAAGCCAGCACCGCTTACTCGCAAATCGATAGCTTTAGCCATCTGTACGACCGTGGCGGCAACCTCACGGTCAACGGTAAACCTTCGTTCTCGGTGGATCAGGCAGCTGACCACCTGTTGCGCGAGAACGCGGCCTATCGTGACCTGGATGGCAACGGCAAGATTGATCTGACCTACACCTTCCTCACCTCGGCGTCCTCGGCAACCATGAACAAACATGGCATCACCGGGTTCAGCCAGTTCAACGCCCAGCAGAAAGCACAGGCCGTATTGGCCATGCAATCCTGGGCGGATGTGGCCAATGTGACCTTCACCGAGAAAGCCTCCGGCGGTGACTTCCACATGACGTTTGGCAACTACAGCGGTGGCCAGGACGGCGCGGCCGCGTTTGCCTACCTGCCGGGCACCAACGACAAGTACCACGAAAGCGGCCTGGACGGCACCTCCTGGTACCTGACCAACAGCAGCTACACGCCGAACAAAACGCCGGACCTGAACAACTACGGCCGCCAGACCCTGACCCACGAAATCGGCCATACCCTGGGCCTGGACCACCCTGGCGATTACAACGCCGGGACCGGTAACCCTTCCTACAAAGACGCGGACTATGGACAGGACACGCGTGGCTACAGCGTCATGAGTTACTGGAGCGAGAGCAACACCAACCAGAACTTCAGCAAAGGCGGCGTCGAAGCCTACGCGTCCGGCCCGCTGATCGATGACATCGCGGCGATCCAGAAGCTCTACGGCGCCAACTACAACACCCGTGCCGGCGACACCACCTACGGCTTCAATTCCAACACCGGGCGTGATTTCCTCAGCGCCACCTCGAATGCCGACAAGCTGGTGTTCTCGGTGTGGGACGGCGGTGGTAACGACACCCTGGACTTCTCCGGTTTCACCCAGAACCAGAAGATCAACCTCAATGAAGCGTCGTTCTCCGACGTTGGCGGCCTGGTGGGCAACGTGTCCATCGCCAAGGGCGTGACCATCGAGAACGCCTTCGGCGGCGCCGGCAATGACTTGATCATCGGCAATAACGCAGCCAACGTGATCAAGGGTGGGGCCGGCAACGACATCATCTACGGCGGCGGCGGTGCGGACCAACTATGGGGCGGCGCAGGCAACGACACCTTTGTGTTCGGTGCCAGTTCCGATTCCAAGCCAGGCGCTGCGGACAAGATCTTTGACTTTACCTCGGGTTCGGACAAGATCGATTTGTCGGGTATTACCAAGGGCGCAGGCCTGACCTTCGTCAATGCCTTCACCGGACATGCCGGCGATGCTGTACTGACCTATGCCGCAGGCACCAACCTGGGCACCTTGGCAGTCGAC
Organism: Pseudomonas sp. GXZC; assembly: GCF_026967615.1. Classification (NCBI taxonomy): domain Bacteria; kingdom Pseudomonadati; phylum Pseudomonadota; class Gammaproteobacteria; order Pseudomonadales; family Pseudomonadaceae; genus Pseudomonas; species Pseudomonas sp. GXZC. The sequence continues at coordinate 3,556,741 of NZ_CP114115.1, forward strand.
TTCTCCGGGCACGGCGTGGCGGACTTCCTCGTCACCACCGTCGGCCAGGCAGCTGTCAGCGACATCGTGGCGTAATGCACGGGCGCGGCGCTTCGGCGCCGCGCTTTAGCGATGGAGCGTGAAGATGCAGCGTTTTTTCAAAGTGATCACCGGCGTGTTGCAGGTGATGTTCGTATCGGCAGGAGCCCACGTGATGGCGAGCAGTCTTGTATTACCCACCAGCGCCCAGTTGGCTGGGCACTGGCAATTGCATCAACAGGATCAGGTGTGCGCACTGGACCTGCTGGAACAGGCAAATGCCTTGGCCGGTGACGTCGCCTGCGCGGCGCAATGGCTCGGTGAAAAGCCACTGACCTGGACGCCGACACCGGATGGCATCTGGCTGATGAATGCCGAAGGCAGCGGGATAACCCACCTCAACCGAGAGCAAGAGGGCGAATATAAAGGTCGCACGCCCACCGGCCTCGAAGTTGTATTGCAGCGCACACCTTAGTTGTAGTTATAAGCCTATAACTTGAATGTCTTAGTTGGCCGCTCCGTCATTCGGGGTTGGGGCAACTATTGCGTGAAATTTGTTTCAGGGAAGATCAGAAACCATGGCGAAGTCCCATGCCGTCGCGCCGTTATTCAAGGCGTTGGGTGAATACAAACGTATTTTGATCAGTGTTGGCTGTTTCACCGCATTGATTAACCTGCTGATGCTGGTGCCATCGATTTACATGCTGCAAGTGTATGACCGCGTGCTGTCTTCCCAGAATGAAGCCACCCTGGTGATGTTGACACTGATGGTCGTCGGCTTCTTTGCGTTTATTGGCACGCTTGAGGTGATCCGCAGCTTTATCGTGATCCGTATCGGCAGCCAGTTGGAGCGGCGTTTCAACCTGCGCGTGTACAAAGCCGCCTTCGAACGCAACTTGAAAAGCGGGCAGGGGCATGCCGGGCAATCCCTGGGCGATTTGACCCACATCCGCCAGTTCATCACCGGGCCGGCGCTGTTCGCGTTTTTCGACGCGCCGTGGTTTCCCATTTATCTGTTTGTGATTTTCCTGTTCAACGTGTGGCTCGGCGTATTGGCCACGGCGGGCGCGGTGCTGTTGATCGGCCTCGCCTGCCTGAACGAATACCTGACCAAAAAACCGTTGGGCGAGGCCAGTGGTTATTCCCAGCAATCCACGCAACTGGCCACCAGCCACTTGCACAATGCCGAGACCATCCAGGCCATGGGCATGCTCGGTGCGCTGCGCCAGCGCTGGTTTGCGGTGCATTCGCAGTTTCTCGGTTTACAAAACAAGGCCAGTGACACCGGCTCGGTTGTGACGTCTTTGAGCAAATCCCTGCGCCTGTGCCTGCAATCGCTGGTGCTGGGCCTGGGGGCGTTGCTGGTGATCAAGGGCGATATGACCGCCGGGATGATGATCGCCGGTTCCATCCTGATGGGCCGGGTGCTCAGCCCCATCGACCAGTTGATTGCGGTGTGGAAGCAATGGAGTTCGGCGAAGCTGGCGTACCAGCGGCTGGATGATTTGTTGCGTGAATTTCCTCCTGAAGTCGAGCAGATGAAGCTGCCGGCGCCCAAGGGCCAAGTCAGCTTCGAACAGGTCAGTGCAGGCCCGCCGGGGCGTCGGGTGGCGACCTTGCATCAAGTCAGCTTCAACCTCGGCGCGGGTGAAGTGCTCGGCGTTCTGGGTGCATCAGGCTCCGGCAAGTCCACCCTGGCCCGTGTGCTGGTGGGCGTGTGGCCGACGCTGGCCGGGACGGTGCGCCTGGATGGCGCGGATATTCACCGCTGGGACCGCGATGACCTCGGTCCCCACATCGGCTATCTGCCCCAGGACATCGAACTGTTCAGCGGCAGCATTGCCGACAACATTGCGCGTTTTCGCCAGGCTGATCCCGAACTTGTAGTACATGCCGCGCAGCAGGCTGGCGTGCATGAGCTGATCCTGCGCTTGCCCCAGGGCTACGACACGCTGTTGGGTGACAACGGCGGCGGCCTGTCCGGCGGCCAGAAACAACGGGTGGCGTTGGCCCGCGCCCTGTATGGCGGGCCGCGCTTGATCGTGCTGGATGAGCCCAATTCCAACCTCGACACTGTCGGCGAAGCCGCGTTGGCCAGTGCCATCGTGCAGATGAAAGCCCAGGGCAGCAGCGTGGTGCTGGTCACCCATCGCTCGTCGGCGCTGGCCCAGGCCGACAAGTTGCTGGTGCTCAGCGAAGGGCATTTGCAGGCATTTGGGCCGAGCCAGGAAGTGCTGCGGGCGTTGTCCGGCCAGCAGGAGCCGCCCAAGGAGAAACCGGGCGTGAGTTTCAGTCGTCAGTACCAGGCCGGAAGGAATCCAGGCGCATGAGCAGCCTCACTGTTGAACCTCGCTTCAAAGAACACGACGCCAATTTCTTCGCCCGCATGGGCTGGCTGCTGACAGTGGTCGGTGCCGGTGGCTTCTTCCTGTGGGCCAGCCTGGCGCCCTTGGATCAGGGCATTCCGGTGCAGGGCACGGTGGTGGTGTCGGGCAAGCGCAAGGCGGTGCAAACCCTCAGCCCCGGTGTGGTCAGCCGAATCTTGGTGAAGGAGGGCGAGTTTGTGAAACAAGGCCAGCCGTTGTTTCGTCTCGACCAGACCCAGCACCAGGCCGACGTGCAATCCTTGCAAGCCCAGTACCGTATGGCCTGGGCCAGCGTGGCACGCTGGCAGAGCGAGCGCGACAACCAGGCCAGCATCCGCTTTCCGGCTGAGCTGAGTGCCAATCCCGACCCGGCCTTGGCGCTGGTGCTGGAAGGCCAGCGCCAATTGTTCAGCAGCCGTCGTGAGGCCTTTGCCCGTGAGCAGGCGGGTATCCGTGCCAATATCGACGGCGCCACCGCGCAGTTGGGCGGCATGCGCCGCGCCCGCAGCGACCTGACCGCCCAGGCCCAGTCCCTGCGTGATCAACTGAGCAACTTGCAACCCTTGGCGGACAACGGCTACATCCCGCGCAACCGGCTGATGGACTACCAACGCCAGTTGTCCCAGGTGCAACAGGACCTGGCGCAGAACACCGGTGAAAGTGGCCGGGTCGAACAGGGCATTCTTGAATCGCGGCTGAAACTGCAACAGCACAGCGAGGAATACCAGAAGGAAGTGCGCAGCCAGTTGGCCGACGCGCAATTGCGCAGCCTGACCCTTGAACAGCAACTCACCTCCGCCGGTTTCGACCTGCAACACAGCGAAATCAACGCCCCGGCGGATGGCATCGCGGTCAATCTCAGCGTGCACACCGAAGGCGCCGTAGTGCGGGCGGGTGAAACCCTGCTGGAGATCGTGCCCCAGGACACGCGCCTGGAAGTGGAAGGGCGCTTGCCGGTGCATTTGGTCGACAAGGTCGGCACGCACTTGCCGGTCGATATCCTGTTCACCGCCTTCAACCAGAGCCGCACACCGCGTGTGCCGGGGGAGGTCAGCCTGATTTCCGCCGACCAGATGCTCGATGAAAAAACCGGCGCGGCCTATTACGTGCTGCGCACCACGGTCAGCGAAGCGGCATTGGAAAAACTCCACGGATTGGTGATCAAACCCGGCATGCCCGCCGAGATGTTCGTGCGCACTGGCGAGCGCTCGCTGCTCAATTACCTGTTCAAGCCGCTGCTCGACCGCGCCGGCTCCGCGTTGACCGAGGAATAGACATGAAGCACATGTTTATCGCCTTGCTGTTGACCAGCGCCAGTGCCCAGGCCGCCATGGGCCCGTTTGATGTGTACGAACAGGCGTTGCGCAACGACCCGGTGTTCCTCGGAGCGATCAAGGAGCGCGACGCCGGCCTGGAAAACCGCGCCATCGGCCGCGCCGGGCTGTTGCCCAAGCTCTCGTACAACTACAACAAGGGCCGCAACAATTCCCAGGCCACCTTGCCGGACGGGCGCGGCGGCAATTACCACGATGACCGCAACTACAACAGCTACGGCTCCACCTTCAGCCTGCAACAACCGCTGTTTGACTACGAGGCCTACGCCAACTACCGCAAAGGCGTGGCCCAGGCGCTGTTTGCCGACGAAAGCTTTCGCGACAAGAGCCAGGCGCTGCTGGTGCGGGTGCTGACCTATTACACCCAGGCCTTGTTTGCCCAGGACCAGATCGACATCGCCCGCGCGAAGAAGAAGGCGTTCGAGCAGCAGTTCCAGCAGAACCAGCATTTGTTCCAGCAAGGCGAGGGCACTCGCACCGACATCCTGGAAGCTGAATCACGCTATGAACTGGCCACCGCCGAAGAGATCCAGGCCCTGGATGAACAGGACGCGTCCTTGCGGGAGCTGGGCGCATTGATCGGCGTGCAAAGCGTCAACATCCACGACCTGGCCCCGCTGAACCGGGGCTTTGCCGCCTTCACCCTGACGCCGGCCAACTACGACACCTGGCATGAACTGGCGATCAGCAATAACCCTACGCTCGCCTCCCAGCGCCAGGCGTTGGAAGTGGCGCGTTATGAAGTGGAACGCAACCGCGCCGGGCATCTGCCCAAGGTCACGGCCTATGCCAGCTCGCGCCAGCAGGAGTCCGACAGCGGCAACACCTACAACCAGCGCTATGACACCAACACTATCGGCGTCGAAGTCAGCCTGCCGCTGTATGCCGGTGGCGGTATCTCGGCGTCCACGCGCCAGGCCAGCCGCGCCATGGAACAGGCCGAGTACGAACTGGAGGGCAAGACCCGCGAAACCCTGATCGAGCTGCGTCGGCAGTTCAGTGCCTGCCTGTCGGGGGTGAGCAAGCTGCGTGCGTATCAGAAGGCCTTGGTGTCGGCCGAAGCGCTGGTGGTGTCGACCCAGCAAAGCATCCTGGGGGGCGAGCGGGTCAACCTGGATGCGCTGAACGCCGAGCAGCAGCTCTACAGCACTCGCAGAGACCTGGCCCAGGCGCGGTACGACTACCTGATGGCCTGGACCAAATTGCATTACTACGCCGGCAACCTGCGCGATACCGACCTGGCCAAGGTGGATGAGGCGTTTGGGCGTTGATTTTGGGTGTTCACAACAATAAGAGAGGCACTGACATGGGTATCTTTGACTATAAAAACCTCGGCACCGAGGGTTCCAAGGCGTTGTTCGCCGACGCGATGGCGATCACGCTGTATTCCTATCACAACCTGGACAACGGCTTTGCCGTGGGTTACCAGCACAATGGCCTGGGGCTGGGCTTGCCGGCCACGTTGGTCGGTGCGTTGCTCGGCAGTACGGATTCCCAGGGTGTGATCCCCGGCATTCCCTGGAACCCGGATTCGGAAAAAGCCGCGCTGGACGCGGTGCAAAAGGCCGGTTGGACACCCATCAGCGCCAGCACCCTGGGCTACGGTGGCAAGGTCGATGCGCGGGGCACGTTTTTCGGTGAGAAGGCCGGCTACACCACGGCCCAGGTCGAGGTGTTGGGTAAGTACGATGACGCCGGAAAACTGCTGGAGATCGGCATCGGCTTTCGCGGCACCTCAGGGCCTCGGGAAACCTTGATCAGCGATTCCATCGGCGATCTGGTCAGTGACCTGCTGGCCGCACTGGGCCCCAAGGATTACGCCAAGAATTATGCCGGGGAGGCCTTTGGCGGTTTGCTCAAGAACGTCGCTGACTATGCCAGCGCCCACGGTTTGAGCGGCAAGGATGTAGTCGTCAGCGGCCACAGCCTGGGCGGGCTGGCCGTCAACAGCATGGCGGATCTGAGCAACAGCAAATGGGCCGGCTTCTACAAGGACGCCAACTACGTGGCCTATGCGTCACCGACCCAGAGTGCCGGCGACAAGGTGCTGAATATCGGCTATGAAAACGACCCGGTGTTCCGTGCGTTGGATGGCGCGTCCTTCAACCTGTCTTCCCTGGGCGTGCATGACAAGCCCCATGAGTCGACCACGGACAATATCGTCAGCTTCAACGACCACTACGCCTCGACGTTGTGGAATGTGCTGCCATTTTCCATTGTCAACTTGCCGACCTGGATCTCGCACTTGCCCACCGGTTATGGCGATGGCCTGACGCGGGTGCTTGAGTCAGGTTTCTACGAGCAGATGACCCGTGATTCCACGGTGATTGTCGCCAACCTGTCCGACCCAGCGCGGGCCAATACTTGGGTGCAGGATCTCAACCGCAATGCCGAACCGCACAAAGGCAATACGTTCATCATTGGCAGCGACGGCAATGACCTGATCCAGGGGGGCAAGGGCGCGGACTTTATCGAGGGCGGCAAGGGCAATGACACGATCCGCGATAACAGCGGGCACAACACCTTTCTGTTCAGCGGGCATTTCGGGCAGGACCGAGTGATTGGCTATCAATCGACAGACACGCTGGTGTTCAAGGATGTGCACGGCAGTGTGGATTACCGTGAACACGGTGGGGATACGGTGATCAGTGTGGGCGGGGATTCGGTGACACTGGTTGGGGTGAGCGGATGGTCGGGGGAGGGTGTTGTCATCGTCTGACAGACACATGTGGGGGCCAGGCCCCCACATGATTGCTCAATCAGTCTTCCTTGCGCACGGTGGCCACATCGTCGGCCTTGACCCGTACACGCTTGCCGGCGATATCAGTGAATTCGTAGAAACCGTCGGCGGTCTTGGTTTTCGGGGTGTCCTTGGTCAAATACTGTGTGCCGTTTTGCAGCGTCACTACGGTCTGCGTCGCGCAACCGGCCAATACCAGAAAAGTGAGTGCAACCAGTGGCAGACCCAAATTCTTCATGTTCATAACCCTTACCTTTAACCTTGAAAAGTCCCACGCCAGAGGCGCGGGCAACAAATGTTACGCCATCGGCTCACCCATCTGATCACTTTTATGTGAAAAGTTGCAGGCGCCATTTATCTATTAGCCATTGCAACCTGGCCTTGGCGACGGCACTCTGTATGCATAACCAGTATTTGAACGCTGCACGCCATGGCCAACCCCCTCGAAGACCCGCTCTATTACCTGCATAACTTCCGCCAGGTCCTGCATTGGCTGGGGCAACGCTATGCGGACCTGCTGGATGCGGACGAACAGCATTTCATTCAGCAATTTGACAGGTTGCCGCAGGCGTCCCAGGCGCTTTTGGTGCGCATGGTGATGCGCAAGGGTGTGCATTTTCGGGCGGGCAAGCTCAATTACCTGGAGATCGGTTGCACCCACGCCGCTGCCGCGCCGTTGCTCGCCTTGGGTTGGGTCGACAATCAGTCCCCACTGGCCTTTGAAGCGCTGTTCGGCTTGCTGCAAAAAGGCGAGATACTCGGTGCGTTCAAGCCCTGGATCGACCAGCCCAAGGGCAAGAAGTCCGATTGGTTGGAAGGGCTGGCGACGCAATTCACCGACAGCCGCAGTTTTGCCAACTGGTGTCCGGACCTTGCCGACACCTTGTACAGCCTTACCGTCATGGAGTTGTGCGATCGCCTGCGCCTGATGTTCTTCGGCAACCTGCATCAGGACTGGTCGGAATTCGTGCTGGCCGACCTGGGCATCTACACCTACGAAAAAGTCAAATTCTGCGCAGAATCCCGTGGGCTGCGCAGCCGTGACGATGTGCACGGCTTTCTGTTCCTGCACCAATGCCAGCAGGCCTTTGAAGCCGGTGAAGCGTTGGAGGAGGTACTTGCCAGGATCGCCACCCTGAGTACCGACAACCCCTGGCTGGAAAAACGTCGGGCCAAGTTGTTGTTCCAGGTCGGTCAATACTGCGAGCGCATTGCCGAGTTGGCGTTGGCGGAACAGATTTACCGCGCCTGTACCTATCCTGGTGCCCGCTCACGACTGATTCGCGTGCTGGAGCGCCAGGAGGACTACGGCCAAGCCATGGCCCTGGCAACTGCCGCCCAACAGGCCCCGGAAAGCGCCGCCGAGCAGCAACACTTATTGCGTGTCGTACCACGCCTGCGCCGCAAGCTGGGTGAACCGGCGTTGCCCAAAACGAAGCCACGTCCGGTCACCCGACTGGACCTGGCCCTTGCACTGCCCGAGCCGCTGATGTCAGTGGAATACTGCGTGCAGGCCCACCTCAGCGAGCCTGATGGGCCAGTGCACTACGTTGAAAACGGGCTGATCAATTCACTGTTTGGCCTGTTGTGCTGGGACGTGATCTTTACGCCGCTGCCGGGCTCATTTTTCCACCCGTTCCAACGCGGTCCAGCGGACCTGCACAGCGAAGACTTCCACCAGCGTCGTGCACCGCTGTTCGCCGCGTGTTTCGAGCAATTGCAGGACGAACGCTACAAAGCCACCATTCGCCAGCGTTACCGCGACAAGTGGGGGATCCAGTCACCGTTCGTGTTCTGGAACCTGCTCAGCGAAGAGCTGCTGGAACAGGCCCTGGCCTGCCTGCCCGCCGAACACCTGCGCTACTGGTTTGAACGGCTGCTGCTGGACATCCGCGCCAACCGCGCCGGCATGCCCGACCTGATCCAGTTCTGGCCAGCGCAAAAAACCTACCGCATGATCGAGGTCAAGGGGCCCGGCGATCGCCTGCAGGACAACCAGTTGCGCTGGCTGGAATTCTGCGGCGAATACCAGATGCCGGTGACGGTTTGTTATGTGCGTTGGGCAGAGTCCGCTTGAGCTACAACGTTGCCGTGCGTGCGCTGTGTGAGTTCACGGCCAAGGTCGGTGACCTGGACCTGCGCTTTACACCGTCACCCAGTGCCCAGGAAGGCATTGTCGGCCACCGCACCGTCGCCTCGCGGCGCAGCGCGCACTACCAGAATGAAGTGGCGCTTGAGGGCGAGTACCAGCAGCTCAAGGTGCGGGGCAGGGCAGACGGTTACGACCCTGACGCGAACCGCCTGGAAGAGGTGAAGACCTATCGCGGCGACCTCGACGCCCAGCCGGCCAACCACCGGCAATTGCACTGGGCCCAGGTCAAAGTGTATGGCTGGCTGATGTGCCAGAAGCTCAACCTCTCGGAAATCGACCTGGCGCTGGTCTACTTCGACATCGTCGGCGAAGGCGAGACGCTGCTCAACCAACGCTTTCAAGCCGCCGAGCTGGAACCCTTCTTCAACCAGCAATGTGCGCTGTTCCTCGGTTGGGCTGAGCAGGAAATGGCACACCGCGAAGCGCGCAACAGCGCCGCGCAAACCTTGGCGTTTCCCCATGCCGGTTTCCGTCCTGGCCAGCGTTCGCTTGCCGAATCGGTGTTCAAGGCGGTCAGCACCGGCCGTTGCCTGATGGCCCAGGCACCGACCGGTATCGGCAAGACCATCGGTACGATTTTCCCCTTGATCAAGGCCCTGGCGCCCCAGCAACTGGACAAGCTGTTCTTCCTCACCGCCAAGACGCCCGGCCGCAAACTGGCCCTGGATGCCGCCCAGGTGCTGCATGCCAGCAGCCCGGAGCTGCCACTGCGTGTGCTGGAGCTGGTGGCGCGGGACAAAGCCTGCGAACACCTGGACAAGGCCTGTCATGGCGATTCATGCCCTTTGGCCAAGGGTTTCTACGACCGTTTGCCCGCCGCACGCATCGCCGCCGCCAAGGTGCGCCTGCTCGATCAGCGCAACCTGCGCGAGGTGGCCCTGGCCCATGACGTCTGCCCCTATTACCTTAGCCAGGAAATGGCGCGCTGGGCCGACCTGGTGGTCGCCGACTACAACTATTACTTCGATTTCGGCGCCATGTTGTTCGGCCTTGCCCAGCTCAACCAATGGCGCGCGGCGGTGTTGGTGGACGAGGCGCACAACCTGGTCGAGCGGGCCCGCTCGATGTACAGCGCCAGCCTCGACCAGTACCACCTCAAGACCCTGCGCGACACAGCCCCGGAGCCCTTGAAGAAGCCCTTGCAGCGCCTCAACCGTGAGTGGAACGCGCTGCATAAAGACCAACTCGCGCCGTACCAGGCCTACAGCGTCCGCCCCGAGAAACTGCTGCAGGCCCTGAGCCTGTGCGCGAGCGCCATGGGCGAATACTTCAACGATCACCCCGAATCCCTCAGCGGCGACCTGCAAAATTTCTATTTCGAGGTGCTGCAATTCGGCAAGGTCGCCGAGCTGTTCAACGAACACTTCATTTTCGACATCAGCAAGCGCCAGCTCGGCGGCAAACGCAGCAGCTCGACCCTGTGCCTGCGCAACGTGGTGCCTGCCGAGTTCATCCGCCCACGGTTGACGGCGGCCCGCAGCAGCGTGTTGTTTTCCGCGACCCTGAGCCCCCGTCATTACTACGCGGATTTGCTGGGCCTGCCCGCTGATACGGCGTGGATCGATGTGGAGTCGCCGTTCAAGGCCGAGCAGTTGCAGGTACGTATCGTCGATGCAATCTCCACGCGCTTCGTGCACCGCGAGGCCTCGCTGGAGCCGATCGTTGCGTTGATCGCTCGCCAGTACCTGCAACAGCCGGGCAACTACCTGGCGTTTTTCTCGAGTTTTGATTATCTGCAGCAGGTGGCGCAGTTGCTGGCCGAGCGGCATCCGAAGATCGCGCTGTGGCAACAGTCTCGCGGCATGGCCGAGGGCGAGCGCCAAGCCTTTCTGGACCAATTTACCGAGCACAGCCAGGGCATCGGGTTTGCCGTGCTGGGCGGCGCCTTCGGTGAGGGCATCGACTTGCCCGGAACCCGTTTGATCGGCGCATTCATTGCCACCCTTGGCCTGCCCCAGTTGAACCCAGTCAACGAACAGATGAAGTTGCGCATGGGCGCGATCTTCGGCGCGGGATACGACTACACCTACCTGTACCCTGGCATCCAGAAAGTCGTGCAGGCGGCGGGTCGGGTGATCCGCAGCCAGCAGGACCAGGGTGTGGTGATGCTGATCGATGACCGATTTGGCGAGGCACGTGTACGTCAATTGTTGCCGCGCTGGTGGGCGATGGCTTGAGTCATTCCTGCCATCAATGATGCTGGTGGCTTCAGCCGCCATGGTCCACGCTGGGGAAAACCTTCAAGTAGGTCATGCCCATGCGCCAGCACCTCATCAGCGTCAACGGTATTGAGTTAAGCGTTCATAGTGCGGGCCCCGAACAGGGGACGCCGATCTGGTTGCTTCACGGTTTCCCTGAGTGCTGGCACTCCTGGCGCGAACAGATTCCCGCACTGGCAGCGGCGGGTTATCGCGTATTTGCCCCGCAAATGCGTGGTTACGGGGGCAGCAGTTCACCGGCTGAAATTGCCAACTATGACTTGCTGACGTTGTGCGGCGATATCCAGCAAGCCATGGACCATTTTGGCCATACGCAGGTGGTGATGGCCGGCCATGACTGGGGCGCTGCGGTGGCGTGGCACCTGGCGTTGCTTGAGCCTGAGCGTGTCACACACTTGATCACGATGTCAGTCCCGTTCGCTGGGCGCGCACGGCGGCCGGTGATCGAAATCATGCGCGAGCTGTACGCCGACCGCTTCAACTACATCCTGTATTTCCAGGCGCCGGGCGTTGCCGAGCAGGAGTTGAATGCTGATATCGAACGGACTTTGCGCCTGTTCATGCAGGACCAGGATGTGTTTCTACAGCGCAAGCCAGCCAGCGCCACCTTGCTCGAAGGCGTGTCGGCGCCCGGTGCATTGCCGCATTGGTGTTCCCAAGCGGACTTGGACGTGTATGTGAACACCTTTGCCGAGCACGGTTTTCGTGGCCCGCTGAACTGGTATCGCAACTTTGAACGCAACTGGCAACGCACTGAATGCCTGGCGGGGCAGCAGGTCCTGCAACCCACGTTGTTCCTGATCGGCGACCGCGACCCGGTCGGGGTCTTCGAAGCCCACACGCTCAAGCGCATGCCGGATTCAGTGCCGCAGCTTGAGCAGCACGTGCTGGCCAACTGTGGTCACTGGATCCAGAACGAACAAGCCCAACAGGTCAACGCACTGATGCTCGGGTTTCTAGGGAAAACGTAAAGGTTGCCCCTCGACCCGGTTGATCCACCAGGCGGATGCTACGCCCATGCAGTTGCAGGATACGGTGCACGATACGCAGGCCCAGGCCGCCGTCACGACGGGCGCCGCCGATGGTAAAGGCGCGCAGGAACAAGCCTTCGCGCAGCTCGGCGTCGATGCCTGGGCCGCTGTCGCTGACGGTGATAGCGACAGAATTGGGTTCCGGCGACAACGTCACCTCTATTTCGCCGTTCACCGGTGTATGACGCAAGGCGTTATCCAGCAGGTTGGTCAGCACCCGCTCAATCAGGCCCAGGTCCGCCAGTACCGTGGGCACTTGCGGTGGAAGGGTCGCAGTGAGCGTAATACCGCGCGCTTCGGCCGTGAGTTCGAATTTCTGGAAGATGTCCTGCACCAGGTCCGGCAATGAAAACCCTTCGATCACCGGTTGGACAAAACCATGCTCCAGACGCACCAGTTCCAGCAATGACTGGGCCAGTCCACCGACTTTGCGGCTCTGGTCCAGGGCAATGCCGAGGTAACGGCGGCGTTCTTCGGGGCTGAGGCTGGCATCCTTGAGCGACAGGGTTTCCAGGTAACCATGCAGCGAGGCCAACGGCGTACGCAGGTCGTGGGAGATGTTCGCGACCATTTCCCGGCGTTCCTGGTCCTGATGGGTGATGGCGCGCCATTGTTCGCCCAGGCGGTTTTCCATCTGCACGAAGGCGTGGTCGAGCACGGCAATTTCATCGCCGCTGGTGAGTTCCGGCGCAGCGGTTTCAGCCGCTTTCGGTGCGCCATTGATGTCGAACTGGCCGACTTTGTCGGTCAACTGGCGCAGCGGTCGGGTGATCCAGGCGAACGCAATCAGGCCGGCCAACAAGCAGAGCAGGGCGACCAGGCCGATGGACCACAGCGCGATCTTCAATGCCATGCCGGTGGCATCCTTGGCGTCATACACGTCATGGGCTTCACCCAGCAGCACTACATAGAGAAAGCCGGTCTGCTGGCCGCCAGCCATGAGTGGCGCTGCGCTGAACACCTTGCGGCCATCGAGGCTGCGCGGGTCATCGCCGAGGATCGGCAGCATGAACCCGGCCAGGAAACGTCGCACGGGTGCGAGGTCGACCTGATCACGCAGCAAGTGACCACTGGGCGCGGCGTTGCCGACCACGCGGCCGTCGATGTCGAGCAGGTACACCTCGACACTCGGGTTGACCAGCATCAACTGGCTGAACAGGTTGCGCACCGCGTCGGGCTTGAGGCCATCGGCGTCCATCAGTTGTGTGTCGCGGGCAATGTGCGCCGCCAGGTCGCGGGACAGGCCTTGCACCACCTCCAGCTCATGCATGCGGTTGGAGCGCACCTGCAACCAGGCCGAGGTGCCGCTGCAGACCAGTAGCAATACGGCAAACACCACCGACAGGCGCTGGGTCAGGGTCAGTTTCATGGTGGGCTCTCGGCAAATTTGTAGCCACGACCCCACACCGTAAGGATGCGCGCCGGGTTGGACGGGTCGTCTTCGACCTTGGCGCGCAGGCGGTTGATATGGGTGTTGACCGTGTGTTCATAACCTTCGTGGCTGTAGCCCCACACCGCATTGAGCAGGTCCATGCGCGAGAACACCTTGCCCGGCTGGCGGGCGAAGAAGTACAGCAGGTCGAACTCCCGTGGGGTGAGGTCCAGGCGCTGGCCTTGCAGGGTGGCGTCGCGGGTCAACGGGTTGATGAACAGTTGGCCGAGGTCGAGGCTGCCGGCGTCCATCTTCAGGTTACGCGCCATGGCGTCGACCCGGCGCAACAGCGCTTTCACTCGGGCCACCAGCTCCGGCATGGAAAAGGGTTTAGCGAGGTAGTCATCTGCGCCCAGCTCCAGGCCGAGGATGCGGTGCAGTTCGCTGGAGCGTGCGCTGGTGATGATGATCGGTGTGTAGCGCGTCATGGCACGGGCGCGGCGGCAGATTTCCAGGCCGTCGACGCCGGGCAGCATCAGGTCGAGGATCAGCGCATCCCAGCCGCCTTGCTCCAGCAGGCGCAGGCCTTCGGTGCCGTCGGCGCTGTGCGCCACCTGGAATTGTTCATCACGCAGGTGCAGGCAGATCAGGTCGGCGATATGGGCATCGTCCTCAACCACCAGGACACGTTTTGGCTGATCCATGTAAGAGAAACCTTCGCTTGTAGTCCGCGCATTGTGCGGGTTTTGCAACAGTGTAGTTATCACGAATTGTTTAACTCTGCGTGAGGATTCCGCGACCGGCCAGGGCTCAGGATGGTTTCAATGCTAAGGCGAAGCGCCTGTTGTGGTGAGCGAGCTTGCTCGCGCTGGGCTGCGCAGCAGCCCCAAAAAAACGGGAGCGCTGCGCACTCCAGCGCGGGGCAAGCCCGCTCACCACAAGTTGCGCACAAAGGAGGTCCTATGTATTCAAGACGTCAAATATTATTGGCCAGCGGTGGCATCGGGGTTGCGCTCGTAGCCGGTGGCCTGCTCAAACAATTCACTATGGTCACCGAAGCCGAAGCCGCCGAACCCTTCGAAGTCACTCACACCGACGCGCAATGGCGCAGCCTGCTCACTGCCGAGCAGTACGAAATCCTGCGCGAGGAGGGCACCGAACGTCCTTACACCAGCGCGCTGAACGACGAACACCGTGCGGGCACCTTCGCCTGCGCCGGTTGTGCGTTGCCGCTGTTTTCCTCAGCCACCAAATTCAACAGCCACACCGGCTGGCCGAGCTTCTGGCAGCCCCTGGACAACGCCGTGGCCAGTCGCAGGGACACGTCCTACGGCGTGGTGCGCAAGGAAATCCACTGCCGTCGCTGTGGCGGTCACCAAGGGCACGTGTTCGATGACGGCCCGCCACCCACCGGCCTGCGCTACTGCATGAACGGCGCCGCCATGACGTTCACGGCGGCTTAAGCCGATGTCTTTCTCTTATAAGGTTCCCTGCCATGTGGCTTCTGGTTCTCGCGTACCTGGGCGGCGTGCTGACAATCGTCAGCCCGTGCATCCTGCCTGTTCTGCCTTTTGTCTTCGCTCGCACCGGGCAGCCGTTTTTGCGCAGTGGCTTGCCGCTGTTAGCGGGGATGGCGGTGACATTCGCCCTGGTGGCAACGCTCGCGGCGGTGGGCGGCGGTTGGGTGGTGCAAGTCAATCAATACGGTCGCTGGCTCGCGTTGCTGTGCGTTGCGCTGTTCGGCTTAACGCTATTGCTGCCGCAGCTGTCGGAACGTCTGACACGCCCGTTGGTGGCCGCCGGCAGTCGCCTGTCGGAAGCCGCCGGGGCCGACGCCAGGCCGCGTCCGGGCGCATCGTTCCTGATCGGTGTGGCCACCGGGTTGCTGTGGGCGCCGTGCGCCGGGCCGATCCTGGGGCTGGTGCTCACCGGCGCCGCGCTGCAGGGCGCCAGCATCGGCACTACCTTGCTCTTGCTGGCTTACGCCGCCGGGGCTGCTACCTCCCTCGCGCTGGCCTTGTTGGTCGGCGGTAAAGTCTTTGGCTTCATGAAAAAGTCCCTGGGTGCCGGTGAATGGCTGCGCCGAGGCCTGGGTGCGCTGATGCTGGCCGGGGTGGCCGCCATTGCGCTGGGCCTGGACACCGGCGTGCTGTCGCGGTTATCGACTGCCTCCACCGGCGGCCTGGAGCAACGCCTGGTGGACACGCTCAGCGCCAAGCCGGAACAAAAGGGCGGGGCGATGATGGCGGGGGGCGCAATGATGGCCGCCGCCAACCACAGCGACACACTGCCCATCGAAGGTGCGCTGCCGCCCCTGGACGGCGCCGTGCAATGGCTCAACAGCCCGCCACTGAGCGCCGAAGCGCTCAAGGGCAAGGTGGTGTTGGTGGATTTCTGGACCTACTCCTGCATCAACTGCCTGCGCACCTTGCCCTACGTGAAGGCCTGGGCCGACAAGTACCGCGACCAGGGCCTGGTGGTGATTGGCGTGCACGCGCCGGAATTCGCCTTTGAACGCGACGTGAACAACGTGACCAAGGCCATGAAGGACCTGGGCATTACCTACCCGGTGGCCATCGACAACAACTACAAGGTCTGGCGCGCGTTCAACAACCAGTACTGGCCGGCCCATTACTTTGCCGATGCCAAGGGGCAGATCCGCTATCACCACTTTGGCGAGGGCGACTATGCCGAGTCGGAGCGGGTGATCCAGCAGTTGCTGCGTGAAGCCGGTGCCCTGCACGTCGCTGGCGGCTTGATCGAAGCCGACGCCAAGGGCGTGCAGCAAGCGCCGGACATGAACGAAGTGCAATCGCCGGAAACCTACCTGGGCGCCCAGCGCGCCGAGAATTTCGTCAAATCCGGCCCCCTGGCCCTGAACAACTGGACCCTGGAAGGCCAATGGAACGTCGGCGGCCAGCAGGTCACCCTCGACCAGGCCGGCGGGCGCATCGTCTACCGCTTCCATGCCCGCGACCTGCATCTGGTACTGGGTCCTGGCGCCGATGGAAAACCGGTGCGCTTCAAAGTCACGATCGATGGCCAGGCCCCAGCCGACGCCCATGGCACCGACGTGGCCCCGGATGGCCGCGGCACCGTCACCGAACAACGCTTGTACCAGCTTGTGCGTCAGCCGGGCGCCGTGCAGGACCGCACCTTCACCATCGAATTCCTTGACCCCAACGTGTCGGCGTATGCCTTCACCTTTGGTTAACCCGGAGTGCCTGCCATGAATGTATTCAAATACCTGCCCGCACTGGCCTTCGCCGCCTTTGTCGGCCAAAGCTCAGCCTTCTCCTTCGGCGCCGCCGACGATGCCGTCGTCATCGCGCCGCCGGCCTTGGACCTGCCTGCAACCTCAGGCAACCTGCAAACCGCCGTGTTCGCCGGTGGCTGTTTCTGGGGTGTGCAGGGGGTATTCCAGCACGTGCAAGGGGTGAAAAACGCCGTGTCCGGTTACGACGGTGGGGCGGCGAGTACCGCGCAATATGAAGCGGTCAGCGAGGGCGATACCGGCCACGCCGAGTCCGTGTCCGTCACCTACGACCCGAGTAAAGTCAGCTACGGCAAGCTGCTGCAGATCTACTTCTCGGTCGCCCACAACCCCACCGAACTCAACCGCCAGGGGCCGGACACCGGCACCCAATACCGATCTGCAATCTTCGCGCAGAACGCGGAGCAGCAAAAAGTCGCCCAGGCCTACATCGCCCAGTTGGATGCCGCTAAATCCTTCGACAAACCCATCGTCACCCAGATCGAAATGGGCAAGGCGTTCTTCCCGGCGGAGTCCTACCATCAGGACTTCCTCACCGAGAACCCGTCCTACCCCTACATCGTGATCAACGACCTGCCGAAAGTGGCGCAACTGAAAAAGCTGTTCCCTGACCAGTACCGGGCAGAGCCTGCCCTGGTCAAGAACCAGTAGTCTTCAGACAACTTCCAGGTACGAGCTATGAATCGCGCGGGCCAGCTCGCGCACGGTATCGATGAACTCGGTGAGACGGCTGTGCAAGCCATCTTCCAGAATCTCATCGATGCCCGTGTACCTCAGCCGCGCCTCGAACTCTGCCGCCAAACGCTGCGCCGTGCGCCCATAGCTGCCGGGCAGGTCCGCCAGGATATGGCTCAGTTCTTCGATGCAGGCATGCAACGAACGCGGCACATCACTGCGCAACAGCAGCAACTCGGACACGGAGCGGGCATTCAATGCATTCGGGTACAGCTCGGTATACGCCTCGAACGACGACAACGCGCGGAGCAGGGCGCTCCACTGGTAATAACCGCGTGCCGACAAGTCGCTGACTTCTTCCGATTCCTCGCCAAACATCTCGTAGCGCGCATCCAGCAGGCGCAGGGTGTTGTCGGCGCGCTCGACAAAGGTGCCGAGGCGGATAAACCGGTAGGCGTCATTGCGCATGATCGTCCCGGACGTCGCCCCCCGGAACAGGTGCGAGCGCTGCTTGACCCAATCACAGAAGTGACTGATGCCATGCCGCGCCAGGCCGCCGGCGGCGATGCTGCGCATTTCCAGCCAGGTGGCGTTGAGGTTTTCCCACATGTCGGCGGTGATGCGCCCGCGTACCGCATGAGCATTGCCGCGTGCGGCGCGCAGGCAGTTGTAGATGCTCGCCGGGTTTTCTTCGTCGAGGGCGAAAAAGTGCAGCATGCGCTCGGCGTCCAGCTGTTTATGGCGCTCCAGGTAACTGTCCAGGGTGCCGCTGCTGAGCAAGGACATGGCCAGCTCATCCAGGCCGTCACTGCGCCCGGCCTGGGGCATCAATGACAGGGAATAACTGACTTCGAGCATGCGCGCCAGGTTCTCGGCGCGCTCCAGGTAACGGGACATCCAGTACAGATCTGCGGCGGTTCTACTCAACATACTCAGCCCTCCACCACCCAGGTGTCCTTGGTTCCGCCGCCTTGCGACGAGTTGACGATCAACGAACCTTCCTTCAGCGCCACACGGGTGAGGCCACCGGGCACCAGGCGGGTTTCCTTGCCCGAGAGTACAAACGGCCGCAGGTCGATATGCCGTGGGGCGATGCCGTTTTCGACAAAGGTCGGGCAGGTGGAGAGGCTCAACGTCGGCTGGGCGATGTAGGCGTGGGGCCTGGCCTTGATGCGTTGGCGGAAATCCTCAATCTCGGCGGCGCTGGAGGCCGGGCCGACCAGCATGCCGTAACCGCCGGAGCCCTGGGTTTCCTTGACCACCAGTTCCGGCAGGTTGGCCAGCACGTGCGACAGCTCATCCGGCTTACGGCACTGGAAAGTCGGTACGTTCTGTAACACCGGTTCTTCGTCCAGGTAGAAACGGATCATTTCCGGCACATAGGGGTAGATCGACTTGTCGTCGGCCACGCCGGTGCCGATGGCATTGGCCAGCACCACATTGCCAGCGCAATAGGCGGCGACCAGGCCGGGCACGCCGAGCATCGACTCAGGGTTGAAGGCCTTGGGATCGAGAAAAGCGTCGTCAATGCGCCGGTAGATCACATCCACCGGCTTGGGGCCGTCGGTGGTGCGCATGAACACCTTGAGGTCCTGCACGAACAGGTCCGCACCCTCGACCAACTCAACGCCCATTTCACGGGCCAGAAACGCATGCTCGAAGAACGCACTGTTGAAGCGACCCGGCGTCAGCACCACCACGTTGGGGTTGTCCAGGCGGCTTGAGCTTTTCAGGGTCTTGAGCAGCAGGTTGGGGTAGTGGTCCACCGGTGCGATGCGCTGCTTGGCGAACACCTCGGGGAACAGGCGCATCATCATCTTGCGGTCTTCGAGCATGTAGCTCACACCGCTGGGGGTGCGCAGGTTGTCTTCCAGCACGTAGTAGGTGCCGTCGCCATCGCGCACCAGGTCCACGCCGGAGATGTGCGAGTAGATGTCGCGGTGCAGGTCCAGCCCGACCATGGCCTTCTGGTAACCCTCGTTGCCCAGCACCTGGTCTGCCGGAATGATCCCGGCCTTGATGATGCGCTGGTCGTGGTAGATGTCGGCGAGGAACATGTTCAGCGCGTTGACGCGCTGGATACAGCCGCGTTCGATCACGCTCCACTCACTGGCGGGGATGCTGCGCGGGATGATGTCGAAGGGGATCAGGCGCTCGGTGTCTTGCTCGTCGCCATACAAGGTGAAGGTGATTCCGGCGCGGTGGAACAGCAAATCGGCTTCACGGCGACGCTGGGCCAGCAGTTCCGGCGGCGTATTCGCCAGCCAGCGGGAAAAATCCTGGTAATGCGCACGGCACACGCCGTTTGCGTCATTCATTTCATCAAAGAAAGATCGAGCCATTCCAGTACCTTGTCAGTGCCGAGGGGAACAGGTGGCACTGCCGTTTCAAAAAACGCATTTTTTATGAGCCCGTGGCGGTGGGTGCCAATGGGCCTGGTCCTTACTTTCTTATGGGGGTCGGCTCTGGGTCGGGGGGTAACCAATGCTCCTGTATCCGGGCAGATGAATGGATAAAGCAATGCTTGTGCCGGAAACCCTTTTCAAGCTGTCCAGCTGACAGGCTTTTGTAGTGAGCGGGCTTGCCTCGCGCTGGGCTGCGCAGCGGCCCCACCAAAAGCGGGAGCGCTACGCACTCCAGCGCGGGGCAAGCCCGCTCACTACAGTGCACCCCATGCTCCGACTTGGTGCACGAACAAACTTGAACTTCATCCGCCCGCGATTCTTCTAACAGCACACGAACCTGCATGGAGCACCGACGTGCCCAGAATCATTTCACCAGAGACACCGGAATCGAGCCTGCCCGATCACAGCGAACACAACGCCAAGATCTTCGGTTCGCCCAAGGACCGCCTGGACTTCTACCGGCGTGAAATCCAATACGAAACCACCATTCTCGCCAACCGTACGGACGCCTATCTCACCGCGCAGTCCTTCCTGGTGATCGCCTTCGTCTCCGGCATGGGCAACCTCAACCCCGAGTGGGGCAAGCTGTTCACCGTGGTGGTGCCGATTTTCCTCGCGGCGCTGGGCATCCTCAGTTCCCTCAACGCCTGGCCAGGGATACGCGCGGCGTATGACATCATCGACCACTGGCACTTCAAGCAAAGCGAGTTGTTGCGCAGCGAGCCGGTAATGGGCATGGCGTACGACGAGTCACCGCTGTTTTCCGAAATGGAGTCGTCCCACAAGGGCTATCGCAAGTCGCTGCTGTTCTCCATGCGCGCGCCGTGGCTGTTCATGGTGTTCTGGGTATTGCTCGCCGCTTATGCGTTTTACATCCAGGTCGACAACCCAGGGTCGTAAGCCGATGGAACTTCACCGCCCTGGGCATGACCTTAACTCTACCCAGGCGATATTTTCCGAGAGGTAACCATGAGCACAGACAAACAACCCGCCACCGGTGCGGATGCGCCCAAAGACCCGGTTCCGGCCAAAGACCCCAAGGCCAAGGAAAACGACTACAGTCCAGACTTCAAGCCCAAGCCTGAGCCCAAGCCTGAAACCGATGCCGATATCGACACCCAAGGCGGTTAGAGGAGACGGTCATGTCCAAAGAACTCGACGATGAACTCAACGACCCAGGTAACGAAGACCCGGGTTCACTGATGGACGATGCAGAAGTGCCGCTCAACGATCTGGATGACGCGGCGGATGTGGGCAATACCGAAAACCAGGACTGAGCGTCACTCGATCATCTGTGAGCCAATGGTTTTCATCCGGATCATATCCATCAACTGCCGCAACCCCGGCTGTGACTGGCGCCGGCTGGGGTAATACATGCACAGCGGCTCGCCCATGCAGGCCCAGTCAGGCATCACCTCCACCAGGCGCCCCTCTTTCAGCTCCTGCTCCACACGATTGGACAGGCAGTAGGCAATCCCCACCCCTTGCAGCGCGGCATTGACGATAGTCTCGGTATCGGCCGCGCTGAAGTGGCCGGGCACGTCGATGCGTTGTTGCCGTGTGCCGTTGCCCAATTCCCACTTGTAGGTGGTCTTGTCGCCCAGGTACATGCGGATGCAGGCATGCTCCAGCAAGTCCTTGGGGGCCTGGGGCGTGCCCCGTCGGGCGAGATAGGTGGGGGAGGCGACCATGATCCAGCGCAGCTCAGCCGTCAGCGGTACAGCGACCATGTCCTGGGGCACGGTGGCACCGTAGCGGATACCCGCGTCGTAACCTTCAGCGATGATGTCGATCATCTGGTCCTGCACGATCAGGTCCAGGCGCAGTTGCGGGTAAGCCGCGCAAAAGTCCCCAAGAATCGGCGCCAGCAGCAAGACCGCCGCGTCCCGTGGCACATTCAGGCGCAGGCGGCCGATCGGTGCCTCGCGGTACAACTCCAGGGTGTCGAGGCCGTCCTTGATGGTGGCAAACCCCTGGAGGAGTTTTTCCGCCAAGAGGGAGCCCGCATCGGTGG
This sequence comes from Pseudomonas sp. GXZC, assembly GCF_026967615.1. Classification (NCBI taxonomy): domain Bacteria; kingdom Pseudomonadati; phylum Pseudomonadota; class Gammaproteobacteria; order Pseudomonadales; family Pseudomonadaceae; genus Pseudomonas; species Pseudomonas sp. GXZC. Next base: position 3,578,341 of record NZ_CP114115.1, read on the forward strand.
GTTCCACGGCGCGGCTGGTGCGATAGAGCAGCTTGACGCCCAGGCGGGTTTCCAGGTTGCGCATGGTGTGGCTCAACGCCGAGGTGGTCACCCCCAGTTCATGGGCGGCGTGGCGGAAGCTGCGGCGGCGGATGATCGCCATGAACACGTTGAGATCAGCCAATTCGGAGCGGTTGAAAGCAGCCATTTCAAGTCTCTTGTGCGGGAATTCGGCTGCATGCGGCGTTGAGCCCTATTCAACCGTAGATGACTTAGAGTAATTGTTTTTCTAAGCATTGTTGCGCGCCATGGGATTTTTTTATGCACGTTGAGACCATCAGAATTGCCGGCATCGACCAAACGGTCTCGCGGATTGCCCTCGGCACCTGGTCCATGGGCGGGCACCTGTGGGGCGGGGCGGACAATGAACAGGCCATCCGCACGCTGCGCCATGCCCTGGCCATCGGTATCAACTTGATCGACACCGCGCCCGTGTACGGCTTTGGCCTGTCCGAAGAGCTGATCGGCAAAGCCCTGCGCGGCGTGCGCCACAGCGCGGTGATCGCGACCAAGGCCGGGCTGCAATGGGACACCGGCACACCCCGGCGCAACGCCACGGCCCAGCGCATCCGCAAGGAAGTCGAAGATTCCCTGGTGCGCCTGCATACCGACTACATCGACCTGTACCAGATCCACTGGCCCGACCCGCTGGTGGCCCAGGAAGAAACCGCCGATGAACTGGAACGCCTGCGCCGTGAAGGCAAGATACTCGCGGTCGGCGTGAGTAACTATTCCTCTGCGCAAATGGACGATTTCAGCCAGTACACCGCACTGGCCACGGTGCAGCCGCCCTATAACCTGTTCGAACGGGCCATCGACAGCGACATCCTGCCCTATGCCGAGCAACATTCCCTGGTGGTATTGGCCTACGGCCCGCTGTGCCGCGGTTTACTGAGCGGCAGCATGCACTCGGCCACGCGCTTTGTTGGCGATGACGTGCGCAAGCTCGATCCCAAGTTCAAGGCGCCGCGTTTCGAACAATACCTGGCCGCCGTGGCCGCGCTGGATATGTATGCCCGCGAGTGCCACGGCAAATCGGTGCTGGCCCTGGCCCTGCGCTGGGTGCTCGATCAAGGCCCGACCATCGCCCTGTGGGGCGCCCGGCGCCCTGAGCAGTTGAAAGGCTACGAGGAAGCCTTCGGCTGGCACCTGACGCCCGAAGACCTGACGCATATCGACCGTATTCTGGCCAGCACGATAAAAGATCCGATCGGCCCGGAATTTTTGGCCCCGCCCAAGCGTTAACCCTGCGACAGGGATGTCGCCAGCAACACACATAACATCCCTGTACGTCGAGGTTTTTGCATGAAGCGCGGTTCCGTAGTCACGATCGCTGGTGGTTTGCTCTGTGGGTTGGTGCTCGTGGGGGCCTGGAAGTGGCGGGGTAACCCGGATGCCTTGTGGCAGACCGTCAGCCAGCAATGTGTGCCCCACCAGCAACAGCAGCTCAAGCCCGACCCCTGCCTGGCGGTGGACCTGGACCGCGGCTACGTCCTGTACAAAGACCGCAACGGCCCGCTGCACAACCTGCTGATGCCGGCGGACAAGGTCACCGGTATTGAAGACCCGGCCCTTGGCCGCGCGCTGCTGCCGCATTACTTCACCCAGGCCTGGCAACATCGCCGGGTGTTGTCCGAGGGCTTGAAAAAACCGATTGCCGATCAGTTCGTCTCGGTGGCGATCAACTCTCGCTACGGTCGCTCCCAAAACCAGTTGCACGTGCATATCGCCTGCCTGCGCCGGGATGTCTATAGCACGCTCAACCAGCAAGTGCTGGATGAGCAGTGGCGCACGCTGCCGGTGCAGTTGATGGGGCACACCTACAGCGCCCGGCTGCTGTCGGCGGCCGATGCCGAGCTGCGCGACCCACTGGCAGTGTTGCGTGATTATGTGGACGCCCAAGGCGACTCGATGAGCCAGTACAGCCTGCTGATGGCACCGCGTGCCGATGGCAATTTCGTGCTGCTGAGCACTCATGTCACGTTGAGCGAGCTGAACCTCGGCTCGGCCGGCGAACTGCAGGACTATCGCTGCGACCTGATGAGCCAGCTGTAAACCGACAAAAATCACCACAACGACCTCTTTGGAGCATAAACGACACGGCCGCAGACTTACCCATTGAACGACTGTTCAGTTTGAACTATGTTGACCGCATCCACCCGTTTGTCACGTAACGGGTTCGCGCTGTTTCTTCTTGAACGAGAGGCTCTGGCATGCGGTTTTCCCCCTTCGTCGAACGAATTGCAGGGCAGGGCGTAGCCGCCTGGGACATCCACCACGCCGCATTCCAAGCGGCCAGCCAGGGCGAAGACATCATCATCCTCAGCGTTGGCGATCCGGATTTCGCCACGCCGTCCTTCATCACCGACGCCGCCGTGAGCGCCTTGCGCGAAGGTGACACCCACTACACCGAAATTCCCGGTCGCCCGGCATTGCGCGAGGCCATTGCGGCACGCTACAGCAAGACCCTGGGCCGTCGGCTGAACGCCGAAAACGTAATCACGGTGGCCGGGGCGCAGAACGCCTTATTTGTGACCTCCCTGTGTCTGTTGCAAGCGGGTGATGAAGTGCTGGTGCTCGACCCGATGTACGTCACCTACGAGGCCACGCTCAAGGCCAGCGGTGCGACGCTGGTGCGTGTGCCCTGTTCGCCGGAATCCGGCTTTCGCCTCGATGCCCAGTTGCTCGGCGCAGCCATCACACCGCGTACGCGGGCGATTTTCTTCTCCAACCCGAACAACCCGACCGGCGTGGTGCTCAACCCGCACGAACTGCAAGCCATTGCCGACCTGGCCATCGCCCACGACCTGTGGGTGGTGGTGGATGAGGTCTATGAAAGCCTGGTGTTCGACGGTGAGTACCACAGCCTTGCAGCGCTGCCGGGCATGGCCGAGCGCTGCGTAGTGATTGGCAGCCTGTCCAAGTCCCATGCCATGACCGGCTGGCGCATTGGCTGGATCATCGCCACGCCGCAGATGGTCGCCCACGCCGAGACCCTGGTGCTCAGCATGCTCTACGGGCTGCCGGGCTTTGTGATGGAAGCCGCCACCGCCGCCGTACTGGCCCATGACGAGGTGACCCAGGGCATGCGCGAGATTTATCGGCGCCGACGCGACCTGGTGGTGAGGGGGCTGAGTGCGTGCCCAGGCATCCAGGTGCAGGCGCCGCAAGCCGGGATGTTTGTGCTGGTGGATGTACGCGGCACCGGCCTGGGCTCCCTCGACTTTGCCTGGCGCCTGTTTCGGGAAGCCGGGGTTTCGGTGCTCGACGCCGCCGCCTTTGGCGAGCCGGCCCAGGGTTTCGTGCGCTTGTCGTTCACCCTGGGTGAAGAGCGCCTGAGCGAAGCCTGCCAACGCATCGTGCAATTTGTCGCCAAGCTGGCCGGTGAGCCGCGTGTTGCGGCGGCGCCCAGGATCGAAGGGGTGCCGCCGGCCGCAGTCAAAAAGATGATCGAGGTCATCGACCTGCACAAACGCTTCGGCAATATCGAAGTACTCAAGGGCATTTCCCTCACGGCCCACGAAGGCGACGTGATCTCGCTGATCGGCGCCAGCGGCTCGGGTAAAAGCACCTTGCTGCGCTGCATCAACATGCTCGAAGTGCCGGACCAGGGCAGCATCCATGTGGACGGCGAAAGCATCAAGCTCAACTACGGTCGGCCCGGCGCGCCCCTGGTCGCAGATGCCAAACAGCTGGTACGTATTCGCTCGACCCTGGGCATGGTGTTCCAGAACTTCAACTTGTGGCCGCACCGCACGGTCCTGGAAAACCTCATCGAAGCCCCCACCCAGGTCCTGCGCGAAAGCCGTGCCGAGGCCATCGAACGCGCCGAAGCCTTGCTCGACCGCGTCGGCCTGGCCGCCAAGCGCAACGAATACCCGGCGTTCCTCTCCGGCGGCCAACAGCAACGGGTGGCGATTGCCCGTGCGCTGGCCATGCGTCCCAAAGTCATGCTGTTCGACGAACCCACCTCGGCCCTCGACCCGGAATTGGTGGGCGAAGTGCTGCGCGTTATCCGCTCCCTGGCCGAGGAAGGCCGCACCATGATCCTGGTCACCCATGAAATGGCGTTCGCCCGGGATGTGTCGTCGAAAGTGGCGTTTCTGCACCAAGGCATGATCGAAGAAACCGGCTCGCCGGATGCGGTGTTTATCGACCCACGCAGTGAACGTTGCCGACAGTTCGTCAACGCGCATCAAACTCGCTAACTCCATAAAAAGACGGGGCAAAATCATGAAATCCAAGCGTATGGCAACGTGGTTGAGCAGTGCTGTGTTGATGTTGGCTGCAGGTTTCACCCAGGCGGCGGAAAAGCCCATCGTGTTTGCGGTCGCCGCGGAACCCTATCCGCCCTTCACCGTTAAAGGCGGCAACGGCCAGTGGTCCGGCTTTGAAGTGGACCTGATCCACAAACTCTGCGAAGGCATGAAAGCCGAGTGCCAGATCAAGGAAGTGGCGTGGGACGGCATTATTCCTTCGTTGCTGGCGAAGAAAATCGACGTGATTTTCTCGTCGATGTCGGTGACCGATGAGCGTGAAAAACAGATCGCTTTCAGCCGCGCCTACTACGATTCCCTGTTAGGCGTTGCCGGGCCCAAAGGCAGCGAAGTCGAGATCTCCCCGGCGGGCCTCAAGGGCAAGTTGATCGGCGTGCAGATCTCTACGGTCAGCGCCAACTACCTGAAGAAGTATTACGAAAACATCGCGGACCTGAAGTACTACGACACCCAGGAATCGGCCAACGCCGACCTGATCGCCGGGCGTATCGACTACATGATGGCCGACGACACCGCCATTGCCATGATGGTCAAGACCCCGGAAGCCAGCGGTCTGGCGCATATTGCCAGCGTGCCCTACGACCCGATCATCGGCCGAGGTGTCGGCGCCGGCCTGCGCAAGGAAGACACGGCGCTCAAGGCGCTCCTGGATAAGGCCATCGGCGAATTGCTGGTGAGCAAGGACTACGACGACCTGTCGCAGCACTATTTCGGCTTGTCGGTCAGCCCGTGCAAGCGCGGTGACACCCCGGCGTTTGTCAGCAAGACCTGTGACAGCCCCTATCAACAAGTCGCCCAGAAGACCGAATAATGCTCGATCTCTTAAGCTTCGGCGAACAAGGGTGGGGCAATGCGTTGCTCAAAGGGTTATGGATGACCCTGCAAATCTCCGCCGGCTCGTTTGCGGTGGGTGTGTTGATCGGCCTGGTGGTGGCCTGCGCCAAGCTCAGTGCGCCACGGCCGATTGCGCTGCTGATGCGCGGCTACACCACGGTGTTTCGTGCGGTGCCGGAACTGCTGCTGATCCTGCTGCTGTATTACGCCGGCTCCATGGGCCTCAACGCGCTGATGCTGGGGATGGGCTTCGAGCAGATGAACATCAGCGGCCCGCTGGTGGCGATCCTGGTGTTGGGCCTGGTGCAGGGCGCCTACGCGTCGGAGATCTTCCGCGCGGCGATCCTGGCGATTCCCCACGGCCAGATCGAAGCGGCGCGGGCGTTTGGCTTGAGCGGGTTTGGCCTGTTCCGCCGGGTGACCTTGCCGATCATGGCGCCGTTCGCCCTGGCCGGCATGTCCAACCTGTGGATCAACCTGATCAAGGACAGCGCCTTGATCAGCGTGGTCGGCACCAACGAGTTGCTGTACACCGCCAAGCAGGCCGCAGGCTCGACCCGCCAGTACCTGCTGTTTTACCTCACGGCCGCCGCCTTGTATTACCTGGTGACGCTGGCTTCCAACTACCTGTCCGGGCGCCTGGAGCGACGAATCCGTCGCTGGATGCCGGTTGTCGAGTGAGCGGGCCATGCCTGAATGGATAAGTTATTACGCCGGCCTGATCGCCAAAGGCTTGCAGACCACCTTGTCGCTGCTGGTGATCTCGGCGGTGTTGGGTTTCGCGCTGGCGGTGCTGGTGGCGCTGGCGCGCTTGTCGCGGCGCAAATGGCTGGCCCGTGGCGCGCTGGCCTACACCAGTGTGTTGCGCGGCACGCCGCTGCTGATCCAGATCTACATTTTCTATTATGGGCTGGGCAGTCTGTTTGCCCAGTTCCCGATGATTCGCGGCAGCTTTCTGTGGCCGTACTTGCGTGACGGCTACTGGTACATCGTGTTTGCCCTGGTGTTGTCGGTGGGTGCCTACGTCGGCGAAGTGATCCGCGGTGGCCTGCTGGCGGTGCCCAAGGGCGAAATGGAAGCCGCCTCGGCATTCGGCATGACGCCGCGCCAGGCCTTGTTGCGCGTGCGTTTGCCACGGGCAATGCGCCTGTTGTTGCCGACCTTGGCCGGGGAGACCGTGATGTTGCTCAAATCCACCGCTCTGGCCTCGACCATTGCCGTGGTCGACCTGTTAGGCGCGGCCAACGTAGTCCGCGCGCAGACCTTGCAGATCTACCAGCCGCTGCTGCTGGTGGCGGCGGTCTACCTGTGCCTGACCTTTCTCATCGAAGGTGTCTACGCCATCGCCGAACGGCGCGGTACGCCGCTGCGCAGGTCGGCCGGATGAAACAGGACCGCTCGTTGCAAGGGATTGCCCTGTGTTCGCTGGCGTATTTGTTCCTGGCGTTGCAGGACGCTGTGGTCAAGTGGCTGGTGGCCGATTACTCGGTGTTCACCATTCTGTTCTGGCGCAGCCTGGTGGTAGTGGTCGCGTGTTTGATCGCGGGGCGCATGGGCCTGGTGCGCAGTGCCTGGACGTCGGTGAGCCGGCGCTTGCTGATCATTCGCGGCTTGTTGTCGTCGCTCGCATGGTTGCTGTACTACACGGCGGCCAAGGACCTGAGCCTGGCGGAAATGACCACGCTGTATTTCTCTGCGCCGATCATGGTCACGCTGCTGGCTGCGCTGATCCTCAAGGAGCGCGCCAGCCGGGGGCAATGGATCGCGCTGATCATCGGTTTTGTCGGGGTGGTCATCGCCTGCCGTCCTACGCATATGCTCGACCCGTGGCCCATCGCTCTGACGTTGGGCGCGGCGTTGTGCTGGGCGTTTACCTATATCCAGTTGCGCCAGGTCGACCCGAGCAGCTCGGTGCTGGAGCAAATGCTCATTACCAACGTCGTGTTTGTGCTGTGCATGGGCGTGACCTTGCCCTGGACTCACACACCGGCGCCCACGCCGGCCTGGCTGGGCATGCTGGCGGCAGGTTTGGTCGGCGGCATTGGGCAATTCCTGCTGTTTGCCAGCTTTCGCCGCGCCACCGCGACATTACTCGCGCCATTCGAATACACCGGGCTGATCTGGGCGTTCCTCCTGTCGAGCCTGGTGTGGGGCACATTGATGGATGGCTCACTGATCATCGGCGCGGTGTTGATCGCCATCAGCGGCACCCTTGCCATGCTCAGCGCACGGCATCCGGTGTCACAGGACGTGATCGGCGCCGAATGCACCCTGACGCAACCCCTGTACCCAGCAGCGGCAGATGTGCAGGCCGTTGGCGGGGCTGAAGGTGCCGGGGTTGAGGCACCCCTCGAGCCAGAGTCCGTCGAGCATCGCCGATAAGCCGATGGCGGCCAGGTGGCTGTCGTGGATCAGCAGGTTTTCACTGCGGGCCAGATCGTCCAGCAGCTGTTGGATCAATGCCAGGTAGGCGTGGTAGCTGTTTTCGTGGGACTGGTTCACGTGGGGCGAATGGCGGATCAGGCTCCAGAACACCACCCACACGCCCAGCAGGTCGGGGTCCATGACCCGGGGCGAGAACGAGGCGCTGAGGAATGCATCCAGGCGCGCAGCAGGGCCTTCGGCCTGTTCCACGTGCGCCCAGAGGGCACTGGTCAGTTCGTTGGCCAGCTTGTGGTAAGTCTCGGCAATCAGCGCGTCGATGCTGCCGAAATGGTGGTTGAGCAACCCCACCGACACCCCGGCCTCGGAAGCGATACGGCGCACGGAAATCCCCGCATGCCCATCGCGGGCCAGGCAGGTGAGGGTGGCAGCAATCAGCAGGTCCCGGCGTTCGTCGGGGTCGGCGCGGCGCAGTTTGGGCAGATCGGGGGTCATGGGCAGGCCTTGGGTGAAACAGCACAGCGCTCAGGTTAGTTGAACATGTGTTCAATCTCTACCGATTAATTGATCAGAGGAGGGCAAGGCATGGCGAAAGACCTTTCGTGGCAGGTGACGGGCGATTCCGGCAATGTGCTGCACATCGGCGCCTGGCGCTTCGACGGCGACGGCCGCGGACCGAAGGTGCACCTGCAGGCCGGTGTGCACGCCGACGAAATCGCTGGGATGCTGGTGCTGCATCAACTCCTGCCGCGCTTGCAGGCGTGCGCCGAGCAGGGCCGGCTCAAAGGCACGGTCACGGTTGTCCCCCAAGCCAACCCCTTTGGTATCGGCCAGTTTCGCCAGGGCCGCTTGCTCGGGCGCTTTCACGAAGCCACCGGGCAGAACTTCAACCGTGCCTTCGATTGTTCGCTGGCCATGGCGCGCCCGGCGAGCAACCTGGCGCAATGGCAGAAACGCCTGGTGCAACTGGCCGCCGAGGCCGACTTGATTCTGGACCTGCACACCGACGACGAGGCGTTGCCCTATCTCTACATCCACCGCAGCTTCTGGCCCGAACAAGGCCTGGCACTGGCGGCAGCGTTGCAGGTGGACCTGGTGATTGTCTGGGATGAAGGCGGTGATGGCTCCTTTGAAGAAACCCTCATCAACCACGCTTCACCGCAACTGGCCGCCACTATTGAACTGCGCGGGCAGGCAGACGTCAGCGACGCCCTGGCGCAACAGGACGCGGATGGGCTGTGGGCCTGGCTGTGCATCAACGGTGTGATCGACGAGGTGGCCGACATTGCTGAATGGCAAGGCGACGTGGTCGACATGGGCTGCATGGAAACCGTACTTGCCCCTTGCGCCGGCGTACTGGTGTTCGAAAAGGGCCTGGGCGACGACCTGGAAGAAGGCCAGCGTTTCGCACGCATTATCGGCCGCCCCGGTGACCCGACCTCCGAAGTGACCCTGCACGCCGCCCAGGCCGGACGCATGATCACGGGGCATCGCGAACGCCTGGTAGCGCAAGGCTCGGTGGTCGCCAAGTTCACCGGTACACGCTTATCCGGCAGCTACAGCGGCGGCGTGCTGGACCCGTAGCGGCGTCTGCAACTGCAGCCACTCGCGCGGGCTGGTGCCGATCTTGCGCCGGAACGCACGGGCCAGCGCCGAGGGGCTTTCGTAACCGACTTCGTCGGCGATCAGGGCGATGGGGCGACCTTCACGCAGGCGTTTCTGCGCCAGGCTCACGCGCCAGCTCAGTACATAGTCGGCTGGCGTCTGGCCGACCACTTTATGAAAGTGCGCGGCGAAACTGGCACGGGACATGTTCGACTCAACCGCCATTTCCTGCACGGTCCACGGGCGTTCGGGGTTGTTGTGCAGCAGGGTCATGGCCCGCGCCAGACGCAGGTCGGCCAGGCCCGACATCATGCCGGTGGTCATGCTGTGATAGGCCATCATGTGGCGCAGGAACTGAATCACCATCAGCTCGAACAGCCGGTTCATCACCGCCTCGCGTCCGCAGTGTTCGGCGAAGGCTTCATCGAACAGCCAGTCCAGCGTGCCGGCGATCATCGGGATCTGCTTGAGCGGCATCACGATGGTGTCGGTCAGCGCCACGGACAACGGGTTATCGATGCCCCCATCAAAGCGCAACGAAGCCGCTACCACCTGGGCGCGATCGGCTTTGGTCGCCACCAGCCGATGGGGCAGGGGACGCGGCACCAGTACCAAACTGGGTTCGGGAATGCGCAGAGTGCCGTCGGGCATTTCCAGGCTGGCCTGGCCGTCCTTGAGCAGGTAGACCCGACCGCGCTGCTGCAGATCGCGGGTGTCGAGGGCGTCGTGCAGCGGCCCACTGTGAAAGGTATCGGCACCGATGCCGAAGTGCACCAGCAGTGTGGACAAACGATCCATGACTCACCTGATTTCAATTAACGATCTGTTTAGACGATCTGCGCCATATCGTCGACTATTAGCCTCCATTTGTAAAACACGCTTCGGCATCATGGCCTCACGTTCAACGCCTTGAGCGCCCACCCCCCAACGGAGCAAACGTTCATGAAAACCTTCAAGTTCTCCCGCGTCGCCGCCGCCCTGATCACCGGCGCACTCGCCCTCGGTGTCGCCACCGCCAGTGTTGCCGCCCCACAGAAAGCCACCGTCGTGCTGGTGCACGGCGCGTTCGCCGACGCCTCCAGCTGGAACGGCGTGATCGCCGGGCTCAAGGCTGAAGGCTACCCGGTGGTCGCCGTGGCCAACCCGCTGCGCAGCGTCAAGACCGACTCGGACTACGTGGCCGATATCGTCGAACACACCCAAGGCCCAGTGATCCTGGTCGGCCATTCCTACGGTGGCTCGGTGATCTCCAACGCCGTGCATGGCAGCAGCAAGGTCAAGGCGCTGGTCTACGTCGCCGCCTTCGCCCCGGAAAAAGGCGAGACCGCGTTTGAGCTGTCCGGCCGCTACCCTGGCGGCACCCTCGGTCCGACCCTGGACAAACCCGTGATTTCCAAGGACGGCGTGACCGACCTGTACATCCAGCAAGACAAGTTCAACAGCCAGTTCGCCGCCGACATGGCGCCCAAGGAAGCCCAGTTGATGGCAGCCGGGCAACGCCCGATCACCGAAGCTGCGCTGAAGGAACCGTCGGGTGACCCGGCCTGGAAAACCGTGCCGTCCTACTTCATATACGGTTCAGCGGACAAAAATATTCCTGAGGCCGCGCTTAAATTCATGGCTGACCGTGCGGGCTCCAAGGAAACCGTGGACGTGAAGGGCGCTTCGCACGTGGTGATGGTGTCGAACCCGGCGCGGGTGGTGGCGATCATCAATGATGCGGCCAAGGCCAACGCGCAGTAACCAAAAGAGTGGGGGCCCAGGCCTAATGCCAGTCAGTTAAGAAGTTGAACGTGTAAAAAGTGACCTGTGGCGAGGGAGCTTGCTCCCGTTGGGCCGCGAAGCGGCCCCAGCTCTTTGTTTAAAAAGCCTGGGACTGCTGCGCAGTCCTACGGGAGCAAGCTCCCTCGCCACAGGTACAGTGTTCGCCTCAACTGACTGGCATTAGGCCCAGGCCCCCATTTTGTTATTGATCGAACGGTGAACCGCGCTGCTTCAACCGCCGCATCGCACTGTCCAGATGCGCCCGCGCACTCGCCGGGTCGCCTTCACGCATCTGCTCATAGGCCAATTGCGCCACCGTCGGGTCAATCGGCTTGAGCGGCTGCCCGCTGGCCATGGCTTTCAACTGCACCTCGGCCGCCCGCTCCAGGTAGTACAGATCATCCCAGGCTTCGGCGATGTTCGGCGCAGCCACCATCACTCCATGATTCTTCAGGAACAGAATGTCGGCATCGCCCAACGCTGCAGCGATACGCTGACCTTCACCGTTATCCAACGCCAGGCCGTTGTAATCCTCATCCACCGCCGTGCGCCCATAGAACTTCAACGCCGTCTGCCCCAGCCACAGCAAGGGCGGGCCTTGCAGCAGGCACAGTGCCGTCGCATTCGGCATATGGGTATGGAACGCCGCCTTGATGCGCGGCTGCTGTTGATGCAGCTGGGCGTGGATGTAGAACGCCGTGGCTTCCGGCGTGCCGTCGCCGTCGATCACGTTGCCGTGAAAGTCACACACCAGCAGACGGGACGCAGTGATTTCCTCAAAGGCGTAGCCGAACGGATTGACGAAAAACACATCGTCATGCCCCGGCACCGTCGCTGAAAAGTGATTGCAGATGCCTTCTTCCATGCCATGCAGCGCCGCCAATTGCAGGCAAGCCGCGAGTTCTACGCGGGCGTCGATGGCGGCCAGGCTATCGAGATTCAAGCGCCCGGCGCGCGGGCCAAGGGAGGAGGGCGTGAAGGTATGGGCCATGGTTCACCACCCCAAGGACTTGAACAGTTCGGGAACGCCGTCGAGGGTTGGCAGGATCGCGTCGGGTGTGTAGTCGGCCAGCAATTGACGGCCGGTGCCACGGTCGATCCATACGCAGCGAAAACCGATATCGCGCGCGGCGGCGTGATCCAGGTGCGGGCTGGCGCAGATGTGCACCACCTCATCCAGGCTCACGCCCAGTTGTTCATGGGCATAGTCGAACAGGCGGCGGTTGGGCTTGTAGGCACCGGCTTGCTGGGCGGTGATCACCCGGTCGATGTGGCCACCCAGTTGCGCCACATTGCCGGCGATCACGTCATCGTCGGTGTTGGAAACGATGCACAGTTTGTAGCCCAGGGCCTTCAACTGCTTGAGCGTATCCACCACTTCGGGAAACGGTGGCATTGCGCTGATGCTATCCGTGAGCGTCGCACCATCGTGGTCATTGGCAGGCAAGCCCAGTTCCTTGAGCGCGAGTTGCAGGCTCAGCCCGGCCAGGGTGCGAAAGCTGCGGTGCGGTGGGGTTTGCTCCAGGGCGTGTTCGTGGTGGTCGTAGACGCTGAGCAGCGTTTCGCGGTCGACCTGGTGTTCGGCTTTCTGATCCAGGATCCGGTCGATGGCGGCACGCAGGCCTTCATCCCATTGGATCAGGGTGCCGTAGCAATCAAAGGTCAGCCACAGCGGGCGAGGGGAGTGTTCGAGTGGCATGGAGCACCTGTAAAAAGAGTGGGTGGTCGATGCAGCATAGGAAACCTCGCTCTTAGTAGGAAATTAAATTAGCCTCTACATCACAGTTGAATTGTCGATAAGAAGGTTGCCGCCATGTTTGATCTGGAACTCTTGCACACGCTGGTCTGCGTGGTCGACGAAGGCAGCTTCACCCGTGCAGCCGAGCGCGTTCACCGCACCCAGTCCACGGTCAGCCAGCAGATTCGCAAGCTGGAAGAAAGCGTCGGCCAGGTGTTGCTGGTGCGCGACCGTTCGGGCCAGCAAGTCAGTGCCACCGAACACGGCGAACTGCTGACCCATTACGCGCGCCGTCTGTTGAACCTGTCCCGCGAAGCCCGCGATGCCTTGGACACTGAGGCCCGCGTAGTGCCGGTGCGCCTGGGCGTGCCCGAGGATTTCGACGCGACGCGCATGGCGTCGATGCTTTCGGGTTTCGTACGTGCTCGCCCCGAGGCGCGGCTGGAGACGGTCAGCGGCATGAGCACCGACCTGCGCCGGCAATTGGAAAGCGGCGAAATCGACATCGCCCTGGTCAAGCGCGAAGCCGGCAGCGGCGAGTGCCACGCCAGCTGGCCGGAGCCCTTGGTGTGGGTATGTGGCCAGGGCCAGGATATGCAACTCGACACCTTGCCCCTGGCGCTGTTTCCCCAAGGCTGCATCTACCGCCAGCGCGCCATTCGCACCTTGGACAAGGCCCGGCGCAGTTGGCGCGTGGCGTTTGGCAGCCACAGCCTGACCGGGATCCAGGCGGCGGTCACGTCAGGGTTGGGTATCAGCATCCTGCCGAAAAGTGCCGTACTGCCCAGCCACCGCATCTGCACCGAGCTTCCTCCTGTGCCGCCGTCGGAACTGGCGTTGGTCAGCGGCGCCGAGCGCCTGAGCGCGACTCACCGTGGATTGATCGAGTGCCTGCGCGAGGAGATTTCACGGAGTCTCTGAACGCTCCAGCAGCAGCCGCTCCAGGGTGTCCACCGGCAATGGCCGGCTGAACAGGTAGCCTTGGATCTGATCGCAGCCGGCGTGCTTCAGGAACGCTAATTGCGCCTGGGTTTCTACGCCTTCAGCGACCACCCGCAGGTTTAGGCTGTGGGCCAGCTCAATGATGGTGCGGGTGATCGCGGCGTCCTGGGGGTTGCTGGTGACTTCGCGGATAAATGCGATGTCGATCTTCAGCGTGTCGATGGGAAAACGCCGCAGGTACGCCAGGCTTGAATAGCCGGTGCCAAAATCGTCGATGGAGATTTTCACGCCCATGGCATGCAAGCGTTGCAGGCTGGCGATGGTGTGCTGGGTGTTTTCCATCAGCGAGCCTTCGGTCAGCTCCACTTCCAGCCAGTGCGGCTCGACGCCGGTTTGCGCGAGGATACGTGCGATATCGGCAATCAGGTCGCCTTCTATGAGTTGATGGCCGGAAACGTTGACCGACACCTCCACGGCGCCAATGGCACTGCGTTGCCAGGCGGCAATCTGCTGGCAAACGGCCTCGATCACCCAGCGTCCTACCGGCACGATCAGGCCGAGGCTCTCCAATACCGGTACGAACACCGCGGGGGAAACGGCGCCATGACCCGGTCGGTCCCAGCGCAACAGGGCCTCAAGCGCGCAAAGCTGGCCCGTCGCAAGCTCGACTTTAGGCTGGTAGTGAACGATGAATTCATTGCGTTCCACGGCCTGGCGCAAGGCACTTTCCAGGTCCCGACGGTCGACGTCGGGTTGCAGGGCTTGGCGTAGGTTATCCGCCCGCTCGCCGTGAGCGGTGAGCCGCAGCAGGTTGCGCACACGCAAAGACAGTTCAATACGCTCGATCGGTTTGCTGATGAACTCTTCGGCACCGCTCTCCAGGCCACTGACGCGCGCACCAGGATCACTGAGGGCCGACAGCATGATGATGGGAATACCCGCCGTGACGTCGTCACCTTTCAATTGGCTGGCCACCTCATACCCATCCATCCCCGGCATCATGATGTCCAGCAGGATCAGGTCGGGCGCCTGTTGCGCCACCACCTGCAGCGCCTCTTCGCCGCTGCTCGCGCTGACGGTCTGGTAGCCTTCGTGGTGCAACAGCGTTTCCAGGAGCTTGCGCACCTGAGGTTCATCATCAACGATCAGCAGCGTGGCCATGGGTGCATTCTCATCTGAGAGGGTCGTTGTGGGTTTGCAGCAGCGTATCGATCACCTGATACAGCTCCTTGTAACGCAGGGGTTTGATCACATAGGCGTCGCAGCCGGCCAGCCGGGTCTTTTCACGGTCTTCCTTCATCGCCATGGCGGTCAGGGCGATCACCGGAATGTGCGCCGTCAGCGGGTCCTGCTTGAGCAGGGCCGTGGCGGTCAGGCCGTCCATGCCGGGCAGTTGGATATCCATCAGGATCAAGGCCGGTTGCTGTTCGCGGGCCTGGGTCAGGCCGGTCTCGGCATCGGGCGCCCACACGGTTGTATGACCGGCGTTCACCAGCAACAGGCGCGCCAGGCGCATATTGGCTTCATTGTCTTCAACGATCAGGACGTGGGCCATGGAGCCTCCGCCGCGCGGTGCAGTGGCAACCACGCCACAAACCGCGCGCCACAGCCTTCGCGACTGGCCACCGCGACACTGCCGCCGTGCAAGTCCGCCAGTTGCTTGACCATCGCCAACCCCAGGCCCGTGCCTTCGAATTTTCGCGCCAGGCTGCTGTCGATCTGGCTGAAGGCCTTGAACAGCTTGCCCATATCGTCCTCGGCAATGCCGATACCGGTGTCGCTGACGCTCAACTCCAGGAATTGCTGCTGAGGGCTCGCGGGCAAGGCAAAGCGATACACCGGCCAATCGCCGGGAATTTGCCCGACCTGATCGCGAGCCACCTGGCGCACCGTCAGCGTTACCGAACTGCCGTGTTCGCTGAACTTCACCGCGTTGGCCAGCAGGTTGTAGACGATCTGCTTGGTCTTGCGCAGGTCCAGTTCCAGGTGGCCGAGGTCGTCGGGGCATTCCAGTTTCAATTGGATACGTTGCAGCGCGGCCTTTTCCCGCACTATCAGCAAGCTGTTGGCCAAAAGGCCCGCCAGCTCAACGCTTTCCAGCTCCAGTTCCATCATCCCGGCCTCGACCTTGGACAGGTCGAGAATGTCGTTGATCAACGACAGCAAGTGCTGGCCGCTGGTGAAGATGTCACCGATGTACTCGCGCTGGGTCTCGCTCATGTCGCCGACCAGGCCGTCCTTGAGCGCCTCGGAAAAGCCAATCACCGCATTCAACGGCGTGCGCAATTCATGGGACATGGTGGCGAGGAACTCGGACTTCATGTGGCTGGCGTGTTCCAGCTCCAGGTTCTTTTCTCCCAGGGCGCGCTCGAAGCCTTTGCGCTCGGCTTCTTCCTGTTTGCGCGCGGTGTTGTCGGTGCCGATCAGCAGGTAGCCGATGATGGTGTCATGTCGGTTGCGCAGGGCCGTCACCGAGACCATCGCCGAGAGGCGACTGCCGTCCTGGCGGATGTAGGTCAGCTCGTAGATGTCCTCGATACCGCGTGAGGCCTTGAACACCAGGGCTTCGAAACCCGGCGTGATCGGTGTGTCCAACTCAAGGCTCAAGGCAGCGGCGCGGGTGATCAGCTCGACAGGGTCGGAAATATCGGCGGGGGTGATGCGGTTGACTACGTCGGCGGCGGCATAACCGAGCATGCGTTCGGCGCCGACGTTGAAAATCTGGATCACGCCTTTTTCATCGGTGGCGATGCTGGAGAAGTAGGCGCTGTTGAAGATGGCGTCTTGCAGCGCGCCGGTCTTGAGCAGGGTTTTCTGCCGTTTGAACTCGACGATTTTTTCGGCGCGCGATTGCGGCTGTTCGGGTAACGGTGTGTCCATCGCTTGGGCGTTCCGTGACGTTCAGGCCCACCATCGTCAACCGACGAGGGTGCAGAGCATGCTCACAGAAGATCGCTTGGGGGCGATGAGGAGGAGATGAGGTCATTGGACAATAGCAGACAAACGGTAAATTCGATGCTTTGCGTGCCTATTCAATAAATTGGCTTGATGAAACGTTTCTTCATGCAGAAAAACCATGAAGCAAGCGCTTGCGTAAGGAAATGTTTCTACATTAGAGTCGGACCACTGACGACAAAAATAATAAAACCAGGAGCTCATTCATGAGCCTTGAACCCTTGCTTGAAATGCAGGGCATCAGCAAAACCTTCAATGGTTTGCGCGTGCTCAAGAATGTCGGCCTGAAGGTCTACCCCGGCGAAATCCACGCCTTGATGGGGGAGAACGGCGCCGGCAAGTCCACGCTGATGAAAATCCTCTCCGGCGCCTATCAAGCCGACCCCGGCGGTGAAATCCGCATTGCCGGTGAACCCATTACCTGTTTCGACCCCGCCACCGCGAAAACCCTCGGCATTGCCGTTATCTATCAAGAATTGAGCCTGTGCCCCAACCTGAGCGTGGCCGAGAACATCTACCTGGGCCGCGAACTGCGGCGTGGCTGGACCATCGACCGCAAGGGCATGGAGGCGGGGTGCATCGAGGTGCTGCAACGTCTCGGCGCCGAGTTCAAACCCGCCACACGGGTCAGCAGCCTGTCGATTGCCGAGCGCCAGTTGGTGGAGATCGCCCGCGCCCTGCATGCCCACGCCAAGCTCCTGGTGATGGACGAGCCGACCACGCCGTTGTCATCCCGCGAGACCGACCGGTTGTTCGCGCTGATCAAGCAACTGCGCACCCAAGGCCTGGCGATCATCTATATCAGCCACCGCATGGCCGAGATCTACGAGCTGTCGGACCGTGTTTCGGTGCTGCGCGACGGCCAATACATCGGTGAACTGACCCGCGACGCGCTGTCGGCCGAAGTGCTGGTAAAAATGATGGTGGGCCGCGACCTGTCAGGCTTCTACAAAAAGGAACACGCCGCCTACAACCCCGGCAACCTGGTGATGCGCGTGCGCGACATGGCCGACGGCAAGCGCGTGCGCCATTGCAGCTTCGACCTGCATGCCGGTGAAGTGCTGGGCATTGCCGGGCTGGTCGGAGCAGGGCGCACCGAGCTGGCGCGGCTGATCTTTGCCGCCGACCCACGCACTTCGGGCACCTTGGAAGTGGTCGGCAAGACCGTCACCCAACTGCGCACCCCGGCGGACGCGATCCGTGCCGGCGTGGTCTACCTCACCGAAGACCGCAAGGCCCAGGGCCTGTTCCTCGACATGAGCGTGGCGGACAACATCAACGTCTGCGCCTGTGTGCCGGATGCGCATGCCGGTGGCGTGCTGGATCGCGGGCATGCCTTGCAGCGCTCGAATGACGCGATTAAGTCGCTGTCGATTCGCGTGGCGTCGGGCAAGGTGAATGTCGGCGCGCTGTCCGGTGGCAATCAGCAGAAGGTGTTGCTGGCGCGACTGCTGGAGGTCAAGCCGCACGTGCTGATCCTCGACGAGCCTACGCGTGGCGTCGACATCGGCTCCAAATCCGAGATCTACCGCATCATCAATCAATTGGCCCAGGCCGGTGTCGGCATCGTGGTGATCTCCAGCGAGCTGCCGGAAATCATCGGCACCTGCGACCGTGTGCTGATCATGCGCGAAGGCCAGCTCGTCGCTGAAGTCGGCGGCGCCTCCGGCCAGGCTATTTCCCAGGAACGCATTATTGACCTCGCCACCGGTGGCGATCAGGTGGTTGCCCATGGCTGAGTTGAATATCGCGACAATCGGTAAAGCAGAACGCGCACGCGAGTTGATGCGCACGGTGGGCATGTTGCCGGTGCTGATCCTGCTGCTGGTGGGTTTTGCCCTGGCCAGCGAGAACTTCCTGACGGTGCAGAACCTGTCGATCATCACCCAGCAGGCGTCGGTGAATGTGGTGCTGGCGGCGGGCATGACCTTTGTGATCCTCACTGCCGGTATCGACTTGTCGGTGGGCGCGATCCTGGCTGCTTCAGCCGTGGTGGCGTTGCAGGCATCGATGTCGCCGCAGTTCGGCATGTTCGGGATTGCTGCCGGTATCGGCTTTGGCCTGCTGCTGGGGTTGGTCAACGGCGGCTTGATCGCCTTCATGCGCCTGCCGCCGTTTATCGTCACTCTCGGCGCACTGACGGCCATGCGCGGGCTGGCGCGTTTGCTGGCAGATGACAAGACCGTATTCAACCCGGACCTGCCGTTTGCCTTTATCGGCAATGACTCAGTGCTCGGCGTGCCCTGGCTGGTGATCATTGCCGTGGCCGTGGTGGCGCTGTCGTGGTTCATCCTGCGCCGCACGGTGATGGGCGTGCAGATCTACTCGGTGGGTGGTAACCCGGAAGCGGCGCGCTTGTCGGGGATCAAGGTGTGGAAAGTGCTGCTGTTCGTCTACGCCATGTCCGGTGCGCTGGCCGGATTGGGCGCAGTGATGAGCGCTTCGCGGTTGTTTGCCGCCAATGGCCTGCAACTGGGGCAATCCTATGAGCTGGATGCGATTGCAGCAGTCATTCTCGGTGGCACCAGTTTTACCGGCGGCGTCGGCACCATCGGCGGCACGTTGATCGGTGCGCTGATCATCGCCGTGCTCACCAACGGCCTGGTGCTGCTGGGTGTGTCGGATATCTGGCAATACATCATCAAGGGCATCGTGATCATTGGCGCGGTGGCGCTGGATCGTTATCGCCAGTCCGGTGCGCGGACCTGATTCCTACAACAATCACAAGAGAGACCCGCATGAACCTTAAACGTATCTTTCCCGTCATTGCCTTGGCTGCCCTGATGTCCCAAGCCGTCGAAGCCCGTGAGTTGAAGGCCCTCGGTATCAGTATGGGCTCGCTGGGCAACCCGTATTTCGTGACCCTGGCCGACGGTGCAACGGCGCGGGCCAAGGAGCTGAACCCCAACGTCAAGGTGACTTCGGTGTCGGCTGACTACGACCTGAGCAAGCAGTTTTCGCAGATCGACAATTTCATTTCGTCCAAGGTCGACCTGATCCTGATCAACGCCGTCGACCCCTCCGCCATGGCCTCGGCGATCAAGAAAGCCCGCGATGCCGGCATCGTAGTCGTCGCCGTGGATGTGGACGCCAAGGGCGTGAACGCGACCGTGCAGACCGACAACGTCGAAGCCGGCAAGCTGGCCTGCCAGTACCTGGTGGACAAACTCTCCGGCAAAGGCAACGTGATCATCCAGAACGGCCCGCAAGTCACCGCCGTGACTGACCGCGTCAAAGGCTGCAAGGCCGCGCTGGCCGCTGCGCCGGACATCAAGGTGCTGTCCGACGACCAGGACGGCAAAGGCTCCCGCGAAGGTGGCTTGAACGTGATGCAGGGTTACCTCACACGCTTTCCGAAAATCGACGGCCTGTTCGCGATCAACGACCCGCAAGCCATCGGCAGCGACTTGGCCGCCAAGCAGCTCAAGCGCAGCGGCATTATCATCACCTCGGTCGACGGGGCGCCGGATATCGAGAATGCCTTGAAGACCGAGACGCAGATCCAGGCGTCGTCCAGCCAGGACCCGTGGGCCATGGCGCAGACCGCCGTCAATGTGGGCAATGACATTCTCAATGACAAAGCCCCGGCCGAAGCGGTTACCCTGCTCACGCCCAAACTGATCACCCGTGACAACGTCGCGACGTACAGCGGTTGGTCGAGCAAACATTGATCCACTGAGAAGGAACAGCGTCGTGGTCACCATGGATGACGTGGCAAGCAGGGCGGGGGTGTCGACGTCGACGGTGTCCCACGTGTTGAACGGCACCCGCAAGGTCAGCCCGGCCACCGTACTGGCGGTGCAGCAGGCGATCCAGGCGTTGGGCTATATCCCCAACACCCTGGCGCGCTCGCTGGCCCGGTCGAGCACCAACACGATTGGCGTGGCGATCTCGGCGTTGTCCAACCACTATTTCAGCGAAACGGTGCACGCGATTGAAACCGCGTGCGCCCAGCACGGCTACATGATGCTGTTTGTCGACACCCATGATGATCCGGAGCAGGAACTGCGGGTCGTCACGGCGCTGCATCATCGGCGGGTGGATGGGATTGTGCTGGCGCCTTCAAACGGCTCAAAGGCCCTGGATTATCTGCGCACCAACGAAATTCCAGCGGTGCTGGTGGACCGCATGATGAGTGAAGACTTCGACCAGGTTGGGGTGGAGAATGCCCAGCCTACCCAGGCGCTGGTTGAACACCTGATCGGCCATGGTCATCGGCGGATCGGCTTTATCGCAGGTCGCGAGGGGTTCAGCACCACTGATGAACGTGTCGCTGGTTACCGCGCCGCATTGCAGGGGGCGGGGCTGGTGTTTGATCCGGAGCTGCTGGTCAATGGCGGCTCCAACACTGAGCCGGCGCGCCAGGCCACGGTGCAGTTGCTGGGCTTGGCGGCACCGCCGACGGCGATCATGGCCGGTAACAATCTGATGACCCTGGGGGCCATGCAGGCCCTGCGTGACGCGCAGATCGACGTGCCAGCGCAGATGGCGCTGGTGGGTTTTGATGATTTCGACTGGGCGGATTTTTTCGTGCCGCGCCTCACATTGATCGCGCAGCCGGTGCAGGCACTCGGTGTCCAAGCGGTGAACCTGTTGTTACAACGCATGGCATCGCCCCACGCGCCGACCCAGAGCCTGCGCTTGGCGCCGACCCTGCAATGGCGTCATTCATGTGGCTGTAATGGAGTGGAATGACCCCGTATGAGCAATCCCGTTTCCCTCGGCATCGACCTCGGCACCTCGGAACTCAAGGCCATCCTCATGGACCTCGACGGTACGGTGCTGGCCCATGCCGGCGTGCGCTTGAGCGTGTCGCGGCGTCATAGCGGCTGGTCCGAGCAAGACCCGCAGGATTGGTGGCAGGCCTGTTTGCAAGCGCTGGCCCAGTTGCGCACACATGAGGCATTTGCGCGTGTGGCCTGTATTGGCCTGTCCGGGCAGATGCACGGCGCGGTGTTGTTGGGGGCGGATGATCGGGTGTTGTACCCGGCGATTCTGTGGGATGACTCCCGTGCGGTCGCCGAGGCCGAGCAGTTGGGCCCGGAATTCTCCGGCATCACCGGCAGCTTGCCGATGGCCGGGCTGACGGCGCCGAAATTGCTGTGGCTGCAACACCATGAACCTGTAGTGTTCAGGGCCATTGACTGTGTGCTGTCACCCAAGGACTACCTGCGGTTGCGCCTGAGTGGCGAGCGCATCAGTGAGATGTCGGATGCTGCCGGCACGTTATGGCTGGATGTGGCACGACGCGCGTGGTTCGCTCCCATGCTGCGCGCTACGGGACTTGCGCCGGAGCAAATGCCCCGGTTGATCGAAGGCGGTGCCGCGAGCGCTTGTTTGACGGCGATGGACCTTGGGTTGTCGGCTGACGTCGTGATCGCTGGCGGCGGTGGCGACAACCCGGTGGCGGCTGTTGGTATCGGTGCGATCAATGCTGGCGACGGCTTCATCACCCTCGGCACCAGCGCAGCCATCGTCGCAATCACCGGCCACGCCGCCGGCAACCCGGCCAGCGCCGTGCACAGTTTCTGCCATGCGCTGCCGAACCGTTGGTACACCATGGGCGCCATGCTCGCCGGGGCCAGTTGCCTACGCTGGGTCACACGGCTGACGGGCACTGCGGATGAACAGGCGTTGCTTGACCAGGTGCAGGCGCAATTACCGATCGAACAACCCGTGCCACTCAGCACGCCTTTGTTTCTGCCGTACCTTGCCGGAGAACGCACCCCCCACAACGACCCACTGCTGCGCGGCGGTTTCATGGGCCTGGGCCACGACTGCACACCCGCGATGCTGGGTTATGCCGTGATGGAAGGCGTGGGTTTCGGTTTGCTGGATGCGCTGCGCGCCGTGCAATCGGCCGGCGCCGATATAGGGGCCTGCGCCTTGGTGGGTGGCGGGGCGCGCAGCGAGTATTGGGCGCAGTTGCTGGCCAACATCCTGCAACGGGAGATCTTTACGTTGCACGGCAGTGAGTTGAGCGCCTGCATCGGCGCGGCGAAGCTGGGCTTTCTGTCGATCGGGCAGGGGGAAGATTTGTTGCAGGCGGGGATGGCGGTGAAGGCGCGATATTTTCCGGATGCCAAGCAGCAGGTGGTACTGGAAGTGCGTTACCGCAAGTTCCAAGGCTTGCTTGCTGCGGCAAAAGCGCTGCATGACTGACGGCTGCCGCTTCCTGTGGCGAGCGGGCTCGCCACAGGAAACCTGCTCACCACAACAAGCCTGCTCACCACAGAAAACCTGTTTATTTATTCATCAGCTCGCGCAATACGGTTTGTAACGGCGTCGCCCCTTTAAGCACCTGATCATGCTCAAAACAAATCCACCCTTCATTGAACCCATCCACCATGCGCATGCGCGGCAATGGGTTCTGCGCACCTTGCGAACGTAGCAGCGCTTCCCAGGTATCCCGCTCAACCACCTCGGCATGCACGTCGCGGCCCAGCAATTGCGTCAGGGTGCGGGCGATGTCGTTGGGGCTCACCCATTGGCCTTCCAGTTCCACCACACGCTGGCCGGCCCAGTTCTGTTGCAGCAACTGTGCCGCTACGCTGCCGATATCCGCCGTGGCGATCATCGGCACAGCTTTGTCCAGCGGTTGCAGGAAGCTGTGGATCACGCCGGTGTCGCGGGCTGAGATCACGTCGTACAGCGAGTTCTCCATGAACCACGCCGGGCGCAGGAAGGTGACGGGGATGTCGAGGGCGCTGAGGGCTTGCTCCATCAAGGTGCGCTGGGTCAGCAGGTTGACCTGCTCAGCCTGGGCGCCGATGGTCGACAGGCACAGCACTTTCGGCGGTGCGGCGGCTTGCAGGGCCTGGCTGACCGCGCTGATCACGGCGCGGGCCTCGGGGAAGCCGGGGTGCGGATCAAAGCCTGGCGGCGGCAGGATGAACACGCCGGTCGCGCCTGTGAATGCAGCCGTCAGCGCTTGAGCATCTTCCATCTCTGCAAACATGACTTCGCAGCCCAGGTCAGCCCAGTAGGCTGCCTTGCCTGCATCGCGCACCACCGCGCGCACCGGCTGACCCGCCTTGATCAGATTATGCGCCAGAGCGCCGCCGACTTTGCCTGTGATTCCCGTAATGACGTACATGAGCGTTCTACCTGTTGTTCCAAAGAGTGGCGCCAGGATAAACAGCGCTCAGTCATGACGGAATGCTCGCTCAGGCATTGCGCTAGTGACTCAAAATCACTAATCCCCCAGCGGCGGCAGGCGGCGTTTCACCGGGGTTTTCTTGACGATGGCAGTGTTGGTTTCGGCGTAGGCATTCAGCTTGTCGAGCAGGCTGTCCAGATGATCCATGGTGCGCACATGCAGGCGTGCGATGAAGCAGTCTTCGCCGGTCACCTTGTCGCATTCGGTGAATTCGGGAATCGCCTGGATCTGCCGTTCCACCTCATGCAATTTGCCGGGCAGGGGGCGGATGCGCACGATGGCTTGCAGCAGGTAGCCGAAATGCTTGGGGTCGATGTTGACGGTGTAGTGGGTCAGCACGCCGCGCTCTTCAAGACGGCGCAGGCGCTCGCCGACACTGGGCGAGGACAGCCCGGTAATGCCGGCCAGGGCCTTGAGGGACAGGCGCGAGTCGTCCATCAAAGCCGCGATGAGTTGCTGGTCGATGGTGTCAATCATGGTGTCTACCTAATAAGTAAAGGTAATCCAGTGGTTTTGCCTTTTTTAGGCGCTGGAGCCACTTCCAAGCAGATTGCCATAATTGAGCCTCACTTGAGGAGCTTCAATCATGGACACATCCATCCGTCGCGGGTCGTGGGAAATGATCGCCGCCATGCTGATCTCGGGCACCATTGGCTGGTTTGTATTGGTGTCTGGCGTGTCGGTGATCGAAGTGGTGTTCTGGCGTTGCGTGATCGGCGGGCTGACGCTGTTGCTGGTCTGCGCACTGCTGGGTTACTTGCGCCTGGACCTGCTGAGCTGGACCAAGCTGGGCCTGGCGATGCTCAGCGGCGTGGCGATTGTCGGCAATTGGTTGCTGCTGTTCGAATCCTATTCCCGTGCGTCGATTGCCATCAGCACGGCGGTGTACAACGTGCAGCCGTTCATGTTGGTGATGCTGGCGGCGGTGTTCCTGGGAGAAAAGATCACCGCGCAGAAACTGACGTGGCTGGGCGTGGCGTTCCTGGGGATGCTCGCGATTGTCACCGCCCATGGCGATCAACCGACCGGCGACGATTACCTGGTCGGCATCGCCCTGGCGCTGGGCGCGGCCTTTCTGTACGCGATTGCGGCGCTGATCATCAAGCGTCTAAAAGAAGTGCCGCCGCATTTGATGGCGTTGATCCAGGTGACCACCGGCGCGCTGTTACTCGCGCCGATGGTGCCTTGGAACAGTCTGCCGGCCACCCCCAATGCCTGGACGGCACTGGTGACGCTGGGTGTGGTGCACACCGGCTTGATGTACGTGTTGTTGTACGGCGCGATCCAGAAACTGCCCACGGCCATTACCGGCGCGCTGTCGTTCATCTACCCGATTGCGGCGATCTTCGTCGATTGGATCGCCTTCGGGCATCGTCTGGGCTGGCTGCAATGGCTGGGTGTGGCGGCGATTCTGCTGGCGGCGGCGGGGTTGCAGCGGGGCTGGTGGTGGCCCCGCTCCCAGAGCGTCAGTGCGTACCCTGGAAAATGATGTTTTCCGGGTTGAAATGCTCCACTGCGCTGCCCGGCTGCGGCAAGCCAAGGATGTGGCCCTTGATCTTGCCCACCACGTGCATCTCGCACGGCTTGCAGTCGAACTTCAGGGTCAGCACTTCATCGCCGTGAATCAGTTGCATCGGCGCGACCTTGGTCTTCACGCCCGTGACACCCTTGGCCTGTTTAGGGCACAGGTTGAACGAGAAGCGCAGGCAGTGCTTGGTGATCATCACCGGCACTTCGCCGGTTTCTTCATGGGCTTCGAAGGCGGCGTCGATCAGCTTCACGCCGTGACGGTAATAGAAATCACGGGCTTTCTGGTTGTAGACGTTGGCCAGGAACGACAGATGCGCTTCCGGATAGACCGGCGGCGGGGTGGTTTCGGCTTTGCGTCCACCACGCGGGTGAGCGGCCACACGGGCAGCGGTCAGCGCTTCGATCACTTCGCGGCGCAAGGCCTTGAGCTGTGAGTTGGGGATGAAGAACGCCTGCGGCGCATCCAGTTGGATGTTGGTCGCGTGGTATTCGGTGGTGCCCAGTTGGCCGAGCAGGTCGCGCAGGGTGTCCAGCGCCTGTTCCGGCTTGTTGGCCACGCCGAACGGGCCGGGCAGGGTGACGCTGGCGCTGATGCCTTCTTCGCTTGTAGCGGTGACTTCCAACTGTTCTTCACGCAGGCGCGCGGCCCAGGTCAGGCCGATACGGCGTTCGGATGAGGTCTTGAGCAGCGCCTGTTGCCAGTTGTGGTCCAGGTTACGGTTCAGCGGATGATTCGGCCGCAACTGGTGCAGGCCGGCCGGCATTTCATTCGGCTCGACGCGGTAGCGGTAGCGCTTCTCGCCGTCTTCCTCGAACTCGCCCTTAGGCTCGGCGATGTTGGCACGGAAACCCACCACTTCGCGCTTGATCAGCACGTTCAGGCCATCGCCATTGGACAGCGGCTCATGGGTGACCACTTGCAAGTCACGCTTGCCGGCTTTTTCCACCACACCCACCGGCAGGCCGGTGAACGTTGGGGTGTCGAAGGCGCCGATGTCGACCTTGCGATCGGTAACAAAATAGTCGGTGCTGCCACGGTGGAAGGTTTTTTCCGGGTCCGGCAGGAAGAAGTGCGCGGTGCGGCCGCTGGAGGCGCGCGCCAGGTCCGGGCGGTCTTCAAGCACGTCATCCAGGCGCTGGCGGTAATAGGCGGTGATGTTCTTCACATAGCCCATGTCCTTGTAACGGCCTTCGATCTTGAACGAACGCACGCCGGCTTCGACCAGTGCGCGAATGTTGGCGCTCTGGTTGTTGTCTTTCATCGACAAAAGGTGCTTTTCAAAGGCCACGACGCGGCCCTGGTCATCTTTCAAGGTGTACGGCAGGCGGCAGGCCTGGGAGCAATCGCCCCGGTTGGCGCTGCGGCCGTTCTGTGCGTGAGAGATGTTGCACTGCCCGGAGAACGCCACGCACAAGGCGCCGTGGATGAAGAATTCGATGGCGGCATCGGTTTCATCGGCGATGGCACGGATTTCCTGCAGGTTCAGCTCACGGGCCAATACCAGCTGCGAGAAACCAGCCTGGTCGAGAAACTTGGCGCGGCCCAGGGTACGAATGTCGGTCTGGGTGCTTGCGTGCAGCTCGATGGGCGGAATATCCAGCTCCATCACGCCCAGGTCTTGCACGATCAACGCGTCGACGCCGGCGTCGTAGAGCTGATGGATCAGCTTGCGCGCGGGTTCCAGTTCGTTGTCATGCAGGATGGTGTTGATGGTGGTGAAGACGCGCGCGTGGTAACGGCGGGCGAATTCCACCAGGGACGCGATATCGCTCACGTCGTTACAGGCGTTATGGCGCGCGCCGAAGCTCGGGCCGCCAATGTACACGGCGTCGGCGCCGTGCAGGATCGCCTCGCGCGCGATGGCGACATCGCGGGCAGGGCTGAGCAATTCCAGGTGATGCTTGGGCAAGGACATAGTTTTTTTAGTCAGGCTTGTCACGGTTGAGGCGCGCATTGTAGCTGTGAAATGCCTGACCGGCACCCACTCAGGCTTGAGCGGCCATCGCGGTGACTTCCACGCGCATGCCCTCTACCGCCAACGCGGCAACGCCAACCGCCGCACGCACGGGCCAGGGCTTGGCAAAGAAGCGTTTGTAGACCTCGTTGAAGGCCGCGCGATCAGCCATATCCGTCAGATAAATGGTCAGGTGCATCACCCGGTCCATGGAGCTGCCGGCCTTTTCCAGGGCGACTTTCAAGGCTTGCAGGGTGCATTCGCTTTGCAGGGTGATATCGCCCAGCTCCAGGCTGCCATCGGCGCGGGTCGGGATCTGGGTGGACACCAGGATGCCGTTGAAGCCGATCACATCCGAAGAAATCGAGTCGGCATCGGGATCCGGGGTGTAGTGCAGGTCGTGGTTGGCCATGGGCGCCTCTCATTGGCAGGTTCAGAAAGGCGCCCATGGTCCCCGAAAAATACCGCAGGGGCAAACTACGCCCAGCGGCGGAACAACACGCTGGCATTCACGCCGCCAAAGCCGAAGCCGTTGGACAGCGCGTATTCAATCGGCATCGGCCGGGCTGCGCCGCGCAGCAGGTCCAGGCCGTCCGCCAGCACGTCGGGGTTTTGCAGGTTGAGGGTGACCGGGGCGACCTGATCGCGCAGGGCAAGTACGGTGAAGATGGCTTCGATACCGCCCGCAGCGCCCAACAGGTGCCCGGTAGCGGACTTGGTCGAACTGATCGCCGGGCTGCCGTTAGCACCGAATACCGTCCTGATCGCGGCCAGTTCGCCTTTGTCGCCTACCGGTGTGGAAGTCGCGTGAGCGTTCAAGTACTGCACCTGGGCTGCCTCGATTCCGGCCTGACGCAAGGCTTGCTGCATGGCGCGTCGCGCACCGTCGCCGTCTTCCGGGCCGGCCGTCATGTGGTAGGCATCGGCACTGGTGCCGTAGCCCACCAACTCCGCAATGGGCTGTGCGCCACGTGCCAGGGCATGCTCCAGTTCTTCGATAACGAGGATGCCGGCACCTTCGCCCATGACAAAACCGTCGCGCGCCTGATCGAATGGCCGCGAAGCCAATTCAGGCGTGCCGTTGAAGTCACTGGACAGCGCCCGCGCCGCCGCAAAACCCGCCAGGCTGACCCGATGAATCGCCGCTTCCGCGCCGCCGCACACCGCCACATCGACTTCACCGGCACGAATCATTCGCGCCGCATCACCGATAGCCTGCACCCCCGCGGCACAGGCCGTCACCGGCGCGCCCAACGGGCCTTTCAAGGCGTAATTGATCGACACATGCCCGGCGGCCATGTTGCTCAAGAAGGATGGGATGGTAAACGGGGACAATCGGCGCGGGCCTTTGCTGTCAGTGGTGCGTACTGCATCGGCAATCGCCGGGAAACCGCCAACACCCGACGCAATGATGGTCGCCGTGCGTTCCTGTTGTTCCACTGTGTCCGGCGCCCAACTAGCCTGTTTCAAGGCTTCATCCGCCGCCGCCAGCGCGAACAGGATAAAGCGGTCCATCTTGCGTTGTTCCTTGGCCGCCAGCAGGCGGTCCGGGTCAAATCCGGCTTCAGGATCCTGGATAGCGCTCTGCACCTGGCCACCGATGCTGACCGCCAAATCCCCGATCAACTCTTCCGGCAGGCGACGGATTCCCGATTGCCCGGCCAACAGGCGGCGCCAGGTGGATTCCACGTCAGCGCCCAACGGCGTCAGCGCGCCCATGCCTGTCACAACGATGCGTTTACTCATGATCAATCGACTCCGGTTGCGGTGAGGGAACAGACCCTATGGACGTCACTATCATCATGAAAGTAACATGGCGTCACACACATTTGCACTGACCCACAGGAAACGCCATGCAACGCAAGTCCCTCATCAGCGACGAATGCCCGATCGCCCGCAGCCTTGAGCGGGTAGGGGAGTGGTGGAGCATTCTGATCATGCGCGACGCCTTGCACGGCCTGCGCCGCTTCGACGAGTTCTCGCGCAGCCTGGGTATCGCGCCGAATATGCTGACGCGGCGTCTGAATGGCCTGGTGGAGGCGGGAATGTTGGAGCGTCGGCCCTACAGCGAGCGACCGCCACGCTACGAATATGTGCCGACGGCCAAGGGTGAGGACTTCAGCGTGGTGCTGATGTCGCTGGTGGCCTGGGGCAACCGGCATTTCGCAGAAGAAGGTCACAGTGTGGAAGTAGTAGAGCGTGCGACCGGGTTGCCGGTGCAGCCGGCGATGGCGAATGCCGCAGGCCAGTGTGTGCCGTTGGACCAGTGCACGATCCAAGCCGGTCCAGCCGCCAGCGCAGGGATGCGCCAGCGGTTGGGGGCGATGCCGGAATGATTAGAGCAAGGTGAACGGATAGTCGACGATCAGCCGCAACTCATTCAGGTCACCATCACGTTGGTCGGCGTTCGATGCCACGATCGCATCGCGGACACGCAACGACAGGTTTTTCGCCGGGCCACTCTGGATCACGTACTTGGCCTCCAGGTCGGTTTCGTGGTGCGCGCCGTCGGCGCCGTAGTCGCCCACATAGGCGCTGTGATCCGGTGTATGGGTGCCATTGATGTCCGAGCCGTTGATGTAGCGGCCCATGAAGCTCAGCCCTGGCACGCCATAACTGGCCATGTTCAAGTCATACCGAATGCCCCAGGACTGTTCGCCCGGCCCGTTGAAGTCCCCCCACTGCACCGAGTTGGCCAGGTACACCGAATCGCCGCCTTCGCCCGCGCCGTTGTTGCCGGTGCCGATGTAGTCAAACGGCGTGTCGCCATGCACTTTCTGGAACGACAGCGTCAACGTGTGCGCCTGCAGGAACGAGTACGCTGCTGCCAGCGAGTAGGTGGTGTTGTTGATCGCGCCGGCCTTGGCGCTGCCAGTATCGAGGGTGCGATAGAGGTTGCCGTCCAGCGCGAGTGACTGGTCATGGGCCAGCGGGATCACGTAGTTGAGGTTGGTGTAGTACTGGCGCCAGATGTCTTCCAGTTCGCCGGCGTAGACGGTCGCGCTCAGGGACGGGCTGAAGGTGTATTTGCCACCGACGAAACTGGCACTGTTGGCGGCGATATTGGCGTAGGTCGCGTAGATATCGTGGTCATGGTTGCTGGTCATGCCACTGTTGGTGCTGGTGAAGTGTCCGGCTTCCAGGTCCAGGCCGGCGATTTCACTGCTGGTCAGGTCGAAACCGGTGGCGGTCTGCGGCAACAGGCGGGTGCCGCCGGTGGCGAAGACCGGGGCGGTGGGTTGCATGTCACCGAATTTCAGTTGGGTCTTGGAGACTTTGATCTTCACCGCCGCACCCACGGAGCCGTAGGCGTCTTCGGGGTCGCCATGGCGGTCGGTCGGCAGGTTGCCGGTGCCGGCGTCCGCGTGGGTGGCGTCCAGTTTCAGCCCGCCGTAGGCGTAGGCATCCACGCCGAAGCCGAGGGTGCCCTGGGTGAAGCCCGAGGCGTAGTTGAGCATCGCGCCCTGGGTCCAGTCGATGTTATCGGCCCGGCCACCTTCGCGATTACGGTTCATGTAGTAGTTGCGCAACAACCCGGTGACGCTGCTGCCTTCGATAAACCCCTTGGAGTCCGCCTGGTCGGTGACCGTTTCGGCAAACGCCAGTTGACTGATACCGGCACACACCGCCAGTGCTAACAGGCTCGACTGTTTAATCATGTTGTAACTTCCCCGGAAGAATGAACGCGCGCACAAAAACACCGCACTGATTGGAGGGTGCATAAAGGTGTATGGGCAGATGTTTGCAGGTGAGCTGTTACGGTTTTTTATTGTGTTCGGCGTGGTTGCCGAGCTTGATTCTAAGCCCAGTCTGCGGGGCCTGCAGCGGGTCAATGGATGAAACTCGATTAATTAAACTTCACTATTTTTAATCGACTGCGGGTGTAGCGTGGACGCTGTCTTAGCCGCTCTGCTTCGACAAAATCCTTTGGTTGCCGCCGCAGATTCTGCGGCGGATTTTTTTGCGTGGCCGGGTTAGTTGAACTCACCTATGCTGCGCGACACCATTGGCATCCACCCTTCGAGACGCTGCATGAGCCTGAAATCCACCCACCTGCCGGCCTTGATCGCGTTCGAATGCGTGGCCCGTCATATGAACTTCGCGCGGGCGGCGGCCGAGATGGAGGTCACGCCCACGGCGATGTCCAAGACCATCAAGCAGCTCGAAGCGCAATTGGGCGTGCGCCTGTTCAACCGCACCACGCGCAGCGTGGCGTTGACCGAGTCGGGCAGCCAATTGCTCGACACCTTGGCCCCGGCCCTGGAGCAGATCCGCTTCTCGGTGCAGCAGGTACACGACACCGCCAGCCGCCCGTATGGCGCGTTGAAAATCAACAGCTCCTACGTGGCCTACGCCTCGCTGATCGAACCGCATGTGGCGGCGTTTCTCGCGCAGTACCCGGACATCAGCCTGGATATCGCCCTGGACAATGGCTTGAGCGACATCATCGGCGCAGGCTTCGACGCCGGTATCCGCCTGGGCCAGGCCTTGCAGCGTGACATGATTGCTGTGCCGCTGGGGGCATCGCAGCCGATGGTGGCCGTGGCCACGCCGGAGTACCTGGCACGCTCGGCGCCGTTGAACACACCTGAAGACCTGCTGGCCCACGACTGCATCCATCAGCGTTTGAGCAGTCGCGGGCCGCTGATGGATTGGACGTTTCGCATCGGCAAGGCCAATGTCGAGCTCCAGGTGAAGGGACGCCTGGTGCTGGATGAGATGCGCACCACCTTGTCGGCGGCGCGCCTGGGGTGTGGCGTGGCCCTGGTGTTCCGGCCGTTTGCCCAGGCGGACATCGCCAGCGGCGCGTTGGTCGCGTTGCTGGAAAAATACGCGGCGCCCGCCGAGACCTTCCATCTGTATTACGCCAACCGTGCGCAAATGCCCGGAAAGCTCCGGGCATTTATCGACTTCTTCCAGGCGCGTAACCGTCAGGCCACCGAGTAGCCGCCGTCGGCCAGCAGGGCGTGACCGGACACGTAGCTGGCATCTTCCGAGCCCAAGAACGCCACGACCGTCGCCATCTCTTCAGCCGTGCCGAAACGACTGGCCGGCGTGCTGGCGGCGAACGCCTGCTGGGCTTCCACCGACGGCCAGATCCCGCGATGGTGGAAGGGCGTTTCGATCAGCCCTGGGCACAGCGCATTCACCCGTACCCCTTGCTTGAACCACTCAATGGATGCGGTCTTGGTCATGCCCACCACGGCGTGCTTGGTGCCGATATACAGCGCGGCATTCTCGAAACCGATCACGCCGCCCATGGACGCATTATTGATGATGCTGCCAAAGCCCTGCTCCAGCATCACCTTGGCCTCGTACTTCATGCAGTTGAAGACGCCGCGCACATTGGGTTCGAACACCAGGTCGAAGCGCGCATTGTCCTGCTCGATCAGCGGCGCGAACACGCCTTCGGTGCCGGCATTGTTAAAGGCGATGTCCAACTGGCCGTAGGTGTCCACGGCAAACTGGACCATGGCAATGATGTCGGCTTCGCGGGTTACGTCGACCACGATGGAGGAAGCGATACCGCCCTGGGCGGTGATCTCGGCAACCACCTCGTCCAGCTCACTCTGGCGGCGGGCAGCGGCAACGATCTTTGCGCCGCGTTGAGCCAGGACAACGGCGGCCGCACGGCCAATGCCAGAGCTGGCGCCGGTGATCAGCGCGACTTTGCCTTCAAGCTGGCGGGGAGTGGATAAGGTCATGGAAAGCTCCGTTTGTGTGCTGCGCAAGGCGGTGTGCTTGCGCTATGGGCACAGGTTACGGTGAGGGATTGCCTTCGATAATCCACGCAAACACAAACGAGTTATGCGCTTGAAGTTCATAATTGCCTGGGATGTGCCGATCGTCCGCATGTCACAAGACTGTTGCACTCACCCTTCAATAATCCCTGTCCCCACGCCCAAACAGGAGATAGGTGATGCAGGTCAATCCGGTCGACAGCAAACCCACCGCAGGCGCCAACGCGAATTGGAACAAAGCGGTATCCAGGGCGGTAGACAATCAACCGGGCGACAATGGTCTCGGCCCTGACACCCGACGCCCAAGCGGGGACTTTCGTTCTGCCCAGCAGATCATCGACGACAACCCGTTGCTGAAAAACCTCGGCAACCAGAGCGGTGTGAAGGACAAGCTGCGCGAGCGCGTCGGTGATTTCGAACATGACCCAGACGCCGCCTACCGCGCCAGCCGCGTGCTGGAACACATCGAGAAACTCGACGAGAACGGCAAGCCGACAGTCAAGCGCGCCGAACTCAATGACGCTGGCAATGGGCGTATCGACGGGTTCACCAAAGGCGGCGATGCCCGCCACGGGACAGAGGCCGGGCGCCTGCAGGACTTTGGCAAATACGGCTGGGACACGCTCAAGGGCGAACTGCCGCAACCCAAGCCGAAAACGCCGCCCAAGGGTGACGCACCGTCCAACCACCTGCCACTGCCAGGCGAAGGCCGGCCGATGGGCGATACCCGCAGCGCACAACAGATCATCGATGACAACCCGCTGCTGAAAAACCTCGGCAATCAGAGCGGGGTCAAGGACAAGCTGCGCGAGCGTGTCGGTGATTTCGAACACGACCCCGATGCCGCCTGGCGTGCCGCCCAAGTACTCAACTATGTCGAGAACTACGACGAAACCGGCAAGCACATCGACGGCGGTGACGTCGGCAACGGCCGCATCGACGGTTTCACCAAGGACGGTGAAGCCCGCCATGGGACCGAGGCGGGCCGTCTGCAGGACTTTGGCAAGTACGGCTACGAGAACCTCAAGGGCCTGGACGGTAACAGTGCCGACGACCAGATCAAGGACCTCAACGCCAAGGCCACGGAAGACGCGGTGAAGGCGGCTGGAGGGGACGCGTCCAAGGTCGGCGCCGACTATTTCACCACCGGCAAGACCAGCGCCAGCGGCGCCGATAAAGTCGCTGCGATCATCCAGCTGTCCACAGGCTTGGCCAACTACAAGGCCGGGGCGGATGCCTTCGCCCACCAGGGGCCGGATGCCGCCAAAGAGTGGTCAGGCGAGGGCAAGTCCCCAGGCGAGCAACGCGAAGACTTCATCAAAGACGTGCAAAGCCGCATCGACACGCTGAGCAAGGACCCGGACGTACAACAATTCCTCAACACCCAGGGCACCGCGCAACTGCAGAAAGTGGTCGCCGCCGACCCGGCACTCAAAGCGGAAATGGAGCGGCGCCTGGAAGCCTCATCCAGCACCGATGCCTTGGAGAGTGCCTTCGCCGCCAAGGGCGCCAGCACCACCGACGCACTGTCGAGTTTTATCAAGTACCCGGACTTCTACGCCCAGGCCCTGGGCAAGCAGCCGGACTACAAAAAGGCCTTGGACAACGCGCCGCAGGCGATCAAGGACAAGGTCCAGGCCGAGTACGCACACATCACGTCCGGCAAGGAAATGTCCGACCTGATTGCCAGTGGCATGCCGGCCGACAAGGCGGTGATCCAGTCCGGGGTGAACAAGGTGATCTTCGACGCGGTGCTCGATGACAAGACCGTGCAAGCCGGCACCTCGACGTTCAACGACGCTGCCGCCAAGCTGGGTCGCGAGGACTTGCTCAAGGGCCAGACCATCGATGACTTCTACCGTGGCCTGGGTGTCAGCGGCGCCAATGATCCGCGCCTGGAACAGGTGATCAACGACAACATTGCCGCGTTCACGCCTCCGGGAGAAGCTCCGCCGAAGACCGCCGATATCATCAGCGGTATCCGCGCGGTGGACGATGCGATGCGTGGCGGCGCCAAGTTCGACGATGCGATCAAGAAAGTCCAACTGAGTTGGGGCGGTAACCTCCCGTCCGGGGTCAGCGATGCGTATAAAACCGGGGTGATGCACGGCGTGTCCGGCGTGTTGCTCGCCGGGGCTATCGGCACGCGTATCGCCAGCGGTAAGGGCGGCAGCACGGCGCAGACGGTGGGCCAGTCATTCCAGGCGGCGGGTCTGTTCCTGGAGGGCGGCGCCAAGTTTGTCCAGGATCAGTTCGACCGCACCAAACAAGGCACCTACAAGTTTGACGCGCCCAAGTACGTGAAAGACGTGGAAAACATCGGCAAGAGCCTGGGCGGCGTGGCGGGTAACGTGCTCGGCCTGGTGACCGGGGCGATTTCTGCGAAGAACTCCGCCCAGAGTGGTGACAAGGTCGGCGCAGGCTTCCAGGGCACCTTTGCCGGGCTCAATGGCCTGTCGGCGGTGGCGGGCGCAGTAGAAGTGGCCACGTACGTGGTGCCGCGAATCACGACCGTGGCGGCAGGTGTCGCCGAAGCCGCAGGTGTTATCGGCGGTGCCGCAGGCGCCTTGGCCGGTGCCGTGGGCGGTATTGCTGCAGTCGGCGGGCTGATCTACGCGATCATTGCCGACATCAAGGCCGACAATGCACGCAAGAAACAGCAAGAGGATTGGTACACCGGGCTCAAGGACCAATTGGATGATTTTGGCGTTACACCGCCGCCCTTGGACGTGATCATCGCGCCGAAGAACGGCTATATCGAGGTGGGCAACCCCAGCGCCAACTACTGACCGACGGAAGGGCGCTCACGCCTGGGTCAATGCCGCGCGGTAGGCAAACAACCCAGGCGTGCCCCCCGTCATGACGAACAACACATTGTCGCCACGGCGAAAACGACCTTGGCGCAGGTCGGCCAACAACCCGGCATACGCCTTGCCGGAGTACACAGGGTCCACCAGCAAGCCCTCAAAACGGGCCATCAGGTGCACGGCGTCCACCATGGCCTCAGTGGGCACGCCGTAACCTTCGCCCAGTTGACCGCCGTCGACATGGATAACCGCTGCGTCGAGGTCGGCCTTGCTGCCGAGCAAGGCCAGCGTCTCCAGGGTCAATTGCAAGGTTCGGTGGGTACTGGTCTGTTGATCATGGAGTACGGAAAACGACTTGACGATGGAAGCGCCCCTGCCCAGTAGCTCAAAGCCTGCAGAGAGCCCCGCGTGGGTGCCAGAGCTGCCGTTGGCCACCACTACTTGAGTAAAGGCGAGATCGAGTGACGCTTCCTGGCGAACGATTTCCGCAGCGCAGCGCGCATAACCCAGGCTGCCTGCCGCCGTCGACCCTCCGGTTGGAAGCACCAAGACCTTGCGGCCTTGTTCGCGCAGGTGTGCCGCCCTGGCCTCGGCCCCGGCCAACGCGTCAGCGCCCTTGTCCAACACGTGCATTTGGGCACCAAACAGCTGGTCCAGCAGCACGTTGCCGTTGAGCTCATACTCGAGTTCCGTCTTGGGCACCGAGCGTGTGAGTACCAATTCGCAGGCGATTCCCAGCCTTGCGCAGACGGCCGCGGTCAAGCGTGCATGGTTCGACTGAATACCGCCCACGGTGATAATCGTGTCAACGCCTTGTGCAAGCGCAGCCCCCAGGTGAAATTCCAGCTTGCGCAGCTTGTTGCCACCACCGCCGATGAGCATGTGGTCATCACGCTTGAGGAACAGGCCAATGCCTTGTTCGACCAAGCCCAAGTGCTGTTCCAACCGAGACGCCCGTTGAATCGGGGTGGGGCCTTGCAGCAGGTCGGCCTTGGGAAAGGCGCTGAGTGCGGTATCCAGTAGGGTTTGCATGGGGAAAGCCTCGTCGCTCAGGGTGATGACGGATGACTCTATGCATAAACACGCCAGCAATAAATGGACCGGCCGTTTGCTGTCTACTAACCTGAGGTTAGCAATCTAGCCTTTGCGCTTCACAGTAGAAAAGTAGCGTGAGTTAGTAATAGTCGAACCCGAAGTACTTAATACGCCGTTATCTAACTTATAAAGTTATCGCTCCGATAGTGAGTGTTGACGAACTTAACAAGCGTGCGTATTTTTCTGCGGCCTTGTTGTTAGCGTCGTTTTTTAAGGTGTGAAGATTCGCTCATGAGCAAACTCAGGCAGATGGAAGTATTTGTGGCAGTGGTCGAAGCCGGAAGTTTTGCCGACGCTGCTTTATTGGTGGGCATGTCCGCTGTCATGGTAGGCCGCCACATTCAAAGCCTGGAAACCACACTCAATACCAAATTGATTCAAAGAACAACGCGACGTCAATCGGTGACGGGCGAGGGCCGGCTGTTTTACGAGGAAGCCAAACTCGCGTTGGAGCAGGTCAAGTATGCCTACAGCCTGGTCGAGGCCTCCACCGGCAAGCCCAGCGGGTTGTTGCGCATCACCGCGCCCATGACCTTGGGGGTTTCCCTGGTGGCGCCGTTGGTCTCGGACTTTATGCGCGCTTACCCGGACATCCAGATCGAGTTGATCCTGAGCAACGAGGTCATGGACCTGTACGAAAGCTCATTCGATATAGGCTTCAGGATTTCCGAACTGATCGAAGCCAATCTGATTGCCAAGCCGCTTCCGCCTTATCGCATGGTGATCTGTGCGGCGCCTCAGTACCTCCAGGCGCGGCAAACACCCACCACGCCCGAGGATTTGCGTACGCACGATATTCTGACGCACACCTCCTGGAGCAACACATTTGCCTGGTCGCTGAAAAGCGGCGATGCGGAGTTTCCCTGGCCAGAGCGCGCAGTGCTCAAGAGCAATGACGGCCAGGTGTTGCTCCAGGCCGCCATTGCAGGTAACGGCATACTGATGCAGCCCGACTTTCTGGTCGCCAATGCCGTTAAAGACGGCAAGCTGGTCAGCATCATGGAGGCATTTTTGCCTGAGCCCAAGCCGGTACAAATTGTGTACCCGCGCCAGAAAAAGTCCCTGCCCAAGTTGGCGGCTTTTGTCGACTTCGTCATGGCCCGCCTGGGCTAACGCGTGTTCTCGCCCAGGTTGTCAGGCGGGATGTTGTACATCCGCAAAGCTTCTGCCATGACCCGACTGAACACCGGAGCCGCTACCAGCCCGCCAAAATAGCCGTTTTTGCGTGGGTTATCGATGACCACCACAATGGCAAACCGAGGATCCTGCACGGGCGCAAAACCCGCGAAGACGGAGCGGTAGGCGTTCGCTGTGTAGCCCTTTACGCCGGCACTGGTTTTGCGCGCCGTGCCGCTTTTACCGGCCACATGGTAGCCAGGCACCTTGGCCCGGAATATGCCCTTGGGGGCTTCGATGACTTGTTGCAGCATGTGCTTGAGGGTATCCGCAACGGTGGCTGGAATCACCTGGACGGAGGCGGGCGCCGAGGACCGCCGAAGCAGGGTGATCGGCACGCTTTTGCCACCGTCCGCGAGGATCGCGTAGGCCTTGGCCAATTGGACGGCCGTGACAGATAACCCATACCCATATGAAAGCGTCGCGGTCTCGGCCGGGCGCCACTCCCGGTAGTTGGGCAAGTTGCCGGCCCGCTCACCGGGAAAACCCAGCCCGGTTTCCTGCCCCAGGCCGACACGGCGCATCAGGTCGAAGACCTTTTCACCGCCGATATCGAATGCCACTTTGCTCATTCCCACGTTGCTCGAGCGGATCAGGATGCCGGTCATGTCCAGCACCGGGCCCTGGGTCCTGGACAGGTCTCGGATCGTATACCGGCCGATCTTGAGGATCCCCGAACCGACCTCGACGGTATCGGTAGGCTTCCAGCGCCCGGACTCCAGCGCAGCGCTCATGGAAAAGGGCTTCATCGTCGAGGCGGGTTCAAACACATCAATCAAGGCCCTGTTGCGCATCATCACCGGTTGGAGATGGCTTCGGTTGTTGGGGTTGTAGGTGGGGTAATTGACCATCGCCAGCACCTCCCCGGTGCGGACATCCATGATGACCACGCTGCCGGCGAAGGCATCATTGGCGCTGATGGCGTCCTGAAGCTCCCGGTTTGCCATGTATTGCAAGCGCAGATCCAGCGACAACGCCAGGTCTTGCCCTGGCCTTGCCGGCTTGGCGGTACCCAGGTCGCGGATGAGGCTGCCACGTCGGTCCTTCAGGACTTGCTGGCGTCCCGCAACCCCTTTCAACACATTGTCGAACGCCAATTCGATGCCTTCGCTGCCTTTGTCGTCGAGGTCGGTGAACCCCACGACATGGGCGGTCAGAGCACCTGCCGGATAGAAACGACGGGATTCCTCCAGGCTGTATACGCCGGGGATGTGGTTGTCATGGACCCCGTGGGTGATCGCGTCGGCTTTGTCCGGTGGTAGGCGCCGGCTCAGGTAAACAAACTCTTTATGCGCGTTTTTTTCCAGGAACGCGGCCAGCCGGGGTTCAGGTATCTCCAGCAGCGCCGCCAGCAACGGCCATTTGTCTTGCGCAATGGCAAGCTCCCGGGCATTGGCCCAAAAGGAAATGACGGGGGTACTGACAGCCAGCGGTTCGCCATTTCTGTCAGTGATCAGGCCGCGCTGCGCGGGGAGTGGGAGATGGCGCAGGCTGCGGGCGTCCCCTTGTTTTATCAGGAACTGCCGGTTGATGACCTGCAAATCGAGGATGCGCCAGGAGATCAAAGCGACCAGCGCTGCAAAGAGTGAGATGACTACTCGAAAGCGCCAGGGGAATTCAGTGACAGACAGGTTCATAGAAATGGCTTACTGGCTAAACCATTCAGGTGTGTCGATATTGAGTTTTTCCAGGGTGGCGGAGTTAATGCTGCCGGTGATATTCAACTCCAGGTCCATTTGAAACAGGAACAGCGCGGTTTCGGTCTCCTGCCCGACGATGCCATCGATCTCCCCGGTGTAATACTCCCGCTCGGCCAGGGCCTTTTGTACGCAAACAACCAAGGCAATGCCCTGGCGTGAGGCCAGCGTATCAGACAGTAAGTAAGGGGCCGTGTAATACGGCTGTTGCATGTTCTTCTTTAATGAATCGGCAACGTTATACAGCCCATAGGCAGGGACAGGTGCCTGGGAGGCCTGAGTGCATGTCGCAACTAACAAACACCCAGACAGTACAG
Organism: Pseudomonas sp. GXZC; assembly: GCF_026967615.1. Lineage (NCBI taxonomy): Bacteria > Pseudomonadati > Pseudomonadota > Gammaproteobacteria > Pseudomonadales > Pseudomonadaceae > Pseudomonas > Pseudomonas sp. GXZC. The sequence goes on from NZ_CP114115.1 coordinate 3,618,354, forward strand.
CGCCGTGAACCCTAACCTTGTTGCATATCCTATTCACGGTACTGCCTCGTTGCGTTGATTTGAAAGCGTGTATCGGTTTTACGATACAGCAGGGATACACGCTAAAAAACGCAGCACGGGTACTTTTTGAATTAACCGTTGGTTTGGAATGAGTGCGAGATAAAACGGCGGCGCCTGCCAATGTCCTTGACGGACTCGACCAAGGCCCTGAGGGGGCCTTCGGCTTTGTCGTAAAAGGCATAGAATCGTGCGCAGGCCAGGGGCGGTAGACCTTCAGCTGCCCCCAGCTCTTTAATACCTTCGCGCAGTTGGCTACGGGCCAAGGGTGCAACGGCAAAGCCGGCCAGGGCGGCGGAAATGCACCCGGCCATGCTGCTGCTCTCGAATGCCAGCCGCCAAGGTCGCCCTGCACCCGACAATGCGCGGATGGCGGCTTCACGATACACGCAGGGCTCCGGGAATACCGCCAGTGGAACAGGGCTGTCGTCAGTGAGTACGGCCTTTGAATTGAACGCCCACACCAGCGGTTCTTCCCACAGCAGATCGCCTTCATCCGTCACTCGGCTGCACTGTTTGCCGAACACCACATCGAGTTTGCCTTGCTGCTGCTGTTGCAGTAGATCGGAGGTGATGCCGACTTTCATTTCAATGGCCGTGCGCGGAAAACTGCGCCCGAAGGCTTGCAGTACCTCGGCCAACCACGTGCCTGCGAAGTCCTCGGAAGAGCCAACACGGATTCGGCCCTCGACATGCGAGCCGCGCAACTTTGCGCGAAACTCCCGTTCCAGCGAGGTGATGTTTCGCGCATAGGTGTAGAGCAATTCTCCCTCGGGGGTCAGCGCCAGACGGCGGGTTGTCCGGGTCAGCAGCCGGACCCCGACGTCGTCCTCCAGGCGCTTGATATGGCCACTGACCGCCGAAGGCGTGATGGCCAGCACCTCCGCTGCTGAGGCGAAACTGCTTGAATCGACCACCGTCAAAAAGGTCCGCAGCAGGGAGAGATCCAGGGAAACGGCGGGATTGTCCAGGCTCACGGCATTCACCTCAAAAAGTTGTCAATCAGTCGCAATTCATCATGAATCAGTTTGTTTCGCGGCGATAGCATCTGTCTGAGCTAATCGCCTGGAGCCTGCACCATCATGAATTACGCCTTTGTGTCCACACCGCTGTTGAACGTCGGTTATCTGGAATGGAACCCCGGCTCGAACAGAGTCGCCGTACTGGTGCATGGCTGGCCGGACAGTCCTGAAACCTGGATGCGCACCGCAACAGCCTTGGCCGATGCCGGCTTTCGTGTATTGGCGCCGGCACTGCGGGGGTTCGCGCCCACCACGTTCCGTGACCTCGACACACCACGCAGTGGCGCATTGGCAACCTTGGGGCTGGACCTGCTGGATTTCATCGACGCCCTGGATTTGCAGGCGCCCGTGCTGGTCGGCCATGACTGGGGAGCCAGGGCTGTTGCCAACGCCTGCGGGCTCCGGCCGGGTGTCGCTTCGGCCTTGGTGATGGTGTCGGTGGGCTACGGGACCAATGATCCTCATCAACCCATTTCCCTCCAGCAAGCGCGAAATTACTGGTATCACTGGTTCATGGCGACACCCAGGGGGCGCGAAACGGTTGAGCAGAACCGGCATGAATTCGCCCGCACTCTGTGGGAAACCTGGTCACCTGCCGGATGGTTTACGGAGGACGACTTCCAGACGGCCAGCCGTGCATTTGAAGGACCGGATTGGGCGGAGGTGGTGTTGCATTCCTACCGCCATCGATGGGGATTCGTTGACGGCGATGCGGTATCGGATGCCGCAGATTTGAAACTGATTCCAGCCCCAGTCCTGTCGCTACCAACCCTGGTCCTGCATGGCGGTGCCGATACGTGCAATCACCCAGACAGCTCCAAAGGCCGTGAAGCGTTCTTTTCCGGGCACTACGAACGGGTTGTTATCGAGGGGGTGGGGCATTTTCCACAGCGCGAGGCGCCTGAATTGATCGCCTATGAAATCTTGAGATTTCTGCAGCAAGCAGCCCGGGTCGCTTAAACCCTGCGGTTTTATTCAGTTTTGTTCCAGCGCCCCCGACAGCCATTGATCAACCGGGGCGTTGGAACTTTTTTTGCCAGCAAGGAAAGCGGAGCGGGGCGCTTTACTCTTTGACGTCCATGAACTCTTCAGCCCACGCCACGTAGTTTTCCGGCAAGGTGTAGGTGTGCGTCAACTCGGTGGCGCTGAGGTTATCAGTGCTGTGAGTCAATTGGCGTTGGGCACGCAGGCTGTCATAAGTCGCCTTGATCGCGGCAAAGTAAGCGCCGTGACCGGCAACCACCACACGCACGCCGAGACTTGCCAGGCGCTTGGCGTCATTGAGCTTGGGATTGCCGTAAGTCACCAGCATCAGTGGCACCGTCAGGTTCTCCGCGATCTTCTCCAGATGCTCGAAGTCCGCTACACCGACCATGCAAATCCCATCGGCGCCGGCTTTCTGATACGCCAGGGTGCGCTCGATGACGGCTTCGGTCGGCAACACACCGGCATTGGTCCGGGCAATGATCGACAGCTCAGGGTCAACACGGGCTTCCAGCGCGGCGCGGACCTTGCCGATGCCTTCTTCGATGGAGATCAGATCGGTGGACTTGCGGCCGAACTGCGCGGGCAGCAACGTGTCTTCAATGGTCAACGCGGCCACACCGGCACGCTCAAGCTCTTCGACGGTGCGCATCACGTTCAGCGCGTTACCGTAGCCGTGGTCGGCGTCGGCAATGAACGGCAGTTGGGCGACACGCCCGATACGGGTGGCTTGCTCAACGAACTCACTCAGGGTGATCAGCGCGAAATCGGGAGCTGCCAGTACCTGTAATGAGGCGACGGAGCCGCCCAGGATGCCAACCTCAAAACCCAGGTCAGCTGCGATACGCGCGGACATGGGGTCAAATACAGAAGCGGTTTCAACGCATGATGGCGTTGCGAGCAGTTCACGGAAATTGCGGCGCAGGGCTGTGTGAGACTTTTTTGGCATGATCTTTCCTGGTTGGAGCTATTGTCGACATACGATCAATGCCTATGGATAGGCGTGTGAGATTACCATGTAGGAAAACGCAGGATTATGACGTTTGAGAATGGGGTATGCGCAAAGCACATACTCCTCCATCTCGCATGACACTGTATCAGCACCCCTCCTGAACAGACCTATGCAAGATCCGTGTCGGAATTTTCCTACAAGTCAGGAGGAAATTTCCAGGTCTTCGCCTTACTCCTTCCTGTTTTCATCTCTCTTCAATGCGCTTCAAAACTCGATGTGCTGAAGCGTGCCGGGAAAGCACCCATTCGAAGAGAAAACATGAACTGCATCAGCCCCCAGCGTCTTGACCCCTCGGGCGTCAAACGCCCTGCGTTTCCACTCAAAGCCCTTTCTGCCAGCCTGCTCTGGGCGTTTTCTGCGCTGGGCCACGCGGCGGTCGTGACCGTTGACGGCACGACCTACAGCGGCACCGGTTCAAAAGCCGCAGCGGGTAACAATAACCCCGTGTTGCAGGTAATGAATGGGGGCGACGCAACCTGGACCAGCGGTGTACTCGCTGCCTCGGGCACAGGTCTGGGCACCGTCCTGGTGCAAAGCAATTCCACCTTGAACCTGATCGATACGAGGTTGACCTCCCTGCAGGCCAATACACCGGGGTTGCTGGTCTCCGGCGCGTCACAGGTCAACATCACCAATGCTCAAGTCTTTGCACTGGGCAACAGCATTGCGATGAATGTCACCGAGGGCAGCGAGCTGCATGGCACAGGGCTGACCATCAGAAGTGGCGGTACTGGCCTGCGAGTGAATGACTCCCAGGTCGACATCAGCAATCTCGACATCGCGACCACGGGTGTGAACGGGGTGGGTCTTCTGACCGGCGCGAACAGCACCGTGAACGTCAACGCAGGCATCATCGACACGACCAACTCCGGCGCGCATGGGATCTACACCTCGGCGGGCGGGACGGTGACAGGGGCCAACATGGCTATCACCACCTCGGGTGCCAACAGTCGTGGAGTATTTGCCACCGGTGCAGGCTCTCGCGTCAGCCTGGAGGGCGGCAGCATCACCACCAGCGGGACAAACGGCTATGGCGTCCAGGCAACGTCAGGGGCAACCGTCGACATCCAGAATATGGACATCACCACAACACGTGCGGGCCTGCCAGGCAGTGGGGGAGGCGCCGCTGTATTCGTGGATCTTGGGGGCACGGTGAATCTTGAGTCGGCCAACCTGACTGCGGCACAAGTTGCCATGTGGATCCGGCAAGGCACCGTCAACGCCAATAACGTGTACCTGACCCAAACCGGGGGTGATCGCCCGGTGATCTGGGGCTTTTCCGGATCGCAGCTGAACCTGACCAACAGCGAGATCAACCTGGCGATGCCGGGGGGTTCAGCCATTTACAACGACGCGGGCCGGGTGTCGCTCGACACTGTGCGCATCCAGGGTGAGCAGGGTGGCGTCGGCATTGTGACCCGGTATGGCGGCACAACCGTGGGCAATAACGTTGATATCGTCATCAATGGCGGCGATACCGGCCTCAATACCGGCCTGCGCGTCAGTGATGGATCGAGCAATTCCACAGCGAGCCTGACGAATTCCCGTGTGGTGGTGAATGGCGCCAATGCCACCGCACTGTCGAGCGCCACATCCGGCCTGCAAAGAATCCAGCTGCAAAACACGCAGGTGAGCTCCGACAACATTGCAATCAAAGCCAATGACAGCAGCGCCTTCGATGTCACCGCTGAGGGTTCTACCCTCGAAGGCAAAACCCTGATGGCCGGGGGAACCGCCGCGGGGGGCGGCCAGCGGGTCGCGCGTGTCACACTTGACGCCAGCGGCGGCTCCCGCCTCAAAGGCGACGTGGTCATCGAACGGGACTACACCGTCGACAGCCGCTTGGCCCTCAACGCCTCAAGTTGGGAAGGCGCCTCTTCGGGTTTGCACAGCCTGACACTCAGCAGCGGCAGTGCGTGGACGATGACTGGCGACTCTTCGCTTGGCTCGCTGTCGCTGCAAGACAGCCGTGTCAACGTTGATCACAGCGATGGTCAGTTCAAGACCCTGACCATTGGCGACTTGAGCGGCAATGGCAGTTTCCTGCTCAACGCTGACCTGTCGACCCTGCAAAGCGACTTGCTCAAGGTTGAAGGTCAATTCGAAGGCGAACACACATTGTTCGTCGCCGATTCAGGGCATGAAGCCCAAGGCGGCGCCCTGATGCTGGTGGACACCCATGGCGGCACAGGCAAGTTCGACCTGCACGGCGGCGCCGTTGACGTGGGCGCTTTGCGCTACCAACTTGAGCAGCGCGGTGATGACTGGTATCTGGCGGGTATGGCCCGTGGCACCGAGAGCCTGAGCAAAGGCGCCAATGCTGCCGTCGCGCAGCACGCAGCGTCCGGCGCACTGATCGGCGCGCAAATGAATGCCTTGGTCAAGCGTCTGGGCGAGCTGCGCATGGGCGAGGATGACGGAGGCCTGTGGACACGTGGTTTCAGCAAGGAGCAACAGATTGACACGGGCTCGAGTCGCGCCTTCAAGCAGCAGGTCAACGGTTTCGAGATCGGCGCCGACAAGGCCATTGCGTTTTACAACGGTAAGCTCTACCTCGGTGGCATGGCCGGTAAAGGTGAGGCTCGCCAGGACTTCGGCGAAGGCGGCAAAGGCACCACCGACAGCGCCATGCTCGGCAGCTACGCCACCTATGTTGACCAAAGCGGGGTGTACGTCGACAGCGTGTTGAAATACACCCACTTGGACAACAAGGTCGACATCACCAGCAACACGGGCGAAAAGGTCGATGCCAAGTACAAAAACCATGCCGTGGCGGTTGATGTTGAAATCGGCAAGCAACTCCAGCTGGGACAAGGCTGGTTCGTCGAACCGCAACTGGAAGTGCAGGCGTTCCGTATCAGCAGTGGCAATTACAACGCCAGCAACGGCCTCAACGTCGAGCAGGACGCCGTGACCTCCGTTCAGAGCCGCGTGGGCAGCCTGTTCGGCCGTAACCTGAAGCTGGATAACGGCATGACGGTGCAGCCTTATGCCAAGGCCTCATGGATCACTGAGCACGCCGGTGACAGCCACGTGAAGGTCAACGGCACACGCCTGGACAGCAACCTGCCGGGGTCTCGCGCAGAAATCGGTGGCGGGGTCATCCTGCAGACCGCGAAGCAGCACAAGTTCTTTATCGATGCCGAATACAGCAAAGGCGACGGCATCGAGCAGCCGTATGCGGTCAACGTCGGCTATCGCTACCTGTGGTAAGCGTTTGAGGTGAGACGACAAAGCCCGCATCTAGGATGCGGGCTTTGTGGTTTGTGGCTCAGGTATGACGGTTCAGCCCGTCTGCTCCTGATAGCCTTTGCGCAGCTTCTCCTCGATCAGCTTTTGCGCCTCACGCAGCGCGCGCTCGGGGCTGTCGAGGGATTTGATCAGGGTCTGACCCTTGGTGCCGATACGGCCAAAATGCACCGTCACCTCGGCTTCTGCGACGCCAATACGCCAGAACTTGTTGGAGTTGCCTTCACCGAAGGTGAACTCGCGCATCAAGGGTGTCGCTTCAGCGGTGACAGGCGGCTCAGCCTCGATCTCGACGCTTTCCTCTACCTGTTCCGGTTCTGGCAGCGCAGGGGCTTCCTCACCTCGCAGGAGCGATTCGATGCGATTGAGTACGTCCTCCGGATCGCGCAGCCAGTCATGGCTAAGCACGTCGATGATCTTCCAGCCGAAACTGCGCAGCACCGTCGGGCGGAAGATGTAGCGCTCACGCACGTCCGTGGCCGCTGCGGTGTCGCCGTCCAGCAGTACGCCGAGGCTGAAGTGTTCGCCGCTGGCGTCACTGATCGCGAGGTCACAGCGGAACTGCGAACGCCCGACATACTCCTGGACCGAATGCCCGCGTTTGCGCAACGCGGCGGCGAGGGCGCTGCGCAGGTGGTCCTTGGGCAGGCTGACGGCAAAGGATTGCTTGGCGCCTGGGTTGAGGTTGGCGAGGATGCCTTGGGAGCGCGGCGCATCCCCAGTGGCACTGGCCTGGGCAAACTGCAGGAACGCGCGCAGTGCAGCGGCACCATCGTTGTGGGTGTTGGTGATGGCCTCGGACTCAATGCTGGAGACGATCGCCATGCGCTTGCGGGCGCGACTGAAGATCACATTCAGGCGTTTTTCCCCACCACGCTGGTTGATCGGGCCGAAGTTCATCAGCATCTTGCCGTTCGGCCCTGGCGCGTAGCAGATGCTCAGAATGATCACATCACGCTCGTCCCCTTGGACGTTTTCCAGGTTCTTGACGAAAAGGCCATTGAATTGCCCGGCATCTTCACGCACATACTCGCGCTCAAGCCGTGTGGCAAAGGCCGAGTCGCTGCTAGCCAAGTCTTCCAACGCCTGCTCGATGGCGCCTTGCTGGGCCTCTGAAAACGCCACGATGCCCAGGCTCAGGCCGGTCTCGCGTTGCAGCAGTTCACGCACCAGGTTGGCGATATAGCGTGCTTCGGCCAGGTTGCTGCGGCTGAGATAGACACCGTCGCTCATCTTCAAGAAGCTGATCGGGCTTTCCAACAGCGTGTCGGCACCTTGGATCACGGCCTCGGTATCCGAGGAGTCCAGCGCGGCGTGGGCCGGGGCAGGGCGCTCGATACGACGGTCGGGAATGGTGATCAACCGCCCTTCATAGAACGCTGCGTTGGAGAAACTGATCAAGGCTTCGTGGCGGCTGCGATAGTGCCACGCCAGCAGGGTCGCCGGCAGGTTACGCGCGGCTTGGCTGAGCAGGCTGTCGGCATCCAGGTTGATAGCGATCTGTTCGCCGTCCTCCATGGCAATCAGTTCGTTATCGTCCTGGTCGCCGGCACTGGAGAAGAAGTTGGTCGGTGGCAACTGCATCTCGTCACCCACCACAATCACCTGCTGCGCACGGCTCAGGGCCGGCACGGCTTCTTCGCTGGGGATCTGGCTGGCTTCGTCGAAAATCACCACGTCAAACAGGTCCGGCGTCAATGGCAGGGTGTCGGACACCGACAGCGGACTCATCAACCAGATGGGCTTGAGGTCGTTGATCACCCGGCCACTGTCACCACTGGCCATTTCACGAATGGAGCGATAGCGCATGGTCTTGCCCAGCTCATGCTCCAGTTCACGGCGACCCTTGGCGTAGGCCTTCTTGAACTCGCGCGCCTGGGCGTCCAGTTGCGTCACCGACATCGCCGACTGCTTCACATGCTCCAGAAAACGCTGGTGCAGCGTCGCGCTGAGCACGTGAGCGTTGCTTTTGAGCAGGTTGCTTTCTGCCTGGCTGACCTGGCGCGCGGCCAAACTCAAGGCCGGGCCATCGAAGCGGGCCAGCTGTGGGTTGGCGCGGTACAGGCGGGTCAGGTTTTCCTGGGCAATCAAGCCGTCCAGTGCACGTTGCGCCAAGGCGTACTGTTGCACGACCGCGAGGCAGACAGGATTGGCCTGGTGCAGCTCATTGAGCAGGGGCAGGGTATCGGGCAGTTCGTCGAGTTCTTCACGCAGATCGCGCAGGTATTCCGCCAACTCGCCCAGGCTCGGCGCGGGGTCGAACACACAATGTTGCGCGACCAGCTCGGCCAGGCGTGCCAACGGCTGACGCAGGCTGGCTTCCTGGCGCACGCCGGGGAGGGCGCCCGGGTTACCCCGCAGGCTTTCGATCCACTGGCGCAACAGCGGTGATGCGCTGAGTTGCTGGAGCAGGGCCTGCAGGTTGTGTACGAACAGGTCGATGTCCGGGATGCCATAGCGGCCTTGCAAGCGTTGCTGCTCGGCGTGCAACTCGGCCGTGGCGCGGTGCTCGCCCGCCAGGTTGTCGAGCACACTGCGCAAACTCGGGCGAATCGCGTGCTGGCTGAAGTCGTAGCGTCGTTGCAATTCACCGCGCAGCCGCCACCAGGCGGGTTGCAGCCAACGCAGCGGCGAGCTTTCCAACCGCTGTACCAGCTCAAGGGCCGCCTGGGTGTCTTGCGGCGCCAGTTTTTCACGCCAGTGGTGGGTGGATTCGCGGGCGTTGTGTTGCTGCACGGCCAGTGCCTGCAACGCCGCTTGTTCGGCATGCAGCGCTTGAGAGCCTGATGAGCCTGGCTCCAGCAGATCGAGGTGCGCGGCCAGGTTGGCGCTGGTCAGTTGTTCGGCGGCCTGGGTCAGTACGCACGCATCTGCCAGGCGAGTATTCCCGGACAGTAGGCTCGACGATGACTCCAGAAACAGTTCGACACTGTCCATCAACCCACTGGCTTCATCCAGGAATGCCTTGAGTTGACCATACGCATGTTCATGGGTAATCAGGCTTGAGGCCAAGCGGCTGAAAGGATGCCGTGCAAAGCTGTCAAGGCCGAAACGTTCTTTGATCGCCTGATACACGCGGCCGGTCAGCTCGCTTTGGGCCTGCCAATGACGCCACTCGGGCAGACGCTCCAAGGCTTCGGGTGGTAGCTTGGCAACCACGGGCGGCAGCTCGATCAGATGACGCACCAGCTCGCGTACCGAGCATGCCAAGGACTCCGGCACGCCTGTCATGGCCTGTTCAAAACGCTCGATCAAGCCCAGCTGTTGGCTCAGGCCGGCCAGTAAGGTGTCGCGCCGCGCTTGCAACTGCGGCGACTGGGCATCACCGGCGATCCAACGCTCATAGCACTCGCGCAGGTTACCCACGAAGGCTTTCTTATCGGTCTGGGAGTCATGGATCAAGCAGCACAAGTCGCCCAGTTCACTTTGTTGCAGGCGATGGAATACCACGTCCAGCGCCGCACGTTTCTCACAGACAAACAGCACTCGCAGGCCGCGACCGGCGTAGTCCGCGATCAGGTTGGTGATGGTCTGGGATTTGCCCGTGCCCGGCGGTCCCTGAATAATGAAGTTGCGCCCAGTGCGGGCCAGGCTGACGGCAGCATTTTGTGTCGCGTCGCCGGCCACCACGTTCCACTGTTCGGGTAGTGGGATAGCGTCGGGGGCCTGGACCTCGACATCGCGAGGTTCGATGGAAAACATCCGGTCAAACGCTTCGTTCTGCGCCGGTTCGTCGATCAACTGGGCATAGTCACGCACCAGCGACATCTTGCGATAGTTGAAGTTGGCCAGGGTCACCTGGGTCAGGTCGATGTCCCAGGCGTAGCGATGCCCCTGGTTCTCGGGCAGAGCGAAGGTGCTGTTTTCGGCGCTGCTCGCAACCATCTGAGGATGTTGATTGCGCAGCACAGGTTTGGCGCCTACGGCCAGGCGCAGCGGCAATTCGCTGGGCAGGACCTTCTGTTGGAACCATTGCAGGCCCAGCGGACGGAAATCTTCGCGGTCGTAGCTGAAATCCGGTTTCACCAAAGGCATCGCCGAGCGCTGGCGGGCACGACGGCGCTGGAAGTGGTGCAGATGCTGCACGGCCTTTTGGTGGATCAATTCGATTTGCGGTTTGCTTTGCAGGCGTAACTCGACGCCGGGTTCGGTCAGTTTGATCTGGCGCGCAATATCGGCGTGGATGTCTTCCAGCGAAGTCTTTTGCAGGTCGACGGTTTCCGGCAACTGGATATCGTAGAGCTGACGCAGTTGATGGCGCAGGACCGGGTTGAATTCGGCCTCGGTTTCGTCGCACTGCAACACGAACTGGTCACGCACGCCTTTTTTGCGACTCAACTCCACTGGAAGCCACAGTAGCGGGGTGACGATGCGTTCTTCCGGCGTGTCCTTGAGGTTGTGCCAGCGCATGAAGGCCACCACCAGGCGCAGGTTGCTGAAGCCAAACTCGGCACGGTCGCGCCGGGTTTCCTGGATGATGCGCTCCAGCGACGCCTGCAACCAAGTCTGATCTTCAAAGCGCAGCCACTGTTGCAGGCCAACGGGCTTGCCGCTCAGCACTTGTTCGGAGAACCCGCCGAAGGTCGGCTGCCAGGTGCACAGCGCTTCGGGCCGGATGCTTTCAATACGCATCACCAACGGCACGCTGGCCACGGTCAAGTTGACGTTGGCCTGGGTCGGCCGGAAATACAGCAGGCGATTGCGCCGCGAAAGGTCAAACAAGCGGTTGCGCAGATGTTCCAGCACCACCGTACGCCGCGATGCCGGGCCTTCAGCCTGGGCCAGCACACGCTCGACATCCAGGCTGGCCGGCTGTTCGCGCCAGGACTCGAGGCGCCGCGCCAGCGAGCCCACATCCGTGGCACGTTCGTGGCGGTTGAGCTCCGTCATCTCGACGATCAGGTTGGCCAGCACCGGGTTGAGCCGGCCATTGAGCTGGAACAGATTGCGACGGTGCCGGGCAAACGTCTTGAGGTCATTGATATCGGTGAAATCCAACCCGCACGCCAGGCACGCCAGCAACTGGCCGAGCTGGAATATGTCGGTGATCTCATCGTGGTGCCCGAGACGATGCTCCCAACTGTGCAGGTCCGGAAGGAACACCGGGTGGTCGATGGCTTGATGCAGATCCTCCTGGACTTGCAGGTCGGTAATGGCCACGCCACTTTCCGAATCCCGGGTCAGGCGGACTTTGCCGACGACGTTCAGCGCCGATTCCGGATTGGGCTGCACCTGCTTGATCGCTTCCAGCGCCAGCCGTGGCGGCACGCCTTCAGGGTAACGCAGTTGCAGCGTGCGTTCCGGCCCTTGCATCACATCGAGATAACTGAGCTGGGCGACACGTCCCAGCTCGTGCAGCTGTGCCACCTCACGCAGCAGTGGCAGCGCCAGGAACAACACATCGTCGATGGGCACGGCGGCGCCATCGTGGCTCTGCAGTAATTGAGTGAACGTGACGGGTTGGATTACTGGGTCCATGTGTCGACCTCCGCTTTGAGCGCGCGAACGAGCGGGTCGAGCTCACGTTTGGGTAGTTTGATATCGCGCTTGAGCACGCTGATAAAGTCATCGGCGCTGCCGAGTTTCTTCGCGGTGCGCGCGGCGTGCAGCAGAGCCTCATCCCGCAAGTCGCGGTCCACCAGGCTCAGGTCGAGCATGATGAAGTGCAGGTATTCATGGATGCTGGTGTCGATGCGCTCGGCATTCAACGTCGTCAGGTCGAGCGGCGTTTCGTTGTCTTTCCAGTCCGGGAAAAAACCACGTACTTGATTGAGCACAACCTCGGATTGCAACACCGGTGAGCCGATGAAATGGGCCATAAAGCCGCGGGTGAGGGCGGTCAACTCGACCTGGTCGGTCACATCCAGACGATTGAGCGACAAGGGCCCGCGCAACCGGCGATCCAGCCAGTTATCCGTCTGCGGGAGTTGCTGCCACCAGCTGTCCACCGCCTGGGAGCGCAAAAACGTCTCCGGATGGGAGACGCCCTGGGACAGCTGGGCATCCTTACCATCCAGCTCGCGGGCCTGCTTCAAGTAACTGGCCGCATCGACGCTGACGATGCCGGTGTGAATCTTGACCAGCGAGGTAATCGACGCCTCTGACCCATTGGCCACCAGTGCCGCGCCGCGGTCGGCATAGATTTCGGTGTGCAGGCTATATAGACGTGCAGTCTGTTCCAGGCTGGGCGGCGTATTCACATCGGCCATGGCGTGATTGAGAATCCGCTCGGCGGTGAGAAAGTCACCACCGTGCTCCGACCACAGCCGGTAATGAGCCAGCTCATGCCCGAGCAATGCCAGCAGTTCCTGGGCATCCAGACGCTCAAGAATCGGCCCATAAAACACCACATGCACTTCATCGGCCAGGTAATACAGGCTCGCGTTCATCGCACCGTCGCCAGCCTGGTAAAGGGTGGCGGGTGCCTTGATCTGCAAACACTGCAATGCGGTTTCACAGGCCTGATAAGCCTGCGGATGGGTCTCGGGGCTCAAGCGATAAGTGTCTCGCAGCAATTGCGCACGTACATCCTGGGCGTGTTCCTCCTGAACGCCCAAGGACGAGGCCCATTCCCACACGGCAGGTTCATGGGCTTTCAGGTAGTCGACCACACGCTGGTGGTAAGGCAATGGCGTCAGGCTGCTGATATCCAGCGCAGGGGTACTCATCGTGTTCAAACGTCCTTGAGAGGATACGGCTCCATACACTGCGTGGGCAGCAGAGAACTGGGCTGGCATCCCGGTATCAGTGATCGGCAATAAACGCGGAGCATACCTAGGGGTGGGGGAAATTACTTGTGAAAGTGCATGGGTTAAACGCGTGGCGGGTACTGGGCGTGTGGGAGCAGAGTCGGCGCAATCTTAATACACGATTTAACAAGTGGGCGATGTCGAATGTTCATAAGCGCCACAAAAGCGCTCAATTACTAGCTCAATGCTCCTGAAATGAATGCATCTGTTCATCGATTGGTGTTCATAGATCTAGCTTTCCCGTCGTTAGTCTCGTCGCCCATCCGTCCGGATGGTTCAGGTATGTTCCACTTCAGCGCTTACGTGGTGTTTCGCGACCGAATATGGCATATAGCCTCTATGGATTTTGTTGCAGCGCCAAAGCTGCATCGACTGGACTATTAGCGGTCATTCGCCTGCTCAGCGGGACACGGAAGGCCATTGCATGAGATCGGGGTAGATGCTGGGAGCTATCAAAAGTCGTCTAGGCTTGGCGTGGGAAGCGCTTGTGGTTGGAGGGAGAGCCGCGTGGAGGGTGCTTTCTACCCGTCACCAGGGGGACAGCGTTGACCCCTTCTTTGAGCCCTTGACTCCCGTCATTGTGACGGATGGCCGATCGGCCCGGTATGAGCGTGAGCTGCTACATGCACTAGAAAACCCCGATGTTCTGAACATCGCGCTCACAGGTAGCTATGGCGCGGGCAAGAGCAGCGTGCTGAAGACGTTCTTCAGCAATCATCCACAGTTCAACCACACCTATGTGTCTCTAGCAACCTTCAGCAAACCCACCTTGGGTTTGACACCTCAGCCGAGTGGTCAACCTTCCAACCTTGACTCGGAACCTGAGGGCCCGGCTGTTACTGGGGGCGAGCACACACCAGGCGATGTCGACCTGGTCAATCGCATTGAAGAGACCATCGTCCAGCAACTGCTCTACGCGGTGCCCGCAGCGAAAGTGCCCAAGACTCGCCTGAAGCGGATAGCCCAGGCCTCAACCTTCAGTATCAGCATGCGCACCCTCGGGTTTACTCTACTTGCCGTCTGCGCCTTGAGGCTCTATGTACCCAAGCTTGCGATGATAAAAACCGTGTCGCTGGAATGGCTGATCAAGGGATTGATGGTTCTTCCCGACTCTGCAGCATTGGCTGGTGTGGCCATTGGTGCTGTCTATCTGTTGTATTCGGGGTTGAGGTTCATGTCCCTGTTCACCATCGATGGCCTGACCCTCAAGGGAGGCAAGCTTGAGGCGACTCATCATGGATCGGTGCTTCATAAAAACGTCGATGAGATCATCTATTGCTTCGAGCGCAGTGATATCAACGTAGTAGTCATTGAAGACCTGGATCGTTTCGACATCCAGGACATCTTCTTCAGGCTGAGAGAGATCAACTTCATCATCCAGCGATCACCTCAGATCAGACGTTCTGTCCATTTCGTCTATGCCATCCGTGATGAGCTGTTCACTGTTACGGACAAGACGAAATTCTTCGACCTCATCATCCCCATCATCCCTGTGATCAACTCCGAGAACTCCAGGGAAAAGCTGGTCGAGCTCATGAAGGCGCGCCAGCTGGCCGGCAAACCGCTCGATGATGGATTGAATCTCAAACTCATAGAGACGGTGTGCTACTAGGGGCGAATAGAGAAAACGGAAAAAATCGTACGCTAGGGTTTTCCGGGCAGCCTTAGCGGCCGAAACTTCCCGTCCTCCAGCCTGCGGCTCTGCCGCCAGACGTAATTGCCGGTCAGGTTGATGTGTTCCCAGCCCAGCGGCGACAGGTATTGCAGCAGCTCGCCGTCCACCGGTTTGCCGGCCTCGACCAACCCCTGGGTGGCGCGCTCCAGGTACACCGTGTTCCACAGCACGATGGCGGCCGTCACCAGGTTGAGACCGCTGGCCCGGTAGCGCTGTTGCTCGAAACTCCGATCCCTGATTTCCCCAAGGCGGTTGAAGAACACCGCCCTGGCCAGGGAGTTGCGTGCTTCACCCTTGTTCAGACCGGCATGCACGCGGCGGCGCAGTTCGACGCTCTGCAACCAGTCGAGGATGAACAGCGTGCGCTCGATCCGGCCCAGCTCGCGCAGGGCCACGGCCAGGCCGTTCTGGCGTGGATAGCTGCCGAGCTTGCGCAGCATCAGCGAGGCGGTGACGGTGCCCTGCTTGATCGAGCTGGCCTAGCGCAGGATGTCATCCCAGTGGGCGCGGACGTGCTTAATGTTCAGGGTGCCGCCGATCAGCGGGCGCAGCGTCGGGTAGGTGCGCAGTTCCTGGGCGTGCTCGCGGCGAGTCACGTCTCGCTCGCCGTACTTCGGCCAACTCGCCGGGTCGGCCTGAACTTGCTTGGCCACCCATAAGATGACCGGCTCGGGCGGCTCGCTGTCGGTGCCCAACGCATAGCCGGGGTAGCGCAGCAGGCTGAGCTGCACCGCGAAGCCAAGGCGGTTGGCGTCGCGCGTCGCTGGCGGATCAGCGACAGGTCGGAGTCGTTGAAGGTGTAGTAGCGGATCAGGTCATCCTGGCTTTCCGGTAGCGCAAGCAAGGTGTCGCGCTCGGTGGCCGAGAGGATCGAGCGACGCGGCATAAATCAGTCGTCCGTGCGGAGGTACTGGTAGAGGGTTTCACGGCTGATGCCGAACTCGCGGGCGAGCTGCGCCTTCGGCTCGCCGGCAGCGGCCCGCTTCCGCAACGTGATGGCTTGCTCGTCGGAGAGAGCTTTCTTGCGGCCACGGTACGCGCCGCGCTGCTTGGCCAGGGCGATGCCCTCGCGCTGCCGCTCGCGGATCAGGGCGCGCTCGAACTCGGCGAAGGCCCCCATCACCGACAGCATCAGGTTGGCCATCGGCGAGTCCTCGCCGGTGAAGACCAGCCCCTCCTTCAAGAACTCGATCCGCACGCCACGCTGGGTCAGCTTCTGCACCAGGCGGCGCAGGTCATCGAGGTTGCGGGCCAGGCGATCCATGCTGTGCACTACCACGGTGTCCCCTTCGCGGACGAAGCTCAGCAGCGCTTCGAGCTGGGGGCGCTGGGTGTCCTTGCCCGAGGCCTTGTCGGTGAACACCTTGCTCACCTCGGTCTGCTCCAGCTGGCGTTCCGGGTTCTGGTCGAAGCTGCTGACCCGGACGTAACCGATGCGTTGTCCCTGCAAGATGCCTCCATGGGCTGGATGGGCGGCAGGGCTTACGTTGGTTTTTGGTTCCATTGCACCCGAAGCCTTGAATTTATCAGGCTGAAATCTAAGACCTTGGCAAGCATGTGTCAAAGAATGTGAAAGCGGACTCTATTCTGACGGCGCGGCACGGGCATGCCTGACATCCGGTTAGGGTATACCTCAAATTGACACTGCGTATTCCAGAGAACGTGATGACGGAAGGTTGAACCTTCCGTCATAGCGCATCTGGTTTGGCCTCCCGTCAGCCAACCACGGGAAACACTGACTCGATCATTGGAGAATGGTCAGCTTGGCCTTGAGATCAATGGCTCTCGCGAAGTTGTGGTAATTCGGCGATGTTCGCTGCACCTGCGCGTGCAATGCTTTCAGCGCCGCCGAATCCGCCGACGACTCCATTTCGACCTCATACTCGACCTGGTCGTACCCTGGATTGATCCCAGGATCGATTCCAAGAAAACCTCTCAGATCGAGGCTTCCCTTCGTGCGGATAGTCAGCGATTGCAACTCGATGTTCATTGCCGCCGCATTTGCCGCGTAGGTTGCAGTCATGCATGCGTTCAACGCAGCCAGGATCAATTCTTGTGGATTAGCGGCCGTGTCGGTACCGAGCAATTCTGCCGGTTCGTCCGCGTCGATGACAAAGCCGCGCGCCAAGGCCGTGTCACCTAGTACGAGCGGCATGGTTCGCGCACGCGTCCGGGTGCCACCCTCCCAGGTTGTCACGACGCCGAACGTCGCGATGCCTGCGGCGGGCTTTGCTGCGACCTGATCTGCAAACTCACGCAATGCGCCGACGTTGATCCCGTTGCCGGGAGTTCCTTTAATGTTTGTGTTCATTTCTCGTTCCCCCATTATGTGTTACGCCCGGCCATCACGCCGCCGTCAACGTCCCAGATTGCGCCCGTCACCCATGCTGCCTTGTCCGACAACAGGAAGAGGATGACCTCGGCGACGTCTTGTGGCGTCCCAACCCTGCCGATTGGGTGGAAGCTGTTGAATCCCTGTAAGGCGCCATGAACCTCGGCCTTGGGTATGAATCCCTCGTAAATCGGCGTTTCGACAACCGCCGGAGAAACGGCATTGACCCTGATTTGTTTGGATGCCAGCTCCATCGCAAGGTGCTGGGTCAGCGAATGCAAACCTGCTTTTGCCATCGAATACGCGGACGACGGCGTAGCCGCAATCGCCTGCTTGCCCCACATCGAGCCGATGTTCACAATGGCGCCGGGACGCTCGCTGGCCACGAGATTGGCCACGACTTTTTGTGTGATGAAGAAGAACGCTTTATTCAACGTCAAATATTGTTCGTAATCACTTTCCGTGTGCTCAAGAAACGCCTTCGGGAAGAACACCCCAGCCGCGTTGACCAGAAGATTGATGTCCTTGTGGTGTTCATCGATGGTATGCAGGAGTCGCTTCACATCTTCGGCTCGCGAGAGATCGGCAGTCAGGGCGGTCACGGTGCCCAACGACGACAGCGCCTTGCGGGCCTCTTCGGCCTTGTCTTCACGGTGACCGACGATGACGACGCTTCCGCCTTGCTCAAGAACCATGCGGGCAGTTTGCAGTCCCATCCCGCTAGTGCCGCCGATGACCAACAACTTCTTGCCATTAAATTCAGTACTCATAATAATCTCCTTAACTACCAACTAAATGGTAGGGTTGTGTTGCAAAAAAAGTGCCGACCTCAGGTCAACACGGTGGAAAGAAAAGTGTTTCCAACTTCGGCCGGTCCGCGTGACGACCGCATGCCACGGCCCACCATCATCGAGCCTTCCAACGCGCACAAGAATGCCTCTGCGAGAGCCTCTGGGGTGGAATTCGAGGTGATCAGCGCGGCACGCTGACCATCGGCAACGACAAGAGTCAACCAGTCGAGATTGACTTTAAAGAATCGCTCGACCTCGCTCACAACGGCGTCCGGCAGCGAGTCCGACTCGGCACCCAACATGCCGCAGACACAAAGGCGCCGGTCCTTGGCGAAGGTGCGTTCGAAAAGTGCCGCATACGCAGTTAGCCTGTCAGGCGCTTTCGCATGCTGCCCTTCGATGCTCAGCAACTCCTCACGAAACCGGTGCGTGTAGCGCTGTGCGACCACGGCCACGAGTTCACCCTTCTTGGGAAAGTGGTGGTGGATACTTGGTTTTTTGATGCCTACCAACTGGGCCACGTCGTCGTATGAGAAGCCGTTGTAGCCGTGCTGCTGTACCAACCCTTCAGCGGCATCGACCACCCGCTCGGCGGTCGGCGAGATTTCGGAGAAATGCTTCATGCAAGCGCCTCATTTGATTCGGCGACTGGCAGGTGGCCTGTCTTGACCAGGATGGTGCAGCCTGTATTGCTGAAGGGACGGTGAGCACTCAAATGCGGACTGCGCATCCATGTGCCGGTAGGGTAGCTTC
Source organism: Pseudomonas sp. GXZC (assembly GCF_026967615.1). Lineage (NCBI taxonomy): Bacteria > Pseudomonadati > Pseudomonadota > Gammaproteobacteria > Pseudomonadales > Pseudomonadaceae > Pseudomonas > Pseudomonas sp. GXZC. The sequence continues at coordinate 3,636,978 of NZ_CP114115.1, forward strand.
CGAACTCATCCTCAAAGACGCCTTCCAACACATAGATTTCTTCACCGCCGTAGTGACGATGCGAATTGAATCGTGTCCCCGGGGCCCAGCGCACCAAAGCCGTATGTTGTGTGTCGAACTCAGAAAGTGGCATCACCGACAGACCCGGCACGAGGCCTGGAAACCAGGGGCCGTTACGGGTGTCGACCACGGTGCGTTGGCTGTCGGCTAGATCAAGATGGCGCAGCTTGACGAACAACGTGCAACCCGTCGCGGAGCTCGGTGCATGCGAAGAACCTGGTGGATTCTTGATGTAAGTCCCAGGCCCGAAGGTCCCGGATTCGTCGCTGAATTCGCCGTCCAGGACCAGAATCTCCTCGCCCAAGTCGTGCTTATGATTTTCAAAAGCGGAGCCCGGCGCGTATCGCACGATCGAGGTGGCACGCGCCACTTCGTCGCCATCACGCTCCAGTAACTGGCGTTGAATCCCGGTCGCTGGCGAATCGACCCACTGTAAGCTTGAAGGCTCGACGACAACACGCTGCGAAAGATCTGAATTGAGTTTCATGGCTTTATTTCATCTACCGACTACTTGGTAGGTAAGTTATAAGATCCCGATTTGTTTGTCAAATAGCTTTCGCCATTTTCTTTCATCCATTGAAAAAACAATGAATTGGTTACAAGAACTCGCGAAGCTTAGCGTACGATTTTTTCCGAATTCTCTATCGTCCCCTTAATGCTTCAAAATTACTCATCAGCGTAAGGCTTGGGTAGGTTCCTCCTTTTGGTAAGCTATTCTTACCTAATGCTTAAGGAACCTTAAGCTATACTGTTGTGGAACTACGTGCCACATTAACTCATCATCTCCTTGATTCTGAAATTCATGAGGCCACATGAGCAAGGTATGGCGTTCGCTCAGGCAACAAGCTGAGCAGTTTGCGGGCTGGAACCCCGTTATGCGATGGAATGTGGAGTACCGCGTTCTCGAACATGACTGCTTCGAGGCAGCTCTGGGCGCCAATCTCGGGTTCAGCTTGAGGCACCTGGGCGGAGACAAGCTGCAGGCCTGGCTGACGGCGCTGCTCCGCTCTGAGCCGGCAATCGCTGTGCAGTCTGCAGCTGATCTCGAGCGTTTCGTAAAAGATGATCCGTCCTGTGTCGATCACTATGTCGCGCTGTCCTCCTGTGCAGGCTTCCAGGCTCTGCAGCTCTATCGCATCAGTCATATGCTCTGGCTCAATCTCGAACACCACAACGCCATGATGTTGAAGAACTGGGCTGCTCAGGTGTGGGGAATCGATATTCATCCTGGCGCGGAGATCGGCAAAGGTGTAGTTGTCCGCCATGGCCAAGGCTTGGTGATTGATGACGGTGTGGTGATCGAAGACGATGTCACGCTTTGGAATGCGGTTAGCGTCCTTCGCAGCCCTGTAGGGGCATGCAAAAGCCCGGTGTTGAAGCGGGGCGTCACTGTTCACGCTCAGTCAGTGTTGTGTGGAGGCGTGATCGTCAAGAAGGGCGTCACGTTGCCGGAGTGCACCCTGTTCACTGAATCTGTTGCTGATGTCGTGAACTAGGTTGATTACGGTAGAAAGTAGCTCTCCAGGCACTTCAGGAGGTTTCGGATCTTCGTCACGGACTCTAGATACTCACCCTGGGCGGTCGACTCGGCCACTATCCCTCCACCACCCCAGCAACTGATCGTCCCACTGTTGGCGAGCAGTGTCCGGATGGTGATCGAGCTGTCCATATGGCCGGCTGTGTCGAGATAGAACATAGAGCCGCAGTAGATGCTGCGCTCAGTCGCTTCCAGCTCATCGATGATTTGCATGGCGCGCTTCTTCGGTGCACCCGTGATCGATCCACCGGGGAACGCATCGAACAGCAGGTTTATCGGATCTCTGCCCTCGGCTAGCTCGCCCTGGATAGTGCTGACCAGGTGATGAACGTTTGGGTATGACTCGATGCTGAACAGCTCAGGGACGCTGACTGAGCCGGATCTGCAGTTCTTCCCGATGTCGTTACGAAGCAGGTCAACGATCATCAGGTTTTCAGACCTATCTTTTTCGCTGGCTGCCAGTTTTTCTGCGTAGTGTTGGTCTTCAGCGCTTGTCCGGCCCCTAGGCATCGTGCCCTTGATAGGTCGAGTTTCAACCCGCCCATTGATGCTCTGAATGAAGCGCTCGGGTGAAAAACTCATTATGGCGTCATGCTGACCCAGGTTGATGTAGCCACCGAAAGGGGTTGCGCAATGGTTTCGGAGGATTTCATAGGCGCGCCATGGATTGCCCGAATAGCTGGTAAAGAACTTCTGTGTGAAATTCACTTGGTAGCAGTCACCCGCTGCGATGTAGTCATGGATGCTGGAGATGGCATTTTCGTAAGCGTTGTAGGTAACGGTCGGAGTAAACTTGGCGCCCAATGTGAAAGGCTCGTCTGTTTTCCTTGTCGTGCCCGATTGAAACAGCGAAATGATGCTTTTGCGTTCCTGGTTATTTACAGCCGGATTGAAGATCAGTCGTGATTGGCGCGTTTGATGGTCTGATACTAGGGCCCAGGTGTATAGACCGATAAGGGCAGTTGGGATCTGCACCCTCTCCGACGGCTTGAGACCAATCACTGCTCGGCCAAAGTCATAGCTGAGATACCCCATGAGGCCGCCCGTGAATGGCAACTCTTCATCTGGGCGCCTATGCCCGAGGCTCTTGAGCGCAGCCCGTAAACGCTCTGCGAATGCTGCTGAAGACTCACCTTCATACGGTTGAAAGCTTCTGATCGGCCAGGCGCTCATCAGATCGTAGCGGCCTCGTTGGGACGTTGGGCGACCAGAGTCAAAGAGAACAGCCCCAGGGGCATTACGGATAACTGCGAAAAAGACGGTGGGGTCTGCCAAGTAAGGGAGAGGATGCACGTGAAAAGGCTGCATACAAGGCTCCAGCGAGTTCAAGACGTGTGGATCGTTGATCGGGCTATATCGCTGCGAGCTGGCAGGGATCACCCGGTAGCGGAAATCTCCCGGCTTGCACTGTAAGAGCAAACGAGCTGACACCGAAGGGATAACGTACAGATGACAGCTGAGGCCCTGGCTGCAACTGACGCCACAACTCGGCGAATGAAATGCCGAGGCCTGGGTGCTTGAGGTGTGGGGCCAGTTGCTGCAACGGATAGAGCACGAACGCCCGGTCGAGAATTTCTGCTCTGGGGAGCTCTATCCCCTCATGGAGGCCCGCGAGGTCATCAAACAGCAAGATATCGATATCAAGGGGAATGAAGCGTTGAGTGCTGCTGGTTCGCCCATGAAGGAGTTCGATGTCTTTGATCCACGCGTTGAGTTCGGCCAGGCTGAGGTCGGTACTGCCCCCTACGACCAGGTTGTAAAACGGGGATTGTCGAGGGTCTATCGAGGCGCTTTCATAGATAGGCGAACGGCGCAGAGGGTCGATGTGTTCTTCAAGCATCGACAGGGCCATATCAATGTGGATTTCCCGCTCTACATTGCTGCCAAGGCCGAGATAAACATAATGTGTTGGCATAGTTTCAATTCACCAGGTGCTTACCTATTTGACGTCCATTCCGCTTGGCGTCAAATAGGTTGGGAAAGGAGGCCGTCAATGGCAAATGGCTAAAGTCAACCTAGGAAGTAATTCAGTATCAGGGTGGCCAGGAGTGCAACGAGGGAGGCAACAACGGTTCCTCCGGTAAACTTCTTGAGTGCCTCCGACAGCGAGACATTCAAATACTCCTTCACGACCCAGAATGCCGAGTCGGTGACGTGTGCCCAGCCTATGGAGCCGGCGCCAATAGCGACGACCAAGATTTCCGGTTTCAGGTGAGGGTCAGCGGCCAGCATTGGGTTGATCATGCTCGCAGCGCTTACCATGGCCACAGTTGCCGAGCCCACGGCGAAGTGCATCAGCCATGCGATGAACCATGCCAGGATGATCAGGTTGATATCAGTGCCGGCCAGCATGTTCGAAATCGCTTTACCAACGCCGCTCTCGATAAGGACGGCGTTGAAAGCCCCGCCGGCGCCGATCACGAAGATGATGTTTGCAAGCGCTGGGAAACCGCGTTGGGTAATCTCTAGCAGTTGCTGCATGGTGCGGCCTTGGCGCAAGCCAAGAGACCAGTAGGCAAAGGCGACGGAGATCATCAGGGCGGTCAGTGGGTTGCCCACAAACTGCGCGACATGCTGTACCAGAGAGTCAGCCGGTAGGCCAGCAGCAGCGGTTTTGAAGACCATCAGGATCAGTGGCAAGGCGATGGTCATCAGCGTAATGCCGATGCCTGGGAGTGCCCGTTCAGCAGGCAAGTGCTTTCCGTGCGACTCCAAGAAGCTTTGCTGCTTTTCGCTCGCTGCTTTTCCGCAGAACAGACTCACCCAGATGGGCCCGGCAATGATCATGGTCGGAATGCCGACCATAAGGCCGTAAAGAATCACGGTACCTACATCGGCATGTAGCATACCAGTGATGGCCATGGCAGCCGGGTGGGGGGGGGAGGATGCAGTGGATGGTCATCAGAGAGATGGCCAGTGGGATCCCAAGAAACATCAAGTTGATCTTGGTTTCGCGGGCCACCACATACACCAAAGGTATGAGAAGTACGAATCCAACCTCGAAGAACACAGGAATGCCAGCGATAGCGCCGACGATAGCCATGACCCAGTGGGCCCGTGTTGATCCCAAGTTGTCGAGAAGAGTCTTGGCCAGCCGCTCGGCCCCGCCTGACTCCTCAAGCATTTTGCCCAAGATGCCGCCGAGCCCGATGATGGCGATCAGGAACCCAAGGGTTCCGCCTATTCCCGACTCCAGTGATTTGACGATTTGAGTTGCCGGCATGCCGGAGCCGAAGCCGACGACAAAGCACGCGATTATCAACGCCAAGAAAGCGTGAAGTCGTACTTTCATGATCAAGAAGATGATCAGTGCAATGGAGGAAAACAGAACTCCTAACAGCCAAGTTGTATCTTGCATTTCTATGCCTCGCACCTTGTTTTCTTTATTTGGGCAGCTATAAATGAGATAGGTAAAGTGCCGAAGCTTTATTGATTAGGCATGGCTTACTTCAACTTGCAATTTCAATTTTTACGAGTAGGAATACCCCCTTGGGTTGACGTCCAAGAGGGTACAAGTCACCTACACCAATTTTTGATCAAACACTTAGGTACTATGGCGAAACGAGCGCGGGACGCGCTCATCTCAACCGATAGACTCAGAGGAGTACGAATCAGGCGACGGCGGGAACACAATCGTCTTGTTCTCGTTCATGAACACACGCCCGTGCACGTAGGCATGAATGGCCCGTGCCAGCACCTGGCTTTCTACGTCTCGACCCAAGGAGACATAGTCTTCTGGGCTTTGCGCATGGGTGATTCGAACAATGTCTTGCTCGATGATGGGGCCTTCATCCAGGTCGGCGGTGACGAAGTGAGAGGTTGCACCGATCAACTTCACGCCTCGCTCGAAGGCTTGCTTGTAGGGGCTGCCGCCTTTGAACGACGGGAGGAACGAGTGATGGATGTTGATGATCCGCCCCGACATCTGCTGGCACATTTCGTCAGACAGAATCTGCATGTAACGGGCGAGTACGATCAGCTCTGCACCCGCCTCGCGGACGATGCGCATCTGTGCTGCTTCAGCTTCAGCCTTGTTCTCCTTGGTCACCTTAATATGGTGGTAGGGAATACCATGCCCTTCGACCACCTTTTGGAAATCCAGGTGGTTGGAGATCACACCGACAATATCGATTGGCAGGGCGCCGATGCCCCAGCGATACAGCAGGTCGTTCAGGCAATGGCCGAAACGGGAAACCATCAGAATGACTTTGCGCTTGGCGCGCTCATCGAAGAATTCGAACTCCATCTTGTATTTATCAACAAGGGGTTGGAACTCTTTTCTCAGATCTTCAAGCGACTGGCCTTCTTCCGAACGGAAGGTAATACGCATGAAGTAGTGGTTGGTGCTCTCATCGTCGAACTGTGCGCTGTCGCGGATGTTGCAGCCGCGAGAAGACAAGAAGCTGGTGATGTCAGCTGTGACGCCACGGATCGAAGGGCAAGTTACTCGCAGTACATAATTATTTTTAGTCTTGGTCATTTGGGATCACCTTAAACAGCAACAGCTTCTTTTTTGGTTACGATTTTGTGCTGACGCTTGAACGCGGTCACAGTGTTGGCCAGCAGGCACGCAATGGTCATCGGGCCAACACCGCCTGGTACTGGTGTAATCGCCGATGCATGCCCTGCTTCGTCATATGCAACATCGCCGACGATGCGCGACCGGCCATCACGTTCAATGCGGTTGATACCTACGTCGATAACGACAGCGCCTGGCTTGATCCAATCGCCTTTCACCATCTCAGGCCGCCCTACCGCTACCACCAAAATGTCGGCAGTTCGGCACAACGCAGGGACATCTCGCGTTTTGGAGTGCGCGACGGTCACGGTGCAGTTCTCGGCCATCAGCAGCTGGGCCATTGGCTTACCAACAATGTTTGATTTGCCGACAACTACAGCATTCATTCCGGCCAAGCTGCCCAAACGGTCTTTCAGCATCATCAAGCAGCCCAGCGGGGTGCAGGGAACCAAGGCGTCTTGGCCTGTGGCCAAACGGCCAGCGTTCAGGATGTGAAAACCATCCACATCTTTGTCTGCATCAATGGCATTGATAACCGCGTTGGTATCAAGGTGTGCAGGAAGAGGTAGTTGCACGAGAATGCCATTAACTTCCGGAGCGGCATTCAGCTCGTCCAAGAGACCCATTAGCTCAGCTTGGGTTGTATCAGCGGGCAGCCTATGAACGAACGACTGCATACCGATGGCCAATGTCTGGCGGTGTTTGGCACTTACATAAACGCCACTTGCTGGATCCTCGCCAACAAGTACAACAGCCAGGCCAGGAATGAGTCCTGTTTGCTCTTTAATCTCGGTTACTTCTTCCGTAAGTTTGTCCACGAGATTGGCTGCAAAGCCTTTCCCGTCGATACGGTCGGCCAAGAATTGATTGTTCATGAAACTAACACCTCAACGTCATTGACTGGCGTGATTGGTTTTCATTGGCGCAAATTTGAGGAGTGGGGGTGTTGTTTGCCACCCCCTTTAGAGCTCTGGTCTTATTTGACCAGTAAAGCTCCGCGCGCCATGAATTCCTTGAATTGCTCTTCAGGAACGAAAGCGCCACCAGTTGTCCAAATGACGTGTGTTGCCTGAGCGAGTTTATTGCTCAGTCCGTGAGCTTCTTGATAAGCACGACCTTGATTGCTGTTCACGATGAACTCTGGGCCGGCAAAGCCTGCAGTAGCTGATGGCTCAAGGCGAATTGCTTGAGTGGTTTGCGCCTTCCAGAGCCAGCGGAACAAGTCGTCGTCGTCGACAGTGAAAACGCCGGACAGCATTGGCTTCATGACATCCGCTACGAACTCCGACATACGGGCAACCGCCATACCGTCTGCTTCAGTTCGGTTAGTCAGGCCAACGTCATACACCGAAATCAGCTCTTTAGAACCGCTCATCATGTGAACCATGGCACATGGAGACTGAACCGGCTCAACAAAGAAAGCGTGAGCGGCATCGCCGAAAATAGCTTTCAGTCCGTATGCCGCGCCACCGGGTGCACCGCCAATACCGCATGGCAGGTAGATGAACAATGGATGGTCTTCATCGATGGTGACCCCCTGCTCTTTGAGCTGCACTGCCAGCTCGCTGGCAGCAGCGCTGTAACCGAAGAACAGCATTTCCGAGCGCTCATCATCCACGAAGTAGATGCTTGGATCGCCCTCTGCATCAATGCGAGCGTGTTCGACTGCAGTGGTATAGTCGGCCTTGTGCTGCACGACCTCCACGCCCAGGCGTGTGAGCCGATCAACTTTCCATTGTTTGGCGTCCGACGACATGTGCACCACTGCTCGGAAGCCCAGAGCGCGAGCGGCAATACCAACGCTCAGCCCCAGATTACCTGTGCTGCCCACGGCAATGGTGTGCTGGGCAAAAAGAGCGCGGGCCTGCTCTCCCACCAGGACGGTAATATCGCCACCAGGAGTCAGGATGCCGCGCTTTTCAGCCATCTTCTTGGCGTGCATAAAGACTTCATAAACGCCACCACGTGCTTTGATCGAACCCGCGACGGGCAAGTCCCCGTCTGCCTTGACGAAGACACGACCGTATTCCGAAGTGCCATACCCGAGAGCACCACGCAGATCTTCGGCTTCGATCAGCTTGGACTGGATCCGGCCCTTCGATGCCTTGAGTTCGGGGAAGCACGTCTCCAGCACTGGCGCCAGCAGCTGCCAGTTTTCTTCGGCCTCTTTAACTTGAGCAGCCCGGATCGGCAGCGATTGGTCAGCAATGCCGTTGGCTTTCAGGTTCGGGTTTAGCCAAAGCGCAGGTCGGCCAGCCAGGACATCGTCACGCGCTGGATCATTGGGAAGTTGAACGCTCATTTTTATTTTCCTACAGCGTGGAGTGAGGCGGATGGTCTAGGCATCCGCCATGTACCCCTTAGGCATAGATTGGGAAGTCGGCAACCAGTTTGGCAACTACTGCGCGGCTCTTCGCGATGACGGCGGCACGGGTAGTTTCGTCAGCAACTTGTGCATCGAAGATATCTGCGATCAGGTTGCCGATGACTTCGAACTCTTTGGCACCAAAACCTCGAGTAGTACCCGCTGACGAACCCAGGCGCAGGCCTTTCCACTCTGATGGCTTGGCGCTGTCGAACGGAATCGGGTTTTTGTTCGAGGTGATGTTGATTTCCGACAACGCGTCCTGCGACTGCTGACCGGTCAGATCCTTGGACGAAACATCTACCAGAACAACATGAGTATCAGTGCCGCCACTGACGATGCGTACACCACGCTTCTGCAGAACTTCTGCAAGCAGGCGAGCGTTCGCTTTGACGTTTGCACCATAGGTCTTGAATTCATCGGTCAGAGCTTCACCGAGGCACACTGCTTTACCGGCGATGGTTGCCAGGTGTGCGCTGCCTTGTACGCCTGGGAAAACAGCCGGTTGAAGCTTCTTGAAGAGGTCTTCGCGGTTGGTCATGACCAAGCCGCCGCGAGCACCACGGAGGGTCTTGGTGGTGGTGCAGGTCACGATGTCTGCGTGTGGAATCGGCGAAGGGTGCACTCCAGCAGCGACAAGTCCGGCAAAGTGGGCCATGTCCACCAGGTAAGTTGCGCCAACCTTATCGGCAATCTCTCGCATACGCGGGAAGTCGATTTCACGTGGGTAAGACGAGCCACCCGAGATGATGAGCTTCGGCTTGTGCTCCAAGGCCAGAGCTTCGACGTTGTCGTAGTCGATTCGGCCAGTTTCGCGATCTACGCCATACGAAACGATGCTGAACCAACGGCCCGACTGGTTCGGCTTTGCGCCGTGGCTCAGGTGCCCACCCGAAGCCAGATCCAGGCTCAATACTGTGTCGCCTGGTTGCAGAAGTGCAAAGAACACAGCTTGGTTGGCCTGGGTGCCGGAGTGTGGTTGCACGTTCACGAAGCCGCAGCCGAAAAGTTCTTTTGCGCGGTCAATGGCAGCTTGCTCGACAACGTCGGCGAAATCAGCGCCGCCGTGGAAACGCTTGCCTGGGTAGCCTTCAACGGTCTTGTTGGTGATGACCGAACCGATGGCCTCCAGAGAGGCGAAGCTCACCGAGTTCTCAGAGGCGATCAGTTCGATCTGGCCTTGCTGACGTTTTTTCTCGTCTTGGAGAGCTTTGAAGATCAGCGGGTCGCGCTCAGCAAGATTGTCGTTGAAGTAGGAGTGGGTCATTACGGCGTTACCTTTGTTGGGGTTTTTTTCAAACCTATACCCTGTCCCAGATCAAAAAAAGCGAATAATATTTCAATAATACGTAAGCAATACTTAATGATTTTCTGAGATGTCGCTTTTTAGGGGAAACTTGATGGATATCAGTAAGTTGCGTGCCTTGAGAGAGCTTGCGGTACGTAAGACCATGGCAGCCGTTGCTGAAGCGATGCACGTATCGCCATCCGCTGTCTCCCAGCAGATTTCGCTGTTGGAGCAGGAGGTGGGGATCGATCTGGTAGAACGGCGCGGGAGAGGCGTAGATCTGACCATCGCTGGCAGAAAGCTCGTTGAGCGAGCCAATAGGATCTTTGAAGAGCTCGAATCCGCTAGGGCCGATATGGCCGAGTTGAAAAAGGTCGTGGCTGGAGACCTGAGGATTGCTGCATTTCCCTCAGTTGCAGCAGCGTTGATGCCCAAGACAATTCAAACACTCCATGCCACTCATCCTCGCCTGGAGGTGCTGTTTGAGGAAATGGAGCCTGAGGAAGGGATGAATGCTCTGCGCAGTTGGCAGACAGATATTGCGCTGATCGATGACTTGAACGTACCACCCGGCCTGCTTGACCCCAGTATCGAAATCACACCACTCATCGAAGACGTGTTCAACGTGATGATGTCGCCTGATCATCGCTTAGCAGTGATGGAGACTGTCACGTGGCAGGATCTTGAGCATGAAAACTGGGTGATGGATACAGCCTCCTCCACTTACACCAGGATGTTGACCGATGCTTGCCAGAAATCAGGGTACACGCCCAACATCATCGCGCGTTGCAAGGGATTCGAGGTTACCAGAGCGTTAGTTAGCGAGGGGTGCGCGATTGCCATACTCCCTGGACTTAGGGCTCGTAAAGATTTACAGGGCACACGAATTTGTCGACTGGAACCAGAGATTCGGCGCCGCATATCCATTGCATTTCGCAAGGGTGAGAAGAGGAGCCCGGCGCTTCAGGTGTTCGTACAATGCCTAGAGCAACACGCGGCTGAGATTCGGTGACCCCCCTAAAAATCAACATCATAGTGGCGTGTAGCCGCATTCGTAAGCTTAGCTTACGTAATATTGTAAAATTATTCGCTTTTTCTCTTTTTCTATAGGCGCTAGGTTGATCTCAACCGGGAGGAGACTCTCGGTTGGGCACACTCAATTGCTGATCCTGACATTCAGTAATTCGGTAGGTCTGACGGTGCTTCATATTTCGCCCCGGAAACGGGGCTTTTTAAAAATAAAAAGAGGGCAGCCTATGCCACTTAAAAAATCTTCTGATTGTTTCTCTGGGCCGTAGTGGCCTGTCTGATGTTTTCTGCCTCTGAGAGTTGGTTGAGTACCTGCTAGAGCGTCATCTCTTGGGCGGAATGTCTCTGCTGCAATCCATGAGAGCAATAACATGAAAAATGAAAACAAGATCTTCAAAGTTGGCCTGACAGTCGCAGCACTGACGCTGAGTTCGATGATGTCAATGGGTGCCATGGCCGGTACGACGCTCGACAATGTCAAGAAGAAGGGATTTGTTCAATGTGGTATCAGTGATGGCCTGCCAGGCTTCTCTTATACCGACCCCAAGGGTAATTTTCACGGATTCGATGTAGATGTTTGCAGGGCTGTTGCTGCAGCCGTCTTTCCCGCTTGACCGGCGAGAAGGAAAACGGATTTCACGGCGCGTACCGGAGCAATCCGGAAACGGCGCAGGGTGCAGATTGGAAACAATCGTATACAATATAAAATAATGGGCCTTCCCCTTTGTTTAGCTGCCAAAAATAACTACAGGAAGCTGAAACGATGAATCATACCCAGCAACCCGAGGTGCGCTCCGCCGATGCCCTAGCGCTCGGCGGCGGTAGCAACCACGGTCTGAAACGCAACACCCTCGGCGTTACGTCCATCGCCTGCTTCATCATCGCGGCGGCCTCGCCGATGACCAGCGTGGTCGCCGTCGTGCCGATCATGCTCAGCATCGGCAGCGGCGTCGGTTCGCCGGCGGCCTTCATTCTTGCTGCGTCGATCCTGATGCTGTTCGCCGTGGGCTACGTGGCCATGGCCCGGCATGTCAGCAATGCCGGTGCGCTCTATGCCTACGTGACCCTGGGCATGGGCCAGTTGACCGGCCTGGGCACGGCGGCCCTGACCATCTTTTCCTATACGGCGATCCAGGTCGGCCTCTATGGCGGCTTTGGCTTCTATGCGGCCGAGGTGATCCTCCAGGCCACCGGCGTGGCCGTGCCCTGGTGGCTGTGCGCAGCGGTGGCGGCGGCCGCCTGCCTGTACCTCGGCGTCAGTGGCGTGCATTCCGGCGCGCGGGTGCTGGGCTTCCTGATGAGCTTCGAATGCCTGCTGCTGTTCGTCCTGGCCGGCGGCATGCTGCTGAACAGCCCAGCCGAAACCTCGTTCAGCCTGGCGCCCTTCGCACCGTCGGCGTTGCTCAGCCCCGGCCTGGGCGTGGCCCTGATGTTCGCCTGCGTCACCTTCAGCGGCATCGAGGGCAGCGCGATCTACAGCGAGGAAGCCCGCGACCCGAAACGCACCATTCCCCGCGCCACCTACTTTTCGGTGTTCTTCATGGCCGCCATCTACAGCGGCGTCACCTGGCTGATCATCTGCACCCTGGGCACCGATCACGCCGTGGAGATCGCCACCAAGGAGTCGGGCAAACTGGTGTTCCGGGTCAGCGACATGGTCCTGGGCGGCTGGGCCACCAGCTTCTTCAATATCTTCATCGTCACGGCGATCTTCGCGGCCATGGTGACCATCCACAACAACATCGCCCGCTACCTGTACTCCCTGGGCCGCCAGCATCTGGTCTGGTCGCCGCTCGGCTACACCGGACGCAAGGCGCAGACCCCCTACGTCGCCTCGATCGTGCAGACCGTCAGTGCCGTGATCTGCGTCGGCTTCTTCGCGGTGATGGGCCTGGACCCGTACAACGTGCTGTACGCCAGCATGACCGGCATGGGCGCGATCGGCCTCGTCCTGGCGCAGACCATCGCTAGCATCGCCATCTTCGTGTTCTTCCGCCGCACCCGCTGCGACCAGCGCTTCTGGAATGCCTTCCTGGCCCCGCTGATCGCCGTCGCCGGCCTGTGCGTCTTCCTTTACTACGCGCTCAGCAGCGTGGAGCTGCTCCTGGGCCTCAGCGGCACCTGGGCTAACCTGCTGGCGGCGCTTGTGTTCATCGTGTTCGCCGCCGGCTGGGCCTACGGCTTCTACGTCAAGCGATGCCATCCAGCCAAGTACGAACGGATCAAGTCGGTGCTCTGCGAGTAACCCGGTCCAGCCATGCCCGTGCGGCAGTCACCTATCCAGCAATGAGGAAACAGCATGACCAACACTCTTCGCCCCAACTTCGCCGAGCGGGCCAAGGCCCAGCGCTTCCAGACCAGGGCCTTTATCGATGGACGCTTCGTCGATGCCCTGGACGGAAAGACCTTCACTACCGTCAACCCGGCCAACGGTGAAGTCCTCACCCGCATCGCCGAGTGCGACGCGGCGGATGTCGAGGTGGCGGTAGCGGCCGCCAAGGCGGCGTTCGAGGACCGGCGCTGGGCCGGCCTGGCGCCGAAGGAGCGCAAGCGTGCGCTGTTGCGCCTGGCCGACCTGGTCGAGCAGCACGCCCAAGAGCTGGCCCTGATCGAAAGCCTGGACAACGGCAAGCCGGTAGACGACGCCCTGGCCGCTGACCTGCCGGACGCCATCGAGACCCTGCGCTGGCACGCCGAGGCCATCGACAAGCTCTACGACCAGAGCTCGCCGACGCCCGGCGACCTGGTTTCGCTGGTGGTGCGTGAGCCGGTCGGCGTGGTCGGCGCGGTGATCCCGTGGAACTTCCCGCTGGCCGTCCTGGCGATGAAAACCGCCCCGGCCCTGGCCGGCGGCAACTCGCTGATCGTCAAGCCCGCCGAGCAGACCACCCTCAGCGCCCTGCGCTTCGCCGAACTGGTGGCCGAGGCCGGGATCCCGGCCGGCGTATTCAACATCGTCACCGGTTTCGGCGAGACCGTCGGCCAGGCCCTCGGTCGCCACCCGGACGTGGATTGCCTGAGCTTCACCGGCTCCACCGAAGTCGGCCGCTACTTCCTCAAGTACGCCGCCGAGTCCAACCTGAAGAAGGTCATCCTCGAACTGGGCGGCAAGAGCCCGGCCATCGTCATGGACGATGTCGATGACCTGCAGCCGATCGTCGAGCAACTGGCCATCGGCATTCTCTTCAGCCAGGGCGAAAACTGCAGCGCCGGTTCGCGCCTGCTGGTCCATGAGAAGGTCAAGGGCCGGCTGCTGGAAGCGCTGGTCGAGCACTTCAAGACCTGGACCGTCGGCGATCCGCTGGTCGAAGGCACGCGCATCGGTGCGCTGATCGACGAGAAGCACATGAACAACATCCTCGGCTACATCAAGGCGGGCGTGGAGGAGGGTGGGCGGATCATCCTCGGCGGTCAGCGCATTCGCCAGGAGACCGGCGGCTACTACATCGAGCCGACCATCTTCGACGACGTCAGCAACCAGATGACCATCGCCCGCGAAGAGATCTTCGGCCCGGTGCTTTCGGTGATCACCTTCTCCAGCGTCGAGGAGGCCATCGCCATTGCCAACGACACCCCCTATGGCCTGGCCGCATCGCTCTACACCAACAACCTGCACACCGCGCACAAGGTGTCCCGCGCCATCCGTGCCGGCACCGTGTCGGTCAACTGCTTCTCCGAAGGCGACCAGTCGGTGCCGTTCGGTGGCTTCAAGCAGTCCGGCTTCGGCGGTCGCGAAAAGTCGTTCCTGGCCCATGACCAGTATTCCGAAGTGAAGACGATCTGGATCCAACTGAAATAATGAGGCGCGGCAAATGAGCAAGAACGAGTTCGATTACATCGTGGTCGGTGCCGGGTCGGCGGGGTGCGTGGTGGCCAACCGCCTCAGCGCCGAACGCACCACCCGGGTCCTGCTGCTGGAGGCCGGGCCGCGCCACGATAGCGTGATCCTGAAGATGCCCGCCGCCCTGGGCCTGCCCCTGGAAAGCAAGCGTTTCAACTGGGGCTTCAAGAGCGAGCCCGAGCCGGGCCTGAACGGCAACCGCAGCGACCAGCACCGTGGCCGGGTGCTTGGCGGTTCGTCGTCGATCAACGGCATGGTCTTCGTCCGCGGCAACCCGCTGGACTTCGACGGCTGGGCGGCGGCCGGGCTGCCCGACTGGTCGTACAGCCACTGCCTGCCGTACTTCAAGAAGATGGAGACCTTCGACGGTGGCACGGACAACTTCCGTGGTGGTTCCGGGCCGCTACACGTGCACCGCTGCAAGGCCGACAACCCGCTGTACCAGGCCTTCCTCGGCGCCGGCCAGGACTACGGCCTGCGCCTGAACCCGGACCAGAACGGCGAGCGCCAGGAAGGAGTCAACGTGGCCCAGGCCTCGACCTACAAGGGCGAGCGCTGGAGCACCGCGCGTGGCTACCTGGACTCGGCCGCCGGGCGCGACAACCTGGTGGTGAAAAGCCGCGCCTTCGTCACCGGCCTGGTGTTCTCCGGCAAGGCCGCGGTCGGGGTGAAGTACGAGATCGATGGCGTCGAGCAGATCAGCCATGCCGCCAAGGAAGTGATCCTCAGTGCCGGTGCCTTCGGTTCGCCGCAGTTGCTGCTGCTCGCCGGCATCGGTGATCAGGACGAGCTCAAGGCCCTCGGCATCGAGCTGCGCCACCACTTGCCCGGGGTCGGCAAGAACCTGCAGGACCACGTGGCCGTGGCGATCCAGTATTCGACGCCCAAGCAGGGTGTGTCGCCGACCCGCGCGCTGTCGCCGCTCGGGCGGCTGTTCGTCGGGGCGCGCTGGATGGCCGCGCGCAGTGGCCTGGGGGCGTCCAACTACTTCGAGGTGGGGGCGTTCTTCCGTGGCAACGACCAGGTCGAGTACGCCAACCTGGAGCACGAATTTCTCCCCATGGTGGGCGAGTTCTACCGCGGCAAGGCGCGCATCACCCCGGGCTTCCAGTACTTCACCAGCGTCATGCGCCCGGCCAGTCGTGGCAGCGTCACCCTGGCCTCGAAGGATCCCAAGGCCGATCCGCTGATCCGCCTGAACTTCCTCACCGCGCCGGGCGACCTGGAGCAACTGCGCGAAGGCCTGCGCAAGACCCGGGAAATGATCGCCCAGCGCTCCTGGGACGAACTGCGCGGCGAGGAGCTCAGCCCCGGCAAGCACCTGCAGAGCGATGCCGAGCTGGAAGCCTGGATCCGCGACAACGCCGGCACCACTTTCCACGCCTGTTCCACCTGCCGCATGGGGGTGGACGAGATGGCGGTGGTCGACCATGACGGCCGCGTCCATGGCATCGACCGGCTGCGCATCGTCGACGCCTCGGTGTTCCCGGCGCTGACCACCGGCAACACCAACGCCCCGACCATCATGCTGGCGGAAAAACTGTCCGACCACATCCTCGGCCAGGTCGCTGCGCCGATGGAAGTGTCGGCCTGGCGCGAAGCGCTGGCGCCGGCCCTGGACAAACCCGGACTGCCTGCCGGCATGCCCCACTGACCCTGCCCCGGTCCGGCGGCGACCCGTTCGCCGCCGGACATCCTGATGGAGAAACGACTTTTGGCGCGTCTTGCTTTGAGCGAGGTGGACAGCCTCGCCCGCGCGGTGCTCGAACTGCACGGTTTCAGTCGCGAACAGGCGCTTGCCGTGGCGCGGACCATGGTCTGCGGACAACGGGATGAGTGCGCTTCCCACGGCGTCTACCGCCTGCTGGTGTGCATCGCCACGCTGAAGGCCGGCAAGGTCGACCCGCGCGCCGAGCCGCAGGTGCATGACCATGCGCCGGGCAGTGTGCGGGTGGATGCCGCCGGTGGCTTTTCCCAGCTGGCTTTCGACCGCGGTGTACCGCTGCTGCGGCGCAAGGCGGTGGACAACGGCGTGGCGGCCCTGGTGATCAACCGCTGCGTGCACTTCTCGGCGCTGTGGGTCGAGATCGAGACCCTGACCGACCTCGGCCTGGTGACCCTGGCCTGCAACCCGAGCCATGCCTGGGTCGCTCCGGCGGGCGGGCGCGGGCCGGTGTTCGGGACCAATCCGATCGCCTTCGGCTGGCCGCGCCCGGGCAAGGATCCGTTTGTCTTCGACATGGCCACCAGCGCCATTGCCCGTGGCGATATCGAGTTGCACCGGCGTGCCGGCAAACCGGTGCCGCTGGGCTGGGGCGTATCTGCCGACGGCGAGCCGACCACGTCGGCCGAGGCCGTGCTGCAGGGCGCCATGCTCACCTTCGGCGGGCACAAGGGCTCGGCCCTGGCGGCGATGATCGAACTGCTGGCGGGGCCGCTGATCGGCGACCTGACCAGCGCCCAGTCGCTGGCCCACGACGCTGGTGCGGGAGCCTCGCCGTTCCATGGCGAGCTGATCCTGGCCTTCGACCCCAGGCGCTTTCTTGGCGAGCGCTACGAGCATTACCTGCACAGCGCGGAAACCCTGTTCGACAGCATCGAGCAGCAGGGTGCCCGCCTGCCTTCCGCCCGGCGCTACGAGGCGCGTCGGCGCAGCCTGGCGCAGGGCGTCGAGATCAACGATGAACTGCTGGACGAACTGAACGCGCTACTGCATCGGTAGCGCCTGGAGAACATGTGATGACGGCTATATCAGGCAAGAACTTCATCGCCGGTGCGCGTTGCGCCAACGGCACCACCCCCCATCGCAGTGTCGATGCCAGCACCGGCGAGGCACTGCCCTGGACCTTCTGGCAAGCCAGCGCGGAGGAAGTGGACCAGGCGTGCGATGCCGCCGCTGCGGCGGCGGCTCGATTCCGCAGCACCAGCCCCGGGCAGCGAGCCGATTTCCTCGACGCCGTGGCCGCCGAGATCGATGCCCTGGGTGAGGATTTCGTGGCCATCGTCTGCCGCGAAACCGCACTGCCGAGTGCCCGGATCCAGGGTGAGCAGAAGCGCACCACGGGCCAGTTGCGCCTGTTCGCCGAAGTGCTGCGCCGTGGTGATTTCCTCGGCGCGCGGATCGACAGCGCATTGCCGGAGCGCCTGCCGCTGCCGCGGCCGGATTTGCGCCAATACAAGATCGGCATTGGCCCGGTGGCGGTGTTTGGCGCGAGCAACTTCCCCCTGGCCTTTTCCACTGCGGGCGGTGATACCGCCTCGGCCTTCGCCGCCGGTTGCCCGGTGGTGTTCAAGGCCCATAGCGGGCATATGGCGACCTCGGAACTGGTGGCTGGCGCCATCACCCGGGCGGTCGAGCGCTGCGGCCTGCCGGCGGGGGTGTTCAGCATGATCTACGGGAGCGGGGTCGGCGAGCAATTGGTCAAGCACCCGCGGATCAAGGCCGTGGGCTTTACCGGCTCGCTCAAGGGCGGCCGTGCCCTGTGCGACATGGCCGCCGCGCGCAAGGAGCCGATCCCGGTGTTCGCCGAGATGTCCAGCATCAACCCGGTGATCGTCCTGCCCCGTGCCGCCGAGCGGCGTGGCGTGGTCATCGCCGGGCAACTGGCGGACTCGATCGTGCTCGGCTGCGGCCAGTTCTGTACCAATCCGGGGCTGGTGCTCGGCCTGCGCTCGCCGGCCTTCAGCGCCTTCGGCGAGGTGCTCGGCAGCGCCCTGCAAGGCAAGCCGGCGCAGACCATGCTCAATGCCGGCACCCTACGCAGCTACCAGTGCGGTTCGCAGCATCTGCAGGACACTGACGGAATTCGCCTGCTGGCGGAGGGCGCGGCCGACGGGCAGGCGCCGGCCCGCCTGTTCGGCGCCGATCAGCGCCTGCTGCTTGAAGGCGATGAAGTGCTTCAGGAAGAGGTGTTCGGCCCGGCATCGGTGCTGATTGCCCTCGATGACAAGGCCGCACTGCTGCGTGGCCTGGAGGCCATGCAAGGTCAGCTGACGGTGACCCTGATCGGCGATGACGAAGACCTGGAGGCCTTCGCCGAACTGATCCCGCTGCTGGAGGACAAGGCCGGGCGCCTGCTGGTCAACGGCTACCCGACCGGGGTCGAGGTGGCCGACGGCATGGTTCACGGCGGGCCTTACCCGGCCACTTCGGATGCGCGCGGCACTTCGGTCGGCAGCCTGGCGATCGAGCGCTGGCTGCGCCCGGTGTGCTACCAGAACTTCCCGGACAGCGCGCTGCCCGATGCTCTCAAGCGCGACAACCCGCTGGGCATCACGCGCCTGGTCAATGGCCGGGCGAGCACGGCGGCGGCCTGACATATCCTGTACCTGCTCCGGGCTACCGGGGCAGGCGCGGATCGGGCTATGGTGCGGGCTGAAAAATTTCGTATAAAATATTCGAAGTCCGCCCTGGAGAAAAACCACCGTGTCTCTTTTCTTGAAAAACGTCCCCAACCTGGGCATTGCCCCTTCCAGCTCGGAGATCATCCTGAAGCACCTGCGGGACGCGATTATCAAGGGCGAGTTGCCGGAAGACGAACCGATCCGCCAAGACGAACTGGCCAAGTCGTTCAACGTCAGCAAGATCCCGGTGCGCGAGGCGCTCAAGCGCCTGGAGTCGGAAGGGCTGGTGGAATTCCACCGCAACCGCGACGGTGATCGTCGCCGACTCCAACGGCGGCTGGTCGCTGGCCAGCGCCAAGCTGGCGATCCAGGGCATGGCCGGCTTGCCGGTGTATGTCGAGCAGCCGTGCCGCAGCACCATTGACTGCATCCTCGCTGCCCGCGGCTCGAGCCTGCCGCTGGTGCTGGACGAATCCATCGTCAGCGCCGACGAAGTGTTCCGCGCCAAGTACGAGGCCAACGCGGTGTCGGTGAACATCAAGTTCGGCAAGCTCGGCGGCCTGACCAACCTGGTGCGCGCCCGCGACCTGCTGCAGGATCTGAACATGGCGGTGTCGGTGGAGGACATGTGGGGCGGCGACATCATCACCGCTGCCACCAGCCACGTAGCAGCCACCACCCGCCCTGAAAGCCTGCTGATGACACCGTTCTTCAACGACTGGACCGACGGCCACCTGGCCCACTACCAGCCGCGTTCGCAGGGCGGCTTCGGCAGCGCGCCGACGGGGCCGGGGCTGGGCATCGAAGTGGATGTCGGCCGGCTGGGGGCGCCGCTGTTCAGCGTCGAATAAACGGTTCTTGTTGGGGACGATAGAGAATTCGGAAAAAATCGTACGCTAAGCTTCGCGAGTTCTTGTAACCAATTCATTGTTTTTTCAATGGATGAAAGAAAATGGCGAAAGCTATTTGACAAACAAATCGGGATCTTATAACTTACCTACCAAGTAGTCGGTAGATGAAATAAAGCCATGAAACTCAATTCAGATCTTTCGCAGCGTGTTGTCGTCGAGCCTTCAAGCTTACAGTGGGTCGATTCGCCAGCGACCGGGATTCAACGCCAGTTACTGGAGCGTGATGGCGACGAAGTGGCGCGTGCCACCTCGATCGTGCGATACGCGCCGGGCTCCGCTTTTGAAAATCATAAGCACGACTTGGGCGAGGAGATTCTGGTCCTGGACGGCGAATTCAGCGACGAATCCGGGACCTTCGGGCCTGGGACTTACATCAAGAATCCACCAGGTTCTTCGCATGCACCGAGCTCCGCGACGGGTTGCACGTTGTTCGTCAAGCTGCGCCATCTTGATCTAGCCGACAGCCAACGCACCGTGGTCGACACCCGTAACGGCCCCTGGTTTCCAGGCCTCGTGCCGGGTCTGTCGGTGATGCCACTTTCTGAGTTCGACACACAACATACGGCTTTGGTGCGCTGGGCCCCGGGGACACGATTCAATTCGCATCGTCACTACGGCGGTGAAGAAATCTATGTGTTGGAAGGCGTCTTTGAGGATGAGTTCGGAAGCTACCCTACCGGCACATGGATGCGCAGTCCGCATTTGAGTGCTCACCGTCCCTTCAGCAATACAGGCTGCACCATCCTGGTCAAGACAGGCCACCTGCCAGTCGCCGAATCAAATGAGGCGCTTGCATGAAGCATTTCTCCGAAATCTCGCCGACCGCCGAGCGGGTGGTCGATGCCGCTGAAGGGTTGGTACAGCAGCACGGCTACAACGGCTTCTCATACGACGACGTGGCCCAGTTGGTAGGCATCAAAAACCAAGTATCCACCACCACTTTCCCAAGAAGGGTGAACTCGTGGCCGTGGTCGCACAGCGCTACACGCACCGGTTTCGTGAGGAGTTGCTGAGCATCGAAGGGCAGCATGCGAAAGCGCCTGACAGGCTAACTGCGTATGCGGCACTTTTCGAACGCACCTTCGCCAAGGACCGGCGCCTTTGTGTCTGCGGCATGTTGGGTGCCGAGTCGGACTCGCTGCCGGACGCCGTTGTGAGCGAGGTCGAGCGATTCTTTAAAGTCAATCTCGACTGGTTGACTCTTGTCGTTGCCGATGGTCAGCGTGCCGCGCTGATCACCTCGAATTCCACCCCAGAGGCTCTCGCAGAGGCATTCTTGTGCGCGTTGGAAGGCTCGATGATGGTGGGCCGTGGCATGCGGTCGTCACGCGGACCTACAAGTTGGAAACACTTTTCTTTCCACCGTGTTGACCTGAGGTCGGCACTTTTTTTGCAACACAACCCTACCATTTAGTTGGTAGTTAAGGAGATTATTATGAGTACTGAATTTAATGGCAAGAAGTTGTTGGTCATCGGCGGCACTAGCGGGATGGGACTGCAAACTGCCCGCATGGTTCTTGAGCAAGGCGGAAGCGTCGTCATCGTCGGTCACCGTGAAGACAAGGCCGAAGAGGCCCGCAAGGCGCTGTCGTCGTTGGGCACCGTGACCGCCCTGACTGCCGATCTCTCGCGAGCCGAAGATGTGAAGCGACTCCTGCATACCATCGATGAACACCACAAGGACATCAATCTTCTGGTCAACGCGGCTGGGGTGTTCTTCCCGAAGGCGTTTCTTGAGCACACGGAAAGTGATTACGAACAATATTTGACGTTGAATAAAGCGTTCTTCTTCATCACACAAAAGTCGTGGCCAATCTCGTGGCCAGCGAGCGTCCCGGCGCCATTGTGAACATCGGCTCGATGTGGGGCAAGCAGGCGATTGCGGCTACGCCGTCGTCCGCGTATTCGATGGCAAAAGCAGGTTTGCATTCGCTGACCCAGCACCTTGCGATGGAGCTGGCATCCAAACAAATCAGGGTCAATGCCGTTTCTCCGGCGGTTGTCGAAACGCCGATTTACGAGGGATTCATACCCAAGGCCGAGGTTCATGGCGCCTTACAGGGATTCAACAGCTTCCACCCAATCGGCAGGGTTGGGACGCCACAAGACGTCGCCGAGGTCATCCTCTTCCTGTTGTCGGACAAGGCAGCATGGGTGACGGGCGCAATCTGGGACGTTGACGGCGGCGTGATGGCCGGGCGTAACACATAATGGGGGAACGAGAAATGAACACAAACATTAAAGGAACTCCCGGCAACGGGATCAACGTCGGCGCATTGCGTGAGTTTGCAGATCAGGTCGCAGCAAAGCCCGCCGCAGGCATCGCGACGTTCGGCGTCGTGACAACCTGGGAGGGTGGCACCCGGACGCGTGCGCGAACCATGCCGCTCGTACTAGGTGACACGGCCTTGGCGCGCGGCTTTGTCATCGACGCGGACGAACCGGCAGAATTGCTCGGTACCGACACGGCCGCTAATCCACAAGAATTGATCCTGGCTGCGTTGAACGCATGCATGACTGCAACCTACGCGGCAAATGCGGCGGCAATGAACATCGAGTTGCAATCGCTGACTATCCGCACGAAGGGAAGCCTCGATCTGAGAGGTTTTCTTGGAATCGATCCTGGGATCAATCCAGGGTACGACCAGGTCGAGTATGAGGTCGAAATGGAGTCGTCGGCGGATTCGGCGGCGCTGAAAGCATTGCACGCGCAGGTGCAGCGAACATCGCCGAATTACCACAACTTCGCGAGAGCCATTGATCTCAAGGCCAAGCTGACCATTCTCCAATGATCGAGTCAGTGTTTCCCGTGGTTGGCTGACGGGAGGCCAAACCAGATGCGCTATGACGGAAGGTTCAACCTTCCGTCATCACGTTCTCTGGAATACGCAGTGTCAATTTGAGGTATACCCTAACCGGATGTCAGGCATGCCCGTGCCGCGCCGTCAGAATAGAGTCCGCTTTCACATTCTTTGACACATGCTTGCCAAGGTCTTAGATTTCAGCCTGATAAATTCAAGGCTTCGGGTGCAATGGAACCAAAACCAACGTAAGCCCTGCCGCCCATCCAGCCCATGGAGGCATCTTGCAGGGACAACGCATCGGTTACGTCCGGGTCAGCAGCTTCGACCAGAACCCGGAACGCCAGCTGGAGCAGACCGAGGTGAGCAAGGTGTTCACCGACAAGGCCTCGGGCAAGGACACCCAGCGCCCCCAGCTCGAAGCGCTGCTGAGCTTCGTCCGCGAAGGGGACACCGTGGTAGTGCACAGCATGGATCGCCTGGCCCGCAACCTCGATGACCTGCGCCGCCTGGTGCAGAAGCTGACCCAGCGTGGCGTGCGGATCGAGTTCTTGAAGGAGGGGCTGGTCTTCACCGGCGAGGACTCGCCGATGGCCAACCTGATGCTGTCGGTGATGGGGGCCTTCGCCGAGTTCGAGCGCGCCCTGATCCGCGAGCGGCAGCGCGAGGGCATCGCCCTGGCCAAGCAGCGCGGCGCGTACCGTGGCCGCAAGAAAGCTCTCTCCGACGAGCAAGCCATCACGTTGCGGAAGCGGGCCGCTGCCGGCGAGCCGAAGGCGCAGCTCGCCCGCGAGTTCGGCATCAGCCGTGAAACCCTCTACCAGTACCTCCGCACGGACGACTGATTTATGCCGCGTCGCTCGATCCTCTCGGCCACCGAGCGCGACACCTTGCTTGCGCTACCGGAAAGCCAGGATGACCTGATCCGCTACTACACCTTCAACGACTCCGACCTGTCGCTGATCCGCCAGCGACGCGCGACGCCAACCGCCTTGGCTTCGCGGTGCAGCTCAGCCTGCTGCGCTACCCCGGCTATGCGTTGGGCACCGACAGCGAGCCGCCCGAGCCGGTCATCTTATGGGTGGCCAAGCAAGTTCAGGCCGACCCGGCGAGTTGGCCGAAGTACGGCGAGCGAGACGTGACTCGCCGCGAGCACGCCCAGGAACTGCGCACCTACCCGACGCTGCGCCCGCTGATCGGCGGCACCCTGAACATTAAGCACGTCCGCGCCCACTGGGATGACATCCTGCGCTAGGCCAGCTCGATCAAGCAGGGCACCGTCACCGCCTCGCTGATGCTGCGCAAGCTCGGCAGCTATCCACGCCAGAACGGCCTGGCCGTGGCCCTGCGCGAGCTGGGCCGGATCGAGCGCACGCTGTTCATCCTCGACTGGTTGCAGAGCGTCGAACTGCGCCGCCGCGTGCATGCCGGTCTGAACAAGGGTGAAGCACGCAACTCCCTGGCCAGGGCGGTGTTCTTCAACCGCCTTGGGGAAATCAGGGATCGGAGTTTCGAGCAACAGCGCTACCGGGCCAGCGGTCTCAACCTGGTGACGGCCGCCATCGTGCTGTGGAACACGGTGTACCTGGAGCGCGCCACCCAGGGGTTGGTCGAGGCCGGCAAACCGGTGGACGGCGAGCTGCTGCAATACCTGTCGCCGCTGGGCTGGGAACACATCAACCTGACCGGCAAATACGTCTGGCGGCAGAGCCGCAGGCTGGAGGACGGGAAGTTTCGGCCGCTAAGGCTGCCCGGAAAACCCTAGCGTACGATTTTTTCCGTTTTCTCTATTCGCCCCTACTACATCGACGAAATGCGGCTGATCAAGAATATCGTCAACGAGTATGACGTCTACGCGAATGCACTGGCCAAGGACGGTCTGGAGCTGGATCCCAACAAACTGTTTGCCATGGTTGCGATTCGAAACCTGCACCCTAATGCCTATGCGGACTTGGTCAAGCGGCGAGGCGCGATCTACGGAGTCGTTGATGGCTACGCAAAGTGGGTAAAAGCTCAAACACATTTGCTCGATACGGAAGCTCAAGCGCTAAAGGATCAGCGTGCAGCACGTGAAGACGAGGTAGCCGATAGCGTGGAGCATTTGCGAATGTCCGTCTGGTTTGAGATTTTGAAACTTGGAAGTAAACCCACTGCAAACCACGTTCGGCTAGATGGCGGGACTATCTTTACGCTATTGGACTTCGTATCTGATCCCGTGTTCGCCCAAGTAGTAGCATGCCGAAGCGTGCAACCTATGGTGATTTCACACTGGCAGGATGTCGGACAAGCCGTTCTATCTAAAAAGGCTCTGCAAGCAGCTCGTTATGATGAGCGCCTGGAACACTTCCAGACCTCGCTTGATGAGCTGGATGACCAGTTCGACACGAACCGACGCAAGGTGCAGCGTCTCAAAACGGCAGGCTTCCGACAGATTGTATCCATGGGGTACGGCAATGAAGTTGCCAAGCGTCTGAAAGGGTTGGAACTCATAGTCTTCCTAGTTCACCGCGGCTTCTTCGATACTGACTATGTCGATTACCTAGGCTATTTCTACGAAGGCTCACTCACCCAGTCGGACAAGAACCTCATAATGGGAATGGTTCGGGGTGAGGAGTACGATGTAACTACCCCAATACATAATCCGGAGCTTGTGGTCAGCAAGCTGGATCTGGAGTCGGTAGATGGCGGGCGCGGTATCATGGTTGATCTCATCCATGAGCTACTGCACACGCACAAGGATGACGCGGCTGCCAGGAAAGACAAGCTCCGCTTAATCCTTCGAAGTGGTCATATTTACACAGAGCGTTTCGCCGAGGCTGTTGCATCGATTACCCCTCGGATGCACGCCACGGCGCTCATAAGAGCCATTTATGACGCAGACCGCGACCTCATCCCTTTACTGCTTAACCATCATCGGTTTAAAGCCCCCACGTTGAGGCAGCAGTTCCTCGTTTCGCTTCTGGATGTTCTGACACCCACGGAGATGCAAACACTCGACGATAAGCCTCGCGGGCTACGGAAGGCCATCAGTGAGCTTCGTGAGGCATCGGTTGTCGCCGCGAAGATTGCGAGCAACCAGCGCGGATGGAGGTGGGTCAGGGAGCTGCCGGCGCAATTCTCGAACCTTGATTCGAGTGCCACGGCTGAAGACCTGCGGCAAATGGTGGAGTGGGGGTGTTTGGCACTGAACCTCAAAATGCTGCAATTGCTCTGCCAGGCACTGGATCCGGGTAATCAGAGTGATAGGGTAACGTACCAACGTCTCAGCAAGCTGGAAATTACTGGCCTGGACAGCATGATCGAGGAGGATCCGGACGGTTTCGTGGCGCAGCTCGTAAGCCAAGAGGGGGGGCTCGAGGAGACACCGGAATCGCTCGTGGCCTTGTTCGGACTTTGCCAGAGCGAACCCTACACACTGGAGGTATTGCTCGAAAATACAACTTGCAGCGTGACTGACCTTGACGCGGTACCGACCTCGTTATGGGCGAAGATCCTGATGGCGGGACGTGTTCACCCTGTTGGTGATGCGGCTTGGACGTACTTCAATCGGGCGCTTGTAGCTGATAAAGAATCCAAAGACTTCGTCGATTTGGGTGAGTCAGCACTAGCTACATTCGTTGATTACCTCAAGCACAACGCTCAAGACCTGGCTGAAGAATTATGGCAGGAAGCGAATCGCAACGATGGCTTGCAGACTTTCCTCATTCGCGCGCCGCAAGTCGACAATGCCACCCTTCGCACGCTTCTCTCAAAGGTCGTGTTGAGCCCAGGCGTTGTCATGGACACCGCGACGCCTCGCAACCGGTGGATCATGTTCGTTAATAGTGACATGGTCGAGTACCGGGAAGACATCAGGGCGTTCATTGCCGAACATGCGTTCACGTATCTAGGCGCCTACCTCATCCGCCGGTGGAGCCTTGCCCGAGAGCAGATGGACATGTCGGCATTACCGGTGTCGTTGGCCCTTGAGCTGAGCAAGGCAGAAATGTGCTCGACAGCTGAAGACATCGAGATATGGTCGGGCATTCCCGGCGATGCCTATGACACATGCGAAGGTGCCGTTGAAGCATTGGCTAGGGTGTGTGAACGCGCAACACGTGATGGATTGCGATTCCCGATGGCCTACCTTCCGACGATGCTGAGGCTGCTCCCGGCTGGGGCACTTTCTAGAGAGCAACGGATCAACATACTGATCCATGCGCTCTCAATGGGCTGCAGTTGGCTAGAAGTAGCTGAAGTGTTGCCACTCGCGGGTGAGGAGTATCAGGCTTTACTCAAAAAGAGGCGCGTGAATTTCCCGGTTCATGATGTGGATCGCCGACTGATCGAAGCACTTGCTACAAGGGGTTTTTTGGGGGCCGTTAAACCTGAAGCCAAGCGGATTGTGGTTTGGAGCAAACGTAATTGAGCCGTTATTTTATGACTATTCCGTGCATCTTCACATAAGCCCGGAGCTCGCCCGGTCTGTGAGGCTCGGAGGTGTCTAGGAAACCAGGGGTGATTCAGTTGCCCGGCCGCCAGCGAACTCCATTGATGCCCATCTTGCCTGGGCGAGGTACCATCTGAAGTATTGCCCCTGAGCATTGAGGGGGAGTTAAAAGGACTGAACCTAGTGGCAGAAACTGACCCGTCCCAGCGGGACATGGAACATAATGTTATTCTTCGGTTTTCCCGGGCTTTCGAAGCAAGATTTCCTACTTCAGCACCTGATGAATTGATCCCCGGGTGGGCGAATACATCGCTCGGAGCTCAGGACAACGTTTTTGCAGATCATCTGTTAGCCGCCAATGCTCGCTTTGCGCTCATTGAATTCAAGGCGAACTTCTTGGCCATTCGCACGGAGGCGAAGAAACCTCTCCGGCAAAAACTGTTTCACTTACTCGCGATGCGCAGCGATTTCCTACGTCGTTGCCTGGATTTTCATTTTGTCTGCTGGGGGACGACTCATCGGCATCAACCACCCGGCTTTGCGATTCCAATCGTGGAAGAGATTGATCTGCTGAACCGTTATGCGGTGCATGTCGCCCCCTTTATGGACACAGCTTTGGAAATGAACGACTCCGCGGATATCAGCACACAGGCCTTTCTGGATACCTTTCTTGGATCCCGATTGATGGGCGGAACCTATGAGCGTTTCAAACGCTATGTAGATGAATTAGGGCAGCTTGCAGGACAGGGAAAGGGCGATGCCTCCTCCATTGAAGGGATGGTGTGTGTATACCTGCCAGGAGATGGTCGAACTCCGGCAAGATACGCTCACAGTCGATTTCAGGGGCTTGACGCTCTCCAGTTGATGTTAGAGCCCAGGATCAGAGAGAAAACCTATGAGCATAAGCGCACTCAAGGCATCACCCGAGAGCCGCGTGATGGGCGGACCTTTGGCTAATTGCCATAACCATCGCTCATCAGAAATCGGTTTCTATTCGGGAGAGCGCTGCAGCAGCTTTCGCAGCCTGATCTGCTCTTGCTTATTGGCGTTGTTCCAAATCAATTCAAAGCGCGCCGCGTTCAGGCTCGTTTCAAGATCGGTAGGGGAAGGTCGGATGCTAGCCAGATATACGGCGGCAAAGATAGCCAAGCCACTGACCACCACGAACGCGCCCCCCAACAACAGGATCGAATTTCGTGTTTGAGTGAACGATTGGTTTACTAGAGTTGCAGCCCTAGTGTTTGCTTGAACCGACCGAGCTAGTTCTTCCGTAACGGTGTTTAGAGATGATTTAACACCCTCAAACGCGGACAAATAAGCAACCTTGGCCGCTTGGGCCGCCATGTCGTCCGCCTTTGACCACGCCGCCTGCGCTCGCTCGACCTGTTCACTAATCCGCTTGCTGGTCACGTCGACATGCTCTGTGTATTGACCGGCTTGGTCGAGCACTGCCTTGTTGGCCCGCATTTGGCGTTCAAACCTGTCCAGCTCCTGGGTGAGCCGGTCAGAGCAAGCCAGGAAGTCTTCGTACCTTGCTGTCCAGTTGTCTGCTGTCTTCATTTCTTCGCCATGTTTGATGATGGTATTCCTATGCGTATCGGGTTTGTTGCATCCAGAATATAAACGACAGTAGGTATTGGAGGCATGACATCAGGGGAGTCAGTTGCGATTCCCCTGATGTAAGTTGATTATGGGCTAACGATGACCTTGATATCCGATCCCGAGATACTCTTGATGTATGAGTAGCTCGTGCCCAGGACGGCAAGCTGCTCCTTCGAAACCTTCTTCGCTGATATCGCGGGTTGCACGATGACAAATTTGAAGATCAGCTCGTGGTCGTGGCATTTGTTGCGCAGTATCTCCAGCTGCTGAGGCGTGCCTTTCAGGATTCTGTCGAAGTCCTTGAGCAGTGATTGTTGGTAGCGATCCATCAGTCGGTTGAAGAACTTATCGCCGGTGTACAGCCATTTCACCGATCTGGACGCCTGACCGCATACCTCATAGACGTCGGCGACGCGCGCCCCGGGCGCGGCCACGCCATCCGTCATTGGGCAGAATTTGCAGTGATAGAGGTCTACGTAGATCGCGTCCTTGCTTTCCCGGATTGCCACCAGGTCAGCGATTTCGCCTTTGCCGTCATCATTGAAGACGATCGAGTATTCGTCAGCGATCTTGGCGAAGGTGAAGCCTTGTACAGAGTCCGCACGTCGCTCCGCACGCATGGACTCTTGATGGATTTTCGTCGTCCCCCAACTCCATGGTTCGAGCAAACCGGCCGGTAATTTGACATCCACGCTGTTGAGCGAGTATTGACGGTAGTTGCCCTGCACCATGGAACCGTCGACCTTGAGCAATACAAGCGGCTCTCCATCCAAGTAGGAGTCGAGTGGCATTTCCTGTGGGTAAAGGATCTTCACGCCAGGGCAGGAGGTCTTGTATCCGTCCTCCAACAGCTTGATTGCGATCGTGGTGAGGCGACGCTCCTCACCGTCGTTATCCGCAACCAAGACGGGGATATCCAGCGTCCGCGCGCCGTTGTATTCAGGCTTACCAAGCTCGACGTCGAGAAGGTTGAAGGTCTCTCCCTGAAAATAAAGCGAGATCCTTTGCTCATTTTCGATCGCAATCGACACAGGCCAGTCGGCGTAGAACAGGCCTTCTGGCCACTTGCCCTTGATTTGCTCAACACGCATGACATTTTTGAGTACGTCAGCAGGGTCGATGGTATCGTCGTTGAGTTTGACCGACATGCGCTTGCACCACTCAACCCAGTAGTTGATCGGAGAGGAGTTCATCTCCCAGATCTTGCCTTTGTGCGAGCAGCCCACGGTGGTTCGTTCTCCATTCTCAAAACCGGTGGCGAAGATGTTGGATTTTGTCGCGTTGCCCGTCTCGATGTCGCTGATCACTTGATTGATATCGCGCCCCACGTGCATCGTGAACCGCAGGTCTTTACGGGCGCGGGATAGGCCAACGTTCTGCAGCTTCATCAGCTTGATATCGTGGAGCGTACGGAAGGTCGGCTCACCATTGATGCGACGCGGGTCCTTGGCCACCAGGTTGAGAAAACGAGTCGCTTGAGTGTCGTCACCCGAAGTGTGAACGAAGAGGGTTTTCTGCGCCTTGTTGTAGAACGCGATGTACAGAATCCAATTGGTATCGAAAATTTCTTCGGTCTGAGCCCACCCGACCAACGTCTCTCGTCGAGTCACGGCAATGACTGTATCGGCCTGATCGTTGATCGAGATGTACTGCAGTGTTTCTCTGCGCCCATCCAGGCCATGCGCACGCTGTGGTCTCCAGTCTGTGGGGGAGACGTGATACGCCAAGGCGCTGATTTTGGGGTTCGGGTTCAGCCCAAATATCACTTGGGCATCGTCACCGTCGGCAAACTGCTCGTTGAAGTCCGCCTTCTCAACTTCCCGGCTGACCTTTTGCTCGCTCACGTCGCGAATGACTGCACCCCAGTCAGCACTCTCTTTGTAGAGGGCTGCCATCTGGTGGTCGGTCTTCTGGTTAGCAATGTTGGCCACGAACTTGGCATCACCAAGGGCAGCATCTACCCTCGTCAGCCGGCCAATGAACTGGAGCGTCACCGCAGGGCTTTGGTGTTGATCATGAATGGCGGCGATTTTGAGCTCGGGCAGATCGAAGCCTTCGCCAAGCATGTCGACACAGACGATGATCCGGTGCTTTTTCTTGACGATCTCCGCCAGAACCCTAGCTTGGTTCGGCACCTTGCTGTGGATCAAGACCGGCGTCAAGTCTGCGTGCTGCTTGTAAATCTCAAATAGGTCTGTCGCACGCTTGTGCGACTTGGCCCGTACCATCATCAAGTGGTTGTACCCTGCCTTGAGGTCAGCCCTGAGCAGCTCAACGGCCTTGTCTGCAATGGCCTGATCGGACAGCTTAAGGTTGTACTCTCGTACAGGATGAAACTCGATACCTTTGAAATATCCATCGAGCTGCGCATCCCGGAGCGGGTAGTTGTAGATGATCTTTCCAGTCAGAGCCAGACCATCCTCCCGGAATGGCGTCGCTGTGAACTGAATACAAGGTTTGCCCCTGAAGGCAGTCTTTATCCGGTTCCAACTAGTCGCCGCGACGTGGTGTGCCTCATCGATCATCAGGTGGCTGCACATTTTCACCAGCGCACCCAAGGCGGTCTCGTCGAACAGCTGCAGGGCTTGGGGAGTGGCCACAATGATATTGGCGGTAGCCAATTCAGCAACCTGCGCCTCAGACATCTTCGAGTCGATGGCAGTAACGATAGGATTACGCGCCGTATCTGATACTGCTCCCACGGTACGCAGCGTCTTCATCTCAGCGCATTTGTTCACCAATTGAGTTCTGAGGGCGTCCGACGGTACAAGAATCAGTGTCCGATTCATTCTCGCAGCGATGACCAGCGCGAGCATTGTGTCGGTTTTACCTGTACCCGTGGGCATGACCACGGTAGCCGTAGTAGAGGGGTCGACCACCAGATGACCAAGGGTGGCGTAAAGCGCTGCTAGTTGCGGCTTTCGCAGGCCAGGCGCCTTGGTCTTAGGGTCATCCAGACTGAAATTGAAGAGGTGGTTTTGCCAGCTCTGGTACACATCGGAATGCGTTATTACTACGTCGTCCATGGCGATCACCTGAGAGCAGAAAGAACTTCTTGGCAAGGATGGCGCAATGGTAGCACACCCCCTCTTGCTTGCAGGTTCAGACATAAGGACAAGACCGTTCGACTGAATTTCTCGCTGACCACTACGGTGTGGTTTTATTTAGGCATTGGGTAGCCTGCGCTTGGCTTTCATGGCATATAGCCGGCACGCCTAGGGATGGGGGGCGCCAGTCAGATTTGCTCTGGACGAGATCGCTCCCTGCCATAAAACCAAGATGGGAGCAGCTCTGTGTACCTTTCTGCTTTAAGGATCGAGAATTTCCGCCAGTTCGGCCATGCCAATGGTGCACTGGATATCCAATTCAATGAAGGGGTGACTGCTCTCGTTGGCGAAAACGACGCGGGTAAAACCGCCGTCATTGATGCGATCCGCTATGTTCTGCAAACCCGGGATGCTGAATATCTTCGACTGCAGATTGAGGACTTTCACATTGCCAGCGATGGCACTCAGGCGGAAACCATCACCCTCAGATGCACCCTGGAAGGACTTAGCCCTGCCGAACTCGGCGCTTTCGCTGAATACGTAACCTACAAGGACGGCGTGGGACGGCTGTACGTTCACTGGTCAGCTCGCCGCGTCGTCGCCTCTGCCTCAACCCGCAAATGGGTCGATATCTCGGTTCGTTCGGGTGAAAACGGAGAAGGCACGTCTCTGGACGTGGGTGTACGGCAACTGCTGGCCACCGCATACCTGAAACCGCTGCGTGACGCAGAGCGGGAGATGTCCCCGGGCAGAAACTCTCGGCTGTCCCAGGTACTGAGTAGTTTCCCCAATATTGACGCCGGCAGTTCATTCGACCCCGCGGCGCTCCCAACTGACCTCGCTGACGCTGAAGCCTTGAGCATTGCCGGCATGGGCGACTTTCTTCGCCACCTAGTGAACAGTCATTCCGCCATTGTCTCCGCCCAGAAGGAGATCAACGACACATACCTACGCCCGCTATCGCTCGCTGGCCAGCCCCTGACAAGCCGAATCGGTTTCGGGGAGGCCGGAACTGATCCCGCGAAGCTCAAGCAGATCCTAGAGCGCCTGGAACTCGGGCTGTTGGATCATGCCACTGGTGAGGCTCGGGGCGTTTACGGGTTGGGTTCCAACAACGTGTTGTTCATGGCCTGCGAGTTACTGCTGCTCGGTAAAGAGCCTGACGGTCTTCCGTTGTTGCTCATCGAAGAGCCTGAAGCCCACCTACACCCGCAGCGCCAGCTCCAATTGATGGAGTTTCTTGAGGCCGCGGCCCAGCCATCTACAGGCTTGAGGCCGGTTCAAGTTATCCTGACCACGCACAGCCCCAATCTGAGCTCGAAAATCCCTCTGCAGAACTTGGTGCTGATGCAGCGTCAGCAGGCCTTCTCGCTTGCGGAGGAACAGACCTGCTTGGCACCTGATGATTATCGTTTCCTCAGTCGCTTCCTGGACGTCACCAAGGCGGGCCTGTTTTTTGCCAAGGGCTTGCTTGTCGTGGAAGGTGATGCGGAAGCCATTCTGCTGCCTTCGCTTGCGCGACGGCTGGGCAAGGATCTCACCAAACACGGAGTTTCGGTCATCAACGTGGGCGGTGTGGGGTTGCGGCGCTACTCAAAGATCCTGCAGCGCAAGGATACCTCCCAGGGCGAGATCACCGTGCCCACGGCATGTATCACCGACATGGACGTGATGCCGGACTGCGCCCCCGAGATTCGGGGCCTGAAGGGAGTGAAGGGGGCGGAGTGGCCAGACATCGCCAAACGGCGCTGGCGCGCCATGAAAGACTTTGGCTCCACCCAGGCGGAAATTGAAAAGGGCCTCAAGGAACATCGCGAAAAGCGCGCCGAGAGCGATGGGCAATGTGTGCGAACGTTCGTGGCCGACCACTGGACGCTCGAATACGACCTGGCATTTAAGGGGCTCTCGAAGGAAGTCCATCATGCCGCGTACTTGGCCATCCATGAGGAGAAGATCGATGGTGGCACGGAAACCAAGGCCACCTTGCTGAAGAAGGCGCAGACAGAATTCAATAAGATCCAGGCCGCACATGCTACCGAGGAAGCCCGTTGCTCTTCGATCTACAAGCTATTCAACAGGGCGTCAAAAGCAATCGCGGCCCAGCACCTGATCGACTTTATTGACCAGCGCTTCGATGACCACACCCTGGACGCCACCAAGCTGCGGGCTCTACTGCCCACCTATGTTGTCCATGCGATTGAATATGCGACTAGTGGTTCTGCCTTGACCGCCACCAGCCCGGTTCACCGGACGCCGGTACACGCCGCGCCAAGCCCAGGAGCTGCGGATTCTTTGGAAGAGGCAGCCAAATGACGCTCAGCCAACTGGTCGCCCCCATCACCGACGCCGATGTTGACTGGGTCATTGAGTTGATGGGGCTGGAGGCGCTGGACGAGCCCCGTCGCAACTTCTTGAAGTCCATGAATACCATGGACGTGGCGGCGTGTCCCGGTAGTGGGAAGACGACTCTGGTTGTCGCGAAGCTCGCCATCCTGGCTCGTCATTGGAAGAGCCGCATGCAGGGTATCTGCGTGCTCTCGCACACCAATGCCGCCCGGGAGGAGATCGAAAAGCGCCTAGGCGGTACAGAGGTGGGGCAACGGCTGCTGCGCTTTCCTCACTACATCGACACCATTCATGGCTTCACCGGCCGATTCCTGGCCTTGCCATGGTTACGTTCGAAAAGCATCGCGCTGCAGGCAATCGACGATGAGGCCACCCATAAAGCCCGTCGAAAGGAACTGACGTACCGCGAACATCTAGGTGCACAGACCGCCTTCGAGAAAAAATTCAAAACCCTTCTCAGCTTGCGGATCCGGTCTGCCGATTTCGACCAGCCGCTCGGCGATGAAGATATTGGTTTTGCACCACATACGGAGACGTACAAGAGCGTGGTAAAATCGCTCAGTGGTGCAGCCAAGGCCGGGTACTTCTGCTTCGACGAAGTGTTCGTGTTGGGCCATGCCTTGCTCGATCAGGAGGAAAGTGTGGGCGCCGCCTTACGCCTACGGTTTCCGTGCGTATTGATCGATGAGATGCAGGACACCCAGC
Source organism: Pseudomonas sp. GXZC (assembly GCF_026967615.1). Classification (NCBI taxonomy): domain Bacteria; kingdom Pseudomonadati; phylum Pseudomonadota; class Gammaproteobacteria; order Pseudomonadales; family Pseudomonadaceae; genus Pseudomonas; species Pseudomonas sp. GXZC. The sequence continues at coordinate 3,671,802 of NZ_CP114115.1, forward strand.
CTGAGCAAGCGCGCGTGCTTCAACGTATCTTTCCCCATGATGACCCAGCTGTCCGGCTCATCCGCGTCGGCGATCCCAATCAGGAAATCTTCGAGAAGAAGACGGCGCTTCTGGATCCGTTCCCTGACCCGCGACGTCAGTTGGAAATCGCGAGCAGCTTCCGCTTTGATCAGGCCATCGCGTCGATAGCTAACCCCTTTGCGTATGTCCCCATCACGGATGGCTTGAAAGGACTTCGGGCTGACGGCGAAACCAGCACCGTCCCTAACACGATCATCGTTTTTCCAGACAAGGATGCAACCGGGGTGCTGGACGAATTCGGCAAGCTGGTGCTGAAACATTTACCAGCGGATACGCGCAAGGCTGGTGTGTTCGCCGTCGGCGCCGTGCACCGGCTTGAGAACTTCAAAGCGAACCAGTACCCAAAGGCCCTGGAGCATTACTGGCCAGCCTATCGGTCTGATACGACCAAGACTTCGTTCAAGCCCCGCACGTTCGCGGAAGGCGCCCATATCGCGCGGCGTTATGCGATGCAGGAGCCCACAGCCTATTCGGCCGTTGAACTGTTGGCCTCGTGCCTGATCAATCTCGGCGAGTTGGCGTTTCCAAACAGCTCAGTGCGACTGAGAGGCCGACACAAAACCTCAGTGGAGGAAAAGCTCGCGACTAGGATCAAAACCTTCGCCCAGTACCGCGAGTGTCTCCAGCAGATCCTGTTTGTATCGTCTGAAATCACGCAGCAGGATTGGATCACGGTCATATCCCCGAAACTCTTGCTGCTGGCAGCCGTGCTCTATGACTCCGAGGGTGTGACGGTTGACCTCCCAGGCCGCCAATACCTTGCCTGGGAGTCTGCCCCAGCAGCCACTGAGGTCGGAGAGAGCGGAGGATCCCTGGTCAACACCTACCGATTCCAGGATGGGGCCGACGGCGTCGATATCCGGATGTCATCCATCCATTCGGAAAAGGGTAAGACCCACGCTGCTACGTTGATTCTAGAGACCTTCCGGAAAAGCCACTTCATTCAGAAGCTTATGCCGTGCCTTGAAGGCAAAAAAGCAGGTACCAAACGTCCCCAGGAGAGCATCAAGAAGGACATGATGCTGATGTACGTGGGGATGACCCGACCGACTCATATGCTGTGTCTGGCCATACGTCAGAGCTCACTGGGGGAGGGAGCCGCAGGCGAAAAGCGGCGGGCGGCACTCAAGAATGCCGGGTGGTCGATTTTAGAGTTGACTACTTCAAACCATGTGTCCAAGCACGGCTGATTGCTAACCCTGGGGGCAAGGGCGCAGGTATTCGACGTGATGTCAGCGCGGCTCATAGAGCTCCGCTGACAGCAAAGTGCTATGAGGCTTGCGCTTACCTTGACGTCCAATCCCGAATCGCACAAAGGCAAAAGCCCGGTCACTAACCGGGCTTTGCAGATCCCTCTAGGGGATAGAACTCAAGTGCCTCAAGGGCTACGGATGAAACACTATGGGTGATTGATGCAGATGTCAACTTCTTGCATCAAACCGTGACCGTCACACATCATGTGATATAGCGATTGGTGCAGTTGACTGAAGACGGAACGGTGTCGCAGCTCGAACGCGATCAATTTATCCCACTGCGAACGCTAAAGAGTCGCATCAACCGCGATCAGCTCCTGACAGTTGAGAAGAGTGATCGCTTCGTTCGCGTCGCGCATACCCACGCCTATGGCCGATGCGGTGTTTGGTGGGTCCGACAAAGCCAAGCTTTGGCTCTCAAAGCCCATGGTGCGATTCGGCGGCATGGCACCAGCGCAGATGCTGATTAGTCAGCAAGGCACAAGCCAGGTTGAAGAGATGCTGCAACTCGCTATGGGTTCCTCTGCTACCGTTCCGCGCCCTACCGCTTCAGCCATCCAACCGGGCAGACCTTACTTAGCTGCCTCTACCTGCTGACCTGATTGTAGGGTCACAGCATGGAGCCCATACCGTAATGTATAGTCGTTAGAAACCTGTACAAGCTGATCCTAGGGCAGCTCAGCTGATCATGCCGTAATCTGTAGTCAATAGACTGGCTACGTAGATTTATGGGTGTTCCTCAGCGGCGCCATTATCGACTCCACATCCAGTCCACTTAGAAGGCAGTTGTTAGCTATTGCCGAAAGGGCTTCAAAAAGCTGGTCTCGCTGTCTCACCAGGACTGCATTTTCCGTCCTAAGAATTGCAATACGTTCTTCAAGGGTTCTACGCCGACGGGCATGGTCTGGATCTCTCCCGCTTTCCTTAAGTTGTGCAATTCGGGCTGACTCGATTCTGTCTCCACGGTCACCTCCTAGCGTAGCTCGGCTTGTCAGGCCCAGTCGGCGCTGCACCTCCGGTCGGGAAATGGGAGCGAGCTCCACTCCTGAGCTAATCATCTGGGCGAGGAGAGCGTCTATTGCTTCGTCAAGAGTGCCGCCCCTCAATGTCTGTCGTCGTGCCATAGTTGCCTCTAGTCATCTGATACCGAACTGTGTCGTTTCTCCGAGTCCGCAACCGTGATTGGACGCCCATTTGGAAACACGCGTTGCACACCTCCATTGGTATCGCGTGCAAGGACAGATATTAAATTGTTGAGCTTGTCTTCCTGGTCTGCTAGCCATACATCGCTGCCTGCCTCTCCGGTGCCTGCGTCGCGCATGATGGATATTGCCTTAGCTAGATTCTTGGCTTGTTTTTCAAGGTTGACCCGCTCCGATGGAGTGCCCATCAGATGTAGATGCGAGCAGCCATTCCAGCATTGAAGATGCTTAGGGCAGGGTGCCTGGGAGAAATCGTGGATACAACCTCCGAAAGGGGTCACATGTAGCGCCGTGGCGTGTACGGTGAGGAATGCTTCAGCAGTTGTTGTACCTTTATCTGATAGCAAAGCATGGTAACTGTCGGTCAAAGCGCCATGAATGCGCTTATTTCTTATGCCCGCATGTAGAAAGTCGATACGCTCGCGATGGCTATTGAACGCCAAGAACTCTTGATGGGTAGCGGTGTTTTCTTCAATGCTTGTGTGTTGGTAATAGACATTCTGGTCGAGGCGTTTTCGCCCCAGAGCCAGCGCCTGCTGAACATTGCTCATCCCAGTAAGATGGTAAATAGTATTTCGCCAATGGCGCGGTTGATGGCTAGTCAGCTTGATCGGTGTCCCATCAGCTTCAAATAATGAACGGCGCGAGAATATGGACGAGAATCGCGGATCCGCGCCGAGCGCTCGGTTAATGTCAACCAACATCACTCGTCGTGGGATGGCACGGAACACATTGGCCTCACGCCCCCCCAATCGAAATTGTCCTTCAAATGCGATGGCAAGTGTTTCACTCGTTTTTAGGAGTATACGAAGCTTACCGCTGACATTTTCGGTAAGCGCGGCATGATCATGAAGTTTAGGGACTAGAAAACTCTCAATATCGCCGGCTAAGTAATGTCGCCTCCGCGCCTTGCTAGGATGGATTCCATTTCTTGAAAAGTACGCACTTAGGTTCCGAGACGCATCGCGATTCTGACTGAATCCAAGCCAGCTAAAAACTTCAGCTTCTGACATTTCCTTCTTGGGCGAGTAGTCCCAGAGCCGCCCTGGATGATCTTCTTGCCATTTAGCTATTTCGCGTTGTTCCTGGGTCAGTAATTTAAGTCGCTTGACTGCACGCCTAGCTAGAGGGACATCGCTTTCCGCAAACCAATGAATTCGGGATTGAAATTGCTTTTCCGCAAAGTACCTAATCCCGCATTCGACCAGAGGCTTGCCATGGGCGTCGACAACTACTTCCCCTGTCGTCCCTTTGATCGGCCTTTCGACCCAACAATCATAGGGTATTACTGCTACTTCATTACCTCGTTGTCCAGTCGCGATCAATAAATCGATCACGCGCAGCAGAATTTCTTCGCCGTCACTGAGTGGATTGTTCGAACATATGGCATATGCCTCCATCGCCTCACGAGAAGGTAATTTATCATCAGATTTACGCTGTTTTACCACTCGATCAGGATCGTACAATGAAATGTAATCGTGTCGGCGTTTTTCTGGCTTTGTATCATGCTCAAAGTGGATGGCGATCTCGGTTAATTGCATATTATCAATCGTATCCGCTATTACTTGGAGGTGAGAGATCGCATCATAGAGATTTTTGTAGCTGCTCTCACGGAGAAATCCTACGACGCGATCAAAGTCTCCTCGCGTCAATTGTGTGGGGTCGGATACACCGCGCTCAAACAAGGGATTGTAGAGCCGGCGGACGGCAATATTGTATGCAGCCACCATCGAAAATTTCAGGCTCCGGGTGCGTTGTAAATACACAATCAGGGCCTTGTTAAAATCTTGGAAAACGAGAGGGAGTGGGCCCTTCGCCGGAGTAGGATAGCCCGTTTTTTCGAGTGCTTGCCGGTGCGCCTCGAAGGTGAGCGTATTTTGCTTTCCCCGTTGTGGTAACCAGCCTCCAACGCCCCATAACGATGACGCCCACGGTGTTGAAATCGGTAGCGAATGGAAAATCGCTTGTTCCTGTTTAACAAAACCTTCGAGGCGTTGACTTGCTTTAGACAGCGTCATCTGCAGCATCCTCACTTTGTTGCCGGCAGCGCTCGATCGTAGCGCTTACCGCTAGGATGGTTGTCTGATGCTGGGCGAGGGGCCGGTTGTGAATGAGGTCACCGGCTAGTTCTGCCATATCAATGAACCGTTGGGCCTCCCGCTGGAGCGCATCCTTTACCTGCTCATGGCGGCCGTCAGCAAAGGGATGGAACTTCTTGCAGGTGTAGCACGCGTATATAGGGTTGTAGGGACAGTGGGTATGAACGGGCAGGGCGCAGGCACCAATATCGCCTATGTATTGCGTATCAATGACGCCGCGGACGGCTCTTTCAGGAGCTGTATCGCGGCGTTGGACGATTTCCCCAGTTAATAAGCTGCGCATGATGCGTTGATAGGCCGGACTTTTACCTAGTGCTTTCTCTTTGACCCGGGCAATGTTGGGGGTGGCCGTTACGTAAGCACGCGCTGCAACCGTGCTGTTGTGTCCGAGCAGTTCGGCAATCATGTCCGCCGGAGTTCCCTGATCCGCCAAGCCTTGCCCGAGGTGATGACGCAACAACATGGTTACTTGATTCGGCCTATCTATCCCAGCTTCACGCAACTCGTGTTTGAGGCCTGAACCGATTTCAAGAACCGAGAGACGCCGTCCACAAGGATTGACGAATAATGGTTCACAGTCGCTACCAAAACGGCGTTGAATTTCTGAAACGTGCCGTGAGATTTTCTCGCCCAGGCGGGTGGTTATTTTACGGGGGCGCCTCTCAGGCCTGCGCTGGCCGATCTTTTTGGCCATGGGGAGCCATAGAGTATAGTACGTCTCATGATCAGCACTTTCAATTAACTCAAAATCGGCAATGTCTAGCGAATGAAATTGGATGGATCTTGGTGCGAGTTCGAAACCCAAGTGAAGTGCCATATTAAGCTGGATTTCCTCCCAAGAGCAGAATGATAAATCTCGTTCGATGCGCTTTAGCAACCGAATTTCTTCATCGAGCTCTAAGCTAGACTGCGAGAGAAAAATTCTCGCATACGGATCAACCCGATCCGATCTTGCATCCTTGACTTTTAAGTAAGATCTTGTGTCGAACCCATTAATTCCTCTATCGTTTGCCCAGCGATAAAACGCTCGAAATCCTACCAAAGCTCTTCTAGATTTTTTTAACTCTTCAAGAGCTGAGCTTAGCTCGGTGGATTCCCAAGGGAGCCCAGTCGCTAGGTTCGTATTAGATAAAGAGCGAAGGGAGTCTGCGAACATTGCCGCTGTTCGAGGCGCGTATTTCTCAAGTGCGTAGGCCATGAAGCCCTTGCCAATTTCGATGAGCTCTGAGTTCAATTGAAGCGCAGCCCAATCGATTGTCATTGCGAGCCCGCCGTCGTACCACGTCCACACCGGCAAACGGGTATCGACGTACTTTGGCTGATCATTGGTGCGAGTTCGAATCGCAACCAGAGCCGGGCCCTCGAATACGTAAGCCGAAAGAGAGGAGGAGGGTGATGCCTGTTTAGGATCGGCTGATTTAGGCACGACGAAGCTCCTTAACTGTCAAGTCGGCCCCACGCTGACGAGGCACGCTGCGCGTTATGGCGGTTGGCCGACTCGGCTAGATAACGACTTGCATAACGACGTGGCATCGCCGAAGTCTCAGCCCAACCGCAGACTCGCCGAAGTTCGTCCGTGGCGCGCTCCAGGTCGTGCCCACGCTGCTCGACCAGGTAAGCCAAGAAACGGTCGGCGAAGGTGTGGCGAAAGTCATGCGCAGAAAGAGTAGGCAACAACCCCGGATGCGCCAGTTCAATGGTCAGAAACAGCCGATCGAGGACGTTAGACAATGCGCGAATCGACAGCGGGCGGCCTCTGTCAGAGATGAACAGATAGCGGTGCAGCAATTTCATCGGTTTGCCGTCACGTAGAGGGCGCCGTTCGCTCTGGATGTAGTGCTCGTAGACCTCATACAACTGTGCAGAAATACCTACGGTTCGTCCGTGGGTTTTCAGCGCAGGCTCTTCAGCACGTGGGTCGGCGGGGTCATGTTCGCGGTCATTGATGGTGACATAGGCGTGCTGAGAACCCTTATTAATATCCGTGGTGTAGAGCTTCAAAAGCTCTCCACGACGCATGCCGGTTTCCAGCAACAATTCAATCATTAGCCAATTGCGCAACTGCAATCGCTTGGGAAACGGATTTCCCACAGCACCCGGACGAATCAGTGTGCGAACGATCTGGAGTTGGGGATCGGTCAGGCTGCGATAACGGGCATGGTCGGGACGAACATTGGTGATATGGCTGTCAAAGCGTCGCTCAATGACGTCGGCAACATCTGCAAATGCCACCTCGAGGTTAGCTTGAGTGGCTGAATTCTGACGAGCGCGCGGGATGTATCGTGTAACAGACCAGGACAGATACTGCTTCAACTGCCGCAGGTACTGGTCACGGGTGTGCGGATCTATCGGTGGCAGAGATGCCGTTGCAGTTGTGCCGATTCGGGCGACCAGATTATCCGCCTGGCGACCGCTTTGGAGCCAGAGGGTGTAACCGTCCAGCAGTGCCAAAATCGTCTCGAAGTGACAGGCCATGATGGCCTCATCGATATCAAGCCCCCGGCTTTCGGCATAGGTGTAGAAAGCCTGGATCGCACGCAGGTGCGCTGCGACGGTGTTGTAGGCACGATGCTTGAATCTGAGCTGGACGTAGATAAATGGGACCAGCTTGGGCAAGGGCGCCGCTGAACCATCCTGCACAAGCACTGGCACGCGCTGGCCTGACGAGAAATGAGACTGAACCAGCTTCATTGGCAGACACCTCATTCAAGGTCTCGCCATGAACAAGAAATACATGGCCCGTTGCAAGACTAGTCATCCAAACCGGATTCGTCGAATCAGTACCTTACAAGGCTCATGAACATTTATCACATAGCCTGTCGTTTAACATAATATACATTATGCGTAATATCGTATTGCGTAATCAGGGGCAGTGCCCATCAGATTTCAACAGGCAAAACCCCTATCTCACTCAAACCTGAGCAAAGCCTCCATCGACAAACATTTCACTGCCGGTCATGAAGCTGCTCTCATCCGATGCCAGGAACAACGCTGCCGCTGCAACTTCTTCCGGCTTGCCAATACGGCTCAACGGAACCTGCGCGGTCATGTCGTCGATGATTGCGTCTTTCTGGCCTGTACCTGAAAGCGCCAAGTCCAGACCCGGTGTCGAGATCGGCCCTGGTGAAAGTACGTTGACACGAATGCCGGTGCCTTTCAGGTCCAGTGCCCAGCTCCTGGCGAAATTACGCAGCGCCGCTTTGGTGGCGCTGTACACGCTGAATGCCGGTGTGCCCATGGTGCCTGTGGTCGAACCTGTGAGGATCACCGAGCTGCCGGCGCTCATCAGTGGCAAGGCTTTTTGTACGGTGAACAGCGTGCCTTTGACGTTGATGCCGAAGGTACGGTCAAACGATTCCTCGGTGATCGAGCCGATCGGCTGGAAATCCCCCAGACCTGCATTGGCAAATAGCACGTCGACCCGGCCTTTGGCGGCTTTGACTTGGGTGAACACGCGATCGAGGTCGTCCAGTTTTGAAATGTCGCCTTGTATGGCGATGGCTTCAGGGCCGATCAGTTGCAGCGCCTTGTCCAGTTCCTCTTGTCGACGGCCTACAATGACGACTTGAGCGCCTTCAGCCGCAAAGCGAATGGCGGTTGCCAGGCCGATGCCGCTGTTGCCGCCGGTAATGACTGCGATTTTTCCGTTGAGCCTGCTCATGGTGAACTCCAGTGAATAAGGTTGAGGCCCAACTGTAGATCCGTGCTATTAATTTGAATAGTATGCACCTTTTAGTAAGTACCCTACGTGGAGTCAGCTCGATCATGGCCAACAACTCATTCAATTGCGGGCTCGAGGCCGCCCTGGCGGTGATTGGCGGTAAATGGAAGCCATTGGTGCTGTTCAACCTGGCGCAAAATGTTCATCGATATGGGGAATTAAGACGCGCGATTGGCGGCGTAACCGATAAGGTGCTGATCCAGCAACTCAAGGAGTTGGAGCGCGACGAGATCATCTCCCGCGTGGATTTCCAGGAGATACCGCCCAAGGTCGAGTACTCGCTGACACCGTTCGGGCGGTCCTTGGCGACGGCGTTGGGCGGGCTGTGCCAATGGGGTACGGAGCATATGCAAACCGTTGAGCGTATCGCTGAGCGGCGTACTGCCACCCTCTCCCAGTCTTGAGTCCCCTGCCCTGATAGCCAACTCAACTAAATGACTATTTAGTTGAGTTAAATCAATAGCTTACATCTGGAAGCGATCGACCGACTGCGACAACTTCCCGGCCAGGTTGGACAGTTCATCGGTGGTCGAGGCCGTCTGCCCGATCACCCGGCTATTGCTCTCTGACATCCCCGCAATCATCTCCACCTGGTGCGCAATTTCATTGCTGGCCAGGCTCTGCTCGCCGATGGTCCGGGAGATATCGTTGACCATTTCCGTGGTATTCAACGTCGCTTGGAGAATCTCGCGAATCGCCCGCTCCACCTCGGCGGTGACCGCCATGCCTTTGTCCACCTGAGCAACGCCCTCCTCCATACTGGTCACCGCTTCCCGGGTGTTTTGCTGGATACGCCCGACCATGGCGGCAATTTCCTGGGTCGACGCGCTGGTGCGTCCGGCAAGGTTGCGCACTTCATCAGCAACCACAGCAAATCCGCGCCCCTGCTCGCCAGCACGAGCGGCCTCGATCGCGGCATTCAGGGCCAGCAGGTTGGTCTGGTCAGCGATCCCCTTGATCACCTGGATAATGCTGAAAATGGCCTCGGACTCCTTGTCCAGCGTGCGGATCACCTGGGCCGATTGCTGCGCGGAACGGGCAATGCCATCCATGTCACTGACCACCTGATGAATCACCCGGCCGCCGTCCTTGGCCAAGGTTTCCGCCTGGTTGGCCATGTCCAGTGCGCGTCCGGCATGCCGGGTGATTTCCTCGATGCTTGCGGTCATTTCACTCGCGGCAGCGGCCATGGTGCTGGCGGCGGCGCTCTGTTGCTGGCTGCTGCCGGCCACTTCATGGCAGCCACGGCTCAGTTGCTCGCTCATGCCATTGACGCCATGGGCGTTGCTGCGCACCACGTCGATCATGCCGCGCAGGTCCTTTTGCATCGTCGCCAGGCTACGGATCAAGGCGCTGGCTTCATCCTTGCGTTGGGGCTCGACGATGGGTTCGCTCAAGTTGCCACGCGCAATGCTGGCGGCAATGCGGCTGGCCGCCTGTAAGGGGCCCATGATGCTGAGGATCACCCAACGGCCCTGGGCCAACAGCAGTAGAAGACTGGCAATCAACACCACGCCCAGGGTGACGTTGGCGTTGCTGATGGTCTGCCGGGTGCCCATGCTGGTCTGCTGGTTATTGGTTTCGATCAACTCGCTCAGGCCCGCCATTTGATCTTCCAACTGGCTGAACGCGCTGTTGAACGTGCCCAGTTCCGCGCGTGCGGCTTCAGGATTGTCCAGCGCCAGGGCGACGATTCGCTCGCCGGTGGCGATGTAGTTATCCAGGCTGGGTTTGATTTTTTCCAGGCTTGCCTTGAGCGAATCGTCCAGCGGCAGCTTGAGGTTGTCTGCCAATACTTGCCGAAAATGCTCGGCATGCTCTTTCAAAGAACTGTCGACTTCGGCCTTGCTGCTGGTGCTTTTGCCCAGGCCCACCAGCATCGCCGATAACACGTCAGCGCGCAGGGCGTCGTGCATCATGTCGGCTTCCATATGGTTGCGCAGCACCGTCATGCTCACTTCGCTGTCTTGCACGGCAGTGCCCATCCGGGTATTTCCCAGGTAGCCGGCCAGGCTCATGATCAAGGCGGCGAGCAATCCGGTCGCTATCAACAGCATCAAGCGTAGTTTGATCGTCATGCTGGTATCCCCGTGCCTGGTCAGCCGGTTGGGAACCCAACCGCAGAAGCCCCGCTGCTCATGTTATCGGCCATCCCTACTGCTTATTGAAGCCTAAGTTTGCGGATCTGCGCGTATCCCTTAAGCTGACCGGCCCTTGCTCCGCCCGGAACTGCTCATGTCTCGAAGTATCGCCCACCTTGCCCTCCTGCTGGGCTTGATCACTGCCGTCGGCCCGTTCGCCATCGATATCTATCTGCCGGCGCTGCCGACCCTGGGCGCGAGCCTGCACGCCTCGCCGGCGTTGGTGCAGATGAGCCTGACGGTGTTCTTCGTCATTGTCGGCGTGTGCCAGTTGTTCTACGGGCCGATCAGTGATGTGTTCGGGCGCAAGCCGCCGATTTATGCCGGCCTGGTGATTTTTGCCGTGGCCAGTGTCGGTTGCGCACTGGCGCCGACGATTGAATCACTGATCGCCTTTCGTGCCCTGCAGGCGTTCGGCGCGTGCGCGGGGATGGTGATTCCGCGCGCCATCGTGCGTGACCTGTACACCGGGCATGAAGCCGCGAAACTCATGGCGTTGCTGATGCTGGTGATGAGTGTTTCGCCGATCCTTGCGCCGCTCGCTGGCAGCCTGGTCATCTCGTTGTGGAGCTGGCGCGAAGTGTTTGCCGTGCTGGCGGTGCTTGCGGTGGCGTGCCTGGTGATGACCATCGTGCAACTGCCGGAAACCCATCCCGCCGAACGGCGCTTGGGCAAGACCCTGGGCAACGCCTTCAGCAGCTATGGCGCATTGCTGCGAGACCCGGTATTCATCGGTTTGTCGGTGGTGTGCGGATTCGGTTTGGCGACGTTCTTTGTGTTTATCGGCAGCGCGCCGTTCGTGTACATTGAACATTACGGCCTGACGCCCACGCAGTTCAGTCTGGGGTTTGCCGTGAATGCTGCGTCGTTTTTCGCCATGAGCCAACTCACCGCGCGCCTCAGCGCACGCTTTGGCCTGGCGCCGCTGATTCGTTGGTCGGTGGTGGCTGTGGCGGCGGTTATGGCGGTGCTGGCGGTCACGACGTTGTGGGTCGACAGCCTGGCCTTGATGATGACGTTGCTGTTTATCGGCTTCGGTTTTCTCGGTCTACTGTTGCCGGCCGCCGGCGTGTTGTCGCTGGAGGACCACGGCGCCGTGGCCGGTTCTGCGTCGGCCCTGCTCGGGGCGATCCAGATGATCACGGCGGCCGTGTCCATGACGGTGATCGGTGTGTTCGCCGATCACACGCCAGCGCCGATGCTGATTGGCATTGCGCTATGCGCCATCGCTGCGATGCTCACCACACTGTGGACCTTGCGTCGCCTACCGGCTCACTTGGCCAGCGCCCCGCCCTCCTAAGTTCAGACGTTTTCGCTTGAGCGGGTACAGGTCTTGGTAGTGACCTGCTTGATCTGCCAATTGCTGAAACCAATAGTTCGCGTCGTTTTGACTTCTCGACGGACAAGGCGCATCGGCGAAACGTCTTTTCTCAGTAAACCATCGGATAAAATGTTCACTCCCAGGGCGCCACCCAGCAGACCCAGTACGAGGCCAATGACATCGACGAATTTATCCAGTGTCCGATACAGCGGTTTGCTGAACGAGGATATGTCCGATCCCGGTTTGGGCTCATCACATTGTTTACCCTCTGAGAGGGCCCGCCCGCATCGTTTTCTCTCAGTATCCGCGTTGGTTTTATCGCTCTTGGTTTGCGCGTCTAGGGACTCTGCATCTTGAGTGGCCTTGAAATCGTCGAGCTTATCCAACAAAAATGCCGGTGGAACCGCCGACAGCAAAACCAGTAGCAGACCCAAAATGATGTTTTGTCGGGCCGCAGTGGAGCGCCTCCACACCTTGCCGCTTCGAACGCGTATACAGATAGAGGCCGTCAGCACGGCCCAAACAGCCAACGCTACTGCGGTTGACCACCAAAATTCCACAAACGTCATGTCGTTACATCTTCCTTAAGTCAAGTGAGGCCCTGGAGCCGAAAAATCACAAATCAAAACGATCCACCGCGCGCCGACGCTCATTGTCGTCACGCACGTCATAGCTGGCGGTGGTCTGGATATTGGTGTGATGTGCCAGTTTTTGCGCAATCGACAAGTCATGTTCTTCAATCACCCGCGTGATGAACGAGCGGCGGAAGTCGTGGGGCATGATCTTTACCCCCACTTGCTCGCCACGCTGGCGAGCGATGTAGTAGATCGCGTGCTTGGTGATGCGTTCGCGGGTGATATGGCTGCCGCGGCGGATGCGATTGAACAGGAAGTTGTCATCCTGCTCGCCTTCCTTGAGCTGCTCGCGGCGAAACGCCAGCCACGCCTGCAACTTGGTAAACGCCCAGTCCGGCGCATACTTGATCAGCTCTTTGTTGCCCTTGCCGATCACCCGCAGGCTGCGTTCTTCGAAGTTGATCTGCGCGAGGTCGAGGTTGACCGACTCCGACTTGCGCATGCCGGAACCGTAGAGAATGCCGATCACCGCTGCGTCCCGCAGACCTTGCGGGCGTGGGTCGGCGGCGCAGACTTCCATCATTTCGCGGATCAGACTGCGCCGCAGGTTGCGGCCCTGGCTCAGGCGCGTGCCCGGTGCAGCCTTGACGGTGCGCATGCGCAGCAGGTGTTCCTGGCTGATCAGGTTCAGGCGCCAGGCTTCATTCATCACACCGCGTACCGCGTTGACGTACAACGATGAGGTGTTCGGCGCATAGCCGTCCTCACGCAAGGCGGCGACCAGGGCAATCACGTGCTCGGGTTGCAGCAGGTGCCAGTCGATGTCGTCGAGGTTGATGTCCTCAAAGCCCAGGCGGTCGGCCGCGTCTTGCAGCACGTAGCGCATGGTCAGTTGGCTGGAGGGTGCCAGGCGGGTGAGGTAAAGGGTCAGCGGGTTGCGGATAGACTCAGTCAAGTTATGTCAGCCTTTGGCTTAAATACCTCGAACAAGCCTTTGATTAATCGAGGTATTTAGTGAATTGGCGAAGGCTGAGTCTAACCCAGGAGCGGCCCTGGCACAAAATCACGGGGCCGTGTCGTCATCTTCGGTAGCGTCCTGCGGCTGGACTTGGGTCTGGCTCCAGTCGCTGTCCTGCTTCTGCATCAGCGCGAACCAGTGCTGGCGCATGAACGTAAGGTAGGCGTCGGGGGCCTTGGCAAAATCCTTTTCGTCGCCGTAGCAACCGGGCAATGGCAACTCGGTGCCCTGCTCCTTGTACTGGCTGACCAACGCTTGCTGCCCGGCCACGCTGCAATCCTTGGGTAATGGCATGCCACGCAAGGCGCCGGCCTCTTCGTCCCACCAGGCCGCGCCGACCCGGTCGACACCGCGCAGACGGTACTTCTGCGACTTGCCGACATGCATGATCAGCTTGAATTCGTTAGGGCTGACATCACTGGTGCAGGTGCGCGAATAGCCCACGGTGGCCTGGGTGATGCCATCGCCAGTCAGGTCAGTGACCTTGGTTGCAGCCCGGTCAAAGCGCAGCGAGGCGTCGAACTCGCAATGCTGCACATCGTCGTAGAGCATCCATACGCGCTTGGGGCGGTTGCCATCGATCAGGTACTGGGCCGCGTACACAAACGCCGACTGAGTACCGTCGTCGTCACGCTCGCTGACCTGCTCGGCAAGCACCAGCAGGTTCTTGCCTTGTTTGTCGTCCCAGGTGTAGGCGGCGATCTGCTTGCCACGCACCTCGACACCGTCCGGCACCTGGTCAATGCTCGTGAGCGCGACCCCGTCGTCGGCCTGTACGGTGCTGACCCACGCCACGCTCATCAACAAACCCATCAACACTGGCCGCAACTGGCCCCGTAAACGCTGCACGCTATTCATCCGATCACCCTGGCAAGAGACGGCTTACTTTACCGGCACTTGGGGCGTATTGCAGAGAAGATTCTTCACTAAATGGGGTGGCCGAGGTCGCGCGTTCAAGTTGAACCAAACGCACGCCGAACCGTTCCTATTTCGCCTGCCAACTAAGCGTTAGTTGCCTAGCTGAACCCTAGCTGTCTACCTGTCAAATAAACGAGTTTTTCATCTGCCTTTCATATCTGTTCCACATTTTTACGCTTAATCTTAAACACAGCACTTCATAGCAAACCGCGCTATATCGTCTAACCTCTTGATTACGCTTCACCTTTGGTTCCGCTTTTTAGCCTGCGGCCTGGACTTTCGCCTAATGATTGCTGCTGTTTCCATGCTCCAAGTTGCTCTAACCCCGAGGTCATGAATCTTTGAAACCCTACCCTATTCATTGCGTGTCGATCGTTATCCCGGTCTACAACGAACAAGAGAGCCTGCCTGAATTGCTGCGCCGCACCACTGCAGCCTGCAAGCAACTGGCCTACGAATACGAAATCATCCTGGTGGATGACGGTAGTCGCGACAATTCGGCCCAACTGCTGGAAGACGCCGCTGCTGAAGACGGCAGCAACGTGGTCGCGGTGATCCTCAACCGCAACTATGGCCAGCATGCGGCGATCATGGCCGGTTTCGAGCAGTGCCGGGGCGAAGTGGTGATCACCCTCGACGCCGACCTGCAGAACCCGCCCGAAGAAATCCCGCGCCTGGTGGAACAAGCTGCCCTCGGCTACGACGTGGTCGCCACTGTGCGCAATAATCGCCAGGACTCGGCCTTCCGCCGCTGGCCTTCGCGCCTGATCAACCTGGCCGTGCAGCGCTCTACTGGCGTGGCCATGACCGACTACGGCTGCATGCTGCGCGCCTACCGCCGCACCATCGTCGACGCGATGCTGGCCTGCCGCGAGCGCAGCACCTTTATCCCGATCCTGGCCAACGGCTTTGCCCGCCACACCACCGAGATCCTGGTGCACCACGCCGAGCGTGAACACGGTGAGTCCAAATACAGCGCCATGCGCCTGATCAGCCTGATGTTCGACTTGCTGACGTGCATGACCACCACCCCGCTGCGCCTGCTGTCCATCGTCGGCTTCAGCCTGGCGGCGCTGGGCATGCTGTTTGCCATTGCGTTGATCGTCCTGCGCCTGGCCTTTGGTGCCGAATGGGCCGGCGAAGGGATGTTCGTGCTGTTTGCGGTGCTGTTCGTATTCACCGGCGGCCAGTTCATCGGCATGGGCCTCTTGGGTGAATACCTGGGCCGCATGTACAGCGATGTGCGCGCCCGCCCACGCTTCTTTATCGAAAAAGTGCTGCGCAACCAACCGGCAGCACCGGCTCCCGTGGTCGTCGTTGACGGCCTGGTGTCTTCCCATACCTCTACTTCTGCTGATCAGGTCTAAACATGAGTTCAAAAGCTGTTGTATTCGCGTACCACGATATTGGTTGTGCAGGCATTGAAGCGCTGCTCAACACCGGTTACGAAATTGCTGCTGTGTTCACCCATGCCGACGACCCGAAGGAAAACAACTTCTACGGTTCCGTTGCCCAACTGTGCGCACGCAATGGCATTCCGGTGCACGCGCCGGAAGACGCCAACCATCCGCTGTGGATCGAGCGCATCGCCAAGCTGAACCCGGACTACATTTTCTCGTTCTACTACCGCAACCTGCTGAGTGAGCCCCTGCTGGCTACCGCCCGCAAAGGCGCGTTCAACCTGCACGGCTCGCTGCTGCCCAAATACCGCGGCCGCGCCCCGGCCAACTGGGTGCTGGTCAACGGCGAAACCGAAACCGGCGTGACCCTGCACCGCATGGTCAAGCGTGCCGATGCTGGCGCAATCCTGGCCCAGCAGAAAGTCGTGATCGACCGCTCGGATACCGGCCTGACCCTGCACGCCAAACTGCGCGAGGCCGCCAGCAACCTGCTGCGCGATGCCCTGCCGCAACTGGCCCAAGGCAAATTGGCTGAAACCGTCCAGGACGAAAGCCAGGCCACCTACTTCGGCCGCCGCACCGCTGCCGATGGCAAGCTGGAGTGGAAAAAGCCGGCTGAAGAACTGTTCAACCTGGTGCGCGCGGTGACTCAACCCTATCCAGGCGCTTTCTGCGCGGTGGGCGAGCACAAGCTGATCGTGTGGCAAGCCGAAGTGGTCAAGGGCAACGAAGGCCTCGCGCCGGGCCGTGTGATCAGCGTCAACCCGCTGCGCATTGCCTGCGGTGAAGACTCCCTGGTGGTCAAGTTCGGCCAGCGCAACGACAACGGCCTGTACCTGGCCGGCCCGTCCCTGGCCAACGAATTGGGCCTGGTCGACGGTTCCGTGCTGCGTGGTGCCGAGTCTGGCCGCAAGCCACGCCGTACTCGCGTGCTGATCCTCGGCGTGAACGGCTTTATCGGTAACCACCTGTCCGAGCGCCTGCTGCGTGACGACCGCTACGAAGTCTACGGCCTGGACATCGGCTCCGACGCCATCGAGCGCCTGCGCAGCCACCCGAACTTCCATTACGTGGAAGGCGACATCAGCATCCACACCGAGTGGATCGAGTACCACATCAAGAAGTGCGACGTGGTCCTGCCGCTGGTGGCCATCGCCACCCCGATCGAGTACACCCGCAACCCGCTGCGCGTGTTCGAGTTGGACTTCGAAGAAAACCTCAAGCTGGTGCGCTACTGCGTCAAGTACAACAAGCGCGTGATCTTCCCGTCGACCTCTGAAGTCTATGGCATGTGCCAGGACCAGTACTTCGACGAAGACACCTCCAACCTGGTGGTCGGCCCGGTCAACAAGCAACGCTGGATCTACTCGGTCTCCAAGCAACTGCTGGACCGTGTGATCTGGGCCTACGGCGCCAAAGGCCTGAACTTCACGCTGTTCCGTCCCTTCAACTGGATGGGCCCGCGCCTCGACCGCCTGGATTCGGCGCGTATCGGCAGCTCCCGTGCGATCACCCAGTTGATCCTGAACCTGGTGGAAGGCACGCCGATCCGCCTGTTCGACGGTGGCGAGCAGAAGCGTTGCTTCACCGACATCGCTGACGGTATCGAAGCCCTGGCGCGCATCATTGATAACGACAACGACGCGTGCAATGGCCAGATCATCAACATCGGCAACCCGGAGAACGAAGCCAGCATCCGTCAACTGGGTGAAGAGCTGCTGCGTCAGTTCGAAGCGCACCCGCTGCGTGGCAACTTCCCGCCGTTCGCCGGTTTCCGCGATGTCGAGAGCAAGGCGTTCTACGGCACCGGTTACCAGGATGTGGCCCACCGCAAGCCAAGCATCGAAAACGCCAAGCGCCTGCTGAACTGGGAGCCGACCGTGGAAATGAGCGAAACCATCGGCAACACGCTGGACTTCTTCCTGCGTGAAGCCATGCTCGAAATAGCGGACAAGAAGTAATGCAGGCAGGCTTGCGAATCGACGTCGACACCTACCGCGGCACCCGTGAAGGTGTGCCACGGTTGCTTGAGTCCCTGGATGAAGCGGGGGTAAAAGCGACGTTCTTCTTCAGTGTCGGGCCGGACAATATGGGGCGCCACCTGTGGCGCCTGATCCGCCCGCAGTTCCTGTGGAAGATGCTGCGTTCCAACGCCGTCGGGCTGTATGGCCTGGATATCTTGCTGGCCGGCACCGCCTGGCCAGGCAAGCCGATTGGTCGTGACCTGGGGCATCTGATGCGCCAGGCCAAGGCCGCCGGGCATGAGGTGGGCCTGCATGCGTGGGACCACCACGGCTGGCAGGCCAACACCGGGCGCTGGAGCGAGGCACAGCTGATCGAACAGATCCGCCGTGGCGTCGACACCTTGAATGACATTCTCGGCGAGCGCATCGACTGTTCGGCCGCCGCCGGTTGGCGTGCCGACGAGCGCGTGGTGCAAGCCAAGCAAGCCTTCAATTTCCGCTACAACAGTGATTGCCGGGGCACCAGCCTGTTTCGTCCCACGTTGGCCGATGGCAGTGCGGGCACCCCACAAATTCCGGTGGACCTGCCGACCTTCGACGAAGTCGTCGGGCCGGTGGTGGCTGCCAAAGACT
This sequence comes from Pseudomonas sp. GXZC, assembly GCF_026967615.1. Classification (NCBI taxonomy): domain Bacteria; kingdom Pseudomonadati; phylum Pseudomonadota; class Gammaproteobacteria; order Pseudomonadales; family Pseudomonadaceae; genus Pseudomonas; species Pseudomonas sp. GXZC. Next base: position 3,690,128 of record NZ_CP114115.1, read on the forward strand.
TCAACACGTTCATCCTCGACCGCTTTGCCGCGTCGAAGCTCAACGTCTATACGATCCACGCAGAAGTAGAAGGGATTCTGATGGCCAATGATTTTCGCCAGTTGCTCGCCCAGGCAGGGCAGCGCGGCATCGACTTCAAACCGCTGGGCGACTTGCTGCCGGCGGACCTGACCACCCTGCCCCAGCAACAGCTGGTGCGCGGCGCCTTGCCCGGCCGCGAGGGTTGGCTCGGAGTGCAACAGGCATGATCCGCCGTTGGGCCCTGCCCCTGCTCCTGTTGGCGTTTGGCGTGTTTTACCTGTTGCCACTGGCCACCCATGGCCTGTGGATTCCGGACGAAACGCGCTACGCGCAGATCAGCCAGGAAATGCTGCTGACCGGCAAGTGGGCGTCGCCGCACTTCATGGGCATCCGCTACTTCGAAAAACCCGCCGCGGGCTACTGGATGATCGCGCTGGGCCAGGCGATCTTCGGGCAGAACCTGTTCGGTGTGCGCTTTGCGTCGGCCTTGAGCACTGGCTTGAGCATTGTGCTGGTGTACCTGGTGTCACGCCGGCTATGGAATGACCCGCAAAAAAGCCTGATCAGCACCGTGCTGTACATGAGTTTTGTCAGCGTGGCGGCCCTGGGCGGTTATGCCAACCTCGATCCGCAGTTCACGTTCTGGGTCAACCTGACCGGTGTGGCCTTGTGGTTTTGCTTCGACAGCACCACCCGCAATGGGCGACTCGGTGCCTGGGCGCTGTTGGGGTTTGCCTGCGGCATGGGCTTTATGACCAAGGGTTTCCTGGCGTGGCTGCTCCCCGTATTGATCGCGCTGCCCTATGCGATCTGGCAAAAGCGTTTCCGCGAGCTGCTGGGTTATGGCCTGGTCGCTGTGGTTGTAGCAATTGTCGTCAGCCTGCCGTGGGCGCTGGCCGTGCACCTGCAAGAGCCCGACTACTGGAACTTCTTCTTCTGGCACGAGCATATCCAGCGCTTTGCCGGCGACGATGCGCAGCACGCCGAGCCGTTCTGGTATTACCTGCCGCTGCTGGTTGCGTTCTGCCTGCCGTGGGTGGCGTTGTTGCCGTCCACGCTCAAACAGGCCTGGCAAGACAAGCGCAGCGCAAAGATCGGTTTTGTGTTGCTGTGGCTGCTGATGCCCCTGGCGTTCTTCAGCCTGGCCAAGGGCAAGCTGCCCTCGTACATCGTGCCATGCCTGCTGCCGTTGGCGTTGTTGATGGGCAACACCCTGGCCGACAAACTGGCCCAGGGCCGTAGCCGTGCATTGCGCATCAACGGTTGGCTGAACCTGGTCATCGGCGTGGTGGCCTTGCTGGCGCTGACCTGGGTGCAACTGAAGAAGCCAGTATACGAGCACGGCCAGGAAACCCTCAGCCTGGTGTTGGTGTTCACCTTTCTGTTCGCCTGGATCCTGGTCAACCTGCTGCAGGCTGCGCGACCGCTACGTCTGTGGGCCGCGCCGGTACTCGGCAGTTGGCTGATGGTGGCCTTGTTGCCAGCCGCATTGCCGCATTCGGTGGTCTACAACAAGACACCTGACCAATTCATCATCGACCACCTGCAGGAACTGCAGCCAGCCACGGCCCTGCTGAGCAACGACCTCGGCGCGGCGTCGGCCTTGTCTTGGCGCCTGGCACGCCCGGACGTGACGCTCTACAACACCGTCGGCGAAGTCAAATACGGCCTGGCCTACCCGGACGCCACGCACCACAAGATTGACATCACTCAAGTCCAGCAGTGGATGAGCGAGGCGCGTAAAAAAGGCCCGGTCGGCGTGGTGATGCGCGTCAAAGGTGACGATGAAATCGCTGAAGTGGCGCTGCTGCCCAATGACGGCAAGCGCTATGAGCAAGGCAATATCGTGATCCTGATCTTCCCGCAGGTGACGCCGTGATCACCCTGCTGCTGTTATTGGCCGCGTGCCTGCTGACCTGCATGGGCCAGGTGTCGCAGAAATTCGCCGTGGAAAGCTGGCGCGATGTGCCCCAGGGCTGGGCGCTGAAGCTGCGTTCGCCGTGGCTGTGGTCGGCGCTGATGTGCTTGGGCCTCGGCCTGCTGGTGTGGCTGCTGGTGTTGCAGCGCCTGGAAGTGGGCATCGCCTACCCCATGCTCAGCCTGAACTTTGTGCTGGTCACCCTGGTGGCGCGGTTTGTCTTTCATGAGCCCATCGACAGCCGTCATTGGCTGGGCGTGGCGCTGGTGATCGGTGGTGTCGTGTTGTTGGGGCGTCACGTATGAGCCGGGTCCAAGGTTTTGCCCTGGCCCTGGGCAGTGTCGGCCTGGTCAGTGCTGCCCAGTTGGGCATGCGCTGGAGCATGACGCGCTTGCCGCTGCCCAACGAATGGCTCAGTGCACAGATCGATCTTGGCGCCCTCGGCGTGGTGAGCCTGGCGATCCTCGCCTACGCGCTGTCGATGCTCTGCTGGCTCGGTGCGCTCAAGCACCTGCCGCTGGGCCGCGCCTACTCACTGTTGAGCATCAGCTACGCGCTGGTGTACCTGCTGGCGGCCAGCCTGCCGGTGTTCAACGAACATTTTTCCGTTTCAAAAACCCTGGGGGTGGCCTTGGTCATCCTCGGTGTGCTGGTTATCAACTCTCGTCGTGCTAGCGCTACAAGTCCCAGGAATGCCCCATGAAAATCAGTGTATTTGGTAGTGGTTACGTCGGTCTGGTGCAGGCCACCGTATTGGCCGAAGTCGGTCACGATGTCATCTGCATGGACGTTGACAAAAACAAGGTCGAATCTTTGCAGAAAGGCCATGTGACGATCTTCGAGCCGGGGCTGGCGGCGATGGTCAAGGAAAACCTGGAAAGCGGGCGACTGCACTTTACTTATGACGAGAAGCTCGCGGTCGAACACGGCGAAGTGCTGTTTATCGCCGTGGGCACGCCTTCGGATGAAGACGGCTCGGCGGACCTGAAGTACGTGCTGTCGGTGGGCGATGCCGTCGCTCGTCATCGCAAGGAGCCGGTGATCCTGGTGGAAAAATCCACTGTGCCTGTCGGTACCGGCGACACCCTGCGCGCGCATATCGAAAAAGCCCTGCACCTGGCGGGTCGTCACCTGGAGTTCGATATCGTCTCCAACCCGGAATTCCTCAAGGAAGGCTCGGCCGTGGCCGACTGCCGCCGCCCGGACCGCATCATCATCGGCTGCGAGCGCGAAGAAGTGCGCGAGGTGATGCGCGACCTGTACGCCCCGTTCAACCGCAACCATGACCGTATCATCTTCATGGACCTGCGCAGCGCCGAGCTGACCAAATACGCCGCCAACTGCATGCTGGCGACCAAGATCAGCTTCATCAACCAGATCGCCGAGCTGGCCGAACACCTGGGCGCGGACATTGAAGCCGTACGCCTGGGCATCGGCGCCGACTCGCGTATCGGCTACCACTTCATCTACCCCGGCTGCGGTTATGGCGGCTCGTGCTTCCCCAAGGACATGCGTGCCCTGATCCACAGCGCCAAACAAGCCAACTGCTCCAGCGACCTGTTGGAAGCGGTGGAAGCCATCAACCAGCGCCAGAAGAGCAAGCTGTTCGAACGCATCAACGCGTTCTTCAAGGGCGACCTGCGCGGCAAGACCTTTGCCCTGTGGGGCCTGGCGTTCAAGCCGAACACCGACGACATGCGCGATGCGCCGAGCCGCGTACTGATGGAAGCCTTGTGGGCCGCCGGCGCCAACGTGCGTGCGTTCGACCCCGAAGCCATGCAGGAAACCCAGCGTATCTACGGCGATGATCCACGGCTGATGCTGATGGGCACCCCGGAATCCACCCTGGGTGGCGCCGATGCGCTGATCGTCTGCACCGAATGGCAGCAGTTCAAGGCGCCGGACTTCGATCTGATCCACCAGCGCCTGAAAACCCCGGTGATCTTCGACGGTCGCAACCTCTACGACGGCGAGCGCCTGGCGCGCAAAGGCTTCCAGTACTACCCGATCGGCCGTGGCGACTCCTGCCAGTTGCCGATTCCGCAGCAGCAGTGGTTGCCGCAGGTCGTGGAAGCCTGAGACGTGAACAAAGATCGACCGCCCCTGTTAACCCCAACGATCCGCCGCCAATCCCTCGGTTTGGGATTGCTGGCGTTGTTGCTGTTCATCGCCGGCAGTTGGCACCAGGCGATTATCGGCTTCGATTCCCGCTTCGTGCTGTTCGCCCAGGAGATGCTGCGCCATGGACCGGGATTCTTCCCGACCACCTACGGCCAGCCTTATGCGGATTACCTGGCCACGTCGACGCTGCTGACGTGGTTGTTGTCCTTGCCGCTGGGCCAGGTCACCAGCCTTACAGCCTGGTTGCCAACGGCGATGGCCTCGGCGGTGATCGTTACCCTGGTGTATCGCCTGACCGCGCCCTACTCCCAGCGTTGGGGCTTGCTGAGCATTGCGATCCTGTTGCTGAGCAGCACCTTCATCAGCGAAACCCGCGCGGTGTCCCTCGACCAGATGTTGGCCGCCATCGCCTTGGCGGTGTTTTACCTAGGGTATGCCCACGATCACTTTGGCGCCGGTAAACGCCTGCATTGGCTGTACCTGCTGCTGATTATCGGCTTTGCCGTGCGCGGGCCGATCGGCTTGGTCATTCCCACGGGCGTGTTGTGCAGCTATTACCTGATCAACCGCCAATGGCGGCAACTGTTCAGCTTCGGCTTGCTTGCGCTGGCGTTGTTGGTGGCCTGTGTCGGCCTGCTGTTGCTGATGGCCAAGCTGAGTGGCGGCGAGCCGTTCATGCAGGACGTGATCCGCATGCAATTCCTCGGGCGCATGGACGGCAGCGAAGGTTCCAGCGGCGTGCTGTATTACTTCACCAGTTCCCTGGGCAACTATGCCCTGGCGTATCCGATGGCTGTGCTGGTGCTGTTGGCCATGCTGATCAGCGGGCGCCGGGCGCCTGGGCCGGCGTTGCAGTTGGTGTGGTACTGCGCGGCCGCCGGGTTGCTGGTGATGCTGGGCTTGTCGATTCCCCAGGCGAAGAAGGCGCGCTATGTGCTGCCGATGCTGCCCATGGCGGCGATGATTGCGGCGTATCCGTTCCAGGTTGCACATGGGCGATTGTTTGCCGGGTTGCGCGGATTGATGCTGGGTATCTGGACGTTGTTGCCGACACTGTTGATCGCCGGGTTGCTGTTCGCACGGCCGCGCTATCCGGAACAGTTGAGCCATCTGGGCTGGGTATTCGGTGTGCTGGGTGGGTTGCAAGTCGTGGCACTGCTGGCGCTGCTCAAGACACAACTGCGTACGGTCGGACCGGCGTTTGCGGCGGTACTGGCCGTATGGACCACCTACATTATGGTGGTCGAACCGCTGGAGCGCAGTGTCTACGACACCCGCACCTTTACTTTGCAAGTGCATGAACAGGTGATGCAGCAAAAGGCACCGGTGGTGTTGCACGGCTTGGGCAAAGACGCCAAGGCCATCAAGTACATGGTCAACCTCGATTGCGACCAGGTGCCGTTGTTCACTCAGCAGGCGGCCGACCTCAAGCCCCTCCAGGGGCCCGCGTGGCTGGTGATGAGCGAGGCGGATTATGAAGGCTTGACGGACCCACGCTTGCGTTCCATCACGCCGACCTTGGCCGGCGAGTTTGATCGCAACCCTTACGTGCTGCTGCATCTGGAAAAAAGCCCACAACCCTGAGGATCAACTTCATTTTTTTTGCACTCAACCTTCATTAATATGCATTGGCGCCCTGTTCTCCGGGGCGGCACACTGCATGCGTTCCTTCCCCCAAATGTTGGAACTTTCAAAGGGCTTTTCCGGGCAACCAGACAAGTCTTTTTTTTTGCCCGCTGTTTATGGATCCACTTTCAATGCTCGCTCGCTGGTTCCCCGCTGCTATCAACACCCGCCCCACCGAATGGAGCCGTGCCGCCATCGGCATGGCCCTGGGCACACTGTTCAGTGTCTGGCTGTGCTCACAAGTGTTTGGGATGGAGGTGGCGCTGCACCTGCTGGGCCCGCTCGGGGCTTCGGCGGTGCTGTTGTTCGCTGTTTCGTCCGGCGCCCTGGCGCAACCCTGGTCAATTATCGGCAGCTACCTGTGTGCGGGTGTCGTGGCGCTGCTGGTGGCTCGCGTCCTGGGCCCTTCATTGGGAGGTGCCTGCCTGGCGGCGGGAATGACCGTGGTGCTGATGTGCTGGCTGCGCTGCCTGCATCCGCCGGCCGGCGGCTTGGCCATGACGCTGGTATTGGCCGACCCCGCCTCCGCCGCCCTCGGTTGGTATGAGTTGGGCGCGGTCTTGCTCGGGGCTGGCGCGCTGCTGGCCTGTGCGCTGGCTTACAACAACGCCACTCGCACGCGGTATCCCAAAGGCGCCGCTGAAGCACCAACGTTTCCCTTGAATAACTCTGATGCCGCTCAAAACCCCGCCATTACTGCCGCCGATTTGAAGCTGGCGCTGGCCGACATGGAGCAGTTCTACGATGTGGAGCCCACGGAGCTGGAACAATTGATCCACGCCGCAGAAACCCACGCGCGACGCCGCAGCATTGGTGAAGTCCTGGCCAGCCGGGTGCCTTGAGCCCATCGTACCCCCCTGCATAAATGCAAAAACGACCTGCAGGATTCACGGTTGTACTGGGGAAATTTGCACTGGTACGATCACAAGAAGGTTCGTCCGCGAACATCTTGATAAAGAACAATAAAAGCAGGGAGTTATCGATGACTGCTCAGGTTTCATCCGAGGCAAGCCACGCAGAAACACTTCAGGACGAAGTCCTCGCCGAGGTCCGTAACCATATCGGCCACCTCACCCTCAATCGCCCCGCTGGCTTGAACGCCATTACCCTGAACATGGTGCGCAGCCTGACGTCCCAACTGCAGGCCTGGGCCGATGACCCGCAAGTGTACGCCGTGGTCCTGCGCGGCGCCGGCGAAAAGGCCTTCTGTGCCGGAGGCGATATCCGTTCGCTGTACGACAGCTTCAAGAACGGCGATACGCTGCATCAGGACTTTTTCGTCGAGGAATACGCACTGGATCTGGCCATCCACCATTACCGCAAACCGGTACTGGCACTCATGGATGGATTTGTCCTGGGCGGCGGCATGGGCCTGGTGCAAGGCGCTGACTTGCGCGTGGTCACCGAGCGCAGCCGCCTGGCGATGCCGGAAGTGGCCATCGGTTACTTCCCTGATGTGGGCGGCAGTTACTTCCTGCCGCGCATTCCGGGTGAGCTGGGGATTTACCTGGGCGTCACCGGGGTGCAGATCCGCGCAGCCGACGCGCTCTACTGCGGTTTGGCGGATTGGTATCTGGAAAGCACCAAGCTGGCCGATCTGGACCAGAAGCTTGACCGCCTTCAGTGGCACGACTCGCCGCTCAAGGACCTGCAAGGCGTGCTCGCCAAGCTGGCCGTGCAGCAACTCCCCGACGCACCGCTGGCCGCCTTGCGCACGGCCATCGACCATTTCTTCGCGCTGCCGGATGTCCCGAGCATCGTCGAGCAGCTACAGCAAGTCACCGTCGGCGACAGCCACGAATGGGCACTGACCACCGCCAACCTGATGCAGACGCGCTCTCCCCTGGCCATGGCCGTCACCCTCGAAATGCTACGCCGTGGTCGCCGCCTGCCCCTTGAGCAATGTTTTGCCCTGGAATTGCACCTGGACCGCCAATGGTTCGAACGTGGCGACCTGATCGAAGGCGTGCGCGCCCTGATCATCGACAAGGACAAAGCCCCGCGCTGGAACCCACCCACCCTGCATGGTCTGGCCCTCAGCCATGTAGAAAGCTTCTTTCATCACTTCGAGAAGGTTGCGAATTAAGCCATGCAAGACATTGAATACACTGAAGAACAAGTGATGATTCGCGACATGGCGCGCGACTTTGCCCGTGGCGAAATCGCGCCCTACGCCCAAGCGTGGGAAAAAGCGGGCTGGATCGACGATGCCCTGGTCGCCAAGATGGGCGAACTCGGCCTGCTGGGCATGGTGGTGCCGGAAGAATGGGGCGGCACCTATGTCGATTACGTCGCCTACGCCCTCGCCGTGGAGGAGATTTCTGCCGGCGACGGCGCCACGGGCGCGCTGATGAGCATCCATAATTCAGTGGGTTGCGGGCCGATCCTCAACTACGGCACAGAAGCGCAAAAGCAGACATGGTTGGCGGACCTCGCCAGCGGCCAGGCGATTGGCTGCTTCTGCCTCACCGAACCCCAAGCGGGTTCCGAAGCCCACAACCTGCGCACCCGCGCCGAGCTGCGCGATGGCCAGTGGGTGATCACCGGCGCCAAGCAATTCGTCAGCAACGGCAAGCGCGCCAAACTGGCGATCGTGTTTGCCGTGACCGACCCAGAACTGGGCAAAAAAGGCCTCTCGGCGTTTCTGGTGCCCACCGCAACACCGGGCTTCGTGGTGGACCGCACCGAACACAAGATGGGCATCCGCGCGTCCGACACCTGCGCCGTCACCCTCAACCAATGCACAGTGCCCGAGGCCAACCTGTTGGGTGAGCGCGGAAAAGGCCTGGCGATTGCCCTCTCCAACCTGGAAGGTGGACGCATCGGCATTGCCGCCCAGGCGCTGGGCATCGCCCGTGCCGCGTTTGAGGCAGCATTGGCGTATGCGCGTGATCGCGTGCAGTTCAACAAGGCGATCATCGAACACCAGAGTGTGGCCAACTTGCTGGCCGACATGCAGACCCAACTGAATGCCGCGCGCTTGTTGATCCTGCATGCCGCGCGACTGCGCAGTGCCGGCAAACCGTGTTTGTCGGAAGCTTCCCAGGCCAAGCTGTTTGCCTCGGAAATGGCCGAGAAAGTCTGCTCGTCAGCGATGCAGATTCATGGTGGGTACGGCTATCTGGAGGATTATCCGGTGGAGCGTTACTACCGGGATGCACGGATCACGCAGATTTATGAGGGGACCAGCGAGATTCAGCGGATGGTGATTGCTCGCGAACTGAAAAATTATCAGCTGTAACTGACACGCTACACAACAAAGGTGGGAGCTGGCTTGCCTGCGATAGCAGCACCGCCGAGGTGCCTGCATCGCAGGCAAGCCAGCTCCCACACAAGCCAGCTCCTACATGCGCTTACTTGTCTTTAAACTCCGGCGCACGCTTGGCCACAAACGCCGCCATGCCTTCCTTCTGATCCTGCGTCGCAAACGCCGCATGGAACACCCGGCGCTCAAAACGTACGCCTTCCGACAGGCTCACTTCAAACGCACGGTTCACGCTTTCCTTGACCATCATGCTGATCGGCACCGACTTGCCGGCGATCAGGGTGGCGACTTTCAGTGCTTCTTCCAGCAGTTCATCGGCGGGCACGATCCGCGCGACAATCCCGCAGCGCTCCGCTTCTACGGCGTCGATAAAACGCCCGGTCAGGCACATTTCCATGGCCTTGGCCTTGCCCACGGCGCGGGTCAGGCGCTGGGTGCCGCCCATACCCGGCAGTACGCCGAGATTGATTTCCGGCTGGCCGAACTTGGCGCTGTCGCCGGCCAGGATGAAGTCGCACATCAGCGCCAGCTCACAGCCGCCACCGAGGGCGAAGCCATTCACGGCGGCGATGATCGGCTTGCGGCGGTTGGCCACGCGGTCACTGTCGCTGAACAGGTCATCAAGGTAGATCTGCGGGTAGGTCAGCTCGGCCATTTCCTTGATGTCGGCACCGGCGGCGAAGGCTTTCTTGGAGCCCGTCAGCACAATGCAGCCGATTTCCGGGTTGGCTTCCAGGCCATCCAGCGCCTGGTTCAATTCGCTGACCAGTTGCGCATTGAGGGCGTTCAAGGCTTGTGGGCGATTGAGGGTAATCAGCCCGACGCGGCCTTGGACGTCGAGCAAAATGGTTTCGTAACTCATGTATCGGCTCCTTAGAGATTGCGTGAGATGACCATGCGCTGGATATCGCTGGTGCCTTCGTAAATCTGGCAGACCCGCACGTCGCGGTAGATCCGCTCCAGGGGGAAGTCGCTCAGGTAACCGTAACCGCCCAGGGTTTGCAAGGCGGCCGAACAGACTTTCTCGGCCATTTCCGAGGCGAACAGCTTGGCCATCGAGGCTTCTACCAAGGCTGGCTTGCCGCTGTCACGCAGCGCAGCCGCGTAATGCACCATCTGCCGGGCGACCGCGATTTGCGTGGCCATGTCCGCCAGGCGGAAGGCCACGGCCTGATGTTCAATGATCGGCTTGCCGAAGCTTTCACGCTCGCGGGCATAGTCGCGGGCCGCTTCAAAGGCGGCGCGGGCCATGCCCACCGCTTGCGAGGCGATGCCCACGCGGCCGCCTTCGAGGTTGGCCAAGGCAATCTTGTAGCCTTCGCCCTCCTCCCCGAGACGGTTGGCGACCGGCACCTTCACGTCTTCAAACAGAATCTGGCACGTATCCGACGCATGCTGGCCGAGCTTGTCTTCGACCCGCGCCACGCTGTAGCCCGGCGAATCGGTCGGTACGATGAATGCGCTGATCCCGCGCTTACCCGCCGCAGGGTCGGTCACCGCAAATACAATCACCACCCCGGCGTTCTGCCCGGAGGTGATGAACTGCTTGCAGCCATTGAGTACGTAATGATCACCGTCCAGGCGCGCGCAGGTTTTCAGGCTGCTGGCGTCGGAACCGGCCTGGGGTTCGGTCAGCGCGAAGGCGCCGAGCATGGCGCCGCTGGCCAGGGGTTTGAGGAACTGTTCTTTTTGCTGATCGTTGCCGAACGTGAGGATCGGCACGCAGCCTACCGAGTTGTGCACGCTCATGATGGTGGAGCAGGCGCCGTCACCGGCGGCGATTTCTTCCAGGGCCATGGCGTAGGCCAGGTAGCCGGTGTCGCAACCGCCCCACTGTTCCGGCACCAGCATGCCGAAGAAGCCCAGCTCGGCCATTTCACCAATGGCTTCCTTGGGAAAGCGATGCTCGCGGTCCCATTCGGCGGCAAAGGGTTTCAGGCGCTCCTGGGCAAATTGCCGGGCGGCGTCGCTGATTTGCAGTTGTTCGTCATTGGGCAGCATGGTCAGTCCTTAGTACAGGCATTCAACAGCCATGGCCGTGGCTTCACCACCGCCGATACAGATGGCGGCGACGCCACGCTTGAGGCCGTTCTGGCGCAGGGCCGACAGCAGCGTCACCAGGATCCGCGCACCGGACGCACCGATCGGGTGGCCCAGGGCACAGGCGCCGCCGTGGATATTGACCTTGCCGTGGGGGATTTCCAGCTTGCTCATGGTCACCAGGCTGACCACGGCAAAGGCTTCGTTGATCTCGAACAGATCCACTTCATCCAGGTTCCAACCGGTCTTGGTCATCAGCTTGCGGATAGCGCCCACCGGCGCCACCGGGAACAACCCCGGTTCATCGGCAAACGCCGCATGCCCATGAATCACGGCCAAGGGCTTGAGACCACGCTTCTCAGCCTCGGACTGACGCATCAGCAGCAAGGCCGCCGCGCCATCGGAAATCGAACTGGAGTTGGCCGCCGTCACCGTTCCGCCTTCACGGAACGCCGGTTTCAGGCTGCTGATCTTGTCCAGCTTGGCCTTGGGCGGTTGTTCGTCATGCAGGATGGTTTTCTGTTCTTTGCCCACGGTGACCTGTACCGGGACAATCTCGGCGGCAAAATGGCCGTGGGAGATCGCTTCCTGCGCGCGGGTCAGGGACGCGATGGCGAACGCGTCCTGGGCCTCGCGGGTAAAACCGTTGTGCAGGGCGCAGTCCTCGGCAAAGGTGCCCATCAGGCGGCCTTTGTCGTAGGCATCCTCCAATCCGTCGAGGAACATGTGGTCCAGCACCTTGCCGTGGCCCATGCGGTAGCCGCTGCGGGCGCGGTCGAGCAGGTACGGCGCGTTGGACATGCTTTCCATGCCACCGGCAATCACCACGTCGACGCTGCCGGCCAGCAGCGAATCATGGGCCAGGATCGCGGCTTCCATGCCTGAGCCGCACATTTTGTTGAGGGTGGTGCAACGCGTGGCCTTATCCAGCCCCGCGCCCAGGGCAGCCTGGCGTGCTGGCGCCTGGCCGAGCCCTGCGGGGAGTACGCAGCCGAACAACACTTCATCCACGGCATCGGTGGCGATACCGGCACGTTCGACGGCCGCACGAATCGCGGCGGAACCCAACTGCGGCGCAGTCAGGCCCTTGAGGTCGCCCTGGAAGCCACCCATGGGCGTGCGCACGGCGCTGACAATCACGATGGGATCGGTCATGGAAAATCCTCCTTATTTGGCTGCCATACGCAAGGCACCGTCAAGACGGATCACCTCGCCATTGAGCATGCTGTTTTCAATGATGTGCCGAACCAGCGCGGCGTATTCGGCGGGTTTGCCCAGGCGTGGCGGGAATGGCACGCCGGCCGCCAGGGAATCACGGACTTCCGGGGTCATGCCGGCCATCATCGGCGTCTCGAAAATGCCGGGCGCGATGGTCATGACGCGGATGCCGAAGCGCGCCAGCTCGCGTGCGGCCGGCAGGGTGAGGCTGGCGATGGCGCCCTTGGACGCAGAATACGCCGCCTGGCCGATCTGCCCGTCAAAGGCGGCGACGGAGGCGGTATTGATGATCACACCGCGCTCGCCGTCGGCATTCGCCTCGGTTTCGGCAATGGCGGCGGCCGCCAGGCGCAGCAGGTTGAAGCTGCCGATCAGGTTGACGTTGATCACCTGGGCAAAGCTGGCCAGGCCGTGGGGGCCGTTCTTGCCGAGGATTTTCTCGCCACGGACTACCCCGGCGCAGTTCACCAGCCCATGCAACCCGCCAAACGCAGCAACGGTGGCCTGCACGGCGGCTTCGGCGGCCGCTTCCTGGCTGATGTCCGCCACGGCGCTGCGGGCATTCTCGCCCAGCTGCTGGGCCTTGGCGGCCACGGCTTCGGCGTTGAGGTCTACCAGCATCACCTTGGCGCCTGCCGCTACAAGCATTTCAGCGGTGGCCGCACCCAGGCCAGAAGCGCCGCCGCTGACCAGGAAGATCTTGTTTTCAATCTGCATTGTTATTCTCTTTAACAGTCCGAATCGTCGAAATAGTCGCCCCAGAGCGCCACTGCGGCAATGGTCAAAGCCCTCAACCTGCCTGACTGGTTTGGCCAGTCATCGACCGCGCCGATCAGCCGGTCAGCCCAAGCGATTGGACGGGCACACTGCAGGCTTCTACTCTGATGGGCTGCGCCACCCAAGAAGCCCGCCCCTGAATGATAGTCCGACCCAAACCCAACCTCCTGGGCATCCTGTTTTCCCTCAAGGGCTCGATTGCCAAGCGCATCGCCCTGCGCAGTTTGCTGGTCACGCTGCTGGCCTCGGTGATCGTGCTGGTGGAAACCCTGCACCCGGCGTACTTTTCCAAGGTCAATGCCACGCCGTTCACCTTGCTCGGCCTGTCGTTGTCGATCTTCATGAGTTTTCGCAACAACGCCTGCTACGACCGCTGGTGGGAGGGCCGCAAGCTACTGGGGCAGATGATCATCGACGTGCGCTCGTTGATTCGCGAAACCCAGGTGCTGCGCGATCCCGCCGAGCGGGCGGGCTTGCTGCGCAGCCTGTGTGGCTTTGCCCATGGCCTGGTCGCCCGGCTGCGTCATGAAGATGAAGCCCTGGCCATCAAGCCGTGGAGTCAGGTCCAGGCCAGCCACCCCAACTTGCCCGATAACGTGCTGCAACAGATCGGCGCGCGGTTTTCCGTATTAGCCGAACAAGGCGTGATCAGCGAATGGCGCTACACCCAACTGGAGGCGCGTCTGGTCAGCCTCAGTCAGGTGCAGGCGTCCTGCGAGCGGATCAAGAGCACGCCGCTGCCCTTCCCCTATACCTTATTGCTGCATCGCACCATTTACCTGTTCTGTATCCTGCTACCGTTTGCCATGGCCGAGCCGCTGGGCTGGCTGACGCCGGTGTTTACCGCCATTGTCAGCTACACGTTTTTCGGCCTCGATGAAATCGGTGATGACCTGGAAGACCCGTTCGGCTTTGACGAAAACGACCTGCCTTGCAATGCCCTCCTGCGCACCCTGGAGCGCGAAGTGTTGGCGGCCCTCGGTGAAACCGACCTGCCGCCGCCCCTGGAGCCGGTGGAATACGTGCTGACCTGATGCGGGTTTGACACCTGCCGTGGTCTGACCGAAGCTGACGGCTTTGCTGCCCACGCTTTCGGACGCCTGCATGTCAAAGTCACGCCGTTACTCCATCGTCGGCCTGTGCGCCCTGCTGTTGATTGTGCTGATCACTTGGTATTTCTCTCGCTCCACCCCGGTGGCTGTAGCGCCCGCCATCGCCCATGGTTACTCCAAGGCCCTGAAACAGGCGCGTAACGGCGAACCCGGCGCAGCCCGCGTGTTGTACCAGCAACTGGGCCGGCCGGACCTGTCGCCCGAACGTCGCGCTGCGTTGCATGCTGAATTACCCAACTACCCCAGCCCCCAAGCGCTGAAGCTGGCAGACAAAGACCTGGCCAGCGAGTCGCCCCTGGTGCGCGAAGCCGCCATCCACAGCATTGTCGGCCTGGTGCCCACCGGTCAACGCACGCTGTTGCTCGGGCCGGTACTGGACGATCCCGAGCAGGACGTGCGGTTTGCCGCCGCCAATGCCTTGCTTGGCCTGTCGCCCGATACGTTGGGCTTGTACTTCGGGCCCTTGCAGCAGGTCCTCGATGAGTTCGTGAAGAAACTCAAGGCCCAGCCCGAATCGGCCGAAGGCTGGATTCAACTGGCGCGCCTGTACATCCACAGCGCCCTGTTGCCGGAGGCGCAAAATGCCCTGGAACAAGCCATGCGCCTGCAACCGGACAATCTGCAAGCGGTGGTGGCGCAGATTGAATTGCTGGATAAGCAGGGCAAGACGGAAGAGTCCCGCCAGTTGCTGGCGCGCCAATTGGCCGCGCACCCTGAGTCAGCCTACCTGCAACATGCCTTGGGCATGTGGTTGTTGCACCACGGCGAGCGGCCGTACGCGCTGCTCGGCCTGTCCAAGGCGGTGGAGCTGGAACCGGACAATCAGGATTACCGCTACGACCTCGCCACCACGCTGCATGCCCAGCAAGAGCTGGAAGCCGCCCAGCGCCAACTGGAGGAAATCATTCAACGCCACCCCGCCAATCGCAAGGCACGGGTGCTGCTGATCAATTACTGGAAGGAAAGCGGTCAGTTGCAGAACGTCCAGGTCCTGCTTGCGCAGCTTGAGCAACAGAACCCGGATGATCCGGCGTTGCAACAAGGTCTGTAGATTCAGACTAAAAACTTGTAAACCCAAGCCAGCGTTGTACAAATTTTACGAAACGTTGAACCGCCAATGGCCACTACGGTCAAGTAAATATGGCGCGCCAACACCGGTGCGCCCCTCTATTTGAACGTGACCTGAGGGCACTCCTTGTCTACATCCAACGAGCTGTTCAGTGAAAAGGCGGCCACCGGCATCGAAGGTCTGGATGACATTCTTTCCGGCGGGCTATCGCGCAGCCATCTGTTCCTGCTGGAAGGTGAACCAGGCACCGGTAAAACCACCGTCGCCCTGCATTTTCTGCAGGCGGGCGCGAAAAACGGCGAGACTTCGTTGTACATCACTCTGTCCGAGACCGAACGTGAACTGCGCCAAGGCGCCAAGTCCCACGGCTGGGATCTGGATGACAATATCCATATTTTCGAACTGACCCCACCGGAAAGCCTGCTCAACGCTGAGCATCAGCAAAGCCTGCTGTATTCCTCCGACCTGGAGCTTGGCGAAGCCACGCGGCAGATCTTCGAGGTGGTTGAGCGGGTCAAGCCGACTCGCGTGGTCGTCGACAGCCTCTCCGAAATCCGCCTGCTGGCGCAGAGCTCTTTGCGTTATCGCCGGCAGATCCTGGCGATCAAACATTACTTTGTGCGTTATGACGCCACCGTACTGCTGCTGGATGACCTGACCACCGAATCCTTGGACAAGACCGTGCACAGCGTCGCCCATGGGGTGATCCGCCTGGAAGAACTGACCCCCAACTACGGTGCCGAACGTCGCCGGGTACGGGTGGTGAAGTACCGCGGGCAAAAATACCGTGGCGGCTTCCATGATTTCACCATCATGCAAGGTGGCGTGCATGTGTTCCCGCGCCTGGTCGCGGCCGAACACCGTGGCGGTTACAACCGCGAGACCCTCACCAGCGGCATCCGCGAGCTGGATTCGTTGTTGGGCGGTGGTATCGAGACCGGCTCCAGCAGCCTGATCCTCGGCCCGGCCGGTACGGGCAAGTCGCTGATCTCGATGATTTTCGCCGCCGCCGCCGTGGCCCGTGGCGAAAAGGCCGCGCTGTTTATTTTCGATGAAGAGCTGGGCCTGTTGTTCGAGCGCATGAAGAACATGGGCATCGACCTGGCGGCCTTGCAAGCCACCGGCAACCTGCTGATCGAGCAAGTGGATGCCGCTGAACTGTCGCCCGGCGAGTTCTCCCACCGTGTACGCCGGTGCGTGGACGACCGGGGCATCAAGACCGTGGTGATCGACAGCATCAACGGCTACCAGGCCGCCATGCCGGAAGAGAATGCACTGATCCTGCACATGCACGAACTGCTGCTGTACCTCAACCGCCGTGGTGCCGCCACCTTCATGACCGTCGCCCAGCATGGTTTGGTCGGAGACATGCAGGCGCCGGTCGACATCACTTACTTGGCCGACACGGTGATTCTGCTACGTTACTTCGAGGCCATCGGTGAAGTGCGTCGCGCCATCTCGATTATCAAGAAACGTACCGGCTCCCATGAGTCGACGATTCGTGAGTACCGCATCGGCAGCCGTGGCATGACTGTCGGCGAGCCGTTGAACAACTTCCAGGGGGTCCTGCGCGGCATTCCCACCTACATGGGCGCCGGTTCTCCCCTGCTCAAGGATTTGGGCTAGTGTTGGCACTTACCCCCATCTCCGAGCGTGCAATCATCCTTGCGCCCATGGGCCGTGACGGCTCGCTGGCGCTGATGATGCTCAATGAAGCCGGCTACAACGGCATCGTCGCCAGCGACCTGGTCATGCTGTGCGAGGCGCTGGAGGAAGGTTGCGGCCTGCTGATCATTGCTGCCGAAGCCCTGCGCGGTTTTGACCTGGATCCGTTGCTGGAGCATCTGCATCAACAACCGGCCTGGTCGGATTTGCCTATTGTCTTGATGACCCACCACGGCGGCAGCGAACAGAACGGTTCATCCCAGTTCAGCGGCTTGCTGGGCAACGTGACGTTCCTGGAGCGTCCGTTCCACCCGGTGACGCTGATCAGCCTGGTCAGCACCGCCCTGCGCGGGCGTCGTCGGCAATACGAAGCCCGCGACCGGCTGATCGACCTGAGTGAAAGCGAACTGCGCCTGCAACGCACCCTGGAAACCCTGGAACAACAGGTCGAAGAACGCACGGCGCAACTGCGCCACAACGAAGATGCCCTGCGCCAGTCCCAGAAGATGGAAGCGGTCGGCCAGTTGACCGGCGGCATCGCCCATGACTTCAACAACATGCTCACCGGCATCATCGGCAGCCTGGAGCTACTGCGAAGGCGTGTGTCCCGTGGCAAATTGGACGACCTAGACAGCCTGATCGACCTCGGTGTGACCTCAGCCAACCGCGCTGCGGGCCTTACTCACCGCTTGCTGGCGTTCTCCCGCCGGCAATCCCTCGATTCAAAACCCGTTGAGATCAACCAACTGGTGACCTCGATGGGCGAATTGCTGCAACGCAGCATCAACGAGAGCATCGCCCTGGACATGCGCCTCACCGGTCAGCTGTGGACCGCCGAGGCCGATCCCAACCAATTGGAAAGCGCCCTGCTCAACCTGGTAATCAATGCCCGCGACGCCATGCCCAACGGCGGCAGCCTCACCGTGGAAACCACCAACCGCCACCTCGACAGCGTCTTCACGGCCGCCTATGGCACCTTGAAACCCGGTGACTACGTTGAACTGAGCGTCAGTGACACCGGCTGCGGCATTCCGGAAAGTGTGATGGGGCGCGTGTTCGATCCGTTCTTCACCACCAAGCCGATTGGCCAGGGCACGGGCCTGGGGTTGTCGATGATCTACGGGTTCGCCCGCCAGTCCCATGGTCACGTCACCATTCACAGTGAAGTCGGCAAAGGCACGACAGTCAGCCTGTTTCTGCCTCGATTCATTGGGGAAGTCGTGGCCGATGTGGCGACCGATGCAGCGCTGCTACCCTTCGCCAATGCCGGAGAAACGGTCCTGATCGTCGAAGACGACCCTGCTGTGCGTGTGCTCGTCAGCGCAGTGCTTAAAGAGTTGGGCTATGGGTTTGTGGAAGCGGGTGATGCTGATACAGCCGTGCCGATTATCGAGTCGGCCCAGCGCATCGACCTGCTGATCAGCGATGTTGGCCTGCCCGGCATGAACGGCCGCCAACTGGCGGAAATCGGTCGGCAGATCCGGCCAGAGCTCAAGGTATTGTTCATCACCGGTTATGCCGAGCATGCGGCGGTGCGGGGTGGGTTTCTCGATCCAGGCATGCAACTGATCACCAAGCCGTTCACGTTCGATTTGTTGACGGCGAAAGTTCGGGAAATGATCCAGCAATAAAGCGTGATATGCCTGGCAACAGCTACACACATTAGGATTGGAATCGTTGTTGTGGTTATGAATACAAACACTCTGGTATTCATACATCCCGACGAGCGAACCTATGACCGTTGCCGGCCCTATCGATACAGCGCCCCGCCACCTGCCATTGACCCAATTTCAGCAACGCCCCCTCACCCAAGCGCCCCCTGCTTCCAGTAGCCAATCCATAGAATCTCCCCCTTCTCAAGAAAACACCCGCAGCCAAGGCGATCTGGAGCTGTCAAAACACTACGGAATAACGCTGGCCAAGTCCTTGGATGATCATGCTTTGGACGGTCAGGTGTCGCCCATTCCAGCCCACTCGACGTTCGGTCAATGGTGGGCGCAGTTGAGACGTGCGTTCCAGGCGCCCGATATCACGCAATGGATGAATGAGCGCGGCATTGACCCGGACTCATTGGAAATCAACCCAGGCACGGGACAAGTCATGTTCCGGCTCAAACGCCTCCTGGACCCGCGGCAAGTCATACACACTGTAGGACAGGACGATGCGCAGTGGGCGGCCGCGAGCCGCCACCTCATGATGGCCGCACGCGTTATTGCTGCCGGTTCGTATTTTGCGACATTCAAGCCGCCTCAGGCCAAGACCAGCAACATTGCACCGATGGCACTGATCGGTCATTTCTACAGAGAACGCAATGTTTCGCCTCTCCCAACACCCCAGGAGCGTGTCGCGGACTTTGCGGCCGGGAAAGGCTTTCCTGTGATCAACGATCCAGCGTTCGCAGAGCTGCGCGCCCAGCGCGACGAAGACACCTTGGCACAGCAAAAAGCCTTGCTGGGTAACGTGCACACCCGACGCAATGTCGCTGAAACATTGAAGACATTGCTCGCGGGACTGCAGTCGGGCACGGCTGAGATCTCGACCTATCTGACGGACTACCATGCATCGGTCCATCCCGACAGTGATTCTGAATATGCGGGCACTACACCCAGTCTCAGACAGGTGTTTGCAAGTAATGGCTGGGATATTCCAACCGATCACGCCCAGTTGGAAAATATTGTAAAGGCATTGATAA
This sequence comes from Pseudomonas sp. GXZC, assembly GCF_026967615.1. Lineage (NCBI taxonomy): Bacteria > Pseudomonadati > Pseudomonadota > Gammaproteobacteria > Pseudomonadales > Pseudomonadaceae > Pseudomonas > Pseudomonas sp. GXZC. The sequence continues at coordinate 3,709,652 of NZ_CP114115.1, forward strand.
CGCCACCCCCCGTACGTCCCGAGCATGACAACTACGCGGGTGCGCTCGACTGGCCGCTGCCCGCAGACAACCTCACACGACTGGAACTCATGGCAGACCTGCGTCAGGGGGCCTTTGGCGATATCGACATTTCGCCATTCGCCAACGTGCTTGAATACCTGCTGGATAAGGCAGTCATCACGCCTGAGGCGCTCAGCAATCCGCGTCAGTTGCTCGATCGCCTGATCAACTCGCCAAAAGGCCGTGCGCTGGGTCAAGCGATTCAAGCCCGGTTTAATAACAGGTCCGTCAGCGGCAGTGCGAATGATTGGTTGCTGGCGGCCATGAGCGCCGATCCACAGCACGCGCAGCAAGGCGATAAACGCAATATCGCGGGTTTTTTGCTTACAGATGCCAGAAATGGTGCGTACACGGCCTCAGAGATTGTGCTGACACTGACTGATCACTTGCTTGACACCGGCAGGTCCTCTTCCTACGAAAAAGCTCAGCTTTTGGCACACCTGCTGTTGTCCTCTCAGGCCCCGGAGTTGCTGGTCAAGGGGATCCCCGATGCGGTGAAGTTCGGTACCCATAGCTGGGTCAGTTTCGCTACCGCAGTTTCACGCATCGAGGCGAGCGCGCCGGGGGCTACGGCGGCTATGACGTATGCGCAAGTAATGCTCGCCGCCGACATCGCGCCGATCAGCCTTGAGCAGCGCCAGGTCGAGTACCAGGCGCAACAACAGGCGCTGAAGGATTGGGCGGTCGTCAACGGGATGGAGTTTCCTGCGTCCGATGAGTCCATGCTGACGGTGCGCCAGGCATTTGATCAACACATCAGCGAATTGAGTGCGGCGTCTGCCGCCCATTCGAGGGTAATGCCCGATGTGAAGCAAAAAGGATTGCAGGAACTGGCCAAGGCCTTTCCTGATATGGCGCCCGGGCTCTTTGAGAAAAAATGCATCGAGTTGAAACGTCAGCACCTGGATTTCCCCGGCCCCTACTCGTTGCTTGATCTGTATATGCACGACGGCGCGCAGGGGACGCCGGGTTTTTATGATGGGATTACGCGGGACACGGCCGACAGCGCAAACCAGTGGATCTCCACGTCAACCGATGTCGATCTCGACACAATACTGCCCGTTCTGATCGATCTTCCGCATTTGAAAAACGACTTCAGAGTCGCCTTCCCCCTTTACGCCGACGGCATCAACAAGAGCGTGGCGACCCAAGTCAAACAGCTCGTATCGACACAGAGCCTGGAACACCGACGCAATTTCGAGTTTGGCAAGATCACGTTGGCCAAACAAGTCATCACCGAGCATGATCACTTCAGCCGCAGCGTCGTGAAAAGCAGGACGACCGTGTCTGAGGGCCATAGCCTGCTGGTGAGGACCGAACGCGAGGGTAAGGTCAATATCTACGAAATAGATATCAAGCAGAACAAAATCCTCCACCGCGATGACTTGGGAGACTTTGATGTCTCGCAGCAAGAGGGATCTGTGACGTACCGGGAGGTTGTGCCCTCAGGCACCTATGACAGCGGCATAGCCGATGAAACCAAAGGTGCATCGGGCATACCCAATAGCTTCAGCAGTGACCGCACCTCCTACATTGCTGCTGCGATGATGAAAGAGGTGAATATTGAGGGTCTCAAGGCAGCCGCCCTAGGGCTGACCACATTCGACACTGAAGTGCCCTTTTACAAGACCGCCACGGAGTTCATGCTGAATTTGATTCCATTGAGGTCCGCGATCAAAAACTTCAGTGAGGGTAACTACGGTGAAGGCATTATCGACCTGACCATGGATGCTTTCGGCTTCATGCTTGGATTGGGTGCCGCAGCCAAAGGCGCCAAGGCCCTCCAGCTGGGTGCCTCTGTCGCCAGCAAAATCGCCCGAGGAGCAAAAATTGTCGGGCGCGCAGCGATCAGTACGCTCAATCCTCTGGACGGTTTGGGTAATCTGGCGGTTCGATCAGCCAAGGCCGGAGCAAACGGCTCCGTCTATTCCTACCGTTGGCTACGCGGCAGTATCGACAGCTATGACCTGCTCAAGGCCAGCAAACGCTTCGACGCCAGTGCCATCGGGACATTCAAGCTGCAAGGTACCGTTGTTGAAGGGCCCGCCGTGCTCAGCGGCGGTAAATGGCACGCTTTCGATACGGCCAACGGACAGGCGTTTGGCAAGTCGCTGGATGACTTCGTGCCCAGTGCACGACTGGAAACGAACCGTTTGGGAGGCTGGGAGACGACGAGGGATGTCAGCAAGCTCGATGACAATGTTGTAAACACTTGGAAAAAAGCTGTTCGTAAGCACCGGGAAGGTAACGAGAGGGACGCATTTGAAAATGGCTACAGCTCTGGAACCCTGGCAAGTGTACCCGGGCTATCAAAGTCCTCAAAAATTGCGGACCTGATCAAGTTGGGCGGTAACCAAAACCTGACCGCCCTTCAGGCAGGTGTCTTGATGCGCAGATACGACGATCTCGCCTACGCGTTCGGTCATCGTGGTGTGGCCCGTTTCATCGACAATATAGAACCGCGCTTCGGCAGCGTGACGCCCATGCCGCAAGTGGTTTACTTCAGCCAGACATCCCAACTGTCCGAAGGACAATGCGCGGCATTGGCGCGCACATTCGCGAGCGCTATGGCCGAGGGCAAGGATCATCTGTTGATCAAGAACATGTACACCGCAGCGGCTTTTCCCACAGACCCCGCTTCCCGACGGTTCATGGAATCGCTGCGCAAGCTTCAGGTCCAGGTAGGTGGCGAAACGGCCTTCCACGCCGGCAAAGTCCCTCGCTTGGAGACCTATCAAGAGATGGTAAAGGGATTGGCCGATTCCGCGGTTTCAAAGTCGGTGATGATTGACTCTCCGGGCCACGCAATGGCCGCCGGCGTCAAAATCGAGGGTGATGTCAAAAGCTTTTACTTTTATGACCCCAACCACGGTGTCGCAACGTTTTCGAGCGCGGCGGACATGGAAGGAGGCCTTAAAAAGCTGTTTCACGATAAAAAAATGAATGTGCAGTATAAAACCCACGCCAACGATTCAAACACACTGAAGTTCAAGGTATTTGACCATGACGATGAGTGGCAACAGAAAAACAGTGTGTTCGGTCCGGAGTTCAAAAAACTGTACGAGGCGCAAATTATTCCGTCCGCCGCGCCGCGTCCTCTCAGCCACCAACAATTGAAGATGAACTGGGAGAAACTGCATGCAGACCCGGACAATCATGCGCTGAACTGTTATCAAGCGTCCCTGCGTGTCGGGCAGGCTGAAAAGACGCTCTCTCCCAAAGTATTCGATGCCGTTACAGACGCAACGACCGGCAGTGACGGCATTAATTATTCAACCCGCTACCTTGAGCTCATGGAGGTCAAACCAGGCAACTTGAAAGATACATTCAACCCGGTCGAGATTACCGAGTCTGGGTTTCTTAATTTCAAGCACTCCACGCCAAATGGCCAGTTTGGTCACACTGTTTACGTCCAGAAAACCAGTAGCAATGAGTTGATGCTGTTCAATACGAACAACCTGGACCTGGATGCGGCAATGGTGAGGAATGGCAACCCGCCCCAACTCAGTGGCGCAATGACGGTTTACAACCTTGGCAATGGCAAACACAAAGGCTTGCAGAACTTCATCGACGGATTTAATGGAAATGCAGGTTGGCAGTTCGCCTTTACCCCGGCCAGCGTGCTCAATGCCAATGTCAACAAACTAAAGCCATCAACCCTTTGAAAACAGCGGCGTCGCAACGGAAAGACGCCGCCTCTTTCAAGCCAACAACCGCTGGATATGCTCTTGCAGCGTATCCAGATCAAACGGCTTGGCCAGGATCGGTGCATTGCGCGTGATCGGGCTGTTGCAGTCGAGGATTTCCTGCGGGTAACCGCTGATGAAGATCACTTTCAGCTCAGGGCGCAATTTGATCGCCGGCTCGGCGATCTGCACCCCGGAAATCCCGCCGGGCAGGCGGTAATCGGTGACCATCAGGTCCAGGTGCGGCTTGGTCGCGAGGATTTCGAAGGCCTGCTCCCCATCAATCGCCTTCAACACCCGATAGCCCAGGCCGGCCAGGTATTCACCCAGCACAAACATAATGGATTCGTCGTCCTCGACGATCAGAACGACATCTTGTGCATCTTCACTCATGGGAAGCCTTAGTCCGGTCAATTGCTGCAATTACGACCATGGGGTCACGCAGAGGTTGCGTCGAGGTGACGATTGAATTCATGCCGAGGCCTGCAACGGCAGGCATACCCGGAACAAGGCGCCCTCGCCTATCTGGCTCTCGACTTCGATAGTGCCACCATGGGCCGCAACGATCTGCTCGGAAATGAACAGCCCGAGGCCCAGGCCCGCCGCCACTTGGCTGGCGGAGACGCGCTCGAATTGCTGGAAAATACGCTTCTGGTTCTCTTCGCTGATGCCGATCCCATGGTCGCGCACTTCCACCCGCGCCTCGCCATGCTCGCTGTACACACGCACTTTTACCGGACTTTTGGCCCCGTAACGCAGTGCATTGGTCAGCAGGTTGGTCACCACTTGCTCGATACGGAATTCGTCCCAGTTGCCTTCCACCGGGCCGTCGGCGGCCAGTGTCATGGACGAATCCGCCGCAGCCACTTGAGGCGCAAAGTTTTCCACCAGGTTGCTCACCAACTGCGTCAGGTCGAAGCGCGCCGGACGTATCGACAGTTTGCCGGTGCGGATGCGCGAGACATCAAGCATGTCTTCGATCAGGCGGATCAGGCTCTGGATCTGGCGCTCATCGCGGTCGACCATGGCGTGCATCTTGTCCAGGGTGAACGCGGCGGCGTTGTCACGGGCCAGGTGCATCTTGCGCAGTTGGGTCTCCAGGATCAGGCCGTTAAGGGGCGTACGCACTTCGTGGGCGACGATCGACATGAAGTCGTCCCGCATGCGCACCGCCTGCTCCAACTCGGCCTGGGTGGCCTGCAGGCGCGTCAGCAGCAGTTCCTGCTCGCGCCGGCTGCGCTCCAGGGCTTCGACCTGTTGTTTCATGGCTTTGCTTTGGCGGAACAGGTCGACGAACACGTTGACCTTGCTTTTCACCGCATGGATATCCAACGGCTTGTGCAGGAAATCCACGGCGCCGCTTTCATAGCCCTTGAAGGCGTAATTGAGCTCGCGGCCGGCGGCGCTGACGAACACAATCGGGATGTTCTTGGTCTTTTCGCCACCGCGCATCAATTCGGCCAGCTCGAAACCATTCATGCCGGGCATCTGTACATCGAGAATCGCCATGGCGAACTCATGCTCCAGCAACAGGGACAAGGCTTCGTCGGCGCTCAATGCCTTGAACACCTGGCGGTCCTCGCGCTTGATCAGCGCTTCAAGGGCCAGCAGGTTTTCCGGCAGATCGTCGACGATCAGCAGTTTGGCCTGGACAGTACTTAACATGGGGAATATTCCAGGGAAGCCAGCAATGAGCCAATGTGGCTCAGCGTCAGAATGTGGTCGGGTGTGTGCAGCGCCAAGGCTGCGCGGGGCATGACGGCAACGCGTGCTTCTGTGGGCTCTTGCACCACAGTGGTTCCACCGTGTTGCTTGACGTGGGCCAGGCCGCGCGCGCCGTCATGGTTGGCGCCGGTCAACAGAATGGCCAGCAGGCCCGTGCCATAGGCATCGGCGGCGGACTCGAAGAGGAAATCAATCGCCGGCCGCGAATGGTGCACACGGTCTTCCTGGCTCAAGGACAGGCTGCGGTCATGCTCCACCGACAGGTGATAGCCAGGGCCGGCAAAATACAGGGTGCCCGGCTTGATCACTTCCTTGTCACGGGCCTCCACCACGGGCATGGCGACGCGGCGGTCGAAGACTTCGGCCAATTGGCTGCGACGCTCATCCGGCAAGTGCAGTACGGTGATGATCGGCAAGCCGAAATCGGCAGGCAGCTCGGCAAATATCGTCAGCAACGCCTCCACGCCACCGGCGGAGGCGCCGATGACGATCGCTTCTATGCCCCGGACCGATGCCGGGCTGGCAGCCGCTTGATTCATAGTTTGCGGTAGATCCGTTCCTGTTTGACCAAGGGTTCGAACTGTTTGCCGTAGGCGGAGAAATCCAGGGTTTCCTTGCTGCCCAGCACCAGGAAGCCGCGATGGCACAGCGACTCATGGAACAATCCGAACGCGCGATCCTGCAATTTTTTATTGAAATAAATCAGCACGTTACGACAAGAAATTAATTGAGTCTCTGAGAATACACTGTCGGTCGCCAAGCTGTGATCGGCAAAGGTGACATTCTCTCGCAGCGTTTTATCGAAGATCGCGTAATCGTAAGCCGCGGTGTAGTAGTCGGCAAATGAACGTTGCCCACCGGCCTGCTGATAGTTGGCGGTGTAGGCACGTACGTTCTCCAGGGAAAAGATGCCCTGCTTGGCCTTGTCCAGCGACGCCGGGTTGATGTCGGTGGCGTAGATGATCGTACGCTCCAGCAAACCCTCCTCGCGCAGCAGGATCGCCATGGAGTACACCTCCTCCCCCGTGCTACAGCCGGCGATCCAGATTTTGATCGACGGATAGGTCTTGAGCAGCGGCACCACTTCCTGGCGGATTGCCAGAAAATGCGACGGGTCGCGAAACATCTCACTCACTGGAATCGTCAAGAACTGCAGCAACTGCATGAACGCCGCCGGGTCATGCAGCACACGCTCCTGCAAGGCGGAGATGGTCGCGCAGTCGAACTGGCGCAAGGCATGGGCCACGCGCCGCTTCACCGACGCCCCGGAGTAATCCCGGAAGTCGTAGCTGTACTTGAGGTAAATCGCCTCGATCAACAGGCGCAGCTCAATATCGCTGCTTTTTTCCAAAAAACTTCGCTCCACTTAAATGCGTTCCATCTTTGGCAACCAGACGCGAATCAGTGAGAACAGACGGTCAAGATCGATCGGCTTGGCCAGGTAATCATTGGAGCCCGCTGCCAGGCAGCGTTCCTGATCGTCCTTCATGGCCTTGGCCGTCACCGCAATGATCGGCAGCTTCTTCCAACGCGGGTCCTGGCGGATCAAGGCAGTGGCCTCGTAACCGTCCATTTCCGGCATCATCACGTCCATCAACACCAGGTCGATATCGTCGACTTCATTGAGTTTGTCGATGGCTTCACGGCCGTTACGCCCGATCACCACCACGGCGCCTTTGTGCTCCAGGGCGCTGGTCAGGGCGAAGATGTTGCGTACATCGTCGTCCACCAGCAGGATTTTACGCCCCTCGAAGACCTTGTCGCGGCTGCGCGCGGTCTTGAGCATCTTCTGGCGGTCATGGGACAGCTGGGATTCGACTTTGTGCAGAAAGAGTGTGACTTCATCCAGCAGGCGCTCTGGCGAGCGGGCGCCCTTGATGATGATCGAGCGCGAATACTTGCGCAGCTCGGCCTCTTCATCGCGGGTCAGGTTGCGCCCGGTGTAGACGATCACCGGCGGGAACGAGCAGATATCTTCAGTCGCCATGCGCTTGAGCAGCTCGTTGCCGAGCATGTCCGGCAGCTTGAGGTCGATGATCATGCAGTCGTAGATATTCGTGCGCAGCAGGTCCAAGGCGGCCTGGGCGTAGCCGACGTCGGTGATCTCGATGTCATCGTCGCCGATCAGGCGGGCAATGCTGTCGCGCTGCAGGTCATCGTCTTCCACCAGCAGCACGCGCTTGACCTTCTGGGTCAGCTTGGCTTCCAGGCGCGCAAACACGTCCTTGAGTTCTTCGCGGGTGGTCGGTTTGACGGCATAACCAATGGCGCCCATGTGCATGGCCGCTTCGACGCGGTCTTCCACGGAAATCACATGCACCGGGATATGCCGGGTGTTGGCGTGTTCTTTCAGGCGTTGCAGCACCGTCAGCCCGGAATGGTCCGGCAGGCGCATGTCCAGCAGGATCGCGTCGGGGACGTATTCTTCGGCCAGGCTGTAGCCTTCGTCCGCGCCGTGGGCCACCAGGCAGTTGTAGCCCAGCTCGTGGGCCAGGTCGAAGAGGATGCGGGCGAAGTTGGGCTCGTCTTCCACTACCAGGATGCAGCGCGTGGTGAAGGGTGCCTTGTCGCGGTCGTCGGCAAAGCGCGGGATCTGCTGGGTGTCGGCCACCGGCAATGGCGACACCTTCACGGGCGTCGGCGCAGGCGCCACCACAACTTGGCGCGGTTGCTCAATGGGGGCAGCGTCTTCTTCGCGCTCGACATACTGTTCCGGCAGGACCAGCGTGAAAATACTGCCTTTGCCTGGCTCGCTGGTCACGCTGATATAGCCTCCCAGCAGGGTCGCCAGGTCGCGGGAAATCGACAGGCCGAGGCCCGTGCCGCCGTAGCGACGGTTGGTGGTGCCATCCGCCTGGCGGAAGGCTTCGAAGATGCTTTCCTGCTGGTCCGGCGCGATACCAATGCCGGAATCGCGCACGGTAAAGGCAATGCCCTCCCCCGGTGCACGGGACACCGACAGGCTGACGTCGCCCTGTTCGGTGAACTTGACCGCGTTGGACAACAAGTTCTTGAGGATCTGCTCCAGGCGCTGGCGATCGGTGAACAGCATGCCCGGCGCGCCTTCCTGCACTTCCACCTGGAAGCCCAGCTTGCGATCGGCCGCCAGTGGTTCGAACATGCCGCGCAGGCCATCGACCAGGCGTGCCACGCTGGAGTTTTCCGGACGCATTTCCAGCTTGCCGGCCTCGACCTTGGAAATATCCAGGATGTCGTTGATCAGGTTGAGCAGGTCATTGCCGGCGGAATAGATCGACTCGGCAAACTTGACCTGTTCGGCGCTGAGGTTTTCCTGGGGGTTCTCCGCCAGCAATTTGGCCAGGATCAGCGAGCTGTTCAGCGGTGTGCGCAGCTCGTGGGACATGTTGGCGAGGAATTCGGACTTGTACTTGCTGGAACGTTGCAACTCGTCGGCACGGTCTTCCAGTTCGAGCTGCGCCTGGCTGAGTTCAGCGTTCTTGCGGTCCATGGCGTCGCGTTGCTGGGCCAGGGTTTCGGTCTGTTCGGCCAACTGCTCGTTGGTCTGCTCCAGCTCGGCCTGTTGGGTTTCCAGGTGGGCCTGGGATTCCTTGAGGATGCGCGACTGTTCTTCGAGTTCTTCGTTGGCGGTCTTGAGTTCTTCTTGCTGCACTTGCAGCTCTTCGTTGAGCTGCTGAGTCTCGGCCAGCACTTCCTGCAGGCGCTGGCGATAACGGGCGGCTTCGATGGATGTGCCGATATTCCCGGCGATCAGCTCCAGCAGCTCGACGTCACGTTCTTCCAGAGGACGCAGGAAGCCCAGTTCGATCACACCGTTGACGCGGTCATCGTCACTGGTCGGCATCACCAGCACGCTGCGGGTCGAACCTTCGCCCAGGCCGGAGCTGACCTTGAAGTAGTCCACCGGCACATCGTCCAGGCGAATCAGGCGATCCAGCTGGGCTGCTTGCCCAACGATGCCCTCGTCGCTGTAGATCGACTGTTCCTTCTGCTCCTGCTCGCGGGAGAAACCATAAGTGGCGACACGTTTGAGCCCGCCGTGCTCTTCACGCACGTACAGCGCGGCGACGGCTGAGCCCATGTACTGGGCAAAGAATTGCAGGATGTTGCGGCCCAGCATGTTCAGCGTGAGCTGGCCGAGCACTTGTTCCGCCAGTTCAGTCTGGCCGTTACGCAACCAGGCCTGTTGCTCCAGGCGCCGTGCAATCTTCTGCTGTGACGCGAGGTTTGCGCTGTAACTCTCTGATAATGAAATTAAATTCTTACGGCCGATGTATGCCAGAAAACCACTCAGGCCGAGCACAAATGCCAGGTACAGGGTGACGCTGATCACGGTGGTGCGGGTGACTTCCTCATTGCGGGTGATGCGGAACTGCTGTTCCATCGCCACCGCGTCGTCGTATTCCTTGCGGATCTCGTCCGTCAGGCGCTTGCCACGCCCCGCCTTGACTGCGCTGCGGTAGTCACCGCTCTCACGCTGCATATCAATCATCGACTGGGCGTATTTGTTCCACTCGATTTGCAGGGCTTCCAGGCGCTTTAGACGATCCACTTGCTGCGGATTGTCGGCCACCAGCTCCTGCAAATTACGCAAATCGGCAATGATTCGCGGCTTGGCCACTTCGTAAGGGTCGAGGAAATGCTCGTCACCGGTGATCAGGAAACCGCGCATGCCGGTCTCAAGGTCCACCGTCAGCTTGGACGACTCATTGAGGTTATTGATCACCCGGTCGGTGTGTTCGACCCACTGGATCACCGTCAACAGGTAGGTGATCAGGCAGACGAAAAACACCGCACTGAGTACGCCTACACCCAGGGGCAGTGCGACGTTTCGGCTCAGGAGGTTACGAAAGCTCTTTTCATCGACGGACGACGCAGGGGTCATGGGCATGCCTTGGCCAAGTGTGGAAAAACCGGGAGTTTGCCCCAAAGTGGCATCCAAGACCATTTTTCTGGAACGGTTTTGTACTGATTCCTACAAAAGAACAGGCTATTCTCCCTGATCTTTTCTATCGCATTGTTTTTACGGCCCGCGGGAACTTGTCATGAGTGCGCGCTTACTCAAGGAAGAGGCCTGTCAGAACGGCCGCGTGTAAACCTCGCCTTTTTTGGGAATTCCATATTATGTCCGCAGTCACCTCCACCATCCTTGTCGTCGAAGACGATGCCATCGTGCGCATGCTGATCGTCGATGTCCTGGAGGAGTTGGAATTCAATGTCTTGGAGGCTGCCGACGCTGAAGAAGCGCTGGCAGTGGTGCAAAACGCCGCGCAGGTGATCGACCTGATGATGACCGACGTCGGCCTGCCGGACATGGACGGCAAGCAACTGGCAACCAAAGTGCGCGAGTTGCGCCCTGCACTGCCCATCCTGTTCGCCAGCGGTTATGCCGAGAATATCGACGTGCCTGCCGGCATGCAGGTGATCGCCAAACCGTTCTCGATCGATCAATTACGCGACAAAGTCAAATCGATGCTGCCCACCGCCTGACCCCTCTTTTGTGCATGGCCGCCCAGCCAGGGCGGCCATTTGCGGCCTTTTGCACACGTCTGAAACATCCCGCCCTACGCAACTAATTCGTTTGGATGGCTAGCGCGCCTGGATTTAGCTGCTAGCTTCAACCGACATGCCCTACAGGTATTAATCAGAAGGGATAGTCACCCAGGTATGGGGGAGCGCACATGTTCGGGTCACCGTACGCGTCGGCATTGATGCTGGCTGTTTTCGTACTGCCAGCTTTGGCGGATAACGCCGAGACGGCCAACAAGAGCAATAACCCCCTGAACCTCGCGCCAGGCGCCAACCTGCAGGACTACTACACGCCACGCCTGTACGACAGCAACGCCCACACCAACGACCTGTTGTTGCGCGGCACCCTGCCGATTGCACCGTCAGATTTCATCGGCGTGCCGCAACTGCTGCGCGCCACACTCCCCCTCAGCACCCGCCCCGATCCACATACCGGCTACAGCACAGGCATTGGCGACCTGAACCTGTTCGATATCTTCCTGCTCAAGACCGACGGCGTGCAGCTGGGCATTGGTCCGCAAATCACCGCCCCCACCGCCGAACATGACGAACTGGGCACCGGCAAATGGCAGGCCGGCCTGGCGGCAATCGCCATCGACGCTTCGCCCAGGGGATTATTGGGCGCGCTGGTGCAATACCAAAGCTCATTTGCCGGCGATCGCGACCGCCCGCACGTCGAGAGTGCAACTTTCCAGCCGTTTATCATTCATAACCTGCCGAAAGGCTGGTACCTGCGTTCCACGGGCACCTGGACCTTCGATTTGAAGAACGACACCCACTACATTCCCATCGGGTTTGGCGCGGGCAAGGCCTGGAAAGCCGGGAGCAACATCGTCAATGCCTTTGTCGAGCCACAGTGGACGGTAGCGCGCAAAGGTGACGGCTTGCCCCAGTTCACCTTGTTCGCAGGGATTAACGTGACGTTCGGCAAATAAACCGGTTAACTCGGCGGTTTCATCCCACGCCCTCAAAAAAGATCTCTGGAAGGACGCAACAACATGATTGGAAAACCGACGCGCCTGCTGTTGGCGAGCCTCTCGATACTCATGAGTACCGGCGCCTGGGCCGACTTCACGGCCACTCCGAGCGAGGCCCGGGCGATTGCCAAGGAAGCCTATCTGTATGGCTTTCCGGTGGTGGAAATGTACAAGACGCTCTACACCCAGGCCGTTGACAAGGGCGGTGCCAACTTCAAGGCGCCCTTCAACCAGATCGGCAACACCGCGCAAGTGTTCACCCCCAAGGACACGGCGTTCGTCACCCCCAACTCCGACACGCCCTACTCGTTCGTCTGGATGGACCTGCGCCGCGAACCGCTGGTGCTGACCCTGCCCAAGATCGAGGACAACCGCTACTACTCGGTGCAGTTGATCGACCTGTACACGCAGAACTTCGCTTACCTGGGCACCCGCAGTACCGGCAACAACGGCGGTCACTACATGATCGCCGGCCCGGACTGGAAGGGTCAGCAGCCGGTGAATGTCGACCGCGTCGTCTACAGCGAAAGCAATATCGCCTATGCCCTGTACCGCACGCAGCTGTTCGACGACAAAGACCTGGGCAAGGTCAAGCAGATCCAGAGCGGCTACAAAGTCCAGGCGCTGAGCAGTTATGTGAAGCAGGCCGCGCCGGCCAAGGCGCCAAAGATCGAATGGCCCAAGCCAATGGCGTCCATGACTGAAGGCCCGCAGCTGTTCCGCTACCTGAACTTCATGCTGACCTTCGCCGCGCCCCAGGACAGCGAAAAAGACCTGCTGGCGCGTTTCGCCAAGATCGGTATCGCCCCCGGTGCGCCGTTCAAGCTCAAGGACTTGACCGCCGAACAACGCAAAGCCCTGGAAGACGGCATCTCCGATGCGCGCGCTGAGTTTGCGGCGTTCAAAAAAGACAAGGTCGACACCCACCAAGTCAGCAGCGGTGACCTGTTCGGCAGCCGGGATCGCCTGAAAAACAACTACCTGTACCGCTACGCCGGTGCCGACATGGGCATTTTCGGCAACTCCACCGATGAGGCCGCCTACTTGGGCTATTTCGTCGACAGCGAGGGAAAACCCGCCAACGGCGCACGCCACAGCTATACGGTGCATTTCGCCAAGGACCAGTTGCCACCGGCCGATGCCTTCTGGTCGCTGACCATGTACGACGGCAAGACCAAACTGCTGGTGCCCAACCATAAGAAACGCTACCTGATCAACTCGCGGATGCTGTCCAGCCTCAAGCGTGATGCCGATGGCGGCCTGACTTTGGCCCTGCAGCACCACGAGCCACCGAAAGCCGAACAGAGCAACTGGTTGCCGGCCCCACCGGGCCCGTTCTACGCGGTATTGCGCATTTACCTGCCCAAGCCTGAGGTCGGTAATGGTCAATGGAAACTGCCACCCTTGACCCCGCTCAAGTAATACCACGTGCCCGCGGGCACGTACCCCCCAGATTCAGGCCGACTTTCATGGAACGAAGGGCGTGCGTCTTCATGCCCTTCAAGGAGGAAAGGCATGACCGCACTCAACGATTTGAACGCCTTGCAAGCCAGCATGGCCGAAAGCGTGCTCGGCCAGGACCAGGTGATCCGCCAGATCCTGCTCGGCCTGCTCGCCAACGGCCACCTGTTGCTGGAGAGCCTGCCGGGGCTGGCCAAGACTCGCACGGTCAAGGCCCTGGCCCGGCACCTCGACGCCAAGATGAGTCGCATCCAGTTCACCCCGGACCTGCTGCCCTCGGACATCACCGGCGCCGAAGTACTGCATCAGGTCGACGGCCAGAACCAGATCCGCTTCCAGCCCGGCCCACTGTTCGGCAACCTGATCCTCGCCGATGAAATCAACCGCGCACCGGCCAAGGTCCAGGCGGCGTTGCTGGAAGCCATGGAAGAACGACAAATCACCGTGGCCGGCGCCAGTCACCCGCTGCCGCAGCTGTTTATCGTGGTGGCCACGCAAAACCCCATCGAGCAGGAAGGCACTTACCCACTGCCGGAAGCCCAGATGGACCGCTTTGTGATGAAGCTGTTGCTGGACTACCCCAGCGCCGCCAACGAAAGCCAGGTGTTGCGCCTGTTGCGCGAAGAAGAACAGGCGTCAGTTACCCAGGCGGTCCAAGGCTTTACCTTGGCGCAGGAGGTGATTTTTGCCGCACGCCAGGAAGTCAGCGCGATCCAGGTGTCGCCGGCCATCGACCGCTATCTGATTGACCTGATCAACGCCACCCGCCACCCCGCCGACTACGACGCCGACCTGGCGCGCTGGATCAGCCTCGGCGCCAGCCCCCGTGGCGGCATTGGCCTGGACCGCTGCGCGCGGGCCGATGCCTGGTTGCAAGGCCAGGCCTTTGTCACGCCGGACAACGTGCAGGCCGTCGCCCATCCGGTGCTGCGCCATCGCCTGCAATTGAGCTATGACGCGGTGGCGGATGGCGTGACGGCTGATCAGGTGCTTGACCGGCTGCTCAGCAAAGTAGCGATTCCCGCATGAACGCCGACGGGTTTGTCTACGTCAGCCTGGCGCAATTGATGGCCTTGCAATTCCAGGCCCGCGACCTGAGCTTTGTCGCGCGTCAGCCCCAAGGCAGCATCCTGGCGGGCAACCATGCGTCACGCCTGCGCGGCCGAGGCCTGAATTTCGATGAGCTGCGCCGTTACCAACCGGGCGACGACCTGCGCCACCTGGACTGGCGTGCCTCGCTGCGCACCGGCAAACCGGTGGTGCGCACCTTTACCGAAGAGCGCGACCGCCCGGCGCTGATCGTGGTGGACCAGCGCATGTCGATGTTTTTCGGCTCGGTGCGCAGCTTCAAGTCCGCCGTCGCCGCAGAGTTGGGCGCGCTGGCGGCGTGGATGGTGTTCAACGCCGGGGATCGGGTCGGCGGCCTGGTGTTCAACGACCAGCGTGTCGACAGTGTGGCGCCCTTGCGCAGCCGCAAACGCGTGGAAGCCTTGTGCAGTCACATCGCTCAGCAAAATGCGGCGTTGACGGCGAATAACCCTGACCATGAAGGCGACGGCCAGTTGGACAAAGTATTGCAGCAGTGCCTGGCCGTGGCGGGCCACGATCACCTGATCTGCCTGGTCAGCGATTTTGCCGGCGCCGGCCCGCGTACTTTGCAACTGATGCAGCAACTGTCAGCGCACAACGACGTGATCGCGTTGCAGGTGTATGACCCGTTGGCACTCAACGTGCCCAGCCGTGGACAGCTGCGGGTCACCCAAGGCCAGTTGCAGGTGGAACTGGCGGTGGACCAGCGCCAGGTGCGCCAACCCCTGGGGGATTTTCTCGGCGGACGCTTGAAGGATGTCGCTAACCTGCTGCGCCGCAGCCAAGTACCACTGCTGATGATCAGCACCGCCCTGCCCGCCGCCGATCAGTTGCGCAGTGAACTGGGGAAACGTCGGTGAGCCGTCACGTGCCAAGCATCGAGCAACTCACGGAGTTGAGCTTGCCTGCGCCGGTCAGTTACTGGCCGCAGACCTGGGGCTGGGGCGTGTTGCTGGGCGTTGTGGTGCTGGCGTTGCTGGTGCTGGCAGGCCGCAAATGGTTGCGCTGGCGGCGTGATGCCTACCGGCGTGAAGCGCTGGTGCGGCTGGACACCTTGGAAGACCTGCGCGAGCTGCCCGAACTGCTCAAGCGCGTCGCGCTGTCGATGCCGCTTCCTGTGGAAGAACAGCAACGTATCCCGACCTTGCATGGCGCCGAGTGGCAAGCCTTCCTGCAACGCCACGCCAGAGGTCCGATTCCCGACGACCTCGCTCAACGGCTGGCCCAGCTGGCCTACGGCCCTGCGCCGCAGGACCCGCAACTGCTGGCCCAGTGCAAGGCCTGGGTGGAGCAACACCATGTGGCAGCTTGACTATCCCTGGCTGCTATTGATGCTGCCGCTGCCGTGGTTGGCCTACCGCTACCTGCCGGTGTATCGCGAAGCGCGCAGTGCGGTGCGCGTGCCGTTTTTCGGCGGCATGCGCCAGGCGGTCGGTGTAGCGTCTACCCGCAGCGCCCGGAGTCATCGCAGCCAGTTGCTGCTCAATCTGCTGGTGTGGGCGTTGCTGGTGCTGGCGGTCGCCCGGCCGGTCTGGGTGGAAAAACCCATCGAACGCCAACAACCGGTGCGCGACCTGATGCTGGCCATCGATATCTCCCAATCCATGGAAACCGAGGACTTTACCGACGCCAACGGCCACAAGATCGACCGCCTGGCCGCCGTCAAACAGGTGGTGCATGGCTTTATCCAGCAGCGCAAGGACGACCGTATCGGCCTGATCCTGTTCGGCAGCGGCGCCTACCCCCAGGCCCCCTTGACCCTCGACCATGCCAGCCTATCGCTGTTATTGGACGACAGCGGCATCGGCATGGCCGGGCCGAACACCGCCATCGGCGACGCCATTGGCCTTGGCCTCAAGCTGCTGGACCAGGCCCATGAACCGGAAAAAGTGCTGATCCTGCTCACCGATGGCAATGACACCAGCAGCGCCATCACCCCGGACCACGCCGCCGAAATGGCTGCTGCCAAGGGCGTGATCATCCACACCATCGGCATCGGCGACCCGCAGGCCAGCGGCGAAGCCAAGGTCAACCTCAACGCCTTGCAAGACATTGCCAGCGCCACGGGTGGGCGTTATTTCCGTGCCGAAGACCGCGACAGTCTGGATCAGGTCTACGCCACGCTCGACAAGATCACACCGCATCAGGTGAAAACCCTCAGCCATCAGCCCAAGCGCGACCTGTTCTGGTGGCCGCTGTGTGCCGCGCTGATCGTGTTGGTGGTGTATCACCTGATCGCCGCAATGTGGCCGCATCGATGGAAACGGGAGCGTGCTGATGGACTTCAGTGACTTCCACTTTCTGCGTCCTGCCTGGCTGTTATTGGCGCCATTGGGTGTACTGCTGCCGTGGGTGTGGCAGCGCAGTCGTGATCTGCAGCGCCGCCTGCGCGGCACGATCGCCCCGCACCTGTTGCCGCATTTACTGCTCACGCCGACCGCCCCCCATCGCCTGCGCCCGGTGCACTTAGTGAGTGCGCTGCTGGTCGTCGGTGCCTTCGCCGCTGCGGGACCGACCTGGCAGCAGGACCGCCCGGATTTCCTTGAGAACCGCGCACCGCTGATCATCGCCGTGGACCTGTCAGCGTCCATGGACACTGCCGATGTGCCGCCCACGCGCCTCACCGCCGCCAAACACAAGCTGCATGACCTGGTCGAGCGCCGCAAAGGCGCGCGCACCGCGTTGCTGGTCTACGCCGGCAGCGCCTATCTGGTGTTACCGCCCACCGATGATCCAGCCTTGCTCGATACCTTCATTCAGGCATTGGGCACCGACTTGATCAGCAAGTCCGGCAAGGATGTGGCTGGCGTGATCGAACAGGCCAAGCGCCTGTTGCAGCAATCGCCCGGCACCTTGCTACTGGTGACGGATGGCGCCGATGTCGCCCAACTGCCCGCCCTCAAGGACAATGCGCCGCAAATCCTGATCCTGGCCCTTGGCAGCAGTCCTACGCTCAAGCCATTGGCCTCGGCCCTGAAGGCACCGCTGGGCAGCCTGACCCTGAATGACGATGATCTGGACTGGATCGAACTGCACGCCCAGCAGCACTTCCAGAACGTCGACGAGCAGCAACGCCTGTTGCAATGGAAAGACGCCGGCTATTGGCTGTGCTGGCCGTTACTGCTGTTGGCGTTGTTGAGTGTGCGCAAGGGCTGGAGCCTGAACTGGACGGCAGTGGCGCTGCTCGGCCTGCTGCTGCCGCCGACGCAAGCCGAGGCCAATCCGTTCATGACGCCCGATCAGCAAGGCCGCTGGGCCTTCGAGCACCATCATTACCCGCAGGCCGCCGCGTTGTTCGTCGACCCTTACTGGAAAGGCATCGCCGCCTACAACGCCGCCGATTACGACCTGGCCCAAACCACCTTCGCTACCATGAACACCGCGCAAGCAGCGTTCTATCTGGGCAATATCCATGTGCGTCGCTTCAAGTTCGATGACGCCATCGCGGCCTATCAACAAGCCTTGCGGTTGCAACCCGACTTCCCTGAAGCCACGGCCAACCTGGCCCTGGCGCTTGCCCTGAAAACAGACACCGAAAGCGCGGCGAACAACACGCCGCAGGTCAAGCCGGATGAGATCAAGTTCGACAAAGCGCCGGGCAAGGGGCAGAGCAAAGCGATTCAGACCCAACAGGCGAATAATGACGCCCTGTGGTTGCAGAACCTGACCACGTCGCCGGCCAACTTTCTGCGCCGCAAATTCAGCTTGCAAGACCAGGAGGCGCGGCCATGAAGCGCTACTGGGGCGTGTTGCTGTTGGTGTCGGGGCCGTTATGGGCGGCCGAACCGCAGTTGCGGGTGAATGCGCAGCTGATCCCCGGCGCTTCAGTGGTCGTGGGCGAGCAGTTGCAGGTGCAGGTGGATGTGCTGACCGACACCTGGTTCACCGCCGCCGCGACATTGCCGGACCTGAAACTGGCGGGCGCGCGCGTACAGCAACCGGGGGGCGAGGCAGAACACACCACACAGGTGATCGACGGGCAAACCTTCTACGGGATGCGCTACGCCTACCTGATCACGCCGGCGACGGCGCAACACTTCAGCGTGCCCGCGCTGACGGTCAGTGCCCAACCGGGCCAGGCCAGCGCTCCGCTGAGTGCGCAGAGTGCGCCGCTGACCTTTGAGGCCACTCAGCCACCGGGGTTTGCGCCCGGTGAACCTGTGCTGGTCGCCAGCGGCTTACGGCTGAGCCAGACACTTGCGGCCGGTGACCTCAAGGTTGGCGACAGCGTAACGCGTACAGTGACCCTTCAAGCCGACAACACGCCAGGACTGTCGCTGCCGCCACCTGCTGCGGCTGAAATCAGCGGGCTTCGCCGATACCCGCAGGCGCCTGCCATCAGCAACCTGGATGACGGACGCGGCACTGTCACCGGTGGCCAACGCATCGATCACTTGGTGTATCGCGTGGAAAAAGGCGGCCATTACACCCTGCCCGCCCTCCAGCTGAAATGGTGGGACAGCCGCAACCATCGCCTGCAAATCGCGCAGTTACCCGCGCTGACATTCAAGGCCCAGGCTACCAGCGCCTACACGCCGACCTTTTCCGTCACCGACGACCTCAAGGCGCTCGGGCAGCACGCACGCTGGCAGCTGTCGCGGCATTTGCTGGGATGGATGGCGGCCATCGTCGTGCTGGTGCTGGCGGCTTATCTGATCCGTGCCCTATGGCCCCGCCTGCGGTCATTGTGGCGAAAGGCATGGCCAGCATTGCGCTGGGCCTGTCGTCAACTACGCTTGGTTCCACTGAACCCTCGTCACGAAAAGGACTTCCCATGACGTCGCTGCGTTCTGCCCTGCCCCTTCTCCTCCTCCTGAGCCTGCCTGCCCTGGCGGCCGATCCGCTGCCGTCATGGAACGAAGGCCCGAACAAAAAGCAGATCATCGAGTTCGTCCAGGCGGTGACCGCCGAAGGCTCCAAGGACTACGTGAAGCCCGCCGAACGCATCGCCGTGTTCGACAATGACGGCACGCTGTGGACCGAGCATCCGGCGTACTTCGAAGTGCTGTTCGCCTTCGACGAGGTCAAGCGCCTGGCGCCGCAGCATCCGGAATGGAAAACCACCCAGCCGTTCCAGGCCGTGCTCGAAGGCGACCACAAGGCCCTTGCCGCTGCCGGCATGGACGGCTTGTTGAAAATCATCGGCGCCACCCACACCGGGGTCACTACCGAAGCCTTCATCGACAATGCCAAGAACTGGCTCAAGCAGGCCCGTCACCCCAAGACCGGCAAGCCGTTCGACCAGATGATCTACCAGCCCATGCTGGAAATGCTCGACTACCTGCGCAGCCAGCAATTCAAGACTTACATCGTCTCCGGGGGCGATACCGCCTTCATGCGCGCCTTCGCCGAAGAGGTGTATGGCGTGCCGCCTGAGCAGGTGATCGGCTCCAACTTCGTCACCCAATTCCAGCTCAAGGACGGCAAGCCGCAGGTGCTGCGCACCGCCAAGCTGGCACACAACGATGACGGCCCAGGCAAGCCGGAAAGCATCGACGCCATCATCGGGCGTCGGCCGATCCTGGCCTTCGGCAACTCCGACGGCGACCTGCAAATGCTGCAATGGACCGCCGCCGGCCCTGGCAAACGCTTGATGGGCCTGGTGCACCACACCGACGCCCAGCGCGAATGGGCCTACGACCGCAATTCTCAGGTGGGGCGCCTGGACAAGGCACTGGACCTGGCCAAGCAACAGCAGTGGACCGTGGTGGATATGGCAAGCGACTGGGGCCGTATCTATCCGTTCGATCCAGCTGTGCAAGTGAAGGTGCAATAAGAAAAGACGTCGCGATGGACTGTTAAAAACGTTGGTCGCAGGCAATGCGACTCAAGCCCTAAAAGGAGCAAGTCTTATGACTCGCATACGTAAGTGGCTGCCGAAACTCGCCCTGGTGGCGGTTTCGGTGATCGGCGCCTCGGCATCCGCCTGGGCGGCCGAAAAGCCGAATATCCTGGTGATCTTCGGCGATGACATCGGGCAAACCAATATCAGCGCCTATTCCATGGGCGTGGTTGGCTACAAGACCCCGAATATCGACCGTATCGCCAAAGAAGGCATGATGTTCACCGACTACTACGCGGAGAACAGCTGCACCGCTGGACGTTCGTCCTTCATCACTGGCCAGACGCCGTTGCGCACGGGCCTGTCGAAGGTGGGCGCCCCCGGTGCATCGGTGGGTTTGCAAAAACGCGATATCACCATTGCCCAGGCGCTTAAATCCCTGGGGTATGCCACCGGGCAATTCGGCAAGAACCACCTGGGCGACAAGGACGAATACTTGCCGACCAACCACGGTTTCGACGAGTTTTTCGGCAACCTCTATCACCTCAACGCCGAGGAAGAGCCGGAACGTCCCTATTGGCCCAAGGACGATGCGGAGTTCGTCAAGGCCAACTCCCCGCGCGGGGTGATCCACAGCTTCGCCGATGGCAAGATCGAAGACACCGGCGCCTTGACCACCAAGCGCATGGAAACCATCGACGACGAAACCACCGCCGCGGCCCAGGCGTTCATCAAGAAACAAGCCGAAGCCAACAAACCGTTCTTCGTGTGGATGAACACCACGCGCATGCACTTGTTCACCCATGTACGCGAATCGATGAAGGGCCAGAGCGGCATGCCCGGCAACGAATACGCGGACGGCATGGTGGAGCACGACGGTGACGTGGGCAAACTCCTGCAAACCCTCGACGACCTGAAGATCGCCGACAACACCATCGTGGTCTACACCACCGACAACGGGCCGAACCAGTTCTCTTGGCCGGACGCGGCGACGACGCCATTCCGTAACGAGAAGAACTCCAACTGGGAAGGTGCCTATCGAGTGCCGGCGATGATTCGTTGGCCGGGCAAGATCAAGCCCGCCGAGGTCTCCAACGAGATGTTCTCGGGCATGGACTGGTTCCCCACGCTGTTGGCCGCAGCCGGTGACAGTGACGTGAAAAACAAACTGCTCAAAGGCTGGGCGCCCGTGACCGGAGGCAGCAACTTCAAGGTGCATCTGGATGGGTTCAACCAACTGCCCTACCTGACCGGCCAGGAACCGAAGGGCGCGCGCGACGAGTTCTACTACTTCAACGATGACGGGGTCTTGGTGTCCGCACGTTTTGGCAACTGGAAGGCAGTGTATTGCGAACAGCGGGCACCGGGTGGGTTCAAGGTGTGGAGCGAGCCGTTCGTGTGCCTGCGGGTGCCGAAGATCCTCAACCTGCGCATGGACCCCTATGAACGGGCTGACGTGGTCTCCGATCAGTATTACGACTGGAGCACCAAAAACGTCTATCTGGTCGCGGTGGCGGTGACCAAATCGGCCAAGTTCCTCGAAACGTTTGTCGAGTACCCGCCCAGCCAGAAACCGGCCAGCTTCAGTATCGACCAGATTCGAGCGGGCGTGGATGCGAAGATTGCCGAGAAAATGAAAGCGCAACCTGCGCCATAGTGATCCAAGGCCGCCCACTCGGGCGGCCTTCTTTAGGGTTGATAGAAGGTTCATCGCAATGTTGTCACGCACCGCCAGCAAGCCCATTGAAACCACCGCAACCCTCTCGATCCTGATCCCCGCCCTCCTCCTGTTCCTCTCCGGCGGCGCGGCGTTGGTGTATCAGGTGCTATGGATCAAGCAACTGTCCCTGGTGGTGGGCGTCGAGGTGTATGCAATTACCGCTGGCATCAGCGCGTTTTTTACCGGGCTGGCAGTGGGGGGGTGGCTGTTCGGACGGTTGGCGGACCGCTTCGCGCGGCCGCTGTTGTTGTATGCAGGTCTGGAATTATTGGTTGCCCTGCTCGGGGTCGGCGCGACGCTGGCCCTAGCCGTGGCGGCCGAACCGTTTGCCTGGTTGGAACAACGCATTGGCCTGCTGGCGTGGGCATTGCCGTTTGCCCTGGTCGGGCTGCCAGCGGTGTTGATGGGCGGCACGTTGCCGGTACTGGTGCGCTCGTTGGGTATCGACGCCAAGGGTTTGAGCCAGGCGGGTGGGCGCCTCTACGCGGCCAACACCGCCGGGGCGATTGTCGGGACGTTGCTCGCGGCGTTTGTATTGATCGCTCAGTTGGGCGTGCGCGGCAGCGCGATGATGGCGGCGATGCTGAATCTGCTTGCTGCGGTGGGGGCAGTGTTAGCGGTGCGTCATCAAGCACCTGTTGAAATCGCACAGCCGCGCCCCACGCAACCGGCGCGACTGGCATTGGTGCTGTACGCCATCGCCGGTGGCGTCGCCCTCGGTTATGAAGTGGTGTGGTCGCAGTCCATCGTGCAATTCATGAGTACCCGCACGTATGCATTCGCCGTGGTACTTGCCACCTACCTCACCGGGCTGTTCATCGGCAGCCAGTTGATGTCAGGTCGTGTAGAACGTCTTCGCGATCCCTGGGGCGTATTCGGCCTGCTGATTGCGGGCGCAGGCTTGGTGGCGCTGCTGGAAATCGCCCTGTTGGGGCGCTGGCTGGTACTGCTGCAAACCCAGGCTGAAGCAATGGTGCTGGGCCTGGGCGCAAGCGAACTGCCGGGCATGAGCGCACGTTTTGCGGTGGCGGCACTGTGCATCGTGTTTGTGCCAACGTTGCTGTTGGGCGCGGCGTTTCCCGTGGCGTTGCGCTTGAGTGTGGGCAATCGGCATGTCGGCCGTGACGTCGGCGCGGTGGTGGCCTTCAACACCTTGGGCGGGATTATCGGGGTGATGCTGTGCGGGTTCGTGTTGATCCCGTGGCTGGGGTTGGTACGGACCTTGGGCGTGTTGGCGGTGGTGGCTGGCGTCGTGGGGTATCTGGCGGTACGCCGTGGCCAGGGTGTTAAAAAAGGTCGGCGGCAAGCGGTGATTGCACTGGCGTTGGTGTCGCTGGCGGTCACACTGCTGACCCCAATGGATCGCCTGGCCAAATTGCTGCCTGGTGCACGCAACGCCAGCCTGGCGTTTTACCAGGAAGGCCGTGGCGCGACGGTGGCAGTCGTTACCCAGGGCCAAGGAGCGCGGGCGTTTCAGCGGCTGTATATCCAGGGCGTCTCCAACACGGGCGACGCCATGCCGTCGCTGCGTTATATGCGGGTCCAGGCGCTGTTGCCGCTGCTGATCCACAACGCCGAGCCCAAGTCTGCACTGGTGATCGGCTTCGGCACCGGCATCACGGCGGGTGCGCTATTGCGCTATCCAGGCCTGGAACATCGGGTGGTCGCTGAACTCCTGCCAGCGGTGGTGCAAGCCGCCCCCTTGTTCAAAGGCAACTTCAATGCCGCCAGCGATCCAGGCATCGACTTGCGCTTGCGCGACGGTCGCCAGGAACTGCTGCGCAACCCGCAAGCCTACGACCTGATCACCCTGGAACCCCCGCCACCCTCCGCTGCCGGCGTGGTAAACCTGTATTCTCAGGACTTCTACCAATTAGCGGCCACGCGCCTCGAGAAAAACGGCTTGCTCGCCCAATGGCTGCCGCTGCCGACGCAAAACATCGACGACTCCCGCGCCTTGGTGCGCAGCTTCCTCAACGTGTTCCCGTACGCGTCGCTGTGGACCAGCGAGTTCCATGAGATGCTGCTGGTGGGCTCCCTGGAGCCGATCACCCTGGATGTACAACGCATACGCCACCGATTTGAAGATCAGGGCGTGCGCAGCGCCCTGGCGGACGTAGGTATCGATTCGGCGGCGACTCTGCTGGCAACCTGGGTCACTGATCGCCAGGGCCTTGAACGATTTGCCGGGGATACGTTGCCGGTCACCGACGATCAACCGCGCATCGAGTACGCGCCGTGGGTGCGCAGCAAGGAAATCACCCGCGTGCTGCCGGCCTTGCTCGATCTGCGCGTGCCCGTGCCGCTGATCCATGCGGATGAGACTTTCGCTCGCACACTGGCTGCCGAGCAGCAACGCCTGATGCAGTTCTACCGCGCCAGCCTGCATGCCTACGACGGCGACCGGGATGCCTGGGGGCGGGATATGCGAGAGGTCATGCGCGGGGACGGCGCCAATCCCTATTTCCGTTGGTTTGGCGGTCAGTGAAGCGGTGGTGAGGGCGCGTAGGCCCTCACCCCTTAAGGACTTTCTAGTGTTTGAGCTTGACGTATGACTGATGCAAGTCCGACGCCCAGCCGTCGATCACGCTTTTCACATCGTCGGCCTTCATTACCTGGGACTCATTGGCCAGCGGCTTGCCAGTGCCTTTTCGCACCACCTGAGCGATCACCTTGCCGTTAGCGCCGTCGAGGAACTGCGCCTCGGTGCCCAAGGTGGTTTCCTGGTCACGATGGCCGGACGCGGTGCTGACCGTCGCGACGACCAGCGCTACGGGGATGTATTCATACGGGGCGAGGCCTTCGGTCTTGCTGCTCACGGCGGTGATCGCCGCCCGCACGACGATCACACCCGGCCCAGGCGCATTGGCCAGCGGCAAGGATTTTTCCAGTTCACGCTTGAGCGCCTGGTTGTAATAGGTGTTGATGCCGTTCAGGGTGCTTTCCGGGATTTTCGCCGTGGCCTGGGGCTTGGGGTAGAACTGGGTCGGCTCGACGAACACCGCGTGGTAGCGGCTGAGGTCCAGCTTGGGATCGACCCAACGCATCACCTCGGCTCCCGAAGGCGACTTGGCTTCCTTGAGTTGGCTGTAGTCGGAGAGAAAGCCGGAGTACTCATCCGGTGAAGTGACCTTGCTGGCACAACCTGCCATGGCGACCGACGCCACACACAGCGTGCTGATCATTAGCCTTAGTTTCATCATTGAACTCCCTGGCGATCATCATCGAAACAGTGAGCTGTAGGTATAGCCAATCCTGGGGAATTAACCTCATTTGCGCGGCCTGTTTGACAGACCTGCCCCCAGCGTCAAAGCTGCACAGAGCTTAAGCGCGCCAATAGAGCGTCCACGCATCAAGACAACGGAAGTCGGAATGCCCAAGCCCAAAAAACAACACGCCGCGCCCCACCGTGAATCACCCCGCCGTTATCTGTTCCCCGTTTTGATTGTGCTGCTGTTGTTGGCCATGACCGGGATCTGGTTCTTCCTGCAGGCCAGTACGCCTCGGTTGCCGGCGCCGGTGGTGGCCGCCAAGCCGGTGGTCATGCCCCCGGCCACCCAGGTCGATGAGCAGCAGTGCCAGGGCTGCCACCAGGCCCAGGCCAAGGATTGGCAAGGCTCGCACCACCAACTGGCGATGCAATTGGCCACGCCGCAGACCGTGCCGGCGGACTTCAACGATGCGAGCTTTACCGGCGAAGGTGAGACCACGCGGTTCTTCCGCCGAGGCGATGAGTTCTGGGTCAACACACCAGGCAGCGACGGCAAGGTGGCCGATTTCAAGGTGGCCTACACCTTTGGCATCGCACCGTTACAGCAATACCTGATCGACGTCGGCGGCGGTCGCCTGCAAGCCCTCGGCGTGGCTTGGGATACCCAACAGAATCGCTGGTTTCACCTGTATCCCGGCCAGGGCGTTAACTTCAAGAACCCGCTGCACTGGAGCAAACCCAGCCAGAACGCCAACTTCATGTGCGTGGAATGCCACACCACCGGCTACAAACGTAATTTCGATGCACAGAACAACACCTTCGACAGCCAATGGAACAGCCTCGGTGTCGGCTGCCAGGCGTGCCATGGCCCGGCGTCCAACCACCTGCAATGGGCCGCGAAAAAAGGCGACCTGCTGCACGCAGGCTTTGCCGTGGACCTCAAAGACAAGGACGCCACCGTCGAACTGGAAACCTGCGCCCGCTGCCATGCACGCCGTGCGCCCCTGGGCGATGGCTATACCGTGGGCAAACGCCTGATGGACGACTACCTGCCCAGCGTGCTGACCCGTGAACTGTATGCCCTGGACGGCAAGATCAAGGATGAGGTGTTTGAGCACGGCTCCTTCGCCCAAAGCAAAATGGCCGAGAAAGGCGTGCGTTGCAGCAACTGCCACAACCCCCACAGCAATGAACTGAAGGCGCCGGGCAATGCGGTGTGCCTGCAATGCCATAACACGGCCGGCAAAACTTCGATCACCACAGTGGATGGGCGTGGGCTACAGGCCAAAAACTACGACTCCCCTGAACACACCGGTAAATCGGGCTCGCTCTGCGTTGACTGCCATATGCCAGGCAAGGTCTATATGGGCAACGACTTGCGCCACGACCACAGCTTCAGCATCCCGGCCGGGGCACGGGACGTGCTGAAAGCACCGACTTACGCCGAGAGCATGGTGTTGATTCGCGGCGGTCAAACCGGTGCGGCCCAGGCGTTGTATGACCAACTGGCTCGCAACAATCTACCGGCCGTCCAACGCGCGACGCTGTTGGTCGAACTGCCCAACTATCCCAGTGAACAGGCGTTGACACTGGCGACCAAGGACCTCCTCCACCCTGCCCCGCAAGTGCGGGAAAGTGCCGTGCGTGCCGTCAGCGCCCTGCTGCCGCCAGCGGAACGCGTCACCCTGTACGCGCCCTTGCTCAGGGATCCCGTGCGCGCCGTGCGGATCATTGCCGCGCGGGACCTGTTGAGCGTGCCCGGCCAGGGCCCCGCCTGGGACAGCGCCATTACTGAATATGAACAGGTGCAATCAAGCCTGCTCGAACGCGCCGAAGCCAACCTCAACCTGGCGATGCTCTACCAGGCCAGCGGCCGTGGCGACAAAGTGGAAGCGCAATTGCGTACGGCGCTGCTGCGCGATCCGGATTTCTTCCCGGCGCTGGTCACCCTGGCGCAGTGGCTGGAAGCCAACGGCCGTACGCCAGAAGCACGCGGCCTGATTGCTGATGAGTTGGCCCGGCACCCAGACGCCGCACTGTTACAGCACACCCAAGGCTTGATGCTGATTCGCTCGGGCGAGACGGCAAAAGCCATGCCCCACCTGCGCAACGCCGCCCGCCTGGAGCCTGCCAACGGTCAGTT
This sequence comes from Pseudomonas sp. GXZC, assembly GCF_026967615.1. NCBI lineage: Bacteria > Pseudomonadati > Pseudomonadota > Gammaproteobacteria > Pseudomonadales > Pseudomonadaceae > Pseudomonas > Pseudomonas sp. GXZC. The sequence goes on from NZ_CP114115.1 coordinate 3,737,014, forward strand.
CACCTTTGTGCTGGCGGTGGCGTTGCATGACAGCGGCCGTGTCGACGAAGCCTGCCAGCAACTGGAAAACCTGCTCAAGCGCCAGCCGTATCACCGTAATGCGCGGCTGTCGTTGATCCAGTACTACCTGGAAAACGGTCAGGAACCTAAGGCGCAGGTAGTAATGCAACGTTGGAAAAAGCTCAACCCTGGTGATCCAGCGCTTAAATAAACTTGCCCACAACCGACAGTTCAGACGCGTTCGCGTGGAATCAGGCTCTGCAACTGCGAGGCCAGGAAATTCGCGTCGAAGCCAAAGGTGTCCGGGTCTTTCAGGCCATTGGTCTTCTTCCACAGCCAATCGTTTTTGTCCGCCGGCAGCACCAGCGAAACGCTGCCGTGCCGCGCAGCGGTCAAGCCCATGACCGACACGGAGATCAACCCGCCCACACCCATCACGTCCGGCACGAATTCCACCGGTTTGCCGGTGATATTCACGGTCAGTTTCTCGGTCTTGAAGGTCGATGCCTCCACCGGCACGCTGGGCCCGCTGGCGACATAGGCTTCACGATGCACCTCCAGCAAGCCGACCATCTTTACCGGCGCAAGCCACTGCTCGATCTGACCAAACAACTCATCGAGCTTTTGCGTCCAACGGGCAGACTGCACATCGAATTGCTGTTTTTTATGCGCTTCGCTGTCGGCGTAATGACGAAGCATCTCGCCCAGTTGCTGTACATCGTCCATTGCGGATTTCCTTGGGTGAGCCAGGTTGCGAAGCCTGATCATGGCAGATGCAGTCGCTCAACGTACGGCTTAAAACTGATCCGCAACAATGAGGTTTTTCTGAGCCTGTTTTGTTTTGCCCACGCTTCCTACAGTGCCGCCACTTGGAACCGTGGGAGGACTGAGCATGAGCACAGCAACAATCGGGCAGGCCTATAACTATAAAGTCGTCCGCCAATTTGTTATCGCCACTATCGTCTGGGGTGTGGTGGGCATGGCCATGGGCGTGTGGATCGCCTCGCAATTGGTGTGGCCGGAAATGAACCTGGACCTGCCCTGGACCACCTTTGGCCGTTTGCGGCCCTTACACACCAGCCTGGTGATCTTCGGTTTTGCCGGCAGCGCGCAGTTTGCCGCCAGCTACTACGCGGTACAGCGCACCTGCCAGGTGCGCTTGTTTTCCGACAAGCTGGCAGCTTTTACCTTCTGGGGCTGGCAGTCAGTGATCGTGACCATGCTGATCAGCTTGCCGCTGGGCTACACCACCACCAAGGAATACGCCGAAATCGAGTTCTCCGGCGCGGTGTGGATGGCCGTGGTGTGGGTGGCCTATGCCATTGTGTTTTTCACCACCGTGGTGCGACGCAAAACCCAACATATTTACGTGGGCAACTGGTTTTTCGGCGCCTTTATCCTGGTGATCGCCATGTTGCACGTGGTCAACCACTTGGCGATCCCGGTGGATTGGTTCAAGTCGTACCCGGTGTATTCCGGGGCCACCGATGCGATGGTGCAGTGGTGGTACGGGCACAACGCCGTAGGGTTTTTCCTGACCACCGGTTTTTTGGGGATGATGTATTACTTCGTGCCGAAACAAGTCGGACGCCCGGTGTACTCCTATCGCCTGTCCATCGTGCACTTCTGGGCGTTGATCACCCTGTATATCTGGGCTGGCCCGCATCACCTGCACTACACCGCCCTGCCGGATTGGGCGCAGTCATTGGGCATGGCCATGTCGCTGATTCTGCTGGCACCGAGCTGGGGCGGGATGATCAATGGCATGATGACCTTGTCCGGCGCCTGGCATAAGTTGCGCACCGATCCGATCCTGCGGTTCCTGGTGCTGTCCCTGGCGTTCTACGGCATGTCGACGTTCGAGGGGCCGATGATGGCGATCAAGACCGTCAACGCCCTGTCCCACTACACCGACTGGACCATCGGTCACGTACACGCCGGGGCCCTGGGATGGGTGGCGATGATCACCTTTGGCTCGCTGTACCACATGATCCCCAAAGTGTTCGGGCGCGAGCAGATGCACAGTGTGCCGCTGATCAACCTGCACTTCTGGCTCGCGACTATCGGCACCGTGCTGTACATCGCGTCGATGTGGGTCAACGGCATCACCCAAGGCCTGATGTGGCGGGCGGTCAACGATGACGGCACTCTCACTTATTCGTTTGTCGAAGCCTTGCAGGCCAGCCATCCGGGGTTTGTGGTGCGGTTTGCCGGGGGCGTGTTCTTTCTTACGGGGATGGTGCTGATGGCCTACAACACCTGGCGCACGGTACGAGTCGCGGACGTGAAAATGGCGCAGCTCGATGCGCGGATCGCCTGAGGTGTGGGGCCTGCTGATGGTGGTGTGCCTGTACGGCGCGGTGGAGTATTGCCTGCGCGGCCAGTCGGACAAAAGCCTGGACGACGCCAGCCTGATGCCCTTTGCCGATGACCCGGAAGTAGCTCGGCGCGTGGAGCAGGCGACCGGCAAGCGGATCAACGCGGTGGCGCCGGAGGAAGCGAAGCCGGGGTGGATCAACCTGGACATGTGAAACTGCACCGGTCATTTCGCGGCCAACTGCGTATGACTAATCCCCGGCCGATGGGTAAGGTGAAGCGACTTTCGTTGTCAGGAGCATCGCATGCGCACCATCGGCCTTATCGGCGGCATGAGCTGGGAGTCCAGCGCCGAGTATTACCGCATCATCAACCAGCGCGTGCGCGACCAGCTTGGCCCGCTGCGCTCGGCGCAACTGTTGATGTACAGCGTGGACTTCGGTCCGGTGGAACAGGCCCAGCACGCCGGCCGCTGGGATGACACCGCGCTGATCCTCGAAGATGCCGCGCGCCGTCTGCAAGCCGGTGGCGCCGAGTGTGTGGTGCTGTGTACCAACACCATGCATTTGGTAGCGCCGCGCATTGAAGCGGCGGTGTCAATTCCGTTCCTGCACATCGCCGATGCTGCAGGTGCAGCGGCCGTGGAAGCCGGCACGCTGACTGTCGGCCTGCTCGGCACCGCGTTTACCATGGAGCAGGACTTCCTCAAATCGCGCCTGGCGGCCCAGGGCCTGACCGTGCTGGTGCCCGAGGCGGACGAGCGCCAAGCCGTGCACCGGATTATCTATGAGGAGTTGTGTGTCGGCGTGATCAGCGATGCGTCACGCAAGGTCTACCAAGCGGTGATCGAGTCCCTGGCCGCACGCGGCGCCCAGGCGATCATCCTCGGTTGCACGGAAATCAGTCTGTTGATCAAGCCCGAGCACAGCGACCTGCCGCTGCTGGACACCACCGAGCTGCATGCGCAGGCTGCGGTGGCGTTTGCCCTGGGCTAAGCCGACTGGCGCAGGCGCGCCATGCTGACGGTGTCGACAAACTGGCCGTCACGCAGGGCGTAATCGCGCAACACGCCTTCGACCTCAAAGCCGAACTTGCGGTACAGCCTCTGTGCCGCTTCGTTGTCGGCGTACACCGTGAGTTCCACCCGGCGCAGGTTCATCCAGTTGTCGGCCACGTCCAGCGCGGCCGTCAGCAGGCGCGAGCCAACCCCTTTGCCCTGCCACGCCGTGGCCACGCCCATGCCGAATGAACCGACATGGGCCTGGCGTACCCGCAGGTACTGTTCCAGGCCAAGCTGGCCGATCACTTCACCACCGTGCACGGCCACCAGTTGCAGGCGCCGTTCGTTGTCCTGGACCAGTTTATTACGCCACGCCTCGACCGACTGGAAAGGCATTTGCAGCACCTGACGGCACACGGCCGGTTCGTTATAGAGCGCAGCGACGCCCGCGAGGTGGGCCTCGGTGAAGCGCTGGATCACGATATGGGGTTCAGGTGTGTGCATTGTGTTTCATCCTTTGAAAAACAAGTGGCCGGCCAGTGTAGAGGCGCTGTGGGCCCGATGGCTAGGGTGCTGGCATGGTCGTCCACAACGCTGGCCAATCACCGTAACCGACCCCGGTGCAACGCGGCATTCTGTGGAACTCGCTGAGCTGGAAACGCTTGCCATCGAACACCCAGGAAGCCCCGCCGCCGCAATCACCGATCCCACGCTGCTTGTAGAAATAACTCAGGGTCCCGGACGCTTCGTCATACCCGACCGAGCCTTGCAGCGCAGCGTCTTCCAGGGGCAGCGGTTGCAGGTCCATTGGCGTTTCCTTGTAAGGCGCCTGGCGCTCACGGCTGCTCACATCGAACTCGCAGTTATAGGCCGCACAGTCGTAACGCGTCACCGTCATGGCCTGTTGCGCCGTCAGCGCGCCAACTGTTGCCTCGGGCTCACCTTCCTCAGGCTTCACGGCCTGCAAGGCAGCGGCCACCAGACCCGTCTGCTCCTGGGCAGTCAGCGGCGGCGCCACTGTAAACTTGCGCAGCACCGGCGCCGGCACGCGTGGCGCAACCTCACTGGCGGCGCCCTTTCCGGGCCGTGCCAGGGCCGTCACGTTGTCCACACGGCCCTGCACGGCATCCATCAACAGCAACGCAGCACTCAGGCCGCTGAGCGACACATGGGCCGCCTCGTCGCCCGGTAACTGCAAGCGCTGGCCATTGCGCAAGCGCTGCAACCAGCGCCGCGCGGCCGCGTCCTCGATCACCCCGAAGGACTGCACATCGGGGTCGCCGCCCTGGTCATCCAGCTCGACGTGCAAGTCCTGCGTCAGTTCCAGGCCCAGCGGCTTGCCATCCAGCAGCAAATCAGACAGGTCCACCTCCTCGCCTCGATGATCAAAACGCAAACGCAGATACCCTTGAGGACCGGCCTGGTGCCAGAGGTGCAAGGTCAGCGAGCTGTAATCCTCTTCATCGACGCCACTGGGTGCACTGAGAGCGTGGCAATTGCGCAGGTTGTCGCAACCGGTGACCCACTGCTTGATCTCCCGCAGCAGCGGGACCGTTTCGGTAGGGGGTTGAGCGAAGGCTGGGGCGGTGGCGCCTGTCAGAAACAGAGCCAGGAGTGCGGGGCGCAGCATAGGGACTCTCCGTGTCGAAAAGGCGCGGATTGTCCCATGCCTGGGGTTTTACGTCAGCGCCGTGTTGCCACGCGCCATACCCGCGCAATATCCGCCGCCCGCTCCTGCAATAAACGCGGTGCCTCGCTGCACGCCTGTTCCAGGCTCATCGGGCCGCAAGGCAAGGCGAAGGCGGCGTCTACGCCGTGGGCGTACATCTGTTCGTAGCCATCACCCAAGGTGCCGGCAATCACGATCACCGGTACGTTGTGTTGTTGGGCAATGCGTGCCACGCCGAACGGGGTTTTTCCGCGCAGGGTCTGGGCGTCGAAGCGGCCTTCGCCGGTGATCACCAGGTCGGCGCCACGTACGGCTTCGTCCAGGCCGACCAACTCTGCCACCACGTCGACACCCGCGCGGAACTGCGCGCCCAGGAAGGCCTTTGCGGCGAAGCCCAGACCACCCGCAGCGCCACTGCCAGGTTCGTCGCGTACATCGTTGGGCAGGACCTTGGCGCAGTGGTCGGCGAAGTGGCCCAGTGCAGCGTCCAGCTGTTGGACTTGCTCGGGGTTCGCGCCCTTTTGCGGGCCAAAAATCGCTGAGGCGCCGTGGGGGCCGCACAGCGGGTTGTTGACGTCGGCGGCGATTTCAAAGCGTACCTGGGCCAGGCGCGGGTCGAGGTTTTCGAGGTTGATCTGTGCCAGGCGGGCCAAGGCCAGGCCTCCGGGCGGGAGTGCCTGGTGTTCGGCATCGAACAGCTGCACGCCGAGCGCCTGCATCGCCCCCGCGCCACCGTCGTTGGTGGCGCTGCCGCCAATCGCCAGGATGATGCGTTGGGCGCCGGCATCCAGGGCGGCGCGGATCAGTTCGCCGGTGCCATAGGTGGTGGTTTTGCAGGCGTCGCGCTGGCCCGTTGGGACCAGTTGCAAACCGCTGGCTTCAGCCATTTCGATGATTGCGGTGTGGCTGTCGGCCAACCAGCCCCAATGCGCTTCAACTGCGACCCCCAACGGGCCGAGTACGCTGTGGTGGCGCAACTCGCCATTACAGGCGGCCAGCACCGAATCCACCGTACCTTCACCACCATCCGCCATCGGGCACTGGATCAATTGCGCATCCGGCCAGACCTGGGCCAACCCGGCCGCGATGGCCTGGGCGACGCCTTCTGCACTCAGGCTGTCCTTGAACGAGTCGGGGGCGATGATGATTTTCATGGGCTTTCTCCGGTTTTTATAACGCCCATGCTGCCAGTTGCCACAGCTGAAGACGCCGGTCCGATGCACAAGTACGGCGGCGCTTTGTTGTTCATTCCGACAAAGCCTGGGGCAGCAGCTGTACGCCCAGGTAGAGCGCGAGCATGCCGTCCAGGGTCAGGGGGTCGACGCCACTGAGTTCGGCAATCCGTTCCATGCGGTAACGCAGGCTGTTGCGGTGAATACCCAGGGCATCGGCACAGGCCTGGCTTTGCCCGTCGTGTTCGCACCAACTGCGCAATGTGGCTTGCAGTTGACCATTGCTGTCCTTGGCCAGCACTTTACGCAGGGGGTTGAGCAGTTCGTCGAGCGCGTCGTCATTGCGATGGCGCCAGAGCATCACGGGCAAGCGATAGCGATTGAGGGTCAACAGGCGCGACTGCGGCAGTACATCACGGCCATAGGCGAGCAGATCACCCACGCGTCGATAGCAACGGCGCAGCCCGGCCAGACCATCCGCTTGCCCGCCCACGGCGACACGCAGGATGTTCCAACCGAGGCCTTCGAGTTTTTCCAGCAAGCGCGGGTTGTCGACCGGCACTGCCGCTGGCCGGCACCACAGCAATGAGTATTGTGCCGAGCTGACACACCAGCTGTCCGGATAACGCGAGGTCAGCCAGGCACTCAGGGCTTCCGCCGATTGTCCTGCGCCCAGTTCAAACAGGTACGGCGTGCGCGCCAGTTGCGGCTTGAGCCCCAGTTGCTGGGCTTCGTCCACCAAGCGCGGCGAATCGCCAGCTTCCGCCAACAGCAAGGCCAGCAGATCATCACAGCGTTGGCGCCGCCATTGTTGCTCGGCCTGCTGGTGGCGATGACTGACCAGCATTTCTGCGGTCATGCGCACCAGTTCGGCGTAGGTACGCAGGCCTTCGGGTTCGCCGGTGATGCCAAGCACGCCGATCAGGCGCCCGTCGTGCAGCAACGGCAGGTTGATGCCCGGTTGCACGCCCTTGAGGTGCTTGGCGGTCTGGCCGTCGATTTCCACTACGCGACCATTGGCGAGCACCAGTTGTGCGCCTTCATGGCGGGTGTTGATGCGCTCGGGCTCGCCGCTTCCGAGAATCAGGCCTTGGCTGTCCATGACGTTGACGTTGTAGGGCAGGATCGCCATGGTCCGATCGACGATATCCTGCGCCAGGTCATGATCCAGCTCGAACATGGGGCTAAATTCCTTGAAAGCGATGGGTTGTTCATAGGCACAGCGCAAAGCCGGCTTCACTGTGCGCAAGCACAAAGACAGCAGCCTGCCAGGTGGCCGAGACTCAGTGGGCGATCAACGTTACCCTCGCATCGCGAAAAATCATAATAAAGAGAGACTGCCATGTCACAGAGCGCCACGACCCCACTGGCCACCGATGACGATAAAAACGCCATCTACAAGCGCATTACCCTGCGCCTGATCCCCTTCATTTTCATCTGCTATCTGTTCAACTACCTCGACCGGGTAAACGTTGGCTTTGCCAAGTTGCAGATGCTCGATGCGTTGAAATTCAGCGAAACCGTATACGGCCTCGGTGCCGGGATCTTCTTCATCGGCTACGTGCTGTGTGGCGTACCGAGCAACCTGGCGTTGACCAAGTTCGGTCCACGGCGCTGGATTGCGTTGATGATGATCGTCTGGGGCACGCTGTCCACCTGCCTGCTGTTCGTCACCACGCCGACACACTTCTACACTTTGCGCCTGTTCACCGGTGCCGCCGAAGCGGGCTTCTTCCCCGGCGTGGTGCTGTACCTCTCGCAGTGGTTCCCGACCTTCCGCCGTGGGCGGATCATGGCGCTGTTCATGTCGGCGATCCCGGTTTCCGGTCTGCTCGGCAGCCCGTTCTCCGGCTGGATCCTCAACCACTTCGCCGCTGGCCAAGGCGGCCTCGCGGGCTGGCAGTGGATGTTCCTGCTGCAAGGTATTCCGACCGTCGTGCTGGGCGCCCTCGCCTACTTCCTGCTCAGCGACAGCTTTGCCAACGCCAAGTGGCTCAAGCCCCACGAACGCGCAGTACTGGAAGCCGATCAGGCGACCGACCTGGCGAACAAGCCGAAGACCACCACCGATTCCCTCGCTGAGGTGTTCAAGAACCCTGCCATCTGGGCGTTCGGCCTGATCTACTTCTGCATCCAGAGCGGCGTGTACGCCATCAACTTCTGGCTGCCGTCGATCATCAAGAACCTGGGATTCAGCGACAACCTGGTGATCGGCTGGCTGAGTGCGATCCCTTACCTGCTGGCGGCAGTCTTCATGTTGCTGGTGGGCCGCTCCGCCGACTTGCGCAAGGAGCGTCGCTGGCACTTGGTGGTACCGATGCTGATGGGCGCTGTCGGCCTGGTGATCGCAGTGAACTTCGCGACCACACCGGCCATTGCAATCCTCGGCCTGACCATCGCCACCATGGGGGCGCTCACCGGCCTGCCGATGTTCTGGCCAGTGCCTACCGCCATGCTCAGTGCGGGCGCGGCGGCAGGTGGCCTGGCGTTGATCAACTCCATGGGCCAGATGGCCGGCTTCCTCAGCCCGTACATCGTCGGCTTCGTGAAGGATGCCACCGGGTCCACAGACGTGGCGTTGTACCTGCTGGCGGCGGTGATCGTGGCCGGTAGTGTGTTGGCGCTACGAATGACGCGCACCCTGAAGGCTTAAAACGCTCCAGCCATCAGAGCAGACCGCCGCCGTCGATATCAATGACGGCGCCGGTCATAAAGCCATTTTCCATGGCCAGTACATACCCCGTCGCAACCTCCTCCGCCTGCCCCACTCGCCCCACCGGCAGCGCACTACCGGCCTTGGCAAACATCGCCAAGCGCTGATCTTCTGCAAGCCCGGCATACGCCGGCGTATCAATCACCCCCGGACTGATCGCATTGACCCGGCGTGGCGCCAGTTCCTTGGCCAACTGCTTGACCAGCGCTTCGGTCGCAGCGTTGATACCGGTCTTGATGAATTGCCCCGCCACGGATTTACGCCCCAATTGCCCGGAGGTCAGGCTGATGCTGCCGTGCTCGCTCAAAAATGGCAGTGCCAACTGGATGGCCCGCAGTGAGCCCCACAGTTTCACGTTGAAGTTCTCCTGGGCTTCACTCAGATCGGTTTCGATCAAGGTCTTGGCGCGCACGCTTGGCCCCGAGGTGTAGACCAGGTGATCAAAGCGCCCCACCGTTTCGAACAGACGTTGCAGGGAAGCCGCATCAGTGACGTCAACCGGCTCGCTGCGCAAGCCGTTTTCGACGCCGGGCACCAGGCGCCGCCCGGCCAACACCACCTGCGCACCCCGCGCGGCAGCAGCCTTGGCCACGGCGGCACCGATGCCGCTGCTGCCGCCGATCACGATGACGGTTTTGCCATTGAGGGAAGAAGTCATGGAAGAGATTCCTGATTGAGAAAGTGAGTGTTTATCTTCCCAGCTTGGCAATCGGCGAAAAATCCCGGTAAAACGACAAGATCTTTAAAGGATTTTTACAAATGAGTTCGATCCTCGATCTTGAAGTCTTCGTGCGCACCGCCGATACCGGTAGCTTGTCCTCCGCCGCCCGTGGCCTGGGCTTGACGCCGGCGGCAGCGAGCATCGCCCTCAAGCGCCTGGAAACCCGCCTGGGTATTCGCTTGCTGGCACGCTCCACGCGCAGCATGCGCCTGACCGAGGAAGGTCGGCGCTACCTCGACAGCGTGCGCGTGGCACTGGCGGCGTTATCTGAAGGCGAACAAGCGCTCAAACAGCAAAGCCTGGGCTTGAGTGGGTTGCTGCAACTGGCCGCGCCGTCGGATTTCGGGCGCAATGTGGTGCTGGGCTGGCTGGACGAGTTCAAGGCCGAGCACCCGAACATCCGCCTGCAATTGATGCTCAACGACAGCAATGCCGACCTGTTCCGCGAAACCGTGGACATCGCCCTGCGCTTTGGCGTGCCCCAGGACTCCAGCCTGGTTGCGTTGCCGATTGCCCCTGATCACCACCGCGTCGCCTGCGCCAGCCCCGCCTACCTTGCACGCCACGGCACACCGCGCGAGCCCATGGAATTGTCCGCGCACAGTACGCTGCGTTACATGCGCCAGGGCCAGGTGAGCAAGACGTGGCGGTTTCGCCAAGGTGATCAGCTACAGGAGGTGGAAGTCTCAGGGGATTTCCTCAGCAACGACGGAGAAATCGTCCGCCGTTGGGCGCTTGGCGGGCATGGCATCGCCTACAAGGCGAGGCTCGACGTGATCGGCGATATCGCTGCCGGTCGACTGGTGCCGCTGTTTGAGGATTGGCAAGGCGAGCCTGCCCCGTTCAACCTGATGTGCCCTCACCGCCTGCAGGTGTCGGAACGGGTGAAGGTGCTTCATCGATTTCTACAGGCACGTTGCCAGGCGTTGCTGGGTACATGAAGAAACACGCGCGGGGCTTGTCCCAGAGCGGCTGAGTCTGGTATTGCAAGGTTACATTTCCCGCCTTGAGGAGTTATCCATGATTTACCGCACATTGGGCCAGTCCGGGTTGAAGGTCAGCGCCTTGACCCTGGGCACCATGATGTTTGGCGAACAGACCAACACCGAGGACTCGCTGCGCATCATCGACAAGGCCTGGGACCAGGGCATCAATTTTATCGACACGGCGGACGTCTACACCGGCGGTCGCTCCGAGGAAATCGTCGGCGAAGCCATTGTGCGCAATCGCCAGGATTGGGTGGTGGCGTCCAAGGTCGGCATCGGCCCGGCGGACGGCTTGCCCAACCGCAGCGGCTTGAGCCGCAAGCGTATTTTCAACGCGTTGGAAGCCAGCCTGACACGCCTCGACACCGACTACCTGGATATCTACTACCTGCACCGCGAGGACCACAACACGCCGCTGGAAGTGACGGTGTCGGCGATTGGCGATCTGATCCGCCAGGGCAAGATCCGTTATTGGGGCCTGTCCAATTATCGTGGCTGGCGTATTGCCGAGGTGATTCGTGTGGCGGAGCGCCTGGGCGTCGACAAGCCGGTGATCAGCCAACCGCTTTATAACATCGTCAACCGCCAGGCCGAAGTGGAGCAGATTACCGCGGCAGCCGCCTACGGCCTCGGCGTGGTGCCTTACAGCCCACTGGCCCGCGGCGTGCTCAGCGGTAAATACGCCCCGGACGTTACCCCCGAGGCCGGCAGCCGCGCGGCGCGCCAGGACAAACGCATCCTGGAAACCGAATGGCGTGTGGAATCGCTGCGCATCGCCCAGCAGATCCAGCAGTACACCCAAGGACGTGGCGTCGGGATTGTTGAGTTTGCGATTGCCTGGGTATTGAACAACTCGGCGGTCAGTTCGGCGATTGTCGGGCCGCGTACCGAGGCGCAGTGGGACGCCTATATCGGCGCGCTGGAGGTGAAGATCAGCGCCGAGGATGAGGCGTTTATCGATTCGCTGGTGACGCCGGGGCATTCGTCCACGCCGGGGTTCAATGATGTCGGGCATTTTGTTTCGGGGCGTGTGGCGCACCTTTAAGCCTGAAAAACTGGTGTGGCGAGGGAGCTTGCTCCCGCTGGGTCGCGTAGCGGCCCCGGCTTTTTGAAAGACTGGGACTGCTGCGCAGTCCAGCGGGAGCAAGCTCCCTCGCCACAAGGTTTGATCTGAACCGGTACTCCGCGATAAGCCCTCTGAAAAACGCCCCAAAACAGCGCAACCTTCTCCCGCCAAAAAGCTCCATAATCCCCTCCTGAAATCCCCCCTCTTTTGTATCAATGGTTTTTCGCGAGGACAGTGTGTCTAAAGGTGTTGTTTTATCGGTCTTGGCCTCGGTGCTGTTTGCCGTGATGTATTACTTCACATCATTGCTCACGCCCTTGAGCGGGCTGGAAATTTTCGGCTGGCGCATGTTGCTGACCGTACCGTGCATGACAATCTTCATGATCGTCAGCGGCGAATGGCGGCGCGTGTGGGAGTTGGTACAGTTGTTGGCGGCCAAGCCTCGTTTGATTGCGGGTGTGTTGTTGTCTTCCGCGTTGTTGGGCGTGCAATTGTGGCTGTTTATGTGGGCGCCGCTGAATGGGCGCAGCCTGGATGTGTCGGTGGGTTACTTCCTGTTGCCGCTGACCATGGTGCTGACCGGGCGCCTGGTGTGGGGTGAACAGCTGTCCTATCTGCAACGGATCGCCGTGTTTTTTGCCGCCCTCGGTGTACTCAACGAGTTGTACCAGGCCGGTGGATTCTCCTGGGCAACGCTGGTGGTGATCATTGGTTATCCGGTTTACTTCATCGTGCGCAAATACCTCAAGACCGACCATCTGGGCGGGCTTTGGCTGGATATGGCGCTGATGCTGCCGGTGGCCTGGTGGTTTGTGCAGAGTGGCGAGCAAGGCTTTGCGGTCATGGATGCCCACCCGAAACTGTATGCGCTGATCCCGATGCTGGGGCTGATCAGTGCCTCGGCGCTGGTGAGCTACATCATCGCCAGCCGGCTACTGGCGTTCAGTCTGTTTGGGTTGCTCAGTTATGTGGAGCCCGTGCTGCTGCTGGGCGTGGCATTGATCCTGGGGGAAGGGATCAAGGGTGGCGAATGGTTCACCTACATCCCGATCTGGCTGGCGGTGATGGTGCTGGTGTTTGAAGGCTTCAAACACTTGGTGCGCCAACGCAAAGCCTGATGCGCAGCCAATAAAAAGCCCGGCCGGGGTCACCCTCGGCCGGGCTTTTCTACGCTTAGTCGGCGGTCAATACACCACGACGCACCTGGTCGCGTTCGATGGACTCGAACAGCGCCTTGAAGTTGCCCTCGCCAAACCCATCATCGCCCTTGCGCTGGATGAATTCGAAGAACACCGGGCCCATCAGGGTTTCCGAGAAGATCTGCAACAGCAGGCGCTTGTCGCCTTCCACCGAAGAACCGTCCAGCAGAATCCCGCGTGCCTGCAATTGATCCACCGGCTCGCCGTGGTTCGGCAGGCGGCCTTCGAGCATTTCGTAATAGGTGTCCGGCGGTGCGGTCATGAAGCGCATGCCGATCTTCTTCAACGCGTCCCAGGTCTTGACCAGGTCGTCGGTGAGGAACGCCACGTGCTGGATGCCTTCGCCGTTGAACTGCATCAGGAACTCTTCGATCTGCCCCGCGCCCTTGGACGACTCTTCGTTGAGCGGGATGCGGATCATGCCGTCCGGCGCACTCATGGCCTTGGAGGTCAGGCCGGTGTATTCGCCCTTGATGTCGAAGTAGCGCGCTTCACGGAAGTTGAACAGTTTTTCGTAGAAGTTGGCCCAATAGGCCATGCGACCGCGATAAACGTTGTGGGTCAGGTGGTCGATGACCTTGAGGTTTGCACCGACCGGGTTGCGCTCCACCCCTTCGAGGTACACGAAGTCGATGTCATAGATCGAGCTGCCTTCGCCAAAACGGTCGATCAGGTACAGCGGCGCACCACCGATGCCTTTGATCGCCGGCAGGTTCAACTCCATCGGGCCGGTGTCGATATGGATCGGTTGGGCACCGAGTTCCAGGGCGCGGTTATAGGCTTTTTGCGAGTCCTTGACGCGGAACGCCATGCCGCACACCGATGGGCCATGTTCGGCCGCAAAGTAGGAGGCGATGCTGTTGGGCTCGTTGTTGAGGATCAGGTTGATCTCGCCCTGGCGGTACAGGTGCACGTTCTTGGAGCGGTGGGTCGCGACTTTGGTAAAGCCCATGATCTCGAAGATCGGCTCCAGGGTACCCGGCGTCGGCGACGCGAATTCGATAAATTCAAAGCCCATCAGGCCCATTGGGTTTTCGTATAGATCTGCCATGGTGGCACCTCATCATTCTTGTAATAGACACAGTATTAGTGGCGAGCAAGGATGAGGTTGCAGGGTGGCGCACAGGAAAGGCCTCGCACGCTGCGGGCGAGGAAGTCACCAAAGATGAGGGGGGAGCCGAGTAGCTTCATGGGGTCATCAGTCTCTGACGGCTTAGGCTTGCGTGAGCGCAAGTCCATATTCTTGTATGCGTAAATCGATTCTACACAGCGTAACCAGGTTTGTCCGTACTCTTATCAAATCCCCATTGCCCTGGCGCGTGCAAGGGGTTTGTTGCACAGGTAGATGCCCAGCAGGATCAGCGCACCGCCGCTCAGCATGGAAAGGGTCAACTGTTCATCCAGCAGCAAGGCGCCACAGATCACCGCTGTCAGCGGATTCAGCGCGATGAAGACGCCGGAGCGCGTCGCGCCGATACGCCGGATGCCATCGTAATAGCCAATATAGGCCAGCGCCGAACCCAGCACGCCGAGGTACATCAGGCTCAGCCCTTGCGCGAGATGCACGTTGCCCATCGCCTCCAGCGTAAAGCGCCCCATGACCAGTGTGGTGACGGTCAGCATGAGCGTGCCCAGCAGTATCGACCACGTAACCGTCTGCAGCGGCCCCAGACTCTGATTCAAACCACGGGAAAACAATGAGTAGATGCCCCACCCCGCGACACACCCGAAGATCAGCACATCCCCACGCCAAGTGCTGGTTGCGTCGTTAAATACCTGGGGGTTGCGACTGACGATAACCACGGCGGCCCCCGCCAGACACAGCACGATCCCTGCGATTTTGCCGACACCGAGGCGCTCCTTGAACAACCAACAGGACGCCAGGCCGATCACGGCCGGGTTCAGCGCCACGATCAATGAAGCGCGCGACGCGTTGATGAACTGCAACCCGTAGAAGAAACACAGGTTGTAGAAAAAGATGCCGAAGAAGCCCAGCATCGCCAGTTGCAGTAGCTGCCGAGGGTTTGGCCGGACCAACGGGATGCGTGCCAAGCCCAGAAATACCAGCAACGCCAGGCTGGCCAGCGCAAACCGCAGGCTGGCCGCCAGCAAAGGGTCGAGCGTCCCGCTCAGGTAGCGACCGGCCACAAAGGTGCCGCCCCAGATCATGGTGACGGCGGCCAGCTTCATATAAGTGATGCGATCTGAACTTGAATGCACGGGACAGGGCTCTGATGGCTTGAGATTGCCTGCATTCTTCTGGTAATACGGTGTCATCGTAAAATGAGTGATTACTCATGACCCTGACTCAACTCGAAATCTTCTCACTCGTTGCCGAGCTGCAAGGCTTTACCAGCGCCGCGCACCGCCTCGGCATCAGCCAATCAGCGGTCTCTCACGCCATCAAAGGCCTGGAACAGGAACTGGGGGTGGCGCTGTTCAGGCGCCATCAGGCTCAGGTCGAACTCAGCGACATCGGCACACAGTTGCTGGGGCGTGCACGGGCGATGCTGGGGCTGGCCAACACGCTGCAACAGGAAGCGGCGGACGCCCGCGGCATGAAACGCGGGACGCTGCGAATCGGCTCATTCGGCCCCACCTCTTCGACCTACTTGCTGCCAAAGATCCTCAACCGATTCCGCCTGGAGTATCCGGGCATTGAAGTCCACGTGGACGAAGGACCCGACAGGCAAGTCATCCAATGGCTCGACGAACGTAGGATTGATATTGGCTTTGTGGTGCTGGACCAGGAACGCTTCGACACCTTCCCGCTGTTCGAGGACCAGATGGTCGCACTGCTGCCGGCCGAGCATAAGCTGGCTGCCCGTGAACACGTGAGCCTCAAGGATTTGTGCAACGATCCTTTCGCGCTGACCGAGGCCGGCTCCACTGAATTGGTGATGCGCCTGTTCAACCAGGCGCGACTGACCCCGAAGGTGCGTTATCGCTGTTCGCAATTGCTGAGCACCCTGGAGACCGTCAGCCGGGGTGATGCGGTCAGCGTGGTGGCACAGGCCTCATTGCCGGTTGGGCGCGATCCTCGGTACATACAGCGCGCATTATCTCCCCGTGTGCCGCGTCAAGTTGGCCTCGCCGTGCTCGACCGGCGCCAATCTTCTCCTGCCGCACTCGCCTTTATTCGTATTGCCCAAGGCCTGGAGCTATAGCGGCGCATACTGGCCAAATGGCTAGGCGCGCGAGCTTATTTCAGTCGAGCCATCTATCATCGACTCAATCTGACCCCTGTAACAGGCCGTTCACTCCATGCCCCTGACCGTCAACGGCCCGCGAAAACGCGCCACTCGCTACTTGATCACCTCGCTGAGTGCGCTGCTGCCGATTGCGCTTGGCGTCCTGATCCTGCACTGGCAAGCCGAACGTACCTTGCAACAAAGCACGGCCCAGACCGCCCAGGAGGCAGTGCGCCAATTCGACCTGATGCTCGACAATACCGCCCTCGCCGCCAAGGCCTTGCTGCCACTGGCGGGGCTACCCTGTGATAACGGCGCACAACTGGCCCTGCGCGAACAAGTCACGCGGCGCCCGTTTGTGCGTGCGACCACCTTGTCCTGGCAAAAAAACATCTATTGCAGCTCGTTGTTCGGCAGCAACTATGAATTGCCGGTCAACCCGGATGATTATGTTGATGGCCGGTTATGGCTGATGAACGGCAACCCAGTGACACCGGATACCGCGCTACTGGTCTACCGATTGGTCGACGGCGACAAGGCAGCTTTTGCGTCGATTGATGGTTACCACCTGACCAACGCCCTGCGCCTGATCAGCCGATACGCCCATCTGGTGCTGCAAGTGGGGCCGAATTGGCTCGGGGCTGATGGCAAGGTGCATGACACTGCGGTGCCAGCGTTCGCAGTGGCCCACCATCACTTGGCGTCCGCACGCTATCACTACAGCGTCGACGCAGGCATGCCGGCCGGTGAAGTGTGGCGCTACATGCAGGCCCGATACCCGGCAATGTTCAGCCTGACCGTGTTTTTTGGCGTCCTAGCAGGGCTTTTGGCGCACTGGCTGCAAAAGCGCTCATCGGCACCGACTCACGAATTGCAGCGGGCATTGGGCGCCAATGAATTCATTCCGTATTTCCAACCGGTGGTACGAGGCGATACTCGTGAGTGGGCCGGCTGCGAAGTACTGATGCGCTGGCAACACCCTAAAGAAGGCCTGGTACGCCCTGACCTGTTTATCCCCCTGGCCGAGCATTCGGGCCTGATCGTACCGATGACCCGCGCCCTGCTGCGCCAGACCGCCGCGCAACTGGCGCCTCATGCGGCGCGTTTCAGCCCTGGGTTTCATATCGGTGTGAATATCACCGCACGCCATTGCCAGGATTTGGCCTTGGTGGACGACTGCCGTGAGTTTCTGGCCGCCTTTGCTGTGGGCCAGGTGACGTTGGTGCTGGAGTTGACCGAGCGCGAGCTGATCGTGCCCACTGACATTACCCGCCAGCTGTTCGACGCCCTGCATCAACTGGGGGTAATGATCGCTATTGATGACTTCGGCACCGGCCACTCCAGCCTGGGCTATTTGCGTAACTTCAATGTCGACTACTTGAAGATCGACCAGAGTTTTGTCGCCATGATCGGTGCCGATGCACTCTCGCGGCATATTCTCGACAGCATCATTGAACTGTCCGGCAAACTCGATTTGGGCATTGTTGCAGAAGGTGTGGAAACGCCTGAACAGTCCGATTACCTGGCCGCTCAAGGCGTGGATTTCCTGCAGGGTTACCTGTTTGGAAAGCCTTTGCCGTGCGATGAATTTATTAAATCACTGGCCAGCCATTGAATAGCCATGCACTACCTGCTCTGAAATAATGTTATTTAGACAAAAGACATGATTTACTCGTAGCAAATTAACTACTACAATTTTTCCAGCCTGTGCAGAACTCGCGGGACGGCTTCTTTCTTGAGTCGCCTTAAAGCGCTTGGCTTATAGCTTTGTCTGCAGTTGATATCAGCCAAACACACTATTGGAGTACCTATTTTGTCCAGACTCGCCGAATTTCGCGCAGCCGAAAAAGCCCTTCAAGAGCAGCTTGCCCAGCTGGAATCCCTGAAGAACGACGCCGGCCTGAAGAAAGAAATCGAATTCGAAGAAAAGCTCCAGGGCCTGATGAAGACCTACGGCAAAGGCCTGCGCGACATCATTTCCATCCTTGATCCAAACCCGGGCAAGTCCAGTGCTGCTGCCGTCAGCGCACCAAAACAGCGCCGCGCACGCGTAGTCAAGGTTTACCAGAACCCGCACACTGGTGAGCTGATCGAAACCAAAGGCGGCAACCACCGCGGCCTCAAGGCCTGGAAAGAACAGTACGGTGCAGCCACTGTAGATTCCTGGCTTCGCGGCTGATTGCACGGCACTAACAAAGAGCCCCGCTTATGCGGGGCTTTTTTAATTCTGCGGTTCGAAACCGAACTTAAATAACGTTTCATTATGTTCAGAATCGACAGGCATTACACACTTAAAGTTTCAGGCTATCGCGCACCGAACTGACCTCATCCTTGCTTGCTTCGTACGCCTCGGCCTGCCCTGCGTATGAAAAAACATAGGCCTTATCGGCATCAACCGCGCCCACCAATGTTTGCGAAAGCACGTGACGTCCATTTTCGGTTATCACACAAGTAGTTTCCAACGCCTCAAGACGGCTCAATGTTGTAGGGTGCATCTTGCTGCACACACTTTGATAACCGCCCTGGGCAAAATCTTTCTGGATGGACTTGCGCATCTCCAGCAATACACCTTGAAGATTAACCTTATGCCCCGCTTCAATCGGTGTACCAGTTAACTCCATTACCATCAAGGTCGTGCCATTTTCATCATTCTTGATTGCACGCTGGCGCGACACCGCCTGGGGTTTGGCAGGTGCTTCATCATCCGGTACCACCTCTTCGACCTGCCAGCCACTGGGCCAATGAATTTCGGGGGCCGCCGCCAGTACGCAGGAACTGCCGACCAGCAAACACACAGCGCTCAACAGCGGTTTACGAAATGCGATCATTGCAAAAATACCCAAGGTTCAAGCGACAAAGTTTGAGCCCCGCCGCCCCTGTGTCGCAAGGCCTGAATGGGCTTTTTCATTTGGCGCCTGGGGCGAGCCTTGCGTATCATGGACCGGCTGCACGGATGCCAGCCGCAAGCCAAGGAACCGCTCACATTTCAGAGCTGCGTTTGCCCCATTTTTTCTGGAGGGCCCATGAGCCTGCACGAACTGAACACTTTCCCGGGCGTTACCGCCCAACCGGACACCGCCACCACGAACTTCGTGTTCAACCACACCATGCTGCGGGTCAAGGACATCACCAAGTCGCTGGACTTCTACACCCGCGTCCTGGGTTTTTCCCTGGTTGAAAAGCGCGACTTCCCGGAAGCCGAATTCAGCCTGTACTTCCTCGCCCTGGTAGACAAATCCCAGATCCCTGCCGACGCCGCCGAGCGCACCCAGTGGATGAAGTCGATCCCAGGCATCCTGGAGCTGACCCACAACCACGGCACCGAAAACGACGCCGACTTTGCCTACCACAATGGCAATACCGACCCGCGTGGTTTTGGCCATATCTGCATCTCGGTGCCGGATATCGTCGCTGCCTGTGAGCGTTTTGAAGCCCTGGGCTGCGACTTCCAGAAGCGCCTGAGCGATGGCCGCATGAAGAGCCTGGCCTTCATCAAGGACCCGGACGCTTACTGGGTCGAGATTATCCAGCCCGCACCGCTGTAACGAAAAAACCCCATGATCACTCATGGGGTTTTTCATTTCGGTCTGCGGATTTACGCCGGGGCGGAAGTCCGGATCAAGTGATCGAAAGCACTCAGCGAAGCCTTGGCGCCCTCGCCCACTGCAATCACGATCTGCTTGTACGGCACCGTCGTCACGTCGCCGGCGGCGAATACGCCTGGCAGTGAAGTCTCACCCCGCGCATCGACGATAATCTCGCCGCGCGGCGTCAGTTCCACGGTGCCTTTGAGCCAATCGGTGTTGGGCAGCAAACCGATCTGTACAAAGATCCCTTCCAGGTCGATGGTCTTGAACTCGCCGCTGTCACGATCCTTGTACGCCAGGCCGGTGACTTTCTGGCCATCGCCTTTCACTTCGCTGGTCAACGCACTGGTGATCACGTCAACGTTCGGCAGGCTGTAGAGCTTGCGTTGCAGCACGGCGTCGGCGCGCAATTTGCTGTCGAACTCAAGCAAGGTCACGTGGCTGACGATACCGGCCAGGTCGATGGCCGCCTCAACGCCGGAGTTACCACCGCCGATCACCGCCACACGCTTGCCCTTGAACAGCGGACCGTCGCAGTGTGGGCAGAAGCACACGCCTTTAGCCTTGTATTCCTGCTCGCCCGGCACACCCATTTCGCGCCAGCGGGCGCCGGTGGCCAGGATCACGGTCTTGGACTTCAGGGTCGCACCGCTTTCAAAACGGATTTCGTGCAGGTCGCCGGCGTTTTTCGCAGGCACCAGGCTGCTGGCGCGCTGCAGGTTCATGATGTCTACGTCGTATTGACGCACGTGGGCTTCGAGCGCGCTGGCCAGTTTCGGCCCTTCGGTCTCTTGTACCGAGATGAAGTTCTCGATGGACATGGTGTCCAGCACTTGGCCGCCAAAACGCTCGGCAGCAACGCCGGTACGGATGCCTTTACGTGCAGCGTAGATCGCGGCCGCAGAACCGGCTGGGCCGCCGCCGACGACAAGTACATCAAAGGCGTCTTTGGCGCTGATTTTCTCGGCGGCTTTTTCAATGCCACTGGTGTCGAGCTTGGCAAGAATCTCTTCCAGGCCCATACGGCCCTGACCGAAGTTCACACCGTTCAAGTAAACACTCGGTACCGCCATGATCTGGCGCTCGTCGACTTCAGCCTGGAACAGCGCGCCGTCGATGGCGACGTGGCGGATGTTCGGGTTGAGCACGGCCATCAGGTTCAGCGCCTGGACCACGTCCGGGCAGTTCTGGCAGGACAGCGAGAAGTAAGTCTCGAAGCTGAACTCGCCTTTGAGGGCGCGGATCTGTTCAATGACTTCGACACTGGCCTTCGACGGGTGGCCACCGACTTGCAGCAGGGCCAGCACCAACGAAGTGAATTCATGGCCCATCGGGATGCCGGCGAAACGCAGGCTGATCTCGGCACCCGGGCGATTGATGGAAAACGACGGCTTACGCGCATCATCACCATCGGTTTTCAGGGTAATCAGCGTGGTGAGGCTGACAACATCCTGCAAAAGGGCATGCATTTCCTGGGATTTCGCGCCGTCATCGAGGGAGGCGACGATCTCGATCGGCTGGGTGACCCGTTCCAGGTATGACTTCAACTGAGCTTTAAGATTGGCGTCCAACATACGGGCGATTTCCTATAAATTTCGGTTTATTGCAGACAAAAAAACGCCCGAGCGAATCTCGCCCGGGCGTTTTTGGGGGCGGATGCAGCTTACTTCAGTGCGGAATACCGCCCTTGAGACTTCACAGACTTAGATCTTGCCGACCAGGTCCAGGGATGGAGCCAGGGTGGCTTCGCCTTCTTTCCACTTGGCTGGGCATACTTCACCTGGGTGGGCAGCAACGTATTGAGCGGCCTTGATTTTGCGCAGCAGTTCGGAAGCGTCACGGCCAACACCGCCGTCGTTCAGTTCAACGATCTTGATCTGACCTTCTGGGTTGATCACGAAAGTACCGCGATCTGCCAGGCCAGCTTCTTCGATCAGTACGTCGAAGTTGCGGGAGATGGTCAGGGTTGGGTCGCCGATCATGGTGTACTGGATCTTGCCGATGGCTGGCGAAGTGTTGTGCCAAGCAGCGTGGGCGAAGTGGGTGTCGGTGGAAACGCTGTAGATCTCGACGCCCAGCTTCTGGAATTCGGCGTAGTTGTCGGCCAGGTCTTCCAGCTCGGTTGGGCAAACGAAGGTGAAGTCGGCTGGGTAGAAGAACACAACGGACCACTTGCCTTTCAGGTCGGCGTCGGACACATCGACGAAGTTGCCGTTTTTGTAGGCGGTAGCTTTGAACGGTTTTACTTGGCTGTTGATGATAGGCATCGTTGACTCTCCGTCAGGTTTGTAGAAGGGCTTAGTAAGTTGATGAGGTGAATCCTACCCACTCTCTCGACCGATGGCTCATTGGCAAACCTGATGCTGACGATTGGTTTTCCCTATCAGGTGACTGTATTAATAGAAGAAATCTCAAAGCAGCGGTTGCGTCGCCAGGGTCATGCCAAGAAAGGGCGTCGCTTCAACATAGCGCATGGCGGATTTCATGTCGCTCCAGCCGACGTAACTCATCAATGACTTCAAATCCCAGCCGCTGCGGTGAGCCCACGTGGCAAACCCACGGCGCAGCGAGTGACTGGTGTAGTGCTCGGCGGGGATGCCGGCGCGCTCCAGCGCCTGGCGCAGCAACGGGATCACGCTGTTGGGGTGCAACTCCTCCTCCCCCAGGTTGCCCCAGCGATCAATGCCGCGAAACACCGGGCCACGCACCAATGCCGAGGCGCTGAGCCATTCGCTATAGGCCTGCACCGGGCACAGGCGCAGCAACGCCGGTGTGTGATAGGTCTTGCCGAGGTTGTCACGGTCGCTTTTGCTGCGCGGCAGATACAGGCTGATCCCGGCACCGGGCGTCGCTTGCACATGCTCGATCTCGAGCCGACACAGCTCATCGCTGCGAAAGCCGCGCCAGAAGCCCAGCAGGATCAGCGCAGTGTCGCGCTTGGCGCGCAGTAGCCGAGGCAAGTCGTGGGCCGCCTCTTTCGCCTCGCTCTCAAGGGAGGCCACCACCTGTTCAAGGTGTTTGAGTTGCAGCGGCTCGGCTTGCTTCTCCCGCACCGGATGCACGGCGCGAATGCCCTTGAGCACTTTGCGCACCACCGGCGCCTTGGTCGGATCGGGAAAGCCCTGGCTCGTATGCCACTGCGCCAGTGCCGAAAGCCGTAACTTCAGCGTGTTGACCGCCAAGACGCCGGCATGTGCCACCAGATAACGCGCCACGCTGTCGCTGGTCGCGGGCAGGAACCCTCCCCAGCTCACTTCGAAATGCTCGATGGCGGCACGGTAACTGCGCCGCGTGTTATCGCGGGTGGCGGCGTTGAGGTAACGATCCAAATCGCTCATTAAAGGCCTATTCGTACTGCTGGCGGTGGCTTTCGCGGGTCCAACCCGCATGACACGGGATAATACGCCAATATCCCATCTGTTAAATCATGATTTCAAACGATATTTTATTCATGATATAGTACGTATATACATACTACGTACCACATTACGAAATCGACGGAGACCCCATGGCTCGCGGCGGCATTAATAAAGCAGTAGTTCAAACGGCACGCCTGGCGATCCTCGCCCGAGGCGAAAACCCCAGCATCGACGCTGTACGCATCGAAATGGGCAATACCGGCTCGAAAACCACGATTCATCGCTATCTGAAGGAGCTGGATGAGAGCGAAACCCGAGTCACCATTACCGAGGCACCCATCGACGACGAGCTTGGCGAACTGGTGGCGCGCCTGGCGCAACGCTTGAAGGAGAAAGCTCAGGAGCCTATCGACCAGGCCCTGGCGCAGTTCGAGCAACAGAAAGCCGCCCTGCTCGCCCAACTGGAAGCCCTTGAGGAAACCCATGGTCAACTCAAGCAACAGTTTGATATCCAGGCCGCCGCCCTGGCAGAAGAAAGCGCGGCCCTGCAAACCACCAGCACCAGCCTGCAGACCGAACAAACCCGTAACGCCGGGCTGAGCCAGGCGTGCAGTGATTACGAGCTACGGATCAACGACAAGGACGAGCAGATCCGCTCGCTGGAAGAAAAGCACCTGCACGCAAGGGACGCCTTGGAGCATTACCGTAATGCGATCAAGGAGCAGCGTGAGCAGGAACAGCGCCGTCACGAAGGCCAATTGCAGCAGGTACAGGCAGAATTGCGCCAGGCCCAGCGGAGCGCCATGGTGCGTCAGGATGAAATCACCCAACTGCATCGTGACAACGAGCGACTGCTGATCGAACATCGGGTGACATCGAAAGAGTTGACGGCGCTGCAGGAACAATCCCGCAAAGACCAGGCCCAGCAGCTCAAGCAGAGCGAACAGGTGAGCCTGATTGACAGCGAGCGCACCCTGCTTCAGGAGCGCCTGCGCGTTGCCCTGCTGGAAAGTCAGTCACGCCAGGAAGCGTTGACCGAACACCAGCACTCCAACAAAACCCTGGAGTTGGAACTGGTCAAAGCCCAGGCCAGTATCGAGGCATTGCGCCTGGCGGCCGCCGTTGCGACGGCGCCAGAGGCAACGCCCGAGCGCTGATCAGCCCGCCACAGGCGTGCGCATGGTGACGAACTCTTCCGCCGCCGTAGGGTGCACGCCGACGGTGTCGTCGAAATGCTGCTTGGTCGCGCCCGCCTTGAGCGCGATCGCCAGGCCCTGGACGATCTCGCCGGCATCCGGCCCGACCATGTGGCAACCCAGCACCTGGTCGGTGTCGGCGTCGACCACCAGCTTCATCAGGGTTTTTTCCTGGCACTCGGTCAGGGTCAGCTTCATTGGCCGGAAACGGCTTTCGAAGATCTGCACTTTATGGCCCTTCTCTTTCGCCTCTTCTTCAGTCAGGCCAACCGTGCCGATGTTGGGCAGGCTGAACACCGCCGTCGGGATCATGGCGTAATCCACCGGACGATATTGCTCAGGCTTGAACAGCCGACGCGCCACGGCCATGCCTTCGGCCAACGCAACAGGTGTCAGTTGAACGCGCCCGATCACGTCGCCGATGGCCAGGATTGACGATTCGGCGGTCTGGTACAGATCGTCCACTTCGACGAAACCACGCTTATCGAGCTTCACGCCGGTGTTTTCCAACCCAAGGTTGTCCAGCATCGGGCGGCGACCCGTGGCGTAGAACACACAGTCCGCGTCCAGCACGCGACCGTCTTTTAGCGTGGCTTTGAGGCTGCCATCGGCTTGCTTGTCGATACGCTCGATATCGGCATTGAATTGCAGGTCGAGGCCACGCTTGGTCAGCTCTTCTTTCAGATGTGTACGCACCGAACCGTCGAAGCCACGCAGGAACAGGTCACCGCGATACAGCAGGGTTGCCTGTGCGCCCAAGCCATGGAAAATCCCTGCGAACTCGACGGCAATATAGCCACCACCGACCACCAGTACACGCTTTGGTAATTCCTTGAGGAAGAACGCCTCATTGGAGCCAATGGCATGTTCACGCCCTGGAATCTCCGGAATCTGCGGCCAGCCCCCCGTCGCGATGAGGATGTGCTTGGCGCTAAAGCGCTCGCCATTGATCTCGACTTGATGCGCATCCACCAGGCGCGCATGCCCTTCATGCAGGGTCACACCACTATTGACCAGCAGGTTGCGGTAGATGCCATTGAGGCGATTGATCTCGCGATCTTTATTGGCGATCAGGGTGGCCCAATCAAAATTCGCCTCGCCCAGAGACCAACCAAACCCGCTGGCCTGCTCAAAATCCTCGGCAAAGTGTGCGCCATACACCAACAGCTTTTTCGGCACGCAGCCGACGTTGACGCAGGTGCCACCCAGGTAGCGGCTTTCCGCCACGGCCACTTTGGCACCAAAGCCTGCGGCAAAACGCGCCGCACGAACACCGCCGGAACCGGCGCCAATCACATACAGGTCAAAATCGTAAGCCATTTCACTCTCCTCGGCAGGCAACCAGCATACCGATTTACATGGGGCTGAAAAACGAAAAAGCCACCCGAAGGTGGCTTTTTTGGAACAGGCTGCTTACAGCGTTAATCAGTAAGCCTTGCCAGTCTTGTAGAAGTGCTCATAGCAGAAGTTGGTCGCTTCGATGTAGCCTTCAGCGCCACCGCAGTCGAAACGCTGGCCCTTGAACTTGTAGGCAATGACGCAACCATCTTTGGCTTGCTTCAACAGCGCGTCGGTGATCTGGATTTCGCCGCCCTTGCCTGGCTCGGTTTCTTCGATCAGCTTGAAGATGTCCGGGGTCAGGATGTAACGGCCGATGATCGCCAGGTTCGACGGGGCATCTTCCGGTGCTGGCTTTTCAACCATGTCACGTACGCGGATCAGACCATCGCCGATTTCGTCGCCCGCGATTACGCCGTATTTGTTGGTTTCCTGTGGGTCCACTTCCTGGACTGCCACGATGGTGCAACGGTATTTCTTGTACAGATCAACCATCTGCTCCAGAACACCCTTGCCTTCCAGGTTGACGCACAGGTCATCCGCCAGCACCACGGCGAACGGTTCGTCACCGATCAGCGGGCGGCCAGTCAGGATCGCGTGGCCGAGGCCTTTCATCTGGGTCTGGCGAGTGTAGGAGAACGAGCACTCGTCCAGCAGCTTGCGGATGCCGACCAGGTATTTTTCCTTGTCGGTGCCCTTGATCTGGTTTTCCAGCTCATAGCTGATGTCAAAGTGGTCTTCCAGCGCGCGCTTACCACGGCCGGTCACGATGGAGATTTCGTTCAGACCGGCATCCAGTGCCTCTTCGACGCCGTACTGAATCAGTGGCTTGTTCACCACCGGCAGCATCTCTTTGGGCATGGCCTTGGTCGCTGGCAAGAAGCGAGTGCCGTAACCGGCTGCTGGGAACAAGCATTTCTTGATCATATGGGTCCTTACAAAGGGCTGTGCGTACGGAATTCGGCGCAGTCTAATCAGGCCGCAGCCACCTTACAATGGGTCCTGCTGGCGTTGCGATGTCATCATAGAGAAAAAATGTCGGCGTAAGTTCCGCTGGTCTCGCGAAGAGCCTCCACACCGGCACGGCAAAAACTGCCTGCACCTCAGGATTTCAAAGGGCTGCACCCTTTTTAGCACGCTTTTGCACCCAGGACACTGACCTAGAATAACCTGCGCGCACCTGCCGCATTTGGCGCTATCATTACGCCCTTGAATCACACCACGAGATTGCTAGATGTCAGAACCAAAAGGCGTAAACGGCTACTTGATCACGAAGCGAGCGGACGGTTGGCACCTGATCAACTTCCACGGTGACAGCGTCGCCGGGGTCTTCCCCACCGAGAGCCAGGCGATCGCCGTGGCCGAAGTGTTTGTGGACGAAGCAGGCCACGCGTCGAGCAAACGACCGAAAACCAAGTAAGTTCCGCTGCGCTGCCATCAAGCCCCGTTCACCGGGGCTTTTTTGTGGGCGGCGCCCCGCTGAAACCGCGCCGTGGCCGTTACACGGCGACATCTATCGATGTTTGCATCATTAATCTCTGTAATTCTATTCTTACAGAAATCATAACGATCAAAACACCCTTCCCTTTAATAAAAGTAGTCCATCTCTTACAGCTAATTATTGATTTTTGGCAAAATGCCATATCCCTCTTACACATCCCGACATAACCGGGCTACGCAACTAGCCGAATCAGGCGACTTACTTTTGTCCCTGCAAGCCCAATAATTGCCTGAGTTCGAACGCCGCTAAAACCTGCAATGCAAATAGTTGGAAAATTCAAATTCCTCCTCACTGCAACTTGGTCGGCGTCGAACCAAGTTCCCTGCGTGCTTTACATATCAGTAATGAACGGTAGGTGCACACCTGCCTGCGGGGTTTCTTTATGACGTTCATTAATATAGATGGGTCTTAGCTGATGAAAACTGAAATCAAAACTGCACTGTTGTCTATCGGGCTGCTGATGGGGTCGATGTCCGTCGCGCAAGCCGCGGATGGCACTATCACCTTCTTAGGATCGGTCCACTCAGGTGCTTGTTCTATCAAGCCAGACTCTGTCGATCAGTCCGTTCACCTGGGCGCAATCGCAAAGCATCAATTGCAAACGGGAGGTAAGTCCGAAGCGCGCCGCGTATTGATCGAGCTGGAAGGTTGCGATCTCACCGGCCTGACCGACAACACCGTAACCACCACCTTCACGGCTGCGCCATCGTCCGTTGTTCCGGGTGCAATCGGCACCGTGGGTGGCGCGGGCAACATCGGCATCATGATGACCCACGGCAGCAAACTCGTTGAATTGGGTGTACCTACCAACCCTCAGGCCATCGTCGCTGGTGATAACACGTTGGAGTTCGGGGCCTACGTTCAAGGTGCAGCGACGGGCAACGTCGTGCCTGGCGATTTCAGTGCGACCACCAATTTCACCCTGGCTTATCAGTAAGCATTTCCCCCCCGCCACCAACGTGGCGGGGGAACTGATGGGAGATAACGGTGAAAACATTAATAAGCCTCGCAATTACCTCTTCGTTGGCGGTCGTCAGCCTCGGCGTTGTCGCGAAGACATCTGGTCAGGGCGATGGAGTAGTCACGCTGGGTGGAGAGGTCATTGACTCGGCGTGCGGGCTGGAGTTGGCGAGTGCCGACCAGTCCATCGAAATGCCACCCGAACCTATTGGCCGGCTTTTGCGCAACACGATCGGCGAGCCGCATCCCTTCCAACTGCGCCTGGTCAATTGTTCATTGACTCGTCCGGACCCTCTGCGCCCTGGGTTAACGCTGCCCGACTGAGAGCATCTGCGCGTGACGTTTGACGGGGCCAGCGACCGTCAAGGCCGCTCATTCGCCGCCGCTGGGCTTTCCCAGGGGGTCGCATTTCATATCTGGGATTCGCTTGGCCAGGAGAGTGTTCCAGGTGAGCCGATGCCGCTGGTACCCCTGAATGAAGGCGACATGACCCTTCACTACACGGTCCGCCTGGTCGGTAACGGATTGCAACTGATGCCTGGGGATCACCGTGCCGCCGTACGGTTCAAGTTGGAATACTTCTGAACATTGATGGGTTGCTTTCATGTTGAATGCGTCGAAGATCAAACATACGCTCCGCCCTACACTGTTCGGTGGATTGATATCCGTAGCAGGCTCGGCCTTGGGTGCCGGGGATATTGAGTTTAATACTGATGTTCTGGACCTGAATGATCGCACTAATATCGACTTGTCCCAATTTGCCCGCAGCGGTTTTATTCTGCCCGGCACTTATTCAATGGTGGTGCAACTAAACAACCAGCCGCTGCCCGAACAATCAGTCGCGTTTTACCCTCCCGATGACGATCCAAAAGGCAGTGAAGCCTGCTTATCTCCCGCTATCGTGGAGCAATTGGGCCTGAAGGAATCCGGCGCCACTGAGTTGACTTGGTGGAAAGGCGGGGACTGCCTGGATATCCGGGCGCTGCCCGGTATGGAAGTAAGGGGTGACCTGGCCACCGGCACGCTGAACATCAACCTCCCTCAGGCTTACCTTGAGTACAGCGCGATCAACTGGGACCCGCCTTCGCGTTGGGATGAAGGGATCCCTGGGCTGCTGCTCGACTACAACATGACGGCACAAACCAGCCACCAGAGGAATGACCGCACCCGCAACGACGTCAGCGGTAACGGCACGTTGGGAGCCAACGCCGGCGCTTGGCGCCTGAGGGCGGATTGGCAGGGCCGGGTCGACCAGGACCGCGAGGCGTCGGCTAGGCGTTCGCGGCTGGAATGGAGTCGTTACTATGCGTATCGCGCTATTCCATCGCTGAAGGCACGTCTGGTACTGGGAGAAAACTACCTGTATTCGGACCTGTTCGACAGCTTCCGTTTTACCGGCGCCGCGCTCAACTCCGATCAAAGTCAGCTGCCGCCGAATCTGCGCGGTTATGCACCTGAAGTGGTTGGCGTCGCCAAGACCAATGCAAGGGTCATCATCAGCCAGCAGGGCCGTGTGCTGTACGAAACCTTGGTGGCCGCAGGACCTTTTCGTATCCAGGACCTGAATGACGCGGTGAGCGGCAAGCTCGACGTGCGGGTAGAAGAACAGGATGGCTCGGTCCATACCTCAGAGGTCAATACCGCAGGCGTACCTTACCTGACTCGCCCTGGTCACATGCGTTACAAGGTCGCGGCGGGACGACCGTCCAATCTTCAATATGGCGCGGATGGCGACTTCTTCACTACCGGGGAGTTCTCATGGGGCGTCAGCAATGGTTGGTCGCTGTTTGGCGGCGCAATTACCGATAACAACTACCGCGCGTTGTCGGTTGGGGTAGGTCGTGACTTGTTGTCATTCGGCGCCCTCTCGCTGGATGCAACCCAGGCCCAGGCCAATGTCTGGAATGACACACTGTCGGGCAAATCCTACCGCCTGCAATATTCGAAGCACTTCGAGCAGTACGACAGCCAAATAACCTTTGCTGGCTATCGGTTTTCTGAACAGAACTACTTGAGCATGAGCGAATACCTCGATGCGCGTCATTACGGCAGGAACGGTGAACTCGCCGGGCGCTACAGGTACGACGAATACACAGAAAGTTGGAAGCCTATTGGTGGCAGTAAAGCCTTGTATACCGCGACGATCAATAAGCAATTCCGCGATTTGGGCACCACCGTTTACTTGAGTTACAACAAACAGACTTATTGGGAACGCGCGGCCACGCAACGTTGGAACTTGGCGGTATCGCGTTACTTTAATCTTGGGACAGTCAAAAACATGAGCCTGTCCCTGAACATACACCGGACCCTGGACTACAACTACAAAGATAACGGCGTTGCGTTGACCGTCAGCCTACCGTTGGGGCGGACCGGTACGTTGTCGATGGATGCCGATAGGACCCGTGGCGATAACGGTTTTTCAACGCGCTACAGCGATCGCCTGGATGAACGTAACGGCTACCAACTCAGTGCCAGTGACAAATCTGTCAGTGGTTACCTGAATCATATCGGTGACCAGGCGGACATCGATCTTGCGGCCAGTCAGCAAAGGGACGGCTACAGCACCCTGAGTGTGTCTGCGCGTGGCGGCGCTACGCTTACTCCCCAAGGGGCAGCCCTGCATCGGGCCAACAGCATGGGTGGCACTCGGCTGATGGTCGACACCGGCGGCGTAGCCGATGTGCCGGTGCGCGGTTACGGCGCACCGACACGCAGTAACGCCTTTGGCAAAGCGGTCATTTCCGACATTGGCAGCTATCAGCGGATGGCGGCCAGTGTCGACCTGGAAAGTTTGCCCAGCAATGTCGAAGCCACCCAATCCGTCACGCAACTCACACTGACCGAAGGCGCCATCGGCTATCGATCCTTGCCTGTGATTGCCGGCGAAAAAGCCATGGCGGTGCTGCGTCTGCCGGACGGCAGTGCACCGCCGTTCGGTGCGACGGTGAAGAACCTCAAACAGCAAGACACCGGCATTGTGAATGACGGCGGCAACGTCTACCTGAGCGGCATCCAGCCTGGCGCTCAGATGACCGTCAGTTGGGGAGGTGCAGAGCGATGCACGCTCACGCTCCCTGTCGTGTTACCCGCTGATGCCTTGACTGATGCCCTGCAACTGGGTTGCCGAATGGTAGCTCATGATCAATCCCTGCCCGAGCAAGAAACGTTGACCGGGAAGCGTACCAATACGGAGAAAACATCCTCATGAAGCTGAATACGCGCCTTATCCAGACCTGCGCGCTACTGGTTCTTGGCTTGAGCCAGAGCACCAACGCCGCGATTGGCCTGGATCGTACCCGAGTGATTTTTGATGGTGGCAAAGACGCCACCAGCGTAAGCATCACCAATAACAACACCCAGTTGCCGTATCTGGCCCAAGGCTGGATCGAAGACGAAGCTGGCGAAAAAATCTCCAGCCCCTTGATCGTGCTGCCACCGGTTCAGCGCGTGGAGCCCGGCAAACAAAGCCAGGTGAAGGTTCAGGCGTTGCCGGCGGCCAAGGCGTTGCCCCAGGACCGAGAGACGGTCTACTACTTCAATTTGCGGGAAATCCCGCCACGCAGCGATAAAGCCAACACTCTGCAAATTGCCCTGCAGACCCGGATCAAACTGTTCTACCGGCCGCAAGCCATTGCGCCCAGCCAGCAGGACTTGTCCACCCCCTGGCAGGAAAAGCTCACCCTCACGCGCGATGGCGAGCGTTATCAGGTGAATAACCCGACGCCTTACTACGTGACGCTGGTGGATGCGCGCAGCACCAAGGACGGCAAGACCGTGTCGGGCTTCGAGCCACTGATGGTCCCACCAAAAGGCAAGTTGACCCTGGGCGTCACCGCCAAGGCGCTCGGCACCACCCCGCATCTGGCCTACGTGAATGATTACGGCGGACGCCCACTCATGGCCTTCACCTGCAGTGGCAACACCTGCACGGTGAATGCACAAGCCTCCCCATCCAATCAGTAGCACCAGCCGCTGGAGAACACCATGAAGTGGCACATTGTGAAGGGCTTGGGCGGGCTGTTATTGGTCGCGCCATGGGTCGCGCAGGCCGAGGACGTCGAGGGCATGAACGGGATGCTGAACATTTCCGGGAGCATGCATGAAATTCCCTGCGCGCTGGAGATGAACTCACTGCATCAAACCATCGACCTTGGCGCCGTATCCGCCAGCCAGCTGCAACGCCCCGGCGATCAAGCAAGGCCTGTGGCATTCCAATTGCGTTTTGCCGATTGCCAGCGCACCGCAGGAAGCATCCGCAGCGAACGAACGGGCAACCTGACGTGGAGCGCCTTTCAACCAGTGCTGTCGGTCATGTTTGTTGCCCCCGCCGATGCCGATGACCCAAGGCTCGTCAAAGTGCAGGGCATAACAGGAATGGGCCTGCGCCTGGCCGACACCCTGGGACGCGATGTACAGCTGGGATCAAGAGGCGAACCGCTGTTTTTGCCACTGGGCAGTAACACCCAGACGTGGACCGTTCAGCCCACACGCACCGCCGCACCGCTGACCAGCGGGGCGTTCCGGGCCGTGGTGGATTTCAAGCTCAACTATGAGTAAGGGCGTGACAATGGCTAAGCCAACCGGCCCATGGGCCGTTCTTATCAGTGGTGGCCTGCTTTGGGCCGTCAGCCAGGGTGTGCAGGCCGAGACCAGCCTGACTATCCGTGCGGTGATAATCGCGCCGCCACCCTGTGTGATTAACGGTGGCAGCACGCTTGATGTGCCTTTTGGCAATGACCTTCAAACCTCACGGGTTGACGGCGTCAATTATCGTCGGGGGGTGCCTTACACCGTCACCTGCAATTCACCTGTCAGCAACGCGATGAAGCTGGAACTCAAGGGCACGGCCGCTGCGTTTGACAATCGTGTGCTGATGACGCGCAAACCGGACCTGGGGGTAAAGCTGTTCGTGAATGGCGCTGACTGGCCACTCAATACCCCCGTGAACTTTACCCACCCGAACTTTCCGGTGGTACAGGCGGTGCCGGTCAAACGCGCGGGCAGCACCTTGACCGGAGGGGCCTTTGATGCGGCCGCCACCCTGGTGGTCGATTATCAATGAAGAGGAATAATCAATGACTGGTTGGCAGCAGCGAGCGTTGCTCGCCTTGTGCTCCCTGGGCCTTTGCGGTGGCGCGATGGCGAACCTGACGTTCAGCGGAACTCTGAATGAACCACCGCCTTGCACCATTGATGCAGGCAACACGATTGAAGTCGACTTTGGCGATGTGGGCGTAAAGCGCGTAGACGGCGTGAAGTACCGCAAAGTGGTGCCTTACACCATCAACTGTGGCGCAGCCACCCTGCCCTGGGCGCTGAAGTTGAGTGTCAACGGCACGCCGACGGCATTTGATGGCGCGGCGGTGCAAACCAACGTATCGGCGCTGGGGATTCGGCTCTTCCAGAACAACGTGCCGTTTCCACTCAATACGCCAATGGACATCGTCCTCTCGTCTCCGCCGAGATTGGAAGTGGTGCCCATCAAACAACCGGGCGCAACCCTGCCCCCCGCACCGTTTTCAGCAGTGGCCACGCTGTTGGCTGAATACGAGTAGGAGCCACGTCGATGCGACATGAAATGGATCATAAACGAGGGGCATGCGCCTGGCTGGCGTTACTGCTGAGCTTCGGACTGACGCCCAACGCGGATGCTGCGGACAACCTTCGCTTCAAGGGCAACCTGGTTGAAGAGGCCTGCACGATCCGCCCGGGCGACGACGCAATCACCCTAGAACTCTGGGACGTCACCAGCAAGCACCTCTACATCAATACCCGCACTCGAGCGAAGACTTTCAAGGTGCACCTGGAGAACTGCGACACCACGATTGGCGACACGGTCACCATCCTGCTCGGTGGCACGGAAAACGTGAAGCTGCCGGGGTTGTTCGCACTGGACGGTGGCAGCGGCGCAACGGGAATCGGCCTTGGCATAGAGACACCGGACAACAAGCCTTTCCCCGTGAATACCGTCAGCGACAAACAGGTGTTAAGCACTGGCAGCAACGTCATTGAGCTCAAAGCCTATGTGCAGGGCGAACCGGATGCGATCAGGGATCAAACCATTGGACACGGCCGGTACACGGTGACCTCGACTTTCACGCTGGACTATCCGTAACAGTCCCAGACAAACCTCAAATCTCTCCTGGGTAATTCCAGTAGAGAGGCAACGAGAGATCAACATGAAACGACTTTATGGCGCCATGGTGCTGCTTGCCTTGGTGGGTATTACAACAAATGTGAACGCTGCCCAGTGCCGGGTCAATGGCGGCCCGTGGCAACAAGTGGACACTGGCGGCACGCTGCCCCTAGAGGTTCCCGTAACCGTCCAGCTCGGCTCGGACACAAGCCGTATCCTGCTAGAAGGTGTGAGATTGGAGTGCCGATTCACGCCTTATCCGGGTTGGCCATCCCATTACGAAGACTACTGGTCAACATCGGTCCTCGCCGGGCCAGCCTGGACACCCGGCCCTAAGTTTGTCAACCAGGGTACGGGTTTAAGAATAAACGGGGGGTACTACAACACCCCGGTACCGACTAACATTCGAATTGCAACCATGCCCAATAACGCCATCGGTGTTGCCGTCAACGTGACGCCTTACATCCTGAATCGCAACGATCCGGCGAACCCGATCAACGTCGTCATAAATGACATCCTTGGCACGTTGCGCTTGAGCCAGACAAACAATTATGACTCAGGTAGGGCAGGTCTTTCGCTCGTATACAGGGCCGCCAACAATTTCTCCATCTCTCCCTCAACCTGCACGATCAACAATAACAACCCCATTGAGGTCAACTTTGGCAACGTCCACCAACGACAAATCGGTACAGACCCGCTGACAACGCCTATCCGCAGCGACCGCAGGCTCACCTACTCCTGCCCGAATGCGGGGATCACCACACCGATCACCATTACCTATAAAGGCATCGCGACGTCGTTCGACAACCGCCTGCTGCTGATGACCAACCCGAATGTCGGCACAGCGATGGTCCGGGCGGGGTCTGCGGTGGCTGTGAACGGCAGGTTCCTGACCCAGATCACCAACAGTGTCGGAGGGGATGACGTGACGTTTTCCCTGGTTCAGCGACCGGGCTCGCTGCCTGCCGCGGGGCCTGTGACTGGGAGCGGCGTACTCGTGATGGGAGTTCCGTGACACAGAAAAACCGCTGAGGGCAAGAGCGCGCAGTTGCGAAGTGTATTTCTGTGACTGCGCACCAGGTGGCATTTCGCTATAATCCTGCGCCAACGCCCCACGACCGTGTCAGCGTCCCCTCCCACACCCTCGACGATGAACCCCTATGAACAAGTTTCTGGCACTGACTGCAGTCCTGGCGCTCGCCGGGTGCACCACCACGTCTGACGTCTACCTGAAAAACGGTGAGCAAGGCCTGACCATCGACTGTTCCGGCGAGGCCAATTCCTGGGCCAGTTGCTACGAAAAGGCCGACGCCTCATGTGCCGGCACCGGCTACCGCATCGTCGGCACCGAAGGCACGCCGTCGCTCCAGGAAAGTGACAAGACCCTGGGCAAGGACGTGGGCAACTTCAAAAGCCGCAGTGTGGTCGTCGTGTGCAAGTAAGCCTCAGGCTTACAGCTGAATATCGGCAAACTTGATACCCAGCCCCCGGATGGTCTCCACCAAGTCATCCAGCCGCTGGAACGACTCGACTTCGTCCTGATCGTCCACCAGGAAAAAACTGCGGCCGCCGCTTTTCTTGAAAAATACGATCCACTCGCCCAAGTCGGCCGGATTCTGGATGATGTGCGTCGCCGATATCTGGCCTTCGGCCTGGCGAGCCCTGACGTGTTCACGCTTCATGAATAACTTCCCAAAAAGACAAATGCCGCACAAACCGAGGGTTTGCGCGGCATTTTTGCATTGATCGGGTAACAGTTTAACGGATGCCCTGCCCGATCAGCACGCCTTCTACGGTTTGGCCGTAGAGATTGACGCCGTCATTGGCGTGGAACTTGAGCCGGGTTTTCTCCACGGAACCGTCAACCAGGCGCGGATCCTGCGGCCGTTCATGACTGTTGACATAGGCGGCCACGTCCCAGGCCTGCTGGTCACTCAAACTACCGCCCTTGCCCAGCGGCATGTTGTGCTTGATGAAGGACGCCGCCGTATTGATGCGGTGCATGCCGGCGCCCCAATTGTAGGAGTCCTCACCCCACAACGGCGGCATCACATAGCTGTCGCCGACCTTTTGGCCCTGCCCTTCGGCGCCATGGCAGACAGCGCATTGCCCTTCATAAACCTGGGCGCCCTGCCTCAAGTCGTAACCCTTGGCCGGTTGCGCAACGTCCGGATAGCCGCGCCCCGGCAATTCAACACCCAGTGGCGCCTTGCTCGCCAACCAATAAGCGTAAACCGAGAGCGCGGTGATCTCGGGACTATCTGCGGCCGGAGGCGTGCCGCCATTCATGCTGAACTGGAAACAGCCCTGCAATCGCTCGGCAAAGGTGTTGACCTTGTCGTTTTTCTTCCGATAGGCCGGGTACATCGGGTAGGCAGCCCACAAGGGCGCCGAGTTGGCGAGGCGGCCCTGGTCCAGGTGGCAGTTGCTGCAGTTGAGTCCGTTACCGACATAGTTCGGCGCCAGACGTTTGGTATCCACGAACAGCGCGTAACCCTCTTTCACCAGCTTGCCGTAGGCATTGTCAGGCAGTTCGCTTTCTTGAGGAGGCTGGAATGGGCTGGCAGCAGCGTGGCTGGCAGGTTGCAACTGCGACTGGTCTTCCATGGCGATCGTGGCGGCGTGGGCCGAGGGTAGACCCAGTAGGCCCAAGGCCAATATCAACGGGTTCATGGCTTGGCCTCCAGTTTCAGCGAGGCGAAATACTGGGCCACGCCCTGCACTTCTTCTGCCGTAAGGGACTTGGCGATGTGCCCCATCAAGTCATTCGGATCATTGTGGCGGGTGCCGTTTTGCCAAGCCGTCAACTGCGCGGCCAGGTAAGCGGCGGGTTGACCGGCCAGGGGTGGGAACGCGTCGCCGACGCCTGTCCCTGCTGGGCCATGGCAACTGGCGCACGCCGGAATCTGCCGCTCCCAGGCGCCCTGTTGTGCGAGCTTTTGGGCAGCATTGAGCGGCATTTCGCTGCGATAGACCGCCTTGGGGACAGGCCCCAGCATTGCCGCCAGCGCCTGGCTGACCGCCTCGATTTCAGCGTTCGTGAGCGCATTCGCCAACGGTTGCATCACGGGATTGGAACGACTGCCACTTTTAAAGTCTTCCAGCTGTTTGCGCACATACGTCGCGGGCAATCCCGCTAATCGGGGAAAGCCAGCTGCGGCCATCCCCGCGCCATCGGCACCATGACAGGCGACACAGGGCATGGCGCCCGGCTGCGAACCGCCCTCGGCAAAGATGTTTCTCCCCTCCAGCGCGTGGGCATTGCCCAATAACAGCATCAGCGCACTGCCCATCAGTACTCGTTCCAGAGACATCATCACGGCTCCATTTTATAGTTATATGCTTAGACGCTTACGGCATAAGCCTACAAATGGTAGGGGAATGACCCCGTCGCGACAACTCCAAAAACACAGCGTAAAAAAACCCGGCATTACGCTTACGCGGCCAGGCTTTTTTATCGGATGGGAAGTCGCTGGGTTGAAGAGGCCAGATCAGCCGGAAATGCAGTCCTCGCCCGCCTTCTTCACATCACCCGGACGGATCGGCACATTGGACATGCTCTCGTAGAGCTTGATGCTGCTACCGCTGGAGCGCTCATCGATCTCGAAGATCGCTGAAGGGTCGGCGGAAAACTTCTGCGGCACAATCACCTGCACACCGCCATCCTTATGCGGCTCTATCTGCGGCGGCCGGCGTGTAGTCGACAGTTTTCTCACCACACACGCAGCGTATTCCTGGGGCTTCTTCCCGGAAATGACGGCCAAGGTCGGAGGGGTCTGCTTGATATCTGCAACCGAAGCACACCCACCAATCGCCAGGGCCAGAACCAACACACTCCACTTCATACAAAAACCTCCGATAAAGACCCTACGACAGCGGGGATGGTAATTTTCTCCCGCCCACGTAGGATTTATCCCTGATAACTCGGTAAATAACTGTTTTAAATTGTCGACGTCATTGAAGACGGGCCGATAATAAACGCGCTGGGGCTGATAAACTCCATCTTAACCTACGTATCGTTCTGATTTTTCAGAAAAAGCCCTTCTGGAGCCCCCACCCATGAAATTCATCCACCAGCGTGAGCACCTCAACGAGGGCGACATTGTCGTCATCGAATGCTCGCAGACTTGTAATATTCGTCTGATGAGCGACGCGAATTTTCGTAGTTTCAAGAATGGCGGCCGTCATACCTATCACGGCGGTGCCTTCGATAAGTTCCCCGCCAAAATCACCGCACCGAGCACCGGGTTCTGGAACATCACCCTGGACGTCGTCACGCGCCGCGCCATCAGCGTGACCCGCAAACCCGCGCTGTCCCACAAGATCCGCATCGTGCGTCGTACCAGCACCAAGCTGAGCTGATCCGCTCATTTCACAGGAAATAGCCGTGAACACCACCACAAAATACGTGATCAAGTACAAGCTCAACGGCGAACGCCGTTTTGAGTTCGCCCAACTGCAGACCAACAGCGTGGAAGAAGCTAAACAAGCCCTGGCGAAAATTCACGATGCCAGTGATGAAATCACCGACATCAATGTGAGCAAGGCGCTGTAAGCCGATGCCCGGCCCCACCGCTGACCTGTTTGCCGACGACGCCCTGCAGCAACCCCCAGGGCGCGAGCAAATTGGCGAGCAGTCCTACGTATTACGGGGCTATGCCCTACCTTGGATTGAGCACGTTCTGCCAGAACTGCGACGGGTACTGGCTCAATCACCGTTCCGGCAAATGGTCACACCCGGCGGCTTTACCATGTCGGCGGCATTGAGCAGTTGCGGCGACCTGGGCTGGACCACCGACACCTCCGGCTACCGCTACTCACCGCTTGACCCACGTAGCCAACAGCCATGGCCGCAGATGCCAGACGTTTTGCGTCAATTGGCGGTGCAGGCGGCGGCAGAGGCCGGCTTTCCCGACTTTGCCCCCGACGCCTGCCTGATCAACCGCTATGTACCCGGTGCCAAAATGTCCCTGCACCAGGACAAAAACGAACGTCGCTATAGCGAACCGGTTGTATCCGTGTCACTCGGCTTGCCGGCGATTTTCCTGTTTGGCGGACATGAGCGCAGTGACAAAACCCGCAAAGTCTCGCTGTTCCATGGCGACGTGGTGGTGTGGGGCGGCGTGGATCGCCTGCGTTTCCATGGGGTGATGCCGATCAAGGAAGGCGTGCACCCGGTCATGGGCCCACAACGCATCAACCTCACGTTTCGCACCGCCGGCTGATTTGACCGCAAGCTTCAGAGTGCCAGGTGTGCATGGCGCGATTAGTCTGAATGGAATCCGTCAAGAGTACCGAGCATGACCAACGAACAAGACCCCCGCTGGGCGGCCATCCTCGCCCGAGACCCCAAGGCCGACACGTTGTTCGTCTACGGTGTTAAAACCACCGGTGTGTACTGCCGCGCCAGCAGCGTTTCACGCTTGCCACGCCCTGAAAACATCGAGTTCTTCGACACCCCCGCGCAGGCCGAGGCCGCCGGGTATCGCCCCAGCAAACGCGTGAGCGCAGACCAGACCCAGTTGGTTGCGCACCACGCGCAACTGGTGGCGGACGCGTGCCGGCATATCGAACAGGCCGACACTGCGCCCAGCCTGCATGCGCTGGCCACGCAAGCCAACCTGAGTCCGTTTCATTTTCATCGTGTGTTCAAAGCCGTCACCGGCCTGACCCCCAAGGGCTATGCCACTGCGCACCGTTCGCGCAAGGTACGCGATGGGCTCAAAGGCTCGCACTCGGTGACCGATGCCTTATATGACGCAGGCTTCAACTCCAACAGCCGCTTTTATGAGTCGGCTGACCAACTGCTTGGCATGAAACCCAGCGACTACAAAGCCGGAGGGACTAACTCGGCGATCCTGTTTGCCGTCGGGCAGTGCTCGCTGGGGGCGATTCTGGTGGCACAAAGTGCGCGTGGCGTGTGCGCGATTCTGTTGGGGGACGACCCTGACAAGCTGGTACGCGATCTTCAGGATCAATTTCCCAAGGCGGAACTGGTAGGCGCCGACCAGCGCTTCGAGCAGTTGGTCGCGCAGGTCGTGGGCTTTATCGAAGCGCCTGCGCTCGGCCTGGACCTGCCGTTGGACTTGCGCGGCACCGCATTTCAGGAGCGGGTGTGGCAAGCCTTGCGCGAAATTCCAGCGGGAAGCACGGCTAGCTACGCGCAGATTGCCGAGCGAATCGGCGCGCCGAAGTCATTCCGTGCGGTGGCTCAGGCCTGTGGCGCGAACAGCATCGCGGTGGCGATCCCCTGTCACCGGGTGGTGCGCAGTAATGGCGAGCTTTCAGGCTACCGCTGGGGTGTGGAACGCAAACAGCAGTTGCTGGAGCGGGAAAACAAGGCTTAACCCAGCTTGCGCTTGCGAAACTCGGCGACCTTATGACGGTTGCCACACAGCGCCATGCTGCACCAACGACGTTTATGGGCCTTGGTGCGGTCGTAGAACCACAACACGCATTCGGGATGTTCGCAGGTGCGGATCAGGTTGAAATCCCCGTCCACCAGCAAACGCGCTGCGGCTTCAGCAATCATCGAGAAAAATTGCTCCGGGGTTTGCAGCTTGCGCTGACGCTCAACGCGTAACTCACCCGACGCCGGCCAAGCCAACTGCGGATGGCTGACGGCCTTGCGCAAAAAGCCATTCAGCGCGGCGGGATCGCCCCGCGTTCCCTCCTTGCGCGACTTCAGCAATACACGGATTACCTCGCGCAGTTCCCGGCCCACCCGGAGCAATGCGCCCGGTTCAAACGCAGGCACCTGCCCTTCCTTCACCCACTCCAGGCGCACCAGCCAACGCTCGACATCGGCATCGGACTGCCAGAAGTCGTGGGGTTGCGCGTCCACATTGGCGCGCGTGTTGAGCATGTCCAGCACCGGGTCATCGGCGAGGACATAAGGCTCAAGGGGGGCTGGGATAGTCATGGTCATTCCTCTTATAGGCGTCGACATAGTAACCGCTATCTAAGCGCACGGATAGTTACACACGATAAAATTGAAACCCCTATAAATAGTTTGACAGGTTACTTGTTTGAGCGCAGATTTTGAAAAAGGTAACCCGTATATCCATCCAATCAAGTTACAAAGGCGCCTTCATCATGACCACTCCAAACTCCGTCGTTCACTACCGCCATGTCGATGCCGACGGCGTAAGCATGTTCTACCGCGAAGCCGGCGACCCCTCGGCGCCGGTCATGTTGCTGCTGCATGGCTTCCCCAGTTCGTCGCATATGTACCGTGACCTGATCCCGTTGCTCGCCACGCGCTTTCGGGTAATCGCTCCGGATTTGCCGGGATTCGGTTTTACCGAGGTACCGGCCGAACGCGACTACCACTACAGCTTCGATAACCTGGCGATCACCGTCGGGCATTTTGTCGACGCGCTGGAATTGACGCGTTACGCGTTGTACGTCTTCGACTACGGCGCACCCGTAGGTCTGCGCCTGGCAGTGGCACACCCTGAACGGGTCAGCGCGCTGGTTTCGCAAAACGGTAACGCCTACCTCGAAGGCCTGGGGGACGCCTGGGCACCGATTCGCGCCTATTGGGCCGAACCCAGCCAGGCCAACCGCGAGGTGATCCGCAACGCGGTCATCAGCCTGGAAGGCACGCGCTACCAATACCTGCACGGTGTCCATCAGCCCGAACGGGTTGCGCCGGAGTCCTACATGCTCGACGTACTGCTCATGCAGCGCCCCGGCAATGACGAGATCCAGTTGGACCTGTTCCTCGACTACCGCAACAACCTGACGCTGTACCCGGCGTTCCAGGCCTTCTTCAGGGCCAAACACGTGCCGACACTGGTGATCTGGGGCCGGAACGATCCGTTCTTCATCCCGCCGGGTGCTCACGCTTATAAAACCGACAACCCAAACGCCGTGGTGGAACTGCTCGACACCGGGCACTTCGCCCTGGAAACCCACGCAGCCCAAATCGCCGAACGGATACACGCGGTACTGGGCGACGCCATCAACTGATGGCACACCACGAAACGTGCCGTTCGTCCAGTGAATAAAACAGAGTGGCCGGGGCACATGGGCCCTGTTAAAACAGCGTAAAGCCTCACT
This sequence comes from Pseudomonas sp. GXZC, assembly GCF_026967615.1. NCBI lineage: Bacteria > Pseudomonadati > Pseudomonadota > Gammaproteobacteria > Pseudomonadales > Pseudomonadaceae > Pseudomonas > Pseudomonas sp. GXZC. The sequence continues at coordinate 3,779,188 of NZ_CP114115.1, forward strand.
AACGCTGGAGAGACATCCCATGAGCACCTGGCCAGACACCCGCATTATCGACCTGCTGGGGATCGAACTGCCCATCATCCAGGCGCCCATGGCCGTGGGTACGACCACGGCCATGGTCATCGAGGCCAGTAAAGCCGGGGCGCTGGGCTCATTGCCGGCGGCTGCACTGAGCCTCGCGCAATTGCGCGAAGCCCTGGCCGCCATCCGTAAGGCCAGCCCGCGCCCGATCAACGTCAACTTCTTCTGCCACCAACCGCCAGCCCCCGACGCTGCGCGTGATCGGCGCTGGAAGGATTTGCTGGAACCCTACTACCGCGAATTGGGTGCCGATTTTGAAGCGCCGACGCCTGTGTCCAACCGCGAACCGTTTAACGAAGCGGCTTGCCAAGTCATCGAGGAATGCTGTCCCGAAGTCGTCAGCTTTCACTTCGGCCTGCCGGAAAAAGCCCTGCTGGACCGGGTAAAAGCCACAGGTGCGAAGGTGTTTTCCTCGGCCACCACCGTGGAGGAAGCGATCTGGCTGGAGCAGCACGGCTGCGACGCAATTATCGCCATGGGCAGTGAAGCGGGCGGCCATCGTGGCTTGTTTCTCACCGACGACCTCAATACCCAGATCGGCCTGTTCGCCCTGCTGCCGCAAGTGGTCGACGCCGTCAGCGTGCCGGTGATTGCCGCCGGGGGCATCGGTGACGCACGCGGAATTGTCGCGGCCTTTGCCCTGGGCGCCTCGGCGGTGCAAATCGGTACGGCTTACCTGTTTACGCCTGAAGCCAATGTCACCCCTTCGCACCACCACGCACTGCGCCATGCCCAGGCCAGCGAAACCGCACTGACCAACCTGTTTACCGGTCGCCCGGCACGGGGCATCGTCAACCGTGTGATGCGTGAGTTGGGCGCAATCAACCCAGCAGCTCCGGCCTTCCCCACCTCCGGCGGCGCGTTGATACCGCTCAAGGCCAAGGATGAAGCAGGTTTCAGTAACCTGTGGTCTGGCCAGGCACTGCGCCTGGGCAAAGACACCACCACCTATGAGTTGACGCGTGAGCTGGCGCAGCAGGCGCTGGCCAAACTCAACCCATAGAACCTGTGGCAACTTTGCACTGTACCGGCAATGGCCAACCGCTATATATTCCCATACATAGCGGTTAACCCTTCTACCTATAACAAGCCGTACACCCTCAAAGGAGCTGCTTCATGACGATTCACGCCTCACGCCTGGCCATCCTGGTCGCTGCCCTCGCCTTCGGTTCAGCCCACGCCGATGAAGTCCAGGTGGCCGTCGCCGCCAACTTCACCGCACCGATCCAGGCGATTGCCGCCGACTTCGAAAAAGACACCGGCCACAAACTGGTCGCAGCCTACGGTGCCACCGGCCAGTTCTACACCCAGATCAAGAATGGCGCGCCGTTCGAAGTGTTCCTGAGCGCCGACGACACCACCCCGCAAAAGCTCGAAACCGAAGGCGACACCGTCAAAGGCTCGCGCTTCACCTACGCCGTCGGCACCCTGGCGCTGTGGTCGGCCAAGGAAGGTTACGTCGACGCCAAAGGTGAAGTGTTGAAGAAAAACGAGTTCAAGCACCTGTCGATCGCCAACCCGAAAGCCGCGCCATACGGCCTCGCCGCTACCCAAGTACTGGCCAAGGAAGGGCTGACCGAGAAGGTCAAAGACAAGATCGTCGAAGGCCAGAACATCACCCAGGCCTACCAGTTCGTGTCCACCGGCAACGCCGAGCTGGGCTTTGTGGCCTTGTCGCAGATCTACAAAGACGGCAAAGTCACCAGCGGTTCAGCGTGGATCGTTCCCGCGGCCATGCACGACCCGATCAAACAAGACGCAGTGATCCTCAACAAGGGCAAGGACAGTGCTGCTGCCAAGGCACTGGTTGACTACCTCAAGGGACCTAAAGCCGCTGCTGTCATCAAGTCCTATGGTTACGAGCTGGCCAAGTAAATGCCGTTATCGAGTGCCGATTTTTCCGCTATCTGGTTGACCATTAAACTGGCGTCACTGACTACCGTGATCCTGCTGGTCATCGGCACTCCGATTGCCCTGTGGTTGTCGCGCACCCGCTCCTGGTGGCGCGGCCCCATTGGCGCCATCGTCGCTCTGCCGTTGGTGTTGCCACCGACGGTGATCGGTTTCTACCTGCTGTTGACCATGGGCCCCAATGGCTACTTCGGCCAGTTCACCCAATGGCTCGGCCTGGGCACCCTCACCTTCAGCTTCGCCGGGCTGGTCATTGGCTCGGTGATCTATTCCATGCCGTTTGTGGTGCAGCCGTTGCAAAACGCCTTCTCCGCCATCGGCACACGCCCGCTGGAAGTGGCCGCGACCTTGCGGGCCAATCCTTGGGACACGTTCTTCACGGTCATTTTACCCCTGGCGCGACCAGGGTTTATCACCGCCTCTATCCTGGGTTTTGCGCACACCGTCGGTGAATTCGGCGTGGTGCTGATGATCGGCGGCAACATCCCGGACAAGACCCGCGTGGTGTCCGTGCAGATCTACGACCATGTGGAAGCCATGGAATATGCTCAGGCCCATTGGCTGGCCGGCTCGATGGTGGTGTTCGCGTTCCTGGTGTTGCTGGCGCTGTATTCCAGCCGTAAAACCAAGGTGGGCTGGAGTTGATGTCGATGATTGATGTACGCCTGAAACTTGAGTACTCGGGCTTTGCCCTGGATGTGGACTTGCATTTGCCCGGTCGCGGTGTGACGGCGCTGTATGGGCATTCCGGTTCCGGCAAGACCACGTGCCTGCGTTGCATCGCCGGGCTGGAGCGCGCCGAAGACGGTTTTATCCAGATCAATGATGAAGTCTGGCAAGACAGTCGCAACGGGTTGTTCGTACCGCCGCATAAACGCGCGCTGGGCTACGTGTTTCAGGAGGCCAGCCTGTTCCCTCATCTGTCGGTGCGGGCCAACCTGGAGTTCGGCCTCAAGCGTATTCCCCGTCAGCAGCGCCGTGTGGATATGGCCCATGCCACCGAGTTGCTGGGCATCGGCCACCTGCTTGATCGCCATCCCCAGCACCTTTCCGGCGGTGAGCGCCAGCGCATCGGCATCGCCCGCGCCTTGCTGACCAGCCCCAGTCTGTTGTTGATGGACGAACCCCTGGCAGCCCTCGACAGCCAGCGCAAAAGCGAGATCCTGCCGTACCTCGAACGCCTGCACGATGAACTGGATATCCCGGTGCTGTACGTCAGCCATGCCCAGGATGAAGTGGCGCGCCTGGCCGACCACATCGTCTTGCTCAGCGACGGCAAGGCCCTGGCCAGCGGCCCCATCGGCGAAACCCTGGCGCGGCTCGACCTGCCCCTGGCGCTGGGAGACGATGCCGGGGTGGTGATCAACGGCGCGGTCAGCGCCTACGACGATCACTATCAGTTGCTCACCCTGCAACTGCCTGCCAGCGCCTTACACATGCGTGTGGCCCATGCACCGCTGGCCGTGGGCAAAGCGTTGCGTATCAAGGTGCAAGCGCGGGATGTGAGCCTCAGCCTGCAAGCGGAGGAGCACAGCAGCATCCTCAACCGCTTGCCGGTGACGGTTACCCAGGAGATTTCGGCGGACAATAACGCCCACGTGCTGGTGCGACTGGACGCGGGTGGGACGCCGTTGCTGGCGCGCATCACGCGGTTCTCCCGCGACCAACTGCAACTGCACCCCGGCCAGAGTCTCTGGGCGCAGATCAAGGCCGTTGCGGTGTTGGCGTAAGCAACCTTTTGGCACGACCGCACACCGCTGCGGTCCATCAGACATACCGGCCTGATTTGTTGCCAAGGAACCCGCCTCATGTCCGACTCTGCGCTACCCCGCGACCTGCATTACGTTGACGACACCCAGCCCGGCATCCGCCGCAAGACGCTGCGGGGCAAGTTCCAGTATTTCGACCCCAAGGGTGAGCGCATCCACGACGCCGACGAGATCAAGCGCCTGAACGCCCTCGCCGTCCCGCCGGCTTACACTGACGTGTGGATCTGCGCCGACCCGCGCGGCCACCTGCAGGCCACCGGCCGCGACGCCCGTGGACGCAAGCAATACCGTTATCACCCGCGCTGGCGCGAAGTGCGGGACACCGACAAGTATTCGCGGCTGCAAGAATTCGGCAATGCTCTTCCCAAGCTGCGCAAGCAGCTGGAAGCGCAAATCGCCGAACCCGGATTTACCCGCGAAAAGGTGCTGGCCACCGTGGTAACGCTGCTCGACGCTACGCTGATCCGCGTCGGTAATACCCAGTACGCCCGCGACAACAAGTCCTATGGATTGACCACCCTGCGCACCCGCCACGTGGATGTCAAAGGCAGCGAAATCAAGTTCCAGTTTCGCGGCAAGAGCGGCGTCGAGCACCAAATCAGCGTTAAAGACCGGCGACTGGCAACCGTGGTCAAACGCTGCCTGGAATTGCCGGGCCAGAACCTGTTCCAGTACCTCGATGAAGACGGCGAGCGGCACACCGTCAGCTCCCACGACGTGAATGACTACCTGCACAGCCTCACCGGCGCCGATTTCACCGCCAAGGACTACCGCACCTGGGCCGGCACTGCCATGGCGCTGGCCGTGTTGCGGGAGTTGGAGTGGCAGCCTGAGTCCGATGCCAAAAGACATGTTGTGTCGATGGTCAAGGATGTCGCCAAACAGCTTGGCAACACCCCGGCGGTGTGCCGCAAGTGCTACATCCACCCTGCCGTGCTGGAGCATTTCAGCCTCGGCGAACTCTCCAAGCTGCCCAAGCCGCGCATCCGCAAAGGGCTCAAGGCCGAAGAAGTGGCCTTGGCGATGTTTCTTGAGCAACTGGCGGCGCACTTGCCGAAAAAAGCCAAGACGGGTTAGGCTTTGCCTCCCTTCTGATCCGCAGGACGACCGCCGACGTGAACCACTAAGCCTTCCAAAATGTATCTGCAACGAGCCGCCTGGCGCGCTTGTTGGCCTGTCCGACATTTTTTTGGAGGTGCTGATGACTGACGTCAACCGGCTGCCCGTCCTTGTTTCCCTGCAACACCTGAGTTTCCAGTTCGCCAATGGCGAGACCTTGCTGGATGACCTGACCCTGTCCATCGATCACACACCCACCGGTATTGTGGGGCGCAATGGTCGGGGCAAAAGCATTCTCGCCCGGTTGATCGCGGGGCTGCTGCCACCCTCCTCCGGATCGCTGAATGGTCCTGGCCGAGTGATCTACGTGGCACAGAGCATCACGGTTGCGCCAGGGGAGACGGTCGCCGATCTCACCGGCACCGCCGTGATATTGGCCGCCCTTGAACGCATGGTTCGAGGCGCCGCACGGATCGAAGACCTGGAATTGATCGACGACCGTTGGGACCTGGCCGAGCGTTTGCGCAGCGCCCTGGATGGCGCGGGGCTGGCGCAGCTATCCTTTGATACCCCTGCCGACCAACTCAGCGGCGGCCAGTTGGCCAGGGTCGCGATCATCGGTGCGCTGCTGGCCGCGCCGTCGTTACTGGTGCTCGATGAGCCCACCAACCACCTCGACAGCGATGGTCGCGCCTGGCTGCTGCGTGTGCTCGACGCTTGGCGGGGTGGCCTGGTGGTGGTCAGCCATGATCGGCAATTGCTCAACGCCATGGCGCGCATCATTGAACTGTCGCCCCTCGGCGTAAACGTCTATGGCGGCAACTACGATGCCTATCGGCTGCAGCGTGATGCCGAACAACAGGCCGCCAGCGCCGCGCTCGACCATGCACGCCTGGAGCGCAGTCGCGAACGGCGGCGGCTGCAAAAAGACCACGACAGCCTGCAGCGCAACGCCGCGCGCTCACGCAAGCATGCAGAAACCGCCAACGTCGACCGCTTCACCAAGGCGCGCTGGAAAGGTGCCGCCACCGAGATCGTCAGCACCGTGCGTAGCGCGCATTGGCAACATAAACACGAACTGGATGCCCAGGTGCGCCAGGCTTATGAACGGGTCGAAGATGAAACGCCGACCTTGTTGGCATTGCCCGCCTCAGCGGTGCCCAACGGGCGACAGGTGCTGTCGTTGGTGGACGCACAGTTACCGTGGCTGCCGTCGACCTGTCTGAATGTGCATCTTGCAGGTCCGGTGCGCGTCGCGGTGCGTGGGCCCAACGGCTGCGGCAAGTCCACGTTGCTGAAGGTACTGGCCGGTCAATGGCAGGTCGTCGCGGGCGAATGCAGCCTGCCTCTTCCCTGCGCCTACATCGATCAACACCTTGCGTTGCTGGACGATCAACGCTCCATCGTTGAACAGCTCAACCTGCTCGACACGCCCCTAGCCGCAGCCGAATTGCGCACGCGCCTGGCGTTGCTGCAACTGGATGCCTTGCGTGTGACCCAACCCACCGGGCAACTCAGCGGCGGCGAACGCTTGAAAGCCGCGATGGCGATCGCCTTGTGGCGCGAAGTGCCGGCGCAACTGCTGTTACTGGACGAACCGACCAACCATTTGGACCTGGAGTCGGTGATGGCTTTCGAGCAAGCGCTGCAAGGTTTCAACGGGGCAATGCTGGTGGTGTCCCATGACGCGACGTTCCTCCAATCGATCAAGCCCACCCATTTCCTGGATTGGCACGACACAGGTTGGTCGCTGGAGCCTGTCTGAGGTCATTGCACGCGCGCATAAAGCGTCATACGGTAGTGGCCGGATAATCTCACCGAGGAACCCGACCCTATGCTGCCATCGCCTCGCAAGCCTTACGCCAATGCTGCACTCGCCCACCGACAGCGTTGGCGTGGCCGGGTCGGGCTGATGCTGGTGGCCAGTCTTTCAGTACTGGCGGGGATGACCGATGCCATCGGCTTCATGGCGAGCGGCGACTTCGTTTCATTCATGAGCGGCAACACCACGCGCCTGGCGGTGGCGATCAGCGCGGGTGATCTTGGGCTGACCGGGCGGCTGTTGTTGCTAGTAGCAACATTTGTGGTTGGCAATACCTTGGGCGTGGTGGTCAGTCGAATGAGCCGCCGCCACGCCTTGCCGTTGCTGTTGTGTATTGCGGCCTTGTTGTGCGGGGCGGCATGGCTGCCTTTCGCTGACACGCTGCCCGCGCTGCTGGCGGCAATCATTGCGATGGGCATGCTCAATGCGACTGTGGAAGAGGTCAACGGACTCCCCGTAGGGCTGACCTACGTCACTGGCGCGCTGTCACGCTTTGGTCGTGGGCTGGGACGCTGGTTGCTCGGAGAACGACGCACGGGCTGGCGCGTGCAGTTGATCCCATGGACCGGCATGTTCGTGGGCGCGGTGATTGGCGCATTGCTGGAGCAGCAGATGGGCTTGAAGGCGCTGATGGTCAGCGGCGTGCTGGCGGGGTTGTTGGGGTTGGTGTCACTGAAGATTCCCCGTCGCTGGCACCTGGGTTACATGCCGCGTTGAAGAAAAAGAGGGATGCTCGCCCGACGTTTAGGCCTCGACGTCCGTGTACTGGTAAAGAGCCATCATGTCGGGCGAGCGGGTGAATAATAAGCTAATGCTTCGCGGCTGTCGTGCCAGGCATTTCCTAAATCGACTAAGGCAATGGATTACAGGCAGGTCGCGAGTGCAGCCAAACGACGCTTGGCGGGCATATTGTCTTCTGCGGCGTAGTACTTGATGGAGGAGCCGGCACCCGCGCTTTGCACGTCGACGAAGTAATCGCCAGCGGTGGTGTAGACGGTGTAGCCGCCCGCCGCGATCGGTTCCTTGAAGCCGCCGGCATCAACGCCGAACACGCTTTCGTCCTGCCAGCCGAACTGCACGCATTCGGCAACAACCAGGGTGGCCTTGTCCGAAGCCAGGGTCTTGTAGGGCGTGCCTGCGCGCGCTTCTTTCATCTTCGAGCCCGCGCAACCGGCCAGGGCCGCCAATACCAGTGCGCCAATTACCACCTTGTGCATGCCATTGCTCCGTTGGAAAAAAACGCGACTGTACCATTGCCACAGGCTCTACTGACGGCTGTATGAACTTTGTTTCACTGTAAAGAGAGCAGGCGCCGCCTATAGTGGCGACGCTCATTTTTAGAAGTCTCCCTTCGGCCCGCTCTCCCGCGGGCTTTTTTTCGCCTGGGTTTTAGAGCAACCAGCGGAACAGATAAAACAACGCCATGCTCAGCAACACCGTGACCAGCACATTTCGCGTCCAGAACATCAACGCCACTGCGCTGATACCCGCCAACAGGTAGGGGTTGGCCGGATTGAGATTCAGATGATGGTCCGCCAGGAAAATGATCGGCCCGCAAATCGCCGTGAGCATGCCGGGCACGGCAAACCCAAGAAACTCCCGCGCGCCACGGTTGAGGCGCACCGGCAGGCGCGGCTCGATAAACAGGTAACGGTTGAGAAAGACCGCCAGGCCCATTATCACAATCATCAGGAAGATCATGGCTGCCCTACTCCCAATCGCTTGCAGGCGTAACCCGCGCTCATGCCCAACAGGCCGGACACCACCACCGCCGATTCCCAGTGCAGGAAGCTCAACCACACCGAAAACAGCAGTGAAACCGCCACGCAGACCACCGTGGGAATATCCCGCACCACCGGCGTGATCAACGCGATGAAGGTGGCGGCAATGGAAAACTCCAGCCCCAGTTGATCAAGGCCGGGGATGCTTTTGCCGAGCACAATGCCCGCCAGGGTGAACAGGTTCCAGGCGATGTAGAACGTCAGCCCGACGCCCAGCGCATACCAACGGTTAAAGGTCTCGCGGTCGTAGTGGTTGACCAGTGCGAAGAATTCGTCAGTCAACAGAAAGCCCAGGCTGATACGCCAGCGGGTCTTGAGGGGAGAAAGGATTGGCCGCAGGTGCATGCCATACAGCAGATGCTGGGAGGTCAGCAGCAAGGTGGTCAGCACGATGGAAATCAGGCTGGCGCCACTCTTGACCATCCCAATGGCAACCAGTTGCGCCGCACCGGCAAACACGATGGCGGATAAGCCCTGGGCTTCCAACGGGCTGAATTGCGCATCGATGGCCATGGAACCGGCCAGCAGGCCCCAAGGCGCGCAGGCCAGGGACAAGGGAATAACGGCAATGGCGCCACGAGCGAAGGCGTAATGAGGTAAGGCAGTAGGCATGGAAACGGCTCATCGACAGACAGTCGACAAGCATGCCAGCGCAACAACGAGCTTGTCTTGAACGATCTTGCTCAGGCGAGCCTGACCGACACCTGCTCCACCGAATCACGCGCTTCGCGCAACTCATAGGCATCCTGGTTGAGCCTGTGAATGGTATTGAGCAGACGCTGGCGCAGCACTTCATCGCCGAGTTTTTCGACGGCGCGCATCAGGTCGAACGCAGCGGTTTCGTTATTTTCCGCGACGGAATCGAGGGTCTTGCGCAGGTTGCGAGTGGCACGGGTCACGCGGGGTCTTCCTTCATCAGCAATGGGCAGGCACTTTAGGACATTCGTGTTTCATTTTAATTTCAAACACTTGTGGCGGATTTCAAGGCATTTGATCCATATCAATTGAAACAGGGTTTGACGGATACATATGGAAATACGTATATTCGGATAACCATATATACAAAGGCCTTGGCCATGTCGGACTCCCTCTCCCCGCCCACCCTCTTCAAATGCCTGGCCGATGCCACCCGCGCACGCCTGACGTTACTGATCCTGCGTGAAGGCGAACTTTGCGTGTGCGAACTGATCCATGCCTTGGACGACAGCCAGCCGAAAATCTCCCGGCACCTGGCGCAACTGCGCAGTTGCGGGTTGCTGCAGGACCGTCGTCAGGGTCAATGGATCTACTACCGCATCAACCCCGCGTTGCCCGAGTGGGTAACGCAGGTGCTGCACACCACCCTACAAGCCAACCAGCCATGGTTGCACAGCGACGCACAGCGTCTGGATGCAATGGGCGACAGACCACAACGGGCCAGCACCTGCTGCTGAGCCATCGGAGCCTTTATTCATGCTTGTCGCAATTACCATTTTTATCTTCACCATCGTCCTGGTCATCTGGCAACCCAAGGGTTTGGGCGTTGGCTGGAGCGCCACGATGGGCGCGATCCTGGCCCTGGCCTGCGGCGTGATCAGCCTGGCTGACATTCCGGTGGTGTGGCACATCATCTGGAATGCCACGGGGACCTTTGTCGCGCTGATCATCATCAGCCTGTTGCTTGACGAAGCCGGCTTCTTCGCCTGGACCGCACTCCACGTCGCACGCTGGGGACGTGGACGTGGCCGACGCTTGTTTGCCTATATGGTGCTGCTCGGCGCCTTGGTCTCGGCGCTGTTCGCCAACGACGGCGCGGCACTGATCCTCACGCCCATCGTAATGTCGATGCTGCTGGCGCTGCGCTTTTCTCCGGCGGCCACCCTGGCGTTCGTCATGGGCGCAGGTTTTATCGCCGACACGGCGAGCCTGCCGCTGGTGGTGTCGAACCTGGTGAATATCGTCTCGGCGGATTACTTCAAGATCGGCTTCAACGAATACGCCGCCGTGATGGTCCCAGTGAACTTCGTCAGCGTTGCGGCCACGCTGGCGGTGCTGCTGTGGTTCTTCCGCCGTGATATCCCGCAGACCTACGACCCCGCCGACCTCGCAGACCCTGCCAGTGCCATCCACGACCGCGCGACTTTCCGCGCCGGCTGGTGGGTGCTCGGCATCCTGCTGGTAGGCTGCTTTGCCCTGGAACCACTGGGCATTCCGATCAGCGCGATTTCCGCCGTGTGTGCAGTGCTCCTGCTGGTGATCGCCGCCAAGGGCCACAAGATCTCCACGCGTAAAGTGCTCAAAGAAGCACCGTGGCAGATCGTGATCTTTTCCCTCGGCATGTACCTGGTGGTCTACGGTTTGCGTAACGCCGGCCTCACCACCTACCTGGCCACCTGGCTCGACACCTTCGCCACTTACGGCGTGTGGGGCGCGGCCATGGGCACCGGCGTGCTGACGGCACTGCTGTCATCGGTGATGAACAACCTGCCGACGGTGTTGATCGGCGCGCTGTCCATCGAGTCCAGCCATGCCGCGGGCGTGGTCAAGGACGCGATGATCTACGCCAACGTGATCGGCAGCGACCTGGGCCCGAAAATCACCCCTATCGGCAGCCTCGCTACCTTGCTGTGGCTGCACATCCTGGCGCGCAAAGGCATCACCATCACCTGGGGCTACTACTTCAAGGTCGGCATTGTGCTGACCTTGCCGGTGCTGTTGATCACCCTCGCCGCCCTTGCCTTGCGACTGAGTATCTAACGATGAAAGTCCTGTTCATGTGTACCGCCAACAGCTGCCGCAGCATCTTGTCCGAAGCGATGTTCAATCACCTGGCGCCGGAAGGTTTCGAGGCGATCAGCTCCGGCAGCTTTCCCAAGGGCCAGGTCCTGCCGCGCAGCCTGAGCACCTTGCAGGCCGCCGGCATCAGCACCGACGGCTTGTACAGCAAGGGCAACGACGCGTTCGAAGACAGCCCGCCGGACGTGGTGATTACCGTGTGCGACAAGGCGGCCGGCGAAGCGTGCCCGGTGTATTTCGGGCCGGCGGTGAAGGCGCACTGGGGGTTGGAAGACCCTTCGGATGTGCAGGGTGACGACGCGAACGTGCAGGCGGCATTCGACGCCACGCTGAAGACCATTGCCACTCGCTGCCGGGCGTTTTTTATCCTGCCGTTTGCCGAACTCAGCCCAACTGAACTCAAGGCAGAACTCGCTCGAATTGCCGAGCTGTAATCGGAGGCCCCATGACCACCCTGCCCAACCTGGACCTGTCGCTGTTCCCGTCAAACGCGCACGGCGCGGCTCAACCGCCGCGCATCCTGCTGCTCTACGGATCGACCCGGGAGCGCTCGTTCAGCCGCTTGCTGGTGGAAGAAGCCGCGCGCCTGTTGCAGCACTTCGGCGCGCAAACGCGCATCTTCAACCCCAGCGGTTTACCACTGCCGGATGACGCCCCCAGCGATCACCCCAAGGTACAAGAGCTGCTGGAACTGATGCAGTGGTCCGAAGGCCAGGTGTGGTGCTCGCCCGAGCGCCACGGTTCAATGTCAGCGGTGTTCAAGGCACAGCTCGACTGGGTGCCGCTGGCCCTTGGCGCGGTGCGCCCGACCCAAGGTAAAACCCTGGCGGTGATGCAGGTGTCCGGCGGCTCCCAGTCGTTCAACACGGTTAATCAGTTGCGCGTGCTGGGGCGCTGGATGCGCATGTTCACCATCCCCAATCAGTCCTCGGTGCCCAAGGCCTTCATGGAGTTCGACGATCAGGACCGCATGAAGCCTTCTGCCTTGTACGACCGCGTGGTCGATGTAATGGAGGAACTGGTGAAGTTCACCTTGCTACTACGCGAACGCCCGGACCTGGTGGACCGCTATTCGGAGCGCAAGGAAAGCGCCGACGAACTCTCGCAGCGCGTCAATCAACGGTCGATTTGAGCCCGTCTGCCAGCGTATGCTCACGCACTTTCCTGAAAGGACGCGGGCATGCTGACCATCTTCTTTTATGCACTGGTATTCGGTTTTGTGTTCTGCCTCTCGCCCGGCGCGGTGCTGGCGGAAACCCTGCGCCGTGGCTTGCTGCATGGTTTCACACCGGCCCTGCTGGTGCAGTTTGGCTCACTGGTGGGCGACGCGGTGTGGGCAGTGATCGGCCTGACCGGCATCGCTTTGCTGATCCAACATGATGCCGTGCGCGTGCCGCTGACGGTGGTCTGTGCGGTGTACCTGGCCTGGCTCGGCATTCGCAGCCTGATCGACGCCTGGCACCTGCCGCAGTCAGATGACGCACCGGCCAGCACTCGACAAAATGCACTGGCCACCGGAGCAGCGATCTCCCTGGCCAACCCGAAGAACATTGTCTACTGGGGCGCGCTGGGCAGCGCGTTGTCGGGCATCGTCGGCACCACGCCCAGCCACGGGCAGACGCTAATGTTCTTTGCCGGCTTCATGCTCGCGTCGGTGTTGTCGTGCTTTCTGCTCGCGGGGCTGGTCAACCTGTTGCGCCAGAACGCCTCGCCCACCTGGCAGCGCATCAGTTATGCCGCCTGTGGGCTGGTGCTGATCTATCTGGCGATATTGGCCGCGCAAGGCATTTGATCAAGCCGGCCAGCGACGGTGCAGGTCATCGATGACATAGGCATGCCCGTGCACTCCCGCCTTAGGGTGCGCCAAATGCGGATGGCCGGCGGGCAGCTCAGGGTGTTCATGGACCACGGCGGGTTGCTCATGGTCTGGCCGCCAGAGGCTGGCGCAGGCGATCAGTGCCAAGGTCGCCACAAACGCCAGGCTGGCAAATGTCTGCGACATGCCGAAGTTGGCACTGAGCCAACCGGCCAACGGGTAAGTCAGCAGCCAGCAGATATGCGACAACGCAAATTGCGCGGCAAACAACGCCGGCCGGTCTTCGGCATGGGCGGAGCGACGCAACAGGCGTCCGCCCGGGGTCTGCACCAGGGAATAACCCAGGCCCAGTACCCACCAGAGCAACAGCATTTGCCGGTAATCCGACAAGTAGACACCCACGCTGAGCCCCATGATCAGCACGCCGCCGCCTGAAATCATCGCGGTGCGATCACTGAGCCGCGCCAGCACCCTCGGCAACACCAGCGCCGCCATTATCGAACCCGCCCCAAACGCGGCCAGTGCAAACGCCGTAAAGCGTTGCGGCAAGCCAAACCCCGATTGCACCAGCACCACACTGTTGACGATGACCATCGCACTCGCGGCCGCCACCGCCAGGTTGAGCGCGAGCAAACCGCGCAGCCGCGGAGTCGCCAGGAAAATCCGCAGGCCACGGGTGGTGCGATCATAAATACCCCGCCGCACCGCCGCCCTGGCCTGTGGCAAAAGCACCGAAGACACCAGCAGCGCCGAGATCAAAAAGCCCACTGACGTCCCGGCAAACAAGCTGTGGAAACTGATGATGCTCAGTAACATCGCCGCGAGTATCGGGCTGATCATGCTTTCCATGTCGTACGCCAGGCGCGCGAGGGACAGCGCCTTGGTGTACTGCGCCTCGTCGGGGAGGATCTCGGGAATGGTCGCTTGAAAAGTCGGCGTAAAGGCCGCCGAGGCTGACTGCAGGACAAAAATCAGCAGATAGATCTGCCAGACCTCCGTGACAAACGGCAACGCCAGGGCGACCAGCGCGCGGATCAGGTCCAGGCTCACCAGCATCGCCCGACGCGGTAGCCGTTCGGCAAACGCCGCCGCGACCGGCGCCACGCCGATATAGGCCGCCATCTTGATCGCCAGCGCCGTGCCCAGCACGGTGCCGGCCTGGTCACCTGCCAGGTCGAACGCCAACAGCCCGAGGGCCACTGTCGTCAAGCCGGTGCCAATCAACGCAATAATCTGGGCGAAGAACAGGCGCCGGTACGTCTTGTTGCTGAGCACATCGAACATGGGAATCTCCCCTCGTGGCCTACAGGTATTTGGTCAGTTGCTTGAGTTCAGCCAACGAGGCCTGGCCATCAAGGGTCACGCTGCCTTCCAGGCAATGATCGATGTGATCCTGGATCAGCGTGCGCTTGGCCTGGCAGATGGCTTTCTCCACCGCGTGCAATTGTTGGGCGATATCCACACAGGGGCGTTGGGCCTCGATCATGCTGGTGATGCTGCGCAAATGACCTTCGGCACGCTTGAGGCGTTTGACGATAGCTTCGTGGGTTTGGTGGGCATGTTCGCTCATTGAGAGGCTCCTTCTTCGGCGCACTGATCGTATCCCCCCCAGGGGGATACAGGCAAGCCCGCTCATCTCCTTCGCGGAGAATAGATACCCTCACACTCGAAACTCTGAGTAAGTGTAAGTACCGAAAGAACTGAAACAGGCCTTCTGTCTGAACAAACTCTGAACTTGTAATGAATTAATACATTAAGCGTTGACATCCTGCGGCGTCGTGAGTAGATTGCCCGTGCCTGCAACTGGGGCCTTTTTTAAACCTCACAAAAGAAGCCAATGGACACAGTATCTAGTCGCTGTCCGAGCACCGCTTACGCGGGCATCGGGCGCCAAACCCAGAATATGACAGGACTCGCCTCCCCGGTCCGGTAAGCTGCGCTAGAGCTCGATGCTCCACCGTAACTGCCTCGCCGGTCGCCTGTCCGGTCCCGAGGTGTGTTATGACCTTCCAAGCCCTTGTTTTGCCTGATGTACGCACACTAGCGGCCGCCCTGCGCGCCAAACTGTGCCGCGAGCCCGTAGGCTTTTCCCCTACCCGCTCAGCGTTTGCTGCACCCTCCCCTCAAGTGCGCCCGGCCTACCCGCTGGCGCATTGGCGTATCTGCCCGGAAAGCGGCCAACTGGTGCAGCACTGGGATCACGCCGACCCTCAAGACCCGCAGAGACCCAAGGTTTCCAGCCTGGCACAGGCCAGCTTGATGCTCGGTCTTTATGTGAGCGCTCGCGCCGCCTGACCCGGCTGGAAACAGCAACTTCCTGATCCATGTTCTGGAGTTCTTTATGAATACGTCCAGTAGTAGCCCGCTGCGCGCTAGTTAACTAACGCGCTGTAAGCGGGCGATATAGAAGTTATGTGAATACCTTATTTAAACCGATCGCGAAGTTAGCGACTCGGCATGCTTTCGCTCGCCTGTCTTCAGGTAAGTACCGGGTATGTTTTGTCGAAAATTGGCGACAGGAGTACAGACAATGAGCGCCGTAAAAAACCCGCCTCTGCACAAAAAGAATGGCACCGACGCCGACACCAAACTGTCGATGCGTGCCGCCCGCGAAGCCCACAACGGCCTGTCGGCCACCCTGGCGAACGTACGTGCCACCCAGGACGGCTTGACCGAACTGGACGCCTCCGCTCGCCTGCAACGCGAAGGCTACAACGAAGTCGCCCACGACAAACCGCCTCACGCCATCGTCCAGTTCCTGCACGCACTGAACAACCCGTTCATTTATGTGTTGTTGACCCTGGGCGGCATCAGCCTCTTCACCGACTGCTGGCTGCCGATGCAGGAAGGCGAAGACGCCGATCCGACCAAAGTCATCATCATCATGACCATGGTGCTGCTCAGCAGCCTGCTGCGTTTCTGGCAGGAACACCGTTCGGCCAAATCTGCCGAAGCCCTGAAAGCCATGGTACGCACCACGGCCACCGTGTTGCGCCGTGAGCAAGTCGGTTCGCAACCGACCCTGCGCGAAGTGCCGATGCGCGAACTGGTAGCCGGCGATATCGTGCAGCTGTCGGCCGGCGACATGATCCCGGCGGACATCCGCCTGATCGAATCCCGCGACCTGTTCATCAGCCAGGCGGTGCTCACCGGCGAAGCCTTGCCGGTGGAAAAGTACGACACCCTGGGTAATGTCACGCAGAAATCCGCCGGACCGGTGGTGGCCGACCAGGGCAACCTGCTGGACCTGCCAAACATCTGCTTCATGGGCACTAACGTGGTCAGTGGTCGCGCCAAAGCGGTGGTAGTCGCCACCGGGCCGCGCACCTACTTTGGCTCCCTGGCCAAGGCAATTGTTGGTTCGCGGGTGCAAACCGCGTTCGACCGTGGGGTAAACAGCGTCAGCTGGTTGCTGATCCGTTTCATGCTGGTGATGGTGCCGATTGTGTTCCTGCTCAACGGCTTCTCCAAGGGTGACTGGGGCGATGCCTTCCTGTTTGCCCTGGCGGTGGCCGTCGGCCTCACCCCGGAAATGCTGCCGATGATCGTCAGCGCCAACCTGGCCAAGGGCGCCACTGCCATGGCCAAGCGCAAAGTGGTGGTCAAGCGCCTCAACGCAATCCAGAACTTTGGTTCGATGGACGTACTGTGCACCGACAAGACCGGCACCCTGACCCAGGACAAGATCATCCTCGAACATCACGTCAACGCCTTTGGCCAGCGTGATGATGCGGTGCTGTCCCTGGCCTGGCTCAACAGCCATCACCAGAGCGGCATGAAGAACCTGATGGACCAGGCGGTGGTGGAGTTCTCGGAGCAGAACCCGAAGTTCAAGAAACCGTTCGCCTACAGCAAGGTCGATGAATTGCCATTCGACTTCGTGCGCCGTCGCCTGTCGATCGTGGTCAAGGATGCCGCCGACGACCAATTGCTGGTGTGTAAAGGCGCTGTGGAAGAGATGCTGAGCATTTCCACTCACGTCATGGAGGCCGGCGCCGCCGTGCCGCTGGATGATCGTCGCCGTGAAGAACTGCTGGCGATTGCCAACGACTACAACGAAGACGGGTTCCGTGTGCTGGTGGTCGCCACCCGCCACATTCCTAAATCCATGGCACGTCAGCAGTACACCACTGCCGATGAGCGCAACCTGGTGATCCAGGGCTTCCTGACCTTCCTTGATCCACCGAAGGAAACTGCCGGCCCTGCGATTGCGGCACTGCAACAGATCGGCGTGGCGATCAAGGTACTGACCGGCGACAACGCCGTGGTCACCAGCAAGATCTGCCGCCAGGTCGGTCTCGATCCAGGCCAGCCGCTGCTGGGGGCTGAAATCGAAGCCATGGACGACGCCACGCTGCTGCGCCGTGTGGAAGAACGCACCGTGTTCGCCAAGCTGACACCGCTGCAGAAGTCACGCGTGCTCAAGGCGCTGCAAGCCAACGGCCACACTGTGGGTTTCCTGGGTGATGGGATCAACGATGCACCGGCACTGCGCGACGCCGACGTGGGTATCTCGGTCGACACGGCCACCGATATCGCCAAGGAATCGGCCGACATCATCCTGCTGGAAAAGAGCCTGATGGTGCTGGAAGAAGGCGTGCTCAAGGGCCGCGAAACCTTCGGCAATATCATGAAATACCTGAACATGACCGCCAGCTCCAACTTCGGCAACGTGTTCTCGGTGCTGGTGGCCAGTGCGTTCATTCCGTTCCTGCCGATGCTGTCGATTCACCTGTTGCTGCAGAACCTGATGTACGACATCTCCCAGCTGGCTTTGCCGTGGGACAAGATGGACAAGGAGTACCTGGCCAAGCCGCGTAAGTGGGATGCGAAGAACATCGGCCGGTTCATGATCTGGATCGGGCCGACCTCGTCGATCTTCGACATCACCACCTTTGCGCTGATGTGGTTCGTGTTCGCGGCCAACAGTGTGGAAGTGCAGACCCTGTTCCAGTCCGGCTGGTTCATCGAGGGGCTGCTCTCGCAAACCCTGGTCGTGCACATGCTACGGACCCGTAAGATCCCGTTCTTCCAGAGCACCGCCGCCTGGCCGGTGTTGATGATGACCTGTGTGGTGATCGTGCTGGGGATCTACGTGCCGTTCTCGCCACTGGGCACCCTGGTCGGCCTGCAACCACTGCCACTGGCGTACTTCCCATGGCTGGTGGGCACCCTGCTCAGCTACTGCTGCGTGGCCCAACTGATGAAGACGATCTACATCCGCCGCTTCAAGCAGTGGTACTGATCTCCCCCGCCGTTTAAACGGTGGCGGTCGCCCGGCCGCCACCGTGCAACACAAGGAATAACCTTATGCGCGTCTTGATCTGTGCAGGTCGTCATTACGCCGACACCAAAATGTCCCGCCAAGTGCTGGACGCTTACCACCGCCTGCGCCCGGTGCAGGTATTGATCCACGGCGGCAACCAATTCCTCGGCAGCGACGTCGAGGAGTGGGCACGGGAACTGGGCATCGACGTGGTGCGCTACCCGCCCAACTGGCAACGCCACGGCAAGCAGGCGGAACGCCAGCGCAACCATTTCATGCTGACCGACAGCCGCCCAGATGTAGTCATCGCCCTGCCCGGCGGGGACGACACCTCTGAGCTGGTCTGCCAGGCCAAAGCCAGCGGCATTTCGGTGCTGACCGTAGAAAGCTGAATTCATGCGAGGTGCATCATGCACAAAAAACACACCCCTCAACGCCAGGACGGGTTCGCCAAATACCGTGCGCGTCACTACCGAGGTGCGCGTCATACTCTATTGCTGCTGCCACCGGCCAAGCGTCGCGCGTTGCAACGTAACCTGATCTTTATCGGGCTGACCCTGGGCATCCTGTTGGCGATTGCCTTGCTGTCCAAGGCCAATGCGGCCGGTGGTTCGTACGTGGTCGATGACGGCGCGATCAATGCGCCGGGCGAATGCAATGTGGACGCCTGGCACACCGCCAACCGCCACGATGGCAGCACTCACACTGAAACGCTGTCGCCTGCCTGCACCTTCGCCGCGCTGCCTTCGGTGCAATGGGGCGCAGCCCTGTCCCGCGCTACCAGCGCAGACAAGGGCGAAACCCAAGTGAACCCACAGCTCAAGGCGCAAGTATGGTCGCGGGAAGATCTGGGGCTGGAAATGGCCGTGTCAGCCGGTGCGCACTTTGCACACGGTCGTCGGCACGGCTTTGATGGCACCGACTTCAATATCCCGTTGACATGGCAGCCACTGGAGCCACTGCGCATGAGCGTGAATGCCGGTTGGTCCCACATCTACAACGACGGCGACCAAAAACACCGCCTGACCTGGGGCACCGGCCTTGAGTACCAAGTGGCACACTCACTGACGCTGGTCGCCGAGCGTTACGGCCAGGATGGCGGCGATCAGGCATGGCAGGCCGGGCCGAGGCTTCATTTCGGCGAGTTTGTCGACGTGGACCTGGTGGTCGGGCGCAGCCTGATCGGTGAGCGCGCGCAATGGCTCACCACCGGTGCCACGCTGCGATTCTAGGCCTTGGCTTGTTGTTCCAGGTGCAGTTGCAATTGCGGGTCGATGTGCAACTGCCCCGCCAGGTCATCCAGGTAATTACGTTCGGCGTCCTGCTGATCGTCCACCAACATCACACTGGCCAGGTATACCTCGGCCGCCATGGCCGGATCACTGGCGAACTCGGCGAAATCCGCGGCATCCAGGGGCTTGGCGACTTCGGCGTCGAGCCACTGTTGCAGTTGCGGGTCGTCGGTATGGCGGCCCAACTCACTGGAAATCAGCTCCTTTTCTTTGTCATCAATGCGGCCATCGGCTTTCGCGGCGGCAATCAAGGCACGCAGTACCGCATGGCTGTGGGCTTCGGCTGCGGGGCCGTCGAGCTGGTCTACTGTCTGGAAGGCTTGCTGCGGCGCAGTGGCCTGCTCGCGTTGCCAGGCTTGGTAGGCCTGGAATGCCGCCATACCGAGTGAGGCCAACGCAGCGTAGTTCATCCCGCCGGAACGCCCTTGAGCGGGACGAGTGCCCGTGGCGCCACCCAACATGCCACCCAGCCCTCCCAATAAACCACCCAGACCGCCACCGGCTGATGCATTGCCTGTGCCGGTGCCCTTCAGTAACCCACCCAGCAGTCCACCCAGTCCGCCCAGTCCGCCGGATGACGCACTGCCGCCTTGCCCGGCGCGCAGGAGTTGTTCGAGTAAATCGCTGGTGTTCATGGTGTCACCCTCCGAGGGCGCAGTGTTGGCGTCTATCAACCATAGCCCGGCCTTGCCGGAACACCATGACCGCCGGGCGGTCCCGGCCTATCATGACGCTATCGCGACTTCGAGAGAAAACCCAAGTGAACCGGACTGAGCACATCGCACTGATGGCGAATTACAACCAGTGGATGAACCGCAAGCTCTATGACGCTGCCCTGACATTGACGGACGCGGAATTGGCGATGGACCGACAGGCGTTTTTCGGCTCGATCCTCGGCACCCTGAACCACCTGGTGCTGGGCGATACCGTCTGGCTCAAGCGTTTTGCGCAGCATCCAGCAGGCTTTTCAGCACTGGTTCCGATGCAGGCTGTTGCTACGCCTGCTGATCTCAAGCATCTGGCCTTCGCGGATATACGCCAGCTGGCAGCCCATCGCACCTGGCTGGATCAGTTGATCGTCGACTGGAGCCACACTGTGCAGGAGACCGATCTGGACCATCGCCTGCATTACAGCAACATGCGCGGCGTCACGGCCGATAAGGACTTCTTCAGCTTGCTCGTACACTTCTTCAATCACCAAACCCACCACCGGGGCCAGGCCACGACCTTGCTGACCCAGGCAGGCTTGGATGTGGGCACTACGGACTTGCTGGCGCTGATCGACTGAACTCGGCGTAGGCCTGCATCAAGCGTGGAAATTCCTGAGGCTCGGGCAGCTGCGCAAAGCTTTCCACCGCCGGAGTGGAGGCCCAAGGCAGCTTCTCGCGAGTCCAGGTCTCCATGAAAGGCACGTAACCGCTGGCGTTATCCAGCAAGGCGGCGCGCACGTTGACGAACTCATCGATGCCGTGGGGCCGGGTGAACAGCCAGCTCATGCAATGGGGGCAGAAATAGTGGCGATCCACGCCCTGCATACCGCCGATCACCGGGCAGCCCTGGATGACCGTGAAACCGCTGGCGGGAATCAATGCGCTCAGGGAGAACGCACTCGAAGACATCTTCTGGCAGCCGGTGCAATGGCAGGCCATGGTGATCACCGGGGCGGCACTCACGCTGAAGCGCACACGCTCACAACGGCAACTGCCCTCGTATGGCAGGGTCTCGACGCTCATCATTGCTTCCTTATTCTTGATGGGTGGCCTGGCAGGTTAGCTTCAGGTGCCAGGCTTGAACAGGCCCTGGGCGAAAACCGAACGCTGTCTCAGCGTTGGGGTCGTAACCCTAGGTGTCGAGGTTTTACAGCCCCGCCCTCCCCGCGCGCATTGTGAGTCTACCGATGTGCGTACCCCCAAGAAGGAGACGCTGACATGGTCATTCACTTCAAGGTTGCAGGTCACTTGGCCTGTGGCCACCACGGCACCAACCTCCCCTCCAGCACCGAGCTGAACCGGGTCAAATGCCGTACCTGTCGCAATACCGATGCCTATAAAGAGGCGCGCCGCACCCAGCGCAACGCCGCCCGCCGCGCCAATCGAAAAGCCAAGACTCAGACCCACGTTGACTGGCGCAGCGCGTGGACGCAGCGTCTTACCGACTTGCCTGGTTTGCAGCGTTTGC
The DNA here is from genome assembly GCF_026967615.1 of Pseudomonas sp. GXZC. Classification (NCBI taxonomy): domain Bacteria; kingdom Pseudomonadati; phylum Pseudomonadota; class Gammaproteobacteria; order Pseudomonadales; family Pseudomonadaceae; genus Pseudomonas; species Pseudomonas sp. GXZC. The sequence continues at coordinate 3,800,935 of NZ_CP114115.1, forward strand.
CACGCGGGTTCAGCGGTCAGCCGTTCGTGTAATCACGGCGCAACCGCTACTTGCCTGATGGCTTGTTCGTATTCCTCGACGGACTGTGAGCCAGCCACCAGGTGACGCCCATTCAGCACCATGGCCGGGACAGCGTTGATCCCGCGCCTGCGGTAAAAATCTTCAAGCTCACGGACTTCAACGGCGAACTCCCCACTGTCCAGCACCCCTTGAGCGCGTGCCGTGGAGAGCCCCGCTTCACCGGCAAGACGCACTAAGGTGTCGTGGCTGCTGATATTCTCCCCATCACTGAAATGCGCCTTGAACAGAATGTGCTTCAGTGCAACTTGGCGACCCTGCGCCACCGACCAATACAACAGACGGTGGGCGTCAAAGGAGTTGTAGAAGTGCGTACGCTTCGCCAAGTCGAACGTGAAGCCCAAGGCGTTACCGCGGTCGATCACCATGACATTACGCGCGGCGACTTCGGCCAAGGTGCGGCCATATTTACGCATCATGTGTTCGACAGCGTTTTCGCCCTCAGGCGGCATGTCCGGGTTCAGCTCGAAGGGTTTGAAGGTCAGCTCCACGGCAACTTCGCCCGCCAGGTTCGCGATGGCCTGTTGCAGCGCTACAGCGCCGAGCGCACACCAAGGGCACATCACATCCGACACGAAGTCGATGCTGACAGGGCGAGTCACGATAGGGACTCCAACAGGTTATTGCGCCATTCGATGGTATTGAACAAGGGCATCAGTAATTCTCCAATTCGCGCCCTGCCGGGATGACAGAGCGGCGAATGGGAAGAACTCTAGGAGGTTGTACCGGATGAATAAATACAGGGGCAGGCACTTCATTTGTACTTCAGTGTAATCAGTTTGCCGATTGCTTAAAGGCCACGCTGCGATTGGTTAATATGCTTTCCAAATTGGCGGGCTCTACACTCACATGGGTTTTGCGCCTGATCTCTTCCAACCCCAGCTCTATCCGATAGTTGCAAAGATGATCAAAAAGCCTGTCGTGAGTTTCAGAAATCGCCTCCCCTTCATTTTTCGCGAACAGGATGTGAAGTACGGCCATCAAGGGGAGTGACAGGCACTCATCTGAATCATTTTCGAAAAAATCCTCCATCTGCGCGGATAACACCTCCAGCCACTGGTCGCTCAAGTTACAAGGCAGGGTCGACTCCGGCCCGTTTTGCATGACCTCTTTAGAGAATGATTTGAGCAGATCTTCACTCATGAGCAGCACCCTCATTTACCTATCTGGAGCCCAAGATTTAACAACTCGGCAGAGGTCATTTGGAAGCAAAGTCAGCGTCTGAAGCGTCCTGATTTCTTGAGTGCTTTTTCGTACAGGCCTCGGCCACTTCTTGAAGTCACCGCTAAGCACCTGTTCAAAAAGACATTGTCGCCGTATCGGCTTGGTCTGCGAGGGGGCAGACGTAATTCCGGGTAAAAAAGCCGGCCACAAAAAAACCTGCACAAGGCAGGTTCTTTGCGGGCTTCAGCGACCTCCTGGGATGTCGTGAAACCAAATGATGGTGCCCGAACCCGGAATCGAACCGGGACGCCCTTACGAGCGGGGGATTTTAAGTCCCATGCGTCTACCAGTTTCGCCATTCGGGCGGCAGCGCGTGTTGCAGGGTTGGGAATATATAGATCCAGTCGCTTTGATGCAAGGTCGAAGGGCGGCTTTCTTACCTCAGGAAGCCGCCAAAAAAGCTTGCTAGATCAGTGAGCTAGGCAAGCATCTGAAGGAAAGCCCGCAAACTCATCCAACGCGATGAGCCCCCTACTCTGTTATCGTGGCGCACTCCCAACGCAATGGATGCACCGCAGAATGGACTCATGGAGAAGAGTGGCAATCGCCGCACTGGCATTGCTCGGCAATCCAGTCGCCGCCGCTGAAAACAACAACCCCTTTCAAGCCGCGCTCATGATCACTTCGGTTGCGCCCTTTGTGCTTGTCTCAGGCGCCACCGCCTTAACCTCTGCCATTCCCGACCTGTTCAAGTCATCCAAAAGTGATGCGCTTGCGTTTATCGGCTCAGAGGGTGAGATCCGTGGCGCGCAGTTTGAGCAGGCGTCGCGCTTCTACCGGTCAAGTTATAGCGCGCCGCTGATGTCTGACATGCAATTGGCCCAGGCCATTGCCACTTTGAATAGCGATTTGGGCGATGTCGGCCGGTGAAACCTGCCTCCCGGTAACTACTCGACGACAGTTTCTGCCGCTGGCGCTGGTTTCTTGAGCGCCAGCGCCGGGTCGGGCACTTCAACCCAGCCCTTCTTCACATATTCAGCGGCGACGATTTTACGGATCAGGAAGCAGTAGATGATGGGCAGCCCGGCAATGGGAATCGCCGCCCAGGGCGGGCTTGCAAAAAAACCCAGCCCTAATGCCGCAGCCCAGATCAGCAAATGACGCCAAAGGCCTGCGAAGAGCAGGTAGAGCGGGCCGAGAAACAATACAGCCAACACCTGGAACGCATCGACTTCTTCGACCTGGTCACTCTCTGGATGTTTGAAATAGCGGGTCATTGCACTGTCCTTGTGGGGGTTAATTCAGTGAATATACTCTGAAGGATCAATCCAGTGACACCTCTCGGAGCCTCATCATGAATCCAAACGCCACCGCTCTTGTCCTGATCGAGTTCCAGAACGATTTCACCACCGCCGGTGGCGTGTTTCATGACGCCGTCAAAGACGTCATGCACCAATCCGACATGCTGCCCAATACCGCAACGACCGTGCAACAGGCACGCGCGCTGGGCGTGAAGATCATTCACCTGCCGATCCAGTTTGCTGAGGGCTACCCGGAACTGACGACGCGTGATTATGGAATCTTGAAGGGCGTTGCCGACGGCGCTGCTTTTCTTTCCGGCAGCTGGGGCGCCGAGATTACCGAGGCCATCAGCCGTGAAACCGGCGATATCCTCGTGGAAGGCAAGCGCGGACTGGATGGCTTTGCCACCACCGGCCTGGACCTGGTACTGCGCAATAACGGCATTCAGAACCTGGTAGTGGCGGGATTTCTGACCAACTGCTGCGTCGAAGGCACCGTTCGATCAGGTTACGAGAAGGGTTATAACGTGGTGACGCTTGCCGACTGCACGGCGACGTTCACCGACGAACAGCAAAAAGCGGCTGAAAACTTCACGCTGTCGATGTTTTCGAAGGTGTTGCGGCATACCGAGTTTCTTGGGGCGTTGACCACCCAATAAACAAAAGGGGCGACTGATCAATCAGTCGCCCCTTTTGTTTCATCCGTTCAACGTCAACCCTGGATAAGTCCGAACGGGCAGCTTGTGCCGCTGCGGTTGTTGCCGCGCCAGTTGTACCTGAACCTGTGCCACAGCCTCCAGCACACGTTGCGCCCATTGCTCGTCTTCCGGGTCAACCACCACCACGCGAAACCCGTGGTCGAAACCTTCAAGCTGCACGCCTTCGGAATCATCGACATGCAAGTCGATATCGAAAGCCGGTGGGAATTTTGACGGGGTGCTCGTCAGCCCACGGTCGGTCAGGGCCTGGCTATGTCGCACACTGTTGACCACGCCATCGACATGGATGCCATACAGCAACAACCAACGGCGGATGTAGGATGGCGTGCGGCCTGAGGAGGTGTAGACCCAGACGCTGCAGCCCTGGCGACGCAGTTCACGGGTCAGGGAGCGGGTGCCCCTACGCAGCGGTTCACCCAACCAACGGTGCACGCACGCCGGCAAGCGGCTGTGCTCGGTTGCACTGTGGTGCAGCTGACAGGCCAGTGTGTCGTCGATGTCGAACGAAATACGGACTCGCTGACGCTTGATGAACACACGCTTGATCGTGTCGAGCACTGGGTACCTTCCCATCATTGGCCCCCCTGGTGGGCGGGCGCTGGTGTGTCGCTCAGGAAAAACTCGGTTGGATCTGGAGCGTTATCTTCCAGGAACGCTGCGTATTTTTTCTTGATCTTGGGCAATTCGTACAACGCCATTACGCCATGCTTCGCGGAGTTGCGTATCACCGAGGACGGGTTGAAATAGCCCTCGGCGTTGTCCAGCGTCAGCACAAACGGTGGCAACCCCTCACGCATCAGCAGATAGCTGACGATCAGCGACCCACTGCGGTGATTGCCTTCAATGAACAACTGCGGCTTGCTCAGGACCCGCACGTAGACACCGGCTGCTCGCTTCCATACGGATTCGTTATGGTGCTTGCAATACCAGTTATACAAATCCTTGATGCCACCTTCGACATTGTTGAAAAAGTGCACTTCGGTCGCCGCCAGGTGTTGCGCGTATTCCTGCCGGCGCACCGGGTCTTTGCCACAGAGCACCGTGGCATTGATCTCCAGCATCAGGTTCAGTTGCTGGAGGTCGAACAGGTCGACACCGCGCGCAACATAGTCGTCAATCAGGGCATAACCTTCAAGCACATTCTGCAGCACTTCGTCTGTCAGCGGGTCGCGTGGCTCGGTAAAGTCCTGGCTAAGCTGGGCAAAACGGCCCTGTACCTTGCGCAGGGCGCGTTCAATCGCGGCCAGATCAAGACGACGTGTTGCAGTCATTGGCAATCCTGAAAAACGATGCATGGGTCAGCTGAATTTGCCGCTGATGTAGTCCCCGGTCATTTGCTCACGCGGGTTTTCGAAGATCTGCGCGGTGGCGCCCATTTCCACCAGATAACCGGTGCGGGTGCCCTGGGAGATATCTACCGAGAAAAACGCGGTGGTATCGGCCACACGGATCGCCTGCTGCATGTTGTGGGTGACCAGCGCGATGGTGTAATCCTTTTTCAACTCGACCATCAGCTCTTCGACACGACGGGTGGCGATGGGGTCGAGCGCCGAGCAAGGTTCGTCCAACAACAGCACTTCCGGCTCGGTGGCAATGGCGCGGGCGATACACAGACGTTGTTGCTGACCGCCGGAGAGCGACAGGCCGCTGACCTTGAGCTTGTCCTTGACCTCATCCCACAACGCGGCGCCTTGCAGGGCGTGCTTGACGCGATCACCCAAGTCGCCTTTGTAGCGATTCAGGCGCAGGCCAAAGGCCACGTTGTCAAAGATGCTCATCGAAAACGGGTTCGGCTGCTGGAACACCATGCCGATGTAACGGCGTACGACGACGGGATCAACGCCCTTGCCGTACACGTCCTGGCCGAGGAAATGCACGTGGCCTTCGAAGCGGAAGCCTTTCACCAGGTCGTTCATGCGGTTGAGGCTACGCAGCACAGTCGATTTGCCGCAGCCGGACGGGCCGATGAAGCCGGTAATCTTGTTTTTCTCGATTGGCACATGGCTATCACGCACCGCCATGAAGTTGCCGTAAAAAATCTTGTCCAGCTTGCAGTCCATGACCACAGGCGCCTGGGTGACAAACGGAGCGGCTTTTTGCGCAGTTGAGACGTTCAAAATTCAGGTGCTCCCGTTCTTAGTACTTGGGCTTGCCGAAAATACGGCTCACGATATTCACGACCAGCACGATCATTACCAGCACCAACGAGGCCGCCCAGGCGAGCTCAAGCTGGTTGTCGAAAGGCATGCCGGAGAAGTTGTAAATCAACACGGCCAGGGACGCCGTCGGATTCATGACCGCCAGGCTGCCGTCGTGGTAGATCCAGTAGTTACTGAACAGCGCGGTGAACAACAGCGGTGCGGTTTCGCCGGCAGCACGTGCGACTGCGAGCATCACGCCGGTCAGGATCGCGGGCATGCCGGTAGGCAAGACGATTTTCCAGATCACCTGCGAACGGGTGCAGCCCATGCCGTAGGCCGCGTCCTTCATGATCTTGGGCACCATCTTCATCGACTCTTCAGCCGTCAGCACCACGATCGGCAGCATCAGTACGGCCAACGCCACGCCACCTGCTGGAGCCGAGTAAGTCCCGGTCGTCATCACCACCAGGGCGTAGGCAAACACACCCGCCAGGATCGATGGCAAACCGGTGAGCATCTTGGCGGCAAAGCGCGAAGCGTTGGCCAATTTGCTGTCCGGACCCAGTTCAGCAAGGAAAACCGCAGCCAGGATGCCGACCGGCACGGCGATGGCGGCCGCGATACCGACCATCACGAACGTACCGGCCATGGCGTTACCGAAGCCACCGCCGGTCTCGAAACCGGTGGGCGGCAGTTCAGTGAACACTTCCAGGCTCAGGCGTGCGCCACCGCGGGTGATCAGCATGTAGAGCACGGAAATCAGCGGCACGCTGGCCAACAACGCGCCGAACCACACCAGGGTGGTCAGCACCAGGCTGCGCAAGGCACGGCCTTCGAACCGGCGCTGCAGGCTCGGCATGGCGGTGATGGGCGTAGAGAGATCAGTCATTACTTGGTACCCCGCTGGGCGTAGACCATGATCATCGAACCGATGATGTTCACCAGCAGGGTGATAAACATCAGGACCAGTGCGGCGTACATCAACACTTCGATCTCGTTCGGGCCGGCTTCGGGGAAGTTCAGCGCCAACAAGGCGGCCAGGGTGTTGGCCGGTGCAAACAACGAAAGCGAGATGTTGTTCGCGTTACCCACCAACATGGCCAGGGCCATGGTTTCACCCAAGGCGCGACCCAGGCCGAGTACCAGCGAACCGAAGATGCCGGTCGCGGCAGAGGGCACCATCACTTTGAGAATCGCTTCCCAGTGAGTGGTGCCCATGCCATAGGCGGCTTGCTTGGTTTTCATCGGCACACCGGTGAGGGCGTCCTGAGACACGGCGGCAATGGTTGGCAAAATCATGATTGCCAGCACCAGCGCCGCTGGCAGCAGGCCCGGCCCGCTGAGGGACGTGCCGAAAAACGGAATCCAGCCCAGTTCAGTGTTCAGCCACGCGGTCAGCGGGCGGATGGCCGGAATCACTACATAAATGCCCCAGAGGCCGTAGACCACGCTGGGGATGGCGGCGAGCAATTCAACGATGGTGCGAAACACCGCCGCGAGTTTTGCCGGCAGGAAATCCTGGGTGAGAAAAATCGCCATGCTGACGCCGAAAAAGCCTGCGATCAGCAACGCGATAAGGGCGCTGTAAAGCGTGCCCCAAATAGCTGGCAGAATGCCGTACTTGCCTTGGTTAACGTCCCAGACACTGCCGAACAGCACATCAAAACCGTGCTTTTCCATGCCGGGAAGTGCCTTGCGCCCTACTTCGAAGACCAGCGCGAAAACCAGCGCCAGCACCAGCACTACGCCTATGCGTGCAAGTGCACGGAAGGTGCGGTCAACCAGGAAATCCTTCGTAGAAGGTGGCTGGCACGCAGAATCCGGGTTAACCGGTACGACAAAAGGTGTGTTCATTGGCTATTTCCGGAACAAGGGGGAAACGCTCCCGGCATGGCTGATAACCCATACCGAGAGCGGCCTGGCGGCCTTACTGGATGTTGGCGGAAGCTTTGCGAACTTGATCGACAACCGATGGAGGCAGTGGGATGTAGCCCATCGAGTCGGCGATTTTCTGACCTTCGGTCAGGCTGTACTCGACCATTTCACGCATGGCCTTGGCTTTGGCTGGGTTGCCGTTGTCCTTGCGGAAGATCATCCAGGTGTAGGAAGTGATCGGGTAGGACTTGGCACCATCCGGATCCGGCAGCCAGGCCACCAGGCTTTCCGGCATTTTCACCGCCGCCAGGGCTTCGGCGCCGCTTTCGGCGTTAGGTACAACGTATTTGCCGGCCTTGTTCTGCAGCTGGGCAAAGTCAACCTTGGCCAGTTTGGCGAAGCCGTATTCGATGTAGCCAATCGCGCCTGGGGTCTGACGCACAGTGGCGGTCACACCGTCGTTTTTCGGCGATTTGATGAACTTGTCGCTGGCTGGCCAGTTGACGGTGTTGCCTTCGCCCAGGTCTTTCTGGAACTCAGGGTTGATCGCGGCCAAGTGCTTGGTGAACACCGCGGTGGTGCCGCTGGAGTCTGCACGCACGACAACAGTGATCGGCATGTCAGGCAGTTTCAGGCCTGGGTTGGCGGCGGCGATCTTGGGATCGTTCCACTTGGTGATCTTGCCCAGGAAGATGTTGGAGTACACATCGCGTGGCAATTTGAGTTCTTTAGGATTGCCCGGCAGGTTGAACGCCAACACGATTTCACCCGCGGTCATCGGCAGCAGTTGCGCGCCTTCAGCCACCTTGGCGATGTCTTCGTCTTTCATGGCCGAGTCGCTGGCGGCGAAGTCGACGGTTTTGTTCAGGAAGTCCTGTACACCCGCACCGCTACCTTTGGATTGGTAATCAACGGTGACACCCTCGGTTTTCTTGCTGAAATCCTTGAACCAGGTGAGGTAGATCGGGGCTGGGAAACTCGCACCGGAACCGGTGAGGCGGATGCTCTCGGCAGCAAACACCGAGGTGGCACTGAGAGAAACCGCAACGGCGAGTGCAGCAGACTTCATCAGACGTTTCATTCAGGAAAATCCTTGTGAATTACGGGCTCGGGAACTCTGCAACATTCTTGTTACGGTTTTATGAACGTGGAGTGGCAAAACGCCTGGTTGTCCCCCTCTCCCACCGCAATCACGGTATTTGATGTCATTGGTTAGTAACAAAATGCGACTAAGACTTTGCCATCCCCCACCACGCGAGTTCCGCCCATGTCCTCAATAGAAGATGCCTTGATGCAGCGCATCCATCGTGAATTGCCGGATCACAGTGACGAAGAGCTGGAACTGGAATTATCCGAAGATGGGCACGACCTCAACGCGCTGTTTGACGAGCACGTCGGTGAAAGCGCCGAAAAAGCCGCGCGCAGGATCTACTTCAGCGAACTGTTCCGCCTGCAGGGCGAACTGGTGAAATTGCAGAGTTGGGTGGTCAAGACCGGTCACAAGGTGGTGATCCTGTTCGAAGGCCGCGATGCTGCCGGCAAAGGCGGTGTGATCAAACGCATCACCCAGCGCTTGAACCCGAGGGTCTGCCGAGTGGCCGCCCTGCCCGCGCCGAATGACCGTGAACAGACTCAATGGTACTTCCAGCGCTACGTTTCACACCTGCCGGCCGCCGGCGAAATCGTGCTGTTCGACCGCAGCTGGTACAACCGCGCTGGCGTCGAGCAGGTCATGGGGTTCTGCAACGCGGACCAGTACGAAGAGTTCTTCCGCACCGTGCCGGAGTTCGAGCGCATGCTCGCCCGTTCCGGCATTCAGTTGATCAAGTATTGGTTTTCCATTTCCGACCAGGAACAGCACCTGCGCTTTCTTAGCCGTATTCACGACCCGCTCAAGCAATGGAAGCTCAGCCCCATGGACCTGGAGTCGCGTCGGCGCTGGGAGGCCTATACCAAGGCCAAGGAAATCATGCTCGAACGCACCCACATCGCCGAAGCGCCGTGGTGGGTGGTGCAGGCGGATGACAAGAAAAAAGCCCGGCTCAACTGCATCCACCACCTGCTCGGGCAGATGCCATATGAAGAAGTCGAGCTGCCGGTGATCGAACTGCCGCAGCGCGTGCGGCAGGAGGACTACTCCCGTAGCCCGACGCCACCGGAACTCATCGTGCCGCAACTCTATTAACTGAGCTGCTCACACAGGAACGGCACACTGGCGAGCCGTGAAGTGGGGTGAAACGCCAGTACCCGCGTGGCCACCAACAGGTAAGCGACTTCCTCGGAGGACATGAACGCCATGCCACCGAGGATTTCGAAGGCGCGGGTACTGATGCGGTTGATCGCCTCTTGCACGGCAAACCGCGTGGCTTGCGCGCGTGCCAGGTCTGCGCGCAGGAACCGGTTCTGGTCGATTGCAACCGCCAGGCCGCGTATCGCCATCGTGGCGCCCTGCAGATCAATCAGCAGCATTGCGCGATCATCCTGCGAGCCTTTTTTGCACGCCAATGCCCTCGACGCCAACGCAGACGCCATGCCCAGGTAGGACGCCGACGCAAGCAACTGGAACCAGATCGCAAACAAGTGCTCACCCGTGCCCTGGTGCACATCGTCCAACTGGTTATCCACGGCCTTGCTGAAATACATCATCGCCTCTGGCACCAACAGCTTGTCGAAGATCACTTCATGGCTGTCGGCTGCTTGTAAATGCGGCACCGACCAGAACTTTTTCCGCTGGATATTCGGGTCACCCGCCAACCCCAGGCCAATGCCGATATGGGTCTGCCCTTGCGGGTCGACGTAGTTGACGCCAAAGGTGATCGCGTCAAAGTGATGGGTCATCGTGCAGGGCTTTTTGCTGCCGCTCACTCGATAACCATCGGCTGTTTTTTCTACGGACAGCGTGGACTCCAGGATATTGGCGTGCGCCCGCCCCTCGGCAAAACCCGAGGCGACCAACAGGTTGTCGCGAGCGACCACGCCGAGCATTCCCTGGATATCGGGAAAGAAGCGACTCGCCGCCATCATGCCGGCCACCGTGTGATGGTGCATGGTCATCATCACGGCCAATGAAGGGCAATGGGCGCCAACCCAGGTGTGTACCTGGGCCAGGTTGACTGCGCTGATCCCTCCACCTCCAAGTGCCTTGGAGATGGAAAGCCCTGGCGCGCCAACTGTTTTAAACAATGTGGCCAGTTGTTTGGACTCGCCACGTTCTAGTTCAATCAGTGAGGCCGTTTCAAGAACAGGCACCAGCTCAGGAATATAGGCTAAAGCGGTATCTCTTTCTTCACTTAGAAACATAATAAACAAACCCTTATGACTGTTTAGGCTTCAAGTAATGTCGCGCATAACGACTGTCCAACTTCGACAGCGGCAATAACATAAAAAAGTCCGCGACATTGAATTCCTTATCCCAGGCCGGTGCACCACAGACCCAGCCACCACTGCGCAAATAACCTTTGAGCAAGGGGGGTACGCGCGGCACATGTCCGGGCTCGAACGCTTCCAGGGGAAAAGGGATATGGGGCGTTACGCGATAGTCGGCGGGCGCTCGATTTTCTGCGGTAAAACCTCGATACAACGCCGCCGCATCATGGCCACCATCGGACAGGCTCACGCTCGCGCAGCCCATCAAATGGTCGCAGCCCTGGCTCTCCATGTACCTCGCAAGGCCTGACCACAACAGCATGATCACACTGCCGCTGCGGTATTCGGGGTGGACACAGGCATGCCCGGCTTCAACGGTCCTGGCGCGCAACGACGCCAGCCCACTGAGATCAAACTCCCTCTCCGAGTAGTAGTGCCCCATGCGCTGTGCAGCGGCCGGGCCCATCAGGCGGTAGGTGCCCACCACGGCTGAAGTCTTGGCGTCGCGGACCAGTAAGTGGTCGCAGTAGTCGTCAAACTCGTCAGTATTCAACGCCTCAGGGTTTGCAAGTTCAGACAATTTAAAAGTTTCAGTAAAGACACGATAACGCAGGCGTTGCACCTCACGTATTTCTTCTTGCCGAGTGGCGAGACTGACCACTAACCCTGCACGCGGAAGTTGTGCAGTTGAATGTTCTTCACTGGATACCGACGGAGATCGCATTCCTGTTCCTTTGAGTCGCCATACGCGTAAGAGGCAAGTAGTGAGCAGGACACTAACATGCGACTTTATGCAGGCAACGTAAGGAAACTCCGAAACAAGTTGCGATCTTTATGGTGGGTAAAGTTACTGTGGTGAACTACTTACCACACGCAACGCCAACCCCTCATACGCATCCAGGGTAATGGTGAATTCCCCCTCCGCCGTCAGGTCGCCTTCCACACGCTCATTGATGATGTCCACTACCATCCCGGCAGCAATATCCGAGAGATGCAGGGTTTCAGTGATCGGCGTCGCACCAAAATTCAGTGCAGTGATTTGCGTGCCTTTGCCGGCCGGCAATTCATGCACCATTACCAGAAGCGCCGAGTTTTCAACCTCCGGCACCAGAATCTGGCGGCTGGCGGCGATGTCATAGGCGCGGCGCACCGCGAGGATTTTCTGCAGTTGCGAAGCAAAGGATTCGGGGTCCTGCAACTGGCTGTTCAAGCTGCCGTAAAGGCTTTTCGAGCGTGGCATGTGGCCAGCCGAAAGCGCTGCGTCCGGGTTCAAATCCACCAGATCATACGCGCCGCGATGAATCCAACGGGTGTCGCCATCCTGCATCAAGTGCCCGACCTCTTCGGCCGCCAGCGGCAGCGCGCCCACCAAGTCCCAACCCGACAAGGCAAACACCCCAGGCTGCATGGCGTTGTACATCACCAGCAGCAAATGGATCTGGCGGATCTGCCGGATGTCAGCTTCGGTGATCGCCTCCAGATCACGAATGCCCAGCGCCGCCGTGATGATGCTGGCCGTGGTGCACGACACGCCATTGGTCACAAACTTGAGGTTATACGGCGCATGCTCACCGGCCAGGCGCTCGTACATCTGCTCGCGAATGTGCTCGCGCAGGATATTGCCGGGAAAGGTCTGGCCCTGGTACAGGAAGGTGTCATGGGCGTGCAAGGTCCAGAAGTGCACCAGTTCCAGGGTCAGCTCATCGTGGTTCTGCAACGCATGGATCAGCGAACCCGGATCAATACCCTGGCGGTGCATCTCACGCAACATCAGGCGCAGGAACTCGGCATCGCCCATCAGCAGTGCATGCTGGTACGCCGGGCGCGTGATGAAGTCATAGGACAGGTCGGCGCCACCATGGGACATGGAAGCGATGTCATCCACGGTGAGGTTCAACTCCTGGAAACTGAAACCGCCGGCCTTGCGAATCGCGCCGCCGAGCAACTGGTTGCCGGTGATCGACAGCGGATGGCTCTCGGACCAGGCCGTGCCGTCGAGCTTGCGCTCCACACCCAGAAAACCGTTGGCGTCCAGGCGCAGGATCTTCGCGCCCATCACGTCGATGGCGTGCAGTGCGTCACCGATGATCATTTGCTGTGCGGCAAAGGTCGGGTCCAGCCAGTTCAGCGATGGCTGGCCTTCCTTGAAATAATGCAGGTACACCCAGCGACGCGGTTTGCCATCCACACCGAGCACCACGTCTGTCGCGCTCCAGTCGGTTTCCTTGACGCCGGGCTCGAAGAAGATCACCCGCTGCAACTGGCCGACGATGTAGTGTTTGTCACGCAACGCATCGACCTGGACGGGGCTGAGGTTTTGCGCGTCACGGCCCTCAGCGACGTCGGGCAGCAGCGCCCAGTCCTCCTCGCGGATTTCGACCATGTGGTACAGGCCGGGATAGTCCTCGTAGGCCATCTCGGCCAGGCGGAAATCCGCGCCCTTGCCGGTGTGGGACGGGATCACATCGTCGATGATCACCGCATTGTGCGCCGCCGCCATGCGCGTCAACGCCTGTAACTGCGCCTCGGTGCCCAACTCCGGGTCGATCTCGAAGCTGATGCGGTCGAAATTGCCGTCGATGGTCGGTGTGTGCTGCGTGCCCTTCAGGCCGCCGGACTTCTTCAGTGGGCCATTGTGGATGCCCTGGATGCCGATCTTCGACAACGCCTGCCACAGCGCCTCATCCCCCAACGCCTCCAACACCGTGCCGCCCTCACGGGTCACAATCGAGGCCGGGTAGGCGGTAAACCACACGGACGACAGAGCCGAAGCATCACGGGGCCGCGTCTGCGCGTACGGCTGCTGCCACAACCGGCCCTGGCCCGAATAGAGCTTGGCGCGCTGGCGTGCCGCGTGCAGCATCGATTGTTCCACCAGCCAGTTCACATGGTTGTTTTCAGCCGCCGTCATATGCCTGATCCCTGTTGTCGTCCAAAGGTTGCTCGTAAGCATAGGAGCCACAACCGAGGCCATTCGTTGCATTGCGATGTGGGCGACTACTCCAACTGCCGATACTGCCTCGGCGTAAACCCCGTCGACGCCTTGAACTGGCGGGTAAACGCACTGTGGTCGGTGTACCCGCATTGCAGCGCCACTTCGGTGATCGGCAGGTCGGTGTGCAACAGCCGGTGCGCCTGCTCCAGCCGTACCTTCTGGATCATCTGCCGTGGCGTGAGGTGGAACACCCGCTTGCAGTAGCGCTCCAATTGCGCCACTGAAATGCCGGCGATCCGGGTCAGTTCACCCAGGGTCACGCGGCGGTTGAAGTGTGCGCGGATATGGGCGTCCACGGCCGCCAGGCGCTGGTACGCCGGGTGGCTTTCGCTTGCGGTTTGCAGGTCGACCGAGATACCGGCCAGGCCGATGATCGCGCCTGTGTGGTTGTACAGCGGCCATTTGTGGGTCAGGCACCAGCCGGGTTCGCGGGTGCCGTACAAGTGCAGTTCCAGCTGATCTTCCAGCACAAAACCCTGCTCCAGCACGCGCCGGTCCTGTTCGGTGTAGCCCGGCCCCAACTGCGCGGGGAAGACTTCGGCACTGGTCTTGCCCAGCAGCGGTTGCAGTTGCTTGAGGCCGCAGCGCTGCACCAGGGTGCGGTTGGCGAGCACATAGCGGGCCTGGGTGTCCTTGATGAAAATCGCGGCATTGGGGATCACGTCCAGCATCGGCAATAGCTGCGCGACACTGCCCAATAACTGTTCGATGTCTTGGGGGTTGCTCCCTTGGCAAAGGGTCGCAAACGCGTTCTGCAGCATGACGGTTGATCCCCGTTGTTTGCCTGGACGGCTAGCAGATTGCCCGATGCCCAGCGCCCTGTCGAGCCACTAAAACTGTGCTGATTTCGTCATCGATGCCGGCAAAAAACATCAATCGCGCCGCCCTTCATGAGTTCACTGTATGGCCACTGCATGCCTATCCAATAACTCACAAGAAGGCGACGCTATGTCAGCTCAAGGCAAGTTCAAGAAACAGCTTTCCCTGATGGACCTGACCTTTATCGGGTTGGGCGCCATCTTTGGTTCGGGCTGGTTGTTCGCAGCCAGTCACGTATCTGCAATCGCTGGCCCAGCGGGCATTATTTCCTGGCTCATCGGCGGTTTCGCGGTGCTGCTGCTGGGCATTGTGTACTGCGAACTCGGCGCCGCATTGCCCCGCGCTGGCGGCGTGGTGCGCTACCCGGTTTATTCCCACGGCCCGCTGTTGGGCTACCTGATGGGTTTCATCACGCTGATCGCGTTTTCCAGCCTGGTGGCCATTGAAGTGGTCGCCTCGCGGCAGTATGCGGCGGCATGGTTTCCGGAGCTGACCAAGGCCGGTTCCAGTGACCCGACCACCCTCGGCTGGCTGGTGCAATTCGCCCTGCTGTGCCTGTTCTTCGTGCTCAATTACCGCAGCGTGAAGACCTTCGCCATCGCCAATAACCTGGTCAGCGTATTCAAGTTCATCGTGCCGTTGCTGGTGATCGGTGTGCTGTTCACCTTCTTCAAACCGGCGAACTTCCAGGTGCAGGGTTTCGCGCCGTTCGGGCTGTCGGGCATCGAGATGGCGGTGTCGGCCGGTGGGGTGATTTTTGCCTACCTGGGCCTGACGCCTATCATCTCGGTGGCCAGTGAAGTGAAGAACCCGCAACGCACGATTCCAATTGCCTTGATCCTTTCGGTGCTGTTGTCGACCGCCATCTACGTGCTGCTGCAAACCGCCTTCCTCGGTGGTGTGCCCACGGAAATGCTCGCCAATGGCTGGGCCGGGATCAGCAAGGAGCTGGCGCTGCCTTATCGGGATATCGCCCTGGCGCTGGGCGTGGGTTGGTTGGCCTACCTGGTGGTGGCCGACGCCGTGATCTCACCCAGTGGCTGCGGCAATATCTACATGAACGCCACCCCTCGCGTGGTGTATGGCTGGGCGCAGACCGGCACGTTCTTCAAGATTTTTACGCGTATCGATGAGAAGTCCGGCATTCCACGTCCGGCGCTGTGGCTGACCTTTGGTTTGTCGGTGTTCTGGACCCTGCCGTTTCCGTCCTGGGAAGCACTGATCAATGTGGTGTCTGCGGCGCTGATCCTCAGCTACGCCGTGGCCCCAGTGACTGTTGCCGCGCTACGTCGCAATGCCCCGCAGATGGCGCGGCCGTTCCGGGTCAAGGGCATGGCGGTGCTGGGTCCGTTGTCGTTCATCATCGCCGCGCTGATCGTGTACTGGTCTGGCTGGGGCACGGTGTCCTGGCTGCTCGGCCTGCAGATCCTGATGTTTGTGGTGTACCTGCTGTGCGCACGCTGGGTGCCGACTGCGCACCTCAATATCAAACAACAAGTGCGCTCGTCTGCCTGGCTGATTGGCTTTTACGCGGTGACCATCCTGCTGTCCAAGCTCGGCAGTTTTGGTGGCATCGGCGTGATCAGCCACCCGCTCGACACGATTGTCGTCGCCGCTTGCGCACTCGGCATTTACTACTGGGGCGCCGCCACTGGCGTGCCGGCTCATCTGGTACGGCTGGAACATGAAGCCGATGAAAGCGAAGCGGTCGACGAACCTCACCCGCCGCTGACACCCGCGACCTACTGATTCAGGAGCCTTTTATGAAGCGACTGCATGTGATCGACTCCCACACCGGCGGCGAACCGACGCGCCTGGTCATGAGCGGTTTCCCGGCGCTGAGCGGCGCCACGATTGCCGATCAATTGCACAACCTGCGCACCGAGCATGATCACTGGCGCCGTGCCTGCCTGCTGGAGCCACGCGGCAATGACGTACTGGTCGGCGCACTGTATTGCGAGCCCGTCACGCCAGGCGCGATCTGCGGCGTGATCTTCTTCAACAACGCCGGTTACCTCGGCATGTGCGGCCACGGCACCATCGGCCTGGTCGCGTCGCTGCACCACTTGGGGCGCATCCAGCCCGGCGTGCACGCCATCGACACCCCTGTCGGTCCAGTGGAGGCCACGCTGCACACAGACGGCAGCGTGACGCTGTGCAATGTGCCCGCCTACCGCCTGCGCAAACAGGTGCCAGTGGAGGTGCCAGGGCATGGCGCGGTCTACGGCGATATCGCCTGGGGCGGCAACTGGTTTTTCCTGGTGTCGGACCATGGCCAACGCTTGCAGATGGACAACGTGGATGCGCTTACCGATTACACCTGGGCGATGCTCAAGGCCCTGGAGGATCAAGGCATTCACGGTGCGGATGGCGCGCTGATCGACCACATCGAACTGTTCGCCGATGACGACCTTGCCGACAGCCGCAACTTCGTGATGTGCCCCGGCAAGGCCTACGACCGCTCACCCTGCGGCACCGGCACCAGCGCCAAGCTGGCCTGCCTGGCCGCCGATGAAAAACTCAAGCCCGGTGAAATCTGGACCCAAGCCAGCATCACCGGCAGCCAATTCGAAGGCCGCTATGAATGGGACGGCGAGCGCGTGCGGCCCTTCATCACCGGCAGCGCCTACATGACCGCCGACAGCACCTTGCTGATCGACGAGCGCGACCCGTTTGCCTGGGGCATCTAAGCCCTTCCCTGTTTGTACTGAACGTTCCAAGGAGTTAGAACAATGAGCGACAACATCTTCACCGGCTGCATCCCCGCCCTGATGACCCCGTGCACCGCCGAGCGCAAGCCGGACTTCGACGCCCTGGTCGCCAAGGGCCGCGAGTTGATCGATATCGGCATGAGCGCCGTGGTGTACTGCGGCTCCATGGGCGACTGGCCGTTGCTCACCGAGGCCGAACGCCAGGAAGGCGTCGCACGCCTGGTGGCCGCCGGTGTACCGACCATCGTCGGCACCGGTGCGGTCAACAGCCGTGAAGCCGTGGCCCATGCCGCCCACGCCGCCAAGGTCGGCGCCCATGGCCTGATGGTGATTCCGCGCGTGCTGTCCCGTGGCGCCTCCGCCACCGCGCAAAAGGCGCATTTCTCGGCCATCCTCAAGGCCGCGCCAAACCTGCCGGCGGTGATCTACAACAGCCCCTACTACGGCTTCGCCACCCGCGCAGACCTGTTCTTCGAACTGCGCCGCGAACACCCGAACCTGATCGGCTTCAAGGAGTTCGGCGGCGGTGCGGACCTGCGCTACGCCGCCGAACACATCACCTCCCAGGACGATAACGTGACCTTGATGGTCGGCGTGGACACCCAGGTGGTGCACGGCTTCGTCAACTGCAACGCCACCGGCGCCATCACCGGCATCGGCAACGCGCTGCCTCGGGAAGTGCTGCAACTGGTGGCCTTGAGCAAAAAAGCCGCCAAGGGCGATGCCAAGGCCCGTCGCCAGGCCCGTGAGCTGGAAGCCGCGCTGGCGGTGCTGTCGTCCTTCGATGAAGGCTGCGACCTGGTGCTGTATTACAAGCACTTGATGGTGCTCAACGGTGATACAGGCTACGCCCTGCACTTCAATGAAACGGATGTGCTCAGCGACGCCCAGCGCCGTTATGCCGAGAACCAGTACGCACTGTTCCGTCAGTGGTATGCCAACTGGTCGGCGGAACAGAACGTCGCCTGACGCCCTTGCGCCGCTGCGGTTCTCGCAGCGGCCAACCCCTTTTCCACCAGGACAATCCCATGACTCTGACGGGCAAACTGCTGATCGGTCAGCAACTTATTTCCGGAAACCGAGAGGCGATCCGGGCGATCAATCCCGCCACCGATACCCCCATGGAACCGGCCTATCCAGGCGGCGACGGCGAACAGGTGGCCCAGGCGTGTGCCTTGGCGTGGGCTGCGTTTGATGGATACCGCGAAACCTCGCTGGAGGCGCGTGCCACCTTCCTTGAGACCATCGCCACGCAGATCGAAGCCCTGGGTGATGAGCTGATCGAACGCGCCGTTGCCGAAACCGGCCTGCCCCACGCGCGCATCCAAGGCGAACGCGGGCGCACCTGCGGCCAACTGCGCACCTTCGCCCGCACCGTACGCGCCGGGGAATGGCTGGATGTGCGGGTGGACCCTGCACAGCCGCAGCGTCAGCCACTGCCTCGTCCAGACCTGCGCCAGCGCCATATCGCGCTGGGCCCGGTGGCCGTGTTCGGTGCGAGCAATTTCCCTCTGGCCTTTTCCGTAGCCGGTGGCGACACCGCCTCCGCGCTGGCCGCCGGTTGCCCGGTGGTGGTGAAGGCCCACGGCGCGCATCCTGGCACCAGTGAACTGGTGGGCCGGGCGGTGGCGCAGGCAGTCAAGGCTTGTGGCTTGCCCGAAGGCGTGTTTTCGCTGTTGTACGGTTCGGGACGCGAGGTGGGGATTGCGTTGGTCACCGATCCGCGCATCAAGGCGGTTGGTTTTACCGGCTCGCGCAGCGGTGGCGTGGCATTGGTCCAAGCGGCGCAGGCCCGGCCCGAGCCGATTCCGGTGTATGCGGAGATGAGTTCGATCAATCCGGTGTACCTGTTCCCAGCCGCACTCACCACACGCGGTGAAGCGTTGGCGAAAGGCTTTGTGGCGTCGCTGACCCAAGGGGCCGGGCAGTTTTGCACCAACCCAGGTTTGGTGATCGCCGTACAAGGGCCCGCGCTGGATCGTTTTATCGGCACGGCCAGTGAAATGCTGCCCGACTGTGCAGCGCAGACCATGCTGACCCCCGGCATTTTCAGCGCCTTCGATGCAGGCGTGGCCGCACTGACAGAACACGTCAAGGTGGCGGCAAAAGGGTTGCCAGCAGAAGGCCCCAACAGAGGCCAAGCCCACCTGTTCGTGACTCAGGCCAAGGATTTTTTAGCCAATGAACACCTGCAAGCCGAAGTTTTCGGCGCAGCCTCATTGATCGTCGTATGCGCCAATAACGAAGAGATGCATCAGGTTTCCGAACACTTGGAAGGCCAACTGACCGCTACCCTGCAGATGGATGACGACGATCTGCCAAGCGCCAAGGCCCTGCTGCCGGTGCTAGAACGCAAGGCCGGTCGCCTGCTAGTCAACGGTTGGCCGACAGGTGTCGAGGTCTGTGATGCCATGGTGCATGGCGGCCCCTTCCCCGCCACGTCAGACTCGCGCAGCACCTCGGTGGGCACGGCGGCGATCCAACGGTTTTTGCGACCGGTGTGTTATCAGGACTTCCCCGATGCGTTGTTGCCTGCTGCACTCCAGCACGGCAACCCGTTGCTGCTGCGGCGCCTGCTCGATGGCCAGAGGGAGGCGTAGGCCATGTCCGATGCGGATATCGTCGTGGTCGGCGCTGGCATCATTGGCGTCGCCTGTGCGTTGCAACTGGCGCGTCAGGGCCAGCAAGTGCGGGTAGTCGACCCGCAGGAACCCGGCATGGGCGCGTCCTATGGCAACGCCGGACACTTGGCGACCGAACAGGTGTTCCCCATTGCCGACCTGTCGATCCTCAAGCGCTTGCCCGGTATGCTGCTGGACCCCATGGGCCCGCTGCGCCTGGATTGGAAATACCTGCCGCACGCCCTGCCCTGGTTCGTGCGCTTGCTGCTGAACCTGCGCCCGGCGCGTTATCAGCGCACGGTCGCGGGTATCCGTACGCTCAATGAAGGTAGCCTGGGTGCGTGGCAGCGCCTGCTGCACAGCATCGGGCAGCCGGAGTTGTTGCGTGAGGATGGTTCGCTGCTGGTATTTGAGCGTACGGAATCACGGGAAGCGCTCAATGCCTTGCAGCAGCGCATGCAACAGCAGCAGGTGCCGGTGGCGTTCTGGTCCGGCGATGCCATACGCCAGGCTGCACCGCAGTTGAGCGACAACATTCAGGGCGGGCTGTTTTTTCCCGGCACCGGGCACTTCCTGGATCCCTACCACGTGGTCTGCGAACTGGTACGTGCGGCCAAGGCAAGCGGCGTGCAGTTTCTTAAACGCCACGTGCTGGATGGCCGCGTCGACGCACAGGGCGTTTCACTCACCACTGACCAGGGGCCGCTGACCACGCGCCAGGTGCTGATTGCCTGCGGCGCCCACTCGGCCAAACTGACCGCGGCCCTGACCGGCAAAAAAGTCCCGCTGGACACAGAGCGCGGCTACCACCTGATGCTGCCCCATGAACACCATCGTCTGCCGTTTGCCGTCACGTCCCTGGAACGCAAATTCATCATGACCCCCATGACCGACGGCCTGCGCCTGGCCGGCACGGTGGAATTCGCCGGCCTCGATCGCCCGGCGAATATGCAACGTGCCTGGCAGTTGCATCGGTTGAGCCAGGGGTTGTTTCGCGAGGACCTGAGTGCAGAAGGTGCAACGCCGTGGATGGGGTTTCGGCCGTCGTTGCCGGATTCACTGCCCGTGATTGACCGGGTGTGTGATGGGAAGGTGATGCTCGCGTTTGGGCATCAGCATTTGGGGTTGACGCAGGCGGCGGTGACGGCGGAATGGGTTGGTGAGTTAGCGCGTGGGGGGCAAGCGCCATCAGTGGCACCCTATCGCCTGGACCGATTCTGAGCGCTCTGTAGTGAGCAGGCTTGCCCTGCGCTGGGCTGCGAAGCAGCCTTAAACCCAGACGGCCGATTTCCGACTGAAGAACTGCGGTGCCTGCAGTGGGGCCGCTTCGCCGCCCGGCGCAGGGCAAGCCTGCTCACCACAGGTAGATGCATGCTCCCCAGTTGATGAGTCAGCCACACCTCACTTGACCAACCGCTTCTCTTTCGAGGGCCGATAGCCGAAATACGAGCTGTAACACTTGCTGAAATGACTTGGCGACACAAACCCACACGCCACCAGCACCTCCACCTGTGAAAGCTCGGTGTGCTGCAACAGCCGCCGCGCTTCGGTCACGCGCAGTTCCATGTAGTAGCGCTGCGGCGTGGTGCCCAGCTGTTCCTTGAACAAGCGCTCCAACTGGCGCCGGGACCGGCCAGCGTAGACGGCGAGTTGGTCCAGCTCCAGGGGCTCTTCCAGGTTGGCGTCCATCAGCTTCACCACTTCACGCAGGGGCGCGCTGACGCTGACGTTTTCGGTGGGTTTGATGCGCCGATAGCGGGATTCTTCAAAGGCCAGGATGTCTTCGATCCCTTCGACCAGTGCCTTGTCATGCAGGCCCTTGATCCAGTCCAGCGCCATGTGGAAGGCACCGGACGGACTTGAGGCCGTCAGGCGGTCGCGGTCGATCACGTAGGGTTCGCTGGTGACGTGGGTGGCCTTGGACACTTCTGCCAGTGCCGGACGATGTTCCGGGTGGATGGCACAACGATAGCCTTGCAACAGACCGGCACGGCCGAGGAACCAGGCGCCGTTCCATAGCCCCGCGAGGGTGGTGCCCTGTTCGGCGGCGGTGCGCAGCAGGTGGATGAAGTCTTCGCTGGCCTTGAGTTCCGTGCGAAAACCGCCGCAGATCACCAGCAGTTCCAGGTCTTGCAGCGCTGCCACGTCCAGGCGTGCATCCGGGCGGATCACCAGGCCAAGGTCGCTGATGACTTCGCCATCGTCACAGCCGAACGTACGCGCGGAAAACAGATCGGGACGCAGCAGGTTGGCGGTGACGAACGTGTCGAGGGTCTGGGTGAAGGCCGGCAGTGAGAAGTGTTCGAGCAACAGGAAGCCGACGCGGGTGACCGCCGCCGGCTGCGAGGTTTCGTTGAGGTAGCGCAGGTTCTTGCCTTTCATGCCGTCGCTGAATTGACGTCTTTCCATCGAGGGTTTGCCCACTCTTATTGTTGATGCAATGGGCGTCATCTTAGGGGCAAATGCGTTGGCTGTCTCAAGCCCTGATCTTGAAAAAACCACAAGCGAGCAAAGCCCCCGGCTAAACAGGGCCAGTCGCATCTGATACGGTTTTTTCTTTGCTATCTGCGTCTGTATCGAAACGCCGCCTGGGCGGACAATAGCGCCATCCCTACTCCCTTCCCTCTGGAGGCCTTATGACCAAGATGGCACTTTTCCTGTTCGGCTTTTTGGTGTTGACCATCGGCATCGGCCTGCTGGCGACCATCTCGCCGGTCTGACAGTCAGCCGGCGAACAGCATCGGGTACAACGACAGCACCAGCAACGCCGCCATCGACCCGTTGAACAGCCGCAACCAGCGCGGCTCACGCAACACATTGCGCAAGCCGCTGCCGCATCCGACCCACACACAGACGCTCGGCAGGTTGACCACGGCAAACACCAGCGCAATCACCAGCACATTGGTGACATAACCTTCGGCCGGCGTATAGGTAGTGATCGCCCCCAGCGCCATGATCCAGGCCTTGGGGTTCACCCACTGGAACGCCGCCGCGCCGAGGAAGGTCATCGGCTTGCCCTGCTCATCAGGGTTGTCGGACATGCCGCCCGCCGTTGCAATCTTCCACGCCAGGTACAGCAGATAGGCCGCGCCCACGTAGCGCAGCACCGTATAGGCCCACGGAAACACCTTGAACACCTCGCCCAGCCCCAGGCCGACCGCAATCACCAGCAGCATGAAGCCGATGCTGATCCCCAGCGCATGGGGCATCGACCGGCGGAACCCGAAGTTCACGCCCGAAGCGAGCAACATGGTGTTATTGGGTCCTGGCGTGATCGAGGACACGAAAGCGAACAGCACGAAGGCTGATAACAGGCTGGTAGACATGAACATGATGCAGCATCCAAACGCAGAGGTATGCCAGCGACAGTAGAGGGTAATGCGCCGCCTCGCCCCGTACAGCCAAGGTGCGATTGAGGCATACACTTTTTTGCCACGGTTTTCACAAAGCTTTCACAGGCGGGCGCCTAGGGTGACTCCAGCTCCTAATGAACATCCTTTTTAGCCCGCGCTCCCCACGCGGGCTTTTCTTTGCCTGGGAATTCTCCCGGCAAAAAAAGAGGCAAGCCATTGCGCATGGCTTGCCTCTCACATCTGCCCGTTAGCGCGGGCCGCCGCCTGGCCCACCGCCCTGGCCGTGTCCGCCACCGTGACCACCGCCACCACCACCTCCCGGTGGCATGAACATCCAGCAGCCCGACAGGGTCGACAACAGCGCCACAACCATCGCTGCCTTGGTTAGATAACTCAACTTCATGACCACACTCTCTTACTTGACGAGATTGACTTCTCGCAGGGTAAGACAGCGCCAACTCAAGTGCGTCACGGCTATCGTGTAACCTGATGGTAGGGTTTGTAAGCCAGGTGGTACAAGGTGCCGTCAGTTCTGCGGACGTTGCTTGGTGGAGTCCAGTTCGGCTTTTTTACCGGTGCTGATTTCAGTGATTTGCGCCGACTTGGCGATCGCAAAATCGAAGGTATCCTGCATCTTGGCAATGGCATCGGTGGCGGTGCCCTTCAGCCCGCCGTTGGCCGCCCAGTCGAAGTTCCACACGCCCGAGAGGTTATCGGCGCCAGGGACGTCGTGGGTTTCGATAGCGGTGAATACATCGGGGTGACGCTCCATGTACTTGGCCGCATCAGAGACTTCGGCCGGCACTTTGCCTGAGGCATTGTTGGCCAGTTGGGTCAGTTCCTGCTTGGTGATGGCCGACTTGCCGGTCTGGCGCATGTAGTCGGCAATGACCTTGCTGGACTTGGCGATGTTCAACTTGTCGTCGAACACCGAAGGTGATGCTTTAGGCGTGTTTGCCCCGCTGCCGGCGGGCGTTACGGTAGTAGACATCGGCGCTGCTCCCCTGGTGGAACGAATGCAATCGTCGTGCTGACGACAGCCCGAAGCGGACGTTAGCATGGGCAATGGGCCAGTAATCCGTGCTTCACAACAATTCACAAGGCGCCGCGACATCACTCCAAGCGCCATTGCGAAAGATCATTCAACTTTCTCGGCCTCTTCTGATTTCGCGCGCATCTATGCCTATGCGCTACTTGGGCACTTCACAACCACCCATGGAAGTCGCCATGCTCAACCGAAGCCGTTGCCTTGCGTTAACACTGATGGACCGTTTCCTGCGCAACAGCTGGGGCGTCGTCGTTCTGATGTTCCCGATGTTCGCAGCGGCAGTTGTAGGCGGCGCCGATGCCACGGATGGCCGCTACCCGTTTATGGCGACGCTGCAATTCAAGGCGTCCGGCGAGACCCCGCTTGAGCGCCATGGTTGCGGCGCTGCGCTGGTCGCGCCTGACTGGGTGCTGACCGCTGCCCACTGCCTGGTAAACACCCAGCCGTCAGAGGTAGAAGTGATCCTGGGTCGCACCCAACTGAGCAATACCTTGCAAGGGCAGACAGTAGGTGTAAAACGCATCGCCCTCCATCCTGAATTCCTCCGCTCGTTGACCCTTGATGTCGCACTCCTCAAACTTGATCGCGCCATCACCGGCATTCAGCCCATCGCTATCGTGATGCGCGAGGAAACGCTAGAGGAGCGCATAAAGCGTCCAACAGTCCTCGGCTGGGGTAACACGGCGCGCAGCCCGGCGCCAGATGTACGCCCGGACCACCTGCAACGCGCACGATTGCCCAGGATGCCGGACGCGCAATGCACGTCACTCGCGCCGAGCGTGAACCTGCAGAATACCTTTTGTATCGGGGCTGACGGTTTGATACCCGACAGCGGCGACTCGGGCAGCCCCGTCTTTGTAAAGCCCCCCAAGCGAGGTTTTGTGCAACTGGGCGTTGTCAGCCAAGGGGTCCTGATTGCCCGGTTGTCCAACCCAAAGATTGCTGATTTTATTCGCGAGACGCTGAACGAATCGCCGTGAACCAGCGCTACTTCGTGGCCTGATCCCGCTGCCGTGCCAGCCCCTCCAGCGTAAACCGCGCCTGGGTCAGCACCACCTGGCGCACCAGCTCCATTTCCTTCTGATTCACCTCGGTCCAGTTCAATGCCGCCAGCAACTTGGGCTTTTGCACGCGAAACGCGAGGCCCTGGGTGAACAGCGCCATGGAATGGATCACTGTGCGTTCATCCTCCACCGCAAAACCGGACAGGCGCGCGATCAGCAACCGGATCACTCGGCCGATGCGCGCCTTGAAATGCTCATCGAACGCCCGTGTCGCGCTGGGCGGGCACAACCCGGCCTGGTGGCGATCCATGAATGCACGCCAGACCGTGGTTTGCGGGCTGTCCTGGATGGTCGAAACCACCGTACCCAAAATGCCCAGGGAGGCGTCGATCAGCGCGTTGTCACCTGAATCGGCGTCCGCCAGCGCGCTTTCCGCAGCCTCCACGGACGGCGACATCTTGCCCCACAACAGCGTGATCAAGTGTTCGACACACGCCAGGTACACGCCTTCCTTGCCATCGAAGTAGTACTGGATCGCGGGGGCGTTGACGCCGGCGGCGGTGGCGATATCGCGGGTCGACGCGCCATCGTAGCCACGCTCGCCAAACACCCCGACCGCCGCCTCGATGATGCGCGCCCGTGTTTCTTCGCCGCGCTGGTAGCCACCCTCGGCAGCCGGTTTATGTCGTGCCATGTGCAACTCCATTCGAATACCGGACCAAAATATACCAGTTGACAAAAATTCGCGAAAAAAGGAATTTATTCCACCCGCTATAAATCTGGAGTGACCTCGATGTCGGCTGCACCTCCCTCCCCTCAGGTCATGCCTGAAGAAACCGTCAACGGTCAACGCGGCAAGGCCCGTCGCATCCTGCTTTCACTGGCCGGCATCGCCGTACTGGTGGGTGTTTCGTGGGCCGCCTGGTGGTGGATCACCGGGCGTTTTATCGAGACCACTGACGACGCCTACTTGCAAGCCGACAGCATCAGCGTGGCGCCCAAGATCAACGGCTATGTGGCCGAGGTGCTGGTGAGCGACAACCAGAACGTCAGGCGCGGCGATGTGCTGGTACGCCTGGATGCGCGCAAATACCAGGCGGTGAGTGACGAAGCGTCGGCCACCATCGCCGCACGCAATGCCGACTTCGCCAAAGCCCAGGCCGATCTGGTGCAACAGGACTCGACCATCGCCGAAGCCCGCGCTCAATTGCAGGGCGCCGAAGCCGATGCGCGACACGCCCAGACCGAAGTGGCCCGTTACGCACCGCTGGCCCGCTCCGGTGCCGAACCGGAAGAGCGCCTGGCCCAATTGAACAACCAACTGGCCCAAGCCCGCAGCACCGTGGCGGCCAAACAGGCGGCGCTGCGCTCCAGCCAGACTCGCTACGGCACGCTGCAGGCCCAGCTCAAGCAAGCCCAGGCGCAACTGGGCGTAGCCAAGGCCAGCGAAGCGCAAAGCCAACTGGACGTGGACGACGCCGTGATCCGCAGCCCGCTTGACGGTCGCGTGGCCGACCGTGGCGTGCGTGTGGGCCAGTACGTACAGCCCGGTACGCGCCTGCTGACCGTGGTGCCGATCAGCGCGATCTACCTGACCGCCAACTACAAGGAAACCCAGATCGGCGCCATGCGCCCCGGCCAGACGGTTACCGTGCACGTGGACGCCCTGCCCGGCCGCGACCTGCAAGGCCACATCGACAGCCTGGCCCCCGGCACCGGCGCGCAGTTCGCCTTGCTGCCACCGTCGAACGCCACCGGTAACTTCACCAAGATCGTACAACGCGTGCCGGTGCGCATTGCTCTGGACGTGCCGGACGACCTGCGTGCGGCGTTGATGCCTGGCTTGTCGGCCACCGTGGAAGTCGACACGCGCACCCACGCTGCGGATGCCAATCATGGCTGAGGCGATCATGGCCGGGGTGGCTGCCGAAAAACCGCGCAACGCCTCGCTGACCGACTGGATCGCCGTCGCCGCCGGAGCATTGGGCGCGTTGCTCGCCACTCTCGACGTGTCGATCACCAACTCCGCCTTGCCGCAGATCCAGGGCCAGATCGGCGCCACCGGCACCGAAGGCACCTGGATCGCCACCGGCTACCTGATGTCGGAGATCGTCATGATCCCCCTCGCCGCCTGGCTGACGCGGGTGTTCGGCCTGCGCCGGTTCCTGATCGGCACAGCGCTGATGTTCACGCTGTTTTCGATGTTCTGCGGCCTGTCCACCAGCCTCGGCGCGATGATCGCCGGGCGCATCGGCCAGGGTTTTGCCGGTGGCGCGATGATCCCCACCGCGCAGACCATCGTGCGCACCCGCCTGCCGCCACACCAACTGGCCATCGGTACGACGATGTTCGGCATGACGGTGATCCTCGGCCCGTTGCTCGGCCCTGTGATCGGCGGCTGGTTGACGGAAAACATCAATTGGCGCTGGTGCTTCTTTCTCAACCTGCCCATCAGCATCGCCCTGATCACCCTGCTGATCACCGGGTTGCCCAGTGAGCGCATGAACCTGCAACGCTTTATCAGCGCTGACTGGCTGGGTATTCTCGGCCTGGCGATGGGCTTGAGTTCGCTCACCGTGGTGCTTGAAGAAGGTCAGCGTGAGCATTGGTTCGACTCGCTGCTGATCGTGTGGCTGAGCATCGCCACGGTGACCGGATTTTTCCTGATTGCCGTGGGGCAATTTCGGTCGAGTACGCCGATCCTGCGCCTGCCACTGGTACTCAACAAAAGCTTTGGCAGTGTGTTGCTGATTGGTACGGCCGTGGGCGCGGGGCTGTATGGCACGGCTTACCTGGTACCGCAGTTCCTCGGCATTCTGTCCGGTTACAACGCGCAACAGTCCGGCTCGATCATGTTGCTGTCGGGCATTCCCGCCTTCCTGCTGATGCCGATCCTGCCGAGGATGCTCGGCCGCTATGACTTGCGTTGGATGGTCGGCGCCGGCCTGTTGCTGTATTGGGCCAGCTGTTTCGTCGACACCCTGTTGACCGCCGACAGCGTCGGGCATGACTTTATCTGGTCGCAGCTATTGCGCGGCTTCGGGCAGATCCTGGTGATGATGCCGCTCAGCCAATTGTCCATGCGTTCGGTCGAGACCAAGGACGCGGGGGATGCCGCCGGGCTCTACAACATGTCACGAAACCTCGGCGGCACCCTCGGCCTGGCGCTGCTCGGCGTTTTGATGGACCGGCGCAGCCACTTCCATGACGACAGGCTACGTGAAGGCATCCTGGCCAACAGCCAACTCGCCCAGGACCACATGGCCAACAACACCGCCAGCTACCTGGCGCAAACCGGCGATGCCTCCAGCGCCCCGTTGCAAGCGATGGCCCAGTTGGCCAACGACATCGCACGACAAGCTTCGGTCATGGCCTACAACGACGCCTTCTACGTACTGGGGCTTGCCATGCTGGCGTGCCTGCCCCTGATCTTCATCCTCAAAAAGCGCACGGTACAGCCATGATTGCTCGCTCCCTTCCCCTGCTCCTGACCGTTGGCCTGCTGTCCGCCTGCACCGTGGGGCCGGATTACCCAGGCGCGCCGGATGCGGCGCCGAAAACCCTGGCCGCTGGGCGATTACCTCACGCCGACAACCAAGCACCCAGTGCACCGACTGTGGCGCAGTGGTGGCGAACGCTGAATGACCCGCAGCTCAATGAACTGGTCGACATGGCGCTGAAGAACAGCCCCGACATCGCCACCGCCCAGGCGCGCTTGAAGCAATCCCGCACCAGCCTCAGCGGTGCCCGCGCCGACGCCCTGCCCAAGGTCACCGGCGACGCCGCGATGTTGAAACTGCGCTCACCCGACACCTCCGCATTGGGCGGCAGCGGTGGCGGCGGCCGTGGCCCGTTGACGCTTTACCTCGCCGGCTTCGATGCCAGCTGGGAAGCCGACCTGTTCGGCGGCACCCGCCGCGCAGTCGAAGCGGCGCAAGCGGAAGCCGACGCGGCCCAAGCCCAACTGGCCGACGCCCAGGTGCAACTGGCGGCCGAAGTGGTCCAGGCCTACACCGATCTTCGCGACCAGCAAGCACGATTAGCGTTGGTTGAAGCCAGCGTCGACATCGAAAACCAGGCCCTCGACCTGACCCAGCAGCGCCGCAGTCGCGGCGTAGCTTCCCAACTGCAACTCGAACAAGTCCTCACCCAGGCAGAAAACACCCAGGCCCAACGCCTGCCGTTGCAAGCTGCCATCGTTGAATCCCTGGACCAGCTCGGCTTGCTCTGCGGCCTGGAGCCCGGCGAACTGGACGGCAGCCTCGCCACCGCCCAGGCCCTGCCCGCCATTCCCGGCACGGTGCCCGTGGCAGACCCCGCCGCCCTCCTCAAGGCCCGTCCCGACATCCGCGTGGCCGAACGCAAACTGGCCTCCAGCAACGCCCAGATCGGCGAAAAAACCGCCGACTGGTTTCCCAAGCTCAGCCTGATGGGTGACCTGTCATTCTCCGCCGGCGACCCCGGCCACCTCGCCCGCAAGGCCAACGGCAGTTGGTTGATCCTGCCGCGCCTGACCTGGAACGCCCTGGACTTCGGTCGCGTTTCCGCCAGCGTCAAAGGCGCCGAAGCCGGTCACGACGAAGCGCTCGCGCAGTACAAAAGTGTCGTGCTGAGTGCGCTGCGTGATGCCGATGTCGCCCTGGCTCGGTACGGCCACCAGCGCCAGAACGTGGTGCTGCTGCGCAGTGTGGAAGCCTCGGCCGTGCGTGCGGCAGAACTGACCCGCCAGCGTTATCGAGCGGGCACAGCCAGCACCCTGGATTGGCTGGATGCAGAGCGCACGCGCTACCAGGCCCAGGAAAGTCGGATATCAGGGGACGCGGAACTACTCAAGGATTTTGCTTCGTTGCACAAGGCATTGGGGCTGGGTTGGACGTTGTGACACACTTCTTAGCACAGCGCCGCCAGACACGAGGGAACCATGCTCCGTATTCATCAAGCGACCCCAGCCGACCTTGACGCCTTGCGCGACGTTGGCTGTACCACCTATCGAGAACACTTCGCGCAGATCTGGTCGCCCGGCGGATTGCAGGCGTTTCTGGATCGGGACTTTTCCCACGACGCCTTGCGCCAATCACTCGAAATGTCCGACAGCCATTCATGGCTGCTCGCGTCGGATGACAACGCGCAAGTCGTCGGTCTGGCGAAGGTCAACTGGTCGGCGCCGGCGCCCATAACAGGTGAAGTTGGCGCAGAACTGCGCAAGATCTACTTTCTCAAATCCGCCGCCGGGCGCGGGTATGGCAAGCGATTTATGCAGTTCATTTGCGACCAGGCTGTAGAGCGTGGTGAGCGCTCGCTGTGGCTGACGGTGCTCAAGTCCAATCCCGATGCACGACGGTTTTATGCGGCGTTTGGGTTCAAGTGGATCGGAGAAACTCCATTCAAGACGGACCTGGCTGAAATTGGAATGGACGTGATGGAGCTTGAACTCAAGCGGCGAGGAGCCTGAATGGATGAGTTGATAAAAGGCCTCGACGGACCCAGGACGGCGCAGCAGGAATTGTTCTACGACCTGGAAGATGCGGCGGCGGTGATTGGGTGGTCGGTAGTCGAGTTGACGGCTATGGCAGCCAGCGGCAGGACGCCGGATGAGGCGGTGGCGCTGATGAAGATTTGCGCGCTGCTGGCGGCGCAGCAGGAGAAATTTCGGGCGTATGCAGGTGAGGTCAAAGACCAGAGGATCGTCAGGTCTCAGGTCCTATAAGCCCGACGCAGCGGCCGGGCTCATGGAATTACAAATGTTCAGTTATCGGGATGCTCGCTCGCCACTGAATCAGCAGCGTCTACATCCGACATGTCCTCTTCAAGAGGCGCGTCATCGTCCGGCGGCAACGGAGCACTCTCCTCATCGCGCTTCGGATCGTGCCCTGTCTCATTGTCGGTGCCGCGGGTTACATCCTGCTGAGAAATATTCCCAGGGGCATTTTCATTGATTTCCATGCTGGCTCTCCGTTCTTACGCTCGGGATATCGGCGCTTAAACATGGGATCAGGCAGTGGTCAGCGAGTGCGATGTACTGGACGAACGGCAGAAAGCCTTACGCAATGGCAAGGCGTTTCAGAGTCAACGCCTAACGCGCCAGACTTCCAAAACTTTTTCAAAGCCAATAAAAAACCCCGTAGACGTTAATCTACGGGGTTTCTAAGAGTGGAGGCCGAGGTCGGAATCGAACCGGCGTAGGCGGATTTGCAATCCGCTGCATAACCATTTTGCTACTCGGCCTCAAACGATCAATGTCCTGGCTGCTGACACTCACCGCATAAAAACTTGAGTGGGCTATGAAACCCTGCCTCTACTCTAACTCATTGAATACATTGAAGTTTTTAATGCTTCGTTGCGTTCGATGGGCGCCATTATGTACGTATTTGCCAAAGCGTGCAACCCCTTGATTTCAAAAATATTTCGTATTGGCATCAAGGGGTTGCGGGGCTGCCCTACTCCTTGATGTGGAGTTGTTGGTACTGCGGGTCGGCCTTGATTTGCGCTTCGGTGAAGGGCAATGGGCTGAGTTTTTTCTGGGAGAAGGCTTGGGTCTGGTCCTTGGCGTGTCTGGACGCCGGGTTGCTGGACTCGGAGAACGCGAGTACGCCTTGGGCATGGGGCCCCTGGTCGTCGAAGGTGACGATTTGCAGGTAGCTGGTGCCGCTGACCACTTCACGCTTGCCGTCGGCGCGGGGCACGGTTTGCATGGCGTTGTAGATTCCCAGCTCTTGCGGGCCGCCGTGGATCGGGGTTTGGCCGGAGACTTGGAGGTCACCCCAGGTGCTGTTGGCGGTGAGGCCGAGTTTGGCGACGTCGGCGGTGGACGCCAGCATGGCGTCGCGCAGGGCTTTGGCGACGTCCGCCCGTTCGATGGCCAGGCCGCGTGGCGTGGTGAGGGGTTGGGCCGGGTCGAAGGCGACGCGCCAGGCGTCGGGGATTTGCTGCAGGTGTTGCACCAGATTGATGAAGTGCACCAGGCCGATGCCGCTGTCGAGGTTGGCGCGCTGGTCCCAGTTTTTCAAGTCGGTGCACAGGGGCTGCAGCGCAGTGGCGTCGGCGCCGAGGTGTTTGGCGCAGAATGCGAGCACGTCGGGCATGACTTGGCCCGCCAGGTACACCTCGTTGTCCATCACCATGTTTTGCAGGTCGGTGACGCTGATCGGTTTGTCCAGGGATTGCAGGCGTTGCAAGGCAAAACGCGCGCGTGGGCCGAGGCCGATATGGTCCTGGCTGATCACTGGGGAGAAGCCGGTGAGCGGCGCCTTGGGGTTGGCCAGCCAGGCCGAGTCGTTGGAGTGCTGCACGTAGTCGGTGCGTTGCAGTTGCGGCAGTTGCTCGGCCGGGAAGATGCCGGCCTGGGCTGCGCGCGGGTCAATGTCCCAGGCGCAGGCGCTGTGGGCGCCGTCGAGCATGATCATCTGCAGGCCTGCACGGGGGTCGCTGCATTCCGCGAGTTTGGCCGCGCTGACGTTGGGCACCACCGACTGGTTCATATACAGGCTCTGGCCTTGGTCATCGGCGGCCAGGGTGTTGACCCACGGGATACCTTGCAGGGTGTGCACCGAGGTTTTTAATTGGTCTAGGCTGCCCGCGCGGTTCATCGCGTACCAC
Organism: Pseudomonas sp. GXZC; assembly: GCF_026967615.1. Taxonomy (NCBI): domain Bacteria; kingdom Pseudomonadati; phylum Pseudomonadota; class Gammaproteobacteria; order Pseudomonadales; family Pseudomonadaceae; genus Pseudomonas; species Pseudomonas sp. GXZC. Next base: position 3,833,726 of record NZ_CP114115.1, read on the forward strand.
TGTTGCAGCACACGGTCGTTGCCCAGGTTGGCGTCACGCAGGCTGAAGGCGTAGCGGTTGTCCCAGTCGAGCTTGCCCGGCCATTGCACCACCGGGCCGAATTGCGAGCTATAGACGGTGTGCGACTGACCCTTGAGTCTGCCATCGGCTTGTTTGACCTGCACCGTCACCGTGGTTTTATCCAGGGCGACGGATTTGCCATCAAGCAGGTAGCGCGTGGAATCCTTCGGGTCCAGGGTCAGTCGATACAGGGTGAAGTGCTTGGACGTGTCCACGGTGTGAGTCCACGCCACGTGTTGGTTGAAGCCGATATTGATCACCGGCAGGCCCGGCAGCGCCGCGCCCATCACATCCAGCTGACCGGGGATGGTCAGGTGCATTTCATAAAAGCGCATGCCGCCGACCCAGGGGAAGTGCGGGTTGGCCAGCAGCATGCCGCGCCCGTTGAACGAGCGATCACGGCCCACCGCCACGGCGTTACTGCCGCGATCAAAGGCGAAGCGCTGCTGATTGGCGGCGGCCAGTTCAAAAGCTTTCGAGCCGGTCTGTACCCGGGCCGTGGCTTGGGGCGGCGTCGCCCCCACCAAGGCTTCAGCGAATTGGCCGACACCGCCTTCCACCAATAACCTACGGGTCAGCTTGACCAAGTCTTCCGCCACCAATGGCCGCACCCACGCCGCCTGGCACTGCGCCGGAGCGCCCTGCTCTTTCAGGTAACGGTTGTAGCCGGCCACGTAACCTTGGATACGTTGCTGGATCTGCGGGCTTTGCGCCTTCCAGAACGCGGCGACCGATTCCGGCGTGTTGAGCCACGTGAAAAACACGTCACTGGCCAGATTGTTGCGCTCTTCCAGGGTCGCCTGCTCGGGGCCGAAGAACTTGGCGCGCTCGCCATTCACGGTGACCACTTCATTGGCCAGCAGGCACAGGTTGTCCTGGGCATAGGCGTAGCCGATGCCGAAACCCAGGCCACGCTCATCGTTGGCGCGGATGTGCGGTACGCCGTAACTGGTGCGCCGGATATCCGCCGACGCTTGCGTCACCGGTTCCCGCGCCGAGGCGGCCAGGCTCAATCCCAGCAATACGCCCGCCACACCTACCCTGGACAACCCATTGGAAATAATCACGCAAACTCCACCGTCAGATTTAACCGCCTCACAAGGGGTAATAACCCCACCGTAAGAACGCAAACCACCAGGAATAATTTAGCGCGACGGCACGTTTATTTAAGGCAATGCGGATGTGACAAAACCGATACCGACAAAATTTCTACATCCGGCACTTCATGATTTTGCTCGCTCGTTCGTCTTATTAACTAAGAGCGCTCATTTTTTCCTGATCAGGCTCTGATAAGGAGTTTTTGCATGTACAACCCGCAAGTGCCCACGGATGGACATTCACCGGCTGCCGAGGCCAGTTTCGGCAACGGCGCACAAGCGTTCGGCAAAACGCCCGAACAGCAAGGCAACCAGCGTATCCGCCACCTGCTCAAGTGTTTTGGCTTGCGCACCAGCCTGATTCGGCTGAAGGTCATCGACGCCCTGCTCACCGCCGCCGACAACCAGCGCACCCTCGGGGTACGCGGCGTGCACAGCCATCTGCTGGAGCTGGGCATTCCGTTGTCGTTTCTCAGCGTGCGCGAGGTGCTCAAGCGCCTGTGCAGCGAGGGCGTGATCACCCTCAATGCGGATAAAAGCTACAGCCTCCATGAAGAGGCTGCCAAGGTGCTCGAAGGTCGCGCCTGATCGCCCTTAGAGCTTGACCTTGCGGCGCATGATGCCGTTGATCACCACCACGACCACTGCGACGGCAATGGCGATGGTCTGGAACGTCTTCTCACTGATAACCCCGGTGTTCTGCAAATAGGACAGGCCAAACATCGTCGCCAGTACGGCCAGGGCAATCAGAATCGAATATTTCAAACGTTGCTTTTGTGTCATGACGGGTTCCTGAACCTGAAAAATAAAGCGTCGAACCTGTCCTACGCGCAAGGGCGAACAGATCCGACAGGCGCTCATGTTACAGGCGATGAAAAACTTTGGCTCGACCAATCAGCCGGCGTGCACCCAACGCTGGTGCAGCCAGCGCGCCAAGGCATCCAGCGCAAAGCCCAGCAACCCGATCAGCAACACCATCGCCATCAGCTCCGAGTAGGCCAGCCGATCACGGGTGTCGAGAATGTAGTAGCCCAGCCCGGCACTGACCCCGAGCATTTCGCACGGCACCAGCACGATCCACAAGATGCCAATGGCCAAACGCACGCCGGTCAGCACATGCCCGACCACACCGGGAATGATCACCCGGCGCAAGGTTTCCCAGCGCGTCGCACTCAGGCTGCTGCTCAGCTGCAGCCAGCGCGGGTCCAACTGCCGTACGCCGGCAGCGGTGTTGAGCATGATCGGCCACACGGCGGCAAACGCCAGCAGGAAATAGATCGGCGGGTCCCCGACCCCCATCAGCATCACCACGATGGGCATCCACGACAGCGGCGAGATCATGCGCAGGAACTGAAAGGCCGGCGTGGTCGCCGCTTCCAGCGTGCGCGAACGGCCTACCAGCAGCCCCAGTGGAACCCCCACCAGCAACGCCAGGAACAGCCCGACAAAGATGCGCTTGAGACTCACCGCAATATGCAGATACAGCTCACCGCGTCCCAGCAATTCCCACAGGCTACCGAAGGTGGCGGCCAGGGAAAAACGCGCAGACAATCCATCCGTCGCGCCAAACACCTTCACCCCCAGCCACCAGAGCAACAGCAACCCCGCCAAGCCACTCAACCCGAGCAACCAGCCCGGGATTTCACGGTTGTTCAAACGCCGATCTCCTCATGCCGCGCATAGCCGTCCGGCAAGCCAAAGGTCTTCATGCCGCCCACGGCCTCGATGGCGTTGCGCACGAAGCGGTCGTCCACCAGGTCCTTGGCGACGAACGCCGGGTCGAGGTCAGCGAGGAATTTCTTGTCGCCCTCGATCAAGGTGTCTTTCAGGCGCCGCACCAGCTCCTCGGTGTAGCTGGGGAATGGATACGGCTGGAAGTCGATGCGGTGTTCATCCCAATTCCCGTGCTGGATCGCACCGTCTGCCAGGTAGGCGGCACGGTCGGCGGCAGCCGGCGCCAACACCTTGCTCAATACCGGCTCGGCATGCGGGGTGTAGCGGTTCGGGCCGTCCTTGGACAGCAGCTTCACCGCTTCTTCGCGGTTGTCGCGGGTCCAGACCTGCGCCTTGACGATGGCGTTCACCACCTTCTGCGACCACTCCGGACGGTTGGCCAGGTCGTGTTCGTGCATGAACACCACGCAGCACGCGTGGTTGCGCCACACGTCGCCGGTAAAGCGCTGCACGCGGCCAACCTTGAGGTTTTCCGCCAGGGCGTTGAACGGCTCAGCGACGATATAACCGTCGATGCGCTGGCTGGCCAGGGCCGGTGGCATGTCCGAAGGGGGCAACACGATCAGGTTGACCTCATTGGCCGCAATCGCACTGCCCGCCGCCCGTGCCACTGGCGTGAGGCCGTTGTCGCGGAACAGTTGCTGCACCACCACGTTATGGATCGAGTACCAGAACGGAATCGCCACTGATTTGCCGCCCAGTTGCTTCACATCGGTGATGCCCGGCGCCACGGTCAGGCCGGAGCCGCCCACATGGTTCCACGCCACCACCTTGGCCGGCACCTTGCTGCCATAACGTGCCCACACGGTCATCGGCGACAGCAGGTGAATCACATTGACTTGGCCCGAGATAAACGCCTCGATCACCTGCGCCCAACTGCGCAGCAACACCGGGCGTTCGGCCTTGATGCCTTCGGCTTCGAACAGGCCATTGTTGTGCGCCACCAGCAGTGGCGTGGCGTCGGTGATCGGCAGGTAGCCGATGCGCACCGGCGCATCCGGCTCGCTGGCGGCGCGGGCTTGCAAACTGCTGAGCAGCGGCAAGGCACCGGCGGCGCTGAGTACGGCGGAAAGTTTAAGAAAGTCGCGGCGCGAATGGGTCAGGTCATCCAGGCACATGGGCAGGCTCCAGCAGATCAAGGGGGTTGGTTTGAGGGCGGCTCGCCTGCCGTAAGGTTTTAAGGATGTCGATACGCAGCGCGCCGATGGCTTCCACCTGTTCTTCGCGGGGTTGCGGCAGGTCGATCAGCCATTCGCCCAACGTCCGCGCCGGACGGTTACCCAGTAGCAGGATGCGGTCGGACAGCAGCAGCGCTTCGTCAATGTCATGGGTGATCAGCACTGCCGCCGAGCCTTGCTCGCGGTTGACCTTGAGCAACAGGTGCTGCATATCGGCGCGGGTTACTTCGTCCAGGGCGCCGAAGGGTTCATCCAGCAACAGCACCTGGGGCTGGCGTGCCAGGCAGCGGGCCAATGCCGTGCGCTGGGCCATGCCGCCGGACAACTGCGCCGGGAAGTGCTGCCGCGCATGCTCCAGGCCGACGGCTGCGATGGCATGGTCGACGCGCTGGCGGCGCTCGTCAGCGCTCAGATGGGGTTGCCGGGCGAAATCCAGGCCGAAGGCAACGTTCTTTTCCAGGTTCAGCCAGGGCAGCAGGCTCGGGTCCTGGAAGGCTACCGCCACGCGTGGATGAGGACCGTTCAACGGCTCGCCCAGCACGCGCACACTGCCGCCCTGCGGTGCCTGCAAACCGGCGAGGACGCGCAACAGGCTGGACTTGCCCACACCGCTGGGGCCGAGGATCGACACCACTTCACCGGGTTGCAAGTGCAGGTCGAAGTGCTGCAACACCGGCCCGCTGGCATAGCCCAGGCAAATCCCCTGGGCACTTAATGCGGCCGCTGTCATAGGTTGGCCTGACGCTGCAGTTCAGTGCGCAATTGCACCAGGCTTGGCGTCACGATCGGCACAAACGCCGACTCACGCCAACGCCGCGCGAAACCACTGCCGTGGGCGGTGAGATAAGCCTTGCCGCCGCTGGCCTGCAACTCCAGCTGCACGGCGCTGGCGGCGGTCTCCGCCAGGGCGATGCGCAGCTTGAACAACGGCACCGGTTCGGCGGCGAAACGCCCTGCCAACAGGCCACTTTTCAAGTCGTTGACCACATGGTCCAAGGTCACGCGCAGGGTTTCCAACTCTTCGCGCAGCACCGTGCGGGTCGCGCCCAGGTGGTTGGCGACTTCCGCCAGGGAACGACGCGCCAACCCGATGGACATCCCGCACTGCAGGCCCAGGAACGCCGGGCGCACCGCCGGCAGGAATGTGCGCGCGTCTTCGTGCAGCAGCCAGTCGCGACTCAGCTCCACGCGTTCCAGATCCAGGGCCGCCGTGTTGCTTGACTGCAAACCGAGCAATTCCAGGTCGCGAGAACGCTGCAAACCTGCCACCGAGTCCGGAATCGCCAGGATAAACGGCGCACCACCGCCCGCGTGCTCAATGGCCGCCGCCGCGACAAAACCGTTCTTGCGCAGGTTGGTCACCCAGTGCAGGCGGCCGTTGAGGGTCCAGCCGTCGTTGGACGGTTCGGCGCTGATCTGCAGCGCCTCGATGCCCGACAAGAACTTCATCGCGTTGGACAGCCCCGTCGCCCCCGCCAGCTTGCCGCTGAGCAAATCGGGCAGCAGCTGTTCACGCAGCCGCGCATTGGGACTCTGCAGCAGATACTCGATAAACGAGCGCTGGCCCCAGCACACGAATGCCGCCGCCAGGGAATGGCTGGCAACGTTGGCGATGGCCTCTACGGCGCCCGCCACATCACCGCCCAGGCCGCCCAGGTGAGTCGGCACGCCGATGCGTAATACGTTGGCCTCTGCCAGCCGTGGCAGCACTTCCTGTGGATCGCAACTGCCCACGTCCAAGGCTTGCGCCTGGATGTCGAGCCAACGGCTCAAGATGGGGTCAAGCATTCCTGTTTCTCCTTTACAGCAGGTGGGCCAACTTCAACTTGCGGGCTTTTCCCAACGGTATTGCGCCAGCTCCGGGTTCAGTGGAGTACGAGCAAACACGTTAGCGAAGTTGCACAAGGTTGCCAGGCTGACGCCCAGAATCACTTCCAGGGCCTGGCCTTCGGTGTAACCGGCGGCGCGGAATGCGTCATAGCCCGCATCGCTCACATCACCCCGGGTGGCGATCACTTCGCGGGTGAAGGCCGCCAGGGTTTCATAACGGGCATCGGGCAGCTCGCCACGTTGACGCAGGGCTTCGATGACGCTTTCCGGCAACTTGGCTTTGTTACGTGCGACGGCGGTGTGGCCGGCCACGCAGAAATCGCAACCGTGAGTGGTGGCGGCAATCAGTTGCACCACTTCGCGGTCGGCCAGGCCCAGTTCAGATTTGGCGTTCAAAGCGGAGACGGTGATGTAGGTTTCCAATGCGGCGGGTGCATTGGCCAGCACCGCGAGCAGATTGGGAATGAAGCCCGAGCCTTTCAGTGCGTTTTCCAGCAAAGGCTTGGCCGCTTCCGGCGCAGTTTCAGGGGTGAGCAAGGGTACACGGGACATGGAGGGGTCTCCTGATGAGTTCGTGTATCCAGTCTGTTGGTTATAAAAAATCGCCTCAATAGTCTAAAGTAGCGATTACTTGCTCTTGAGTCTTTCCATTAGATGAATTCGTCCAGTGCACTTGTCGATTGGTTATTAGACAGCCTCGAACTCGACACCAGCCTGTTCCATGTGGGTCGTTATTGCGGCGACTGGCATGCGAGCACCCATGGCCTGGCGAGCGCGAGTTTCCACCTGATTGTGCAAGGCCAGTGCTGGCTGCATATCGACGGCGACGCCACGCCTCATCGCCTCGATAACGGCGATGCGGTGTTCCTGCTGCGCGACCTGGAATATCGCCTCTCCGGCGAGCCCACGGCGGCAAGCGCACAGGAATGCCCGCGCGTGCCCATGGTGCCCCTGGACAGCGCCGCCAGCGATGGCGTCGGCCTGGTGTGCGGGTTCTTTCACTTCCAGTCCGGTCTGTCGGCGATGATCGTCGACACCCTGCCCGCGTGGATCATCCTGCGGGCGGGCGATCCCTCACTGACTGCCGCGCGCAACCTGTTCGAACTGATCCTGCAAGAATGCCAGCGCCTGCCTGCGCCCTCTTCGGCCTTGCTTGAACGGCTTTGCCACCTGTTGTTTCTGTATGTACTGCGCCAACAGGTGCTGGACAACAGTGAACTGGGCGGCCTGGCGGCACTGGGTCGGCAGCCGGCGTTTGCCGGTTTGCTGGAACAGCTGATCGCGCACCCGGCCGATGCCTGGACCCTGGAAAGCATGGCCGCTTGCACCGGGCTGTCGCGTTCGGCGTTTTTCAAGCGCTTCAATGAACTGTGCGGGCAGTCACCGGGGCAAGTGCTGCTGATGATGCGCATGCGTCATGCCTGCCAGTTGTTCAAGCAGGACCAGACGGTGGCGGATGTCGCGCTGGCCGTGGGTTATCAGTCGGTGGCGGCGTTTACCCGGGCGTTTCACAAGGTGACGGGGCAACAGCCTGGGGCCTATCGCAAGGCACAGGCTTAGCGGCGCAAGCCAGTGCCGGGTTTGGCGCAGAGTTCGACCAGCCAGTCCACAAACACGCGTACGCGTTGGGACAGTTGGCGGTGCGGAGGATACAGCGCCGTCAAGGCCATTGACGGCACGGCAAACCGGGGCAGCACTTCCAACAGCGTGCCTTGGGCCAGTCGCTGCCTGGCGTGATAGTACGGCGCCTGGATCAACCCGTAGCCCGCTTCGCAAGCACAGAAGTAGCCGTCGGCGCTGTTGACCGCGACCACCTTTGGCAGGTTGAGCGTACGCAATTGGGAGGCGAGTAGAAACTCCAAGCCAAACCGCTTGCCGCTGGCGGCCGAGACGTATTCGACCATCTGATGGTGGGCTAAGTCGTCGAGCGTTTCGGGCACCCCCATACGCTCAAGGTAAGCGGGGCTGGCCAGGGTGATTTGATCCATCATCGCCAGCGGCCGCGCCACCAGCGAATCATCCAGCGCCAGGCCACCGCGCAGCACACAATCGACGCCTTCACGAATCAGGTCAACCGGCCGGTCATTCAAGCCGATTTCCAATTCAATCTGCGGATACAGTGCGGTGAACGTGGGCAGTGCGGGTATCACCAGAAAACGGCCGATGCCCGACGGCATATCAATGCTCAACGTGCCGCGTGGGTTCTGCCGACTCGCGGAAAACACCGCTTCAGTTTCCTCAAGGTCCGACAGCAATTGCACGCAGCGCTGGTAATACGCAGCGCCATCCAATGTAGGGCTGACCTGTCGCGTGGTGCGTTGCAACAGTTGCACGCCAAGGTGCGCCTCCAACTGCTTGATCAGTACGGTCACCGAGGCGCGGGGCAGTTGCAGGCTGTCGGCGGCTTTGGCAAAGCCCCGCAGTTCGACGATCCGGGTGAACACGCGCATCGCGTTGAAACGGTCCAAGCGTCGGCTCCTTGAGCTGATTATTTAGAAATACCGAATAGTGTTAGTGCTTTTAGCCGGTTTATCCCGATTTTGTCGAGCGTGACAATGCAGGCCTTCCCAACCAGGAGCTGTCCCCATGCACACTCGTCCACTCGGTAACAACGGCCCACTCGTCTCCGCCATCGGTCTCGGCTGCATGGGCATGAGCGATTTCTACACGCCCGGTAGCGATACCCGGGAAGCCACTGCGACCCTGCACCGCGCGCTGGAACTCGGTATCAACTTACTGGATACCGCCGACATCTACGGCCCGCACACCAATGAAGCACTGATCGGCAAAGCCATTGCCGGCAAACGCGACCAGGTGTTCCTGGCCAGCAAATTCGGCATCGTGCGCGACCCGGCCAACCCGGCGCTGCGTGGCGTCAACGGGCGCCCCGACTACATCCGCAAGGCGATTGACGGCACGCTGCAACGCCTCGGCGTGGACACCCTGGACCTGTATTACCAGCATCGTATCGACCCGCAGGTCGCCATCGAAGAAACCGTCGGCGCCATGGCCGAGTTGGTGCAACAGGGCAAAGTGCGTTACCTGGGCCTGAGCGAAGCGTCCGCCGCCACCCTGGAGCGTGCCCACAAGGTGCATCCGATCAGCGCCCTGCAAAGCGAATATTCGCTGTGGAGCCGTGATCAGGAACACAACGGCTGCCTTGCCGCCTGCCAGCGCCTCGGCATTGCCTTTGTACCTTATAGCCCGTTGGGGCGTGGTTTCCTGACCGGCGCCCTGCAAAGCCCGGATGACTTCAGTGCAGATGACTATCGCCGCTTCAGCCCGCGGTTCCAGGGGGAGAACTTCGGCAAAAACCTGGAACTGGTGAAGCAGGTGCAGGCACTGGCCGCCGACAAAGGCGTGAGCGCCGGGCAACTCGCACTGGCCTGGGTGTTGGCGCAAGGTAACTTCATCATTCCGATTCCCGGCACCAAGCAGCGCAAGTACTTGGAAGAGAATGTGGCCGCCCTCGCGATCCACCTCAACCCGGCTGAATTGGCGGCGCTGGAAGCTATCTTCCCCGTCGAGGCAACCGCCGGCCTGCGTTACCCGGAAGCGGTCATGGCCATGCTGGATATCTGAGCGAAGGAGCGCCCTCAACAGGCGCTTTTTTCTTGCACGATCGTACCTAAAGCTCCTCCTCGCCAAGCCGATATCCCGACGAAGCTCTAACAAAGCCGCGTCGGTCATAAACGCTTCGTAAGGACGACCCCATGCCCCCACTGCGCTCCATCCAAGCCCGCTATACCCTGTTTCTGGTGCTGTTCGTCCTGGTGTTATTTGTGTTGACCGTCGTGGGTATCGGCCAGTTGGTCGCGCCCACGCTGCGTCACACCGAAGAACAGGTGGTGCTCAATCGTATCGCCGAGGTGGCTGAACAGATCCAGGGCGAGCTGAACAAGGTTCAGTCACAGCAACGCAGCATCACCCAGACGGTCCCGTTGCTTGACAGCGATGCCATCGACAAGGTCCTGCCTGGCCTGGTCGACCAGTATGGCGAGCTGAAAGTCTTCGGCGGCGGGATCTGGCCGTTGCCCAACCAGCGCACACCGGGGCGCAACAAGCACAGTACGTTCTGGCACCGCGATGCCTCGGGCAAACTGGCCGTCAACACCTTCTGGAACAGCGACCCTGCGCCCAACTATTACGACCAGAGCTGGTACAAAGGCGGCCTGGCCTCCCCGCGTGGCCAATGCGCCTGGGCGGCCGCCTATAAGGACGACGCCAGCCAGGAGCCGCGCACCAACTGCGCCATGGCGATCCAACGCGACGGCGTGCCCTATGGCGTCGCCACCATCGACGTGACCCTGGGCTTCTTCAATGACCTGGTGGCCAGCAAAGAAAAAGACATCGGTGGCCAAATGCTGATCGTCGAGGGCGACGGCAAGATCATCAGCAACAGCTCGCGGATCAGCGGCCCGGTGGTGTTGAAAAACATCAGCGAACTCACCGGTACCTCTGCGTTTGCTGCTCAAATCAGCAAGGCCCTGGTTAATCGAGACCAAGCGCTGCAACGCGGCGAATTCGACAACCAGGGCGTGGCCAGCACCTTCTATATGCGCCCGATCGCAGGCACGCCGTGGTTCCTCGCCACCGCCCTGCCCACCTCGCTGATCACTGCCCAACGCGATGACGTACTCGGCACCCTGGCCCTGCTGCAAATCCCCATGGTGTTGTTGCTGGTGCTCCTCGCGGTGTATGCGATCCGCCAACTGGTGCAGCGCATGAAGTCGCTGAAAACCAATATCGACGCGCTGTCTGCCGGCGATGCCGACCTGACGCGACGCATCACCATCCGTGCCGAAGACGAGCTAGGCGCGATTGGTCATTCGGTGAACCGTTTTATCGTCTACCTGCAGAACATGATTGGTGAAGTGACCCAGGCCACCGGCGCCATGTCGTCGAGCCTTGAGCAACTGCAGCGGACCTCGGCGCACACCAACCAGATCCTGGTGCGGCATGCCTCGGAGACCGATCAGACGGTCACCGCCATCACCGAAATGAGCTCCACCGCCGACACCGTTGCGCAAAACGCCGCCGAAACCGCCGCATTCACCCAGCGCGCCAATGAGCATGCCGACCGCTCCCGAGTGGTGGTGGGCGAAGCGTCCACCAGCGTCAGCGCCTTGATCGGCGAAGTGTCCAGCGCCACCCACAGCGTGGAAAACATGCGCCAGGACGCCGCACGCATCACCGAAACCCTTGGCGTAATCGGTGCGATTGCCGGCCAGACCAACCTGCTCGCGCTCAACGCGGCAATTGAAGCCGCACGTGCCGGCGAGCAAGGCCGGGGCTTTGCGGTGGTGGCCGATGAAGTGCGGGCGCTGGCGGCACGCACCCAGGCCAGCACCTCGCAGATCAACGACATGCTCACGCGTTTGACCGCTGGCGTCAGTTCCTCGGTGGCCGCCATGGAAAACACCCAGGCCAGTTGCCAGTCGGCGGCGGATGCCACGGCAAGGGTAAACACCGGCCTGGATGAAATGGCCGGTTCGGTCAGCCATATCAACAACCTCAGCACCCAGATTGCCACGGCGGCCGAGCAGCAGAGCGCGGTGACCGAGGAGATCAACCGCAGCATGGTGCAGATCCGACAAATGGTCGAAGAGCTGGTGCAGAGCGGCCATGCCACCGAAACCAATACCCAAAGCCTGCTGGAGGCGAATGGCCGGGTGATCGCTTTGATGGGTCGATTCAAGGTGCAGTGATAAACGGCTGAAACACTCCCGTGCAATGTGCGGGAGTGGGACTATTCTGACAGTTCCTAGTCGCAACACAGGAGGTGTGCCATGCGAGCTGCCGAGCAGTCGGTCCGTTTGGAGCGGATCAGTCAGGAACGCTTTATCCGAGCCCCTATCGAAGCCGTCTACGACTATGTGACCCAACCGGATCGCTGGCACGAATGGCACCCCACGTCCCTCAGTGCCGACACCGGCACCACCGGTTCACTGCCCGCAGGCGCACGGTTTACCGAGTTCATCGACCTGCTGGGGGTGCGTGTCCCCATGAGTTACCGCGTGCAGATCGCCCGGCGCCCTGGCGAATTCAAGACGGTGTTCACCTCCCTGGCCGTGGATGGCTCCATTCATTACTTCCTGCTGCCCCATCAGGGCGGCACGCTGTTCAAGCGGGTGTTGACCTACGAAACCGAGCTGCAACTGGCCACTTTGCATGAGCGCATGATCGAATTGTCGACCATTGCCCTGGACCAGTTGAAGCACCGCCTGGAAAACCCACCCTTCGTATAATTTGGAAACATTCCCAACCGGTAGGAGCTGGCTTGCCTGCGATGACGGCGTCATGATCGCCGCCATCCCGACGGCCCTCTCCTACACGCGAGTTCCTATGAAAACCACATTGCGCTTGGCCTTATTGTCAGCCCTGTTCACCACCACCCTGGCCCAGGCTGCCGACCTGATTCCCATCGACGTGCACCGCGACGCCAACTGCGGTTGCTGCAAAAAGTGGATCAGTCACCTGGAAAGCAATGGTTTCAAGGTCAATGACCACGTCGAAGCCGACATGAGCGCCGTCAAACAACGCCTGGGCGTGGCGCCGCGCCTGGGTTCGTGCCACACCGCCGTGATTGACGGCAAGTTCGTCGAAGGCCACGTGCCCGCCGAGCAAGTGCTGGCCTTGCGTAAACGCGATGACCTGCTGGGCTTGGCCGCGCCGGGCATGCCCATGGGCTCACCGGGCATGGAAGTCGAAGGCCGCAGCGAGGCCTATCAAGTCATCGGCCTGAGCCGTGCAGGCAAAGATGTGGTGGTGGCTGAATACCCGGCGCAATGATCGCCGGCTACCTGGGGTTATTCTTCGCGGCCTTTGGCGCCGCAACGCTGCTGCCACTGCAATCGGAAGCCGTGCTGGTGGGCCTGCTGCTCAGCGGGCATTACAGCCTCTGGCTACTGCTGGGCGTTGCCACGCTGGGCAATGTGCTGGGCTCGGTGGTCAATTGGTGGCTAGGACGCTGGGTCGAGCATTTCAAGGGGCGGCGCTGGTTTCCTGTCAGTGACAAGCAGTTGGACAAGGCTCGCAACCATTACCAGCGCTGGGGCCATTGGACGTTGTTGCTCAGTTGGGTGCCGATCATTGGTGACCCGCTGACCTTGGTCGCCGGGGTGATGCGTGAGCCGTTGTGGCGATTCCTGCTGTTGGTGACTTTAGCCAAAAGCCTGCGTTATGGGGTACTCGCTGCCGTGACCTTGCACTGGGTGTTAATCCCCAGTTAATCGTCCCGCAACAGCATCCGAGCACCCTTCTCGGAGCGTTGCCAATGCCCCTGATCCGCGCTTTTTGCATCACCGGCCTGCTCGCCGTCAGCACCACACCCGCCTTTGCCGCCAGCTACGGCCCCGAGCTGCAAGGCTTTGAATACCCCTACCCACTCAAGCATTTCGAATTCCAATCCCAGGGCAAGTCCCTGCAGATGGGGTATATGGACGTGCCCGCCAAAGGACAGGCCAACGGCCGCAGCGTGGTGTTGATGCACGGCAAGAACTTCTGCGGCGCTACCTGGGAAGGTTCGATCAAGGCGTTGAGCGATGCCGGATACCGGGTGATCGCGCCGGACCAGATCGGCTTTTGCAGCTCCAGCAAGCCCGACCATTATCAATACAGTTTCCAGCAGTTGGCGACTAACACCCATCAACTGCTGGAAAAACTCGGCATTCAAAAGGCCACGGTTATCGGCCACTCAACCGGCGGCATGCTCGCCACGCGTTACGCGCTGATGTACCCCGAGCAGACCGAACAGCTGGCAATGATCAACCCGATTGGCCTGGAAGACTGGAAGGCACTGGGCGTGCCCTCGCTGACCGTCGACCAATGGTATGCGCGTGAGCTGAGAGTCAGCGCCGACGGGATTCGAAACTATCAACTCAACACCTACTACGTCGGACGCTGGAAGCCCGAGTATGAGCGTTGGGTAGACATGTACGCCGGCCTGAGCAACGGCCCAGGGCATACCCTGGTCGCATGGAACTCGGCGTTGATTTACGACATGATCTTCACCCAGCCGGTGTACTACGAGTTCAAGAACCTGCAAATGCCCACGCTGCTGCTGATCGGCACGTCCGATAACACCGCCATCGGCAAGGACGTCGCGCCGCCGGCAGTCAAGGCCAAGCTCGGCGACTATGCCGTGCTGGGCAAGCAAGTGGCCAAGTTGATTCCCCATGCCACCTTGGTGGAGTTCCCGGGCCTGGGGCATGCACCGCAGATGGAGGAACCGGCCCAGTTTCATAAAGCGCTGTTGCAGGGTTTGAACGCCCTTTAATCCAACCTTTTTCGAGGCACTCGTGAATGTCGGTACAGATCGCAGTCATTGATGATTGGCAGAATGTGGCCAGTGGCGTGGTGGATTGGTCAGTGCTTGAGGCCGTGGGCCAGGTGCATTTCCTGCACGATTACCCGGCGGATACCGCCACCATGATCGAGCGTTTGCGGGGCTTCGAGGTGATTTGCGTGATGCGCGAACGCTCCACCTTCGACAAGGCTCTGCTGCAAGGTTTGCCAAAGCTTAAATTGCTGGTCACAGGTGGCATGCGCAATGCGGCCATCGACATTCACGCCGCCAAGGCGCTGGGCATCACAGTCTGCGGCACCGACAGCTATAAACACGCCGCGCCCGAATTGACCTGGGCGCTGATCATGGCGTCCACCCGCAATCTGCTGGCCGAGGCCAATTCCTTGCGCGCTGGCCATTGGCAGGTTGGCCTGGGCGGCGATCTGCATGGCAAGACCCTGGGCATTCTCGGCCTGGGCAGCATTGGCCAGAAAGTCGCGCAGTTTGCCCAGGTGTTCGGCATGCGGGTGATTGCCTGGAGTGAAAACCTCACGCCGGAACGCGCGGCGGAATCGGGCGTGACCTGGGTCAGCAAGCAGGCGCTGTTTGAACAGGCGGATATTCTTACCGTTCATCTGGTGCTTAGCGACCGCAGCCGTGGGCTGGTGGACGCCGAGGCTTTAGGGTGGATGAAACCCAGCGCGCGCTTGGTGAACACGGCCCGTGGCCCGATTGTGGATGAGTCTGCGCTGGTACAGGCATTGGAAAGCGGTCGCCTGGCGGGAGCCGCGCTGGATGTGTACGCCGAGGAACCCTTGCCGGCGGATCACCCGTTCCGCCGCCTGCCGAACGTACTGGCGACGCCGCACGTGGGGTATGTGAGCGAACAGAATTACCAACAGTTCTACGGCCAGATGCTCGAAGACATTCAAGCGTGGGCCAAAGGAGCGCCCATTCGCGTGCTGGGCTGACGCACTCTTTCGGAGCATTCGCACTCTTGTGGCGAGGGAGCTTGCTCCCGCTGGGGCGCGCAGCGGCCCTATTCTGGGTCTGCTGCGCAGCCCAGCGGGAGCAAGCTCCCTCGCCACAGAAAGTACCCTTCCAAAGCTTTCTTCAAAGCAGCATATCGTTACAAGTTTTTTGTCCTACAAAATTTCCGCAGAAAGCCTACAAGCTCTAGGATCTGTCCTAGACTCATGACCGATGGGTCCGTTCGAAAACAAAAACCCCGCAAAAAATCGAAACTTTCCAACTCTGCCGTAGGTCCAGTTTTAAGGTAAGGCGAGCACCCGCGGTTCACGCGAAATGCCCGTCCATCCAATCTTTTTTGGCTAACCGTGCAACTGGCATACGCCTTGCCAGTTTGTACAGTGCTTGTGCGCCTGGCCGCAGGATGTGGCCATCGGAGCTAATGGCAGCGGGCCATTAGCCGACCAACATGTGGGAGAGAACTATGATCAGTGCCGCTGTAGATATTCAGGGAGAGCGTGTCAGTCAGCCGGTAGGGGGACCTTCGTTGGTCGACCTGCCCACCACTGTGCGGCCGATCGTGAGTCAGAATCCTAATCGCAAGAAAGTCCTGTTCGTGACCTCCGAATTTGCCGACCTGGTGAAAACCGGCGGCCTGGGCGATGTGTCCGCGGCCCTGCCCCGCGCCATGGCCCACCTGCACGATGTGCGGGTGCTGATTCCCGGTTACCCGCAGGTGATGGAAAGCGATAACCCGATCCATATCATCGGTGAGCTGGGTGGCCACGCCGCGCTGCCGCCGTGCAAGATCGGGCGCATGGACCTCAAGGACGGCCTGGTCATCTATGTGTTGATCTGCCCCGAACTGTACGAGCGCGAGGGCACGCCCTACGGCGCCAATAACGGTCGCGACTGGCCGGACAACCATATCCGTTTCGCCCGCCTGGGCCTGGCCGCCGCCGACATGGCTGCCAACCTCGCGCAGATCCACTGGTGCCCGGACCTGGTGCACGCCCACGACTGGCCCGCTGGCCTGGCGCCGGCGTATATGCACTGGCGTGGGTCACGCACACCGACGCTGTTCACCATTCATAACCTGGCCTATCAAGGCGTGATCAGCCTGGCTTCCACGCCGGAACTCGGCATTCCACCCCACGCCCTGCAACAGGAAGGCATGGAGTTCTACGGCAAGATGTCGTACCTCAAGGCCGGCATGGCGTATTCCAGCCACATCACCACGGTGAGCGCCACCTACGCCCGGGAAATCACCACCCCGGAATTCGGCTGCGGCCTGGATGGCTTTCTTGCCAGCAAGACCCAGCAAGGCTTGCTCAGCGGCATTCCCAACGGCATTGAAGACAGTTGGGAAACCTCTACCGATCCACACCTGACCCACAACTTCAACATCGGCGACTGGGAAGGCAAAGCGGTCAACGCCGCCCAAGTGCGCGAGCTGTTCGGCCTGAGTGAATCCACCGGCCCGTTGTTCGCCGTGGTCTCACGCTTGGTATTCCAGAAAGGCCTGGACCTGACCGAAGCCGTGGCCAGCTTTATTGTCGAGCAAGGTGGGCAGATCGCCATTATCGGTCGCGGCGAGCCGGAAGAAGAAAACGCCATGCGTGAACTGGCGCTGCGCTTCCCCGGCCAGATTGGTGTGCGCATCGGCTTCAATGAGACTGATGCCCGGCGCATGTTCGCTGGCAGTGACTTTTTGCTCATGCCGTCGCGCTACGAGCCGTGCGGCCTGAGCCAGATGTACGCCCAGCGCTTCGGCTCGCTGCCCGTCGCGCGCAATACCGGCGGCCTGGCTGACACCATCGAAAATGGCGTGACCGGTTTTCTGTTCAATGAATCCACGGTCGACAGCTACAAAGAAGCCTTGAGCCGCGCGTTCAAGGTATTTGCCTACCCTGGCCTGCTCAATGCCATGCGCTGCCGGGCGATGACGCAACCGTTCAACTGGAGCCAGGCGGTGGAACCCTACGCCGAGCTGTATGAGCAACTTGTGGCCAAGGCCTTGGGGAAATCCGCTAAATAATCAACGGGAGGTCTCTATAGATGCCGTTACGGACTCTGGAAACCTGGCCCCACGGCGCAATCATGCTGGACGCGCAACACACGCGTTTTGCCTTGTGGGCGCCAGACGCGTTTTATGTCAGCGTTGAATTGGAAAATGGCAAGTCCGTCGCCATGCTGCCCCAGGCAGATGGCTGGTTTGAAACCGAAATAGCGTGCCCGGCGGGCACGCGCTACCGCTTCAACATCGACGGGGAAATGGATGTTCCCGACCCTGCCTCCAGGGCCCAGGCTTCGGATGTGCATGGCTGGAGCCTGGTGGTCGATCCCCTCGTTTATCAATGGCGCCACAGCCAGTGGCAGGGCCGTCCCTGGCACGAAGCCGTCATCTATGAACTGCACGTCGGCGCGATGGGTGGCTATGCCGGCGTCGAGAAGCACCTGCCGCGCCTGGCCGAGCTGGGCGTGACCGCGATTGAATTGATGCCGCTCGCGCAGTTCCCCGGCGAACGCAACTGGGGCTATGACGGTGTCCTGCCCTACGCGCCCCAAGCCTCCTACGGCACGCCCGATCAACTCAAGCACCTGATCGACAGCGCCCACGAACAGGGCCTGGCGGTGATTCTCGATGTGGTCTACAACCACTTCGGCCCCGACGGCAACTACCTCGGCCAATACGCCAAAGGCTTCTTCCAGGAAGACGTGCACACCCCATGGGGCGCCGGTATCGACTTTGACCGGCGTGAAGTGCGGGATTTCTTCCTGGATAACGCCTTGATGTGGCTGCTCGAATACCGTTTCGACGGCCTGCGCCTGGACGCGGTACACGCCATCGATAACCCGGTTTTTCTGAAACAACTGGCCCACCGGGTTCGCGAGCAAGTCGACACCGGTCGACACGTCTGGCTGATGCTGGAAAACGAACTCAATCAGGCCAGCCTCCTGCAGCACGATTTTGACGCGCAATGGAATGATGACTTTCATAACGTCCTGCACGTATTGCTGACCGGCGAAACCGACGCCTATTACAGTGATTTTGCCGAGGAACCTACCGCCAAACTGGCGCGCTGCCTGGGCGAAGGTTTCATCTACCAGGGGCAGACCACCCGGCATGGCCATGAACGCGGCGAACCCAGCGGGCACCTGCCGCCGACCGCGTTTGTAGCGTTTTTGCAGAACCATGACCAGATCGGCAACCGCGCCCTGGGCGAGCGCCTGCATCAACTCTGCTCGCCCCAGGCTTTAGAGGCAGCAACGGCCCTGCTGCTGCTCTCGCCGATGATCCCGATGATGTTCATGGGCGACGAGGTCAACGCCAGCGAGCCGTTCCTGTTCTTCACCGACCATCACGGCGAGTTGGCCGAAGCGGTACGTGAAGGACGGCGCAATGAGTTTGCTGACTTCGCCGCGTTCAAGGACCCGGAACGACGTGAACGCATTCCCGATCCCAACGACGCGACCACCTTTGAACAATCGGCGCCGTCGTTTACCGACAACCCGCACGCCCAGCTCTACCGCCAACTGCTGAACCTGCGCCACCAGCATATCGTGCCGCACTTGCCGGGCAGCCTAGCGCTCGGCGCTCAGGTGCTGGCTGAAGGTGCCGTGAGCGCCCGCTGGCGCCTGGGCAACGGCAACCTGTTGCAGATCGATCTCAACCTGAGTGCCGCGCCGCTGGATCACCCGGCGACCGGCGCCGTTCTTTTCGAAACGCCTGCCAACCTCGGCGCCCAGCTGCCGGCGTACAGCGCACGCGTGACCCTATTCCCTGTTGGAGAGCACCCTTGAGCGAAGCGAACCTGGAAATCCTCGCCAGCCGAGCGGGCCTGGCCGTCGATTGGATCGACGCAAACGGCCGCCCGCAACGTGTGAAACCCGACGCCCTGCGCGCCGTTCTCAAAGGCCTGGGCCACCCGGCCGACAGCGATGCCGAGATCGACGCCAGCCTGCTCGAACTGGAACAGGCACAACACGACAAACACCTGCCACCCTTGATGACCATCGACAGCGGCGAAGGCCTGGACCTGGCCCGTTACTTTGAGCCGGACACCCTGTGCCGCGTGAGCCTGGAAGATGGCGAAACCCTCGACTTGCGTCTGGATGGCGACGCCGTATTACCCGGCGTCATCGCCCTCGGTTACCACCAGGTGCATATCGCCGAGCAGACCTTCACTTTGGCCGTTGCCCCCACCCACTGCTACAGCGTGGCCGAGGCCGTCGACAGTCGCCCCGCTCGCGCCTGGGGCCTCAGCGCGCAACTGTATAGCCTGCGCCGCCTGGGTGATGGCGGCTTTGGCGACACCCTGGCCCTGGAACACTTGGCCCGTTCGGCCGCCGAGCGCGGTGCCGACGCCCTGGCCATCAGCCCGATGCACGCCATGTTCAGCGCCGACACCGAGCGCTACAGCCCGTATTCGCCGTCGAGTCGTCTGTTCCTCAACAGCTTGTACGCCTCGCCCGGTTGCATTCTAGGGGAGCGCGAGGTGCGCAACGCCATCGAAGCCCTCGGTCCGACAGACGAGCTGCACGATCTGGAACAACACAGCCTGATCGACTGGCCCACAGCCGCCAAGGCCAAGCAGCGACTGTTGCGAGCGTTGTACGAAGACTTCCGCCACGGCCAGCATCCACAACACGCCGACTTCCTGAGTTTCCGCCAAGCCGGTGGTGAAGCGCTGGAAAATCACTGCCGCTTCGAAGCCGTGCAGGCCGTGCGCGCCGCCAAGGGGGAAGACCTCGACTGGCGCCACTGGCCAGAAGACTGGCGCAACCCGCAGAGCCCGACACTCGCAGCATTTGCCGCAGAAAACCCGGATGAGATCGGCTACTTCGCCTTTAGCCAATGGCTGATCGCCCGTTGCCTGGAACGCGCGCAACAGGCTGCGCGCGGCAGCGGCATGGGCGTCGGCTTGATTGCCGACCTGGCCGTGGGCGCTGACGGCGGTGGCAGCCAGGCCTGGAGCCGTCAGGACGAGCTGCTCGCGGACCTGACCGTGGGCGCGCCACCCGACATTCTCAATCGCGCAGGTCAGGGCTGGGGCATCTCCGCGTTCTCGCCTGAAGGCCTCAAGCGCAACGGCTTCCGCGCCTTTATCGAAATGCTGCGCGCCAACTTCGCCCATGCCGGTGGCCTGCGTATCGACCATGTGATGGGCCTGCAACGCCTGTGGGTGATCCCCATGGACGCCTCGCCGCGAGAAGGCGCCTACCTGTATTACCCGGTGGAGGACCTGCTGCGCCTGCTGGCGTTGGAATCCCATCGCCACCACGCCATCGTGCTCGGTGAAGACCTAGGCACGGTGCCGGACGGCCTGCGCGAAAAACTCATCGCCCGCTCGATCCTCGGCATGCGCGTGTTGCTGTTCGAGCAAAACCACGAGGGCCAGTTCAAGCCGATCCTCGACTGGCCGGACAATGCCCTGGCCACCACCAGTACCCACGACTTGCCGACGCTCAACGGCTGGTGGCACAGCCGCGATATCGACTGGAACATTCAGCTCGGCCTGATCGACGCACCCACCGTGGAGCAATGGAGCGAACATCGCCTGCGCGAACGCCAGGCACTGCGCCAGGCCTTGAGCCAGGACCCGCAGAACTTCGTTGAAGAAATCCGCAATGAAACCGACCACATGATCGACGCCAGCGTGCGCTACCTCGGCCATACCCGTGCGCCGTTGGTGCTGTTGCCGTTGGAAGATGCGCTCGGCGTCGAGGAGCAGGCCAACCTGCCAGGCACCACCGACACCCACCCCAATTGGCGCCGCCGCTTTGTGGGGGAGGCCTCCAGCCTGCTCGACAATGCCGGTGCCGCCCGCCGCCTCGAACTGTTGGCCGTCGCGCGCAACCAAGCCTATGAGCGTGACCGATGAACGCACTGCCCCTGCGCGCGACCCAGCGCCTGCAATTCCACAAAGGTTTTACCCTGGATGACGCGGTGCCCCTGGTGCCCTACTTTGCACGCCTCGGCATCAGCCACCTCTACGCTTCGCCGCTGCTCAGCGCCCGCGCCGGGTCCATGCACGGCTACGACGTGGTCGACCCCACCCGCGTCAATCCGGAACTGGGTGGCGAAGCTGCCTTGCGCCGCCTGGTCGCCGCCTTGCGTGAACATGAGATGGGCCTGATCCTGGATATCGTCTCCAACCATATGGCCGTGGGCGGTGCGGATAACCCTTGGTGGCTGGACCTGCTGGAATGGGGACGCATGAGCCCCTACAGCGAGTTCTTCGATATTCAGTGGCACTCGCCCGACCCGCTACTCAAAGGCCAGTTGCTGATGCCGTTCCTCGGCAGCGACTACGGCGAAGCCTTGCAGAGCGGCAGTGTGAGCCTGAAGTTCGATGCCACCCATGGCGCGTTCTACGTCGAGCATTACGAGCATCGCTTTCCGATCTGCCCACGGGACTACGCGGCGATCCTGGGCAGCGATGAGTTGCTCAAGCCATTGTCCGACCGTTTCAGCGCCCTGGCCTATCAGGACGACGCTTACCACGAAGCCGCCTGGCTCAAACAAGCCCTGGCCGAACGGGCCACTGAAGACGACGTGCGCCAGGCCATCGACGCACAACTGGCGAGCTTCGACTTCGACCGCCTGCACCAACTGCTTGAACAACAGGCTTACCGCCTCGCCAGCTGGCGCACCGCAGCGGATGATATCAACTGGCGGCGCTTCTTCGATGTCAATGAACTGGGCGGTCTGCGTGTTGAACGCAGCGCCGTGTTCGAAGCTACCCACGCCAAGATTTTCGAGTTGATCAGCGAAGGCCTGATAGATGGCCTGCGTATCGACCATATCGACGGCCTGGCCGACCCGCGCGGGTATTGCCGCAAGCTGCGGCGCCGGGTGGATTCGTTGTCACCGCAGCGGCATCTGCCGATCTTCGTGGAAAAAATCCTCGGCGAAGGCGAAACCCTGCGCGAAGACTGGCAAGTGGACGGCACCACCGGCTACGAATTCATGAACCAGCTGTCGCTGCTGCAACATCACCCCGACGGCTTTGAGCCATTGGCCCAATTGTGGACCCGTCACAGCGAACGGCCTTCGGCGTTCATCGAGGAGGCGCGACTGGCGCGCCAGCAAATCCTTAACGGTTCCCTCGGCGGAGACTTCGAAAGTGTGGCCCAGGCCCTGCTGCAAGTAGCCCGCGACGATGTGATGACCCGCGACCTGACCCTAGGCGCCATCCGCCGCGCCTTGCAGGAACTGATCGTGCATTTCCCGGTGTACCGCACCTACATCAGTGCACGCGGGCGCAGCGACGCCGACGACTCGATGTTCCAACACGCCATGGACGGCGCGCGCACCACCTTGGGCGAAGGCGACTGGCCGGTGCTCGATCACCTGGAAAAATGGCTGGGCGGTCAACCCTGGCGCAACCGCCCGGTGGGCCGTGAACGCAAGATCCTCAAGCATGCCTGCGTGCGTTTCCAGCAATTGACCTCCCCCGCCGCCGCCAAGGCCGTGGAGGACACCGCGTTCTATCGCTCGGCGGTATTGTTGTCGCGCAATGACGTGGGCTTCAGCACCGAACAGTTCAGCGCGCCACTGGCCGACTTCCATGCTGTCAACCAGCAGCGTTTGCAGACCTTCCCCGATAACCTGCTGGCCTCCGCCACCCATGACCACAAGCGCGGCGAAGACACCCGTGCGCGTCTGGCAGTGTTGAGTGAGTGCGCGCCCTGGTTTGTTGAGCAGGTGGAACACTGGCGCACCCTGGCCGCCCCACTGCGCACCGACACCGCGCCCTCACCGGGCGATGAATTGATCCTCTATCAAGTCTTGCTCGGCAGTTGGCCGCTGGATCAGGGCGCCGACTTTGACGGCTACCAGCAGCGCCTGTGGCAGTGGCAACAAAAGGCTCTGCGCGAAGCCAAGTTGCAGAGCAGCTGGAGCGCGCCAAACGAAGCCTATGAACAAGGTGTCGAAGCATTCCTTTCACGGCTGTTGCTCAGTGAAGAAGGCCACGCACTACGCACCGCCATTGGCAATTCCGCTCAGGCGATTGCCCCGGCCGGCGCCCTGAATGGCCTGGCGCAATCCTTGCTTCGCATGACCGTACCGGGTGTACCGGACTTGTACCAGGGCGATGAGTTCTGGGACTTCAGCCTGGTCGACCCGGACAACCGCCGCCCGGTGGATTTCAGCGCACGGCAACAGGCGCTGGCGACCCCACCGGACATCGGCGAACTGTTGTTCAACTGGCGCGACGGGCGTATCAAACAGGCGTTGATTGCCCAGGTGCTGGGCTTGCGCAAGGCCCAGCCTGACCTGTTCCGCAGCGGCACCTACACGCCGCTGGAAGTGGTTGGTAAACACGCCGAACGGGTGGTCGCATTCAGCCGCGAACATCACGGCAAACGCTTGCTGATCGTGGTGCCACGCTGGCCCCATGACCTGCTTGAAAACGGTGTGCATCCCCAGATCAACGCGCAGGTTTGGGGCGATACACGGGTGAAATTACCGTTCGCCGCCACAACGCAAAACTGGAAGGGACTTTTTCATACAGGCGCAGTCACACCAGACAAGGAGCTGTTGGTTAGCGCTGCCCTGGGGGATTTCCCGGTCAATGTCTTTATCAATCCTGATGATCAAGAAAGCTGAAAATTTTCTGTGAGGAGCATTGTGATGAGTACTGAAGACAAACGCATACGCGAACTGGCGCACCAGATCTGGGAGTCCGAGGGCAAACCCCATGGTGAAGATGCGCGCCACTGGGAGATGGCGCGCAAACTGGCGGAAGCCGAAGCGCTGACGCCGAGCAAGCCCAAGGCAGCCGCCAAGCCCAAGGCCAGCCCCCCCAAGCCGCCGGCGAAAGCCAAACCGGCGGCACCTGCGGCCAGCAAGCCGGCGCCACCGGCCGCTAAAAAACCACCGGCGCCCAAAAAGCCCAAGCCTTGACCCCTCGCCTCTTGTCGGCGCTGTCGGCAAGAGGTGAATTTACCCTCCAGACTCTCAGCTGAATTTTCGTCAGCACGGCCGCGTTCGGCCCGAAAAAAGACCCTTGCAGGAGCAACGTAATGAGCAAACCCGATAAAACCCCTTCGACGCCGGGCAGCGAGCCGTCGCGGATTCGTGAAGGTTTGCCCTTCCCCCTTGGCGCCACCTGGGACGGCCTGGGTGTCAACTTTGCCTTGTTCTCGGCCAACGCGACCAAGGTCGAACTGTGCCTGTTCGATGATTCCGGCGAAGTCGAGCTGGAGCGCATCGAACTGCCCGAATACACCGACGAAACCTTCCATGGCTACCTGCCCGACGCCCATCCAGGGCTGATTTACGGCTATCGCGTGTACGGTGCATATGACCCGGCCAACGGCCACCGTTTCAACCACAACAAATTGCTGATCGACCCCTACGCCAAGCAATTGGTGGGCGAGCTGAAATGGTCCGAGGCGTTGTTCGGCTACACCATCGGCCACCCGGACGACGACCTCAGTTTCGATGAACGCGACAGCGCACCCTTCGTGCCCAAATGCAAAGTCATTGACCCGGCACACACCTGGGGCAACGACCAGCCGGTGCGCGTACCTTGGGATCGCACCATCATCTACGAGACCCATCTGCGCGGCATCAGCATGCGCCATCCATCCGTCGCTGAATCCGTGCGCGGCACCTGCGCCGGGCTGATGGAAGACGACGTGCTCAAGCACATTCGCCAGTTGGGCATTTCATCCGTCGAATTGCTGCCAGTGCATGCCTTTGTCAATGACCAGCACTTGCTGGAAAAAGGCATGACCAACTACTGGGGCTACAACAGCATCGCGTTTTTCGCGCCAGACCCGCGCTATCTCGCCAGTGGCAAGATCGCCGAGTTCAAGGAGATGGTCGCGCACCTGCATGAGCAGAAGCTCGAAGTGATCCTGGACGTGGTCTACAACCACACCGCTGAAGGTAACGAGCGTGGGCCGACCCTGTCGATGCGCGGTATCGACAACGCTTCGTACTATCGGCTGATGCCGGATGACAAGCGCTTCTACATCAACGATTCCGGGACCGGCAACACCCTGGACTTGAGCCATCCGTGCGTACTGCAGATGGTCACCGACTCCCTGCGTTACTGGGCAACCGAGATGCATGTGGACGGTTTCCGCTTCGACCTGGCAACCATTCTTGGCCGCTACCGCGATGGTTTCGACGAACGCCACAGCTTTCTCGTGGCGTGCCGCCAGGATCCGGTGTTGCGCCAGTTAAAAATGATTGCCGAGCCCTGGGACTGCGGCCCTGGCGGCTATCAAGTGGGTAATTTCCCGCCGGGCTGGGTGGAATGGAACGATCGTTTCCGCGATACCGTTCGGGCGTTCTGGAAAGGCGACGACAGCCAGTTGGCCGACTTCGCCGCACGCATGACGGCCTCCGGCGAAATGTTCAACCATCGTGGACGCCGCCCTTACAGCTCGGTGAACTTCATCACCGCCCACGACGGTTTCACCCTGCACGACCTGGTGTCGTACAACGACAAGCACAACGAGGCCAACGACGAAAACAACCAGGACGGCAGTAACAACAACCTGTCCTGGAACCACGGCGTCGAAGGGCCAACCGACGACCCGGAAATCAACGCGCTGCGCCTGCGCCAGATGCGTAACTTTTTTGCCACGCTGTTGCTGTCTCAAGGCACGCCGATGATCGTGGCCGGGGATGAATTCGCCCGCACCCAGCACGGCAACAACAACGCCTACTGTCAGGACAGCGAGATCGGTTGGATCAACTGGGACCTGGACGAAGATGGCAAGGCGCTGCTCAAGTTCGTCAAGCGCTTGATCAAGCTGCGCCTGGCCTACCCGATCCTGCGTCGTGGGCGCTTCCTGGTAGGCGACTACAACGAAGACATCGGTGTGAAGGACGTTACCTGGTTGGCGCCGGATGGCAATGAAATGACCACTGAGCAATGGCAGGACAGCCATGGCCGCTGCCTGGGCATGCTGATGGATGGCCGCGCGCAGGAGACGGGAATTCGCCGGCCCGGCGCGGATGCCACCTTGTTGCTGGTGGTCAACGCCCACCACGACATGGTCAACTTCCGTTTGCCGGCGGTGCCTGAGGGCGAATTCTGGACGTGCATGCTCGACACCAACTCCCCGGCAGTCCGTGGCCAGGAACGCTTTGATTTCGATCATGAGTACGCGGTGACTGGCCGCTCGCTGCTGCTGTTCGAATTGCAGCGTGAAGACGAGGTGTGAAATGGCACTGCATGGATTCCTTCAAGGCTACCGGGGCTATGCGGACACGCAAGCCCTGGGCGCGGCCCTGAAGGCGCTTCAGGAGGAAGGCCTGGACCAACTGCCCTTGCCGGGCAGCGGTCAGACACTGGCGCGGTTCAGCCGTTTGGCACAGGTGGCAGGCCATGACCTGCGCCTGTGCAAGTTGTTCGAAGGCCACACCGACGCCTTGGCGATCATCGCCGAACTCAACAGCCCGTTGCCGCCCTTGGGCAGCATTTGGGGCATGTGGGCGGCAGAGCCACCCACCGCCAAGGTACGAGTCTTCAACGACGGCCAGCGTTTGAAGGTGCAAGGGCGTAAAGCCTGGTGTTCCGGCGCGGCAGTGGTCAGCCATGGCTTGCTGACGGCCTGGGACGAAGAAGACCGCCAGCAACTGGTGGCAGTGCCTATGGATCAACCGGGCGTCGTCGTCACGGACGAAGGCTGGAACGCCGTGGGCATGGCCGCCACGGGTAGTGTGGAAATCGTGTTTGACCAAGCCTGGGGGCTGGCCGTGGGCGGACCCGGTGATTACCTGGCTCGCCCCGGATTCTGGCAAGGCGGCATTGGCATTGCTGCCTGCTGGTATGGCGCGGCGCAACGCCTGGCGGAAGTCTTGCGTGAGCAGTGCAGCAAACGCCCCGAACCCCACGCCCTCGCCCACCTCGGCGCGGTCGACAGCGCACTCAACAGCGCCGCCTGTGTACTGCGCGCCAGCGCGGAACAGGTCGATCGAGAACCCATGGCCAATGCCAGGGAGTTGGCGCAACAGACTCGGGCGTGCATCGAAGACACCGTCGAACAGGTGATCCGCCACGTGGGTCGGGCCATCGGTGCGGGGCCCTATTGCAAGGATCCGCATTTCGCCCAGTTGATGGCGGACTTGCCGGTGTATATGCGCCAGAGTCACGCCGAACGCGACTTGGCCGGCCTTGGCGAGTTGGTCGCCGGCGAACCCACAGGGAGGTGGCAGTTATGAAACCCAATCCAATCGTTGGCCAAGGCACGCCGCTGCATCGCTGGCAGGCGTCGCCGAAGATGGCCGAGCTACCGCCGATCAGCGTTGAGCAGTTGGTGCCAGAAGGCTATCGGGCGGTGATTGTCGCCCCCCATCCGGATGATGAAGTGTTGGGGTGTGGTGGCTTGATGCAGGGGCTCGCGGCACTCGGCCGGGCCATCCAGCTGATTTCAGTCACCGATGGCAGCGCCAGTCATCCGGGCTCGCGGCGTTGGCCGGTTGAGCGTTTGAGTGTGGTGCGCCCGCAGGAGTCGGCCCAGGCCCTGCATCGTCTTGGCTTGCCGCTGCACAGCTTGAAATGGCTGCGTGCCGGGTTTACCGACAGTCAGGTGGCGGCGCGGGAAGATGAACTCGCGGCGTTCATCCGGCGTTACCTCAAACCCACCGACGTGGTGTTCACCACTTGGCGCGAAGATGGGCATTGCGACCACGAAGCCGTCGGTCGTGCCAGCGCCAAGGCAGCCTCGGCTGTAGGCGCAACCCTGTACGAACTGCCGGTATGGACCTGGCACTGGGCAACGCCCGAAGACAACCAAGTGCCCTGGCATCGCGCCCGCAAGATCCCATTGACCTGTGAAGCGGTCGCCCGCAAACGCCACGCCATCCACGCCTTCGCCAGCCAGTTGGAGGGCGACCCGCAGATCGGCCTGGCGCCCGTGCTAGCACCCTATGTAGTGGAACGTCTGCTCCAGCCTTTTGAAGTGGTATTCGTATGAGTGTGGCCACACCGTATTTCGACCAATTGTTCGCCGAAAATGATGACCCCTGGGCCTTCCGTCAACGCTGGTACGAACGCCGCAAACGCGCGTTGACCCTGGCCATACTCACACGACCACGTTATGCCTCGGCGTTCGAGCCCGGATGCGCCAATGGCGAGCTGAGCTTCGAACTGGCGCCCCGCTGTGACCGCCTGCTGTGCTGCGACACGGCTTCGGCCGCCGTAGCCTTGGCGCGCAGTCGCTTGCTGGGCTTTCCCCAGGCTCAGGTGCAGCAAAGCCGTTTGCCCGAACAGTGGCCCACAGGTCAGTTCGAGCTGATCGTGCTCAGCGAGTTGTGTTACTACCTCGACGCCGACGATTTGTGCCGGTTGATCGAACGCGTGCGCACCTCGTTGACCGACGACGGCCAGGTGCTGGCCTGCCATTGGCGCCCGCCTATCGAAGGTTGCCCGCAAACGGCCGAGCAGGTGCATGCCCTGCTTCAGGAACGGCTGAATATGCCTCGCGTGACCAGCCACCACGAACACGACTTCCTGCTCGACCTGTGGAGCCGCGACGGCACTTCGGTCGCCACCCTTGAGGGCCTGAGATGATCGGCATTCTGATCCCGGTACACAACGAAGAGGCCCTGCTGGGCGACTGCCTGAAAGCGGCACTGATCGCGGCCAGTCATCCAGGTTTACTCGGCGAAGCCGTGACTGTCTTGGTGGTACTCGACAGTTGCAGCGATGCAAGTGCCACCATTGCCCAGGCCTATCCCGTGCAATGGCTTGAAGCCCAGGCACGCAATGTCGGGCATGTTCGAGGCGTGGGCGCGCGGCATCTGCTCAACCAGGGCGCCCGCTGGATTTCGTGCACCGATGCCGACAGCCGCGTGGCGCCTGATTGGCTGGTGGCCCAGTTGGCACTGGGGGCCGACGCGGTATGCGGCACCGTCACCGTGGACGCCTGGAGCGAAGGCTTCGACCCGGCTGCGCAGATTCGCTATCACCAGGGTTACGAGGCGCGAGACGGTCATCGACACATCCACGGTGCCAACTTGGGCGTGAGCGCAGGCGCTTATGTGCGCGCGGGTGGTTTCGAGCCGCTGGCGTGTCATGAGGATGTGCAACTGGTGCGTAACCTGGAGCTGTGCGGCGCCTCCATCGCCTGGAGCCACAGCCCGCAGGTGATCACCAGTGCGCGCCTGGATGCTCGCGCACAGGGCGGTTTCGGCGATTACTTGAAGAGCTTGGTGCACGCCACTTGAAAAAAACGACGTTGCCGAATGTAAAACCGACCAATCCTTGTCTATGCTGATGACGCCTTGCTGGCGTTCCAGGGTTGGGGCGTCATGCAGCCACTGCGGCGGAGCCTGTGGTGGATAAAAGAGTGTCGTCCCGTCAACGGGCCACGACCCAGCATCAATCGACAAGGATGTGACACCCCATGAAGCTTGCTTCCTTAAGCGACGGCCGTAGCGGCCCTGCGCAAATCTGGAACAGCGCCCCGCAGCTGGCGCAAATCCCCCCGATCACCCCGTCCTCATTGGTGCCGCCTGGCGCACGCGTGGTCATCATCGCGCCCCACCCGGGCGACGAAGTGCTGGCCTGCGGTGGCCTGCTGCAACTGCTCAGTACCTTGGAGCATCCCCTGCAACTCATCTCGATCACGGATGGCAGCGCCAGTCACCCGGGGTCCAACGTCTGGCCGGCCAGCCGCCTGAGCGTGGTGCGGCCCCAGGAAAGCGTCGAGGCCATGCGCCGCCTGGGCATGCCCCTGCACAGTTTGAAGTGGATCCGCGGTGGCTTCTGTGACGACGCGCTCGCCAGCCGCGAGCCGCAACTTAGTCAATTCATTGCGCGCTACTTGCAACCGGGCGATGTGGTGTTCAGCACGTGGCGTAACGACGGCAATGACGATCACGACACTGTTGGCCGTGCCAGCGCCAATGCCTGCTGCCTGGTGGGCGCGCAACTGTATGAACTGCCGATCTGGGCCTGGCACTGGCCTGCCCGCGAAGGCGCGATCATCCCCTGGCAACGGGCACGCAAGGTGCGGCTGGACACCTGGACCGTGGCGCGCAAGCTTCACGCCGCCCATGCCTATGCCAGCCAATTGGCCGGCGACCCGGCCATCGGTCTGGCGCCCATGCTGGCCCAGGTGCTGCTGGAGAGAATGCGCGAACCCTATGAGATCGTGCTGTCGTAGCACCCAACTCGTCCCTACCTGTTAGTTCTCACAGTTGCGGCCCGGAGAATGTGTGGCTAAGGTGAAAAAGCGCTGCACCGGTTCAGGTGCAGTCGAGAAAGCCATGCCAACCTTTTGCATTGGCCGGTGTTTTCAGAAACAGGTAACCCGCTGTCCCTGATCCGTATCGTGCGTCACGTTGTCATGGTCTGGCCCGCACCGGCTTTTGCAGGTGCCGGGGCAACGCTCCCCTCGAACGAGGACGGATCATGCGCGCGCAGACACTCTCCTGGATTTATCTTTTCGCCCTGACGGCATGGCCGCTCGCCTCTAATGGGGCCTGCACCGTAAACATTACCGCCGGCAACGATACCTCCACCTGCACTAGCGCAACGGCGCCGGGTTTTACCGACACAGGCGGCAGTAACACGCTCGACATCACCGCGACGGGGCGGATTTCGGGCAACGTGACCTTTGGTGCCGGCAATGATCTTGTGGACGTGAACGGGCCCAGCGCAGGGATCGATGGCAACCTCGACCAAGGCGACGGCGCCAATATCTTCAGGCTCAACCTCGGAAGTATTACCGGCTCGGTGACACAAGGCGCGGGCACGGACGTTGTGCAGATATCGGGGGGGCAAGCCGGAGCCGTCCGCCAAGGCGCGGGCATCGACAACTTCTCCATGAGCGGCGGCACCCTCTTGCTGCTGGAGCAAGGCGACGGCCTGGACGATTTCTTCATGAGCGGCGGTACGATCACCGGGGCATTCGAAGACGGAGACCGCGCCATAATGACCGGCGGCAGCATTGGCCGCGTCGATATGAAACTCGACAACAACCTCTTTGATATGTCGGGCGGGCGCATCATAGGCAACCTGGTGACGGGCTTTGGCAGCGACACCATCCTGATCTCGGGCACCGCGTTTGTGGGGGGCAATATCAGTGTCAGCGGCGGTGATGATCACGTGACCGTGTCGGGTGGCGAAGTCAACGGGCAGATTCTGCTCAGTTTTGGCAACGACAGCTTCATCTGGACGGGCGGCAACCTGCATTCGTCCGTGCTGACGGGAGCGGGTGACGATACGGCATTGCTGAAAAACCTGGTCAATTCGCAAGTGGCGGCAGCACAACTGATCGATGGCGGCCTGGGTAACGACACGCTGACCCTGGACAACACCCAGGCGGGTAATCCGGGCCTGTTCACAAATTTTGAAACCCTGCAGCTCGACAACGGCTCGCAGCTGGCATTGGGCGGCACCTTGACCCTGGGTGACAGCGATACAGGCACGGGTGTGCTGAAGGTGGATGGCGCCAGTGAACTGCTAGTGGGCACGGGGCTGATCACCTCATTCACCGCCGGACAACGGGTCGACGTCAACAACAGCGGTGTCATCAACATGACGACAGGCAGTTCAAGCGCCAACGACACCCTGACCATCAATGGCAACTACACCGGTAACGCAGGTGTGCTCGCACTGCAAACAGCACTAGGCAATGACAGTTCTGCCAGCGACAGACTGATCGTCAACCAGGGCGTGATCAGCGGCACGACAGCCATCCAAATCACTAACCTGGGAGGTATCGGCGCCGCCACGACTGCGGACGGTATCAGGGTGGTCGACGCACAAAATGGGGCCACCAGCGCCAGCACTGCGTTTTCATTGAACGGGACAGCGGCCGCCGGCCCTTACAACTATTACCTGTATCACGGCGGGGTCAGTGCAGGCACGCAGGACAGTTGGTTCCTGCGCTCGGAAGCCCCCGTGGAAGCGCCGGTTACCCCGCTGCCCGCACCGGGCAGTCCGCCGTTGCCAACCGCAACGATCCGGCCAGTGCCCTTCATTCGCCAGGAAGTATCAC
Source organism: Pseudomonas sp. GXZC (assembly GCF_026967615.1). NCBI lineage: Bacteria > Pseudomonadati > Pseudomonadota > Gammaproteobacteria > Pseudomonadales > Pseudomonadaceae > Pseudomonas > Pseudomonas sp. GXZC. The sequence goes on from NZ_CP114115.1 coordinate 3,865,861, forward strand.
TCGCTGCAACAGTCTACCCGGCGGCCCAGCACCTGGTACGCAATGCACTCGGGACGTTTCACGAGCGCGTGGGTGAACAAGGCCGGCAGCGAGAAACGGGGGCGTTCCCGACGGGTTGGGCACGGGTCTACGGCGGCAGTAGTCGTCAGGCGTTTGCCGGGGATTTAAGCACCTCGCTGGATAGCTCGATCAATGGCTATCAAGTCGGCACGTCCCTTTTATCGAGGACCACCGAGGCCGGAGCTACCCAGCATCTGGGCATTTTGGCAGGGCAGAGCCGACTCAGGGGCAAGGTCAAAGGGCTCATCGATGGCCAGCCTGACCGGGAAGCCGGCGACACCACCTTACACGGCGCCAGCCTGGGTCTGTCCGCGACCCACATCTGGCAGAACAATGCGTATGCGGACGTGGTCTTGATGGGCACCCGGCTCAGTGGCAACAACGAGTCGGACCGAGGCATAAAGATGAAGACCCAGGGCCACGACCTGGCGCTGTCGGTAGAGGTCGGTCAACCGTTTGCGATCACCCCAACCTGGAACATCGAACCTCAACTGCAAATGATCTGGAACCGCACCCGGCTCGTTAGCCAGAGGGACCTGTTCTCCAAGGTGTCCTATGACGCGGATTCACAGCTCACCGCCCGTGTGGGCGTGCGCGCCAGTGGCAACTACCTCGTGCACAACCTGCCCGTCAGCCCCTACGTTCGGGCAAACGTCTGGCATACCCCGCAAGGTAAAAGCACAGTGACCTTCAACACGGTGGATTTTGCTACCGAACAAAAATCCACCACGTTGGACCTCAGCCTTGGCGCAACCACCGCGATTGCACCCGGCGTTGACCTCTACGCAGAAGTGAGCCGCAGCCAGAACCTCGATAGCCTTGACCTTAGCGGCACACGGGGCACGCTCGGGTTGAGGGTGGATTTCTAGGTCGGGGTTTGTATCGCAGTGTGTACAGGGCCCGTTGCGATACACCGTCTTTAACTCAACGCACTTCCTGAAACAGGCCAGATACAGCGCAGCGTTCAACTGGGCTCCAGGCACACATCCAGCCACAGGAGGCTCGCCATGCACGCTCAGTTGAATCGCCGCTTCAAACGCCACGCCCTTTCCCTGGTCTTTGCCTTGTTGCCGCTGGGCGCAATAAGCGTGGCCCACGCTGAAATGCCCGAAGCGCCCACTCGGGCCGTCGCCAGCAGCCAAACTGCCTTCGGCGCACTCAAGCACGTCAAGGCCGGTCTGCTGGACGTGGCCTACGCTGAAGTCGGCCCGGCCACGGGACCGGCGGTGATCCTGCTGCACGGCTGGCCCTATGACATCGACAGCTACGCCCAGGTCGCCCCACTGCTGGCAGCCAAGGGTTATCGCGTACTGATCCCCTACGCCCGGGGTTATGGCGACACCCATTTCCTTTCGGATAAAACCCTGCGCAACGGCCAACCGGCGGCACTGGCCAGTGACGTGATCGACTTCATGGACGCGCTGAAGATCAAGCAAGCCGTACTCGGCGGCTACGACTGGGGCGCACGTTCGGCGGACATCGTTTCGGCGTTGTGGCCGGAGCGGGTCAAGGCGCTGGTGTCGGTCAGCGGTTATCTGATCGGCAACCAGGCGGCGGGCAAGAACCCTTTGCCACCTAAAGCCGAACTGCAATGGTGGTATCAGTTCTATTTCGCCACCGAGCGCGGTGCCGCCGGTTACCAGAAAAACACCCATGACTTCGCCAAACTGATCTGGCAGCTGGCGTCGCCGCAATGGAAGTTCGATGACGCCACCTTTGACCGCAGCGCAAAGGGCCTGGAGAACCCGGACCACGTCGCAATCACCGTGTTCAATTACCGCTGGCGCCTGGGCCTGGTCCAGGGTGAAACACAGTACGACCCACTGGAGCAGAAACTCGCCCAGGCACCGTCAATTGGCGTGCCGACCATCACCCTCGAAGGCGACGCCAACGGCGCGCCGCACCCGCAGCCTGAGGATTACGCCAAACGTTTTACCGGCAAATATGAGTTCCGCCTGATCAATGGCGGCGTGGGCCACAACCTGCCACAGGAAGCGCCCGAGGCGTTTGCCAAGGCGGTCATTGATGCGGATCACTTGTGACCGAGTGCAGCGTCTTCATCCAATGGCCGCCCTTGAAACGTGAAAATGGGTAGGCAATCCCCAGCCAGATAAACCAGGCCGGCATCACGCACAGCGCCAAGCGTGTATCCGGCCGCAACGCCAGCAGACCCAGCACAAACGCGAGGAAACCCAGGGAAACCCAGGCCATCGGCACGCCACCGGGCATCTTGTAGGTGGACTTGGCATGCAGGTCCGGACGTTTCTTGCGGTAGGCGATGTAGGACGCCAGGATTGTCGACCAGGTGAAAATTACCAGGATCGCCGACACCGTCGACACGATGGTGAAGGCGGTCATCACCTCCGGCACCACAAACAGCAATACCAGGCCCAGCAACATCAGCACGGTGGTAAACGCCAGGCTGATAAACGGCACGCTGCTCTTCGACAAGCGCCGAAAAATTCCCGGTGCATCCCCCAAGTCAGCCAGGCCGAACAACATGCGGCTGGCGGAAAACACCCCGCTGTTGGCCGACGACGCCGCCGAGGTCAGCACCACGAAATTGACGATGCCCGCCGCCGCCGGAAAACCCGCCACCAGGAACAACTCAACGAACGGGCTTTTGCTCGGCGAGACTTGCTGCCATGACGTCACCGCGATGATGCACGCCAAGGCCAGCACGTAGAACAGGATGATACGCAGCGGAATCGAATTGATCGCCTTGGGCAAGGTCTTTTCCGGGGCACGGGTTTCAGCAGCGGCGGTGCCAATCAGCTCGGTGCCGGCAAAGGAAAAAATCGCCATCTGGAACCCGGCGAAGAAACCGAACAAACCATTGGGGAACGCGGCCTGTTTGTCCAATAAATGGGTCAGCGACGCAGTGACACCCGTGGGCGAGACAAACGAACTGGCAATCAGCACCACACTCACACCGATCAAGGTCAGCACGGCAATGAGCTTGATGATCGCGAACCAGAATTCCACTTCGCCAAACAACTTGACCGTCAGCACATTCAACGCGAACAGCGTGAGCAGCATGCCCACTGCTGGCATCCAGGCTGGCACATGGGGAAACCAGTACTGGAAGAAGCCACCGATCACCACCGCATCCCCCACCACCGCCACGCTCCAGCTCAACCAATATGACCAGCCGAGAAAGAACGCCGCACGCGGCCCCAGGTAGGCGCCGGCAAAGTCGGCGAAGCTTTTGAAGTTCAGGTTGGACAGCAGCAGTTCGCCCATGGCACGCATAACGAAATACACGAACAGCCCGATGATCATGTAGATCAGGATGATCGAAGTGCCGGACAGCGCAATGATCTTACCGGAGCCCATGAACAGGCCGGTGCCGATTGCACCGCCCATGGCCATCAACTGGATATGGCGGTTGCTCAGGGTACGTTGCAACGCAGGCTTTTCAGAAAGCCCGGACGTGGTTGTTTTCATCACAAAACCTCTTGTTATGTTTTTGAGTTTTGGCAGAAGAAAAGTCGACGGGTTGTTGTTATTGGCTGTTGCTTTCGAAACCGTGCAGCACGTTGACGGCGTTGATGCCGATTTCATCGACCATGTAGCCGCCTTCCATCACGAACAGAGTGGGCACGCCGACGCTGGCAATGATTTCGCCCATGCCGAGGAAGTCCTGGCTGTCGAGGAGGAAGTGGCTGATGGGGTCGTCCTTGAAGGTGTCGACCCCCAGGGAGATCACCAGCACCTCGGGCGCGAAGTCGCGCAGTTGCTGGCACGCATTGATCAAGGCGATTTGGTAGTGCGCCCAGGTGGTGTTCTTCGGCAACGGATAATTCAGGTTGAAGCCCTCCCCTGCGCCCGCACCGCGTTCACTGGCCGCACCGGAAAAGTACGGGTAAGAGACTGCCGGGTCGCCATGCAGGGAGATGAACAGCACGTCTGGGCGGTCGTAGAAAATGTTCTGCGTGCCGTTGCCGTGGTGGAAATCCACATCCAGTACCGCCACGCGCTTGGCGCCTTGGGTAATGGCTTGCTCGGCGGCAATCGCGGCGTTGTTGAGGTAGCAATAACCGCCCATGTATTCGCGGGCTGCGTGATGGCCCGGCGGGCGGCACAGGGCGAAGGCGCTGTGATGGCCCTCGTCGATCAGCGCCAGGCCGGTCAAGGCAATGTCCGCGCTGGTTTTGACCGCCTCCCAGGTGGTGCGGGTAATCGGCGAGCCGGCGTCCATCGCGTAGAAACCGAGCTTGCCGTCGATGAACTCCGGGACGTGATGGTTCGCCAAGTCACGCACCGGCCACACCAGGGGCAACGCGTCATGGCTGCGGCCAATGGCGGTCCATTCTGCCCAGGCGGTTTCGAGGAACGCTACGTAGCGCTCGCTGTGGGCATTGACGTAACAGGCCCGATCGAAGCGGCGCGGTGTGACGATATCGCCCAGTCCCACCTGCCTGACGCGGTCACGCACCGTGTCGGCGCGGCTCGGTTGTTCGAATGAAGGTTTGAGCACGCCGTCCTTCAGTTCAGTGCCGTGGTGCAAACGGTGGGCTTCGCTAAAAACAGTCAACATGGGTGGGCATCCGCCAGTAAAAGACAGGGTCTATTTTGTTCTGGCAACCTGGGGTTTTCTTTGCTTTTACTTACGGCACTGTTAGCTTTATCGGGAATATTTACCTCTGTGGCGCACAATTATGAAAAATAAAACCAGACAGGTCGCTCTTGATGACACCGATCTCGCCATCCTCGCTTTGTTGCAGGAAGACGCGAGTATTTCCAACGCGCAGTTGAGCGAACGCCTGTCACTGAGTCTCACCCCCTGCTGGCGTCGGCGCAAACGCCTGGAGGAAGAAGGCGTGATCAAGGATTACCAGGCCAACCTCGACCGCAAGATGCTCGGACTGGACATCATGGCGTTCGTCCATGTGCGCTTCGCGATCCACACCGATCACGCGCCGGATGCGTTTGAAGCCGTGGTGAAGGAGCTGCCGCAGGTGCTGTCCTGCCACAAGATCACCGGGGATGCGGATTACCTGTTGCAGGTCCTCGCACAAGACCTGGACAGCTACAGCGAGTTTGTCGAGAGCGTGTTGCGACGGCAGTTAGGGATTGCGTCGATTCAGTCGAGTCTGGCGCTGAGGGAAGTCAAGGCGACCAGTCGGGTGGCGATTCCACAAGGCGAGACCCCATAAGCAGGTGCCGGTAAATAACAGGTGCGTCCTTTCGTCAAGTTGATGGCAAAATGCCCTTTTTCCCGCACTCATGGAGCGATTGTGACGCTAGTTCTTGCTACCCCTGACACCACCCTCCCCTCAGATCTCCCAGCGCAGTTCCGCTTCTTTAAACGCCTCGGGATGTTCGTACTGGCGGCACTGATCTTTGTGCTGGCCCCGGTACCCGGATTCCTGCTGGTGCCGCCAGCGATGCAGAGCTACCTCATGTTTGCCATCACCAGTGGCCCGATCGCGTTATTGCTGTCCGCCCTGTTCGTTGTGCAACACCGAAAAAACCTGTCCGCAACGTTTTACGGTCACCACATCCGTCAGACATTACGTCTCGGCGCCATAGGCCTTATCGGCGCCTATTTGCTCAGCGGGTTGCTCGTCATTGTGATGGGGCAGCCGCGAGAAGCGTTTATGGCGGACCTGCTGAGTGGCCTGACGCAGGGACAGATTCTGTTCAAATTGGCCTCCTTGCTGATCCTTCCGGCCATTGCCGAAGAGTTGATGATTCGTCACTACCTGCTGCGCCTGTTTCCCTACGAGCGCAGCGTGATCTGGAAATGGATAGCGGTGATCGCTACTTCGCTGTTGTTCGCCATCATCCATACCCAGTACGACAGTTGGACCACCCTGGCTCTGATCTTTGTCGTGGGCTGCCTGTTTGCATGGGTGCGAATTGCCAGTGGTGGACTGTTGGTGCCCATCCTCCTGCACATGCTGGCCGAAGTGGTTGCGGCAAGCCTGGATTGGACCTGGGCTTGGGCTGGTTTTTACAGTTGAGTCAACCCAACACATGCTTTGGGCGCACGGCCAATGTGTGCGCCCATACTCGTAGTTAGTGGCAAAACGCCGCGCCTCTAGATGTGAAAAAATCGTTAACCAATTCTCTTTTAAGGCTTTTTCCCACAAGCTCAATCTGCCACACTGATGCGAATAATTATCAACACCTTTATTATTCGCCAGGGACGGCATTCGGGGAGAGTCAGTTCCATGTCTGTGCAACAACACGGCGGCAAAGGTTTTTCACCCAGTCTGATGGCGTTGGCTGTCTGTCTTGCGAGTTCAACGGCGACCTTCGCCGCCGAGCCCCAGGTACCCGCCACCACACTTGAACTGGGGGCCACGCAAATCTCCGGCGAAGCGCAACTGGGTGAAACCACCGAAGGCACGCAGTCCTACACCACCGGCGCGATGAAAACCGCGACCAAGCTGCCGTTGACCATGCGTGAAACGCCGCAGGCCGTTACTGTCATTACGCGCCAACGCATGGATGACCAGGCGATGACCAGCATCAATGATGTGGTCAAAGCCACACCCGGTCTGTTCCTCAACTTCTCCAGCGGTCCTGGCCGGCAGTCCTACACGTCCCGCGGTTTCGACATCGACAACCTGATGTACGACGGCATCCCCACCGGCTATAACGGCGTCTCTGTAGGCTCTCAGCCGAACCTGGCGATGTTCGATCGCGTCGAGATCGTGCGCGGCGCCACTGGCCTGATAACCGGCGCGGGTAACCCTTCGGCGGCCATCAACCTGGTACGCAAGCGGCCACTGGACGAACAAAAAGTCACCGTCACGGGCGCCGCCGGCAGTTGGGACGACTACCGTGGCGAACTCGACGCCTCCAGCCCCCTCAACGACAGTGGCACCTGGCGCGGCCGGGTCGTCACGTCCTACCGCGATGCCAACAGTTTCATCGACAATGCCGAGGAATATCACGGCCTGTTCTATGCCGTCACCGAAGCCGACCTGAGCGAAGACACCACCCTGACGCTCGGTTTCTCGAACCAGAAAGACAAGACCAACTATTTCTGGGGTTCGTCGATGGTCGGCCAGGATGGTCATCACCTGAACCTGCCACGGTCCTACAATCCAGGCACTGACTGGGAGAACAAAGACCAGGAAGTCAACACGGTATTCGCTGAACTGCGCCAGCAACTGGCTAACGACTGGAAACTGCAAGTCAACGCCAACTACGCCGAACAGAAGGCATTGTTCTCCGGCTCGTACCAGTCACGCTGGGTCAATAACACGCTGGCGCGCACCGTCTACCAGGCGGCCTACGATGAAAACCAGGCAGGCGTCGACGCCTTTGCCAGCGGCCCCTTCCAAGCGTTCGGACGTACCCATGAACTGGTCGTGGGCGCCAGCCGACGCATCTACGACATGACCACCCACAACTACAGCCCCTACAACCTCAACTGGCCGCTCACGGCGGGCAAGCCGGACTTCGTCCACACCACCAACAAGCGTAACGTGACCACCCAGGATGGTGTCTATATCACCACGCGCCTGAACCTGGCCGACCCGTTGAAGCTGATCCTCGGCGGGCGCCTGGACTGGTATGACTACGATGCCCACGGCGGTGCCGACAACTCCGGCGACTACAAGGTCACGCGTAACCTCACCCGCTACGCCGGCCTGATCTACGACCTGGACGACCATCACTCGGTGTATGTCAGCTACAGCGATATCTTTACGCCGCAAAGCGCCAAGGACACCTCCGGCAACCCCGTCAAGCCGATTGTCGGCAAGAACTATGAAGTGGGCATCAAGGGCGAATACCTCGGCGGTGCGCTGAATGCGAGCGTGGCGCTGTTCCGCGTCGACCAGGAGAATCGCGCGGTGGATGTGGTCGTGCCTAACTGTCCGCAGGCCAGCTGCTCCGAAGCCTCAGGCGAAATCCGCAGCCAGGGTATCGACTTTGAACTGCAAGGCGCCCTGACCGAGAACTGGCAGGTCGGCGGTGGCTACACCTACGCGCGTACCCACACCATCAAGGATCAAGCCAACCCGCAGAACGTCAACCAGCAGTTCGACACCGACACCCCGGAACACCTGTTCAAACTGACCACCAACTACCACTTCCAGGGCGCCCTGGAAAAACTCCGCGTCGGCGGCAACGTCTCCTGGCAGAGCCGCATGTACAACGACTTCAAAGTCGCGGACGGCAGCACCTACCGCCTCAAGCAAGGCGCCTACGCCGTCACCGACCTGATGGCTGGTTACCAGGTCAACCAGCACCTTGACCTGCAACTCAACGCCAACAACATCTTTGACCGTCGCTACTACCAGTCCATCTCCAACTCCGTGAGCTATGGCGGTGATTCCTACGGCACCCCACGCAACATGATGCTGACCGCCAAGTACAGCTTCTGATCACGATCCGATCAACGGCTACCCACCCGGGTAGCCGCTCCTCAAGTCCCTCCCCCGCAGGCCGATAACCGTTTGGCATCACTGAATCCAATAAAAACCAAAACACCCTGATTCGCTCCACCCTGCCCCTCACTTTGATTCGGCCAGACCACATGGAGTAAGTGTGAATGCCCACCCGCGCGCGTTTTTTCGAGCACTACCGCAAAGCCGACCGCATCATGCTGGCGTTGATCTGGTTGATGTTTCTGTTTTCCCTGGGCTTGGCCTTCTGGCACGACACCTTGATACAAGCCGCCCTTGTCGGCGGTGGCACCAGCGTGGTGCTCACGGCGCTGTACCGAGCGATAGGCGGTACCCGCGTGATGCGCTGCGCCCTCGGCGCAGGCCTCATGGTGATGGCGGCGCTGCACATCAACCAGGCCAAGGGCGTGATCGAATCGCACTTCGGGATCTTCGCGCTGTTGGCGGTGCTGACGTTTTATCGTGACTGGCTGCCGATCCTGGTCGCTGCCGCCACCATCGCTGTGCATCACGTGGTGTTCCATGCCCTGCAACACCAAGGCTTCCCGGTGTTTGTGATGGAACATCACGGCGGCTGGACCATGGTGTTCGTCCACGCCTTCTACGTGGTGATGGAAACCGTCGCCCTGCTCTACCTCGCCGTACACAGCCAGGCCGAAGCTGTCGAGAGCCAGGAAATGCTGGAGAAGATGCTCTCCGTGACCTCCCAATTCAGCGCGCAAGCCAATCAAGGTGACGGCAAGGTGCATGTATCCCTGGCCAAGCGTTTCGACCACTTCCTGCAACAGATCACGCACCTGATCGACGGTGTCGCCCGCGACTCCCACGGCCTCGGCCAACTCGGCCAGGCACTGGCCAGCGCCAGCGGCACCCTGGAAAAAGGCGCACGACACCAATTGGCCGAGATCACTCAGATGACCGGTTCGATGCAGCGCATGGAGGACGCCATGGGCCACATCGCCGTGCACGTCGAGCAAGCGGTAGACCACGCCGGCAAGGCCAGCCAACAGATCCTGCGTGGCCAGGAAAGCGTCAGCCGTGCCCAGCAGGAAATCACCCAGTTGGCCTCGCGCCTCAACGGCACCCATGAAACCGTGCAGGGCCTGGCCGTGCAAGCCGAGCAGATCGGCAGCGTGCTCGAAGTGATCAACAGCATCGCCAACCAGACCAACCTGCTCGCCCTCAACGCCGCCATCGAAGCCGCCCGCGCCGGCGAGCAAGGCCGTGGCTTCGCCGTGGTCGCCGACGAAGTGCGCAGCCTGGCGCAGCGCACGGCGGTGTCCACCCAGGAAATCAAGACCATCATCGAAGGCCTGCAACACGGCAGCCGCCAGGCCGTTGAAGCCATGCACGACAGTCGCCAAGGCGTGGAGCGTTGCGTGGAAGACAGCCAGGTCGCCGTCGACATGCTGCGCGCCGTGGGCAACGACATTGCGCACATCGACGACCTGAACGGCCGGATCGTGACCACCACCCGCGAGCAGACCACCGCTAACCTGGAGATTGTCGGGAGGCTACAGTCGGTGCAGAGCATTGCGCAAAGCACCGCCAACGATGTGGAAACCCTGGCGCGCAGCAGTGAGCAGCTACCGCCGATTGCGGTGCGGTTGGATGCGTTGGGACGCAGGTTCCACCCCTAGGCCAAGTAGCCGCCAATCCCATCCCACAGCAGCTTCAGCGCGGTGACGATCAGCAGGCCATAGCAGGCGCGATAGAGTTGGCGCTGATCCAACCGCGCATGCAGCCGCCAGCCCAGCCACACGCCACTGGGCACGGCGAACAGACAGATAAGTGCCAGGCCCAACACGTTGCCGGTCGGCCTGGCAAGAATCAACCAGGGAATCGCCTTGAGCACATTTCCCACGGTGAAAAACAGGCTGGTGGTCCCGGCGTAAAGCTGTTTGCTCAGGCCAAGCGGCAGCAAATACATCGCCAACGGTGGCCCACCGGAATGCGCAACCATGGTGGTGATTCCCGAGGTGACCCCGGCGGCCAAGGCCTTCGGTGTTGAACGCGGCTTCACACTGACGCTGCCCCCGGCCTTGAACCACAGGCCGACAAACACCAGCGTGACCGCTGCCATCACGATGGCTATCGCTCGGTGATCCAGCACGCGAAAAAGCAGGTAGCCAACGCCAATTCCGACCACCAACCCAGGCACCAATACCTTGAGGTCTGGCTTTGACCAGGTTGACGGCTTCCAATAGCGCAGGCCGAACAGGTCCATGGCGATGAACAACGGCGCCAGCAAGCCGCCGGCAGTGATCGGATCCATCACCAGCGACAGCAGTGGTATACCGACGATGGCAAAGCCGCCGCCGAAGGCGCCTTTCATAAAGCAGATCAAAAAGACCCCGGCAAAGGTCACCAGGATCGTCGTGGTTGTCAGCTCAAGTTCCATGGTGTGCATTCATTTCGCAGCGAAGAGACGTCATAATCTCGCGCATCACCGGCACCGCAAAAAGTACCAGTTTTGAGGTTTTTCCATGGGCCAGTTGTCGAACCCCAGGCGCGGCGCGGAACGCCGCCTCTACACCCAGCTGCGAGCGCAGATAGAGGACGGCACCCTGGTGCCCGACGCCAAGCTGCCCTCCACCCGTGCCATGGCGCAGACGCTTGGGGTCTCGCGCACCACGGTCACCGCTGCCTACGAGCAATTGGCTGCCGAAGGGTTTGTGGTGACCGCCGTGGGCAAGGCCGCCAGGGTTGCAGCCGTTGCCGTTGCGCGCCCTGTCGTTGCCCCGGTGTCCCCGGAGAGCCCGCCACCAGCATTGTCGCGTTATGGGCAGCGGGTTGCCGCCCTCACGCCCTATCACATGGCCTCACCCTCCGCGCACATCGACTTTCGATACGGAGCAGTCGCATCGCGGGACTTTCCGTCACTGGGCTGGAACCGCGCCTATCGTGCCGAACTGACCAAGCGCCAACCCACCCGGTCTTACGGCCAAGCCCAAGGCGAAGCCGCTTTGCGCCAGGCGTTGCAAGGCTATCTGCGCCGCGCCCGTGGCTTGACCTGCGATGCCGAGCAGATAGTGGTGGTGCACGGCTCCCAGCAAGGGCTCGACCTGTGTGCCCGCTTGCTGCTCAACCCTGACGACACCTTCATCTTCGAAGATCCCGGCTACCGCATGGCCCGCTATTGCTTCGAGGCCACCGGCGCAACGGCATTGCCCATCCCTGTGGACGCCTCCGGTTTGCAGGCACAGCTGTTGCCGGATAACCCGCGCGCGCGGTTGGCCTACGTCACCCCATCGCACCAATTCCCGATGGGCGCCGTGCTGTCCATCGCGCGACGCGTCGAACTGCTCAACTGGGCAAACCGCCATCGCGCGTGGATCATCGAGGACGATTACGGTGGCGAGTTCCGTTACGGCCAGCGTCCCATCGACGCGTTGCAATCGATGGATGCCGAGGCGCGCGTGATCTATGTCGGCACCTTTTCCAAAGCACTTTCACCCCAGTTGAGGCTCGGTTACCTGGTGCTGCCGCGCGAACTGGTGAGCGTGTTTCGCGAGGCCAAGCGGTTGACCGATCGCAACGAACCCCGTTGGGAGCAAAACGTGCTGGCCTCGTTGATCGACAGCGGCGCCTACGAGCGCCACCTACGACGCTTGCGCCGCGACAACGAAGGCCGTCGAAAGGCCCTGCTGGACGCCGTCGACCGCCACCTGCCGGGTCTGGGAAAACTGGAGGGCATGGCCGCCGGGTTGCACGGCGTCTTGTTGTTGCCCGACCTGCACGCTCGGGATGAACACGCATTGCAGGCGATGGCGCTTGAGCGCGGGATCGGTGTTTATCCGCTATCCCCCCTGTTCACTACGCAGGGTGAACGACCGGCAAGCCTGATACTCGGCTATGCCGGGCTTACCGTGCAGCAGATTGATGAAGGCATCCGGATACTTGCGCCAGTGATTCGAGAAGTTATGGGTGCAGCCCGTGCGCCGCTCACACCCCAAAATTGAACGCGATCGAGATCCGTGGCCGCGCCCCCTCAAAGCGTCGTACCGAGTGCATCAACCACGATGGAAACATGATCAATGTCCCGCTGCTGGCGACACAGGTGCTGCTGAAACCGGCAGTCAGGCAATCCTCGACCCGCATGCGCAAGGCGGGGTTGTAGGTCGAGGCAACCATGCCTCGCGGATCAACGAATTCCAGGTCGCCGCCAACGGTGGCGTCCTCTTCACGGCCCCCCGCATCGACCCAGTAAACACCCGACCAAAATGCGCCAGGGTGCCCATGCAGCGTATTGCTGTGGCCCGCCTCGTTCACATTGGCCCACGCGTTGAGTTTCCACTCGAAACCGGGCTCGGTCAGTCCGAAGCCTTCCAAAGGCGTTGTGAACAGCCGCCGGATGTTGATCAGCTCCGGATTCAACAGATTGTCGCTCGACTGCATGGGTTACTCATCATGTTTTACCAGTAGCCACAAACCGTACCGGCATCATCGATTCGGCGATGTAAACCATTGTTAAAGTCTTAACCACAGTTGCGTACAAGCGCCCCGCCTCACCTGGCCCAAATCCTGCCTTCACCACCAGCAAGTCGCTGCTGACTACGCGGACGACTCTTTTGGGCCCCGTCGCCCAACAGCCTGCCCCGATAATCAGTCATCCCCGCACCTATCCCGAGGCCTCCCCCCATGACGAGCCCATCCACCGAACAGGTCAGCCCCCAGACTTTGCGAAAGGTCATTATCGCCGCCGGCATCGGTAACTTTGTCGAGTGGTTCGACTTCGCCGTCTACGGTTTCCTCGCCACCACCATCGCGCAGCAATTCTTCCCCAGCGGCGACGCCAGCGCGGCGTTGCTCAAGACCTTCGCCGTGTTTGCCGTGGCGTTTGCCTTCCGCCCCCTGGGCGGGATTTTCTTCGGCATGCTGGGTGACCGCATCGGCCGCAAACGTACGCTGGCCATGACGATCCTGTTGATGGCTGGCGCCACCACGCTGATCGGCCTGCTCCCCACCTACGCCGCAATCGGCGTAGCGGCACCGATCCTGTTGTCGCTGATCCGCTGCGCCCAGGGTTTCTCTGCCGGGGGCGAATACGCCGGGGCCTGTGCCTATCTGATGGAGCACGCGCCCAGTGACAAACGCGCGTGGTACGGCAGCTTCGTGCCGGTGTCGACGTTTTCCGCCTTCGCCGCCGCCGCGGTGGTGGCGTATGCGCTGGAAGCGTCGTTGTCCGCCGAGGCCATGGGCAGTTGGGGCTGGCGCCTGCCATTCCTGATCGCCGCGCCGCTGGGATTGGTGGGGCTTTACCTGCGCTGGAAGCTGGACGAGACGCCCGCTTTCCAGGCGGTGAAAGAGGAGCACACCGTGGCCCACTCCCCGCTCAAGGAAACCCTGCGCAACCATGGTGCGGCGATCTGCTGCCTGGGCGCTTTTGTGTCACTGACGGCGCTGTCGTTTTATATGTTCACCACTTACTTCGCGACCTACCTGCAAGTGGCGGGCGGCTTGAGTCGGGCGATGGCGTTGCTGGTGTCGCTGATTGCGTTGATCTTCGCGGCGGCGATCTGCCCACTGGCGGGGTTGTATTCGGATCGAGTCGGCCGTCGTGTCACCGTGATGACCGCCTGTGTGTTGTTGATGGTGGTGGTGTATCCGTCGTTCCTGATGGCCAGCTCCGGCTCGTTCGCGGCCTCCATCGTCGGCGTGATGCTGCTGGCGGTGGGGGCCGTGCTGTGTGGCGTGGTCACGGCCGCCTTGCTGTCGGAAACCTTTCCGACCCGCACGCGCTACACCGCCTCGGCGATCACCTACAACCTGGCCTACACGATCTTCGGCGGCACCGCGCCGTTGATGGCGACCTGGTTGATCAGCACCACGGGCAGCAATCTGTCACCGGCGTTCTACCTGATTGCCGTGGCGTTGCTGGCGTTGGCAGGTGGGTTGGCGTTGCCGGAGACGTCGAGGATTTCCTTGCATGACGTGGGGCCGGAGGACAAAAGCACCGCGCCGTTGCTGTCAAGGTAAACGGCGCGAGGGTGGAAGCCGCTGAACGCAGGTATGATCCAGGCTAAACCGGCCCGATTGGACCCACCCTGATGCCCGTATCCCAAACCCGCCCCTCCCCCGCGCCGTTGCTCAAACCTGGCGAAACCGTGGTGCTGTTCGATGGCGTGTGCAAGTTGTGCAATGGTTGGGCGAGGTTCCTGATCCGCCATGACCGCCAACAACGCATACGCTTGGCGGCGGTGCAATCCCCCGAGGGCCAGGCGTTGCTGGCCTGGGCGGGGTTGCCCCTGGATCAGTTCGACACCCTGGCAGTCATTCGTAACCACCACTACTGGGTGCGTTCGGACGCCGTGTTCGAAATCATTGCGCAACTGCCTGCCGCGTGGCGTCCATTGCTGTTGTTGCGCATCATCCCGCGCAGGCTGCGGGATTGGGCTTACGACCGCATCGCACGCAATCGCTATCGGATTTTCGGGCGGTACGACACTTGCCTGTTGCCGCATCCAGACCATGAGCAGCGTTTCTTGAAGGCACCGCTATGACTCCCTTGGTGCGCATCAACTGGATCGCCCGAGTCGGGCTGGCGTTCATGTTTGCCTACCATGGGCTGGTGCCGAAGCTGCTGTGGCTAAGCCAGGGCGAGCGGGTGATGATTGAGGCGCATGGCATCGAACAGGTGCAGCTGTTCGCCACGCTGGCCGGAATTGGGGAGATCGTCCTGGCGCTATGGATCGTGCTTTCACCGCGCAGTGTCTGGCCCGTTGCAGTGGCTGCGGCGGCGCTGTCGGGCCTGCTGGTAGACGTGGCGATTGTCAGCCCGGCGATGCTCAGGGAGGCATTCAACCCTGTGTCGCTCAACGTGGCCGGGGTAGCGTTGTGCGCGATAGCGTGGTGCGCTAGTCCGAGAACCGTACAGAGAGACTCAGGTTCGCCGGGTCGTTGATGGCGGCCATGTACTCGTCGACGGTAATCTCACCGACGCATGGTCGCGCGCCGGGTTCAGGCGAATAGCCCTGGGCGATCTTGACCGCCAGCGCAACAGCAGCGCAGCTGGGGATTTCCGGGCCTTTGTCATTCAAGGCCGTCAATTGCACGGCCAGTGACAAAGGCTGGCCGTCAGCCCCCACACCCTGCACATCGATGTACATCGCGCTTTTACCATCGCCAAATCGCTCGAACCAGGTGCCCAACCGATGCAGGCGCGCGGCCCAGGCGACATGATCGCGCACGACCCCAAGCCGCCGAGCCTGGGCCAGCAAACCGTTGGCGACACCACCCAGCTTGAGCCCCGCGCCCGCCTTGAAGCGCAAGGTGTGGGCGCCGTAGCGGCTGGCGAAAATATCCATGTCCGGCACGTCCACGTTGGCCAGCACCCGCGTGCCCAGCCCAGGCATTTTGCGCAGCGTCAGGTCCTGCCAACCCAGCACTTCGTGTACCTGGCCATTCCTGAGTTGCTTGATCGGTTTGCCCGCGTAGGCCAGCACCCCTTCGATCGTCGACAGGCCCGGCATTTTGGCCGAAGAGGAAATGCCATGCTCGATCGAGTCGATGCGCGTAAAGCGCGACCTGTACTGGTCGATGAGCGCCGATGACAATGTCGGCACCGAACTGCAACCACTGAGAATGGCCACGCCCGCCTGCTTGGCCTGCGCATCCAGCACGCCCACGCCATTGACGAAGGTGCGGCAGTCGGACAGGTCGCAGTAGTTAACACCCGCCTCGATGCAACTCAGGGCTACCGCATAGGACTGCCCCTGGAACGGGCCGCCGGTATGAATCACTAACTGGATGCGCTTGGACTGTAAAACACCCGCGAATCCCGCCCCCATCGCGTCGCCGCACCAGCCCTCGCACGCCGTACCGGGCTGCGCGTTCAACGCGTCGAGCTTGCGCTGCAACTTGTGTGGATCACGGCCCGAGATCACCAACTCAATGCCCGGTGCTACGGCCAGATGTCGGCACACGATGCTGCCGAAATTGCCGTAGCCGCCGATCACCATCACCCTGAGTGCCATGCCCGTCTTCCCTGAACCATCGATCGTATGCTGCGCCTGCAACAGGCTGGCAGCTGAGGGGGCCAACGATACTCGATTTCCTAAACCGCCGCAGCCATGCGGGTTCTGGAACTCCAGGCAAAGCTCACGACCATCAGCAGCCCCAAGCCCGCCATCGCGGCGCCGGCCAGGGAAATCGCCGGGTAGCCCAGCCCTGCGTTGATCACCGCGCCGCCCACTGCGGCGCCAATCGCGTTACCGAAGTTGAAAGCGCCGATATTTACGGCCGAGGCCAGGTTTGGCGCATCCTTGGCCGCTTCCATCACGCGCATCTGCAACGGCGGCACGACGGCAAAGCTGGCGATGCCCCAGATGAGGATGCTCACCGCAGCCGGAATCGGCCAGCGCATCAAGAATGCAAAGGCCAGCAGGACCAGGATCAGTGCGCTCAACGAGACGATCAGGGTCCGGTCAATCGAGCGGTCCGCCGCCTTGCCGCCCCACATATTGCCCAGGGTCAGTCCGACGCCAAACAGCACCAGCATGGCCGTGATAAAGGGGGTAGACGCGTGGGTCTCATTGCTCAGGATCGGCGCGATATAGGTAAACACGGTGAACATCGCACCCGAACCGACCACGGTCAGGGCCAGCGCCGCCAGTACCGAACCACGCCCCAACACCTTGATCTCGGCCAGCACGCCGTCGCTTTTTGGCAGTGGCAGGTTAGGCAGCGCAAACCACAGCGCGACCATGGTCACCAGGCCCAACCCGCCAATGCCCCAGAACGCCGTACGCCAGCCAAGCAGCTCACCAAACCAGGTCGCCAACGGCACACCGCCAATGGTCGCCAGGGTCAGGCCCATAAACATTGCGGCGACGGCTCCGGCGCGCTTGTCCGGCGCGACCACGCTGGCGGCGACGATGGAGCCGACGCCAAAAAACGCGCCGTGGTTAAGCGAAGTGATGACGCGGGCGATCAACAGGTCGTAATAGCCGGTGGCAAGCGCCGACATCACGTTACCCAGGGTGAAAATGGCCATGAGCCCCACCAGCAGGTAACGCCGGGGAATCTTGCCGGTGGTCAAGATCATCAGGGGCGCGCCGAGCAGCACCCCCAGGGCATAGGCGCTGACCAACAGCCCTGCGGTGGGAATAGACACGCCAAGGTCATTGGCGATGGTGGGCAACATGCCCATGGGCGCGAACTCAGTGACGCCAATGCCAAAGGCACCGACGGCAAGGGCTACAAGGGGTGGATTGATACGCATGGAAGACTCCTCATTTATGCCGCAAATGCTACGATCAACGCTTTAACGGCACTAGACCGTTTAATTGGCAATCACCTTTGCGCACGAGGCAAAAATGGATTTCAACGGCAGGTCGGGCGAGATGGCGGTATTCGCGATGGTGGCGCAGGAAGGCAGCCTGTCGGCGGCGGCACGGGCATTACGATTGACGCCCTCGGCCGTCAGCCGGGTCATCGCACGTACGGAACAGCGCCTGGGCACCCGCCTGCTGATTCGCACGACCCGCGCCCTCGCCTTCACGGCCGAAGGCGAGGTGTACCTTCGCGGCGCCCGGCGCATCCTGGCCGACATGGACGAAGTCGAGGAAGCCATCGCCGACCAGGGCGCGCCCAAAGGCCGGCTACGGGTCAGTGCGGCCCTGGGCCACGGTCGCATGACCATCGTGCCCTTGGTGGCGGCATTCAGCGCCCGCTACCCGAACATTGTGGTGGACCTGACCTTGGGCGACGAAGTGGTCGACATCCTCGGCGGCCAAGCGGACGTGGCGATCCGCTTTGGCGACCTGCCAGACAGCCCGCTGACAGCGCGCCGCATCGGTGACACCGGCCAGGCGCTGGTGGCGTCGCCTGCGTACTTCCAGCAACACGGCACACCGCTGGAACCGAACGACTTGCTACGGCACAACTGCCTGCGCTTCAACTTCCGCCGTGCCCAATCCGACTGGCCCTTCGCCCGTAATGGCCGCGAGTTTTCGCTGAAGATCAACGGCAATATCGAATGCAGCAGTGGCGAAGCGCTCGCGCAACTGGCGCGCCTGGGCGCCGGTATCGCACGCATCGGCGAGTTCACGGTGGCAGAAGACCTGCATCGCGGTGACCTGGTGCGCCTGCTGGAATCCTGGAACCCCGGCGACAGGGAGCCGATCCACGTGGTGTTTGTCGGCGGTGCGAGCATGCCGGCGCGGATCCGCGTGTTTGTAGACTTTTTGCTGGAGCACCATCGGCTGTAAACCACGCCTGGCGCCAGCGTTGTCACCTGGCGACGTCACCCGCAAAGTGCGGAGACGTACCGAAATACTCGATCAAAAGTTCGGTGAGAACCCGAATCTTCTGGGCCGGATGCTGACCTGCAGGACGGACCATGTAGGCACCCGCCGACGGGGGTGGATACGCCGTCATGATCGGCACCAGCGCACCGCTGGCCAGGCTGTCATGGGTGAGGCAATCGGGCAGGTACGCGACGCCCAGCCCGGCTACAGCGGCAGCCACCAACGCCACACCGCTGTC
Organism: Pseudomonas sp. GXZC; assembly: GCF_026967615.1. NCBI lineage: Bacteria > Pseudomonadati > Pseudomonadota > Gammaproteobacteria > Pseudomonadales > Pseudomonadaceae > Pseudomonas > Pseudomonas sp. GXZC. The sequence continues at coordinate 3,884,778 of NZ_CP114115.1, forward strand.
CGCCTTGAAGCGCCCCTGGGGACGCACTGCAACGACCTTGTCGCCATCCAGAAATTGCCAGGCTTCCGTGCTCTGCATCAGGGCTTGATGGGCGATCAGTTCCTCCGGCTTCTGCGGGGCACCATGGGTTTTGATATAGCCCGGACTCGCAACCAGTTTGCCCTTGATCGGGCCAATGCAGCGTGCAATCAGATTGGAGTCCTGCAGGTAGCCGACCCGTATCGCACAGTCGTAACCCTCCGCGATCAGGTCAACAAAGCGATCGCTGTAGCAGGTCTGGATATGCAGTTGCGGGTGTCGTCGTGCCATTTCTGCCAGCACGGGGGCGAAATGGGTGGGGCCGAAAGACAGCGGCGCGGCCACTCGCAGGCGGCCTCGCAACGCACCGGCGGGCAGGATCGCTTCCCTGGCAACGTCTATTTCCGCACAGACCCTGGCGGCATAGTCGCGAAACGTAGCGCCGGCCTCAGTCAGCGCGGCCCCGCGCGTAGACCGGGCCAGTAACTGCACGCCAAGTTCTGCTTCCAGGCGCGCCAGCCTGCGACTGACGATTGACTTGGACACGCCAAGCCTCACCGCAGCAGGCGAAACGCCCCCCGCATCGGCAACCGCCACGAAGGTCTGAAGTTCTTCGATATCCAAATCAGTGTTCCTCTTTGAGCGACACAGCTAACCACCGCACGCGACTACCGCAATGAGTGTGGGAAAAGCACAGTGCTGTCCACAAGCAATGCGGCGACCTGCGCACTGCTTGATAGCTGATCCCGCTCACAACGACAACAAAGGATGTATGAATGACTTTTCGTAACGGCATTGACTCGCTGCTTCGCCCGGAAGATTCGGTACTCGTTCTGATTGACCATCAGCCTTACCAACTCACCAACCTGAACAGCCATGAGCCGCAGATGGTGGTCAACAATGCCACGGCGCTGGCCAAAGCCGCCAAGGCCTTCAACGTACCCACCATCCTGACCAGCGTAATCGCCGAACGTGGCGGTTTCATCTTCCCGCAAATCACCGATGTGTTTCCCGGCCAAACCGTCATCGACCGCACGTTCATCAACACCTGGGAAGATCAGGCCGTGGTGGACGCGGTAAAAGCCACTGGCCGCAAGCAACTGGTCATCGCGGGCCTGTGGACTGAAATCTGCGTGGCCATGCCGGTGATCCAAGCCCTCGGCGAAGGCTGGGACGTGACCGTGATCACCGACGCCTCGGGCGCTGTTTCCGTCGAGGCCCATCAGGTAGCGATCCAGCGCATGATTGCGGCCGGCGCGAACATGATGACCTGGCTGGCGATTGCCGCAGAATGGCAGCGCGACTGGGCGCGCAGCGAAACAGCCGGCGCACTGACGGAGGTGCTTCAGCAGCATGCCGCGGGTAGCGGCATTGCGTACCTGTGGGAGCAGCAATTGCTCAATACACCCGTGCCGGCTGTCGCGGGGTAATTAGAACGGGGATGAAGCGACGCTCGCGCGATGCTTCATCCCCGCTCACTGTTTCTTCGCCAAGCCTGTCGGCAGCGGCTTGTGCAGGCGTTCAAGCACTTCATCAGCCGCCGCTGTCCATGCCTGGGACGCTCCGTTATTCCTGAGCACCTCCAGCCCGGCCGCCGTAAAGGTGCCGGGCGTGGCAATGGCGCTACCCAACGCTTCGAGACTGGCCGTTGGCTGATGGCGGGCGCTGGCCAGGCAGTCTTGCAGGTTGCCCATCACTAGTTGGGCGGCCTGATCCTTGGACAGGCCTTTATCGGTGAACCACTGCTGAAGATCACTCAGGAAGAAATAGAACCAACCGTTCATGCAAGCCGCGACGGTGGCCAGTTCGAACGCCTCTTCCTGATCCAACACAACCAATGATCCAAGCGCGCCCAGCAGCGTTGCATGGGGTTCGCCGCCTGGTGTGACCACCACGGTTGTCTGGTTGATCTGCGCGGCATAGGACAACATGGCGCGCACCACACGTGCCTGCGGGAACCGGCGTTGCAACTCAGCCAGCGGCAATCCCGCCACCAGCGATACCAGCGTTTGCTCAGGTCTGAGCTGCACTTCATCGCAGAGCTGACCGACCACCTCCGGGCGCACGCCCAGCACCAACAAGTCCGCCCCATCGACCACCTGTTGATTGTCAGCCATCACCTCGCAGTCCCATTGCGCACTGAGGTGCTGCGCACGTTCGTGGTTGCGCGGGGACAGCAGCACCCGTCCGCTAAACCCACTGCGCCGCAGGCCGATCACCACCTTTTCCGTCAGTTCACCGACGCCCAGGATTCCAATGTTCAGCACGCGCTCCACTCCAATCAATTCTGTAGTCGGCTGCATCATAGGCATTATTCCTGTCTTCATGCAGGCAGCCGTTCACGCTACACTCGCCGCTCGAAAAGATCAGCCAGGAAGGCAAATATGAGTGCTCAAGGTAAAGACCGGCAAATCGACAACATCGAATTCAACGTCAGCGATATTGCCCGCAGCAAAGCCTTCTACGGCGGCGCGTTCGGCTGGACGTTTGTCGATTACGGCCCCACCTATACCGAGTTCAGCGATGGGCGTCTGACTGGCGGGTTCACCACGGGGGAGCCGGTTCGGCCGGGTGGCCCGTTAGTTATTTTGTACGCCGATGATCTCGATGCCACGCAGCAGCGACTCAAAGCCCTGGGGGCTCTCATCACCCGCGAGACATTTTCATTCCCGGGTGGACGCAGGTTCCACTTCACCGATCCGGATGGCTATGAACTGGCGGTTTGGAACGCTGATCAATAGGTCTCCCCCTCAAGCCCCACCCTCACAGGATATGAAGGTTACCCATGCGTTCTCTCTTTCCCCTGGCGCTCAGCTTGACGCTTATCGGCTGCGCCACCACCAAAACCGACGTGCGCAACGAGGCCCAGATCAGCCAATACGACCCGGCCAACTCGGCCCGAATCCGCCTGATCACGGGTGACACCACCAATGCGGGATTCCTCAGTGGCCAGACCTGCGAAGCGTTTTACAACGGGTCCCTGCTGACCAAAACGCCTGAAGAAGCCGGATGGCAAAAAGCGCATATCGACTCGGCGGGCCTCTACCCCTTCAGAGCCACCGACAGCCAGAACAGCGTGATTGGTATGCCTGCCAGCAAGGCGAGCAAAGCCATCAACCAGTCGCCTAAAGTGTTTGACGAGCACGTTATTGCGGCGGGTAAACCCTTTATTGCAGGGTTCGCCATGGGCGGTTCGCAAATGTCCTGCTTTCCCGCGCCTGTCACACTCATCCCCGAGCCCGGCAAAGATTATGAAATGGAACTGCAGATGGTCAAAATCAGCACGTTCAAGGCCGGTTGCGTGATTGCCGTTCGCCAACTCTCCGTTCAGGGCCACAACACGGTTGAAACACCGCTGAGACCGCAGGTGTGTGCCAAAACCCCATCGGGTTGGTACACCGTCACCCCGCAACCTTTGCCCTGAAATGCTGGGCAGGACATCTCCCTGACCTGAGACCCGGCGTGTGTTCATGGAGGAAAAATGCGGATCTACATCACAGGTGCATCCTGCGTAGGCGTCACCACGCTGGGTCACAACCTCGCCACGCGGCTGGGTCTACGACAAGTCGACGTCGATGACTTTTACTGGATGCCCACAAACCCTCCCTTCACAACCAAGCGACCTCCCAGCGACCGCGTTTCCCTGATGCAACAAGCACTCGGTGACGACGGCTGGGTGCTAAGTGGTTCCTGCATGGTGTGGGGCGATGCGCTGATTGCTGATGCTGACTTGATTGTCTTTGTGGTCACACCTACGCCCGTTCGCCTCGAACGTCTGGTCGCCCGCGAGATGGCGCGTTTTGGCGAGCGGATTGCACCCGGTGGTGACATGCACGCGATACACGTGGGCTTCCGGGAATGGGCTTTGCAGTATGACGACCCGAATTTCTCAGGACGCAACCGGGCGTGGCATGAGGCGTGGTTATCACAGCAGACGGCTCCGGTCTTAAGGATTGACGGGATGCGCAGTGCTGAACAGATGGCCGCTGATGTCGCAAATGCCGCGATAGCTCAAAACACGAACGACTGAGGCTGTCCAACGACCTCCACTCCCCTTATCCTCACAACTCCCCGCCCCCGCGAACCCGGAGCCGCCATGGACCTCGCCACCCTCGCCCTTTTCCTCCCCGCCTGCTTCGCCCTGAACATGGCGCCGGGTCCCAATAACCTGCTGTCCGTCAGCAACTCCACCCGCTACGGCTACCGCACGTCATGCCTGGCCGGCATCGGCCGCTTGCTGGCCTTCGCCGGCATGATCGCCCTCGCCTCTGCGGGTTTGGCAGTGGTGCTGCAAACGTCTGAGTTGTTGTTCTATGGGATCAAGATCCTGGGAGCGGCGTATCTGTTTTATCTGGCGTTTCAGTTGTGGCGGGCCAATTCGGAGGCAGAGGCGCAGTCCGCGACGGCCAGGGTGGGATTGTGGGCGTTGGCGCGGCAGGAGTTTTTGGTGGCGGCCGGCAATCCGAAGGCAATCCTGATCTTCACCGCCTTCCTCCCCCAATTCGTGGTGCCCGGCGAGCCCATCACTCCGCAATTCGCCCTGCTCGGCGCGATGTTCCTGGCGTTGGAGTGGATCGCCATCAGTGCCTACGCCTATATGGGCCTGCATATGCGGCGCTGGTTTGCCGAGCCGCGGGGCAAGCGGATTTTCAATCGGTGCTGCGCAGGGTTGTTGTCGGCGGCGGCGACGGTGTTGTTGATGGCGCGCAGGGCTTGAGACATGACTAGAGACGAACTCGCTGCCTTTTACCAAGGTTATATCGACTGTCTGAACCGTCAGGATTGGCAGCGCTTGGGCGACTTCGTGCACCCCGACGTAACCTACAACGCCGAACGGGTCGGCCTCGCCGGCTACCGCGCCATGCTGGAACGGGATTTTCGCGAGATACCGGACCTGGTGTTCCGCATCCAGCTGCTGGTGGCCGATCCGCCGACGGTTGCCAGCCGCCTGAATTTCACTGTGACGCCCAGGGGCGAGTTCTTCGGGCTGCCGATCAATGGGCGCACGGTGACGTTCGACGAAAATGTGTTCTACGAAGTGCTGGACGGTAAATTTGTCCACGTGTGGTCGGTTATCGACAAGGGGGCCATCGAGCAGCAACTGGCCGTCTAGACTCCACACAGCCATTTTCCTGTGGAGACCGACCATGAAAAGCAAGAACACCCTCTGCCTCTGGTACAACGGCACCGCCCTGGAGGCCGCCACCTTCTACGCCATGACCTTCCCCGACAGCAAGGTAAACGCCGTGCACCTGGCGCCCGGTGATTACCCGTCCGGCAAACAAGGCGACGTGTTGACCGTGGACTTCACCGTGTTGGGCATCCCTTGCATCGGCCTCAACGGTGGACCGATCTTCCCCCATACCGAGGCGTTTTCATTTCAGGTAGCCACCGATGACCAGGCCGAGACGGATCGTTACTGGAACGCCATCGTCGGCAACGGCGGCCAGGAAAGCGCCTGCGGCTGGTGCAAGGACAAATGGGGGTTGTCGTGGCAGATCTCACCGCGCGTGCTGACCGACGCAGTCACCCACCCCGACCCGGCCGTCGCCAAGCGCGCCTTTGACGCGATGATGACCATGAAGAAGATCGACATCGCCGCCATTGAAGCGGCGGTGGCCGCAGGCTAAGGCAACGCCTTGAGCATGGCCTTTGCCGCCAGGGCGTGGACCTTGCGGGTGGGGTGCCACTCGTCCCAGTAGTAATGCCCATCGGGGTTGGCGCACGCCGGTTTCACGTCCGGGTAGGTGGGCTGGCAGGGCGTGTCCATCTCCGTGAACCCATTGGATTGCGGATTGGCGCGTAGCGCGTCGCTGAACGCCAAATGGTCGAAGTAAGTGACCTTCGCCCCGCCGATCTGCGCCAACAGGGCCGGTAGCTTCTGTGCGAGCAACTGCTGGTAGTGCTTGGCGTTTTCGACCTGGCTGCCCTGCACCACGGCGGGCACGTGGCTGAGGTCCGTGGTGCCCACCACCATCACGTGCCTGGCCCCCGCTGCCACCAGTTGCTCGGTGGCATTGCGGATGTTGGCCAGGCTGGACTCGCTCAAGGCTTCGATGGTTTCAGGATGGGAGAAGTCGGCCCATTCGAAAAAATCGTTGGCCGAGATGAAGATGAAATACAGCGCCTTGGGATCGGCCTTGTGGGACTTGGCGGCCTGCAAATGCTCGGCAACCTGGCCGAGTACGCCGGTGTCCTGGGTCGGCATCATCCACGTGTAGTAGTTGCCGTGGCCACTTTTGGCGCCGCCCACCGCGTAGTCGGTCAGCGGTGTCTTTAATGCCTGGGCCAGGCCTTCAACGGCGGTTGGGCCATTGCTCCAGCGCCCCTTCCAGTACAGCGGGCCGGGCAGTGCCTGGGCGTCCTTGACCTTCTGCGCGGCAAGCCTTGTGGTGAGCACGTCGCCCGCGCCATTGTCGGAGTAGCTGTCGCCAAAGGCATACAAGTGATCGTAGGTCGAGGCGCCAAAGGCGGTCGACACAGACAGGGTCAGCAAGGCGGCCAAACACGCGCGTCGGATCATCGAGGTTCTCCCGGAAGGTGCGAATAGACTACCGGCTGGCTGAAAGCACGACAGGACGATTGCGACGCGCACATATCCGGCGACGGCTACACCCTTGCTGTGCCGGGGCTTGCGGCCAGGTTTGGCGCTCCACCAGCAACATCCGGCTAAAGATCCGGCCGCGCCTGCCGTCACCCTTAAATCCCTGAATGGACTCAATGAGGCTCCTGTGCGCTTTATCACTCCCCTTTTGCTGATCGGTGGCATCGCCACCCTGGCCGGTTGCGCCACCCAGAAAGCCAAGATCGATCAAATGTTTGCCCTGGCCCTGAGCCAACCGCTGGTTGAGAACAGCATCGTGCGCGAAGGCGATACGTTGAGCTTCGAGGTGCTGATGCCCACGCTCCCAAACAACCCCGTGCGTCGCACCCTGCAATTTGAGGCTGCTTGTTCTTCCACACAGTTGCATCTGCTGTACATGGACGCGGTCAAGCGTCTGTATCCAGGCAGCGTAGGCCGCTACGCTAGCGCGCAAAAGCTGTCGCCGAAGTTGCACGCAACCCTGGCCACCAACCAGACGTTCGTACGCGCCTGTGCCGAAACGCCAAAGCCCGACTGGCGCCTGGTACAGGCTAATGAGCGTGGCGATCAGGTGTTGATCGACGCCAACAGCATCAAGACCGTCAACGGCGACACACGCTTTTGGGCGGCCTTCGATAACCCGACAGTGCTCAACGACCTGCCGTACAACGCCCCTTACGCGCAAAAACGCGAACGCTTCGCGGTGTCGTGCAAGGACGGCACCTACATGGAATTGGCCGGCTACGACATCGACGCCAACAACCGCGTCAGCGACGGCCGTGTCGACAGCTTCCCCACGCCACAGAACATCGCCGGCAGCAATGCCGACTATGCGTTGCTGTTCAACAACGTTTGTACCAGCCCGGAAAAGGTCGCCACATTGCCTGCTTTCAAGCCCCGCATGAAGGCACCGACCACCATCGCCCTGACGTCGGTGCAACCCGCAGTGCTGGCGGCCATCACGCAGTTGAACCTGGACAAGCCCGCCCATTCGTTCAAGTACGTACAGTTTGTCGGCACCAGCAACTACCGCGGCAAGACCAGCGATAACAAAAGCACTCAGTTCGTCAGCCAGGATGCGCCGAGCGGGCAACTGGCCCTGGCGACGCGTGGCGACGGCTATGAAAGCCAGGCGGTGAGCTGGCGTAACTTGTTCCACTTGGTGTCGAAAGCCACCTACGGCGGCTCAGGCATGGCAGAAAGCTCGACCCTGACCCAGCTGAGTTTCACCGGTAACTGGAAGGCCTTGCCCCTGGGCGAAACGGTGACCTATACCACCACACGCTCCAGCCTCAATAGCCTGATTGGCAGCAGCAATTCGTCACTCACCACGCGTTGCCAGGTTGAACGTGAACTGCAAGCCAGTGAACTCAACGCGAAACTGTCGGGCACCGCCAAGGCCTTGTCCTGCCGCAGCGACGGTGACAAGTACAACCGTGTGAACCACCTGTACTTCCTGACCGACTACGCCTACTTCTTTGAATCGAGCACCGACAAGAACGAGTTTTTCTACTCCGACTCGCGTATCGATAAATTCGAGTAAGCCCCGTTCGAGTAAGCCCCGTTGACACACTCTGTAATCTTCCATGAAGATGGAGGCCTTATTCAGGGTGTGTCATCTCATGACTGCAACGTCTTCCGTTAACCTTTCCGTCATTGGCTCCGTTGCCAAGGCGCAAGGTTGCGTTGCGCACGCCCTCAAATCGAAGAAACAGTCGCTCATGTGACCGGGGCGCGCTGTCCCGTCAGATGAGCTGACAGGACATTGAGCGCGACGGCCTTCCTCCCTTGCACAATTCCCTCTGCCCTTCTGACGGTGACTCCAGCGGTCAATCATCAGGAGAAAGTGCATGTCAGCGTTTCAAGGTATCTGGGTTCCCGTGGTCACGCCGTTCCAGGACGGCGCTATCGATTTCATCAGTCTGCATCGCCTGGTCAGCCATCTGCTGGACAAGCACGTGGCCGGGATCATGGTGTGCACCACCACTGGAGAAGCGGCGTCGCTGAGTCGCCAGGAACAGTTGGCGGTGCTCGATGCGGTGTTGCAATGGGTGCCGGCAAACCGTGTGGTGATGGGCCTGGCGGGCAACAACCAGATTGAGCTGTTGCACTTCCAGCGCGAAATCCTGCAACGCCCGGTCGCTGGTTTGCTGGTGCCGGCGCCCAGCTACATCCGCCCGTCCCAGGCTGGCCTGGAAGCGTTCTTCCGCACCGTGGCCGATGCGTCCAGCGTGCCGATCATCCTGTATGACATTCCTTACCGCACCGGGTCGACCTTCGAGCAGGCCACCTTGCTCAACATCGTCGCCCATGAGCGGATCGTCGCGATCAAGGACTGTGGCGGCAACCTGGGCAATACCCTGGCGCTGCTGGCGAGTGGCAATGTGGCGGTGTTGTGCGGCGAGGATATCCAGATCTTCAACGCCTTGTGCCTGGGCGCGACCGGGGCGATTGCGGCTTCGGCCCATGTACACACCGAACGGTTTGTGGCGCTGTGGCAGCAGGTGCGTGACAACCAGCTGTCGGAGGCGCGGGAGACGTTTTTCCAGTTGCTGCCCTTGATCAACACGCTGTTCATGGAGCCCAACCCGGCGCCGGTAAAAGCGGCCCTGGCGTTGCAGGGGTTGATCAGCAGCGAGTTGCGCGCGCCAATGCAGCGCGCCAGCGATGCGGTTGTCACCCGGCTGACGCAGTTATAGGAACCGGCTGACAGAGGCGATCTGATCGCCTCACACAGCCGTTACTATTGGTCATATTTTTGGTTGGCGATAGCGCAGACGGCCGCGTAAGGTCGGCTGCACATTGCATCGGTCCGGGGATCTGGATGAAATCACTGCGTTTTCTGATACTGCTCAGCCTGGCGGGTTGCTCTGCCCACTCAGCAGTACTGCCGTCACCCGCGCCCGACAGTTTTGAACGCTACCGCCAGCAGACGCTGGCGGACCTTGAGCGCGACCGACGCTTTCAAGACACCGACCACAGCTTGGAGCTGGACTGGAATGCGCCGCGTGAATGGGTCGCGCAAACGCCCAATGGCCACGGCGTTTTGCTGGTGCACGGTTTGGGCGATTCGGCGGGCTCTTTCAGCGATATTGGCGCGCATCTGGCCTCGCGGGGCTATCGAGTACGCACGCTGTTGCTGCCAGGGCATGGCACACAACCGTCGGACATGCTGGACGTCGACATTGAGGATTGGCGCCGAACCGTGGCCCAACAAGTGGAGCTGCTGCGTCGAGAGACGGACCAGGTCTACCTGGGTGGTTTCTCCACCGGCGCCAACCTGGTGCTGGAGTACGCCATGGACAATCCTGACATTGCCGGGCTGTTGATGTTTTCCCCGGCGTTCAAGGCCCGTAATCGCTATATCTGGCTGCTGCCCTGGCTGGCCCACATCAAGCCATGGCTACGTGACCCGGACGGTCCGCGCCAGCAACAAACACCGCTGCGCTACCAGAATGTGCCTACCAATGGCTTTGCCCAGTTCTACCAGACCAGCAAGTCGGTCATCGACAAGCTGGAAGAGCGACCGTTTGATCGACCCGTGCTGATCGTCAGCGCGGCCCATGACTCAGTGGTGGATGTGGAGTTTGTACGGGAGAGCTTCGCTGGGCGCTTCACCCACCCGGCCTCACGCATGATCTGGTACGGCGAGCCCGCCACGTCGCCGCAACTCCCGCGTTTGCTGGTGCGCACTGACCACCTCCCGGCCCAACAGGTCAGTCGGTTCTCCCACATGGGCGTGCTGTTCGCACCCGACAACCCCCTGTACGGGCCCGGCGGCAGCCAGCGCGTGTGCCTGAACGGCCAGACCGATGAGGACTTTGCGCGTTGCCGCGCAGGCGAATCCGTGTGGTACTCGGACTGGGGCTATCGCGAGCCGGGCAAAGTGCATGCGCGGCTTACCTTCAACCCGTATTTCGATTGGCAGGCCCAGGTCATGGACCAGGTGATGCAAGCCTCGTCACCGGCATTGACCCAGCGGCAAAAGCAACCCTGAAGGCCAATGCGCCAAAAAAAGATAAACAGCGGACTCCCCGGTTGCGAGTGCCGCGTTCCAGGCCTATGGTCGAAGGCACACTTTGCATTTTGTTGCATTTTGCGGTCCACCCCGACGCCAACTCGCACCAGGTGACACCATGCCCAGCCCTTCCCGCCCCGCCGTCCTCGAACTGATCGGCAATACGCCGCTGGTTCGGGTCAGCCGGTTCGATACCGGCCCCTGCACATTGTTTCTCAAGCTTGAATCCCAGAACCCCGGTGGTTCAATCAAGGACCGCATCGGCCTGGCCATGATCGACGCCGCCGAACGCGACGGCCGTTTGCGCCCCGGCGGCACCATTATTGAAGCCACCGCTGGCAACACCGGCCTGGGCCTGGCGCTGGTCGGTCGGGCCAAGGGCTACCGGGTGGTGCTGGTGGTGCCCGACAAGATGTCCACGGAAAAAGTACTGCACCTCAAGGCCATGGGCGCCGAGGTACATATCACCCGCTCCGACGTGGGCAAGGGCCACCCCGAGTATTATCAGGACGTGGCCGCGCGCCTGGCCAAGGACATTCCGGGCTCGTTCTTCGCCGACCAATTCAACAACCCATCCAACCCCCTGGCCCATGAAACCAGCACCGCGCCGGAAATCTGGGCACAGACCCAGCATGATCTGGACGCCATCGTCGTAGGCGTCGGCTCTGCCGGTACCCTCACCGGCCTGACGCGCTTCTTCAAGCGCGTACAACCCGAACTGGCGATGGTGCTGGCCGACCCGGTGGGCTCGGTGATGGCCGAATACAGCCGCAGTGGCAAAATGGAAACGCCGGGGTCCTGGGCGGTGGAAGGCATTGGCGAAGACTTCATTCCGTCGATTGCCGACCTGTCCAGCGTGCGTCAGGCCTACTCCATCAGCGACGAAGAAAGCTTCGATCACGCCCGGCAGTTGCTCAAGGCCGAAGGCATTCTCGGCGGTTCATCCACCGGCACCCTGCTGGCTGCGGCCCTGCGATACTGTCGCGAACAGACCGAGCCCAAGCGCGTGGTGACTTTTGTCTGTGACACCGGCACCCGTTACCTGTCGAAGGTCTACAACGACCAATGGATGAACGACGCAGGCCTTTTGCACTACAAGCACTACGGCGACCTGCGCGACCTGATCGCGCGGCGCTTCGAAGACGGTCGTGTGATCAGCGTGAGCCCCGACGACACCTTGCTCACCGCCTTCCAGCGCATGCGCCTGGCGGATGTGTCGCAGTTGCCAGTGCTGGTGGATGGTCAACAGCTGGTGGGAGTGATCGATGAATCCGACATCCTCCTGGGCCTGCACCAGGACGCCACGCATTTCTCCATGATTGTCTCCAGCGCCATGACCGATACCCTGCAAACCCTGTCCCCCAGCGCCAGCCTTGCGCAATTGCAGGCGGAGCTGGATCGCGGCCTGGTCGCCATTATCGCCGACGCCACAGGCTTCCACGGCCTGATTACCCGCGTCGACCTGCTCAACCACCTACGGAGATCCCTTGCATGAGCCCATCCGACAAAAGCGCCTTTGCCACCCGTGTGATCCATGCAGGACAGTCCCCCGACCCGACCACGGGCGCGCTGATGCCGCCGATCTACGCCAACTCCACCTACCTGCAAGACAGCCCCGGCGTACACAAAGGCTTCGACTACGGCCGCTCCCACAACCCCACGCGGTTTGCCCTGGAGCGCTGCGTGGCGGACCTGGAAGGCGGTAGCCAGGCGTTTGCCTTCGCTTCCGGGCTGGCGGCGATTTCGACAGTACTGGAGTTGTTGGATGCCGGCGCCCATATCGTCTCCGGCAATGATTTGTATGGCGGCACCTTCCGGCTGTTCGACAAAGTGCGCCAACGCAGCGCCGGGCACCGCTTCAGCTTTGTCGACCTGAGTGACTTGTCGGCCTTTGAAGCGAGCCTGCAGGACGACACGCGCATGGTCTGGGTCGAGACCCCCAGCAACCCGCTGCTGAGCCTCACAGACCTGAGCGCCATCGCCCGAATCTGCCGCGATCGCGGCATCATTTGCGTGGCCGACAACACCTTCGCCAGCCCGTGGATCCAGCGTCCTCTGGAACTGGGCTTTGATGTAGTGGTGCATTCCACCACCAAATACCTCAATGGCCACTCCGATGTCATCGGCGGCATCGCCATTGTCGGCGACAACCCCGAACTGGCGGAGCGCCTGGGCTTTTTGCAAAACTCGGTGGGCGCCATCGCCGGGCCCTTCGACGCGTTCCTCACCCTGCGCGGCGTGAAGACCCTGGCGTTGCGCATGGAACGCCATTGCAGCAACGCCCTCGACCTGGCCACCTGGTTGGAGCAACAACCGCAAGTGGCACGGGTTTATTACCCAGGCCTCAAGTCCCATCCGCAGCATGACCTGGCGCGCAAACAGATGCGTGGGTTTGGCGGGATGATTTCGATTGACCTGAACAGCGACCTGGCCGGCGCCACGCGCTTCCTGGAAAACGTCAAGATCTTCGCCCTGGCCGAAAGTCTCGGCGGTGTGGAAAGCCTGATCGAACACCCGGCGATCATGACCCATGCGAGCATCCCGGCGGCAACGCGGGCGCAGCTGGGGATTGGGGATGGGTTGGTGCGGTTGTCGGTGGGGGTTGAGGATGTGGAGGATCTGCGGGCGGATTTGGCACAAGCCCTGGCACGTATCTAAACAGGTTGGCTTGGCCTGTGTGGTGGGCGGGCTTGCTGTGGTGATTGGGCCTAGTGTTGTGATTAGGCTGTTGTGGTGAGCGGGCTGTTGTGGTGAGCGGGCTTGCCCCGCGCTGGGTGGCGAAGCCGCCCCAATAAAAACGCCGCACTCTGTCAGGCAGGATGCGGCGTCTGGTTTTAGGGCTGCTTCGCAGCCCAGCGCGGGGCAAGCCCGCTCACCACAACAGCCCGCTCACCACAACCACAGCAAGCCCGACCCGGTGCTGGCGAAGGTCAACTGATGGTGATATTGGCCCGCGCCGCATGCAGCTTCTTGTAGCTGTCAATCAAGCGCAAATGCCGGTCCAGCCCTTCCAGCTTCATGCTGGTCGGCGTCAAGCCATAAAAGCGCACATCACCCCGCACCGAGCCAATCACTGCATCCATCCGCTCATTACCAAACATGCGACGGAAGTTGGCTTCGTAGTCGGCCAGTTCCAGGTCGTCGTCCAACTCCATCTCCAGCACCGCATTCATCGCCTGGTAGAACAGGCCACGTTCAGCAGTGTTGTCGTTGTACTGCAGGAACATCTCCACGCACTCCTTGGCCTCTTCATATTGCTGCAAGGCCAGGAAGATCAGCAGTTTCAACTCCAGGATGGTCAGTTGACCCCAGGCGGTGTTGTCATCGAACTCGATGCCGATCAGGGTGGTGATATCGGTGTAGTCGTCAAGCTCGCTTTCGATCAGGCGCTCGACCAAGGCTTGCAACGCTTCCTCGTCGAGGCGGTGCAGGTTGAGAATGTCCTCGCGGAAAAACAGCGCCTTGTTGGTGTTGTCCCAGATCAGGTCGTCCACCGGGTAGATTTCCGAATAATCCGGTACCAGGATGCGGCACGCAGTGGCGCCGAGGTGTTCGTACACCGCCATGTAGGACTCTTTACCCATACCCTCCAGAATGCCGAACAAGGTCGCGGCTTCCTGGGCATTGGAGTCTTCGCCTTCGCCTGAGAAGTCCCACTCGACAAACTCGTAGTCCGACTGCGAACTGAAGAAGCGCCACGACACCACGCCGCTTGAGTCGATGAAGTGCTCCACGAAGTTGTTCGGTTCGGTCACCGCCTGACCTTCGAAGGTCGGCTGCGGCAAATCGTTTAGGCCCTCGAAACTGCGACCTTGCAACAGCTCGGTGAGACTGCGCTCCAGCGCCACTTCCAGGCTTGGGTGCGCGCCGAACGAGGCGAACACACCGCCGGTGCGCGGGTTCATCAGGGTCACGCACATCACCGGGAATTCGCCGCCCAGGGACGCGTCTTTCACCAGTACGGGAAAGCCTTGGGCTTCGAGGCCCTGGATACCGGCGAGAATGCCAGGGTACTTGGCCAACACCTCGGCCGGTACGTCCGGCAACGCGAACTCGCCTTCGATGATTTCACGCTTCACGGCGCGCTCGAAGATCTCCGACAGGCACTGCACCTGGGCTTCAGCCAAGGTGTTGCCAGCGCTCATGCCGTTGCTGAGGTAGAGGTTTTCGATCAGGTTGGACGGGAAGTACACCACCTCATCGTCCGATTGGCGCACGAACGGCAGCGAAACAATGCCACGTTCTTCATTGCCGGAGTTGGTGTCGAACAGGTGCGAGCCGCGCAGTTCGCCCTCGCGGTTGTAGACCTTCAGGCAGTAGGCGTCGAGGATTTCACCAGGCAGCTCGTCGTTGGGGCCTGGCTGGAACCAGCGCTCATCCGGGTAATGCACAAACGGTGCATTGGCCAGTTCCTCACCCCAGAACTGATCGTTGTAGAAAAAGTTGCAGTTGAGCCGTTCGATGAACTCACCGAGTGCCGACGCCAGGGCGCCCTCTTTGGTCGCGCCCTTGCCGTTGGTGAAGCACATCGGAGAATGCGCATCGCGGATATGCAGCGACCACACGTTGGGCACGATATTGCGCCACGACGCGATTTCAATCTTCATGCCCAGGCCGGCCAGGATGCCGGACATGTTGGCGATGGTCTGCTCCAGCGGCAGGTCCTTGCCAGCGATGTAGGTGCCGCCCTCGGAGGTGGAATTAGGCATCAACAAGGCCTGGGCGTCGGCGTCCAGGTTTTCGACTTCTTCGATGACGAACTCAGGTCCGGCCTGCACCACTTTCTTGACCGTGCAACGGTCGATGGAACGCAGGATGCCTTGGCGGTCTTTGTCGGAGATGTCCGCCGGCAGCTCGACCTGGATCTTGAAGATCTGGTTATAGCGGTTTTCCGGGTCGACGATGTTGTTCTGCGACAGGCGAATATTCTCGGTGGGGATATTGCGCGTCTGGCAGTACAACTTCACGAAGTACGCCGCGCACAACGCCGACGACGCCAGGAAGTAATCGAACGGCCCCGGTGCCGAGCCATCGCCTTTATAGCGGATGGGCTGGTCGGCAATCACCGTGAAGTCGTCGAACTTGGCTTCAAGCCGGAGGTTGTCGAGAAAGTTGACCTTGATTTCCATGGGGGCACACCAGAATAACGGCTAAACAAAAATGGCCGCCATTATGAGGGGTTTCACCGGGAAGTTTCAGGCTTTTGACCAGTGGCTGGCGAATTGGCCAATGTGGATTAACCTTTTCGCAGATGGCGCCGATGGACTGTGGGCAACCAGGGAGTAGTCGGAATGCGCAATAACCAGCCTGTAACACAGCGTGAGATTTCCCTCGCGCCTTCGCAAAAACTCATCTCCGCCACGGATGTCCGAGGTGTCATTACTTACTGCAACGACGCCTTCGTCGACATCAGCGGCTTTGAACGCGCCGATTTGATTGGCGCACCGCAGAACATCGTGCGTCACCCCGATGTGCCCCCCGCCGTGTTTGCGCACATGTGGAGTGCGCTCAAGCAAGGTCTGCCCTGGATGGGCATCGTCAAGAACCGCTCGAAAAACGGTGACCATTATTGGGTCAACGCCTATGTCACGCCCATATTCGATGGCAGCAAAGTGGTGGGCTTCGAGTCTGTGCGGGTCAAGCCCACGGCCGATGAGATCCGTCGGGCCCAGGCCCTGTACCGGCGCATCAGCCAGGGTAAGCCGGGCGTTCCACGCCAGGACACCTGGCTGCCGGCCGCCATCAGCTGCGTGCCGTACGTGGCAACCGGGCTTGTCGGCAGCTTCGCCGGTATCTTCCTGAGTGCGCCCGTCGCCGTTGCTGTGGCCGTTGCAGTCGCAGTACCGGTGGGCGTGCTCTGCTCACGCTGGCGTCAGGGCAGCACGTTGCGCCTGTTGCAAGGGGTGGAGCCCTCGACCTCGGATGCCTTGATCGCGCAGATGTACAGCGACGCCAGCGGGCCACAGGCACGTCTGGAAACGGCGTTTCTCAGCCAGAACGCACGCCTGAAAACCTGCCTCACCCGCCTGCAAGACAGCGCCGAGCAACTGAGCGCCCTGGCCGGGCAATCCGATCAGTTGGCCACCGCCAGCTCCAAGGGCCTGGACCGCCAGCGCGTCGAAACCGAACAGGTCTCGGCCGCTGTCAACCAGATGGCCGCCACCACCCAGGAAGTCGCCAGCCATGTGCAACGCACCGCCGACGCCACCCAGCAGGCCAACGTCCTGACCGGGCGCGGCCGCGAAGTGGCACGTGACACCCGTGAGGCGATCGAACGCCTGTCTGCGGTGGTCAGCGAAACCGGTGCGACCGTGGCGCAACTGGCCAAGGACAGCGACGAAATCGGCAGCGTGGTGGACGTGATCAAAGGCATTGCCGACCAGACCAACCTGCTGGCCCTCAACGCCGCCATCGAAGCAGCGCGTGCCGGCGAACAAGGCCGTGGTTTTGCCGTGGTGGCCGACGAAGTGCGGCAACTGGCACAGCGCACGTCCCAGTCCACCACCCAGATCCATGGGTTGATCACCCAGCTGCAAGCGTCCTCCAACAATGCCGTGCAAAGCATGGAACACGGCCAACGCCAGGCCCAGGAAGGCGTGGCCTGGGTGCTGGAGGCGGACCAGGCGCTGGTCGGCATCAGCGAAGCGGTGTCCCATATCACTGACATGACCACCCAGATCGCCGCCGCCACCGAGGAACAGAGCGCGGTCGCCGAGGAAATCAGCCGCAACATCACCACCATCGCCGAACTGGCTGACCAGACGTCGATACAAGCCCATCAATCCACGGACCTGAGCAAGGAGCTGACGAACACCGCATCTACCCAATATGCGTTGGTGGAGCGGTTCAATCGCTGATACCCCTTAAGCAGGTTCGCCTCTTTGCGGGGCGACCCGGCTTGGGTTAACGTTCTCCCACGCCCCTTGCATGAATCCCCCCATGTCCATCACCGACAACCTCCTCGCCTTCACCTTCGCCGCCACGCTGCTGACGCTCACGCCCGGCCTCGATACGGCGTTGGTACTCCGGACCGCCACGGTGGAAGGCAAGCGCCAGGCGTTGCAAGCCACGTTGGGGATCAATGCCGGTTGCCTGCTGTGGGGCGCGGCGGTTGCCTTCGGCCTGGGTGCGTTGATTGCGGTGTCGGAAGTCGCCTTCAACCTGCTCAAGTACTGCGGCGCCGCGTACCTGGTCTGGCTGGGCTTGAACATGTTGCTGCGTCCGCGTCGCTCATTGGCGAGCGCCGAGGTGCAAGGCAAACCTGCCGGCAACTGGTTTATCAAGGGCATGCTGGGCAACGTGCTCAACCCCAAAGTGGGCATTTTCTATGTGTCGTTCCTGCCGCAATTCATCCCCCAGGGTCAGCCGTTGATCCTCTGGACGTTCGGTCTGGTCAGTATCCACGTGCTGCTTGGCGTGATCTGGGCACTCGTGCTGATCGGTGCTACGCAGCCGCTTTCCGGCTTCCTACGCCGCGAAAAGGTCATCCAGTGGATGGACCGCACCACCGGCCTGATCTTTGTGTTGTTCGCTGCACGGCTGGCGTTCAGCAAGCGTTGAGCAGCGGCTTTCTCGCCAGCAACGCCCAAGCGACCACCCCCGACAGCGCCACCGCGACCGCGCCTGCCAAATACACCGACGCCACCCCTGCCGCCCCAGCCAAAGCCCCCGCCAATGGGCTGGCGATGCCCAGGGAAATATCCAGGAACGCCACATAGGCCCCCATCGCCAGCCCACGGGTGTGCGGCGGCGCGCGCTTGATCGCTTCCACTCCAAACCCCGGAAACGCCAGCGAATAACCAAAGCCCGTAAATGCCGCGCCCAGATACGCCATCAACGGATCATTCGCGCCCCAGATCAACAACTGCCCCGCCGCCTCGATCAGCACGCAGACCAGCGCCACCTTCGCACCACCGAGCTTGTCCGGCAGATGCCCGAAGAAAATCCGCGCACCGATAAACGCCAGCCCGAATGTGGTAAAGGCAAACGACGCATTGCCCCAATCCTTGGACGCAAACAGCAGCGCGACAAATGCGGCAATCACGCCAGAACCGATGCTGGAAAATGCCAGCCCCAAGCCCGGCAGCCAGACGGCCCCGAGTACCGAGTAGAAGGACGTACGCCGCTGACTGGTCGGTGCAACGCCCTTCGCACCGATCACGATGCCAACCGCCAACAACGGCATGATCAAGCTGGCAATGGACAGCCCACTGAACCCCCATTGGTTGTTGATTGCCACACCCAACGGCGCACCCAGCGCGAAGGCGGCGTAGATCGCGATACCGATCCAGGCCATCACCTTACCGGTATTCTGTGGCCCTACCCGCCCCATGCCCCAGCCCATGGAGCCGGTGATGACCAGGCTTTCGCCCAGCGCCAACACCACACGCCCGGCCAGCAGCAACCAAACCGACAGCACCGGTACATCGATAAACGCCAGGGAAGCCAGGTACAGCAGCCCCGAACTGGCGGCCACCAGCATGCCCAGCAACAGGGCACGCTTGGGGCCACGCATATCGGCAAAATTGCCGGCCCAAGCCCGCGACAGCAACGCTGCCGCGAACTGCGCGCCAATCACCACGCCCACCACCAGCGTGCCCATGCCCAATGTCTGATTCAGGTGCAAAGGCAACACGGGCAACTGCATGCCGATAATCAGGAAACCGACGAACACCGCCAACGTAATCGGCAACATACTCATCAGCACGGTTCTGTGTTGTGTCATCAAAACTCTCCGCTCAGCGCCTGAAGTAATCGGCGTGATCAAGGTCTGCCAACAAGCTTGGGCCCGTCGGTGTCCACCGCAGCCGCTCGCGGGTCTGCTCACTGGAAACGGCCATATCAGCGCCGGCCATATTGGCGAACCAGCCAAAATGTTCGCGTGGTCGGGATTCAACCGGCACGCCCAGTCGCCGTCCGATCACCTCGGCAATCGCCTTGAATGGCACCGCCTGGTCCGCGACTGCGTGATACGCAGGCTGGCTAAGGTCATCATCCAGCACCCGGCGATAGACCCGCGCCGCATCGGTGCGGTACACCCCCGACCAGCAGTTCTGCCCGTCGCCGATATACGCCGACACGCCGGTCTCGCGGGCCAGGCGGATCAGGATCGGCAAGAAACCGTGGTCGCCCACGCCATGCACCGACGGCGCCAGGCGCACCGTTGCCGCCCGCACGCCGCGTGCAGCCAGTGCCCTCGCGGCGGCTTCGGACTGGCGTGGCGATGCGGCATTAGGCAGGTCTGCCTCGACCGCACCGCATGGCAGGCCGGACAAACCCGAAGTGACGATCAGCGGCGTGTCCGAACCTCTCAACACCGACTCGAACGCCTCAATCACCCGGCGGTCCTGTTCGCAGTTTTCGATAAAGCGCGAGAAGTCGTGATTAAACGCGGTGTGAATCACCGCATCCGCCGTCCAGGCGGCGCGGCGCAAGGTGTCCAAGTCATCCAGGGTGCCGCGCAGCACCTTGGCGCCGGTGGCGGCAAGCGCCTGCGCCTTGTCGTCGGCGCGAGCCAGGCCGGTCACCAGGTAGCCGGCATTGAGCAGGTCCTTGACCACTTCGGAGCCAACCCAACCGGTGGCTCCCGTGACAAATACGTGCATGAGTTGAGTCCTCGATTAGCCCAGGCGCATTGAAAGTTCGATGTCATCGGTAAAGGGCACCGACAAGTAGCCGTTCTCCGGGGCGCGTACGTAGGCCAGGTATTCAGGGCAATAATCGGTGTTGTCTGCCACCACCAGTGCGCCGGGGCGCAGGTGGCGTTCCACCAGGTTCAGCACGTCGCCATACAGTGTTTTGGCGCCGTCCAGCAGCAACAGATCGACAACCTCTGGCAAGTCGCTGGCCAGGGTCACCAGCGCGTCACCTTCACGAATGTGGATCAAGTCGCTCACGCCGCCCTCGATGAAATGCTCGCGCGCCAGGGCGATCTTCGAGGCTTCGAATTCGCTGCCGATCAGCACACCGCCGCCGTTGTCGCGCAGTGCGGCAGCCAGGAACAAGGTCGACAGCCCAAACGAAGTACCAAACTCGACAATCGCCCGCGCCTTGTTGCTGCGAGCCAGCATGTAGAGCAGCTTGCCGGTGTCCTGGGACACGGGTAGCCACAGGTCCTTGAGCATCGAATACAGCGCCACGTACTCGGTTTTGCTGTGCATCAGCCGTTCGCGTTCTGCCTGAGAGACCGAGTTCAGCAGCGGGCTGGTGGCCGCATCGGCCTGTGCGTAAAGACGTTCAATCAGGGGCGCCAGAGGCGCGGTGGTCAGGCTCGACATAATTGATTTCCAGTGAGTTGGGACTAAGATGCGACTAATTCGTCGCATTAAAAGTATGCGAGTGATTCGCATCCTTCGCTATTCGCATTAGCCCTGCTTCAGGAGCCCTGTATGACCAACCGCCAGACCCCGCGTATTTCCACGCGCAAACAGCCGCAACAGGCCCGTTCCACCGAGTTGGTGGCGGCGATTCTGCAAGCGGCTATTCAGGTTTTGGCCAAGGAAGGCGCCACCCGTTTCACCACCGCACGGGTCGCGGAAAAGGCCGGCGTGAGCGTGGGGTCGGTGTACCAATACTTCCCCAACAAAGCAGCGATTCTGTTCCGGTTGCAGAGTGATGAGTGGCAGCAGACCACCCAGATGCTGCGCGGCGTACTGGAAAACCACGACGAGACGCCGCTGGAACGTTTGCGTAGCGTGGTGCACGCCTTTATCCAGTCAGAATGCGAAGAAGCGCAGATGCGCGGGGCGCTGAACGATGCGGCGCCGATCTATCGCGATGCGCCGGAGGCCCTGGAAGTGCGCGCGGCGGGACGGCAGGCGTTCAAGGGGTTCATGCTGGAGTTGTTGCCTGAGGTGTCGGTTGACAAGCGGATCCTGGCCAGTGATTTGATCCTGACCACGCTCAGTTCAGTGGGGAAGGAGTTTTCCAACAGTCCGCGAACGGCTGAAGAAATTGCGGTGTACTCCGAGGGGATGGCTGATATGTTTCGTGCGTATGTGAATGCGCTCAACTTGGTCCAAAGGACAACCGATACCTCATTTCTTCCAGAGTGACACCTCCCCTCTGAAGATGACGTTCACTCCCCGGGTCCTCAACGCAGCCCACCCTGCGATAAAACCGGACAGCCCTTTCATTACGGCTCAAGACCCAAAGCGTCAAACACTCATACCCTTGCTCGATCAAGAACTGCAGGCCCGCATTCCACAACGCCAGCCCCACGCCGGCTTGCCAACACTTGGCTAAAACATAAATGGCCATGACCTCACCAGTGTTTGCTCCGGCAGCTTCTTCGTCTCGACTGGCACCGACCGATATCCAACCGACGACTTGCCCATCCAGCTCGGCGACCCACACATCTGACTCGCCCGACTCAATCGAGCGAACCCAAAAGGATTCACGCCGAGCCAGCGTTGCGTCCAACCCCTTCAAGAACTCGGCAGGCATCAGGTCGCGATAGGCTTCCTGCCAACTGCGGATATGCACCTGGGCGATGGCGTTGGCGTCGCCAGGTAACGCTTTACGGATCATTGATCGATTCCTTACTCAGTCAATCTCCTTCAAGTAAACCCAACCTTCATGACCGTTTACCCTCATGGTATGTTTCGACCCTCACCCGCAAAAGGAGGTGCCATGCAACCGTTTGCCATCAACGCTGCACTGCTGATCATCGACATGCAGCAAGGCATGAACCAGCTCAAGCTGGGGCGACGCAACAACCCCGACGCCGAAGTGCAGATACAGCGTCTGCTGACTGCCTGGCGTCAATCCAGCCGCCCTGTTGTTCACATCCGTCACATGTCCCGCTCGCCCGACTCGGTGTTCTGGCCGGGCCAGCCGGGCTGCGAATTCCAGCCGGCGCTGCAACCGCTGGCGCATGAACATGTGGTCGAAAAGAACGTCCCGGATGCCTTCGTCGCCTCAGGGCTGGAACGCTGGCTGCATGCACGCGGCATCCGACAGTTGGTGATCGTCGGCGTGATCACCAACAACTCGGTCGAGGCCACGGCACGCTCCGGCGGCAACCTGGGTTTTGCGGTGACGGTAGTTTCAGATGCCTGCTACACCTTCGATCAAACCGATTTGTCCGGGCGCCTGTGGCCTGCTGAAGACGTGCATGCGCTGTCGCTGAGCAACCTGGCGATGGACTATGCCCGTGTCGTAGAGACTGACGAGATCCTCGTTCACCTCACGACGGGCTGATGCTCGCTTAACAGAGCCGCAATCTTTTTACGCAACTCCCCATGCTCACTTTCCGCATACTGCACCGCGTTTTTCCAGTCATAAAACCACGCCGGCATCGTGCGTTTGTCGTCCGGCTCCGAGGCGTAGCGCGGGAAGAGGTGACAATGCAGTTCCGGCTCGGAATTGCCTAAAATCTCGTAGTTCATACGCAGCGCACCAGTGGCCTTCAACACCGCATCGCCCAGGAGGGCCATGTCCAGCAGGTAGGCAGTACGGGCCTCGGTATCGAGGTCGTTCAGGCTGGCAACGACCGGGTCCGGCAGCAGCAGGCAGTAACCGGGCAGGAACTGTACATCGCCCATGACCGCCCAGCCCGAGGCCATGCGGCAGATGACTTTGTCGTTGGCGCCATTGCGGGCCAGCGCGACGCGTTCCGTGATAAGCGGCATGCAGTGTCCATGATCTGAGTGGAGTCCAGGCGGCATCTTAACGCGACTTCAGCAACTGGCGCGCTTGTTGTGGTGAGCGGGCTTGCCCCGCGCTGGGCTGCGAAGCGGCCCCAAAACCCGACACCTCGGATCACCTGAAACACCGCAGTGATTCTGAGAGGGGCTGCTTCGCACCCCAACGCGGGGCAAGCCCGTTCACCACAAGAAAGCCCGCTCATCACAGTCAATCGGCTCGGCGCACAATCCTGCACACAGCATCAATCCAATGCCAATTCCACCACCCCAGCATTCAACCGCACCGGCCAAACCCGCAATCTCTGATCAGGCGCCTCCAGGCACTGCCCATCCTCGAGCCGGTAATGCTGCTTGTAGATCGGCGCCGCCACCACCAGGTCGCCCTTGATACTCCCGATCAAGCCGCGTCCGATCACATTCGCGCCGGATTCCGGGTCATGGTTGTCGATGGCGAACAACGTCTGGTCCTGCGCACCCGGCAGGTAGAACAGCGCCACTTGCGCGCCGTCCAGCCACACCACTACGCCGGAATTGCTCACCAAATCGGTCTCGCTGCACACACTTTTCCAAGTGGCCAGGTTGCGTTGCGGGTTGGCTTGGCTCATCAGGCAATCTCCTCGGTGACGGGAATAAGGTTGAGTTCGGCGGCCATGATCGGCCGGCGTTGCCCGCGTTCCTGGACGAAGTGGATGTCCGGGTCGGGGCGTTTGTCGTTGACGAAGGTGCGAAAGCGCTTGAGTTTTTCCGGGTCTGCGAGGGCGTTGGCCCATTCGCATTCGTAGCGGTCGACCACCAGTTGCATCTGCGCTTCCAGCTCTGCGCCGAGGCCCAGGCTGTCGTGCAGGATCACGTCCTTGAGGAAGTCCAGGCCGCCTTCGAGGCTTTCGCGCCAGACCGAGGTGCGTTGCAGCTTGTCGGCGGTGCGGATGTAGAACATCAGGAAGCGGTCGATGTAGCGGATCAGCGTGGCGTCATCCAGGTCAGTGGCGAACAGCTCCGCATGGCGTGGGCGCATGCCGCCGTTGCCGGCGATGTAGAGGTTCCAGCCCTTCTCGGTGGCGATCACGCCGACGTCCTTGCTCTGGGCTTCGGCGCATTCACGGGTACAGCCGGACACTGCGAACTTGAGCTTGTGCGGCGAGCGCAGGCCCTTGTAGCGATCCTCGATCAACAGCGCCATTTTCACGCTGTCCTGCACGCCGTAACGGCACCAGGTGCTGCCCACGCAGGACTTCACCGTACGCGTGGATTTGCCGTAGGCGTGTCCGGTTTCAAACCCGGCGGCGATCAGTTCGCTCCAGATATCCGGCAGTTCGTGCAGTTGCGCGCCAAACAGGTCGATGCGCTGGCCGCCGGTGATCTTGGTGTAGAGGTCGTATTTCTTCGCGACCTCACCGATCACGATGAGTTTATCCGCGGTGATTTCGCCGCCTGGAATACGCGGTACCACCGAGTAGGTACCGTTCTTCTGCATGTTGGCCATGAACGTATCGTTGGTGTCCTGCAACGGCACCAGGGACGCGTCCATGATCGGCTGGTTCCAGCACGACGCGAGGATCGAGCCCACCGCCGGCTTGCACACGTCGCAGCCGGTGTGACCACGGCCGTGTTTGGCCAGCAGTTCGTCAAAGGTGAGGATGCCTTCCACGCGCACCAGGGCGTACAACTCCTGCCGGGTGTAGGCGAAGTGTTCGCACAGGCTCTTGTCGACGCTGACGCCACGGGCGATCAGCTCATGCTCGAACACCTGCTTGAGCAAGCCAGCGCAGCCGCCGCATCCGGTGCAGGCCTTGGTCTGAGACTTGAGCAGGCCGAGGTCGCTGCAGCCGCCGTCGATGGCCGAGCAGATCGCGCCCTTGGTCACGTTGTGGCAGGAGCAGACGGTGGCCGATTCAGGCAGCGCGCCAGGGCCGAGGGTCGGTGCGCCGCTGGAGGATGGCAGGATCAGGCTGGCCGGCTCGGACGGCAGCGTGATGCTGTTTTGCATGTATTGCAGCAGCGTGTCGTAGTAGCTGTTGTCGCCCACCAAGACGGCGCCGATCACGTGCTTGCCCGAGGCATCCACCACCAGGCGCCGGTAGCTGGCGCTGGCTTCGTCGATGAACTGGTAGCTGCGTGCGCCCGGCGTGTGGGCATGGGCGTCGCCGATGGAGCCCACGTCGACGCCGAGCAACTTGAGTTTGGTCGACATGTCGGCGCCCACAAACGGCTCGGCGGTTTGCGCGCACAGCAGTGCGGCAACGCCACGGGCCATCTGATAGCCCGGCGCGACCAGGCCGAACAGGCTGCCGTTCCAGGACGCGCATTCGCCAATCGCGTAGATGTTCGGGTCGATGCTCAGGCATTCGTCATTGATCACCACGCCGCCACGCGGGCCGATGTCCAGGCCGGCCTGGCGGGCCAGTGCATCCTGGGCGCGAATACCGGCGGAGAACACGATCAGGTCGGTTTCAAGGAACTCGTCATTGGCAAAATTCATGCGGTAGCGGTACTGCTCACCCGCGCTGATGGATTGGGTGGCGCGCGACAAATGCACGCCCACGCCCAGCCGCTCGATCTGCGCCTTGAGCGCCAGGCCGCCAAAGTCGTCGAGTTGCACCGGCATCAGGCGCGGCGCGAATTCCACCACATGGGCTTCAAGGCCGAGGCTTTTCAGGGCGTTGGCGGCTTCCAGGCCCAACAGGCCACCGCCCACTACCACGCCGCGTCGTGCATTGGCGGCGGCTTTGCGAATCGCGTCCAGGTCCTCAAGGGTGCGATACACCAACCGCGAATCGCCTTCGGCGCCTTCGATAGGCGGCACGAACGGATACGAACCGGTGGCCAACACCAGCTTGTCATAGGCGACGCAGCCGTCGGCGGTGATCACTTCGCAGCGCGCGCGGTCGATCTCCAGCACCGGTACGCCGAGGTGCAGGGTCACACCTGGCGTCTGGTACAACGCGGCGTCGGACAAGGCCAGCGACTCGGCATCGCGACCGGTGAAGTATTCAGACAGGTGCACCCGGTCATAGGCGCGCATCGGCTCTTCGCTGAACACGTGCAAACGGTAGTGATCCAGCGCGCCGCGCTCGATCAATTGCGCCACACAGTGGTGGCCGACCATGCCATTGCCGACGACGATCAAGGTTTTGAGATGGTTCATAGTTAGCACCCGACAACGCTCATCACGGTTTTAAAAAAGCAAAAAAAAACGCCTGAAACCTTGCGGTTCCAGGCGTCTTTGCCTGTTCTTATGCGGGTTCGGATCGGGCGACTGCGCCGGATTCACCGCTATTGCCCCTGGTGTCGATCGTCGTTGACCGAAGTGGGTTGAGGGGGAGCTTGCAGGGTCTGTGCCAAGCCATCTGATAGCCCGTTACAACAGCCAATGTCGTCGCTTACCCCCGCCAAACGCATTGTTCAGCGCCTCCAACTGGTGCGCTCCGCTTCATAAATGTGCACGCCCCACCCTCTGCTGAACATTTTATTGTGGTGAGCGGGCTTGCCCCGCGCCCAGGTCACCTCGGTCTCAAGAGGGCTGCTGCGCAGCCCAGCGCGGGGCAAGCCCGCTCACCACAACAAGCTTCACCACAGCAGCCCATTCACCAAAAAACGCCAGTTCACCTAACAAACCCCGCCGTGCAAAACCTGGCGCGTGACTTGCTAGGAACACATCAACCAAGCAGTCAACGCTGACTGCCCTCTCACGACAAAGGCGCCGTGTAATCCCCGTTCTGAACGGAGGGTTGCAAGGCGCCTTTTTTGTTTACGCAGGTTTCAGATGGCCAACCAAAGCATACGCAGTGTGTGTCCCTATTGTGGCGTGGGCTGCGGCATCGTCATGCAGGTGCAAGACAATAAAGTGGTCAAGGTGATCGGCGACAAGGCCCATCCCACCAACTTTGGCCGCCTGTGCACCAAGGGCACCACCTGCGGGCAAGCCATCGCCGAGTCCGGGCGCATGGAAAACGCCTATGTACGCCAGGCCCGGCAGAATGACCCGGTGCGCATCGGCATGGACAACGCCCTCCGCGAAACCGCGCGCCGCCTGCGTCACACCCTCGACACCCACGGCCCGGACGCATTGGCTTTCTATGTGTCCGGGCAGATGTCGCTGGAGTCCCAGTACCTGATCAACAAATTGGCCAAGGGCTTCGTCCGCACCGCCAACATCGAGTCCAACTCTCGGCTGTGCATGGCCAGCGCCGGCAGTGGCTACAAACTCTCCCTCGGCGCCGACGGCCCGCCGGGGTCCTATGAAGACTTTGATCGCGCCGAGCTGTTCTTCGTGATCGGCGCGAACATGGCTGACTGTCACCCGATCCTGTTCCTGCGCCTGATGGACCGGGTCAAGGCCGGGGCGAAGCTGATCGTGGTCGACCCCAGGCGCAGCGCCACGGCGGACAAGGCCAACCTGTTCCTGCCGATCAAACCCGGCACCGACCTGGCGTTGCTCAATGGCCTGCTGCACCTGCTGGTCAAAAACGGCCATACCGACCCAGCCTTTATCGCCGCCTTCACCGAAGGCTGGGAGGCGATGCCGGAATTCCTGGAGGACTATTCGCCAGAGCACGTCGCCGCCATCACCGGCCTGGCCGAAGCCGATATCCGCCAAGCCGCCGACTGGATCGGCCAGGCCGCCGAGTGGATGAGTTGCTGGACCATGGGCCTCAACCAGAGCACCCACGGCACCTGGCACACCAACGCCCTGTGCAACCTGCACCTGGCGACCGGCGCCATTTGCCGGCCGGGCAGCGGGCCGTTTTCCCTCACGGGTCAACCCAATGCCATGGGCGGGCGCGAAATGGGTTACATGGGCCCTGGGCTGCCGGGGCAACGCTCGATGTTGGTCGAGGCCGACCGCGCCTTTATCGAAGAGCTGTGGCAGATCCCCCACGACAGCCTGCCGCGCCAGGCCGGCAACGGCACCGTGGCGATGTTCGAACAGATGGCCGCCGGGCAGATCAAGGCCTGCTGGATCATCTGCACCAACCCGGTCGCCAGCGTGCCCAACCGCCAGACCGTGATCAAAGGCCTGCAAACCGCCGAACTGGTGATCACCCAGGATGCCTTCCTCGACACCGAGACCAACCGCTACGCCGACATCCTGTTGCCCGGCGCGCTGTGGGCTGAGGCCGAGGGGGTGATGATCAACTCCGAGCGCAACCTGACCTTGATGCAAAAAGCCGTCGACGCGCCCGGCGAGACCCTGCCCGACTGGCAGATCATCGCCAGGGTCGCCTGTGAAATGGGCTTTGCCGATGCGTTCACCTATGCATCCGCCGCCGACGTGTTTGAAGAAATCAAACGCGCCTGGAACCCCAAGACCGGCTACGACATTCGTGGCGCGAGCTACCCGCGCCTGCGTGAGCAGCCGCTGCAATGGCCCTGCGCATCGGAGGATGGCGCGGACCGCAACCCGATCCGCTACCTGGGCACAGGCACCCTCGTCTTCGCCACCGAAACCGGCAAAGCCCAGTTCTTCGCCCGCCCCTATATGCCACCCGCAGAAATGCCGGATGACGCATTCCCCTTCGTGCTCAACACCGGCCGCGTGCAGCACCAATGGCACACCCTGACCAAGACCGGCAAGGTCGCGACCCTGAACAAACTCAACCCCGGCCCCTTCGTGGAATTACACCCCGAAGACGCAGCAACGCTGGGCATCAAACACAAGGATCAGGTCGAGATACGCTCCCAACGCGGCCGCGCCGTACTGCCCGCCGTGGTCACCGACCGTGTACGGCCAGGCAACTGCTTTGCGCCGTTCCACTGGAACGATGTGTTCGGCGAACACCTGGCCATCAACGCCGTGACCAACGACGCGGTAGACCCGATTTCCTTGCAGCCGGAGTTCAAGCACTGCGCTGTCGCCCTGACCCGCGTCGAGCTGATCGACCATCAATTCCTGGACCGCCCTTCCCCCGTAGCTGAGGACACTCCCATGTCGCGCCTCGACGCCTTCGCCGAAATCGCCGGCATCCGCAACCTCCCCGCGCCGCCACTGAGTGAGGGTGAGCGTACCTACCTCGCCGGCTTCCTCAGCGGCTTGCAAGCCAATACCGCACGCCAGGCCGTAGACGTGCCGACCCTGCCCGCGAATGCACCGCTGGCCGATGCGTCGCGGCTGTGGCTGAACGGCTTGCTCGGCGGTTTGTACAGCCATACGCAATCCCACGCAGCGCCCTCCCCAGCCGTCACCTTGTTATGGGCCTCGCAAACCGGCAACGCCGAAGCCTTGGCCGAACGATTTGCCCAGCGCCTGCGCGACGCCGGCATCACCGTGGAACTGAGCGCGATGGCGGATTTCCCGGCAAGCAAACTGGCAAGCACCCACACCCTGGCGCTGATCAGCAGCACCTTTGGCGACGGCGACCCACCGGACAATGGCGAAGGGTTCTGGCACAGCCTCAGCACCGCCGAGACGCGCCTGGAATCCTTGCGCTTCGCAGTGCTGGCCCTGGGCGACCCGAACTACGACCAGTTCTGCAACCACGGTAAAAAACTCGACCAGCGCCTGTCGGAACTGGGCGCCACTCGCCTGCTGGAGCGCGTTGACTGCGATACCGAATTCGAAGCACTGGCCGATGCCTGGCTGGTGCGTTTCCAGCAAACCCTGGCCCCGGCAAAGCCCGTCGCGCCCGCCACCCCCGCCGGGAAAACCAAGCTGTACGGCTCACGCCTGCTGCTCAACCGACACCTGAACCCGCACAGCGTCCACAAGGAAACCCGCCAATTTGCCCTGGACCTGACCGACTCCGGGCTGACCTACGAAGCCGGTGATGCCCTGGGTGTGCGGCCGCGCAACTGCCCCGAACTGGTCAGCGAGTTGCTCGACCTCACCCGCCTGAACGCCCATACCAGCGTAAACATCGACACCTTCGGCGATGTGCCGCTGCAACAGGCCCTGACCCAGCACTTCGAAATCGCCCGGCCCAGCAGCGACACCCTGGCTTTCATCGCGGAGCGCAGCGCCAATCCTGGCCTCAAGCACTTGCTCAACCCCGAACATAAGGCCGAACTGAATGACTGGCTCTGGGGCCGGCAACTGGCGGATGTGTTGCTGGAGTACCCCGTCGAGTGTTCAGCGGATGAGCTGCTGGGCACTCTCAAGCGCCTGCAACCGCGCCTGTATTCAATCGCGTCCAGCGCCAAGGCCTATCCACAGGAAGTGCACCTCACAGTGGCCGCCGTGCGTTACGGCAAACGTAAAGGCGTGTCCTCGACCTTCCTGGCTGACCGGGTCGGCGACGGCGAGGTGCCGTTGTTCATCCAGCCGTCCAAACACTTCCGCACGCCCACTGACGGCGACGTGCCGATGATCATGGTCGGGCCCGGCACCGGTATCGCGCCCTTTCGCGCGTTCTTGCAGGAACGTCGCGCGCTGGGTCATCAGGGCCGCAACTGGCTGTTCTTCGGTGAACAGCACGCCGCCAGCGATTTCTACTATCAAGACGAACTGCAAGGCATGCAGCGCGACGGCCTGCTCAACCACTTGAGCCTGGCGTTCTCGCGCGACCAGGCGCAAAAGGTCTACGTGCAGGACCGCATCCGCGAACAGGGCGACGAACTGTGGCGCTGGTTGCAGGACGGCGCGAGGCTGTACATCTGCGGCGACGCCAGCCACATGGCCAAAGATGTCGACCAGGCCTTGCGCCAAGTCGCGCAAACCCACGGCGGGCTTGGCGTCGAGGGTGCCGTGGAGTACTGGCGGCAGCTGAGTGAGCAGAAGCGTTATCTGCGTGATGTGTATTGATTGGATACAGAACAATAAGCACTTTGTATTGTGTACAAAAAACCTTAAAGATTTATCGAAGCCGGGCAGAAACAGCAGTGATAGCAAATCGCCGCAATCCTGATAGAGAGGCGCGACGATTTGGCCGCCCTTCACGCTGATGGTCGTCTCGATGAAAATAAAAAATAAGCTGGTACTCGCATTTGTCTCTGTTGCTTTCATCCCGGTAAGCCTGGTGGCCGTGATTTCGGTCATGAACACGCGGACCCAGGCGGTGGAGCAGTTCATCGACGGCAGCACCCGGGAAATCCGTCAGATTGATGGCAACATCCGCCAGTTCTTCGACGGCACGCTGCAAAACGTCGATCAAATGGCCACCGATCCTGTATACACCTCCGTGAACACGCTGAAGAACTACCAGCCTGCCGACGCGGCTAGCCAGCCCATGCCCGCCGAGGCGCAAACCGTGATCGACCGCTTCGCGCGCTTTGGCGCCACACACCCGGCGGCGGCGATCCTGTCCATCGGCCTGGAAGACGGCACCTACGCCAAATGGCCGGATGACCCGCAACTGGCCAAGTACGACCCGCGCACCCGCCCCTGGTACAAAGCGGCCATGGCCAGCCCCGGCAAGACCGTGCGCACCCCCGCGTATTACTACGACAAAGACGACGTCGCCCTGGTGGGCACCGCACGCGCATTGCTGGAAAACGGCAAGGCCAAGGGCGTGTTCGTGGTCAGCGTCTCGCTGAAAAACCTCACCGAACTGGTCAAGAGCATCAAGCTGGGCGAAAGCGGCTACGTGATGCTGGTCGAGGACGGCGTGGTGCTGGTGGATCCGCGCAACGCCGCCCACAGCTTCAAGCCGCTCAAGGACCTGGGCACAGCCTATGCACAGTTGGCCGACACCGCACAGGGCTCCACTGAAGTGGTGATCGACGGCGTGCGCTACATGGCCAACGTGTGGACCTCCCCCGGCCTGGGGTGGCGCTATATCGGGCTGATCGAACACCGTGAGGTGATGGCCGAAGCCACGCGCATGACCTACCTCACCGCCATCATCGTCGCGGTGCTGGTGCTGATCTTCGGGCTGATCGCGGCGGCGTTCTCCAAGGTCATCGTCAAACCCATCGGCCAGGTCAGCACCGGCTTGCAGTCCATCGCCCAGGGCGAAGGTGACTTGCGCCACGAACTGCAGGTCCAGGGCAAGGATGAAACCGCCGAACTGGCCGGCTGGTTCAACAAGTTCCTGGCGGCGATCCGCCAACTGATCCAGCACATCGGCGCAGCCTCGGCCAATTTGCAGAACGCCTCCAAGGTCAACAGCGAGGTGGCGCACAACATGAACGAGGCGGCCGGACGCCAGCGTGAGGCGGTCGAGCTGGTCTCTACGGCGTTCAACGAAATGGTCGCCACCGCCAACGAAGTCGCACGCTCCTGCAGCGGCGCGGCGGAGTCCGCCGAGAACGGGCACCGCCGCGTGGCCGAGGGCAAGCAGCAGATCGAAGTCACCACCGACAACGTCAACCGCCTGGGACGCCGCCTGACCGAGTCATCCCAGGCCATGGTCGAACTGGAAGCCGGTAGCCGCAGTATCAACCAGATCCTCGGCACCATCCGCGCAATTGCCGAGCAAACCAACCTGCTGGCGCTCAACGCCGCCATCGAAGCTGCCCGTGCCGGTGACCAAGGCCGTGGTTTTGCGGTGGTGGCCGACGAAGTGCGCGCACTGGCCAAGCGCACGTCCGACTCCACCGGCGAGATCGAGCTACTGCTCGGCACCCTGGAAAACAAGACCCAGGAAGTCACGCAGAAAATGGGCAGTTGCCTGGACCTGTCGAAAGCCAGTGTGTCCTCCATCGAAAGCGCGCGGGACAGCTTTGAAGGGATCCAGACCTCGGTCAACGAGATCCGCGACCAGAACCTGCAGATCTCCGCCGCCGCAGAGGAGCAACACAGCGTGGCCGAAGAGATCAACCGGCATATCCAACAGATCTACGACGAGGCGCGCCTGGTGGAAAGCCTGGCCAACTCGGCGCAGGACGATTCGGGGCGGCTGTCGAACCTGTCGGATGAGTTGAATGGATTGGTAGGACGCTTCAAGTCCTAAGGGTCAGGCAGAACAAGGGAAGCGCACCGAAAACTCGGCGCCCTTCGCCAGGTTTTGCACCTGCAAATCGGCCTTCAGGTCGGCCACGAACGAATGAATAAGCCGTGTGCCCAAGCGCTTGTGTTTGCCGACCAATGTCCCTTCGGGCAAGCCCTTGCCGTTGTCACGCACCGAGAACACCACTGACTCCACATCACGGTGCAAGGTCACCGTGATGATGCCGGCCTGCCCGTCCTCGAACGCATGCTTGATGGCATTGAGCACCAGCTCCACCGCGAGCAGGCCCAGGGAGGCACAACGCTCGGCGGACAGCGTGATCCCGACTTCCTTGGACATGATCAGGCGCATGTTCTTGTCACCGGCGAAGGCGCGGGCCAGCTCATTGACCAGGTCGTCGAGGAAGCCTGATGCATCCAGGTCGACTGCGCTGTGCTGGGTCAGGGCGAACAACTTCTGATGCACCAGGGACATCGCGCGGATCCGCTCCAAGGCTTCAGCGGTGGCGGCCCTGGCCTCGGGATCAAGCAGCGAGCGCACCTTGGCCGACAGCAGGCCTTCGAACACATGGAAAGTGTTCATCACGCGATGGCTGAGTTCGCGGGTGGCCAACTCACTGCGTTGCAGCGCGTCTAGGGTCTTTTGCAGCGTGGCGTCGGCCACCGAGCGCTCGATCATCAGCGCAGCGGTGTGGGCCAGCAACTCGATGGCTTCCAGGTCGTCCTCAGAGGGAAGACGTGGGGCGTTATGGTAGATCGCGTAAGTCCCCAGGACCACGCCGTTGGCATCCTTGAGCGGCTTGGACCAGCACGCCGCAATCCCGTGCTGATTGGCCAATGCCAGGAACGGCGCCCACAGTTGGTCGCTGGCCACATCACCGACAATCACCAGGTCGCCGGTATAGGCGGCCGTGCCACAGGAAGGCGAATGGGGGCCGATCTCGAAGCCATGAATCGCGGTGATGTAACCGGCATCCAGGCCGGAAGAGGCACCGTACAGCAGGGTTTCGCGGTTCTGGTCGACCAGGAACACCGCCGAACGCCCGCCCAGGTGTTCACTCCCGGCCCGTGCCAGGAAGCCCAACAGTTCATCCAGACTTTTGCGCGCAAGCGCCATTTCCAGCGCTTCGCGTTGGGCCGACAGCAGGCGTTGCCATAAAGGGGATTGCCCCATGAGGTGGGGAGTGGTGTCCATGGGGGCTTCTCATACGTTGATCAACCGATCATACAGAGATCACCGCCGCCGTGGTCGCACCCTGATGAACAGCACCCTGTTGGAAGTCAGCGAGCAGCTGCCACATCGCGACCGGGTTGGAATACATCGGGAAATGCCCGCACTGGGCAATCGGCGCCAGGCGCACGCCGTTGGCCTGGATGTGCGGCAAGTAGGAAAGCCCGGCGTTCTGCTCGCCGTACATGAACATCTTGGGGCACGGTAGCCCGAGGAACTTGCCCATCAGGTCGGCGCTATCAGAGAGTTCGACCATCGACTGGAAGATCCCGCGCACGGCACCGGCACGCACCTTGTGGCGCAGGCTTGCCGAGTAAAGCGCGCTGGCATACGCGGGTGCCTGGCGGGTGCGTGCGATGAAGGCGCTGAAAAACGCCTCGGGATCCTCTGCCGGGAAATCCACGATCTGGCGGCTGAGAAAGCAGTCTTCGGGGGCGATATTGCCTTCAATGTCGGTAAAGCTCAGCACGCGCTCCGGAAAACGATGGGCCAACATCAAGGCGGTCAGGCCGCCCATGGAGTGGCCGACCAGGTGGAAGCGTTCGACCTTGAACTGCGCCAGCACCTGCAAGGCGGTTTCCAACAGGAACGGGATATTGATGCTCGCCAGGTCGGCACATTGGCTCTCACCGCAGCCTGGCGCGTCATAGGCGATAAAGGCATGCCCGTCGAACGCCGGGTGCAGGACGATATCGGCATAGTCTTCCTTGGTCGAGCCGAACCCGTGCAGGAACAGGATGGGCATCCGCTCGCCGTCGCGGTGGATCGCCGCTATCTCCACAGCGGTGCCGTCTACGGTCAGTGGAATGAAGGAATGAACGAACGACATGCAAGAGTTCCTTGGCCGAAAAGGTGCCAATTTCAGCGGTTAGCGGCGAGGGTGTAAATGACCGATAGCGGAAGGTTGTCATACGCCAATCGTATGAGCCTGGAACTGCGCGACCAACTCGGTCACCAAGGGATTAGGCCGCTCACTGTTCCAGGCCACCGCCGTGGTGACCACATTGAGTTTCTGGGTCAGCGGCCGCAGCACCACGTTGTCCGGCGCGAGCTTCTTCAGCGACGCCGGCACCAGCGCAATGCCCTGGCCACAGCTGACGAACGCAATCTGCGAGGCCACCGAGCGCACTTCATGCAGCACCCGTGGCGAGAACCCGCTGGCGCGGCAAGTGGCGATCAGGTTGTCGAAATACACCGGGCTGACCTTGCGCGAAAACATCACCAGCGGCTCGCTGGCCAGGCTCGACAGGCTGATGCGCGAACGTGCAACCAACGGATGATCGCTTGGCAACGCCACCATCAAGCGATCTTCGCGCACCGGCAACGACTGGATCGCCGGGCCCAAGTCGCCGTCCAACCGGGCGAAGGCCAGGTCGATATCCCCCGCTTCCAGCGCCGGCAGCGCCTCGACGCTGTCGATCTCGCGCACCGACACGGTGAGGTGCGGATACTGCTGCTTAAGTTGATCGATCAGGCCCGGCAACACATCAAACATCGCCGTTGAAATCGCGCCGATGGTCAGCATGCCCGACTGCCCCGCCACCGCCTCTTCCACCGCCAGTTCCAGGCGCTCAAGCTGCTCGGCGAACTTGCGCACCGCTGGCAGGATCGCCGCGCCCACCGGGGTCAACTTGGCGCCCCGCCGGGAGCGTTCGAACAGCTGGACCTTGAGCGCTTGTTCCAGCACCTGGATCTGCTCGCTCAACGGCGGCTGCGACATGCCAAGGCGCTTGGCGGCGCGGCCGAAGTTCTGTTCTTCGGCGACGGCGAGGAACAGCCAGAGGTGGCGGATGAGGCGGAAGTTGATCATGGCGTTTCCATAGGCTTGGCGTATGCAATCAGCAGTTTAGCGCCAATATACCTATCTATTTTTGTTGGGAAACCATCCAGTCGAGAAAGGCGTGAAGTCGAACGGAGAATTTCTCGCCCTCCGCGCTGGGGTTGCGTGCCTCGAACAAAAAGAACGCGAGTTGGGCAACCATCGCCGGGTAATGCTGGAGGAACAGCTTGACGTAGTCCTCAAGCGATTGCGGCCACATCAAAGCCTGGACCGGGCAAAACAGCTGCGTTGAGCGCACCAGCTTGCGCGATGCTTCACGCTGCAAACGCAGACGCGCTTCATCAGCGCCGGCTAGCTCGATGCGCAAGAGATAGCCCTTGAGCACCGCTTCGAAGTCACCGTTCAGCGCCCAGACAATCTCACGGGATGGGCGGAACGCGTCGAAATACGCCGAAAGATCATTGCCCCACACGCAACGGCAATGGTGTTTGAGCCAGAAACCCCAACGATCTTTGTTCTCAGGTGACAGCACCTGCGCGCAATGACCGATATCGAAGTCGATCTTCGTCACTTCCGGATGCCGCTGTTCCAGGGCCAGGCGCGTCAGTTCCAGCGGTTCAAGCAATTCAGGTTGAGGCGGTTCACGAAATACCAGCGTGAGATCCAGGTCGGATTCACCAGAAATGGCCTGCGCCCTGGCGACACTGCCATACACATAAATGCCGTCCAGCCCCCACTGCGCCGGTGAAAGGGTGGCGCAAACATCGCTGAGCAACGGCTGAAACTCAGGCTGCAGAGGAAAATCGGTTACGGCCAGGACAAATCCTTGGGCGTCGACACCAGTAGGTTGCGATGAATTCACGGGGCACTGTTTCCTTGAGTCAGACCGGCAAGCATGACGGGCAAGGGGCTGACGGCGCAACGACCTTCAATCCTTGGACTATGCTCAAGCGGCCCCTGACAGCACGCACAGTATGGCCAATTGGATAGGAAGTCCTATGAACCCAACGACCCGCGTTTTAAGCCTGCTCACCCTGCTGCCCATCGCGATGGCGCAGGCCGACGACGGCGGTATCAGCTTCTGGCTGCCCGGCCAGTTCGGTGCCCTCGCCGCTGCGCCGACCACGCCGGGCTGGAGCCTGCCGCTGGTTTACTACCATGTGAATGCCAGCGACGGTCGGCACTCAGCCACCCCGCGCGGCGGGCGCACGGTGGTGGGGCTGGATGCCAAGGCCGACCTGTTGTTTGCCAGCCCGACCTACACCTTCGCCACGCCGGTATTGGGCGGTGCCCAGGCGGCGATTTCGGCGGTGGCGGCCGTGGGGCGTTCCGAGGCGAGTGTCGATGCCACCGTGACCGGCCCACGCGGGCGCTCGTTTTCCGGCGGTACCAACGATGCCCTCAAAGGTGCCAGCGATCTGTATCTGCTCGGAACGCTGAAGTGGAACCACGGCGTGCACAACTTCATGGCTTATTCCATGGGCAACCTGCCCGTGGGCGCCTATGACCCGGATCGCCTGGTCAATATCGGCCTGGGCCATGCCGCCCTGGATGCCGGCGGCGGCTACACCTTTTTTGACAAGACCAACGAGTTCTCCGCCGTGGCGGGCGTGACCTATAACTGGGAAAACCGCGACACCCACTACCAGAACGGCATCGATGCACACATCGACCTCAGCGCCTCGCACTTCTTCACCGCGCAGACCCACGCCGGACTGGTGGGTTATTACTTCCGACAAGTCACCGGCGACAGTGGCAGCGGCGCGGTGCTGGGGGATTTCAAGTCGCGCGTGGCCGGGATCGGGCCCCAGGCCGGGCACTTCTTCAAGGTGGGTGATGAGCTGTGGTACGCCAATATCAAGGGCTACTACGAATTCGACGCCAAGAACCGCCCGGACGGCTGGAACATGTGGCTGTCCCTGGTCATTCCGCTGGCCGGCAAAGGCTGACGCGACTCAGGCACTGTGCCGCTTCCAGTGTTCATAGAACGCCAGGCTGGCGACGTTCTTGTCCTTGGCTTCAAGCATGATGTCGAAGCGGTCGAGAAACTGCAGTGCGTAGTCGTTGGTCCAGCGGTTCCACATCTGGGCGCTGTGGGCGTAGAGGTCGCGCTTGGACACCACCTGCAACAACGCATCCATTTCAAGCTTGTGCTCGGCGTCGAAACCCAGCTCCTGCAAGTTCCCCTGGGGCTGGGAGTAATGCATAGTCGGACGCACGCCGCGCCAGCTTTCAATCACGCGGGCGACGCGTTCCGAGTGGGGGTCGATATAGTCGTTTTCGTTGATCCAGCAGTGATGGATGTCCAACACCACTGGCGCCAGGTCAGCGACTTGCAGGCAATGGTCGAGGCCGTAGGTTTTCTCGTCGTTCTCGAACGTGATGCAGTTGCGCGCCACCTCCGACAGGCGCGACCACACCGCACGGGTGCCTTCCACGCCAAGGCGGCCGGCGATGTGCACGTTGCACTTGAGGTCCTGGAAGCGACGGCCGTAGCCCATCATGCGGATCATGTCGGCGTGGTATTCGAACTCGGCCAGGCTGTTCTCCACCACGCCGGGGTTCTCCGACCCGAGCACGCAGTATTGGCCGGGGTGGAAGGACAGGCGGATATCCGACGCACGCGCCAACTCGCCGATGGCGGCGAACCCTTCTACCAATTGGCGCTCGAGCGCCGGGTCTTGGTACACGGCGGCCACTTTCGGGTGGCTGTAGAACGGCAGCAGGTCACTGCTCAGACGCAGCATGCGCAGGGTCGGCGGTAACTCGGCCACATACGCCAACAGGCGCAACTGGGCGGCCAGGTTATGCGTAACCACTTCCATCAATTTTTCGCGGGCCACTTGCGGGGTGACGCTGTCCATCCAGCGCAACGTGGTGGTGCGTGGGTTAAACGGGCCTTCGATCAGCTTCAAGGCACTGGCGGACAGCAGGCGCTCAGGATGTTTGTACTGACACGCAAAGCCGATGCGAGGTTGAGTCATGGAGGCGCCTGGAGAGAGAAAAGGACGGGATGATACGGCGTTAGGCCGAGGCGACCCTAGAGGGTTCCCACTATTTCGAAACGTTTCACGCTGAACTTTCTCACACGCAACGCGTTCACTTCCTATGCGCTGTCCCGTCCAGGGGCGTTATACAACAAGGAGCCGCCACCCCATGACTACCCTTCCCGTCTACCGATACGGCCCAGGGCCGCTGCATGCGACCTTGCTCGCCGGCACCGTGCCGTTGTTTCTCGGTGCCTTGCTCAGCGACATTGCCTACACCCAGACCTACCAGATTCAATGGGCCAACTTCTCGGCCTGGCTGATTGCCGGCGCGCTGGTGTTCGCCGGCTTCGCGTTTTTGTTTGCGCTGGTCAACCTGCTCCGTGCCGAGCGCAAGGCCGGGCAACCCACGCGTTATGTCCTACTGCTGTTGGCCACCTGGATACTCGGCCTGGTCAATGCCTTCCAACACGCCAAGGACGCCTACGCGTCGATGCCCGGCGGCTTGATCCTGTCGGCGATTGTCTTGCTGCTGACGCTGGCGGCCACTTGGACCGGCCTGCGCGCGGGAGGTGTTAAATGAAAACGTCGAGCACATTGACGCTATTGAGCGCCGCCCTGCTGCTCACCGCCTGCGGCGGTGAAGGCGACAAGACCCAGGCCCGTGGCCCCGACCCCAAGCTGCCGGAACAACAAAGCAGCCTGTTGCCGAGCATGAAGATTGCCGAGCCCGCACCCTGGGGCGATCAGAAACCTAAGGTGCCGCAAGGCTACAGCGTCACGGCGATTGCCACTGACCTCGCGATCCCGCGCCAGACCCTGGTGCTGCCCAACGGTGACATCCTCGTCGCCGAAGGCCGTGGCGGCAGCGCGGCCAAGCTCAAACCCAAGGATGTGATCGCCAGCCTGATCAAGGCCGAGGGCAACACCAAGGTCAAGGGCGGCAACCGCCTGACCTTGCTGCGTGACGCCGACGGCGACGGCACCTATGAACTCAAGACGGTGTTCGCCGACAACCTCAACGCGCCGTACGGCCTGGCGTTTGCCAACGGCAAGCTCTACGTGGCCAACCAGGATGCGCTGGTGAGTTTCGACTACGCCGACGGCCAGACCAAGGCCGCTGGCCCGCCCACCAAAGTCACGGACCTGCCGGCGCAGATCAACCACCACTGGACCAAGTCCCTGGCGGTGAGTGCCGACGGCAGCCAGCTTTACGTGGGTATCGGCTCCAACAGCAACGTGACCGAACGGGGCATGGAAGTGGAGATCGACCGCGCGATGGTCTGGCAGATCGACGCCGCCACCGGCGCGCACAAGCCGTATGCCACAGGCCTGCGTAACCCGACGGCGCTGACCATCCAACCGGACACCGGGCAACTGTGGACCGTGGTCAACGAACGCGACGAACTGGGCCCCGACCTGGTGCCGGACTACCTGACCTCGGTGCGTGAAGGTGCGTTCTACGGCTGGCCCTACAGCTACTGGGGCCAGAATGTCGACCCGCGCGCCCAACCGCAGAACCCGGCCAAGGTCGCCGCCGCGATCAAGCCGGATTACAGCCTGGGCTCCCATGTGGCAGCGCTCGGCGTGGACTTCTCCATCCCCGAAATGGGCGAGCAGTTCGCTGATGGCGTATTCGTCGGTGAGCACGGCAGTTGGAACCGCGACAACCCGGTGGGCTACAAGGTGATCTTCGTGCCGTTCAGCAATGGCAAGCCGTCCGGTGAGCCGATCGACTTTGCCACCGGCTTTCGGGGTGACGACGGCAAGACCCGTGGGCGCCCAGTCGGTGTAACGGTGGACCCCAAAGGTGCGCTGATCATTGCCGATGACCTGGCCAATACCCTTTGGCGGGTGACGCGTAACCGCTAAGCAAAATGTTTGACATGGTTGCCTGAAGCAACAATATAATTGCTTCAGGCAACCATTCGAGCATTCCCGCATGTCCACTCCCCTGCTTGTCGAACGCGCTGGCATCGTGCGCGGCTTCAATCGCTTCTACACCCACCAGATCGGCGTGCTGCAGGAACACCTGCTGCAAAGCGACTACTCGCTCACCGAAATCCGCGTGATGTACGAGTTGTCTACCCGTGGCGATCTCACCAGCGCCGACCTGTGCCAGATGCTCAGCCTCGACGCGGGTTACCTGAGCCGATTGACCAGTGGTTTCGAAAAGAAGGGCCTGATCCAGAAAGTCCGCTCCGCCACCGACGC
Organism: Pseudomonas sp. GXZC; assembly: GCF_026967615.1. Classification (NCBI taxonomy): domain Bacteria; kingdom Pseudomonadati; phylum Pseudomonadota; class Gammaproteobacteria; order Pseudomonadales; family Pseudomonadaceae; genus Pseudomonas; species Pseudomonas sp. GXZC. The sequence continues at coordinate 3,926,079 of NZ_CP114115.1, forward strand.
CCGCGCGGTGCAACTGCACCTCACCGACCATGGCCGTGCAGTGCTGGCGCCCCTGGAACAGCAGACCCAAAGCGAAGTCATCGCCCTGCTCGACAACCTGCCGGAACCCCAACAGCGGCAACTCACCGACGCCATGAAGCGCATCCAGGCCCTGCTGCAAGGCACGACGCCCAGCTATCTGCTACGCGACCCGCAGCCAGGCGACATGGGCGTGGTGGTGCAACAACAGACCGCGTTGTATGCCCGTGAATATGGTTGGAACTGGGAGTTCGAAGCATTAGTAGCGGAGACGGTCGCCAAGTACCTGAGGGCGTTTGATCCAACCTGCGAGCGTTGCTGGATCGCGGAAAAGGACGGCGACGTGGTGGGCTCGGTGTTCGTGATCCGCCACGGCGACAACACGGCCCAGCTGCGCATGCTCTACGTGGACGCCAGTGCGCGCGGCATGGGCATCGGCCAACGGCTGGTGGATGAGTGCGTACGTTTTGCCCGGCAGGTCGGCTACCAACGCATGCAGCTGTGGACAGTGGACATCCTCAGCGATGCGCGCAGGCTTTATCAGAAAGCCGGGTTCGAGTTGATCGAGGAAGAAACCATAGACAGCTTCGGCAAATCCCTGGTCAGCCAGACCTGGGCGCTCACGCTGTAAAGCGGTCCCGCGCCGTTGCGGCGCGGGACGTTGGACCTTACAGGTCAGTGATTTCCTTGTGACGCGGCACCAGCGTCTTCATCACGCTCCAGGCCACCAGGTACGCCAGCGCGCAGATGGCGAACATGATCATGTAGCCGGTGTGGATGTCGCCGACGGACTTGTAGTAGTCGAACACCCAACCGCCGATCTTGGTCATGACCACGCCACCCAGGCCGCCGGCCATGCCGCCGATACCGACCACCGAGGCCACGGTTTTCTGCGGGAACATGTCCGACACGGTGGTGAAGATGTTGCATGACCACGCCTGGTGCGCCGAGGCGCCCACGCCGATCAGCAATACCGGCACCCAGAAGCTGATATAGCCCAATGGCTGCGCCAGCAACACCACCAGCGGGAACAGCGCGATCACCAGCATGGCTTTCATGCGGCCATCGTAGGGCGCATCGCCGCGTGCCATGAAGTAGCTGGGGAACCAGCCGCCGCCGATACTGCCCACCATGGTCATGCTGTACAGCACCGCCAGCGGCATGACGATATCGGCGCCTTTCATGCCGTATTGCGCCGCCAAGTAAGTGGGCAGCCAGAACAGGAAGAACCACCACACGCCGTCGGTCATGAACTTGCCGAAGGCAAACGCCCAGGTCTGGGGATAAGTGAGCAGCTTGAACCACGAAACTTTCTTCTCCACGGCGCCAGCAGGTGCAGGGGTGAAAGGCTGCACCGTCTGGTCGCTGCGGATATACGCCAGTTCTTCAGGCGACAGGCGTTTTTGCTCATCCGGTTTCTTGTAGAGCGCGATCCACACCGCCACCCACACGAAACCCAACCCGCCAATCACGATAAACGCCGCTTCCCACCCCCACAAACCGGCAATCAACGGCACGCAGATCGGTGCCAGGATTGCACCGACGTTGGCGCCGGAGTTGAAGATACCGGTGGCCAGCGAGCGCTCTTTCTTCGGGAAGTATTCGGCGGTCGCCTTGATCGCAATCGGGAAGTTGCCCGCCTCACCAATCGCCAGTACCGCACGGGACAGCATGAAGCCGGCAATCGACACCGGGATCACCGCCAGGCCAATCGCCCCGCTGATGGCCGCGATGCCCTCGCCCATCGGCACCGAGAACGCATGCATGATGGCGCCCGTGGACCAAATGCCAATCGCCACTACATAGGCCGCCTTGGTGCCGATCTTGTCGACAAAGCGCCCGGCAAACAACATGGAGATCGCGTAGACAAACTGGAACACCGCCGCAATGTTCGCGTAGTCGGTGTTGCTCCAGCCAAATTGCGTAGACAGCTGCGGCGCCAGCAAGCTGAGCACCTGGCGATCAAGGTAGTTGACGGTGGTCGCGAAAAACAGCATCGCGCAGATGGTCCAGCGATAGTTGCCTACCGCTTGGCCAACGCGGTGTGCGTTGATGGGCTCGTTCAAGTTCATGGCATCACTTTTTATTTTTGTTAGGTAGGACATATGTAACGTCATATGTCGTCGTACAACTGTCACTTTTATATCGGGACGCCAGAACGCTGTCAATCTGAAAGATTGCCGTTTATCGAGGTATTGCACGGGTATGTGAAGTGTCAGGCAAAAGTAGTTGTAGGATGACGGGCGCGTAGTACCAGGCTGGGTGCCTTGCCCGGCACATCATCGAGCGTACCGAAAGGCTGCATGCCAATCTTTTCCAGCACGCGAATGGATGCCGCGTGATCCGGCCGTACCAACCCGAACACTTCGGGCAAGCCAAGTGTTTCGAAGGCCAGCTTTAATGCATCACGGCCCAACTCGGTGGCGTAGCCCTGCCCCCAGGCTTGCACCGCAAACCGGTAACCCAGGTTGATGCGTCTTTGGGTCAGGTAGTCCATCGGCGCGATGCCGCCAAAGCCGATGATGTGATCCGGCGCTTCGACGCGTGCGATCGCCCACCAGCCGTAGCCTTGGGATGCCCACTGTGCAAGCCAGTGATCGAGCAGGCGTTGCGCAACCTCCAGGCTGGCCAGCGGGCCGGCGGGGTTGAACAGATTGGTCTGCGGATCGCCGTAGATCGCGAACAATCGCTGCACGTCACTCGCGTGTGGTCGGCGGTAGGTCAAACGTGAGGCGACGGCGGACATGCGAATTACTCCCCTGTGAATCTGTAAAGTTCAAGCCATCTGCAAAAAAACACAAATAGTGGTGAATTATTTCATGTCCGCTTGTATCTGAACTGACAGAGCGGTGCCATCGCAACGATGGCACCTCCCCTGTTCTGCTTTAGAGTGTCCCGCATGAAATTACGTAAGAAAAGCGTCAAGCCCATCGGATTGAAAGACATCACCATTGTCGACGACACCAAGGTGCGCAAGGCAATCACCGCCGCCGCCCTGGGTAATGCCATGGAGTGGTTCGACTTTGGCGTCTACGGCTTTGTCGCCTATGTGCTCGGCAAGGTGTTCTTCCCCGACGCCTCGCCCAGCGTACAAATGATCGCTGCACTCGGTACGTTCTCGGTGCCATTTCTGATCCGTCCCCTGGGTGGCCTGTTCTTCGGCGCACTGGGCGATAAATACGGGCGGCAAAAGGTCCTCGCCGCGACCATCGTGATCATGTCCTTGAGCACTTTTGCCATCGGCCTGATCCCGTCCTATGCCTCGATTGGCATATGGGCACCGATTTTGTTGTTGCTGTGCAAAATGGCCCAGGGTTTCTCGGTGGGTGGCGAATACACCGGTGCCTCGATCTTCGTCGCCGAATACGCCCCGGACCGCAAGCGCGGCTTCCTCGGCAGTTGGCTGGACTTCGGTTCCATCGCCGGCTTCGTGCTGGGCGCGGGCGTGGTGGTGCTGATCTCAAGCATTTTGGGCGAAGCCGACTTTGAGTCATGGGGCTGGCGCCTGCCGTTCTTCCTCGCCCTGCCCCTGGGCATTATCGGCCTGTACCTGCGTCATGCGTTGGAGGAAACCCCAGCCTTCCAGCAGCACATGGACAAAATGGAGCAAGGCGACCGCGAAGGCCTGACCCACGGCCCGAAAGTTTCGTTCAAGGAAGTGGCGACCAAGCACTGGCGCAGCCTGCTGACCTGCATCGGCATCGTGGCGGCGACCAACGTGACCTACTACATGCTGCTCACCTACATGCCGAGCTACCTGTCGCACAACCTGCACTACAAAGAAAACAGCGGCGTGCTGATCATCATCGCGATCATGGTCGGCATGCTGTTCGTGCAGCCGTTCATTGGTTTTATCAGCGATAAGATCGGCCGTAAGCCGTTCATCATCGCTGGCAGTATCGGCCTGCTGTTCCTGTCCATCCCGGCGTTCATGTTGATCACCAGCGGCAAGATCGGCCTGATCTTCGCGGGCCTGCTGATCCTCGCCGTGATCCTCAACTTCTTCATCGGCGTGATGGCTTCGACGTTGCCCGCCATGTTCCCGACGCACCTGCGCTACAGCGCGTTGGCCAGTGCGTTCAACGTGTCGGTGCTGATCGCCGGCGTAACCCCGACCGCCGTGGCCTGGCTGGTAGAAAGCACCAACGACCTGTACATGCCCGCCTACTACCTGATGGTGTTTGCCGTGGTCGGCCTGATCACCGGCCTGACCATGAAGGAAACCGCCAACAAGCCACTGCGCGGCGCAGCGCCGGCCGCTTCGGACATGGAAGAAGCCAAGGAATTGCTGCAGGAACACCACGACAATATCGAGCAGAAGATCGAAGACATCGATGCCGAAATTGCCGAACTGGAAGCCAAGCGCAAAAACCTGGTCGAGCAGCATCCCCGTATCAACTAAGCCCTGACCCTGCGTGGCGGCCGAGGCCGCCACGCCATAGGAGTGTTCACGTATGGTTCCAAGCGTTACCGCAGCCTCGTTACTCAGCGCAGATGAACGCGCCGCCATCGCCGAAATCGAAGCCACCACCAGCATCCTGCACCTGGTCACGCGCCTGACCGGGATGCGCTTCGCCGGTATCGCCAAGTTCACCGACCTGGAATGGGTGGTGTGCTCAGTTTACGACCCGCTGCAAATGGGCATCAACGTCCACGATGTACTCGACCTGGAAACCACTCTGTGCAGCGAGTTCTGCATCAATCCCCAGGCGCTGTTCATCCCCGAAATCAGCAAGAACGGCCGTTTTGCCACGCGCCCGGTGGTCAAGCAATACGAGATCGAAAGCTACGCCGGTGCACCAATCTTTCTGCCCGATGGCCGTTTGTACGGCGCGTTGTGTGCGCTGGACTCGCGCGCCATGCTGTTTGACGACCCCAACCTGCCGGAAACCCTCAGCCTGTTCGCACGGCTGATCGGCTGTATTTTCTACGCCAACCTGACCTCCACGGATCAGTAGCCCTACCTGAAGAAATGACTCGGCGTCTTGCCGAACTGTTTCTTGAACATGCTGGTAAAGGCGCTCGGGCTTTCATAACCCAGCTCCAGGGCGATATCGATCACCTTCTCCCCCACCGCAATCCTCTCCAAGGCCAGCAGCAGCCGCGCCTGCTGGCGCCACTGGCCGAAGGTCATGCCGGTTTCCTTGCGGAACAGGCGCTGGATGGTTTTCTGGTCCAGATTCAAGCGCTCGCTCCAGTGGGCGACCGTGGAGGCATCGCCGGGCTCTTCCTGCAACGCGAGGCAGATGCGCTGCAAGCGCGGGTCGGAAGGTTGCGGCAAGGACAATGGCAGGGCCGGTAGGATGGCCAGTTCGTCGAGGATCAGGTGCATGATCCGCGCATCCCGTGAATCCTCGGCATAGGGTGGTTTCAGGCTGACTGAAGCCTTGATCAGCTCGCTCAGCAACGGCGAGATACTCACCGTTTTCGGCTCGCCCGGCATGTTTGGGAAGCGATCCGGGCGCACAAACACGCTGCGCATCTTCAACGTGCCCACGCACCGCAGGGAATGCACCTGCCCGGCGGGCATCCAGATCCCGCGATTGGGCGGCACCGTCCATTGGTTGAGCGCCGAGTACACCACCATCACGCCTTCGATGGCGTAGAGCAGTTGGTGCTTTTCGTGGCTGTGGTCGGGGATCACCCAGTTTTCCGGGTAATCCGTGGCGGAACTGATGACCGCCCAGGCGCCTTCGTTGATTTCCTGGAGGAATTCGTTCAGTGGTTTGATCATTTCGCCCTTTTTGCGATGGTTGCCGCCCGAATTACGCGAGACAGGCATTCGCGACGAATCTAGCATGAACGCCGAATCATTTTGTAATGGATGGCGACCTTAAGAAGTTGCCGCCTCTGATTAGCTGCCTTGTATGGAATGCCTGCATGTCGACCCTCACCGCGTCACCCGCCGCTGCAACCACCACACCCCAAGCCAGCCCGTTGGTCATGCGCGTCCTCGGCGCCTGCGCCCTGGCGCATTTGATCAATGACCTGATCCAGGCCGTGCTGCCGTCGATCTACCCGATGCTCAAGGCCAACTACGGCCTGTCATTTACCCAGGTAGGCCTGATCACCCTGACGTTCCAGCTGACCGCATCCCTGCTGCAACCGTGGATCGGCTATCACACCGACCGTCATCCCAAACCGTGGCTGTTGCCGGCGGGCATGGTCTGCACCTTGATCGGCATTCTGATGCTGGCGTTTGTCGGCACCTTCCCGGCGATTCTGCTCGCAGCAGGCCTGGTGGGCGTCGGCTCGTCGACCTTCCACCCGGAAACCTCCCGCGTTGCGCGCTTGGCTTCGGGCGGTCGCTACGGCCTGGCGCAATCGACCTTCCAGGTCGGCGGCAACACCGGCAGCGCTTTCGGCCCCTTGCTGGCGGCCGCGATTATCATTCCCTACGGTCAGAGCCATATCGCCTGGTTTGGGCTGTTCGCCGTGTTCGCCATCCTGGTGCTCTACGGTCTGAGCCGCTGGTATCGCCACCACCTCAACCTGTTCAAGCTCAAGCAAGGCGGCAAAGCCACCCATGGTTTGTCCAAAGGCCGCGTGACCTTTGCCTTGGTGGTGCTGGCCGTGCTGGTGTTCTCCAAATACTGGTACATGACCAGCCTGACCAGCTACTTCACCTTCTACCTGATCGAAAAATTCCAACTGTCGGTTGCAAGCTCGCAGATGTACCTGTTCCTGTTCCTCGGCGCCGTGGCCGTCGGCACCTTCGCGGGTGGCCCGATCGGCGACAAGATCGGGCGCAAGAAAGTCATCTGGTTCTCCATCCTCGGTGCCGCGCCGTTCACCCTGGCCCTGCCCTACGTCGACCTGTTCTGGACGGCAGTGTTGAGCGTGGTGATCGGGTTCATCATCGCGTCGGCCTTCTCGGCCATCGTGGTGTATGCCCAGGAATTGGTGCCGGGTAACGTGGGCATGATCGCCGGGATCTTCTTCGGTCTGATGTTCGGGTTCAGCGGGATTGGTGCAGCGTTGCTCGGTTTGCTCGCGGATACCCACGGTATCGAGTACGTCTACAAGCTGTGTTCGTTCCTGCCGCTGGTGGGCATCCTAACGATCTTGCTGCCCTCGACCAAGGGCGCCTGACCTGCCGATCATCGCCTGGCCGTGTGCCATCACACGGAATGCTCTGAAAAACCTGCGTGTGCGCTTACAATCCCGGTTCTAAACGCACACCAGGCAGACCCGGCAAGAAATGACGCTCGACCCTCCTACGATTTTGGCACTTACCGTTGCCCTGGCAGCTGCTGCCGCCCTGTACCTGGCCGTTGAATGGCGCAGCGTGCGCGAACCCTCGCTGCTGTGCTGGAGCGCCGGTTTCGCCACCATCACCGTCGGTTCCACCCTGGCCCTGCTGCGCCTTAATGGTTACCTGACGATAGGCATCTGGTTCGCCAACGGCTTGTTGGTGACCGCGCACTTCCTGTTTCTGCTGGGCGTAGCGCGGTTCACCCAAACGCGGCTGTCGCTGCTGTGGTTGCTGATGCTGGTGGTCTGGCTGGGCATGCTGATGCTGCCGGCCGACCCTTCCTGGTCCAAAGCCATGCTGGCGGTGCAGTCGCTGCTGGTGGCGTTGCCAACCCTGCGCGCCAGCTTTTTGCTGCGGCCCCATGGCAAATCCCTGAGCATCGGCGCGGTGCAGTTGCGTTATGTGCTGCTGATTCATGGCGCGTTCTATGTGGCCAAGGCGCTGTCGGTGCTGATCCCTGGCACCTTGATCGACCTCGCCGCGTTCAAAGGCGAGATCATCCAGATTTCCCTGGTGGAAGGCGCCATGGCGATCATGCTGATCGCATTGTCGATGACCGGTTCCGAACGCTACCGCCGCGAACAACAGATCGCCCGCCTCGCTGCCCGCGACCCACTGACCGCCCTGTACAACCGCCGCGCCCTCGACCTGCGCGCACCGCGCCTGCTGGCCCAGGTGTCGCCAGCGCAACCCGGTGCGTTGCTGCTGATCGACATCGACAACTTCAAGTCGGTCAACGACCTCTACGGCCACACCGCTGGCGACCGTTTGCTGATTGCCTTGAGCGAGATGATTCGTAGTGTGGTGCCCCAAGGCGCGCTGGCAGCACGCCTGGGCGGGGATGAATTCGTGATCCTGCTGAACCCGGCGTCCACCGAACAGATCGTCGAACTGGGCAGCAGCCTGCGCGACCAGTTCCATCAACTGGCCTCGCAGACCTTTACCACGCCGGCGCCGGTGACCCTGAGCATCGGCGCCACCCTGTTCGACCAGCCGCCACCCAGCCTCACGGCGTTGATCGAGCAAGGCGATACCACGCTGTATGAAACCAAGCGTGGCGGGCGCGACAGCATTCGCCTGGTCGACCGGACCGGCGCCAGTTCCTACGGCTAAAGGTCGTAACTGACCGCCACGCTGCGCCCGGTCTTCACCGACTCCAACGCACAGTCCGCCAAATGCAACGCATACAGCCCATCGCGCATGCTGGTGGGCAGTGCCTTGCCGCTGTTCAATGCATCGATGAACTGCGTCAGCTCATTGCGATACGCATCTGCATAGCGTTCCAGGAAAAAGTGCTGCAACGGCTCCAGCGCCTCGGTGTGTTCGGCGCTCCAATGGCGCAAGGTGCTCGGGCGGTGGTTGTCGGTGAGCAGCACGCCGTTGGCGCCGGACACTTCCACGCGCTGGTCGTAGCCGTACACCGCCTGGCGGCAGCAGTTGATGTGGCATTGCTTGCCGGAGGCGGTGCGCAGCAGCACCATCACGCTGTCGTAGTCGTCGATCTCGGCCAGGCTCGGGTCCACCAGGCGGCTGGCGATGGCGCTGACTTCCACTGGTTCTTCGCCGAGCAGGTGGCGGGCGGTATCGAAGTCGTGGATGGTCATGTCGCGCAGGATGCCGCCGGAATGGGCCAGGTAGTCACGCGGCGCCAGGCCGGGGTCGCGGCTGGTGATGATGACCTGGCGCACCGCGCCGATCTGCCCGGCGTCGAGGGCTTGGCGCAGGCGCAGCATGTCGGGGTCGAAGCGGCGGTTGAAGCCGAGCATCACCTTGCCGCCTTGGCGCTCCACGGCTTGGGCGGCGCTGCGAGCCTTGGCGATATCCAGGTCGATGGGTTTTTCGCACAGTACCGCCTTGCCTGCGGCCACCGCCGCCAGGAGCAGGTCGATATGCGTGTCGGTAGGCGTGCCGATCACCACGGCGTCGATGTCTTTGCGCGTCAGCACGGCGGCGCAATCGTAGGCGGCCTCGCAACCCAATTGCGTGCTCAGCGCATCGACGCCTTCGCGCCAGGGGTCGGCCACCAGTACCAGCGTGGCATGGGGATGGGCGGCGACGTTGGCGGCGTGGATCTTGGCGATGCGCCCGGCACCCAGAACGGCGATTCTCAGCATGGTCGAACTCCTGATGTTGTTATTGAGGGAGTACTTAATCCGGCAGGTTGAACGGTGTGACGATCTGCACCTGGGAGGGCGCAATCGGCCCGGCCTTCCATAGCCGGTGGTACTGCAAGATGTGCAGGAACAGGTGCCGCGCATCGATCTGCAGGTTGTGATCGATGATCGCCGCGACTTTTTCTTCGCGCAGCAACTGGCGGTTTTCTTCGTCGAGGTCGTGGCCGATAAAGACCTCCAGCGGCCGGCCCTGGGCGGCAAAGGCATCGACAATCGCGCGATTGCCGCCGCCGACGCTGTACACCGCCTTCAATTCGGGATGCTGTTGCAGCGCCTGGGTAACCCGCTCGAAGGTGCGGTCGTAAACCCCATAGCCGCCACTGACATCCAGCACCCGCAAATGCGCAGCACGCCCGCGCAGCCAGGCGCGAAAGCCCATCTCGCGTTCTTCTTCGCCACGGAACAGCTCGCTGCCGATCACCACCGCCACGTCCTGGGGCAGCGCCGGCAGCCAGCGCGCCATCAGGTAGGCGGCGGTCTGGCCGGCAGTACGGTTGTCCATGCCGACGTAGCCGATGCGCTCGCTTTGCGGCAGGTCCGTGACCAACGTCACCACCGGAATACCCGCCGCGATCAGTTGCTTGACCGCCAGGTTCACCGCCGGCTCATCCGCCGCCTTGAGCACCACGCCCTGGCTGCCGGTGTCCAGGCAGCGCAGCAACTGGTCGTGCATAGCCTGGGGCTCGATCTCTTCGAACAGGTGAAAACGCGGGGCGATCCGGAACGGCGCCAGGCTACCCAGTTGCGCGGTAATCGCCGCCTGCACGGCCGCGCTGAAGCGCTTGGGCGTGTGCATGATCACGTCGACATGAAAGGTGCGCCCCACCGCCAGGCCGTTTTTCTCCTGGGACTCCAACTCATCCAGCGCCTGCTCGATACGCCGCCGGGTCTGGGCGTGCACGCTGCCGCGCAAATGCAGCACACGGTCGACCGTGGCTTTGCTCACTCCTGCCTGGGTGGCGAGTTGCTTGATGGAGAAGTGTTTGGCGCGTTCGAGCATGGGGTTTCGCCTGAGGTGTTTTTGAGGTGTTTTTTGGGCGTTACTGAGGTTTCGCAATGCTAGTCTCAGTTTTGCCCGGCGTCGAGCCAGGCGATGAACAACAACAAAAAATCCTGGAGAACTGCATGCCTAACACCGATCTCGCCACGTCGTTCAACGGCCAATATTTTGTCGTCACCGGCAGCACCCAGGGCCTTGGCGCAGCGGTGGCGCGCACCCTGGCCGAGCGCGGCGCCGCCGGGTTGATCATCTGCGGACGCCGTCGCGCCCAAGGCGAAGAGCAGGTACGGCTGCTGGCACAGCTGGATTGCCAGGCGTTTTTTGTCGAGGCGGACCTTGAGAAGGTCGAGGATTGCCGCGCGATCGTCGACGCGGCACGCACCCACTTCGGCACCTTGCATGGGCTGGTGAACTGCGCTGGCATGTCGGACCGCGGCACCATTCTTGACACCTCGCCGGAGCTGTTTGATCGACTGATGGCGGTGAATGTGCGGGCACCGTTCTTCCTGATGCAGGAAGCGCTGAAGCTGATGATCAGCAACGGTGTGGAAGGCGCGGTGGTGAATATCCAGAGCGTCACCGGGCATGGCGGGCAATCCTTTCTCAGCGCCTATGCGGCGTCCAAGGGCGCGCTGGCGATCCTCACCAAGAACGTGGCGTTCAGCGCGCTGCGCAACCGTATCCGCGTGAATGGCTTGAATATCGGCTGGATGGACACGCCCCATGAAGATGATATCCAGCGCCAGTACCACGGCGCCCAGGATGGCTGGCTGGAGAAGGCCGAACGCGTACAACCGTTTGGGCGCCTGCTCAAGCCTGACGAAGTGGCGCGTAGCGTGGCATTCCTGCTGTCCCGCGAGTCGGGGATGATGACCGGCTCGGTGATCGACCTGGAGCAAGGCGTGGTCGGTTGCACCGACGGCGGCAGCCCGCAGCCCAATCAGGCGCTGGGAGGTGTGTGATGTCGGTGTTCGTGACTGAACAGGCCGTGCGCCTGGCGGATTTCAGCGAGCTTTGCGCGCAACAGGTCAATCCCGAGGATTACCTGCTGTGCTCTGAAGTGCTGAACAATGTGCCGATCTATCAGGCCCAGACCCTGCGCAATGCTGAGCGTTTGACGGCGATGAACGAACTGCACCGCCTGTTCCGCGAGGGGCCTGGGGTGATGGTGGTGCGCAGCGCTTATGAAGACCTGGAAGTGGTAGACCGCCACAGCCAGGTGTTCGAAGCGATTTTCGCCAACGAGGCCGCGCAAGGGGTGGCCGCCGACCACTTTGCCAAGGCCGGCAGCAATGGGCGCATCTGGAATTCGTTGCAGAAAGCCGCGCTGGAGTCGCCCGCCTCCTTTGTCGAGTACTACGCCAACCCGTTGCTGGGCTTGATCGCCGAGGCATGGCTGGGCCCGAGCTATCAGGTGACCGCCCAGGTCAACGTGGTGCACCCCGGCGGCCAGGCGCAGCAACCACACCGTGATTACCACTTGGGGTTCCAGACCAATGACGTGGTGGAGCGCTTTCCCCTGCCCCTGCACCTGTTGTCCCAATACCTGACACTACAGGGCGCGGTGGCACACTCGGACATGCCGCTGGAAACCGGCCCGACCCAACTGCTGCCGTTTTCCCAGCAATACGCCCTGGGCTATCTGGCATGGCGGCGCCCGGAGTTCATCGACTACTTCCAGCAGCATGCCGTGCAACTGCCGCTGAACAAGGGCGACCTGCTGTTCTTCAACCCGGCGCTGTTCCATGCCGCCGGCACCAACCGCACGCCAGACCGCCAGCGCATGGCCAACCTGCTGCAGATCTCCTCGGCATTCGGCAAGCCCATGGAAGCCCTCGACCGCGATCGCATGATGCTCGCGGTGTACCCGGCCTTGCTCGATAACACCGCACTGGATGCCCAGGCCGTACACGCCGTGATTGCCTGCACCGCCGACGGCTATTCCTTCCCCACGAACCTGGACACCGACCCACCTTTGAAGGGCCTGGCCCCGCAAACCGGGCAGCAGCTGATGCAGCAAGCCCTCGACGAACGCTGGCCGCTTTCGGACTTTGCCGCTGCCGTAGCGCAGATGCGGGCCAAACGCCAAGCGTGAACCCTCTGTTTTAACAACAACAAGAAGAACGGAGCACCACCATGAAGAAGCAACTCCTTGCGGCACTCTTTACCCTGGCAATCAGCCCCTGGGCGCTGGCCGATATCCGTATCGGCGTGAGCATCGCCCAGGTCGACGATGTCTTCCTCGCGCAAATGCGTGACTACATGGCCGCCCACGCCAAGGCACTGCCCGGCGTGACCCTGCAATTTGAAGACGCCCAGGGCGATGTAGTGCGCCAGCTCAACCAGGTGCAGAACTTCACGGCCCAGGGCATGGACGCGATTATCGTCAACCCGGTGGACACGGCGGCCACACAAAAAATGACCGCCAACGCGCAGCAGGCCAAGACCCCGCTGGTCTACGTCAACCGCCGCCCGGATGCCCAGCAGTTGCCAGCAGGCGTGGGCTACGTGGGCTCGGATGAGGTCAAGGCCGGTGAAATCCAAATGCGCTACCTGGCCGAGAAAATGGGCGGCAAGGGCAACCTGGCGATCATGCTCGGGCTGCTGTCCAACAACGCCACGCACAACCGCACGCTGGGGGTGAAGACCGTGCTCAAGGAGTATCCCGACATCAAGATCGTCGAGGAGCAGACCGCCGAGTGGCAACGCAACAAGGCAATCGACTTGATGAACAACTGGATCGTCTCCGGGCGCAAAATCGATGCGGTGGCGGCGAATGCCGATGAAATGGCGATCGGCGCGGCCATGGCAATCAGCCAGGCAGGGATGCAGCCGGGCAAGGACATCCTGGTGGCCGGCAGCGATGGCGGCCCAGCGGGGTTGGACGCGGTCAAGAAGGGCCAGTTACTGGTGACGGTGTACCAGGACAATAAAGGCCAGGCGGTGGGCTCGATTGACCTGGCGGTGAAGATGGTGAAGAAGGAACCGTATACGGCTGAGCTGACGATTCCTTATCAGCAGATCACCAAGGAGAATTACCAGGCATTTCTCAACCCTTGAGACCTGACAATTTAACAGGGTGAGCGGGCTTTCTGTGGTGAGCGAGCTTGCTCGCTCACCACAGAAAGCCCATTCACCACCAGATAAAGCAACGGCCCCACCGACACAAACACCGCCGTCAGCACAAAGTACGGCAGCAACGAAACCACCGAGCGCCCGCGTCGCCGCGCATCCCGGTACATCCATACACACGCCAGCAACGCCATCAAATACAGGTCGATCACCACCTGCGCAGTGTCCGGCCGCGACATCAATTCGCGGCCAAAGGCCAACAGCGACTGCTCGGCCGTCAGCATCGTTACCAGGGTGTAGAGCGAGAATCCGAGCAAACCGGCCAGGGCGATAAAGCGACTGTTCATGGGGTCTTCCTTGGAGTGATAGAGGCCCCACGTTAGTGATAAGGTTCGGCCCCTCGCAATGACCTTGGAGGTCATGATTCCGCCATGGACAACCCTGCTACTGCCGGCGAACAACTGCGCCAATTGCGCCGGCACGCCAAGCTGAGCCAACTCGACCTGGCCCTGATCACCGGCATTTCCCAGCGCCACCTCAGTTGCATCGAGACCGGTCGCGCCAAACCGAGTCCCGGCACGTTACACAACCTGTTGACCACGCTGGAGGCACCCCTGGAGCAGTGCAACCGCGTTTTCCTCGCCGCCGGCTATGCGCCGCGTTACGCCGCCACCCCGCTCGCCTCGCCCGCCATGGCAGCGATCCGCGAAGCCGTCAGCCATGTGCTGCACGCCAACAATCCGGCCCCTGCCATCCTGCTGGGCAGCGAGTGGGAAGTGCTGGCGGCGAATGCCAGCACCGGCCTGCTGTTTGAATTAGTGGGTATCCGCCCGGATGCCGCTGAGGGCGTGAACTTGCTGACGACGCTGCTGCAGCCGGGCGGCCTGGGCGATCACCTGAGCAATGCCGAGGAGATCCGCACCCTGGCCTGGCAGCGCGCCACCCGTGAAGCGCTGGGCAATCCCGAATTGGCCGCATTACTGGCGAGTTTGCCGACACCGGCCAACACCGAACTGCCCGCACACATGCCGCCGCTGGTACTGACCCGCGTGCGCTCACGCCAGGGTGAGCTGAGCTTTTTGTCCACCTTCACCACGTTTGGCATGCCTCAGGACATCACCCTCACCTCCCTGCGGATCGAACATCTGATTCCTGCGGACGAGGCCACCTGGCAGGTGATGCGCGACGCTTATGCAGATTATGCCGCGCTGGTTTTGTGAAATATCTGTCCGTAGACTGCCGCCATACCCCCACTTGAAGGCGGCGAAAAAAACGTGATGCAAGTTACCGAAGTCTCCATTGCCCAATTGCGCGCTGCGCTTGAATCCGGCCAGACCACGGCCGTTGAACTGGTCAACGCCTACCTGGCGCGGATCGACGCCTACGACGGCCCGCAGACCGCCACCGCCTTGAACGCCGTGGTAGTGCGCAACCCCGAGGCCCTGAAAGAAGCCGAGGCGTCCGACGCACGCCGGGCCAAAGGCGAAACCTTGGGGCCATTGGATGGCATTCCTTACACCGCCAAAGACAGCTACCTGGTCAAGGGCCTGACCGCAGCCTCCGGCAGCCCGGCGTTTGCCCACCTGGTCGCCCAGCGTGACGCGTTCACCATCGAGCGTCTGCGCGGCGGCGGTGCCATCTGCCTGGGCAAGACCAATATGCCGCCGATGGCCAATGGCGGTATGCAGCGTGGTGTGTATGGCCGCGCTGAAAGCCCGTATAACGCCGACTACCTGACGGCGCCGTTTGCCTCCGGCTCGTCCAACGGCGCCGGCACTGCGACGGCGGCCAGTTTCGCCGCATTTGGCGTGGCCGAAGAAACCTGGTCCAGCGGACGCGGCCCGGCGTCCAACAATGGCCTGTGTGCCTACACGCCGTCCCGTGGCGTGATATCGGTGCGCGGCAACTGGCCGCTCACGCCGACCATGGACGTGGTGGTGCCTTACGCCCGCACCATGGCCGACCTGCTGGAAGTGCTTGATGTGGTGGTGGCCGAAGACCCGGACACCCGTGGCGACCTCTGGCGCTTGCAGCCTTGGGTGCCGATCCCGAGCGTCACTTCGGTGCGCCCGGCGTCCTACGCTGAACTGGCCGTGAGTTCCGAATCCCTCGTCGGCAAACGCTTTGGCGTGCCGCGCATGTACATCAATGCTGACCCCGACGCCGGCACCAGTGAAAAGCCCGGCATCGGTGGCCCCACCGGGCAGAAGATCAACACTCGCGCCAGCGTGATAGACCTGTGGAACGACGCGCGCCAGGCGCTGGTTGCGGCCGGTGCCGAAGTGATCGATGTGGACTTCCCGCTGGTGTCCAACTGCGAAGGCGACCGCCCTGGCGCACCCACCGTGTTCACCCGTGGACTGGTCTCCAAAGAGTTCCTCCACGATGAACTGTGGGAACTGTCGGCCTGGGCCTTCGATGATTTCCTGCGCGCCAACAACGACCCGGCCCTCAACCGCCTGGCGGATGTGGACGGGCCGAAGATCTTCCCCCACGACCCCGGCACCCTGCCCAACCGTGAGGACGATCTGGCCGCCGGCATGGACGAATACGTGCGCATGGCCGAACGCGGTATCACGCCGTGGAACGAGATCAGCACGGTCCCCGACGGCCTGCGCGGCCTGGAGCAAACCCGCCGCATCGACTTGGAAGACTGGATGGACACGCTCGGTCTCGACGCCGTGTTGTTCCCGACCGTGGCTGATGTAGGCCCGGCGGATGCCGATGTGAACGAAGCCTCTGCCGACATCGCCTGGAGCAACGGCGTGTGGGTCGCCAACGGCAACCTCGCGATTCGCCACCTCGGCGTGCCGACTGTCACCGTGCCAATGGGCGTGATGGCGGATATCGGCATGCCGGTGGGCCTGACCTTTGCCGGGCGGGCGTATGACGATTCGGCGTTGCTGCGGTTTGCGTCGGCGTATGAGGCGACGGGCAGCAAACGCCTGGTTCCGCCACGTACGCCGGCGCTTTAACTCAGTGCATGGGCACGGCAATCAACAGGATTGCCGTGCCATGGGTCAATGTCGCCGCCAATACGCCATAGCGCATGCGCACCAGCGCGCACGCCAACCCTTCGATCAAGGTGAACAGCAATACTGACCAGCCCAACTGAGTCACGCTCAAGGCCAGGAACCCATGGCAGGCCGCGAAGGCTACGCCACTGCCCAGTGCCGCGCGCAACGGCGTGACATGCTGCTCCAGATAGCCCTGCAAGCACCCGCGAAACAGCACCTCTTCCAACGCATTGGCGCCATAAGCCAACACCACCATGCCCGGCAGCCATACCCAATAACCAGGGAGCGCTGACGCTTCGATCCCCTGGTACAACCGCAGCGACACACCGATCAAGCAGCCGACCGCGAGCCCGATCATCAGGCCGGCAGCGCGCGGCCCCTTTGACCAGACGATCAGCGCCGCCAAGTCAGGCGCCGTCCGCACAAGCGCCGTAACCAACAGCACCGACAAACCGCCCAACACTGCCAGTACAAAGGTATTCGCCGTGAAGCCTAGCTGCACCTCGCTGCCCAGCGACCACAGGCCCAAGGGCGTCATCACATCGCGCATCAACACGAACGCCGCCAGCAAAATCAAGATGCGCAGCGCCGTCAGCGACCGCGGCGTAAGTGCAAACCACAGGCCAAACAAGGCCAGGCCCGGTGCCAGGTAAGTGCTGTAGTGGATCAGTACCGCCATGCCTTGGGTAATCACCGATCTGCGCCGCCGTCGACGTTGCCAACGGCATCGTTTCGGCGTTGCCACTCCTCCACCACATCGCCCAGGGTCTTGGGCACCTCGTTGCGAATCCAGGCCATGAATGGCCGGTCGAACCTGAACCCTGGGCCGCAGTGCTCAAGCATGAAGCGGCGTACGTTTTGAGTGTTTTTGTAGTGCGGGGTTACCGGAGTGGCGCGGGTGAGGGTCTCGCTGTGCCAGTCAAAATCCATTTTGTCTCTCGGGCAGTGTCAGGTTTCGGCAGTAGCATAGCGATGTGCTACTTGCACAGGAAGCGAGGCATGATTCGATCAGCGTGTTGAGACATCGTATAAGTTGACCTGTGGTTTATAACGCCTTTAAGTCTAATCTTTTCAAGATATTTCGAAATTTCACTTTCCTTCCTCACCCGAAATATTGCATGGTTGTACGACGACTTAAGCTGTCGTGCCAGCCCCCCACAACAATAAGGAAACACCCATGCAAAACGTCAAAGTGCTGATCGGTTTTCTGTGCCTGTTCACCGGTTACGTCGCAGCCGCGCCTGCCCCAGCCGAAAAGGATGTGGCCCAAGCGGTCGACCAACTGACCCAAGCCATGCTGCACCTAGACCTCAAGCAGCTTCACGCGCTGACGGCCGACAAGCTCACCTACGGCCACTCCAGCGGTAAGGTGCAGAACAAAGACCAATTCATCGCTGATCTGGAAACCCATACCAGCGCCTTCAAGACCCTGGAAATGCAAAACCAGACCATCACCCTGCAAGGCGACACCGCGCTGGTACGCAACCACTTCCACGCCCTGGCCGTGAACAGCGGTGTTGAAGTGCCTACCGACATCGACAACTTCCAGGTCTGGCAGAAGCAAAAAGGCAAATGGCTGCTGATCGGACGTCAGGCCTACAAGTACTGATACCTTGCGGTGAGCCGCTGAAACCGGCTCACCACGCCACCACCTTGCGCACCTTGAGCAACGCTTCGTGCAGTGCCGAGATCGGCACCGAACCCAAGGCCAATCGCAACGCATGCGGGACATGCGCCGAGACGGCAAACGGCTCAGCGGTCGACACGGCAATGTTGTCACGCTGCAAGGCCATGGCGATCTGATCGGCCCGGGCGTCTTCCGCCAGGGGTAGCCACAAGAAGTAGGACGAGGGATGGCTGATCGTGGTCAGCCCTATGAACACCTGAGCCGCCAGGGCCTGTCTCGCCTGGGCATCCTCGCGCTTTTGCGCCTCAAGCTGCGCCACCGTGCCGTCCTCCAGCCAGGCCACCGCTATGGCGCTCATCACACCGGGCACATTCCAGGTGGTGGCCATGATGGTGCGCTCCAGCATCTTTACCCATTCCATCGGCGCCGCGATAAACCCCACGCGCAGGCCGGTCGCGACACTTTTCGACAGCCCGCCCACGTAAACCGTGCGTTCTGGCGCCAGCGTCGCCACCGGTGGCGGTGCGTCTTCAGCGAGGAACGCGTAGGCCGCGTCTTCAATGATCATCAGATTGTGCTGACGGGCAATGGACACCAGCCGTTCGCGCTGGGACAGAGCCATCACCCAACCGAGGGGATTGTGCAGAGTCGGCATGCTGTACACGGCACGCACCGGCCGCTTGCGACACAGGTTTTGCAAGGCCTCCAAATCCGGGCCGGTCGGCGTCACCGGGATCGCGACAATTTCCAGGTGCAGGGTCTCGGCCAATACCTTGAACCCCGAATAGGTCAACGCGTCCACCGCGATCACATCGCCGGGTTTGAGCAGCGCCATCATCGTCACCGCCAGGCCATGCTGGGCGCCGCTGACCAGCAGCACCTGCTCGGCGTCGACACTGAGCCCGCGACTGAGCAAATGCCGCGCAAAGGCTGCGCGCTCATGCAGGCGCCCGGCGTGGGGCTGGTAACGCAACAGTGCTTCGAGGTCACCGGACAGCGCCAATTGGCGCAACGCCGTGCGCAACAGCTCCGCCTGGCCCGGCAACGAGGGGTAATTGAAATTGAGGTCGAGCATGCCCGCCGTCACCGTCATCTGCCCACTGCCCTGCCCTGGCGGCAGCGAGATCTCGCGTACGAAGGTGCCGCGCCCAGTTTCGCCGCTGACCAGGCCCATGGCTTCAAGCTCGGTGTATACGCGGCTGGCAGTGACCAATGCCAGGCCGTGGTCGGCGGCCAATTGACGATGCGTCGGCAGCCGCGTGCCGGGCGGCATGTTGCCGCTGCGGATGGCTTGGGCAAAGGTATCGACCAGGGACTTGTAGCGGGCGCGCGGCATTGGGATGTATCCATGACAATTTTTTGATTGTCCTAATGCTCACCCCTAGGATGGCCAGAACGCAACCCCTCCGGCTACGGGCACTCCCTCATGGAACGTACATCCCCCCTCAACACCCTGGACACCAGCACCCAGGGCTGGATCAACGGCTTTATTGGCGTGGTGATTTTCAGCGGCTCATTGCCCGCCACCCGATTGGCCGTGATGGAATTCGACCCGGTGTTTCTCACCATGGTCCGTGCCGCGATCGCCGCCTTCCTTGGCGTGATCCTGCTGTGGCTGTTCAAGGAAAAACGCCCCGCGCGCAATCAGTGGGTGCCGCTGGCGATTGTCGCCCTGGGCGTGGTAATCGGCTTTCCCTTGCTCACCGCCCTGGCGCTGCAATACGTGACCTCGGCCCACTCCATCGTATTCATCGGCCTGCTGCCTCTGGCCACCGCAGTGTTTGGCGTGTTGCGCGGCGGCGAGCGGCCGCGTCCGGTGTTCTGGTTGTTCTCGATTGTGGGCAGTGGGTTGGTGATGGGTTATGCCGTGGCCCAAGGCTTGAGCGCCGCACCGGCCGGCGATCTGTTGATGCTGCTGGCGGTGCTGGTGTGCGGCCTGGGTTATGCCGAAGGCGCCAAGCTCTCGCGCAGCCTGGGCGGTTGGCAGGTGATCTGCTGGGCGCTGGTGGTGTCGATACCGGTGGTGGTGCCGTTGAGCCTGATGCTCGCGCCGTCGACCTTCAGCGGCATCAGCCTGCCCGCCTGGTTGAGCCTGGGCTACGTGTCGCTGTTCAGCATGTTGATCGGCTTTGTGTTCTGGTATCGCGGCCTGGCCCAGGGTGGCATTGCCGCCGTCGGCCAGTTGCAGTTGCTGCAACCGTTTTTCGGCCTGGCGCTGGCGGCGGGCCTGCTGCATGAGCAGGTCAGCCTGGGCATGGTGCTGGTGACGGTCGCGGTGATCGGCTGCGTGGCCGGCGCAAAGAAGTTCGCCCGTTAACGCTGCGGCGCGACCATCTTGAACTTGATGTTGATGTCGTTGGACACCACGCTGTTGCCGGCCCACTCACCCTCGCCGATCTTGAAGTCGCCGCGCTTGAGGACGAACTCACCGTCGAACACACCAATGCCGCTCTGCTCCTTGAGCACCACATCCACGTCCACCGGACGCGTGGTGCCCTTGATGGTCAGGTTGCCGCTGATCGTGTAGCGGTTGTCGCCCAAGGCTTTGACACCGGTGGACTCGTACACACCCACCGGAAAGGTCGCGGTATCAAACCAGGACGCGCGTTGCAGCTCGTCATTCGCGTCCGGGCTACCCGCGTCGATGCTGGCCAGCTGAATCTTGAGCAAGGCATGCCCGGTCTCCGGCTTTTGCGTGTCGAAGGTCAAGGTGCCTTCAAACTCGCTGAACGTACCGTACACCCGCTGCCCCAATTGCTTGTAGGTGAAGCTGATCTGGCTGGCGGTGCGGTTGACGTCCTTGTACTCCACCGCCTGGGCGCTGGAACCATACGCAAGGATCAAGGCCAGTACGGTGACCGGGGACATAAGACGTTTCATGCAACGCTCCGCAAAGGAAAGGACACAGGTACTGAACTAACACGCCATACCAGGGATTTATTCCATTCGGGCGTTTGTCCTGCTAAACAGAGTAGTCGCCCCACCCATAATAAGGACGTTGCATGCACGCCCCCTCACTCCAGGACATCACCGCGCCGGAAGGCATCTGCTACGGCTGCGGCGCCAGCAACCCCCACGGCCTGCACATCAAGAGCCGCTGGGACGCGGACGGTATCCACCTGGTCGCCGAGCACCTGCCCGAGGCCCACTACAGCGGCTGGCCCGACCTGGTCTACGGCGGCCTGATCGCCATGCTGGTGGACTGCCACTCCAACTGGACCGCCATGGCCTACCACTACCGCGCCGAAGCGCGCGAACCCGGCAGCCTGCCGCGCATCGACTGCGTCACCGGCAACCTGGGCATCAAATTCATCAAGCCGACGCCCATGGGCATCCCCCTCACCCTGCGCGCGCGGGTCGACGGTGACGTGGGACGCAAGACCCGCGTGATCTGCGAGGTGTACGCCGGTGACGTGCTGACCGCCATCGGCGATTCGATCTTTGTGCGTGTCGACACCGGCCAATTGGCCGCCGCCGCCCATGGTCGCGAGGGCTGATCCTGGGCTACATTGACCGCCACCGCTAATCGAGGATGCACCGATGACTCGTCTCACCGCGAAAGACTTTGCCCCCGAACTGCTGGAACTCTATGACGGCTACGCCCACGGCAAGATCAACCGCCGCGAATTTCTCGACCGCGCTGCGCTGTTCACCTTTGGCGGCCTCACCGCTTCGGCCTTGCTGGCTGCGCTGAGCCCCAACTACGCGCTGGCTGAGCAGGTGAAATTCACCGACCCGGACATCGTCGCCGACTACATCACCTACCCATCGCCCAAAGGCAACGGAACGGTGCGCGGCTACCTGGTGCGCCCAGCCAAGGCCACGGGCAAGCTGCCGGCGGTGGTGGTGGTCCACGAAAACCGCGGCCTCAACCCCTACATCGAAGACGTCGCCCGACGCCTGGCCAAAGCGGGTTTTATCGCCCTGGCCCCGGATGGCCTGACCTCGGTGGGCGGCTACCCCGGCAACGACGAAAAAGGCGTGGCCCTGCAACAGACCGTCGACCCGACCAAGCTGATGAACGACTTCTTCGCCGCCATCGAATGGCTGATGCACCACGACAGCAGCACCGGCAAGGTCGGGATTACCGGCTTCTGTTATGGCGGCGGCGTGACCAACGCGGCGGCCGTGGCCTACCCGGAACTGGGCGCGGCGGTGTCGTTCTATGGGCGCCAGCCGGAAGCCAAGGACGTGCCCCGGATCAAAGCGCCGATCATGCTGCATTACGGTGAGCTGGATACGCGGATCAACGAGGGTTGGCCGGCGTATGAGCAGGCGCTCAAGGCCGCCGGAACCACGTATGAGGCGTATATCTACAAGGGCGCCAACCACGGTTTCCATAATGATTCGACGCCACGCTATGACGAGGCGGCGGCGAATCTGGCGTGGGAAAGGACGCTCGGTTGGTTCAATAAATACTTGGCTTAGTGCTCCAGCGCGTAACGCCGGCAATGGTCGAGGTAGCCCTGCTCATGGCTACCCACCAGTTGCACCACACTGCTCCATAACCATGACGGCGCATCCAACTGCCTGGAGCGGTTCTCCTGCAGCACCGCCATCCAGTCTTTGCGTGTAGCACGGTCCATCTGCCGGGCATGCGCAATGCCCACGACCCGTGCCAGGTAACCCGCTGCGTGCATGGCGTCGATCTCGCTCAACTCGTCCAGCTCCAACTTCATGTCCTGGGGCAACAGTTCGCGGATAAAGAACCCATGATCCAGAAATCGTGTCGCCACCATGCGCTCCCCCAGGCCCGGTGAAAGCTGACGCGCGCCCTCCACCACACGGCGACCATTGTCCCTGGGCATTTTCGCCCGCGCCACACGAGGTGCCGCCGCGCCGACGGCTTCCTTGATGTCGATCAGGCAATACGCCTGGTCATCTTTGTCGCCCACGCCGAGCAAGGCGGCATAACGCAACAAACCGAGCGAGCTGCAGCCCTTGACCCAATAGGCCGAATCCAGCAACTCGACCCTGGCATCCTTGGGGCGCCCTTTGAGCGAGGTGACCAATTGATGGATGTCATCCGAGGCACACAGGGTTTCCAGCGCGTTTTTTTCGGCCCGCGACAACGACCAGAAATGCTTGCCCAAAGGAATGCTCGGCCGGGCGTTTTCAATACGTTCGCGCGCCAGGTTTTTCCAGGTGCGCTCCACGGCACTGCGCATGCCGGCCTTGACCTGGGACGGACGCGGCGGGGCTTCGTCGGGTTTATCCTTGAACGCCTGTTCGTAGCCCACCATCATTTCTTCGAGCATGCGTGCGGTGGTGACGCCGGGCAGGTCCGAACCGCGCGCGGCGGTGGCCAGGGACAGCGCCAGGCGCACCAAGTCGTGGGCGGGGTTGCCGATCACCGTCTGGTCGAGGTCGCGGATGTGCATGTCGATGCGGCCCTTGCTGTCGCCGGTCGGTCCCAGGTTGCCGGCATGGCAATCGCCACAGATCCAGATCGCCGGGCCATGGGGTAGACGCCTGCCGGGCTGGCTGTGCAACCACTCGTAGAATTGCACGGTGCTCCCGCGCACGTAGGCGTGGGCCGAGCGCGCCATCTTGAGGTTTCGCAATTGGGTCAGGTGGGACATACGGGCGGAGGGGCGCGGTGTTTTCATGGAATAACTCAAGACAGGTGTTGCGGTAGAGCGCTGACCTTCAGCAAATGTTTCATTATGTTTCAAAAATAAAACCCTTCAGTGCTGCGCGACCCGCTCCTGCAACCATCCCTTGAACGCCAACATTGCTGGTGTTCCAGCCCGCGACTGCAAGCGCGTCAACCAATAGCTGCCCGTGCTGATGCCGACGTCGAACGGCTGGCGGATCACGTCGCTCTCCAGTTGCCGCGAAAACATCATTGCCGGTGCCAGTGCTATTCCGATGCCTTGCAAGGCGGCTTCCATCATCGCCAACGAAGAATCGAACACGATGCTGCGCGGCACCAGGGTATCGGCAGGCAAACCGGCGGCCTGGAACCACAGGTTCCATTCATCGGCGCGGTAGGAGCGCAGCAAGGTGTGTTTAAGCAAGTCTTGCGGTGCGTGCAGTTGCTCGGCCAACTGCGGCACACAGAGTACGGTGAGAGGTGCTTCCAGCAGCTCGCAGGCTTCAGTGCCGTGCCAGGCACCCGCGCCGAAGCGGATCGCGTAATCCAGGCCTTCAGCCGCCACGTCGACACGGTTGTTGTGGGTGGACAGGCGCAGGTCGATAAACGGGTAACGCGCCTGGAACTCGGGCAGCCGTGGCAGCAACCAGCCCACCGCAAAGGTGCCCACCGCGCCCACCGTGAGTACCTCGCGGTAATGCCCGCCTTCGAATTGGCTCAAGGTCTGGGCGATGCGGTCAAACGAGTCTCGCACCACCGGCAACAAGGTTTCGCCTTCGCTGGTGAGCATCAGGCCACGGGGCAGGCGCTTGAACAAGGTCACGTTCAATTGCGCTTCCAGGCTTTTGACTTGATGGCTGACCGCCGCCTGGGTCACGCATAACTCAATGGCGGCGCGGGTAAAGCTCAAATGCCGGGCCGAGGCTTCAAAGGCACGCAGGGCATTGAGGGGAAGATGGGAGCGCAGCATGCTTGACCCCAATTAATCTAATGGCAGGTGCGAGATATCATCGTTTGCCCAACGCCCGCGAACTGCCTACATTGGCCACGCCCGCGCAGGCTCTTCATTCAATCGATCACTCTCATGGAAGCGATATCATGCCTCAACTCTCCCTGTCCGGAGTGCGTAACTTAGGCGCCATGGCGTTATTTCTCGCCACCGGCCACTGCCTGGCCGCCGACGACCTGCGCGCCGTGGTGGACGCCAGCGTCAAGCCGCTGATGCAGCAACAGTCTATTCCAGGTCTCGTTGTCGGTGTCATCAAAGACGGCAAGGCGCAATACTTTAACTACGGCGTGGCCAGTAAAGACGCCAAACAGCCCGTCAGTGAAAACACGCTGTTTGAAATTGGCTCGGTGAGCAAGACCTTCACCGCCACCCTCGCCGGCTATGCCGTGGCGAGCGGCAAACTGACCCTCACCGATCCGGCCAGCCAGTACCTGCCAGCGTTGCGTGGCGGCAAGTTCGACCACATCAGCGTGCTCAACCTGGGCACCTACACCGCCGGTGGCCTGCCGCTGCAATTCCCCCGCGAAGCGGACAACACCCAGCACATGATCGGCTACTTCCAGCAGTGGAGACCCGACTTCGCCCCCGGCATCCAACGCCTGTATTCCAACCCGAGCCTGGGCTTGTTCGGCTACCTGGCGGCGCAGAGCCTGAAGCAGCCGTTTGATCAGGTGATGGAGAAAACTCTGATTCCGAAACTGGGGCTCAAGCACACGTTCATCACTGTTCCCAAGAGCCAGATGAACCTGTACGCCCAGGGCTATGGCAAGGACGGCAAACCCGTGCGCGTCGGCCCCGGTGCGATGGACAGCGAAGCCTACGGCATCAAGACCAGCGCTTCGGACCTGTTGCATTACGTAGAGGTCAATATGCGCCCGGCAACACTGGACCCAGTGCTGCAACAAGCCATTACCACCACGCACACCGGCTACTACACGGTCGAGCGCATGACCCAGGGGCTGGGCTGGGAGATGTACCCGTACCCGATCAATCTGGATGCCCTGGTGGATGGCAACTCGACAAAAATGGCGATGGAGCCGCATCCGGTCAACTGGCTGACCCCAGCGCAGGCGCCGCACGCCAACACACTGGTGAACAAAACCGGCTCCACCAACGGCTTTGGCGCGTATGTGGCGTATGTGCCGAGCAAGGAAATGGGGGTCGTGATCCTGGCCAACAAAAACTACCCGAACGGGGAACGGGTGAAAGTGGCCCATGCGATCTTGAGCGCGCTGGACCACTAAGCACAGGCGCGGATCAAATGTGGGAGCCGGGCTTGCCCGCGATGAGGGAGTGTCAGCCGATGAACTTGGCAACTGACACACCGCTATCGCGGGCAAGCCCGGCTCCCACAAGGTATTGCAGGGTGATTGGGATCTACATACCGAGCCAGTGCGGTAGCGCCAGGGAGATAAACGGCAAGTAGGTGACCATGATCAGGAACACCAACAAGATCATCAACCACGGCAACGCCGCACGAATGGTCTGCCCCAGGCTCAACCCGGTCACCGCCGAGGTCACGAACAGGTTCAACCCCACCGGCGGGTGCACCAGGCCGATCTCCATGTTCACCACCATCACGATGCCCAGGTGAATCGGGTCAATCCCCAGCTTCATGGCAATCGGGAAAAAGATCGGCGCCAGGATCAGCACGATGGCCGAAGGCTCCATGAAGCTGCCCGCCACCAGCAGCACCACGTTGACCATGATCAGGAAACCAATCGGCGTCAGCCCTTCGGAGATCACCCACGCGGTGATTTCCTGGGGGATCTGCTCGGTGGTCAGCACATGGGCAAACAGCATGGCGTTGGCGATGATGAACATCAGCATGATCGCCAGTCGCCCGGATTCCAGCAGCACCTTGGGGCAGTCGCGCAGCTTCATGTCCTTGTAGATGAACAAGGCCACGAACGCCGAGTACACCGCCGCCACCGCCGCCGCTTCAGTCGGGGTGAACATGCCGCTGTAGATGCCGCCGAGGATGATCACCAACAGCAACAGGCCCCAGAACGCGCGACGTGCGCAGGTCAGCCACTCGCGGAAGGTCGCCCGTGGTTGCGCCGGTAGCTTCTTGATGCGCGCGACGATGTAGATCGCGATCATCAGCATCAGGCCCAGCAGCAACCCAGGAATCACCCCGGCCATGAACAGCTTGCCGACCGAGGTTTCGGTGGCCGCCGAGTACACCACCATCACAATCGACGGCGGAATCAGGATGCCCAAGGTGCCCGCGTTACAGATGATCCCGGCGCCGAACTCCTTCGGATAACCGGAACGCACCATGCCCGCCACGGCAATCGAGCCCACCGCCGCCACCGTTGCCGGTGACGAACCGGACAGCGCCGCAAACAGCATGCACGCCAGCACCGCCGCAATCGCCAGGCCGCCACGGATATGGCCGACACAGGCGTTGGCAAAGTCGATCAGGCGTTGCGCCACACCGCCGGTGGTCATGAACGCGCCGGAGAGCAGGAAGAACGGAATCGCCAGGAAGGTATAGGCGTCGGAGGTCTCGAACAGCTTGATCGCCAGGGAACTCACCGAGTCCTGGCTGAACATCAGGATCGACACCGCGCCGGACAGCCCCAAGGAAATCGCAATGGGCACGCCAAGGAACATGAACACAAACAACAACAGGAATAGACAGAGCACGGCCATCAGTGACGCTCCTCATGGCTGCCGGCCAATTTGCTGGCCTCACCAGCCTCGTCGGCCAGCCCCAACCCGACCTGACGGTGGGTAAAGATGCGGTAGAAAATTTCCAGGTAACGGATGAAGACCATGGCAAACCCGATAGGCACGATCACCACGATATCGCCGACGTCCACGCCGTACTGGTCAAGGTCTTCGGCGCCGATGTGCGCGCCCATCACGGCGCTCACCCACTTGTAGCTGGCGACCATGAACAGCCCGGCATACGCCAGGCAGCACAGGCACGCAAGCATGCCGAGCACGCGTTGCACCGGGCGCTTGGTCAACTTCACCAGTGCATCCACGCCAAGGTGGCCGGCGGTACGCACGCCGTAGGAAATACCGAAGAAGATCAGCCAGCCGAACATGGCCTTGGTCAGCGCCACGCTCCAGGTCATGTCCTGGGCCCAGGTCATGGTGTGATCGCCCAGGGCATTGAAGAAGTTGCTGCTCAACGCCCACTTGTCAGCCAGGGCAAAGAACAGCGTGTAGATGTTGTTGAGCATGACGTAGACGAATGTCACCAGGGTCATGGCGGCCAGCAGGAAGGCAATAAAACCTTCCTCCAGGTGCTCCCAGACGCGCCTTAGCGTTTGCATGGCAAAACCTCGCGAAGCGGGAATGATGTCGGAGTGGAAACCGGGCCAAACTGTGGGAGTGGACCTCTGTGGGAGCCGGGCTTGCCCGCGATGGCATCAACTCGGTTCTACCGGGACACCGAGTTGCCCGTATCGCAGGCAAGCCAGCTCCCACACAGGCCTGTCCTCCTCTGCCGATGCTTACTGGTTGGACGCGTCGGCCGCCTTGATCAAGTCAGCCCCGATCTCACCCTCGAACTTCTGCCACACCGGGCGCATGGCTTCGCGCCACAGCTGGCGTTGCTCCGGGGTCAGTTCGATGATTTCGCTGGTCTTGGAATCGACGATCTTCTGCTTGGCCGACTGGTTCAGCGCTTCGGCCTGCTTGTTCACCTCGACGGTGACCTCGACCATGATCTGCTCCAGCGTGCTGCGGATGTCCGGTGGCAGGCCATTCCAGAACTTGGCGTTGGTGATCACCATGTAGTCGATCAGGCCATGGTTGGACTCGGTGAAGTACTTCTGCACCTCGTTGACCTTCTGGCTTTCGTAGTTCGACCAAGTGTTCTCGGTGCCATTCACGGTGCCGGTCTGCAAGCCTTGATACACCTCGGCAAAACTCATCTTGCGCGGGTTGGCGCGGATCGCCTTGAACTGCTCTTCCAGCACGCTCGACGCTTGCACGCGGAATTTCAGGCCACGGGCGTCCTTGGGCTCATGCAGCGCCTTGTTCGAGGAGAGTTGCTTGAGGCCGTTGTGCCAATAGGCCAGGCCGAGGATGTTCTTGTCCTGCATGGAGGTCAGCAATTCCTTGCCCTGGGCGGCCTGGAAACGGTCGACCGCAGCCAGGTCGTTGAACAGGAACGGCAGGTCGTAGATCTGCACTTGCTTGGTGTACTGCTCGAACTTGGCCAGGGACGGCGCGAGCATCTGCACGTCGCCCAGCAGCAGCGCTTCCATTTCCTTGCCATCGCCGAACAGCGACGAGTTCGGGTACACCTCGACCTTGACCTTACCGGGCAGGCGTTCTTCCGCGAGTTTCTTGAACAGCAACGCGCCCTGGCCCTTGGGGGTGTTTTCGGCAACCACGTGGGCGAACTTGATGACAATCGGATCCGCCGCCTGGGCCAGGCCCGCGGCAAACAAGGTGGCGGCGCACAGCAGCGCCCGGGAAAGCTTGAGCATGGGAAATCACCTTCTTATTGTTGTGTTGTAGGGCAAGGTGCCTGATGTCACGCGTGTAGTGAATTTCGATTTTTTGATACCTGCGTTCGGTCTGGACGAACGCTAGATCTGAGCGGCCAGCAGCCGTTGCGCGCGCAGCAACACCGGCGCATCCACCATCTGCCCATCGATCTGATAGGCCCCTGCCCCATGGGCGCCGGCTTCCACCACGCGCTGGGCCCAGGCCAGGTCTTCGGCGCTGGGCGCCAGCGCCTGGTGAATCACCGCCACCTGCTTGGGATGGATACACAGTGCGCCGGCAAACCCCATCTCATAGGCATGCCGGATCGAGCGGCGCAGGCCTTCAGGGTCATCGATGGCTGGGTGCACGCCATCAAGCGGTGCGACCAGGCCGGCGGCACGGGAATGCACGATCAGCGCCAGGCGCGCCTGGTCCAGGGCGAACTGCGCGGCCGGGGAATGGCTGCTCAGGTTCAGGTCCAGCGCCAGGTCCAACCCGCCGAACGACAGGCGCTCTACCTGCGCTGCATGGGCGATCTCGGCCACCGCCAGCAAACCCCGCGCACTCTCGATGATCGGCCAGATGACTTTGCCAGTGGCCGCCACCACGGCGACCTGGGCTGCGCTTTCGACCTTCGGCAACAGCACGCCTGCCACATTCGGATGCGCCTTGCAGAACGCCACATCCTCAAAGTGCTCGGCATGTTCCGGCGCGTTGATCCGCACCCACACCTGGGCGGCGGGATTGGCGGTCAAAAACGCCCCAAGGTTATCCCGCGCCTGGCGCTTGAGCGGTTCTTCCACCGCATCCTCAAAATCCACGATCACCGCGTCGGCACCGCTGGCCAAGGCTTTGGAAAATCGCTCCGGTCGGCTACCGGGTACAAACAACGCCGAACGTACCAATGGCTTGGGCATCTGTTGAATTCCTTATGGTTAAATCACACCGCGCGTGCGCAGGCCGTCGATGGCGTCTGCGGCGTAACCGAGCCCTTCGAGAATGCCTTGGCTGTGCTGCCCCAAACCTGGAACAGCGTCCATGCGCGGGGTAAACGCAGCGTTGCGTGCCGGTGGCAACAGTGACGGCAACGCACCGGCCGGGCTGTCGACTTCGCGCCAACTGTCACGGGCCTTGAGCTGCGGGTGATCCCACACGCCTTGCATATCGTTGACCCGGGCGCTGGCGATCTGCGCGCCTTCCAGGCGCTGGATCACCGCCTCGGCATCCAACTGCGCGAAGCTATCGACGATGATCTGGCGCAGCACGTCGCGGTTGGCCGAGCGCTTGAAGTTGGCGGAGAAACGCTCGTCAGTCGCCAAGGCCGGGGTGAGCAGCACCTTGTCGCAAAACGCCGCCCATTCGCGTTCATTCTGCAGGCCGAGCATTACCGTGCCGCCGTCGCCGGTGGGAAACGGTCCATAGGGATAGATTGTCGAGTGCGCCGCCCCGGCACGCGGCGGCTGCGGTGCGCCGTCGAACGCGTAGTACATCGGGTAGCCCATCCATTCCACCAGGCTTTCCAGCATGCTCACATCGATGCGGCTGCCCTTCCCCGTCTTGCCGCGCAGCAGCAGCGCCGAGAGGATGCCGCTGTAGGCGTACATGCCCGCCGAGATGTCCGCGATGGAACAACCGGCCTTGGCCATCTGGTCGTCGCCAGGCCCGCCGGTGACGGAGAGAAAGCCGCCTTCGCTCTGGATCAGCAGGTCGTAGGCCTTTTTCTTTTCGTACGGCCCGCCTTCGCCATAGCCGGAAATATCGCAGACGATCAGGCGTGGGAAGCGCGCATGCAACGCCTCGAACGACAAGCCCATGCGCGCGGCGGCGCCGGGCGCGAGGTTCTGTACCAGTACGTCGGCGTCAGCCAACAAGGTATCGAGAATAGTGCCCGCCTCGTCCTGTTTGAGGTCCAGGGTCAGGCTTTCTTTGGAGCGGTTGGTCCACACGAAATGCGAGGCCAGGCCACGCACACGCTCATCGTAGCCACGGGCAAAATCACCGGCACCGGGGCGTTCCACCTTGATCACGCGGGCGCCCAGGTCGGCCAATTGGCGGGTGCAGAATGGCGCGGCAATCGCGTGTTCCAGGCTGACAACGGTGATGCCGTCCAGCGGTCTTGGGTTAGTCATGACAGTTCCTCAAAGCCAGTCGGCCATGGATGCGGCGTTGCGCAGGTCCCAGACCTTGTCGATCAGGGCATTGGCCTGGGCCGGTGTGCGGGCGTTGCTGAACTGGCTGAGACGCTGGAATTTATCGGCCAGCTCGGCACGGCTCAGGGTGTTGCCCGGATCGCCTTTGGGCTCGTCGATGGCGCCGCGCAGCGTGCGGCCATCCAGCGTGGTGACGGTGACGCGACCGAGCCAGCGTTGCGGGTAAGCACCGTCGACGTCGGGGTCGAAGGTCATGCTGACCTTGTCGCGAAACGCCGAGACCGCTGGATCGGTCAACGCCAGCTCATGGAACTCGGTGAGCCCGGCCTTGCCATGCACGGCAATCAGGCCCAGCACGGTGCCCATGGAGAACTTGGCCTGGTGCACGCTGGTCGGTACTTTCACCCTGCCCAGTACATCGATGGCGCCTTGGTGCACGCGTGTTTCCACGTGAGCGATCTGTTCGGCGTGCAGGCCTTCGCCTTGCATCAGGTCCAACAGCGCATCGGCGGCCGGATGGGTGTGGCGGCATGAGGCGTGGAACTTGAACGAGGTTTCCAGCAACGCCCAGCGGCTGCCCAGGTCGGCGGACAACTTGGCAGGCTCGGCATCACGGGACATACCGGCCGCCAGACCTTGATCGCCCTCCAGAATATTGCGCGCGCCGGTCAGACCATCCGCCGTCAGGTAAGCGGCGAGCAAGCCGTCCGCCGCCGCTTTCGCCGTGTGCAGTTGCTTGGAATCGGCGGCATCGCGCAGGAACTCCCACAAGCCGGCCGCCTGGGTGCCCGCGCTGCCGAGCAGGTTGATAAATTGTTCTTCGTTGAAATCCAGCAACTTGCCTACAGCTACCGCCGCCGCCAACGTGCCGACGGTGGCCGTGGTGTGAAAGATACGGTAGTGGGAACGGCCCATGAATTCGCCGATGCGAATACCCGCTTCATAACCGGCTACCGACGCCAGCAGCAAATCGCGGCCGGATTTGCCGAGGTCCTGGGCGGCCGCCAGCGCTGCTGGAAACACCACGGTCGCCGGGTGCAGCACGGAGCTGTTGTGCAGGTCGTCCTGCTCGACCAGATGGGATGAAGCCGCGTTGACCAGCGCGGCAAAGTACGCGCTGGTGCTGCCGCCATTGACGATCACCTGCGCCGGACCGCTGCCGGGGCCCATTTTCTGCGCATAACGCTCGAACAACGGAATCGGGTGCGCGCCCTGGCTTGCCAGCGCCGAGGCCAGCCAGTCCAGGTACAAATCTTCGGTGCGCGCCAGCACATCTTCCGGCAGTTGCGCGTAATCCAGTTCGGCGAGGAACCGACACAAGGCTTGGGTATGGCTCATGGTCAGGCCCTCAGAAGCTGCGTGGCAGTTCGAGCAGATGCTCGGCCACGTAGGACAGGATCAGGTTGGTGGAGATCGGCGCCACCTGGTACAGGCGCGTCTCGCGGAATTTGCGCTCCACGTCGTATTCGCAGGCAAACCCGAAACCACCGTGGGTTTGCAGGCAGGCGTTGGCCGCCTCCCAGGACGCCTTGGCCGCCAGGTACTTGGCCATGTTGGCACTGGCCCCGGCATTGGCGCCGCTGTCGTATTCCTCGCAGGCACGCCAACGCATCAGGTCGGCCGCTTCGATCTCGATATGCGCTTCAGCAATCGGGAACTGCACGCCCTGGTTCTGCCCAATAGGCCGGCCAAACACCACGCGGTCGCGGGCATAAGCACTGGCCTTTTCGATAAACCAGCGGCCATCACCGATGCATTCGGCGGCGATCAGCGTGCGCTCGGCGTTGAGGCCGTCGAGGATGTATTTAAAGCCCTTGCCCTCTTCGCCGATGAGGCTGTCCAGGGGCAACTCCAGGTTGTCGAAGAACAGCTCGTTGGTTTCGTGGTTGACCATATTGGCGATGGGCTGCACGGTCAGGCCGTTGCCGATGGCTTCGCGCAAGTCCACCAGGAAGATCGACATGCCCTCTGACTTTTTCTTCACTTCGGCCAATGGCGTGGTGCGCGCCAGCAGGATCATCAGGTCGGAATGCTGGATCCGCGAGATCCACACTTTCTGGCCGTTGATCACGTACTTGTCGCCACGTTTTATCGCGGTGGTCTTGATCTTGGTGGTATCGGTGCCGGTGGTGGGCTCGGTCACGCCCATGGATTGCAGGCGCAATTCGCCGCTCGCAAGCTTGGGCAGGTAGAAGCGTTTCTGTGCCTCGCTGCCGTGCCGCAACAGGGTGAACATGTTGTACATCTGGCCGTGTACGGTGCCGGAATTGCCGCCGCAGCGGTTCACTTCTTCAAGGATCACCGAGGCTTCAGCCAGACCCAGGCCGGAGCCGCCGTACTCTTCGGGGATCATCGCCGACAGCCAGCCGGCGTCGGTCAACGCCTTGACGAAGGCTTCGGGGAAGCCTTTTTCCTCATCAATCCTGCGCCAGTACGCGGCATCGAATTCGGCGCACAAGGCGCGCACGCCTTCGCGGATGGCATTGAGTTCTTCATTGTCATTGGGGTTCATTAACGGCTCTCCGCCTGTTGTTCTTGGATTATTCGAAATGCACGCTGGCTTGCTGCGCCAGGCCCTGGGCGTTGCCGGCCCACAGCTGCGCCACACCGGTTTCGGTCACGCGGCCGCCCACTGCAAACGGCTGCGGCGCAATCAACGGGCGCACGCCGCGATAGGCAAACCGGCGCAAGGTGGCGCCAGGGTTGGCGCGGCAGAATGCGCGCAGGCTCAGGGTGGCGATCAGCGGCCCATGCACCACCAGGCCTGAATAGCCTTCGGTGCCGGTGACATAGGGGTAGTCGTAGTGAATGCGATGCCCGTTGAAGGTCACGGCGCTGTAGCGAAACAACAGGGTTGGCGTGGGATCGACGGCTTCAGACCATTCGCCCTGCTCCAGCGCATCACCGCTGCCGGACTTGGGCGGTGTGGGTTCGCGGTAGACGATGTCCTGTTCCTCACGGATCGCCAGGCGACCGCCCTGGGAATAGTCGTGGCGTACGGTGACAAACAGCAGCGAACCGGTGCGCCCGGTTTTTTCTTCCACTTGGGTAATGGTCGACACGCGGGTCGCCGCCTCACCGGCCCGCAGTGCCTGCAGGAACTCGATGCGCCCACCGGCCCACATGCGGTTGCGGTTGTCGGCCGGCGGCAGGAAACCGCCACGGGCCGGGTGACCGTCGCTGCCTAGCGCGGTTTCCGGCAGCGGGTCTTGGAAGAAACACCACTGCCACAGCGGCGGGATGTCCGCGCCGTCTTCGGGCACTTTTTCACCGAAGGTGGCGGCAATACGCTTGAGCAGGTTATGGCTGAGGTGGTCGTGGGCGGTTTCGCTTCGGCCGATCCAATCGGTGGCGCTCATCGGGTGCAGGTCCTCGGGCAGTGAGTGTCTGCCCCGGATCATGCAAGCCTATCGCCGTTCTGAGAATTTGCATTTCAATAAACCGGCGTTCGGTTATGCTGAACGCCGCCATCCTGCCCTGGGAGTCTTGCATGCACTTCGATCTGGCCGACCTGCGGCTGTTTATCCATATCGCCGAATCCCCCAGCCTGACCCAGGGCGCCAAGCGCGCGTTCCTCTCGCCGGCTGCCGCCAGTGCGCGGATCAAAGCCCTCGAAGGCCAACTCGACACCCGCCTGCTGTACCGCGACAGCCGTGGCGTCGAGATCACCCCGGCCGGCGAGCGCTTGTTGCACCATGCACGGTTGATCATGCGTCAGGTGGATTACCTCAAGAGCGAATTCACCCAATACGGCGTGGATTCGGCGGGGCATATCCGCATCTTTGCCAATACCACCGCCGTCACCGAATTTTTACCCGAAGTGCTGGCAGGATTCCTGTCACAACGTCCCGGCGTAACCGTTGACCTGCAGGAACGCCTGTCCCGCGACATCGTGCGCGGCGTGCTGGATGGCACCAGCGACATGGGCATCATCGCCGGCCCCGTGGAAGCCTCGGGCTTGCAGGTGTTGCATTTCAGCACCGATGAGCTGGTGTTGATGGTGCCGGTCGGCCACCCCTTGGCGGAACAACCCTCGGTCACGCTGGAACAGACCCTCGCCTACCAGCATATCGGCCTGCACGAAGGCAGCACCTTGCTGAGCTTCCTGCGCGAGCGCGTCGAGCGGCTCGGCAAACATTTGTCTCTGCGTATCCAGGTGTCGAGCTTCGAGGCGATCTGCCGGATGGTCGAGGCCGGTGTGGGGATTGGTATCATTCCGGAGTCGGCCGCCGTGCGTCACAGCCGCACCATGCAATTGGTGGCGGTGAAGCTGGACGAACCCTGGGCGATTCGCGAGCGCAGTATCCTGGTGCGGGAGTTGGAGGCGTTGCCCGGCACCATTCGTGCGTTGATTGCCACGTTGATGCCGGACTCGGTCAGTGCAGGCTGAGGTTACGCAGACGTGCACCGTCCACGCTGATATGGCTCAAACGCCCCTGGTCATCGAATAACAGCCAGCCCTCCCCGCTGCGACGGATGTTCACTTCGTAGCGGGGCCAATGCAGCACCGCACACAGGTGGTCACTGGCACGATGGATAAAGTGCCAGCGCGTGTCGCGTTCGCCAGCGATATAGCCGAACACCAGCCAGTCAGCATCGAGGGCGATGCGCACCGGGTCGCCGTCGAAGAAACCTTCGTCACAGCCCGGCAGGCGATAACCCTTGCGGTTGCCCGCGACATCCAGGATCAGCGTCGGCTCTTCGTCATCGCGGCACCTGATCGCGTACTCGATGGTTTGATCGAGCGCACAGTACAGCGCGTGGTTCTCCTCCGACTGCGTTGACGCCGGCTCACGCCCGGCCAGCCGACGCTCAGGCAAGCGGTAGTGCCAGCGTTCGACGCCATCACGCGGGTTGTAGAGCCAGAGGAACTCATTGCGCTCATCACCTTTGAGCGCGCGCAGCGTGCCCGGCAAGTCGCTGACGTGCCACAGGGTTTCAAAGTTGCGATCCACGTCCACCACGCGCAGTTGCCGGCCCTGGCCGAGGGTCCAGGTGCTGCCGTCAAACTGCTCGGCGAACACGTCCAGCACCTGCACGCCCAGGTCGGTGGCGGTACGGTTGACCAGGTCGAGCTTGCTGATGCGCCACACCCTGTCACGGCGGGTCAGCACCAGCGCCATCTGCCGGCTGTGGGCCAGGACAATCCGCTGGGCCGGAACGGCGAAGTGATACAGGGTCTGGCCGCTGGCATCCGTCACCACCGCACCGGCCTCGCCCAGTGCCACCAGATAACGCTCGTCATCCAACGACACCGCGTCGTAGACCGGTCGGCTGCCCTGGGTCGGAGCGGTCCACTCCAGCGCATCGTCCACACGGACCAACGAGCGCCGGGCAGGACGCTTGAGCGCCTGACCAGGCAAGTCCGCCTGCAAACATTTATCGCGGCTCATCTTGACCAGCGATTGCAACTGATTGAAGTTCAACCCGCCGTGACCACTGAGTTGGTCGGCCAGCACCGCGTGCACCGTCGCGCCAGCCAGCCAACGCAGGGCAGCGGTGTCGGACTTGTGCGCCAGCAGCGCGTGCGCCAGGGCGTCGCGCTCGGCGTATCGGTCGGGATCGTCACGCAATTGTTCGATCCAGGGCCCGTAAGCCTCCAGGGTCTGCGGCAGCAGAATCGCGCGTTTGACCAAGGCGCCCATCGCCAGCCGCCCACCAGCCGCTTCAGCATCCAGCAGCCATTGAGCCGCGCGCGGGCGCTCATCCGGCAGGCTCCACACCACCTCGACGGCTTGCAGCCACAGGCCTTTGGCGATCAGCGATTCAGCCCATTCCAGGCGCAAGCGCTCGGCAATCTGCGGCTGCTTGGCCTGGAGCAACACCACAGCATCGGCAAATGCATCGTCACGCCGCGCCACCAGCAAGGCACGCTGCCAGTTCTCGGCCAGGCACAGCAGACGCACGATCACCGCCGACGGCATGTCCCAGGCCAGGGCCAAGTCGGCAGCCTGTTGGTAGCGCGCGTGCTTTTCCAGGTAGTCGAGGGCTTCCTGGCGCTCCTTGAGCAGTTCCGCGAGGACGAAGACCGCTTCTTCAATACGGTTCTCGCGCGCCAGGCGTTCGTAGGAGCGGCGATAGACCTCGCGCAGATGCTCGGTCAGGCTTTGTTCGAAATGGTACGCACGGCCGGACCCGCTCTGCTGGCTGAGGGTCAGGTCCTGGCGCCGCTGCGGCGTGCCGAAATT
Organism: Pseudomonas sp. GXZC; assembly: GCF_026967615.1. Lineage (NCBI taxonomy): Bacteria > Pseudomonadati > Pseudomonadota > Gammaproteobacteria > Pseudomonadales > Pseudomonadaceae > Pseudomonas > Pseudomonas sp. GXZC. Next base: position 3,963,640 of record NZ_CP114115.1, read on the forward strand.
CTGTTCAGCATTCGATTCCTGGCCGCCCAAAGGGATGGCATGGCGCAAGGCCTCGGCAAAATCACCGTCCTCGAACATCTCCAGCATGCGCTGCATGTAGGCGGCCTGGCGTTTGCCGTACAGCCTGGACAGTTTTGAATGCTCGGTCAGGCGGGTCAGCCAACGGCGCCAGGCGGACGGTTTAGGCCGAGCCGGTTTGGCCCGCTCTGCGATACCAGGATCAGCCGGCGCTGAAGGCACGGCGCTGACGGCCTGTACACCTCGGCGCAGGAATTTGTTGATGCCCATCAACACGGCGGTGAACACAATAGCGCTCAGCAGCATGCCGAGTATCACGCCGCTGATGTCTTCAGTGGTCGCGGCCGGAACCGGCGTCAAGGGTTTGGATTGGCCTTGGGTGGCCATCCAGATCAACCCGGCCACCAACGCCAGGGTGGCGCCCAGTTTCAACGCTGGGTACTGCGCGGGCTCCTCGCTGGCCCATTGCCGAGTGGCCTTGGGAGACGCGGCTTTCGGCGCGGGCTGTTGACGCTCCAGCAACGCGCGGATCACGCCTTCCTGCTCGGGGCTGACCGGCGCCAGGCCGCCGAGGATCTCACGCACATCGGTGATGTCCGGCGCGGGCAGCACCGGCACAATCGGCGCATGGCAATCGAAGGTATCCAGCAAGGTGTACGCGCTGATCTCCAGCCACAAGCCAGGCTTGAGGACCTCGGCGTCGCGCAACTGCAAGGCGTGAACCTGGCTGCCGCGCACCAGCCACAGGTCGGCGGCGGGTAACGCACGCAGCTCTTCAGCGGTCAGCTGTGCCGAACACAACCCACGCCCCTGGCGGACCAGCGGCCAGCCGGCAAGGGTTTGGCAATCCAATGCGACGGGTGTACTGAACTGCACCCCATCACCGTCGGCAAACCGGTAGGCGACGGCGCCCGCGCGCCAGTGCTCCAGGATCAGGCGGGCCCGCTCCTGCAAAGTGAAGCGCTCGGCAGGCAGCCACACGCCGTCGATGGACTGGTGCCCAGTCAGCAGCGGGCGGCGGATCTGCAGGGGTTCGTGCTCACGCATGGGCAGGCTCTTGTTTCAGGTCGCACATGACTTGCAAACGCATGGCGCGCTCGGTGACGTTGAACACCAGTAACTCCCGCGCCGTGGTCAGCACCGCCACCAGCCCGCTCATGGGACAGAAACTCGCACGGGCAATCGGTGCCGAGGTGGTGAACAGTGTCTGTTGTTGGCCTTCTGAGTACAGGCCAATGGTGTGCTGGTTGGGGCCCAGCAGGACCAGTGAATAGCACTCCTGCGCAGCCACCTGGTGATGCAGGCCGATACCACTCCAGCCAGGCGCCAAGTCGATCTGCGCCCTTTTTGCGGGGAAGCTGTCGTGGGTCACCAGGCGCCAACTCTGGCGGCCGTCATGGTGAGTGAGTAATGCGCAACCGCCAAAGGCGTACTTCCAATGGGCAGTACTGGCGAACAGTATCTGGCTGACTCCGGCAGCCGCACCGACTGCGTAGCCGGAACTGCGGACGCCGGAGGCCGTTGCGGGGTACGCCACCAGTTGCCCGGCCTCGCTGCGGGCGTAGACCAACAACAACGCATTCAGCTGCGCCAGCCCCATGACATTGTTCGTCACCGAAAAATTCGCGGCTCTCGGTTCATGACCGGGGCGCTGCCAGTGGGCGAGCTGACCGTTTGTATCGAGTAAATACAGGCGTTCCGACTGTTGACCACGCAGCCACACTGCGGGCAGAAAGGTCGCGGTGCCCGGTGGCAGGTGCAGCTCTTCGCGCGTGGGCTTGTTGGCAGAAACCAGGCCGGGGATATTCCAGAAGGTCAGGAGGTTGCCATCACCGAGCACCGCCCCAAGGCTGCGATAGTTGAAGGCGGCTGCAAACACATGCTGGTGTTTGCCCCACAGGCGACGTCGCACTTCGAGGGTTTTTTTCTGGTTCTTGTTGGGCAGCTTGATCACCGCCATGCCGTGTTCGTCGAGCAGGCGCAGGGCGACATAGTTGCCGGAGCCGGAGATGACGGGTGGCAATGTCAACGCAACCCGCGCCACCCGCCCGGCAGCGCTTGGCGCCGGAGTATGCACGGCATTATCGAACTGCCCCTTGAGCAGGCGCACCGCCTGTTGCTCGTCAGGCATCGGCAGCGACACGCGCCGCGACTGCAAGGCGAAAGACAGGCTGCGGCCGTCCAGGTTACGCGTAATCTGCACGCGGTGGGTGCAAGTCGTGGAATCGGTCGAAGGCAAGCGCTGGCCGACCACCCAGCACTCTCCAACCGTCTGTTCGGCCAAGGTGTCACGCCAAGCCAGCCAATGCTTGTCGCTGACGACCTCGTAGGTACGGGCTTCGAGCAAGCGCGTAAGTTGCGCCGCCGAGTCCAGCTCCTGCAACACCGGCGTGCCCTGCAGAATGCCCCAGCGCAATTGCGCCCCCGCCTCCTGCGCACGGCGCGCCAGCAACATCAGCAGCGCCAGGTGTACCAGGCGTGCAGCGCCCAATTGCAGGGGACCGGCGTCGAACAACACCACGATCAGGCGGTTCGCCTCATGGGCACGGTATTGCGGGGCGAGGAACATATGCTCACCGCCCACTGCCCGGCGCAGGAACTCATCCGGCACTTCATCGGCCAGCAGCCATTCGCTGGACAGCAACCGCTCATAGGGGCCGCGCCGGTGCAGGTCGCCCAGGCCATCGGGCTCCGGCACGCCACCCTGGTGCAGGCCACGCAGCGGACCGAGCAGCGGGTTGAGACGACCCAGCAGGTCGGCGAACACTGGCAAATGTTCCGGGGCAAACCATTCCAGCCATTGCCGCCAGGGTTGCAGCGCCTCAGGCAGTTGCATGGGTGACTCCCCAATAATCAGCGATACGTTGCAGATGGTCGGGCGACACGACCAGCAAGCGGTCCAGCGGGATCACCGCCGCAGGTTCACGCCACACCAGCAAGGGCGAACGCTTGAAGCGTGCTGAAAAGGCCTGGCCCAGCAGATCCTGGGGCACATCCGGTTCCCAACTGGTCGGCAACCAGAGGTGTGGCGCGCTGGCGCTGGGGGCGGCGTACGCCACGCCGTCGACCCACGGCAGATCAGCCGTCGCGCCGGTCACCACCAACACCTCAGCATTGGCCGTGGCGTGCAGACGCGCGGCGTGTTCAGCCTCAAGCAACGCCAGGCGCCCAAGCATCCGGCGTGCCGCATCGCCCCAGGCCACGGCGGCTTGTGCCTCGGCAGGTGCCTGGCGTGAGCGCCAGCGCCAAGGGTGGCTCAACGCACTCATTCGGCGGGTGTCAGCAAACGCATGAGTTGCCCCCGCGCCTGCTGCAACGGCTCGGGCATGGTCTGGCTGTTGAAGTTGGCATCGATCTCGCGCAACAGGCCTTCAAGCACAGTACTGGTCGGCGGCTCGCTACGGGCGAGGTAGTCTTCGGCGGTTTCCAGCAGGCGATTCAAACGTGACATCGGCTGCAACGTGGCCTCTTCCACCGCGCTGAACAGATGGCTGTTGCTGGACGCGGCAAACAGGTCACGCAACACTTCACGACCCTGTTGTTGGGTGGCCTGGGTCGGCAGCACATAGAGCAACGGCCATAGGTCGGCGTCGCTGGCTTCCAGGCGACCGCCGAGCAATGCGGCGGCGGCGATCAGGCGCTGGGATTTGACGATGCGCCGGTCGGACAGTTGGATACCGGCCTCGCGCAAACGGCGAATGGCCTGGGCCAGGGCGGGACGCACGGCGGTCAGGTCGACGTTTTTCAACGCATGGCCAAGCGTGTCCAGTTGCGAGAGGCCCAGCAACTGTTGCATCGGGCGCTGCTCAGACTGCCAGCCACCGGCCAACATGGCTTCCAATTGGTTGTCCGGCACCGACTCGACAAACAGGTGCAGCAAGAAGCGGTCACCAAAGGCCGCCAGCGCTTCATCATCCGGGAGGCCGTTGGCGGCGCCGACGCACACGCGCAGCGGGCATTGCACCTGGGTATGACCCCGGCGGAAACGGCGCTCGTTAAGTACACCCAATAACGTGTTGAGGATCGCAGTGGAGCCCAGGAAAACTTCGTCGAGAAACACGATATCGGCTTCCGGCAGCATGCCACTGACATCGGTTTCCACCGTGCCTTCGCGAAGTTTTTTCAGGTCGACCGCGCCAAACAACTCAGAAGGCTCAGTGAATCGCCCAAGCAGGTACTCGAAGTACCGCCCGCCCATGGACTGCGCGACGCGGCGCACCACCGCACTCTTGGCGGTGCCGGGCGGCCCGATCACCAGGATGTGCTCCTGGGCCACGGCGGCCAGCACAATCAATTCGGCCAGTTGCTCACGCCCGACCAACCCTTCAGTGGCGGCACGCACGGCGTGGCGGATTTGCGCGGCAGCGCTTTGCAACTGAGCAATCATGGGCGTCTTCCCTGAAACCAAAGCGGAGGATCTTGCCTGAGGCTAAGGTATTAGAAAAGTGTTGTTACACACTCTCATCAGGAGTCAGCCCATGCAGCTTGAAGGATCCTGCCATTGCGGCGCCGTCACGTTCAGCCTCGCCAGCGCCCACCCCTACCCTTACCAGCGTTGCTACTGCTCGATCTGCCGCAAGACCCAGGGCGGTGGCGGTTATGCGATCAACCTGGCCGGTGACACCGCCAGCCTGAAGGTGCGTGGGCGAAAATTCATTTCGGTCTACCACGCCAAGCTCAAGCCCGAAGGCGCCAGCCGTGCCCATGCGAGTACGGCCGAGCGGCACTTCTGCTCGCAATGCGGCAGCGCGCTGTGGGTGTTCAGCCCGGAATGGCCCGAGCTGATCCATCCATTTGCCTCGGCTATCGACACGCCATTGCCGGTGCCACCGGAGCATACGCACTTGATGCTTGGATCCAAGGCGCACTGGGTAGAAGTCACACTGCGCCAAGGCGACCGGCAGTTCGATGAATACCCCGAAGAGTCCATTGCCCAATGGCATGCGCGACTCGGGTTGGCGCGATAAGCGCCTCGGAATTTTTTTGCCATAAAAAAAACAAGCCTTGGGTGGACAAGCCGAATTGCCAAATTGTAGATTGGATACAGTTGACAATTCAAAAGCAACTCCATCACAACAAAAAAGGTAATTGAAATGGCAATCTGGAAAGGCGTTTTCCCTGCAGTCACCACCAAGCTGACCCAGGATGGCGAGGTCGACTTGGCGGCAACCCAAGCCAGCATTGATCGACTGATCAACAATGGCGTCTCGGGCGTTATCGTCCTGCCGATGCTGGGTGAGAACGCATCGATGAGCCTGCAGGAGCGCGAGTCGGTCATTCGCGCGGCGGTCGAAGTGGCCGCCGGCCGCGTGCCGGTGCTGTCCGGCCTGGCCGAAATCACCCTGCACACGGCGAAGAAACATGCGGCGCTGTACAAGAGCTTCGGCGCCCAAGGCCTGATGGTGTTCCCGAGCCTGGGCTACAAGACCGACCATCGCGAGACGGTGGAGTGGTACAAGGGCATCGCCAGCGCAACCGACCTGCCGATCATGATCTACAACAACCGGATCGCCTACGGCGTGGACTGCACCCCGGCGATCCTGGCCGACCTGGTCGATACGCCCGAAATCGTCTGCGTCAAGGAAGAAACCGGCGACATCCGGCGTGTAACCGACATGTATGTGGCCTTCGGCGAGCGTTTCAGCATTTTTTGCGGGGTTGACGACCTGATCGTCGAAAGCAGCGCGCTGGGCGTCACCGGCTGGGTATCGGGCATGACCAACGTGTGGCCGGCAGAATGCGTAAAGCTGTTCAACCTCTGTGCCCAGCAACGTTTCAGTGAGGCCCGCGAGCTGTATCACATCCTCACGCCGTCCTTTCACTTGGACGTACACGTCAAACTGGTGCAGTACATCAAGCTGGCCGAACATCTGGTTTATGGCGCGCCTGAGTGGACTCGCGCACCGCGCCTGGCACTGGTCGGCCAGGAGCGCGAATACGTGATCAGCACCGTTCAGAAGGCCATCGACACCCTCGCCGTTCGCGGCTGACGCCACGGGCCCCTTCGCCACGGCAAGGGGCCCGTTTTGTCGTGCACATCTATTTTTCATTGAGGGAGGTTTGTCATGTCCATTACAGGTGAAATGCTAATCGGCCAGTCGAAGGTTCGCGGTAAAAACGCTCAGATCTGGGGAGTCAACGCCGCCACCGGTGAAACCCTTCCCCCGGCGTTCGGCGGTGCCACGTTAGACGACCTCGACAGCGCTTGCGCCCTGGCCAGCGCCGCTTTCGATCGTTATCGCGAAACCACGCCAGAGCGCCGTGCGGTTTTCCTGGAAACCATCGCGCGCAATCTCCTCGCGTTGGGCGATGCCTTGATCGAACGCTGCATGGCCGAAACCGGCCTGCCACGCGGGCGGCTCGAAGGCGAACGAGCCCGTATGGTCAACCAACTGGCGCTGTTCGCCTCCGTTGTCCGCGATGGCGGTTTCATGGAGGCGCGCATTGATCCGGCATACCCTGAACGCACACCGCTGCCACGCGCAGACATCCGGCTGCGCAACATTGCCCTTGGCCCGGTGGCGGTGTTCGGCGCCTCCAATTTCCCGCTGGCGTTTTCAGTTGCGGGAGGCGATACCGCCTCTGCACTGGCCGCTGGCTGCCCTGTGATCGTCAAGGCGCATCCGGCCCATCCAGGGACGTCCGAACTGGTGGGCCAGGCGATTCAACGTTCAATACGTGAATGCCAATTGCCGGAGGGTGTGTTTTCCCTGCTGTTCGATGCGCAGCACAGCATCAGCCAGGCGCTGGTTGCCGATCACCGGATCAAGGCGGTGGGCTTTACGGGCTCGCAACGGGCCGGCGTCGCCTTGATGAACATTGCAGCGGCGCGTCGGGAACCGATTCCGGTCTACGCCGAAATGAGCGCAATCAACCCCGTGGTGCTGTTGCCCCATGCGCTGGCCGAGCGCGGTGCGGCGATCGCTGACGCCTTCGTCGCTTCACTCACCCTGGGCGCAGGCCAGTTCTGTACCAACCCCGGCTTGATACTGGCAATCGACGGCCCGTCACTCGCCGCCTTCGAGCACGCGGCAAGCGCCGCCCTGAGCGAAGTGCCTGCGGCAATCATGCTGACGCCTGCAATCTACGAAAGCTATTGCGAGGGCGTTGAAAAACTCAGCGCGCATCCGGGTGTAGAACTCGTTGGCCGAGGCCGCGCGGGTGAACAGTTTCAAGGGCAGGCCGCGCTGTTTGCCACCAGCGCGCAGGCGTTCCTTACACACACGGCATTGCGTGACGAGGTGTTTGGCGCTTCATCGTTGATTGTTCGATGCCCTGATGCCCCCACACTGCTGCAGGTACTTGAGGCACTGGAAGGTCAATTGACGATTGCCGTTCACACCGGCGCCGACGACCAACCAGCACTCGCCACACTGATACCCACCCTGGAAAAAAAGGCCGGGCGTATTCTGCTGAACGGGTTTGGTACGGGCGTGGAGGTGTGTCATGCGATGGTTCATGGCGGACCATTCCCAGCGACTTCTGACCCACGTACTACCTCGGTGGGCAGCCTGGCGATCCACCGATTTCTGCGGCCTGTGTGTTACCAGGACTTTCCCCAGGCGTTGCTGCCGCCCGCACTCCAGGACAGCAATCCGTTTGGCCTCAACCGAAGGGTGGAGGGCTGCGTGCAACCTTGACCTGTTTCGCGCTCATTGACTGGAAGCGTCCTACACCCGCGTGCCTGAGGTATGATCGACCGATGAGGATCTCAAATCCTGGATCCACTCACCTGTCAGTAGTTGAAGAATGCCTAAAAAAGAGCCTTTGCCCAACCTGCGCATCAAACGTCAAAGCTTGCCCGAAACCCTGGCGGAATCATTGCGTGAGCGGATTCTGAATGGGGAATTCAAGGAAGGCGAGTCACTGATCCAAGAGACGATTGCGACCGAGTACGGTGTGAGCCGCATGCCGGTGCGTGAAGCGTTCAAGGAGCTGGAGGCGTCGGGGCTGATCACCACGCAGATTCACAAAGGCTCGGTGGTGAAGTCCATTCCCCTGGAGCAAATCGCCGAGCTGTTTGATCTGCGCGCGTTACTGGAGTCCGAGCTGCTGGAACGCTCCCTGCCGAAGATGACGGACGCGCACTTTGCAGTCACCCAGCAACTGCTGCCGCAACTTGAAGCCGCCTACCTCGACGATGACATCGCGCAATGGGGCAAGCTCAACTGGCGGTTTCATGAAAGCCTGTACGCAGCGGCTGATCGCGTGCAAACACTGGCCATCGTTCAAGGCATCAACATTCAGACGGATCGCTACATCCGCTTGCAACTGTTGCTGACGGCCGGAAAAAAAGAAGCCGAAGTCGACCACCGCGAACTGCTCAAGCTGTGTGAACAAGGCGATACCAAGAAAGCGGTGCAGTTCCTGCGCAAGCACATCCAGCGCGCAGGCACTGACCTTGTCACGCTGCTCAAGCAAAAACGCGACAAAGCCCCTCAGGTTTGAATGCCGGCGGCGCCCTCGGAGGGCGCCCGCCGCCATCGGTTCAACCCAGCTGGAATCCATGCGCCAGTGGGTCGCGGTCATCCACAAAGAGCGTGTTGTGACCGGTTACCTGGGCCCAGCCCGCAACGCTCGGCATGATGCCTGGAAACGTGCCGACCTCAGTGGCCGACTCGACCCGGCAATCAAACATCGTGCCGATGATGCTCTCGTGGACAAACTCATCACCCACCTTCAAGCGGTTTCGCGCAACCAGTTGCGCCATGCGCGCTGAGGAGCCAGTACCGCAGGGCGAACGATCAATGGCCTTGTCGCCATAGAACACCGCATTGCGCGCGTGGGCGCGGGGGTTCCTGGGCTTGTCGCACCACATCACATGGCTGACGCCCTGAATACGACTGTCCAGCGGGTGTACCGGCGCCAGCAGCGCCTGCGCCGCTTGCCGCACCATGGGGCTCAATCGGACTATCTCACTGACTGCCATGGAATCCAGCCCGGCCCAAGCGGCCTGCGGCTCGATGATGACGTAGAAGTTGCCACCATACGCCAGGTCGATATTCAGTTTGCCGAGGGTGGGCACATCAAGTTCCACATCGGCTGCGTGAAGGTAACTGGCAACGTTGTAGAGGCGCACCTGCTCCACCGCCGCGCCCGTCCTGACGTAGTCGATTGCGACGCGCCCCGCCGGCGCCTCGATGGCAAGCGTGCCTTCGACCTTCGGCACCACCAGGCCGGCTTCCAGCGCGGCCGTGACCGTACCGATGGTGCCGTGGCCGCACATGGGCAGGCAACCGCTGACCTCGATGAACAATACGCCGATGTCGCAATCCTCACGGGACGACGGATACAGAATGCTGCCCGACATGACGTCATGGCCACGGGGTTCGAACATCAAGGCTTGCCGGACCCAATCATGGTCACGCTGGAAGATCTGACGCTTTTCAGCCATTGGAACAGCGGGCAGCAATGGCCCTCCACCAACCACGACGCGCACTGGATTGCCGCACGTGTGCGCATCGATGCAAAAGAACGTATGACGAGACATAGGAACTCCCTTTTGAACGCGTTAGTTGAAACGGCTGATTGCATAGGGCGCAAGATCGACCAGAGGCGGTTTGCCCAGGGCAATATCGCTGACCAGACGGCCAGTGGTGGCCGCCTGGGTCAGGCCGAGATGACCATGGCCAAAGGCGTAGATCACGCCAGGATGGCGCGGTGACGCACCGATCACCGGCAGGCTGTCAGGGGTCGCCGGGCGATGCCCGGCCCAACAGGTACCGCCCTCGGTGCGAAGGCCGGGAAGATAGCGCTCGGCTAGCCTGGCCAAAGCCTGGGAGCGCTTGAAATTCGCGGGCGCATGCAGCCCACCGAACTCGGCGGCGCCACCGATCCTCAAGCCACAGCTCAACGGCGTGGCGACGAAATGGCGCTCCGCGAAGATAACTTCTCTGGATAAAACCACGCCTGGGTCGGGAATGGTGGTGTTGTAGCCGCGCTCGCTTTCCAGCAAGACCTTGTCCCCAAGGCTTCGGGCCAGCAGGCCGGACCACGCGCCAGCGGCGACCACGACCTTATCGGCCGGCAACCAGCGGCCATCGCCAAGCCCCACCGACACGGCGCCGCCCTCAAGGCCTGGCCGGATACCGCAGACCTCGCCAACCTGGATGCAGAGACCTCTGGCCAACAATGACTGACGCAATTTATCGACCAGGGTCTTGGGGTCCCTGACGTGTGACCACTGCGGCGTGAACACCCCGCGTGTGATCGATTGACTCAATGCAGGCTCGATTTCACGTGCTTCGTTGCCGGTCAACGTGCGCACCTCAATACCGCAGGACCGCTTGAGGCCCCACTGCATTGCATCTTCGTCGAACGCCGCTTCTTGCTCGTAAACCGTCAGGGCGCCGAGCTGCTGCAATTCTTCGCGAAGATCATGTTCAGCGAGCAACGGCAGCAGGTCGTCATAGACCCGAGTGTTAAGTGCCGCCAATGCCGCCGTGATGCGCTTGAACTCCGAGGGTCTGCCGGCACGGGAGAACCGTAGCAGCCATGGTATCAGCCTGGGCGCGTGCGCCGGACGTATCGCCAAGGGCCCCAGTGGGTCCGCCAGCCAGCCGGGCACTTTCCACAACACGCCCGGTACCGAGGCTGGAATCACTTCCGTGACCGCGATGCCCCCGGCATTGCCGAACGATGCCTTGTCACCTTCAGGGTCGCGGTCGACCACCGTCACGCAGACGCCCTCCCTCAGCAGATGGTGCGCCGTTGCCAACCCCACGATACCGGCGCCAATGACGATTATGTGCCCCATGAATCACACCCTTCTGATATGGAAAAAATGCACCTTTTTGCAGGCAGCCATGCTTGACCTGATCAGCCGAACTGATGGACATGTAGATTGGATACATTAAACATAGCCTGTCAACCACCCCGGTCGCTTTGGCCAAACCCTGACACACTTCATAGTCAGCAACATCTTCTTTAGAATCTATAACCCATTGTTTTTAAATATTTAACTTCCATATTCATACCTATTCCTTGAGCCATGGTACAAAAAACGCCCTCCCCACCTCTTTTTCTACGAATAAACATTTGGTAGATTTTTCGCCAGATGTAGATTGGATACAACTAACGCAAAGCCACACCCCTAAAAAATACAATGCCAATCAGATCGGGGATCCCCATGAACATTGCACGTCACGCAAGCGCTTCACTGCTGCTCGCCCTCGCGACAACCACTTCCATGGTCTCAGCGGCTACCAGCTCCACCCTGGACCAGGTCATTTCTTCGAAAACCCTACGATGCGGTGTGCAGCTCGACTATCCGCCAGCCGGCTTTCGCAATCAGGCCAATGAGCCGGAGGGATACGACGTTCAATACTGCAAGGACATGGCCAAGGCTCTTGGGGCAAACGCCGTGATTGTCGAAACGCCTTCCTCCGAGCGCATTCCCGCGCTGGTCTCCAATCGCATCGACGTGCTGATCGCTTCCGCCTCGATCTCACCCCAGCGCGCCATGAGCGTGAGTTTTTCCCAGCCCTACGTGAACTACACCAACGTCGTGCTCACGCGCAAAGACGCCAACATCGAACGTTTCGAGGACCTCAAAGGCCGCAACATCGGCGGCGTCACGGGCACCACGACCGAGCAGGAGCTGCAGGCTCTGCGCAAGGGCTGGGGTGACCCGAACGGCAGCTACACGGGGTTCGGCAGTGAGGCCGAGGGCTACCTGGCACTGGCCCAGGGCAAGATAGACGGCGTGATCATCGGGAATGCGTCGGCAGCCGCGCTGGTTCAGAGCGGACAATTTCCCACGCTCGCGATCAAAGGCGTTGCGCCGACACCTCCCGACCTGTGCGGCATCGCTGTGAGAAAGTCGGACGAGCAAATGCTTAATTGGGTGAAGACATTCGTCTGGACCCAGGTCAAGAACGGTCGCTACCAGGCGCTGTATGCGCAGTACTTCGGTGATGGCGAGGCGCCTTCGCTGACGGTCGCCGGCGTGGACTACTAACCCTACCTTTCGAGCGACCGACCTCGGCCGCTTCTGCCTGGAGCCTGCGCTATGTTCGGGTACACGTTTTACTGGTCGATGGTCTGGGAAAAGCTCCCCGAGCTGATCGAAGGGGCAAAAACGACACTGGTTCTCACCGTGCTCTCAATGATCATCGGCACGCTGCTCGCCCTTGCGCTGACCCTGTTGCGCCAACAAGAAAAAGGCCTGGGATACACCCTCGCCACGTCCTGGATCGAAGTCGCCCGCAACACACCGGCGCTGTTTCAGGTGTACATGATCTATTTTGGCCTGGGCGCACTGGGGCTGCATTTCTCCAGCTACCTGGCGATGTTGCTGGCCCTGTCGTTCAACAATGCCGGCTACCTTGCCGAGATTTTTCGCGGAGGGTTGCAGGCTATTCCACGGCAACAACACCGGGCCGCAAGATCCTTGGGCATTTCATCATTCGCCGCCTACACCCACGTGGTCTTTCCACAGCTGTTCAGGATTGTCTATTTTCCCTACGTCAACCAGCTCAATTGGGCGCTGCTCAACAGCTCGCTGGGCATGATCATCGGCCTGCGCGAACTCACGGGCGCCACCCAAGCCGCCCAGTCAGAGTCCTTCAGGACGTTCGAGTTTTTCATCGTCGCCGCCATGATCTATTTCGTCATGTCCAAGCTGATCGAGGGCGGCGCCCGATTCACTTTCTGGCGCATGTCCAAGGGGTAGTCACCATGCAATTCCAACTGGCCTACACGGGCTTGCACTGGGGCGATATTCCCTTTGTGCTCACCGGCATCTGGCACACCCTGTTACTGACCCTGCTGGCCACCGTTCTAGGTACCCTGCTCGGCGTGTTGGTGGGCTGCCTTCGCCAGGAATCGGTTTTCGCCCGACTCACACTGGGGCCCTTCGTCAACGTCATCCGCAGCATCCCGCTGATCATCCAGTTCATCCTGGTCAACAGTCTGTTTGCCATGGCCGGCTTCGGGATGAGCCCATTGCTCATCGGTGTCGTCGTCCTCAGTCTTTACATGGGCATGTTGACCTCGGAACTGGTGCGCTCGGGTTTGCAATCCGTGCGCCCGCAACTGAAAAAAGCCAGCCGTTCACTCGGGCTGAGCTACTGGCAGGAGCTGCGGTATATATCCGCCCCGCTTGCCTTGCGCACGCTGCTCCCCGGCTGGATCGGCACGGTGATTGGCCTCACAAAAGACACGGCCCTGGTGAGCGTGGTGGGCTACATCGAGTTGCTGCGGGTCTCACAGATCCTGATCAACCGCTCAAACGAGGCCCTCCTGGTGCTCGCGGGCGCAGGGTTCTTCTACTTTGCGATCTGCTACCCGATTTCCCGCTACAGCCGCCATCTTGAAAAGGTAATGCACCATGATTGATATCAAGGATGTCCGCAAAAGCTTCGGCGCTGTCGAAGTCATCAAGGGCGTCAACCTGACGATCCAGAAGCGTGAAGTGTTGTGCCTGATCGGCGCCAGCGGCTCGGGGAAGTCAACCTTGCTGCAGTGCATCAATGGCCTGGAGCCGATTCAAGGAGGCCACATCCTGGTCGACGGTACGGATGTGCACGCCAAGGGAACCGACTTGAACAAGTTGCGCCAGAAACTCGGCATCGTGTTCCAGCAATACAACGCCTTCCCCCATCTCACCGCGCTGGAAAACGTCGCGCTGGCACCGCGCCTGGTCAAGAAGATCCCCAAGGCCCAGGCCCTGCAACTGGCCCACGAGCACCTGACGTTCGTCGGCCTCGGCAATCGCGCAGACATGCGCCCGGCAAGCCTGTCCGGAGGCCAGCAACAACGCTTGGCGATTGCCCGTGCCCTGGCCATGCAGCCCGACTACATGCTGTTCGACGAGATCACCTCCGCCCTTGACCCTGAGCTAGTGGGAGAAGTACTCGACACCATTCGCAAGCTCAAGGACTCCGGCATGACCCTCATCATGGTGACCCACGACATTGCCTTCGCCCGTGAGTCCGCGGACCGGATTGCGTTCTTCGATAACGGGTTGATCTGTGAAGTGGGCGACGCCCGCCAAGTCATCAATGAGCCTCGGGAGGACAGGACCCGGCAGTTCCTCCAACGTGTACTGCACTGACAGCAAGCACCGTTAACAGTCTTTGACAGTTTATCGACAAAGCTGTCAAAGACCGTCGGGCATCGCAGCCCTAGCATTCGAGCCTCCAAACCACCTGCTGGGTGCTCGTCATGCTTCGCACATTGCGCGGTCTTCCGTTGCTCGGTTGCCTGTTGGGCAGTATCGGCTGCCACGGGCAGTCACCTGCCCCGCCGTCGATTCCGAAGGGCGACTACAGCGCGATCATCCGTTACCTGCAAACCCGGATCCCGCGGGACATGGCCCAGGACAACATTCCGGGCCTGTCGATTGCGCTGGTCAACGGCCAGGAGTTGATCTGGGCTCGCGGGTTCGGCATGGCCGACAAAGCCAAGGGCTTGCCGGTGACGCCAAACACCGCCTTTCGGGCCGGGGCAATCTCCAAGCTGCTCACCGCCAGCGCAGCCCTGCAACTGGTTGAACAACAGCGACTGGCGCTGGACGCACCGATCCAGCAAACCCTGCGCGAGTTCTATGTGCGCTCGCGCTTCCACGTCGACCAACAGGCCGCAGACCGCGACATCACCTTGCGTCGCCTGCTCAGCCATCAGTCCGGCTTGCCCAGTGAACACCTGCGTGACCTGCGCAACAGCTACGCCATGGGGCAGATGCCGATGCGCCTGTCCGGCGTCTGGCTGAGCACCCCACCCGGCACGCAAGTGGCCTACTCCAACCTGGGTTATGCGCTGGTGGGTGCGGCCATCGAGCGCAGCAGCGGCAAGGAGTTTGAAGCCCAGTTGCAACACAGCCTGCTCAAACCGCTGGAGATGGACCGTGCGAGCTTTGTCGGGACCGCCGCGCAAATCGGCTATCGCGCCCAGGGCTACCAGGAAGGCGTCGCCAGCACCGATGCGCAACTGCGTGACATCGCCGCCGGCGGCTTGTGGGCCAGCCCCAGGGACCTCAGCCATTACGTGCAGATGCTATTTGCCGAAGGCCTCTACAAGGGTAATCGGGTGATGGCCAGCCGCTCCATCGATGAAATGTTCACCCAGCAAAACACCGGCAATGCCCTGGACTTCGATTGCCAGATCGGCCTGGCGTGGTTTCTGGCCCCTTGCGGTGACGAGCCGATCGGCCCAGGGGTGCGCACCTACCAGCACAGTGGGGGTGGCGATGATTTCGCCGCACAGTTGACCCTGCTGCCGGACCATCAATTGGCCGTAATCATCATGGCCAACGACAGCAATGCCGAAGACCTGGTCGCCACACTGGCCACGGACGCCTTGCGCCTGATGCTTCAGGCGCAAACCGGCGAACAGGTATGCAGCGATGACTGCCAGGCACCCCGTCATGGGCTCAAGCTGCGTCAGGTGCCGGCCGCCATCGACCGCCAGCGCCTGGCCGGGTTCTACGCCACCGCCTGGGGCGTGTTCCGCATCAAAGATGATAACCAGAGGCTGCGCGGCGAACTCGCCGGCTTCAACTTCGAACTGTTGCGTGACGATCAAGGCTGGCTGCGCGCCCAGAAGAAACTCTTCGGTTTCTGGCTCAAGGACCTCGGCGAACTGGGCCAGGTACAACTCGACGTCATCACCGTACAAGGCCGACAAATGCTCACGGCGCGCAGCCATGGCCAGCGCATCCCCATCGGCGAACGCATCGACCCGCCGCCACTGCCCTTGGCCTGGGCCGACACCGTCGGCACCTACCAAGTACTCAACACCCATGAACCCGATGCGCCATTGAGCGGCATCAGCGTGCGACTCGAAGAAGGCTTCCTGGTGATTCGCGGCCAACTGCACGACGAACCGCTGACCGACTACATCCTGCTGCCGGTGGACAACGCCCATGCCGTACTCGCCGGCAACGGTTATGGCCTGGGTGACACCGTCAGCCGCCAGATCAATGGCCTGAGCGCTTCGGGCTACTCCTTCAAACGTACCCATCCACCCTTGAGTTTCTAACCGACATGAAAACCCTGATGAACCCAAAAAATCTGTGCCTGTCCCTGACCTCACTGTGTTTGCTCGCGAGCGCCAACAGCGTACTGGCTGAGGACTGGACCTACAGCCTCAAGGCCGGCGTAGCCAACCTGCCCCGCTACAGCGGCAGCGACGAACGCATGACCGCCCCGGTATTCGGCGGCGCCATCGTCAGCCCCTGGGGGATTTTCCTCGACACCGACAAGGGCCTGGGCTGGGGCTACGAAGGCAATGCCTTGAGCTTCAGTGCTTATGTCGGCGCCAGTGGATCACGCAAAGACAAAAACGAATCCATGCACCTGGGCTCCAAACGCCTGAAAGGCATGGGCGAAATCAAGTCACGCCCGCAGCTGGGTGTGAGTGCCAGCTACAATCTGGGCGGCATGATTGTCGGCGCCACGCTGGAACATGCCCTCAAGGAAGATGACCACAAGGACAGCGGCAAAGCATTCACCCACCTGGAACTGAGCCTGGGCACCACCCTGTATGAAGGTCGTTTCGGCTCCGTCGACGCCAGCCTCAGCAGCCATTTTGGTGACCGTGACTACTTGCAGACCTGGTACGGCGTGACCACCGACCAAGCGGCCCGCAGCCGTTTCAAAGCCTACAAGGCGGGTGCGGGCAATATCAGCAATGGCCTGAACCTGGTGTGGAGCCTGCCGATCAGCGAGCACACCCAGTTTTCGACCTTGCTGGATGTGCAGTACTTGGCGGATGAAGCGGGGAAAAGTCCGATTGTGGAGCGGCGGCTGCAAACATCGGTGATGGGCGTGCTGGAATACAGCTTCTGACTGTACGGATCACCGAGAGGTATTTGTTTACACATCGGTCATGAACCGCTCCCAGAGGTTGGACACAAAAAGTAGTCAGGTTCCTTCCCTGCTGCCTTGTTGCCAACCCTTGAGAATGTCCAAATGACCGTGCCAGCATTGTCTCGCCCTCTACAAGCGTCGTCCCTCAGCTCAAATGAGCACGAGCGCACTGAATCTCCTGCGTCGACCCAACCGCAAACCGAGCCATCAGCGCTTGAAAAACTGATCGCTGAGACACCCAGGTTCAAGGCCGATGCAGCACTCAAAAATCTCTACGACAATGCCTTGTCTAGCGCAGCGAACACGCCACCCCTTTTTACCCGTGCTATCACGGGCATTGAGCCGATCCCCAGCGACTGTACATTTGGACAATGGCGCCAGCACCTCGACACCTTGGTGGCAAGTGACGACTTCAAACAATGGGCTGACGACAATCGTATTGATTTGACCAAGCCCGTGCGAATCTTCCCTTCTCGGAACTCCCGGCCAGGCTTTATCAGTGCCACCCTGAAACCCACTCCCTCGGCGCCCGCCAACATCAGCGCGTCGCTGCCACGTACATTCGGTGCCGGCTTTGGTGATGGACTATCGCTGCCAGCCTCCTGGTCGCTGATCATGCAAGCCGCTAACACCCTGAGCAGCGGCAGGACGTCAGTCAGCGTGACCCCGGCAAGTCAATCGTCACCCGATGTGCACGCCACACGTTCTGCACACATTGAGGAGCTGGCTGCCTTTTACGGAGAAACCATTCCCGATACCCAGAGTGCACTGCAACAAAGGGCAACCGAATTAAAACAGGCTGGCGCGTTCCCGCACCTCGATACACCTGCAATGCCCGACACATTTGAAATGCGTGGGGAGGTGGCGCTCGAGAATCAACGATATGAAAGGGGCGACATTCAAAACATAACCCTTTTATCCAAGAGTCTTGACGCTGCCTTGCTATCGCTCGGCGCAGACGCTGCAACCTCCTACACGGACCCGACCTTTTTGGGCGTACGCCCCACTCCGGAACAAACCGTTCGCCAGGAGAAGGCCTCGATTGCGGCAACGCTGGAAAATACAGAGCTAAAGATCGACCCTGCCTCTTGGTACTTTCAGGACCAGCAACTGACACCTGAATCAAAGGTAACGCTCAAGCAGTTCATCGTTGACAACGGCTGGTTTGTACCTCAGACAAAAGACGATATAAGTAACTTGATTCAATCCCTGAGGCGAGGGCCATTACCCGCACTCCCCAACGGCAACCTCACTGGCGCCATGGGCTGGCAGGCACCGCTTGATCAACCAGAAAAAAGACAGCTCTACAGCAACGTCCGCTATAACAACCTCAACCTGCCAGGGCTTGACGCTCAGACACTGTTGGAGATTCGAGGCGGGGCATTTACCTACCTGACTAAACACCGCCACTGGACCCGTTCTGAGCTGACTGATCCGCGCAACGTCATTGCGGATATTCTCGACTCGCCCAAAGCCCTTGCCCTGGAAAATGCCCTGCAAAAAAAGATGGGCGCAATTGAAAGTCCCAGCAGCCGAGACTGGGTCATGGGTGCGATGGTGGCCGGGCTGGATTCCGATAACACCTTGATGCCCCCCAAACGCAATCAGACAGCCCAGTTCAATCTGGCTGATGAACGCTTCTACGGCAAACCGTTGAGTGACATCAAGCAAGGCCTGATTGACCATCTGACAGAAAGTCACCGCTGCACACAAGAGATGGCACCTGTCGGGGCCCACCTCTTGCTGTCAAGCGCAGCACCCGAACTGTTGGTCAAAGACGTTCCCGCTGAACTGACCTATGGCTCTCCGGCCTGGTTCCTACTGAAGACAACGGTGGCGATGATCGAAGCCAAGAGCCCCGGGAGCAGTTCTTCGTTGAGTTTCCCCGAGGTGCTCAAGTACGCGGCGATCGACCCAGTTTCGGAAGAAGACGCTGCACTGCTGAGTGAAGCCAAGCGCGAAACGCTAATCGACTGGGCATTGGTGCACGGCATTTTACCGGCCTCGCCTGATGCAACTTACTCGCCAGAACAGCTCAACAAGGCACAGGAAACGTTTGCCAGCGTCATGGAATCACTGAGAAAGGTCTCCAACGACTTGACCGCCCCGCTTCCAATGCAGAAAGACATGGCACTGGCGGTACTCAGCGAGCATTTCACCAATGTGTCGTTTGAGCGCGCGATTTTATCGAACCCGAGTATCCGACAAAAAAACGCCCTGGACAGCGGCCCCATGCACGTCACCTTGGGGCCCTATTCGTTGCTGGATGTTTACATTAACAACCCTGAAGAAAGCGGATGGAGGTCGCGTGAAAACAACCCAGTAATGGGAAGTGCGCCGGACTACCTCGGCCAGTTGCCGGACATCAATAACCTGCACCGAATCGCAATAGCCAATTACAAGCAAGGCAGAGAAGAGGGTCTTGTCAATCGGACCAAACACCTGATTGCACAACTTCCCCTTGAGGATCGCAAACAGCTGGAATACGGAGAGCTCGTCCCTTACTTCGAAGGAACGGTTATTAAACACACCAGTTATGTACCAGGCGCCACGCTCAATCATGATCGCAAGACACCCGAACAGGCCCAGGACAGGCGTTCACTCATCATCAAGTCGACACACGGCGCCAACGTAAAATTCTACGAAATCAGCCCACAGCAAAACTATATTAAACATCGCGAAGACTTAGGCGCCGACTTCAAGCCGGGCCCACAAGGCCAATGGATCAAAGAGGATCCAGGTGTTCTGGGCGGCGAGAGGTATTCAAACACTGCAATTGAAGCGTTCAGCCTGGAGGAAAAAGACAAAAGCAAATTAATGGCTACACAGCCACCCCACCCCACTAACCCAGCTTCGTATACCAGCGACCGCAGCCAATTTCTCGGTGAGTTATTGTCCAGGCACACCCTTGGCCCTGCGAGCCTCGAAGAACTGGTTGCCGCTGCGCGCCACATCACTCAATTCGACAAGGAAGACGATGAGTTCGAGAAAAACCAGGAACTGTTGCTGGGCTCCATTCCCTTCGTCTCGCTTGCCAGAAATGCAATCAAGGGAGACTGGCTGGCAGTGGCTTCGGAACTTATATTTGACGGCGTCATGTATGCGACAACAGCTGGATTTGGCAAGGCTGCGAGATCGGTAAAACCACTGGGAAGCGTTGCAAACAGTGTAGGGAAACCTGTGGGAAAAAAACTGTTTGAACAGGTGGCGGCCTCAACCTCCGAGAGCGTGTTAAACCGCTTGAATACGCTTCGACCGGGGCGAACCGGCTCGTACAATTTTCCCAAGACGGCCCGCCGTCCAGATATTGCAGAGGGCACTTACAAGAAAGGCCTAACCGAGATATCGACTCCGGCAGGAGTCGATGCAAAAACGGGAAAATACTTTGCAGTGGACCCGGTAAACCAACGGTTATACGGAAAGCCACTCGATAACTTCAAACCTCAGGTTTCTAATTGGGTCGACGATACATTGCCGGGACTACCCAGCACGTCCAACGCAACCAAACGCACCGCACTGGACATTGGGTTAGGGCGTGACAACGTCATTCAAATGGGTGGGCCCATGCGGGACTTAAAGTTGATTGACGAGGAAATTCATACATTTGCCGATACTTACAAAGGCACCAACCGACTCAACATTGTTGCACATGGCATCGAACGGAGCTGGACTGACAAACTGAAAGGAAACGGTACAAAAGTGTACATCGACGGCACGCTATATGACGCGCCTGACCTGGTTAACTTATTAAAAGGCAAAGGTGTGGACCCCTCCAGCTTCGATAACGTACGCCTTCTGGTTTGCCACTCAGGAGAAGGCAGGAGCAATGCATTCGCACGCCTTTTCCAAAAAGAAATCAAAAAGCCAGTCAAGGCGTTTGAGGGAACAGTATCAATAGCGCACGGATCAACAGAAATGACCCATAGGCGTAACATCGTGCGAAACGAAATCCAAAAAACCTACCCGCAAGCAACTCAGTCAAATGTCAATCAAGCCGCCGACATATTGGTACAGGACAAATTTATAGGAAAGATCACCCAGCACGTAGAGAAACTGCACGGTAAGAAAATTCTTATAAATATCGCTCCCCCCGACTCGCCGGCACACTACCAACGCACAACCATCAGCTACCGACCGCGTCACTTCAATCGATAATCCGAGGGCCTATTCGGCATACGCCCACGTCATCCGAAACGAAGCCCCACCCCACTCCGAATCCAGCACCTGCACCTGGCCGCCATGCCACTGCGACACCCGCTGCACCAGCGCCAGGCCCAGGCCGAAGCCGCCGGTGCGGCGGTCGCGACTGGCGTCCAGGCGCATGAAGGGTTGGAAGATTTTGGAGCGACCTTCTTCCGGTACGCCAGGGCCGTCGTCACACACCCGCACCTCATAGCCGCTGCCAAACTTGACCAGCGACACTTCCACACGGCGCTCGGCATAGCGAATTGCGTTACGCAACAGGTTGATCACCGCACGCGCCATGAAGCGCGGCTCAATCTGGATATAGTCCACCTCGCATGTACGCAACGACAGTTGGATGCCCGCCGCTTCGGCCTCCAGGGCCACGCTGCCGATCACACTGTCGAGCCAGCTGTGGGCCTCGATGCTTTCACGGGTGACTTGGGTGGCACCGCGTTCCAGGCTCGCGTAGGTCAGCAGCTCGGAGACCATTTCCTCCAGCTCGCCCAGGTCGGCATACATGTCCGCGATCAATTCGCCACGCTGGCGTGGATCGGCCTGTTGCTTGAGCTGGTCGAGTTCGAACGACAGGCGTGCAATCGGCGTGCGCAATTCGTGGGACACGGCGTTGGTGAGTTCGCGCTGGTTGGCGATCAGGCTTTCGATGCGCTCGGCCATCTGGTTGAAGTGCCCGGCCAGTTCGCGCACGGTGGAACGGCGTGGCAGCAGGATGCGCGAACTGAGGTCGTTGTCACCGAAACGTTGGGCCGCCAGGCGGATATGCTCCAGGTCGCGCCAGTGCGGACGCACCCAGAAATACAGCACGATCGCCAGGCTCAGCCCCAGCAGGCTGTAGGCCCACAAGTACAGCCATTTCGGCTCGTCGGGCAGCTTGATATTGAGCAACTGAGGGCCGCCGTCGATATTGGCGATGAACTCCATGAAGTCGCCCCGCACCACCAATTGGCCGGCCGCCAGCAACTGTTGCTCACGCTGGTCCAGCGCCAACTCATCGCGCTGCACCAGTTTGAGGTGCAGGCCGTAATGCGGTTGCAGCTCGCTCAGCCGCGCCTGACGGGCGTCACCGAGCAAGGGCCGCAACTGCTCGACCAAACCATACGCCGGGCCGCGCAGGGCTTCGCGGTTATAGGTTTCATTGGCTTCGGGCAGCAGCTCATCAAAGGTGTAGTTGACCAGCCAGATCGCCCCCGCCAGCCCCAGCGCCAGGATGATGTACAGGCGAATATAGAGCCGCAGCATCTAGGCCTCCCACGCGAACGGATTGAACAGATAGCCCTTGCCCCAGATGGTCTTGATGCACACCGGTTCGCGCGGGTTATCGTTGAGCTTGCCGCGCAGTTTGCTGATGTACACATCGACACTGCGGTTGAGGCCGTCGAACGCAATGCCACGCATGCGGTTGAGGATGTCATCGCGGGACAGGATCGTCCCCGAGTGACTGGCCAACAACCACAACAGTTCGAACTCCATGGTGGTGAGGTCGATCTTGTCGTCCCCCAGGCTGACCACCCGGCAACTGCGATCGATGGCCAGCCGCCCGAAAGCCAGCGACCCGCGCACGGTCGGCTCCGGCGCCTGGCGTCGTTGCAACGCACGCAAGCGTGCCAGCAACACAGGGGGCTTGATCGGCTTGATCACGTAATCGTCGGCACCGGACTCCAGGCCAAGGATGTGGTCCAGGTCATCTTCCTTGGCCGTAAGGATCACGATCGGCGTGTCGGACACCGTGCGAATCCCGCGACACACATGCAGCCCGCTCTGGCCGGGCAGCATCAGGTCGAGTACGACGATCTTCGGCTTGAACTCCAGGAACGCGGCCAGGGCCTCGTCGCCCCGGTGCTCCACGCGCACCTCAAAGCCATGCTGCGCGAGAAAGTGCGCGATCAGCCCTGCCAGTTTTTCGTCGTCCTCAACGAGCAAGACCTTGCCCAGCCCCAGGTTTTCCATAAGTTCTCAGTTTGCAGACACGGATTGAAGAGCGGGCATTATAGGTGGCAAGCTGGGCAACTAAAGCAGCTGGCCAGCATTGGCCGACGAAGCTTCATGCTTTTAAGAGTTTTTAACAAATACCCCGCAATCTTTAACGCCATCCACAGGGAGTTGTATGCGCAAGGATTACCTGGCGTTCTTTGTTTCGCTGTTCCTGTCGCGGCTGGCGGACCAGATTCTACTGTTTATCGTGCCCTTGATCGTGTTCCAGACCACCCAGAGCGTGGCCTGGGCCGGGCTGGCGTTCTTTATCGAGTCGCTGCCGCGTTATCTCGCGTTCCCGGTGTGTGGCGCAGTGTGCGACAAGTTCGCGCCGGTGCGCATCCTGCATACCAGCCAGGTTTACCGGGCATTGGCCTGTGTGACGGCCGTGGTTTTGTACGGGGTATTCGACGGCATCGTCTGGATCGTACTGCTCTCGGCGCTCTGCGGCGTGCTGACTACCCAGGGCATCATGGCGCGGGAAGTGCTGATGCCCCATGTCTTCCCCCACTACAGCTACGCCAAGACGCTGTCCTATTCGCAGATTGCCGACCAGAGCGGGCTGGTGCTCGGGCCGCTGATGGCGGCGCTGATGCTGGAAGTGTGGGCCTGGCACTGGGTCGTCCTCGGTGTGGCCGGGCTGTTCGTGTTGGCCGACCTGGCGATGCGGCTGTGGCAACGCTCCAGCACCACACGCCTGGAAACCTTCGAACAGCACCGGGATATCTGGCTGCGGCCATTGAAGATTGCCTTCGGGCATATCCGCCGCCTGCCGGAACTGAAGCGGATCATCACCCTGGCCGTGGGTGTGAACCTGATCATTGGCGTCACGCTGGCCACGTCTGCGGCGATGGTGACGGGCCAATTTGCACAGGATAAGGACACCTATGCCCTGCTGCAGGCAGCCGGCGCCTTGGTGACCATCGGGATTCTGTTTTACCTGGCGCGGGCCGGGCTGCCGCTGAAGGTGCTGGGCGGCTTGTCGTATTCGATGATTGCGGTCGGTGCGGTGATCATGGCGGTCAGCCCCGGCGTGTGGCTGTACGCCGTGGGTTTCCTGCTGGTCACCGGTTTCGACAAGATGTTCAACGTCTACCTGCGCAGCACCCGTCAGCGGGTGATTCCCGTGCAGGACTTCGGCAAGACCGTAGGTGTGATCACCTTACTCAACAACCTGCCGCAACCCTTGGCGGGCCTGGCGATTGCGCTGTTGGCGGTACCGCTGGGTACGCAGGCGGTGATCCTGTTGCTGGCCGGAATCACCGCGCTGATCGGCGTGGCCGTGGCCTCAGGCTGGCACGCCACTGTGAAAGCGGAACTCGATGTCGGGTGACTCAATCAGTTCCTGCTCGGCCGCCCTCACCCGCTCGATCACCTGGGCGACGTCTTTGGCGTCGCCGTACTGGTAGGCCAGCTTGAGGTAGCCCTGGAAGTGCCGTGCTTCGCTTTTCAGTAAACCGAAGTAGAACTTGCCGAGTTCTTCGTCCAAATGCGGTACCAGCGCTTCGAAACGCTCGCAACTGCGTGCTTCGATAAACGCGCCCACCACCAGCGTGTCCACCAGCTTGACCGGTTCATGGGTGCGCACTACTTTGCGCAAACCCGAGGCGTAGCGACCAGCATTCAGTTGGCGCAACTCGACCTTGCGTTTTTTCATCAAGCGCATGACTTGTTCGTGGTGCACCAGCTCTTCACGGGCCAGGCGCGACATCATGTTGATCAGGTCCACATGGCTGTAGTACTTGGCGATCAAGCTCAGGGCGGTGCTGGCGGCTTTGAATTCGCAGTTCTTGTGGTCGATCAGCAGGGTGTCCTGATCGGCCAGCGCGGCCTGGACCCAGGCGTCAGGGGTGCGGCAACCGAGGAATTCGTGGATTTCGGGCAGGTTCATCGGGCTCACGGGCAAAAGGATCACAAAAGGCCGGCGATTATACCGACCCCGCCGCAGACCACCAGCCACCGGCCTTGATGTGCATCAACATGACGTGCGCTCGCCAGCAACTATAGTTGTTCCAGGCCCCCGCCCTTTTTTATGGAGATCCCGATCATGCAAGCCATCCGCAGCATCCTGGTGGTCATCGAGCCCGAGCATTCGGAAAGCCTGGCCCTCAAGCGTGCAAAGCTGATCGCCGGGGTCACCGGCGCGCACCTGCATCTGCTGGTCTGCGACAAAAAGCATGAGCACTCGGCGCTGCTGGCTCTGCTCAAGGCCGGTTTGCAAGAGGACGGCTACAGCGTCAGCACCGAGCAGGCGTGGAATGCCAGCCTGCATGAAACCATTATCGACGTGCAGCAGGCCGAAGGCTGTGGGCTGGTGATCAAGCAGCATTTCCCGGACAGCCCATTGAAAAAGGCGCTGTTGACGCCTGCGGACTGGAAGTTGCTGCGTTATTGCCCGACGGCGGTGTTGCTGGTCAAGACCGCCACACCGTGGGCTGGCGGGGTGATCCTGGCGGCGATCGATGTGGGCAATACCGACGGTGAGCACCGCTCATTGCACAATTCGATCATTGACCATGGCTTTGATATCGCCCACCTGGCCAAGGCGCAGTTGCATGTGATCAGCGCCCATCCGTCGCCGATGCTGTCGGCGGCGGACCCGACGTTTCAGCTCAAGGAAACCATCGAGGCGCGTTATCGCGAGCAATGCAGGGCGTTTCAGGCGGAGTTCGACGTGGACGACAAACACCTGCATATCGAGGAAGGACCGGCGGACGTGTTGATACCGCATCTCGCCCACAAGCTGCAGGCGGCGGTCACGATCATCGGCACCGTGGGTCGCACGGGTATTTCCGGGGCACTGATCGGCAACACCGCAGAGGTCGTGCTGGATACGCTGGAAAGCGATGTGCTGGTGCTCAAGCCAGAAGAAGTGATGGACCGTCTGGTGGAACAGGCCACCAAAGCCTGACAGCTAGGCGCCAAACGCATCCTTGAGAAACCCCGGCGCGATATAGCGCTGGTAGTGGGCTTCGGAGAGGATAAAGAACTCCCGATCAATGGCATCGCGCAGGTCCGGCAAGGGCCAGTCGCGAAACTCGGGCAACAGCACCATGCCGTAGGCTTCCAGGTTATTGATCACCCGTGCCCCCCGGGCGATCAACTGGTAGGCCCAGCAGTATTCGGACTGGTGCGGCACGAAGCGGATCTTGCGCTGTTCCAGTTGGCCGCGCAGGGTCTTGGGGTCAAAAACCTCCAGTTTGCCGGCCATCACCTGCACCAGCAGCTGCTCCAAGCGCAGCCAGACCGCACGTTTTTCCTCTTCGCCGTAGCCGTTCCACTGGATCACTTCGTGGTGGAAGCGCTTGCAGCCACGGCACACGAGATCGCCGTAGACCGTGGAGCACAGGCCGACGCAGGGGGTCTTGATGGTTTGGTTGGACATGGGCAACGACACGCAAATCAGCGAAACAATGCGCCATGTTAGCCCTTTGTCTAAGCTTGATCACCCAGCAAACTTGGTTAGGCAACTTACCTTTAGATTTTTTTTGCCGTAGAATCATCCGGCCTTGTAAGGCGCCAATAATCCGCTGGAAGCTGTTTTCAAAGCGTCACGAGCACAGTCGTTCCTTCAGAACGGTGTTGGCGATGGTTAATGACTCGGTAGGTCAGAGCCCTCGCCAACCCTCATCAGCTCCGTTCTGCAGGCGTAAAACTTTGAAAGCAGCTTCTGTGAGGAATGCCGGCAGCGCTGGCTTTGCGGCCCAAAAAGCCCCCGAGCGCATGCGTGCCGTTCATTTCTGGATGAGCGTCCCGTGGGACCACTGATGAGGGTAATAACTGTGCTTGAAGCCTACCGCAAACATATCGAAGAGCGTGCAGCCCTGGGTATCGTTCCCCAGCCGCTTAACGCCGAACAAACCGCAGGCCTGGTCGAGCTGCTGAAAAATCCTCCGGCTGGCGAAGAAGAATTCCTCGTTGACCTGATCACCAACCGCATTCCACCAGGCGTTGACGAAGCTGCTTACGTCAAGGCCGGTTTCCTGTCTGCCCTGGCCAAGGGCGAAGCCACTTCCCCCCTGATCAGCAAGCAACGCGCCGTTGAACTGCTTGGCACCATGCAAGGCGGCTACAACATCGTGACCCTGGTTGAGCTGCTGGACGACGCCACTCTGGCTCCGGTCGCCGCCGCCCAACTCAAGCACACCCTGCTGATGTTCGACGCGTTCCACGACGTGGCTGAAAAAGCCAAGAACGGCAACGAACACGCCAAAGCCGTGATCCAGTCCTGGGCCGACGGCGAGTGGTTCAGCAACCGCCCAACCCTGGCCGACAAGATCAGCCTGCGTGTGTTCAAGGTCACCGGCGAAACCAACACCGACGACCTGTCCCCTGCTCCCGACGCCTGGTCCCGTCCTGACATCCCGCTGCACGCCCTGGCCATGCTGAAAATGGCCCGTGAAGGCATCGTGCCGGACGAGCAAGGCAAGACCGGCCCGATGAAGCAGATCGAAGAAATGCGCGGCCAAGGCTTCCCGATCGCCTACGTCGGTGACGTGGTCGGTACCGGTTCGTCGCGTAAATCGGCCACCAACTCCGTACTGTGGTTCTTCGGCGACGACGTTCCGTACGTGCCGAACAAGCGCGCCGGTGGCTTCTGCTTCGGCAGCAAGATCGCTCCAATCTTCTACAACACCATGGAAGATGCGGGCGCACTGCCAATTGAGTTTGACGTTACCAACATGAACATGGGCGACGTGATCGACCTGTACCCGCATGCTGGTAAAGTCTGCAAACACGGCACCGACGAAGTCATCACCACCTTCGAAATGAAGACCCCGGTACTGTTGGACGAAGTCCGCGCCGGCGGCCGTATCCCGCTGATCATCGGTCGCGGCCTGACCGACAAGGCCCGTGCCGAACTGGGCCTGGGCCCAACCGATCTGTTCAAGCTGCCAGAAGCGCCTGTCGACACCGGCAAAGGCTTCACCCTGGCACAGAAAATGGTCGGCAAGGCCTGCGGTCTGCCAGAAGGCAAAGGCGTTCGTCCTGGCACCTACTGCGAACCGAAGATGACCACCGTGGGCTCCCAGGACACCACCGGTCCTATGACCCGTGATGAACTGAAAGACCTGGCGTGCCTGGGCTTCTCGACCGATCTGGTCATGCAGTCGTTCTGCCACACCGCGGCCTATCCAAAGCCGATCGACGTGACCACCCACCACACCCTGCCTGACTTCATCATGACCCGTGGCGGTGTATCGCTGCGCCCAGGCGACGGCATCATCCACAGCTGGCTGAACCGCATGCTGCTGCCGGACACCGTCGGTACCGGTGGTGACTCCCACACCCGTTTCCCGATGGGCATCTCGTTCCCGGCCGGTTCTGGCCTGGTCGCGTTCGCCGCAGCCACTGGCGTTATGCCACTGGACATGCCGGAATCGATCCTGGTGCGTTTCAAAGGCAAGATGAAACCTGGCATCACCCTGCGTGACCTGGTTCATGCCATTCCTTACTACGCGATCCAGTCGGGTCTGCTGACTGTAGAGAAGAAAGGCAAGAAGAACGCCTTCTCCGGCCGCATCCTGGAGATCGAAGGCCTGAACGACCTGACGCTGGAACAAGCTTTCGAGCTGTCCGACGCCTCGGCTGAACGTTCGGCTGCCGGTTGCACCATCAAGCTGTCGAAAGAGTCGATCACCGAGTACCTGAACTCCAACATCACCCTGCTGCGCTGGATGATCGGTGAAGGCTACGGTGACCCGCGTACCCTGGAACGTCGTGCTCAAGCGATGGAAGCCTGGGTCAAGAACCCAGAGTTGATGGAAGCCGATGCCGACGCGGAATATGCGGAAATCATCGAGATCGACCTGGCCGAGATCAACGAGCCGATCCTCTGTGCACCGAACGACCCGGACGATGCCCGTCTGCTGTCGAGCGTTGCCGGCGAGAAGATCGACGAAGTGTTCATCGGTTCGTGCATGACCAACATCGGTCACTTCCGCGCGGCCGGTAAGCTGCTGGAGCAGGTCAAGGGTCAGCTGCCAACTCGTCTGTGGCTGTCGCCGCCGACCAAGATGGACGCTCACCAACTGACCGAAGAAGGCTACTACGGCATCTACGGCAAGGCTGGCGCACGCATGGAAATGCCGGGCTGCTCGCTGTGCATGGGCAACCAGGCACGTGTAGAGCCGAATTCGACCGTTGTGTCGACGTCGACCCGTAACTTCCCGAACCGTCTGGGTGACGGCGCTAACGTCTACCTGGCTTCGGCCGAGCTGGCGGCAGTGGCCTCTACCCTGGGTCGCCTGCCGACCGTCGAAGAGTACATGGGCTACGCGGCGAAACTGGACACCATGGCCAGTGACGTTTACCGCTACCTGAACTTCGACCAGATTGCTGAGTTCCGCAAGATCGCAGCTAGCGCCAACATTCCGGTGATTCAAGCCTAAAGTGTTGATGTGAAGAGGCGCCGCGTATCGTGAGGTACGCGGCGCTTTTTTATGTCTGGAATATAGTATCGGCCGGGGTGCTGGGTGCTGGGTGAGATCGAGTACATATCCGTTATTTGGGTAACGGCTGGTATTGGTTCCGCTCTTACAGCGGGTCACTTTTGGAAGAGTCCGAATGCGGCCCAGCCAAAAGTAACCAAAAACGCTTCGCCCCAACACTCGGTACCTCGCCTAGGCTCGGTATGCCCGTAATCCGACAGTGATTTGGGGGGCCGCCGCCACGCGCCATCCATGGCGCGGGGCGGCTAAACCGGCATCCCTGCCGGTTTACCCCCCAAATCCCTGCCGAATTCCGGCCAGCGTGTTTGACGGGGCGCCTAAGATCAAAATCAAGATCTAAAGCAAAGCCAGAGCCAGAGCCAGAGCCGAATTGGATCTGCTTTTCTGTGGGAGCTGGCTTGTCGGACCGCCGCATCGCTGCGATGCAGACACCTCGGTACATCAGGCAAACCGAGTTGACGCAATCGCAGGCAAGCCAGCTCCCACATTTTGACCGAGATAGACCACACAATACCGGTCGGCTCGAAGGCCGCCGCGCTTTTGCTTTTGATCTGAGGCGCCCCGTCAAACACGCTGGCCGAACGCAGGCTTTGGAGCGTGGGTAACCCGGCAGGACGCCGGGTTAGCCGCGCTGGGCCAAGGATGGCCCATCGCGGCGGCCCACGCTCTAAAGCCGGAGTGAGGGCACACCGAGCCTAGGCGAGGTGCCGAGTGTTGGGGCGAGGACCTTTTGGTTACTTTTTGGGTCCTTCTGTATGGACCGGATACATGGTGGACACATGTGCGGGGACATGGTTGACACATTATGAACCATAGTCAGGTTTGCTCACGTCGATCGTTCGTAGGAAGTGATGACAGAAGTAGACATCAAAAAGGCCATCACTTTCAGGGTTAGGCCGTATCGCGATATGAAGCCCAGCCAAACCCTTGGCAATGCTGAAATAGCGTTTCTGAAAGCGAAATCGACTGTGATAAGCCTTAGCCAGCACATCATCCGGACCGTATTCAAACTCCGATAACTGCTGCGGATAAATCCAGGGGCTGGAGCGATACCGGTCCATAGGTACCTTGTAATCCAACGCTTGATGAGGACGTTGTAGGTTATAAATCTCACGCCATTGATCAAACGCTTTTTGAGCCTCCTTGGTAGTGGAAAAATGACGCCCTTCAAGCACTTCGGCCTTGAGTGAGCGGTGGAAACGTTCGATTTTTCCATTTGTTTGAGGATGGTATGGACGGCTGAAGCTGATCCGAATTCCTAGGCGAATCAACCAGATACTTAGCTCTGTGATTTCACCAGGGTTGCGTGGCGAGCCCCATGGCGGGCCGTTATCAACGTTGATGCGAGCCGGTAATCCGAAGCGTTGGAATACCTCGATCATCTTCTCCTTCACCGTAGCTCCACGCTCGTTGTCACAGGCCTGAATTGCCAAATTGAATCGTGAATGGTCGTCCAGCATGGTCAGCGGATGGCATCGGCCTTCTTGCGTAGGAAAATGCCCTTTGAAATCCATCTGCCAAAGATCGTTAGGCGCATCGTGCTCAAATCTCAGCTTTGCCTCTTGTTCCTTCTGAGAAGGCTGAATCAGACCGTGCCGGTGCAGGACATTGGTGACGGTGCTGGGAGCGATCTGCTTGTTCAAGAGGCTGCTGATTGTGCGTCCACCCCATGCTGGATGGTCTTGCCTAAGTGCTATGACCTGCGCTTCCAGAGCTGCGGTGGTCAGTTTGGGACTGGTGGCCGGTTTGCGAGACCTCTCTTGCAGCCCTGGCTGACCGTGCGCTTCGTAGCGTTTGAGCCACTTGTAGGCCGTTTGCGGACTGATGCCGAATCGTCGGCATAGCTCTCGTTTATTACTACCGGGTTGCCGTGCAAAGGCAATGAACTCTTCTTTCAGGCTCATGGTGTCTCTCGTGTTCCAGGGCATGATGGCTTTCCGGCGAAGTTGGCTCGCCGAAAAGTGTCCACCATGTCCCCGTACACCCGTCCACCATGTGTCCGGTCCATACAGGGTCCTTCCAAAAGTGACCCGCTGTAAGAGCGGAACCCTAGGTGGCCGTTACCTAAATAACGGATATGCACACCGAACCACCGCTATCACAGCCCTCCCACACAACCTCAAGCAAAAAACGAATAAACCACCGCAGTAATCGCCACCAACCCCACCGCCGTGACAAACACATTGGACGCCTGCCCACGGTACTTGGCCATAGCCGGCACCTTACGAATGGCGTACATCGGCATCAGGAACAGGATCGACGCAATGATCGGCCCCCCCAGCGCCTCAATCATCCCAAGAATACTCGGGTTCAACGTCGCCACAATCCAGCACACCACCAGCATAAACGCAGCCGTCATACGGTCCAGACGCTTGGCCTCCGGACGACGACCGGTCTTCAGCACCAGGCCCTTGAGGCCTTCACTGGCACCGATGTAGTGCCCCAGGAACGACTTGGCAATCGCCACGAACGCAATCAACGGTGCTGCGAACTCAATGGTTGGGTTATTGAAGTGATTGGCCAGGTACGACAGGATCGACAGGTTCTGTGCCTTAGCCTCGGCAAGCTGCGCCGGCGACAGGGTCAGTACGCAGCTGAACACGAAGAACAGCACCATCACCACCATCAACAGGTGCGCACGGGACAGGATCTGCGAGCTGCGCTCATCAGCGTGGACGCCGTACTGACGCTTCTGGTCCACCGCAAAGGCCGAGATGATCGGCGAATGGTTGAACGAGAACACCATCACCGGAATCGCCAGCCACAAGGTGTTGAGCAGCGCAGACGGCGCCGGGACCTGGCTGGCGGTGCTGAGGATGCCGCCGTTCCAATGCGGGATCAGGTACACCGCCAGGAACAGCAAGGCGACGATAAACGGATACACCATCAGGCTCATCGCCTTGACGATCACCTGCTCACCGCAACGCACCACGGCCAGCAGGCCGAGGATCAGCACAAACGACAGTAGCGCGCGTGGCGGCGGCATGATGTGCAGTTGGTGCTCCATGAAGCTGCCGACCGTGTTGGTCAACGCCACGCTGTAGATCAGCAGGATCGGGAAGATTGCGAAGAAGTACAGCAAGGTGATCAGCGCACCGGCTTTAATGCCGAAGTGCTCTTCGACCACGTCGGTGATGTCGGAGCCTTCACGGCCGGACAGCACGAAACGGGTCAGGCCACGGTGGGCGAAGAAGGTCATCGGGAACGCCAGCAGCGCAAGGATCACCAGTGGCCAGAAGCCGCCCAGGCCCGCGTTGATCGGCAAGAACAGCGTACCGGCGCCAATGGCGGTGCCGAACAGGCCAAGCATCCAGGTGGTGTCCTGGCGGCTCCAGCTTGTGAGGGTTGCAGGTGTCGTTGCATAGCGTTCGTCGACGCTATTGGCCTGATCATTCATCCGGTCGGATCTCCGCATTTACACGGCCGGGACGAGTCAGAAAAACCTGACAGGCAGCGCCCCGACCATAGAAGGGGCCGGATTGTCCGGGATTCTTGTGAATAAGCAAAGACTTAGCTGAGGAACGGTGGTGCGGTGCAGGCCCGCAGGGGCACCTGTATACGGCGGTTTTCGGGGCGTGCGGCTGAATGCGGAATATACATTCCCGCACAAATCTATTTTAGAATCGCGCTTGATCCTGTAGTTTTCATCCAGCATCCGCCGTTTATCCAGAGAGCCCCGCCATGCCGCGCGTTTCCCGCAAACAAGCCGACCTCAATCGCGAAATCATCGTCGAGGCGGCCACTCACCTGTTTCGCGAGCGCGGCTTGCACGGTATTAGCCTATCGGACGTCATGGCCGCCGCTGGCCTGACCCACGGCGGTTTCTACGGGCACTTCGCCTCCAAGGAAGCCCTGGCCACCGAAGCCTGCCAGCAGGCGTTCGAGCAAGCGAACCTGGGCTGGCAGGCAAAGATCGATCACAGCGAAGATCAACGGGCTGCCCGCGAGGCCGTGATGGGGCCTTATCTGACAGCCACCCATCGCGACAACCCTGGAGACGGCTGCCCCGTGTCGGCCTTCGCCCCGGACATGTGCCATGAGCCCGCCGACACCGCCTTGCAACACACCTTTATTGAGGGCGTCGAGAAGTCCCTTGAGGTGTTTGCGCAACTACAGGATGGAGATCGCCAGGCAATGCTGGCCAAGTACGCGATGATGATCGGCGCCGTGACCCTGGCACGTGCGACACGTGGCAATGATCTATCGGATGAATTCCTGGCTGCTGCACGAAATGCCCTACTGACCGTTGACAGCCCTTCCTCCGTCCCAGCATGATCAGGCCATGAATATTTTCCAGCGCTCCCTCACCCGCACCACCACCACGACCGCTTCCGGCGGGTCGCGCGGTGGCTGTGAGTGCTTGAGCTAGACACTTCACAGATTCAACCCAAGGCCCCGCCAGCAATGGACGGGGCCTTTTTATTGCTCCGCCCGTTCGGCAATCACAAGGAGCAACACCATGGCTGATGCCCTGCTGATCATCGACATGCAAACCGGCTTATACGATGGCCCGGAGAAACCCTTCGAGCGTGAACGCGTGCTCGCCACTATCAACCTGCTGATTCAGCGCGCACGCCTGGCTGGCGCCCCGATATTCGTCGCCCACCACACTGGGCCGGCAGGCTCACCGATAGAAGCAGGCAGCCCGCTCTGGCAGCTGTGTCATGGGCTGGAGGTAGACGAATCCCGCGACCACCTGTTCAACAAGACTCGCCCCAGCTGCTTCCTGGGCACAAATCTGGAAGCGCAACTGAAAGCGGCCCAGGTCAATGAACTGGTGATCGTCGGCATGAAAACCCAGTTCTGCCTCGACACCACTTGCCGGGTAGCCGTGGAATTGGGGTTTGCGGTGGTGCTGCCGGAAGACGGCCACACCTGCATGGACACACCGGCACTCAAGGCCGAAGCGATTATCGAGCATCACAATGCGACCCTGGCCGGGGCGTTTGTGAAGCGTGCACGTGCGGTCGAGATAAGCTTCTGATCGCACAAATACGGCATACTCCTCCCCTCAAACCCTTCAGGAAGAGCCTTCCGATGACCGCTACTGTTTTGGTCCTGGTTGAAACCATCAACGAATACCTGCCCATCATCGAGGGCAATGACTTTCATGTGATCCTGGCACCGACACCCGCCGAACGCGCCGAAGCCATCAAGGCCCACGGCAGCCAGATCAGGGCCGTGTTGACCCGTGGCCCGCTGGGCTTGTACGCCGAGGAAATCGCCGCCCTGCCGCTGCTGGAAATCATCTGTGTGATCGGCGCCGGCTACGAGCACGTAGACCTGCAAGCCGCCAGCAATCGCGGGATCGTCGTGACCAATGGCGCCGGGGTGAACGCGCCATCGGTGGCCGATCACGCCATGGCGTTGCTGCTCTCGCTGGTGCGCGGCATCCCGCAGACCGACGCCGCCGTGCGCCGCAGCGAATGGCCGAAAGTGATGCGCCCGTCCCTGGGCGGTAAACAGTTGGGCATCCTCGGGCTCGGTGCTGTTGGCCTGGAAATCGCCAAGCGTGCAGTCCTGGGCTTCGGCATGGAGGTGAGTTACCACAACCGCCAACCACGCGATGACGTGGACTACACCTACTGCGCGACTGCGGTGGAACTGGCGCGCACCTCGGACTTTCTGATCCTCGCCACCCCCGGCGGTGCCAGCACCCGCCACCTGATCGATCGCCACGCCCTGGATGCCCTGGGCCCGAATGGCTACCTGGTCAACATTGGGCGTGGCAGCGTGGTGGTCACCGCCGACCTGGTCGCGGCCCTTGAGCAACGCCGCATCGGCGGCGCCGCACTGGATGTATTCGACGACGAGCCCCAAGTGCCCGACGCCCTCAAGAAGCTCAGCAATACCGTGCTCACCTCCCATGTCGCCGGCCTGTCGCCCGAAGCCGCCCATGACACCGTGCAGCGCGTGGCCGATAACCTGGTGGAATACTTCGCCGGTCGCCCGGTGCTCACGCCGGTCGCCCTGCCCCCGCCCACTCAATGACCGATCAGGCACGCTGATCATCGTCCAACACGCTAACCTATTAAGCCGCCCCGACCTTGTCGCTGGGCGGTTGTGCGCATTAGATTAGGAAATAGTCCAAGGCCTTTAGAATAAGCAGAAGGGATAAGCATGGCGCTGAACGACCAATCGACCCAGATTCGCCCAGGCGAAGAACTTGATGCCAGCCTGATCGATCCCTACCTCAAGGCCCATATCCCCGGCCTGAGCGGCACGCCCACGATCAGCCAGTTTCCCGGTGGCGCGTCCAACCTGACCTACCTGCTGGAATACCCTGGCCAGGAATTCGTGCTGCGCCGCCCGCCCTTTGGCCACAAGGCCAAGTCCGCCCACGACATGGGTCGCGAATACCGCATTCTCAACCAGCTCAAAGATGGCTTCCCCTATTGCCCCAAGGCCTATGTGCATTGCACAGACGAATCGGTGATCGGCGCCGAGTTCTATGTGATGGAGCGCGTCAACGGCATCATCCTGCGCTCCGACCTGCCGCCTGAGCTGGGCCTGGACGCAACCAAGACCGAAGCACTGTGCAAAAGCTTCATCGACAAGTTCGTCGAACTGCACCAGGTGGACTACAGCGCCTGCGGCCTGGCCGACCTGGGCAAGCCGCAAGGCTATGTAGAGCGCCAGATCCGTGGCTGGAGCGATCGCTACGAGAAAGCCCTGACCCCCGACGCGCCGCGCTGGGAAGCGGTACGCGCCTGGCTCAACGACAAAATGCCGGCCGACCATCCGACATCAAGCATCGTGCACAACGACTACCGCTTCGATAACGTGATCCTCGACCCGCACAACCCCATGCAGATCATCGGCGTGCTGGACTGGGAGCTGACCACCCTCGGCGACCCGTTGATGGACTTGGGCAACACCCTCGCCTACTGGATCGAAGCGGCCGACCCGGCGCCGGTGCAACTGATGCGCCGCCAGCCGAGCAACGCGCCAGGCATGCTCACCCGCCGTGAATTCGTCGACTACTACGCCGAGCGCTCGGGCATCCAGATCGACAACTTCGACTTCTACTACACCTACGGCCTGTTCCGCCTGGCCGGCATCGTGCAACAGATCTACTACCGCTTCTTCCATGGCCAGACCCAGGACAAACGCTTTGCGCAGTTCATTCACATGAACAAGCTGCTGGAGCAGATGAGCCTGAACGTCATCAGCAAATCGTCCCTTTAAGGAACCGCTATGTCCAAGACCCACCTGTTCGACCTCGATGGCAAGATCGCATTCGTTTCCGGCGCCAGCCGTGGCATCGGCGAGGCCATCGCCAAGTTGCTCGCCCAGCAAGGCGCCCATGTGATCGTCTCCAGCCGCAGGCTCGAAGGCTGCCAGCACGTGGCCGACGCGATCATCGCCGACGGCGGCAAGGCCACGGCCGTGGCCTGCCATATCGGTGAAATGGAACAGATCACCCAAGTGTTCGCCGGTATCCGCGAACAGTTCGGGCGCCTGGATATTCTGGTCAACAACGCCGCCACCAACCCGCAGTTCTGCAACGTCCTGGACACCGACCTCGGTGCGTTCCAGAAGACCGTTGACGTGAACATCCGGGGCTACTTCTTCATGTCCGTGGAAGCCGGCAAGCTGATGCGCGAGAACGGCGGCGGCAGCATCATCAACGTCGCGTCGATCAACGGGATTTCCCCCGGTGTGTTCCAGGGCATCTACTCGGTGACCAAGGCCGCTGTGATCAACATGACCAAGGTGTTCGCCAAGGAATGCGCAGCGTTCGGCATTCGCTGCAATGCCCTGCTGCCGGGCCTGACCGACACCAAGTTCGCCTCGGCGCTGGTGAAGAACGACGCGATCCTGAAAATGGCCCTGGCGCAGATCCCCCTCAAGCGCGTGGCCGACCCGAGCGAAATGGCCGGCGCGGTGCTGTTCCTGGCCAGTGATGCATCGAGCTACACCACGGGCGTGTCGCTCAACGTGGACGGGGGGTTCCTCTCCTGAGACTCTGCGCGGGAGCGGGTAGATGCTCGCTCCCGATACCCATCGTGCGATGGCTAGAAATCCACGAGACTCATGTCAATCTTAAATAGGATGAGCTGGCCGTCTTCTGTCGTCGTACCTAACAGTTTAAATAGCTGCCCCCTGGCCAACGCCTTTGAAACCGCTGTATTTGCAGCCGAGGTCGGATCGGAAAACCCCAATACTCTTCTCACCCATTTGTCCGTCATTTGGCGCGCGTCCGTCATGCTTCCCAAGCTAGCATTGCCCAGTTCGCCAGATGGTTTCTTACTGACGTGCTTGACCTCTAGCAAGTAGATATTGCCAGTCGGCCCTTCAAATACGCGGTCAAAGCCGTTCTGCCCGGCCCCGTAGGTCCCACCCGGAAGCAACGTGTAGCCATCTTCCGTCAGCCGGGCTTCATACATCTGTTCATTCCGCTCACCTTGTGCTTTTCCATCCTTGGCATCACGGCATTTCTTCCACTCAACCAGCAGGTCATTCTCGGCCGCCGACCTGGTTCTGTCTGGGTAGCAAAGCTGCCGCTGCGAACTGATGCGCGCCACGCTGAAGTTACCGTTCTTGGAACATTTAACCGTACCCAACCCTTCAAGCGCATCGAACACAGGCATTCCGGGGGGGAGCGGCTGCCCGCGCGCCAACGCAGCATGAATGGCAGTCAGGCAGTCATAGGGATACCCATTCGTCCAAATGTAAGCATCAATCATGTCCCCCTTCATCGCCATCGGCGCCCTGCGAATGAACGGGTCGCAAAAGCCGATAATTTGCCGCAGGTAGTTCTGCATATAGCTATATACCTGCCGATCATGGCTATTTCCTGCCAAATCGACCGGGCCAACCAACGAGGTATAACCTCTGTTCTGTCGGGACGATTGGAACAAGTCCAGTACATTGTCCACTGCCAGTGTCGGCACCCACTTATCCGGTGCACTGCCCATTTCAATCCGAATATCGGGCAGTACCGTGCCTTGTGGGCAGGTGATACTCCACTGTTTTCCTGCACTGTCAAAGGCCACCGCGTAAAAGTCACTGCCGAGGGGAAGGTAATGTCGAAGACCGTTCACCTGATATAAACCGTTAGGTTCGACACGCCCAACCCTGATCCGTTTACCACTCATATCGACCGAATAAAGATCAGGCTTCGCGTGCGGGACAGTTCCAGACAGATCGCCAAAATGGATATCCACGAAGAACTGCTCGCGACCGATCATCAAGGACTTGAACCCTGTTGGCGCAGTCGAAAGAGTTGGAGCCCCGCCCGCGACCAACTTATAAGGGGCAAGGCTCCAAACGGGGTCAATACGTGTGACGCTCGATAAATTCACATGACTCATAGTGCGGGGTATAGACGACGATGAGGTGCTGTGGCTGAGTGATGAACCGGAATCGCTATGGCTGACGCCAGGGGAAGAGGAGGAGGAAGAACTGTCGGGCGAACCACTGCGCCAAGTCATCGTCGGTGCCATCCAATGAAGAGCAGGGCCTCGCGTCACCCGCGAATCAGGCGCCCTTTCATGCCATTCTCCGGTAACGGGATCATGGGTAACCATCACGGTTGTCCCATCCTCTGTGTCCGCATAATCACGCGAAGCATAATGGCGCAGGCCGGTGGTGGGATCAGGGGCCGGGATGGGATCGCCATGGGGCACAAAAACAGGGTTTCGAGTGACCTCGGGAGTTGACGGCAAATCGACGATGTATTGATACGTTGCACCAAAAATCCCCAATGAAGGATTGTCCTCAAGCAGGCTCGGTTCCGCCGAAGTGGCCCTGTGCGCGAAATCCACAGTGGAAAACGAGGTGCGAGCTTGAGGAGCCGTTCCCAAGGGACGAGTAGGCGCGTGCCCCGTCCCCGAAGGCACGGAACCAGATGTATATTGCTTCATATAAGAGCCCCTGACTATAACAAAACGAAGTGAGCTGAAGTACCGGGTATTCGACGAATACCGGCGGGAGATTAAATCAACTTGAGATCATTAACTGGCCAGATGAAATCTGTCGCGTTTTTTCTGTTTCCAAGACCCAGCGGTCGCTCACCCAATCGTAATAAACAGTACCGTATGTACCATCCCTCAAACTTAGCCCCACGACATTAACATGAGGCATAGACACACTGCTTCTTTGCCGACCGTGGCGTAACAGCTTCAACACGTCTTCGACAGAGCGTCCGGCACGGGCGGCTACACTGGCAATGAACACTTTTCCAATATCCAGCCTGACGTCGTATCGCACACCTTGCCTGGAATAAATCCGTATGTTTTCCAGAGGAGCGCCCGGATCATCGTGCGATAAAATTTGCACAGAAACACTTCCAATCTTTATCTGGTCTTTATCAACAACGATGTTATCCAGGTCAACGTCCTCCACTAGCCCAGTACAATGGATGTCCCACGTCGATGCGCCAGACTTCCTGGCCCCCGCACTTGGAGTGGACAGTTCAAGGGTGGCCCAGGACCTCAACTCAAGCTCATACACACCCCCTTGCCCTAACAGCTGGTAGGTTTCGGTATGGGGTGGTTCCTTCACTATTACCCGCTGAGGGTCTGTGGTCAGATTGATACTTTTAGCTCGCCTCGGCCTGAAGAACGGATAAAAGCCGTTTCGCAAGACCAATGATGCGCTGCCATCCATGCGCTTATGGCCTGGGCTGGCGTGGTCACTGATATAAGATTGCACGGGCGGCAGTAACCGATAAGAAACACCGTCGCGCATAACAACAACACAGGCGAGCCGTGGCTTGAGTGCACTCGCCTGTAATACGCCACCAACACTTGTCCATTTATCCGACGGCTGGGCCGCGTAGTTATTAAGTGTAAGCACTCGACCACCGACGAATACAAATCTTATTTCGACCGCTGTGTAGTACAGATAGTCAAAGTTGCTCTGACGCCGCGTAGCAACATGATAGTGCGTGTACACGACCGACAGCTCCTGACTGTCATAGTCCACATATAGAGAACACCGTGAAGTGTCCATGCCTGCTGACGCATCAATGACTGATTCGCCAAAACCACGACTGAAGAAATAATCGAACTTTCTTGCCGCCAGGGAAATGGACTGACCTGGGCCCAGGACAGCGGGAGACAAGATAGGCCCCTGGGGCACGATGACCTCCATACTCACCGGGTACTCACCTGTTGCCTCCAGTTCATCGAGCAACAACGGTATCAACCGGTAGCCGTCGCTGGTAAGGAAGCTGAACTGCTTGTTCTCGAGATAGCGCTTGCCTTCACACGATGTGTAGACGCCCTGGACGGTGACCGAGGGGCCAGGTAACTCACCGTCTTCACCCAGCACCGAGGCGACCCTCAACTCGCCCCCCATGATCCACCAGCGTTGAATACGGCTGAAGGCCCAGTTGAGCAGGATGAGGCTTGCCTGCTGACCATCTTCCACGATGACAACATCGCGTACCCGCTCGGAAATTTCATAGTAATCCGCGCCTGGCCCACCGTTGACCCTGGCACTGCCCTCCAGTATCAGCAGGTGGTCGTCTCCAGCGTTTGCATCGACGATGTCTTGCCTCCCCTGCATGACGATGCGATTGGCCTCATTGCTACCGGTCACGATGTTGTCGGCGCCGGGCAACGTAGAGATGTTTTGAATGTTCCACAATGCCATGCACTTGCGGGGGGTGTCGGTATTCAAATGCACAGTCCCTGCTCCCAGGTTCACATTGAACCCTGCGCGCCCCCACGCCCTTGCATCGCCGACCAGGTTCAGCGTGTTGACTCCCGCAGCGCCAATCAATGTCGATTCGTGTACCGGGGCATTCGGCGCTGAAAAGGTCTCCCTGGGCACCTCGAAAACAAACTCGTCATCCGCACTGCCGCCTAACAGATACTTTTTGCCGCTGGTATAGCGAAAGTGATTGGGGTTGGCCGTCACGCCGAGCACCGTGTCATTGCCGCCGCCCAGCAGCCAGACCACACCTTTTTCAGGCCCTTTTGTGCCCCAGTGCGCCTCGGGCAATGTGTCAATGGCCCCATCCTTTCGCGCATCGAAGTAATCGTCGAGATCCTGGACCACCGGCTCACGCACCTGCACATAGGCGCTTTCACCTTCTGACTCGGCCCACTGGTGCCTCCAGTGGCGTATTGTCTGCAGGCGCACTTCAAACTTGCCATTGACGATAGCCTGCACGGTGCTCTTGAGTTCACCATCAAGCAGCGCCCTGGCCTGGGCCTTCAGCGCGCGCGTATGAACCGAATCTGTGCGTTTGATCTTGTAGCGATCAGTCACATTTTCATCTAGTTCCACCCCTATAAACGCAAACCACCCAGTGCGCAGACGTTCGTGGATACTCAGCTCAATGTAGTCATGTATTTCATCAACCACGCGTCCGGCCGCATAAGCGCGGGCACCGATTATAAGCACTGCAGAGGCGACCAAGCCGACAGGTCCGGCGGCACTGAAACCGGCCAACGCAGCGGCGCCCAGCGCGATACTCAAGGCGGCGCTGGCAAGGCTGAATCCGGCCTCTACATAGAGGTCCTGAGCCGCTTTGCCCTCCGACTCAGCGGCTTTTGACAGTGCGATAGCGGCCTGGGCAATGTCGAAAGGCAAGGTCAAGACCGAAGCGATCAACCCCGCACCACGCTGCAACATCAAGCCGGCACGCGAAGCACAGAAGCCGCGATACACCGATTGAGCAGCGCTCATCATTTTCGTACCGGCGCGTTCCAGCGCGAGTTCTACCCCCAGGGAAACCACTTCGGCGGTAAAAGCCCCCCCTTCAAACAGCAGCTCGCGGGTGTCACCCGTTCTAATTGCCTCGCTGACGCCGCGTATTGCGCTGTAGAAACTGTAGAGTTGAAGCCCCGAGCCAAGGGTCTGAAGACCGTGGCTTTTTACCTTGTCCGCCCAACCGGGCAGGCTTTGCACGCGGCTCAGATCGTTGAGATTGACGCTTTGCACCGACTGTAAGAGCCGGTCGAGCCGGTTGATCGTGGTGTCCGGCGCCTCAACCTGGTCAAGCAATGCAGGTACCCAGGCAGAACGCAGGGAAGCCAACTCAAACAGGACGGCAGAGGCCAAGCTTGTGGTACCCGTGTCTGCACTTGCCAGGCTTGCCTTGAGGTGGCTCGCTGAAAAACCTATCTGGTCAATCAGCACCTGATCTGCTTGCGCGACGTTCAAACGCGCCAACGGAATGCTCATCCCATCCAGTTGAGCCCCCATGCTGTCTAGTAGCGCGCGGCTGATCGCGGTCTCGCCGATCCTCAACGGCCCCAACGCACTGTCCAGCGCGCCCAGGGCCTGCTGACGCGCCCCATCCCGTGAAACTCCCATCTGCAGCACTCCCCTATTCGACATCGCGCATAAACAGCGCACTGCGTCGATAGTGAAGCCTTGCCGGGTGGAACTGCGGTGCATATGTCCTGCCCCGAAAACACCGTCAGCCGGGCGGCCGCTGGCGAAACGCTACAGCGAGGCGGTTCCAGCCGCTGATCGTGGACACGGCCATTGTCAGGTCCACGGCCTCCTGCTCTGTGAACTCCATGCGCAGGACCTGATACACCACGTCAGGTACGTCGGAGGTGGCCAATGTCGTGATGGCGTCGCTCCAGGCGAGCGCGGCCCTTTCCCGCGCGCTGAACAGCGGCGATTCCTGCCACACGCACAACGCAAGCAATCGCCTGGGGGTTTCGCCACGACTCAATGCGGCTTGGCCGTGCATGTCCGTGCAGAACGCACAATGATTGAGCTGCGACACGCGAATCTTCACCAATTCCAGCAGCGGCTTTTCGACAGACAGGTCAAACAGTGTCGCTTCCAGCATCAGCATCCCCTTGAGGGCTTGCGGCGAGGCCGTGTAGTAATCCAGGCGGGGTTCCATTGGGCAGTTCTCTGAAATGACATCCCAGCCTAAAAGCCCCACGACATAAGCCCTATAGCCAATCGGCCGGTTTATGCGCAGACCATTTTGCACCCACCGCGCTAGCGCGTAGTCTTGGCGCAGACTGAAGCCTTGGGATGCAACATGGAACTGCACGTCGTGATCAACGGCCGCAAGGATCTGGCCGAACAGCTGTACCAGCAACTGCACGAAGCCATCCGCTCCGGGCGCCTGGCCGCCGGCGCTCAGCTGCCGCCCAGCCGCTTGCTCGCCGAGCAGTTGGGCGTGTCACGCAAGACCGTGTCGGATACCTACGCCACCCTGACCTACGAGGGATTGCTGATCGGCAAGACCGGTCGCGGCACCTTCGTCAACGCTCGTGCGCCACAGACCGAACGCCTGCAAGCCGCCACCGACCTGGCCTGCGCCGCCAACCTGGCGAAATGGCAGTCACTGCCCTCGCCCATGCGCCACCCCACCCGCGATAGCACACTGCGTTATGAATTCATCGGCGGTGCCACCAGCCGCAACCAGTTCCCCCAGGATGAATGGCGGCGCTGTACCCAGGACGCGTTGCGGCGCATCGCTCAGAACAGTGGTTTCTACAGCCAGCCCGAAGGCTTGCCGGCGCTGCGCAGCGCTATCGCCGGGCATATCGCGTTCTCGCGCGGGGTCAACTGCCGTGACAGCGACATCGTGGTCACCAACGGCGCGCAACAGGCGTTGGACCTGATCGCCCGCGTCGTGCTGGAACCGGGCAGCATTGTCGCCATGGAAGACCCCGGCTACAGCCCCGCACGCCAGATGTTCATGGCGATGGGTGCCAGCGTCGCCAGCGTGCCGGTGGATGAACAGGGCATTCAGGTCGAGCGGATTCCCGACGGCACACGACTGATCTACGTGACGCCCTCGCACCAGTTCCCGCTCGGCATGCCCATGAGCCTGCCACGCCGTGAAGCCTTGCTGGCACGGGCGTTCGAGCTGGGCGCAATCATCATCGAGGACGACTACGACAGCGAGTTCCGCTACGAAGGGCGGCCCACCGACTCCCTGCAAAGCATGGACACCCGTGGCGTGGTGACCTACGTCGGCACCTTCTCGAAAACCTTGCTGCCGGAGCTGCGCCTGGGCTACGCGGTACTGCCGCCGGCGATTTACGGCGCAGTGCTCAAGGCCAAGCAATTGACCGACCAACACAGCTCGACGCTGCCGCAATGGGCCTTGGCCAAGTTCATCAGTGAAGGCTACCTGCTCAAGCATATCCGTCGCTGCCACACGGTCTACGCCGGGCGCCGTGAACGCATCCTGCAACGCCTGGCAGGCGACTTGTCGCCCTGGTTCGAAGCGGTGCCTACCGTGGCCGGGTTCCACATGGCGGCGCTGTGCAAGGTGCCGGTGAACATCCCGTTGCTGATGGAACTGGCGCGCCGGGTAGAAGTGGGTTTGTACCCCTTGGATGTATTTTTCCACGATGCGCCAGTACGCCCTGGCCTGATCATCGGCTTTGGCGCCATCGAAACCCTGGATATCGACCCGGCGCTGGACAAGGTGCGCGATATTCTCCAGCAGATTG
Organism: Pseudomonas sp. GXZC; assembly: GCF_026967615.1. Classification (NCBI taxonomy): domain Bacteria; kingdom Pseudomonadati; phylum Pseudomonadota; class Gammaproteobacteria; order Pseudomonadales; family Pseudomonadaceae; genus Pseudomonas; species Pseudomonas sp. GXZC. Next base: position 4,008,490 of record NZ_CP114115.1, read on the forward strand.
GCTAGCGGATTTTCCGGCGGATTGGTCATTGGTCCTGGCGTCGCCAGGCTCTAGCCTGTGCACTGACCCCGCCCTCGGAGACCATCGCCATGCCAGCCTGTGCCTTCAACACTGTCCTTGTCCGCGCGGCCGCCGGGCGCTCAGCGGAACTGGGCGAGCGCCTGCAGCAGATAGCCGACGCGGTGCGCACCGCCCCCGGTTGCCTGGATTACGGGGTGCAGCGCGACCCGATGGACCCCGACCTGTGGACCGTCACGGGACGCTGGTCCTGTGCCGAGCAGCTCAGCGCACACTTCGCATTACCGGCCCTGCAAGGCTTTATCGAATTGACCCGTGAACACCTGGCCCGTCGCCTGGATTTCGACCACTGAAGTATTGGTCTCCTGCTCTTCGCCAGGATTGGTCATTGGTCACCCAGGCCTTGCGGCGTAGGGTGAAGAGGTCTCGAACTACTCGGAAATTTCGCCATGAAACCACTGCTCGCCGCCACCCTGATGCTCGCCTCGCTCAGCGCCTTTGCCCACGAACCGGTGTACAACCAGGAATCGATCAAGGTCTTGCAAGAACACGCCTTGACCAATGTACCCGGCAAGAAAACCCTCATGCTCACCGTGGACTACGCCCCTGGCCAGGCCACCGTGCCCCACAGCCACACCGGCACTGCCGTGGCCTATGTGCTAGAAGGCGCGATCACATCGCGGGTGAATGATGAGAAAGCGAAGACCTACCAGGTCGGCGAATCGTTCTACGAACCTGCGGGTTCCCGGCACTTTGAATCGAGCAATGCCAGCCAGACAAAACCGGCCAAGTTGCTGGTGGTGATGGTGCTGGATGACAAGGCTGAAGTGCTGACGCCTCTCAAGCAGTAAGCCCTAAGGTCGCTGGAACCGCCGGCGCAGGTCTTCGATCTGTGGCCGGCACGCACAGCCTTCCAAATGATCATTGACCATCCCCATCGCCTGCATCAACGCATACATCGTGGTCGGACCCACATAGGTCCAACCGCGTTTCTTCAGGGCTTTGGACAAGTGCACCGAAGCCGGTGACGTGGGGTTGCCTGTCCAATAAGCCATATCCACCACTGCCGGGCGCTCGTCTTCACTGGGCTCAAACGCCCACAGCCAGCGCGCCAGCGAACCCGTCTCATCCACCAGTTCACAGGCTCGCCGCGCGTTGTTGATGGTAGACACGATTTTGGCCCGATTGCGCACGATGCCCGGCTCCTGCATCAAGCGCTCGATATCCGCCTCGCCGTACTGCGCCACCCTTCTGAAATCAAACCCGTCGAACGCCGCCCGAAACTGCTCACGCTTGCGCAGGATGGTGATCCATGCCAGGCCCGCCTGGAAGCCTTCCAGGCAGACCTTTTCGTACAGCTGGATATCATCCGCCACCGGCACGCCCCACTCCTGGTCGTGGTAACGCAGGTATTCCGGCGCAGCTGTGCGCCAGGTGCAGTGGGTCTGCCCGGTTTCGTCAGGGGTCAGTCCTGGTGTGTCCATCCATCACCTCATGTGCCGAGCGGCGGATGATAAGCGAAAAAATTTCTCGCACGCCAACCGCTCAAGCATCGCCGTTACCGACCAACTGGTCAGACCGGGACCTGTCAACCGTCAAATAATTGCTTGTGATTTCAAAAATACCGGGCGTAGACTGGCCCCGCACTGGACTTACCGGTATGACCACAACAATTAAGCCCTGGAACCACCAGGGCACCGAATAGAGATCCCTCCCATGCTCAGATGGTGCTCGCGTTCGATTTTCCTGCAAGTCGTGATTGGTCTGATGCTCGGCATCATTTGCGGCCTGGCCCTTCCCGAATTCTCCTCGCAACTTAAACCCCTGGGTGACGGCTTTATCAAGCTGATCAAGATGCTGATCGGCCTGATCGTGTTCTGCGTGGTGGTCAGCGGCATTTCCGGTGCAGGCGACCTGAAGAAAGTCGGGCGTATCGGCCTCAAGTCGGTGATCTACTTTGAAGTGCTCACCACCGTCGCCCTGGTGATCGGGCTGGTGATGGCCTTCAGCACCGGTATCGGCCAAGGCGCCAATATCCACCTGGAGCAGTTGTCGTCCGCCGGCCTCAATGAACTGGCCGACAAAGGTCAACACATCCGCGGCACCAGCCAGTTCCTGATGGACCTGATCCCCAACTCGGTGATCGGCGCCTTTGCCGACAACAACGTGCTGCAAGTGCTGCTGTTCTCGGTGCTGTTCGGCAGTGCGTTGAACCTGGTGGGCGAAGCCGCCTCGGGTATCTCGCGGCTGATCAACGAATTGAGTCATGTGATCTTCCGCATCATGGGCATGATCGTGCGCCTGGCGCCGATCGGCGTGTTTGGCGCGATCGCCTTCACCACCAGCACCTACGGGCTGGACTCCCTGCAACACCTGGGCAGCCTGGTGGGCTTGTTCTACCTGACGTGCTTTGCCTTCGTCGGGCTGATCCTCGGCCTGGTGATGCGCCTGTCGGGCCTGCGCATGCTGCCGCTGCTCAAGTACCTGCGTGAAGAACTGCTGATCGTGATGGGCACCGCCTCCTCCGACGCCGTGCTGCCACAGATCATGCGTAAACTCGAACACCTGGGCATCGGCAGCTCCACCGTGGGCCTGGTGATTCCGACGGGGTATTCGTTCAACCTCGACGGGTTCTCCATCTACCTGACCCTGGCCATCGTATTTATCGCCAACGCCACCGGCACACCGCTGTCGATGACCGACCTGCTGACCATCCTGCTGGTGTCGCTGATCACCTCCAAGGGCGCCCACGGCATTCCCGGTTCGGCGCTGGTGATTCTGGCGGCGACGCTTACGGCGATTCCGGCGATCCCGGTGGTGGGTCTGGTGTTGGTGCTGGCGGTGGATTGGTTCATGGGCATCGGTCGCGCATTGACTAACCTGATCGGCAACTGCGTCGCCACCGTGGCCATCGCCCGCTGGGAAAAAGACATCGACCTCCAGCGCGCCAACAAGGTGCTGGACGGCCAGCAAGGGTATGCCTTCCAGGCCAAGCAACCAGTGTTGCCGGCGCATCAGGAGTTCTGATTTTGCGGGGCCGGGTGGCCGGCCCTTCATTCATTCTTAAGGAGCGTACGACGTGATCAGCACCTCAACCGTCGTCAATTCAGTGGTAGAAAAACTCCGCGCCGCCTTGGCGCGTGGCCAGTGGCGCCGGGGTGAAATGCTCCCCGGCCAGCGCGAACTGGCCGAACAGATGGGCATCAGCCGCCCCAGCCTGCGTGAAGCAGTGATCGTGCTGGAAACCCTCGGCCTGGTGCGCTCCATGCCCGGCAAAGGCGTGGTGGTGCTGGAAACCAGCGTCAGCGAACCCCAGTCCAGCGACGCCGTGGCCGACGCCAGCCTGGAAGACATCCTGCAACTGCGCTACACCCTCGAACCCTTCATTGTCGGCCTGGTGGCCCAGTCCATCAGCAGCAAGGAAGTCGGCCAACTGCGCCTGACCCTGATGGACATGCGCGAAGCCCTTGACGCCGGCGACGCCGAAGCCGGGATGAACGCCTACATCGGCTTTCACGAAGAACTGTTCGCCCTCACCTCCAACCCGATCTTCCAGAACGTGGTGCAACAGACCAGCAACGCCCTCAAGCAAAGCGCCCAGGTACTGCGCAACTCGCCGGAACACCTGGCCGAACGCCTGCAGGAAAACGACGCCGTGGTGCGCGCCATTCGCAACAAGAACAGCGCCCTGGCCAGTGCCGAGATGCGTCGGCACATCCTTCAGGAAGGCCTGCGCATGGGCATTCGCTTGAACATCCCGGACGACCATCTGGGCAGCTGATTTTTTTGGAGACAGGCCATGACCGCCCACGCCTTGCACTACGAACCGATCCTCCCAACCCTGCGCCTGGTCGCTGGTAAAAAACCTTCGGTGGACGACATCTACCCACGCCTGTTCGACGCCATCCTGGAACAGCGGATCGCCCCGGCCAGTCGCTTTACCGAAGAAGGCCTGGGCGAGATTTTTGGGGTGAGCCGCAGTGTGATCCGCCGAGTATTGGCAAAGCTGTCCCATCAGCAAGTGATCATCCTGCGCCCCAACCAGCGTGCCCAGGTGGCGGCGCCGGATACACAGCAAACCCGGGAAATCCTGGAAGCGCGGCGATTGACGGAAATGACTGTGGTGCAATTGGCCTGCGCCCAAGCCACACCACTACAAATCCGCCAGCTACGTGAGCTGATCGCACGGGAACGCGAGTACATCGAGCGTGATCAGCGTGGAGCAGCGATCCGGTTGTCCGGCGAATTCCACCTGCAACTGGCAGCAATGGCACGTAACGCGCCCTTGGCGCAATTTCTCAACAGCCTGGTGCCGTTAACGTCCTTGATCATCGCCCAGTACGAAGCGAAGGCCTGTACCTATTGCGCGTGGCAGGAGCATGAAGCGATTGTGGATGCAGTCGAACAACGCGATGTGAACCGCGCAATGAACCTGATGACCCAACACCTGGATCACCTGGAAGCCAAATTGCTGAGCCACGATGGCCAGATGGCCCACCCTGGCTGACTACAATTACAACGCTGATCTACGAAATCACCGACAGCAGGGACCGTCATAGAACCGCAGAATTACATTCATTCCTAAAGCCTTGAACGCGGATGAATAGCACTATGCACCCCCTCACTTTCGCACTGGTCACTGGCCTGGTCGTCACACAGTTCAGTGCCGATGCACGGGCCGGCGACGCGTTAACTGCCGGGACTTACATCATCACCCCGGCAGCCCCCGTGTGGTTGCTTGAACAACCCTACGCAGATAGCCCCATGCTCACCGCCCGCACCTTCGGTGGCAGCGCTTACGGCGACTACCACGTCAAGGCCAGCCTTGAGATCAGCTGTTCGCCGCAGAGCCCGACCGCCAGCCTTGCATTGCAAATCACACCAACAGCACTGGGCTTTGACGTCGCGCCTTTCGAAGGTCCAGACGCCAGCACCGATGGTCCGTTGCGTATCACTACGGCAACACGCACGGCCATCGACCACCCGGTAAACGGCATCTGGACTTACGGCGGAGCGTTCCAGATCGGTACGGTATTTGCGCTCAGTGCTGCTGTCCCCCATGACGAATTAGCCTACTGGGCCAGCGATGCCTCACGCGGCCAGACACTAAAACTCTCAATAGCGCCCGCCAAAGAGGGTGGCAAGCCGCTGACCGCGACATTCTTATTGCCTGCTAACAACAACGGTTTGAAAACAGTTATCCAGCCCTGCCTGGGCAACGCCAGTTTTTAAGCCATAAAAAAAGCCCCGTATCTCAGGATACGGGGCTTTTTGTCCTACAGCGGAATCAAGCCGGTTACAGCACCGACTGACCGCTCAATGCCAGGTCCAGCAACTCACGGTTGGCCACCGCGTACATGGCGTAGTCCGTCCCCACAGCGGCACGGATTTCCACCATCATCGCCACCCAACGCTGCGCCATGTCCTTGTGCTGCTCAAGCCACAGGGCCACGCGGGCTTCCATGTCTTGTGGCGCGTCGGCCATTTGCAGCACAGAGATGGTGATTGCGCGTTGCTGCCAGTCCACGTCGTCGCGGAAGGCTTCACGGGCCTGGGCCTGCCAGTTGTTGGCCACCGGCAGATCGCTGATCTGCTGCAGGTACCACGGCAAGTCCAAGGCGCTGCCGACGGCGAAGTAGGCCTTGGCCACTTCGGCGGCGTCATGCCCGGTCACATCAGCGGCTTCGATGATCGGCAGCAAGGTGTACAGGTGCGTCGTACCTGCAACCATGCGTGCCAACAACTCCGGCACACCGGCTTCGGTGTATTTGCCGTAGCGGTTCTGCCAGCCTTCGCGGGTCGGGCCTTCCAGCAGTTCGTCGAGCTTGAGGCCCAACGCCGCCAGGTGCGGACCGAAGTGCGCGGTATCACGGCCAGCGTCCTGCTCGTTGCGACGGCTGCGCAGGAACCAGCGTGTAGCACGGCGGCCCAGGCGCATCAGCTCATCCATCAACTCCAGTTGCACGTCAGCGGAAACCTGGTGGTCCAGGGCTTCAATCTGACGGAACCAGTGCGGGAGGTGGAAGATGTCACGCACGATCACATAAGCGCCTGCCACGTTCGCCGGGCTCATGCCGGTCGACTCCTTGAGTCGTTGAACGAAGGTGATACCCATGTGGTTGACCAGGTCGTTGGCGATCTGGGTGCTGACGATCTCACGCTTCAGGCGGTGGCGACGCATGGCCTCAGAGAACTTGGCGACCAGGCTCGGTGGGAAGGCGGTCTCCATGTCACGGGTCAGGTAGTCGTCATCCGGCACCAGCGACTTGAGCAGCGCTTCCTTGAGGTCGATCTTGCTGTAGGAAATCAGCACCGACAGTTCCGGACGGGTCAGGCCCTTGCCGTTCGCGGCGCGCTCGGTGAGCTGCTCTTCGGTCGGCAGGTACTCGATGGCGCGGTCCAGCTTGCCACGGCCTTCCAGGTCGCTCATCAGGCGCTTGTACTCGGCGGCACGCTCGTAGGCACGGCGCGCAGCCAGGGACAGGGCCTGGGTCTGCTTGTAGTTGTTGCCCAACACCAGGTTGCCGACTTCATCGGTCATGCTCGCCAGCAACTGGTTGCGTTGCTTGTCGGTCATGTCACCGGCCTGCACCACTTCGTTGAGCAGGATCTTGATGTTCACTTCGTGGTCGGAGCAGTCCACGCCACCGGCGTTGTCGATGAAGTCGGTGTTGGAACCACCGCCATTGAGGCCGAATTCCACACGACCCAGCTGGGTCATACCGAGGTTACCGCCCTCGCCCACTACCTTACAGCGCAGCTCGTTGCCGTTGACGCGCAGCGCGTCGTTGGCCTTGTCGCCTACGTCGGCATGGCTTTCGGTGCTGGCCTTGACGTAGGTGCCGATACCGCCGTTCCACAACAGGTCCACCGGCGCCTTGAGCAAGGCATTCAGCAGTTCGGTCGGGGTCAGCTTGTCGGCCGCAATGTCGAAGCGCTCTTTCATCTGTGGCGAGATGGCAATGCTTTTCGCGCTGCGCGAGAAGATACCGCCGCCTTCGGACATGATGCTGGTGTCGTAGTCAGTCCAGGCCGAACGCGGCAGCTCGAACATGCGCTGACGCTCGACGAAGCTGGTCGCCGGGTTCGGGTTTGGATCGATGAAGATATGCAGATGGTTGAAGGCCGCGACCAGTTGCAGCTTGTCGGACATCAACAAGCCGTTACCGAACACGTCACCGGCCATGTCGCCGACGCCGACCACGGTGATGCTGTCTTCCTGCACGTTGATGCCGCGCTCACGGAAGTGACGCTGCACACCGACCCACGCGCCCTTGGCAGTGATGCCCATCTTCTTGTGGTCGTAACCGGCGGAACCACCGGACGCGAACGCGTCACCCAGCCAGAAGCCGTAGTCGATGGCGATGCCGTTGGCGATGTCGGAGAAGGTCGCCGTGCCCTTGTCCGCTGCGACGACCAGGTACGGGTCATCGTTGTCATGACGCACGACGTTGGCCGGTGGCACCAAGGCGCCGTCCTTCAGGTTGTCAGTAATGTCCAACAGGCCGGAAATGAAGATGCGGTAGCAGGCGATGCCCTCGGCCGCGATCTCGTCACGGCTGCCGCCCAGTGGCAGGCGACGCGGCAGGAAGCCGCCCTTCGCACCCACCGGCACAATGACCGAGTTCTTCACTTGCTGGGCTTTTACCAGGCCGAGCACTTCGGTGCGGAAGTCTTCTTCACGGTCGGACCAGCGCAGGCCACCACGCGCAACGTTACCGAAGCGCAGGTGCACGCCTTCTACCCGTGGCGAGTACACGAAGATTTCAAACTTCGGCACGGGCTTAGGCAGTTCAGGGATCGCGTGCGGGTTGAACTTGAAGCTGAAGTACGACTTGTTCTGGCCGTTGGCGTCGGTCTGGTAGAAGTTGGTGCGCAGGGTCGCCTTGATCAGGTCCAGGTAGCGACGCAGGATGCGGTCTTCGTTGAGCACCTGAACGTCGTCCAGGGCCGAAAGAATCGCTTGTTCCAGGCGCAGTTGCTTGTCTTCCAGGTCTTCGGCGGTGAGCTTGCGCGCCAGGTAGAAGCGGGTCTTGAACAACCGGGTCAGCTCGCGGGCGATGTCGGTGTGGTTGTTCAGGGTGCTGGCGATGTAACCCAGGTCGAAGCCCAGGCGGATCTGCTTCAGGTAACGGGCGTAGGCACGCAGCAGTGCCACGTCGCGCCAAGGCAGGCCGGCGGTGAGTACCAGGCGGTTGAACGCATCGTTTTCGGCGTCGCCATGCACGATGTGTACAAACGCGTCCTGCAGGGTGTCGTTGAGCTGCTGGATGTCGAGGTTCACGCCTTCGGCGGCGATGAACGCGAAATCGTGGATCCAGAACTCACGGCCATTGGCATGACGCAGACGGTACGGGAATTCGCCCAGCACCCGCAGGCCGAGGTTTTCCAGGATCGGCAGCACGTCGGACAGCGCCAGCGGGGTATCGGCGTGGTAGAGCTTGCAATGCAGCTCGCGCTGGCCGGACACCTGGCCCAGCGGCTGGTAGAAGCTCATCACCAGCGGGTTGGCTTCGGTGAGGCTGAGCAAGTGCTGCATGTCGACCACGGCCGAATGCGCGGCGAAACGCTCGCGGTAACCGGCCGGGAAGCCTTTCGGGAAGTCGGCCAGCACGTTGGTGCCGTGGGCTTCGCCGAAGCTTTCCACGACCAGGCTGGCGTAGTCGTCCTGCCAGCTGCGGCAGGCCTGCACCACTTCTTTTTCAAGTTGCAGCGGGTCGATGTCCAGGCGGTTCTTCGGGTCAACCCGCAGGATCAGCTGTACACGGGCCAGCACGGACTCGGAGAAGAACGTCCAGAATTCGCAGTCCGAGGCCTTCAGGCGATCCATCAGCACTTGCTGGATCTTCTGGCGCACTTCGGTGGAATAGATGTCGCGTGGCACGTAGGCCAGGCAGTAGCAGAAACGACCGTACGGGTCTTTGCGCAGGAACACGCGGATCTTGTTGCGTTCCTGGATCTGCACAATCGACATCACGGTGCTGAACAGCTCGTCGACCGGGGTCTGGAACAGGTCGTCGCGTGGCAATACTTCAACCACCTGCGCCAGTTCCTTGCCCAGGTGAGCCTTGGGCTGGAAGCCGGAGCGGCGTTCGATTTCCGCAACCTTGCGACGGATATATGGAATCACCCGCACGCTTTCGCCATACACCGACGAGGTGTACAGGCCCATGAAGCGGTGTTCCTTGATCACTTTGCCGTCGGCGCTGATCTCACGGATCGACACATAGTCCGGATACGCCGGGCGGTGTACGCGGCTCGGGTGCGCGGCCTTGGCGAACGACAGCACAGTCGGTTCACGCAGGTAGGCTACGGCATAGTCTTCGATGCGCAGGTCATCGGCGGTGAGGCCGGCGCGCAGCAGTTTGGTCAGACCGAGGAACGAATCGGCGTCATATTCGATATGACCGCCGTCCGCCTCGTCACGTACCACGAATTCTTCATAGCCGAGGAAGGTGAAGTGGTTGCCCACCAGCCATTCCAGGAAGTTCTTGATCTCGGCTTTCTCTTCGCCATCGATGCTGAACTGGCTGGCGTCGATACCGGCCAGCAGGTCCTGGACCTTGGCTTTCATCGGTTCGAAATCGGCTACGGCCACGCGCACTTCGCCCAGCACCTGCTCCAGCTCTTTGCTCAGCACGTTCAGTTCGGCGGCGTTGGCGCAGCGGTCGATTTCCAGGTACATCAGCGATTCTTGCAGGATGCCTTCGCCCTGGGTGCCTTTTGGCAGGATCTCCAGCAGCTCGCCCTTGGCGCCACGGCGTACGCTGAGCACGGTGGTCTGCAAGGTGTGAATGCTGTAGCCGCGGCGGTTCAGCTCGGTACGCACCGAATCCACCAGGAACGGCAGGTCATGGTGCAGCACTTCGACCGCGGTATGGGTCGACTGCCAGCCATGACGTTCATAATCGGGGTTGTAGACCCGCACTTGCGGTTGGGTGTGATCAAAGCGCTCAAGCAGGCGCCAGGCAGAAAGAGTGCAACCGGCCAGGTCGGAAAGGCGACGCTGGGTCAGTTCGTCCAGGGAAATGATGCCGAAGAATTGTTCAGCGAACAGCGCCACTTGTGGCAGTGCCTGTTCACTGATGTGCTGCGCCAGTGCCGCTTGCAGTTGATGCTGGAAGTCGGCCTTGCTGGCTGCGGTGAAGAACGCCATCTGTGGTACTCCGCTTGGGCTTGTTATTGATGGAAGCGTCGCGTGTTATCCCCTTGCGGGGAGACCGTCAGCGCTGTTCGCTGGTACTGATATAAGCACACTAGCGAATCAGGGTGACAGGTGGGTGAAGCTGGACAAGACAATGAGGTCACATACAACTTCCATAAGATGCGCACCTTGCCGGGTGACGGTACGACGGGCAGGTCAGGCGCCTGGCTCATGCACATCCGTTGCGCAGCTTAACGAGTGTGGGAAGCCCACTGCTTGCGACGCTGCGACATATTCGGTCATCGGTAAGCAGGCGTGGGGTTGCGACTTGGGCAACCCGCTATTTCCAGGCAAAAAACCGCCTGTTGAACCGCCTGCGAGTACCAGAAATGACTGATATTGCCCGTCAGGTCATGCACTGGGTCTGACACAGGATGCAGCACAAAATTCGCCGCAATGGCACAATTGCCCGCATTACGCCTTACCCCAGACAGGATTCCCCATGCTGCAGCTGAAAACCGATGCCCTGATGGTCACCCCGTGCGATAACGAAGAAGACAACATGGCAATGCTGTGCTGTCACGGCAAGACCGGCGAGATGTTCATGCTGACCCGTTACCCGGATGAAGACGAAGTGGAACTGACCTGGGATTACGAGCCGTCGACCCTCGACGGGCTGAAAGTCACCCTGGGCGCCACGACGCTGCTGGTTGAGCTGGCCGCAGGCGATGCCGATGCACTGGGCGGCAAGGACCAGCTGGAGATCACCCACGCCACCAGCGCGTCGGACCTGGCCGAAGTCGAGGAAACCCTGCAAAACATCCTCAAAGGCACTGGCACCTTCACCCGAATTTGATTTCCTGCGCCTAACGGGCTGTTGTAGTGAGCGGGCTTGCCCCGCGCCGGGTGGCGAAGCCGCCCCAATCGAGTCTCCACGATGCCTCAAAAACCGTGCTGCCTGGATTTAGCGCGGCTTCGCCACGCAGCGCGGGGCAAGCCCGCTCACTACAAAGACCGAGCCCAATCCGCAGTGACCACACAAAAATCCTACAAGATTTGCCAAAAATACCCGTTACGCCGTTAGTCGCCAGCCCCTTCGATGCATTAAAGTAAGCCTCCCAAGCCCGGCGTTTTTTTCTCGACCACCGGGCTCATCTCTCCAGGAACCGTCATCGATGGAACATCGTGAAGCGCTGCTCGCGCTGCGAACCTTTCTTTCTACGCAGATTCTCGGCCAGGAAAAACTCATCGATCGCCTGTTGATCGCCTTGCTCGCCGACGGCCATATGCTGGTGGAAGGCGCGCCAGGCCTGGCCAAGACCAAGGCCATCAAAGAGTTGGCCGAAGGTATCGAAGCGCAGTTCCATCGTATCCAGTTCACCCCCGACCTGTTGCCCGCCGACATCACCGGCACCGAGATCTATCGCCCGGAAACCGGCAGCTTCGTGTTCCAGCAAGGACCGATCTTCCACAACCTGGTGCTGGCGGACGAAATCAACCGCGCCCCGGCCAAGGTGCAGTCGGCCTTGCTGGAGGCCATGGCCGAGCGCCAGGTCAGCGTCGGGCGCAGCACGTATGACCTGTCGCCGCTGTTCCTGGTGATGGCCACGCAAAACCCCATCGAGCAGGAAGGCACCTACCCGCTGCCCGAGGCCCAGCTCGACCGTTTCCTGATGCATGTGAAAATCGGTTTCCCGGACGCCGCCGTCGAGCGGCGCATCCTGCAACAAGCCCGTGGCGAAGCGCTCAACGGCGAAACCAAGCCGGAGCGCCGCGTCAGCCAGCAGGCGATCTTCGCCGCACGCAAGGAAATCCTCGGCCTGTACATGGCAGACGCGGTGGAGGAATACCTGGTGCAACTGGTGATGGCCACGCGCACGCCGGCCAAGTTCGACCCGGAAATGGCCGAGTGGATAGCGTACGGTGCCAGCCCACGCGGTTCCATCGCCCTGGACCGCTGTGCCCGCGCCCATGCCTGGCTGGCCGGTCGCGACTTCGTCAGCCCGGAAGATATCCAGGCGGTGCTGTTCGACGTGCTGCGCCATCGCATCATCCTGTCGTTCGAAGCCGAAGCCGCTGGCATTGACCAAGACCGTGTGGTGCAGCGCATTCTCGACGTCGTTGCCGTCGCTTGAAACCCATGAACGCCGGTGATGGGATTCGTGTCACGCTCAGCGAATTGATCGAGATGCGCCATCGCGTGCGCGAAGTGCAGCTGTTTTCCACGCCAAGCCAGCGCAGCCCTTTGATCGGCCTGCACCACTCCAAGCTGCGCGGGCGTGGCGTGGACTTCGACCAGGTGCGCGTTTACCAGGCCGGCGACGATGTGCGCACCATCGACTGGCGCGTGACCGCACGCACTCAGGAACCGCACACCAAGCTGTTCCATGAAGAACGCGAACGCCCGATTTTCATCATGGTAGAGCAAAGCTGCCGGCTGTTTTTCGGCTCGGGGCAGATGTTCAAGTCGGTGCTGGCCGCCCAGGCCGCCAGCCTGATCGGCTGGGCCGCGCTGGGGCATAACGACCGTGTGGGCGGGCTGGTGTTCGGCGACAACGAGCACTACGAAATCAAGCCGCGCCGCAGCAAGCAAAGCCTGCTGCAACTGCTCAACCGCCTGGTGCGCGTCAACCAGAGCCTGAGCACCGAAAGCCGCCCCGAAGCCGACGCCCTTGGCATGGCCCTGCGCCGTGGCCGCGAAGTGTTGCGCCCTGGCAGCCTGGTGATTGTGATCTGCGATGAACGCGCGCTGACCGAAGGCGCCGAGCAACAGCTGAGCTTGCTGTCGCGGCATTGCGATTTGCTGCTGTTACCGATCTCCGACCCACTGGACCACGCCCTGCCCGCCGCAGGGCTGTTGCGCTTCGCCGAACGCGGCGCCCAGCTGGAACTGGACACGCTGAATTTCGACCTGCGCCAGGCCTACAAGGCCCAGGCCGAAGCGCGCCTTGCGCGCTGGGAGTTGCTCGCGCAGAAACTGCGCGTGCTGCTGATGCCCCTGAGCACCCAGAGCGAAATGGTCGAGCAACTGCGCGAATACCTCAACCCGCAACGTCCGGTTAAAAAACAATGAGCAGCCTTGACCAACTGCAACCGCTGATCGCCCCACCCGCCATCGGCTTCTGGCCGCCCGCGCCGGGTTGGTGGCTGTTGCTGCTGGTGATTCCGCTGCTCGGCTGGGGCCTGTGGTCACTGCGCCGCTTTCTGCCGACCCGCCGCCCCATCGCCCGTGCCGAACAACCCTTGGACCCACTGCGCATCGCCGCCCTGGCAGAGCTTGCGCTCATGCCCAAGCCTTACGATGGCGCGCCCGCCGGTGCCTGGCTGCAACAGCTCAACGGCCTGCTCAAGCGCCTGTGCCGCAACGACTACCCCTACAGCCAGAGCCACACCCTCAACGGCCGCAAATGGCTGGCATTCCTCGACAACCGCTGCCCCGCCGCAGGCCTCACGCGCTGGATGGTCTTGGTCGAAGGCGCCTACAAACCCGAATGCAAACTCGACGACAAGGCCATCGCCGGCCTGACCCAGGCCGTCGACACCTGGATTCGCAAACATGTTTGAGTTCGCCTGGCCGTGGATCTTCGCCCTGTTGCCCTTGCCGTGGTTGATGCGCCTTGTGCTGCCGGCCGCCGACAGCGGTGAGCCCGCCTTGAAGGTCAGCTACCTCAGCGACCTTGAAGGCCTGGCCCGTCGCCGCGCCCGCGTCAACCTGCCCGGCTGGCGCCAGCAAGCGCCGTTCGTGGTGCTGTGGTTGCTGCTGCTGACCGCCGCCGCGCGCCCGGAATGGCTCGGCGAACCGTTACCGATTGCCGCCAGTGGCCGCGATCTGCTGGTGGCGGTGGACGTGTCTGGCTCCATGGATTTCCCCGATATGCATTGGCAGGACGACGACGTAAGTCGCTTGAGCCTGGTCAAGCACCTGCTTGGCGATTTCCTTGAGGAGCGTGAAGGCGACCGCGTCGGCCTGATCCTGTTCGGCAGCCAGGCCTACCTGCAAGCGCCACTGACCTTTGACCGCCGCACCGTGCGCGCCTGGCTGGACGAAGCGCGCATCGGCATCGCCGGCAAGAACACCGCGATTGGCGACGCCATCGGCCTGGCCCTGAAACGCCTGCGCCAGCGCCCGGCGCAGAGCCGCGTGCTGATCCTGGTCACTGACGGCGCCAACAACGCCGGGCAGATCGACCCGCTGACCGCCGCGCGCCTGGCGGCTGAAGAAGGCGTGAAGATCTACCCAATCGGCATCGGTGCCGACCCGGAACAAACCGGTTCCCTGGGCATCCTGGGCGTCAACCCGAGTCTGGACTTGGACGAACCGGCACTCAAGGCCATCGCCGGAGCCACCGGCGGCCAGTACTTCCGTGCCCGCGATGGTGAAGAGTTGCAAGCGATCAAAGCGACCCTCGACAAACTCGAGCCCGTCGAACAGCAACCCACCCAAGCGCGCCCGGCCCTGGCGTTGTACAGCGCGCCACTGGCCCTGGCCTTGGTGCTGAGCATGTTGCTGGTGATTCAGGAGCGCTGGCCGAACAACGCGTTGCAACGGCTGTTCAACAAACTGTCGAGCAAGGGGATTTTCCTGCAACAACACCCTGAGTGGCGCCAGCGCCTCAAACGCCTGCGTTTGCGGAGGCGTCGATGATCGACCTGTGGCCGCATTGGTTCCGTCCATGGTGGTTGTTGCTGCTGCCGTTGCTCGGCTGGTTGCTGTGGCACCTGTGGCACCGGCAAAAGCGCGCCGGGCGCTGGCAGATGATCCTGCCGCCGGCCTTCCACGCGGTGTTGCTCAGCGGTGGCAACGGCCGCGAGAGCAAATCGCCCTGGGTGGTACTGGGCATTGCCTGGCTGTTAGCCGTATTGGCGTTGCTCGGCCCGAGCTGGCAGCGTGTGGAGCAGTCCAGCCAGAAGCCTTCCGACCCGCTGGTGGTGTTGCTGGAACTGACCCCGGAAATGCTCGCTACCGACAGCCCGCCCAACCGCCTGGAGCAGGCACGTCGCAAGCTGTACGACCTGTTGCAGGCGCGCACCGATGCGCAAACCGCCATCGTCGTGTATGCCGGTAGCGCCCACACGTTGGTGCCGCTGTCGGACGACCTGGCCACCAGCCGCAACTTGCTCGAAGCGTTGCGCCCCTCGATCATGCCCGAGGCCGGCCATCGCGCCGACCTGGCCGTCGAGAAAGCCCTCGGCCTGCTCAAGCAAGGTGGCCTCGGCCAGGGTCGCTTGCTGCTGATTGGTTCCTCGCTGTCCAAACAGGAACGCCAGGGCATTCGCCTGCTGCTGCAAAACGCACAATCGCCCACCTTGTCGATCCTTGGCATCGGCAGCCGCGAAGGCACGCCAGTCACCCAGGAAAGCGGTGAATTCCTCAAGGACGAACAAGGCGCGATCCTGGTACCGCGTCTCGACAGCCCGACACTCAAGGCCTTCGCCAGTGAAATGGGCGGCCGCTACCGTGCCGCGCGCCTGGACGACAAGGACCTGCGCCAACTCGGCGTGCTCGACCCGCCGCAAACCTTGCGCAATGACGGCCAACGGCTGCACCTCGACACCTGGGCCGACCAGGGTTACTGGCTGCTCCTGCCCCTGCTGCTGCTCGCCGCCTGCGCCGGACGGCGTGGTTGGTTGTTCTGCCTGCCGCTGCTGCTGTTGAGCGCGCCACAGCCCAGCTATGCGTTCGGCTTGCAAGACTTGTGGCTGCGTCCCGACCAGCAAGGCCAATACCTGCTGAAGAAAAAGCGCCCCGCCGAAGCCGCCGAACACTTCGAAGACCCGCAGTGGAAAGGCGTGGCGCTTTACGAAGCCGGCAACTATGCCGAGGCGATCAAGCTGTTTGCCGAGGGCAATGACGCCTACTCCCACTACAATCGGGGTAACGCCCTGGCTAAGTCCGGCGAACTGGAAGCCGCCATCGACGCCTACGAACAGGCCCTGGAAGCGCAGCCCGACCTGCAACCGGCCCTGAAAAACAAGGCGCTGGTGGAAGCGCTGATGCAGGAACAGGCCGAGCCGGAACCCACCGAACCCGCAAAAAACGAGGATGACGAAACCACCCAACCCGGCCAAACTGCGCAACCGGGCGCCAGTGGGCAGAACGCCACAGGTGGCGAGCCGTCGTCCCAAGGGCAAGGCGAAGCCGGGACTGACGACACCCAACCCGGCAACACAGCGCAAACCACAGGTAACGAAGTGCCGGGCAGCGAACTGGGCGACGAACAAACCACCACCCCGCCGCTGCGCCCCACTGATGCCAGCCTCGACGGTGAGCACCGCCAGGCCCTGGAGCAATGGCTGCAGGAGATCCCGGACAACCCCGGCGAACTGCTGCGCCGCAAATTCTGGTACGAACAGCAACAACATCAGGACAAGACTCGATGAGCCGCCGCACCACCCTACTGCTCCTGCTCGCCCTCTCGGCAGGCCACGCCCAGGCGGCGAACCTGTCCGCCAGCGTCGACCGCAGCCGCGTCAACTCCGGGGAAACGGTGGAACTGACGGTGGAATCCAGTGATGTCACGCAGTTCGGCAAGCCAGACCTGACGCCGCTGGATGCGCAGTTCGAAGTCAGCGGCACGCGCCAGATCAACCAACTCACCACCCTGGGCGGCGATAACCACGCCACCACGCGCTGGATCATTACCCTGCTGCCCAAGGAAAACGGCACAGTGGTCATCCCGCCGCTACAAGTTGGCGACTACAAGACCCAGCCGATCAGCCTGCAAGTGGTCGAAACCGCCAGCCAGAACACCGCCGCCGAACTGGCGCCGGTGTTTGTCGAGGCCAACCTCGACCAGACCAGCGTCTACGTGCAGGCCCAGGCGCTGTTGACCGTGCGCGTCTACCACTCGGTGTCGCTGTATGACGACAGCAGCCTCACGCCCTTGCAGATTGCCGATGCGCGCGTGGAGCAGTTGGGCGAGTCGCGCACCTACGAGAAGGTCATCAACAGCATCCGCCACGGCGTGATCGAAACCCGCTACGCGATCTACCCGCAACACAGCGGCACGCTGGCGATCCCGGCGCAGACCTTCAGCGCGACGCTGGTGGAGTCGCGCCCGCCCCAGGAAAACACCCTGCAAGGCACCAAGCCGGGCAAGCTGATCCACGTCAGCTCGGCGGAGTTGCCCCTGGTGGTCAAACCCAAGCCCGCGCTGTACCCCGCTGATACCCCGTGGCTGCCAGCGCGCAGCCTCACCCTCAGCGAAAGCTGGAACCCGGAGCCGGAGCATGTGCAGGTCGGCGACTCCCTGACCCGCAGCCTCACGGTCAAGGCCGAGGGCCTGTCCAGTGCACAACTGCCGGCCCTGCCCAGCACCGACATCAACGGCCTGCGCCGCTACCCGGACCAACCGGTGCTCGGCAACCAGACCAACGACCGTGGCCTGATCGGCAGCCGCGAAGACCGCGAAGCCCTGGTGCCCACCCGCGCCGGCAGCCTGGAACTGCCCGCCGTGGACGTGGTGTGGTGGAACACCCATGAAGACCACCTTGAGCGCACCAGCCTGCCCGCGCGCACCCTGCAGGTTGCGATCAACCCGAGCCTGGCCGTGGACACACCTGCAACGCCGACCGTGATCACCGCTCCGGACGATGAACGCCTGTGGTTGTGGCAACTGAGCACGTTGATCCTAGCCTGCACCACCCTGCTGGGCTTTGGCCTGTGGTGGCGTGCCCGTCGGCAACCGGCCGTGTTGCGCGCCGCACAAACCGGCCCGAGCCCGCGCACGCTGCTGGATGACCTCAAGCGCGCCACCCAGGCCAACGACCCGCAAGCCACCCGCCAGGCCCTCGACGCCTGGGCCCGCCAGCAGCCGGAAACGCTCGCGGATATGGCGGCGCGGTTTGTGCCGCTGTCGGATGCATTGGATGGGTTGAATGGCGCGCTGTACAGCGAGAGCGGGCATTTCTGGCTGGGTGAAGACCTGTGGCGTGCGGTGAAGGCGATCCCGATGGCTGAGCGCGAGGCGGACCCAGCGGCGGATACCACCAGCTTGCCGCCGCTGTATCCCAAATAACCCGCCTGCTGTGGTGCGCGGGCCTTCGGTGGTGAATGGGCTTGTTGTGGTGAGCGGGCTTGCCCCGCGCTGGGGCGCGAAGCGGCCCTAATCCAGACGACTCAATCATTCAGCCAGACCTCGTTGGCAGGTTTTGGGGCTGCTTCGCAGCCCAGCGCGGGGCAAGCCCGCTCACCACAACAAACCCATTCACCACAACAAGCCCATTCGCCGCGAGCAGGACGCCCAGCCAATCAACTGTCATGCATTGTTAAAGGCCAGCAATCCATATCGCTTTAATTTGCAGGAAGTTTCCTAGACAATCCCACGGCCTTGCGCCTGCTCATTCCACTGGCTAGCCTTCGCTCCGTCGCTGCATATCAGCGATCGGGTGTGAGATCCCGTGAATTTGTAGGCGCCATGGGCAACATGCTCTATGGCAGCTGTGTGCGGGCAGACTTCGGTCTGGCCGGGTGCGCCTACAAATCCGGTATCTCACCCCGCACATAGCTGCCACCTTTTGACGTGTGAGATCGGCAAAAGAATGGCTCCAAACCCTGTAGGTACCTCCATGAACAAAATCGTCCCCGACCCACCACCCGCCTTCACCGTTCACCAGGACCTCAGCTTCGAAGACGCCCTCGCCCAGATCTGCGACCTGCTGCGTTGCGCAGCCGCGACCGCTGCTGGAACCACCCAAGCGCTAAGCAGTGATCAGCGCCACATGGCCGGCGCCACCGAGCACTTGATCAACAGTGCCAGAACCCTGGCTGACCGAGCGCTAGACTGCCTGCACACCGCCTGACCCTTGTGGGAGGGCGCTTGTCCCCTCCCACAGGTTTACAGGGTAAACTCCCCTCCTTTTCATCTCTTCAACGGAGTTCGCCTTGCGTCTGTTTCACACCTCCGACTGGCACCTGGGCCAAAACCTCCACGGCCAGGAACGCGACTTCGAACACGCCTGCTTTCTTGAGTGGCTGCTGGGCCAACTGAACACCCATCTGCCGGATGTACTGCTGATCGCCGGGGATATCTTCGACACGGTCAACCCGCCGCTCAAGGCCCAGGAGCGGCTGTATGACTTCATCATCAGCGCCCACGAACAGAATCCGAAACTCACCATCGTAATGATCGCCGGTAATCATGACTCCGGCTCGCGTATCGAATTACCCGCGCCACTGATGCGCCGCCTGCGCACCCATGCGCTAGGCCGGGTGCTGTGGCTGGATGACGGGCAACTCGACGCCGAGCGCCTGCTGATCCCGCTGCCGGATGCCAAAGGCAAGATCGCTGCCTGGTGCCTGGCGCTGCCGTTCCTGCGCCCGGCGGAAGTGACCGGTGCGCACTTGGGTGACGACTACCTGCGCGGCATCGGTCAGGTGCACGAATGGCTGATCGCCGCCGCCAACGCCAAGCGCAAAAAAGGCCAGGCGCTGATTGCCATCAGTCACGCGCACATGGCCGGCGGCTCGGTGTCGGAAGACTCCGAGCGCAGCCTGATCATCGGCAATGCCGAGGCGCTGCCAGCCAGCCTGTTTGATCGAAGTGTCGCTTACGTCGCCCTCGGCCATTTGCACAAGCCGCAGAAGGTCAATGGCGAGGAGCGCATTCGCTATAGCGGTTCGCCAATTCCGCTGTCGTTTTCCGAAATCGGCTACAAGCACCAGATCCTCGACGTGACATTCCAAGGCCAATGCCTGGTGAACGTCGAACCGATCCTGATTCCGCGCTCGGTCGACCTGCAACGGCTGGAAGCCGCGTCGCTGGCCGATATCCTCAAGGCCCTGGCCGAGTTGCCCGACGTCGACCTGCTGGCCGAAACCCAGCGCCATCCTTGGCTGGAAGTGCGCGTGCGCCTCGACGAGCCGCAACCCGACCTGCGCCAGCAGATCGAAAGCGCCCTGCAAGGCAAGGCCGTGCGCCTGGTGCGCATCGCCGCTGAATACGCAGGTAACGGCAGCCGTGAAGACGAAGGCGACGACCGCCTGATCGAACTCGACCAGCTCACGCCCCAGGAACTGTTCAGCCGCGCCTGGCAGGACAGTTATGGCAGTGAAGTGGATGAACAGACCTTGAAGGACTTCGCCGTGCTGCTCCAGGAAGTGCAACAGGAGGAGGAACAGCCATGAAGATCCTCGCCATCCGCCTGAAAAACCTGGCTTCACTGGCCGGCCCGTTTGAAATCGACTTTACTGCCGAGCCCCTGGCCAGTGCCGGGTTGTTCGCGATTACCGGGCCGACCGGCGCGGGTAAAAGTACCCTGCTTGATGCCTTGTGCCTGGCGTTGTTTGGCGCGGTGCCACGCCTGGGCGACACCGGCCAGGCGAAGATGCCGGATGCCGACAGCGACATTTCCATCGGAGACCCGCGCACTCTGCTGCGGCGTGGCACCGGTGGCGGTTATGCCGAAGTGGATTTTGTCGGCGTCAGTGGCCGTCGTTATCGCGCGCGCTGGGAAGCCAATCGCGCCCGCGACAAGGCCAGCGGCAAGTTGCAGAACAGCCGGCAGAGCCTGATTGACCTGGACAGCGACCAACTGCTGGCCAGCCAGAAAACCGAATACAAAACCCAGCTGGAACTGGCCCTGGGCCTGAACTTCGAACAGTTCACCCGTGCCGTCTTGCTCGCGCAGAGTGAGTTCAGCGCCTTCCTCAAGGCCAACGACAACGAGCGCAGCGAACTGCTGGAAAAGCTCACCGACACGGCTCTGTACACCCAACTCGGGCGGCGCGCGTTCGACAAGGCCAAAGAGGCCAGGGATGCGCACAAGCAGCTGCAGGACCAGGCCACCGGCGTGGTGCCCCTGGCGCCCGAGGCACGTGTGGAGCTGGATCAGCAGTTCGATGCCGCGCAAACCCAGCTCAAGACCCAGCAAGCCCAACTCAAGCAACTTGAGCTTCAGCACACCTGGCTCAAGGAGCTGCGCGAATGGCAGGAACGCCAACTCGCTGCCACCGAACAACTGCAGCGCGCACAGGCCGACTGGGATAACCAAGGCCAGCAACGTGAAGACCTGAGCCGCCTGGACCAATTGGCGCCTCAGCGTCACCAGTTTGCGCGCCAGGCCGAACTCGGCAGCGTGCTTGCCCCGTTGGCCGTGCAAATTCAGTCGCATATCCAACAACAAGCCGAGTTGCACACCCGCCAGGAGCAGGCCCGGCAGCAACAAGCCAGCGCGCAAACTGCATTGGCGCAAGCCCTGAAAAACCAAACGGATGCCGTGCCGTTGCTGCGACAGGCGTTTGAAGAGCAAAGCACCCTCGCCCACTTGACCAAGGAGCTGGCCAAGCGCACCGAAGACCAACAGCAGCACGAAAGCGCCTGCGCCGAAGGTCAGGCCCACCTCACTGCGCTGCTGGAAAAGCAGAATCACGTCACTGAACGCCTGCAACGCCTGGGCACCGAGCTTGAGCGCAGCGCCGCCCTCGCGCCGCTGAGCGATGCCTGGACCGCCTACCGCGACCGCTTGCAACAGCTGACGCAGATCGGCAATCGCCTGAATAAAGGCCAGGCCGAACTGCCGCAATTGGAGCAACGTGCGACCAGCGCCGCCGAGCAGTTCGCTCAGCAACGCGAAGCCCTGGACCTGCTGTATCAGGAGGCCGGTGCAGAGCCTCACGCCGTGGCCGAGCAGATCCAGTTGCTGGCGAGCCTGCTGCAAGACAATCGCAAACAGCAGCGCGCCTTTGAAGACCTGACGCGCCTGTGGGACAACCAGCAACAGCTGGACCAACACGCCGCCAGCCTGACGCAAAAGCTCACCGACGCCCAACGGCAACGCGAACAACTGAACCAGACCGGTCTGCAAACCAAGGCCGAACTGACGGTTGCCGAACAGACGCTGAACGTGACCAAGCAACTTTTGGAACGCCAGCGCCTGGCCCGCAGCGCCAGCGTCGAGGAGTTGCGCGAGCAGTTGCAGGACGACCAACCTTGCCCGGTGTGCGGCAGCCACGAACACCCGTATCACCAGCCCGAAGCGTTGCTGCAAAGCCTCGGTCGACATGACGAAAACGAAGAAGCCACCGCGCAGAAAGCCGTGGACAGCCTCAAGGAAAAACTCACAGAGTTGCGCGGCGAAGTGGGCGGTTTGATCGCCCAGCAAAAGGAATACCTGCAACAGCAGGAACACCTGACCACGCAACAGCAAGCCCTCCAGCCAAGCCTGGATGCGCACCCGCTGGCTGCGTCAATGCTCAACCAGGAACCCGCCAAGCGCAGCGCCTGGCTTGAACAGCAACTGGGCCAACTGAACCAAAGCATCGCCCAGGACGAACAACGCCAAAGCGCCCTGCTCAACCTGCAACAAAACGCCGGGCGCTTGCAGCAGCAACTGCAAGCGGCCCAGGAAGCCAGCCAACAGGCCCGTCAATTGATGGTCGATCAGCAACGCGAGCTAACCAGCGACCGCGAACGCCTCGAACAGGAACTGAACGCCTTCGCCAGCCTGCTGCCCGCAGAAACCCTGGAAGGTTTGCGCGCCGAGCCGGCCGCCACCTTCATGCAGCTGGACCAGCAAGTCAGCCAGCGCCTGGAACAGCTGGGCCATCAACGCGATGAACTGGCCGAGCAACACGAACGCCAACAGGCGATCGAGAAGGAACAGACCCACCAGCAGCATCGTCAGCAGCAACTCGACGCTCTGCGCCAGCAGGTCACCGAGTTGGCGACCCAACAGCAAGCAGCCCAGGCAAAACTCAGCACGTTACTGGGCGAGTTCACCAGTGCCGAACACTGGCAGCAGCAACTGGAACAGGCCGTGACCCAGTCACGCCAAAGCGAAACCGACGCCAGCAAACAGTTGCAGGAAATCCACAACGCACTGATCCAGCTGGCGGCGGACCTCAAGGCACAACAGGAACGCGAACACGCGTTGCAGGCCGAACAACAGGCCCTCGTCACGCGTATCAGCGAATGGCGCGCCTTGCATCCGGAACTCGATGACGCTGGCCTCAACCGCTTGCTGGCCTACGATGACGCCCAAGTCAGCCAATTGCGCCAGCAGGTGCAGCTCAGCGAAAAAGCCGTCGAACAGGCCAAGGTACTGCTGCAAGAACGCGAACAACGCCTTGCCGACCATCAGGCCCTGCACAACGGCAACCTCGCAGCCGAAGAGCTGGACAGCACCTTGGCCACGCTCAATCAGCAACTTGCCGAGAGTGAAAAACACTGCGCTGAACTGCGCGCGCGCCAATCCGAAGACCAGCGCCGCCAGAACGCCAACCAGGCCTTCGCCGAGCAGATCGCCAAGGCCTATGACGAATGGCAACGCTGGGCACGCCTGAACGCGCTGATCGGCTCGGCCACCGGCGACACCTTCCGCAAGATCGCCCAGGCTTACAACCTCGACTTGTTGGTGCATCACGCCAACGTGCAACTGCGTCAATTGGTACGGCGTTATCGCCTCAAGCGCGGCGGCAGCATGCTTGGCCTGTTGGTGATGGACACGGAAATGGGCGATGAACTGCGCTCGGTGCATTCGTTGTCCGGCGGCGAAACCTTCCTGGTCTCACTGGCGCTGGCCCTGGGCTTGGCGTCGATGGCGTCAAGCACGTTGAAGATCGAATCGCTGTTTATCGATGAAGGCTTCGGCAGCTTGGACCCGGAATCGCTGCAATTGGCAATGGACGCTCTGGATGGCTTGCAGGCTCAGGGTCGTAAAGTGGCGGTGATCTCCCACGTGCAGGAAATGCACGAACGCATTCCGGTGCAGATCCAGGTCAAGCGCCAGGGCAATGGCTTGAGCACCTTGGAGGTCAAGTGAGCGAGGCGCTGTTGTATTCGTTCCGCCGCTGCCCCTATGCGATGCGGGCACGGCTGGCGCTGCGTTATTCGGGCGTACCGGTGCGCATCGTCGAGGTGAGCCTCAAGGCCAAGCCCGCAGAAATGCTGGCGCTGTCGCCCAAGGGCACCGTGCCGGTATTGAACGTTGATGGCAGGGTGATTGAAGAAAGCCTGGAGATCATGCAGTGGGCCTTGGCGCAAAACGATCCGGATAACTGGTTGAGGCACGGCGACCCGGCGGTATTCGCATTGATCGCCGAGAACGACCAAGGCTTCAAGTATCACTTGGATCGATACAAGTACGCCGAACGCTACCCGGAACAGCCGATGGAGCATTATCGGGCCGAGGGCGAGGTGTTCTTGCAGAAGCTGGAGGATTTACTGACGGAACACGCCTATCTGTTGGCTGATCATCCGAGCCTGGCAGACATGGCCCTGGCGCCATTTGTGCGGCAGTTTGCCCATGTGGATCGGGAATGGTTTGCCGGCGCGCCGTATCCCCGGTTGCAGCAGTGGCTGGAACAGTTTCTGCAATCACCGCTGTTTACTGCGGTGATGGCAAAGCATTAACCGTGGCGAGCTGGCTTGCTGTGGTGAGCGGGCTTCTGTGGTGAGCGGGCTTGCCCCGCGCTGGGCTGCGCAGCAGCCCCAATAAGTACACCGCATTTATGTCTAAAGGAATGCGGTGCTTGGTATTAGGGCCGCTTCGCGCCCCAACGCGGGACAAGCCCGCTCACCACATTTAACCCAACCAAGCTTAGCCCTGGACCAAATCCAACAGTCGCTCGCGGGCAATCTCAGGCTCACCGTCTACCAGATGCACAAACGCCAAACCACTCGAACGAGCCAGGCTTCGTTCCAGTGGTTTGGCGTCTGCTTTTGTGCAGGTTATTGCTGGGTTTTGTGATCCAGTGCGGCGTAGAAGTTGGCGCTTTGTTGCAGGTATTTCTGGGTGTAGGCGCTGGTGCTGGATTTTTTGCCGGAGACTTCCACACTGGCCGCGGCTGGCAGGGCAACAGTGGCGGAAACAGCGGAAGCGGCGATGATGGAGAAGAGATTCAGATTCATGTCGGTAACCCTTGTGTTCGTTTGGTTGAGTGGCCGGGGAAGGCCTTGGAACCAAACTTACGCCCGAGGGCTAAGCCTTAGAAATGCTTTGAAACAGTAGCCGCTATTAACAGAATTAATAGAAAGGCTCAGGCCCCGCATGACGGGGCCTGTGGCTTATTGACGCACCAGGAACTTGAGGTCGCTGGGCGCATTGATCGGCAATTTCTGCACGGTTTTACCCAGCAGGCCGGTTTTGGGGTCGCGTTCGACCACCACGATTTCGTTGCTTTTCTGGTTGGCGATCAGCAAGAACTTGCCGCTCGGGTCCAGGCTGAACTCACGCGGATGATCGCCTTCCACGGAGCGGCGCTGCAGTTCCTTGAGATGCGCGGTGGCCGGATCGATGCTGAACACCAGCAGTTGATTGGCCGTGCCACGGTTGCTCAGGTACAGGAACTTGCCATCACTGGAGGCATGCAGCGCGGCACCGGCCTTGTCGGTCACCGGTTGCCCGGCGGCGAAATCCACCAGTTGGGTCTGGGTCAGTTGGCCGTCC
This sequence comes from Pseudomonas sp. GXZC, assembly GCF_026967615.1. Lineage (NCBI taxonomy): Bacteria > Pseudomonadati > Pseudomonadota > Gammaproteobacteria > Pseudomonadales > Pseudomonadaceae > Pseudomonas > Pseudomonas sp. GXZC. Next base: position 4,034,039 of record NZ_CP114115.1, read on the forward strand.
TTGTAGTCGAACACCGCCACCTGCGCGCTCATCTCGGTGGTCAGCCAGGCATGCTTGCCATCGGCGCTGAACAACAAATGACGCGGGCCACTGCCGGGTGGCAATTGCACCGACGCCGGTTTCGCCGGGGTCAATGGCAGCTCAGGGTTGGCCTTCGGATCGTAGCGGTAGGCAAATACCTTGTCCGCCCCCAGGTCCTGCACAAACACGTATTTGCCATCGGGCGATGACACCACCGAATGCACATGGTTGGACGCCTGGCGCTCAGGGTTGACGCGACTGGCGGGGTGCCCGCTCAGTTGCACCGGGGCCGACAGCTTGCCCGTGGCATCCACCGGCAGCACCGCCAGGCTGCCGCCCGGATCTTCCAGCACCGAATAGTTGGCGACGAACAGGTAGCGCCCATCGGCGGCCACGCTGGAATGGGTCGGCTCGTTGCCCAGGCTCTGCACCTGGTTGATCAAGGTCAGCTGATGATTCTGCGGGTCAATGCTGTAGCTGCTCACACGCCCGACCGGGTCTTGCTGGCCGGGGCCGTTTTCGTTGACCACAAACAGGTGCTTCTGGTCCTTGGAGATCGTCAGCCACGACGGATTGTCCGCCTTGGCCGCCAGCACAGGCTGGCCCTGGAACTGGCCGGTACGGCTGTCGAATTGCAGGCGGTAGATCCCTTCGCTGCTGCCAGCGGTGTAGCTGCCCACCAACAGTTCATAGGTCTCGGCCGGCGCGGCTTGCACCGACATGGCACCGACACTGCCCGCCATCAGCAGGGGCCAGAATTTACGCATCATCATCCGCTTCATCCTCATCGTTATTGTTGTCGCCCTTGATCGCACTCAGGCAGACCAGACGGTGTTCACCGTCTTCGTTGCGCAAGAGCCAGCTTTGCAAGCTGTCATCAAAGGTGGCGGCGTTCAGTTGTTCTGGACTGAACTTCCAACGCTTGAGTTCCCGGCCGTCCATGCTTTCGATCAGCAAGTGCTGGTCAAACGTGAAGTCGAAGGCGTGCAGCCCGTTGATGATCAGCATGTCGCTGTCGGTCAGGGCGGTGCTCAGGTTGGGTTGCGAATCGGTCATGATGTGAAGTCACTGCGGGGGAAAAGACACATGATAGGTCAATTCCCCCGCGGTGCCTTGCGGCAATGGTCTAATCGATCAATGCGCGAAGAGTGAGTTGCCCTTCTGCCCCGCCAGTTTCTCCGGTTTGATCAGGAACCGCGCCAGCGCCGGCAGCAGCCACAGCGCACCGAACATGTTCCACAGCAGCATGAAGGTGAGCATCAGGCCCATGTCGGCCTGGAACTTGATGGCCGAGAAGATCCAGGTGCACACGCCAATCGCCAGGCACAGGCCGGTGAACAACACGGCTTTACCGGTGGACTTGAGCGTCTGGTAATACGCCTCTTGCAGCGGCAGACCGGCGCGCAGGAAGCTTTCCAGGCGGCTGTAGATGTAGATGCCGTAGTCCACGCCAATCCCCACGCCCAGGGCCACCACTGGCAAGGTCGCGACCTTGACGCCGATGCCCATGAACGCCATCAACGCGTTGCCCAGCACCGAGGTCAGCACCAGCGGCAGCACGATGCACAGGGTCGCCGCCCAGGACCGGAAGGTGATCATGCACATGGTCGCCACGCACAGGTACACCAGGATCAGGATGGTCAGTTCCGATTCCTTGATCACCTCGTTGGTGGCCGCTTCGATCCCGGCGTTACCGGCGGCGAGGATAAACTCCAGGCCGTCCTTGTTGTTCTCCTTGGCGAAATCCTGCACGGCATGCACCGCGCGGTCGAGGGTTTCGGCCTTGTGGTCGTTGAGGAACACCAGCACCGGCGCCAGGGAGCAGTTGTTGTTGTACAGGCCATCGGCACGGGCGATGGAGTTGTTGAGCACATCCGGGTTGCGCGACAGGGTTTCCCATTTCAGGTTGCCCTCGTTCATGCCCTTGATCATCTGCTTGGACACGGTCACCAGCGAGATCGCCGACTGCACGCCCTCGGTGTTCTGCATCTTCCACATCAACTGGTCGATGGGCGCCATGGCTTCATAGCGCGAGCAGCCTTCGGCCTTGGTCTTGACCATCACCACCAGCACGTCGGAGCTGGTGGAGTAGTTGCTGATGATGAAATTGTTGTCTTTGTTGTAGCGCGAGTCCGGGCGCAGTTCCGGCGCGCCCTGGTCGAGGTCGCCGATCTTGAGGTTCTGGCTGTACCAGAGGCCGCCGCCAAAGGCGATCAGGGCCAGGAAGATCGAGACCGGCGCGACTTTGGGGCTGGCGAACTTCGACAGCAGGCGCCAGAACGGGTGTTCGCGGTTCGCGTCTTTCTTGCTCTTGGCGATGGCGCGCTTGCTGATGCCGACGTAGGAAATCGCCACTGGCAACAGGATCAGGTTGGTGAACACGATCACCGCCACGCCGATAGAGGCGCCGATGGCCAGTTCGCGGATCACGCCGATGTCGATGATCAGCAGCGTGATAAAGCCCACCGCATCGGCGAGGATCGCGATCATTCCCGGCAGAAACAGCTGGCGGAAAGTGCGGCGTGCGGCCGTCAGCGCGTTGTCCGCTTCACTGGATTGCAGGGCAATACCGTTGATCTTCTGCACGCCGTGGGAAATACCGATGGCAAAGATCAGGAACGGTACCAGCATCGAGTAAGGATCCAGCCCGAAACCGGCGGCATGCATCAGCCCCAACTGCCAGACCACCGCCACCAGGGTGGTGCTCAATACCGCAATGGTGCTGCGCAGGCAGTTGGTGAACCACAGCAGCAGGACCAGGGTGATGCCGAACGCCACGCCGAAGAACAGCACGACCATGATCAGGCCATCGATCAGGTCGCCGACTTTCTTGGCGAAGCCGACGATGTGGATCTGCACGTTGGGGTTCTGCTCCTGGAACTTGGTGCGGATCTTGTCTTCGAGTTCATGGGAGAACTTGCGGTAGTCCAGGGCCAGCAACTTGCCCTGGTCCTGTGGGTCCGGGTAGGACTCCAGCAGCGGGATATCGACGATGCTCGATTTGAAATCGTTGGCCACCAGGCGCCCGACCTGGCCGGACTTGAGCACGTTGTTGCGCAGTTGATCGAGGCTTTCCGGCGAGCCGTTGTAGCTCTGCGGGATCACTTCACCGCCGGCAAAGCCTTCTTCGGTCACTTCGGTCCAACGGACGCTGGGGCTCCACAGCGACTTAAGGCCTGAACGGTCGACACCGGAAATGTAGAACACTTCGTCGTTGATCTGACGCAGGGTCTCCATGTACTCCTTGGTGAAGATGTCTCCGTCCTTGGCTTCCACCGAAATGCGCACCGTGTTGCCCAGGTTCGCCAGGTCATTGCGGTGCTCCATCATCTTCTCGATGAAGGGGTGCTTGAGCGGGATCATTTTTTCAAAGCTGGTGGACGGGCGAATCAAAGTCGCCTGCCAGAACAGGAAAATACTCACCAGCAGGCAGATCACGATCACTGCCGGGCGGTTGTTGAAGATCAGGCGCTCAAGAAAGGTCGCTTTATCGTTGTGATGACTGCTCATTCTTTCCCCGCCTTCTTATTGTTTTGTCGGTTCGGCGCCATCGGCTTTAGCGACGCGAACGCCCCCCTGCCCGGCCAGAATCAAGTTGCCATTGCCTGCCGCCGTGACGGACGACAGGGATATCCGGTCCGCACGGTTGAACACGCTGAAGGTCACGCCGTCGTCATGGCTGACCACCACGCTGCCGCCGTTGCCGACCACGACAATCGAGCCGTCCTCCAGCAAGGTCGCGCCGGACAAACCAAACTCCAGCGCTCCCCGCGCAGCGTTCAGTTCAACTTGCTCCCAGGTATTGCCGAAATCTGTGGAGCGGTACAGGTTGCCGCGCAAGCCATAGGCCAGCAGGGTTTGCGGCTGGGCGGTGCCGATCACGCCAAACAGCGAGCCCTCGTAGGGGCCTTCGAGTTTTTCCCAGGTCTGGCCGTCGTCGCTGGAGCGGAACATGCTGCCCTGCTCGCCAACGATGAACAGGCCGGCGTCCTTGATATGGGCAATGGCGTTGAGGTGGTACTGGTCTTCGTTGTCGAGGCGGTCGCTGACGTCGTCCCAGGTCTTGCCGCCGTCGGTGGTTTCGATCAACGCACCGTAGGCGCCGACGGCCAGGCCATGGTTGGCGTCGTTGAACCAAACGTCGAGCAGCGGGGCTTCGCGTTTGAGGTCCTGGTACTGCTGGGTCCAGGTGGCGCCGCCGTCGGAACTGGCAAGAATCTGCGCATCATGGCCCACCGCCCAGCCCTGCGTGTCATCGACGAAAAACACCGCCGTGAGCAACTGCCGGGTGGGGACTTTGGCTTGGGTCCAGGTGCTGCCCTGGTCATCGGAATAGAGGATGTGCCCGCGATCACCGACCGCCACCAGGCGCTTGCCCGCGTGGACCACGTCGATCATCAGGCCTTTGGCGGCCTTGGGGGATTCAATCGCAAACGAGGTATCGCTGGCGGCCTGGACGGCTGCCGGTAACACGACAGCGCCAAACAGCGAGAGCGCTGCGGCCAGCATCGCAACCCTGCGTGCGGCGCGTGGGCGGCAAACAACCCAACCCATGACAGGCTCACTCATAGACCTTTCTCCCATTTATTATTGTTATCGCTGCCTTCCGGGGCCTTGAAACCTGCAATCTAGAGCGCCTGGAGGAAGCAGGGGCCATCCTATCGGGCTTTCGAATCGTCTGACAATCGGCGCTACGTTATCTTTTGTTAACTGAGGGCCTTTCGTCAGAGGCTGAATATAGCTGCATTCGTTGGAGTGATCGGCGAGGCCTTAATGAATTTTTATTCTGTCTATTGAAATCTGGGAATTTTTATTCCATTAATAGTCCTCCTGAAAACAATAATCCAAAGGACCACGGCGATGCGTGAACTCGGAATCGGCTTGATCGGCACAGGCTTCATGGGGCGCGCCCATGCCTTGGCGTTCAATAACGCCCGTGCGGTATTTGAACTGCCGGTACACCTCAAGCTGGCCGCCCTGGCCGACGCCGACACCGAACGTGCCCAGCGCTGCGCCAGGGATTGGGGCTTTGCCAAGGCCCATGGCGACTGGCAGGCGCTGATCAACGACCCCAACGTGGACGTGGTCGCCATCACCACGCCCAACCATTTGCACTACCCCATGGCCATGGCCGCCATCGCAGCGGGCAAGGCGGTGTACTGCGAAAAACCCCTGGCCGTGAGCCTGGAACAGGCCGACGCCATGCGCCGCGCCGCCAGTGCTGCGGGCGTGGTGACGCGGGTGGGCTACAACTACCAGCACAACCCGATGATCGTGTTGGCCAAGCAGATGATCGCTAACGGCGAACTGGGCGAGATCATCAGCTTCCAGGGCGAGTTCAGCGAAGATTTCATGGCTGATCCGGCCTCGCCATGGTCGTGGCGTTGTGAAGTGGAACACGCGGGCGGCGCCTTGGCGGACTTGGGCAGTCACTTGCTATCGATGGCGCGTTATCTGGTGGGCGACGTAGTGAGTGTGTGTGCCGACACCCAGACCGTCCACGCCCAGCGGCCGGCCGTCAAAGGCAGCACCGACCTTAAATCGATTGCGGTGGATGACCAAGTGCACGCCCTGCTGCGTTTTGCCAATGGCGCACGCGGCACGGTGAGCAGCAGTTGGCTCAAGCAGGGCTACAAAAACCACCTGAGTTTCGAGATCAGCGGGACGAAAGGCACCTTGGCGTTCGATCAAGAGCGCTTGAATGAATTGCAGGTGTGTCGCATCGGCCAGGATGGATTCCAGCGTTTGCTCGCTGGCCCTGCCCTGCCCGGTTATGCGGCGTTCAGCCCGGCGGCGGGCCATCAGTTGGGCTACAACGAACTGAAGACGCTGGAGGTGCAGGAGTTGATCCTGGCGCTGGCCGGTCAAGGTGCGGATGGCACAGACTTTGAGGCAGCGTGGGAGGTGGAGCGGTTGGCGACGGCGATTCGCGTGGCGGCCAGAGAAGAACGCTGGGTACAGGTCGAAGAGGTTTAACAGCCCCGAACCTTGTGGTGAGCGGGCTTGCCCCGCGCGAGGCAAGCTCGCTCACCACAAAAAGAGAAGTCTAGCGCAGTGCCCGGCGCAGGACTTTGCCGACGGTGGTCTTCGGTAACTCAGTGGTGCGGAACTCCACGTACCTGGGCACCTTGTACCCCGTCAGGTACTCCCGGCAATGCGCAAGAATCTGCTCCTGGGTCAGGCTCGGGTCCTTGCGCACCACGATGATCTTGACCTTCTCCCCGGTCACGCCATCTTCCACACCAATCGCCGCCACTTCGGCCACGCCAGGGTGCAGCGCCACCACGTCCTCGATTTCATTGGGGTACACGTTGAAGCCCGAGACCAGGATCATGTCCTTCTTGCGGTCCACCAGGCGGATATAACCGCGCGTGTCCATCATGCCGATATCACCGGTCGACAACCACCCCTCGGCATCCAGCACTTCGGCAGTGGCCTCCGGTCGTTTCCAGTAACCCTGCATCACCTGTGGCCCGCGCACTTGCAGTTCGCCCTGTTCGCCAATCTCAGCCAACTCACCGTCTTCGCGCACAAACCGCACCCAGGTCGAGGGCAATGGCACGCCGATGCTGCCGGTGAATTCCATCTCGCGCATGCGTGCAATGTTGATCGGGCTGATGCTCACCACCGGCGAACATTCGGTGAGGCCGTAGCCTTCGATGATCGGCAGCCCGGTGACTTCCTTCCAGCGCTTGGCCACCGCCGTGTGCGTGGCCATGCCGCCGGCGATCACCATGCGCAGGTCGGAAAAGTCCCGTGCGCAGAACTCCTTGTTCTCCAGCAAGCCATTAAACAGCGTGTTGACCCCGGCAATCCCGTTGAAGCGCTCCTTGCGCAGGATCATCTGCACGCGCTTCACGTCCCGTGGGTTGGCGATCAGGATGTTGCGCCCGCCCAGGCACATGAACATCAGGCAGTTCACCGTCAGGGAAAAGATGTGGTACAGCGGCAGCAGGGTGACGTTGGTTTCCTGCTTGTCCTGGTCCAGTTGGTCGCCAACCCAGGCCTTGGCTTGCAACAGATTGGCGATGATATTGCGGTGGCTGAGCATCACGCCCTTGGCATCGCCGGTAGTGCCGCCGGTGTATTGCAGAAAGGCCAGGTCGTCGAGGTGCATCTCCACCGGGAAATGAGTGAGCGCCCGTCCCTGTTTCAGCACCTGGTTGAAGCGCAGCGAGCCGCGCAGATTGAACGCTGGCACCTGCTTTTGCACGCTACGCAGGATGAAGTTCATCGCGGCGCCCTTGAACGTCCCCAGCAAATCGCCGATGGCCGCGATCACCACGCGCTTGACGCTGCTGCCGGTGATGACTTTTTCCAGGGTATGGGCGAAATTCTCGAAGATCACCACGGTTTCCGCGCCGCTGTCCTTGAGCAGGTGCTTGAGCTCATGGGAGGTGTACAGCGGGTTGACGTTGACCACCACCGCGCCGGCCAGGATCGTACCCAACAGGCAAATCGGATACTGCAAGCAGTTGGGCATCATCAGCGCCACACGATCACCTTTCTTGACGCCCTGCCCCTGCAGCCAGGCGGCAAAGGCATAGCCTTGCACCTGCCAGTCGGCGTAGGTCATTTCGGTGCCAATGCTGACGTACGCCACCCGTTCGCGAAACTTCTCCAGGTGTTCCAGGAACACCTCGCGCAGCGATGGGTAGTCCTCGATAGCGGCGTCGATATCTGCCGGGACGCCGGGCAGGTAAGCGTTCAACCAGATCCGTTCGGTGTGTTCCAGGCTTACAGCGTTCATGGCAGTCTCCTTGTTGTTGTTTTTGATAGAGCTACTTTTCGACGATGGCGGTAATGCCCAGTCCGCCCGCCGCGCAGATGGAAATCAGACCGCGCCCGCCGCCGTTCGCATGGATGATCTTGGCCAGCGCCGCCAACTGCCTGCCTCCCGTGGCGGCAAAGGGATGGCCGCAGCCCAGCGAGCCACCGTTGACGTTCATCTTCGCGCGATCAATGGTGCCCAGGGGCGCCTCCAAGCCTAGACGTTCGCGGCAATAATCCGGGTCTTCCCAGGCCTTGAGCGTGCACAACACCTGGGCGGCAAAGGCTTCATGGATCTCGAAGAAGTCGAAATCCTTGAAGCTCAGGCCTTCGCGTTTAAGCATGCGCGGCACTGCGTAGGCCGGGGCCATCAGCAAGCCTTCGCTGCCGTCGACAAAATTCACCGCTGCGGTTTCGCCGGTACGCAGGTAGGCCAGCACTGGCCAGCCGTTGGCGGCGGCCCACTCTTCACTGGCCAGCAGCACCACCGAGGCACCGTCGGTCAACGGAGTGGAGTTACCGGCGGTAAGGGTGCCGTTCTGGCGGTCGTAGGCTGGGGATAGGCCCGCGAGCTTTTCCAGGCTGGCATCGGCGCGCAGGTTGTTGTCCCTGGCCAGGCCGCGATGGGGGCTGATCAGGTCGTCGAAGAAGCCGCGTTGGTAGGCCGCCGCCAGGCGCTGGTGGCTGGTGAGGGTCAGCTCATCCTGGGCCAGGCGTTTGATCTGCCAGCGCTTGGCCATTTCTTCGCAGTGCTCGCCCATGGACAGGCCGGTGCGCGGCTCGCCGTTGCGCGGCAGCAATGGCTTGAAGAACATCGAGGGCCGAACCTTGAGCAACGTCTTCAGCTTATCACCCATGCCCTTGGCGCGATTGGCCGCGAGCAAGGTGTGGCGCAGGGATTCATTAATGCCGATGGGCGCATCAGAGGTGGTGTCGGCCCCCCCGGCAATGCCCACCTCGATCTGGCCGAGGGCAATCTTGTTCGCCACCAGCAATGCGGCTTCCAGCCCGGTGCCGCAGGCTTGCTGCACATCGTAGGCCGGCGTATCCGGCGACAAGGTGGTAGACAGCAACGACTCACGCGCCAGGTTGAAATCCCGCGAGTGCTTGATCACAGCGCCAGCGGCAAACTCACCGAGACGTTGGCCGTGCAGGTTGTAGCGGTCGACAAGACCTTGCAGCGCGGCGACCAGCAGGTCCTGGTTGCTGTCGTGGGCGTACACCGTGTTGGAGCGAGCAAACGGGATGCGGTTGCCGCCGATGATCGCCACACGACGGACCGGGGCCGGGTTGAAGCTGTAGTCACTCATTCCAGGTTCTCTTTCCAGATGAAAAGGCCACGCATATGGGGTTTGTCACCGGCAAAATTGCGCACTTCGAATTCGCGGCGCGGGCCAGTCACCGGATGGCTCCACAGCGCGACCTGGCCGGGCAGGAAGATCGGCAGCTTGAAGTCACACTGGGCCTCGGCCTGGTCCAGGCCACCAGGCGGTTGCTGGGCGGCGAGCGCGCGGCCCAGGGTCCACATGCCATGGGCGATGGCGCGGCGAAAGCCGAACAGCTTGGCGCCGATCACCGAAGTGTGAATCGGGTTGAAATCCCCTGAGACCTTGGCAAAACGTCGGCCCAGGTCGGCGGGCAGCACCCAGCGTTGGGTGCGTAACAAGCCTTCTTCCTGCAGCGGCAACGCGTCGCCCCACGGTTCGCCGACCGGGTCCTTGACGTCCCGGCGCAGGTACAGGCTATCGCTTTCCCATATCAGCGTGCCGGCACCATAGGCACGGGTGGCGATGCTCAGCGCCTGGCCCTTGGGATGGGCGACCCAACGCTCGCAATACACCTCAATGCGCAACGCCTGGCCTTCGTGCAAGCGCTGGTGCTGACGGATGCGATTGGCCAGGTGCACCATGCCGCTGGCCGGGTACGGAAAGCTGGGGCGGGTCAGCAGCATCAAGTGCAAAGGGAACGCCAGCACATGGGGATAGGACAACGGCACGCCCTGCTCGCGGCGAAAACCACAGGCACGGCCATAGGCGGCGATGTCGGCGGCAGACAACCCCACCGCCGAGCGCACCAGGCGCTCCTTGGGCAGCACAGGCGCACCGTCTAGCTTGGGTTTGCGCAGGGCGCGTACACCGTCCAGCAGCAAGCGGGTGCGTGAAGGCGGCGGATCAATGATCTGCGTCACGTAGTCCATGGCTCAGGCTCCCAGCAGACTTTGGCCGCACACCCGTACGACTTGGCCGTTGACCCCGCCGGACGCCGGATGCGCCAGCCAGGCAATGGTCTCGGCCACGTCGATCGGCTGTCCGCCCTGGGACAGCGAATTCATGCGTCGCCCGGCTTCACGGATCATCAGCGGGATCTTCGCGGTCATCAGGGTTTCGATAAACCCCGGCGCCACCGCATTCACCGTCACTTGCTGTGCCGATGCACGCGGTGCCAGGCCTTGCACCAGGCCGATCACACCGGCCTTTGAGGTGGCGTAATTGCTTTGTCCGAGGTTGCCGGCGATACCGGAAATCGACGAGACACAAACAATTCGCCCCCCAGGATTGAGGCCTTGACTGTCCAACAATGCCTCGCTGAGCTGCAAAGGCGCTTCGAGGTTAACCGCCAGCACGCTACGCCAGGCGGCCTCGGTCATTTTGGCGATGGTCTTGTCGCGGGTGATCCCGGCGTTGTGCACCACCACGTCAAAGGCGCCGTATTGGCTGACATGTGCTTGCAACAGTGCGGCCGCGTCCAGCGCGGTGATGTCCAGGGGCAGCGCCGAACCGCCGACGCTGTCCGCCGCCTGTTGCAACGCTGCCTGGGCCTGGGGCACGTCCACGCACACCACATGGGCGCCGTCCCGCGCCAACACCTGAGCAATCGCCAGGCCGATGCCACGGGAGGCGCCGGTGACCAAGGCGCGACGGCCGGCGAAGGGTTTGTCCCAATTGACCGTGACGTGGCCGTCCACCGGTTTCTCCAGGCGCACCACTTGCCCCGACACATAGGCCGAACGGCGCGACAGGAAGAAACGCAAGCTGCTGTCCAGTACGTCTTCGGCACCCGGCGCCACGTAGATCAACTGCACGGTGATCGCCCGGCGCAGCTCCTTGGCCAACGAGCGCACCAAGCCTTCGAGGGCGCGTTGGGCGATGGCCTGGGGCAAATCCTGGCAATGCTCCGGCGCGGTGCCGAGTACCACGACGCGGCCATGGTGGCCAAGGCGCTTGGCGTTGGTGTGGAAGAACACATACAGCTCGTCCAACTGTTGCAGGTCGGCCACGGCACTGGCGTCAAACACGGCGCCTTGCACTTTCACCGTGGACGGCGCCTTGAGCGTCGCCGGGGTGGCGGCGACGGTATCAGTGGCCGCGAAAATCCGCTGCACCTCGGCGGCCAGGCGCCCTGCCCCGGCGATGATCACCGGGTTGACCAAGCCCTGCTGGCCGCTGCGGTGGCGTTGCAGTGGCAGGGGCTGCGGCAAGCCGATGGCCTGAGCCAGGCGCCGGCCCCAAGGGGAATTGACGAAAGAAAGGTAGCTGTCACTCATTGATAGATTCACTCACAACACGGTGTTGGCTAATTGACCGAGGCGTTTTCGCTTTGGTTGGTGCGACGTTTCGCCGTCGGCTCCAGCGCTTGCTTGCGCTGCTGCAACGCCTCCAGCAAGCCGAAGTCCTGCGGGAAGTCGTCCACCTGGATGCCGTGGTCGGCGTATTCCACGTAGCGGCCGAGCAAGGTGTCTTCGTCGTCGCTGATCAGGTCCAGCGCCCGCGCCTTGACGCGCCAGGCGGTGAAGGCCGTGGCGGAGATCGGCATCGGCTCGATCAGGCCCTGCTTCACGGCGGGCTTGAGCCGCGCGTCGATCAGCTCGACTTGGGGCAGCAGGCGGAAACCCAGTTCGCCGTAGGCCAACTTGTCGATTTCCGGACGTGGGATGTAAGAGTTGGCCAACAAGCGGTCGCGGGTTTCGCCCGGGGTCTGCACCACGTCGGCCACCTGGGCCAGCAGACGGTCCGACGGTTTGCGCAGTGGGATCCCGAACGGGAATGTCAGGCCACGTAGCACCGCCGCAGCAGGTTTCGAGGGGTAGTTATCGAGCACTTCCGCCAGCGCTTCGTGGGCCCGCAACAATGCATCCTGCGCCGCCCAGTGCACCAACGGCAGATCCGCCTGGGGCCGGCCGTCGTCCTCAAACCGCTTGAGTACGCAGGACAGGATGTACAGCTGCGACAGAATATCGCCCAGGCGCCCGGTAATACTTTCCTTGCGCTTGAGGGCTCCGCCCAGCACGCCCATGGAAATATCCGAAATCAGCGCGAGTACCACTGACAGACGATTGGCCTGGCGGTAGTAAGACGCCAGCGCAGGGTCGGTCTTGGCCGGAACGGAAATCAGCCGCCCGCCTGTCAGGGAATGCACCGCCGCACGGACGGTATTGGCCAGCACAAAGCTCACATGGCCGAACATGGCACTGTCGAAGGCTTCCAGCGCTTTACGTCGGTCCGGGTTACGCGCTGCTTCCATCTCGCGGAACACATAAGGATGGCAACGGATCAGGCCCTGGCCAAAGATGATCAGGCAGCGCGTCATGATGTTCGCGCCTTCCACCGTAATGGCAATGGGGCTTTGCTGATAGGCACGGGCCAGGAAGTTATTGGGGCCCATGCAGATGCCCTTGCCGGCAACGATGTCCATGCCGTCGTTGACGATGATCCGCGCACGCTCGGTGACGTGGTACTTGGCAATCGCCGAGATCACCGAGGGTTTCTCACCCGCGTCCAGGGACGCCACCGACACCTTGCGCACCGCATCACAGGCATACAAGTGTCCGGCCATGCGCGCCAAGGGCGCCTGCACGCCTTCGAATTTGCCGATGGGCAGGCCGAACTGTTTGCGCATCGCGGCATAGGCGGTGGTGCCGCGCACCGCCACCTTGCCCAGGCCAACGTTGGCCGACGGCAGAGAAATCGCACGGCCGGCGGCCAGGCATTCCATCAACATGCGCCAGCCGTTGCCGACTTGCTCGCGGCCGCCGATCACCCACTCCAGCGGAATAAACACATCCTTGCCGGTGGTAGGACCGTTCTGGAAGACGGCGTTCAGCGGCCAATGCCGGCGGCCGCTGTTGACGCCGGGATGGGAGGTTGGGATCAGTGCGCAGGTGATACCGAGTGAACCCGGAGCGCCGAGCAACCCGTCCGGGTCTTCTGCGCGGAACGCCAGGCCGAGCACCGTGGCAATCGGGCCGAGGGTGATGTAGCGCTTGTCCCAGGTCACGCGAAAGCCCAGCACTTCCTCGCCTTCATGGGTGCCTTTGCAGACGATGCCCAGGTCGGGAATCGCCCCGGCATCGGAGCCGGCATACGGGCTGGTCAGGGCAAAGCATGGGATGTCTTCACCTCGTGCCAGACGCGGCAGGTAGTAATTGCGCTGGGCATCGGTGCCGTAGTGAAGCAGCAGTTCGGCCGGGCCGAGGGAGTTGGGCACCATCACCGAAATGGCGGCCGCCGAGCAGCGCGTCGACAGCTTCATCACCACCTGCGAGTGCGCGTAGTGGGAGAAGCCTTTGCCGCCGTATTGCTTGGGAATGATCATGCCGAGGAACCCGGCATCTTTGGTGTACTGCCAGCCTTCGGGTGACATGTCTTGCCAGACCTGGGTGGTTTCCCAGTCGTTGGCGATATCGCACAGGGTTTCGACTTCGTTGTCGAGGAAGGCTTGTTCCTCTGCGCTCAGGCTGGCCGGTGCGGCTTGCAGCAGACGCTGCCAATTGGGCTTGCCGCTGAACAGCTCGGCGTCCCACCACACGGTGCCGGACTCGATGGCGGCGCGTTCGGTATCAGACATCGCTGGCATGATCGTACGAAACAGGCCCAAAGCCTTGCTGGTCAGCAAGGTGCGGCGCAGGGGTTTGATGGTCATCAGCAACGCGGGCGCCACCACCAGTATCGCCGCGACTGTGGCGCCGAAACCGGCCACGACGTTGAACAGGTAACCCGCTGCCAGCCAGATCAGGCCTGCGCCCAACCACAGGGTGGCGACAGCTTGTCGATATGCCAGGGCGATCGCTGCTGCGAAACCCACCAGTAACCAGATAACCATGGAGATACCTCGATTCGATTCAGGGTACGGCCTACGTGCGCCAGGTCGGATGACATGCGGCGTAACGCCACACTACAAAATTCGAAAACTATATTCAAATTTTGTTTTGAAATTATTATTTAATGCCTGGGCGAAAAAAATGGCGGCTGAGCGAGCCGCCTGGTCAAGTCATCACCAAAGGGGAATACCGCCTTGAAACATCAGAACGTATAGGTGGCCGACAGGCTGACGACATCACCGGACGCATTCACCTTGCCATCGAGGCTCGCGGCCCCCAGCCGGTCGACGTTCTGGGTCTTCAACTTGACCGTCCGAACGAACTGGTGGGAATAGGCAACGTCGAGGGTCAGGCCCTCAATTGCCTTCACGTCGTACCCGGCACCGAGGGACACAAAGGTGCGATCACCATCCGGGATGCGCGGGTCACGGGTGGAATTGCGGGTTGGCGTCTGGTCAATGGCCACACCTGCACGCAAGGTCAGCTCATCGGTCGCACGGAAGTCGCCACCGAGGGAGTACATCCAGGTGTCCCTGTAGTTGTAGGGAATAGACACGATGGTGATGTCCCCCGACTTGAGTGTCAGGTCCTTGAACGAGGACCACTGCGTCCAGACCACACTCGCGCCCAGGGTGAGCCGATCATTGAACTGGTGCACCCAGTCCAGGCCTGCGGTGGCGGGGATATCCAACTGGGTGCTGGCATGGGCACCGTCCGGAAACAGCTCAAGCCCCGGATAGGCCGTGCCCACCAGCGTACCGCTGCCGCCGAAGGGGCTTGGTTGGGTCATAAGGTTGTAGGAAAACTTATCGGCATGGATGTTGTACTTGCCGGACATCTTATTCTTGATCCTGGCGTGGTAGTTCAACCCCAGCGTGTCTTTTTCCGTGGGTTTCCACACCACACCGGTAAACCAGCCGGCTGACACATTGTCGACCTTGACCCGCATCAGCGCGCCGCCGACGTCCGACGGGAAAGCAATACCGCCCAGTTCAGAGTCCGATACCGCCGCCGCCGACAACAAGTCGATGTTCTGGCTGACGAACCCCTTGCTGTGCTGGACGATCACCCCACCGCCGACGGAAAACTGGTCGTTGACCTTGAACGACAAGGCGCCGGTCAAACCCACGGTTTCGATTTTGGTGTCCACTGCAAACCCACGCAGTTTCGAATCCTGGTCCCAGGTGGAACGCATGCCTTGGGGCACGACCTGGCTCAGGCCGAAGGCAAACCGGTCGCCCAGCGGCATGACCATGAAGCCTGTGGGCAGCCAGGCGGAGAAGCCCCCTTGGCCACCGTCATTGTGGTTCGCGGTCGTCGCGGTGGAATCAGGAAAGCCGTTGTCATCCAGCGGCGTGCTGGAAATCGGCTTGCCAGCATAATCATAGGCGTCGCCTTTGTACTTGATGTTGATGCGCGCGTAATCGACCGTGAACTGCGCAACATTGCGGTCGACAAACGCCATGGCGGCCGGGTTGTTATACGCCGAACTCGGATCGTTCTTGAACAGCGACCCGCCCGCGAAGGCCCTGCCCCAACCGGGGGCGCCATAGGTCGGGGTGGAGAAACCACCGGCCTGCACGGGAGCGGCCACCATCCATCCGCCCATCAACGCCAGGCCCAGCAGCACTTCAATCTGTCGTTTATTTAACTTCACACGGCACCTCTACTGCGCTCTCAATCAGCCAGCCGCAACAGGCGCCTCATGGGAGGCGCCTGCCTTTTAACGGGCGCTCAGCCCCTTGTATTCACGCCATCCTCAAGGAACAACAGTGAACGCTGGTGTTGGCTTGACGCTCAGGCTTACCACGGTGCAGTTTCCTGCCAGGGATTGATTGGTAGCCGTCAACACACCACCGCTGTAGTTGGCGGTGATAGTGGAAGCACCACAATTGGAGACGGGGTACAGAATCGAACCCGCGATGGTGTATCCGACGTTGGTCACCGAACCTGCGGTAGCACCGTTGGCCGTCAACGTCCATGGCAAGCCGGTGATCTTGGGCAGGCTGCAAAGCCCGCCACCCGTGATGGCAACGTCCGTGATTTTGGCAACGCCAGCGGCATCGACATTACCGGTGAAAGTCGCCCCGCAATTGACCGCGGCCTGATAGGAGGATGGCGATTTCACCGAGATCGTGCCGGGTGCGGTGAAGTTGGTGTTTACAGGGGTGATGCTGTAGGCATTGGCCATGGAGGCGGCCCCCATCAGAACAGCCAAGGCAGACAACGATACGACAGTTTTAAAGTTCATCATTGTTATTCCTCACGTAGAAAGGCGAGTTAGTCGCCAGGGACAATGACCATGACTGAGGCGTTGAGGTGAAACAGCAACACTCCTCGGCCAGGCCAAACTTCAAGTCAATGACCGATACCGATGAGTGCGGAACTTTGTAGGAAATTGCATAATTAGCGTTCATCCCTTCAAATTGTTTTTGTTCGGGTAGAACAACTTTCCTGCAACTAAGCAGGCGCCGGAATAGGACTAATCCGAGCGAGTGAAAACCATCGATTTATTAGGAAATAATGACGGAGCCAGGCGGGGGTCGTGAGTACTTGCGAGGGATGATGAAGCGAGAGGCAGGAGATGCCTCAGTGACAATCGAAACGGGTCGCAGAGGCGACCCGTCGATGCGGTAAACGCGTGAAACAGCAGAAAGATGCGCTGACTGGCTGCTCCACTACCGCATGCATTAGAACTTGTAAGTGGCCGACAGGCTGACAACCTCACCTTTGCTGTCGACTTTACCATCCAGGCGCGCAGCGCCCAGGCGGTCGACGTTGACGGTTTTGAGCTTCACCTGCTCGACAAACTGCCGAGAGTAGGCACCGTCGATACTCAAGCCGGGTATGGCCTTGATATCGTAGCCAAAGCCGAGAGAAGCGAAGTAACGATCGCCGTCGGGGATACGTGGGTCACGCGTGGAATTGCGGGTGGGAGTCTGGTCATAGGCAACACCGGCGCGCAGGGTGAAGTCATCGGTAAGCTTATAGTCGCCCCCCAGGGAATACATCATGACGTCCCTGTACTTGTAGGGAATCGACACGATGGTATTGCCATCGGACTTCAGGGTCAGCGCCTTGAATGACGACCATTGGGTCCACAGCACACTGGCGCCCAGGCTGAATCGGTCGTTGAACACATGCACCCAGTCGATGGCGGCGGTGGCCGGGATGTCCAATTGAGTGGATGCGTTGGCGCCGTCCGGAAACAGTTTGAGGCCGGGGTAAGCACGCTCGACCAGCGTCAAGCCATCCCCTCCGGCATCGGTCATCAGCAACCTGCTGCCTGGATCAGCATAGATGTTGTATTTGCCCTCCATTTTGTTCTTGATCTTGGCGTGGTAGTTGAAACCCAGCGTGTCTTGCAAAGTGGGTTTCCAGGCCAGGCCGGCAAACCAGCCCACCGAGGTGTTATCGACCTTGACCCGCATCAGCGACTGCCCTACCCCCGATGGGAACGGGATGCCGAGACCACCGAGCCCCGGCGAGACCGCCGCCGCCGCATACAGGTCGACGTTCTGGCTCACGAAGCCTGTGCTGTGCTGGACAATGGCACCTGCACCAATAGAAAACTGGTCATTGACCTTGAACGACAGCGAGCCGGTCAAACCGACGGTTTCAATTTTGGTGTCAACGGCGAAGTCACGGCCTTTCCAGTCCTGGTCCCACGTGGATTTCATGCCCTGCGGGACGACCTGACTCAAGCCAAAACTGAAGCGATCGTTGATAGGTATCACCAAGAAGCCGGTGGGCAACCAAGCCGTAAAGCCGGCTTCACCCCCATTGCCTTCACGCGGGGTGGAGGTCACACCGCCGAATTCGTCCATGACCCCGGTGGACGTCGGGTCCCCTTTGTAGTCATAGGCATTTCCCTTGAACTTGATATTGATACGCGCATAGATAACGTTCTGCTGCGCGATGGTCTGGTCAATGAACGCCATGGCGGCCGGGTTGTTGTAGGCTGAAGAAGGGTCATTCTTGAACAGTGAACCACCGCCAAACGCACGGCCCCAGCCTTGCGCGCCAAATGTAGGAGTCGAGTACCCGCCAGCCTGAACGGGCCCGGCTGCGACCATAAACCCGCTCAACAACGCCAGGCCAAGTAACGCCTGGGCCTGTTGTTTCTTATTATTCATGCTCCACTCCTTATTATTTTTATCCACCACAGCCGGAATCACCGCCTTGGCTTGCCTTAACAAGTGCCCTTTGCAGGGCACTTGCGTTTCAACGTGTGATCATCACGTCAAGCGCACGCCTATCAAGGGTTGACAGTGAGCGTTGGGGTTGGCGTCGCGTTCAGCGCAGTGATTTTGCAACTGCCGACGGTTTGTGCCGATGGAACAGTAATGGTGTGGTTGCTGTTGTTGTAGACCACATTGATGGTGGCTGGAGCGCTTGCGCAGTTGCTGACGATCTTGAAGTTCACGCCCGATACAGTGCCTGCAAAGGTGTCAGGCCCGGTGGCGGTGGTGGCGGTCAAGGTCCATGGCAAACCCAGCAACACTGGCACACCGCAAAGTGGGTTGGAGCCGCTCACAGTGGCACCGGTGATCGCAGCGCTGGCACCGCTCGCAGCCACGCTGCCGGTAAAGACGATGGTGCAAGCAACGGGCGCACCGAACGACGCGGGCGATGTAACAGTGATAGCACCTGCGGGCGTGGTGAAACCCGCGCCAGCAGGAGAAATGGTAGCGGCACTCACCATGGAAGCAGCACCCATGCAAACAGTCAAAGCAGTCAACGACACGAGGGTTTTCAAGCTTTTCATTGTTTTTCCTCACATGTTATGGCGAAGTCATTTCGCCAGGGGTAATGGCCATGATCGAGAGGTCACGGTGAAACTGCAGAACTTCCCTTTCCAGCCAAATCTCAATTCAATTACCGCAATAAAATCAGGTGGTTACTCAACAACCTTAAAGTTAGGTGGCATCTTGATAGATACCGTCTTGATCGTGCAGTCGTCGCCGATTGGTACATTGGCGGCCTCCAACTTGCCGGTGGCGTTGTCCCAGGTGCCATCGGCGGTAGAGGGACCGCATTTGCCGCCCAGGCCAAATGCATGGACATCCACGCTGATCTTCGACATGGAACCGCTCTTGGTGTCTTTGGCGACCAGTACCCAAGGCAGGTTGATGGCTTCGACCCGGCTGCACTTGAGGCCGCCGTCGAACTCAACTTTGTCGACATTCACCGATGAGCCATCCGCCGCCACTTTGCCGGCGACCTTGATGGTGCAATCGGCACTGATCAGTGCGCCTTTGGAAAAGCTGATGGGGCCTTGGGCGGTGAATGCACTGCCGGCGGGTTCGATGCGCGCTGCCTGGGCCTGGTGATAGGCAATAAGGCCCAGCGCAGCCAATACGATATGGGTGGTGAACTTGGCAGGTGCTTGCATGGTGTACGTCCTTCCCTTTAATTATTTTTGTTCGGGTCAAACAACTTTCTGGCTATCCATTTGCAAACTTGCGGGCGATAGAGACCTGCGCGGCACGCAGGCCCCGAGTACGCACACGGTATAGCTTGAACTTAAAAAGGCTTGGCGCTGTTGCTGTACTTCTCCAGGTACTTCAACCGTTGTGAGGGCTGAAGATTGGTCAGCGTAATATCTCCCGCATAATGATTCAGTACCCGATGGTCCATGCGCCGCCGCCATAAGTAAGGCACGTAGGCCCAGACAATCATGCTGGCGTAACCATAAGGAAGTTGCGGCGATTCATCAAAATGACGCAACGACTGATAACTACGAGTGGGATTGGCATGGTGATCGGAGTGCCGTTGCAATTGAAACAGGAAGATATTGGTAACAATCCGATTGCTGTTCCATGAATGCCGTGGCGAACAACGTTCATAACGACCATTGGGCAACTTCTGACGTTTAAGCCCGTAGTGTTCTACATAGTTCACGACTTCCAGCAGCGAAAACCCGTAGATGCCTTGGATAATCAGGAACGGAATCACTGCCGCTCCCAACCAGGCGATCATCGCGCCCCACAGCACCATGCTGTACATCCAGGCACTGAGCACGCCGTTCTGCCAATGCCAGGCCGGCAGGCCGAGCTTGCGCAGGCGTTCGCGCTCCAGGTTCCACGCCGAGCGGGCACTGAACCACACCGAGCGCGGCAGAAAGGCCCAGAAGCTCTCCCCCAGGCGCGAACTGGCGGGATCTTCCGGCGTGGCGACACGGACGTGGTGACCACGGTTGTGTTCGGTGTAGAAGTGACCGTAGAAGGTCGGGGCCAAGGTGACTTTGGCCAGGAACACTTCCAGCGCATTGGGTTTGTGGCCCAGTTCATGGGCGGTATTGATCGCGATGCCGGTGGCGGCGCCGGTCGACATGGCCATGCCCAAGTAAGTGAACCAACTCACTTCGCCATGCAGCTGGGTGCGTGCGGTGAGGTAGCTGGCCGCATGGGACAGCCAACTCGACGGTTCCAGGTTCGCGGCAGCCTGCAACAGCCCGCCCTGAATGATCCAGTCGATACCGCCGGCAGCCAGCCAACCGGTGATCACCACCGACGAGATGACAAACAGTACGCCGGTGTAGACGATCCAGCGGTAGTAGCTTTGCGATTCAAGGTGGCTGACGGCGGATTCGGGCGGGTTGCTCACGTCTTCACCGAGCAAACCATCGATCAGCGGGATCAGGCCGAAGATCACCAATACGCCGACCCACCAGAGTTGCTGGATACCGGTGGTGATGGCCAGGGCGCCGGACAACAAAGGCGTGGCCAAGGGCATGATGCCCAACCACCACAGGTGGCGCTTGCCGTCGGTCCATACGCTTGGTGCTGCCAGTGTCTGATTCATGGCAGCCACCGTTGCTGGGCAGTGCAAAACAGGTTCAGGGAGCGTTGAATGCTCCAGGAAATCAACCATGCGATAAAAGACGTTTTTTTCATTTTTATTCGCTCTTAGGCATTTCAAAAATCATTTCAAAATAAACATTGAAATATTTTTTTAAAGAAATAGCGCGGAATCGTTAGGTCGTCAACTACTTTTTCGAGGCCTTTTTTACGTGACCGGACAGTCTCTTTTTCAGCCGCTGGGTCAGGTCTCTAGGGCAAGCATTTCGGACGGCACAACCCGCAGTGAGTGCCACGATTATTTGCTTGCCAACGCAAACGGCGGATGCAGGATTGCAGCGCTTTGCGCTGGCCGCGCACGCTTGGCCAGGTGGTGCACCGCCTCCACCACCCGCGCGGTGGCGGTGATCGGCAGCATATGCCCGCGCCCCTCCACCACCTGCAATTTCAGGCCCGGAACCTTGTCTGCCAGGGCCTGCCCGTGCTTGCGAAAGTCCAGGACCTTGTCCTGCGCGCCATAGATCAGGCTGATGGGCAGCGTCAGTTGCGGGTAACGCGTGACCATGCCCGGCAGGTCGTTGTTGACCAAGGCGATCTCGCTGGACGCGGCATAGAAGTTATCGGGGCGCATGCCCAGCAGCCCCCCGCCACGGGTGGCGAAATCGTCAGGGGCACTGTCCGGTGCGAACACGCCTTTGACCACCGCGCGGCGCGTCAACAGCCCAATCGGCACCGTGAGCGTGTGAGACACCCAGCGTCGCAGCCAGGCCGGTCGCACCGCCAGTGACCAGAACACCACGGGCAATGTGGGTTGTGGATGGGTGAGTGGCGCCACCAACACCAACCCCGACACCGCGTGGGGATGGTCGAGGGCCAGCGCCAGGGAAATCGCTCCGCCCAGGGAATGCCCCAGCACCACGGGTTTATCCAGGCCCAGCGTCTCGATAAAGGCCGCCACTTGCCGCGCCTGGGCTGGCAGGTCCGCAGCGGTGCCTTTGTGGCGTGTGGAATAACCCGACCCAGGACGGTCGAGCGTGATGACACGGAACTGGTCACGCAATTGTCCGGACAAGGCATACGTCAGGTTGCGACTACTGCCCATCAGGCCGTGAATCATCACCAACGGCGGGCCCTTGCCCTCTTCGTAATAATGAAAGCGCTCGCCATTCACCTCCACAAAGCGCCCGTTGTTCGGAACGGCGGCTTCAATACGTCGCGTCATCCACGCGCTGAATCCCCACAAAACGGCGCTTGCGCCTATCAATACAGCCGCAGCGATAACCCATTCAACAGCCATAGCTCGGTCCTCTGCATCCCTGCGGCTGGCGACCCGACCGGAATTGATCAAGGCCTCAGCCATCGTCCACACCCTGGACCTGAACGTCGTGCCTGTCCGTCGGACAAGTCGCACATGAGGAACCTGGGACTAGCGTAGGCGATATTTTCAGGTAGATTATTTAAAATCTTTTTTAAAATAAGTAATTCAATTTTTCTTTGCAATGGTGCTCTATCTAAAAGACACAACAAGAAAAGGAGCACACCCGATGCCCATGAAGGAATGCTTATGACTGCCCAGCGCGACGCCATCGACATCGCCATCATCGGCTCCGGCTTTGCCGGCCTGTGCATGGCGATCAAGCTCAAGGAGGCCGGGTTCACCGACTTCTTTATCGCCGAGCAGGCCGATACCCTCGGCGGCACCTGGCGTGACAACCACTATCCCGGCTGCGCCTGCGATGTGCAGTCCCACGTGTATTCGTTTTCCTTCGCGCCCAACCCGGACTGGACTCGCCAGTTCGCGCCGCAAGCGGAGATCCGCGCTTACCTGGAGCAATGCGCCACGCGTTTCGGGCTAGCGCCCTACTTGCGTTTCGGCATGGGCCTTGAGCGGGCGGTCTTCGATGAGCAACACCAGCGCTGGCAATTGCGCTTCAGCGATGGTCGCCAGGTCAGTGCACGGGTGCTGGTCTCGGGCATGGGCGGCCTGTCGCGCCCGGCGCTGCCGGATATTCCGGGGCTCGACAGTTTCAAGGGCAAGCGCTTCCACTCACAGCAGTGGGACCACGACTATTCCTTGAAGGGCAAGCGCGTGGCAGTGATCGGCACCGGCGCCAGCGCCATTCAGTTTGTGCCACAGATTGCGCCGCAAGTGGCTCATCTGGACCTGTTCCAACGCACTCCACCCTGGATCATGCCCAAGCCCGACCGGGCGATCTCGCCTTTCGAACGCTGGTTGTTCAAGCATCTGCCCTTCACCCAACGCCTGGTGCGTAGCGCTTTTTATTGGGCGCTGGAAGGCCGCGTGGTCGGCTTTGCCCTGCACCCACGGCTGATGAAAATGGTGCAGAAAATCGCCCTGCGCCACCTGAACAAACAAGTGGCGCGCCCTTCCCTGCGCAAGACCCTGACCCCGGACTACACCATCGGCTGCAAGCGCGTACTGATCTCCAATGACTACTACCCCGCGCTGTCGCGCAGTAACGTCGAGGTGGTCACCGACACCGTGCAGCGCATCGAAGCTGACGGGGTGATCACCGCCGACGGTATCAAGCACCCGGCCGACTGCCTGATCTTCGGCACCGGCTTCCAGGCCACCGATCCCCTGCCCCGCGACTGCATCATCGGGCGCGGCGGCGTCGACCTGATGGACACCTGGCAAGACGGCGCGCATGCCTACAAGGGCACCACGGTGCCCGGCTATCCCAACCTGTTCCTGATCGTCGGCCCCAACACCGGCCTGGGGCATAACTCGATGATCCTGATGATCGAAGCCCAGGTCACTTACATCCTCGATGCGCTCAAGCAAATGCAGCGGCATCGCATCGCCAGTGTGGACGTCAAACCCAGCGTGGAAAGCGCCTTCAACCAACAGTTGCAAGACAAACTCAAGCGCACCATCTGGAATACCGGTGGTTGCCAGAGCTGGTACCTCGACCCTCGCACCGGCAAGAACACCACCTTGTGGCCCGGCTCGACTTGGCGCTTCAAGCAGGTCACACGCCAGTTTGCGCTCAAGGACTATGTGGCCAGCCTGGTGCCGATCAATGCGCCCGACCGTCCTGTGCCCGCTGCCCATTCCGCTGCCGAAGGGAGCCTGTCATGAAGTCATTCAGCGGCCGCGTGGCGGCCATTACCGGCGCGGCGTCGGGCATGGGTCGCGCGTTGGCATTAGCCTTGGCACGGGAAGGTTGCCACCTGGCACTGGCGGATAAAAACAGCCAGGGGCTGGAACAGACGTCGGCGCTGATCAAAACGTCAACCCTGGCGCCTGTGCTGATCACCACCCAGGTACTGGATGTGTCCGATCGCCAGGCCATGGAGGACTGGGCTGCACGCTGCGCGGCCGATCACGGCCAGGTCAACCTGGTGTTCAACAATGCCGGGGTGGCTCTGTCGAGCACCGTAGAGGGTGTGGACTACGCCGACCTGGAATGGATCGTCGGCATCAACTTCTGGGGCGTGGTCTACGGCACCAAGGCGTTTCTGCCGTACCTGAAAGCCGCAGGCGATGGCCATATCATCAACACCTCCAGCGTGTTCGGCCTGTTTGCCCAACCGGGCATGAGCGGCTACAACGCCACCAAGTTTGCCGTGCGCGGCTTTACCGAATCCCTGCGCCAGGAGCTGGACCTGCAACGCTGCGGTGTATCGGCCACTTGCGTTCACCCTGGCGGCATTCGCACCGATATCTGCCGCAGCAGCCGTATCGACGCAAACATGACGGGGTTCCTGATCCACAGCGAACAGCAAGCCCGCGCCGACTTCGAAAAGCTGTTCATCACCGACGCCGACCAGGCCGCCAAAGTGATCCTGCACGGGGTACGCAAAAACAAGCGCCGTGTGCTGATCGGCCGCGACGCGTATTGCCTCGACCTGCTCGCCCGCTGCCTGCCAGCGGCCTATCAAGCCCTGGTGGTGTTTGCCAGCAAACGCATGGCGCCAAAACCCCGCACGCCGGTACTTGAACCCAACGACGAGCCCCGCCTCTGAACAGGAGCACGCACCATGTTGCCGATCCGCCGTGACATCCGTTTCGCCCTGCCCGCCGAGCGCATCAAGGACTGGCATGAACAGGGTCCGTTCATCACACATTTCTTCAATGCCCTGTCGCTGCTGTTCCCTCAGGGCGAGCTGTTTTTCATGGACAGCGTGCGCCACTACCGCCAACGCATCGACGACCCCGTGCTGAAGAAAGAGATCCAGGGTTTTATTGGCCAGGAGGCGATGCACAGCCGCGAACACGTAGCCTACAACGACTTGCTACAAGCCGCCGGCTTGCCCGCGCATACCCTGGACCGCCGGCTGAAATTCATCCTCGACCTGCAGAAAAAACATCTGCCGGCGTCCTTCAACCTGGCCGTGACCATTGCCCTTGAACACTACACCGCGATGCTGGCCGAGATCCTGTTGAGCGATCCGTCCCGCTTTGGCGAGTCACTCAAGGGCTACCAACAGATGTGGTACTGGCACGCGCTGGAGGAAACCGAACATAAGGCGGTGGCCTTTGATGTCTGGAACACGGTGATCAAGCCCGGGCCCAAGCGCTATTTGCTACGCACCGGGACCATGCTCACCACCACCGTGTTTTTCTGGCTGGTGGTCTTCGACTTCCACCTGCGCCTGCTGATCGCCGACCGCAAGTGCGGCGGACACCTGAAAGGCTTCTGGCGCATGCTGAAATTTCTGTATGGGCCCAAGGGCGTTTTCCCACGGATGCTGGTGCCGTGGCTGCATTACTTCAAACCCGGCTTTCACCCCTGGGATCATGACAACCGTGCGCGACTGGCCGCAATTGACGACCTGGTCGAGGACATCGAGCAGACCCAACGCGGGTATTAGGCTTGCGCCAAGGCGGCGCGTTCACGCACAAAACCTTCCAGTTGATCGCCCGGCAGTGCCTTGCTGAAATACCAGCCTTGGATGATCAATTCGGCGCCGGTATTCAGGAAGGCCAACTGCTCGGCGGTCTCCACGCCTTCCACCACCACGCCCAGGTTCAGCGCCTCACAGAAGCGCAGCATGCCGGTCATGACCTGGGCGCCCTTGGGATCGTGCTGGGCCACCACGAAACTGCGGTCGATCTTGATGAAATCCACCGGAAACTGATGCAGGTAACTCAAGGCCGAAAACCCGGTGCCGAAGTCATCGATATAGACCTTGGCGCCAATGGCTTGCAGTTTCTGGATGGTCTGGCGCGTGACCTGGATATCGCTGACCAGTGCGTCTTCGGTGATTTCCACCGAGACCTGCCCTCGGGCCTGGGCCAGGATTTCCACGAGGCGCTCGCCGTAGGCGGCGTCGGTCAGGGTTGCGCTGGAAATATTGATGGTCATCGGCAAGGCAAAGCCGAGTTTCTGCCACTTCTGGTATTGGCGAACCGCCTGGGACGCTACCCACACATCAACGTCCGGCATCAACCGCGCCTGGGCCAGCCATTGCAGGAACTCCCACGGCGAATGCACCTTGCCCTCGGCATCACGGGCACGCATGAGGGCTTCACAACCGGTGCACAAGCCAGTACGGGTCGAGACCTGCGGCTGGAATTCGAGGTAGAACTCGTAGTCACTGATTTGTTGGATGCGGCTCAATTCATTGGCCTGGCGCGCCAGTGTCTTGTGGGACGCGAGCACCGGGTCCAGCTCGCGCAGCCGGCCCTTTTCTTCAAGACCCCGGAAGGTCATGTCCAGGGACTTGAGGTAGACCGTACCCCCCTCGGTGGCCTGGCGATGAATCGCACGCACATACGGCGCATACACCAAAGTGCCCAGGCCCAGCAGCGCCAGTTGCAGCGCCACTGCCGCGAGGTCGCCGTGCGTGCTCAAGTAGGCATTGAGCAGAACAGGCGCTGTGAATGGAACGCTGACCACCGCAGGCGAGACCCAGCCCATCTGCACCACCGTCAACGCCACCATGGCATTCAATGCGGGTACGATCAGAAACGGGATGAACAAGCGCGGGTTGAGGATGATGGGCAAACCGAACAACAGCACTTCGCTGACGTTGAACAGTGACAGCGGCAGGCTCGCCACCGCCAACAAGCGCATGGACTGGCTTTTGGAAAACAGCAGGATCGCCAGCAACAGGCACAACGCACCGCCGGAGCCGCCGATAAACGCAAAGCTGCCGAGCAGCCCGCTGTTCAACATATATTTGATCGGCTCGCCCGCTGCCAGCGCCGTACTGTTCAGCACCACCGCCTGGTCCAGCACATCGAACAGCGGTTGCATGGCGTACACGCCATGAATGCCGAAAAACCACAGCAACGAATTCATCAGGGTCACGAACAGCCCGCTGCCGTAGGGCGACTCCAGGGCATCGAGTACTTGGGGCCCCTGCAGGTGCGCCACATACGGCACCTGCAACAGCAAGGACAGCACCACCACCAACCCCAGAGCGGTGATGGCGCCCGGCACCACCATATTGATCGTGCCCCGCAGGTTGTGGCCTACCAAGTCTTCGTTGACCAAGCGAGTCCAGCGGTAACGGTGCAGCCAGGCAATCGCCGGCACATTCAACAGCGGCGAAGCAATCGCAATAAACAGGACGAAGGTGGCCGAAGCACGGGGATATTCGCGCAGGATAAACGTCGCCACCACCACATGGGCCAGACACAGGAACGCCACCGGCAGTTGTGGCAGGCGATACTGAATTGCCAGCATGTAACCGATTGACGCAGCGACCAACAGCGGGATCACTGAGCTGATTTGATTGTGCAAGCCTGCAAGGAACGTCACCACTTGCGGATCGAAGCCCAGCACCCGTGCGCATTCCGACAGGATCAGGAAGCCGGCAGACACCAACAGGCATGGCAGGATCCACAACAAACCTTCGCGGATCGCTCGAAGAGACTCAGTGCTGGCCAAGGCGGCCAGACGTTGGGTGAAGAAAAGCTTGAACAGCGTTTGCGCCATGACCCATCCCTCTGCCCATCGCCCACTGTCCCTGGAAGGCAGGGCCGGAAACACGGGGCTAACGCTACACGTCCTGGCACAGTGAGCGAAAGCCTTTTGCCATTCAACCAGGTGTTTTTTCCGTAATGGATGACAGGCAAACCCCTGGATTTTAAAAATAATTGAGTTTTCTGACCTGGGCCAACCGCCGAATCTGCTTCAATGGGTATTATCGGCACCTGTATTGCGCAATGGATTCGCCGTATTCATGGACGGCTGCCTGCGAAGGAAGCAGGCACCAGGGAGAGAAGCTGGATATGCAAGACAAGCTGTCAATAAACGTACGCCCGCTGTTTTTCAACATCCTGCTGTGGGTATTCGGGGTTACGCTGCTGTTGATCAGCAAGGGCGTGATCGAACGAATGACGGGATCCACCGACGGGGGTTCCCTGGACCTGCCCCTGGTGTTGATCGCCTATCTGTTATTGTTTTTACTCACCCCCATACGCGCCTGGACCCAACGCCGACTACGCAAGCGCGCCCGCCGCCTTAGCGCCGGCCACCGTCCAAAGCCTGGCCATTGATTGGAGCAAGCCTTTGTCACCACCCGGCGATAACCACCAAATGGCATTGGATCGGTTTCTCAACGAACACCCCGATGTAGCCGTGGAACTCAACACCCTGAACCCGCTGGCGGCTCAAGCCAAGGGCGAAACCCTGGCGCACTATCGCGCCGAACGGCTGCATGAGGCCTTCGAAGCAGAGGCCGAACGCCAGGGCCTGTTTGCCTGGGAGTTGACCCTTAAACTCACCGCCGAATCCCCCGAAGACTTTGAAGCCCAACGTCTTGAAGTGCATAAGGAAGTGGCACAGATGGCCGGCCTGAGCTGGGACGAATACCGCCAGTTGCATGACTTGGCCGGTTGACCCATCACCCCACGAACCACAAGCGCCGTCGATTGGCCAACCCTTCGCGCAGCTCAGCGACCCCTAAGGTGCGCTGCTCGGGGTCCATGGCCAATGCTGAACGTAACGAAGGCCAGTACTGCCTGGGCAATTGCCTGGGCCGAGGCAGTCGCTGATGACATTGGCGCTCCCCAGGCCGCCGGCCCTCTGCCAGCTCATAGAGCACACAGGCCGCTCCGTACAGATCGGCGCTGGCAGACGGCAATCCTCCGGCCATCAACTCCGGCGCCGCATACGCAGGGGTCCAGGCATTCAGGCGGTTTCGGCTCAAACCCGGTAACCCTGACCTGACCTGGGCCTCGGCGTGACCCAAGCCAAAATCAAACAGGCGCACGCCCTGCTCGCTCACCATGATATTCGCCGGTTTCACATCGCCATGCAGGACACCTTGCCTATGGGTGTAGGCCAGTGCATCCAGCAGTTGCAGGGCCATGGGCTGCAGCTCTTGCCAGGGCAACCCCTGCGGACACTCCGGGAGCATGCGGTCCAGCGTCAGGCCGGGCATGACTTCCATGGTAAAAAATGCCACTTGGTGCGCCGTGTCCACCTCAAAAGAAAATGCCCGCACCACATGATCATGTCGCAGGCTTCGGGTCAGGGCGAATTCGCTGTAGAGAAGCACATGAGCGTCAGCCGACGCGGACAGGCTCTCGCCCAGCAACTTCAGCGCCACGCGGCAGTCTGGCTCGCCAAATGCTTCATGCAGCAGGTCCCGGGCGCGATAGACCACGCCCATCCCCCCAGTACCCAGGATGCGTTCAAGCTGGTAACGCCCCGCAAGTAGGTTCGGTGGGCCTACCGTCGCGTTCATGGCTGAATCACCACGGCGGTAAGGTCATCGCGTGCCGCGCCGCGCAATACGTCGTGAAACAGCCGGTCCACGACCTGCCGTGGTGTACCGGCGCTCATGGCACGCCCCAATTCCCTGTGACTGAGCCCCTGGTACAAGCCATCGCTGCATAACAAAAACACGTCTCCGGGTTGGGTGCGCAACTCCAGTACTTCCAGGCTCAGCGGCTGCCAGCCTCCGACCGCTCGGGTCAAGGCCCTGCTGCCTGGATGAGCCTGGGCCAGTTCTGGACTCAACTGCTGGCGGTCGATCAGTTGCTGCTGCAAGGAGTGGTCGCGTGACAGTTGATACAGCCGCTGACCCCGCCAGAGATAGCATCGACTGTCCCCAGCCCAGATACAGGCCGCACGGTTGGGTTCGAGCAACAACACAACCACCGTACTGCCCATGATGCCCGCCCCGCCATCGACGGGTTGCAACTGACTGTCGAGGCCACGCAGGCAAAGGCGGACGGCCTCGATCCGTTGGTCAAAGCCGCCTTTGCCTGGCAGTGCGGCAAGGCTGTTGACCACCCACTGGCTGGCGACATTCCCGGCCTGATGACCGCCCATGCCGTCAGCGACCGCCCAGCAACCGCGTTGTGGGCAGTCGAGGAGAGCATCTTCATTGCGCACACGGCTTTTGCCTTGTGCCGTGCGCCCGGCACTGCGCCATGCGTACGGCCCGCTCACAATTGCTCCGGCAAGCGGAACGTGCGCCATGTCGCCATCTGGAACGGGCTAGGGTTGCGTTGGCTGGTGAGCAGGTAATTGGCCCGCAGGCCTGCCAGGTCAGCCTTGAGAATCTGCGTATCCCGGCCGCTGGCAGACTCGCTTTGCATCAAGTCGAAAAACCGGAACAACGACCAGGCGCCACTGTCCTTCTCGATCCCCAGCGGCCGCTCTGCACCGCGCTCCAGCACCAGGCTGCTGCGACCATTCTCGGCTTCGATCGGCCAGCGGAAGGTCATTGGCACGATCGGGCCGTGACGGTATTCCAATTGCTGATCGCCGACTCGCAACGTCGCCCGGCTGACGGCCTGGTCCAGGCTGTAGGGCGCCAATGTAAACCGCACGGCCCAATCACCCTGGTCCTCGGTGAAAAACCCCTGGCGAATGGTCTGCGCCCGGGTCAATTGGTCCAAAACCGAACGCGACATTGGCAGGCTGCGCCCCTCCAGGGCCCGCATGCGATAACGGTCGCCCTCGACACTTACAAATGGCCGCAGGTACCCCTCATAAAAGCGCGCCAGCGCGCCCCGTGGTTTGAAGAACGCTTGAAAATCGCCCAGGGCGACGTCGCTGCCGGTGTGGGCATCGAACGGGTATCGGCGTTGGATGGCTTTCGCATAGAGGCCGTAGACCTCGCTTTGATAACGCTGATTCACGTACCCATACGCATCATCAAGCAGGTGGCGCCAAGTTTGGTCGGCAATACCCTCGAACCAACCTTTGAGCGGCTGCGGGAAGCGGGCCGCGGTATCACGCAGGTTGCCCAACAGCGGCTGCTGCCCATCCATCCGCTGCCTGGCCATTTTGAACGCGGCCTGCTCCGGCGAGCTATCTCGGTTCAGCGCCAGCAATTGCAACTGCAGCTCATCAAGCAAGCGCAATGCCTGTGTCAACTCGCCGCCTGGGTTCTGCTCTTCGTCGAGCAACTGGTGCAAGGGTTCGAAGCGGCGTTGCAATGCACGCCGGGCCGTATCGGGCAGTGGTGTTCTGGCCAGAACCTTGGAAGTCGCAGCGCCCAGTTCGCCAACGTGCGAGCTCACCGCCTCAAACCGATCGGGAATCGGCACTAACCGCGTGTTTTCGCGCACTTGCTGCAGCAACTGCACCAAGGCCGACTGGGCTGATGTGAGGCCCGCAAGTTGCTCCGCGCCTTGTCGCAGGCTGCCACTGTCCTGCAGCCTGACCCGACCCAGGGCGTCACTCCAGGCATCGGCGTATTCACTGAAATAGCGTTGCTCCAGCGCCAGCATCAACCGGCGTAGTTCCGTGACGCTGAGGTCGGAGCTTTCCCCGAGTACCCAATTGTCCTGGGCGATGGCATTGACCCATTGAGCGCCCTGTGTTTCGAAAACCTGCAGGTATTTTTGGGTGTAGAACCCCGGTATAGGGGGCCCTGAACTGGAAAACGCCGGGCCTTCGGCCAGACGGTAAGGCTCCAGGCTCCGCGCTTGTTCCCGCAGCGCCCGGTAGACCACTTCCGCCAGCGACTCACCGCGCAACACCAAGCGAGCCTGGGCGACCAGCTCTTCATTCAATGGCACCAGGAATGGTCGCTCAAGGAGCCGCATAAAGTGCTCATTCAGACGCTTATGTGTCGAAGTATCCCCACGCCACTGACCCGCCACGTGCTCTGCCAACCACCCCGCATCACGCCGCTCGCGCAGATTAAGCATCAGGTAGGCACGCAGGCTGTCCAGCAATTGCCCGCGGTCACCCAGGCTGCCTCGTACTCGTCCTTCGAGCAGCCTGGTCACGTACGGCAGTAAATGCAGCTGCAAGGCTTGGTCATAGGCGCTGGCCAGCAGCGGATAACTCACCTCTCCCTGATACAAGCCAGCCCGATCAACCCAACGTGCTTCGGCCAGCGGTGGAAACACTTGCGTTGCAGCCAGGCGACTGTCCAGCAGCGTCAACAGTACGAGGCTCTCGTCGTCCCCTTGTTGTGTAGAGGATTGGTTGTTGATCAATCCCAGTAGTTGCACCAACCGCTGATGGTTAAAGGTGTAACTGTGCGTCCACAACGCCCCCGCCGTGCCGATCACCACCGACGCAGCCAGCGCCATCAGCCCATGACGCCGATGTATGCGCTGCCGCTCAGGACTACGCAGTCCGGCAAGATCGGCTTCGGCAAAAATCACGCGCTTGAACAAGCCTTGGACAAAATGAGGCCGTACATCGACCGTCTTCGCACAGGTCAGGTAGAACCCTCGCAAACCATTGATGTGTGGGTAGCGATAGGCGGAAAATCCAGTCTCGATAAACAGGCACAGGCGATCACCGATGTGTGCAACCTGCCGAGGAAAGTCCAGTATCCGGCGTCGACGCGCGATATTTCGCTCCTGATGCAAGCGCGGGATCAGCTCCGCGCCCAGACGCTGCAAAAGGCTCTCGAACGCCTCTCTGACCTGAGCGATGTCTGTGCCGGCGGTACCTGTCACCAGGTGCCCACCCAAGACGACTTCTGCGCCATCGCCCTGCTGCGCGTCGAAGAACTCGGCAAACCCGGCCAACCGATCAGCCTGGGTCAACACCAGATAGACCGGAACATCCGCATGCAATGTCTGCTGGATGTCCTGCAAGCGACTACGTACATGACGCGCATGGCGCTCCAGGTCGTGCTCATTGCTGCTTGAAAGTGTATCGACAGACAGCGTGACCACCACGCCATTGAGTGGCCGCGCCCGGCGTCGCGACTTGAGCAGACCCAGGAGTGTCATCCATCCCGCAGCATCAACCGAGGGGTCTGGCTGGCCCAAGTAGCGGCCGGCCGTCTCGACCATCACGGCGTCTTCGGCAAAATACCAGTCACAGTAAGGCGTAGTGCCTGGGAGCACGGTTTCTGGTCGCCCGAACAGAGACTGCACGCCGCTGGCAGCCAACAGGCTGGTCTTGCCACTGCCTTGCTCGCCAATCAACAGGTACCAGGGCAACTCGTTCCGCCAGCGCTCGCTGCGGTCACCATAGTGTCGGGAGCTTTTCAGCGTGTGCAGGGCCTCCTTGAAGCGCCCCTGCACCTGCTTTGTTTCGTCGTTGATCAATGCCTGACGCTGATGTTGCTCGTGGTGCTCGTGTTGATTCAAACGAGCGGTACGGCGAGTACCCACCACGACCATCGACAGCCCCCACAACAGCAGCAACCCGCTGATGGTCAGTAACCGGGATGTCGGGCTCTGCCAGAAACGGTAGTCATCCACCGCCAGCAAAGGCCCGAAAAACCAAATCAGCAGTGCGCTGGACAACACCAGCAACAAGCTCCACAGCCAACTTTTGCGCAGCACCGTCCCCACGCCCTTGAAAAATGCGTTCATCCATTGCTCCCAGCGTTATGAGTGCGTCCGAAACAAACCTGGCACCCAGGATTGAAGAGGTTGCAGCGTCGTCTTGCGTTCCTGGCCCAGTACCCAGGCAAATCCTGAATACATCACCAGCAAACAGACCAGCACGCAGATGGCGACCCCTGTGCCGGAGGCAATACGTATCCGTGACCGGGATGCTCTCCCCGCCTCTGGCGAAATGGATACCGGCAAACGGTCCCCGCGCACATGCCTGATCTGGCGGTACACAGCGTCGTGAAGCGCTTCAAGTTGCGCCCTTCCCCGCTCCATGACGCGGTATTTGCCTTCGAAGCCCAACGACAAGCACAAGTACATGAGTTCCAGCATGGCCAGATGCTTGAAGGGGTCGCGGGACAAACGCTCCAGCAACTGGAAAAACTTTTCCCCCCCGAAGGTTTCGTTGTGAAAGCGGCTCAACAGGCTTCTCTTCGACCAATCGCTGCTACTGCCCCACGGCGTGGTCACTACGGCCTCATCAATGACACTGCACAACACGTAACGCGCCGAGATCACCTGACTGCTCTCCACCCCCAAATGCAAGGCATGGGCCTCAAACGCGGTGATACCCGATGAAAGCTGGTCATTGAGCGTCTGCAGGCTTTCCCGACCGGGGCTGGCCTTGAGCAGGGCAACCTGCGACAAGAGTTCCCAGGCCGCCGCCAACAGAATGTTGGAACCCATCTTGAAGCTTTGCGCCCCCTGCAGCTGGGCGGTGTAGATCATGCGGTCTTCCAGCTGCTCGAAGCGTGGCGGCGCTGGAAAGTCCGTGACGGGCCCCTGTGCCGGACCGAACCCTTCACGATCAAGCAATATGGTTTTTTCATCCTGCGGGTATTCACTGTCCATCGTCATGGTGTTCAGTTCCTGATAGCCCAGAAGTGGAGTTCCAGCTCGGCGAACTCGCCACTGGCGTGGAAGGCGAAACCACCCGATTGCTCCAACTGCGCGATGTCACGTGGACTGAGTTCGAGCATGAAATAGGTCTTGCCGGCGTGATACGGAATCTGTCGAGGTGCTACCGGCAGCGGCTGGACCTTGATACCTGCGAGATGCAGGTTCACCAGCTCGCGGATACGTTCCACAGGGCCGATCTTGAGATGCGCCGGCAGGCGATGACGCAGCTCCTCCGTATCACACTGGGCGCTAGCCGCTAAAATGAATGTCGCAGTGCCGAGCAATTTGAGATCGCTGACCGGGCAGACCAGCACTCCGTACTGTCGCTGTTGCAACGTCAGCTCAATGGCATGTTGCTCCAGCACCGACGACAAGACGGTGCGAAGACCCTCCATCAGCCCGCGAAAGCTCGCCCCCTGGTCGCCGTGGTGGTACTGCACCGCCAATTGCGCACGTTTGTTGTCGCAGGCGAACGTCGACAGCTCCCCGAGAATCGCCAACAACTCCCGATACAACAACTCCGGCCGCACCTGGGTTTGCCCCTGGTAATGACGCAATATCAACTCAGCACGGTTGATCAGTTGCAGCATCAAAAAGTCGCCAACCTGTGCCCCAGCCGAGGCGCCACTGCCCTGGATGCGTGATGCGATCGCATCGCCACGCGTTGCCAGCAGACTGATCACCTCCTTGAGGCATGAAGACACATACCCCGAACCTTGGAGATAGATGAACGTCGGTACAAAATCCGCCTCCAGCGTTACGCCGCCCTCCTGGGTCGAATCCTGCACCTGAGCGACCTGGAGTTTCACGTAGAACGGATCGCTGGGCCCTTCCCCCAGCATCAGGCGCAAGTCCGGCCGTGCACAGTGGATCTGGCAACGAGCGTCGACGCCGGCATTGGAGTCCCCTATCTCCATTTCATAGGCAACGTAGCGAGCCAGGACATCGCCTTGCTCCTGCCTGCGCACTTCAACCTGATTCTCTGTTGCCAGCGGCAGCGCCAGGTACACAGCTTGTCTGCCTGCATTGGCAGGCACCTGCAACACCAAAGGCTCCATCGCGCCACTCAGCTCGAACAAGCTGCCATCCGGCAAGACACCGCTGGCCCGGTTGACCACAACCTTGCCCAGATTGAGGTACTGCACATCGACTTCCAAGGTCAGGAAACCCCAGGCGTCACTGCTCAGCAGGCGGGTACGGTTGAGCTGTCGGTGGTAGTAGCGGTCGTTATGCTGCAAGTGCTGGGGCCGCAGCAACATGCCCTCTTGCCAGATCACGTTATGGACGTTCATTTCAATCCTCCGTCCTGTCAGTCTGAGGCGCGACCAGGCGGAGGCCCGTCTGGTCCAGCGCAACTTCGGCCTGCGTCAGTTGCCCTGGCACCACTGGCAGCACCAGCCGCCATTGCACGTGGGGCAAATCGCGGTAGGCCGCCAGCACGCCGACATAACGGCTATGCGGCTCGACACTGAGCTTGAGCGGCACCTGCTCGCCGGGACGCAACTCCCACTCCTCGCTGCTGACCCAATCCTTGGCGAGAGTCTGCTCGGCCCGGCTGTAGAGGCTGAAGAAGTCGGCGTTTTCAAAGGCCACGGGATGCCGCAGCTCAAGCAGTTGCACCACCACGGGTGAGGGACGACCGTGCAGGTCGGGGTTGACCTCATCGCCAGCGGTCAACGTCAAGTCCAGCTTGGTCAGGGTCGAAAAAGGTGAAAGCGTGCTACAGCCGGCCAATAGGCCAAGTGCTGACAGCGTTGATATGACAGCGATCCGATACATGAACATCATCCTGGGCACCCGACGTGCAAGGTGGAGACCAGGCGCACCTGCTCCTCGTAGGCTTTGGAAAAATCATTCAGCAACCTCTGCTCGCCCAAGGGCTCTTCGGACGTCAACCGTTGATAGTGGCGTTGATACGCCCGCCAATGGGCGCCATCGCTGAAGAACCTGGGTGGCTTGCCCTCGCGTTCGAAACTCAGCAGCAAGTGGCCTGGCGCAAAGGCTGCCAATGCACTGCGCACAGCGGCCCGACTGGCCACGACCAAGGCCAGTTGATGCACTTGCAGTTCACGACAGACCTGGGCGACGGCGTATTCGGCAGAGTGTTCGCCCAGTTCGCCAACACCCAGCAATGACTTAATGGCAGTTGGGCCGTCGGCACAGGCTTTTAATGGGTTGCGGGTATCGAGCCCTGGAGCGGTCAGTACAGAGTTGATTTCACTGTTCAGCTCGTCGCGGGTTCGCAGGCTCTGCTGCAACCCACCGATGGTTAGCCTGAACAGCCCTGCCACTTTGATCGCCAGGGCCTCACGGCCCAGCGTATCAAGCATGTCCATTTGCATGCCCAACGCTTGCGCGAACTGTGGCCAGAATGTTTCCGAGCCACCCGGCGCGGCCGCAGCGGACCCGGTAGGTAGGACCTCCCTGACGGTGTCAGCCCACTTCGGCACGACCAGATGATCACGATCCACGGCCCCCTGACATAAAGCTTGGGACGGCACCTGCATGGCTGTATCCAAGGCATCAAGTTCTGCCGATGAATCAGCACGCAGTTGCTCGCGATCCAGTGCATCGACAGGGTCAAGTCCCAGGAACGCATCGTCTGGGATCGCGTCATCCCGGGCATATGACCGCCGCTCATTTGCCAGCAAGCGAGCGCGGATCTCCAGCCCGCCCAATTGGTACACGTCACCCTCGCTGATCAGCCGTGCCTGCCCCTTTTCCAGGCGTTCCATGCTGCCTGATACACCGATGCCGTTGCTGCTGATATCGGTCAGGAAGTAGCGGCCTTCTCGGTAACTGACCAAGCCGTGATGACTGGAGATCAGGCGATTGGCATCAGGAATGATCCAGTCACAGCCCACCCCACGGCCGATCACGCCACCGACGCCCTCAAACGTCTTGCGAGCAGGCGTCGCAGCGCCTTCGGTACCACAGACTTCAAACACTAGTTGCATGGCGGAGCTCCCCTGCTCACTGCCCACGTCGGGTCGCCTGGGGGTCACCCAACGGACGGTAGTCGGCATCATCAAAGACATAATTGGCGTTACAGCCACTCAACAAACACAGCACCAGCAAAAGGCCTTGCCACGCACGAAAAAACATCAGGTATCTCCCATGAAAATCAGGTGCCAACACGCCCCCATTCAGCCCCCCTCGCAGACATCACCCAGGGGGATCTTCAGGCGCGCCAGGCGATAGAGCAGCGTGCGGCGAGCGACGCCCAACTCACGTGCGGTACGGGTGCGATTGCCACGGTTTTTGTGCAGGCAATCGATCAGGAATACTCGCTCGACCCGCTCCAGGCGTTGACGCAACGTTGCATCGACGGACTCATCGGTGGCGGGTGCAGACAAGGACAAATGCTCGGGCAGGATCACACCGTCATCGCAGAGCAGTACCGCACGTTCCACCAAGCACTTGAGTTCACGGACATTGCCGGGAAAGGCGTGACTCGACAGTTGGTCAAGGGCTGCGCTGGACCACGACACCGGTTCGCGCTCAAGGGCAAGAGAAGCCTTTTGCGCAAATTCACGCGCCAACAACAACACATCGTCGTCGCGCTCGCGCAAGGGCGGCAGTTCGATGGGAAATTGCGCCAGCCGGTAGTAAAGGTCTTCGCGAAAACTGCCTTGGGCGACCATCGCGGCGAGATCACGGTGAGTCGCGGCGATGATCCGCACATCCACCTTGTGTGCCGCGCTGGCGCCCAAAGGGCGGACTTCGCCCTCCTGTAGAACCCGCAGCAACTTGGCCTGCAGCGACAGCGGCATGTCGCCGATTTCGTCCAGGAGCAGCGTGCCGCCATGTGCCGCATCAAACAGCCCGGTGTGGTTGCGTTCAGCCCCCGTGAAAGCACCTTTGCGATAGCCAAACAGCTCACTTTCCAGCAGGCCTTCGGGAAATGCCGCACAGTTCTGCACCACGAACGCTTTGCTGCGACGCGCCCCCGCAGAATGGATAGCCCGCGCCACCACCTCCTTACCCGTCCCCGTCTCCCCTCGCAGCAATACGGTGTAGGACGTATGCATGACCTTGCCAATCAGACGGTATGTCTCATCCATGGCCGTACTGCTACCGACCAAGCCAAATGCTGCACGGGGAGCCGGTGCGGATTGATTCTGTCGGACGACACTTCCCAAGGATGGCTGACAGCGCAGCAAAGCCAATTGCATCAAGGTAAAACTACCCAGTTGGCTCAGGGAGACGGAGTAGTCCTGCAAGTGTTTCCGGTATTGGCTGGCGCACAGCAACACGCCGCTGATGGCCTTGTCCCGGTTGAACAACGGCACACATGACAGCGCTTCCCAGGCTGTCGCCATGGCTGGCAGGAAGCCGTATTCGTACACGCTGCTCGATAGGTCCTCCAGGCTAAGGGCCGTTTGATGGCTGAGTACGTAGTGCAATACCTGCTCGTGCTGGAAGTCCTTGGTGCCGACCGGATCACCGGGGCAAAGCTCCCCGGATAAATGCTGGGCAATCAGTTCGAGTCGGCCTGTAGACTCATTTCGCCAGTACAACTGGCTGAGTTCGCACTGGCTGAGTTGCGCCACCGCCGTCACACACAGGCCGGGCAAAGAGGCTTCGTCGCCATCGATACCCAAGCGAATGAACCAGCCGAGCAACGCGTCGGCGAAGGCCAGGGGATGGGATAGTTGAGTGGACCGATTATCCCTCATTGGCTGAACTCACAAATGGGATAGCCGCTACCCTCCAGGCGCGCATGCACATTCGCCAAGCATTCACCCTGGGCCATGGCCGCCAGCAGCCGATCCGCCACCTGCGGCAACAAATTAAGCTCGATCCACTGGTCTATGTAACGCGCACCACTGTCTGCATGGGCACAGTGTTCGGCCATGTGTGCAACCAGCTCTGGCGTATAGCTGAAAGCCAGCTTGCGTAAACGCAACCGTTGTCCCAAGCGTTCAAGCTTGAGCCTTGCAAGGTCATGCAGAACCTCACCCTTGATCGGGTAATACGGCACCACACGCATGCGGGCCAGCAATGCCGGTTTGAAGTGGTCGCGCAGCAGCGGACGGATCGCCTCTTGCAGCACTTGCACGTCAGGCCGTTGACCGCCGGCACACAGCTCACCGATACACTCACTGCCGAGGTTGGAAGTCATCAGGATCAGTGTGTTGCGAAAGTCGATTTCCCGGCCTTCCCCGTCATTGACCAGACCCTTGTCGAAAATCTGATAGAACAGGTTCAACACTTCCGGGTCGGCTTTCTCGACCTCATCGAGCAGCACCACCGA
Organism: Pseudomonas sp. GXZC; assembly: GCF_026967615.1. NCBI lineage: Bacteria > Pseudomonadati > Pseudomonadota > Gammaproteobacteria > Pseudomonadales > Pseudomonadaceae > Pseudomonas > Pseudomonas sp. GXZC. Next base: position 4,073,632 of record NZ_CP114115.1, read on the forward strand.
ATACGGTCGTTGGCGCACGGCTTCGGTCAGCACCCCGCCCTCGCCGAAACCGACATAACCGGGCGGTGCGCCAATCAACCGCGACAGGGAGTGTTTTTCCTGGAACTCCGACATGTTGAGTGTCGTGACGAACCGTTCACCGCCATACAGTAGATCGCCAAGGGCAAGTGCTGTCTCGGTCTTGCCTACACCGCTTGGGCCGACCAGCAGGAACACACCGACCGGTGCATCGGCTTTGTTGAGCCCCGTGGCAACGGCGCGCAAGTTGCGGTCCAGGGCCTGCACCGCCTGTTCCTGGCCAAGAATGCGCGCGCGCAGCGCATCGGCAAAGCCCAGTGCCCTTGCGCTGTGCTCGAGTGCCAGTTGTTCAACCGGGATACCGGTCCAGGCACTGATGACCTGGGCCACCAGGCGCGGGCAAACCTGCTGCGGCACAGCCTGTTGCTCAAACCAGCGCTGTTCCAGCTCCCGGCGCTCACTGTCCATTGCATCCCTGCGCAGTTTCAACGCGTGCAAGATCTGCTCATCCACGGCAAACCCTGCATCCCTGTCACGACTTAATGCCTGATGCTGCCGCATACCTTCCGCCTGCTCCGCGTACAGGCGCTGTAATGCCTCCGGTGCGGTCTCCCGTCGGGTACGCAAGCGAGCACAGGCCGTGTCCAATACATCCACCGCCTTGTCGGGCAACTGGCGCCCGGACAGGTAACGCGCACTCATTTGCGCCGCCGCCACGACGGCATCGTCACACACGTAAACGCCGTGACTGCGCTCATACACCGAAACCAGCCCGCGCAAGATCGAAACCGCCTGCTCGACACTGGGCTCGCCCACCCGTACAGGCTGGAAACGCCGCGCCAATGCCGGATCCTTTTCGAAGTATTTTTTGTATTCCGACCAGGTAGTGGCAGCGATGGTGCGCAGTTCGCCACGAGCCAGGGCTGGCTTGAGCAGATTGGCGACGTCGGACGCGCCTGCCTGGGCGCCCGCCCCGACCAAGGTATGCGCCTCATCGACAAACAGGATCACAGGCGGCACTGAAACGTTGACCTCATCGATCAAGCCCTTGAGGCGCCGCTCGAATTCACCCTTGATACTGGCACCGGCCTGGAGCAAGCCCATGTCCAGGGTCAGCACCCGGACATCCTGCAGTGGCCCCGGCACCTGCGCACTGGCAATGCGTAGCGCGAGGCCTTCGACAACGGCCGTCTTGCCGACCCCGGCTTCGCCGACGAGTATTGGGTTGTTCTTGCGGCGGCGCATAAGGATGTCGATCAACTGGCCGATCTCGATATCCCGGCACAACACCGGATCAATACGCCCTTCATGGGCCTGGCGCGTCAGGTCGTGGGTGAAGCGCTCCAGCAGTGACTCACCCTTCGGGGCAGGGTCAGTATCAGGTGCCTGGCTCCGCACAAAGTCGAGCACACGCTGCGCATCCAACCGATTCAATAAAACCTGATAGACACTCCCCGCGTGGTGCAGCGGATGACGCAGCAATGCCAGCAACAGGGCGCCGTGATCGACCTCGGTCTGTCGCAGTTCCAGATGGGCAACCATCAGGGCCTGTTGCAGCCACTCTACAAGCGCCTGGGCAAACACCGGATTGCGCGAAGCACTCGCCTCCCCTTTGGGTTGCAGTGCCGCTTGCAGCTCGCCGTTTTCGATGCCCGCATCTGCCAATGCCCGTACCAGAAGGCCGTCGTGATGCTCCAGTAGGGCCAATAGCAGGTCTTCCACCAACACCTCCCGGCCGCCGCGCGTTACGCAGCGTTCAGCCGCGCGCACCAAATCGCGACGAGCCTGGGGGGTCAAGGTCTGGATAAGTTGTTGCAGGTCCACATTCATCATAATGATTCATCCCTCATGAGCGTTGCTCGGCACCATGACCACACCATCGGCGTACTCATGTGCCAGCCAGCTGGTCCAGCCGAGACGACAGACGTTGTGCTCGCCAATGTGCAACGGTCGGATCTCTTCTTTGGCAAGCACCAGGCGCAGGTCATATTCCAATGGGTCTCGCGCCGTCAGCCGCACCAATGAGCACAGCAGCGGGTAGTCCGCACCCGTGGGCAGAAACCCATGGAGTTGCTGCCAGCGCAGGCCCTGCAGATGCACCCTGAACTTGCCACTGCGGTCGGCCACCTGGCTGCCCAATACCTGGTCATGACCCAGCACGCTGTTCGCGACGCCGAGCCGGTTTCGCTGTGAGTCGGCGATGACAACCGTGCGCAGCACCCATTGCTCGATGAACAGCCGGTTGTGCTTGAAGTAGTAGCGCAGGACCGTCTCGATCAAGGCTGCCGAATGTGCCCGCAGACCTAGCAGCCCCAAGTAGGGCAACAGCCGCTTGCAGTTCAATTGCGCGACACTGCGAATCTGCCGTCCCCTCAACCCGATCAACGCAAACATCTGCTCGGAAAAGGTGTCACGCGCATCCGCCTGGAAACACGCCCGATAACGATATTTGCGCCAGATGGGCAGCATCAGTCGTTGCAGGCGGTGATGAAACACGTCCAGGAAATCTCGCGTAGCGTTACCGCCTGCCCCGTCGCCATAGGCCTGCTCGCCATAAAACGCAGGTAACGGCGAACCCGCGCCACATAAGCCCAAGACGTTGAGGCGAAGGCGTGCGCGCAGCTGTTCGTGCTCGACAAAAAATTCCACGCGATCAATATCGTGACCGGGAAAACCGAGGCCAGGGTTGGCTTTAAACTCCAGCAAGTCATACAGCGCGTCGTCATCCAACAGAGGATGGGCATCGCGCAGACGCTTGATCACCTGCAAAACCGCCTGGAACAGCGAATATTCGCGGATGATCCGCGACAGTCGCGTCAAAGCAGGGGCTGCTGCCCCATCCGTGGTGGCCATAGATACACGTCTCCTTGTGTGCTGATGACTCTTAGTTCGTGATAAGCATTGAGGCTGGCGTAGAGCGCAAAGAACTCGTTGAGTACTGACGCAAAAATGAACACTTCGCCCGGCCCCAAGAAACCCTGGGGATCAATCTTCAGATCAATGCGTACTCCGCGACACGGCAAGCCGCGGTGCAATCGGTCGACCGATGAATGACTGACGGATAGCATTGCACCCAACTTCCTCTTACTGACCTTTTGCGCCAGTCGGTCGTGATAGCGCGGCAAGTCATAGGTTTTGAGAATCACCTTCAAAGCGTCGATATCGCTCAATGACAGGTAGTTGAGCGACATGTTGCTGATAAGCCGCCAGAGAAAATCCTGGTCCAGAGGCGGAGACAGACTGGCTGTCGGCGCGCAGATGTTGCGAAACGACAGCCCCTCTGGCGTCTGCTCGCAAGGCCGGTTGATGTCGCCTGACTGCAACAGTCGAGGTAGGTTGTGATTGGTGCACGTCAACTCGATCGACAGTGTTTGCTGGTCCGACTCGAGGCCGTTGCCAATCCCAAGCCAGGTTTCCAGCCCGGCATGCTGCGTCGATGGCCGTTGGCGAATGCTGTAGCTGGGCGGGTTTTCCGGTAGGTCGGTATCGCCATCATGTTCAAAGGATTCGAACGGCACGTAGGCCTCATATCCACGCCCACCTGGCTGCCAACCCGTTACACGGTCTACGGAAAACACACTCGCGTTCTCCCGCGAATACTCGCCGGGAATGAGCAGGTACTCATCTTGCTTCCCGTCCAGGCGAATGGGCACCGCGTCATGCTTGAACAGATTTACGATGGGTGTGCAGTAGAGCTTTACGTTATCCAGGGTGGGCTGTTGGGACTCACGCCATGGCGTGCGTAACTCAAAGCGCACTATCACCCCACACACTTGCTTGAGCAGCTCACCGGGCAATTTGTGCAGTACGCCCAGGCCGTTCACATCGACAAACAGGAACTTGTCAGGAAAGGCAAAATATTCCTGCAAATGGCGGTACCCCGGGAAGGTGTTCTGCGGATAGGGGATTAGCGCCTGTTCCTCACTGAACCCCACCGGCTGTACCTGTTCAGCACCCAGTCGCAGTGATATGGCCTGCCCATCGGGCCCTCTGACGGGCAATCCATCGTGGCCCAAAGGCAACAGCTCGATACCTTCGAGGTGGCGCAGCAGGCTCAGGTATAACGCCTGGCTGATGTAGCTATCCCCGGCCAGATGCAGGCGCAACTGATCAAAGGCCCAATCACTGAAATTACCGGCGGCGCTCATGTGCAGGCGCAGACTCAACACGCCCTGCCCTGCCTGTGCGCTGTACTCCAGGGCGCTCAGTTGCAGCGGTAGTACCTGTATGGCGTAGCAGGTACGAAAACGGCATCGCTCACCGTTGACTGCGGCGCTTTCCACCGGTGTATCACGCGCCACACACACACCGGGACGTGAGTGCTTCAACGGGTCAAATTGCAGCATGCTGAACGCTGGCATTGGGCGCATGTAGTTGGGCCACAGCAAATGCATCAGCGAGTGCGTGAGTTCTGGAAGTTCGTCGTCGAGTTTTTGCCGCAAGCGCCCCGTGAGAAATGCAAACCCCTCCAGCAGCCGCTCGACATCGGGATCCTGGCCAGACTCTGCGAGGAAAGGGGCCAGCGCAGGATTGCGCTCGGAAAACTGCCGTCCGAGCAGTCGCAACGCACTGAGCTCACTTTGGTAGTAACGGTTAAAAGACATCCGGCAAAACCTCTACCTGACCGGCGTCACAGAGTCGCGCGGTAAACACCACCGTTTGCTTGACACCCTTGACCGTCAGTGTGCCTTCGATAGCGAACGCCAGCGCCAATGGATCCTGGTCCCGCGGCAACGTCGTGACCCGCACATGCTTCAAGCGTGGCTCGTACGCCCGGATAAATCGCTCGATCAACAAACGCGATTGAGTCAATGACTCATGCAAGCTCTGGTTCATGTCGTTGAGGTCGGGCAAGCCGTAATCCGGCAGTGTCTGCACGCTGCCGGCACGGATACTGAGCATTTTTCCCAGATGCATCGCGACAGATGTCACGCCACACGCGGGAGTAGCCGCCGGACGTTCAAGACGCTCGAAAAGGCGTTGGTGGTAGGACACTTCCTGGCCGCTGCTCATTCTTTATCGAGCTTGCCGACCAGGGACAGCGTGAAGTCGGCCCCCATGTACTTGAAGTGCGGCCGTACACTCAGGTTGACGCGGTACCAGCCGGGCTCACCGTCGACATCACTGACAACGATGCGCGCCGCGCGCAATGGCCGTCGTCCACGCACTTCGGCACTGGGGTTTTCCTGATCGGCGACGTACTGGCGAATCCATTTATTGAGTTCCAGCTCCAGGTCTGTACGCTCCTTCCACGAACCCAATTGCTCGCGCTGAAGAACCTTGAGGTAGTGGGCCAGGCGATTGACCACCATCATGTAGGGCAGTTGGGTACCCAAGCGGTAATTCAGCTCGGCTTCCCTGCCCTCGGGACTGAGGCCAAAGTGTTTCGGCTTCTGCACCGAACTGGCGGAGAAAAACGCGGCATTATCGCTGCCCTTGCGCATCGTCAAGGCAATGAAGCCCTCTTGCGCCAGCTCGTACTCACGGCGGTCGGAAACCAGCACTTCCGTCGGGATTTTGGTTTCGATCTCACCCATGCTCTGGAAGTGATGCAACGGCAAGTCTTCCACCGCACCACCGCTTTGCGGACCGATGATATTCGGGCACCAGCGAAAGCGCGCGAAGCTGTCAGTCAGGCGCGTGGCAAAGGCGTATGCCGTGTTGCCCCACAGGTAATGTTCATGGCTGTTGACCACGTTTTCCTGATAGGCGAAGGTCTTGACCGGACACTCAACTGGATCGTAGGGCGTACGGAGCAGAAAGCGCGGCACGGTCAAGCCGATATAGCGTGCGTCTTCGCTTTGGCGAAAACTTTGCCATTTCGCAAATTGAGGACCTTCGAAGTGGTCCTTCAGGTCTTTCAGGTCCGGCAGGCCGGTAAAACTCTCCAACCCGAAGAACGCCGGCCCGGCAGCGGCGATGAATGGCGCATGGGCCATGCAGGCCACACTGGATGCATACTGCATCAGTTTCACGTCGGGGGCGCTGGGAGACAAAAAGTAGTTGGCGATAATCGCGCCCACCGGCTGACCACCAAACTGACCATACTCGGCACTGTAGATATGTTTGTACAACCCGGACTGGGTCACTTCCGGTGAATCCTCGAAATCTTCCAGCAGGTCTTGCCGGGTGACGTTCAGCAGTTCGATCTTGATGTTCTCGCGGAAGTTGGTCCGGTCAACCAACAACTGCAATCCCTTCCAGGCGGCTTCCAGGGCCTGGAATTGCGGGTGGTGCAAAATCTCATCCATCTGCAAGCTGAGCTTCGTGTCGATCTCGGCAATCATCCGGTCGACCAAGCGTTTCTTGACGGGCTCACCACGATTCTGCGGCTTGATCAGCTCTTCGATGAACGCCGAGACGCCCCGCTTGGCAATGCCATACGCCTCGTCGTCTGCACTCAGCAGAGTCTGGGCAACGATGTTGTCGAGAATGCTGAATTGATCATCGGTGGGTGCTGGCAGTGTGTGTTGTTGTGTGGTCATGCGGTCAGTGTCCTTTTACTGAAAAATGTCAGGCGTCGGGGCTGTCCAGACCCAGCTCAGCCAGTACCCTGGCGCGGGACGCGTCATCCGCCAGGGCCTGCTCGATAGCCTTGCGAAAGCTCGGGGTGTTACCCAGGGGTCCTTTGAGCGCCATCAGTGCCTCGCGCAACGCCATCAACTTGTGCAACTCGGGCACCTGCTCAACCAGGTTCGCGGGATTGAAGTCCTTCATTGCATTGATGCGCACCTGAATGGCCAACTCCTCAACACCTGAATCCTCCTGCAGGCGGTTGGGCACGTTCAGCGTCAGGCTCAACGCCTGTTTGGCCAGCACGTCATCGAGGGTGTTCTTGTCGATCGCGATGGGCTTGCGATCTTCGAGCTTGCGCACGTCCTCACGTTGGGTGAAATCGCCCAGCACCAACAGTTTCAATGGCAGTTCGACTTCTTCCTGCGCCCCGCCGATAGCGGGTTTGAACGTGATATTGATGCGTTCCTTGGGGGCGACCGAAGCTTCTTTGGCCATGGTGTCTCTCCTTTTTCAAGTGGCTCGAAAGCCTATTCAAGTACCGCTTCCAGATCGAAGAGGCACAGCCTGCGATGGGTGTCTTCCTTGCGCTCGCGCACGGCGTGGTTTTGTGGCAACAGGTCGCAGCAGCGATACAGAAGCTGGGCAACTTGAAGTGCCAGCTCCGGTTCCCAGCGCTCAAGGCCTGTGCGTTGCAGTTCGTGGTCCAGGTGTTCGAGCTGGATCTTCGCCAGCTCATGCTTGCCCGCCTGCACACACAGGCGCGCCTGTGCCAGCCGCCAGTGAAAACGCGCGCGATCACTGCGAGCGGCGAGGCTGCCTCGCTTGAGTTCATGGATCGCGGCCTTGAGCCCATCCTTGCGCAACCTGGGCGCTACCGCCTGCAAGGCGAGCTCCCAGGGCTCGGCTTCGGAATCCACCACGGCGGCTGATTCGGGTACTTGCAAATGCCGGCTGACCTGCAGCGTGATCCAGTCACGGCTGGCGGCGTCGGCAAAAGGAACGCGGTCGTGAAAGCAGAACGACGGCAGGTCCGGCAAGCGTTGCAACAACAAGGCGAAGACAACTTCCAACTCGAGCATGGCCTGTTCGGCCTGCAAGGCTTCCAGGCATTGCCAGAGCATGCGCAACCCATCGAACCAGAACATGGCACCGGCCAGACTGGCCTCCAGTTCAAGTACCAGGTCGGCGTAATGCCCTTGGGCAAAACGCTCCTGATAACGCTTGAGCTTGTCAGGGGCAGGCCCGCGCAACGCGGTCACCCGTTCGTTGTCGGCATCCGGGTAGCTGGCCAGTACCAACCAATTCAATGTTCGGTTGAGGCGCAAGGCGCGCAGGTCGGTAGCGTTCTGGCGCAACCACCAGGTACACAACGGGCGGGCCTGCTCCTGCAAGGTACGTAGTAACTTGCTGGCGTCTTTTTCGTTGTTCACAACGGTTTCGGGTTTGAGCAATTGGCTGGCCGCTTGCTGGACCTGCGCAATGACACCGCTTAATCCCGCCGCCGGGGTATCGTCCTGAGCCGCACGCTCCAGTCGTTGAGCCAATTGCCTGCGAATCGGCAGCAGCAACGGCGCGTCATCCGCGAAGTGCTTGGCCCATAGCTCATCGAGACCTGTCAGTTGCTCAAGCACGGCGCGAAATAAGGGCTGCTGGTTCTGCAACGGCAAGCCTTGCGCGAACAAAGGCTCGAGGCGCAACACCAACCAAGCGAATGCTGCGCCACGGGTGCGCAGTTTTTCGGGGTAGGCCACCGACCAATGATGCTCGCAGAGATAGCGCAACATCCCGAGCCCCGCCAGCAGCCCTGGATAGGATTCGCGCTGGTGCAACGCCCAGGTCAACCAGACAGCCACACGTAGATCCTTGGATTGTTGCCGTAACAGGCCTTCACTGATTTCCAGGACTTTGTGCCAATCCGGCTGACCACTGCCATGGATCGATTGTGCCTTTGCCAGCTCGGACTCCAAGGTTTCATACTCACTCGAAAAGCGCATATCGCTGCCCGCAAAACTTGTTTGCGCACAGGGCAGCCTCGCAACTTCTAGATAGTAATCACACAGCTTGTCCGAATACGACATTCAACACCTGATGCAACTAACCAAGACAGGAAAAAGCCAACTAGCGACACTTAAAAAGCACACCAATAGGCCATCTTAACCTTGCTGTAACTTCTGCAAAGCTCCCAAACCTTAGCCACGCCAAAAGCATTCAGCAAGCGACAGAGAAATACTTAATCCTTTTCCTACAAACGCGCAAACAAAGCCACTGCGCAGCATTTTGCGCACTGAGGCACAGGTGCGATTTAGACTCTATTTACAACTTCCCTATTTAACTCGCGTGCGCACTGAGCAATTAAATGCGCAGCTCTGCGCAACTAAATACGCCATATAACTACCAAAACCATCTCGCCTGATTATCACTCCAGCCTTATTTAACGCCAAACCCCTGTATTTATTAACCCGCTCACTTTCAGGCACGGTTCTTGTAGTAATGGTGACTTGCCAGCCGGTGTCATGATCGGTTGGAACTACCTCTTCAATCAGACAAGGAAACCCGTCATGCCAACACCCGCCTATCTATCCATCACCGGCGTCAAACAAGGTTTGATCACGGCAGGCACGTTTACCCAGGACTCGGTAGGTAATATTTACCAGGAAGGCCATGAGGACCAGATCCTGGTCCAGGCGTTTGCTCATCAGGTGATCATTCCGCGCGACCCACAATCCGGCCAGCCCACCGGCCAGCGGGTCCACAAACCCATGATGATCAGCAAAGTCTTCGATAAATCCTCCCCATTGCTGTTCAGCGCACTGACCAGCGGCGAAGAGGTCAAGTGCCGGCTGGAATGGCTGCGCACCTCGTCCGCCGGCACCCAGGAGCACTACTTCACCATCGAACTGGAGGGCGCGACCATCGTGGACATCCAGTCACGCATGCCCAACTGCCAGGACCCGGACAACGCCCACTTCACCCACCTGGAGGATGTGTATTTCACCTACCGCAAGATCGTGTGGACCCACGAAGTGTCCGGTACTTCCGGGTCCGATGACTGGCGCAGCCCGGTTACGGGTTAAACCGAATTAACCAGGGAACGGTGCCAAGGAAGGCGTCGTTCCTGACCGCGGGCTAAACCATCGCCAGAGGGTGCTTGCGCTTGGGTGCGCCAAACACGCGGTCAATCGCGTCGAGGTCGTGCTCATCCAGCACCAGCTTGGCGGCGGCTGCGTTGAGCCGCACGTGCTCTGGGGTGACCGCCTTGGGGATCGCGATCACACCGTCTTGGCGCAACACCCAGGCCAGGGAGACCTGGGCGGGCGTGACCTCATGTCGACGGGCGATCTGCTTGAGGGTCGGGCTGGACAACAACTCGCCACCCTGGGCAATCGGACAGTACGCCATCAAGGGCAAGTGATGCTGTTGCCACCACGGCAGCAGGTCAAATTCGATACCGCGCTCTTCGATGTTGTAGAGCACCTGATTGGTGGCGCACGCCGGGGATGCGAGCTCCTGCAGATCGGCCACATCGAAATTGGAGACGCCCCAGCGGCCGATCTTGCCGACTTCACGCAAGCGCTCGAAGGCTTCGACGGTTTCCTCAAGGGGGTGTTGGCCGCGCCAGTGCAACAGATAGAGATCAATGTAGTCCGTGCCCAGGCGCTGGAGGCTGGCTTCACAGGCACGGGGCACGCCCTTGTGGCTGGCGTTGTGCGGGTAGACCTTGCTCACCAGGAACACCTGGTCGCGCCTGCCGCGAATGGCTTCGCCGACGACCGTTTCGGCGCCGCCCTCACCGTACATTTCGGCGGTATCGATCAGGGTCATGCCCTCGTCGATGCCCAGTTGCAAGGCCGCGACTTCGGCGCGGTGCTGGTCGGGATTTTCGCCCATGCGCCAGGTTCCCTGGCCGATGACAGGGACGGGAACGCCCGCCAGATCAATGGTACGCATGACAACCTCCTGATGAGTTCGCGGATTAACAGTGTGGCATTGACCGGACAAAAGGGTTCAATCGAAGTAAGGTTAGCCTCTGCCAAGTCACCTGGAAGAACCTGTAATGCTGTTTGTCGTCATGCTCGGGGGCAAGCACCCACGGGCAAAGATTGAAGTGCACGATGTGGTGTTTGCGGTCGCGGACACGCTGGAAGCGACCTACCCGCAACTACGCGCCGGTTGGTTCGGCAGTCCCAAGGGTGTGCACATCGATGCCTGGATGGCCGTGGAGGGCGTGGACGGTTGGACAGTCGAACTGAGCCATCTGGCCCCGGCTGCTGGTGCACATCACCTGTACTTCATCAACCTTGGCGGTTACGAGTCCAATAGCTTTGGTGAAGCCCACCACTACCTGCTGGTGGTCGCCCGCAACAAACAGGAAGCCATGAGCAAAGGCAAGCAACGGATGCTGCGCCACTGGTCCCAAGCCCACACCGATGGGGTGCTGGACATCGACGACTGCCTGCCCATTGATCTGGTGAGCGGTCGCTATATTCATCTGGTGCAGGGCCCGCACCGGCCAATCATCCAGCAGAACGACTACATCGTCCTGAGCTGAACCCTACCCGAACGGGGTATGGCGCCCACCGGCCACCTGCCTGACAGTGCAATCAGTCCCTCAGCCTGATAACAAGCACAACTCAAGGTGGGTCCCCATGCGTAAAGCCTTTATCGCCCTGTTCAGCGCCGCATTGCTTGCCTCCGCCACCTTGAGCCAGGCCGCCGACGACCCAGGCAATACCTTGCGCATCTACAACTGGGCGGACTACATCGGCGACACCACCCTGGCCGATTTCGAGAAAGCCACGGGGATCAAGGTGGTCTACGACACCTACGACTCCTACGAAACCGTGCAGGGCAAGTTGCTTTCCGGACGCTCCGGGTATGACCTGGCCCTGCTCAACGCTTCCCTGGTACCGCTGCTGATCAAGGGCGGCGTCTTCCAGCCACTGGACAAGTCCCAGTTACCCGACTGGAAGAACCTTGATCCATTGGTGCTGAAAAGCCTGGAAGCCCACGACCCCGGCGTCACTTATTCCGCGCCCTACACCTGGGGCAGCAATGGCGTGACCTACAACGTCGACATGATCAAGGCGCGCATGCCGGACGCGCCTATCGGCTCCCTGGCGATGATTTTTGACCCGAAGGTGGTGTCGCGCTTCGCCGATTGCGGCATCACGTTCATGGACTCACCGACCGACATGATTCCCCTGGCCTTGACCTACCTCGGCCTGGACCCTAACAGCGTCGCCCCAAATGACCTCAAGGCCGCCCAGGGCGTGCTGATGGCAGTGCGTCCGTACATCCGCAAATTCGACTCCAGCGGTTTCATCAACGGTTTGGCCAACGGTGATCTGTGTCTTGCCACCACTTGGTCCGGCGACTACGCCACATCCCAGGCACGGGCAACGGAGGCCGGGGCCAAGATCACGCTGGACTATTTCATTCCCAAGGAAGGCTCGCTGATCTGGTTCGATAACTTCTACATCCCCGCCGATGCGCCCCATGTGGCCAACGCCCACAAGTTCATCGAGTTTCTCCTTCAGCCCAGCACCATGGCCGGCGTCAGCAACACCATCCACTACGCCAATAGCAACCTGGCCGCCAAGCCCTTGGTGAATGCCGGTATCCGCGACAACCCGGCCATCTACCCCGACCCGACGACGATGCAGCGCCTGTTCACTCAGAAAAGCCAGCCGCCGGCCGCTGTACGCCTGATCACCCGCACCTGGAACGCCGTCAAGACCGGCAAGTGACCCCCAGCCATTGAAGGTAAATGCCATGACTCTGCCAAATCCCGCTTTCTTCGCCCAATTCGACCACGACAAACTGGACGCCGCCGACAAAGCCCACTACATGCACGGCTTCCACATGTTCGACGAACACCGTGAACAAGGCTCGTTGAACATCGCGATGGGCGACGGCGCCTACATCTATGACACTCACGGCAACCGTTACCTGGATGCGGTCGGCGGCATGTGGTGTACGAATATCGGCCTGGGCCGCGAGGAAATGGCCGACGCCATCGCCAACCAGGTGCGCCAACTGGCGTACTCCAACCCGTTCTGCGACATGGCCAACGTCACCGCCATCGAACTCTGCGCCAAGCTCGCCAGCCTGGCGCCCGGCGACCTTGATCATGTGTTCCTCACCACTGGCGGCTCCACGGCGGTGGACACGGCCTACCGACTGGTGCAGTTCTATCAGAACAGTCGCGGCAAACCGACCAAGAAGCACATTATCTCGCGCTTCAGCGCCTACCACGGCAGTACGTTCCTGACGATGTCGATTGGTAACAAGGCCGCTGACCGCGCGCCGGAATTCGACTTCATGAGCGACCTGTTCCACCACATCTCTTGCCCCAACTACTACCGGGCGCCGGCGGGGATGAGCGAAGCGGACTTTCTCGACTTCCTGGTGAATGAGTTCGAAGACAAGATCCTCACCCTCGGCGCGGACAATGTGGCGGCGTTCTTCGCTGAGCCGATCATGGGTTCCGGCGGCGTGATCATTCCGCCGCTGGGCTACCATCGGCGCATGTGGGAAATCTGCCAGCGTCATGACCTGCTGTACGTCGCCGATGAAGTGGTGACCTCATTCGGGCGCCTCGGTGCGTTTTTCGCCTCCGAAGAGGTGTTCGGCATGCAGCCCGACATCATCACCACCGCCAAGGGCCTGACTTCCGGCTACCTGCCGCTGGGCGCGTGCATTTTCTCGGAGCGAATCTGGCAAGTCATCGGTGAACCGGGCAAGGGTCGCTGCTTCACCCACGGTTTCACCTACAGCGGGCATCCGGTGAGTTGTGTGGCGGCACTGAAAAACATCGAAATCATCGAACGGGAAAACCTGCTGGCCCATGTCGAAGAGGTCGGCGTGTATCTGGAGCAACGCCTGAAGACCCTGGCCGAGTTGCCCCTGGTAGGCGACATCCGCTGCCAGCGCCTGATGGCCTGCATTGAGTTCGTGGCGGACAAACGCACCAAGGCGCTGTTGCCGGACGCGGTCAACATCGGTGAGAAAATCCACCTGCGCGCCCAGGCCAAAGGCTTGCTGGTGCGCCCCATCGGCCATCTGAACGTGATGTCACCGCCACTGATCATCACCCACGCCCAGGTCGATGAAGTGGTGGAGACCCTGCGCCAGTGCATCCTCGACACGGCAGCCGAACTGCGCGCCAGCGGCGAGTACCAGGGCCGATGACCTATAGCGCCGAGCCCGTCTCGGCGTTGTGGCTTGGGCATCGACGGCCGGGTAGACTGGCCGTCATGACAACCACCAGCCCTGCCCCCTCCCTGCAGCAACTGGAAGCCTGGCACCACGCCCTGGGCCAGGCGCTTATTCATGTGGACGAGGCTTCGTTCCTCGAACACCTGGCCAGCGCGCTCTGCACGCTCACGCCCATCGAATCGATGATGATCAGCCTGGAACGCCAGGGCCTGCCGCCGCACTTGCTGTATCAGCAAGGCATTCCCCGGACCTACCAGGACGAGATCATTCACCGCTACTTTTCCCGCGGCTACTTGCTCGATCCCTTCTGCCTGGCAGTGGACAAAGGCCTGGCCGAAGGTTTCTACCACTTGGCCGAGATTGCCCCGGACGACTTTTTCAACAGCGAGTACTACAAGACCTATTACCTGCGCAGCGGCGGCGCCCAGGAGAGCTACTACATTGTCGACCTGTGCCCGCAGAGCAAGATCTCGCTGTGCATGTTCCAGGGGCTGAGCGCCGGCCAATTCACTGAGCCACAACTGGCCCTGCAGAAAGCCACCCAGGCCATGGTCCGCGAATTACTGCGCCGTTTCGGCACGAGCGGTGGCCTGACCAAAGTGATCAGCGACGACGCCTTCACCCAGACCCAGGCCCATCAGCAGATTGAAGCCGCGTTCATGGAATTTGGCAGCGGCGTATTGACCGTTCGTGAACGTGAGATCGCGCACTTGATCCTGCGCGGGCATTCGGTGAAATCCACCGCGCAAGTGCTGGGCATTTCGCCGGAAACCGTGCGCATGCACCGTAAGAATCTGTACACCAAGCTGGCGATCAATTCCCAGGCCGAGCTGTTTGCGCTGTTTATCGAATGGCTGACCCGCAGTGGCGCCATGGCCCGCAGTTGAACCACTCAGGCAATCGGCGGGAACTTTGCCAGGAAATAACCGCCTGAATCCGGTAGGCTCACCCTTTTCATTCAAGGAGTTACTTCCCATGGCCAAAGCCACCGCCCGTCACATCCTCGTTTCCACTGAAGACAAGTGCAACGAACTCAAGGCCCAAATCGAAGGCGGCGCCGATTTCGCAGAGATCGCCAAAGCCAACTCCAGCTGCCCGTCCAGCCGCGACGGCGGCAACCTGGGTTCGTTCGGTCCAGGCCAGATGGTCAAGGAATTCGACACTGTCGTCTTCAGCGCCCCGGTCAATACCGTGCAAGGCCCTGTGAAAACCCAGTTCGGCTACCATCTGCTGGAAGTCACCAGCCGCCAGGACTGATCCAGTCTGCGCTGATGCTTTAAACAACGGCCCGCCTTTTGGTGGGCCGTTGTGCATGTGATGACTGGCGACGCTGATGCCGTTAGCGTACAAATCCCTTTTCTACTTCACACGGCGTTCAAGGCTGACAATGCGATTGGCTTTTTCCTACATTTTGAGTTCGACCCTGGCCCTGCTGCTGGCCAGCACCGCCGTGATCGCGGCACCTCAACCGTACCTGACCGTGTACGGCGAACCGGCCAAGTACCCCGCCGGCTTTACCCATTTTGACTATGCCAACCCGAACGCCCCCAAGGGCGGCAGCCTGCGCCGCTCGGCCATCGAGATCGGGCGCTTTGACCACGTGCTGCCCTATATCGACAAAGGCATCGGCGTCTCTCAGGTCGACGGCTGGCTGTATGCGCCCCTGGCCCAGCGTTCCCTGGACGAGCCCTACACCGTTTACGGCCTGGTGGCCGAAAAGATGGAGCGCGCCGACGACGGCCTGTCGCTGCGTTTTTTCCTCAACCCCAAGGCCCGCTTTGCCGACGGCAAGGCCATCACCGCCGAAGATGTGCGCTACAGCTTCGACCTGCTGATGACCCAAGGCAGCCTGCGCTTTCGCACCCTGTTTGCCGACGTCAAGCACGTCGAAGTCGAGGGCGAACGCCAAGTGCGTTTCGATTTCTCCAGCAATGAAAACCGCACCCTGCCCCTGGACATCGCCACCCTGCCGGTCTTCCCGGAACACTGGTGGAAGACCCGCGACTTCGCCAATGGCGGCGGCTATGAAGCGCCTCTGGGCAGCGGCCCCTATAAAGTCAGCAAGATCGACTCCGGCAGCACCATCACCTTTACCCGCGATCCGAACTGGTGGGGCAAGGACCTGCCCGTCAGCCGTGGCCTGTATAACTTCGATCACCTGAGCCTGGAGTACTTCGGCGACACCGAAGTGGCCCGCCAGGTATTGCGCGGCGGTGCCTACGATTTCAACCGCGAGTTTTCCGCCACCGGTTACTCCATCGGCTACAACGGCCCGGCCCTGGATGACGGTCGCCTGCAACGCGCGCACCTGGCCAAGGAAATGCCGCAACCGGCCCAGGGTTATGTGTTCAATGTGCAAAAACCGATGTTCAAGGACCGCCGCGTGCGCCAGGCCCTGGCAATGCTGTGGGACTTCGAATGGGCCAACCGACAGATGATGCGCAACATGTACATCCGCCAGCAGAGCTTCTTCTCCAACAGCCCGCTGGCGGCCAGCCAGCCGCCGACCCCGGAAGAACTGGCGATTCTTGAACCCTTGCGCGGCCAGGTACCGGACGAAGTGTTCACCCAGGTGTTCAAGGCGCCGGTCACCGACGGCAGCGGCATGATCCGCGACAAGCAATTGCAGGCCCTGGCCTTGCTGGAGGAAGCCGGCTGGAAACCGGACGGCGACAAACTGGTGAATGCCGAGGGCGAACCGCTGGAATTCACTTTCCTTAATGCCCAAAGCGGCATGGAACGCCTGCTGCTGCCGTACAAGCGCAACCTGGCGCAAATCGGTATCACCCTGAATATCCGTCGTATCGACTCCTCCCAGTATGTGAACCGCGTGATGGCACGGGACTACGACATGATCGTCACCGGTTTTCCGGTCACCACCTCGCCCGGCATGGAGCTGTACAACTACTTCGGCTCGGCCGCCGCGTTCGATCCCGGCGCCAACAACTATATGGTGCTCAAGGACCCGGCCGTCGACAGCCTGATCAAGGGCTTGGTCAAGGCCGACAACCAGGCGCAGATGCTCACCTACGCCCACGCGCTGGACCGGGTGCTGCAATGGAATTACCTGTGGATTCCCAACTACTACCCGCCCGGCACGTCCGCCGCGTGGTGGAACCGCTTCGGCCGCCCGGCCATCGAGGCGAAAAACGACGAAGCCCTGGAAACCTGGTGGGAAATCAGCCCCACGCCCCTGACCAACGAACAAATGAACGCTGAGTTGAAAAAACGCGGAGGTGCGCGCTGATGTTTGCCTATATCGTGCGGCGCCTGCTGCTGATCATCCCGACGCTGGTGATCATCCTGCTGGTGAATTTCGTGATCGTACAAGCCGCGCCCGGCGGCCCGGTCGAGCAAGCCATTGCCCATTTGCAAGGCATTGGCGGCGGTGGCGTCGGTGGTTCCTCCGGCGAAGGCATCAGCGGCGGCTCCCGCGCCAGCCGTGGCCTGGACCCGAAGTTGATCGCAGACATCGAAAAACAATACGGCTTCGACAAGCCGGCACCGGAGCGCTTGTGGCTGATGCTCAAGAGCTACGCGCAACTGGACTTTGGTAACAGCTTCTTTCGCGGCAAGACGGTGATCGACCTGATCCTGGAAAAGATGCCGGTGACCATCTCCCTCGGCCTGTGGGCAACGCTGATCACCTACCTGGTGTCGATCCCCTTGGGGATTCGCAAGGCGGTGCGCCACGGCAGCAGCTTTGATGTATGGAGCAGCACCGCGATTGTCATCGGCTATGCGATGCCCGCGTTCCTGTTTGCGATGTTCCTGATCGTGGTGTTTGCCGGGGGCACGTCGCTGAACTGGTTCCCGGTGCGCGGGCTGGTGTCGGAGAACTTCGAAGAACTCAGCACCGTGGGCAAGATTGCCGACTATTTCTGGCACCTCGTATTGCCGGTCACCTCGCTGGTCATCGGCGGGTTTGCCACGCTGACCATCCTCACCAAGAACTCGTTCTTGAATGAAATCACGCGCCAGTATGTGGTGACCGCCCGTGCCAAGGGCCTGAGCGAACGGCGCGTGTTGTACGGCCATGTGTTCCGTAACGCGATGTTGCTGGTGATCTCGGGGATTCCCCAGGCATTCATCGCCGTGTTCTTCGCCGGTTCCCTGCTGATCGAGGTGATCTTCTCCCTGGATGGCCTGGGCCGCATGAGCTACGAAGCCGCCGTCTCCCGCGATTATCCGGTGGTGTTCGGTTCGTTGTTTATCTTCACCTTGTTCGGCCTCTTGATAAAACTCATCGGTGACCTCTGCTACACCCTGGTGGACCCGCGTATCGACTTTGCCGCGAGGAACGCCTGATGCTTAACCTGTCTCCGGTGGCGCGCCGCCGTTTCGAGCGCTTCAAGAAAAACCGCCGTGGCTGGTGGTCGCTGTGGCTGTTTATCGGCCTGTTTATCCTGACCCTCGGCGGTGAGTTGATCGCCAACGACAAACCCTTGGTGCTGAGTTTCAAGAACGAACTGTATTTCCCGGTGTTCAAGCGTTACACCGAACAACAGTTCGGCGGCCAGTTGCCCTTCCAGGCTGACTACCGCAGTGACTACGTGAAAAAGCTGATCGAGCAGGACGGCGGCTGGATGCTGTTCCCGCCGATCCCGTTCAGCGACGACACGCCCAACTACGAACTGACCCGCCCTGCCCCCAGCCCGCCCTCGGCGGTGAACTGGCTGGGCACCGATGATCAGTCGCGGGATGTGTTGGCGCGGGTGATCTTTGGTGCGCGGGTGTCGATCCTGTTTGCCCTGGCGCTCACCGCGATCAGCGCCGCCATCGGTATTGCAGCCGGTGCGTTGCAGGGTTATTACGGCGGCTGGGTGGATTTGATTGGCCAGCGCGTGCTGGAGGTGTGGTCCGGGCTGCCGGTGCTGTACCTGCTGATCATCCTGTCCGGTTTTGTCGAGCCCAATTTCTGGTGGCTGCTGGGGATCATGGCGCTGTTTTCCTGGCTGGCCCTGGTGGACGTGGTGCGCGCCGAGTTCCTGCGCGGGCGCAACCTGGAATACGTCAAGGCCGCACGGGCCTTGGGTTTGGGTGATGGCAAGATCATTCGCCGGCATATCCTGCCCAATGCCATGACCGCGACCTTGAGCTACCTGCCGTTCATCCTGACCGGCGCGATTTCTACCCTGAGCGCCCTGGATTTCCTCGGTTTCGGCATGCCGGCAGGCAGCGCCTCCCTGGGCGAGCTGATTGCCCAGGGCAAGCAGAACCTGCAAGCGCCCTGGCTGGGCCTGACGGCGTTCTTCACACTGGCGCTGATCCTGTCGCTGCTGGTGTTTATCGGCGAGGCATTGCGTGATGCCTTCGACCCACGCTCATGAGTGACCGCCTATGAACCTGATCGAAATCCGCGACCTCAGCGTCGCCTTCAGCGGCCAGACCGTGGTGCGCAACCTGAGCCTGGACGTACGCCCCGGCGAGTGCCTGGCGCTGGTGGGCGAGTCGGGCTCGGGCAAGTCGGTGACCGCCCACTCGATCCTGCAATTGCTGCCCGAAGCCGGCACCGAAACCACCGGCTCTATCCGTTACCGCGGCCAGGAGCTGATTGGCGCATCGGCGGCGACCCTGCAGAAGCTGCGCGGCAACCGTATTGCGATGATCTTCCAGGAGCCGATGACCTCCCTGAACCCGTTGCACAGTATCGAAAAGCAGATCGGTGAAACCCTGCTGTTGCACAAGGGCCTGGGAGGCAAGGCGGCCCAGGCGCGCATCCTCGAATTGCTTGACCTGGTTGGCATTCAGAAACCCCAGGAACGGCTCAAGGCCTATCCCCATCAACTGTCCGGCGGGCAACGCCAGCGCGTGATGATCGCCATGGCCCTGGCCTGCGAGCCGGAACTGCTGATCGCCGACGAACCGACCACCGCGTTGGACGTGACCGTGCAGCGCAAGATCCTGCTGCTGCTCAAGTCCCTGCAACAACGCCTGGGCATGTCGCTGCTGCTGATCAGCCACGACCTCAACCTGGTGCGCAGCATTGCCCAGCGCGTGTGCGTGATGCGCGCGGGTGAGATTGTCGAGCAGGCCGACTGCCAGAGCCTGTTCAATGCGCCGCAACATCCTTACAGCCGATTGCTGCTGGATGCCGAGCCGGACGGTGATGCGCTGTGCAGCGATGAGCGCGAAACCGTGTTGCAGGTAGACGACCTGAGCGTGCAATTCCCCCTCGGCGGCGGCTTGTTTCGGCGCAAGACCTACCTGCGTGCAGTGGACGGCATCAGCCTCAGCGTGCAACGTGGCAAAACCCTGGGGATTGTCGGTGAGTCCGGCTCGGGCAAATCCACCCTGGGCCAGGCGATCCTGCGACTGCTGGACTCCACCGGCAGCATCCGCTTCCAGGGTGAAGCCCTCGACCCGCTGAATAACCAGCAGATGCGCCCATGGCGCAAGCAGATGCAGGTGGTGTTCCAGGACCCTTACGGCAGCCTCAGCCCACGCATGACCGTGGAGCAGATCATCAGCGAAGGCCTGGAAGTGCACGCGCCGTGCAGCCTGGCCGACCGCGACGCGCAAGTGGTGCAGGTGCTCAAGGATGTGGGCCTCGACCCCGCCAGCCGTCACCGCTACCCCCATGAGTTTTCCGGCGGCCAGCGCCAACGCATTGCCATCGCCCGCGCCTTGGTGCTCAAGCCGGCGCTGATGCTGCTCGACGAACCCACCTCGGCCCTCGACCGCACCGTGCAGAAGCAAGTGGTGGCGCTGCTGCGTGAACTGCAGGAGAAATACGGCCTGACTTACCTGTTCATCAGCCATGACCTGGCGGTGGTGCGCGCGATGGCCCACGACATGATCGTGATCAAGGACGGCAAGGTCGTTGAGGCTGGCGCGAGCCATCGGGTGTTTGATGCGCCGCAGCATCCCTACACCCAGGAATTGCTGGCGGCCGCCTGCGGATTATCCTCATGAGCACCAGCCTCACGGATTACCAACAGGTTCGCGGCCTGGCCATCCAGTCGCTGTTCGAGATCATCGAGCAGTCCAGCGAAGGCACGGTGATTGTCGACCGCGACGCGAACATCGTGTGGATGAACGAGCGCTACGCCAAGCGCTTTGGCCTGAAAAGCGCCGACGAAGCCATCGGCCAGCCCTGCGAGCAGGTGATTTCCAACAGCCTGTTGCGCCAAGTGGTGCGCAATGATCAGCCGATCCTGCTGGACATCCAGGACACGCCCAAAGGCCCGCTGGTGGTGATGCGTTTGCCGATCCACAACGATGCCGGCGCGGTGATCGGCGCGATTGGCTTTGCGTTGTTCGATGAACTGCGCAACCTGTCACCGCTGATCGAGCGCTACCTGAGCATGCAGCAGGAGTTGGCCTCGACACGCTCATTGCTGCGTTCACGCCAGAGCAAATACAACTTCGCGCACTTTATCGGCACCAGCGCCGCCAGCCTCGAAGTCAAACGCCGGGCGCGGCGCAGTGCCAGCGCCGAGTCGCCGGTGTTGCTGCTGGGCGAGACCGGCACCGGCAAGGAATTGCTGGCCCAGGCGATTCACGGCGCGTCGAGCCGTGCGCATAAGGCCTTTGTCAGCATCAACAGTGCAGCGATTCCCGCTGACCTGCTGGAGGCCGAGTTCTTCGGCACCGCACCGGGCGCGTTTACCGGCGCCGACCGCAAGGGTCGTGCGGGCAAATTCCAGATTGCCCAGGGCGGCACGCTGTTCCTCGATGAAATCGGCGACATGCCGCTGCCGCTGCAAAGCAAATTGCTGCGGGTGTTGCAGGAGAAGGAATTCGAGCCGGTGGGCTCCAACGAGATGCTGCACAGCGATGTGCGGGTGATCGCGGCCACGTCCATGGATCTTGAAGCGGCGATCAAACGCGGTGAATTTCGCGCCGACTTGTATTACCGGCTGAATGTGCTGCCGATCCAGGTGCCGCCGCTGCGTGAGCGGCTGGAGGATATTCCGGCGCTGAGCGAGGCGATTCTTGAAGAGTTGCGTAGCCAGCATGAACTGGACCGTGAGGCACTGGCCCTGCTGGCACAGCACGCGTGGCCGGGAAATATCCGAGAGCTGCGCAATGTGTTGGAACGCGCGGCGCTGCTGAGTGATGACCTGGTGCTGAATGCCAGGGAAATACGGGCGGCGATTGGTACCTTTACGCCGGTGGCGCGTAACAGTGTCGTCGCGACGGTGGAGGGGGAAAGTTTCAACGCGGCGCGGGAGCGGTTTGATCGGCAGATCATCACGGCAGCGTTGAAGGCGTATGAGGGCAATGTGGTGGAGGCGGCCAAGCAACTGGGGCTTGGGCGGTCGACGTTGTACAAGAAGATGGTGGCGTTGGGGATAGAGCAGTCTCAATAAAGAGACTTAAATCTCAATATATAGATGAACTATTGTGGGAGCTGGCTTGCCTGCGATAGCGGTGGTTCAGCAGAGTCATGGGTGACTGAAACACCGTTATCGCAGGCAAGCCAGCTCCCACATTTGATTTCCACTTGTCTCAAAATCGAGACAGCATTCGAGAAATTCGCTGTAAAACTAAAAATATTTCATACATATCAACAAGTTATGGTTTTGGCACACATCTCGCTATAGCCCCTTCCTACAGCAACACCCCACAAAAATAACAATCCGATGGAGACACACCATGAGTGTGATCATTGCCCTGGCAGCGCTCGCGTTGCTGATGCTGGCTGCCTACCGTGGCTATAGCGTTATCCTGTTTGCCCCCATCGCCGCCCTCGGCGCTGTCCTGCTTACCGACCCGTCCGCCGTCGCGCCTGCCTTTACCGGGGTGTTCATGGAGAAGATGGTCGGCTTTATCAAACTGTATTTCCCGGTGTTCCTGCTCGGCGCGGTGTTCGGCAAGCTGATCGAGCTGTCGGGCTTTTCGCGCTCCATCGTGGCCGCAGCAATCCGTCTGCTCGGCACGCGCCAGGCGATGCTGGTGATCGTGCTGGTCTGCGCCCTGCTCACCTACGGCGGCGTGTCGCTGTTTGTGGTGGTGTTTGCGGTGTACCCGTTCGCGGCGGAGATGTTCCGCCAGAGCAATATCCCGAAACGCCTGATCCCGGCGACCATTGCCCTCGGCGCGTTCTCGTTCACGATGGACGCCCTGCCCGGCACGCCGCAGATCCAGAACATCATCCCCAGTACCTTCTTCAACACCACGGCCTGGGCCGCGCCATGGCTGGGCCTGATCGGTACGATCTTCGTGTTCTGCGCCGGCATGCTGTACCTGGCACGCCAGCGCAACAAAGCGCAACGGGCCGGTGAAGGCTACGGCACCGAGCTGCGCAACGAGCCGGAAACGGCCGACAACCTGGCGCTGCCCAACCCCTGGATCGCGCTGTCGCCGCTGATTCTGGTGGGCGTGATGAACCTGCTGTTCACCCACTGGATCCCGCAGTGGTACGGCAAGACCCACAGCCTCGCCCTGCCAGGCATGACCACGCCGGTGACCACCGAAATCGCCAAGCTCACCGCGATCTGGGCGGTGCAAGCGGCGTTGCTGGTGGGCATCGTCATGGTGTTGGTGTTTGGCTGGTCGGCCATCCAGAGCAAACTCGCCGAAGGCAGCAAAAGCGCGGTCAGCGGTGCGTTGCTGGCGGCGATGAACACCGCGTCCGAATACGGCTTTGGTGCCGTGATCGCCTCGCTGCCAGGCTTTCTGGTGTTGGCGGACTGGCTCAAGGGCATCCCTAACCCACTGGTCAACGAAGCGATTACCGTGACCCTGTTGGCCGGTATCACCGGCTCGGCGTCGGGTGGGATGAGCATCGCCCTGGCGGCCATGTCCGAGAGCTTTATTTCGGCGGCCCACGCGGCCAATATCCCCCTTGAAGTGCTGCACCGCGTCGCGGCCATGGCCAGCGGCGGCATGGACACCCTGCCCCACAACGGCGCGGTGATCACGCTGCTGGCGGTCACTGGCCTGACGCACCGCGAAGCCTACAAGGATATTTTCGGCATCACGATCATCAAGACCCTCGCGGTGTTCGTGGTGATCGGTACTTTCTACGCCACCGGCATTGTGTGAGGTTTTCATGACGACATTGAACGGCAAGACCGCCCTGGTCACCGGCTCCACCAGCGGCATCGGCTTAGGCATTGCCTTGAGCCTGGCCAAGGCCGGCGCCAACCTGATCCTCAACGGCTTCGGCGACGCCAGCGCGGTGATCGCCCAGGTACAGGCGTTCGGCGGCAAGGTCGGCCATCACCCGGCGGACGTCAGCGACCCGGCGCAAATCGCCGACATGATCGCCTACGCCGAGCGTGAATTCGGCGGCGTGGATATCCTGGTGAACAATGCCGGCATTCAACATGTGGCGGCGGTGGAAGACTTCCCGGCGGAGCGCTGGGACTCGATCATTGCGATCAACCTGTCGTCGGTGTTCCACAGCACACGCTTGAGCTTGCCGGGCATGAAGGCCAAGGGCTGGGGACGTATTGTCAATATCGCCTCGGTGCATGGCCAGGTCGGTTCGGTGGGCAAGGCGGCGTA
Organism: Pseudomonas sp. GXZC; assembly: GCF_026967615.1. Taxonomy (NCBI): domain Bacteria; kingdom Pseudomonadati; phylum Pseudomonadota; class Gammaproteobacteria; order Pseudomonadales; family Pseudomonadaceae; genus Pseudomonas; species Pseudomonas sp. GXZC. Next base: position 4,097,842 of record NZ_CP114115.1, read on the forward strand.
TGTAGCCGCCAAACACGGTGTGATTGGCTTGACCAAGGTCGTCGGCCTGGAAACCGCCACCAGCAACGTGACGTGCAACGCCATCTGCCCCGGCTGGGTGCTGACGCCGCTGGTGCAGAAGCAGATTGATGACCGTGCCGCCGCCGGCGTTGACCCGCAACAGGCGCAGCATGATCTGCTGGCGGAGAAGCAGCCGTCCCTGGAGTTTGTCACGCCGCCGCAATTGGGCGAGTTGGTGCTGTTTTTGTGCAGCGAAGCCGGCAGCCAGGTGCGCGGCGCCGCGTGGAATATCGACGGCGGCTGGCTGGCACAATAACAAGAGGCCCACTATGTCCGAGATCCTCTGGCAACCCTCCCCGGAACGCATCGTCCACACGCGGATGGACCAGTTCCGGCGCTACATCAACCAGCGCTACAGCGTGCAGCTGAGCAACTACCCGGCGCTGCACCAGTGGAGCATCGACCAGCGCGCGGATTTCTGGCGGGCGATCGTGGAATACTTCGACGTGCAATTTCGCAATCCGCCCACGGCGGTGCTGATCGAAGACGCCGAGATGCCCAGCGCCCAATGGTTTCCCGGCGCGACCCTGAACTTCGCCGAGCACCTGTTGCGCCGTCGCGACGATCACCCCGCCGTGGTCGCCCTCGGTGAAGACGGCCAGCGCGAGCAATTGACCTACGCCGAACTGGCGGCCCATGTCGCCGGCCTGCAAAGCAGCCTGCGGGCGGCCGGTGTCGTGCAGGGTGACCGCGTCGCGGCCTGCATGCCCAACACCTGGCAAACCCTGGTGGGCATGCTTGCCACCACCAGCCTGGGCGCGATCTGGTCATGTTCGTCGCCGGACTTCGGCACCCAGGGCGTGATCGACCGGTTCGGCCAGATCGAACCCAAGGTGCTGATCACTTGCGCCGGTTATCGTTATGCCGGCAAAACCATCGACCAGACCGCCAAGCTCAATGAAATCCTCGAACGCCTGCCGTCCCTGGAGCAGTTGATCGTCGTGCCGTACGCGCGGCACCAGGCAAGGATCGAGGACTATCAAACCCACGCCCGCGTCGCGCTGTGGCAGGACTTCTACCAGCCCGGCGGCGCGCCTGAATTCGTCGCGGTGCCGTTCGACCATCCGCTGTACATCCTCTATTCCAGCGGCACCACCGGCGTGCCCAAGTGCATCATCCACGGCACCGGCGGCGTGCTGCTCACCCACCTCAAGGAACACGGCCTGCATGCCGACCTGTCCCGCGAGGACTGCCTGTTCTACTACACCACCTGCGGCTGGATGATGTGGAACTGGCTGGTGTCGGTACTGGCCATCGGCGCCACGGCGGTGCTGTATGACGGTTCGCCGTTTCATCCGGGGCCCGAGCGTTTGATCGACCTGATCGATGCCGAGAAGATCAGCGTGTTCGGCACCAGCCCCAAGTTTCTCGCCACCTTGGAAAAGGCCGGCTTGCAACCGCGCCTGAGCCACGACCTGAGCAGTCTCAAAGGCTTGATTTCGACCGGTTCGCCCCTGTCGCCGCAGAGCTACGACTACGTGTACCGCGAAATCAAGGGCGAGCTGTGCCTTTCCTCCATGTCTGGCGGCACCGATATCGTCTCCTGCTTTGTGATCGGCAACCCGGTGCTGCCGGTGCGTCGCGGTGAAATGCAGTGCAAGAGCCTGGCGATGGCCATTGAGGTGTGGGACGACCAGGGCCAGCCGTTGGTCGGCGAAAAAGGCGAGCTGGTGTGCACTCGGCATTTCCCGGCCATGCCGATTGGGCTTTGGAATGACCCAGAGCGAAAAAAACTGCGCGCTTCGTATTTCAGCCAGTTTCCCGGTGTATGGGCTCAGGGGGACTACGCCGAACAGCGTCCCAACGGCAGCCTGCTGATCCACGGGCGCTCCGACGCGGTGCTCAACCCCGGCGGCGTGCGGATCGGCACGGCCGAGATTTATCGCCAGGTGGAAAAAGTCCCACAGGTGCAGGAAAGCCTGGCCATCGGCCAACGCTGGCAGGACGACGTGCGCGTGGTGCTGTTCGTACGCCTCAACGAGGGTGTCGAGTTGGACGACGCGCTGGAGCAGCAGATCCGCCAGGTGATCCGCGCCAACACCACACCGCGCCATGTGCCGGCGAAGATCCTCGCTGTCACCGATATCCCCCGCACCATCAGCGGCAAGATCGTCGAATTGGCGGTGCGCAATGTGGTGCACGGTGAGCCGGTGAAGAACACCGACGCCCTGGCCAACCCGCAGGCGCTGGAGCAGTTTCGCGACCGGCCTGAACTGGCGAACGGATGAAAGGTTTCAGCGCTGACGCACTCATTTGAAGACAAACCCCGAATGCATGCTATTTTTCGGGGGTAGTCACCCATTCCCAAGTCACGGGATAATGGGTGTTGTCATCTTTCAAAGCGTTACGCTCAGGGCTTTTTCATGATTGGAACATCCACCGGTAGCGAAGCCGCTGCATTGATTGCGCGGCTGGACTGGGCGCAAAGCCCGCTCGGTGAGGCCAGTGATTGGCCGCAAAGCCTGCGCACCGCCGTGGATATTGTCGTCCACTCGCCGATGCCGATGCTCCTGCTGTGGGGCAGCCAGCTCACGCAGCTCTACAACGACGGCTTCGCCCAACTCGCCGGCAACAAACACCCTGAAGCGATGGGCCAGCCGGCGCATCAGACCTGGCCGGAGCTGGAAAGCTTTACCGCGCCGATCTACGACGCCGTGCTCAGCGGCCAGGTGCGCACCTTCAGCGAGCAGCGGTTCGTGCTGCAACGCAACAATCGCGACACGGAAATCTGGCTGGACCTGACCTACAGCCCGATCCGCGATGAAAGCGCCCGTGTGGCCGGGATTCTGGTCACCGCCATCGAAACCAACGAACGCCGCAAGGCCCAACACAACACCGAACAACGCTTGCAGTTGGCCTTGGCCGCCACCGACGCGGTAGGCACCTGGGATTGGGACATCGGCGAAGACCGCTTCATCGCCGACGCGCACTTCGCCTACTTGCACGGCGTCGACCCCAGCGATGCGCGTTCGTTGCCGATCAGCGATTACCTGCACGGCGTGCACCCGGAAGACCGTGGCATGGTGGCGCGCAGCATCAAGCACTGCATCACCTTTGGCACCGAGTACGCCGAGGAGTATCGCTTGCTGCAAGCCGACGGCCAGGTACGCTGGGTGTTCGCCCGTGGCCGTTGCTACAAGGATCATCAAGGCCGCCCGGCACGTTTCCTCGGGGCCGCGCTGGACCTCACCGAGCGCAAGAACACCGAGCAGGCCTTGCGTCAGAGCCAGACCGAGTTGCAACTGATCATCAACGCCATGCCGGTGTTGATCGGTTATGTCGACCATGAACAGCGCTTTCGCCTGAACAACAGCGCGTACCTGGAATGGTACGGCATGACGCCCCAGGAGCTGTACGGCAAGACCATCCGCGAAGTGCTCGGCGACGAGGTGTACGCCGGGCGTGAAGACAAGATCGCCGCCGCGCTCAAGGGCAAGGCCTGCAGCTTCATGACCATCACTCCGCACCACGATGGCCGTCCGCGCCATGCGTTGATGAAGTACCTGCCGCGGTTCAGCAATGACGGTTCAGTCAATGGTTTCTACATCTTCGTGATCGACGAGACCGAACGCAAACTCACCGAAGAAGCCCTGCGCCACCTCAACGAAAACCTTGAAGAACGCGTGGCCCAGCGCACCCAGGCCCTGGCCGAAGCCAATCAGCGCCTGCAAAACGAGATGTACGAGCGTGAGCGTGCCGAAGACGCGTTGCGCCATGCGCAGAAGATGGAAGCCGTGGGCCAGCTCACCGGTGGCATTGCCCATGACTTCAACAATATGCTCACCGGTATCATCGGCAGCCTGGACCTGATGCAGCGCTACATCGCCGCCGGGCGCAGTGACGAGATCGGCCGTTTTACCGATGCCGCCGTGTCCTCCGCCCATCGCGCGGCCGCTCTCACCCATCGGTTGCTGGCGTTCTCGCGCCGTCAGTCGCTGGACCGACGCCCGCTGGACCCGAACCAATTGGTCGCCTCCCTGGAAGACTTGTTCCGTCGCACCAAAGGCGCGCACATCGGGCTCAAGGTGCAACTGGGTCGCGACATCTGGCCGGTGAACACCGACGCCAGCCAACTGGAAAACGCCCTGCTCAACCTGGTGATCAACGCGCGCGACGCCATGCCCGACGGCGGCGAACTGCTGATCGAAACCGCCAACAGTTACCTGGACGGCACCGACATCACCACCCTTGAACCGGTCAAGGCCGGCGACTACGTGATGCTCGGCGTGTGCGACAACGGCACCGGCATGGCGCCGAAAATCCTGGCCAAGGCGTTCGACCCGTTCTTCACCACCAAACCCATCGGCCAGGGCACTGGCCTGGGGCTGTCGATGATCTACGGGTTTGCCCAGCAGTCCGGTGGTCATGTGACCATTCATAGCGAGCCGGGCCAAGGCACGTGCGTACGTCTGTACCTGCCGCGCCTGTATGGCACGGCGCTGGAAAGCAGTTTACCTGCCAGCCTCGGTGAAGCACCGGTGGCCCTGGCCGGCGAAGCGGTGGTGGTGGTCGAAGACGACCCGGCAGTGCGCATGCTGGTGGTCAATGTGCTCGACGAACTGGGCTACACCGCGCACCAGGCGGCGGATGCGCGGGCGGCACTTCCGCTGCTGGAGTCGGACCTGCGCGTCGACTTGTTGGTCACCGATGTTGGCCTGCCGGGCATGAATGGCCGGCAATTGGCGGAGATTGCCCGCCAACACCGGCCTGGCTTGCGCGTCTTGTTCATGACCGGTTATGCCGAAAAAGCCGCCGAACGCCAGGGATTCCTGGAGGACGGCATGGACATGGTCGCCAAGCCGTTCTCCATCGACCTGCTGGCCACCAAAATCCGTAGCATGATCAGCGTCGACGCATGAGTTCAGGCATAATCGCGCGCCGTCGCACACCTGGTAGAGATCAATGAAAGCCCAAGCCCGTCATATCCTGGTGAAAACCAGCGAAGAAGCCGAACAACTCAAGCAGCGCATCGCCAAGGGTGAAGCCTTTGATGTGCTGGCCAAGAAGTACTCCACCTGCCCGTCCGGCAAACGTGGCGGCGACTTGGGTGAAGTGCGGCCGGGGCAGATGGTGGGGGCGATTGATGCGGTGATCTTCAAGAAGCCGGTGAAGGTGGTTCACGGGCCGATCAAGAGCAAGTTCGGGTATCACTTGGTGCAGGTGTTTTACCGCGACTGATAAACCGGTGCCAAACCTACCTTTTGTGGTGAGCAGGCTTGCCCTGCGCGGGGCAAGCCCGCTCACCACAAGGGTTCGGTTTACACTTTGGAGATGAGTGCGCCAGGCACTTGGATGACCCGACTGGCCAGCCGATGACCAGCCAAAGCGGCTTCCTCTGGCGAACCGCCCTTGAGCCGCCCCGCCAAATACGCCGCACTGAACGAATCCCCCGCCGCTGTCGTGTCCACCACCTTTTCCACCTTCAGCGCCGGGACCGCAAAGTGCTCGCCGTTGCAACGGATCAGACATTCATCCGCCCCGCGCTTGAGCACCACTTCTTCAATCCCCGGATACGCCGCGAACACCTGCTCGCTGTCGGCATAACCAAACAACGCACGCTCGTCGTCCTCGGTCAGCAAGGCGATATCCACCTCGGCCAACACACGGTGATACGCCGCGCGCGCCGCGTCCACACTGGCCCACAGACGCGGCCGATAGTTGTTGTCGAACACCACCTTGCCCCCTCGCCGACGGGTCTCGACCAGGGTTTGCAGCAAACGCTCACGGCCGATATCACCCAACACCGCCAGGGTGATGCCGCTGAAATACACCACGTCGTAGTCCGGCAAAGCGGCCAGGATCGGCTCGGCGGCGGGCGTGGTGAAACAGTCACGCACGGCGGCTTCGTTGCGCCAGTAGAGGAATTTGCGTTCGCCATTGGCGTCGGTCTGGATGCAGTACAAACCCGGCAGGCGTCCGGGCAGGCGCTGGACCCTTTCCAGGCCCAGGCCTTCCTGTGCCCATTGCTGGCACATGGCATCGCTGAAGCTGTCATCGCCCAGGGCGGTGACGTAGTCGACGCTGCCGGTGTCGCCCAGTTCGCGGCGCAGGTACACCGCCGCATTTAAAGTGTCGCCGCCGAAGCTCTGGTGCAGGCTGCCGTCGGCGCGGTGTTGCAGTTCGATCATGCATTCGCCGATCAGGGCGATGCGTGGGGACAAGCGGGTCATGGCTTTACACTCAGAATCGGGTTTCCAGGGATTCGATCACCTGCAACTGCTCATCCACCAGGCATCCGACCTGCCACTTGTCGAACGTCAAACAAGGGTGGGATGTACCGAACGAAATGATGTCGCCAATACGCAACTCAACCCCCGGCGCCACGGTCATGAACGCATGCTGGTCCATCACCGCGGTGACCTTGCACGTGCCCACGTCATCACCTTCTGCCGGCAAAATACCGGCCTTGTAGCGTTTGAGCGGCACCGGCAAACCGGCGTCGTAGGCCACATCACGTTTGCCCAGGGCGATCACTGCAAAGCCCGGCTCGGGCAACGATTGCACATGAGCCCAGACTTCCAGCGCTGGGCGCAGGCCTTCGCTGAGGTCGCTGCGACGGTCGAGCACGCAGCATTGCGCCTCTTTGTAGATGCCGTGGTCATGAGCTACGTAGCTGCCAGGGCGCAATACGCTGAGGAAGCGGCCAGCAGCGTTCTGCTCTTCGAAAGACTCGGCAATCAGGTCATACCAGGCCGAACCCGACGCTGTGACGATGGGCTTGGGCAGGTCGAAAGAACCGTTGTTCTGCAGGTCTACCGCCAAGCGCACCAGGCTGGCGGCGAAATCGCGAATGCCGCTGATCGCGTGTTCGCCATGAATCACGCCTTCGTAGCCTTCGATCCCGGTGAGGGCCAGGGCCGGTTGGGCCTTGATCGCCTTGGCCAGGTCGCGCACTTCCTGCTCGCTGCGGCAGCCGCAACGACCGCCGACCACGCCGTATTCGATCATCACGTTCAGGCGCAGGCCACGGGCGGCGAAGAACAGGCCCAGGTCGGCGACGTTGTCCGGGTGATCGACCATGCAGTGGAAGTCGAAGTCCTTGTCGGCCAACAGGTCAGCAATCAACGCCATGTTCGGCGCGCCTACCAGTTGGTTGGCCATCAGCACGCGACGCACGCCACCGGCATAGGCGGCACGGGTCTGCACGGCATTGGCCAGGGTGATGCCCCAGGCGCCCGCTTCGATCTGGCGCTGAAACAGCGCCGGCATCATGCTGGTCTTGCCATGGGGCGCCAGCTGCGCGCCGCTGTTGCTGACGAAGTCCTGCATCCAGCGGATGTTGTGTGCCAGGGCGTCACGGTGCAGCACCAGGGCAGGCAGGCTGACGTCACGGACCAGGTGGGCCCCAACGGCGGCGGCGCCCTTTTCAACGGCATTGATGGCAGACATGGAAAACTCCTATTCGTTGATACGCCGGGCCAGGTTGTTGGCGCTGTCGATCAACACCCGGCGATAGTCGTTGTAGTTTTTTGTGGCATCGGCGCGTGGGGCGACGATGCACAGCGTCGCGATGCTGATGCCTTGCGCGTCCCGCACCGGGGCGGCAAAGCAATGGGTAAAGGTGTCGGCCACGCTGTCGAAGGAAAAGAAGCCATCGAGGGTGGCCTGACGGATTTGCGCCAGGAAGGTGTCCAGCGGCAGGCGCTGGCCGTCCGGAAGGATGAAGTCATCGTGATCGATCAGGTCGATGATCTGCTGGTCGCTCAAGTGCCCCAGCAACAGGCGCCCGGAGGCGGTCCACGGGATGGGAGCGTTTTCGCCGATGTCCGAAGAAATACGGAAATGCCGCTCGCCCTCACGCATCAGCGCCACCGTGTATTTGCGCCCGTTGAGCAGGCACATCTGCGCAGTTTCGTGGGTCTGGCTGACGATCTCCTGCAGGGCGTGATCGGCCTCGCGGGTCAGGTCGAAATGACGCAGGTGCGCCTGGCCGAGAAAATACAGCTGGCGGCCGAGGTAGACGTGACCGTCCTTGCCTACCGTTTCCAGGATGCGCCGCTCAAGCAGCGACGCCACCAGTTCATAGACGGTGGACTTGGGGCTGCCGATGCCGCTGGCAATATCATTCGGGCGCAGGGGCTGGCCGATTTCCTTGAGAAAATCGAGGATATCGAATGCACGGTCCAGGCCTTTGGCGCGGCGTTTGATGGTGTCTTCGGTCATGGCAGTTTCGGTCTCATAAATGCTCAAAGCGGGCGATCAACCTGTGGTGAGCGAGCTGTTGTGGTGAGCGAGCTTGCTCGCGCTGGGCTGCGAAGCGGCCCCAAAAAAAGCGGGAGCGCTGCGCACTCCAGCGGGGGACAAGCCCCCTCACCACAGGAAACCCATGCCTCACAAACAGGGCGATCATCTTTACTTCTTCTTGTACGCCACGCAATCGATCTCCACCTTGCAATCGACCATCATATTGGCCTGCACGCAAGCCCGCGCCGGGGCGTGTTCCGGGGTGAAGTACTCACCGAAGACCTTGTTGAAACTCCAGAAGTCCCGCGGGTCTTCCAGCCACACGCCGACGCGCACGACATCTTTCAATTCGTAACCGGCTTCTTCAAGGATCGCCACCACGTTGCGCATGGTCTGGCGGGTCTGTTCGATGATGCCCCCAGTGATGATTTCGCCGTCCACCGCAGGCACTTGGCCTGAGACGTACAACCAACCATCGGCTTCCACCGCACGGGCGAAAGGACGGGGTTGACCACCGCCGGCTGTGCTACCGGCACCGTAACGAGTAATGCTCATAAAAAAGGCTCCTGATTAAAAACGAATGTTCTTGAGAAATTCCGCCAGGCGCGGCGATTGCGGGCGTTCGAAGATGTCTTTCGAGGTGCCCTGCTCTTCAATGCGGCCCTGGTTCATGAAAACGATCTTGTCCGAGACTTCGTAGGCAAAGCGCATTTCGTGGGTGACCAGCAACATGGTCATGCCCTCTTCCGCCAGGCCCTTGATCACGCTGAGCACTTCGCCCACCAACTCCGGGTCGAGGGCCGAGGTGACTTCGTCGAACAGCATCAGGCTGGGGTTCATGGCAATGGCGCGAGCAATCGCTACACGCTGTTGCTGACCGCCGGACAGCTGACCGGGGAAGTGATTGCGACGTTCCAGAAGGCCGACGCGGTCCAGCCATTTTTCTGCCAGTGCGACGGCTTCGTCCTTGCCCATCTTCTTGACCTTGAGCAAGCCAAGGGTGACGTTCTGCAAGGCCGTCAGGTGCGGGAACAGGTTGAATTGCTGGAACGCCATGCCGGTCATCGCACGGTGCTGGGCAATCACCCGCTCGGGGTGGCGCACGCGCTTGCCGGCAATTTCGCTGTAGCCGATGGACTCGCCATCCAGGGTGATCTGCCCGCCCTGGAACTCTTCCAGCAGGTTGACGCAACGCAACAGTGTGGTCTTGCCCGAGCCGCTGGAGCCGATCAAGGTCACCACGTTGCCACGCTGCATGGACAGGTCAACGCCCTTGAGTACTTCCACTTGGCCGTATTGCTTACGCAGGCCACGAATGTTCAGCAGCGGTTGGTTGGTTTGAGATTGATTCATGGCAAGGCCACCCGCTTTTCAATGTAGCGCCCGAATAACTCGATGGCGTAGTTGATGACAAAGAACATAAAGCCTGCGAACAGGTAGAACTCCAGGGTCATGAAGGTGCGTGCGATCACCTGCTGGGTACTGAGCAGCAACTCGGCCACGCCGATCACCGACAGCAAGGTCGAGGCCTTGACGATTTCCGTGGAGGAGTTGACCCAGGTCGGCAAAATCTGGCGCAGCGCCTGGGGCAGCAGCACGTAGCCCAGGGACTGGTAGAACGTCAGGCCGATCGCCTTGCCCGCTTCCAGTTGCCCACGGGGAATGGCTTGCAGCGCGCCGCGCACGATCTCGGAGACGTGGGAGCCACAGAACAGCGTCAACCCGACCGCACCGGCCTGGAACGCGGTGATCTGCCACCCGAGCGCCGGCAGCATGTAGAAACACGCGAGTACCAGCACAAACACCGGCGTACCACGGATCAGGTCGACGTACAGGCGGAATGGCGCACGCATCCAGAACTTGCCGTAGGTCAGGATCAACCCCGCGACAATGCCGATCAGGGTGCCAAAGATAATCGCCAACGCAGACACATAAACGCTGGCTTGAAAGCCCGCCCAGAGGGTATCCCGGGCGATCCACAACTCATGCAGCCAGCTTGGGGACTCGTACATGAAAGCCCTCCTTAACGACGGATCGCCAGACGCTGTTCCAGGTAACGGAGCAGCATGGCAATGAGGTAACAGGCAGCCACGTAGAGCGCGGTCGTGACCAGCCAGGTTTCAATCACCCGGTAGCTTTCGACGTTGATCTTGCGGGCGTAGTAGGTCAGCTCCGGCACCGCGATGGCCGCAGCGAGGGAGGTATCCTTGAACAGCGAAATGAAGTTGTTCGACAGCGCGGGCAGTACGTTGCGCAGCATCACCGGCACGGTGATGTAGGCGCGGATACGCCACTCGCCCAGGCCGATGGCCAGCCCGGCTTCGCGCAAGCCCTTGGGAATGTTTAACAGCCCGGCGCGGAACACTTCGGTCAAGTAAGCACCGGCGTACAGCGACAAGGTGATGATAAACGACGGGATCTTGTCCAGACGGATCCCGAGGCTGGGCAATGCAAAGTAGATCAACAGGATCAACACAAGGATCGGCGTATTGCGCACCACCGTCACGTACACCGAGGCGAAGACCCGCAACGCACGGTGCTTGGACAGCATGGCAAACGCCATCATCAGGCCGATCACGCAGCCGATGGTGATCGACAGCAGCGCCAGCTCAAGGCCCAGGCCGAGCCCCGCCAGCAAGCTGGGGAAGTCGCGCCACACGGCGGCAAAGTTCAACTGATAGTTCATGGTCAGCAGTACCTGATTGGGGCGTCGTCAGCGACGCCCCAGGGTTTCGATTTACTTGAACTCAACCGGGAAGCCGATCGCAGGTTCCGGCAGGTCGACACCGAACCATTGCTTGAACGAGGCCTTGTAGGTCGGGAACTCCACACCGGTCATGGCTTCATGCAGCGCAGTGTTGACGAAGTTCAGCCAGTCCTGGTCGCCACGCTTGACGGCGCACGCGTAGGTCTGCGGGCTCCAGGCGTACGTCGGGCTGCGGTAGCGGCCTGGGTTCTGCACCATCAGGTATTTGACCGAGGACTGGTCGGTGGCAGCGGCATCGGCGCGACCGGAGTTCACGGCCTGGTACATCAGGTCGACGCTGTCGTACTGGTCGACCTTGGCCTTGGGCAGCGCCTGGTGCACCAGTTCTTCGGCATACACGTTCTGCAGCACGGCCACGGTGACGCCGTCGCCGGCGGCCTGCAGGTCTTCAATCTCTTTGTACTTGCTGTTGTTCGGCAGCAGCAGGCCCACGCCTTCGCGGTAGTACGGCAGGGTGAAGGCGACCTGCTGGGCACGGCTGGCGGTGACGGTAATGAACTGGCAACTCATGTCGACCTTGTTGGTCAGCAGGTTGGGAATCCGTGCGTCAGACGACTGCACCACGAACTCGACTTTGCTCGGGTCATTGAACAAACCCTTGGCCACGATGCGGCCGATGTCGATATCAAACCCCTGCAACTTGCCATCCGCTCCCTGGAAGTGCCACGGCGCATTGGTACTGCCTGTACCCACGATGAGGTGCCCACGTTTGAGCACATCATCGAGCTTGCTGTCCGCCGCCTGCACGATGCTGGCGAGGGAAGCCGATGCGGCGAAGAGAAAAACACACGCTTTAAACACGGAAGGTCGGTGATGCATGACAAGCACTCCAGGAGTTGTGTATTCCGCTATACCGGAACCTAGTATGTAACAACGGAATAGACAGCAGAAAGTGTGCCACACGCGGTAACAGAAAAAAACGATATGGATAAATTTGTGTTAAATCAGATAGATAAAAGATTATGTGGAGTAAGGCGTTGAGCCAGCACCTGAAATCACTTTGCTACCCAAGGCCCCACACAGCGGTGACAGGCCCCACTTGCGTGCGCCACAAAGGCGTTACCGCGCACCGTTGCAGTGCGTCTGGCGCGTGGAAAAATCCCCACGCTGGGCTAGCCTTGGCACATTCATTCCGACAAGGACTCCGCCCTGATGAAGTTGCGCCTCACCCTGGTTTTGCTCTCCTTTCTGGTGGCTGGCAGCGCATTGGCCAGTAACGACCGCCGCGAGTGCAAGGAAGAACTGCGCAAGCTCAACGCAGCCCTGAGCACCAATTACACCAGCCAGAATCATCATGGCTATCGCCAGGCAAAGGCTTCGAGGGACAACCTTGAATACAAGAAATGCGCAAGCCAGGCGCGCAAGGCACGGGAACGCCTGGAGCGCGATAGCGACCTGTGAAGGTTGACAGTAGACGGAAGGGAATTCGCGACTTAGCGTTGGCACTCACGGAAAATCCGCAGGAGAGCGATTGCCATGGGACTTGCCAACGCAACGATTGCCAACGCCGAGGAATACCAGCGTGTATTGAATACGCGACGCGCGGTGTTCCTACTTTACGTTTCAGCCCACTGCCCAGCGTGCACCAGCGCAGTGCCATTATTTGAAATGATCGCCGCCAAATACCCTAGCGTGGTCAGCCTGGTGATTGATTGTGCAGAGACCGTAAGAAATCCAGAGGTCACAGGCACCCCGACAGGACTGATCATCGTCAATGGGGAATTAAAGGAAAAGCTAAAGGGTTTCGGCCCACCCGAGCATCAAGCCCAGCTGGTGGAGAACCTGTTCAAGCGCTATGCCAAGCGACGCCGCCCCGTCAAACCCGCCCTTGCACGTCGCTGACCACGGGCTACGCTGCTGAGTGCCGTCTCAGCCGAACCAGGGTCAGCAATGTTCAAGACCATTGAAGCCGAAGTCCTGAAGAAACACCCCTCACCCGCCCTGCAACGTGAGTTCGCCCAGCATGATTTCGAGCGACTCAAGCCTTTCTGCCTGCTGATCTACATCGCGAGCATCTGCATCTGGCTGGTGTTCGACCTGATCGTCAGCTTTCCGGGCGGCCAGGGTTTTACCGGGCTTTCGATGCTCTTTCTCGCGCTGCTGACCATCAACACCATTACCTTGGGATTTACCCGCGACGCCCAGCACTTCCAGTGGATCAACCTTATATTCGTCGCGATCATCGCCCTCGGCACCCGCCTGCTGATCGAAGGTTTGCCGATGGACCTGCACCCCAGCTGGTTGATCCTGGCCGCTTCGAGCATCCTCTATAGCGCATCGGTGCTACCGCTCAAGCATTGGTCGTTCGTCACGACAATGCTGATCACCTGGGCATTGCTCAACCCGTTTCACCTGGCCCAGCTCTCGTTGCTGGAAGTGCGTGGCGCCCTGGTGACCTTCTATTCGGTGTTCCTGACCTTCCTGACGCTCTACAGCTTCCTGAAACTGCGCCAGGCCAAGCTGCATAACTTCATCATGTCCAAACTGCTACTGGAACAGGCCTACCTCGACACCCTTACCGAAATCCCCAACCGCCGCGCTTTCATGACCAGCGCCGGGAAAAAGCTCAGCCAACAGCCCAAGGCGCACGATCACTACCTGGCGATGATCGACATCGACAACTTCAAGAAAGTGAATGATGTGTATGGCCACGACATCGGCGATGACGTCCTCAAGCGCGTGGCCCAGGACATCAAGACGGTCATGGTCGACTTCGATTACGCCCGGCTGGGCGGCGAAGAGTTCGGGATCTACTTGGCAGGCGTGCGCCGCGAGGATGCGGCGCACTTGGCGAACCTGCTCTGTGCCCGAGTGCGTGAGAAAGCGACCCAGCACCCGGTGACCATCAGCATCGGCCTGGCCCGGGTGGAGGACGGCGAAACCCTGAACCAGGCACTGATCAAGGCGGACCAGGCGTTGTACGTATCAAAGCACTCGGGCAAGGACCGCTTTACGTTTCACGCACCATAGACACCTGGGTCACGCGCCGCTCCTCGACGGCCGCCACACTCAGGCGCCAGCCTTCATGCACCAGACTGTCGCCCACCACGGGCAGGCGGTCCAGCAGGCTCATGACCAGGCCGGCCAAGGTCTGGTAATCGTCGGTCGCAACCGCGTTGAAACCCGTGCGCTGACGCACCTGATTGAGGTTCAGCGCACCATTGGCGCGAAAACCTGCGCCCTCTTCGACGATATCCGGCCCCTCGATCTCGCTGGCGTCCGGCAGTTCACCGGCGATGGACTCGAGAATGTCGGTCATGCTCAACACACCCATGAAGTCACCGAATTCGTTGATCACGAACGCGATGTGGGTAGATTCCTGACGCATCTGCTCCAGGGCGTTGAGCACCGAAAAGCTGTCCAGCAGGTTGATCGCGCGACGCGCCAAGTACTCCAGGTTCGGCTCATTACCGGCCAGGTATTCCTTGAGCAGCTCTTTCTTGTGCACGAAGCCCAGCGGCTCATCGACCGCGCCGTTGCGGATCAACGGCAGTCGCGAGTAGGACGAATGCATCAGTTTCAGGCGAATACTCTCGGGATCGTCCGCCAGGTCGATGCAGTCGACCTTGGCCCGTGGTGTCATCAGCGTGCGGATCGGCCGTTCGGCCAGTTGCAGCACGCCACTGATCATCACACGCTCACGTCGATCAAACACCGGGCCTTGCGCTGCATCCGGCTCGCCCAACAGGTCGGCAACCTCATCGCTCACCTCCTCCACCGCCAGACTCCGACCACCCAGCAAGCGCATCACCGCATGAGCCGTGCGCTCACGCACCGGCAACACCCCTTGCGCCGACTTCTTGCGGCGGGCCCGTGCGATCTGGTTGAACAATTCGATGAGGATCGAGAAGCCAATCGCCGCGTACAGGTAGCCTTTCGGGATATGGAAGCCCAGGCCTTCGGCGGTCAGGGCGAAACCGATCATCATCAAGAAGCCCAGGCACAACATGATCACCGTCGGGTGCGCATTGACGAAGCGGGTCAATGGCTTGCTCGCCACGATCATCACGCCGATGGACACGATCACCGCGATCATCATCACCGCCAGTTCATCCACCATGCCCACGGCGGTAATCACCGCGTCCAGGGAGAACACCGCATCGAGCACCACGATCTGCGCCACGATCGGCCAGAACATCGCGTAGGCGGCATTGCCTGTGCGCTGGGCCACGTGGCCTTCGAGGCGTTCGTGCAATTCCATGGTGGCCTTGAACAACAGGAACACACCACCGAACAGCATGATCAGGTCACGGCCCGAGAAGCTCTTGTCGAACACCTCGAACAGCGGCTGGGTCAGGGTTACCAGCCAGGAAATACTCGCCAACAGGCCCAGGCGCATCAGCAATGCCAGGGACAGGCCAATCAACCGCGCACGGTCACGCTGCTCCGGCGGCAACTTGTCCGCCAGGATCGCGATAAACACCAGGTTGTCGATGCCCAGTACCAGTTCCAGCACAATCAAGGTCAACAGGCCGAGCCAGGCCGTTGGATCCGCTAACCATTCCATTTATTAAGTCTCTTCAGTCATCGATTTTCAGAATGCCGGACACGGCAAGGCGCGGTCAGTGGACCGGTACAAGGTTAGCAGTCGGAATACGGGGTGCTTCAGAGGGAACAGCGGCAGCGGTTGTCTTGGGGAAAGACGACTGGGAGGCTCCGAGAGGGTGTTCATGCAAATCCTGCGATGACAAAAGGACTTGAATCGTACAGCCGAAACAGAAAATTCCCACAACGCAAAACTATTACAAGATCTGTAACTGTTGCCAGACCTTCACGATCATATGATCACCTGTTGAAATTTATATCATGCAAACAACAACAAAATGCGTGCCATAAATCGTCACTCTATTCATTAAAACCCATAAAACACGCTATTTAAGCATTTTTAGCAAAAGCGTTTGACTGATCAGATTTTCATTTGATAAACATATGATCAGTGCAAGGCAATGAATGACCGACTGACTACAACAATAAATGGGGTGCTCATCATGAAACTTGGTACGACCTTCGCCGCCGCTGCGGCCCTCTCCCTCCTCGCCAGCAGCATCGCCCTGGCCGCCGACGGCAAGACCTACAAGGTCGGCGCGGCGGTCTACGGCCTCAAGGGCCAATTCATGCAGAACTGGGTGCGCGAGCTCAAGGAGCACCCTGCCGTCAAAGATGGCACCGTGCAGCTCACGGTGTTCGATGGCAACTACGACGCGCTGACCCAGAACAACCAGATTGAAAACATGGTGACCCAGCACTACGACGCCATCCTGTTCGTGCCCATCGACACCAAGGCCGGCGTGGGCACCGTCAAGCAAGCCATGAGCAACGACGTGGTGGTCATCGCCTCCAATACGAAAGTAGCCGATGCCTCCGTGCCTTATGTCGGCAATGACGACGTGGAAGGCGGCCGCCTGCAGGCCCAGGCCATGGTCGACAAGCTCAACGGCAAGGGCAATGTGGTGATCATCCAGGGGCCGATTGGCCAGTCGGCACAGATCGACCGCGAAAAAGGCGAGCTGGAAGTGCTGGGCAAGCACCCGGACATCAAGATCATCGAGAAAAAAACCGCCAACTGGGACCGCGCCCAAGCCCTGACACTGACCGAGGACTGGCTGAACGCCCACCCCAAAGGCATCAACGGCGTGATCGCACAAAACGACGACATGGCCCTCGGCGCCGTGCAAGCGCTCAAGTCCCACGGACTGACTTCCAAGGATGTGCCAGTCACCTCCATCGACGGCATGCCGGACGCGATCCAGGCGGCGAAAAAAGACGAAGTCACCACCTTCCTGCAAGACGCCCAGGCCCAGTCCCAAGGTGCCCTGGATGTGGCCCTGCGCGCATTGGCCGGCAGCGACTACAAGCCGCAATCGGTGATCTGGGAGCGCTACGCCAAAGACGTGAAATGGGGTGACGGCACCGCCAAAAACTACATCCTGCCCTGGGTGCCGGTCACCAACGCCAACGCCGACGCGCTGTACAAACAAGTCAGCGGCGCCAAGTAAGCCCTGCCGGATTATCGCTCCCCGCGCGGGAGCGATACGTTCATCTTTGTTGTGAGGCCAGCCATGTCCACCGTCACCGAACGCCCGCAAGAACAACTGTCCCCGATCATTCCGAAAACCATGCAGGCCGTGGTCTGCCATGGCCCGGAAGACTACCGGCTGGAAACCGTCGACGTGCCTACGCCCGGCCCCGAGGAAATCCTCACCAAGGTCGAGCTGTGCGGCATCTGCATGGGCGACATCAAGACCTATCGCGGCGCGCCCTCGTTCTGGGGTGATGCCGAGCAACCGCGCTACGTAAAGCCGCCAATGATCCCCGGCCATGAGTTCGTCTGCCGTGTGGTCGCCCTCGGCCCAGGCGCGGAAAAACGCGGCGTGAAGATTGGCGACCGGGTCATTTCCGAGCAGATCGTGCCGTGCTGGGGCTGCCGCTTCTGCAACCACGGCCAGTACTGGATGTGCCAGAAACACGACCTGTATGGGTTCCAGAACAATGTGCAGGGCGCCATGGCTCAGTACATGATTTTCACCAAGGAAGGCATCATCCATAAAGTGCCGGATTCCATCGCCCCCGACGAAGCCATCCTGATCGAACCGCTGGCCTGCTCGCTGCACGCCGCCGAACGCGCCAACGTGGATTTCGATGATGTGGTGGTGGTCGCCGGCGCCGGCACACTGGGCCTGGGCATCATCGGCGCGGTGCGCATGCGCAACCCGAAAAAGCTCATCGTGCTGGACATGAAGCCCGAACGCACCGCCCTCGCCCTGCGCATGGGCGCCGACGAGGTGTGGAACCCCGCCGAAGTCGACGTGCTGGCCAAGATCCGTGAAATCACCGACGGCTACGGTTGCGACATCTACATCGAAGCCACCGGTCATCACAAGGCGGTCAACCAGGGCCTGGCGATGCTGCGCAAGCTGGGGCGTTTCGTCGAGTTCAGCGTGTTCAATGACGAGGCCACGGTGGATTGGTCGATCATTGGCGACCGCAAGGAGCTGGATGTACTCGGCTCGCACCTGGGGCCCTACATGTACCCGCGCGCCATCGACTTTATCGGCAACCGCAAGATCGACATGCGCGACGTGGTCACCCACAAGTTCGCCCTGGCGGATTTCAAGGAAGCCTTTGCCGTGATGGAACGCGGCGACAAATCCCTCAAGGTTGTGCTTGAGCCCTGACCTGCTGGATGTACCGCACCACCGCCGGCGCTTTTTCGAAGCGCCGGTGAATCAACGACAGCCAGGACGACGCGTCACTGCCCTGGATCGTGCGATACACCACGCCCGGCAAGCTGGCATGCCCCACCACCGACGCCGGCACCACGGCCACGCCCTGCCCCAATGACACCAATGCGACCACCGCCACCAAACCTCCGGGTTGCGGCCCCAGGCGCGGCGCAAAACTGCCTTGGGCGGCTACATGCAGCGTGCCGCTGATCTGTTCCGGCAGGATGAAGGTTTCGTTTTGCAAATGCTCACAGTGGATGGCTTTCAACCCCAGCAGCCACGAATCCTGCGGCAGCGCCAGCACAAAGCCTTCACTGTCGAGGCGTAGCGCTTCCACACTCTCCGGCAAGGTCATCGGTGAGCGGATATAGCCGATATCGCAGCGCCCGTCCGCAACCGCACCCGGCAACGTGGCCATGGCGCATTCGCGTACGTTCACGCTGACATCGGGAAACGCCTGGCAAAACCCGCGCATCTGCCGCTGCAGCACCCCGGAATACACCGCCGATGCCACATAGCCCAGCTCAATGTGGCCGATCTCACCACGCCCGGCGCGCTGGGCATTGCGCTGGGCGAACTCGAACTGACGCACCGTCGCCTCCGCCTCGATCAACAACGCAGCACCCGCCTCGGTGAGGCTGACTTCGCGTTGCTGACGGATAAACAGGCGTGTGCCCAGGCTGGTTTCCATGTCCTGGATCTGTCGACTCAACGTCGGCGGCGCAATCCCCAATTGTTCGGCAGCGCGGGTGAAATTGCGCTGCCGGGCGACGGCCAGGAAGTAGCGAAAGTGGCGGATGTCCATTGCTGGATTAGCTCAAAGGTAATGAAGTGGTTCCGCCTGGCTAACAAGGACTTTGGGCAGCGCGGATATGCTGGAGCAACTAGAACAGTAGAGAGCCCTTGCGATGTCCGTCAACTGCATTTTCCGTGTTGCCTTTGAGGTAATTCAATCATGAGCCGGGTCAGCCCACGCCTTACCTTGCTGACAGCCTCCGGCGTCTGCTCGCTGATTGTGCTCGACACCAATATCGTCGCCGTGACCCTGCCGAGCATTGCTCGCGACCTGGGGGCAAACTTTGCCGACATCGAGTGGGTGGTCAGCGCCTATATGCTGGCGTTTGCCACCTTACTACTACCGGCGGGCAGTATCGCCGACCGCTTCGGGCGCAAGAAAACCCTGATCTGGGGCTTGGGCATTTTCATCCTCGCCTCCCTGGGTTGTGGTGCAGCGCCCACTGCGCTGTTGCTGGATATCGCTCGCGCCATCAAAGGCGTGGGCGCGGCACTGTTGCTGACGTCAGCCCTGGCATCCATCGGCCACACCTTCCACGATGAAGCGGAACGGGCCAAAGCCTGGGCCTTCTGGGGCGCGTGCATGGGCGTGGCGATGACTGCCGCTCCTACCCTCGGCGGCCTTATTACCCAGTATTTGGGCTGGCGCTGGATCTTCTACCTCAACCTGCCAGTGGGCCTGGCGCTGATGAGCCTGGTGCTGCGCGCCATTCCGGAATCCCGCGATACCCAGTCCGCACGGCTCGATCCCTGGGGCAGCCTGGCGTTCAGCGCGAGCCTGTTGTGCCTGATCTGGGGGTTGATCGAGGCCAATCGGATTGGCTGGGATAACCGGCTGACTTATGCGCGGCTGATCGGCGGCGCGGCATTGCTGGGCGTGTTCGTACTGGTTGAACGCCTGCAGCAGCGGCCCATGGTCGACCTGCAATTGTTTCGCCACCCACGCTTTATCGGCGCGCTGCTGGGCATGTTTGCCTACGCCGGTTGCGCTCAGGTGATGATGACGTTGCTGCCGTTCTACCTGCAAAACGGCTTGGGTTTCTCCGCGATTGCCTCGGGCCTGGGCATGCTGCCGTTTGCCTTGACCATGCTGGCCTGCCCACGCATTGGCGCACGCCTGGCCGAACGATTTACGCCCGCGACAATGATGGCCGCCGGATTGACCCTGGTAGGTTGCGGTAATTTGCTGAGTGCCTGGGCGGTCAATCTGGGCGGCTACCTGCCCTTTGCCCTGGCCATTGCCGTGACGGGCGCCGGTGCGGGCCTGCTCAATGGTGATACGCAGAAAAACATCATGGCCTGCGTGCCTCGGGACCGTGCAGGGATGGCTTCCGGCATGAGCACCACCATGCGTTTCAGCGCGATCATGTTGGCGATTGGCGTGTATGGGGCGTTGCTGAGCAGCCACAGCGAACAGCTGCTGAGTGCAAGCATCGACACGCAATGGCAGGCGCACGTGAACGGGATTGCTTCACGCGTGGTGGCCGGGGATATGCCGGCGGCGATGGGATTGCTACCGGAGTCGGCGCGAGAGGCGGTGCGGCCGTTGGCACGGCAGGCGTTTGTGGGCGGGTTCAGTGGTGTGCTGTGGGTCGCGGGGTTGTTGGGCTTGCTGGGGGCTCTAGTCGTAGGGACGTTGATGAGAAACCCAATACCAGCGGTGCAACAGGCCTCCAGGAAACCTGCACACCGCTGATCAGCCTTACCAGAACCGCTGCTGGGTCAACCGGCTCCACCAGGTCAACAGCACGCGGTCCACCGAGCCACTGGCGGCCAGGCCAACCCGCTCCTGCAAGCTCTTGCGCTCGGCATAGTGCAGGTGGAACACCTCGGCGGTCTTGGCCTTGGTGGCCAGGTATTCGTCGCTGGTTTGCAGCTCATCGACCAGTTGCTTGTCGAGGGCTGCAACACCCAGCCACACTTCTCCAGTCGCGACATCATCAATCGCCAGCTGCGGGCGGTAACGCGAGACGAAGTTCTTGAACAACTGGTGAGTGATGTCCAGGTCTTCCTGGAACTTCTCGCGGCCCTTCTCGGTGTTTTCGCCAAACACGGTGAGGGTGCGTTTGTACTCACCGGCGGTCAGCACTTCAAAGTCGATGTCGTGTTTTTTCAGCAGGCGGTTCACGTTAGGCAGCTGTGCGACCACGCCGATGGAACCGAGGATGGCAAACGGTGCGCTGATGATCTTCTCGCCAATGCACGCCATCATGTAGCCGCCGCTGGCCGCGACCTTGTCGATGCACACGGTCAAGGGCACGCCCGCCTGGCGGATACGCGCCAGTTGCGACGAGGCCAGGCCGTAGCTGTGGACCATGCCGCCGCCGCTTTCCAGACGCAGTACCACCTCATCCTTCGGTGTGGCCAGGCTCAGCAAGGCGGTGATTTCATGACGCAAGCTTTCAGTGGCCGAGGCCTTGATGTCGCCATCAAAATCCAGCACGAACACCCGTGGCTTGGCCTCGGCTTTCTGCTTGCCTTTCTTCTTTTCAGCCTTGCCTTCGGACTTGCGCAGGGCCTTGAGCTGATCCTTGTCGAGCAAGGTCGATTCCAGGCGCTCACGCAGACCCTTGTAGAAGTCATTGAGTTTACTGACCTGCAATTGGCCGGCGGATTTGCGACGGCCTTTGCTGCGCAGCGACGCAAAGCTGATCAGTACCACCAGAATAGCGACCACCAGGGTGACGGTCTTCGCCAGAAAGCTCGCGTATTCGGCCAAAAAATCCATGGTTCTCCTTACAAGTGCAGTGCGCCAGGCGCGGATTGACCAAGCATACCGGCGGGGCTTGCCGGGAGCCAGTGCTCAAACCGCCACCAAGCGCCCTCTAACGAGCTTTTAAAACAAGCGTATGTTTTTTCATTGACAGCTCGCAGGCATCCTCATAACCTCGCCAGACTTTCAACGTACCGGGAAAACGGACGTGGGCAGCATCTATCTGATTCGACATGGCCAGGCCTCCTTCGGTGCAGACGACTATGACGTCCTGTCGCCCGTCGGCGTGGAACAGGCACAGGTACTCGGCCGCCACCTGGCGGAAATGGGCCTGGTGTTCGACCGCTGCGTGGCCGGCGACCTGCGCCGCCAGCAGCACACTGCCACCGCTGCGTTCGATCAGTACAGCGCCCTGGGCCTGCCGGTACCGGCACTGGAAACCGACAGCGCCTTCAACGAATTCGATGCCGACGCAATCATCCGCGCCCTGCTCCCCGACCTGCTCACCACCGAACCCGAAGCCCTGGAGATCCTGCGCAACGCCGCGCAGAACCGCAGCGAATTCCAGCGAATTTTCGCCCTGATCATCGAGCGCTGGCTGGCCGGCACCTACGACCCGCCAGGGCTGGAAAGCTGGCTGGGCTTTGTGGAACGTGTCCAGGGTGGCCTGCAACGTATTCTTGAAGCGGCGGACAACGCGCAGAAAATCGCTGTGTTCACCTCCGGCGGCACCATCACCGCCCTGCTCCACCTGATTACCCGGATGCCTGCCGCGCAAGCGTTCGAACTGAACTGGCAAATTGTTAACACCTCGCTCAACCAGCTGAAATTCCGCGGTCGCGAGGTGGCACTGGCTTCCTTCAACAGTCATGCCCACTTGCAACTGTTGAAGGCGCCGCAGCTCATCACGTTCCGATGAGCTGCGGCCAACCGTGACCCCAAGGTCACTGGACTCTACCCTAAAGGATCGAAACCATGACTGACGTAGCCAAAGCTGTAGAAGCAATGAAAGCCAAATTCAACCCAGCCGCCGCCGACGGCCTGGACCTGGTGTTCGGTTTCCGCATCGACGACACCCAGAACTTCTCGCTGGTGGTAAAAAACAACACCTGCGAACTGCTGGAAGGCGAAAACCCAGACGCCCAGGTCACCCTGGTGATGGACGGCGACACCATGAAAGGCATCGTCGACGGTTCCACTGACGGCATGCAGGCCTTCATGGGCGGCAAGCTGCGCACCGAAGGCGACATGATGCTGGCGATGAAGCTGAGCGAACTGTTCCCGGCTTGATTCACGGGCAACCCTGAATCCGATCCCGCCTTTACAGGCGGGATTTTTAGTTGGGCTGTAGCAACAACGCCGCCAACGCACTCCACCCCGTCTGATGTGAAGCCCCCAACCCGCGCCCGGTCTCGCCATGAAAATACTCATGGAATAACACCAGATCGCGACTCTCCGGGTCAGCCTCCAGCTGCGCATACCCGGCCATCGACGGCCGCAGGCCATTCTCATCGCGTAGAAATAACCGGGTCAGGCGCTGACTGAGGCTGTCAGCCACTTCCTCCAGAGATGACAGATAACCACTGCCCGTCGGGTACTCCACCGAGAAGTTATCGGCGTAATAGCGGTGAAATTCGCGCAACGATTCGATCAGCATGTAGTTCACCGGCATCCACAACGGCCCGCGCCAGTTGGAGTTGCCGCCGTACAGCCGCGAGTCGGATTCGCCCGGCTGGTAACTCGCACACAGGGTATTGCCGTTCATCTTCAACGCCAGCGGTTGTTCGGCGAACGCCTTGGACAAGGAGCGCACGCCAAATGCCGACAGGAACTCATTGTCATCCAACATGCGTCGCAACAGGTCCTTGGTGCGTTCGCCACGCAGCAACGCCAGCAACAGGCGATTACCCTGCCCAGGTTCGTTCCAGCGCGAGACCAGTTTGGCCAGGTCCGGACGGTGCTTCATGAAGCCCAGCAAACGCTCGCGCAACCCTTCCAGACTTTCATGCTCGCGCTGCTCCAGCACCAGCACGGCAAACAGCGGCATCAGCCCGACGATAGAGCGCAGGCGCACCGGCTCGTTCTGGCCATCGGGGCGGTGCAGCACATCGTAGAAGAACAGGTCCTGCTCATCCCACAGGCCTTCGGCGCCGTCGTCGACGCGGTTGATGGCGCCGGCGATATACAGGAAGTGCTCGAAGAACTTCACCGCGATATCGACGTACACCGCGTTGCGCTTGGCCAGCTCCAGGGCGATGCGCATCAAGTCCAGCGCATACGCCGCAACCCACGCCGTGCCGTCGGCCTGATCCAGCTGGTAACCCGGTGGCAACGCGGCCGAGCGGTCGAACAAGGCGATATTGTCCAGCCCGAGGAAGCCGCCCTGGAACAGATTGCGCCCCTCGGCATCCTTACGATTGACCCACCAGGAAAAATTCAACAGCAGCTTGTGAAAAATCCGCTCCAGGAAATCCATATCACCGACGCCGGTCAGCGCCTTGTCCTGCTGATAGACGCGCCAACTGGCCCAGGCATGCACCGGCGGGTTGGCGTCGTCGAAGCGCCATTCGTAGGCCGGCAACTGGCCGTTGGGGTGCATGAAGCGGTCTTTCACCAGCAGCAACAGTTGCTGCTTGGCATAGCCCGGATCGATCAATGCCATGGCCACTGCCTGGAAGCCTTGGTCCCATGAGGCGTACCACGGGTATTCCCAGGTGTCGGGCATGGAAAGGATGTCGAAATTCGACAAGTGCCGCCAATGGGTATTGCGGATATGCAGGCGTTCGGGCGGCGGCGCGGGTTGTGCCGGGTCGCCGTCGAGCCACTGGTTCACATCGAAATAGTAAAGCTGCTTGGACCACAGCAACCCGGCCAGGGCCTGACGCTGCACATTGCGCGCGTCCTCATCGGCGATACCGTGTTGCAAGGCGGCGTAGAAGTCATCGGCCTCTTGGCGGCGTTGCTCGAACAGCTTGCGGGCGTAGACTGGCGGCGCGTCGACCGGCGCAAAACGCAGGTAGAGGGTTTTGCTTTCCAGGCCTGCCAGGTCGAGGATGAAACGCGCGGCGACTTTAGTCCCGCTGTCGCGTCGAATCGCAGCCTGGTCACCGCCGACTACGTAATCATTGATTCCGTCCTTGAACGGCCCCGGCACCGCCTGCCCATCCAGCCGGGGGATATTGGTTTCATTCTCGCAGAACAACCACTCCATCCCGTCCTGGCCCCAGGCGCTGAGATGGCGATCCGTCAATTCATGATGACGCGCCAGCACGTGCTCGCCGTCCAGCGTCAACTGCGGCTTGGGTGCGTCGAAGGTCCAGCTCCAGTCATTGCGCGCCCACAGGTGGGGCAACACCTGCACACGCGTTGGCTGGTCAGAACGGTTGTGTACGGTGACACGCATGAAGATATCGTCGGGCTGATGCTTGGCATATTCGACGCTGACATCGCAGTAGCGGTTGTCTTCGAACACGCCGGTATCGAGGATCTCGTACTCGGCATCCGCCAGGCCACGGCGGGCGTTTTCGCTGATCAGGTCGACGTAGGGAAAGGCGGCATGGGGGTATTTGTAGAGCATGCGCATATAGGCATGACTTGGGACGCCGTCGACGAAAAAGTACAGTTCCTTGACGTCTTCACCGTGGTTGCCCTCGGCATTGTTGAGGCCGAACAGGCGCTCCTTGAGGATCGCGTCACACTCATTCCACAGGGCCAGGCCCAGGCACCAGCGTTGCGCCTTGTCGCTGAAACCCGCCAAACCATCCTCGCCCCAACGATAGGCGCGGCTGCGCGCGTGTTCATGGGGGAAGTAGGTCCAGGCGTCGCCATCGGCGCTGTAGTCTTCGCGCACCGTGCCCCATTGGCGTTCACTCAGATAAGGGCCCCACTCGCGCCAACGCTCGGCATCCTGCTGCGCCAGGCGTTGGCCTTCGAGGGTTGCACGTATTCGGTTGTTGGGTGTGGCCGTCATCGGGTCCTCCATCGCCTACCAGATGAAAGGCAGTGTAGAGCCCAATGACGCCCGGGTGCACATGAAGACTTAGAAGATGGCGTAGGTGTAGTTGAAGATCAGGCGTGTCTGGTCCTGGTCGGCGGTGCCGGTGTTCTTGCCGTGATAGGTGCCGGTACGGAAAGTCGTACCGAAGCCTTTCAGAGGACCGGCCTGCACAACGTAGTCCAGGCGGAAGTCGGCTTCGTTTTCTTTCTGGTCAGGGCCACCGGCTACCTTCGACTTGATGTCCCGGCCATCCAGATAAGCCACGGACGCCTTCAGGCCCGGCACGTAGGCCTTGAAGTCATACGAGTACTGACCAAAATTGACCTGCTCGCCCGCGCGGGAGAACTGGCCCACCACAGCATCGGTGAACAGGTAGAAGTCGCTACCGCCCGCGCCTTGTGCATGCGGATCGGCCAGGCTGCCCTGGTTCACCCACACGAAGCCGCCGTCGTCGCCCACACCAATGTGGCCGAGCATCAAGCTGCTGCCGCCCAACTGGTAGGTGAAGGCCGCACTGTAGGTTTTGTTGTCCACTTCGCCGGCGTGCTTGGCGTAGCCGCCGTTGTTGTTGAACTGGTAGCCGCTCTCGCCGTTCTTGCCGTCGCTGCTGCTGTCGAAGTAGCGCAGGTCGGTCTTGAACGACTGGTCATTGCCCAGCGGCAATACGTGGACCAGGCCGAAGTAGTTCTGCTTGTAGAAGTCTTGCAACTGCGCGTAGTAGTACTGCAGCGTCAGGTTTTTCGCGATGACGTTGTCGGAAGAACCAAACGGCTTGTAGTCCACCCCACCGAACTTGAAGCTGTCACTGTCGCGCGTCCCACCGGCCACGCTCAAACCTGTGGAGTTGCTGGAGGCTCGGCCTTCGGCACGGTTCAGCTCACCGCCGGTAAAGGTGACGTTGGGAATGTCGTTGGAGGTCAGGATGCCGCCGTCAAAGGTCTGCGGCGCTACGCGGCTGTCGTTGGACACCAAAATCGGCAGCACCGGCGCCAAGCCTCCACCGACATGCAACTCGGTCTGGGAAACGCGGAACTTCACATTGCCCGCCGCACGACCAAAGGAATCGGCAGGTTCGGTGCCGTTGTTCTTGGTCGGGAAGAAGCTGTTGCCGTTACCCGACAGGCCCGCGCCCGCCGTGTGGCCATCACCGCCGTCCAGGCGCAGCGCGCCGAAGGCCATGACGTCAAACCCCAGGCCGACGGTGCCTTGGGTAAAGCCGGATTTGTAGTCAAAACGCAGCGCCGTTGCAGTTTCGCGCAGGTCGTTGTTGGTCCCCGAGCGGTTATCCGCGCTGTAGTACATGGTCCGCGAGCTGATGGCCGCGTGACTGTCTTCAAGGAAACCGCTGTGACCGTTGCCCGTGCCCAGCGAACCGAGCCCGAAATCATCAGCGAATGCCTGTTGTGCAAGAACGGCGGCGGTGATCGACAACGCCAGTGTAGAAATTTTCATTAACGACAGCCCCTAAACATTTTTTTATGTGTCTGGTGTGCATAACGGCGTTTTCATCCTTGCAAACGTGACGATTCTTTCATGCCGACCGGGGCAGACTCCGTGAAGAATTAGTTAGGAAAATCGCCCTTAAATGAAATTTCTCACCGGCTGTTTTTTGTCATATTCACGTCATCTCATTCATTTGCAGAATGAAGTCCTGAGGATTCTTCGTTTGCAAGCGTGCCTTGCGCTCAACAAAATCCAGGCAAAGGTCGCCTCTATCGTCATCGCCATCAGGAATTTTTCTATGCCCACCACTTCACATGTCAGCCCAGACGAGATCCGCAAGGGCTTTTCCAAGGCCATGTCCGACATGTACCGAGATGAAGTTCCCCTGTATGGCGCGCTGATGGCGCTGGTGGCCGAGACCAATGCCCACGTGCTCGACACCCAGCCGCAGCTGGCGCAGCAGCTGCAACGCACCGGCGAAATCCAGCGCCTGGACATGGAACGCCACGGCGCGATCCGCCTGGGCACGGCAGAAGAACTGGCGACCATCAGCCGCCTGTTCGCAGTGATGGGCATGCAACCGGTGGGCTACTACGACCTGACACCGGCTGGCGTACCCGTGCACTCCACCGCATTTCGCGCCGTGCATGAGCAGGCGCTGCAAACCAGCCCGTTTCGCGTGTTCACCTCATTGCTGCGCCTGGAACTGATCGAGAACCACGACCTGCGCGCCTTTGCCGAAACCGCCCTGGCCAAACGCTCGATCTTCACCCCTGGCGCCCTGGCGCTGATCGAACAAGCGGAAAAAGACGGCGGCCTCAACGTTGCGGACGCCGATGAGTTCATCCGCCAGGCCCTGGAAACCTTCCGCTGGCACCACACCGCCACCGTCACCGGCGCGCAGTACCAGCAACTGAGCGACCAGCATCGCCTGATCGCCGACGTGGTCGCCTTCAAAGGCCCGCACATCAACCACCTGACCCCGCGCACCCTGGACATCGACCAGGTCCAGGCTGCCATGCCCGGCAAAGGCATCATGCCAAAAGCCGTGATCGAAGGCCCCCCTTGCCGCCAGTGCCCGATCCTGCTGCGCCAGACCAGCTTCAAGGCCCTCGACGAACCCATCGCCTTTACCGACGCCCAGGGCAGCCACAGCGCACGCTTCGGCGAAATCGAACAACGCGGCGTGGCGCTCACCCCCAAAGGCCGTGCGCTGTACGACCAGTTGCTAAACGCCGCGCGCGACGAACTGGGCGCCTTCCCCAATGAGGGCAACGCCGCGCGTTATATGCAATTGATGGAACATCACTTCCAGGCCTTCCCGGATAACCACGCGCAGATGCGTGAACAGGGCTTGGCGTACTTCCGCTACTTCACCACCGCACAGGGCCTGGGGGCGCGCGGAACGGCCGAGCAACCGCGTACTCTTGAAGCACTGATCGCAGCGGGCCACATTGATGTGGAGCCGTTGGTGTATGAAGATTTTCTGCCGGTGAGTGCGGCGGGGATTTTCCAGTCGAACCTGGGGGATGCGGCGCAGAGTCACTACGCGGCTAATTCGAACCAGGCCGAATTTGAAAATGCGCTGGGCCGTCGGACGATTGATGAATTGAAACTGTATGGCGAGACGCAGCAGCGCTCGATTGATGACTGTACAAAGGCACTGCTGGCCTGAAATGAAGTACCCACCCGGCTCACCAGCGCAATCCTTGCGCCGCAACAGTCCCCAGAGCCGGGTGCCCCTCAGTTGTAAATCCCTCCTAATATCCCGGAAAGGTCGTTGCCAGAAACAACCTACACGTTTTTAGGAAGCCCATGGTTTGAGATAAATCCTAATCGAGACGAAGCTGAAAGTACGTGATCCCCCGTACAGCGTTAATCGTGTCGAACAGGAGATATCATGACAACAGCCACGAATATTCTGATGTACCCCATGATAAATAAGGAAGAATATTTTGGTCACGCCACACACAAACTCATAAAACAAAATAATAAATCATGAACCCAAGGAAGATAGACCAACAACGCCTGGCAGCAGGTCTATCCGGACTTGCAAACTTGCTCCTCGGTGCATCTTCTCTTTACTGGAAAGCACTTAGCGATTTTTCATACATAACATTACTTATATACAGAGTCACGTTATCCAGCGCCACTCTCGCTTTGCTCCTCCTTGCATTCAGGCGACTTGGCAACTTCAAAAACATTACAACAGGATTAATCCTCACGCACTGCGCAGCCGCAACAATGATTGCTTTCAACTGGGGAGCCTTCATTTGGTCATCCCTCAATGGACATCTATTAGAAAGTGGTCTCGGGTACCTTCTAGCTCCTTTCATCTCCATTGGGATGGGCTGCTTGATTTACCATGAACCCATCACACCGCGAAAAATGCTGTCCACCATCGTTGCGCTAAGCTCGGTCGTATCTCTCGTTCTCCTCAGTGAAAACCTAAATCACTGGACCTACCTGCTGATCGCCACGACATGGGGCTCATATACATATCTAAAAAAAACCACCTCATTAGACGCAGTAAGTGGGTTATTTCTAGAAACGCTTTTTTTGTCCGCGTTTCTGACTCTCGCTATTTGGGCATTCAACCTCACCATCGTTCAACCCAATGAATCCTCTTACCAAAACTTATTAATCTTGCTCGCTGGCGTGGTATCCGTAACGCCATTGCTGATGTTTTCTTTCGCCACTAACAAAATACCACTATCGGCAACTGGGTTTTTACAGTTTATACTACCGCTCACACTGTTCAGTATCGGCATATTTTTCTACGAACAGACAATATCCAAGTTATCCCTGGCACTCCTCATGACAACAGCCGGCATACTAGCGATACTCCTTGCTTACGATTTATCCACCGCCACATCATTAAATGCAAAAAACATTAGAAGCGGAAAACATCTATGAAAGCATCATTATGCGAAATGAGATGAAAGCAATATTCGAGTCAAGTGCATTGCTCTATCGCTTGCGATACCAGAATGGGCATGTTGAAGAGGCTATCCGTTCGATGGGGGCCGTGGCTCAATTTGGTGGCTGGGTTGAGATCTCGGAAATCCTAGGCTTGGCGTTCAAGCGCTAGCACACGGCCGCCAAACCTATGTCAGATCAGCGTGCTCAGGGCACGGATTTAAACCCGACCGATTTGGCTCAACGTCACCCCGATGAAGTACCCACCCGGCTCACCAGCGCAATCCTTGCGCCGCAACAGTCCCCAGAGCCGGGTGGGCGGTGGGCATCATAGGCAGTGAAAGCCGCCCTGTCCTTCAGACAATTCTGAACAAATGTGTCCGCGCCCTGTAGGAGCGCGGACCATCGCCTAACCCAACTTCGCCACAATGTCGTCTTTGATCAACAGCCGTTTCTTCTTCAGCTTCTCCACATCCTCATCGCTGGCGCTTGCCGATTCTGCCTTCAGCACCTCCTTGTCAGCGTCATCGTATTGAGTGAGCAGCGAGTCCAGGCGTTTGTCGCTCGCCCTGCGTTCGTGAACCTCTTCCTTGCTCTTCCCCAAATCCAGATACAGGTCGTGTTTCACTGGCATGGCGTACCTCCGCACGTTGATCAATGGCTTACTACGACCTAGAAGCTAGACCATTGCGAGGGGTCTTGTCATGTCCGGGGTCAATACAGCCCCGTTCGTCGCGGCGCAGGTGTTTGGATCAAACCTTTGCGGCGCCCTGCCCTCCACTCTAGATAGCCATTCGTGGGAGACCGGTTTCATGACTCATGCCACCACCGCTGTCGACACCCAATGCATCAACACGATCCGCACCCTGGCCATGGACGCCGTACAGAAGGCCAATTCCGGCCATCCGGGCACGCCCATGGGCCTGGCGCCGGTGGGTTACACGCTGTGGAGTCGCTTCCTGCGTTATCACCCGGAGCATCCCGACTGGCCCAACCGTGACCGCTTTGTGTTGTCCGTGGGACACGCGTCGATGTTGCTGTATTCGCTGTTGCACTTGGCCGGTGTGGTAGAGATCGATGCCCATGGCAAGCGCACGGGCCAGCCGGCGATCAGCCTGGACGACATCAAGCAATTTCGGCAGGCCGATTCGAAAACGCCGGGCCACCCCGAGTACCGCATGACCACTGGCGTGGAAACCACCACCGGGCCACTCGGCCAGGGCTGCGCCAACAGCGTCGGCATGGCGATGGCCGAGCGCTGGTTGGGTGAGCGTTTCAACCGTGAGGGCCAGGTGTTGTTCGATTACAACGTCTACACCCTGTGCGGTGACGGCGACATGATGGAAGGCATCAGCAGCGAAGCGGCGTCGATGGCCGGCCACCTGAAGCTGGCGAACCTGTGCTGGATCTACGACAACAACACCATCAGTATCGAAGGCCACACCGAGTTGGCGTTCAGCGAAGACGTGATCAAGCGCTTCCAGGCCTATGGCTGGCACACGCTGCACGTGACCGACGCCAATGACTTGCAGGCATTGAGCGGGGCGCTTGAGACCTTCAAAAGCAATACCGGCGCACCGACCCTGATCGTGGTCGACAGCGTGATCGGCTACGGCTCCCCCCACAAGCACAACACCGCCGCCGCCCATGGCGAACCGTTGGGCGATGAAGAAATCCGCCTGACCAAGGCCGCTTATGGCTGGCCGCAGGATTCAAGTTTTCTGGTGCCGGACGACGCGCGCACCGTCTTGCGTGATGCCCTGTTGGAACGCAGCCAGGCGTTGTACGAAACATGGAGTCAGCACCTGTCGCAGTTGGAGCAGTACGAGCCGGAACTGGCTGACGAGTTGCGCCGCATGCGTGCAGGAGAAATGCCCGAGCATTGGCAAGACGATTTACCTCACTTCGACAGCGATCCCAAGGGTATCGCCAGCCGCGCAGCCGGTGGCGAAGTGCTGAATGCGTTTGCCCAACAAGTCCCGTGGCTGCTGGGCGGCTCAGCGGACTTGTCACCGTCGACCAAGACCAACCTCACCTTCGACGGCGCCGGACGTTTCAGTGCCGACGACTACAGCGGGCGTAACCTGCACTTCGGCATCCGAGAACACGCCATGGGCGCGATTGCCAATGGCATGGCGCTGTCCTACCTGCGGCCCTACACCTCGACCTTCCTGGTGTTCAGCGACTATATGAAACCGCCGATCCGCCTGGCGGCGATCATGGAATTGCCGGTGGTGTTTGTGTTTACCCATGACTCGATTGGCGTGGGTGAAGACGGGCCGACGCACCAGCCGATCGAACACCTCACGCAACTGCGCGCCACACCGGGGTTGCTGACGCTGCGCCCCGGCGATGCCAATGAAACCCTGGAACTGTGGAAGGTTGCCTTGGCGCAAACCCATCGGCCAAGTTGTGTGGTGTTGTCGCGCCAGCCGTTGCCGACATTGGATCGTACAAAGTATGCGGCGGCTTCCGGGGCCGCCAAGGGGGCTTATGTGCTGGCGAGTGCGGACGAGCCGAAGGTGATTCTGCTGGCGACCGGCAGCGAGGTCAGCCTGGCGGTGGCGGCGTATGAGCAGTTGGAAAACGAAGGGATAGCTGCTCGGGTGGTCTCGATGCCGAGTTGGGAGTTGTTTGAAGACCAGGACCAGGCGTATCGCGACAGCGTGTTGCCGCCAGCGGTGAAGGCGCGGGTCGTGGTGGAACAGGCTGGGCCATTGGGTTGGGACCGGTATGTGGGGCAGACCGGGGCCAAGGTGGTGATGAACAGCTTTGGTGCGTCGGCACCGTTGGCCAAGTTGCAGGAGAAGTTTGGGTTTACTGTTGAGAATGTGGTGAAGCAGGCTGTATCGCAGGTTCAATTGATTCAGGGTTGAGCTAAAAGTGGGATTGCGGGCGAATGCGGGGGGATTTTTTTGATCGGGTACATATCCGATTCTTCGGTAACGGCTACTTATGGTTCCGCTCTTACAGCGGGTCACTTTTGGAAGAGCGCCAAAAGTAACCAAAAACGCTTCGCCCCAACACTCGGCACCTCGCCTAGGCTCGGTGTGCCCGTAATCCGACAGTGATTTGGGGGGCCGCCGCCACGCGCCATCCATGGCGCGGGGCGGCTAAACCGGCATCCCTGCCGGTTTACCCCCCAAATCCCTGCCAGATTCCGGCCAGCGTGTTTGACGGGGCGCCTAAGATCAAAATCAAAAGCAGAGCCAGAGCAGATTGATGTCTACCTGAGATCTAAATTGTGTGGGCTTGCCCGCGAAAGCGGTGGATCAGTTAGATATGTAATCGCTGACACGCCCCCTTCGCGAGCAAGCCCGCTCCCACATTTAAAACTGAGACCGGCTTCCAGAAACCGGTCGGCTACCAGGCCGCCGCGCTTTTGCTTTTGATTTTGATCTTAGGCGCCCCGTTAAACACGCTGGCCGAACGCAGGCTTGAATCCGTGGGTAACCCGGCAGGACGCCGGGTTAGCCGCGCTGGGCCAAGGATGGCCCATCGCGGCGGCCCACGGATTCAAGCCGGAGTGAGGGCACACCGAGCCTAGGCGAGGTGCCGAGTGTTGGGGCAAGAGCGCTTTGGTTACTTTCGCGCTTTTCGAAAGTGACCCGCCGTAAGGGCGGAACCAATATCAGCCATCACCGCAGCAACGGATATGTACACCAACACAAATACCCACCCATATTTGATCGAAACTGCCAGTTAAACCAGCTCTCGAGCCAGAAACGGCGCAGTCCGGCTCACCTTGCTTTTCGCAACCTTCTGCGGCGTACCACTGACAACCACCTTCCCCCCCAAATCCCCCGCCCCCGGCCCGATATCAATCACCCAATCACTCTGCGCCACCACGCGCATCTCATGCTCCACCACAACCACCGTATGCCCCGCGTCCACCAGATGATTCAACTGGCTGAGCAAGCGGTCCACATCCCGTGGATGCAACCCGGTAGTCGGCTCATCCAGCACATACAGGGTCGCGCCCCGCGCATTGCGTTGCAGCTCGGTCGCCAGCTTGATGCGCTGCGCTTCACCGCCCGACAGCTCGGTCGCCGGTTGGCCCAGGCGCAGATAACCCAGGCCGATGTCCCGCAGCACCTGCAACGAGCGCAGTACGCTCGGTTGCTCGGCAAACACGTCCACCGCCTGCTCCACCGTCAGCCCCAATACTTGGGCGATGGTCAAGCCTTGCCATTTCACCGCCAGGGTCTCGGGGTTGTAGCGCGCCCCATGACAGGTCGGGCACGGTGCGTACACGCTGGGCATGAACAGCAACTCGACACTGACAAAACCTTCCCCTTCGCAGTTCGGGCAGCGGCCCTTGGCGACGTTGAACGAGAATTGCCCGGCATCGTAATGCCGCTTCTTCGCTGCCGGGGTGGCCGCGAACAGCTTGCGCACGTTGTCGAACAGGCCGGTGTAGGTCGCCAGGTTGGAGCGCGGGGTGCGGCCGATGGGTTTCTGGTCCACCTGCACCAGGCGACGGACATGCTCCAGCCCGGCGCTGATGTGCCCGCCGCTGGTTTGCGGCGCGTCGTCTTCCAGGCTCGGTTCTTCGTCGTTTTCCACCACGCGACCAAGACCGGCGCCCACCAGCTCCAGCAGCGCCTGGCTGACCAGGCTGGACTTGCCCGACCCGGAAATCCCGGTGACCGCCGTGAAGCAGCCCAACGGGAAATCGACGTTCAGGTCCTTGAGATTATTGCGCGTCACCCCTTGCAGTTTCAGCCAGCCGGTCGGCTCGCGGCGCACCGGGTTAGAAACGCGTTTTTCTGCAAACAAATACTCACGGGTCTGCGACGCCTGCACCTGTACCAACCCTGCCGGCGGGCCGCTGTACAACACCTGCCCGCCATGCTCGCCGGCGGCCGGACCCACATCGATCAGCCAATCGGCGCGGCGCATGGTTTCCAGGTCGTGTTCCACCACAAACAACGAATTGCCTGCGGCTTTCAGTCGGTCCAGAGCGGTGAACAACGCCTCGCCATCCGCCGGATGCAGGCCCGCCGAGGGTTCATCCAATACATAGATCACGCCGAACAACTGCGAACCCAACTGGGTCGCCAAACGCAACCGTTGCAACTCCCCTGATGACAGGGTTGGTGTGCTGCGCTCCAAAGACAAATAACCCAGGCCCAACTCGGTCAACGTGCTGACCCGCTCCAGCAAATCCTGGGCAATCCGCTGGGCAGCCAGGCGTTTTTCCACCGACAGTTTCATCTTGTCTTGCCCCGCCGCCACTGGCCGCAGCAACTCGGCCAATTGCGCCAACGACAACTGCGACAACTCACCGATGTCCACCCCGGCAAACTTCACCGACAGCGCGGCCTTGGTCAGGCGTTTGCCCTCGCACAACGGGCAGGCGCTGCCCTGCATGAACTGCGACACGCGCTTCTTCATCAGCGCGCTCTGGGTGTGGGCGAAGGTGTGCAGGATGTAGCGCCGGGCGCCCATGAAGGTGCCTTGGTAGCTCGGCTCCAGTTTGCGCTTGAGCGCGTCGCGGGTCTGTTCCGGCGTGAAGCCGGCGTAGACCGGTGCGGTGGGGGTTTCTTCGGTGAACAGGATCCAGTCGCGCTGCTTTTTCGGCAGGTCGCGCCAGGGGATATCCACGTCGTAGCCCAACGTCACCAGGATGTCGCGCTGGTTCTGACCTTGCCACGCCAATGGCCAGGACGCCACCGCACGCTGGCGGATGGTCAGCGAAGGGTCCGGCACCATCAGCGCTTCGGTCACCTCGTACACACGGCCCAGGCCATGGCATTGCGGGCACGCGCCCTGGGGCAGGTTGGGCGAGAAGTCTTCGGCGTACAGCATCGGTTGCCCCGGCGGATAGCTGCCGGCGCGGGAGTACAGCATGCGGATCAGGCTCGACAGCGTGGTTACGCTGCCCACCGACGAGCGCGCACTCGGCGTACCGCGCTGCTGTTGCAGGGCCACGGCGGGCGGCAGGCCTTCGATGCTGTCCACGTCCGGCACGCCGACCTGGTCGATCAGCCGCCGCGCATACGGCGCCACCGACTCGAAATAACGCCGTTGCGCTTCGGCATACACCGTGGAAAACGCCAGGGACGATTTGCCGGAACCCGACACCCCGGTAAACACCACCAGGGCATCCCGGGGAATGTCCACATCGACGTTACGCAGGTTATGTTCGCGGGCGCCGCGTACGCGGACGAAACCGCTTGGCGGGGCAGTGATCGCAGGAATGTTGCGCTGTGAAGTCATGGACAACCTTGTCGGGCGGTGAGCACGCTGCGCACCCGTTGCGTCAGGGCTTCGGGGCTGTAGGGTTTGCTCAGCAGATGAATGTCGGCGCTCAGCAGGTGATTGCTGGAGAGAATGTCGCGGGTATGGCCGGAGGTGAACAACACCGCCACCGGCGGGTCCTGCACACGGGCCCAGTCGGCCAGGTCGGTGCTTTTGACGCGGCCGGGCATGACCACATCGGTAAAGATCAGCTCCGGCTGCAAACCGGCTTGCAGCTTTAGCATGGCCTGGTCACCGTCATCGGCCGTGAGCACGGTGTAGCCGGATTGTTCGAGCAACTCGACGACGGTCAGGCGCACGCCTTCGTTGTCCTCGACCACCAGGATGGTTTCCTGGCCGCCACTCTGCGGGATCTGGTCGATATGCACATCGAGGCTTTCCGGCTCCAGGCTGTGGGGGAAATACATCTGCACCACCGAGCCTTTGCCCTGCTCACTCCACATCTCCACATGCCCGCCGCTCTGGCGCACAAAGCCAAACACCATGCTCAGGCCCAGACCGGTGCCATGGCCTTCGCGCTTGGTGGTGAAGAAGGGTTCGAACGCGCGTTTCAGCGTGGACTCGGACATGCCCACACCGGTGTCGATGACCGCCAGGCGCACATATTCGCCGGGCTTGATGCTTTTGCCCGCGCAGTCGTCGGGGTTAAGGATGATGTTCTCGCCAGTGATACGGATCACGCCCTCGCCCTGCATGGCGTCCCGGGCGTTGATCGCCAGGTTGAGCAGCGCATTTTCCAGCTGGTTGCGGTCGACGTTGATAAACCAGGAGTCCTGGGGCAATTGCACATCAATGTGGATGGTTTCCCCCAGCGCCCGTTGCAGCAGTTCGCCAAGCCCCGCGTAGATGCGTTGCGGGTTGTACACCGCCGGCGACAACGGTTGGCGACGCGCAAACGCAAGCAATTGCGACGACAGCTTGGCCCCGCGTTCCACCGCGGCAATGGCCGCGGCGACACGGCGCTGCACCTGGGCGTTGTCCGGTTCGTGGCGGGCCAGCAAATGCAGGTTGCCGGCGATCACTTGCAGCAGGTTATTGAAGTCGTGGGCCACGCCGCCGGTCAGGCCGCCGATGGCTTCGAGTTTCTGCGACTGGCGCAGTTGGTCCTCGGCAGCGGAGCGCGCCTGCACTTCAGCGGCGACCCGTTGCTCCAGGTTATGCGTGAGTTCCTGGCGCACCTGTTCGGACTTCACCAGTTCGGTGGTCTCCACCACAATCGCCAATACCCCGGCGGGTTGTTGGTTGTCGCCGGCGACCGGGCTGTAATACAGGTCCAGCCACACGGTTTCCGGCTGGCCATTGCGCAGCAGCACCAGGTCCTTGTTGTTGAACGACAGGGTGCCACCGGCCAGGCAAGTGTCCATCACATGACGATTGAACTCAGCCACTTCAGGCCAACCCAGTTCTACCGGCGTGCCCAGCAGGTACGGGTGACGGCCACCGGCAAAGGCCGAGTAGCTGTCGTTGTAGATCATGTACCCCCATTGGCCCCACAGCATCACCATCGGCACGGGTGACGCCAGCATCATCTGCACGGTGCAGGTCAGGCTGGTGGACCATTGGTCGATAGGGCCCAGGTCGGTGGTTGCCCAATTGAACGCGCGGATCCGCTGGGCCATTTCACCGGCCCAACCTTCACAGCCGTGGGGATTGGATAAAAATTGCATCATTGAACTCTGCGCAAAGAAAAGACAGCCGCAAAATTTGGAGCGCACCAGGGCCGGATGGTTTCATCCTGTATAACTTAGGGGGTAATGGCCGCAGAAGCCACTGGCCCTAATGAAAATCCCGGCTGCGCACATGGATGCCTTCCAGTAACGGCGTCAGGTCGGTGAGACGCCCGGCGATCAGGTGCCGCACTTCGCCCACCGCTTCCCAGCGGCCGTCCACTTTCAACAACCGCGAGCCGACCAATGCCTGGCGTTGACGCTCAGCCAGGTCACGCCAGACCACCACATTGAGGTTGCCGAATTCATCTTCCAGGGTGACAAAGGTCACCCCGCTCGCCGTGCCCGGACGCTGACGACCGGTGACCAGCCCCGCGACGCTGACATTGCGCCCATGCTCCACCGCCATCAGCTCCTGGGAACTACGGCAGCGCCGCTTGCGCAGTTCCGCCCGCAACAACGCCAATGGATGCGGGCCCAGGGTGGTGCCGACCGTGGCGTAGTCGGCGTGCAGGTCCTCGCCCACGGTAGGCGTCGGTAACTCCACCACGGCTTCGTCCGGGCTTGGCAGGCCGGCAAACAGCCCGAGTTGCTTGTGCACGCCGGCCACTTCCCAACGCGCGTTGTGCCGGTTGCCGGCCAGGGCGCGCAAGGCGCCGGCATCCGCCAGCAGTGCCTGGGCGCGTGCATCCAGCCCGGCACGCGCGTCCAGGTCGGCAATATCGCTGAACGCCTGATATTGGCGCGCCGCTTCGATGCGCCGCGCATCCTCCTCACGAAACCCTGCGATCATGCGCAAGCCCATGCGAATCGCCGGCTGTGCGCCGTCGATCGGCTCCAGGCTGCAATCCCAGTCGCTGTCCTGCACGTCCACCGGGCGGATCTGCAAGCGATGACGCCGCGCGTCCTGCAGGATCTGGTCCGGGCTGTAGAAACCCATGGGCCAGCTGTTGAGCAACGCACAGGCAAACGCCGCCGGCTCATGGCACTTGAGCCAGCAACTGGCGTAGGTCAACAAGGCGAAACTGGCCGCGTGGGACTCGGGGAAGCCATAGCTGCCAAAGCCCTTGATCTGCTCGAAGATCTGCGCGGCAAAGGCCTCGGTGTAACCGTTTTTCAGCATACCGGTGCGCAGGCGTGCCTGGTGCGGCTCCAGGCCACCGTGGCGTTTCCAGGCGGCCATGGAACGGCGCAACTGGTCGGCCTCACCGGGGCTGTAGTCGGCGGCGACCATGGCGATCTGCATCACCTGTTCCTGGAACAGCGGAATGCCCAGGGTACGTTTCAACACCACTTCCAGTTCCGGCGAAGGGTAAGTGGTTGCCTCCTCCTTGTTCCGCCGCCGCAAATACGGGTGCACCATGCCGCCCTGGATCGGCCCCGGCCTTACGATGGCGACCTCGATCACCAGGTCATAGAACGTCTGCGGCTTGAGCCTGGGCAGCATCGACATCTGCGCCCGCGACTCGATCTGGAACACGCCGATGGTGTCGGCCTTGCTGATCATCGCGTAAGTGGCCGGATCTTCCTTGGGCACCGACGCCAGGCTCATGTCACGGTTGCGATGGCGGCGCAGCAGATCGAAACAGCGGCGGATCGCACTGAGCATGCCCAGGGCGAGGATATCCACTTTGAGCAGGCCGACGGCGTCTAGGTCGTCCTTGTCCCACTGGATGATGGTGCGCTCGGCCATGGCGGCATTTTCCACCGGCACCAGGGTGTCCAGTGGGTATTCGGAAATCACGAAGCCGCCAGGGTGCTGGGACAGGTGCCGGGGGAAGCCGATCAACTGCTGGGTCAGCGTGAGCACGCGGCGCAGGATCGGGCTGTCGGGGTCGAAGCCGCCTTCACGCAGGCGCTCCAGCGGAGGCGCTTCGTCACTCCAGCGCCCGCAGCAGTCGGCCAGGGCGTTGATCTGGTCGGGCGGCAACCCCAAGGCTTTGGCCACATCGCGCACCGCGCCGGACGCGTGGTAACTGCTGACCACCGCCGTCAGCGCCGCGCGCGTGCGGCCGTAACGCTGGAACACGTATTGCAGCACTTCTTCGCGGCGTTCGTGTTCGAAGTCCACGTCGATATCCGGCGGCTCATTGCGCTCCCTGGAGAGAAAACGCTCGAACAACATACTGGTCAGGCTCGGGTCGATCTCGGTGATGCCCAAGGCAAAACACACCGCCGAGTTGGCCGCCGAGCCGCGTCCCTGGCACAGGATCGACCGGCTGCGGGCAAACTGCACAATGTCGTGAACCGTGAGGAAATAGCTTTCGTAACCCAACTCGCTGATCAACTCCAGCTCGCTGTCGATCTGCTGCAAGGTCTTGGCGTCGACACCCTGCGGCCAACGTTTGGCGATGCCCTCTTCGGTCACGGCGCGCAGCCAGGATTTGGCATTGTGGCCGGCAGGCACCAGTTCGCGCGGATAGTGATAGCGCAATTGGCTGAGGTCAAAGGTGCAGCGGCGGGCGATGACCTGGGTTTCGTCGAGCAACGACGCGGGATACAGCGCGCCTAACGCTTCCAGGCTGCGCAGGTGCCGCTCGCCATTGGGGTGCAGCCGAGTACCGGCTTCGGCCACCGGGACGTGATGGCGAATGGCGGTCATGGTGTCTTGCAGCGCGCGGCGACCGCGCGCATGCATGTGCACATCGCCGCACGCCACTGCCGGGATGTGCAGGCTGGCAGCCAATTGCAGGCGTTGTTCCAGATAGCGAGCATCGTCCTGGCCGCAATGCAGGTGCACCGCCAGCCACAGGCGTTCGGCGAAGGTTCGGCACAGCCATTGGACGTCGGACTGGGTGTCGCTGTCTTCGGCCACCCACAGCGCCAGCAGGCCGGGCAGCGGTTGCTCGAAGTCCTCGCGCAGCAGACGATAGCGGCCTTTTTCGGCACGCCGCCGGGCCAGGGTGATCAAGCGGCACAGGTGCTGGTAGCCGCTGAGGTTTTCCACCAGCAGCACCAGTTTCGGACCGTTGTCGATGCGCACCTCGCTGCCGATGATCAACGGCAACTCCACCGCCTTCGCCGCCTGCCAGGCACGCACGATGCCGGACAAGGTGCATTCGTCGGTGATCGCCAGGGCGCTGTAGCCTTGGCGCTTGGCGCGCTCGAACAGTTCCAGCGCACTGGAAGCGCCGCGCTGGAAGCTGAAGTTGGACAGGCAGTGCAGCTCGGCGTAGCTCATGCAAACCAGCCCTGCAGCCACAGGCCTTCGCCCTGCCCCACGGTGCGAAAGGCCCAGCCTTGCTGACCGGCGCGGGTCTGGATCAGGTAGTAGTCGCGACGGATATCAGCGCCGTCCCACCAGCCGGACTCGATGCGTTCCGGGCCCATGAGGATCTGCACGCCCTGCTCGCCCAACAAGGTCGGTTCGCTCAGTAGCCAACCGGGGCGCTGCACTGTGTTCAAGGTTGGGCACGGATTTTTATCCGCCGTCGCTTGCCAGGCGCATTCGGGGCGGTGGTCGGCGTGAAAGCGCAAGCCCTGCACCGCCTCATCGCCCAAGCGGGCACGCAGGCGTTCGCGCAATTGCTCCCACGGCAGGGTTTGCTGCGGGCGGTCGTCGAACAGGTCTTGACGCTGGGGCACAAACACCGGCAGGTCCTGGGCCACCAGGCGAAAGCCACGTACCGGTGAGGTGACCTGGACTTGCTCCAGGCGGCCGCGGGCCAATTCAAACAGCATCGCCGGTTCACGCTCGGCACTGAGCAGGCCGACCTTGATCACGCTGTCGGGCGCCTGAGCGTGTTCCAAATGCAGGTCGAAACGCTGCACGCCACTGTCGCGGCCACACAGAAACGCAGACAGATCGCCCGTCAAACGCCTTAACGGAAACAGCAGCGCCTGATGGGATTGCACGTCAAAATTCAGCTCGATACGCACATCGAACCGGTCTGGCGGCTGATAGAACGCCAAGCCCAGCGGCCGCTGCCCGGCCAGTGCGTCCAGGTGCTTGAGCAGGCTGGCCTCAAAGCGGCGTGCCAGGGTGTGCCGAGGCAGCGCCTGCACCTGGGCCAATGTGCGCAGGCCCATGCGCGACAAAGCCGTGGCGGCCTGTGGGTCGAGGCCGGCGCGGTCGATGGGCAACGGCGCCAGAGCCTGCATCAAGCCGTCATCCTGCACCGCCAGGCCATCCTTGATATTCGCCAGCACCCGCGCCGCTACCGGGTTAGGCGCAGCGACGATACGGTGACGAAAACCCAGTTCGGTCAATTCCTTGCGCAAGCGCGCCTCGAGGCGTGGCCATGGCCCGAACAGCCCCAGGCTCGACTCGATCTCGAACAACAAGGCACGCGGATAATACAGGCTGACCTGGGAGCTGAACTGATAGGCCCAGGCCGCGAGGAACTGCTGGTAGCGTTCGATCTCGGCGGGATCGTATTCGGCACTGGCAAAGTTCTTGGCCAGCGCATGCGCCGCCGTCAGGGATTGGCCGGGGCGCAGGCCCAGGGCGCGAGCGGCATCGTTGACGGTTTGCAGCACACGGCGTTGCGGCGTGCCGGCCAGCAAGACCAGGGGTTGGTCTGGCTCGGGGTGCACACGCTGCACCCCGTCCAGCGCCAATTGCGGGAAGACAATACACACCCAGCGCATGGCAACCTCAATGCCCCGCCAGCGCAATCGGTGCCGGATGGGCCAGGCCGCCCCGGCACTTGAGCACGCGCACCTGCGCGGGTTTGGCTTCCACGGCCAGGCGCAAGGCGGCAGGCGATGAGTTGATCGCCTCACTCAAGGCACGCCAGGCAAACGCCAGGGTCTGTCCGGTTTCCGCCGCCACTTGCAGGCGCCGCAGCGCCCGATCATCGGCCTTGCGTGGCCAGCACAACACCGCGCCGCAACTGCCGGAACGCAGGCATTGTTCCACCGCCCACAAGGCGTCGCGCTCCTCGGCCTGGATCACCGACAGCAAGCGCAGGTCCACCCCGGCGTTCTGCCAGGCATGGGGGTACGGCGTGTAGGGCGGCGCGACCAACACAATGCGCTCCCCCATTTTTGATAAGCGTGCCAGGGTCGGCAGCACCAGTTGCAGTTCGCCCACCCCCTCCTTGGCCATGAGGATTTCACTCAAGGCCGCCTCCGGCCAGCCGCCCGTAGGCAACACCGCATCCAGCGCCGCCAAC
Organism: Pseudomonas sp. GXZC; assembly: GCF_026967615.1. Taxonomy (NCBI): domain Bacteria; kingdom Pseudomonadati; phylum Pseudomonadota; class Gammaproteobacteria; order Pseudomonadales; family Pseudomonadaceae; genus Pseudomonas; species Pseudomonas sp. GXZC. Next base: position 4,140,991 of record NZ_CP114115.1, read on the forward strand.
CCGGTGGGGTGCACACTGGCCGGCGGCGCGGCAGGCCGGCCTTTCCAGACACGCCCGCCATTGAACAGCGTGTCCAGCGCAACCACGGCGCCCATCAGCCTTGCCTCACCAAACCGCAGAACACCCCTTCGATCGCCAGGTCCTGATCGGGCCCGACCACAATGGGTTGGTACGCGGGGTTGCGCGGCAGCAAGCGCACGCTGTCGCCCTGGCGTTCGAAACGCTTGATGGTCACTTCACCGTCCAGGCGCGCCACCACAATCTGCCCGTTCAAGGCCTCGGCGCTGCGGCGCACGCCCACCAGGTCACCGTCGAGAATGCCGTCCTCGATCATCGAGTCGCCCTGCACCCGCAACAGGTAATCCGGGGTTTTCGCGAAGGTCGACGGGTCCAGTTGCAAGCGGTTGTGTACCTCCGCATCGGCGCCGATGGGCAAACCAGCCGCCACACGGCCGAGTACCGGCACATCCAGCCACTCTGGACGCTTCGGTTGGTTGAGCAGGCGAATGCCGCGTGCCTGGTTCGGGTTGACCTCGATAAACCCGGCTTCCGTCAACGCCAGCACGTGCTTGCGCGCCACGCTGCGCGAGGCAAAGCCGAACGCCTCGGCAATCTCGGCGAGGCTGGGAGGCTGGCCTTGCTGCGCGATGCGGTCGCGGATAAAGGTCAGGATGGCGGTACGGCGGGGGGTTAGAGTCGTCATGGAGTACATTTGTACTCCTGTGGGAAATTTCTGACAATAGCCGCTAGTCGTGTAGGGGACGACAAGGTTTGTCGAAACCTCCCACATGGTTGCCGGATTAGCTCTACTCCCCTCCCCTGCAAAGGTCCGCAAAGTCCCTCGCCTGAATACACAGTGCGAGGGATTGCGGATGGCGTTATTTGTTGGGCCCCCGGTGGACGGGGCTGTCTCATGATCGAATTGACCAGCCAAACCATTGGTTATCTAGTACTGGCCACCCTGGATTCGAAAACGCGAGACGTCGAATCCGTCATCCGCGATTTCAAGCGCAGCCTCAATCACTACGACGCCTGGGCGGAGAGCTTTTTCAGCTTTTCGGCGCTGGATATCGAGCAAGTCTTCAAGGTCGGGGATGAAGTAGCACTGGTCGCGCCGATCAACCGCTCCCTGTTTCCCAGCACCACCACCGCCACCTGCCAGGCCAACGGCACGTTGACCCTGGTGCACATGTTCCAGAGTTCACGCTTCGTGCCCATTGGCAATACGCCCGTGATGGTGCAACGCATCGAACCCAACGGCGGCCCGCTGGGTGAGCCCATTCATAAAACCATCGGCCCCAGCGGCATTCTCGAAATCACCGAATGTGATCGCAACCAGCAGTACCGAGTCAGTTTCTACCCCAACGTCTCCAACACGCATTTCAAGGCGCTGTACGCCTCTTACCAGGCGGTTCTCGCACCGCTGGAAGGTTGGCTGCGTGCGGAATGGAGCAGCACCTTTGAACCGCTGTGGGAGGGTTATTCCGAAGCCAACTTCCTCAAACGCTATCTCTCGCTGCACCAAGCCTACGCCCGCGGTTTTGGCGAGGCGCTGTATGCGCTCTGGGACAGCCTCAAGCAGCTGTTCCAGTGGCTTTCTGACCCAATGGGTTATGCGGAAAAACTCCTGCATTACCTCTCCCAGGAGGAATTCGAAAAGCTGTTGAAGCTCGGCACTGAAAGCCTCGCGAAGGGCTTGTTGGTGCTGAGCGATGAACCGCTGCTGTTCATTTATGTGTCGGCGATGGTCAGTTGGATGCGGATGTTGCCGCCGCCTTACATGAACGAGTTGCTGGGAGAAATCAGCGCCGACGTCCTGATCAATTTGCTGCTGTGTCTCGCCACCGCCGGGATGGGGATGGCGGTGCGTTTGAGTACGAAGGTGCTGGACGGCATCAAGTCTCAGCGGGCGCGCAGGTGGTTGGAGCACATGGCAGGGCAGTTCGGGAAATTTCGTGTGGATGATCACGCGGAGGTGGCGAAGCCGATATTGCTGGGTAGCCCGGCGACGCCGATTCGGACGATTCCGGATGTGCCGTTGAAGGCTGGGGATCAGGTGGTTTCGAATCCTGTGCCGTTGGTGCGGGATAAGGTTAGGCAGCGGACGGTGTTGGTGCGCCAGGAGGCTGTCGACGATGTGCCTGTTTCTGCTCGAAACCCGGCTGGGGATGCAGCTGCTTCTTCGGATAAGACCGCCACCAACGGCTGCCCGGTGTCGATGGTCACGGGCGAGGAACTGCTGACGCTGACCGATGGCACGCTGGACGGGATCTTGCCGTTTGAGTGGACGCGGTTGTATCGCACCAGCGCGGTGGAAGTGGATTGCGGGTTGGGGTTTGGCTGGAGTCACTCGCTGGCGCATCGGCTGAGTGTGTCCGGTGATTCGGTGGTGTGGACGGATCATGAGAACCGCACGACTACCCTGCCCTTGCCCACGGTTTCTCGGCCGGCGATTACCAATAGCCTGGCCGAAGCCGCGATTTATCTGGGCGCTTTACCCGATGAATTAGTCCTGTCTCAAGGGGCACGTTTCTACCACTTCCGCGACGGCGTGCTGACGGCGATCAGCGATGCGTATGACAACCGGTTGCGCATTTTCCGTAATTACCTGGGGCAGATTGAGCGGCTGGATAACGGCGTCGGGCGCTCGTTGTTTTTGCGCTATGCGTCGGGTCGCATTGTGGCGGTGGATTACCAGATTGAGCGGGCGGTGGATGACGGTCCGTTTGTCTGGGTGACGGAGCAGAACGTTGTTTCCTACGCCTATGACGCGGCGGGTCGGTTGGTTTCAGCGACCAATGCCGTAGGCGAAAGTGAGATTTATCGGTACGACGAGCAGCACGTCATTCTTGAGCGTGGCTTGGCCGGTGGCGCGAGTTTCTTCTGGGCGTGGGAACGGTCTGGTAAGGCGGCGCGATGTGTCCGGCATTGGGCCAGTTTCTCGCAGATGGACACGCGCTATGCCTGGGATGACAACGGGCAGGTCACGGTGTTTAACGCTGATGGCAGCCAGGAAGTCTACGTGCATGACCAGCGGGCGCGGCTGGTGCGGCGGGTGGATCCGGATGGGGCCCAACATTTCAAATCCTACGATGACAAAGGCCGGCTGACGGTTGAGCAGGATCCGTTGGGGGCGATCACGGCCTACCAGTACGACGAAGCCGGGCGTTTGGTGGCGTTGTTTCCGGGGGATGATGAGCCGACGACCTACGAGCATGACAATGGATTCGTACGGGTTGTAAGGCGGGGTCAGGCGATTTGGAAGTATGAGCGTAATGACCAGGGCGACGTTACGCGTAGGACCGATCCTGACGGTAACTCAACGGAGTACAGCTACAACACACGTGGGCAACTGACGCAGGTTTGGCTGCCGGATCACAGCTGTCATCGGCTGGTCTGGAATGAGCGTGGGCAGTTGCTTGAGGAGCAGTTGCCGAATGGCGGAATCAAGCGCTATCGCTATGACGATCTTGGGCGAAAAATCAGCCAGGAAGATGAGCACGGCGCGCTCACGCAATTTGAATGGAGCACAGTTGGGCGATTAATCCAAATCGTCTTGCCGAGCGGTGATACGCGTAAATATACCTACAACGCTTACGGAAAAATCACCTCCGAACGGGATGAACTCGGCCACGTTACCCGCTACGAATACGCCGACGGCCTACACCTGATCAGCCGGCGCATTAACGCTGACGGCACTCAGGTCAAATACCGTTACGACAATGTGCGGTTGTTGCTGACCGAGATCGAAAACGAAGTCGGAGAAAGCTACCGACTCCAGTATCACGCCAATGGCCTGATCCAACAGGAAACAGGGTTTGACGGCCAGCGCACGGCTTACGTCTACGACCTCAACGGCAACCTGCAGGAAAAGACCGAACACGGCGATGACGGTAGTCAACTGGTTACACGTTATGAGCGCGACTATGCAGGACGCCTCGTACGAAAAACCCTGCCCGATGGCAACTTGGTCGATTACGCCTACGACCGCCAGGGCAATCTCTTAAGCGTCGAAGACGGCCACTGGGCGCTGGCCTACGAGTACGACAGCCAAAACCGTCTCACCGCCGAACACCAGGGCTGGGGCACCTTGCGCTATGGCTACGACAGCTGCGGCCACCTGCAAAACCTACGGTTACCGGACAACAACCGTCTCACCTTCAACCACGACAAAGGCGGCCACCTCTCCACCGTCGAGCTGAACGGTGAAACCCTAACCTCCCACCTGTTCAAAGCCGGCCAGGAACACCAGCGCCAACAAGGCCAACTGATCAGTCACTACCACTACGACGACCAGCAACGCCTGCACGCCCACGCCGTCACCCAACAGCAACATACCCTTTACCAACGCCACTACGACTACGACAAAGCCGGCAACCTCACCCGCCTGATCGACACCCACAAAGGCGAACACCACTACCACTACGACCCACTCAACCGCCTCACCCACGCCGACCACTCCCAAGGCGAACTGGAACGCTTCGCCCACGACCCGGCCGGCAACCTGCTCATGCAAAACCGCCCCGGCCCGGACATCGTGGCGGGCAACCGCCTGATGATCCAAGGCGACCACCACTACGACTACGACGCCTTCGGCAACCTTATCCGCGAACGGCGCGGCAAAGGTCACCAACTCGTCACCGAGTATCGCTACGACTGCCAGCACCGGCTCATCGGGATTAAAAAACCCAACGGCCAGACTGCCAGCTATCGCTATGACCCGTTTGGGCGGCGGATCAGCAAGACCGTTGATGGCGTGACTACCGAGTTTTTCTGGCAAGGCGACAAACTCATCGCCGAACACCAAGCGGATCGCCATCGCAGTTACCTCTACGAACCCGACAGCTTCAGGCCATTGGCGCTGCTGGAAGGCTTTGGTCCAAAGGAAACCAAGGCCTACCACTACCAACTGGATCACTTGGGTACGCCGCAGGAACTCACCGATGCCAACGGCGAAATCGTCTGGTCTGCGCATTACCGTTCTTATGGCGAAATCAGCCGCCTCGACATCAACAAAATTGACAATTCGCTACGTTTCCAGGGCCAATACTTCGACCCAGAAAGCGGGCTGCACTACAACCGCCATCGCTATTACAATCCGGATATTGGTCGCTATCTGACACCGGACCCGGTGAAGCTGGCGGGTGGGATTAATACGTACCAATACGTGCCCAATCCTACGGGGTGGGTGGATCCACTGGGTTTGAACAGATGTCCAGGTGAAGGGGGATGCAAACCCACATCTGGCCCTCCAGAGTCTTCAGCACAAGCGTCAATTACGAAATCGGAGCCCAACCCACCGGCTCCAAATCGAGATGAGGAATACCTTTTCCGCGGAGATAAAATCCCCCCAAGCGAGGTATTTAAAAATGGTTTCAAAAGCAAAGGTAACAGCGAGGACCTATATTTGCACGCCGTTGACAGCGATGACCCACCAAGCAACTTTATTAGTACATCGCCTCTTCGTACAGTAGGTATCACCTTTGCTACTAGCTACGGAGAGAAGAAGGGTTATTTGTACACGCTTAAAAGTATCGAGGGACATGATATAAACTTAGAATTAGGTAACCAGACACCATATCCAAAAGAAAAAGAATTTGCCATTCACCACAAAATAAGTCCCGAGGACGTTCTAGGAGCCACACCAGTCAAAGCCGATGGAAGTTATATAGGATATTCGATCCCGAACCCAAACAGGAAATAAAATGAAAACGCAAAAAATACCCGCAATAATCGGCAATCAGAAAACAGAAGTGACTGTAAAATATGACACATCGAAATCACTCATGGTTTTCTCAGAGGCTGATAATTTTAAAACCATTTACGAAGGAAGAGACATGTATGTCTGCCTCGCAAAAATCAGGGCAGACTTCCCCCACATAACATTTTTATGCAAAGGTGCTAAGTTAAATGTCAAGCCCTCAAGAATGGCATCTCAAATGAGTGCCGGTCTTGTCGCATACGAAATGACGCTAGGCAAGCAAGCAACTAACGAAAACATCGTTCACCTGTTCGATTATGAAGAGGACAACCTTACAAACAACCCACAAGAACAGATTGACTTCTTTAAAAAGTGGCTAGCATCACTAGGTGCCCAAGACTATGAAAAATTCAACTGAGTCTTTCTTCATATGAATACTCAACGTATACCACCGTCCTGTAGTGAGCGAGCTTGCTCGCGCTGGGTCGCGAAGCGGCCCCAATCCAGGCAATGGTTTTTTTTGTTATATCGCAGTGTCTGTTTTAGGGCTGCTCCGCAGCCCGACGCAGGGTAAACCTGCTCACCACAGAGATCGAGTTCACACAGCAATCAACCCACTCACCACCCTTCTTTGAGCATCCGCAACTCCAAATGCTGCAACAACATAATCGTCTTCCCATCCACAATCTCCCCACTCTGCACCATCCCCAGCGCCTGTTCAAACCCCAGCTCCAACACCTCGATATCCTCACCCTCCTCTTCCAAACCGCCACCACTCCCCACCCGATCCCCCGGCTGATACTCACCGATAAAAAAGTGAATCCGCTCCGTCACCGACCCCGGGCTCATGAACGCCGCATAGATCTTCTCCACATGCCCCACGCGATACCCGGTTTCCTCTTCCGCTTCCAGGCGAATACGTTCTTCGGGGCTGGCATTGTCGAGCAAGCCGGCTGCCGCTTCGATCAGGTAGCCGGGGTAGTCGTTTACGAACGTCGGCATGCGAAACTGGCGGATCAGCAACACGGTGCGCTGCTCGCGGTTGTACAGCAGGATGGTCGCGCCATTGCCGCGGTCGTACACCTCGCGGGTCTGGGCTTGCCAACTGCCGTCGCGGCGGCGCAGGTCGAAGCTGTATTTTTTCAGCAGGTACCAGTTTTTCGAGAGGATCTCTTCGGCGGTGATGCGAACGGGGCTGTTGTCCATGCTTGGGCGTCTCAAGAAAAAGGTTGTATTTGTTTGATGCTGTTCCAGGCAGCGGCGACTGCTTCGGCGCTGCCCGCTTTGATCCGTGCCAAGTTGCGCGGGTAGTCCACCCCTGGGTTTTCGGTGAAGCGCGTGGCCGTGAATTGGCCGTTGCTGGCGCGCAGGATATAACCCGTGTCCTCGCACTGCTCAGAGGCGAGAAACAGCACCCCCGGCGTCACCCATTCGGGCTTGAGTTCGTCCGGTTCTTCGGTCACGCCCCACATGCGCGTCTTGGCGACCGGCGAGATTGCATTGACCTTGATCCCGGCCTCCACGCCCTCATGGCTCAACGCGTTCATGATCCCCAGTTGCGCCATCTTGCCCGCGCTGTAGGCCACCAGGCCGGTCTGCTCATATTGCGCATACATGGCGCGGTCGGAGGTGGTGAGGATGATGCGCGGTGCAGGTGAGCGCAGCAGGTGCGGCCAGGCGTGCTTGCACAGCCATAGCGGTGCGTAGAGGTTGATGTCCATGGCGCGTTGCAGGAACGCGGCGTCGAGGTCGGCGATGGGCTGGTAACCGACCCAGCCGGCGTTGTGAATCAAGATGTCGAGTTGGCCGAAGGCCTCGATGGCGTACGCGATCAGTTGCTCGCAGCCCGCGTTCGTGGACAAGTCACCCCCATGGCCGAGCACGTTCAAGCCGTCGGCCTGCAGGGTTTCTGCCGCTGCCTGGACCACCGAGGCATCGCTGCCCGCGCCGGCATTGTCGGCACCGATATCGCTGATCACCACCCGTGCGCCGCCCTGGGCCAAAGCCCGTGCGTAACTGAGCCCCAACCCGCGTGCACCGCCAGTGACGAGTGCTGTTTTGCCTGTGAAGTCCATGTGCTTGCTCTCCTGTTCGGGCCGCCCACCCTAACAACCTCGGCGCGCCTTGTTCAATGCTGTAATACTTTGCAAGCAATCCCCGTTGACGGCTGTCGAATTAATTCCTGCCTGATTGGGCCATCTGGTAAAACCCCTGCTTCACCTTTTTCCTGGAACCTTCATGTCCTCTCGTTTCTTCTCGCGCCTGAGCCTGCGCTGGTTTCCCCTGGTGTGCATGGCGTTGTTGATCGTCGGCCTGCCGGTAGGCTGTGCTGTGCTGCAACACAAGGAGCGCGAGCTGGTGTTTCGCATCGAGCCGGGCACCGCCAGTTGGTACAGCGGCTTGCCCAAGGCAGTGCAGGAATTCGAACTCAAGCCGGCCAGTTTCAAAGCCGGACAGAATATCCATGGCTGGTGGTACCCGGCGGACAAGAAAGACGCGCCCGCCATCCTCTACCTGCACGGCGTGCGCTGGAACCTGACCGGGCAACTGTTTCGCATCGAGCAACTGCACGCCCTGGGTTATTCGGTCCTGGCTATCGACTATCGCGGCTTCGGCCAGAGCCACGGCGAACTGCCGTCGGAAACCACCGTGTATGAAGACGCGCGCATCGCCTGGGAGCGTTTCCAGGTGCTGCAACCGGACCCGAATAAACGCCTGATCTACGGGCACTCACTCGGCGGCGCAGTGGCCATCGATTTGGCTGCCGAGTTGGGCAAGCAAACACCGCTGCCGGTGCGCGGGCTGGTGATCGAATCCACCTTCACGTCGCTGGCGGATGTGGCCACGGCCGTGGCGAACACCTCATTGCCGGTGCGCTGGTTGCTGTCGCAGAAATTCGATTCCATCGACAAGATTGCCGATATCCATATGCCGCTGCTGGTGGTGCATGGCCTGGACGATCGCTACGTACCGCCCCGTTTCAGCCAGCAATTGTTTGAAGCTGCCCAGGAACCCAAGCGACTGCTATTGGTACCCGGTGCCAGCCATAACAACAGCATGAGCCTGGCGGGTCGCAGCTATGGCCAGGCGCTGGACAAGCTGATGCAAGCGAAGATGCCGACGCAGGTAGTCACACACTCCACAGGTCGCAGCGGCGACTCGTAAAAGCGTATTTCGGCACTGGGTTCGCGCTTGCGTGTCAAGCGCAAACCCTGCCCATGCTGGGCCAAAACAGAAGTTGATCAAATAATAACCTCTGCCGAAATCGCCAACCCTGCCGGGGCTTCGCAAAGTTATCCACAGAGATACCCACGGTTTTCGTGGACAACTCTTTTTATATTTTTACGTTTTTTTTGCTCAGCAAACGCTTTCAGGAAATGTACCGGGCAACAAAATCTCGCGATTCACATCGCGTATATCGTTATACCCACACAAGGCCATCGACACGTCCAACTCACGGGCGATGATCTCAAGCGCCTTGGTCACACCCGCCTCGCCCATCGCGCCCAAACCATACAAATGCGGGCGGCCGATCATGGTGCCCTTGGCGCCCAATGCCATCGCCTTGAGCACGTCCTGGCCGGAACGAATGCCACCGTCTAGCCACACCTCAATGCGCTCGCCCACCGCTTCGACAATCGCCGGTAACTGGCTGATGCTCGAAGGCGCACCGTCCAATTGACGACCACCGTGGTTGCTCACCACCAGTGCGTCGGCGCCGGCGTTCGCGGCCAGGCGAGCATCCTCCACATCGAGGATGCCCTTGATGATCAGCTTGCCGCCCCAGCATTTCTTGATCCACTCCACATCGTCCCAACTCAGGTGCGGGTCGAATTGCTGGGCGGTCCAGGACGACAGCGAACTCATGTCCGCCACGCCGTTCACGTGCCCGACGATATTGCCAAAACCCCGGCGTTTAGTGCCGAGCATGCCCATCACCCAGCGTGGCTTGGTGGCCATGTTGAGGATATTCGGCAAGGTCAGTTTCGGTGGCGCCGACAGGCCATTGATCAGATCCTTGTGACGCTGGCCGAGGATCTGCAGATCGAGGGTCAGCACCAGGGCATCCACACCGGCAGCCTTGGCGCGCTCGATCAACTGTGCGATAAAGGCGCGGTCGCGCATCACATAGAGCTGGAACCAGAACGGCTGGCCGACGTGCTCGGCGATGTCTTCCAAAGAACAGATACTCATGGTCGACAAGGTATAGCGCAGGCCAAATGCAGCGGCGGCACGCGCGGTCAGAATCTCGCCATCGGCGTGCTGCATACCGGCCAATCCGGTAGGCGCCAGTGCCACCGGCATAGCCATCTCCTGGCCGATCATCGTGGCGCGGATCGAGCGTTCATCAATGTTGCGCGCCACGCGCTGGCGGAACTTGATGCTGGCAAAATCGCTTTCATTTGCCCGGTAGGTGCTCTCAGTCCAGGAGCCGGAATCGGCGTAGTCGTAGAACATCCGTGGGACACGTTTTTGCGCGAGCTTGCGTAAATCTTCGATGGTTGTGATCAACGGCATCTAGGTCACCTCTCCCTGAACTGAATGCTGAGAGTAACCGCCCATCGGCTGCGCAACCAGCCATTGCGTTTAGATAGCTGCACGGCTAATCTCGCATAAACCCGCAAAAAAGCGCACAAACATGCACAACACTCACCAAGACATCGACCTGCCTTCTTTGCGCAAACAGAAGATCCTATTGCTGCTGGAGCGCGACGGTAAAGTCACCGCCTCAGAGCTGGTGGAACACTTTGCCGTGTCCCAGGACACCATCCGCCGCGACCTCGGCGAACTCGCCGCCGCCGGGCTGTTGCAACGCGTCCACGGTGGCGCCCTGCCCCGGCCCAAGGACACCGGAAAAGACTTTTTCACCCGCGTCGGCGAGACCAATGAGGCCAAGCGCCACCTCGCTCGGCTGGCGGCAGACCGTGTGGAAGATGGGCAAATCGTACTGTTCGATTCCGGCTCGACCACGCTGCAGATTGCCCAGTCATTGCCGCGCTCGATCCGCCTCACCGTGGTCACGACATCACCGATGATCGCCATCGCTTTGGCCGACCATCCTGACGTGAAAGTGATCCTCACGGGCGGCCAGCTCAACCCGGCGACGCTGTCCACCAGCGGCCATGAAACCGTGCGAATGATCCAGGGCATCAAGGCCGACCTGCTATTTACCGGCGTCTGCGCGCTGCACCCGCAAGTGGGCATCAGCTCGCTGCATTTTGATGAAGTGGCGGTCAAGCAGGCACTGCTCGACAGCGCTTCCCATGTGGTAGCGGTGACCATGGCCGACAAACTCGGTGCCGTGGAGCCTTTTGTGGTGGCACCGTGCAGTCGCATTCACACGTTGATTACGGAGTGGCATGTGCCGAGTGTGGAGGCGTATGAGCAGCTGGGGTTGGAAGTGTTGCGGGTGGAAGTCTAAGTGATGATTAGAACAGCACCTTGGCGGCATCGCGCATGAAAATCTCAATGGTCTTGGGCCCTACACCGTCGAATTCCCCTAGGCGTTTTTCGAAGGCCTGACGGTCATCACTGGCTCTACGCATGTGGGTGATCTTGCCTGCGTACTCAGCATTCAACTTGGCACTAAGGTCGAGCAAACGTTGTGCGGTGGTTTCGTCATAGCGCACATAACGCGCGCGTCCGAGCATGGCGACCAACTCACGCGATGTGCAGTGCTGCAGCTTGCGCGCCGTGTCGCGGCCCTGCTCTTCAACGATCACCTTGTAGGCCTGTGCGGCAATCGGAGCCTGGATGCGCTTGCCCATCAGGAAGCTGGCGATAAACCATTTGAAGAGGCCGCCATCATCGTCGGGTTTGAGCTCGATGCCCAACTCCGACGCGGTGATAGAACGAGCCACGATCAGTGGCCCAGCTTGCGCTCGGCCTTAGCAGCCTGTTCATTGATGGCATCGGTCTGGCGCTCGGTGTCCTTGATCGAGGTGGGCGTCAGCACTTTGTCGACGGTTTCGGTGTTGGGATTTGGGCGCTCCAGGGTCTGGCCTTTTGTGGCTTTATCAGTGCCCTGCTGAGCTTCTTCGGAACTGATAGGTGCTGGGGTCTTATCGACAGTCATGGTGTTTCTCCAATCAATGAATGCCCGCAAAAATGTCGGGCACCTGTGCAACAGAAGCCACCCGCCTTGGATAGTTCAAGGAAATTGGCCGCGCCAACCACCCAAGAAATAAGCGCAAATTAATTTAAACCTTTGCCGCCCGGGCCGGATCAACTCTCCCATATCCCATCCTTCGCACCCCCATCAGGAGACACTCGATCATGAGTACAAACCTTAACGGCAAGAAGATTCTGGTCATCACATCCAACACCGGTATCGAGCGCGATGAACTGCTCAAACCCCTGGAAGCCTTGCGTGGATTTGGCGCAACGGTAACCCATGGTTCCAGCAAAGGCGGCACCACCCAGACCTTCGTCGGTGATACCGAAAAGGACACAACAGTTGAGTCCGATGCGAAGTTGTCCGAGCTATCGGGCAGTGAGTTCGATGCACTGGTGATCCCCGGCGGCACCGTTAACGCGGATACCTTGCGCCAGGATGCAGCGGCGCTGACGTTAATCAATGAGTTCGTCAAAGCGGGTAAAACCGTGGCGGCAATCTGTCACGGTCCGTGGGCATTGATTGATGCCGGTGTGATCAAGGGCAAGACCCTGACCTCCTATAAAAGTGTACGTATCGACTTGGAAAACGCGGGTGCGGCAGGCTGGGTCGATGCCGAGGTCAAGGAATGCCAGGCCAATGGTTGGACGTTGATAACGTCGCGTACACCGGACGATTTGTCAGCGTTCAGCGAGGCAATCGCCAAAGCTGTCGCCGGCTGACTCTGAGCAGAACGAAAACAGGCGCCGCAATGGCGCCTGTTGTCTGTTCAGGCCTGACTCAACTTTTACGCTGCTCGGGCATCTCGCGTTTGGGCCCGAACATCGCCCAGGCGATAAGCCCAAACAACGGCACAAAAATCAGAATGACCAGCCACAATCCTTTCGACTCCCAGCCCCCCGTGCTGCGCAGTACGATGTTGATGGCCCATAGTTCCAAGAGCAGCAGAATCACCGCCAACCCGATCCAGATGTATTGAATTTCCATGCTTCACCTCCTAGGTCGTATGCATTAGGTCAAGCGATGGCTGCGAGGGTTCATAAAAATTTGCGTCAACTGATTCGGGTTGTGGAATGCAACGTGTCACAGGCAACACCATGCAACCTGCACGACACGCTTCACCTTCAGATTATCGTAGGCCATTGAATTAATTGATGAATTAAAAATAGCTCAAGTTGGTACAACTGATGCACCAGAGTACGGGACGAGGTATGCATTTCGACATGCCCTGAATATTCCCGTGAGGTGTCATCCATGAACGCCATTGACCTGCTCAAAGCCGACCACGAACGCGTGAAGGCCCTGTTGACTCAATTGAGTGAGTCCACCGAACGCGGGGTCAAAAAACGCACTGAGCTGTTGGCCAAGCTGGAAGCGGAAATAAGCCTGCACACCAAGCTCGAAGAAGAAATTCTCTACCCGGCGTTCAGGAAAGCCGGCGGCAAGGAGCAGGACATCATGTATCACGAAGCCAAAGAGGAGCACCGCACTGTCGATTCCTTGGTACTGCCTGATCTGAAGCAGACCGAACCTTCGACTACGGAGTTTTCCGGTCGCGTCAAAGTGGTCAAGGAGCTGCTCGAACACCACATCGAGGAAGAAGAAACCGAGATGTTCCCCCAGGCAAAAAAACTGCTGGGCAAAGCGCTGCTTGAAGAGTTGGGTGCTGAAATGGAAGCGGTGAAAGCGGCGCATAAAAAATTGCACTCGACCAAGCCCATGGCGGCCTGATCGAGGCATGACCCGAGCCTGGAGCAAATCCAGGCTCTTGATGCATCACGAGAGGGGATTGCGTCATGAAGACCTGGTTGCCCCAAAGGACTTTACTCATAGTCGTCGGCCTGTCAGCCCTGCTCGCCGGCCCTGCCTTCGCCGCATTTGGCGATAACCCCGAGCCGGCTGCGAGCGCCTTGAGCGGCGACAGCGCTGCCGGTTCAGCACTGCCGCCGGGAACCTACCCCAGCAGCCCCCCCGACAGCGACAAGAAAACCAAAGAAACTGAAAAGCAACCGAGCAAGCCGGCTAAACCCGCCGACCGCCAGCAAAAAGAAACTCAGCAAAAACCTCGCTCAGGCAGTTGACGACTCATCCGTCACCGGCGGCTCAGGCGCAAGCCCCCAGTCGCCGTGTTCGTACCAGTCATCACCGAGCATCTCGGCCGGGTGCATGGTGCGGTCGGCACCGTTGCCGCAAGCTAGGTCGGCCGCACCGCAGTAGCGGTCGCAGCCCCAGCAGATACGTTCGGGGTGTTTGGGGTGCAACGGAAAAGGCTTGGCCATGGCTGTGCTCCTTACTCCGGACAGAGCCCCCACCCTACTGCTGACGCACGGCTGTGGACTTGACTGAAATCAAACCCACAGTCCGCACTGTTTCGGCGCCCGCTGCAGGCTAAACCTTGAACCGCGCCACCGTCTGGTGCAGCGCCCCCGCCATGCCCGCCAGGTCATGCCCCGCCGTCTCTGTATGCAACGCCCCTTGCAGCACTTGCTGCGACAAGTTGCGAATACCCACCAGATTGCGATCCACCTCCCGCGCCACCAGGGCCTGTTCCTCGGTGGCGCTGGCGATCATCATGTTGCGTTCGTTGATCTGCGAAATAGACCGGGTGATCTCATCTAGGGCTTCACCCGAACGCTGCGCCACGCCCAGGGTCGCCTGTACGCGCTCGCTGCTGCTGTGCATGGCCGCGACTGCGTGCTCGGTGTCCTGGCGGATATTGCCAATCATCTGCTCAATCTCCTGGGTCGACGCCTGGGTGCGATGGGCCAACGCGCGCACCTCATCGGCGACCACCGCAAAGCCGCGTCCGGCATCGCCGGCACGGGCCGCTTCGATGGCGGCATTGAGGGCCAGCAGGTTGGTCTGGTCGGCAATGCTGCGGATCACTTCCAGCACGCTACTGATGTCTTGCACGCGGCCCGCCAGTTGCTGGATGCGTTCGGAGGTTTCCACAACGCCGGTGGCCAAGGTGTTGATCGACGCCACGGTTTCCTGCACCTGCGCACGGCCGCGCTGGGCGGTCTGTTCCGACAGGCGCGAGGCCTCGCTGGTGCTCACGGCGTTGCGCGCGACTTCATCCACGGCGGCGGTCATTTCATTCACCGCCGTGGCGGCTTGTTCGATCTCATGGCCCTGGGACTGCAGGCTGCTGCTGGTCTGGCTGCTGACCGCGCTGAGCTCCTCGGAGGAACTGGCCACGCCGTCCACCGACGCCGCAATATGGCGCACCATCTGGTTGAGGTTCTGCTGCATCTGATGCAGGTTGCGCATCACACTGCCCTCGGCGCTGTTGCCCACCGGCACGTTGATGGTCAGGTCGCCCTGGGCGATATGGCTCAACACACGCGCGGCTTCGTCCGGCTCGCCGCCCAAAGGACGGATCACGCTGCGGGTGACGATCACGGCGGCGGTCACCACCAACGCCACGCACAGCAAAAGCAGCCCGATCATGTTGCGTCGAGCGTTGTCGTACAGCGACTGCGCGGCCTGCTCACGCTCGGCGAACAAACGTCCCTGCATGGCCATCAACGCGTCCAGACTCTTGAACACTTCAAGCTCGGCCGGTACCACCTGCTGCTTGAGCTGGGCCAGGCCCTGCTCGCGGGCGCCTTGCTTGATCAGCGCTTGCACTTGCGTGAACGCCGCCACATAGGTTTCACGATGGGCCTTCAATGTCGCGTAGGCCGCCTTGCCTTCGGCAGTATCGAGCAGCGGCTCCAGGGTCGCGAACGCCTGGGTAATGCGTTGCCGGGTGGTGCCGATGGCTTCCTGGGCCTGCTGGTTATCCTGGTCGATCAGCAGGTCGCGGGTGTTGCGGCCGTTATCGCGCACGCCGGTGGCGATCACCATGATCGGCGCGATTTTCGGCCAGTCCTGCTGCACAATCTGTTGGGATTGTTGCTTGAGGGTTGCCAGGTCGTGCAAGGCATAGAACACCAAACCGACCAGGGCCAGCGGCGCAATCGCGAAACCGATGACAATGCGTTGTGCCGTGGTTAACTGCTTCATTCTGAACATTCCTTGATGAAAACCTGCCCACCATGGGCAGCATCGATAAAAACCGGCTGAGGGTGCGGGTCACCCTCGCAATACAAAAGCGGGAAACAACTCGCGCAGACGGCCCCACAGCTCCGGCAATGCGGCCTGTGCCGGGGCACTCGGCAACTGCGTGTCGAGCATGCTGGCGGTGCGCACCATCTGCACGGCAAAGCGCTGCACACCACGGGCTTGCAAACGTTGGGCCAGGAGCAAAAGGCGCGGTGGGTCGATCAGGTGCCAATGCACGGTGGTGCGGCATTCATACTCCACGCCGCTGGCAAGCAAGGTGTCGAGGCTGCGCCAGTTGGCGGCGCCGCTGTCTTTGACCTGGGTGATCGACTGGCAGTCTTCGGCCAGCGCCTTGACATCAAACCCGACCCAGTCGGCATGGCGCAAGGCATGGGCAAACCCTGCCGGCTTGATCCCCGCGCTGTGCAGGCCGATGTGAAAACCCATCGCGCGCACTTCATCCATCGCCGCCGGCAAGCCTTCCTGCAAGGTCGGTTCACCGCCGCTGAACACCACGGCGTCGAGCAAGTCGCGGCGCCGTTGCAGAAACAGCAACACCCGGCGCCAATCCACCTGCGTGCTGGCGCGCGGTGGGATCAGGTCCGGGTTGTGGCAGTAACGACAACGCCAGGCGCAGCCCTGGCAGAACAGCACACAGGCGAGCATGCCGGGGTAGTCGAGAGTGGTCAGGGGCACCAGGCCCCCGACCTGTAGCGCTCGACTCATTGGCGCCCGGCCGCAGCGGCCGTTTCAGTGAAGTGCACGCGCTCCTTGTGCTCGGATTGTTTGCCGGGGTTGAACGCCGACACCGGCCGGTGGTAGCCCATCACCCGGGTCCAGACTTCGCAGCGCTGGCGTTGTGGCTGGGAGGTTTGCATGGTGAATCTCCTTGAGGGTTGAAAGGTTCGCTTAGCTGGCCAGGGCCAACACTTCATCGCACTTGGGGCAGAACTCATGTTCACCGGCCAGGTAGCCATGCACCGGGCAGATCGAAAACGTCGGCGTCACCGTCAAGTACGGCAAGCGGAAACGCCCCAGCGCCTTGCGCACCAGTTGCTTGCAGGCCTGGGTCGAGGAAATCTGCTCGGCCATGTACAGGTGCAACACGGTGCCGCCGGTGTATTTGCATTGCAGTTCATCTTGCAGTTCCAGGGCTTCGAAGGGGTCTTGGGTAAAGCCCACCGGCAGCTGCGAGGAATTGGTGTAGTACGGCGCGACGTCGCTGCCCGCTTGCAGGATGTCTGGGTAGTGCTTGCGGTCTTCCTTGGCAAAGCGGTAGGTGGTGCCTTCGGCCGGGGTGGCTTCGAGGTTGTAGAGGTGGCCGGTGTCTTCCTGGAAGCGCAGCAACGTGGCGCGTACATGGTCGAGCAGCTTGAGGGCAAAGGCGCGGCCCTGCTCGGTGTGCATGCCCTCCTCGTCACCGCTGAAATTGCGCAGCATCTCGTGCATCCCATTAAGGCCGATGGTGGAGAAGTGATTGCGCAGCGTGCCCAGGTAGCGCTTGGTGTAGGGATATAAACCGGCATCCATGTGGTGCTGGATCACCTTGCGCTTGACCTCCAGGCTCTCCATGGCCATTTCCATCAGGCTGTCCAGGCGTTGCAGCAGGCCTGAGGTGTCGCCCTTGAACAGGTAACCCAGGCGTGCGCAGTTGATCGTCACCACACCCAGTGAGCCGGTCTGCTCCGCCGAACCGAACAATCCGCCACCGCGTTTGAGCAATTCACGCACGTCCAGTTGCAGGCGGCAGCACATCGAGCGCACCTGGTTGGGTTGCATATCGGAATTGAGGAAGTTCTGGAAATACGGCAAACCGTAACGCGCCGTCATCTCGAACAGGCGGTCGGCGTTGTCGCTGTCCCAGGGAAAATCATGGGTGATGTTGTAGGTGGGAATCGGAAAGGTGAACACCCGGCCCTTGGCGTCCCCGGCCTGCATCACTTCGATGTAGGCGCGGTTGATCAGCTCCATTTCCGCTTGCAGGTCGCCATAGGCAAAGGGCATTTCTTCACCGCCGATCACCGGCACCTGCTCACGCAGATCTTGCGGGCAGACCCAGTCGAAGGTCAGGTTGGTAAACGGCGTCTGCGTGCCCCAGCGCGACGGCACGTTGAGGTTGTAGATGAACTCCTGCACGGCCTGGCGCACTTCGGGATAGCTCAGTTGATCCTTGCGCACATAGGGTGCGAGATAGGTGTCGAAAGAGCTGAACGCCTGGGCGCCGGCCCATTCGTTTTGCAGGGTGCCGAGGAAGTTGACCATCTGGCCCAAGGCACTGCTCAAGTGCTTGGGTGGCCCGGCTTCGACCCGGCCCGGCACACCGTTGAGGCCTTCGTGCAAAAGCGAGCGCAGGGACCAGCCGGCGCAGTAGCCGGCGAGCATGTCCAGGTCATGGATATGCAGATCCGCCTCGCGGTGGGCGCGACCGATCTGCTCGCTGTAGACCTCGTCGAGCCAATAGTTGGCGGTGACTTTGCCGGCCACGTTCAGCACCAGTCCACCCAGGGAATAACCCTGGTTGGCGTTGGCTTGCACGCGCCAGTCTTCGCGGTTGAGGTATTCGTTCATCGAGGTGGCGACCTCCACCAGGGTTTTGCGGTTGCGGCGCAGGCGGCCGTGTTGTTCGCGGTAGACGATGTAGGCGCGCATTGACTGGAAGTGGCCGGCGTCCATCAGTACGCGTTCGACGTTGTCTTGGACTTGTTCGACGCCCAGGGGATTGATGCTGCTTAGGCGTGCCAGGACTGCGCTCAGTAGCAGGTCGGCCTCGGTGGTTGGGTATTCGGCGGTGGCGGTGCCGGCGGCGATCAGGGCTTGGCGGATTTTTTCGGCGTTGAAGGGGGCCAGGGTGCCGTCGCGTTTTTGGAGGTGGGTGCTGGTGAGCGGGGTTAGCGTGGTTTGCATTGGGGGGCTCCAGACACTACATATAGGTATTTTTTTCTTGGCTAGCACAATATGCAGTGAGATTACGGAGATTGGGTTGCAGCGCTATTGATCGGGGTCAAGGTTTTTTGATCGTGTACATATGTACCCAGCCCACTATCACCCCCCACTCATACTCATAAACCGCACCACCTGCACCTCCCCCGCCCCAGTAAAATCATGCCGCACCGGCTTCCCCTGCAATGCCTTATGCAATGCCTCAATCAAAGGCCCATCATCCTGCGGATACCGCCTAAGCAACCCACGAAAATCCAGCGCATCATCCTGCCCGAGACACAACAAAAGCTGTCCCTCCACCGTCATCCTCACCCGGTTACAACTCCCACAAAAATTCTGTGAATTGGGCGAGATAAACCCGATACGCGTGTCGGGATAACGCGCCAACCGCACATACCGCGCCGGCCCCCCGCTACTCTCTGCACTGTCGAGCAAGACATGCTCACGCGCGATCACCCCACGTACTTCATCACTGGCACAAAACGCCTCCCCCCGCGAACGCCCCACATCCCCCAAAGGCATTTCCTCGATAAAACTGATATCGATCCCCTGCTCAATCGCATACCGAACCAACCCCGACACCTCATCAAAATTGCGCCCCTTCATCACCACACAATTAAGCTTGACCCGCTCAAACCCCGCATCCCGCGCCGCCTCGATCCCCTCCAGCACCTGGCGCAAATCACCGTTACGCGTGATCGCCCGAAACCGCTCGGGATCCAGACTGTCGAGGCTGATATTCATGCGCTTGACCCCCGCCTTCACCAACGGCCGCGCCAGGCGCGCCAACTGCGAGCCATTGCTGGTCATCACCAGCTCACGCAAGCCCGGCAGCGCCGCAATGTTGCGGCACAAATCCACAATGCCTGGACGGATCAACGGCTCACCACCCGTCAGGCGAATCTTGCGCACGCCTTGGCCCACAAACAGCCGGGCCAGGCGTTCCAGCTCTTCCAGGCTCAACACCTGCTGGCGCGGCAGGAAGGTCATGGTTTTCGCCATGCAGTACACACAGCGAAAATCACATCGGTCGGTCACCGACAAACGCAGGTAATCGATTGAACGGCCGAGTCCATCCACCAGGCTCATGTCACTGCACCAACGGCGAGTCGGCGCCTTGCAGCGCAAGGCCACGGATGTCCGCCGCGCCGATCAGGGTTTGCAGGTATTGCACCAACGCCTTCTGCCACACGCCCTGCTGCAACTGGGTGCGGATGGCGCCCGCCACGGCTTCGTAGGGCAACGGCTGGCCTTCGATGCGCTGGTCGACGCTGATCACGTGCCAGCCGTAACGGCTTTCCAAGGGCTTGTCGGCCAGGCCGGGCGCCAGGGTGAATAACTGGCGCTCCAGTTCCGGCACGGTCTGGCCCTTGCTGATCTGGCCCAGTGAACCGCCCTGGGCCTTGGACGGGCATGCCGAATACTTGAGAGCCAGTTCGGCGAAGCTGCCTGGGGCCTGCGCCAGGCTCATCTGCAGGATTTCGGCCTGCACATGAGCCATCTGCCGGGCCTCGGCATCGTCCGGCGCGCATTCGAGCAGTATGTGCCGCACCGCCAGCAATGGCGCGCTGTGGAAACGCCCACGGTTGCTGTCGAAATAATGCCGACAAGTCGCCTCGTCGCACTGCGGCACGGTAATCTCGCGCTCCAGTAACAAACGCGTGGCGGCTTCTTCTTCGTTCTCGCCGGGGGCGATGTCCACCGCCAGGCCCAGCTCAGTGATGCGCTGTTGCAGCAACTCGCGAATCACCAGTGCGCGGGCGGCCAGGTACACCGCCGCTTCGCGGCTTTCGGCCGGGTGGTATTGCAGCTCCAGGGCCATCGCCTCGGGCGTGATCGACACGCCGTTGACGCTGACAATGGGCCATTCCTGTTCACTGCTGGCAATCAATTCAGGCTGGGTCATTACGCGCTCCTCACGACTTCTGCCGCACGATTTGATAACGACGGCCCAGGTACCAGATCGGTGCGCTGACCATGTGCACCAGGCGGGTAAACGGGAACAAAACGAACAGCGTCAGGCCCAGTGCCACGTGGGCCTTGTAGATCAACGGTACCGGCGCGATCGACTCCGCCGCCTGCACCGGCCGCAGCAACACCACGTTCTGCGCCCAGTCGGCGAGCATCACCATCACCGAGCCGTCCATATGCCCAGTCGAGGCGACAATGGTCAGCAGCCCGAGCAGCAACTGCGCAAGCAGCACCAGCAGGATCAGGATGTCCGACGCACTCGACGTGGCACGCATACGTGGGTCGCTCAGGCGACGCTTGACCAGCATCAGCAAGCCCACCAGGCACAGCAGACCGAAAAATCCGCCGGAGACCATCGCTAGCAGTTGCTTGTTTTCAGTGCTGATCACGTGGTGGTACACCGACGCCGGGGTCAGCAAACCGACAAAATGCCCGGCCAGCACAAACAGCACGCCGATATGGAAAAGGTTGCTCGCCACGCGCATGCCACGGTTGGCCAGCATCTGGCTGGAGCCGGCCTTCCAGGTGTACTGCGACAGGTCGAACCGTGCCCAACTGCCCAACAAACAGATCGCCAGGGCCACATAGGGGTACACCCCGAATACCAGCAAATTCCACTTAGACATTACCCACCTCCCCGGCAGGCAACGCGGCCCGCCCTTCTTGCTGAAAATCCACCCAGTGCAACGGCACGGCGCTTTCTTCCCGCGCTTTACCCGGTGCGCTCGGTAGCGCACCGCAGCGGTCCTGCTGTTCGGCCTGCATAAAGTCCACGGCCTCCTCTTCCCATATCTTGTCGAGGGCTTCGAGGGAGTCATCACGCGGTTCTGCAGCCACCTGGGCTCGCACCTCGGCCACGGCCTGGTGCGGCTCGGCGCCGGCGATTTGCAGCAGTGCCCGGAAGCAACTGGCGTAGGCGCTTTCACGCTCTTCCAGGCGCGCCGCGAGCAACGCCAGCAGGTGCGCTACGTCCGCCAGGCCCTCGCGGGCCTCGATATCTTCGCGGGTAGAGAGGAACTCCAGGTACAACGGGATAAAGTCCGGCAGCTCCTTGACGCCGATGGCAAAACCGGCTGCCTCGTACTGGGCCATCATGTCGACCATCGCCTGGCCACGGTCGCGGGACTCCCCGTGCACGTGTTCGAACAACAACAGCGACAGTGAACGCCCACGGCCGAACAACGCGCCGTAGTGTTCCTGGCCATCCATCAGGTCATTGGCGCAGATCAGTTCCAGCAGTTCGAACAAGGCGCCACGTTGCTTGGGGCTGATTTCCCGAGATTCGATAATCGCCTGCTCCAGCTCATCGCGACCGCACACCATGCGCTCAGTGGGATAGTCCAGCAGCAGCGAGATCACTTTAAGAATGCGCATGGCTCAGTCCTCCCAGATCTGTACGGTTTTCAGCACGTCGCGGCGGTTAGCCTTTTTGGCGCCGAACATATTGGTGTCGGAACTGCCGCTACAACCGCTGCCGAAACTGAAGCCACAGCCGGAACGCTCGGCAAAGGCGTCACTCATGGCGTCCTCGCGGTGGGCGCTGGGCACCACAAAGCGGTCTTCGTAGTTGGCGATGGCCAGGTAGCGGTACATCTCTTCCACTTGCGGCACGCTCAAGCCCACATCTTCCAACACTTGCAGGTCCTGCACGCCTTCCACTTGCTGGGAACGCTTGAAGGCACGCATCGCGAGCAGACGTTTGAGGGCACGCTTGACCGGTTTTTCGTCGCCGGCGGTCAACATGTTGGCCAGGTAACGCAGGGGGATGCGCAGGCTGTCCACGTCCGGGATCACCCCATTCATGCCCACGGTGCCGGCAGCGGCGGCGTTCTGGATCGGCGACAGCGGCGGCACGTACCAGACCATCGGCAAGGTGCGGTATTCCGGGTGCAGCGGCAGCGCCAGCTTCCAGTCCACGGCCATTTTGTAGACGGGCGAGCGCTGGGCCGAGTCGATTACCGACTGTGGCACGCCATCGGCCAGAGCCTGGCGGATTACGGCCGGATCGTTGGGATCGAGGAAGATCTCCAGCTGTTTCTCGTAGAGGTCGTGTTCGCTGGCGGTGCTGGCCACTTCGCTGATGCGGTCGGCGTCGTACAGCAACACACCAAGGTAGCGGATGCGGCCGACACAGGTTTCGGCGCACACGGTGGGCATTCCGGCTTCGATGCGCGGGTAGCAGAAGATGCACTTCTCGGACTTGCCGCTCTTCCAGTTGAAGTAGATTTTCTTGTACGGGCAGCCGCTGATGCACATGCGCCAGCCCCGGCATTTTTCCTGGTCGATCAGCACGATGCCGTCTTCTTCACGCTTGTAGATCGCACCGCTGGGGCACGACGCCGCACACGCCGGGTTGAGGCAGTGCTCGCACAGGCGCGGCAGGTACATCATGAAAGTGTTTTCGTACTCGCCATAGATGTCGGCCTGGATCTGGTCGAAGTTCTTGTCCTTGCGGCGCTTGGCGAACTCAGTGCCGAGGATTTCTTCCCAGTTGGGCCCCCACTCGATTTTCTGCATGCGCTTGCCCGACACCACCGAACGCGGGCGCGCAGTGGGCTGGTGCTCGCCCAGCGGCGCCGTGTGCAAGTGCTGGTAGTCGAAGTCGAAGGGCTCGTAGTAGTCGTCCAGGCTCGGCAGGTCGGGGTTGGCGAAGAGGTTGGCCAACACGCGGAATTTGCCGCCGATACGCGGGTTGATGGTGCCGCTGGCGTTACGGATCCAACCGCCCTTCCATTTGTCCTGGTTTTCCCATTCCTTGGGGTAGCCGATGCCGGGCTTGGACTCGACGTTGTTGAACCAGGCGTATTCCATGCCTTCACGGCTGGTCCACACGTTCTTGCAGGTGATCGAGCAGGTGTGGCAGCCGATGCATTTGTCCAGGTTCAGCACCATGCCGATCTGTGAGCGAATTTTCATCTCAGTTCTCCTCGATATCGGTCGGCAATGGGCGTGGCAGGTCATCGCCGTGGGAGCCATCGAGCCAATCGACCTTGGCCATCTTGCGCACCACGACAAATTCATCGCGGTTGCAACCGACCGTGCCGTAGTAGTTGAAGCCGTAGGCCTGCTGGGCATAGCCGCCGATCATGTGGGTCGGCTTGAGCACAACGCGGGTCACCGAGTTGTGGTGGCCGCCACGGGTCTTGGTGGTTTCCGAACCCGGCACGTTCACAATGCGTTCCTGGGCGTGGTACATCATCACCATGCCCTCCTTGACCCGCTGGCTCACCACCGCACGGGCGGTGAGCGCGCCGTTGACGTTGAAGCATTCGATCCAGTCGTTGTCCTCGATACCGGCGCGTTTGGCGTCGATTTCCGAGAGCCACACGATCGGCCCGCCACGGCTCAGGGTGAGCATCAGCAGGTTGTCGCTGTAGGTGCTGTGGATGCCCCACTTCTGGTGCGGGGTGATCCAGTTCAGCACGATCTCCGGCTCGCCATTGCTGCGCTTGCCCTTCACGCCCTCGATGGTGCGGGTGTTGACCGGTGGCCGATAACTCATCAGCTGCTCGCCGAACGCCTGCATCCACGGATGGTCCTGGTAGAACTGCTGGCGGCCGGTGATGGTGCGCCATGGGATGTTTTCATGAACGTTGGTGTAGCCGGCGTTGTAGCTCACGTGCTCGTCTTCGAGGCCCGACCAGGTGGGGCTGGAAATGATCTTGCGCGGCTGCGCCTGGATATCGCGAAAACGGATGGCTTCGTGGGCCTTGGAAATCGCCAGGTGGCTGTGGTCGATGCCGGTGAATTCCGACAGCGCGGCCCAGGCTTTCAGGGCGACCTTGCCGTTGGTTTCCGGGGCCAGGGACAGGATCACCTCGGCCGCGTCGATGGCCGTGTCGATCTTCGGCCGACCGTGGCTGATGCCTGCATCACCTTCGTGATGATTCAGCTCGCCGAGAAACTCGACTTCTTCCTCGGTGTTCCAGTTGATGCCCTTGCCGCCGTTACCGAGTTTTTCCAGCAACGGGCCGAGGGAGCTGAATTTTTTGTAGATATTCGGATAGTCGCGTTCCACCACCGCCATGTTCGGCGCGTTCTTGCCGGGTACCGGCGCCACACCGGCGCTTTTCCAGTCGGTGCCGCCAAAGGGCTGGGCCAGTTCGCCAACGCTGTCATGCATCAGCGGCACGGTGACCAGATCCTGCTCGACGCCCAGGTGCCCGACCGCCATGTCGGAAAAGGCCTTGGCGATGCCCTTGTAGATTTCCCAGTCAGAGCGCGACTCCCACGCCGGGTCGATGGCCGCCGACAACGGGTGGATGAACGGGTGCATGTCCGAGGTGTTCATGTCGTCTTTTTCGTACCAGGTAGCGGTCGGCAAGACGATGTCGGAATACACGCAGGTGGACGACATGCGGAAGTCCAACGTGGTCACCAGGTCGAGCTTGCCGATGGCGCCCTCGTTGACCCACTCGGCCTCGGTGGGCTTGCTCTCGCCGCCAAAGCCGATGTCTTCGTTCATCACGCCGTTCTTGGTGCCCAGCAAGTACTTGAGCATGTACTCATGGCCCTTGCCCGACGAACCGAGCAGGTTGGAGCGCCAGATAAACATATTGCGCGGGAAGTTCGCCGGGCTGTCCGGTTGTTCGCAGGCAAAACGCAAGGTGCCGTTCTGCCAGGACTTGACCACGTAGTCTTTCGGGTCCATGCCCGCCGCCGCCGCATCCCGGCAGATGTGCAGCGGGTTAGTGTTGAGCTGCGGCGCACTCGGCAGCCAGCCGGCGCGTTCGGCGCGGATGTTGTAGTCCAGCGCATGGGTGGGAAACTGCGACTTGTCCGCCATGGGCGAGAGCACATCGTGCATGTTCATTTTTTCATGGCGCCACTGCGAGCTGTGGCCGTAGAAGAAGCTGGTGCCGTTCATCTGCCGTGGCGGACGACTCCAGTCCAGGCCAAACGCCAGGGGCAGCCAGCCGCATTGCGGGCGCAGTTTCTCTTGGCCGACGTAGTGGGCCCAGCCGCCGCCGGTCTGGCCGACGCAACCGCAGAGCATGAGCATGTTGATCAGCCCACGGTAGTTCATGTCCATGTGGTACCAGTGGTTCATCGCCGCGCCGACGATGATCATCGAACGGCCCTTGGTCTTGTCGGCGTTGTCGGCGAACTCGCGGGCGATCTGGATGGCTTTCTCGCGGCTGACGCCGGTGATCGCTTCCTGCCAGGCCGGGGTGCCGGGCACGCTGGCATCGTCGTAGCCCTTGGCGACGTTGCTGCCGCCCAGGCCACGGTCGATGGCCAGGTTGGCGGCCGACAGGTCGAACACCGTGGCGACCTTGGCCACGCTGCCATCGGCCAGCGTCACACTGTGCACCGGCACGCGTCGGAACTGCACGGCATCCCCGGCCACATGCTGGAAGTGCTCGTGGGATTCGCCGGCAAAATACGGGAAGCCCACCTCGGCCACGTCCGCGCCGATCAGGCTCAGTTTCAGGTCGATGGCGCGACCTTCTCCGCCCTCTTTGGCGAGGATGTTCCACTTGCCCTTCTCGCCCCAGCGGTAGCCGATAGAGCCTTGCGGCGAGACCAGTTCGCCGCTTTCGTCGAGGGCGATGGTTTTCCATTCCGGGTTGTTGTCCTGGCCGAGGTTGCCGGTGAGGTCCGAGGCGCGCAGGAAGCGGTCAGGCTGGAAGCCGGCACCCGGTGCAAAACCGGTCACGGGCTTGAGCATCACCAGCACCGGCAGGTCGGTAAAACGCTTGGCGTAATCGGTGAAATAGGGGCTCGGGTGGTCGAGGTGAAATTCCTTGAAGATCACATGATTGAAGGCCTGGGCCAACGCGGCGTCGGTGCCCTGCTTGGGGTTGAGCCACAGGTCGGTGAGCTTGGCCACTTCCGAATAGTCGGGGGTGATGGCCACGGTCTTGGTGCCCTTGTAGCGCACCTCGGTAAAGAAATGCGCGTCTGGGGTACGGGTCTGCGGGACGTTGGAGCCCCAGGCGATGATGTAATTGGAGTTGTACCAGTCGGCCGATTCCGGCACGTCGGTCTGTTCGCCCCACACCATGGGCGAGGCCGGTGGCAGGTCGCAGTACCAGTCATAGAAACTCAGGCACACCCCGCCGAGCAGCGACAAGTAACGCGAGCCGGCGGCGTAGCTGACCATGGACATGGCCGGGATCGGCGAGAAGCCGACGATGCGATCCGGCCCGTATTGCTTGATGGTGTAGACGTTGGAGGCGGCGATGATTTCGTTCACCTCCTCCCAATTGGAACGGATGAAACCGCCCATGCCGCGCTTACTCTTGTAGGACTCGGCCTTGGCCTTGTCCTCGACAATGCTCGCCCAGGCGTCTACCGGGGCCATCGTCAGGCGTGCTTCACGCCACAGTTTGAGCAGGGGCTTGCGGATTTTCGGGTACTTGAGCCGGTTGGCGCTGTAGATGTACCAGCTGTAGCTGGCGCCACGCGGGCAGCCCCGGGGTTCGTGGTTGGGCAAGTCGTTGCGGGTGCGCGGGTAGTCGGTCTGCTGGGTTTCCCAGGTGATCAGGCCGTTCTTCACATAGATCTTCCACGAGCAGGAACCGGTGCAGTTCACCCCGTGGGTGGAGCGCACGATCTTGTCGTACTGCCAGCGCGAACGGTAGACGTTTTCCCAATCGCGCGACTCCTTGCGGGTCTCGCCGTGGCCTTCGGAGAACTCGTCTTGCTTGCGGTTGAAGAACCGCAGTTGATCCAGTAAGTGACTCATGATGCTTTCCTCATCAGGCGTGCCGTGGGGTGCGTTGCCCCGCGAATTCAGGTCGGACTAGCAGGGTGTGGCGCAGCCTTTGCGGGCGTACCACCACCAGGTCACGACGATGCAGCTCAGGTAGAAACCGACAAACAGGTAGAAGGCCATGGCCGGGCTGCCGGTAGCGGCCATGGAACTGCCGAAGGATTTGGGGATGAAGAACGCACCGAACGCGCCCATGGCCGAGCTGAAACCCAGCACGGCGGCGGACTCCTTGCTGGCGTCCTTCAAGGCCTGTTCACGCACGGCGGCAGGTTTACCGGCGCTGGCTTTCTCGTGAAGGGTGCGGAAGATCACCGGGATCATGCGGAAGGTGGAGCCGTTGCCGATGCCGGTGGTGATGAACAGCAGCATGAACAGGCCGAGGAAGCCGTAGAAGCTACCGCCCTGCCCGTTCTGCGGCAAAAAGTACAGCACGCCGAACACCATCACGATCATCAGCACGAAGTTCCACAGGGTCACCCGTGCACCGCCCAGTTTGTCCGCCAACCAGCCGCCCAGTGGACGGACCAGTGCACCCACCAAGGGGCCGAGAAAGGCGAACTTCAGTGCTACCACGTCCGGGAACGAGGTTTTGATCAGCAGGGGAAACGCCGCCGAGAAGCCAATGAACGAGCCGAACGTCGCCAGGTACAACCAGCACATCAGCCAGTTGTGCTTGCGCTTGAAGATCACCGCCTGGTCACTGAACGAGGCGCGGGCGCTGGACAGGTCGTTCATGCCGAACCACGCCGCCACAGTGACGATGAGGATGAACGGCACCCAGATGAAGCCAGCGTTCTGCAGCCACAGTTGGCTACCGTCCGCCAGGGTTTGCGCTTGCCCGCCGATCAGCCCGAATACACCGAAGGTGATCACCAGCGGCACGCAGAACTGCATCACCGACACCCCCAGGTTGCCCAGGCCGGCGTTCAAACCCAGGGCGGTGCCCTGCTGGGCCTTGGGGTAGAAGAAGCTGATGTTGGACATACTGGAGGCAAAGTTGCCGCCACCAAAACCGCAGAGCAACGCGATCAATACGAAGACGCTATAGGGCGTGCTCGGGTCCTGCACCGCAAAGCCCATCCACAGTGACGGCAGCAAGAGTGACGCGGTGCTCAGGGCCGTCCAGCGGCGCCCGCCGAAGATCGGCACCATGAACGAGTAGAACACCCGCAAGGTAGCGCCGGACAAACCTGGCAGCGCCGCCAGCCAGAACAACTGGTCGGTGGTGAAACTGAAGCCGATGGCGTTGAGGCGCACGATCACCGTGCTCCACACCATCCACACCGCAAAGGCCAGCAGCAGCGCAGGAATTGAGATCCACAGGTTGCGGGTGGCGGTCTTCTTGCCGCTGGCGCCCCAGAACGCCGGGTCTTCGGGGCGCCAGTCGTGGATCACCGGGCCCGAGTCGGGCTTTTGCGCGATAGACATGATCATTCTCCTTGGCCAGCTCGTTTGCCGAGCAACGGCTGTTTGCGGATTTCGCTGAGGTACATCCAGGTCAGGGAGACCCAGACCACGCCGTACATCAACATGAAGCAGGAAGAGCGCACGCCGGTGAGGTCCACCAGGGCACCGAACAGGATCGGCAGCACAAAGCCGCCCAGGCCACCGGCCAGGCCGACGATGCCGGACACCGCGCCCATGTTCTGTGGGTAGTCATTGGCGATGTACTTGAACACCGAGGCCTTGCCGAACGCGAAGGCGATGCCCATCACAAACAGCAGCACGGTGAACAGGCTGGCATTGAGGCCGATATGGAAGTCGAAGGGGCCGTTGACGGTCATCACTTGCAGCTGGGTCTGCGGATAGCTGAGCAGGAACAGGCAGATCCAGCTCACCCACAGCACCCACCAGGTCACGCTCTGCGCGCCCCAGCGGTCCGACATCCAACCGCCGACCGCACGCAGCACACCGCCGGGCAGGGAGAAACACGCTGCCAGCAGCGCAGCGCTTTGCAGGCTGAAGCCGTATTCCTGCACGTAGTACTTGGTCACCCACAGGGCCAGTGCCACGTAACCGCCGAAGACGATGGAGTAGTACTGACAGTAGCGCCACACGGCCGGGTCTTTCAGGCACAGCAACTGTTCACGCAAAGTGGCGTCGCCAGCACTGCGATGGCCCTTGTTCTCACTGGTGAGAAACCAGAACAACAGCGCGGTGATGAACAGGATCGCGCTGAACACCTTGGGCACCAGGTGCCAGGAGCCGAGGGCGATCAGCGCCGGGGCGAGAAACTTGGTCACCGCCGCCCCCGCGTTGCCGGCGCCGAACACGCCCATGGCGAAGCCCTGGTTGTCCTTGTCGAACCATTTGGCGACGTAGGCAATGCCCACCGAGAACGATCCACCGGCCAGGCCGACAAACAGGCCCAGCACCAGGAACTGCCAGTAGGCAGTAGCATAGGTGATCAGGTACAGCGGCAACACGCAGGCAAGCATCAGCAGGAAGAACACGATGCGTCCGCCGAAGCGGTCGGTGAGCAAGCCCAGGGGCAGGCGCACCAGGGAGCCGGTCAATACCGGGGTGGCAGCCAGCAGGCCGAACTGGGTTTCATTGAGTTGCAGCAGATCCTTGATGGGCACGCCGAGCACGGCGAACATCATCCACACCATAAAGCAGACGGTGAAGGCCAGGGTGCTCATGCCCAGCACCAGGCCTTGTCTCATACGGGGTTGAGTCACGGTATGCGCTCCAGAAAGTGATTCCATGAGCGCAGGTTAGGGGCGACACCCCCGCCGAACTTGACCCAGATCAACGTGAGCCGGGTGGGTATGGGGCTATGCTGGCCCCGTCTACCTCCAAGGAGGTAGCCAGCAAGACAAGAGAAAGCCTTTATTTATCAATGGATTGTTCTCTTGTGCCGGCTTTTATCCGTGGGAGGGTTCGCCGGCAATTCTTTAGAGGTAGTGCGCCAGGGAAGGCCATCTCCACCCCCTTTCCCGCTCCAGGTGCGACCATGCTGCTCTGCTGCCCCTTTCGACTGCGCCGTCATGCTTGATTGGCTGCGCAGCTCCCTGCCCGCCCGCGCCGGCCTGGCGGTGATCCTGATTGCGATCCTGGCCCTGGCCAGCTCCCTCAGCGCCGGGCTGATCGCCTGGTTCAGCCAGGGCGACGCCGCCGCGATCAACACCGCCGGCTCGGTGCGCATGGAGACCTATCACCTCAGCTGGAAACTGGCGACCGGTGCACGGCCGGATGAAGTGGCCGAGGTCAGCCAGAGCCTGCAACGGCGCCTCGACAGCCAGTCGCTCAAGGCCGTGCTTGAAGATGGTCCCCACAGCGCCTTGCTACAGAGTTACCAGCAGATCCAGCAGCGCTGGAACGACGAGCTGCGTCCGGCGGTGATGCGCGGCGATGCGGCGCTGTTCCAGGCCAGCGCACCCGCGTTCGTCGAGCAAATGAACCAGTTCGTCAGCCTGTTGCAGCAACAGAGCGAGCACAAACAGGGCTGGCAGCAAGCGATCCAGGGCCTGGCGCTGTTCAGCACCTTGATCATCCTGCTGATCGGCCTGTACGAGTTGCAGTACGGCGTGGTCACGCCCTTGCAGGAACTGGTACACGCCACGCGGCGCTTTCGCGATGGCAACTACCAGACCCGCGTCAACCACCGCTCCGAAGATGAGTTGGGCCAGTTGGCCCTGAGCTTCAACGCTATGGCCCAGACCATCGAGGCCTCCCACCGCACCCTGGAAACCCAGGTGCAGCTCAAGACCCTCAACCTGCAACAAGCCAACGCGGCCCTGGAATTGCTTTACCAGAGCAGCCGCAGCCTCGCTACACGGCTGGCCAATGCCGAGGGCCTGGATGAACTGATCCGCCGTTTCCAGAAACGCCTGCCGGGCTTGCGCCTGTCGCTGTGCCTGCAAGGCCACTTCCTGGCACCCGCCCAGCAGATGCTGGCGCTGCATGGCGAACACAGCCGCAACGTCTGCGCGATCGGTGATTGCGCCACCTGCGAGCGTCACCACGCTGCACCGCCCGAGGTATTTAGCATCAGCAACCAGGGTGCCGAACTGGGCGAACTCAAGGCGCACTTCCTGGATGGCCACGCGCCGCAGGATTGGGAAAAACAACTGATCCAGGCCCTGGCCAACCTGATCGGCACCTCGTTGTCCCTCAAGCGCCAGCGCGAACAGGACCACCGCCTGTTGCTGCTGGACGAACGCACCATCATTGCCCGTGAACTGCACGATTCCCTGGCCCAGGCACTGTCCTATATGAAGCTGCAAGTGAGCCGCATGCAGACCCTGATCCGCCGTGGCGAGCCGGTGGAAACCCTGGCCACCGTCACCAGCGAGTTGCGCGAAGGCCTTAACAACGCCTACCGCCAGCTGCGCGAACTCCTCACGACCTTTCGCTTGCAGATCCATGACGCCGGACTGGTGCAGGAGCTGCAAGACACCGCCGAAGAATTCTCCCGCCGTGGCGAATTCCAGGTGCATCTGCACGTGGACGCGTTGGCCTTCCAGCTGTCGGCCAGCGAACAGATCCATATGCTGCAGATCACCCGCGAGGCGCTGTCCAACTGCCTGCGCCACGCCCATGCGCACAATACCTGGCTGCAACTGCGCCAGGTTGGTGAGACCGTAAGCCTGAGCATCGAAGACGATGGCCGGGGTTTCTGTGGCGACGTCGACCAGCGCGAACACCACGGCCTGACCATCATGGACGAGCGTGCGCGCAGCCTGCACGGCCACCTTGACATCAGCCCGCGCGAACCCCAGGGCACGCGGGTGCAATTGCGTTTCCAGCCGGAATTTCTTGGCCATTCTCTACAAGGCACCGCCTCATGAACACCGCTATTCGCCACCGAATCCTGTTGGTCGACGACCACCCGATGATGCGCCACGGCATGCGCCAGATGCTTGAACTGGAAGACGACTTGCACGTGGTCGGTGAGGCTGGGAATGGTCAGGAGGCGCTTGATCAGATCGCTACGTTGCAGCCGGACCTGGTGTTGCTGGACAACAACATGCCGCACATGAATGGGCTGGAGACTCTGCGTCGCCTGCGGGGCATGGACTATGCGGGGAAGGTGCTGCTGTTTACGGTGTCCGACGCGGAGGACGATATTCGTGATGCGCTACGCCTGGATGCCAATGGTTATCTACTCAAGGACATGGAACCGGAGTTGGTGGTGGAGTTCATCCGTGATGCCTTGCAGGGGGCCTTGGTGATCAGTCCTGGCTTGACTCGCGTACTGGCCCAGGCGTTGCGCTCGCCGCAGCCGCATGCGGCGGTGGAGTTGACTGAGCGGGAGCGGCAGGTGTTGAGGACGATTGCCAGTGGCTACAGCAACAAGGTAATCGGGCATAAGTTGGGGATCACCGAGGGGACGGTGAAGGTGCATGTGAAGAATTTGCTGCATAAGCTGGGGTTGAGGTCGCGGGTGGAGGCGGCGGTTTGGGCTATGGAGCATTTGAGGCAGGTGGGGTGATGTGGGGTGGTCAAACAGTCAAACAGCGCCCCCAGCCCTCTCCATCCCCCACCACAACCACCCCGGCAACACATCCGAATCAAGACTATCAATCAAATTCTTCAACCCCAACCCCAACTCCGTATCCCCCTCAATCACCAACCGCCGCCGAAAAAACAACGTATCCGGATCCTCCTGCCGACTGGCCAACAACAAAAACTCCCGCCAATTGCCACTGATCGTCACCTCGGCCTCAGCCCTCGAAGCAACGCGCAACCCATCCCGCCCCAACGTCAAATACCAACACACCCCCACATCCTGAACACGCAGGCACATCCACCGCCCACGCAACAAATCAAACCCACCGTCGCGCAGAGGCTGCGCCAAACACCGATTAAGCCCCTGCTCCAACGCCAACCGCTGAACGGCAAACGGCACCCGCCGAATCAACGGCAACACCCGATCCGCGCCCTTGAGCACCCACTGCTTGCGACTCAACACCCCACCACCTCCTCAACCCGCAACATCCCCGCCTGCCCATGCCAGTAACCATTGCAGCCGTCGACAAACAACGGCGGCGTGGCGCCCTGACGTACTTGATCAAACGCACGCACCACATCAACCATCCCCTGCGCCCGAGGACTCAGGCGCAGCACATCAGCACCACACGAGACCAAGCCGCGATAGTCAGCCAACAAGTTGGTCACCTCGGCGGACATCGTCTGAATCCCATTCAAGGTAAACAACGCCTGCCCTTCCTGACTGGCCAAGGCCATGCCATCCGGATAGTTGATGCAGCAGAACTGGCAATCATCCTTCGGCCGATTCTCCGCCCGCGCTGTAAAACAACGCGCCGAGTACGCCAGGGGTAGATGCCCGTAGGCGAATATTTCCACTTCCGGCAATGGCCGCCCCAACTCACGCACTTGCTCCAGTACATCGGCGATCAGGCCGTGGGAGCATTCCACCGGCGGCACCCAGCGCTGCATACCCACATCGAGCAGTTGCACCAGGGCATGACCGTTGTAGAGGTTGAGCGCCGGGCCGCCGACAAAGGGCAATTTGCGCTCGATCAGCAACTGCACGGCGCCCATGTCGTTTGCCTCAACCAAAAACTCACCGCTGTCACACAGGCGACGCAGGCTGGACAGTTCGGACGCAGCTTCGATCAACGTGAGGCTCGACAACACGATCTGCGCCGAGCTGCACGCGTGCAATTCGCGGCCCAGGCCAAGCCATTGATCCAGGTTGAATGCGCGGCGTTTGGCACACACGGTTTCCCCCAGGTAAATCACGTCCAGGGGCAAGCCTGCCATGTCCGCATAGAAGCGCCCAAGGTGTTCTTTGTCCCAATAAAACAGCACCGGTCCCAGGCTGAGTTTCATCTGTGTGTCCTCACTGCCATGCACGATGGTAAGCACCCAGGGTGGTCTGGCTGCCTTCGGAAAGCCCTGCGAGCACTTGGCGCCACGGGTCCTTGACCGCAAAGTTCGCGGGGTTGGCGCGGTAGGTGTCGAGGGCTGCGCGCCACACGCGGGTGACTTGTTCCACGTAGGCTGGGCTGCGTTGTCGGCCTTCGATCTTCACCGCTTCCACGCCGATGGCGCTGAGTTCGGGTAGCAGATCCAGGGTGTCGAGGCTGGCGGGTTCTTCCAGTGCGTGGAAGCGCTTGCCGCCCACCAGAAAGCGGCCCTTGCACAGGGTCGGGTAGCCGGCGGGTTCATCCGGAGTGTAGCGGTCGATCAACACGTCGCTGAGGCGTGCGCTGAGGCCGTCGGCGTCGTCGCTCCAGCGTACCGCCTTGGCCGGTGAGCACACGCCACAGAGGTTGGGCGACTCGCCGGTGATGTAGGAAGACAAATGGCAACGCCCCTCGGCCATGATGCACAGGCTGCCAAAACCGAACACTTCGATGGGCACGGTGCCGCTGGCCGCCACTTGTTTGACCTGGGCCAGCGACAGCACCCGTGGCAGCACGGCGCGGCGAATGCCGTAGTGTTCGACGTAGAACTTCAACGCCGCCGCATGGGTGGCCGAGCCTTGCACCGAAAGGTGCAACGCCATGTGCGGATGGCGTTGCGCGGCGTAACCCAGTACGCCAGGGTCGCCCGCGATCAAGGCGTCTACGCCGTGGTCGGCGGCGCGGTCCACGGCGCGTTGCCAGCGCGGCCAGATCTTCGGCTGCGGGTAGGTGTTGACCGCCACATAGAGCTTGCGCTGATGTTGGCGAATGTGGGCGACAGCGGCGTCGAATTGTTTGTCGTCCATGTTCAGCCCGGCGAAATGCCGGGCATTGGTGTCATCGCGAAACCCCACGTACACCGCATCGGCGCCTTGGCGCACGGCGGCTTTCAGCGCTGGCAGGTTACCTGCCGGGCAGACCAGTTGCATGACGGCTCCTTATTCAAATCCGGTGAAAGGCAGGAACGGCACCGCGGCGCCCTTGAGCACTTGCTGCTCGCGCTCGACAATCACCAGGCCATCGGCCCAACAGGCGGCGACGAGCATCGCCGAGCTTTGCTGGGGGTGCAGGATGGCGCGCAGTTGCCCGTCGCTGCCGGGACTCAAACGTGCGCGCAGGTACTGGCGGCGTTTGTTGGGTTTGAGCCATTCAAACGCAGCCGGCACGTTGATGGGCACCGGCAGCACCCGTTCCGCGCCTTGAGCGCGCAACAGGAACGGGCGCACCATGATCAGTGCAGTGACCAGCGCGGCCGTCGGATTACCCGGCAAGCCGATCCAAGGTTTGCCCGCCACCTGGCCGAACGCCAAGGGCTTGCCGGGCTGGATTGCCAGGCGCCAGAACTCAATCTTGCCCAGCGCTTGGATCGCTTGTTTGAGATGGTCCTCTTCGCCCACCGACACACCGCCCGTCGTCAGCAGCACGTCACATTCGGAGGAGGCCAGCACCAGCGCATCGCGACTGGCCGCGAGGGCGTCGACCATCACGCCGTAGTCGTGCACCTCCACACCCCAGCCGCGCAGCAGCGCCGCGACCAGGTAGCGATTGCTGTAGTAGATCTGTCCTGGCGCCAGGGACTCACCCGGCTCGCGCAGTTCATCGCCACTGCTGAGCAGGCACACACGCAGTGGCCGGTAGACCTTCACCCGTGGAATGCCCGACGCTGCCAACAGGCCGATTTCCTGGGCCCGCAGGCGTTTGCCGGCACTCAACACGCGCTGCCCGCGTTGCAACTCTTCGCCGCGCTTGCGCACGTGTTCGCCCAGGCGCACCGGCGGGCACCAGATGCGCTGGCCGTACACGCGGCAGCGCTCTTGGGGCACTACACTGTCGGCACCTGGAGGCAGCGGCGCACCGGTAAAGATCCGCACGGTTTGCCCCGGCAGCAACGGCACGTCACAGCTGTGTCCCGCGGCGATCCGCCCGGCCACTTCCAGGTAACCACCCTGCTCCGGCACGTCGAACGCGCGCAGGGCATAGCCGTCCATGGCGCTGTTGTCCCAACCCGGCAGGTCGATCGGTGAAAACACCTCTTCGGCGGTGACACGCCCGAGGGCCTCGGCCAACGCGATCACCTCAGTGGGCGGTGGCGGCGGTGCCTGAGCCAGCAATTGCTCGATGGCCTCCTCCACCGGCAGCAGGTCGCCGCTGTCGCACGGGTTCATGGCCGTGCCTCACAGGCTTCTAGCGGTTGATCAAGTTGCGGCTTGAGATGCGGCACGAAGTTGCACGGGCCGGTGCGGCTGTCCAGTTGGCCGACCAGGATCTGGTCCCAGGCCGTGCGACAAGCGCCCGGCGAACCGGGCATGCAGCACACCAACACGCCGTTGCTGAAACCGGCCAGGGCACGGGATTGCAAGGTCGACATGCCGATTTCAGCCAAGGACACCTGGCGGAACAACTCACCGAACCCATCCACCTGTTTGTCCAGCAACGGCAGCACAGCCTGAGGAGTATTGTCACGGGCGGTGAAGCCAGTGCCGCCGGTCATCAGCACCACTTGCACCTGAGGATCGGCGATCCACTGGGAGACACGCGCGCGAATCTGGTAGATGTCATCCATCACCATGCCACGGTCGATCAACCTGTGACCGGCGCGTTGCAGGCGGTCCACCAAGGTGTGCCCAGAGGTGTCGGTGTCGTAGGTGCGGGTGTCGCTGATGGTCAGCACCGCGATATTCAGGGCGACAAAACTGCGTTGGGTCAGATGGGCCATGGTCCAGGCTCCAGAGGTAGAGAAGATGCATCCAGCCTGCGCCGCAATGTGCGCAGGGACTATTCCTCGAAGGAGGTATGTCGTCAGGGGGCCAGGCGCGTGCGCTGCCATTCACCGCCCTGCTGGCGATAATCGAGGCGGTCATGCAGGCGGTCAGGTCGTCCCTGCCAGAACTCGATACGCCGTGGTTGCAGGCAGAAGCCACCCCAATAGTCGGGCCGAGGCGGTTGCCGACCGGCGAAACGCTCGGTGACCTCACGCAGGCGCGCTTCCAACTCGTTGCGATGAGCCAAGGGTTGGCTCTGGGGCGAGGCCCAACTGCCCAACTGGCTGGCGGCCGGGCGCGCATCGAAATAGTCGTCCGACAACTCGGCAGCGGCCTTCACCACCGGACCTTCGATCCGCACCTGACGCTCCACGCCCGGCCAGAAAAACGTCATGGCGGCATGGGGGTTGTCCGCCAGTTCCTGGCCCTTGGCGCTCTGGTAGTTGCCAAAAAAGAAAAACCCGTCAGCGCCAAAACCCTTGAGCAACAGGATGCGGCAATGGGCATGGCCGTGGCTGTCCACCGTGGCCAGGGCCATGCTGTTGGCCTCGGCCGGGGGGACCTCGGTCTTGCGTGCCTGGTCCAGCCACTGGCCGAACAGTACCAGTGGATTGTCCTGCGAGCAGTCGTCGCGAAGGCCGTAAAGGGTGTAGTTGCGGCGCAGTTGCGCAAGGGACAGGGGCATGGCGCGGTCCTCCAGGAAGTTCGCCACAGTGTGGGAACTGCCGCCGTGCTATCCCTTGACCGTGATCAACACTCGGCCGCGGCATGACGCCGCATGAGGGGCCACCCTAATCATTTGGCGACGGCCTTTTCTAGCCCGGATGCCCATCGACCCGCGCCTGCCACAGCATCGGCCCATAGCGCCACAGGTACAGGCCCAAGCCGACGGACCAGCACAGGCCCGCCAACCACAACGCCGTCATGGGCCAGATCAGCACCAGCAACACTCGGCACACACATGCAAGGTTCAGCAAGACAAACGCCAAGGTCATCCCCGCCGGCGGTTGCAGCGGCCGGCCAGTATGGCCCAGGCTGACCCGCGCGATCATCGCCAGGATCAACCCGGCCATCGCCCCAATGGTCAGGGCATGCACGGCCAGGCTTGGATTGAAAGGCGCGCCGAAATGCCATAGCGCCATGCCCAGGCACGCCAGCGCGAGCCATGCATACGCCAGGTGCAGAGACCACAGCAACGGCACTCGCCAGAGGCCGCGATCCTGCCAGCGCAGCAGGCGTAACAGATGGCCCAGGGCCAAGGCGCCGAATAACACGCCAAACCAGAGATTGGGCATCAAAGCCCATCCGCTGGCATACAACAACGCCACCAGAATCGAACCACCCAGCAGCAGGTGATCCAGCCAAGGCCAGGGTTTGACCGCCTTGGCCCGGCCCAGACCACGCTGGGTGAAAAACGGAATCACGCGGCCACCGATCAAGCCCATCATCGCCGCTACCAACCACAAACCGGTGAGTACCGACTGGCGCTGCAGACCAGGGTCGAACAGCGATAGCCCGTCAGCCAAGGCCAGCAAGACCAACACCAGCACAATCGGGTAATTGCGCGTCTGCCGGACCTTCCACAGCGTCCACCCCATCACCCCGGCAACCGCCAGCGGAAAGCCCAACTCCAGCGCGACCAGCAATGGCAATGGAATATTCAGCAACCAACCCACACGCGCCACCAGCCACAGTGCCGCCAACACCGCCAAGGGCCCACCGCTGAGGCCGGGGCGGCCGGTCCAGGTCTGCACCGCCGTCAGCAGAAACCCGGCGATGATCGCCAAGCCGAAGCCGAACAGCAGTTCATGCCGATGCCAGGCCAGCCAGCCACCGGCCGGCTGCCACTCGCCAGTCAGACCGCCCAGGGCCAACAGCCACAACGGCACCGCCAGCGCAGCCAACAGACACGCACCGAGAAAAAACGGCCGAAAGGCCAAGCGGAACAACGGGGTTATCGACATTGCCTTGCGTCGATCCAGTACGTGCATGCTGCGGCTCCTCAACTCATCATCGGTCTCTGTATCGAGGGTTTTACCAAGTGAGGTAAAACATGCTCTTGGCCAACACCACAATCGCAACCATATGCCCAAACAAACTCAGGTGCACAAACCGCAGATACCCCGGCCCCACACGCCCCCGCCGCATACGCAACATCGTCAACAGAAAGTGCAGCAACACACTCGCCGCAAGGATCAGTTTGAGGGCCAGCAAAGTCCCGAAGGACGAGGCGAGTGGCGCGGCCAGCACCGGCAGGTAACGCAACCAGACCATGCCGATCCCGGCACCGAACAGCATCAGCAATACCCAGGGCATCAACACCCTGGCGCGCTGGCCGACGCCCTGCTCCACCTGCACCATCACCCTCGCGGGCAGTTGCTGGTGCAGTCGCGCCAGGATCAGCACTTCGAAAAACACCGTGCCGATAAAGATCAGCGCGGCGAACAGATGGGCCAGCAGAAACAGCAGGTAAAGCATGGTGGCCTCGCAGGTCGCGTCGAGGCTCCAGTGTGGTCGGCCTGACGCTGCCAAACCTTGATGCCGATCAAGCTAAACGCGCACGCCGAGCATGCCGGCGGTAATGACCAGTGTCACCAGCGCACCGATCCCGATCACCGCCCAGGTCAAGGTCGCGCAACGTGTTTCGCTCACCCCATGGTTGCGCAGTACCCCGCGCAAACCGCAGGCCAGGTGCGCGATCAGCAGGAACACCGCCAGGGAGTAATGCGGCACCAGGCGGATGCTCCAGGCATCGGCCAACAAGCCCACCGGTTCGGCCACGGCCCAGGCGTAATCGGTGTCGGTGCCGAAGTAGCGTGCCAGGGTGAATACTGAGTTGATATGGGAGGCGATAAACAGCGCCAGGTAAGCGCCGGAAGCCGTCTGCAAGGCATCCAGCAGGTCGGCGCGCTGCTGGGTCCTGGGGCGGATCAGCACCAGGCCGCTGAGTATCTGGAAGAAGAACGTGACAATGATGATCGGCTCCAGCCAGCCATTGCGGTAGACCCCGCGCAACACCTCCATCACCGCCCGTTGCGCATCGCTGCCCAGCACGCCGAACAGATGGTTGAACAGATGCGGCGCCAGGAACACCAACAGGATCGCCACCGACGCAATGCCATGGGCAACCCGCAGCTTGACGTAGGTACGCGCGTGCCGACTGAAATCAATGCTCGGCAATGTGCCCGACACCATCGAGAAGTAGGCGATCAACGCCAGCCACAGGCCGCTCCACACCCAGAGGTCATGGCCATTGATCTTCATCAGGTACAACAACACGCCCATCAACGTGTAGGCCGGCGGCGCGGCCACCGCCAGGCAGGCCAGGCGTCGGGCAAGTACCAGGCGTGCCGTCATCACCGGCTGCATGCCTGTGACGAAAACGCAGTAGAACGCCAGCACCGGCACCGCATAAGCACTCAACATCAACGCCAGCGTCACCGGCGCGCCAGCCTCGGCGACATGGGCCTGGTTGCTCCATTGCAGCGCCCAGGGGTAATAGAGCGCAGCAGCGAATGGCAGCAGCCAGAGCCATTCGAGCCGGGTGTGGGTGAGCTTTTGTACGCATGACATGACAACGTCCTTACTCATGGATTTTCCCTCGCGACCCTACTGGCTGGCACGCGGGAAACCCAGGTCCAATCCCACGCTTTTTGCCTACTCCACTGCGCTAGAGCAACGGGATGCTGTAGCTGACGATCAACCGTGTCTCGTCCTTGTCGGCCGTGTCGTTACCGCGCAGTACCGCGCTGCGCCAGGTAAATCCCAGGCCTTTCAAGGTGCCGGTGGGGATCACGTAATCCAGGCGCAAGTCGCGCTCCCATTCACTATTGTCGCGGCTCGCGGTGCGGATATGGCTGCCGTGCAGGTAGGTCACGCTGGAGCGCAGTCCCGGCACGCCAAGGCTGGCAAAGTCATAGGCGTAGCTGCCAACGGTGGCCTGCTCACCGGCATTCACGAACTTCAGCGACTGGGAATTGGTGATCAGGTACAGGGAGCGGCCCTGGCCCTGGTTGATGTGCGGGAAGTCACTTTGCCCGCTGGTTTTCTGGTAGCCGAGGCTCAGCGAGTGCCCACTCAAGGCATAGGTGAACATCGCGCTCCACAGGCGGTTGTCGACCTTGCCCGCATTGACGCCCGTCCCGTAGTAACCCGAGCTGACGTAACCTTCGCCGCGCCCGGCAGCGCTGCCATTCTTGCCGTCGGCGGTGCTGTAGAAATACCGCAGGTCGCTCTTGAGCTGACCCACCGGCAGTTGCCAGTTGTGCACCAAACCGAGGAAATGCTGCTGGTAGAAATTCTCGAGGCTCGCGTAGTAGTACTGCACCTGCAACTGCTTGCTGACGGCGTAATCCACGCCGCCGTAATAGAACTGGTTGCTCGCCTTGCCTTTGATGGGGTCGTTGGCACCGGCAATCGAAAGGCCTTGGCCATTGCTGGAGTTACGGTCCATCACCTGCTCGATCTTGCCGGCGATCAGGTTGACGTCCTTGAAGTCCCTGGATTCCACTTGATACCCCCGGAAGGTCTGAGGCAACAGGCGACCGTCTTCGGTGGTCAGGATGGGCAGCTTGGGCATCAGGCTGCCGGCCTTGAGTTGGGTCTGGGCGATCCGCATCTTGCCGGTGACGCCGGTCTTGCTGAAGTCATGGGCGGCCTTGCCATCGTCCAGCGGGAAGACGCTGCCGGGGGTGTTGTCTGCGCCGGCCTTGCCCGCCCGGCCCGAAGCGTCCAGGCGTAGGCCGTACCACTCTTGCAGATCCACGCCCAGGCCGACCGTGCCCTCGGTGAAACCCGACTGGTAATTGAACATGAAGGCCTGGCCCCACTCCTTGTCCGAGGCGGCCTTGGCGTT
The DNA here is from genome assembly GCF_026967615.1 of Pseudomonas sp. GXZC. Classification (NCBI taxonomy): domain Bacteria; kingdom Pseudomonadati; phylum Pseudomonadota; class Gammaproteobacteria; order Pseudomonadales; family Pseudomonadaceae; genus Pseudomonas; species Pseudomonas sp. GXZC. The sequence continues at coordinate 4,182,978 of NZ_CP114115.1, forward strand.
GCGGGTGTCCTGGTTGTAATAGAAATTGCGCAGGTCGAGGCTGGCTTTGCTGTCGTCGATAAAACCTGACGCAGCCGCCTGCTGCGCGGCGCCGAGGGAGACGGCGAGCGCCAGGCAAGTCTTGTGGTTCATGAAGGCTCCGAGAAGTGATTGAGGCGATCCCGCCGGCGCCCTGTTTTTTTGTCGGCCAGGTGCTGCGGCATTCAGCGGGAGCGCGCACGGTATAGGGTTGGGGCACAGGGAAAAAGCCGGCAAAACTGCCAATCACTTTTTCAGTTTGGGTAACAATCCGGCGAACGGCGAGCGTGTATCCAGCAGCGAGGTGCGGATGAAATGCAGATAGCTTTCCACCCGGCGCAACGCCGAGGTTTCGAAGTGCGCCTCGAAGGGTTCTACGCTGTGCTGCACACACTCGATCGCCTGTTCCACGGCGGCCAATGCACGCCGCCATGGCTTATGCTCCGGCTTCAGGAACAGGCGAACCAACGCCTGCCCCATGGCGCGTACCGCTTGGCGCCAAGCGGTGGACTCGGCGTAGCAGGCCAGCGTCGGCAGCTGCGCCTGTTCGCGGCGCAGTTCGATAATCGCGTGGCCCACGTCCAGCACCACAAAGGTCCAGCGCAGCAGGCGGTGTTGCACCTGGGGCTGGCCGGCCGACAAGCCATGGGCCTGGTTCAAGAGATCACGCGTGCCGCTTTCGAAGCCTGAGCCCAGCGCCGGCAAAGGCGCGTTGATGGCGAACACGACGCGGCGGCGCAGGTCCTGTTCCAGCCGACGCCACAACCACGGACTGTTGGGCGGCAGGATGATCGCCCCGGCTGCCGCGCACACCAGCATGCCAAACACCATGGCGAGGTAGTCGTTGATCAGGCCATAAGGGTTGTAGAGCGTGGGGTTGCCGGGTATCGAACTGGTGCCGAAAAACACCAGCATGCCCAGGCCGTAGCCCGCCCATTGCGGCTTGGCCAGCAGAAACGAACCGAGCATGATCACCGGCGCAATCACCAGGCACAGCAAGGGGAACCCATCGATCTGCGGGTAGACGAAGAACACTTCGAAAATGCCGATCACCGCCGCTGCCAGCGTCCCGCAGGCAATCTGGAACGACATCCGCCGGGGGTTGGTGGAGAATGCCGACAGCCCCACCGTCAGCGCAGACACCAGGGTCATTGCCGCGCCGCTGGGCCAGGCGGTGGCGATCCACAGGGCACACAACACCAGCAATACCAGCGCTGCACGCAGGCCTGCCGCCACCGCCGCCAGCCAATTGGTCTGGGGTTGGAAAGGCTCGGCCCAGCGCTCACGCACGGGGTGATGGTCGGCCAGGGATGCATGGGTCTGGGCGTAGCGGTGCAACTCGTCGGCGAAGCGATAGAGCAGCTCGCACGCTGTGTGAAAGTCCAGCCAATCGTCGGCGTGGGGATGGGCGCGCAACAGCTCGGCGCGCAGGTGACGGATCTGCATCGGCAACCCCTGCGTGTAGCGTTGCAGCCGTGCCGACAGGTGCGCCGCATCCAGGTCCGTCAGTACCTGGCCGGCGAACGGTTCCAGCACCTTGACCAACGCAACCAGGCCTGGGTCGACGGCGTTCAGCACTGCCGTGGCACCGCGCACCTGCAAGCGGTCCAGCAACTGATGCAGGGCATTGAAGCGTGTGGTGATGGCCATGAACTCGACATTGAGGCGATCAAGCCGGCCCTTGCGTCGGCGCAGTGCAGGGTCTTCGAACACGCTGACGCTGCGCAACCCTTCCAGGCCCACCGCTTCGGCAATGAAGCGCAGGTTGGTGGCCTCGAATGCCGCCTGATCGTGGCTGCCGCGCAGCCCACTCAGCACAAATGCGGCGAAGCGGCCGAAGCGCTGATAGAGGGTATTGCGCAGGGCGGCGCCTGCCGTATTGGGCAACAGCGTTGCGCTGACCAAGGTGGCGCACAGCACGCCGAGGGTAATTTCCAGCACGCGCCAGACCGCCGCCATGAACACCAGCTCCGGATGCCCCACCACCGGCAAGCCGACCATGACCGCCGTGTACCCCGCCAACACAAACCCATAGGCACGAAAGTGACGATTGCGCGCCGCACCACACGAACACACGCCCACCCACAACGCCAGGCCACTCAGGAACAGCTCGGTGCTTTGGGCAAACAGGGCCATCAACAACACCATGAACGCCGACCCCACCAAGGTGCCGATTACGCGATAAACGCTCTTGGCCAGGACATGCCCGCTGAACGGCTGCATCACGATAAACACCGTGGTAATCGCGGTGCTGGGCTGCGGCAATTCCAGGCGCATCGCCAGCCACAGCGCGAGGTACGACGCGATCAGCACCTTGAACAGGTAGACCCACATCACCCCATCGGTGCGCGCCCATTCCAGGAAACCCCGACGCCAGGGCAGCGCTGTCAGCCAGCGCGAAAAATCAGTGAGTGATGGCACGAAAAGACGACTCCCGACAAGCTGGCTGGCACACAAGGCCGGCGACTTTAGGCAGTTGTGCCAGGGTCGGTAAGTCATCCAGAACGTGAATGACTGTTACGCAAAACTCCACAATAAATAGCGTTTACAGCGCCCCGCGTCTTCATGTCACACTGGAAAAACTCGTCATCCCTGGTAAGCCCCGATGGACATTCTGCAGAACATGCGCATCTTCCGTTGCGTCGCCGAAGCCGGCAGTTTCACCAGCGCGGCCTTGCGCCTGAAGACCAACACCACCCACGTTTCGCGCTCGATCTCCAACCTGGAGGCCCACCTGCGCACGCGCCTGTTCAATCGCACCACGCGCCGCATTGCCCTCACCGAATCCGGGCAACGCTACCTGCTGCGATGCGAGCAGATCCTGCATTCGATCGAAGAAGCCGAAGTGGAAGCCGGCGATGCCCACACCCGTCCTATCGGCCAGCTCAAGGTGCATTCGATGACGGGCATCGGCCAGCATTACGTCGTGGACGCCATCGCCCGTTACCGCCAACACTACCCGGACGTGACCTTCAACCTGAGCATGAGCAACCGTACGCCCGACCTGGTGCATGAAGGTTTCGACGTGTCCATCGTGCTGGCCATCGACTTGCCGGACTCCAGCCATGTTTCGCAAAAACTCGGGACGACCTACAGCATCGTCTGCGCATCGCCTTCCTACGTGAAAAACCACGGCATCGCGCAAGTTCCCAAGGACCTGCTCGACCACGCCTGCCTGCGCCTGGTCAGCCCCGTGATCCCCCTGGAGGACTGGACGTTCGACGGTCCCAACGGCAAGGAAAACGTCATCATCACCCACTCGCCGTTCCTGGTGGACTCGGTCGACGCGATGAAGACCGCGATCAGCAATGACATGGGTATCGGCATTCTGCCGGTGCACGCCGCGATCAAAGGACTGCGCAGCGGCAGCCTGGTCCGCGTACTGCCCGACTACCGCCTGGAAGAACTCAGCCTGTACGCCATCTACCCTTCCCGGCATTACCTGGATGCCAAGATCAAGACCTGGGTGGAATACCTGCGCAGCTCCCTGCCGGAAGTGCTCGCCGACCACAAGGCCGTGCTGAAAACCCGCGTGCCGCTCAGCGTCGTCGAGTCATAACGACTACAGCTCGTCATTGCGACTACAAAACGTTGCGGTCAAAATGACCTGATACTTACTATCTAATTGATTTATCTGAAGTTATTAACTGGCATGGTTCCTGATAGGTGTGAAGTTAATCTTCGACACCCACAGAGAGATCACCATGAGCAATGAATTCAACCAACGCCTTGCCGTCGTCACCGGCGCCAGTTCCGGTATCGGCCTGGCCGTGACCCAGCGCCTGCTCGAACGCGGTGCGAAGGTGGTGGCGATGTCGCGTCAATGGGGTGAGCTTGGCGAGCTGGCCGAGACGTTTGGCGAGCAGTTGTCGTGGCTCAGCGGGGATGTGACCAAGGCTGCCGACCTGGCACGCCTGGCGCAATTGGCAGCATCGATCGGCCCAGTGGATTGCCTGGTGCCAAACGCGGGGATTGCACAACTGGCCGACGGGCTCGACCTGGCGGCGTTTGACCGACAATGGGCGATCAACGGGGCCGGCGCGCTGAACACCCTGGGCGCCTTGCGCGGGCAGTTGGCAGCGCAGGCGTCGGTCGTGTTCATCGGGACGTTCCTGGAGCAGGTGACCTTTCCCGGATTGGCCGCCTACATTGCCTCAAAAGCCGCGCTGCGGGCCCAGGTTCGCACCCTTGCGGTGGAGCTGGCGCCCCACGGCATTCGGCTGAACATGGTCTCGCCCGGCCCGACCGCCACCCCGATCTGGAGCACGCTGGGGCTCAATGACGAGACACTCGGCTCCGTGGCGAAGACCGTCAACGCACGGCTGCTCGACGGGCAGTTCCTGGAGCCCGGCGCGGTGGCCGATGTGATCCTGTTCCAGCTGAGCCAAGGCGCACGCAGCGTATTCGGCCAGGACTGGGTGGTGGACGGCGGGTATACCTTGCGCTGATCACGCCCGTGCAGGCAGGCCCTTGGCATCGCTGAATGCCAGGGCCTTCCAGGCAATCACCAGCAGCGACAACCCGGCAAAGACCAACCCGCAGCCAATCACCCCGGTGGTGCCGAAGGCATTGATGAACAGACCGCCCATGGACGCGCCGATCACCACGCCGGCATTCGCCGACGACACGTAAAGGCTGGTCGCGAACTCATGCGCCTGGGGTGCCGAAGACGTGAGCCAGACTTGCGTGACGACCAGGCCGCAGGTGTGCGCCGCGCCCCAGAGCAACACGATCACACTCATCGACACCCACGACAGGCTGCCAAAGCCATACAACACCAGGTACGCCACTGCCAACACCACGGGATACCCCACGGCCGTCACCACCAGGTGTCGACTGAGCACACGCCCCACCAGCAGATTACCGACCACACCGCCGATGCCAAAGATCACCAGCATCAGGCTGATGGTCTGGCCGTCCATGCCGACCTGGGTCTTGAGGTATTCGGCGGCGTAGCTGTACACCGAAAACATCGTGCTAAATACCAGCACGGTGGCAATGATCGCCAGCCACACCGAGAGGCTGCGCAGCACGGCCAGTTGCTTGCCGAAACTCAACGGCGCCGCGCGCGCATGATCGGGCAGTTTGATCCACACACCCAACGCCGCCACTGCCGTCGCCAGTGCACAGAAGTAGAACGAGGCTTCATAGGAAATACGCGCGCCCACCCAGGTGGTCAACGGCACGCCCAGCACCAGCCCGAGGGTGGTACCCACTACCGCCAGGGCCGTGGCATGGGCCGCGCGCTCCTTGGGGTACAGCGAGACCGCCGTGGAAAATGCCGCAGCAAAAAACACCGGGTGCAGCATGGCCGGGATCACGCGCAGCGCCATCAGCGTTTCGAAGTTCGGCGCGAACGCCGACAACACACTGCACACCGAGAACCCCAGCAATGCCCCCACCAGGATCTTCTTGCGCGCCAGCCGCGAGGCCAGCAACACCAGGAACGGCCCCAGCACCGCGACGATCAACGCAAACAAGCCCATCAACCACCCCGCCTGGGACACGCTGATACCGAAACGCTCGACGATCATCGGCAAAATGCCCACCACGCCAAACTCCAACGTGTACAGGCCGAACAACCCAAGAATGAGGTAGATCACGGGCTGACCTCGATCACCACTTTGCCGAAAGCGCCACGCTGCAAATGGGCGAAGGCTTGAGGCACCTCGGTAAACCGGTAGGTGTGGTCGATCACCGGGGCAAGGGTGTGTCGATCCACCCTGCGGATCAGGTCTTCAAGGCCGCGGCGCGGGCCCACGGCCACGCCGACGATGGATGCGCGCTTGGCCAGCAGGCTCATCAGCGGCGCGCTCAACTGGTCACTCTCCAGCAAGCCGATCACCGAGATACGCCCGCCGTTGGCCACCGCTTGCAGTGAGCGCGCCAGGTTGTCGCCGCCGGCCATTTCCAGCACATGCTCGGCGCCGCGTCCGCCGGTGAGCTCCAGCACCGCGGTGTGCCAGTCCGGCACGCGCCCACGGTGGATGCCATGGGTCGCGCCCAACTCAACGGCACGCGCAATTTTGTCATCGCTGCTGCTGGTGATGATCACGCGGGCGCCGTGGGCCGCCGCCAGTTGCACGGCAAACAGCGACACGCCGCCGGTGCCTTGCACCACGACGGTCTGGCCGGCGTGCAGGTGGCCGAGTTCAACCAGGGCCATCCAGGCCGTCAACCCCGCCACGGGCAAGGTGCTGGCTTGAGCAGCGCTCAGCGAGCGTGGCGCCAGTACGCACCACTCGGCGGGTGTGGCCACGTATTCGGCGAGCATGCCGGGGATCGGACCGCCTTGCGGTGGTGCCTCGGCCCAGGACAAGGGCTGGCCATCGACCCAGCCGGCAAAGAAGCTCGACAGCACCTGGTCGCCCACTTTGAAGCGTTGCACGCCCTCGCCCACCGCCACCACCGTGCCCGTCATGTCCGAGGCCGGGGTGAAGGGAAATTGCAGGCTGGCGCCCATGCCGTTTTCCGCCACTTCGGCATCACGGTAGTTGAGCGATACCGCCGCAACGCGCACCAGCACTTCCCCGGCCTTGGCGACCGGTCGCGGCACGCGGGCCAGGTGCAAGGTGTGAAGACCAAAGCTCGGGATTTCCCAGCGCTGCATCATGTCGGTCATGTTCAAGTCTCTCGTGAAGGATTTGGCGCAAGGATAAGAACCGCGCTTCACGGGATTAAGTAGGGGGCAGTTCCTGTGTCTGCGGAGCTTTCATTCCGCAATGCCGGCAATTGCGCTAGGGTAGCGGCACTTCCCGTCGCCATTCGGTGCATCGATGGACAGCCTCACCACCCTGAATGCCTTTGTGCAGGTCGCGCACACCCACAGTTTTGTCGGCGCCGGGCGTGTGCTGGGCATCACTGCATCGGCGGTCGGCAAAAGCGTGGCGCGGCTGGAGGAGCGCCTGGGCGTCCGGCTGTTTCACCGCAGTACGCGCAGCGTGACCCTGACCGCCGAGGGCGAACTGTTCCTGGAGCGCAGCCGGCGCATCCTGCTGGAGATCGAGGAAGCCGAGGCGGAGTTGTCTCAGGTCAGCCAGGCACCCCGTGGCCGTCTCAAGGTCAGCCTGCCGCTGGTGGGTCATCCGTTTCTGCCGGTACTGGCCGACTTCAAGAAGGACTATCCCGACGTCGAGTTGGACCTGAGCTTCACCGACCGCCGCGTGGACGTGGTGGAAGAAGGCTACGACGCGGTGCTGCGCAGCGGTGAGGCGCCGGACTCGCGCTTGAGTTCACGGCTGGTCGGGGACTACCGGATGATCGTCGTGGCAGCCCCTGCCTACCTCGCCAGCCGAGGCACGCCTGGGCAACCGAGTGACCTGGCCGCGCACAGCTGCATCCTGTTCCGCTTCCCCAATACCGGCAAGTTGCAGCGCTGGCCGCTGCGCCAGGACGGCGTCGAGCTGGACATGCAGTTGCCCGCCGCGATGATCTGCAACAACCTTGAAGCCAGGGTGTGCTTTGCGCGCCAGGGCATTGGCCTTGCTTACTTGCCTGACTTTGCCATACGTGAATGGCTCGAAAGCGGCGAGTTGGTGCAGGTGCTGCACGACTGCACCGAGCGTGGCAGCTTTCGCATGATGTGGCCATCGAGCCGGCACCCGTCGCCCAAGTTGCGCGTGTTTATCGACTTTCTCAAGACGCGGCTGTTTGCCTGATCAGGCGTGATCAAACCGCTCACGCGCACGGCGGAATTCATCGCCCTTCTCCACCACCCAGGTCCACAGCGGGATCATATGCACCAGCAGTTCCGTGCCCAGGCTCGACAGCTCATATTCAACCCTGGGCGGTACTTCGCGAAAGTCATGGCGCAGCACTAAACCGTCACGTTCCAGCTGGCGCAAAGTGCGGGTCAGCATGCGTTGGGTCACGCCCTGCATGCGCCGGCCGATCTCGGCGTGACGCAGGCGCCCGCTCACCCCCAACACATGCACGATGCCCAAGGACCAGCGGTTTCCCGCGTGGGTCAGCACCTCGCGCTTGAGGCCATCGTCGTCGGCGCTGAGGGCGTCGCAGGCGGCTTGCGAGCGGCGGATGATCTCGTCGTTATCCATGGGAGAGCCTCGGTATCACGGGTGTGCCTTCTTATGCGCAGCGATTAATTCTGCAAGCATGCCACGACTTTCCACACAGACGGAGCCTCCTATGACCCCCTCTTCTCTCCTGGTACTCGGTGCCGGCGAACTGGGCATGGCCGTGTTGCACGCACTGGCCGAGCTGGCCGAACCCCGCACCACACGCATCGCTGTACTGCTGCGCCCCGCCAGCCTGCACTCGGCGGCGGCCAACACCCTGCGTGAGCGCGGTATTGAACTGGTCGCCGGTGATCTACAGAACGATAGCCAAGGTGCGCTCGCCGAACGGTTTGCGCCTTTCCACACTGTGATCTGCTGCACCGGTTTCGCCGCCGGCCCCGGCACCCAACGCAAGCTGGCACGCGCGGCCATTGAAGGCGGCGTGCAGCGCTATGTGCCGTGGCAATTCGGTGTGGACTACGACGTGATCGGTCGTGGCAGCCCGCAAGACACGTTCGACGAACAACTGGATGTGCGCGACCTGCTGCGCGGGCAACAGGCCACGCAATGGCTGATCATCTCCACCGGCATGTTCACCAGTTTTCTGTTCGAGCCGTCATTTGGCGTAGTCGACCTGGCGCAAAACCGCGTGCATGCCCTGGGCGACTGGGACACCGCCGTCACGGTCACCACACCGGAGGATATCGGCCGGTTGACCGCGCGCATCGTGCTGGCCGAACCGGCGCTGAACAATCAGGTGGTGTTCACCGCCGGCGACACCCTGACTTATGGGCAATTGGCGGACACCGTGGACGCCACCCTCGGCCTGCAACTCCAGCGCGAAGCCTGGTCGGTACCGAGGTTGCTGGCAGAATTGGCCCAGGCCCCCGACGACAACCTGAAGAAGTACCGCGCCGTATTCGCCCAGGGCAACGGCGTGGCCTGGGACCCCGCCGTGACCTTCAATGCCGGGCAGCGCATTGCGGTGACAGACGTCGAGCAATGGATCCGACAGCACCTCAAGGCACCGACGACCACCCACTGAAACCACCCGACGCCTTTAACGGGCACCAGGCGAAATCCCAGGGAGACGGCGGTAACGCCTGCGGTTCGGCCCCGAAAAAGCGGGGGTCTTTCCAATCGACAACCCGTGACGCCTGCCAGGCCAGGGCCACTCCCTGGGCCTGGCTTGCGTCCGTATTGACCCAGCGCGCGGCAGCCGCCGCCATGAACGCCTCGATCGGTTCGTCGTCGATCTGCGCCCGATACGGCGAGCCCAGCAGCCAACGGCAGACATTCAGGTGATAGGTCCAATCCAACGGCGGCCGATGGCGATAAGCCCAGGTCATGAAGCTGCGGAACAGGTTCAATCCTTCAGGCGGATCCAGCTTGAGCAGCGCCGGGCAGATATCGAACAGGGTGTGCCAATACGGCAACAACCGCGCATCCAGGTGCACGAAGTTGCGCGAATTACTTGGGTATTCAGGCAGCGTCGGTTCCGCGTGCAGGCGGCGGGACGCCTTGCTGACCAGGCGGCTGGCGCCTGCGGGCAACAGGTGGTTCATGAAACGCACTCACTGTCATGACGAGGGAATGCCTCCCGATCACGGGAGGCCCAAGGCATACGTCAGAATGCGGGGGAAGCGCGGGGGTTGGCCGACGGCCAGGAATAGCGCGGCGGCGCCTTGTTGCGCCGTTCGTGGGCCGGGCGCGGGGTTTGTCCCAGGCCGAGCAACCAGGCCAAGCCGACCAAAAACACCAGGGCGACCGTCAAGGCGTTGCAGACCGGGCAGGCAAAGTAGTTCGAGATGTTGCTGGAAGACGGGCTGCCCAACCCTTTGTCGGAAAGTGGCGCTGGCTTGCCGTCCACCGAACAGAACGCCCCGCCGATGCCATTCAGCTCCTGGCCCATCATCTGCCCATGCCCCAAACCGCAGACGAACAGGTTCATCAGCACGCAGAAGTACAGGGCCCAGGCAATCAGGGAACGGTCGGGGTGGCTCAATTTCATGGCGGCGACTCTACCACCAGAGCCGCTCAAGGATGAAGTGTCGCAGGCCCCTGTGGCAGAACGTCGCAGATTACGTGCACTTCCCAGGGTTGGTAGACTGGGCGCCCTCAAAGCCTGACGTATTGATCCAGAGCAATGCAGGCGTTTCACAGGATGCACAGTTGATGAGTACCTTATTCACCCGCCGCAAAGTGCTGACCGGAATGGGCCTGCTGGGCCTGGGCAGCCTGCTGGGCGGCTGTGACTACAGCCCCAAGCTGAACTTCAAGTACGGCAAGGACCTGAGCGACAAAATCATGGGCCGTACCTTCAAGCTCAAGAACACCGACGGCGAAACCGTCACCTTGAGCTCGTTCCGTGGCCTGATGCCGGTGGTGTTCTTCGGTTTCACCCAATGCCCGGCCGTGTGCCCGACCACCCTGGCGCGCGCTGCGCAGGCCAAGAAGCTGATGGGCCGCGACGGCGAAATCATGCAAGTGGTGTTCATCACCCTGGACCCGGAACGCGACACCCCCGAGATTCTCGACAAGTACGTCAAGGCTTTCGATCCGAGCTTCGAAGCGCTGTACGGCACCCCGGAAGAAATCGCCGTGGCCGCCAAGGAGTTCGGGATCTTTTATGAAAAGATCCCCGCCGGCGACACCTACACCCTGTCCCACACCGCCACCAGTTTCGTGTTCGACACCCGTGGCAACCTGCGCCTGGGCCTGCAGGCATCCCTTACCGCTAAAGAGTGCGCAGAAGACCTGCTCACCGTCATGGAGGTCTGCTAATGACTGCCGTTCAACACCTCAAACGCACCCTCATCGGCATGACCCTGCTGGGCCTCGCCGCCCACGCCAGCGCCCAGGTGCAAGTCACCGACGCCTGGGTACGCGCCACCGTGCCGGGCCAGCCGTCCAGCGGCGCGTTCATGACCGTCACCGCCGACACTGACAGCAAACTGCTGAGCGTGGCCTCGCCGGTGGCCAAGGACGTGCAGATCCATGAAATGAGCATGAAGGACGACGTCATGCGCATGGGCCCGGTGGACTCGGTAGCCCTGCCTGCCGGCAAGGCCGTGACCCTCGACCCCAACGGCTACCACGTGATGCTGATGGGCCTGACTGGGCAGATCAAAGAAGGCGACCAAGTACCGCTGACCCTCACCGTACAAAATGCCAAGGGCGAAAAGCAGGCAATTGAAGTGAAGGCCCCGGCCCGTGGCGTAGATGGGATGGACCACAGCAAGATGCATTGAGGCATGAGGCTCTGTGATGGGCAGGCTGTGGTGGTGAGCAGACTTGCCTGTGGTCCGCGGGCTTGTTTGTGGTGAGCGGGCTTGCCCCGCGCTGGGCTGCGGAGCGGCCCCAAGTAAGATCACCGCGTTCATTCAGGTATAACGCGGCAACCGGTTTAGGGCAGCTTCGCGGCCCAGCGCGGGGCAAGCCCGCTCACCACAGAAGCCCGCTCACCACAGGCCAACCTGCCCTCCACAAAGCCCTGCTTGAATCAGTCACACAACAATAGGCAACCGGCGCACGCGCTTACCCGTCGCCGCAAACACCGCGTTCACCACCGCCGGGGCAATCGTCACCGTCGACACCTCGCCAATCCCGCCCGGCGTTTCCTCGCTGTCCAGCAGGTACGTGTCGATCAGCGGCGCTTCATTCATCCGCAGCAGGCGGTAGCTGTCGAAATTGGCTTGTTCCACTCGCCCGTCCTTGAAGGTGATGTTGCCGAACAACGCCGCCGTCAGGCCGAAGATTGCCCCCCCTGCATCTGCGCGACCACGCTGTCGGGCACGATGGCTCGGCCGCAGTCCACCACGCAGGTGACTTTGTGCACCCGCACCTGGCCCGCCTCCACACTGACTTCGGCCACTTGCGCCGCATAGGTGCCAAAACAAAAGGTCAATGCCACGCCGCGCGGCACAGAACGTCGCCAGCCCGCATAGGCTATGAAGGCAAACTTACTAAAGTACTTGCAGTGGTGGCGACGGCGCGAGGCTGGACGGCTCGCGCAGAAAGTCGATCAGTGCGCGCAGCTTGCGGCTCACGCGACGGCGGTCGGAGTAATACAGGGTGAAGCCGGGCAAGGCCGGGCACCAGTCCTCGAACAGGCTGACCAGTTCACCACGGGCGATAAAGGGGTCGATGTGGCCACTGATCATGTAGCCGATGCCCAGGCCATCCAGCACGCTTTGCACCAGGGCCGACGAGTCGTTGACGATCATCCGCCCGCGCACCGGCAGTTGCAGGGTTTCCAGGCCCCTGGCGAAGTCCCAGCGCTCGACCACGCCGCTGGACGCACGAAACGTGATGCAGTTGTGCTGGAGCAATTCGCTGGGGTGCTGCGGTGCGTCGTGCCGGGCCAGGTAGGCCGGTGATGCGATCACACGCATGCGCAGAGTGGGGCCGACCTTGACCGCGACCATATCCTGCTCGACGAAATCGCCAAAACGGATACCGGCGTCATAGCCCAGGCGCACGATGTCCACCAGGGCATTTTCCATCGTCAGTTCGAGGTCAATCTGCGGGTGCACCTGCAGAAATGCCGCGAGCACCGGTTGCAGCACGGTCATGTACGCGGCGCGCGGCACGTTGAGACGCAGCAAGCCTGAGGGTGAGCCGCTGCTGTCACCGACTTCCAGGGCCGCAGCCGTCAAGGCGCTGACCGCCGGTTGTACCTTGGCCAGGAAGCCCAGACCTGCTTCCGTGAGGCTGACACTGCGGGTGGTGCGATTGAATAACGCAACGCCCAGGCGCCGCTCCAGGTTGCGAATGACTTGGCTGACCGCCGACGGCGACACACCCAGGCGCACGGCGGCGGCCGAAAAGCTGGCATATTCAGCGACGCAGACGAAGGTCACCAGCCCGTCGAGTTGATCCTGGCGCATAAAGGGTTCCGCAGAAAATGAACGGTATAGCACAAGCATTGTGAAGACAGACTTCAAAGCCTGAACAGCATTACAGGGCTAGCGCATTCAATCCAATGCGGTATCCATACCTAAAAGCTCTGCCATCGACACTTACTATATATTTTCAATCTGAAAACAGACTCGATAGCCTGACGGCTCACAATTCCAACAATAAATCGGGTATTCCTGTGAACACATCCCCCCGCGCCCTTAAAAGCCTGCTGCACCTGGCGGTGGCTTTCGCCCTGTTCAACAGCGTTGGCGCCTACGCGGCCAACACCGGCGAGCTGCCCTGCACCACCACCGAACAATGCGCCGCCCAGGCGGCAAAAGTCGGCGCCACACCGGACAGTGCGCAAACCGAGCGCAAAGCCAAAGGCGATCCCACCCAGACTCAATTCGCCTGGCTCAACCGCATCAACAAAGCCTCGATCGTGATGCTCACCGAAGAAGGCATTGTGAAACCCGAGATGGGCCAGAAGATCGCTGGCGGCGTGCGTTATGCGATCGCCCAGGCCGACCAGCCCGGCGGCACGCGCCCGAGCGATGTGCTGCAACTGGAAAAAATCATGACCGACAAGATCGGTCCCGAGGCCTCGCTGATCCATTCCGGCCGCAGTCGCCAGGACATGCTCGCCACTTACCGCCTGGCCGCCCTGCGCAGCCAGGTGCTGGCCTACAGCGAAGCCCTCAACGCCACGCGCCTGCGCCTGTTGAACATTGCTGACAAGAACGTCGATACCCTGGTGCCGGCCTACACCAACGGCGTGCAGGCGATGCCGATCAGCTATGCGCATTACCTGCTGGCCTTTGAGGCCGCGTTCGACCGTGACGGCCAGCGCATCCGCGAGCTGTACACACGCCTGAACAAAAGCCCGATGGGCACCGCCGTGCTGGCCAATTCGGCCTACCCGCTGAACCGCGAGCGCTTGGCCGAGTTGCTGGGCTTTGATGGCGTGCGTGAGAATTCGTTGGATTCCAGCCAGGTGTCGACCTATGACATCCCAATCGAGGCGGCCAACCTGGCGTCGTCATCGGCGGTTCGCGTGGGCGCCATGATTGGCGACATCCACACCCAGTATCACCAGATCCGCCCGTGGCTGCTGCTGGATGAAGAAGCCACTTACACCAGCAGCGCCATGCCGCAAAAACGCAACCCAGGCCTGCTGATGCGAGCCCGCGAGACCGCCTCGGATGTGGTCGGCCTGGCCCAGACGGTGACCTTGCGCGCGCACAACGTCACCACCGGCATGACCGACTACAAATTCGCGTTCGATTCCCTGGGCGTGTTCCGTTCCACCCAGGAAATGTTCGACAGCATGGATGCCGTGCTCGACGCGCTGCAGATCAACCCGCAGCGCGCATTGGAAGAACTGGAATCGGAGTGGACCACCTCAATGGAGCTGGCCGACACCCTGGAGCGCCAGTTCAAGGTGCCGTTCCGGATTGGCCATAGCTTTGCCTCGCTGATCGTCACCGAAGCGCGCAGCAACGGCACCACGCCGAAAACCTTCCCCTACGCCGACGCGCAGAAGCTGTATCGCCAGGCGGCAGACAAGTACAAGTGGACGCCCAATACCTTGCCGCTGGACGAGGCCGGCTTCCGTGCGGCGCTGTCGCCAACCACCATGGTGCAGACCCGCAAAGGCACGGGCGGGCCACAGCCGCAGGAGGTCAAGCGCATGCTGGTGGAGGCGCGCAAGACGTTGGAAGGCGATCAGCAATGGTTGAAAGAGCGGCGTGAGAAGCTCAAGGGCGCTGAAGAAAATCTCGATAAGGCCTTCGATAAGCTCAAGGGCTAACACCCAGTCCCAAATGTTGCGGTTTCCTACTGTGGTGAGCGGGCTTGCCCCGCGCTGGGCTGCGACGCAGCCCTTTAAAAACACTGCATTCGGTCTGGATGAATGCGGTGAATGGTTTTAGGGCTGCTGCGCAGCCCAGCGCGGGGCAAGCCCGCTCACTACATAAAGCCAGTTCATGACAGCTCCCGTTGCAGCACCCCACGCTCAATCGATCGCTGCCACCCACAAATCGCCAGGCACGCCACGCAGTTGCCCAGCACATTGGTCAACGAGCGGCACTTCATCAAGCGTTCCACCCCCAGCAGCAGCCCCACCCCTTCCAGCGGCACCAGTTGCAGGATGTTCAAGGTGGCGATAAGGGTGAACAACGCCGAACCCGCCACGCTGGTAGAGCCCAGCGACGTCACCAGGCAGATCACCAGCACCGCGAGCAACTCCGGCAAGGCGATCTCGACCCCGGCCATATGGGCCAGGAACATGATCGCGGTGGTGAGGTACAGGTTGGTGCCGGCCAGATTGAAGGTGTAGCCGGTGGTCAACACCAGGCGCACTAATTGCCGGTCGCAGCCCAGCGCCTCAAGTTTATTCACGCAGCCTGGAAGTGCGGCGACCGAAGAGCCGGTAAATGTCACCAGTAATAACTCTTCTTTTAAATACACAATCAATCGGGATAACTTCACCCCGACCAGACGCGTAATAGTGGCGAACACTAAAACCACAAACAGCGCACTGACCAGATAAATAACCACGACAAACTTCAGCAGGGGCAATACTGAACTCACGCCGTATTTACCCACCACGAAGGCCATCGCCCCAAACGCTGCCAACGGGGCAAACGTGAGAATAATCCGCAGCACGTAGAACAGCCCTTGCACCGCCGTTTCCAGCCAGCCCAGGCAGCGATTGCCGAGCGCACTGCCCCGCCCCAGCAGCAGCCCGCAGACCATCGCAGCAAACATCACTTGCAAGACCAGGCTTTGGGTAAACACGCGGTACAACGTCGAGGAAGCCGACAGCAGCGACAGCTCATGCAAGAAGTTTTCCGGCAGTACAGGTGGCGTCGGCAACACGCTGTGTTCCAGGTTGAACACCCAGCCGGTGGCCATGCCGAGCATCAGCGCAGCACAGGACATCAATTGGAAATACACAATGATCCGCCGCACAACATGGCGGTGATGAGGCTCGCGCTTGATACCCGCGACCCCGGTGGACACCAGCACAAACAACAGGAAGGGCATCAACCAGCCGACCATCTTGATAAAGGCGTCGCTGAGCACTTTCATCTCAATCGCCAGGTTCGGATAAACCAGGCCCAACATCATGCCAAGTACGATGGCAATCAGAATAGGCAGGGTTCCGTTCTTGGCGTATCGGGTCGGCATCGGTACTCCAGCCTGTTTTTATTTATTGTTATTGTCGCCCCTTGCCGCTTTGGGCATATTGGGCGCCACGGTCGCTGCCGGCCGCAAATAATAAAGTCTTGTCACGGGATATACCACCATGGAACTTCGCCATTTACGCTATTTCATCATGGTGGCTGAAGAGCGACATTTCACCCGTGCCGCCGCGCGCCTGAACATGCAACAACCGCCCCTCAGCCAACAGATCCGCGCCCTCGAAACCGAGCTGGGTTTCGACCTGTTCAAGCGCCACCCCAAGGGCGTCGACCTCACCGCCGGCGGCCTGGTGTTCCTCGATGAAGCGCGGATCATCCTCGCCCGTGTCGAACAGGGTTCGCTCAAAGCCTCCCGCGCCGCCCAGGGCATCGAAGGCACGCTGGTCATCGGTTTTACCAGCTCCGCCGCCGCCCATCCGCTGATCCCTCGGATCATCCGTGCCTACCGCGAGCGCTACCCCGGCGTGGAGTTGTCGATCAACGAAGGCAGCGCCCGCGAAGTGACCGAAGACAGTGTCGAAAAACGCATCGACATCGGCATCCTGCGCGCGCCGGTCAGTACGCACCAGAGCCTGACGTTCCATCGCCTGCTCAATGAAGAAATGCTGCTGACCCTGCCCATCGGCCACCCGCTGCTGAACACACTCGCCAGCGCCATTCCCCTCGCAGCCCTCAAGGATGAACGCTTCATCCTGGTACGTCGCCCTGGCGCACCGGGGATGTACGCGAACCTGATCAAGGCCTGCCAGAACGCTGGTTTCGAACCGAAAATCGCCTTTGAAGTGGAACGCATGCTCACCAACGTCAGCCTGGTAGCCGCCGGCGAAGGCATCTCGGTGGTCCCGGCGTCGATGCGCGATGTGCACCGCGAAAGCGTGGTGTATTGCCGGATCAAAGACGCACGGCCCAAGCTGCTGGCGCCGATCACGCTGGTGCGACGCACGTTCAATCCGTCGGCGCCGTTGCAGAACTTCATTGGGTTGGCGCGGGAGTTGGGTGGGGTGTATCGCAAGGGATCAGGCCACCTGGCCTTGGCTGCGTCATCAGGTGAAAACTCTCGCTGAGCAGGTCGACCGTTGCGCGAATACTGTTGGTTTGACGTGGTACCGCGAACAATCCGTAATTGACGCTCAAGGCCTGACTGCCGCTGGGGCCCAGCGAGATCACACGCAGGGTGTCCGGGCGAATATTTTCTGCCGGCAGTAATGCGACGCCCAGGCCGCTTTCCACGGCAGCCATGATCACGCCGATATTCGGGCTGGTGACGGTCACGCGAAAATCGCGGCCGGCGGCCAACAACGCGTCGAACATCAGGCGCCGCCACGCGCAGGGTTCGGCATACACGATCACATCCAACGCCGACGTCGGGTCGATCTCATCATCGATCCCACACACCCAATACAGCGGCATGTTCCAGGTATGCACGGGGTCGGCGGCAAATACCGAGCTCACGCCGACGGCCACGTCGAGCAAACCATCGTGCCAGCGTTCAGCGAGGGCATCGCCGTGGTCCACGGTGATGTCCAGGTGCACGTGGGGGCTGGCCCGGCGTAAACGGCCCAGGGCAGCCGGCAACGCTGAGACGGCGATGTCCTCCGACAGGCCGACGCGCACCGTGCCCATCACCGTACGTTCCTTCAAGCGTGTCGCCACCGTTTCGCCGAGTGCCAGAATGCGTGTGGCATAGCTGAGCAACAATTCGCCCTCAGTGGTCGGCACTACACCACGCCCGGTGCGACGCAGCAGGCGTTGACCGAGCAACTCCTCCAGCCGGCGAATCTGCGCGCTTAGCGCCGATTGTGCCCTGCCCGCCTGTTGCGCAGCGCCACTGAGGCTGCCGTGATGACACACCGCAACAAAAGTACGCAGCAAATAGGGTTCAAACGCGTCGGATATCATGTTTGGCATAACTCTGAATCAACTGCTATCAGCCTACCTTGATACCCACCGTATGACTACGCTGCTCAGCCTGTTCAATCAGTGAGTAGACACATCATGGATAACACCCGGAACCCACGCATCGTATTGGCCGCTCGTCCCGATGGCCGACCGAAGACCAGCGATTTGCGCCTCGAATACGCACCCATCCCAGAGCCGGTCGATGGACAGGTGCTGCTGGAAAACCTTTACCTGTCTCTCGACCCCTACATGCGTTGGCGCATGAGTGCCGCCAAATCGTATGCCGAGCCGGTGGGCATCGGTGAAGTGATGGTCGGTGGCACCGTGGCGCGTATCAAACACTCACGTCATGCCGATTGGCACGAAGGCGATTTCGTCTTGGCCTACGCCGGCTGGCAGCGCTTCGCGTTGTCTGAGGGGCAAGACCTGCGCCGCCTGGACCCAGGCATCGCACCGCTGACCACCGCCCTCGGCGTGCTGGGCATGCCGGGGTTCACGGCCTATGCCGGCCTGCTCAATATCGGCAAGCCCAAACCCGGCGACACGGTCGTCGTCGCAGCGGCGAGCGGTGCAGTCGGCTCAGTGGTCGGCCAGATCGCTCGCCTGCACGGTGCACGCGCCGTGGGCATTGCCGGTGGAGTGGACAAGTGCACATTCGTGAAGGACGAACTGGGCTTTGATGCAGTCATAGACCACCGCGCCCCGGACTTTGCCGAACAGCTGGCCAAGGCGTGCCCCAAGGGTATCGACGTGTACTTTGAAAACGTCGCCGGGCCAGTCTGGGACGCCGTGCGACCGCTACTCAATGGTTTTGCACGGATACCCGTGTGCGGTCTGATCGCCCATTACAACGATGGCGCCCTTCAAGAAGCAACGATCGACCGATTGCCCGCAACAATGCATGACATCCTCGCCAAGAGCCTGACCGTGCGCGGATTTATCCAGACCGAATTTGTCGATCAGCAACAGGACATATTCTTGAAAGAAGCTGCGCAGTGGATCGCTGAAGGCAAACTCAAATGGCGCGAGGATGTTGTCGACGGACTGGCCCAGGCACCCGAGGCGTTTATCGGACTGCTGGAAGGGCGCAATTTCGGCAAGTTGATCGTGCGCCTCAATCCACAATAAACAGCTTCGCGCCAATACTCGTCGATGAGCGATGGCCTTCCATGTCATTGCCCACCTGATAACTCATTCCGGCCGTCAGGGTGAACTGACGGCCGTCTTCCAATTCAGTGTGCAACTCGCCTTCAAGACACAACAGAATGTGCCCTCTCCAGCACCAGTGATCCGCCAGGTAGCCTGGGGTATATTCGACCATGCGCACCCGGGTGGTGCCGAAGTGGCAGGTGCGCCATAACGCCTTGCCGATAACGCCCGGATGAATCACGGGTTCGACAGTGGACCAGTCGGTAGTGCCAAAGGGGACGGCAGTGAGTTCCATCATGAGCTCGAAGGTTGGTTAGCGAGGCTTGAGGCTATTCATCTGAAGCAACGGGCGATAGGCACAGATCAAACGCTTTTTTGGGATACAGGTATCCTGCTCGCAACGTTCCCCTGGATTCGCTTATGCACATCGACCCCGCGTACATCCTTCACGAAACCGAACACTGGCTGCTCAACCACCACCTGGCCTCAGCATTGCCCGGCTACCTGATGTTGGGCGCCAAGGCGCCGATCCACTCCCTGGCCGACATGCCGGAAGCGGCGCTCGCCGAATTAGGTGGGTTGCTGGCGAAGACTCAGCGGGTGATGGAAGCGCAGCTGAAACCGAAATGGCTGTACATCAGCCGTTACGGGCACATGCCGGGGTTCCCGCTGCATTTTCATTTCATCCCGGTGTACGACTGGGTGGAGGAAGCGTTTTGGCGGGACGAGCGCTATCGGCTGCTGCAGGGTTTTGGCAAACAGGGACTGGCGCAAACATTGACCGATGGCGCTGAGTTGACGTTGTTTGTATGGCGTGAGTTTGGCGAAAGTCCCACGCCACCACACATCCAGGGAGACACCGTGCATCGAGTGATTGAGCGGTTGCGCGTAGCGTTTGCGCGTCAATGACGAGTGGTGTCAAGGGATCAGTTGTTTTGTCATCGGGATACACGCCAACGTCAACCCCGACGGTGAGTGATAAACCGCCTGTTCATCCCCCACATACCCACACGCCCGATAAAAACTCGCCGCATTCAGCGTCGCATCCAGCACCACGGTTTCAATCGCCAGCTCCCGCGCCACTGTCTCAAGGTGGTCGAGCATCGCCTTGCCATATCTGCGACCGCTGCACTCGGGCAATACGAACAGGGCGCCTACTTCATTGTTGTCCAGGTCAAGCATTCCAGTGACGACCGCCTCACCGTTCAGCCATCCCAGGTAAAACGGTTTATTCATCAGCGCGCTGTAACCATCCTCGGCCTTACCCCGCGTCCACAACAGCATTTGCTCACGCGTATAAGCGCCGATGCATTGGCTGCGAATGGCCTGCAAGCGGATGTCGAACGCCACTTGGGCGTCCCCTGGGGTCGCCCGTTTTATCTCCAGCATTTCACGCCTCCTCCATGAAATCATCGTGCCATTAGCACACTTGTGCTAATCGACCCTTCTCCCTTGCGGCGCTATATTCCCCGGCACTTCCAACGCTCTCCCGGCACCGTGCATCCCTTGCGCGTGGGCGCGTTGTGCGCTGGAAAAACCATAACAACCCCAAGGAAGAAGCACCATGAAACTGCAATCCTCCGTTACCCGTCTCACCCTGCTGGGCGCCTTGATCATTGGCGTGGCCGGCTGCAGCAATATCAAGCCTACTGAAGACCATCTCAAGACGCTGTCGGAAACCAACCTGGGCGAACCGGTCAAACGTATCTCCAACGTGCGCAGCGACTCGATGACCACCTACTACGTCGCCAGCGCAGCATCCGGCGAGTACAATTGCTCGGTGCCCAGCGGTGCCAGCGGCGGCATGTTTGCCGTGGCCAGCTTCGGCATGATGAAACCTGCCGCCTACTGCCAGCCCAAAGGCGCACGCGGCAACCCACTTCAGGGCTTTACCCAGTAACCGCCTCCTGACTCAGTTCCCGCAGAACACCGCGCAGTTCCGCGGGGCGCACAGGCTTGGAGAGAATGGCGATCTGACGGTCGTGCAACGCGGCCTGGATTTTCTCCACATCGTGCCCGGTGAGGATCAGCGCCGGCACCGCCCAGCCACGTTGTTCGCGCAGGGCGTCGATGCATTCGATGCCGGTGGCGTGGTTACCCAGGTCGTAGTCGGCGACGATGATGTCGCAGTCACTGACCAGATCACGCCCCGAAGACTCCGCCTGCACCTCGCACCCCCAGCGCTCCAGCAGCGCCTGGGTGGCGAGCAGCACGTTGTGGTCATCTTCGACCAGGCATACCTTCAAACCGGTGAGCAACCCGGCCTGGCGCGTGTCGTCGCGCGGTGCTGTTGCACGCGGCGCGGTGGCCAGGGTGAGGCCATACAGGCTCACGGAAGTGCCACGGCCCACCCGTGAGCGCAGGCTCACGTGCACGCCCATCAACTGCCCCAGGCGCTTGACGATGGACAGCCCGAGGCCCACGCCTTCGACGTCTTTGTCACGCAGGTGGCGTACCCGATAAAACTCCTCGAAGACCTTTGACAGATGCTCCTCGGCAATCCCCCGCCCCCGGTCATGAATCTCCACCGCCAAGCCGCCGTCGCGGATACGCACGCCGATCAGCACCGGACGCTGTGCGCCATATTTGAAGCAGTTGGACAGCACGTTCTGCACCATGGTCGCCAACAGCGCCGGGTCAACCAACACCCAGTGCGCACACGGCCGCAGACGCAGCTCCACGCCCGCCCAACGTGCGGCCTCGGCGTTCTGCCGCACCAGATCGGCAAGGAACTCGCCCAGGTGCACCGCCTGGTATTTGGGCAGCAGACGGCCGTTATCGAGGGTGTAGAGGTCGAGAATCGAGCGGAACAGTTGCGACACGTTCAGCAGCGACCGGTCGATGTTGTCCACCAGCCGCCGCTCTTCATCGCCCAACCGGGCTTCGCGCAGGCACGCGGTGAACAGGCCGATGGAGTGGATCGGCTGGCGCAGATCGTGGCTGGCCTGGGCGAGGAAACGGGATTTTTCCAGGTTGGCGGCGATGGCTTGCTCGGACGCCTTGCGCGTGCGCTCCAGCAGGATATGCGCGTACACCGGGATCACTGTGCTGGTGATCATCAGCATCAACACCATGAAAGGTTGCGCCTGCCACACCGGCGTGAGGCGGTACACGATCAACAGCGCGAGCAACGCCAACGCCGTGGCAATCGCCAGGTATCGCGAGCCGTAGCGCATGCCATTGCCGAGGTTGACCCACACCATCACCGCATACAACGGCAGTGCTGCCTCGCCACCGACTACCATGCCAAACGAGGTGCCGGTGTAGTCGTGAAGCATCCCGAAAATCCGCCGCGCCGGGTAGTGTCCTGGCCATCGGGCGATGACTTGACGCAACACAATGGAGGCCAGCAGGAACAGGAAGATATACAGGATCACCGGCAGGTAAGTGTCCACCGACTGTCCGGGCAGAAAGCCCAACACGCTGATGTAAACGATAGCGATGGAGGCAACCACAATGCGCAGGTTGGCCTGGTCGAGTTCGGAGTTGGTCTCAAGACTCATGGGGTTACGTCCTTGTGCGGCAATCAACAAATCCAACTTGCGTCACAGGCAGGCCTCGGACGCGGTGATAAGGTAGCATGCAACCGCACAGCTTTGCCCCAGGAAGGAGCACCCACATGACCGGCCGCATCATCATCGCCGACGACCATCCGATGTTTCGCGAAGCCATGCTGCGCACCGTGCAGCGCTTGCTGCCGGACGCCGTGGTGCAGGAAGCCGGCGACCTCGACGGGGTACTCGCGCTGATCCGCGAAAGCGGCGAGGTCGACACCCTGATCCTCGACCTGCGCTTCCCCGGCCTGACCTGCATGAGCCAATTGGTCGACCTGCGCCAGCAACTGCGGCGCACCACGTTGATCGTGGTGTCGATGGTGGATGACCCGGCGTTGATCGATCAGGTAATGGCCCTGGGCGCAGACGGCTTCATCGGCAAGAACATCGCCCCCGACGAGATCGGCCAGGCGCTGCTGGCCATCCGCGAAGGCGAAGTACTGGTCAAATTCGCCCCCTCCGGCCTGCTGCCACTGGACACCCACACCCTCACCGCCCGCCAGCAGGACGTGCTGCGCTTGATCGCCCAGGGCAAGACCAACAAGGAAATCGCCAAGGCCCTGGATATCTCGCCGTTTACCGTGCGTATCCATGTGTCGTCGCTGCTGCGCACGCTGGATGTACCGTCGCGGGCGGCGGCGGCGGTGAAGTATTCCGGGGAGTTCTAGATGAGCTCTGCATCCGATATTTATGCTCACTTCCCAGCTTAATAATATTTTATTTATAACCCCCCTCCCCCTAGCCTTGAAGTCATGCAAACGCTGAATCCAACTGCATTACGCAAGGACAGAGACATGACTGAAGCAATAACAAAAACAGACACGCTGGTGGTGGGCGCCGGCCAAGCTGGCGTGGCCATGAGCGAGCATTTGAGCAAGCAAGGTGTGCCCCACCTGGTGCTGGAGCGCAGCCGTATTGCCGAGCGCTGGCGCACCGGGCGTTGGGATTCGCTGGTGGCCAATGGGCCGGCCTGGCATGACCGCTTTCCGGGGTTGGAATTCGACACGGTCGCTGCGGATGGGTTTGCGCCGAAAGAGCGTGTGGCGGATTACTTCGAAGCCTATGCCCGCAAGTTCAACGCGCCGATCCGTACCGGCGTGGAGGTGCTGTCGGTGGTGCGTAATGTCGGTCGCCCTGGCTTTACCGTGCACACCAGCGAAGGCGTGATCGAGGCCAACCGTGTGGTCGCCGCTACCGGGCCGTTCCAGAAACCGGTGATTCCGGCCATCGCGCCGCAAAACGCGGCATTGCACCAGATCCACTCCGCCGACTATCGCAACCCCGCACAACTGCCGGCCGGCGCCGTGCTGGTGGTGGGCGCGGGTTCCTCTGGCGTGCAGATCGCCGATGAGTTGCAGCGCGCCGGGCGCCAGGTGTACCTCTCGGTCGGCGCCCATGACCGCCCGCCTCGCGCCTATCGCAACCGCGACTTTTGCTGGTGGCTGGGGGTGCTGGGCGAGTGGGACCAGGCGGCCATGAAACCCGGCCGCGAGCACGTGACCATCGCGGTCAGCGGTGCACACGGCGGCAAGACCATCGACTTCCGTGAGCTGGCCCAGCAAGGCATGACCTTGGTCGGCCTCACGCAAGCGTTCGATGGCAGCGTCGCCCGCTTTCAACCAAACCTGGTGGAAAACCTGGCACGCGGCGATGAAAACTACCTGGCCCTGTTGGATGCGGCCGACGCCTATATCGAGCGCAACGGCGTTGACCTGCCGCTGGAGCCCGAGGCCCGTCGCGTGTTCCCCGATGCGGACTGCATCAAAAATCCGATCCTGGACCTGGACCTGGCCCAGGCCGGCGTCACCTCGATCATCTGGGCCACCGGGTTTGCCGTGGACTACAGCTGGTTGAAGGTCGCCGCCTTCGACGGAGCCGGCAAGCCCCAGCACCAGCGTGGCGTGTCCAGTGAAGCGGGGATCTACTTCCTCGGCTTGCCGTGGCAATCGCGCCGGGGTTCGTCGTTTATCTGGGGCGTTTGGCATGACGCCAAGTATGTGGCCGACCACATCGCGATCCAGCGTCAATACCTTGAATACCGCGAAGCCGCCCCGGTGGTTCGTCCCTCGCCTGTCAGTGCCTGATCCCTTTATTCCCGGAGTTTTTCTGATGCCTACTCACACTCGCATCCGCATGTTCAACACCAAGGAAACCTACCCTAACCAGAGCCTGGACAACGACCTGTGCCAGGCCGTGCGCGCCGGCAACACCGTGTACGTGCGCGGCCAGGTGGGCACGGATTTCGAGGGCAATCTGATCGGCCTTGGCGACCCGCGCGCCCAGGCCGAGCAAGCCATGAAAAACGTCAAGCAGCTGCTGGAAGAGGCCGGCAGCGACCTGTCGCACATCGTCAAGACCACCACCTACCTGATCGACCCGCGCTACCGCGAACCGGTGTACCAGGAAGTCGGCAAATGGCTAAAGGGCGTGTTCCCGATTTCCACCGGGCTGGTGGTGTCGGCCCTCGGCCAGCCACAGTGGTTGATGGAAATCGATGTGATCGCCGTTATTCCCGAGTAAGGAGCCGCACATGACCTTTTCAATCGTCGGCCGTTGCGCCGAAACCGGCCAGCTGGGCATTGCCATCAGCTCATCGAGCATTGCCGTGGGTGCCCGTTGCCCATGGCTGCGGCCCGGTGTGGGCGCGGTGTCGACCCAGAACATCACCCTCCCGGCCCTGGGCCCGGACGTGCTGGACCTGTTGGAACAAGGCCTCGCCCCTGCCGACGCGATCGACAAGGCCCTGACGCGCAACGGCTACAGCCAGTACCGGCAACTGACGGCGATTGATCACCTGGGCCGTAGCGTGCATTTCAGCGGCAGCGAAACCCTCGGCACCCATAACGCCGTGTCGGGCGAACAGTGTGTGGCGGCGGGCAACATGCTCGCCGACCACGCGGTGATCGAAGCGATGGTCACGGCCTTTGAGCAAGGCGAAGGCCAGTTGGCCGATCGCCTGCTGGCGGCGATGCACGCTGCCATTGCCGCCGGTGGCGAAGCCGGTCCGGTGCACTCCGCCGCGCTGGTGGTGGTGGGCGAACTGACTTGGCCGATCATCAACCTGCGCGTGGATTGGGCTGACGAACAGCCGATCCTTGAACTGCAAAAGCTCTGGGATGCCTATCGCCCGCAAGTGCAGGACTACATCGACCGCGCCCTCGCCCCGGACCGTTCCCCCGGCTACGGCGTGGCCGGAGACGACCGATGAGCACCAGCCGCGATCTGCTGCAGACGCTGGTGGGGTTCGATACCACCAGCCGCGAATCCAACCTGCACCTGATCGAGTTTGTACGCGATTACCTGGCCGGTTTCGGGGTATCCAGCGAGTTGGTCTACAACGAAGAGCGCAGCAAGGCCAACCTGTTTGCCAGCGTCGGCCCGGTTGAGTTGCCGGGGATCGTGCTGTCGGGGCACACCGATGTGGTGCCGGTGGACGGCCAGCCCTGGACCGTGCCGCCGTTCGAATTGACCGAACGCGACGGCAAGCTCTTCGGCCGCGGCACCGCCGACATGAAGGGCTATATTGCCTGTGTATTGGCGCTGGTGCCGGCGCTGGTCGCGGCGCCGTTGCGGATGCCGGTACATATCGCCCTGTCCTATGACGAGGAAGTCGGTTGCCTGGGTGTGCGTTCGTTGCTCAAAGTGCTTGAAGAACGGCCAGTGAAACCGATGCTGTGCATCATCGGCGAACCGACCGAACTCAAGCCGGTACTCGGCCACAAGGGCAAGTTGGCCATGCGCTGCGATGTGCACGGCGAGGCGTGTCACTCGGCCTATGCGCCGTATGGGGTGAATGCGATTGAGCAGGCTGCCGAGCTGATTGGTGAGCTGGGACGGATTGGCCAGCGGCTGCGGGAGACCCAGGATGCGCGGTTTGATCCGCCGTTCAGCACGGTGCAAACCGGTGTGATAAGCGGTGGCAAGGCCCTGAATATCGTCCCGGCGGATTGTCGGTTTGATTTTGAAGTGCGTGCGTTGCCGTCGCAGGACCCCGCCGAAGTGGCTGGAGAACTGAAGGCCTACGCCGAGCAGCAGGTGTTGCCGCGCATGCAGGCGGTGAGTGCGCAGAGTGCGATTCGCTTTACCGAGCTGTCGGCCTACCCAGGTTTGGTCACCGATGAGCGCAGCCAGGCGGCAGAGTTGATCGCGGCGTTTTCCGGTTCACGGGAGTTCGGCACGGTGGCGTTTGGCACTGAAGGTGGGTTGTTTGATGCGGTGGGTATTCCCACGGTGGTGTGCGGGCCGGGGAGTATGGATCAGGGGCATAAGCCGGATGAGTTTGTGAAGGTGGAACAACTGCTGGAGTGTGATGCAATGCTGGGGCGGATGCTGGATTCTATTCGCGCGTGAGCCGAACACCAATCAAATGTGGGAGCAAACCGCTCCCACATTTTTGGCCTTGCACTCAACCCAAGAGTCGGGCAAGTTCCTCGCGGCAGTAGTCGACAAAGAGCTGCACCGGCTTGGTCAACGGCGCGCGGCGCAACCATACCGCTGACAAGCCTGAGCCGGTCACCGTCTCCGCCAACGGCACGCACACCACCTTCTGCCCATCATAGGTGTACTCGGTGAAGGGCTTGGTCACCAGGATCGAAAACCCGAACCCCCGCCCCACCATCCCCCGCACCATCTCGATCGACGGCGAGCTGAACACGATATTCGGCGTCAACCCACGCTCTTCGAAGATGCTGACGAAGTAGGTGCGGCTCGGCAGCACGTCCAGCAAGATCATAGGTTCCAGCACCAGGTCCGCCAGCGACACCTTGGCCTGCTGCGCAAAACGATGATCGGCCGGCAACAGCGCATAAGGCTGCTGCGGCGGCATCAACGGCGTGGTCTCGATGGTCGCGCCCAGGTCGTGCTCGAACAGCATCGCCACGTCAATGCTGCCCGCCGTCAGCGCCTGCACCAGCTCTTGCTGCTCGCCATCACGTATGCGGATCTCCACCCCCGGCCAACGCGCCTTGAAGCCCGCGATCAGACGCGGCAGGTACAACGGCGCCACGGTTTCAAAGCAGCCGATATCGATCTGCCCCGCCACCACGTCATTGTCCGCCAGGGCGTTCTGTTCGAACTCATGGGCCACGCGCAGCAGCTCCAGGGCCTTGCGATAGAAGCGTGCGCCGCTGGGCGTCAGTGATACCCCCTGGGCGTGATGACGGATAAACAGCTGCACGCCAAAGCTGTCTTCCAGCTGCTTGATCGCCGTGGACACCGACGGCTGCGCGATATACAGCTTGCGCGAGGCCTCGGCGACGCTGCCGCATTCGGCCGTGGTGACGAAATATCTGAGTTGGCGCAGGTTGTACGCAGCCATCGGGACCTCCAGAAACGTGGGACTTCGCCCGCAAAACAGGTGTAGGCAACATACCGGAGCGCAGCAAGGCTGCGAGCTATATTTTTTAAGGTCTATAGCAACAAACTTACTAATTTACCTCCCCGCGTCCATTGCAGATCATCACTCCAACAACAAAGCGCCGCGCACGTGGCGCACAGCGAAGTACGTCAACGTACTCACCTTGCCTTGGAGTTCGTCATGGTCACCACTGCAACATCCTCCGCCCCGCTTATCGAAAAACACACGATTGGATACGTGCCCCCGGAAGATCGCCATGGAAAGGTAAGAGACCTGTTCACCCTGTGGTTCGGCGGCAATATCGCGCCGCTGCCGATCGTCACGGGTGCGCTGGGTGTGCAACTGTTTCACCTCAACTTGGTGTGGGGCATCGTCGCCATCCTCATCGGCCACCTGGTCGGCGGCGTGCTGATGGCGCTGCACTCGGCCCAGGGCCCGCAAATGGGCATCCCGCAAATGATCCAGAGCCGCGCCCAGTTCGGCTCCCTCGGCGCCTTGCTGGTGGTGGTGATCGCCGGCGTGATGTACATCGGTTTCTTCGCCTCCAACATCGTGCTCGCGGGTAAATCCCTGCACGGCGTGGTCGACGCAGTACCGGTGCCGGTGGGCATCGTGATCGGCGCCATCGGCTCCGGGATCATCGGTATTATCGGCTACCGCTTCATCCATGTGCTCAACCGTATCGGCACCTGGGTGCTGGGCGCCGGTATCGTGCTGGGCTTCGGCTACATCTTCACCCACGTACAGACCACGGATTTTCTGACACGTGGCAGCTTCAACATCGCAGGTGTGCTGGCGACCGTGTCCCTGGCGGCCCTGTGGCAAATCGCATTTGCCCCCTACGTGTCGGACTACTCGCGCTACCTGCCCGCCGACGTACCGGTAGCCTCCACTTTTTGGACCACCTACCTCGGCTCGGCACTGGGTTCCAGCCTGTCGTTCATCTTCGGCGCGGTCGCCGTGCTGGCGACGCCGGTGGGCATGGACACCATGGACGCGGTCAAACTCGCCACCGGCGCTATCGGGCCGTTGATGCTGGTGTTGTTCCTGCTCAGCGTGATCAGCCATAACGCCCTCAACCTGTACGGTGCCGTACTGTCGATCATCACCCTGGTACAAACCTTTGCCTACCGCTGGATTCCAACGGCCAAAAGCCGCGCGCTGATTTCGATCCTGGTATTGGCCGCCTGCGCGATTGCGGCCGTGTTCGCCTCGAAGGACTTCATCGGTCACTTCGTCGACATGGTGCTGGTGCTGCTGGTGGTGCTGGTGCCGTGGACGGCGATCAACCTGATCGACTTCTATGCGATCCATAAGGGCAAGTACGACATTGCCTCGATCTTCCGCGTGGATGGCGGGATCTATGGGCGCTATAACCCGCAAGCCCTGCTGGCGTATGCGGTCGGCATTGTGGTGCAGATTCCATTCATGAACACACCGCTGTACGTGGGGCCGATTTCGGAACACATCAACGGGGCGGATTTGTCCTGGGTGGTGGGGTTGGTGGTGACGTCGCCGTTGTATTTCTGGCTGGCGAGTCGGGACAGTGCGTATAAGCGTCGGATGGACGGGGGGAAGTTGGTGGGTGGGGTTTGAACGAACACTTGATGACATGAAATTATTTGAAACCGCTCGAGACCGACCAAACTAATCGGACCGAGCGGTTTTTTACATAGTGCTGCTATCACGCCATCTCTATTAGAGAGTTCAGCTCTTCTCTTGTGAGGATCTCGACTTATCTATACCCCAGACAGCCTTCGCAACATCTTCAATCTTGGCGATAAATTTATCAACATTTAGTCCAGCTATGAAAGCTAACGCAAAAAAACCTATCTCTGTAGCATCACTCTTTGAGCTTGACTCCAGCACCAAAAGCCCAGCTTTCAAAAACAGATAGCTAACTGCCCCTGCCACGGTACTGGCTATAGGTCTAATAAAATACCAAACGTGCCAATCCCTATCCCACCTCTTGTGAACACAACGGTTTAAATAAACAGCCCTCAGACAGTAAAGGGAACCTCCTGTACAAGCAATTGCTCCACACATAAGAGGGATCCGAAGGACTTCATATGGTAAAGGAAGCCACCCTAAAGCCATTGAGCCTATAGCATAGGTAGCGCCCACCAACAAACCTAGAATATATATGACTATTATGAATATCAATTCACCCACCCATCACTGTTCTAACTCTTCGGGATAAGCGATTTGCGGAAGACTATTCCATCCATCCCTAGATACACCACGAGCCCAGTATATATTCCTACCTTCTGTTGCTGAAAAATGCGCGCCGCGATGAAGCATCGCTCTCACTACACTTTTGCGAGGATGATCTTCATCAGCTTTAGCAGAGCTGCAAACGGCACTCCAAGTAGTTTTTTTAGGCTGATCATCTAAGCGGGGGCCAAGCCAACGATCCAATATTTCAGTTGATACGTTGTGTCGCCCGCCATGATGAGGGACTTGGAAAAGATTGACGCCGGGAAGTTGCAGACCTACATATGGAGCGTAATCCGCCGCCTCTTTCAAACCATCTCTTCCGGTATCGCCCGTAAGCACAATATTGGCACCGTTGATATTAGCGTACTGGACGACGCTCATTTCATTTTCACTACTTGTACCACTGGGAGGAAAATATTCATGCCCCCAAGCGCCACGAATGAGATTAGCTGCTGCGCGCAAAATTCGTTTAAAGCCTTCCATAGACTCCGTAACTAGTCCACGCTCTTCTGCCTCTGGTGTTTTCTCTGATTCAACTATCAGATCAAGGTATCTTTCTCGACTAGGTGAAAGAACATGAAACGCACCTATAACTTCTCCCTGAAAAGGACTATATATAGGAATGCCTTTTCTGATTGCAATCTCCTCCAGTGCCGCTGATGCGTCATAAATAGATTTAAGCTTCCTTTCTAATGCATCTGCGGAATTGTAATTAGCAAAGCGAGGCAAAAGCTCCTGTGCATAAATCCACGGCCGGTTTAACCATAACGCTTTAACATCACACTCCTCTAAGACAATCCTTAAACCGTTAGCATGATCACGATCAGGGTGCGTAAGCACTACGTTATCAATGACCATTGAGCCGTAATGCTTTTTCAAATTATCGATTATTTGAGTACCTGTATCTATGTACCCACCATCAACAATATGAACGCTCATCTCACCACCTTTCGAATACCTGATAGTAATTGCATCGCCACTCTTCGAAGTTTCAACACCTATAAATTCAACTTCAACAAAATCTGACATAAACTGCTCTCTCCTTGTAGCATTTAGATTGAGAATCCAACTAGTGGCTCTATGATGGCGCAATGACACACTGCGTTATGTCGCAGAGGACGTCAAGTGTTTGTAGGATAAATACTTCGTTTCGGGCTCGCTGCACCTCGACGAAAAAATCTGTTTGTGAGATACAGCTTTTCGATAGCTTCCTAACATCAGTCAGAACGCAATGAGGGCTTTTAATCACTTGTCGCTACAGTTGCACATGCGGCGCTTGCCATTTATAGTTCTGCGCTCGTTGGTATCGAACAACGACGGGGTTTCGCAGCCCTACATAAATAGAATCAACCTGCACAGTCATCAGACCCACAGGCGGAGCCCGCCTGAGTCTCGCTTTATGGCGGCTGTGCGTGGGAGACCTTCGGGTCTGCCGGGGGTGATTCTTCCTGGTCTGCGAACCCGCGCACAGTTGCCACCCCATCTGTTTCGCAGCAGCAAGGTGGCAGTTCTTTTTACCCAAAATAGAATCGAACCTTATGACTAATCAAAATCCGCCCCGCCGCTTCACCCCCATGTCCCAAACCGCAACCGACTACCCCGTCCTGCTCATCGACAGCGAAGCGCCACTCAGCGAGTTGCATGCGTGCGCCAGTGAGCGTCTCAACGCCGCCCTTGCCTATCTGCACCTGATGGCCTGTTCCAATGTGTCGGACTATGCCGAGCACGATATCAATACCGTCGCCAATACCGCCCGGATCATGGTCCAGGATGTGGCGGATGTGTTTACGGTAATTGAGCGGCGGGGGTTTGGGTCTGCTGTTGTGAGTTGATGTGATTTGAGTTGTGAGGAAACCCGCTTTGGCGGGTTTTCTGGCTTTTGGACGGCCAATCGGACGCTCTTTTTTGTGGCTGATGGGGTGGCTATGAGTAGGCTTCCTGTGGTGAGCGGGCTTGCCCCGCGCTGGGCTGCGCAGCGGCCCCATTAAGAAGGGGGTGTCATTAAGAATGAATGCAGTGCTTCAGGCATTTCTCCATTGCTGATTTTGGGGCTGCTGCGCAGCCCAACGCGGGGCAAGCCCGCTCACCACAGAAAGCCCGCTCGCCACAACAACCGCATCGCCACAGGGGATTTGTATTGCTGGGGTCGATGTTTGTCTATCATGTGGCCTCTCGCTCAACGCCTCAGGAAACGCCCATGCCCGCCCTCACCTTCCGCAACGCCCTCCCCGCCGACGCCGCCCGCTGCTTTGACATCGAGATCAGCGCCTACGAAGGCGACGAAGCCGCGACCCTGGAGAAGATCGCCACGCGTATTGCCCAGTACCCGCAAGGCTTTCTGATCCTGCAAGCCGCGGGTGAAGTGGTGGGTTTCATCAATTGTGGCTGCGCCCACGAAGTGGTGATGTCGGACGAGGCGTTCAAGGAGTTGGTGGGCCACTCGGCCGACGCGCCGAATGTGGTGATCATGTCGGTGGTGGTCGACCCGGCGCATCAGGGCAAGGGCTATTCGAAAATGTTGATGACTGAGTTTGTGCAGCGCATGCGCCGCATGGGCAAGCAGACGATTCATTTGATGTGCAAGGAGCAACACGTGCCGCTGTATGAGCGCATGGGCTATCAGTATGTGCAGCCGTCGCCGTCGGATCACGGTGGCATGGCGTGGCATGAAATGGTCATGGCGCTCTAGAGATGAACGCAGCGCATATTGAAATCAGCGACCAACCCAATCCCGACGCCGAGCGTATCCTCGGCGGCGGCTTGGCGGCGTTCAATGAAGCCATCACCGGCTATAACGATCGGCGTCTGCTGACGGTTTTGATCAAGGATCCCGAGACCCAGCAAATCCTCGGCGGCATCACTGGCAAGACCACATTGGGCATGGCCTTTCTCGACCTGTTCCACTTGCCCGACTCGCTGCGTGGCACGGGACTGGGCAGCCAGTTATTGCAAACATTCGAAGATGAGGCCCGGCGCCGGGGCTGTCGCAACGCGGTGCTGTACACCCTGAGTTTCCAGGCGCCGGGGTTTTACGAGAAGCATGGCTGGGTACGTTTTGGCGAGCTACCGTGCGAGCCTGAGGGCAGCAGCCGGGTGTTTCTGTCTAAATCGCTGTGACGCCCAGGGCTTTGCCAAACAACCGATTCCCATGGCTCTCCCCTTGGAAGGTGTACACCGGCGAGCCCAGCAGCCCATACCCGCGCCGAGGGTAAAACCCCAGGGCGCGCTTGTTACCGTCCCACACCGTCGCCCATAACAGCGAAGCACCACCCAGCGTCGCGCATTGCTCTGCCGCTTGCAGCAACTGATAGCCGATGCCCAGGCCGGTGAAACGTTCCTGGATGTACAGGCGTTGCAGTTCAGCGACGTCGGGCGCTTCGATCATCGGGTGACAGGCGTTGAGCTTGACCTGGGCAAAGCCGACCAGGTGCTGGTTGGACTCGGCCACCAGCAGCGAGATACCAGGATCGGCGATCAACCGGGCCATGACCTGCGGCGCAAACGCTTCAAGCACTTCAGTGGCAATCGAGCCGCGAATGCCTTGGGTCGCGTAGGTGTCGAGGAACACTTGCATGCCCAGCACGCCCAGGCACAGGGCGTCGTCGGGAGTGGCGTCGCGAAGAAGAATGGCAGACATCGAGCGTCCATACTCTGAGGGGTGAGGAGCGACGTTTTACCATGAATGTTGCCTCTGCGGGTTTGCCGCAGTAGGGTTTATTCCCGCCCAATTTGCAGGAGCCCAGCATGAGCTTTTTTTCCGACCCGGATGCCGTCGCCCGTTACGCCGAAGGCCCCGTGCGCCTGGTGCCGGGCTTTGATGGCCTGCAACGCATGACCACCCTGCTGCTGCGCGAAAGCGTGCCAGCCGCCGGCAATGTGCTGGTGTTGGGCGCCGGCGGC
Source organism: Pseudomonas sp. GXZC (assembly GCF_026967615.1). Lineage (NCBI taxonomy): Bacteria > Pseudomonadati > Pseudomonadota > Gammaproteobacteria > Pseudomonadales > Pseudomonadaceae > Pseudomonas > Pseudomonas sp. GXZC. Next base: position 4,217,194 of record NZ_CP114115.1, read on the forward strand.
GGCCTGGAATTGAAGCGTTTTGCGGACGCAGAACCGGGCTGGCGGTTTGTGGGGGTGGACCCTTCAGCCGAGATGCTGAAGCTGGCCGAGGCAACCTTGGGCCCGTTGATGGACCGCACCGAGTTGCATGAAGGCTATATCGACACGGCGCCGTTGGGGCCTTTCAACGGCGCCACGTGCTTGCTGACCTTGCATTTCATCCCGGCCGAGCAGCGCCTGCAAACCCTCAAGGCGTTGTGGCAACGCCTGCTGCCGGGCGCGCCGCTGGTAGTGGCCCATCATAGTTTCCCGCAAGCGCCGGAGGATAAAGTCCGGTGGTTGAAGCGCTACGCGGCGTTCGCGGTGGACTCGGGCGTGCCGGCGGTGGATGCCGAGCGCGCGATTGCGGCAATCAGCGAGAAATTGCCGGTGCTGTCACCCGAGACGGATGAAGTCTTGATGAGAGAAGCCGGCTTTGACGGCGTGGAGTTGTTCTACGCCGGCTTCAGCTTCAAAGGCTGGGTGGGCTACAAGCCGCGCTAGCGGCTTCACCAACTGCCGGACGCCCCGCCACCGCCACTGGAGCCACCGCCGCCGGATGAACTGCTGCTGGAACTGGAGCTGCTGGAGCTCGAACTCGAGCCACCGCCCGAAGACCCCGACCCGCCGCTGGTCTTGCCAAAGATGAACAGCGCCGCAAACGAGGCAATCGGGAACGCGAACAGCCAGCCATCACGGCCGAGTTCCAGTAACACCCCCGCCGCCACATACACCCCCACCGCCGCCAGTAGCCGCGCGATAAAACCCACGCGGCTCTGCTTCCAGGCATCCTTCATGATCACCAGCAGCACCAGGTACAGCCCCAGCACCACCAGCGCGCCCAGTGGAAAGACCAGCCAGTGGATGAAGTTGACGTCGGCATAGCGCTGATCAACCACCACCAAGCCCAGGATGTAGGCCAGCAGCCCGATCACGCCGTAAAACACCGAACGCGCCATCCACAATGCGCCGAAGGTCGCGCCGCCGATCAGCATGATCAGTGGCATCACCAGCAGAAACATCGCCCAGTCGCGGCCTTCACCCACGATCACGAGCAGCAACGTGGCAACCACCGCGGCAATCAACGCGCGGCGCCACCGCAGTTTGCCCGCACTGATGAACACGCCGCCAATGGCGCCGATGACAAACGCCAGCGCCATGGCGATGAACTGTGGATTGACCCTTGTGCCTGCGGCTGCTGGCAAATCACCGCCGTCCACCAGCACCACCAGGTCATTCACGCCCTGGGAGACACCGCCGACGAAATCACCCTGGCGGAAGGCCGGGGTGATGTGTTCCTCGATGATGCGGTGCGCGAGCAAATCGGTGAGCGTGCCTTCCAGCCCGTAACCCACCTCGATACGCACCTTGCGGTCCTCCTTGGCCACCACCAGCAGGATGCCGTCGTTGACGTCCTTGCGTCCCAGCTTCCAGGCGCGGAACAGTTGGTTCGCGTAGTCCTCGATGCTCGCGCCGCCGGTAGTCGGCACCAATAGCACGGCCACTTGCGAGCCTTTGCGCTGTTCGAGGTCGGCCAATTGGGTTTTCAGACGGGTGGTGGTCGAGGCATCCAGGGTGTTGGTGAGGTCGATCACCCGCTGGTCGAGGGCGACGCCAATCGGTGAAATGTCGGCCTGGGCGGTGCCCACCAGGCCCAAGACCACCAGCGCCACCAGGTTCAAGACGGACTGCCGCAGAATCGCCATCATGTTTGTTACCTGAAGTTTCTTCCTGAAGGCGGCGACTTTACCTTATCCGCGCTATATCGCGTGACCCCGCGCCGTTGACTATCTAAACTCCCTGCACGCATAGCAAAACGCCATAACGGGAAGCCCATGGACCTACGCCACCGTAACAATGTCAGTGTGATGGGCAACGGCCGCTCGACCCTGGTGTTTTCCCACGGCTTCGGCTGCAACCAGGCTATGTGGAATTATCTCGCACCGCCATTTTTCGAGCGCTTTCGCGTGGTGATGTATGACCTGGTGGGCGCCGGTCTGTCGGACCTCAGTGCGTTCGACAAGGCCAAATACAGTGCTCTGGACGGCTACGCCCGTGATTTGAACGAGATCATCGACGCCTTCGCGGTAGGCCCGGTGATCCTGGTGAGCCATTCGGTGAGCGCCATGATCGGCACCCTCGCCGACCGCCAGGCCCCCGGCCGCATAGCCGCCCACGTCATGATCGGCCCCTCGCCGCGCTATATCGACGCCGACGGCTATGTCGGCGGCTTCAAGCTGGCGGATATCCAGGACCTGCTCGACACCCTCGACAGCAACTACCTCGGCTGGTCCAGCGCCATGGCCCCGGTGATCATGGGCGCGCCTGGGCAACCGGCGTTGAGCGAGGAATTGACGGACAGTTTCTGCCGCACCGAACCTGAGATCGCCAAGCAATTTGCGCGGGTGACGTTCATGTCGGACAACCGCCAGGACGTGATCGGCCTGGCCACTCCGGTGCTGATCCTGCAATCGAGCGACGACCTGATCGCCCCCGTGGCCGTGGGCGAATACCTGCACAGCGTGCTACCCAACAGCACCTATTGCCTGGTGGACAACGTCGGCCATTGCCCGCACATGAGCGCGCCGCAAGCGTGCGCGGCGGCCATGGAAAGCTTCCTGGCGCCGTGGACGGCCGCCCATGCCGTCTGAGTTGTTCGACAGCGCCGCCTGCGCCCTCGCCGTCACGGCGCAGGACGGCACGATCCTGCAAGCCAATACGCGCTTCAGCGAGTGGCTGGGATTCAGCACCACGGAACTGTGCGGCAAGCGTTTCCAGGATTTGCTGACCATGGGCGGACGGATCTTCCACCAGACCCATCTGGCGCCGATGCTGCGCCTGCGCGGTAGCGTCACCGAAGTGAAACTCGACATGCTGCACCGTGACGGCCACAAGCTGACCGTGCTGCTCAACGGCATCAAGCGCGAGCAGGACCACGGTACGGTGTACGACCTGGCGCTGTTCGGCACCACCGACCGCGACAAGTACGAGCGCGAGTTGCTCAATGCACGCAACTTTGCCGAAGCACTGTTGCAGGAAAAGACCGCCACCGAACTCGCGCTCAAACTGGCCCAAGCCGAATTGAGCGAGGCCTATGCCATCGCTCAGCGCCGGGCGCTGTTTGCCGAGCAGATGGTGGCGATTGTCAGCCATGACTTGAAAAACCCGCTCACGGCCATTCGCATGGCCTCGGATTTTCTTAACCGTGGCGAACGCACCGCCAAGGAGTGCCAACTGCTCGGGCATATTGGCCAGTCGTCCGAGCGGGCCCAGCGCATGATCGCCGACCTGCTGGACTTCACCCAGGCGCGCGTTGGCCAGGGCATTACCATCAAGGCGGCGCCGTTGGACCTGCATGAGGTGATTCATCGGGCCGTAGATGAACTGCGCGTGGCGTTTCCCACCGCAACGTTGGCGCATCTCGCCGAGGGCAGTGGCGAGGCTTGCCTGGACGCCGACCGCGTGCAGCAGATCATTGGCAACCTGGTGGCCAACAGCGTGGCGTATGGCGACCTGCAACGGCCGATCACCGTCACGTCACGATTGGGGCAGGATAGCTGCGAGGTCTCAGTACACAACCACGGCAAGGTCATCCCCGAAGCCTTGCTCGCCGAACTGTTCGAACCCATGACCCGTGGCACCGACCAAGGCAGTGATGTGCGCAGCGTGGGCCTCGGCCTGTATATCGTGCGCGAGTTGGCCAGGGTGCATGGCGGCGATGTGGCGGTGAGTTCCTGTGTCACGGGCGGCACCACGTTTACCGTCAACTTTCAGCCCTGGTAGGCGCTGCCCTGCATCACCGGCTCGACGCTGCCCGTCAGTACCACCCCGCCCTCGCCTGCCCACTGCACGGTGACCGTGCCGCCGTCGCAGAGCACTTCGACAGTATCGTCCAGCAGCCCACGACGAATGCCATTGACCACCGCGCCACAGCAGCACGAACCGGAGCCCAACGGCACGCCACCGCCGCGCTCCCAGATGCGCAGGCGGATGTGCCCACGGTCAAGCACCTGCACGAAATGCACATTGGTCTTGGCCAGGAACAACGGGTGAATTTCCAGCGCCGGGCCCAAAGCCGCCACGTCGACAGCCGCAATGTCGTCTACAAAAAAGGTGCAATGCGGGTTGCCCATGCTGCACGCCGCCGGGTTGCCATCGATGGGCAAGCTGCGGGTGTCCATGGACTCGGCCAGCGGCACGGCTGACCAGTCCAGCGACGGCTCGCCCATGTTCACCGACACCTGCCGCCCCGCTGCCCGCACGCAGGTCAGCAAGCCCCGATCGGTACGCAGCACCACCGAGTTTGTGCCGGCTTCATGCATCAAGCGATCAGCCACGCCACGGGTGGCGCTGCCGCAGGTGGCCAGCGGCGTGCCGTTGGGGTTCCAGAACTTGACGCGCGCCGCGGCGTCATCACAATCGAGCAGCACAGCCAGTTGGTTGAAGCCGATGCCGGTGTGGCGGTTGCCAAGTTGGCGGGCGATTTTCGCGGTGATCGGATCGTCCAGGCCACGGCGGTCGATGATGATGAAGTCATCGCCATGGGCGTGCATTTTCACAAACGGCAGGGGCATGGGCTGTCCTGTGGTCGACCGGTGAGGAACTGAAGGATACCCTGAAGCGGCCCAACCTTATCGAGAGCCACCCATGCTAATTGTCTTAAGCGGACTGCCCGGTACCGGCAAGACCACCCTGGCCCAGGCACTGGCACGCCAGATCGGCGCGGTGTATCTACGCATTGATGTGATTGAGCAGGCGATCCGTGATGGGGGCGTGCTGGCGGGCGATGTGGGCGCCAGCGGTTATGGGGTGGCGAATGCCTTGGCGTTGAGCAACCTGCAATTGGGGCAGAGGGTGGTGGCTGACTGCGTGAACCCGGTCAGGGAAAGCCGGGAGGCATGGAAGACAACGGCGGCAATGGCCGGTGTGGCGTTGCTGGATATTCGGGTGATTTGTTCTGACAGGCAGGAACATCAACGGCGGGTGGAGACCCGAACGGGGGATATTCCCGGCCTGGTTCCACCCAGTTGGGAGTCGGTGTTGGCGCATGAGTACGAAGACTGGGATGAAGTACCGCTGACGGTCGACACGGCCTTCACGACGCCAGAGCAAGCAATGGCGGTGATTTTGAGGGACATGGCGAACTAAGTCTCTCTGTAGTGAGCGGGCTTGCCCCGCGCTGGGTGGCGAAGCCGCCCTAAAACCAAACGCCGCATTCTGCCTGACAGAATGCGGCGTTTTTATTGGGGCTGCTTCGCCACCCAGCGCGGGGCAAGCCCGCTCACCACAGGAAGCCCGCTCACCACAGCAAGCCCCTCACCACAGGAAGCCCGCCCACCACAGCAAGCCCGCTCACTACAGAAGCACGCTTCAGAGCACACTCCCCATCGCCTTCATCAACACCAGGTCCCGCCCATAGATATCCGGCGCATACACCAACCCGCCCTCGCGATTGACCTCCACCGTCCAGTAACTCAACAGCACCGGAACCGGCGTGGCCAGCCTGAATTCATGGGTCACGCCGGTGGCCAGTAGCTCATCGGTGCGAGTACGTTCGGCCGGGCTCACCAGCAAATCCCGCAGCAACAACGGTTGCTCGACCCGCACACACCCCGAGCTGAACGCCCGCGGCCCTTTGGTGAACAGCGGCTGGCTCGGCGTGTCGTGCAGGTACACCGAGTAGGGGTTGGGAAAGCGCATCACGATTTTGCCCAGCGGGTTGCGCGGCCCGGCTTCCTGGCGCAGCAGGATGTTGCCAGGGCGAGCCCAGTCGATTTGCTCGGGCGCCAGCGGGTGACCTTCGGCGTCGAGTACTTGCAGGTTCTGCTGGCGCAGGTACTCGGGGTTAAGGCGGATGGCCGGGAGCTTGTCCTCGCGCATGATGGTAGGCGGGATGGTCCAGGTGGGGTTGAGGGTCAGCCGGGTGATGCGGGATTTGAGCAACGGCGTCTGGCGTTCGGCGCGGCCGACTTGCAGGCGTGTTTGCCACACGGGGATGCCGCTCTGGTAAACGCTCAGTTGCGCGGCGGCGACGTTCACCAGCACGCCTTCGGGCTCCAGGTCCTGGGCCAGCCAGCGGAAGCGTTCGAGGTTGATACGCAGTTGTTCGCGGCGCACCAACGGGCTGATGTTCAATTCGGCCACGGTGCCGGCGCCGATCACGCCATCGGCCTGCAACGAGTGGCTGAGCTGGAAGGCCTTGACCGCCTTGACCAGTTCATCGCGGTACTGCTTGCCGCTGGGCGCGTTGGCGAGGTAGCCACCACTGATCAGGCGCCGCGCCAGCTCCGGCACGCGGGGGTCTTCCATGCCGGGGCGCAGCAGCGGGCCGCTGGCGACCGGATCCCAATGCGGCAACGGCTGCTGGCGCACGGTGGAATAGACGTTGCGCAAGCTGCGATACAAATCGGCACTGGGCCGCGCCTGGTCGAATGCCTGGGGCATGTCTTGCAGGCCTGTGGCGGCAAACGCCAGCACCTCGACATTGGGGTCGCGCGTAGGCGGTTGCGAATGCCACAAGGGCTCGAAACGTGACTGTTGCAGTCGGCCGTAATGCAGATCCTGCAAGGCTTGCAGGTAACGCTGGCTGGTGGCTATATCGCTGCACAGCACGTTGGCCGTGGCATCCGCCAAAGGCAGGCTATAGTGGGTGGGGTCCAGGCCGTCATCGGCGAGCATCAGCAACTGAGATTGCAGGGCTTGTCGGCGTTCATCGGCGGACCACAGCGGCACATTACCTTGCTGTTGGTAGAAGGCTTGCAGGCGCAGTTGCGCAGCGGGGTCGAGCTGCGGCGCCAGGCCGGGGCAGACACTCGGCAGTTGCGCCAACGCCTGTTGCACAGGCGCCAGATCGACCGGCGCCGGCGTGGTCACCGGCAACGGCTCGACCGGCAGGGCGTCGGCTGTCGCGACCAATGGTGCAACGAGCAGGCAAATGCTCAAGTAACATGCGTGTTTTTTGAACAATTGACCAGGCTCCAATCCACACCGGGGGACACTTTGTAGATGCTGACTTTCATGCGCCGCCTCGGTTTGATGACCGTGGCGTTGGCTACCTTGAGCAATTTTGCGCTCGCCGCCAATCAGACCTCTCCTAACTTGTATAGCAGCCTGGCGCGCTCGGCTCCAGAACTCAATCCCACCGTACTCAAAAGCGCCCTGAACGCGGTGCAGTGCGCGGTCAATAACGGCGAGGAACGTTCCGAGCGCCTAGCGGTTATTGACTACTCCCAGCCTTCGACCGCCCGTCGGCTGTGGATCTTCGATCTGCGCAAAAAGACCCTGGTACTACGCGATCTGGTCGCCCACGGCGCCAAATCCGGGGAGAACTTCGCCACCCAGTTCTCCAACCTGGAAGGCAGCCACCAGTCCAGCCTGGGCTTGTTCCGCACCCAGGAAAGCTACTTGGGCACCCACGGCTACTCACTGCGCATGGACGGCCTGGAGCCAGGTTTCAATGACCAGGCCCGCGACCGCGCCATCGTGATTCACGCCGCCGACTACGTGAGCCCCTTGTGGAGCAAGCGCGAAGGCCGTATCGGCCGCAGCCAGGGTTGCCCGGCCGTGCGCCCGCAGGTGGCACGCCAAGTGGTGGACAAGCTCAAGGATGGGCAGTTCATGTTTTCCTGGTACCCGGACCAGCGCTGGCTGAAGTCCTCGACCTACCTCAATTGCAAACCCCAACAGGTGGCGAGTAGTCGTACAATCCGTGGCGGATAGCCTGTCCCCATAGATAAGAGAACCTCGCATGCTTCTACAAAAGTCCACCTGGATCGAGATCGGGCAGTTTCTGGAACGCAGCCGCACAGTGGTGATTCCCATCGGTTCCAACGAACAGCACGGCCCTACCGGCCTGCTGGGCACCGACTGGATGTGCCCGGAAATCATCGCCCATGAAGCGCAGAAGAACGCCGACCTGCTGATCGGCCCCACCTTCAACATCGGCATGGCCCAGCATCACCTAGGCTTTCCCGGCACCATTTCCCTGCGCCCTTCCACCTTTATCGCCGCGATTGGCGATTGGGTGCGTTCGCTGGCCGGGCATGGTTTCGAGAAAATCCTGTTTCTGAACGGCCATGGCGGCAATATCGCCACCATCGAAGCGGCGTTTTCCGAGCTGTACGCCGAAGCCAGCTTCGCCCGCCGCCCGGCCGGGTTTGCCTTGAAACTGGTGAACTGGTGGGACCTGGAAGGCGTGAACGACCTGGCGCAACGCCAATTCCCGGTGGGCCATGGCAGCCATGCCACGCCGTCGGAGATTGCGGTGACGCAGTGGGCCTATCCGGACTCGGTCAAGACGGCCGATTATTCGCCGCAGATCGCCAACACCGGGCCGATCCGTGAAGCGCTGGACTTCCGCGCGCGCTTCCCGGATGGGCGCATGGGCTCGGATCCGGCGCTGGCGACGGTAGAAAAAGGTGGGGCGTTGGTGGCGTTGGCGGCGCAAGGGCTGGTCAAGACGGTGAATGCCTTCAGCAACGAAGCCAAGCCCTAGGCCATACGCAAAATTATTGGCATTCCTTGGCGGCAAGCTCAAGCCGCGACGGCGTAATCGTCGACGCCAGCGGCTTGCGCTCATACAGGAACACTTTGCCGCCGTCCTGGGACTTGTAGGCTTCCAGCACATCATCGGCGGCAATCTTGCTGGTCAACACCACCTTGGCATGGCGTGAGTTCTGCGTCACGGTGGAGGTGATCCCGTGTTTCTCCAGCTTCGGCAGCACGCACTGCACATAGGCTTCAGGCGTTTTGCTGGTCTGCAAGGTCAGGGTGGGAGCGTTGGGGGCGGACACACAACCGGCCAGCAACAGGGAAGCAAAGGCCAAGGCCGGGGCGAAAAAAGCGCGCATGAAAAATTCCTGATTATAAAAATAAAGGTTCACATCAACCGGCACGGACCAGCGCTTTGAGCGACGCATCGAACTGCTTCAGGGCATCCAGTTGCACATCGCGCTGCTGCTCGATCTGCGCGGCAATTTCCGGCGCTGCCTTGTCATGTACCCACACCGACGGCACCTGCTTGTGTACCGAGCCTTCGGCCTTGGCGATGTATTGCAGGTTCGCATCATAGAACCGCGCAATAAAACGCGCCTCGACCTGGTCGTTGCGCTGGGTCAGCAGTTGGTTATGGGTATCGAGCATCACCACCACATCGGGGTGAGCATGCACCAAGGCATCCAGGTTGTCGTAGACCGTCACCGACAAAAACGTGCCTTGCAGCGAGTTCATCAACCAATCGATGGCCAGTTCCGGGTCGGAACTGTTGACGAACGCCTGGCGGATACGCCCGTCGAGGGCATCCTTGGCGCCATTCAAGGCCATGTCGTGGTAGCGTTCAAGGTAGCTGAGGTTGTCGCGGGTGTTGTCACTCAGCAATACACCCACCGACTGCGCGTGCTGCAGGGAGTCTACGCTACCGTTGATCGGTAGCAAATGGCTCATGGGCAGATCATCGGCAATTGCCGCGTTGTTGATGGCAACCGTGCCCAGCATCAAAGCCATCAACGCCAGCTGAATAAACGTCCTCATCGCGCATTTCCTTGAACAGCGTCTCGATGGCGTGATTTTCCGCTTTTCCCGCAAAAACAGAACTTGCGATCCTTGATGGTGACTATTATCTGAACCGATAGTGCTGACATAAAACTTATAAGGACCACGCCATGAAGCCCCACCAGAAAACCTTCGACCGCATCCGCGAAGCCGTACTACCGGAGTTTCGCGAGCGGGTCGCCGATTACCTGGTCGACTATGAACACGTGCTGCAGGACGAGGCAGCCGACGCCGATCAAATCAGCGCCAGCGCCCAGCAACTGCGGGGTTACCTGCGGGGTTTGAACACCACACGGGTGCTCGGCATGGCGGACTGGGAAGACCTCGACCGCCGCGTGGAGGAGGATTGGCTACGCGTGGTGGAAGCCGAATAACTGGCGTGGCGTGTCGATCAACAAAGCCTGCGCGACTGCTGCCGACCAGCCCAGGGCTTGGCGTTGCTCAATCACTGCGCCATAGCCGATACACGCTTCATGCTGGGTATGCGGCCAGTCACTGCCCCACACCAACCGATGTAGGCCAAAGCTCTGTTGCAATAACGGCATGGCTTGGTGGGCAAACTCAAGGTTCTGCGCCGCGCTGCCGGCCAGGCGATAGATACCCGAGACTTTCAGCCACAGCTGGCCGCCGAGCCCGAGCGCCAGCAACTCGGTAAAGCCGCGCTGCTCGACGCCCAATCGTGCGTCGGGTCGCCCGAAATGATCAATCACCAACTTCACCCCGAACGGCAGCAGTTGCCGCACTAACTGCGGCAGGTCGTCCAGCTCGCGGTGCAATTCCACATGCCAGCCCAGCTCGACGATGTGCTCGAAGAACGCCTTCCAACCCGACTCGGCAAAGTCCGGCAGCGCCCGGCCCACCAGGTTCAGCCGCACGCCCACGACACCTGAGAGGGCCATGGCATCCAGGGCGTCGCGAGGGATATCGCGTTCAACCACCGCCACGCCGCGCAACCGATCAGGTGCCTGCTGCAAGGCGGACAGCAGGTAGCGATTGTCAGTGCCCAGGAAGCTGGGCTGCACCAGCACGCCATGGCTCAAGCCGTTGGTGTGCAAGTGCCCGAGGTAATCCGCCAGCGTGGCGTCGTAGCCAGGGGTGTAGCGACGTTCGCCGGCCAGGGTCAGCGTGCGGCTGAACACATGGGCGTGGGCGTCGATGCCGGTGATGGAGCAGTTATCGAGCATGGGGTTCGTCTTTCAAGAGTAAAAAGGGTCAAGCCTGGGCGCGCTGGCCGGTCACCACGTTGTCGGCGGGCGCTGCTTCCAGCACGCGGCCACGGGTTTCCGGCAGGCACAATGCGGCGATCACCGCGACGCCGTAGGCAATCCCGGCATCGATGCCGATGGCCGAGCCGAGGGACATGGAGTCGCTCATATGCCCCACCAGGAACGGAAACACTGCGGACAAGACGCGCCCGAAGTTGTAGCAAAAGCCCACGCCGGCACCGCGCACATCCGCCGGGTACAGTTCGTTGAACAACGCCCCGAGGCTGGCCGGAATGCCGGCCGCGAAAAAGCCCAGCGGAAAGCCAAGGAACAGCATCTGCGTGTTGGTCAACGGCAGGAACACATAAGCCTGCACGGTGATCACGCAGCACAGCGCGAACAGCACGATATTCTTGCGTCGGCCGATGCGATCAATCAGCAGACCACTGGCGATGCAGCCGCACCAGAAGGCAAAGATGATCACCGCCAGGTAGCCGCCGGAGTTGAGTACCGACAGGTTGCGCTCGGTCTTGAGGAAGGTCGGCAGCCAGGTCATCACCGCGTGGTAACCGCCGTGGGCCCCCAGGCCCAACAGACCGCCGAACAGCGTGACGCGAATCAGCTCCGGACGAAAGATGCCCGCCAGCGACTTGAAGAAGCTCTGTGGAATCGCCTGTTCTTTTTGCAGGCGCTGGAAGCTGTCGGGCTCTTCAACATTGCGGCGCACCCAGATAATCAGGAACGACGGCAGCAGGCCCACTACAAACATCACGCGCCAGGCCATGTCCTGCGGCACAAACGAATAGATCAGCGCGAACACCCCGACCGCGACGCCCCAGCCCACGGCCCAGGCGCTCTGCACGGTGCCCATCACCTTGCCGCGATACTTCGGGTTGATGGTCTCGGCCATCAACACCGCGCCCGCCGCCCACTCACCGCCAATGCCAAAGCCTTGCAGCGCCTTGACGATCAACAACTGGTGGAAGCCCGTGACAAACGCCGACAAAAAGGTGAAGAACGAGAACCACAGAATCATCCACTGCAAGGTACGCACCCGGCCGTAGCGGTCGGACAAGGTGCCGCCGACCCAACCGCCGATGGCCGAGGTCACCAGCGTGACGGCGCTGATCAACCCTGCATCGCCCTTGGTCAAGGCGAAGGCGGCGATCAGTGCCGGGATCGCCAGGCCGAACATCTGTACTTCCAGTGCGTCGAGGGACCATCCGCCGAAACAGGCCCAGAACGTTTTGCGCTCCCGAGGAGTGACTTGGCGATACCAACTGAACATGATTTTTATCCTTATAGGTCAAACGGGAGGCAGCCGGGCGCGAACCGTGCCGCAGCCGGGCCAGTGTTGGGCAAACAATTAACGGTGCGGGTGTCGGGTCAGCGAATGTCCACGCGGTAGCGGAAGTGCTCGGCGTGGCCACGGGAGCGTCGCCACTCCAGGGGCTGGCCGGCGTAATCGCGGGCCAGGCGCTCGATCACCACCACCGGGCTGTTGACCGGCACCTGCAGCAAGCGCGCGTACACCTCGTTGACCGATTCGGCGGTCAGGGTCTCCTCGGCCGAGGCCACCACTTGCCCGCAGACGTCTTCATACACCGGATACAGCAACGGGCCTTGCTGGGACAGATCGATATCCAGCAACGCCTGGAAGCGCGTGCGCGGCAGCCAGATCTCTTCGGCCAGCAGCGGCTGCACATCAAACAAACGGGTACGCAGGATGCGGATTACCTGGGCTTCGGGCGCCAGGCCCAACGCCTCACTGACCGCCGACGGCGCGGCCAGGGATTCAACCGTGAGGATGCGGCTCTCCGGCACCTGGCGCTCGCCCGCAGGACCTTGAAACCGGAAGAAGCGAAACAGGGAGGACTGGAATTGCGGGCGGCGCACAAAGGTGCCCCGGCCCTGCTGGCGCTCAAGAATGCCTTCGCTCACCAACGCATCAACGGCCTTGCGCACCGTGCCGGTGGACAGCTCGTACTCGGCGGACAGCACCGCTTCGGTGGGAATGGCTTCACCGGGGCGCCAGCGATTGTTGGCGATCTGCTCGACCAGATGGTCGCGCAGGCGTTGGTAAAGCGGCAGACGGGCATCACTGGACAAGGTATTCATGGGGCCACATTCACTTTGTTATTTAGTCATATATATGAATATGGCGAGAGTATTTGTCCGCTGGGTGACGGCTGTCAAGCGCGTCACCACATCTGGAGGATGAATGGTCGGTTACAGCACTGGGCGTTGCTGCTGCACCCACGCCTGCACGGACGGCCGCTGCCACTGGCGCTGCGCGTATCCCACCAACTCGGCGGGCACGCTGTCGCCGTTGAGGATCAGGCGATTGAGCATCACCGCCAAGTCCACATCCGCAATCGACCACGCGCCGAACAGACACGCCCGGTTACCCGCCAACAGCGCCTGGGCCGCGTTGATCAGCTTGCGCGCCGCCGCTTCGGCCACAGGGGACAAGGGCGGCATCTTCTGCCCGTAGAACACCACCATCGTCGAACGCTCCTGGCGGATCGGCAGCAAGTCACTGCGCAACCACGCCTGCACCTGCCGCGCCCTCGCCCGCTGCCGGGGGTCGGCCGGATAGACCGGGGTCTCGGGGTAAGCCTCTTCCAGGTATTCCGTGATTGCCGAAGACTCCGACAGCGCAAAGTCTCCTTCTACCAGCGTCGGCACGCGCTGGGTCAGGGACAGTTGGGCGAAGTCGGCGGTCTGGTTTTGGGCAGCATCCAGGTCCAGGGTCAAGGTGTCGAACACCAGGCCTTTTTCCCGCAGGGTGACGAACACCGACATCGCGTAGGGGCTGGTATACAAATGATCAACATACAGGCGCAACGGACGCTGGCTCATAACGATTCTCCGTGAGTGGAACACCACGCTACGAGATGTGCGGCGAGAAAGACAATGCGCTGTTTTTATGGGGGCATTCCTGGTGGGAATAGCCGCACCCGCTGTAACGGCAACGCCTGCCAAGGTAGACTTTCCACCCAGCGCGCACCTGCGTAGCACTGAAAAAGGATGTTCGTCTTGCGCTTTCCCTTCGCCGTGTTTTTGTCGTTCTCCTGTGTTTCCTACGTGGCGTCGGCCAGTGATCTCCCCGCGCTGCCCGGTGAAGTGCAGTATCAGCAAGCCGCCGCCCTGTTGAAGAAAAGCGACGCTGAGTACGCCGACCTGATGCGCTCAGTACTGGCCAAGAAAACACCTGCCGATGTGGACGAGAAGAAAGCGAACCTGGCGCTCACCCAACAACGCTTGAGCGAATCAGCGCAGGCAGGACATCCCGTTGCCGAATACCGCCTGATGCTCCTGTATCAGATCTATTTGGTGCCCGGCAAAGAACAAGAGATGTGCCAACTGGCAATCTCAAGCCTGGAGCACGGCTTTGCCCCGGCCGCACTTTACGTCGACAACACTTGCCTGGACTATGTGATGGGCCCCAAGTACATGCCGGCGCTGCAAAACGCCCTGGCTAAAATGGACGACTTTGCACCTTACTACCCGCAGCCCGCCGTCTGGTTGACCTGCGGCGCGCCGCCCAAGGGCGTCGAGCTGCAATCAGGCAGCGAAAACGATTACCGCGCCGAACTCTATAAAGTGCTCGCCAGCCGAACCAATCGCAGAACCGCCCGGCCGTTGCGTATTGAATACCTTGAGAAAGCGCTGGCAACCAACGGCTGCCCCAACGCGCGCAAACGCCTGGAAATCGACCGGGACGCTCAATAGCCGCTAGCCAGAGAACCCGCCCGCGTCCAGAAACCTAAGCTCGGCGTCGGTGGTAGCCCTGGCCAACACCTCGTTTCGATGGGGAAAGCGCCCAAACTGCTCAATGATGCGCGCGTGCTCCTTGGCCCAACGGTAAGTGTTGGCGTCCAACTGCTGGTTCAGGACCAGTGAGCGTTGTTGATCCGCCGAGTCTTCAGAATGTTCGAACGGCAGGTAGCAGAACGCACGCAATGCCGGCTCGACCTGCTGATCCAATCCGACATCGACCATGCGCCTCGCATACAGGCGGGCCAGTGGGTCGGTGGCGAACATGTGGGCGGTGCCGCGAAAGGCGTTGCGCGGGTATTGGTCAAGCAGGATCAGCAGCGCCAGGGCTCCTTGCGCCGAGTCCAGCCAATGTTCCAGTTCGCGCCGGGCGGCTTGCAGGTGGGCGGTGTGGAAGGTGTCGCGGAAGGTGGCGTCGAAGGCGTCATCCTTGGCGAACCAGTGTTTGGGGCCAGCGTGTTTCCAGAAGTCGAGGACAGATTGTGGGGTGTGTTCGGTCGCACTCACGGGGACTATCTCCTTTAGAAGCCGGCTTGCCGGCTCCTACAGTTGACCGTGTTTACCCGCTAGAAGTCCACCGTTGCGGAGAGTTTGACCGTGCGCGGCTCACCCTGGGTCAGGTAGTTGTTGGCCGTCGACGCCGACGCCCAGTACGCCTTGTTCGCCACGTTTTCGACGTTGGCGCGCAGCGTGATGTACTTGTCATCGGCCTTGAAGCCATAACGAGCGCCGAGGTCGACACGGGTCCAGGCGGGGATGTTCAGGCTATTGGCCGCATTGACGTACTCGCCACCGGTGCGCAGCATCCGCGCGTTGACGGCGGCGCCCTGGAGGCCGGGAATATCCCAGTCGGCGCCGACGTTGTACTGGAAACGTGGCACGCCAGCCGCGCGGTTACCGTCGTTGAGGCCATTGGAGGTGTTCTTCAGTTCGGTGTTCATCCAGGTCGCACCGGCCAGCAGGCGCAGGCCGTCGACCGGCTCTCCGAACACGTTCAGCTCTACGCCTTTGTTGATCTGCTCGCCATCGACGCTGAAGGTATTGGTGCCATTCGGGTTGGTGTTGGTGGCGCTGCTGGGCTGCTCGATTCGGTAGACACCCAAGGTCGCGCCAAAACCGTCCCAATCCAGCTTGACCCCGGCTTCGGTCTGCTTGCTGCGGTTAGGCGCAAAGACCTCGCCGGGGTTGGTGACGTTGGTCAACGGCGCGGTCGGCCCTTGGGCCAAGCCTTCGATGCGGTTGGCGTAGAACGACACGTGCTCCCACGGCTTGACCACCAGGCCATACACCGGTGTGGTGATGCTCTCGGCATAGTTGGCGTTGCGCACGCCCGTGGTGGTGTTCCACGCGTCTACCTCAATGGTCTGGCGCCGCACGCCCAGGGTCAGCAGCACGCGATCGTCGATAAAGCCCAGGGTGTCGGACACTGCCGCACTTTTGATGCGGTTCTTGCCGACGATGCGCGGGTCGTGGATGTCGCTGCCGAAGTAAGTAACGGACGGACGTGGGATCTGGGTCGGGTTATAGAGGTTGCCCGGCCGGCGGTTGGCTTGCAGGATCGCTTCAAACGCCGAACGTTGCTCACCCCAGATGCCGGACAAACCGAAGTTCACCTGATGGCTCACGGGGCCGGTGTTGAAGCGCCCGTTCAAGCCGGCCATGGCGCTCTTGTTGTCCTCGTCATGAGGCGAGTACAAAAAGCCCACACGGCCGCTGCCATCGTTGCCCACGTACAGCGACGAATACTGCCCGTTCTCCCGTGTGTGCTTGGCCCCACCACCGACATAGGCAGTCCAGCTGTCATTCAAATCGTATTCGGCATTGAACATGCCATAGGTGTCTTCCAGCTCCGACCAGCTCCAGTCCTGGGCATAGTTGTGCTTGGCCGATGGCGCCTTCGGCACCTGTGTGCCGTTGGGATAGACCACCGAGCGACCGCTGTTGATGCGCTCTTTCTGGTAGCCGAAGTCGGTGGACACGCGCAGGCGATCGCCCCGGTAATCCAGGGCGACGGCCACCAGTTGCGAGCTTTTGAATTCGTCCTCGATGGCCGTGTCGCCGCCATGCTTGGCCAGGTTGATCCGCGCGCCGAAGCGATTGTCTTCACCGAACCGCTGGCCCAGGTCGAGGTGGCCGCCGCTCTGGCCATCGGTAGTGGTGTCGAGGCTGACGCTACGGGTTGGCACATCTTCGGCGCGCTTGGGCACCAGGTTGACGCTGCCGCCAATGCCGCTGCCGGCTGGCGATACACCGTTGACGAAGGCGTTGGGGCCTTTGAACAACTCGACCCGCTCCAGGGCTTCGGTGGTGATGATCTGTCGCGGCAGCACGCCGTACAGACCGTTGAAGGCAATGTCATCGGTGTTCAGCGGCAGGCCGCGAATGGTAAACACCTGGGAAAAGTTGCCGAAGCCTGCCGACTGGCGCACGGACGCATCATTGAGCAGCACATCCCCGACGGTGCGCGCCTGTTGGTCGGCGATGGTCTTGGCGGTGTAGCTGACCACGCTGAACGGCACGTCATTGATCGAACGATTGCCCAACACACCCAGGCGCGCCGAACGGGCGACCTGGCCACCGGTATAGGTATCCGCCTGCGCCCCGCTCTCGCCGCTGATGGTGGTCGCGCCCAACTGCACGGCGTCACCCGTTGCTTCAGGCACCAAGGTATAGCCATTGGCGCCGGTGCTTTGCAGTGCGTAGCCGCTGCCTTGCAGCAGTTGCATGAAGCCCGCCTGCGCGGTGAAGCTGCCCTGCAAACCGGCGCTTTGCTGGTCGTTGAGCAGCGTGGAATCAAATGACAACGGCACCCCGGACAACGCCGCGAATTGCGCCAACACATTGCCCAACGGCCCCGGCGCAAGGTGGTAGCTGCGTGACGCGCTGCTCGACGGGGCGTCGGCTGCCACGGCGCTGTGCAGCGGCGCGATGGCAGCCAGGGCGATAGCCAGGCTCAAGGCCTTCAAGGGGCGGATCGGGTGCGGGGTGAAGGTCATGGGGATTCCTGTCGACGCGGTGCAGAGTTGAGGGTTCTCCCCTACACCGAGCGACAACTGAAAAGGTATCAGCGAAACGGGAAAAAAATTCAGCGCGGTTCGATCGTCACCCAGTAGCCGGTCAAGCTGCTGACCTTGACCGGCAGGGTTTCCTGCAACAAACGCAGGCTGGCGTCGGTGTCCCGCAGGGGGAACGCCCCGGACACGCTCAGCCCGGCGACGCTGTCGTGGCAGCGCAACACGCCGTGGCGGTAGCGTCCCAACTCATCGAGCAAGTCCGCCAGGCGCATCTGCTGGGCCAGCAGCATGCCGCTTTCCCAGGTGGTGGCGCCGGCCTCCAGCGGCTGCACCGCGGCCACGCTGTCACTGCCGAATGCGCTCTGCTCGCCAGCCTTGAGAATCAGCCCACGACGGGCGTGCTGCGGCAGCATTTCCACCGCACCGTCGAGCACCGCCACGCGGCTGCTCTGCTCGTCCACCCGCACGCTGAAATGCGTGCCCAGGGCGCGGGCGGTGCCGTGGCGGGTCTGCACCACAAACGGACGATGGGTCGGCGCGGGGTCCTTGGCGGTGGTGATCATCACTTCACCCTGCAGCAACTCGAGACGCCGCAGTTGGTCGGTGAACGCGATATTCAATGAGCTGGCTGTGTTGATCAGCAGGCGTGTGCCATCCGGCAAAGTGAGGTTGCGTTGCTCGCCAACGGCGGTGTGTTGGTCGGCGGTCCACGGTTGCCACGGTTTTTGCCGGTAGGCCAGCCAGGCCGCCGGGCCCGCCAGCAGCAATAGGCCAAGCGCCTGGCGGCGGCCGAGGGATTTTTTGCGGCCGATACGCTTGAGGGTGTCGCCCGCAATCGCCGCCGGCACGCTGTTGAAATCTCCCAGAATCGCCTGCGCCCGTTGCCAGGCCTGGGCGTGCTGGGCGCTGCGGCCTTGCCATTGGGCGATGGCGCGACGGTCTTCGTCGGTGGCGCTGCCGGACTGCAACTGCACCATCCAGTCGGCGGCCTCACCGAGGATCAGCGGGTCGATAGACGGGTTCATGCCACGCTCAGGCACGCAAGGAACGCATCGCGCATGTAGCGTTTGACCGAGACCAGCGACACCTTCAATTCGTCGGCGATCTGCTGATAGGTCAAGCCGTCGAGCTGTGACATCAGGAAGGCCTGGCGGGTCTTTTCCGGCAAATCCCGCAACATGGCTTCGATGCGGTACAACGCCTCGAGGATCAGCCAGCGGGTTTCCGGCGACGGCACTGCCTGCTCGGGCAGGTGCGCGATGGTTTCCAGGTAGGCACGTTCGACCTCTTGGCGACGCCAGCTGTCGATCATCAAGCCCTTGGCAATATGGGTGAGCAACGCGCGCGGCTCGCTGCCGAAACCGGCACTGTGTTGGCGGGTGAGCAGGCGCATGAAGGTGTCGTGGGCCAGGTCCGCCGCATCGTTGGCATTGCCCAGCTTGCGGTCGAGCCAGCGGTACAGCCAACCATGATGTTCGCAGTACAACGCCTGGACAGGCAGATGGAGCGAAGACGACATGCCGATCACCCGAACCCGGTAGTAATTAAGAATTGATCGCATTCTAATCTGGGCAACGAATCGCGGCAACGCGTTAATTAATGTTATAGGATAACAACCCACTTCCGCCCTGCCCTGTGACCCTCACCCATGACCGATGCTGTTCCCCTGCGCCAACGCCTGCTCTCCATCGATGCCCTGCGCGGCCTGGTGATCCTGTTCATGTTGCTGGACCACGTACGTGAAACCTTCCTGCTGCACCGTCAGGTCAGCGATCCGATGACTATCGACAGCACCGAGCCCGCGCTGTTTTTCAGCCGCACCCTCGCCCACCTGTGCGCGCCAGTGTTTGTGTTGCTCACGGGTTTGTCGGCGTGGCTGTACGGCCAGAAATATCAGGGCCGACGCGATGTGTCGGCGTTCCTGTTCAAGCGTGGGCTGTTCCTGGTGGTGCTGGAGTTCACCCTGGTCAACTTCGCCTGGACCTTTCAGCTGCCGCCCAGCGTGATCTATCTGCAAGTGATCTGGGCGATTGGCGTGAGCATGATCACCCTCGCGGCGCTGGTGTGGTTGCCGCGTTCGCTGCTGATCATGTTGGCAGTGGTGATCATTGCCGGGCACAACCTGCTGGACGGGCTGCACTTCGACGCGGGTTCGGCACTGCACATTCCGTGGGCAATCCTGCATGAGCGCAGCTGGATCGAAGTGGGCGACTCGCTGCGCCTGCGCATCACCTATCCGGTGCTGCCGTGGATCGGTGTGATTGCCCTGGGCTACAGCCTCGGCCCGTGGTTTGCCCAAGGCATGCCGCCGGCGCTGCGTCAGCGTTATCTGTTGCTCGGCGGTATGAGTGCGTTGGTAGGGTTCGTGGTAGTGCGAGCGGTCAATGGGTATGGCGAAAAACCCTGGCAAGCCTATGACAATGGCGTGCAGACCCTGATGAGCTTTTTCAACATCACCAAGTACCCGCCTTCGTTGTTGTTTCTGGCACTGACGCTGGGGATCGGCTTGCTGTTGTTGCTGGCGTTCGAGAAGGCGGGAAGCAAGCGTTGGATCGGCCTGCTCGCCACCTTCGGTGCAGCGCCGATGTTCTTCTATCTGCTGCACCTGTACGTGTTGAAAATCCTCTACGTCGCGTGCGTGGCACTGTTCGGCCTGAATCACGGCAACTACTTCGGCGTCGACGGCGTGGGCGCCATTTGGCTGGTGGCGTTGCTGCTGCCGCTGGCGCTGTATCCGCCGGTACGTTGGTTTGCCGGGCTCAAGACGCGACGCCGCGACCTGGCCTGGCTCAAGTACCTGTAGAAGCTCGATCTATGCGTGAGTCGAGGTGACAAGCTCCACTCATGTGGCGACCAGGTGCACATAGAACGCGTGAAACATGAAATACGCACACACCGCCAGCGCCAGGCCCATGCAGCGGTTGAACACGGTAAACGCCGACGTCCCGTTGATCCGCCGCCCCAGCAGTGCACCAAGCAACGCATAGATCCACGGCGCACCCAACGCGCCAAAGGCCAGCAACGCCGACACCAGCGCAATCGACACCCCAGTGATATGCGCCGCCGGCAGCATGACGCTGGTGATCGGTAGCACCGCCATGATGCCCTTGGGGTTGAGCAACTGGATCACCAGGCCGTTCCAGAACGTGAGCGTCTTGGCCGGTGCAGTAGAGACTTTTTCATCGACCACCGTGCGCGCGGTGAACACCTGATAAGCCAGGTACAAGGTGTACACGCCGCCAATCAACGAAATATAGGGCAACACCGCCTGGGAAATGATCGCCTCGCCGGTGTAGCCGAACAGCACAAACAACACCAGCATCGCGCAGCCGACGCCGATGAAAAACCCGGTGGAGCGCCGGAACTGACCGGTGAGCCCGGCGTTGAGGCCCATGAAGTTCACGGGGCCGGGGCTGTACATGACGCTGAAGGCGTAGAGGAAGATGTCCATGGAAGACCTGCAGTAGAGGGAGTGCGGCGAGTCTACTGAGGGGGGTTGGGGGGATTCTTGTACGTTTGTGGTGGGGCAGGATTTGGGGAGGCGGCGCATCCCAGCGGGAGCAAGCTCCCTCGTCACAGGAAGCTCGCTCCGGCGAGGGCTTTACATCAACGGAATCGAGTAGTTCACAAACACCCGATTTTGGTCCTGGTCCCGCGCCACTTCACTGCGCGACACGCCGTTGCGCCAGCCGAACCCGACGTTCTTGAACGTGCCACTCTGCACCACGTAATCCAGCGAGATATCACGCTCCCACTCGCTGGCGTCGTTGCCGCTGGCGGTGAGGATGTGGTCGCCCTTCAAGTACATCACCGAGGCCTTTAACCCCGGCACGCCGAGTGACGCGAAGTCGTAGGCGTATTGCGCAAAGGCAGTGCGCTCGCCGGCCTGGATGAAGGTTTGCACGGTACGGTCGGTGTAGAGGTACAGGCTGGAACCGCCCTCCCCTTTGTTCACCAGGCCGCCCTGGTTGAGCTGGGCGAAGTTGCTGTCGTCCGAGACTTGCTGGTAGCCGGCGGTGATCGCGTGCGGGCCCAGGGAGTAGATGAACGCCGCGCTCCAGGTGTTGTTGTCGATTTCACCGGTGCCATTCTTGGTATAGCCGCCGAGCTTGTAACCTTCAGCACGGCCAGAAGCGCTGCTATTCTTGCCGTCGGAGGTGGTCTTGAAGTAGCGCAGGTCGGTTTTCAACGAGCCGTAGTCGCCCAGCGGCAATACGTGGATCAGCCCGGCGAAGTGCTGTTGATAATAGTCTTCGAGGTTGGCGTAGTAGTACTGGACCATCAGGTCCTTGGTCACTTGGTAATCGGCACCGGCGTAGTTGAATTTGTTGCTTTCCTGGGTGCCGCCCGCCGCCGCAAGGCCGCTGCGGTCGCTGGAGCCACGGCCGGTGGTGTGTTGCAGTTGGCCGCCGATCAGGGTCAGGTTGTCGATGTCCTTGCTGGTGATTTGCCCACCTTCGAACGACTGCGGCAACAGGCGGCCGTCGTTACTCACCAGGATCGGCAGGTTCGGCCGCAGGTAGCCGTAGCGCAGTTCGCTCTTGGCAAAACGCGCCTTGGCCGTGGCGCCGCCACGGGCCCAGTTGTCGGTGGCCTTGCCGTCGTCGTTGGGGATCATCGAGCTGCCCACGTGGCGGCCGGCGCCGCTGTCCAGGGTGATGCCGAGCATGCCGATCGCGTCGAGACCAAAACCGACGGTGCCGTCGGTGAAGCCCGATTGGTAGTTGAGGATAAACGCCTGGCCCCACTCTTCGGTCTTCGACGGTGCGGCGGCGCCGTCACGGTTGTCGTTGTTGAAGTAGAAGTTGCGCATACTCAAGTTGGCTTTGCTGTCGCTCAAGAAATCAGCCGACGCCAAAGGGCTCAGGGCAACGCCCAGGCCGCCGGTCAACACGCTTAACATATTCAAAGTGGCTTTCATCACAACCTCAGTCAATTAACCCATGAGCGTCATAAAACGGATACGGCCCCGGGTACTCCCCGAATACGCCGTTGTGGCTGATCAAACCCTGTTGCGCCTCCCAGCGATGCAACAGATAGCCCGCCGGCTCCAGGTTGAAATGCGCGGGCGCCGCTTCTTGTAGGTCCAACACGATCTGGTGCGAGGTGCCGGGGCATACACAACTCAGGCTGCCGCCGAAACGGCGCTGCATCGGACGGTGCAAGTGCCCGCACAGCAGGCGCTCGACTTGCGGATGACGGGCAACGACCTGCTCCAGCGCCGCCGCATTGATGAAGGGCTCGCGGTCCATATGGCCGATGCCGCTGATAAACGGCGGGTGATGCAAAATCAGCAAGGTCGGCGCCTGCGGACGCAGCGACAATTGCGCGTCCAGCCAGTGCAATTGGCTGTCGAGCAACTGGCCGCCGTGGCCGCCGGGGATGGTGGAGTCCAGACCGATCAGGCGCAGCGGATGCTCGTCCACCACCCAGTCCAAGGGCCCCTCTGCGGACACAGGCAAATACGCGTGATCCCGGAACGCCTCCAGCATCGGCCCGCGCGTGTCGTGGTTGCCCGGCACCAGGTAGCACGGCATGTGCAAACGGGCGAGTTCGGGGTGCAGCACGGCGTATTCATCGGCGCGGCCAAAGTCCACCAGGTCACCGCTGATCACCACGATATCGGGGCGTGGGTAACTGGCGTTGAGGTGATCCACGGCGCGGCGCAGTGCGCCCAAGGTATCCACCACTTCATAAGTGAGGCGCTGGCCGGCTTTAAGGTGCAGGTCGCTGATCTGCGCGACAAGAAACGGACGATTCACAGTAGATTCTCAAGTATTCAGGGTGAACAACATGTGCGGCGCAATCGCCAGGGCGATCGGCGCGCCGACGGCGTACAGCTGGTTGTCGCTGCTGTCGACCAGTAGCGGTTGCGGGCCGCCCACATCCACCAGCAGGCGGCTTTGTGCGCCCTGGAAAAACTGCGCCAGCAGATGGCCGTGCAGGTGCCCTTCTCCCTCCATCACCTTCAGGTGTTCCGGGCGGCAATAGACCGTGCTGGGCTGCTCGGCGGCCTGCCACGGCAACTCGCCGCCGCAGACTTTCAAGCCATGGGCCGAAGTCTCGATTACCTCAAAGGCATTGAGGTTGCCGACGAAGCCCGCGACGAAGGCGTTGGCGGGTTTCTGGTAGATGTCACGCGGGCTGGCCAGTTGCGCGACACGGCCGTGCTCCATGACCAGGATGCGGTCGCCCAGGGCCATGGCTTCGCCCTGGTCGTGAGTGACGAACACCGAGGTGATGCCAAGGCCGCGCAGCAGGTCATTCAGTTCGCTGCGCAGGCGCTCGCGCAATTGCGCATCGAGGGCCGCCAGGGGTTCGTCCAGCAACAGCACTTTCGGACGCGGCGCCAAGGCACGGGCCAATGCCACGCGCTGGCGCTGGCCGCCGGAGAGTTCGTGAATGCTGCGCTTGCCGTGATGCTGCAAGCCCACCAGCTCCAGCAACTCGTCGCAGCGCTTGTTGCGCTCAGACACCGACATCCCGCGAATCTTCAAGCCGTAGACGATATTTCCCGCCACATCCAGGTTGGGAAACAGCGCGTAGTTCTGGAACACCATGCCCACATCACGGCGCTCGATGGGCAGGCGCGTCACGTCCTGGTCACCGAACAACACCTGGCCCACATCCGGGCGCTCCAGGCCGGCGATCAGGCGCAAGGTGGTGGTCTTGCCACAGCCGGACGGGCCGAGAATCGCCAGGGTTTCGCCGCCCTCGACGGTCAGGTTCAAGTCATGCACGGCCACGGTGCCGTCGGCGAACGCCTTGCGGCAGCCTTGCAGGCGGATAGTGATAGCGGTCATCGACGCTCTCCACGGGACAAACGGGCGCTGATGGCCTGCAACGCAATCAGCAGCGGCACGATCATCAGCAAAAAGATAAGGGTGTAGGCGCTGGCAATTTCCAGGCGCGCCGAGGCGTAGCTATCGGCCAGGCCCACGGGCAGCGTCTTGGTCATGGGCGTGTGGAGCATCCAGGTCAGGTTGAATTCACCCAGGGACAAGGTCACCACCATCAGCACGCCGGCCAGGATTCCCGCCCGGCAGTTGGGCACCACCACACTGAAAAAGCGCTTGATCGGACCGGCGCCCAAACTGGCCGCCGCCTCTTCCAGCACCGGCAGTTGCTGGCGCTGCATCACCGCCATCACCGGGCGTACCAAAAACGGCAAGGTGAACAGCACATGCCCGACCAGGATGAACAGCCAACTGCTGCGAAAGCTGCCGAACTGCCCGTAGGTAAGCAGCAAGGCCAGTGCACTGGCCAACCCCGGCATCGCCACCGGCAGCACCATCAGTTCTTCGAAGGCGCGGCTGAAGCGGTTGTTCATCCGCACCAGGGCGTAGGCCGCCGGCACGCCAATCACGCAGACACACACCGCGCAGGCCAGCGCCAATTGCAGCGACAACCACACAGTGGGCGAATAGGCCTGCCACACCTGGACCAACCAATCGAAGGTCAAGCCACTGGACAGACCGACGAAGAAGTTGCGGGTCAAACCCGCCAGCAACGACATCACCACCGGCACCAACATGAAGGCGCACACCAGCAGGGTAAATAGCAGTTGCAGCACAAACAGCGATGAGCGTTTCACAGCACAGTCCCCGCGTTTTTCACCAGGCGCCGGGTCAGCAGCAACACCGCCCAGGTCACCGCGCCCAACACCACTGACAGCGCAGCGGCGACGGCAAAGTTGGCGTAGTTGGTGAATACGTTGTAGATCGCCACCGGGGTGACATTCAGTCGCGTGCCCAAGGTAAACGCCGTGCCGAAGGCGCCCATGGACGTGGCAAAACAGATCGCCCCGCAGGACGCCAATGCGGGCGCCAGGCCCGGCACGATCACGTCGCACACCACGCGCCAATGCCCGGCGCCCAGGGAATGCGCGGCTTCTTCCAGGCTGCGATCAAGGCTCTCGCAGGCCGCCATCACCGTGAGGATCACCCGTGGAATCGAGAAGTACAGATAGCCCACGAACAACCCCGCCAGCGAGTAGGCAAAGATCCAGCGCTCGCCAGCCAGTTGCAGGCCCAGCGAGGCCAGCAGGCCTTGACGACCGGCCAGCAGAATCACCAGGAAGCCCACCACCACACCGGGAAAGGCCAACGGAAAGGTGAGCAACGCCACCAGCGCCGAGCGCCCGAAAAACTGGTGCCGGGCGAGGAACACGCCGCTGATGCCGCCGATCACCAGGGCCACCAGCGTCACCACCACGGCCAGGATCAGCGTTTGCCCAAGGCTGCCCAAGTACTGCGCGCTGCTGAGCACCTGCCAGTAACCACTGCCATTGCTGTCGCGGCTCTCGGCGCCGAGCACCATCAAGTGCGCCAGCGGCAGCAGCCAAAAGGCGAGCAGCACCGCAAAGGCCGGGGCCAGTGCCCAGGCGGCATGTTTTGCCGATGCTGCCACTTACTTGACCTCGTTCAGGTAACGGGCGGCGAAGGCTTCCTGCACAGCGGCCATTTTTTCGTAGTCCACTACCCCGGCGCGGGCATAGTCGCTGTCGGGCAGGAACTGTGCGGCCACGTCAGCCGGCATTTTCATCGGGCGCACCGGGCGCAGGTAGGCCTTGGCCCAGAGCGCCTGGCCTTCGTCCGACAGCACGAAGTCGAGGACCTTTTGCGCATTGGCGCGGTGCGGTGCGTTGGCCACCAGGCTCATCACGTAGGGCACGCTGATGCTGCCTTCCTTCGGGATCACGAAGGCGACGTTGGCCTTATCTTTGTAGCGCGCGCGGTAGGCGTTGAAGTCGTAGTCCACCAGGATCGGCAACTCACCGGACAGCACCCGCGCATAGGCGGTTTGCTTGGGCACGATGGGCGCGTTCTTCGCCAACTTCTGGAAGTAGTCGATGGCCGGTGCGAAGTTGTCCAGGTCGCCGCCCAGGGCGCGGTTGATCGCCACGGCCGAGACGTAGCCGACGAAGGCACTGGACGGGTCGAGGTAACCAACCATGCCTTTGTATTCGGGCTTGAGCAGGTCGGCCCAGCTTTGCGGCACCGGCAAACCACCCAGCGCATCAACATTGACCATGATGCCCAAGGTGCCGGAGTGGATCGCGAACCAGTGGCCGGCCGGGTCTTTCAAGCCAGCGGGAATCTGCTCCCAGGCCTTGGGTTTATAGGTGTCGACCACCTCGGCTTTTTGCGCCTGCAGGCCGAAGGTCACGCCGTAGTACACGACGTCGGCCACCGGCGCGGCTTATTCCGCCACCAACTGCGCCAGGGACTGGCCGGAGTTCTTGTTATCCAGCGGTACTTGCACGCCGGTGCTGGCGGCGATGGCCTTGAGCTGGGTGCCCCAGTCGGCCCAGTCCGGCGGGCAGTTGTAGCAGATCGCGGTTTCGGCGGCCTGGGCCAGGCTGGCCGCACCGCACAGCAGCACGGCTGCCAGGGTTTTACTGAGTGCGCGCATCAAGGGTTTCCTCGTGGGGTTGAGTACTGTCGCCCGGCCGGATATGGCAAGGCAGGCAATGGGACGTCGGGGCGTTGCCGGCGATCTGCGCCAGCAGTTGGTCAATCACGGTGCTGGCGAGCAAGGCGATGGGCTGCACCACGCTGCACAGGGTCGGGTGCATCTGGGTGCCGAGGCTGATGCCGTCGAAGCCCATCACCGACAATTGCTCGGGCACGTTCCAGGCGTTGCGACGCAGTTCGGCGATCAGGCTGATCGCCAGGAAATCGTTGGAGCACACCAATGCAGTCGGGGCCTGGGCGCCTCGCAAAAAGGGTTCGATGGCGGCGAATTCGGCCTGGGTGTGGGCCGGCATTTCGATCACCGCGCGGGGTTCCAGGCTGTATTCGCGCATGGCGTCGCAATAACCGGCGTAGCGCAGGCGGGCACGGTCGGACTGCAACGCAGGGCCGGCGACCATGCCGATGCGTCGGTGCCCGGCTTCCAGCAGGTAACGCGTGGCCAGCGCCATGCCCGCGCGGTTGTCCACCGACACGGCGCTGTAGTTGGGATTGCTCGGTTGGTGATAAGCCAGCACGAACGGGGTTTGCTCGGTGTTCAAGCTGCTGAGCACGCTGTTGCTCTCGGCATCGGTGACCGTCAGCACCAGGCCGTCGACGCGCTGGCGCAGCAGTTCTTCCACCACGATGCATTCGCGCTCGCTGCTGTAATCGGTGGTCGCCAGCAACAGGCTGTAGCCGCGCGCCCGAGCGGCGCGCTCCATGGCCTGGAACTGTTCGGCGAACACCGGGTTGAGCAGGTTGGGCACCACTACGCCGATCAACTGGGTGGTTTGCAGGCGCAGCTGGCGGCCCAGCAGATTGGGGCGAAAACCCAGCTCACGGGCGGCGGCGAACACTTGCTCACGGGTGGTCGGGCGCACCTGGTCGGGGGAAGCAAAAGTGCGGGCGGCGGTGGCGCGGGATACGCCCGCCAGCCTGGCTAC
Source organism: Pseudomonas sp. GXZC (assembly GCF_026967615.1). Taxonomy (NCBI): domain Bacteria; kingdom Pseudomonadati; phylum Pseudomonadota; class Gammaproteobacteria; order Pseudomonadales; family Pseudomonadaceae; genus Pseudomonas; species Pseudomonas sp. GXZC. Next base: position 4,245,159 of record NZ_CP114115.1, read on the forward strand.
GTCTTTCAGGTCAGTCATTGTCACTCGCTTGAGATCGATCTCATTGGCGAGGACAGTAGCGGGGGAATGTGGCAGTTCAGTGCCGAGAACATGACGATTTGATGTCATCCAAGGACTGCTGCTATGCACCTGTGGTGAGCGGGCTTGCCCCGCGCTGGGTGGCGAAGCCACCCCAATAAGGACGTCGCGCAGCTCCAGAAAAATCGTGGTGCCTGGATTTAGGGCGGCTTCGCCCCCCAGCGCGGGGCAAGCCCGCTCACTACAAAAAAACGGTGTCAGCCCCTGAACAGTCACACTCCAGCGCTACGCTCGTAAACCCAGGGCAGCAAAATCCGCCCACTAACCTTTCGATTCGATCCAAGTGCGGGCACAATGCGTGTCCTTTTTTGGCAGGCACCGCCGCAGGCTCTCAAAAATGATCAAAACGCCGTACTACCTCATCGATAAACAGAAGCTTCTGGTCAACATGCAGAAGATTGCTTACGTGCGCGAGCAGTCCGGCGCCAAGGCGTTGCTGGCGCTCAAGTGCTTTGCCACCTGGTCGGTGTTCGACCTGATGCAGCAATACATGGACGGCACCACCTCGTCGTCGTTGTATGAGCTCAAGCTCGGTCGCCAGAAGTTCGAAGGCGAGGCACACGCCTACAGCGTGGCCTGGGCCGACGATGAAATCGAAGAGATGCTGGATAACTGCGACAAGATCATCTTCAACTCGATCAGCCAGCTGCAGCGTTTTGCCGAACGTTCCGAAGGCAAGACCCGCGGCCTGCGCGTCAACCCGCAGGTGAGCAGCTCCGACTACCTGCTGGCCGACCCGGCGCGTCCGTTCAGCCGTTTGGGCGAATGGGACCCGGTGAAGATCGAAGGCGTGATCGAGCAGATCTCCGGCTTCATGTTCCACAACAACTGCGAGAACGGCGATTTCAGCCTGTTCGACAAGATGCTCGGCACCATCGAAGAACGCTTCGGCGCGCTGCTGCACAAGGTCGAGTGGGTCAGCCTCGGCGGCGGCATCCACTTCACCGGTGAAGACTATGCGGTGGACGCGTTCTGCGCGCGCCTGAAGGCGTTCTCCGAGAAATACGGCGTGCAGGTGTACCTGGAACCCGGCGAAGCGGCGATCACCAACAGCGCCTCCCTGGAAGTCACCGTGCTCGACACCCTCTACAACGGCAAGCACCTCGCCGTGGTAGACAGCTCCATCGAAGCCCACTTGCTGGACCTGCTGATCTATCGCCTCAACGCCAAGCTGGCGCCAAGCGACGGCGAACACACCTTCATGGTGTGCGGCAAATCCTGCCTGGCCGGGGACATCTTCGGCGAGTATCAATTTGATCGTCCGCTGGCCATCGGCGATCGGCTGTCGTTCATCGACACCGCAGGCTACACCATGGTCAAGAAAAACTGGTTCAACGGCCTGAAAATGCCGTCCATCGTAGTGAAACAACTCGACGGTACAGTCGAGGTGGTTCGTGAATTTGGTTACGACGACTACCTGTCCAGCCTTTCGTAAGCTGGCGGATAAAGGAGAGATAAAGCAATTGAAAAAGAACGTTCTTATCATTGGTGCAGGAGGTGTCGCCAAGGTGGTGGCCCACAAGTGCGCGCAGCACAACGACGAACTCGGTCGTATTGCTATCGCGTCGCGCAACATCTCCAAATGCCAGGCCATCATCGACAGCGTCAAGGCCAAGGGTAGCCTCAAGGTTCCCGCCGACATCCAAGCCTTCGCGCTGAACGCCCTGGACGTGGAAGCGACCAAGGCTCTGATCCGCGAGACACAATCGCAGATCGTCATCAACGTAGGTTCCGCGTTCCTCAACATGTCGGTACTGCGTGCCTGCATCGATACGGGCGTTGCCTACCTCGACACCGCCATCCACGAAGAGCCGGGCAAGGTCTGCGAGACCCCGCCGTGGTACGGCAACTACGAATGGAACCACCTGGAAGAGTGCAAACAGAAGAACATCACGGCCATCCTTGGCGTGGGCTTCGACCCGGGTGTCGTCAACGCGTACGCCGCGCTGGCGCAGCAACAGCATTTCGACCGCATTGATTCGATCGACATCCTCGACGTCAATGCCGGCTCCCATGGCAAATACTTCGCCACCAACTTCGACCCGGAAATCAACTTCCGCGAGTTCACCGGACAGGTGTGGAGCTGGCAGAACAGCCAGTGGACCAGCAACACCATGTTCGAAGTCAAACGCACTGATGACCTGCCGGTCGTCGGTTCGCAGAACCTCTACCTCACCGGCCACGATGAAGTGCACTCGCTGTCGAAAAACCTCGACGTGCCCAACGTGCGTTTCTGGATGAGCTTCGGCGAACACTACATCAACGTGTTCACCGTGCTGAAAAACCTCGGCCTGCTCTCCGAAAAACCGGTCACCACCGCCGAAGGCCTGGAAGTCGTGCCGTTGAAACTGGTCAAGGCCGTGCTGCCCGACCCGTCGTCGCTCGCGCCTGGCTACACCGGCAAGACCTGCATCGGCGACCTGGTCAAAGGCACCAAAAATGGCCAGCCCCACGAGATGTTCATCTACAACGTGGCGTGCCATGAAGAAGCCTTTGCCGAAACCGACAGCCAGGGCATCTCCTACACCGCAGGCGTGCCACCAGTGGCCGCTGCGCTGCTGGTTGCCCGTGGCGAGTGGGATGTGAAGCACATGGCCAACGTCGAGGAACTGCCGGCTGAGCCGTTCCTGAAAGCGCTGGACGTGATGGGGTTGCCGACTCGGATCAAAGACGAGAACGGTGATCGTGCGTGGGATGCGATTGCCTGATAGGCGATAGCGATCCGAACAAAAAAATGCGCCTCCAGGGGCGCATTTTTTGTTGGACGGGGTTTTGCTCTAATGCCAAGCAGTTAAGCGCAATACAACCTCTGTGGTGAGCGGGCTTGCCCCGCGCTGGGCTGCGAAGCAGCCCTAACTCGGCCGACGCGTTCTTCCAGGAAGCCCACAGTTGCCTGGCTTTGGGGCCGCTTCGCAGCCCAGCGCGGGGCAAGCCCGCTCACCACAAGAATGTGGCTGCCTGTCGTTTCCTTAACTGGCTGGCATCAAAGCAAGCCCCCTTCCACATGGCTCATTGCTGTGTTCAGAGATTTCCCACAAGGCTTTCAGGTTGTCTCTAGGAACTTCGCTGGCTAACCTCCTCGCCGTCGCTGCCCATTCAGTGACCGGATTTGACCGTCCGATTAATTAAAGTACTGTTGCGCCAAAACCTATTTCAGGCGTTTTTTTTATGCCTGAGGTATCGTGTCGCGGCGGCTGTACGCGGGATACCTTCGGGTATGCCGGATTTCCTTTGATTGCCGGTCGGTCAACCCGCGTACAGCTGCCACCCTCTTCGTTTGACCGCGAACGCTGGCAGCTCCACTAATCTTAGGAATGCCACCATGATCAAAGACAGTCCAAATCCCCCCGCAACCCCCTTCACCCTCCACCCCAACCTGGGCACCGAAACCCTGCTGGCCAATGCCTCGCAAGACCTGGCCTGCCTCAACGACATCGCCGCCCACCTCGCCTTTGAAGTCGAGGGCGCTCAACGCAACGTAGCGCTGGGTATCTGCCGCATGCTTGAAGGTATGCAATTGTTGGTGGACAAGGCGTTGGACCAGGCTCATCCGGCGGCCTGACCGAACATCACTCTCGAAACCAATGAAACTCAACTGTGGGGCTGGCTTGCCTGCGATAGCGGTCTTCCAGCACCGAATGCGTTGGCTGACACACTGTGATCGCAGGCAAGCCACACATGTAAGTATCAGTGCCTGTTATTCCAAGTTCCGCGCCGAATTGCTCAACGCCCGCGAACACTGCAACAACGCCGGCGCCAACTGCTTCTCTGCATCCGCCCTGCTCCACCGACTGGTCGGCGCCACCACATGCACCGCGGCCACCGGACGGCCATTGGCACCCAGCACCGGCGCACCAATGGTCATGTCGCCCAGGAACAGCTCCTGGCCATTCACCGCGTAGCCCTGCTCGCGCACCTGTTGCAACGACTTCAGAATCTGCTCGATGTCAGTCAGCGTCTGGCTGGTGTGGGCAATGCGCTGGCTGTTCTCGATCAACACCAACGCCTCCTCCTGCGGCAACGCGCTCAAATACGCGCGCCCCGACGCCGTGCAATACATCGGCACCCGCGAACCGATCGGCATATGCACCGGCACGAACCCTGAGCTGACGAACCGCGCGATATAGGTCATGTCGTAGCCCGCGGGCTCGGTGAGGCATGACGTTTCGCCGGTCAACCGCGTCAGTTCCGACAGAAACGGGTTGGCCACCTCGATCAACGAATGCGCATCCAGGTAACTGAAACCCAACTCCAGCACCCGGGGTGTGAGTTGGTAATGCCGTGTGCGGGAGTGTTTCCGAAGGTAACCCAGGCTTTCCAGGGTAAACACCATGCGCTGGGCCGAGCTTTTGGTCATGCCAGCAGCCTCGGCCACCTCTGCAAGGCTCATGCTGCGGCGCTGTGCGCTGAATGCCTTGAGCACCGACAGGCCTTTTTCCAGGGATTGGTTGTGCAGACTGTTGCGTTCTTCGGACATGGCGGACTCGCGGTCAGGTCGATCAGGCGTGGCGTTATTTCTACCTCAAATCACAAAAATAGACCATTAAATATCGCATATCGATACGAAGAGTTCATTTTGTCGATTTTTAATAGCGTATACCGATTCTTATCAATCGAAATGGCACAGAGCTTGCGATTTCATCAATAACCGCTTGCGGTACTGACGATCCGTTTTCCTTCTGGAGTAACCCGATGAACAGTCTTTCGCCCTTGTTTCGCCGCCTTGCCTTCGGTCTGTGCGCCACCGTTTGTGTCAGCGCCGCGCACGCAGACAGTGCGGCCTCGTACAAAGTCGGTGCAACGGCCAGTGGCTCGCCGTTTACCTTTCTTGACATCAAGAGCAACAGCATCCAGGGCGTGATGGTGGATGTGGCTGAGGCCGTGGGCAAGGCTGGCGGGTTCACCAGCCAGATCGAACAGACCAACTTTGCCGCGCTGATTCCGTCGCTCACCTCGGGCAAGTTGGACTTCATTTCCGCCGGCATGCTCAAGACCGAAGAGCGCACCAAGGTGGTCGACTTCAGCGCGCCGGTATATGCCTACGGTGAGGGCCTGATCGTCAATGCCGATGACAACACCGCCTACCCCGACCTCATGCCACTCAAGGACCAGGTGGTCGGCGTACAGGCCGGCACCGTCTTCTATGACCAACTGAACAAGCTCGGCATCTTCAAGGAAATCCGCACCTACGACTCCATCGGCGAGATGGTCCGCGACCTGTCCCTGGGCCGCATCAAGGCCGCCGTGGGCGACCAGCCGGTGGTGGCCTACCAGATCCGCCAGAAGCTGTTCAAAGGCGTGAAACTCGCCCCGGACTACAAGCCCACCCATGTCGGCGAAGTGTGCCTGGTGGTGCGCAAGGGTGACGCGCAAACCCTGGAGCGCCTGAACACCGCCATCGCCAGCATCAAGGCCGACGGCACCCTGGACAGCATCCTCAAGAAGTGGGGGCTTGATACCCAGGTGCGCCCATGAACCCGGCCGAGTTCCTGCAAAACGCCCAGGACTTTTTGCCGATCCTGCTGCAAGGTGCCTGGGTGACGATCCAGATCACGGTGCTGTCGTTCCTGCTCAGCAGCGCGATCGGCCTGGTGCTGGCGCTGCTCAAGCTGTCGCCGATCCGCGCGCTGTCGTGGACGGCCAGCACCATCATCAACGTGATCCGTGGCCTGCCGATCATTGTGCAGCTGTTCTACATCTACTTTGTGCTGCCGGACATGGGCGTGCACCTCACCGCGTTCTACGCGGGCGTGATCGGCATGGGCATCGCCTACTCGGCGTACCAGGCCGAGAACTTCCGCACCGGCATCATTGCCGTCGAACAGGGCCAGCGCGAGGCCGCCGAAGCCTTGGGCATGCGCTCGGCACTGATGATGCGCCGGGTGATCCTACCGCAAGCGTTTCGCATCGCCCTGCCGCCCTACGGCAACACCCTGGTGATGATGCTCAAGGACTCGTCGCTGGTATCGACTATTACCGTGGCCGAGATGACCCGCCAGGGCCAACTCATCGCCTCGTCCACCTTCCAGAACATGACCGTCTACACCCTGGTCGCCCTGCTCTACCTGCTGATGAGCCTGCCGCTGGTGTATGGCCTGCGTCGTATGGAACAGCACCTGGGCCGGAGGAAAAAAGCATGATCGAAATTCGCCAACTGCAAAAACATTACGGCAGCCACCGCGTGCTGCACGGCGTCGACCTGGACGTGGCCAAGGGCGAAGTGGTGTGCCTGATCGGCCCTTCGGGTTCAGGCAAGTCCACCTTGCTGCGCTGCATCAATGCGCTGGAAGCTTATGACGGCGGCGTCATCACCGTGTTCGGCCAAACCGTACAACGCGGCAGCAAGACCGTGCACGCCCTGCGCAGCCGCATGGGCATGGTGTTCCAGCGCTTCAACCTGTTCCCCCATCGCACCGTGCTGGAAAATGTCATGGAAGGCCCGGTGTATGTCAAAGGCGAACCTGCGCAACAAGCCCGCGAAGAAGCCTTGGTGTTGCTGGAAAAGGTCGGCTTGAGTGCCAAGGCCGACGCCTACCCGGAGCAACTCTCCGGTGGCCAGCAACAACGCGTAGCCATCTCCCGCGCCCTGGCGATGAAACCCGAAGCGATGTTGTTCGACGAACCCACCTCGGCCCTCGACCCGGAGCTGGTCGGTGATGTGCTGGCGGTGATGCGCACCCTGGCGGATGAGGGCATGACCATGATCGTGGTGACCCATGAAATGGGCTTTGCCCGCGAAGTGGCCGACCGCGTGTGCTTCCTGCATGGCGGCTACATCGTCGAAAGCGGCGCGGCGGAGCAGGTGCTGGGCAATCCGCAGCATCCACGCACCCAGGACTTCCTGCGCCGTGTGCTGCATCCCACTGGCGATACGCGGAGCCTGTCATGAAATCATTGTGGTCCGCGACCGCACCGTCGGTGGTGCCGACGCCTGCGTTGAGTGAATCGGTGAAGGTCGATGTGGCGATTGTCGGTGCGGGCTATACCGGCTTGTCCACGGCGCTGCATTTGGCCGAGCGCGGCGTGAGCGTCTGCGTGTTGGAAGCCAATGAGCCGGGTTGGGGGGCGTCCGGGCGCAACGGTGGGCAGGTCAACCCCACCCTCAAATATGACCCGGAACAACTGGTGCAGATGTATGGACCGGAACGCGCCGAGCCGTTGATCTCAACCGTGTCGAACTCGGCGGACCTGGTGTTCAAGCTGATCGAAAAACACGGCATCGATTGCGCCCCGGTACGCAAGGGTTGGATGCAGGTGTCGTACACCGGAAAAGGCGTCGCCGGATTGCATGCGCGAGCAGATCAGTGGGCCCGGCGGGGTGTGCCGGTGCAGCGGTTGGATGCAGCGGCGGTGGCTTCGCGGATGGGCAGTGACGCGTTTGCCGGTGGTTGGCTGGACGGCCGCGCCGGCGCGATTCAGCCGTTGGCGTATGCCCGTGGGTTGGTGGGCGCAGCGTTGGCGGCGGGTGTAAGGATTCATGGGCAGAGTGCGGTGACGGGGTTGCAGCGTCAGGGGTTCGGCTGGCAATTGCAGACCGCCTCCGGTGCGCAGGTGACCGCTGACCAAGTGGTGCTCGCCACCAACGGCTACAGCGGCAACCTGTGGCCGGGCATGGCGCAAAGCATCTTGGCGGCGAACAGTTTTATCGTCGCCACCAAGCCTCTGACGGGGCGTGCGGCCGAAAGCATTTTGCCGGGCCAGGAAACCGTTTCCACCGCACAAAGACTGCTGCTGTACTTTCGCAAAGACAGCCATGGCCGCTTGTTAATGGGCGGACGCGGGCTGTTCAACGACCCCACCTCGCCCACGGACTTTGCTCACCTGGAGCGTTCGTTGGCGCTGCTGTTTCCGCAGTTGGGGCAATTGGAATTCGAATACCGCTGGGCTGGGCGTATAGCGATCACGCGGGACTTCATGCCCCATGTCCACGAACCTGCGCCAGGCCTCACGTTGGCGCTGGGTTGTAATGGTCGGGGGATTGCGCTGTGTACCAGCCTGGGGCAGCAACTGGCGGAGCGGTTGTGTGACCGCAAGGCAGAGTTTGCCTACCCGGTGACGGCGTTGCAGCGCTTGCCGATGCATGGGTTGCAGCGGTTTTACATTGGGGCGGGGGTGGCGTGGTATAGCTTGTTGGATCGACTCAATATCAGCTGAGATCCATCGCCAAACAATCTATACCACTGTCATTTTTTACAGGTTGCCGATCACGCAATGGCTGCTAGCTTTAGCCAGTCGAGTTGACACTTCGACTGGCCTACCTATTCACCATGCGCGAAAGGAATCGTCCATGAACCCGCAAAATAACCCGAGCAGCCTCCCGGCGCGGCTGGCCGGGCTGGCATACAGCCTGGTCTGCTACTTGGTTTTCCTGGCCACCTTTTTATACCTGATAGGTTTTCTGGGTGGCGTCAGTGTGCCAAAAGCCATCAACGATGGCCCCTTCATCCATTGGTCATTGGCAACATTGATCAACGGTTTGCTGGTCATCCTGTTCGGCATGCAACACAGCATCATGGCGCGTAAAAACTTCAAGAACAGGCTGGCCGCGTTCATTCCTCCGGCGGTTGAACGCTCCACCTATGTGTTGATCAGCAGTTGGGTACTCATGTTGATGTTTTGGCTTTGGCAACCTATGCCGCACACGGTGTGGAGCGTTGACGCCGCCTGGGCAAGGGCCTTGTTGGCTGGGTTGTTCTGGCTGGGCTGGGGCATCGTCTTGCTGGCAACGTTGTTGATCAGCCACTTCGAACTGTTCGGCCTCAAGCAAGCCTTTGATCGTTGGCGCGACACGGCACCGCACACGCCGATATTCAGAACGCCGCTGCTGTACAAGATCGTTCGCCACCCGCTGTACCTGGGGTTCTTGATTGCCTTCTGGGCTACGCCTGACATGACGGTCGGGCATTTACTGTTTTCGATGGGCCTGACGGTCTATCTCTTTATCGGTGCCTACTTTGAAGAGAAGGACCTGGTGGTGTTGTTTGGTGATAGATATCGGCAGTATCAGGGAGAGACCAGCATGATTTTGCCGGTGCCGAAGAAACGGTCCAAGGGGCGGAGCACAGACACTTGATCGCCCCTGAGCCCCCGGTGGCGAGAGAGCTTGCCGAATCAACGTAGACGATATAAGGCGCCTGAGCTATCTTCGGACGCCTTATCGATCGACCCGGAACAGGAAGTGACTGAGCCTGGGCGCGGCGCTACCGTCGCAGGTCAAACAGCTGATCTTTATCGTGGGGGTGGCGGTCGTGGTGGCTTGGGCGTTGGGGTGGTCGCTTTCCAATTGGAACCAACCGCTGCGTAAAGTCTTGCCGCTGTATGCGATTGCGTTGGGCGGTATCGCCAACCTGATCGACCGCGTGTTTCGCGACGGGCATGCGGTTGACTACATGGTGCTGAATGTTGGGCCGACGCACACTGGCGTGTTCAATATTGCTGATATCGCAATTACAGCTGGTGCAATCTATTTAATGATCGACTTGTTGGTACAACCGCGAAAGGCATAGTTGTATGAGCATGTTATGTAAAAGAAGGCGTCTCACCTTCTACGTCAACTTATCGATCACGTATTGCTGAAACCAAGCGGGCTGCGTGTCCGAAACGATATCGATATCCTCACCTTCGGTGATTTCCGCCAGCTGAGCGAAACTAGGCTCACCGTCTTGCGAGTTATCAAAGATATAAGCTCTGTTTGAAAGCAAAACAGCCTCGGAGAGATTCTCCAGCGAGCGCTTGTAACGAGAGCGAATTTTGTCGGCGGGAACATCATGCCCCCCGATGGATGCCCTGTACGCAACCCGCGCAACGTTGATATCAGCATCTGCAGTAGCAACGTAGTAGACGTATACCCGATACCCCGCTGCTTTCGCCTGCCGCAGCAACTCTATCTTGCTGCTATCTGACATGACGGTTTCAAAGGTAAAACTCACCCGTTCTTCAATCAAAGAAACTCGAATAAAGTCAGACAATGCAGAGGCTATATAGGAGTCCACCTGCCTTGAGGGAAAAGCGATTTGATCGCCGTCCACGACTAACCCTTCCAGCTTGGCGAGAGAATCGGGAGAATTTAAAAGTAGCGTATGACCGCGTAAGAACAGAAGTGCCCGGCTGGCATGTTGATCAAGGCCAAACGCAGCGAGTTCAAACACTCCCGTTTCGCGGATGCTCAACTCAATTGCATCAGGGTTGATGTAGTTCACCAACAAATGAGCCGGAACTTTCGAGTTGAACGTGCTCTTTCCACTCCCGTTCGGTCCGGCGAACATCCGGACCCTGGGGGTGGTACTCAAGCTTGAATCTGCGCCTGGGTGGACCGTCGATCCAAGAGAGACTTCCTGGTTTTCAAGCGGGTGCCCGCCTTGAGAGTGCCATAGGTTTCCACGGGTCGGATAACCAGCGTTTCTGTATTTGAGACTTTCACCAGTTGCCCGGCACGGACCACAAGCACAGATTCGCCCTTGGAAAGGGCAACCTCGTAGGCATCTCTGAATGCCTTGGCTGCAATAGAAGGAATACTCGATTCTTGAGCAAGAATCTGCGCTTCGGTGATCTGTGGCTTAACTTTTTTACGTGACATGCTGGTCTCCGGCTCAGGACGGGGGCGGATCAATGGCGGTTAGCATAGATCACCTCAAGCGTCGAACGCAGACCCGACTTTACCTCAATGTGTGTCCCGTGTCCTCACTCCCACCGTGCGACCCGGTGTTTACGCTCTTCCCATTCGATCTCTCAAAACACCGACCACCCAATCCGCTCACTCAACAACTCCAACGCCTTCATCCCCGCCAGCGAATTCCCCGCCGCGTTCAACTCCGGCGACCACACGCACACCGTGAACTGCCCCGGCACCACTGCAACAATCCCGCCCCCTACCCCGCTCTTGCCGGGCAACCCGACGCGATAGGCAAAATTGCCCGCCTCGTCATACAACCCGCTGGTGGCCATGATCGAGTTGACCTGCTTGGTCTGGCGCGCCGTCAAGATCTGCTCGCCGCTGTGGGCGCTTATGCCTTCGTTGGCGAGGAAACTGAACGCGCGGGCCAGATCCAGGCAGCTCATCTGCAACGCGCAGTAGTTGAAGTAGCTGTGCAGCACCGCATCCACGTCATTGTGGAAGTTGCCGAACGATTTCATCAGATAGGCCATGGCCGCGTTACGCGCACCGTGTTGCGCTTCGGACTCGGCGACGATGCTATTGACCAAGATTTGCGTGTTACCCGACAGGCGCCGCACAAAGTCGCGCATCGACAAGATCGGCACGGCAAAGCGCGACTGGTTGATGTCGCAGATCACCAGCGCACCGGCATTGATGAACGGATTACGCGGGCGGCCGCGCTCGAATTCCAGCTGCACCATGGAGTTGAACGGCTGTCCGGAAGGCTCATGCCCCAGGCGCTCCCAGATGGTTTCACCGCCGTGGTCGATGGCTTGCACCAGGCTGAACACCTTGGAAATGCTCTGCACCGAAAACAAGGTGTCGGCGTCGCCGGCGCAATAGGCCGTGCCATCGTTGCCGTAAACGGCGATGCCCAGTTGGTTGGCCGGCACGTCGGCCAGCGCGGGGATGTAGTCGGCAACTTTGCCAAGGCCGATCAGGGGGCGCACTTCGTCGAGGATCGAGGAGAGCATCGCCTGCATGTCTTGTCCGGTCATTTGTCTTTGAATCGGTGGAAAACGAGGCGCGGAGGATACCTGAAACACCCAGGTCAGGTGGCGTACTACAGAACGTGCAGCCTCCCCCTCCCCCCCTGTGGCGAGCGGGAACTTCCTCGTCACAGCACGACCGTGCGGGCGTTCAAAAGTGCGCCACATCCGACACCCGTTCATCCAGCACATCCCGCGCCAGCGCCCAGGCCTGGTCCTTGGATTCCACCACCAACAGCGGATAGCCCCAGGCCTTGCCGAACATCACGGCAAACGGCTTGAGCGCCAGGCGCTGTGCAGCGCTGGGTTCCACCTGGATCATGCCTCGGACGTAGGTGCGCAGCGCCTGTTTGTTTTTCTTCATCCAGATCGAGGCTTGCTTGCGCTCTTCGTGGGAGTGTTCGTGATTGTTTTCGTCCACGGATTTTTCATGCAGCAGCAGGAAGGGTTGCTGGCGGGCCAGCAGGTTTTCGAAGACCAGGAAGGCATCTTCCGGCCCGCCCTCGTTGGGCGCGTCGAAAACGATTTTCACCACGGGGAATGTTGTGCTGTCGAGTCGCATGGCAGAGCTCCTTGTTGAGAATGGCTCTCACTTTATCGATCCACCCACTGGACGGCATTGCACAGAATAGCCAGACTGTTTCGCAATTCAGCCAACCTGCGACCCCCTATGAAACACCATCGCCTTCAAATGCATGACCGCTCGATGGTCAAGGATGCCGACCTGTTCCCGCGTACGGTGGTAGCCGTGGGCGCCACCAGCACGTCGGACACCTGGGAGCATGCGCAACACGCCCATCGCAAGGGCCAGTTGCTGTACACCCTGCGCGGGGTCATCCATTGCGAGATTGAGGCGGGCATCTGGATCGTGCCACCGCAATGCGCACTGTGGATTCCCGGCGGAATGTCCCACGCGGCACGCGGGGCTGGCGAAGCGGAAGTCTATTGCCTGTTGATCGACCCCGACGCCGCCTGCGCCCTGCCCCCGCAATGCTGCACTCTGGCCGTGTCAGGGCTGTTGCACGAGCTGATCAGCAAGGCCGTGAGTTTCCCGCTGCTCTACGACGAAAGCGGCGCCCAGGGCCGCTTGATCAACACCTTGCTGGATGAGTTGGCCGCTGCACCTGTCGAAGCCTTGCACTTGCCGATGCCTCAGGACCCACGGTTGCGCCGACTGGCCGATAGCCTGCTGGCCGAACCGGCGGACAAGGCCACGCTCGGTCAATGGGCCGTGCGCATCGGCATGAGCGAGCGCAGCATGACCCGCCTGTTGCTGGAAGAACTGGGGCTGAGTTTTGGCCGCTGGCGCCGGCAGTTGCATGTGATCTTGTCACTGCAACGGCTGGCCAAAGGTGAGAGTGTGCAACGTGTGGCGCTGGACTTGGGCTATGAGAACGCCAGCGGCTTTATCACCATGTTCCGCAAGACCATGGGCCAGCCGCCAGCGCGTTACCTGGCAGACCGTGCCGGGGCCTTGAACGCCCTTGCGCCGGCGGCGATTGCGCTCAACTAAGCCGGCGGGTTACCAGTTTTCGCCCAGCCCCAGCAAACCCAGGATCTGCCGCCGCAAGTCCACCAGATATGGATCATCCCGATGCCGAGGATACGGCCGTTCGATGGTCAACTGCGCCTGGATTTTCGCCGGACGGTCGCTGAACACGATCACCCGGTTGGCCAGCAGCAAGGCTTCTTCCACATCATGGGTCACCAGCAGCGCCGTGTAGCCTTGGCGTTGCCACAGGTCGATCAGCTCTTTTTGCATGGTGATGCGGGTCAGTGAGTCGAGCTTGCCTAAAGGCTCATCCAGGATCAGCAGGCGTGGTTGATTGACCAGTGCGCGAGCCAAGGCGACCCGTTGCGCCATGCCACCGGACAACTGCCGTGGATACGCGCGCGCGAACTGGCTAAGGCCGACTTTCTCCAAAGCTTCATCGACCTTGGCCGAATGGCTCTTGAGCAGGCCCTGGGCTTCCAGGCCGACGGCGACGTTGTCCCACACCCGGCGCCATGGGTAAAGCGTCGGGTCCTGGAACACCACCACACGGCTCGGGTCCGGGCCGGTGATGGCGGCACCGTCGGCCAGCAAGCGGCCGGAGTCCGCGGGTTCCAAGCCGGCCACCAGGCGCAGCAAGGTCGACTTGCCGCACCCCGAAGGCCCGAGCAAGGCCACGAACTCGCCGGGTGCCACGTCCAGCGAAACCCGCTCCAGCACCGGCAGATGCTGGCCGTCCAGGGCAAAGCCATGGCTGAGGTTTTCTATGCGCAACGCCAAACCTTCCGACGCCGATACAGCGTGTGCCAGGGCTACCATTTCATCGATCCTTTCTGCCAGGCCAATAACCGGTCACGCACCAGGAACAACCCGGTGATCAACCCCGAACAGGCGAGTGCCATGATCAGCAAGGCGGCGTACATATTCGCGTAGGCGGCCCAGCCCTGGGCCCATTGCAGGTACCAGCCGATGCCGGATTTGACGCCCATCATCTCCGCCACCACCAAGGTCGAAAACGACGCGCCCAGGCCCATGAACAAGCCGACAAATACATGCGGCAAGGCAGCGGGAATCGCCACCTTGAAAATCAGGAAACCTTGCTTGGCGCCGAGGGTACGGGCCACATCGTAATAAGCTTTGTCCACGCTCGCCACGCCCGACCAGGTGAGCACCGTGACCGGAAACCAAGTGGCTAGGGCGATCAGGAATACGCTGGCGCTCCAACTGCTCGGAAACAGGAAAAAGCACAGCGGCAACAACGCCGTCGACGGCACCGGGCCGAGGATGCGCAGTACCGGGTGCAGCCAGTAGCCGATGCGCGTGGACCACCCGATCGCCACCCCCGCAATGAAACCAGTGATCGCCCCCAGCGCCACGCCCGAACCCAGCAGCAACGCCGAGTGCAACAGGCTGTCGGCCAGGCGTGCGTAGTCTTCGATATACACCGCCAGTAAGGCCTGGGGCGGCGCAAAAAACGGCACCGGCAACAACGCCAATTTGGCGGTGAGCAATTCCCAGATACCCAGCAGCACCGGCAAGGCAATCAGCCAGGGACCCGCGTTGCGCAGACGCAGGCCCAGCTTCGATAGCTTGCGCCCCAGCAGGCTCAATACGATGAACAGCGCCGCGATGCCCACACACAGATTGGCCAGGCCCTGGGTCATTGGCCAGTTGCGCGTCGCGTTGGGCCAGTAGCTGATCAGCAACGCGACAGCCAGCCAGGCCCCGACCACTGCCACATCCTGCCACCCGATTTTGTAGGCCAGGGCTGGCGCCAGAGTTGTTGCATCAGCTGAAGACATCGGCGGTGATCTCCTTGGCAAACTCCACCGGGTCGGTGCTCTTGCTGATCACTTCGACGGTTTTCAAGTCGGTCACGTAGGTGAGGATTTCCTGGGTCAGCGCCGCACCCACCGCGTGGTGGCCGTGGGTATGGTCATGGAGGATCGCCTGCACTTCCTCCACCGAAGTATTCAGCGCATGAGCCTGGAAGCCTTTGGCGACTTCTTCGGGGTGCTGCACGGAATAATCGTGGGCCTCCAGAATCGCTTGGGTCAGCGCCGCGACCACACGTTTGTCTTCGCGCACCAGTTTGCCGGTGACGCCGACCACGCAGCAGCTGAGGTTGGCGTATTCCTCCACCAGGTTGGTGGACAGTTCACGGGCCACGCCGGATTTGATCAGGCGATACATGAACGGGTCACTGCCACTCACCGCCTGCACTTCGCCGCGCTCCAGGGCCGTGCCGAGCAGGTCGGCCGGGTACAGGCGCCACTCCACGTCGCGCACCGGGTCCACGCCGTGTTTTTTCAGCAGGATCGAGAAGAAATTGCGGTCCGGGCTGGCCATGTCGGTCACGCCGATGGCCTTGCCTTTAAGGTCTTCCAGCTTGGTCACGCCGCCATTCGCCGCACTGAGTAAACGCAGGCAGCCACCGTGGGTGCCCGCCGTGAGTTTCACATCAAAGCCCTGCTCCAGGGCCTTGAGCCAACGCAGCGCCATGCCCACGCCCGCGTCGGCTTTACCGGTGGCGATGGCCTCCAGCAGCACCTCGGTGGAGTTGCCGAAGTTGACCAACTCCACGTCCAGATTGTGCTTGGTAAAAAAGCCCTGGCCGTGGGCGATCACCACCGGAGCCAGGCATACGGCGTTGAGGTTGACTGCCAGTTTCAGCTTGCGTGGCGCGTCGAGGCGGATGAACTCACCGGTGCCGGCGGGTTCCTGTGAAGTGTTGTGGCCAGCGTGTTCGTCAGCGGCGAAACCCAGGCGTGGCAGCGACAGGCTGGCCAGGGTGATACCGGCCAGGCCGAGCAGGCGGCGGCGGGTTAAATGATCGAAATCAGCCATGCGAAATATCCCTTTAATTGAATGTACTTAATGCCTTGGAGAGTCGGTTTTCTGGTGAGCGGACTTGTTGTGGTGAGCAGGCTTGTTGTGGCGAGCGGGCTTGCCCCGCGTTGGGCTGCGAAGCGGCCCCTTTCAGCCTCACCGCGTTTTATCAGATGAAACTTGGCGCCTGGTTTTGGGGCCGCTTAGCGCCCCAACGCGGGGCAAGCCCGCTCGCCACAACAAGCCCCACTCACCACAGAAGTCCGCCTGCGACAACGTCAGTGGTTGAGATCGGCAAGGCCTAGGTGCTCACGCAACGTCGCCCCTTCATACGCCGTGCGAAACAATCCCTTGCGCTGCAAATGCGGAATCACGCTCTCGACAAACTCGGTGAACGAGCCCGGCAGGTACCCCGGTGAAATCACAAACCCATCGCATCCACCCTGCTCAAACAGCTCGGCCAATTGATCGGCCACCTGCGCCCCCGTGCCCACCAACTGCGGCACGCGCACGCTGCTGGCGAAGATGCGCCCGAGTTGTTCCAGGGTGGTGTCCGGGCCTTGCATCAACAGCTTTTCGGCGGCGGCCGGGTGAATCAGCGGCGACTGGGCGATCTCGGCCAGCGTCGCCGAAAGCGGGAATGGCGACAGGTCGACATTCAACTGTGAAGCCAATGTCACCAGCCCCAACTCAGGCCGCGCCAAAGCGTTGTGTTTATCGCGCTTGGCCCGGGCTTCGGCCTCGTTGCCCCCAATGAACGGCATCACCGCCGTCAGCACCTTGCAGCTGTCAGCCTCACGGCCTTGCTGCACCACCTGCGCACGCACGTCATCGCGAAACGCACGCATCGCCGCCAAATGCGGGTGAATGGTGAAAATCGCCTCGGCCCACCGCGCACCGAAGCGCCGACCACGCCCGGACGAACCGGCCTGGATCAGCACCGGTCGGCCCTGGGGCGTACGTGGAATATTCAGCGGGCCTTCAACCCGGAACCACTCGCCCTGGTGCTGCACCGAACGGATCAACGCGGGGTCCGCCAGCACGCCACTTTCGCGATCCAGCTTCAATGCGTCCTTGCCCCAGCTGTTCCAGAGTTTGAGCGCGACTTCGACAAACTCATCGGCGCGGTCATAGCGCAGGTCGTGTTCCAGGTGCTTGTCCTTGCCGAACAGGCGCCCTTCGCTGTCGTTCATCGAGGTGACGATATTCCACGCCGCACGGCCCTTGGACAGATGGTCGAGGGTGGCGAATTCACGGGCAATGTGCGCCGGTTCGTAATAGGTGGTGGAACGGGTCGCACCGAGCCCCAGCTTGGAGGTCTTGCCGACCAGGTAAGAGAGGATCGGCAACGGGTCTAGCCGCGTGGCGTCCTGGGCGCCGTAGCGCAGGGCGAACTCGCGGGAACCGCCCATCTGGTCGCCCACGGCCAGACGATCGGCGAAGAACAGGAAGTCGAACAGCCCCTCCTCCACCACCTTGGCCACCCGTGCGTAGTACTCGGGGTCGAGGTAATTGCCCAGCGTTTCCGGGTGACGCCACACCGCGTGGCTGTGCACCACCGGCCCACTCAACAGGAACGCGGATAAATGGATCTGACGGCTCATGGTTTTGGCGTCCACACAGTGATTGCGCTGACCTTCAACGGCTTGGGAATCAGCTTGGCGGCGTAGTAGGTGTCGGCAATGCGCTGTTGCTCGGCGAGGTTTTCCAGCTTGACCGGGATGATGTCGTAGCTGCGGCGGCTATTGGCGCGCTCTACCGTGGCCAGGGCGATGTTGCCCCACAGCGGGCCGAGGATTTCGGCAGCTTCCTTGGGGTGGGCCTTCACCCATTGGCCGGTCTCGCGCAGGGTGTCGAAGGTCACCTGCAACACGTCCGGATGAGCCTTGGCGAATTTCGTCGTAGCCAGGTAGAAGCGGTTGTAGTCGGCCAGGCCGTCCTTGCCGTCGGCAATCACCCGCACGTGGTGGTCCAGTTGCTGGGTGGCGAGGAACGGGTCCCAGATCACCCACGCGTCCACGCTGCCATTGGCGAAGGCGGCGCCACCGTCCGGCGCTTCCAGGTAACGGGGGGTGATATCGGCCAGGGTCAGGCCGGCTTTTTTCAGGGCCGAGATCAGCAAATAGTTGCTGCCCGAGCCCTTGGAAACGGCGACGGTCTTGCCCTTGAGGTCGGCGATGCTGTGGATCGACGATGTGTCCTGCACGATGATCGCCTGGGCACCGGGCGAGGAGTTTTCCTGGGCGTAGTAGGTCAACGGCGCGTCGGCGGCCTGGGTGAACAGGGCAAAGGCATCGGCTACATCGGCATGGAGGTCGACGCTGCCGGCGTTCAAGGAACTGAGCAAACCGGTGCTGAATTCATGCCAGTTCACGGTGAAACCCAGCGGTTTGAGGCGCTGTTCCAACTGGCCATTTTGCTTGAGCAGGATCCACAAGGTGGACGAACGCTGGTAGCTGATGTCCAGGGTTTGCTCGGCTTGGGCCGCCGCCGCGGCGAACAGCAGACTGGCGGCAACGATAAGTTTCTTGAACGTCATGGAAGGCCTTGGCGTGAGAGAAATAGAAGGAGCTGCATATGCCAAAAAACCGCGTAAGGCCTGGCAGAAAAACTCATTCGATTATATTAACGACGAGAAATGATGAAAGAATCTTATAATTCTATGGTTATGCCCAATTCGTCGGATCCAGGGAAAAGCGCCCTAAGCTAAGATCGAAAGAGTATTTAACGAATGGTTTTTAGAACTCTAAGCTCGACACTATTTCGTTGAAGATCGAGCTCGCCATGTCCATACGTCGTCCCCTCGCCGCGGTACTCGGGTTGTTGGCCTTTTCTGTCGCCGTGAGCGCCGACGCCCAGGAAACCGTGCGCATCGGCTACCAGAAATCCTCGACCCTGATCACCCTGCTGAAAACCCAGGGCACCCTGGAAAAAGCCCTCAAGGCCGACAATATCGATGTGAGCTGGCATGAGTTCCCCAGCGGCCTACCGCTGCTCGAAGCGCTCAACGTGGGCAACGTCGACATCAGTGCCGACGTGGCCGACACCGTGCCGATCTTCGCCCAGGCCGCCCAGGCCAAACTCACCTACTTCGCCCAGGAAGCACCCTCGCCTTCAGCCCAGGCCATCGTGGTGCGCAAGGACTCGCCGATCCAGCAACTGGCGGACCTCAAAGGCAAGAAAATCGCCGTGACCAAGGCGGCGGGCACCCACTATTTGCTGATCGCGGCATTGGCCGAGGCGGGCCTGGAGTTTTCGGATATTACGCCGGCATACCTGACCCCCGCTGATGGTCGGGCGGCGTTCGAGAACAACAAGGTGGACGCCTGGGTCACCTGGGAACCTTTCCTCACCAGCGTGCAGCGCCAACTGCCGACACGGACCCTGGCCGACGGCGCCGGCTTGGCCAGTTACAAGCGTTACTACCTGACCGGCACGCCTTACGCCAAGGCGCATCCTGAGGTGTTGAAGGTGGTGTATGAGCAGTTGGAAAAAGCCGGCCAGTGGGTGAAAACCAACCCGCAGGATGCGGCCAAGATACTCGGCCCGCTGTGGGGCAACCTGGATGTGGCTACCGTTGAAGCGGCCAATGCGCACCGCAGCTACCAAGTGCAACCGGTAACGCTCGACCAACTGGGCGAGCAGCAGAAAATCGCCGATGCGTTCTTCAAGGCAGGACTGCTGCCCAAGGCAGTGGATGCCAAGGATGTGCAGACCTGGAAGCCTTGAGGGGGTGAGCAAGGAGTGCGGTAAGTGGTACAACGGCTGAGCCTTGCTCCCCGTCTCCAGGATACCGCCCCCATGTCACCGATCGCTCCACTCGTTCAGCCGCGTACCCTGGTGTTCCTGGCCTATCCGCAAATGGGCCTGCTCGACCTGACCGGTGCCCAGACCGTGTTCTGGGCCGCCACCAAGGCCATGGCCGAACGCGGCTTGCCGGGTTACGTGATGCACACCGCCAGCCTGGCTGGAGGCTTGATGCAGACCGCCGAAGGTTTGAGCGTAGACACGGTGGCACTCGGGCAATTGGCTGACACGCCCATCGACACCCTGATCGTACCCGGCGCGCCGGCCATTCAACAGGCGATGGCGGCCAATACAGAACTGGTCGAATGGCTGCGCATCGCCTCGGCCAGCGCCGGGCGCACCGCCTCGGTGTGCAGCGGCACCTTCCTGCTGGCCATGGCCGGTTTGCTCGACGGCCGCCGCGCCGCCACCCACTGGGCCATGTGCGACATGCTCAAGCACGGCTTCCCGGCCATCGTGGTGGACATGGACGCGATCTTTATCCAGCAGGGCAATGTATGGACCTCGGCCGGCGTGACGGCCGGGATCGACCTGGCATTGGCCCTGGTCGAAATCGACTGCGGCCGCGATGTGGCGTTGCAGGTGGCCCGCGAGCTGGTGGTGTTTCTCAAACGCCCCGGCGGGCAGGCGCAGTTCAGCCAACTGTTGCAGGCACAGACCGATGACAGCGCGGGTTTCGATGAACTGCACCTGTGGGTTGCCGACAACTTGCAGGACTCGGACCTGTCCGTGGAGCGTCTGGCGCACCAGGCGCAGATGAGCCCGCGCAACTTTGCGCGGGTCTACAAGCAACGCACCGGGCGCACACCGGCCAAGGCCATCGAGTTGTTCCGCATGGAAGCGGCACGCCGGCTGCTGGAAGACTCGGACCGCAATATCGACCAGATCGCCCGGCTGTGTGGGTTCGGCGATGAGGAGCGCATGCGGTATACCTTTCACCGTCACCTGACGATTTCTCCACGGGAGTATCGGGAGCGGTTTTCCCGCTAGGTTGTTGAGGGGATCTGAATTGTTGTAGTGAGCGGGCTTGCCCCGCGCTGGGCTGCGAAGCAGCCCCAATAAGATCACCGCATTTTCCAGATAAACCGAGGCGGCTGGTTTTAGGGCCGCTTCGCGCCCCAGCGCGGGGCAAGCCCGCTCACCACAAGAAGCCCGCTCACCCCCAAAAAAGGTCACCACAACAAGCTCGCTCACCACAAGTGGATCAGTGTTTTTGGAGCCACCGCAGCAAACCAGTTTTCTTGACCGGCGCAGGTTTCTTCAGCACCACCGCCTCGCGAAGGTCTTCGCGCTGATGCTGCAACCGATCCAATGCCATCAACAAATCACTGCTGTGCTGCAACTGCGCGCCCAGCAGTGATTTTTCGATGCGGAACAACCGCCCGCTGGTGAGGCTGCGAAATTGCCCACGGGAACGCCCGTCCGCCAAGATGCCCTCCTCACCCATCACTTCGCCGGGGCCCATGCGACCGGCTTCGACCACGCGGTCACCATCATGGATGGCTACCGACACCACGCCCGTGGCGATGATCATCAGGCTATCGGCGACTTCATCGAAGGCCAACAGCACCTGATTGGCCTGGAAGTCCACGGGGGTCATGGCCTCGGCCAGGCGGTCACGCTCCTCAAGGCTGAGGGCACGCATCACCCGGACTTCCTCCAGCAATTGCCGCTGGCGGCTCCAAGCCTTGGTGTTGGAGCCTTCACCCCAGGTCAGTCCAGCCGCTTCAAGGTGTCGATGGGCCAGGTCAAACATCAAGTTACGCACGCCGCTGCGCGCCGAGCGTGAGGCGACGAAGCCCTTGAGTTCGTATTCGTTGAATTCCAGTTGCGAGCTCTTGATCGAGACTTTGGGCCCCGGCAGCAAGGCGTGCGTCCCCTGCAAGGCTTTTTCCAAGGCCTCCAGTGCCAGGCGAGGCGCGATGCCGCTGGGCACCGCCAGGCTGACGCTGACGCCATGCGCCCCGCCCGGCCGGCTGTGGTTGAGGATCTTGGCCTTGGCCGCCAGGGAATTGGGCACCACAGCGGTGCTGCCCGCTTCCGTCTGCAAATGAGTAGAACGCCAATCGATGTCCAGCACCTTGCCCTCAACCCCATCGATGCTGACCCAATCATCGATCTGATAGGGCTTGGTGGTGTTGATCACGATGCCGCTGAACACGTCGCTCAACGTGCTTTGCAGCGCCAGGCCGAGGATGATCGCCATGGCGCCCGAGGTCGCCAACAGGCCCTTGACCGGCAGTTGCAGCACATAGGCCGCTGCGCCGACGATGGCGACCAGGAAGATCACCGCCCCCAGCACGTCATGCAGCAAGCGCGCGCTCTGCCCCACACGAGTGGTGAGGCCGTGGCCGAGGATCACGGTCAGGGTGCGTGCGGCGAACAACCACCAGCCGATGCCCAGCACGGTCGCCATCAGGTTGAGCACCGCGTCTTCCGGCCAAGGCGGTGGCTGCAAGGGGCTGATGCCGGCCGCCACCATGACCCAGCAAAACAGCGCGAACACCAGCACGCGCAACCCGCTGCGCAAGGTACGCCGCGCCGGGCCAAGGCCTTGCCACAATACCAAGTCCAGCAGGATCAGCACGCCGCCGAGCAGCAAGGGATGGGTGTAGAGGTTCATCAACTGGCCACCGCGAGCACCACCGGTTCGCCCAGGAACACACTGCAGCGCGCCCGCAACCAGCGCTCCCCCGGATCGTTATGGGTGGTGCCGCGCCACACCAGCGCCAACTCCTGCTCAGGCAAATCCAGCGGCGCACACTGCGCACGAAGGCCACCCACTCCGGCCATGGCGCGAGCCACATAGTCGGGCACGATGGCGAGCATGTCGCTGTCGGCCAGCAGCACCGGCAACGCGCTGAACTGCGGCACGGTGAGCACCACTTTGCGCTGGCGCCCGATCAGGCCCAGGGCACGGTCGGAGTCATCGATCACATTGCCCATGGACGACACCACCGCGTGGGGCCGTTGGCAGAACTCGTCCAGTCCCACGTCCCCTGGCCGGTGATCGGCGCGCAGCAGCATCGGGCGCATCGGCCGCAGGCTTTTGCGGCGTGCATTGGCCGGCAGTTCCAGGGTGTGGCTGATACCCAGGGAGATCTCTCCACTGGTGAGCAGTTGCGACATCTGCCAGTGATCGGCGCGGCGCACCACCAGGGTCATGTTGGGTGCCTCGATGCGCAGGCGCCGCAGCAGGCTGGGCAGCAAGGCGTATTCCACGTCGTCGGACAGGCCGATATGAAAAGTGGCCTCGCTGGTCGCCGGGTTGAACGCCTGGCAGCGACTCAGCGCCGCCGCGATGCTGTCCAGCGCCGGGCCGAGGTTGCTGAAGATTTCCTCGGCACGGGACGTGGGTTGCATCAGCCGCCCAGCGCGAATGAACAGCGGGTCATCGAACATCAACCGCAAGCGGCCGAGGGCACTGCTGATAGTCGGCTGGCCGAGAAACAATTTCTCGCCGACCCGGCTGACATTGCGCTCATGCATCATCGACTCGAACACCACCAGCAGATTGATGTCAGCACGACGCAGGTCATTTCTGTTCATCATGTTAGCCACCCGGCCGCAGGGCCTTGGAGAGGAGTGAGAGGCCTCAGGTTATGGCGGCGCGGGCCGGGCGTCTCTCCTACCTGGGGTCAAGGTGGTCATACCTGCGTATAGGGCTTTGGATGGAAAACACTCCCTGTGGTGAGTGGGCTTTTTGTAGTGAGCGAGCTTGCTCGCGCTGGGCTGCGAAGCGGCCCCAGTAAGACCACCGCATTTTTCCAGATAAACCCTAGGGCCTGGTTTTGGGGCCGCTTCGCGCCCCAGCGCGAGCAAGCTCGCTCACCACAAGGACCGCGCTGCTTGCAACAGAGAGGGCTTGGCAGGATTTCAGGGTTTTGTGTCCTACTCGGTGAGAACGGATGCTTTTAAAGTGAGTGACCCCTGCTCCACCCTCGATAACACCAATGGAGTGCCCGAACGCCATGAAAACTACCGTTCCCGCGAGCGCGCGCCGCGAACAGTCGTGGTTGACCGGCCTCTGGGACCGGCTGGTATTCACCCCCCGACAGACCCAC
Source organism: Pseudomonas sp. GXZC (assembly GCF_026967615.1). Taxonomy (NCBI): domain Bacteria; kingdom Pseudomonadati; phylum Pseudomonadota; class Gammaproteobacteria; order Pseudomonadales; family Pseudomonadaceae; genus Pseudomonas; species Pseudomonas sp. GXZC. Next base: position 4,269,072 of record NZ_CP114115.1, read on the forward strand.
GCACGCGCAGCGTTCGGCATCAGCCCGACCCCGGCGATCAACGCCCTGGGCTGGGTGGTCGGGCTGGTCGTGGCCAGCGGCATCTTCGTGATCAATTCCGAAACCCATACCGACTGGGCGCCGACGCTGCTTTACATCACGCTGCTGTTGATGGCGGCCAACCTGTTTTCGATCAATGTGGTGATTGGCGTCGCGCTGTTTTCCATCGCGCTGCTCACTGCGCTGTTTCTCTACAACGGCAACTATGAGCGCTGGGAATCGATCACCGGTTTCTTTCGTTGCCTCACGGCACTCTCCGCCATCACTTTTCTTGCCCTGCGCAGCAAGTACGCAGCGGACAGCCTGCGGCACAACGAGGCCTACCTGGTGGGCGCACAGCGCCTGAGCCAGACCGGCAGCGTGAGCTTTCGTGGCGACAGCGATGCCATGTCGTGGTCCGAGGAATTGGCGCGGATCTTCGAATACCCACACCAGCAGACGCCCACGGCAGCAATGGTGCTGGAGCGCACCCATCCCGACGACCGTCACCTGGCCCGCGAGGTCTTCGCCAAGGCCCTGAACCGCGAGCCGCTGATCGAGGTCAAGCACCGCCTGCTGATGCCGGATGGACGCGTCAAGCATATCCATATGATCGCCAGCCCCGTCGAGAGCCGTGGGCATTTCGAATACCTGGGCGCGGTGAAGGACGTCACCGCCGACAAGCTCGCCGAAGAGGCGTTGTTCCATGCGCAGAGCCAACTGGCTCACGTCACCCGTATCACCTCCCTGGGCGAATTGGCCGCCTCGATTGCCCATGAAGTGAACCAGCCGCTGACCGCCATCACCAGCAGTGGCGAAGCCTGTCGGCGCTGGCTCGACCGCGCCGAACCCGACCTCAATGAAGCCCGCCAGTCTCTGGACCGCATCGTCTCCAGCGCCTGCCGCGCCAGCGAGGTGATCAGCCGCATTCGCGCGCTGTCACGCAAGTGCGACCCGCTGCGCAAACCCGAGTCGCTGGACGCCATCGTCAATGAAACCCTGGGCCTGGTGCAGCACGAACTGTCGCGCCATAAGGTGCGCAGCCGCGTGGAGCTGGGCGTGCTCGACGCACAGATCAACGCCGACCGCGTGCAGCTGCAACAGGTGCTGATCAACTTGATCATCAATGCCTGCCACGCCATGGAAACCGTCGCCCCGCGCCAGCGCCTGCTGCGGGTGCGCACCTGGGTAGACGGCGACAATGTCCTGCTCGAAGTGGCCGACCAGGGCATCGGCATTGACGCCAAGGACCTACCGACCTTGTTCCAACCCTTCTTCACTACCAAGCCCGACGGCCTGGGCATGGGCCTGTCGATCTGCCGTTCGATCATCGACTTCCACGGCGGCCGCCTCTGGGCCGCCAGCACGCCCGGCGAGGGCACCGCATTCACCTGCTCACTGCCACTGTTGGCCAAGGAGGCCCCATGAACGACCTTCACCCGATGAACCGCGTGATCAGCCAGGAACCCTGGGTGTATATCGTCGATGATGATCGCCCGCTGCGCGAATCCCTCGGCAGCCTGTTGCGCTCGGTGGGCCTGCAGGTCCAGCTGTTTGCTTCGGCCGCCGAGTTCATGCATTTCCCACGCCCCGACCTGCCCAGTTGCCTGGTGCTCGACGTACGCCTGCAAGGCACCAGCGGCCTGGATTTTCAGAATGAATTGGTGGCGGCGCGGATCAATCTGCCCATCGTGTTCATGACCGGCCACGGCGACATCGCCATGACCGTGCGCGCGATGAAAGCCGGTGCCGTGGATTTCCTGGCCAAGCCGTTCCGCGAGCAGGACCTGATCGACGCGGTATGCGCCGCCCACGCCAGGGACAAGGCCCGGCGTGAAGCCGAGCGCGGTGACGATGCACTGCGCAGCCGCTACGCCACCCTCACCCCCCGCGAGCAAACGGTGATGGCGCTGGCGGTTTCCGGGCTGATGAACAAGCAGATTGCCGGCGAGATCGGCCTGAGTGAAATCACCGTGAAGATCCATCGCGGCCAGGCGATGCGCAAGATGCTCGCGCGCTCTTTCGCTGATCTGGTGCGTATGGCCCAGGCCCTCGGCATCCCGGTCAAGCAGCAGGCTGGGTATACGCACGTATAGTATGTTGCCGGTGTGGACGGCGTATCGTGGGGTGATGGCGGGTTGCTTCCATGTGCAGCCCGATAGCCTCCAGGTAACGAAATGTCCGACACGAAGATAATTGCCATCGTCGATGATGATGAGTCCGTTCGCCTGGCACTGGATGGGTTGCTGCGCTCCAACGGCTACAGCGTCCGGCTCTATGCGAATGCCGAAGCCTTCCTCGGCTCGGATGCCCCCCGCACCACCGCCTGCCTGATCAGCGACATCCAGATGCCTGGCCTCAGCGGTATCCAGCTCTACGAAACCCTGCACGCCGATGGCGTCTCACTGCCGGTGATTTTCATCACCGGCTACCCCGGCCCGCCGCCCAGCATCGACCCGGCATTGCCGCCGCCGATTGCGTTCTTTCCCAAGCCGTTTTCCTGCGCCCAACTGATGGCCTGTCTCGCCGATGTGCTGGGCCGCTAATACCTTGGTATAGCCGCCTCACACCTATGCATGCCTGCACTGACCCTAGGTAGCAGTGTTCAAGGCAGGCCACCTGGATAGTCTGGCTCCACACAGTCCCACTCACGCAACAACGCCTCTCCAGGAGCAAACCATGAAACAGCACATTCTTATTATTGGCGCAGGGTTCGGTGGTGTCTGGAGCGCGTTGAGCGCGGCCCGCCTGCTGGACAAACATGACCGCAACGACGTGCAGATCAGCCTGCTCGCCCCGCAACCGGAACTGCGCATCCGCCCACGTTTCTACGAACCCGACGTGCACACCATGATGGCGCCGCTGGGCCCGTTGTTCGACGCGGTGAACGTAAAGTTCATTGAAGGCGCGGCGGACAGCATCGACGAAAACGGCAAGCAAGTGACCTACCGCAACGCGGCCGGCACCTCCACCACCATCCAGTACGACCGCCTGGTGCTGGCCGCTGGCAGCCGTCTGAATCGCCCGCAGATGCCAGGCATCGAGCATGTCTTCGATGTAGACCAGATCGAAGACGCCACGCGCCTCGAAGCGCATATCAAGGCCTTGAAGAACCTGCCTGACAGCGCAGCGCGCAATACCGTGGTGGTCGCCGGGGGTGGTTTTACCGGTATCGAGACCGCCACCGAAATGCCGGCGCGCCTGCGTGAAGCACTGGGTGACAAGGCTGACATTCGCGTCGTGGTGGTCGACCGTGGCCCGCAGATCGCCGCGTCCATGGGCGATGGCATTCGCCCATCGATCATCGAAGCGAGCACGGAATTGGGCCTGGATTGGGTGCTCAACACCTCGGTCGCCTCGGTGGATGCCGGCGGCGTGACCCTGGCGAATGGGCAACGGATCGAATCCAAAACCGTGATCTGGACCATCGGCTTTCGCGCCAACCCGCTCACCGAACAGGTCAGCGGCACCCGCGATCCCCAGGGCCGCCTGCATGTGGACGGCAACCTCAAGGTCAAGGGCCAGGCTGACGTGTTCGCCGCTGGCGACGTGGCCTACGCCGCCACCGATGACCTGGGCAACTTCGCCGGCATGTCCTGCCAGCACGCCATCGCCCTGGGCCGTTATGCCGGCAACAACGTGGCCGCCGACCTGATCGGCGTCGCGCCGATGACCTACAGCCAGCCCAAGTACGTGACCTGCCTCGACCTTGGTGCCTGGGGCGCGGTGTTCACCGAAGGCTGGGACCGCCAGCTGAAACTGGTCGGCCAGGAAGCCAAGGACCTCAAGCACCAGATCAACACCGTGTGGATCTACCCACCGGCCGCTGATCGTGTGGTGGCGCTGGCGGCGGCTGACCCGTTGATCCCGGTGGCCTGATCCCCGAACGTCCTACACCGGCCAGCTCACTCCTTGCTGCCCCGGTCACTCCCGAGCGCCCGCCGATGATGTTTAGGCGGGCGTTTTTTTATCGTCCTCACCCAACGAACGCGCCGCCAAGGCCCCCATCACCCCGCCCACCATCGGCGCCAGCCAGAACAGCCAGAGCTGCGCCAGGTACTCGCCCCCGGCAAACAACGCCGGCCCGGTGCTGCGTGCAGGGTTCACCGAGGTATTGGTCACCGGGATCAACACCAGGTGAATAAGCGCCAGCGCCAAGCCAATCGCAATCGGCGCAAAGCCAGGTACCGCGCCCGGTGCGGTCACACGCATGATGATGAACAAGAAGAAAAACGTGGCGATGAACTCTGCGAGCAGCGCGGCCTTCATGTCGAAGTGGCCAGGGCTCAATGGACCATAACCGTTGGCGGCAAAACCACCTACTGTAAAATCCGGCTGCCCATTGGCAATCAGGTACAAGGCGGCCGCCGCGCCCATCGCACCGGCAACTTGCGCCGCGATATACGGCAGCACATCCCCGCCCGCCACACGCCGCCCGGCCCATAAACCCAAGGTCACCGCCGGGTTGAAATGCCCACCCGAAATACCGCCCACCGCATAGGCCATGGTCAGCACCGTGAGCCCGAACGCCAGCGAAACGCCGACAAACCCAATGCCCAGCTCCGGGAAAGCCGCCGCCAGGATGGCGCTGCCACAGCCGCCAAACGTCAGCCAGAAAGTACCGATAAACTCGGCGGTCAAACGCTTTTGCACAATCGACTCCATTGCTGTTCAAGTGCCGTCACCACAGACCGTGGGCGGTCGTGGGGGACGGTAGCAATGGGTATCAAATTGCTGTGTAAGACTTGTCTGGATTAATGCTTTTGAACGTTTAACGTCTGGAGAATGAATAGGGGGTCTTTGATCTAAAACCCGCTTACAACTGAACAGATGATCCAGCTGTCTGACTGCACTAGCATTGCCGACGACTGAGTCAATGGCGTACATTTGCTATGATTTTTATTGAAACCCCAATTTTTACCCGGCGTGTAACGGAACTCATGAATCACGATACCTATTTGAGCTTGCAGGTAGCGTTGATGGTGAACCCAAGCGCGGGAGATGTGATTGAAGGTACGGGTGGCATCCGAAAAATACGTGTCGCCTCAAAGGGCCACGGCAAACGCGGTGGTGCGCGGGTGATTTACTACCACTTTGTCACTGCGTCAAAAATCGCCTTACTGATGATTTATTCGAAAAACGAACAGCAAGATCTGACAAACGATGAACGCAAAGCCTTGAAAGCCGTCATCGAACACTGGAGATAACCATGAGCAAATTTTTTGATGAGCTGATGGAAAGCGTGCAACAAATGGACGAAATAGTCCGAGGCGAGCGTCAGCCCTCTCGCGAATTTATTGTTGACGCGCTTCAAGTCAAACAAATCCGTAAGGCAACCGGCCTGACTCAAGCCAAATTCGCGGCGATGATCGATGTTCAAATCGGCACACTGCGTAATTGGGAACAGGGGCGACGGGAACCAACAGGGCCGGCCAAAGCGCTGTTGAGGGCCATCCACAATGACCCTGTGCATGTGTTGAATGCATTGGCGCCTTAGCCCAACGGTGGCTGGCGCGGGCTTTTGACTCAGGCTCGCGACACACCTTGCCCAAACCGGCGGATCGCCAGGCAATACCCAATCAACGCCAGCGCCGCCAGCAACCCGCCCGCCGCGCCGATCCAGGCAAAGCCAAACTGGCTGCCGACCCAACTGCCCATCAAGGCGCCGCCGCCGATGCCGATGTTGTAGATACCGGAAAACATCGCCATGGCCACGTCGGTTGCATCCGGGGCCAGCACCAGCACCTTGGATTGCATCGCCAGGCCAAAACCCATGATCGCCATGCCCCAGAACACGCTCAACACCACCAGGTAGGATTCTGCGCCACTCAACGGCAGTAGCAGTGCCAGGCACGCGGCGAGGATGAATACCGCGCCGACCACGAAAAGGTGCGGGTTGAATCGGTGCACCAGGCTGAACAGCAGCGAGCCGATGATGCCCGCGCCGCCGAACACCAGCAGGATCAGGGTGACCGCGCTGCCGCTCATGCCGGCGACGCCTTCGACGAAGGGTTCGATGTAGCTGTAGGCAGTGAACTGCGCGGTCACGGTCATGGCGGTGAGCACGTACAACGCCACCAGCGCCGGGCGCTTGAACAGCAGCGGCAGGCTGCGTAGGGAGCCAGAATTCTGGCTCGGCAGCAGCGGCAAGGTGCGCGCCAGCCAGAACACCAGGGCGGCGGCGAATGCGCCGATCACCAGGAATGTGGTGCGCCAGCCCATGGCTTCGCCCAGCAGACGGCCCAGTGGAATGCCCAGGACCATCGCCAGGGAAGTACCGGTAGCCAAAAGGCCGAGGGCTTGCACCTGCTTGCCTTCCGGCGCCAGGCGCACTGCAAGGGACGCGGTGATCGACCAGAACAAGGCGTGGGACAAGGCAATGCCAATGCGGCTGATCATCAGGAGGCCGAAGCTGTTGGCGACACTGGAGAGAATGTGGCTGACGATAAACATGCAAAACAGCACGATCAGCAGCTTGCGCCGTTCGACGTTACGTGTCAGCAGCATCACCGGCAGCGAGGTCAGGGACACGATCCAGGCGTAGATGGTGAGCATCAGGCCGACGCTGGACACGGGCATGTCGAAGCTGGCACCGATGGCGCTGAGCAGCCCAACAGGCACGAATTCGGTGGTATTGAACACAAAGGCGGCCAACGCGAGGGCGATGACCGGTTGCCAGTTGGCTTGGGGCGTTGCGGCTGAAATGCTCATTGAAGGGCGCGGTACTCGGACGATGATCAGACGGCCACCCAGGACAAGCGCCGCCGCCGAGCATTCTATAGGTTTCTGGCGCGGCTGTTGACGCCGATCCGGCTCAAAACAACCTCAACCCCATCACGGCGCGCTCAGGGTGACCACGTAGGCCCCCGATTGAATGGGCTTGCCGAGGGCGTCCACCAGCACATACCGTTGGTCGTAATAGCGCCCATCACTGCTGTCGGCGACCAACTTGACGTTAGCCTGCGCAGTGCCCAGCGCCTTCACCGTGCGCACGGGCTGCACCGCCAACTGGCTGCCACGCAGGGCCTGGGGGCAGCCTTTGAGTTCCACCGTCGACCCGCCCGGCGCGACCGTATTACAACTGGGCTCGACAATACTGCCGTGAAATTGAATGACGCCTGAGGGCGCCGCCAGGCAGGCCCCCGCCCATACCGCAAGAACGCCGGTAACCAGTGACAAACGTTTAACGTTCATGTCGACGCTCCTTCTTGGGTAGTTAAGAAGGTAGTCGTCTGGCCCGACGTTTACTTGAGCTTATTCGGCAAAGGCTGTGACGTAGATCAAGGATCCACCTGCCCCATCATTTCTGGAATGCTTTCCGGCCGCTTGGCATAACGCTGGGCCAACGCCGCGCAGACCATCAACTGGATCTGGTGGAACAGCATCAGCGGCAAAATCAACACGCCCATGGTTGCCCCGGCGAACAACACCTGGGCCATCGGCACACCGGTTGCCAGGCTCTTCTTCGAACCACAGAACAGGATGGTGATGCGGTCTTCCTGATTGAAGCCAAAGGCCTTGCCCAGGACGGTCGAGGCCACCAGCACCAAGGCGAGCAACACGCAGCACGCCACCACCAACCCACCCAGCTCCCACAACGGGATCTGGTGCCAGATGCCTTCGTTGACCGCTTCGCTGAACGCGCCATAGACCACCAGCAGAATCGAGCCCTGATCAACGAACTTCAGCCAGGATTTATTGCGGCCGACCCATTCACCGATCCAGCGACGGGCGATTTGCCCGGCGATGAATGGCAGCAGCAATTGCACGCTGATTTTCAAGATCGCGTCGACGGTCGAACCACCCTCGCCGTGCACGTTGAGCAACAGGGTCACCAGCAACGGCGTGAGGAAGATCCCGAACAGGCTGGACGCCGCCGCACTGCAAATCGCCGCCGGGATATTGCCCCGCGCCAGCGACGTAAACGCGATCGCCGATTGCACCGTGGCCGGCAGGGCGCAGAGGTAGAGCATGCCCATGTACAGGTCTTTGCCGATCAGCGGCGACAACACCGGCTTGAGCGCCAGGCCCAGCAGCGGGAACAGCACGAAGGTCAGGCTGAACACCAACAAATGCAGGCGCCAGTGCCCGGCACCGGCAACAATCGCCTGGCGCGACAGCTTGGCGCCGTGCAGGAAGAACAGCAGCGCAATCGCAAGGTTGGTGACCCAGCCGAAGGCCACGGCGGTCTGGCCGCTGGCGGGCAGCAGGGAAGCGAGGATCACCGTGGCGATCAGCGTCAGGGTGAAGTTGTCGGGCAGAAAACGGGGGCGAGTCATAAGCAGGATCTTCCGGGGGTTGCCAAGAGCGTCGTCGCGACTCTAACGTAACGGCTTGTTACCGACTAACGCCAATGAGCCAGTAAATGCCGTCTAAAGGACATGACAAGACCGTCCGCCGCAGTGTGCCTGGGCTTTCCAGCCTGCCACGGCCGGTGTACGGACGCACCGAATCCTTGCCCAATCGTGCGCTGACCCGTCGCCACAGCCACCCGTGGGTGCAATTGTCCTACGCGATTTCCGGGGTGCTGGAGATCCAGACCAGTGTCGGCCGCTTCGTCGCGCCGCCTCAGCGCGCGGTGTGGATTCCGGCCGGTATGCCGCACCGCGTGTTCAGTTCGCCCCACACGGAGATGCGCAGCCTGTACCTGGATTGCAGCGTCACCACCTGGGCGGATGAGCGCTGTCATGTACTGGAGGTGAGCAGTTTGCTGCGGGAGTTGATCCGCAGTTTCAGCGAACTGCCGGTGGAGTATGCCGAGGATGGGCCGGATGGGCGTTTGGCCCAAGTGGTGCTGGACCAACTGGCGGCGGCGCCGCAAGTCGACTTGATGCTGCCGCTGCCGCTGGACCCGCGTTTACGCCAGATCTATCGCAGCTTGAATTCACACCCGGAGCAGCAGACGACCTTGGGCCAGTGGAGCCAGAAGCTGGGGGTGAGCGAGAAGACCCTCAGCCGCTTGTTCCTGAGCGACACCGGGCTGACCTTTCGGGCGTGGCGCCAGCGTTTGCGATTGCTCACCGCCCTGCCCGCCCTGGAGCAGGGCGAGCGGGTAACGGATGTGGCACTGGGGTGTGGGTATGAATCCACCTCGGCGTTTATCAATGCGTTTCGCCAGCAGTTCGAGGCGACGCCGGGTGAGTTCTTTCGCTAGGCTGAGGCTTTCGCCAGCATCGCCTGGAGCAACACATCCGCACCCGCCGTCGACCACTCCTGGGAAATGTCTTCCGCCTCGTTATGGCTCAACCCATCCACACAGGGCACAAAGATCATCGCCGTCGGCGCCACCTGGTTCAGGTAGCAGGCATCGTGCCCGGCGCCGGAAATCATCGGCCGATGGCTATAGCCCAACGCCTGCGCCGACGCCCGCACGACCTCGACACAGCCTGCGTCAAAGGCAATCGGCGCGTACTGGAAGATCTGCTTCACGCTGTACTGCAAGCCAATGCCGTCGGCAATCTGCGCCACGGCATCGCGCAACTGCTGGTCCTGGCGTGCCAAGACCGCTTCGTCCGGGTGACGGAATTCCACACTGAAAAACACCCGCCCCGGCACCACGTTGCGTGAGTTGGGGAAGATATTCGCCATGCCCACCGTGGCCCGCCCTTCGGCGCCCTGCTCCAGGCCCAACCCGTTGACGGCCTCGACCACCCGGGCAAAACCGAGCAAGGCATCCAGGCGATGGTCCATGGGCGTGGTGCCGGCGTGGGCGCTGCGGCCGCTCAGTTCCAATTCATACCAGCGCTGGCCCTGGGCGCCGGTGACCACGCCGATGGTAATGCCCTGCGCTTCAAGGATCGGGCCTTGTTCGATATGCAGTTCGAACGCGGCGTGGATGGCTTGGCCGCCCACCGGCTCGGTGCCAGCATAGCCGATTTGCTGCAACGCCTGGCCAATGGTCACGCCGGCTTTGTCTTCACGGGACAGCCCGTATTCCAGGTCAAACACGCCCGCGTAGACGCCCGACGAAATCATCGCCGGCGCAAAGCGTGAGCCTTCTTCGTTGGTCCAGTTGACCACTTCGATGGGCCTGTCGGTTTCAATACCCAGGTCGTTCAGGGTGCGCAGCACTTCCACGCCCGCAAGCACGCCGTAGATGCCATCGTACTTGCCGCCAAAGGGCTGGGAGTCGCCGTGGGAGCCGGTCATCACCGGGGCCAAATCGTCGAAGCGCCCTGCGCGACGGGCGAAGATATTGCCCATGGCGTCCACGCGAATGCTGCAACCGGCCGCCTCGCACCACTGCACGAACAGGTCGCGGCCACGGCGGTCTTCGTCGGTCAGCGCCAGGCGTGATACGCCGCCTTTTTCGGTGGCGCCGATCTGCGCCATTTCCATCAGCGAAGCCCACAGGCGTTCGCCGTTCACACGGGCCAGCTTACTCATGGGGTTTGGCCCGATAGCGGAAGTCACAACGGTGATCGCCGCCCATGATGGTCTGGGTGCGGGTCAACTGGATGTCCGGGTTGTAGCCGACGATAAACAACTCGTCACGGTTGCACGACAGCAGGTGGCCGATCTCGCCCAGGCCCATCTCGTGGTACATCTCGGCGTAGCGGCAGCGTTTGACGTCGTAGTCGTAGTGCTCGGCGTCACTGGCGATGATCTCGACCTTCAGCGCGTCGTCCTTCTCCCACAGCACTTGCAGCTCGACGAAACTCTTGAGGTCAGCGCCCTGCTCTTCCAGCGACGCAAAATGCTTGCCGGCCTGGATCGCGGCATTGCCCACGGCTTCACCGATCACCGCAGCGGCAAAGTCCTTGCCCTGTTCGCGCTTGAGGATCTCGTAGATCGGCTTGATGATTTCGGCCTCGATGCGCCGCCGGGCGAGGATGCCCAGTTCACCTTCCAGTTTGCTCATTGTGTGCCTCCATCAGCTCCACAGAATCGGGTGCCCGGCAGGCACCCGACAATACGATTATTGACCGCCCGCCACACTCACCGGCTGCCATTGATTGGCCTTGACCTGGTAAACGGTGAACGTCGGTTTCTTCAAGTTGCCTTCGCCGTCAAAGGCGATGGTGCCGGTCACGCCCTCATAGCTGATGGCGCGCAGCACCGGCAGGTATTTCTGCGGGTCCACCGAATCTGCTTTCTCGATAGCCGCCACCAACACCCCCACACCGTCGTAGGCGAACGGCGCGTGCAGTTCGATGTTGGTTTTGTAGCGTTCCTTGTAACCCTGCTCGAACGCCTTGCCGCCTGGCATCTGCGCAATCGCCAGGCCCGGCTCCAGGGCGATCACGCCCTCGCCTTCGTTCTGCGCCAATTGCAGGAAGGTCTGGCTGACGAAACCACCGGCGCCCATCAGCGGCGCCTTGATCCCCAGTTGCTTGATGCGACGGGCCAACGGCGCGGCCTGGGCGTCGACGCCGCCGAAGAAGATCAGGTCCGGGTTCTGGCTACGGATATTGGTCAGCACCGCGCTGAAGTCGATGGTCTTGTCGTCCACGTATTCGCGGGACACCACCTTGGCGCCACCGGCTTCGATGGATTTGACGAACTGGTCCGCCAGGCCCTGGCCAAACGCGGTGCGGTCGTCGATCACGGCGATACGCTGGGCCTTGAGGGTTTTCAGGGCATAGTCGCCGGCGACCTGACCACCATCGTCGTCATGGCCCATGATGCGGAAACTGGTGTCGAACCCTTGCTGGGTGTAAGCGTGACCGGTAGCCACCGGCGCCACCTGGGCGATACCCGCGTCATGGTAAACCCGTGCCGCCGGGATGCTGGTGCCGGTGTTCCAGTGGCCGACCACGCCCACCACGCCTTCATCCACCAGGCGCTGGGCCACGGTGACGGCAGTGCGTGGGTCGGACTGGTCGTCTTCGGACACCAGCTTGAAGGTCACGGCTTCACCGTTGATCTTCGGGTGCTTGGCGTTGGCCTGGTCGATGGCCAGTTGCGCGCCGTTTTCCAGGTCTTTGCCGATCCGGGCCGACGGGCCAGTGAGCGGGCCGGCGAGGCCGATCAACACAGTCTGGTCAGCCTGGGCCACGGCGCTGGCCAGGCTGCTCAGGGTCAGGCCGATCAATGCGGTTTTCTTCAAGGTGTTCATGGGTTATTCCTGCTAAGTGTCGGGCGGGTCGGAACACGCCGGGCGTCCGGTAGCGTCATGGTTTTATTCACCGAGGTAAGCACTGCGCACCTCGGGGTGTTCAAGTAAATCCTGGGAAGGGCCGGTCAAGGTGATGCGCCCGGTGTCCATCACGTAGGCACGGTCGGTGACTTGCAGCGCCAGCCGTGCGTTCTGCTCCACCAGCAACAGGGTCATGCCCTGGCGACAGACGTCGTCGATCACCTGGAAAATCTTCTCGACCATGATCGGTGCCAAGCCCATGGACGGTTCGTCCAGGATCAACAAGCGCGGGCGTGACAACAGTGCACGGGCCAGGGCGAGCATCTGTTGCTCACCACCGGACAGCAGCCCGGCGGACTGGTGCAGACGCTCTTCCAGGCGCGGGAAGTGTTCGAACAACTGGCGCATTTCGCGCTGCACGTGCGCGTTATCGCGGCGCAAAAAGGCGCCAGCCTGCAGGTTTTCCAACACGCTCATGCGCGCGAAAATCCCGCGCCCCTCGGGGACCATGGCGATGCCCTGGCGCAGCAGCTGTTCCGGGGCCTGGCCGAGAATCGATTGCCCGGCAAAATGGATCGACCCCTTGGCCGCCGGCAGCAAGCCGGTCAAGGCCTTGAGGCTGGAGGACTTGCCCGCGCCATTGGCGCCGATCAGCGTGACGCGCTCGCCTTCAGCGATATGCAGGTCCAGGGACTTGACGGCTTCGATGGCGCCATAGCGCACCTGCAAGCCCTCGACGCTCAACAAGGCTTCAGACATGCGCACTGGCTCCCAGATAGGCCTGGATCACCGCCGGATGCTGACGCACTTCGGCGGGTGGGCCGACGGCGATAACCTGGCCATAGTCGAGCACGCTGATGCGGTCGCATACGCCCATCACCAGCTTGACGTCATGTTCGATCAGCAACAGCGTGTGGCCGTCGTCGCGGATCTTTTCCAGCAGGCCGCGCAGTTGCACTTTCTCGCTGGCGTTCATGCCCGCCGCCGGTTCATCCAGGGCCAGCAAGCGTGGCTCGGTGGCCAGGGCGCGGGCAATTTCCAGGCGGCGTTGATGGCCGTAGCTGAGGCTGTCGGCGCGGTAATGGGCAAAGCCGGCCAAGCCTACATACGCCAACAAACGATGGGCATGGGCGCGGGTTTGCGCCTCTTCTTCCTGCGCGCGGCGGTGACGACTCAAGGCCGCCCACAAGCCGTTGCGGGTGCGCACATGGCGCCCGACCATGACGTTTTCCAGGGCGCTCATGGCATTGAACAGGCGGATATTCTGGAACGTACGGGCGATGCCGGCCTCGGCCACCTGATGCACGCTGGTGGGCTGGTAGTCACGGCCATCGAGCTGGAAGCGCCCGGAGTCCGGGGTGTACAGGCCGGTCATCACATTGAAGAACGTGGTCTTGCCCGCGCCGTTCGGACCGATCAACCCGTAGATCTCACCGGGCTGGATGCTCAGGCTCACATCGGTCAGCGCCGCAACACCGCCGAAGTGCTTGTTGACCTGGTCTATCTGCAACAGGGGTGCGTTCATCGTGCCACTCCTTTGGGCCACAGCCCGGCCGGTCGGTAGAGCATCGCCAGGATCAGCGCCAGGCCGTAGAACAACTGGCGGATGATTTCCGGGTCCACCAACACCTGGCCGAACAGCGCCTGTTGCAGTGGGCCCATGCTCGCGCGCAAGGCTTCGGGCAAGGCGGCCAACAGCACGCAGCCGAGGATCACGCCAGGGATATGGCCCATGCCACCCAGCACCACCATGGCCAACACGGCGATGGACTCGTTGAGGGTGAAGGACTCCGGCGAAACAAAGCCCTGGAACGAAGCGAACAGCGCCCCGCTTACCCCGCCGAACGCCGCACCGATGGCAAACGCCAACAGCTTGAGGCGCACGGTATTCACGCCCATGGCCTGCGCCGCCTCTTCGTCTTCACGGATCGCCACCCAGGCGCGGCCGATGCGCGAGCGCTCCAGGCGGATGCAGGCAAACAGAATCAGCACCACCAGCGCAGCAAACAGGTAGTAATAGAGGTAGACCGACGGCAGGCGCAGGCCGAACAGCTCCTGGGCGCGACCGAGGTTCACGCCCAGCAGGTTGACCGGATCGACCTGGGCAATGCCTTTGGGCCCGTTGGTGATATTCACCGGGCGATCGAGGTTGCGCAGCAGGATGCGGATGATTTCGCCAAAGCCCAGGGTCACGATGGCCAGGTAATCGCCGCGCAGGCGTAGGGTCGGCGCGCCGAGCACCACGCCGCAACCGGCAGCGAGCAGTGCGCCCAACGGCAAGATCAGCCAGATCGAGGTGTGCATCCCTGCCGGCAACAGCGCCGCCAATGCCGGGAACTGTTGCAGCAAATGCGGTGACGAGAGCAACGCGGCCAGGTAGGCGCCCACCGCATAAAACGCGATGAAGCCCATGTCCAGCAGCCCGGCGTAGCCAACCACGATGTTCAGGCCGAGGGCGAGCATGATGTACAGCAGGGCAAAGTCCAGGGTACGCACCCAGGTGTTGCCGCCGGCATGCCCGACGATCCAAGGCGCCAATACCAGGGCCACGGCGAACAGCAGCAAGCCAAGGCTGGCGCGTTTATTAGGCGAGAGAGACTTGATCATGCGCGGGTCGCCAAACGTTCACCCAACAACCCGGAAGGACGGAACACCAGCACCGCGATCAACACGATAAAGGCAAACACATCCTGGTAATTACTGCCGAACACGCCATTCGTGGCCGCGCCCAGGTAACCGGTACCCAGGGCTTCAATGAGCCCCAGCAGCAGGCCGCCGAGCATGGCACCCTTGAGGTTGCCGATACCGCCCAGCACCGCGGCAGTGAAGGCTTTGATGCCAGGCAAAAAGCCCATGTAGAAATGCGCGCTGCCATAGTTGCTGGCCATCATGATCCCGGCGAGTGCTGCCAGGGCGCCGCCGATGGCGAAGGTGATCACGATAATCCGATTGGGGCTGATGCCCATCAGGCTGGCGACCTGGGGGTTTTCCGCCACGGCACGCATGGCCCGGCCGAAGCGCGTGCGCTCCACCAACACCAGCAGCGCGACCATCACCGACAAGGCGATGGCAATGGTGGTCAGCGCCGTGACGTTGGTAATCGCCGGGTGCGCCGAGGCTCCGGCCAACACTTCAATCGGCGCCAGTGGCAGCAGTTGCGGGAACATCTGTGGGTTGCGGGTCCAGACCAGCATGGCAATGGTTTGCAGCAACAGCGACACGCCGATCCCGCTGATCAGGGGCGCCAGGCGCGGAGCATGGCGCAGGCGGCGATAGGCGACGCGTTCAATGACCACTGCGAGGACCGCGCAAAACGCCATGGCCACCACCGTTGCACAGAACAGCACCAGTACTGGCGGCAGCGCAGGCCAGGTGGCCTGCACCAGGCGGATCACCGATAACCCCACCAACGCGCCGATCATCAACACGTCGCCGTGGGCAAAGTTGATGATGCGCAAAATGCCATAGACCATGGTGTAACCCAGGGCCACCAGCGCGTAGAGACTGCCCGTCATCAAGCCATTGAGCAGTTGTTGGATAAACCCATCCATCAGGACCAGAAACCTCAGTGCGTGCAAGGGCGGCACACTAAGCATCTATTCTGTTTTTATCAAATATCAGAAAGTCATATGCATATATCAAACGAATAACAGGCCATTTACGCCATAGATACGGCACTTATGGCTCTTTATTCAGATTAAAAGTTAGTATTTAATTCAATACATGAATAAATCAGAACAATTAGCCAACGACCCTCCCCTGCGTGCCGTGCGCACCTTCGAAGCGTTCGCGCGCCATGGCGGCGTGAATGCCGCCGCGCGCGAGCTGGACGTGTCCGCCTCGGCCATCAGCCATCAACTGCACTTGCTCGAAGATTTCCTGCAACAGCCACTGACCTTGCGCCAGGGCCGCAACCTGGTGCTGACCGATGAAGGCCGCGAGTATTACCGCGCGATTCGTTCGGCCTTCGCCGTACTGCGCAGCGCCACCGAGCACGTGCGCGAAAAAAGCGCCACGCGCCAGGTGACCATCAGCCTGATCCCGCTCTTTGGCATCAACCTGTTCATCCCACGCCTGGCGGATTTTCTGAAGGACCACCCGGCGCTGGACATCAACGTGACCTACGCCAACCACCGCAGTTACCCCAGCGATGCGGCCGACCTGTCGATCCGCTTCGGCACCGGGCATTGGCCGGGTTATCACAGTGAGCCGCTGATCTCCGGCGCGGTGACGCCCTATTGCAGCCGTGATTTCCTGGCGCAACACGGCCCCATCGACTCGCCCGAGGCGTTAAGCCAGCTGCCACTGCTGCACGACGAAGAACGCGGCACCTGGGGCCAATGGTTCGAAGCAGCCGACGTGGACGCCACGGCGCTGAATGGGCTGTTGCTGGAAGACGGCCAACTGGCGCTCACCGCCACGCTCACCGGCCTCGGCTGCGCCTTGCTGCGCGAGCCGCTGGTGGCACCCTTGGTAGCCAGTGGCGAGTTGGTGAAGTTGTTTGAACGGGAGGTCAATGATGGCCGCCAGTACTACCTGTGCCGGCGGGCCAACAGTGAATTGTCGAGCGAGGGGAATGACTTGTATGACTGGATCAAGCGCAGCTTGATTGCCGCTTAGCTGCCATTGCCGCCATGGGCTTCTTCGAAGAAGTAGTCCTTCCAGCTGGCGGCCTTGTTTTTCAGCACACCGAGTTCCTGCAATTTTTCGGCGTAGATGTAAGTGCGCTGCGGCACGATGGTGAAGTCGATTTCCGGGTCCTGGACGATTTTCTCCACCAGGTCCAACGGCAACTTCGACTGTTCTACGCGAATATAGGCCTTGGCCGCAGCCGGTTTGTCGGCCTTGATAATTGTCTCGGCCTCGGCCAGCGCGTCATAGAACGCCTTGTAGGTCTTGGGGTTTTCGTCGTGGAATTTCTGCGTGGTGTAGAGCACGTTGAACGTCGCCTGCCCGCCCAGGATGTCGTAGGAACTGAGCACCTTGTGCACGTTGGGATTCAACAGTTCCTGGTACTGGAACGGCGGACTGGAGAAGTGCGAATTGATCTCCGAACCACCGGCAATCAGCGCGGCGGTCGCGTCCGGGTGAGCCAGGCTGATGGAGATGTCGTCGAACTTCTTGTAGTTGGCGTCGCCGAACTGCTTGGCAGTCTCGATCTGCAAGGTGCGCGACTGGAAACCCACGCCGGCGGCGGGCACGGCGATGCGGTCTTTCTCGGTGAAGTCCTTGAGGGTTTTCACGTTGGGGTTGTTGGTCAGCAGGTAGTTGGGCATCGAGCCGAGGGAGGCGATGGCCTTGACGTTCTGCTTGCCCTGGGTGCGGTCCCACAGGGTGAGCATCGGTGGCACCCCGGCCGAGACCACGTCCAACGCACCCGCCAGCAGCGACTCGTTCATCGCCGTGGCGCCGGAAATGCTGTTCCACTCCACCTGGATGTCCAGGCCCTGTTCCTTGCCGTGCTTTTCGATCAGGTGCTGGTCGCGCACCACATCGAGGATCAGGTAGCCGATCCCGAATTGCTGGGCGATGCTGATCTTGCCTTCGGCTTGGGCGCCGATACTGATCAGGGCGGTTGCAGCAGCCAGCAAGGTCAGGGAAGAACGCTTGAACGTCATAGGAATCTGCCGGTTTTTTAAGAAGGTGATGGAGCCTAGCGGCGATTTTTAAGACTGGAAAAGAATATCGGGGTCTATTGTTATGCAAATACCCCACAAACAGGCGCTCGGCTGGTATTGTGCCGCGCTTTGAAATACTGCCGAACCTGCGAGGAAATGGACGTTGAACACTGACGAAAAAATGACCGGGGACCTGTTCGAGGTGGATAAGCGCCTGTCACTCAAACCCGTGGTGGACTTCAACGCCTACCTGCGCAGCGCCTTCAGCGACGGCCCATGCAGTTGCATCCGCTGCACGGCCAGCCAAGGGAATGAAACCGGCTATGAGTTCCAGCACACCTTCACCTTCGACGGCAAACCCACCCACCGCCGCTTCGCCACCACGGCGGGCAGCGATGTGTTGCAAGCGTTGAAGAAAGCCTGGTTGTCTTACACCAAGGCCGAGTTGCCATTGAGCGGTGTGCTGGCGCTGGACACGGTGAAGGAGTTTGTCGAACCGCAACTGCACAAACGCCTGGCACCGCTGTTTTTGGCCAGTGGGTTGGTCAAGGAGGTAGAGGGGGTATTGCAGGTTCAGCCGCAGGCGGCCTAAACGCCCGCCAGCACCGCAGGGTCGCCCGAACGCCAGACGTTATCCACCGTCACCCGCTGGATCAGCCAGACGCTGGCCTCCCTGACCAACTCAACGTCATAACGGTTCTTCATCAAGTAGTGCCGCGACGGGTCGCTTTGCGGCACATGTTGCGCCTCTACCAGCGCGTCCAGGCGGGCGCTGTCGCCGTCCAGCGTCACGCGCGCGTTGCTCACGGAGTGTGTGGTGTCGAGCTGGCTGAGCGCACCCGACAGCGCGGCGACGATGGTGTCGCGGCCTTCCAGCACGGGGTATTCAAAGCCGGCCTTGGCGGCCGCCGGACGAAAATCCGACACGGCGTTTTGAGTGAAGGCCGAAGCCAGCAGGGTCGGATCGTTCTGGTCGATGCCCGCAGCAAAGCGATGCAGGGTGTCGATCACCGCGAACGTGTCGACGGTGGTTTGAAACTCAGTAGACGTCATGGGGCGATTCCTGTGGCGATTAATAATCGATGATCTGGGTGCCGGCAATCGTCTGGGCAAAGCCCACGCCGAACAGTTTGGCCGGGGTTTCGAAACCGGCCCGGCGTTCGCCGCCGAGCACCCGGCGTGCCGCTTCCACAGCGGCCAGTGGGGTGTAGCTGTAGCCGTTGACGGTCTCGATCACAGAGCGCGCCACCGAGCCGTCGAGGCCGGTGACTTCGGCCACGGCGCGTGCGCGATGGGCGTCGCGCTGGGCCTGGGTGGGGCCGTCGGGCAGCAGCGACAAGTCGCCCTCGGGGAAGGCGTCGCCGGTGATGTGCACGTACATGGCGATCGTCGGGATGGCGCTGGAGTGCCAGGCGGTCACCAGGTCACCAAACGACAGCGGCGCACACAGTGCGAGTCCGTCACCAAAGTCCAGGTGCTGAGGCTGGGCGTCCGGTGTGGCGACCAGTTCACCCTCGATGCGCGCCATCACGCCAGCACCGAGGATCTCGCTGACACTCAGGGCCGAACCACGGGACATCGCGCCGGGCACCTGCAAGGCGATTTTTATCGACTGCGGCTGCTGCACACGACTGGCGACGTGCATGGCCAGGCAGTCGGTGGGCACCACGTCCCAGCCCACGCCGGGCAGCAACATCACATCCGCTTCGGCGCCGAGTTGCTCGGCAAGGCGGTACACGTTGATTTCGGCGGTGATGTCCAGGTAGTCAGTGCCATTGACGATACAAGCGCGCATCAGCGGTCCGGCAGTCTGGGCGAACGGCCCGGCGAAATTGAGCAGCACGTCGATGCCGTCCAACTGGGCGGCATCCGCTGTGAACACGCGGTAAGGCGCGTCCAACTCAGCGGCCAGGGAGGCCAGGCGCTCGGCGTTGCGGCCGGCCAGCACCAGGTTGAGTCCGAGTGTTTTCGCGTGGTGCGCCGCCATGCGTCCGGTGTAGCCGGTGGCGCCGTAGATCATCAGGGTTTTCATGGGGTGTGCTGCCAGTTCTTGTAGACGAATTCGAGGCTGTAGCCGTCCGGGTCGAGGACATTGGCCGCGTAGTAGTTGGGGTCGTAGTGCAGGCGTGCGCCCGGTGCGCCGTTGTCGGTGGCGCCGTTGGCCAGGGCGGCGGCGTAGGCGTTTTCCACCTCGGCGCGGTTATTGGCGACGAAGCCCACATGCACCGCTCGCCCTTCCACCACGCCTTCGCGCAGCCAGAAGAACATCCGGCCGTGGGCGCCAAAGCCCTTCAGGTCCGGATGGCCGGGTGGGCCGTCCTTGCCGTCGTAGTCATGCCGCGCGGTGATGCCGAGCGGCGTCAGGGTGGCTTCGTAGAAACGGATCGACCGTTGGATATCGCTCACTGAAATAAACAGATGATCGAGCATGGTGGAGCCTCCTGATTCAGATGATGTAGCCGCCCGCGACCTCGACGGTCTGGGCATTGATCCAGCGACCTTCTTCCGACAGCAACAGGGCGATAACCCGTGCCACATCTTCCGGTTCGCCTACACGGCCGAGGGCGGTTTGCCCGGCCAGCAGCGCTTCGAATTCATCGTTCAAGCCGCCGCCCAGTTCGGTGCGAATCGCTCCGGGCGACACCGCATTGGCGCGGATACGTCGCTCACCGAACTCCTTGGCCATGTAGCGCGTGAGCACATCCAGGCCGCCCTTGAATGCGGCGTAAGGCGCGACGCCCGCCGTCGCGACGCGGGTGGTGGCGCTGGTGAGGTTGACGATGCTGGCGTGTTCTTCCAGCAGCGGCAGCAGGGTTTGGGTCAGGAAAAACGGCCCCTTGAGGTGCACATTGAACAAGCCGTCGAACTGCGCCTCGGTCACCGACTCAAGGGGGTTGAACAGGCCGTAGCCGGCGTTGTTCACCAGGCCGCTCAAGGTGCTTGCGCCCCAGGTGGTGTGTAAGACGTGCGTCACCGCCTCACGGAAGACAGGGAATGTGCTGACAGCCGCAACGTCCAATTCCAGCGCAACAGCTTTACCGCCGCTGGCCTCGATGCGCTGGACCACCGCCTGTGCCGCATCCGGGTTGCGCTTAAAGGTGAGGATCACGCCATGCCCCTGACGTGCACACAGCTCGGCGGTACTGGCACCGATCCCACGGCTGCCTCCGGTAATCACGATAACGCCCATGGCCTGCTCCACTGCTGAAAAGTTGAGTCACCACAGTAGCCATCGCCCCACTCCTCGACGCAGCCGTTCCTACTCCAATCTTGCCTGTTTCTGCTTTTTGCTTGCGCAAGGCTCAACGCAAGGCACAGCATGGCCACCATGAATACTCAATTGATCGAACTGCGCGCCTTGGCTGCCAAGGCCGAAAACCGCCGCACCGAGACCGGCATCCCGCGCGTGGCGATGGTCCAGGGCGCGATTCCCGAGCATATGCTGGCGGCGGTGTATGACCCGATGATCAACCTGATCCTGCAGGGCAGTAAGTGCATGACTGTGGGCGACCGCACGCTGCATTACGACCCGGCGACGTATTTCGTGATGTCCATCGAGTTACCCGCAGTCGGCGTGGTGAACCCGGCGATCACGGGCGAACCCTACCTGGCGGTGAGCCTGACGCTTGATCCGACCGTGCTGACCACCCTGCTCAATGACCTGCCGGCCCCCAACGGGCGTTGCGAACAGGAAGCCGGTTTCTCCGTGGCGGCCGTCACGCCCGCCTTGATGGATGCCTGGGTGCGCATGCTGCGCCTGATGGGCGACCCGGTGGCGATTGCCGCTTTGGCGCCCGCGTATGAACGGGAAATCCTCTACCACGTGCTGCAAGGCCCGCACGGCTGGATGTTGCGCGAGATTGCCGCGCCGGACACGGCCATGGCGCGGGTCAGCCGGGCGATCCAGTGGATCCGGCGTGACTATGCCGAGCCGATTCGTGTGGAGGCGTTGGCGCAGAAGGTTGCAATGAGCGTTTCGGCATTTCACCGACACTTCAAGGCGGTGACCAACCTGAGCCCGTTGCAATATCAGAAACGTGTGCGGCTGCTGCAGGCGCGCACGTTGATGGTGGCCAGTGCCAGCAGCGTGACCAGTGCGGCGTTTGAGGTGGGGTATGAAAGCGCGACCCAGTTCAGCCGGGACTATGCGCGGGTGTTCGGGTTGCCGCCGGCGAGGGATACGGCGCGGATTCTGGGGGATGCCAGGCGGCGCGAAGGATAAATCAGGGATATTCCTGACGGGCATGCAGGACGTTGATGATCTCTATCCGTTCAGCCGTCACTCGATAGACCAATACATAATTAGGGTGCACCACGACTTCGCGGGTACCCGGTATTCGACCATTGGGATAGAGGTAAGGATGTTCAGTCAACGGTAAAGGCGCGCTCTCAAGGCGATTCTTGAGACGTCTTGCAGCGCTTGGGTTTTCTGCGGCAATGAAGGTAACGATATCAATCAGGTCGGCAATGGCTTCATCAAGCCAAACAACCCCCAGCATCAGGCCTTAGCCCTTTGTTTGCGCTCCGCTTCCAGAATGATTGCCTCAGCCCGCGCCATCACTTCGTCATGAGGTACGCCGGGGCCAGGATTGGCCAAGCTTTTTTCGACTTTTGCCCGGAACCAGAGATCATGGCGACTCGCCTGCTCCTCGGTCTCAAATTCGGAAACGATAGGGGAAAGTGGAACACCCATCAGAGAATCTCCTGTATGAATACGCAGCAGTTTAGTCGCAACTTGCTGCACTGTCTTGGACCTCCTGATGAAATGCAGCCCAACCAGCGAACGAAAAAAACGGCACACAAGCGTGCCGTTCTTCTTTTCCCTCACTCAACGCAATTACTTGCGCGCAGCCTCCCACTGTTTGAGCAAGTCGCCGTAAGCCACGGTCTCGCCTTTCGGCTTCTCGTTGGCCAGTTTCGGTTTCGGCGCGCCCGGTTGGTCGAACCAGTATTGCGCGTCACGCTCGGGGTTCATTTTCGGGCCGCACACCGGTTGCACCTTGGAGCGTTCCAGGCGCGTCATGATCGCGTCCTGTTCCTTGGCCAGGTTGTCCAGTGCTTGCTGCGGGGTTTTCTCGCCGCTGGCGGCGGCGGCGATGTTGCTCCACCACAGTTGTGCCAGGCGTGGGTAGTCCGGCACGTTGGTGCCGGTCGGGGTCCACTCGACGCGTGCCGGGCTGCGGTAGAACTCCACCAGGCCACCGAGCTTCGGTGCCATGTCGGTCATCGCTTGGGAGTTGATGTCGGACTCACGAATCGGCGTCAGGCCGACGATGGTTTTCTTCAACGAGACGGTTTTCGAGGTCACGAACTGCGCGTAGAGCCACGCCGCGAGTTTTTGCTTCTCAGGTGTCGACTTGAGGAAGGTCCAGGAACCTACGTCCTGATAGCCCTTCTTCATGCCCTTTTCCCAATAAGGTCCGACCGGTGACGGCGCCATGCGCCATTTCGGCGTGCCGTCGGCATTTACCACCGGCAGGCCCGGCTTGGTCATGTCGGCGGTGAACGCGGTGTACCAGAAGATCTGCTGAGCGATGTTGCCCTGGGAAGGCACCGGGCCGGATTCGGAGAAGGTCATGCCTGCCGCTTCCGGTGGCGCGTAGGCTTTCATCCAGTCCACGTATTTCTGGGTAGCGTACACGGCGGCCGGGCCGTTGGTGTCGCCGCCGCGGGTGACGCTGGAGCCGACCGGGTGGCAGTCCTCCACGCGAATGCCCCACTCGTCCACCGGCAAGCCGTTGGGCAAGCCCTTGTCGCCGCCACCGGCCATGGAGAACCAGGCATCGGTGAAGCGCCAGCCCAGGGACGGGTCTTTCTTGCCGTAGTCCATGTGCCCATACACGCGCTTGCCGTCGATTTCCTTGACGTCTTCACTGAAGAATTTGGCGATGTCTTCATAGGCCGACCAGTTCACCGGCACGCCGAGGTCATAGCCGTATTTTTCCTTGAACTTGGCTTTCAGGTCCGCGCGCTCAAACCAGTCGGCGCGGAACCAGTACAGGTTGGCGAACTGCTGGTCGGGCAACTGGTAAATCTTGCCATCCGGCGCGGTGGTGAAGGAGATACCGATAAAGTCCTTGATATCCAGGGTCGGCGAGGTGTAGTCCTTGCCCTCGTTGGCCATCAGGTCGGTGATGGATTCGGTCTTGCCGTAGCGAAAGTGCGTACCGATCAGGTCCGAGTCGTTGACCCAGCCGTCATAGATGTTCTTGTCGGACTGCATCTGGGTTTGCAGCTTCTCCACCACGTCGCCTTCCTGCAGCAGGTCGTGGGTCAGCTTGATCCCGGTGATTTCGCTGAAGGCCTTGGCCAGCACCTTGGACTCGTACTCGTGGGTGGTGAGGGTTTCCGACACCACGTTGATCTTCATCCCACGGAACGGTTCCGCCGCCTTGATAAACCACTTGAGTTCCTCAAGCTGCTGTTCAGCCGTGAGGGTGGACGGTTTGAATTCGCTGCCGATCCATTTTTTCGCGGCATCTTCGTACGCATCGGCCCAGGCCGAAGCGCTCAAACCACTGAGGGCCAGTACGGCGGCCAATGAAATGCTATGTCGCAGCTTATTGTTCTTATTCAACATAGAGACCTCCAGGTTGTTTATTCACAAGGGCATCAGCCCCAACGCATCACACTCAACAGCCATACCAGGGAGAGCGCGGACGCCACCCAGATGCTCCAGTCGGTAGCGCCGATCACCAGCAAATGCAGGTAGGCGCTGCCGAGAAGACCGATAAACAAACGATCACCACGGGTGGTGCTGATCGGTAACAAACCGCGCCGAGGGATGCTCGGCGAACGCAATTCCCAGGTGGTCATGCCCGCGAGGATCAGGGCTATGGCACCAAAGAACAGCGCGGTGGGGGTGGTCCAGGCCATCCATTCCATCATCGACTCCTCAGACCCGGCCAAGGGCAAAGCCCTTGGCCACGTGGTTGCGAACAAACCAGATCACCAGCATGCCGGGAAGGATAGTCAACACCCCCGCCGCCGCCAGCACGCCCCAATCGATACCCGACGCCGAGACCGTGCGCGTCATCACCGCCGCGATGGGCTTGGCGTTGACCGAGGTCAGGGTGCGCGCCAGCAGCAGTTCGACCCAGGAAAACATGAAGCAGAAAAACGCGGTCACGCCGATGCCGGAGCCGATCAACGGGATAAAGATCTTCACGAAAAACTTGGGAAACGAGTAGCCGTCGATGTAGGCGGTTTCGTCGATTTCCTTGGGCACCCCGGACATGAAGCCCTCCAGGATCCACACCGCCAACGGCACGTTGAACAGGCAGTGCGCCAAAGCCACCGCGATATGCGTGTCAAACAGACCAATCGACGAATACAGCTGGAAGAACGGCAGCAAAAACACCGCCGGCGGCGCCATGCGGTTGGTCAGCAGCCAGAAGAACAGGTGCTTGTCGCCCAGGAAGCGGTAGCGCGAAAACGCATAGGCCGCCGGCAGCGCCACGCTCAGGGAGATCACCGTATTCAGGCTTACGTAGTAGAGCGAGTTGAGGTAACCGGTGTACCAGCTCGGATCGGTGAAGATCACCTTGTAGTTGGCCAGGGTGAAATCCTGCGGAAACAGCGTCAGCCCGCCGAGGATTTCGGTGTTGCTCTTGAAGGACATGTTCAGCAGCCAGTAGATCGGCACCAGCAGAAACAGGATGTAGATCAGCAGCGGGATAACCTTGCGCTTGCTCATGTTGGCGGCCTCAGCGGTTGGCGTCGGAGTGGGTCATGGCGGTGTAGAACAGCCAGGACACCAACAGGATGATCAGGAAATACACCAGCGAGAAAGCCGCCGCCGGGCCCAGGTCGAATTGGCCTACAGCCATCTGGGTCAGCGTCTGACTCAGGAACGTGGTGGCGTTACCCGGCCCGCCGCCGGTGAGGACGAACGGCTCGGTGTAGATCATAAAACTGTCCATAAAGCGCAACATCACCGCGATCAGCAGCACGCTTTTCATCTTCGGCAACTGGATATGTCGGAACACCGCCCAGGGCGATGCGCGATCAATCCGCGCGGCCTGGTAGTACACATCCGGAATCGCCCGCAGCCCTGAGTAGCAGAGCAGCGCCACCAGCGACGTCCAGTGCCATACGTCCATCACCAGCACCGTCACCCAGGCGTCCATGGTGTTGGCGGCGTAGTTGTAGCTGATGCCCAAGGCGTTGAGGCTATACCCCAGCAAACCGATATCGGCACGGCCGAAAATCTGCCAGATCGTGCCCACCACGTTCCACGGGATCAGCAGCGGAATGGCGAGGATGATCAGCACCAGCGACGACCAGCGCCCCTTGGTCGGCATGGTCAGGGCGATGGCGATGCCCAGCGGGATTTCGATCAGCAGCACGCAGGCCGAGTAGATGAACTGGCGCAGCAGCGAGTCATGCAAACGTGGGTCGAGCAACACCTGCTTGTACCAATCGGCACCGACAAAGTAGCGGCTGGACTGGTCGAAGATGTCCTGCACCGAGTAGTTGACCACGGTCATCATCGGGATCACCGCACTGAACGCCACCAGCAGGAACACCGGCAACACCAGCCACCAGGCCTTGTTGTTCTGCACCTTGTTCATGGCTGCACCTCCAGCAGGTAATCGTCGGCGTACACCATCAGCCACTGCGCAGGAAAGCTGATGGAGGCCTGGCCTTCGGGCACCGGTTTGTCTTCGGCCAGGCGCACCTTGAGCATGGCGCCATCCAGGTTGAGGGTAATGATCTTGTAGGTGCCGAGGTCTTCCAGGTGTGTGACATCGGCCTGCAGCGCGTCAGGGTTGTGCTCGTCCCACACGTGGATGAATTCCGGGCGGATGCCCACCTGCAATTTCTTGTAATCGGTGTTGGCAATGCGTTGCTGCAGGGCCTCGGACAACGGCAGATGGGTGCCGGCAAAGCGCACCCCGCCCGCCTCGGCCAGCACCTCGATCAGGTTCATCCCGGGGCTGCCGATGAAATAGCCGACAAAGGTGTGGCTCGGCCGTTCGAACAGGTCACGGGGCGTGCCAAATTGCACGATCTGCCCGCCGTACATCACCGCGATCTTGTCGGCGAAGGTCGAGGCCTCCAACTGGTCGTGGGTGACGTAGACCATGGTGATGTTGAACTGCTCGTGGATCTGCTTGAGCTTGCGCCGCAGCTTCCACTTGAGGTGCGGGTCGATCACCGTCAGCGGTTCATCGAACAGGATTGCCGACACGTCGTCACGCACCAGGCCACGGCCCATGGAGACTTTCTGTTTTTCGTCGGCGGTGAGGTTGCGGGCCTTTTTGCTCAGCAGGTTTTGCAGGTCGAGGACTTCGGCAATTTCCTGCACCTTACTGTGAATCTTCGCCTCGGCCATGCCCTGGTTGCGCAGCGGAAACGCTAGGTTGTCGAACACCGTCATGGTGTCGTACACCACCGGGAACTGGAACACCTGGGCGATGTTGCGTTTTTCCGGGGTGAGGTCGTTGACCACTTTGGTGTCGAACAACACCTGGCCTTCGGACGGGCTGAGCAGGCCGGAGATGATATTGAGCAAGGTCGACTTGCCGCAGCCCGACGGCCCGAGCAAGGCGTAGGCCCCGCCCTGCTCCCACACGTGGTTCATTTCCCGGATGGCGTAGTCCTCAGGGCCGCTCGGCGTAGGGCTGTAGCTATGCGCCAGGTTCTGCAAATGGATCTCGGCCATCAGGCAACCCTCGCGACACGGCGTCCGGGGGCTTGGACCAAACGGCCCTGACCATCGAACACAAACAGTTTATGGGTGGGGATGTACACGCGGATCGGCGCATCGACGTCGTATTCGTGCACCCCCGGCAGGTGCAGCACCAGCAGGAAATGCTCGCTGCGCACGTGCAGGAAGGTTTCCGAACCGCTGATCTCCGCGACTTCCACGGTGACCGCCAGCTCCAGGTCGTCATCGTTGCTCGGCACCAGGCTGATATGGCTGGGGCGTACGCCGAAACGGAACTCGCCTTCACCAATGGGACGCAGGTCGACGTTCAGCGGGAAGTGCACGAAATTGGCGAAGCTCACTTCATTGCCACTGATGCGCCCCGGCATCAGGTTGATCGGCGGCTCGGAAAACAGCTCGGCGGCCAGCACCGTCTGCGGCTGGTGATACACCTCGGCGGCCTTGCCGCTCTGGATCACCCGGCCTTCGTGCAGGATGGTGGTGGTGCCGCCCAGGGCCAGGGCTTCGTTGGGCTCAGTGGTGGCGTAAATGGCAATGGTGTGGCGCGCGGCGAACAGCTCGCGCATTTCCTGACGCAGTTCTTCGCGCAGTTTGTAGTCCAGGTTCACCAGCGGCTCATCGAACAGGATCAACTCGGCGTCCTTGACCAGCGCGCGGGCCATGGCCGTGCGTTGCTGCTGGCCGCCGGAGAGTTCCAGCGGGTGGCGCTGAAGGAATTTTTCGATGCGCAGCATTTTTGCGGTTTCCAGCACCTTGCTCTGGATCACCTCGTGGGACACACCGGCCTGGCGCAACGGCGAAGCGATGTTCTCGAACACCGTCATGGTCGGGTAGTTGATGAACTGCTGGTACACCATCGACACGTTGCGCAGGCGCACCGGTTTTTGCGTGACATCCACGCCGTTCATCAGGATGCGACCGCTGTTGGGCTTGTCCAGGCCGGCCATCAGGCGCATCAGGCTGGTCTTGCCGGACAGGGTGCGACCGAGCAGGACGTTGAAGGAACCGGCTTCGAAACGCAGGGTGGCGTCGTCGATCCAGGTCTGGCCTTCGACAACGCGGGAGACATTTTCCAGGGTCAATGACATGACACGACCTTTTTTATTATTGGAATGAATCTGGCAATCAGCTAGAGCGAGTTTCGTGCCAGAACCGTCAGGTGCTTGATCCACAAGGAAATGGCAAGAATTCGATGTTCAGGAGTGAACAGAAATGAACAACCCTGGCTGAACAACTGAACACTCAGGGGGTTGACAATGAACAGTACTGAACAACACTAATTAGGCCCCCGCGCCTGCGGGGCCCCATAAAAACAATAAAAAGCAGAAGGTCGCCCATGGCCGAACCCTTGGCTCACGACACCCTTATCCAGGAATCCTGGCGCCGTTGCCGCGCCTTCGGCCTGGACCACCAGAGCACGCCCAGCTTCGACCAACTCCCCGCCGAGGGCATCAGCCAATTGCTGGAAAGCCAGCACTCGCTGGTGCAGACCACCCATCAGGAAGTGCTGCCCTACTACGAGAACATCCTCAGCAATTCCAATTGCCTGATCATGCTGGCCGACAACCAGGGCCAGGTGCTGACCAGCTGGGGCACCCAGCGTTTTATCGAGCCCAAGCTGGCGCGCGGTTTCAACCCTGGCGCCAGTTGGATGGAGCGCTCCAGCGGCACCAATGCCATCGGCACCGCGCTGGCGTGTGCCCAGGCCGTGCATATCGAGCACGATGAACACTTCCTCAAGGCCAACCGTTTCATGACCGGCTCGGCGGCGCCGATCTTCGACGCCCAGCGCGAGATCATCGCGGTGCTGGATGTGTCCAGCGACAGCTACCTGCCGCCCTCCCACACCCTGGGCATGGTCAAGATGATGAGCCAGACCGTGGAAAACCGGTTGATCCTCAACCTGTTTCGCGGTGAGCACTTCCAACTGACCTTCAACACCGGCCTGAGCAACCTCGACAGCCAGTGGGCCGGCCTGTTGATTTTTGATGAGAGCGGCCAGGTGCTGTCGGCCAACCGGCGTGCCGACAACCTGCTGGGCATCAGCTTGTCGCGGGTGATGATCGACAGTTTGTTCAAGGTGTCATTGCTGGAGCTGTTGAACCAGCCAGAAGGGCTGCCCTTCTCTCTGCAAGCCGCGGGACGCAACCGTTTCCAGTGCTTGCTGAGACGCCCCAAACAGACATCGGTGCAGGCACGGGTGTTCACCGAACCGACGCCACCGAAGCCCGCGCCGATTGGCCTCAAGACCTTGCACTTCGGCGACGTGCGCGTGGAAAAAGCCGTGCGCCAGGCCGAACGTTTACTGGAGAAGGACATTCCGCTGCTGATCCACGGCGAGACCGGCGTGGGTAAGGAAGTGTTCGTCAAAGCCCTGCACCAGGCCAGTTCGCGCAGCCAGAAGGCATTTATCGCGGTGAACTGTGCGGCGATTCCGGCTGAGCTTGTGGAATCGGAACTGTTCGGCTACGAAAAAGGCGCCTTTACCGGCGCCAATCAGAAAGGCAGCATCGGCCTGATCCGCAAGGCCGACAAGGGCACGCTGTTTCTCGATGAAATCGGCGATATGCCCCTGCCGACCCAGGCGCGTCTGCTGCGGGTGCTACAGGAACGTTGCGTGCAGCCGGTGGGCAGCAGCGAGTTGTTCCCGGTGGATTTGCGCATCATCTCGGCCACCAACCGCGCATTGCGGGACTTGGTACAGGCCGGGCGTTTCCGTGAGGACCTGTACTACCGCATCGGCGGCTTGACCCTGGAACTGCCGCCGTTGCGCGAGCGCACCGACAAGCAGGCACTGTTCCAGCAACTGTGGCAGCAACACCGCGAGCCGACTCAATGGGCGGGCCTGAGCGCCGAAGTGCTGGCGCTGTTTGAGCAGCATCCGTGGCCGGGGAACCTGCGTCAGGTGAGCAGCGTGTTGCAGGTGGCGCTGGCCATGGCTGAAGAACAGCCGATCCGCGCGGAACATCTGCCGGATGATTTTTTTGTGGACTTGAAGGTGGAGCCGCCACTGCCCGCCAGTGAATACCTGGATGACAGCATCGACCTGAACCAGCGCTTGAAGGCGGCCGGCGGCAACATCTCCCACCTGGCGCGGGAGCTGGGGGTGAGCCGCAACACCTTGTACAAGCGCCTGCGCCAGCACGAAAGCTAGCGCGGCTTGACCACCACCAGCAGGTCGGTGAAGTACTCCACCTGGATCGGCAAGTTGTCCGCCAGTGACGACAGCGCCGCCGCCGTGTCATCCAGCTTGAACACGCCGGACACCCGCAGGTTTTGCAGGGCCTGGGGATCGAAGCGCAGCATGCCGTGGCGGTAGCTGGCGAGGGTTTGCAGCACCTCGCCCAGGGGTTGGTCGTTGACCTTGAGCAGGCCACGGGTCCAGGCGTCCGGGTCGCTGTTGCCGATGGATTGCGGCGGCTGGGCGCGACCGTGATCGAGGACCGAACGCTGGCCGGCGGTGACCTTCACACCGTCACTGGCATCACCCTGGACCGCGACGGTGGATTCAATCACCGTGACCACCGTGGTGCCGTCTGCCGCACGCTTGACCAGATAACGGGTGCCCAATGCCGTAGCCGTCCCTTGGTCGGTACGTACCACGAAGGGCCGTTGCGCATCCTTGGCCACGTCCACCCAAAGCTCGCCTTGCAGCAGTTCGATGACCCGTTGATGGCCGTCGAACTTCACGTCCACCGCCGAATTGCTGTTGAGCTGCAACTGGCTGCCGTCTTCGAGGGCGATCTGGCGGCGCTCGCCAACGCCAGTGCGTTGGTCGGCCATCCAGACCGGCAGATGTTGCAGGCCCAGCCAGCCGCACAAGACTACGCCAAGCAAACCCACCACCTGCGCACCGCGCGGACGTCGTGGGGCGAATGCGCGGTTCAGGGCCATGCGTGCGGGTTTGGCCGGCAGCGTATCGAGGCTGCCCCAGAGTGCGCCCATGCGTTCGATGGCCACGGCGTGACGCGGGTCGGCCGACCGCCAGGTGTTGAACGCCTGGCGGTCGGCTTCGGTGACGTTTTCGTCGTGCAGGCGGGTCAGCCACTGCGCCGCTTGCTGGATGATCTGTTCGGAACTCATGCCAGCGGGTCTGCCGGGTGCAGGCTGTGGTAGCAGTGCACCAAGGCGCTGGAGATGTAGTTTTTGACGGTGCTGGAGGACACGTCCAGGCGCGTGGCGATTTCGCTGTAGGTCAGCCCATCGAGGCGGCTCAACAGAAACGCTTCGCGCGCCTTGGCCGGCAACCCGGCGAGCATTTCGGCGATGCGCTCCAGGGCTTGCAGCGCCACATGAATCGCCGCCGGGTCGGGCATGCCGGCGTCTTCGCACTGGATCACCAGGGCTTCCATGTAGGCTTTTTCGATGCGACGGCGGCGGGCGCCGTCGATCAGCAACCGCCCTGCCGTGGTGGCCAGGAACGCGCGCGGCTCTTTGATCTGTTGGGGTTCGGCCAGCATCAAGACGCGAATGAACGCGTCATGGGCAAGGTCGGCAGCATGTTGGGAACACCCAAGTTTCTTGCGCAACCAGCCATGCAACCAACCGTGGTGCTCGCTGTACATCGCCGTGAGGGTCTGCTGCCGGGCGGAATCGCCCAGCGCGGCCGGAATGTCATGCATGCGCAAAAAGATCTCAAATGGGAAGAGTTACCAATTGCGCAGACAATGCCAGTAAAACGGGGTTTGGGCAAGGGCTCAGCGCCAGCTCCAGGAGACGCCGGTGTAGATGCCACGGCCATCCGCCGGGGTGGAACGCGCGACATCCAAGCCTTTATCGTCATACCCCGGCGTGACGGTATTGGCGTAACGGCGGTTGGTGAGGTTGCGCAGATCGACCCAGGCTTGCCAATCCTGCTGGGGGGCGTCGTAGCCGAAGGTGGCGCCGAGAAGGGTGTAGGACGCGGCGTAGTAGGAGTTGGCGTAGTCCACCGCCACTTTTGATGAATGCTCGGTGTTGAGGCTGGTGTAGAAACCGGTCGGATGGCTGTAACGCACTTGCGCCTGATAGTAGTGCTTGGGGATGCCCGGCAAGGTGTTGTCGCCGAAACGGTCGTCATCACGGTAATGGAAGTCGCTGAAGGTGTAGGCCTGGCGCAGGGTGAGCCGGCCGTTGCGGCCGCCCTCCCACAACGGGCTCAACAGGCTCAGTTCCACGCCCTGGTGAATCGTCGGACTGGCATTGTTTTCAGCGACGATAGCGTTGCTGGTTGACGTCTGGGCCTGGGTCTCCACGGTGAGCAATTCATGGCGCACTTCGGAGCGGTACAGCGCCAGGTCCCACTGGCCGAGCCATGCTTCACCACGGCCACCGATTTCCAGGGTGGTGGCGGTCTGGTTTTTCAGGCTCACGCCTTCGCGCTGCAGGCCGGTGGCCGCTCCACTGCCTGCGGGGAAGTATTTGTTGGAACCCCAGATCATCGACCACGCATGCGGCGGCTCGACCGAACGGCTCAGGTTGCCGTACACCTGCAGTTGCGGGGTGAAGTCATACCGCAGGCCGATGCGCGGGGCGTAGTCCCAATCGTGCTGACTAAGCGGTGCCTGGCCTTCGGGATAAGTGACCCGGGTTTCGCGACGGGTATAGATCGCCGCCAGGCCGGTGGTCAACCACAAGTCGGGGGCCAGTTCCAGGTCGTTGCCGATGTGCAGCACGGTATCGGAACCCAGGTAACTGTAGTCACGGGTCTTGGTGCCCGGCGCGTAGCCAGCGGTGTTGCCGGCCGGCGTGCGCACGTATTCCGAGGCACCGTTGTTGGGCATCGCCTGGGTGGTGCGCAGGCCGACGGTGGTTTTGCTGTCGTGGCCGAACAGCGTGTCCTGGCGGATGTAATTGAGGGTGCTGCTGATATCGGTGTAGGCGACTTTCAGGCGATTGGTGCCTTCGCGCAGGTCCATCGGGTAGTCGTGGTACGCCAGGCCGACTTCGACCCGGGCATTGTCATCCAGCTGCAAGGTGGTCTTGTTGGCGATCCAGGTGGAGCCCGGTTGCAGGCGCTTGGAATCGCGGGCGGCGTTGAGGCTGTTGGCCGCGCGTGGGTCGTGGCTGATCTGGCTGCGCGTGAGTTTGCCAGGGGTGTCGTTGGTGGTTTCGCGGTAGCGGAAGTAGAAGCGGGTTTCCAGGTCCGGGTTGAACCGGTAGCCGAAGTTCGCGGCCACGCCCTTGCCGGTGGCGGCACTCTGCCGTTGGTAGCCGTCGGACTCGGAGTCGGTGAGGCTGATGTAGTAGTCGGCATCCCCCAGCACCTGGCCCGAGCTGATTTCGCTCTGGGCATAACCTTTGCTACCCGCTTCATAGCGCAGTTGCAGCTTGGGCGCGTCGTAGCCGGTACGCGTCACGTAGTTGACGGCGCCGCCGAGGGCCAAGGCGCCCTGGTCAAAGCCGTTGGCGCCACGCAGCACCTCGACGCGGCTTTGCCACAACGGGTCTTTCAGCTCATAAGGTGTGCCGCCGGGGCCGGTCAGCGGCAGGCCGTCGAACATTTCGTATAGGCCGGAGGCATGGGAACCGGGGCTGCGGTTCAGGCCCGAGCCACGAATCGAGAGCTTCACCCCTTCGTTGTTCGCCGCCTTGGCGTACACCCCGGCCTGGTACTTGAATACGTCTTCGTTGGTGCTCACCCGCCCCTGCTGCACGCTGTTCATGTCGATGTAATTGGTGCCGCCGGGCACGCTCTTGAGCTGCGCCTCGGCCACTTCACCGGCGCTGGCTTCGCTGCTGGTGACTTCGACCGGGGCCAATTGCAGGTCTTCGGCATGCACCAGCGAGCTTAACGTCAGGGCGGCAAACAGCAACGGAGGGTGGCGCAACAGCATCGGGCAGGTCCTTGGAATTCGGGGGGGCACGTGGTGGGAAGGCTGGGACGCCCGCCAGGTCACTCCTTATTAACGGAGCAGACCCTTCCGACAACAGGGTCGGATCGAGATTATTTGCTAAGTCCAAAATCGAATTACCACATGCAAACTCAGTATTTAAAGAAATAACCACCACGCATTACTGTGGAGTGACTGAGTCACCCACGCACCCCGAGATCGCCCCCATGCCAGTATCCGCCACCGTCATCGACTTCACTCTCCACCGTAAACGCCGCCAAGCGCGTGCAGCGGCCGAGTTGATGTGGGTGATGTACGCAGCGCGTGCCGGGCTGGCGGTGTTTACCGCTCAAGCCGCCTCGTCCAGCGATACCCGCCGGGCGTAAGGCCGATGAATTCCCTGCACGTGATTCCCGAACCACCTGAACCACTGCCCAAGCCCAGCACTGACGACGATGTGATCAGCCAGTGCGTCGCCCACAACCTGCAACGCCTGCGCAGTAAACGCCATTTGTCCCTGGATGGATTGGCGCGCGCCTGTGGCGTGAGCAGGGCGATGCTGGCGCAGATCGAATCCGGGCGTAGCGTGCCGTCGATCAAGGTGCTGTGCAAAATTGCCAAGGGTCTGAAGGTGTCGGTGGCGGCGTTTCTGGAGGACCGCGCGTTTGAGGGGGTGGAGGTGCTGCCGGCGCAACAGAGCAAGCGCCTGGTCAGTGCTGATGGTGCGTTTATCAGCCGAGCGTTGTTCCCCTACGATACGGCGCGCCAGTCAGAGTTCTACGAGATCCGCCTGCGGGCGCTGGGCGAGGAAATTTCCGAAGGCCACGGGCCCGGTATCCAGGAAAACCTGGTGGTGGCCCAAGGGGTGTTGGAGGTCAGCGTCAACGATGAGCGCTACCTCCTTTCTACCGGCGACTCGATCCTGTTCTACGCCGATCAGCCCCACCGCTACCGCAACCCGGCAGACAGCGAGGCGGTGGCCTTCCTGGTGATCACTTACCCAGAGCGCCTGGACTGAAATGCAAAACGCCCCGAATCATCGGGGCGTTTTTTAGTGCGCCGGACCTATCAGCAGGTGCAGCACATCATCGGCATGCCGTTGCAGCTCATCATCATCGGCATGGCGCAGTCGTTCATCATTTTGTTCATCAGCATGCAGCAGTTTTTCATCATGTCCATGCTCATGCCCGGCATTGGCATCATTTTGCACATCATGCTGTCACCCATCAGGGTGCATTCCATCACGCACTTCATCATCGGCATTGGCATGCCCATCATCGGCATCATGTTCATGCCGGTCATCATGGCCATGGCATCGGCCGACATGCACATCATCGACATGTTGGCGCACTGCATCATCATCGGCATGCCGCAGTTCATCATCATCGCCATCATTTCGGCGTTGGTCTTGAACTGAGCCATGTCCATGCCGGCGGCCGGCTTCATGGTGCACATCATGGCATCCGCGGCCATTTCGCATTTCAGGGTGGCCATCATCATCGGCATGCCCATCATCGGCATCATCGGCATGGCGGTGTTCATTGGCATCTGCATGGCATTCATCATCTTCGAAACTCCGTAATCGACAGGAAATGAGCAAGTTCTGGCGCCGATTCTAAAGCCGGAGAACGGCGGCGCAAGACGGCGGCAGAGCAGCAGGAATGGGTGTTCGGAGGGAAGCTTAGTTGAATAAAACAGTGACATTGGATGTGATA
The DNA here is from genome assembly GCF_026967615.1 of Pseudomonas sp. GXZC. NCBI lineage: Bacteria > Pseudomonadati > Pseudomonadota > Gammaproteobacteria > Pseudomonadales > Pseudomonadaceae > Pseudomonas > Pseudomonas sp. GXZC. The sequence continues at coordinate 4,304,987 of NZ_CP114115.1, forward strand.
GCTGACATTTGGACGCTATTGCATCCAGCGCGCTTGTTAGGCGAGCCAAAACGACGTTATGGATATTCGTTCCAGGAATGTCGACCAACGTTATGGAAATAAACGATCTAACAGGACACGCTTAACGTTCAGGTCGCATCAGCATTTGCATCAATTCATCGGCTTCCGACCCTGGTGTAAGCCTGAAACCCTCCATTTCATCTGTCGCTAGAATCTCGCGCAGGGCATCGAGCAACTGCGCCTCGGTCGGCGAATCACGCAAGAGTTTGTGCGCAGGCAACAACAGTTCGGCGCAGACACCCTGAACACTCGCCGCATCGATCACGGCAAACAGGATAAAGCGCAAACGAATTTCTCTTTCAGTAGGCCAAACCGTTTTTCGCTTACCCATGGTAAAGGCCTCACATTTCAGAAAAATCCGAGGCTATTGATGACTGAGGGGTGTTTCAAGCATTGGGCGGCAAGATAGGCCGATTCCTACGTGGGAAAGGGAAACACCGCACCTTTATGCTGACGCTGCGCCGTTTATTGCACCGGCAGAAAGTTCATCAGCAACAAACTCTGCGCATAGTTCAAACCGATACGGCGGTAGCGTTCATCGAGCATCTGGGTCAGCAGGTCCAGGCGCGCGACGATCTTGCCGAACTCCACCGCAAAACTGAGGTTGCTGCCCTCCTCCGAAATCTCGTTGGAAAACAGCAGCAGAACGCCATTCGCATCCTGGCGCTTGCTCAGCAGCCAGGTGGCCTTTTCGATATTACGCGCGGCATTGCTGACGAACTGCGGGTTGATCGAATCGGTGATATAGAACTCGGTGCGTCCACCGTGCGCGGTAACGATCATGCTGCCAATGGCATAGATGAAAGCGCCGACCCGGTCGCCCTTGAAGTCCGGCCCCAAGGAATAACTCAGCGCCGCCAGGTCACGACGATCGCCCAGTGGCGGCAGGGATCGACGTTGCTCGATGGCCTGGCGAATCTCCCGCGCTGCCGTCACAGCGTCCGGGTACCCCGACTGCCGCCACTGGCTGGGATTGCGCAGATAGAGCTTGTTCATCAGCAAATACAAGCTCTGCAGGTTGTCGCGCATGCCCAGCGTCGCCATGCGATCGACACTGGTCTGGAAGAACTCATCGGGCTTGCCATTGCTGAACTGCTTGGCGATATCCCGGCCCTGTTGCTGGCTGCAACCGGCGGCACAGAGCATCAGCAAGGCTGCCAGCAGCAAGGGCTGGCGAATCCGTCGAAGGTTGAAACAAGGAAACGTGCGATCCATCGGCACCCGATCTGGCTCATCTGCCCACGCGGGGGATCGGCGGGGCTGGGACAAGGATAGAGCGGAGAAATCCAGAAAAGTGCAGTGGCCCCAGGCAGATAGTTGTAACCAGAGACCGCTGGGCCGATGAATCCGCTCAAACGTGAAGAATTTTTTCCAGGCTCTATACTGATTGCAACAGTTGCGTGTGTTGTTGGCGATCCAGGGTGGAATTTCAACCTTTGAACGGCCTGGCGCGTTTGTCTACATCGCCCACGGCATACTCACCAGCAGCTGTATATGAGGGTGACGGCAATGAAACATCCAATTCGTGCACAAATGGTTGTTCAAGTGATTTGCCTGCTTTCGGTAGCCCAGCTTTTTTGCTGAGCTGCGTTTCACGGCGTTAAAACCCAGCCGCCGTTGCGGCGGTGGAAGGTATTGCCAACGACAACCCCGCCTCTGGCCCGACAAGTGATTGCCGGGCCAGACCGTGCAGCTACAACAAGACAGTGGCCAGCATGCCCAAGGCGCCCAGGCAAAACCCGATCAATGCGCCTCGTCCGGGAAACTCCTGGAACAGCACCCAGATCACGACCGGCTCCAGCAGCAATAACGAAGTGACGGAAACCACCGTGACCACCCAGATATCACCCACCGCCCGATAACCCAGCCAATACGCCCCCAACAGACAAAGCCCCGCAAAACACATCACCACTACCGGCATGATGAAGGCTTGCCATGAGCCGTCGCCGGCCTGGGCCAGCCTGGCGGTAACGACCTCGCTGTAGATTGCACAAAACTCACCAACGATCATCAAGCCTAGAGCAGAAACTCCGAGTAATTCTTTGGACATATCAAAAACTCCTTCGTATTCAACGCACTGTTTTTCAACGCCCAGCGGGCAATGCCACTGCCGAGGGTGTCGTCGCAGAGATACGAAGCAGCCTTGAACAGGCCTGAATTGCCGAAGTGCTTTTGCATGCTCATGTCCTTATATAGGGGGTGAGTCTCGGCGCCTCCATAAGACGCTGGCTCCGATCATACGGTTGGCCGGCGGTTTTGAACACTCGGGGCACAATTGGCATGAACGGCACTAAAAATTTGCAATCCCCCTAGCCGCCTTACGTGATGATCGGGCTATGATCGGCCATCTGAACCGGACGCCCTATGCCCCATGCCCGTTGACCTGCAAGCCCTCTATCCCAAACTGATCCACTTGATGCTGGATACGGTCTTCGTCGTCGACAGCGATAACCAGATTGTATTCGTGAGTGATGCCTGCGAGGCACTGCTCGGTTACCGCGCCCAAGAGCTCACCGGCACCCTGATCACCGACTACATGCACCCTGAAGACCTGGCGCGCACGCGTGCCTCCATTGTTCGGGTCATGAATGGCCAAGCCCATGTCGACTTCCGCAATCGTTACCTGCGCAAGGACGGCAGCGTTGTGCACATCCTGTGGGCGGCCTTCTGGTCCAAGGACGTCGGTGCGCGGATCGGTGTCGCGCGCGACGTCACGGCGCTCACCCAGGCCGAGGAAGAACTACGCTTCCTTGCCCATCATGATCCGCTCACAGCCCTCACCAATCGGTCGCTGTTCAATGAGCGCCTCGACAGTGCCTTGCACACCGCAAAAATCCACAACCACACCCTGGCTTTACTGTTTCTGGACATCAATGACTTCAAGGGCATCAACGATGTCCACGGGCATGCCATGGGCGATCGCGTACTGTGCGTGATTGCCCGACGACTGGAGCGCTGCGTACGCGAAAGCGACTTGGTGGCGCGGATGGGCGGGGACGAATTCACGGTGCTGATCACGGACATCCAGTCGCAGGACGCAGTAGCCGGGAAAGTGGCGCAGATCCTGGCGGTCATGGCTGAGCCGTTGGGCGCTGAGTTTGGCGGGGTGAAGATGCCGTCCTGCAGCGTCGGCGTGGCGTATTACCCAGGGGACGGGGAGGATGCGGATACGCTGCTGAGTCATGCCGATGGGGAGATGTATCGGGTGAAAAGGTTGCGCTGTAACTGACCGACACCAAGCAAATGCCCCGACAGGTCAGGGCATTTTCAAGCCTTACGCGACTCACCAGAGCTTCTTGGACCAAGAAGCACTCGCGGTGGGTCTGCCTGCATTACTTGGCTTGGCGCAGCACAAGCTCCGACAGACGAGTCTTCACCCGGAAGCAGAATTCACGAATTTGAAATTGATAGGCGGGCATGACCATATAGTTCAAATCAGGACCCAATGAGTCTTTGATTTCCATGTATTTAGCGGTCTTGGCAGCAATGGCTTGGTATTCCGCCTCGTATTTAACGTAGGACGGCTTGTTGTAAACCTTCAGAACATCCAGCTCTTTACGGCATTGCTCGGCGCGAGTTGTTTCCGACTCTGGCTGGGCGGCCTCTGGCGAGGCGTGGGCTTGGGCGTCAGCAGCAGGTGCAGCCTCATATCGCACAGTGTAATTGGCAGACGACGCAGGTGCGACTTCAGGTGGTACTTCATGGACGACGGCGGGGGGTGGAGTCACTTCAGTTTTTTCTGGAGTTTTCGTAGCGCATCCCGCGAGGGCAAGTCCTACCACTACAACGATGCCACACATTTTATCCATCGGTTTCACCAAGAAGTAATTATGGTTGGCTGAGTCGTAAGGTTCTGGGTAAAAGCAATAGCTCACTCAATGTTCGAGTGTAAATTTCTACCAGACTCAAGGCGCTCAGCCTCTCTTCCTTGAGCGCACAGACGGGTAATAGTAGTAAAAAAACAAAGAGATGACGAGAAAAAGCTCGTTCGCAGAGCAGATGATAGGGGCCATGCAAGACATGCATCCGCCAAGCGCTTCAAATAGGCAAAATTTCGGAGCACCTATGCTGAAGGTCCTCAATAGCAACGGCCCAGAATGGGGCCGTTGTGATGTTGGCCATTAAGACTTGACCCAATCCAAGTCTACCGCCCCCTGAATGCCGTCAACCTGACCCTTGCTGCTGTGCTGCCACCACTCCCAGCTTTTGCCCTTGGCGCTCCAGGTTTCAGGTACCGTGGGCTGAGCCACCTCCCAATGGGCAATCCACAGCGGGCACTCACTGAAGTCGTACTTGCGCCAGGCCACGCGGCTACTCCAGATGCTGGGAGAGGCGTAAATATGCGGGTATGCCCCCTCCAGCAGCGAAACCCTGACCAGCGTCACCAACTGAAACAGGGCATCGGCCATCTGATCCGGACTGGCACCTTCGTTGCGATTGGTCTCGACATCAATCACCAGCCTATCCCGCCCGGCTTTGAACGCCACCTCGGCCAAACGCCCCTTGATGTTGTTCAACTGCTCGCACGGCGTACTGCTCAAGGCACGGAAATAATGATAGACCCCGGCTTTCAAACCGTTAGCCTGCATGCCTTGGAAGTTCGTGACAAATTTTGGATCGGTGTAGTCTCCACCCTCCGTCATTTTGGCGATTGCATGGGTGATGCCCGCCTTCGCAACGCGGCTCCAGTCAATATCGCCCTGCCAGCGCGACACATCGATGCCCCGCGCATTTTCGTTTTTTATCGGTTCGTTGCAATTCATCTGTGCGTTCCTGCCATGGATGTCGGGTCGATTCTTTCATCGACTTACATCGGCAATGCACTATGGGGATACCGCACCCGGCGATAACGAAATCGCAGGCATAAAAAATCCCGCAAAGCCTCTGGCTCGCGGGATTTCTCGTTCATGTTTGGCGGGAACCCATGGATTCGAACCCTGGAGACGCTATTAACGTCCGCCGGTTTTCAAGACCGCTATGCAAAATCAAGCGGGCTGGTGCCTTGACGGTCGCTGGCGTTCCTTTACTTGCAGCTACCAACCAAGCTACAGGCCGCATTCTGCAAGGGGTGCGGTTTTGGTTTGGGAACGGTTTTGCCCCTCCCCCAACGTCCTGCCGACCGAACACAATCCACCAATAGCCCACGACTCGTGAGACAAATCATATGGCCGCGTTCGGCCAGAAGCAGTCACTCCGTGATCACTCTACAACCTCGACGCGCAGTATGAGCCAAAAGAGCATCAACGCAGCGAGGAACAATACGGTGTGAGCGGTTTATAAAATGCTCTATTGCACAAGCGCGCGGATGGGGATGGATAATCTGGCATATTTTGAGGGTGTGCTGCTGAAAGCCTACGCAATTTTTGCAGAGGAACTCCCTGAAGAGCGGTTTAGATGCCTATTGAGCTGACCGTCGGGTTGTTGTTCGCCGCAATCCGACTTCTGGGCACTATGTGTGAGGCCAGCGTGATGGTTCAGCCTCCAGATGATTCTGCATTGCCCAAAAGCTCCAGCAAGTCATTCGCCAGGGCCGACGCTTCTTGTCGATAGTCGGTGTTCCAGCGACACGACCAGTTAATAGGCTTTCCATCATCCTCCCAATGCGCCAACGCAAGCCCGTTGAGTATTTCCAGCTCGAACCAAATACGCTGCCAGGCGACGGCGTCCTGGACTGACGTTCTGTCTTTCCACAGGAATTCTGTTTGCGCAACAAATGCCGCCCATGCGAAGACATCTTTTGAGGCTCGCTCGCCGAGCGTTCGGAAGTATTTTGCGCTAGCCAATTAACGATTCCTTGTAGTCGTGCACCTGTCTAGCGAATGTCCGTCCCCGGATACAGAGCTTCAGGTGGATGATAATCGGGGTCCTTAAACCTACTGTTCTGGTAATAGGTTTGGGCCGTCGGTCCATCACCGTTATAGGTCACCTGCGGATTCGTCGTGAGATGCCAACCTTCTCCTTCTCTGTCGCGCTCAATCAGCGATGCGTACACCCTACAGCTGCCTGATGAGCCGGATGTCAGCCTGAACTGGTAATAGAGTCCGGCTTGGGGAGTAAACTTCGTCGAGATGTGGCAGGAGCGAGTGCGTGCCCCCTCCCAGAAAAGATCCACCTGCGTTTCGATACCGGGCCGGATCTGCGTTTCGTAATAGTCCCATGTGAGGTATTGCCCTGCCTTGGGCATGCCCACGTCCTGTGTATGGGTGAACGGCAGGAGGCCGGTGCGAACGGCTCCGCCCGAACGTTTACCGTTTTCGTATTGGTAAACTTCGGCATGTTGCGTGTAGTCGACGATACGTACCCAAGCAGGATTGGGCTCGTTTTCGGGCGCGGTGAAGTAGTTGGTGTGGGGCAAATACTGGCAACCTGCGAACAACGGCAATGCAATCAGGCCAAGCAGAGGGCGTATCGACATGAAGCCTTTCCTTTTGCGGAGTCAGGGTTACAGACCACAAAAGAGGAGTCGCATTGCGTAACAACAGAAGTTTTGTGCTTGAAGCGTTGCGACGCATATCAGATGCGGAGCCTACGCAGTGCACATACAGAGCGGCGTGCTGTGATCATTGGGAGGTATTTGCTTAAAAAAATCGAAATGAGCAACCTCGCATGATCCCTGAAATTGCCCCTTTCGTGCTCATCGGGTCGTGAACAAGCGTCCGCCTTTGGCCGGTTGCTGCCTGTCAAGGCAGACCGCAATCAACCCGAGGCGGCAGTTCATGAATGGGTTCTATCATCCAAAAACGGATACCAAGAGTATCTACGAAACCCAGGGTGGCTCACATTGTTTTGAACGGTTGCCAGCTACTCGGACCTTAAGAGCTTTCTAACCTCGGCGATGATCAAATCGATATTAAATGGCTTTGCCAATACTGCATCAAACAGATCCGATCTCTGCATGCCGATGTGCGCCTGAGCACCGCTCATCAAGATGATCGGCAAATCGTTACCGGAAGGAAGTGCTCGCACAGCTGTAGCGAACTCTAGGCCGTCCATGACCGGCATCATAAAATCAGTAATGATTAGAGCAGGCCTTTCTCTATCTGAATCGCCCCTGGTTTCCTAGACACCTCCAAGCCTCATAATGAGGCCCAAATAGGAGGTGCCATGAGTCGTCAGCGTTACCCCGAAGAATTCAAGATCGAAGCGGTCAAGCAAGTGACCGAAAAAGGCAAACCTGTCGCCGATGTCGCCCAGCGCCTGGGCATGTCCGTGCATAGCCTTTACGCCTGGATCAAGGTCTACAGCAAGCCCCAAGAGCAGCGTCAGCAAGACGACGATCAGCAGGCCGAACTGCGCAAGCTGCGCGCTGAACTCAAGCGCGTGACGGAAGAGCGAGACATCTTAAAAAAGGCCGCCGCGTACTTTGCCAAGGAGTGCGGCTGAAGTACGCCTTCATCAAGAAGCACTCGACTGATTACCCGGTGCGGCGCCTTTGCCAAACCCTCAAGGTGCACCCCAGCGGCTACTACGCCTGGCTGGCCGAGCCTCAATCTGCCCGAGCAAAAGAAGATCAACGTCTGCTTGGCTTGATCAAACACGCTTGGCTAGAAAGCGGAGGTGTATACGGCTACCGCAAAATTCACGATGACCTACGTGAGCTGGGAGAGGAATGCGGACGAAATCGAGTCGGGCGCTTGATGCAGGCGGAGGGGCTGCGTTCGCAAACGGGCTATCGGCGGCGTCCAGGGTTTTACGGTGGAAAACCAACAGTGGCCTCGCCCAACCACCTCGCGCGGCAGTTCAAGGTCAGTGAGCCGAACAAGGTCTGGGTGACAGATATCACTTACATCCGCACCTATGAAGGATGGCTCTATCTGGCGGTAGTGCTGGATCTGTTCTCACGCCAAGTAATTGGTTGGTCAATGAAGCCAAGGATGTGCAGCGACCTGGCTATCGACGCAATGTTGATGGCTGTGTGGCGACGTAAGCCACAGCAGCAAGTGATGATTCACTCAGATCAAGGTAGTCAGTTCAGTAGCTCAGATTGGCAAAGCTTCTTGAAGGCTAACAATGTAATCAGCAGCATGAGCCGGCGGGGAAACTGCCACGACAATGCCGTAGCCGAGAGCTTTTTCCAGCTTTTGAAGCGGGAGCGAATCCGACGAAAGATCTACACAACCCGTGAAGAAGCCCGAAGTGATATTTTCGATTACATCGAAATGTTCTATAACCCTAAACGCCGACACAGCAGTGCTATGCAGCTGTCTCCAATAGAATATGAGAAACGCTATTTCCTGAGCTTGGAGAGTGTCTAGGAAACCAGGGGCGATTCATTCAATGCCGCGCTTTACTTAAAGAATAGGTTTACCCCCCGTCACGCCAAAGCGTTCACCCGATATATAGCTGCCCTCATCTGACGCTAGCAGAACGTAGATAGGTGCAACCTCTACCGGCTGTCCAGGACGTCCCAGTGGCGTGCTACCACCAAACTCCTTCACGGAATCCTCTGTCATCGTCGACACAATTAGTGGGGTCCAGATCGGCCCTGGGGCAACACTGTTGACGCGAATACCACGCTTGCCAAGCATCTGCGCTAGGCCTGCTGTGAAATTAGCTATTGCGCCTTTCGTCGCTGCATATGGCAGTAAGGTAGGGTTGGGTGCGTCGGAATTGACTGAGCTGGTATTGATAATCGAACTACCTCTGTCCATATGAGGCAGTGCAGCCTTACAGATGCGAAACATCGCAGTGACGTTAACGTTGAAGGTTTTCAACCAATCCTCGTCGGGTATGTCTTCTAGGCTTTCATAGGTCATTTGGAACGCCGCGTTATTGACCAGCACATCAATACGTCCAAACTCCCCTACAGTGTCTTTAACGACTGCTACACACTGATCTGCGCTTTCGAGATCACCTGGCAGCAGAAGGCATTTACGACCCGCCGCTTCAACCCAACTCGCCGTCTCCTTGGCGTCCTCGTGCTCATCCAGATAAGAAACCGCCACATCTGCACCCTCACGTGCAAATGCGATGGCCACTGCACGCCCTATGCCGCTGTCGCCACCGGTAATCAACGCTACTTTGTTGGCCAATCGGCCTGAGCCTATGTATGTTTTCTCACCGCAATCGGGCAACGGGTCCATCTTGCGTTGATCCCCTGGTACGGGCTGCTGTTGAGCCTTGAAGGGCGGCTTCGGATAATTTTTCATCATATTTTCTCCGTCAATAGATACCTTTGCGAGGGTTAGCCACGAGGAGAAGTTCAGACGAATGTCGTAAAAACGGACAACCGTGCGGTTGCAGGGTAACTATGCGCCGTTGTAGTACGTAACCAATTCTTTCAGGCGTATCAGTACTTGATAGGCGTTCAATAGCAAGGTTAAAGATATGCGGGTATAACATAGATTCAGAAGCGGTAATTGCTAATCGATTAATGATCACCAAGAATAATTTATAACCATTTATCGAAGACCCAGCCAGACGATCACTACCGGAAGGTATTTTTCGACGAAATCAATCACAGAGAGGCATTAAGCCATCATTGCATATATCTATTTTGAGTCCACATTTGAGGTAGATATTTTTGGCGCCAGAATTGTGGCATCAATCACCACAAGGAGGCGAAATGAGATGTAAGGCGATATCCAAACGTGCTTGGGCCGAGGAAACAGCGGAGAGTAATCGTTTGTTTGCTGAAGCAGATGTACTAAATGAATTGGCTTACGCGTTGCTCAGTGATCGTCCCACAACCGATGAAACAGTGAGAAATTTCCAAGCGGCGAAAGACTTGGCCGATGCAAAATATGAGGAAGCCCGACGTGCTTGGGAAAGCGCCAAGCTTCACCTAAGCCCAAAATAGAAGCGAAACTGGTCAGTTTATAGCCCCACCACATCTCGCTGGAGCTTTGATCAAATTCAAGGCTCAAGGCGCAAAAGGTCCCACCTGCTACGCTGACAATTCTAAGGAGAATCAGCCATGCCGAACTCGGATCTACTGCCTTCCCTCCTCTCCAAATTATACGAAAACCAGTTAGCCCTTGAAGCTTCCATCATGGAGCTGTCGAACTGGGTTGAGCAGCGTGGCTCCGCTGAAGTCGCAGAGAACATTCGAGGAGCGTTACACACCATCGATGAGAACGAAGAGTTCATAAAGCTCACCCTCGCTGTTTTGATGTCCCCGGAGTAATCCAATCCACTACAGCTCGTCGCCTCAAATCGCGTCAGGCTCAAACGCCGATTACTGTATACACACACAGCTATCGGACTACCTAAACCATGCTCATCGATGAAGACACTTGCGAGTGGCTTGGCCTCCCCTCGCCTCTCGAAATGTATCAACAGCATTGCCTGCTGCTGGAGAACGAGATCCAAGAACTAAACCTGCAACTACGCAAGGCGAGAGAGGACATCTTTGGTTTGATCGCGATGCTCGACGAAACTCGAGCGATTAAGGATCAGTTCTCTGGCTACCTCCGGCAGCGTGGGGCCGAAGCAGCAGAAATGAGGAAGCACATCGCGGACCTGACAACCTCAAACAACGCGAACAAACGAGAGGCGGAAGCACTTCGGCTGATCGTGAATGAAATGAGACCTCGCCCAACCACGATTGTCTAAGCTCACGCGAACACAGAGGGCTTGGCCATGTGCGGAAGATTGACGCAGTACCGAGGAATCCACGACTTCGTTGCAGCGCTGAGCATGCCGAATGCCCTGGCCAACTCCGTGGGCGACCAGCTAATCGAACGCTACAACGTTGCTCCCAGTACCCAGGTGGCATTGCTGCACATTCAGGGCGATCTGTTGCACGCCGACTCCATACGATGGGGATGGCGGCCACGCTGGGCCAAGGACCGCGCCGCGCCTATCAATGCTCGCGTCGAGAAAGTCGCTCACGGCCCGTTCTTTCGGACGATCTGGCCGCATCGGGCAATCACGCCTATCGACAACTGGTTTGAGTGGGTGGATGAAGGTGGCCCGAAGAAGCAGCCCTATTTGATCCGCCGCCGCGATGGCGCGCCCGTACTGTGTGCCTCCATTGGCCAACTACCCGACGCCGATGAAGGTCCCGGCGAGCATGACGGCTTCGTGATCATCACGGCCGACAGCGCAGGAGGGATGGTGGACATTCACGACAGGCGGCCCGTGGTGCTGACGCCTGATCTAGCCCGCGAATGGCTTGATCCGGCAACCCCCAAGGAACGTGCCGAACAGATAGTTTTGCATCAGGGAGAGCCGTCCGAGGCCTTTGAATGGTTCAAGGTCGATGCAGCTGTTGGAAACGTCAGGAACAAGGGGCCCGAACTGATCCGCCCCCTTCGCTAAGGCTCCGAGAAATACCACATTACAAACGCTACTGCCGTTACCCAGCCTAGGGTTAGCAGAAACGAAAGGCCTGCAAGCCTCTTATCCATGGCGCCCTTCAATAAACTAAATGACCGCAATACGAACCCGCCCCGAGAGAGTAGTACATTGATCTCACGGTGCAATTGCACGGACGTAAGCCTGGCACGCCCTCAGCGCGATCAGTCCTTGGTCACCGGTGTCGGTGATGGCGATAATTCTTTGAGCATGCGCTGGGTCAAGTTGGGCTCGACGGGCTGCATGAACCACGCCGACGGTGCGGGTGGTAGCAGGCATGTTGCAGCCACTGGCTGAATCCGTGGCGTCGAGAAGGACTGACAGCCGTAGTTCAGTAGTAGCAATGCGGTCACGCAGCAAAGCTTGATTACGCTTGGCATCGGATAATTCCTTGGTATGTTGTTGATCGGAGGAAGCAAGCTGCAGCTCCGTGGCCAGCCGCCTGACCTGCTCAGTGCGGGCCTGAGCTGCAGCAGCATTGCCAATCGCGGCTAAATCCGTCTGGAACTGGGCGCCCTGCTCCGCTAACGTCTTGCCGAGGCGCCAATCCTGGAGCTGCCAGGTGCCGACGGCGCTGATCACCATCCCCAGCAGGATTGCTGCCAGGATCTGCGCGGGCGTCATGACATCACTCCGCCCGCCAGCCGATACCGCTTCAGCAGATCCCCCAGCCGGTGCTCGCGCTGGCCATACCCGGCGCCCGGTAGACTGGCCCAGATGTTCCGGCACTTCGCGATAGCCGTCTCAATCCGTCCGGCAAGGACGTCAGGCAATGCCCTGCACTCGCGAATGTGCTGCAGCGCCAACAGGTCCTGGCTGATCGGACTGAAGTCCGACAGCTTGAGCAGGGCCTTGTAGTGCGGCCAGTCCCTCAGCATCTGCTGATAGCGGCCAGATGCATTGGAGGTCAGCCCCTTACTATTGATGACCTTCGATGCACGCCCCTTCGCGAAAGGGTGATCAGTGAAGTCCTTAAACACTTCGGGTTTGCGGTCGATGCCGGTCACGATCACGTCGTAACCGTCCATAGCCGTGGCCGGTGAGGTGCTCGTGCCCTCACTCCATCCGAGCATATCGAGGAAGGCCAGCACGTTACTGCTGCCGGCGAGTGATTCGGAAAGTCGCGCCATTAGTTTTCTCCAGGCATAAAAAAGCCGCCAAGCGGCGGCGGTCAAAGTGGTTAAGCGGGCGTTTCAGGGGGTGACGTCAAAGCTCTAAAACCTTGACCTCCTTGGATTTCTTCGTCTGCTTGCTTTTGGCCTTGGCCTTACCTTTCTTGCCGCCGTTGCACTCAACGGTGGTCGACCAGCCCGCCTGGGTGAAAACCTGCTCCACCGAGTCAACCAGGTACTCACCATCAATGCCGGCCTTAAAGCCACTGGCGTTAACTGATCGCTCAGCAAAAAGATCAGTGCGCCCAAGCATTTCAAGACGAACACTTGCCGAGGACCGATTGAAGGCCGTCAGGCGAGCCTTGGCGGCTTGTTCCGCAGCGGTCTTGTTGGGGTAGATATGCCGGTCGGTGTGAACCGCCGGCAACCCATCAGGCGCATCGGTGTTGTCCAGGCTGATGAGCTTCAGCTCACCTGTTTTCTTGTCCTGGTGCTTGGTGGCCACCGCCTTGTGCGTGTTGCGATCACCTAGGCGGAACTGCCACCGGCTAACGTCCTGGCGCGTGATGGTGACGGCGCCGAAGGTCTTACCGCTTGCACTGGTGCCGCCGTCGCGGGTCATGACAATCAACTTCCCATCGGCCACCTTGGCCGTACAGTCGTGCTGCTTGGCAATGCGGGTGATGAAATTAAAGTCCGACTCGCTGAGCTGATCAGCCCGGGGCACGTTCGTGGAGACGTTGCACACCGGCGTCCAGCCGTTGCGGGCGGCCACGTCGGCCACGATCTTGGACAGTGGCACGTCTTCCCAACTGCCACTGCGCACCGTCTTGCCGGTGCCGCGCATGTCACCAGCCTTGCCGCGCACGACGATGGTGTCAGGCGGGCCGGATATCTCGACTTCGTCCACCATGTAACGCCCCAGGCGAACCATGGACGTCTCGGCGTAGCCCAGGTAGATCTCGATGCCGGCGCCGCGCTTGGGCAGCGCTACGGCGCTGTCACGGTCGTCAATGCGTAGCTCAAAGTCGTCCGACTCCATGCCAGGCTTATCAGTGGTTTTCAGCAGCAACAGGCGGTCATTGATCAGCGCGGTAATGTCTTTACCGTCTGCAACGACGCGAAAGCGAGGGGTCATGGTTCATCCAGTTACCCCGCCAACGCGGGGGAATGTTGGCGGCCGTTACGCGTAACGGAAAAAAAGGACAGCCAGGCCTGGCTAATCCCAAAGCATCACAAGTTCTTCAGTCGGTGCCGGCATGTCCGGCAGGACAATCACAACCCCTGCCCGGTAAGGCTGGGCCTCATCAGCCAGGCCCTGATTGGCATCCAGCACGGCCTCGAGCGTGCCGTTCAGGTGTCCGTAGTAGTTGTTGCAGATGGTATCCAGCAGATCCCCATCAGACGTTCTGCATGTCGTCGCCATAGCGCACAAACTCCAGGGTAAAGCCTTGCTTACGCGGAATGCCGCCAGCCAGCAGCGCGCTTTGTTCTTCCTCAACACTGGTCATGCACCAAGTACCCAGCACATCGCCGTAACCGGTGGTCAGTGTCAGGGGCTGCAACTTGCCGCCCAGGCTTCGCAAGGTGTCCAACTGCTTAATGCCGCCCCTGAAGCCCGGAAAAATAGCGCCCTTGAGCGTCAGTTTCTCCTCACCCATGCCGATTGCCTGCTGTGCCGGTCGACGCGTCAGACGCTCCTGAGAGGCCCAACGAAAAGCAGTCGAGCGGCGCAGCTCATCAAAGGCTGCCGTGCCCAGGTTGAAGAAGTACGGCTGCTGTTTCGGATCACGCGGCTGCATAATCATCAGGTGCGGGAAGGGTTTCACAGCCTCCGGCGCCGGCGTGGCATCCGCTGCAAAGGCCCCGGTTGGGAGAATGCCCGACAGCGAAGGGTTGGCCTTTCCGGCAAGGCTGTTGATCACCGTTGCCGCCCGCCCGGCCTGCTCTTTCAGTGCCCCCAGGCGCTCATCAATCTGAGACGCCGCCCGGCTTGCCGCGCTGTAAACCGACACCACCTGGCCAACCTTCGCCTGGGCCGCCGTAACGCCACGCATAACGCGCTGTAGCTTTTCGCCAATGGCAGGCCCCACAAAGGGCGCGCCCTCCAGCTCCGACGCGGCCCCGCTGAGTTCACTGATCGCGCCGTCCACTGGCCCGATCATCCCATCCAGGCTACGGCGGCCGGTCTCACCCGCCGCAGCCAGGTACTTCACGCTTGATTGCAACTGATCCATGTAGCCCATAAATCCCCCAGGTCAAAGATGCGCGTCGTCGTAGAGCTTGCGGCTCTCCAGCTGCTGGGCGAGATCCCGATGATGTTGATCAAGGTACGGCTGAAGCTCACGAGCAAGCTGCGCAGGATCTTTCACATCGCCCTGGACCGTCAGATGCAGGGGCGCGCTGATATCAACCTTCTGCTCGATCTTCGGCGCTGGTGGCTTAGCCGGCACGGCCATCAGCGAAAGCGCCCCGGGCGGGCTCGATGTCGGTTGTGAGGCCAGTGAGCGCACCACGTCGCCACCCACTGGGCCTGGCGGTTTCACCGCCACTGGCATCAACAGCGGGCCGGTGCCAGTGCCCTTGGGCGCAAAGGACGCCGCGATACCGCCCATCACAGGCGGGATGTCCTTGCCGGCATTGGCCATCATCAGCGGCCCGGCGTCCGGCATTTTCTTCAGCCCATCATCGCCACCGAAGAATGACTTGCCCAGGTATCCGCCCAGGGCATCGCCGCCCATGCTGCCCAGGTAAGCGCCCAGCAACCCGCCAACCACCGTGCCGATGATCGGCACCGCCGAGCCAATCGCCGCACCGGCCGCAGCGCCGGCGAGCGTACCCGCCAAACCGCCTGCCGCTTCGCCGTAGCCTTCGGCCTTTTCATCCCGCGTCGTGGCGTTGTCGTAGGTGTCCTTGATCTTGAAACCGGCCTCAACGACCGCCAGCGCGGCGATCCCCTTCACCGCCATGCCAACCTTGCCACCCTTACCGCCCTTGCCCTTACTGCCGCCGTCCACACCGCCATCCAAGCCACCCAATCCGCCTGCCGGAAGGTTGGTCACGATCACCTTTTGAGGGATGTTCGGGTTGCCCATCAGCGACCCACGGCCGATGTTCAACAGCCCCCGGCCAATCTTCAGCGCACTCAAGGCCGCGCCCAGCGTGACAGCGCCGGCCGCCACGCCGGCAATCACCGCCGTTACGGGCTGGTACTTGTTCGCCAGGTCAGCCAGTGCATAACCGACCTTGCCCAAGCCATCCGCCACCTTGTCGGTCAGCGGTCGCAGGCCGTCACCCAGGCTGATCATGGACGCTTCCATGCCTGCCGTGGCCGCCGACCATTTGCGATTGGAAGTCTCCCGGGCCTTGGCCGCGTCGGCCTCGATCTTGGTCTTGCCGTCGGTGTCCTTGATCGTGACCATATCGGCCTTGATCTTGTCGCCGTATTTGATTTGCGCGAGCAAACCCGCACTGGCGCTCTGATCGCTGACGATGTTGGCCAGGCCGGCCGCCTCAGTCAGGGCCACCATGGCCTGCTGTTCCTCGGCGCTGCCATCCGCAGCCACCTTGATCTTCGCCTTGAGGGCTTCGATCTTCTTGGCCTTCGCGGGATCCTGACGCTTGATCATTTCCTGACTGAGCATGATGAAGGCATCGACCGGGTTGGCCGCCTTGCCGGTTTTCGTCGCAGCCAGAATAGAGCCGGCCAGGTCATAGCCTTCCTTGGCGAAACGCTCTTGGCTGGTGCTGCTGATCACAGCGCTCAACAGGTTGTTCATGTTCGTTGCAGCGGCCGCAGAGTCCTGCGTTTGCGAGTATTGCGACTGCAAACTGGCCCCCAGAAAGCGCACCGCCTCCGGGCCTTCCATGCCCAGGCGCTTGATGTTGCCGAGCATGGACGGCAGGTACCGCGCCATGTCCTTGGGGCCAAAGGCGCCGATATCGCCCGCCGCCGCCACCTGGCCCAGCATGCCGGCCATGTCCTCTTTCTTGACCCCGGCCTCCTTGAACGAGTTGATCAAGGTTGCGATGGTTTCGGCTTCCATGCCCTGGCCGTCGATCAAGTCGGCAATTTGGCCGGCGTATTCGCTCGCCTCCTTCCACTCAACGCCTTTTTCGATCAGGCCACCGACCGCGTTGGCGAGCAGCTGGCGACTCATGCCCTTGTCGTCTGCGATGGTCGAAACCATCTGCGCCATCTTGCCTTCGTCTTCAGTACCGGCCGTGTGCGCCCATAGCGACATCTGGCGCACTTGCGCCTGATAGTCGCCGGAGATCTTGGTGGGTATGGCGACTGCCGCTGTCAGCTTTGTAGCCTGGCCGAGCGAGCCCTTTAGCCCTTCCTTGCCCTGCTGGATTTGGGTATGACCAAGCGTTTTCAGCTCAGCCCCACGGGCCACCTGGCCGAGCTTCTGGTACTCATTACGCAATTTGCCGACCTCGACGCCCTGCTCCTTCAGGGTCTTGAGATTGGACTCCAATTTTTTGAGCAGGCCATCTGCTGAAGCAGAGCCGGTGTCATGGGCTTTTTTCCACTCATCACGCAGGCGGATTGTGTCGCCAATGGTGCTTTGAAGTACCCGGGCCTTGGTGCCCTGGTCACTGAGTTTCTTGATGCGCCCTTCAACATCCTTGAAGGCAGCGCCGACGGTCGAACTGATAGCACCGCCGATCACGACACCAAGCGCCAGGTTATTCGCCATGGGGTCACTCCGAAAAGGTGAAGGCGGCTCACTCCTTGAGCCACCAGATCATCGTTGAGAACGGCATGGCCTCAATCTCGCTGGCCGAGAATGACATTTCCCGGGCCAGCCGCTGAGCCAGCTTCCTCTGTATTTCTTCGTTAAACCCGGTCCTCGCGCACCAGGCGAAAATAGGCGGCCTGCAGGCGCTTGTAATCACGCACGCTCAGTTCCCCCAGATCGTTTTGGCCTGCATCCGTCAGGCTGGCAAACAGGATCATTTCGCTTTGTTCCTCATCGTCCGGGGCGGCTTTGGTCGCGGCACGAACCTCGCGAACGGTTGGGGAACGTATGGTCAGCTGATCAGTTTCGATCTGATTGACCTTGACGATTTTGGACAGCTTGATGGTTGCCGAGTCAGCGGCGATCGTCAGCCATTCCGGGATTTTGTTGATGTCTTGAGGCATGGGTGTTTTCCTTAAAGGCCGAGGTCGCGGCGAACAGCTGCCAGTTGGTCAACGCCGTTGATAACGCGAACCGCGTTGACAGGATCGATTTCAAACATGCGCACGCCACCAACTTCCAGCTTGTAATAGCTGACGCTCACGGCGTACTTGAATTCAGCGTCACCGCCTGGCTTCCACTCGCCAGGGTCCAGCTCCGAGAGCATGCCGCGAATGGTGGCGACCACCGCCGTGGTGGCGCCCTTTTGGCCCTTGAACGAGCCTCGGAACACACCGTTGAACGCAGTCTGATCGGCCTGGCCAAAGAGCTTCATTGCAGCCACGCGAACGCCCTTGGTGCTGAAAGACGCCTCCAGCTTTTCCATGCCCTGATCCATATCAATCGGGGCATCCATACCGCCGCCTTGATACTCGCCGGTTTTGATTTTCATCTTGGGCAAGCTCAAGGTCGGCACGTCGCCGGCAAAGCTCATGCCGTCAATGAACATATTCATCATGAACAACGTTTGGGGAATCATGGACATCGCGAAGCCTCCTTAGGCCTTGGAATCAATTACTTCGGTGAGCCACTGATTGGTGACTTCAACGAGGAACGTAGGGTTTTCCGCCGGTGGCACGTCGGTGAAACGAATGCGCCAAGTGACCTTGCCCTGCTCCAACTGGCTGGCCGTGTTAAGCTCATCGTCGGGAAACACTTCGAAGTTGATAACCGCGCCTTGTTTCTTCAGATCGCGCATGAAGTTCTCCAGGCCCTCGGTCACGTCGCTGACGTAGGTTTTGGTGATCGAGCGATCGACCGCCCACTTGTGCCCGTACAGGATCGCGTCCATGACGATGTCCTGGGTGCGCACACGCGTCACAAAGGCCCACTTCGGATCGCTGGAACAGGTACGGTTGCCCCACAGGCGGTAGCCATCGTCGCGAATGATCGTGGTGATGTTTGCGTTGTTGAGTACGTTGGCCCGGCACGTCGTGTCACCGTCCAAAAACTCGATAGGCCGCGTGGTACCAGTGAGGCCGACAAACTCCTTGTTCGACGGCGAGGCCCAAAAGCCGTATTCGTTATCGGTCCAGGCGAACAGGCCGGCCACCCAGGCCGAGGCCGGCGCATCGACGGTCTCGCTCAGAGCCGTGTCCCAGGTCTGCACACCCGGATCAACCAGAAACACACGCTTGCTGCCGAAGTTTTTGGCGTAGGCAATGGCCGCCTCATCGGTGGTGTTCGGGCCGTCGACGATGGCAAGGCCGCGCAGCTTGCCGGCAAGCGCGTCCATCGACGTAGCCACGGCCTGCGTCGAGCTATGCCCCGGTGCAATCAGCAGGCGGGGCTGGGCATTGAAGCGGCTCTTACCGTCCAACAGTGCCTGTAGGCCGGCACGCTGGCCGTCGGCCAGTTCGCCGCCGATGATGGCCGAGGTTTGCAAAGCCGGGGTAGCAAGCTTCTCGACGCCGCACGCCACGATCACCGCCTTGGCGCGCATATAGATCGCCTTGATGGATTTGGTGATCGCCGCGTCTTCGCCCCAGGCCGCCACCGCTTCGCTTTCGCGAGTGATCAGCAGTAACTGGTTAGGCTTGGCCGTTGCCTTCGGTCCCGGGGTGAAGGTGTCGCAAAGGCCGATAATCGAGGAAGACGGCAGCGAGACAATGCGCGCGCCGGTGTCCACGTTAGTCACGGTAACGCCGTGAAAAAATCCGCTCATGATTGAACTCCAGAAATGATAAAACCCCGCATAAGCGAGGCCGTGGGGTTGTCGTGTTACGCGTAACGGAAAAAGAAAACGCCCCGTCAGTGCGGGGCGTTATTCGGTTTGGCCGGCGATCCAGGCCGGGGCTTGGGGTCGATGCTCGCTATCCGGGAATTCCGGCGATTGCGGCCAATCTCGCAGAGACTGCATGTATACAAGCAACGCCGCGAACTGCTCGGCGGTCAGCGTCGTCTGCTCCAAAATTTCGACCTGATCACGATGACGCTCGCGCAACCACATAACCGAAGCAAGCGAAGCGTCGCGCCATTCGCGCTCCTGCGCAGCAGGATCAAGAACTAGCACAGGCGCATCGATCAAATAGGGCAGTCCCTTTTCGTCATGAGCGCGAACCATTCCAGGACCAGGATTCCCAATAACAGATAAATACAATTCTTCACTAATTTCGACGGCATCATCGGGGATCATTGAGTGAAGCCCAAGAAGGTAAGTTGTCTGTGTACTCTTACTGTAAAGCCTTTGCATGAGATATCCTGTTATTTCCCAATCGCCACATACTCGTAGCCTTGAGCAGCCGTACCAACACTGCCGCCGTTATTATTGTAACGCCGTGCAACTCGCGCAGTGTTTAACGTAGTTACTGACTTATCCCAGTAACAACTAACGCTTTGATTGTCACTCATAGCGCCACGCATAACAGGAATAACCTTATAAACCGCCGCTGGAAAGGCAATTGGAAAAGGCGCGTTGAAAGCATCTGAGACGTTATCGTTCACTGATCCCCACTGAATAATCCAGCCTCCTAGCCAAGTTGGAAAAGCCACATATCCATTTGTCCCAAAACTAAAGTAAACACCCCAGCGTAATTTCTTTGGCGTGACGATTGTAGAGTCGTCCGCGCCCTGATCAACCAGTGCTTGAGTGGAAATCTTAGCCGTGCCCTGATTGGTTTCCGTTCCTTGCCCCGCCAACGCAACTAGCGCGGCAATATCAATGTTTCCCTGATTGATTGGCGCATTCCAGGCTTTGATGCACCACATAACAGCCAAGTTACGTGGACGGGTTTCAGAACCGCTACCGACTGAGAGTTCGGTAGCAGGCCGCGAAGCGAATTGACCGCCCCCCACCGATACGTTTGCGGTTGTGGCCCCACCAGTAAGCACATTAAATCCAGGGTTAAGTGGGGTAGATTTTATCGCCTCCGCCTGCAAGCTACCCAGACCCCGTCCTACATCTGCACCCCGTCCGTGGTCCCAGCCCCGCAGGAACTCGCCGCGCGACTCAGGCAGGCGGAAGTTACCAGCCCCCTCATCGCCCTTGTTGAACGCCCCGCCCATAAACGTGGCCAGGTCGGGGTATGTAGCGGCGCTGTTGACGCTCCCGTCCAGTTCCAGAAAGCCAGGCGCCACCTTGTTCACGGGAAAAGCAATCATCGAGCCCACCGGCAACGCCGATGCCTGAGCGATCATCGCCGTGATTTGATCCTTGGTGTAGGTATCCGTGATGCCATAACCCGCCAGTGTGGTCGGGTTGGATCCAGAAACGAAAACACCCCGGTCATTGACCGTGACTTTGGTGTAAGTCCCTGCGGGCTTGTTCGCCGGCAGAAGCCCGCCAACCGCCTCATCGACGTACTGACGCGTTGCCAGCACCACCGACGGGTCAATCTTCAGCTGAATGTTCGAGGTTCCGCTGGTGATGATGTGCATCCGCACCACCTGGTTACGCCCCGAGCCTTGAGCGAGCAACGGCTTGTAGCTCGGCGGCACATTAGCCACCGCGCTAAACACACCGTCCTTGTCCTCCAGAGCAAGCTCGCGGACATGCCAGCCGCCCACGTCAGGCGGCAACACCACCTCGGCAATCAACACATTGGCGTCAGTCGGAGACACCCGCAGCTGATTGATTTGTGCCCGATAGACCTGATTAACCAGCTTGGTTTGTGATGGGCTGGGCACCGGATCGGTACCATTGGCATCACCGATCAGCATGTAACGCGGCTCCCACGGAATACCGAGGGCATCGCAGTTGGTTTTCTTGGCGGCCCCCTGCGTGGTGATCATGCCGCCAAAAAGAGAGTTTTTATCAACCATGTGAGTACACATCCAGTTCGTCGAGGGTGTATTCGCTTACGCCTGTGTGCCCTTGGATCACCACCTCGATATCCGGGTTGGCCCAGGGGTAAACGTCGATTTCATCACCGTGATAAACAGCGAAGCCGGCATAGGCGTCCAAGCGCGTTTCTAGCGTTATGTCGAGGCCGGTCAGGTGCCGGCTCACGGGCTTTGCGTCGTCAATCAGGCGCTCAAGCTCACCGAACATTTCTTCGGTGATACCGGTGTCGAGTACGCCAACCCGCAAGGCGAATGTCGCGGGCGGGCCTTCGGGCACCGTTTGCCACCACTCGATCACCTCCAGCAGATAGCCAAGCGGCTCGACCACACGGCGCAGCGCGCCGATGGTTCCCTTGCGTGAGTGGATATAAAACGACGCCCGTACCGCGTTGCGTTTGGCCGCCACGGTCCAACGATCGTCCCAGCGATCGACAGACCAGGCCCACGCAAGGTGTGGCAGCAAATGAACGGGGCACGTCGCGGGGTTGTAGAGCGAGCGCAGCGGGATCACGGTTTGATCCGTACTCGCCGCCTCAATGGCACGCTCCAGCTGTGTGCTATTGATCGGGAGTAGGCTTTTCATGTCACTCCCCCAGCTTGACGCTGTAACCTGTGCAGAACGCCGCCTGCGCCTCTGTAGGGGCCAGATCCTGCCAGCCGATCAGCTCGACCCGCGAAACCGCTGGTACGTGGAGCTGCGCGTCTACAGCAGAACGCGCCACCTCAACACCCAGGCGTTTGCGCGGGTTGATCCAGGCCGCCAGGCGCCTTTCAGCTTCGTCCCGCGCTACAGCGCTTTCAGGGCCCGGGCCCTTCATGTACAGCACTGCATCAATTCGATACGGCAGCACCTGGGCGCTTTGCACCGTCACCCGGTCGCCCAGCGGTCGGACGTTTTCATCGTTGACGGCCTTTGCAACCACGGCCAGCAAATCGGGGCCGACTGACCCGTCGCCTTCCAGCCCCAGCACCGTTACCGTAACGCATGCCGGCTCGGGGCTTTCAGCGGACGCATCCGCCACCAGGGCCGAGGCGTTGCGCGCATGCAACTTGTAACTGTTGCGCGGCCCGGCCGTCGTCAGGCCCTCATAGGCCATCTGGATACGCTCGCGGTAAGCGTCGTCACTTTCGGTGATCTTCTCCACCGGCGGAACCGCGCGCAGGTCTTCGGCCTGGATCACCAGGCGCGGCGTGTTGACGTTCGCCCCAAGCTGATCGAGGTCACCCCGAATCGCATGGGCCAGCATCAGCGCCTTGGCCGCATCGTTAACCCGGGCGCGATCACCAATGCGCGCGTAGGCGCCGGCTTCCAGCAACTTGACCACCGGATCGCTTTCAAGTGGCGCGCTCCAGTTGTCGCCCATGAACTCACGGAACACGCCGAGCGACTCCGTGTAGACCTCTTCAAAGTCCAGGGGCTCAAGCACGTCCGGCGCCGGCAACTCCGACAGGTCAACGATACTCATGCACTTACCTCTAGAAATACGCTGTCGCCCAGGTAGCTACCGGTGACTTGAATCTTAATCAACCCGCCCAGGACAGAGACAGCCTGCAAGCGCTCCAACTTCAAGCTCGGCTCCCAGCGCCCCAACGCCCTGCTCGCCTCGGCCTGAACGGCCCCCTTCCAACCCTCGTTAACCGGCAGGTCCACGTACCGGCGCAGCTTGCTGCCGTACTCAGGGCGCTGCCGGCGACTGCCCAGCGGGGTACTCAGAATGTCCTCAATGCTCTGTCGAAGACGCGCGAGGCCCGAAATGGGCTGGCCGGTATGGCGGTCCATTCCGATCATCTAAATCACTCCTGCAGCAGTTCAAATTCCTCATGGGCCTTGAGGTATTCCAGCGCCTCGGCATCCGTTGCCTGTACCGACACGTGCGCCTTGAAAACCGCCAGAGCGCGGCCGCTGCGCGGTAGGATCAGAGTGCGCGAGTTGTAGAACTTGTCGCGAAACGTTGAGCTTGGCTCGGCGCCGGCGACTGGTGTTTCAGAAGTCTTGGCCATGGTTTCCCCCGGGCACAAAAAAGCCCGCGCGCGGCGGGCCTGTGAAATTGAACGGCTAGTGTTTGTGGTTTGCGCTGTTGCCGCCTGCGTCGAGGATCTTGCCGGCACTGGTGATGTCTTGCACCGCATGCAAAGCACCCTGGACCGATACATCTTGCGTTACGGATAACGACCCTTCGATGGCCACGTCAGCAATCAACTTGACGTTGGTCGTCGTGACCGTCACCGCGTTATCCGTAACGACGGCCTCAGTCTCCCCGACCTTGATGCTCACCGTACCCGAGGGCACGGTGATGGTGTAGCTTTTAGCCTCCCAGTCATAGACTAGAGAGCCCCCATCATCGAAGCGCCACACCTCGACGTGATCCCGATTATCCGGGGCAGCACCGGCACCACCGAATAACCCAGGGACAAACGTTCCCATACCGGCCTGGCCGCTGGGGTTGAACAAAATCCCTTGCTCGCCAAGGCTCGGCGCGCGCCAATGCCGGGCCTTGCCGGCGGCCTGGCTGTGCCAGCGCACCCAGGCACTGACCCAATCGCCGGACTTGACCCGCACGGCCGGGGCCATCAGATCCACTCCGACAACCACGCACGGCATGATCATCGCGGCGATCATGCGGTCATGCTCGCCCTGGGCCCAGCTCATGGCGCACCGCCAGGATTATCATCGTTCCGGTAGGCTTCCAGGTTGAGTTTGAGCATGCTCGGTTTCTCCGCGGGGAAAGGCCAAACCTCAGCCCCCAGATAGACATGGTGAGTCCACTCAACGACCCAGACGACATATCCATCCAGCTCAGGCTTGGTCCAATCCTGAGTCGCCCGCACAAATTGCGCGACGTTGACTTCAAGGCCCCAGCTTTGCTGCCGGAGCAACACCGCGAGCTGCGAAACCAGGTGCACGGCCTGCTCATGATGATTGGCCTGGATCGGGTCAACAATCACCCGGGCCTCAAACTTACAGATCAGGCTGGATTCACCGGTACCGGTATCGATGCCCGGCTCAAATTCGGCCATTTCGAGAAACACAGAAGGCAGTGGGATTCCTCGGTTTTCCTCGATCTCCGGCCAAAAAACCACCGACTTAATACCCGACAGATGCTCCGTCAGGTGTTGCTCGATAGCCTGGTACAGCTGACTCAGGCTGAACGGCTCATCGGACATTGGCGCTCCCCTTCAGATACTTCTGCAGTTCGTAGTTGAGCTCTTGCTCTAGGACAACCAGCAGCTGTTCATCGGCGCGTTTGATCCACGCCTCAAAGTGCGGCCGGGCCTGCTCCAGCGATACCTTGGCTTTTGCCAGAGGAAAGCGATTGTCGCTTTCCTCAACGAAACCACTGCGTCGCCGGCCCTGAGTCGCCTCAGGGTAGTCATCGCTGTTGAAGTGCTTGCTGGCAGTACGGATCCAGATATCTGCGCTGTTGCCGTACACCTGTTTGTAAAATGCGCCCTGATAGCGACGCCCTGCCACCGAAACGCCCCTGCCGGTCTGATGTGCCCGACCGATGCGGCTGGCCTCGATCGCGTTGAGGCCGAACCACAGCTTGCCGCGCATCGCACCGCCACTGGTGGGGTAAGCCCGCAAGCGCTGCCGGACGGCGCCAATGGCGATGCGCTCTTGT
This sequence comes from Pseudomonas sp. GXZC, assembly GCF_026967615.1. Taxonomy (NCBI): domain Bacteria; kingdom Pseudomonadati; phylum Pseudomonadota; class Gammaproteobacteria; order Pseudomonadales; family Pseudomonadaceae; genus Pseudomonas; species Pseudomonas sp. GXZC. The sequence goes on from NZ_CP114115.1 coordinate 4,330,046, forward strand.
TTACCCACCGCCCTGGCAATATGCGTACGCAGCCACCCCAAGGTTTTATTGATCGCACGCCGCTGTGCAGCGGCGGCTGCCTTTGGCACCAGCCGGCCGAAATTCTGAAAGCGCTTCACATCCGCCAGTGACGGCTGAATGTTGATCAATCCGCCGTCGCGCTTCTGCTGTACGTAGCTGCCGACACTCATGGACGCTTCCTCAAGATCAGGGCCACCAGGCCATCACCGCCGGGCTCCAGCTGCAGCAGGTCATATTCCCCGCCGCCGTCCAGAACAGGCAGATCGACAGTGACGCGCAGGCCTTTGCTCAGGCCGTCCGAATCACGTACGCGGATCTCAAAGCGCGGTTCTCGGATGGCCGTTTGGGTTTTGCCAAACTTCGGCGCCGTCCATGGCGCCATGAACATACCCAACACCGGCTCGGCGCGACCTTCGATCTGGGCGGTGTCGCCCAGGGTTTCGAACACCACGCCGTCGATGTCATCGATCAGTTCGCGGAAGCCCACGCTTACATCTCCAGCAGGATCTGCGCCCGAGGCCGCGTGCACATATGCAGCGGGTTGGACTGGGCTTCCCCGGCCACGCCCTTGTTGAATGGCAGCGGCTCGATCTTGCTGTAGTACGGAATGCCCTGCGTGTTGACCGTTTCCATGTAATCGGCCGGTGCGAAGGACGAGATGTACAGGTCCGGCACGCCTTCGGGGATCAACAGAGCCTTATCGTCGTGGACAAACGAAATGCCAGCCACCTTGCCGCGATAACGCTCCCAGACGATCCCGCCGAACTCGAAGCTTTCACGGGCATCACCACGCAGGGAGGCGGCTTGCATGGTGTTGAGGTAGGTTTCTTTGACCGACTTATGAACGATCAGCTTGTTCCAGAAGTTCTTGCCGCACATGGCGCGGGAGCCAGTGCTGGTAACGCTTCCCAGTGCGTCCTCTTGCATATCTAGGGCTTCGCCGCATTTGACCCGAAGTTCGGTATCAGGAGCATTGAGGCCCATTTTCAACTTCTGACGCTCCACGCCGAAGCGATCATAGATATCCAACAGCACGGTCTTGCCGTCGGCATCCAGCACCTGGCCATTCAAAGCGCCCATGCGTTGAAATTCGTGGGTGGCATCCAACTGGCGGCGAGCCTTGGCCAATCGCTTGTTGACAACATCCTGCACCGCTTGCAGCTCACTGCGGGTGCCAAAGGCGCGAATGCCCTGGATCTCATCCGCTTTAATAGTGAAGCGCTCCGGCAGGTGTACGGTGTTGAATGGGATCAGCGTACGTTTGGTCCCGCCAACCACCAAGCCCGAGGTGCCCCGCTCACCCGATGGCACCAGTGCCAGAGTGTCGCCGTCCTTCTCGATCTGCACGGTCAGGGTGCTGATGCCCTCTTCGCGAAACAGACCCAGGCTGCTGATGCGGCCCGGCAGGTATTCCTGGTCATTGATTGCAGCTGTCAACGAGGAGACGCTGAATGCATCGTCTTCAAAAATGGCGATATCGGCCATGGGGTACTCTCCAGAAACGAAAAATCCCGCACTCGGCGGGATGAATTAAGTGGGTATCGCCTTAACGGACGATGATGTGATTAACGCCCAGTGCCTTTTCAGCAGCGAGGTCGAGGCCGGTCAAATGCGCTTCGCTGACCTCGGCCAGCCGCACGATGGCACGGCCGCGACGAACAACGTCCGATTCACCCAGCGGGCCGTAGAGGATCGCAATAGCGTTCTCGGAGCCGTCCTCGGCGGTCGGCTGATACGGCGCGAACTCGCTGGTGACCGTGACCAGGCCGAGGATCTGACCCGGCTCCAGGGCGGCACCGGCAGCGACGTTGATCGCTTCGCGGGAGATATTGCCGGCACCTTCGGACAGCAAAAACTCGCCCGCGTGCATCGATTCAATTTTCATGCTTTTGCTCCTTTCGAGTTGCCGTTCTGCGCCGCCTGACGGGAAGCCCAGATCGATTGAGGGTCGGTCTGCTTGGCCTGGACCTTGGGGGCCGGGTCGTTGTCCAGCGGCAGGCTGTTATTGATTTCAAAGGTGCCGCCGCTGCTCACCAGTTTGTCGAACAGCCGCGCCCGGACTGCAGCTTCATCCAAACCGGCGGCGACGAACTCGACGGTCAGCTCTGGCAGACGTGCCGCGACACAAAGGCCATGCAACGCTTTCGCATTGGTCAGTGCCGCCTGGATCACCGCTTCGCTCTCAAGCTTGGTGGCAGCAAGAAGAGGTTCCACCAGGTTGCTGATGCCTGCTGCTGCGCAGCCTTGCGTAACCATCAGCGCCAGCTTTGCCGCATCCGGTACCGGTACGGGATCCGGTTCCAGTGGATCGGTTTCCGGCTCTTCATCCAGCTGGGCGAGCAGCTCAGGCGGGGCATGCTGAAAGCGTTGCAGCACGCTGCCCTGGCCGAGACAGGCGCTGACCTTGAGGCCATCGCCCACTTCATCGGCCAGGCCCAGTGCCAGAGCTTCGTTGGCCGTGAGCCAGGTTTCAGCGTTGACCATGCGCCGCAGCTCGGCCTCGTCGATGTCCGGTGCCTTGGTTTTATAGGCCGCGATGATCGCTTCCAGGGTCTGGTCCAGCACATCGGCGACGCGGCGGAAGTCTTCCGCATCGCCACCGGTGAAGGTGTACGGGTTGTGAATCATCAACATCGCGTTGGCTGCGATCACCACCCGGTGAGCGCCGCAGACCGCCACGCTGGCCGCACTGGCCGCCAGCGCATCAATGCGCCCGGTACAGCGCTCGCCCAAGCGCGACAGAGCGTTGTGGATCGCAAGGCCGTCGAACAGATCACCGCCGATGCTGTTGAACGCAACGACCACCGGAGAAACTCCGTCATCGATGGCGTGCAGCGCTTGTACGAATTGATTGGCGGTGATGCCCCAGGCGCCGATTTCGCCGTAGACGAAGATCTCAATGCTGCGTTGCTCGGCCTCGCCGCTGGCCTGGACGGTGTACCAGCTCTTGTCTGCGACCGTTACCTGCTTGCCCGCCTTGTCATAAACACGAGGTTTCGCTTTTTTGCTCATGGTTGTTCCTTGTCATCGATCGTCTCGATGGCTTCAAGAGTGCTGTAGTTGAGGCCGAGGCCCGTGGCTCTAGCGAGGTCGGCGGCGTTCTCCGTGTCGACTGTTTCCGCGTCGTAACCGGTGCGCAGCACCATCTCGCTGCGAGAGGCAAAGCCAGCCCGCACTTCCATCTGACGCGCCTGCACATCCTGCACCGGCTGGATGTAGGCCCAACCCTGCGGCACCCAACGTGTACGCAGGTACTCGCGCCGACGTTGCGCGTAGTCTTCCAACGCCAGGGCGCCGGACAGCACCGCCATGTCCATCCACGCAGCCCGCACCGGGCGACACAGCTGATGCACATACACGCCGAATTGAAGCTGCTCCAGGCGGCGCCGGAACTCGTTGAGCACCACCCGCAGCGCCCGGTCATTGACCTCGCGCATGTCGCCAGTAAGGATCTCGTACGGCGTGCCCGATCCGGCCGCCGCAGCCATCAGCTGCTGTCGCATGAAGTCCGGGTAGTTGTTGCCGGCGTCCGGTGGCTTGGAGAACTCCACCTCTTCACCCGGGCCCAGCTCCTGCATGGTGCCTGGCTCCAGCGCGACCATCGGCGTGAAACCATCGCGGTCAGTGACCAAGGGTTCCCCGGTCATAGGGTTGCGTGTCAGTGGCCCGCCCTCTGGAGGAGGTCGCTTGATGAAGCCCGCGAAAAGGTTCGCCACTTCCTGGCGAAACAGCACCGCGTCGTCGTAGTTGTCCAAGCTGCGCAAGCGCTTCAACACTGGTGCCAAACGCGGCACACCGCGCAGTTGCCCAGGCTCCATGGGTTCGAAGATGTGTAACACCTGTGCTGCCGGAACGCGCACCAACTGGTTGTAACCCGCATTCAACGACGACGAGTCGCGCGGGTGCGACAAGTACATCCAGTACGCCACACGCTTGCCGGCCGGGTTGAACTCGATCCCCGCGCGGATAACGTTGCCGTTTTTGGCCATCTCAAACTTGTCGTGAGGAACGAACTCAGGGGCCAGCGCCTGCAACTGCAGCGGCACCGCCAAGCCTTCGCTGGGGCTGCGTGGCCGGAGCCGCACAAAGCACTCGCCGACCGTTTCAACGGTGCGTGCTACAAGGGCCTGCATACCGTAGAAGTCGGTCAGCTCATCGGCGTCCGCCTCGTCAACCCAATCATCCCATAGCTGCTGTTTGATTTTGCGCAGTGCCACGTCATCCGTGGTCGGCCTGGGCGTGATGCCGGTGCCGATCAGGTTGCTGACGCGTTTGTCGATGACGTTGAACGCGTACGGGTCATTGCGCACCGCCGCCCGCGAACGAGCGCGCAGGTTGCGCAAGGCCGGGGTATTGATGCTGTTAATGCCGCTGTCGCTGGCCTCCCAACTGGCCGAACGCCGGCCCTCCCCGGCGCCTTCATAACTGGCCTTGATGTTCGACGGCAGCAGGAATCCGTTACGGGTCAGCGTCGGATAGTGTCGGGCCATTAGAGTCCTTTGCCTCCGTGGGTCAGCCGCACCAAGCGAGAACGCGGCCCGGCTGCGTTGGTTAGCGATGTACGAATCTCGTCGCGGGCTTTGAGCAGTTCGTCGATGGAGCGGTACTCCACCGTTCGGTCGCTGTAGCGCACAGTCTTTTCACCGCGCGCAATCGCGCGCTCGATGGCTTCGAGGTGCTTCAGGGTAAACGACATATCAACGTCTCTTCAGGTAACCGCTGGTGGATATGCGGCGTTGTGGGGGTGCAGCGGGCCGCGCCAGGGCGACTGGAGCAACAGGTTGTTCGTGTTGCGCCAATGAAGGTGTAGCCAATAACGGCGCGCCCACTGGGCGACTCATACGCTCCCCTTGAATCGGCTTGCTCTGAACCGCCTCCGAACCGGCGTTGAACACAGCCTGGCTCACTCTTTCCCAATCGTGTTCCTGGTAACGATTGATACCCAAGTAATGCGCCATCGCTAGGCAGTACACCATCAGGTCGAGCGCTTCGTTACGCTCAGCTTTGCCTTTGACCCACTCGATTTTTTTATAGCCTTTGACGTAGCGAGTCACCTTGCGCTCAGCAACGCACTGGTCGAAAAAATCATCCGGCAAATCATTGGCGAAATGCAGTGCGCCTGGGCCTTCCTCGATCAGATAACGGTTATAGATCCAATCCTTGGACGTGTCAGTGCCGACAATCCAAAGCTCCGCACCGTGCCGCTCGGTCAGGCCCTTCCACGTCACATCAACCTTGGATGGCCGCTGCGCAATCACCGGCCTGCCCCGCTTGCTTGCTCCCTTGATCGCGAAAATGTTTCGCCACCGGCGCAGTCGACAGAATTGGTAAACCTCATCATGGTGGTTACCACCAGAATCCACCGCTGTTGCAAGTATCCCCAGATCGGCACCACACGGATGCCGATAACGAGCCTTAAGCAACTCATCCAGCGCTAACCAGGTTCGCTCATCCGAAGGGTTGCCCGCGATCACCTGATAATCGATCACCCACCGCTCCATACCGACACCCCAGCCCATCACCATGAGTTCAAGGCGGTCATGCTGAGTATCGACCGAACAGGTCAACATCAGAACGCCGTCAGGCATCGAACCAAGGCTGTAGGCTTCCAATCGAGCGCGATTGCGCAACACGTCGGCGCTGGTTTGTTCTTGCGCGTTGTCCCATACCTTGGCCAAGCGGGTGTTGTAGAACACCTGCATAGGTTCCATATCGCCTTTGCCCTGGGCCTTTTTCGCTTTTTCGAACTGCTTTGCCAGCGATGCCCAGCTCGTCCAGCCTGGCGGTGAGTAAAGGGCGTTGAGATTGAACCCTACGGTTTCACCGTCACCCGCTGAGCTGGCTCGCCACTCCCCTTTGCTCAACATCTCACCCTTGTGATGCTCCTCGATGAGCACATCACATTCAGGGCCGGCGCACTGGTAGTGCACCACGCTGTAGTCCTCGGAGTAATGCAGGCGCTCCCATTCTAAAACCTGCAGGTGACCGCAGTCCGGACACGGCACGTAGTAATAGCGTTGATCGCTGGTCTCAAAAAGATCGGAAATGCGCGACGCGCCCTTGATCGTCGGCGAGCTGGAAAAGTAGAACTTGGCATTGCGTCCGAAGGTACTGCCTCGGGTTTCTGCGAGCTCAACCGGGTCACCCTCATCACCAAGATCAGTCTCCCAGCGATCAATCTCATCGCCGTAGATGTAGCGAGCGGACAACTCCGAAAGGTTCGCAGCCGAACCCGCGGTTGTCACATACAGCGTGCCGCCTTCGAACTCTTTCGTGTCCAGGGTGTTGCGTGCATCGCGTGACCGATTGGCCGCCACACGCTCGCGCAAGACGGGAGTGGCCTTAATGGTTTTGCCGATGCGCGAGGACACCCGCTTGGCCAACCCGAGGCTGGGCAGCAGGGCCAGGATGTTCGACGGTGCCATGTGGATCAGGCCGCCTATCCAATTCAGGCCGATCTGCGTTTTCATCAACTGGGAAGCGACCATGGTCACTACCCGCTTGCAAGGGTGGGCAGGCGACAGACAGCGCATCGGTTCACGAGCATAGGGCGTTCGCGATGTGCGGTACTGACCAGGCTCGGCGGCACCGGTATCACGCGGAATACGCATGAACTCATCAGCCCACTCATCCACCCACACGTCCGGGTCCGGGCGCAAGCCACGGAAGTACGCCTCGCGATACAGTTCTGTACCGTCAGGGTGTTCCGCTAGCATAAGGTCAACTCGGAGTCAGGGCGTGTTCTCGGTCCGCTGAAGAAATTCGTTCGGCGTCTTCTAGTGAGCGGCGGATGGCCGCCGTCAAGTGTCTTTCAATTTTCCATGGGTCGGTCATAACGGCCAACTCCGGCGCTAGTTGCGCGACGATACCAAGCAACTGATCGCGTACTAGACGTCCCGCGCCATATGCGCCGTCCTCCACAGCCTTACGTAAAACAAGCGAGCCCTGCTGCTGGTGAAAGTTAGCTTGTTCTTGCAGAGCCAAATAATGCTCACGCATAGCGCGAGACTTCTGAAAGTCAGGCTCATCACCAACTTGCAGCATTGCGGAGCCATCGAGGCTCGGCAATGTAACGACTGCTGTACTGCTCGTAGGCGCGTCCTTGGGAGAGCGCTCGCGCTTGTGACGCGCAACAACACCTGCCTTGCTTGGATCACTGGTCATAGACAGCAGCTTTTCGCTCGCGCCAACGTCCACTAATCCGGATTCGTTCAAGACCAGTCGCCTGGACTGAATCAGTTTCCCGACATACTGCCTGGACCATCCCTTCATCTCGCCATACTGCTTGCGAGTCATAAAAGTCATGTGGCCTCCCTTTTGAAACCAGGTCGACCTCGTCAACCAATCCTGTCAACTAACTCTGTCAACTAACCCGGCAAGGTTGACAGCGATTTTCGGTGGTTTCCTGTCGTTTTTTTCGACGTTCGCTGTCAAATCCTCTTGCGCAAAAAAAGGACGCTAACACCAGTGTTCACGGGGGATGAGCGTGGAAAATACCGCCCTCCGGATTACTGATAGCGTTCCCGATGTGGAGAATTTTTTACACGCAAATCCTGTCAACCTGTCAACCGCTGTCAACTAACTTTCAAACCCTGTGGCTAACGCTTTCCCGCGGGTTCTATGCCCCGTGTCCCTCGAAGATCCCCAGGGTCCCCGGCCGTCCGTGGCGCGCCATTTTGGTGCGCAACTCGCATCATTCGACGTTCCGGCCGGGGAGTTTGAAGTCAGTCACACGATCAGCGATGGCCCGGATCTTTTCCACGCCCAGGAAGCCGACCCAACCTCCTACGAAGGTCGCCATGCTCTGAGGCAGTCCGAAGAACTCAAGACCACTGATGATAGTCAGCGTTAGGCCACCACACAGCACGCCTTCCACAAGCATCTGCCGGCGCGAGCCACCACCGTAGGTGATGCGCAGCACGGCCATGGCGAAGGACAGCCCGGCCGGGTAAAGGATCGGCGCATGCTGGCTCAGCCACGCAAGCATCAACGCCCAGGTGTCTGGCTTATCTGGCATGTTCGGCATCTCGGGTTCCTCCCATCTGGGAGCTATGAATGAAAAAGCCCCGGCACGTGCCGAGGCTCAAAATTAGTGATGCTGATAGTCCGGTTGAGGTTTCGCCCCTGCTGGGTTCTATTTCTGCTTAGCTACTGCCTTCTTTGTATCTTCCCAGCTAGAGCAGAGATCCGAAAAATCATCATCTACACCCCACCTTTGCCCAAAGGCAGGAAGGCGGTGCTTCTTTCTCAGCGCCTCTGCCAAAAGGAACGCCTCATACCCGAAATAACCGACGATATCAGCCTTATGCGAGTGCACATCTGTAGGGTCAAAAGAGGACTCGTAAACTCCATAAAGGTACTCGCTAGCAAGCATCTTCTCTGTATTCAGCCACGTTAGAACACTGGCATTTTTTGAATCCAAGAGTCTTAACTCATCGGTCGTTATTTCCAACTCAGGATAAGTACATCTGGGCCAATTTTGATAGTCGCGCTCTGGAACAAGCTGAGCAGTAAGCTCGTGATAATCCCGGATCTTTTGCCGCGACTGGAGCGAGTACAAGTCGAGTTTTGCGATGACGCTGATGGCGTTAAACTTCGCATCTCGAGCTCGATCACGGCTTTTAAACAAATAGTCCTTGATCCAACCAATTACAGCAGCCACCACACCACTTGCCAAAACGATCTTAGCGATGTCAATACCGCTGAGTGCAGATGCCGTAACCTGAACCGGCTCCATGTTTAAACTCTCCATAAAAAAACCCGACACAGAAGCCGGGTTATTTTGTCGTCTTTCATTACACGCAAGATCGACATGATGGGAGCAATTTACGGCCAGTCGGCCAACAGGTCAAGCGGCATCTACAAAGATTTGCTCGTTGTCGAATATCTCGGTCGCATGAATCACGGCCTGCTCTTCAAGTTGCTCCAAACGCTTGTAGATACCGCCTCGCCAGTTACGGCGAGTTCGCTCGGGAGTACCCGCAAGATCCCATGTGTTCATGTCGTAGAACTCTGCAGGCAATACGATCATGTCGGTAGAACGCTTGCCTACCTGCAAACCTTTAAGCTTCGGGATCGCCCAGGCTGTGAGGGCTTTGTAGATGAACAACTGAGGTGCCGGGGAGACCATACGAGACACCAGCCTGCCAATGGCACCCACCTTGTTGGCCTTGTGCGTAGAGTACTTGGCCACCAGCACATCCCACTGCGCAGGATCGAGTTGACGATGCAGCAGCGCGTACAGGCAGCAGTCGTAATCGAACTTGTCGCGCACGGACAACGTGCTCCCGCTGCCGCCCTGGCGAAGGTCGGCGTCTATCAGCTTCTGCCAAGACTGCTTGGTGCTGTTGTCGATGTTGTCCGCTGCCAGCACTCGCACAAGGGTGCCCATCACGTCTTTGTACATAGTCATGGCTCAATCCCCCGTGTAGTTGGTGCCGCCGGCGCCGAAGCGGTTGTTCTCGTCGTATTGGGTTGCCGGTCCGCCCAACAACGCCGGCCGTTTCAATTGTTCGATCTGATGGTCAGCCGCCTGGAGCCGAATGCTCAGCTGCGTCACCAGCACCTCTAGCGGCAACGCCTCACCAGATTCAGCGGCGACCCAGCCCGATGCGTTGCATTGCACGCAGGCCAACTTATGAAAGACGCCACTGATCACCGCGCGTCCACCGCATGCAGGGCACTTGGCAAGGTCGAGCTGTGCGGTGCGGAATGCTGGGCCACTACTCTTTTTCATCATTTTCAAACCTCGCCCTTAACAAATTGTGGTTCTGGCTCACAGACCCCGCCGTTCAAGGCGTCTACGAGGTTTTGCGAATCTTCATATCTAACGCCTGTCTGCGCGTGAATCGCCTTGAAGCCACGCGCATCTAACCAGTGGTGCCACTTCACCAAGGCCAGGCGGCGCTGCTCTTTGGCCTGGGTGTTGATGTAGGTGGAAGCGATCTTGCCCAGCGAGTGGTTCAGCAGCATCTCGCCGATGTGGCCGTCGACGCCGAGGTCAGTCCAGGCGGTGCGGGCGACCTTGCGCAGATCGTGACTGGTCCAGGCGCCCTGCCCCAACCGAGTGAACACGGCACTGGCCTGGTTATCACTCAGCGGCTTGCCACGGCGCGACGGGAACAGGAAAGCCCCCTCATATCCCTGCGCGGCCTGGCGGTCACGGTAACGACGCAGCAGCCCGCACACCTGATCGGTCAGCGGCACGCGCAGCTCAGTCTTCGTCTTGGTGTGCTCGGCCGGCAGGAACCACTCGCGCTCCGGCAGCGCAATGTCAGCCCAACGCGCCTGTCGGGTTTCACCGATTCGGGTGCCGTGGCACAGCATCATTAAGGCCAGCATGGCGTCACTTGGCGCACTGTCGAACCGCTCAGCCAGCAGCGTCACCAACTCGGGCACCTGCACATCGCGCAGCCGGGCAGGCTTGGGCTGAATGCGCGCCGACGTGAAGTTGCTAAATTTCAGCTCGGCCATCGGGTTGACAGGGATCAGGTCCAGCCTGCGCGCCTGCCGGAAGGCCGTGGCGACGAGGCGAAACAGCTGCTGAACGTAGGACAGCGACAGCTCTTCCTGCGCCGGCCACATCAGTTGCCTGTCCAGGGTTTGGGCGTTGAGGTCGCTCAGCAGCAAATCATTCAGCCGCGGCTTGAGTTGGCAGCTGATCGCTGACTTGATGGCCGCGCGACGCTTTTCGGAGAGCGCCCGCGACTTGGCCATGCGCTCGCCGAACCAGTCGAGCAGCTCACCCACGGACACCCAGCCCGATACGCTGGCCACGCCGTCAGCCGCCACCCGCAACCGCACCGCGGGGAGCGCGGCGACCACCTGTTTGCTGCTGAGGTCGGGAAAATGGCCGATCAGGTGCCATTGGCGTTTATGGAGCAAATACCAGGAGCCGCGCGTGCGGTTCTTCAAGTAGCGAAAGTGAAGCGCTGGGTGACTTGCATCCCGCAGATCGCGCACATGTTCAATCTTGGCGTTTCGCGCAATCTCGGCATCCGACAGTTTGACCGTCAGGGTTTGGATTTGAATGTTCAATAGACGCCCTCCTGGGCGGCAAGGCGGTCGATGACCTGGTACGTCTCCGGCCACATACAGGCTCCATAGCGGCGGGCCATGGCCTCATCCGCGAAGAGCGCCAAGGCATGGTCCGGCAGATCGCCCAAGTCGAGTTTGAAAGAGCAGCAGAACACTGCGAAACGATAGGAATCGGGGTTTGGAACCGCGAGTTTGCGATCAGGCATTTACACGCCCCTTAGGAGCGTAGCGCTCGGCCATGCTGGTCACCTTCTTCGGCAGCTCTTCGACTGGCTCCGGCCTCCAGCCGGCGGCAAGGTTTTCAAACCGGTTGTACTGGCCGAGAAAAGCGGCGCGGACCGTGCCCATCTCAATATCCCGGCCTTTGCCGATGATGATTTCGGCGATACCTTTGTGCTCGGTGTTCTCGTGATAGACCTCGTCGCGGTACACGAACAGGATCACATCAGCGTCTTGTTCAATGGCGCCGGACTCACGTAGATCGGACGGCACCGGACGTTTGTTCGGGCGCTTCTCGCACTCACGGGAAAGCTGACTGAGCAGCACGACAGGGATGCCCAGCTCTTTGGCGAGCAGTTTGCAGCCGCGACTGATGCTGCTGACCTCTTCAGTGCGATTGCCACCCTCGCCCTCCAGCAACTGCAAGTAATCAATCATCAGCAGGTCAAGCCCATAGCGCAGCCTGTGACGGCGAGCCAATGAGCGGATGCGACCAATCGACGAGCCGGCCCGGTCCGCGATGTACAGGGGCGCACGACGCAACACACCCGCTGCCGCAGACAGTTCCGCGCCATGGCTTTGGCATGCCGTACCGTTCTTAACCAAGCTCAATGGGATTCGGCCTTCGGCGGCTACAGCCCTATCGATCAACTGGCCTTTGTTCATCTCCAGGCTGATGACCAGTGCAGACTTGTCCTGCCGCACTGCTGCATCCACAACAAAACCCATGGCCAGGGTGGTTTTACCCATACCAGGGCGACCCGCCACGATGTACAGGTGATCGGGCTGCAACCCTCCTGTTTTCTCATCGAGATCCGCCAGGCCAGTGGATAAGCCGATCAGAGTTTCCCCGCGGGCATGACAGTCATGACGTTCCTGCCAAACCTCTAGCTGGTCCGCCAGGGCATCGCCGGCTTTCACGATATCGTCGTCACCAGAACCGCAGTCGATCGCCATGGCCGCCGCCTGGACTGCCGCGATCTTCGCCTGCAGGCCCTGGCTACCGTGGGCAATGTCCATCGCTTCGCTGCCCAAAGCGTAGAGAGCCCGCTCAACGGCGCGCTCTCTGACAATGGCGGCGTAGGTCTTGGCGTTGGCCGCGCTCGGGGTGTTCTTGACGATTTCCGCGCAATACGCAAAGCCTGGGCTGCCGCCGTCAAGGTCGCCAATGTGGTTACCAACGGAAAGAAAGTCCACGGCATGACCAGCAGCACGAACGGCCATAATGCTGCGGTACACGTCGGCGTTTTCGGCGAAGTAGAACGCCTCGGCGGACAAGTCTTCGGACAAGGTGTCGATCAGCTCAGGGCGCATCATCATCGCGCCGAGAAGGCCATGTTCAGCCTCGACGCTGTACGGATCACGCATGGTAGTTACCCTCCACCACCTTCACGAAGTTGGAGGGCGCGATCAACCAATCAAACGTTGCCCGGAAAGGCGTCGAACCATGCTTCCCGGCCGAACGCCCCATCAGGAAATCAGATTGGGCCACCGTGCCAAAGTACTCCACCCAGAAATCAAGGCTCTGGTGAACATCACTTTGGTTCCAGCGGGCACGAAGTTGCTGCTTGCGCGACTCGGAAACGAGGATCACAGCAGGCAGTGCAGGAGTGAGCAGCTTGTTGAACAAATCAACGATGTCCTGAACCGGGCAAGAAGGCGATCGCATTGCGCGATTGCCACCCTGTGATGGTTCAATTGATGGTTCTATTACGGTTCTGGGTGCACCTGCTGCGGGGGTTTTCGTCGTCTGCTGCGGGGGTGATGGTGCATCTGCTGCGGGGTGCATGCCTTGCGGGGGTGCATAGGATGCAGGGGTGAGCGTGTACATCGTTGAACGCCCCATGCGCTCACGAACAGACAAAATTCTAGCCTGCCCCAACCACTTGATGGCGCCCTGCACCGTTCTTTCGGCAAGGCAGGTGCGCTCAGCAATGCGCGCAACTGAAGGCCAGCAAACACCCTCGTCGTTTGCGTTGTCAGCCAACGAAATCAGGACAGCCTTCTGTGGGCCGCTCATGCCTTGCAACGGCCAACACAAGCTCATAATGATGGTGCTCATGTGGAAATATCCTGGGCAGGTGCCAGAGATGCCTGCAATTGATTGAGGCATGCCTTGCGGAATTGAGATTTGGATGTCTGCGAGTACTGGCCGCCAGTCAGTAGAGCGGCATTCATCGCGGAAGACTGGTTTAAGTCGTGGTGTCGTGACACTTTTTCGGACTCGCCTGAAAGTGTCGCGACATCGCCGGAACTGTTGACTGTGAGGGCATCTTTGATCATTATTCATCTCGTTCTAACGCTGTATCGAACCGCCCTGCCAGGCGGTTTTTTTATTTCTGCGATTCAAGCGTCTTGGAACCCGACATGCTTCAGTGGTAGCGAATTAACTGTATGAATTAACAGCTGAATCAGCTCACTGCTGGTGCCAAACCAGATCACGCATACTCAACTCCCTCAGACGTTTGGACTTTGTGCCAATGGACGACTCGGGAAAGGCCTAACTTCCTCTCCTGTCATCGTTCCGTCGTCGTTCTCGATTACGAAAATGGTCCGCCCTGCCTTAACGGCCTTGACAATCGCAGGAGCGCTTACATCGAGCCCTTTGGCGACAGCGATCTGACCAATTTTCTTAACAAGCTCGGGCAGCAGTGTTCGGTTCATAGCATTGCCTCACTGAAGAATGATCACGATATTAACCGCCGGTTATGATTTATTCAATACCGCCGGTTGACGCAGCCAAATTAACCTCCGGTTAAATTCCGCGCATGACGAAAAAGAAAGATTTATCCCCTGAGCTAAAAGCTGAGTGTGAAGCGGCGAAAAAGCTGTTCACGCAGAAGAAGAATGCTCTCGGCCTGACGCAGGCCAAAGTGGCTGAAGCCGCCGATATTTCTCCGGCGGGAGTAGCCATGTATTTAAATGGAACCAACCCGCTGAACGCGAAGTTCGCAGTCGTGCTGTCGCGACTTTTGAACGAGCCTGTATCCCGATTCAGCCCAAGGCTAGCTGCGGAGCTCACCCAAATGCAGGGCGCCAGAATTGACGGCCGCACGGGAAACACAAATGGGGCAGCTGAGAAAGTGTTGGAGATGCTGCGCAAGCATGGCGGCAAGTCACTGGACGCTGCTGCCCAAGACAAGATCGCTAAGGCGGTTGCCGAAGACTTATCTAACTTTGCCGCGCCCGCTCCACCCGTTGACCGATCAAAGTTTCCTAACGCACTAGAGCATGGAGACATCTCTATCCCTCAATACGATATCCGAGCAGCGATGGGGCACGGCCAGGTTCCGGCTGAATACAGCGAGGTCATCCGCAACGTTGTGATTCGCGAAGAAGTGCTGCGTGAGAAAGGCGTGACCTACACCGCTGCCCAGGCCTTGGCAATGATCACCGGATGGGGTCAGAGCATGGAAGGAACTATAAACGACAAAGATCCCGTAATCGTTGATCGAGGTGTCAACGATTACCAGGGCGAAGGCGTATATGTACTCACTTGGCACGGAGATCTGCTGATCAAACGTCTGCAGCGCAAGGATGAAGAACACGTATGGCTGATTTCCGACAACCGTAATTATGAAAAGCAATCTGCGCGGGTCGACGACGTGATTATTCACGCCAAAGTCTTGATGGTTTGGAACGCTCGCAAAATTTAGACTTTTAGAAACGAGAGGGTTACAAGGAAAGTGACCAAATCAAATGAGCATGAATCAAAACTTCCAGATAGCACCTCACTATCTGGATTGTATTTTGGATTAATTGGGGTTTTCCTAAGCGCAGTGGGTATAGCTTTGTCCGTTTACGCGCTCAATTCAGGCGGAAAGTCTCTTTGGCTTAGCTTATCAGGATGGATTTCATCAATCTTAACTGGCATATTCTTAACTCGACTATGCGTGAAACTCATTCACATTAATACAGGCATTCATTGCGAGGCAAAAGAAAATATTCAGCAAGCACAAAACGAAGCCAAGGAGAGTGCACAGAGAGCTCTTGAACTAACAAAAAAAGTTGGTGAACTCGAATATGCGATAACGCGCCTAACCGAAATTAATTCTTTTATTGTTTCCACCACATCAATACCCCAGGTCAAGGCTAGACGCCCCACCTCCAATACAGCACGCGCTAAAAAAGACGTTCAACTAAAAGCTCAAACCAACGAAAGTGAAGAGGTTACGGATGACATTTGACTTTAATAATTTCAATTATTACCCCAACTTACGTACGCGTCCAGCAGAGGTAAAAGGTTATAGCGAGTTAGCAGAAGCCTGTAAGGATGCTATAACCCCTATTTTTACTCTAGGTGCATGGCCTCGGCAAGACGACACTAAGCTGTCTCTTAGCGAAGTCATCACCGCATCAAGCGGGCGCCCGATAATTCTTGACCTCACGTCAGACCCAGCATATCTCACCAAAGACACACACGAACTAAAAAACCCGTCTTCAAATTTCAAAGAATGGAGAGAGTTTATTGAGCGAATCGAGCACCCAGTCATTCCAGTGGTACAGATCACTGAGGACTCAAAAATATCACAAGTAATACGACAGGCTCGACACTTCGAAAACTCGGGATTCAAAAAACTAGCCTTTAAAATCAACAGTTTCAGCGATCAAACAAATAATATAATCGCAGCCCTTTCAGCCTTAGACTCCGCAGACAATGCCTTAGTTATTATAGACGCGGGATACATTCGCGACACTCTCCACCCATCGCTTGCTGGGAGCGTGGCACTTATCAACTCAATTAGAGAAGAGGTCGATAATGCGATCATAAGCGTCACATCCACTAGCTTCCCCTCATCGGTCATACCTTTTGTTGATCCTAAAAGTAAGGGCAAAAGCGGAGTCATAGATATGCTTGAAACTAAGCTTTTCGCTGCAATTGGCCGAGAAGCGGTGATCTATGGAGATCACGGATCAATCCACTCCAGAGTCTACCCCACCAAGGGCGGAAAGTTTATCGCACGTATTGACTACCCCTTGAACGATGCCTGGGTATTCGAACGCAGGGCTGATACTAACTCTCAGGGATATATTTCTGCGGCCGAAGATCTCATCGAAAACTTCCCAGAGATACTAGAGGACGACACATGGGGAGCCAAGAAAATAGTAAGTGCGGCAAACAGTGAGATTGATAACATGAGGCAACCAGCATCTTGGATCGCAGCCAGGGTTAACATGCACATAAGCAGACAAATTGACCTTACTAGTTCTTATGTGACTGACGAAGAAGATTTCGACGACCTTATCTAATTGCGCTTACGCACCAATACAGACTGAGGCATGCAATCGATTAGTGCCTCAGCCCCCACCCCTAGAGCAGCAAAGTTAATTAACTTCTCAGCACGAGGCTCCACGCCGTCAACTTGACCAAAACCTGCTAATTGCCGCTCAAGTTTTACCCTACTGTTAGCAGTCCGGCTCAGCATATCGAAAGATTCTGCCGTAGACAAAAACTCCCTTTCTCGCAAAAAAGATGCGTAACTTTCAGAGTATCTTTCTTTAATGCAAGAAAGCACATACCCCCTCAGCCTTTTAATATTTTTATCGGAGCACATTTTTACCATCTCTGCCCGCGATAAATTAGCGATGCCACCAACTCCGCCAGCTCTAAGGAATCGCTCAAGCTCAATCTTTGTAATAAGGCTGGTGAGCTTCGCAACATCTTTAACCTCATTAATTCTACCGGCTCGAACTTGCCTTAACCGAGGTCGGCCTGAAGCCGCTGAAACCTCAAGAATTCCAATATGCTCAGGATAGTCTCTCTGAATAGCTGATATGAATTTTGGAGCGGCAACAACCAATACTTTATCAAAATACTGCTGGAAAGACTCGAGCTGACCCGGAAGGCGCTTAAGGCTGTCAAATTGACTTTTAATCTCGAATCCATACAGCCTCCCATTTGCGACGGCAATATCTGCTCTACGCGACCAGTTGGCTACGACCATTTCGTTTATAATCACTGCATCATCGACCATCTTTCTCTCAAATAGCCAGTCAACAAGCAGAATTTTTATATCTTTCTCAGACAGCACTGAGTAGGAATCCTCTAGATTGAAACAAGACACTCTCCAAAATGATGGCAGATAGCCATCCACTCGATATCATATTATTGCACCTTGAAAGTCGACCGAACAGCTTTGTAGATTGAAAAGAGGATCAGAAAGGCGGCTCAACCTCGGTTTGTCTCACCACGTCTAGATCCACCTCCCTCTCGATCACTAGATCGTCATCCGTAGGAATATCCCACTGTAACGCCACAGCAGCATCATCACAGTAAGCCACCTCTAGTCCATCAGTCTCCAAAAGCAACTCCATGATTTTTTCCCAATCCTGATCACAATCGGTATCCAATCGATGGATAAGCACCTTCCTACCGAATTGAGCCTGCGGCGAGCTAATCATTGCAGATACGCGAAGTCCTAGACGGTCCATGCCGCTCAAGTTGTCGCCACGCGACAAATTGCTAGATGCGCTTTTCAACCCGATTCTACCCCGCCCAAAACACTGTATATCCATCCACAACACCCATAGCTTAGGCGATCTGCTTAGAAAGATAATTAACCGGCGGTGTTGACTAACAATTTACCGGCGGTTAACTTCTATTTCTGCCGGATAACTACCGGTCTTGTGGAAGGCAGCGATGAACCGGCCTTAACAGTTCAGAGGGTTGGCAACTGACCCGGGCGTGCAGCGTAAAGCGCCAAGACGAGTTATCCAGCGGGAGCACAAGCCGAAAGGCCCGCGGCTGGACAAATAATTTGATGGGGCCGGCGGCAGCGCCAGTAGCGGGAAGCCGGCAGCGACACCAGAAGATTTCACTTCTGCACCTGGTGACGGGTGCAGCGGGAAAACAACCGGGAGTCACAACGATGAACGAGATCATCAGCGGCGAGTGGAAGGGTCACCTCGGTAGAGGCCTTGCGCCCAAAGAACTTCAGTACCTACTGGCCGCTGCCCAAGGGATGACGGCCAAGCAGATCGCCAGACAATTCGACGTTGCAGCCTGCACCGTGGCCAAGCGCCTGTCCTGCGCCATGTTCAAGCTCGGCGTGACCCGCCAGACAGCGATGATCGCCGAGGCAATGCGTCGCCAGATCATCTCGCCGATGTGCTTCGTCTTGGCAGCACTGATCGCCATGCACGCAATGATCGGTGACGAGTCGATGCGACGTGACCGCCGCGTGCCGGAACGCCGTACAGCGCAAGTCCGGATGGTACGCCGCGCCGAACAACCGGTGCTGCTCGCCTAATTCAAACCTCGAGGGAAAAGACATGCCTCCATCAATGCAAGAACGCACCGAAGGACTTGCAGCACTCCGTGTCCGCGCAACCATCGCCACTAGCGCGATGTACGCCATGATCGGCAAGGAGCAGCCCGTACAAGAGGTTCGCTTCCAGGTAATCAATAAGGGCGCCGGCGCCTACCACGTCGTCGAGCGCTCCACCGGCAAGGTCATGGGCATGTGCTTCACCTGGAAAGCTGCGGTCATCCGCGCCCAGGTACTTGAGGCTCGCGCCGACGGCAAGAACATCAACATCGAGGGATGGTCCCAGTGATCAGCGTAACCCGATGAGGCGCATCAGCACGATCAACGCCGCGCGGCGCCGGCCGACATGGCTGGCACTGCCAGCAAGTGGAATCGAAGAGGTAGGCCATGGCCGAGGAAGAGCTGACGGCGGAAGCCAAGAAGCAGCGCCGCAAACGCGAGAGGGCGAACGAAAAGAACGTTGCATTTGGCGTCGAGAAATTTACGGTTGAGGTCGCCGGCGTATTCAAGGCCGACCTCAACCGCCTGATGAAGCAACACGGGTTCAACAATCAGCAGGAAGTGTTTCAGAACCTGCTGCGCAACGTAATAACCGCTGACTTCGAAACAGCGGCGCAGATGCTCAAGTGTGTCACGACACCTTTTGTTGTAACTGAAAAGGTGTCGCAGATTATTCGTGCGGCAGGCCTGAAGTCACTCGCCGAAGACCCACCTGAGCCTGACGACGAGATCGAAAGACCCGATTACCTGATACGGGAAGCGATGTAGGCAAGGTATTTTCCCGCTTCAAGCTTTTGCTCCGGGCCACCGGGGCCATCACTTCCGGCAAGCGAGCCTTGTGCCTTTTCGATCAGATAGTCCTTTGGAGCACCTGGCGTGCTACTCAGGACTGCGATCAATAGATGTTCCAGTGCATCAACTTGCGCCTGATTGCTCATCTTTCTCTCCGTGATCCGGCCCGATGCCGGAACTCGTTAATACCCCAACCCAAACCAAATTGCCACCAGGCGCGGCAGCCGGACAATCACTTGGGCGAGACGTGCTGATCTACGCGCTCCCCGGTGCTTGTGTCGACAATGATTATGTCCCACCAAGTGTTTGCAGGAGGGTTGGTGAGCTTGTACGTGCGACCAGCAACAAAATCAACATCCCGAATCTTCTGCTCCAAAGAAGGATTGGTGCCGATCCACTTCCTCAGTTCCAGTCGATGTCTGCCGGGAGCTAGTCGATATTCCGTTTGGGTGCCGAGCGCGAAATTGGTTTTCCTGCCATCAATTGTGGCAATGAACAGTGACTTGTCGGTTAGGCCGATACGCGCAACGTCAGAGTGGGTAATCCTTCAGCTGCTTTTTCGGTGTAAGAGATACAGCCACTGGTGACAGAGATCACCAGAGCTAATCCTAATACCCGCAACACTTGCCCTTTCCACATGCCAATCTCCAGTTCCTTATGGATGAGCGCAGCATTCAACCCCAACCCAAACCGAATTGCCACCACCGGTCACGGAGGGCGGCGCCTGACTGGAGATAATCCATGGACGACCAGTTCTATCTGCAAGACAGCCGCAGCCACGCCTACGTCGGCGACGGGTTGTCGTTCTGGGGCTTTGGCGGCTCCGGATATGTCACCGACTTGGCCAAGGCCCAGGTGTTCACCCGGGACGGTGCTTGCGATCACCGCGATACTGACATCCCGTGGCCAAAGGCCTACGTCGATGCCCGGGCGCGTATTGGTATCGACTGCCAGTGTGTGACGTTGAGCGAAGCCCTGGACCAGAACCCCGAC
Organism: Pseudomonas sp. GXZC; assembly: GCF_026967615.1. NCBI lineage: Bacteria > Pseudomonadati > Pseudomonadota > Gammaproteobacteria > Pseudomonadales > Pseudomonadaceae > Pseudomonas > Pseudomonas sp. GXZC. Next base: position 4,350,376 of record NZ_CP114115.1, read on the forward strand.
GCAGCCGAGTTTTACATCCAGAAGCCGCAGTGCCGGAACGGCAACAACCTGATTTGGATTTGTGAGGATGGAGTATTCACCAGCGATCTGTCGAAGGCTGTAGTGGTGCCGAGAGCTCACACCGTGGTCTGGATCGGAAAGCTCGGTCAATCAGGCGCAGTGGTCTGGCCCAGACCCTACATCGACGCGCATAGCCGTCGGTTGGTCGAACACTATGACGTGAATATCAAGGAAGCCCTGCGCGGCACCGGCATCAAGCTGCCAAAGCCGAGAAGGCCCAAAATGATGATGTTCAATTGCGATGGCTGCGGCCGATTCATCAGCGACGCGCAGCGCTATCGGGAAGACTGCCGGAACTGCGGAACAAGCAACACTCCCTGATCCGCCTTCCCCAGCAGCACTGAACCAAAACTAGGGTGTTCTGACAGAGTTGGCTATGGAGTCAGCCAAGTGGGCGGCAACGGTAATTGCGTGAAGCATGTCATGGCCTTGTAGCGTAGCTGGCGATACATCTGCGTTGGTCAATGTTTTTTCGCCCACTGTCGAACCATCTGTTTCGTAGATTCCGGCGAAGACTACAGTTGCCACTCTATTAACTTCCCCGACCGCAACCTCTCCAGCGAACCCGTTCGCGTAACTTAGCGCCACAAACTGCGCATTCGGGAAGGCCCGCAAAAACTCCTGATAAACACTTGTTCTTTGAAACATCAATTTTCCTCTTGATCCGGCTCCATGCCGGTCACCCGTAATACCCCATATCAACGAATCACGCCAGCGGGCCGGTGATCCCCTCGTACTCGGCAATCTCGCTATGAATCACAGGGACTTTTACACCAAGATCGTGTTGCTCTCTGATCCATTGCTGCATCGCGGTGGTGCGGAGCCACTGGCCACGATCAAGAATTCGCATAACAGTACCGGTGACTTCAAAGGCGCCACAGTCAGCGCAATCGAATCGCGCCCGATCAACGTCGCGGGCTGTTTCCGCCTCAGGCGTCTGACAAACCAAGCATTCCATACGACCTCCTTTTCAATTGTTCGCAAACTATACCCGCGAGGCCCCCCTATGTCCGCACAACAGACCGACGAAAAGAAACTCGAACGCGCGATCCGCAAGATCAAGCACTGCCTGGCAATGGCCCAAAGCGCCAACGAGAACGAAGCGGCGACGGCTCTTCGGCAGGCTCAGGCACTGATGCGGGAGTACCGGCTGACTGAAATGGATGTGAAGTTGAGCGATGTTGGTGAGGTTGAGTCCGCCCTCTTCCGAACCAAACGGCGACCAGCATGGGATCAGCAGCTCAGCATCGCTGTAGCAGAAGCCTTCAGCTGCACAACCCTACGGCGCAGGACATGGAGTTCTGCGAAAGGCCAGGTCATTGAATGCGCAACATTCGTCGGAGTGTCTCCCGCCCAGAACATCGCCCTTTACGCGTACGAGGCACTGCACACGAAGCTAACCCAGGCGCGGAAAACCTATTGCTCAGAGGTCAGATCCGGAGTTCATCGCAGTCAGTATTCGGCAGAAACAGCCGGCGATCACTTCGCATTGGCTTGGGTTTGGGAGGTTCAGTCAAAGCTGAAAGCGCTCGTACCTCAAGGCGACGATGACCCTCTCGGGCACCCCGCCACCGGCCATGACCTTGTTGCGATTCAGGCTCAGGACAAAGCGCTGATTAGCGAATATCTCGCCACCCAGGAAATCGGGAAATCGAGAAAAGGAAAGTCCGTTGAGTTGGATCTGAACGCCCAGATCGCCGGGATGCTGGCCGGGAGCAAGGTCGAACTGCACGCGGGAATTGCACGAGGCGGCCAAGACATTCTCGCCCTATCCGCTACCGCATGAACTCACGACCATCAATGATCCGGCCCCTACCGAAAAGGACCCCTCATGCTCAAAGCAATTGACCTGTTTTCCGGCTTCGGCGGATGGACCCGCGGCGGAAAAGATGCTGGCCTCAACGTGCTCTGGGCCGCCAACCACTGGCCCGCAGCGGTCGAGTGGCACACTAGGAACAACCCGGACACGCAGCACGTCTGCCAGGACTTGCACCAGGCTGACTGGTCGCGAGTGCCAAAGCATGACGTGATGCTGGCCTCTCCTTGCTGCCAGGGACACGCGAAGGCCCGAGGCAAAACCGCAGGCAACCCACAGCACGACAACTCGCGCTCGACAGCCTGGGCGCCGGTGGCGAACGCTGAAGTAAACCAGCCCGACTTTGCCGTCATCGAGAACGTGCCGGAGTTCATGGACTGGATTCTCTACCCGGCCTGGGCAGATGCGATGCGGCGCCTGAGTTACTCGCTTGCCCCGCACATCGTGGACTGTGCGGATCTCGGCTTTCCTAAACATAGGGTGCGGCTGTTCATGGTCTGCTCACGCAGCAAGGCACCGCTACACCTAGAGCTATAGCAACACCAACACGTGCCGGCCAGCGAGATTATCGACTTCAATGCCGGCAAGTGGTCTCCAATCATCAAAGCAGGCCGTGCCGAATCGACGCAGAGGCGAGTGAAAAATGGGCGGGAACGGTTCGGGGAGCGGTTCGTGATGCCCTACTACGGTTCCGGGTCTGGGCTCACCGGCCGCAGCCTGGACCGCCCGATCGGCACCATCACGACCCTGGACCGATGGGCCGTGGTCGATGGTGACCGGATGCGCATGATCACCGCCGACGAGGCCATGTCCGCTCAGTCCTTCCCGAAAGATACACAGCGCCCGGACAATCATCGGCTGACGATGCACATGACTAGCAACGCAGTCCCTCCCTTAGTGGGGCGTCGGATAATTGAAGCGTTGATTAAGGCAGCGTAACAATGAGCATCACTTACTTTGATCTACTTACTCTTACCAAACGCATAACCTAGCGCTAAGGTGATGAGCGGAATGAATGTTGACCAAATACTCTTGATCTCACTGACGTACTCAAAATTCTTCTCAGCGACTACCAAAGAGAAAAGCAAAAGACTCAAAGCAGAACCTATGAAAAAACTCCACGTAATAGTCATCCAAACAATAGAGTTTTTTGCATTATCGCCTGTGCCTATCGTCTCAGCTATTCGGCCAGACGAGGCAGCAGTTGGCTGGGGTCGTTCATGCCCAAGGTCCACTTTTTCAGGATGATTCTGTTGTATTGGTTCAAGCATTAAACTTTGGCCCCATCAAAATGGTATATCGTAGCTCCCGTGCCAGTTGCGAAGCATTGATAGTATTTACCCAAAAAGTTATATAGACGGGCCGACCATCAGATGTTGCAATAGACACGGGAACAACCATTCCGTCGCCAATAGTTGAAAAATTATAAAGGCTAATTCTTACGGACGCACCTACAGTTTCGGACGTATAACGAAGCCCTAGACTATCAGATATGAATACAATTTCGACAGGCATAGTATCCAGCATCAACGTGATGCTAGGCCCTACAACATGAACAATGCCAGACGCCACAACATCCAAGCCATTAATAATTGCTCTAACTTCCAATTTCACCGCCCCCATGAAGATACACCTCCACTTTAACGCAATTCATAAATGCAAGGTATCCCGCATTCGAAAATTACTGTCACGCTGGCTCCATCTCGCTTACAAAATCGCTTCTTTACACCAACGCATGAATGACCATTGTGAATGCTCGTCTGATAACGACGGAGGTATTGAATCAGTAGAAATGATCGGCAGGCCAAGGCGTTGAGTTAGTAGCCCAGAGGAAGGGAGTTGTTTAACTCGTGGCTAAATGCGACAGCCTACCGATCAATGCCCACAGCTGGAGGGCCCGCTCCAACAGAGTAATAGAGCGTCTGCCACACAGCACCCCAACAGCAAATCTCTGAAATGCATGCGCGACATGTCATTTCTAGCACATCCCACGGTCTCGTCTAGGCCGATTTTAAATAAACCCCTCCCCCTTCAAAGTCAGCCGCTATAGCGGCAAGGAACCCGGCATGCCTGAAGAAAGCCAAGTCGCCAAGCCTCTCCAGGTGGAGCGATCGACAGTAACGAAGCTGGTGATCACGGGCACACCACGTCTTGATCCGATCACCGTATTCCTCGAGGACTTCGGCAGGCGCGACTGCCCGATTGAATCTGATCCGAACTACCAGACCGCCCAGGGCAAGATCACGATCAACTGCTGGGATAAGAGCTGGAACGCCTACTGGGGTGGAATGGGGCCTCGCACGGTTGCCGAGTTCGTGGTCAAGTGCGATTGGCCATATGTTCTGAACTGTCTGGATCGCGGGATCAGTAGCACGCGATTCAGCGGTGACGCGCTCCATGCCTTCGCCAAGAAGTGCATCGTCCAGCGCCGCCGGCAACAGACCGGGCGACACGACTGGGAGCTTGGCGAGCTGAGCAAGAGCGAGGCACGCGAGCTATGGCAGGACATCGAGCTTCTGACCAGCGTCGAGTCGCCAAACGAGTGCTGGCATCACAGCAAGCTGCTGACGGAGCTGTTCGGAGATGAATGGCATTACCCAGTCGACGACAAGGCGATCGAGGAAAACCACGAATTCACATATTTGCGTCGCGTCGTTGAGGCCGTTCAAGACGCTTTGCGCCAGGAACAGCAGGTGGTGACGCCATGATCGCCACCCTCTGGTTCGCCTACGTGTTCATCTACAAAGGACCAAGGCCATGAATCCTTACTTGATCAAGGGCCCGGCCCAGATCGGGCTTAGCGGCGGCCGAACCAGCGCCCATATGAGCCGGATGATACTGGAGGCACACAACTTCAAGCTACCGCCAGATATTCACTTTTTCTTCCAGAACACCGGCAAAGAGCGCGAAGAAACACTGATTTTCATAGACCAGATTTCAAAGCGATGGGATGTCCCGGTTGTTTGGATGGAGTGGTGCCGAGTGTACGGCCAGCCTGACGATGCACCGTGGTACAAGCTGGTGAATTTTGAGACAGCAAGCCGCAACGGCGAGCCCTTCACGATGATGCTTGAGTATTACGCGGCGTATCGGAAGACAGAAAAAAACCTTCCGCCAGTGCTGCCGAACTTCTCCAACAACATGTGCACTGCCTACCTGAAGGTCAAGATCGGCGAGAAGCACATGCGCGCCCTTGGCTACACCGAGTGGGACTGTGTTGTCGGGATTCGATACGACGAGCCGAAGCGCTACCACCGCATGATGGCTGCCAACGACCGCGGCGGTACACGCTGGGACAACCTTTGCCCCTCTTACACCGCCGGCGTCACTAAGGAAGACGTAGCAGAGTTCTGGAAGGCCCAGCCGTTCGATCTGGGCATGGATTCAGACTTTGGCAACTGCGACCTGTGCTGGAAGAAGAGCGAAGGGAAGCTGATAAAAACCATCATCGAAGACCCGTCGCGTGTGATCTGGTGGTCGGGCACCGAAGAACGCTTCGGCCAGGTATTCCGGCAAGACCGAGCAGATTACAAAACAATGGGCTGGTCAGCTGAGCAGCGCGCCAGGCAAACAGACTTCGATTTTGACTATCTCGCCGAAGACATCGACTGCTTCTGCGGCGACTAACCCCAATCCCCCTACATGCCTGCCGGTGAGCGGGCTTAGGGCAACTGGCTGTCGATCCACCGCTCAGCAGCCACCATCGCTTCATCCAGCGCTGCAGCGTAATCCTGCCATGGGCCTTCCAGTTCTGCTGCTACCTCGCCCATACCATCGATGGGCGCTGGCTCAATGACCTTGGCAGCCGCTGGTGCATCGTCGTTTGGACGCTTCCAGGCGAACTTGAGAAACATCTTGTGACCCCGATAAACGTGGGCAATCGGTACATCGAGGTTGTGTGACACGTGCCCTCCTTTTGATCGGGGTGAATTACTAGAAGTTGTACACCTGTATTCGCGAACGGTGAATACGAGCAAAAAGCCACCACTCCATTCCCCTACATGCCTGCCGGTGAGCGGCGGGCTAGGTATTCCTATGCCTGAAATGACCTACGAACAAAAGCTGGTCGATTACGCGACAGCGCCCAAAGCCACTGCCGGGATCATCAGCCAGATCGAGAACGGCAACTTCGTCAATCACTGGTGCGGGAAGCTGCGCGGAAAGTTCGTGCAAGTCGGCCCGACCTGGAAGGCATCCACCAGGCAGCAGGCGCTGGAATCTGCGCGACTGTTCCGAGCGCAATGCCGGGACGAAGCCAAAGCGAAAGGCCTTCTCCCGACCTAACCCACCCACTGACGCCCAGCGCGGCAAGGACACCAAATGGAAAGTATCAAGACAGAGCGGCCCAGTACGGGCGGCGGGAGGTAGTTATGCAAGCAGAGATCCTCTCGGACGACGAACTCGCCGAGATTACTGGCTACAAGCAGCGAGCTCATCAGCGCAAATGGTTGAAAGACAGAAACTGGGTATACATCGAGAGCCGTGGCGGCCGCCCACTGGTGGGCCGGATGTTCGCGCGCATGAAGCTTGGCATGGTCAACGCTGCAATCGTAGATACGAACCCGCCGCCGGCGCGCTCGGTTTGGACGCCTGACTTCTCCAGAGTGAACTGATATGCGCCCCAGAAACAATGAAAACAGGGACTTGCCACCCGGGATGGTGCGGCGCAAGCGTCCAAGAAAAAACGGTAAGGTCTGGATCGGCTACTACTATCGGGACTCTGCTGGCAAAGAGATCCCTTTAGGCACGGATTTGAGCAAAGCTCGTCTGAAATGGGCCGAGCTGGAGGCCAAAGAAAAGCCTGCTGATCTGACAACGATGAAGGGCATCTTCGACCGGTACGTGCGTGACGTCATCCCAAAAAAGGGGGAGCGGACCCAGAAGGACAACATGGCCGAACTGAAACAGCTTCGTCCAACCTTTGATGAGGCCCCCATCGATTCAATTACGCCTTTCAACATCGCGGGTTATCGAGATGCCCGTTCAGCAAAGGTTCGTGCCAACCGTGAGATAGCCCTTCTCTCCCACGTTTTCAACATGGCCAGGGAATGGGGCCTGACCGAGCGGGAGAACCCATGTCAGGGCATAAGGAAGAACAAGGAGGCGCCGCGCGACTATTACGCCAATGCGGCTGTCTGGAATGCCGTCTACGCCGTTGCCGAACAAGAACTGAAGGAAGCCATGGACTTGGGCTATTTGACCGGGCAGCGGCCTGCTGACGTGCTGATCATGCGCAGCGACGATACCGAGGGTGATTACTTCCTGGTAACGCAGGGCAAGACCGGGCAGAAGCTCAGAATCCTGATGCGTACGGATGCAGGGGAGAACAGCTTGGGGAGGCTAGTCAGGGAAATTGGCGAAAGGAATGCCGGGCACCCGTCCAAATACCTGTTGATCAACAAGCATGGAAAGCGGATGACAAAGGGGATGTTGCGCTTGCGCTGGGACAAGGCGCGCGAAAAAGCTCAGCAGAACGCCATCGAACAAGGCGACCCGCTGCTTGCGGCCAAAATAGGAGGGTTTCAGTTCCGCGACATCCGACCGAAGGCCGCTTCGGAAATCATCGATATCGGTGATGCAAGCCTGCTGCTGGGACACAGCAAACAGGAGATCACAAAGAGGGTTTACAGGAGGATCGGGGCGACTGCGAAACCCTCCAAATAGGCAAAGTTTCGGAACTCCTACTCGAAAGTTTCGGAACCCCTGCCAAAAGCAGCAAAAACCTTCTCAAACCCCAGATACGAAAAAGCCCCGACTAATCGAGGCCTTATCGTTTAATTTGGCGGGAAACCAGGGATTCGAACCCTGGAGACGCTATTAACGTCCGCCGGTTTTCAAGACCGGTGCATTCAACCACTCTGCCAATTTCCCTTGTGCATCACAGGATTATAGTAGCCCATCCCGTCTCAGCGGGCGCCATAATACCCGAATGAAACACACTGTCAAACTCTTGCCATAGCTTGTTACAGAGCGTCTGTTATGATCTTTGCGACTGAACGTTTCAAAACCGAAGGAGTGTCGCCATGCGCGAACAGAATTACGCAGTGAATGGTAACGCGCAGGCTGAGCAGCTTGAAGTCAGCCGCGTGTTGCGCAACACCTATGGCTTGCTCGCCCTTACCCTCGCATTCAGCGGCGTGATGGCGTTCGTGGCCCAGCAGATGCGCGTCGGCTACCCGAATATCTTTGTCGTGCTGATCGGCTTCTATGGCCTGTTCTTCCTGACCAACAAGCTGCGTGATTCGGCCTGGGGCCTGGTATCGGCATTTGCCTTGACCGGTTTCATGGGCTTTATCCTCGGCCCGATCCTCAACCGTTACCTCGGCATGGCCGGCGGCGCGGAAGTGGTCAGCTCGGCGTTTGCCATGACCGCACTGGTGTTTGGTGGTCTGTCGGCCTACGTGCTGATCACCCGCAAGGACATGAGCTTCCTGGGTGGTTTCATCACCGCTGGTTTCTTCGTGCTGCTGGCGGCCGTGGTGGCGAGCATGTTCTTCCAGATCAGCGGCCTGCAACTGGCGATCAGCGCAGGTTTCGTGCTGTTCTCTTCGGTGTGCATCCTGTTCCAGACCAGTGCGATCATCCACGGTGGTGAGCGTAACTACATCATGGCAACCATCAGCCTGTATGTGTCGATCTACAACCTGTTTATCAGCCTGTTGCAGATCTTCGGCATCATGAGCCGCGACGACTGATTGTCAGCGCAATAAAAAATGCCCCGCATCGAAAGATGCGGGGCATTTTTGTTTCAAGGGACTTAATACTGGTTGGGCTCCATTTCCAGATCGACCTTGAAGCGCTCTGCAATGTCGCGCTGGATACGCTGGGCCAAGTTCGCGATATCGTGCCCCGTGGCGTCGCCGTAGTTGACCAGCACCAACGCCTGCAATTTATGCACGCCGGCATCGCCGTCACGGAAGCCCTTCCAGCCGGCCTTGTCGATCAGCCAGCCGGCCGCGAGCTTCATCTGCCCATCGGCCTGCGGGTACGCCACCAGGTCCGGATACAGCGCCTGCAGCTCAGCCGCCAGCACTTGGGACACCAGCGGGTTCTTGAAGAAGCTGCCCGCATTGCCCAGCTCTGCCGGGTCGGGCAGTTTTTCCCGGCGGATGCTGCAGATCGCGCGGCTGACGTCACTCGGTGTTGCCTCAGTGATCCCCTGCTCCGCCAGGCGCTGCTGCACCGGGCCGTAGTCGAGTTTGAGATGGCTGGCACGGCTCAGGGCAAAGCGCACCCGCAGGATCAGCCAGCGTCCGGTTTCGTGCTTGAACAGGCTGTCGCGGTAGGCAAAGTTGCACTCGTCCAGGCTGAAGTCGCGCAGCTCACCGGTGTGGCGATCCAGGGCGGTCAGGCCGGCGAATACGTCCTTGATCTCGACACCGTAGGCGCCGATGTTCTGCATGGGCGCTGCGCCAACGGTGCCGGGGATGAGGCTGAGGTTTTCCAGGCCGCAGAAGCCTTGTTCCAGGGTCCACAGCACGAACGGATGCCAGGCCTCGCCGGCTTCGGCCTCGACCACCACCTGCGTGCCGTCGTCGTGCAACACACGGATGCCCTGGCTGGCCATGCGCAGCACCAGCGCCGGAATGTCCTGGGTCAACAGCAAGTTGCTACCGCCACCGATCACCAGCAGCGGCACCGCATGAGCGGCTGAATAGGCCAAGGCCTCACGGACATCATCGTCACTGTGGGCCTCGGCGAACAGCTGGGCGTGCACATCAATGCCAAAGCTGTTGAATGGCTTGAGCGACACCTGCGCAAGCACCTGCAAGGTCATAACCGCCCCTTCAATTCGATCACCAATAAATCACAGGCGCGCTCGATCAGGTCCAGGACCCGTTCGAAGCCTTGTTCACCTTCGTAATACGGGTCTGGCACTTCGTCCACTTCGGCGTCGTAACGGCGCAGGAACAGGTCCAGCTCCGCCTTGCCCTGGCCCGGTTGCAGGGCCTTGAGGTTGCGCAGGTTGCTGTGATCCATGGCCAGGATCAGGTCATAGCGCGCAAAGTCGGCGCGAGAAACCTGCTGGGCACGCTGGGCCGACAGATCGTACCCGCGCACCAACGCCGCGCGCTGGCTGCGTTGGTCCGGCGGGTTACCGACATGCCATTCGCCCGTGCCGGCGGACGCGACCTCGACTTGCCCCGCCAGCCCCGCTTCGCGCAATTTATGGCGCAGTACGCCCTCTGCGGTGGGCGAACGGCAGATGTTGCCCAGGCAGACAAACAGAACCTCCATCAGGCCCCCAGCAGGCGACGGACGCGCTCAAGGTCTTCCGGAGTGTCGACACCGGCGGGCGGCGCTTCCAGCGCATCGCCCACGTGGATGCGCACGCCGTGCCACAGGGCGCGCAGTTGCTCCAGGGACTCGGTGTTTTCCAGCCAGCACGGGCCCCAACTGACAAAGTCATGCAGGAAACCGGCGCGGTAGGCGTAAATGCCGATATGGCGACGGTAAGGCACACCTTCCGGCAACACGTCAGGCTGTTTGGCGAAGGCGTCGCGCGCCCAAGGCAAGGTCGAACGACTGAACGTCAGCGCCAGGCCATTAATGTCACTGACCACTTTCACCACGTTCGGGTTGAACAGGGTTTCGATGTCTTCGATCGGCTCGGCCAGGGTCGCCATGCGCGCTTCACCATGGGCGGCGAGGTTGGCGGCCACCTGGTCGATCACGCTCGGAGGGATCAGGGGTTCGTCACCCTGCACGTTGACCACGATGGCGTCTGGCGCCAGGCCAAGCTGGGTGGCCACTTCGGCCAGGCGGTCGGTGCCGGAGTTGTGGTCCTCGCGGGTCAGCACCGCCTCGGCGCCGAAGCCCTTGCAGGCCTCGATGATGCGCGGGTCGTCGGTGGCCACTACCACGCGCTCAGCGCTGCTTTTGCAGGCCTGTTCCCACACCAACTGGATCATCGGCTTGCCGCCGATCAGTTGCAGCGGCTTGCCCGGCAGGCGGGTCGAAGCGTAGCGGGAAGGGATGACAACGGTAAAGGCGGTGGTCATTTATCCAAGCGCTCGTCGGTGGTCAGGGTGCGGGCTTCGCTTTCCAGCATCACCGGGATGCCATCACGGATCGGGTAAGCCAGGCCAGCGCCTTTGCTGATCAGCTCGGTTTTGTCGGCGCTGAGCTTGAGCGGGCCTTTGCAGATCGGACAAGCGAGGATGTCGAGTAATTTGGTGTCCATGAGTGTTTCCTGGAAAGCAGCGGTTTAAGGCAAAAGACGGGCAGGCAGCAGACGCATCAGCTGCGTGTCGAACCAAGCGACGAACGCCGGCGACGGCAGCGCATCCACCGCAAGGTACCACCAGTCGGGCTGGGCAAAGGCGCGGCACTTCACCGCGTCCTTCTCGGTCATGACCAGTGGCGATGACGGCGTAAAATTCAGGACCTCGGCGCTGTAAGTCGCGTGGTCGGCAAAGCCATGGGGTATCGGCTGCCAGTGTAGCGTTTCAAGGGTAGTGAAGAAACGTTGCGGGTTGCCGATACCGGCGACCGCATGCACCTGCTGGCCGGCTGGAAAATGATCCACCGGCTGCCGTTCGCCGGTCAGCAGGTTGACCAGCGCGGTGGGTTGCAGGCGAAAGGCAAAGCCATCGTCTCGATCACTGGCGGCGCCGTTGTACAGCAACGCGTCGACGCTCTGGAGGCGCTCCACCGGCTCACGCAACGGCCCGGCCGGCAGGCAACGGCGGTTGCCCAGGCCACGGGCGGCGTCGATCAGCACCAGTTCAAGGTCACGGGCCAAGCGGTAGTGCTGCAGGCCGTCGTCGGAGAGGATCAGGTCGAGGGTTTCGCTGGCCAGCAGCGCCTTGACCGCACGGCTGCGGTCGGGGTCGATCATCAACGGCACGCCGCTGCGCTGCACGATCAACAGCGGTTCATCACCCGCCACGTCGGCGCTGTGGCTGGCTTCGACCCGCCAGGGCAACTGCGGCGGCTTGGCGCCATACCCCCGGCTGACCACACCCACGCGCAAGCCGCTGCGTCGGCAGTGTTCGATCAGCCACAGGATCAACGGCGTCTTGCCGGTGCCACCCACGGTGATATTACCGACCACCACCACCGGCACCGGCGATTGATAGATCTCGCCCTCTCCCGCCAGGAAGCGTGCACGCTTGCCCTGCACCACCCGGCGATACAAGGACTCCAACGGCCGCAGCAGCGCAAGTGCCGGATGGCCCTCGTACCAGGCCTTGAGCAAACGATCGGACAGGGCCATCAGGGTTGGCCCGCCGCCTCGACGGTGGTCATGCGCAAATGGCTGAAACCGAGCTTGCCGGCAGCGTCCATTGCAGTGATCACAGCCTGGTGCTGGGTCTTGCCATCGGCACTGATGGACAGCGGCAGCTTAGTGTCGCCGCCGGACTCTTTCTGCAAGGCGTCCATCAGGCTGGCCAGGTCGTTTTTCTCGAGCAACTGGTTATTCACGGAAAACACCCCGTCGGCGCTGATGGCGATGTCCAGTTGCTTGACTTGCTGGTCTTCGGCCGGCGAACCGCTCACGGCTTCCGGCAGGTCGACGCGCAGCTCGGTCTGCCGGGTGAAGGTGGTGGTGACGACAAAAAACAGCAGCAGGATAAACACCACGTCGATCAGCGACGCGAGGTTGATATCGACGTTTTCCCGTTGCTTGCGGCGAAATTTCACGCTTTGCCCCCAACCAGGTCCACGTCACGGTCGCCCTGCACCACTTCCACCAGCTTGATGGCTTCCTGCTCCATGCCGACCACCAGTTCATCGATGCGACGTTGCAGGAAACGGTGGAAGAACACTGAAGGGATACCGACCATCAGGCCTGCGGCCGTGGTGATCAGCGCCTTGGAAATACCACCGGCCAGTACGGCTGCGTTGGTGGTCATGCCGGAGCCCATGAACGAGCTGAAGATATCGATCATGCCCAGCACCGTGCCGAGCAAGCCGAGCAACGGCGCCATGGCGGCAATGGTGCCGAGGGCGTTGATGTAGCGTTCCAGTTCATGGATGACGCGGGCGGCGGCTTCCTCGATGCACTCTTTCATGATCTCGCGACCATGCTTGGAGTTGGCCAGGCCGGCGGCGAGGATTTCACCCAGCGGGGAATTGGCGCGCAGTTCCTTGAGCTTTTCCTTGTCGAGCTGCTTGTTCTTGATCCAGGCCCAGACCTGCCCCAGTAAATGCTCGGGGGTCACGCGGCTGGCGCGCAGGGTCCACAGGCGTTCGGCGACGATGCCGAGTGCGGCGATAGAGCTCATGATGATCGGCAACATCATCCAGCCGCCGGATTTGACCAATTCCCACACAGTGAATGTCCCCTCGAAAAAGTGCGCCACTTTACCATATAGGTGCGTTGACCACAGACCCCATCGGCCGCGCCTAAGGTAACCGCTCGCGCCAGAACCGGCGTTGACTGCGCGCAACAATCGGCGGCGTAAAAGCCCCCAACTGCAGACGCACGGCGCCCTGCTCGGCACTGTCATACACCTGGCTGCCCAACCGCCGGTAGCGTTCCATCACCTGTGGATGGGGATGGCCGAACGCGTTGTTGCGCCCTCGCGAGATCAGCACGGATCGCGGAGCAAGCCGTTCCACAAAGGGCCAGGACGAAGAACTGCGACTGCCGTGGTGCGGCGCTTGCAGCCAATCAGTGCGCACCGCCAGGGGTGACGCGAGCAAGGCGTGTTCGGCGGCGCGGTCAATATCACCGGTCAGCAGCAGGCGCTCGCCATTGGCCTGCACCTGCAAGACGCAGGACTTCGCGTTGCCACTAATGGCGTCCGGCCACTGCCAGAGTTCGAAGGTCACACCGTCCCAGGTCCATCGCTCGCCGCTGACGCACGGCTGAGTGCCCAGCAACAGAGGCAGACCGTCGGTTTCTCCGCCCACTACGCGCCTGATCGGCATGCCCTTGGCAACGGCTGCCGCACCACCGGCATGATCGGCATCGGCGTGGCTAAGCAGCAGCATGTCCAACTCCTCTACCCCGAGTTTTCGCAGAGACGGCAGGACAACGCGTGCGCCCAGGTCAAAACTTCCGGAGCGCGGGCCGGCGTCGTAGAGCAAGGTGTGATGACGGGTGCGCAGAATCAGCGATTGGCCCTGGCCGACGTCCAGTTGCACGACCTCTACTTGTCCATGAGGGACCAATTCTCGCGGGGGAAACACCGCCAACAGTACCATCGGCAATCCGAGCAGACGAAATGGCACGCCCTTGGGCAGCAGGAGCAGCACGGCCCCCAGCAGACTCACCAGCCAATAGACCAACGGCACTTCGGCCGGAATCCAGGCGGGCATTTGCCCGGCGAGCCACGCCAAGCCCTTGAACAAGACATCCAGTGCCCCACCCGCCAACCACAGCAATCCTTCACCCACGAAGGGCAGCCCCAGCAATGCGCTGCCCAACAAAGCCAGCGGCATCACCACCAGGCTGATCCATGGCACCGCCACCAGGTTAGCGAACGGCGCACTCAGGCTGATGGGCAACCCCAACACCAACAAGACCGGAAACAACCCGATGGCAATCAACCACTGCGGCCGGGTCCACGCTTGCCACAGGCTCCAAGGCCCCAGCCGGCCACCAAACGCCAGGATCAGCACCGCCACCGCCGCAAAGGACAGCCAGAACCCCGGCTGCAAACTGGCCAGCGGCTCCAACACCAACACCCCATTGAGCGCCAGCAACAAAGGCCACCACAGCCCCAGGTGACGGAAGCGCAATCGCCACAACAACACCAACCCGACCATCACGCATGCGCGCTGCACCGGCACGCCAAACCCGGCCAGCAAGCCGTAGCCCAACGCCGTGGCGAACGCCAGCGCACAGGCCCATGGCAACCACGGCCAGGTTCGAGGCCAGCATCCATAGCGCGCCAGGCCGGCGATCAAGCCGTAGATCAAGCCCGCGAGCAAACCGATGTGCTGGCCGGAGATGACCAGCAAATGCACCGTCCCTGTGTCCTGCAGCACCTGCCAATCAGCGGCGGTCAATCCAGAGCCATCGCCCAACGCCAGGGCAATCAGGCCTGATTCCCGGCCATGGGCGTCCACCGCAAGCAAGCGCTGACGCACACCGTCGCGCCAGGCATTGGCAGCCGGTGCCAGGCGTTCTCCGTCCTTTACCGTGCCCGTGGCGCCAATCCGCTGGGCGAGCAACCAGGCCTCCTGATCAAACCCATGGAAGTTCAGCAACCCGGCCGGCCGCTTCAGGGTGATTGCCAGGCGCCAGCGTTCGCCACTGCGCACAGGCGGCCCGCCATGCCAGGACACCCGGATACGCGTGGGCAACCGGGCATTACGCGACCGACTGTCGGTCAGCACGAAGCGCACGCCATCGCCCGTCTGTTGCGGCAAACCGATGACCCGCCCTTCTACCCAGCGCGTCTGGCCATCCAACACCGGCCTGAGGCGGTCATCCAGCGCCCACTGCGCACTCATGCACGCCCAACTCAGCCCGAACAGGAAAAACGCCAAGGGATACGTGCGAAACGGCAACAACATCAAGGCCAGCACCAGCAAGGCAATCAGCCAACCGGTCGTCGGCAACGCCGGTAAAAAGCGCAAGGCCAGCAACCCCAGCGCAAACGCGCACATCCCTGTCCTCATGGATCATCCTTTTCCAGTGATCCACTCAGTCTTAGCCGGATGCCCAGCACGGCCTATGATGTTTTGTCACAAAGTCTGAATTTTCTGTTTATAGAATGCGGGCATACTTGCCCCTCGAACTGACCTGGACCCCTTATGCCCCGGCGCTTATTCAAACGATACATGCCTGACCCCAGCAGTATCAGGGAACACAAGTCATTACAGTTTCTCGGCACTTTGCTGCATGACCCGAACCTCTGGCACCTGAACCGGCACTCGGTCGCACGCGCAATGGCCGTGGGTTTGTTCGCGGCATTTATCCCGATTCCGTTGCAGATGCTGCTGGCGGCCGTGCTGGCAATCACCGTGCGCGGCAATATGCCCATCGCGGTCAGCCTGGTGTGGCTGACCAACCCCATCACCATGCCGGTGGTGTTTATCTGTACCTACATGACTGGCGCCTGGCTGATGAATGTGCCGCCGCGCAGCCTGCCGGATGACCTGACCTGGGAATGGATCAGCGGCCAATTGAGTACGTTATGGCAGCCATTCCTGCTGGGTTCAGTGGTGCTGGGGCTGGTGTTGGGTGCGATCGCGTATTGCCTGACCATGGGCTATTGGCGCTGGTGGGTGGCCCACCAATGGAAAAAACGCAAACAACGTCGCGCCTAGCAAGCCCGCAGGCGCAGATGCACGCGCAGCCCTTTTCCGGTGTTTTCCGCCCACAGGCTGCCGTCCTGGCGTTGCACGGCATTGCGCGCGATGCTCAGCCCAAGCCCGAAGCCACCGTCGCCGGGGCGTGATCCGTCCAGGCGCGTGAAGGGTGCGAAGATCCGTTCCAGGTCGCCGTCATCAATCCCGCCGCCCTGATCCTCCAGCCACACATGCCAATAGTCACCTTCACGCCGCCCATCCAGGCTGACCACACCGCCCAAAGGTGAATGGCGAATGGCATTGCGCAGGATGTTTTCCAGGGCCTGGGCCAACGCATTCAGGTTGCCACGCACCCAGCACTCCGGGCCGAGCAGGCACGGCAGGCGCGGTGCCGGCCAATCGCTCTCGAAACATGCGTTTTCGCGCAGCATGTCCCACAGTGCCTGAAGCTGGATATCTTCCTGGGGCAGCGGCGCCCGCTCGGTGTCCAGCCAGGCCAGTTGCAGGCTGTCTTCCACCAGGCGCTGCATGGCGTCGATCTCACGGCCGAGCCGCTCGCGCAGCTGCGTCAGGTCCTGCTCACTGTCACAGGCCACCCGCAGGCGGCTCAGCGGTGTGCGCAGTTCATGGGACATGTCTCGCAGCAGTTGCTGCTGCAACACCACGGTGCCCTGCAAACGCTCGGACATATGGTCGAACGCGCGGCCCAGCTCGCCCAACTCATCCTGACGACTGGTGGCGTCGTGGGACAGCCGCGTATTCAACTGGTCGGCCCGCCAGGCGTTGGCCTGCTCACGCAATTGATTGAGGGGCATGATCAGCAGCCGATACAGACCGACGCACAGCAACAGCGTAAACAGACCGGGAATCACACCATTGGTCACTACCCGCCAGAACAGTTGATAGCGTCCCGGCATGAAACGCTGTGGCAATTCGATCACCAGCGAACCCGCGCTGGGGTCGGCGGGAAAAGGGATTTTCAGCCACGGCAGGCCTTTGGTATGCCGGCTCACCGGCCAGTCCAGGCCACGCAGAAAGGTCAGGCGCTGGCTTTCCTTATCGGTCAGCGGGTAGCTGCTCAGCGATTGCAAGTCATTTCCGATCACGCCGATCCAGGTACTTTCGCGCTTACCCATCTCCTGCAGCCACGCATCGACGCCCGCATTGCCGCCTCGGTTCCAGGCCTGTTCCGCACGTACCGCGTAGCCACTCAAGGTGATCCGCGCTTCATCGGACAGGTAGGCGTTCTGCTGCTCCATGTATCGCCCCCACGACCAACTGAGCCAGATCATCAGCAAGCAGAAGGCAATCAACAGGCAAGCCAGCTTCCAGAATAACGAGTGCTTGCCCGGCAGGCGTTTAAAGGGCCGTTTAAAGGCTGTCATCGGCACCGCTCAACACATAGCCCTTGCCCCACACCGTGCGCACTTCGCGCTCGGTGTAGCCGATGGCCTTGAGCTTGCGGCGGATCTGGCTGATATGCATGTCCAGGCTGCGGTCATGGGGCGCATAACCGCGTTGCAGCACATGCTGGTAAAGGAAGGGTTTGCTGAGGACTTCTTCCGCGTTGCGATGCAGGGTTTCCAGCAGGCGATATTCACTGCGGGTCAGGCCAGCCCAGTGGTCCAGGTGGAAGACATCGCACAGTTCATCGTCAAAACGCAGGGTACGGGCATCGCCACGCGCGGGCGCCAGGCTCGGCAAGGGGCGTCGGTCCAACGCGACACGGCGCAGGATGGCTTCGATGCGCACGCGCAACTCGATCATGCTGAACGGCTTGGGCAGGTAGTCATCGGCGCCCAGGCGAAAACCGCTGATGCGATCAGCCTCGGCACCGAGTGCCGACATCAGGATCACCGGGATCGAATGGCTCTGGCGCAGATGGGTGAGGATCGACAACCCATCCAGCCCCGGCAGCAAAATATCCATCAACACCACGTCGAACACTTGGTCGCGCGCCATCTGCAGGCCTTGCTGGCCGTTCTGGCACCAGGTGACGTGGAAACCACAGCGCTCCAGGTGCTCATGGACATAGGCGCCCAGCACGGGGTCATCTTCGATGGTCAGGATACTGGGCAGGCCAATTGCTACGGGATTCATTAGTATCTGCAAGTCATTCTCAATGACTGATTATTCAAGATAACCCCGCCGCAGGCAATCGCCACTGGCCGCCAAATGCCTTCAAGATTGCCGTATGTCATTAATTTGCAAGATTCCTCGCCGCGCAAATGGCTACACTGCGCAGGTGGCGCGGGCCGGATGCCCGCGCAATTCCGTAGATATCAATGTGGTAGCAGGAGAGTGGCGTGCTGACAAGAATGGGGATAAAAGGCCGCGTACTGTTGCTGACCTTATTACCGACCAGCCTGATGGCCTCGTTGCTGGGCGGCTATTTCACCTGGATGCAGCTCTCGGAACTGCAGACCCAATTGCTGCAACGCGGTGAAATGATCGCCGAACAGTTGGCGCCCCTGGTCGCGCCCGCCCTCAGTGCGCGCAACACCGATTTGCTCGAACGCATCGCCACTCAGTCCCTGGAACAGCCGGACGTGCGTGCCGTGTCCTTTCTCAGCCCAGACCGCGCGCCCCTCGCTCACGCCGGCCCGACCATGCTCAACCAGCCGCCTGTCGGCAACAGTTCCCATTTATTGCAGCGCACCGGCAATGACGCCACCCGCTATTTACTGCCGGTGTTTGGCCGCCATCGCAACCTCGCGGGCGACCTGATCCCGGATGAAGCCGACCGCCTGCTGGGCTGGGTCGAGGTGGAACTGTCCCACAACGGCATGTTGCTGCGTGGCTACCGCAGCCTGTTCGCCAGCCTGTTGCTGATCGCCATCGGCCTGATCTGCACCGCAGCGCTGGCCCTGCGCATCAGCCGCACGATCAACTCGCCCATCGGCCAGATCAAGCAAGCCGTGGCTCAACTCAAGGACGGCAACCTGGAAACCCGTTTGCCGCCCTTGGGCAGCCAGGAACTGGACCAGCTCGCCTCAGGCATCAACCGCATGGCCGAGACCTTGCAGAACGCCCAGGAAGAACTGCAACACAGCATCGACCAGGCCACCGAAGACGTGCGCCAGAACCTGGAAACCATCGAGATCCAGAACATCGAGCTGGACCTTGCGCGCAAGGAGGCCCTGGAGGCGAGCCGCATCAAGTCGGAGTTCCTGGCCAACATGAGCCATGAGATCCGCACGCCGCTCAACGGCATTCTCGGCTTCACCCACTTATTGCAAAAAAGCGAACTGACCCCGCGCCAACTCGACTACCTGGGCACCATCGAGAAATCCGCCGACAACCTGCTGGGCATCATCAACGAAATCCTCGACTTCTCGAAAATCGAGGCCGGCAAACTGGTGCTCGACAGCATCCCGTTCAACCTGCGCGACTTGCTGCAAGACACCCTGACCATCCTCGCCCCCGCCGCCCATGCCAAGCAGCTGGAACTGGTGAGCCTGGTGTACCGCGACACGCCGTTGGCGCTGGTGGGCGACCCGCTGCGCCTCAAGCAGATCCTCACCAACCTGATCAGCAACGCGATCAAGTTCACCCGCGAAGGCACTATCGTCGCCCGCGCGATGATCGAGGACGAGCAAGAAGACAGCGTGCAATTGCGCATCAGTGTGCAGGACACCGGCATCGGCTTGTCCAGCCAGGACGTGCGCGCGTTGTTCCAGGCCTTCAGCCAGGCTGACAACTCGCTGTCGCGCCAACCGGGCGGCACGGGGTTGGGCCTGGTGATTTCCAAACGCCTGATCGAGCAGATGGGCGGTGAAATCGGCGTCGACAGCACGCCGGGCGAAGGCTCGGAATTCTGGATCAGCCTGAACCTGCCCAAGACCCGCGACGACGTCGAAGACTTGCCTTCCGCGCCGCTGCTGGGTCATCGTGTCGCGGTGCTGGAAAACCACGAACTGGCACGCCAGGCGCTGCAACATCAATTGGAAGACTGTGGCCTGGAAGTCACACCGTTCAACAGCCTGGAAAGCCTGACCAACGGCATCACCAGCGCCCACCAGACCGAGCAGGCCATCGACCTTGCGGTACTCGGCGTCACCGCCAACGACATCCCGCCCGAGCGCCTCAACCAGCACCTGTGGGACCTCGAACACCTGGGCTGCAAGGTGCTGGTGCTGTGCCCGACCACCGAGCAGATGCTGTTCAACCAGTCCGTGCCCAACCCCAACAGCCAATTGCAGGCCAAGCCGGCGTGTACGCGCAAGTTGCGTCGCGCGCTGTCCGACCTGATCAGCCCGCGCCCGTCACGCAGCGAACCGGGCGAACCATTGTCCAGCCGTGCACCACGCGTGTTGTGCGTGGACGACAACCCGGCAAACCTGCTCTTGGTGCAGACGCTGCTGGAGGACATGGGCGCACGGGTGCGTGCCGTGGAAAGCGGGTATGCCGCCATCGACGCCGTAAAACAGGACACCTTCGACCTGGTGCTGATGGACGTGCAAATGCCCGGCATGGACGGCCGCCAAAGCACCGAGGCGATCCGTCAGTGGGAAAGCGAACGCAGCGGCACGCCATTGCCGGTGGTCGCCCTCACCGCCCACGCCATGGCCAACGAAAAACGCGCCTTGCTGCAAAGCGGCATGGACGATTACCTGACCAAACCCATCAGCGAGCGGCAACTGGCCCAGGTGGTGTTGAAGTGGACCGGCCTGGCCCTGCGCAATCAAGGCCCGGAAAGGGCAACAGATGGTCTTGGCCCTGGCGTGCAACTGCCTGTGCTTGACCATGAAGAAGGCCTGCGCCTGGCCGCCGGCAAGGCAGATCTCGCGGCGGACATGCTCGCCATGTTGCTCGCCTCCCTGGAAGCTGACCGCCTGGCTATCACCCTTGCCCGTGACGCCAACGACAACAACGCGCTGATCGAACGCGTGCACCGCCTGCATGGCGCCACCCGTTATTGCGGCGTACCGCAACTGCGGGCTGCCTGCCACCGCGCCGAAACCTTGCTCAAGCAAGACGACGCCAAGGCCCAGCATGCTCTGGACGAACTGGACATGGCCATTGCCCGACTCGCCAGTGAAGCGCGGGTCAACGCCTGAACTCATCAAAAAGGAAGCCTTTGATGCGCGTCATTCTTTTCAGCAGCCAAACCTACGACCGCGACAGTTTTCTCGGCGAACCCTTGCCGCCCGGCCTGGAACTGCAGTTCCAGCCCGCCCGCCTCAACCTCGACACCGTGGCCCTTGCCGAGCATCACGAAGTGGTCTGCGCCTTTATCAACGACGACCTCAGCGCCCCGGTCCTGGAGCACCTGGCCAAGGGCGGCACGCGGTTGATCGCGCTGCGCTCGGCGGGCTACAACCATGTGGACCTGGCCGCCGCCAAGCGCCTGGGCCTGACCATCGTGCGCGTGCCGGCCTATTCGCCCCATGCGGTGGCCGAGCATGCGGTCGCGCTGATCCTCGCCCTCAACCGTCGCCTGCACCGCGCCTATAACCGCACCCGCGACGGTGATTTCAGTCTGCACGGCCTCACCGGCTTCGATCTGGTAGGCAAGACTGTCGGCGTGGTCGGCACCGGGCAGATCGGCGCCACTTTTGCCAAAATCATGGCCGGCTTCGGTTGCCAGTTGCTCGCCTATGACCCCTTCCCTAACGTACAGGTGCAGGCCCTGGGCGCGCGCTACGTGAGCCTGCCCGAACTGCTGGCCCAGGCGCAGATCATCAGCCTGCATTGCCCGCTGACCGCTGACAGCAAGCACTTGATCAACGCCCACTCCCTGGCGCAGATGCAGCCAGGCGCGATGCTGATCAACACCGGGCGCGGTGGGCTGGTCGACACCCCGGCGCTGATCGAGGCGCTCAAGGACGGCCAGCTGGGCTACCTGGGACTGGATGTGTATGAAGAAGAGGCCCAGCTGTTTTTCGAGGACCGCTCCGACCTGCCCCTGCAGGACGACGTCCTCGCGCGCCTGCTGACCTTCCCCAACGTGATCATTACCGCCCACCAGGCGTTTCTCACCCGCGAAGCCCTGGCGGCCATTGCTGGCACCACCCTGGCCAACATTGCCGCGTGGGCCGATGGGCAGGCGCAGAACCTCGTCGAAGGATGATCAGCGGTCACATACCAGGCTCATGATGAGCCAGCACCCGTGATAGGATGCCGCGCCTATTTGGAGGATCCATGGCCGAACACGATTTCCGCTTCAGTTTGCTGAGCCCGCAACACACCTTGATCGAATGCCGCGCCCTGGTGCCGGGCCGTTACCAAGTCACCGGCAACGGTGGCTCGATCAAGCATGGCGACATTTTGATCGTCTCCCTGCGCGGCAGTAAAACCCTGTCGATGCGCCTCACCGTCGAAGGTGACGCGCGCTATTCCATCCGCCCGGCGGGCCAATGGGTCGCCATGGCCCAAGGGCCGAAGTTCGGCGAGCTGGAGATTCACACCTGGAAGGTCAACTGCGACAGCTGCGAGGCCGTGTTGGAGTTTGAATTCGCGGTGGAAACCAAGCTGACCAAAGAACCGCTGCAACCGGCCGCCAACGCGCGCATTGCCGAATTGGGCTGGGCCAGCGAGGGCGACAAGCACCGCTGCCCGAAATGCCAAAAGGCCGCGCAATGAAAGGCCTGCTTCTGCTCGCCGCCGTCGGAGCGGCCCTGACGGGCTGCGCCGGGGATGCGGTCAAGCTCAAGCAGGATCACAGCTATGTGGTGGAATGGATTGGTGAACGGCCGCTGATGGACTACGCGCACCTGACCGTCACCCTCGGCGCCGATGGCCGTGCCTACGGCAACGGCGGCTGCAACCACTGGTTCGCGCCCTACACCGTCGACGGCGAAAAGCTCAGCTTCGGCCAGATCGGCAGCACCCGCAAACTCTGCGCCGAGGCCTTGATGGAGCAGGAACACCGCTTCTTCCAGGCCCTGCAAGGCGTGCAGCGTTGGGACATCTCGCCGATCGAACAAACGCGTTTCTGGCCGGCCGAGGGCAAGCCGATTCGTTTGTGGCTTGAAGAAGGCTGATCGATGGGAGGGGCAAAACCCCTCCCATTTTGTTATCCGCGCAACGCCTTGAGTTTGGCCAGCACCCCTTCCGCCGTCTGCTCGCCCATCAACGTCTCACGTACCTTGCCCTTGTCATCGATGATGTAGGTCACCGGCAAGGCTTCGCTGCGCGGGATATCGAAAATCTCTTCCGGGTTCTGCGCCAGCACCGTGAACTTGATGCCCAGCTTGTCGCTGGCGGCTTTCAGCTCTTCGCCCTGCACATTGTCGAAGTTCACTCCAAAGACGCCCACGTTCTGCGCCTTCAGTTGGTCGGCCAAGGCATTGAGCTCGGGGATTTCCGTGCGGCACGGGCCACACCATTCGGCCCAGTAGTTGACCACCAGCCACTGCTTGTCCAAGCGTTCGGCAGCCACCTTCTTGCCATATTGGTCAACGCCGTAATCGTTACCGCAGCCGCTGAGCAGCAGGGTTGTGATGATCGCCAATGCACCGATCAGTCGCCTTGTCATGGGGTAATCCTTCGCAAAAATGAACGTTGGCTGCGACCTATCGCCTCTTACGGTTTAAGGACAGGTCGCTGCGCGGGTAGAATACCCGCCACCTTACGCAAGATGCGACCCGCACATGACCGATCTGACGCTTTATCACAACCCGCGCTGCTCGAAATCCCGCGGTGCGCTGGAACTGCTGGAAGCCCGCGGCCTCACCCCCAACGTGGTGCGCTACCTTGAAACCCCGCTGAACGCCGCGCAATTAAAGGCGCTGCTGGGCAAGCTGGGCATCAGTGCCCGCCAACTGCTGCGCACCGGTGAAGATGAATACAAGGCCCTCAACCTGGCCGACGCCAGCCTCAGCGAAGCCCAGTTGATTGCGGCCATCGCCGAACATCCAAAGCTGATGGAACGCCCGATCCTGGAAACCGCCGACAAAGCCATCATTGGCCGTCCGCCGGAAAACGTGCTGGAGATCCTGCCGTGACGTCGCCCTATGTGCTGGTGCTGTATTACAGCCGCAATGGCTCGGTGAGCGAAATGGCCCGGCAGATCGCCCGGGGCATCGAGCAAGGCGGTATGGAAGCGCGACTGCGCACCGTGCCGGCGATCTCCACCGAGTGCGAAGCCGTGGCACCGAGCATTCCGGACGAAGGCGCACTGTATGCCAGCCTGGATGACCTGAAGCACTGCTCCGGCCTGGCCCTCGGCAGCCCGACCCGTTTCGGCAACATGGCAGCGCCGCTCAAGTATTTCATCGACGGCACCAGCAACCTATGGCTCACCGGCGCCCTCGTCGGCAAGCCGGCCGGGGTGTTCACCTCCACCGCCAGCCTGCACGGCGGTCAGGAAACCACGTTGATGTCGATGCTGCTACCGCTGCTGCACCACGGCATGCTGATCACGGGCCTGCCCTACAGCGAACAGGCCTTGCTCGACACCCAGGGCGGTGGCACGCCGTATGGCGCCAGCCATCACGCCGGCCCCGACGGCAAGCGCATGCTCGATCAACATGAAATCGCCCTGTGCCGTGCCCTGGGCCTGCGCCTGGCAACGACCGCTACCTTGCTGGAGAGCGGCAGTGGCCAGAAAGCCTAAGGTCCTGCCACCCCAAGCGTGGCTGGAGCCACGGGTCAAGCTGACACGCGTGCTGAGCCTGCTGGCGTTTTTTGGCCTGGTGGGTTTGCTCTGCGTTTACTACCTGTTCGTCGCCGACCTGCATGGCGCGCGGCCCTGGGTGATCCTGCTGATCGAGTTGGTGCCGCTGCTGGTGCTGACGCCGGGCATGCTGTTGGGCAGCGCGCGCGGGCATTCGTGGATGTGCTTTGTGGTGAACCTGTATTTCATCAAGGGCGCGCTGGCGGCGTATGACCCGAACCGGCAGTGGTTCGGGGTGTTGGAGATGCTGGCGAGTCTGGCGGTGTTTTGTACGGCGTTGTTGTATGTGCGGTGGCGGCATCAGCTAAACCGCCGCCTCGTGAACTGATTCTGTAGTGAGCGGGCTTGCCCCGCGCTGGGTGGCGAAGCCGCCCCAAACCCGGACACCTCATTTCTAGCGGGAAAAACTCAGTGCCTGAGATGGGGTGGCTTCGCCACCCAGCGCGGGGCAAGCCCGCTCACTACAGGTTAATGATTCACCGTGTAAGCCAACATCATCGACAACTGGCACATCGGCCGCCCACTCTCGGCGTGCCATTGGTTGAACGCGCCCTGCACCGTCGCCAGGTCGCGCAGGCTGGTGGGTGCCTTGTCGACGATCTTCTGCGCGTTCAGCGCCGCCACCACGTCATAACTCGGCACAAAGGTATCCTTGCCAACCATGCGCAAGAAGCGCGGCGCTGACAGCCCGCCGAGTTGATGTCCATGCTTGCTCAGGTACTTCCACAGCCCGACGATATCGGTCACCGGCCAGTCGGCGATAAACGCGCCGAAGCTGCCCTTCTCCTGCTCGATGTCAAGGATCATCTGTGCATTGCGCGGCACGCTCTTGAGCTTGCCCAGGTGACGGATGATGCTGGTGTCCTGCATCAGCCGCTCCAGGTGCTCGGCCCCCATCAGCACGACTTTTTCCGGGTCGAAGCCGAAAAACACCTTTTCGAACGCTGGCCACTTGGCATCCACCACGCTGTGCTTCAAGCCCGCACGAAACACGCGCAGCGCCAGGGTCGACAGGTAGCGATCATCGCTGATCTTGCGCAATTGCGCCGGGGTCTTGGCTACAGGCAGATGGGCTTCCAGCTCGGCTGCCGAACCGAAGCGGTTCAGACAGTATTCGTGCAGCCATTTGTAATCGCGCATGCCCTCTCCTGGCAGTTGAATTGAAAACGGCGCCCGCGAGCGCCGTGTGTCAGAGCGTTGAAATGGCTCAGAGGTTCACCACATTGACAAAGCGCGAGGCGGCGGTTTCATCAATTTTCAGGCTGGTGAAGTCAAACAGGTTGCGGTCGGCCAACTGCGACGGCTGCACATTCTGCAGACTGCGGAAGATGCTTTCGGTACGGCCTGGGGTCTTGCGCTCCCAATCCACCAGCATTTCCTTGACCACCTGGCGTTGCAGGTTCTCCTGGGAGCCGCACAGGTTGCACGGGATGATCGGGAATTGCTTGAAGTCGGAGTAAGCCTGGATGTCCTTCTCGTTGCAATACGCCAGCGGGCGGATCACCACGTTGCGCCCGTCATCGGCACGCAGCTTGGGCGGCATGGCCTTGAGCGAGCCGTTGAAGAACATATTGAGGAAGAAGGTCTCGACGATATCGTCGCGGTGGTGACCCAGGGCCATCTTGGTCGCGCCGATTTCATCCGCGAAGGTGTACAGCGTGCCACGGCGCAGGCGCGAGCACAGCGAGCAGGTGGTCTTGCCTTCCGGAATCAGCTCCTTGACCACCGAGTAGGTGTCTTTCTCGACGATGTGGTACTCGACGCCCAGCGCCTTGAGGTAGGCCGGCAGCACATGCTCGGGGAAGCCCGGCTGTTTCTGGTCCATGTTGACGGCGACGATCTCGAACTTGATCGGTGCGACCTTTTGCAGGTGCAGCAGCACGTCGAGCATTGTGTAACTGTCTTTGCCACCGGAGAGGCAGACCATGACCTTGTCGCCGTCCTCGATCATGTTGAAATCGGCGACCGCTTCACCGGCCAGGCGACGCAGGCGTTTTTGCAGCTTGTTCTGGTTGACCGTAAGAGTGCCCATGGCGCTTGGATCCGCTAGAGGTGTGTGACGAAAAGCCGGGTATTTTACGCAAAAAAACCATCAAATGGGCTAGCGGTAAAAGACCCCACCGCGATTAAGCCCAATGTTTACAGCGCAATTTGCTCTAAAGGCCCTACAGTTATTCCGGTCATCACTTCCTATACTGCGACTAGAGGTCGCACATCTATCCAGACCTTTGAGGCCATTTGGCCCGTGGGCGCTCCGATGGGGGGCGATGGTAATAACGACAGGAGTGACTGGCATGATCCATCACGTCGTGGGGCTGTTTACCCATCCCGACCAGGAATGGCGGGAAATCCGTGGCGATAAAGAAGAAAGCATCGGCCACATGTACCTCACTCACACCTTGATTCTTGCGGCGATCCCCGCCGTTTCCGCCTTTATCGGCACCACCCAGGTTGGCTGGGTCATCGGCAACCGTGCGCCGGTGATGCTGACCCAGGAAAGTGCCTTGTGGATGACCATCATGTCCTACGCCGCCATGCTGGGCGGCGTGGCGGTGATGGGTGCGTTCATTCACTGGATGGCGCGCACCTACGACGCCAACCCCAGCATGGCGCGCTGCGTGGCCTTTGCCACCTACACGGCTACGCCGCTGTTTATCGGCGGGCTGGCCGCGCTTTATCCGCATATGTGGCTGGGTATGGTCGTGGGTACGGCGGCCATCTGTTACACGGTGTATTTGCTCTATGTGGGGCTGCCGACCTTCATGAACATCGACCCGGATGAAGGCTTTCTATTTTCCAGCTCGGTACTGGCCGTGGGCCTGGTGGTACTGGTAGCGATCATGGCGTTTACCGTGATCGTGTGGGGGCTGGGCGTGGGCCCGATCTACACCAACTGACCGTTTAAAGCCTTAGGCAAAGCCACCGCAAGGTGGCTTTGTGCATCATGCATGACCATTCGGCGCCTGACAGATTCGGAAACACCCAGCTTTGCGGCATACTGGACGTCTCTGGAGATATGTACAGCATGCCCGAGCAACTCAATACCCGCGTCGAAGATTGTTTCCTACAAGCCGAATCCTTTTTCAAACGAAGCTTCAAACGCCCCCAGGTCAGCCTCAAGCTGCGGGGCCAGAAAGCCGGTGTCGCGCATTTGCACGAGAACCTGCTGCGTTTCAACCCACAGTTGTACCGTGAAAACAGCCAACACTTCCTGAAACAGACCGTGGCCCATGAAGTGGCGCATCTGATTGCGCACCAGTTGTTTGGCGAACGCATCCAGCCCCATGGCGAGGAGTGGCAATTGATCATGCGCGGGGTCTACGAACTGCCGCCGGACCGGTGCCACACCTATGAGGTGAAGCGTCGCCAGGTGACCCGTTACATCTACCGATGCCCGTGTGCGGACAGTGACTTTCCGTTCTCGTCACAACGCCATGGCATGGTGGCTCAGGGGCGGCGGTATTTGTGTCGGCGCTGTCGGCAGACCTTGGTGTTTACCGGCGAAACCCGCGTCGAATAGGCGTCAGGCGATGACGCGGGCTGTGCGCAGCTCGCTGATTCGCTGCGGGCTCAGGCCCAGCTCCGCCAACACTTCATCACTGTGCGCCCCCATCGCGGCCCCCATATGCCTCGGTGCCGGTAACCCTTCGGAAAACTTCAGCGGGCAAGCCAGTTGCGCCTGTGTCGACCCATCGCCCCGTGGCACCTGGCTGACCAGTTGCCGCGCCTTGAGCTGTGGATGTTCCACCGCCTCACTCAGGCTCAACACCGGCTCCACGCACGCATCCACTCCGGCGAACAACGCGCACAGCTCATCAAAGCTGCGCTTCTCAAATTCGACCTGCAGCGCCGTCTTGAGCTTGGGTGACAAACCCAGTGCCGCCAACTCCGGCCGCCCCAGCGCCTCGCAGAGCTGCTGCATAAACCCAGGCTCCAGGCTGCCCACCGACATCCAACGCCCATCCCGCGAGCGGTAGTAATCGTAAAAGCTACCGCCATTGAGTACATGGCCCTCACGCTCCGGCTCCACCCCACACGCCAGGTAACCCGCGCCGGCCATGGCGTTCAGGCTGAACGAACAGTCGGTCATGCTCACATCCAGGTATTGACCCACCCCGCTCTGCTGCCGGGCGATGACCGCCGCCAGCAACCCCACCACCGCATGCAACGAACCACCGCCCACGTCCGCCACTTGCACGCCCAATGGCAGCGGCCCGCTGTCCTGGCGCCCGGTGTAGCTGGCCACGCCGGCCAACGCCAGGTAGTTGATATCGTGCCCGGCGCGGTCTTTATAGGGCCCTGTCTGGCCATAACCGGTGATCGACACATAAATCAGCCGGGGATTGATCGACTTCAATGCCTCATAACCCAAACCCAGACGCTCCATCACACCCGGTCGGAATTGTTCGAGCAGGATGTCGTAGTCCTTCACCAGCGCCCGCACGATCTCTAGCGCCTCGGCCTGCTTGAGGTCCAGCGCCAGGCTGCGTTTATTGCGATTGAGGTAGGCGTGGCTCGCCGATGTGCCCTGATCATGGGGCGGCAGTACCCGCAACAGATCCAGGCGCGTGGGCGACTCGATACGCAACACCTCGGCGCCCATGTCTGCCAGCATCAGGGAGGCAAACGGGCCGGGCAGCAGGGTGGAAAAATCCAGCACTTTGAGGGACGCCAAAGGACCTGACATGGGCACTCCATTTCCGTTTCGACTGCCCACAGACTAGGCAGCCTTGCCCCTCACGGCAATCGCCGAAACAGTCAGCAAAGATGACCGTTTTGATCACGGCGGGCTTTTTCGTGGCCGCGGCTTTATCATTGGCCCACGTTTGCTTGCCGAGTGTTCCATGAAGTTTGCGATTGCCCTGTTTTCCGCCGCCCACGCGCCCTCCTCGCGCCGCGCCCTGCTGTTCGCCCAGGCGGCGCTGGCCGGTGGGCATGAGATTGTGCGGCTGTTTTTCTATCAGGATGGCGTGCACAGCGCATCCAACAACATTGTTGCGCCCCAGGATGAGCAAGACATCGCCCGCCAATGGCGTGAGTTTGTCAGCCAGCACCAGCTTGATGGCGTGGTGTGCATTGCCGCTGCGTTACGCCGTGGCGTTCTCAACCAGGAGGAAGCCACGCGGTATCAGCGCACAGCGGTGAATCTGGATGCGCCCTGGGCGCTGTCTGGCCTGGGGCAATTACATGATGCGATCCAGGATGCCGACCGCCTGATCTGTTTTGGAGGGCCGTGAGATGTCTAAATCCTTATTGGTGATCAGCCGTCAGGCACCGTGGTCCGGGCCGAGTGCACGGGAAGCGCTGGATATCGTGCTGGCCGGTGGCGCATTCGATCTGCCCATCGGCTTGCTGTTCATGGATGACGGTGTGTTCCAGCTCGCTGCGCACCAGAACGCCAAGGCCGTGCAACAAAAGGACCTGAGTGCCAACCTGCAGGCACTGGAGCTGTTCGGCATCGACGATGTCTTTGTCTGCCGCCACAGCATGGCCGTGCGTGGCTTGACGCCGCCCACCGAGGCGCAACCGTTGAGCAACGACGCTATTTCCCAATTGATTGACCGTTATGACCAGGTGATTACCCTCTGATGTCGACTTTACACGTGGTGTCTCATTCCCCGTTTTCCGACAGTCGCCTCGACAGCTGCCTGCGTATCTGCGGCGCCGAGGACGCGATCCTGCTGTGCGGCGACGGCGCCTATGGGCTGCACGTCCCCGCCCTGCACACCCAGGGCGTGAAGGTGTTCGTGCTGGCCGAAGACATGCAGGCGCGCAACCTGCCGCTCCCGGACTGGGCTGACAGCGTGGACTACCCAGGTTTCGTGCAGCTGTCGATTGACTACGACAAGGTCAACACCTGGCTATGAACACCCTGACCGTAGGCGCACGTACCCTGGAACTGGACAAGGACGGTTATTTGGCCGACCTGAACGACTGGTCCGCTGACGTCGCCCATGCCCTGGCCGCCGCCGAGGCGCTGGAGCTGACCCCGGCCCATTGGGAAATCCTCGAACTGCTGCGCGAGTTCTATGCCGAATTCCAACTGTCCCCGGCCACACGTCCGCTGATCAAGTACACCGCCTTGAAGCTCGGCCCGGAAAAGGGCAACAGCCTGCACCTCAACAAACTGTTCAACGGCACTCCCGCCAAACTCGCCGCCAAGCTGGCGGGCCTGCCCAGGCCGACGAATTGCTTATGACCGACTTTGCCCCGCTGACCCTTGAAACCCCTGCCGAGCACCCGTTTGCACAGTTCGTGCGCATCCTGGGCAAAGGCAAGCGCGGCGCGCGCAACCTCACCCGCGAGGAAGCCCGCGAAGCCATGGGCATGCTGCTCGATGAAAAAGTCGAAGACACCCAGCTCGGCGCCTTCCTGATGTTGTTGCGCCACAAGGAAGAAAGCCCGGAAGAACTCGCCGGCTTCACCGAAGCCGTGCGCGAACGCCTGGATGCCCCGGCGCTGAACGTGGATGTCGACTGGCCAACCTACGCCGGCAAGAAGCGCCACCTGCCGTGGTACCTGCTGGCGGCCAAGTGCCTGGCGCAGAACGGTGTGCGCATCCTTATGCACGGCGGCGGCGCGCACACGGCGGGCCGGCTGTACACCGAACAACTGCTGGAAGGTTTGCAGATCCCGCTGTGCCGCAACTGGCAGCAGGTCGAAGCCGCCTATGCGCAAGGCAACCTGGCGTTTATTCCACTGGGCGACTGGGCGCCGCAATTGCAACGCATGATCGACCTGCGCAACACCCTGGGCCTGCGCTCGCCGATCCACTCCCTGGCGCGTTTGCTCAATCCCTTGAATGCGCGCCTGGGCCTGCAAAGTATTTTCCATCCGGGTTATCAGGGCGTGCACCGCGATGCCAGCGGTCTGCTAGGCGACAACGTGATCGTGGTGAAGGGCGATGGCGGCGAAATCGAGATCAACCCCGACTCGGCCAGCCACCTTTACGGCACCACCGGCGGCGAAA
This sequence comes from Pseudomonas sp. GXZC, assembly GCF_026967615.1. Classification (NCBI taxonomy): domain Bacteria; kingdom Pseudomonadati; phylum Pseudomonadota; class Gammaproteobacteria; order Pseudomonadales; family Pseudomonadaceae; genus Pseudomonas; species Pseudomonas sp. GXZC. The sequence goes on from NZ_CP114115.1 coordinate 4,382,053, forward strand.
GCTGGGACGAAGAGTGGCCCGCCCTCTCCGCCCAGCGCCACGTCAAACCCGCCACACTCGAACCGGAACACCTGAAGGCGTTGTGGCGCGGTGATGTCGAAGACAGTTACCCGCAACTCGCCTTGATCGCGACTATGGCCCTGGCCTTGCGCGGTCTGGGCCATTCACGGGAACAGGCGTTCGTCCTGGCCCAGCAATACTGGGACGCGCGGGACAAATCGATTTAATCGATCATTAGCGCCCGGTCTTTGCGCTTTTAAATCGAACTCAGCACTTTAGACTGGTCTCCAACGCTTATTAGCCAAGGAGCCAGTCATGGGTTTGCTGATCGAAGGACACTGGAAAGACCAGTGGTACGAAAGTAGCGCAGACGGCGCATTCCAACGGGAACAGGCGCAACGCCGCAACTGGGTGACCGCCGATGGCGCGCCGGGCCCGAGTGGCAAAGGCGGCTTCAAGGCTGAAGCCGGCCGTTATCACCTCTACGTCTCCCTTGCCTGCCCCTGGGCCCATCGCACCCTGATCCTGCGTAAGCTCAAGGGCCTGGAAAGCCTGATCGACGTGTCCGTGGTCAGTTGGTTGATGCTGGAAAACGGCTGGACCTTCGACAAGGCCCACGGCTCCACCGGCGATAAGCTGGATGATTTCGACTTCATGCACCAACGCTACACCGCTGACACGGCCGACTACACCGGGCGAGTCACTGTGCCGGTACTGTGGGACAAAAAGCTTAAACGCATCGTCAGCAATGAATCGGCGGAGATCATCCGCATGTTCAACAGTGCGTTCAATGAATTGACCGGCAATACCCTGGATTTCTACCCCGAGCCGCTACGTCCGACCATTGACGCACTGAATGAGCGTATTTACCCGGCCGTGAATAACGGCGTTTACCGCGCGGGCTTCGCGACGTCGCAGCAGGCGTATGAACGTGCGTTTGAGGATGTGTTTGCGGAGCTGGATCACCTGGAGCAGCATCTGGGCGATCATCGCTACTTGGCCGGCGAATACCTGACCGAATCCGATGTACGCCTGTTTACCACGCTGATTCGCTTTGATGCGGTGTATTACAGCCACTTCAAATGCAACCTGCGCAGGATTGCGGATTATCCGCACCTGTCGAACTGGCTAAGGGAGCTGTATCAATGGCCGGGTGTGGCCGAGACGGTGGATTTTGCGCATATCAAGGGGCATTACTATGCCAGTCACCGCACGATCAACCCGACCGGGATTGTGCCGAAGGGGCCGTTGCAGGTGTTTGATGGAAAGCATGATCGGGCACAACTGAACGGCAAAAGTGTCTGGAGCTGATCAGTCACTGTGGTGAGCGGGCTTGCCCCGCGCTGGGCTGCGCAGCAGCCCCAGTAAAAACGCCGAGTTCTTTCAGAAAGAACTCGGCGTCTGGTTTTGGGGGCTGCTGCGCAGCCCAGCGCGGGGCAAGCCCGCTCACCACAGAAGCCCGCTCACCACAGCAGGCTTACCGGCCACCATAGCGTTGTCAGACTTGGGACTGCGCGCCCTCAAACCACTTCAGCTTCTCGCGCAACACCACTACCTCACCGACGATCACCAGTGTCGGCGCATGCACTTCATGCTCCGCCACCATGCGCGGCAAGTCCGCCAGGGTGCCGGTAAACACGCGCTGGTTGGACGTGGTGCCCTGCTGGATCAATGCCGCAGGGGTATCCGATGCACGCCCGTGCTTGATCAGTTGCTCGCAGATGATCGGCAAGCCAATCAACCCCATGTAGAACACCAGGGTCTGCGAAGGCCCGACCAGATCATGCCAGGGCAGGTCCGAAGTGCCGTCCTTCAAATGCCCGGTAATGAAGCGCACCGACTGAGCATAGTCGCGGTGAGTCAGCGGAATCCCGGCATACGCCGCGCAGCCGCTGGCCGCCGTGATCCCCGGCACCACCTGGAACGGAATGCCGTGGGCCGCCAGTTCCTCGATCTCTTCGCCACCCCGGCCAAAGATGAACGGATCGCCACCCTTGAGGCGCAGCACGCGCTTGCCTTGCTTGGCCAGGTCCACCAATTGCTGGTTGATCTGGTCTTGCGGCACGGCGTGGTCGGCGCGGCGTTTGCCGACGTACACACGTTCGGCGTCACGGCGGCACAGTTCGAGAATCGCGGGGGCTACGAGGCGGTCATACAGCACCACATCGGCTTGCTGCATCAGGCGCAGGGCGCGGAAGGTCAGGAGGTCCGGATCACCCGGGCCTGCGCCCACCAAGTAGACTTCGCCCGGTGCATTCGGCGGCGCGCCGTTGACCTTTTCGATCAACAGGCGCTCGGCTTCAGCACCCTGCCCGGCCAATTGACGGTCGGCAATCGGGCCCTGGAACACGTCTTCCCAAAATGCGCGGCGCTGCTGCACATCCGGGTACAAACCTTTGACCTGAGCGCGAAAACGCGCCGCCAAACCGGCCAGTTGGCCATAGGTGGACGGAATCCAGGTTTCCAGCTTGGCACGGATCAGGCGCGCCAGCACCGGTGCATCGCCGCCGCTAGACACCGCGATCACCAAGGGTGAACGGTCGACAATCGCCGGGAAGATCACGCTGCACAAGGCCGGCGCATCCACCACGTTGACCGGCACGCAACGACGCTTGGCATCGCTGGACACTTGCGCGTTCAACGGCTCATCGTCGGTGGCCGCGATGATCAGGGTGCAATCGTCGAGGTCCGCCTCCTGATAACCGCGCAAAATCAGTTCACCGCCACTGCCCAGTACCAGTTCACGCAACTGGTCTTCGATCTGGGGAGCAACCACCCGCAGCAACGCACCGGCATCGGCCAGCAGCCGGGATTTGCGCAAGGCAATCTCCCCGCCACCGACGACCAACACACGACTGCCGCGCAGGTTATGAAACAGCGGCAGAAATTCCATTTAGCGGATGACCTCGACGCCCGCCATGTAAGGCTTGAGCACTTCAGGTACACGGATCGAGCCGTCAGCCTGCTGGTAGTTTTCCAGCACCGCGACCAGGGTACGGCCTACGGCCAAACCGGAACCGTTGAGGGTGTGCACCAGCTCGGGCTTGCCGGTTTCCGGGTTGCGGAAACGCGCTTGCATGCGACGGGCCTGGAAGTCACCGCAGTTGGAGCACGACGAAATCTCGCGGTACTTGTCCTGGCTCGGCACCCACACTTCGAGGTCGTAGGTCTTCACGGCGCTGAAGCCCATGTCGCCAGTGCACAGCGCCAGCACGCGGTACGGCAGCTCCAGCAATTGCAGAACGCGTTCGGCGTTGGCGGTCAGGCCTTCCAGGGCTTCCATGGACGTCGACGGCTCGACCACCTGCACCATCTCGACCTTGTCGAACTGGTGCTGGCGGATCATGCCGCGGGTGTCACGGCCCGACGCACCGGCTTCGCTGCGGAAGCACGGGCTGTGGGCCACGAACTTGATCGGCAGTTGCTTGGCGTCGAGGATCTCGCCGGCCACGATGTTGGTCAGCGACACTTCGGCGGTCGGGATCAGGTACAGGTCGGCTTCGCCGTCGCGGCTGATCTTGAACAGGTCTTCTTCGAACTTCGGCAGCTGGCTGGTGCCCATCAGCGCCGGCGCCTGCACCAGGTATGGGGTGTAGGCTTCTTCGTAACCATGTTCGCCGGTGTGCAGGTTGATCATGAACTGCGCCAGGGCACGGTGCATGCGCGCGATCGGGCCGCGCAGCAAGGCAAAGCGCGCGCCGGACATCTTGGCGGCAGTTTCGAAATCCAGGCCGCCAGTCAATTCGCCCAGGGCAACGTGGTCCTTGATCTCGAAATCAAACGCGGTTGGGGTGCCCCAGCGGCGCACTTCAACGTTGCCGTCTTCGTCTTCGCCAATCGGCACGGATTCGTGCGGGATGTTGGGGATGCCCAGCAGGATCGAATCCAGCTCGGTCTGGATCTTGTCCAGCTCGACCTTGCCGTCGGACAGCTCAGTGCCCATGCGCTCGACATCCGCCATCAACGGGGCGATGTCTTCGCCGCGCTGCTTGGCCTGACCGATGGATTTGGAACGCGCATTACGCTCAGCCTGCAGTGCTTCGGTACGGGTCTGGACGGTCTTGCGCTGTTCTTCCAGCGCTTCGATGCGCGCAACATCCAAGGCAAAGCCACGGGATGCCAGGCGGTCCGCTACGTCCTGAAGGTTGCTACGTAACAGTTTGGAATCGAGCATGTCGGTCTCTCGTTTATCAAAGTTTGGTCAAGGACAGGCCAGCCCAGGTGGCGAGCAGCCCGCCGAACACGCTGATGCCCAGGTACCCGAAGGCTATCAGGGCCTGCCCGCTTTCCAGCAGGCGCAGCGTGTCCAGTGAAAAGGATGAAAAGGTCGTCAGACCGCCTACAAAGCCGACAATCAAGCCAGCGCGAATTTCAATCGGTACTTCCGGGCGCAACAGGAACCAGCCGTACAACAGCCCGATGATCAGGCAGCCGATCAGGTTGACCGCCAGGGTCGCCGCATAAAAATGCTTCGGCCAGTTGGCGCTGACCCATGTGCCAGCGGCGAAACGCAATAATGTACCAGCGATGCCGGCTGCGGACACGGCAAGAATCGTCTTGAACACTACTTTCTCCGCTGTCTGGGGCTGAGTCGATCGAGTTGGGCGAGATGATTGAGCTTTTCGCCGATCTTCAGCTCCAGGCCACGGGGCACGGGCTGATAGAGCGGGAGTGGCTCAAGGTCATCGGGGAAGTAGTCTTCACCGGCCGCATAGGCGTCCGGTTCATCGTGGGCGTAGCGGTATTCATCACCGTAGCCCAACTGTTTCATCAGCTTGGTCGGCGCGTTGCGCAGGTGCATCGGCACTTCGAGGGAGCCGTATTCGGCGGCGGCGCGCAGGGCGGACTTGAAACCCATGTACACCGCGTTGCTTTTCGGCGCACAGGCCAGGTAGGTGATGGCCTGGGCCACCGCCAACTCGCCTTCCGGGCTGCCGAGGCGCTCCTGCACATCCCAGGCGGCGAGGCACAGGCTCAAGGCGCGCGGGTCGGCGTTGCCGATGTCTTCGCTGGCCATGCGCACCACGCGGCGTGCGAGGTACAGCGGGTCGCAGCCGCCGTCGATCATGCGCGCGAACCAGTACAGCGCGCCGTCCGGGTTGGAGCCGCGCACGGATTTATGCAGCGCCGAAATCTGGTCGTAGAAAGCTTCGCCACCCTTGTCGAAGCGCCGGCGCGTGTCGCCGAGCAGGCTTTGCAGGAGGTCGACGCCGATCTCGCTGCCGTCTTCGGCCAGGTCGGAGGCGTTCTCCACCAGGTTGAGAAAGCGGCGCCCATCGCCATCGGCGGCGGTAAGCAGAATCTTGAAGCCCTCTTCGCTCACACTCAGTTGCCGTTTGCCCAGCCCTTTGTCTTCACTCAGGGCACGGTGCAGCAGCTTCTGCATCGCTGCTTCGTCCAGGCTTTTGAGCACATAGACCCGCGCCCGCGACAGCAAAGCGTTGTTCAATTCAAACGAAGGGTTTTCCGTGGTGGCGCCGATAAAGATCAGCGTGCCGTCTTCCACATAAGGCAGGAACGCATCCTGCTGCGACTTGTTGAAGCGGTGCACTTCATCGACAAACAGGATGGTGCGCTTGCCGTACTGCCCGGCCTGCTGCTTGGCGACTTCCACCGCCTGGCGGATCTCCTTGACCCCGGCGAGTACCGCCGAGACCGTCTCGAAGTGTGCATCCGAGACCTTCGCCAGCAGCCGCGCCAGGGTGGTCTTGCCCACCCCAGGCGGCCCCCAGAAAATCATCGAGTGCAGCGCACCCTGCTCCAGGGCTTCGCGCAACGGCTTGCCGCGAGCCAGCAGGTGTTCCTGACCGACGTACTCGTCTAGGTTGGTCGAACGCAAGCGCGCGGCCAGTGGCTGGGCAATCGGGTCACTTCGAAACAGGTCCATGGGCAGCGATTTATTCCTGGATCACATCGGCACCCTTGGGGATGTCGAACTTGAACTTGGAGGCAGGCACCGGCTGGTTGGCCTTGACCCCGGAGAACAGGATGTCGGTGCGTTGGCCGACGCTGTCGACCAGGCGCATGTTGTTGATCACGCCATTGCCGAACGACAGGGACAGTGTGTCAAACAGCGTGTCCTTGGATTTCGGCTTGAGGGTGAACTCGATCACGTTGCTGGTTTGCTTGGAGGTGATGTCGAAGCTGTCGTTGATCTTCGACACATCACCCGACAGCAACAGCGCCGGGGTCTGATTCAGGCGCGGGTCGAGCTTCTTGATGGTCGCCTGCTCCAGGTCCGGGTCCCACAGGGTGACCTTCTGGCCGTCAGACACGATGGTCTGCTCGGCCTTGCCTTCCGTATGCCAGTAGAACAGGCCAGGACGCTGCACGGCCATTTCGCCTGCGGTTTCCTGCAACTGGGTGCCGCCGGCATCCAGGGTCAGTTGGGAGAAGCGCGCGGTCAGGGTCTGGGACTTGTCCAACAGGTTCTTCAAGCTGGCGACGGAGGCCGGATCAGCGTGGGCCGAAACAGCGGTCAGGGCCAGTGCTGGCAACAACAGCATGCGGATAAGGCGCATGGGAGTCCTCATTGAGTGTTCAGGGCGTGCCGCGTGTTGCCACGCGGCACGGGATCAGTCGCGCATCTGCCCAGGGGCGATGACTTCACGCGAGCCGTTGGTGTTCATTGCGGTCACGACGCCGGCCATTTCCATGGCTTCGATCATGCGGGCGGCGCGGTTGTAGCCGATTTTCAGTTTACGCTGCACCGCGGAAATCGACGCGCGACGGCTTTCCAGCACGAAGGCCACGGCCTCGTCGTACAGCGCGTCGGTTTCAGCATCGTCGTCACCCCCGCCGCCGCCGTTTTCAAAGCCGCTGCCGGCTTCTTCAACGCCGTTAAGGATGTCGTCGTTGTACTCGGGTGCGCCACGCAGTTTCCAGGCTTCAACGACACGGTGCACTTCATCATCGGAAACGAAGGCGCCGTGGACCCGGATCGGCAGGCTGGTGCCCGGTGGCATGTAGAGCATGTCACCGTGGCCGAGCAGTTGTTCGGCGCCGCCCTGGTCGATGATGGTCCGCGAGTCGATCTTGCTCGACACCTGGAACGCCATGCGCGTCGGAATGTTGGCCTTGATCAAGCCCGTGATCACGTCCACCGATGGACGCTGGGTGGCGAGGATCAAGTGGATACCAGCGGCACGGGCTTTCTGGGCGATACGTGCGATCAGCTCTTCAACCTTCTTGCCGACGATCATCATCATGTCGGCAAATTCGTCGACCACCACCACGATGGTCGGCAGCTTGGTCAGCTTCGGTGCTTCGTCATGGATGCTTTCGCGTTTGTACAGCGGGTCATCAATGGTCTCGCCACGCTCTTGGGCTTCCTTGATCTTGGCGTTGAAACCCGACAGGTTACGCACGCCCATCTTCGCCATCAGTTTGTAGCGGCGCTCCATCTCGGCCACGCTCCAGCGCAGGGCGTTGGCGGCGTCCTTCATGTCGGTGACCACCGGGCACAGCAAATGCGGAATGCCTTCGTAGATCGACAGTTCCAACATCTTCGGGTCGATCATGATCAGCTTGGCGTCTTCCGGGCCGGACTTGAACAGGATCGACAGGATCATTGCGTTCACACCCACCGACTTACCGGAACCGGTGGTACCGGCCACCAGCAGGTGAGGCATCTTCGCCAGGTCGGTGATCACCGGCTTGCCGCCGATGTCGTGGCCCAGGGCCAAGGTGACCGGCGATTTGAAGTTATCGTATTCCGGCGTCGACAGCACCTCGGAGAAGCGCACGATCTGGCGGTCTTCGTTGGGGATCTCGATACCCACGGTGGTCTTGCCGGGGATGACTTCCACCACGCGCACGCTGGTCACGGCCAGAGAACGGGCCAAGTCCTTCGCCAGGTTGGAAATACGGCTGACCTTGACGCCTGCGGCCGGCTGGATTTCGTAACGGGTAATCACCGGGCCTGGATGGATCGAGTCCACCGACACTTCGACGCCGAATTCCTTGAGCTTGATTTCCAGCAGGTGGCCGACGGCCGCCAGGGATTCCGGGGAATAGTTGAGTTGTTTCTTTTCGGCCGGGTCGAGGATCGAGATTGGCGGCAAGGTGCCTTCGACGGCACTGTCGACGAACAGCGGCGCCTGTTTCTCTTTCTGTACACGATGGCTGGGCTCAGGAGCCTTGGGCGGTGCCGGGGCGATTACCGGCGGCACCTGCTTCTCGCGATCCGACATGTGTTTGCTCAGGGCCTGCTCGCGCTCAATGAGGCGCTCCTTGACCTTGGCCTGTTCGCGCCGGTCCGGCGTGGTCGGGGCCACCACTTCGTTGACGCGGGTGTCCACCTCACGCAGTTGGGCAACCATGCGCTTGCGGTCGACACGCGCCGCCCACCAGCGGTTGGCGGCGCCCTGGAACAGTTCCAGCAGGTCGAGGGTGATCTTGCCGGTCACGTCCATCACCTTGAACCACGACAGGTCGGTGAACACGGTGAGACCGAACAGGAACAAGGCGATGAACATCAGGGTGCTGCCCTGGATGTTCAGGGTCCTGCGTGCCAGATCACCCAGGCTTTCGCCCAACGCCCCGCCCGCGCCCGCCGGCAAGCCGGTGGGGGCATGGAAATGGATATGGGCCAGGGCTGCGCCGGACAGCACGAGGAACACCAGGCCGATCAGGCGCCAGGAGAACAACCAACCGCTCCACTGCCACGGCTCATGACGCTGACGGAAGATCTGCCAGGTCTTGATCGCCAGCAGCAACGGGAAGATATAAGCAAAGTAACCCAGCACCATGAACAGGATATCGGCGCTGTAGGAACCGGCAGGCCCACCGAAGTTCTGCACGTCTTCGATCTTGCTGTTGTGGCTCCAGCCCGGGTCGTCCTTGCCGTACGTGAGCAAGGCCATCATCAGGAACAGGCACAGCGCGCCGATCGCGATCAGCGCACCTTCCTTGAGGCGATAATGCAGGTGCTGGCGCCAGGCCGGCACGACTGCTGCTTTAGGTGTTGCGGCGGATTTCTTCAAAACGGGTCTTTTCCTGCGCCTTTAGCGCGTCCATCTGTTGAATGACTGCAAATACTGCCCAATCCGAGCAGTTGAAAAATGAACGAGCGTCGTTGAATCTACTTTTACCATTGGGCGCTTGCTGGATGAAATGACGAAAGCGCCACAATGCCCGCATTGTACGGGTTTGTGCCGGCGATGCCACGCCCCTGCCCTTCACTCGACAGCCTAGCCAATTTTGTGTCACAGCATGTTCAATTTGAGCATGCATTCTCTTTGCTGACAAAGGCTTATGCGCTGTTTTTACCAATCCAGGCAAGCTTGGCAAATGGCCTGCATGGCACAGACCCGATTACGACCACGTCCCCGGCACAGAGTTGCAGAAACACCTGCTCACGCTAATCCACCTCAATAGCCGATTCGGGCTGGCCCGATGGCGCCGTGTCGACAATAATCAGCACTGCGCAGACAGGTGTCATACCTGCCACTCCCCTCCCCTTCCGTAAGCCTGGATGCCATGCTGACCTGGTTACAACGCGACTCACTGACATTCCCTCCCCTGGCCAAGGCCATGCGCGAACCCAATGGCCTGCTGGCTGCCGGCGGCGACCTTTCGGCCGAACGCCTGGTGCAAGCCTATCGCCATGGCTGCTTCCCGTGGTTTTCGGAGGGTCAGCCGATCCTCTGGTGGTCGCCCGACCCGCGCACTGTGATATTCCCCGACGAGCTGCATGTCTCCCGCAGCCTGGGCAAGCTGCTGCGCCAGCAGCGCTACACCGTGACCTTCGATCAGGATTTTGCCGCCGTCATCCAGGCCTGCGCCGCACCGCGCGCCTATGCCGACGGCACCTGGATCACCGAAAGCATCCAGAGCGCTTACCTGGAACTGCACCAGCGCGGCTACGCGCATTCGGTGGAGGTGTGGGACGACGGCAAGCTGGTGGGTGGCTTGTATGGCTTGGCGATGGGCCAGCTGTTTTTTGGCGAGTCCATGTTCAGCCGCGCCGACAACGCCTCGAAGTTCGGCTTTGCCACGCTGACCCGCCAGCTACAGGAATGGGGTTTTGTATTGATCGACTGCCAGATGCCCAACGATCACCTCCACAGCCTGGGCGCCCGCGCCATATCCCGCAGCGACTTCGCAGGTTTCCTGCGCGACCATCTGGATCAGCCCAGCGCTGGACCGTGGGTTTCCTAGGCGACTTCCGCGCTCCTGGCTTACACTTATTTCAAAGCTTATCCGAGGGTTGATCATGACCGAGTTGGCGCGTTTGAAGTTTTATGCCACTCAACCCCACTCTTGCAGCTATCTGCCCGACGAGCAGGCCACCACACTGTTCCTCGACCCCAGCCAGCCTATGGACGTGCATGTGTATGCCGACCTGTCGGAGATGGGCTTTCGGCGCAGTGGCGATCATCTGTACCGGCCTCATTGCCAGAACTGTAATGCCTGCGTCCCGGCACGTATTCCCGTGGCGCAGTTTCTGCCGGACCGAAACCAGAAACGCATCCTCAAGCGCAATGCTGACCTCACGGTGATGCCGGCCAAGCCACGCTTCACCGAAGAGTATTTCGACCTTTACCAGCGCTACATCGAAGAGCGCCACGCCGACGGCGATATGTTTCCGCCCAGTCGCGACCAGTTTTCCACGTTCCTGGTACGTGACCTGCCCTTCTCGCGCTTCTATGAGTTTCGCGCCGACGGCCGGTTGGTGGCGGTGGCCGTGACCGATTTGCTGCCAAACGGCCTGTCAGCGGTCTACACCTTCTACGAGCCTGCCGAAGAACGTCGCAGCCTGGGGCGCTTTGCAATCCTGTGGCAAATCGGCGAAGCACTGCGCCTGGAACTGGAGGCGGTGTACCTCGGCTACTGGATCAAGAACTGCAAAAAGATGAACTACAAGACCCAATATCGGCCCATAGAACTGCTGATTAATCAAAGATGGGTCGTGCTTAACTAGAACCCCTTGGCTTAAACACCCTTTTTCGGGCACAATGCACGCCGCTTTTGCCTGGCGCAGTTGCACCGGGCCATTCACTGGATACCGAGGGCTTTACTGCATGTCGAAAGAAGACAGCTTCGAAATGGAAGGCACTGTCGTCGACACCCTGCCCAACACCATGTTTCGTGTGGAGTTGGAAAATGGGCACGTCGTAACCGCGCATATCTCCGGCAAGATGCGCAAGAACTACATTCGTATTCTTACCGGTGACAAAGTGCGCGTCGAGCTGACGCCCTATGACTTGAGCAAAGGGCGCATCACTTACCGCGCTCGCTAAGCAAGTCAATACAAGACGCCCGGTTATGCCGGGCGTTTTTGTGTGCGCGCTATTTGACAATCACCACAGTCCCCACAGACAGCAAAAAGGCGCCTTTCGGCGCCTTTGCTTTATTGCAGCTATCGATCAGGCCATCTCAGCCGTGGTTTCGAACTCGAAGGTCAGCTCGCCATCCTTCAGGTCGATGTGCACCACGCCGCCATGGTCGGAAAGTTCGCCGAATAGGATCTCTTCGGCCAACGGCCGCTTGATCTTGTCCTGGATCAGACGCGCCATTGGGCGTGCGCCCATTGCCGCATCGTAGCCACCCTCGGCGATCCAACTGCGCGCCGCTTCCGTGACATCCAGCTGCACGCGCTTGTCTTCCAACTGCGCCTGAAGCTCGGTGAGGAACTTGTCCACCACGCTTTTGATGACCTCATGACTGAGGCGACCAAACTGGATAATGGTGTCCAGGCGGTTGCGGAATTCCGGCGTGAAGCTCTTCTTGATCACTTCCATCGCATCGGAAGAGTGATCCTGATGGCTGAAGCCGATCGAAGCCCGCGCAGCCGTTTCGGCACCGGCGTTGGTGGTCATGATCACGATCACATTGCGGAAGTCCGCCTTGCGCCCGTTGTTGTCGGTCAGGGTGCCGTGGTCCATCACCTGCAACAGCAGGTTGAAGACTTCCGGGTGGGCCTTCTCGATTTCATCGAGCAGCAGCACGCAATGCGGTTGCTTGGTGATCGCCTCGGTCAACAGACCGCCCTGGTCGAAACCGACATAGCCCGGAGGCGCACCGATGAGGCGCGACACGGTGTGACGCTCCATGTACTCGGACATGTCGAAACGCACCAGCTCAATGCCCATGGCCTTGGCCAACTGCCGCGCCGCTTCGGTCTTGCCGACGCCGGTCGGGCCGGCGAACAGGAACGAACCAACCGGCTTGTCCGGCGACTTGAGGCCCGCACGGGACAACTTGATCGCGGTGGACAGCGCATCGATGGCCGCATCCTGGCCGAACACGGTGAGCTTGAGGTCGCGCTCCAGGTTACGCAGCAGCTCCTTATCGGAACTGTTGACGTGCTTAGGCGGAATCCGCGCGATCTTCGCCACGATGTCTTCAACCTGAGGCACGTCGATGCGCTTCACACGCTTCTCGACCGGCTGCAGGCGCTGGTAGGCACCCGCCTCGTCGATCACGTCGATGGCCTTGTCCGGCATGTGCCGGTCATTGATGTACCGCGACGCCAGCTCAGCAGCCGAACGCAGGGCTTCATCGGTGTACTCGATGCCATGGTGCGCCTCGAAACGCCCCTTGAGCCCACGCAGGATGCCGATGGTGTCTTCAACCGAAGGCTCGGACACGTCGACCTTCTGGAAACGACGCGCCAGGGCACGGTCTTTTTCGAAGATCCCGCGAAATTCCTGGAACGTGGTCGAACCGATGCAACGGATATCACCCGACGACAGCAGCGGCTTGAGCAGGTTGGAGGCGTCCATCACCCCACCGGACGCCGCACCGGCGCCAATGATGGTGTGGATTTCGTCGATGAACAGGATCGCCTGCGGGCGTTTTTTCAGCTCACCAAGCAGCGCCTTGAAGCGCTTCTCGAAATCGCCACGGTACTTGGTCCCGGCGAGCAACGCGCCCAGGTCCAAGGAGTAGACGACACTGTTGGCCAGCAGGTCTGGCACCTGGTTATCCACGATGCGCTTGGCCAGGCCTTCGGCAATCGCGGTTTTACCCACGCCCGCCTCACCCACCAGCAACGGGTTATTCTTGCGACGACGGGCAAGGATCTGCGCTACGCGCTCAACTTCAAGCTCACGCCCCACCAGCGGATCGATCCGCCCCTGGCGCGCCAGTTCATTGAGGTTGCTGGCATAGGCATCCAGTGGATTGCCCGAAGAAGAAGACTCACCGCCCTCGTCGTCCTGCATATCCTGCTCACCCTCGGAATGATCGCCGTGCCCAGGCACCTTGGAGATACCGTGGGCGATGTAGTTGACGACATCGATACGGGCAACGCTCTGCTGTTTGAGCAGGAACACTGCCTGGCTTTCCTGTTCGCTGAAAATCGCCACCAGCACATTGGCGCCCGTGACTTCACGCTTACCGGAGCTCTGAACATGGAACACGGCACGCTGAAGCACCCGCTGGAAGCCCAGGGTTGGCTGGGTTTCACGGTCTTCATCGTGGACTGGAATAAGTGGCGTCGTGGAGTCGATAAACTCCTGCAGGTCATGCTTGAGTTTGTCGAGGTTGGCGCCGCACGCACGCAAAACGGTGGCGGCAGCTTCATTGTCCAAAAGTGCCAACAGCAGGTGTTCGACGGTCATGAATTCATGACGCTTCGAACGAGCCTCCTTGAAGGCAAGATTGAGGGTGACTTCGAGCTCGCGGTTTAACATAGCTTCACCTCATACCCAAGTGGTCGGCGTTAACCGTCCTTCTCGATTTCACAGAGTAGCGGATGCTGGCTTTCCCTGGCGTACTGGTTGACCTGCATGGCCTTTGTCTCGGCGATGTCGCGGGTAAACACTCCACATACTGCCCGTCCTTCTGTGTGAACGGCCAGCATTACCTTGGTCGCCAACTCGCGGTTCAGGTTAAAAAACACCTCGAGTACTTCGACCACGAAATCCATCGGTGTGTAGTCATCATTGAACAAAACCACCTTGTACATCGGCGGCGCCTGTAAGGCAGGCTTGGCCTCCTGAACAGCAATGCCTGCAGAACCGTCGTCATCATGTTCCTGATCCGGTCGATCCTGATTGAATGTTAGTCGAATCTGGCTGTTTGCATGCATGGAAAGAAAGGTTCGTCAGTGGTTCAAATACAGTGGTGGGGGCGACCTGTCAGAATTTCAACTCTGACCGACTGGTCGCCTTGACTATCGGCGAAACGGTGTTACAACCAATAGAACCCACAGTGGGTAAAAAAGGTCCGCGCAGTCAACCTTATTTATTCGGGTTAGGACGGATAAACTGGATGATACTCCAGTGATGGAGTCTGGTGCAGAGGGATATGGGCATGGCAAGCGGTAAGGTCAAGTGGTTCAACAATGCCAAAGGGTACGGCTTCATTATTGAAGACGGCAAGGATGAAGACCTTTTTGCGCATTACTCAGCGATCAAAATGGACGGTTATAAAACGCTGAAAGCCGGGCAGCCGGTCTCCTTTGAAATTATTGAGGGGCCCAAAGGCAAGCACGCAACCGAAATCAGTGCGCCGGTCACCATCGGCACAGCCAAAGAGGGCGTCGCTCAAAAATCAAAAGAGCAATTAGCCTAATCGGCCACCGAGCAGGCGCCCAATAAAAAACCGGCCATTCCGCTTACGGTATGGCCGGTTTTTTTACCTCCGTCGCTTACATGTGCGAGATCAGCGCATCACCGAAGCCAGACGAAGAAACCAGGGTGGCACCGTCCATCAGACGCTCGAAGTCATAAGTCACAGTCTTGGCCGAAATCGCGCCATTGGTGCCCTTGATGATCAAATCCGCCGCCTCGGTCCAACCCATGTGCCGCAACATCATCTCGGCCGACAAAATCAACGATCCCGGATTCACCTGATCCTTGCCCGCATATTTAGGCGCAGTGCCGTGGGTCGCTTCGAACATCGCCACGGTGTCCGACAGGTTCGCACCCGGCGCAATACCGATACCGCCCACCTCCGCCGCCAAGGCGTCGGACAGGTAATCACCGTTCAGATTAAGCGTCGCGATCACGTCGTACTCAGCCGGACGCAACAGGATTTGCTGGAGCATGGCATCGGCAATCGCATCCTTGACCACCACGTTCTTGCCGGTCTTGGGGTTCTTGAACTGCATCCACGGGCCGCCGTCGAGCAGTGTGGCGCCAAATTCTTCGGCCGCCACTTCGTAGGCCCATTCCTTGAAGGCCCCTTCGGTGAACTTCATGATGTTGCCTTTGTGCACGATGGTCAGCGAGTCGCGGTCGTTATCCACTACATATTGCAGGGCTTTACGCGCCAGACGCTGGGTCCCCTCTTTAGAGACCGGCTTCACGCCAATTCCGCAATCCTGGTCGAAACGGATCTTGGTCACGCCCATTTCTTCCTTGAGGAACTTGATCACCTTGATCGCTTCGGGCGAACCGGCCTTCCACTCGATCCCGGCGTAAATATCTTCGGAGTTTTCACGGAAGATGGTCATGTCCACATCGCCAGGCTTCTTGACCGGGCTGGGTACGCCTTCGAACCAACGCACCGGGCGCAGGCACACATATAGATCGAGTTGTTGACGCAGGGCCACGTTCAACGAACGGATGCCGCCGCCGACGGGGGTGGTCAGCGGCCCTTTGATAGACACCACGTAATCCTTGACCGCATCCAGGGTTTCCTGGGGCAGCCAGGTGTCCTGGTCGTAGACTTGAGTCGCCTTTTCGCCGGCATATACCTCCATCCAGGAGATCTTGCGCTTGCCGCCGTAGGCCTTTTCAACAGCTGCATCGACTACCTTGATCATCACCGGGCTGATGTCGACGCCGATACCGTCACCTTCGATATAAGGAATGATCGGTTGGTCAGGAACATTGAGAGAATGGTCTGCATTGACGGTGATTTTGTCGCCGACTGCCGGAACCTGAATCTTCTTGTATCCCATGCTGAACTCCATCTATGGATTGAACATCTGGCTGCGTTCGAGCCTACTCCAGATAAATGGCGACCGAAACCTCACGCCATGCTCATTTGCATCGAAAACAGCATAATTTGTCGCCTACAAGCCTGAAAGCAAAGGCAAAATCGCCAATCTTGAGCACATCGTGCGACTTTGGCAGCAACCTGGGCCCTGCGACCTTTAGACCAATGGACGACACACCTTTTGTATGAAGGCTCGGCGTAAGCATAGCGACCTATGTATAATGCCGCCGCTGACCAAAGAGTCACGACGGTTGACCGCTCTAGACAGTAGCCCTCAGCCAGAAAGCAGGACTATTACAATAGTCCAAACGCTTGACGCTCGACTGATGCAACCCAACATCACCGCGAAGAAACCTCGACATTTCGCTCATGGATGACTTTGAACGAACGCGCTCCACCCGGCGCATCTCGAGTTTCTGCGCACGCTTTCAGCAAAGAAGAGAGTTAATCCGAATATGCCCACCCGCTCGAAGATCATCTACACCTTCACCGACGAAGCCCCGGCCCTCGCCACCTATTCACTGCTGCCTATCGTAGAGGCCTTCACCGCTTCCGCTGATATTGCCGTGGAAACCCGCGACATCTCCCTCGCCGCGCGCATCCTCGCAAGCTTCCCCGAGCAACTGGGCGCCAAGGCTATCCCGGACCACCTCGCCGAACTGGGCGACCTGGCCGTTACGCCTGAAGCCAACATCATCAAGCTGCCTAACATCAGCGCCTCGACCCCGCAGCTGCAAGCCGCGATCAAGGAACTGCAGGCCCAGGGCTACGCCCTGCCGGACTACCCGGAAACCGTAACCACCGACGCGGAAAAAGAAACCCGTGCACGTTACGACAAGGTCAAGGGCAGCGCCGTGAACCCGGTACTGCGCGAAGGCAACTCCGACCGCCGCGCACCGCTGTCGGTCAAGAACTACGCACGCAAGCACCCGCACAAAATGGGCGCCTGGGCTGCCGACTCCAAGTCGCACATCGCCCACATGAACAGTGGCGATTTCTACGGCAGCGAAAAAGCCGTGCAGATCGAAGCCGCTGACGCTGTCAAAATCGAGCTGATCGCTCAAGACGGCACCGCGACTGTCCTGAAAGAAAAAACTTCGGTACAGGCCGGCGAAATCATCGACACCGCCGTACTGAGCAAGAAAGCCCTGCGCGCGTTCATCGCCGCTGAAATCGAAGACGCCAAGAAGCAAGGCGTACTGCTGTCGGTTCACCTGAAAGCCACCATGATGAAGGTCTCCGACCCGATCATGTTCGGCCAGATCGTTGCCGAGTTCTACAAAGACGCCCTGACCAAGCACGCTACCGTGCTGGAGCAGATCGGCTTCAACCTGAACAACGGCATCGGCGACCTGTACGCTCGCATCAAGGCCCTGCCGGCCGACCAGCAAGCGCAGATCGAAGCTGACATCCAGGCCGTTTACGCGGCTCGCCCTTCCCTGGCGATGGTCAACTCCGACAAAGGCATCACCAACCTGCACGTGCCGAGCGACGTCATCGTCGACGCCTCGATGCCAGCCATGATCCGTGACTCCGGCAAGATGTGGGGCACCGACGGCCAGCTGCACGACACCAAGGCCGTGATCCCGGATCGCTGCTACGCCACCATCTACCAAGCGGTCATCGAAGACTGCAAGGCCAATGGCGCCTTCGACCCAACCACCATGGGCAGCGTGCCAAACGTTGGCCTGATGGCGAAGAAAGCCGAAGAGTACGGCTCCCACGACAAGACGTTCCAGATCAAGGCTGACGGCGTAGTCCGCGTCACCGACAGCAAGGGCAACCTGCTGATGGAACAGAAAGTCGAAGCCGGCGACATCTTCCGCATGTGCCAGACCAAAGACGCGCCGATCCAGGACTGGGTCAAACTGGCCGTCAACCGTGCCCGCGCCAGCAACACCCCGGCTATTTTCTGGCTGGACCCTAAGCGCGCGCACGACGGCGTCGTGGTCGAGAAAGTTCAGGCTTACCTGAAAGACCACAACACCGAAGGCCTGGACATCCGCATTATGTCGCCAGTCGACGCGATGAAGTTCACCTTGGAGCGCACCCGCAAGGGCCTGGACACCATCTCGGTGACCGGTAACGTGCTGCGCGACTACCTGACCGACCTGTTCCCGATCATGGAACTGGGCACCAGCGCCAAGATGCTGTCGATCGTGCCACTGATGAACGGCGGTGGCCTGTTCGAAACCGGCGCCGGCGGTTCGGCTCCCAAGCACGTGCAGCAACTGGTGGAAGAGAACTTCCTGCGCTGGGATTCCCTGGGCGAGTTCCTGGCCCTGGCCGCTTCCCTTGAGCATTTGGGTGTGACGTACAACAACCCGAAAGCCCTGGTACTGTCCAAGACCCTGGACCAGGCCACCGGCCAGTTCCTCGACAACAACAAGTCGCCATCGCGCAAAGTCGGCAACATCGACAACCGCGGCAGCCACTTCTACCTGGCGCTGTACTGGGCTCAAGCCCTGGCCGCCCAGACCGAAGACACTGCACTGCAAGCGCAGTTTGGCGAACTGGCAAAAACCCTGACTGCGAACGAAGCGACCATCGTCGCCGAGCTCAACGCTGTACAGGGCAAGCCAGTGGATATCGGTGGCTACTACGCGCCGAACCCGGAGCTGACAGGCAAGGCCATGCGCCCGAGCAACACGCTCAATGCGGCGATTGCCAAGTTGAAGTAAGGTTGTGAGGAGACATCACAAACCCCGGCCTGGTGCCGGGGTTTGTGTTTTCAGGCCTTAATCAAAGGGGGCCATCGACATACTCAGAAGCCCATGCCGTGCGGATCAAGTCCAGCATCTGCTGCCGACAACCAGGATTCCAACCTGCTCGCTCCCTCAGCATCACAGCAAACTCGGGCAACCTCGGCAGATCAGAGACACCCTCGAGGCTTCTCAGCCCCACCACTTGTGCAACATAAGGAAGTAACGTCACCCCCACTCCCGCTTGCACCGCAGAGCGCAACGACATCAAGTCCTCCGCCTCATAGACGCAGTGCCATTTGAGTCCAGACGCCTCCAAACTCCTGATCGCCAAACTGCGGAATCCACAAGGGGGTTTGAACAACACTAAGGGTACATCTTCCAAATCATCGCCTATGCCGACGTGCGCACTAGCGAACCATTTTACCGATAACGTATGCCAAGGCGGCTCGTTCGCGATATCCAGTTCATCTATAACCAGACACAGGTCGATCTTACCGCCCTTTACGGCCTCCAATAACGCGCCAGACCTTGCGACCTTTACCACTATCTGCGTAGATGGAAACTGGATGGACATATTAGAAATTATGTGCGGAAGCACACGTTCGCAAAAATGTTCAGGCATACCCAGTACAACTGTTTCTCTTCTTTTTTCCTTCTCAAACAGCCCGCCTATCTTGTCATTGCAAGCAACGATATCCATGGCATAGCCAATTAGCTTTTCACCCTCGAGAGTAAGCAGCACCCGACCCCGTTCCCTTACGAAGAGCTCTACACTCAGTAAGTCTTCGAGGCGCCTGATCTGCTGGCTGATCGCAGGCTGAGTCAAACTCAACGCTTGCGCAGCACGCGTAAAGCTTTTGGTTTCACCCACCTTGATAAAACTACGTAAGGACTGAACATCAAGATTGACCCTCATAACACACCACCCACCGAGGAATACATTTCGAAGTGTGGCAAATTCCTGCAACAATCACCACTGGCTGTTCGGCTAGGTAACGATGTTACTCGCGTAGAAAGATCAAACTTAACGTGTATCCCCGTATATTTTCCTACGCCCTATGCAAACAAACGCGGCGCTAAACTGTAGGAACCTCTATCATGAACAAGTGACAGCCTCGATAGAATATCGTTAGCTCGACTCGCCGAATGACGGGAATTGATATCCAGCGCGCTGGTAAAAAAGAATGCGCCGCTCGTGAGCTCACCTAGCACTGTAATTCTATCGTCCACACAACCTAGCTGATTAATCAGTCCGCCGGTTTTAGCAGAAACCCTTACACCCCCAAACGGATCAATACAAGCGAGACCCTGATTAAGCATATTTTGCACAAGAGGGTTGTCGAACATTCTGACGTCGCGAGGCGTACCAGTCGCAATGACCACTGCGTCATACTCGCAGCGGCGAACGTCTGAACAATCACCCACTACCAAGGTAAACCCTGCGCCACACTCCACTGTTTTAAGCTCACCCTTGCAGATCGACAACTGTTCCGTCTCTAGCAACACCTTTATCTTTATTGCATTCTCAACCGGGATGGAAACGCGGTAAGCCATCCACCAACTTGAATATCCTAAAAATCTTCGCCTGTCCTCATCAGGCATTGCAGGCCAAATCAGATCAAGTACCGCATTCGTAGAATAAAGCACCGACTGCCAGAATCGGGGGTGCTGTGCCTGTGCGATTTCATCCGTCAGAAACTCAATGGCGGGCTTCTGGGCGCACTTGGACGACCAATCAATCGCGCCAGTTGCCTCTCCGCCTAAAGCTAACTCCTGCAACGTCCAGCGCGCCACATCTTCAAGTCGGACCACCCCATAGCTGGAAATGCAAGACTTGACAGTCTCAGGCGTCAGGATTTTCGGTTTATAGCGTGCCTGAGTTCCCCGAACATAGGGCAATGCGCCTGTACGCGAATGCAATGTGATCGGCCCCACATGCCCATTGGTCGTGAGCCCGATCAGTGTATCAATGGCGCTCAGCCTTGAGCCGACAATGGCCACACTTGCGTGCTTTGGAATCAAGCGACATGTACGCCTTAGAGGATAAGGACTGTTGAAAAAGCCCTCTGACGTCGCCAGATGCTGATATTCCAGACTGCGAGCATTACCGCAACTGAGTACCACGTGATCACTAGGAAAGGAAAGATTCCCTCTGGTTAAAACCACAACTTTTCCGTCGTGAGCGAAACTCAGGCTGACCGCCTCATCATGAACCTGAATCAACTGGCAGCCGAGTGCCACCGCCCTATTAACCAGACACCGAACCATATGCGCAAGGTAAAGCCCGAACAGCGGCCTTGGCAGAAAGGCTTGAGGCAATAATTCAATGCCGGGAAAGGCATCCTCCCAAACATCCCGATTATCCGACAACCATTTATAGAAATGTCCAGGCTGATCGGCGAAAGGCGAGATGAACTCGGCCCGAGTATTTAAAAGATTAGTGATACAGTCCTCTGAATAGGCGAGCCCGCACCCACACTGGGACTGCCTGTCGATTAAAAACAAAGAGAGACTCGAGTGACAACCCGATCTACTCAGACCCTCCAATAGAGAATAGATAAACGCGACGCTTGATGCGCCACCGCCAATGATTGTAATCACGGTATTTGCCATAACAGCCTCCTCGCAATCGAATTGATCACCCCACTCGACACCTCACATTGCCAACTATACTTAAACCTTACGATGACACATAAACCTAAACTAAAAAGACATCCTCTTTCATACGCTTGCAATTAGCCGAGATCACAAATCCGCCTTCGATGCACGGCGCAATATCGCGTGCGACATCAATACCCGTCGCAACCTCATCCAAATAGAGCACGCCATTACGCAACGAAAAAACGGCGCGCTCTGTAATAAACATTACGCGCTGACGCAACAATTCAGAGTAGCCACCATTAAATGTCAGGTGCGAAACTTGACGAACAAATTTTTTAATGCGCCCCTCCTGGACGATTCTCAGCCCCTCTGGACCCATTTTCACATCTAGCCCAACCGTCGTTAAAGTTCCACAAAATATAACGACCCGTGCGGACTGAGAAATATTTATAAAGCCGCCAGCCCCCTGCAACTTGCTGCCAAACTGCGAAACATTGACATTACCAAAAGCGTCAACCTCAGCAAAACCCAAGCACGCCACATCAATGCCTCCACCTTCATAAAAATCAAACAAGGCTGCCTGCTCGATCACAGCACTTGGTCGATAGCTGGCTCCAAACGACAATCCATAAGCCGGTCTGCCCCCCATGACTCCAGACTCAACAGTAAAAGTCTCACTCCCTAGTAAGCCGCTCTCTTCAGCCATTCGACCAATAACAGTGGGCATACCAATACCGAGATTGATTACTTGAGCCTTTTCCTCGCGAATTTCCTGGAGCGCGCGCTTAGCAATAATTCGCTCGGCACAGGAAATCGCCCCCCTATCGAGCACCGGAGCTCCCGGACATAAGAATGCAGAGTTGTAGGCTTCCGCATAGGTTTGAGGATGCTCTCCGGGGCGAGATACGGTGACGTAGTCCACTAATACACCCGGGATCTTTACATGGTGTGGTTCTATCTCGTGCAGCCCTACCAAACTTTCAACTTGCACTATTACAGTACCGCCACAATTCTTGACAGCCATTGCCTGCGCCAGCGAGTCACTATAAGAAACCTCCCTTTCCATTGAGATATTTCCATCAGGATCGCAGCAGGTACCTCTCAGCAACGCACAATTAACATCAAGCGAGGGATAGAAAAGTGTCGTCACCCCCTTTATATCAACTCTTTGAACAAGCGGACCGCCCCCTTGATCATTTAAACGGCCCCCGTCATTATTGGGATCAACGAAAGTATTGAGCCCGATACTGGATATTACTCCGGGCTTTTTGGCTGCTATCGCACGAAAGAGCTGACTGATGACACCTTGCGGCCAGTTATGCGCCTCTATTTCGCTGCGTCGCGCCATCTCGCCCAGTCGCGGAACCAGCCCCCAAAAACCGCCAATAGCCTTGGCCACCAGCCCTGGCTGAGCAAATAGATCGACACCTCGCCCCTTGAGATCCCCGGAGGCCGACGCAAAGAGCAGACCAATTTGGCGCGGTCGCCCTTCGCGCTTGAAACGCTCACTGATTGCGCGCGTGAGACCATCCGGATGCCCGCAACTTCCAAAGCCACCGGGGATGATTGTCCAACCGTCTTCGATCAAGTCCGCCGCTTGTTGCTCGCTAATGACTTTCATAGGTCGGCCTCAGCAGTTGAGGCAGCGCCCGCACTGCCTTCGGGCGACGTAACAACCTGAACAGGTTGCTCCCAAACAACCAGGAACGTACAGCCGGCCACCGAAGAGAGCTCATGTGAAGAACCTGGCGGATAAACCTGCAACACACCCTCTGCATGACACCCCCTATCATCAAGCAGCTCGCCCTTTAACACCAAAACCAACTCCCACCCCAAGTGCATATGTCTTGGGGTGAAGGCCCCCGAGTTGTAACGAACCAAGGCCGCAGCGGGCCCCCGTTCATTTTGCCGGGCGTCATACAGATGAAATATCGAAACGCCCTCCCGACCATCAATTTGATAAGGTTCAAACTTCAAATGCTCGAGATCGTCTGTAGATAATCCACCGCCCAACTTGCTCATCTGAATATCAAATATTCCGCTGCCGCTTATTGTATGCATGGCCGTTCTCCGCCTTGTCACGAATGAACTATTTATCAATCACTTCGCGCGGGCATGATTCATCAAATAAACCCCAACCGCCGAAACAACAAACCCCACAATCGCCACCGCACTCGGCACTTCACCCAACACTAGCGACGCCATGATCTGCGTGACCGCCGGAATAACATGAAACAAGTTAGTCGCCTTACTTGCCTCCCCCCGGCGAATCATCAAATACAGCAGCGTCAGCGCCCCAACGGAGTTCATCAACGTGATCCAGGCTATCGACGCTGCAAATGGCGCCCATTCGGTCACGCGCATGGTTTCGGTGGTGTAGGCCAGCAGCAACATAACCAGCGACGCGACAACCATCTGAATGAAGCAGCCCACCCACAGGTTCACGCCACCCAGAAAGCGCTTCTGATAGAGCGTGCCGAGTGTGATACCTAGCAACGCCAGGCCCACTGCGCCATATCCGGCTAGTGACGCCTCGGTGCCGAAAAGGCTGCTGGCTACGACAATAACCACACCGCCGACGCCCAGGATGGACCCCGGCAGGTCGCGCCAACTCAATTGCTCACCTAAAAAGAAATAAGCACCGATCACGACAAATACCGGCATCAGCCCGACGATCAATGCGGCTTGACCTGCGGGAACGCCCTGACTGATGCCGGCATACAAGCCACCGAACTGCAACGCCTGCAGAAGCAACCCAACTGCTGCAGCGTGAAGGTAAAGCGTCAGCTTTTTCGGCCATTGCGCATTAATCGCGAGTGCAACTCCCAGGAAAACCAGCGCCGCCAGGGCAAACCGGTAGAACGTCATGGTGAACGGCTCGCCATAACGCACGCCGAAGGCGCCGCCGATATAACCGGAACTCCACAGCAGAATGAAGGCAATGGGTAGCGGCGAAGTGAGACGTACTTCGTAGCTTTTGTGGGCAACCGGGCTCATGACACTCTCCAAATTGACTTGAAGAGGTAAACTGCGCCAGGCCCTGGCATCCGTAAAATCATAAAATGTTAGGCGCATCATGCAGAACACTTATGCAGACTTACTGAAGAAACCCAATCAAAATGTGGGAGCAACTGTCTTTGAGGATTTATTTTAAAAATAATCCTTTCGGACATGGCTTCGCCAGTAATACCGCGTAGCGGTATTACTGGCGAAGCCCGCGCTTCAGTAAAGTGCCCCTCATTTGTTATCAGGCTGCGGGGACCTGAGATTTCTGCTCTCTCCAACCCGTGCCATCTCGCAGCATTGCGTTTAGACGAATCAAGAGCTTTCGCATGCATGCCACAACAGCGACCTTCGCAAGCTTGCCTCGCGCTCGCAGAGCCTCATATTCGGCTTTGACTTGCGGATCGTGCTGAACCATTGACCAGGTCGACATATAGGTTGCGCCACGCACCGTATAGCGCCCGCCCTCGATTGATCTAGGGCCGCTCTTCTTGCCGCTATCGTTGTTGTAGGGCGCTAACCCTGCCAAAGCCGCAATCTTGCGTCCCGACACGGTTCCAAGCTCAGGAAGAAATGCCAAGAGCGTTCCGCAGGTGATGGCTCCGATCCCTTTCACCGACCTCAGTCGTCTGGCTTTCTCCTGATCCAGCACGGTCGAGGCATCCTCAATCTCCTTACCCAATGACTTGATCTGGCCCTCCAGGTAAGCGATGTGATCGGTGTAAGTGGATATGGCTTTAGCGCATGTGGTTTGCTTCATCCGGCGCTTGTCGCTGTCCCGGCTCTTGACCAAGCTGCCTCGCAGCTTGAGCAATTCGCCCAGCTCATCCCGATCCTTATTCGGTTCAACATGCGGCAAGTCCTCGAAATCTCTCGCAAATTTCGCCAGCATCTGAGCATCGATCTTATCGGTTTTAGCTATCTTGCCCATTGCTCTCGCATAGTCGCGAGCGCGTTTTGGATTGACGCGAAAGACATTCAAACCCTCCAACCGCAAGGCTCTGAGCAATGCCCTTTCATAGCCGCCGGTGGCTTCAAGCAAGACCCTTCCCACCTCAAGCTCGTTCAGGCATGTGATCAGCCGAGTGAAGCCCTCAAGGTCATTACTGACCTGAAACTGCGTGTAATTCGCAGGAAGAAACCCCACATCCACAGTCGCTTTCGAAACATCGAGACCAACATAGTAGGAAATCATCGCCAAACCCTCTTACACTCAAGAAGTGAGAGCACTCTGACCTATCCCTAGCTTGTGATTTCGAGTTTTGCCGCTCATCCAACTGTTCGGGCTTCTGGTCAGAGTGAGAGGTGGATGGCGACTTGGCTCCCACTCGTGCTTTAAGCACCGCTGGCTTTCAGTCTGCCATCCACTGCTCTCACCCTTCTGAGTTTAAGAGATCTTGAAGACACAAGCTGGCTTGCCTGCGATAGCTGTCTGTCAGCCAATACAGCTGCAACTGACCCACCGCCATCGCAGGCAAGCCAGCTCCCACACCGACCGAGTTTCTCCAGTCACATCATCCTTGAGGCCGCTTATGACCTGGCAACCCCACATCACCGTCGCCACCATCGTCGAAGACAAAGGCCGCTTTCTCATGGTCGAAGAACTCAAAGGCGGCCGCGCCGTGCTCAACCAGCCCGCCGGCCACCTCGACCCGCATGAAACCCTCACCGAAGCCGCCGTGCGCGAAACCCTCGAGGAAACCGGCTGGGACGTCGAAGCCACCGGCATCGTCGGGATTTACCTGTACACCGCCCCCAGCAATGGCGTGACTTATCAAAGAGTCTGCTTCATCGCCAAACCTCTGAAACACCATCCAGACTATCAACTTGACGAAGGCATCCTCCGCGCCCGCTGGCTGACCCGTGACGAGCTGATGGAACTGCGCAATGACTGGCGCAGCGAGCTGATCATCCGCTGTATCGATGATTATCTGGCCGGTCAGCGCCACAGCCTCGAATTGATCCGCCCTTCTCTTTAGCCTTGAAGGCCTGAGCCTGATAGAATCGCGTCCTTTTTCAAGACACCCGTTGAAACCCTATGCGTGATCCAGCCCCTTCTGACACACAAAAGAAGCGCGTCATCGTCGGTATGTCCGGCGGCGTGGATTCTTCCGTTTCCGCCGTTCTGCTCATGGAGCAGGGTTATGAGGTGGAAGGCCTGTTCATGAAGAACTGGGAAGAAGACGATGGAACGGAATACTGCACCGCCATGGACGACCTGGCGGACGCCCAGGCCGTGTGCGACAAGATCGGTATCAAGCTGCACACCGCCAACTTCGCCGCCGAGTACTGGGACAACGTGTTCGAGCATTTCCTGGCCGAATACAAGGCTGGGCGCACGCCGAACCCGGACATCCTGTGCAACCGTGAAATCAAGTTCAAGGCGTTCCTCGACTACGCCATGATGCTCGGCGCCGACCTGATTGCCACTGGCCACTACGTGCGCCGCCGTGACATCGACGGTCGCACCGAACTGCTCAAAGGCCTGGACCCGAACAAGGACCAGAGCTACTTCCTGCACGCCGTCGGCAGTGAACAGATCGCCAAGACCCTGTTCCCGGTGGGCGAGCTGGAAAAACCCGAAGTGCGCAAGATCGCCGAGAAACACGGCCTGGCCACCGCTAAGAAGAAGGATTCCACCGGGATCTGCTTTATCGGCGAGCGCCGCTTCAGCGACTTCCTCAAGCAGTACCTGCCGGCGCAACCGGGCGAAATCCACACCACCGAAGGTGAAGTCATCGGCCGTCACCATGGCCTGATGTACCACACCATCGGCCAACGCCAGGGCCTGGGCATCGGCGGCTTGAAAGACGCCGGTGAAGAGCCGTGGTACGTGCTGGTCAAGGACCTGGAAAACAACGTGCTGATCGTCGGCCAAGGCAACGAGCATCCACTGCTGTTCTCCGGCGCCCTGCTTGCTTCAGAAATCTATTGGGTCAACCCGATCGACCTGAGCACCCCGCGCCGCCTGACTGCCAAAGTGCGTTATCGCCAGAGCGACCAGCCCTGCACCCTGGAAAAAACCGCCACCGGCTACCGCGCTATCTTCGATGACCCGCAACGCGCAGTCACGCCTGGCCAGTCCGTGGTGTTCTACGACGGTGAAATCTGCCTAGGCGGCGGCGTGATTGAAGTGGCCGAAGCCTGGAGCAAATCGGCATGAGCCCGACCCAGGAGCAATTGACGGCGCTGGGCGGGGTTTTCCTCGCCGCTGTATTGGTGGACAAGATCGCCAAGACCGGCCAGGTCACCGAAGCCGGCCTGACCTGCATGCTCGGCAGCCTGCTGATCCGCGACCCCAAGGACACCCTGGAAGTCTACGGCGGCGACGATATCGCCCTGCGTGAAGGTTACCGCGCGCTGATCGGCGCCCTGGAGCGCGACCCAAGCACGTTGCAGCGCGAGCCGTTGCGCTATGCCTTGTCAATGCTTGGCCTTGAGCGTCAACTGGCCAAGCGCGACGACCTGCTGGAGGTCATCGGCAAGCGCTTGCCGCAGATTCAGTCCCAGGTGGAACACTTCGGCCCGGCCCACGAAAACGTGATCGCGGCCTGTGGCGCGCTATACCAGGACACCCTGAGCACCTTGCGCCAACGCATACAGGTGCATGGCGACATGCGCAACCTGCAGCAACCGAACAACGCCTCGAAAATTCGCGCCCTGCTCCTGGCCGGTATTCGTTCGGCGCGGTTGTGGCGTCAGTTGGGCGGTCATCGTTGGCAGCTGGTGATCAGCCGCCGCAAATTGCTCAAAGAGCTTTACCCGTTGATGCGCAACGAATAAGTCGCACCGACAGGCATTTTCAAGCCGTTACGCGTAATACGCCGGTCAGTTGGCGACGGACCGGCGGATTTTTTCATGTATGATACGCGCCCCATTTCGTTGCCCGACTGTCCGAGAACACCCCATGCAGCTCTCTTCGCTCACTGCGGTTTCCCCTGTTGACGGCCGCTACGCCGGCAAAACCCAGGCCCTGCGCCCTATTTTCAGCGAATACGGCCTGATCCGTGCTCGTGTACTGGTTGAAGTGCGCTGGCTCCAGCGCCTGGCCGCTCATCCCGCCATCAGCGAAGTGCCGGCGTTCTCCGCCGAAGCCATCGCTGTGCTCAACACCCTGGCGGAAAACTTCTCCCTGGAGCACGCCGAGCGTGTGAAAGAGATCGAGCGCACCACCAACCACGACGTAAAAGCCATCGAATACCTGCTCAAAGAGCAAGCGGCCAAGCTGCCGGAACTGGCCCAGGTCAGTGAGTTCATCCACTTTGCCTGCACCAGCGAGGACATCAACAACCTGTCCCACGCCCTGATGCTGCGCGAAGGCCGTGATGACGTGATGCTGCCGCTGATGCGCCAGACCGCCAACGCCATCCGCGAACTGGCTATCCGCTTCGCCGACGTGCCAATGCTGTCGCGCACCCACGGCCAGCCGGCGTCGCCGACCACCTTGGGCAAAGAACTGGCCAACGTGGTGTACCGCCTGGAGCGTCAGATCGCTCAAGTGGCGGCCGTGCCACTGCTGGGCAAGATCAACGGCGCCGTAGGCAACTACAACGCCCACCTGTCGGCCTACCCTGAGATCGACTGGGAAGCCAACGCCCGCGCCTTCATCGAAGACGAGTTGGGCCTGGGTTTCAACCCGTACACCACGCAGATCGAACCCCACGACTACATCGCCGAGCTGTTCGACGCCATTGCGCGCTTCAACACCATCCTGATCGACTTCGATCGCGATATCTGGGGCTACATCTCCCTGGGCTACTTCAAGCAGCGCACCATTGCCGGTGAAATCGGTTCGTCGACCATGCCGCACAAGGTCAACCCGATCGACTTCGAAAACTCCGAAGGCAATCTCGGCATCGCCAACGCCCTGTTCCAGCACCTGGCCAGCAAGTTGCCGATCTCCCGCTGGCAGCGCGACCTGACCGACTCCACCGTACTGCGCAACCTCGGCGTGGGCTTCGCTCACAGCGTGATCGCGTATGAGGCCAGCCTCAAGGGCATCAGCAAGCTGGAACTCAACGAGCAGAAGATCG
Organism: Pseudomonas sp. GXZC; assembly: GCF_026967615.1. Taxonomy (NCBI): domain Bacteria; kingdom Pseudomonadati; phylum Pseudomonadota; class Gammaproteobacteria; order Pseudomonadales; family Pseudomonadaceae; genus Pseudomonas; species Pseudomonas sp. GXZC. Next base: position 4,411,289 of record NZ_CP114115.1, read on the forward strand.
CCGCTGACCTGGACGCGTGCTGGGAAGTCCTGGCCGAGCCGATCCAGACCGTGATGCGCCGCTACAACATCGAAAACCCGTACGAGAAGCTGAAAGAGTTGACGCGCGGCAAGGGCATCACCTCTGACGCACTGCAAACTTTCATCGACGGCCTGGACATGCCAGCCGCGGCCAAGGCCGAGCTGAAACTGCTGACCCCGGCCAACTACATCGGCAACGCTGTAGAGCAAGCCAAGCGCATCTGATCGCTGCTTGACCCTTTGAGACGCCCGGCCGCGCCGGGCGTTTTTATTCCAGTCTGAAAAGTGCTTTTTTTCAATAGGTTACACATGAATCCTGATATCCCTCTTCAACTTCTAGGCGGCATCACGGCACGGGAATTCCTGCGCGACTACTGGCAGAAAAAGCCGCTGCTGATCCGCCAGGCCATCCCTGATTTCGAAAGCCCGATCGACGCCGACGAACTGGCCGGCCTGGCCCTGGAAGAAGAAGTCGAGTCGCGCCTGGTGATCGAACACGGCGAGCGTCCGTGGGAATTGCGTCGCGGCCCGTTTGCTGAAGATGCCTTCAGCACCCTGCCCGAGCGTGAGTGGACCTTGCTAGTGCAGGCTGTCGACCAGTTCGTGCCGGAAGTGGCCGAATTGCTCGAGCAGTTCCGCTTCCTGCCAAGCTGGCGCATCGACGACGTGATGATCAGCTTCGCCGCACCCGGTGGCAGCGTCGGCCCGCACTTCGACAACTACGATGTGTTCCTGCTGCAAGCCCAAGGCAAGCGCAACTGGAAGATCGGCCAGATGTGCAACTCCGAAAGCCCGCTGCTGCAGCACGCCGACCTGCGCATCCTCGCTGAATTCGAAGAAAGCGCCGAGTGGGTACTGGAACCGGGCGACATGCTTTACCTGCCACCGCGCCTGGCGCACTTCGGCATTGCCGAAGATGACTGCATGACCTACTCCGTGGGTTTCCGCGCCCCCAGCGCCGCTGAAGTGCTGACCCACTTCACCGACTTCCTCAGCCAGTACCTGACTGACGAAGAACGCTACACCGACGCCGACGCCCAGCCGGTCAGCGACCCGCACCAGATCCAGGGCGACGCGCTCGACCGCCTCAAGAGCCTGCTGGCCGAGCACATGAGCGACGAGCGCATGCTGCTGACCTGGTTCGGCCAGTTCATGACCGAACCGCGCTATCCTGAACTGGTGGCCGGTGAAGAGTTGGGCGAAGAAGATTTCGTCAACAGCCTGCAAGACGGCGCGATCCTGGTGCGCAACCCTAGCGCGCGCATGGCTTGGTCGGAAGTCGACAATGATGTGCTGCTGTTCGCCAGCGGCCAGAGCCGCTACCTGCCGGGCAAGCTGCGCGAACTGCTCAAGCTGATCTGCGCCGCCGACGCCCTGCACGCCGAAAACCTCGCCCCATGGCTGGCGGACGAAGACGGTCGCGACCTGCTGTGCGAATTGGTCAAGCAAGGAAGCCTGGGATTTGCCGATGAATAAGATTCACGTAAGTGTCGCGGACTGGCAAAAGGATATCGCCGAGATTCGGCGCATTCGTGAAGCGGTGTTTATCGCTGAACAATCGGTTCCGCCAGAGCTGGAGTGGGACGCGGACGACGCCGGCGCTGTGCATTTCCTTGCATTCGAAGGTGATTTTCCAATTGGCACCGCGCGCCTGCTGCCCAGTGGCGAGATCGGACGCGTGTCGGTACTCAAGGACTGGCGCGGACTGAAGGTCGGCGACAAGCTGATGGAAGCGGTGATCGGCGTGGCCGAGCAACGCGGCCAGGCCAAGCAGTTCCTGAGTGCGCAGGTGTATGCAGCGCCGTTCTATGAGCGACTGGGCTTCAAGATCGTCAGTGACGAATTCCTTGAAGTCGGCATTCCGCATGTGGACATGGTGCGCGAGGGCTGACTCCCTGTGGTGAGTAGACCTGTGTGGTGAGCGGGCTTGCCCCGCGCTGGGCTGCGCAGCAGCCCAAAAAACCAGACGCCGCGTTCTTTCTGAAAGAACGCGGCGTTTTTTATGGGGGCCGCTGCGCAGCCCAGCGCGGGGCAAGCCCGCTCACCACAACAAGCCCTACCCGGCACAGCAGGCTTAATCCTCACTAAACTTGCCGCCAACCAAGCCGACAAACTGGCAAACTCAAGCCTAATGACTCGCAGAGATAACGGACATGTCCCTACGCACCCTGCTCACCGCCCTTCTCCTGACCGCCAGCGTTTCGGCCATGGCTGACACTGAAGTCGTCAACCTGAGCAACCGCACCAGCGCCGACCTGCTCCCCGTAGCGCAGAACTTCATCGGCAAGGACGGCACCGTCAGCGCCTACGGCAACCAGCTTATTGTCAACGCCGACCCCGCCAAGATCCAGGACTTGCGCGCCCTGCTCTCCCAACTCGACACACCGGCCAAGCGACTGCTGATCACCGTCGACACCAACGAAAACAACCAACAGAACAGCGGCGACAGCCAGACCCGCATCATCAGCTACGGCACCGCCAGCCGTGACGGCGGGATCCAGCAGATCCAGGCTAGCGAAGGCGTGCCCGCGCTGATTCAGGTCGGCCAGAGCGTGCCGCTGACCACCACCCAGCAAGACGGCTACGGCCGCCTGCAGAACCAGACTCAGTATCGCAACGTCACCCAGGGTTTCTACGTGACGGCGAGCGTCACCGGCGAAACCGTTCACCTGGCGATCAGCACCAACCGTGACCGCATGAGCCAGGAACGTCCCGATGTAGTGAATGTGCAAAGTACCGACACAACCGTCAGCGGCCGCTTGGGTGAATGGATCCCCCTGGCCGGTATCAATCGCGAGACCCAGGCCGACAAATCCTCTGGAACCCGCACGTACTCTACTCAAGGCCGCGATGACCTGACTGTGCGGGTCAAGGTCGACACCCTGAACTGAAGCACCAAAAACTGACTGATGAGTCGTATTAGACTAAAGATGTAGTGCTTTAAAAAAAGCACTACAAAACATTTGACGATCCAAAAAAGCATGGGCATGATGGCCTCGCTCCCGCTAATCAGGGGCCCTGGCAAGGGCCTTCGGATCGCCGCTCCAAGCTACCCACCTGAGCCGATTCGTGTCTGTACCGCCCACAAGGCGTGTTTGACGAGGTTGCGACTGGAACGAAGTTGTCCCGAGGGACGGAAGCTAACCAGGTAACCCGGCTACACGCTGTTGAACACCCAAGGGCCCACGACGCCCTCAGACTGTTCGCGGCCCGCCTTTACCTACCGCCCCTCTCGCCAATCGTTCATCCCGTCGCATTCCCCGCCAGACCCGGCATGACCGCCTAAGCTTCTGGTCAGCGAGCAGCCCTGCCCACGCATTTGAATGCAGGGCTGGCAAATGGATTTTTCCACCACAAGAAGACGCGACGAGGTTTACTTCCATGGCACTGACACGCGAACAGCAAATTGCAGCCCTCGAAAAAGACTGGGCTGAAAACCCACGCTGGAAAGGCGTGACCCGCGCTTATTCCGCTGCTGACGTCGTCCGCCTGCGTGGCTCGGTTCAACCTGAGCACACCTTTGCAAAACTCGGCGCCGAGAAGCTGTGGAACCTGGTGACCCAAGGTGCCAAGCCTTCCTTCCGTCCCGACAAAGATTTCGTCAACTGCATGGGCGCCCTCACTGGCGGCCAGGCAGTGCAACAGGTGAAAGCCGGTATCCAGGCGATCTACCTGTCCGGCTGGCAAGTGGCAGCGGACAACAACTCCGCTGAATCCATGTACCCCGACCAATCGCTGTACCCGGTGGACTCGGTCCCAACCGTGGTCAAGCGCATCAACAACTCGTTCCGTCGTGCCGACCAGATCCAGTGGAAAGCCGGCAAGAACCCAGGCGACGAAGGCTACATCGACTACTTCGCACCGATCGTGGCTGACGCTGAAGCCGGTTTCGGCGGCGTGCTGAACGCCTACGAGTTGATGAAGAGCATGATCGAGGCTGGCGCCGCCGGCGTGCACTTCGAAGACCAGCTTGCTTCGGTGAAGAAATGTGGCCACATGGGCGGCAAAGTATTGGTGCCAACCCAGGAAGCCGTACAGAAGCTCACCGCTGCCCGTCTAGCGGCTGACGTTGCCGGTACTCCGACCATCATCCTGGCCCGTACCGACGCCAACGCCGCTGACCTGCTGACTTCGGACTGCGACCCGTACGACCAGCCATTCGTGACCGGCGAGCGCACCCAGGAAGGTTTCTACAAGGTACGTGCCGGCCTGGACCAGGCGATTGCCCGAGGCCTGGCCTACGCGCCGTACGCCGACCTGATCTGGTGCGAAACCGCCAAGCCGGACCTGGACGAAGCCCGCCGCTTCGCCGAAGCGATCAAGAAGGAATACCCGGACCAACTGCTGTCCTACAACTGCTCGCCTTCCTTCAACTGGAAGAAGAACCTGGACGACGCGACCATCGCCAAGTTCCAGCGTGAACTGTCCGCCATGGGTTACAAGCACCAGTTCATCACCCTGGCCGGCATTCACAACATGTGGCACAGCATGTTCAACCTGGCGCACGACTACGCCCGCAACGACATGACCGCCTACGTGAAGCTGCAAGAGCAGGAGTTCGCTGACGCCGCCAAGGGCTACACCTTCGTGGCTCACCAGCAGGAAGTGGGCACCGGCTACTTCGACGACATGACCACCGTGATCCAGGGCGGCACCTCGTCCGTGACCGCACTGACCGGCTCGACCGAAGAAGAGCAGTTCCACTAAGCAGCGCGTACACGGCCACTGCGGCCCCAAGGAAGACCTAACCGCAGTGCCGCACAACAATCACGCCCCGACCTGTTCGGGGCGTTTTTTTGTCAAAACATTGATCCAGAGCGGTGTTCGCGTGGATCAGATCGGTTAAAAGATCCCCGTCAGCAACTAAGCGGCACTCTAGCAAGTAACGGCAACTTCCCTCGCCACACGAGAAACATTCGCTTAAACCCCACGCAAACAATATTCATTATCATTTAGCGCATGAAAACTTCGTTACAGGATAAACAAAACACATTTGATTAAATGCCCGCTAATGCCCGCCGCACAAGGGCTACAGCCCCAAGAAGGTGCACTATGTCCTTATTCCATCGAATAATTTCGCTATAGGAATTTTACTTGCCCGGTGTTTAGCCATAAAATCACCGCGATTGATTGCAGTGCGACATATCGTCACTGCATCGTTACTTTTTCGAGCTCAGAGACCTTTGCTCTCTGTTAAGGATTTCCAGCATGACCGAAGCGACAGGACTCATGGCCCACAACTGGGGCTTTGCCATTTTCCTCCTCGGTGTTGTCGGCCTCTGCGCCTTCATGCTCGGTGTCTCCAGCCTCCTCGGGTCAAAAGCCTGGGGCCGCAGCAAAAATGAACCGTTCGAGTCCGGCATGCTGCCTACAGGTGGCGCCCGCTTGCGGCTCTCAGCCAAATTCTATCTGGTCGCGATGCTGTTCGTGATCTTCGATATCGAAGCCCTCTTTCTCTTTGCCTGGTCTGTGTCCGTCCGCGAAAGCGGCTGGACCGGATTCGTCGAAGCTCTCGTTTTCATAGCAATTCTGTTGGCAGGCCTTGTCTACCTATTCCGAGTGGGCGCCCTTGACTGGGCTCCGGAAGCTCGTCGTAAGCGGCAAGCGAAGCTGAAACAATGAGGCTTTGGCGATGCAATACAATCTCACCAGGATCGACCCGGATGCTCCTAACGATCAGTACCCCATCGGCGAACGGGAAACCGTCTCCGATCCGTTAGAAGATCAAGTCCACAAAAACATCTACATGGGCAAGCTGGAAGACGTGCTGAGTGGCGCGGTCAACTGGGGACGTAAGAACTCCCTGTGGCCGTACAACTTCGGTCTTTCGTGCTGCTACGTGGAAATGACCACCGCCTTCACGGCGCCCCACGACATCGCGCGCTTTGGCGCCGAAGTTATCCGGGCATCACCGCGCCAGGCGGATTTCATGGTTATCGCCGGCACCTGCTTTATCAAGATGGCGCCGATCATCCAGCGTCTCTACGAGCAAATGCTCGAGCCAAAGTGGGTTATCTCCATGGGTTCGTGCGCCAACTCCGGTGGCATGTACGACATCTACTCCGTCGTTCAGGGGGTGGACAAGTTCCTGCCCGTGGACGTCTACGTGCCTGGCTGCCCGCCCCGCCCCGAAGCATTCCTGCAAGGCTTGATGCTGTTGCAGGAATCGATCGGCAAGGAGCGTCGCCCGCTTTCCTGGGTCGTTGGCGATCAAGGCGTATACCGCGCCGAGATGCCTTCGCAAAAGGAAGAGCGCCGCGAACAGCGAATCGCAGTCACCAACCTGCGCAGCCCTGACGAAGTCTGATCCAGCCCGCTTCTTTAAATAGAACGAACACCTGGCTTCATTCTTTACGTTGACCGAAAGCGATAAAAAAACCATGACTACAGGCAGCGCTCTGTACATCCCGCCTTATAAGGCAGACGACCAGGATGTGGTCGTCGAACTCAATAACCGTTTTGGCCCTGACGCCTTCACCGCCCAGGCCACACGCACCGGTATGCCGGTGCTGTGGGTGGCGCGCGCCAAGCTCGTCGAGGTCCTGACCTTCCTGCGCAACCTGCCCAAGCCGTACGTCATGCTCTATGACCTGCATGGCGTGGACGAGCGTCTGCGCACCAAGCGTCAAGGGCTGCCGAGCGGCGCCGATTTCACCGTGTTCTACCACCTGATGTCGCTGGAACGTAACAGCGACGTGATGATCAAGGTCGCACTAAGCGAAAGCGACTTGAGCATCCCGACCGTCACCGGTATCTGGCCGAACGCCAGCTGGTACGAGCGTGAAGTGTGGGACATGTTCGGTATCGACTTCCCGGGCCACCCGCACCTGACGCGCATCATGATGCCGCCGACCTGGGAAGGTCACCCGCTGCGCAAGGACTTCCCTGCCCGCGCCACCGAATTCGATCCGTTCAGCCTCAACCTCGCCAAGCAACAGCTTGAAGAGGAAGCCGCACGTTTCCGTCCGGAAGACTGGGGCATGAAACGCTCCGGCACCAACGAGGACTACATGTTCCTCAACCTGGGCCCGAACCACCCTTCGGCTCACGGTGCCTTCCGTATCATCCTGCAACTGGACGGCGAAGAAATCGTCGACTGCGTCCCGGACATCGGCTACCACCACCGTGGTGCCGAAAAGATGGCCGAGCGTCAGTCCTGGCACAGCTTCATCCCGTACACCGACCGTATCGATTACCTCGGCGGCGTGATGAACAACCTGCCGTACGTGCTCTCGGTCGAGAAGCTGGCCGGTATCAAGGTGCCGGACCGCGTCGACACCATCCGCATCATGATGGCCGAGTTCTTCCGCATCACCAGCCACCTGCTGTTCCTGGGTACCTATATCCAGGACGTCGGCGCCATGACCCCGGTGTTCTTCACCTTCACCGACCGTCAGCGCGCCTACAAGGTCATCGAAGCCATCACCGGTTTCCGTCTGCACCCGGCCTGGTACCGCATCGGCGGTGTTGCCCACGACCTGCCCAATGGCTGGGAACGCCTGGTCAAGGAATTCATCGACTGGATGCCCAAGCGTCTGGACGAGTACCAAAAGGCTGCGCTGGATAACAGCATCCTCAAAGGCCGTACCATCGGAGTCGCCCAGTACAACACCAAAGAGGCGTTGGAATGGGGCGTCACCGGTGCTGGCCTGCGTTCCACCGGTTGCGACTTCGACCTCCGTAAAGCGCGTCCGTACTCGGGCTACGAAAACTTCGAATTCGAAGTCCCGCTGGCCGCCAATGGCGATGCCTACGACCGTTGCATCGTGCGCGTCGAAGAAATGCGCCAGAGCCTGAAAATCATCGAGCAATGCATGCGCAACATGCCGGCAGGCCCTTACAAGGCGGATCACCCGCTGACCACGCCGCCGCCGAAAGAGCGCACGCTGCAGCACATCGAAACCCTGATCACGCACTTCCTGCAAGTTTCGTGGGGCCCGGTCATGCCGGCTAACGAATCCTTCCAGATGATCGAAGCGACCAAGGGTATCAATAGTTATTACCTGACGAGCGATGGCGGCACCATGAGCTACCGCACCCGGATCCGTACCCCAAGCTTCGCCCACTTGCAGCAGATCCCTTCGGTGATCAAAGGCGAGATGGTCGCGGACTTGATTGCGTACCTGGGTAGTATTGATTTCGTTATGGCCGACGTGGACCGCTAAGCATGAACAGCACGCTTATCCAGACAGACCGTTTCACCCTGAGTGAAACCGAGCGCTCGGCCATCGAGCACGAGCTGCATCACTACGAAGACCCGCGCGCGGCGTCGATCGAAGCCTTGAAGATCGTCCAGAAGGAACGTGGCTGGGTGCCGGACGGCGCCCTCTACGCCATCGGCGAGATCCTCGGCATCCCCGCCAGCGACGTTGAAGGCGTGGCCACGTTCTACAGCCAGATCTTCCGTCAGCCGGTTGGCCGCCACATCATTCGCGTGTGCGACAGCATGGTCTGCTACATCGGTGGCCACGAGAAAGTGGTTGACGCGATCCAGACCAAACTGGGCATCGGCCTCGGCCAAACCACCCCGGACGGCCGCTTCACGCTGCTGCCAGTGTGCTGCCTGGGCAACTGCGACAAGGCGCCGGCGTTGATGATCGACGACGACACATTCGGTGACGTGCAGGCAACTGGCGTGACCCAATTGCTCGAGGGCTACCCATGACCCTTACATCCTTCGGCCCGGCCAACCTGATCAAGCGTTCGCCTGAAACCCACCCGCTGACCTGGCGCCTGCGTGACGATGCCGAGCCGGTTTGGCTCGACGAATACCAGGCCAAGAACGGTTACGCGGCGGCGCGCAAAGCCTTCGCCGACATGGCCCAGGACGATATCGTCCAGACCGTGAAAGACGCCGGCCTTAAAGGCCGCGGCGGCGCAGGCTTCCCCACTGGCGTTAAGTGGGGCCTGATGCCAAAAGACGAATCCATCAACATCCGCTACCTGCTGTGCAATGCGGATGAAATGGAGCCGAACACCTGGAAAGACCGCATGCTGATGGAGCAACTGCCCCATCTGCTGATCGAAGGCATGCTGATCAGTGCCCGTGCGCTGAAGACCTACCGTGGCTACATCTTCCTGCGTGGCGAGTACACCACCGCCGCCAAGCACCTCAACCGTGCCGTGGAAGAAGCCAAGGCGGCTGGCCTGCTGGGTAAGAACATCCTGGGTTCCGGCTTTGACTTCGAACTGTTCGTACACACCGGCGCCGGGCGTTATATCTGCGGTGAAGAAACCGCATTGATCAACTCCCTCGAAGGCCGCCGCGCCAACCCACGTTCCAAACCGCCCTTCCCTGCCGCCGTCGGCGTGTGGGGCAAGCCGACTTGCGTGAACAACGTCGAGACCCTGTGCAACGTGCCGGCGATCATCGCCGACGGCGTGGACTGGTACAAATCGTTGGCCCGCGAAGGCAGCGAAGACATGGGCACCAAGCTCATGGGCTTCTCCGGCAAGGTCAAGAACCCTGGCCTGTGGGAACTGCCGTTCGGCGTGACCGCCCGCGAGCTGTTCGAGGACTACGCCGGTGGCATGCGCGACGGCTACACCTTGAAAGCCTGGCAGCCAGGCGGTGCCGGTACGGGCTTCCTGCTCCCTGAGCACCTCGACGCACAGATGTATGCCGGCGGCATCGGCAAGGTCGGCACCCGGATGGGTACGGGCCTGGCGATGGCGGTGGACAACACGGTGAACATGGTCTCGCTGCTGCGCAACATGGAGCAGTTCTTTGCCCGTGAATCCTGCGGCTTCTGCACCCCATGCCGCGACGGTCTGCCGTGGAGCGTGAAGCTGCTGATGGCCCTGGAAAATGGCGAAGGTCGCGAGGGTGATATCGAAACCCTGCTCGGCCTGGTCGGTTTCCTCGGCCCAGGCAAGACTTTCTGTGCTCACGCACCGGGCGCCGTGGAGCCATTGGGCAGCGCCATCAAATACTTCCGCTCGGAGTTCGAAGCCGGCATCGCGCCCACCAGCGCCGCCGTCCCGCCTCTGGCAAGGCCGATCGTAGTCGGCGCGTAACGCTTAAAAAGGCGAAGGGTCCGTGCCCTTCGCTTTCTCATGGGCTGACGCCGTAAAGGCTGTGTTGATGCCCATGAATAACAAGATTCCATTAGCCACGCCCGCTGACAACGGGCCAACGAAGAACTTTGAACCATGGCCACTATCCACGTAGACGGCAAAGCGCTCGAAGTCGATGGGGCAGACAACCTGTTACAGGCATGTCTCTCACTAGGCCTCGACATCCCGTATTTCTGCTGGCACCCCGCGCTTGGTAGCGTCGGTGCCTGTCGCCAGTGCGCGGTCAAGCAATACACCGACGAGAACGACACCCGTGGTCGTATCGTCATGTCCTGCATGACCCCAGCCACCGACAACACCTGGATCTCCATCGACGATGAAGAATCCAAGGCGTTCCGCGCCAGTGTCGTTGAATGGCTGATGACCAACCACCCTCACGACTGCCCGGTCTGTGAGGAAGGCGGTCACTGCCACCTGCAAGACATGACGGTGATGACCGGCCACAACGAGCGCCGTTATCGCTTCACCAAACGTACCCACCAAAACCAGGACCTCGGCCCGTTCATTTCCCACGAAATGAACCGCTGCATCGCCTGCTACCGTTGCGTGCGCTTCTATAAAGACTACGCCGGCGGCACCGACCTGGGCGTGTTTGGCGCCCACGACAACGTGTACTTCGGTCGCGTTGAAGACGGCGTGCTCGAAAGCGAGTTCTCCGGCAACCTCACCGAGGTCTGCCCGACCGGTGTGTTCACCGACAAGACGCACTCCGAGCGCTACAACCGTAAGTGGGACATGCAGTTCGCCCCGAGCATCTGCCATGGCTGCTCCAGCGGTTGCAACATCTCCCCGGGTGAGCGCTACGGTGAACTGCGTCGCATCGAAAACCGCTTCAACGGTTCGGTCAACCAGTACTTCCTGTGCGACCGTGGCCGTTTCGGCTATGGCTACGTCAACCGCGAAGACCGCCCGCGCCAGCCACTGCTGGCCAATGGCGGCAAGCTGAGCCTGGACGACGCGCTCGATAAAGCCGCCGACCTGCTACGCGGCCGCAACATCGTCGGTATCGGTTCGCCTCGCGCCAGCCTCGAAAGCAACTTCGCGTTGCGTGAACTGGTCGGTGCCGAGCACTTCTACAGCGGTATCGAAGCCGCTGAGCTGGAGCGCATCCGCCTGGTCCTGCAAGTGCTGAACGACAGCCCGCTGCCGGTGCCGAACATGCGCGACATCGAAGACCACGACGCCATTTTCGTGCTCGGTGAAGACCTGACCCAGACCGCCGCGCGCATCGCCCTGTCGCTACGCCAGTCGGTCAAAGGCAAGGCCGAAGACATGGCCGACGCCATGCGCGTACAACCGTGGCTCGACGCCGCGGTGAAAAACATCGGCCAGCACGCGCTGAACCCGCTGTTTATCGCAAGCCTGGCTGAAACCAAGCTCGACGATATCGCCGAAGAATGTGTGCACGCAGCCCCAGACGACCTGGCCCGCATCGGTTTCGCCGTGGCCCACGCCCTCGACGCCAGCGCACCGGCCGTCGAAGGCCTGGACGCTGAAGCCGTTGAACTGGCTCAGCGTATCGCCGACGCCCTGCTGGCCGCCAAGCGTCCACTGATCATCGCCGGCACCTCGTTGGGTTCCAAGGCGTTGATCGAAGCCGCTGCCAACATCGCCAAGGCCTTGAAGCTGCGCGACAAGAACGGTTCCATCAGCCTGGTCGTGCCGGAAGCCAACAGCCTTGGCCTGGCCATGCTCGGTGGCGAGTCCCTGGACGCTGGCCTGCAAGCGGTAATCGACGGCAATGCCGACGCCATCGTGGTGCTGGAAAACGACCTGTACACCCGCACCGATGCCGCCAAGGTTGACGCTGCGCTCAACGCCACCAAAGTGCTGATCGTTGCCGACCACCAGAAGACCGCCACCAGCGAACGTGCCGACCTGGTCCTGCCAGCCGCCACCTTCGCCGAAGGCGACGGTACGCTGGTCAGCCAGGAAGGCCGCGCCCAGCGCTTCTTCCAGGTGTTCGATCCGAAGTACATGGACGCCAGCATCCTGGTTCACGAAGGCTGGCGCTGGCTGCATGCCCTGCGCGCCACCCTGCTGAACCAGCCGATCGACTGGACCCAGCTCGACCACGTCACTGCCGCCACCGCCGCGAGCGCGCCGCAACTGGCACGGATCGTCGACGCTGCGCCGTCCGCCGCGTTCCGCATCAAGGGCATGAAACTGGCCCGTGAACCGCTGCGTTATTCCGGTCGTACGGCCATGCGCGCCAACATCAGCGTGCACGAACCGCGCACTCCACAAGACCAGGACACCGCGTTTGCCTTCTCCATGGAAGGTTACTCGGGCTCCGCCGAACCGCGCCAACAAGTGCCGTTCGCCTGGTCGCCGGGCTGGAACTCGCCACAGGCCTGGAACAAGTTCCAGGACGAAGTCGGTGGTCACATCCGCGCTGGCGACCCAGGCACCCGCCTGATCGAAAGCACTGGTGACGCGCTGAACTGGTTCGCTGCCGTACCGCGTCCGTTCAACCCGGCCCAGGGTACTTGGCAGGTTGTGCCGTTCTTCCACCTGTTCGGCAGCGAAGAGAACTCTTCCAAAGCCGCGCCGGTTCAAGAGCGCACCCCAGCCGCCTACGTTGCCCTGGCCAAGTCCGAAGCCGACCGCCTGGGCGTCAACGACGGTGCCTTGCTCAGTCTGAACGTGGCCGGCCAGACCCTGCGTCTGCCGCTGCGCATCAACGAAGAGTTGGGTGCTGGCCTGATCGCACTGCCAAAAGGTTTCGCCGGCATTCCAGCGGCGATCTTTGGCAAAACCGTTGACGGTCTGCAGGAGGCAGCGCAATGACTTGGTTCACGCCGGAAGTAATTGACGTGATCATTTCGGTGGTCAAGGCCATCGTGATCCTGTTGGCCGTGGTCGTCGCGGGCGCCCTGCTCAGCTTCGTCGAACGTCGCCTGCTGGGCTGGTGGCAGGACCGTTACGGTCCGAACCGCGTTGGCCCATTCGGTATGTTCCAGATCGCCGCCGACATGCTGAAAATGTTCTTCAAGGAAGACTGGACCCCGCCGTTTGCCGACAAGGTGATCTTCACCCTGGCACCGGTCGTGGCCATGAGCGCCTTGCTGATCGCCTTCGCGATCATCCCGATCACCCCGACCTGGGGCGTGGCGGACCTGAACATCGGCTTGCTGTTCTTCTTCGCCATGGCCGGTCTGTCGGTCTATGCGGTGCTGTTCGCCGGTTGGTCGAGTAACAACAAGTTTGCCCTCCTGGGCAGCTTGCGGGCTTCGGCCCAGACCGTGTCCTATGAAGTGTTCATGGGCCTCGCGCTGATGGGCATCGTGGTGCAGGTCGGCTCGTTCAACATGCGTGACATCGTCGAGTACCAGGCGCAGAACCTGTGGTTCATCATTCCGCAGTTCTTCGGCTTCTGTACCTTCTTCATTGCTGGCGTCGCCGTGACTCACCGTCACCCGTTCGACCAGCCGGAAGCGGAACAGGAACTGGCCGACGGTTACCACATTGAATACGCCGGCATGAAATGGGGCATGTTCTTCGTTGGCGAGTACATCGGCATCATCTTGATCTCGGCCCTGCTGGTCACGCTGTTCTTCGGCGGCTGGCATGGTCCGTTCGGCATCCTGCCGCAGTTGGCGTTCTTCTGGTTCTTCCTGAAGACCGCGTTCTTCATCATGTTGTTTATCCTGCTGCGCGCGTCCATTCCGCGTCCACGATACGACCAGGTGATGGATTTCAGCTGGCGCTTCTGCCTGCCACTGACCCTGATCAATTTGCTGGTGACGGCTGCCGTTGTGTTGTTGAACACACCAGCCGGCGCGGTTCAGTGAGGATTTGACCCATGTTCAAATATATTGGCGACATCGTTAAGGGTACCGGTACCCAGTTGCGAAGCCTGGTGATGGTTTTCGGCCATGGCTTTCGCAAACGCGACACCCTGCAATACCCGGAAGAAGCGGTGTACCTGCCGCCGCGTTATCGCGGCCGTATCGTGCTCACCCGCGACCCCGATGGCGAAGAGCGTTGCGTAGCCTGCAACCTGTGCGCCGTGGCGTGCCCGGTGGGTTGCATCTCCCTGCAGAAAGCTGAAACCGAAGACGGTCGCTGGTACCCGGACTTCTTCCGCATAAACTTCTCGCGCTGCATTTTCTGCGGCCTCTGCGAGGAAGCTTGCCCGACCACCGCGATCCAGCTGACACCGGATTTCGAGATGGCCGAGTTCAAACGTCAGGACCTGGTGTACGAGAAAGAAGATCTTTTGATCTCTGGTCCCGGTAAAAACCCTGATTACAACTTCTATCGTGTTGCAGGTATGGCCGTTGCCGGTAAGCCGAAAGGCGCCGCACAAAACGAAGCCGAGCCGATCAACGTGAAGAGCTTGCTGCCTTAAGGAAGAAAGATGGAATTCGCTTTCTATTTCGCGTCCGGTATTGCAGTGGTGTCCACGCTTCGCGTGATCACCAACACCAATCCTGTGCACGCCCTGCTCTACCTGATCATTTCGTTGATCGCCGTGGCCATGACCTTCTTCGCACTCGGCGCCCCGTTCGCCGGCGTGCTGGAAGTGATCGCCTATGCGGGCGCCATCATGGTGCTGTTCGTGTTTGTGGTGATGATGCTCAACCTGGGGCCGGCTTCGGTCGCCCAGGAGCGCGTCTGGCTCAAGCCCGGCATCTGGCTCGGCCCGGTTATCCTCGCAGCGCTGCTGCTGGGTGAACTGCTGTATGTGCTGTTCGCTCACCAGAGCGGCCAGGCCATCGGCCACACCACCGTAGACGCGAAAGCCGTGGGCATCAGCCTGTTCGGCCCGTACCTGCTGGTGGTCGAACTGGCTTCGATGCTGCTGCTCGCGGCAGCCATCACCGCCTTCCACTTGGGCCGCAACGAAGCCAAGGAGCAATGACGATGCCTGCTATCCCTTTGGAGCATGGTCTGGCGGTCGCCGGCATCCTGTTCTGCCTTGGCCTGGTCGGCCTGATGGTTCGCCGTAACATTCTGTTCGTGTTGATGAGCCTGGAAATCATGATGAACGCCGCTGCACTGGCGTTCATCGTTGCGGGTGCACGTTGGGGCCAGCCGGATGGACAAGTCATGTTCATCCTGGTGATCAGCCTGGCAGCCGCCGAGGCCAGTATCGGCCTGGCGATCCTGCTGCAACTGTATCGTCGCTTCCACACGCTTGATATCGACGCTGCCAGTGAGATGCGCGGATGAACATGATCTTTCTGACTTTCGTATTCCCCCTGATCGGTTTCCTGCTGCTGTCGTTCTCTCGCGGGCGCTGGTCGGAAAACCTCTCGGCCCTGGTGGGTGTGGGCTCCATTGGCCTCTCGGCCATCGTGACCGCCTACGTCATCTGGCAATTCAACGTGGCGCCGCCGGAAGGCGGTCACTACACCCTGGTACTGTGGCAGTGGATGTCGGTGGAGGGCTTCAAGCCTAACTTCGCCCTCTACGTCGACGGCCTGTCGATCACCATGCTCGGCGTGGTGGTGGGTGTGGGCTTCCTGATCCACCTGTTCGCGTCCTGGTACATGCGCGGTGAAGCCGGTTACTCGCGCTTCTTCTCGTACACCAACCTGTTTATCGCCAGCATGCTGTTCCTGGTGCTGGGCGATAACCTGTTGTTCCTGTACTTCGGCTGGGAAGGCGTGGGCCTGTGCTCGTACCTGTTGATCGGTTTCTACTACAGCAACCGCAACAACGGTAACGCAGCCCT
This sequence comes from Pseudomonas sp. GXZC, assembly GCF_026967615.1. NCBI lineage: Bacteria > Pseudomonadati > Pseudomonadota > Gammaproteobacteria > Pseudomonadales > Pseudomonadaceae > Pseudomonas > Pseudomonas sp. GXZC. The sequence goes on from NZ_CP114115.1 coordinate 4,427,069, forward strand.
TAAAGCCTTCATCGTGACCCGTATCGGTGACGTGTTCATGGCCATCGGCCTGTTCATCCTGTTCCAACAGGTGGGCACGCTGAACATCCAGGAACTGCTGGTGCTGGCACCGCAGAAATTCCAGGTTGGCGACTTCTGGATCACCCTGGCGACCCTGATGCTGCTGGGCGGCGCTGTCGGTAAATCCGCACAACTGCCGCTGCAAACCTGGCTGGCGGATGCGATGGCCGGTCCTACCCCGGTTTCCGCACTGATCCACGCGGCCACCATGGTGACCGCCGGTGTCTACCTGATCGCCCGTACCCACGGCCTGTTCACCCTGGCGCCGGACATCCTGCACCTGGTGGGCATCGTCGGTGGCGTGACCCTGGTACTGGCCGGCTTCGCCGCGCTGGTGCAGACCGACATCAAGCGCATCCTCGCTTACTCGACCATGAGCCAGATCGGCTACATGTTCCTGGCCCTGGGCGTTGGCGCCTGGGACGCGGCGATCTTCCACCTGATGACCCACGCCTTCTTCAAGGCCCTGCTGTTCCTCGCTTCCGGTGCGGTGATCGTTGCCTGCCACCACGAGCAGAACATCTTCAAGATGGGCGGCCTGTGGAAGAAACTGCCACTGGCCTACGCCAGCTTCATCGTCGGTGGTGCCGCCCTGGCCGCCCTGCCGTTGGTGACCGCCGGCTTCTACTCGAAGGACGAAATCCTCTGGGAAGCCTTTGCCAGCGGTAACCAGAACCTGCTGTACGCAGGCCTGGTGGGTGCGTTCATGACCTCGCTGTACACCTTCCGCCTGATCTTCATCACCTTCCACGGTGAAGCCAAGACCGAAGCACACGCAGGCCATGGCATCTCGCATTGGTTGCCGTTGTCCGTTCTGATCATCCTGTCGACCTTCATCGGCGCCCTGATCACCCCACCGCTGGCCGGTGTTCTGCCAGAAAGCGCCGGCCATGCCGGTGGCGCTGCCAAGCACAGCCTGGAAATCGCCTCGGGCGCCATCGCCATCGCCGGTATCCTGTTGGCAGCCCTGCTGTTCCTCGGCAAGCGTCGCTTCGTGACCGCCGTGGCCAACAGTGGCATTGGCCGCTTCCTGTCGGCCTGGTGGTTCGCTGCCTGGGGCTTCGACTGGATCTACGACAAACTGTTCGTCAAGCCTTACCTTGCCATCAGCCATGTACTGCGCAAAGACCCGCTCGACCAGACCATCGGTTTGATCCCGCGTGCCGCCAAGGCCGGTCACACCGCCCTGAGCCGCAGCGAGACCGGTCAACTGCGTTGGTATGCCGCTTCCATGGCAGCCGGTGCCGTACTGGTGATCGGCGCCATCGTTGTGGTAGCGGTATGACTATGAACATTGCGATCTTTGCGAACTTGCGAAAGGAAACGAGCCTGTCATGATTCTGCCCTGGCTAATCCTGATCCCCTTTATCGGCGGCCTGCTCTGCTGGATGGGTGAACGCTTCGGCGCCACCCTCCCCCGCTGGATTGCGTTGCTGACCATGTCCCTGGAACTCGCACTCGGCCTCTGGCTGTGGGCCCATGGCGACTACTCATTTGCTCCGGCACCGGGTGTCGATCCGACCTTCGCGCTTGAATTCAAGCACGTGTGGATCCAGCGCTTCGGCATCAACGTGCACCTGGCCCTCGACGGCCTGTCGCTGTTGATGATCCTGCTGACCGGCCTGCTGGGTATCCTCTCGGTACTCTGCTCCTGGAAAGAGATCCAGCGTCACGTGGGCTTCTTCCACCTGAACCTGATGTGGATCCTGGGCGGCGTTGTCGGCGTGTTCCTCGCCCTCGACCTGTTCATGTTCTTCTTCTTCTGGGAAATGATGCTGGTGCCGATGTACTTCCTCATCGCGCTCTGGGGTCACAGTTCTTCGGACGGCAAGAAAACCCGGATCTACGCGGCGACCAAGTTCTTCATCTTCACCCAGGCTTCCGGCCTGATCATGTTGGTGGCGATCCTGGGCCTGGTACTGGTCAACTTCAACAACACCGGCGTGATTACCTTCAACTACGCCGACCTGTTGAAAACCAAGATGTCCCTCACCACCGAGTACATCCTGATGCTGGGCTTCTTCATCGCGTTCGCGGTGAAGCTGCCGGTGGTGCCGTTCCACTCCTGGCTGCCGGATGCCCACGCACAGGCGCCGACCGCAGGTTCCGTGGACCTGGCCGGTATCCTGTTGAAGACGGCGGCCTACGGCCTGCTGCGTTTCGCACTGCCGCTGTTCCCGAATGCCTCGGCCGAGTTCGCGCCGATCGCCATGACCCTGGGTCTGACCGGGATCTTCTACGGTGCGTTCCTGGCCTTCGCACAAACCGACATCAAGCGTCTGATTGCCTTCTCGTCCGTTTCCCACATGGGCTTCGTACTGATCGGCATCTACTCCGGCAGCCAGCTGGCGCTGCAAGGCGCCGTGATCCAGATGCTGGCCCACGGTGTCTCGGCCGCTGCCCTCTTTATCCTGAGTGGCCAGCTGTACGAGCGCCTGCATACCCGTGACATGCGTGAAATGGGTGGCGTGTGGTCGCGCATCGCGTACCTGCCGGCGATCAGCCTGTTCTTCGCCGCCGCGTCCCTGGGCTTGCCGGGCACCGGCAACTTCATCGGCGAGTTCCTGATCCTGATGGGTGCATTCGTGCAAACACCGTGGATCAGTGCGATTGCTACCTCCGGCCTGGTGTTTGGTTCGGTTTACTCGCTGATCATGATCCACCGCGCCTACTTCGGCCCGGCCAAGTCCGACACCGTCCTGCAAGGGATGGATGCTCGCGAACTGATCATGGTGCTCGGCCTTGCGGTGCTGCTGATCTACATCGGCGTGTACCCGCAACCGTTCCTGGACACTTCTGCCGCGACGATGCATGGCGTGCAGCAGTGGTTCGGCACCGCCTTCTCTCAACTCGCTTCGGCCCGGTAAGAGCGCTATGGAATTCACGATCCAACACTTTATCGCGCTTGCGCCGCTGCTGATTACCAGCCTCACCATCGTGGTGGTGATGCTGGCAATCGCCTGGCGCCGCAATCATTCGCAAACGTTCCTGCTGTCCTGTGCTGGCCTCAACCTGGCCCTGCTGTCGATCATCCCGGCCCTCAAGGTCGCGCCATTGGCGGTCACGCCGTTGATGATGGTGGATGACTTCGCCCTGCTGTATATCGCGCTGATCCTGGTCGCGACCCTGGCGTGCGTCACCCTCGCCCACGCCTATATGGGCGAAGGCGGCACCGGTTACCCAGGCAACAAGGAAGAGCTGTACCTGCTGATCCTGCTGGCTGCGGCCGGCGGTATCGTGCTGGTCAGCGCACAGCACCTGGCCGGCCTGTTCATCGGCCTGGAACTGCTGTCGATCCCGACCTACGGCCTGGTGGCCTACGCCTTCTTCAACAAGCGCTCCCTGGAAGCCGGCATCAAGTACATGGTGCTGTCGGCCGCCGGTTCCGCGTTCCTGTTGTTTGGTATGGCCCTGCTCTACGCCGAAGCCGGCAGCCTGAGCTTTACCGGTATCGGTCACGCCCTGGCCGCCACCGGCATGCCTGCGCCGATTGCCCAGTTGGGCCTGGCGATGATGCTGATTGGCCTGGCGTTCAAGCTGTCGTTGGTGCCGTTCCACCTGTGGACCCCGGACGTGTACGAAGGCGCGCCGGCCCCGGTAGCGGCGTTCCTGGCCACCGCGTCGAAGGTTGCAGTGTTTGCGGTGATGGTGCGTCTGTTCCAGATCTCCCCTGCTGCCAACACCGGCGTGCTGAGCACCGTGCTGACCGTGATCGCCATCGCGTCGATCCTGTTCGGTAACCTGCTGGCCCTGACCCAGAACAACCTCAAGCGTCTGCTGGGTTACTCCTCCATCGCACACTTCGGCTACCTGCTGATCGCCCTGGTGGCGAGCAAAGGCCTGGCCGTGGAAGCCATGGGCGTGTACCTGGTCACCTACGTGATCACCAGCCTGGGTGCATTCGGCGTGATCACGCTGATGTCCTCGCCATTCAAAGGCCGTGACGCCGACGCCCTGTACGAATACCGCGGCCTGTTCTGGCGCCGTCCGTACCTGACCGCCGTACTGACCGTGATGATGCTGTCCCTGGCCGGTATCCCGCTGACGGCGGGCTTTATCGGCAAGTTCTACATCGTCGCCACCGGTGTTGAAGCCCACGAATGGTGGTTGGTTGCCTCCCTGGTACTGGGCTCCGCGATTGGCGTGTTCTACTACCTGCGCGTGATGGTCACCCTCTACCTGATCGAGCCAAACCTGCGCCGTGTGGATGCCGAGCTGCATTGGGAACAGAAGGCAGGCGGCGTGATGCTGCTGGCCATCGCCCTGCTCGCGTTCTTCCTGGGCGTGTACCCACAACCGCTGCTCACCCTGGTGCAGCACGCGGTGCTGGGCGTTTGATCGCTTAGCGGGATGCAGTCAACAAAACGGCGCCTTCGGGCGCCGTTTTGCGTTTCTGGGGGAGTGGCTTTTACCCTCCCCTATTCGCGGAAATTTCCTCAGCCATCTGCCTCCTCATCCGGCATCTACTCGATGAAGGCCGCCGTATGGTGTCTGCGTTTTAGGAAAGTTCCCACAGCAGGGTCACTTGACTCATCGCGGGTGGGCCACCAAACTATACGCAGGCTACGTACAGAACATGGATGCTCTATTTATCGAACTGCCGGCCTTCGAGCGGCATCGCAAGGACTATCTGAGTGACGAGCTTTTCCAGGGTTTTCAACAAGAGTTGATGAAAAACCCGGAAGCAGGAGATGTGATCGAGGGAACAGGCGGACTGCGCAAGGTTCGCTTCGTCGATGAGCGACGCAACAAAGGCAAGCGCGGTGGCCTGCGGGTCATTTACTACTGGTGGTCGGGCGGCACGCAATTCTGGCTGTTCACCCTGTACGGCAAGCACGAACAGGATGACCTGACACCACAGCACAAAAAAGCCCTAAAACACCTGCTGGACAGGGAAATCAAAGCGAGAACACATCATGAAACGTGAAATCTTTTCCGAACTGGTCGAAGGCTTCGACGCCCTGGCAGACGAACGCCAAGGCAAAGTCACCCTGCGAACCCACAAGGTTCACCTCAAAAACCTGGCGCCACTCACCGCCGAGGAAGTGGTCGCGGTGCGCCAACAACTCAACCTCTCTCGGTCGGTGTTCGCCATGTACCTGCGCACCAACACCCGCACCCTGGAAAACTGGGAGCAAGGCCGGGCCAAGCCAAACGCCCAGGCTGCCACGCTGATCCGCCTGGTGGCACGTTTCCCGGAAACCGTGGCGCAACTTGCTGCATTGGGTTGATCAGCAAAGCCCCGACAGGTTCGGGGCTTTTTCATTCAGGGCCATGGGCTGCCGAGCATGTCGGCGAAGGTCTCTGCATCAGGCAATCCCTCCCCTTCCCAACGCGTCGGCGCAACGTGGGGGGAACCTTCGCTCCAGAACAACACCCGCATGGAGGGATCTGCTCGTGCGATAAGCGTGGGCAATGGCAACGCCTGTACCGACTCATCAAATACTTCGAGGGAAAACGCCTCGCTCAAGGCTGACAACGCCAAGCGCTCCACCTCATCATGCCAGGTCGCATCCAACAGCAGCACGTCTCCAACTGCTGCAGCAACGGTCAGTGGAAAATAGCGCCCCACCCGATCCACACTGGGAATCATCACCCCGGCCCAGCCCTGTTCACCACACACACCCGCCGCCAACGCAAAGTGCCAGATCGGACTGCACAGGTACACCTCCAGCCATTGCTCGCCCAGACGCTCATGACTGCACTGCAAACCGGCCTGCAACCAGGCGTCCCACGGGCCAAGGAATTCCGGTGCCAAGCGACGACTGACAAAGTCTCCCAGTCTGGGAACCTTGCCGAAAAATCCATTCATGGTGGTTTCCTAAAAGCTGCCCGGGCAATGGAACGGCTCGAAGCTGTCGCGGCGGAACGGGTTGATCACACTGCTGGCCCGCAGCAGATACGCCACCCGATGACCTTCCAGATTGAAGGTCAGTTGCAGCTGTTCGCCCTGGGTGCTCACCACAGCCTTGTCCATCATGCGCAGCCAACCCCAGGGGCCGTCGGTGCGCAGTGGGCTGGCCAGCCCTGGCGTGGCATCCAGTCGCACCAGGCCGCCGGACTTGCCGCTGGGCAGCGAGATACTGGCAAAGTCGGCCACAGTCCCAGCGTCAAACACCACCGGCTGGCCATCGATATCCAGCGTGACCTTGCTCAGTGCCGGGTCTGCTCCCAGGGTTTTCAAGTCGAAACGCATGGACGGCTGGCGCGCACCGGCCACGAAGAACATATCGCGCAACTTGGCGCCACGCTGGAATTGATTGAGTACATCCTGGGAGATATTCAGCGGCGTCACGCCAGCTGAACGCCAGCGCCACTGGCTGCCGCTCATGTCGACATACGCCGCAAGGTTCTTGCTGAAAAAATCGTCCATCAACCCACCGGGGCCGAAAAACTTGCCGAAGTCATCGGCGGTGGCATCGCGGGCCGAGCTGCGCACCAGCGGATAACGCCCATCGATGGCCGCCCGACAGAACGGCGCGCCGCTCGCCTCCCATAGTGCATTCAACCGGGCTTTTTCATTGCCAAGGGTCAGCGCCGTGCCCCCCGACTCCACATCCCGCAGCAGCGTCGACAACGGCGCAGGCTGCGTGTCACCCGAGCGTTTCAAGCGCCCCAACACCTCGTTGGAAGGTGCCGGCGCAGCACTGCGGCGCGCGGCGTCAGCGCTGTCGAAGAATTGCCCGGCGTCCTTCAGCGACGCCAATACCTCATCAACCGGCTGCGGACCGGCGCCGTTGCCCACCAGGCGATGCAGCGCAGCGAAATGCGGGTCCACCGGATTGGCCGACGCGTCCGCCACCGGTGCCGGGCTATCGCCACCCAGCGCCGATTGCAGCTTTTGCGTGGCCGCAGCGATCTTGTCGCGCACGCGCTGATCGGTGTCCTTGATTGTGGTCGAGGTCAACGCCCCCTCCAGCGTGGTTTCCTTCGATATCGCCACCAGCAACGCGCGCAACGGAGAATCGCTGGCGGCGAGCACATTGGTCACCAACGAGGCCTGGCCCAGGCTGGTCAACGGTGCCAGGTGCACATCCGCGAGGAAACTGTCCCATTGGCGGATGTAGTCGGCGTAGTAAAGCTCCAGCACCGCCGCCTGCATGGCCGGATCGGCGCCGGCAATCTGCGCCGATTCCTGGCGGTCCAGCACCCAACTGTCTTTGGCCATCTCGGCCACGGCCTGCGGGGTCTTGCGGGTCAGTTCCCGGTAGCCGGCGATGCTGTAGACGCCACTCACCCCACGGGACAACGGCTCGCCACTGGCGCGGGTAAACAACGACGAAACATCCCGCCCCACCGCACTGTTCACACTCAGCTCGGGCAGGTGTTGCTGGTCGACCTGGCGCTTCACCCGGTTATAGATGCGCTGGGACAACGGCATGCTCGCCAACGCCAGGCGCACCTTGGCCACCAGCGCGCTGTCCAGTTGCACCGGCTCGGCCTCGTCGTCGGCCTCCAACAGCGCCGTGACGTGGTCCGACAGTTGCTGCAACTGCGCAGGCGTGGCCTGGGGCAGTTCGCGACGCCAATCTACATCGACCCAGGCCTGCACCGACGGCGCGTCGAAGAACTGCCGCTCGCCGAGCATCAAGTAGGCGCGCAAGGTTTCGTAGAGAAACTCCTGATTGCTCGCGTCGCCACGGCGCAAGGCGTTTTCCATGTTGGCGACGATATGCGGCAACAAGGTGCTGCGCAGCAAGCGCCGATACAGCGTGACTGCACCCGCACCGAGCTTGTTGCCCTGGTACAGGCCCATGCGGCTGAGCAACGGCACACTGCGGTCGCCGTCGCTGTAGCCGCTGGGCAACGCGCGCGCGGCATTCAGCAACGGCAGGGTCACCAGCACATCGCCTTCGGCCGGCAGTGCCTTGGCCAATTGCGCGACGTTGGTGGCGGCACTGGACGCATCGGCGATCAGTTGCAGGTTGCGGGTATAACTGATGGTCATGCCGACCAGCAGCAGGACGAACGCCACACCCGCCGCCATGCGCCCCGCCCGGCCGAGCAGGCGTCGGCGCCGTTGCTCCTGGTGATTGACCCCGGCGAGCCCGGCTTCCTTGAAGATCACTTCGCGCAGCAGGCGGGTGATGAAGTAACTGCGCCCACTGGCGACATTCGGCGCCAGCACCTTGCGGCCCAGCCCGAAGGACGCCGCCAGCGAGGTCAGCACCCGATCAATCGGACTGCCCTCCTGGGTGCCACTGGTGAAATACACACCCCGCAGCAGTGCCGGCTCCTGGTAGCGATTGGCTTCGAAGACTGTATTGAGAAACCGCGTCAGGCCGTCGCCCAGGCTGGCGAACTGTTGCGGGAAGCTGTAGAGCAACGCGCGTCGTGACAAATCGCGCTCCTGTTGCAAACGCTCCAGCACACGCCGTTGCAACTGACGCTCCAGGGCATCGAACTCGCCCGGGAACGACGCCAGGCCCGTTTCCACCTGGGGTGGCTGGGCCAATGGAAAAGTCACACCCCACACCTGCGCGCGTTCGTCGCGGCCGAAGGTTTCGAAGAACTCCGAAAAACCCGCGAGCAAGTCGCACTTGGTGATGATCACATACACCGGGAAGCGCAAGCCCAGGCGCTCGTACAGCTCATTGATGCGCGCACGGATCGCCACAGCCTGGGCCTGACGCTGGGCGTCGGTCTGTTGCAGCAGGTCGCTGACACTCAAGGCCACGATCACACCGTTGACCGGGCGTTGCCGACGGTACTTTTTCAGCAGGTCGAGGAAGCCGCCCCACGCGGCCTTGTCCACTTCGGTGTAGCTGTCCTGGGTGGTGTAGCGCCCGGCAGTGTCGAGCAGCACCGCTTCATCGGTGAACCACCAATCGCAATGCCGCGTGCCGCCGACACCGCCAATGGCACCGCTGCCCATGGCCTCGCGCAGGGGAAATTGCAACCCGGAATGGGTCAGTGCCGTGGTCTTGCCGCTGCCCGGCGCGCCGACAAACATGTACCACGGCAATTGATACAGGTACTGCCCGCTCATCTTCCAGCCAGGATTGGCCTTGCGCAGCACCGCCATGGCCGAACGCATGCGTTCGCCCAACTCGGCCACTTCAGCCTGGGACTCACGCACGCCGGGCGCCACCGATGGTGCGTCGGCCACGCCCGCCATCAAGCCACGGTTGGCACGCCAGGCCCGCCACAGGCGCCAGGCAAAATAGCTGGCCCACACCAACACGAACAACCCGATCAAACCCCAGCGCCGCGACTCCGGCGCCAACGGCTCGCTGCCGTTGAACGCCAGCAACGGGCCTTCGTACCACACCAGCAGGGACAGCAAGGCCACACCGATCAGCGACAACAACCAGGGCTTGAGCAGCCACAGGATGAAGCGCTCCACCGGGGACCATAACAACGAAAACAGCGTCGAAAAATTCATGGCTATTGCGCCTGGGAAGGGATCAATACGGTGATATCGACGCGGCGGTTACGCGCGCGATTCACCGCTGAATCGTTGGGCACCAAGGGTTCGGTTTCGCCACGGCCTTCGCTGCGGTAACGCTCCACCGGCCCGGCCCGTTGCGCCAGCAAGCGTGCGACGGTCTTGGCCCGCGCCTGGGACAGATCAAAGTTGGAGCCCAGCCGTGAGGTCGCCGAGGGCCGCACGTTGTCGGTATGCCCAACCACCACCACATCCCCCTGCACCGTAGCCAGGGCATCGCCGATGCGCGCAAGCAAGCCGTCGAAGTTGCTCGACACTTCGGCACTGCCGGAGGCGAACACCCCATCGCCGCGCAGGGTGATTACCGAGCGGTCGGCGCTGTCTTTCACCGCCACCAGCCCCTGGGCCACTTCCGGCGCGAGGAAACCGGCCAGGCGCACGGGCGCAGGCGTGGCCGGCACCGCCACCTTGAGCGGCGAAGCCACACGGATCGAACCCAGCTGGGCAAACACCGGGTCGGACGCACGGTTGAGCAACCAGCTGTAGGTCAGTTGCACACTCAACAGCAGCACCGCCGCCACCGACGCCAACACCCACAACGGCACCCGCCGCAACATTGAGGCCTGCGGCGCTTCGGCACCGCGCCAACGCGGTGACAAGTCTTGCTCCTGATTGCCACGTTGCTGGTTGATCAAGTGCAGCAGGCGTTCACGCAGCAACCCCAACTGATCGAGGCCGCGATCCAGCACGCGATAACGTCCCTCCAGGCCCAGCGCCATGCACAGGTACATCAACTCCAGCACGTCGATATGGGTACGCAGGTCCTGGCTCAGGCGCTGCAGGATCATGAAGAACTTCTCGCCGCCCCACGCCTCGTTGTGGAAGGTCACCAACAGGCTGCGGCTGCCCCACACTCCGGCGCCCCACGGGGTGCTGGCGATGGTTTCGTCGACCAGAGTGCACAACGCGTAGCGCGCGGCGGCCACGGTTTCCACGTCGACCTGGCTGGCGCGGGCCTGGGCTTCGAAGGCCTGCACCGCCTGGATCAGGCGTTGGCGCAGGCTTTCCATATCCGGCATGGCCGTGAGGCTGCGCAACGGCACCACCAGGTCCAGCAGCGGGTTGGCGGCACGCACCAGCGGGTTGAGCCCCTGGCCCTGCAACACCATGGCTTCGCGCTGTACCGGTGTTACCGGCGGTGCTGCCCTGCGTCCGCCTGGAGTGGGAATCAGCAGGGTGCGATCCGGGTCGCCTTCAAAAGTGTCGTTCACGTCAGTCACCTTGCCTTAGTTGCGGATCGCCCAGAACTGCATGTCCAGCCCTGGGAACACCCCGGCGATATGCAGGGCAAAGCCGGCCGACTGGCTCAGCAATTGCCAATATTCGCTGCTGCGATCGAGTTCGAAATAGGTAAAACCGGCGTGGAACGGCAACTGCCGTGGCGCCACCGGCAAGGGGCGCAGACCGATGCCCGGCAGTTGCAGGTTGACCAGGTCGCGGATCTTCTCCACCGAGCCGATCTTCACCTGCGGCGGGAAGCCGTTGCGCACGCTCTCGGCGGACATCTGCGCCTGCACCGCCAGGATAAAGGTGGCCGAACGCAGCAACTCCTGGTCGGGCAGCACCGCCACGCGAATGCCGTACTGGCGCTCTTCCAGCGGGATCGCGATGGCGCGCGCATCCATCACCGTCGACAGTGCGCGGCGCAGGTCGAGCATCACCGGGGCGAAGGTTTCCGCCAGGGCTGCATGGCGGTACGCCGGGTAGGCAGAGGCGCGCTTGTCATCGCGGGTAAAGGTCGCCAATTCACCGGCCAGGCTCGCGAGGTCGCGGTACAACTGCTCGGGATGCAGGCCAGTCATCGCCGCCAAGTGGCGCACCAACGGCAGGCTGCGATTGAGTACCTGCAACAGCAGGAAGTCGGCGATTTCTGCGGCGCCGCTGCCATCGGGTTGAGTCAGGCGCGACGCCAGCGCCTCGACCCGCTGCTGCACCAGGCCCAGCAGCTCATCGACAAACGCCCCCAGGCGTTCGGCGGCGCGCATGTCCAGGCACGGCGGGCAGTAAGTGCGGTCGAGCACCACGCTTTTGTCGGCGCGCTTTTCCACCACATGGGCGATGCCCAGGGTGGTGTAGGCATCCGCTACATCGCCTTCAAACGCCAGGCGCAGACGCAGTTTGCCGATGCTCATCAACGCGCTGCTGTCCAGGCCATTGCTGTCCCAGGCTTCGTACTCGCTGCTGCGATGGCGGGCGAAGTTTTCAAAGCTGGGGTTGTCATCCACCTCCGACACGCCAGGACGCAGGCTGGGCAGCGCCAACACCACTTTCAGATCGCGGGCGTCGCCGGGGATCTCCAGGGGCAACGGCATTTCATCGCCGAAAGGCAGGCCAACCGGCGTACCGTCAGGCAACACGCCGCTGAACGACAACAAGGACAACTTGCCCATGGCCAACTGTTGCGGGTCGATTTCCAGCGTGGAAAAACCCCAGCTGTAAGCACGCAAGGCACTGACGCGGGCTTCCAGTTGGGCCTGCAGGAAACGGTCATGTTGTTGCAGGTGTTGAGGCTGCAACAGCATGCCTTCGGACCAGACGACTTTGTTATTCCAGGACATGAATTCTTCTCATCAATTGAATACGTTTCTGATGCTGGCAAGCTTGTCTGTGGTGAACGGGCTTACTGTGGTGAGCGGGCTTGCCCCGCGCTGGGCTGCGAAGCGGCCCCAATCCAGACGCTGCGTTTATTCAGTCAAATAAGGTCGCCTGTTTTAGGGCTGCTTCGCAGCCCAGCGCGGGGCAAGCCCGCTCACCACAACAAGCCCGCTCAATACAAAGACCTGCGCTCAAGAGCGCATCCGCGCGACCTGTTCCTCATAAGCCTTGGAAAACAGCTCACCAAACAACCGCTGCAAATCCTCATCGGCGTCCCGTGCCAGGTCTTCGTAGCGCTCCACCAAGCGGTCCCACAACCGCGCCTTGCGCCGCGCCGGCATCCACTTGTCCAGCGCGCCATGGGTGGTGCGGCGTTGCTCGACCCGTGCCGGATCAAAGCGTTGCACCACCGCACCAAGGGCCGCGCGCATGCCCGCGATCACCGCCAGCTCATGGGCCTTGAGGTCTTCAAACGAGGCGTTCATCGCCTTGACCGGGCGCATATAGGCCGGCGAGTCGCCACCGAGCATCTGGGTCAGGGCGCTGTCGGCGTCGGGGAAGAATTTGAGTGGATTGTTGGAATAGGCACCGATCATGGTCATGTCGATATGGCTTTCGCGCTTGGTCAGCGCGCGGGCCATGAGCACATCCATGGTGCCGGTGGTGGCGGCACGGAGCATTTCGCCGATGAGCTGGGCGAGTTCGGTGGGCGAGCGCGAGGTGTGCAGGTCCGGAATACCGAGGCCAGTCAACAGGGCCTGCAGGACAGCGTCCCCCACTGTGGGAGCGGGCTTGCCCGCGATGGGCTCACGCACACCGAGGTTTTCCTGAACCACCGCGTTATCGTTCTTCGCGGGCAAGCCCCCTCCCACATTTAGATCCGGCAAAACCGCTGGTTCTGATGACAGGCCAAACAACGGGTCGTAATCCTCCGGAATCACCTGCGGCTCCGCTTGCCACAACGGCGCGTTGAACGCCTGCAACTGCGGCGCCACGTGGTCACTTTCAGTGCCGCGAAACGCCGGCGTCAGCGATGGATTCAACCCCAACGGGTCCGACAACGGCATCGCCCCGTCAAACAACGAGCCGCCCTCCAGGATGCGCGCACCGGCCAGGTCATCATGCAGCAGCACCGGCACCACCACTTCAGGGTTGCGCGCCAACGGCTGGGGCACTTCCAGGGGTGGCAGCGGCACGGCCACGGGCGGCGGTGGAGGTACAAACAACGGCGGCAGGATCCGCGTCGCCAGGGCGTCGTCTTCGGGTTCGACGGCGGCTGGCTGCGCCAGGCGCACTTCCAGGGCGTAATCACCGATCACCAGGCGATCCCCCTCCTCCAGCACGCGCTCGCGCCCGTTACCCAGCGGACGCTCATTGACCAGGCTGGGATTGCTGCCGGTGTCAGTCAGGTAAAACTCGGCGCCACGCAGCTCGATGCGCGCATGCACCCGCGAAATGTACTTGCCTGGGTCGTCCAGGGTCAGGTCATTGTCCGGACCTCGGCCGATGGAGCCACCCACCTCGGTAAACCGGCAGATCACGTCACCGGGCATTGGTTGGTCGCGGTAGCTTTTGACCAGCAGGATCAGGTTCATAGCGGGCTCCTGTAAGGGTTATTTGCCATCGTCGGCCTCCTTGGGCGGCAACGGCACACCGGCAGGCCCCGTGGCGGCCGACAGCGCCAGCGCGGTCGCGGCGGTGCCGGCCTGGGGCAAGGGGATGGGAATGGTCGAGGCGAGAATCATCGCCGGAGTGATCGTGAGAAAGGTCGTGCCGACCTTCAGGGTGATGGTCGCCCCGGCTTCGATCACCACGTTCATGCCACCCTTGATGTGCACGTCGAGGCCGGCAGTAACACCGGCCTTCAACTTGCCGTCGATGATCATGTTGGTGCCGGCTGTCATCGACACGGCGCCGGTGGCTTTCTCATTGCGATTGCCACCCACCGAGGAATGCCGGTCACCGCCGACTTTCTCGCGCAGGTCGTTGTCGACTTTTGAATGGCGGTCACCGCCGACCCAGTCCAGGGAGTCCTTGAGCACGCGCTGGTCGAGGTTCTTCTGGGCGTGCAGGAACACCTGTTCCGCGCCTTTCTTGTCTTCGAAACGCAGCTCGTTGTAGCCACCGCCGCCTTTGGATGAGTTGCTTTTGATCGTCGAACGCGTGGCATTTTCCGGTAGCGCATAGGGCGGCAGGGTGTCGGCGTTGTAGACACTGCCGGTCACCAGCGGTTGGTCGGGATCGCCTTCAAGAAAACTCACCACCACCTCCTGGCCGATACGCGGCGTGTACAGCGCGCCCCAGCGTTTGCCGGCCCAGCCCTGGGCCACACGAATCCAGCACGAACTGTTTTCATCGCGCAGGCCTTCGCGGTCCCAGTGGAACTGCACCTTGATGCGCCCGTATTTATCGGTCCAGATTTCCTCGCCTTGCTTGCCCACCACCATGGCGGTCTGCGGGCCGTGCATCAGCGGCTTGCGCGACACACACGGCGCACGAAATTGCTGCTGGCGCGACAGGGCAACGAACTCGCAGGTGAGCACCGGCTCGGGATGGTCCGGCGGCGTCGGCTCGTAGGTGTCCGAGGACAAGCGATAGCGCGCCTCCAGCAACAGGAATTGCGCGTTCTGCTCGCTGCGCGGGTGTTCGGTCAAGGTCATCAGCGCGCCCGGAAACAACCCGCGCGCGCGGGTGGCGCCAGTGACGCGCTGGGTGCCGGTGTGCAGCGACTCGATCAGCGTGCGTGCGTAGGTTTCGCCCTGTTTGCGCTCGGTGTACTTGCCGGGGTAGTCGTAACGTTCATGACGCGACTGCGGGTAACTGCCGGCCAGGGTCGACTTGGCCAACAGGTTGGCGCTGGGCTTTTCGAAGTCGAAGTCCTGCAGGGTGTAGCCGCCCGGTTCCACCTCGCCACTCATGCGCCAGTCGTAGATCACTTCGCTTTCACGCATGGCGTGGTCTTCGGCGGGCATGAAACGCACCTGGGCGTACCCCGGCGCGGGCGAATGGGCACCGTAAGAATCAGCCAGTACCAAGGTGTGGCGCCCGGCCGCGCTCTTGAAGAAGTAGTAGATGCCCTGCTGTTCCATCAAGCGGCTGACAAAATTGAAGTCGCTCTCGCGGTACTGCACACAGTAGGTCAGCGCCTTGTAGCTGGCGCTCAAGCCCGAGGTGTCGACATCCGCAATGCTGTAGGGCGCGAACACCTGCTTGAGGATGTCCGGCACGCTCAGTTCCTGGAAAATCCGGCAGTCGCTGGCCAACGTCAGGAACCACAGCCACGGTCGCAACACCGCCGTGTACGTGGCGTAACGCCCCTGGCGACCGGTGAACGCGAAGTGGCTGACGTGCCCGTTGAAGTAGCGGCTGCCGCCCTTGGGCAGGTCCACCGCGACCGTCATCTGGGTGGCCAGGAGGTCATCGATATTCAGGTCGGCGCGCTCGCTGTACAGCTCCAGCCGGTATTCGCTGAGCTGGGACAGGCCCTCAAGGGCCTGCATGCGCCGGAACAGCAACACGTCGGCTCCCAACACACTGGTGACCTGGATTTCACGATGGGCTTGGAGGGTGGCCATGGCTTATCTACCTTCCACCGATCCAAGCGGCGTCGTCGGACGCGAGTTAGACACCCGATACACCATCCCGCCATGACCGCTCTGCACGCCGGGAAGCATTACAAACCCCATCTTCTTCCAGAACGCGCAAGATGCTTCATCCAGGGAGGTCAAGCGGATTTCGCAGTTGGGCGTGTTGCCGTAATCGCGAATCGCGTAGTCCATGCCAAAACTCGCCAGAGTCGATCCCAGCCCGCTGCCGGATACCCCGGCAAAGACGTCTTCGATCTTCCAGGTGGAGCCCTCCTTGAACATCACCATCAACCCCACCGCGTCGTCATCATCACTTTGATAGGCAACAAAGTAGGCGACTTTGGCCTGCTCCGCGGGCGTATCGTTGGAGCGTGCGGTGCTGACGGTATTCATCATCGCAATCACCTCCGAACCTGCCTGGGAGGTCGCCAGGATGGCCGCTTCACCGAGGGCTTCGCGAAAGGTGATGAAGTCCACTTTGCGACAGTCGAACGCGCTATTGATGTTGGGCATGGTGGAGCTCCTTATTCAAATGCGTAGGCAAACTCGCCGGCTTCAACGCGGACCCGTACCTGCGTGGGGGGAGTGCCGTTCAGCAAGCGCTTGAGAAATTCGGTACTGATCGCCGGCAACATCGAGTTGGTCAGGATCGCGTCGATCATCCGTCCGCCGCTTTCCAGCTCGGTGCAACGGCTGGCGATCAGCTCCACGACGTCCTCGCTGAAGGTGAACGGGATCTTGTGGCCCTCGGCGATGCGCTTCTCGATACGCCCCAGTTGCAGGCGGATGATGCTGCCGAGCATGGCGTCGCTCAGCGGGTAATAGGGGATGACCACCAGGCGCCCGAGCAGGGCCGGCGGGAACACGTCGAGCAAAGGTTCGCGCAGCGCCTTGGCGATGGTGTCCGGCGCGGGCAGGCTGGTTTGCGGATGGCGGCAGAGACGACTGATCAACGCGGTGCCGGCATTGGTGGTGAGCAGGATCAGGGTGTTCTTGAAGTCGATGATCCGGCCTTCGCCGTCCTCCATCCACCCCTTGTCGAACACTTGGAAAAACAGCTCGTGCACGTCCGGGTGGGCCTTTTCCACCTCATCCAGCAGCACCACGCTGTAAGGCTTGCGTCGCACCGCTTCGGTCAGCACGCCGCCTTCGCCGTAGCCCACGTAACCGGGCGGCGCGCCCTTGAGGGTGGAGACGGTGTGCGCCTCCTGGTACTCGCTCATGTTGATGGTGATGACGTTCTGCTCACCGCCATACAACGACTCGGCCAGGGCCAGCGCGGTTTCGGTCTTGCCCACTCCGGAAGTGCCGGCGAGCATGAACACGCCCACGGGCTTGCCGGGGTTGTCGAGGCCGGCGCGGGAGGTCTGGATGCGTCGCGCGATCATCTCCAGCGCATGGTCCTGGCCGATGATGCGTTGGCCCAGGCGCTCGGCCAGGCGCAGTACGTTTTCGATCTCGTTCTTGACCATGCGGCCCACGGGAATGCCGGTCCAATCCTGCACCACCGAGGCCACGGCCTGTTCATCAACGCTGATGAGTACGAGAGGATGTTCGCCCTGCTGCGCGATCAGTTCGTCCTGCAGTTGGCGCAACTCGGCCAGGCCGGCTTCGCGGTCATCGGACTCGGCCAATTGGCTGCGCAGGCGCTGGATCTGTTCCACCAGCGCCAGCTCGTTATCCCAGCGCCCTTCCACTTCGTCCAGGCGTTCGCGTTCACTGGCCAGCAAGGCTTCGACCGAGGCGCGACGGCTGACGGTGTCCACGCCGATAACGGTCTCGCGCTCGATAATTGCCAGCTCGGTTTCCAGGGACTCGATACGGCGCCGACTGTCATCCACCTCGGCCGGGGTCGCATGCAGGCTGATAGCGACGCGAGCACAGGCCGTGTCGATCAGGCTGACGGCCTTGTCTGGCAGCTGCCGCGCCGGGATGTAGCGGTTGGACAAGCGCACCGCCGCTTCCAGCGCCGAATCGAGGATGTGCACCTGATGATGGTTCTGCATGGTTTCGGCAATGCCGCGCAGCATCAGGAGCGCGCGGGCTTCATCCGGTTCGTCCACCTGCACGGTCTGGAAACGCCGGGTCAACGCCGGGTCTTTCTCGATGTGCTTCTTGTACTCGGCAAAGGTCGTCGCGCCTACCGTGCGCAAGGTGCCTCGGGCCAACGCCGGCTTGAGCAGGTTGGCGGCATCGCCGGTGCCGACAGCGCCGCCCGCGCCGACCAGGGTGTGGGTCTCGTCGATGAACAGCACCACCGGTTTGACACTGGCTTGGACCTCGTCGATCACCGAGCGCAGGCGCTGCTCAAACTCGCCTTTCATGCTCGCGCCAGCCTGCAACAGGCCGACGTCGAGGGCCAGCAGCTGTACGTCCTTGAGGCTGGGCGGCACGTCGCCACGGGCGATGCGTTGGGCAAACCCTTCGACCACGGCGGTCTTGCCGACGCCCGCCTCGCCCACCAGGATGGGGTTGTTCTGGCGGCGACGCATGAGGATGTCGATCACCTGGCGAATCTCTTCATCGCGACCGACGATGGGGTCCATCTTGCTCGTACGCGCTTGTTCAGTGAGGTCGACGGTAAAGCGCTTCAGGGCTTCCTGCGGTTTGCTCGGGGCCAGCGCGCCGAGGTCTTCGCCGGGCGCCTGGTAGCCGTCGCTGGCGCTCATCCGGGCTTCGGGGGAGTCCTTGAGCAACGCTGCGAATCGCTCACTCAAGTCATCGATACCGACCTTGTTGAACTCGCGGGAAACCCCATACAAGCCGTTGCGCAGGCTGGGGGTTTTCAACAGCGCCAACAGTAAATGGCCGGAGCGCACCTGGGACTCGCCGAGCATCAACGTGGCATACACCCACGCACGTTCGACGGCCTCTTCCACTTGCGACGACAAGTCGGTGACCGACGTCGAGCCACGGGGCAAGCGGTCGAGGGCCGCCGTCAGGTCACGGGCCAGTACGGCCGGGTCGATGCCGTAATGGCGGATCAGTCGCAGCAGGTCCGAGTCGGTCAGTTGCAGGATCTGCTGCAACCAGTGCACCAGCTCCACATAGGGATTGCCGCGCAGCTTGCAGAACACGGTGCTGCTTTCAATCGCCCGGTAGCACAGGCTGTTGAGTTTGCCGAAAAGCGCGAAGCGACTGATATCAGCCATGGGCAGGTCCTTGAGGGGTAATGGAGAGGCGCGGGTTGATCAGCAACTGCCGATCATCCTGCTCGGGGGCCTGGCTGCTCAGCCAACTGGTCCAGCCCAGGGGCGCAGAACCGAGGCGCAAGCCAGGCAGTTGTTCTTTCTTGACGATCAGGTTGACGTCCCAGTCCAGCGCCAGGCCGACGTATTGGCGCACCCAGTCCTGCACGCGCTGCAGGCTGTCGCCACCGGGCAGCAGGCGACGGGTTTGCGCCAGGTCAAGGGGGCCGATCAACAGGCGGAACTTGTGCTGGGTGTTCCAGACTTTCTTGCCCATCACGGTGGTCTGGCCGAGTACGGCAGCATCGGGGCCGCTGCGCAGGGCGCACAAGCCGTCAGCGGGCAATTTCATCCAGTGGCCGACAAACTGCTCGACCCGCACCGGTACGCCGAGGTAGTCGGTCAGTAGCGCGGCCAAGCCCTCGGCATTGCGCGTCTGCGGGCCCAAGCGTCCGGCGAAGTGCAGCTTGGCCACGTCGGGCACTGCGTTGCGATCCAACAGTGAAGTCTGGCCGATGCCGATCAGGGAGCCCAGGTACTGCGCAAAACGGTCCGCTCCCGGGCGGTCCAGGCTCACCGCCGGCTGGGCACTGGCCCAGGCGCGGTAGAACAGGCTGATCATGCGGTGGTGGAACACGTCGCAGAACGCCGCGAGTGTGGGGTCATTGCGGTTGCGTTGGCGGTCGCGGATGTATTCGGTGAGGTGAATCGGCAACGGACCGTTGGCGCCCATCAGGCCAAAGAAATTCAACAACAACTTGGGCACAGCGCCGGGCGTGAGCGCAGCGATCATCGTTGGCTCGAACGCCAGCGACGGCTGCTGCCCGAACCGCACGGCCTCATCCGCCGGGCGCGCGGCCTGGCCGATGCGCGGCAAGTGCGCAAACGCGCACTCCAACTGACGCAGCGCGCCGTAGAAATCGAAGCGCGCCGGGTGCGCCTCCAGGGCGCCGAGCAGGGTCAGAGGATCTCGCATCTGCCCACCCGCGCCGGCCATTGCATGATCACGCCACGCGTGGTGCTCTTGATCAGCGTTTCGGTGAACGCGTTGAGCGACACGTACTTGGCAAAAAACTGCTCCAGCACCGAGCCCAGCACAAACACACCAGCGCCTTCGAACGCGGCTTCATCCAGGGTCACACAGACCTGCAAGCCACGGCCATAGGTGATCGGCCCTGGCAACGGCAGGCGCCGCACGATGCTTTCGGCCGTCACCGAACGCAGGCCTTCGATCTGCTTGTGGGCGGCTTCGTCTTCAATACGGCAATACAGGCGCAGTAACTCGCGCAAGGCACTGGCACCCTGCTCTTTGTCCTGGTCCAGCAACGACAGGTAGTTGAGGGACAAATGGCTGACCAGCCGCCATGCGGTTTCGCCCTCGGCAAAGGATGGCGCCGGCACCGTGGGCCCGGTGAGGCAACGCACCGCCTGCACCGGCGCGCCGGACTCGACGCTGAAGTCGCTGCGGCCACTGCCTACCGGCATGCTCAACACCAGGTCACGGTTGCTGCACAGGGTGTCGATGCCCAACTGGCGAAGGTCGCTGCGGTGCGGGGCTTCTTGGGCGTCCACCAGGGACAGGAACAACTCGCTGCCGATGTAGCTGGAACGCGGGCCTTGGCGGTGCTGTTGCTCGGACAACACCCGCGCATCCCGGCGCACTTGGTAAAAGGCGTTAGGCGGCTTGCGGGCGTGCAGGTCATTGGCGCGGTAGAACGACTCGAAGGTCTGGCTGGCTTCCGCGCCACTGCCGTAGCCAGTCACGCCTTCGATCTGGTAGATCTCGTAATCCATCGGCCGCGTGCGGTCCGCAATCACGTGGTACTCCGCCTGCTGATCGGACAGGTGCACACGCTCGGCGCGCATCGGGAACAGGTTGATCGCTGGCGTGCAGTACAGGCCGAAATTCGCTGCGCTGAGGCTTTGTTCCAACTGCGGATCGAGCTTCTTGAACAGCACGATCACGTCCAGCTGTTCAGCGCTGCAGCGGCTGACGCTGTTGGCCAGTCCCACCACGTCGGCAAACATGAAGCGCTGCGGCATGGCGAAGTATTCCTGCAACAGCCGATAGCCCTGGAACTGACGCGGGCCGGTGGGCAGCAACGCTTCACTGTCGCTGTAACCCAGGCTGCGAATCGCGCTCTTGGGCAGCAATTGGTGCCAGTCGACATGCTCCTGCACCGGCATCACCAGCACGCCGACGGCCTGGGCCAGCAGGTGTTCAAGGATGCGCGACGGCATGGCGTCGCCGCCACGGATATGCAGCGGCAGGTTATCGAGGGACAGGTCGCTGAAAGTCAGGCCGGCGCCAACCCTGAGGCGCAGGCGCAGGGCCGCCTTGACCCCGCCCAGGCGCGACAGATCAACACCCGCCACGTGTGCACCGCAGGCAAAGTAGCGCGCCTCGGCCAGCTCGATCGGCCACAAGGTCACATCATGGGCAGTGCGGAATTCGCAGGCGGTCTGGTCGCCCTTGCCCAATTGGCTGTGCAACGCGGTGCCGCGTGGCACCTTGAACCCAGAGGCCAGGCTGCCCTCGCCCATGTCCGGCTGCAATTGCACCACCGCCATCGACGGCGTGGGCGCCAGGTATTGCGGGTACACCAGTTCCAGCAAGTGGTTGGTAAAGCGTGGGAACTCGGCGTCGATCTTCAACTGCACCCGCGCCGCCAGAAAGCTGAACCCCTCCAGCAACCGCTCCACATAAGGGTCGGCACAGGCATAGGTTTCCAGCCCCAGGCGTCCGGCGACCTTGGGGTAGTCACGCGCGAATTCACCGCCGACTTCCCGCAGGTGAGCCAGTTCACGTTCGTAATAGCGCAGCAGTTTGGCGTTCACCGCACGTCCCTTGTCTCGATATCGAAGACCCTGGCCTCGCCTGCTTCCAGGTCGAGTTCGGTCTTCAGGTACAGGCGCTCGGGCAACGGTTGGCCCCAGAGTTCGCCATGAATTTCAAAGGCCATCTGGTTAGGACTGGCCGTAGCCCCCGAGGGCGCCACCGGCACCACCCGCACGCTGTTGCGTAAAATCCGCGGTTCAAAATCCCAGATCGCCTGGCGGATGCGCCGCCCAAGCTCATCACGGTCCAAACCGGCGGCGGTCTTGCCGGCAAGATCCGGCAGACCAAAATTGACCACCGACTGCATCGCCAGTGGGTAGGCGCTCAAGTCACGAAAACTGCCCAGGCTGGTGCTGTTGAGCAGCCACCCCAGGTCACGCAACACCGCCTGGCGCAGGCCACGCATGGACAGCACGCGCTTGTCCCGAGGCTCCACGGCATGCTCGGTGTCGTCATCGCTCAAGCGGTCGAGCAACGACGGTTGCAGGCGTTCGCGACTGGTGAGTTCAGCCATGGTTAAGGCCTTGAGTAAGGTTCACAATGTTCTCCACTGTGGCGAGGGAGCTTGCTCCCGCTGGGCTGCGCAGCAGCCCCAAAAACTTAGGGCCGCTTCGCGCCCCAGCGGGAGCAAGCTCCCTCGCCACATCCACCGGGGTGTCAACATCAGATTTTCTGGTTCTTTTCCAGGTCCCACTTCTTCGGCGTGCCGGTGATCACGGTGTCGCCGGTGAAGGAGTCGAACTCGTAGCTGATGGTGGTGAAGTTGATCGAGATGGTTTCGCTCGGGCGCTCGCCGTTGCTGCTGGCGGAGTAAGAGCTGATGATCGCGCTGCCGAGGATCAACTTGAGGAACACTTGTTGCTTCTTGTCCGGGCCGCCGGTCTGGATGAAGTGGATCTCGGCATCACCCAGGCTCTTGCCGCACACGGCCTGCATGAACAGGTCCGCGGAAGCCAGGTCGGTGACCTTGGTCATGGAGATTTCCGAGAACGACGGGTTGCTGGTGTCGCGGTCGGCGCCGCCACCGCTGGTGGAGATCGCCCGGCCGACCCCCATCTGGATTGCATCGATGGTGATCCAGTCCTTGTGCCCGTCGACGGTGGAAGTGCCTTTGATCTGGGTGCCTTTGAAGTTCAGCAAAATCATGGTGGTTACCTTTCAGGGTTGATCAGTTGGATTTGGTGGACGGCAGCTTGGAGACCAGGCGCAGGGACACGGTCAGGCCTTCGAGCTGGTAGTGCGGGCGCAGGAAAAACTTGGCGCCGTAGTAGCCGGGGTTGCCTTCGATTTCTTCCACCACCACTTCAGCGCCGGCCAGTGGCTTGCGTGCTTTGTCAGCGTCGGTGGCGGTGGCCGGGTTGTGTTCCACGTAGCGGCCGATCCAGTTGTTGAGCCAGATCTGCATGTCGTCGCGCTCTTTGAATGAGCCGATCTTGTCGCGCACGATGCACTTCAAGTAATGGGCGAACCGGCAGGTGGCGAACAGGTACGGCAGGCGCGCGGCCAGGTTGGCGTTGGCGGTGGCGTCCGGGTCTTCGTACTCGGCCGGCTTGTGCATCGACTGCGCGCCGATGAAGGCCGCCAGGTCGCTGTTCTTCTTGTGCACCAGGGGCATGAAACCGTTCTTGGCCAGCTCCGCTTCGCGGCGGTCGCTGATGGCGATTTCGGTCGGGCAGGTCATGTCGACACCGCCGTCATCGGTCGGGAAGGTATGCACCGGCAGCCCTTCCACCACGCCGCCGGATTCGATGCCGCGAATCTGCGAGCACCAGCCATAGTGTTTGAACGAGCGGTTGATGTTCACGGCCATGGCATAGGCGGCGTTGGCCCAGGTGAAGTCCTTGGCGCCAGCGGCGTCGGTGGTTTCTTCGAAGTCGAACGCTTCCACCGGGTTGGTCTTGGCACCATAAGGCGCACGGGACAGGAAGCGCGGCATTGCCAGGCCCACGTAACGCGAATCCTCACTGGCGCGGAAGCTGCGCCAAGCCGCGTGTTCCGGGGTCTGGAAGATCTTGGTCAGGTCGCGTGGGTTGGCCAGTTCCTGCCACGACTCCATCAGCATCACGCTGGGGTCGGCGGCGGTGATCAGCGGGCAGTGCGCCGCCGCACTGACGCGGGCCATCTGGGTCAGCAGCTCCACGTCCGGGGCGCTGTTGTTGAAGTAGTAGTCGGCCACGAATGCGCCATAGGGCTCGCCGCCGAACTGGCCGTATTCCTCTTCGTAGAGTTTCTTGAAGATCGGGCTCTGGTCCCAGGCCACACCCTTGAACTTGCGCAACGTCTTGTGCACTTCGTTCTTGGAAATGTTCATCACGCGGATCTTCAGCGACTCGTCGGTCTCGGTGTTGTTGACCAGGTAATGCAGGCCGCGCCAGGCGCTTTCCACGCCCTGGAATTCCTCGTGGTGCAGGATGTGGTTGACCTGTTCGGTAAGTTTCTGGTCGAGGGCAGCGATCAGGCCTTCGATGGTGCCCAACACGTCGTGGGGCATCAGCTGAGTGCCTTGTAACGCTTGCTCGGCCAGAGTGCGCACGGCGGTTTCCACCGCTTCCTTGGCTTTGTCGGTCTTGGGCTTGAACTCTTTTTGCAACAGGCTGGCGAAGTCGCCGGCGTCGAACTCGGTGGTGACCAGCGGCTGTCCGGCCTGTTCCGATTGCGGAGTGGACATGACGGTTTCCTCGAATTTTGGGCAAAGCCTCCCCGTACCGGGGCAAACGAGGCTCCGGCAGAGTCAGCG
Organism: Pseudomonas sp. GXZC; assembly: GCF_026967615.1. Taxonomy (NCBI): domain Bacteria; kingdom Pseudomonadati; phylum Pseudomonadota; class Gammaproteobacteria; order Pseudomonadales; family Pseudomonadaceae; genus Pseudomonas; species Pseudomonas sp. GXZC. The sequence goes on from NZ_CP114115.1 coordinate 4,451,523, forward strand.
GTTATTCAGTTATTCAGGCTGTTTGGGCGCAGTGCTCAAGGCCTGCATCACGCTCGGGTCGGCGAGCAGTTTGGCCAGCAGTTCCTCGGCACCCACCTTGCCGTCCATGTAGGTCAGCAGGTTGGACAATTGGCTGCGTGCGGTGAGCAGTTGGTTGAGGCTCGGGACCTTGCGGGCGATGGCGGCCGGGCTGAAATCGTCCATGGTTTCAAAGGTGATCTCCACCGGCAGGTTACCCTCGCCGCTCAGGGTGTTGGGCACCTGGAACGCCACGCGCGGCTTCATCGATTTGAGGCGCTCGTCGAAGTTGTCGATGTCGACTTCCAAAAACTTGCGCTCGGCCACCGGCGGCAACGGCTCGGCGGGTTTGCCGGAGAGGTCGGAAAACACCCCCATCACGAAGGGCAACTGCACGGTTTTTTCCGAGCCGTAGATCTCCACGTCGTATTCGATCTGCACACGTGGCGCCCGGTTGCGAGCGATAAACTTCTGACTGCTTTCTTTGGCCACAGGACGAGCTCCGGTGAGTGGGTTTGATACAAAAGGGTCAGTTGTCGCTGTTGCGAATACCGCTGACCAGCGCCAGTTGCGCAAGACCATCAGGGGCGAGGTCTTGCAGCAATTCCATGAAATTCTTGTCGATCAGTTTCTTCGCCCGTTGCAGCAAAAACGGCACGGGGCTGGCCGGTTCGTGGGTCTGGAAATAGGTGCACAGGCGGTCGAGCGTCTGGCGCGCGTCTTCGCGGCTGTTGATCTCGCCACGGTTGGGTTGCGGCGTTAATGCCGGAGCATCGGCTGTGATAACCGGTGCTGCCACATCCAGTTGCGGACGACGGATCACCTCACCGGCACGCCGCAACAGTGTGGCCAGGCTGCTCAGATCGATAGCGCGGCCGACGCCGACTTTCTCCGTGAGCAACTGCTCGATCTGCACGCTCAGCGCCAGGGCCTGGGCCAATGCGGTTTCGGTGGCGTCCAGCGCCAGCGGGTCCGCCTCGGCCAACGCGCCTTCGATCACGGCCGGGCTGAGGTCACCGCTGGGTTCGGTGGTGGCCAGGTCGATCTGGCGCAGGCTCAAGCTGCCCACACTGCGCGCGGTGATCAACGGCGTGCCCAGCAGGTCGCGCAACAGCCCGGACGGCTCGCAGAGAAACGCCAGGATGTTGATGCGCAACAGAGGGTCGTGGTCATCATCGGGATCGAGTTGGGGATGCAGGCCATCCCAGCAGTGTTCCAGCAACCCATGGATCAGCTGCAGGCCCGCAGCCAGGCCGGAGAGACCGTGCAGGTTGAGCTGGGCGCGGGTCAGCCAGATTGCCACGCGCAGGTCGCGGCTACGCTCCAGCAGCGGCAAGGCCAGCAGCATCACCCGCTTCCAGTTGGGTTCGATGGCTTGGGTGATGGTGTCGCCGTATTGCACCTCGGGCTTGCCCAGGGCTTCTTCTTCCAGCTCGAGGAATTCAGGGTCGTATTCGACGTTCACGCCGCCGCCGTTTGCCTCGCCCAAGGGCAAGGCAAACGCGGCGAAATCCAGTGGTTGAGCGTCGGTGGGCAGACCCATCGCAGTTCCCTCGTTCAAGTTGTTCTGGGAATAGAACAAGCGAGGGAAATGATTTATTCCGAGGGCTTGGAAAAATTCTTAACGCAGGCGCTCTTCGCTGATGCGCCGGCGATGGGATTCGGCATAGGCCGCCTTGCGCGCCAGCAGCAGCGGGTCATCCGAAGGCGCAATCCCCGCTGGCAACTCCAGCGGGTTGAAGTCGATGTCGCGGCACGCACCGTCGACCTGGGCTTGCTGGTCATCGATCACCAGCACACCGGCATCGATCTGCCGACGCCCCTCGGGCCAGCGCACGGTGGCATCGGTGGTGACATCGCTAGGATCGGCCAGCGTGATAATCAGGTGCCAGCGTACCGGCCCCTGCTCCAGTTGCGTGGCAAAGCCGAAGGCGAGGAAGTCGGGGTCGCTGCGCTGCGCGGCGGTGATTGCTTTGTACGGTGTCTCGGGCACCATGCTCCAACGCACGAACCGTTCCTGGCCCTGGGCGTTGATCATGCGAAAGGCGTTGACGCTGTAGTACGTGGTGTTATCAAAACCGGAAGAGCCTGGATGGTCAGCGAGCCATTGTTCGAACGGGCGCATCTCCGGATGGGCGCGCTTGAAGGCCTGCATCTTTTGCGGGTCCGGAGCGTTATCGCCATAGGTCGGCATCGAGGCGCGCAACTGCTGGTAAAGACCTTCGGGGGTGTTGACCGGGAACACCGGCACGGAATTCATCGCCATGTACCAGGCGTCGCCCTCCGAGCCCGCCAGGCGCAACGCCATGCTGCGGATCATGCCGTGCACGTCGGCCTGGGCCGGATCACCCCCGGCAGCGGACAAGCGACCGATCAACGGCACTGTGCCGCGCTGCAACATCGCGGCGTGGGAAACCTCTGTCGCATTGCCGTTGCTTTCAAAGTGGCCGCTGATGCACTGGCCCTTGGCATGGTTACGCCGAAACCCGGGGTGGGCACCGCCCGCGACGGCCTCCATTTCATCGACGATCTGTACAGCGGAGGGTGACGGCGAATACAGCAGCCACACACCGATGCCGGCGAACACTGCGACAGCCAGGGCGAAGGACAAACGGAGGTGTTTTTGCAGCGGAAAAGTTCTTTTCATCACGCTATCTGGGATCACAGCATCGGGAACCAATGCCCGACCCCAGCATGGTTATTTCTGGAGCGCGGCGATCCACATCGGTGACGGCGCCCCGGCAAACAACTGGGCGGCACTTCGGTCGGCGACAAGTCGGGCAACGGCGTTAAGGTCCACACCTTCGGGCTCGCCGATCAGGGCGTAGCCCAGTTCAGACTGGCGCCACGTTACTACGTTCATTTGCGCGACGCTTTGCTGCGTGATGGACTGATCAGGCTTGGGCTCTTTCATCACGCACAACGCCACCGGCGCACCATTGGCCGGCAGGTACACCAGCTGGATCAGCGCCTTGTTGTTGAAGCGCAGGCGCTGCACGCGCTTGAACGTCAGGCCGGCGGAACTGAGGTCGGGAACGCGCAGGGCCAGGCCGTCGATATCCCGGATATCCGCGAGGGTCTTGGTGATGGCATCCGTCGGCTGCGCGCCGTAGGCCACGGTTTCACGGGTGTACAGATGCTGGTAGGCAGCCGCCTGTTGAACCCATGGCGAGGCCTGGGCAACGGCGGGCGCGGTGGTCTCGATACCCGGCTTCAGCGCACCGCCGAATGCACCAACTTGAAGCACCAAGGCATAGCAGGCTGCACCGGCAACGAACGTCAGCGCGGGCCATGCAAATTTAGGTTGGAAGAATGCGAACAGGCGGGAGAAAACGCTGTCTGTCTTTTCGTCGGAAACTTCAGCGCTACGGGAAGGAGCCGGTTCAGCCGTGTGCTGAGCCGCCAACGCCGCAATATTGAGCTTGAGACTTTCGGGCACCGGCGGCAGGTTCTGCCGGGCAAAGGCTTCCTCATAAGGCAGGCACGAAGCCATCAACCGGGAGACTCGTTCAGCCAGGTCCGGTGAAGCGTCTATGAGCCGCTCTAGCTCCTGGTTCTGTTGCGACGAAAGCTCGCCGTCAACATAGGCCATTAGCAAGGCATCATCCGCTACCATGGGTTTTTCTCTCCGTTTGTATTCATCAGTTTCTGCAGGGTGATTCTCAGCCTTGTGGGCCGAAGCGGCGAGCCGGTGGGTAGCGACAAGCCATCATATTGATATCAGCTTCACGGTTGCAACAAGTCAAAAAACTTTAAAGCAAGCGGCGAATACTCGGTGACACGCACAAATACTTTAAGAGAACACCCTGGAATCTAAAATATTCCCAGGGCCTGATAAATCTTATATGTTTCACTCCGTGTCAGGGTATTTTTCCTGACACGGCTGCCAGAATCATTGGCCTGTAACCTGCATAGGCTGTCATTAACCTTTCAATGACGATCCAAATCGGTACACTTTGTCAGCATCTTGATACAATTCTTCGACACCCAGGACCCTCAGCACCGCAAAAAGGACGCCGCGACACAGGCATCCGCTACGGTATCGACCTCGTAGCCTGACCGCTCCATTTTAGGCATCAAGAAATAATAAGAGGAAATATGTCGATCACCGGTGCTGATTTACCCGCACTGCTTCCCGAACTGTTGCCACGCCTGTGGGCCTTTGCGTTGCGCATTTGCGGCGACAAGCATGATGCCGAGGACCTGGTGCAGCTCGCCTGTGTCCGCGCGCTGGAACGGGCCCATCAGTTGCAGCCCGACACCTCGGTACTGAGCTGGATGTTTTCCATCGTGCACTCCACCTGGATCAACGAACTGCGTTCACGCAAAGTACGCAGCCGTTCGCGCATGGACTGGAACGACGAATTCCTCGAGACCGTCAGCGACCCCGAGGCGCCCAACCCGGAGTCCGACCTGATGCATCGCCAGATCATCGAAGCGGTACAAAAACTCCCCGATGGCCAACGCGAAGTGATGCTGCTGGTGGGCGTGGAGCGCTTCAGCTACAAGGAAGCCGCCGAAATGCTCGACCTGCCGATCGGCACCATCATGAGCCGGCTGTCCCGTGCGCGTCAGGCGATCGGCGCGCTTTTTGATTCGCCGAAAAGCAAACCTTTGCGCGCTCGACCGGAGAGTTCTTCCGCGAGCTGAAACCGCTCTAAACTGGCGTCCTGAACGGGACCACCCTAAGGACGAAGCCCCCTCTCCTTCCTCATCGTGAAAGGCGCAGGCACTCACCTTGAACGCCCGCCACAATATGCTTAGAACGCGATCCCGACCTTGAAGCCGTACTCGTTACGCTTGAGCTTGGTGTTGTCGGCCACTTCGGAATCACCGTCGAGCTTGTACTCGGTGCGGGTGTAGTACAGGCCCGCGACCACCGGCAGGTCGCCCTTCTGGTTCATCAGCAGGCTGACTTCGGCGTAGGGGTTGGTGCGGTCCTTGAGATCCACGGTGTCGCTGCCGAAATCTTCCACCTTGAGCTTGGTGCGACCATCGATGGTGCGACGGGCGCCGGCTTCGACACGCAGGGTCATGTCATCGAACTGGTGGTTGTAGCCCAGGGCTGCCTTGGCGAACGGCGACTTGTTGGTGAGCTTGACGTCGAGGTCGTTGATCTCTGGCTCGTAGCGGGTCCAGCTGTAGCCACCGCCGACGATCACGTCGACAAAGTTGCGCGCATCCAGCGCGGCACGCCAGCCGAGGTCCAGGTCAGCCTGGCCTTCCTTGAGTTTGTTGTCGCTTTTTTCGCCGTACTTGGCTTCGATACCGGCCTGGTAGATAAAGCCAGATTCAGCGGTGAGCTTGTTGCCGAAGTTATAGAACAGCCCCGCCTCAGGCATGCGGCTCTTGTCGCTCTCGCTGCCGCCTTCGAATTTGAAATCGTTGTAGCTGCCCAGGATCCCGAAGGTGGAAATCGGATCGGTGGACGGAGCAGCGAACACCGCAGCAGGCGCAGCGACCAGCACCAGCAGCGAGGAACCCTTGAGGAATTTTCCGAATAGCTTGGACATCGTTTTACATCTCCTTGTCTGGTGAGCAAATTATTCAGGAACCGCTTCGAACCCCGGCAAGCGCCAAAGGTTCGAATTAATTTGCGTCGATTTGGAGGTAAAACGGTTCAGCGAAGGCTCTAGCTCAACACTTCTATCAATTAGCCATTACCAAGCCATCAAGCACAGTACGCAGCGCCGGCGTGACCGGCACGCGAATGCCGAAGGTTTCAGTCAACACGTCCAACATCTCATCGGCACGGGTGAGGGCGCGCTTTTCACTCGGTCGGTCCAGGGAGTGAATTGCATAGTTGGCATTGTTCAGCGTGTGCCGTCTACCCGCAGCCAATCGTGCAACCTTCAATTGGCCAACAAATACCGAGTCCGGATGGGTGGAGACATACCAGTTGCCGATTTCATAATCGATGGCCGCCTGCACCTGCAGGTCGAACACATACAGGCCGCGCCACTCCTCGGCCACTTGCGCCCACAGGGTGTAACTGCCCTGCCCGTCGAAACTCAGTCGGTAAGGCTCATGGGCCGTGTCCTGCACCGCCTCGGTGTCCAACCGCAACGGACTGCTGGGCACCATGCCGCCAAAGCCGACATCGGTGATATAGCGCACGCCATCCAACGTCACCAGGCTCAAACGATGAGTACGCGCCGTCCGCGCATCCGGCGGCCCACCCATCACCACCCGTCCGGTGATGCCGCGCGCGTCAAAACCAAGCTCCTGCAACAACGCCAGGAACATCTGGTTCAACTCGTAGCAATACCCACCCCGCCCCGCCAGCAGCACTTTCTGCTCGACACTGGCCAAATCGATTGGCACCGGTAGGCGCATCAGGCTCGACAGGTTCTCGAACGCAAAGGTGCACACATGGCGCAGTTGCAGCTCCCGCAAGGTGTGCAAGGTCGGCGCTGGCGGCGAGTCATAACCCAGGCATTGCAGATAGAGGCGGCTATGGGTCAACAGTGACATGGCGCAATCCTTGGGCGCGGGAGGAAGGCGACACTATGCCGCGCCGACAGGCAGATTGTCATTTTGAATGAACCTTTTTGAACGCTGCCCTATCCATCTATAACAACACAGGGAGGCAACATGAGTACCGCAAAAATCTACACCATCAATTATCAGCTGCACGGCAAACCGAAATCCTTTGTGGTGCGCGCCGAAGTGATGAACAACGCCGAAGCCTGGCACTGGGCGGCGGTGGATGCCGATATCGCCCACGTGAGCCGCGTGGGGCGGGTTGGGCATGAACAAGTGAAGAAGACGACCCGACCGTGGGCGGAGAAGTTTGGGATTACGGAGGTGACGTGGGTGGCGCCGAAGTGAGGGGGGAAAGCCCCGCTGGGTGAGGCGGGGCTTTCTGGGCAGCAGCGGCTATTCGCAAATCACGCCTTTCGGCCATCCGTACAGGCGATGCGTAACCCCCCACGGAGAAACACTGCTCAGCAATGCCCGCCGGTTGCTGGAGCTGAACGACGGCATCTTTCAGACCCTACGTGAAAGCCAAACCCCCGCGACCATACGCCTCGGGCTTCAGGGGGAACATTTCCTCAGCGATATCCTGCGACGTTTCGTCCAGACTTACCCGAGGGTTCAACTCGGACGACGGCAATGGATTAGAGTGGGCTACGTAAATCCAAACCCCAACAGTTTTCCACACCTCTGTTTATAGCCAGGAGCAACGTTCCCATGAGCGGGCTGTATGAGAAAGCCGAGTTCGCCTTGCGAGCCAAAGACAGTGCGTCCTTCTGGGCTGGACTCGCCGGCGTCGATGCAAAAATAACCGCGCCACTTTTGGCGAAGCTCCTGCTGGAAGACTGGCATGAAGAGCATGAAGATATCGTTTTTGAGTTGGGGTTAATCGGGGAAAACTGCGCGACGTCCGCGATTGCGCAAGCCGCGCAGAAGAATTTCGAATACCTGGTCAGGTGGGGCAACCTGGAAGAGTTTCAGCGCAAGTGCGCTTATGCATTAGCGCGTATTGGCTCTGGCGATTCGAAGGTAGCGTTGGAGCTTATGGCGCAGCAGTTCGACACAGGCCTTAGCAAGTATGCTGAGGAAGGGCTGAGGCATTGGGCTGTGCCGATTAAAAAGCGGGGTTAGTGGGTGGAGTTCTTTGAGTCTAAATGACCGATTCTGGCCGAGAGCTGCCACTCACGAACGACTGCTTTCGGCCAGAAGCGGACAGTTTCGCAGGCTTAGCAGCGCTTCCTTGACTCTTGAATGCGTCTACAGGAGCAAGGGCGATTAATTTCTGATGCCAAAGCGTGAGCGCATTTGCTCGGTGTGATTCGCCAAGTCATCTCGCTGATAGCAATCTTTTCTTCCAGTGATAAAGAGTACATGGGTATACCCAACGCACAGACCCAAGTTAAAGTCTGCAGTGTTATCGGGATGTCCTTTCGCAAGGTAGTTCAACCGACCTGCCCGTGCACCGCGTTCTAGCTTGTTAAGACTTACGAGAATTGCGTGAATTTCCGGCGGTGCGGAGTACTCCAGTGGAGCTGGTTTTGACAAATGGGCTATCGTCTTTCATGATTTAGGTCCATATCGATACAGATGCGAAAACTTGTATATTTCCATGTCGTCGGCCCACAGTCACAGACTGGTAGAATAGTTCAGATAAAGTTATTGCGGCCAAGTCTAGAGGTAGCTTAATTGCTTTGCTGATCGTGTTCTTCCAACAAAAAAGTAAGGTAACTACGCGCAAGGTTGCAATACAGGCGCGCCTCGTGTGACTGAATTGCAATCCCCTCTTTCAGATCGGTTCCGTGGCGAACCCCACCTCCCGTCGGCGACGAAAGGTAGCCGTGCAAAGTCGTCATCCAATTGAGAATATTTTCCTGTGCCTTGCCCCGCTCTCGCCTTTTCATCTCGCTAATGATTGGGCCGAAGTACTTCCCTTGAATTGTAACGGTGTCCTCGCCCATACCCCGAAAGGCTGTCGTGATCGACTCGAGAAGGAACAGAATCTCTTGGACCGCACGCCGGCCCTGGCCCGTATCGAGCAACCGTTCAGACTCCGCTAAGCAATCGTCGATAAGCTTACGGGCCTGCTCATCAAGCGAAGGTGCCAAGCGCGGTACAGTGATTGGAGTATAGGCACGCGTTGCAATCAAATCAGGCAGTTGTATTTCATACCCCGCATCATGCTTAGCCAAGATAGAGTTGATATGTTGAATATCTGGCACGGCTAAGCCGGACTTCTCAAGGTTTACGCAGCATTTACAGAAAGCCTCGATAAACAAAGGGGCATTCTCAGCCAAGTTGTCCATGAGATCAGATAAATCTGTCCAGGCCCAACTCAGATTACTGCTTCTACCCGACCCGCCGAAACTATCCTTGCATTGTTCAACTGCATGCCACACATTTCCCTGTGCCACAATTTTGTCAATCAGCTCATAAAAGTCACGAATAACACCTTTCGGGACTGGTCCCGGAGAACTGAAACGCCACGATTTATCGAATTTTAGCAATTTAACTATCCTTGTCATTATTAAGAATATAAACTTACTGACTGCAACTGACATTGCTTTGGCGTGGCAGTCGTTTAAGTTGTGCTACAACGCAACTCGAAGTGCTTCCTTCAGCTTAGAAATGCTTCGACATCATACGAAAAAATTAATGGCTTTTTGGCGTCTTACTGATACTCGTTTATTGTCACAATGAATCGCAACTACTTTTGTAGACGCCTCTAGCCGTAAAGGGAGAGCTGCTCATCCTGCGTAATTGTCCGTTTTTGGACGATTTCAACCCTCAGTAAGTCGCGAGAAACGGCCGACTTTAGACTCCAGCGGCGAACGATGCTGAGGCATCTAGAGTCATATGGCTGAGATTTTTTCTGATAATGTAGCAGGTTCTTTTTCAATGGCTCTCAGCATTGTCATTACAGTATCCCCATATGGCGTCAAAGTCCAATATGTCATAGAGTCCTGGGTTCGCCTGCTTCTAACGTTTTGCATTATTAGTCCAAGAGCTCTAAATTGAATTTTTATAGTGTGAAAATCATCTTCGAAAATTTCAAAATCATCAAGATACTTACTCTCAAAGCCGGGTTTATTTTCATACTCTGCTTTTGCGCACTCCATTGCAACTTGGCTAAGAGAATTTTTAAATTCGATATCAGATGCTTCATTTATCATTATGGGAGATACGGCCGCAAATATCTCATTCCAGCTTATATTTGAGGAAGCCTCGTACTCGGCTTTATCCCAAGGGTCGGTTCCGGCGAAAAAACTATAAGATATACTAAATTCGTCGTCTCCTTTGGCTAAGTTAGCGGCTCTCTGTGGTTCCGTCACACCTGCAGACGCAATTTCCTGCTCAAGTTCCTCTATCCTCCTACGAAGTGTTAGCATCTCTTGCGCAATGCTTTCACTTGGAACCAAATTTGCCCTCGCCCAACCGACGGCGGGGTGGCTTTTGATAAGCTTCATCAAACTTCGACTTACTTGGCTTCCAAGATCGGCAGGGCTACTCCAAAACTTACAAAGTTTTTTTTGTACTAGGCCTCTGAAACTTTCTAGCTTTTCTTTCCCCTCTGCATTCGCTTCACTGTATTTTGCAGGTAGATCTTCTACAGCGCTATGAACAAAACCTATGATTGGCTTTCCTGTCTCTAGCGCGTATCTGTACTCCATTTCTGTATAGCTTAGTCCGGTCGAACTGATTGATCCATATCTACCTGCGAGAACAACAATGTAATAGTCGCTATCATCAATAACCTGCTTTATTAAGCTCCACTGATCGTCATTAGTCGCTGGAAACAACTCCATACCAGACGGCATGCAATCTAACTCAAGGAGGGCTTGCATAACCTCCTGCCTCTCCTCTTGTAAATCTATAAATGTCGAGCTTACAAATACTTGATATCTTTTTTCCATACGTTGAGCGCTCCCTGCATGGCTGTGGTGACTAATGGTTGTATTTTATATCGCTTCGCTATAGAGCTAATCTAATTCAGGTTTACCCTAAACGGCAACTGTCGAATCTCTCATTAGCTACGTAATTCTTATCCGTACGATGGAAATGGCTGTCATTGAAGTACCGAATTATGTTTTCAATCCAAGGGTCCGTTATATGGCCGAAAGCAGTCGTTCGTAAGTTACAGCTCTCGGCCAATATCCGCCGCCAGATGTTTACCAAACTAGGGAAATTTCTGCCATTGAAGTCGTTGGCCAGAAGCAGAAAACGTCCAGAGCGATTGTGAGACGCTATCTAAAAATTACGGCTTCCCGATGATACACAATCTATTCTATTGGCTTTTCTGGGTTATTTTTTATAGTCCAATAACTTTATTCCAGTCAGCTATATACATGTAAATTCGTTGGAACTCACTAGGTAAGAGCATGCGATTATGGGCTATAAAGTTTCTTGACTTTTCCAGCTCATCCATTCTCTGCTTTAACCAATGCTGGGAGGGCATTAGGGCTTCAAAATAGATCCATTTCTCTAAAATGATTGAGGATAGCTGCCCAAAATCAACGAAGCCTAAAATGTCTGACTTCTCTCCTTCTAGCCATGAATCAGTGAGTGCGGTATTTTGCCTGGATGTAGCATGTTGGCGGACTTTGGCGGGTAGTTTGTCTGCCCAGTCAGGTCCTTCTTTTTCTTCTAGGGTCTCACTAATCAATGATCGAACTTCGTTTTCAAAGCAATGCAAAATTGCATATAATCTAGCCATTTCTAATGCATTATTTCTTCTGGAAATACCGAAAACGGACAGCCCCTCGGACAACAGTCTTTCTTCTGCATCTCCTTGATCGGCACCGACCTGTATGCCAGCCGATTGAAATTGGCCAGCCTCAGATTCAAACATAATCCCCCTAAACATAAAGTCCCGCAGATCTTTTTTGAGGTCAGTCAAGCAGATGCTCCTTTAGGGATTTAAAAATTGCGTTGAAAACCTCGATGTCTTTCGTCGCAGGCAGGTGGATCTGAATATTGTAATGAAGAGAAGGTCGTGTGGACTTGTGTTGGTGTTCACTCAGTTGAACTGGTTGTGGATCCGCAGGCTGTGCTCGAGTGTTCTCCAGTGGACTGCTGCTCTGATTTGCAGAGCTGGACAAGTCCGCGAGGCCTAATAAAGAATAAAAAGTGCTCGCCATCATTTTTGCGGTGTTTGGTGTGGCGTTGTGCGAGCTTTTGAATTTCCCCTCGATTAGGGTCCTATCACTTTGCGTTGGATTAGCTTTGATATTGAATAAATCACCATAAGCTTCTCTTAATGCTTCCGCCATTACACTTGCCGATTGTGCGTTATTACGATAGTCGTGATATCTGGTTGTGGGAGAGCCATCGGGAGCTAGAAAACCCAAAGATTTTAACAAAGGAATAACAGCGCGGAAATTTGATGACGTATATCCCCAGTCTTTCAAATGCTGAGTAGTAAACTTGTCTGGAGCGCCAGCTTCGCGTATGCGGCTGAAAAGATCAGGTAATTGCCCATACACTTGCACATAAGAGTTGGTTAACGCCATATCAGACTCCCTTCCAATACATTATTATGATTTTCTTGCTCGATGCTACTATGTGGCCACTAGCGTGTCTATCACCTGCGATGCTGAATCCTGTCAGGCTAAAATGCGGGTCCTGTACCTCGACGTCAGTGTCTGCTTTTGGCCGTTTTCTGCCTCTCGCAATGGGCAGAAATCGGCCAAGAGCAGCCAAATCCTAACGACGACTATCGATACGTTGCGGCTATCCGCAGAAGCCAGCAGAATCGGGGACTGCCAGTAGTGAGGTGAAGAATGGCGACAATTGAAGTATCAGGAAAAGCCGACTGGGAGCTTTTCGAGGAGGTGGCCCAGGTTCTTGAGCAAGGGCTGGGCGGTCGCTGGAAGGAGAAGCTTGATGGTCTAGACCAGCGCTACTGGGATCTGTTGGTGGACGAACACACGCTTACGCTGCACCTTGAACACTATTTAGGCATTTCCATAGTCGTTCCCGATAGCGCAGATGACACAACTCAAAGAGTATGTGCGCTGCTGAATAAGCCTCCTCGTGGGTAAGCCTGCTCTATCAAAGGTCACAGCTGGCCGATTTCAGCCTTTCGCGAGAGGTAGAAAACGTCGCAAAAAGACATACTATTACCTTGCTGAACCCCCTCCTGGCTCTGGCATTAAGGTGATAGGAAAAATGCCAAACGTCACATCCTCAATCTGGTGCATCGCTCCCGAGTTGGGTACTCCTGAATCACCCGCGATACTGGCAGCGTCAGGTAGCCTCTGGGTGGCATACTTCCGACCGGGAAACGAAACGATTGCCGTTGTGAGGTTTACGGGGCTTATAGACCATCGCCTGGCCCCCATCAATGATCAAGGCTTGGGGCACCATCGCTACGTGGCGAGCGGCTTGCAGCCATACTCTTTCAACGAACTGACAGGCACTGAAGAAACGAACTACTGGCGGACATTGGGCGCGAGGCATTGGGTGGTTACGTTCCAGGATACAACCTTGGATGTCATTGCTCGTGGCGGCGAGGTTGTATCCTCAGAGTTAACAGAAGCATCGCCACTCGAAGCGTTGATTTCGCAGTTGCGGAAAAGCAGCCACTGCGAACGGTGACATTTATCAGCTCGCAAATGTCAGCTTCTGGCCGAAACCTACCAACATCAATCATTGCCCAACTCCATCCTATGAGTCGCATCCCCATCCTCTACCCCGACAAAGCCGCAACGCAGGTAAAACAGGCTTCCCTCAACAGTATCGGTATTAAGCCTCACGCTTCTAAAGTGCAAAGCAGCATGAACAACCAGCGCATTCACCATCCTCAGACCAACATACTGCCCCCTAGAACTAGGCACCACGTATACACGTCGCAACCTCCCGACACTGGCCCCAGCGTAGGGATCAACTGAAAGCCCCCCGATCCCCACCAATCGCTCGTTCAAATAAGCTGCCATCAGGCACTCTCCAGGCGCATCGAAGCGATTGGCGCCTGAGTGCCACTCCGAGATCAATCGGGTAAGAAACCTGAAACCCTCAGCCAACGCCGCGTTCTCAAGGTCAGCGATCTGTGGCGGTAGGTGAGCGATCGGTTGAATCTCCGTCTGGTTCATCCGTACTCCCTGGCTTGGCAAAAAACACTGGCGGCGCGGCTGGAAAACCCTTGAGCAACGCCTCTATTTGCCGGCGATTTTGCAACTGGACAGTAGGCACCTCTGGCCCCACCGCCGGACGCGTTTTCTCGATGCCAGGGCGCGAGTCACGGTCGAAATTCCACACATAGCGCAGGAAGGTCAGGAACTCCAGGTCGCGCTCCCCGCTACAGCCGTCTGGCATGTGGGCGACCAATGGTCAGTGACTGACTGGTGCAGGTCAACTCCTTACCTCATGCAGGATGCAGGTGTGGGAAGGTCGCACAGACTCAAGGCTTCAAGTCGCCCAACGGGTCATATGGCGGCTTCCTCCCCTCCTTGTCCTTCTTTTCCTTATCCAACGGCGCAATCGCCGGTCCTACCGGGTCCACCTGCGGATCCGCCACATCCGGCGAATCCGGGTCGAACCCCAATTCATCCTTGCCACTGGCATGCTCGCCCGAAGCCGGGCCTTTGGGGGGGTTACTCACGGGGTTCTCCTCGTTCAGAGTGGGCGGGCCTTGTCGTGCAGGTTTTCCAGGTCTTCCTCGACGCGTTCCACGTCGTCGTCCTGACGCTCCGCCGGGTCGTTGGGGCGCAACGCATCGTTGTCGCGCTCTTCTTCTCCGGGTGTGCGGTCAGGGTTTGGGGTGCCGGGCGGTGGCTGGTTGTACTCGGACATGATGGTTCACCTCAAAGGGTCTACACAGGTTTAGAGAAACCGCCTTGCGCCATCGTTCAACTTGTTTGCCCAGGCGTGAGATGATGCCCGCCCCTTCTGGAGGCATGAACCGGATGTTCGAGCTCAAACCCTGTGACCCTGTCACCTTCCGCCAACAAACCCGGCGCAGCACGTTGATGGTGGCGGTGCTGTTCCTGGCCTTGGCGATGTTGCTGTCGAGCCTGGCGGTGATGCTGTTTGGCGAGCCTGGCGGGGATAATTTCCGCTTTAATGTCGGCGGTGTGTTCGCCGGGGTGCTGATTACGGTGGCGCTGGTGCGCGGGCCGTTCTGGAGCCAGCCGTGGCTGGCGGCGGCGGTGTATGGCTGGCAGCTCAAGCGCAACCTGATGAGCGTGACCAATGTGATGCACAAGGTCACCGAGCGGGTGCAGGCGAATGACCCGACGGCGATCAAGGTGCTGCGTTTTTATCATTTGGGCCTGACGCAGATGCATGAGCTGGACGCCAACTCCAGCGCCCAGGTGCAACTGGTCGCTGAGGTCGAGGCGCATAAGGCCAAGATGCAGGCGCTGGGGATCGATCCCGAGCAGACCCGGTTCGACCCCGCCTGGCTGCAGGCCTTTAAAAGCGCTTAGGCCAGCACGCCGATGCGTTGCGCGTCGGGCCAAAACAGCGCGGCCTGGCCGCAGAGTTGCCCGGCGTCGTCGAGCAGGGTCCAGACTACCCCGGCGTGGATCATGAAGGGCTGATCAAAGGCATCTACGCGCCAACCGCTGTAACCGGCTGCGATGCCGTTGGCGGTGACTTGCTCCAGTAGCACCTGGCGCGCGGCGCGGTCGAGTTCCGAGGCGCTGAAGCGTGAAGGCATGCCGATGAAGCGCTCGCGCGGGTATTTGAAGCACTGCAACGCGCAGTCATTCACGTAGGTAAAACGCGGGTCTGCGGCGCCGTCATGGGCGAGCAGGCTGTAGGGCGCGTCGCGGTGCAGCCAGGCCAGGCGCTGTTGCGGGTCGAGGTGGTCGGGGGCCGGCAGTCCCTGCCCGGTCCAGTGTCGATACGCCTTGTCCAGCACGCCTACGAAGTCTTCTTGATGGGACACGCACACCCTCACATCGTCAGTTGGAAATCTTTGCCCGCCAGCAGAACACCGCGCTGACAGCAATCGCCGCACCGGCCAGGCCAAACACCCACGGCGCCGAGGCGATCGGCAGCAGCAAGCCGGCGAGCAAGGGCCCGAGGCCTGCGCCGATATCGCGCCACACGGCATTCGAAGCCAGCGCCGACACGCGCATGGAACCGGGGTTGCGCTCGGCCACCAGGGTCGTCACCAGCGGCAGTTGCAGCGCACGCAGCACCAGCACCGCCGCCGCGCCGACAATCACCCAGTAGCTGCCGAACGCGGTCAGGGCCAGGGCACTCAGGAACGAAAACAGCAACAGCATCGAGGTCGCGCCAAACCGCTGGGCCGCGCGACCGCCCAGGGGGCTCAGGAGCATTTCCGAGACGTACCGCAGCGCCATCAGGCCACCGGCGATCAGCACCGCATCGCCGCCCAGCAGCTTCTGCGCCTGGATCGACAGCCCGAAGATAAACAGGCCGTCCAGCGCCACCCCCTCGATAAACGACCACATCGCCACGCTGTCCGGCCACTTGAAGCGCCGCCCCGGCGTGCTGTGCAAGTCATGCCCGACCGTAGGCAAGCCGCGCGCCATCCACAAGCCCACCAGGCAGCAGCCGGCCAGAATCAGAAAGATCGGACGCGGGCCGGCCATCAATGTCAGCCAGCCGCCCAGGGGCAACGCCAGCATCGGCCCCAGGGCGATGAGCGCGCGGGAACGCCCGGCCCGGCGTGCGGCACCGGCGGGTTCCGAGGTGGCCAATACTTGGGTCGACAGGTTCAACGCAGCAAAACACAGGCCCCACACCAGGCGCAGGCAGAGCAAGGCGGCGAAGCCGGACAGCAGCGAGTTGCCCACGGCGCACAGGGTGGCGGCGCCGGCGGCGATCATGCAGGTCAGGCGGTCGCCGTTACGCGCGTAAAAATTGAGCACATGGCGGTAGCCGAAAATCCGCACCAGGCGGTTGGCCGCCAGCAGCACACCGGCTTGGGCCAGGGTGATGCCGAAGGCCTGGGATTCCATCGGCAGCAGCAGGTAGAGCAACACGTCGCTGGGCAGGCATAACGCCAGGGTCAGCGCGGCGCGGCGGGAGTGGGTATCAGCGGTGCGGAGGGCCAGGCTGGACATAAATCTGGAAACATCCCGAAATATTCAGGTCGCCACGGTAGCCTTAATCAGACCTTTTTCCCATAGGGAAACAACCGCAGACCACTGGCCACCGCACCGACCAAGGCAAACCCGCAGCCCAGCCACAGTGCATATTGCGGCCCGCTGCCCAGGGACAGGTGGAAACACAAGGCCACCAAGGACGCGCCCAACGTCTGCCCCAACAACCGCGAAATCGCCACGATGCCACTGGCCCCGCCGCTGCGGGCCAACGGCGCACTGGTCATCAAGGCCTTGAGATTGGGTGACTGGAAGAAGCCGAAACCCGCGCCACACAGTGCCATGCGCCAGCCGATATCAAACGCCGAAGCACCGCTGCCCAGGGTCGCGAGCGCGGCCATGCCCACGCTGAGCATCAACAGGCCAATGCCGCACAGCACGCCCAGGTTCACGCGGTCGGCCAGGCGCCCCGCCACCAGCGCCATTACTGCCACAACCGCTGGCCACGGCGTCATGAGGAAACCGGTTTCCACCTGGCTATGCCCAAGAACCGCCTGCAACAGGAACGGCAGCGACACAAAGGCCAGGCCCTGGGCGCTGAACGCGCAAATGGCAGTGAGGGAAGACAAGGCAAACACCGGGCGCTTGAACAGGTCCAGCGCCAGCATCGGCGCCGGGTGCCCGGCCTGGCGCCGCAGCAGCAATGCGCCGCACACCAGCGCCACGGCGATCAGGCCCAAGGTCAAGGCGCCCTGGGCGCCGTGCACCGCCGTGCCCAAACCCAGCACCAGCAAGGCAAACAGTCCCGCGCACAACACAGCGGCAAGGCGATCGAACGCGTGCCCGGTCATCGGCAGGGTCGGCAATGAACGCAGGCCCAACGCCAGTGCCAGCAAGCCCAAGGGCACGTTGATCAGGTACAGCCAGTGCCAGGTCGCCACCGACAGAATCGCCGATGCGGCGGTCGGCCCCAGGGTAAACGCCAACCCCACCACCAGCGAGTTGTAACCCAGCCCCCGACCGAGCATTTTTGACGGGTAGATATGCCGCAGCAGCGCCGTGTTCACGCTCATGATCGCCGCCGCGCCCAGCCCCTGCACCACCCGCGCAGCCGTCAGGGTGACCAGCGACCCGGCCAGCCCGCAAAACAGCGACGAGACAATAAACAGCAGCAACCCGCCGAGGTACACCCGGCGATGCCCCAACACATCACTGAGGGACGCAAACGGCAACACCGTGGCGATGATCGCCAACTGGTAGGCGTTCACCACCCAGATCACCGAGGCGGAATCGGTGCCAATCCCCTCGGCCAGGGTCGGCAACGCCGTGTTGACGATGGCCGTGTCCAGGGTCGCCATGCCGATCCCCAGGGAGATCGCCATCACGGCCGGCAGGCGTTTATTGAGGGGCAACCCATCGGCAACAGAAGACATGGACAATCCGCGCAGGTGACAAAGGCGTTTAGATTAAGGGCTGCGGCGAATTTTTTCAGTGCTGGATTGGCTGGCTGTCAGTATTTTCATGTTCGCCAGTGCCCGGTCTTGGCCATCACCTCTACCGTTTCGGCGAAACCGGCCTGGGGTGCGCTGTTCAAGGTGACCAGGCCCACACAGCGGCTCGGTTTCAACCCAGCGGCACGCACGGCCACGCGCCCACCCGCCTCCACACCCGCCAACACCGCCTCGGGGATATGCAGCGCGTTCATCAGTTCCAGCACATCCTGGCCTTGCGCCGCCTCATCCTGCCCGCGCAGGTTGGGGACGATCACCCGGAAACCTTGGGCCGCCAACGGTCCGCTGACCGTGGCAAAAGCGTTCACATCCGCCGCCAGCAAGATGATCGCCCGGCCCTCCTCCGGCCCGAAGGCTTCATAACGGATCTCGCCGTCATCGGTACTCACCTGCTGCACGGCCAATGCCGGTGCGGCCATCACCACCGCTGCCAACAGCAAAAAACCACGACGATCAAACATGACGGACTCCCACTATTAATTCACTGCCCAGCCAACCGGCCAGGTATTCCCCTGCCTGCATCACACCCGCTTCTTCCCCCAGGCGCTGCACCAGGAACTCACACAGCCCGGCGAAACTGCCGTCGGCCTGTAGCTGTTGCACGGCCAGTAGTTCCAGCGCATCCACCTGGCGCAAACGCGACGTGAATTGGCGTCGCCACACCAGCAAGCCACCCGCCTGTTCCAGCATCACCGCTTCCGGCGTGGGCGTTTCCTGCCACAGCGCCGACCAGATGGCCTCGGCATTGGTGGTCAGGGCGTGGCAGCGTAACGACGGCGTCAACTGCAACACGGCCGTGTCCCAATCCAGCTCGGCCAGGACCTCCAGGGCCAACGGCTGTGCATCGGCGGCGACAAAGGCTTCGTTCAGGGCCGACTCGATCCAGGCCAGTTCATGAACATCCGGGTTGCGCGGGAACACCGCCTTCAAGGTGGCGTAGAAGCCCTCCGGATACGCGTCCAGCGTCCAGGCGTGGGGCGGATGGTTGTCGATATGGGTGATGCTCGCCGCCAGGAAGGCCTCTTCCCCGACCCAACGGCGCAGGTTGGGAAATGCCTGTTCCAGGCACCCCACCAACTGCGCGCGGTAGTTGTTCTGGTACACCGCCAGGCCGGCGTGATGATTGCCCAGCGCCTGCGCGGATTCATCCGAGGCACTCACTAACCAGCTGCGAAAGGTCTGTTGTAGCTGTGCCAGGTTCATCGTTGCGCTCCCAACGTGCGCGCCATGGCCAATTCCTGGAGCAGCTCGGCCAGTGGCGGGATCTCATCGTCGCGCTCGATCATGGTCGCCACCGGCCCCAGTCGGGTCATGGCCTGGGCGTACAGCTCCCAGACGCCGGTGCACACCGGGCTGTCATGGCTGTCGATCAAGATGTCACGGCCTTGACTGTGGCCAGCCAGGTGCACCTGGCGCACACGTTCGGCGGGAATACCCTTGAGAAACGCCTGGGCGTCGAAACCGTGGTTGCTGGCACTGACGAACACATTGTTGACGTCCAGCAGCAGCTCGCAGCCAGTGCGCCGGGCCATGGCCGCGATAAATTCCCACTCGGTCATGGAGGCGCCTTCGAACGCCAGGTAACTCGACGGGTTCTCGAACAACATCGTGCGGCCCAGCACGTCCTGGGCTTGCTGGATGTTGGCGCAGACCCGGTCCAGTGCCTCTTCGGTGTACGGCACTGGCAGCAAGTCATGGGAGTTGAAGCCGCCGCTGCGCGACCAACTCAGGTGGTCGGACACGAACAGCGGTTCGACTTCATCCACCAGCGACTTGAGGCGCTTCAAGTAATCCCCGTCCAGCCCTTCGGCGGTGCCGATGGACATGGACACACCGTGCAGCGCCACCGGGTAGCGCTCGCGCACCTGACGTAAAATGTGCCGGGGCTGGCCGCCCGCGACCATGAAGTTTTCGGAGATCACCTCGACGAAATCCACGGGCACCGAGGTCTCCAGGAAGTCGCAGTAATGCTCCTTGCGCAGGCCCAGGCCGTAGCCTGAAAAGTGCGGGTTGGATGTCGACATGGCGGATCTCCGCAAAGAATAAGTGGCGAGCCCACACAGGGCCCGCCGGGTGGATTACTTCGGTTCGGTCAGGGTGCCGCCGGCCTTGAGGCACTCGGACGGGGTCTTGACGATCACGCCTTCGCCCTTGCAGCTATTGAGGCCTTTGCAGTCGTTCTTGGCGGTGGCGCACAGGCTGGTGCCTTTGCAGGTGTTGACGCCGTAGCAGCGGCCGGGTTTTTCCTGCTGATCAGCAGCGCTGGCAGCGGTGGCGAACGAAGCCGAAGCCATGGCGATCAGGGCAGCAGCGGCAGCGAGGCTCAGGCGGGATTTGAGTGCAGTGTTCATGGGTGTTTCTCCGGGGTTGGGGTGAATTACTTGATAACGGACGCAGCGTCTTCGATGACCTTCGCCACAGCCTCAGGCTGGGAGATGTACACCGAGTGGCTGGCCTTGATTTCGGTGACCTTGGAACCGGCGCGCTTGTACATCCAGCGCTGCAGGTCCGGGCTCAGGGCACGGTCTTCGGTGGAGACCACGGCGTAGGTCGGTTTTTTGTGCCAGGCCGCGGCCCACACGGTGCCGCCGAACAAGGCAGCGGTCGCCGGTACTTGGGAGGCGGCCATGAAGTCGGTGCGGTTGGTGGTCAGGTCGGCCGCAAAGTCGGCGTTGAACTTGGTGCGATCGAAGAACAGATGGCCGTCGCGGCTGGCCTTGATGTCATCGCTGGGCGCCGGCATCGAGCCGATCAACTGGGCCATGTTCTCGCCCACTTCCGGCTGCAACGCCGAGACGTAGACCAGCGACTTGACCTTGTCGCGGTCGCCGGCAATCGAGATCACCCCGCCACCGGAGCTTTGCCCCACCAGCACCACCGGGCCGACTTGCTGCTCCAGTACTTCGCGGGCCTCGGCCACATCGGCGGCCAGGCTCTCGTGGCCCTGATGCACCACGGTGACCTTGTAGCCCTTGTGAATCAGGATGTCGTGCACCACCCGCCAGCCGGAACCGTCGACAAACGAACCGGGCACGATCACTACGCTTTTACCGGTGCCAGGCTGCGGAGCATCGGCCGCCTGGGCCAGCATCGGGACAGTCAGGGCCATAGCAATGGCCAGGGAAGAAAGCATACGCATTGGAAATCTCCATCAAAGTTAAGAACGTTTGCCCAAGATCAGGCGGTCCAACGACCAGGCTCCACCGCCGTACGCCAGCAGCGGCAACAACAAGCCCGCCCAGGTCAGGTGCACCGGCCAGGCGGCGGGGTACACAAACACCTCGATCACCAGGGTCATGCCCAGCAGCGCGGCGGCGGCCGGACGGGTCAGCAGGCCCAGCACCAGCAACAGCGGGAACAGGTGCTCGGCATAAGTCGCCAGGTGCGCAGCCCAGTCCGGCGGGATCAGCGGCAAGGCGTACTCCGAACGGAACAGGGTGTAGGTCGACGGCTTGAGCTCAAGAAACCCCGTGACCTTGGTGCGCCCCGACAGGAAGAACACCGCCGCAATCGCCACCCGCGCCACCAGCAACAGCAGGGCTTCGGGGAGCAGGCGCTGGATCACGGCTGCTCCGTCAGGCTGCCGAAGCCTTTAGGGGTCTTGATCTGGGTGCAGGTGCCTTTGTCCACCAGCACCCAGGCGTTGCCCTGGTAGTCGGTGGTGGAGGTGGCGGCGCACGAGGTGCCAGCGCCTGCGGCGCAATCGTTGGCACCGGCCAGGGCCACGCCGAAGCATTTTTCCTGGGGCTTGGGTTCATCGGCATGGGCCACGGCCGCGAAGGCACTGAGGGACAGGGCGAGGGTTGCCGCGAGGGCTGCGTAAGGACGCTTCATGGGGTGAGTCTCCTGGCTTGACTGAGTGTGGCCAGGGCGCCTTGGGGTCGGTGACCGCCTGCGCCAGCTGGTGTGCAGAGTTAAAGCCAGGCGTGTATCCGGTCTGTGTCGCGAACGCGATAGAACGTCATGCGGGTGTATCAGGATGGGGCGGGGATACAGTTCGATACACAGTCAATAAAACATTGCCAAAACCCCGGCGGTTTATTCGGCATCCCGAACGACACAA
Source organism: Pseudomonas sp. GXZC (assembly GCF_026967615.1). Taxonomy (NCBI): domain Bacteria; kingdom Pseudomonadati; phylum Pseudomonadota; class Gammaproteobacteria; order Pseudomonadales; family Pseudomonadaceae; genus Pseudomonas; species Pseudomonas sp. GXZC. The sequence goes on from NZ_CP114115.1 coordinate 4,473,605, forward strand.
TTAGAAATATTCGCCTTTCCGAACGACGGCTCTTACGGGCCGCCGACGACCGCAAAAATCACCATAAATTTCATACGGTTGTTGTCATGTTTGTTACATGCCAACTGGCATACATTCTGCTTTATCCGTGTTTCTGGTAATAAAATGTTTCAGCTCTGAGACAGTCTCATCCCCTGAAGCATGGCCGGCGATCCACCTATAAAAACCACCACGCCCCAAAGGAGGGCGGCCTTCCGACCTTTTGATCGACATCAACTTTCCAAGACTGCTGCTGCACATCTGCACCCCAAAAAGGGCGAACGGCCTGATCGCCGAAAACAAGCCCGACTATAAAAAGGACGATTTGATGAGCTCGAGCAAGAACCACGCAGTGTCCTTCCTGGACGCAGACCACCCCACGCCGGCCACACCGGACAGCACCATTGGCTTCGGCCCTTTCCTACTCCTGGCAAGGCAGCACGTATTGCTGCGTAACGGCGAGCCGGTGACCCTCGGCAGCCGTGCGCTCTACCTGCTCATTGCCCTGGTGACCCGCGCCGGCGAACTGCTGGAGAAATCCGAACTGATCTCCTTCGCCTGGCCCAAGGTGGTGGTGGAGGAATGCAACCTGCGCGCGCAGATCGTCGCGCTGCGCCGGGCCCTGGGTGACGATGGCAACTTCAGCTACATCGTCACGGTGCCGGGTCGGGGTTATCGTTTTGTGGCGCCCGTCACGGTACTGGCTCCCGGTGAAGAGCACCTGCCGGTGCCTTATGTGCGGGTGGATGAGCCCAACCTGCCGACGTCGACAGCTGAAGTGATCGGCCGCGACGCCTTGATCGCCAGCCTGGCCGACCAGGTCATGAGCCAGCGCTTCGTCACCCTCACCGGCCCCGGCGGCATCGGCAAGACCACCGTGGCCATGGCCGTGGCGCAGCGCTTGGCCAGTGAACTCAACCTGGGCAGCTGTTTTGTCGACCTGGCCCCCGCCACCAGCGGGCAATGGGTGGCCGGTATGCTCGCCAGCGCCCTGGGCATCCAGACGGTCAGCGAAGACCCACTGCACGGCGTGGCCGCCAGCCTGGCCAATCGGCGTCTGTTGCTGGTGCTGGACAACTGCGAACACGTGCTGCCGGCCACCGCCGACGCCGTGGAAACCCTGCTGCGCAGCGCGCCCCAATGCCATGTGCTGACCACCAGCCGCGAACCCCTGCGCGCCGACGGTGAACGGGTTCACGACCTGGCACCGCTGCAAGTGCCCGACGCACACGCCAGCCTCAGCGCCCATGAAGCCCTCGCCTGGTCCGGTGTGCGCCTGTTTGTGGAGCGGGTGCGCGCCCTCGACCCCGACTTTGTGTTCGGTGATGCCGATGTCGCGGCGGTCTGTGCGATCTGCCGCAAGCTCGACAGCAACGCCTTGGCCATCGAGATCGCCGCCGCCCGCGTGCGCACCTTTGGCATCCAGGACCTGGTGGGCCTGCTCGACGGTAGCTTCCGCCTGCAAATGACTGGCCGACGCACCGCCCTCGCCCGCCATCGCTCCTTGAGCGCCACCCTGGATTGGACCTACGCCATGCTCAGTGGCGATGAACAGGCGATGCTGCGTCAGCTCGCGGTGTTCACCGGCTCCTTCACCCTGGAAGCGGTCAAGGCGATGACCGCCAGCAGCAGCCTCGACCCGCGCAACGCCCTGCCCCTGCTCGAAAGCCTGATGGACAAGTCACTGCTGATCGCCGGTGAGTCCAAGGCGCTCAAACGCTATCGCCTGCTGGAAACCACCCGCGCCTACGCCCTGGAAAAACTCAGCGAACAAGGCGAAACCCGCTCAACCTGCCAACGCCATGCACGCTATGCCCTCGGCATGCTGCAGGAAGCCGGGCAGACCCTGGACGGCTTGTCGCCGGAAACCTGGCTGGCGCTCTACGGCCCGGAAATCAACACCATCCGTGCGGCGCTCGACTGGGCCTATTCGCCCAGCGGCGACTTGGCATTGGGTATTGAACTGACCCTGGGTGGCGTGCCGCTGTGGTTACGTTTGTCCCTGGTCAGCGAGTGCCGCACCTGGGTCGATAAAGGCCTGGCCAGCGACGGCCTCGTCCCACTGCCGTTGCGCCAGCGCATGTTGTTGCAGACCGCCCTGGCCAGTGTGCTGATGCTCACCTACGGCACCGGCAGCGAAATGCGCGAAGCCTGGCGCCAGGTGCGCGAAGACGCCCGCGACCTCGGTGATGCCGAGCACAAATTGCGCGCGTTGTGGGGTTTGTGGACCGACCGCTGCGGCTGCAACCAGTACACCGAAGCGCTGGAACTGGCCGAGCGCTACATCGCCCTGAACAGCAGCGGCAGCCACCAACTGCTCGGCAAGCGCATGCGCGCCGTGGCGCTGTTCCACATGGGTGACCTGCTGGGCGCTCGGCAGAATATCGACGAAGCCCTCGGCTCACCGTCGGCGCCGCGCTCGCACATCATCGACGTGCACTTCGACCAACGCATCGCCGCGCGCTGCCTCAAGGCCAAGGTGCAGCTGCTCGAAGGCGATGTCGACCCGGCACTGCGCCTGATCGGCCAGTGCGTCGACGAAGCCATCTCCCTCGATCACCCGGCAACCCTCTGGTACACGCTGTGCCTGGGCGCAATCCCCTTGGCGTTGCTGGCGTCCAACCTGCCGAAAGTGCGCTACTACCTGGGGTTGCTGCAAGACAGCACCACCGGCCAGGACCTGCATATCTGGCGGCAATTTCGCCTGTGCTTTGAAAGCATCCTGCTGATCCGCGAAGGCTCGCCGGAAGCCGGCGTGCCGCAACTGGGCGAAGCCCTGCATCACCTGCAAGGCCAGGGTGACAGCCAGCTCTATAGCTTGCTGCGTTGTGAATACGCCCTGGGCCTGGCACGCCTGGGCCTGGAAAAACTCGCCCTGGAAGTACTGGAAGACACCCTGCAACTGGCCGTCGGCCGCCACGAACGCTGGTTCGCACCGCAGATGTTGCGCATCAAGGCACAACTGACCCTGCGCCAGGCGCACTTCGGCTCGGTGGACAAGGCCAAAGTGCTGCTGCGCCAGGCGTGGGTGGATGCGCAATTGTCCGGCGCGCATTTTTGGCGGGCGCAGATTGCGACGGATTTGGCGCGGCTTCAGGAGCCCAAATTGCGCATCGCCTCCCTGCCCCGCTTCCAGCACCGCTAGAAACGTCAATCTGGAATGATTTTCTGTAGTGAGCGGGCTTGTTGTGGTGAGTGGGGCTGTTGTGGTTGTGATGAGCGGGCCTGTCGTGGTGAGCGGGCTTGCCCCGCGCTGGGGCGCGAAGCGGCCCTAAAACCAGACGGCCCGGTTCTACCTGGAAACATGCGGTGACCGGATTGGGGCCGCTTCGCAGCCCAGCGCGGGGCAAGCCCGCTCACCACAACAACCCCACTCACCACAATTACAAGCCCCAAGCCTCAAGCCCCAACCACCCTCAACTGGAGCTCAATCAAAGCCAAGCCGCATCCCACAGCGAGTAATCCCCAACCCGCTCAACCAACCCTGCCCGCAACGGATTGGCAATGATGTAACGGGCCATCTTGCGAAGATCATCCTCCACGCGCACCGCTCTATCGTGATAGCCGGGTTGCCAGACACGCTCCTTGCTTCGTCGACGACGGTTGATGGTCAGCGTGCTACGTGACTTGATACGTCGAATTACATCGCTCAGGGTCTTTTGCTTCAGTTCGAATAGCCAGTGGATATGGTCGGGCATGATGACCCAAGCCAGGGATTCGATCAGGCCCAACTCGTGGGTGTTCCGGAATTCGGCAACCAGCAAGCGCCCCAGGAACAAGTCGGTAAATAGACATTGGCGGTTATGGACGACGATGGTGACGAGGTAACTGCGGCCGTGTTCCGAATAGCGTCCGTGACGCAGGCGGTGGGATTGAGGGGCTGGGCGCAAATCCGTTGCTCCTGGGGAAGTCCTTGAGAACATTAACGCTAGCGGCTGATTTGAGATGGGCCAGTGTCACTTGGTGACTGGATGTATCTCGATGTCCTTGAGCGGGCTTTCTGTGGTAAGCGGGGCTGTTGTGGTGAGCGGGCTTGCCCCGCGCTGGGGCGCGAAGCGGCCCTAAAACAAGACGGCCCGGTTCTAACTGGAAATATGTGGTGACTGAATTGGGGCTGCTTCGCAGCCCAGCGCGGGGCAAGCCCGCTCACCACAACAGCCCAGCTCACCACAACAGCCCCGTTCACTACAGAGATGACAGGGGTATTTCACAGCTGTGAAAGCTTGTGCGATCTTGCCAAAAGCCGTCTTTTTACCCCCCGCCAACACCTAGTATCGAGTCCTCGTGCGCCCCCACTCACATGGACTGAAGAATGATCAACCGACCCGAGAAAGCCGCCTCGCCCCGCGTCAGTGAAACCCGTGCGTCGGAGCGCGTTTTTGATGCGGCGCTGAACAAGGCCAAGACCCTGGCGGCCACCGGGGCCAGCAATCAACAGCTCAAGCCGGACGACTACAAGGAAGTCACCGCCCTGCCCGCCAAGCTGGATATCGACAAGCTCAAGGTGGTGTCCGAAGACAAGGACGCCGGGGTGATCTATTTCGAGCAGGACGGCAGCAAATTCAAGATCACCCGCGAAGGCGCGGACAAGGTCCAGGAAGGCTTCGACCTGCTCAAGGGCCTGCATTTCGGCCATGCCGTGGCGCCGGTCAACCAAGGTGGGCCGGATGAGGGCACACCGCTCTACGACCTGCTGCACACCTTGGCCGAGACCCAGGACACACCGGCCGGCAAGGCAATCCGTGAAGCCCTGGGCAACCCTGACCAGCAGCTGTTGCGCGAAGACGACCCCACCGTGCGCCTGGCCAACATCAAGTCGGTGGGCGAAGCCAAGGACGGGGTCGTCAAGGTCGAGATGGAAAACGGCCAGACCCTGGTGATCGCCGAATCGCTCACGCACGAGGCGTTTGCCAGCTACAACAACGCCGGCGTGACCAAAGAGGCCCTCAACGACGGCAAAGCCAAGGGCTTTGAAGAAGTCACCCGTCTGCCCGGCGACCTGGATTTCAGCCAGCTCAAAGTGGTGTCCGAAGACCCCAAGTCCGGAGTGATCCTGTTCGAACACCAGGGCAAGAAATACATGATCAGCCAGTCCGAGGCCGCCCTGCCGCAGCCCGGCGCGGACCTGAGCAACCCCGACCCCAACGCCGGCAGCAGCCTCTACACTTTCCTGCAGGCGGTGCACAAAAGCGAAGGCACCCCAGCGTTCGACTACATCAAGAATGCGCAGTCCCTGCCCGGCCAGGAACTGCTGCGCAAAGACGAAGCCAGACTCAAGCTGGGCGACATCAGCAAGGTCGACGCGCCCATGGACGGCATCCTGGTGGTAAACGGTGCCGACGGCAAACTGCTGGTGGTGTCCAAGGACATCACCCCCGAAGCCTTTGCGGCCTACACCACCAAGGGCCAGAGCCTGGCCGGTATCGAAAAAGCCAAGGGCGACGGCTACAGCCTGGCAGGGCCGGATGCTTACCTGGCATCCACCGAAGACATCATGAGCGTCGGCGGCGTGGGCGATTACGGCCCAGGGTTGATCGCCTTCACCCAACACAAACCGGGTGGCGCCGAAGAGAAAATTGTCGTCAGCGAAGACACCAACCCGCAGATGTTCGAACAGATTTCGGGCTATCGCACCGACATCGCCCAACAGACCACCGACGTCGACAAACTGCGCGCCGACAACGGCTTGCCACCGCTCAAGGACGTATCTGTCGACAACCTCGCCACCACTGAAAAAGACGAAAGCGGCAACCCGTTGAGCGTGCAGGACCTGTCGATGAAAACCCTGGTGGACAGCTACCGCGCCGGGGTCAAGGACGGCAGCATCGGCAAGGATGACCCGCGCGCCAAATTCCTGCGCGCGGTGGAAGCCAAGAGCATGGCCGACAACGGCATGTCGATCATTCCCGAGCATGGTTTCGGCAACCAGGGCATCGCCACCACGCCCATCGACGTGACCTCGCGAGATGTGCGCGACAACATCTTCGACACCCAATCCATCGACAAGACCATCAGCGAACTGCTGGGCGACTCCACTATCCAGGCCGACATCAAGGCCAACCACGATGCGGCCCTGGGCAAAGTCGACGGCGGCCAGGCCAAGGTCGACGAGGTGCATCAGAAGCTGATCGACAGTACCTCCTCGGAGAATTTCACCCAATACATCAAGGCCCTGCAGGACGACGGCAAGACCGAGCTGGCCACCCAGGAAATCCAGACCGCCTACACCGCCCTGGCCGACATCGACCCGGCCAAGGCCGACAACTTCCTGCAAAACCTGCAGATTGACGGCTACACCGACGCCGTCGAAAAACTGATGGACGACCCAAGCAAGATCAGCGACGACAACACCGCCCTGGCCACCACCGACAACACCATGGCCATCCTTTCCATGCTCAAGGGCGGTGCCGATGGCCTGCCGCGCCAGGCGCTGGGGGTGTATTCCAAGTTCGTCGACCAGTTGCTCAAGGACAAAGGCGCTGCTGCCGACTTCGGCAAGGCGATGATCTCCCTGGGCGATACCTGGCAGAAAAACGGCGTGATCAGCTTCAGCGACATCGAACACGCGGTGAGCAAGGAGATCATGCCGAGCCTCAGCGAAGAGAACCGCAGCGCATTCGTGAAGAACCTGACCTTCCTTAAAGACAACGGCGTGCTCGGCTCGGTGGGTGGCGCCATCGGCATGGGCCGGATCGTCTACCAACTGGCGGGGCAAGGCGGCAAATTGGCCGACACGCCGATGAAACGCCTGGGGATCGCCAACGACTTCCTCGGTTTCCTCGGCACCGGCTCCCACTTCGCCACCCTGGGCCTGAAGGTCTACGACAAGCTGCGTGGCACCAACGCCTACAAACTGATGGGCTTCGACCGCTCGCTGCCCGACCTGTGGGCCAAGCCTGGCGAGGGTTACCACGCCCTGCCCAAGGACGCCGAAGCGGTGCAGAAGAAATACTTCGAGATCGTCGACCAGGCCATGGATGACGGCAAGGACGTGGGCAAAGTGCTCAACAGCGGCGGCTGGAGCGATGAGGGCGCGAAGAAGGTCCAGGAAGGCATCGAAAAAGGCATCGCCAGCCGTGGCGGCGTGGCCGGTGCGGGCTTTGGCGCCAAGTTCGCCAGCAGTGCAATCAAGGTGATTGGCATGGCTACCGACGTCGCCGGCGGCGTGATCAGTGTGGTGCAGGCGGCCTTCACCCTGCGTGATGGCGTGCGCGAAAAAGACCCGGTGAAAATCGCCTCGGGTTCATTGTCGATGGCCGGTGGCGTGAGCAGCCTAGTCGCGGCAGGCGGCGGTGTCCTAACCACCCTCGGCGTCACGGGGCGCATCATTCCGTTTCTCGGGCCGGTGGGCTTCCTGATTTCCGGTGCGTTGTCGTTTGTCGGCGCCATCCTCAGCACCGTGCAGTCGCACAAGCTGCACAAGATTTCGATGCAGAACTGGGACCAGATCCAGGACTTCAAGCAGGACGGGCTGCTCAAGCCGAACGGTGATGAGGCTTATGTGTGGCTGCAGACTTACCTGTCCGACTGGGGCCAGCGCGATGCACCACAGGACCAGAGCATCTTTGACTTTCGCAAGGAAGAATGGGATGCGCGCTCGAGTATCCGTGGCGGCGATCATCGGCGCGATCACCCGGATTACATTGGCGACGGCAACAACCGCAATTCGGAAGACTACAAGTACTCGCTGAAACCGTCGGAGTGGACCAACGACAACCACGACATCATCTGGCGGGTTGGCGACGGGTATGGCGGCGACTATCACGATGTAGACAAGCCATAACACACTGACACACCACCGCTCAAATGCGTTGAATCAGATCAGGCGCGCGGCGACCAACCAATCCGCCACCGCCTGGAACGACGCATCCGGCACCGGATCACCCGGCACGGTCTTGCGCGCAATCTCCGCCGCCAGCCCTTTGTCCGGCGCATGGGGAATGCCCAGGTCATACGCCTCCTGCAACATCAACAGCGCCTCCTCCGGCATGGCCCGGCACACAATCACCGGCACCGGCGTTTCCCCGCGCACATAACGCACACCAATCACCCAGCCGTCGGTGGTGCCGATCATCATCGACGCGCGGTTCAAGCCCAGCTTGGTGGCCAAGGCCTGCATCTCGTTGCGCTGGCGCCGGCGTTCGCTCTTGATCAACGGGTCGCCGTCGATGTCCTTGCGTTCACGCTTGGTCTCGCTACGGGTCATCTTCATGTCGCGGCCGAACAGCCAGCGCTGCATCATCACGTCCACCCCGCCCACCAGGATGAACGCGCAGAGCACGGTGAATACCAGCGGCTTGAGCACCAGGAAGAAGGTCGATTCCATGCACTCGGCGCCGCAACGCGACGACTCCATCAAGGCCTGCAACGCATGCTTGCCGACCACATAGAACGCGATCGCCAATACATGCACCTTGATCAGGCCCTTGATGAACTCCACCAGGTTGCGCAGGGCAAAGATCTTTTTCATGCCCTCCGCCGGGTTGATGCGCTTGAACTCGGGCTTGATCGGGTCCACTGAGAACACAAAGCCGCGCATGGTGATGATGTTGGTCAGGATCACCACGCCAGTGGTCACCGCCATCACCGGCAAGGTGATGCCGATCACCAGTTGCTCGGCATGGTCGAGTACCCGTGGCCACACCGTGGCGAACGGCTCGATGTAGATCTGTGCGGTGAGGTCGATCAGCGCCGTGACCTGGGCCTTGGCCCGGGGCGCGAGGATCGAGATGCACAGCGTGCAGAACAGGATGACCATGCCCGACACCAGGTCCTGGCTCTTGGCGACCTGGCCTTTCTTGCGCGCGTCCTGGAGCTTCTTGTCCGTGGCCGGCTGGGATTTCTCTTCGCTGGTATCGGCCATGGGCTACTCCATGCCGGCCAGGGTCTTGAGCAGTTCGACGGTGCCGCGAAACTCCGCCAGTTGATCAAGCATCATGGGGATCAGGAAGCCGATGTAGATCACCATCAGGATCGTGAAAAACAGGTTCTTCACCGGCAACGACAGGTCGAAGATGTGCAGGTTCGGCGCCATGCGTGACAGGTAGGCGAGCATCAGGTCAGTCACCAACAGTGCGATCAACAACGGCGAGACCATCAGCACGCCGACGCGCATGATCTGGTCGAGGATCGACAACACCGCCAGCAATGCCGAGCTGGCGAATACCGGGGTAAACGAGGTGACCGGCCAGAGTTGGTAGCTGTGGTAATACCCGTCGACCATCAGGATGAACCCACCGGACATGAAGAACAGCGTGATCAGCATCACCGTCAGCAACGTCGCCATCACGCTGGATTCCCCGGACGACAACGGGTCCACCAGTTGCGCCATGGTCGAGCCGCGCTGCAGGTCGATCAATTCCCCCGCCACTTCAGCGGCCCAGAACGGAATACCAAACAGCAGGCCGATCAAAATGCCAATGAGGAACTCCTTGATCAGCAACCCGGCGATAAACACGCTGCCGTGTTCGGGCATCGAGGTCAGCGCTTCGAACACCGGGAAAAACATCGGGATGGAAATGGCCACGGCCACGCAGCCGCGAATCATGCCGGTGAGGCCGAGGCGGTTGAACGCCGGGGTGATCACCACCACGCCCATGGCGCGGCAGGCGGCGAGCGAGGCGGAGCTGATCACCGGGTAGGCGACCTCCAGGAACTGCGCGGTCAGGCTGGCATCCATGGGCGGTCAGCGCGTCCACATTGGGAAGTTGTCCAGCACCTGGCCACCGAGTTCCGCTACTTGCCCGGCGAGGACTGGCCCCAGGAATACAATGGTCAGCAGCACCGCCACCAGCTTCACCACCTGGGGCAGGGTCTGGTCCTGGATCTGCGTCAGCGCCTGGAACAGGCCCACGCTCAACCCCACGATAATTGCCACGCCCAGCGCTGGCGCGGAGAGCATCAGCACGGTCATCAGTGCCTGTTTCATCAATGACAGGAATACGTCCTGGCCCATGGGTCGTGCCTCAGCCGTAACTCAGAATCAAACCGTGCATCAAGCGCGACCAGCCGCTCAGGGACACGAATAAAAAGATCTTCAGCGGAATGGAGATCAGGTTCGGCGAGACCATCGACATGCCCATGGCCATCAGCACGTTGGACACCAGCAAGTCCACCACCAGGAACGGGATGTACAACAGAAAGCCGATCTCGAAGGCGCGGGTCAGTTCCGAGCTGACGAACGCCGGAATCAACACCACCAGGTCATCATCGCGCAGGTCGGCACGGGCTTCCGGCGACCAGATAGTCTCGGTGGCCTGCACGAAAAAGCCGCGCTCGGATTCATTCGCGAAACGCTTGAGGTGCGCCTGCAGCGGCGGGCGCAAGGCATCGCCTAAATCCTTGAGTTGCTCGACATGCTCGATGTTGAGGTCGCGCCCCTCCACTTGCCGGTACATGTCGCCAATCAACGGCGTGGTCACGTACACCGACAGGATCAATGCGATGCCGTACAGCACCAGGTTCGGCGGCGTCTGTTGCACGCCCAGGGCGTTGCGGATCAGGAACAGCACCACCGAGATCTTCATGAACCCGGTGAGCGTCACCACCGCCAACGGGATCAGCCCGATCGTCGCAACGACCAGGATGATCTCGATCAGGTTCGGCTGATAACCGGTCATGGGGTGGCGAAACTCAGCAGGCGCACGCCCAGGCCGTCACCGATTTTCACCAATTGGCCCTGGCCGACGCGACGGCCGTTGACCATCAGGTCGACGCTGTCCACGCCCGGCGTATTGAGCTGCAACAGGCTGCCCGCGCCCAGTTCGCGCAATTGCGCCAGGGTCAGCTCCAGCGTGCCGACCTGGCACACCAGTTTCAACGGCAACTCATCCAGCGCCGCGGCGGCATCAACATCAGTCATGGGGTTCTCCGGTTCCACAAAGGGGGCTTTCAAGGCTTCCTGCAGGCGCAGGACTTCACCTTGGTATTGGCAGCGCGCCTGCAGGCGGCCGTCGAGGTCGAGCAGCAGGCCGGGGCCTTGGTCCAGCATCAGCACATCGCCGGGGCGCAGGCTGCGCAGTTCGCCGAGGCTCAGCCACTGCCGCCCCGCCACCACCGTGAGGGTCTGGTGCAGGGCCAGCAACGGCTCGGGTTCGGGCTGGGCGTAGTGCGCGAGCAACTGCGCCAACAGCACGGCGGCGCTTTCACTCAGGTCCAATTGGGCGCTCATAGGCGGTTGGTTGGCGAAAGTCAGTTCCAGCGCCACGTGCACGGCAAACGGGTCTTGGCCTTCGCTCACATCAAGCAACTGCACGGGATGGCCGAGCAGCGGTTCCAGGGTCTCGATCAGGTCGAGCAGTGCCAGTTCCAGCAACAGCGAACGCGCCAGCGCGGGCAACGGCTGCACGTCGAATGACAGCGCCAGCGGCAGCAACAACTGCTCCATCGCTGCGGCGGACAAACGCAGGCGCGCGGGTGCGCGGCCGAGTAACAGCAGCACGTCACGCGGCGCGGCGAGGGCTTGCGGTTCGGTGGCCCAGCGCACACGCAGATCCTGCCCGGCGAGGCGGCCTTGCCAAGGGCGACAGCGGCGATGCAATAGGTTATGCAGGGCCAGCAACGCTGGATCGTAGTGGGTCAGCCACGACGACAACGGGTCGGCAAGGGCTGCGATCATGTGCCGACGCCTTCGTCACGCAGCTCGCCCACGCGGCGCTCATCGCTCTCGCGTCCTTCCAGCAGGCTTTGCCAGGCGTCGGATTGACGCTGGCGGCTCAGGCGCTCCTGGCGGAACAGGTCGCGCTCGCGCTCCTGGCTTTCAAGCGTGGTGGACACGTGAGTCACGTCGTTTTCCAGTTGCTGCTGGTCATCCGACAGCCCGCGCAACCGATCCTGGGCCGCCTGCCAGCTGGCCACCGACAGGCCTTCGGTGAGCGAGGCATACACCTGCCGCGCTTCCTCGGCGATGGCTTCACGGTGCAGGCGCAGTTGCTCCTTGGCGTCGGTGAGCACGCCGTGGGTCTGTTCGCAGCGTTGTTGCTGGGCGGCCAGTTGGCTGGCGGCACGTTGTTCACGCAAGACCCGCAGGGTTTGCAGGGTGCGCAGTTGCTCGGTTTTCATTGGGTTTGCTCCTTGTTCATGCCAACACCCGGCGCATATGGGCCAGGGTCTGTTCCAGGTTGCTCGGCTCGCCTGCGTTCTGGCGCAGGAAGGCTTCGATGGCGGCGTGGCGGTTGATCGCTTCGTCGGCCAGGGGGTCGCTGCCGGCGGAGTACTCGCCGACGCGGATCAGCATTTCGATCTCGCCATACCGCGCCATCAATTCGCGAATGCGCATCGCCAGGCGCTTGTGTTCTTCTCCGGCGACCTGCTCCATCAAACGGCTGCGGCTGCGCAACACATCCACCGCCGGGAAGTAGTTGCGCTGGGCCAGCTCGGCGCTGAGGGCGATGTGCCCGTCGAGGATCGAACGGGCTTCCTCGGCCACCGGATCGCTGGCGGCATCACCCTCGGTAAGCACGGTGTACAACGCGGTGATGCTGCCGGTGGGGCCGGGGCCGGCGCGTTCCAGCAGGCGCGGCAAGGCCGAGAAAAACGACGGCGGATAACCACGCCGTGTCGGCGGTTCGCCCACGGCCAGGCCGATTTCGCGCTGGGCACGGGCGAAGCGGGTCAGGCTGTCCATCAACAGCAACACGTTGCGGCCCTGGTCACGGTGGTATTCGGCCAGGGTGGTGGCGACAAACGCTGCGCGCACCCGCTCAGCCGCCGGGCGATCCGAGGTGGCAACCACCGCCACGGTGCGCGCACGGGCCTGGGCGTCGAGCTGCACGTCGAGCAGTTCGCGCACTTCCCTACCCCGCTCGCCGATCAGGCCGATCACGATCACATCGGCTTCGCTGTTGCGAATGATGCTGGCCAACAGCGAAGACTTACCCACGCCGGGCTCACCAAAGATACCCATGCGTTGGCCCTGGGCCAGGGTCAGCAGGCCGTCGATGGAACGAATGCCCAGCGCCATGGAACGCACGATCAACTGCCGGGAAAACGGTGCCGGGGGTTCGGCGTGCAGCGGGTAATGCTGCAGGGCCACGGTCGGCGGGAGGCCGTCGCCGTCGAGAAAATCGCCCATGGGGCTGATCACCCTGCCCAGTTGCGCATCACCCACGGCGACACCCAGGGTCTCGCCGGTGGCGGTGATTTGAGTGCGGGTGGACAGCCCTTCCATGGAGCCAATGGGCGACAGGATCGCCTCGTCACCGTCAAAGCCAATCACCTCGGCGCTCAGGCTGCGGGCGCTGCCGGGATCACGCAGTTGGCACAGTTCACCGATGCTCGCGCCGGCCACACTGGCTCGCAGCAGTACACCACGAATGCTCAACACCGTACCGTGCATGGGGCGCAAGCGTGCTTGCGCCAAGCGCCCGGACAGGCGTGGCAGCAGCTGTTCCAGGTTCATACCACGCCCTCTTCGGCGAAGGGCAACAGGCTGCGGCGCAGGTTTTGCAATTGGGCTTCGAGGCCCAGTTCAACTGATCCGGCCGGGCTGTTCAGGCGCGCCTGGCCGGCGTGCAACTGTTCGTCTGCATCCACGGCAATCGCCAGCCCTTCCAGCTTGAGGCGTTGACGCAACGCATCGACCTCCGCAGGCGGCACCCACAAGGTCAACGCCTGGTCCTGGCGAAACGCGCTCAAGGCCTGCCGGGTACTGCGCACCACGCGGTCGGCGTTGTCCAGTTCACCCAGCACTTCACGCACAATGCCCAAGGCCAGGTCGGCCAGGGACGCTTCCAGGCTGCTCAAGTAGTGCTGCACCTGGGACTGGGTGTGCAGCAGCAACTGCGCGACCTGCTCAGCCCCGGCTTGGCGGGCACTTTCGAAGCCTTCGGCGCGGGCGCTGCTCAGCCATTGTTCGCTGTCGGCCTTGATCTGTTCGGCCTGTTGCTTGGCCGCTTGCAGGAAGGCAAAGCCGTCACTCCATAACGCGGCATCTTCGGCGCGCAGGATGCGTGCGGTGGGACGGCTCGGCAATTCGCTCATGGCGTCATCTCCTCGGCCAGCAGGCACGCGGCGGCGGCCTGGACAATTTCCAGGTCACGGGGCACTCGGGCGCTGTGGCCCTGGGGGAAGGCGAAGCGCAAACGCAACCAGCCCTGCCAATCGGCATGCTGGGCGTGCAGCCAGGCGGCGACACAGCCTTGGCCGTCGCGGTCGATGGCCTCGATCAATTCGCCGGGATCGCGCAGTAAATCCGCTGCGCCGCCGAGTTGGCGCAAGGCCAGGGCTGAAACGAAGACTTCAGCACCCAGGCCTTCGCGCAGCTCATTGACCACCTCGCGGCGGATCTCCCGACTCAGGGTCGCGGCATGCCAGATCGCCCCGCACAGCCTCGGCAAGCGGGCGAACTGCGCGGGTGACAGCAGCAAGACCGACAAGTCCGCCGCCAACGGCGTGACCAACTGGTCCATGGGCGCCAGTTGATAATGGCTGACCAGCAACTGCTCCAGGCGCTGGCGAAAACGCGGCTGGCCGTGCATCGCCTGCAGCACGGCGTCGGGCAACTCATCGGCAAAACACGCGCCCAGGCTCGGCCCGCGCACGAACTGCAGGGGCTCGGCGATCAGCCCCTGCCAACGCTCGAACAGACTCATTCACCCTCCTTGAGCACATACAGCGCCTGGGACTGGCGACGCGTCCATTGCTGACGGGCCAGCACTCCCACGGCGCCGAGGGCGATCAACAGAAGCGCACCAAACATCAGCCGCGCCTGGGGCAGGTTGTCTTCCAGCAGCCACAGGCCCATGAAGCGGGCCAGGCGCGGCTGTGCCGGGTTATTGCTGATGGCCACAGCGGCCTTGATTGCCGTCACCGAAACGCCGTCGTAACTCAGGCCGGAAATACCGTTGGCCACCAGGGTCTTGATCTGCGGGATCAGCGTATTGATGTCGGTGCCTGGGTCGTAACGCACCAATACCGAGGCCGAAGACGGCGAAATCACGCGCTTGAGCAAGTCGTTGTCCGGCAGCACCACGTGCACGCGGGCGGCGACGATGCCGTCGATCTGCGACACCGAATGCGACAGCTCTTCGCTCAGCGCATAGATCATCTGCGCCCGCTCCTGCACCGGCGACGACACCAGGCCGTTGCCCTTGAACACCTCGCCCATGTTGGAAAAGCTCTGTTGCGGCAGGCCGGCGTTGTCGAGCAGGGTCATGGCTTCGGCAAAGCGTGACTCATCGACCACCACCTTGAGCTGGCCGTTGTCCTGGGCCTTGCGTTCCGCCGGGATGCCACCGCGCAGCAGTACCGCGACCATGGCGTTGGCATCGCGCTCGCTGAGGTTGGTGTAGAGGTCGGTGTTGCAGGCTTGCAACAGGCTGGCGAGCAGGCCGATCAGCAGCAGGCGCAAGGCGCGGTTGGGGCTTGGCATGGCGTTATTGGCCCTTGAGCAGTGTGTTGGCGGAACCGGAAATCTGCGTCGCACCGCGCACCACCATCTGGGTTTCGATGGAGTAGTCGAACATCTTGCCCAGGGAGTGGACGATCTGGTCGACCTGTTGCTCACCGACCTTTTTCCCCGGCTCGCCTTGAGGTGAAGCGCTGGCGGTGCGGATCTCTGCCGAAGCCGGTGGCGGCGCCGACGGGTTGTTGGTGAGCAGATCGGCGCGCTCGGAAAACGCCCGCGTGCGGTCGATGAAACTGTTCATGCGCTCCATCAGGCCCGAGCCGATCTGGTGCGGGCTGGCGCCTTCGGGCATGCCCTTGGCGGTGTTGGCCATGTGCTCGAACAGGTTCTGCGAGGCCCCGGCGGGCCCCGCGCCGGCAGACGGCGGCAGCGCCGAAGCGCCGGCGGCGAGACTGATAGTCATAGGGGCTTCCTACTCTTCGTCGTCATCGGACATGGCGTCGTTCAGCAGTTCCTGCATCTTCGGCATGATGATGAACTGACCGCCGATGGTGACCGCCTGGGTGATCAACGCATCGGTGAACTCGGGGTCATCGGCTTCGTTGGGTTTGTCGGCGGCCTTGGCGTTATCCACTGCGGCATTGAACTTGGCTTCAGGGCTGGCGCCACCAGGGGCGAGATTGCTGTCTACGGCCGTTACGGACATGGTGCTGCTCCTTTACTGGGTTGGGGTTTCGGTACTGACTTGCGCGCCACGGAACACCCGCACCCCGCGCTCGCGTGCCACCGGGGCGGCCACGGCCTTGGGTTGCAGGTGATCCACATGCTGCTGCACCAACGCCAGGTACGGCGGTGGTCCGGACACGAACACTTCATCGCCCTCGGGGCCGTTGCGCATGGACAACTGCTGGCCGAACACATCGAGGTTGCTGAGGTAGGCCTGCAACTGGTCGAGGTCCAGGGCGTTGGCCTTGAAAAGCTTGGTGCTGATTTCATCGCTGGCATTGAGGTACAGCAGGTTGCCGTCGAAGTACCAGGTGAGGCCGTTGGTGCTGCACAGGGTCTGCAGGAACTCACCGGCGGTGGCGCCGCGAATCGTGCTGCGGGCCTTGCCGCGCACCTTGTCGGAAAGCACCAGGGGCACGTCGAGGTTGTGGCCGAATTCTTCCAGGGCGCTGCGCACATCCTGGTCCACCAGCACGTAGGCATAGGGCTGGGAGAACCACGCCGGTTCTTCGGCGGCATTGGCAAAACGGCTGCCGAACAGGCATAGGACAGCCAGCAAAAATATGCTTACATGGCGTCCGCCTTCGCCAGACGAGTTGTGACGATGTCCAAGAATTTTCTGCTCGCCAGCACCCTGTTGCTGGCCGCCTGCTCCAGCAAGCCCGCGACCGATTCCGACAAGTCGTTGCAACTGGCCAATGACCTGAGCAAGCGCGGCGACTACGCCAGTGCGGCCGCGCTGTACGAGCGTGCGGCGCAGCAACCCGGTGCCGGCATCGAGTTGTGGCTCAAGCTCGGCCAAGCCAAGCTCGACGCCAAGGATGCGCTGGGCGCCGAACGGGCTTTCCAGCAAGCCCTGGGGTTCGATGCGCACAATGCCGACGCCCTGCTCGGCCTGGGCACCGCGCAATTGCAGTTGGGCAAAACCCAGCGTGCCGTCACTGCCCTGGGCCAGGCGGCGGAGATTGGCGGGTTGCCAGTGGCCTACACCCGCCTGGGTGTGGCGCAGATCCTCAATGGCCAGGCCGCTGCGGCGCAAACCGCGTTCGCCAAGAGCCTGAGCCTCAAGCCCGACGACCTCGACAACCGCTGCAACCTGGCCCTGGCGTATGCGTTGGGTGGGCAGTCGCAGCTGGCGTTGGAGACCATCGCACCGGTCGCGCAGTCGCCCCGCGCCTTGCCCCGGCATCAGCGTAATGAGTTGTTGGTGATGGTGTTGGCGGGCTATGAGCAGCGGGTGGCGGGGTTGCCGCTGGATGACATCCCTGCTGCCGAGCGGGAGCGGTTGGTGGTGGAGGCCAAGCGCATCAAGGCTATCAGTGATCCGGTGGCGCAGGCTCGGGAGTTGGGGTTGGTAGATCCGCGTTGAGCCGGTGATGAGTGAGGGTTGTGTGGTGAGTGGGCAACCTGTTTTGAATGGGCTTTCTCTGGTGAATGAAATTTCTGTGGTGAGCGGGCTTGCCCCGCGCTGGGCTGCGAAGCAGCCCAGCGCGGGACAAGCCCGCTCACCACAGGACGCGTGGTCAACACAGGAAGCGTGCTCATTAAGAAAACCACGGGTCATTGCTGGCCTCCCGCTGCGCCGGCCTTGGCTTCCTGCTGGTCCTTGCGCCGCTGCAATTGCTCGCGGTCGAAACCTTCGATGTACACCTGGGCAGCGCGGCCCACGGGCGCGGCCATCACCGGGCCGGTTGTGCGGCCTTGGGTCAGGTCTTGCTTGCGCTCGACCATTTGCATCAGGTTCAGGTTGTTCGCGCAGCCCAACGCCAGGGTCGGCTTGAAGTCTTCGCCCACGCCGATGGTGTCCGTGGCCGGAGGCTGCTGACACTGGGTCGGCAAGCCATCCGCGCGGTACTCGGACGAGTAATACGTCGGCGCCAGGTGGGTCTGGCAACCCATCAGCGCCAGGGGCAACAGCATCAATACGCGTAAAGCAGTCATGGCAGTCCCCCTGATCAATTCATGTAGAAACCGAACGCCCCGCCGCTGCGCGGTCCGGTGGCCGCTGCGGTAGCCGGTTGTGCGTCGAGGGGCGTGGCGAGGGTGCGACCGCGCACCGGCTCCACCAGGTATGGGGTTATGAGGATCACCAGTTCGGTTTCATTGCGCTGGAAGCGCTTGGAGCGGAACAGGTTGCCGAGGATCGGCAGGTCGCCCAGCAATGGCAGTTTCTCGATGTCCTGGCTGCTTTCGCGCTGGAACAGCCCGGCAATGGCGAAGGTCTGCCCACTGCCGACCTCCACCCGCGTATCGGCGCGGCGCACGCTGAAGGACGGCACGTGGAAGTTGCCGAAATCCACGGTGCCGCCGCTGACCACGCTGCTGACTTCGGGGCGCACTTGCAGGGCGATGCGGCCGTTGGGCAGCAGGGTCGGGTTGAACAACAACGACACGCCGAACGACTTGTATTCGATGCCCACCAGGTCACGATTGACCGGCACCGGGATCGCCACTTCGCCACCCGCAAGGAAACTCGCGGTCTGGCCGGTCATGGCGGTGATATTCGGTTCGGCAAGGATCTGCAACACGCCGTTGGCCTGCAACGCATCGAGCATGCCGTCGATATTCACGTTGCCTGAACCGGCACCTGCTGCTGCCAAGCCGCCTGCCGTGGCAGCGGCCAGTGGTCCGCCGGTGATCAGGCCGAAGGAGAAGGTGCCGTTGTTGAACATGGCGTTCCAGTTCACACCGTAGTGCAGCAGCTCGGAGCGCGACACCTCGGCAAAACGCACACGCAGGTTCACTTGGGCGGAGCCTGCGTATTCGGTGGTGTTGATCGCGCTCTGGAAACCTTGCCCCTGAGGGTTGAGCAAGGCATTCAGGTCGGTCGCTTCCGCCACCGAACCCAGGGTACCCTTGGCGACCAGGCGGTTACCGGCGCCGCTGATCTGTGCGCCGTTGCCGGGGTGCAGCGCCTGCATAGGCGTGCTCACCGCCTGGCTGCCACTGCTCACGGCCAGGGTCAGGCTCGCCAGTTGTTTGCCGTCGCTGCCCAGGGCAATCAGGCTGGTGTTGCCCGGCGCCTTGCCGAAAATATAGATCGTGCCCGGCGACACCACTTGCAGGTCGGCCACATTCGGCTCGGCCACCAGTACTGAATCCACCGGCGCGACAAAATGCAGGATGCGCCCTTCACCGGAGGCCAGGGCAATCGAGCCCCCGGCACCGGCCGCGATTTCCTGAGCTTGGCTCACACACGCAAAAACACTCAGCAACAGCACACAAAAACGCATCATGAGGCGGACGCCAGGGGGGTGACGGAAGCCGCGGCAGGCGCGCGGCGGTTGGAGATTTCGGTGAGGCTGATGGTCACCAGCGCTTGCAGGTTGTACTCGGTGGCCAGCTCGCGGAACGACAGCACCGCCAGTTCCAGCTCACCGCGCAGTACCAGGCGGCGCAGGCTGCGACGCAGTTCCGGGTGCACCAGCAACACCGCACTGTTGACCTCGCGGGTGTTGTCACAGGCCTGGCGCAGTTGGGCGAGCAAGGCGCGGCTGACTTCTTCGGGGATCAGTTCGCGCTGCGGCTCCTGGCGACGCAAGGAGGCACGCAGTTGATCTTCCAGGCCCGGCGCCAGCACCAGCGCACCGATCACGCGGTTGCGGTCGGCGTATTGATGGCTGATCTGCCGCGCCAGCGCGGCGCGCAAGTGTTCGGCCAGGCGCCCGGCGTCGGTTTCGCGGGCGCCCCACTCCACCATGGCTTCCAGCAAAGCGCGCTGGTTGCGGATCGACACGCCCTCGCCAACCAACAGGCGCAAGGTTTCGGCCACCCGTTGCAGCGGCACCAGGCGCAAGGCCTCCTTGACCAGTTCACCGTAGGTCGCCTCGGTGCGCTCCAGCAGCAGACGGGTTTCTTGGATGCCGAGGAAGTCGGCGGCATAGCGACGCAGGCTACGTTCCAGCACGCCGCGCAATACTTCGTCGGGCAGCAGGAAGCCGATGCCGGCGTTGCGCAGGGTGTCTTCGTGCTGGCGTTCGACCCAGTGGGCGCTGCGACCATTGAGGGGGGAATCGGCTTGCACAGTGGCGATGTCCAGCAGCTGCACATGCACCGGATCGTCCTGCACCAGCAGGCAGTTGATCGGTAATTCGCCCTCGCTCACCGGCACGCCTTCCAGGGACACGCGAAAACTGCCCGGCGTGGCCTTGGCCTCCATGTAGATGCCCGGCACCGGCATGTCCACGCCGAGTTCGGTGCGCAGGTCGTGGCACAGCGCTTCTACGCGCTGGCGCAGCAGTTGGCGCGGCGCGCTCTGGGACACACCGCTGCCGAGGGTCAACAGCACACGGGTATCGGGCAGCAGGTTGTCATCCAGTTCGGCCTGCACTTCGACCACCGGTTCCGGCGTCTCGACCAGCGCTTCGAGTTCTGGCTGGCGATGATGGCGGCGATACATCATGAACGCCGCACCGCCAAACACCAGAGACAGCCCGAGGAACACCCAGGTCGGAAACCCTGGCAGCAGGCTCACGCCAATCATGATCAAGGCGGTCAAGCCCAGCGCACGGTAACTGGCGCCCAGTTGCTTGATGATCTCGCTGCCCAGGTCCCCCGCTTCGCCGTCGCTGTTGACGCGAGTGACCACAGTGCCCGCCGCCACGGAAATCAGCAGCGCCGGAATCTGCGCGATCAGGCCGTCACCCACAGTCAGCAACGAGTAGGTGTGCACCGCGACGCCGAAGGGCATGTCGCGCTCGATCATGCCGATCAACATGCCGCCGAGCAGGTTGACCGCAAGGATCACCAGGCCGGCGATGGCATCGCCTTTGACGAACTTCATGGCGCCGTCCATCGCGCCGAACATCTGGCTTTCACGCTCCAGGCGCGAGCGACGGCGACGGGCTTCGGCCTGATCGATGTCGCCGTTGCGCAGGTCGTTGTCGATGCTCATCTGTTTGCCGGGCATCGCGTCCAGGGTGAAGCGCGCAGCCACTTCCGCCACACGCTCGGCCCCCTTGGTGATCACCACGAACTGCGCCACGGTAATGATCAGGAACACCACCATGCCCACCACCACTTGCCCGGCAATCACAAAGTCACCGAAGGCCTTGACGATATGGCCGGCGTCGCCGTGCAGCAGGATCAAACGCGTGGTGGTGATCGACAGCGACAACCGAAACAATGTGCTCAGCAGGATCAGCGGCGGCAGCGCGGAGAATTCCACCGAATGGCCGATGTAGAACGCCACGATCAGGATCAGGATGCTCAGGGCGATGTTAAGGCCGATCAGCGCATCCACCAGGTAGGTGGGCAGCGGGATGATCATCATCACGATCGCCATCAGCATGAACGCGACGATGATCACGTCGGTACGCTGCGCAGCGAGGCGCGCCAGGTTGTTCAGGCGGTTGAGTGCACTCATGCGCCAGCCCTGCGTGCGGCCAGGTAGCGTTTGAAGCATTGGCGCGCTTCGTCCTTGCGCTCGCCGTACCACAAGGCACGGGCGCGCAGCAGCAACAGGCTGGCAGATTCGCCTTCCATTGCCACCAGTCGATCCAGGGCACTCAGGGCGCGGGCGGCGTCGCCGCTGTCGGTGAAGGCCAGCACCAGCGAGCGCAGCAACACACCGTCGTGGGGTGCGACGCTGACGGCAATCAGCAACATCACCAGGGCGCGCTGGGACTGGCCATTGCGCCGATACAGTTCACCAATGCCCTTGAGCAGTTGCACGGCGTCGTCGTTTTCGCGGGCCATCAGGTATGCACCTCCGAGCGTTGCTGTTCGAGGTTGCGGCGCATCTCGATCTCTTCGCCGATCAGCTCGATGGCCAGTGCCTTGATGTGTGGCTCGGCGTCCAGGCCGGGCAGGATGTGTTCCATCACATGCTCCAACAACTCCAGCGAACGCGCGCCGCCGAACAGCAACGAGTCGACGCCGGCGGCCGCGGTGAGTGCTTCGAGGTCACTGCGCAGGGAGCGACGGGTCTGGGTCTTGCGGGTCTTGAGCACCGCTTCGAAGGCGGTGGCCTGGCGCGAGTTGACCGGGCGAACCGCTTCGACCGGCGCACTGCGCACATCACTGGGAATCAACGGGCGGGGTTCGACTTTCATCCCAGGGCCTTAGCTTAAAAGCATGGTCACAGCGTGAAGGTGAAGCGCTCCTCGCCACGGGCGAGGATCACTTGGTTGTTTTCGATGCGTTCCAGCACCCAGTTGTCCGCCAGGGCTGCGCCGGGGTAGAGGCGCTTGCCGCTGTCGTTGATCACGTAGGGCTGGGCGCCAAACCACACGGCCTGGAAGCGCACGCGCGGCGCGGCGGCATCGGCGCGGGCCGTCACACGCGGGTTGAGCACGACCTGTTGGCCGTAGCGCTGGTCAAACGCCTGCTGCAAGGCCAGCCACTGTGCCTTTTGCGACTGTTCAAAGGTGCCGGTGGCGCTGAGCTGGCCATTGCTGTCACTGACTTTCACGGTATCCAAGCGGGCGGTTTGTAGCTGCTGCTCCAACCAGGCTTTGGCTTGCTCGCGGGACGGTTTTTTCAGCGGCGCAACCTCGTCGGCCGCGACCGTTGCGGGCACCAGTGGCGCTTCGCTACGAACCGCCAGCGCCCCTGCACAGAGAAACAGCAGGACGGTCGCGACAATCCAGGGGGTGATTTTGCGTGGGGCGTCCGACGGTTTTTCAGCGCCACCAGGCACAGCCAGGCTCACACCCGCCGTGCCGATCCGCAGTTGCAACGGCAATCGCGCGCGATGGCCGTTGCCGTGGGGAATACGCACATTGCCGGCGAGCAACACGTCACCGCCCAGCGCTTCGACCGCCACTTGGTCGCCTTCAAACCGCAGGCGCAGGTGCAGGCCGGCAATGCCGGGATCGGTGAGCACCAAGTCGGCCGCCAGGTCGGCGCCGAGGGTATAGACCGGCTGGTCGAGCACCAGGGAACTGCCCTGGTGCAAACCACCGGTCACGGTCAAGGTCGGTGCGCCAGTAGCGGCGACCGGCCCCAAGGAAATCAAGGCTGTCATGGTTGGGTTTGCCCCCTTGAGCATGTGCAACGGGGTCAAGCATCAGAGGGTAAACGGGCAGCGCCGGCGCCGCCCGTTTGGCGAATCAGTTCTGCGGACGCTGTTTGGTGGCGTCGAGCTCCGCTTTTTTCGCGGTGCTGATTTCGGTGATCTTGGCCGACTTCTCGATAGCCATGTTGAAGGTCGCTTCCATCTTCGCGATAGCGTCGTCGGCGCCGCCTGCTTTTACTGGTGGGACATCAGCCATGTTCATCTCCTTGCATCGATAGGGAAGTTATTCAGTTGCGCAACAGCAAGCTGAAAGTATGCAAACCGGTGAATGCCCAAAACGTCAGACAGTGAGCCTTCGAACTGCCGTCGGTTTGCATGGGTTCCATACTACTCACGATCAAAACGCCTTCGCTGTGAAAGCTTGTGAAACGTTCCACACAGGCACTGTGAAAGGTTTGGCTCAACCTGGCGTTGAGAAAAATTCATCCATTTTCAGGCACGGAACTTTCAGAAAAAACCCAAGACACGCTGCAGCCCCCGATTTACGGGGATCTTACAACTGTGAGCACAACGGACGTGAGCAATAAGGCGCGATGCAAACGGGCTATGAAGCAAGGCTTGGCAATTATTTTCGCGACGACTTCACATTTCTCGCTAATAGCCTTTTGCCCAACTTCCCAGATATTTCCATTTGTAACAACAGCGACTTAATCATCGCGTTTGATAGCCCCTCCCAAGCAGCCTTATTGCTGGGAGAACAACTTTTCGCCGCGCCCGTTAGTGCAACTGCACTAATAACCAAAGGACTCGTTCACGGGCTGGCTATATATAAAACTTCCAGGTGATCTATGACCGACATGAATGATTCACCCACAACGCTCCTCGAAAACGATGGCTGCGCTGAGATTCACTTCGGCCCTTATCGACTGCTCCCCAAGCGCCATCAACTGCTCAAGCACGGGCAACCCGTGAACCTGGGCAGCCGCGCGCTGACACTGCTGATCGCCCTCGCCTCACGCCCCGGCGAACTGCTGAAGAAAACCGAACTGCTCGACATTGCCTGGCCGAAACTGGTGGTGGAGGAATGCAACCTGCGCACGCAGATCAAGACCCTGCGCCGCACCCTCGGTGACGATGAAGCGTTGTACATCGCCACGGCACCCGGCCTGGGCTACCGCTTCGTGGCGCCCACCTGGTTCGAGCGGGCACCAAAACCGCGGCTGAAGGAGCCGGTGGTGCTTGGTGTGTATGGCTGCCGCCATTGTCGCGGCGCGGGGATGGTGCCGCTGTTTGCACAGATGGGTATGCAAAACAGTTGATGGCCCGAGGTTATTCCGTTGGAAAAATATGTTTTTTCCAACGGAATGTTTGGCGCAGCCCAATCGTTGTTATTCCTGAAACTGCCCAACACCCATAACCTTCAGGAACGCTTTTATGAATCGCTCTCTCCTGCTCGGCCTGCTCAGTGTCTTCGCGGTCGGCTCCGCCCAGGCGGCGTCGTTGCAAGTCCCGGTCAACCTGGTCAGTGCCGATGGCGCGCCACAGCCCGTCGGTAGCATCACCATCAGTGAATCGGCCTACGGCTTGATTTTCACCCCTGATCTCAAATCCTTGCCAATGGGCGTACACGGCTTTCATATCCATGAAAACGGCAGCTGTGAAGCGGGTGTGAAAGACGGCGTGAAAGTCGCGGCACTGGCCGCCGGCGGGCACTTCGACCCGGAAAAAACCGGCAAGCACCTGGGCCCTTACGCCGACGGCCACTTGGGTGACCTGCCGGCGCTGTACGTGAACATGGACGGCACCTCGAACAACCCGGTGCTCGCGCCCCGCTTGAAAAGCCTGGCACAGATCAAGGGCCACGCGCTGATGATCCATGCCGGCGGCGACAACCATTCCGACATGCCCAAGCCATTGGGCGGTGGCGGTGAGCGACTGGTGTGCGGCGTGATTTAAGCCACCGCGCTCAGGTCCAGGTGCCCATCCTTGATCGGCGGGCACCAGTAGTAACCGCCGGTCAACGGTGTGCTGATGCGGTACAGGCCATCGACAATCCCATCTTCCAGCCCGCTCATGCGGCGCAATTGCGCTTCGAACGCGTCGAAGGAATGGCCGAACGCGAGAAACATCAACCCGGCCTGGCCGTTCTCGGCCCATGGCATCGAGCGGCGCACTACGAAGGCTTCCGGGGTGAAGCTTTCCTGGGCGGTGCGTTTGGTGTGGGCGGACTCGGGGGCGTCGTCGAGTTCTTCGTTGTCGCCATGGCGGCGGCCGATGATGTGGTCGCGCTCTTGCGCAGGCAAGGCGGCGAAGCCGTCGAGGTCGTGCTGCCACTGCTGGATCGCGGCAAAGCTGGCGCCGCTGTCGGTCAGGGCCGCTTCAACGGCTGCGTCGTCGTGGGGGTTCTCGGTGCCGTCTTCGTAGTCGGTGAGGTCGAAGCCGGTCTTGTAGCGGAAGCCTTCGGTCATCTGCACCAGGCGGAACGCCGGGGCCAGGGCTTTTTCGAAGGCGCGGCTGCGCAACAGCAATTCACCGCGATCCACGCCGTGCAGCCATACCCACAACGCCTGTTGGGTTGACGGGTTATGCGCGCCCGGCCCGCTGACCGTGGGGAATGTGCGCAGGCCTTCAATCCGGGCGCCCAAGGCATTCACCAGTGGTTCGCCAAAACCGACCACCGCCGCCGAATCGGTCAACTGCACCAGCGCGTCCAACGCAGCGGGCACGGCGGCCAGTGAGTCCACGGCAAAAAACAGATGGCGTGCCTGCAACGGCACCGGTGCGGCAAGAATGCCCGGCTGGTACTGACTCATGTGAACTCCTTCTGAAAAGCCGCGCAGTTTAACCGCCAGGCGCATGGCTGCGTACAAGAAAGCGCGCAAGCCTTGCCATAGAGCCTGTTGTTGGGTGACTCTCTAGTCATGTTTTGCAACTATTCCAGGGGTAGCGACATGACCACCAGCAACCTGCTCGCCCAGCTGTTTCCCGCCTCCGCCGCCGAGATTCCCGAGCCATTCCAGTTGGGGGCGCCCATTGAACAGCGTGATTACCTGGTCGATGGCCAGTTGCAGGTGTGGAACGGCCCCTTGGCCAAGGTGCAGAGCCCGGTGCAGTTTGGCGACGAACGCGTACACATCGGCAGCACGCCGCTGCTGGACGCCGACACCGCCCTCACCGCCCTGGATGCCGCCGTTCGCGCCTATGACCGAGGCCAGGGTGAATGGCCGACGATGCGCGTGGCCGAACGTATCCAGCACGTCGAAGCCTTCCTGCGCCGCATGCGTGAACAGCGCGATGCCGTGGTCAAGCTGTTGATGTGGGAGATCGGCAAGAACCTCAAGGACTCGCAGAAAGAGTTCGACCGCACCTGCGACTACATCACCGACACCATCAATGCCCTCAAGGAACTCGACCGTCGCTCCAGCCGCTTCGAGTTGGAACAGGACACCCTCGGCCAGATCCGCCGCGTGCCGCTGGGCGTGGCCCTGTGCATGGGGCCCTATAACTATCCGCTGAACGAGACCTTCACCACGCTGATTCCGGCGTTGATCATGGGTAACACCGTGGTGTTCAAGCCGGCCAAGCTGGGCGTGCTGCTGATCCGCCCTTTGCTGGAAGCCTTCCGTGACAGCTTCCCGGCCGGGGTGATCAACGTGATCTACGGCAGCGGTCGCGAAACCGTCAGCGCGCTGATGGCCAGCGGCAAGATCGATATCTTTGCGTTTATCGGTACCAACAAGGCCGCCAGTGATTTGAAGAAACTGCACCCCAAGCCGCATCGCCTGCGCGCCGCGCTGGGCCTGGACGCGAAAAACCCAGGCATCGTTTTGCCAGAAGTGGACCTGGACAATGCCGTCAGCGAAGCCGTCACCGGTTCCCTGTCGTTCAATGGCCAGCGCTGCACCGCGTTGAAAATCCTCTTTGTGCATGAAGACGTCGTCGACCGTTTCATCGAGAAATTCAACCAGAAGCTGGCCACGCTCAAACCCGGCATGCCGTGGGAAGACGGCGTGGCGCTGACGCCATTGCCCGAAGTGGGCAAGGTGGATTACCTCAACGGCCTGGTGGCTGACGCCGCGCAACACGGTGCCAAGGTGGTGAATGCGCACGGTGCCGAGAGCCGCGGATCGTTCTTCTACCCGGCGGTGCTGTACCCGGTGAGCCCGCAGATGCGCGTGTACCACGAAGAGCAGTTCGGCCCGGTGGTGCCCATCGTGCCCTACCGCGACCTGGAGACCGTGATCGACTACGTGCTGGACTCGGATTTCGGCCAGCAGTTGAGCATTTTCGGCACCAACGCCGTGCAAGTCGGGCGCCTGGTGGACACTTTTGCCAACCAGGTCGGCCGCATCAACATCAACGCCCAGTGCCAACGTGGCCCAGACACGTTCCCGTTCAACGGGCGCAAGAACTCGGCCGAGGGCACGCTGTCGGTGCATGACGCCTTGCGCGTGTTCTCGATCCGCACCTTGGTGGCGACCAAGTTCCAGGAGAGCAACAAGGCACTGGTCAGCGACATCCTGCGTAACCGCGATTCGAGTTTCCTGACCACCGATTACATTTTCTAGAGGACGATTCGTCGTTGATTAACCTGCATCTGCCTGTGTTTGCCCGGCGCCTGTTGCGCCCCCTGCTCGACCCGTACCGCCGCTATCGCCATGCCAAGCTGATCCACGCCGTGCGCGTGTCCATCGGCTTGCTGGCGACGATCCTGCTGACCACCGGCATCAACCTGCCCCACGGTGAGTGGGCGTCGGTGACCATGCTGGTGGTGATCGGCGGGTTGCAGCACCACGGCAATATCGGCAAGAAAGCCGTGGAGCGCGCCTACGGCACCTTGATCGGCGCCAGTGTCGGCTTGCTGCTGGTGGTTCAGGAAGCCTACGTCGGCCAGCCATTGCTGACCTATCTTTTGATGTCGGTGGTGTGCGGGTTCTTTTCCTATCACGCCATCGGCAAGGGTGGGTACACCGCGCTGTTGTCGGCGATCACCGTGTTTATCGTCGCCGGCCACGGTGACAACCCGCTGTCGGATGGGTTGTGGCGCACGGTCGACATCCTCATCGGTATCGCCCTGGCCCTGGCCTTTTCCTTTGCCCTGCCGCTGTACGCCGTGTACTCCTGGCGCTACAACCTGGCCAGCGCGTTGCGCGATTGTGCCGAGATCTATAGCCGGATCATCAACGGCGAGTCCGTCACCAGTGACGAACACCTCAAGCTGCTCAACCGCCTGAATGCGGCGATGTTGCAGTTGCGCTCGCTGATGCCGTCGGTGTCCAAGGAAGTGCGCATCTCCATGACCGAACTGGACGCGATCCAGCGGCATCTGCGCATGTGCATCAGCACCCTGGAAATTCTCGGCAACACCCGGCCCGACCCCCGCGATGAACAAGCGATGGCGCGCATGCAGGTAATGTTGAAGGCCGAGCATCGGCAGATCCGCGTGCAACTGGTGGGGATGGCGCGGGCGTTGAAGTCGGGGGTGACGGAGCGCTTGGAGCGGCAGAGCCATACGGGTGTCGAGCCGGCACTGGATGCGCCGGTGTACAGCGCGCTGGATGGTTATCGGCTGCTGACGCTGCAACTGGCGCAGAACGTGGATGCGATGCGCCAGCGGTTGGCCAAGAGTGCGGGGCGCTGGAAAATCTGAATCCGCTGGGCAAAAAGGAGATTCCCACGCGTTTACAGTTTTCAAACATTTCACACTTTGCCTTACAAAGTTTTCACGTTTTATTCACATCCCGGAACGTAGTGTGAAGCCTCATCCGTTACAAATGTTGCATATCAAGCCCGCCGCCCCAGCGGGCTTTTTTTTGCCTGGGACTTGAGTCAACGCGCTGCTTTACTGGCAGGCGCCGTGGCCTGCTCACGAATGGCACGCTGGGTATCCAGCACCTTGGCCAAGGCATGTTCCGCCTCCGGGCTTTGCTGTGGCACGCGAATCGCTGCCGACACCAACGTGATCAACTTGGCCATCACCTCGGCATCCGTCGCCGGACGGCCCAGGCTCATGGAGTTCATCAGCAGGCGCAACTCGGTACCGGCCATTACCCCGGAAATCGCCTTGAGCGCAAATTGCAGGCGCACCCCCAGTTCATTGCGCGGCAGGTCCGGCAGGGCCAGGGCAAAGGCTTCGAAGAACCGCTGGAACACTGGCTGGTAATGCACCTTGAGGTATTCCTGGATAAACGGCGACGTGTCGCTGTACACCCTCCCCAGGAAACGGATGAACGAACGCCCTTCCCCGCTGGCGCTGGCCGGATCGCTGCGCTCCAGGCCCATGGCCGGGGCGAACAGCACGCCGAGCAGGGTGTCGCAGTCCAGCGGGCCGTCGGCCTGCGCCTCGCAGCGCGCGAGCAATTCCAGGCGCTGTTCGTTGAGCGGCTCCAGGCGCTGCTTGAGCAGGGTTTGCATCAGGGAATCCTTGTCCCCGAAGTGGTAGTTCACCGCCGCCAGGTTCACCTGGGCACGCTCGGTAATCTGCCGAAGCAGAACGGCGTCATAGCCATACTTGATGAAGAGAGCCTCTGTCGCATCCAGCAATCGAGTCTTGGTGATGTTTGGAGCGCTGACTTTCTTCGCGACCATAGAAGTTCCACGTAGGAAATATTGTTTAAAAAAATAATTTGATTTTTTATACCGGGGCCCTCGTTCGAAAGCAAGTAGTGACACACCGCCATATGATCGAAAGCCTTGGCCGACGGGGCCGTCGGCGGCAGGCAAGCGGGTTTTCCCCAACCTCCCGCCCCCTTTAAGTAAGCCTTTTCCCAAGCTGAAACCGCTCTACATCGACGGCTGGCGAAGCGGCTGGAAGGCGGTTAGTATTCAAACAATATTTTAAAAACAAGAAACAAAAACCGGTCCATGGCGCACCCTGAGGCGACCCCTAACTTGTTACAAGGCTTTACCGGGGACGATGACGACGGCGTCGAGACTGAAGGCGTATTCATGACAGATACTCCCGCGCACCCAGGCTTGATCTCCCTGCAAGGCATCGGCAAACGCTATCAGCTGGCCGGGCAGCACCTGTCCATTCTCAAGGATGTCTGCCTGTCCATCGCCCGTGGTGACAGCTGCGGCATCCTCGGGGCCTCCGGCTCCGGCAAAAGTACCCTGCTCAATATCCTCGGCCTGCTGGACCTGCCCAACTGCGGCCAGTACCACTTTGCCGGCCACGATATCTTCAACGCCACGCCCGATGAACTGGCGGCGATCCGCAACCAGCAGATCGGTTTTGTGTTCCAGAGCTTCAACCTGTTGCCACGCCTCAGCGCCCTGGACAATGTCGCCCTGCCCCTGAGTTATCGCGGCGTGTCGCGCCATGAATCGGTTGAACAAGCCCTGCGCATGCTCGAACAGGTCGGCCTGGCCGACCGCGCTCACCATCGCCCCGCCGACCTGTCCGGTGGCCAGCGCCAACGCGTGGCCATTGCCCGGGCGCTAGTGGGCAAGCCCTCGGTGATCCTGGCCGACGAGCCCACCGGCAACCTCGACAGCACCACCGCCCAGGACATCATGGACCTGCTGCTGGCGCTGAACCGCGAGCAACAGGTCACCCTGATCATCGTCACCCACGACCCCCACATCGCCGAGCGCCTGGACCGCAAGATCTTGGTGCGCAATGGCGTGGTGCAAGAGGCCGGGCGCCCATGAAGGAGCGGGTAAGGAGCAGCCTGCGGATCGAACAAAGCCTCAGCCAACTGCTGCATGAAGCCTTCGTCAGCCTGCGCACCTTGGGCAAGCGCTCGATCCTGGCCCTGCTGGGTATCGTGATCGGCAGCTCGTCGGTGGTGGCATTGATCAATATCGGCAATAACGCAGCGGTAGATGCCGCGATGATTTTCAAGGACATGGGCACCGACACCCTGATCGCGCAGTTCCCCCCCAAGGGCGCCAGCACGGTGCCGATGCCCGCGCGCCTTGACCTCGACGCCGTACGCCAGACAGTGCCAGGCATCGACCATATCGGCGCCCTCACGTTGTTCAGCGGGCCCGTGGTGTTTCATGGTCGTACCGTCAACGCCAACTTCGTCGGCAGCACGCCGGACATCAAGGACGCGATGCGCCTGGCGGTGCAGCAGGGGCGCTTCCTCTCGGGCTTTGATGCCAATGAAACCTACGGCGTGATCGGTGACCAAGTGGCCCAGTCATTGAGTGCGCCGGGCGATCCCCTGCAATTGGGCGATCGCGTGCGCATCAACGATTACCTGTTCCTGATCGTCGGCATCCTGCGCAACCAGCCACGAGCGATGCTGATGCCGGTGCAAGCCAACGATTCGCTGTTCATTCCCGCCGAAGGCATGCGCCGCATCTATGCAACCCCGCAGATTGGCAACGTGATCATCCGCGCCGCGCCCGGCCAGGACATGGAACGTATCGCCCAGGACGCGGCCGCCGCGTTGAGACCCCGACTTCCCGACCACGATGTGGACATCCAGGTGCCCCAGCAAATGATCGACGGCATGACCCGGCAAAGCCGCACCTTCGCCTACCTGTTGCTGGCTTTGGGCGCGATCTCCCTCGTGGGCGGTGGCGTGGGGGTGATGAACGTGATGCTGATGAATGTCTCGGAGCGCCGCCGCGAGATCGGCATCCGTATGGCCCTCGGTGCGCGGCAGCGGGATATCCGCAACCTGTTCCTGCTCGAAGCCGTGACCCTCACCGCCGTCGGCGCGCTTTGCGGCGCGGTACTGGGCATGACTGCCGCCTGGCTGTATGCCTGGCTGTCGGGCTGGGAGTTTGCCTTGGCGGTCGCCGCCTTGCCGCTGGGAGTGGGCAGTACCTTGCTGGTGGGATTGTTCTTCGGTATCTACCCGGCGGTCTCGGCCTCACGCTTGCAGCCGGTGGAGGCCCTGCGCGATGAATAAATGGCTCTGGCTGCTCGCATTCGCCAGCCTGCCCGGCATGGCCGCCGACGTGGTGATCAAGCCGTCGGCACCCAGTACCACCCACAGCGGCTATGACCGCAGCGTCTCGTTGAATGCCCAGGTCACCACCCTGACCCTGGGCGATGCGGTGTACCTGGGCCTGCGCAACAACCCGGCGATCCGCAGCGCCTACCTGCAACGGGTGGCGCAGAAGTTCGACCTGCGCGTGGCCGAAGATGTGTTCAACCCCAAGCTCACCCTCAACAGTTACTACCGCACCAACCGTGGCTCCGCCGACAACACACGCAATGCCAACCTCGCGCCGGCCACCAGCCTGCTCAGCGAATACGGCACGCGCCTGAGCATGGCCTGGACTCAACAACTGAACACCGCCGACCGCGCCGGCCGTTACCGCAGCGACGGCCTGGACCTGGCGATCATCCAGCCGCTGATGCGCGGCGCCGGCTGGGACGCCACCACCGCGCCGCTGCGTCTGTCGCGCCTGTCGGAACAGGCCAACCGCCTGAACCTCAAGGCCACCGTGGCGCAGACCATCAGCCAGATCATCGCCACCTACCGCGAACTGCTGCGCGCCCAGGAGCAACTGAGCATCGTGCAGGACGCCCTCAAGCGCTCCGGCACCTTGCTGGAAGTGAACAAGGCGCTGATCAATGCCGGGCGCATGGCGGAGTTCGAAATCGTGCAGACCGAAGCCGATATCGCCACCCAGCAACTGGGCGTGGAAGAAGCGCAGAACCAACTGGACACCAGTCGCCTGGCCCTGCTGCGCCTGCTGGCGCTGGACCTGTCCACGCCGATTCGCGCCACCGAGGCCCTGGAGGCCCAGCCCGTGCAGGTCGACAAGCGCCAGGCCTTCAACCTCGCGCAAACCCAGCAGCCGGAATACCTTGCCGCGTTACTCGGCAGCCAACAGGCCGACCTCAACCTGGTGATCGCCAAGGACTCCGGGCGCTGGCAGGTGGACCTGGTGGCCGGTGCCAACCAGATACGGGCCAACACCGACAACGACGCCGGTCGTTCCAACAACCGAACCTGGGATAGCTACGCTGGGGTGCAGGTGCAAATCCCCATCGGCGATATCAGCACACGCCAGGCTGAAGTACGTGCGCGGGTGAATGTGGAGGATCAGGAGATCCGTATCACCGATGCGCGCCAGGAGCTGGAGCGCAGCGTCAACAATGTGGTGCGCGACCTCGGCACCCGCTGGCGACAATATGAAATCTCCCAGCGCGCCGTCGAGCTGTCGCGGCGCAAGATCGACATCGAACGGGAAAAACTCAGCGCCGGACGCTCCACCAACTTCCAGGTGCTGAGTTTCGAAACCGACCTGCGCAACGCCGAAAACGCAAGGCTCAATGCACTGATCGCTTATTTGAACGCCCAGACCCAGCTCGACTTGACCCTGGGCATGACGCTGGAAAGTTGGGAAATCGCCCTCAATGACTACTAATCAGAAACGCCTGCTGGGTGCTGTACTTATCCTGTTGCTGGGCGGCGCGGGCCTGGCCTTGCGCAGCCCAGCCTCCGATCCGGCCAGCACTCCCGAGCAGTGGCAAGCCGTCCAGCCCGACGCGCTGGTGCACCAGATCGGCCTGGTGGGCAAGATCGAGCCCGACACCACCATCACCCTCACCGCACCGTTCGACGGCAACGTGCAAGCCAACCTGGTGGAGCAAGGCCAGCGGGTCGAGGCCGGCCAGGTGCTGCTGCGCATGGACCCGGCCACCCTGGAAGTGCAACTGCGCGACGCCCTCTCCGCCCAACTCAAGGCCCGGCGTACCGTGCAGGAAATGCAGGACTGGGACAACGGCCCCACCGTCAGCCGTGCGCGCCGCAGCTTGCGCACCGCCGAAATGACCGCCGGCAATACCCAGCGCAAACTCACCGAGAGCGAAAACCTGTTTCAGCGCGGCATCATCCCGCGCAACGAACTGGACGACCTCAAGCAGCAGACCCAGCAGCAACAGCTGGACCTCGCCTCTGCACGCAGTGAATTGCAGCAAGCCCTCGACCAGGGCAAGGGCGAATACCGCCAGATCGCCGATATGGAGCTGACCAATGCCACGGTGAAATACGACGCCTTGCACAAGCTGCTCAACGGCCAGGAAGTCAAGGCGCCGTTCTCCGGCATCGTGGTGCCTGCGCCCGGTAATAATTCAACTCCGGGCGGCAGCAACAACACGGCAACAGTGCAGGCCGGCAGCAAGGTCAGCCAGGGCCAGGTGCTGTTTGGCCTGGCGAACATCGAACGGCTAAAAATCGTCGCCAAGGTCTCGGAGCTGGACATCAACCAGTTGCATCAAGGCCAGGCCGTGGAAGTGCTGGGCGATGGGTTTGACGGCGAGCGGCTGAGCGGCTCAGTGAGCGTGGTGAGCGGCTTGGCGATTGCCAATGACAGCCAGGGCAGTGCGCAGTTTCCAGTGACCTTGTCGATCCCCAAGCTCACGCCGCAGCAGTTGCAACGGGTGCGATTGGGCATGAGTGCGCGGTTGACCATCGTGACCTACAACAACGCGCAGGCAATAGTGATTCCAAGCCAGGCGATTGGGCCGGATATGACGGTCGAATACCGTGAGACGATGGATAAGCCGGTGGAACGGGTGAAGGTGACGACCGGGCAATCGACGGCGCAGGGGGTTGAGGTGTTTGGGCTGAAACCGGGTTTTGTAAAAGTCGGAAGCTGAACACGGTCCAAACTGTGGGAGCTGGCTTGCCTGCGATGGCGCTGGGTCAGTTGGTACAGTGGAAACTGACACACCGCCATCGCAGGCAAGCCAGCTCCCACATTCAGAGTTGTGTCAGCTTGGCTGCCAAGGCTTTAGCTTGAATCGCCACATCGGTCACCGCCGTGCTTTCCCACCACATCCCCCGCAACGGCGGCCCCATGGCGAACAACCGCGTACTGACCTGCCCCAGGGCATCCACCACCGCCCCCGAAACATCCGCCGCAATCCCCAATGCCAACGGCCCAGGCTGGATCAGCCCACGCTTGAGCAATTGCCGGGGCAACGGCCGGGCCACGCGGCGCCAGTCGTATTCGATACCGCTGGAGTTGATCAGCGCCGCGCCGCTAACCCGCTGCACCGCCTGCTCGCCCCGGTAGCGCACACCAATGGTCACGCCCTCGACCGAAGGTTCCAGGCCTTTGAACGACGCCGCCCGAATCCGCAACCGTCCCTCATCCTGCAAGCGTGCCACCAACTGCGCACTCAACGGCGGAGAACGGTGGTGATGGCTTTCCCACCACGGCCGCACATGGCGTACGAACTGGCGTTTTTCGCGCTCACTGGCCTGGCTCCACAGCCGGCCGATATGCGCACGCACCGTGTCCAGCGGCGCCTGCCAATCGATGCCCTGTGCTTGCGCCAGAGCGCATTGGCGACGCACCTCGCGCAGCAATTGCCGAGGGCTGCGCAGACGGTGATCTTCGCCAAGGAAATCCACCCAGCTCGGCGGCTGCCGGCGCACATGGGGCAACAGGCCATGGCGCGAGAAAATCTCGATGGGCCCGCGATGCCCGGCCTGTTCCAGGGACACCACCGCATCAACCATGGTCAGCCCGGAACCGATGATCAGCACCGGCGCTTGCGGGTCAATCGCGGTCATGGCTTGCACATCCCAGGGATCCACCGCCGCCGCGTTCAACCCGCTGGACTCAGTCTGCGGTGTGCGCGCCGCCGGGAACATGCCGGTGGCCAGCACCGCAACACCGCCGCGCAATTGCTGGCCGTCATCCAGGGTGAGCAGCGCTGAACCTTGGTCCACCTGCAGGTCGACCCCTTCGGCACGCACATGCTCGACGCTGGAGGCAGACCGCGCCTTCGCCTCGGCCAAGCGTTGCTGGGCATACAAACCGAAAATCCCGCGCGGCGGGAACAATTCGCTGATCGGCACGTGCTGCTGGCTCGACTCCGGCCAGCCGCCGGCGCCAATGTACTCGGTGAGCCATTGAGTCAGATCGTCGGCATTGTCCGGGTCGACACTCATGCGCGCCGCATTGCCGTTCAGGGTGTGGCCCAGTTCGACAGCGCTGTAGGCCTCGCCCCGGCCGAGCTCGGCACGCGGCTCGATCACCAGGATCCGGCGCCGACCCGGCAGGCGCAGCAGTTGCACGGCCAGCATCGTGCCGCTCAGGCCGCCGCCGATGATCAGTACATCAGCGTTGCGGATGGATTCAGTCATGCAGAGTCGCCCTTACTGTTTGCCCAGGTAAATATCATGCAAGTCGCCCCGCGCCAACAGCTCAGCGGCGCTGCCACTCAAGGCCACGCGGCCAGTATCCAATACGTAGCCGTGGGACGCATAGGTCAGTGCGACAGTGATGTTCTGCTCGGCGATCAGGAAGCTCACCTGCTGCTCACGGTTGAGCTGCGCGATGATCTCGAAAATCTCCTGCACGATCATAGGCGCCAAACCCATGGACGGCTCGTCGAGCAGTACCAAAGTAGGACGGGTCATCAACGCCCGGCCGATGGCGACCATCTGTTGCTCACCGCCCGAGGTGAGCCCGGCGCGGGTGTGGCGCTTGGTCTTGAGCCTTGGGAACCAGGCGTACAGGCGCTCCAGGTCCTGTTCCATGTCCTTGCGGCTCAAACGCCGCACGAAGCCGCCGCTGCGCAGGTTGTCTTCCACCGTGAGTTGGCCGAACACATGGCGACCTTCCAGCACATGGACCATACCCTGGCGCACGCGCTGGCTGGGATCAACACCGGCCAGGTCCAGGCCCGCGTATTCGATCACGCCCCGGCTGACCTCGGCCCGCTCGGCACGCACCAACCCCGAGATCGCCTTGAGGGTGGTGCTCTTGCCGGCGCCATTGGCACCGAGCAAGGCGACGATGGCGCCCTTGGGCACGCTCAGCGACACCCCGGCCACCGCGAGGATCGCGCCGTCGTAGATCACTTCGATATCGTTGACCGTCAACAGTGACGGGCTGGCGGATTCAGCGGCGGGCTGGCTCATACTTTATTCATCCCCGGTGCAGGTGCGCGGTGTCAGGCCTTTTTCCTTGGCGAAGGCGGCGGATTTTTCATCGATCAAAGGACGCAGCAGCGCGCGGTCGGCGGCGATCCACTCGCTGATCAGCGTCCAGTTGGCGCCGTCCCACTGCTGCACCCGCGCCGAGCCGCCGCCTTCGTGGTCACGGCACGACAGCTTGAGGTTCTGCATCAGGCCCAGGTAGCCCATGTCCTTCAAGCGAGCGTCGTCAATGTTCAGGTGTTCCAGGCCCCAGCGGCCCTCTTCGCCATTCAGCGGACGCTTGCCGAACTTGGCCTGGCCGGTGCGGATCGCTTCCACCGCCACGGCGGCGTTCACCAGGCCGGAGTTGTAGTAGACGCTGCCGAAGTTCTTCAGGTCCTTGAGGTCGCTGTGGCCCTTGTCGAGGATGGATTGCTTGAGGCGCTTGTGGATCTCGAAGTCGGCACCTGCCGGGTACGGCGTGAGCGCCAGGTAGCCCTTGGCGGCGGCACCTGCGGGTAACACGTCTTCGCTGGAACTGGCCCAGATGTCGCCGATGATGTGGTCCACCGGGAAGCCGAAGCGCGCGGCGGTCTTCACCGCGACCGGGGTCGATACGCCCCAGGTGCGCAGGAACACCCAGTCCGGGTTGGCCTGGCGCACCTGGCGCCATTGTGCGGATTGTTCGTTGCCGGGATCGGCGACCGGAATCTGGATATTTTCAAAGCCGTATTTTTCCGCCAGCAACTTCAGCGGACCGAGGGTTTCGCGACCATAGGCCGAGTCGTGATAGACCGTGGCGATCTTCTTGCCCTTGAGCTTATCGAAACCACCTTCGCGCTGGGCGATGTAGTTCACCAAGGTCGACGCCTCGCTGTAGAAGGTCAGCATCACCGGGAAGTTATAGGGGAACACGGTGCCGTCGGTGGCTTCGGTGCGGCCGTAGCCGAGGGTAATCAGCGGGATCTTGTCCACCTCGGCGCGTTCGCTCAGGGCATAGGCCGCCGGTGCGCCGTTGGGCTGGTACACCGCGACCGGCGCGCCATCCAGGCCATTCTTGAAGCGCTCGTAGCACTCGATGCCCTTCTCCGCCGTCCATTCGGTCTCACATTCCTGCCACACCAGCTTGACGCCGTTAATGCCGCCTTCGACTTCGTTGATGTAGCGCAGGTAGTCGATCATCCCGGCCCACACCTGCACGCCGCTGGAGGCATAGGCGCCGACACGGTAGGTGGCCAGGGGAATGAATTGCTGGTCCGGCGAGGCCATCGCCTGGGGAACAGCACCAGCCAGGGCGGCCAGCGCAAACGCAGCGCCGACCAGGGAACGTTTCAAGGATGCACGCATGGGAATTCTCTTGAGGGAATATTAGAAACGCAGCGGCCACTGCCGCACACGATCACGCAGGTTGTGCAACAGGCGAATCAAGCCCTCGGGTTCCTTGATCAGGAACACGATGATCAACACGCCAAAGATGATTTTCTGCAGGTTCTGCAACTGCCCCGCATCCACCGAACCGCCAAACAGCGCCTGCCCGGCGTGGCTGAGGAAAATCGGCAACAAACTGATGAAAGCCGCGCCGACAAAGTTGCCGGCGATGCTGCCCATGCCACCGATAATGATGATGAACAGGATCTGGAATGAACGATTGATATCGAAGCTGCTGGCGCTGGCCGTGCCCAGGTAGGCAAAGGCCCACAGCGCGCCGGCGATGCCGAGGTAGAACGAACTCACCGCAAACGCCAGGCGCTTGTAGCGCACCACCGGAATGCCGACCACGGCGGCGGCGGTGTCCATGTCGCGGATCGCCATCCAGTTGCGCCCGACCTGGCTGCGCACCAGGTTGATCGCAGTCCAGGTCAGCAGCAGCACCGTGACCAACGTCAGCAGGTAACGGCCCAGCGGCGTGTTGAGGTCGTGGCCGAACAGCGCAAGCTTCGGTGCGGAGATGGTCCCGGACGAGCCGTAGTTGTAGAACCAGGGGAATTTGACGAACAGCCACTCCAGGAAAAACTGCGCGGCCAAGGTGGTGACCATCAGGTAGAAGCCCTTGATCCGCGAGCTGGGCAGGCCGAACAACAGGCCAACCAACGCGCTGATAATCCCGCCGCCCAGCAGCGCCACCGGCAAGCCCAGCTCCGGCAGGCGCAGCAAAAACCCGTAGGTCGCAAACGCGCCGACGGCCATGAAACCGGCGGCCCCCACCGAGGTTTGCCCGGTGTAGCCGGTGAGCAGGTTCAAGCCCACCCCAGCCAATGACAGCACTAAAAAAGGAATCAGGATCGCATTGAGCCAATAGTCATTGCCCCACAGCGGCACCACGACAAAGGCCAGCGCCAACAGGCCAATCAGCCCCCAGGGAATGCGCCGCTGGATCAGCAGCAATGGCGCGGTGTCTTGAGCAACGGGAATCGACATGGTTTCAGACTCGCTCGATGGCGCGCTCGCCGAACAGGCCGGCGGGACGGATATACAGGAAGGCCAAGGCCAGTACGTAGGCGAACCACGGCGTGATGCCGCCGCCGATCAAGGGGCCGATATACACCTCGGCCAGATTCTCCGCCGCGCCGACAATCAGCCCGCCGACAATCGCCCCGCCAATCGAGGTGAAGCCGCCAATAATCAACACCGGCAAGGCCTTGAGCACCACCAGCGACAACGAAAACTGCACCCCTTGGCGCGCGCCCCACAGCAGCCCGGCCACCAGCCCGACGATCCCGGCCACCGCCCAGACGATCTGCCAGATACGGTTGAGGTTGATGCCGATGGACAGCGCCGCCGTGGTGTCATCCGCCACCGCGCGCAGCGACACGCCGATGCGGGTCTTGTTGAACAGCAACGCCAGCACGGTCACCAGCACCACCGCAGCGGCCGCAGCGATCAGGTCGAATTGGCTGAGCATCAGCGGGCCGATGAACAGCGGCACGTCGTCGATGCCCAGATCGAGGGCGCGCACTTGCGAGCCCATCAGACCCTGGGCCAGGCCTTCGATAATGAACGACAGGCCCAAGGTGGCCATGAACAAGGTGATCTGTGAACGGTTTACCAGCGGCCGCAACACCAGGCGCTCGATGAGTAAGGCGCCGATGATCATCACGATGACAGTCAAGAGCAGCGCCAAGGCAAACGGCACGCCTTGATCATGCAGGCTGACAAAGGTCAGCGCGGCAAACAGCAGCATCGAGCCCTGGGCAAAATTGAACACGCCGCTGGCTTTGTAGATCAGCACGAAACCGATGGCGACCAGCGAATACATAGTGCCGGCGAGCAGACCGCCGAGCAGGGTTTCAAAGAAAAACGTCATCAGTGCACCACTCCCAGGTAGGCCGCGATCACCTCGGGATTGGCCTGCACGTCAGCGGGCGTGCCGTCGCCGACCTTGCGCCCGTAATCGAGCACCACCACGTGGTCGGAAAGCCCCATGACCACGCCCATGTCGTGCTCGATCAACACCACGGTGGTACCGAGGTCGCGGTTCACGTCGGCGACGAAGCGCGCCATTTCCTGTTTTTCCTCGGCATTCATGCCCGCCATGGGTTCGTCGAGCAGTAACAGGCTGGGGCCAGCGATCAATGCCCTACCCAGCTCGACGCGCTTTTGCAGGCCGTAAGAGAGGTTGCCCACCAGCACATCACGTTGAGCTTGCAACTCAAGAAATTCGAGAATGCCCTGGGCACGCAGGCGGAACGCTTCGGCTTCCCGGCGTGCGCGGGGTAAGCCCAGGGCCTGTTCGATAAAGCTGCTGCGCAGATGCCGCGACAGGCCGGTGAGGATGTTGTCGAGCACGCTCATCTTCTTGAACAGCGCGTTGTTCTGGAAGGTGCGACCCATGCCCCGGCGCGCGGCGCCCAACGGGTCAATGCGGTGGAAGTGCTGGTCTTCGAACACGATCTCGCCGGCATCGAAGCGATACACGCCATTGAGTACGTTGAGCAACGAGCTTTTGCCGGCACCGTTAGGACCGATCAGCGCGCAGATCTCGCCGCGCGCCACCTCGAAGGACAAGGCATTGATCGCCTTGACGCCCTTGAACGACAGCGAAATATCCCGCACCTGGAGAATGGCTTGGCTCATGCGATGTCCCGTTTGAATTCCGCCAACCACGACGGCGAAGGGGTGGATTTGAGGGGTTGCCAGATATAAGCCAGGCGCTGGAAGCCGAGCAGCTTGCGCACACGGTTTTTCAACAGGCGGCGCAGGCCACTTTGTGGGTGGGCGATGGCCCAGTCGCACAGGCTCCGGCGCCAGGTGCCATGGGGTGCCAGGCGGCTTTCAATCTCGTCGGCCAGGTGCTGCAAACGTGCAGGTGACAACAGCAGGCCGGTGGGCGCCACTTCACTGCGATCACGCCGGGCGGAGGCCGGGCTTTCCGGGAAGGCCAGGCCATGGCCGCTGTTCAGCCATTGCTCCAGCACTACCGCCAGGCCGCCTTGCCAGTGAGTGCCCTCTTCGCTCCACAATGCGGTTTCGCCGCTGGGTTGCCACCAGCGGGCGAGGTGCTGTGCCGGGTCAACCGGACCCAGCAATTGGGCAAAGTCCAGCAGGTTGGCCGATTGCCAATGCCGCACTTGCTGGCGGTCCTGGGTGTAAGAGTGGGTGGGATGGATGCGCCATAAATGTTGTTGCAGCGCTTCGGGTTCCAAATCATCGGCCAGGGTCAGGACCTGCCCGCCGATGGAATGAGCCGCCAGCGCCAACAGCAACAGGTTCGGCTCGAACGCCCCGCTGAGGGCCAAGCGCGATTGCGCGTCAAAGCCCTGCTGGCGCAAGCCATCGGCCAGACGTTCCACATCCCGCAAAGCGTCGATCCAGCGCCACGCATGCCACTGGCCCTGGCGTTTGTGGCGCAAGGCGGTGTGCAGCGGTGTGATCTGTGCCCAGTGGTGCAGTTGTTCCAATGCCTTGGGCAGGTTGCCGAGCAGTTCGGCGGGCCATTCCGGGGCCAGCGGACGTTTGAGTTCGTGCACGCTCATAGGGAGGTTCTCCTATTCAGGTTGTGTGCGTGCGGTGGTCCGCTGGCGGGGTGATCAGTTAGATTGCGCTGGCCTTGAGGTCGCGGTAACCGGCGCCGGGGTGATTGGCGCCCAGCCGTGCACCGTCACCAAACAACTTCTCGCGCAGCGTGCCCTGGGCATATTCGGTCTTGTACACCCCACGCTTCTGCAACTCCGGCACCAGCAGGTCCACAGCGTCGATGAAGGTTTCGTGGGTCAGCGCATAGGCCAGGTTGAAGCCGTCTACGTCGGTTTCCTCGACCCACTCTTGCAACAGGTCCGCCACGGTTTCCGGGCCGCCTACAAACAGCGGGCCAAAGCCGCCGATGCCGACCCAATCAGCCAGCTCGTTGGGCGTCCAGACCTTGTTCGGGTCGGCCGTGGAGAAGGCTTCCACCGCCGATTGGATGGCGTTGGTGTGCACATGCTTGAGGGGTTCGTCGGGTTTGAACTGGCTGAAGTCGATGCCGGTCCAGCCAGAGATCAACGCCATCGCGCCTTCATAGCTGACGTAGGATTTGTACTCGTCGAACTTAGCCTTGGCCTTGGCATCGGTCTCACCGACGATCACGGTCTGCAGGTTGAAGATCAGGATTTTCTTCGGGTCGCGCCCTGCCTCGGCGGCACGCCGGCGGATGTCAGCAACCGTTTTTTTCAGCAGCACCTTGGACGGTGCGGCGACGAACACACACTCGGCCTGCTCGGCGGCGAACTGTTTGCCTCGGCTGGACGCGCCGGCCTGGTACAGCACCGGCGTACGTTGCGGCGAGGGTTCACACAGGTGAATACCGGGCACCTGGAAGTGTTTGCCGACATGGCGGATCTCGTGGATCTTGCTCGGGTCACTGAAAATCCGGCGCTCGCGGTCACGCAACACGGCGCCCTCCTCCCAGCTGCCTTCCCAGAGTTTGTAGCAAACCTCCAGATATTCCTCGGCGTAGTCGTAGCGCGCATCGTGTTCGGTCTGGGCTTTTTGGCCCAGGTTCTTGGCGCCGCTTTCCAAGTAGGAGGTGACGATATTCCAGCCAATGCGGCCCTTGGTCAGGTGGTCCAGGGTCGAGAGGCGCCGGGCGAACGGATACGGATGTTCGAATGACAACGATGCGGTCAGACCGAAACCAAGGTGTTCGGTAACCAACGCCATCGGCGCGATCAACGACAGCGGATCGTTAACTGGCACCTGCGCCGCCTGGCGAATCGCCGCATCGCCGTTGCCGTTGTAAACGTCGTAGATGCCCAGCACGTCGGCGATGAACAGGCCGTCGAACTTACCGCGTTCAAGGATCTTGGCGAGGTCGGTCCAATACTCCAAGTCCTTGTACTGCCACGAACGGTCACGCGGGTGCGCCCACAGGCCGGGCGATTGGTGACCGACACAGTTCAT
The DNA here is from genome assembly GCF_026967615.1 of Pseudomonas sp. GXZC. Taxonomy (NCBI): domain Bacteria; kingdom Pseudomonadati; phylum Pseudomonadota; class Gammaproteobacteria; order Pseudomonadales; family Pseudomonadaceae; genus Pseudomonas; species Pseudomonas sp. GXZC. The sequence continues at coordinate 4,516,878 of NZ_CP114115.1, forward strand.
GTCGAAGGCATTCAAGCGGATTTCACGGGACATCAAAGCACTCCGTTGAGGTGGTAGTTGCCGACAACCTGGTATTTCCAGCGCAGCGGGTCATCGAGGCTTGACGGCAGTGCGGTGCGTTGGCCGGTCAGTTCGAATTCAGCGTTGCTCGCGGCAATCAAGGCTTCGGCGGCGGCGATCTGCGCTTCGGTGGCGGCCACCGGGCTTGGGTGGGTTTCAGCGCGTTCCAGCAGGGCGGCGGCCACGTCGACGCGGATCTGCAGATCGCCGAAGCGGCTGATCACATAGGGGTCATCGCTTTTCTGGACATGGCGGCGGGTGCTGTCCAATAGTTGGCGTGCAAGGCTCAGTGCGGTCATCGTCAATCCTCAGTTCCAGGCGTGGCGCGCGGGCTTCACGCCGTTGAGCACGAAATTGCCGATCAGGTGGTACTTCCAGCGCGCCGGGTCGTGCAGGGTGTGGGTGCGCGCGTTGCGCCAGAAGCGGTCAAGGTTGTGTTTGCCGGTGACCGAGCGGGTGCCAGCCAGTTCGAAGAGTTTGCTGCTGGCGAGCAAGGCGGTTTCGGCTGACAGCACTTTGGCTTGGGCAACCACCAACGAGGCGTGGGCCACGCTGTCTTCACTCGGTTCGGCGAGGGCACGATCCACCGCCAGACCGGCCTTGGCGAGGATGGCTTCGGTGCCGTGCACGCGCCACTCCAGGTCGCCGATGGCGGCGATGGTGAACGGGTCCTGCCAGCCGTGATCCTGTTGGCTGTCGATCCACGGCCGCGCCTGGCGTGCGTAGATCTTGGCCTGTTCAAGGGCGCCCAGGGCGATGCCGGTGTCGACGGCTGCCTGGATGATCTGTGAAATCGGGCCGTTGGCGGTGGGTTGATCGAAGGCCTGGTGGGCGGGGATCACCGCGCTGAGAGGCACGGTTACGCCGTCAAGGGTCACGCCGCCGCTGGCGGTGGTGCGCTGGCCGAAACCATCCCAACTGTCGATCACGCTCAAGCCCTGGGCATCACGCTCGATGAAGGCGATGAATGCCTGGTTTTTTTCGTTATTACCGACGGTGGGCACGATGTGGGCGAACAACGCGCCAGTGCAGTAGAACTTCTCGCCGTTGATTTGCGCGGTGTCGCCGTGGAAACGGATCTGCGTGTCGAAGGTGCCGGCGTTCTTGCTCTTGGCTTCGGAGAACGCATTGCCGAAACGATAGCCTTGCAGGACTTTGCCGAAGTAGTAGTGTTTTTGTTCCTCGGTGGCCGTCTGCAGCAGAATGTCGACGACACCGAGGTGGTTCTGCGGAATCTGCCCCAGGGAGGGGTCGGCGGCGGAGATCAGTTTGATCACCTCGGCCACTGTCACATACGACACCTCGGCGCCGCCATAAGCCTTGGGAATGGTGATGCCCCACAAGCCGCTGGCCGAGAATTCGTCGAGTTCGGCCACCGGCAGGCGACGCTCACGGTCGCGCGCGCTGGCGTCGACCGCGAACCGTGCAGCCAGGCGCGTGGCGACCTCGATGGCTTCCGCGTCCGAGCGGATGATATGGGCAGGGTGTTGAGGGTGGGCTGACATGGGCCGACTCCAGGCTCCGAGGGGATACTGGAGTGATTGCAGGAGTCGTGCCTGAATGTAATCGCCAATAAAATCAGCGATTTGCTGGTCATTCAGCGCAACAGAGCGCGTTTCAAAGCAGCAAAGTGTCCATCCACTGTTGCCGGGCGAACAGTTAGATCACCACGTTGCGCACAAACCGCACAGACACATCGCCGTCATTGCGATAGCCATGCACGTGGCGGCTGGCGAACATATAAAACTCACCGGCGGCGACGTGTTTTTCTTCCTCGCCCACCAGCAGGGTAAGGCAGCCTTCGAACACGAACAGTTGCACGCTCCAGCCTTCCGGATCGGGATCTGGGCTGTAGCGATCGCCCGGTTCCAGTTGCATCTCCCACAACTCGACTTCACGCCGTGCCGTAGCCTTGGCCAGCAACACCGCCTTGCTGCCGGGGATTTCACCGGCCCAGGCCAACTCGTTGATACGGCTGTGGTCAGGGGCATCCGGCGCCTGGATCAAGTCACTGAACGCCACGTCCAACGCTTCGGCCACGCGGTCGAGGGTGGACAGGCTGACATTCTTCTCCCCCGCCTCGATGGCCACCAGCATGCGCCGGCTGACCCCGGATTTTTCCGAAAGCGCGGTCTGGCTCAGGTCGGCGGCATGGCGCAGGCGACGAACGTTCTGGCTGACGTGCTGCAGGACCGAGGCCCGGTGTGGATTTTCTTTGTGCACTATATTGCTCAATGGGTGGGTGTGCGCAGTATACTGCCCAGCGTGCGGCGCATTGTGCGGTCCGTGCCTTTCCCTTGCAAGACCGAGCCGCCATGACCACCGCGAACGCCTCCCCTCGTTTCAACCGTTTCAGCAAAGCCGAATGCATCCTGGTGGTGATCACCATGATCTGGGGCGGCACCTTTTTGCTAGTGCAACACGCGATGACCGTCAGCGGGCCGATGTTTTTCGTCGGGCTACGGTTTGCGGCGGCGGCGATTGTGGTCGGCTTCTTTTCCTTGCGCACGTTGCGTGACCTGACGCTGTTCGAGTTGAAGGCCGGGGTATTTATCGGCGTGGCAATCATGTTTGGCTACGGGCTGCAAACCATTGGTTTGCAGACGATCCTGAGCAGCCAATCGGCGTTTATCACGGCGTTGTATGTACCGTTCGTGCCGTTGCTGCAATGGCTGGTGTTGGGACGCCGTCCAGGCTTGATGCCGAGCATTGGCATCATGCTGGCGTTTACCGGCTTGATGCTGCTGACCGGGCCGGCGGGCGCTTCGCTGAATTTCAGCCCCGGTGAGATCGCCACGTTGATCGGCGCGGTCGCGATTGCCGCTGAAATCATCCTGATCAGCGCCTTTGCCGGCCAGGTGGATGTGCGCCGGGTGACCGTGGTGCAACTGGCCACGGCGTCATTGCTGTCGTTCCTGATGGTGGTGCCGATGGGCGAGGCCTTGCCGGGGTTCTCGTGGCTGCTGCTGTTCAGTGCGGTGGGCCTGGGTTTGACCAGCGCGGTGATCCAGGTCGCCATGAACTGGGCCCAGCAAAGCGTTTCGCCCACCCGAGCCACGTTGATTTATGCCGGTGAGCCGGTGTGGGCAGGCGTGGTCGGACGGATCGCCGGGGAGCGCTTCCCGCCGATTGCGATGCTGGGCGCAGCGTTGATTGTGGCGGCGGTGATTGTCAGTGAAATGAAGACCAAGGCACAAAAGGCGCTTGCAGTGGACAATGAGCTGGAACAGGAACATCAGGGCAAAGCGGGGCATTGAAACAATGCCAAATGGGAGTTTTCGGCCTACCTTGTAGGATCCTGCCACATCTTGCCGTTTGGTGATCGAGAAAGCGGCACGTATGATGCATCCCAAACTCCCGCAGATTAGAAGCCTATGTCCCTGATAGTTCTACTGCTTCTGCCGTTCGCTGGCAGCTGTCTGGCGGCCTTGCTGCCGCACAATGCACGTAACACCGAATCCCTGTTGGCCGGCCTTGTGGCCCTGGTCGGCACCATTCAAGTCGCCCTGCTCTACCCCCAGATCGCCCATGGTGGCGTGATCCGCGAAGAATTCATGTGGTTGCCCAGCCTCGGGCTGAACTTCGTGCTGCGCATGGATGGGTTTGCCTGGCTGTTCTCGATGCTGGTGCTGGGCATCGGCACGCTGGTGTCGTTGTATGCGCGCTATTACATGTCGCCGGACGACCCGGTGCCGCGCTTCTTTGCGTTTTTCCTGGCGTTCATGGGCGCCATGCTCGGGCTGGTGATTTCCGGCAACCTGGTCCAGATCGTGTTCTTCTGGGAACTGACCAGCCTGTTCTCGTTCCTGCTGATCGGCTATTGGCACCACCGCGCCGATGCACGACGCGGCGCGTACATGGCGTTGATGGTCACCGGCGCGGGCGGCTTGTGCCTGCTGGCGGGCGTGATGTTGCTGGGGCATATCGTCGGCAGCTACGACTTGGACCAGGTGCTGGCAGCGGGCGATCAGATTCGCGCGCACTCGCTGTACCCGGTCATGCTGGCTCTGGTGCTGATCGGTGCCTTGAGCAAAAGCGCGCAGTTCCCCTTCCACTTCTGGCTGCCTCACGCAATGGCGGCGCCCACGCCGGTGTCGGCGTACCTGCATTCGGCAACGATGGTGAAGGCCGGCGTGTTCCTGTTGGCCCGCCTGTGGCCGTCGCTGTCCGGCAGCGAAGAATGGTTCTATATCGTCGGCGGTGCCGGCGCGATTACCCTGCTTCTCGGCGCTTACTGCGCGATCTTTCAAAACGACCTCAAGGGCCTGCTGGCCTATTCCACCATCAGCCACCTCGGCTTGATCACCTTATTGCTGGGCCTCAACAGCCCACTGGCCGCCGTCGCTGCGGTGTTCCACATCCTCAACCACGCCACGTTCAAGGCCTCGTTGTTCATGGCCGCAGGCATCATCGACCACGAAAGCGGCACCCGCGACATTCGCAAGCTCAGTGGCCTGGTCCGCTTGATTCCCTTTACCGCGACCCTGGCGATGGTTGCCAGTGCGTCCATGGCCGGGGTGCCGTTGCTCAACGGTTTCCTGTCCAAAGAGATGTTCTTTGCCGAAACCGTGTTCATCTCCTCCACCGCCTGGGTGGAATTTGCCCTGCCGGTGATCGCGACGGTCGCGGGTACGTTCAGCGTGGTCTACGCGCTGCGCTTTACCATTGATGTGTTCTTTGGCCCCACCGCCACCAACCTGCCACACACGCCACACGAGCCCCCCCGCTGGATGCGTGCGCCGGTGGAGCTGCTGGTGTTCACCTGCCTGCTGGTGGGGATTTTCCCGGCCCAGGTGGTCGGTTCGATCCTCGCCGCTGCCGCCTTGCCTGTCGTCGGCGGCGTGCTGCCGGAGTACAGCCTGGCCATTTGGCACGGCTGGAATGCGCCGATGATCATGAGCCTGGTGGCCATGTCCGCTGGCGTCGTTCTGTATCTATTGCTGCGCAAGCAACTCAAGCGTGGCCGCTTCAAATACCCGCCCATCATCAGTTACTTCAACGGTAAGCGCGGCTTCGAGCGCAGCCTGGTGGTGATGATGCGCGGGGTGCGCAAGATCGAGAAACGCATCAGCACCAAGCGCCTGCAGACCCAGTTGTTCCTGCTGGTGTTGGTGGCGGTGATCGGTGGCATGATCCCGATGCTCAACAGTGGCCTCAGTTGGGGCGACCGGCCGAAGATCCCGGGCTCCATCGTGTTCGTGACCCTGTGGCTGCTGGCGATTGCCTGTGCCCTCGGTGCCGCCTGGCAAGCCAAGTACCACCGGCTGGCGGCCCTGACCATGGTCAGCGTGTGCGGCCTGATGACCTGCGTGACCTTTGTGTGGTTCTCGGCGCCGGACCTGGCGCTGACCCAGTTGGTCGTCGAGGTAGTGACCACGGTGCTGATCCTGCTCGGCCTGCGCTGGCTGCCACGGCGGATCGAAGAAGTGTCGCCACTGCCGAGTTCGCTGCGCAAGGCACGCATTCGCCGCCTGCGCGACTTCTTGCTGTCGACCGTGGTAGGCGGCGGCATGGCGCTGCTGTCCTACGCGATGTTGACGCGCCAGACGCCCAACGACATTTCCTCGTTCTACTTAAGCCGTGCCCTGCCCGAAGGCGGCGGCAGCAATGTGGTGAACGTGATGCTGGTGGACTTCCGGGGCTTCGATACCCTGGGTGAAATCACCGTGCTCGGCGCCGTGGCGCTGACCGTGTACGCCCTGCTGCGACGCTTCCGCCCATCGAAAGAAAGCATGCAACTGCCCGCGCAACAGCGTCAGCTGGCGCCGGACGTGGCCACCGACCTGGTCAACCCGCGCCAGGCCAGCGACACCGCCCTGGGCTTCATGATGGTGCCGGCGGTGCTGGTGCGCCTGCTGCTGCCGATTGCGCTGGTGGTGTCGTTCTACCTGTTCATGCGCGGCCACAACCAACCGGGCGGCGGGTTTGTCGCCGGCCTGGTGATGTCGGTGGCGTTTATCCTGCAATACATGGTCGCCGGCACGCAGTGGGTCGAGGCGCAGATGAGCCTGCGGCCGATGCGCTGGATGGGCTTCGGGCTGTTCTCGGCGACGCTGACCGGCCTCGGTGCACTGTTTGCCGGGTATCCATTCCTCACCACCCACACCTGGCATTTCAGCCTGCCGCTGCTCGGCGACATCCATATCGCCAGCGCCTTGTTCTTCGACGTCGGCGTGTACGCCATGGTCGTCGGCTCGACGCTGCTGATGCTCACCGCCCTCGGCCACCAGTCCGTGCGGGCCCATAAACCGAGCAACCAGGCCAAAGTGGTTGCCGCAACGGAAGGAGCCGCCTGATGGAAGAAGTCATCGCAATTGCCATTGGGGTCCTGGCGGCCTCCGGCGTCTGGCTGATCCTGCGGCCACGGACCTTCCAGGTGGTGATGGGCCTGTGCCTGTTGTCGTATGGGGTCAACCTGTTCATTTTCAGCATGGGCAGCCTGTTTATCGGCAAGGAGCCGATCATCAAGGACGGCGTGCCGCAAGACTTGCTCAACTACACCGATCCCCTGCCCCAGGCGCTGGTGCTGACGGCTATCGTGATCAGCTTCGCCATGACCGCCTTGTTCCTGGTGGTGCTGCTCGCCTCCCGTGGCTTGACCGGCACGGACCATGTGGACGGCCGGGAGCCCAAGGAATGACGTGGATGAATCAAATGATCGTCGCGCCGATCCTGCTGCCGTTGCTCACCGCCGCGTTGATGCTGATGCTCGGCGAGAAGCACCGTCCGCTCAAGGCGCGCATCAACCTGTTCTCCAGCATGATCGGCCTGGGCATCGCCGTTTTGCTGCTGTACTGGACGCAAAAAGGCGGCCCCGGCTCGATTGGCGTGTACCTGCCGGGAAACTGGCAAGTGCCGTTTGGCATCGTGTTGGTGGTGGATCAGTTATCGGCACTGATGCTGGTGCTCACCGGCATCATCGGCGTGAGTGCGCTGCTGTTCGCCATGGCCCGCTGGGACCGTGCGGGCACCAGTTTCCACGCGCTGTTCCAGGTGCAGATGATGGGTCTGTATGGCGCCTTCCTCACCGCCGACCTGTTCAACCTGTTCGTGTTCTTCGAGGTGCTGCTGGCGGCGTCCTATGGCTTGATGCTGCACGGCTCGGGCCGGGCGCGGGTGTCGGCGGGGCTGCATTACATTGCGATCAACCTGCTCGCGTCGTCGCTGTTTTTGATTGGCGCGGCGATGATCTACGGGGTGACTGGCACGCTGAACTTCGCTGACCTGGCGTTGAAAATCCCGCTGGTGCCGGAGGCGGATCGTGGCCTGTTGCACGCCGGTGCGGCGATCCTGGCGACGGCATTCCTGGCCAAGGCCGGCATGTGGCCACTGAACTTCTGGCTGGCGCCCGCCTATTCTTCGGCGAGTGCGCCGGTGGCGGCGATGTTCGCGATCATGACCAAGGTCGGCGTGTACACCGTGCTGCGCCTGTGGACCCTGCTGTTCTCCGGCCAGGCCGGTGCGTCGGCGCTGTTTGGTGGGGACTGGCTGGTGTATGGCGGCATGGCGACCATCATCTGCGCCGGGTTGGCGATGGTGGCGGCGCAGCGGCTGGAGCGCATGGCCAGCTTGAGTATTCTGGTGTCGGCGGGGATCTTGCTGTCAGCCGTTGGTTTCGCTCAGCCAAGCCTGACGGCGGGGGCGCTGTTTTATCTGGTCAGCTCGACACTGGCATTGAGCGCGCTGTTCCTGCTGGCCGAACTGATCGAGCGTTCGCGCTCGGCCAACGACCTGCCGCTGGATGAAGAGATCGATGCGCTGCCCAAAGCCATGGAATCGCTGCACCCGCGCCCTGGCGTGAACCTGGATGATGAACAGCAAGCCGTGGTCGGCCAGGTGATTCCCTGGACCATGGCGTTCCTGGGCTTGAGTTTTATCGCCTGCGCCCTGCTGATCATCGGCATGCCGCCGCTGTCCGGGTTTATCGGCAAGCTCAGCCTGTTGAGTGCACTGGTCAATCCGTTGGGCCTGGGCGTCAGCGTTGACGCGCCGATCCGTCCGGCGGCCTGGGGCTTGGTGGCGCTGTTGATCTTATCGGGCCTAGCCTCGTTGATCGCCTTCGCCCGCCTCGGCATCCAGCGTTTCTGGACCCCAGAAGAGCGCCCTTCGCCGCTGCTGCGTCGCTACGAGTGCCTGCCGATCTTCTTCCTGCTGGGCTTGAGCATCCTGCTGACCTTCAAGGCCGAGCCGCTGATGCGCTACACCCAGGACACGGCCGTCAGCCTGAACAACCCGGAACACTACGTGATGGCGGTGATGGCCACGCGCCCGGTGCCGAGCCCTGAAGCCAAGGCCGCCGCGCTGGAGGTGCAGCCATGAAGCGTCTGTTCCCTGCTCCGTGGTTGTCGCTGGCGTTGTGGTTGTTGTGGCTGGTGCTCAACCTGTCCGTGAGCCCCGGCAACCTGCTGCTGGGCGCGCTGCTGGGTTTTCTGGCGCCGCTGATGATGGCGCCGCTGCGGCCGTTGCCGATCCGCATTCGTCGCCCTGGGGTGATCATTCGCCTGTTTTTCCTGGTGGGCCGCGATGTGATCATCTCCAACCTGCAAGTGGCCTGGGGCGTGCTGATGTGCGGCTCCCGCCCGCCGCGTTCGCGCTTCATCAAAATCCCCCTGGACCTGCGCGATGCCAACGGCCTGGCGGCGTTGTCGATGATTACCACGGTGGTGCCCGGCACCATCTGGTCGGAACTGGCGCTGGACCGCAGCATCCTGCTCTTGCACGTGTTTGACCTGGAGGATGAAGCATCCTTCATCGAGCACTTCAAGACCACCTACGAACGGCCCCTGATGGAGATCTTCGAATGAGCGCCCTGCTCTCCAATGCGATCCTGTTCAGCCTGTTCCTGTTCTCGCTGGCCATGGTGCTGACGCTGATCCGTCTGTTCAAAGGCCCATCGGCCCAGGACCGGGTATTGGCGCTGGACTACCTGTACATCCTGGCGATGCTGATGATGCTGGTGTTGGGCATTCGCTACGCCAGTGACACCTACTTTGAAGCGGCGCTGCTGATCGCGCTGTTTGGCTTCGTGGGTTCGTTTGCCCTGGCGAAATTCCTGCTGCGTGGGGAGGTGATTGAATGATGCCGTTATGGATGGAAATCATCGTGGCCGTGCTGCTGGTGTTGAGCAGTGTGTTTGCGTTGATTGGCGCGATCGGCTTGCTAAGGATGAAGGACTTCTTCCAGCGCATGCACCCGCCGGCATTGGCTTCGACGTTGGGGGCGTGGTGTGTGGCGTTGGCGTCGATCATCTACTTTTCGGTACTCAAGTCCGGCCCGGTGTTGCACGGGTGGTTGATTCCGATCTTGTTGTCGATCACGGTGCCGGTGACCACGTTGTTGCTGGCGCGTACGGCGTTGTTCCGTAAGCGTATGGCGGGAGATGATGTGCCGGCGGAGGTCAGCAGCCGCCGCTGATTTTTCAAGTGGGCAGCGTAAAAATGTGGGAGCTGGCTTGCCTGCGATTGCGGTGGTTCAGTCAACATCTTCGGTGACTGACGCTCCCTCATCGCAGGCAAGCCAGCTCCCACATTGGTTTTGCGCTAGGCGAAAGATCGGATTCTAACCGCCAGCTCTGCCAACTCAGCAACATCCACTCGCCCGTGATCACTCGTCTTCCCACAGGAGGTGCGCTGGGGAAGTCTTTTGAACGATGCGGCAGAAAATGCAATCCATTTGAATCTCCGTCAGTGGATCCGGGTGTCCTTCAACTGGCAGAAATTCTATTACAAAATCGCCGCGCCAAACCTGCGGAACCGCGGCATCCAATCATCCAGAATCTGCGCTGAAGCCAGCACATGATGCGCCCGCCCGATCAACAGCCGGCGCGGCACAAAACCGATATACCGGGAGTCGTCGCTGTTATCGCGGTTGTCCCCCAGCATGAAGTAACTGTCAGCCGGCACAGTGACCGGGCCAAAATTGCGCAACGCCCGTACCATCGGCATGAACTGCACCGTGCGCTGACGGTTGGCCGCCAGCTCGTTCAGCTTGATCCCCGGCACCGTGTGGCCGGGCACGATGGGCTCGCTGATGTCCTGGGCATCACTGTAGGTGGCCGGCACGCCGTTGACCCACAGCACCTCGTCTTTCATTTCCAGGGTGTCACCGGGAATACCGACGATGCGCTTGATCAGGCGCATACCGTCCTTGGGCGACGAGAATGTCACCACATCGCCGCGCTGGGGGCTATCGATTTTGGCCAGGGAAATATCGGTGAGCGGCACCTTGAGGTCATAGGCCACACGGTTGACCAGCACCACATCCCCCTCCAGCAAGGTCGGGCGCATGGAGCCGGAGGGGATCGGGTTCCAATCGGCCAGGGAGGTACGGAAAACGCCGAAGCACACCCAGAACATGATTGCGTAACGGTAACGGATCAACCAACTTCGCATACATCCTCGCACGACAGACAGGGGCATCAGGGCAATTTCTTAGAAGCTCGGTTGTTGCAGGTCAGGATTAAATTATCATTAGCGTCCAAGCGCATAAAAAGGAGTTTTCGCCATGGATATCAAATGCTCAGTCTTTATCGCAGCCAGCCTCGACGGCTTCATTGCCCGCCCGGACGGTGATATCGAATGGTTACACCGACCGCAGTATGAAACCGCTGAGCTGAAGGGCGTGACCTATGAAAGCTTCATCGCCACCGTGGATGCGCTGGTGATGGGCCGAAAAACCCTGGAGAAGGTTTTGTCCTTTCCCGAGTGGCCCTATGAGGGTACGCCGGTCATTGTCCTGTCTCGCCAGCAGCTGGAAATCCCGGCACATCTGGAAGGCAAGGTCGAGGTCATGGCGGGAGACGTGACCACACTGGTGACGACGTTAGCCGAACGCGGCATGAAGCATCTGTATATCGACGGCGGGCAGACGATCCAGGCGTTTCTTGAAGTGGGTCTGATCGACGAGTTGATCATCACGCGTATTCCGGTATTGCTTGGGAAAGGGATCCCGTTATTCAGCCAGGAAGGCAGCGAGCGTGAACTTCACCATCTCGGCACGCATGCGTCGGACAATGGGTTTGTCCAAAGCTGCTACAGGGTTGGGGAGGCAGTGGCCTTCTGTAAGGGTTAGATATGTCCACCCTAGATCTCCAGACTAAAACTGTCGAATATTCCTACATCCCGCTCGCACCATAAAAAGCGAAGCGTCTGATATTTCCTATTTACTTTTTTGCGTATGTTCAGGGTAAACGACTCAGAGTGTTTACCCCATGGCATACCACGGCTACATGTCCATCAAAGGACAATCCCAAGGCCTGATTTCGGCTGGCTGCTCGACCCAGGACTCTATCGGTAATAAGTGCCAGGAGGGACACCGAGACGAAATCATGGTGATGTCCTTTAACCACAACATGCTTAATACAGGCAATGTCAGGGCATCTACCCATGGGCCGGTGGTGATTACAAAGAACATTGATAAATCATCGCCTTTGTTGGCCGTGGCATTATCAAACCGAGAAGAACTGAACTGCGTAATTAACTTTTATCGTACCTCGCAGTTTCGTCAGCGCGAGAAATACTACACCGTCGATATCAGGGGCTGCATCATTGCCAGCCTGACGGTGGAGGTGCCACACGCTGTTCTGTTAACCGATGTAGAAGCGCAGGAACATCTGGCCATTCGTTATCGGGAGATCATCTGGACCCATCATCTCGCGGGCACCAGTGGTTACGGTTCATGGGAAGCCGGGCGATGAAATCGAAAAACAAAAGCCCGCCCCCAACGTTTCATGACTTATGGGAAGTCAGCCACGCTGCAGCAAGATTAACCAGCCAAGCGTGCACGATCAGCGCGCGCCATCTGCAGGATGGTATTACACGGTCAATATTCAATCGCGAGGTTGCGTATTACGCTCGTAGCATCGTTAGGGATGTGGAGCGGGGGAAAAAGACGGTCAATCAGGGCCTGGTAGAGATAAAAGCCGAACAACAAAGCCTGCTGAACCAGTCAATGGAAATTGGCCGCAAAGGCATTGGAGTTGTAGCAGGCGCGCTGCAAATGGCCACAGGCGCTGGAATTTGCTACGCCTCCGTTGGCACGCTCTGCCTTATTGCGGGGGTGCCGCTGATGGCGCATGGCGCAAATAACGTATATGAGAGTGGGCGTAACCTGATAACAGGGCACTCGGATACGGTGGGGCCGGTACGTGGCGCGTATCAATCGGCAGCATCCGCTATGGGTTATGACGAGCGAGGAGCCAATATTGCCTATGGTTCAATTGATATTGGGCTATCCGTCTACAGTGCAGCTAGATATGTACTTAAACCTGATGCTTGGCGCCTATTTAGATACATCCCAACCGATTACATTCGAGCATACAAAACAATGCCCCCTACTACGATGGGAATCGAAGCCTATACAGACTTTCAAACCATAAAGCAGATGCACGGAGAGGAAAAACATTGACACTCTGGCTCGCCTGGACCTTTCCGATATTCGCTACATGGGGAATTCTTTGCGCATACACACTAAAAATACGCTTTTCTGGAAGCGGGTATTTTTTTACCAAGTTTCTATTCTGTTTAATATTTAATGGTTTTTTTGTAACCACCTACATAAGCATGATCGAAGAAAACAAACTCCCCTTACTCGGATACAACCCAGACCTTATATCAAATTACCCTTTCATTGGATGGATTGCTTTTTTCTGTATACCCGTTCACGCGGGGGCTCTGCCAGTTAGATGGGAAATCAGATGGTGGTTTTGATGGAGAATCTATAAATCCCGATAATTTTACGCATGCTGATTCCAAAACAAAAAAACGCCCCGAACCAGTCGGGGCGTTTTTCATTCAGCGTTTACCGATCAAACCTGATCAGCCAACCGCCACGTCGTCCCACCCTTCCCGTCTTCCAACACCACGCCCATCGCGGTCAGTTGGTCACGGATACGGTCGGATTCCGCCCAGTCCTTGTTGGCACGTGCAGCCAGACGCGCCTGAATCAACGCATCAACCTCAGCCGCATCCACACGCCCTTCGGCGCCGGCTTGCAGGAAGTCCTCAGGCTTCATTTGCAGAACCCCAAGCACTCTGGCCAGTTCTTTCAAGCGCGCCGCCAGACCCGCCGCTGCGTCGAGATCGCTCTCACGCAAACGGTTGATCTCGCGCACCATCTCGAACAGTACCGCGCAGGCTTCGGGGGTGCCGAAGTCGTCGTTCATGACTTCGGTAAACCTTGCCACGAACGCGTCGCCACCCGCTGGGGCAACCGAAGGCAGGCCTTTCAACGCATGGTAGAACCGCTCCAGGGCGCCCTTGGCGTCCTTGAGGTTGTCTTCCGAGTAGTTGATGGCGCTGCGGTAGTGGCTCGACACCAGCAGGTAACGCACAACTTCAGGATGGTACTTTTCCAGCACGTCGCGAATGGTGAAGAAGTTGTTCAAGGACTTGGACATCTTCTCGCCATTGATGCGGATCATGCCGCAGTGCATCCAGGCGTTGGCGTAGGTCTTGCCGGTGGCGGCTTCGCTCTGGGCGATTTCGTTTTCGTGGTGCGGGAACTCCAGGTCGCTGCCGCCGCCATGAATGTCGAAGGTCTCGCCCAGGCAGCAGGTGGACATCACCGAGCATTCGATGTGCCAGCCCGGACGACCGGCGCCCCATGGCGACTCCCAGCTCGGCTCGCCCGGCTTGGTGGCTTTCCACAGCACGAAGTCGAGCGGATCCTGCTTGGCTTCGTCGACTTCGATGCGTGCGCCGATACGCAGGTCTTCGATTTTCTTGCGCGACAGTTTGCCGTAACCCATGAACTTGGCGACGCGGTAGTACACGTCGCCATTGCCTGGGGCGTAGGCGTAACCCTTGTCGATCAGGGTCTGGATCATCGCGTGCATGCCAGGGATGTGGTCCGTGGCACGCGGTTCCATGTCCGGCTTGAGGATGTTGAGGCGCGCCTCGTCCTCGTGCATCGCGGCGATCATGCGCTCGGTCAGCGCGTCGAACGACTCGCCGTTTTCGTTGGCGCGGTTGATGATCTTGTCGTCGATGTCGGTGATGTTGCGCACGTACGTCAAGTCATAGCCGCTGAAACGCAACCAGCGGGTCACCAGGTCGAAGGCAACCATGCTGCGGCCGTGGCCGATGTGGCAATAGTCGTACACGGTCATGCCGCACACGTACATGCGCACCTTGTTGCCATCCAGCGGCTTGAAGACTTCTTTGGTCTTGCTGAGTGTGTTGTAGATCGTTAGCACAACGGCTTCCTTAGAGAATCACTGGCCCCACGAATCACGCAAGGTCACGGTACGGTTGAATACCGGGCGACCTGGTTTCGAGTCCTTGATATCCGCGCAGAAGTAACCTTCGCGCTCGAACTGGAAACGGTCTTCCGGCTGTGCGTCGCCAAGCGATGGCTCGGCACGACAACCAGTGAGTACTTGCAGGGAGTCAGGGTTGATGTTGTCCAGGAAGCTGGCGCTGTCTTCGGCCTTTTCCGGGTTCGGCGAGCGGAACAGGCGATCGTACAGGCGCACTTCGCACTCGATGCTGGCAGCCGCTGGCACCCAGTGGATCACGCCCTTGACCTTACGGCCTTCAGGGTTCTTGCCCAGGGTGTCCGGATCGTAGGAGCAACGCAGTTCGACGATGTTGCCATCGGCGTCCTTGATCGCTTCATCGGCACGGATCACGTAGCTGCCGCGCAGGCGCACTTCGCCATTCGGCTCCAGGCGCTTGTAGCCTTTTGGCGGCTCTTCCATGAAGTCATCGCGGTCGATGTAGATTTCACGGGCGAACGGCAGCTTGCGCACGCCGAGTTCTTCTTTTTGCGGATGACGCGGCAACTCAAGGTTGTCGACCTGATCTTCCGGGTAGTTGGTGATCACGACTTTCAACGGACGCAGCACGCACATGGCGCGCGGGGCGTTGGCGTCGAGGTCCTGGCGGATGCTGAATTCGAGCATGCCGAAATCGACCACGCCGTCGGAACGGTTGGTGCCGACCATGTCGCAGAAGTTGCGGATCGACGCAGGCGTGTAGCCACGGCGACGGAAGCCCGACAGCGTGGACATGCGCGGGTCATCCCAACCGTGGACGTGCTTCTCGTCAACCAGTTGCTTGAGCTTGCGCTTGCTGGTGATGGTGTAGTTCAGGTTCAGGCGGCTGAACTCGTACTGGCGCGGGTGCGCCGGTACCGGCAGGCTGTCCAGGAACCATTCGTACAGCGGACGATGGCTTTCGAACTCCAGGGTGCAGATGGAGTGCGTGATGCCTTCGATGGCGTCCGACTGACCGTGGGTGAAGTCGTAGTTCGGGTAGATGCACCACTTGTCACCGGTCTGGTGGTGATGGGCATGGCGGATGCGGTACATGATCGGGTCGCGCAGGTTCATGTTCGGCGAGGCCATGTCGATCTTGGCGCGCAGCACGCGGGCGCCGTCCGGGAACTCACCGGCGCGCATGCGGGCGAACCAGTCCAGGTTCTCTTCCACCGAACGGTCGCGGAACGGGCTGTTCTTGCCCGGCTCGGTCAGGGTGCCACGGTATTCCTTGGCCTGTTCCGGGCTCAGGTCGTCGACATAGGCCTTGCCGGCCTTGATCAGTTCGACGGCCCAGTCGAACAGCTGGTCGAAGTATTTGGAGGCATAGCGCACTTCACCGGACCATTCGAAGCCCAGCCACTTGATGTCGCTTTCGATGGCGTCGATGTATTCCTGGTCTTCCTTGGCCGGGTTGGTGTCGTCGAAACGCAGGTGCGTGACGCCACCGAACTCCTGGGCCAGGCCGAAGTTCACACAGATCGACTTGGCGTGACCGATGTGCAGGTAGCCGTTGGGCTCTGGCGGGAAGCGGGTGACGATCTGCGTGTGCTTGCCCGAATCCAGGTCCGCCTGGATGATCGGGCGCAGGAAATTGACCGGGACAGCAGGTCCGGCCTTGGAATTCGAGGTAGGGTCGACAGTGGGCTTGCTCATAGGATCCTTGAACAGACAAGTACGTGGCCGGGCTAGGCCGACAAAACAAAGGCGATATCATAGCCGATGCTGTCAAGTACCTGACAGAGCGAGGCCAAAAACTGCTGCATTTATTGCACCGGCGGTAAAAAACCACCTCGAAATTCCTGCAGGGCACGCTAAACTGCGCGCCTTGGCCGCAGTTTCGCCATACCGGTCGTGGTGCCCAGGCACCCAAACCCACGAATTCCCTGAAAAGAGTAGTGAACATGACTCAAGTCAAACTGACCACCAACCACGGTGACATCGTCATCGAGCTGAACGCCGAGAAAGCGCCGATCACCGTCGCCAACTTCATCGAGTACGTGAACGCCGGCCACTACGAAAACACTGTTTTCCACCGTGTCATCGGCAACTTCATGGTCCAGGGCGGCGGTTTCGAGCCTGGCATGAAAGAAAAGAAAGACAAGCGCCCAAGCATCCAGAACGAAGCAGACAACGGCCTTTCCAACGACAAGTACACTGTCGCCATGGCCCGTACCATGGAGCCGCATTCGGCCTCCGCGCAATTCTTCATCAACGTCGCCGACAACGCTTTCCTGAACCACAGCGGCAAGAACGTGCAGGGTTGGGGTTACGCGGTATTCGGTAAAGTGACCGAAGGCCAGGACGTCGTTGACAAGATCAAAGGCGTGCAGACCACCGGTAAAGCCGGTCACCAGGACGTTCCGGTAGAAGACGTTATCGTCGAGAAAGCCGAGATCGTTGGGTGATATTGCTGATTTCAGATTTGCATCTGGAAGAGGAGCGCCCGGATATCACCCGGGCGTTTCTGGATCTGCTCCACACCCGCGCCCGAGGCACCCAGGCGTTGTACATTCTGGGGGACTTCTTTGAAGCCTGGATTGGCGACGATGGGATGACGCCCTTCCAGCGCTCCATCTGCGAGGCTCTGCGTGAGCTGAGCGACAGCGGCACCCCGATTTTCATCATGCACGGCAACCGCGATTTCCTGATCGGCAAGGCGTTCTGCAAAGCAGCAGGTGCCACCTTGCTCAAGGACCCGAGTGTCGTGCAGCTCCATGGCGAGCCCGTGCTGTTGATGCACGGCGACAGCCTCTGTACCCGCGACGTCGGCTATATGAAGCTGCGACGCATCCTGCGCAACCCCATTGTGCTGTTTATCCTGCGTCATCTTCCTTTGAGCACCCGCCACAAGTTGGCGCGCAAGCTGCGCAGCGAAAGCCGGGCGCAAACGCGCATGAAGGCTAACGACATTGTTGATGTCACCCCCGAGGAAGTGCCACGGGTGATGCAGCAGTTCGGCGTGCGCACCCTGGTCCACGGCCACACCCACCGCCCCGCCATTCATAAGTTGCAGATTGGTGACCAGGCGGCCAAGCGCATTGTGCTGGGGGATTGGGACAAGCAAGGGTGGGCATTGCAGGTGGATGAGCAAGGGTTTCAGTTGGCGGCGTTTGATTTTGTAAACCCGCAGTTGGCGCTGCCTGTGGGAGCCGGGCTTGCCCGCGATGCAGGCACCTCGGTGTAACAAAAGCACCGAGGTGCCTGCATCGCAGGCAAGCCAGCTCCCACATGGATCGAGTACATCCCTTAGTGGCCAGAAGCTGCCGGCCCCGCCTTCGCGGTAAACGGCGGCTTCGCCAACCACACCAGCAACATCAACCCCATGAACATCCACCCCAGCAACGTGAAGTAGTCCACGGTGGACATCATGTACGCCTGGCTGGTGAGAATCTGATCCAGCTGCGCATACGCCTTGTGCCCTGCCCCGCCCAGTGCCTGCAAGGCATCGCGGGTGGCGGAGTCGTAGGTGGTCATGTTTTCGCTCATGTACGCATGGTGCTGGTCCGCCCGACGGATCCAGATCCAAGTGGTCAGCGACGCCGCAAAACTACCGCCCAACGTCCGCAGGAAGGTGGCCAGGCCAGCGCCATCGGCAATCTGGTGCGGCGGCAGGTCGGACATCAGGATGCTCAGGGTCGGCATGAAGAACAGCGCCACGCCGATGCCCATGAACAGCTGCACCAGGGCGATGTGCTGGAAGTCCACTTCATTGGTGAAGCCGGCGCGCATGAAGCAGCTCAGGCCAATCGCCAGGAACGCCAGGCCCGCCAGCAGGCGCAGGTCGAACTTGTGCGCGTACTTGCCCACGAACGGCGACATCAACACCGGCAGAATCCCGATCGGCGCTACCGCCAAGCCAGCCCAAGTGGCGGTGTAGCCCATCTGGGTCTGCAGCCATTGCGGCAGGATCAGGTTGATACCGAAGAAGCCTGCGTAACCCAAGATCAGCACAATGGTGCCGATGCGGAAGTTACGGTAGGCGAACAGCTTCAGGTTGACCACCGGGTGTTTGTCGGTGAGTTCCCAGATGATGAACACCGCCAGGGCAATCACCGAAATCGCTGCACCAATGATGATGAAGTTGGATTCGAACCAGTCCAGGTCATTGCCTTTGTCGAGGATGATCTGCAAGGCGCCGACGCCGACGATGAGGCTCAACAGCCCCACGTAGTCCATCGGTTGATGGCTGGTGACCACGGGGCGTTTCTTCAGTTGGGAACGCACCACCATCACCGCAAAAATGCCGATCGGTACGTTGATGAAGAAGATCCACGGCCAGCTGTAGCTGTCCGTAATCCAGCCGCCGAGGATCGGTCCGGCAATCGGTGCCACCACCGTGACCATCGCGAGCAACGCCAGGGCCATGCCACGCCTCGCTGGGGGATAGACCGCGATCAGCAGGGTCTGGGTCATCGGGTACAACGGCCCGGCGACTAAGCCTTGCAGCACCCGAAAGCCGATCAGCTCGGGCATCGAGGTGGAAATACCGCAGAGGAACGACGCCAGCACAAACAGGATGGTCGCCCACAGGAACAGCTTCACCTCGCCAAAGCGGCGGCTCAGCCAGCCAGTCAGCGGCAAGGCAATCGCATTGCTCACCGCGAACGAGGTGATGACCCAGGTGCCCTGCTCAGAACTCACGCCGAGGTTGCCGGAAATGGTCGGCAACGCCACGTTGGCGATGGTGGTGTCGAGCACCTGCATAAAGGTCGCCAGCGACAGGCCAATAGTGGCCATCAACAGGCTGGGTGGCGTGAAGGAGGCGTTATTGCTCATCAGCGTTGCACAGCCTTGGGCGCGGCGAGGCTGTTGTCATGGATCAATTGGGTGATCATGGCGTCGGCTTCAGCGAGTTGGCGGTCATACACATTGGTGGTAAACGAGGCTTTCTGCGGTGCCTGTTGCGCCAGGACCGGGCCGCTCTGGTCGTGCAAATCGACGTTGACCAGGGTGCTCAAGCCCACGCGCAGCGGGTGCTTGGCCAGCTCATCGGCGTTGATATGGATGCGCACCGGCACCCGTTGCACGATCTTGATCCAGTTACCGGTGGCGTTCTGCGCCGGCAGCAGCGCGAACGCACTGCCCGTGCCCGCACCGAGGCTGTCGATGGTGCCGCTGAATTTCACGTCGCTGCCGTAGATGTCCGACTCGATGTCTACTGGCTGGCCGATACGCATGTCGCGCAGCTGGGTTTCCTTGAAGTTGGCGTCGATCCACAGCTGGTTCAGCGGGATCACCGCCATCAACGCGGTGCCCGGTTGCACACGCTGGCCCAGTTGCACGGTGCGCTTGGCCACGTAGCCGGTGACCGGTGCAATCAAGGTGCTGCGCGCATTGGTCAGGTAGGCCTGGCGCAATTGCGCGGCGGCGGCCTGCACGTCCGGATGGGACGAGATCACGGTGTCATCCACTAATGCGTTGGTGGTTTTCAGTTGCTGCTCAAGGTTGGTCAGCGCGTTTTTAGCGGCGGTCAGGCTGTCACGGGCGTGGGACAGTTCTTCCTGGGAAATCGCCCCGCCCTGGGCCAGGGTTTTACGGCGGTTGAAGTTGTCCAGGGCGGTTTGCACGTCGGCTTTCTGTGCGTTGACCTGGGCCTTCATGCCGTCGACGTTGCTGTACAGGCCGCGCACCTGGCGCACGGTACGGGCCAGGTTGGCCTGGGCACTTTGCAGGCCGACGGCGGCGTCGTTCGGATCGAAGTTGACCAGCACCTGGCCTTCGTGGACCAGGTCGCCATCATCGGCGCCGATGCTGACCACAGTGCCGGTGACCAACGGGGTGATCTCCACCACGTTGCCATTCACGTAGGCGTCGTCGGTGCTCTCGTTGAAGCGGCCGTAGAGTTCATACCAGCCCCACACGCCCACCACCGCCAGGACGACGATCAGCGCCAGGCCGATCAGCATCACTTTGCGTTTGCGGGGGTTGTTGTCCTGGGGTTGTTCAGTTGCGTGGGTGTTTTCGGCAGTGGCCATGACAAATACCTCAAATTATTCCGAGCGGGCGGGGGTGGTCGCGGCCATGTTCCTGGCGTCGTATCCGCCACCCAGGGCCTGCATCAATTGAATCGACAGATCGATCTGCGCGGCATTCAGCGTCGCCAGCTGACGCTGGGCCTGCAGCAATTGCTGCTCGATGCTGAGCACATCCAGGTAGTTGCCGATGCCGGAGCTGTAGCGCTGCACACCGGTGTCGTAGGACTGCTGGGCAATGTCCGCGGCATGTTGCTGGGCCTGGATCTGCCGGCCGGTGTCGCGCAGTTGTGAAAGGGTGTTGCCGATATCGCCCAGGGCTTGCACCAGGGTCTTGTTGTACTGCGCCACGGCCAGGTCGTAGTCGGCGTCGCGGGCATCGAGGTCGGCGCGCAGGCGGCCGCCGTCAAAGATCGGCAGCGAGATCGTCGGCGCAATGTTGAAGAAGCGGCTGGCCGAACCGAACATCGCATCCCCCAGCAACGACTCGGCCCCGGCGCTCGCGCTCAGGTTGAGGTTGGGGTAGAAGCGGGTCTTGCTCGCGTCGATATTCTTGCCGGCCGCTTCGACGCGCCAGCGCGCGGCGATCAGGTCTGGGCGACGGCCCAGCAACTCGGCGGGCAACACCGAGGGCACGGCGACAGCGCTGGGTTTCAGCACGTTGGGCCGAGCCAGTTCACTGCCACGGTCCGGGCCTTTGCCGAGCAACACCGCCAGGGCGATCTTGGCACTTTGCAGCTGTTTTTCCGCGTCGATCAGTTGCGACTGGGAGCTGGCTTCCAGGCTTTCGGTCTGCTGGTACTGGTAGTGGCTGTCGATGCCCGAGTTCAGGCGGCGCTGGCCCAGGTCGAGCATCTGCCGGGTGCGCTTGAGGTCGTCGTTGGCCAAGTCCCGCACGATATGGGCCTGGCCCAGGTCGCTGTAGGCCTTGGCCACGTTGGCGGCCAGGGTCAGGCGCGCGGCCTGTTGATCGACCTGGGCGGCACGCGCCTCGCCCAACGCCGCTTCCCAGGCGGCCCGCTGGCCGCCCCAGAGGTCGAAGTTGTAGTTGAAGCTGGCGCCGATGTTGCGCACGGTGGAATAGGCATCGCCTTCGCCCCGTGGGTCCTGGTCTTTGGCCAGGCGCGAGCGTGTCACACCGGCGCTGGCATCCAGGGTCGGCATGCGCTCGGCGTTGGCGGCATAGGCAGCGGCTTCAGCCTGATGGGCACGCGCGCTGGCGACTTGCATGTCAGGGCTGTTTTGCAGGGCTTCCTGGATCAGGCCGTCGAGCTGTGGGTCGCCCAGGCTTTTCCACCAATCGGCGCTGGGCCAGGCCGCGCTCGACAGGGTCACGCCGCTCAACGTCTTGCCGGTTTGCAGGCTAGCGGCGTCGAGGCGTTGGCCTTGGGTGTCGAGGCCGCTGTAGTTGGCGCAACCGGCCATGCTCATGGCCACCAGCACCAGGCTAAGTGCGCGTCTGTTCATTCATTACCTACCCGCTGGATGACGATCGCGTCACCGGCAGCTACCAGAATTTTCTTGAGGATCCGTTCCAGGGTTTGCAACTCGCCGGGCTCCAGGGCGCCGGCCAGTTCGTTCATCGACTGCGCGCCGATGTGCGGCAGCATGTCCGCCAGGCGCTGGCCGTCTTCGGTGAGCACCAGCCGCACCTGGCGCCGGTCCTGCTCGGAACGCTGGCGTGCCAGCAGGCCCTTCTGTTCAAGTCGGTCGAGCATGCGGGTCATGGAACCGCTGTCCAGGGACAGGTTGCGGCACAGCTCCGCCGGGGTATCGACGTCGAACTGGGCAATGATGATCAACACCTTGAACTGCGCGGCGGTTACACCGTGCGGCTCCATATGGGTGTCGATAATGCGGTCCTTGAGCAGCGCCGCCCGGCCTAGAAGCAGGCCAAGATGGCAGTTGCGAAAACTGTCAGGGGTGAAGTGGGGCATCGGAAGTCACCTTATTACTGCCTAGGCAGCGAATGTATGACAAGATGTTACTGCTTAGGCAGCGAATGTCAAATGGAATTATTAGCTTGCTTGGTAATTGCGCGACAGGCGGGCTGAAATCCAAATAAATGTGGGAGCAAGCCCGCTCCCACATTTTTTACCGAGTAAGGTTTAGAAATCGCGTTTGTAGAAGATATCCAGGGAACTGGCCACACCACTGGCCACTTCCAGATACACCTTCTTGCTCAACAAATAGCGCAAGGCGATCGTACTGGCCGGTTCGAATACCCCCACCCCATACCGCAGGCTGAGTTTCTCGGTGATCTTGCCGCTGGCCACCACGGCGGTGTTGTTGCCGCTGCCCTGGGTGTCGAGTTCGAAGTCCTGGATGCCCAGGTTCTTCGCCAGGTCCGACGTTACCCCAGCACTGCCCATCAACCCCAGGCCCAACGCCGCCTGGGCCAGCATGTTGTTGTCTTCACCGGTGGTGCTCAGCGGACGCCCCAGCACCAGGTAGGACAGTGCCTGTTCCTGGCTCATCGCCGGTTCGGAGAAGATCTGCGTAGTGGGCTGTTCGGCGCTGCCGCTCAGGCGGATACCGGCGATCACATCGTCGGTCTTGCGGATCGCTTCAATGTCCAGGTACGGCTGGTCCAACGGCCCGGCAAACAGCAACCGCGCACGACGAACGTCCAGCTTCTGGCCGTAGGCGCGGTAACGCCCATCGTTGAGCCACAGCTCGCCACGGGTGTCCATGTTGTCACCAATATGCACCTGGCCCTGCACCTTGGCGGTGAGGCCGAAGCCTGAGAAGTTGAGCTTGTCTTCACCCACCACCACGTCGATGTCCATCGCCATCGCCATCGGCGGCTTGCCCTCTTCGGTCTGGCTGCCGATGATCACCGTGTCATCCGAGACCTTGACGGTGGACGGCGGCAGTTCGCGTACGGTGATATCGCCGCGTGGGATGTGCACTTTGCCAGCGATGGCAAGCTTGTCGTTCTTCAGGCTGATTTTCAGGTCGGGCGCCACTTCCAGCACGGCGTAGGGTTCCACCGTGACCGGCAGTTGCGAGCCTTGCAGGCTGAGGTCCACCACCAGCGCCTGGCCCCAGTCGATCTGGCCCTTGAGGCTGCCCTGCCCCGCCTTGCCACTGCGCCAGCCACCGTTGAGCTGCACGCTTTCACCGGCAATCAGCGCCTGCACGTTTAAACCTTCCAGGCTGATGGGCAGCTCCGGACCGGAAATCTCGCCGCCCACCAGGTTCACGTTGCCGTTGACCTGGGGCGCCAACAGGCCACCGGAGATACGCCCATTGCCATTGAGCTTGCCGCTGAGGGTTTCCACCATCGGCACAAACGGCCGCGCCACCGCGAGATCGAGACCGACCAGGCTGAAGTTGCCAGTGATCGGCTTGTTCTTCGGCAACGGGTTGATCTGCGCCTGCACCATCAATTCGCCAAGCTTGCCGCCACGGAAATTCAGCTGGGTGTCGATGCGCTTGGGATTGAGGGTGGTTTCCAGCTTGAGCGTGTCGTAGGGGAAGTCCAGCCACTGGTCCTTGTCCTTGACGCGCAAGGTGCCGCCGCTGGCATCCACCGCGACCACGCCTTTAGGGCCGCTGTCGGGCAGGTCCAGTTGCAGGTCGGCGTTGAGCTTGCCCTGCCAGGCGAAATCCTTGGGCAGGAACGCCGCCAGGCTGTCGATGGGAAATTGCTTGAGGTGGTAACGCAGCTTCGGTTCGGGCATTAGGCGCTGGTCTTCGCCGCACAGGCTGGCCGGGCCGGACACCCAGCAGTGCGCAGCAAATGTCAGCTTGCCATCGGCCATGCGTTCGATTTTCGCCGGGGCTTGCAGCTTCCAGTCCTGGCCGCCGGCTTGGACATCGCCGCTGGCCAGGCGCCCACGCCAGTTGCCTTTGTCGAGGTTGCCATCCAACGCGAGGGCGAGCTTGACCAGCGGCCCGACCAGGTCCAGTTGGACTTTCTGGTTCTTGATATCGCCCTGGGCGCTGGCGGTCAGGGTGCCCACCTGAGTGTCGCCGGATTGGATGCCGCCGCCTTTCAGGTCGATCCTGGCAAGCTGGGCACTGTCGAGGTTGGCGTCGAGGGTGAGGTTTTGCAGGCGGTTATCGGCAAATGCCAGTTGCTGGCCCTTGAGAGCGAGCTTGCCCTGGGGGGCGTTGAGGCTGCCGGCCACGTCGAGTCGACCGTTGACCTGCCCGCGCAATTGCGGCCAGAGCTGGGCCAGGCGCGCCAACTTGATATCGATCTGCCCGGCCAGGCGCTGTTGCAGGCTGCCGCTGCCGTTGATGCGGTTGTCACCCAGGCGGATATCCAGGTTGGCCAGGGTCCACTGCTCGCCCGCGCCTTCCGCCTTGGCCGCCAACACAGCGGTTTGCCCGCGCAGGCGACCCTTGAGGTCGAGGTCGGCGTTCAGCTTGAGTTGCGCGTTCTTGAACTCGCCCTTGCTGCGTAGCGGCCCGGCCAGGGTGCCCGGCAGTTCTGCGACCCAGTACGCCGGGTTCAGTGCCGACAGGTCCAGCGCGGTGTCCCAGGCAATGCCCTCGGCGAATTGCAGGTTCAGGTGGCCTTCGGCCTTGCCCTGGCCAGCAGTCAGTTTCAGCTCAGGCAGGAAAATTTGCTTGAGGTCGCCACTGAACGGCGTGACCACATTGAACTTGCCCGCCGGGCCGTCGAGGTCGGCCTTGAGGTTGCCCAGGTAGTTGCCGTCCTTGTAGGAAATCTCACCATTGAAAGTACGCAGCGCGACTTGTGGCTCGTCGATCACCGGGTAGAGGCGGTGCCAGGGGAAGTCCAGCCAGTCGATCTTGGCGTCGGCGCTGAAGCCCTGTTGCCAATCCAATTGGGCCGTCAGCTTGAGGCTCTGTTTGTCACCGGCATTCAGGTCCAGACCGGCGATCTGCGCGCCCTTGGCGTCGACCCGGCCTTGCAGCAGCAAGTCCACCGGGCCTTTTTCCGCAGGCAGCACGGCCTTGCCCAGCAGTTGGTAGCCGCGGCTCAAGTCGCCTTTGGCGGTGAGGTCAAGTTGATTGAGTTGCAGGGTGTCGGGCAGATCGGCGCTCGGTTTGAAACCGTCGGCGGTGATGTGCACCTGGGCCGGAAGGTTTTCCGCCAGCGGTTGCAGTTCGCCCGTGAGCTTGGCTGGCAGGTAACCGCTGCTGTCGGCGTCGAGCTTGAGGGTCTTGAGCAGGTCGCCTTCAACCTTGAGCGCCACCTTCCACGCTGCGCCGCCCGGTGCGTAGGGCAGGCTCAGGTTACCGGTGGCACTCAATGGCCAGTCGCCGATGGGTTGCAGCAGGCCGGCGAGGTCCAGCACCAGGTCATCCCGTTGCAGGTGTACCGAGTCGATCTGCATGCCGGCCGCCGTCCAATGCGCCGCGAGTTGCAGCCCCTTGAGTTCTTCGCTGCCATTAAACAGAAGGCTGCCAACGCGAACGTCGCCCAACTGGATGGCTACCGGCAGTTTCAAATCCGGCAGTTGGATCGGACCGCTGCTTTCTTCGGTGCTCGGTGGAAATTGCAGGCTGACCTGTTCCACGTCCAGGTGATTGATGCACAGCGTCATGCGCAACAGGCACGCCGGCGACCAATCAAAAGTGGGGGCCTTGAGTTCGACGCGGCTGCTGTCCTGCTGCCACAGCAAATGGTCGGCGCTCCATCGGCCACCCAGATGCCCCTGGAAATTTTCGACCGTCAACCCCGGTACACGGCCCAACGCCCAGCGGCTGCCCGCCTGGGTGCCGAGCACCGTCCACACTGCCAACAACAGCACGGCAAGGATGGCCACCACAGCCAGCCCCGCTATTTTCACACCACGCATCACAGCTCAGGCCCCATGGAAAAGTGCAATCGAATGCCGCCCGGATCTTCGAGGGCATGGGCCAGGTCGAGGCGGATCGGGCCGACCGGCGAAACCCAGCGGAGACCCACACCGACGCCGGTTTTGAGGCTGGGCATTTCCAGGGTATTGAATGAGTTGCCCTGGTCGATAAAAGTTGCGATCCGCCATTTCTCGGCGATGGAGTATTGATACTCAGCGCTCAGGGCCACCATGTAACGGCCACCAATGCGATCACCGCGGTCGTTCTCGGGCGACAGCGTCTGGTACTCGTAGCCCCGCACACTCTGGTCACCACCGGCAAAGAAGCGCAGCGACGGCGGCACCGACTTGTAACCGTTGGTGGCACTGCCGCCCACCTGCGCACGGGCGAGAAAGCGGTGGTTGTCCCACAGGGTGGTCAGGCCTTTGACCATGGCCGTGCCATAAAGCAGGTTGGTATCGGAACCCAGGCCTTCTTTGGCGACCTTGGTGTCGAATTGCAGGCGGTAGCCGTTGTGCGGGTCGATGCGGTTGTCGCTGCGCAGGTAGGAATAGCTGACGCCCGGCATCACCAGGTTACTCAGGCCGGAGTCATTGCCCAGACGGTATTCTTCGCGCTGGTACTTGAGCGAAATCACCCGGGTCCAGCCGCTGGGCAACTTGCTGTGCCATTCAGGGCCGAGGGTCAGCAACTTACTGACCGTATCAGTGTTGGCGATTTCTTCGTTCTGGTAGCCACCCGCAAAACGCAGCTTATCGGTGAGCGGTGGGTCGAGCGGGATGTCGTACCACAGGCCGACGTTCTGCCGGGGCGCCGACAGCTCGGCTTCCCAGCCATAACTGTGGCCCTGGGGGTTGACCCAGTGACGGGTCCAGTTGGCTTTGCCGCGCGGGCCGACGTCGGTTGAAAACCCCAGGCCCAACCCCATGGTGCGCGGCTTGCGGGTCTCCAGGCGCACGGCCACCGGGATGATGTCATTGGTTGAGGCGGCGGGAGCTGCGTCCACGCGCACACCTTCGAAGAAACCACTGGCTTGCAGGTTCTGGTTGAGTTCGGCGATCAGTTCGGAGTCATAAGGCGTGCCGCTTTTGAACGGCACCATGCGTTGCAGCAGGTCTTCGTCAAATGGCGTATCGCCAGCAAAGCTGACTTTGCCAAGGGTGTAGCGCGGGCCGCTGTCGTAGATGAGTTCGATATCGGCGACGCCAGCTTGCGGGTCGACCGCGAGTTTCTGGCTGGTGAAGCGCCCACTGAAAAAACCGTAGCGTGAGGCCTGGTTCTGGATCAGACGCTTGGCGTCTTCGTAATGGCCGTGATTGAGCACGGCGCCGGATTTGAGGTCGTTGCTGACGGGCACGCGAAAGGCCTTGAGGTCGGCGGCCTGGCCGTCGACCCGAATGGTCACGTTACGCAAATGCACCGGTTCGCCGGGGTTGATGGTGAGGATCAGGCGCGGGTTCTTGCCGCCCTTCACGTCACTTTCGATCTGTGGCTGATAGAAGCCTAGGGCCTGGGCGGCTTTGCGCGCCTGCTCCTCGGCGCCACGGCTGAACCGCAGCAAGGCTTCTTCATCACGATCGCCCACCCCGCCGATATAGCCTTCGATGTTGGCTTTCAACGCGTCGTTTGAGGGTTTGATCCGCACGTCCAGTTCGCTTTGCGCCAAGGCGCCGCAGCTTGTGAACAGCAGAATCAAGCCGCTGGTAAATCTTCCTGGAAACTTCATAGGCGCGGATGCTACACGACCTGGGGAGCCTCTTTGAACTCGGAAATGTCTGAATAATTCTGTACTAAGCCGTTGCAGCATGTAACGACTGGGGATTGGGGTGGAAAAACACGTGCTCCAGGATGGGGCCTACAGCGACTTCACCGATCTCCTGGTAGCCCTGACGCTTGTAGAACTCAAGGTAACGTGAGTTGCCAGTGTCCAGCACCACGCCAGACGAATGCGGGTCTTCGGCGCACCAGTTGTGCACGGCCTCCAGCAACTGCTCGCCGTAGTGTTTGCCCTGGAATTGCGGGTGAATGCCCAGCAACGGCAGCACATGCACGGACTCACTGGGCAGGCACGCCAGCACAGCGTGGTGATAGTCGAGGTAACGTCGCGTCCCGCGCACGCCCGTGCTCAACCACATGCGCAGTTGCCAGGCCCAGCTTTCGGTAATCCCCAGGCGCCGCTGCGGTGGTGCGATCAAAGCGATGCCGATCAGCCGGTCGTTGACGAACAGACCAATGGCCGGCAGTTTCTGAAAGAAGTGCTGCTTGACCAGCTCACGCACGGTGGCGCGTACCCGCTGTTCATAGCCAGGACGCTCGGCTTCGAAGATGTAGGCGAACGTCGGCTCATGCCGATAAGCCTGGTACAGCAAGGAACGGGCTTCGCGGGAATAGCCGCTGTTGAGCAGGCGAATTTCAGCAGTTGCAGTTGAAGTGTCCGGCATACCGTCAATCTCCCTGGGCGCGGCTCAAAAGGCCACGTTCTTATGGGTACGAACCTACACAGCACCAGTCGTTCCCAGACATTAGCAGTGCAACTGCCCTACCGCCACGCTGGCCCCCGTCCGACTTGTCCGCTAGCATCGCCCTTTTGCCAGGACTGGACTGCCGACCATGAAAATCGTCTCCTTCAATATCAACGGGCTGCGCGCCCGCCCTCATCAGCTGGCGGCGCTGATTGAAAAGCACCAGCCCGACGTGATCGGCCTGCAGGAAACCAAGGTCCACGATGACCAGTTTCCACTGGCCGAAGTACAGGCCCTTGGCTATCACGTGTACTACCACGGTCAAAAAGGTCACTACGGTGTGGCCCTGCTCTCGCGCCAGCCGGCGTTGAGCCTGCACAAAGGCTTCGCCAGCGACGAAGAAGACGCCCAGCGCCGGTTTATCTGGGGCACCTTCGCCGATGAGAACGGCCAACCGGTCACCATCATGAACGGTTACTTCCCCCAGGGCGAAAGCCGCGACCACCCCACCAAGTTCCCGGCCAAGCAGCGCTTCTACGAAGATCTGCAACAGTTGTTGGAAAGCCAGTTCAGCAATGACCAGGCGCTGGTGGTGATGGGCGACATCAACATTTCCCCGGAAGACATCGACATCGGCATCGGTGCCGACAACGCCAAGCGCTGGCTCAAGACCGGCAAGTGCAGCTTCCTGCCGGAAGAGCGCGAGTGGATGGCGCGCCTGAAGAACTGGGGCCTGGTGGACAGCTTCCGTCACCTCAACCCAGAGGTTGCAGACCGCTTCAGCTGGTTCGACTACCGCAGCCGTGGCTTTGAGGATGAACCCAAGCGCGGCCTGCGCATCGACGTGATCCTGGCCTCCAATGGCCTGCTGTCGCGGGTCAAGGATGCCGGGGTGGACTACGAATTGCGCGGCCTGGAAAAGCCGTCGGACCATGCGCCGATCTGGCTGGAACTGAGCTGATCCCCTGATGGGGCCGAACCCTCGGCCCCGTCATATTTATGCAACCTGCCTGACTTATTCTCGCAGCACTCCCTTTGGCTTGAGAAGGTGCCGGCATGAGGCTGCGCGTTCTGTTCCTGCTGGTGCTGTTTCCCCTCGTCGCTGTGGCCGCTCCCCTCCCCGTTCCTGATCAAGGTCCTGCCTTGCGCATCCAAGGCTCCAATACCATTGGCGCAGCGCTTGGCCCGGCATTGGTCAAGGGCTTGATGGAGCATCAGGGGTTGCAGGCGGTGCACAGCGAACCGGCCGAGGGTGCCAATGAACAGCGCGTGATCGGCAAGACGCGCCAAGGCAAGACGGTGATCATCGAAGTCGCCGCTCACGGATCAAGTACCGGCTTCACGGCGCTAAAAAAATCCACCGCGGACTTGGCGGCTTCATCGCGCCCGATCAAAGACAGCGAACTGGTTGACCTCGAGCCCTTGGGCGACCTGAAAAGCCCTGAAGCCGAACAGGTGATCGCCATCGATGGCCTGGCCATCATCCTCCACCCGCTAAACCCGCTGAACACCCTGAATACCGAGCAACTGGCGCAGATCTTCAATGGCGAGGTCGCAACCTGGGAGGCGCTCGGAGGCGTCGGCGGGCCGATTCATCTGTATGCGCGAGATGACCAATCCGGCACCTACGACACCTTCAAGGAACTGGTACTGCGCCTGCGTGGCAAACCGCTCGCGCCGGGCGCCAAGCGTTTCGAGTCCAGCGAGCAATTGTCCGACGCGGTCAGCCAGGATCCCCAAGGCATTGGCTTTATCGGCCTGCCCTACGTCCGCCAGGCCAAGGCGGTGGCCATTGTGGATGGCGACTCGCAACCCATGTTGCCGTTGAACAGCCTGATTGCGACCGAGGATTATCCACTGTCACGTCGGCTGTTCTTTTACTGGCCGCCATCGAGTCGCAATCCCTGGGCCAAGGCGTTGGTGGACTTCAGCCAGAGCAGCAAAGGCCAGGCAATCGTGGCCGCCAATGGCTTTATCGCCCAGCAGGTGCAGGCGATGGCCGTGGAGCCACGTACGTCGATGCCTGATGACTATCAAGCGATTGCGCGAGATGCCCAACGCCTGACGGTGAATTTTCGTTTCGAGGAAGGCAGCGCCAGCCTGGACAACAAGGCCCGCCAGGATTTGCAGCGGGTGGTGGCGTACCTCAAAAGCCACAACAAGCTGGACAAGCAGGTGACGCTGGTGGGCTTTGGCGATGCCAAGAACGATCCGCAGCGGGCAGCGTTGCTGTCAAAGTTGCGGGCAATGGCGGTGCGCCGGGAATTGGTCAAGAACGGTGTGGTATTGCGCGATATCCGCGGGTTTGGCGCGCAGATGCCGGTGGCGGCGAATACGGCGGATGAAGGGCGGATCAAGAATCGGCGGGTGGAGGTTTGGGTGTATTGAATACCCAACCTCCCCGCCTATTGCTGTTTATTGCCCGCTGCGCATCAGCTCTTTAGGCACATATTTGCCAATCTCGAACTTGCCGATCGCCGCCCGGTGCACTTCATCCGGACCATCGGCCAGGCGCAAGGTACGTTGCATGGCGTACATATAGGCCAGCGGGAAGTCATTGGAGACACCGGCACCGCCATGGATCTGGATCGCACGGTCGATCACCTTCAAGGCCACATTCGGCGCGACCACCTTGATCTGGGCGATTTCGCTTTTCGCGACTTTGTTACCCACGGTGTCCATCATGTACGCCGCCTTCAAGGTCAGCAGGCGCGCCATGTCGATTTCCATGCGTGAGTCAGCGATCTTGTCGATATTGCCGCCCAGGCGCGCCAATGGCTTACCGAACGCAGTCCGGCTGATGGAACGCTTGCACATCAATTCCAGCGCGCGCTCGGCCATGCCGATGGAACGCATGCAGTGGTGGATACGGCCTGGGCCAAGGCGGCCCTGGGCGATTTCAAAGCCACGGCCCTCACCCAGCAACACGTTTTCGTAGGGTACGCGCACATTGTCGAACAGCACTTCGGCATGGCCGTGGGGCGCATCGTCATAGCCGAACACCGGCAGTGGGCGCACGATTTTCACACCGGGGGTATCCACCGGCACCAGGATCATCGAGTGCTGCTGGTGGCGCGGTGCGTCCGGGTTGCTCAGGCCCATGAAGATCAGGATCTTGCAGCGCGGGTCGCAGGCGCCGGAGGTCCACCATTTCTTGCCATTGATCACCCACTCGTCGCCCTGGCGCTCGGCGCGGGCGGCCATGTTGGTGGCATCCGAGGACGCCACATCCGGCTCGGTCATGGCGAACGCGGAGCGGATCTCGCCGCGCAGCAGTGGCTGCAACCAGCGTTGTTTCTGTTCTTCGTTGGCGTAGCGCACCAGCACTTCCATGTTGCCGGTATCGGGGGCGGAGCAGTTGAACGGCTCCGGGCCCAACAGCGAACGGCCCATGATTTCAGCCAGCGGCGCGTATTCAAGGTTGGTCAGGCCGGCGCCCAGCTCGGATTCCGGCAGGAACAAGTTCCACAGGCCTTCGGCTTTAGCCTTGGCCTTCAGCTCTTCCATGATTGCGGTGGGCTGCCAGCGGTCGCCTTCGCTGACCTGGCGTTCGAACACCGGCTCGGCCGGGTAAACGTAAGCGTCCATGAACGCAGTGACGCGTTCACGCAGTTCCTGAACCTTGGGCGAATAGGCGAAATCCATGAGCAGCTCCCTTCTCTGAGAGGTTGTTTAGGTCATGCAATCGATGCTAGAACAGCGTTGATAATTTACCTAGCCTATTCTCGGCGTGTATTAACATTCATCACCGATATATGATCGACGTATGGCCACCTAACAATAAGAGCGCTACGAAATGAATCTGAGCAAGGTCGACCTCAACCTGTTTATCGTCTTTGACGCGATCTACACCGAAGCCAACCTGACCCGCGCCGGGCAGATTGTCGGCATCACCCAGCCGGCGGTGTCCAACGCTCTGGCACGTCTTCGGGAAACCTTCAACGACCCACTGTTCGTGCGCACCGCCCAAGGCATGGTGCCCACGCCCATGGCGCAGAACATTATCGGGCCGGTGCGCAATGCGTTGTCGTTGCTGCGGGTGTCGGTACAGGAAAGCCGCATCTTCAATCCGCAGCAGGCGGCCAAGACTTACCGCATCAGCATGACCGACCTCACCGAAGCGGTGATCCTGCCGCTGCTGTTCCAGCGCCTGCGCCGCCTGGCGCCCACGGTGGTGATCGAAAGTTTCCTGTCCAAACGCCGCGAAACCACCAAGGAACTGGCTGCCGGGCGCCTGGACTTTGCCGTGGACGCGCCGCTCAACACCGACCCGCAGGTACGCCACGTTAAACTGATGGAAGACCGCTACGTGTGCGCCATGCGCAAAGGCCATCCGCTGGCAGGCAAGGACAAGCTGAGCCTGGAGGATTACCTGGGGCTGACCCACATCCATATCTCCAGCCGCCGTAACGGCCTGGGCCATGTGGACCTGGCGCTGGGCAAAATGGGCCTGCAGCGCAAGATCGCCCTGCGTTCCCAGCATTATTTGATGGCGTCGCAGGTTTTGCAGCAGACCGACATGGTCATGACCGTGCCCGAGCGCTTCGCCCGCCGCCACGAATTGCATTGGTTCAACCTGCCGGTCAACGACGTGCCACCGGTGGAAACCCACCTGTACTGGCACGAAAGCACCGACCAGGACCCGGCGAACCGCTGGATGCGCGAGCAGATGATCGAGTTGTGCCAGCAAGTGACGGCCCACGAGAAGAAACTGGACGGTAAACAGGCTTGATCCGTGGTGAATGAACTTATTTTGGTGAAGGGGCTTGTTGTGTGGTGAGCGGGCTTGCCCCGCGCTGGGTGGCGAAGCCGCCCCAACAAGGACGCCGCAGTGTTTCAGGAAGACCGAGGTGCCTGGGTTTAGGGCGGCTTCGCCACCCAGCGCGGGGCAAGCCCGCTCACCACAAAAAAAACCGAACCTTGACGTTAACGTCAACCAGCCATTAGCTTAGCGCCCAAGACATTTTCTCGGGCACATCCATGAGCACCACCTACAGCATCTCCGACCTCGCCCGCGAGCTCGACATCACCACCCGTGCCATTCGCTTCTACGAAGAACAAGGCCTGCTGGCCCCGGAACGTCGGGGCCAGGAGCGCATCTACTCGGCGCGGGACAAGGTCAGCCTCAAGCTGATCTTGCGGGGCAAGCGTATCGGTTTCTCCCTGGCCGAATGCCGCGAACTCATCGAACTCTACGACCCCACCAGCGGCAACCACGTGCAACTCAACAGCATGCTGGCAAAAATCGCCGAGCGCCGTGAGCAGCTGGAACAGCAACTGCTGGATATCGAACAGATGAAGCTGGAACTGGACACCGCCGAAGAGCGCTGCACCCAGGCCCTGGCCCACACCCTGCGCCAGGTTGGCCATTGATCAGAAGGTAACTGCCATGTCCCTCCCCACACACGTGCGCCTGGTGGAAGTCGGCCCGCGCGACGGTTTGCAGAACGAAGCCCAGCCCATCAGCGTGGCGGACAAGGTCCGGTTGGTGGACGCCCTCAGCGCGGCGGGCTTGAGCTATATCGAAGTCGGCAGTTTTGTGTCACCCAAGTGGGTGCCACAGATGGCCGGCTCCGCCGAGGTGTTTGCGCAGATCCAGCGCAAACCCGGCGTGACCTATGGCGCGCTGGCGCCGAACCTGCGTGGTTTTGAGGACGCGCTGGCGGCTGGCGTGAAGGAAGTGGCGGTGTTTGCGGCCGCGTCCGAGGCGTTTTCCCAGCGCAACATCAACTGCTCCATCAGCGAAAGCCTGGAGCGATTCGCACCGATCATGGCGGCGGCCAAGCAGCACGGTATCAGCGTGCGGGGGTATGTGTCGTGCGTGTTGGGTTGCCCGTACGAAGGTCAGATCGCGCCGGAACAAGTGGCAACAGTCGCGCGGGAGTTGTACGCCATGGGCTGCTACGAGGTATCCCTCGGTGACACCATCGGCACCGGCACGGCGGGCGCCACGCGGCGGCTGTTCGAGGTGGTCGGCGCGCAGGTGCCTCGGGAGAAATTGGCCGGGCACTTCCATGACACCTATGGCCAGGCCATCGCAAACATCTACGCCAGCCTGCTGGAAGGAATCACGGCGTTCGACAGCTCTATCGCGGGCCTCGGCGGCTGCCCTTACGCCAAGGGCGCCAGCGGTAACGTCGCGACTGAAGATGTGCTGTACCTGCTCAACGGCCTGGGTATCGAGACGGGTATCGACCTGGAGGCATTGATTGGCGCGGGCCAGCAAATCAGCAAGGTGCTGGGCCGGCCGACAGGGTCACGCGTAGCCAAGGCGCGTAACGCCGGTTGAGTCGCTTAGCCGTGACAATGTGTTACCGCACGTCTACACATCGAGTAACACGGGAACATATTTTGTCGTATTTTCTGCAGGCCGAATCCTACATAAAAATCAAACCATTGATTTTAAAGGACTTTTAAAAGTTGGCACGGCTTCTGCTATCTCTATGGCATAACAAGAATAAAAAGCGCCAAACCTAATAAAAATAAGACGAAACGACTCTGACATAACAAAAACAACACGGCAGAGACGCAGCTAACAGATTTTTTTGGAGAAGATGTGCTTCGCAGGGTACGGCGTGCCGAAACCCGCAACCGGTTAGAGAAAAATAAAACTACCTCAGGTAGCTACCCACTGGTTGGATCGTTAACGAAGAAGCAGATCAGCGCTCAAAAAAATACGTTTGCTCTTGACCCCGGATGGGAGTCGCCAAAAACAGCGGTAAAGGGTAACGGTTGCCAAAAACAACAATAGACCGCCCCTCAATAATAAAAAAAGAGCACGCAACGACAAATTAAAGGGGACCCTCGGGTCCCCTTTGTGCTGTCTGCACTCACCGTTTTAGAGCGATGTTCCGTCTGTTGCTGCGAAATTGTTCAGCACCCTGCGCGTCAGCACTTTCAGGGATCTCTGCTCCAGTGCATGCCGTTCGGCCCCCAACTGATCGAGCTCTCGCTGGTAAAACGCACTTTGCATCGAGCCATTCACCAGGATTTCATCCCTGCGCTTGCCCAATAAGCCCGCCAGACGGTCGGCCGCCTCGTCGTGGGTGGTCTGCCACTCAGGGCTTGCGTCCTGGTGGCGTTCCAGCTCTGAGAGTTCGAACAATGCATCAACTTTCTCATTGATCGGCTCAAGCTCTGGTGCCATCAGCGCGTTGAGCGCCTGAAGGTAGCGTGCACGAAGGTGTTTCTCCCAGAATGGGCGCCCGACAAAAAAGGCTTCCTCATCAGCAGGCTTGCGTTCGTCCCTGAGCACCTGATCGTACGCCGCATTGAGCGCTGTCTCGGACACATCAGCCTGTTGGGGAAACAACATCTCGCGGGATTTGACCGGCAACGCCAGTCGGTCTGCAAGCCGTGTCCGATAAGCCAGGACAACTTCAACCTGCTCGGTGAACCCTGGCCCTCTCGCCGCAACATCCTCGAGCGCAATGGCGTCTACCAGCATTAAACGAAACAGCTTTCTGGCCGTGCCAATCAATGCCCCCTCGGCATTTTCCGTGCCCGCCAGCGCAAGAGCCTTCGCCCCCATCAACTCACTCTCAAGGTTCATGAACTCGACCGACGTGCCGTCCCCACAGGTCACCCGATCATCGGCGGCGGTAAACAACGCCTCACGGATGTCCTGGCTTTCGCTCGCGGCCTCCAGCATGTCCCACACCCGCTCGGCCAATACAGGGCGGGCCACTTGGCTGGCGTACTCGGCACTGCGGGTGATATCGGCCACGACAGTAAAAAACGCCGCCGACTCAGGGCTGCCTTTCAGTTCATCCCAGACATCTCCACGTCGCGCCAACTCCTCGGGCGGCATTCCCTCCAGCCACAAGCCACGTGCCTCGTCCACAGTGATGTGCTCACCCCACTGCACCGGATTGAAAGGCTCACCCAGTCGGGCAACCGTAGCGGCCGACAAGGGATTGTCATGCACATTGATGCGCTCAAGATGCTGGTAGGCGTACTCGGGTAAGGTAGTGATCCGGTTTGAATGCAGATCGATGCGGGCCAGGTTGGGCAGTTGCTCGGCGCCGACGGGAAAGGTGGCGGTGTCGGTGCCCGCCAGGTAAAGCTGGTTCAAATGGCGTAGGCGGCGCAGGTCGGCCTGCCAACCCAGGCGACGATTATCTGCCAGGTTGAGAATCTTCAGACTCTGCATACCTTCCAGGCGCAGACGGCTCGGTTCGGTCAGCTGGATATCATTTCTACTCAAGTTGAGCTTCGTCAGCCCTGCCCCGCCATTGGCGAATTCCGGTAGCTGCGTGAGGTGGTTGTCGCTCATGTTCAGCCAGCGCAAACCACCGAATGCCTTCAGAAACGGCAGTGAACTGTCCGACAGTGCCATTCGACGTAAAACCAGGCTGCCCACGTGATCCATATTCGCGGTAATCGCTGGCAGCTCACCGATCGCCTCATCCGACAGGTTCAGTGCATAGCCGATTGGCGTGCCGTCCCCCGCGAACTCCTCGCGCCCTATCCTGCGCCACGCGGCCCTGAGGGTGCCCGACACTCTGCGCCTGGCGCTTGCATAGCCCGACCCTCCTTCCTTCTGCCAGTTGCTCAGCGTCGTATCCAGTTCAGCGAACTCCGCCTCAAGCTGGGTCAGCTTCGCCAGCAACACAGCGTCTTGCGCATTACCCAGTTCAAGCATTGCCTCGACCTCGTCCATGGACTTTGACGGATAGAGCGACATTGCTTTCATTCGACAAACAGAAGGACGCTCTGCCGCGCCGCCCACCGGGCTGAGCGGATAACCCAAACGCCCGTCAGCCAAACGCATGGGTGACTTGAACCCGGGCTTGATCGGTTGCAGGCCAACTGCCCGCCGACTCTCTATCTCGCTCAACGGCTGTTGCGCAAGCTGCACCTTTAAACGTTGCGCAGCTCTATTGAACTCAGCCCACCGTGTGAACTTGCCACTGCTCGCCATCCAGAGCGCGTTAAAGAACGCATCCTTGTCGCTGCGCCAATACTCTGTTTTTTCCGGACCGCTGTAGAGTCTCCACTCCTTCAGGTCAGTGTGGACAAGACGCAGTTGCCGGGAACCGCCCAAATCGCCTACGCGGTCGAGTAATGGGCCGTCGTAAGTCCCGCCGCGCAGCTCCAGGGCTACACCCTCCAGTAGCCCGGGCAGGGAAGCCATCTTGTGCAGGGCCAGGCGTACGCCGTCCAACGTGAGTGGGTTGTCGAATAAAAGATCGGCATGTGCG
The DNA here is from genome assembly GCF_026967615.1 of Pseudomonas sp. GXZC. Lineage (NCBI taxonomy): Bacteria > Pseudomonadati > Pseudomonadota > Gammaproteobacteria > Pseudomonadales > Pseudomonadaceae > Pseudomonas > Pseudomonas sp. GXZC. The sequence goes on from NZ_CP114115.1 coordinate 4,554,616, forward strand.
CGCATGACACGCGCTTTCTGCACGTAGACACGCGCTTCCTCGGCCAGGCGCAACGGCAAACGTGAACCAGACTGCAGGCTTGCCAGCTCCTGACTGTTGGCATGGCTCACTATTTCTTCGGCGGCCAGTTTAGGCAGACCGGGAAAATCGCGCTGGATCAATTGAACATTGGCGTCACTGGATACATCACCGGCGGTTATCTCGCGATTGAACAGCTCGCCTTTGGTGCTGTAGGCCGCTTCCAGCAAGCAGTCCCGATACCGCATCACTCTTGCGAAGGGAGTGCGCAAATAGTGCATCAGCGGGTCAGTGTCGTCATCTTCAAGTTCTTCGCCAGAGGATGCAGAGGGGTCGGATGAAACGTCTCGTGTCCTTAAAAACAGGTTTGAGATTGCCTCTTGCGTCATGGTCTTCTCGCCCAACAAGTGGCGAATCTCCGGCTCCGTCAACTGCTCTCGGAAAGACGAAAAGAGGCGACCACTGGCGAGTTCTTCATGCCCGAGCGTGACCGTCGAGGTTGAATCACTCGGGACAGCTGAACACCATACCTGGCTGCCCTTTTCATCCAGCGCCACCAACACACGCGACTCGGGCCACCTGCCGCATTCAACCAACAACTGCACTTGTGTAAACCAGTCGACCTGGCTGAAAACCTCAGGATTAGGATGCGTTAACTGGTCGATAAATGCCTGATACCTGTTCGCGCATTCGAACCGCCGAAGCATGTCCTTGAACAGCGGCGCAGGCGCTCGATGCTCGATAAATACCCGACGCAACTCATCATCTGTCACACCACTGATCGCCCTGGCTTGCTCAAGCTGGCTATCGCTCAGGCTATCGACGGTGTGCCCCATACGGCGCAACAGGGTCTTGCGATCCCACGTCAACGGGTCTTCGAATTCATGCACCCAGGCGCCCTCGCCGTTGTGTCGCAGGCGTGGCGCATATCGGGAATCGCCTTCAGGGTGCAGTAGCCTGAACTCATCATCAGTGCCGCTGGCCTGGACTTTGTAGTGCCCACCGTCCGGTGCCGGCAGGTACAGGCCTGCTTCATGGGCATACAAGCCTTGCGCGTTGGGCCGCTGCCCTTCGGGCAACGCGATTCGGTGCACATAGCGGCTCGGTTTAAACTCAAACAAGCGCGGATGTCCACCAAGCTCGATATGCGCCAGGCGCTTGATGAACGCCGTGTCTTTGGCAGCCACCAACACTTTGGGCACCGCCAGCCCCGCCAGATTCAAGCCCACCGCTGAAAAGTGTGCCCAGACCGCTTGGGCGTCGTCGTGGGACCAGGCATCAATGCCTTCGCCTATTTCATACACCACCTGCACAGCGGCGGCGACCAGCATCACCTCGCCCAGGAACGGCACCACAAAAGCGGCAAGGTTGAGAATATCCAGGGCTGCGCTGCCAAATGACCAGAGCCAGGCGTTGAACACACGATCGTCGACATCCTGGGTTGCGACTACGCTCGTGCTGGCATTGCTCATGATCAATTTTATCCGCTGCTGCGCGCAGTCCATCCAGACATCGTGCCACGGTGGTGCGTAGGTGCCCTGGCGGTGGATGCGGCTTTTCTGTGCTGGGGCAAAATCCAGATCGTGGGCATACAGCGCGCCGGGGTCCAGCAACGCCTTCAGTTGCGTGAAGAATGCATCCTGATCGGCAAGCGGCACGAACTGGCTGAAGAACTTGCGGTATTCGACCCGACACAGCCGCGTCGTCAGATGGTCGGTAAAGGCCGCGATATGGTCATAGGCCTTGAGCGGATGGATCGGATCGCCAGGGATGTAAACCAAGCACGGCAGCGGCACAAGCTCCGCATTCCTGATGTTGGCCCGCCACACAACTGGACCGATGACCAGGACATTCTCGATCACAACGTTGAGTAATCGCAGCGGCGAACACTTGACGTCCTCCCCGTCCCACTTGCTCTGTACCTGATCAATCAGCAGATCGTTGATCACCTGGTGGTGATCAGTTCCGATGTCACCCTTCATCAAGGCGATCTCGGCGGCCAGTTTCAACTGGTTCCGATGGCTGGTGATCAGGGTGCTGTAAAGCTTGCCAATTCCAGCCGATGTGGTGGTTATGCGAATCTGGTTATTGATAAAGGTGCGTACGTACTCGTAGTAGGAACTCCCCAGGTCCAGGTCCCGACACAGTTTTGCAAACTCATGCGCCTTGATACGCAGCGGAAGTGACTGGACGTTGCCGGGGGAATGCACCTTGGTCGGGGGATACTTATAAAAATTGTAATAGGTAATCAGGTGGCAATCCGTGCAAACCGGCTCGCTGGCTTCGTCCGAGGTAAAGTTGTTCAGCGCCGCCTCCAGCAGGCTGATACCTCGGTAGAAGTAGAACTGCGGAGCCAAGGTGCTGGCGTGGGTGGTCGGGAGTTCCCTGGGGCCAGGTTCACACTCTTTCTGTTCCATCTTGCGGGCATAGAATACGGTTCTGGTGTCCAGCCGCTGCCCGAACTGTTTTTCGATCGCTGCCGTCAGCAACGGCTCGGCGTACTCTGCCGGCCCCTTGAGATCACTGAACATCTGATCGAGTTGGTTCAATGAGGTCCTGCTGCGCAGGTGGACCGCCCTCATGCGGTCGCGCGCAGTGGTCGACGCCTTTTTGTACCAACCGGGGATGCGCAGGCCCAACGCCCCCAGTTCGGTTTTGCGCGAGTCCAGCGCATCGGTGTACCAGTCAGGCGTGTTGTCGTTGATCACCCGGGCATGGGGGCTCTGTTCAGCCTGAACAGGCCGCGTCGCAGCATCAATCGTGGGCGTTGTCATCGGTATAGCCTTCAAGTGGCGAAATAATCCGCCACTTTAGGCATCGCGTTTGAGCATGGAGCCGTAGACATGCACCGCGGGTCAGGCGTCGTCGCGCAGCTCCTCGATGGTGATCTCACGCATGCGAAATTTCTGGATCTTGCCGGTGACCGTCATCGGAAACTCCTCCACGAACTTGAAGTGCTTGGGCGTCTTGAAGTGCGCGATGCGGCCTTTGCACCAGGTTTGCAGTTCAAGCTCATTGGCCACATGGCCGGGATGGAACTTGATCCAGGCAACGATGGCTTCACCGTAGCGCTCATCCGGAATGCCGATCACCTGCACATCCGCCACTGCCGGATGGGTGAAGAAAAATTCCTCCAGCTCACGCGGGTACACGTTCTCGCCGCCACGGATGATCATGTCCTTGTTGCGCCCGGCGATGCATACGTAGCCGTGAGCGTCCATGCTCGCCAGGTCGCCGGTGTGCATCCAGCCGGCGTCGTCGATGGCGTCGCGGGTGGCGTCAGGGTTGTTCCAGTAGCCGAGCATCACGCTGTAGCCGCGAGTGCAGAGTTCACCGATCTCACCGCGTGCAACGGTGTTGCCGTCGGTGTCGATGATCTTGTTTTCCAACTGTGGCTGAGTCCGACCCACCGTGGTCACACGGCGTTCCAGGTCATCATCCGCGCCGGTCTGCAAGGACACCGGGCTGGTTTCCGTCATGCCATAGGCAATCTGCACCTCGCTCATGTGCATCTCGTTGATCACCCGGCGCATTACTTCGATGGGGCACGTGGCGCCGGCCATGATGCCGGTGCGCAGGGTGGACAGGTCGAACTCGCCGAGGCGCGGGTGATCGAGCATGGCGATGAACATGGTGGGCACGCCATAGAGCCCGGTGGCGCGCTCTTCCGCGACGGTGCTGAGGGTCAACAGCGGATCAAAACCGTCATTGGGATAGATCAGAGTGGTGCCATGGGTGATGCAACCCAGGTTGCCCATGACCATGCCGAAGCAGTGATACAGCGGCACCGGGATCACCAGGCGGTCTTGCGCCGTGAGGCCCAGGCTTTCACCGACCATGTAGCCGTTATTGAGGATGTTGTGGTGACTGAGGGTGGCGCCCTTGGGGAAGCCGGTAGTGCCGGAGGTGTACTGGATGTTCACGGGTTGGTCGAAATGCAGGCTGCCCTGGCGGGTGTGCAGCTGTTCGGGCGGGATGCCTGCGCCGAGGGCCGACAGCTGCGACCAGGGCATGAATCCTGTGGGTGGGCTGGGGTCGAGGCTGATCATGCCACGCAAGTCGGGCTTCAGTTCCTGCAACATCGCGTGGTAATCGGAGGTCTTGAACGACCCGGCGCACACCAGCCACTGACAGCCGGATTGCTTGAGCACGTAGTCCAATTCACTGCTGCGGTAGGCCGGGTTGATGTTCACCAGGATCACGCCGAGCTTGGCGCTGGCGATCTGGCTGATGCACCACTCGGCGCAATTGGGTGCCCAGATGCCCAGGCGATCGCCGGTCTGCATGCCCAGGGCGAGAAACGCACGGGCGTGCAAATCCACCGTTTCGGCCAGTTGCCGCCAGGTGTAGCGGCGCTGCTGGTGGCGCACCACCAGGGCCTCGCCATCCGGGAATTGCGCCACGGTTCGGTCAAAGGCTTGGCCAATGGTCATGGCCAGCAAGGTCTTGTCCTGGGAGCCACGGCTGTAGCTCTGGTTCGGTTGATCCATAACGACCCCTGTTGTCTTTTTTGTAGGTTGACGTAAACGTAAACTACGATTGACAGCGCCGCAACGCAAGCTTACGTTAACGTAAAGGTGAGCGCCCTCCCCTGGCGCGCCCTCCACACAAAAACAAAGCTCACATTAAGGTGCCTGTCCATGAGTTACCCGTCCCTGAACTTCGCCCTCGGTGAAACCATCGACATGCTGCGCGACCAGGTGCAGTCCTTCGTGAGCAAGGAAATCGCGCCGCGCGCGGCGCAGATTGACAGCGACAACCTTTTCCCCGCCGATCTGTGGCAGAAATTCGGCGACATGGGCCTGCTGGGCATCACCGTCCCGGAAGAATACGGCGGCGCCGGCCTGGGTTACCTGGCCCATGTGGTGGCGATGGAAGAGATCAGCCGCGGCTCGGCCTCGGTGGCGTTGTCCTACGGCGCGCACTCCAACCTGTGCGTGAACCAGATCAATCGCAACGGCGACCACACACAGAAACTCAAGTACCTGCCCAAACTCATCAGCGGCGAACACGTCGGCGCCCTGGCCATGAGCGAGCCGAACGCCGGTTCCGATGTGGTCTCGATGAAGCTGCGTGCCGACAAACGCGGCGATCATTACGTGCTCAACGGCAGCAAGACCTGGATCACCAATGGCCCAGACGCCAGCACCTACGTGATCTACGCCAAGACCGACCTGGAAAAAGGCCCCCACGGCATCACTGCCTTCATCGTCGAGCGTGACTGGAAAGGCTTCAGCCGTAGCAACAAGTTCGACAAGCTGGGCATGCGCGGCTCCAACACGTGCGAGCTGTTCTTCGATGACGTGGAAGTGCCCGAAGAAAATATCCTTGGCGTGCTCAACGGCGGCGTGAAAGTACTGATGAGCGGCCTGGACTACGAACGCGTGGTGCTGTCCGGCGGCCCGACCGGGATCATGCAGGCCTGCATGGACCTGATCGTGCCCTATATTCACGACCGCAAGCAGTTCGGCCAGAGCATCGGCGAATTCCAGCTGATCCAGGGCAAGGTCGCGGACATGTACACCCAGCTCAATGCCAGCCGCGCCTATCTGTACGCGGTGGCCCAGGCCTGTGAGCGTGGCGAAACCACGCGCAAGGATGCGGCCGGGGTGATCCTCTACAGCGCCGAACGCGCCACGCAAATGGCCCTTGACGCGATCCAGATTCTGGGCGGTAACGGCTATATCAATGAATTCCCCGCCGGTCGGCTGCTGCGCGACGCCAAGCTGTATGAAATCGGCGCCGGCACCAGTGAGATCCGCCGGATGCTGATCGGTCGCGAACTCTTCAACGAAACCCGCTGAAGGAGCGCGTAATGGCCACCTTGCACACCCAACTCAACCCGCGTTCCGCAGAATTTTCCGCCAACAGCGCGGCGATGCGCCAACAGGTCGACGCCCTGCACAGCCTGCTCGCCCACGTGCAGCAAGGCGGCGGCGCCAAGGCTCAGGAGCGGCACACCTCACGCGGTAAACTGTTGCCCCGCGAGCGTATCAACCGTTTGCTCGACCCCGGTTCGCCGTTCCTCGAACTCAGCCAATTGGCCGCCCATCAGGTGTACGGCGAAGACGTGCCTGCCGCTGGCGTGATTGCCGGGATCGGCCGGGTGGAAGGCGTCGAATGCATGATCGTCGCCAACGATGCCACGGTGAAAGGCGGTTCCTACTACCCGCTCACGGTGAAAAAACACCTGCGCGCCCAGACCATCGCCGAGCAGAACCGCCTGCCGTGCATCTACCTGGTGGATTCGGGCGGCGCCAACCTGCCGCGTCAGGACGAGGTGTTCCCCGACCGCGAGCACTTCGGGCGGATCTTTTTCAACCAGGCCAACATGAGCGCCCAGGGCATCCCGCAGATCGCCGTGGTGATGGGCTCATGCACTGCGGGTGGCGCCTACGTGCCGGCCATGGCCGACGAAGCAATCATGGTGCGCCAGCAAGCCACCATCTTCCTCGCCGGTCCGCCACTGGTGAAGGCCGCGACCGGTGAAGTGGTGAGTGCCGAAGACCTCGGCGGTGCCGATGTGCACTGCAAGATCTCCGGCGTGGCCGACCACTATGCCGACAGCGATGAACATGCGCTGGCGCTGGCCCGGCGCAGCGTGGCCAACCTCAATTGGCGCAAACAGGGCGAACTGCTGCAACGTACGCCGGTCGCGCCGCTGTACAGCAGCGAAGAGCTGTACGGCGTGATCCCGGCCGACGCCAAGCAGCCGTTCGATGTGCGCGAAGTGATCGCACGGCTGGTGGACGCTTCGGTGTTCGATGAATTCAAGGCGCTGTTCGGCACCACGCTGGTGTGCGGCTTTGCGCACCTGCACGGCTTCCCGATTGCGATCCTGGCCAACAACGGGATTCTGTTTGCGGAAGCCGCGCAAAAAGGCGCGCACTTTATCGAGCTGGCCTGCCAGCGTGGCATTCCGCTGTTGTTCCTGCAGAACATCACCGGGTTCATGGTCGGCCAGAAATACGAAGCCGGGGGCATCGCCAAGCACGGCGCCAAGCTGGTCACCGCCGTGGCCTGCGCCAAGGTGCCGAAGTTCACGGTGATCATTGGCGGCAGCTTTGGCGCCGGGAACTATGGCATGTGCGGCCGCGCCTATGACCCGCGCTTCTTGTGGATGTGGCCAAACGCGCGCATCGGCGTGATGGGTGCCGAACAGGCGGCCGGCGTGCTGGTGCAGGTCAAGCGCGAGCAGGCTGAACGTGCAGGTCTCGATTTCAGTGCCGAAGAAGAGGCCGCCATCAAGCAGCCGATCCTCGACCAGTACGAAACCCAGGGCCACCCCTACTATTCCAGCGCGCGCCTGTGGGACGACGGTGTGATTGACCCGTTGCAGACCCGTGACGTGCTGGCGCTGGCCTTGTCCGCTTCGCTGAGTGCCCCCATCGAGCCGAGCCGCTTCGGCGTGTTCCGCATGTAAATGGAGCTGTATCCCATGAGCGATTTCAACACCCTCGAACTGATCACCGACCGCCGTGGCTTTGCCACGCTGTGGCTCAGCCGTGAAGCCAAGAACAACGCGTTCAACGCCGAAATGATCCGCGAACTGATCATCGCCCTCGACCACGTACAGGGCGATCCGTCCCTGCGTTTTCTGGTGCTGCGCGGGCGCGGCAAGCATTTCAGCGCCGGGGCCGACCTGGCCTGGATGCAGCAATCGGCCGAGCTGGATTACCACACCAACCTGGACGATGCCCGCGAACTGGCAGAGTTGATGTACAACTTGGCCAAGCTGAAAATCCCGACCCTGGCGGTGGTGCAAGGTGCGGCCTACGGCGGAGCGCTGGGGTTGATCAGTTGCTGTGACATGGCGATTGGCGCGGACGATGCGCAGTTCTGTCTGTCGGAAGTGCGTATTGGCCTGGCGCCGGCGGTGATCAGTCCGTTCGTGGTGCAAGCCATCGGCGAACGTGCTGCACGGCGCTATGCACTGACCGCCGAGCGCTTTGGTGGCCAGCGGGCACGGGAGATCGGCCTGTTGGCGGAAAGCTATCCGATCAGCGAGTTGGATCAGCAGGTCGAACAGTGGATCGCCAACCTGCTGCAAAACAGCCCGGCGGCCATGCGCGCCAGCAAGGACTTGCTGCGCGAAGTGGGCCACGGCGCCCTCACCCCGGCCCTGCGCCGCTATTGCGAAAATGCCATTGCGCGCATTCGTGTCAGCGCCGAAGGCCAGGAAGGCCTGCGCGCCTTCCTGCAAAAACGTCCACCCAGCTGGCAATCGCAGGAGCCGCGTTCATGAGTACGTTGACGACTCTACTGGTGGCCAACCGTGGCGAAATTGCTTGCCGGGTGATGCGCACCGCCAAGGCCATGGGCCTGACCACCGTGGCGGTGCACAGCGCCATCGACCGCGATGCGCGCCACAGCCGTGAGGCGGATATCCGCGTCGACCTGGGCGGCAGCAAGGCCACGGACAGCTACCTGCAAATCGACAAACTGATCGCGGCGGCCCAGGCCAGCGGCGCCCAGGCGATTCATCCGGGTTACGGTTTTTTGTCGGAGAACGCCGGTTTTGCCCGTGCGATTGAGGCGGCCGGGTTGATCTTCCTTGGCCCGCCCGCCTCGGCCATCGATGCCATGGGCAGCAAATCGGCGGCCAAGGCCTTGATGGAAACCGCCGGAGTCCCCTTGGTGCCGGGTTATCACGGCGAAGCCCAGGACCTGGAAACCTTCCGCGCCGCCTGCGAGCGCATCGGCTATCCCGTGCTGCTCAAGGCTACGGCGGGTGGCGGCGGCAAAGGCATGAAGGTGGTCGAGGATGTCAGCCAGTTGGCCGAAGCCCTGGCCTCGGCACAGCGCGAGGCGCTGTCGTCCTTCGGCAACGGGCAGATGCTGGTGGAAAAGTACCTGCTCAAGCCACGTCACGTGGAGATCCAGGTGTTTGCCGATCAACACGGGCATTGCCTGTACCTCAATGAACGTGACTGCTCGATCCAGCGTCGCCACCAGAAGGTCGTCGAAGAAGCGCCAGCACCAGGCCTGAGTGTTGAACAACGCAAGGCCATGGGCGAAGCCGCCGTGCGTGCGGCCCAGGCCATCGGCTATGTCGGCGCAGGCACCGTGGAGTTTTTGCTGGACGCGCGCGGTGAGTTCTTCTTCATGGAGATGAACACGCGGCTGCAAGTGGAACACCCGGTGACCGAAGCGATCACCGGCCTGGACCTGGTGGCCTGGCAGATCCGTGTCGCCCAGGGCGAGGCGTTGCCGATCACCCAGGAGCAGGTGCCGCTGATCGGCCATGCCATCGAAGTGCGGCTGTATGCCGAAGACCCCGCCAATGACTTCCTGCCCGCCACCGGGCACCTGGCGCTGTACCGTGAATCCGCACCGGGCCCTGGGCGCCGCGTGGACAGCGGTGTGGAGCAGGGCGACAGTGTGTCGCCGTTCTACGACCCCATGCTCGGCAAGCTGATTGCCTGGGGGGAAGACCGTGAACAGGCGCGATTACGATTGCTGGCCATGCTGGACGAGTTTGCCATCGGCGGGCTGAAGACCAACCTGGGATTTTTGCGGCGCATCATCGGGCACCCGGCGTTTGCGGCGGCTGAGTTGGATACCGGGTTTATTCCGCGCTATCAGGAGGAGTTGCTACCCGCGCCTGGAGTATTGAGTGATGCGTTCTGGCAAGCGGCGGGCGCGGCCTTCATTCAGAGCTTGCCGAAGAGTGATGGGCCTTGGGCAGATTCGCGAGGGTTTCGCGCCGGGTTACCCGCCGAAGTTTCGCTGCATTTGAGCTGCAATGGCCAGGATCGGTTGGTGACGCTGGCGGCTGATGCGCCACAACTGCGTGGCGAACATCTGCTGATCGAGCAACAGGGCGTGCGTCACAGCCATCTGGCAGTCCGCAACGAAAGCAGCGTGTTTTTGCGCTGGGACGGCGAGATGCAGGCCGTCACATTGTTCGACCCGATTGCGGCGGTGGAGGCCAACCAGTCACATCAAGGCGGCCTCACGGCGCCGATGAACGGCAGCATCGTGCGAGTGCTGGTGGAGGTGGGCCAACACGTCGAAGCCGGCACGCAGCTGGTGGTGCTGGAGGCCATGAAGATGGAGCACAGCATCCGCGCGCCTCACGCCGGGGTGGTCAAGGCGTTGTTCTGCCAGGAAGGTGAAATGGTTGCAGAAGGTTGCGCGTTGGTGGCGCTCGAAACGGCCGTCTAGAACTTCGCCGTGGCTTGAACAACAACCCCCAGGATGTGGCAGTCGTCGGTGAATGGTTGCTTGGGGTAGGTGGGATTGAGCGGTACCAGGTAAAGCTGGCCGCTTTCTTCCTGCAACTGGCGGAAGGTCGCCTGAAGGCTCCCGGCCCGTTGGGCGACCACCAGCTTGCCAGGCTCTGCCTGGATGGCCGGGTCGACCAGGATCAGCATGCCCGCACTGACGCTCAAGCCGCTGGGTGCGGTCATGGCGTCGCCTGTGACTGGCAGCCAGAACGCATCCCCCTGAGCAGGGTAATCCGTGAGTTCGAAGCGCACAGCGCCATAGGTCGCACGCTCTTCGCGGACCTCGCACAACCCTTTCCAATCGCTGACCGGGTAGCGGAAATACGGGTTGTAGTTCTTCTGCGCAGGCGCCTCATCGGGCCGCTCGCGAATGTCCAGCGCGACTTCCAAGTACCCCAACCCCAGCGCCGCCAACACCCGGTTCATGTCCACCACGCTGGGTGCACGGCGCTTGTTGAGCCAGTGGCCAACGCCGCCTTGGGACATGCCCAGGCGCTCAGCCAATTCACCCTGCGTGACCTTGCGGTCTTCCATGTTGGCCTTGACCAACGCAATCCAGTTATCCATGGGAGCTGACAATACGTCACGTAGTTTTCAGGGCAATAAACAGTTTGTAGTAATCCATAAAACGACATAAATACGATACGTACTATCATCGAACATAAGGTTTTCGACACCCACTACAGAGTACCTCCCCTTATGACGACCAGCCCGTATCTCCTGCCTGAACTCCCTGAAGACACTGAAATGCACGACCTGCGCAGCAGCGGTGCCGCCAAGCGCGCGTTGGACTTTTACTTGAAAGAAGAGATGTCGGCAGCAGCCCCTGACGGCGCCCTGTTCGCCATCAAGCCGGGCATCAGCCAGGAGGAAGCCCTCGTACACGCCTCGGACCTGTTGCGCAGCGCCGCAGCCACGGCCTATGAATCCGCGAGCAGCCATCAAGGCAATCATCGCGACCTGGCGTTTTCGGTGGTGTATTTGATTGATATGGCGAAGGCGATGGTGGAGCGGTCGTTGCAGGCGCCAGCGGCTCAAGCGAACGGATAACAGGCGCAGAAGAAAAATATTTCTATCTCACGGATAAAAACATTTGACTTGCAAATGATAATGATTATTATTGGACCTAGCTGATCGCGAGATCAGTCGATAGACCAAGGGACCTTAGGTCGGACTCTTGGAATATCTCCTCATCAGGCTAATCACGGTTTTTGACCCGGCTCTTTGGCCGGGTCTTTTTTTTGCCAGTTTCCCTGGCATGGCTTCAGGCTAATGAAGACTGTGTGTTGCTCGATGGCGCGCATGGTAGCAAAAGACCATCGCCAAAAGAAAGCCAGTCGAACGCTCTAGTCCAAACCTTTGCGAAATAGCGCTTGAGAATCAATCTCATAGATTCTAAGCTGCTGCGGCGTCAAGGATGACGCCCCCTCCCCCGTGCAACAATTTTGCATCCAGTCTTTACCAGACTCCTGTGTAATATAGCCGCCACAACACTCATATTCAGGCAACCAGACTATGACCGTGGCCTTGACCTCCATCAGGATCAGCACCGACTTCGACAGTGGCAATATCCAGGTACTGGATGCCCACGATTCCCACCAGTTGTTGCTGGCGATCAAACCCGACACCCGCAGCCAACATTACCAATGGTTCCACTTCAAGGCCGAAGGCATGCACGTGGGCCACACCCATACCTTCCGTTTGAGCAACGCGGGCAAGTCGTCTTACCCGCACGCGTGGAGCGGCTACAACGCCGTAGCGTCCTACGACCATATCAATTGGTTCCGGGTGCCCTCGCGCTTTGATGGTGAAATCCTGCATATAAGCCTTGAGACCCGCGAGAAGCACGCCTGGATTGCCTACTTCGAACCCTACAGCCGCGAGCGCCACGACTGGCTGATCGAGCAAGCCTTGACCCGCGCCGGCACCCAACTGCTGGCCACCGGTAAAAGTGTCGAAGGCCGTGATATCCAACTGCTGCGTCGCGGCAAAGGCGGCGAAGGCCGGCGCAAGGTCTGGATCATCGCCCAACAGCATCCCGGCGAACACATGGCCGAATGGTTTATGGAAGGCATCATTGAACGCCTGCAACAGGACGGTGACGCCGAGCTGAAAAAACTGCTGAAAGTCGCTGACCTGTACCTAGTGCCCAACATGAACCCGGACGGCGCGTTCCATGGCCACCTGCGCACCAACGCCGCAGGCCAGGACCTCAACCGCGCCTGGCAGAGCGCGAGCCAGGAGTTCAGCCCGGAAGTGTTGTTCGTGCAGCAACAGATGGAAAAGTACGGCGTCGACCTGTTCCTCGATATCCACGGCGACGAGGAAATACCCTACGTTTTCACCGCCGGCTGCGAAGGCAACCCCGGCTACACGCCGCGCATCGAGGCCCTGGAAAAACACTTCCGCAGCCACTTGAGCGGCCTGACCCGCGATTTCCAGACCACCCACGGCTACACCCGCGACCTGCCGGGCGAAGCCAATATGACCCTGGCGTGCAATGCCGTCGGCCAGCAGTTCGACTGCCTGTCCCTGACCCTGGAAATGCCCTTCAAGGACAACGACGACGCCCCCAACCCGCTCACCGGTTGGTCAGGTAAACGCTCAATGCAACTGGGCAAGGATGTGTTGAGCAGCGTGGCCAATATCGTCGACGTCTTGCGCTAAACCGAGTCGGCGGGCACCCGCCGACAATCCTCAGGCCCCAGCAACCGTCCATCCGCCGAGCGCAACTCCAGCGCTCGCAGCGGCTCGCCGTTGGCGCTGTCCACCATCACCGAGTGCGCCTCGCCTGCCCCATAGAAAAAAACCTCGCCCCACTGCCGCAACCCGATGATCACGTTGAACAGGCCCCGCCCCTTTTCCGTCAGAACGTACTCTTGGTACGCACTGCCATCCGACGCCGGCACGATTTCCAACACCCCATGGGCCACCAAACTGCGCAAACGCGTGGACAAGATGTTCTTGGCCATTCCCAGGCTGCGCTGGAACTCACCAAAACGGCGAATCCCATCAAACGCATCGCGAATGATCAGCAGCGACCAGCCATCGCCAATCGCATCCAGTGAGCGCGCCACCGGGCATTCGGCGCTTTCAAAGCGGGTGAGCTTGACCATCGGGGCTGCCTGTCGTCGACCAAAAATGTAGTTGCAATATAAAACCAGAATCCTTACGGTACAACTGGTTTCATTTTAAAACCACAGAGAATATCCCCATGCCTTCCTCCCCCTTGAGTAACAAAGTAGTGGTGCTGTTCGCCATCGCCTGCGGCCTGTCAGTGGCCAATGTCTATTACGCCCAGCCGTTGCTCGACGCGATGGCCGAGACCGTCGCCATGGACCACGCCACTGTCGGCATCATCATTGCCCTCACCCAGGTCGGTTATGGCGTGGGCCTGTTATTGCTGGTGCCACTCGGGGATTTGCTCAACCGGCGCAAGCTCATCGTCAGCCAACTGCTGCTCTCCACGCTGGCCGTGCTGGTGGTGGGATTGTCCTCAAACAGTTTCTGGCTGTTGGCCGGCATGGCACTGACCGGCCTGTTGGCGGTGGTCGCTCAAGTGCTGGTGGCATTGGCTGCTCAACTGGCGTCGCCCGAACAGCGCGGGCAGGTGGTGGGGTTGGTCACCAGCGGTATCGTGGTCGGTTTGCTGCTGGCCCGCTCGGTGTCTGGCGCGATGGCCGACTTGGCGGGATGGCGCTCGGTTTACTTGCTGTCGGCGGGCTTGACGCTGGTGATGGCGATCTTGCTGTGGCGCGTATTGCCAAGCACCGAACAACCGCGCGTCACCGGCACTTATGGTGCGCTGCTCCGCTCGGTCTTCAGCCTGTTCAAGGAGGAAAAGGTCCTGCGTGACCGCGCTGTGCTGGCGATGTTGATTTTCGCCGCCGGCACCGTCTTGTGGACGCCACTGGTACTGCCCTTGAGCGCCCCGCCGCTATCGCTTTCCCACACGCAGATTGGCCTGTTCGGACTCGCCGGCGCCGCCGGAGCACTTGGCGCTGCCCGCGCCGGTCGCTTGGCCGACAAAGGCTTTGCCCAGTGGACCAGCGGCACGGCATTGCTGCTGATGCTGCTGTCCTGGGTCGCCATCGGCTATACCCAATCATCGTTGTGGGCATTGGTGCTCGGCGTGATTGTGTTCGACCTGGGCCTGCAAGCCGTGCATGTCACCAGCCAGAGCCTGATCTACGCCGTGCGCCCCGACGCCCAGAGCCGATTGGTAGCCGGCTACATGCTGTTTTACTCAGTGGGCAGTGCGCTGGGCTCCATCAGCGCAACCGCACTGTATGCCTGGGGCGGTTGGATTGGGGTGTGTGGCCTCGGCGCCGCCATCAACCTGCTGGCGCTGATCTACTGGCTGACCACACTGCCCCCGAGACCTGTTTCAGTCCTTGCTGCCGGTCATGCTTTGCAGCACGCCGTCACGGCGGATCAACCCATGGAACAACGCCGCCGCCAAGTGCAGCAGCACGGTCAGGAATAGCAGATAGGCCAGGAACCCATGGGCCCTGCGCAGCACCGCGAACAACGGCGCGTTCGCCCCCACCAGCGCCGGCAACTGCACCGAACTGCTAAGCATTACCGGGTCGCCCGCCGCCGAAATCATCGCCCAGCCCAGCAGTGGCAATACCAGCATCAACGCATACAACACCAGATGGGACGCCTTGGCCGCCAGCGCTTGCCACAGCGGCAAGTCAGCAGGCAACGGCGGTTGGCGCGTGGAGAAGCGCACGACCAAACGCACGATCACCAAGGCCAGGATCGCGATACCCAACGGCTTGTGCAGGTGGATCAACCACTCATGCCGCTCCGAAACCGAGGCCGCCAGACCCGCGCCGATAAACAGCATGGCGATGACCATCAGCGCCATCAGCCAGTGCAGCAGGCGCGCCAGGGGCGCGAAAAACCGGGGTTGGGCATTCATGGCTTCGACTCCTGAGGGGCGCTGTGCAACGGGCTGACTTCACCAGCACGACGCAGGTACGAGCTGGCGTACGCCGCCGAACGGGCCGCCAGCAACGGGTCATTGGAGGCTTCGATACCGCTGGGCAGAATCAGTGGATCAAAGTTGATATCGCGGCAATCGCCATCTGCCTGCGGCTGGCTGCTTTGCAGCACCAGGGTGCCGGCGTTGATGACTTTATGCTCGCCGGTCCAGGCCTTGCTTGCATCGTCCACGGGGTCGCCGGGGTTGGCCAGGGTCATGTTCAACTGCCAGCGCAGCGGCCCGGTCGCCAGACGCTGGACCAGGTCCTTTTCCAGGAAATCACTGCCGGCAGCGGCGATATCGCCCGCCGCATCCTGGCTCTGCGGCACCACGCCCCAACGCACGGCCTGGCGCTTGCCATCGGCCCCTACCAGGAAGAACGCGTTAATGCCGTTGTAGGTTTCGGTCGCATAACTGGCCGAAGGCTTGGCGGTCTTGACCCACGCCAGGAACGGCGCTGTCTCGGGATGAGCAGCAAAAAATGCCGGCATGCTCGCCGGGTCCGGCTTGCCGGTGGCAGGCTGCGGCGCACCGGCCTTGAGCATTTGGTAGAACGCCTCGGGCGTGCCCACCGGGAACACTGGCATGCTGTTCATGCCGGTGCGCCACTGCTGGCCGTTGGCCTGGCTGAACTGCACGGCAAAACTGCGGATCGGCACACTGCTGTCTGGCGCATAGGGGTTGCCGCTGGGCAGAGCAAACCGACCGATCAGTGGGGTCTTGGCCTCGCTGAACACCTGGGCGCTGGAATAGGCACGGGCTTCGGCGCTGCTCTCGAAATACCCGGCCACGCACACACCCTTGGCATGGTTACGCCGGAAGCCAGGGTGCACGCCGTTGTTGGCTTCCAGGGCATTGACCAGGGTTTTCGGGCGCAGGCGCTGTGGGTCGAGGGTGCCATTGACGTAGGCAAAAGCCCCCGCCACAACCGCAACCACGGCACCGATACCCGCCAGGCGCGCGATCAGGCTCGCAGTGCTCAGCGGAGGACGGGGCGGTGATGAGTGATCTACCATGAAGGAACTCCAGGGCCAGAGGCCTTAGGGGGTGAACATAAGGTCGGAGCATTAAGACGAACGCCGATCGACTCTATTCCCTGGCCTTGGATTTATTTCCCAGGGTCGGGAATAACCTTCAACGCCGCACGTCTCTCTAATCCCAGCGTAGTGACCAGCCAGATTCCCATGCATGAACTCGACGAACAGTTACGTGAACTCATCCCAAGGCTACGGCGCTTTGCCGTGTCCCTGACCCGTAACGCCAGCAGCGCCGACGACTTGGTGCAGTCGACCTTGGAACGGGCGATCATCAGTTGGGCCGACAAACGTATCGAAGGCGATCTGCGCGCCTGGCTGTTTTCGATCCTCTACCGACAGTTCCTCGACGCCCACCGCCGCACCCGTCGCTATGCGCGCATGCTGGAGTTCTTCACCGGGCGTGACGATGCACAGCCGTCGGTGGAACGCACGGTGATCGCCCAATCGACCCTGCAAGCCTTCGATCAACTCAACACCGAGCAGCGTGCGCTGCTGCTGTGGGTTTCGGTCGAAGGCCTGAGCTACAAGGAAATCGCCGAGATCCTCGAGGTGCCCATCGGCACCGTGATGTCGCGCCTGTCCCGGGCACGCCAAGCCCTGCGTCAACTCAGTGATGGCGAAATTGCCAGCCCTTCCCTGCGGATACTCAAATGATCAGCCTGCCCCCCAGCGAACGCGATTTGCATGCCTACGTCGATCACCAACTGCTGGAGAGTGATCGCCGCGTGCTTGAAACCTACTTGGCGGCCCACCCGGACGTCGCCGCCCAGGTCCACGCCTGGCAACACGACGCGCAGTTACTGCGCGCTGCGCTGAGCGGTGCCCTGCAACAGCCGGCCAACCCGGACCTGGACCCGGCACTGATCCGCCAGCGCATCAAGCGTCAATCACGGCGCCACTTTGCTACGGCCGCCGTGCTGCTGATCACCGTCAGCCTCGGCGGTGTCGGTGGCTGGCACGCCCGTGAAGTCACCCAGCCGGCCCAACTGCCGATGGCCGATGCGATGCAGGCATTCCGCCTGTTTGCCCAGGACGGCATCATGCCCGCCGACTACAAGGTGCAGGGCGGCGGCACGATGCAAGCCTGGCTCGACCGCTACTTCAACCAGGCGCACCGCCTGCCGGACTTAAGTGCTTCCGGGTTCACGCCGGTCAGCGGGCGCCTGCTCACCACCGAGCAAGGCGCCGCGGCCATGGTGCTGTACGAGGACCCGCAAGGCCGGCGCATCAGTTTCTATATCCGCCCACCGGGACCGGAAAACGGTTTCCTGCCAAGAGGCAGTCGCAGTGCCGATGGCTTGCAGGCGCAATACTGGTCGGGTGCCGGCTACAACTATGCGGTGGTCAGCCCGGTGGATCAGCCTAGCCCGCCGCTGCTGAAGTTCTAGAAACCGACGTCAAGCACCACGTTGTCCAGGTAGGTGCCGGCGGGAGGCGTGGACTGGTCGGTGTAGATCCTGGCGTTGTAGTTGAACACCTGGCTGCCGATGCCCAAGCCATTGCCAGGGTTGATCTCAGCGGTGGAGCTGTCGCGACGCGCTGCGCCCACACTGCCCCAGCGCGTGGTGCCGGCGCTTTTGAAGATGTCATAGGCCAGGTAGTTGCTGCCCGAGATCATCCGCCGCCGACCGCCCACGCTGACGGCGTTCTGGCCGTCGCTCAAGCCGACGTTGTAGGCACTGCCTTTGGTGCAGGAAATACTGATGGTCTGGCCGGTGACGGCGGTAAACCCGCTGATGACAGGCGCGCTGCCAAAACTGATGTTGGGCGCGGTGATCTGGCAGTCGTTGGTGACCGTCATGCTCACCGTCAATGACGCGGTACCACTGCCAATATCCCGGCCGGCGCAGATGCCGCCGATGCCAATACCCGAACAATAGTTCCAGCTCCAGGCGATGCTCAGGGTCTCGGTGTACAGGCCTGCGGCGACGTTACTGCCGGTAATGCTGCTCACGTACAGCGGCAGGGTTTTCGCGCCGGGGCCCGCAATCAAGCCAAAACTCTGAGCGATCCCGCCGGCGCCGCCGAAGTCAAATTGCGCCCCGCGCGTGATCGGAAAGCTGGTGGTGTTGTTACCGTAGATCGTGTAGCCGATGACATCACCGGTAGGCCCGACCATCCCGGTCTTGGATGAAGTGATCGTCGCGTAAAAATGATCGGTGGACACCAGCAGCGAAATCAACGCCGAGGTGCAGCTCAACCCTGAATTGGTGGTCGAGCTGGCCTGTACGGCTGTGCGCACCCCCATGGAACTGATAGGACCGAAACTCGCCGGTGCCGTGGTCACCACTGAGCACGCCGCCATGGCCGGTCCAGCAAACATCAAGCCCATCAGACACAGCCAGCCCATACGTTTCATTGGCACACCAACGGCCCGATCAACGGCACGCCCTGTTGCTGCTCCTCCATCTCAAAACGCGCCTGGCACGTACGCCCCTCGCCTAGCGTGACCTGCAAGGTGTTATGGGCCGAGAGGTTTTCCAGGTACACCAGGCCATCCCAACCCACCACCGCCTGTTGGCCGCTTTGTTCATGCACCACCAGGCTGCCCAGGGGCAATTCCTGATGTTGGGTGTCCACCAGCGTGACACTGGCCGCGAGCACCCGACGCAATGGAAACTCCAGCAGGTAGCCGCTGCCACGACGCACCGACACACGCTGCTCCACATTCGGGCTCTGCACGTTGAGCGGGAGGTTCAACGGATCGATTTCATATTTGCCGCGGTAATACGCACTGCTCCAGGGCACCAGCAGATGGCCGTTGCGGTCGGTCTCGCCGACCAACTGGTTTTCATAGCGCACCGGAATCCCGGCGAAACCCTGGGTACTCACCACCACAAAGGCGTCGTTGATACGGTTGGCGGCAAACATATCGCCGCCCATCCACACCAGCGAGCCACTGGCATCCGCCCAGCGCGTCTCGGCGTCGCTGCTGCCGTACACACCGGCCTGCAACTGCACCGACTGCAAGCGCCAGGTCAGGTCGGCCTGGCGGTACGCCGGGCCATCGCCCTGGGCATAACCGAGGTTGTAACCCACGCCACCTTCGCTCGGCACCGCGCGGCTGTAGTTGAGGCGCTGGCGGCTGGCGCCATCCTTGCTGCGCTCGGTGCTCACGGCCAGGCTGCCGTTGAGGTCGAACGGGATAACCAGCTGCGCCTGCATCGCCCAGTTACTGTCACCGATTTCACGGTTGGCCGACAGGTAGAAACTGGTGTTGTGCCACAGCGGTTTGCTCCAGCTCAGGTTGAGCAAGCGCGTGCGCGAGTCGTCAGCTGCCTGTACGTCGAAGTAACCTACGCCCAGGCTGCCAAAACGCTCAAGGTTGAGGCTCAAGGTCACCTGCTCACTGCGCTTGCTGAGGCTGGCGTAGGGGGTGTCGACCAGGGTCAGGTCGGCATACTCATCACGCCGCTCGACCCGTTGGTACGACAGGCTGTAGCGCGTGCTGTTGTATGAATACCCCAGGCTCAGTTGCTGGCCGCTGCGTCCTTCGAACTGGCTTTGGCTGACGGCGGTGTTGAGCACGCCGAAGTTGCCCAGCCGCAGGTTGCCACCCAGGCCGCCGAGGGTCAGGTCACTGGACGCCTCGGCATGGCTTTCCAGGGTCAGGTTGTCGGAATAACCATAACGGAAGGTGCCGCTGGCGACGCCAGGCCCGTAGGCAAAATCTTTCAAGGTGTATTCCCGGCGCAAGGAACCGGCGGCCACCGAAAAATCCGTCAGGCCTTTTTGCAGCAGCGAACTCGTCACATAAAACGGCACCGTGGTCGACACTTGGCGACCCAGCGCGTCGGTGGTCACCACCACCGCCTCACCCGCACCGTTGATGAACGGCACATTGGTCAAGGTGTAAGGCCCGGGTTGCAGCAGCGCACTGTCGGATTTATAGCCGTTGATAAACAGGTCCACCGAAGACGGCACGGCGGCTTCACCGGCAAATTGCGGCAAGGGGTAGGTCACCAGGTCCGGGCGCACGGCGAAGTCCCGTGAAAACTGCACACCGCCCAGGCGTACCGAGCTGCTCCAGGGCAAAGCGCCGCTGATCACGTCACCGGCCTCGTAGGTCAGTAGCCGCTCATCATCGGAGAAACGCCAGGTGGTGTCATAACGCCGGTAGCCATTGTTGAAGGTACTGCTGCTGATCCCATCGGCCAGGGTCTGGCGATACTGCCCGGTATTGGACAAGGTGCCCCAGTTGTCGAACAGCCGCACTTCGTTCCAGGCGGCGAGGTAGCTGCCGCCTTCGTCAGTGTCGTTGAAGTACAGGTCATAGTTGAGCAAGGCACCGAAACTGCTCATCGCCTGGGTGCGCGGGTAGGTGTTGCGGTTGCCGATAAACTGTTCCTTCAACCACGCCGGCGGCACATCCAGCAGCAGGCGCTGGCCATTGCTGTCGTAGTCACTGTGCAGGCCTGGGATCATGTCCAAACCCACGCTGCCACTCAGTTCACCGGGCAGCTTCATGCCCACATCCTGCAGCGCACTGGCGGGTACGTAGAGTTGCCCGGCGCGTTGATCGACCGCGATGACGCGACCGGTGTCCATCTGATTGACCACCAGCTCCAGAAACAACTGTGCATCGGCGACAGCCTCCATACTGCTCGGCGGCGGTGGCAGGTCGCCAGCCACGCCTTGGGGCGCGACCATTGCAGCCCATAGCCCGCTTACCACTGCTACCGACGGCCATAGACGACGAGCCCGACCACGACTCACACATGGCGTTGTGTCCTTCAATGGACATCTCCATCCGTTTAAAACCCGGAGCGTCCCGCCCCGCTACACTCGGTTACCGCTTCGGCGCGAGGCTCTCCAACTGTTGCGCCCCGTTGATCCTGACCTGCAGGGGCTGATCAGCCGACAGCGCATCCGGCACCGGCCAGCGCATGGTCGCGCCCGGCAACACGTAGCCCAATAAGCCATCGACCAAGGGTTTGGTCTGCCCGCCCTGCTTGAATGAAGCATCGGTAAGGCGCGCATGCACGGCGCCCTGGTTACGCACCTCGATATAGTTGCGCCCCGCCACCGTGACCTTGTGCCAGCTCAATTCCGGCTTGCCGGCGCCGTTGGGGTCGCGCTGGCGCGTGCTGTCGTCCTTGCTCCACAGGCCCACGCCATAGGCGAACAGCGGCACCGAGTAGCGCATCTGGAAGCGAATCGCCGCTGCAGTGTTCTTGCCCTCTGGCGGCGTCGGCACCTGCAAGGGCGAAGGGATTTCATCGATGATGATGCGGTAGGCCAACTCTTGCCCTGGTGGCACTTCACGGGTGCGGGTCAGGCGTACCAGTTGTTTTTGCCCCGGCTCGATTCGCGCCACCGGCGGGCTGCCGATCACATCGCGCTGGTTCTGATATTGCTCGTCGTAGCCGCTCTGGCTCCACGCAAATACACGAATCTGCAGGCTCGCGGTTTCGCTCCCACGGTTTTCCAACCACAGTGCGCTGGCCTGTTGATCAGCCTCCAGCACCGGGTCGATGGGCCAGATCAGCACCGAACTGGCCGCCTGTACGAACCCCGCCGTGCACACCGCACTCAAGGCAATACCCGCGGCCCACAGCCGCCGGGAAGGTGAACGCATAACCCCACTCCTTATACCGATAGCCTTACCACGTCAGCTGCACCTGCAGCGTGTCGCTGTATGTCCCCCCAGGCTGATTGCCCGGCAATTGCACCCGTCCGTAAATGGGCAGGTTGATGTTATTGGCATCGCTGTAGGCCACATTGACGCTCTGGCCAATCCCCAGGCTTTGGCTGAACGCCGCATCCCGAAACAACTGGTAAGCCACCCGCGCGCTGCCGCTGTTGAGCTGCAGATTGCGCCCGGTGCTGCTGTGCAGGCCGCCGTCGACACTCATGCTCAGCGTCACCCCCGGCGTGCATTGCAAGGTGACGCCCCCGGTCAACGCCGCCGTGACCGTGCTGGTGGCCAGGGCCGAATAACTGCCGTAGGTCAGCGCGCCGTAATTGGAGCCCCCGCCCACAATCAGGCAACCCGGTGTGATGGTCGCGCTCACCTGGAAGCTCTGGCTGGTCACCGCCGACAACGGCAGCGGCACCGCCAGCGCACAGGCCAGCAACGCTCTGAGCCACATCGCTAGAACGTCAGTTCCACGGCCACGGTGTCGGTGTAGGTGCCGGCTGGCAGCCCCGCCTTGCCCACCGCCCGACCGTAGAGGTTGACGGTCTGCGCCACGCCGGTACTGGTGGCGAGGGTGATCACGCCGTCGATTGCCAGCAGCGCGGAGTGACCGCTGTCGGTGTAGAAGTCGTAGGGCACGAAGTTGCCCGCACCGTCGGCCAATGCACGGCTGCCACCGGGAGAGGCACCGTCATGCGCACCCGCGCGCACCTTGACCGCTGGCGTAGTGCCGCTGGAACACAGGATCGACAGCGCCCCGCCGGTGCCGGTGCCGCCGAGCAACTGGGCATCGGCGTTGGTGAACAGGCTGTTGGTGGTGCCGAAGTTCAAGCTACCGAAGTTCAACCCGGTCGCCGCGCCCGAACCGTTGACCTGGCAACTGGCGATCAATATCAGGCTGGACGTAATCTGCCCGGTGACTGTGGTTGCCGCATTGAGGTTGGAAGCCATCGCCAGCCCCAACGCACAAGCGCCTAATCGCGAAACAAGTACATGCATGGTTTTCATCCTCTTGAGTTACCAGTCCAGTGTCACCGTCAACGTGTCGGTGTAGATCCCTGCCGGTAAGGCACTGGTATTTGCCACCACGGAGCCAAACACCGGGATCGGTATCTGGGTGCCCTTGGCCACGACAAAATTGCGTTGCTGGCCGATGCTGTAGGTGCTGCGGCCCTGGGGATCGGCGGACAGCCGATACGGAATCATCTGACGCCCATTGCTCAGGCGCCGCGTGGTGCCATCGCCGTTGGTGCCGCCGTCGATAGTCACGGTAAAGCTCGAGACGGACGGGTTGCACGACACCGCCAACGGCGCTTTTTCGCCATCGGTGACGCCTGCGCCCAGCGTGTTGTTCCAGGTCGGGCCCTGGCTGCCGAAGTCGAGCATCGCCGTACCGCCCGTGGGGTTGACCGGCGCGCTCTCGACGCCTTTGCTCACTTCGCAACTGGCGGTGATCACCAGCCGCGCCTGGATAAACCCGGTCGCGACAGCCGCCTGCGCGTCATCCGCCAGCACCAGCAGGCCACCCATGGCCACAACGGCCAGATAGCGGCTCACCATGTGACCGTGACCTTGAGCAGGTCGGTGTAGCGGCCGACGGCGGGGATGTCCTTGAGCGGCTCGATGCGGCCGTACAGCGGCAGATCAACGAAGCCTGCGTCCGGCACGCGACCACTGATCGGCACATCCACCGGCAACGGCACGCGCCGCGCGGCGTCGGCATAAATACGATAGGGAATGGGTTTGATCGAAGGGGTGGCGCTGAGGTAGCGCACTTCACCGGTGCCGCCGTGCAGGCCGCCATCCACACGCACCTGATACGGCGTGTCGGGGTTGCACTCCAGACGCGGCTGGCGCTGGCTGATCAGTGCCGCACTCAGGGGCCCGGCCGGGTCATCCAGACGCGCGCCGCTGCCGAAATCCAATACGCCAAGTTGCTCGATGCCAGCGCTGCGGGTGGTGCCCACCAGCTGGCAGCCCCGCTGCACGTCGATACGCACCTCCACCTGGAGTTGTGCACCTAAAGCCGTGCTGCAGAGCATCGCGCCCATGACTGCCAATACTGCTCGTCCCTTCACTGCCCCAAATCCTTGTACAGGGGTGACTGCTGTGTAGGAGGTTAGTCACTCAGCGAGAAACTGCCAGTCTGGGCAGGTTTACAACCGTGACATGCCTTTTCGAGATGGCATGCAGCGCCCTTCTCTATTGGTCAAAACGCAGCCGTCGCCCTAAAGTGGGCGACCACCGAAACACAGAGTGACTTGCATTGGCCGCGTTTTCCCTGATCCGTCGCCTGCTCGGTAAGAAAACCGACGCCCTCGACGCCTCGCCCATCCCCGCGTTCTTCCAGCTAAAAGCCGAGCAACAGGGGTATACCCTCAGCGCCGGGCAAACCCGAGCCATCGCTGCCCTGGCCCGAGAAACCCGCCTCCTGCTCGCCGGCCAGCCCACCCGGAGCCTGTACCTGCATGGACCGGTGGGACGCGGCAAAAGCTGGTTGCTGGACGGGTTCTTCCAGGCGCTGCCAATGGCCGAGAAGCAGCGCGTGCACTTTCATGATTTTTTCGCCCAACTGCATCGCGGCATGTTCACGCATCGTGAGCAGAACGATGCGCTGGCCGTGACCCTCGATGAACTGCTGACGGATTGCCGAGTGCTGTGTTTTGACGAGTTTCACGTCCACGACATCGGCGATGCGATGCTGATCACACGCCTGTTCAAGGCCCTGTTCGAGCGCGGTGTGCTGGTGCTGGTGACGTCCAACTATGCACCGCAGGGACTGCTGCCCAACCCGCTGTACCACGAGCGCTTCAAACCGGTGATCGACCTGATCGATGCACGCATGGAGGTGCTGGAAGTCAGTTCGCCCCAGGATTTTCGCAGCCTGCCTCAAGCCCAAAGCGCACAACGCTTTACCAGCGGTCAGTACGTTTGGCCGGGGACTGCGCACCAGCGCGAAGCCTTGGGTCTTCCCGTTACCGACTGCCCGCCCCAGCCCCTGGCCGTCGGCAACCGGACCTTGATCTGCCGCCGCCACGCAGGCCGCTCCATCGCGTTCACCTTCAGCGATCTTTGCGAGCAATTGACCGCAGTCATGGACTACCTGCTGCTGTGCCAGGACTACGACCACTGGATCATCGACGGCCTGCCACAACTGGCGGACTGCCCGATCGCCGTGCAGCAACGCTTCATCAACCTGGTGGATGTGCTTTATGACCGCGACAAGCACCTGATCCTGATCGGCGAGCAGCCCCTCGCGATTGCCCTGGGCGGCCAGGCTATCGACCTCGCCCGCACTGCCAGCCGTCTGGGACAATTGCAACAGGCTGACCCGCAACCCGCGCACGAACCGGTATCATGAGCGTCATTTACGCCTTCTAGCCGAGTGACCGCGCCGTTCATGCATACCCTCGCCCAACTCAAGGCCGGCCAATTGGCCGGTATCACCCGCCTGGACCTGTCCTGCGGGCTGACTGAATTCCCTCGGGAAATCTTCGAACTGGCCGACTCCCTGGAGATCCTCAACCTCAGCGGTAACGCCCTGAGCCAACTGCCCGACGACTTGCACCGCCTGCCCCACCTGCGCGTGCTGTTCTGCTCGGACAACCGGTTCACCGAGTTGCCGGCAAGCCTTGGCCAATGCGCCAAGCTGAGCATGGTCGGCTTCAAGGCCAACCAGATCAGTCATGTGCCCGCCGCCGCGTTGCCGCCGTTGTTGCGCTGGTTGATCCTGACCGATAACCGCATCAGCCAGTTGCCCGACGAACTGGGCAAGCGACCACTCCTGCAAAAGCTGATGCTGGCCGGCAACCAACTGGCGCACCTGCCGGCAAGTCTGGCCAACTGCCACAATCTCGAATTGCTGCGCATCGCCTCCAACCGCTTCACCCAATTGCCGGATTGGCTGCTGGCACTGCCGAGCCTGACTTGGCTGGCCTATGCCGGTAACCCCGTGGAAATGGCCGTGGACCTAACCGGTGATGACGCCACGCCGAATATTCCCTGGTCCGAACTGGAACTGGCCGAAGTCCTTGGCGAAGGCGCTTCCGGCGTGATCCGCAAGGCACTGTGGAAACCGTCAGGCCAGCCCGTTGCGGTCAAGCTCTATAAAGGCACCATCACCAGCGATGGCTCGCCGCTGCATGAAATGCAGGCCTGCATCGCCGCCGGGCTGCACCCCAACCTGATCAAGGTACAGGGCCGCGTGGTCGGCCACCCGGATGAGCAGGCTGCACTGGTCATGGACCTGATCGACCCGAGCTACCGCAACCTCGCGGCCCTGCCGAGCCTGGCGTCGTGCACCCGCGACATCTATGAACCGGGTACGCGCTTCAGCCTGGAAGTGGCACTGCGCATGGCGCGAGGCATCGCGTCGGTCGCCGCGCACTTGCACCGGCACGGCATCACCCATGGCGACCTGTATGGCCACAACATTCTGTGGAATGCAGCCGGCGACTGTTTGCTGGGGGATTTTGGCGCGGCGTCGTTCCATGCCACGGCGGATAGCGTGGAAACCAGGGCATTGCAGCGGATTGAAGTGCGGGCGTTTGGGATTTTGCTGGGGGAGTTGTTGGAGCGGGTTGATGAACAGGTCAGTGACGATCTGGTCGCGCTGCAAATGCGTTGCTGTCAGCCCGATGTGTTGGCGCGGCCGGGGTTCGACGAAATAACGCTGACCCTGTAGGAGCCCGGCGGGCCGGACTCCCGAGAGGATTTTTTAGCCCGCCAACCCGACAAACATATCCTGCACGTCATCATGGTTGTCCAAGCCTTCGAGGAAGGCTTCAACCTCGGCCATCTGCTCATCGCTCAAACCGCTCACCGGGTTTTTCGAGAGGTAGCCCAGCTTGGCCGACAGCACGGTGAAACCCTGCTCCGGCAAGGCTTTTTGTACGGCGTCGAGGTCGGTGGTCTCGGTGATGAACAGGGTAGTGCCTTCTTCTTCACCCTCTTCGAAATCCTGGGCACCGGCTTCGATGGCGGCCATTTCCGGATCGGCGTCCGGGCTGTCCGGCGAGGCTTCGATCAGGCCGACGTGGTTGAAGTCCCAGGCCACGGAGCCGGAAGCGCCCAGTTGGCCCTTGCGGAAGGCCACGCGGATTTCCGCCACGGTACGGTTGATGTTGTCGGTCACGCACTCGACGATCAGCGGCACCTGGTGCGGCGCGAAGCCTTCGTAGGTGACGCGGTGGTATTGCACGGTTTCGCCGAGCAGACCGGCGCCTTTCTTGATGGCGCGGTCCAGGGTTTCCTTGGGCATCGAGGCCTTTTTGGCCTGTTCCACCACCAGACGCAGGTGGGCGTTGGTGGAGGTGTCGGCGCCGTTGCGGGCGGCGATGGTGATTTCTTTCACCAGCTTGCCGAAGATCTTGCCCTTGGCATTGGCTGCCGCTTCTTTATGTTTGACTTTCCACTGTGCGCCCATGACTCACTCTCTTTTGTCCATCGCGCCCAAACGTCTACTGGCCGGCGCTTTGGGGGCAGAGTTTATAGCGCAAAAACGCAACGTTCCACCAAAAAACCGTCAGGGCGCCAACTCGAAAAACGCCTGAATCAAGCGCAACGACCGACGTCGCTCCATGCAGCCGAGCATGTGCCGGTTCACCAGCCCATCGCCTTGGATCGGCACAGCGCGCACACGTGGGTCAGGGCTGAGCTCCATGGACGACACCACGCCTACGCCCAATTCAGCGGCGACGGCTTCGGTCACCGCCTCGCGGCTGTCCAGTTCCAGCAGCACCTTGGGCTGTACACCGGCAGCCAGGCAGGCGTCGTCAAAGGTACGTCGGGTGATGGAACTCGGCTCGCGCAGCACCATGATCACCTCATTGAGTTGCTCCAGGCGGATCCCCTTGGGCAGCGCCGCCCACGGGTGACTGGCCGGCACCAGCGCGCAAATCCGCGATTCGTTCAAGGGTTGCAGATGCAGGCCGTTGCGCGGCTCCACCTCGGTAAGCACCGCCACATCCGCATGCTCGGACAACAACGCCGCCAAGGTTTCCTGGGCATTGCCCAGGCGCAGATTGACAGTGATGCCGGGGTAGCGCGCGCGCAGGCTGGCGATCATCGGCATCACCAGGTGCGGGCCGTCGGCCGCGACTTCCAGGCGCCCGGTGAGCAATTGGCGATTGGCCTCCAGCATCGTCTGCGCTTCGTCCACCAGGCCGAAAATGGCCCGGGTGATCGCCGCCAACCGCGCGCCCTCCTCCGTCAACTCCACGCGCCTGGCGGTGCGACGCAGCAACGGGATCTGGTAGTGCTCTTCCAGCGCCTTGATGTGCCCGGTCACCGCCGGCTGGCTGATAAACAGCCGCGCCGCCGCACGGGTAAAACTGCCCTCGCGGGCCACGGCATCGAACGCGCGCAATTGAAACAGGTTCATAGCTATCGGCCTCACTGATAGCTCGTATAACAACAAACAATTTGATTGATGACAAGCCAAACTGCAATTTAGGCGCCGTAGATTCATCCGATGCTTCGCGAGGACTAGTAATGACGACGCCCATCCTGCTCACGCCCGGCCCGCTGACCACCTCCGCCCGCACCCGCCAGGCCATGATGGTGGATTGGGGCTCCTGGGACGACCGCTTCAACCAGCTCACCGCCAGCGTCTGCGAGCAGTTGCTGGCAATCATCGACGGCGCGGCCAGCCACCACTGCGTGCCGTTGCAAGGCAGCGGCACCTTCGCCGTCGAAGCCGCCATCGGCACCCTGGTGCCGCGCAACGGCAAGGTGTTGGTGTTGGTCAACGGCGCCTACGGCAAGCGCCTGGCGAAAATCTGCGAAGTGCTCGGCCGCGAGTTCAGCACCTTTGAAACCGCCGAAGACCAACCCACTACCGCCGCCGACGTGGACCGCCTGCTGCAAGCCGACCCGGCCATCACCCACGTCGCGCTGATCCATTGCGAAACCAGCACCGGCATCCTCAACCCCCTGGCCGAGATCGCCCAGGTCGTGAAAACCCACGGCAAGCGCCTGATCATCGACGCCATGAGTTCCTTTGGTGCGCTGCCGATCGATGCCCGCGACGTGCCGTTCGATGCGCTGATCGCCGCATCAGGCAAGTGCCTGGAAGGCGTACCGGGAATGGGTTTTGTCTTCACCGATAAACAAGCACTGGCTGCAGCCCAAGGCAATTGCCACTCCCTGGCGATGGACCTGTTCGACCAGCACGCCTACATGGCCAAGACCGGCCAATGGCGCTTCACCCCGCCGACCCATGTGGTGGCGGCCCTGCACGAAGCGCTGCTGCAATACGCCGAGGAAGGCGGCTTGCCCGCCCGCCATCAACGCTATGCACGCAACTGCCAGGCACTGCTCGACGGCATGGCCGAACTGGGCCTGCGCAGCTTCCTGCCGGCGCAAATCCAGGCGCCGATCATCGTCACCTTCCACGCCCCACAACACCCGCGCTACCAGTTCAAGGACTTCTACGAACGGGTCAAGGCCAAGGGTTTCATCCTGTATCCGGGCAAATTGACCCAGGTGGAAACCTTCCGCGTGGGCTGCATCGGGCATGTGGACGCAGCCGACATGCACGCCGCCGTCACCGCCATCGCCGACGTACTGCACGCCATGGGCATCACCCTTTCTTCTTCCGGAGCACACGCATGAACTATCAGAACCCCAACACCCTGCAAGCGGTGATCCTCGACTGGGCCGGCACCGTGGTCGACTTCGGCTCTTTCGCTCCCACGCAGATCTTCGTCGAGGCCTTTGCCGAGTTCGACGTGCAGGTCTCCATCGAAGAAGCCCGTGGCCCGATGGGCATGGGCAAGTGGGACCACATCCGCACCCTTTGCGACCAACCGCAGGTTGCCGAACGCTACCGCAAGGCGTTCGGCCGCACGCCAACCGATGACGACGTAACCGCCATCTACCAGCGCTTCATGCCGTTGCAGATCGAGAAGATCGCCGAACACTCGGCGTTGATCCCCGGCGCCCTCGACACCATTGCCCGGCTGCGAGTGCAAGGTATCAAGATCGGCTCCTGCTCCGGCTACCCCAAGCAGGTCATGGATAAGGTCGTCGCCCTGGCCGCCACCAACGGCTACATCGCCGACCACGTGATCGCCACCGACGAAGTGCCCAACGGTCGCCCCTGGCCGGCCCAGGCCCTGGCCAACGTGATCGCGCTGGGTATCGATGATGTGGCGGCGTGCGTGAAGGTCGACGACACCGTGCCGGGTATCCTCGAAGGCCGTCGCGCCGGCATGTGGACCGTGGCCCTGACCTGCTCCGGCAATGCGCTGGGCCTGACCTACGAACAGTTCCGCAACCTGGACGCCACAACCCTGGCCAGCGAGCGCCAACGCATCGAGGCGATGTTCGAAGGCTCGCGCCCGCACTACCTGATCGACACCCTCAATGACCTGCCTGCGGTCATCAGCGACATCAACGCACGGCTGGCCCGTGGGGAAATGCCGCAGAGCCACTGACCGAGGTCAAAACCACGGCACTTACGCCAGGCAAACCGCTCAAAACCGGCATACAGTTAAAGGACTCCATCACCAAAGAATGGAGGTTTGCCCTGATGAGTGAGGAAACCAGCGATGCCGTGGAAAAACTCCGATACACGTTACAGCACCATGTCGATCGCGTTGCACTGGTTGATGGTGGTGCTGCTGGCGGTGGTCTACGCCTGCATTGAATTACGCGGCCAGTTTCCCAAAGGCAGCGGTGCGCGGACGTTGATCGTCGAGATGCACTTTATGTTCGGCCTCACGGTGTTTGTGCTGGTGTGGTTGCGGTTGTTCGCACGCAGCCTTGGCGTGGCGCCGAAGATCGTACCGGCACCGCCGCAATGGCAGAGCCTGTTGGCCACCCTGATGCACGTCGCGCTCTACGCGTTGATGATCGGCATGCCGATTGCCGGTTGGCTGATCGTCAGTGCCGAAGGGCATTCGGTGATGTTCTACGGGATGGAATTGCCGCCGTTGATTGGCGAGAACAAGGCACTGGCCAAGGAGATCGAAGGCTGGCATGTGTGGTTCGGCAAGGTCGGTTATTGGCTGATCGGGCTGCATGCGCTGGCGGGGATTGCCCACCACTACATCCTGCGGGACAACACGGCGTTACGCATGATGCCAGGCAAGCGCGCTAACCCATGAAGCCCCGGTTGCCCTGAAGGCCGCCGGTGTGGACGAAGATCAGGCGAGTACCGGGGGTGAAGCGCCCGGCCTCGATCTGTTGCTTCAATGCGAGTAAGGCCTTGCCGGTGTAGAGCGGCTCCAAGGGCAAGCCGCAGGCTTGTTGCGTGGCGTCTATGAAGTCAAGCAGCACCGGGTCGACGTTGGCGAAGCCACCTCGGCTGGCATCCAGCAATTCATAGCCGTCCTGCACAAGGGCGTCGACGTTCTGTGCCACGCCGTGGTCATCCGGCACTGCCATGGCGCCATACACCGGGTGCGCGCCCGCTTCCGCCAGCACCAAACCGGCCAAGGTCGTCCCCGTACCCGCCGCCAACCACCACGCGTCGTAATCCGCCCAGCCCAGCGTGGGCAACTGCGCGCGAACCTGCTCGACCAGCACACCACAGCCAATCGCACCGGCAAGCCCGCCACCGCCTTCGGGTACGGGATGGAGATCGGGATATTGCACACGCCAAGGTTGCCAAAAGCCCGGCTCATGCCGCGCACGATAGCCGCCATACCCCAGCCAATGCAGCTGCATGCCGAAGGCGTCCAGGTCTTGGATTGTGGGAGTGTCTTGAGGATGCCCGCGCAGCAGGCCAACCGTGGGAAAACCGAAGCGTTTTCCCGCCGCCGCCAACGCATGCAGGTGGTTGGAGTAGGCACCGCCCAGGCTGATGACGCCGCGAGCGTTTTGCGCCCGCGCCAAGTGCCCGGTGAGCTTGAACCACTTGTTGCCGCTGATCAGCGGGTCGATGCGGTCCAGGCGCAACACGGCCAGCTCGACACCTCCCAGCCAATCCAGGCGCAAAGGTTCAAGCGGTGCGTGGGGCAGCCAATCGAAGGGACCCATCGGGAGGGACCTGCATGAAAAACGGGGCGGTAGTCTAACACCGCCCCGCTTCGGGTCTTACAGCTCGGCGGCGAGGCGCGAGCCCTGGTTGATGGCGCGCTTGGCGTCCAGCTCGGCCGCCACGTCGGCGCCGCCGATCAGGTGCACATTCTGGCCGGCCGCGACCAGGCCGTCCTGCAATTCGCGCAACGGGTCCTGGCCGGCGCAGATGACGATGTTGTCCACCGCCAGCACCTGGGGTTCGCCCTCGGCGCCGATACGGATGTGCAGGCCTTCATCATCAATCTTGAGGTATTCGACGCTGTTGAGCATCTGCACCTGTTTGTTCTTCAAGCCGGTGCGGTGGATCCAGCCGGTGGTCTTGCCCAGGCCGTCGCCGACCTTGGAGGTCTTGCGCTGCAGCAGGAACACTTCACGCGCCGGGGCATGCACCTGGGCCTTGATCCCGGCCACGCCGCCTCGGGCTTGCAGCTGGGTGTCGATGCCCCATTCCTTCCAGAACGCTTCGCGGTCCAGGCTGGTGGACACGCCCTGGTGCACAAGGAATTCCGAGACGTCGAACCCGATACCGCCCGCACCGATCACCGCGACGCGCTTGCCCACCGGCTTGCGCTCCAGGATCACATCCAGGTAGCTCAGCACCTTGGCATTGTCGACGCCTGGAATCGCCGGGGTACGCGGCGCAATACCGGTGGCGAGGATGATCTCGTCGTAACCGCCTGCCGTGAGTTGCGCCACATCGACGCGGGTGTCGAGGCACAGTTCGACGTGGGTGGTCTGCAATTTGCGCTTGAAGTAGCGAAGGGTTTCGAAAAACTCTTCCTTGCCCGGCACACGCTTGGCGATGTTGAACTGGCCGCCGATTTCGCTGGCGGAATCGAACAGGGTCACTTGATGACCGCGCTCTGCCGCCACCGTGGCAGCCGCCAGGCCCGCAGGACCAGCACCCACCACAGCGATCTTCTTGATCTGTCTGACCGGCAGGTAATTGAGTTCAGTCTCGTAGCACGCCCGAGGGTTGACCAGGCAGGTGGTCAACTTGCCGCCGAAGGTATGGTCCAGACAGGCCTGGTTGCAGCCGATGCAGGTGTTGATCTCATCGGCACGCCCGGCGGCAGCTTTGTTGACGAAGTCTGGGTCAGCCAGGAACGGCCGCGCCATGGAGACCATGTCGGCGTCGCCCTCTGCCAGAATCTGCTCGGCGATTTCCGGGGTGTTGATGCGGTTGGTGGTGATCAGCGGAATCTGCACCGCACCGCGCAGCTTGGCGGTGACTTTGCTGAACGCGCCACGGGGCACCTTGGTGGCGATGGTCGGGATGCGTGCTTCGTGCCAGCCGATCCCGGTGTTGATAATGGTCGCGCCGGCACCTTCGATGGCCTTGGCCAGTTGCACGATTTCTTCCCAGGTGCTGCCGCCTTCCACC
Organism: Pseudomonas sp. GXZC; assembly: GCF_026967615.1. Taxonomy (NCBI): domain Bacteria; kingdom Pseudomonadati; phylum Pseudomonadota; class Gammaproteobacteria; order Pseudomonadales; family Pseudomonadaceae; genus Pseudomonas; species Pseudomonas sp. GXZC. The sequence continues at coordinate 4,587,938 of NZ_CP114115.1, forward strand.
AGGTCGAGCATCGACAGGCGGAAGATAATGATGAAGTTCGGGCCCACGGCCTCACGCACACGGCGCACGATTTCTACGGCCAGGCGCATACGGTTTTCGTAGCTGCCACCCCAACGGTCGGTACGGTGGTTGGTGTGAGCCGCGAGGAATTGGTTAATGAAATAACCTTCGGAACCCATGATTTCCACGCCGTCGTACTCAGCCACCTGGGCCAGCAACGAGCAGGTGACGAAATCCTGGATCTGCTTTTCGATGCCCTCTTCGTCCAGCTCCTTGGGCTTGAACGGGTTGATCGGCGCCTGGATCGCGCTCGGGGCGACCTGCTTGGGGCTGTAGGCATAGCGGCCGGCGTGGAGGATCTGCATGCAGATCTTGCCGCCCGCCTCGTGCACGGCCTGGGTCACGATCTTATGTTTCTGCGCTTCTTCGTCGGTGGTCAGCTTGGCTGCGCCCGCGTAAACACCGCCCTCATCATTCGGGCCGATACCGCCGGTGACCATCAAGCCCACGCCGCCACGGGCGCGCTCGGCAAAGTAGGCCGCCATGCGCTCGAAACCGCCGGGTTTTTCTTCCAGGCCTGTGTGCATCGACCCCATCAGGGTGCGGTTGCGCAAGGTGGTAAAACCCAGGTCCAACGGGGCCAGCAGGTGCGGGTAGGCAGCAGCGGTCATGGTCAAGCTCCACAACGGATCATCACGGGACGTGGCAGGCTCGAATGGCCTGCCATCGGTTTATGTCCCACAGACTAAGAGGCAGTGGACGACGGCTCAATGACTGAAACTGACAAGTTATTGATCCAAATGCACAGCGCCCCTTGGCAAGCCCGCTCATGGGCCCTACCCTAGTCGCGAACCCTACACACGGTCTGTTGTCTGTTGCCCCATGCGTAAACTTCTCGCTTTTACCGTCACCATGGCCCTGGTTGCCGCCGCCGCCGCGTATCTGGTCTGGACCCAGGAGCGCCCCGTGGCGCATTACCTGTCGGACCTGCGCATCACCCTCGCCGTCAACGAAGGCCTGCCGGCCGACCGAGGCAACCTGCTGGGCATCCAGCCGGAGCTGTTCCCCGCCGATTACCAGAGCCTGGAACGGCTGCACCTGAAGCTCGCGGCCTACCTGCAAAAAGCCCGCGACCAGGGGCTGATCAACGACAAGACCATCGTCGTGCTACCGGAACACATCGGCACCTGGCTGATGCTCACCGGCGAAAAGAACGAGGTGTACCAAGCCCTCCACGCCAAGGATGCGATGAATTGGTTGTCGGTGAGCAACCCACTGCTGTTCGCCCGCGCCTGGATCAGCGCCACCGGCGACAACCGCACCGACGACGCCTACCTGCGCATGAAAGCCGACGGCATGGCGCGGGACTATCAAGTGCTGTTCGGTGGCCTGGCCAAGGAGTTCGGTGTCACCTTGGTGGCCGGCTCCATCACCCTGCCCAACCCGAGTGTCAGCCAGGGCCAACTGCGCGTCGGCCATGGCGCCTTGTACAACGCCAGCGTGGTGTTTGCCGCCGATGGCTTGCCGATCGGCGATCCGCAGCGCCAGCTCTACCCGATCTATGACGAGCGCGGCTTTATCGAGCCGGGTGATGAAAACGTCGTCAGCGTGGTCGACACTCCGGCGGGACGCCTGGGCGTACTGGTGGGCAGCGACAGCTGGTACCCGGACAACTACCGCAAACTCAACGAACAAGGCGCCCAGTTGATCGCCGTGCCGGCCTTTGTGCTGGGCCGCGATACCTGGGACCGCCCTTGGCGCGGCTTCAAAAGCGTGTCCACGCCGACCGAAATCAGCCTCAAGCCCGAAGAACTCAGTGAGGGCGAAGCCTGGCGTCGCCTGACCCTGATCAGCCAGCCACCGGTCAGCCAGGCCAGCGCCGGCATGAGTGTGTTCCTGCGGGGCCAGTTCTGGGACCTGGGCACGGCCGGGCACAGTTTTCTCAGCAGCAACGGGCAAGTCAACGCCGATGGCGAAGCCCGTGGCGCGCGCCTGTTGAATATCTGGCTGTGAAGCCCGTACGGCTGGGTGATCTGTCGGTGGGCTTCGTGCACACCCTGGTCGATGCCATTCACAGCCACGGCCAGGACCCGCAACCGCTGCTGCTGCAATACGGCCTCGACCCGGCGCGTCTGGCTGAGGCGGGTGCACGGTTGTCGATCCCGCGCTATATGCGCCTGGGCCATGCCGCCATCCAACTGACCGGCGACGCGGGCCTGGGTCTGCGCATGGGCCAGCTCAGCCGTTTGAGCCAGGCCGGGCTGGCGGGCGTCACTGCCGCGCAAGCGCCCAACGTACGCGAGGCGGCGCGCGCATTGACTCGCTTTGAAGCGCTGTACGGCTCCAATTATCGCGGGCAGTCGAGCTTTGCCGAAGATGCCGAAGGCGCCTGGTTGCGGTTCTATTCCATCAGCCCCTACAACGCCTACAACCGCTTTGTGGTGGACTCGATCATCGCCGGCTGGCTGCATCAACTGTCGAGCCTGGCCCAGCAACCGGTGCAGGCGCAGCGCATCGACATCGAGTTCGAGGCACCGGAATACAGCGATCAGTACAGCGTGCTGGGAGACATCCACTTCGGCGCCGAGGCCAACCAACTGCGCCTCAACCAGCAGACGTTGGCCCTGCGCAACCCACAGCATTGCCCCAGCACCTGGAACCTGTTGTTACAACTTTGTGAGAGAGAGTTGGAGCAATTGACCCGCACCCGCAGCCTGCGCGAGCGCATTACCCGCTTGCTCGGGCCCATGCTCAACGGCGGCCGGGAACCCGACCTGGAAGAAGTGGCGGCACGCTTGAAGCTGCCCACCTGGACGCTGCGCCGCAAACTGGCCGACGAAGGCACTCAGTTCCGCGCGATTCTCAATGACACCCGCCGCGACCTGGCCATGACCTACATCCGCGATACGGAACTGGCGTTCGGCGAGATCGCCTACTTGCTCGGTTTTGCCTCGGCCCAGGCGTTTCAACGGGCCTTCAGGCGATGGAACAACCAGACCCCAGGGGAATTTCGCCGCAGTCAGCGGCATTCCGCCTGAAGTCGGTATTACAGCTCTGTAGCGTCGTCAGCCGGTTCCAGCGGGTCCAACTCAATCGCGTGGTACTCCAGCAGTTCTTCCTGGTAATCGTCCATGGTGGACTCCTTCTTGAGTTAAGAGTGGCTTCAGGTAAATGACCTGCATCACCAGCCTAAAGTGCCGTCATGACGAAAAAATGTCGGCGTCATGACGTTCCTGCACTCAAGTATCAAACGTAGCAGCGTTGTGCGGATTTAGCCTCACCGAATTACTGCGCGGGTGTCGGCAGCGGTGGAATCGCTTCTGTCGGCGGTGGCAGGTCCGGGTTGCTGGTGGCCGGTGCAGGCTCGGCTTGCGGCGCAATCGGCGCAGCTTCGACGGGTGGCGCTACCGGCTGTGAAACAGCGGGTTCTTCCTTCGCAGGCTCGACCTTCTCGGCGGCGGGTGCGGCTTTAGGTTCCGGCACGCCGAGTTCAGCCTTGGGCTTCTCAGGAATGTTCTCGGCCTTCTTCACCTCTTGCGGGAGGAACACGTCCACCAGCGCAAAGTAACGCTCGTAGAACTTCGGCGCGGACACCGTCTCGCTGGCCACCTTCACCATGGAGTCATCGGTGGAGCCGATCGGCATCGACACCGAACCCAGCACGCCCACACCCAGGCTCGCGGAATTGTTGACCTTCTTCAGCGCATAGCGATCCTGAAGGGCGTTGGCGAACATCGTCGAATGCTGGGTGCCTTTGCCATCATCGGCACACACCACGTTGAAGCTGATCTGCAGATGGGTCTCGCCGGTCTGCTGGAAGCTTTTGTTGCCCACCACCAGTTTCGGATCGCTGCTGGTGATGATGTAGCCCTGGCTCAGCAAGGCACGCCGCGCGGCTTCGCACGCTGCAACGTCAGTGACCGGGTAATCCCGGGAAAACGTACCGGAGTCGTCGAAATTCTCATGTTCATAAATGGCGGTCTTGGGTGACGAGCAGCCCGCGGCGCCCGCCAGCACCAGCGCCAGCCCGAGGCTACGCAAGTGAAATGATGTCGACATTGAAAATCCTGAGGAAAACGGTCCGGGCGGTATTGTGCAACAGAACGCTGCCTTGGCGCGCGCATTCCTGTCGGTAAAACGTCACAGCCTTACGCGACGCCGCCCGTAGGAAACAGCCCAGCACACATATGATCAATAAACACGCGCAGTTTGGCCGAGGCATGGCGACTTGATGGCCATAACATCCAGAAGCTCCCCCGGTGCTCCAGATAATCATCCAGCACCCGCTGCAGACGTCCTTCGCTCACCGCCTGATTGACCATGTAGTCCGGCAGACAGGCAATACCCAGGCCTTCGTGCACCACATGGTTGAGGGATTCAATCGTGGTGCTTACCAGCGGGGCGCGTAAAACAGGATCCGAGGTGCCGGGGACAAGTCGCAGCGGCCAGTGCTCCAGTTTGCCGGTCGCACAAAACTTGTGGCGCAGGCAGGCATGCTCGCTCAACTGCTGCGGCTGCTGCGGTGTGCCGTGCTGACGAAAATACCCCGGTGTTCCCACCAGCACTAACTGGTAATGCCCCAGGTGACGGGCCATCAGCCGAGAGTCTTCAGGCTTGCCGGTGCGAATCACCGCGTCGAACCCTTCCTCGATCACATCCACCATGCGGTCGGAAAAATCCACATCCAACTCAATCTCAGGATAGGCGCGCATGAAGTCGCTGATCACCGGCATCAACAGGCCACGCACTTGCGGCACGCTGATGCGCAACTTGCCGCGCGGTGTGGCGCTGGCTTCGGTCAGCTCCCGTTCGGCGGCCTCGACCTCAGCCAGGATGCGCCGCGAGCGCTCAAGGAACAGCGCACCTTCGCTGGTCAAGGTGATGCTGCGGGTGCTGCGGTGAAACAACCGCACGCCCAGGCGTTCTTCCATCCGCGCAATGCTTTTGCCGATGGCTGAAGACGACACGCCCAGCACACGCCCGGCAGCGGTGAAGCTGCGGGTCTCCGCCACCTGCACGAAGACGGAAAGGCTGCCCAGGCTGTCCATGAAAAAGTCCTCGATGATTGCGGACGTTGAAGTCCGATAAGTTCGGAACCTTAGCCTGTTTTTCCGCCGACCACAGCCCCCTACCCTGCCTGCTTGCCCTTTTGCATGGATAGAGCACGATGACCTCCCTTACTGATTCCCCCGTGAATGTCCAGCGGGAAACGCTGCCATTGGGTGGCCTGCTGGCCTTGGCCAGTGCCGGTTTTATCACCATCCTCACCGAAGCCATGCCCGCCGGTCTCTTGCCACAAATGGGCGAAGGCTTGGACGTGTCACCCGCACTGGTGGGCCAATTGGTCACGCTGTACGCCCTCGGATCACTGCTGGCGGCCATCCCCCTGACGCTGTTGACCCGAGGCTGGCGACGCCGCCCTCTGCTGCTTATCGCGATTGGCGGCTTTGCTTTGGTCAACAGCGTGACCGCCCTTTCCAGCCACTACGGGCTGACCCTCGTCGCACGCTTCTTCGCCGGCGTGTTTGCCGGGCTGCTGTGGGCACTTCTAGCGGGTTATGCCAGCCGAATGGTGGCACCTCATCTGCAAGGCCGCGCGATTGCGGTGGCCATGCTTGGCGCACCGTTGGCGCTGTCACTGGGGGTGCCCGCCGGCACCTTTCTGGGCGCCGCGGTCGGCTGGCGGCTGAGCTTTGCGATCATGACCGGGCTGACATTGGTGCTCTTGGTATGGGCGCGTTGGCAACTGCCGGATTTTGCGGGCGAACCGGCTGGAAAACGCCTGGGCCTGCATCAAGTGCTGGCCTTGCCGGGGATTCGTCCGGTGCTGTGGGTGACCTTGACCTACGTGTTGGCCCACAACGTCCTGTACACCTATATCGCTCCGCTGCTGGTGCCAGCCGGCATTACTGCGGATATCGACCGAGTGCTGTTGGTGTTCGGCCTCGCCGCTTTGTTGAGCATCTGGCTGGCCGGCGTGCTGATTGATCGATGGCTGCGCGCACTGCTGCTGATCAGTTGCGCACTGTTTGGCGTGATTGCCTTGGCACTGGCCTTCTGGATGAACGTGCCCGCGGTCATCTATCTCGCCGTCGCGTTGTGGGGCCTGGCGTTCGGCGGGCTGCCTGCACTGCTGCAAACAGCGCTGGCCAAATCAGCGGGTGAGTCGGCGGACGCCGCCCAGTCGATGCTGGTGACCGTGTGGAACCTCGGGATAGCAGGTGGTGGGCTGGCGGGCGGTGTTTTGCTTCAGGGCTGGGGCGTCACCGCGTTTCCATGGGCAATTGTGCTACTGATGCTACTGGCGCTGATCGGGGCCTCACAGGTTGCGTCCCAACAACTGGCCCGGCCATCCTTCCAGCTCGAACGTTGAGAGACGCTGATACCCGCACGCTTCATAAAACCGCACAAGCTCCCCGGTGCCACCGGCATAGCAGTCCACCCGCAGGCGCCTCGCTCCAGCAGCACGGGCTTGGTCGTCGGCGAAGGCCAGCAGCCGTCGACCCAGCCCACGGGCACGCACGTCACGCGCGGCGATCAGCAATCGCACATAGACTTCCGGCTGGCAGGCTGCCGGCACGTAAGGCATCGACTCACCCAGCACCAGTGCTGCCAGGATAAGCCCGTCTGGCGCCTCGACTACCCAAGCACCCGGCAACACGCAAGCCTGCGTGACTTGATCGACTCGCCGTGGCAGTGCCGACCAGGGCTCAGTACCCCATTGAGCCGTATTGCCCCTACTCACGAACCAGGCGATCACACCATCAAACACCTGCAACACTGCCGGGACATCCGCTGCACTCGCGCGACGGATCACCCACGCTTCTACTCCTTGAATGGACACGCTTGAAACTCCCTGGCTGGCGTTAACGAGCGACCAGTCTAGCGCACATGAAAAAGCCCCCGGTCTTTTCAGGCCGGGGGCTTTTTGTTCAAACCGACATCAGAACTTCTTGATGTCAGCCTTGGTTTCCAACTGCTTGCGGTACGCCGCGAAGTCCTGCTGGCCGACACGGGAGGCGAGGAAGCGGCGGTATTGCGCCTTTTCTTCGTCCGTTGGGGCAGCAGCTTCGTTGACACCGTTCAAGCGCACGATCACCAGGCTACCATCCGCCAGGGTCACGGTGGTGAAGGTCGGCTTGTCCTTGGCCGCAGGCTTGGGCATGCGGAACAGGGCTTGCAGCACGGCAGGGTCGATCGCTTCCTGGCCACGGGTGGCCGCTTCAGTGACTTTCCACGCCTGGCCGTCGACCGGCTGGTTCAGCGCAGTCTTGCCATCACGCAGACTGGCGATCAACTCGTCAGCATGAGCTTTGGCAGCTGCGCTGGCGCGCTCCTTGGCCATCTGCGTGCGAATCGCCGCATTGACGCTTTCCAGCGGCAGTTGCGAAGGCTTCAGATGCTCCTTGGCACGCAGCACGATGATGGTTTCCGGGTCCAGTTCGATGGCGGTGCTGTTGGCACCTTCATCCAGTACTTCCGGGCTGAACGCTGCGGTGACGACGGCACGGTTGGCCGCAACACCTTCGCCACCGTCACGGCCAAACGGCGCGGAGGTGTGAACGGTCAGTTTCAGGTCGGACGCCGGCTGGGCCAGGTCGGAGGCTTCGAATGCTGCGTCTTCCAATTGCTTGGTCGCTTCGACAAAACGTTGCTCAACCTGCTGGGTCTTGAGCTCTTTGGTCAGCTTGTCTTTCAGGCTGGCAAACGTCGGCACTTGCGGTGCCTCAACGCCCAACAGCTTGATCAAGTGCCAACCGAAGGTGCTGCGTACCGGTGCCGAGACCTGGTCCTTGTTCAACGCGTACAAGGCGGTTTCGAAGTCCGGGTCATAGACGCCAGGGCCGGCAAAGCCGAGGTCGCCGCCACTGTTGGCCGAACCTGGATCCTGGGAGAACTCCTTGGCCAGGGCTTCGAACTTCTCACCCTTGGCCAGGCGTGCCTGGATTTCTTCGATCTTGGCCTTGGCTTGCGCGTCGGTGACCTTGTCATTGACTTCGATCAGGATGTGCGCGGCACGACGCTGTTCAGCGAGGTTGGCGGTTTCTTTCTGATAGGCCGCCTGCAGCTCTTCGTCCTTCACGCTGACCTGGTCGAAGAAGGAAGACTTCTTCAGTTCCAGGTAGTCGATGACCACCTGGTCCGGGGTCATGAACTCTTTGGCGTGCTGGTCGTAGTAAGCCTTGACCTCGTCGTCGGTGAGTTTGACCGCGGCAGGGTTGGCCTTGATGTTGACGGTGGCGAAGTCGCGGGTCTGTTTTTCCAGACGCGCAAATGCCAGCACTTCGGCATCGGTGACGAAACCGCTGCCGGCAATACCTGCGCGAACCTGACCGATCAGCATTTCCTGGGTCAGCATCTGACGGAATTGCATACGGCTGTAGCCCAGTTGACGGATCACCTGGTCAAAGCGTTCGGCGTTGAACTTGCCGTCCACCTGGAATTCCGGTGTCTGCAGGATTACCTGGTCCAGCGCAGCTTCAGAGAAGCCAAACTTGGAGTCAGCTGCACCTTGCAGCAACAGCTTGCGATCGATCAGACCCTTGAGGGCCGCTTCGCGCAGCAGTTTTTCATCCAGCAGGGAGGCATCGAAATCCTTGCCCAGCTGTTGCATCAGCTGGCGACGTTGCATGTCGACGGCCTGGCTCAGTTCGGTCTGGGTGATTTCTTCACCGTTGACCTTGGCCACGTCCTGCTTACTGTTACCCGAAGCCTGGAAAATGGCCTCGATACCGGTGAACGCCATCAATGCGACGATGATCCCGATAATGGTCTTGGCAATCCAGCCTTGTGAATTGTCCCTGATATTTTGCAGCATGCGTCCCCCAGAAACGGTTGAACTTCAAGAATAGGCAACCGTGGAGCGTGGGTAGAGTACGGATATAAGAAAGGCGCATCCAAGGATGCGCCTTCTCGCAACTGGCGGAGCGGACGGGGGCTTTGGTTCTCCCCCCGGCTTCGCGACCCTATGCATACGTGGGTCTGCCGCCGCTCCGCTCCCAGGTCGAACCTACGTTCGTCCCGGGTAGGTAAAGGCTGGATCGAAGCTTAGTTAACAGCTTCTTTCAGGGCTTTACCGGCTTTGAAACCTGGTTTCTTGGCAGCAGCGATCTGCAGTGCTTTGCCAGTCTGTGGGTTACGGCCAGTGCGAGCTGGGCGGTCAGTCACAGAGAAAGTACCGAAGCCTACCAGGACCACGGAGTCGCCGGCCTTCAGAGCGCCAGTGACGGATTCGATTACTGCATCCAGCGCACGGCCAGCAGCAGCTTTCGGGATATCAGCGGATGCAGCGATAGCATCAATCAGTTCCGACTTGTTCACTCTAAGTCCCCTTATATATCTATTGAGTATGATTCTAAGTTTTTTGGTGAAAGCAAAAACCAGTGCTGAATGGCCTACAGACACTTAAGAGCCGCTTTATAACAAGGGCTCTAAAAAGCTGTCAAGGAAGCCCCCCAGGCTTTAACACATTAATGCGTGCTAATTCTTTCCTTGGAATCAGACTCGCGTTTTTCGTCCTTGGCAACTATCTCCGGAGCCACATCCGGCAAGGGCTCCGGCGCGTATTGCAGCGCAATTTGCAGGACCTCGTCAATCCATTTAACCGGTTTAATCTGCAGATCCTGCTTGATGTTGTCAGGAATTTCCTTCAAGTCGCGAACATTCTCTTCAGGAATGATCACCGTCTTGATACCACCCCGGTGTGCAGCAAGCAATTTCTCTTTCAGACCACCGATGGCCAATACCTGACCACGCAGGGTGATTTCCCCGGTCATGGCGACATCGGCGCGCACCGGAATGCCCGTCAATGCCGACACCAAGGCCGTGCACATGCCTACGCCAGCGCTAGGGCCGTCTTTCGGGGTCGCCCCTTCCGGCATGTGGATGTGCGTGTCGTGCTTCTCGTGGAAGTCCAGGGGGATCCCCAGGCTCTTGGCGCGGCTGCGCACCACGGTCTGCGCGGCGGTGATGGATTCAACCATTACGTCACCCAGGGAACCGGTCTTGATCAGTTGGCCCTTGCCAGGGATGACAGCGGCTTCGATGGTCAGCAACTCGCCACCCACCTGGGTCCACGCCAGGCCAGTCACCTGCCCTACTTGATCCTGCTGCTCGGCCAAGCCGTAGCGGAATTTCTTCACGCCCAGGAAGTGTTCCAGGGAGTCGGCAACTACTTTCACCGAGAAGCGTTTTTCCAATGCATGCTCTTTGACCGCCTTGCGGCAAATCTTCGCAATCTGGCGCTCCAAGCCCCGCACACCGGCCTCGCGAGTGTAGTAACGCACGATGTCGCGGATCGCCTCGACCTCGAATTCGATCTCGCCCTTCTTCAGGCCGTTGGCCGAAATCTGCTTGGGCGCGAGGTATTTGACGGCGATATTGATCTTCTCGTCTTCGGTATAACCCGGCAGACGAATCACTTCCATCCGGTCCAGCAATGCCGGCGGGATGTTCATGGAGTTGGAGGTGCACAGGAACATTACGTCGGAAAGATCGTAGTCGACTTCCAGGTAATGGTCGTTAAAATTGTGGTTTTGCTCGGGGTCGAGCACTTCCAGCAACGCCGACGCTGGATCGCCACGCATGTCGCTGCCCATTTTGTCGATTTCATCGAGCAGGAACAGCGGGTTGCGCACGCCCACTTTTGTCATCTTTTGAATCAATCTTCCTGGCATCGAACCGATGTAAGTGCGGCGATGACCACGGATTTCCGCTTCATCACGCACACCACCGAGGGCCATGCGCACGAATTTACGGTTGGTGGCATTGGCAATCGACTCAGCCAGCGAGGTTTTACCCACGCCAGGCGGACCCACCAGGCACAACACCGGACCGCGAATCTTCTTCACGCGCTTTTGCACAGCGAGATATTCGAGGATGCGTTCTTTGACTTCTTCAAGGCCATAGTGGTCGGCATCGAGAATGTCTTCGGCACGCGCCAGGTCCAGGCGCACTTTGGTCTGGGCCTTCCACGGCACTTGCACCAGCCAGTCGATGTAGGAGCGCACCACGGTGGCTTCGGCCGACATCGGCGACATCTGCTTGAGCTTGTTCAGCTCGGCAGTGGCTTTGGTCAGGGCGTCTTTCGGCAGGCCAGCGGCATCGATGCGCTTTTTCAGCTCTTCGATTTCGTTGTGGCCTTCCTCGCTGTCGCCAAGTTCTTTCTGAATGGCCTTCATCTGCTCATTCAGGTAGTACTCGCGCTGGCTGCGCTCCATTTGTTTCTTCACGCGACCACGGATGCGCTTCTCGACCTGCAACAGGTCGATTTCGGCATCCAGCAGCGCCAGCACGTGTTCGACACGCGCCGACAGGTCGATGATTTCAAGGATGTCCTGCTTCTGTTCGATCTTCAGCGCCATGTGCGCGGCCATGGTGTCGACCAGGCGACTTGGCTCATCGATGCTGTTGAGGGAAGACAGGACTTCAGCCGGGACTTTCTTGCCCAACTGCACATACTGCTCGAACTGCGAGAGCAGGCTGCGTACAAACACTTCGGACTCGCGCTCAGGGGCCTCGACTTCGTCGATCAGCGCCACTTCAGCGCGCAGGTGGCCATCCACCTCCATGAAACGCTCGACCGCACCACGCTGCTCACCTTCCACCAGCACCTTGACGGTGCCATCTGGCAGCTTGAGCAGTTGCAGCACGGTCGCAATGGTACCAACGCGATACAGGGCGTCTTCGCCTGGATCATCATCAGCAGGATTCTTCTGGGCCAACAGCAGGATTTGCTTGTCGCCCGTCATCGCGGCCTCGAGGGCTTCGATAGACTTCTCGCGCCCCACGAACAGCGGGATAACCATGTGCGGATAGACGACGACATCACGCAACGGCAGGAGAGGCAATTCAATGGTGGTCTTCATGATTTCGCCTCTATGACAGATGAAAAATAAGCTTGAAACCAAGATGGGGGCTGTATGCAAAAAAAACAAGCTTATTGCCAGCAGTTAAACGCAGTAAACGCTTTGGGGTAAAAACGCCGTAAAAACAAAGGGGCCCCTGGAGGCCCCTTTGTTTATACCGAAACTGCGGAACGCTTACGCGTCGGGCGCAGCCTTGGCAGCCGGCTCACTGTTTTCGTAGATATACAGTGGCTTGGACTTACCTTCTATAACGCTTTCGTCGATCACCACTTTACTCACCTCGGACTGCGAGGGGATTTCGTACATGGTGTCGAGCAACACGCCTTCCAGAATCGAACGCAGGCCACGTGCACCGGTCTTGCGCTCCAGTGCCCGCTTGGCCACCGATTTGAGGGCGTCGGTACGGAACTCGAGGTCTACACCTTCCATCTCGAACAACTTGGCGTACTGCTTGGTCAGGGCGTTTTTCGGCTCGGTGAGGATCTGAATCAGAGCAGCCTCATCCAGCTCATCCAACGTCGCCAGGACTGGCAGACGACCCACGAATTCCGGGATCAGACCGAACTTGACCAGATCGTCAGGCTCGACTTCACGCAGGGACTCGCCAACCTTCTTGCCTTCTTCCTTGCTGCGCACTTCGGCACTGAAGCCGATGCCGCCACGGGTCGAACGCTGCTGGATGACTTTTTCCAGGCCGGAGAACGCACCACCACAGATAAACAGGATGTTGCGCGTATCAACCTGAAGGAATTCCTGCTGCGGGTGCTTGCGGCCGCCTTGTGGCGGTACGGAAGCGACCGTGCCTTCGATCAGTTTCAACAGGGCTTGCTGCACGCCTTCACCGGAAACGTCCCGGGTGATCGACGGGTTGTCCGACTTGCGCGAAATTTTGTCGATTTCGTCGATGTAGACAATACCCATCTGGGCTTTCTCTACGTCGTAGTCGCACTTCTGCAGCAGTTTCTGAATGATGTTCTCGACGTCTTCACCCACATAGCCAGCCTCGGTGAGGGTGGTGGCGTCGGCGATGGTGAACGGAACGTTCAGCAGGCGAGCGAGGGTCTCTGCCAGCAGGGTTTTACCCGAGCCTGTAGGACCGATCAGCAAGATGTTGCTCTTGCCGAGCTCAACTTCGTCGCCTTTCTTGTCACGCTGGTTCAAGCGTTTGTAGTGGTTGTACACCGCTACGGCTAGAACCTTCTTTGCACGCTCTTGACCAATCACGTACTGGTCAAGGATGCCGCTGATTTCTTTAGGCGAAGGCAATTTATGCGCGCTGCTTTCGGCCTGGGCTTCCTGCACCTCCTCACGGATGATGTCATTGCACAGGTCGACGCACTCGTCGCAGATAAAGACCGAGGGGCCGGCAATCAATTTGCGCACTTCATGCTGGCTTTTGCCACAGAAGGAGCAATAGAGCAGCTTGCCGTTGTCCTCGCCGTTGCGGGTGTCAGTCATTCGTTCGATCCAAATCCGATAGGCTTGCAACACAAGATGAAGGCTTATGCGGGCTTTTTCAAGCCCGCCAGTGGTCGGACATGCCGACCAGCCCTATTTTGAGCAGCTTATATTAAGCGGGGCGCTGGCTGATCACGTCGTCGATCAACCCATATGCTTTCGCAGCTTCGGCACTCATGAAGTTGTCGCGGTTGGTATCGCGCTCGATTTCTTCCAGGGTGTGCCCGCTGTGCTTGGCCATCAACGTATTGAGGCGCTCGCGAATAAACAGGATTTCCTTGGCGTGGATTTCGATGTCCGACGCCTGGCCCTGGAAACCGCCCAGTGGCTGGTGAATCATCACGCGCGAATTCGGCAGGCAGAAACGCTTGCCTTCGGCACCCGCGGTCAGCAGGAATGCACCCATGCTGCAGGCCTGGCCAATGCACGTGGTCGAGACGTTCGGCTTGATGAACTGCATGGTGTCGTAGATCGACATACCTGCTGTCACCGAACCGCCCGGCGAGTTGATATAGAGATGGATGTCCTTGTCCGGGTTTTCCGCTTCAAGGAACAGCAGCTGCGCACAGATCAGGTTGGCCATGTAGTCCTCTACGGGGCCCACCAGAAAGATCACTCGCTCCTTGAGCAGGCGCGAGTAGATGTCGTAGGCGCGTTCGCCACGAGCGGACTGCTCGACAACCATCGGGACCAGGCCGCCAGCGGCCTGGACATCAGAGTTCTGCTGAATATAGGAATTACGGAACATGCTCTGCAGTTACTCCCAAATAGTCATGTCTTGAAAACGCATAAGCCAGCGCGAGGCTGGCTTATGGTTGTATTTCCAACGAGTTGGACAATCAGTCGGCTTGTGCTGCTTCCGCCGGTTTGACTGCTTCTTCGTAAGAGACCGCTTTATCGGTCACCTTAGCCTTCTGCAGAACAGTATCCACAACTTGTTCTTCCAGCACAACCGAACGCACTTCGTTCAGTTGCTGATCGTTCTTGTAGTACCAAGCCACGACCTGCTCAGGCTCCTGGTAGGCCGAAGCCATTTCCTGGATCATTTCGCGAACGCGGTCTTCGTCAGGCTTGAGGTCGAACTGCTTGACCACTTCAGCCACGATCAGGCCCAGCACAACGCGGCGCTTGGCTTGCTCTTCGAACAGCTCGGCCGGCAGTTGGTCAGGCTTGATGTTGCCACCAAACTGCTGGACAGCTTGAACGCGCAGGCGATCCACTTCGTTGGACAGCAGGGCCTTAGGCACTTCGATCGGGTTGGCGGCCAGCAGACCGTCCATGACCTGGTTCTTGACCTTGGACTTGATGGCCTGACGCAGCTCGCGCTCCATGTTCTTGCGAACTTCGGTGCGGAAGCCTTCGATGCCGGTTTCCTTGATACCGAATTGAGCGAAGAACTCTTCGTTCAGCTCTGGCAGCTTAGGCTCGGAAACGCTGTTGACGGTCACGGTGAACTCGGCGGCTTTGCCAGCCAGGTCCAGGTTCTGGTAGTCAGCAGGGAAGGTCAGGTTCAGAACGCGCTCTTCGCCGGCTTTGGCGCCAACCAGGCCGTCTTCGAAGCCCGGGATCATGCGGTTGGAACCCAGCACCAGCTGAGTACCCTTGGCGGAGCCGCCAGCGAAGACTTCGCCGTCAACCTTGCCAACGAAATCGATGTTCAGCTGGTCTTCGTTCTGGGCAGCGCGGTCGGCCACTTCGAAACGGGTGTTCTGCTTGCGCAGGATTTCCAGCATGTTGTCCAGGTCCGAATCAGCCACTTCGGCGCTCAGACGCTCGATTTCGATACCTTCGAAACCGGCCACTTCAAATTCAGGGAACACTTCGAACGTTGCAACGTATTCCAGGTCCTTGCCAGCTTCCAGGGACTTAGGCTCGATAGAAGGCGAACCTGCTGGGTTCAGCTTGTGCTCAACAACAGCTTCGTAGAACGAAGCCTGGATCACGTCACCAACAGCTTCCTGGCGCGCATCGGCACCAAAACGGCGCTTGATTTCGCTCATTGGCACTTTGCCTGGACGGAAACCAGCGATCTTGGCCTTCTGGGCAGTCTGCTGCAGACGCTTGTTGACCGCAGTTTCGATGCGCTCAGCCGGCACGGTGATGCTCAGGCGACGCTCGATAGCAGTAGTATTTTCAACAGAAACTTGCATGGATATTCCTCGTTGCACAGACGTTAGCCGGCCATTTCCGACCCCAATCAAGGGCATGCATTCTAGTGGGTCAAACTCAAGAAGTCACCCTACTGCAAATACGCCCGAAAACAGCCGGCAATTTATCGGTACGAAGGCACGGATGCACCTCGCCCCGGTGACAAATACAACCCATCACGCCAGGGCTCTGCGCCGCCCCTTCTATATATAGAAGAAGTCGTCATCCATCTCCCTGACGGCCAACCCCGCAAACAGGGCTGGCAGGCAGCGCAGCATCATCGAGATACATAAATACGACGAAACGCCCTGCCATCGCGCCCCATTACCTGCAGCCGCTGGATATTTCGAACCGCTGAAACCAAAAAAGGCGCCAGACTGTTAAATCTGGCGCCTTTCGAATATGGGGTGGACGAAGGGGATCGAACCCTCGACAACGGGAGTCACAATCCCGTGCTCTACCAACTGAGCTACGCCCACCATATTGCGTTAACAAAGAAACCAAACCACTTCTTTGTCGAGCCCTGCCCTGCCTTTCGACAGAACCAAGCTTTATTTGGTGCGGATGAAGAGACTCGAACTCTTACGCCTCGCGGCGCTGGAACCTAAATCCAGTGTGTCTACCAATTCCACCACATCCGCGCTTGAAGCTCTTAAAGCAAAGGCGCCAGACGATTAATCTGGCGCCTTTTAAAATATGGGGTGGACGAAGGGGATCGAACCCTCGACAACGGGAGTCACAATCCCGTGCTCTACCAACTGAGCTACGCCCACCATATAGCGCTACTTGTGCCAAAGCTGCCTAATGGCGCACCCGGCAGGACTCGAACCTGCGACCATCCGCTTAGAAGGCGGATGCTCTATCCAGCTGAGCTACGGGCGCCTGATTAATCTGTACTCTTGGAGGATTACAAACTAAGTGCTTCCAGCCTTACAGAACAACACGCTATTCTGCTCGACCTTCTTAACCAGTGCTAGGCTGTGCCCGACAAGTGCGACGAATAGTATAGACGCCCTCGAAACCCGTCAAATCTTTTTTGAAAAAAACTGATTTTATTTAAGGGGTTAGGGCAATTTGCAGACCAAGCGCCTTTGCCCTCACGTCCTGGCATGCGAGAATGCGCGCACTTTTCTTCCCCCTCTCGATGGTTAATCACGCGTAATGACTGCACAACTTATCGACGGCAAATCAATCGCCGCCAGCCTGCGCCAGCAGATCGCCAAACGAGTCACCGAGCGCAGCCAGCAAGGCCTGCGCACGCCTGGCCTCGCGGTGATCCTGGTCGGCAGCGATCCTGCCTCTCAGGTTTATGTCTCGCACAAGCGTAAAGACTGTGAAGAGGTCGGCTTTATTTCCAAGGCCTACGACTTGCCTTCCGAAACCACCCAGCAGGCCCTGACCGACCTGATCGACAGCCTCAACGACGACCCGAAGATCGATGGCATCCTGCTGCAACTGCCATTGCCCGAACATCTGGACGCCTCCAAATTGCTGGAGCGCATTCGCCCCGACAAAGACGTCGACGGTTTCCACCCTTATAACGTCGGCCGCCTGGCCCAGCGCATCCCACTGCTGCGCCCGTGCACGCCAAAAGGCATCATGACCCTGCTGGAAAGCACCGGTGTCGACCTGTACGGCCTCGATGCAGTCGTGGTCGGCGCCTCCAACATCGTCGGCCGCCCGATGGCCATGGAATTGTTGCTGGCCGGTTGCACTGTGACCGTCACCCACCGTTTCACCAAAGACCTCGCCGGCCACGTCGGCCGCGCCGACCTGGTTGTGGTTGCTGCCGGCAAGCCAGGACTGGTCAAAGGTGAATGGATCAAGGAAGGCGCCATCGTCATCGACGTGGGCATCAACCGCCAGGACGACGGCAAGCTGGTGGGCGATGTGGTGTACGAAACCGCCCTGCCCCGTGCCGGCTGGATCACCCCAGTGCCAGGCGGCGTCGGCCCGATGACCCGCGCTTGCCTGCTGGAAAACACCCTGTACGCCGCAGAGACCCTGCACGCTTAATAACCAGGCGTACTGAAAAAGCCCTGCCTTATCGCAGGGCTTTTTATTGCCCGCGATAAACCCTGTTTTTTCTTAGTTTTTAAGAACTTTCATCGGGTTCTAGAAGAACATTCGACAGTTTCTGATCCATACTCCTAAAATGTAACGGCATTTATCAAAAAACCGTTCACGAACGGTATTTCCTTACTTTTAGCGAGTTCATCCGCGTGAAAATTCGTCTTTCTATTGTCAGCCTATTTTTTGCTTTCACAGGCACCTTCGCGCACGCCGCCGAAACCACCCTGGCCCCGCGTGACACGTCCAAACTGCAAATCGCTTCCGGCAGCGCCATGCTGGTGGACCTGCAGACCAACAAAGTCATCTATTCCAGCAACCCCGACGTGGTGGTACCCATCGCCTCGGTGAGCAAGTTGATGACCGGTCTGATCGTGCTGGAAGCCAAGCAGAACATGGACGAATACATCGACATCAACATCAAGGACACGCCGGAAATGAAAGGCGTGTTCTCCCGCGTGAAAATCGGCAGCGAAATGCCGCGCAAAGAAATGCTGTTGATCGCTTTGATGTCCTCGGAGAACCGCGCCGCGGCCAGCTTGGCCCACCACTACCCAGGCGGCTACCCGGCGTTCATCGCGGCAATGAACGCCAAGGCCAAGGCGCTGGGCATGACCAGTACTCATTATGTAGAACCCACTGGCCTGTCGATCCACAACGTGTCCACCGCCCGCGACCTGAGCAAGCTGCTGGCCGCCGCGCGTCACTACCCGCTGCTGAGCCAATTGAGCACCACCAAGGAAAAGACCGTGTCGTTCCGCAAGCCCAACTACACCCTGGGTTTCTCCAACACTGACCACCTGATCAACCGCGCCAACTGGGATATCAAGCTGACCAAGACCGGTTTCACCAACCAGGCCGGCCACTGTCTGGTGCTGGTGACCAGCATGGGCAACCGTCCGGTGTCGTTGGTGATCCTGGATGCCTTCGGCAAATTCACCCACTTTGCCGATGCCAGCCGTATCCGCAATTGGGTCGAGACCGGCAAGAGCGGTTCGGTGCCGGATGTGGCGCTGCGCTACAAGGCCGACAAGAACCTGAAGAATCGCCCCAACGCTGCTGAAGCCCGTCGCTAAGCGACATAAAAAACGGCGCTTTGATAGCGCCGTTTGTTTATTTGCGTTCCGCCAACACCTTCAGCGCCTGCGCCGCCGCCCGCTCCTGCCCGGCCTGGGCCGTCGCATTCGCCGAGTCCCGCCACCGTTGTGCATCTACATTCGCCGGCAACTGGCTCGGGCGCTGGGTGAGGATTGCCCAACTGCCGGCGCTTTTCCATTTGGACTCAAAGTCGCTGAAGCTCATCAGCAAGCGTCGATCCATCCCCGAGCGCAACAACACCGTGCTTTTCTGCTGGTTGAACCCCACCACGACCACGTAGTGCGCATCCGACCACAGCCCGCCGCCAATCCGCGCCATCACCGGATAACCCGCCGCCACCTGGGCCAGCACTGCCGTCAGCTTGGCCTCCAGCGGATACACCATCAGCCCGTACTCGCGCGCCAGCACCTGCATGTTGCGCTCAAGGTCGGCTTCGCCGCCCGGCAGATGCAACGGTTTATCCAACAGCCCCGGTGTCATGACAATGCCTTGTTGCGACAGCATGCTGGCTAAAGACGTAGGACCGCTTTGGTAAGCCTCGCTGCGAAAGGTCGGCACGCCATTGAGTTCGACGCGCTCCGGCAGGCCGGCCAGTCTCGACGGAGTGGAGGAGCACGCCGCAAGGCCCAAGGCACACGCGAGGAACAAGGATGTTTTCAGGTTCGACCGTAACCGCAATTTTCTACTCTCTTGATCAACTGCCGGTAAGGGCCCTGATCATAGGACGCTCTGCCACGCGGGTATAGCCCGCAGGCTTAGTAAAGGACGCGGATAGAGCAAAGAAGTTGGACAGACACGACCATTGGTCAATAGCAGGCAACCGCCAGGTAGCTAGACTGTCCATTGAGAAGACTGTGTGTGCCCCCTGCGGGGCGAAAGGAGGCCCGAATGAGCCTTGCAACAACGATTATCCTGTTGATCTGCGGTTGGCTGGCGGTAGCCGGCGCCATGTTGTGGGGGGTGTTGCGCATCACCCGTCGGCACCATCACCCCCACGTCAAACCCGCTGCATCCGCCAAGCCCCATAAGGTGGCGGTACATCACGCCTAGCCCGGCATGCAATTGAAGTCCTGAGTCGCCGCGACTTCCTTGCCGTGACCATCCATCAAGGATGCGCGCACGGTGGTGCCCAGGCTCGACTCCACCAGGGTGTAGTGCTCACCTGCCTTGAAATCCTTGTACTCGACCCGGCCCTGGCAGTCCTGCTGGTTGTCGTCGCCGGGCTCTTCTTCGAACAGCGTCACATCCAGGCGATGGTCTCCAGGCGTCACTTCAAAGAAACGTCCGTCATCCACGCGCTTGCCGTCAACGCGTTCGGCCATCAGGTCGTTGGGGGCCTCTTCTTTCAGACCGATCCACGCTTCGCTCGGATCGGCCTTGGGGATCGGGCCGGCGCACGCCGACAACAACAGCACAGCACCGAGGGCGGGAATCAATAACAGAGGTTTGAGTGACATGGCAGGGCTCCAACAAATAGGGACGATGTGTCCGATGGGCTACAAGCTTGAGGAGCCACCCTTTGTAGAACAAATGAATACATATGAAACGATCTTCAGGCCCTTCCTAAATGTTCCTTCACCTGGCTGAAAGGTGCGTGTTAGGTGGGTCGGGCAAGACTGCCGGGGTTTGCAATCCTGCTCCCTCCGGAGGTTTCACGCATGCTCGGGCTGGTAAAGACCGCACTGCAAAAGCCGTACACGTTTATCGTGTTGGCCATATTCATCTGCATCATCGGGCCGATGGCGGCCCTGCGCACCCCCACTGACGTTTTCCCGGACATCGGCATCCCCGTGGTTGCCGTGGTCTGGCAGTACAACGGCCTGTCGCCGGACGCCATGGCCGGTCGGGTGATCTACACCTATGAACGCTCCCTGAGCACCACCGTCAACGACATCGAGCATATCGAATCGCAATCCCTGCCCGGCATGGGCATCGTCAAGATCTTCTTCCAACCCGGCGTGGATATCCGCACCGCCAACGCCCAGGTGACAGCGGTGTCACAAACCGTGCTCAAGCAGATGCCGCCGGGCATCACGCCGCCGCTGATCCTCAACTACAGCGCCTCCACGGTGCCGATTTTGCAGATGGCGTTCTCCAGCCCCAGCCTCTCGGAAGCCAAGATCCGCGACCTGGTGCAGAACAACATCCGCCTGCCCCTGAGCGCCCTGCCCGGCTTGGCCATGCCGACGCCCATGGGCGGCAAGCAGCGCCAGATCACGCTGGACCTCGACCCACAGGCGCTGGCCGCCAAAGGCTTGTCGGCCCAGGACGTGGGCAACGCCTTGGCCCTGCAGAACCAGATCATCCCGGTGGGCACCGCCAAACTCGGCCCCAACGAATACACGATCCTGCTCAACAACAGCCCCAAGGCCATCGATGAGCTGAATGACCTGCCGATCAAGACCGTCGACGGAGCCTTGATCACCATCGGCCAAGTCGCCCACGTGCGCGACGGCTCGCCGCCGCAGACCAATATCGTGCGCGTCGACGGCCACCGTGCGGTCCTCATGCCAGCGCTGAAAAACGGCAGCATCTCCACCCTGTCGATCATCGACGGCATCCGCCAGATGCTGCCGCGCATCAACGAGACCCTGCCGCCGTCGCTGAAGACCTCGCTGCTGGGTGATGCCTCGGTGTTCGTCAAACAGTCGGTGGGCAGCGTGGCCCAGGAAGGCATCATTGCCGCGCTGCTGACCAGTGCGATGATCCTGCTGTTCCTCGGCAGTTGGCGTTCCACGATCATTATTGCCGCCTCGATTCCCCTGGCGGTGCTGTCGGCGATTGCACTGCTGGCGGTCAGCGGGCAAACCCTCAACGTGATGACCCTCGGCGGACTGGCGTTGGCGGTGGGGATCCTGGTGGACGACGCCACGGTGACCATCGAAAACATCAACTGGCACCTGGAACAAGGCAAGGCGGTAAAGACCGCGATTCTCGACGGCGCCGCACAGATCGTCGGCCCGGCGTTCGTCTCGCTGCTGTGTATCTGCATCGTGTTCGTGCCGATGTTTTTGCTGCAAGGCATCGCCGGTTACCTGTTCCGGCCGATGGCCCTGGCGGTGATCTTTGCCATGGCCAGTTCGTTCATTCTTTCGCGTACGCTGGTGCCGACCCTGGCGATGTTCCTGCTCAAGCCGCACACGCCGGAGCCAGGCGCCGGGCATCATCCGGAAGATGCATTCATCAACCACCACGAGGGCGAGCAGCACAAGAAACCGCGCAATCGCGTGCTGCAATCGGTGCTGAATTTCCAGCAGGGCTTTGAACGGCACTTCTCGAACATACGCGACACCTACCATGGTCTGCTGACCTTGGCCTTGGGTAATCGCAAGGGCTTTATCGTCGGTTTCCTGGCTTGCGTGCTGGCGTCGTTCCTGTTGCTGCCGAGCCTCGGCCAGGATTTCTTCCCGGCCACCGACGCGGGTGCATTGGCCCTGCACGTGCGCCTGCCACTGGGCACGCGCATCGAAGAAAGCGCCGCCGCCTTCGACCGTATCGAAGCGCGGATTCGCGAGGTGATTCCCGCCGAAGAACTCGACACCATCGTCGACAACATCGGCATCCCGCTCAGCGGTATCGATATGGCCTACAGCAGCAGCGGCACCATCGGCCCGCAGGACGGCGACATCCAGGTCACCCTGAAAAAAGACCACGCGCCCACCGCCGATTACGTGAAGAAACTGCGCGAAACCCTGCCGGAAAGTTTCCCCGGTAGCCACTTCGCATTCCTGCCAGCCGACATCAGCAGCCAGATCCTCAACTTCGGCGCCCCGGCCCCGCTGGACGTAAAAATCTCCGGGCGCAGCGATGAAGAAAACCGTGCGTATGCGGTGGAACTGGAGCGGCGCCTGCAGCACGTACCCGGCATCGCTGACCTGCGCATCCAGCAGTCCACCGGCTACCCGTCCTTGCAGGTCAACGTCGACCGCCTGCGCGCCAACGGCCTGGGCATTACCGAACGTGACGTGACCAACAGCATGGTCGCCTCCCTCGCCGGCAGTTCCCAAGTGGCACCGACCTTCTGGCTCAACCCGGCCAACGGCGTGTCCTATTCCATCGTCGCCGCCACCCCGCAATATCGCCTCGACAGCCTGCCTTCGCTGGAAGCGCTGCCGGTGACCGGCGCCGACGGCCAGTCGCAGATCCTTGGCGGCGTGGCCACCATCTCCCGGGTGCAAAGCCCGGCAGTGGTGACCCATTACAACATCGAACCGACCCTGGACCTGTACGCCAACGTGCAAGGTCGCGACCTCGGCGGCGTGGCCCGTGATGTGCAGAAAGTGCTGGATGACACGGCGTCCATGCGCCCCAAAGGCGCGGTGATCAGCCTGCACGGGCAGATCGATGCGTTGCACGAAGCCTTCAGCGGCTTGAGCTTTGGCTTGCTTGGCGCGGTGGTGCTGATCTACCTGCTGATCGTGGTCAACTTCCAGTCGTGGGTCGATCCGTTCGTAATCATCACCGCCTTGCCTGCGGCGCTGGCAGGGATCGTGTGGATGCTGTTCCTCAGCGGCACCTCGTTGTCGGTGCCCGCCTTGACCGGCGCGATCCTGTGCATGGGCGTGGCCACCGCCAACTCGATCCTGGTGGTGAGCTTCTGCCGTGAACGCCTGGCCGAACATGGCGATGCGCTCAAGGCCGCGCTGGAAGCCGGTTACACGCGCTTTCGCCCGGTGTGCATGACCGCCCTGGCGATGATCATCGGCATGTTGCCCCTGGCGATTTCCGAGGAGCAAAACGCCCCGCTCGGCCGCGCGGTGATCGGCGGCCTGATCCTCGCCACCACCGCCACTCTGTTATTTGTCCCCGTGGTCTTCAGCCTGGTCCACGGCCGTCACCCTACTCGCGCTACTGCTGGAGAAACGTCTCATGTCGTCTGATCACAAACCCTCGCGCAAGCGTCTGATGCTCATGGGTGTCGGCGGCCTGACCCTGGCCGCCCTGTTGGTCGCCAACGGCCTGCACGCCCGCACGCTGCACGAACAATCGGTCACCGCCTGGACCGAAACCGCCGCCGTCCCGCAGGTGATGGTGTTCCAACCGCAGCAGAATGCCGCCGGCGACACCCTGCGCTTGCCGGCGCACCTGGAAGCCTGGAGCAAGGCGCCGATTCACGCCCGCGTCAGCGGCTACTTGAAAGACTGGAAAGCCGACATCGGCACCCAGGTCAAAGCCGGGCAAATCCTTGCCGAGATCGACAGCCCCGACCTGGACCAGCAACTGGCGCAAACCCATGCACGGCTGATACAGGAACAGGCCAACGCACGCCTGGCCGAAACCACCGCGACGCGCTGGCAAAACCTGCTCGCCAGCCATTCGGTATCGCGTCAGGAGGCCGATGAAAAAACCTCCAACGCCGCCGCCGCAAAAGCCAACGCCGAAGCCGCCGCTGCCGACTATGCGCGGCTGTCCGCATTGGAAAGCTACAAGACGATCCGCGCGCCGTTCGCCGGCACCATCACCGCACGCAACACCGATATCGGCCAATTGATCAAGGCCGACACCGACAGCGATCCCGAGCTGTTCAACATCGCCGATACCCATCAATTGCGCCTGTATGTGCCCGTGCCGCAGAACTACGCGGCAGTCATCCACCCCGGCCTTGAAGCCGAGCTGACCGTACCCGAACACCCCGGAGAACACTTCAAGGCGCACCTGATCGGTGATTCCACCGCCATCGACCGCCGTTCCGGCACCCTGCTTGCGCAGTTCGTGGCCGACAACCCTAATGGCGAATTGCTCCCCGGTGACTACGCCGAAGCCACCCTGCCGATTCCGGCGGATACCCATGGCGTAAGCATCCCGGCCAGCGCGCTGATCTTCCGGGCCCAAGGCACCCAAGTGGCGGTATTGGACGCGCAGAATCACGTGCACCTGCAGGACATTCACATCGGCCTGGACCTGGGCGAGCGCCTGGTCATCGACCAAGGCCTGAAACCCGCCGACCGCGTGGTCGACAACCCGCCGGACGCCCTGCGTGAAGGCGACCCAGTGCAACTGGCCGCCGCCGGAGGTGCGCATGCGCCTAAGGCTTAAACCCCTGGCAGCGCTGATGCTGCTGGCGTTGCAGGGCTGCTCGATGGCGCCAACCTACAAGGTACCTAACGTTGACCTACCGACCGATTACCGCGAACAAACCAGCGAGGGTCCCTGGCACAGCGCGCAACCGTCCGATCAATTGGCCCCCGAATGGTGGACGCTCTACCAGGATTCGCGCCTGAACGACCTGCAACAGCAACTGCTCAAGGCCAACCCCGACTTGGCGGCGGCACTCGCGCACTTCGATGCGTCCCAGGCCTATGCCAGCCAATTGCATGCAGGGTTGTTCCCGCAGATCACCGCCAGCGCGCAGCCATTGCGCCAGCGGCAATCGGACTCGCGGCCGCTGCGAGGGGATACGCAGCCATCGGTGTACAACAGCAACACCGCAGGGTTTTCACTGAGCTACGACCTGGACCTGTGGGGCAAAATCCGCAACCAGGTGGCGGCCGGTGATGCCCAGGCACAGGCGTCCGGCGATGATTTGGCGGTGGCGCGCTTGAGCCTGCAACATCAGTTGGCGACCTTGTACGTGCAGCTCAACGGGCTGGATGCCCAGGCGCGGATTCTCAGCGCTTCGCTGGATGATTTCAGCCAGGCATTGCAACTGACTCGCAGCCGATATGAGGGCCAGATTGCGTCGGAGCTCGACCTGACGCGCGCGCAGAATCAGTTGGCCGAAGCCAAGGCGCAATGGGATGAAGTACAGGGCCAACGCAACCTCACCGAACATGCGATAGGCGAATTGGTGGGCGTGGCCGCCAGTAATTTCAGTTTGTCGCCAAGCGAGAGGTTGATCGCGCTGCCGGGGATTCCTTCGCAGCTACCGAGCCACCTGCTGCAACGTCGGCCGGATATCGCGGCGGCGGAACGCCGGGTGTTTGCAGCCAATGCCAATATCGGCGTAGCCAAGGCCGCGTGGTACCCGGACTTCAGCCTGACCGGGCTGATCGGTGGGCAGACGCAAGGCGTCGGTAACCTGCTGTCGGCGGGCAATCGCTATTGGGCGCTGGGCCCACTGGTGAACTTGCCGATCTTTGATGGCGGCCGCTTGAGCGCCAATGAACGCCAAGCCAAAGCCGAGTTTGAAGAAGCCTCGGCGCAATACCGCAGCCATGTCTTGAAAGCGGTGCGCGAAGTCGAGGACAACCTGGCGCAGCTACGAGACCTGCAACAGGAAGCCCAGGATGAGCAGGCGGCGGCGGATGCGGCGCAACACACACAAACGCTGGCGATGAACAGCTACGAGGCCGGCGCGGTAAGCTACCTGGACGTGGTCACCGCACAGACGGCAGCCCTGCAGGCACAACGCACGTTGCAGGAAGTACAGACCCGTCAGTTGCAGGCAAGCGTGGGGTTGGTCACCGCGCTCGGTGGGGGTTGGCAATCTGGCGACCCGGCTTTGCCCCAATCAATTTTGCCTGCCCGTCCTTCTGCTTCCCCGTCCGCGCCTCGGTGATCAAACCCGGAATCAACTTGCCCTCGGGCAGGTTTTTCCAGAACCGGCTCGGCAGATGCCCCTCCATCACCTTGGGGTTCAAGCGTGCCGGGTTGAAGATGTGGCTGTAATAGGTCAGCCACATCGCACTGTGGGGGTCCTCGACATTCTGTGCCAGCTGGCGCCAAGCCTCGGGGCACTCGCGCTGATGAACAAGCTGCTCGCCGTCGTAATACACCCCATCCAACGGCGTGGCGATCATCCAGCGATGACGCCCCATCCGTCCTACAAAATGCTGACTGGCGGACTTCAGGATGTCGTGGGCCGGCTCATGCCAGGCCACATATTCCGGCAACGCCAGCCCCGCCCCGGCCGGTAGCGCGACAAACCGCACAAACGCGTGCAAATGATGCGCCTCGCGACTGACCTGCTTGATCCGTCGCTGCAACTCACTGCCCAGCTTGTCCCCCGCCAGCATCGCCGTGCGGTCACCATGACTGACGCGCCACAACACTTCATACAACAGGCTCCAGCGCTGGTCGCCGTGGTAACAGGCGGCCGACTCCAGCAATTCCAGCAGGGCCTTGGGCACCCGCGTCTGGTAAGGCCCCAAGCCTTCGGGAATCGGTTCGTCGGTGGCAAACAGGTCCGCCACCTCAGCCTCGCCCCAGCTCACCTGGCTGGGGTCGACCTGATGACTCAGCAGCCAGCGCGCCTGCTCGCGCCAGGTGCTGAACAGGTTGTTGCACTCCAGGCTGATCATCCCCACAAGCCCATTTGCTGTGGCTGCGGACGGTCGCGCAATTGCTCGCGCAGCAACACGCTGGTGCTGTCGGCCTGTTGCGGATGGTAGTCGCTGGTGATGAAAAACGGCTTGGCCTTGGCCAGCACACACCGCATGCGCGCCAGGTCTTCGAAGCGGATCTTGCGCTCGCGGCGCAGGTCCACCAGGCGCTGGGTAGTGCGCAGGCCAATGCCTGGGATACGCGCGATCAAGGTCGGTTCGGCGCGGTTCAGGTCCAGGGGGAACACCTCACGGTTTTCCAGGGCCCAGGCCAGCTTGGGGTCGATATCCAGGGCCAGGTGGCCGGGGCCTTGGAAAAGCTCGTTGGCGCTGAAGCCATAACTGCGCAGCAAAAAGTCCGCCTGGTACAAGCGGTGCTCGCGCATCAAGGGCGGTGCTGCCAAAGGCACGCTTTTCGGGCTGTTGGGGATGGGGCTGAACGCCGAGTAATACACGCGGCGCAGCTTGAAGTTGCCGTACAACGCCTCGGCACCGTGGAGGATGGTGCTGTCATCGGTGTCATCGGCACCCACGATCAGTTGCGTGCTCTGCCCGGCTGGGGCAAAACGCGGCGCGCGCGGTTCGTTGCGGACCGTCTGCTCGCCGGTGTAGATGGTCTGCATGGCCTGCTTGATCGACACGATCTTTTTTTCCGGCGCCAGGGTCTGCAGGCTGGCCTCGGTAGGCAGTTCGATGTTCACGCTCAGGCGATCGGCATACTTTCCGGCTTCGGCGATCAGCGCCGGATCGGCGTCGGGAATGGTCTTGAGATGGATATAGCCGCGAAAGTCATGCTCTTCGCGCAGCAATTTGGCGACCCGCACCAGTTGCTCCATGGTGTAGTCGGACGAACGGATGATGCCGGAACTGAGAAACAGCCCGCTGACGCAATTGCGCCGGTAGAAATCCAGGGTCAGGGTAACCACCTCCTCCGGGCTGAAACGCGCGCGGGGCACGTCGCTGGAGCGGCGGTTGACGCAGTACTGGCAGTCGTACAGACAGAAGTTCGTGAGCAACACCTTGAGCAACGACACACAACGCCCGTCCGGCGTGTAGCTGTGGCAAATGCCCATGCCATCGGTGGAACCCAGCCCCGCCTTGCCCTCGGAGCTACGCTTGGGCGCACCACTGCTGGCGCACGAAGCATCGTACTTGGCGGCGTCGGCGAGGATGCTGAGTTTTTCGATCAACTGCATGGAGGGTTACCGATACTGGTTTTTTGTACAGTATCAGCCAACCCTCCGGGTCACAAGTGCAGCCTGTCAGCTTGCCGTGGCGAGCAACAGGTCCTGCACCGAGCGCCCCTTGCCGCGCCCACGGTCCAGCGCATACAACGACGCCGCAATCTCATCCGCACGAATCGGCAATACCGACAGCAAAGTATCGCTCAAGCCGTGGCTGGCCTGGCTGAAGCCCTGGATGTAGATACCGGCGTTGCAACGCTCGTCAGTGACGATGCGGTAGTCACGCGCCACCTCGAAGTCACCCAGGTAATCTTCCAGCGGTGCGAGCAAGGCGCGGTGCGTCTGGCGCTCGTAGCCGGTGGCCAGGATCACCGCGTCGTAGTGATTGATGCTGGTGTCGCCGTTGGCGTTGTTGCGCAGCACCAGCTCGATGCCCAGCGGGCCTGGGGTGGCCTTCTCGACCACGGTCATGGTGCGGAACGCCTGGCGCGCGATGCCGGAGACTTTCTGGCGGTAGAAGATGCCGTAGATACGCTCGATCAGGTCCAGGTCCACCACCGAATAGTTGGTGTTCTGGTATTCGGCGACCAAACGCTCACGCTCGGCACCCTCTTGCTGGAACACCAGGTCGGTGAAGGCCGGCGAGAACACTTCGTTGACGAACGGGCTGTCGTCGGCGGGCTTGAGCGCCGAACCGCGCAGGATCATGTCAACCTGCACCGACGGGAAGCTGTCGTTCAAGTCGATGAAGGCTTCTGCCGCGCTCTGGCCACCGCCGATGATAGCGATGCGCATGGCCTTGCCCTCGACACACGGCTGGCTGGCCATGCGCTCCAGGTATTGGGAATGGTGGAACACCCGACTGTCGCCCTTGAGCGCCTTGAATGCTTCAGGAATGCGCGGCGTGCCGCCGGCGCTGACCACCACCGAACGGGTGGTGCGCACATGTTGCTCACCCAGCGCATCGCGGGAAATCACGCGCAGCGCTTCAACCTGCTGCTGGTGCAGGATCGGCTCGATGGCCAGCACTTCCTCGCCATAGCGCGCCTGGGCCTGGAACTGCCCGGCGACCCAGCGCAGGTAGTCGTTGTACTCCATGCGGCACGGGTAGAAGGTGCCCAGGTTGATGAAGTCCACCAGGCGGTCGTGGGCTTTGAGGTAGTTGACGAAGGAATACGGGCTGGTGGGATTGCGCAAGGTCACCAGGTCCTTGAGGAACGAGATCTGCAGTTCGCTCTGGGTCACCAGGGTATTGCCGTGCCAGCGGTAGTCCGCCTGTTTGTCGAGAAACAGCACGTCCAGTTTGCCCTGGGCCTTTTCGCGCTCCTGCAGGGCGATGGCCAGCGCCAGGTTCGAAGGGCCGAAACCGATACCGATCAGGTCGTGAACCGCGGGCGAAGCAATTGCCTGTGTCATTCCAGTGTCCTCTGGATAAGCCCCTTGGCGGTGGGGCGGGAATACCTTCAAGACCTGAACAACAGGCCGTGTGTTGATAGGAAACGAGGACAGTGAAATAAAATTTAACTGATCATTGATCAGTGCGCTTCCCACTCGCGCATCCGCACCCGGCAGTGCTTCATGGCGTTGACGATGTGTTTTTCCACCAGGGCGCGGGAAATGCACAGGCGTTCGGCGATCTGCAGGTGAGTCAGGCCTTCGAGCTTGCGCAGCAGGAAGCTGTCGCGACAGGCCGCCGGTAGCTCCGCCAGAGCGCGTTCGAGCAGCTCCAGGCGCTGGCCGTGGTCGTGACTGGTATGGGGCGAACTGCTGGCGAAGCACTCTTGCGCATCCAGCACGTCCAGGGGCTCGACCTGGCGCAAGGCGTTGCGCCGATGGCCGTCGATCACCAGGTTGAGCGCGGTGCGATACAAAAAGGCACGGGGTTGTTCGATGGGCGTGTCGCTGGAACGCTCCAGCACCCGGACATAAGCGTCATGCACCACATCCTCGGCCACCTGACGGTTGCCCAGCTTGGCGTTGAGGAAACACACCAGCTCGCGATAGTAGTTTTCCAACATGACTCCCGACCGCCGGGTGGCGGCATTAGGTCCTTGGGTGCAAATAAAGACAGCCTTCAGGTGATGGCAGTTTGAGTGCGTGCAATTTATAGTAATTCTCATCTACTTTTAAAGCAGACTTGCATCAACGGACGATTTTTTTCTTCAAAGGAGCTGTAACTGCTTATGTAACTGCCTAAATCCCCGCGCAATTCCCTCGTTTACTTGTCAGCTCCCCGCAACTGCGGTCCGAACTTTCCTGGCTGGAACCAAAGCATGAAACGCCCTCGACCTGCCCGACGCGCCTTGCTTGTTATCGCGTGCCTGATCCCCATTATCGCCGTCGCGGCCTGGCAAGTGCTGCCGCCGGGGCGTGACACCCTCACCACCGTCACCGTCACCCGCGGCAGTATCGAAAACAGTGTGACCGCCCTCGGCACCCTGCAGCCGCGCCGTTATGTGGACGTGGGCGCCCAGGCCTCCGGGCAGATCCGCAAGATCCACGTCGAGGCGGGCGACCAGGTCCAGGAAGGCCAGTTGCTGGTGGAGATCGACCCCTCCACGCAAAAAGCCAAGCTGGATGCCAGCCGCTACGCCATCGAAAACCTCAAGGCCCAGTTGCAGGAGCAAAAGGCCCAGCACGAACTGGCACGCCAGAAGTATCAGCGCCAGCAACGCCTGGCCGCCGGCAACGCCACCCGTGAAGAAGACGTGCAAACCGCCAAGGCCGAGCTGAGCGCCACCCAGGCGCGGGTCGACATGTTCCAGGCGCAGATCCAGCAAGCCCAGGCCAGCCTGCGCAGTGACGAAGCGGAATTGGGCTACACGCGCATCTACGCGCCGATGGCCGGCACCGTGGTGGCGGTAGACGCGCGGGTCGGCCAGACCCTCAACGCCCAGCAGCAGACGCCGTTGATCCTGCGCATCGCCAAGTTGTCGCCGATGACGGTGTGGGCGGAAGTCTCGGAAGCCGATATCGGCCACGTCAAACCGGGCATGACCGCGTATTTCACCACGTTGAGTGGCGGCAACCGGCGCTGGACCAGCACCGTGCGCCAGATCCTGCCGATCCCGCCCAAGCCGTTGAATGAAACCCAGGGCAGCGGCAGCCCCAACAGCACCAGCAAAAGTGGCAGCGGCCGCGTGGTGCTGTACACCGTGCTGCTGGACGTGGACAACAGCGACAACGCGCTGATGGCCGAAATGACCACTCAGGTATTTTTCGTCGCCAGCCAGGTCAAGGACGCCCTCACCGCGCCGGTCGCCGCGTTATCGGGCACGGCCAATGCCAACCGGCAGATCGCCCAGGTCGTGGGCAAGAATGGCCGCATCGAACAACGCCAGGTGCAGGTGGGCATCAGCGACCGCCTGCGCGTCCAGGTGCTCGACGGCTTGAGCGAAGGCGATCAACTGCTGATCGGCCCGGCCGACGGCAACGGGGGTTGAGTTGACCACGCCCCTGATCGAACTCAAGCACATCCGCAAGTCCTACGGCGGCGGTGACAGCCCGCAGGTCGACGTGTTGCGCGGCATCGACCTGTCGATCCATGCGGGGGAATTCGTCGCCATCGTCGGCGCCTCGGGTTCCGGCAAGTCCACGTTGATGAACATCCTTGGCTGCCTTGACCGTCCAAGCACAGGCGACTATCTGTTCGCCGGGGAGAACGTCGCCCACCTGGACAGTGACGAACTGGCCTGGCTGCGCCGCGAAGCCTTCGGCTTCGTGTTCCAGGGCTACCACCTGATCCCTTCCGGCTCGGCCCAGGAAAACGTCGAGATGCCGGCGATCTATGCCGGTATCAGCGCCACCGAGCGCCATGCCCGCGCCCACGCCCTGCTCACCCGCCTGGGCCTGGCGGAGCGCACTGGCAACCGTCCGCACCAGCTTTCCGGTGGCCAGCAACAGCGGGTGTCCATCGCCCGTGCATTGATGAACGGCGGCCATATCATCCTCGCCGACGAACCCACCGGCGCCCTCGACAGCCACAGCGGCGCCGAGGTCATGACCCTGCTCGACGAACTCGCCAGCCAGGGCCACGTGGTGATCCTGATTACCCACGACCGCGAAGTGGCGGCGCGGGCCAATCGCATCATCGAGATCCGCGATGGTTTGATCATCAGCGATTCAGCCGACGGCAGCGACGTTGCACCGGTATTGGCGAACGGCGCCCTGCAAGCCGTGGACCTGCGCCAGCGCCTGGCCGACGGCGCCGAGCACAATGGCGCGTGGAAAGCCGAGCTGGTGGACGCGGTGCAAGCCGCCTGGCGGGTGATGTGGATCAACCGCTTCCGCACCGCGCTGACCCTGCTGGGGATCATTATCGGCGTAGCCTCGGTGGTGGTGATGCTGGCGGTGGGCGAAGGCAGCAAGCGCCAGGTCATGGCGCAAATGGGCGCGTTCGGCTCCAACATCATCTACCTCAGTGGCTCGTCGCCGAACCCACGTACGCCGCTGGGCATTGTCACCCTCGATGACGTCCACGCGCTGGCGGCCCTGCCCCAGGTCCAGCGC
Organism: Pseudomonas sp. GXZC; assembly: GCF_026967615.1. Taxonomy (NCBI): domain Bacteria; kingdom Pseudomonadati; phylum Pseudomonadota; class Gammaproteobacteria; order Pseudomonadales; family Pseudomonadaceae; genus Pseudomonas; species Pseudomonas sp. GXZC. The sequence continues at coordinate 4,620,533 of NZ_CP114115.1, forward strand.
ATCATGCCGGTCAACGGCAGCGAAGCCGGGGTGCGTTACGGCAACGTGGACTACATGGCCTACGTGGGCGGCAATGACACCAATTTCCCGGAGATTTTCAATTGGCCGGTGGTCGAGGGCAGTTACTTCACGGCCGCCGACGAGCGCGCCGCCGCCACCGTGGCGGTGATCGGCCATCGCGTGCGCGAGAAGCTGTTCAAGGGCGAGGTCAACCCGATCGGCCAGTACATCCTGATTGAAAACGTGCCGTTCCAGGTGATCGGTGTGCTGGCGGAAAAAGGCGCCGCCTCCGGCAACAAGGACAGTGACGACCGCGTTGCCATCCCTTACACCGCCGCCAGCGTGCGCCTGTTCGGCAGCTACAACCCCGAATATGTGGTGATCGCGGCGGCGGATGCGCGCAAGGTCCACGAAGCCGAAGTCGCCATTGATCAGTTGATGCAAAAGTTGCACAACGGCAAGCGCGACTATGAGCTGACCAACAACGCCGCGATGATCCAGGCCGAGGCCCGCACGCAGAACACGCTGTCATTGATGCTCGGTTCGATTGCGGCGATTTCCCTGTTGGTGGGCGGCATCGGCGTGATGAACATCATGTTGATGACCGTGCGCGAACGCACCCGTGAAATCGGCATCCGCATGGCCACCGGCGCACGCCAGCGCGATATCCTGCGCCAGTTCCTCACGGAAGCGGTGATGCTCTCGGTGGTCGGCGGTTTGTGTGGCATCGCCCTCGCCCTGTTGGTCGGCGGCGTGTTGGTACTGGCCAAGGTGGCGGTGCAGTTCTCCCTCTTGGCGGTGTTTGGCGCATTTGGTTGCGCACTCGTCACCGGCGTCGTATTCGGCTTCATGCCGGCCCGTAAAGCTGCCCGGCTCGATCCGGTTAAGGCGTTGACCAGTGAATAAACAGTCCTTCTACCTGCCTGCCTTGTGCGTGTTACTCAGCGCCTGTACCGGCAACCCGCCCGCGCTCGACAGCGGGATTGCAGCGCCTGCCGCCTGGCAATTTGCCGAACGCGACGCTGCCCAAGCCACCAACCAGCAATGGTGGACGCAGTTTGGCAGCCCGCAACTCAACCGTCTGGTCGAACAGGCCCGGCGTGATAGTTTCGACGTGGCCGCCGCCACTGCACGCGTGCGCCAGGCCCAAGCCAGCGCAGTGATTGCCGGCGCGCCGTTGTTGCCGGAAGTGAAGCTCAACCTCACCACCAGCCGCCAGAAGCTGTTGCGTGGCCCGGGTGGACCGGATCTTGACGCAACGCAAAGCGATGACGCCGTCGACAACTTTGGCGCCAACCTCAGCGCCAGCTACGAAGTGGACTTCTGGGGTGGCCGCGCCGCTGCCCGCGACAGCGCCCTGCATAGCCTGCGCGCCAGCGAATTTGACCAGGCCACCGTGGAGCTGACCTTGCTCAGCAGCGTGGCCGACCGCTACGCGCAAACCCTGGCCGCGCAGCAGCGCCAGCAAATCGCCGAGCTGAACCTGGCCAATGCGCGCAACGTGCTCGACCTGGTGCAGACCCGCTATGACGCCGGCTCCGCCACCGCCCTGGAATTGGCCCAGCAAAAAAGCCTGGTGGCCAGCCAGCAACGCCAACTGCCGCTGATCCAGCAACTGGCCGAAGAGTCGCGGATCACGCTGGCCGCCCTCCTCGGCCAACCGGTCCAGACGTTGGATCTGGGCGCAGAGCCGTTCCAGGCACTCACTTGGCCAACGATCGGTGCCGGTATGCCGAGCCAATTGCTCAGCCGCCGTCCTGATATCGCCAAGGCCGAGGCGCAATTGGCGGCCGCACAGGCCGACGTCACCGTGGCCCGCGCGGCCATGCTGCCCGCCATCACCCTCGGCGCGACCCTGGGTTCCGACGCCTACAAGGCCGTGGATGTCCTGCGCAGCCCCTACTACACGCTGACCGCCGGGCTGGTGGCGCCGATCTTCAACAACGGCCGTTTAAGTGCTGAACGCGACAAGGCCCGCGCGCGCCAGGATGAACTGCTGCAAACCTATCGCGGTGCGATCATCAACGGCTTTGCCGACGTGGAAAAATCCCTCAGCAGCATCACGCGTCTCGACCAGCAGCGCGAATGGCAAAGCGAAGAACTGCAACAGGCCCAGACCGCCTTCCAGATCGCTGAAAGCCGCTACCAGGCCGGTGCCGAAGACCTGCTCACAGTACTGGAAACCCAACGCACCCTGTACGCGGCCCAGGACCAGAATGTGCAACTGCGGCTGTCGCGCCTGCAGGCCAGCATCGCGTTGTACAAGGCATTGGGCGGCGGCTGGCAGACACAGATCCGATAAACAAAACTCCGCTTTCGTACATCAGCTGTCTTCTCGCCCTACATTCTTCGACCAAAGGTCCTTGGTAAAAAAACCGCTCTCACACGGTTGCCCAGGACCTCTTGATGACTGTCGCAAAATACCTGACGTGCGCCTGTCTCTGGGTGACTGCAAGCGCTGCCCAAGAACTGATTCCCCCCACCGCCATTGATTGGCTGCTGGATTGCCCACTGCCCAGCGTTGAACGCCTGGACCCTGAAGTGCTGCAACGCACCCAATGCGGGGTCGTGAGCGTGCCGCGCAATTACGCCGCGCCTCGGCAAGGCAATCTGCGTCTCTACCTGACCCGCGTCGGCGCCCGTGACCCGCTGAACCGCGAAGGCGTGGTGTTCGCCCAAGCTGGCGATGCCCCCAAAAGGAACCAGGGCGGCACCTTTGTCATTCACCTGACCAGCCTCTGGGGCTCCTACTCCAACCCGGCGTATCGCACGCTGGTCAACCGCTACGACGTCATCGAACTCAGCCCCCGCGACCTCGGCAACGACAATGGCGTCGAACAGGCCGCCCAGGACCTGGAGTTTGTCCGCACCCAACTGGGCGACGCCCAACTGCTCTACCTGGGCAATGCCGATGCAGCCCGCCTGGGCAACCGGTACGCGGCGCTGTTTCCCGAACGGGTGGCGCGCATGGTGCTGGTCAATGCGCAGCCGTCTGAATCGGCAGCGCCTCAGGTCGAACAATTACGCTTGAAAGAAACGGCCAAACAGGATGCCAGCAGCTGTATCAACCGCTGGGTGGGCGACTTCCTGGTCTTCGGCAAGCAGCCTCCGCCATCCACACGCTGCCTGGATTCGGGCAAGGGTGAGTAACCATCCGATTGCGACCTGTTGCCATCGAAAACGACACCCGCCGTTGACGCTGCATCCCGATCGTTATTAAGTGCTATTAATCCGCATTAATACGATAAATCGAACTTATGCTAAGCCGCCCGCTACGACGCAAACGCCAGAAGCTGTCCGATGTGATTGTCGAGTCGGTCAAGCGCTCCATCGTCACCGACGCCTTGAAGCCTGGCGACCGCCTGCCCACCGAACGCGAGCTGATGGAAAGCTTCCAGTGCTCCAAAGGTTCGGCCCGCGAAGCGCTCAAGGCGCTGGAAGTGGAAGGCCTGGTGAGCACTCGCACCGGGCCCAGCGGCGGCGCCTACCTGAACCAGGCCGGCACCGAACCGGCCAGCCGCGCGTTGCGCAACTACCTGCACTTCCAGCATCTGGACGGCGAACAGGTGTACCAACTGCGCAAAGTCATCGAAGTGGAGCTCGCGGTATCGGTGCTCGGACGCTTGAGCGAAGAGGACTACCAGGCCCTGCAAGACAACGTGGATTTTTGCAGCGCCCCCGAAGACAGTGAAGCCGGCCAGCGTGAACAGCGCCTGGCGGAACTTGAGTTCCATAACCTGCTGGCCAAGGCCTGTCCCAACCCGTTGCTGAGTTTCATGGCGCAGTTCCTCAACGATCTGCTGCGCGACCTGGTGGTGCTGAAAAAAGCCTACAAGCCCAAGCGCAAGCAGTTCGACGCCGCCAACCTCGACTATCACAAGCAGTTGCTGATCGCCTTTCATGCCGGGGATGAAAGAGCGGTGCGCAGCTTGATGCATGAACACATGTGCGATGCCGAACACCACATGACCGCCCTTGAAGGCCAGGTCAGCCCGCACTTTTTGCTGGAGTTCGATCACACCCACTGACAGCCCCCCCTCCAATAACAGGCCTGCCCACAGGCCCTTGCTCCACCGTATCGCCATTGCCACTCCTGCCAATAACTAAACCAGGGAGTCACCCCATGCAGCGTCGTACGTTGTTGAAAGCCAGTCTTACCGCAGCCGCCGCCCTCAGCCTCCCGCTGAGCATCCGGTCTGCATTCGCCGCCGAGCCTTTTACCTTTTACGGCCTCAAGTCCATGTCTGGCGCTTTTGCCAGCTATGGCAAGTTTGCCGACATGGGTTCGCGCCTGGCGGTGGAACAACACCCCGAGCTACTCGGCCGCCCACTGAACTACAAGGTGATCGACACCGAGGGCAATGCCGGCAAGGCCGTGCGCAAGGTGCAGGAAGCCATCCAGCAGGATGGCGCGCGGTTCTTCCAGGGCTGCACCCTGTCGTCCTCGGCACTGGCGGTGGCCAAGGAAGTGGACAAGGTCGGCGGTGTGTTCATGACCCCGGTGGGCGCCGATGAAGTCACCGGCAAGGACTGCAACAAGGCAACCTTCCGCTGGTCGGTGCCCACCTACGGCGCGATCCGCGAAACCATGGTGCCGCTGATCAAGCTGCTGCCGGACGCCAAGCGTTGGTACACCATCACCCCGCAATACGTGTTCGGCGAAGCGCTGCTCGAAGGTGCGAAGAATGTGCTCAAGGAAAACGGCCTGGAACACATCGGCAACAGCTACCACTCGTTGCAGGAGCAGGAATTCTCCGGCTACCTGACCAACGCCATCGCCGCCAAACCCGATGTGCTGGTGCTGCTCAACTTCGGCAGCCAGTCGTCCAACACCCTGCGCCAGGCGGTGAACTTCGGTATCAAGGAACGTATGAAGGTGCTGCTGGTGTGGTCCGCCGGCCTCGACCAGTTCCAGGAACTGGGCAGCGACGTGCTGGAAGGCGTGTATCTCGGTGCGCAGTACTGGCACCAGGTCGACACCCCGCTCAACCGTGAACTGGTCAAGCTCACCCAAGCCAAATACGGCATCAACCCTACCTACCCGCTGGCCGCCGATTACATCAGCACCAAGGTCATGCTCGAAGCCATTATTTCTACCGGCAGCTTCGACGGGCCGACCGTGGCCAAGGCCCTGCAGGGCCTGAGCTACGAAGGGCCCACCGGCAAGGAATCGATCCGCGCCGGCGACCACCAGGTGATCAAGGATTACTACCTGCTGATCGGCAAGGCCACCGCCGACATGGCCGACAAGGATGACCTGGCCAAGGTGCTCAGCGCCGGCCAGTCGTTCCCGCCGGTGGAAGCCACGGGCTGCACGCTCGGCTGATCCCCCTGAATTTGGTAGCGCAGGGCCGTGCAAGCGGCCTCCTGCAGAGGGTTCCTGCATGCTTAATCTTTACCTGTTCCAGATCCTCAACGGCCTTGGGCTGGGGATGATCTACTTCCTGATCGCGGTCGGGCTGACGATCATTTTCGGCCTGCTCAACTTCGTCAACTTCGCCCACGGCGCGTTTTTCCTGCTGGGTGCCTACATCTGCTACACCGCCGTGAGCCTCACCGGCAACTTCTGGCTGGCGCTGCTGATTGCGCCGCTGGTGGTGGCCGCGCTGGCCTGGGCCATCGAACGCTTGTTGATCCAGCGCATCTATCACTTACCGCACATGTTCCAGATCCTGGTGACCCTGGGCATCGCGCTGATCATCCAGGAAGCCAGCGTGATGATCTGGGGCCCGGTGGGCAAAAGCGTCGCCGTGCCGGAACTGCTGCGCGGCGTGCTGGTGGTGGGTGACTTCGTCTACCCCTACTACCGCCTGTTTCTCATCGTGTTTTCCGGGCTGGTCGGCCTGGGCCTGTGGCTGCTGCTGGAACGCACGCGCTTCGGCGCCCTGGTGCGGGCCGGCAGTGAAAGCACCGAAACCGTGTCGCTGCTGGGCACCAATATTTTCCGCCTGTTCTCCATGACCTTCGCCCTCGGCGTGGCCCTGGCCGGTGTCGCGGGCGTGCTGTTCGCCCCGTTGCGCGGCGCGCAGCCCTTTGTCGGCCCGGAAATTCTCGGGGTGGCCTTCGTGGTGGTGGTGATCGGCGGCATGGGCTCGTTCAGCGGTGCGCTGGTCGGCGGTTTGCTGGTGGGCGTGGTGCAAAGCCTGATGACCACACTCTGGCCCCAGGGCGCGAGCTTGATGATCTACGGCGCCATGGCCGTGGTGATTCTGGTCCGTCCCTACGGCCTGTTTGGGAGAGCCTGACATGAGCGAGAAAAATCCCCTGCCGTTTGCCAAGACGCAATCGCGCGCGATGTTGCTGTGGGTGTTGGCGGTACTGATCGGACTGCCCTTGATACTGCCGTCGGCGACCCTGGCCACCGAGATCCTGATCTTTGCGATGGCGGCCCTCGCCTGCAACCTGCTGCTGGGCTACACCGGCCTGCTGTCGTTCGGCCAAGGCATCTTCTTCGGGGCCGGCGCCTATTGCGCAGCGTTGCTGATGATCCACCTGCAACTGGGCCTGTTCACGGCGTTGCTCGGCGCTGCCGTGGCCGGTGGCTTCCTGGCGTTGCTGGTGGGTGCCCTGGCGATCCGTCGCACCGGCATCTACTTCGTGATGCTGACCCTGGCGTTCAGCCAGATGGCCTACTTTGTCGCCTACACCCTCAGCGACTGGACCGGTGGCGACAACGGCCTGCTCAGTGTACCGCGCCCAGAGATCCGCATAGGTGAAACCGTGCTGCTGTCACTGGCCGACGCCCGCGCCTTTTACGGCTTTGTCGCGGTGCTGTTCCTGTTGATCTTCATCGGCGCCCGCCGGGTGATCGCCTCGCCATTCGGCAGCACCTTGATGGCGATCCGCGAAAACGAAACCCGCGCCTCGGCCATCGGCTACGACACGCGGCACTTCAAGATCCTGGTGTTTGTGCTGTCCGGCGCCGTTACCGGGATTGCCGGCGCGCTGTACGCCATGCTGCTGCACTTTGTGCCGCTGTCGAATATCGACCTGGCGATGTCCGAGAACATCCTGATCATGACCATTGTCGGCGGCACCGGCTCATTGTTCGGCTCGCTGCTCGGCGCTGGCTCCATCGTGCTGCTCGGGGATTTCTTCTCCGACCTGTGGCCGCGCTGGCTGATGCTGCTGGGGGTGATCCTGATCCTGGTGGTGATCTTCATGCGCGGTGGTTTGTGGGGCGGCCTGGCGTCGCTGTTCGAACAGGTACGCGGCCATCGCAACACGGCCGCTGTCGCCAAGGAGGAAGGGCTATGAGCATCCTTTTGGAAACCAGAGACCTGGAACTGGCCTATGGCGCGTTCCATGCGGTGAACGGCGTGAACCTCAAGGTCGAGGCCGGCACCATCCACACCATCATCGGCCCCAACGGCGCCGGCAAGACCAGCCTGTTCCACTGCCTCACGGGCGAACGCCAGGCCACCGCCGGGGCGATTCATTTCGACGGCAAGAACCTGATGCGCAAGCCCGCCCACGGCCGCGTCGGCCTGGGTATGGCGCGCTCGTTCCAGCTCACCAGCCTGTTCCAGAACCTCAGCGTGCGCGAAAACCTGCGCCTGGCCGCCCAGGGCCGCGACGGCGCACGCGCCTTGAATTTCTGGCGCCGTGTCGACAGCAAGCGCGAACACTTGGAGATGGCCGACCAGGTGCTGGAGCGCCTGCAACTCACCGCCCGCGCCAACACCCTGGCCGGCGAGTTGTCCCACGGCCAGCAGCGCGTGCTGGAGGTGGGCATGTCGATCTGCTCCAAACCGAAACTGTTGATGCTCGACGAACCCACCTCGGGCATGGGCATCGATGACATCCCGATCATGACCCAGTTGATCAGCGACCTCGGTCGCGACCACACGGTGCTGCTGATCGAACACAACATGAGCATCGTCATGTCCATCAGCCAACGCATCACGGTGATGAGCCACGGCCAGATCCTGGTGGAAGGCACGCCGGAATTCGTGCGCGCCGATGAACGCGTGCGCACCGCTTACCTTGGGGAGGCTGCCTGATGCTGATCGTCGAGAACATCCATTCCTACTACGACAAGAGCCACGTGCTGGAAGGCGTGTCGCTGACCGTCAACCCTGGCGAACTGGTGACGCTGCTGGGGCGCAATGGCGCTGGCAAGACCACCACCTTGCGCAGCATCCTCGGCATCATCTGCCCGCGCCAGGGCCAGATCCATTTCAACGGCCAGGCATTGGTGGGCCAGAAGATCTTCGAAATTGCCCGCCAGGGCCTGGCGCTGGTGCCGGAGAACCGTGGGATTTTCCGCCTGCTCACCGTCGAAGAAAACCTGCGCATCGCCGCACGCAAGACCAGTCGCTGGCAGTTGGAAGACGTGTACGCCATGTTCCCGCGCCTCAAGGAACGGCGCAAAAACGCCGGCCACGCGTTGTCCGGTGGTGAGCAACAGATGCTCGCCATCGCCCGCGCCCTGCTCAACGATCCCAAGCTACTGATCCTCGATGAACCCACCGAAGGCCTGGCCCCGGTGATCGTCGACGAGTTGGTGAAGATCCTGCGCAAGGTCAAGGACGACGGCCTGCCGGTGCTGTTGGTGGAACAGAACCTGATGGTCTGCGACAAGCTCGCCGACCGCCATTACGTGCTCGAACAGGGCCGCGTGGTCTACGAGGGCAGCGCCGAAGCCTTCCGCGCCGACCCGACCATCAAAAACCGTTACCTGGCCCTGAGTGCCTGACCGGAGACTGCTGATGAATAGTTTTGCGCAACCGCTCAAGAGCAACGCCCCGCTGATCAACCGTGACCGCCTGTGGCAGTCGCTGATGGACCTGGCCCAACTCGGCGCCACCGTCAAAGGCGGCGTATGTCGCCTGGCCCTCACCGACCTGGATCGCCAGGCCCGCGACCTGTTTGTGCAATGGTGCGAGGCCGCCGGGTGCAGCGTCACGGTCGACGCTATCGGCAATATCTTTGCGCGCCGCGCCGGGCGCAATCCGGCCCTGCCCCCGGTGATGACCGGCAGCCATATCGACACCCAACCCACGGGCGGCAAGTTCGACGGCTGTTATGGGGTGATGGCCGGACTGGAAGTGATCCGCACCCTGAATGATTTGAACATCGAAACCCAAGCGCCGATTGAAGTGGTGGTGTGGACCAACGAAGAAGGCTCGCGTTTTCCGCCGTGCATGATGGGCTCCGGGGTGTTTGCCGGTAAGTTCGATTTGCAGGACACCCTCGACAAAGTCGATGACCAGGGCCTGTCGGTGGGTGCCGAACTGCAACGCATCGGTTACGCCGGTTCCCGCGCCGTGCTCGGCCACCCGGTGGGTGCGTATTTCGAGGCGCATATCGAACAGGGCCCGGTGCTGGAAGACCAGGCCACTACCATCGGCGTGGTCATGGGCTGCCTGGGCCAGAAGTGGTTCAACCTGACCTTCACCGGCGTCGAAGCCCACGCTGGCCCGACGCCGATGCATCTGCGCAAGGACGCCCTGGTCGGCGCTGCCGAGGTAGTCAGCGCGGTCAACCGTATCGCCCACCAACAGCAACCCCACGCCTGTGGCACGGTCGGTTGCCTGAGCCTGCACCCCGGTTCGCGCAACGTGATTCCCGGACAGGTGCACATGACCCTCGACCTGCGTCACCTGCATGCAGACAAACTACACGCCATGGTCGATGAAGTGCGCGGCGTAATCGAAGCCACCGCCGCCAGGCACGGGTTGGCGTATGAACTGACGCCAACCGCCGACTTCCCGCCGCTGGACTTCGCCCCAGCCTGCGTCAACGCAGTACGGGAAAGCGCCGAAGCCTTGGGCTTGAGCCATATGGACATCGTCAGCGGTGCCGGCCACGACGCGATTTTCGTCGCTGAACTGGGACCGGCCGGGATGATCTTTGTGCCGTGCGAAGGCGGCATCAGCCATAACGAAATCGAAAACGCCGCGCCGGATGACCTGGCGGCGGGCTGCGCGGTGTTGCTGCGCGCCATGGTCAATGCGGCACAGGGGGACGTGGCATGAGCGAGATCGGCCAACTGACGGCGGTGCAACTGCTGCAGCATTTTCGTGACAAGACTTTATCGCCGGTGGAAGTCACCGAGGATGCCCTGCTGCGTATCGAACGCTTCAATCCGGTGGTGAACGCCTATTGCCACGTTGACCCGCAAGGCGCGCTGAACGCCGCGCGCGCCTCGGAACAACGCTGGCTCAACGGCCAACCCCGCGGCCCGTTGGACGGTGTGCCGTCTTCGATCAAGGACCTGACGCTGACCATCGGCATGCCGACCCGCAAGGGCTCACGCATCTCATCCGCCGAGGGGCCGTGGGACATCGACGCTCCCTTCCCGGCCTTTATGCGCAAGGCCGGTGCGGTACTGTTGGGCAAAACCACCACCCCGGAATTTGGCTGGAAAGGCGTCACCGACAACCCGTTGTATGGCATCACCCGCAACCCCTGGGACACCCGTACCACGGCAGGCGGTTCGTCCGGCGGCGCGGGCGCGGCGGCGGCGTTGAACCTGGGCGTGCTGCACCAGGGCAGCGATGCGGGCGGTTCCATCCGGATTCCCTGTGCGTTTACTGGCACTTTTGGCATTAAGCCGACCTTCGGTTATGTACCGCAATGGCCAGCCAGTTCCATGACCATCCTGTCGCACCTGGGGCCAATGACCCGTACGGTGGAAGACAGCGTCTTGATGCTGCAAACCATCGCCCAGCCGGACACACGGGATGGCTTGATCGGTGCGCCACGCACCACACCATGGCTGACGCCGGGTACGGATTTGAAAGGGTTGCGCGTGGCCTACAGTCCGAACTTCGGTTATGTAGAGGTCGACCCACAAGTGGCCAAGGTGGTGGCGGAGGCGGTGCGAGGCCTGGAACAACTGGGCGCCCATGTCGAGCAGATCGACCCCGGTTTCAGTGACCCACTGGACGTCTTCAGCACCTTGTGGGCAGCCGGCGCGGCACGCCTGACCGGCGCCATGAGCGAGACACAAAAACAACTGCTCGACCCCGGCCTGCTGCGCATCGCCCAACGCGGCGAACGCTTGAGCCTGGACGACTTCAACGCAGCCCTCGAAGCCCGCGCCGCACTGGTGGCACGCATGGCGGCGTTCCATGAGCACTACGATGTACTGGTGTCACCAATGATGCCGATCACCGCGTTCACTGCCGGGCACGACGTACCACCCGGCTCCGGCTTGCAGGAATGGACACAATGGACGCCATTCACCTACCCCTTCAACCTGACCCAGCAACCGGCAGCCTCGGTGCCGTGCGGGCTGGCAGCGAACGGCTTGCCGGTGGGGCTGCATGTAGTCGGCGCGCGCTTTGCCGATGAGCAGGTGTTGCGGGTGTGCCAGGCGTATGCAAAAGCATTTCCCACAACGCACTTACAAGCCCCAATCACCAGAACACCGTAGTACCTGATGTAGGAAGGGCTTATTGTGGCGAGCGGACTTGTCCCGCTCGCCACAGTTGCAGTGTTCGTCCTTAATGGGAGGGTATCAGGCCACCTTCGCAGGTAAGCCAGCTCCCACAGTTTCAACCACATTCCATTACACTGTCCCCCATTCATTCCCTGGGGCCTTCATGGACATCGAACTGGCACGCACCTTCCTCGAAATCACCCGCTGCGGCAGCCTGGCCGCCGCCGCCGAGAAACTGCACGTCACCCAGACCGCCATCACCGCACGGGTCAAGAGCCTCGAAAGCCAACTAGGCAGCACACTGTTCGTGCGCAACCGCGCAGGCGCCAGGCTGACCGCCGACGGCGAGGCCTTCGTGGTGTACGCCAACCAATTGCTGCAAACCTGGGAAGCCGCAAAACGCGACCTGCCGCTGCCGGACGGTTATCGCAACGTGCTGCATATCGGTGGCGAAGTCAGCCTGTGCAACCCGTTGATGCTCGGCTGGGCCCAGGCGTTACGCCAACACATCCCCGGCCATGCCCTGCGCACCGAAGTGCGCGAAGGCGACTACCTGTTGCGCCAGCTGGAACTGGGCGTACTCGACGCTGCATTGGTGTTCCAGCCGCAATACTGGCCAGGCTTGCAGGTGGAACAGGTGCTGGAAGAAAAACTGATCCTGGTGCAACTGGTGAGCAACCCAGCGCCCTACGTGTATATCGATTGGGGGCCAGGCTTTCGCCAGCAACACGACGCCGCCCTGCCCGACAAGGCCCGTGCCGCATTGAGTTTCAACCTGGGCCCGCTGGCGTTGCAATACATCCTGGAGAACGGCGGCGCCGGCTATTTCCGCACCCGCGTGGTACAGAGTTACCTGGACAGCGGCGTCATGCAGCGTGTGCCCAAGGCACCGGAGTTCAGCTTCCCGACGTACCTGGTGTACTCACGGGCGCGGGATTCGGCGGTGTTGCAGCAGGCGCTGGGGTTACTGCGCGAAGTGGTCAAGGCCGAAAGCGACTGGTCGCAGCGTTGGGACCCGTTGATTTGAATCACCCTACACCTGCGCGCATGCTAGCCTGCGGGTGTTTCCTTTTGCAGCCTGACCGATGAACAAGAAGAAGTCCGTCACCATCAGCGACATCGCCAAGCGCGTCGGCATGACCACCATCACGGTGTCCCGCGCACTGAGCAAACCCGACCTGGTCAAGCCGGCCACCCTGGCGCGCATCCTCGAAGTGGCGCGGGAGATGGACTACGTGCCCAACGCCTTCGCGCGCGGGCTCAAGCGCAGTGAAAGCCTGATCATCGGCGTGATCACCGCGTCGGTGGACAATCCGTTCTACAGCGAAATGATCAAGGCGATTTCCCGCGAGGCCAAACAGCATGGCTACACCATCATGCTGGTGGACACCGATGAGCTGGAAGAGCTGGAAAGCAAGGCCGTGGACACCCTGTTGGGCTACCGCGTGGCGGGGATCATCCTGTCGCCGGTCTCGGATGAACCGAGCTATCAGCCCGACTACCTCGAACGCCTGGGCAATGGCAAGACCCCGGTGGTGCTGCTCGATCGCACGATCCACGACAGCCCGTTCAGCCGCGTGGTGCTCGACAACTACCACAGTGGCATCCAGGCCGCGCACTACCTGCTGCGCCAGACCCCGAACCTCAAGCGCTTGCTGGTGCTGACCGGCCCCGAGCACTCGCGCATCACCGTCGAACGCCTCAAGGGCCTGCGCGAAGTGCTGGCCGAACACCCGATGGTGCAGGTCGAAGTGCAGGCCGGCGACTACACGCTGATGCCGTCCTACCTGCACACCCTCGACTACCTGGCCGAACACTCGGCGCCGGACGCGATCATGGGCTTCAACCAGTTGATCACCCTCGGTGCCTTGCGCGCACTGCGCATGCACAACATCGCCCATGACAGCCTGACCCTCTGCGGCATCGACCGCCTGCCCTTCGCCGATATCTTCGGCGTGCCCATCGCCTGCGTGGCCCACGATGCGTCCCTGGCCGGCAGCAGCGCGGTGCGCCTGTTGCTCGACCGCCTGGAAGACCCGTTCAAACCAAGGGACAAGGTAGTGATCGCCGGTCAGTTGGAAAACGGCTAGCGGCTGGTGTAGCCGCCGTCGATGGGCAGGCTAACGCCGCTGATCATGCTCGCGGCGCGACTCAGCAGGAACAACACCGGTAATGCCACTTCCACCGTTTGCGCAAAGCGCCCCAAGGGAATCGCCGCCAGTGCCGGGTCGCGCTTGGCCGGTTCGGACCAGGCCATGGCCGCCATCGGCGTGAGCGTCACCGTGGGGTTGACGCTGTTGACGCGAATCCCAAAACGCCCCCACTCGGCGCATTGCACACGGGTGATTGCATCCAGCGCAGCCTTGGAGGCGCAGTAGCCGAGGTGATCGTCCAACGCGACCAGCGAAGCCTGGCTGGAGACATTGACGATGCTGCCAGCGATCTGTGCTTCGATCATCTTGGCCGCTACACGGCTGGCGACCTGGGCAGCAGCGCGGGCGTTGACTTGCATTACCTGATCAAACGCTTCAGCGCTGATGGCGGCGGCCGGCTCCAGGCGCGAGATACCGGCGCAGTTGACCAGGCCATGCAGCGGCGGCAGGTCGTTCAGGGTCTTGTCGAGGGCGACGCTGTCGGCGATGTCCAGGCAGAGGCTGTGGCAGCCGAGTTCGGCCAAGGCTTGGGCGTCGCGGCCGAGGGCAAAGACATCGGCGCCGCTGGCGATCAGTTGCAAGGCGATTTCGCGGCCGATGCCGCTGCTGGCGCCGGTGACGAGGATGCGGTGGTGGGTGAAGTCGAACGCTGCGTTCATTCAGTTCTCCTGCAGGCTGTGCATGATCGGTTTCAGGGCGGGATACAGCTTTAGGTACTCGGCAAACGCCCGGTCATACGCCTCGACATTTTCCATCTTGGGCTCAGCCCGCAACTCCAGCTGCACCCACCCCTTGTCCATCTCCCCATCACTCACCAACCCCACCGTGTGCGCCGCCAACAACGCCGCCCCCAGCGCCGCTTCCACCTCCTGGACAATGGTGTACACCGGGTAGCGTGTGACATCCGCGATGATCTGCATCCACAGATCCGAGTGGCTTGCCCCGCCCACCACGATCAAGCGTGGGTCCAGGGAATGCGCGCCACGGGTGCCCGCTTCGATGTTGTGTCGCAGGGCAAAACTCACCCCCTCCAGCACCGCGCGATACAGATGAATACGGCTGTGGTAGAGGTTCAAGCCGACAAAGCTGCCGCTGGCGCGATCATCCCACACCGGGCTGCGCTCGCCCATCAAGTAAGGCAGGAACAACAGGCCTTCGCTGCCCGCCGGGATGTTCATCGCGCGCTGTTCCAGCAGCACCAGGCTGTCCTGGCCGGTGGCCTTGGCTTGTTGCTCTTCGGCCTGGCAGAACTGCTCGCGAAACCAGCTGACCGAAGCACCGGCGGTGATCGCACCGCCAAAGATGTACAGGTCGCGGTGGCCGTTGTAGACGTGGGGCATGCTCACCAAACCGTGATGGGCATCCACCTGTTGGTTCAGGTAACCCCAGCACATGCTGGTGCCGATCATTGCCACGTGGTTGCCTGGCTGAGTCACACCCGCCGCCAAGGTTGCCATGGCCGCATCGACGCCACCGGCCAGAATCGGTGTGCCCGCCTGCAGGCCGAGGCGCGCCGCCCACTCCTCCAGCAACCCACCGACGACTTCACCGGAAGACACCAGGCGCTCGGGCATCATCGCCTGCGGTATGCCCAGCGCATCGAGCATTTCGCCAGACCAGCCGCGCGCCTTCACGTCGTAGACGCCGCCGATATTGCCGGCGCTGCTATGGTCCACCGCCAACTCGCCGGTGAGGCACCAGTTGATGTAGCTGTTGGGCGGCAGCAGGTAGCGGGTCTTGGCCCACACCTCGGGCTGGTGCTGTTTGAGCCAGAGCATCTTGGTAAAGCCGTAGTAGCTGTCCACCGAGTTGCCGGTGATCGCGAACATCCGCTCCAAGTCCACCTGCTCGCGCACCCAGGCCACCTGCTCACCGGCGCGGCGGTCCATCCAGATCAGGCACGGGTGCAGCGGCGTGATGTGCGCATCCACCGCAATCCCCGAGCCGCCGTACAAGCTGCTGATGCAAAGCGCCTTAACCTGCTGCGCCGCCACGCCGGCCTTGGCCATGCATTGCACCACACAGGTCTCGACGGCATCGAGCCAGACTTGCGGCCATTGTTCGGCCCAGCGCACTTTTGGGGTATCCACGCGATACCCCTGGCTGTGCTGGGCGATGATCGTGCCTTGACCATCCACCAGCAGCGCCTTGGTGCTCTGGGTTCCTATATCGACACCCATCACGTAGTTCATGTTCAGGCCACCGGCTTCAACAGCACCTTGATCGACTGAGTCGAATTGGCCAACGCGAAGGCCTCTGCAAAGTCGTCCAGCGGGAAGTCGTGGGTGACGATGCCCTTGGAGGTGACCAGGCCGCGTTCGAACAGGTCGATGGCGATCGGGTAGCAATACGGGCCGAGGTGGGCGCCGCGGACGTCCAGCTCCTTGCGGTCGCCGATGATCGACCAGTCGACGCTGGTCTCGGCGCCAAACACGCTGAACTCGACAAAACGTCCGAGCTTGCGGATCAGGTCCAGGCCCTGGGTGACGCCCGCCGGCACGCCGGTGGTTTCGATGTAGACGTCGCAGCCATAGTTGTCGGTCAGGCCGTTGATGATTTCGCGGGCGTTGTCGCGCGACGGGTTGATCACCACATCGGCGCCGAATTTTCTCGCCAGTTCCAGGCGCTCGTCGACCATGTCGATCACCACCAGTTTCTTCGGGGTTTTCAACGCAGCGACCTGGACCATGCACAGGCCGAGGGTCCCGGCGCCGGCGATCACCACCACGTCGTCGAGCTGGATATCGCCACGGTTGACCGTATGGATTGAGCAGGCCATCGGTTCCACCAGCGCCGAGTCTTCCAGCGACACCGACTCGGGGATCTTGTGCACGATGGCGGTCTTGGGGATGCGCATGTACTGGGCCATGCCGCCTTCGGCGACTTCACGCTGGAAGCCGAAGATGTTGTGCACTTCGCACATCCAGTACTTGCCCGACTTGCAGAAACGGCACTTGCCGCACGGCACGATCTGCTCGGCAATCACCTTGTCGCCTACGGCGACTTCGAAGTGCTCTTCGGCGCCCTCGCCCACTTCCACCACATAGCCAAAAAATTCGTGCCCCGGCACCACCGGCGCCTTGACCCACGGGTTGTCGCCGCCCCAGAACATTGCGGCGCCCGAGTGGCACTTGCAGTCACTGGCGCAGATGCCGCAGGCGGCGATGCGGATCACCAGTTCATTGGCGCGTGCCTGGGGTTTGCCGATGCGTTCCAGGCGATAGTCTTTCGGGCCGTGGCAGACGACGGCTTGCATGTCGGTGTGCTTGTCCATGGTGTCGGGTCCTGTGCTTGTTAGGTATTTATTTGTGGCGCTGACGGCTGATAAAAATCGCCAGCAAAATGATTGCGCCCTTGATCACGCTCTGGACGTAGGGCGACACGCCCAGCATGTTCAGGCCGTTGTTCAACACGCCGAGCAACATGGCGCCGAGCAACGTACCGACGATCACCCCGCGCCCACCGGCAATCGAGGCGCCGCCGAGTACCACGGCGGCAATCGCATCCAGCTCGAACGACACACCGGCATTCGGCTGGCCGCTCATCAGGCGTGAGGTGAGTACCAACCCGGCAATCGCCGCCGTGAGGCCACTGATGCCGTACACCAGCAACTTGAAACGCGCCGCGCGAACGCCGGACAAGCGCACCGCTTCTTCATTGCCGCCAATGGCGTAGATGTAGCGACCGATGCGCGTGTGTTGCAGCAGCACGTAGGCAGCGAGGTAGGTGAGCAGCATGATCAGGATCGGCACCTGGATGCCGAACAGGCTTTCGCGGCCAAAGAACGCAAACCACTCCGGCAACCCGGAAATCGGATAGCCGTCGGTGTACATCAGGCCCAGGCCACGGGCGATACCCATGGTCGCCAGGGTCACGATGATCGGCGGCATGTGCAGGTAGGCCACGAACAAACCGTTGCCGATACCAAAGGCCACGCCAATCAACATGCCTGCGCCAATCGCCAGGCCGGGCGGCAGGCCCGCGACCATCAACCCGGCCGTGAGCGTGCCGGACAAGGCCATCACCGGCCCGACCGACAAGTCGATGCCGCCGGTGAGGATCACGCAGGTCATGCCCACCGCGATGATCGCGTTGATCGACACCTGGCGGGCGATGTTCGACAGGTTGCTGGCGGTGAGGAAGGTGTCGCTGGCGAGGATCATCACCAGGGTCACCACCACCAGCCCCACGAACGGATAAAACGCCGGCGAGCGCACCAGTCGCGCCAGGTTCAGGCGCAACCGGCTGCTGTCGCCGGTCCTAATGGACGTATTCACTTGAGCCCCCTGTTGCATGGCGCATGACCTCTTGAGGATTGACGGCAGACGCTTCGAGTACCTTGACGATGGCGCCCTTGTGGAACACGGCGACGCGGTCGCACATGCCGATGACTTCCGGCAATTCGGAGGAAATCATGATGATTGCGTAGCCCTGTTCGGTGAGGCGGCGCATCAGCGCGTAGATCTGCGCCTTGGCCCCCACGTCGATGCCACGGGTGGGTTCGTCGAACACCAGCACGTCGCAGTGATGGTTGATCCAACGGGCGATCACCACCTTTTGCTGGTTGCCGCCGCTGAGGTTGAACACCCGGCTTTCGCTGCTGGGGGCCTTGATCGACAGTTGCTTCATCAGGTCTTCGACGCTGGCGCATTCGCGGCTTTTGTCGATCAGGCCCGAGGCGTTCTGGTATTTGGGCAGGTTGTTCAGCGAGATGTTTTCGCGAATGCTGAAGTCGGTGATCAACCCTTCGCTCTTACGGCTTTCCGGCAACAGGCCGATGCCATGGGCCAACGCCTGGGCCGGGTCGTCGAGGGTGATTTTCTCGCCGCGCAGCCACACGTCTTTGCTCACCGACGGCAGCGCGCCCATCATGGCCAGGGCCAACTCGGTGCGGCCGGAACCGACCAGCCCGGCAAAGCCGAGGATCTCGCCCTTGTGCAGTTGGAAGCTGTTATGAGGGCCGTTGCGCACCAGCTGGATGTCCTTGACCTCCAGCAACAGCGGGCCGCGCTCGGTGCTGGGCTTGGGTGGAAAACTGCATTCCAGGCGGCGCCCGACCATCATCTCGACCAGCCGGTCGATGTCACTGTCGGCCACATCGGTGACGCCCACATTGCCGCCGTCGCGCAACACGCTGATGCGGTCGCACACCTGGAAAATCTCCTCCAGGTGATGGGAGATGAAAATCACCGCCACGCCCTGGCGCTTGAGTTCACGCATGATCTCGAACAGCAGCTCAGCCTCGCTGGGCGTGAGGGTGGCGGTGGGTTCGTCGAGCACCAGCAGGCGCGCATCCAGGGCCAACGCCTTGGCGATTTCCACAAACTGCTGCTCGGCCACGCTGAGGTGCTTGACCGCGCATTGCAGGTCGATGGTCACGCCCAGGCGCTTGAACAAGGCCTCGCTGGCCTCGACCATTTCGCGTTTGCGCAACAGGCCGAAACGGTTACTCAGCTCATGGCCAAGGAAAATGTTTTCCACGGCCGTGAGGTAGGGAATCAGGCTGAATTCCTGGAACACGATGCCGATGCCGGCGGCGATTGCATCGCGGTAGGTCGCGAACTGCTGGGCCTGGCCGTCGATCAGGATCTGGCCTTCGTCTTGATGCTCGACGCCGCCGAGGATCTTCATCAGCGTCGATTTGCCCGCGCCATTTTCGCCGAGCAAGGCATGGATCTCGCCGCGCTCGACTTGCAGGTTGATGGACTTGAGGGCCTGTACGC
Organism: Pseudomonas sp. GXZC; assembly: GCF_026967615.1. Lineage (NCBI taxonomy): Bacteria > Pseudomonadati > Pseudomonadota > Gammaproteobacteria > Pseudomonadales > Pseudomonadaceae > Pseudomonas > Pseudomonas sp. GXZC. The sequence continues at coordinate 4,639,798 of NZ_CP114115.1, forward strand.
CCGGGTAGCGCTTACAGATGTTTTCCAACTTCAGAAGACTGCTCATACCGCCGACCTCATATTCAGAAGGATGACCTGGGCCCCACGGACAGCGTGGGGCCTGGGTGATTTACCAGCTGAAGTCCTTGGCCTTGGCCTGGTCGATCAGGGTGATGTCCACTGGAATAGTGGCCGGCACTTGCGAGCCCCACTTCTTGGCCAGGGCGATGCCCAGGGCCAGGCGGATCTGGTCGCGCGGGTACTGGGCCGAAGTGGCGATGAATTTGCTGCCGGGTTTCTGGATCGCCTTGATCGCTTCCGGCGCGCCATCGACGCTGACCAGCTTCACGTCCAGGCCACTGGCTTCGATGGCCGAGAGTGCACCGAGGGAGCCGTTGTCATTCACGCTGAAAATGCCCTTGAGGGTGGGCTGGGCCTGCAACATGTTTTCGGTGACGGTCAGCGCCTGGTCACGTTCCTGCTTGCCGTTCTGGATGCTGACAATCTTGATGTCCGGGTGCTTGGCCACGGCCTCTTTGCAGCCGCGTACACGCTCCAGGATCGGCACCACGGCGATGCCGTCGAGGATCGCGATATTGCCTTTGTCGCCGATGTTCTTGGCCAGGTATTCGCAGGCCTGGAAGCCGGCGTCGAAGTTTTTCGAGCCGACGAAGGAATCCAGCGGGCCGTCGGCCTGGGCGTCTACCGCGACGACCACGACACCGGCAGCGTGGGCAGACTTGACCGCCGATTGCACGCCGACCGAGTCCGTGGGGTTGATCAGCAGGATGTCGATGCCTTTTTGCAGCATGTCTTCGACGTCACTGACCTGCTTGGACACGTCGTGACGGGCGTCGGTGATGATCAGTTTCGCGCCGATGGTCGCCCCGGCTTCTTCGAGGGCGTTTTTCATGGTGACGAAATAGGGGTTGTTGATTTCCTGGAAGGACGCGCCGATGCGGATCGGCTTGGCAGCGTCGGCAAATGCCGGGGAGACGGTGCCGAGGGTGATGCTTACAGCCAATAAACACAGGGTTTTCGGGAGCATTTTCATGGCGTGGTTCTCTGTTTTGTTTTTATTGTTAGAGCAAATGTTATCGTTAACATTTTGCGAGAAGCTAACAAGGAAATGGGGGGTATGCAAGCCCCCATTGGTCGCTTCGGGTAAGCCGGTCACTGCAAAACTCGCACATTCCCTGGCGCCAACTAAGCTCACTTTCCAACAAAAAAACACCGAGCAAGCCGCAATGGACCACCCTACCGAGACCTTTCGCGCCCGTTACCGCGCCTCTGTCGCGCCCCATTACAATCCCTGGCTGCACGCCGGTTTCGTGTTCGGCTATGGCGTTGCGTGCATCGCCCTGGCCTGGTCTTCCACGCATCAGATTAGCGCTGTGCAATGGCTGACCGTGCCGCTGACCCTGGTGTTCTTCAACCTCTGCATCTACCTCGTGCACCGTCACCTCGGCCACCACAAGCACGCCTTGGCCCGGCTGTTCTACGCACGCCACACCGGCGACCATCACAGTTTCTTCACCCCCGGCCACATGACCTACGACAGTCCCCGCGACTGGCGCGTCATCCTGTTCCCGGCTTGGCTGATCGTGCTGCACAGCCTGGCAATCACCCTGCCCGCCTGGTGGTTGCTCAAGCAAGTGAGCCCTAATGTCGCCGGGCTGTTCGCGGGGTGCATGATCCTCGGGTATTTACTTTACGAAGTGTTTCACGCCTGCGAGCACCTGCCCGCCAGCCACCCGGTGGCACGGCTGCCGTGGATCCGCCAGATGCATCAACTGCACGCCCTGCATCACCGCCGTGAACTGATGCAGGGGCGCAACTTCAACATCGTCCTTCCCCTGATGGATTACCTGTTCGGCACCCTGCACTGGGAACCGAGCCCCCACGACAACCAGGAATCGTCATGAGTACCCGTCCCAAAAAACTGCGTCATCTGTTGTTTGTCCTGTTGCTGGCGGTGGTCGCCTTTCTGCTGTTGATGCCCACAAAGGTGCAACCCGTGAATTGGACGCCACCCAAGGCGCCGTCGATGAAGAGCGGCCCTTACGCCGAGAACCAGCGCCTCAAGGGCGTGCAGAAAATCGGCGCCCAGGACATCGCCGGGCCCGAAGCCTTGCTGCTGGATGCCCAGGGCTTTTTGATCAGTGGTTTGCATGACGGACGCATCATCCGCACCTCGCCCGACAGCCGCAGCCTGGAAGTATTGGCCAATACCGGGGGGCGGCCCCTGGGCCTGGCGTTGCACCCGGATGGGCGCTTGATCATTGCCGACGGGATCAAGGGCTTGCTCGCCCTCGATGCAAAACATCAACTCACGACGTTGAGCACCAGCGCCAACGGCGTGCCCTTTGGCTTTACCGATGACGTCACCGTAGACGCCAGCGGGCGTTATGCCTACTTCAGCGATGCGTCGAGCCGCTGGGGCTATGGGCAGGATGGCGAAGCGGTGATCGAGCATGGCGGCGACGGTCGGCTGCTGCGTTATGACTTCAGCAACGGCAGCACCGAGGTGCTGCTCGACCAACTGCAATTCGCCAACGGCGTTGCATTAGGACCAGACGAAACCTTCGTGCTGGTGAACGAAACCGGCGCGTACCGCATCAGCCGTTACTGGCTCAAAGGCGAGCGCGCCGGCACCCATGACCTGTTTATCGACAACCTGCCCGGCCTGCCGGACAACCTCAGCTTCAACGGCCAGGACCGTTTCTGGGTGGCGCTGTATTCGCCACGCAATCCCTTGCTGGACAGCTTTGCCGGCTATCCGATGTTGCGCAAGGTGATGGTGCGGGCGCTGATGGTGGTGCCCAAGCCTATCGAACGCAAAGCCTTCGTGCTGGGGCTGGATACCGAGGGCAAGGTCATCGCCAACCTGCAGGATGGCAGCCCGGGGAATTATTCGCCGATCACCACCGCGCGGGAGTATGGGAACTGGTTGTACCTCGGCTCGTTGAAAGGCACGAGCATGGCGCGCTTGCCGTTGGACCTGGCATTGGCGCCCTGACGCAAAAAGGGCATACAGGCGCGCAGCCTGTATGCCCTGGGTACTACGGGTTAAACGTGTTTAGCTCTTGGTGCTGCTCAGCAAGGTCTGTTTGCACAGGTGGCCAAAGCTGACGAACTCCGTGTTATCACCACCGACGCCGATACCTGGGTATTCCAGCACTTCCATGCGCCACACGCCGTAGTTGAAGTCGGTACGCCAGGTGTTCTTATAGCCCTGGGCGTAATCGACGAACGTGGTCTGGAAGTCACCGAAGCAGGTGCCCACATTGATCGTGCCCCCGGCCAGGCCAGCACTGTTGGTGGCCGCCGAATACCCTTTGTAGACGATACTGCCGGTGTTCGGATCGATGTGCTGGTCCAGGTAGACAATCGGGTGCAGCCCCACCAACGGTGCGCCAGTGCTGTCCGAAAGGCCCATGGTCCAGGTCAGGTCGCGGTAGGCCTGGGTGGTCATGTAGCCATAACCCACGTTGGAAGCGGAGTAAGGGATACGCAACACATTGCCTTCGCCCTTCACGTCGGGGTCGTTCACCCGCGGGTTGGAACCAAACGACAGGTTGTATTTGCCCGTTGCGCTCCACGGCTCGTTCGGATGTTGATTCGGGCGAACGCGCACCTTGACCACACCGCCCACACCGGGGCTTGGGATCGACGTCGACACCACGTTGGCCCCTACGGTGACCCACTGGTTGCCATCGAAACGCTCAAGGATCCACTTGTTGCGGGTACTGCCACTGGCAGTATCGGCCGTGAGTGCGATACCGACGCTCTGGCCGCGTACGGCTTTGAAATCAAAGTAGTCGACGTCGTTGAGGCTGTCGGCATTGCCCTTGATGTAGTTCAGGGTGTCCGGCAGCTGGAACGCGGTATCCGGCGTGTCGTTGGGTTCGTAGGCGTCGATATTGTCGTCCACCGCTACACCGAACTGGAAGCTCGAACCCTGCACGGCCGCATTGGCTTCCATGAACCAGTAGTAGTCACCGGCTGGCACGACGCCGCTGAGGCTTTCGTCCGCGGTGCCCGGATTGTTGGACGTGCCCAGGGGAAGCGGGTTGCCTTGACCATCGTCCTGGAACAGGCTCAACGACATGTCGGTGCCTGCTGTCTGGCCTACCAACAGTGCGTTGATGCGTGCCTTCTTCGGCAGGTTGAAGTGGTAGCACAGCAGGTCGCCGGTTTGTACGCCATTGATCGTGTAGAGCAGGTTCACATCCAGCGTGGTCTCACAGCCCTGCACCAGTGCAGCCTGAACGGCGGCGCGTTGCTGAGCGTCCGCTTTCTTGACCTGGGTTACTGGCGCAGGCGCGGCGTGGTCTTCCACCACAGAGTCGGCCTGGGCCTTCGCGGCAAACGCCGGCTTTTTCTGCTGAGCGCCTGCTTGAAGCTGCTGCTTCAGTGCTGCGGACGCCTGGGTGGCCGGGATTTTTCCGCCGGTTTTCAAGGATTGCTTGATCGTCGGTTGCGGCGCTTGCGCAGCCAGGTGAGGGTATTGCTCGGCCAGGGCAAAGGCCGAAACGAAGCAGGAGGCCGCCATGGCCGCGCCCAACATAAAGGCTTTTTTCGATTTCATTTTTTATCCATCCATAGTTAAAAACTGAAGGTCAGGTGACATCCGGTCACCTGGGATGGAATGTAGAATATGACTGGATATATGTACAGTATTTTTTATTGAAAATAATCATTCCTATGGAATCGGGATGTCGCACCACCAGCGCCAGACGATCCACACAACGGTCCCTAAGGCCCAAATGTACCCAACGTAATAAGGCCACACCACCCAACGCTTGAGCGCTAAAGGGACAGACGCCAGTTCGGCTTCAGTCACAACACCGGCCTCCATATAGCGTTTTGAATCTGAGAAAAACGCTAGTATCAGCAGCATGCGATATTGCCTGTCGATCCACTGGTTTCGGCACCAGAAGCGCTTATTGTCGCGAACCCTCTCGTTCTGACTGAAATGGCGTTCCACCTCGTCAAGCTTTGTATATTCCGCAAAAATCATCAGTCCCACGATCACAAACGTTCCAGCAAACAACACGATGGAGTAGATGAGAAAAAGGTCCATGATCAGGTCCCCTCCGGCAGGAAAATCAAATCCCCATCGGCTTCCACGATCCTCCCTCCCAAAAATGAACCAAAACTGCCGAACTCATCACCTCCCACATACCCTCCCGCTGCACCTCCGATAACGCCACAGGCGAGTTCACCTTTTCCCTTCATTCGAATGCCTAAGAACATTGTGCATGCCCGACGAGCTGCGTCTGCACCGACTTTTCCCAGAAAGGCGGCTCCTGCGACTCCACCCGCCAGTCTCCCCGTCTCAACATACTTAGCCCTTCTGCACTGAGCTTCCCTTCCCGTCATACACGCCTCCTTGATCTCCAAACTCGCCACGCCGACGTCCAACGCCAATCCCATGTAAGTCCCTTTGCCCAACCACTTTGACGTCTGCGCAATAGCGCCAATCCTTTGCGCATACCCCGCAATCTCCCCCTTGTGCAAATAGCTCCTCGTCGAAATCCCCAACACCTTCTTCAACGACGCATTACCCTGCAATCCCGTGCCCATCCGTGCAGCCCCTTGCAATTGCCCCTCCAAGCGCCGAAACACCGCCTGGCGCTGCTGGATAAACGCCGCCCTGTCCAACCCGCCGTCTTTCAACCGCTGATGCAGCCGCTCGATTTCCTCCAACGTTTGCGCCACTTCATTCAGGTGCCGCGCCCAGGCCGAAGTCGCACTACCAACGCCAATCGAGCCATTGGTCATGAAACTCTGCAGCAAGTCATAGTTGCCGAGCAGTGCCGTACCCGTCGCCGCATTCAATGCCAGGTGACGACGGACTTCCTCGGCCTGGCGCATCAACCACGCTTCCTCGACCGAGCAATTCAGGCTGTGTCTGTCGGGAATAATCACCAGTTGCCCCGGTGCCACCAAGCCGGGCCGCAGGTGCCGATTCAGCACGTCAAAATGATCGGAACGCGGGCGACTCAGTCCGCCGCCCATCAACCGGGATTTGAGGCTCAGGTAGTCCGTTGCGCGGTCGTTGATAAAGCTCTGCGCCATGCCCCACATCCAGGATGCAATTGAGATGGCGTCGGAATATAAGCAAGCGCCTGCGCCCCGGACACAAGTCCAGGGGGGTCGCTTTACATTTGGGAAGCTGCCTACGCAGCGGTGAAATAGAGCCTACAGAAACCGCCCTAATACCCGGTCATTTCCAGGTAACCCACCCCACCGTCAAACCGCACCGGCCCTTCCCAGTACGGAATACTCAGGCTCATCCAGGCGTTCGGGTTGACGGCTTGGGTGGTGATGTCCAGCTGTTTGCCGGGGATTTTCAGCGACCAGCGCGTGGGAATCTTGCGACCGTCAATCGTGGTGGTTTCCAACGGCACCAGTTGGATATCCGCGTTGTGCAGCGTCTGCGTCTGGCCTTGCGCGTCGATCCAGGTCCCCGTGAGATAACCCGCGCCATCGGCTTGCCGCACCCGAAACAGCATCAACTGCTCGCCACGGTCCAGGTGCAGGGAAAACCAGTCCCAGCCGGTCTGGCTGGCGCTCAGCGGCTGGCTGCTCCACTCGCGGTCGAGCCAGGCCGGGCCGGCGACTTGATAGACCTTGCCATCGACAGTGACGCTGCCACGGGCACTGAAAAACGGCTGGCTGTAGTAGTACGACGCCTGGCCCAGGTCGGACTTGCGGCTGTAGCCCTCGTCACCCTGCAACACCAATGGGCGACTGGAGGTCAGGTGCAGGTCATAGGCGAATTGCGCACCACTGGCCTTGAGTTGCATGTCGGCCAGGCTGCTTACGGCGCCGGGACGGGTGGCGAAATTCCAATCGTCGATCCAGGCATTGAACGGCTGCGCCTGGGCTCCGGCCTGGCCCACGCCGCCGCGCGCAAAGCGTTCGGCGGCATAGTGGTGAGTGGCGGACGTCACGGCGGCGTGGCCAAGCCAGATCGTCGAATCGCGCCAGCCCGCCTCGGTCGGCCCGGCCTTGAGCGTATTGCGGAACAAGGTCCACTGCACGCCGAAGACATTGCCCTGCGCGTCCTTGAGGTTGGCGGTGACGTACCACCACTCGATACGAAAGCCCGGATGGGGGCCATGGTCGTCGGGAAAACTGAACACTTTGCCGGGCACCACTTGGGCAAAGTCCGCCGCGTCACTGCCCAGGCCGGCGAAGCTTTCCTGCGGCTCAGGGACTTTGTCACAAGCGACCAGTAAGCAGCACATCCACAACAGCCACTTAATCTTCATTGGCAAACGTCCTCAACAAATCCGCCGGACGACTGCGATACAACTGCCACAACGGCCATGCCGAGGCCAGCAACGTCGCGAGCATCGCCAGCCCGAGCAATTGCGCGAGTTGCCACGGGAACACCTGCAGCGGCAGGCGCCAGCCAAAGGCCTGCACATTGATCACCGCGTCCAGGCACCAGGCCAACAGCAAGCCGAGCGGCAAGGCCAAGACCAGCGTGAGCACCGCCAGCAGCCAGGTCTGGCCAAGGTTGAGCAGCATCAATTGCCGACGCGTGACGCCCAATGCCCACAGCGGTGCGAGTTGGCCCAGGCGACTCTGGCTCTGGGTCAACAGGCTGATGAACAGCGCCACACCGGCCACGCCCAGCGTCAGGCTGTTCAGGGCAGCGGTGGCGGCGAAGGTGCGTTCGAACACCTGGCTCGACCAGCCTTTGAGTTGCTGTTGATCGACGATACGGCTGTCTTCCAGGGCAAAGGCGCGTTGCACCTCACGCGTCAGCGGTGCCACGTCTGCCGGTGACACCCGCAGGTTGAAACGCGCCGGTGACAGCGTCGGCCAATGGGTCAGCAGGTGCTTGGAATTGACCAGAATATGGCCCTTGGGGTTGCCGTAATCGGCGTAGATCCCGACTATTTTCGGCGTCCAGGTGCCCTGAGGCGTCGGGATGCTCAGGGTATCGCCCAACTTCACCGCCAGCCTACGTGCCAGTTGCTCGCTGAGCATCAGCGTGTCGCCTTGCTGCAACTGGTCCCACGGCTCGCTCGACGCCTCCAACAGCGGCCAATGCTGGCGATAAGTCGGGTCGTCGACCACGCCAAACAGATCCGCCGGCCAGCCCTGCAATTGCACCGCGACCTGCCAGGTGGGCAGCACCGCCTGCACCCGCGGTTGTTGCGCCAACCATCGGCTCAGTTGCTCGGCCTGGGCCGGGTTTTGTGGGTTGAGGTACAGCTCGGCAGTCAGACGCTGCTCCAGCCAGTTGTTGAACGTATGACGAAACCCCGACGTCATGGAGCCTGCCCCGATATTCGCGGCCAGGGCCAACAGCAGCGCCATCAGGGCCAGGCTCAACGCCGGCAATTGCTGACGGCAATCAGCCAGAAACCACTGGCCCAGCACCGAACGGCTGCGTCCCAGAACAGCCTTGAGCAGGCCATTGAGCACCACCGGCAAACCGAGGGCCGCACCGAGCAGTAACGCAGCCATCAGCACGAAGCCAGCAGCCAGGCTATGACCGAACCCCAGCGCCAGCACGGCGGTCACCAGCGCGGCAGCGGCCACCCACCCTTGACGCCGTAACCAACGCCCATGGGCCTCATGCCAGGCCTGCGCATTGGCCAGCGCCAACAAGGGCAAGCGCGCCGCCCGCCACAGGCTGCTGGCACCGGCCAGCAACGCGCCGAGCAAACTCAAGCCCAACCCGGCGCCCCACCACCAAGGGCTCAGGCTCAACTGCCCCGGCACCTCGGCACCATACAAACCACGCAGGCTGGCGGCGACATCCGGCAGCAACAGGCTGGCCAACAGGTAGCCGCTGGCCACGCCTAGCACGCCACCCAGCAACGAAAGCACACCGAGTTCAACGCCCAGGCTGACGATCAACAGACGCACACTGACGCCGCAGGCGCGCAAGGTGCGCAACAGCCCGCGCCGTTGCTCCAGGGCGAGGCCAATGGCAGCGTGCACGATAAACAACCCGACCACAAAGGACAGAAAGCCCAATGCATCGAGGTTCAGGTGAAAGCTTTCGGTGAGGCGCGCGAGATTATTGTCCTCGCCTTGCTTGAGTTGCAGCCCAGCGGGTGGCGTGGGCTGGCCGGCGGCGAAAGTTTTATCCACCAACAGCCGCGACAGGCGATCAGGCATCTCCAGCACAGGCTGGGCAAAGCCGATATCGGTGAGCAACACTCCGGGGGCCATATCGGCCTGGGCTTGCAGCGGCGGCAGGGTGTGCCCGCTCAGGGTGACGGGCTGTTGACCTTCATGCAGCCCCAAGGCCTGCAAGGTCTGCGGTGCAATCCACGTACGCCCCGGCGGTTCGAAAAACGCCAGCATTTGTGCCTGGCTCAAACGCTGCCCTGCCACCGCGCCACTGCCGGGCAACGACACCGGGTCGATGCCCATCAATTGCAGGCGCACCTCCTCGCGCTCCTTGAGCTGCACCCGCCCTTGAACCACCGGCGACACCGGCCAGCCGGCTCGACGCAACTGGGCAAAAACGGCTTGGGGAAAACTGGCGCCGTCCGTCGCGCCGAGGCTGGCCTGGGGTTCGCCGCCGATCAATTGGCTGGCGCGGGCATAGCTGTCGCGTGCCTGGCTGTTGAGGGCCTGCACGCCGATCAGTAGCGCAGTGGCCAGCCACAAACCGGTGAGCACGCTGAAAAACTGCACCGGATGGCGCCGCCAATGGCTGAGCAGCGCGCGCAAGGTCCAATAAAAAACCGCCATTTCAAACAGCGCTCGCGGGCACGACACGACCGCGATGCAACACCACCTGCCGGTCCAGGCGGGCAGCGATGCGTGGGCTATGGGTGACCATCAACAAGCTGGTGGGACTGTCGCGCAACAGGTCCAGCAGCAGTTGCAACACCTCGTCGCTGGTGGCTTCGTCGAGGTTGCCGGTGGGTTCGTCGGCCAATAACAGACGCGGCCGTGACGCCAACGCGCGCCCCACCGCGACCCGTTGCTGCTGACCGCCGGAAAGCTGTTCCGGATAACGCTTGAGCAGATCACCCAGGCCCAGGCGCTCCACCAACTGTGCCTGCCACTGCGGATCAAACCGCCCGGCCAACCGTGCCTGGAACGCCAAATTATCCTCGACCCGCAGGCTGCCGATCAGGTTGAACTGCTGGAACACCAGCCCGATCTCCGTGCGCCGCCAGTGGGCCAGCTGCGCTTCGCTGAGTTGGTCGAGGCGCTGCTCGCCGACCTGGATGCTGCCACCGTCCACTCGGTCCAGGCCGGCCACCAGATGCAGCAAAGTGCTCTTGCCGCTACCCGACTCGCCCATCAACGCCAGGCTGCTGCGCTCGGCCAGGTGCAGGTCCACACCGGCCAACACCGCCAACGGCCCTTGGGGGGTGGCATAGCTTTTGAACACACCTTGCACCTGCAGCATGAGAACACTCGTTTGAGGGGTGGCAATCGAGAATAACGGCTGCCGCTCCAGGCCATGCAAATTTTTCACATGGATTTCACCGGCTAACCACCCCACGCACTCTAGATTACCGGCCATGGGTCATTCGTCGGCAACTTGTTAGTTGCCATGCCTGACAACTTTTTAACCGCAACATGTTCAGCGAAAAGACAGCCTCCCTGTGACAGCCTCTGGCTTCACTGTGGGCATACGCCAACACGTTGCGTCTAATTAATACAACATTGCCAACACTGCCCATGGTGAATGAAGTGGTTGACCTTACCCTGACCAAACCGCGCTCGCGATGGGCCTTTATCAAGCGCCTGCGACGCCTGTGGCTGGGGCTCCTGGTGGTGGGTTTGCTGTTCGCCGCCAGCCTGCTCTGGCACGCGTCACCCAAGGACCTCGGCGTCGGCAACCGCCTGCTGACGTCTCACGTGCTGCCCCTCTGGCGCGACGGTGACCTGATCGTGCTGGTGCGCCACGAAGAGCGTTGCGACCGCTCGACCAACCCTTGCCTGGGCCCCGTGGAGGGCCTGACGATCAACGGCAGCCAGAACGCCGAAACACTGGGCAAAGCCTTTAAAACACTGGGCATGGACGGCAGCGACGTGCTGGCCAGCCCGGCCATCCGCACCGCTCAGACCTTGCGCTTCATGTTTGGTAAAAACGAACTGACCTCCGGCCAGCAAGCCGTCTGCGGCGCAGCCATGGGCGAAGAATTACTCAGCCACAAAACCCCCGGACGCAACCTGGTCTTCGTCACCCACAGCGGCTGCATTGCCGACTTCGAAAGCACCCTGGGCTTTCCCCATGCCGCCTTCCCCAAATACGGCAGCGCCTTGTTCGTGCAGGTATTGCCCAACGGCAAATTCAAGACGCTGGGCATCGTCAATGGCCCGGACTGGCCGGCCGCGTTAAAACAACTTTAAACATTTTCCTGTCCATTTGTTCAGCAAAAAGACAGCCCTGCTCTGGCATGTTTAGTTGCGCCTTTTAACTAAGGACATCATGACTATTTTCCGTAATTCAGTGAATGCTGTGACTTTTTCTTCTATTACTTCATTACTTGAAATCCCCACAACTAAACGTCAGGGAGCGACGTTTGCATGACTCGATTAAAATCTCTGCCACTTTTATTATTGGCCTTTGTCGCGTTTTACCTGTTGCCCCTGGGCCTGCACGGCTTGTGGATCCCGGACGAAACCCGCTACGCCCAGATCAGCCAGGAAATGCTCCAGAGCGGCAACTGGGTAGCGCCGCATTTCATGGGCATCCGCTATTTTGAAAAACCCGCTGGCGGCTATTGGTTGATCGCCTTGGGCCAAGCGGTGTTCGGCCAGAACCTGTTCGGTGTGCGCATCGCCTCGGCGCTTACATCCGGCTTGAGCGTGCTGCTGGCCTACCTGATCGCCCGCCGCCTGTGGAATGACCCGCGCAAAAGCTTCGCCTGCGCCCTGCTCTATCTGAGCTTCGGCCTGGTGGCCGGGCAAGCGGGCTACTCCAACCTGGATCCGCAATTCACCCTGTGGGTCAACCTGAGCCTGGTGGCCCTGTGGTTTGCCCTCGACAGCCACACAGTACGCGGCCGTCTTTGGGCGTGGACCGTCGTGGGCCTGGCCTGCGCCCTGGGTTTCCTGACCAAGGGCTTCCTGGCTCTGGCGTTGCCGGTGTTGATCGCCGTGCCTTACATGCTCTGGCAACGCCGCCTGGGCGAACTGCTGCGCTATGGCCCGCTGGCCATGCTGGTGTGCTTGTTGGTGTGCCTGCCTTGGGCGCTGGCGATCCATCTGCAGGAACCGGACTTCTGGCGCTTCTTTTTCTGGAATGAACACATCCGCCGCTTCAGCGCCGACAACGCGCAACACGTGCGGCCGTGGTGGTTCTTCCTGCCGATCATCGCGGTAGCGTGCCTGCCTTGGGCAGGGTTGCTGCCGAGCACCCTGCGCAAGACCTGGCAGGAAAAGCGCCAACCGGCCATCGCCTTCCTGGCCCTGTGGCTGCTGTTACCACTGGGTTTCTTCAGCCTGAGCAACGGCAAGCTGCCGACCTACATCATGCCGTGCCTGCTGCCCCTGGCCTTGTTGATGGGGCATACGCTGGTCGACCTGATCAACCGGCATAAAGCCCGCACGATCTGCCTCAATGGCCTGCTCAACTTCGTGATCGGCATGGCGGCCATGGTCGTGCTGATCTACCTGCAAATCGCCCGGCCCTTGTACAGCAACAGCCATGCGGAGATGTTCAGCCTGTCCCTGGCGTTTATCGTGTTGCTGGGGTGGATCCTCACCAACCTGCTGCAAGCCTTCCGCCCGCTGACGCTGTGGGCGATGCCGGCGCTGGGCATCGGCCTGCTGGTGATCCTGCTGCCGGCGAGCATGCCGGAGTGGATCGCGGACAACGAAATGCCCGACCAGTTTGTGCTCGAACACCTGGAAGAACTGCAACAGACCCAAGCCCTGCTGAGCAACGAACTGGGGAATGCCAGTGCCTTGGCCTGGCGCCTGAAACGCCCGGAAGTGGCGCTGTACGACACCGAGGGCGAGTTGCGTTATGGCTTGCAGTACGCAGGTTCGGTGCACCGCAAAGTGGAATTGGAAGAGGTGCAGGCCTGGCTCAAGGAACAGCGCCAACTCGGCTCGGTGGGCGTACTGATGCGCGTCAACAGCACCAGTGAAATGCGCGAAGCCGGGCAACTGCCGCCCGGAGGCAAACGCTACTACAAGGGCTCCCTCGAACTGATCATCTACTCGAAATCGCCGTGATGGCGGCTTTCTGGAAGAACGAACGCGGCGCCCTGCTGCTGTTGCTGGGCGTCACCGCCGTGCTGCTGCTGACCGGCCTGGGCGCACGCGACCTGTGGGGCCCGGAAACCCGTTGGGCGAACATCGCCTTGCAGATGCTGCAGAGCGGTGACTATTTCGATCCCTACCTCAAGGGCGCGCCCTATTACGACAAACCCCTGCCCTCCTACTGGCTGATCACCGCCAGTGCCCACTTGCTGGGTGGCCTCGGTCCCTGGTCACTGCGCTTGCCGTCCGTGATCGGCGCCTGGCTGAGCGTGTGGCTGGTCTACCTGATCGGCGAACAACTGCTGCGCAAGGGCACCGGGCTGATTGCCGGTTGGATGCTCGCCACCACCTTCTACTTCCTGTTCTGGGCGCGCGTGGCCACGGCCGACGTGCTGACGGTGTGTGGTGTGCTGGCGGCGGTGTGGTGGTACTGGCGCGGGCCGGAGGACACGCGGCTGGGTCGCTATACCGTGTTCTTCCTGCTGCTGGCCGTGACATCGCTGTTCAAAGGGCTGATCGGTTTTGTGCTGCCCGGCCTGGTGCTGCTACCGCACCTGCTGGCTGAACATCGCTACAAACGCCACCTCAACCTGCGCCTGGTGTGTGCTTTGCTGATCGCTGCGGCGGTGTATGCCGTGCCCTTCGTGCTGTCCCATGTCTACGGTGCCCCCAGCTATGGCAGCAGCGGCCTGGCGTTGGTGTTCCGCGAAAACGTGGTGCGTTTTTTCGACCCGTTCGACCATATGGGCCCGATCTACACCTACCTGATCTACCTGCCCGCCTACACCCTGCCCTGGGTGCAGTGCTGGCTGCTTGGCCTGTGGCTGGCGCTGCGGCACTGGCGCCACACGCCGCCGAACGTGCGCTGGCTGGTGTGGGGCCTGGGCCTGCTGTTCGTGTTCTTCACCGCCAGCGGCAGCCGACGCAGCTACTACGTACTGCCACTGGTGCCCTTCGCCCAACTGCTCGGCGCCTGGTGGGTCAGCGAACGCCTGCGGGCACGGCCAGCCAGCCAGTCAAGCTGGTTCAAAGGCTTCGCTATCGCCGCCGCGCTGATGCTGTTGATACTCGGCGTGGCCTACCCCTGGAGCAACAGCAACGGCGGCGTGACCCGCTTTGCCGAAGACGTGCGAGCCGAAGCGACCCAAATCGCGCCGTGGGAGCAATGGCAATTGGTGCTGGTGGAAGCGGACAACAAAGTGCCGATGTACCTGCAAAACGGCGGCAAGCCGTTCTACTACGTGGCCGAAACCCAGGACTTTCCGCGCCAGGGTGATAGCGCGGCATTCCTGGCCTGGCTGGAAAAAACCAGCGGCAAAGCTTTCGATCCGCAACGCACCATCATTGTCACGCAGTACGCCAAGGACGATCCCCCGCCACTGGCCTACCTGGGCGAGGATCATCGGGTGATTAGCACCCAGCCCGATAATGGCGAGCGGTGGTTTCACAAGCGTGAGGATGGGAGCGTGGCGTTCATTCCCCTGCGCAAATAGAAGAGGGTCTTATCCTTTTGGCAAACTGGCGGCGTGGATGAATGCCTCATCCAGGCTTTGCGCGTCGTAGGCGTGCATGAAGCCTTGGGCATCAGTGAAACGGTTGAATCGCCTTTGACTCAGCATGTAAAAGTCATCGCAATGGGCGACGATTTCATCGACGTTGTGCGATGAAACCAACACCGCGACACCCTCTGCCGCTGCCCCCTCCAAACAACGCCAGATGTGATAACGAAACTCGGGATCCACACCCGCCGTGGGTTCATCCAGTATCACCAGGTCAGCGTTGGCGCAGAGCAGGGACAACGTAAAAAACCAACGCTTTTCCCCATAACTGCAGAGTGCGGATTTTTTGTTCCATATCTCGCAGTAACGCTCTGCGATACCGGGGCTCCATTTTTCGATTTTATCGAGTGCATGTTGTTGAGTGACCTTGGTGTCGGAGCAAAACAGCATGGCCATTTTGAAGATGTCGAACATGCGAAATACAGGCGGCGTGCTGATGATCTGCGACAGGTACAGCAGCTTGGAGAAAGAGCTGTTTACCTCACCGCCCTCTATTTTCTTCAGGCCGCACAGCACATCAAAAAAAGTGGTCTTGCCGGAGCCGTTTGGGCCAAGAAGGCCTGATATGGAGCCGGCTGCGACTGTCAGAGAAGCGTTGCTGAACAGTACATGGCCTGGGTAACTGACCCCGAGTGAGCTGACGATAAGTTTCTTCATCAGTATCGGCTCCAGACTGGGTTGATGAGCAACAATCGAAAGGTCACGCCAAAGGAGATCGAAAAGGCCGCCATGACAACCAGCACGACCTCTATCGACCCCGCGCCCCCCTCCAGCATTATTTGATTAGCCCACCCCATCGGATTTAACAGTTTGATGACCTGGAGCGCAGTATGAGATGAACTGGCACTGACAATTCCAAGCGCCAACATCAAACACAACAAGACAGAAAAAACGGTGCTGGCATTTTGAAAACTTAGCGGAGCCAATGTAAGCAACATCGAAAATATGGAGAACAAGAGAAAACAGATATAAAACCTCAACACGACATCCAGCACATCCGACACTGCCACCCCCGGCCCAAAATAAAATTGCGTCAGGCCGTAGAACACCAAGCAATAAACAATCGACAAGAAGGAATAGGCAAAAAACTGCCCAAGTAGAAAGATGAGCTTAGTCGGTGTCGTGTAGACAAAAGAGCGCAAGAAGCCACTTTCTCTTCGCCCGACGATATAAAACGCCAGGCCAAAAAAAGCCACGCTACAGGCGATAAAGGCATAGAACCATGACGTAACGGCGAGATAACTGATCGCTCGATCATCATTGGACGTCCTCGCATAGGCGATCAGATAGAACGTCACCGCCGGAGAAACCACCATCCAGAACAGTGCAACAGGTTCCTTTAACTGTTCCTTTATAAACAGTGCGGCCAGTAAAAAAGATTTGCACAGTGGATAACCGTTCATGGCTTACCTCGCAGGAAGCGTGACCGACTTTCCATCAAAACTTAGCGTATCAAGATAAACTTTCAAGATGATCCATTTTTAACCGACTCATAAATACCAGAAATTTCATGCATAGAAATCAGACACTCAGTGATTGCATATCAAACACTTTGTTTTAAGAACGTCACCCCACCACCGAAATCTCCAACAGACTGAGTGACTTATTGAATACATTACAAAAACAATCCGGCCTTTCATTACTCAATATGTACCGGACTGTTGTAATGTTTTTCTCAAAAAAAAACGACAAGCGGCATTGATCTATGATGCGCCCACGCCTGCAAATCAACTCTCGGGATTGATCCCACTTTTGCGCGGCACACCGGCCTCGCTCGTGTCCGCCCGCAACCCTGCGACCTGCTCCTGCACCGCCCGTCCCTCTGCCCGATTGCGGATAAATCCGGAGCGGGTAAACCGTTCCAGGAACGGCACCGGCAAGGTGTGGTCCGGTGTCACCACCGGCTGCTCGGCCACATCTGCGAACAGGGTATACGCGGCACTTGGCAAGTGCCGGGTATTGAGGTCACTGGTCAGCCGTCCTTCCTGCAACACGATCGCGCGGTTGGTGACCCGTTGCAGGTCGGACAGGCGCTGGGAAATGTAGAGGATCGCCACACCCCGTGCGCGCTGGCTGTCGATCAGGCCAAGCAGGTGTTCGGCGTCGGTTTCCGACTGGGCGGCAGTGGGTTCGTCGAGGATCAGGAATCGGGGTTGCTGTGCAAAGGCGCGAGCCAGCACCAGCAGTTGGCGGTCCGCCTGGCCGAGGCGTTCGACCGGGTGTTGCAGCGGCAGCTCCAGGCCCAGCCCGGCGGCGATGGCTTCGGCGCGTTGCAGCAGGTTTTTGCGGTTGAGCAAGAAGTCGGCGTCGGGTTGGCCCAGCTCATCGAGCAACAGGTTCTCAGCCACACTCAGGCCGGGGGCGATCCCATCGTCGGGGCGTTGGTGCACAGCCACGATGCCGACCCGCCGCGCCGACAACGGCGAGGTGAAACGTTGGCGCTGACCATCGACCCACAGCTCACCAGCGTCCGGCGCCAGGCTGCCGCTGAGGATCTTTACCAGGGTCGATTTGCCCGCCCCCGTGGCGCCGAGCAACGCCACGCCCTCGCCCGGATAAATATCCAGGCTGACCTGATCCAGCGCCCGCTGGGCACCAAAGGTTTTGCACAGGTCAAGCAAGCGAATCAGGGGCGCGGGGGCAACGAGGTTGCTCATGGCTCATCTCTAAGGCGGAACGGTGACTCATTACAACGCTTTACGGCGCTGATTTATTCCGAACAACAATGAGTTAGGTCCCGAATTAAATGCATTACCTCATGAACAATCCAATAGCTGAATCGCATAGCCGAATTTTTTTGAGTTATAAGGCGCCTGTCGGCAGTTTGATGAATGCTTTCAGCGTGGCATCCGGCAATGCTCAGCGAAACCAGTTGGCGCTGCATGGGGCCGGTACAAACCGGGGACATCGTTTACCTATCTGGCCGCGCTGCCTGGTTTTGGGTCTGCTGCGCAGCCCAACGCGGGCGGTGCGACGATTCGACAAGCCCGCTCGCCACACGAAATCGCGTACCCACGATGCGAAGCGAGTCGCTCTTGATCTTGATTTTGATCTTAGGCGCCCCGTCAAACACGCTGGCCGAACGCAGGCTTGAATCCGTGGGTAACCCGGCAGGACGCCGGGTTAGCCGCGCTGGGCCAAGGATGGCCCATCGCGGCGGCCCACGGATTCAAGCCTTCGTTCGGGCACACCGAGCCTAAGCGAGGTGCCGAGTGTTGGGGCAAGAGCGCTTTGGTTACTTTCGACTGGGCCGGCATTCCGGCTTTTCGAAAGTGACCCGCCGTAAGGGCGGAACCAATACCCGCCATCACCCAAATAACGGATATGTACTCCGCCTGATCCAACATCCAGGTCGGCTGTCAGGCCGCCTTCGCAGGCAAGCCAGCTCCCACAGGGTCCGCATTACCAACCTTAGATCCTACGCCGCCGGTTGAGCTGAGGAATGGCCGCCTGAGGCACCTCCACCCGCTGCACCTGCGTCGCCGTCTGCGCCGCCAGTTGCGCCAACGTCGGATGACTGAACAACGTCCGCGCATCCACCTCCAACCCTGCCTTACGCATCCGCGCCACCAGGTTCACCGCCAGCAACGAATGCCCACCCAATTCAAAGAAATGGTCATGCCGCCCCACCCGCTCAAGCTTCAGCACCTCGGCCCAAATCCCAGCCATCAGCATCTCAACTTCCCCCACCGGCGCTTCATAAGCCCGACTCACCACCGACTCCAACCCCGGCTCCGGCAACGCCTTACGGTCAAGTTTGCCCGCAGGATTGAGCGGCAATTCATCCAATTGCACAAACGCCGCCGGCACCATGTACTCCGGCAACTGCTCCAGCACATGCACGCGCAGGGTTTCCAGGCTCGGTGCCTCCTCACGCACAGTGAAATAGGCGACCAACCGCTCATCCCGAATCAACACCGCCACTTCGCGCAACGCCGGATGCGCCATTAGCCGTGATTCAATTTCCCCCAACTCCAAGCGCACGCCACGCAGTTTGACCTGGAAGTCATTACGCCCCAGGAACTCAAGGTTACCGTCCGGCAGGTAACGCACCAGGTCGCCAGTGCGGTACAGCCGGTCGCCGTCAACAAACGGGCTGTCGATAAACCGTTCGGCGGTCATCTGCTCCAGCCCCAGGTAACCACGGGCCACGCCGACCCCGCCGATATGCAACTGCCCACTGACCCCCATCGGCACCGGCGCATCGTGTTCATCCAGTACATAAAGGCGTGTGTTGTTGATCGCCCGGCCAATCGGCAGTTGCAGCGCAGGCACCGGCGCGCCGGGTTCCAGGGTCCAGGCGCTGCTATCCACCGTGGCCTCGGTGGGCCCGTAGACGTTATGCAGGCGCACCTTGGGCAAGCGCGCCTGCACGCCACGGGCCAGGGCTTCGGTGAGTTCGCCGCCGCCACACAGCACGTCGGTCAGGCTGGTGCACAGGGCCGACTCTTCCAGTTCCAGAAACTGCTGGAGCATGGCCGGCACGAACTTGATCACGCTGATCTGTTGCTCGCGAATCACCTGTGCCAGGTAGGCAGGCTCACGATGCCCATCAGGCCGGGCGAGCACCAACCGCATGCCGTTGGTGAGCGGCCAGAACAGCTCCCACACCGAGCCGTCGAAGCTGAAGGGCGCCCGTTGCAACAGCGCGCCACCCTCGGCGTTGGGGCACAACTGCGAGCCCCAATGCATCAGGTTACCGAGGCCCCGATGCTCGATCATCACGCCCTTGGGCGTGCCGGTGGAGCCCGAGGTGTACATCACGTAGGCCAGGTTGGCGACGCTCAAGCCCGGCACCAACGGGTTGCCGATGGGGGCCTGGCTCCACGCGCAGTGGTCGAAGTCGATCACCGGAATCGACACCTCACCGGGCAAGTCGCGGGTCGCACCGTGCACCAGCAGCGCCACCGGTTGGCTGTCGTGGAGCATGTAGGCCAGGCGCTCGCGCGGGTAGCCTGGGTCCAGCGGCACATAGGCGCCGCCGGCCTTGAGGATCGCCAGCAAGCCCACCACCAGGTCCAGCCCGCGCTCGACGCACAGCGCCACGCGGGAATCCGGTTGCACCCCGCGTTCGCGCAGGTGGAAGGCCAGTTGATTGGCGCGTTCGTTGAGTTCGCGGTAGGTCAGTTGCAACTCGCCGGCCTGCACCGCCACCGCATGGGGGATGTGCCGCGCGTGGGCTTCGAACAGGGCCTGCACGGTGAGGGTTTCGGGGTATGCGGTTTCAGTGGCGTTGAAGTCCACCAGCAAGGTGTTCAACTCGCTGGCGGGCACAACCTGAACTTCACGCAGTGGCGTTTGCGGTGCCTGCTCCAACGCGTCCGTCAGGTTGACCAGCACGGTTTCAAGGTAATCCAACAAGCGTTCGGCGCCGACCTGACGCGGAGCCTTGGCCTTGATCCGAAAGCCGCTGGCGATGTCATCCACGGTCAGCATCAGCGGGTAGCTGAGGATGTCTTCACTGCTGAGCAAGGCGATACCCGGCACCAACGTAAGGTCGCGTTCGGCGTCGGTGTGGCGATAGTTGAGCAGGCTGTTGAAGAGTGGCGATGCACTGCTGCAACGCTGGGCCAACGCCAGCGAGGCCTGCTCATGGGCGAGCAACGCGCTGAGCTGGGCGTGGGTATCGCGCAGGGCATCAGCGACGGTTTTCCCGGCCAGGCGCACCCGCAGCGGCAAGGTGTTGATGAACATGCCCAGGGCCCGGTCAGCGCCCTCACCCGCTTGCAGACGGCCGAGCAACACGGTGCCGAATACCACGTCATCGCGCCCCGCCACGCGGCTGAGCACCTGGGCCCAGGCCAAGTGGAACAGGCTCGCGGCACTCACGCCCAACCCTCGCGCCTGGGCACGCAGGCGCTGATTGAGGCGGTCGCTCAGCACGCGTTCGGCTTCATCCGTGCGTGCCCGGTCCGCCTGGCGTTCCTGTAGCCCGAAGGCCAGCGTCGGCTCGTCGACATCACCCAGTTGCTCGCGAAAGAACGCCTCATGCCCAGCCTGCCGTGCCGGCGAACGGGCTTGCGTCACCACATTACGATACGGCACCGGCACCGGCAGTTGTGCCTGCTGGCCGAGCAAATGGGCGCGGAGCTCCTGCATCAGGATCGTGGTGGACGTAGCGTCGTTGACCAGGTGATGAAAGCGCAGGCGAGCGACCCAGCGCTGGTGCTGCGGTTCTTCGGCATACTCCAGGGCCATAAGCGGAGCCTGGCGCAAATCCAGCGGTTCACAGTCCTTGCGCAACGGTTCAACGCGTAACAGCGCCTCACGCCACACCACTTGCATCGGCTGCTCAAGCGCATCCCACACCAGGCTGGTGCGCAGGATGTCGTGGCGGTTGATCACCTGTTGCAGGGCCTGGGCAAACGCGTCCACCTGCTCACGCCGGGCAAAACTGAACAGCGCCTGTTGCTGGTATGGATCGCGCTCGTCGGTGATGTGGTGGTAGAGCAAGCCTTCCTGCAACGGCGCCAGTGGGTAGACGTCCTGCACGTTGGCCGCGCCGCCGGGAATGCTCGCGACGATGCGCGCCAGGTTCTCAGGATCCAGTGCGGCCAGCTCAGGCGCGTCCATCTCGCCGTATTCACTGGCCGCCGCCAAGGCCGCCAGGGTCGGCTGGCCGAACAGCACCTGCACATCGGCACGCAGCCCGACCTGGCGCATGCGTTGCACCAATTGCACGGCCAGCAACGAATGCCCGCCGAGTTCAAAAAAGTGGTCGTGACGCCCGATCTGTTGCACCTGCAACAGCTCGGCCCAGAGTTGCGCCAACAGGGATTCCACCCCGGCGTGCGGAGCTTCGTACAGCCGCGTGACAAAGGCGTCCTGGGTCGGCGCGGGCAATGCCTTGCGGTCGAGCTTGCCGTTGGCGGTCAGGGGCAGCGCGTCCAGTTGCGTGTAGGCGGCGGGCAACATGTAGTCGGGCAGCGAGGCCTGCAGGTGGGTACGCAAGGCTTCGATCTGCAGCGCTTCGCGGGGGACGAACCAGGCGAGCAATTGCCCATCCCGTGACTGCACCAATGCTTCCTGCACCTGCGGATGGGCGGCAAGTGCGGATTCAATTTCGCCCAGTTCGATGCGCATGCCACGGATTTTCACCTGGTCGTCATTGCGCCCCAGGTATTCCAGGTTGCCCTCCGGCAGCCAGCGCGCGAGGTCGCCGGTGCGGTACATGCGGCCTTCGATAAATGGGTCGTCGAGGAAGCGCTCGGCGCTCAGCTCGGGGCGATTGAGATAACCCCGCGCGACGCCTTTGCCGCCGACGTACAACTCCCCTGCCACGCCGATGGGCACCGGGCGTTGCTGTTCATCCAGCAAATACACCGTGGCATTGGCGATGGGCGCGCCGATGTGCAACGGCTGGCCCACTTCCATGCGGCCGGAGGTGGCGACCACCGTGGCTTCGGTGGGGCCGTAGTTGTTGATCACCGCAAAGGACTGCGCCTGAGTAAAGGACCGCAGCCGGTCGCCGCCGATCAGCAGGGTGCGCAGGGTCGGGTGTTGCAGGCCTTGGCTGAAGGCGTACTCGGCTACGGGCGTTGGCAGGAAGCACACCTGCAGCGGCTGCGCCTGCCACCAACGGAGCAGCGCGTCGATATCTTCGGCGCCGTCATGCGCCGGCGGCAGGTGCACGGTGGCGCCCACGCACAACGCTGGCCAGATTTCCCAGGCCATCGCGTCAAACCCGAAGCCCGCGACGCTGGCGGTGTGGCTGCCGGCGTGCAGGTCGAAGGCCTGGCAATGCCAGTCCACCAGGTTCGCGACGGTGTGATGCTCGACCATCACGCCCTTGGGCAGGCCAGTGGAGCCAGAGGTGTAGATCACATAGGCAAGATTGGAAGGACTGACCGCTACGCGGGGGTTGGTACCCAGGTGGAAGGTCGGGCGATCCAGCTGGATCACCGGCACCTCCAGCGCAGGCAAACGCGACAGCAGATCGTGCTGGGTGAGCACCACCACCGGGTCGCTGTCTTGCAGTAAATAGTTCAGGCGCTCGGCCGGATGGGTTGGGTCGACCGGCACGTAGCAGGCGCCGGATTTCAGGATCGCCAGCAAGCCCACCAGCGTCTCCAACCCGCGCCGCGCCAGAATCACCACGCGATCGTCCGGTTTTACGCCACGCTCCAGCAGTTGATGGGCCAGGGCATTGGCCTGCTGGTTGAGTTGGGCGTAACTCAGTTGGCGACCTTGGTGCACCGCCGCCACGGCGTCCGGCGTACGGGCGGCCTGGGCTTCGATGCGGCCGTGCAGGGTTTGCAGCGGTGCGTTGGGCTGGGCGGTGGCGTTCCACTGTTGCAGCTGCGCCTGTTCGGCGGGCGTCACCAGGGAAAAGTCACTGATCTTCAGCGCCACGTCTTCCAAGCCTTGTTCCAGCAGCCAGGTGAAGCGCTGCGCCAGGGCGAGCACGTCGTCGTGTTGGAAGTACGCTTCGTTGTAGACGCAATGCAGGCACGCGGTGTCCTGGTAACGGTTGCTGCGCAGGTGGATCGCCAGCGGCAACGGCTCATGGTGGTTGGACACCTTGACCGCGCGGGCCTCGGTGGTGCCGTAGCGCAGTTCGTGGTCATCCTGCTCGAAGGACACCGACAGGTCGAACAACTGACCGCGATCGGTGCGGCGCAAGCCCAGCTCACGGTTCATCTCGCTCAGGGGGAAACGCTGGTGGCGGAAGTCCTGCTTGAGCTGGTCACGAACCCCACGCACCAGTGCGCTGAACGGCAACTGCTCATCGAACTGCAAACGAACCGCGCTGACCTGGGTGAACAGCCCGACAGTGGAACGAAAACGCGCATTGGAACGGTTGAGAATCGGCAGCCCCACCACCCAGTCGGGACGCTGGGCGGTGCGGGTGAAATACACATACATCGCCGCCAGCAGTACATGAAATGCCGAGGCCTGGTAACGGTTGGCCACTTGTTCCATGCGGTTGAGCAGCGCCACCGGAAATGCTTGGGCCAGGGTATTGCTGGACGCCTTGGCGGTATGCCGGGGGGTCAGTAAGGGCTGCGGCAGCATGCGGTATTTGCCCAGCCAATACCCACGGTCGCGGGCATACCGGGCCGAGGCGTGGTAGCGCTCATCCGCGTCGATGAAGTCGACATAGGACGGCGCCAACGGCTCCGGCTGCCGGCCTTGTTGCAGGTCGGTGTACAGCCGGGCCAGGGATTGCAGCATCTGGCCAAAGCCCCAGCCATCGAGGATCAGGTGGTGGGCCTGGGTGCCAAGACGGTAGTGATCGTCGTCGAGCTTGACCAGAAAAAAGCGAAACAAAGGCGCGCCCTGCAGGGTGAATGGCAGGGCCATTTGCGCCTGCATCAACGCCTGGCTGGCGGCCTGGGGATCAGCCTCCCCGGCAACATCATGCAGGGCCAATTCGACGGGCAACGTGGTGGCGAAGGTTTGTCGAGGCAAACCGTTGGCGTCGGTGTGCAGCTGCGTGCGCAACGCATCGTGCTTGATCACCAATAACTCGATGGCGCGCAGCATCAGGTCTGGCGCGATGGGACCGGCGAAATCCACATAGCCGCCGATGTTGTACAGCGGCGAATCGCTCATACGCAGTTGGTCGAGCCAGATGTCCTGTTGGGCGGCAGTAAGGGGGAAGCTGGAGGATTGCTTCATAAGATCCTTCTCATGGGGTTCAGGCACTGGCCGCGCAGGGAGGCCCATTACGACGAATAGGCTGGATTGGAGCATGGGCATAGGGGAGTGTCTGTCACCCTAAACCCGGACATCCAAATGGATAGATTGAGCTTGGCTGATGGTTCACTGCTGAAACGATTAAAACTGTGTAGGAAATTGGCTATACCTGCCCGCTGTCAGTATTCATCAATTGTTTTTAAATATAAGAATTATTGTTATTTATCAGATAGTTAACTAACTCTAAAAGCCTCTTCTGATTTTTATCGGCCGGAATTACCTCTCAGAAACGTCGAATTAATGACGTGGTTTTTATGGCACGTTGTGTCCCTCGTTTCTGCTACATACGTAGGACAAATCCCCTGGCTAAATACACTCTCGACTACCGACTCTGGTGTGTGAGCAACGGATCGCCCCCGCAGAGGCCCAGAGAGTCTGTTGACGGTTTTCGACATCAAGGATGAGATGGCTATGAGTTTGACCAGCAGTATTGCCAACGCGCAGAGCCCGAATTTCTATGCCGAAATGGGCGAGTTGATTGCCAACAGTGGCCACGCGGATTTCGCCGCACACATGCTGCACCTGGTGGACAAGTGGGTGCCGATCCACCTGGTGGACCTCAGCGAATGGACCCTCGACGAGCTGCGCGACCGTGTGCTCGATATCAAGCTGCTCGGCAGCGCCGGCCAGACCCAGGACCTGCCGCCCCTGGCCCTGAACTCGATGGACGACCACCCGTTGCTGCGGGAAATGCTCGGCATGCAGGACCCGCTGCTGATCCAGCTAAGGGCCAAGGCCAAGAGCGCGTTCCCGCGCGGCACCTCGCACCAGTGCAACCTGGTGTCGCGCCAGGGCAACCGGCGCTGTGTGATTTCGTTTTATCGCCCGCCCAACCATCGTGGGTTTTCACTGGCCGAGTTGTCGTTTCTCAAGTGCCTGTCGGACACCCTGCTGCCATTGATCGAATGCCACGCCCAGAGCCTGCGCCAGGCGCCCCACCCCGAGGCCGAACCGGCCCACACTTTGCTGGAGCAATCCCAATTGCAGCGTGAGTTCTACAAGCGCCTGTCCCTCGGTGAAATCACCCTGTCGGCCCGCGAACAAGAGGTTTGCCTGGGCCTGCTGACCGGCGGCACCGTGCCGCAGATGGCGGAAAAACTCAGCGTGAAGAACAGCTCCATCGAAACCTACCTCAAGCGCGCCGCCGCCAAGTTGGGCGTGAGCGGTCGGCATGGCCTGGCCAAATGGATGGTTGGCGCCTGATGAATAAATTAAGCGCATTCGCACTGGCAGGGCTGCTCGGCGGCTGCTCGCTGATCCCCGATTACCACCGGCCGGAGGCGCCCGTGCCGGCGCAGTATCCCCAGCAAGGGGTGTACGCACTGGCGCAGTCCGGCACGTCGGACTGGCAGCAGTTGTTTCATGACCCGGCGTTGCAACGGTTGATTGGCGAGGCGTTGGTCAACAACCGCGACCTGCGGGTCGCGGCGCTGAACGTCGAGGCGTTCCAGGCGCAGTACCGCCTCCAGCGGGCGGATCTGTTCCCGGCCGTCTCTGCCACCGGCGCCGGTCAGCGTCGGCGTTTGCCGGGGGATGTGACCGGCACCGGCAAGCCTGCCATTACCTCAAGCTATTCCGCGACCCTGGGCATCAGTGCCTATGAACTGGATTTATTCGGCCGCATCCGCAGCCTCAGCGAACAGGCGATGCTCACCTACCTCGGCACCGAAGAGGCGCGGCGCAGCGCGCAGTTGAGCCTGGTGGCCAACGTCGCCAATGCCTACCTGACCTGGCGTGCCGACCAGGAGTTGCTGGCCCTGGCCCGCCAAACCCTGGTGGCCAACGAACACAGCCTGCGCCTCACCCGCGGCAGCAAAACCGCCGGCAAGGCCTCGGCACTGGACGTGGTACAAGCCAGTACCAGCGTCGAAAGCACCCGCGCCAGCGTGGCCCGTTATGAGCGCCAGGTCGCCCAGGACCTCAACAGCCTGGCCCTGTTGGTGGGTGGCCCGGTGGATGAACACTTGCCGGCGCGCCCACTGGCGGATGACTGGGTCGCGCGGGTGCCGGCCGGCCTGCCTTCGGACCTGCTGCAACGTCGCCCGGACATCCTCCAGGCCGAGTACCAACTGCGCGCCGCCAATGCCAATATTGGCGCCGCACGCGCGGCGTTTTTCCCTTCCGTGAGCCTCACTGCCAACGCCGGCAGCGCCAGTACGGAACTGTCGGGGCTGTTCAAGGGCGGCTCCGGCAGTTGGACGTTCCAGCCGCAGATCAACTTGCCGATCTTCAACGCCGGCAGCCTGCGCGCCAGCCTCGACTACGCCAAGCTGCAAAAGGACATCACGGTGGCGCAGTACGAAAAATCCATCCAGACCGCCTTCCAGGAAGTCGCCGATGGTCTCGCGGCGCGGCAGACCTACACCGATCAACTGGAGGCGCAACGGGATTTCGTCGCGGCCAACCAGCAGTATTACAACCTGGCCGAACACCGCTACCGCAGCGGCGTGGACAGCAACCTCACCTTCCTCGATGCGCAACGTGCGCTGTTCAGCTCACAACAGGCGTTGATCATCGACCGCCTGGCGCAGTTGGTGGCCGAGGTGAAGTTGTACACCGCGCTGGGCGGCGCGTGGCAGGTCAACGCAAGCCCGACTGCCGCAGCCGATACTCCCCCGGCGTCACCTGCGCATAACGAAGGAAAAACCGGCTGAAATACGCCGGGTCCTTGAAGCCCAGCTGGTAGCAGATTTCGTTGGCGGAGCTGCCGGTGAACAACAGCAGGCGCTTGGCTTCCTGCATCACCCGTTCCAGGATCAGGCGCTTGGACGGCAGGTCGGCCAGGCGCCGGCACACCTCATTCAGGCGTGCTTCGGTCACACCAATCCCCTCGGCATAGCGCGCCAGCGGCCAGTGTTCCAGGTAGTGCGCCTCGATCAACTCGTTGAAACGATGGAAGATGCGCAGGTCTTCGTGGCGGGTCGGCCGCGCCGGTAACGAGTGGGCGCACAGCCGCAGCAGGCGAATCATGATCAGCCGCGTCAGGCTGTCCAGGGCCGTCGCACGCCCTGCCCGCTCGGCGTTGATCTCATCGCTCAACTCTTCGAACAATCGATCCAGGCCTTGGTCACCCGCCGTCAACGCCACACAGGCGGCGCCGGACGCCAGGCTGGGGTCGGCGTCGATCAATCCCCACACCAACTGCTGACGTACCGTCAGCACGTGCCCATCGGCATCCGCCTCGGTGACAAAGGCGTGGGGCACCGTGGGCGGCGTGAGAAAGAACATCGGCCCGGATTCCACATACTGGCGGTCGTCCAGGTACACCCGCACCGCGCCACTTTTCACGTAATGCACCTGGAAAAACCGGTCATGTCGGTGCACGGGCATGTTGCGCCCGAAAAAACCCGCCAGGTTACCGAGCTGGTCGTAATGCACCTCGGCATCGCTGTAACGCTGGTCGTAGACCTGCCCGATATTGATGTTGGGAATCGGCTGCACGCTGCCCCCTTGTTGTTATTTGAATGCCACCGGATTTTGCCACGCTTGACGGTAGTTAACATATTAATTATAACGTTAACAACTTAACGAACTGCCTATGCAGCAGTCGCCACCGCCAGGAGAAACGCATGAGCCGTACCCTGCATGATGTTGCCAGCGGCACCCTGTTTGGCGTTGCGCTGAACTACCAGGGCCTGCTGGACCAGCATCTCGCCGCCTTCCAGCAGGCGCCCTACCAGAAGCCGCCGACCCAGCCGGTGCTGTTTATCAAGACCCCGAACACGCGCAACCAGCACGATGCGGTGGTGCTGCACCCTCAGGGTGAACGCCTGCAACCCGGTCCTGCGTTAGGCGTGGTGATCGGCCAGCGCGCCAGCCGCGTCAGCCTGGACAATGCCATGGCCCATGTGGCCGGTTATGTGGTGGTCAACGAATTCAGCCTGCCGGAAGACAGCTACTACCGCCCCGCCGTCAAAGCCAAATGCCGCGATGGGTTCTGCGCGCTGGGGCCGGCGTTGGTGCCACGGGAACAGGTGGACAACCCCAATCAGCTGAGCCTAAAGCTGTGGGTCAATGGTGAACTGCGCCAGGAAAACTCCACCGCTAACTGGGTGCGGGACATCCCGCAATTGATCGCCGAGATCAGCGAGTTCATGACCCTGCACGCCGGCGACGTGCTGATCACCGGCACGCCCGAAGGCCGTGTCGATGTGCTGCCCGGCGACAAGGTTGAGGTCGAAATCAGCGGCGTGGGCCGCCTGGTCAGTCATATTCAAGCGGAGACCCCGGCATGAAACGCGCGCGCATTCGTTTTGAAAATGAAATCCACGCGGTGCAGGTAGAAGCCGACAATGCCGTGCGCCTGAACGACGGTCGCCTGCTCGCGGAGGATCAGGTCGAGTGGCTGCCCCCAGCCACCGGCAACATGTTCGCCCTCGGCTTGAACTACGCCGATCACGCCGCCGAATTGGCCTTCACGCCACCGACCGAGCCGCTGGCCTTCATCAAGTCCGTCGGCACCTACACCGGCCACCGCCAGGTCACCTGGCGCCCGGACAATGTCGCCTACATGCACTACGAGTGCGAGCTGGTGGCGGTGATCGGCAAGGCCGCACGCAACGTCAAACGTGCCGATGCGCTCGACTACCTGGCCGGCTACACGGTGTGCAACGACTACGCGATCCGCGACTACCTGGAAAACTACTACCGCCCCAACCTGCGCGTGAAAAACCGCGACGCCACCACTCCGGTCGGCCCGTGGATCGTCGATGTGGCCGATGTGCCCGACCCCGGCAACCTGACCCTGCGCACCTGGATCAACGGTGAACTGCGCCAGGAGGGCAGCACCCGCGACATGATTTTCGATATTCCGTACCTCATCGAATACCTGTCCAGCTTCATGACCCTGCAACCCGGCGACATGATCGCCACCGGCACGCCCGAAGGCCTGGCCGACGTGGTACCCGGCGATGAAGTGGTGGTGGAAGTCGAAGGCGTGGGCCGCCTGGTCAACCGAATTGTCAGCGAGGCGGAGTTCTTCTCTGCCCGGAAAGAGGCGTAAGCAGCATGATCAAACACTGGATCAACGGCCGCGAGGTCGAAAGCAAAGACACCTTCACCAACTACAACCCGGCCACCGGCGAAGCGATGGGTGAGGTTGCCAGCGGCGGTGCGCAAGAAGTCGCCCAAGCCGTGGCAGCCGCCAAAGAGGCCTTCCCAAAATGGGCCAACACCCCGGCCAAGGAGCGCGCACGCCTGATGCGCAAGCTGGGTGAATTGATCGAACAGAACGTGCCGCACCTGGCCGAGCTGGAAACCCTCGACACCGGCCTGCCGATCCACCAGACCAAAAACGTGCTGATCCCAAGGGCGTCGCACAACTTCGACTTCTTTGCCGAAGTCTGCACGCGCATGGACGGCCACAGCTACCCGGTGGACGACCAGATGCTCAACTACACGCTCTACCAACCGGTAGGCGTGTGCGGGTTGGTGTCGCCGTGGAATGTGCCGTTCATGACCGCCACCTGGAAGACCGCACCATGCCTGGCCCTGGGCAATACGGCGGTGTTGAAGATGTCCGAACTGTCGCCGCTGACCGCCAATGAACTGGGACGCCTGGCGGTGGAAGCCGGCATCCCCAACGGCGTGCTCAACGTGATCCAGGGCTACGGCGCCACGGCCGGCGACGCGCTGGTGCGCCACCCGGACGTGCGGGCGATTTCCTTTACCGGCGGCACCGCCACCGGCAAGAAGATCATGCAGACCGCCGGCCTGAAGAAGTACTCCATGGAGCTGGGCGGCAAGTCGCCGGTGCTGATCTTCGAGGACGCCGACCTGGAGCGCGCCCTCGACGCGGCGCTGTTCACCATTTTTTCCTTGAACGGCGAGCGCTGCACCGCCGGCAGCCGGATCTTTATCCAGGAAAGCGTGTACCCGCAGTTCATCGCCGAATTCGCGGCGCGCGCCAAACGGTTGATCGTCGGTGACCCGCAGGATCCAAAGACCCAAGTCGGTTCGATGATCACCCAGGCGCATTACGACAAGGTCACGGGCTACATCAGGATTGGTCTCGAGGAAGGCGCCACCCTGCTTGCCGGCGGCCTGGAACGCCCGGCCAACCTGCCGGCGCATTTGAGCAAAGGCCAGTTCATCCAGCCGACCGTGTTTGCCGACGTGAACAACAAGATGCGCATCGCCCAGGAAGAAATCTTCGGCCCGGTGGTGTGCCTGATCCCGTTCAAGGACGAAGCCGAGGCCCTGCAATTGGCCAACGACACCGAGTACGGCCTGGCCTCCTACATCTGGACCCAGGACATTGGCAAGGCCCATCGCCTGGCGCGCGGGATTGAAGCCGGCATGGTATTTATCAACAGCCAGAACGTACGCGACCTGCGCCAGCCGTTCGGCGGGGTCAAAGGCTCCGGCACCGGGCGTGAAGGTGGCCAGTACAGCTTCGAAGTGTTTGCCGAGATCAAGAACGTGTGCATTTCCATGGGCAGCCATCACATCCCGCGTTGGGGTGTATGAAATGGGATGAAATTATCCCTGTGGCGAGGGAGCTTGCTCCCGTTCGGCTGCGCAGCGGCCGCCAAGAGGGCTGCTGCGCAGCCCAGCGGGAGCAAGCTCCCTCGCCACAACAGATGTAGGCCTCAAGACAACAATAATTCAGGAGAATCATCATGGGCGAAGTGGTCCTGGCGGCGAAGATCTGCCACGTACCGTCGATGTACCTGTCGGAACTGCCCGGCAAGCATCACGGCTGTCGCGAAGCGGCGATTGCCGGGCACAAGGAAATCGGCCGTCGCGCCCGCGAACTGGGCGCCGACACGGCGGTGGTGTTCGATGTGCACTGGCTGGTCAACAGTGGTTACCACGTCAACTGTGGCGAGCAGTTCCAGGGCACCTACACCAGCAACGAGCTGCCGCACTTCATCAAGAACATGGACTACGCCTACCCCGGCTGCCCCGCGCTGGGCGAGTTGATCGCCGCCGAGGCCAACGCGGCCGGCGTGCGCAGCATGGCCCATAACATCCCGAGCCTGGAGCTGGAATACGGCACGCTGGTGCCCATGCGCTACATGCACATGGGGGTGCCGGAGGATGAGAAATTCAAAGTCATTTCCATCGCCGCCTGGTGCGCATGGCATCGCCTGGAAGACAGCTTTGCATTCGGTGCCGCTGTGCGCCGGGCCATCGAAAAGAGTGACCGCAAGGTGCTGGTGTTGGCCTCCGGTTCGCTGTCCCACCGTTTTTCGGATGACCGCCAAGCCGAAGCGAATATCCACAACTGGACCCGCGAGTTCGACAAGCAGGTAGACCTGCATGTGGTGGAGATGTGGAAGCAAGGCCGCTTCAAGGAGTTCTACGCGATGCTGCCGGACTACGCCGAACACTGCTTCGGCGAAGGCAAGATGCACGACACCGCCATGCTCCTGGGGCTGCTTGGTGGGCCGGATTATGCCAAGCCCGCAGAGATCATCACGCCGCCGTTCGGCAGTTCGGGCACCGGTCAGATCAACGCGATTTTCCCGCTGTAAACCTGGGAGAAACCCATGCCGCACTTTATCGCCGAGTACACCGACAACATCGAACAACAGGCCGATTTGCCCGGCCTCTTTGAACAGGTCCACCGCGTGCTGGGAGACAGTGGCGTGTTCCCCCTCGGCGGTATCCGCAGCCGTGGCGTGCGCCTGGACGCCTGGCGCATGGCCGATGGCAAGCACGACTACGCGTTTGTGCACATGACCCTCAAGGTCGGCCACGGTCGCGACCTGGCCACGCGCCAGGCGGTGGCCGAGGCGTTGTTTGCTGTGATCACCACGCACTTCGCCGAGCTGCAGGCGCAACGCTTGCTAGCGCTGTCCTTCGAGATGGTCGAGCTGCACCCGCAGCTGAATTTCAAGCAGAACAACGTGCATGCGTTCCTGAATAACCCGACGGGATAGATCCCGTCGCTCCCTTCACGGCCTCTCAGACAAAAAGTACAACATCATGAGCACAGCCCAATCGACTGCCAGCCGCGTGCTGGCCGAGCACGACCGTACCCATCGTTCAGTGACCTGGCGCCTGATGCCGCTGTTGCTGGTGTGTTACCTGTTCGCCCACCTGGACCGCATCAACATCGGCTTCGCCAAGATGCAGATGAGCAGCGACCTGCACTTCAGCGACACGGTGTACGGCTTCGGCGCCGGGTTGTTCTTTATCGCCTATGCGCTGTTTGGCGTGCCGAGCAACCTGGCGCTGGACCGCGTCGGCCCCCGGCGCTGGATCGCCAGCCTGATGGTGGTGTGGGGCCTGCTGTCCACCGGCATGCTGTGGGTGGAGAGCGCCCGGGGTTTCTATGTGCTGCGCTTTCTGCTGGGGGTGGCCGAGGCCGGTTTTTTCCCAGGCATCCTGGTGTTTCTCAACCGCTGGTACCCGGCACGCCGCCGCGCCCAGGTCACGGCGTTGTTTGCCATTGCGGTGCCCATGGCCGGCGTGCTGGGCGGGCCGTTGTCCGGGGCGATCCTTGAACACTTCCATGATGTAGGCGGCCTGCGCGGCTGGCAGTGGATGTTCCTGATCGAGGGCCTGCCGGTGGTGCTGCTCGGGCTGGTGGTACTCAAGTGGTTGCCGGACAGTTTCGACTCGGTGAATTGGCTGACGGCTGAGCAAAAACTTCAGCTGCACACCCAACTGCGCAGTGAAGAACAGCGCAAGACCATCACCTCGTTCGGCGGCATCCTGCGTGACCCGCAGGTGTGGTTGCTGGTGGCGGTGTATTTCGCGGTGATGCTGGCGGTGAACACCCTGGCGTTCTGGATGCCCACGCTGATCCACGGCGCCGGTATCGGCCGCGACAGCCAGGTCGGCCTGCTCAGCGCCGTGCCGTACCTGGCCGGGTGTTTCTTCATGATCGGCTGCGGGCGTTCGTCCGACCGCCACCGCGAACGGCGCTGGCACCTGTGCGTGCCGCTGCTGATGGCGGCCGTCGGCATCGCCGTGGCGGGCCTGGCGCCGGACAACCCGCTGCTGGTGATGGGCGGGCTGGTGGTCGCCGGCATGGGCGCCAGCGCGGCCTTGCCGATGTTCTGGCAACTGCCGCCGGCGTTTCTCTCCAACACCACCCAGGCGGCCGGCATCGCCATGATCAGTTCGTTCGGCGGCGTCGCCGCGTTTCTTGCGCCGTACCTGATCGGCTGGATGCGCGACGCCACCCAGAGCGCCAGTCTGGCGCTGTACGTACTCGCTGCATTTATCGCCCTCGGCGGTCTGTTGGTGCTGCGCACCCACGCCGCCATCGTCAATCCCCGTTAAGGACCGTTGCCATGCTCGACTCCCAACAAATTCTTGCGGCCGCTGCCCACCTGGACCGCGCCGAACGCAGCCGCGAACAGGTGCGCCAGTTTTCCCTCGACTACCCCGGCATCACCCTTGAAGACGCCTACGCGATCCAGCGTGCCTGGGTTGCGCAAAAGATCCAGGACGGCCGCACGCTGAAGGGCCACAAGATCGGCCTCACCTCGCGGGCCATGCAGGTTTCGTCAAACATCACCGAACCGGACTACGGCGCCCTGCTCGATGACATGTTCTTCGACGAAGGCAGCGACATTCCCTTCGAACGGTTCATCGTGCCGCGGGTGGAAGTGGAGCTGGCGTTTATCCTCGGCAAACCCCTCAAGGGCCCGAACTGCACGGTGTTCGATGTGCTCGACGCCACCGAATGGGTGATCCCCGCGCTGGAGATCATCGACGCACGCATCCAGCAGGTCGACCCGCACACCCACGCGACGCGCAAGGTCTTCGACACCATCTCCGACAACGCGGCGAATGCCGGCGTGGTGCTGGGCGGCCGTGCCGTGCGTCCCACCGAGATTGACCTGCGCAAAGTGCCCGCGGTGCTATACCGCAATGGCGTGATCGAGGAGTCCGGCGTTTCCGCCGCCGTGCTCAACCACCCGGCCAAGGGCGTGGCCTGGCTGGCAAACAAACTGGCGCCCTATGACGTGACCCTGCTGCCGGGACAGATCATCCTCGGCGGCTCGTTTACGCGCCCGGTCGCGGCCCGCCCTGGCGACACCTTCCACGTCGACTACGACCTGCTCGGCTCGATTGCCTGCCGCTTTGTCTGAACCCTGGAGGATTGTCATGGACATGCCCATCAACCGCTTCAAACAACGCCTGCGCAACGGCGAGGTACAGATTGGCCTGTGGCTCGGCCTGGCCGACGCCTATTGCGCGGAATTGGCCGCCAACGCCGGTTTCGACTGGCTGCTGATCGACGGCGAACACGCGCCCAACCACCTGCAAGGCATGCTCGCCCAGTTGCAGGCCGTAGCGCCCTACCCCAGCCAGGCACTGATCCGCCCGGTGATCGGCAACAGTGCGTTGATCAAGCAACTGCTGGATATCGGCGCCCAGACCCTGCTGGTGCCCATGGTCGAAAGTGCCGCCCAGGCCCGCGAGCTGGTGCGTGCGATGCGTTATCCACCCCAAGGGATTCGGGGTGTGGGCAGTGCACTGGCGCGGGCTTCACGTTGGAACAGCATCCCTGGCTACCTCGATCTGGCGGATGAACAGATGTGCCTGCTGGTGCAGATCGAAAACCTTGAGGGCCTGGCGAACCTGGATGAGATTGCTGCCGTCGAGGGCGTAGACGGCGTGTTTATCGGCCCGGCGGATTTGAGTGCGTCGATGGGGCATCGCGGCAATCCTGGGCATCCCGAGGTGCAGGCGGCGATTGAGCACGCCATCGGGCGCATCGTGCAGTCGGGCAAGGCGGCGGGGATACTCAGTGCGGATGAAAGCCTGGCGCGGCGCTACATTGAGTTGGGCGCGACGTTTATCGCAGTCGGCGTGGACACCACGGTGTTGATGCGCGGGTTGCAGGCGCTGGCCGGGACATTCAAGGGCACGCCGGCGCCACCCCATGGCGGCGGCGTGTATTGAAGCCGCTCAACGCTTGAGGTTGATGTTCTTCAAGTCATCCAGCAGACCCAACAGGGTCTGCAACTTCTCTTCGCCCAACTGATCCTGCAAACGCTGGTAGTTGGCCTCCATGCATTGGCTCATGGACTCGAAACTCGCCTTGCCCTTGTCGGCCAATGTCACCAGCACCCGGCGCTGATCCTGCTCGGCTTTGCGCCGGTGCACCATGCCGGCGGTTTCCATGCGTACCAGCACGCCGGTCATGCTCGGCTTGAGGATGCAGGCCAGTTCCGCCAACTGGTAGATCTCCAGCTCACCGTACTGTTCAAGGATGCGGATGATCCGCCATTGCTGTTCGGTCAGGCCGTGTTCGTTCAAGGACGGACGGAAAAAACTCATCGCGGCTTCGCGGGCTTGCAACAGGGTCAGGGTCAGGGACTGGCGAGGTTTGAGCATAGGATCAGGGTCACGAAGTATTTAGTTAATAATTTAACGAAACTCTAGCATTCCCGGCCGGCGAGCGCGCTATAACTTGTCTAGCGCACCGCCCATGGCGCGCAGAATCAAAAGCCTGGGCACGCAGGATCAAGACTTCCATCCCGCCAGGGCCCCTAATGGAGGCATCCGCTTTAGAGCCTTCCTTCACCTTTTCAGGCTGCGCCATGATCAACATCGAAACCCCCACGTATTACACCGCCACCAAGAAATACAACCTCAGCTTCCCGACCCTGGAACAGGACATCGACGCCGATGTGGTGGTGATCGGCGGCGGTTTCTCCGGCATCAACACGGCCCTGGAACTGGCGGAAAAAGGCCTCACCAATATCGTCGTGCTTGAAGCGCGTTACCTGGGCTTCGGTGGCACGGGCCGCAATGGCGGGCAGATCATGGCAGGCATCGGCCATGATCTGGAGAAGATCAAGAAAGACGTCGGGGAAGACGGCCTGCGCCAGGTGTTCGAGATCAGCGACCTGGGCGCCGACATCATCAAGAGCCGCATCGCCAAGTACAACATCGACGCGGACTTCTGCCACGGCTACGGCTACATGGGCTTCAACGCCCGCCAGGAAAAAACCCTGCGCGCCTGGGAAAAGGACTTCAAGTCGATCAACAGCCAGCACGAGATCCGCTTTCTCGGCGGTTCCGACGTGCAGCAGATCATTGGTTCCAAAGCCTACAGCAGCGCCCTGCTGCACATGGGCGGTGGGCACGTGCATTCGCTGAACCTGTTGCTGGGCGAAGCCACCGCACTGGCCAGCCATGGCGTGCGGATTTTCGAGAACAGCCCGGCGTTGGAGGTCAGCTACGGCGAGCGCATCACTGTGCGCACCGGGCGCGGTTCGGTGCGCGCCAGCAAGTTGCTGTGGGCCTGTGACAGTTTCCTCAACAAGCTGGAGCCGGAGCTGCACCGTTCGACCATCAACACCTACGCGTTCCAGATGATGACCGAGCCATTGTCCGAAGAGCTGATCCAGCGCATCAGCCCGATTCGCGGGGCCTACAGCGACATCCGCCCGGTGATCGACTACTACCGCGTCACCAATGAGAACCGCCTGCTGTTCGGCGCCGCCACGCCGCTGGTGGAGCACATTCCCGGCGACCTCAAGGCGTGGAACCGCAACCTCATGCTGAAGATCTTCCCCTACCTCAAGGACGTAAAGATCGACCTGGCCTGGGGCGGCCCGATGGCGTGCAGCCCCAACCTGTTCCCGCAGATCGGCACCTTGCCGGGGCGCAGCAACGCGTTTTTCGTGCAGGGCTATTCCGGCTTCGGCGTGACCCCCAGTCACATTATCTGCAAGGTCCTGGCCGAAGGCATGAGCGAAGGCTCGGCGCGCTATGACCTGGTCAGTTCGATTCATCGCCCGACCATCCTCGGCAAGGACGCGATCCGTCCCTTGCTGCTGACGGCGGGCAAATCCTGGCACCAACTGTCCGGTTATTGGAACGGGCGCCGCTAACCCCCTTTTTTCCTCATCAGGAGCAACTGCCATGACCCTCACTACGCTCAAACACAACATCCAGCTGTCGGAACTCGATCCCTGGGGCACCGTGGCCGACCTCGGCTCGCAGATTCTCGAAGGTGAAGTGCGCGCCTTCGGCAAAATGACCTTCAGCGCGCCCACCGACCCGGTCAGCAGCGCCTATTTCGGCACCACCCAGGGCAAGTTCCGCATGGTCTACCCGTTCACCGAACAAGCCACGGTGGTGACCGGCGAAGTGCTGCTCACCGACGAATCCACTGGCCAAACCACGCGCTACAAGGCCGGTGACAGTTGGTTCGTGACCAAGGGCACGCCGGTGTTGTGGGAAGTGCTCAGCGAAAGCTTCGTCAAACACTACTTTGCCGTCGTGTAAGGGAGACGTGGCCATGACGAGTTCTTCTGACTGGATCACCGTAGGGGCGCTGGCCGACGGTTTTGCCCCGGACGCGTTCATCCTGCCCAACCTCGCCGAATTGGCGGGCCAGACGTTCACCCTGCACTTCGCCAACGGCTGGCAGATCGAGCACCGCTTCGAGCAGGACCGCCTGGCCTGGCATGCTGCCGACGGCCACTCCAGCGGCAGTGCGGCGTATCGCGCCACTTCGATCCGCCCAGGCGTGTATTTGGTGGATTTCATCAAGCATGAGGCCGGGCACAGCTGGTCGATCAGCCTGGTACTGGACACGCCGAACGCCTCATTCACGGCAGTGATCGGGCGCCTGCCGGACCCGGCCGAGACCCACGAGGGTCTTTATCACCGCGCCCTCGCCGGTAAACCGCTGACCTCGGTCGAAGTCGACTTCCTCCACGGCAGCCTCGACCGCCCATGGCAGACCGGCCTCTGCCTGCACGCGCCCACCGACGAACTGGTGGGCCTGCGCAACCGATACCGCTACAGCCCCAGCGAAGTCTACGAACACATTTACCTCAACGAGCGCTTCTACGCCTGGCAGTGCCTCAAGGGCGTGGAGCAAGGCCTGTGCGACACCGACCGCTGCCATTACTACAAGATCGCCGAGCAGCTGTACCTGTTCGTGTGGCAGGAGAAGATTGTGCCCACCCTCGGCCTGGTGCTGATCGACCTGCAGCAGCACCGCAGTGACGGCAAGATCTTCGGTTATGCGGGCGCGTCCTTCGATGCGCTGTCGAACTTCCCGATCAGCTCGTACTGCCAGGTACTCAACCGCACGGAGTATCCCGATGACTGAGCCGCGCACGGTGGTGATCACCGGCGGCGGTACAGGGATCGGCGCCGCGTGTGCCCGCCTGTATGCCCAGGAAGGCGCACGCCTGGTGTTGATCGGGCGGCGCCGTGAGCCATTGGAACAGGTGGCGCAGGACACTGGCGGCCTGATCCTGGTGGGCGATGCCGCCTGCCCGCAGACCTGGGACGGGTTTCTCCAACAGATCCGCGAGCGTTATGGACGCCTCGATGTGCTGCTGGCCTGTGCCGGCGGGCATGGCCTGGGCAGCGCGACCCAGACCAGCCCCGCCACCTGGGAAAGGGCCCTGCGCAGCAACCTGGACAGCGCGTTCTACAGCGCCCGCGCCTGCTTGCCGCTGTTGCAGGAAAGCGCGGGGAACATCGTGTTGATCGGCTCCATCGCCTCCTTGGCGGCGGGGCCTGAGGTGTGCGGCTACACCACGGCCAAGCATGCGTTGCTCGGGCTCAATCGCTCGCTGGCGCGTGACTACGGACCGCACGGTGTCAGGGTCAACGCGGTGTGCCCCGGCTGGGTGCATACGCCCATGGCCGATGCGGAGATGCAGCCGTTGATGGACGCCTATGGCGACACGCTGCAGCAGGCCTATGACCGGGTCTGCGCCGACGTGCCGCTGCGCCGTGCGGCCAGTGCCGAAGAGATCGCCAAGGTGTGTCGCTTCCTGGCGTCCAGTGATGCATCGATCATTACCGGAGCGACGTTGGTAGCAGACGGCGGTTCAAGCATTGTCGATGTACCCACCCTGGCGTTCGCTCACTTGGAGAATGACCATGCGTGACCTGGATTTCAGCGGGCAAGGGGTGCTGGTCACCGGCGGCGCTCAGGGAATCGGCCGGGGCATCGTCGAGGCGTTTGCCCTGCGTGGCGCGCAGGTGGTGATTGCTGATCGCCAGTTGGAACAGGCTCAGGCCGTGGCGACCGAGTTATGCGCGCAGGGCTATCGGGTTGAAGCAGTAGGCGTCGACCTGGCCGAAGCACAGGCGGTGTTCGAGTGCGTTCAAGGGCTGCCACAACTGGATATCCTGGTGCACAACGCCGGGTATTTTCCGCTGACGGCCTTTGAAGACATCACCCCGGACATCCTGCATCGCACGTTGGCGGTCAACCTGTCGGCGCTGTTCTGGCTGACCCAGGCTGCGTTGCCGGCGTTTCGCGAACAAGGCCGAGGCTGCGTGCTGGTGACCTCTTCGGTGACCGGCAACCGTGTCGGTTATCCGGGCCTCAGTCACTACGCGGCGTCCAAGGCCGGGGTCAACGGGTTTATCCGCAATGCGGCGCTGGAGCTGGCGCCGTTGAAGGTGCGGGTCAATGGCGTGGAACCGGGCATGATTGCCACACCGGCGATGGGTAACCTGGGTGATACGACGCTGAATGACAGCATCGCCAGCCGCGTGCCACTTGGGCGCCTGGGCGAGGCGGCGGATATCGCCGGGGCCATGCTGTTCCTCGCCTCCGACCTCGCCAGCTACATCACCGGGCAGACCCTGGTGGTGGACGGTGGGTCCACCCTGCCAGAAGTCTGACCCGCCTACGCCCCTACCGCCTGCATCCGGCTCGAACGGAAATCCTTGGGCGACACCTCGAATTGCTTCTTGAACGACCGGCTGAAATGCGCCGAATCGGTAAAACCCCACTTGTAGGCAATCGAGGTGATCGACTCGCTGCGCAGGAACGGGTTGGTCAAGTCATCCGCACTGCGTTTGAGTCGCGCGCGCTGGATGTAGCGGCAGACGCTGTCGTCCTGCTCTTCGAACAGACGGTACAGGTGGCGCACTGAAATGTTCAGCCGATTGGCCAGGCCGATCGGGCTGAGGCCGGGCTGGCTCAGGGATTCATCGATAACCTTCTGCACATAGCTGCGCAGGTTGTTGCCCTGCAACAGTGCCAAGCCTTCGCGGCATTCGTCGCCCTGCTCCAGCGCCGAGCCGAGCAGCGACACGAAAGCGCTTTGCAGCGCCTCCACTTCACCTGCGCCGTCTTCGGTGTCGTCCTTGCAGAGTTGGTCCATCAGTACATGCAGCATGCGTCCGCAGGCCTTGGTCGAGGAGATCTTGCCGAAGGCGCGCGCGTCGCCGCCCAGGTGCTTGCACACTTGCGGGCGTGACAGGGACAGCGAGGCGTGTTCGATGAGGCCAAAGGGGGTGATTTCGATGGAGCCTACCGAGTCCATCAGCAGCATCTCGCCGGGGGCCAGTTGCAGGGTCTGGCCGTTCTGTACGATCTGTGAGTAGCCGCTGCGCTGGCTGACGAGGAAGCAATCCTGGTCGTTGTCGTGGTCGGCGTGGTGCGCCGGGCGTTTGATCAGCCCGGCATTGGTGCGCAGGATCGCGACGCCGCGTGGCAGGTCTTTGATCTCGCCGATGAACAACGAGCGGTTGAATGCCAGTTCGGTGTCGAAGTAACCGCACGCGGCGCGTAGGTCGCGGGTCCAGGTGTCCAGCCCGTCGTGGGCATGCTGTGGGATGCTCATGGGGTGTCTCCGCAATGGATTCTTTTTGTTGTTCTGGTGCAATAGTTAACATGTTATCTATATGCACGCAACAACAACCTGTTTGCCCTTTGCAGAAGCACTAATGATGCCAATCAGAGGTTCGACAACACGCGATTCAATCCGGCCAGCGCCGCGAGCAAGTGACTGCGTTGCGCAGGACTCAAGGCGATGTAGCGTCGAAAGGCCGGTAACCGATTGACCACTTCACTGCCGCCCATATGCTCCAGGCGCACACACCATTGCTGACCTTGCAGCTCGATGCGCAGGCGCTTGAAATCCAGCGGCATCAGCGCCTGGAACACCCCGTCGTCCGCGATCAGGCGCGCCTGCAACTCACGCCCCAATGCCTGATTGCCGGAGCGGCGCCGTACACGAATGCCAGTGCGTCGAATCGCGCCACCATGGTGCACTTCGAAGCTCGCGGTGCCTTCTGTCGCAGCAGGCACACGCAGAACAAACTCAGTCAGCACCAGGTGCATCAACAACTGCGACTCGGTGCGTTCGACAATCCCGAACGCCACGCCGTCCACTTCAAGTGTCGCCAACCCGAGGTTGCGCCGCAGGTGCGCCAGGGTCACTCCCGGTCGATAGCCTGCCGGCGCGCGATCGGCGCGAAACAGTTCAAACAGTCTTTGCCGCAAAGTCGCCATAACGCTCATTGGCCAGCTCCGGTTGATGACTGAATTCCTTTGCCAATACGTCCTCCACGGCGGCCGGTTTGAAGGGGTTGACCTTCTGCACCACCAGGGTCCAGAACAGCGCGTACGCGGCGGTGCCGCCCAACATCACACCGAACGGCACGTAGATGTCCGCCGGGTTCATGCCCGGCGGCGTGATGAACCACATGCCGAGCAGGATGCCGATGCTCGACACGATCTGTGGCAGTGGGAACCACGGCGAGCGATACGCCCGTGGCAGGTCCGGCCGACGGATGCGCAGGCTCACCACCGAGATCGTCACCAGCAGGTAGGCAAAGCTCCACGCGCACACCGCCGCCAGCACCAGGTGCATGATGTTGTCAGTGTTGCCGCCCAGGTACAGCGCGTGCAGGCAGGGAATCAGCATCGCCACCAGGATGCACAGCAGCGGTGTCTTGAAGCGTGGGTGCAGGTAGGTGAAAACTTTGGGCAGCGCGCCATCCACCGCCATGCCGTAGAGAATGCGTGGCACGCCGGCCATCAAGGTGTTGATGGTGGCCGCGCCGGCAAACAGGAAGCCGATGCCCAGCCACAGCGGGCCGATTTGGCCCATCACCTGCTCGGCGAATTTGGGGATGGCCATGGGTGTGTCCAGCAGGTGCACGCCGGAGGCGGCATCGAGTACCACGTTTTCGACTTGGCGTTTCATCGCTGCGCCGTAGATGAACATGCACGTGGCCACCCCCATCAGCCCGAGCATCATGGCGCGCGGCATGACCTTGGCCGATTGGCGCAGGTCTG
Organism: Pseudomonas sp. GXZC; assembly: GCF_026967615.1. Taxonomy (NCBI): domain Bacteria; kingdom Pseudomonadati; phylum Pseudomonadota; class Gammaproteobacteria; order Pseudomonadales; family Pseudomonadaceae; genus Pseudomonas; species Pseudomonas sp. GXZC. The sequence continues at coordinate 4,682,236 of NZ_CP114115.1, forward strand.
GCGCCAGCGGTGTGACGAATTCGCAGCCGACGAACATGAACATCGCCATGCCCACCAACGACAGCACGGTGATCAGGTCGGTGCCCACCAGCGACTCACCGAACCAGCCGTCCAACTGCACGGCGGGCGCGGCGATCAGGCCCAGCACGCCGAACACCATCAAGGTCGTCCACATGCCGAAGGTGAGGATGATTTCCGCTCGGCCAAATGCGCTGACGCCAAACGCGTTCAGCACACCAAAGACGATCACAAAGCCGACGCCGAGCAACCACGAACCACCGGCCGATTCCGCCAAGGTGTTGAGGTGCTCGAAGTTCACCAGGGCCATGACCCCGGACAGGATGGTTTCGGCAGTGCCGGCGAACACATGCACGATCAGGTAGGCCGACAAGGTGCCGGTGATCGCGAAAAACCGCCCCATGCCGCAGTTGATGTAGTCGTACACCGAGCCGGTGGTGGGCAGGATCGAGGCGGCCTCGGCGAAGGTGGTGGCCTGGGCGAGCATCATCACCACGGCGATCAGCATCGCCAGGGCGAACGCACTGCCGCCGATGCCAAAGCCCATGGTGGCGGTGAGGATCACCGGGCTGGCCATGATCAGGCCAATGGTGCTGGCCAAGGCGGTGGGAAAACCTACCGTGCCCCGGTTGAGGTGCGCGGTGAGTCGGTCGTTGATCGACATGATGGGGTCCTCGAAAGCGGTTTTTTTTAATGTGTCAGCACTCTGCGCCCCACTCACGTTGATCGTCTTGCCCCTGTCTGCCGCCGGTTTTGTTGCTCCCTGCCACAGCGTAGGGCGTGGCGGCCTGGGTCAATTCCCTGGCACGCAGAGAAAAGACTTCGCCCCCCGCGCTCGCCCTAATGCGCCCTCACTCTTAACCAAGATGGGGACAATAACAATGGAGCACACACTGAAAAATCGTCACCTGCGCCAGGCGGTCGGCCTGGGCATTGCGCTGCTGATGGGCCAGGCCCAGGCCATCGAGTTGTATGCCGATGCCGACACCACGGTCACCGGCAACTTCCTCGCCGTATACGGGATGTTCAACAGCCCGAAGAACTACGATGGGCGCAGCGGCGGTTCCACCTGGCGCGAGGCGTTTATCAAGTACGGCGTGAGCGTGGACCAGCGCTTCGGCGCCTTGGGCAGCGTGTATGGCACGGCCAACCTGGTGAGTTCCGGCACTTGGGGCGATGGCGATGCATCCGGGGTCACCACCGGCAAGGAACGCACCACCAAGTTTGACGAAGCTTTTGCCGGCTGGCGCTCCGGCGATCTGTTCCCGGCTTTGGGCAAGGACGGCGTGGACCTGTCGTTCGGCCGCCAAATCATCATGCTGGGCGACGGTTTCCTGATCAATGATGACGGCCCCAACCTCGGCAAGGGCGTGGGCGATGGGGAATTCAACCGTGGCGGCGCCTACTACATCGCCGCGCGTCATGCGTTCGACAAGACCGCCGTGATCCGCCTGGGCGGCAAGGACGGCGTGCATGGCAGCCTGATGTGGATCAAGTCCGACAACCCCGCCCAGGCCATGACCGAAATGGCCGCCGGCACCCTGGAATACAGCGCCGCACCGGGCACCCTCGGGCTCACTTACATTCACGGCATCGACGTGGACGAGCGCTTCGCCAGCGACGTGCAGCGCCAACGCAAGGGCATGAACCTCTACAGCCTGCGCGGCGCCGGCAATGCCGGCATCGACAACGCGCACTTCGCCTTTGAACTGGCCCGCCAGGATCGCCGCGACAGCCAGCAGAACGCCGGTTACGCCGAAGCCGGCTACACCTTCAGCGACCTGCCCTGGTCGCCGGACCTGACCTACCGCTACGCGCGCTATTCAAAGAACTGGGACGCAATGTTCGCAGGCTTCAACCGGGGCTACGGCACCTGGGTGCAAGGTGAAGTGGCGGGCAACTACTCGGGCCCCTACAACACCAACACCTCAGTGCAGCACGTGGGCTTCAAGGTCAAACCGCTGGAAAACCTTACCCTCGGCGCGTTGTTCTTCGACTACAACACGGTCAGCACCCGTGGCCAACTCAACCTGGATGGCCGCGAGCTGGACCTGTACGCCGAGTGGGCGGTGAACGAGCACCTGATCATCACGCCGCTGCTGGGCCTCTACAAGCCCAACAAGGATGCCGAGACCGGCGGCAACCAGGTCGGTGGCAACGGCACCAACGTCTACAGTCAGTTGGTGGTCGCCGTGCCGTTCTGAACCGTCTCGGGCGCGCACGGACGCAGCGCCTGGACCTCGGCATAAGCGCCCTGGTGATACAGCAGTGGCGCACGCCCGAAGTCATCAAAGGCCACCACCTTGCCGATCATGATCCAGTGGTCGCCGCCGTCCACCTGCTGGTATTTCTCGCAGTGGAACCGCGCCGAGCAATCGGCGAATACCGGCGAGCCACCCTCCCCCGGTTCGTACTCGATCAGGGCGAAACGGTCTTCACGGGGGCGCGCAAAGTTGTTGGACAAATGCACCTGGTCAGCGGCCAGCACATTCACCGCAAAATGGCTGGCCTCTTCGAACACTTCATGGCTGTTGGAGCGTTTGTCGATGCTCCACAACACCAGCGGCGGGTCGAGGGACACCGAGTTGAAACTGTTGGCGGTCACGCCCACCTTGCGCCCGGACGCGGTGGCGGCGGTGACCACGGTTACGCCGGTGGCAAAGTTGCCCAGGGCACGGCGAAAGGCCCGTGGGTCGAAACGGCAGCTGTCAGACATGCAAGACTCCCGGGCGCCATCGGATGGACGCCCTGATTGTTGTGAGGGGAAGAAAGCGCTACACCATGCTCGGGTCCGGCTCCAGGCCCATCAGCTCACGGCCGAGGATCTGCGCGCAGACGTCGTAGTCGGTGTAGGCATGGGCACCGGTCATGTGGGAATCACGGAACAGGCGTTGCATTTCGTTGTGTTCGAACCAGGCATTGCCGCCAGCAGCTGCGAACAGCCGGTCCACGGCGTCGATGCACATTTTCGTCGCGTAAGCCTGGTTGGTGCGCCAGAACGCCAGGGTTTCGCGGCTCGGGTAGCGATGCGCGGCGCTGTGTTCCGCGTGGTCCTGCCAGGTCTTTTCGAGGAATGCGCGGGCGGCGGCCACCTGGTGGGTGGATTCGGCCAGGCGCATCAACGCAGGCGTCGCAGCGCCGACGGCGGCACCGGTATAGGCACGCACGCGGTTTTTGGTTTTTTCGCGGAACACCTCCAGCATGCGCTCGGCCACGCCGAGGCTGACGGTGGAAAACCCGCTGGCAAAATACGGGCGGTAAGGCGCGTAGAAAATCTGGCTGTCGGGATAAAGGCCGAAACCTGCGGACTTGCCTTCCATCATGTCCTTGGCTTTCTGGATCCGGTGTTCGGGCACCCAGGCGTTGTCGATGACCAGTGTCTTGGTGCCGCTGCCCTTCATTCCGGCGGCGAACCAATCGTCACGGATCTGGTAGTCACTGCGCGGCAGCACGGCGAAGCAGTAATCCTGGCCGCCTTCGGCGTTCTGCCGACGGCAGCCGACAATCGCCCAATCGCCATGGTCACAGCCGCTGCTCCAGCCCATTTCACCGCTGAAGTGCACACCGCCCTCGCCCTCCACCACCCGGCCAAACGGCGCAATACTGCTGCTGGCGGTGGCGTGCGGGTTTTCGCCCCAGATCTCCTGCTGCAACTGCGCCGAAAACAGCGCCAGTTGGTGGCTGTGGGTGCACAACAAGCTCATGGCCCAGGCGGTGCTGGCGCAACTGCCGGCAAGCAAGGCGATGCAGTCGGCGAACTCGGGCAGCGAGAGTTCCAGCCCGCCAAAGGCCTTGGGTTGAAAGGCGCGGTGCAGGCCGATGCTTTTGAGCAAGGCGATGTTTTCATCCGGCACTTGGCGCTGCTGCTCGGCTCGCGTGGCATTCGCGGCAATCAGGGGCAGGAGGGGCTTGAGGTCTTCAAGGAGCGGGTTTGGCTTTTTCATGGACGGCCCTGCTTATTATTGGAAGTCCGGCGGGCGCTCCGGGTTGAGGAACGACGCCTGATGCAGGGCCAGTATCGATGGGCGCGCGCAGGTGGAAAATGCACGTTCCGCAGGCAAGGTTGTACTTTTCATAGGCACGGCAGCCATAGGCATAAAGCCTGGCAGGCAGAGTCAAGCCATGACCCGGTGCCTTGGTTACCCTCGGGCTTTCCTTTGTGAACTGCCAGGAACCTGCCATGAGTGATATCCCGCTGCTGCCCCAAGTCGAAGCCTTTCTGCGTCGGTCCCATGGGCTGTTCATCGACGGCGTCAACGTGCGCAGCCATTCCAGCCAGACCCTGGCCGTGACCAACCCGGCCACCGGCGAGGTGATCGCCCAGGTGGCCGATGCGGACCTGGCGGATATCGACGCAGCGGTGGACTCCGCCAACCGTGGCTTCCAGTTGTGGTCCCAGGCGTTACCCGCGACACGCGGCAACGTACTGCTCAAGCTCGCGGACTTGCTGGAACGCAACCGCGAAGAACTGGCGCAGATCGAGACCTGCCAGTCCGGCAAGATCATCCAGATTGCCCGCGCGTTCGAAGTCGACCAGGCCGCGCATTTCCTGCGTTACTACGCAGGCTGGGCGACCAAGCTCAGCGGCCAGACCCTCAGCCCGTCACTGCCCTCGTTCAACGGCGAGCGTTACACCGCGTTCACCTTGCGTGAACCGGTGGGCGTGGTGGTGGGCATCGTGCCGTGGAATTTCTCCACCATGATCGCCATCTGGAAACTCGCCTCGGCGCTGGTGACCGGCTGCAGCATCATCATCAAGCCCAGCGAATTCACGCCGCTGACCCTTCTGCGCATCGCTGAACTGGCCGTCGAAGCCGGGTTGCCAGCCGGTGTGCTTAACGTGCTCACCGGCGGCGGACATGTCGGCAAAGGCCTGGTGGAACACCCTGGCACCCACAAAGTGTCCTTCACCGGCTCCGTGTCGACGGGCATCGCCGTCGGCCGCAGCGCCATGGGCGCCGGCCTCACCCGTGCGACGTTGGAACTGGGCGGCAAGAATGCCGCGGGCTTCCTGCGCGATGTGGACGTGGACAAGGCGGTGGACGGCATCATCGAGGCGGGCTTTTTGCACTCGGGACAAATCTGCGCGGCGGCCGAGCGCTTCTTTGTGCACCGCTCGCAAATGGACGCTGTACTGGACACACTCAGCCAGCGCCTCGGCCGCCTCAACATTGGCTCGCCACTGGATGAACGCACCGAATTCGGCCCGGTCACCCACCACCAGCACCAACTCAAATTGCTCGGTTACTTCAGCCAGGCCCGCGCCGAAAACAATACGATCATCCACGGTGGCACCCTGATTGACCGTCCCGGCTGCTACGTCGAACCCACGGTGATCCTGGCCAACAGCATCAACGACACCCTGCTCAACGAAGAAACCTTCGGCCCCATCGCCACCTTCCTGCCCTACGACAGCGAAGACGAACTGCTCGCCCTGATGAACAACGGCCCCTACGGCCTCAGCGCCAGCCTGTGGACCAACGACCTGGGCAAGGCCCTGCGCATGGTGCCGGCGATCCAGGCCGGCACCGTCTGGGTGAACATGCACACACTGCTCGACCCGGCGGTGCCGTTTGGCGGCAGCAGGTCGTCGGGGGTGGGACGGGAGTTTGGCAGTGCCTTTATCGAGGATTACACCGAGCTGAAGTCGGTGATGATTCGGTACTGAGGGTGCGGATTACGGGCCAGCGCTTTTTGGGTGAGGGGCTTGTTGTGGTGAGGAGGCTTTCTGTGGCGAGCGGGCTTGCCCCGCGCTGGGGCGCGAAGCGGCCCCTGGTTCGGAAGAATGCGGTGTATCAGGTAATCCTCGGCGCCTGGTTTTAGGGCCGCTTCGCGCCCCAGCGCGGGGCAAGCCCGCTCACCACAATAAGCCCGCTCACCACAGAAAGCCCACCTGCTCCACCGTCTGATGTGTACTCACGCCTGCGCAATCACCGCCTCCGCCTCGATCTCGATCAACCACTCCGGCAACGACAACCCGCTGACGATAATCCACGAGGACGGCGGCGGGTTGTGCGGAAAGCGCTGGCGCAGCGCCTGTGCGATAGGCTCCTGCTGGTCGCGGGCGGACTCGGCGATGTACAGCCGCAGCATGATCACATGGGACAGATCCCCGCCGACTTCGGCCAGCACCTTGTGGATATTGTCCAGCGCAGTGGCAGTCTGCTCGGCCATGCCTGGGCCGACCGTGCGCTCGTCCGCATCCACCCCCACCTGGCCGGACAGCATGATGCGCCGACCCTGTGGCACCTCAAGGGCCTGGCTGAAGCCGTATTGCAGGGAGTTGAATACCGTCGTGGGATTGATGACCTGTCGTTGCATGACGCTTCCTTGTTGTCGGTAGGAAAACAAGGCTAACCCAACGGCATCATTCAATCTGGCGGTTCAACATCCCGCAACATATCAAGGTCAGGGTTTGCTCTGGGTCACCCGCCACACTTTGTTCCCCACATCATCTGCCACCAGCAACGCGCCCTGCTCATCCAAGGTCACACCCACCGGCCGACCTTGCGCTTCGCCTTCTGCATTGAGAAAACCGGTGAGAAAGTCGACCGGGGTACCCGACGGTTTGCCGTCCTTGAACGGGATAAACACCACCTTGTAGCCCGCTTGCGGGTTGCGGTTCCAAGAGCCGTGTTCACCGACAAACACCCCATCGGCAAAGGCGGCCAGCATGCCGCGCGCATCGGAAAAGGTCAGGCCCAGCGGCGCGACGTGGGTGCCGAGGGCGTAGTCCGGTGCGATAGCCTGGGCCACCTTGTCCGGGCGTGGAGGTTGCACACGTACATCGACGTGACCGCCGTAGTAGCTCCACGGCCAGCCGTAGAACGCGCCGTCCTGCACCGAGGTGAGGTAATCGGGCACCAGGTCGCTGCCGATTTCGTCGCGTTCGTTGACCACCGTCCACAGCTGGGTCGAACCCGGCTTCCACGCCAGGCCGTTGGGGTTGCGCAAGCCGCTGGCGAACAGGCGCTTCTCACCGCTGGCCACGTCCAGCTCCCAGATCGCCGCACGCCCCTCCTCTGCGTCGAGGCCGTTTTCGCCGACGTTGCTGTTGGACCCCACCGTCACATACAACCGTGTGCCTTCGGGGTTGGCCAGCAGGTTTTTGGTCCAGTGGTGGTTGATGCCGGCCGGCAGGTCGGTGACCTTGACCGGAGTAGCGTCGATGTGGGTCTGGCCTGGGGTGTAAGGCACCTTGACCACCGCGTCGGCATTGGCGATATACAAGTCGTTGCCCACCAGCGCCATGCCGAACGGCGACATCAGGCCGCTCAGGAATTCGGTCCGCACTTCGGCATGCCCATCGTGGTCGGCATCGCGCAGCAAGGTGATGCGATTGGCGCTCGGTGTATCCGCGCCGACACGCCCCATCACCACCCCCATCGCCGTGCGCCGTGCCCAGGCGATCACACCCGTGCCGCCGTCGGTGGCACCTTCGGGCATGGGTGGGTGATTACTTTCAGCGACCAACACATCACCGTTGGGCAAGGTGTAGACCCAGCGCGGGTGATCGAGATTTTCGGCCAGGGCTGTGACGGTGAAACCCTGCGGCGCAGTGGGTTGCACGCCATCGGGCCAGCCCACGGCCTTGGAGACCTTGAGCGTGGGGATCAAGGACGTACTGGGTTCGGGCAGTTGCGGCGCAGGCCCGACTCCGGCTTGGAACGGTAATTTGGACGCTTCGCCACAGGCGCTGAGAACAGTCGCGGTGGCAATCAGGAGCGCAAGGCGGCTCGGTACATTCATGGTGCAAACCTCGGGGCAGAAACCTCAGGGAGTATTGCCCTATAACGCGCGGCTAACCACCGGGCGTCGCGCAATTGAATGTTAACCGGTGGGCACGAATGGCGTAGAAGGCCCTTTTTATCGGACTGAGCCGGCGGTGGTGCGGAGGGTCGAGATTGCGCAGTTGTTGGTCGATGAGGTGCTAAACCGGGAATGACCGGTGGCCTGATCAAACACGCACTTCCATCAGACAACGCAATCCCTGTGGCGAGGGAGCTTGCTCCCGCTGGACTGCGTAGCAGTCCCAATCTGTTCAAACATAGAGCTGGGGCCGCTTCGCGACCCAACGGGAGCAAGCTCCCTCGCCACAGTTACAGTGCTTGTCTGGACCGACTGGGATTAGGGCTTGCCCGCGATAGCAGTGCGGCGATCCGACAAGCCAGCTCCCCTATACATGATCCCTTGCGCCTGAAATGCTGCGCTCGCCATCAGACCTTCACTGCTATCATCAAGCCACTACTGAAGATATGGACGTCGCTATGCGCCTGATAACAGCTCCCGCTTGTTTGCTTGTCGCCTTAACCCTGGCTGGCTGCAGCATCAAGCAAACCGTCACGCCGGTTGCCTTCAGCGGCGCCCAGGCGCCTGAGATCTGCATGATCCCCGCCGAAGGCTTGCGTGCCGGGTTCAATACCACCTACACCGCGCAGTTGCGCAGCAAAGGGTTCCAGACCCGTGAGCTAAGACCCGGCACCCCTCCGGCCAGTTGCGCCCTGTCGACGACCTACATTGGTCAATGGAGCTGGGACCTGGCGCTGTACATGAGCTATGCCGATATCCAGGTGTTTGAAAATGGCCGCCAGGTGGGCAAGGCGCTGTATGACTCGACCTCGGGTGGCGCTCGAATGGGCAAGTTTATCGATGCACAAAGCAAGATCATCGAGATGACCAACCAGTTGTTCCCGAATGCCTACTATGGTCCAGGCCTGCCTACCAACTCCCCATCGCCAGACTGAACGGCGAAAACTCCGCGAACTGCCACCGCAACGCCAACGCCGCCGGGCGGCGCACCACCTGTTCCACTGTCACCGTCCACAAACGCTGGGCGCCCTCGAACAGCGCCACTTGCGGGCCGTCCAGAATCAACGTGGTGCGCCCGGTCACTTGCAGCACGTCCCCCGATTCAAAGTCGATGAACAACAACCCCGCCACCGGGTTGGCTTGCAGGTTGCCCAGGGTGGCGAAAAACAGGTTGCCGGCAAAGTCGGGGATGGTCAGTACGTTGCCTTCGACCCGCACAAAACCCGTGTTGCCGCCTCGATGAGAAACATCCACCGAACGTTGGCCGTCCAGCTCGACGTAGCTGGCGACGAACAACGTGTCGGCGTTGCGGATCAGGGTTTGGGCGGCTGCGTCCAGGTCGTTGAAGCGTTCGACCACGGTGCCGGGTTTACGGGCGATGCCATCGACCGGGCGCAGTTGGATGTACTTGGGGCAATTGCCGAAGGTGTGCACCACATCGACCGAGAAGCCGTCGTGATCGAGTGCGCCGACACGGCCGTTCATGCGGTTACGGCGCCGGGTATTGAGGTCGATGCCCAACAGGCCGACAGCTGCCCCCTCACGCAAAGCGTTGCGGGCCGGGTCGGTCGCGGACGGCAGGCTGTCGATCTGCAGGCTCTGCGGGTCCGGCGAGTGTACAAAACCGGGGGCGCCTTCGATCATCGTCGCCCAAGGGAGGCCCTGCTCGTCCACTGCACCCAGTATCAGGTAAGGCAACAAGGGGTAGAAATCGCGGTGCTGTTCCGGCAGGTGATCACGGATCACCTTCGGCCCGACCACGGCCATGCGGTCGGCCACGCCCACCGCCTCTTGTATCTGCCGTTCGCCGGCATGCCAGGGAGATTGTTCGATCAGGTTCATGGCGAGCACCTCAGGTTGGATGTGTCGATGCTGCGCCCTGCCAGCCGGCGTGAGAATCACCACGCCAGGCAATCCACTATTACGCCAGCTGAAATGCCGGGTGTTCGCGCAGCGCCATGACGCAGTGGTCGACAAAACTGCGCACGCGCATTGGCGCATTGCGGCCTTCGCGGTACACCACCTGCACAGGCAGTGGCGGCGGTTCAAAATCCGGCAAGACGCGACGCAGTTGCCCACTCTGTAAGTGTTCGTGCACCGGATAACTCAGGCAGCGGATCAACCCCCCACCCTGCACCGCCGCATTGATCGCACCCTGCACCGTGGCGCAGCCGAGTCGGGCGCGGGCCTTGAGTGGGTAGCCCTGGAAATCCCAATGCACCTGATTGGCGCTGGCGATCAGCCGGTGCTGCTTGAGGTCGTTCGGGTGTCGGGGCTCGCCGTGAGCTGCGAGATAGTCGGGGCTGGCGCAGAGAATAGGCCGCACCTGCCCCAGCGGTCGGGCAATCAATGATGAATCGGGTAGTTCACCGACGAGGATGGCGACGTCGAGCCCTTCTTCATGCAGGTTCGGATAATAGTCGTGGTAGCTGACGACCAGGTTCACCTCGGGATAGCGGTCCAAGTAGCCAGCCAGGACCGGCGCCATCACATAACGACTGAACAGGAAGGGCAAAAACACCCGCAGGTTGCCCTGGGCCTGCACGTGCAGCCCCTTGGCCGAGGCTTCGGCGGCGTCCACCGCAGCCAGCAGGCGTACGCAGTCCGCCAGGTAGGCGTTGCCGGCGTCGGTGAGGCTCACGCCGCGCGTGCTGCGCGCCAGCAACGGCACGTGCAAACGCGCCTCCAGGCGGGCAATCGCGCGTACCAGGGTCGGACCCGAGACCTGAGCGTCACGCGCCGCCGAGGCCAGGCTCGGCTGCCCGGCCAGCGCGGCGAACAATTGCATATCGCGATAACGCTCCATCAGCTGCGCCGTTTCATCGCCGGGTTCAGGGCGGCGTCCTGCCCAAGGCGATGGGTGAGGAAATCGACAAAGGTGTTGATCTTGGCCGGCACCCGGCCATTTTTCTGGAACACCACCTGGATCGGCAGCGGCGCCGACTCATAGGCTTGGAGGACAATCTCCAGTTCACCCGCCGCCACCGCCGCGGCGATTTGATAGGACAACACCCGCGTCATGCCCCAGCCTTGGCGCGCCAGGTTGATCGCGGCATTGTTCGCCGTGACCACCAGACGCGGTTCGATGGACACGGTCACGGGTTGGCCGCCGTCGACGAACTCCCAGCCACTTACCAGGGAGCTGGACGACGACGTGGCGATCTTGGCGTCACGCAGCTGCGACGGATGCGTAGGCCGCCCGTGTTGTTCGAGATAGGCCGGCGCTGCGCAGACCACCCGGCGCACTTCACCGACCTTGATCGCCTGCTGCCCCGGTTCATGCAAGTGACCGATACGCACCGCCACGTCCACCCCTTCGTCGGTCATGTTGACCACACGATCGACCAGCAAGGCGTTGATATTTACCAAGGGGAACCGATCCAGATACTCCCCCAGCACCGGCGCCACATACAGCTCGCCAAACAGCACCGGCGCGGTCACCGTCAAATGGCCGCAGGGGATGGAATAACTGCCCGCCGCCGCTTCCTCGGCTTCATCGAGCTCGGCCAGGATGCGCCGGCAATCTTCCAGGTAACGCTGGCCGGCTTCGGTGAGATGCAAACTGCGGGTGGTGCGCGCCAGCAATTGAGTGCCGATGCGTTCCTCCATGGCGGCGATGGCGCGGGTGACGCTGGGTGGCGAGGTTTTCAGGCGGCGCGCGGCAGCGGCGAAGCCCTCCTCCTCGGCCACCGCCAGGAACACCTGCATTTCATGAAATCGGTCCATCGCCCCGCCTTCTAATCAGTTGAAAGTCATCCACCTGTGGTGAGCGAGCTTGCTCGCGCCGGGGCGCGAAGCGGCCCTAAAACCAGGCACCGCGTATTATCTGAAAAAGCGCGGTGATCTTGTTGGGGCTGCTTCGCAGCCCAGCGCGAGCAAGCTCGCTCACTACAATTTTGACTGCAAGCCCACCGCCGTGCGCGGCATGCCCACGAAGCCCGGCAACGCCTCGATACTGGCGAGCCAGGCGCGTACATGAGGGTAGTCGGCCAGCGAAACATTGCCTTCCGGCGCGTGAGCGGTATAGGTGTAGAAAGCCACATCGGCAATGGTGGGTTGCTCGCCGGCCAGGAAACGGCTCTGGCTCAGTTGCGCTTCCACCAGTTTCAGCAACGCATGGGAACGGGTAATGGCGTTGACGGTGTCGACTTCGGCACCAAACACCGTGGCCAGTCGTGCAGAGGCAGGCCCGGCATGCAGCTGGCCGGCAGCGGTCGACAGCCAGCGCTGCACACGGGCTTGGCCCACCGGGTCGCTCGGCAGCCATTGGCCTTTACCGTAAGTATTTGCCAGGTAAATCAGGATCGCGTTGGAGTCTGCCAGCACGACACCGTGGTCATCGATGGCGGGCACCTGGCCGAACGGGTTGATGGCCGCAATGAATTCGGGCGTTTTGTGGGCGGCTTGCTTGAGGTCCACCAGCACATAGTCCGTGGGCAGGCCGAGCAGGGACAGCATCAGCTCGACCCGGTGGGAGTGGCCGGACAAGGGGAAACCGTAGAGTTTGATCGCAGGCTGGGACATGAAAGGCTCCAAAAGATTGGGTATCGACGCCAGGCATGTTCCACTGCGGTCCTGATCGAAGGAATCACCAGGATTTACAATCCAGAATTTCACTCAATGAAACAATAGGCCTCAGCAGGCCCCCACTTTCAACACGCCGTTGCAGTTCGACAGTTTGCCTGCATCGTCCAGGGAAACGCTGAGGTCATTGTGGTTTCGGTCCTTTGTCACACGGTCTTTTGAGGGCGTGTGAGGCGCATCTTTTATGACTTCGCCGGTCCCTATACACATTTGGTGGAAGTTGCACGTTCCCGGCGGCGCTTGAGTGGTCCAATCACTGCCGGTGCAGTGCGCACTGGCCGATGACCGGTACCATTGCGCCTGGCATTGCGCGTCGTGGCTGCCCACCGCCTGGGCGTTGACGTTGAACAGCATGGTAAGAAACAGTAGCGCTGAAACACTGACAACCTTCATTGTTTACCTTCATGGGGTCTTAGCTGAATGAGCCAACATTGATAAATCAGCGACCCCATGGCGATAAATACAACTTTTACGAACCTTCAACGCTCCTGCAGGCGCTCGCGCAAAAACCGATGACTGACCGAAAACAGTCGCCGATAGGTGAGCAGCACTGCCCCCACCGTGCCCAACGCCGACGAGGCGGCAATCAGAAACATGATCACGATCTGATACCGCACCGCGTCAACTGGGCTCTCCCCCGCCAACACCTGCCCGGTCATCATGCCGGGCAGGCTGACGATGCCCACCACGGTCATCTGGTTCAGCGTCGGGATCATCCCGGCGCGCACAGCCTGGCGGATGGCTTCCTGAGCGGCTTCCCAGCGCGAGCCGCCGAGGGCGAGGATCATTTCGATGGTGTTGCGCCCCGACGTCAGTTCCTGGGTCATGCGTTCGATCCCCAGGGACACGCCAGTCAGGGTATTGCCCAGGATCATGCCGAGGATCGGGATCGCATATTGCGGCTCGTACCACGGGTGGATGCGGATCACCGCAAACAAACCCACCGCCGTCACCAGCCACGAACTGCCCCATACCGAGAGGATGCTGTCGACGCGCTGCCCCCGGTACGTCCGCCGCCCACGCCCCGCTGCCGAAATACCGGCGATCAGGGTCATGGCGCACATCAACGGCAGCACCACGTACCAATAGGCGAACTCGAACACCCAGCCCAGCAGGTAACCGATGGCCAGCAGCTGCACCACCGTGCGCACCGCCGCCCACAACAACTGGCGCTCCAGGCCCAGGCGCAGCAGCAGCGAGAGCGCGCCGTTGACCAGGATCAGCGAGGCGGCGATGCCCATGTCCAGTGCGGTGAGGTTCTGATAGTTCATGGCTGGGTCGCTCCACTCAATACACCGGCACTCATCTGCCAATGGATGTTGCTCATGCGCCGGGCCTGGTCCAGGTCGTGGGAGACCCAGATGCAGGCGCGGGCGCGATCAGCCGCAAACCAGGCGTCGATCAGCGCTTCCACTTCGCGGGATGAGGTGGGGTCGAGGGCAGCGGTGGGCTCGTCGAGCAACAGTACTTCGGGGTTGAGTTGCAGGGTGCGGATCAACGAAACCACCTGGGACTCACCGCCCGACAGGTCGGCGGCGCGCTTGGCCAGAAAGTCCGGGGTCTTGCCGGCGTGGCCCAGCAACGTGGTCACCGCGGCCAGGTCGAAGCGGCGTTTGCGCGAGGTCTTGAGGCTGAAGGGGAAACGCAGATTGTCTTCCACCGTGCCATCGAGCAGTGCCGGGCGTTGCGACAGGTAGCTGATGTGGCAGCGGTAGTGGGGAATCTGCGCGTTGCCGATCGGCTGGCCATTCCACAGGATCTGCCCGGAACTGGGCGCGTCCAAAAGCGCCAGTGCACGCAGGAACACACTTTTGCCGGAGCCGGAGGCGCCCGTGATCGACACGCGATCGGCGGCATTCAAGGTGAAATCGGTGGGCTGGAGCAAGGCCACGTGGCGGCGCTCGTCCATGCGCGTGAGGGCGCGGGTTTCGATCAGTGCGCTCATGGACGCGGTGTTCCTCTCAATCTGGATGAGGCAATGGTGAGGCACACTCGCCGGGATTTCATTCAAAAAATTCAAACTATCGCAGCCGGTGTGGCTCAGAACTCTAGGTTCAGCATTACCGAGGAGGCAACATGCAATACCGACAACTGGGCCATTCCGGCCTGCTGGTATCCGAAATCATCCTGGGCACCGTGCCCTTTGGCGGTCGCGCCGAGTTTGAGAAATGCGGATCGGTGGATGTGCCCCTGGCCAAACGCATGTTCGATATCGCGTTCGACGCGGGGGTGAACATGGTCGACACCGCCGACCTCTACTCCCACGGCCTGGCCGAAGAAGTGGTCGGCAAAGCCTTGGGTGACAAACGCAACGATATTCTGCTGGCCACCAAGGGCCGCAGCCCGGTGGACGACAACCCCAACAACTCAGGTTCTTCACGCTACCATCTGATTCGCGCGTGCGAAGCCAGTTTGAAACGCTTGGGCACCGACCATATCGACCTCTACCAACTGCACAACTGGGACGGCATGACCCCCATTGAGGAAACCCTTGAAGCGCTGCGGCTGCTGGTGGGTTCGGGGAAAATCCGCTACTTCGGCACCAGCAACTTCACCGCCTGGCAAATGATGAAGACCCTGGGCAAGGCCGAACTGCACGGCATGCTCAAACCCATCACCCAGCAGATCTACTACACACCAGAATCCCGCGAAGCCGAGTACGAACTGCTGCCGCTGGCACTGGACCAGTCGGTGGGCACACTGGTGTGGGGGCCAATGGGCGAAGGCCTGTTGACCGGATCCACCCGTCGTGGCCACAAGCCGCCCGCCAACACCCGTCAGGGTAGCGGTTGGCCAGAACCCTACGTGCATGACCAAGAGCGTGCGCTCGACATCATCGAAACCCTTGCCGCCGTCGGTGATGAGCACGGCGTCTCGGTCGCCCGCACGTGCCTGGCATGGCTCAAGGATCGACCGGGGATCACTTCGCTGATCGTCGGCGCCCGCACCGAAGCGCACTTGCGCGACAACTTGGCCGCCACTGAATTGAAGCTCACCCAGGAACAGTCCTCACGCATCGAAGCCGTGACGCGTCGCCAGCCGTTGTACCCCTACTGGCATCGCTTTACCGCCGGGATCGACCGCTTTGATCCGGCGGAGCAGCCGTTTCTGGCAGAGCATCAGAAGACCCTGGATGCGCGCAAGGACAAATAACGCCCGGTAGCCTTGTGCGCAAGGCTGCCTCTTTCTATGCATCGTGTCGGCAGGCGACCTGGGCAAAGCACAGCCTGCTCGCTAGACTCGCGCTCCTATAAAAAGGAGCCCTCATGGACGAACCGAAAGCATCCAATGCCCCCGCCTCCCGCTTGAGCGCAGCGTGGCTGTGGCGACTGATCAAGCGCCAAAGCCTGCCGATCATGCTGCTGTTGTTTGCGCTGTTTTACTCAAATGGCTACGCCTACCTGGAGACGTATAACAACGTGCTCGGCGTGCCCGTCAACCGTCTCGGCTACGACACTTATCACTACGTGGTGTACGGCGGAAACGACATTCTGGTCAAACTGGCTGCCTTGCTTATCCTCGCTGCAGCGGTCTTGGTGTTCGCCTGCCTGATGTTCTTCACCGAAAACCCTGACCGTGTTTTACCCACTCGGGAACTGGGCACCCACACACGTCGCTATCGAATACTGCGCAGGCTGGAGAAGAGCTACAAAAAAGCCACGACGCCGATATTCGGCGCGCTACTGATCAGCCTTCTGGCGCTTATCGCCTGAATCATCTGGTCGCTGGCGTACGCGCAGTCGATGGCCCATGGCAAGCTGAGGGCCTACGAAGAGATTCGTGATTGCAAGCCTTCAATCCTCCAACTCAACAACCTCGATGTGGTCACTGCCTGTATCGTCGGCGAAAGCGACGATCTGTTGTACCTGGTGGAAAAACACAGTGAGGGCGGCGAAGTCCGGTTCCAGAAACGCCGAGTTCCCAAAGACAGTATCCGTTCGACCACGGGGCCCGAAACGCTGCTGAAAAAGCCCGGCTGACCCGTGCATTTGCAATCGGGCGCAGCACTG
Organism: Pseudomonas sp. GXZC; assembly: GCF_026967615.1. Taxonomy (NCBI): domain Bacteria; kingdom Pseudomonadati; phylum Pseudomonadota; class Gammaproteobacteria; order Pseudomonadales; family Pseudomonadaceae; genus Pseudomonas; species Pseudomonas sp. GXZC. The sequence goes on from NZ_CP114115.1 coordinate 4,698,657, forward strand.
CCTATATTTCCCGCCTGGCGCTCTCTACGCCACCTTCCGCGGAAAGGGCTGCGCCCAAGACACTGCAACATCCTCTTTTTCTACGACTCCCCACCTTGAAGCGGAAAAGGTTTGTGCAAGGAGATCGTATGTCCCGCCACTTCAATACCGATGGCCGCCTCAACCTTGAGCAACAGCGCAAGCGCGCCAAGGAACTGCTGCCACGCCTCAAAGCCGCAGACCCAAACGCGACCTTGTCCCAGGCTCAGTGGGAAATCGCCAAGCAGCTGGGTTTCAGCAGTTGGCCCAAGCTCAAGGCGCATGTCGACGCCATCGACTTCGCCGCCCGCCACCCCGACTTTGCCGCCAGCGACGAAGCCCGTACCACCCATTGGCGCTGCGGCAATGACATTGCCCACAGCCTCCAACTGGCCGGGTTCAAAGGGCAGTTCCGGATGCTCACCGACCCACTGTGCATGGGGCCGGTCCGCGAGTTGCCCAGCCAAGCCTTCCGCGCCATGCGCAGCGCTTTTATCAGCCAGGCCTTTGCTATCGATCAAGCCGATTCGGCTCGGCGCATCGACACTGAATACGACCACCTCGAAGCCTTGACCAGCGCCGAACACAGTGTGCTGTGGTGCGAAGCGGATGCCTATGACCAACTGTTCCTGATCCGCGCACTGGCGGGTCTTGAGCAAGCACCGCGCAAGCTGGAACTGATCGAGGTGGATCGAATTCCCGGCGTGCAACGCTTTATTGGCATCGGCCAACTGGCGCCGGATGTGTTGGCGTGGCTGTGGCCGCAACGGCGCTTGATCGATGATGACGCCGTGGAACTCGCCAAAGAGGCCTGGTCGGCGTATTGCGACAGTTCGCCAGTCAAGTGGGCGGAAATGGCCCACCACAAGCATCCTGCCCTGCCCTTGTTGGCCCCGGCGCTGTTACGCCAGTTACAGGAACTGCCAGGCGCGCGCGATGGCTTATCCCTGACCGAACGCCTGGCCCTGACGTACCTGGCCGACGTCGGGCCAACCCCCTTCGGTCGGGTATTTGCCGAATTGATGGCCAAGCGCGAGCCACTGCCGTTTCTGGGGGACATGATGTTTCATGTGCTGTTGCGGCCGTTGATTGACGGTGACGCCCCCTTGCTCACAGAGTCCGATACGCACAAGGACTGGCCGCAACGCGAGTTGAGGCTGACGCCCCTGGCGCATCAGGTACTGAGCGGTGATGCGTATTGGCTCGACCATGCCAGCCATGAGCGTTGGGTCGGCGGCGTGTCCTTGAGGCCCGGCCAGCCCCATTGGACGATAGACGAAGACGCCGTGCCCCACTGGCGTGGCTGACACCTCACCGCTTGGGTGACAAGCCGATGGCACACGCAACCACCGCCGGGTCTCCCAAGTAGGGATTTCGCGTGGCAATCGACAGCTTGCTCGTACGCGGCGCCGCGCCGTCCGTATCCACGGCTCGCAACGTCGGCCGCTCCACCGACGGCACGGCATGCGCCGGGTCGACGATTTCCATGCAGCGGCGCAACGAGTTGAAGTCCGGTGACTGTGACAGCGCCAAATGCAGGGTCTGGCTCACGGACACGGAGACCAGCGAACTCTGCGCGCATTGGCCGTCATAGATCAACGTATGGCGAATCAGTCGGTTGTCGTGGCAGTACTTCAGCAGGTTCACCTGTCGCGAGCGCACCAGCGCAGTGTCGATGATCAACAGGTCGAATGCCACGCCTTCCGAGCGCGTCAACGCTTGCAGCTCATCGAAGGAACTCAGCGGGGCGATGCGGTAATAGCCCAGCTGGTTGAGCATTTTCTCGATCTTGATTCGCTGCAGTTGGTCCGCATCGGCAATCAGCAGGCGTAACGCTTTATTGGGCATAGGGTAAACCTGACAGTTGGGCATCAGCGTCGATCATTCAACGGTGATCACGGTAACCGTCCGGAACGAGGCCTGACTTTAAGGCGAATCTGAAACGGTTACCCTGGGCATGCCAGCTCTTTTAAGAATCGCCTCAAAGCCTTTCCCTCCACGCCTCCCTACCATGGCCCGCGTCTCGAACGCCGCCATGGAATTTCTCTGTGTTCATGTTTCTACTGCGCCTACTGCTGCTGACCGGCGTACTGCTGACCCTCGCACCGCCGGCCCGGGCGGCACTGAAAATCGAAGGCACGCGCCTGATCTACCTGGGCCAGGACAGGGGCGCCACCATCGGTGTGGTCAACCAGGCTGCCCGCGAAGTGGTGGTGCAAACCTGGATCAGTGGCGAAGACACGCCGCCCAATGGCGACGTCCCTTTTGTCGCCACCGAACCCCTGGTTCGGCTAGGGCCCGGCGAGCATCACCAACTGCGCATCCTGTACGCCGGCGAGGGGTTGCCGACACACCGTGAATCGCTGTTCTGGCTCAACATCCTGGAAATCCCGCTCAAGCCCGATAGCCCCAACAGCGTGCAGTTCGCGATCCGCCAACGCCTCAAGCTGTTCTATCGCCCGCCGACGCTGGCCGGCGGTTCGGCGCAAGCGGTGCAGCAGTTGGTCTGGAGCACGGACGGGCGCCGTGTCACGGTCAGCAATCCCAGTGCGTTTCACGTGTCGCTGGTCAACCTGCACGCCGACACCTGGGCCCTCAGTGATTACCTGCTGCTCAAGCCCAACGAGAGCAAAACCCTGGACGCACCGGGCGCGATCATCAAAGGCACCCCCCTCCACTTCACCGAAATCACCGATATCGGCTTGCAGGCCCGCCACAGTGCGGTGCTCAAGTGATAGACCGCGAGGTATTTGCACCTATGTCACTCACCCGACGGCTTCTGCCGATGCTGCTCTGGGCCTGCGCGGCCCTACCGGCCACCAGTCACGCCCTGGCCTGTCGCGAAGACGGCAGCGGCTCGATCATCACCCAGGAAGCGCTGGGGACCGCGCTCGCAGTGGCCGCCGATGCGCCCAACGGCACCATCATCTGGGAGTCCGGCCCGCGCACGACAAATGTGATCTGCAAGGACGACTACAACCATGGCCGTGAAGAGGTGTATTTCTACGTCAACCCGGCCAACGTGAGTATCGGCACCGGTATCCGCGTGGGCATCCGCTACAACAATCAGCCGATTACCCAAAGCACCGGCAAGGTCGGCACCGGGTTCTTTTCCGACCGAGGCTGCACCGCCAACTGCGTGGGCTGGGACAAGGCGCGCTTTACCCTCAACTTCAGTGTCTTCATCGAGAAATACGACCCTACGCCACCCAGTGGCCAGGCCAGTACGCTCACCTCCTATCGCGTGTTCCAGCTGGACGGCGTGCGCGGCCTCAACTCACGGCCCAACAGCAATTTCAACTACGTGGTGACGGGCATGAACGGCATCCGCTTCGTGCCCTGTACGCCGGAGCTGACCATCACCCCCAGCGTGGTCAACTTCCCGACGCCTTCGCGCAAAGCGGCGATCGGTGAAGTCGCCAGCACCGCGAACTTCAGCCTGAACCTGCGCAAGGGTTGCGACACGCCCTACACCGTCAGTGCGCGCTTCGCGACCACGCCGGGCGGTGGCGCAGTGGTCAATGGCCTGCTGGTACCGGACAACAACAGCTCCGTGGGCATCGCATTATCCCGCGCGGAGAGCCAGCAACAGCTGCCTTTCAACAACTGGTTCACGTTGCAGGAACTGATGGGGCTGGGCCAGAGCCACGATGAATTCCGTGCCGACCTGAAATGGCGCACCCTGCCGATCCCCGGCGCGTTTGACGCCGCCGTGGTGGTCGATATGTATTACAAATAGCTGACTTTTAAGGATCGTCTTATGCCATCGGTGTCGGCCGGCACTTAAAGTCTGCCGATGCGATTGAAAAGTTATCTGCTCCAGATCAACCCCGTCCTCTCCCGACCCGAAGCTGCCAGAAGGCTGCTGCGTATTTTTGCGACTGTGCTGCTGATCGGCATATTGAGCGGGGTCTACACTTTTCTGCTGTCCACCTTCAACAATGATATTTCCCAGCGCCGCGGCTACATGAGCAGTGCCATCGCCGAGGCCCACACCTTTTTCACCAACCGCGAGGCCTTGCTCGAAAGCCTAAGCCTGTCGGCGGTACGGCGGCCCTCGAAAACACCGGTCTACACCTTCTCTCCGGAAGAACAGCACCTGCAACTCGGCGATTCGCCGGACAACCAGTGGAGCATCTGGCTGACCACGCGGATGCGTGAGTACCTCAAGGCCAAACAGCTCAACTTGTTGTACGTGAACGCGGGCCCCACGCCGCAGGTGACGCGGCTGTACGATGCCACCACCCAGGTGCTGCCGATCTCCAAGTGTCTGCTCAACCGCCTCAAGGCCGTGCAACACGGCGATCCCAGCACACTCAATGAGTTATGGCTGAGTGACAGGACCGAGGGCCATTCGCACCTGTACATCTTTATCCGCCTGGATGAACGCGACCCTGAATCCGGCTGGCTCGGCATGGAGATGGAAAGCCGCGAAGTGTCCTCCGCCCTCAGCGACAAAAGTGCCGGCGAGTTCATGATGCTCAGTTCCCAAGGCATGCTGGTGTTCACCAACAGCGACAACGCACAGCTCAGCCAGCAACGCCTGAGGCCGGGAGAGGACAGCTTTTTCGGGTTTGTCGGCAACGGCTGGTTGCCCGATCACCTGGTGATCCGCAAGCACCTGAAATCCTCGGACTGGCAATTGATGTACTCCATCGACCTGCGCGCGGTGGTCAGTGGCCTGTGGAAGCAGTTGCTCGGCTCGCTGCTGTTCTGCTTGTTCAGCGTGACGCTGATTTGGCTGGTGATGCGCCGGGTTGACCAACGCTTCATCATCCCCTCGATCCATCGCATCCAGGCCTTGATCGAAAGCGAAGCGTTCGGCCGCGATGTGATCCAGACCGCGCCTGTCGCGTTGTGTGTCTTGCGCCGTACCGACGGCCAGGTGGTGTTGGAAAACACCTTGGCGCAGCAATGGCTGGGGGCCGGGCCGGAGCGCGAGGCCTTGCGCGACGGCTGGATCGAGCAAGCCTTCGCGAACGGACCGTCAGAACGCAGCGACTACTTTGAAACCATCGACGGTCGTCACCTCTACCTCAGCAGTGCACCCACTCGCTACAAAGGCGAAGACGTGTTGTTTTGCGCCTTCAGCGACATCAGCGCACGCAAGCAGGTCGAAGCGGCGCTGGAAGAAGCCCGGCAATCGGCCGATGCCGCCAACGCCGCGAAAACCCTGTTTCTGGCGACCATGAGCCACGAGATCCGCACGCCGTTGTATGGCGTGCTCGGCACCCTCGAACTGCTGGCGCGCACCCAACTGGACACCCAGCAAAAAGACTACCTGCACGCAATCGAAGGCTCCTCCTCGACCTTGTTGCAACTGATCTGCGATGTGCTGGATGTGTCGAAGATCGAAGCCGGGCAACTGGCCCTGGAGTTGAGCGAATTCTCGCCGCTGGACCTGGTACACGAAATCATCCAGGGCTACGCGGCAGCCGCCCAGGGCAAAGGCCTGCAACTCTATGCCTGCTTCGACCCCAAGCTACCGGAACGCTTGATCGGCGACGTGACCCGCATCCGCCAGATCCTCAACAACCTGCTCAATAACGCCGTGAAGTTCACCGACTACGGGCGCGTGGTGCTGCGGGTCAAAGTCCTGGGTCGCGACGGCGAGCGCTCCAGTCTGCTGTGGCAGGTCTCGGACACCGGCAAGGGCATCGCCCAGGAAGACCAGGCGCTGATTTTCGAGCCGTTCTACCAGAGCGAAGGCAATACCAACGTGGTCGCTGGCACCGGCCTGGGCCTGCCGATCTGCCAGCGCCTCACCGAGTTGATGAATGGCAATATCCGCATGGTCAGCGAATTGGGCCTGGGCAGCAGCTTCAGCCTGACCTTGCCCCTGGAAGAAGCCCCCACCCCACCCCTGCCAGCCCTGCTGGCCGAAACCATTTACATCGCCTCGCCCATTCCGGAACTGGCGAACGCGATCAGCGGCTGGCTACGCCGCTGGGGCGCACGCGCGCAGACCGCCCTGCCGGCGCAGACCGACGGGCACCTGCTGTTGCAACTGCACCCCGGCAACGTTGACCCGTTGCTGGTCGCCGACTGGGCGGGCCCGGTCATCCATGCCAGCAGCAACGCCAGCAGCCCCCCGCCGGATGAGGCCGGCGCATGGCACGTCAACCTCAACCACCTGAGTGCGATCCATCAAGCGGTCAGCCAGGCACAGGGGTTGTGGGTGGCACGCGCCGACGAACAGACACGCCAGCGCGACCTGAAAAAACTCAACCTGCACCTGTTGGTGGCCGAAGACAACATCATCAACCAGCTGATATTGCGCGACCAACTGGAAGAACTCGGCTGCACCGTGGAGTTGGCCGCCGATGGTCATGAAGCGTTGCAGCTCTACACCGCCGGCACCTTCGACGTGGTGCTGACCGATGTGAACATGCCCCACATCAACGGCTACGAACTGGCGCGGGAACTGCGGCGCCAGGGCTGCCCGTTGCCGATTATCGGGGCCACCGCCAACGCGATGCGCGGCGAGGCCGACCTGTGCCTGGCCGCCGGCATGAACCATTGCCTGGTCAAGCCTTTCGCGTTGCGGGCGCTCTTCAATTCCCTGGCGCCTTATGCACGGATCATTCATGAAGCCCCTTAGTATTTTGATCGTCGAGGACCATCCTCTGCAGCACATCTACTTGCAGCACCTGCTCAGTGAGTTGGGGGATTTCATGCTCGAAGCCGCCCAGGATGGCAAAGAAGCGCTGGAGCGCCTGCGCCAACGGGACTTCGACTTGGTGCTCACCGACCTGCTGATGCCCGGCATGGACGGTGTGCAATTCATTCAAAGCCTGGCCAGCCTGCGCTGCAAGCCGGCACTGGCGATCATGAGCGTGGCGTCGCGGCGCATGTTGATGGCCGCCAGCCTGGTGGCCAAGAACCTGGATGTGGAAGTGATCGGGCTGATCTCCAAGCCGGTGGCTGCCGACGCCCTGCGTAGCCTGGTCGAGCAACTCAGGCACAAGATGCGCACGCCCTCCCCTCTGCCGACCAAACACCTCGACATCGACCGTCACACGCTGATCCAGGCCATGGGCAACGGCCAGTTGCAAGCCTGGTTCCAACCCAAGAAGTCCCTGGCCAACGGTCGCATCGTCGCCGCCGAAGCACTGGTGCGCTGGATGCACCCCGAGCAAGGCGTGATGTTGCCCGGCGCCTTTCTGGAGGCGATCAAAGCCTTCGAACTGGAAGAGCGTCTGTTGTGGCTGGTACTCAAACAGGCAATCTATGCGCAAAAACAATGGTGCCTGCGCGGCTATGACATCCCTGTGTCGATCAACCTGCCGACCCATTTACTCAACAGCCATGACCTGGCCGACCGTTTGCTGGAGTTCGTGCTGCTGCACGACGGCATCCCCGGCATGATCTGTTTTGAGCTGATGGAGTGCTCGGTGCCCCAGGACATCAGCAACTTCTACGCCGGTGCCTGCCGCCTGCGGATCAAGGGGTTTGGCTTGTCCCAGGATGATTTCGGCAAAGGCTACAGCTCGTACCTCAACCTGGTCTCCACGCCGTTTACCGAACTCAAGATCGACCAGGCGCTGGTCCAGGGCTGCCACGACAACGAAGGCATGGCATCGGCCCTGGCGAGCATCATCAGCCTGGGCCGCAAGCTGGGCCTGACCGTGGTTGCCGAAGGGGTGGAAACCCCACAACAACTGGCCCTGCTGCGCAAGATCGACTGCAATCAGGTGCAGGGGTTCTTGATCTCCCACGCGGTATCTTCCGAACAATTTCAACAACTTCTGAACAATGATGGCCCCGCGACATCTCATTAGGCGCCAGGCACGGATCTTTTGTTGCAGAGAGGGGCTAAGCTCCATCCAGTGCCGATTTTTTCTCCGCCTGCGGACGTCCTTGATGAAGCACAACAACGCGATCCTCGAAGCCTTCACCCGAAGCTCATTGCGCTTGAACAAAGGCCTGATGCTGATGTTCGGGGTCGCGTTGCTGCTGGCCCTCACCAACTACTGGTCGCTGCAACGGGGCGTCGATATCCGCTATGGCGCCATGCGGTTTCACTTCGCCCGACTGATGGAAAACCTGGCGCAGCAGGAAGCGTTCCTCAAGAACTTGGCGCATCCCGGCATCCAGGCCGAATTGTTGCGCGCCACCAACGTCCAGGTCAGCCTCAAAAGCCGTATGGTCGACACTCGTCGCACCTTGTACGAGGGCCAGAAGTACTCATTCTCGGTGCCATTCAGCGTGGCGTTCGATGAGCAGCGCGTGGGTGTCAGCGCCCGGCCGCGGATATTCGCGTTGGGCGCTCATCTCACCAGTTACTACAGTGCCTTTTGGTCCTCCTCGCCGTACGGGGCGCCACAGACGTTCGTGTTCAACCGCCAGGCGAATTACACCATTGATATCCCTGCCGTGGACACGCCGCCGGGGCGGGTCAACGCGGTGCAGGAAGCCCTGGCGCAGACGCCGCCGGGCCTGGAACCCGAGCGCGTGTACTGGCAGGCCGGGCCCGCGCCTGAGCATTTGCTGGCCTATATGGGTATTGCGCTCGACGGCCCGGACTCGGCTGTGGTCGGCACGCTGCTGGACCTGGCCCAGGCCGACGACGTACAGCGCGCGCTGGAGCGCTCTGCGTTTGATCGCATCACGTTGATTGCCCCTGACGGTCATCGGCTGATCGGACCGGAAGTCGTTGGCGCTCCGCTCAGCGACGGCGTGCACTTCACCTCGAACGGTTTCGAATTCAAGATTTCCCAAACCGGTGACCAGCCCTGGAGCGCGATCTATGGCTTGAGTTACGCACGTTATTTCCACTACGCCGTGTGGCCGCTGAGCAGCCTGGCCTTGTTCCTGGGCAGCCTGCTGGCGCTGGGATGGGCTGGCAGCCGCTGGTATCGGCGCCAAGTGATTGCACCGGCACGCCTGGCCCACGAGCACATTGCCGAAAGCGTGGCGTTCAGCCGCGTGATCATCGACACCGCCCCCACCGGGTTATGCGTGGTGCGCCGCAGCGACGGCGAAGTGTTGATCGAGAACCAGCGCGCCCAGCAATGGCCGGGCACCGCACGCCTGGTCGCGGCCATGGCCGGCGCCCACGACAGCGCCGAAAGCGGCGAGACGCACCTGGAAATCGAAGGCCGTCACCTGCAGATCGGTTTCGTGTCCACACGTTATCAGGCGCAGGACGTGCGCCTGTATGCGTTCAATGACATCACCCGGCACATCGAGGATGCTTCGGCGCTGGAAGACGCACGCCGCGTCGCCGACGCAGCCAACGAAGCCAAGACCCTGTTCCTGGCGACCATGAGCCATGAAATCCGCACGCCTCTGTATGGCGTGCTTGGCACCTTGGAGTTGTTGGGCCTGACCGACCTGGACCCGCATCAGAAAACCTACCTGCACACCATCCAGCGCTCGTCCGCCACGCTGTTCCAGCTGATCAGCGATGTGTTGGATGTGTCGAAAATCGAGTCCGGGCAAATGGCGATCGAGGCCGTGGAATTCTGCCCGCTGGACATGCTCGAAGACACCCTGCACACCTACGCCGCCTTCGCCCAGCGCAAGGGCCTGCAACTCTACAGTTGCATCGACCCGCAGCTGCCGGACAGCGTCATGGGCGACCCGCTGCGTATCCGCCAGATCCTGAATAACCTGGTGAGTAATGCGATCAAGTTCACCGACATCGGCCGCGTGGTGATCCGTGCCAGGGTGCGCGCGCACGACGCTGAGCAGGTGGAGCTGGAATGGCAGGTGACCGACTCCGGCGTGGGTATCGCGCAGGCACAGCAGGCCAAACTGTTCGATCTCTTTTACCAGGCTCCGGACACCGCAGGTGAAGGCGGTGCGGGCTTGGGGCTGCCCATCTGCCGGTGGCTGGCGCAGATGATGGACGGCCAGATCAAGGTCGTCAGCGAGCCCGGACTGGGCAGCAGCTTTACCTTGAAAATCCGCTTGCCGGTGTGTGCCGCTGCGCTGACGAATCTGCCCCTGGTGGAACCCAGCACGACGCCGGTGTATGTGCAGGCGCCGGTGCGTGAATTGGCGCAATCGATGTGCGACTGGCTCAACCGCTTGGGCATTGCAGCCGCCGTGGCTGCGCCGACCCAGGAACCGGTGGCCCATTGCGCCGTGCTGGTGGATGTGCTGCCCGATCAACCTGCGCGACCCTGGATCGGCCAACGCGTCATCTGCCTGCCGGGCGCCCACAGCCCACCCTTGCCGACTGAGCAGGGCTGGGTGGTCGACATGCACGATGTGCGGGCCATTGCCGCCACCGTATCCCTGGCGCAGCACGGCAAGCACGAACCACCACCGACGGCCCAGCCACAGAGCGCCGGACGGTTGGGGCTGCGCATCCTTGTGGCCGAAGACAACCCGATCAACCAGGCCATCATCAAGGAGCAACTGGAAGCGCTCGGCTGCTCGGTGAGCCTGGCCTCGAACGGCGAACAGGCCTTGCACCTGTGGCAACCGCAGGCCTTCGATTTGGTGCTGACCGACGTGAACATGCCCTTGATGAACGGCTACGAACTGGCCAGGACCCTGCGCGAACACGCGCCCCGCTTGCCGATCATCGGCGTCACGGCCAATGCCATGCGCGAAGAAGGCGTGCGCTGCCTGGCCGTCGGTATGAATGCCTGGCTGGTCAAGCCCCTGAGCCTGCAAACCCTGCGCGCGCAGTTGATCAAGCTGTGCAAGGTAGCACCGCCCACCGAAACCTTTGACGACACCGTGCACCTCTCGGACAAGATGCGCCCGCTGTTTATCAGCAGTGTGCAACAGGACCTGCTGTGTATTGGCGAAGCGCTGGAACAGCGCGATGCCCACCGCCTCGGCCAACGCCTGCATTCAGTCGCCGGTGCCCTCGGCGCGGTGCAGGCCAACAGCCTGGCCCAGGCCTGTATCGAGCTGGAAAGCGCACTTAACCGTGGCAGCCTCGACACTGCGCTGACGCTCAAGGTGAAGACGGTCATGCAACGCCTCTCGGCCGTCCTGGATACGCTCCAGCCCGGGCCCACTCCCCTCACTTGAACTGGCACTACGGACGGCCCCTTATGAAAACATTCAACGTGGTTATCGCGGACGATCACCCGATCGTGCTGCTCGGGGTGCGCGAACTGGTCGAGCGCGACACGCGCTTCCAGGTCGTGGGCGAGGCCGTCTGTTCGGCCGGCCTGATCGAGTTGCTGCAGCGCCAGGGCGCCGACATCGTGATCACCGACTACAACATGCCGGGCGACTCGCCCTACGGCGATGGCCTGAAGCTGGTGGAGTACCTGAAACGGCATTTCCCACAGGTGCAGATCCTGATCCTGACGATGATCTCCAACCACCTGATCCTCACCCGTCTGCAGGAACTGGGGGTGGTCGGCATCATCCAGAAAAGCCAGCTGCACACCGAGATCCAGCTGGCACTCAAGGCCATCGCCCAGCAAAGCGCCTATCGCAGCCTGGAACCGCCCAAGACGTCAGTGATCGAGACCCTCACCGCCATCGACGAACGCTTCTCGACGTTGTCACCCAAGGAGTTCGAAATCCTGCGTTTATTTATCTCGGGCATGAGTGTCAGTGATATTGCGCGCAGCCAGAACCGAAGTTCCAAGACCATCAGCGCACAAAAAATATCGGCCATGCGCAAACTTGAAGTCAGCAGCGATCAAGACCTCCTGGCGTATTGCCTGGCGCGTAATATCTTCAACTAAGCGGTCACTTAAAAGCCATTCAAGGACAATGGCTTCCCCTTTATCTACTGGTCTCAACCCCTCCATAAGTGCAACTAACCCTGCCTCTTAAGCGCTTATAAGAATCGTCTTATTCGCCCGCTAGCCCTCGCCTCTTACTATTTCCCGGCAGTTCAGAAACCGCACTTTCCAACTCACACTTATGGACATCATCATGAAGAAGTTTTCCCTGGCTGTTATCGCTTCGGCCATTCTTTGCGCCTCCGGCAGTGCATTCGCCGAAGAACCGGTCGCACCGAAGCCAACCCTCGGCGGCAGCGGCAAAATCACCTTCACCGGCGTGATCAACAACGACGCTTGCTCGGTGGACGGCGCCAACTCCGACCGCACCATTTCGGTAGACATGGGCAACGTCTCGATCAAGGACATGGGCACTGCCGAGAACCCAACTGCCGGCCGTGTGACCGCCAAAGACTTCAACCTGAACGTCAACTGCAACCAGGGCACCAAAGTCGCGATGATTTTTGACGCCAACAACGGTGGTTCGGGCCTGGTGACTGGCAAGAACGTACTGGCGCTGAACCCAGGTTCGGCCACCGCGCAAAACGTCGGCATCGCCCTGCTCGACAGCAAGGGCACGTTGATCGACCTCAGCTCGCCGGCCACCGCACGTATCGAAAGCACCATGCATGGCCAGGGCACCGAAGGCGGCGACGCCACCCTGAGCTTTGCCGCCGCCTACGTCACCACCGGTGCCGCCGGCGCATCGACGGCCGGTCGCGGTGACGCCACCCTGCCGTTCATCCTGCAATACGAATAACCCCGGCGCCCGAGCACCGAACGCGCGAGGCCCTGCGGCCTCGCCATTCTTTTTTCTGATGACACCGGATACCCCTCATGCTGCCTCGTTCTCTCGCCATGGGCCTCGGGCTGCTGGGCATGCTCATGGCTGCCCAGGCCGCCGCCAGCATTTCATTGAATGCCACCCGTATCGTGTTCGATGGCGACCACAAAGAAGCCAACATCACCGTGCGCAACGGTAACCAGGATGTGTTGATCCAGTCTTGGGTCGACCGCAACGATGCCAGCGGCAGCCGCGCGCCGTTCGCCGTTACCCCGCCGTTGGCACGGGTGTTTGCCAAGGAACAGCAACTGCTGCGCATCTTGTATGAAGGCGCCGGCATGCCCACCGACCGCGAGTCGGTGGTCTGGCTCAACGTGCAGGAAATCCCCAAGGCCAGCGCCGCCGAAAACACCTTGCAGTTGGCCATCCGCCAACGCATCAAGATTTTTTTCCGCCCTGCCGGCTTGCCTGGCAGTGCGTTGCAAGCCCCTGCCCAGCTGGAGTGGGCGCTGATCAAACGCGGCGCGCAAACCCTGCTGAGCGTGAAAAACCCGACGCTGTATCACGTGTCCATGGCCGACATAAAGGTGCAGGCGCAACTGGCCAGTGACTCCACCATGGTCGCCCCAGGCGAGGAAAAACAGTTCCCGCTGAACGCTCCGGTGGCCGCTGGCACGGTGCAGTTGTCGTTCTCCAGCATCAATGACTACGGCGCGCAGAACCATTACACCGCCGCTCTGGCGGGTGGTGTTGCCCACGCCACCGAGTCACGCCTCAAACCCTGAGCACTTCGCCTCACGCTTGCTCGCCCACCCGGGATGCCACAGGTCTTCGCATGTCTTTTCTTTCCAGCAACAGGTCCGCATGTGACGCACTGAAGTTGAAGACGCTGTGGCTGGCGATTGCCGCCTGCCTGCCCGCCTGGGCCCTGGCCGACGAGGCTGCGCAGACTTTCAACACCACCTTCCTGCAGGGCTCGCAGTCACCCGTCGACCTGCAACAGTTGCTGTCGGCCAACAGCGTGTTGCCAGGCACTTACCGTGTCGACCTGTACAGCAACGAAGTTCTGGTGGGCCGCCGCGATATCGACTTCAAGCGCAGCCCGCAAAACGACCAGGTGCAAGCCTGCCTGACCCTCGACCTGCTCAAGCAACTGGGGATCGACATGGCCCGTTTGCAAGCCCAAGGCAAAATCGACCCGCAGCAGCCGCAGGACTGCTACCCCCTGGCAGCACTGATCGAAGACGCCACGGTGCGCTACGACAGCAGCCGCCTGCGCCTGCTCGCAAGCATTCCGCAAGTGGCCATGCAGCGCGGGCTGCGCGGGTATGTCGACCCGCAGCTGTGGGATGACGGCGTGCCGGCCGCGTTCATCAACTATCAGCTCAATAGCAGTCGCACAGCCGGTGACTACGCCACGCGCATCGCCAATAACCTGGGCCTGCGCAACGGCATCAACCTGGGCGCCTGGCGCTTGCGCAACGAATCGAACCTGAGCGGCGGCACCGGGCGCAAGAACACCTACACCAGCAACCGTACCTACGTGCAGCACGACGTGACGGCGATCAAGGGCCAGTTCAGTGCCGGTGAGATTTTTTCCGACACCGACCTGTTCGACAGTGTGCGTTATCGCGGGGTCAAACTGGCCTCCGACGAAGGCATGCGTGCCGACAGCGAACGCGGCTACGCCCCCGTGATCCGTGGTGTGGCGCAGACCAACGCGACGGTGGAGATCCGCCAGAACGACTACATCCTCTACACCGCCAACGTCGCACCGGGGCCGTTCGAGATCAACGATATCTACCCCAGTGGCTCCAACGGCGACTTGCAGATCACCGTGATCGAAGCCGATGGCACCCGTCGTGTGACGATGCAGGCGTTTTCCAGCTTGCCAATCATGGTGCGTGAGGGGCAAGTCAAGTACAGCCTCTCGGCGGGCCGGTTCAATAGCAACACCGAGGGCTTGGCCACTCCGCGTTTCCTGAGTGGCACCCTGGCGTATGGCTTGACCAGCAACCTCAGCGGCATCGTCGGCTTGCAGGCCAGCGAAGACTACAACGCTTTGTCCCTCGGTGCCGGACGCAACACCGCGCTGGGTGCGGTGTCGCTGGATGTCACCCATTCTTCAAGCAAGGCCCAGGGGCAAACCACCCAGGGCAGCAGCGTGCGCGCGTTATACGCCAAGACGTTTGCCGGCACTGACACCAACTTCACCCTGGCCGCCTACCGTTACTCCACCGAGGGTTATCGCAGCTTCAGCGACCATGTCGAAGACATCAGCGACAGCATCCGCGTGCGCAGCGGCCATTCGAAAACCCGCACCGACCTCACCATCAACCAGAGCCTGGGGCGCAACCGCGAATTTGGCAGCCTGTATGTGAACGCCAGCGACCAGCGCTACTGGAATCGTGGCGGCTCGCAGAGTTTTTCCGCCGGCTACACCAGCAACTGGGGCAACCTGAGCTACAACCTCGGCGTGACCCGGACCAAGCAGATTGTCACGTGGGGTGAGCCGAGCAGTGACACCCAGGTGAACCTGTCCATCTCGTTCCCACTGGGCAGCCAGGCCCGTGCACCCCGAGCGTTTGTCACCACCAGCAGCCAACACGGCGACACCACCACCCAGGCGGGCATCAACGGCTACGTCGCCGACGCCAGCGACACGTTCTACTCGGTACAGGCCGGGCACAGCGACACCAGTGGCGATTCCGGCTCGGTGAACATCAACAGCCGCACCTCGGTGGCGGATGTGAGCCTGGGCTACAGCCAGGGCCAGGGCTATAACTCGCAGAACCTCAACCTTGCAGGTTCGGTGGTGGCACATGGCGGTGGGATCAACCTGGGACAGACGGTCAGCGAGACCTTTGCACTGGCTGAGGTGCCGGGTATCTCCGGGGCGAAGATCAGCAGCTACAGCGGTGTGGAGACGGGTTACAACGGCTATGCGGTGATTCCGAACGCGCAGCCTTACCGGGTCAACTGGGTCAGCCTGGACACCCGAGACCTGGGCGGCGATGTGGAAATCACCAACGCCACCCAGCAAGTGGTGCCGCGTCGTGGTGCCATCGTGGTTGCACGCTACAGCGGCACCACGGGGCGACGGGTGTTGTTCGAGTTGTTGGATGCGCAGCATAAGCCGCTGGGGTTTGGGGCTTCGTTGGAGGACTCGACGGGCAAGCAGTTGGCGATTGCTGATCCGAATGGGAATGCGTTGGCGTTGGTGGGGGAGGATCAGGGGACGTTGGTGATCAAGTGGGGGGAGCGCAGTTGCAGGGCTTCGTATGCGTTGGGGGTGCAGAACAAGGCGTTGAATTATGAGCGGCAGGTGTTGGTGTGTGGGCCTTGATGAGCGCGGTTTTTTGCCGAGTACATATCCGTTTTTTGGGTAACGGCTGAAATAGGTTCCGCCCTTACGGCGGCTCACTTTTGAAAAGCCGGAATGCCGGCCCAGCCAAAGTAAGCAAAAGGCTCTTGCCCCAACACTCGGCACCTCGCCTAGGCTCGGTGTGCCCGTAATCCGACAGTGATTTGGGGGGCCGCCGCGCTTTTGCTTTTGATCTGAGGCGCCCCGTCAAACACGCTGGCCGAACGCAGGCTTGAATCCGTGGGTAACCCGGCAGGACGCCGGGTTAGCCGCGCTGGGCCAAGGATGGCCCATCGCGGCGGCCCACGGATTCAAGCCTGCGTTCGGGCACACCGAGCCTAGGCGAGGTGCCGAGTGTTGGGGCGAAGGCCTTTTGCTTACTTTTGGGCCTTTCCAAAAGTGAGCCGCTGTAAGAGCGGAACCATAGGCGGCCGTTACCGCAGCAATGGATATGTACACCCCCCTAAGCCACCCGCCCCACCGCATACCGATTCACCGGCACCGGCAACCCCAAATGCCCCCGCAACGTGCTGTGACTGTACTCACTGCGAAACAACCCCCGCTCCCGCAACAACGGCAATACCTGATCGGTAAACCGCGCAAAATCCTCCGGCGCGCCCACGTGGATATTGAACCCATCCACCGCACCCTCCACAAACCAACGCTCGATCTCATTCGCCACGGTCTTGGGCGAGCCGACGAAACTGGAAAACGGCTTGGCAAAGCGCAACGCCGCCTGGCGCAACGTCAGCCCCTGTTCACGAGCAACCTGCTTGATGTTCTCCGCATGCCCGCGATACCCGTTACTCCCCAAGTCGCCCAACTCCGGAAACGGCTCATCCAGTGGGTACTGGCTAAAGTCGTGGTAATTGAACGGCCGCCCCAACTGCACCAGCGCCTTACCAAGATCCAGCTCGCCATTGCGTTCACGATCAATGGCCTGCGCCTGTTCATCGGTGTCCGCAATGATCGGCGAAATACTCGGCAGGATGGTGACGTGGTCAGGGTTACGCCCAGCGGCGGCGGTGCGTTTCTTGATGTCGCTGTAGTACGCCTGGGCATCTTCGAAATTGCCCACACCGGCGAAAATCCCTTCGGCATAATTCGCCGCCAGGCTGCGCCCGGATTCGGAGATACCCGCCTGGAAAATCACCGGTTGGCCCTGGGCCGAACGGGCAATATTGAGTGGCCCGGTGACCGAGAAAAACTCGCCGTGGTGATCGAGGCGGTGTTGGCGTTGCGGGTCGAGGAACACTTTGGCTTGCTTGTCGCGCACAAAGGCGTCGTCTTCATAGGAATCCCACAGTCCCTGCACCACGTCCAGGTGTTCGGCCGCGCGGCGATAGCGCTCGGTGTGGTCGATGTGTTGCTCACGGCCAAAGTTTCCCGCCGCGCCTTCCAAGCCGGTGGTGACCACGTTCCAGCCGGCGCGGCCGCCGCTGATGTGGTCCAGGGACGCGAACTGCCGCGCCACGTTGAACGGTTCGGTATAGGAGGTCGTGAGCGTCGCCACCAGGCCGATTTTCGAGGTCGCCCCGGCGATGGCCGAGAGCAGCGTCAAGGGCTCCAGGCGGTTGAGAAAATGCGGCGCGGAATCCGGCGTGATGTAGGGGCTGTCGACGATGAACACCAGGTCGAACTTGGCCGCTTCGGCCTGCTGTGCCTGGGCGCGGTACCAGTCGATATCCACACTCGCATCGCCAGGGATTTGTGGGTGCAACCATTCGTTTTGTGCGGTGCCGACGCCGGTGAGAATGGCGCCGAATTTGAGTTGTCGAGGTGAGATGGGCATCAAGGTATTCCTCCGTGGATGGCCGCGGTGGCCGGTGGAGAATGACCTTAATGCCCGTAGGCAGGGCTTGTGAAAGGCTTTGTAGATCTATGCTAATTATTAAAATTAATGATCTCTAGCAAATACCGTTATCCTAGTACTGCATAACGATCTGTCAGGCTCAGCGACGTGCGCTGACCGCCGAAGCGTCGTTGGACACGATCACTTCCACACGGCGATTCAACTGGCGTGACTGTGCGCTCTGGTTATCAGCAACCGGGAACTGCTTGCCGTAGCCGATGACGGCTATCCGCTCGATCCCCACGCCGAGTCGTTGCAAACCACGCGCGACCGCTTGGGCACGTCGCTCGGACAGGCTCTGGTTGTAGGCATCGCCTCCCACGCTGTCAGTGAAACCCTCTACCCGCACCTGACGCTCCGGGTTCTGCACCAGGAAGTTCGCCAGCCCCTGGAAGTCCCGCTGGCTGCCGGCTTTCAAATCGGCCTTGCCGGTGTCGAACAGCACGTCGCCAAAGGTGATGACCTGGCCACGTTCGGTCGGCTGGGCTTTCATCGCCTGCAAGGCCTTGAGCTGCGCGGTGCGCACGTCGAGCTGCACCTGGGTACGGTCGACCGCGATGTTGTCGAGCTGGGCATCGGTCTTGCGGCCGACGATGGTCTGCTCGGCCAGGGCGATTTTTTGCGTGGCAAGGTAGGCGAGTTGGTCGAGCTGTGGGTCGGTACGGTCGTGCAACGACACCTGGTTGGCGCGGTCCAGCGCGTTGGAAGCGATACGGGTTTCAACCGCCGCCAGGGTGTTGGATTCCGGCTTCTGCTGCAGGCTGGAGAACTGGCTGCGCGCTTGCAGCAATTGCGGGTTTTCCGGCGGCGTGGCGCAACCGGCAAACGCCAGGCTCAGGGCCGAAAGCACAGGAATGAAAAAAATGGCACGCATGGCTGGATCCTCAGTGGGTAGTCGCGGGGGCGTTGAGCATTTCCTGCTTGAGCACCTGAATGCCCTCTCGCGCCTGCTTCAAGACCTGTTGTTTACGCACGGCATTGGCCTTGGCCTCGGCCAGGCTGGCGTCGGCTTCGATCTGGTCGGCCAGGGCGTCCACCTCGACGTACTTCATTTCACCGATGGCCTGGTCCATGCGCGCCAGCTTGTCCTGGGCAGTTTTCATTTCCAGCGGTGCGAACTGGGTCGCTTGCGCTGCCAAGGCGCGCCCCACCGCATCACGGGCCAGGGAGATCTTTACCGCCGGCGGCTGCGGCGTGGCACAGCCTGCCAGTACCCCGGCGACAATCACGGCCCAGGCCGAGCGGCGCAGGCGTTGGCTCACACTGGTCATCTTCATGTGTTGACTCCTAAGCATGTTCTTACGGCTGCCGGGCGATGGGAGCGGCCCCGCCGTATCGCTTGTGTTCAAGCGATCGCGCCATCCTAGGAGGAAAAATACGGGCTGGAAGAATGAAAAATCCCACCTAGTTGTGGGATTTTTCTCAGAGCAAGGGTCAGTCTTACGACGTACGCGCAGCGACCGCCTCAACTTCGATCAACGCGCCGGGTAGCGGCAGCGCCACCACTTGCAACGCCGTACGCGCTGGCTTGTTCGGCTGCTCAGGGGTGCCAAAGAACTGCGTATAGCCCGCCTGCAAGCCAGCGAAATCCAGCTTGCCGCCCGTCTCTTCGGCCCCTACCAGGAACACCCGCAACTGCACGATATCACCCAGGTCCAGGTCTTGCTGGCGCAGGATCTTGCGCAGTTTGTTGAACACCGACACCGTCTGCACTTCGGTCGTGCCATAGGCGGCCGGCGTGCCCGCCGGGGCGTTTGCGTCGTGCAGATCAGGCAGGGTGCCGCTGACAAAAATCAGGCTGGCGGAAGCCGGTACGGTGACGGTCTGCGAGATCGGAAAATCGCCGACGCTGGTGCGTTGAATGCTGTCGCTCATGATGAATCTCCTTATGATGCGGCAAGTGCCGCGCTGTGCCGTTGGTGGATAACCCGCTCGGCCAGTTGCCCGACCACATGGCGCGCCGAGTTGGCCGCCGATTCCTGCCAGATGCCCACGCCGCTTTGCACCAGGCCGTCGCCGGCGAAATACACACGGCCGTGGCCGGCTTCGAGCAAGGCGCTGGCGTCGGCAGGGAAGTGTTCGCGTTGCAGCCACGGGCCTTCGCTGTAGGGGATCTGTTCCCAGGACACCGCCAGCGGATTGCGCAAGTGTTTGGAATAACCGGGGTGCAACAGTTCCACGGCTTCTTTCGAGGTGGCGTACTGCTGGTCGAAGGGTTGCGCACCAAATACGTCGGCGCCCTCGCCGGTCACGTAGCCCGCTACCAGCAAGCCTTCGCGGGTATTGAGGTCGTTGCTCGGGTACCACAGCAGGCGTGCCGGGTGTTCGATCCACGACAGGCCGCCGTAGGTGCGGTAGTCGGTTTCCCAGAATCGCGGCGACTGCCACGCCACTTTGGTCGCCTGGTCGCTGCGGGTGCTGAGCAAGGCGGCCTTGATCGGGTCGCTGAAGTCAGTGTCGAGCTTGGCCAGCAGCGGCAGCGGCAGGGTCGAGATCAGGTAATCGGCGCGCACCACCTGTTCGCGACCGCTGAGCTTGTCGTGGTACGTCACCGCTACGCCGTCTTCCAACTGACGGATCTGCCGCACCTGGGCGCCCAATTGCACATACCCCTGGACGCGCTGGTAGAAGGCATCCGTGATGCGGTCCATACCACCGACCGGTTGGAACATGGTGGCGGAGAACTCCGGGAATTCCGTGTGCAGTAACGCGCCCCACAGTTCCGGGTGCAGCAGTTGATCGAGTGATAACGGGCGACGACTGGCGGGCAACGCGCCGGGATGCGCAGGCGACTCCAGGTGCCCTGAGCGGATCGTGCCCTCGAAGGCCAGCGCCTGTGACAGGTCGCCATACACCTGCAGGAACGCCAACAGCCGCGTGCGCTCCTCAGCGCTCAACACATCATCGAGGGCATCGCGCTGCACCGCCTTGGCCAGCAACCCGGACACCTGCCCCCGTGCATCGTTGATGGCCTGGCCGACGGTGAAAGCCGGCTTGCTCACATCCGGCCGCACTTGGGCACCATGGCTGCTGTTGACCAGCACTTCTAGCGGCACGCCAAGTTCGCTGCAATAGTCGAGAATAGTGCGGTGCTGGCTCGGGATTCGTGCCGGGCCCGCATTAAAGTAATGCCCTGGGTCGAACGCAGCTGTTTGCGAGCGGCCGTCCTTGTAGTCCACACGATCGCCGTTGCGGATAGTCCAGGTCCGGCCACCCACGCGGTCACGCGCCTCCAGCACTTGCACCTCGAACCCGGCGCGGGTCAGTTCCAGTGCCGTCACCAGCCCCGCGATGCCAGCACCCAACACCAGCACGCGGGTGCCCTGCCCCAGGCCCGCCTTGAGTTTCAGCGGTTGCGGACGGCGGTGTGACGACGGTCCCAGGCCCAATGCCGCCAGTGCCTCCTTGACGGCCTGTTCGCCGCCTACCGCAGCAATGCTCGACAGCGCTTCACGTCGTGTCAGTCCCATGTTCGATGCTCCTTAATCCGGCAGGCCCGGTGGGTTGATCAGCGACGTGTCGACGCGCTCGATATCCAGGCCCCAGCGTTGCAGCACCTGTTCGTATTGACCGCCGGCAATCGCGCCTTCCAGGGCGGTGTGGATCGGCTTGACCAGGCCGTTGTCCTTGCGCGTGGTCACCGCGATATCCGCTTTCAAAGGCCAGCCACCATTGACCGTGCCGACAAGCTTGATACCGCCGGTGATTGCCGCCGAATAGGCGTACACCGAGTTGGGCCCGAACAGCGCATCGCTGCGCCCGGATTGCACCGCCAGTTGCGCGGCGGCCTGGTCGTCGAAGTACTGCAACAGTGCCGGCTTGAGCCCGGCTTTTTCATTGGCGTCGTTCCAGGCCAGCAGGACCTTTTCCTGGTTGGTGCCGGAGCCGACGATGATCTTCAGTCCGGCAATGTCCTCGGCCTGCTTGATCGCGCTGATCTTGCTGGTGCTCTTCACATAGAACCCGAGCACGTCCTGGCGGTAAGTCGCGAAGTCGAAACGCTTCTTGCGCGCCTCGGTCACCGTGACGTTGCTGATCACCGCGTCGTACTTGCCCGAGCTGACGCCCAGGGGCCAGTCTTCCCAGCTGGTCTGCACCACGTTGAGTTGCAGACCCAGGCTGTCGGCGACCAACTGCGCCGTATCGGCCTCGCTGCCGATGGTGGTCTTGTCGTCATTGGCCAGCAGCGCCAGGGGCGGCCCGGCCACACCGGACACGGCCACAGTGAACTTGCCCGGCTGGGCGAACTTGAAGCCCGGCGGGATCTGCGCGATGGCCGCTTCGTTACGCGGTACATGAATGCGCGGGCGGTCGGGGCTGAGGTCGACCTGTTGCACGGCGAATGCGATTTGCGCAGTGCTGACGGCGAGCGTCAACAGGGCGATACGAGCGGTAGAGATAAGCATGGGCAGTCACTCCTTGAACTAAAGCACCTTGCCGAGAAAGGCCACAGTGCGGGGATGTCGGGGTTGGCGGAAAATCTGTTCAGGCGGGCCTTCTTCGATCAACTGGCCGTCGCAGAGGAACACCACGTGGTCGGCCACTTCACGGGCAAAGCCGATTTCGTGGGTGACGATCACCAGGGTCACGCCCAGTTGGGTCAGACCCTTGATCACGTCGAGCACTTCGCCCACCAGCTCCGGGTCGAGGGCCGACGTGGGTTCATCGAACAGCAGCACTTTGGGGTCCAGCGCCAGGGCGCGGGCGATGGCGACACGCTGTTGCTGGCCTCCGGAGAGCTGGCGCGGGTAGGCATCCACCTTGTCCGCCAGGCCGACCTTGGCCAGCAGCTCGGCCGCCTTGGTCTGGGCTTCGGCCTTGCTCCAGCGTTTGTGGGCCAGGGGCGCCTCAGCGACGTTCTCCCAGGCGGTGAGGTGCGGGAACAGGTTGAAGTTCTGGAACACAAAACCCACGTCGATACGGCGCTTGAGAATCTCGCGTTCTTTCAGCTCGTAGAGCAGGTCCCCCTTGCGCCGATAGCCAACGTATTCACCGTCAATGGTGATATGCCCGCTGTCGATCTTCTCCAGATGGTTGATGGTGCGCAGCAAGGTGGACTTGCCCGAGCCGGACGGCCCGAGGATCACCGTGACCTTGCCGGGGTCGATGGTCAGGTCGATGTCTTTTAACACCTGTTGGTTGCCAAAGCGCTTGCCCACGCCCTGGATCTGGATGCGCCCGGCGCGAGCTTCACTCATGGGTTTTCTCCTTGAGCCAGCGGCGTATGCGTTGCAACGGCGTGGGCGGCAGCACCCGTGCCGTGCCACGGGCAAAATGGCGCTCGACGTAGTACTGCGCGCTGGTCAGCACGGTGGTGATGATCAAGTACCAGACCGTCGCCACGATCAGCAGCGGGATCACCGCCTGGGTGCGGTTGTAGATGACCTGCACGGTGTAGAACAGCTCCGGCAAGGCCAGTACGTAGACAATCGAGGTGCCCTTGACCAGGCCGATGATTTCATTGAAGCCCGACGGCAGGATCGAACGCAGCGCCTGGGGCAGGATGATCCGAAAAATCCGTCGCGAGGCCGGTAAACCCAACGCCGCAGCGGCTTCATGCTGGCCGGCATCGACACCGATCAGCCCGCCGCGAATGATCTCCGCCGCGTACGCCGCCTGCATCAGGCTCAAGCCCAACACCGCCACGGTGAATTGGCTGAGCACGTCTACGGTGGACCACTCAGCAAACACCACTGAGGTGAACGGCACGCCGAGCACGATGTGGTCATACAGGTAGGCAAAGTTGTACAGGATGATCAGCACCAGCAGCGCCGGCATCGAGCGAAAGAACCAGATATAGCCCCAGGCCAACGCCGCCAACAGCGGTGAGCCCGACAGGCGCGCCAACGCCAGCGCCGTGCCGAGAATGATGCTGAACACCGTGCTCAACAGCGTCAGCAGCAGCGTCTGCCCCAGCCCACGCAGCACCGACGGCGAGAAAAACCACTGGCCGAACACGCCCCATTCCCAGCGCGGGTTGGTCGCCAGGGAATGCACGATGGCCAGCAGCACCAGCGCTGCGAAGATCGACCCGGCCCAGCGCCAGGGATGCCGCGCGGGCACCACTTGCAGGGCCTTGATCGGCGTGGAGACACGGGCCTGGCGCACCGGGCTGGGCGAGTCAATCAGGTCATAGGATTTGGCGACGATGGGCATGGTGAATTCCTCGGCCTCAGAAGGCATAGGTCAAGCGGGTGTAGTAGTACCCGCCGGTAAAACCGTAGGGCGAATAGACGCCATAGCTGCTGACCATGGTGCTGCTCGGCACCCCTTGTTTCTTGGGGTAAATGTCGAACAGGTTCTTGGCGCCGACAGCGATGTTCAGGTCTTTGGTGAGGTTGTAGCCAAGGTCGAGGTCGGTGATCCACTTGGCGGCGTAGATACGGTCCAGGTCGCGATTGGCCGACGAGTTGACCTCTTTGTAGGAGCCGTAGCGGGTCAGGGCCAGGTTCACGTTGAAGCGGTCGATACTCCAGTCGCCACCGAGGATCAGCTTGGTGCTGGGCTGCACGCCGGTGATCAGGTTGCGCGCCTCGCGGTTCATCAACTCGTAGGAGGTGCCCAGGATGTTGGTGGACTCCTTGTAGTTGAGGATTCGCGTCTGGTTCCAGTTGAACGCGGCGGTCCACTTCACCGCACCATACTGGCCGAGGTCCTGGCTGTAGTTACTGACCAGGTCCAGGCCTTTGGTGCGAGTGTCGGCGCCGTTGATAAAGTATTGGCCGCCGGAGGTGGAGTTGATGCCATTGCCTTGCAGCACCTGGGTGATCTCGGGGCCGAGCAAGGTGCCGGTGAGGGTGATGCGATCGCGCAGGTTGATCACGTAGGCATCGGCGGTGAAGCTCAAGCGATCAGTCGGTGTGAGAGTGAAACCGAGGCTGAAGTTGGTTGAGCGCTCCGGCTTCAATTCCTGGGCGCCGAGGGCTTGTGCGGCAGCAGAGCCTACGGGCAGCACGCCGTAGTTGATCGACTGATACACGCCGTCGACCACGCCATAGGTGGTCGACCGCGCACTGAACAGGCTGTTGGCCAAAGACGGCGCGCGGAAGCCGTTGCTCACCGTGGCGCGCACGGCGAATTGCGGGTTGAAGTCATAGCGGGTGGTCAACTTGCCGCTGCGGGTGGCGCCGACGCCCTGGTTGTAGTGCTCATAGCGAAACGCCGTGCCGACGTACCAGTCCGGCACTGGGTTGAAGCCCACATCGACATAACTGGCCAGGCTGTTGCGCGAGGCGCTGCTTTCTTCATCCGGCGAAATGCCGTTGGTGACCTGCGCGCCCGACGACGCGCAATTGCCCGGCGCCACGCAGTAGCCGCCATTGGCATAGGACTCATAGTCGCCGGCCTGCACCTCGTAGGTGTCGCGCCGATGTTCGAAACCGACGCTCAGGTCCAACGGCTTTTGCAGGCCAATATCGAAGCCGCGCTTGAAGTCGAGGTTGGTGGTCAGCTCGGTGGAAATCCAGGTGCCGGAGGTGAAGTGATTCGGCGTGGCCTCGCCCAGCGATGGGTTCTGGTTGTGGGTGGTGCCCTGCTCCGCGTCGTTGCGCCCATAGGTGGTGGACAAGTCCCAGTCCCACTCGCCTACCGTGCCTTTACCGCCGAATGCCGCCTGGAAATCGTCTTCATCAATGAACCAGGTCGGCGTGTAGCCACCGGGGTAACCGTTCGGCCCGGTGGTGATGGTGTTAGTGATGGTCGGCAGACGGAAGTTCTGGCCCTGCTCGGCCTTGCGGCGTGAATAGGTGGTGAAGGAGTACAGGCTGAAGCTGTCGTCGATCGGCAACTCGGCGTTGTAGCCCAGGGTCAGCAGGTTGGTCTTGGGCGTGCCGTAGCCGCCGTACGTCGAGCGTCCGGCTTGCTCGTAGGCTTGCGCGTAGGTGTAGCCGTTGGCGCTGGCCTTGTTGTCGTCATTCTGGCTGCGGGCGTCCAGGGCCAGTTGGACAATGCCGCCATTGCCGATCTCGAACCCCTTGTTGAGGCTTTGTTGCACGGTCTGTTTCTTGCCGTCATACCCCTGGCCGACGTTGGTTACCGAAGTGCCGCTGGTGTCGGCCTTGAGGATCACGTTGATCACCCCGGCGATAGCGTCGGAGCCATATTGCGCGGCGGCGCCGTCGCGCAGGACTTCCACGTGGTCGATGGCGCTGATGGGGATCAGGTCCAGGTCGGCCGGGGCCGCACCGGTATTGATGCCATTGATATTCAGGGTGGCCGCGGTGTGACGGCGCTTGCCATTGACCAGCACCAGCACTTCGGCGGCGCTCAGGCCCCGCAGGTTCGGGGCGCGGGCGATGCCGCTGGCGTCCCAGCCGGTTTTTTCCGGCAGGGTCAGCGATGGGATCACGGCGCTCAGGGCTTCCATGAGGCCGGGCTTGCCGGTGTTCTGTAATTGCTTGGCGCTGACCACATCGATCGGCACCGGGCTGCTGGTGACGGTGCGTTGCTCGGCGCCGCGGTTGCCGGTGACCACGACGGTGGACAGGGTACTGTCGTCCTGGGCTTGGGCGGTGTTGGCCAGGAGGGCCAGGGCCAGTGCGGCGGTGGGTTGTAGGGCTCGCTTCATAGGTATTCCTGCGTTTCCAAATCGCGGAGTCGGGCAGTTACGCGGGCGGGCGCGGTGCTCGGTTTTTTTTGGGGTGTCGGGCGATTTGGGAAGCTAGGTGTGGGGCGAGGTTTGAATTGGCAACATGCGTTGAACTCCCTTCCAACGATTCTGCTGCGGGGGTGTCAGCGCAGAATCCGAATCTAGATTGGTACCATCCGAGGTCAGGGGTAGGCTGTTGAGTTCAAACATAACGGAATGGATTTTAAAAATATAATGCTATTTGGGCATAAGCTAATATTCTTGGATTTCATTATTTGCCTGATGATTTATTCGTATTGGTAATGTTTTTTTTGCAACTGGCCGAGAGTACATATCCGTTGCTGCGGTAACGGCCGCTTATGGTTCCGCTCTTACAGCGGGTCACTTTTGGAAGAGCGCCAAAAGTAACCAAAAACGCTTCGCCCCAACACTCGGTACCTCGCCTAGGCTCGGTATGCCCGTAATCCGACAGTGATTTGGGGGGCCGCCGCCACGCGCCATCCATGGCGCGGGGCGGCTAAACCGGCATCCCTGCCGGTTTACCCCCCAAATCCCTGCCGAATTCCGGCCAGCGTGTTTGACGGGGCGCCTAAGATCAAAATCAAAAGCAAGAGCACAGCGGCCTGACAGCCGGCTTGAGTGGTGTAGAGCAAAGGCAAGGGCAAACGCGGTCCCTTGTAGGAGCTGGCTTGCCTGCGATGGTAGTTAACGGTGACGCGGGTAACCAGACAAAACGCGGCGTTCTCATGTTTTTCGCCGGCAAGCCGGCTCCTACAGGGACCGCGTATCTACGATGCGAAGCGAGTCGCTCTTGATCTTGATCTGAGGCGCCCCGTCAAACACGCTGGCCGAACGCAGGCTTGAATCCGTGGGTAACCCGGCAGGACGCCGGGTTAGCCGCGCTGGGCCAAGGATGGCCCATCGCGGCGGCCCACGGATTCAAGCCGGAGTGAGGGCATGCCGAGCCTAGGCGAGGCACCGAGTGTTGGGGCGAAGGCCTTTTGCTTACTTTTGGGCCTTTCCAAAAGTGAGCCGCTGTAAGAGCGGAACCATAAGTGGCCGTTACCTAAATAATGGATATGCACACCAACCTACCCCCCAGGCCGCAACAGTTGCATCTGCTGCCGATAATCATCCGTCACCTGCCGCGCCTGCCCACTACTGGTAATCACCTTAGGCGTAATCAACACAATCAACTCCGTCCGATCCTTCGACTTGCTCGTACTCCCAAACAACCACCGCAACCCCGGCACCCGACCCAGATACGGCACCGCACTCACACTCTCCCCGTTGTCCTGCTTGATCAACCCCCCCAGCAACACCGTCTGCCCACTCTGCACCGCCACCTGTGTCGACACCGAACGCGTCGAAATGCGCGGATTCACCGGTGTGTCGCTATTGGCACTCTGACTCTCGGCATCACTGACCTGCTGCTGAATATCCATGTACACCAACCCACCCGGATTGATCCGTGGCACCACATCCAGAATCACCCCGGTCTGCACATACTCGACACTGCTCAAGGTGGTGTCCGCATCCCCGGTATTCACCGTGGTCTGGTTGATCGGAATGTTGTCCCCCACCTGAATCTGCGCCGGCTGGTTGTTCATCACCACCAGCGACGGCGCCGACAACACCTGGGTACGGCCATTGGTTTCCAGCGCATGCAACGCCACCTGCAAATTCGAACTGACGAACGAGTAGAACAACGAATCCGTCGCCCCCAACCCGGCCCCACCACCGCCCAACGCGCCCTGGCTGCCGGAAGCATTGGCCACGGTGGTGCTGGAGGAGTTGCCCGCCAGCCGCCCCAAATACCACTGCACGCCCAGGTCCAGTTCACCGGTGAGCTTGACCTCAAGAATGCGCGTCTCGATCTGCACTTGCAGCGGCGGGTTGTCGAGGCGTTTTATCGCCGCTTCGATCTCTTTCCACTGTGCCGGACGGGTGCGCACCAGCAACTGGTTGCTGCTCTTTTGCGCGGTGATGCGGGTGCCGGCTTCGAGGGCGTTGGTGGGGGCGACTTCCTTCTCTTCCGGCTCCGGCGCTTCGGCGGCAGGTGGGTTGTTCTGCAGGCCGCCGGTATTGAGCGACGACAGGGTCGTCGTGCGCAGGCCTGGCGCGACCTTCGCCGGTGTGTCGTCCTTGATCGCGCCGGTGCCGTAGATTTGCCGCAGGTACTTGGCCAAATCAGCAGCCTTCATGTTGCGCACGTCGTAGACATACATCTGCGGCTCGTTGCCGCCGCCCTCGTCGATGGTACGGATCCAGTCGCCCACTTCGCTGAGGTACTGCGGCTGGGAAGAAATCGCCACCACCGAGTTGGTCCGCTCAATCGGCAAAAAACGCAGCATGCCGGCCAGGGGCATGCCGCTGTCAGGGCCGAACAGGCTTTGCAACTGGGGCATCAACTCGGCCACGGAAGCCCGTTGCAGCCCGAAGACGCCCACCGACATGCCCTTGAGCCAGTCCACGTCAAAGGTGTCGATGGTGTCCTGGTAGTTGGCCAACTCATCCGGAGTGCCGGCCAGACTCAGCACATTGCGGGCAGGATCAACCAGTAAAAATGCATTCTCACGTGCGAACGGCTTGAGCAATTTCTGCATCTCGGTGGCAGCGATGTAGCGCAATGGAAACAGCCGCGCCGACAGGCCGCTGGACGGTTGCGCCACGCTCATCTGCGGCACCAGCTTGCCCGCCACAGCCTGGTTGGCGGGCAGGATCACGTAGCGATCACCCTGTTTGATCATCGCGTTGTCGGTCCAGGACAGCAGGGTTTCGAGGATCGACAGCGCCTGTTGTTTGTCCACCGGCTTGGAGGTGGAAAAACTCACATTGCCTTTCACACCCTGGGCGATGCTGTAGTTCTCGTGCAGCAGGTCGCCCATTACGCTGTTGATCACTGCCTCGATGGGCTGGTCGGCGAAGTTGAAGACGATATCGCCACCCTCCTCTTTCGCCACCGGCTGCGCTGCCGGCGCGCGCACGAACTGTTGGTTGCCACGGATCAGTTGGCGCTGCGTTGGCGTTTTAACCGCAGGCGGTGGACTGTCCGGCGCGGTTTGCTCGGTCGGCGGGCGTTGCGAGCCGGTGCCTTGCAGGGCTTCGTGCAGCAGATCGTCGTCCGGATCGAGGCGGTCGGGGAAGGATCCACAACCACTCAGGACAAGAGCGGTCGCCAGGCAAAACGTTGAGGTGCGCATGTCGATCAATGGAGAGGCTCGCGGGGCAAAGTAATGGGGGGCCGAGTGGACGGCGGCGGTAGGCGCTTGGCGTAGAAGCTCAAGGTTTGCGTGCGGCCGTCCAGGCTGAATCGGGCGGATTGCGGGGTCAGGTGGTCCAGGCGCCAGCCGTTGGGCAAGGCCTGGCCGAGGCGGACCGTCAGGGCGCGGCCGTCGGCCTGCTTGAGCATGGCCATTTGCAGATTGCCGGTGATCATGATGCCGCTGAGGGTCAGGTTGGCCAGGCTGGTGACCTGGGCTTTGCCCACGACGCGATCCGGGCTGCGATCCGGGCTGAACAACGGCGCCTGCCATGTGGCGGCGAGGTGTTCCAGCGGGACGCTCGGCGCGATCTGCACCCGGGCGGTGGGATGGGCGCGCGTGGGCGCGTCAGGCAGCCATTGCGGCTCATCACCGATGCTGCTGAGGATCACCGCCATCAACACGCCCAGCAATCCCGACAAGCCGAGCAAGCCCCACTCCACGGGGCGTAATCTGCTGATCATGGCGTCACCCGCGCCGGTTGCAGGTAACCGCGCACCAGCAGGTGCACCACCAACTTGCCTGCACCGCCATTGGCCGGCGCCTGCTGGCTGCGACGAATACGCAGTTCATCCACGAACAAGAACGGCGGCTGATACTCCAGCTCATGCAACAGCGCTTCCAGGGGTTCGATGGCGCAATCGAGGGTCAGGCTGACCTTGACCTGGCGATACGGCTCGCCGTCGTCCTGCTCCGGCGTGATGGGCTTGCGCTGGGTCAGGCTGCAACCGCCGCCGAGGTTGGCGTGGCTGTTGATCAGGTCGGCAAGGCGCTGCATCAGGTCGGCGGCCACCACGTCGGGGTCATCCCCCGGCAACAGACTGGTGCTGCTGGCGGGGTCCTGGCGGGCTTGCTCAAGCTGTTGGCGCAGCGCATCACGTTGACGCAACACGCCGGCGTAGCGTTGCTGTTGCTCGCGCAACTGTTCGGCCTGTTCGCCCATGTCGCGCAGGGGGCCGGCGAACCAGCTGTCGACCAGCAGCCAGTAGGCCGTGCCGAGCACCAACGCCAACACCAGCAAGGCAGCACCGCGGCGTTCACGGGGTGTGAGGGGTCGGCGCATCGGCGGCCTCCTGGCGTAGGTGGGCGCGCAAGGCAAACTGGTCCTTGCCGGTGCGGGCATCGGGTTGGATCACCCCTTCGAACTGGGCGTTCTCCAGGCTGCGGCAGCCTTTGATGCGGGTAATCAGTGCGCTGGCCTTGGCGCTTTGACCTGAGAGGGAAATCTCGCCGTCCTTGACGTCCAACTGATCCAGCCAGGTGTCGGCGGGCAGGCAAGTGGTCAGGTCGTTGAGTAGCGCGGCCAGGGGCGGTTGCGCCAGTTTGCGCCGGATGAGGTACTGGGCCGCGCCACGGGTATTGAGCAGTTGCTGGCGCAGGGCATGCACTTCGGCGACCTCGGCTTTCTGTTGCTGCACACTGGCGTGCATGGCGTCGATGACGCGTTGACGGTCGTTGAGCCACAGCAGCATCGCCGCGATCAGCAAGGCCCCGCACAACCACGGCAGGCTGCGTTGCAAACCCATGCCCGGCGGACGCTGGCGCGGGCGCAGCGGCGGGGGCAGCAGGTCGATGCCGAGGTTGGCCGCATCCACGCGATGGGGGTGCAGGCCGAGTGCAGCGCAGTCGGTGAGGATCGGGTCCAGGCGTTCGCGCAGGATCGCCACCAGCGTAACCTCAAGGTGCGTCGGCGTGCGCCTTTCCTGGCGCGCGACGAAGTAGAGTTGGTCGGCCTCGAATGGGGTGTAGCGGTCCAGTTCATAACCCACCACCGTGTTGAGGTTACGCCCGGCGGCCAATGGCAGTTGCACGTGTTGCAGCAGTACGTCACCCGCGCCAAGCATCAGCACCTGGCGCGTGCTGTCCGACGCAACCGACGCCGCCAACGGCCAGTGGTGGATCTGCTCCGGCGGTTCTGGCCGTGCCAGCCAACTCGGCACACAGGCGCGCAACTCCGCGAGCCACAAGCGCCAACCCTGTTGCAGCAGGCTACCGCGCCAGTGTCGGGCGATGGGTTCCAGTCGATTCATTCTTGCCAACGCAACACCCGATAGGGTTGTGCGCTGTCCTCCGATGGGCTCAATAAAACGGTGACTTGCAGCCGCGCCTGATAACCACCGGGGCGCTCAGCGCGGCTGTCGACCACCAGTACTTCGCCAGGGTCGACACCTTCGGCGTTCTGGCGCGGCAGGTTCAGCGCCTTGCGCATCAGCGGGCTGGCGAAGGCGGGATCGGGGCGATCCAGGTCGCTCCACAAGGTGATCTCGGGCAGCAACTGGCTGTAGAGGGTTTGGGTCATGCCAGGCAGTTGGCGCACTTCTTCCAGCACCCGGAACGGCGCCAGGCCTTGTTGGCGGCGTGTTTGGAGAGCCTTGGACAGTTGCGTCGCCTGGGCCGGGGTGGCGCCGCAGGCCAGGGCCAGGCGGGTGAAGTCCTGCGCCTCGGCGTTGATCAGGTAGAGCTTGCCGCGCTCACTGCGCAGGCTGACGTGCAGTTGGGCATCATCAAACGTCAGGGGGATCTCGCGACCATCGGCCACCCAGCGCCGGTCGGTCATGACCAGGGCGATACCGGCTTCGGCGGCCAGCACGGTTTGTGTGTGCTGGCGCAGCCACAGGGCCTGGCGGCTTTCCAACTGCACCCAGCCGGCCAGGCCGCCGAGCAACACGCTGAGCAACGCCAGCACCCACAGCACCAGCAGCAGGGCCGCACCGCGTTGGCGCCTCACTCTTCCACGCTCCCGCTGGACAGGTTCAAGCGCAGGGCAATCACCTGGGTCACCCAGGGCACCGGGCCGTCGACGTTGGCGGCGATGCGCACGGCCGCAGGCAAGCGCCTGGGCCATGGCCAGTCACTGACCCAACCGGTGGGCTGACCCAGCGCAGACACGCCGCGATAACTGAATTGCAGGCCCTCAAGGTGGTTCAGCAACACCTGGGGTTCACGTTGAGAAAACCCGACCTGCAAATCCTGTTCGACCCGTTGCAGGCTGAACCGGTGGATTCCGCCACCGAGCACGCCGGGCAAGGTCGAGACGAATTCCAGCCGCTGCGCCGTGCCAACGAAAAATCCATCCCCCTCGCCCACCGCCAACGGCAACGCCTCGCTGATCGCCGTGCGTAAAAACTGTTGGGCGGCGCGCACTTCGTCCAGGCTCACGGTATACGCCTGGGCCTTGGACACGGCGCGATTGGCACCCAGCAATGCGCCCCCAACCAGCACCAGCAAAACGCCCAACAAACTGAGCACCACGAGGATTTCCAGCAAGGTAAAGCCCTGCTCGCGGCGCTTCACAGGCGCGCCTTCAAGGTGCTGAAACGGGCCTGGTGCGGACCCTCACTGAGGACCAGGTCGAGGCGAAAAATATGGGTTTGTTGTCGGGTACTGGTCAGTTGCCAGCGGATGCCGTCCAGTTCGCCCTGGCTGACGCCGTTGCTCAGTCGCCCTGCAGCCTCCTGATCGAAAATCGTCAGCGCCGCATGGGTAAGCCGATCACTGTGGGCCACCTGGGACAACGAGCGCGCGCTTTGGCCGAACGCAACCAGCAGCACCGTGCTGCACACCGCCATCAGCGTCAGCGCGGCAAGCATTTCCAGCAGCGTGAAACCGCCTTGCCGCTTCATGGCAGCGCCTTGGGTTGGACGCTGCCGGTGAGCCAGCCGATATCGATGCGCCAACGCCGGGTGCCACTGGCCACCAACAGATTGCCACCGGTGGAGCTGCCGTCGGGATAGAACTCGACGCCAGGGCCCACCTGCTCCGCAGTGTGCAGCGTCACTTGCAGCTCGGACGGCCACCGTTGCAGCGCACGTCCCGGCGCCTGGAACGTACGGCCTTCCATATCGAATGAAGTCCGTGCCGCCTGCCCGCTGACTATCGCCCCCGCCCGCGTGGTGCGCAGCGCCTCCACCATCTGCCCCACAGCGCGGCGTTCTTTTGCCGCCTGCAGGCCCTGGCGTACGCCCAGCCCCAGCAAGCTGGCGGCGAGGCTGATCAACAGGATCACCACCAGCATCTCCAGCAGGGTAAAGCCGCGCTGGAACATGGCGGCGTTACTCCCAATTGCCCAGGTCGGCGCTATAACCTTCGCCACCCGGTTGGCCATCCTGGCCGTAGAAGATCAGGTCGAAGGCGCCGTGCTCGCCGGGAAAACGATAGCCGAAGGCATGCCCGAACGGGTCCTTGAGGTCTGACGGTTTGGCATAGCCGCCGGGTCTGTCCACCAGCTGTTGCAGGCTGGTGGGTGGTGCGCCGACGTCGAGGGCGTAGCTGTCGATCTTCATGCTCAAGCTGGCCAGTTGCGCCTTGCCCGCGCCGTACTTGCCCTTGTCCACATTGCCGCCGACCTGGCGCACGACGATGGTGGCGACGATGCCCAGCAGCACGATCACCGCGAGCATTTCCAACAGGGTGAAACCGCTTTGGCGGCGGGGTTTTCTCATGGGTCAAGCTCCTTCATATATTGCTGGTCAGGCTCATCAGCGGCAGCATGATCGCCAACATGATCACCGCCACCAGCACCGCCATGACCACGGTCAAAGACGGCACCAGTGCGGCCAGCAGGCGGTCGATGCCGCGCTTGGCTTCGACGTCGAAGATGTCGGCCACCTTGAGCAGCATGCTGTCGAGTTCGCCGGCCTGTTCGCCGACTTCAATCATTTGCAGCGCCAGTTCGGGCAACAGCGGCTGGCTGCCAAACGCGCTGGCGAGGGTGCCGCCGCCTTTCACCGATTCCGCCGCATGCGCCACCTGAGCCTGCAACGCGCGGTTGGTGCAGACTTGCCGCGCGATCACCAAGGCGTGCAGCAACGCCACGCCGTTGCTGAGCAGCGTGCCGAGGGTACGCGTCAGGCGTGCCGCCTCGACCCGTTGCAGCAACGGGCCGATCACACGGATGCCGAGCAGGCGTCGATCGTATTGTTCGCGAAATGCTGGATTGCGCAGGCGTACGGCCCAGCACCCACCGCCGACGATCAGCCCGGCCAACACCACCAGGCCATAGGCGCCAAGGAACTCACCCAAGGCCAGAATTACTTCGGTGATCAATGGAATCGGTACGCCCAGGTCCTGGAAAATCGGCACGAACTGCGGCACCACATACGCCAGCAACAACGCCAGGGAACCGAGCACGCCCACCACCAGGAAGGCAGGATAGATCAGCGCATTGATCACCTCGCCGCGCAGCCGCTCGCTGCGTTCCAGGTAATCGCTGAGCTGACGCAGGGTACTTTCCAGCGCGCCACCGGCTTCACCGGCACGCACCATGCTCAGGTACAACGGTGAGAAGCTGCCGCCCTCTTGTTCCAATGCGGCGGACAGGGGTTTACCCGCCTTGACGTGATCGCGGATGCGCTCGATCAGTGCACGCACCTGGGGTTGGCCGGGTTGCTTGAGCAACAGTCCAAGGGAACGCTCAAGGGGCTGACCGGCACCCAGCAACGTGGCCAGTTGCTGGGTAAAACTCACCAACGCCGCGCCCTTCAACTGCCCGCGTGGGTTGCGCAGCAAGGGGCTGCCGGCAGCTTCAATCTGCAACAGCAACAGGCCGCGCTTGTGCAGGGCCGCGACGGCGGCGACTTGATCCTTGGCTTGCAGCGTACCGTTGTGCGGCACACCGTGGCTGTCCAGGGCGCGGAACTTGAACAGGCTCACGCGCCGTCCCCACGGGTAACGCGCAGCACTTCTTCCAACGAGGTAATACCCGCCAGCGCTTGGCGCAGTCCCTCTTCATACAGGGTGCGCAAACCAGCGCGGCGAGCAGCCTGTTCCAACGTGGCGGCATCGGCGTGACGCATCAACAGGCCGCGCAGTTCGTCGTTCATCACCAGCAGCTCGGTCAGGGCACTGCGGCCGTGATAGTCACCGCGATAGAGCAGGATCGGCCGTTGTTCGGTCAGACGATCCAGCCCATGTTCTGCGATCAGTTCCGGCGGCGCTTCAAAGGCCACGCGGCTGGCCGGGTCCAGGCGCCGCACCAGGCGCTGGGCGAGAATGCCGCTGACGGTCGAGGCGATCAGGTAGCTTTCCACCCCCATGTCCAGCAGCCGCGTGATACTCGCCGCGGCGCTGTTGGTGTGCAGGGTGGAAAGCACCAAGTGACCGGTCAGCGACGATTGAATGGCGATGCGGCAGGTTTCCAGGTCGCGGATCTCGCCGATCATGATCACGTCCGGGTCCTGGCGCACGATGGAGCGCAGCGCCCCGGCGAAGTCCAGGCCGATGGCGGGCTTGACCTGGATCTGGTTGATGCCTTCGAGCTGGTACTCCACCGGGTCTTCCACGGTGATGATCTTGCGCTCGGCGGTGTTGAGCCGCGACAGCGCGGTGTAGAGCGTGGTGGTCTTGCCGGAACCGGTGGGCCCGGTGACCAGCAGGATGCCGTGGGGCCGTTCCAGCAGGTCGAGGAAAGTGGCCAGGCGCTGGCCGTCGAAGCCCAGGCTTGGGAAGTCGAACTGCACGGTTTGCCGGTCCAGCAGGCGCAGCACCACCGACTCACCGAAACTGGTGGGCACCGTGGACACGCGAAGGTCGAGTTCCTTGCCCTGGATACGCAGCATGATGCGCCCGTCCTGTGGCAGCCGACGTTCGGCGATGTCCAGCCGCGCCATGATCTTCACCCGCGAAATCACCGCCGCCGACGAACTGGCCGGCGGCGCTTCGGCGTCGTGCAGTACGCCGTCGATGCGATAGCGCACCTTGAGTTGGTTTTCGAAGGGTTCGATATGGATATCCGAGGCGCGCTGCTCCACCGCGCGTTGCAGGATCAGGTTGACCAGGCGGATCACCGGCGCTTCGGAAGCCATGTCCTTGAGGTGTTCGATATCTTCCTGGGTGCCGCCCTGCTCATCGAGGTTCTCGATCAGCGTGCCCATCGCCGAGCGGCCCTGGCCGTAGTAGCGCTCGATCAGGGTGTCGACTTCGTTGCGCGGGCCGATCGCCAGCCACACCGGCACCTGGCACGCATAGGCCAGGGCCTCGAACGGATACCGTTGCGCCGGGTTGGCCGCCAGCACCCGCAGGCCGTTCTGGTGCCAGCCCATGGGCACCACTTGATAGTGACGCATGAAGCGTTCGGTCAGTGCAGGCAAGGGATCGAGCAACGGCGGTGCGGCGTCGGCCAGCAGCAGCGGCGCGTCGAGCAACGCGGCCCAGGCACGCGCCAGTTCGACTTCGGAGACCAGGCCCAAGCGCGTCAGCAGGCTCAGCAGGTCGTCCGTGGACAAGCGTCGGGCGCGCTCCAGATCCACCGTTTTCAGCCCGGCATGCTGCATCAGCCACGCGCACACCTGTTCGGGGTGCGGGATTTGCATCTGGCAGGCATCGATAGGCGCTGACGACATAATGTTCAGGTATCTAGTGTTGCGAGAAAGTATGGCTATTTGAAACTACGGGAACATGCCATTAGTTAGCCACAACCCCGTATAGAGTAAGCCGGGGTTATCGACTGGAAGTTATAGACCTAGTTCCTGAAGGAGGGGAATAAAATAAATATAAGCGCCAAGACACTCGCGCCAGAGCCTTAGCAGCTAATAGCCATCACTCGACTAGTTGCAATTAGCCACTTAGGCGCTTTCACGCGCGATCAAACGGCACTCCAATAAATTCAAACGCGTTACTTCATCTTCTACAGGCAGCACACCCAAACTTTCCAGGACACGCGTGGCGGCCAATACACCTATTTCCAATGCGGGCGGTTTGATCGTACTCAGGCTCGGCAGCAGCATTTCGGCGAACGGGTAATCGCCGAAACCGAGCACTGCGCACTGCTCGGGGATCTTCAGTCCGGCCCGCTGCCCAGCCAGCAAACCACCGGCCGCCAGGTTGTCATTGGCGAAGAAGATCGCATCCGGCGGCGTGGCATGGCTCATCAATACTTCCATGGCCTGTTTACCCGCTTCGAAGGGTGCGCGATCTGGGTCGGGAGAGAAGACCCAGGGCTGCACACCCAACGCGATCAAGGTCGCGGCGAAACCCTCGCCCCGCTCCATGGCGCTGAAGTCCCCGGCTGCACTGTTCTGCACGAAAGCAATGCGCCGATAACCCTGCCCATGCAGATAGCGCGCAGCGGTGACGCCCACTTCGAAGTGGGAAAACCCGATCTGCAACGGTGCGCGTTCGGGCACGTAGTCCCAGGTTTCCACCACCGGAATATCCGCGTCGGCGATCATCTTTTCAGTCGCCGCGCTGTGGAAGCGACTGGTCAGTACCAGCGCCGCCGGCGACCAGCCAAGGAACGCACGCACCGCACTCTCTTCCTGCTCGGCGCTGAAGTAACTGGACGCCAACAACAGTTGATAGCCATGCCGGCTGAGGGTGTCGCTGAAGCCTTGGATCGTATTGGCAAAGATCGGCCCCGAGATGTTCGGGATCACCATCGCCACGATGCGCCCACGCGCCGACGCCAGCCCACCGGCCACCAGGTTGGGCACATAACCCAACTCGGCCACCACCTCGGCGATGCGCTCGCGGCGTTCGGGCGAGACCTGCTCCGGCTGGTTGAAGTAACGCGACACGGTAATTGCCGACACCCCGGCCTGACGGGCCACGGTGTTCAAGGTGACACGCCCGGCGCCACGGCGTTTGCGCGGTTTGTCTTCGCTCACGGGATGATCCTGTTAAAAACCAAAAAGAATATAGGACTAATTTTTCAGTATTTGACGTTCTAAACCAGACCTACCAATAATGCCGATGTTAGCGCTAACAAGGCGCGTTGTCTGCTACTCGCTCGAGCGAATGCCAAAGACATTTCACAGGCGCTGACGGTCGCAAGAACCGCAGCGGTTCAGGGCATTCTTTTCGAGCGGGCACAGCATGCACAACTTCCAACGCAGCACTTTCCTGATCCTGGCCGGGTTGACCGCCCTTCCCGCCCCCGGTGTCTTTGCGGCCGATGCGCAGGAGCCGACACTCAAATCCGTGACCGTCACCGCCACCCGCCGCGAAGAACCACTGCAAAAAGTCCCGGTGGCCGTCTCGGTCCTCGATGGCGAACAGCTGGAGCGCGACAACCGCAACGGCGTGGCGAGCATCGCGCAGCAGGTGCCGTCGCTGAACTTCCGCACCGGCGCCTCGAACAAGGACACCTCGTTGTTCGTGCGCGGCGTGGGCACCATTTCCACCTCCCCCGGCGTCGAGCCGACGGTGGCCACGGTGATCGACGGTGTGGTCTACGCCCGTCCCGGCCAGGCCACCCTCGACCTGCTCGACCTGGAACGCATCGAAGTGCTGCGCGGGCCCCAAGGTACGCTGTTCGGCAAGAACGCCTCAGCCGGCGTGCTGAACATCACCAGCAAGGCGCCCACGGCTGAAACCCACGGCTATGTCGACCAATCGTTCTACAGCGGCAATGAAAGCCGCACCCGGTTCGGCATCGGCGGCAGCCTGGTGCCGGATGTGCTCAAAGGTTCGATCAGTACGCTGTTCGGCAGCTACGACGGTAATGTCGACAACCAGCACAATGGCCAGGAGGTCAACGGCTACAACCACAAGGGCATTCGCGGCAAGTTGGAATTCACCCCCAACGACGACCTGAAACTGACCCTGATCGCTGACTACATGCAGTCCCACGACGACGCGCCGAATGGCGTGGTCAGCAAGTCCCTGACCCCGGCGTTCGCCAACGCGCTGAGCCCGGTGCGGGCCTCCAGCGACAACCGCGACATCAACACCGACACTCGCAGCCACGTGGAAGACACCAACAAAGGCCTGTCTGCCCAGTTGGACTGGAACCTCGGCGACTACACCCTGACGTCGATCACCGCCTGGCGCGGCTGGGACAACACCCAATACCAGGACGGCGACCGCCTTGGCACGGTGACCGCCGCGTTCCCCGGTACCGCCGACAAAGGCCAGTTGGAGTTCAACCAATACTCCCAGGAACTGCGCCTGGCCTCGCCCAAAGGTGAGTTCCTGGAATATGTCGGCGGCCTGTTCTACATGCACGGCAAGGATGAAGAAACCTACCAGCGCACCCTCACGACCACCACGCGCACCGACCGTGGCATCGCCGACTACAGCACCACCAACGACAGCTACGCAGTGTTCGGCGAGACCACGCTGAACTTCACCTCGCGCTTTCGTGGCATCGCCGGCCTGCGCTACACCCACGATGACCTGAAGTACGATCACCGCCGTGTCTCCACTTCGGCCACCACGGTCAGCGGGATTCAACCGGCCACGTCCAGTTCCGGCTCGGTGGACGAAGACGGTTGGTCCGGGCGCCTGGGTGTGCAGTACGACATCAGCGACAGCGTCACCAGCTACCTCACCTATTCGCGCGGCTACAAAGGCCCGGCGTACAACGTGTTCTTCAATATGCAACCGCGAGACACGGACGCGCTCAAGCCGGAGACCTCCAACACCTGGGAAGCCGGGATCAAGGCCACCGCCTGGAACAACCGCCTGACCACCAACCTGGCGGTGTTCCACAGCGATTACGACAACTACCAGGCCAACTTTTTCGACACGGTCGCCGGGCAAGTGGTGACGCGCCTGATCAACGCTGGCAGCGTGAGCACCGAAGGCGTCGAGCTGGATTACGCCTTGCAAGCCACCCAGCAGCTCAAGCTGTCCGGTGCCCTGGCCTACACCCGCGCGCGCATCGATGAATTCGCCTGCCCGGCCGGTGCCGCCGCAACCTGCAACGTGAATGGCAAACCGCTGCCCTTCAGCCCGGACTGGAAAAGCTACGTGCGCGCCGACTACACCATACCGCTGGATAACGGCCTGGACATCGAGCTGGGCACCGACTACAGCTGGCAGAGCGAAGTGCAGTACGACATCAGCCAGAACCTCGACACCAAACAAGGCGCCTACGGCATCTGGAACGCCAGCGTGGCCCTGGCCGACTACAGCAATGGCTGGCGCGTCGCATTCCTGGCGAAGAACCTCGCCGACAAATCCTACTCACCGCTGCTGGCCAGCGGCGGCAACTACATCTACCGCGCCGTGCCCCGTGACGACGAACGTTACTTCGGCGTGCAACTGCGCAAGGATTTCTAAGCATGAGCCGTCAACTCAAACTCGGCGCCTTTCTCATGGCCACCGGGCACCACGTCGCCGCCTGGCGCCACCCGGACGTGCCGGCCAATGCCGGGCTGGATTTTGCCCAGTACAAGCACCTGGCGCGGGTGGCTGAAGCGGCCAGGTTCGATGCGCTGTTCGTGGCGGATAGCATTGCGGCGGCCACGGGTGAAATCGCCAGCCATATGGCACGTTCGGATCACTTCGAACCGCTGACGTTGCTCTCGGCGTTGAGTGCAGTGACGGACCACATCGGCCTGATCGCCACGGCAACCACCACCTACAACGAGCCCTACCACGTAGCGCGCAAATTCGCCTCGCTGGATCACCTGTCCGGCGGCCGTGCCGGCTGGAACCTGGTGACGTCGGATGCCGCCGCTGAAGCGCAGAATTTCGGCCGCGATGAACACCTTGGCCATGCTGAGCGCTACAGCCGCGCCAGGGAGTTTCATCAGGTCGTGACCGGGTTGTGGGACAGCTGGGAAGACGATGCCTTCGTGCGGGAAAAGGCCAGCGGCACCTACTACGACCCGGCGAAACGGCATGTGCTGGACCATGTCGGCGAACACTTTCGCGTCAAAGGCCCGCTGAACGTGGCGCGCTCGCCCCAGGGCCAACCGGTGATCGTGCAGGCGGGCTCATCGGAAACCGGCCGTGAACTGGCCGCGCAAACCGCCGAGGTGGTGTTTACCGCGCAAACATCGCTGGAGAACGCCCAGGCGTTTTATGCGGACCTCAAGGGGCGCCTTGAAAGATACGGGCGTGAGCCGGATTCGCTGAAAATCATGCCGGGGGTGTTCGTAGTGGTCGGCCAGACCGAGGCCGAAGCCCAGGCGAAATTCGAGGCGTTCCAGGACCTGGTCGAGCCCGAAGTGGGCGTCGCCTTGCTCGGCCGCATGCTGGGTAATTTCGACTTGTCCGGCTACCCGTTGGACGGGCCGTTGCCGGAGTTGCCGCTGACCGACAGCGGGCAACGCAGCCGTCAACAATTGCTCAGTGACCTGGCTCACCGCGAACACCTGACCCTCGCCCAGTTGGGCCGACGGATCGCCGGTGGTCGCGGGCATTACAGCCTGATCGGCACGCCCGCGCAGATCGCCGATGAGCTACAACGCTGGTTCGAAAACGGCGCTGCCGATGGTTTCAATATCCTGGTGCCGCACCTTCCGGGTGGGCTGGAGGATTTCGCCCAATGGGTCGTGCCGGAGCTGCAACGGCGCGGCCTGTTTCGCACCGAATACACCGGCTCCACCTTGCGTGAAAACCTCGGCTTGGCGCGCCCCGAAAACCGCTTCAAAAAGGACGATGCATGAAGATTACGGCGCTGTTACTCGCCCTGCTGGCCGTCACTCAAACCGCACTGGCGGCCGACCCCACCACCTTGCGCATCGGTTACCAGAAAGGCTCCATCGCCCTGGTACTCGCCAAGGAACATGGCCTGCTGGAAAAACGCTTCCCGCAGACCAAAGTGAAGTGGATCGAATTCCCCGCTGGCCCGCAGATGCTGGAAGCACTGAACGTCGGCGCACTGGACGTGGGCTCGACCGGCGACATCCCGCCACTGTTCGCCCAGGCGGCGGGGGCGGACCTGGTCTACATCGGCGCCGAACCGCCCAAGCCCAGCGCCGAAACCATCCTGGTGCGCAACGATAGCCCGTTGCATTCAGTCGCGGACCTGAAGGGCAAGAAAGTCGCCTTCCAGAAGGGCTCCAGTTCCCACAACCTGATCCTGCGCGCCCTGAACAAAGCCGGCCTGAGCTACAAGGACATCCAGCCGGTGTACCTGCCACCTGCCGACGCGCGCGCCGCGTTCGAACAAGGCAGCGTGGATGCCTGGGCCATTTGGGAGCCCTATTCATCCTTGGCATTGAGCCAGAGCCCCAGCCATGTGCTGGCCAATGGTGAAGGCCTCGGATTATCGGGGCCGGTGTATACCGCGCGGCGCGACTATGCGAAGGCCAACGGGCTTTTTGTGCATGACCTGCTCGATGAACTCAGCGCTGCCGAAGCGCTCACCCGCAGCCAGCGTGAAGACAGCTTGAAAGTGCTGACAGGGTTTATGGGGCTGCCTGCCGAGGTGATTGCGCGTTACATGGATAACCGCCCGCCTTCGCCGATCTTGCCGATTGACGACACGATCATCGCGGCGCAGCAGGCGACGGCGGATCTGTTTTATCAGAACCGCCTGTTGCCCAAGGCAATCGACGTGAAGAAAGCAGTGGAAATCAACTGAACTCCCACATTTGACCCGCGTCAGGCTTGAAAACGGGTGCTTTTTTCCACCACGCACATCGGTGTGCCGGACACCGGCTCATTGATGATCTGCACCTGCACATCAAACACCTGGCGCATCAACTCGGCACTGATCACCGCCCCCGGCGCACCATCTGCCACCAACTTGCCGCCGTGCATCACCGCCAAATGGTCGGCATACCGACAAGCCTGGTTGATGTCGTGCAGCACCGTGATCACGGTCTTGCCTTCAGCAGCCAGTTCGCCCATCAAGTCCATGAGTTCGACTTGATGGCTGATGTCGAGGTAGGTGGTGGGTTCATCCAGCAACACCACCGGCGCATTCTGCGCCAACACCATCGCCAGCCAGGCGCGTTGACGCTGGCCGCCGGACAGATCGGCCAATGCGCGATCAGCCAACACGTCCAGTTCCAGGCGCTGCATGGCTTGGTTCACGTGAGTTTGATCACTGCCGCTCAAACGCCCCCACAGCGAGTTATGCGGGCTGCGGCCATAGGCGACCAACTGGCGCACGCTGACACCTTCCGGCACCGGCAGCACCTGTGGCAAGAACGCGATCTGCCGTGCCAACTCGCGGGCAGACAGGCTGGCGTAGGCCTGGCCATCCAGGGTCAGTTCGCCCTGGGTCGGTTGGAGGATGCGCGCGAAGGCCTTGAGCAGGGTCGACTTGCCGCAGCCATTGGGACCGATCAAGGCGGTGACCTTTCCGGTCGGCGGCGCAAAGGACAGGCCTTGCACGATGCGCGTGGTGCCGTAGCCAATGTCGAGCTCGCGTGCGTGAAGAATACTCATGTGATCAGCCCTTGAACCGTGCCAGCAACCAAAGAAAATACGGCGCGCCAATCACCGCCGTAAGCACCCCGGCGGGGATTTCGCTGGGCGCAATCAACGTGCGCCCCAACGTGTCGGCCAGCACCAGCAGCAACGCACCGATCAGCATCGCCGCCGGCAACAGGTATTGGTGGTGCCCGCCCACCAACCGCCGCGCCATGTGCGGCGCGACCAGGCCGATAAAACCGATCGGCCCGATCACCCCCACGCCCAGGCTGGTCAGCAGCACCGCACAGGCCATCGCCAGCCAGCGTGTGCGACTCAGTGGCGTGCCGAGGCTGTGGGCCGCTTCATCACCAAGGGCGATCAGGTTCAGCGGCTTGGCCAGGCACAGCCCCAACGGGATCAGCACCAGGAACGGCAACACCAGCGCCACATGGTGCCAATTGCGGCTCCACA
The DNA here is from genome assembly GCF_026967615.1 of Pseudomonas sp. GXZC. Lineage (NCBI taxonomy): Bacteria > Pseudomonadati > Pseudomonadota > Gammaproteobacteria > Pseudomonadales > Pseudomonadaceae > Pseudomonas > Pseudomonas sp. GXZC. Next base: position 4,742,735 of record NZ_CP114115.1, read on the forward strand.
GGCTGCCGGTGAGGGCGAGCAATGCGGTGTTGATATCCAGCGGATGGGACAGGATCAGGAACTCGGTAACACTGGACAAAGTCACCGCAATCGCCACCCCGGACAGGGCAAACCGCACCCCGGAAAAACTTACCCCGGTGTTGTACAGCGCCAGCAGCAACGCGCCGCCCGCCCCACCCAGGCAAGCCACCAGCGGCAGCCAGGCAATCGGCAGATGCGGCCAACTGATGATCGCCACGGTCAGCGCCAGCCCGGCGCCTTGGGTCACGCCGAGGATTTCCGGCGAGGCCAGTGGGTTGCGGATCACACCCTGCACAATCGCCCCGGCCAGGCCGAAGGCTGCACCTGCAAGGATCGCGATCAGGCTGCGCGGCAGGCGGTGGTTCCAGACTTCGAAGTCGAGGGCGTCGTGGGCCACCAGGCGCTCCAGCACGGTGTCAGGCGTGAGCCACACAGTGCCGGCACTGAGGCTGATCAACGTCGCCAGCAGCAACAGGCCGAGCAGCAGCCATAGGCGCAAGGGAGGCCGGGTCATAGGGCGCGCCTGGCAAGGAAGAGGAAGAACGGCGCGCCGATCAGCGCGGTGACCACACCCGCCGGGGTCTCCACCGGAAACGCCACGGCGCGGCTGAGCAGGTCCGCGCCCAGCACGATCACCGCCCCCAATGCCGCGCTCAGCGGGATCAGCCAGCGGTAGTCATTACCGAGAAACTGGCGAAGGATATTCGGCGCGATCAGCCCGACAAACCCGATCGGCCCCACCGCGCAGACGCTCGCGCCGACCAGCAACAGGCTGGCGATGAACACCTGCAACCGCAGACTGGCAATGCCCACGCCCAGGGAGCGCGCGGCGTCTTCGCCAAGGTTGATCAGGTTCAGGCGCGGCGCGCACCACAGCGCCCACAGGCCGCCGATCAAGGTGCACGGCCAAAGCAATTGCACCTGCGCGGCGCCGACGTTGGCCAGGGAACCGGCCAGCCAATTGAGCACGCTTTGCGCCTGGGCCTCGACCAGGATCACCGTGAGCCGGGTCAATGCCGCGCATAACGCCGCCACGGCCACACCGGCCAGTACCAGGCGCCCTTGGGCGGTGGTTGGTGACCAGGCGCCGCCGAGGCTGAACACCGTGACCCAGGCCAACGCGCCCCCCACGCACGTCATCAACAAGGCACCACCGGCGAACGGTGGCGCAACCAATCCGGTGGAAAACAACGCCAAGCCCAGCGCCGCCCCGGCCGTCACACCAAACAAGGACGGCGAGGCCAGGCGGTTGCGGGTAATGCCTTGCATCAACGCACCGGCCAAGCCCAGGCAGGCGCCGACCAACGCAGCACACAGCGCCCGTGGCACGCGCAATTGGGCGACGATGTAGGCCATATTGCCGCCCACGCTACCCTGGTGAACCAGGCCATTCCACGCATCCGTCGCCGTGATCGTGAACGGCGACCAGCTGTACAGCGACAGCCAGAACAACCCGGCACCCAGCAGCACAATGCCGGCCGCCGCGAGACTTCGCCCCATGCTTATTGGCTCAGTACGGCTTTACCGCCCTTGAGAATCGCCAGCGCGTCTTCGGCGATCTGCTCCGAGGCCAGCACACCGCGATTGCGCGCCCAGCTGTCGCCGTCCACTTCCGCGACCTGTTTATTACGCACGGCGCCCAGCACTTGCCACAGCGGCTGCTTGCTCCAGTTGTCGACGATGCTCGGGCGACGGTAATGACCGACCAGCAACCAACCGGGGTCGAGGGCGAGCAGTTGCTCCAGGCTGACAAACTCGGTGGGCGCGGCGTTGGCGCGCACCGAGGGCACTTTCAGGCCAATGGCTTCGAGCACGCTGCCGGCGTAGGAATCCGGGCCGTGCACGGAGAAACTGTCTTCACGGGCGACACCAAACAACACGCTGGCGCCGGCCGGGATCTGCTGGGCAATGGCTTTGAGGTTTTCGCGGTTCTTCTGGATCCGCGCTTCCATCTGCGCGCTCTTGCCCAGCGCCTTGCCGATCAGTTCGGCGGATTTCAGGCTGCCCTGGTAATCCTCGCCGCGTGACGGCAGCAACAGGGTCGGCGCGATGCTCGACAGGTCGTTGTACAACGCCTGGTGACGGTTGAGGTCGGCAACGATCAGGTCCGGCTTGAGCCGGGCGATTTCCTCGATGCTCGGCTGCGAACGCAGGCCCACGGACCTCCATTGGCCGATGGCCTGGCGCACGCGGGGCAACACGCGGTTGGCATCGCCATCATCGGCAGCGCCGACGGGCGTTACCGCGACGGCGGCCAGGCTGTCGAGAAAGGAGAATTCCAGCACCACGACGCGCTTGGGTGCATCCGGCAGATGCACGGCGTGCTGGCCGTCGTTGAGGTCGATGGGCGCGGCGCTCAGCAGGCTTGAAGACAACGCCAACACACAGGCGGCAAGGGTGGGGATGGAGCGCAGCATTCGCATGACAAGGACCTCGGCGTTAAAACACCCCGGCTAGACAGGCTGGGGAAAACGGCGGGTACTATTCCATATCGGGGCGGCGTGATCAAAAAACATTCTCATTTATACCCTGCCCTCCCCTGTGGACACGGGATTGCTGTGGATGCTGGCTTGTTGTGGTGAGCGGGCTTGCCCCGCGCTGGGTGGCGAAGCCGCCCCAAAACCTGGCACCTCGCTCTACCTGACACGATGTGGTGTTCTTGTTGGGGCTGCTGCGCAGCCCAGCGCGGGGCAAGCCCGCTCACCACAACAAGCCACTCACCACAGCAAGCCAAGTCACCACAAATAGCCTGATCCCCCCAACAAGCCAGTCCCTACAACAAAACTCGTGTTAGAAGTCGACGGTGGCCGACAGCAGATAGGTGCGCGGCGTGGACAAGGTCAGCCCCGGCTCGCTGTCATCCGACGCGCCGGCCGAGCTCCAGTAACGTTTATCGGCGACGTTCTCCACATTCGCCCGCAAGGTGATGTGCTTGTCGTCCACCTTGAACGCGTAGCGCGCACCCAGGTCAACGCGGTTCCAGGCGTCGATTTCCTTGACGTTGGACTGGTCCAGGTACTGCGAGCTGGAATAGATGCCACGGCTGGTCAGCGTCAGGCCTTCGAGGCCCGGCACATCCCATTCGGCGCCGAGGTTAACGTTGTACTTGGGCGTGGCCGGGGCGCGGTTGCCGTCCCAGGTGCCGTTGGTGGTGTCTTTCAGTTCACTGTCGATGTACATCACCCCGCCGAGCAGGCGCAAGCCCTTGAGCGGTTCGCCGAACACACTCAGTTCCACGCCTGAGTTCTCACGTTTGCCATTGGGGCCGAAGAGCCGCGTGGTGGCATTGGTTTCATAGGCTGGCTGCTTGATGCGGAACACGGCGGCAGTCACCGCGAACGCGCCGGCGTCGTACTTGGCGCCCACTTCCACCTGGCGGCTGATGAACGGCGGGAAGATCTCGTCTTCGTTTCGCGAGGTGGACGGCGCGATCTTGCCCTGGCTCAGGCCTTCCATGTAGTTGGCGTACAGCGAGAGTTTGTCGGTGGCCTTGAACAGCAGGCCGCCGGACGGCGAAACCTTTTCTTCGTCGTAGGCCGTGGCACCTTTGACGCCGTCGCTCCAGTCATCGACCTTCACGCGCTGCCAGCGGGCACCGAGGGTGAGCAACAGGCGGTCGTCGAAGAAGCCCAGGGTGTCGGACAAGGCCACGCCGCTGAATTTGTTTTCGGTGTAAACCTTGGCGTCCTGGCGGGTAGCTGTGGACGGCGTCGGTGTTTGTACCGGGTTGTAGAGATTGCTCGGCGCCGCCCCATAGCGTGCGCCACCGTTGGTGAAGTCCATATCGAAGTAGCTGGCGGCGAGGTTGACCTCATGGGTGACTGGCCCGGTATGGAACCAGTTACGCACGCCAGCGGTGTAGGTGCGCACGTTTTCATCGCGGGTGAAATCCCGTGGCTGCACGCTGAAATCACCGGCCGCATTAGACACGGACACCGCGTGGCGCAGGAAGTCGTGGTTGCTTTTGCGTGCGCCCACGCCGCCGTAGAGCATCACGTTGTCGCTGAGGTCGTACTCGGCATTGACCGTGCCGAAGGTGTCGTTGGTGCGGGCCTTGCTCCAGGATTGCGCATAATTGCGGCGCACGTCGTTAGCGCTGGGCACCGGCGCTGCGGCCGCCACCTGCACGCGCTCTTGCGGCGCATCGGTGTCACGCTCGGTGTGACCGATGTCGGTGGAAAGGCGCAAGCGTTCGCCACGGAAATCCAGGCCCAGCACGGCCATTTCGCGGTCGACGCTCTGGTGGTCCCAGGCGGTGTCGCCGGACTGCTTCATGCCATTGAAGCGGATGCCGTACTGGTTGTCTTCGCCAAAGCGTCGACCAATGTCCACCGCACCGCCGGCCTGGCTGTCGGACGCCCAGTTGCCGGTGAACGAGTTGATGTCCTTGTCCGTGGCGCGCTTGGGCACCACGTTGATCCCGCCGCCCACGCTGCCGCGCGGCGAGATGCCGTTGATCAACTGGCTCGGGCCCTTGAGGATGTCGACCCGGTCGGCCATTTCCATGTCGATGGTGTAGGTCGGCAGCACGCCATACAGGCCGTTATAGGCCACGTCGCTGTTGAACAGGCTGAACCCACGAATGGTGAATTGCTCGTAACGCCCACCGGCCGGGTTGGTCGCGCGCACCGAGGGGTCGGCGGCGATCAGGTCGCCGAGGGTGCGGGCCTGTTGGTTCTTCACCGCATCCGCGGTGTAAGTGGTGATGCTGAACGGGGTTTCCATGAAGTCCCGCGTGCCGAGCATGCCCTGGGCCGTGCGGCGCGCCACCTGGCCGCCGGCGTAGGTGTCGCCGTCATACAGGCCGGTGGTGCCGAGGATCGACGTCGGGGCCAACTCCAACGTGCTGCCGTCCGGCGCCGGCACCAGCATGTAGGCCTGTGCGCCCATCGGTTGCAGTTGCAGGCCAGAGCCTTGCAGCAAGCGCGCAAAGCCCTCCTCCACTCCATATTCGCCGGACAAACCACTGCTGCTGCGCCCGCTGACCAACGCCGGGTCCACCGACAGGTTGACGCCCGCCAACCCGGCGAAGCGGGTGAGCGCCGCACTCAGGCTGCCGGCGGGCACCTGATAACTACGGCGGGTGGCGGTGTCTTCGGCATAACTGACGGCGGCGAAGAACGGACTGGCGCTGAGGCTCAGCAGCAGGCTCAGTTTGAGCAAGGGACGGACGACGGGCATTGGCGGAAGCTCTCGATAGTGTTCACTTGCCTGGAATGACAGGCGAGATGAAAAAAAGGGACAGGCTCCGCCAATTTTTTTCGCTTACCACACGGCGATCGTTGAATCCGCCCTCGGCTCCGTTCCGCCGCACAATACACCACTGACCGGATCACGCAGAATGATCTGCCCGCGCCCGTAGTCGGTGAGGTCGCTGGCGATCTGCACCTGATGCCCGCGCCGCGCCAAGGCGTTGGCCAAGTCGCGGGAGGCGCCCTGTTCGATGCCGACCTTCATGTCACCCAGCCATTGCCAGCGCGGCGCATCCAGCGCCGCTTGCGGGTTGAGGCCGAAATCCACCAGGTTCATCACCATCTGCACATGACCCTGGGGCTGCATGTAGCCGCCCATCACGCCAAACGGGCCAAGGGCCTGGCCGTCCTTGGTGAGAAAGCCGGGAATGATGGTGTGGAAGGTTTTTTTACCGGGCGCCAGGCAGTTGGCGTGGGTTGGGTCGAGGCTGAACTCCTGCCCACGGTTTTGCAGGGCGATGCCGCTGTCGGGCAGCACCACGCCGGAGCCGAAACCGTGGTAGTTGCTCTGGATGAACGAAACCATATTGCCTTCGGCGTCGGCCGTGGCGAGGTACACCGTGCCGCTGGCGTGAGGATCGCCGGGTTTGGGCGGCTGGGCCTGTTCGCCGATCTGTCCACGGCGGCGCGCGCTGTAGTCATCGCTGAGCAGGTCAGCAACGGCCACGCGCATGTGCAGCGGGTCGGTGATGTAGTGCAGGCCGTCGCTGTAGGCGAGTTTCATTGCCTCCAATTGGCGGTGCCAGGTCTGCTGGCTGTCGCGGTGATCGAAGCTGAAACCTTCGAGGATTTTCAGCGCCATCAACGCTACCAAACCCTGGCCGCTGGGTGGGATTTCCCACACGTCCACCCCCCGGTAATTGACGTGGATCGGCTCCACCCACTCGGCGCGGTAATCCTGGAGATCGCTGGCGCGCAGGTAGCCACCGCTGGCCTTGGAATGCGCGTCCAAGCGTTCGGCCAGCGCGCCGCGATACAGGCTTTCGCAGCGGGTGGCCGCCAGCTCTTCGAGGGTACGGGCCTGGGCCGGGTTGCGAAACATCTCCCCGGCCTGTGGCGCACGGCCGTCGATCAGGAAAGTGTCGAACCAGGCGTCCAGCGCCGCATTGCGATGAGGCGCGAATTCTTCCAGGGTGAGTTGCCATTGATAGGCAACCACCGGCGACAGCGGGAAACCGTCGCGCGCCAGGCGGATGGCCGGTTGCAGCAACTCGGCAAACGGCAATTTGCCGAAACGCTGGGACAGCTCCGCCCAAGCCGACGGGCAACCGGGCACCGTGACCGGCGTCCAGCCATACAGCGGCATCTGGTCATGCCCGTCGGCCTTGACCGCCTCGATGCTCAAGGCCGCCGGCGCATGGCCGTTGCCATTCAAACCGTGCAACTGGCCCTTGCACCAGACCAGGGCAAATGCGTCGCCGCCGAGGCCGCAGCCGGTGGGCTCCACCACCGTCAACGCGGCCGCCGTGGCAATGGCCGCGTCGATGGCGTTACCGCCTTTTTGCATGACCTCGATACCGGCCTGGGCGGCCAGGGGCTGGGACGCCGCGACCATGCCGCGCTGGGCAAACACACTCTGGCGCTGCGAGGGATAAGGGTACTCGTGAGCAGAAAATTTCAACATGGCAGAGGCTCTTCGATTCATTGGCCGGACTTGATGCGGTTCCATTCCCGGGTCATCAGACGCTGGATATTTTCCGGCAGGTCGGCGGAGACAAAGGTGTGGTTGATCACGTCATCGCCAGGATAAATACCGGGGTTGCCGCTGACTTTCGGGTCCATCAGTGGCGTGGCGTCTTTATTCGGGTTGGCGTAGCCGACGTAATCGCTGATCGGCGCGATCACCTCGGGGCGCAGCAGATAGTTGATCAGGGCGTGGGCGTTGGCCGTGTTGCCGGCATCCTTGGGAATCGCCAGCATGTCGAACCACAGGTTCACGCCTTCTTTGGGGATCAGGTAGCGGATGTCGATGTTTTTGCCGGCTTCCTTGGCGCGGCTTTGTGCCTGCATCACGTCGCCGGAATAACCGACCGCCACGCAGATATCGCCGTTGGCCAGGTCGGCGGTGTATTTCGAGGAGTTGAAGTAGGTCACCGAGGGCCGCAGCGCCATCAGCCGGCTCGAGGCCTGTTTGTAGTCGTCGGGCTGAGTGCTGTTGGGGTCCAGGCCGAGGTAGAGCATGACCTGCGGGATGATCTTCACCGGGGCATCAAGGAAGGCCACGCCGCAGCTTTTGAGCTTGGCCAGGTTGCCTGGCTCGAAGACCATCGACCAGGAATCCAGCACCGCGTCCTTGCCCAGCACGGCGCGCACTTTTTCTACGTTGTAACCGATGCCCACGGTGCCCCACATGTAAGGCACGGCGTAGCGGTTGCCAGGGTCGGCGGCTTCCAGGCGCTGCATCAGGCGCGGGTCAAGGTGCTGCCAGTTATCCAGCAAATTGCGTTGCAGCGGCTGGTAGGCGCCGGCGCGGATCTGCTTGGACAGGAACTGGCTGGAGGGCACCACCACGTCATATCCCGAGTGCCCGGAAAGCAGCTTGGCTTCGAGCATTTCGTTGGTGTCGAAGATGTCGTATTGCACCTTGATGCCGCTGTCTTTCTCGAAGTTCTTCAAGGTGTCGGGGCCGATGTAATCGGACCAGTTGTAGACCTTGACCACAGGTGTGGCAGCCTGGCTCATGGGTACAACGGCGGCGCAGCACAGGGCAGCAAACAAGCTGGATAAACGCATGGCACATTTCCTTGGAAGGGTCATAACACGCGACTGAGAAAGGCTCGGGTACGGGGATGGCAGGGGTGGCTGAAAATCTGTTCCGGTGGCCCCTGTTCGATGAGTTCGCCTTGGTCGAGCACCACCACGCGGTCCGCCACTTCACGGGCAAAGCCCATTTCGTGGGTGACCACCACCATGGTCATGCCCTCCTCGGCCAGCTCCTTCATCACCTGCAGCACTTCGCCGACGGTTTCCGGGTCGAGGGCGCTGGTGGGTTCGTCGAACAGCATGGCTTGGGGTTTCATCGCTAGGGCGCGGGCGATGGCCACCCGTTGCTGCTGGCCACCGGAGAGCATCGACGGGTAGTGGTTGGCCTTGTCTGCCAGGCCGACGCGAGCGAGTAAGCCCCGGGCCTGTTCCAAGGCTTCGGCGCGGGGTGTGCCGAGTACCTGGATCGGCGCTTCGATGATGTTTTCCAACGCGGTCATGTGGGGGAACAGGTTGAAGCGCTGGAACACCATGCCGATGTCGCGGCGCTGGCGAGCAATGTTGCGCTCCGAGTCGCGTACCAGGCTGCCGTCGCTGCGCTCGCGATAGCCCATGGCGCGGCCGTTGACGCGGATGCGTCCGCCCTGGATGTCTTCGAGCAGGTTGATACAGCGGATAAAGGTGGTCTTGCCCGAACCCGAGGCGCCGATCAGCACCACCACTTCTCCGCGCCGCACTTGCAGGGAAATGCCCTTGAGGATCTGCAGCGTGCCAAACGACTTGTGGATATCCAGCGCTTCGATGATCAGTTCTTCACTGTGATGCGCCATGGTTATCGTCCCCTCAGCAGTTTCAAAGTGCTGCGCCCGAACATGCGGCTGGACGCCGGTGGCGGCGCGGAAGGCCGGTCGGACTGGCCGAAACGTGCCTCCAGCCAGCGCTGGAAGAAGCCCCAGAGCGTGGTGAGCATCAGGAAGTAGATCGCCACCACCAGGTACAGCTCGAACACGCGGAACGTCGCCGAGGTGACCATTTGCGTGCTGAGCAGCAATTCCTGCACGCCGATCACGCTGACCAGGGTGGTGTTCTTGAGCATCACGTTGAACTCGTTGCCCAGCGGCGGCACGATCACGCGAAACGCCTGGGGCAGTACGATGCGCCGCATCAGCTTGGCGAAGCCCATGCCCAGGGAGCGCCCGGCTTCGTATTGGCCCTTGTCGACGGCGCCAATACCGGCGCAGATGATTTCGGCCATATAGGCGCCTTCGTTGAGGCCCAGGGCGATGATCGCCGCCTGGATATTGCCGGGCACGACCAGGCCGAACAGGTCGATGTCCTCAAAGCGGAAAATCCCCCCGGCCGCCAGCGCGGTGTAGAGAAACACGATCTGCACCAGCAGCGGCGTGCCGCGCATCAACCACACGTAAAACCGCACTGGCAGGTGCAGCAGCGGGTTCTTCGACAGGCGCAACAGCGCCGCCGCCAAGCCCAGTACGCAGCCCAGCAACATCGCCGACACCGCGATCAGGCACGTCAGCCACAGCCCGGTGAGGTAGACCCCGCTGGGCTGCAACAGGTACTGCCAGAACACATCCCAATTGAAGTTCATCGCCGCAAACCTCAGTCGAGAGTGTCACTGCTGACATGCCATTTGTTCAGCAACGCCACATAGCTGCCATCGCTGCGCATGTCGCTGATCACTTGCTGCACGGCGGCGGTGAGCTGCGGGTCATCCTTGCGCATGCCCAGGCCGGTGAGGATGCGGCTGAAGGCCGGTACACCTTCCTGGAACAGGTCCGGGGCCATCGCGGCGTAGTAGCCGGCGGTTTCCACCGTGGTGCCGTAGGCATCGACCTGGCTGATACGCAGGGCCTGGAACGCGTCGGTGTCGGTGTTGTAGACCACCAGTTTCATCGGGGGCTTGCCGGCCTTGGTCAGGTTGTCGTTTTGCGCGTCCAGCAGGGTCTTGATGGTGGAGCCATTGAGCACCGCCACCTTGTGCCCGGACAAGTCATCCAGGGCCTTGATGCCTTTGGGATTGCCCTTGGGCACCACCACCGACTGGCTGGAGTACATGTAGTTGACGATGTCGATCACTTGGCGCCGCTCGGGCTTGTCGAACAGCTGGTCGACGATCATGTCGCACTGCTGCGCAAGCAACGCCGGCACCAGGCCGGAGAACGGAATCACCCGCCACTGCACGTGTTTGTCGCCCAGGCGCTTGGCGATCTCGAGCCCGAGGTCGACGGTGAGCCCGCGCGGCTTCTGCGCTTCATCGAAGGATACCAGGGGCGGCGAATCCATCCCCGAGCAATACACCAGTTTATCGACGCTCTTCAGGCGCTCCGGTACCTGGGGCGCGGCAATGGCCCATTGGGTACAGAGGCCGAGGGAGACAGCCACCAGCAAGGCGCGGCGTTTATGCATGACCAGACACTCCAGTTCGTTGGTTAACGGGGCAGGACTCAAAGTCAAAACACAGCAGGTCTTTCTTATTTTTTGGTTTGCAGGAATTGGATCAGCGCTGGTACGGTCCCCTCGATGTGCTCGCGCACGACTGCCTCGGCGCGGGCCGCGTCACCGGAACGGATGGCATCGAGGATCACCGCGTGTTCCTGGCGGGCGCTGAGGGGTTTCTCGCCGTGCTGCAACCACAGGCGCATGGGCGCTTCCACCAGCGAGTACAGCGCCGAGATCTGCTTCATCAAGCGCGGACGGCCGCTGAGGCTGCACAGGTATTCGTGGAAAGCGCGGTGGCGGCTGACCCAGGCGGCGCTTTCGTCGCGGTAATCGTCCATCTCGTCGAGCAGGCGCTCCAGTGCGGCCAATTGGCGTTCGCCGATGCGTGCGACCGCCACGCGCACCGCCAGGCCTTCGAGGGCACTGCGCATCTCGAACACTTCGTGCAATTCATCGATATCCAGGCCGCTGACGACGGCGCCCCGGTTAGGCCTGAGGGTTACCAGACCCTGGGCATCCAGGCGACGGAAGGCTTCGCGCACCGGCATGCGGCTCATACCGATCTCGCTGGCGATGTCCTCGGCAATCAACCGGTCGCCCTTGCGGTAGCGGCCACTGCATATGGCGTCGAGCAGAAAGTTGTAGGCCTCCTCCTCGGCGGTGAGGGGCTGGCGGTCAACGTAAGCGGGGGCAAATTGCATCGGCAGCACCTTTTGAATTTTTGTATCCAATTATCCATGAATGCAAAAAAGCAGGATGTGTGCCAACTGATCTGGCGATATAGCAAGTGATTGATTTGGATGGGATAGCGATGAAGTAGCGATAATAGAGAGGATCGCGCGCGTAGGAAATTGCTACCAAATAGCTCAGAAAACGCACCACCTGTGGGCGGAAGTAACGGGAGGTGGGCAAAAAGCGCTGCCAATACCAGGAAACGTCCCACTCAAAAACAGGATATCCGTCAGCAGACCAGACCATGAACTTTGCTTTAAGAAGGAACTCAGCCATCCGCCATAGGGTCGGGTGATGTACGAACTTTCTTCTCACTGCACGGTTGGGCCCGATGAAACAGACAGTCTTCGTCGCCATCGAGCATGCTGGTAACGCTCAGCAGGCTTTGTACGCCCCCTTCACAGCCCCTTGGCTTTCGAACAAATACCAACTGGACTTGAGCGATTTTGACGCCTGCCGGAACGCGGAGTCAGGTGCAGTCTTTATCATTGCTTCCGGCCCGTCAGCCAAGTCCTTTCCCATCAAAAAATTCGCGCACGTGCCAATGATCACGATGAATGGCGCCATTTCGATGTTCCTGGACTCTGAGGTTAAGCCGTACTTCTACGCCTGTACGGACAGAAGTTTCTCCGAACAGCAGCCGGAGCTGTTCAAGCAGGCAATGGCGATCAGCCAAAGGGTTGCGCTGTGGGAAGATCACGCACGCTCCTCTCATGCTCGACCGACTGGACGGCTGTACCCATTATCCAAAGCCAAGCGGCCCTCCTGGCTGGAATCTGTTCGAGGCAAACACAGTGCGCTGGTCGTCAATCATCCCTTGCTGCCTAGCCGCGAAAGACCCCTGGGATTCAGCAAAGACATGAGCGAAGGCTTTTTTGACGCACGAACCGTGGCCTATCTGGCCATACAGTTGGCATTCCATGTGGGGTTCACCCAGGTCTTTCTGGTGGGCGTTGACCTGGACGAGCGCTCAGGCAGGTTTTACGAAAGTGCTGATTCCACCCACTCACCCTGCGGGCTCGATCAGCACTACTTCACGCGCATACTGCCGTCGTTTGAATTGATGTCCGATAAGGTCATGTGTGATGACTTCAGGGTTTACAACCTGTCTGACATCTCGAGGATTCCGGACAGTGTTGTTCCTCATGCCACCCTGGCGGATGTTGAAGGAATGCTCGTGTAAAACTGCGAAAACCAGAAACGAGAAAGGGGTTCCACTACTGACTTAGTGGACCCCCGTGTTGATAGCTCATTGATCAACCTCTACAAATGGCAGATACAAGAAGCCCGGCGCTGGGCCGGGCTTCAATATGACACCGTCAGAGCCTAACGATGCTTGTTCTTGTGTTTGTGCTTGTTGTTGCCTTTGTGCTTCTTGCCGTCTGATCGATGACCACTCTCATCATCTGCCAGGTTATTCCCCAGCGCGCCGCCTGCGGCACCACCTACACCGGCGCCAATAGTCGACCCCGTTGTGCCTCCGAGACGATTACCAATCAGCGAGCCGCCGGCTGAGCCGATACCACCACCTAGCGCGGCTTCCGCTCGGTTGCCCCTTTGAGCCCCGACAGCACTGCCGGCGGCACCACCAACGCCTGCGCCTACCGCTGCGCCCGTCGAGCCACCGAGCTGTTGACCTACGATATTACCAAGGGCACCACCAACGCCGCCTCCAAGGGCGGCTGTGCCATCTTCGGCGGCCATCGCTCCTTGCGAAATGAGGGCGCCCAAAATCAGGACGGGCAGTGTCATTTTCATTCTGTGAACCTCTATGGGTTGTCAGCAGGCGCTCACGGTTTGAAACACGCCTGGAATTTGGATGAGAACAGATGACTGAAGTTCTATACCGACTGCACCCTGGGGCGAATGGTTGTAACAAGGTGTGCCGTGATGGTGCGAGAGGGGGGACGATCCTGAGGGGTGAATGTGGTTTTTTCCGGGCATGAAAAAGCCCAACCTGCAAAGATTGGGCTAAGACATTGAAAAATATGGTCGGGACGGAGTGATTCGAACACTCGACCCCTAGCACCCCATGCTAGTGCGCTACCGGACTGCGCTACGCCCCGACTAGGCGTGTTACTGGGTTTGCTTCTTGACGAAGCGATCCGGAATATACCGCAAGCTTTTGAAATGTGGAAGTATTTTAAAAGCTTGAATCACTTCTTCAACACCACCAGCACATCTTCGAGTTCGGCGATCATCTGGCGGATCATTTGCTTGTATTGGGTAGTGTCGTCTTTGGCTTCATCACCGGACATACGCTGGCGCGCGCCGCTGATGGTGAACCCTTGGTCGTACAGCAACGCGCGGATCTGTCGGATCATCAGCACATCCTGGCGCTGATAATACCGACGGTTCCCGGTGCGTTTGACGGGGTTGAGTTGAGGAAACTCCTGCTCCCAATAGCGCAGCACGTGCGGTTTTACCGCACAGAGCTCGCTGACTTCACCAATGGTGAAGTAGCGTTTGCCTGGGATGACGGGTAGCTCGTCGTTATGACTTGGTTCCAGCATAAGCCTCAACTCGGGCCTTCAACTTCTGCCCTGGACGAAAGGTGACCACACGGCGAGCCGTGATCGGGATTTCTTCTCCCGTTTTTGGATTGCGGCCAGGCCGCTGGCGTTTGTCCCGCAGGTCAAAGTTGCCGAAACCGGACAATTTGACCTGTTCGTTGTCTTCCAGAGCGTGTCTGATCTCTTCAAAAAACAGCTCGACCAATTCCTTGGCCTCGCGCTTGTTCAGACCCAACTCTTCGTACAGACGTTCCGCCATCTCAGCTTTCGTCAAAGCCCCCATACGTCACTTCCTTAACGTGGCGTTCAACCTTTGTTCGAGCGAGGTGAGGATATTTTGTGTCGTGGTATTCACCTCATCGTCATTAAGAGTGCGCGATGGATGCTGCCAGGTCAAGCCAACTGCAAGGCTTTTTCTATGCGGATCAATACCTTTACCCTGATAGACGTCAAATAGCCTGAGGTCTGTCAGCCATTCCCCTGCATTTTCACGGATTACATCCAGAACAGCAGTGGCGGCCACTTCACGGTCGGCGATCAAGGCCAGGTCACGGCGCACTTCAGGGAAGCGCGACAACTCGCTGAATTTAGGCATCTTGCCAGAAGCCACTTCAGCCAGAACCAGCTCGAACACGAAGACCGGACGGTCGAGACCGAGGGTTTTCGACAATTCAGGGTGAATGGCGCCGACGAAACCGACCAGGCGACCTTCACGCTCGATGCGCGCCGTCTGGCCTGGGTGCAATGCAGGATGGCTGCCCGGCACGAAAGTGAAGGCGTCCAGAGCACCGGCAAAGCCCAGCACCGCTTCCACGTCAGCCTTGACGTCGAAGAAGTCCACGGCGTCGCGACCCTGTGCCCAGCCTTCCGGCAGACGGCTGCCGCAGACCACACCGGCCAGCATCGGCTCTTGCTTCAGGCCGTCCAACTGACCGACGAAACGCAGGCCGCTTTCAAACATGCGCACGCGGTCTTGCTGACGATTCAGGTTATGGGAAAGGGCTTTCACCAGGCCTGGCCACAGCGAAGAACGCATGGCCGCCATGTCGTTGGAGATCGGGTTGGCCAGCAACAGCGGTTCGACGCCTGGGTTGAACAGTTCGAACTGCTTCGGATCGATGAAGCTGTAGGTCACCGCTTCCTGATAACCACGGGCAACCAGCAGGCGACGCAGCTCAGGCAGGTGCGCACGCGCCTCGGCCTTTGGTTGTGGCGCCAGGCGCGCTTGCGGATAACGGACCGGCAGGCGGTTGTAGCCGTAGAGACGGGCCAGCTCTTCGATCAGGTCGACTTCCAGGCTGATATCGAAGCGATGGCTTGGTACTTCAACGTGCCACTGCCCTTCCCCACTCGAGGAAATAGCCAGGCCGAGAGCCGACAGCAGTTGCTCGATTTCAGCCGGCTCGATGACCAGGCCAAGCATCTGCTCGACGCTTTTGGCACGCAGGGTGATCGGTGCAACGGAGGGCAGGAACTGTGCGTTGACAGTTTCGGTGACCGGACCGGCTTCGCCACCGGTGATTTCCAGCAGCAGGCCAGTGGCGCGCTCCATGGCTTCACGGGCGAGGTTCCAGTCCACACCGCGCTCGTAGCGGTGAGAGGCATCGGTGTGCAGGCCGTAGGAACGGGCCTTACCGGCGATGGCGATCTGGTCGAAGAACGCGCTTTCAAGGAACACATCGCGAGTGGTCACGGATACGCCGCTGTGCTCGCCCCCCATCACGCCGGCAATCGCCAGGGCGCGGGAATGGTCGGCGATGACCAGGGTGTCGGCACGCAGGCTGACTTCCTGACCGTCGAGCAGTACCAGCTTCTCGCCTTCTTCTGCCATGCGCACGCGGATGCCGCCGTTGATTTCGGCGAGGTCAAAAGCGTGCAGCGGTTGACCCAGCTCCAGCATCACGTAGTTAGTGATGTCGACGGCGGCGTCGATGCTGCGTACGTCGGCACGGCGCAAGCGCTCAACCATCCACAGCGGCGTTGGCTTGGACAGGTCGACGTTGCGGATCACACGACCCAGGTAACGCGGGCAGGCGTTTGGTGCCAGCACTTCGATCGGGCGTACTTCGTCGTGCACAGCAGGCACGGCGGCAACCACTGGACGGGTGACCGGGGCGTTGTACAACGCGCCGACTTCACGGGCCAAACCTGCCAACGACAGGCAGTCGCCACGGTTCGGGGTCAGGTCGACTTCGATGCTGGCGTCTTCCAACTCTAGGTAGACGCGGATGTCCTGGCCCACTGGCGCGTCGGCCGGCAGCTCCATCAAGCCATCGTTGCCCTCACCGACTTGCAGTTCTGCCTGGGAGCACAGCATGCCGTTGGACTCGACACCACGCAGCTTGGCCTTCTTGATCTTGAAGTCGCCTGGCAGCTCGGCACCGATCATGGCGAACGGGATCTTCAGGCCCGGACGCACGTTTGGCGCTCCGCACACGACCTGGAAGGTTTCCGCGCCATTGCTGACCTGGCATACACGCAACTTGTCGGCATCGGGGTGTTGTTCGGTGCTCAACACCTCACCCACGACCACGCCACTGAAAACACCGGCGGCCGGCGTAACGCTATCGACCTCAAGGCCGGCCATCGACAGACGCGCAACCAGCGCGTCGCGATCTACCTGCGGGCTTACCCAGCCACGCAGCCATTGTTCACTGAATTTCATCCTGCTCTCCTAAAGATTCGTTACGACTAGCGAAATTGCGCGAGGAACCGCAAGTCGTTGTCGAAGAACAGACGCAAGTCGTTCACGCCGTAACGCAGCATGGCCAGACGCTCAACGCCCATGCCGAAGGCAAAGCCCGAGAACTCTTCCGGATCAATGCCGGACATGCGCAGCACGTTAGGATGAACCATGCCGCAGCCCATCACTTCCAGCCAGCCGGTCTGCTTGCACACGCGGCAGCCTTTGCCGCTGCACATCACGCATTCCATGTCGACTTCAGCGGACGGCTCGGTGAACGGGAAGAACGATGGACGGAACCGTACCGCCAGCTCCTTCTCGAAGAACACCCGCAGGAACTCTTCGATAGTGCCTTTGAGGTCGGCGAAGTTGATGTCGCGATCAACCAGCAGGCCTTCGACCTGGTGGAACATCGGCGAGTGGGTGATATCGGAGTCGCTGCGGTACACACGGCCTGGGCAGACAATGCGGATCGGCGGCTTGTTCGCTTCCATGGTGCGGACCTGTACCGGCGAGGTATGGGTGCGCAACAGCATGTTCGCGTTGAAATAGAAGGTGTCGTGCATCGACCGGGCCGGGTGGTGGCCTGGGATGTTGAGCGCCTCGAAGTTGTGATAGTCGTCTTCGACCTCAGGGCCTTCGGCAATGCCGTAGCCAATGTGGGTGAAGAACTGCTCGATACGTTCCAGAGTCCGGGTGATCGGATGCAGGCCGCCCGAGGCCTGGCCGCGACCAGGCAAGGTGACGTCAATGGACTCGGCGGCGAGTTTGGCCGCGAGATCAGCCTCCTCCATGGTCGCCTTGCGCGCATTGAGCACCTCTGTGACACGCTCCTTGGCGACGTTGATCAGCGCACCGACTTGCGGGCGCTCTTCAGGCGGCAAATTCCCCAGGGTCTTCATCACCTGAGTCAATTCACCTTTCTTGCCAAGGTAGTGAACCCGGATTTGCTCCAGGGCATTTACATCTTCAGCGCTTTGCACAGCCTCAAGAGCTTGGGCAACGAGCGCGTCCAGGTTTTCCATGTACAGACTCCAGATACAAAATAGGGGAAGAGCTTGAAGGCTCTTCCCCTATTTAAGACGTTTACCACCTTGGGCTACAGACGTAACCCAGGGTGATTGTCGGGGGTACTTAAGCCAGAGTGGCTTTAGCTTTCTCGACAATCGCAGCAAACACCGCTTTTTCGTTCACTGCCAGTTCGGCCAGAACCTTACGGTCGATCTCGATGGAAGCTTTTTTCAGGCCAGCGATGAAACGGCTGTAGGACAGACCGTTAACACGTGCACCAGCGTTGATACGAGCGATCCACAGAGCGCGGAACTGACGTTTTTTCTGACGACGGTCGCGGTAGGCGTATTGGCCTGCCTTGATTACCGCTTGCTTGGCAACACGGAATACGCGTGAACGCGCGCCGTAGTAGCCTTTAGCAAGTTTCAGAATTTTTTTGTGACGTTTACGGGCAATGACGCCACGCTTTACACGAGCCATGAGTTACTTCCTCTATTCTTGATCCAAAAATTAACGAAGGCGCAGCATGCGCTCGACTTTTGCCACGTCAGACGGATGCAGCAAGCTGCTACCGCGCAGTTGACGCTTACGCTTGGTCGACATTTTGGTCAGGATGTGGCTCTTGAAAGCGTGCTTGTGCTTGATACCGTTAGCAGTTTTCAGAAACCGCTTAGCAGCACCACTTTTAGTCTTCATCTTTGGCATGTTCGGATACTCCGCATTCAGTTGATAAACATAATCAGAAGGCCTGCCGTGCCCTGTTGATTACTTCTTCTTTTTCGGGGCGATGACCATGATCAGCTGGCGTCCTTCCATCTTAGGATGCTGTTCAACGGAACCGTACTCCAGCAGGTCAGCTTCAACCCGCTTGAGGAGTTCCATGCCCAGCTCCTGGTGGGCCATCTCACGGCCGCGGAATCGCAAGGATACCTTGGCCCTGTCCCCA
This sequence comes from Pseudomonas sp. GXZC, assembly GCF_026967615.1. Lineage (NCBI taxonomy): Bacteria > Pseudomonadati > Pseudomonadota > Gammaproteobacteria > Pseudomonadales > Pseudomonadaceae > Pseudomonas > Pseudomonas sp. GXZC. Next base: position 4,761,056 of record NZ_CP114115.1, read on the forward strand.
TCACTCAGGAAACGTACCAGGTTGCGCAGTTTTACCTGGTAATCCCCTTCCTCCGTCCCTGGACGAAACTTGATTTCTTTTACTTGAATCTGCTTCTGGTTCTTCTTCGCCGCAGCAATCTGCTTCTTCTTTTCGAAGATCGACTTGCCGTAGTCCATCACCCGGCAAACAGGCGGGACTGCGTCGGCGGAGATTTCCACCAGGTCCAATTTGGACTCTTCAGCGATACGAAGCGCTTCATCAATCGAGACGATGCCAATCTGCTCGCCGTCAGCGCCAATTAACCGAACCTCGCGTGCCGAGATATTCTCGTTGATCGGGGCTTTCGGTGCAGCTCGTTTATCTTGTCTCATTTCACGCTTAATAATAATTACTCCGAATCTGGGCGACCACGCCGGGAAACCGCTTGCGCGAGGAACTCAGCGAACTGGGCGACGGGCATCGAGCCCAGGTCAGCACCTTCACGAGTACGCACAGCGACAGTCTGCATCTCGACTTCCCGATCTCCGATAACCAAAAGATAGGGAACCTTGAGCAAAGTATGCTCGCGGATTTTAAAGCCGATCTTTTCATTTCTCAAGTCGGACTTGGCACGAAACCCGATTTCGTTGAGAGTTTTTTCAACTTCGGCGGCAAAATCTGCCTGTTTATCAGTGATATTCATGATCACTGCCTGGGTCGGAGCCAGCCACGCAGGGAATGCACCCTCGTAGTGCTCGATCAGGATCCCGACGAACCGTTCGAACGAGCCGAGGATCGCCCGGTGCAGCATAACCGGGTGTTTACGGCTGTTGTCTTCGGACACGTATTCGGCGCCCAGACGGATCGGCAGGTTAAAATCGAGCTGCAGGGTACCACACTGCCAGACGCGGCCAAGGCAATCTTTCAGCGAGAACTCGATCTTCGGACCGTAGAATGCACCTTCGCCCGGCTGCAGATCGTACGCAAGGCCCGCACTGTCGAGCGCAGCGGCCAGTGCAGCTTCGGCGCGATCCCACAGTTCGTCGGAGCCAACGCGTTTTTCCGGACGAGTGGACAGCTTCATCTCGACTTCGGTAAAGCCGAAATCGCGATAAACATCCATGGTCAGCTTGATGAACGCGGCGGATTCGGCCTGCATCTGCTCTTCGGTGCAGAAAATGTGGGCGTCGTCCTGGGTAAAACCACGCACACGCATGATGCCGTGCAGCGCACCCGATGGCTCGTTACGGTGGCAGGCACCGAACTCAGCCAGGCGCATCGGCAACTCACGGTAGCTCTTCAGGCCTTGGTTGAACACCTGCACGTGGCACGGGCAGTTCATCGGCTTGATGGCGTAGTCGCGGTTTTCCGACTGGGTGGTGAACATGTTGTCGGCGTAGTTGGCCCAGTGCCCGGATTTCTCCCAGAGGCTACGGTCAACAACCTGAGGCGTCTTGATTTCCAGGTAGCCGTTCTCACGCTGAACCTTGCGCATGTACTGCTCGAGCACCTGATACAGGGTCCAGCCGTTCGGGTGCCAGAACACCATGCCCGGCGCTTCTTCCTGGAGGTGGAACAGGTTCAGGCGCTTGCCGATCTTGCGGTGGTCGCGTTTTTCGGCTTCTTCGATACGCTGGATGTAGGCCGCCAGCTGCTTCTTGTCAGCCCAGGCGGTGCCGTAGATCCGTTGCAGTTGCTCGTTCTTCGCGTCGCCACGCCAGTAGGCGCCGGACAGCTTGGTCAGCTTGAACGATTTGAGGAAGCGCGTATTCGGCACGTGCGGGCCACGGCACATGTCGACATATTCTTCGTGGTAGTACAGGCCCATGGCCTGTTCTTCCGGCATGTCTTCCACCAGGCGCAACTTGTAGTCTTCGCCACGGGCGGTGAACACGTCGATCACTTCGGCGCGCGGCGTGACTTTCTTGATCACGTCGTAGTCTTTTTCGATCAGCTGGTGCATGCGCTGTTCGATCGCAGCCAGGTCGTCCGGAGTAAAAGGACGCTCATAGGCGATGTCGTAATAGAAGCCTTCTTCGATGACCGGGCCGATCACCATTTTCGCGGTTGGATACAGTTGCTTGACCGCGTGGCCAATCAAGTGTGCGCAAGAGTGGCGAATGATCTCCAGCCCCTCTTGATCCTTGGGCGTGATGATTTGCAGGCTGGCATCGCTGGTGATCAGATCGCTGGCGTCGACGAGCTTGCCGTCGACCTTGCCGGCCACGGTGGCCTTGGCCAGGCCTGCACCAATGGATGCGGCGACCTCGGCTACGGAAACCGAATGATCAAATGAACGTTGACTGCCGTCGGGAAGAGTAATAGTTGGCATGGCGCCTCCTCTCCTAGTGGTGACCCCTACCAAAGGTCACGTGGGTTGGGATGAGCCAGTACAAGATCCAATACCAGGCCGTTCAATGATGAACGCCTGCCTTACAGCGGCAGGAGCCTTTCGGCCAACCGATAATCGAACCAGAGTGACTGGAGTGAGCTAAAAAGAACATGGCAAGGCGGCAATGGGCACGCCTGGAAATAGCCAGGCCGAAGATGCTAGCACAGATGAACGGTCATCGTGCCGCCGCTATCTTGCGTAAATACAAATTCCGCCCTTTATAGCTGCAAAAGTGAACTTGGGCTGTACGCCAGCCCTCAAACCCTCCGAGAATCGCCGTTCGTCCTCGACCCAAAGGAGCATCCTCATGATGCGTTTTACCTCTACCCTCGCTCTCGCCGCTTCCCTGACCCTCCTCTCCCTGGGTGCACAAGCTGCTGCCCCGTCGAACTGGCCAGCCGGTGCTCGCGACAGTTTTGTCAGCGACTGCAGCGCCGCCGCCAGCCAGAACGTAGACGTCAAAACTGCCAAAGCCCATTGCGAATGTGGCGCAGACAAGATCAACGCTGAACTGAGCACTGCCGAAATCAAAGAACTCATGACGAACCAGAACGCCAGCCCGGAGCTTAAAAACAAAGCAGTCGCGGCTATTTCGTCCTGCAAAGTCGTGAAGAAAAAGTAAGATTTGCGGCTGATCACACAGCTGTTTTGCCGGAAAAATGGCCCGAAAACTGCCATTTCTCACAAATTACACAGGTTTTACGGCTTTTTTTACCAGCTGATATTTCGAGCTTAAGCCCCGTAAATCGGGGCTTTCAGCCGACCAAGGCACTAAACGCAACGCTATTGATTAGCAAACAATGCCTTGGGGGGGCTCCCAAGCCGAACATTTCGACTATGATAGCCCGGTGTGCCCAGTTGGCCTGAGCAGCACAGCACTACTGAAAATATATGTTTCTTGGAGATACACCATGTCTAATCGCCAAACCGGCACCGTTAAATGGTTCAACGATGAAAAAGGCTTCGGCTTCATCACTCCTCAAGGTGGCGGTGACGACCTGTTCGTACACTTCAAAGCTATCGAAAGCGACGGTTTCAAAAGCCTGAAAGAAGGCCAAACCGTTTCCTTCGTGGCTGAGAAAGGCCAAAAGGGTATGCAAGCTGCACAGGTTCGCGGCGAGTAATTCTCCGCTGAGCTAAAAAAACCCCGTCCATGTGACGGGGTTTTTTATGGGCGCTGCACAAGCCTGGAGCGACTTAGCCGCAATTGACTCGCGTGATCACCAGGTTGTCGTCAGTGTTCAGGTTCAAGCGGTCGGAGCGATACTCCAGGGTGATCATGTCGTTAGGCTTGAGGATGCGTGCGTTCTGCGCACCGGCACGGGTACGCGCCTGCTCCAGCAATTGGGGCGAAGCTTTCTGGCCGATCGTGAACTCGGCGGCCTTCGACTCACAGCGGCTATGACCGGCATCGGCCACGGCGGCGTCTTTGGCTGGCTCAGAGGCACCCGGGGTGCTGCAACCCGCCAACGCGAGTGCTGCCAACAAAGTACCGAATGATGCGAGCTTCCAAGGCATGAAGCCTCCTATGATAAAAAATGGACAGAGATCGTGCGACAGCGATTGGGCGGATTGGTTTCAAGACGTAAACCGCCGCAGGGCAAGTCTGCCTGACTCTCGACAGGCATTCGCCCGGTCAATCGTGACCAGATATGAACGAAATCAGTAGATATCGATGTAGTCAAATTCCGGCGTCGGCCAATTCTGTTTCAGCGCATTGAAAATCTGGGTCACCCAGACTTCGTCACTGGCAGCCACATTTCCCACGTACCCTGAGCCTTTTGCCCAAGTCTCCAGGCGAAACAGCAGCCCGTCGATGTCCACACCGCCTACAAGCCTCCCCGAGGAGATATAGGCGATTCCAGCCTTGGTCACCCGCAACTGGGTATGTTCGTCGTCGCTGGCACTGGCGAGCAATTGGCGCACATTGGCCAATGTCAGGTCCTCGGGGTTGTTCAAATCGATCTGCACGTGGTGTCCCCGGCAATTAAACAGGCCGACAGTGTCGCACAGGGTTGCCGTGATTCCGAATCGCCTCATGCCTAAGTATCAGTGCCAAACGCGATACAAAATGGTTAACTGACCCGGTTAGAACCGCGTTCCAGCGCACTGCCCAGTACTTTTAGCCTCGCGAGACCGTCATGACCACCGTAACGCTCCAAGCCGACATCAAAGCCAAGTGGCCCCAAGGGCAAAGCTCCTACAGCCCCGGTAGCCCCGAGGAATTGGCAATCATTGGTATCGACCTGCTGGTCAAGGAACTGGGCACGCAGGCGGCGCAAGCGTTCATCGGCCAGATATTCGAGAAATACCCGGCCGATCACATGGGGGCACACGACCCCGAGCGCGAATAAGAACCGGCCAGCGAGCGCCGACCGGTAAAGTCGTTACTTCAGACGTGCCAGGCGCTCGGTCAACAGATCGAAGAAGCCCTGGGCGTCGCCATTCTCAACCCAAAAGACATTCTTTTGCTGCTTCAGGCCGTCGTACCAATCGACGATGGTCTGGCCGAACGTCGGGCCTTCACGGCTATCCACCACCATGTTGGCCTGACGCCCACTGAACAGCGACGGTTTGAGCAGGTAGGCGATAACGGTTGCGTCATGCACCGGGCCGCCAGGAATACCATAGTGTTCCATGTCGCCCTTGACGTATTCGTTAAGAATATCGCCCACCACCTTGCTCGCGTTGTTCTTGATGTCAGCGATCTTTTTCAGGCGTGCTTCGCTGGTCAACACCTTGTGGGTCACGTCCAGCGGCAGGTAGGTCAGCTTGACGCCGCTCTTGAGCACAATCTCGGCGGCCACCGGGTCGGCGAACAGGTTGAATTCCGCCACCGGGGTAATATTGCCACCATTGAAGTGTGCACCGCCCATCACCACGACCTCCTTGATACCTTGGGTGATTTCCGGCGCCTGGGTCAGTGCCAGCGCCAGGTTGGTCTGCGGGCCAAGCATGGCAATAGTGATGCTGTGCGGCTTGGCGGTGCTCAGGGTCTTGATCAGGTAGTCAACGGCATTGCCGTCCGCCAGGCCCTTCTTGGGCTCATGCACGGTGACACCGGAAATACCTTCCTTGCCATGGATGTTCTCCGCGTAGATCGGCGTGCGCAGCAGCGGGGCTGGTGCACCGGCATACACCGGGATTTCCTCGCGCCCGGCCCATTCGCGGGCCAGGCGTGCGTTGCGAGAGGTCTTGTCCAGGCGCACGTTACCGGCGACGGTGGTCAACGCACGGATATTCAGCTCATCCGGTGAGGCCATGGCGAACAGCAAGGCCACCACATCGTCAGCGCCTGGGTCAGTGTCGATGATCAGATCGATCTTTTCCGCCGCCTGGGCGCTTGCAGCAGTGAGTGCGGACAAAAGCAGAACACTCCGGAACAGGTTTTTCAGGGTTGGGAGACCACGTTGCATAAAACACTCCTTGTCGTTGAGAACGCTAGAACGTTACGCCGGACACCAGCGCGATATTGCAGTAAGGCTGGCATTCACCGGTGCGCACCACGGCGCGCGCCTTGCGGCTGAGTTGCTTGAATTCTTCATGGCTGACCAGGCGTCGCTCACCGAGGGCGGCCTGTTCTGTGAGCGTGTTGAGTTCGGCCAGCGCCGGCGGTTGCTTGAGCAGGATTTCTTCGGCCAGCACATGACTCTCCACCTGCATTTCACTGAGCACGATACGCAAGGTGCTGATGAAATCCGGGATGCCCTGGGTCAACGCCAGGTCAATCAGCTCGACGCCCGGCGGCACCGGCAGGCCGGCATCGCCAATCACCAGAATGTCGCCATGCCCCAGCGAAGCGATGACACGCGACAGGGCAATATTAAGCAGAGGTGTCTTTTTCATGAGGGCACAAAACCTTGTACGTCGTGCAGCGTTGGAATAGAGGGTTGCGCGCCAGCACGGGTGACCGACAGTGCCGCCGCGACCTGGCCAAAGCGGATGGCCTCAGCCTCGCTTTTGCCGTTGGCCAGTGCCGCGGCGAAACCGCCGACGAAGGTGTCGCCCGCAGCCGTGGTGTCGACCGCCTTGACCTTCGGCGCCTGCAGGCGCTCGAAGCGCTGGCCGTCGGTAAACAGCGCGCCCTGGGATCCCAGGGTGATGATCACTTTACCGGCTCCGGCCTGGATCAGTTGGGTCGCTGCCACCTTGGCGCTGTCAATCGAGTCGACCGTCACGCCGCTCAGTGCCGTGGCTTCGCTTTCATTGGGAATGAGGTAGTCGATCGACGCGTACCACTCAGCCGGCAATGGACCGCTGGCCGGCGCTGGATTGAGGATCACCGTCTTGCCCAGCTCACGGCCGCGCTTGAGGGTGTAGCCCACCGTATTCATCGGCACTTCCAGTTGGCAGACGATCACGTCGGCCGCTTGCAGCACCGCGTCAAACGCCTGCAACGAGGCAGGCGTCAGTTCGCCGTTACTGCCGGCCACGATCACAATCGCGTTCTGGCTGCTGTCATCCACCACGATCAAGGCCACGCCACTGGAACCCTCCACCGTACTGACGGCCTGGCAATCAATGCCTTCCACCAGCAATGCGTCACGCAATTGGGTGCCATAGGCGTCGGTGCCCACACAGCCGATCATCGAAACATCAGCGCCCAGCCGCGCCGAAGCGACCGCCTGGTTCGCGCCCTTCCCGCCAGGCACGGTGGAAAACGTCTGCCCGATGAGCGTTTCACCGGCACGCGGCAGCCGGCTGGCGCGGGTCACCAGGTCCATGTTCAAGCTGCCTACTACCACTACTTTTGCTGGCATACATCAGTACTCGTCAATTCGGTTCAGCGGTATTGAGCGAATGTTCCGGCGACGGGCGCCGTCGACTCACGCAATACAATGCTCGGCGTCACGATGCGTTGATCGATCGGCATGTGGGGTGTCGCAATTCTTCGCAGTAAAAGCTCGGCCGCCGTCTCGCCCAGTTGCACGATCGACTGCCCGACCGTTGTCAACGCCGGGTAGACGTAACGGCCCATTTGAATGTCATCAAAACCGATCACTGACAGCTCGCCCGGCACGCGGATATTGCGCTCGGCTGCTGCGCGCAACACGCCGAAACCGATCATGTCGTTACTGGCAAAAATCGCGCTGGGCGGATTGTGCGCCAACAACTGCACGGCGGCGGCATAACCTCCCGTGCTGGTGAAATCGCTCTCCTGGGTGCGATTGGCTGCCACGTCGACACCCGCCTCTCGCAGCGCGCGGTGATACCCCGCCAGACGCATCTGCGCGACACGGGTATGGGCCGGGCCGCCGATGCAGGCGATGTCCCGGTGGCCCAGTTCGAGCAAGTGTCGGGTCGCCAGGTAGGCGCCCTCCTCGTGGTCGATACGCACCAGGTCCACGTCAATGCCATCCAGCGCCCGGTCGACGATCACCATGGGCGTACGCACCGCGCTCAAACCGGCGGCAAGACCGCTGTCGTCGCCGCCCACTGAGGTCACGATCAAGCCGTCGATGCGCTTTTCCAACAACACGCGCAAATAGTTACGCTGTTTTTCGGCGTTGTCGTCGGAGTTGCAAAGAATCACGCAGTAGCCATTACGCTCACAGTAATCCTCGATACCCCGGGCCAATTCCGCGAAATACGGGTTGAGGCTGTTGGGCACCAGCAAACCGATAGTGGCTGTGGTCTTGGCCTTGAGCGAACGCGCGACGGCGCTGGGCACGTAGTCGAGCTGCTTGATGGCTGCCTCGACCTTGATGCGTACCGGCTCGCTGACCGGGCGCGTCTTGTTCACCACATGGGACACCGTGGTGTAGGAAATACCCGCGAGCGCTGCCACATCCTTGATCGTTGCCATGGTTCAGCCTCGCCGACTGGCGCGCTGGCTGCGGTAGGTATCGAGGACCACGGCAATCACGATCACGGCACCGGTAATGATGCGCTTCGTGGGCTCCGTGGCACCGATCTGCGCCAGGCCGGCGGCCAATACCGAAATAATCAACACTCCAAAAAAGGTACTGATCACTGAGCCGCGCCCGCCCATCAGGCTGGTGCCGCCGATCACCACTGCGGCGATCACTTGCAGCTCCAGGCCGGAACCAGCGTTCGGGTCCGCCGCTTCCAGGCGCGAAATCTGGAACAGCGCCGCTACACCGGCCAGCAGGCCCATGAGGCTGAACACCAGAATCTTGTAGGGTTTGGGATTGATCCCCGCCAGGCGTACGGCCTCTTCGTTGGTGCCGATACCGATCAGGTAACGACCAAACACGGTACGCGTCAATACAAGCTGCGCGGCGATGATCACCAGCAGGGCGATGATGAACGACGGCGAGATGCCAAAGGCAATCGGATTGGACAGCCAGGCAAATGAGTCACCGATGTAGGCAGTGCGCGAACCGGTCATCTGGTACGCCACGCCACGGGCCATTTCCAGCACGCCAAGGGATACGATGAATGACGGAATGCGCCAGGCCACGGTAATCGAGCCGGTGATAGTACCCGCCAGTGCCGCACAGCCCATGCCCAGCACGGCAGCCGGCAACACGCTCCAGCCCCAGCCGAGAATCGCGACGCTGACGGCCGACGCCGCCAGGGCCAGCACCGAGCCCACCGACAGGTCGATGCCGCCGATGATGAGGATGAAGGTCATGCCCACCGCCAGCACCATCAAGTCTGGAATCTGGTTGGCCAGCGTGCTGAAGGTGTCGTAGGACAGGAAGTGGTCGCTGAGCACCGAGAACAGCGCGATCATCGCCAGTAAGGCGCCCGCCAGACCCAGGTAAGTACCCAGGCCGTAGAAGTTGCCGCCAGTCTTGCCGGGGGAAGTTGTGGTTTTCATGGGGTATCCCTAAGCACTGCGTCGTTGAGCAGCGCATCACGTTTCTGATAGCCGGCAAAGGCGGCAGCGAGCAATTCGTCCTGGGTCCAGCTGTCGCGCTCGAAGGTCTCGATCAAGCGCCCGGCGGACAACACGCCGATGCGGTCGCAGATCAGCATGAGTTCGCGCAGGTCGCTGGACACCACCACCAACGCTTTGCCCTGACGGGTCAATTCGCCCAGCAAGGCATAAATATCGAATTTGGCACCGACGTCGATACCACGGGTCGGCTCATCGAACAGCATCACCGAGCAATCGCGCTCCAGCCAGCGGCCAATCACCACCTTCTGCTGGTTACCACCGGACAACTCGGAAACCAACTGCGCCGGGCTGGAACTGCGGATGCGCATGGCATCGATCTGGCGCTTGGCCAGCGCAGTTTCATTGCGGCTGTTGACCACGCCGCCACCGGAAATTTCTGGCATGTTGCCCAGGGCAATGTTGGCGCTGATCGATTGAGTCAGCAGCAGGCCTTCGCCCTTGCGGTCCTCGGTGATCAGGGCAATGCCGTGGCCCACCGCATCGACAGGCGAGCGAATGCTCACCACTTGGGCCGGCGAGCCAAGCGCAACGGTGCCGCTGTCGGCCAGGTCGGCACCGAAGATCAGGCGCAACAGTTCAGTACGACCGGCGCCGATCAGACCGGAAATGCCGTAGATTTCCCCCGCACGCACTTCGAAGGACACATCGCGGACTTTGTCCGAGCGGGTCAGGCCTTTCACCGTCAAGGCCGGACCACCAATGGTGCGCGGGCCCAGGTCGATGTGTTCGCCAAGCTCGCGACCGACCATCAAGGTGACCAATTGCTCGCTGTTGTAGTTGGCCATCGGCTCGACACAGACCAGCTTGCCGTCGCGCAATACCGCGATGCGTTGGGCCACACGGGCCAGCTCTTCCAGCCGGTGTGAAATGTAGATGATCGCCACGCCCCGGGCCTGCAGGCGGGTGATTTGTTCAAACAGCATCTCGACTTCACGCGCGGTGAGCATGGCCGTGGGCTCGTCGAGGATCAATACATGGCAGTCGCCGATCAGGTTACGGGCGATCTCGACCATTTGCTGATGGCCAATGCCCAGGCTGCCGACCAGTGTATCCGGGTCGATAGCATCCAGGCCGACCTGGGCCATGGCCTCGATCGCAGCCTTGCGCAGTTGCTTGCGGCTGATCCAGCCACAGTGGCTGGGCAGGTTATCCAGGAACAGGTTTTCGGCGACGGTCAGCGTCGGCAGCAGGTTGAGTTCCTGCATGACCATGCGCACGCCCAGCTCTTCGGCCTGGGTGCGGCTGCCGGGGCGATAGTCCTGTCCATTGAACTGCATGTGCCCAGTGGTCGGCGTGACCAGCCCGCCGATGATCTTCGACAAGGTGCTTTTGCCTGCGCCGTTCTCACCGGTCAGCGCCAGCACTTCCCCACGATTGAGCGTCAGGGTGATGTCGGACAGAACCGGCTGGGCATAGGTCTTGCCGATACCGCTGACCGAGAGGACAGCGTTCGGGGCGGAAGATGACATAGGAAAATCTCCAGGCGCCCGCTCAGGACGAGCGAGCGCTGTTGGGTACTGCCAGGATTACTTCTTGAGGACGAGTTCGACCGGGGTTTCGATCACGCCGTCCTTGGAGTCGACTTTCTCACCCTTGACCAGCTTGAGCGCGTTCTGGATACCGAACACGGCTTGCTGGGCAGCCGCCTGGTCAGCGGTCGCGAGTACGCGGCCGTCTTGCAGCATCGGCTTGATGGCTTCGATGTTGTCGTAGCCCACGACCAGCACTTTGCCAGCCTTGCCTGCCGCACGTACGGCGGAAACAGCACCCAGGGCCATGTTGTCGTTACCGGCCAGCAGGGCCTTGAGGTCAGGGTATTCACTCAACATGGCGGAAGCGACTTTCTGGCCCTGGTCGATTTCCCAGTTGCCGGATTGGGTGGAGACGATCTTCATGCCGGCAGCGTCCATCGCATCCTTATAGCCTGCGGTACGTTGCTGGGCGTTGGTGGTCGTCGGCACGCCTTCGATGATGCCGACCTTGTCACCCGAGGCCAGTTGCTTGGCCAGGTAGTCGCCCACCAGCTTGGAGCCTTTGCGGTTGTCCGGGCCTACGAACGGAATATCGAGGTTTTTGCTTTTGAGCACGTCCGGGTCCAGGCGGTTGTCGATGTTGACGACCTTGATACCGGCATCCGAAGCCTTCTTCAGCACAGTAACCAGTGCCTTGGAATCGGCCGGAGCAATCACGATGGCATTGACCTTGGCGAGGATCATCTGGTTGACGATATCGATCTGCGCGCTGGTATCGGTTTCGTTCTTGATCCCGTTGGTGATCATGTCGAAATCGGCGGCGTGTTCTTTCTGGTACGTCTTGGCACCGTCTTGCATGGTGACGAAGAATTCATTGGCGAGGGATTTCATGACCAGGCCGACCTTGGGTTTGGCGGCGTCATCGGCAAATGCAGAGGAGAGAGGCAGGGCAGCGGATGCGGCGGCAAGCACAGCGACAGCAAGAAGGCGTCCAGCAAATGGCAGCTTCATGGGTTCACTCCGATCTTATGATTATTGTGAGCAACGCTTGCACCGAAGATCGCTTCGGCAGCCCTCCCACCCGGGTGGCTGATACGAGCTGTCACGATACTCAGGGAGCACCCCGTGAAACATCTCGCAAACGTTTGCGTTATTCAAACTATGAGAACCTTGTCGAGATTTGTCAACGGTTGAAAACAGCCTTTCATCCACGCCCTCCCTCGCACCTGACGCTAGGCGCCGTTAAACATCGCACGCTCCCAGTCGTTCTCTAAAACGACAGGCTATGGCGCATTATTCATGCAAACCCCAAGGGCCGGCGTTCAACTTTTTCGGACAACCGAACGCAATAAGGTCCGATGTTCGGAAAGCCGGACGCCCACCTACCAACGCCTCATCAAAATTCAAATTAAATTGTTATAAATCAATAAGTTATTTTATAACCTCGAACACAATCAGCCTGGTACAGATCCTGCTCTACCCCATCACCTCGTGGCATTCAGAACCGCCCGGGTGTTCTAGATGAACCTGCTACAGCACTCATCAAAAACCAGAGAGAAAAATAATGAAATCTGCACTGAAAAACTTTGTTCCGGGCGCGTTAGCCCTCCTGCTGCTGTTCCCCGTTGCCGCCCAGGCAAAGGAAGTAGAATCCAAGACCAAACTGTCCAACGTGGTGATCCTCGCCACCGGCGGCACCATTGCCGGCGCTGGCGCCAGTGCGGCCAACAGTGCCACCTACCAGGCAGCCAAAGTCGGTATCGAGCAATTGATTGCCGGTGTTCCTGAGCTTAGCCAGATCGCCAATGTGCGCGGCGAGCAAGTGATGCAAATTGCGTCCGAAAGCATCAACAATGAAAACCTGCTGCAACTGGGTCGCCGCGTCGCCGAACTGGCCGACAGCAAGGACGTGGACGGCATCGTGATCACCCACGGTACCGACACCCTGGAAGAAACCGCCTACTTCCTGAACCTGGTGGAAAAGACCGACAAGCCCATCGTGGTGGTCGGTTCCATGCGTCCAGGCACCGCCATGTCGGCAGACGGCATGCTTAACCTGTACAACGCCGTGGCCGTGGCCGGCAGCAAAGACGCGCGCGGCAAAGGCGTGCTGGTCACCATGAACGACGAGATCCAGTCGGGTCGCGACGTCAGCAAGATGATCAATATCAAGACCGAAGCATTCAAGAGCCCATGGGGCCCGCTGGGCATGGTGGTTGAAGGAAAATCCTACTGGTTCCGCTTGCCAGCCAAGCGTCACACCATGGATTCGGAATTCGACATCAAAAACATCAAGAGCCTGCCTGACGTTGAAATCGCCTATGGCTATGGCAACGTGAGCGACACTGCGGTCAAAGCCTTGGCCCAAGCTGGCGCGAAAGCCATCATCCATGCCGGCACCGGTAATGGCTCGGTGTCCTCCAAGGTGGTCCCTGCCCTGCAGGAACTGCGCAAGCAAGGCGTTCAGATCATCCGTTCTTCCCACGTGAATGCCGGTGGTTTCGTTCTGCGTAACGCCGAACAACCAGACGACAAGTACGACTGGGTGGCTGCACACGACCTGAACCCACAGAAAGCCCGCATCCTGGCGATGGTTGCCCTGACCAAGACCCAGGACAGCAAAGAGCTGCAACGGATGTTCTGGGAATATTGATCCCCAGTGACACCTCGGCAGGCGCGGTTCTATCCGCTCCTGCCCTCCCCGCTTAAAACTCCTTCGCCCTACGCCTAATTACCCGATTTGCTGTCAGACGGACTTCTTGAAATCTAAGCAGTTGCGAAAACGCCTACAGTTAAATACTGTATGTGCGTACAGCTTATTAAGGAATACTCCGTGGCAAAGCCCTCTTCCACAACTCCAACCCCACCCGATGCCTACGCACGCCTCGCCGTTCGCGTACAAAAGATCATCAATTCGACCAATGCCCAGAAAGCCAAGGCGGCGTTGATCTTCCGTTTGCCGGACGAGCCAGAGGATGAATGGGCGCGCTTGCTGGAGGAAATCGCTGAAAACGACAACGTCACCCTCGCCTATCGGGACGACGGTGGCGTGCAGATTTTCTGGGTTATGCCGAAGGAAGACTGATTCAATGAGTGTCCGTTTTATCGCGGTGTGTTGCCTGTTTTTTGCCGTCAACGCTCACGCCCAGGCGCCCCGAACCTTCAGCGAAGCCAAGAAAGTCGCCTGGAAGCTTTACGCCCCACAATCCACCGAGTTCTATTGCGGCTGCAAGTACACCGGCAACCGTGTGGATTTGAAAGCTTGCGGCTATATTCCACGCAAAAATGCCAACCGCGCCGCACGCATTGAATGGGAACACATCGTTCCAGCGTGGCAGATCGGGCATCAGCGCCAGTGCTGGCAAGACGGCGGGCGCAAGAACTGTACGCGCCACGACGACGTGTTCAAGCGCGCCGAAGCCGACTTGCACAACTTGGTGCCGAGCATTGGCGAGGTCAATGGCGACCGCAACAACTTCAGTTTTGGTTGGTTGCCGATGCAAAGCGGGCAGTACGGCTCTTGCCTGACCCAGGTGGACTTCAAGGCCAAGAAGGTCATGCCGCGCCCGTCCATTCGGGGAATGATCGCACGCACGTATTTCTACATGAGCAAGCAGTACGGCTTGCGCCTGTCAAAACAGGACCGCCAACTGTACGAAGCCTGGAACAAGACCTACCCGGTGCAGGCCTGGGAGAGGCAACGCAACCAGACCGTGGCGTGTGTGATGGGGCGCGGCAATGAGTTTGTCGGCCCGGTGAACCTGAAAGCCTGCGGTTGAATGTGGGCGGGGCGCCCGCCCACTCTGCCCTTACTGGGCGGCGTTGTGCTCAATGATTTCTGACACAGTGTCGGTTTTCTTGGCGCGAGCCATTTTCTCGTTAAGCAGGGTCTGCTTGGCCTCGGCTTCCGCCTTGGTTGCGAACGGCCCCAGCAGGACTTCGTCCTTGCCATCCACTTTCACGATATAAAAATTGAAACCATGCTCCAGCAGCCAGGCCGTAAGGTCGGTGATCGCCTGCAACTTGTGGTCCGGCGGGCCTACTCGCAGGTCCCATTCCTGGGCGGCAATCGCGCCGGTCTGTGGCTGGCTTTCGGTCGCTGCTGGCTTAGGCTTGGGCGCCTCGACGCTTTTGCCTTCACCACAACCGGCCAATGCCAACACCGCAATTGCCATCGCTACTTTACGCACTACCCTGCTCCTTTGAAGAGAAAGAGGCGACTTTATCATTCACTGTCTATTCTGGCCGTCATAAACGTTGGCTTAAACAATGCGAATCATGTATCGCAGACCTGTATGATGCCGCCATGGGAATTAATGTCGCCTCTATGCGTCCTAAAAGAGGCAGTCACAGGGAAGCGCTTAGCAGTAAGCTACACACATCCGACACCTGCCCTGTCTGAAACATGTGTCCTTAAAAGTAATCAAGGAGAAGTCCATGCTTATACTCACCCGCAAAGTTGGTGAAAGCATAAACATCGGTGATGACATCACGATCACCATCCTGGGCGTAAGCGGCCAGCAAGTACGAATCGGCATCAACGCACCCAAGGATGTTGCCGTGCATCGCGAGGAGATCTACCAGCGCATCCAGGCCGGCCTGACTGCTCCGGATAAAAACCAGACACCTTGAAGCGCCCTCAGTAGCCAGCCTTTTCGTTCACTGTAACGGCTGGCGAAAACTCTTTCGGACTGCTCTGATCGTTGTTGCGTGACTGACGACGCCCATGTGTTCATCTTCATGGAAAGATGAAACTGTCATCACGCCTGGAACTTGTTGTTTCATTCACGGCCGAATCTCCTGACTGACACTCAGCCATCCGTGTGCATTCAGGAGCACGTCGATGAGGCCTACAACCGCACCACCTTTTGCCTACAAGGCCTGGGTGATCGCCCTATTGATAGGGTTGATCTTCGTGGGGCTGGCCTATGGCTTGAGATACGTAATCGAAGGTGCCAATTCCGCCGATGACCACTCCTGGCTGGACCTGGCGCTGTTGCTCAGTGGCTACCTGTTCCTGTTCTGCCTCAAACCCATCCAGAAAGCCGTGCAGCGTAGGCTGTGCCGGCAAGCCACACGCTGATGTCGCGCTGTTCGTTATCTGATCGCCGGTATTGGCAGCACCACAATACAACCGATGTGTAGGGGCGCATGATCGCAGTGCATCAGCATCACACTGTTGGACGCTGCACGTGCAACAAACCGTCCGTGTCGCGCTGTGCCTTTAACTGTTCATACCCGTCAATCGAAGGATGCTCGGTAAGCATGACCGTGTGATGCGTTGACGTCACGACCATCACATCCATCCCTGCCGCCTCTCCTGCACGAATGCCGACCGTCGCATCTTCAAACACCAGGCAATCCTCTACCGGTACGCCCAGGCGTTGCGCCCCCAGCACGTAGCAGGCGGGGTTTGGCTTGCCGACGGCAACATCTTCAGCCGTGACCATCACCGCTGGCGGTGCGATGCCCGCCGCTTGCAGGCGACGCAACGCAAGCTCCCTGGGTGCCGAGGTGACCAGCGCCCATTGATCGCCCGGCAGGCTACTCAGGAACGTGACGGCCCCGGGGATCGCGACAACGCCCTCTACATCATTGATTTCTGCCTCGGTGATCCACTGCGCTTCGACCTCAGGATCGACCCCAGGCAATGCCTGGCGCGTGATGGTGTCGATTGCGCGGGCACCGTGGATGGTCTTCAAGAACGCTGGCACATCCAAACCATGGCGTTGCGCCCAGATGCTCCACACGCGCTCCGCGGCAGCAATGGAGTTGAGCAACGTCCCATCCATATCAAACAGAAAGGCACGGTAACGGCGGTTGAACACGGCTGAACCTCGGTTGGACACTGCGTGGCTTCCTCTTGGGTGGTAACAAATGACAGGCCCGATGCAATCTACGGATCACCTCGCTGCTTGTAAACGCTAGGAGCCTGGATTGCATTACAGGTTTGTAATCAAGCTGTAAGTCTTGCCGGCACCCTCACTTCATACAGTGGAGTCGTCAGTCACCCACATCGGATGACGCCACTTCCTACTGATGAAAAGGGTCCACCTATGAAACCTGTAAGCAAACTCTGCCTGGTCGCCGCCAGCCTGTTGATGCTGGGCACCGGCACTGCCATGGCCGGCACCGTCGCGCCGGTCAAAGCCAATAACGTGGTGCTGGTACATGGCTCCTGGGCTGACGGGTCGAGCTGGTCCGAGGTGATTACCCGCCTCCAGGCCGCCGGGCTGCACGTCACTGCCGTGCAGAACCCGCTGACCTCGGTGGCCGACGATGTCGCCGCCACCAACCGTGTACTGGATCAACAAGACGGCCCTACCGTGTTGGTCGGCCATTCCTACGCCGGCACCGTGGTCAGCGACGCCGGAGCCAACCCGAAAGTCAGTTCGCTGGTCTACGTGGCCGCCCGGGCTCCAGATGCCAACGAAGACTTCGTCGCGCTCTCAGCCAAGTATCCGACCATGCCGGTGCGCGCCGGCGTCGAAGATCACGACGGCTACCTCACCCTGAGCCAGGACGCCTTCCTCAAGTATTTCGCCGCCGATGTGCCGCACGCGAAGGCCATGGAGCTGTACGCCGTGCAGCAACCCATCACAAAGGCCCTGTTCAGCGGCCGCACTGTCAATGCGGCCTGGCATACCAAGCCGTCTTGGTATGCGGTGTCGGCAAATGACCAGACCATCAACCCAGACCTTGAGCGCTTTCTCGCCAAGCGCATGAATGCCACCACTGTCGAGCTGCCATCGAGCCACTTGTCACTGGTGTCCCACGCCAAGGAAATCACCGACCTGATCCTCGAAGCCTCGGGCCGCCAGCCTTAAGCCTTGCATTACAAACTTGTCATCATCCTGTTGGTTGGCTGTTCGGGGCCCCTGGTTACTGTGAAGTCACTGCCATGACCTGGCCGCCAACCCTTTAAGAGAGATACCGCCATGAAACTGTTTATCCTCGGCTTTGCCGCTTTGCTCGCTACCGGTTCCGTGCTTGCAGCCGAACCCGTCATCCACGACAAAACCGGCTTTTTCGTCCATCTGGACGTCGCCAAAGTATTGTCGAGCACTGACACCTATGGCCAATGCGGCATCGTCCCCGCACGCCTCAACTACCTCGACAGCCAAGGCCGCGAACACGTGTTGGACTATCAGGTGCAGGGCATCGGTTGCGCCAGTGACAATTGATCGGGCTACACTTGCGCCACGCATTGAGACAGGGCATTTCCCATGAACATCCTCGTAGTCGAAGACGAACCCAAGGCCGGCAATTACCTGCTCAATGGCCTGCAGGAACTGGGCTATTCCGTCAGCCTCGCCCGCGACGGCGTGGACGGTTTGCATCAGGCCCTGGAAACGCCGTTCGACGTGATCGTGCTGGATGTGATGATGCCGAAAATGGACGGCTGGGAAGTGCTGCGCCGCCTGCGTAAGGAAGCCGACACACCGGTACTTTTTCTGACGGCCCGCGATGACATTGCTGACCGCATCAAGGGCCTGGAACTGGGCGCCGACGATTACCTGATCAAGCCGTTTTCCTTCGCCGAACTGGTAGCACGCTTGCGCACCCTGACCCGCCGTGGCCCGAGCCGGGACGAGGAACAACTACAAATCGCCGACCTGCAGATCGACGTGCTGAAGCGTCGCGTTACCCGCGCCGGCACGCGCATTACCCTGACCAATAAGGAGTTCGCCCTGCTGCACCTGTTCGCAACTCACCAGGATCAGGTGCTGTCTCGTTCGATGATCGCATCGCGGGTGTGGGACATGAATTTTGACAGCGACACCAATGTGGTAGACGTCGCCGTGCGGCGCCTGCGCTTGAAAATCGACGATCCGTTCCAGCTCAAGCTGATCCACAGCGTGCGCGGCATCGGCTACCGCTTCGATACCCAGCCATGAACAAACATCGCCATTATTCCCTGACGCTGCGTCTGGCGCTGATCTTCGCCCTGCTTGCCTTCACCTTGCTGGCTACCCTGGGTGTGGCGCTGTACCGCGAACTGGAGCGCGAGCTGATCATGCGCGACGACGCGGCCTTGATCTACCGCATCGACCAATTGCGCAACCTGCTCAATGACAGCAATACCCTGGACCTGATCAAGACCAAGCCGGAACTGTTCCAGAACATGCTGGGCAACCGCGAATCGGTACTGAGCATCGCCGCGCCAGGGCAACAACCCTTGTTGACGGTCAATCCCGGCAATATCGATCTGCCTGCCATCCCCCCAGTGCCCAAAAATCACGAGCTGACGTTTGCTGACGTGCACCATTTCCCTAGCATTAACGGCGCACCCTTCGCGACCGTGGCCGCGTCCATCGACTCCGGCGATCTGGGCAGCCTGCAAGTCACCACCGGACGCCTGATGACCGAGCGCACCGCAGTGCTTGCCAGCTATCGTTTGAGCGTCTATGTCCTGGCGAGCATCGCTGCAATCATTCTGGCGGTGGTCGGTTATCTGCTGGTGCATCGTGGGCTTTTACCGTTGCGACGCCTGGCCCGGCACGCCCAAGGCATCGGCGTCGGTAACCTCGCTGAACGCCTCGACAGCCATGGCGCGCCAAAAGAACTGCTGCCGATGATTGACTCGTTCAACACCATGCTGGAGCGGCTGGCCAAGGGCTTTGTACAACTGGGCCAGGTCTCCACCGACATGGCCCACGAACTGCGCACGCCCATCAACAACCTGCTGGGAGAAACCCAGGTCGCCCTGCAACAACACCGAAGCATCGAGAGCTATCAGCAACTGCTGGCGTCCAATGTCGAAGAGCTTGAAAGACTGGCACGCATGCTCGACAACATGCTGTTCCTGGCCCGCACCGATCCGGCCAGCGCCCTGCGCCAGCGTCAGGAACTCAACGCCGCCGATGAAGTGGAGCGCATCGCCGAGTACTTTGAAGGCTTGGCGGCGGATAGGGATATCAGCATTCGTGCTGAAGGCGACGGGGTGATCTGGGCGGAGCCGATGCTACTGCGCAGGGCCCTGGCGAACCTGTGTGCCAACGCCATCAAATATGGGGCGCCGAGCACTGAGCTGGTGATACAGGCGACTCCCAATAACGACGGCATTCATCTGAAAGTCAGCAACCACGGCGAGACCATCGCTGCCGAGCATCTGCCGCGACTGTTCGAACGTTTTTACCGGGTGGATGAATCACGAGAACGGTCAGCGCAATCCAATGGGCTGGGCTTGTCGATTGTGGCGACCATCATGCAGTTGCATAACGGGCAATACAGCGTGAGCAGTGAGGCAGGGGTGACGTGTTTTGATTTGTTCTTTCCGAAGCGGGAAGACTGAGCAGCCGCCCCCGGTGTTATTTTGCAAAGGTTTGTCCCTTACCGCTGGACGAAAGCCACACTACTCTTGCTCCCAACGGGCTCAAGGTAGAGCCGGCAACGGTAAAAACAAGGGAGATTCGGGAATGGAACTACGATTAGGTTTACTGGAAAAGGGGCTGGCTGAAATGAACGAGAAGCTGATCACCGTTTCGAGCAAGGCAGACGCCATGGATAAGCACTTCGCTTCCAAGGCAGACCTGGCAACCACTGAACTCAATCTTATCAAGTGGTATGTGGCGACCGCATTTGCAATGACAGGCCTGGCCTGCGCCATTACCTTCGGGCTCACCCGATTGTTTGCAATGTGAGGCTCGTGGGGCAGGTCAGCTGACCTGCCCACCCACTTCCGCAACATCCACAGGTGTTTGCCACGCCGTCAGTAAAGCTGCCTGCAATCCCGTGACCATTTTACCCAGCTCCATTGAAGGCCGCTGCGATCCCGTCACCTGCTCCGGCAGAAAAGGTACATGAATGAAACCACTGCGCACTTGCGACCCAGCGAGAGCATGCTGCAATAGATAAAACACCTGGTTACACACAAAGGTCCCCGCCGTCTGCGAAACGGAGGCCGCGACTCCCGCTTCACGCACGGCCTTGACCATTGCCTTGATCGGCAGCGTCGTGAAGTAGGCAGCTGGGCCATCAACGATGACCGCCGTATCGACAGGCTGCTCGCCCAGGTTATCGGGGATACGCGCATCGTTGACATTGATTGCCACCCGCTCGATGGAGATATCGCTACGACCCGGCCCCAGCCCTGTAGCGATCACCATCGCCGGGTGCAATTCGTCGACAAGCCGGGTCAGGCACTCACCCACAGTGGCAAATGCGCAAGGCAATTGACGGGCAACAATCTGCACACCGGCCTCCAGTTGCACGCCGTCCAGTTGGCGCACGGCCTCCCAGGAAGGGTTCACCATGTCTTGATCAAAGGGCTCAAAACCCATCAGCAATACGATTTGCATCTATGCCTCACATCAACAAATACAGCAGCACAATATTGACCACCAACATCATCAACGCCGTGGGCAGTTGCGCCTTGATCACCGCGTTCTTGTCCGGCAGCTCCAGCAACGCAGCAGGCACGATATTGAAGTTGGCGGCCATCGGCGTCATCAATGTGCCGCAGTAGCCGGAGAACATGCCAATCGCCGCCATCACCGCTGGATTCCCGCCGTAGATACCCACCAGCACCGGCACGCCGACACCTCCCGTCATCACTGGGAATGCCGCAAAACCATTACCCATGATCACCGTAAACAAAGCCATGCCCAATACATAGACCATCACTGCCACCAACTTGAAATCGAGGTTGATGTAGGTGGTGGTGACATGCGCAACAGCCGTACCGACCCCGGCCTCATTAAACAGCAAGCCGAGCATCGCCAGCATTTGCGGAAGAACCATCGCCCAGCCAAGGGCTTCAGTGAGACGGCGGGATTCGCGCAAGGCTTGCACCGGCGTATCACGGGTGAGCCAGCAGGCCAGGCCAAGTGCGATCAAGCAGCCGATACCGAGGGAAACGAAGGTGGTGTTTTTCGGATCCAGCAGTGGCACGCCGCCAATCTCGGTGTGCTTGAGCAGCACCGAGCCAATGACCGTGGTCAGTGGGATGGCGAGCGCAGGAATGAACAGCTTGTGGCCCAGGCGACCGGCACTGGCGCGAGAGGCCTTGTCATGCAGCTCGACATGCTTGCCACGGCCGACTCCGCCCATGCCGGCAATCAATGCCATTACCACGACGCCAGCGCCGATGGCCACCGACGGCAGGCGTTCGCCGATCAGGAACGGAATAGCGAACAACAGCCAGAACAACGCACTGGACCAACGCTTGGGATGGCTCCGGTCCATCAGAACCATGCCCGCAGTGATCAGCAGCAGAACCCCCGCGAGCCAGTACAGGTATTGAATGGAAATGATCATTGCGCGGCCTCCACTGGCGTAGCGGCAGGCGTCATCTCACGGGTAAGCCTTCGATCAAACCGGTGCAGACGGATCGCATGAATAACAAAGGCACAGATCGCCGTAGGAATGCCCCACACCGCAATATGCAGCGGCTCCACATCAATTCCCGAGCCGAGCAGGAAAGTGTGCATCAATGCGATTGCGCCAAAGGCGACGAAAATGTCTTCACCAAAAAACAGTCCGACGTTGTCCGTCGCGGCGCACATGGCCAACACCTTGTGACGTAATTTGTCCGGCAGCTTGCCGTAGCGTTTTTCCGCCGCGCCTTCGGCCATCGGTGCGAGCAGCGGACGCACCATCTGTGGGTGCCCACCCAGGCTGGTCAACCCCATGGCGGCGGTGGATTCGCGTACAAACAGATAGATGATCAACAACCGCCCGACCGTGGCGCGCTCGAACCGTGCAATCCAGTTTTGCGCATGCAGGCGCAGCCCATGACGCTCCAGCAGGCCGATAACGGCAAGGGGCAACAACAGAATTAATTGCAAGGCACGGGTTTGAAGGAAGCCATCGCCCATGGTGGCGAGGATTTTTTCCAGCGGAAAGTGGGCTGCAAGCCCGGTGGCGATAGCGGCGGCGGTGACCACCAACAGTGGGTTGAAGCGCAAGACAAAGCCAACCACGATCACAAGTACGCCGATCAACGGCCATAAGTTCACAACAGTTTGCATGGCGTGAGGTCCTTAAGTGCGCGCTGCGGCGCCATTACAGCAGGATGTGAACAAAGGGTTCACAGCAAGAAGTGGCGTGCAGTCGGCTCGGTTTTTTATTGTTGACCCGAAAGGTCGAGCGTCAGTGGCGGCAACTTTGCTGCCTGGGGGAGGGAGGTGTCCAACAAGAAAAATTGTTGCTGCGAACCAATAATTTTTGTGGGTGGCGAGAGTTTTGCAAAAATTTTGCAAATCGCAGACAACAAAAAAGGGCTCACCTTTCGGTGAGCCCTTCTAGACCGCCCAGCAGAGCGGATTTTGTTTGGTAGGCGCGATTGGACTCGAACCAACGACCCCCACCATGTCAAGGTGGCCACGAAAGGCGCGCAGGCTATTGATATATAAAGGAAAATATAGCTATTTAGCGGCCGCTAAAATAAGAAATACGCCCTATAAGAATCAATAACTTAGCGTTGGATATTCCTACAGTATTTCCCCTTCCCGGCGTCCTGCCGACGAACACCACTCCCAAATCTGATGCCACTCAACTACTGTACGCACATACAGCACATGAGGCACCGATATGAACGTTGACATGGACACCGATGACTGGCTTGGCTGCCCAGCGCCCCTGGAAATGTACCAGCACCAGTGCGCCCTTCTGGAAGACGAGCTCGTCCAGACAGAGGCGATGCTGCGAAAGGCACGGGCCAATATCGCTGGCCTGGTGCAGATGAATGACCTGCTCGCGACCGGCAAGGCTTCAGCGGAAGCGGCGCTGAAGGAAGCCCTTGAGCTTTCGCCAGCCAAGAGCAACGACGCTCCCGATAATTTGAGCTTTCGACCCATCGACCTGATTACCCAGCAGCGGGACCACCTGTTCAGGGAGAATCAGCAGCTGCTGATGGAGTTGAAGTCTATCAAGGAGCCTTTAGACGAATTCTCCAGCACCTGCATACAACGACCACATACGACTGGTCAGCAGGAAGTTTGACCAGTCTACGCCGCGATGATCAGGTTCGGCGACAGACGTTAAATACGATGCGTTTGATGACCTCCATTCGCAGCTGCATTAAACTTGCAGAATTAAGCAGCTCGACTCATAACGGAATGCTATTTCCCTGGGGAAATACACCTCGCTAAAGGACTTCAAATGAAACCTTCTTACCTGCTGTCAGCTGCAATCTTGGTGGCTGCTGCGTCCACTGCTGCATACATCTCGCATAATGAAACAAAGGCCTGGGATGAATTTTCCGCAGCACATCACTGCAAATCATCCGGAGAGGTGGACAACCGACAGTTCTCCGAACTGTTCGCGCCGAAGAAAGTGGCCTGGACCTGTGATGATGGTGAGACTTACTTGAGATAGTATTGGGCCTCGTCACTTCCAAATGCCCCAACCGCGACACATACGCCTCCTGCGCCCTACCGAACGAACAAATAGCCTATATAGACTCGTCAGTGACTTCCGAGGGCCCGCTTTTCAACCAAGCACCTTCAGCGCCTTGTCATACAGCGCCTGGCGGTCAGCCTGCCCGTTGAGGCCGCCATTAATCCGGCGGGTGATCTTAACGAAATCGCCCTGGTCCGCCAGCGTGTTCAACCCGCGAGTGGACCAGAACCAGGCTGCCGACATCGTGGCGTACTGCGGCTGCTCCAGCAGTTCCGGCGTGCTGATCAGGTCCAGCCCCAGCGCTTCCCCGCACGTCGCATAGTTCGCCCGACCGGTGATCTGGATCAGCCCACGCCCCCGGTATTTGGAGCCATCCCCCTTCACGGTGTTGCCCAGATCGGCACGCCCCTCATACCCGGCCTGCGCCGCGGTGGGCCCCCAGATTTCACGCACATAACGCAACTGGCCGGACTCATGGCCGATCTGGGCGATGAACGCAGCGATGCGCAAACGGTTAACGATCCCGTATTTGCCCATGGCAACATTCAACACGGGAACAAAAACGACGGCTTGGCGGCCGGCGTTCGGGAGTATTTGCAGCAGCTGCTGCTCGGTGAACGGCATGCTTTTCTCCAGGCAAAATAAAACCCGCTCAGGGCGGGTGACTTTTCACGCAATCTATTAAGAGGGCTCAGTCGGCCAACCTATCGTTTGTGGATAGTCAGGCTGGCCTGGCACACGATTCAAATCTACCGAGTACTGCTTCCACTTCTTGAGCAGTGCAGCTTCCTCCGGTGTTGCATCGCCTAGATCGGCGGCGTACTGAAGTGGCGCAATTCGAATGGCGGCAATTCCAAGCAACCGGTCTCGCTCTTTTTCTGCTAACCCCAAAGCCTGTTCTAAACTTGGTTTAGGGTCTGGCGGCACACCAGCTGAAAACGGCCGGAAACAATGCGTCTCGTAGTCTGGGTAAGTTTTACTTGGGTCTTCGGGGTCAGGCTCCGAACCATTTACATAAAACCAGCCCAGCCCTGTTCCATCTTTTCCAACTGCGTATCCGTCTTTACTCATAACTATTCACTCCAACCAATGACGAACAGGCGTGGCGCTGTACCGCTCGCCGCGTAATAGATGTTGGCACTCTCCAGTTTCATGGAAAACGTTTGTGCAACTGCGAACCTGGTGGATTCACCGACAGCACCTGCAAATGGAGTTCCTGTACTGGTGGTTTGATTCAATCCGCCATATGAGCTATTCGGCGCAATGATACCGAACCCTGCGTTATATACGGCCAAGTCGCCTTTAATAACTTTTGCAACTGGACTTACATATGGAGCAATACCTACGTTCACCCATGTTGGTGGGTCGTTCGGATTTCCCATAGCGCCAGCGGCCATAACTATCATTGCCGGAACGTTCGACGAGACAGCAACCTTCCACTGGTAGTCCCAATCATCCTGCGTGTAGCTCAACGGAAACTTATTCGCGGTGCTGCTATCCGTGCGGAATGAGCCGCGATACGCCCACATATCAAACCCTGATGCGGGTGCGGTCGGAGAGGTGAATGAGGTATCCCCCGTTACGCGTGAAACCCCCGTAGTAGAGTTGTACCAAATATAAACGGCGTACCACGTGTTTATAGCTATAGTTACGCCAGGAGCCATTCCGTTAACAGTTGCTGACGCGCTTACCGCTGTATTCAGCGTCAGGTTTAAGTTGTCGAGAACGACCGAATTACCGGAAGCATCAGCAACGATAACTTGCTGAACTGTGCACACGATGTTTGCGGAAATACCGCTTGCCACAGCCTTCCAGTTTGTTGCAGCACCGCGCAGCCCTTGCTTTGATTTAGTTGGGAGCGGGTCAAGAACAATGAAATCTGTACCGTCATAAACAATGTCGGATACTTGAGCCAGCCCAGTGACTGCACCTACCTTTGCGCCGGTTGAGTCATACTGTTTTAGATTCTTGGCACCTTTACCCGATACGTTGATGGTTGGGTTCAGGGCCCCGGGCGCGTGAAACGTCACGTTGAATCGCTGGCCAACCGCATATACCGAAATTGCTGGCGATGGGGCAAGGGTGTAGGCCGACGCGGTACCGGCTGTAGTCACAGCGCTGCCCAGCTGACCTTGAGCTATCTTGGCGATCGCCAGTGCCAACTGATTTTGCGTGCCTTTAACCGGCTCCACGCCTGCCGCCGTGAGTACGCCAATTATTTCCTCTTGAACAGCGTTTAGCCAATCGTCAGTAACAACCGTGGCCTGAATGCCGCCGACGGGATCCCCCTCGGTGAATTTACCGTCGACCGTGGCGCCAGGCCCGTCAATTCTGTGCATGCGTCAATCTCCGTATGCGAAGAGCGCGATCGTGTGCGCTGGCTTCAATTGATTTATTTTGCATTCGAGCGTGTCGTTGCCCCACGTGCGCAGCCTCTCGCCGGCCGCAGACAACCCGGCCCTGAAAGAAATGACTGATGTCTCTGGGGCGCGGACAAGCCAGGTGAATATCCAATCACCGTTGGTGAGCGCATCACCGGCACGGGAAAGGCCGGCGCGGAATGGCCGGTACTTTTCAATCGTCACGGTGTAGCCAAGCACCCCCAATAAATCGATGAAGTAATCGGCCGACTGGCCGCCAGTGCTGGAGAGCTTGGCCAGCAGAGCGTTCTTGCGGCCTTGCAGCGTTTGCTCGAGAGAGCCCGAGCACTTATCGGGAAGGCCCGCAACCCGCTCCCAGTCGCTCAGCATTTCGTTTGTCGTTGAGGGGATGGCTTCGAGCGGGAGTGCGTCCCCGCGCTCATCCACCCTGGCCAGCTCGATAGACATGCCGTCAAGTAAATCGTGGAGTTTCGTCCCGGCTTCTAGAGGAAACGCTTGTCCGGGTGGCAGCAGCGTTTTCAGCTGCTCCAGGTAGTCGGCAGCTGTCGGCATTACGCCTCCTTATAGGCTGGAGAAGATTATGGTGCCGGGCACTGCCATGTGACCGGTGGCGTGCATCACGTCGGTCGTCGGCGACGTTATTTCGTTATTCGACTCACCGGCGGCTATTGATACAGCCTCACGCAGGCGACTGATCAAAGTCGGACTGCCAGGCTTGGAATCACGAACGATCAAGTCGGCCACCTCGGCCCGCACTGCAGCCTGGACAGCAGCAGTGTTCGGCGAAAGCTTCACAGCCATATTCAGAGGATCAGGAACCGGTGCCGCGACAAACACTTCAGCGGTCACGGGGCAGCGGGCATCAATGTAGGACTGAACCTCTGCGACCTTGGCTGCATCAGGAATGATGTCGGACTCACCGTCACAGACGAATAAGACCGTCACCGTCCCGGCGCCCATCTGCAGCGGATAAACCCACACCCGTGTGACGCCTGGCACCTCAAGAGCCCAGAGCTCATAATCTGAGGCCGCACCGCCGTGTGGCGGCTGCCGGATGCGCTTCAGAAGCCGACTGAGCAACTGGGCATCCGTCTCAACATCAAGACCGCCATCAATATCCGTGGCAGCAGAGCCGGTCGATTGAACGCCGGCTACAGGAGACAACAGAAACAATGGCGTTCCGGCCGGGGCATCGCCCGCGGAACCGGCCTCTACGGCGACAACAGTCGGCTGGAGCGTGATATCAGTGAAGACAGCATCAGCCAGGACGCGGTACTGCACGCCATCTTGCCGCTGGAGGATCGTTCCGGCCGGAAGCGTCGACCCGATTGCGCCGGCAAGCAGCGCGGCGCCGGTCGAAAAATCAGCGGCCTTGCGAAAGACTTTCCAGATTGCTGCCCAGCGCTCGAGGTATTCCTTCTCAGCAGTGTCGATGATCGCCTGCTTGGCCGCCCACTCAAGGAAGCCGTAGAGCATGTGTACTGCACCAGCCTCAGACCGGGCGAGGATCCCCAGCAACGAGCGGCGCAGCACTGCGCTTTGGACGCCGGTCACGCGCCCGCTGATGTCGGTGGTAACCCGGTCAATGAGCTCCGGCAAGCTTGGTCTAGCAAATGGCATCAGGCAGCCCTCTTGCCGGCCTGGGCCGACCATTCATAGTTGTATCGGTAGCGAACGGCTGGGCCGGTCGGGCGATAGATGTCGATAACGAGCAGCATCACGCCGCGCGAGTGATATGAAGCGGCTACCTCGATCGTCGCGGCCACCATGTCATCAATCATCCAGGCCAAGGCGTCACGGCAATACTGCTCGGCTCGGCTCAGCGTTTGGGGTAGTTCTTTCTCCCTGGCCAGTAGCCAGAGCAGCGAGCCCGTCTGGTCGGTCGCCGAGAGATTTGTGAGATCACCCCAGTAACCGCGCAAATCGTCCTGCTCATATTCGGGCGGGATCTGTTCAGCACTGGCGCGACGATCGGTGAATAGACTGATGATCACGGCAGTTTCAAGGCCGTCATCGCGTTCAAGGTCAAAACCAAACAGCACCAGGTCACCGCCGAACTCGGTCATTACCATTGCAGCGTCAGCCATTAAATGGGCGCTCCCGTGTTTGCGGATCCGACCAAGACCCCGTCATGTTGGTGAGTGCTGCCGATGTTCTTGCCGTTGTTTTTGACGGTGCCGGTGGAATCAATATTCCCCTGGATTTTTACGTTACCGACCATCTCAATCTCTCCGATCATCTTGATGGTCGGGGCCTCCACCTCTGCATGCTGAACGGCCGTGACCTTGACCATTTCGCGCAGCAGCTCAACTTTGTTGCCAAGGTCGTCGTACATCGCGACCTCGCCAGCCTTCAGGGTGATGCGATAGCGCCGGTCATCAACTGCGAGAACAATGCCCTGCTCGCGGTTGCCGCCAATGAAGGCAACCGCCACGTCGCCGCCTGTTGCGTGGCTGGTGAAGCCGTAGTTCTGCATGTGTTCGATATCGTCTCGCAGCTCGTCCTTGAGCAGCTCCACCTGCAACTGCTGCCGTCCGTTCGTGTCGGTGACCCGGCGCACAACACCACGGGCGAACATCATCATCACGCGGTTGCTGAGATCGCGAATTGGGTTACCCATCTTTTTTGTCCTCTTCCCCGATGGCTTCCGCCCAAATATTCCGACCGCCCCTTTTCCCTGTCTTGCCTTTCTTCGAATCAGGAGGCTCCGGCGAAAAGGCTTGCGGGCTGACGATGTCGAGCTTGGTAGTGGTACCGCCCTCCCCACGCTCGTAGGTGGCCTGCCGAATAATCATTTGCCCATCCATGCGTAACCATGGCGACCTGACCTGCACCAGCATTCCTGGCTCCCAGATTGGCCCGCCAGGGCTTTGCCGCCAGCCCTGGACGGTTATGGAAGCGGAAGCTGATTTACCCAGCCGGCTGTTGGCCTCCCAGGCAGCTCGCTCTTGGGCGCTGCCGTTCGATCCACCGGACTCAGCGACGATCAGCATTGGTCGATAACGCCTGATTCCGCTGTCGCTTGCCCCGCCCTCGACGTGCGCCTCAGTGCTTCCATTGCTGTTTGGGTTGTATCCGGCCTGACCTTTAACCAGGTAATTGCGGAAACGCTGGCTGTGATCGATGCTGCCGGTGGCACTGAGGATGTTTTCACCCTGAACCAGTCCGACGGCGGCCCGCTTGTTACCAGCCCGGGTGATCAGTAGGCCGCCGGCGCCATCCGTCGTCAGCAATAGGCGTCGCTGCTTGGCGTAACGCTCAATTGCTTCGAACGCTGTTTCGCCCTGCTGCAGCTTGCAGACCGTGAATGGAGTGCCCACCGGGACATCAGCCGAGACGCCGACGCCGAATGGCTGGGCCAATACCTGGGCGAAGCGCAGCAGGTCAATGTTCTTCCACTCGTCCGGCGTGTGCACCGCACTACAGTCGATCAGGTCCGATGTCCGGTCGCGCCCTTGGATATTGATGGTGTGGTCATTCGCACTGAACGAAGGCTTGAAGATGTCGACATAGCCAACCACCATCGTTATTCCGCCGAGACGGACCTCGCACTTATCGCCAGGGAGGATGGGCCAGGGCTCAACTTGAGCACCTCTGCCCTCTTGCCCTTCCCAGCGCTCCGTAAGGGTCACAGTGAACGCGCCAGAGGAAGCATCAACCGCGCGCGTAACTCCAACCTGGGTCCATCCCGCGTAATTCATGCCATTGACCAGCAGTTCAAGGTCATCCATTTGCAAGAACCTCAAGCTGTTGGCCGCCGATCAGGAAGCCTGGGCGGCGCGGGTCGTTACGTAACACGATATCCTCGGCCCTGCTGGCGTCACCGTAGAGTTGGTATGCAACAACGAGAGACGGAAGCGTCTGCCTGGGCGAGAATGTCGCAAGCCTGGGCAAGTCCTGTTCAGGGTCAGGAACGGCCTGAACCACGGCGGTCCTTAAATCGGTAACCGCGACATACACCAGGTCGTTACTTGTCGACTCGCTCTCTTCATCCAACCTGTCGGAAAGCTCAGTGCGCACCGCAATGGCCGCTTCGTAGCTATCGTATTTAGTCGGCTCGGAGGTTGTTTTCGTGCCGCCGTTGGAAACATCCTCGGTTACCTGCGTGACCACTGCGGCGACAGCCGCCTCAGAAATTGCAGCCTGACGAACGAGCGCGGAAACGGCGCTGGTATTCCTCATTACCTGCTGACGGCTCGGCGTAGCGGAAGAGGATGTATCGTCGGAGCTTGGGAAATACTGGCTGTAAAGACTCATCAGCATTCCAAAGGCGCTGCCGCCGAAGGCTGACCGGATGCTGCTGATAGCGTCAACGACCTGGCCAGCGAACTCGAGGGGCGCTTGGATAAGATTGAACGCATCAGAGCCAATGCCTTTGACCTTGTCGTAGTAGTCGGATACTGCCTGTATGTCGCTTGAAACGATGAACTCAGGCGAGCTCAAAAAATCGCTCAACCCTTTTATCTGCGTAGTGGCGGCCTCGGCTACGAACGATGGGTAACCCTTGGTGAGGAAGTCGGCAACGAAGTTTTCCTTGCTGGCCTCAGTGACCTCGCCCGCCTTTGCGCTGATCGCATTGACGCTGTCGACCTTGGCAGATGGGTAGGACGCCTCGCCCGCCTCGAGGAAAGTCATCGAGATCGCGCATTTACCCCCCTCGTCCGACGACTCACTAACGGTGAGCCCCCGACAGACTACCGTCAGTTCGCCCCGGTACGGGTGAACCAACACACCAGGGCCCGCTTGTTCGCAGACCTTTATCAGCTCTTCCCGGGCTACATCGTATTCCTTGCCCAGCAGGTAGCCGGTGATACCGAACTCCCGCGACTTACGGCCAAGGTCTTCTGTATATGGAATATCGCGCTGGGCCGCCTCGTGTACCGCCTGGCGCCGGCCGTGACTGCTGTCTGCCGTAGCCACAAAAAAGCCCACGCCGCGAAAGGTCGCGGCGCGGTAGTTGTCTCGCCAAGCCATAGGGAACTCCGGTTACGGGGCCATCATCGAGTAACCGATGTCGGTATCGAATGTCGCTCCCTGGCTGCCCTCGGTTTTCACCTTGGACCCTGCTGGAACGTTGTTCAGGTCTACCTGCACCCTCACTGCCTGCTCAGGCGGGGCCATCTGCTGAACAGCGTCCCGGCCGATCTGAGCAGCCCGCCGGCCAAGGTCGGTATCTGCACCACCAGTGGAGGCAGAGGGCGAACCACCCTCGGCACCGCCGCTCACCCCAGCACCATCAATGCCAAGCAACTTCTTAGCCCAGTCGGGCAATCCGTTCTTGATGGCGGCAACAGCCTCGGTGATCTTGCTGCCGAGGATTGCGCCCAGGTCCCAGCCTGTCAGGTACTTGATCAGGCCGTTGAAGCCTTCCATCATCAAAGTGATGGGGTTGTATTCCTTCCACAGCTTCCAGATGCCGTTGATTATTCCGTCACTGAAGGCCGCTTTGACGCCCGCCCATTTGTCCTCGAAGAACCCGACGATGTTGTCCCAGTTCTTGTAGATGACATAGGCCGCGGCGCCGATGGCCACGATGGCCGCCAGGAACCAGCCGACCGGCGTTAGAGTGATAGCCAACCCAAGCCCCTTCAGAGCCAGCGCCAGGTTCAGCACCGCCATCAGGAAGCCGCCGCCGATGTACAAGCCCAGCGCCGTAAATATCAGGTTGGCCGTGCCGAAGGTGTCGGAAAGCGAGCTGAATATCTCGATCACCGGCAGGACACCGTCGTACAGGTCACCAAGAAAGCCGGTGACTCGTTCGATGTTGCCAGGCAGGTTTTCGGCGAAAGCCGTTGCGAATGCTTCAATCTGGGGGCGGTACTTGACGATCGTCTCAATCAACCGCTTGCCCAGCATATTCAACTGCGGTACCAGGGAGCTTCCGATGCTATTGCTGACACCACCGAGTGCCGCATGGATCGTGTCAAGCGTATCTCCGAAATCCTCGCCTTCACGAACCGCGCTGTCAGAAATGACGACGCCGAGGCGGCGCGCCTCGTCTGACATTTCCTTCAGACCCGCACTACCACCGCGAATCAACGGCAGAAGCTCTGTAGCGCTTTTGCCGAAGATCTTCACCGCCGCCTGCGCTTGTAGGGACGGGTCTTTGATCTTCGAGATTCGATCAACGAAGGTGTCGAACAAAGCATCGGAGCTTTTCAGCTTGCCGGACGAATCCTTGATATTGATGCCCAGGCCTTTGAACATTTGCGAAAGCTCTTTCGAGCCCGCCGTTGCTGCGCCGATGTTGATTTGCATCTTCTGCAGCGCACCGCCCAGTGTTTCCGCTGACGATCCGCTTAGCTTCGCTGCGAAGCTGAGTTCCTGGAATCGCTCACGGCTGATGCCAGTGCGCTCGGCAGTGTCACCAATTGCGCCGGTCGCATCAGCGAAGCCCTGGAAAAACATGTTCAACGCAGCGCCTGTGATGCCCAGCGTGGCCCCCAGCCCCAGCAGCTTGCGCGTGCTCGAGGCAACCGCGCTACCCACGCCACCAATCGCACCGCCGACGTTCTTCAGGCTGTTAGCGAAGATCGGCAAGCCAGTTCGGTCAAGCGCACCGGCAATGCCTGCGCTCGCCGCTTTGACCTTCCCGAATATCCCGCGCAACGGCGCGGTGATCTTGTCCACGGCCGCGATGATGACGTTTAGGGAGTATCCTTTGTCTGCCATCCAACCCACTCCTCGGTGCGCTCAAGCCACCAATTCAGCTCGTCGAAATCCATTTCCATGACTTCCGACGGCTGAACACTCATAACTTTGACGACGACGGTTACGCCTCCTTCCCACCCCCGAGGTGCTTCAGCAAAAAATCCCGGGCCTCGCCGATGACGGCGGCTTGATCGTCCTCGCTCAGCTCGTCGAGCAACGCAGGGGGGTGGCCAACCATCTTGGCCCCGAGGTCAATCAGCGTGGCGAAGTCCATGTCCGCGCCGCCGTTGCCCTTGCCATCCGAAGTGATACGCAACGCATGGCCGCGCAGGTATTTAAGCTTGCGGGTCACGGTCAGCTCAGTGAACGTGTCCTTGCCGAACGTGATTTGCTCGGCGAGTTGAATCGTCTTTTCCTTGGCCATTACGAGATTTCCTCGGCAGATATGCCTTCGAAGCGGCAAGCGATGTTGCCTTCTTCGGTGTTGCCGGTGCCCTCGCCTGCGTACCAGGCCTCACTCAGGGTGATGACCTTGCCGTTGGCGAGCTCCAGCGTGATGGTTGCGTCATCGAGCGTGACCAGGTCTTCAAGACTCAGCTCGTTGCGATCGGTGATCTCACCCTCAATAAATGGAATCTGAGGGGTTTCCTTGTAGCCGTGGACAACGTCGGAGCCCACCACACCTTCGCGCTTGGGCTTGCCGAGGTTGTAAGTGAAAGCGCCCTTGGCGAAGTAGATGTCGCCGTTGACCTTCAAGGCGATGAGTCCGCCAATACGGTTTTTTCCTGCCATGTTCTTTCTCCTGGCAATCGCCGTTACAGGCGGAACTGAATTTTATTGGCGACGATTCGCAGCTGGTTGACCAGGTCAGGCGGGATCAACATATCCAGGCGATTTGGATCGTTCTCGTTACGCTCGCCGATCAGGTTGGCCTTGAAGTCTTCCATGTTTTCAACCAACCCCAGCCGCTCCCACTCACGGAACTTCGAGACCGCCTCGGCCTTCATAACCACCGGTGTTACCACCGGCTGCCCGACGCCGTAGCGCGTGCCATCATTGGCAAGCTTGTGCCGCGGGTACTTGCGCAGGATGTAGTCGCGCCAGTCGTGGCGGATGTACATCAGGGTGAACAGCGTTTCGCTGTCCAGGTAGCTGATGTCAGTGCCGCCGGCGGTGTTGGTTTTGTAGGTGGTGATCAGGCGCTCAACAACCATGGTGCCGTCGTTATTGACCTTGCTGGTCGCGATACCGTCGAACAACAACAGGTTCCGTTCCTGGTTGGTGAACTTGTCCGCCGTGGAAGGCGCCAGGCACCAGCCGTACTGAAGATTCTGGATTGGACGGGCCGGATCGATAGCGGCGTACAGGGCCGCAATGGCCATGGTCTCCGCAGCCTTCTCGTACGTTGGCATCGGTTCGTCGTTGGCCATCATGATGACCAGGTGCTGACTGTTGTGGCTGTCGCCAAGGGTTCCAAGGGAGCCTTGAGTGCCGCGCGCCGCTGTGAAGGCGTGGGCCTCGATTTCACGATCCCAGGCAAAGCGGCTGTTCAGTTCAGTCTTCACCGTCGCCAGGGTGGCTGCGTCGGAATATGCCAACCCCCACACCTGGAACCACTCATCACCCAGAGCCGCCAGCGCCGAACCCAGGTCTGGGTTTCCAGAGCCACCGGTGAAAGCGCTGATGGTGACCGCGACACCGGAAGGCAGTACCTGGCCGGTGTAGTAATTCACACGGGCGTTCAAGCTGTTGCCGGCCTCGCCTTTGTGGCGGCTGGTCAGCGTAACGGTGCCTGTCGCGGCGGTGGCCGTTACTGGCATGTCATCCGCGGCCGTGATTGCCGCGACCACAGATGCCGCGATAACGGTTGCGGTGTCAGCACTGATTACGCCGACAGAAACGCGGCGCCCGGCGATCATCAGCTCAATGGTGCCGGATGCTGTGGCGGGGCCGGTGAACGCCAGCGTGGCAGCTGCCGCTACGCCTGCTGGATTATCAACCACCGGCATCACTTGTAGCTCGGTGTAGGTATCGATCGCCATCGCCGCGCGAACCATGCCAGCCAGCATCGAGCCCTTCCCGAACTGAACGTCTGCCTGGGCCGGGCTGGTGATGCGGATCAGGGTGTTGGCAGCGGCAGCGCCAGCGGCCAGCTTCTGACCAATCAGCAGGCGACGGTAGCTGACCGGCTGAGGCCCGCGCACCGCCTTGCTGTTGTCGATCTCGCTGTAGACACCAGGCTTGCGAAGCGCGCCGGCACCAGGAATCGTATCCATTCCGATGGTCATTGTTTTTCACCCTTGGTTTCGGCCGGTACTACAGCCTCTTTGATGACGACGTCACCGGCCTTTTCCTTGCGGATCCAGTAACTGTTGAGTTCCACAGGCAAGCCTTCTGGCTTGATCTGCTCATAGGTGTCGGGGTGACGCACCAGGCGGCCCTCGGCCGGTTTCACGAGCACGCGCGTGGTCATGGATTAAGGTCCTCGATGATGGTTTTAGCGCGATCAGCCTGATTCGGCTGCGCGTTGCCCAGGCTGTATTCGGTCTTAACCGACTTCAGGTCTGGCAGGCTTTGGTTGAACAGGTCGTCAGGGTGACGATCAAAATATTCAGCTTCGAAGATGAGGCGGCACGCGCCCGTCAGGTGCTCTGACTGGTCCAGCAGAACCATGCGCGAGCGAACGTACTGCAGGTCATTCACCGTATCTCCCAGCGTGTCGTCCATAAGCAGGAGGCGCTCTACCTGGCGAGCCAGCGTATCGAGCGTATCGTCCAACGCTTCGTTGCCTTCAGCGTGTATTTCCACCACCAGTTCTACACGGCGCCTGTATTCCCTGGGCGCCTGGTTAAAGATCTCTGCCGATTCGTCCATCGTGTAAACGATGATCGCCGGCAACTCGCTCTGCCAGCCGTTGGAAATGAGCGGCGCCACCCGACTGGCATAAACGCTTGCCCCCGCATTGGTGGCACCCAGCAGCACCGCGAGGGCCTGCTTGCGGATCAGTTCTCGTGGGTGGGCCATATTCAAACCTTGCGAAGGAACAGCGTCACACCCGCCACGCCGTCGGCCTGCACGTCGTGGATCTTGTACAAAACGCCACGCGCCTGGACGCGATCCCGGTTCGTAGGCTCGTTCGGCAAGTCAATCACTCGAACACCGAGGGTGGGGTTGTTAGAAGACACCGGCGCGCCCGTCTCTGGGTCGACGGTAACGTGAGCGCTGTCGAACACCGCCTGCGCCAGCGGCACACCAGGCGCAACACCATCGGTCAGCCAGTACACAGCGCCTAGTGGATCAAGCTCTGCTGTCGGCTCACTGAAGGCGCGGATCGAAACGCCGAGCATGCGCTGGGCCATTGAGGCCCAGCCCATTTACGCCACCGCCGCCGGCGCGGATACGCCGTTCAGGCGGCAGGCGCCGGTGGCGGATGGGTTCGCAGCAACTTCAGTCGCCATACCCACCAACACCAGGCCGGTGGCCGACACGTTCGTCAGGGCTCGGCTGGTGGTGTTCATGTAGATCGGGTCACCGATTGCCCAGGCCTGGGCGCTGATTTTGTTCAGGCCGAACACGCCGTCGAGCTTGAGCACCACCGGTGCAGCGGCCGCTTCGGTAGTAGCAGCCACGCCGACAATCGAACCGACTTTGTAGAGCTCGCCCGAAACAGTGCCGCCGGCTGGTGCTGGAACAGTCAGGCAGTCGCCGTGCTGGATGAAAGTCTTCATGCAAGGTCCCCTTTAGAGACAAGAACTGAAAAACAAAAAGGGCGCCACACGGCGCCCTTTTGGGTTTGGATCGAACGCCTGGCTTACGCGCCCGGGTTCTTGTAAGCGCCGCGGTAGTCGATCCAGGCTGCGCCGAACACCAGGCGGGCTTTTATTTCCATGCCGTCGACTTCGAAGCCCTCGCGGGTTTCGGTGAACACACCCTGCTCACCTTCGAGGTAGGCGTATTCAAAGGTGTCGATGGAACCTGGTGCAGCGAACAGGTACCACTGGTTGCCGGTGATGCGGGCATCGACGATTACAGTCAGCGAGGCGTTGCGCACATCGTTGATGTCGGCGTTCTTCGCTGGCACATAGTTGGAGCTGGTGAACTGGTAAGCCTCCAGCTCTTTGTCCGGGCCGACCACCAGGTACTCGGGAGCCAGGTTGAGGAACTCGCCAGCCTTGCTCTTCTGCTTACGCATCGCTGCGCGGGCAGCCGCCAAGGTTGTGGTATTTATTGCCCCGCCGCTGGCCGCGAGGTTAGCGTGGCCAGCGTCGTAGAACGGAACACCGTCGGTGAAGGTCGGGTTACCCAGCAGCAGGGCCCAGACCACGTTGGACTCGGTCGCCGCAGCAGCATTGCCGAGTGCTGCCGGGATACGGGTCAGCGCACCCAGGTCATCGTTCACGATGGTTTCCCAGGTGATGGCGATGATCTTGCCGAACTTGGCGACTTTGATCGGGGCACCGTCTTCGGACAGCGTGCCGTACTTGTATTCGCCGTGTTCCTTGACCTGCTCGAGCGCCGCAATGTCGCCCAGGGCGGCGCGAGTTACAGCGCGGAAGTCCGGCACAGTGGTCGGACGGCCCAGCGGGCGCCAGGTTTGAGGGGCGTTGGCGTAAGCATCACGCAGGGTGCGGTTCACAGTGCTGCCGAGCAGTAGGGGGAAGTCGCTGGTGCTGTGCATGCCGGCGGCGCGCACTGCTTGGCGATCACAGCCCAATGCTGCGCGGGCCAGTTCCTGCGGTGTCATGCCCCGCGCGCTACCGCCAGCCATCTCGACGAACTCACGAGCCATGTCCACCAGGCGCATGCCACGAAACTCACGGCCAGCGTCTTCCAGCTTGACGGTGGCGTCGCAGCGGTGCAGCAAAGCGTTCTGCATGGCAGAGCGCTTAGCGTTCAGGATGGCTACATCTTGACCGCCGTTCACGTTGGTCGGCTGGCTGTTGCGGGTTTGTGGCTGAGTGTTGTTCTGTGTTTCGGCGATCTTGTCGATCAGCGCTGCACTCGCTTCAGCAACAGAAACGCCGCGGGCAACCAGGTCTTCGACGAAGGGCTCGTCGTTCAGCTTCACCTTCTGCGCCATGCTACGAATAGTCAGGCTGCGTTTACGCTCCGACTCTTCCGCCTGGCGGCGAATGGTTTCCTCGGCTGCGCGTTTTGCTTCTTCCG
Organism: Pseudomonas sp. GXZC; assembly: GCF_026967615.1. Taxonomy (NCBI): domain Bacteria; kingdom Pseudomonadati; phylum Pseudomonadota; class Gammaproteobacteria; order Pseudomonadales; family Pseudomonadaceae; genus Pseudomonas; species Pseudomonas sp. GXZC. The sequence continues at coordinate 4,799,291 of NZ_CP114115.1, forward strand.
CCGCGCGCTTCTCTTCTTCGGTCATTGCATCATCCTCTGGGGTCGTAGGCACGGCGGCCGTTTTTCCGGTTGGCTGATTTGCCTCCCGAACTTCAAAAATGGTGTGGAATCGTTGGCCTTCGTACTCGGCCGGGGTTTTGGCGCTGCGCACCTTTGCGCCGTCATCGAAACCGATCGGGACGAGAGACAACTCCAAAGGCTCCCAATCGACAGCGCGGTAAGTAGGGAGCTTGTCGTCTTCCTCCTCCACGACTTCGTACCGGTGCACCGCGTAGCCGACGCTGATGTTTCTAAGGATGCCGTCAACAACGTCCTTGAAAACCACGTCAGCGTCTTCACGCTTGCTGAACCTGACCAAAGCATGGCCTTCGCCACCATCGAGCCAGGCTCGCTCTACCACGGCGAGTACCGCACTTATCTGGTACTGGTTGTGGGTGTCGAGCAGTGGCGCGCCGTTGTTGAGCCGATCAAGGCGAACCGCTCCATCGCTGACATCTAGTTCTTCCATGTAGCTGCCGACATCCCATGACCAGCGCCGGCCCTTAGCGCCGGTCGTCCAGGTCAGCTCGACGGTTCGCGCGTCAATATCGACCGAGCCAGGCCGAACGGCAGCACGCAGGCTGAGCATCGGCGTCTCATGTGTCTTGCGTGTCATCACCTTGTTCGGAGCTGGCATCGTCTGGTTTCTCTTCGTTTGATGGTGGCTGACT